>NZ_JAVHJU010000009.1 GCF_031082405.1 Amycolatopsis sp. A133
CTGGATCAGCCCTGCAAAGAAGCTCACAATGTTACTGTCCTAAATAGAGCATGTTGCGACGACCGCATGAATCCGCCTGGCGTTCGGTGCGTTCAACGCACCCAATGTGGCGTTCGGTGCTCCATCCTCAACGGAGGCGCTTCGCGCCGCAGCGCCGATTCAACGCACCGAACGCCACATGGGGGCGCCCCCCGTCAGTCCGCCGGGGTGACGTCGATCAGCACCTTCCCCGTGATCCCGTCCTCCGACGCAGCGTGCGCCTTCGCCGTCTCCTCCAGCGGGAACCGGTGGACCGGCACCCCGCGGCCCTCGCCGAGCCGCAGTGCGCCGTCGGCCAGTGCCGCCGTGATGTCTTCGGCGCCGGCGCGCAGCTTGTCCGCGCCCACCGTGTACAGCACCAGGAACTGGTAGCGGGCGTTGAGCATCAGGGCCGGCCCGAACTCCAGGGCGACCGTCCCCGTCCCCCGGTCGTCGCCGTAGGCCGCGACCGTGCCGCGGGGGCGCAGGACCTCCGTGTGCAGCTTGGCGTTGACCCCGGCCGCGACCTCGACGACCACGTCGACGCCGTCGGGTGCGACCTCGCGGATCCGGGCGCCGAGGTCCGGGTCGGGGTAGCGCAGCACGTGGTGGGCGCCCGCCGCGCGGGCGAGGGCCGCCTTCTCGTCGCTGCTGACCGTGGTGAGCACCGTCGCGCCGGCCCAGCGGCCGAGCTGGATCGCCGCGTTGCCGACCGCGCCCGCGCCGCCGCTGACCAGCACCGTGCGGCCGTCGAGCGCGCCGGGGGAGAGCCGGGACGGCCCGTCCTCGGCGACGGTGAGGGCCCGGTGCGCGGTCAGCGCCGGGATGCCGAGCCCGGCGCCTTCGTCGAAGCCGACGCCGTCGGGCAGCCGGACCAGCTTTTCGACGGGGAGCACCGTGTACTCCTGCGCGGTACCGGACGCGGGCCCGTACGCGCCGGCGATCACCAGCCACACGCGGTCGCCGGGGGCGAATCCGGTGACGTCCGGGCCGACCGCGTCGACGACGCCGGCCCCGTCCTGGTTGGGCACCGTCTCGGGGATCTCGGCCCCGGGTTCGGCGCGGAGGCCGCTGCGGGCCTTCCAGTCGGTCGGGTTGACCGCGGACACCACGATCCGGACGCGGACCTCGCCGGGTCCCGGATCCGCGACGGCCCGCTCCGACAGCGACAGCACCTCGGGTCCGCCGTGGCGGCGGTAGACGACAGCTTTCATGTCCGGTGCAATCCGCGGCCGGTCCGGGTTATTCCCGGCCCACGCGGAAATGCGTGCCGGGAAATCGCTTTTCCGACTTCGGAAAAGCAGAGAAATGCGCGTGCGGGTGATCCCCCGGGCGGGCGATTTTCCGGACCGGCGCCAGCGGAATCGCCGTCCGTCGCAGAAACTGGGCGCGTGGGAGAGGAAAAGCGCACGCCGGGGGACGAGCCGCCGAAGAGCGAAGACGGCGAGCCGACGCCGATCTTCGACGCCGTCTTCAGCGCGACGCGTGCGCAGGAGAATGCGCCGGAGCCGCGGCCCGAGCCCGGCAACACCGGGCAGTGAGCGGACGGCACGCCGACGTGTGGCACGTTGTTCGACTTCCGCGGCGAACATGTAGCATCCCGGGTGCACGTGCATCCGCGCAGGAGGAGTCGGCTTTGGCAGGGGTTGTCGACAGCATGATCGCCGCCGAGTACGCGGCGGGAGCGACGATCTCGGAGCTCGCCGAACGCTGGGGGATCGACCCGCGCCAGGTGGTCGAGCGGATCTCGGCGGCCGCCCGCTCCTGAACCGGGCTCAGATCGCGCGTTCCCCCTTGCCCAGCACGACGATGCCCCCCTCGCTGACGTGGTAGTGCCCGCGGTCGCGGGCCAGGTCGACGCCGATGTGCGCGCCGGGCGGGACCACGACGTTCTTGTCCAGGATCGCCCGCCGCACCACGGCGCCGCGGCCGACGCGGGCGCCGTCGAGCAGGACCGACCCCTGCACCACCGCGCCCTGTTCGACGATGACGCCGGGGGAGAGCACCGAGTCGACCACCTGGGCGCCGGAGATGATGCAGCCGTTGCTGACGATCGACTGGTTCGCCGAGCCGCCTTCGACGAACTTCGCCGCCGGGCGCTGGCCGGGGTGGGCGAGGATCGGCCACCGGCGGTTGTAGAGGTTGAAGATCGGGTGCGTCGAGATCAGGTCGGTGTGCGCGTCGTAGTAGCTGTCGATGGTCCCGACGTCGCGCCAGTAGCCGTGGTCGCGTTCGGTTTCGCCGGGCACGACGTTGGTGTTGAAATCGTAGACGGCCGCTTCACCCGAGTTGACCAGCGCGGGGATGATGTCGCGGCCCATGTCGTGGTGCGAGGCGGCGTTTTCGGCGTCGGCGTAAAGCGCTTCCAGCATCACCTTCGTGGTGAAGATGTAGTTCCCCATCGACACGTAGGCCTCTTCGGGGGAGTCCGGCAGGCCGGGCGGGTCCGCGGGCTTCTCCATGAAGGCGTCGATCATCAGCCCGTCGGTGGTCCGGATGACCCCGAACTCGGTCGCCTCCTTCCGCGGGACCCGGATGCCGGCGACGGTGACGCCCGCGCCGGAGGAGACGTGCGCCTCCAGCATCTGCCGCGGGTCCATCCGGTAGATGTTGTCCGCGCCGAACACCGCGATGTACTCGGGGTTTTCGTCGTGGACGAGGTTGAGGCTCTGATGGATCGCGTCCGCGCTGCCCTGGTACCAGCGCGGGCCCAGGCGCTGCTGCGCCGGCACCGGCGTGACGTACTCGCCGGTGAGCGCGGACAGGCGCCAGGTCGTCGAGATGTGCCGGTCGAGCGAGTGCGACTTGTACTGCGTCAGCACGCACAGCCGCCGGAACCCGCCGTGCACCAGGTTGGAAAGCACGAAGTCGATCAGCCGGTGCGTGCCGCCGAACGGCACCGCCGGTTTCGCCCGGTCCGCCGTGAGCGGCATCAGGCGCTTGCCCTCCCCGCCCGCGAGCACGATGCCCAGCACGTCGGCTCCAGTGTTCACAGCGACCTCCCGCACGCTTCGTAGAGCGCGACCGTCCGCTCGGCGATCGCCTTCCAGCCGAACTCGCCGACCGCGCGCTCGCGGCCGGCGGTGCCCATCGCGGCGGCCCGGTCTCCGGCGCCGACCACTTCGTTCAGCGAGGCGGCCAGGCCCGCCTCGAACCCCTGCGGGTCCTGTTCGTCGTAGTGCACCAGCAGGCCGGTGCGGCCGTCGTCGACGACTTCCGGGATGCCGCCGACGTCGCTGGCCACCACCGGGGTGCCGCACGCCATCGCCTCGAGGTTCACGATGCCGAGCGGCTCGTAGACCGAGGGGCAGGCGAACACCGCGGCGTGGGTGAGCAGCTGCACGACCTCGTTCCGCGGCAGCATCTCCGGGATCCACCGGACGCCGGTGCGGGTCTTCTCCAGCTCGGCGACCAGGCCGCGGAACTCCGCGTCCAGCTCCGGGGTGTCCGCGCCGCCCGCGCACAGCACGAGCTGCGTGCCGGGCTCGAGCGAAGCGGCCGCGCGGACGAGGTGCGGGACGCCCTTCTGGCGGGTGATCCGGCCGACGAACAGCACGTACGGCCGGTCCGGGTCGATGCCGTGCTTCGCCAGCACTTCGGTGCCCGGGTCGGGGCGGTAGAGCGAGGTGTCGATGCCGTTGTGGATCACGTGCACGCGCTCGGGCGGCACCGCCGGGTAGGCGGCGAGGACGTCCCGGCGCATCCCGCCGCTGACCGCGACGATCGCGTCCGCGGCTTCGTAGGCTTCACGCTCGATCCACGACGAGACGCGGTAGCCGCCGCCGAGCTGCTCGGCCTTCCACGGCCGCAGCGGCTCCAGCGAGTGCGCGGTGACGACGTGCGGGATGCCGTGGGTCATCTTCGCGAGGTGCCCGGCCAGGTTCGCGTACCAGGTGTGGCTGTGCGCGAGGTCGTGGCCTTCGAGGGCGTTCGCCATGGACACGGCGATGTCCATCGTGGTGAACGCGGGCTGGCGGTAACCGTGCGGATCGGTGTGCCCGGTGGCGTCCGGGCGGTCCGCGCCCCAGCAGTGCACGTCGAGATCGACCAGCGGTCGCAACTCCCGGGCGAGGAACTCCACGTGGACCCCGGCCCCGCCGTAGACCTCCGGCGGGTATTCGCGGGTGAGCAGACCGACCTTCATGGTCCGAACCCTATGGCCTTTCCCGGCCGCGGTGCAGCCTGGCGTGCAGGGGAATCTCGCGAGTTTTCCGTCACTGCCCCGGCGGGCGGGGCGATCACGGCCCGGGGGTGAGGGTGAAGTGCCCGTCGCCCTTCGCCGCGGACCGGACCGGCCAGCTGTCCGGTCCGGTCGCCGGGCCCGCGCCGTACTGCAGCCGGTAGTCCGCCCGGCGCGGCGCGATCGAGGTGTCCAGCCAGTGGTAGTTGACCCGCAGCGCCAGGCTCATCAGCGGGTTCGCCGTCGCGATCCGCTTCTCGATCAGCGCCACCGCCTGGCCGCGGTCGGAGAATTCGTCGAGGATCGCGCACTCGCAGAAGTAGGCGAGGGTGCCGATCTCGCCGGGGCTGGCGACGCTCGCCCCCCGCACCCGCTCGCCGAGTGCCGTCCCGACCCGCGCGTAGTCCCGGGCGCTCGCCCAGTTGCCGAAGACCACCGGCGACGGCCACGGCAGCCCCTGCGCGGCGTCGACCGCGGCGGCGCCCAGCGCGAGCACGCCGGTGAGCACGAGCGCCAGGACCGGCGGGCCGGTCCGCCACGCCGTCCGCGTGCGCGCCTGGGCGTACCAGACGCCGAACGCGGCGACGGCGAACGTGCTCGTCGCGGTCACCGGGGCCACGTAGTACCAGTGGAACGGGCCGACGCCGAGGAACGAATAAGCGACGTAGTAGAGGATCCCGCCGCCGGCGAGCGCGGCGACCGGGCCGAGAGCCGGGAACTCCGGCCACCGGACCGCGAACCGCGCCGCGGCCCAGCCGGCCAGCGCGAGCGCGCCGAGCAGGGCAGGCAGGAACGACACGAGCACGGTGACCGGCCAGCCGAGGTAGTACATCATCGGCCCGGTGCTGTAGCTCCACGGCGCGAACAGCCCCGCCTGGAGCTGCTTGATGACCAGCGTGTCGGGCACGAACGACCCGAAGGCGAGCCAGCTCACGAGGAACCACGGCGCGGCCGTCAGGGCGGTGAAGCCGGCGGCCGGCCGCCACCGGCGCCGGATCGCGGGCGTGCTCACCGCGATCAGCACCACGAACACGAGCAGGTCGAGCCGGGTGAGGACGGCGAGCCCGCCCGCGACGCCGAACCAGGCGGCCCGGCCTTCGAGCGCGCAGACGGTGAGCACCAGCAGCACGGCCGGGATCAGCAGCACCTCCAGCCCGATCGCCGACAGCACGAAGGGGTTGAGCAGCACCAGCGCGGCACCCAGCAGGCCGGCGGCGGCCGGGAGGGCCAGCACGCGGCCGATGCGCTGCCAGGCCCAGCCGAGCGCGGCCCCGCACAGGACGGCCTGGACGCCGAGCGCCACGACCGGGTGGGGGTCGCCGGCCACCCGCGTCACCAGGGTCAGCGCGGCGAGCAGCAGGACGTTCAGCGGGGACGTCGCGGAGTTGGCGGGCGAGCCGGGGATGATGCCCCATTCGCCGTGCACGGCGAGGTTCCTCGCGTACGCCAGGGTGATGTAACCGTCGTCGGTGAGACTGCCGCGGACCACGAGGAAGACGGCGGCGGCCAGCACCGCCCCGAAGGCGGCCGGCAACCACCGGTCCCGCACGATCGTCCGTTCCGGGTTCGCGTTCGTTACTGCCAGCAACCTGCCTACCTCGTCATACGGGACTTCACCCGATCGTGTCACGGCCCGGGTGGGTTCGCAGCACGGCGCGCTCCACTGTGGACGAGGAGGGGTGATCGGAGCCGGTGCGCGCGGGGTGTGCGGACGACCACAGTGGACGGAGCGGCACGACCGGACGGGGCTCGCTGCCGGCTGTCACACCTCGGCGGGCGCGACCGGGGGGCCCGCGACGGCCGCCTGTGCGGCGGCGAGACCGTCGTGGAGCGGCAGCAGCCGGTCCAGGCCGAGCAGCTGCAACGGCCGGGTCACCGCGGTCTCGCTCGCGGCGATGGCGTAGGGGACGTTCCGCGCGCCGGCGTCGAGGAAGACCTCGGCCAGCACGCTGAAGACGGTCGAGTCGCAGAACGTCGTCTCGGTGAGGTCCACGACGAGCCCGCGGGCGCCGGCACGAAGGGGACCCAGCAGCGCCTCCCGCAGCCAGGGCGTGCCGGACAGGTCGAGCTCGCCCGTGCAGCGGACGATCACGATGCCGGCGTCGGTGGTGGTCGTAAGGTCGGGCGCGGTGGGGTCGGTCATCGGTTCCCTCCTCCTGGGACGCCTTGAGGGTGATACCCACCGCGGCGCGAGATCACTCGTCCCGCGGCGGCGGGACCGCTGCGACATCCGAGGGAAGCCGATGCGCAAGCGTTGCGTGGCGGTATAGCTTGGTCCTGAAGGAACGGATTCCCGGTACTCACCGGCCGCGGCGGATGCCACACCACGCGGCCGGCCGGATCCGGCTGACGCGGGCCGGATCGACGGCGCCGGGCGGCGCCGGAGGGGACGCGGTCCGCCATCGCCCCGCGGCCGCGTCCCCCGCCGCCCGCCCTCCTCCGCCGTGTCGCCGCCGGTCGGCCGCCCTTCGCATCGCTAAGCTCCGGCCGTTCGAGGTCCGCGAGGTGAAGGGGCACGGTGGAACCCGAGAACGTCGACGCGCGACGCGGCGCAGGAGCGTGGGCGCCCGGCAAGGTGGCCGGGCTGCTCGGCGTGTCGCCGGTGACGCTGCGCAGCTGGAGCACGCGGTACGGGATCGGCCCGCCCGCCGGCGCCGGACGGCACCGCCGCTACACCGACGCGGACGTCCGCCGCCTGCAGCACATGCAGCGCCTGGTCGCGCGGGGGATGCCGGTGCGGGAGGCGGCCGCGGCGGCGTTCGGCGGCGCGGCCGCCGAGGTCGAGGTGCCGGCGTCCCGCCGCGTCCGCGAGCTCGAGGACGCCGCGGAGGAGCTCCGGTACGCCTCGGTCGCCGGGCTGCTGGACGAAACGCTGGGCACGCTGGGCCCGGCGGCGGCCTGGACCGACGTCTTCGCGCCGGTGCTGCGCGGCCTCGGCGACCGCTGGCAGCGCGGCGACGTGTGCTTCGCGGCGGAGTGGGCGCTGACGTCGGAGATTTCCCTGGCGTTCGAGCGGTTCAGCCGCCGCTTCCCGGCGGCGGTGCCGGGCCGCCCGGTGCTGCTGGCCTGCTGCCCCGCGGAACGGCACTCGCTGCCGATGGAGGCGCTGCGGGCGACGCTGGCCGAGGCGGCGGTCCCGGTGGCCTACCTGGGGCAGCTGGTGCCGGCGGAGACGGTGGCGGACTTGGCCGCCCGCCTCGACCCGGTCCTGGTCGTGCTGTGGTCCCTGGCCCCGCCGACGGCCGACGACCTGCTGGCGGCCCGCATCCGCGACCTCGGGTGCGCGGTGGGCACGGCGGGCCCGGGCTGGGCACACCTGCGCGACCGCGGCTTCCGCTGGGTGAACGATCTGACCTCGGCGGTGGACCTGGCGGTCGAGCACGCCCAGGCTTAGCGCCGGCGTGCGGTGCTGCGGGGAGCCCGGGGTCGGCGGCTGCCCGCCCGCGGCCCGCGGAATCGTTGCGCCGTCGCTGCGCGTCCGCCCCAGTACCGCTCAGCGGAGCGCCCTGAGCGCGCCGCAGACATCGATGTCATTAATCCTAATTCTTGTCCTCCTTGTCTTCTTGACGGTGTCGACGGCCGCGGCGGAAGCTTCCTGGCAACGTTGTCAGCCCGCGGCGCGACACCCCGCCAGGTCGCGCGCCGGACCCCGGGCTGCCGCTTCGAGAAACGGAGTTCACATGGCGGAGGAGAACGAGCGCGCGCAGGTGGCCGCGATGTCGCGACGGCACGTGCTGGCCGCCGGGAGCGGGCTGCTGGCCGGGTTCGGCCTCGCGGCCGTGCTCCCCGGGACCGCGTCGGCCGCGCCCGCCGCGCCGGAAAGCCGCCGGACCGACCTGGCCCTGTTCCGGCCGGTGCAGGTGTCCTCGACCGACTACGCCGCCACCCCGGCCGAATTCGCCGTCGACGGCCTGGCGCAGGTCGGCGTCCGCGGCTCCGGCTGGCGCGCCGCCCAGGGCGACGGCCAGTGGATCGTCGTCGACCTGCAGGCCCCGTGCGCCATCGACTCGGTCGTGCTCACCTTCGAAGCGCAGCCCGGCGACCCGGCCTTCGACGACGGTGCTTCCCGCAGCCACACCAGCGGCTTCGAGGTCCAGTCCAGCTACGCGACGGCGTTCGACCTCGACGTCTCCGGCGACGGCCGGGCCTGGCGCACCGTCCACCACACCGACGGCGGCGCCGGCGGCGTCGTCACCATCCCGCTCGCCGTCACCGCGCGCTGGGTCCGCTTCACCGCGAGCCGCCGCTCGACGACCAGCCCGCTGGGCCTCAATGGCTTCCAGGTGTTCGGCACCAGCCGCGAAACCCGGCCCGCGGTCCGCGGCTGGACGAGCTTCCCGGTGCGCCCGGACGACCACCCGCCCGCACTCGCCGTGGCGGCCGACGGCACCGTGCCGCTCGAATCCGGCTGGGTGCTGACCATGGACGACTGGGCGCCCGCCGGCGACGGCAAGGCGCTCTCCGCCGGCGCGGTGGACACCCGGGGCTGGCTGCCGGCGACCGTGCCGGGCACCGTGCTGGCCTCGCTCGTCGAGCAGGGGCAATTGCCCGATCCCGTGTCCGGGATGAACAACCTGCACGTCCCGGAAGCGCTCTCCCGCCACGCGTGGTGGTACCGCCGCCGCTTTGCCCTCCCTCGCGGCCTGGACACCTCGCCCGGCCGGCACGTCTGGCTGGAGTTCGACGGCGTCAACCACGAAGCGCAGATCTGGCTCAACGGCGCGGAAATCGGCACCCAGAGTCACCCGTTCGGCCGCGGCGTCCACGACGTCACTGCCGCGCTCCGCCGCACCGGCGAGCAGGTACTCGCCGTGAAGGTCTCGCCGATGCCGCGGCCCGGCAGCCCCGGCGACAAGGGGGCCGACGGCAGTTCCTGGGTCGACGCGGGCAGCACGATGTTCGACAACTCGCCGACCTACCTCGCGGTGTCGGGCTGGGACTGGATGCCCGCCGTGCGCGACCGCGCGTCCGGGCTGTGGGACCACATCCGCCTACGCTCGACCGGCGACGCCGTGCTCGGCGACGTCCGCGTCGACACGAAGGTGCCCGACGCGCACACCGCCGAAGTGACGCTGACCGTCCCCGTGCGCAACGCGGCCGCGACCGCCCAGCGCGTGAAGGTCACCGCCGCCTTCGGTCCGGTGACCGTGTCGAGCACGGTCACCGTCCCCGCCGGGCAGACCACCGACGTCGTGTTCCCGAAGCAGCGGGTCGAGAACGCGAAGCTGTGGTGGCCCAACGGCTACGGCGACCCGCACCTCTACGACCTCACGCTGACCGCGGCGATCGGGGCCGCCACGAGCGACCGCCGGACCGTCAAGATCGGGCTCCGCGAAATCGGCTACCGGTACGACCTGCCCGTGGTGATCTCCGGCGGCCGGGCGACCCAGACGGTCGACCTCGCCCCGCAGCACGCCCGGTTCGTCCGCATGCTGGGGCTCACGCGGGCCACCAGCTGGGGCTTCTCGCTCTGGACGATGGCGGTGGCCGACAGCGGGAACCCGGACACCGACCTGGCGCAGGGCAAACCCGCGGCGGCGCTGTCGGTGGCCGACGGCAACCCGCCCGAGCGGGCCTTCGACGGCGACCCGGACACGCGCTGGACCTCGGCCTACAGCGACAACCAGTGGCTGCAGGTCGACCTCGGCGCCGCGACCGCGTTCGACCGCGTCGTGCTGACCTGGGAAACCGCCTACGCGGCGACCTTCGCGATCCAGGTGTCGCAGGACGGCGACACCTGGACCGACGCCGCGTCCGTCGACAACCGCCCGAAGCCGCTGACCTTCCTCGTCAACGGGATCAAGATCTTCGCCCGCGGCGGCAGCTGGGGCTGGGACGAGCTGCTGCGCCGGATGCCCGCCGAGCGGACCGACGCCGTCGTCGCGATGCACCGCGACATGAACTTCACCCTGATCCGCAACTGGGTCGGCTCGTCGTACCGGCAAGAGCTGTTCGACGCCTGCGACAAGTACGGCATCCTGCTGTGGAACGAGTTCTGGGACGGCTGGTCGACCGACCCGGCCAACCACGACATCTTCCTCGCGCAGGCGCGGGACACCGTGCTGCGCTACCGCCACCACGCCTGCGCGACCGTCTGGTTCGGCTGCAACGAGGGCACCCCGCCCGCGGTGATCGACAACGCGCTGCGCGACATCGTGCACACGAACACCGACCTGCTCTACCAGGGCAACTCCGCGGGTGGGGTGATCACCGGCGACGGTCCCTACTCCTGGCAGGATCCGAAGCGGTACTTCACGGGTGAGGCGACCGGCGGCAAGGCCGGGTTCTGGAGCGAGATCGGGCTGCCGACGGTGCCGGTCGTGGAAAGCATGCGGAACCTGGTCGGCCCGGACGACCCGGGCTGGCCGATCGGCGCGCCCTGGTTCCTGCACGACTGGTCGACCAACGGGAACCAGTCGCCGCAGAGCTACCTGGCGGCGATCGACGCGCGGCTGGCGCCGTCGACGAGCCTGGCCGAGTTCTGCCGCAAGGCGCAGTTCGTCAACTACGAGAGCATGCGCGCGATCTTCGAGGCGTGGAACGCGAAGCTGTGGAACGACGCCACCGGCGTGCTGCTCTGGATGTCGCACCCCGCCTGGCACAGCACGGTCTGGCAGACCTACGACTACGACCTCGACGTCAACGGCAGCTACTACGGCGCGCGCAAGGGCTGCGAGGCCCGGCACGTCCAGGCCGACCTCACGACGTGGCAGGTCCGGGTGGTCAACCACACGCCGGGCGCGCTGACCGGGGTCACCGCCACCGCCCGGCTGTACGGCCTCGACGGCGCGGCGCTCGGGCCGGCTCAGCAGCAGAAGCTCGACGTGGCCCCGGTTTCGGCCGCGGCCGCCTTCGCGGTCCCGTTCGACGGCGGTCAGCCGGACCTGCACCTGCTCCGGCTGACCCTGACCGACGACCGCGGTGCCGTGCTGTCGGAGAACACGTACTGGCGCTACCGGACGGACACGGCGATGCGCGCGCTCAACCAGCTCCCGGGCGCGCGCCTCACCACGTCCCTGCGAGCGGACGGCGACGCGTACACCGCGACCGTTCGCAACGACGGCCGGACGGTCGCGGCGATGATCCGCCTGTCGCTGCGGGAACGCAACGGCACCGACCGCGTGCTGCCGACCCGCTACGGCGACAACTACTTCTGGCTGCTGCCGGGGGAGAGCCGCACGGTCCGCGTCGAGCCGCGGCGGCGGGTCCCGGGCGCGAGACTGCAGGTGGAGGCGTACAACGTGGCCGCGAAGCTGACGTCGTAGCGGACGGTTGGTGGCCGCGGACGAAGTCGGACGTCGATTTCGTCCGCGGCGACGAACTAGGCTGAGCGTGTCCCGCCTAGCTTCGGGAGGTGCTCGTTTCGGTGAACCTGCGCCCGCACGCCAGCCTCGGCCGCGTCCTCGACGACCTGGGCGGCACCCTCCTGGACCTGGTGCTCGGCGACGGCGAGCGCCCGGGCGGCATCGGCGGCGTCGCCATCCACGATCCGCTGGACGAGCCCGCGCTGCCGCAGCACGCCTTGGTGCTCGGCGTCGGCCTGGCCGACGACGGCGAGGTGGTGCAGCAGCTGCACAGCCTCGCCCGCCACGACGCGGCGGGCCTCGTGCTGCGCGCCCCGGTCACGGTGACCGCGGCGATCACCGCCGCCGTCGAGGAGACCGGCGTCGCCCTGCTGAGCCTCGCCCGGGGCGCGTCCTGGGCCCAGCTCGCCGCCATGCTGCGGTCCCTGCTGGCCGAGGGCGACGTCGGCGACGCCCAGCCGGAGACCTTGGCCGGGCTGCCCTCGGGCGACCTGTTCGCCGTGGCCAACGCGATCGCCGCGCTGATCGACGCACCGGTGACCATCGAGGACCGGCGGTCCCGCGTGCTGGCGTTCTCGGGACGGCAGGACGAAGCCGACCCCTCGCGCGTCGAGACGATCCTCGGGCGGCAGGTGCCCGAGCGGTTTTCCCGGATGCTCGCCGACCGCGGCGTGTTCCGGGAGCTCTACCGCAGCGAGCAGCCGGTCTACGTCGACCGGCCGGCGGAAAGCCCGGACGGGTTCATGATCCCCCGCGTCGCCGTCGCGGTGCGGGCGGGCGACGAGGTCCTCGGCTCGATCTGGGCCGCGGTGAGCGAGCCGCTGACGCCCGACCGCACGCAGGCCCTGTGTGACGCGGCCCGCCTGGTGGCGCTGCACCTGCTTCGCGTGCGGGCTGGCGCCGACGTCGAACGGCGGTTGCGTGCGGACCTGCTGAGCACGGCGCTGGAAGGCGGGGCCGCCGCGCGCGAGGCGCTGAGCCGGCTCGGCCTGGCCGACCAGCCGGTCGTGGTGCTGGCGCTGGCGGTGCTCGGCACCGGCACCGCCGACGCCGAGCTCGCCGCCGACCGGCAGCGGCTCAGCGACGGGCTGGCGATGCACCTGAGCGCGGTCCACCCGCGTTGCGCGGCGGCGCTGGTCGGCGACACCGCGTACGGACTGGTGCCGGTGACCCGCGACGCCGACGCCGACGGCGAGCGGCGGGCGCTGCGGATCGCCAAGGACTTCCTGGACCGGGTGGGCGAGCGCGTCCGGGCGGTGGTCGGCATCGGCCCGGTGGCGCGCAGCGCGGCCGAGCTGCCGGAAGCCCGCGGCAGCGCGGACCGGGCGTTGCGGGTACTGCGGTCGGGCAACGGAGCCGGCCGCCGCGTCGCGCTGCTGGCCGACGTGCACGTCGAGGCGCTGCTGCTGGAGCTGCAGGACCTGGTCGCCGCCCGCGGCGACCGCCCCACCGGCCCGGTCGCCCGGCTGCTCGACTACGACGCGCGTCACCACGCCCACCTCGTCGAGACGCTGCGGGCCTGGCTCGACGCCTTCGGCGACGTCATCGCGGCCTCCGCCGCGGTCCACGTCCACCCGAACACGTTCCGGTACCGCCTGCGCCGCCTCGCCGAAGTCGGCGGCTTCGACATGACCGACCCGGAAGCGAGGTTCGCGGCCATGCTCCAGCTCCGCGTGGTGGCCCCACCCACCACCTGACGTCACCCGTGTCCAAAGGGACACACGCGTGTCTGGAGGGGACACACGCGTGATTGGAAGGGCATCACGAGTGATGCCCCGCCAATCACGAATGATGCCCGCTCAATCACGGGTGATGCCCCGCCAATCACGCATGATGCCTTTCCGGACCCGGGTGGTTCCCCGCGAAATTGCGTTGGCGGTGGGGCGGGGCGTCGTTAGTCTTCCCCGGAACCTGTCCACCGCGTCGAACGAAGGGAGCCGGCCGTGCGTCACCGCATCGCTGTCGCTCCCCGGTCGCGGTTCGAGGTGATCCTGGTGTCTCCGCGTCCCCGGTGCCTGCCGCGCGGCTCGCACCGGACCCCGTGACGCGTTCGTGAACCCGGCGTCGCGGGAAATCGCGCCGTCCTGATCACTTCGTCCGCAAAGGACAATCTCGTGCGCACCCGCCAGCTCCGCAACCTGGGCATCCTCGCTCACGTCGACGCGGGCAAGACCACCGTCACCGAACGGATCCTGCACCGCACCGGCGCCACCCACAAGCAGGGCGAGGTCCACGACGGCACCACCGTCACCGACTTCGACCCGCAGGAACGCGACCGCGGCATCACCATCTTCGCCGCGGCCGTCAGCTGCACCTGGGACGGCCACCGGCTCACCCTCATCGACACCCCCGGCCACGTCGACTTCACCGACGAGGTCGAGCGGTCGCTGCGGGTGCTCGACGGCGCCGTCGCCGTGTTCGACGCCGTCGCCGGGGTCGAGCCGCAGAGCGAAACCGTGTGGCGTCAGGCCGACCGGCACGGCGTGCCGCGGATCGCGTTCGTCAACAAGCTCGACCGCGCGGGCGCCGACCTCGACGCCGCCGTCGCCTCGATCCGGGCGCGGCTGCACCCGGCACCGCTGGTCGTGCAGCTGCCGATCGGGCGCGAGGACGGCTTCACCGGCGTCGTCGACCTGCTGCGCCTGCGCGAGCAGGACGTGCCGGACGACCTCCGCGCCGAAGCCCGGCGGCGGCGCCGGACGCTGGAAGAGGCCGTCGCCGAGCTGCACCCGGTGGCCCTCGACGAGTTCTGCGCCACCGGCACGGTCTCGGCGGAGACGCTGGAGAAAGCCCTGCGGGAGCTGACCCTCAGCGGCGACGGGCTCGTTGTGCTGTGCGGCGCGGCCTACCGGGATCGCGGGATCGAGCCGCTGCTCGACGCCGTCGTGGCGTACCTGCCGTCGCCGGCGGACGTCCCGCCGGTGCGGGCCGGCCGGCCCGCGGACCCGGCCGCGCCGCTGGCCGCGCTGGTGTTCAAGGTCGTCTCGACGGCCACCGGACGGCTCACGTACCTGCGGGTGTACTCGGGAACGCTGCGGAAGGGGGACCAGGTGACGGCGGCGGGACGCACCGAGCGCATCGCGCGCGTGCTGCGCGTGCAGGCCGACCGTCAGTCCGAAGTGGACTGTGCGGTGGCCGGTGACATCGTCGCGGTGGCCGGGCCGAAGGCGGCGCGCGTCGGCGCGACCGTGTGCGCACCCGGCGACCCGGTGCTGCTGGAGCCGCCGGTGACGGCGGACCCGGTGGTGTCGGTGGCCGTCGAAACCCGGCGGGCCGGCGAGGGCGAGCGGCTGACGTCGGCGCTGGCGCGGCTGGCCGAGGAGGACCCGTCGCTGGTCGTACGGATCGATCCGGAGACCGGGCAGACGGTGCTGTCTGGGCTGGGCGAGCTGCACCTGGAGGTGGCGGTGGAGAAGCTGAGACGCGGCCGCGGCCTGGAAGTCGCCGTGGGCCGTCCCCAGGTGGCGCACCGCGAGACGGTCGTCAGCGGCGTGACGGGGCTGGTGTACCGCCACGTCAAGCAGGACGGCGGGGCGGGCCAGTTCGCCCACGTGGTCCTGGACGTCTCGCCGGCCGCGGAGGGCTTCGAGTTCACCTCCGCGGTCGTCGGCGGCCGGGTGCCGCGCGAGTACGTCCGCGCGGTCGAGGCCGGTTGCCGGGACGCGCTGGCCGAGGGGCCGCTGGGCGGGCACCCGGTGACGGGCCTGCGCGTGACGCTGACCGACGGGGCGACGCACCCGAAGGACTCGTCGGACCTGGCGTTCCGGACGGCGGGCCGGCTCGGGCTGCGGGAGGCGTTGCGCGCGTCGGTCCTGCGCCTGCTGGAGCCGGTGGCCGAGGTGGTGGTGACGGTCCCGGCCGACGCGGTCGGCGGTGTGCTCGGCGACCTCGCGGCCCGCCGGGGCCGGGTGGCCGGATCGGCGGTCCGCGCGGGCTCGGCGGTGGTGACGGCCACGGTGCCGGTGGCGGAGCTGTTCGGCTACGCGAACCGGCTGCGGAGCCGGACGCAGGGCCGGGGCACGTTCACGGCACGCCCGGCCGGGTTCGCGCCGGCGCCGTAGGGTCCCGGTCCACCTCAAGCGCCCCAATGTGGCGTTGGTTGCGTCCAACGCACCGAACGCCACATTGGGTGCGTTGAATCGGCACTGCGGCGCGGAGCGCCTCCGTTGAGGGTGGTGGCGGGGGCATGGGTGGAGCACCGAACGCCACATTGGGGCGTTTCGAGCCGGTCAGGCACTCAGGCGCGCGGCAGCGACTCGACCCCGGCCAGCAGCCGGTCCACGTCGTCCTCCGTCGTGTACGGCGCGATGCCCGCCCGCACCGCCCCGGTATCACCCAGGCCCAGGTGCCGCGAGCACTCGATCGCGTAGAAACTCCCCGCCGGGGCGTTGACCCCCTGCGCGCCGAGGTGTTCGTACACCGCCTGCGAGGCGATCCCGTCCACCGAAAACAGCACCGTCGGGGTCCGCCGGCGCTCCGGCGAGCCGTACCGCGTGACGCCCGGAACGACCGCCAGACCGGCGTCGAGCCGGGCCAGCAGGGCGTTCTCGTGCGACTCCAGCGCCGCCATCGACCCCAGCAGCCGCGTCCGGCGGGCGCCCGTCCCGGGCACCAGCCCCGCCAGGAAGCCGATCGCCGCGGTCGTGCCCGCGAGCAGTTCGTACGGCAGCGTGCCGAGCTCGAAACGTTCCGGGACCGCGTCGGTCGACGGCAGGAGCTTGTCCGGGTGCAGTGTCTCGAGCAGCGACGGTGCCGCCACCACCACCCCGAGGTGCGGACCGAGGAACTTGTACGGCGAGCACGCGTAGAAGTCCGCTCCGAGCGCCGTGACGTCGACCGCCGCGTGCGGGGTCAGGTGGACGCCGTCGACGTACAGCAGTGCTCCCGCGTCGTGCACCGCCGACGCGATCGCCGGGAGGTCGGGGCGGGTCCCCAGCAGGTTCGACGCCGCCGTGACCGCGACCAGGCGCGTCCGGCCCGAGAGCAGCGGGGCGACGGGCTCGAGTTCGCCCGTCTCCGGGGAGAACTCCGCCCAGCGGACGGTCGCACCGGCCGCCGCCGCGGCCTGGACCCACGGGCGGATGTTGGCGTCGTGGTCGAGCCGGGTGACGACGACTTCGTCCCCCGGACCCCACTTCTGGGCCAGCGTGCGGGAGAAGTCGTACGTCAGCTGGGTCATGCTGCGGCCGAAGACGACCCCGGCCGGGTCGGCGGCGAGCAGGTCGGCGACGGCTTGGCGGGCTTCGGTGACGACCGTGGCCGCCCGGCGCTCGGCGGCCGTGACAACGCCGCGGTTGGCGATCGCCGCGCAGAGCGTGGCGGCCACCGCCTGCCCGACGACGTCGGGGACCTGAGAGCCGCCGGGTCCGTCGAAGTGGGCGGCGCCGCCGTCGAGGGCGGGGAAGTGCTCGCGGATCTTCCGCACGTCGTAGGTCACCGCGCCAGCATGCCGAACGGGGTGCGCCGGTCTCAAGATCTCCGCAGCGGTGCGGCCGCGGTCGCGGGCAGCTGCGGCGGCGCGGCGACCGGCCGCCGGACCGGCGCCGGGGCACGCAGGTGCCGGCGGAGCCGCTGCGTCGGCTTTTCGACGTAGTTCCAGGACAGCTGCCCGACGACGTAGGAGGCGGGCACGGCCAGCAGGATCAGCAGCCACACCTGCCGGACCCCGCCGAGGATGAGCAGCTGCTGGATCGGGAAACCCCAGATGTAGGTGCCGTAGCTGCCGTAGACGTACGGGGCGGCGGCCTCCAGCCGCCGCGGCCAGTGCGTCGCGAGCGTGATCGCCCCGTACGCCGCGCTGAGCGCCAGCGCGTACCGGCTGACCGGCGTCTGGCTCAGCCCCAGGTACGCGGCGAAGAGCACGAGCGCCACCCACGGCTTCAGCGGGATCCGGTCGCGGTAGGCGTGCAGCACCACCCCGATGACGAAGGGCACCAGGAACGACACCGTCGACCCGATCGGGACGACCAGCAGCGAGCCGCCCGCGCCGTGGTACTCGAAGGTCGCCCGCAGCACGCTGTCGGTGTAGACCATGCCGCCGAGGACGAGGACCAGGAACCAGCGGGGGACGCCGATCAGCACGACCACGCCGGCCACCAGGACCAGGCCGTAGCCGAGCAGCTCCATCGGCAGCGTCCAGATCGCGCCGTTCACCGAGAACGGGTACGGGTTCGCGGCGAACACCCCGGGCAGGTCGTGCTGCATGTAGAACAGCACGGTCGTACCGACCAGGTAGCGCCACGTCTGGAGGTGCGTCCAGTAGTCGTGGGCCGGCCACGTCGTCACCAGCGGGCCGATGGCGAACACCGTCACCAGCAGCACCACGACCAGCGGCGGCATGATCCGCAGCAGCCGCCGGGCGGAGAACCGCCACCACGACGGGTCGCGCGCCCAGCTGTCCTGGATCTGGTAGCCGCTCATCGCGAAGAAGCCCATCAACGCGATGTACCCCGGCGACATGTGCCAGGACGCGGGGAAGATCGTCAGCCGCTGCGGGTGCAGCAGCGGCATGCTGTGGTCGACGATGACCGTGATCGCGCCGATCATCCTCAGCCACGCGAAACCGGTGTTGGGATTGGCGTGAATCTTCGGCGAGATCGACACGGGGGCAGATGGTAACCCATCCGGTCGCCGCGCTTGACCCGAACGGCCCAGAAGTTCAGCGTCCGCGGTTGCGCGGGTGTTCCCGCGCCCGGCGTTCGTTGCCGTGCTTGTAGTTGCCGGTCACGCGGGCCATCAGCAGCTGCTGGTCGTCACCCCGCGCCACCGCGGCGAGGAACCGCGCGGCGGCGGCCCCGCGCAGCGTCCCGGCGGGACGGCCGTGGTGGGTGATCGTCACGGTGCCCTGCTCGTCGTGGTAGGCGAAGCCCGCCGGAGTCCCCATGCGCCCAGGGTGGCACGGTCGGCAACCGGTTTTCCCGGGGTCGCTTCGGGGGTTTCCCGGATGGTGCCCGGGCGCGGACCCGACAGAATGCGGGAGGTGACCGAAGGGGGAGCAGGGGTGCGGGGGAAGCTGGGGAACAAGTACGTGCTGCTCGGGGCGCAGCTGCTCGTGCTGGTGGCGGTGCTGGTGTCCTACAACGGCGGCCGGTGGCGCTTCCCCGCTTACCGCGTCGACCTCGACGTCTACCGGCTCGGGTCGGCGGCGCTGCTGCACGGCCAAGCGCTGTACGGCACCCTGCCGCCCACCGGCGACGGCCAGTTCCTGCTCTTCACCTACCCGCCGTTCGCGGCGATCGTGCTGGCCCCGCTGGCGCTGCTGCCGTACTGGGCGGCCTGTCTCGCGCTCACCCTGCTCACCCTCGGGCTGCTGGCGGTGGTCCTGGTGACGGTGCTGCGCGCGCTCGGGGCGCGGTGCGACTGGCAGCGGGTGGCGGCCCTGCTGCTCGCGGCGGAGGTGCTGGAGCCGGTGCTGCGCACGCTGTACGCGGGCCAGATCGACCTGCTGCTGCTCGCGCTCGTCGTGCTGGACGTCCTGGTGGACACCCCGCGGTGGCCGCGCGGCCTGCTGATCGGCCTCGCGGCCGCGATCAAGCTGACCCCGGCGGTGTTCCTGCTGTACTTCCTGCTGCGCCGCGACACCCGGGCGGCGGTGACCGCGGTCGTGACGTTCCTGGCCGCGACGGCGCTGGGCTTCCTGCTCGCCGGCGCGGACTCGATGCGGTACTGGACGGGAGCGCTGTGGGACACCGGCCGCGTCGGCGAGCCGACCTACGCCGGCGACCAGTCGCTGCTCGGGCTGCTCGCCAGGGCCGGGGTGCCGCCGGAGGCGCGGACGGCGTGGTGGCTGCCGCTGGTGGCGGTCGTGCTCGTGCTGACGGCGCTGGGCGTGCGGCGCGCGCTGGCGGCGGGGGAGACGACCGTCGCGCTCGGCCTGAACGCGCTCGGAGGGCTGCTGGTCTCGCCGATCTCGTGGACCCACCACTGGGTCTGGGCCGTGGTCGTCCTGCTCGGCTGGGCGGAGCTGGCCCGCCGCACGCGGCGGCGCGGGCTCGCGGTACTGGCCGGCGCCGGTGCGCTGCTGTTCGTCGCGGGCCCGCAGTGGTGGTGGCCGCGCGGCGGCGAAGTGGAGCGGCAGTGGAACCTCGTCCAGCAGCTCACCGGCAACGGCTATGTCCTTTTCGGACTGGCGGTGCTGGTGACGGCCGTGCTGGTGCGGTTCCCGCGGCGGGACGACGTCGTCAGCGGCGGCGTTCCGGCCCACGCCGGAGCCAGCCCACGCCCAGGATGAGCATCGCCGTGCCGAGCGCGAGGTCGAGGCAGACCCCCGTGGTGTTCACCGGCAGTGCCTCGGTGACGACCCGGGGCAGCGGGAGCAGCCCGGCGAGGCCCACCACGGCGTAGCAGGCACCGGCGACGACCAGGAACCGGGCGGCCCAGCGCGAGGACCGCGTGCAGAACACCGCGGCGACGCCGGTCAGCAGGTGCACCAGCGTCCACAGCCCGGACACGGCGAGCGCGCCGAACAGCATCTGCGGGCCGCCGCTGCTCGGGACCCCCGCCATCAGCTCCAGCGCGGCGAGGACGAGGAACAGCAAGCCGATCAGCATGCCCATGCCCTGCACGGGGGCGGGGCCCCGCCGGGGCGCCCGGGTCTCGGGTTCGGTGGCCGTCATGCCTTCTGAGTTCCCCGTTCGGCCTCTTTTAATGCACCGCTTCAGGGGTATCCGGGGCCGAATCGGACCGCCGACCAGGAGTGAGACGACGATGACCGAGTACCGCCACACCGTGACCGCCGACATCCCCGCCGACGAGCTGTTCGCGTTCCTGAGCCACCCCGAGAACCTGCCGCGGTACTTCCCCGAGATGAAGGTCGCCGAGCCGAAGGGCGGGGACAGCGTCCACGTCGAGGCCGAGGTGCACGGCGAGCGCGTCGCCGGCGAGGCGTGGCTGCACACCGACCCGGCGACGCGGTCGCTGAAGTGGGGCGCGGAGGGACCCGACGACTACCACGGCGAGCTGAGCATCCGCGAGGACGGCCCGGCGTCCTCGGAGATCACCGTGACGCTGCACAGCGTCCGCCAAGCCGACGGCGGCGAGGTCCAGCAGGGACTCGAGCGCACGATCGCCGCGATGACGCACACCGCGTCCGCCGACGCCGACGTCGAGGCGGCCGAAGAGCAGGGCGGCTGGACCTCCTACGACGACAAGAAGGACTCGTCGAGCTGAGGCGGGAACGGCCCGTAGGCGTTGCCGCGGGCACCGCGGGTGCGCACCGCCGGAACGGCGAACAGGTACTTGAGCAGCTTCGGGGGTGCGGCGCCGCGGCCGCGGGCCCGTGCGGCCGCGGCCCGCCGCTCGACCCGCACCTGGTCCGCCTGCACCCGCTCGATCGCGCGGATCCGGTCGGCCTGGACCCCGGCGAGGTCGGCGGGGGTGACGCCGCCGCGGCGGAAGGCCGGGACCAGCCGGTTCGCCGCGGCGACGGCGTCCTGGACCGCCATCAGGATGCCGTTGCCGCCGACCGGGGAGATCACGTGCGCGGCGTCGCCGAGCAGCAGCAGGCCTGGGCGGTGCCAGCGGTCCACGCGCGAGATGTCCACCGAGAGCAGTGTGGTCTGCGAGAAGTCCGTGAGCAGGTGGGCCCGGCCGGCCAGCCACGGCACGTGCTCGCGCACGAACGCGCGGATCGGCTCGACCCCGCGCTCGCGCAACGCCGGGTAGGAGCCCTTGTCGATGCTGTAGCCGACCTGCCAGTCGCGGACGCCGCCGAGGACCCCGACGTAGGCGTCGCGCCCGAAGTAGAGGTCGAGGTCGGCGTCGGGTGGGTCGCCGGGACGGCGGGGGAGGCGGAACCAGAGCAGGTCGGTGGTGGCGCCGAGCGACCGCGCTTCGAGGCCGGCCAGGCGCCGCACGGTGGAGAACCGGCCGTCGGCGCCGACGACGACGGACGCGGTGAGCTCGCCGCCGCGGTGGCGGACGCCGGTGACCGTGCCGTCGTCGTCTTCGAGCAGCCCGGTGACCTTGGCGCCGGTCCGCAGTGTGAACGACGGGAGCGCGCTCGCCCGCTCGGCGAGGAAGTCGAGGAACCGCACCTGGGGCATCAGGGCGACGTAGCCGAACGGCGTGCGGAGGCGGTCGTAGTCGGCGGCGCGGTAGACGCCGTCCGGGGTGTGGAAGCGGAACGAGCGCGCCTTGAAGTGGTCGAGTTCGAGCAGGCCGGCGGCCAGGCCCAGCCGGTCGAGCAGTTCGAGGGTGTAGGGGTGCAGCGAGTCGCCGCGGAAGTCGCGGTCGAAGTCCGAGCGGGCCTCGAGCACGGTCACCTCGATCCCGGCGCGGGCCAGCAGGTAACCGAGCAGCAGCCCGCCGGGTCCGCCGCCCGCGATCGCGACGCTCATGATGCGTCCACAGTGGACAGGCGGAACACCGCCATGCCCGCCAGGTGCTCCAGGATCTCGTCGAGGCCGGCGTCCTGGGCGACCGGGAACGCGCGGATCGCCCACGGCACCGACATCGCGGCCAGGTAGGCGGCGACGACCGCGGCCGCCTCCTCGCCGCCGGCCGGCTCGGCCCGGCGTTCTTCGCGGCGGCCGCCGGACAGCAGCGCGCACTCCGGCGTGGTCAGGAGGTTTTCCACCCAGTCGCGGTCGCGGACGGGGGAGACGAGGTAGTGCCCGCCGTCGCGCGCGACCACGGCCAGCGGCACCCGCCGCGGTGCGCCGGTGCGGCGGCCGCGCGTCTCGACGACGCGCAGGGCGTACCCGCCGTCCGGTGGCACCTCGGCGGGGGCATCGATCAGCTTCGCGGTCATTTCGGCATTCATCGCTCGGACGTCCACCCGGACCACGGTAGCAAAACTAGCTAGATTGTCTAGCTAACTTAGAATGAGCCGGTGGAAGACAGTCCCGTCGCGCTCCGGGTGAACCTCGCCCTGCGGGAGCTGCTCGCGCTCGCCCACGACGTCCAGATCGCCTTGGCCCGCCGCCTCGGCCTCGGGGCGACCGACGTGCAGGCGCTGCAGCACCTGGCGGGCGGCGTGCCGATGGGCACCGTCGACCTCGCGCACGCGCTCAAGATCCGGTCCGCATCCGCCACCGTCCTGGTCGACCGCCTGGAGGCCGCGGGGCACGTCCGCCGCGACCCGCACCTCCGCGACGGGCGGCGCGTCACCCTCGTCGTCAGCGAAGCGGCGCGCACCGAGGTCCGGGCCGCGCTGGCCCCCCTGGTCGACGCCATCACCCGGTTGACGGACGGCTTGGCGCCGGAGCAGGCGGAGGTGGTGGCACAGTTCCTCGGCGACACCACAGAAATCCTCCGGACGTACGCTGCGCAGCCCCCGGAAGCAAGTCAGCGCTAGTCGTATAACACCCTATGCAGCGGCTGTTCCTTTCAGTCGCCTCCCGAGCTTTCACGTGAAAGCTATCCGGAGGCGGTAACTCCGGATCACTTTCACGTGAAAGTGCGGGGTTAGCCGGGGACTTTCCGACGGGTGAGCGTGGAGAGCAGCGCCGCGAGCGCGAACAGTCCGCAAGCGGCCGCCGCCGACACCTGGACGCCCGTGGTGCACGCCGCCCGGGTCGCCGCGAGCAGTTCGGGGGCCGCCGGCAGGCCTTGGGCAGCCGCTTCCGCCTGCGCCGGGCCGGCCGATGCCAGCCGCCTCGCCGTGTCCGGCACGCCGGGCGGTACCACCAGGTGGGCCGAGTAGACGGCGGCCGCCAGTGAGCCGAACGCCGTTGTCCCCAAGCCCGCGCCCAGTTCGTAGCCGGTCTTCTCGACCGCGGCCGCGCCGCCCGCGCGGTCGGCGGGCGCGGCCGACAGCAGCGTGTCCGTGCTCGACGTCAGTGCCAGCGCCATGCCCAGGCCCGAACCCGCCAGCGCGCCGCCGAGCCACCACGGCGACGGCAGCCCGCCCGCGGCCGGGATGGCGAGGGAAGCCGCCGCCACGGCGAACCCCGCCGTGCGGACCCGGGCGTTGCCGAAGCGCTCCAGCAGCGCCGGGGCCACCACGCTGCCCGCCGCCGACGCGCCGAGCACGAGCAGCAGCCGCGCCGCTGCGGCCGTCGGGGAGAGGCCGAGCACCACCTGGAGGTACTGGGCGAGCAGCAGGCCGAGCCCCACCAGCACGCTCATCACCAGCAGCACCCCGCCGGCCGCGCCCGGCACGCCCGGCCGCCGGAACAGGGCCAGGTCCAGCAGGGGAGCGGCCGCCCGCCGCTGGCGGCGCCCGAACAGCCCG
Source organism: Amycolatopsis sp. A133 (assembly GCF_031082405.1). Classification (GTDB taxonomy): domain Bacteria; phylum Actinomycetota; class Actinomycetes; order Mycobacteriales; family Pseudonocardiaceae; genus Amycolatopsis. Next base: position 23,678 of record NZ_JAVHJU010000009.1, read on the forward strand.
AGGAGGGCGCACCCGGCCGCCCCCGACGCGAAGCCGCCCCCCGACGGCCCGATGGCGAAGGCGATCCCGAGCACACCCCCGGCCGCGAGCAGCGCGCTGAGCGCGTCCCACGGCTCCCGCGCGGGCGTGGTCCGCGGCAGCCACCGCAAAGCCGCCGCCACCGCGGCCAGGATCACCGGCGGGTTGACCAGGAACGTCGACCGCCAGCCCCACACCTCGACGAGCAGCCCGCCGAGGACCGGCCCGAACACCGAACCGGCCCCGGCGATGCCGCTGCACACCGCGATCGCCGTGCGCCGCCGCCGCTGGTCCGGGAACAGCTCCCGCAGCAGCGACATCGTCACCGGCATGATCATCGCGCCGCCGCAGCCGAGCGCCGCGCGGGCGGCGAGCAGGGCCGGGACGCCGGGAGCGAGCGCGCAGCCGAGCGACGCCAGCCCGAACACCGCGTAGCCGGCGACCAGCACCCGCCGCCGCCCGAAGCGGTCGCCGAGCGTGCCGCACGGCAGCAGCAGCGGCGCCGCGGTGAGCGGGTAGATCGCCACGATCCACACCTGGGCGGCCGCACCGGGCCGCAGCTGCCGGACGAGGTCGGGCAGCGCAACGTGCAGCACGGTGGCGTCGACCGCGACCAGGAACAGCCCGGCGCCGAGCACGGCCAGCAGCGGCCACGCCCGGACGCCCGCGTGCGTCACGGCCACAGCAGGCCGGCCAGGTGCCGCGCGACGACGTCGACGTGCGGCGGGTCGACCACCGACAGGTGGTGCGCGGCCACCGGCACGACCTCCAGCCGCGGGCACAGCCCGGACCAGCCGGCCGCGCGGTCGGTGCGGGAGTAGCGCGGTTCCATCGCGAGCCCGGCGGCGTACGGCTCGGTCGCCCGGTACAGCACCACGCGGCCGTCGTAGGGCCGCGGTGTCCCGCGTTCCGCGGCCAGCGTGTCCAGAAAGGACTGGTGCTGGTGCCGCAGCACGCCGGGGCTCAGCAACCCGGCTTCGGCGACCCGCCGCATGGTGAGCTCGATCTGCTCCTCTTCGGGGAGCGGGGCGAGCTCGTCGTGCCCGAGCCGGACGGCCCGGCCGTAGGTGCCTTCGACGTAGCCGGTGAAGCGCAGGAACCGCCGGGCCGACGACGCGCGCGCGTCGAGGTCCGGTTCCGGCAGGGGCAGCATGGTGTCGATCAGCGCGACGAGTTCGACCGGTTCGCCCTCGTCCGCGAGCCGGGTGGCGACGCCGTAGGCGAGGGCGCCGCCGAACGACCAGCCGGCGAGGCGGTAGGGCCCGTGGGGCCGGCGCGCCCGGACCAGCGGCAGCAGCCGTTCGACGCGTTCTTCGATGCCGGCGCCCGGCACGCGTTCGAAGCCGACGCACGGCACTCCGGCGGGCAGCCGGTCCAGCAGCGGGCGGTAGACGGTGCAGGTGCTGCCGCCGGGGTGGAACAGCAGCAGCGGCGCGGTCCCGGCGTCGCCCGCCTTGAGGAGGTGCACGGGCCCGCGTTCCTCACGCGTGTCGAGGAGGGCTCTCGCCACGTCGGCGACGGCGGCGAGGGAGTCGTGCCGCAGCAGCTCCGCCGGGTCGACGGGGCTCCCGAGCTCGGTGGTGAGCCCGTCGGCGAGCAGGCGGGCCAGGTGTTCCGGCCGTCCGGTGCCGGTCAGGCGGACGTGCGTGCCGCCCGCGTCGGTGCCGGTGTGCTGCCGCCAGAGCCGCAGGACGAGGCGGTCGGCTGCGTCCCACGCGCGGCCGCGGGCCGCCGGTTCGTCCCCGCGGGGCGCGAGGTCCCGGTTGAGGTCGGCGAGGGTCGCGCCCCGGAGGACGGCGGCCGCGTCGGGTTCGGTGCCGAGCTCCCGCCGGACGGCCTCGCGGATCCGGTTCGCCATGAGGGAGTCGAGGCCGAGGTCGACGAGGGGGACGTCGGGATCGAGACGATCGGGGGAGAGGCCCATGATCGCGGCGACGATCTCGGTGAGCCGATCGGCCCCGCCGGGTGCCGCGGTGGCTCGGGCCGGTGGTGCGGCGGTGGCGTCACCCGGGGCTGTCTCCGGTGCGGCGGTGCGCGTGGTTTCCCCGTCGCGAGCGGCGTCGGTGTACCAGTGCCGTTCGTGGCGCCAGGGCATCGGCGGGACGTCGGTGAGCCGCGCGCCGTCGTCCGGGGCGGACAGGGTGATCCGGGTTCCCGCGCAGTACAGCGCCGCCGCGGCCGCGCCGAACGCGCGGACCTCGTCCTGGCCGCGGCGCAGGGTGCCGGTCACCACCGCGTCGGTGATCCCGGCGGCTTCGAGCGTCCGGGCGAGCGAGCCCCGCAGGATCGGGTGCGGCGACACCTCGACGAACACGCGGTGCCCGTCCGCGGCCGCCGCGGCGACGGCCTGCCGGAACCGCACCGGGCGGCGCAGGTGCGCGGCCCAGTAACCGGCGTCGAAGTCCGGCAGTTCGCGCGGGTCGGTGAGCACGGTGTCGTACCAGGGCACCAGCGGCCGCCGTCCGCCCAGCTCGGCCAGCGCGTCGCGCAGGGCGCCGAGGACGGGCTCGACCCCGGCCGAATGCCCGGCGACCCCGACCGGCAGCCGCCGCGCGCCGCGCCCGGTGGCCGACAGCTGCGCGACGAGCCGGTCGAGCACGAGAGCGTCCCCGGCCACGGTGATCTGTCCCTGTGCCGCATCGACGGCGAGCTCGACCCCGGGGTGGGCGGCGAGTTCGTCCGGGGTCAGCTCCACCGCGGCCATCGCCCCGCCCGAGCGGAGGGTGCCGAGCAGCCGCGCCCGGGTGGCGACCAGGTGGACGGCCTCGTCGGCGGTCAGCACCCCGGCCACGACAGCGGCGGCCGCGGACCCGAGAGAGTGCCCGAGCACGGCGGCGGGCCGGACACCGAAAGCCTCCCACCGCGCGGCCAGCGCGACCTGCGTGCCGAAGATCGCCAGCTGCGTTTCCGCCAGCGTGGGCGCGGTGGCGCCGGTGAGGAGGGACCGCAGCGACCGTCCGGCGTGTTCGGTGAAGGGATCGCCGAGCTTGTCCACCTGAGCGGCGAACGCGGGTTCGGCGGCCAGCAGCCGCCGGCCCATCCCGGTCCACTGGGACCCGTGGCCGGAGAACACGAAGACGGGCCCGTCCCCGTTCCCGTCACCGGCACCGCCGTCTCTGGCGACGGCGGTGCCGGTGACGGCCCCGGCGGGCAGGAGGTCGACGCCGTCGCCCACGGCCCGCAGCAACGCGGCGAGCTCACCGTGGGTCGCGGCGACGAGGGCGGCCCGGTGCTTGCCGGCGTTGTCGCGCCGGAAGAGGGTGTGGGTGACGTCGGCGAGGGAACTCCGCTGCCCGGCGGGGGAGTCCAGCCAGTCCGCGAGCTGCGCGGCCCGTTCGGCGAGGCGGTCACGGGTCCGGGCGGAGAGCAGCCCGATCCGGATGCCGGGTGCCGGGAGTGCGGCCTGGCCACCACTGTGCTGCGGGGCACGGGTTCCGGCCGTGGTCGGCAGCGCGTGGCCGGGCTGCGCCGGGTCCCCGGTGGTCGCCCGGGGGCCGACGTGCGCCGGTGCCGTGGCACGACTTCCCGCCGGGGCCTGGGTCCCCCGGCGGCCGTGCTGCGCCGGAATCCGGCCATCAGTCCCCGCGCCCACCCGCCCGCCGTCGTCCGGTGCCGGGGCCGCCGCCTCCTCCTCCACCACCACGTGCGCGTTGGTCCCGCCGAACCCGAAGGCCGACACTCCCGCCACGGCCCGGCCGGTGTGCCGCGGCCACGGCGTCGGCTCCGTCACCACCCTCAGCCCCAGCGAGCCGAACGCGATGTGCGGGTTCGGTGCCGTGAAGTGCAGCTGCGGGGGCAGGGACCCGTGCTTCATGGCCAGGACCACCTTGATGAGCCCGGCAATCCCCGCCGCGGCCTCCGCGTGGGCGATGTTCGTCTTCACCGAGCCGATCAGCAGCGGCGCGCCCGCCTCGCGGCCCGCGCCCAGCACCGCGCCCAGCGCGCGGGCCTCGATCGGGTCGCCCAGCAGCGTGCCGGTTCCGTGCGCCTCCACGTAATCCACAGTGGACGGATCGAGCCCGCGGTAGGCGTCCCGCAGCATCGCCTGCTGTGCCGCCGGGTTCGGCGCCGCCAGGCCGTTCGACCGGCCGTCGGAGTTGACCACCGACGAGCGGATCACCGCGAGCACCCGGTCGCCGTCGCACTCGGCGTCCGCCAGCCGCTTCAGCACCACGACGCCGCAGCCCTCGGCGCGCGCGATGCCGTCGGCGCCCGCCGAGAACGTCTTGCACCGGCCGTCGCCGGCGAGCAGGCCCGCCGCCGCGAACGCCGCCGTCGGCCCCGGCAGCAGCATGAGGTTGACGCCCGCCGCCAGCGCCAGGTCCGCGTCGCCGTCGCGCAGCGCGCGCACCGCGTGGTGCACCGCGACCAGCGAAGACGAGCACGCCGTGTCCACCGCCATGCTCGGCCCGCGCAGGTCGTAGACGTACGACAGCCGGTTGGCCGCGATGCTGCCCGCCGCGCCCGTGGCCGTCCACAGGTCCGGCTCGCCGCCGATCATCGTGAGGTGGCCGTAGTCGTGGGTGGCGATCCCGGTGAACACGCCGGTCCGGCTGCCGCGCAGCGACGCCGGCGCGATCCCGGCGTCCTCCAGCGCCGCCCAGGTGACCTCCAGCAGCATCCGCTGCTGCGGGTCCATCGTGGCCGCCTCGCGCGGGGTGATGCCGAAGTGCTCGGCGTCGAACCCGGCGACGTCGTCGAGGAATCCGCCGAGCACCGGGGCGGCCTCGGGGCTCCAGCGGCCCGGCGGCGCGGTCCGGACGGCGTCGCGTCCTTCGCACAGCAGGTCCCAGAACTCGGCGGGACCGTCCGCGCCGGGGAGGCGGCAGCCGAGCCCGACCACGGCGACCGGGTCGGTCCGGCGGCGGTTCGTGGCCGGGCGCGCTTCGGGTTCGTCCGCACCGGTCAGGCTGCGGGCGAGGTGGTCGATGGTGGGGCTTTCCCACAGCAGCGTCGCGGGCAGCCGGCGGCCGAGCCGCTCCTCGAGGTCGGCGGTGATGCCGACGGCCTGGCGGGACGACAGGCCGTAGTCGCCGAGCGGGCGGTCGGGCTCGGCCGGGGCGCCGGTGTGTTCGGCGACGGTGTCCAGGAGCCAGCGGCGCAGGGTGTCGGTCGTCGGGTCGCTCATCGCGCCAGTGCCTTTCCGTAGTCGCCCGCGAGGTAGCGGTCGCGGCAGGCGCCGCGCGCGATCTTGCCGCTGGACGTGCGCGGGACCCGCCCGGGCGGCACGAGCAGCACGTCCCGCAGCGCGAGCCCGTGCGCGGCGGAGACCAGCCGCCGGATCGCCGCGGCCAGCGCGCGTTCGGCGGCTTCGGTCAGGTCCGCGTGGGCGCGGTGTTCGGCGACCACGACGACGGCCTCGGTGTCGTTGCCCGCGACGGCGAACGCGGCGACGCTGCCGGGGCGGATCGCCGGGTCGGCCGACGCGGCCGTCGCCTCGACGTCCTGCGGGTAGTGGTTGCGGCCGTCGACGATGATCAGGTCCTTGATCCGGCCCGCGATGTAGAGCTCGCCGTCGAGGCGGACCCCGAGGTCGCCGGTCCGCAGCCACGGCCCCTCGGGCAGCCCGCCCGCCAGCCGAGCGCCGAAGGTTTCGGTGCTGTCCAGGGGTTTCTGCCAGTACCCCTCGCCGACGTTCGGTCCGTGGACCCAGATTTCGCCGACCGAGCCGTCGGGCAGCACCACGGCGGTGTCCGGGTCGACGAGGGCGACGAGCTGCCCGGCCGGGGCACCGCAGGCGACGAGCCGGACGCCGTCCCCGGCCGGCCGCGCGGTGCCCGTGGCGAGGGCGGCGCGGTCGAACGTGGTGACGCGCGGGACGGCGGCCGGGCCGGTGGTGACGAAGACGGTGGCCTCGGCCAGGCCGTACGCCGGGCGGGTCATCTCCGGCCGGTACCCGGCGGCGGCGAAGGCGGTGTGGAAGCGGTCGAGGACGTCCGGGTTGATCGGCTCGGCACCGTTGACGATCGCGGCGACGCGGCCGAGCCGCAGCCGCGCGCGGTCGGCCTCGCGGATCCGGCTCGCGCAGTAGTGGAAGGCGAAGTTCGGGGCGGCGCTCCAGCTGCCCGCGTGGTCGCCGAGTAGTTCCAGCCAGCGGACCGGCCGCTCGACGAAGGCGAGCGGGTCCATCAGCACCGAGCGCAGGCCCAGCGCCAGGGGGGTGATCAGACCGAGGACGAGGCCCATGTCGTGGAAGAGCGGCAGCCACGAGACCGTGGTGGCCGCGGCCGGGTCGAGCCCGAGGCCGCGCACGACCTGGCCGACGTTGGCGAGCACGTTGGCGTGGGTCAGCACCACTCCGGCCGGGCTGCGGGTCGAACCGGACGTGTACTGCAGGTACGCGACGTCGTCCGTGGCCGCGGCGGGCGCCGGCCACGACCGCGCCGGCCCCGGGCGGTCCACCGCGACGACCGTGACGTCACCGCCGAGGAACTCCTCGACCCCCGGCCGGGCGGCGGTGGTGGTCACGACGGCCGTGGGCGCGCAGTCGGCGAGGACCGCGGCGAGCCGTCCCGCGTGACCCGGCAGGCCGGGGTCGAACAGCGGCACCGCGATCGCGCCCGCGGCGATCGCGGCGAGGAACCCGATCACGTAGTCCGGGCCCTGCGGGCAGAGCACGGCGACCCGGTCGCCCGGCGTCACCGGCAGCGCGCCCGCGGCAGCGTCGACGCGCTCGGCCAGCTGCCGCCAGGTGAGGGTGCGCCGCCGCCCGGCGGGGTCGGTGGCGAAGTCGGCGAAGGTCAGGGCGGGGGCGTCGGGGGTGGTCGCCGCCCAGTGGCGCAGGCACGCGGTCAGGGTGTCGCCGCCCACCGCCGGCAGGTTCTCCTGGGACATGGGTTCTCCTTGGTGCTAGCGGCCCAGCCGCGGGGCGGCGTGCTGCCACGCGGCGACGGCCAGGGTGTCGAGGTCGAGGTCGGTCGCTCCGGCGTCGCGGAGCAGGACCAGCACGCCGCCGGCGGCGATGGCGACGGTGCGCAGGCGCAGGCCGGGCAGCCCGGCCGGTTGGCCGGGCAGGGTCAGGACCTGCCGGTAGGAGAGGGTCTGCGCGCCGGGAACGGCCGGAGCGGTCTCGACGGTCGTGGTCGAGACCGTCGGGAGGCCTTGGTCGTCGACGGTGACGCGGGCGCAGCGGCGCGCTTGCCCGGCCCAGGCGGTGAGATCGGGCGGGTGCGGGGTGCGGGCGACAAGCTCGGACAGCTGCCCGCCGGGGACCGCCGTCTGGAAGCCCTGGCCGGTCACCGCCCCGGGGCGCAGCAGCCTGCCGTGCACGACGTCGGTGCACCCTTCGTCGTCCTTGCTGTCCGAAGTGGACAGTGCGGTGGCGACGTCGAACACGTCGCGGGCCGCGGGACGCCCGGGAATCGACTCGGCCGGCAGCAGCGCGGCCGGCGGCACCGCGGGGGGCGCGGAAACCGGGGCCACCGCCGCGCCGGTGGCCGGTTTTGCGGGCGAAATGGTGGCCGCGGCGGCCACCGCGATCAGGAGGACGGCCACGCGGGACGGCGGAAAGCGAATTCGGGCAGCCATGTACGGCCCTTCGGGGAGCATTTTCGGTACGGGTGCGGCTCCTGCGCTGGAACCCTTCGCCGGGGACGCGTCGACGGACGTGGCGATCCTGGCGGCACGGCGAAGGCTACGCGCGGAAATCGGTTACCGGAAGCACCTCAAGACGGCGTAAACATCTACGGGCACAGCGGGTGAGCTGCAGAATTGCAGGTTACCGACGAGTTCTGCCGACCGTTGTGGCACGGCCGTCCGAGACTGGTCACTCTGCGCGACAGGCGCCTCACCCGCGCGGGGGAGTTTGTTTTCCTCCCATTCACATTGTCCGCTCACATCGTGGACAGGACAATTGCGCTCGCCGACGCCATTCCTCTAGCTTGGCCGCACCTGCGAACGACCGGGAAAGGAATCGCATGCGCCATTTTGTGAGGTGGTTCACGGCGCTGACGGCCGTGGTGTGCGCGCTGCCCGGGACACCGGCGCCGGCCGCGGCGAGCGTGCCGGACGCCCGGGCCGACGACGGGTCGCACGTCGTCGCCGAGACCACTGTGGACGGTGATGCGCGGGTGCTCGACCTGACCGTGCGCTCGGCGGGCGTCGGCGCGTACGCCATGGTCCGGCTGATCCTCCCGCGGGCCTGGGCTGCGGAGCCGGACCGGCGGTGGGCGGCGCTCTACCTGCTTGCGGGCGAGACCCGGCTGCAGGACTACCGCGGCTGGAGCGCGAACACCGACGTGCGGCAGCTGGCCGACGACGCCGGCGTCCTGGTCGTCATGCCCGGCTCGGGATCCGCGGGCTTCTTCAGCGACTGGTGGAACTACGGCAAGGACGTCGCGCTCAACCAGTGGGAGACCTTCACCGCCGTCGAGCTGCCGCAGCTGATCGACCGCGGTTACCGCGGGAACGGCAGGCGCGCGGCCGCCGGGCTGTCCCTCGGCGGGTACGGCGCGATCGAGCTCGCCGCGCGGCGCCCGGGCGTGTTCCGCTACGCCGCCTCCTTCAGCGGCAACCTCAACCCGGCCGGCCCCACCGGGGAACTGCTGACCGGCGCCATCGTCGCGTCCGCCCACCTCGACCCCGAGGCCCTGTGGGGCGACCGGCGCCGGGAGGCCGCGCGCTGGGAGGCGCACGACCCGCTGGTGAACGCGGACCGCCTGCGCGGCACGGAGATCTACCTGTCGGCGGGCAACGGGCTGCCGGGCCCGCTCGACGCGAAGCTCCCGATCGACGTCCTGCCCGGCGCGATGCTCCTGGAGTTCCTCTGCGGTGCGCAGACCACCGCGATGGCCGGCCGGTTGCGCGGCCTCGGCGTCCCGGTGACGGCGGATCTGTACGGCCCCGGCACCCACCAGTGGGCGTACTGGCAGGAGCAGCTGCACAAGACGTGGCCGCGGATGCTGCAGGTGCTCGCGTCGTGAAGCCGTCCTATGTGGTCACCGGCGCGGCGGGCGGGATCGGCCGGGCCTGCGTGGCGGAGCTGGTCCGGCGGGGCGCCCACGTGTGGGCGAGCGTCCGCACGGACGGCGACGAAGCGGACCTCGAACGAGCGTACGGCGACGCGGTCACGGTGCTGCGCATGGACCTGCGCGACGCGGAGTCGATCGCCCGCTGCGGGGAGCGCGTCGCGGCGGCGGGACCGTTGCGGGGCCTGGTGAACAACGCCGGGCTGGCGCGGCCGGGGCCACTCGAGCACGTGCCGCTGGCGGCGTTCCGGGAGCAGCTGGAGGTGAACGTCACCGGCCAGCTGGCGGTCACGCGAGCGATGCTGCCGTCGTTGCGGCGCGCGGAATCCGCCCGGGTGGTGACGATCGGCTCGATCGGCGGCCGGATCGCGGGCCCGATGGTCGGGCCGTACCACACGTCGAAGTTCGCACTGGCCGGCTTGACCGACAGCCTGCGCGCGGAGCTGGCCCCGGAGGGCATCCACGTGGTGCTGGTCGAGCCGGGCGCGGTGGCCACGGCGATCTGGCCCCGCGCCCGCGCGGCGGCCGAGGAGGTCCGCGCGGCCCTCCCACCGGCGGCACTGGAGAGGTACGGAGAGCAACTGGCGGCAGCAGAGCGCAGCGCGGCCCGCTCGGCCCGGACCGGAGTGCCACCGAGGCGCGCGGCCGAGGTGGTGGTCCGGGCACTGACGGCCCGTCGCCCGGCGCCGAGGTATCTGGTCGGAAGGGACGCCCGGATGGCTGCGGTGCTGGCGAACCTGCCGTTCCGGCTGCGGTACCGGCTGACGGCGGCGAAGCGATGACCAGGTTGATCAGGAGGCCAGGTACGTCGGTCGTTCCGCTCTGCCCGGCCCATGCCGGGGCGAAGCGATGAGCCGCCAGGTGGTGATCATCGCGCCGGGCTCGCGCGGCGATGTCCAGCCCTGCGTCGCCCTCGGGCGGGGCCTCGCCGCCGGTGGTGACCGCGTGCGGGTGCTGGCCGCGCCCGGGTTCCGGGCGCTGATCGAAACCCACGGTCTCGGCTTCGCGCCCCTTTCGGCGGATCCCTCCGCCATCCTCGGCTCGGCGGCCGGGCAGGCGTGGACCGGCGGCCGCCGCCTCACCTTCCTCTCCGGGCTGCGCGAAGTCCTCCGCCCGGTGCTCGACCGGCTCCTCGCCGACGTCCACACCGGCGCCGCCGGCGCCGATCTCGTCCTCGCGCCGTCGCTCGGCTTCCTCGGCTCGCACCTGGGCTCGCACCTCGGCGTCCCCGACGCCGAGCTGCACTACCAGCCCAGCGTGCCGACGCGGGCCTTCGCGCACCCGCTCCTGCCCGGGGCCGCGCGGCTCGGACCCTGGGGACGGCACCTCAGCTTCGGCGCCGTCGACACCCTCGCCTGGCAGATGTTGCGCCCGGAGGTCGACCGCTGGCGCGTCGACACCCTCGGCCTGCCCCGGGCCGGGCGGCGCGGGCCGCGGCGCCGGTCGCCGGTGCTGTGCGGGTTCTCCGGTGCCGTTGTGCCGCGGCCACCCGACTGGCCCGCCCGCGTGCACGTCACCGGGTACTGGTTCCTCGACGCCGCCGCGCGCCCGGATCCGCGGCTGCGCGACTTCCTCGCCGCCGGACCGCCGCCGGTGTACGTCGGCTTCGGCAGCATGCAGCCCGCGGACGCCGAGCGGACCTTCGGTGTCGTCCGGGCGGCGTTGCGCCGGGCCGGGCTGCGGGGCGTCCTGAACTCCGGGGCCACCGGCGGCAGCTCCGGGGCCACCGGCGACGACCTGCTGATCGCCGGGGACGTCCCGCACGAGTGGCTGTTCCCGCGGACCGCCGCCGTGGTCCACCACGGCGGCGCCGGGACCACCGCGGCGGCCTTGCGCGCCGGCGTTCCGTCGCTCGTCTGCCCGGTGTTCTCCGACCAGCCCTACTGGGGCGAGCGGGTGGCCCGGCTCAGCGCGGGCCCGAAGCCGCTGCCGCTGCGGGAACTCACGGCCGGCGCGCTGACCGCCCGGCTCCGGGAACTGACGGAGAACCCGCTGTTCCGCCGCGGCGCGCAGTACGTCGGTGCGCGCCTGCGCGCCGAAGACGGCGTCGCCCGGGCCTGCTCGATCCTGCGTTCGGGCTAGGTGGCGGTCAGGCGAAGAGCGTCAGGACCAGGCCCGCGCCGGCGACCAGTACGCACGCGGCGATCGTCGTGCGGCGGTAGTGCAGGATCAGCGCCGCGAACTCGCGCAGCAGCGCGCTCGGCAGGAAGTACCGAGCCGTCGGCGAACCCGTCGCCTGGAACGGCAGGCCCAGCCGGCGGCACTCCACCGCCGCCCGGAACACGTGGTAGTTGCTGGTCACCGCGACCACGCGCCGGGCGTCGCCGGGGAGCAGCGCGGCCGAGAACCGGAGGTTCTCCTCGGTCGTGCGGGCCCGGTCTTCGCGCAGGATCCGATCGTCGGGCACGCCGCGGTCGCGGAGGTAGGCGTGCATCGCTTCGGCTTCGGTCACCGCTTCGCCGGGCCCCCGCCCGCCGGAGACGACCAGCAGCGGCGGCGTCGCCTCCCGGTCGTGGAGCCGGATCGCGCGCTCGAGTCGCCCGGCGAGCAGCGGCGGCACCCGTTCGCCGTTCAGTCCGCAGCCGAGCACGATGATCGCGTCGAATCCGCCGTGGCGGTCGAGCCTGCCGTACACGACGGAGTAGATCAGCAGCGACAGGAACAGGAACCCGAAGTAGCAGGCCAGCACGGCCGCGACGGCCACCAGCGCCGAACCCCACCGCCCGAGCGGCGCGAACGACAACGCCTCCAGCGCGATCAGCCCGGTGCCGAGGCCGAGCGACAGCAGGTTGCCGGCACTGCGCCCTTCCCGCCGCCACATCCCGACGCCGTTGACGATCAGCGCCGCCGGCAGCACCAGAGCCACGAGCACCACGACGACGCCGAGCAGCCCCAGCAGCACCGGGGTCAGCCACTCCAGGTGCAGCGCGGCACGCAGCAGCCACAACGCGGTCAGCAGCAGCGCGACACCGAGCCAGACGGCGTTGCCCAGCCGCCGCGGTTCGCGCGCCAGCCGCACGGCGAACACGACGAGGGCCGCCCCGGCGGCAACCGGCAGCACCCCACCGGCGACGTTCACCCGGCCTCCTTGGATTCCCCGTTCGGGGCTCCAACCTAGCCGGGCGGACACGAACGGGTGATCTGGCATGGTGAAGGACGTGACCGATCGGCGACCGGCGTTCGTGCTGCACGAGCACTGGCGCCCGCGGCACCACTTCGACCTGCGGCTCGAGGAGAACGGCGTGCTGCGGTCCTGGGCCGTGCCCCGGGGCCTCCCACCCGACGCGAGCGGCAACCGGCTAGCGGTCGCCGTGCCCGACCACGCGCTGGACCACCTCGCCTATGAGGACGAGACGAAGAAGATCGCCGACACGGGCTGGTGGGAGGAACACGACCGCACGGCCAAGCGGATCCTGTTCACCCTGCACGGCCGCACGGGCGCGGTGCGGTACGCGCTGATCCGCACGGCGCGCGACTGGCTGCTGCACCGCACCCGCGACCAGCCGGGCGACGAGGCCGGCTAGGCAGAGCCGGTCAGGCCGGAGCGACCCTCGCGCGGAACCGGACCCCGGTCGGCATCGCCCGGTGCGCCCAGTGGCCGAGTACACCCAGCAACGCGATCTCCAGGACCATCATCAGCCGTTCCACCAGCCCGGTCGCCACGGTCGGCAGGTGGCCGCCGAGGACCACGTTGACCGCGAACGGGACGATGAACGGCAGGTAGAACGGGATCGCCGCCAGCGCCAGCCGTCGTGACCACGTCGCGAACCGGCGCCAGCGCGGGTCGTCGCGGTGGCGGCGGCCCAGCGCCCAGCCGACGACCGGCAGGCTGAGGCACGTCACCGCCGACGCGTACAGGTGGATCTTCCCCGTCGCGGTGATCGCGCCGCCCTGCGGGTCCTTCGCGAAGATCGCGACCGCCAGCAGGCTGACGCACCACAGCGCCTTCGCCGCCACCAGTGCCGGGTTGGCCAGCAGGCCGCGGCGGTACAGCGCGACCAGCAGCAACGCCGACCCCGTGCTGGTGAGCAGCAGCGCGCCGTCCCACAGCAGGCGGCCCGGGCTCAGCGCGTAGTCGCTGAGCATCGTGCTCACCGGGTCGAGCGGCGCCAGCCGGCGGTCGAGGTGCAGGACCGCGAGCAGGGTGACGGCGCCGCCGAAGGCGACGAGGGCGCCGGGCACGAGCAGGCGGGCGCGCAGGCGGGGACGGACGGGTGCGGGACACAGCATGCAGGGGAACACTCCGGGACGGTTCGGCTGGTTCAGGGCCGCCGCGGACGCTACCCGTGACCTTTCCGTGACCATTGCCGATGCGCCGGTGCTGTGACGCACACCACCGTCAGTGGTCGCCGTCCTGGGGGATTTCCGCCGAATCGGTGAGCCGCAGCTTGCGCCGCGCCCGCTGGTAGAACGTCGTCATGCCGAGCCGGACCACCCGCGCCGCGCTCGGCCGGCCGCGCAGGTCCAGCCGGTCGCCGGGGGAGACGTACCCCTCGACCTGGCCGTCGACCTCCACCGCCAGCCTGCCGCTGGTGGGCAGCAGCTCCAAGGTGACTTCGTCGTGCACCGAGAGCACCACGCCCCGGCTGTACGCCGAGTGCGGCGCCGCCGGCGTCACCAGCAGGGCCTCCACCGCCGGGCTGGTGATCGGCCCGCCCGCCGAGAAGCTGTACGCCGTCGAGCCGGTCGGGGTCGCCACGACCACCGCGTCGGCCGAATAGCTCACGAACGGCTGGCCGCCGACGCGCACGGCGACCACCGCGCTGCCGTTGCCGGGCACGCGCACGACCGCGATGTCGTTGAACGCCGTGATCCGCCGTCCCTGCAGCACCGCGTCCACGGCCAGCCGCGGCTCCACCGTGAACTCGTGTTCGTCGATGGCCGAAAGGGCGCGCGGCAGGTCGGGGACGTCGACCTCGGCCAGGAAGCCGAGCTTGCCGAGGTTCACCCCGAGCACCGGCGCGCGCTGCCCGTCGGCCAGCCGCATGGCCCGCAGCATCGTGCCGTCGCCGCCCAGGCTGACCACCAGGTCGGACCGGCGCCCGAGCTCCTCGGGCGTCACCCCCACCGCGGCGCAGTTCAGCCGGACGATCTCGTCGGCGATGCCGAGGATCTCGATGTTCCGGTTGTCCGCCCAGCCGAGCACGGCTTCGACGGCGGCCGCGGAGTCGCGGCGGGGGTGCAGCACGAGTCCCGCGGAGTGCATGTCAGCGGCCCCGGACGGGGGAGGTACCGAGCGTCATGCGCTCAGTCTGCCCCCTCCCGCCGGGCGCCGCGAGAAGCGCAGGGCCCCGTCGTCGATCCGGCCGTGCCGGAGCTTGACGACGTCGTGCGCGTAGCTCATGCCCAGCTGCCACGGCGCCCGCGAACCGGCCTTCGGGAACTCGCCGATCGCCCGCTGGACGTACCCGGCGTCGAAGTCCAGCAGCGGCCGCTCGGTGACGGCCGGGTCGTCGTTGACCGGCACGCACTGGTCGTAGCCGTGCCGGTCGAGGTGGCGCAGCAGCCGGACGACGTACTCGCCGACCAGGTCGGCCTTGAGCGTCCACGACGCGTTCGTGTAGCCGATCGTGAACGCGAAGTTCGGCACGCCGCTGAGCATCATGCCCTTGTAGGCCATGGTTTCCGGCAGCTTCACCGGGTTGCCGTCCACGACGAGGTCGATGCCGCCGAAGGCCAGCAGCCGCAGCCCGGTGGCGGTGACGACGACGTCCGCCTCCAGCTCGGCACCGGACTCCAGGGCCAGCCCGTGCTCGGTGAAGGAGGCGATCCGGTCGGTGACGATGGAGGCGTCGCCGCGGCGGATCGACCGGAACAGGTCGCCGTCCGGGACCAGGCAGAGCCGCTGGTCCCACGGGTCGTACCGCGGCTTGAAGTGGGTGTCCACGGCGTACCCGGGCGGCAGCTGCTTCGCCGTGGCCTTGCGGATCAGCGCCTTCACGACACCCGGGCGGCGCCGGCTGAGCTGGTAGATCAGCGTGCTCACCGCGACGTTCTTCCAGCGCGCGATCGGGTAGGCCAGCCGCGCGCCGAGCAGCCCGCGCAGCCGGTTGGCCAGCGCGTCCTCCGACGGCAGCGAAAGGATGTAGGTGGGGGAGCGCTGCAGCATCGTCACGTGCGCGGCGCGGTCGGTCATCGCGGGCACGAGCGTCACCGCGGTGGCGCCGCTGCCGATCACGACGACCTTCTTGCCGGTGTAGTCGAGGTCTTCCGGCCACTGCTGCGGGTGGACGACGGTGCCGCCGAACCGCTCCAGGCCGGGGAACTCCGGCGTGTGCCCGCCCGCGTAGTCGTAGTAGCCGCTGCACAGGTACAGGAACTTCGCGGTGAACTGCACCGGCTTGCCGTCGTGCGTGGCTTCGACCGTCCACAGGGCGTCCTCTGTGGACCATGCGGCCCGGATCACCCGGTGCCCGAACCGGATGTGGCGGTCGATGCCGGCGTCGGCCGCGGTGTCCCGGACGTACTGCAGGATCGACGGGCCGTCCGCGATGGCCTTCGCGTCGGTCCAGGGCCGGAACCGGTACCCGAGGGTCTGCATGTCCGAGTCCGACCGCACGCCGGGGTAGCGGAACAGGTCCCACGTGCCGCCGATCGTGTCACGGGCTTCGAGGATCGTGTACTTCTTGCGCGGGAACGCCGTCCGCAGGTGGTGGGCCGCGCCGACGCCGGACAGCCCGGCGCCGACGATCAGCACGTCGAGGTGTTCGGTCATGGCAGTGCGGCCTCCGTCCGCCGTGAGCGCTGGATCACGCGCGTCAGCACGGCGTTGTAGTGGGTGGGGGTGATGCGGGCGAGCGCGTCGAACAGGTAGGCGTCCGGGCCGACCAGGATGCGGGCCTTCCCGCGGTCCACGCCGGCGTGGATGACCGCCGCCGCCTTCTCCGGCGACGTCATCGTCATCGCCTCGAACTGCGCGGCCAGCTGCTCGTGGGTGCGGCCCCGGCCCTCGGGGTCCCGGCGCACCCGGGCGTTGCGGGCGATGTTCGTGGTGATCCCGCCCGGGTGGACGGTCACCGCGCGCAGGCCGGTGCCGCGCAGTTCCTGCCGCAGCGACTCGGTGAAACCGCGGACGGCGAACTTCGCCGCGCAGTACGCGCTCTGGTACGGCATCCCGAGCAGGCCGAACACGCTGGAGGTGTTCACGATCGCGCCTTCGCCCTGCTCGGCGAGGATCGGCAGGAACGCCCGCGTCCCGTGCACCACCCCGCGGAAGTTGATGTCGTGCAGCCAATCGTCGTCTTCGGGCACCGCGTCGAGCACGGTCGAGGTCACCGCGACGCCGGCGTTGTTGAACACCGCGGCCAGGGGCGCCGGGAGCCACTCCCGGACCTCGGCGGCGAACCGCAGCTGGTCCTCCGCGTCCCGGACGTCGAGGACGCGGGTCAACACCGGGCCGGGCAGGGCGGCCGCGGTGGCCTTCAGGCCGTCTTCGTCGACGTCCGCGAGGGCGACCGGCGAGCCGAGCCGCGAGAGCCGGGTGGCCAGCGCGCGGCCGATGCCGGACGCCGCGCCGGTGATCACCACCGGGCGGCCGGTGAGACTAGGGGGCCGGGACATCGCTGCTCCTCGCGTGCTGGTCGATGAGGTCGAGGACGGTGGGCCACGCGCCTTCGGGCAGGTCGTGCCCCATGCCGCGGACGGTTTCCAGGCGGGCGCCCCGGATGGCCCGCGCGGTGGCGGCCCCGCCGGTCGGGTGCACCATCCGGTCGCGGTCGCCGTGGATCACCAGCGTCGGCGCGGTGATCTTCCGCAGCAGCGGGGTCCGGTTGCCGGACTTCATGATCGCGGCGAGCTGACGGCCCACGCCCCCGGCCGTCGGGTCGCGGTCCCAGCCCGTTCCGGCCAGCTCGCGCACGAAAGCCTCGTCGAACGGGAAGCCGTGCGAGCCGATGTGGCGGAACATCCGGACCGCGCTTTCGACCGCCTCTTCGCGGGATTTCGGCGGCTTCGCGCCCATCATGCGCAACGTCGAGAGCGCGGGGCGGCCGAGCAGGCGCGACCCGGTCGTCGACATGATCGACGTCAGGGTGCGGATCCGGTCCGGGTGGAGCGCGGCGGTGGTCTGGGAGATCATGCCGCCCATGGAGACGCCCGCGATGTGGGCGGTCTCCAGGTCCAGCGCGTCGAACAGGCCGATGGTGTCGGCGGCCATGTCCGTCAGGTCGTACTGCTGGGGCGGGAACCGGCCCGCGAGCATGCCGAGCAGGCTCGGCGGCCGGAAACGCGGGTGCGTCGAGCGCCCGGTGTCGCGGTTGTCGAACCGGATGACTTCGTACCCGCGCTCGGCGAGCTTCGTGCAGAAGGCGTCCGGCCAGCTGTGCAGCTGCTGGCCCAGCCCGGCGACGAAGACCAGCGGCTCGGCGCCGGCGTCCCCGATCCGTTCGTAGGCCAGGGAAATCCCCCGGCCGGCGTCGGCGATCTGTTCGGTCACGAATCTCCTCCGGTGTTCCGGCGGCGCACGATGGCGCGGCCGCCCTTGGCGGGGGCGTAGGCGACCCCCCGCGAATGCCAGCGTTCGCCGGGCTCGTCGGTCGGTACCAGCGTGAAGTCCCGCAGCAGGGTCCGCAGCACGACGGTCATCTCCATGGTCGCGAACGCGGCGCCGAGGCAGCGGCGGGTGCCGCCGCCGAACGGGATCCACTGGTAGAGGTCCGGGCGCGCGCCTTCGAAGCGGTGCGGGTCGAAGGTCGCCGCGCGCGGGAACACGGCGTCGTCGTCGTGGATCAGCGCGATGCTGACGAGCACCGCGTACCCCTTCGGCAGCGTCCACCGGCCCAGCCGGAAGCCGTCCTGCTTGACCTGCCGCGCGGTGAGGTCGATGACCGGGCGGGTGCGCTGGACCTCGAGGATGGTGGCGTCGAGGAGCTTGGGGTCGCCCTCTTCCAGTTCCGCCAGCAGCGCGGGGTGCCGGCGGAGGCGTTCGACGGCCCAGGCCAGGGTGGTCGCCGTGGTTTCGTGCCCGGCGGTGAGCAGGGTGAGCAGCTGGTCGGAGATCTCTTCGCGGCTCAGCCCGGTCCCGTCGTCGTACCGGGTCTGCAGCATCATCGAGAGGACGTCGTCGCGGTCCTCCTCGCCGGCGCGGGCCTTCGCGATCAGCCGGTCGACGATCGCGTCGTACTCGCGGCGCATCCGTTCGAAGCGGCGCCACGGGTTGAAGCGGCCGCGTTTCGGGATCGGCAGCACGGCCAGCCGGGAGCCCAGGGTGACGAACGGCGGGAGCAGCTCGCGCAGCTCGGCGAACTCGGCCCCTTCGGCGCCGAAGACCGCGCGCAGGATGGCGTTGAGCGTGATCCGCATCATCGACGGCAGCGTGGCGAACGCCCGGCCTTCGGGCCAGCTCGCCAGCTCGCGGGCGGTTTCTTCTTCGACGATCTTTTCGTACGCCGCCAGCCGCCGTCCGTGGAACGGCGGCACCAGGAGCTTGCGCTGCCTTTTGTGCTCCTCGCCGGACAACGCGAACATCGAGCGGGACCCGAGTACCCGCCCGAGGTTGACCTCGAGGTTGTCGGCGAATTCGGGTCCGGAGGTGAACAGCTGCTTGATCTCGGCGGCGCCGCTGATCACCACGGCGTTGCCGAAGATCGGCACGTTGACCGTGAAGGCGTCGCCGTAGCGCTCTTTGAGCCGCCGCATCCCGCGCAGGGGCTGGGTGAGGGCGTAGGCGCCCTGCACGGCGCGGGGCGCGGTGGGCCCCGGCGGCAACGTCACGGATGGTCCTGTCACGGTCGTCATCGACCCTCCCGGAAGGTGGTACGCGAGCGTACCGTCGGTACGGTACGCCGGTGTACCATCTCGTTTCAAGAGGAGGGGTATAGCGTGACTTCTGTGGACGTCGACACCCGCCCGCACCGGCAGCGCCTCCTGGACGGGCTGGCCGCGTCGATCACCGAGGACGGCTTCCGCGACACGACGGTGGCCGGCATCGTCCGCCGCGCCCGCACTTCGCGCCGGACGTTCTACGAGCACTTCTCCAGCCGCGAAGAGTGCTTGATCGCCTTGCTGGCCGAGGCGAACCGGTCGATGATCCGGCAGATTTCGGACGCGGTGGACCCGCGCGCGCCCTGGGCGCGGCAGGTCCGCCAGGCGATCGAAGCGTGGATCGCCTGCGCGGAGTCCGAGCCGGCTATCACGCTGAGCTGGATCCGCGACGTGCCGGCCCTCGGCGCCCCGGCCCGCGACCTCCAGCGCGACGCGATGGAGGGGTTCATCGCGATGACCCAGCGGCTGACGGACACCGCCGAGATGCGCGCGGAGGGGATCAACCCGCCGTCCCGCCAGCTGTCGATCATGCTCCTCGGCGGATTGCGCGAACTGATCGCGACGACCGTCGAGGACGGCGGCCGGGCCGGTGACGTCACCGAGCTCGCGGTGCGGGCGTCGATCGCGCTGCTCGGCCCGGCCTGAGATCCGGCCCGGTCAGGGTGCGGGCTCGAGCACCTCGCGGAAGCAGGTCCGGAAGCCGGTCGCCGGCTGATCGCCGCGCGTTCGGGGCCGGGTACGCGTCGAGGTCCTGGGCGATCAGCTCGGCCAGGGCGTCGACGCACTCCCGGGCCGCGGCTGCGGGCGGCGCGGAAGCGCACCTGTTCGAGCGCGATCACCGAACCCGCCGCGACCGCGGTGCCGGCGACCAGCGCCACCAGGAACAGCGGCGGGTTGCCGATCAGGGAGAGCACGAAGATCCCGCCGTGCGGGGCACGCAGGGTCGCGGCGGACCCGTCGCCGGCCCCGGGGTCTACCTAGGTCACGGCCGGGTCGCCGAGGGCGAGCTCGGGCGGTCGTCCCCGCCGGGTGACGATGACGGCCGCGGACCCGAAGGGTGACGCCGTGCCGGCCGGCCGCGACATCTCGAGCCGCAGCAGGCGGGCGCCCGTGACGTCGAGGTCGATCTTCGCCGGCTTCCCGGCCGCGACCTCGTGTTCGGACCGCGGCGTCCCGTCGAGCACCACGCGGAAGTGCCCGACCTGGAAGGGATCCCGGGCGTCGTCGAGCACCCCGGCGACGGTGGTGAACCGCTGGTAGTGGCCGCCCAGGTCCAGTTCGATGAACCCCGGCCCGGTGGCGGACGGCGTGCGCGGCCGCAGGACGATGCTGTTCTCGTAGTGCAGGCCGTCGATCCACGCCGTCCCCCGTCGCACGCCCGGGCTGGTGCACGCCCACGGCAGTTCGCCGGCGAGCACCCGCTGCGGTTCCCGTGCGCCGCCGCGCCAGACCCCGCGGCGGGGCTTGGGGTGCTGTCCCCGACCCGTGATCGCGGCCAGCAGATCGGCGACCCCGGCGTCGGTGAAGTCGGGGATTTCGTAGCGCGTCATGGAGTAGGGGTTGAGGAACTCGGGGATGTCGTCGATCGACCGGCCGGGCAAGACGACCGGGAGGACCCGGCGGGTCCCGTCTTCGAGGTCCTTGGTCAGCTTGTTGCGGATGATGGCGGTTTCGAACTGGGCGCCGCGGCCCTCGTCCGGCGGCGCCTCGCCGTCGGCCCGAGCCCGGTACAGCGGAGACGCCACGACGATGATGAAGTCGGCCGCCTTGAGGTTGCGGGTGGCCCACAACGACCAGTCGATGCGGACGTTGTCGTGCCACTGGTCGAGGATGACCTCGAGGCCGATGCGGCTGTGCAGGAGGGTCGCGAACCGGCGGACCTGCGCCTTGTGCTCCTCGCTGTCGTGCGAGTAGCTGATGAACACCCACGGTGCCTCGTGCTCGGGCATCGGCTTCCCCTCGGGATCGGTCGGTGATTCACCGATCCGGGAGATCGGTATTCCGGAAACGAATCGTGTTTTCGTTCCTGTGTTCGCCTGTCATATATCCACAGCCGGACGAGTTGTCAAGAGCGCGTTTTTCGGACGATTTCCGGCTTGGCCAGTTATTGTCCTGGATCTGTCCGGTTTCCCGTCTTCTTCGCCGGCGCGCAACGGATCTAGGATCGGATCCGCCTGGTGGAAGCGGCGAAGGGGCGGCGGCACGCGTGTACGAGTACGACGTGTTCATCAGCTACCTGCGCACCGCGAACGACATATCGGCGTGGATTCGCCACCATTTTCACCCCCGTCTGCTCGAAGTGCTCGACAACAACCGGTACGAGGACGTCCGGATTTTCTTCGACGACCAGGTCCGCGTCGGAGCCGCCTGGCCCGCGGAACTGAACTCGGCGTTGCAGCGTTCCCGGGTGCTGGTCCCGGTCTGTTCCCCGAAGTACTTCCGGGACGAGTGGTGCCTGGCCGAGTGGGCCTCGATGGAGGAGCGGGAGGCGCTGACCGCCGCCGCGCCGGGGGAGCGCCGGCGGCCCCTGATCTACCCGGTGATCTTCTGCGACTCCCGGCACTTCCCCGACTGGGCCCACGCGCGGCGTCCCCGTGACCTGCAGCAGTGGAACCACCCCTTCGAGCACTTCCAGACCGCGCCGGCCTACCTCGACTTCAACCAGCAGATCAAGCAGATCGCCGCGGAGCTGGAGGAGCTCATCGAACGGGCGCCGGAGTGGCGGGGCGACTGGCCGGTGCGCACGCCGCCCCCGGAACCGCCGAAACCGGCGCGGATGCCGAGGTTCTGACGATGCCGGGGTCGGTGTTCACCTTCTACTCCTACAAGGGCGGCGTCGGCCGCAGCTTCACGCTGGCCAACATCGCCGTGCTGCTCGCCCGGTGGGGACACCGGGTGCTCTGCCTGGACTGGGACCTCGAGGCACCCGGCCTCGGCGACTACTTCCGGCCGCAGCTGCCCGCGGCGCCGAGCGGGGGTGTGGTCGACATGGTCGACGACTTCCGGCGCGGCCGGTTCGCGCCGGAGACGTACGTCCAGCGGCTGACGGACGCCGGAGTGCTCGACTTCGTCGCGGCCGGCCGCGACGAGCCCGGCTACATCACGCAGGTCCAGGGGATCGACTGGGACGGCTTGTACGACGACGGGTTCGGCGAATACCTCGAGAAGTGCCGCGAACAGTGGGTCGCGCGCTACGACTTCGTCCTCATCGACAGCCGCACCGGGATCTCCGACATCGGCGGGATCTGCACGGCGCACCTGCCCGACCACCTCGTCCTGCTGTTCACCGCGAACCGGCAGAGCATCCTCGGCGCGGTGGAGGCGGCCCGGCGCGCCGACGCGGCACGCAACCTCCTGCCGTTCGACCGCTCGCGGCTGACCGTCCTGCCGGTGCTGTCGCGGTTCGACAACCGGGAGGAGTACGACCGGTCGGAGACCTGGCGCCGCATCGTCGTCGACGAGACGGCCGAGCTGTACCGGACCTGGCTCGACCAGACGGTCGAGCCGGCGACGATGGCCCGTCACCTGACCCTGCCGTACGTGTCCTACTGGAGTTTCGGCGAGCAGCTGCCGGTGCTGTCGGAACAGACGCCGAGCGCCGACCAGATCGGCTTCGCGCTCGAGACGGTCGCGGCCGTGATCGCCTGCCGCCTCGACCGGACCGATCTGCTGGCCGAGAACCGTGACGCCTACGTCGCCGGGGTGCGCGCGAGCCGACGCGAGTTCAAGCACGACTTGCGGGTCAGCAGCCCTCGCACGACCGTCGGCACAGCGAACGAGCTGGTCGAAGAGCTCGGGAAGCGGGACATCCGCGCGGTGAGGTCGTTCTCGGGCGACCGTTCGCTGCTGGCACGAGCAGAGGACGACGCCCGGCACCTGTGCCTGATCGTCGACGGCAAGGTGAGCCGCTGGCAGTCGGCGGAGGTCGAGCTGTTCCTGCACCGCACCCTCGGCCAGGACCGCCGGGTGATCCCGATCCTGACCGCGGGCACCGACGCCTCGTCGCTGCCGGGTTACGTCGGCAATCTCCGCTATCTGCGCCTGAGCGGCTCGCGCGGCCCCGCCGAGGTGGCCCGCGACCTGGTCGGCCAGCTGAAGGGCTTCACCCCGCTGGTCGACGCCGACGACGACCTCGACCTCCCCGCACTGCTCGGCCAAGCCCGCGGATCCCGGCTGCGCCCGTCCCGGTGGGACCTCGTCGACGAGCTGGTCACGGCCCTCCAGGCAGCCGTCGGCGCGGGCGACAGCGGACGGACCCGCGATCTCGCGACGGACCTCGCAGTGACGGTGAAGCCCCGCTCCCCGAACGGCGACGACCACCACGCGGCACCGCCGAGGGTCCGCCGGTCGATCGACTGGCTCCTGCTGACCCTCGAAACCCGCGCCCGCACCACGACGAAGCCGAACGACCGGAAGGATCTCGGATGACCGACCGCTTGGGACACAAGCAGACCGCGGCGATGTTCACGCTGATGGTGCTGGGCCGGGAGGTGCCCAACCCGGAACTGAAGGAGCTGGTCGGGTTCACGCTCACCGGCAAGGAACGCACGCAGCTGAAGGACGCCGGGTACATCACCAGCGAGAAGGTGGGCCGAGCGTTCGCCCACCAGCTGACCGACGGCGGATGGGCCTGGTGCGAGGGCGAAATCGCGGCGAAGACGCCTCCGCCGCCTCGGCCGCAGAGCATCCTGTGCTCCTCGCTCTACGTCGTGCTCGGCGGGTTCGACGAGTTTCTCCGCCGGAAGAAGCTGCGGTTGGCTGATGTCTTCAATCCGACGACCGGCGCCGTGGTCGAAGCCGAACCGGAGGGCGACCTCGAAACCCGCATCCGCGTCGCCTACCGCGAGCTGGTGAAGGAACCCCGCGGCTGGGTCGGGCTGGTGGACCTGCGCCCCAAGCTCGGCGCGCCCGCGGCGGAGGTCGATGCCGTGCTCAAGAGGCTGAGCAGTGCGGGCCAGGTCCACCTCGTCCCGGAGGACAACCGGAAGGCGCTCACGCCCGCCGACCACGAGGCGGCGATCCGCATCGGCGGTGAGGACAACCACCTGCTCTCGATCGAGGCCCTGTGATGGACGAGCTCAAGGCACTGGCGACCCTGAGCTTCGACTGGGCCGACACGCCGAATCACGTCTGGCGGGACTCGCCCTACCACGTCGACGGCTTGCACGCCGACGCGCTCGCCGCAATCGACACGGGCATCCGGGACGCCGTGACCAGCGACGGACCCAGCCCGATCGGGCTCGTGCTGCGCGGGCTGAAGGGCGTCGGCAAGACCCACCTGCTGGGCCTCGTCCGGCGGCAGGTCCACCGCGCGCGGGGGTACTTCTTCCTCGATGACGTCACCGCAGCGGAGGCGTTCTGGGAGAACACGGCCGAGGCACTGCGCCGGGGGCTGACCCGGCCGGACGATTCGGGCGAGTCGCAGCTCAAGCGGTTCTTGCTGCGCGTGTGCCTGCGAGCTCAAGTCGATGCCGGCGTCGAGGCGAGGATCCGGCGCGGACGGGGCCTCACACTGGACGATGTCGAAGCGTTCATCGAGGGTGTGGAGTCCCTCGACGAGACGGTCGCGGACGAATGCGGGGACACCGCGCGAGCTCTCGTGCTCATCGCCAGCAAGGACCGCGGTGCCAAGTACATCGGCGAAGACTTCCTCGACGGGGACGAGCAGCTCACGCCGGAAGCCCGGGAGTGGAACATCTACTCCCGGCCGAAGCCCGCCCGTGTTCTCGTGCAGGAGATCACCCGGTTGCTGGCGCTCACGGGGCCGGTCGTGATCGCCGTGGACCAGCTCGACACCCTTGTCGCCCGGTCTGCCCAGCGCACACAGGATATCGGGGACAGCGCCGAGGAAAACTTGCTCGTGGCCCAGATCGCCGATGGGCTCATGGGGCTGCGCGAAGTCACGCACAAGACCCTCACCGTGCTGACCTGCCTGCCCAGCACCTGGGACCAGATCAAGAACAAGGCGGCCGGGACCGTGCCCGACCGGTTCCGCGAATCGGTCACCCTCGGCCGGATCCTCGACGCGGAGGTCGGCCGCGCTCTGGTGGCGAAGCGGCTGGGAGTGGCCTATGAGGCCATGGAGTTCACCCCGCCGCACCCGACCTGGCCCGTCGCGTCCGTGGCGTTCGCGGATCCCTGGGAGCAGTGGACTCCGCGGCAGTTGCTGAAGCGCATCGGCGCGCACATCGAACTGTGCCTGCGCGCCGGTCAGGTCCAGGAGCTCACCTCCTTCGACGAAAAGGCCGCGGTGCCGGTCGCCCCGGTGCGCACCGCGGTCGAGCAAGACCGGTTCGCCGAGCTCGACGCCGAGTTCGAGAAGCTGCAGGCCGAGGCGGACCCGGGCTCGCTGCTCGCCGAGAAGACCGTGGACAAGGCCATGCCGGACCTCCTCTCCGCGGCGCTGCGCTGCTGGGTCACCGAAGTCGGGGACGACGAACTGGAGTGGTCGTGCGAGCGCCAGAACGGGCGCAGCGAAGTGCACGCCTGGCTGTCCCGGACCCTCGACGAGGCCGCGGACCTGCAGGAGCACTGGGCGTTCCGGGCCATCGCGGCCCGTGATCCGCGTGCCGCGCTGAGCCGGTTCCGCAAGGCGCGGTCCGCGGCGGGCCAGTTGCACGGGGCGGACAACCGGCACCTCGTCATCCTCCGGGACACCTGGGGGCGCGGGGCCAAGACCCGGGAGGAAGTGGAAAAGTTCACCGCCGCGGGCGGCAGGACGATCCCGCCGAGCGTGGCCGACGTGAAGACCTTCTGGGCGTTGCAGAAGATGCTCGGCAACGGCGGCCGCGAGCTGCACGAGTGGCTGATCGACCGCCGGCCCGCGAGCCGGTCCGAACTGTTGTCCGCCGTCCTTCCCGACAAACCCTCGGGGCAGCCCGCCAATGGGACCCATCCGCCGCCCGGCGACGGGGAAATCACGCTCGGGACCGTTGTCGGGTCGGGGGAGCCCGTGCGGGTCGAGCTCTCCGCTCTGCGCAAGCACGCCGCCGTTTTTGCCGGGTCCGGGTCGGGGAAGACCGTGCTGCTGCGGCGGATCGTCGAAGAGTGTGCCCTGCTGGGGGTCTCCGCGATCGTCCTGGATCCGAACAACGACCTCGCGCGGCTCGGGGATGCCTGGCCCGAGCCACCCGAGGGCTGGGGGCCCGACGACGCCCAGCTGGCCAAGCGGTACCTCGCCGAAACCGACGTTGTCGTCTGGACACCCGGGCGGGCGACCGGGCGGCCGCTGGCCTTCCAGCCCTTGCCCGACTTCGCCGGCGTCCGGGACGACTCCGACGAGTTCGCCGCGGCCGTCGAGGTGGCCGTGGCGACGCTGGCGCCGCAGGCGCGGCTGACCGGCAGCACCGCGAAGGCGAACATCGGGCTCGCGGTGCTCCGGCAGGCGGTGATCCACCACGCGCGCACGGGGTCGCGGAGCCTGCCGGGCCTGATCGAGCTGCTTACCGAGCTGCCGGAAGACGTCAGCAACCTCAACGACGCCCAGCGCATCGCGGCCGGCTTGGCCGAAATCCTGAAGGCGGCGATGGTCAACGATCCGCTCTTCGCCGGCGGTGGCGAACCGGTGGACCCCGGCGCGTTGCTGACCCCGGCGCCCGGCAAGCGGGCGCGGGTGTCGGTGATCAGCTTCGTCGGCCTGCAGGCGGAGGGGCAGCGGCAGAACTTCGTCAACCAGCTGCAGATGGAGCTGTTTGCGTGGATCAAACGCCACCCGGCGGGCGATCGGCCGCTGGGTGCGCTGTTCGTGATGGACGAGGCTCAGACGCTGGCGTCCTCGGGGAGCCTGACGGCGAGCACGCGCAGCACGATCGTCCTCGCTTCCCAGGCCCGCAAGTACGGCCTCGGGCTGCTGTTCGCCACGCAGGCCCCGAAGGGACTGCACAACCAGGTGGTCGGCAACGCGATGACGCAGTTCTTCGGCCGCCTCAACAGCCCGGCCCAGATCGCGGCGGCCAACGAACTGGCCCGCGCGAAAGGGAGCCCGGTCGCGGACATCTCACGGCTGGAAAGAGCGCAGTTCTACGTGGCAGGGGAGGCTTTCGGGTTCCGGCAGGTGGCCACGCCGCTGTGCCTGTCCCACCACCCGGCCAGCCCGCTTCGGCTGGAAGAGGTGATCGCGCGGGCGAAGGAAAACTGAGCGCTGTCGATCCGGGCGGGGTTCGTTCGACGCGGTGGTGAAGCGAACCCGGCCCGAGGAGTACCCCGATGATCCGCCTCTACATGACGATGTCCCTCGACGGCTTCGTGGCCGGGCCCGACGACCGCCCCGGTCAGGAACTGGGCCGCGGTGGGGGCCGGCTCTTCGACTGGCTGGACCACCGCCACGGGGACGGCCCCAGCGGGCAGGTCTTCCGCGAGGCGCTGGCGACCGGCGCGGTGATCGCGGGCCGCCGCACGTTCGAGCTGGCGGGACGGTGGGGCGGCGACCACCACGACGGCGTGCCGATCCACGTGCTCACCCACCACGTCGATCCCGCCGACACCCCGCCCGGGAGCGCGCGGTTCTTCACCGAAGTCGCGGCGGCCGCGCAAGAAGCCCGCGCCGCAGCCGGCGATCGCGCGGTCATGGTGCACGGCGCCGGGGCCGCGCAGGCGCTGCTGGCCGCCGGTTTGCTGGACGAGCTCGAAGTCCACGTCGTCCCGGTCCTCCTCGGCGAAGGGCGGCGCCTGTTCGGTGGTGTGAAGGCGGAACTCGAGCTCGTCCGGCGGCTGGAGGACCACGACGTGCTTCACCTGCGCTACCGGGTGCGGTGAGCGGAGGTCGCACGGCAGGCCGAGCAGGATGCGGCGGGCCGCTTCCGCGCACAGCGCGCCGCCGGGGGTGCCGCCGGAAGCCGCCGGCTCCGCGCCGGCTCGGCGAACAGCGACCGCTCGACGCGCCGGTGCGGACCAGCCGGAACTCCTCGGGAGGCAACACGTGAGGAAGTCCCGGAACCGCCACCGCGGGCCGGAGTCCGGTGTGGACAGCCGGGTGTAGGCCAGCGGCGGGCCGCCGGGACTGCGGCGGGCGATGAAGTGCCAGGCACGGGCGTCGAGCGCCGGGTGGCGGTCTTCGCCGGGCCGGGGTGGTCCAGGGAGGTCGAGAGGCGCCTTTTCTCCGGGCGGGAACAGAACGATGCCCGGCCCCGGAAACCGGGACCGGGCATCGAAAGGGTCAGTCCGCTTCGGGGAAGTGGATGTCGGTGACGTGGACGTCGACGACCTCGACGTCGAGGCCCAGGTACTGCTCGACGGCCTCGATCACCGCGGTGCGGATCTGCTCGCCCAGCGCCTTGACCGGGTGGCCGAAGCCGATCACCACGGGGATGGTGATCCAGGCGACCTCGTCGGCGAGCTCGACCGTGATGCCGTCCTCGGCGACGCTGTGCACGCCCTCGGTCTGCGCGGCGATCCGCACGACGATCTTCCCGACCACCCCGTCGGCGATCGTGGTGCTGCCGCGGCTGCCCGCTGCGGGGCGGGCCGCGGGCGTAGCGGTTTCGACGACCGGCGCGGTCTCCGTGACCGGTGCCGCTTCGGCGACGACCGGCGCGGTCTCCGCGATGGGCTCGGCAACCGGCGAGTCCGCGTCTTCGACGGCGTTCGGGTCCGTGTCATCTTCGGAAACTTCGGAGACTTCGGCGTCGTCGGTGTCCTCGGTGACCGCCTCCTCGTCGGTCCCGGTGACGTCCTCGTCGCTCGTCTCGGGGGCTTCGGCGGTTTCCGCGGCGCTCTCCGCCTCGGGTGCGGATTCCGCCTCGGCGGTTTCGGGAGCCGGGGCCTCGGGGACCGCGGGCTCGACCGCGCCGTAGGCGTATCCGCCGGCGTCGGGGTTTTCGTTCCTGGGGCGGCCGAAGATGCTGTTCATGACGTCGGACATGGTTTCCCTTTCCGGGAGCGACGACTACCTGTGGGGAGAGCAGACGGCGACATGTTAGGGGACGGCCCGTGACGTGCGTCACGGGCCCCCGCCTTCGAGACTCGCTTGTGTCCCAACAGATATCCGGCGCTCACCGGGCTGATCACCGTCCGTCAGATCGGGTTCGGCGATCAGTGACTACCGGCGGAAATCACGTCCGGGAATTGTCATCTTTTCGGCTCGTGGCCATTTCTAACCGCCGTTCCGGAAAAGCCCGGCCGGAACGCTCGAACCGAGCGCCTGGTATCCCGCCGGGTTGAGGTGCAGGTGGTCGCCCACGTCGTACGCCGGCAGCAGCCGGGACGGCGCCGCCGGGTCCCGGGCCACCTTGTCGAAGTCCAGCAGCGCGTCGAAGTGGCCCGGCTGGCGGATCCAAGCGTTGACCCGCTGGCGCGCGTCCTCGCGCTCCGGGGCGTCGTAGCCGGTGTTGCCGCCGAACGGCGTGATCGTCGCGCCGTACACGCGGATGTCCTGGGCGTGCGCGCGGACCAGGATCTGGTCGTACGCGTCGATCAGCTGCGCCGCCACGTTCGCCGCGTCGGCCGGGGCGGCCGTGCCGATGTCGTTCACACCCTCGAACACGATGGCCCACGAAACCCCGCTCGTGGACAGCAGATCGCGGTCCAGGCGGGCCAGCACGTTGGGGCCGAGGCCGTCCTGCAGCACGCGGTTGCCGCCCGCCGCCTGGTTCACCACGGACACGCCGTGCAAGCGTGCAGCCAGCACGTTCGGCCAGCGGTCGTTCCCGTTCGTCGTCGAGCCGCGGCCGTCGGAGATGGAGTCGCCGATCACCGCCACCGCGTTCGCCGGCGAAAGCACCTCGACGCCGCTGAGGAAGTACCAGTGGTCCACCGGGGTCGCGCCTGGCAGTTCGGCGTCGGAAACGTGGTTGCCCGCCAGCAGGTACGACGTCGTGCGCGAACCCGGGTGCGAGGTGATCGACGTGGAAGCCTGACCATGGGCCAGGTACGCCGTCACCGCGATGTTCTCCATGGCCCGCACCGGGAACGGCAGCGGGTCCGACACCACCTGCGCGCCCTGCGGGACCGTCGTCGACGGCTTGCCGTGGAACGTCACCGGCACGACACTGCCCGGCACCACGGAGGAGACCCCGGCCGCGCCGGAAACCGGACGGGCGACCGACACCGCGGTCAGCGGCAGCGGCGCACCGCCGAAGGCGTTGGAAAACCGCAGCCGGATCCGCGGGCCGCCCACCGTCACCTGCGCCGTCTCGCGCAGGGACGCGTTGTCGAGCACCCGGTCGGCGCCGGTGAAGGGCGCCGGCGGCAGGTTGCCCGGTTCCGTCAGCTGGGGCATCGACGTCCACGTCGCCACCCAGTGCGAAGGCGCCGGGCGGGCGGACGCCCCCACGAAGAGAACGGTCAGCACGGCCAGGACGAAGAGCACCAGAGGACGTTTCACGACGAAAACTCCGGGGTCAGGACCCGGTCGAAGCCGACGAGGCGGCGCGGCCCGGTCAGGGTGCAGTGCAGTGTCGCGAAGATCTGCTCGCTCGACGTCCCCACCCGCAGCTCGACGTCGCCGGGATCGACCTGGCGGTGGCCCGCGCGGCCGGTGTAGGAGGTCAGGTCCGCGTGCAGGCCGATCTCCAGGACGCGGGTTTCGCCGGGGGCCAGTGTCACCCGGCGGGCCCCGATGAGCTGGCGCTCCGGCCGCGCCACCTCGGCCACCGGGTCGTGCAGGTAGACCTGGACGACTTCGGACGCCTCACGCCGGTGGTCGTTGCGCAGGGTCACCCGGACGCGGCACACGCCGTCGGTCGGCCAGAGCGAGCCCGTCGCGCTGACGTCCAGCCAGGTCGCCGGGGCGTAGGAGAGCCCGTGCCCGAAGGGGAACAGGGGCGAAGGATCCACTGTGGACACCTCGCTGCGCCGGCCGAGCGGCGCGGCCAGATACGTCGAGGGCTGGCTTGCCCCGGCCGCCGGGAAGCTCACCGGCAGCCGGCCGGCCGGGTTGATCCGGCCGCTGAGGACGTCCGCCAGCGCACCGGCCCCTTCTTCGCCGGGGTAGAACCCGCAGACCACCGCGGCCAGCCGGGGCAGCTGCCGGGACAGCTCGTACGGCCGCCCCGAGAGCAGGACGAGCACCACCGGCTTGCCCGTGTCCAGCAGGGCGTCGAGCAGTTCCTCCTGACGGCCCGGCAGGCGCAGGTCGGCCGCGTCGCAGCCTTCGCCGGACGTCCCGCCGCCGAACAGCCCGGCCCGGTCGCCCAGCACGGCCACGCACACCGACGACTCCGCGCACGCGGCCACCGCTTGCGCGATCCCTTCGTCGTCCCCGCCCGTGACCGGGCAGCCCAGCGCGTAGAAGACGTCGTCGTAGGAGGCACGCAGCGCCTCGAGCAGGGTCGGCACCGAGACGCCGAACGGGACGTCGGGGTGGTGGACGCCGACGTGCAGCGGGAACGAGTAGCAGCCGAGCATCGCGCCGGGCGTGTCCGCGCGCGGCCCCACCACGGCCACCCGGGCGGCGGGGGCGAGGGGCAGCGTGCCGTCGTTGTGCAGCAGCACGATCGAGCGCTCGGCCACCTCGCGGGCCAGCGCCCGCGATTCGGCGTCGTCGAGGTCGATCTCCTCGGGGACCTCCGGGGCCCAGCCGGCGTCGAGCAGGCCCAGCTCGCACTTCTGCCGCAGCACGCGCTCGAGAGCGCGGTCGACGACGGCGGCGTCGACCGCACCCTCTTCCACCGCGGCGAGCAGCGGCTCGCCGTAGCAGTCCATGGTCGGCAGTTCGACGTCGATGCCGGCGGTGATCGCCTGCCGGGCCGCGTCGGCCCGGTCGGCCGCGACGCCGTGCAGGCGGTGCAGGAACGCCACCGAGAAGTAGTCGGCGACCACCGTGCCGTCGAAACCGTAGGTGTCGCGCAGCAGGTCCGTCAGCAGGGCCGGGTCGGCGGCCCCCGGAACGCCGTCGACGTCGGTGTAGGTGTTCATCACCGACCGGGCGCCGGCGCGCAGCGCGTGCTCGAACGGCGGGAGCAGGACGTCGGCGATTTCGCGCGGTCCCGCCGAAACCGGCGCCAGGTTCCGCCCGGCGCGCGAGGCGGAGTAGCCGACGAAGTGCTTGAGCGTGGCGACCACACCGGCCGACTCCAGGCCGGCGACGTACGCGCTGCCGATCGTCCCGACGAGGTGGGGGTCTTCGCCGATGGTTTCCTCGACCCGGCCCCACCGCAGGTCGCGCGCCACGTCGAGAACCGGCGCGAGGCCCTGGTGCACGCCGAGCTCGCGCATGGTCCGCCCGATCCGCTCGGCCATCCGGCGCACCAGGTCCGGGTCGAAGGTCGCGCCCCACGACAGCGGTGCCGGGTAGATCGTCGCCTGCCACGCGGCCAGGCCGGTCAGGCACTCTTCGTGCACCACCGCGGGAATGCCGAAGCGGCTGCTGGCGACGATCTGCCGCTGGGTGCGCGCGAGGCTGTGCGCCCCGACGACCGGGTCGACGGGCCGGGTGCCGAAGGCGCGGGTCAGCTGCCCGATGCCGTGGCGGACCAGGTCGTCGAGGTCGACCGCCGCGTCGACGAAGTCGTGCTGGTGCGGCGCCATCTCGCCGCCGGAGTCGATCCCGACCCAGACCCCGTAGAGCTGGGCGATCTTCTCGCGCAGGGTCATCCGGGCCATCAGGGCCCGGACGCGTTCGCCCGGGTCGGCCGCGGGGTCGCGCCACGGCTCTCCGGCCGTGGTGGGCTGCGTGGTCAAGGCTTTCCGCCCTTCGTCTGGGGGGAGGAGTGCTGAGGAGGGGACGGCTCAGGGGATGGCGCGGGTCGAGTGCCGCACCACCAGGCCGGTGTCGAGCGTGACGTGGGTCCGCCCGACTTCGTCGCCGTTGATGAGCGCGATGAGCATCCGGATCGCCCGGTGCCCCATTTCGCGGATCGGCTGGTCCACAGTGGTCAGTGGCGGGCGGCAGAGCGCGGATTCGGGCACGTTGTCGAAGCCCACCACGGAAAGGTCGTCCGGTACGGACAGGCCGAGCTCGCGGGCCGCGCCGACGGTCGCGATGGCCGAGATGTCGTTCGCGGCGAACACCGCGGTCGGCCGGTCCGGGCCCGTCAGCAGGGCGCGGGCCGAGGCCGCGGAGATCTCCGGGTCGTAGGCACCGATCCGGATCAGCTCTTCGTCGGGTTCGATGCCCGCGGCCGTCAACGCCCGCAGGTACCCGGTTTTGCGCAGCTCGGCCGACTGCAGGTCGGGCCGGCCGGAGAGGAACGCGATCCGCCGGTGCCCCAGCTCCAGCAGGTGCTCGGTGGCCAGCTGCGCACCGCGCAGGTTGTCGGAATCGATCGTCGGCAGGTGCGACGGCCCGGTGTGCGGGTCGACCGCGACGACCGGCGTGCCGGGCACCGCCTCCAGCGAGACGGCCGGCGTGACCAGCACGGCGCCGTCGACGAGGGTGCCGCTCAGCCGGGAGAGGTAGCGCTTCTCCCAGCCCACCGGGTCGCCGGTGCGCCCGCCGGCGGAGTAGACGACGAGTTCGAAACCGCTGCCGCGGATGGCGTCCGCGGCTCCCTTGAGCAGCTCGGTCGAGAACGGTTCGAGGTCGGCGACCAGGATGCCGATGACGTTCGTCCGGTGGTTTCTCAGGCTCTGCGCCACCAGGCTCGCTTCGTAACCGAGCTCTTCGATCACGGCGCGGACTCGCGCGAGCGTTGTGGCGGAGACGCCGTAGCGCTCGTTGATCACCTTCGAAACCGTGGCCACCGAGACGCCGGCCCGGGCGGCGACGTCACGGATGGTCACCCTGGAACTGGGCTGCATCGGCTCAGACTAGCCATAGAAAACGTTATCGACAACGATTGACACGGCATTTGTCCGGGAGCAGACTCTTCGCCAACCCGGGCGCCGAGCCGCCCCGTCCTACTCGGCCGAAGTCGTCAGGAGTGGACCCACGATGTTTGTGAAACGCCGGATCACCGTTCTCGCCGCCTTGGCGGCCGTAGTCCCGCTCGCGCTCGCCGCGTGCAGCGGGGGCGGCGATACCCCCGCGCAGCAGCAACAGCCGAGCGGCCCGGTCACCTTGACCTGGTGGCACAACGGCACCACCGATCCGATCAAGTCGGTCTGGGCGCAGGTCGTCGCCGACTACCAGAAGGCGCACCCCGAAGTCACGATCAAGGCGCAGCCGCTGCAGAACGAGGACTTCAACACGAAGGTCCCGCTCGCCCTGCAGTCGGCCGAGCCGCCGGACATCTACCAGTCCTGGGGCGCGGGCGACCTGTCCGGGCAGATCACCTCGGGCAAGGTCGCCGACATCACCGACGACACCAAGTCGTGGATCGAACCGGCCACCGGCAAGTTCGGCGAGAAGTGGCAGGTCGACGGCAAGCAGTACGGCGTGCCGTTCACGCAGCACTTCGTCGGCTTCTGGTACCGCAAGGACCTGTTCCAGCAAGCGGGCATCACCACCCCGCCGAAGACCATGGACGAGCTGAACGCCGCCGTCACGGCGCTGAAGGCCAAGAACGTCGCGCCGATCTCGGTCGGCGGCAAGGACCGCTGGCCGGATGCCTTCTACTTCAACTACTTCGCCATCCGGGAATGCTCGACCGCGGTGCTCCAGCAGTCGGTGAAGGCGGTCAAGCTTGAGGACCCGTGCTGGATGAAGGCCGGGCAGGACCTCAAGAACTTCCTGGCCACCGAACCGTTCCAGACCGGGTTCGCCGGCACGCCCGCCCAGCAGGGCGCGGGCAGCTCCGCCGGTCTCGTCGCCAACGGCAAGGCCGCGATGGAGCTGCAAGGCGACTGGGAGCCCGGCACGATGTCGTCGCTGACCGAGGACAAGGACCTGGACTCGAAGATCGGCTGGTTCCCGTTCCCGACCGTGGCGGGCGGGCAGGGCGACCCGGCGGCCGCGCTCGGCGGCGGTGACGGTTTCGCCTGCACCACCCGGGCCTCCAAGGCCTGCACGGCCTTCCTGCAGTACCTGGTCAGCGAGCCGGTGCAGACCGAGCTCGCCGCGAAGGGGACCGGCCTGCCCGTGAACGCCGCGGCCGCGAAGTCGCTGAAGACCGACACGCTCCGGCAGGTCAACGACTACGGCACGAAGGCGCCGTACGTGCAGATGTACTTCGACCGGGCGTTCCCGACGGCGGTCGGTGCCGCGCTGAACGACGCGGTGGCCAACATGTTCGCCGGCCAGGGCACCCCCGAAGGCATCGTCACGGCCGTCAACCAGGCCGCGGCGGGCAACAAGTGACCACGGCGACGACCCCGGTGCGGACGGCGGCGCGGCCGTCCGCACCGGCGGTCACCGCCCGGAAGCACCGGCCCGGCCTGCGCAAGCGGCTCGAGCTGACGCTGCTGCTCGGGCCCGCCCTGCTGCTGTTCACCGGGTTCGTCCTGGTGCCGATCGGGATCGCGGCTTTCTACAGCCTGTTCAAGTGGAACGGCTTCGGTCCGCTGGACGAGTTCATCGGCTTCGACAACTACGCCGATGCCTTCGCCGGCAAGGTGTTCCAGGGCGCCATCGGGCACAACCTGATCATCGCCGTCCTGTCGATCGTGGTGCAGCTGCCGCTGTCGATCGGCCTGGCGCTGCTGCTCAACCGGAAGCTGCGGGGGCGCGCGGTGCTGCGCGCCCTGGTGTTCGCTCCGTACGTGCTCTCCGAGGCGATCACCGCGGTGATCTGGGCGCTCATGCTGCAGCCCAGCGGGTTCGCCGACCAGGTGCTCCGGGGCGCCGGGCTCGGGGGGCTGGTCCACAACTGGCTGGCCGACCCGGGCATCGTGCTCTACACGCTGTTCGCGGTGATCACCTGGAAGTACATCGGCTTCGGCATCATCCTGCTGCTCGCCGGCCTGCAGGGCGTGCCCGCCGAGCTGCGCGAAGCCGCGGCGCTCGACGGCGCTTCGGCGTGGCAGACCACGCGCCACGTGGTGCTGCCGCTGCTCGGGCCGACCATCCGGATCTGGATCTTCCTCTCGGTGATCGGCTCGCTCCAGCTGTTCGACGTCGTCTGGATCATGACACAGGGCGGCCCGGCGAACGCGTCGACGACGATGGCGACCTACCTGATCGACCACGGCTTCAAGCGCTACGAGTTCGGGTTCGGCTCCGCGGTCGCGGTGATCCTGTTCGTCATCTGCTTCGCGTTCGCCCTGCTGTACCAGCGGTTCGCGCTCCGCCGTGACACGCAGGGGGCCCTGACGAGGATGGTGGGCTGATGCGCTCGGGCAAGTTCGGGCTGTCGATGGGTTACCTCGCGGCCATCGTGGTGGTCGGCGTGACCGTCGTCCCGCTGCTGTTCGTGGCGCTCGGCGGGTTTCGCACCAACGCGCAGCTCAACACCGACCCGGCCGGGCTGCCGGGGCCGTGGGTGTTCGACAACTACGCCTCGGTGCTCGGCTCGGGCGCGTTCTGGACGTTCCTCGGCAACAGCGCGCTGATCGCCGTGATCGCGACCGTGCTCGCCGTCGGGCTCGGCTCGATGGCCGGGTACGCGCTTTCGCGTTACCAGTTCAAGGGCCGGGAGGCGTTCTACACGCTGTTCACGCTCGGCCTGCTGTTCCCGATCGGCGTCGCGACGCTGCCGCTGTACCTGTGGCTGCGGCAGCTGGGCCTGCTCGAGAGCTTCTGGGGCGTGGCGATCCCGGAGGCGGCGTTCTCGCTGCCGGTGACGATCGTGATCCTGCGCCCGTTCATGCACGCGATCCCCGGCGAGATCGAGGACGCGGCCGTGCTCGACGGCACCACCAGGCTCGGGTTCTTCTGGCGGATCCTGCTGCCGCTCTCGACGCCGGCGCTGACCACGGTCGCCGTGCTGGCCTTCGTCACCAGCTGGAACGCCTACCTGCTGCCACTGCTGGTGTTCAACGACTCCGGGAACTTCACGCTCCCGCTCGGCGTCGCGATGTTCCAGTCCCAGTTCTCCCAGGACACCGCCCGGGTGCTCGCGTTCACCGCCTTGTCGGCGATCCCGGCGCTCGCGTTCTTCGTGCTCGCCGAACGGCGCATCGTCGGCGGGCTGACCGGATCCGTGAAGGGCTGACTCAGGAGGTCTCCCGTGCCGTCCGAGGTACACCGCCGTGCCTTCCTGCAACTACTCGCCCTGGCCGGGGCGGCGGGATCCGTCGCCGTGCCGGGCCTCGCCGAAGCCGGGACCGGCTTCCCGTTGGCGTCGCGGGGGAAGGCCGCGACGATCGTGGTCGGCTCGGGCGACTTCCCCGGGGTGCGGCGGGTCGCCGCCGACCTGGCCGCCGACGTCGAACGGGTCACGGGCGTGCGGCCCGCGGTGTCGTTCGACGTGGTCCCCGCGCACGGCCCGGTCGTCGTGGTCGGCACGCTCGGCCACAGCCCGCTGGTCGACGGCCTGGTCGCGGCCGGCAAGCTCGACGTCACCGGCATCGCCGGGAAGTGGGAGACGTCGCTGAGCCAGGTCGTCGACGGACGGCTCGTCCTCACCGGCAGTGACCAGCGCGGTGTGATCTACGGCGTCTACGAGGTTTCCCGGCGCATCGGCGTCTCGCCCTGGTACTGGTGGGCGGACGTGCCGCCGCGACAGCAGGCCGAGCTGCACCTGCCGCGCGAGCGGTTCAGCCTCGGCACCCCGCACGTGAAGTACCGCGGCTTCTTCATCAACGACGAGAACCCGGCGCTCGGCACCTGGGCCCCGGCCTACTTCGGGCCGGGCAAGGCGCCCGGGTTCCCCAACGGCTTCAACCACCTCTTCTTCGCCAAGGTCTTCGAGACCATGCTCCGGCTGCGGGCGAACTACCTGTGGCCGGCGGTGTGGGGGCGGGCGTTCGCCGAGGACGACCCGCTCAACCACGCCACCGCCAAGGAGTACGGCATCGTGATGGGCACCTCCCACGAGGCGCCGATGATGCGCGGGATCGAGGAGTGGAACCGGCACGCGGTGCCCGCGGTCCGCGACGCGGCCGGGAACATCACCACCCCCGGGCACGACCCGTACGGCGGCACGGGGGAGTGGAGCTTCCGCCGCAACGGCGAGGCGATCAAGGCCTATTGGACCGACGGGATCCGCCGGATGGTCCGCGAGGACTTCGAAGGCGTCGTCACGCTCGGCATGCGCGGCAACGGCGACGTCGGCCTCCCCGACGGCGACGGCATCGAGCTGATGCGCGAGATCATCGCGACCGAACGGGAGATCCTCGCCCGCGAAACCGGCCGTGACCTGACCACCGTGCCGCAGGTCTGGACGCTCTACAAGGAAGTGCAGCGGTACTGGGCGAAGGGCCTGCGCCCGCCGGACGACGTCATCGTGGTGTTCACCGACGACAACTGGGGCAACATCCGCAAGATGCCCGACCTGTCCCTGCCGCCGCACCCCGGCGGCTACGGGCTCTACTACCACTTCGACTACGTCGGCGGCGGCCGCAACTACAAATGGGTCGACACCGCGCTGCTCGCCAACACGTGGGAGCAGCTGCACCAGGCGTACGCCTACGGCAACGACCGCCTGTGGGTGGCCAACGTCGGGGACATGAAGGGCAACGAGCTGCCGCTGCAGTTCTTCCTCGACTACGCCTGGGCTCCCGCGGCCCTGCCGGTCGAGCGGCTGTCCACGTGGGAGCGTTCGTTCGCCTCGGAGAACTTCGGCGCGTCGCTGGCTTCCGGCATCGCCGGAGTGCTGCACGACTACGGGCGGCTGCAGTCCCGCCGCAAGCCGGAGCTGCTCAACCGGCGGATCACCGTCGACCCGGCGAAGGACCCGGCCACCGCCGCGGCGATCTCCTACGACGACCGGATGACGCCGTTCAGCCTGGTCAACTACCGCGAGCTGGACACGGTCACCCAGGAGTGGCAGGACCTGGCGGCGCGCACCGCGAAGATCGCGGCGCGGATCCCGGCGGCGTACCGGGACGCCTTCTACGAACTCGTGCAGTACGAAGTCCAGGCGACGGCGAACCTGTACGCGCTGCGGCGCGCCGAGTTCACCAACCTGCTCCACGCGGCCCAGGGCCGGGCTTCGGCCAACACGCTGGCCGCCGTTACCGAGGCCCGGTTCGCCGACGACCTGGCGCTGGCGGAGAAGTACAACACCGGCATCGCGGGCGGGAAGTGGAAGGGCTTCCAGACCCAGCCGCACATCGACTACGGCGACGTCGAGCGCTACGGCCCGAACGCGCCCTGGCAGCAGCCGGAGAAGGACAACGTCGCCCTGCCGGACGTCATCTTCCCGGCGGTGAAACGGATCGAGCTGCCCGCCGCGGCTTCGCTGGGTGTCGCCGTCGACGGGTCGGAACAGTGGTGGCCGGCGGCGCCGGGACGTCCGGTGCTGCCGGAGTTCAGTCCCCACCAGAGTGCGCCGCCGCAGTACATCGACGTCTTCAACCGCGGGCGGGCCCCGTTCCGCTGCACCGTCTCGACGGGTGCGCCGTGGGTGCTGGTCGAGCCGCGCGGCGGCCGGGTCACCGAGGAGCTGCGGATGACCGTGCGGATCGACTGGGCCAGGGCGCCGAAGGGCACCACGACGGTCCCGATCACGGTGTCGGGCGCGGGCGGTTCGGTGGTGGTGGACGCCGTCGTCCGCCAACCGGACCTGCCCCCGTCGTGGCGGCGCGGGTTCGTCGAGGCCGGCGGGTACGTGTCGATGGAGGCCGAGCACTGCTCCGCCAACGTCGGCGCGGGCGAGGTGGCGTGGCGCCGGATCCCGGACATCGGCCGGACCGGGGCGGGCATGACCCCGTTCCCGGTGACGGCGGCGAGCAGGCAGCCGGGCGCGGGACCCCGCCTGGAGTACCGGATGACGCTGTTCACAACGGGTCCGGTGACGGTGTGGGCGTTCTTGTCCCCGCGCAGCAACGTGCTGACGGGTGAGGGACTGCGCTACGCGGTGTCGTTCGACGACGCGGAGCCGCAGGTCGTGAACATCACGACGGCGACGGGCGCGGACGACACGTCCATGAACCGCCAGTGGGAGCGGACCACTTCGGACAACGTGAACCTGACGTCGACGCGGCACGTGATCGCCGGCGCGGGCCCGCACGTGCTGAAGTTCTGGATGGTCGACCCGGCGGTGATCGTGCAGAAGCTGGTGGTCGACACCGGGGGACTGCGGGCGAGTTACCTGGGCCCGCCGGAGAGCATGCGGTGGCCGTGGTGAGCGGCGGTCCGGGCTGCCTGCCGGTCGGGAATCGACAACGGCGGTCTACAGCCGAACCATCGAGGGCCACCGGAGCGGACACAGTGGTCGTGGTCGAACGTCAGGGGCTTTCCGCGGGGCGAGCCCGCTGGCCGGCGCCGCGCCCGCCGGCCGGGGTTCGGCCCCGATCTTCGGCCTTACCTCGCTCCGCCGGTGAGGACCCGGTAGCCCTGGTGGGCCGGGGCCGCCGTGCTGTGGCGGACCACCAAGCTCGTGGCCAGCTCGAGGCGGTGGCTCTCCGGGTCCACGCCGCGGGCCAGGGAAATCGCCAGCCGGGCGCCGGCCGCCGCCATCTCCTGCAGGGGCTGGCGGACCGTGGTCAGCTCCGGGGTGAGCCAGCGGGCGATCGGCAGGTCGTCGAAGCCCACCACGCTCAGGTCGTCCGGGATGCGCAGACCCGCGTCGCGCGCCGCCTCGTAAACGCCGAGCGCCTGCAGGTCGCTGCCGGCGAACACCGCCGTCGGCCGGTCCGGGAGGGTGAGCAGTGAAGCCAGTTCACGGTAGCCGGCCCGGACGTGGAAGTCGCCGCGGCGCACCAGTGCCGGATCGAAGGCCAGCCCGGCCGTCTCCAGCGCCGTGCGGTAACCGTCGATCCGGGCCCGGCTGCACAGCACCCCCTCCGGCCCGCCGATCATCGCGATCCGGCGGTGGCCCAGCTCCACGAGGTGCCGGGTGGCCGTCAGCCCGCCCTGCCAGTTCGTGGCCCCGATCGAGGGCGTCTCCGGCCCGGGCGCACCGGCCGGGTCGACCACGACCAGCGGGATGTCGCGGGCCCGGAGCTTCGCCAGCTGCCCGCCGGTGAAGTCCGAGCACACCGAAACGATGCCGACCGGCCGCCGGGCGAGCACACTCTCCAGCCAGCTCTGCCCGGGCGTGTGCCGGCCGGAAGATTCCGCGAGCACGACAGCCATTCCGTTTTCGCGGGCGACGTACTCGACGCCGCGGATGATTTCAAGGGCCCAGGTGCTTTCGAGTTCGTGGAACATCAGCTCCAGCAGCCGGGAACGGCGGGAACGTTCGTCGGCACGTCGTCTGTACCCATATTTCCCGATGACCGCTTCGACGCGGGCTCGGGTGGTTTCGGCGACGTCGGGACGACCGTTCAGCACTTTCGAAACTGTCGGGACGGAGACACCGGTCTCGGCGGCGATCCGGGCGATGGTCACCCGGGACTCGGACGGCTCGAGCTCGTCAGACTTCGTTGTCATGACGGAGATTCTAGGTCATCGAAACCTGATTTGAAACGGTTGGAAACTTTCGGAGCACCATTGTCTCGCGGAGGGTGAACATGTCGGGAAGAATTCCTAAGAAACGCGCCCTGATGGCGGTTGCGGCCGTCATGGGGATTGCCGTGTGGCAGGCGCCTGCGGCTTCTGCGTCGGTGCCGCTGCAATACACCACGAACCGTTACGTCGGCAGCGCGGTCGCTGCGCAGTACCTGGCTTCGGAAACCGATTACCGGGCGGTGCTCAC
Organism: Amycolatopsis sp. A133; assembly: GCF_031082405.1. Taxonomy (GTDB): domain Bacteria; phylum Actinomycetota; class Actinomycetes; order Mycobacteriales; family Pseudonocardiaceae; genus Amycolatopsis. The sequence goes on from NZ_JAVHJU010000009.1 coordinate 64,920, forward strand.
CCGGGAATTCGACAACGTGACGCCCGAAAACGAGATGAAGTGGGCCACGGTCGAAGCCGTGCGCGGCCAGTACGACTGGTCGGGCGCGGACGCGATCGTCCGGTACGCGCAGACGCACCACAAGACCGTCCGCGGCCACACGCTGGTCTGGCACTCGCAGCTGCCGGACTGGGTCGCCGCGCTGCCCGCCGACGAGCTCCGGCGGGTCCTGCGTGACCACATCATGACGGAAGTGAAGCGGTACAAGGGGAAGATCCGCGCCTGGGACGTCGTCAACGAGATCTTCAACGAGGACGGCACCCGGCGTGACACGGTCTTCCACCAGAAGCTCGGGGACGGCTTCGTGGCCGACGTCTTCCGCTGGGCGCACGCGGCCGACCCGGCGGCGAAGCTGTACATCAACGACTACAACATCGAAGGGATCAACCCGAAGAGCGACGCGGTGTACGACCTGGTGAAGACGCTGCGGCGGCAGGGCGTGCCGATCAGCGGCGTCGGCATCCAGGGGCACCTGTCGATCCAATACGGCTTCCCCGGCCAGTACCGCGAAAACCTGGCCCGCTTCGCCAGGCTCGGTGTGGAGACCGCGGTCACCGAGGCCGACGTCCGGATCCCGACCCCGCCGGACGCGGCCAAGCTCGCCACCCAGGCCGACTACTTCGGCCGGCTGTGGGACGGCTGCCACGCCGTCCGCAAGTGCGTCGAGTTCACGACCTGGGGCTTCACGGACCGGCACTCGTGGGTCCCGGACGTCTTCCCGGGCGAAGGGGCAGCCTGCCTCTTCGACGAGAACCTGCGGCCGAAGCCGGCCTACTTCCGCCTCAACCCCTGACCGGACCGGGACGCAGCCCGCGGGCGGTGAGCGCGGCGAGGATGCGGGGGACCGCGTCGAGCGTGGCCGGGCGGCCTTCGTGCATCAGCACGGTGCCGCCCGGCTGTGCCTGCCCGGCCGCGGCGACGATCTCGTCCGCGGAACAGCCCGCCCAGTCGCGCGTGTCGACGCTCCACAGCACCTCGGTGAGCCCGTGCGCCGCCAGCGTCCGGGCGACCGAGGGGTCCGTGTCCCCGTAGGGCGGCCGGAACAGGGCCGGCCGGATGCCGGTCAGCCGGGTCAGGAGGTCCTGCGTGCGCCGGACCTCCTGGTCGATGCCGGCCACCGTCAGCGTGGTCAGCTGCGGGTGGGTCCACGTGTGGTTCCCGATCGTGTGGCCCGCCGCGGCGATCGCCCGGACCAGGTCCGGGTGCGCCGCGGCGTGCTCGCCCCACAGGAAGAACGTCGCCCGCGTGGTACCGAGCGCGGCCAGCAGCGCCGGGGTCGTCTCGGGGTACGGGCCGTCGTCGAACGTCAGTGCGACCGTGTCCATCGGTCCAAGATCACCCGGCGCTACCGCGAGGGCAAGGACTTTCGGGCTCTTTCGCCAGCGGTCAGCGCGCCAGCGCGGCCAGCCGCTTCGCCGTCGGCCAGCGCACGTTCCACGCCCAGCCCAGCTTCTCGAACACCCAGATCACCCGGGCGGAGATGTCGAGCTGGCCGCGCAGCACGCCGTGGCGGGCCGACGTCGGGTCCGCGTGGTGGGTGTTGTGCCAGGACTCGCCCATCGACAGGATGGCCAGCGGCCAGAAGTTGGCCGAGCGGTCGCGGCTGGCGAACGGGCGCTCGCCGATCATGTGGCAGATCGAGTTCACCGACCACGTCACGTGGTGCTGGAAGGAGATCCGGGCCAGGCCCGCCCACAGGAACGCGGTCAGCGCACCCCACCACGACATGGTGATCAAGCCGCCGAGCAGCGGCGGGAGCAGCAGGCTCACCACCACCCACAGCGGGAAGAGCCGGTCGACGACGCGCAGGTCGCGGTCGGCGGCCAGGTCGGGGGCGAACCGGTCGACGTTGGTCTTGTCGCGGCCGAAGAGCCAGCCCATGTGGGCGTGCCAGAAGCCACGGGCCAGTGCCACCGGGGAGGTGCCGAACAGCCACGGCGAGTGCGGGTCGCCGTCCCGGTCGGAGAAGGCGTGGTGCCGGCGGTGGTCGGCGACCCAGCCGATCACCGGCCCCTGCGCCGCGAGGCCGCCGGCGATGGCCAGCGCGATCCGCAGGGCCCGCTTCGCGCGGAACGCGCCGTGGGTGAAGTAGCGGTGGTACCCCACGGTGACCCCGAGCGTCGACACCACGAAGAACGCGCCGCCGATCGCGAGGTCGAGCCAGCTGACGCCCCACCCCCAGAACACCGGGACGGCGGCGGCGAGGGCGAGGAAGGGGAGGAGCAGGAACGTGCGGATGGTGATGAGCTCGGGGATCGTCTGCTTGCCCGAGAGCACGGGCTTCGGAGCCGGAGGGGCTGCCTTCACGGAGGCGGTCATGCACTTCTCGATTCGAGGTCTACGCCGCGCCGGGCCGAGCCGGGCGCGGGAGGCCGGGGGCGGGAACACCCGGCGAGTCTGCGGTCTGGAGGTGGCCGGGCGGGTCGCCGCTCCTGCCGGCGATCGGCCTCGGGGCCACGGTGCGAGAGTGAGACCGGCCGGACGCCGGCATACGGGGGGGTGCTCTCGCTCCTGTCCGGTTCCACGTTACCGGACTGTTGTGAATCCGCAGTGTGGATGTGAAGCGGGGTGACGTGAAGCGGCGAACGAGTAAGGCCCCCGCCCCCCGGGAGGGGCGAGGGCCTTAGGGTGCCTCGTGGCTCAGATGACGCTGACGCGCTGGGCCTGCGGGCCCTTCTGGCCCTGGCCGATTTCGAACTCCACACGCTGACCCTCGTCGAGCGACTTGAAGCCGCTGCCCTGGATCTCGGAGTAGTGGACGAACACGTCCGGGCCCCCGCCGTCCTGCGCGATGAAGCCGAAGCCCTTTTCGCCGTTGAACCACTTGACACTGCCCTGAGCCATGCTAATACCTACTCTTTGTTAGTGAGCCTGGATGCCCCGTTCGGACGTCCGGTCTCAAGACCATTATCCCATCACCGGGCCGAAGAGGCCACCCCGGCGGTCAAACTCCCCAATCGGGCCGCAGCGGCATGCCCATCCCGCCCTCGCTGTCGGTCCGGACGCCCAGGATGTGGTGCAGTTCGATCTCGCGCCGTTCGAAGGCGAGCCGGCAGGCCGCCAGGTAGAGGGCCCACACCCGGCTGCGCCCGGCACCGGCCTCGGCGACCGCCTCGTCCCAGTGTTCGTCCAGGTTGGCGCACCACCCGGCCAGCGTCTTCGCGTAGTGCTCGCGGAAGTTCTCCGAGTGACGCACCTCCAGCCCGGCGTCGTGCATGGCGGTCATCAGCTCACCGGGTGCCTCGAGTTCGCCGTCCGGGAAGACGTAGCGGTCGATGAACCCGCGCGAGCGGTGCGCGACGCTCGTGTCCGGGTTGGTGATGCAGTGGTTGAGCAGCCGTCCGTGCGCCTTGAGCTTGCCGGCCAGGAAGCGGAAGTAGCCGGGGACGTTGCGGGCCCCGATGTGCTCGGTCAGGCCGATCGAGGAGATCGCGTCGAACCCGGTCTCGGTGACGTCCCGGTAGTCTTGGTGGCGGATTTCGGCGCGGTCGGCGATCCCCAGCGCGACGATGTTCTTCTGCCCCCACTGGGCCTGCTCGCGGGAGAGGGTGACACCGATGGCCTCGACGCCGTAGTGCCGGACGGCGTGGGCGACCATCCCGCCCCAGCCGCAGCCGACGTCGAGCAGCCGCATGCCCGGCTTGAGGCCGAGCTTCTTGCAGACCAGGTCGAACTTGTGCGCCTGCGCCTCCTCCAGCGTGGCCCCCTCGTGCGGGAACACCGCGCAGGTGTAGGCCATCGACGGGCCGAGGACCAGCTCGTAGAACCGGTTGGACACGTCGTAGTGGCTGGCGATGGCCTCGCTGTCCCGCGCCTTCGAATGCCGCAGCGCGGTCATCCCGCGCCGGAACCGGCTCGGGTGCTCCTCGGCCGGCGGCTTGACCACCCGCAGGTGGCGCGGGCCGAGCTTGCGCAGCAGCCACAGCCGGTCGGCCGGGGTGAGCTGGTCGACCTGGGTCGACAGGGCGTGCAACGCCGTGTAGAGGTCGCCGGTGACGTCGAGTGCGCCGGCGACGTACGCGCGGGCGAGGCCGAGGTCGCCGGGGGAGGACATCAGGTAGTCCAGCGCCAGCGGTGAGCGCACTTCGATGGCCACCGGCGCGTCGGCCGGGCCGCTGCGGCTGCCGTCGTAGGCGGTGATGGACACCTCGGCACGGGGGCCGAGCAACCGCTCGAAGACGGTGCCGACGGTGATGCTTTCCTGGGTCACGTTCGTTCCTTTCACCGGCGGCGGACGCATTTTTCGTAGAGGCCGAGCAGCCGCTCGCGCGGGTCGTAGGTCCGCTTGAGCTCCTGGTAGGCGTCGCCGTTGTAGAGCCGCCAGAACTCTTCCTCGGTGTAGAAGCTGTCGGAGTAGAGCGACTTGTGGCCGCCGAGCCGGGTGACCTCCGCCTCGATCATCCGGTTGTGCACGCCGTCGCGCTCGCCGGGGTCGAGTGGGACGGACGACCAGAACCCGAAGTTGACGTACAGCTCTTCGGGGTCCAGCTCGTAGAGCGGCCAGCGGACGCCACCGGGCCGCTGCCGCAGCGGGCAGATCCAGACCGGGCTGATCGGGATCTCCCGCTCGAAGAACTCGAGGAACTCCGCCGCCCGGGCGAGCGGGACCTCGATGTCCTGCACGATCGTCTCCTCCGGCGGCAGGCGCCGGAGCTTCAGCAGCCGCTCGGCGATCCGGAACCGGCGGTCGAGCGCGACGGCCTTCCAGTAGACCGAGGACCGCAGGAACCGGCGGCCGAGCAGCAGCCGGGGCAGCCGGTGCTGGACGCCGAACGCGCGGGAGCACCAGAACCAGTCGGTGTCCCAGCGCCAGAGGTAGTCGCGGACGGTCAGGTGGTCGGTTTCGCGCCGCTGGATGGAGCGGTAGTAGATGTCCAGCCAGGTGTAGTCGCTCGTCGCCGGCGCGGTGTCGGTGAACGCCGCGAGCGTCAGGTACAGCTCGTCCGGGCCGAAGACCGTGCCGTCGACGAAGTCGTGTTCGCCGCTCTCGCAGGCTTCGCGCAGGGCGCCGAAGTAGGTGTCCCGGTCGTGGAAGCGGACGTGCCGGAGCTCGACGAACGGTTTGACCGGTTCCAGCAGGATCTTCAGCCGCAGTGCGTAGCCGAGGGTCCCGTAGGAGTTGGGGAAGCCGTGGAACAGGTCGCGGTGCTCGTTGTCCGGTGTCGCGACGACGATCCGGCCGTCCCCGGTGAGCACCTCGAGCTCCAGCACCGACTCGTGCGGCATTCCGTTGCGGAAGGACGAGGACTCGATGCCGAGCCCGGTCACCGCGCCGCCGAGCGTGATGGTCTTCAGCTGCGGCACGACCAGCGGCATCAGCCCGTGCGGCAGCGTGGCGTCGACGAGCTGCTCGTAGGTCACCATCCCTTCGACGTCGGCGGTGCGGGCCCCGGGGTCGACGTGCAGCACGTGGGTGAAGCCGGAGACGTCCAGCCCGGGGTGCTTCGCGGCGGCCCGGGACCGGAAGAGGTTGGAGGTGCGCTTCGCGAGCCGGACGGTCGCTTCGCCGGCGATCGCGGTGAGCTGCCGCCTCAGGGCGTCGACGCGGGTTTCGTGCTCGGGGAAAGCCGGGCCCGGACGGGCTTCGGGCACCCCGGCCTGATCGATGGTCACGCCCTGATCCTGCCTCACCGGAGCCGCTCGTGGCTCGCCGGACGTCGTGAAATGACTCATTCACGTAAGTGTTCCGGCGCCGTGGCGGCTCAGGCGACCGCGCGCAGCGGGGTTTGCCCGTCCAGGAGCCCTTCGGCGTCGGCGAGGAAGGCGTCGATCCGCCGCAGCCGGTCGGCGGTGCGCCGCTCGATCGCGGCCAGCCGGTCCGCGCGGCGCCGGGCGTCGTCCACGATCCGGTGGGCCTGCGCGCGGGCGTCGGCGGTGCGCCGGTCCGCGGCCTCTGCGGCCTCCTGGGCGTCCCGGACGATCGCGGCGGCGCGTTCCCGGGCGGTCGTGACGATGTCGTCCGCTTGGGCGTGCGCCAGTTCGAGCAGGTGGCGGACCCGGTCGCTCACGGCGGCCGGGTCGGCGGGGGTGCGGCACAGCCGGTCGAGGCGGGCGGTCAGCCCGGCCTGGCCGGCGCGGGCCCGTTCGAGCTGCCGCGCGAGGTGCTCGGCCTCGTCGACGGCCGCGTCGCGGTCGGCCGTGAGCAGGCGGATCTCGTCGAGCAGCTCGTCGATCCGCTGGTCGACCTGCTCCCGGTCGTAACCGCGCAACGTGAGCGCGAAGCTTTCCGGCAGGGGCAGCGGAGCCGTCATCGGGCCACGGCCGTCCGGCGCAGCAGCGCGGCGAGCGCGGCGGCGTCGCCGGCGGTGCGGAGTTCGACGGGATCGGGCCGTCCCACGGTGTGGTCGTCTTCGTGCAGGGCGGTGACGAACCGCCCGACCCGGCGCGGCGACGGCGCGACGGTGGGGCCGCCGAGGTAGCGCAGGACGATCAGGTCCTCGCCGGAGTGCGTCTCGATGGCCGCGGCCCAGCCGCGGACTTCGTCCCACAGCAGGGCCACGTCGCGGTCGGGGTAGTGCGGCAGCCGGGTGTCGAGGGCGACGTAGGCCGATACCGGGGTGTCGTGGTCGACGGTGCACGACTCGAGGCCGATCCCGAGTTCGGCGGTGACGTCGCGGAGGTAGCCGAGGAGCGCGGGGACGGCGGGATGCTGGTAACCGGTCGGGAGTTCGATCGATGCGGTCACGGGGTCCGGGAGCCTTTCTCTCTTTCGGGTGGTTCCGTTCTAACATGTCATCGAAATGATGACAAGCGGGATGTCGCCGGATCGACGACGCCCGGCGTCCGGTTCGCCGGGATTGAGCAGCGTGCCACCGGGGTACCCGTTCGGGGGACCGCGGAGGATCCCGCGGCAGGACGCGGAAAGCGAGGCGGCGTTGAGCATTCTGATCGACTTCGGGCGCGACACGGAGTTCTCGTTCGAGCGGCGGTTGCGCGGCTACCTGGGGGCGGTGGCGAGGGCCGTGGGAGTGGGACTGGAGTCCTGCACGCTCGACGCGGGCACGCCCGCAGCCGCCTACATCGCACTGGACTGGCGCTTGTCCCGCTTCCCCGGCCACGACCTGGCCCTGGTCTGGGACGAAGTCCACGGCTGGGCGGCGGCGATCGAAGACGTCACCGGCGAGGCGGCCACGGCACTGGCCTACGTCGGCGGCGAGGTCCTCCCCGACCCCCGCGCGGTGGTCCGCTTCCTGGCGGCGGTCCGCGCGGACGACCCGGACGCGGGCGTGCTGGAAGCCCCGGTCCTGCGCCAGGCGGGGGACCACGAGCAGCTGCTGGCGATGGTTCCTGCGAGCCGGAGCTGATCCACTTGCGGCACACTCGGGTCCATGGGGAAGCTGACGGCGGAGGCCGTGGTCGACCGGAACGTGCCGCGGACACCGCGCTTGTCACCGGACGGCCGGTGGGTGGTGTTCGTCAGCTCACCGGTGGGGCGGGCCGGGGAACACCCGGTGAGCGGGCTGTGGATCGGTCCTTCGGACGGGAGTGAGCCGCCCCGGGAACTCGCGGCCGGTGCCGCCGAGGACCGGGAGCCGCGGTGGTCGGCGGATTCCGCATGGGTCTACTACCTGTCCGACCGGGCTGATCGCGGGACGGCGCAGCTGTACCGCGTCGGCCGGGACGGCGGCGAGCCGGAGCAGCTGACGGACCGGGACCCCGGGGTCGGTGACTACGTGCTGATGCCGGACAGCGGTGCGGTGGTTCTCGTCGCCCCGGAGGAAAAGGACGCGCCGGCCGACCCCCGGGTGCGGGTGGTGCGGCCCGGTGCTGCCGAAGCACCCACTTGGGACACCGTCGCCCGGCCGGATCGGCTCTGGCTGCTCGACCCGCCGACCGGCGCCGTCCGCCCGCTCGGCGACTTCGGCCCGCGGCACGTCGTCGAAGCCGCCGCGCGGCCGGATGGCCGCACCCTCGCCGTGCTCACCTGGTCCGTCGCCGACCGGGAGCCGGGGCGCTTCGACCCCGGCCTGCACCTCGTCGACCCCGCCACCGGTGCCCGGCAGGACCTCGGCGTCCCGGCGCACGAGGCCGAGTCGCTCACCTGGTGGCGCGACGAAGCCGGCTGGCACCTGGCCTACCTCGGAATCACCCCGCCCGGCCTGATCGGCGGCAAGGCGATCTTCGAGGCCGGCGACCACCGGAACCTCACCGCCGGGATGAGTGCCTGCCCCATCGACCTGGCCGAGTCCGGCGACGGCCGGCTGCTGGCGCTCGTCGCCGAAGGCCTCGACACCACGATCCGGTGCCTCGATCCCGCCGGCGGCACCTTCACCGAGCTCCGCCGCGCGACCGGCAGCCTGCAGGACCTGAGCGCGGGCGGAGGCCGGATCGCCGTCGTCGGGAGCACCGCCACCGAGCCGGACGCCGTCCACTGCGGACCACCCGGCGGCCCGCTCTCCCGGCTCGGCGAACCGCAGTTGCGCGGGATCCACTGGGGCACTCAGGAACGCCTGTCCTACCGGGCCGAAGACGGCCTGGAACTCGACGGCCTCCTGATCCTCCCACCCGGCCGCACCCGCGCCGACGGCCCGTTCCCGCTCGTCACCCTCGTCCACGGCGGCCCGTACGACCGCTGGGCCGACCGGTTGCAGCTCGGCTGGTTCCGCTGCGGCCAGTGGCTGGCCGCGGCCGGGTTCGCGGTGTTCCTGCCGAACATGCGCGGCGGCCTGGGCCACGGCCACGCCTTCGCGGCGAGTGTCGCGGGCGACGTCGGGGGCGCGGAGTTCACGGACCTGCTCACCGGAATCGACCTCCTCGTCGAGGCCGGTGTCGCCGACGAAGAACGGCTCGGCATCGGCGGCGGCAGCCACGGCGGGTTCGTGGCCGCCTGGGCCGTCACACAGACGGATCGCTTCAAGGCGGCCCTCGTCAACGCGGGCGTCATCGACTGGCCGCTGCTCGCGGCGACCGGCGAGCACGGCCGGTTCGACCTCGCCCTCGGTGGCCGGGAAAACAGCCCGATCATCCACGCGGACCGGATCGCCACCCCCGTCCTCATCGTGCACGGCGAGGACGACACGAACGTCCCGCTCTCGCAGGCCGAACTCCTGCACCACGCCCTCGGCGACCGCGAGCACGAGTTCGTGATCTACCCGCGGGAGGGCCACTCGCTCCGCGAACGCGGCCACCAGCTCGACTTCCTGCACCGGACCCGCGCCTGGTTCTCAGACCTGCTCGCCTAGCTTGTACTCCGCCCCGCCGGTGAACGAGAAGCCGTCCGCGCCGACGGTGACGTCGGCTTCGCGCGGTTCGGCCCGTTCGGCGACCGGCTGGACCGCGCCGTCGAGGTCGAGCACGACCGACGCGTCGGTGTACCAGCTCGGCACCACCGGGTTGCCCCACCAGTCGCGGCGCTGGTTGTCGTGGACGTCCCAGGTGAGCACCGGGTTGTCCGGGTCGCCGGTGTAGTAGTCGTGCGTGTAGATCTCGATGCGGTGCCCGTCGGGGTCGCGGACGTAGAGGTAGAACGCGTTCGACACGCCGTGGCGGCCCGGCCCGCGCTCGATCGCCCCGGGCTTCCGCAGCGCGCCCAGGTGGTCGCAGATGTGCAGGATCTGGTGCCGCTCGTGCGAGGCGAACGCGATGTGGTGCAGCCGCGGCCCGTCGCCGCCGGTGAGCGCGACGTCGTGGACGGTCGGCTTGCGGAACATCCACGCCGCGTACACCGTGCCTTCGGCGTCCTGGATGTCCTCCGAGACGCGGAAGCCCAGATCCTCGTAGTACTTCCGGGCCGCCGGGACGTCCGGGGTGTCCAGGTTGAAGTGGTCCAGCCGCGACAGCGCCCCGGCGCCGTGGACGTCGTAGCGCTGGGTGAACCGCTCGACGTGCTCGGCCTCGTGGAAGAACTCCACCGGGAAGCCCAGCGGGTCGAGGACCCGCACCGCCTCGCCGATCCCGCGCGTGGCGCCCGCCGCCCGCCGCTCGATCCGGCAGCCGAGCGCGCGGTAGTACGCCTCGGCCAGGTCGAGGTCGGCGGCGCCGCGCACCCGGTAGGCCAGCACACCCAGGGCGGCCGTCGGCCCCTTCCGGAGCACGAGCGAATGGTGCAGGTACTCCTCGAACGCCCGCAGGTACAGCGCCGAGGAGTCTTCGTGGGTGACGACGAGCCCGAGCACGTCGACGTAGAACGCCCGCGACGCGGCCAGGTCGGTGACGACGAGCTCGGCGTACGCGCAGCGGAGGACGTCCGGCGGGGCGGCGGTCATGACTGTCCTTTCCGGACGCTGCCGAACCGGGTCGCGTGCACCGGCCCGAGGGAGACGTGGATGGCCTGCTCGTCGGTGTAGAAGCCGAGGGAGCGGTAGCCGCCTTCGTGGCCGAGGCCGGACGCCTTGACCCCGCCGAACGGTGTGCGCAGGTCCCGGACGTTGTGCGAGTTGAGCCAGACCATCCCGGCCTCGACCGACTGCGCGAAGGTGTGCGCCCGCTGCAGGTCCGACGTCCACAGGTAGGCGGCCAGGCCGTACTTGACGCCGTTGGCCAGTGACCGGGCTTCGGCTTCGGTGTCGAACGGCGTCAGCGCGACGACCGGCCCGAAGATCTCCTCCTGGAAGATCCGGGCGGTCGGCGGGACGTCGGCGAACACCGTCGGCGCCACGTAGTTGCCGCTGTCCAGCCCGGCCGGACGGCCGCCGCCGGCGAGCAGGCGGCCTTCGGTCTTGCCCAGCTCGACGTACCGCATGACCTTGTCGTGGTGCTCGGGGTGCACCAGCGCGCCGACCTCGGTGGCGGGGTCGTGCGGGTCTCCGACGACGATGTTCGCCGCGCGCGCGGCGAACCGCGCGCAGAACTCGTCGTAGATCGGGCGCTCGACGAGGATCCGGCTGCCCGCCGTGCAGCGTTCGCCGTTGAGGGAGAACACGCCGAAGAGCGTCGAATCGATCGCGGCGTCGAGGTCGGCGTCGGCGAAGACGATCGCCGGGGACTTGCCGCCCAGTTCCATCGACATGCCCTTGAGGTGGGTCGCGCAGTTGCGGTAGATCGTCTGCCCGGTCGTGGTCTCGCCGGTGAAGGAGATCAGCGGGACGTCCGGGTGCTTGACCAGCGCGTCGCCCGCTTCCTCACCGAAGCCGTTGACCAGGTTGAAGACCCCCGGCGGCAGCCCGGCTTCGGCGAAGATGCCCGCCCACAGGCTCGCCGACAGCGGCGTGAACTCGGCCGGCTTGAGCACCACCGTGCACCCCGAAGCCAGCGCGGGGGCGAGCTTCCAGCTTTCCAGCATGAACGGCGTGTTCCACGGCGTGATCAGCCCGGCGACCCCGACCGGCTTGCGGTGCACGTAGTTCACCTGCCGCCCCGGCACCTGGTACGTGTCGTCGGCCTGCGCGACGACGAGGTCGGCGAAGAACCGGAAGTTCTCGGCCGCGCGCTGGGCCTGCCCGAGCGCCTGGGTGATCGGCAGCCCGGTGTCGAACGTCTCCAGCTCGGCCAGCCGCTCGTCCTGGGCCTCGACGGCGTCGGCGATCTTGTTCAGCACGCGCGCCCGTGCCCGCGGCAGCATCCGCGGCCACGGCCCTTCGGTGAACGCCGTGCGCGCCGCGGCGACGGCCCGGTCGACGTCTTCGGCCTGACCCGCGGCCGCCGTGACGTACGGGGTGTTCGAGACCGGGTCGAGGACGTCGAACGTCCGGCCCGAGACGCTGCCGGCGAACTCGCCGCCGATGTAGTGCTCGAGCTCGCCCGGCAGCCCTTCCGGGACGTGGTGGGTCATCGCTTTCCTCCCACGGTGAAGCCGTCGGCCGGCGACAGGTACTCCGCGCCTTCGGCCATCAGTTCGGTGATCCGGGCGACGCCGGACCCGGTCGGCGGGATCAGCGGCGGCCGCACGTGCCCGGACGCGATCAGGCCGCGCTGCTGCAGCACCCACTTCCCGGGCGCCGGATTGGTCTCGACGAACAGCAGATCGACGAGGGGGTGCAGGCCGTAGTGGATCTCCCGCGCCCGTTCGTGGTCGCCGGCCTGCCACGCGGTGTACATCTCCGCGCAGGCGGCCGGGGCGATGTTGGCCGTCGCGCTGACGAACCCGGCGCCGCCGAGGGCGAGCAGCGGCAGGCAGAGCAGCTCGATCCCGGACCACACCAGCAGTTCCCGGCCGCACAGGTGCAGTACGCGGGAGAAGTGCTCGAAGTCCTTCGTCGTCTCCTTGATGCCGACGAAGTTCTCGCACGAGCGGTACAGCCGCGCGACGGTCTCCGGGGCGAGGTCGACCGCGGTCCGGCTCGGCACGTTGTAGGCGACGATCGGCAGGTCCGGGAACTCGCGGCAGACGGTGCGGTACCAGACGAACAGCGCGTCCTGCGTGGGCCGCGCGTAGTACGGCGTGATGACCAGGGCCGCGTCGATTCCGGCGTCCTGGGCGAGCGCCGTCAGCTCCAGGGTCTCGTCGAGCTTCGCCGAGCCGGTGCCCGGGACGAAGGGGACGCGGTCGCCGACCGCCGCGGCCACCGTCCGGATCGCCTCGGCGCGCTCGGCGACCGTCTGCGAACCGGGTTCGCCGGTGGAACCGCCGATCGAGATGCCGTGCGTGCCGGAGGCGAGCTGCCAGCGCACGAGGTTCTGCAATCCCTCGTGGTCGACGGCGCCTTCGGCGGTGAACGGCGTCATCAGCGGCGCGATCGACCCGCGGATGGTCCGGGGGTCGGAGCGGAAGCGCATGGTTTCCCTTCCTGCGTCAGTGGTGGCGGTGGGCGAGGAACGCGTCCAGGGTGGCCAGCCGGTGGGCGCGGACGGCCTGTTCGACCTCGGCGGCGGGGGCGCCGCGCTCGAGCAGGCCCAGGATGGTTTTGTGCTCGGCCACCGACTGGCGCGCGCGGCCGGGCACGAAGCTGAACGTCGAGGTGCGCAGGCCGCTGAGCCGGTCCCAGCCGCGCCGGACCAGGTCGAGGACCTGGGGGTTGGGGCAGGCTTCGAACAGCACGGCGTGGAAGTCGCGGTTGAGCGCGGTGAACCGGGCCGGCTCGAAGTGCCCGAGGCAGCCGGCCAGCTCGGTGTTCAGCGCCCGGGCCCGGGCGAGGGCACCGGGCGGGAGGACGGGGCCGGCGAGCGCGGCGGCGTACCCCTCGACCAGGGCGAGGGTCTGCATCGTGTGCTGGTACTCGCGTTCGTCGACCATCGCGACCTGCGCACCGACGTTGCGCTCGAAGGTCACCAGGCCTTCGGCTTCCAGCAGCCGGATCGCTTCGCGGACCGGGACGACGCTGACGCCGAGCTCCTGGGCGAGCTGGCCGAGGACGAGGCGGTAACCGGGGGAGAAGGTGCCGTCGGCGATCCGGGCCTTGATCCACGCGTAGGCGGTCCGCGACTTGCTCATCGCGGTGCCGGTCACCGTTTCGCGCGCCATGCGGCGTACCTCCCGCGCCAGTGCTCGTCCATCGGGTACAGGCCTTCGACGCGTTCGCCCGCGGCGACCTGCTCGGCGATGAACGTTTCCTGCCGCTCCTGCTCGATGGCCGCGTCGACGACCTCCTCGACCAGGTCCGGCGGGATGACCAGGACGCCGTCCCCGTCGCCGACGATGACGTCGCCGGGACACACCGCCGCCCCGCCGCAGGCGATCGCGACGTCGACGTCCCACGGCACGTGCCGTCGGCCGAGCACCGCGGGGTGCGGCCCGGCGTGGTAGGCCGGGATGGCCAGCGCGGACACCGCGGCCAGGTCGCGGACCCCGCCGTCGGTGACGATCCCGGCGGCACCGCGCACCTGCGCCCGCAGGGCGAGGATGTCCCCGACCGTGCCGGTGCCCCGTTCGCCGCGGGCCTCCATGACGAGGACGTCACCGGGGCCGAGGCTGTCGATCGCGCGCTTCTGCGCGTTGTAGCCGCCGCCGTGTTCCCGGAACAGGTCTTCGCGGTACGGCAGGTACCGCAGGGTCCGGGCGCGGCCGGTCAGCCGGGTGCCCGGCCGGGTCGAGGTGAGCCCGTCGATCGACACCGCGTTGCAGCCGCGCTTGCGCAGCTGGGCGGACAGCGTCGCGGTGCCGACGGATTCGAGCTTCTCCCGCAGCTCGGGCGTCAGCTCGAACCCCGCCTCGGTGGTCCCGTACGCGTCCGCGCGCTGCTTTTCGTCCGCGCGGGGGAGCGCGCCGAACGGCCCGAACGGGACGGTCCCTTCGGCGATCGGGGTGACCAGCTTCCCGGTCGTGCGCCCGGGGGTGTCGACCTCGACCTCGACGACGTCGCCGGGGACGGCGACCGACGCGCCCGCGGGCGTGCCGGTCAGGACGACGTCGCCGGGTTCGAGGGTGATCAGCTGCGAGAGGTCGGCGACCAGCCGCCCGAAGCCGAAGAGCAGGCCGGCGGTGGTGTCCTCCTGGACCAGCTCGCCGTTGAGCCACGTCCGCAGCCGCAGCGCGCTCGGGTCGACGTCCGCGGCGGGCAGGACCGCCGGGCCGAGCGGCGTGAAGCCGTCCCCGCCCTTGGACCGCAGGTTGCTGCCCTTGTCGGCGTACCGGAGGTCGTAGACGCCGAAGTCGTTGGCCGCGGTGACGCCGGAGACGTACGACCAGGCTTCTTCGGGCGTGACGCGGCGGGCGGTGCGGCCGATGACCAGCGCGATCTCGCCTTCGAAGCCCAGCAGCTCGGTGCCCGCTGGGCGTTCGAGGACGGCTCCGCTCGCCGCCACGGACGTCGGCGGCTTGAGGAAGTACGACGGCTGCTCCGGCAGCCGGCCGCGCTGGGCGGCGCGGGAGCGGTAGCCGATGTGCAGCGCGATGATCTTGCCGGGCCGTTGCGGAAGAGACGTCATCCGTGGTCCTGCCTGCCGGTTCCGAAGAAGGTATCTCAAAAAATATACGATTTGCCGGTCGGGGAAACCCCCGTTCAGGTCCCGTAGTGCAGCCAGACGGACTTGGTTTCGGTGTACGCGTCCAGGGCCCAGGGGCCCATTTCGCGACCCCAGCCGGAAGCCTTGTAGCCGCCCCACGGCGCCGCCATGTCCGGGATCGGCGGCATGTTGACGAAGACCGCGCCGGCCCGGATGCCGTTCGCGTAGCGCTGGGCCGTGCGCAGGTCGCGGGTCCACACCGTGGCGGCCAGGCCGTATTCGGTGTTGTTGGCCCGGTCGAGGGGTTCGTCGCCGTCGTCGTAGGCGGTGACCGCCAGGACCGGGCCGAAGATCTCTTCGCGCATGATCGCCATGTCGTCGCGGACGCCGGCGAACAGCGTCGGGGCGTAGAAGTAGCCGTCGCCGTCGGCCGGGGCGCCGCCGGTCACCAGATCGGCGCCCTGGTCGCAGCCGGTGCTGACGAGGAAGTCGACGTGTTCGCGGTGCTTTTCCGAGACCAGCGGTCCGAGCTGCGTGGTCTCTTCGGTGCCGGGCCCGAGGCGCAGCCCCTCGAGGCCGCGCGCCAGCTTGTCCACGAACTCCTGCTCGCGCCGGCGGTCGACGTAGAAGCGCGTGTAGGCCGCGCAGACCTGGCCGGTGTTGAGCGTCGCCCCGGCGAGGTTGCCGGCGACGGCGGCGTCGATGTCGGCGTCGGCCGCGATGATGCTCGGGGCCTTCCCGCCCAGTTCGAGGGTGAGCCGCTTGAGGTTGGACGCCGCGCTGGCCGCGGTGATCAGCTTCCCGACCGCCGTGGATCCGGTGTAGGAGACGTGGTCCACGTCCGGGTGCCCGGTCAGCAGGGCGCCGACCGCGCCGTCGCCGGTGACGAGGTTGACCACGCCGGCCGGGATCCCGGCCTCGTGGACCAGCTCGACCAGCCGGATGCTGGTCAGCGGCGTCACCTCGCTCGGCTTGATCACCACCGTGTTGCCGGTGGCCAGCGCCGGGGCGAGCTTCCAGGCGAGGATCATCAGCGGGAAGTTCCACGGCGTGATCAGTGCGTTCACCCCGACCGGCTCGCGGCGGGTGTAGTGCAGGGTGTCCGGGAAGGACACCGGGTTCGTGGTGCCCTGCAGCTTCGTCACCCAGCCCGCGAAGTAGCGGAAGTGCTCCGCCGCGCCGGTCACGCTCACCTGCCGGGACACGCCGATCGGCTGCCCCTGGTCGAGGGTCTCCAGCCGGGCGAGCTCCTCGTGGTGCTGCTCGACGAGGCCGGCCAGGCGGAACAGCAGCGCGGCGCGCCGGACCGGCAGCAGCCCGGCCCACTCCGGCGCGGACAGCGCGCGCCGGGCGGCCGCGACAGCGGCGTCGACGTCGGCCCGTGACGCCGTGCCGACCTCTTCGAGGACGCGCCCGGTGGCGGGGTCGCGAGTCGGGAGCGTGCCGCCGCCGGCCTCGGTCCACTGTCCGTCGATGCAGAGGCGTGTCGCCATCCCGGTGTCCTCCTCGGCCTGGGGTGAGCCGAGTATCGGGCGGCGGGCCGCCGCGGGTCTTGTCCGCTCCCGCACGCCCGTTGACCGACCGCGAAGGAATGCCGTGCGGCTTCCGGGGCGCACGTCAGGCTGGGGCGCATGGACGTGATCGTGGTGGGGGCCGGCTCGGCCGGTTCGGTGGTCGCGCGGCGGCTGGTGGACGCGGGCGCGGCGGTGACGCTGCTCGAAGCGGGTGGTCCCGACGGGAACCCCGCCATCCACGACCCTTCGCGGGCCGGGGAACTGTGGCACGGTCCCGAGGACTGGGACCTCTACACGGTCCCGCAGCTCCATGCGGCCGGCCGGCGGCTCCACCTGCCCCGCGGCAAGGTCCTCGGCGGGTCGCACGCGCTCAACGCGATGATCTGGGTCCGCGGCGCCCCGGCCGACTACGACGGCTGGGGCCTGCCCGGCTGGTCCTGGGCCGACGTCGAGCCGGTGTTCGCGCGGATCGAGCAGGACCTCCTGGAGGTCGTCCCGAACGAGCCGCTGCACCCGGTCCAGCGGTCCATAGTGGACGCGTGTCTCGAGACCGGGCTGCCGCTCAACCCCGACTACAACAGCGGGACCCTGGACGGCGTCTCCGTCGAGCGGATCACCGTGCGCGGCGGACGGCGGCTGACCACCTGGCACGCCTACGGCCTTCCGGTGGCCTCCCGGCTGACCGTCCACACGGGAGCGTTGGTGCACCGGCTGGTCTTCGCGGGCGCCCGGGTGACCGGCGTGGTGGTTTCGATCGGGGGTGCGGTGCGGGAGCTGCGGGCGGACCTGGTGGTGCTCGCCGCGGGTGCGCTGGCTTCGCCCGCGATCCTGCTCCGCAGCGGCGTCGGCCCGGCGGACGAGCTGCGCGCGCTCGGCATCGACGTCGTCGCGGATCTGCCCGGCGTGGGGCGCAACCTGCACGATCACCTGCTCTCGC
This sequence comes from Amycolatopsis sp. A133, assembly GCF_031082405.1. Classification (GTDB taxonomy): domain Bacteria; phylum Actinomycetota; class Actinomycetes; order Mycobacteriales; family Pseudonocardiaceae; genus Amycolatopsis. Next base: position 82,170 of record NZ_JAVHJU010000009.1, read on the forward strand.
CGGTGATCTTCGCGACGGACCGCGAGGTCGCGCCGCCGGTGCCGGGTCGTTCGGTGACGCAGGTGCACTGGTTCTGGCGCAGCCGGGACGGGCTCGCGGTGCCGGACACGCAGCCGATCTGCTTCAGCGTGCCGATGTACGAGCCGTGGATGTCCGGGCCGCCGACGGGGTTCTCCCTGATGGCGGGCATGGTGTCCCCGGAAAGCCGGGGGAGCCTGCGGCTGGCGCCGGACGGCTCGCCGCTGATCGACCTCGCCGCCCTGTCGGCGCCGGCGGACTTCGAAAGCCTGGTGGCGTCGGTGGAGCAGTGCCTCGCGGTCGGCCGGGCCCCGGCGCTGGCGCAGGAGTGGGGCGCGCGGCCGCGGTACCCGGCCCCGGGCGACGACCTGCGCGAGTACGTCCGCCGTACGGCCATCACCTACCACCACCAGGTGGGGACCTGCCGGATGGGCACCGGCGACGACGCGGTGGTGAGCCCGGAACTGGCGGTGCACGGCCTCGACGGGCTGGTCGTCGCGGACGCGTCGGTGCTGCCCCGGGTGCCGACGGGCAACACCAACGCGCCGGCGGTGCTGGTGGGCGAGCAGGCCGCGCGGTACCTCATCGGGGGCTGAGCAGGCGGCGCAGCCACGAGGACCGGGCGGCGAGGGCGGCGCGGGTCACCTCCGCCTCCGGGGCGAAGCGGTCGAAGCCGTGGTGAGCACCCGCCCAGACGTGCAGTTCCGTCGGGACGCCCGCCTGCGCCAGCCGCTGCGCGTACGTCACGTCCTCGTCGCGGAACAGCTCCGCCCCGCCGACTTCCACGAAGGCCGGGGGCAAGCCGCTCAAGTCCGCCATCCGCGCCGGCGCCGCGTACGGCGAAGTCTGCCCGGCCAGGAGGCTGCGCCAGCCGAAGTCGTTGGCCTCGCGGGTCCACACCAGGTCCTCCAGGTCCGCCAAGTCCTCCAAGTCCTCCGGAAACGCCGACGTCCGGTCGTCGAGCATCGGGCACAGCAACAGCTGCCCGGCCAGCGCGGGGCCACCGCGATCGCGCGCCAGCAGCGCCACTCCCGCGCTCAGCCCGCCGCCCGCACTGCCGCCGCCCACGACCAGCTGCGCGAAGCCGAAGGTCTCCGCGAACCACCCGAGACCCGCGTAGCAGTCTTCGAGCGGTATCGGGTGCGGGTGCTCGGGCGCCAGCCGGTACTCGACCGTCGCGCAGACGAACCCGAACTCCTCGATGAGCGCCACCAGCCGCGGCAGGTCGGCGAACCGGTCGTCCATCACCATCCCGCCACCGTGGATGCTGTACAGCCCGGGTGCGTCCGGCCGCGCGAGCCGGGGCCGCAGGACGGTGACGGCCACGCCTCCGTCGAGGACGTGCTCCGACCGGACGATGTCCCGGCCGCCGATCACCTCCTCCGGAGCCGGGTTGCGCAGCGACGCGCGGATCGCGGGCAGCGTTTCGGCGGACAGTTCCGGAGTCACGGCCCCTCCGGATCCACGACATCACGATCGGCCCAGAACGGTTCCACGAGCGAGCGCAGTTCGGCCGCCCCGACCCGCTCGACGAGCGCGACCGCAGCCAGGTTGTCCTCGAGCTGCCGGACACCGGTGGCGCCGAACAACGTCGTCGTGTTCGCCGGGTGCGTGAGGGTGAACGCCAGGCAGAGCTGGGCCGGCGTCGCCCCGACGCTTTCGGCCGCCTTCGCGAGGTCCGCGGCGGAGCCGGCGATCCGCTGCCGGACGTCACCGGGATCGCGGCCGACCGGGCGCCCGCCCTTGCCGAGCAGCACGCCGCCTTCGAAGACATCGGACGCCTGGAGCGAGACACCCAGGGAGAACACGGAGGCGAACGGAGCACCGTCCGGAATGGACCGCCGGGCGACGCTGTACTTCAGCTGGGCGATGGCCGGACCGGGCACGCCGTCGGCGGTGGCGAAGCCGTGGACCGCCTTGATCGCCGAAGCCGGCCAGTTGTTGACGCCCCACTGCCCGATCAGCCCCGCCGAACGCAGCCCGGCGAGGTCGGTGACGAGGGCGCGCAGGTCGGTGTCGTCGCGGCGCAGGTCGCCGAGGATCACCAGGTCGGCATGCGAGACGCCGGCGCGGAACAACGCGTTCTCCAGCTGCGCGCGCAGGCTGTGCTCCGGATAGCCCTCCAGCCACAGCTTCGCCGACAGCAGGTAGTCCTCCCGGCGCAGGCCCGCGGCCCGGACCATCGCCGAGAACAGCACGTCGGTGCCGGCCGGCGGACTGCCGGGCAGGCCGTACACACCGACGTCGAAGAGGCTGATCCCGGCGTCGACGGCCGTCTGCAGCAGGGCCACGGCTTCGCGGAAGTCCATCCGGTCGTAGGTGTGCCACGAGCCGAGGGACAGGACGCCGGTGAGCGGGCCGTCGCGGCCGATGCGGCGTTGGGGGATGGGCACGGGAACCTCCTAGGGCAGCCGGGGGTCGATGACGGCTTTGAGTTCGCCGAGCCGGGCCATCGACTCGACGGCGGCGGACGCGCCGGCCAGCCCGACCGGTGGGCTGAACAGCTCGTTCCAGGGCATCCGGCCGGCGAAGGCCCGGAAGAACCCGATCGCGCGGTGGTAGTCGGCGATGTCGCCGTTGAGCGAGCCGACGATGGTGAGCTCCTTGCCCATCACCGTGCCCAGCGGCACCGGGGCGGGCACCGGCCCGGTGGAGCCGACGACGGCGATCGTCCCGCGCTGGGCGGCGAAGGCGACGGCCTCCTCGCCGATCGTCGGGCCGCCCGCGAAGTCGAAGACGTGGTCGGCGCCGCGGCCGCCGGTCAGCTCGCGCACCCGCTCGATGCGTTCCTCCGGCGTGGAGCCGACCGGAACGGTCGCGGTCGCACCGAACCGCCCGGCCACCTCGAGGCGGCCGGCCGGGCCGCCGACGGTGATCACCACCCCGGCACCGCAGAGCCGCGCGACCGCCGTGGCGAACACCCCGAGCGCGCCGGCGCCCTGCACCAGGACCGTCGCATTCGGACGGATGCCCCCGGACCGGGCGACCGCGCGCAGCACGGTCTTGCCCGCGCAGCCGGACATCGACGCCCAGGTGTCCTCGACGTCGTCCGGCAGCAGCAGCTTCGCCGCACCGGGTGTGACGTAGCAGTGGCGGGCCAGGCCGCCGGTGGCGTACGGGAAGCGGTCGGCGCGCTGGAGGAAGCCGTAGCCGCGGCGTTCGCAGGCGACGGGTTCGCGCAGGATGGTGCAGCCGTGGCACTTCCCGCACGTCGACTCGGACCAGCCGATGCGGTCGCCGGCGCGGATTTCGCGGCCGAGCGCGTCGGTGGTGCCGGAGCCGGTGGCGACGACTTCGCCGACCATTTCGTGACCCAGCACCATCGGGAGCATGCCGGGCAGGCTCATGTGCCCGGTCCAGAGGTGGACGTCGGTGCCGCACAAGGTGGTGCAGGTGAGCCGGACGAGGGCGGCGCCGGGTTCCGGGTCGGCCGGCAGGGGGAGTTCGCGCAGTTCGAGCGGGGCGCCGTGGCCGGTGAGGACGGCGGCCTCCGTGTGGGTGGGCAGAGCCATCGTTTTAGTCTACAGTCGTGGAAGAAAAAGTCCAGGCCGGGAGGAAACCATGACGGCGCAACGGATCCAGCCGGCGGACCTGGTGGTGCACGGCGGTGCGGTGCACACCCTCGGACCCGCGGGCACGGTGCCCGGCGGCCTCGCCGTCCGGAACGGCCGGATCGCGGCGGTGGGCGAGTACCTCACCGCCCACATCGGACCGGACACCGAAGTGCTGGACCTCGCCGGGCGCGTGGTCCTGCCCGGCATCAACGACACGCACCTGCACGCGACCTGGCTCGGCGCCCGCTGGCCGCACCCCCTGCTCGGCGCGCCCCACGAGGAAGCCCCGGTGGTCACCGCCGAAGACCGCCGGGCGGCGATCCTGCGCGCCGGGGACGTCTGCGCGGCGCTCGGCATCACCAGCTACACCGAACCCGGGCTCGGCCCCGGCGAAACCGGCTGCTTCTCGGCGGAAGTCCTCGGCGAATACGCGGCCCTGCAGCGCGAAGGCCGCCTGCGCGCCCGGGTCACCGTGCTGCGCTTGTTCGGCCTCCTGGACGGCCCCAGCGCGCTGCCGGACTTCGCCCGCGGCCTCGCGACCCCGGTCCCGGCGGCGGATCCGGCGTGGCTGGCCGTCACCGGCGTCAAGATCTTCGCCGACGGGATCCCCCCGATGCGCACGGCCTGGACCCACCACTGCTACGCCGACGGCACGCACGGCACCCTGCTCGTCGACGGCCCCGACGACGACGCACGCGCGGCCAACCTGGCGGCGATGATCTCCCTGGCGCACGAAGCCGGTCTCGTCGTCGGCGTCCACGCGACCGGCGAGCGCAGCATCGAAGCGGCCCTCGCGCACCTGCGCGAGGGTGACCACCTGGTGCACGGCGACCTCGTCACCCCGGCCCAGCTGCGGCGCATGGCCGAGCACGGTGTCGGGCTGACCACGCAACCCGCCATCGCCACCGCGATGCGGCCGATGGTCGCCGGCGCGCTCGGCGCCGACGTCGCCGCGAAGGCGTGGCCCCTGCGGGAGGTCCTGGACCTCGGAGTGCGGCTGACGCTGAGCAGTGACGCGCCGGTCGTGACGCCCGACTGGCGGGTCCACCTCGCGGCCGCGGGGGAGCTGCTGGGTGCGCGGGGCGTGACGCCGGACCTGACCGCGCGGCTGCTCCGCTGCTACACGACCGCTGCCGCCGCGCAGGACGGGTCCGCGGCCTGGAAGGGGTCCCTGGAGCCGGGCATGGCCGCGGACTTCTGCGTGCTCGCGGCCGATCCCCTGGCGGTGGCGCCGGCCGACCTGCCGTCGGTCGCCGTCGAGCTGACCGTGACCGGCGGCCGGATCGTCCACAAGGGATAGTCAGGTGAGCAGCTGCCCGCCGTCCACCGCCAGGCTGACCCCGGTGATGTGCCCGGCGCCGGGCGAGGCCAGGAACACCACCGACGGAACGACGTCTTCGACGGCGGCGATGCGGCCCAGCGGGATCCGGGATTCCCAGGCCGCGCGGGCGGCGGCGTCCCCGGCGAACCCCGCCGTCATCGGTGTCAGGACGGGGCCGGGCGCGACAGCGTTGACCCGGATCCCGTGCGGTGCCAGCTCCAAAGCGGCGGACCGGGTCAGCGCGTCGACCGCCGCCTTCGTCGCTTCGTAGTGCCCGAGCCCGGGCGTCGGCTGCCGCGCGCCGATCGACGAAACGTTCACGATCGATCCGCGGACCCCCGCCGCGACCATCTGCGCCCCCACCGCGCGGGTCATCAGGAACGTGCCGCGGAAGTTGACCCGTACGCACCGGTCGAACACTTCGGCGTCGAGGCCGGTCAACGGCCCGCCCCCACCGGCCAGCCCGGCGTTGTTGACCAGCACGTCCACCGGCCCGAACCGCTCCGCGACCAGGGCAACCGCCGCGTCGACCGACGCCGGGTCCGCGATGTCCAGCTCGACGGCCTCGGCACCGATTTCGCGGCCGGCGGTTTGCGCCGCCGCCGCGTCCACGTCGGCGACGACCACCCGGTCGCCGGCGGCCAGAAACGCTGCGGCGATACCCCGGCCGATTCCGCTCGCGCCGCCGGTGACCACCACGATCCGGGTTTTCATTCTACAATCGTAGACGAAACATGGGCTGCGACGAAAGGGAAACCCGTGCTCGGAAGATCGGCCTTCGGCCTCGGCTCGTGGAACACCTGGGACCGGATGGCGTTCGGTGACGCCGTCCGGCTGCTCAGGACGGCCGTCGACGCCGGCGTCACGTTGTTCGACGTCGCCCACTACGACTTCGGCCCGCACGCGGAGAACTCGCGCACCGACCTGATCTTCGGCGAGGCCGTCCGGACGGCCGGGATCGCGCGCGAGGAGTACGTGCTGTGCGGCAAACTGTGGCTCTGGGACTACCCGCGCCGCGGCTTCGCCGAACAGCTCGAGACGTCGCTGGGCCGGATCGGCACGGAGCACGCCGACCTCGTCGTCGTGGGGGACTACCGGGACCGCCCGGACATCCCGCGGGTCGTCACCGAGGTCGCCGAGCAGGTCCGGGCCGGGCGGATCGGCGGCTGGGGCGTCAACAACTGGCTCGCCGCCGACCTGGACCTCGCGCTGGACTTCGCCGGCCGGGAAGGTCTGCCGGGTCCGGAGTTCGCGCAGCTGAAGTACTCGATCGCCCGCCGGGCGATGGCCGAAGGCGAGCCCTACCGGAAGCACTTCGCGAGCGGACGCCTGGCGTTGCAGGCTTCGGACGTGTTCGAAGGCGGGGTCCTGCTCGGCAACCCGGCGCCGTCGCGGAAGATCGGGGCGGACGTCGGCGGCATCCGGGAGTCCATCGTGGCCGCTTCCCCCGAACTCGCCTCGATCGCGGCGGACTTCGGCGCCACTCGCGCCCAGCTGGCGCTGGCGTTCTGCCTGGCGTACGAACCGGTGGCGAACGTCCTGTTCGGAGTGAGCCGCCTGGAACAGCTGACCGACAACCTGGGCGCGCTCCTCCTGGTCCGCCAGCACGGCAAGGAGATCCGCGCAGCCCTCGCCCACCTGTGCCTCGACTGCAACACCACCCCCACCAGCCCCCGCTAGACGTCACTTTCCCTACGAAAGCTCCGCCTCGGGCGGCGCACTTTCCCTACGAAAGTGACGCCTGGTGGGGGTTCAGGGGGTGGTGAGGAACGTGAGGGTGGTGGTGCGGAACGGGGTGCCGCGCAGGGTGGCGCCGTGGTCGCCTGGCACGCGGAGCAGGTCGCTGCCGGGTACCAGGGGCACCAGGGTCTCGATGCCCTGGCTGATCGGGTCGTCCTGGCCCGCGATGAACCGCGTCGGCACGGTGATCGTGCCGGCGTGCGGGGTGAACGGTTCGCGGCGCAGGCCCTCGATGCAGTGGGCGAGGGCGCTCGGGTTGCGGCCGGGTGCGGTGATCATCCGGGCGATCACCGCCGTCAGCGGGTCCGCGGGCAGCCGGCCGCCGCGGGCGAAGGCGAGTGCGGCCTCGACGTCGACCGCGCCGAACGGCTCGTGCGGGCTGAGCCCGCCCAGCACCAGTCGCCGGACCGGCAGCAACGGGGGCAGCTCCCACGCCAGCCGGGCGCCGAGCGAATAGCCGACGACGTCCACTTCGGACAGTTCGCCGACCGCGCGGGCGAGTTCCGCCACCACCGCCTTCGGGGCGGAGTCCGCGAGCGGGGGGCTGGAACCGTGGCCGGGCAGGTCGGGCACCACCACCGCGCGGCCCGCCGCGGTCAGCGCCGACGGCCAGCCGGTGCTGACCCAGTCGGTGGGCCCGTCGGAGGCGAAGCCGTGCAGGAGCAGCACCGGCGGGCCGGACGCCGGACCGTCGGGAGCGAACCGGCGCACGGCCGGGGAAGCGAGGAGCGTCAAGGAGATCCTTTCTCAGGACGAACGGCGCAGGCGCTGCAGCTCGCCGAGCGTGCGGGCCCGGGCGTCGACGGCGATCCGCAGCGCCGAGCCGATGAGGTTGAGCAGGAGCACGCAGACCATGATCGTCACGCCGGGCACCACGACCAGCCACGGCGCGACGACCAGGTACGACCGGCCCTCGGCGATCATGTTGCCCCAGGTCGGGGTGGGCGGGGCGATGCCGAGGCCGAGGAAGCTCATGGCCCCGTCGACCAGCATCGCGGCCGCGGCGAGGATGACGACCTGGACCAGGGCCAGCGGCAGCACGTTGGGGAACACGTGCACCAGCAGGATCTTGGCGCGGCTCATCCCGGACACACGCGCGGCGCCGATGTACTGGCGCCCGGCGATGCCGAGCACCCGGCTGCGGATCACGCGGGCGGTGAACGGCGTGAAGATCACCGTCAGCGCGATCAGCTCGGTCCAGATGCTGGCGCCGAGCGCGATGGCCAGCGCCATCGCGAGGATGATCGCCGGGAAGGACATCCACGCGTCCATCAACCGCATCAGCACCGCGTCTGCGACCCGGTAGAAGCCGCTGACCAGGCCGATCACCATGCCGGAGAACGCCGCGCACAGCGTGATCAGCGCCGAGAGCCCGAGTGACGCGCGGCCGCCGGACACCAGCCGGGCGAAGACGTCCCGGCCGAAGGAGTCGGTGCCGAGCGGGTGCGCGGCCGACGGCGGGAGCAGCCGGTGCACCGGGTCGGTTGCGCTGACGCTGGGCAGGAAGAACGGCAGCACGACCACGGCGACCACGAGGAGGCCGAGGACGGCCGAACCCACCACGAGGGTCCGGTTGCGGCGGAACAGCCGGGCCGCCCGCCGGGGCGGGGGCGCGTCCACCGCGGGAGCCGGCTCGGCGACGGCGAGGCTCATGCGACACGCACCTTCGGGTCGAGCAGCGCGTAGGAGAGGTCGACCAGCAGGTTGACCACGACGAACAGCACCGCGACGAACAACGTCACGCCCTGGATGAGGGGGAAGTCCCGGGTGGACACCGCGCCCATCAGCAGGTGACCCAGCCCGGGCACGACGAAGATCGATTCGATGATCACGATCCCGCCGACGAGCATGGCGAAGTTGCTGCCCAACTGCGTCACCAGCGGCATCAGCGCGTTCGGCAGGACGTGCGCCAGCACGACCCGCCGTTCGGGCAGCCCCTTGACCCGCGCGGTCCGCAGGTAGGCCTGCGGCAGTTCGCCGAGCACGCTCTCGCGCAGGGTGAGCACGAACAGCGCCGTCTGCCCGATGACGAGCACGGTCACCGGCAGCACCAGGGCCGGCACCGCGGCCACCGGGTCGGTGACCAGGTCGTGGTAGCCGCCGGAGGGGAACCAGCGCAGCGTCACCGAGAACACCAGGACCAGGACCAGCGAGATCCAGAAATCCGGCATCGCCATGCCGAGCGAGGACAGCCGGTCGAGCGTGCGGGCCACCGGGTTGCGCGGCGACACCGCCTGCCACGACGTGATCGCCACCGACAGGACGAAGCTGATCACCGTGGACAGCACGGCCAGGGTCAGCGTCGGCACGATGTGCGCGGCCACCACGCCCAGGACCGGCCGGTGGTAGGTGATCGACGTCCCGAAGTCGCCGCGGACCACGTGCCCGGCCCAGCTCAGGTACTGCCGCCAGAGCGAGCCGTCGAGGCCCATGCTCGTCCGCAGCGCGGCGACGTCGGCCGGACGCGCGGTGGGACCGAGGATGGCCTGGGCCGGGTCGCCGGGGATCAGCCGGATGACGAAGAACATCATCGTGCCGACGATGACCAGGATGATCAGCAGGTCGCGCAGCCGGCGCAGCAGCACCCCGGTCATGCGGCCGGCCAGGAGTTCCAGAAGATCCGGTAGAAGTCGCCGTAGCCCTTGAGCCGCGGGCTGTAGGCCGCGTAGAGCCTCGATTGGCTGAGCGTGATCACCGAGAGCTGCTTCCAGGTGAACGCCTGGAGCTTGTCGATGACGGTTTTCGCCTGCTCGGGCGTGGTCGAGGCGGTGAACTCGGCCATCAGCGCGTCGAGTTCCGGCGAAGACGAGCCGTTGAGCGTGCCGAGGGTGAGCGCGGGCATCTGGGCGGGTGAGGTCAGGGACGAGTCGAAGAACAGCGTCGTGATGTCCCAGCCGCCCGGGTCCTTGGTCAGGGTGCCGAGCATGGTGGCGAAGTCGAAGGTGTTGATCTCGGCGCGCAGGCCGATCTTCCCGAGCGCGTCCTGGATGAGCACGGCCCACTTGCCGAATTCGGGGTAGGAGTTCGTGGTGACGATGCGGATCGTCGTCCCGGCGGTGACGCCGGCTTCGGCGAGCAGCTGCTTCGCGCGCGCCGGGTCGTGCTGCCGGTAGACGGACTCGCCGGCGGTCGAATAGGACGCCTTGTTGTCCGGCGAGGCGAACGCGCCGGTGTCGATGGTGAGGTCCGTGCTGCCGCCGGTGGCCGCGTTGATGGCGGGCTTGTCCAGCAGCAGGTTCAGCGCCTGGCGCGCCCGCGGGTCGGCGAACTTCGAGCCCGGGTGGAAGTTGGGGATGACGACGTTTTCGTTGCCCCCGGGCAGGTTGTGCACCACGAGGTTCGGGTTGGCCTTGAGCTGCTCGTACTGGTCGTTGGCCGGCATCGCGTGGTCCCACTGGCCGGTCTGCAGGCCGTTGATCAGCGCATCCTGGTCGCCGACGACCTGGTAGGTGACGGTGTCGAGGTAGGCGTGCTTGGCGCCGGCCTGGCCGCCCCAGTCCTCTTCGGAGCGCGACTGGTAGCCGTCGTGGCGTTCGAGCACCAGCTGCCGGCCGATGTCCCAGCTCTTCAGCTTGTACGGGCCGGTGCCGATCGCCTTGTCCTGGCCGAACCCGGTGGCGGGCAGGCCGGCGAGGTTCTTCGCTTCGTAGATTTCGGTGCCGGCGCCGGCCAGCTCGTCGATCAGCGGGTAGCGCGGCCGCTTGAGCTTGACGGTCACCGTCGCCGGGTCCGCCGCGGTGATCGCGTCGATGTCCGGGGTGACGAGCTGACCGGTGCGGTGGTTCTGCTGCCAGCGCCGGAGGCTCGCGACGACGTCCTCCGCGGTCAGCGGGTTGCCGTCCTGGAAGGTGACGCCCTGGCGCAGCTTGAAGGTGTAGGCGAGCCGGTCCGGGCTGGTGGTGTAGCTGTCGACGAGCATCGGCCGGGCGACGAAGTGCCGGTCGACCTCGAACAGCTTCTCGTACATCATGTTGCCGATCTGGGCGGTCACCTGGCCGGGGTTGGCGACCATGTCGAGCGACTGCGGATCGGTGGGGACGGCGACGGTCAGGTTGCCGCCGCGGACCGGGGGCCCGCCGGCGGCGGTCGTGGTGCCGGCGCTGCCCGTGCAGCCGGCCAGCAGTGTGGCCACGGCGGCGAGGGCGGCGAGCAATGGAGTTCTCTTCATGGGCGCGTCGATCCTGTGTGGGGGAGGGCGGGCAGGTCGGGGTTGGCGGCGAGCAGGCGCCGGGTGTAGCCGTGCCGCGGCGCGAGGCGGATCTCGTCGGGCGTTCCGGTTTCGATCAGCTCGCCGCGGTACATCACGCCGACGCGGTCGGCCACCGACAGCACCAGGCTGAGGTTGTGGGTGATGAACAGCAGGCTCACCGTGCGGGTGCGGCGCAGGTCCAGCAGCAGGTTCAGCACCTGGCCCTGCACCGAGACGTCGAGCGCCGACGTCGGCTCGTCGGCGACGATCAGCTCGGGTTCGGCGGCGATCGCGCGGGCGATGGAGACGCGCTGGCGCTGCCCGCCGGACAGCTGCGACGGCAGCTTGCCCGCGGTGTCCGCCGGCAAGCCCACCTCGCCGATGAGGCCGGCCACCCGGCGGTCCAGTTCGGCGCCGCGCAGCGGGGTCAGTTCCTTCAGGGGCTCGGCGATGATCCGCGCCGCGGTGTGGCGGGGGTCGAGGGAACTCTGCGGGTCCTGGAAGATGAGCTGGACGCGGCGGCGGAACGCGCGCTCGGCACCGGTCAGCCCGGCGGGGGTGATCCCGTGCGGGCCGAAGACGATCGTGCCCGAAGTCGGTGGTTCCAGCGCGCTCACCAGCCGGCCGAGGGTGGACTTGCCGGAGCCGGATTCCCCGACCAGGCCGAAGAACTCGCCCGGCGCGAGTTCGAGGGAGACGTCGCGGACGGCGGCCACCCGACGTCCTCTCCGGCCGTACACTTTGGACACCGCGGTGATGGTGAGCGGAGTGCCGTCGTGGTTCGCGGGCGGCCGCGGCTTCAGCGGCGGGGTTTCGACGGCTTCGGTCGCCTCGCCCGCCATGGCCGATTCGAGCAGGGCGGGGGAGATGGTCGGGAAGCCGTCGCGGCGGTCGACGCCGAGCTGCGGCACGCAGCCGAGCAGCGCCCGGGTGTACGGGTGCTTCGGCCGGGTCAGCACCTCGTCGCGCGAGCCCACCTCGACCAGCCGGCCGCGGTACATCACCGCGATCCGGTCGGCGACCTGCGCGGCGACGCCCATGTCGTGGGTGATGAACACGCAGGCCGTGCCGTGGTCGCGGCGGACGCGGTCGAAGAGCGTGAGGATCTCCGCCTGGGTGGTGACGTCCAGCGCGGTGGTCGGCTCGTCGGCGATCAGCAGGTCGGGGTCGGCCATCAAGGCGAGCGCGATCATCACGCGCTGCTGCATGCCGCCGGACATCTGGTGCGGGTACAGCCGCAGGATCCGGTCGGTGTCGGTGAGCCCGACCTCGGTCAGCAGCCGCCGCGCCTTGGCTTCGGCCCGCTTGCGCAGCGGGCTGCCACGGCGGGCCGCCTGCCCGGGCCGCGACCCGGGTTCGCGGTGGGCCTCGGCGAGCTGGGCACCGACGCGGCGGCTCGGGTTGAGGGAGTCGAGGGCTTCCTGGAAGATCATGCCGATCCGCGGGCCGCGGTAGGCGCGCATCGCGTCGGCGGGCAGCTTCGTCACGTCCACGCCGTCGACCGCGATCTCGCCGCGGGTGCGGACGGGGGCGACGAACTCGAGCAGGCGGATGATCGACAGGGCGGTCACGGTCTTGCCGCTGCCGGACTCGCCGACCACGCAGAGCGTCCGCCCCCGCCCGAGATCGAGGGAGAGCTCCCGCACGAGTTCGCGCTCGCTGTCGTCGGTGACGACGCCGACGGTGAGCTCCCGGATTTCGAGCAGCGTCATGGATTCCCCTTCCTCGCGCCCGCCGCGAAGGGGCGGGCCGGACTGCCGGGCTCCGGCAGGGGTAGTTCTACGCATGTTGACACCGGCGCCATGCGGTGTCAATGGTTTTATTCTACGAACGTAGGAAGTTGAAACCTCACGGCTTTTTGTTGCTGTGCGAGGGAAATTCGTCCCTGGACTCTTTTATCTACGCATGTAGAGTGTCCGCGTCGAACAGAAGGAGGACGACGTGACACCCACCCCTGCCACGCCCGAGCCGATCGTGGAGACCGCCGTCGGCTACATGCGGTCCCAGCAGCTCTTCGCCGCCAACCGGATCGGCCTGTTCCCTGCTCTGGCGGCCGGCCCGCTCGGCGCGGGCGAACTGGCCGATCGCACGGGCAAACCGGAGCAGACCGTCCGCATCCTCGCGGACACCCTCGCCGCGCTCGGCCTGCTGTCCCGTGTGGACGGTCGATACGCGCTCACCCCCGACATCGCGGAGTACCTCGGCGGGGGAGGTCTGGACCTGGCGCCGTTCCTGACCTTCCTCGAGACCATCAGCTACCCGCACTGGCTGCAGTTCGCGCACACCACCGACACCGGCGAACCCGGCGACCTCGACCTCGACGGCGACCGCTGGGACCGGTTCCTCGGCGGCGTCATGGTGTATAACGCCCTACACGCCCGGATGCTGGCGCGAATTTTCGACTTCGGCGGCTTCAAAAACCTCTTGGACCTGGGTGGTCTTTCGGCCGAGTTCGCGGTGCAGGCCCTGCACGCCAACGACGTCCTGCGGGCGACGTTCGTCTACGACCCGCGGTCGGTGGAGCCGGTGACGGCGGCGGTCGCGGAGTTCGCGGACCGGGCGACCGTGGTCGGTGCGCCGACCCCGGACGCCGAGCCGGCGGGCGAGTTCGACCTGGTCATGGTCAACCACGTCGTGCACCGGTTCTCCGTCGACGAGAACCGTGCGATCCTGCGGCACGCGCGGGCCGCGGCGGCCCCGGGCGCGCGGCTGCTGCTGCTCGACTTCTTCCTGGACGACGACGCTTCGCCGCGGGCGCTCGACGCGCTGCACGCAGGGGAGTACCTGGTCATCGACGGCACGGTCGTGCACCCAGAACGGGACGTCCGCGGCTGGCTGGCCGACGCCGGGTGGCGCCCGGTGGACCGGCTGACGCTGCCTGGCTCGCCGCGGGTCCTCGTCGCGGAGGCGGTGTGAGCATGGGTCTCGACCCCGCGGTGCGCGCATTGCTGGCCCGCAGCCCTGACGCACCGGCCCGGCCGTTGACGGCCGCCGAGTTGCGGGCCGAGTTCGCGCGGTCGCGCCCGGAACCGGGCCCCGCGGCGCCGGTGGCGTCGGTGACCGACCACCGGGTGCCCGGCCCGGGCGGCGACCTGCGCGTCCGGCTGTACCTCCCGGACGCGCCGGGTCCGGTCCCGGTGTTCGGGTGGATCCACGGCGGTGGCTGGACGATCGGCTCGATCGAGGAGAACGAGGTCTCTTCGCGGGCGGTGTGCGCGGCGGCGTCGGTCGCGGTCGCGGCCGTCGAGTACCGCCTGGCGCCCGAGGACCCCTACCCGGCGGCACCCGCGGACTGCTACGCGGTGCTGGAGTGGCTGGCCGGCGGCGGCGCCGGGGCGGCGGTGGACCCGGCGCGCATCGCGGTGGGCGGGGAAAGCGCCGGCGGCAACCTGTCCACCGTGGTCTCGCTGATGTCCCGCGACCGCGGTGGCCCGGCGATCGCGGCGCAGGTGCTGATCTGCCCGGTGTCCGGCCACCCGGACGACGGCCACGCGTCCTATGTGGACTTCGCGACCGGCTACGGCATGACGGCCGGCGCGATGCGGTTCTTCTTCGCCCAGTACGTCCCGGACCGGGAGGCCCTCGACGACCCGTACCTGCTGCCGTCCCGGGCGCGCGACCTGTCGGGCCTGCCGCCGGCGTTGGTGCTGACGGCGGAGTACGACGTCCTGCGCGACGAAGGGGAGGCCTTCGCGCGGCGGCTGTCGGACGCCGGCGTGGCCGTGGACCTGCACCGGTACGCGGGGCAGATCCACGGGTTCTACGGGCTGTACACGGACCTGCCCGCGTCCGCGCGGTCGCACGCCGAGGTGGCCGCCTACCTGCGGGGGATCTTCGCCTGAGAGCCGTGTGTCAAGCGGTCTGTTGGTGGAGGGTGTCGGCAACCGCGGTGGCCGGCTGATGAGTGCGGCGCGGAGTTGCTTGTCGCAGCCGCGGCGGTAGGCGACGGTGAGGTGTTTGCCGGATTGGCGGGTCGAGGGGGCGACGCCGGCGGGTGCAGACAAGGCGCATCCGCCTGTCTCCACCCCACGTCCACCAGTGAGGTCAGGGGCGGGTGAGGCGGTCCAGCAGGGACTCCAGGTGCCGGTGCTGGAGGTCGACCGTGGAGAACTCGCCCGCCACCAGGCTCATCACGTTGGCGCCGGCGTTGAGCAGCACGATCTCGTCGACGATCTGCTCGTCCGGGGTGCCGGTGACGATGTCGCCGTCTTCGCGGCCCTCGGTCAGGAAGCGGTGCAGGAGGCCGCGCCACTCGCGGACGTGCTCGAGGTACTTGTCGTGCATCCGGCGGTTCGACAGCGACATCTGCCAGAAGATCAGCAGCACCCGCCCGGCGGTGATGCGCTCTTCGTCGATCGGCATGGACGACACGCACATCTCGCGCAGTGCGGGGAGCCCGCGCAGGCCGTCGAGCTCGATGTACCGGCGCATCATGGCCAGCGCCCGCTCGTAGGTGGCCGCGATGATGTCTTCCTTACCGGGGAAGTACAGCTTGAGCGCGCCGTTGGCGAACCCGGCGGCGGCGGCGATTTCCCGCATCGTGGCGGCTTCGATCCCGCCCCGCACGATCAGGTCCCACGTCACGTCGACGATGTCGCTGCGCCGCTGGTCGTGGTCGATGATCTTGGGCACCCGGCCACCTCCCGCACTGGTTTCTCTACCAGTGTAGGAGAAACTGCCCGCCAGGTCAGCGCCGGGTCAGCGCGCGAAGACCCGCCGCCCCGCGAACCACGTCTCGACGACCCGGGTCGCCGCCACCTCGGCCGTCCGGAAGGGATCGCGGTCCAGGACCACGAAGTCCGCCGACCGGCCCGGCGTCAACGCGCCCGTCACGTCGTCCAGCCCGCACGCGCGCGCCCCGCCGAGGGTGAACGCCTCGATCGCCTCGGCCAGGGTGATCGCCTGCTCCGGCCAGAGCGCTCCCGGGCGGCGGCCGGCCGGGTCTTCACGGGTGACCAGGCCCGCGATGCCTTCCCAGGCGTTCGGGGACTCGCTCACCGGCCAGTCCGATCCGCCCGCGACCAGCGCGCCCAGATCGAGCAGCGTCCGGTTCGGCTGCATCCGGGAAGCGCGCGAAGCCGGCAGCACCTGGGCGATCGCCGACGGGATGACCCCCGGCACCCACAGGAACGGCGAGATGTCCGCGGCCACCCCCAACGCGGCGAAGCGCGGCAGGTCGTCGGGGTGCACGAACTGCCCGTGGGCCACCTGGAACCGGGTGCCGGTGAACCCCGCGGCGCGCACCTGCTCGACCGCGTCCAGGAACTGCCGCACCGAGGCGTCGCCCGTGCAGTGGACCTTCGCCGAAAGGCCCGCCCCGGCCGCGGTCAGCAGCCACTCGGTCAGCTCGGCCGGGGACATCGTCGTCGCGCCGTGGAAGCAGGCGCCGTGGGTTTCGTCGGGCAGGTACGGCTCCAGGAACGCCGCCGTGCGGGTCGGGGGGACGCCGTCGAGGAAGATCTTCACGAAGTCCGGGCGGTGGTGCGGGCTGCGGTAGGACTCCGCGACCGCCAGCAGCGGCGCCCCGACCGGGTCGAACCCGAAGATCGGGTCGTTGACCAGCAGCGACGACACCACCCACGCGTCGAGCTTGCCCGCGAGGTCCAGCGACCGGAGCGCGCCCAGGATGTCGGTCGAGACCCCGGCGTCCTGGAACGCCGTGACGCCGAAGCCGTGCAGGATCTCGATCGCCCGCTGGGACGCGCGACGGTGCTGCTCCGGGGTCAGGCCGCCGGCCACCCGCTCGACGAGCACCCCGGCCGCCTCCAGCAGGAGCCCGCTGGGCGAACCGCCGTCCCGGACGATCACCCCGCCGGGCGGGTCCGGGGTCGCCGCCGCGATGCCCGCCAGCTCCAGGGCACGGCTGCTCACCCAGCGGTTGTGCCTGCTGTCGTCCGACAGCGACACGGGCCGTCCGCCGGCGGCCTCGTCCAGCGCGCGCCGGGCCGTCGACGACGACAGCTCCGCGACCATAGTGGACGCCCAGGCGCCCCCGGTCAGCCATTCGTCCGGGCTCAGCGACGCGGCCCGCGCGCGGACGGCGGCGAGGATGTCCTCGACGCCCGCGTCCGCGCCGAAGGTGAGCTCGAACAGCTCGGCGCGGCCGGCCATCGCGTGGTGGTTGTGCACGTCGACGAGCCCCGGCATGACGAACGCGCCGCCGAGGTCGAGCACCTCGGTCTTCGGGCCGCGCTCGACGTCTTCGAGCGCGAGGATCTTCCCGTCGGCGACGGCCAGCGACGACGCCCACGGCCGCGCGGCGTCCACTGAGTACACGACGGCGTTGGTCAGCACCAGGTCGGCGGGCACGGCTCAGCCTTCCGCGGGGTCGAACCCGGCCGGGTGGACGGTGGTGCCCAGCAGCCGTCCGTACGCGCCGAAGGTGAAGTGCGCCGGGTGCTCCCCGGTGGCGTCGAGTCCGAAGAGGACACCGTGGGAGCGCAGGTGGCGGGCGTCGCGGTGATCGGCGACCGTCACCGACGCGCACGGGATGACCTTCTCCCGCCAGGTGAAGACGTGGATGCCCGGCCGGATCCGGTAGACGGTGTTCTCGTCGGTGTCGGCCAGGCCGCGCTCGGGCCCGGCGAGGCACTGCCAGGTGTACCAGTGCGGGCTGAGGTAGACGTGCTCGTAGGCGTGTTCGGGGCTGTACACCCACAGCACGCGGCGGCCGATGAGCGCGGTGCTCGGCGCCATCGGCTCACCGCGGACGGCGTGGCCGTCGATGGTCGCGGGCCGGAACTCCTGGGTGACGCGCGGGGTGCCGTGCTCGCCGATCGTCGTGGTGACGACCAGCGCGCGCCCGGCCCGCAGGTCCAGGAAGAGCGACACCGCTTCCCGCGAGTCCGCCGACGGGTGGCGCTGGACGTAGTAGAGGTCGTCGTCGACGAGGAACGTCTCGCCGGCCGCGACGTCGGTGCCGGTGACCCGGTCGGGGCCGCCCTCGTCGTCGTGCAGCACGAAGGACCGGCCCTGCAGGTCGTCGACCGTCGGCGCCTTGTTGGCGTCGAAGCCGGGGGCCAGGCCGTCGAGCGGCAGCCACGTGGAAGTGTCGGAGAGAGTCATCGCGTCCTCAAAACGTCGTCCGGGGGTCCGGGTGGCGGATCCCCGGCGGATGTTTCAGTGGTCACAGTGGTCGCCGGACGGGAGGTCGAGCGCGGGGTTGCGGTCGAGGAACCCGGACGGCCGGAACAGGAACCCCGAGCGGTCGACCGGCATCACCGGCCAGTCCTCGGGGCGGGGGACGTGGGTGGGGCCGAAGACGTGCCACAGCACGAGGTCGGTGTCGACGAGGCCGCGGTCGGCCGCGGTCCAGGCGGGCAGGCCGGCGCCGCCGGGGTGGGCGTTGGGCCGGTCGCCGGCCGGGAACCGCTCGTCCTCGTGGTACGGCGTCGCCCACAGGTGTTTCGTCGCGAAGGTGGCGCGGGCGTGCACTGTCGCCTCCGGCTGCGCCATCAGCGTCGCCGAGGGGCGCGGCACCAGCTGGTAGGCGGTCGGCTTGCCGAGCCGGTTCACCCGCGCCGCGCTGCGGACCTCCCAGACGCGGGCGCGGGCCGGGTCGGCCGGGCGCATCGCCTCGCGTTCGGTCCGCAGCAGCGTGCTCTTCCAGGTGAACGCGTTGCCGTACGGGTTGCCCGGCCCGGTCGGGACGCGTTCGACGTCCACCTCGTGCAGGCTGGTGCGCTCACCGTCGACCTCGACGTCGAGCCGGGCGCAGAACAGGTGCTGGTGCACCGGCGCGAACAGGCCGGGCGCCAGCTCGGTCGCGTGCGGCTGGTCCTGCCCCGGCGTCCCGGCGCCGCAGAAGACGATGCCGGTGGCCTTCGCCTCGAACTCGATCGAGCCGTCGACGTGGAAGTACCAGTAGTGGCCGTAGTCGTAGTTGCCGATGGTCGAGATCGAGGAGACGACCAGCCGCCGCGAGCGGCGCACTTCCGGCCGCCCGGCGAGGTCGGTGTGCTTCCAGAGGATCCCGTCGTCCTCCTCGTGCAGGCAGATCGCGCGCGGGATCTCCACCGGCTCGCCGTGGTCGTCGGCCACCCAGGCCGGGAAGTAGTGGATGACCCCGACGCAGTCGCAGCCGAGGCGCAGATCGTTCACGTTCTTGCCGAACTGGTACTCGCCGGCGTCGAAGTAGCTGATCCAGAACCGGCCGGGCGCGACATCGCCGTAGGGGACCACCATCTCGGGGACGGAAGCCCGGTACAGGACCGGCCGGCCCTGGAAGCTCACCTGGTGCAGTGTCAGGCCCTCGCGGGCGTTGAAGCCGACGCGCAGGCGCCAGCCTTCCCAGGTCACCTCGGAGCCGTCGACGGTGAAGCTCGGACCGCCGGGCTGGGTGATCTCGATCGGCTTCTGCGAGGTCCGCGCCGGGACGCCGGTGTACCGCCCGCTCTCCGCGGGCACCGGCACGTCGCCTTCGTCTTCGACGCGCAGCACGCGTCGCTCGGTCAGGTTCAGGTGCACCACCAGGCCTTCGACCGGGTGCGCCCAGGGGCTGTCGCCGTCGTCTTCGCGCAGGAACGTCAGCGAGCGCATGACGCGGCCGGTCTCGTCCTCGCGCCCGAAGTACCCGGGCGCCAGCGGCGCGCAGAAGGCGTGGCCGATCCGGTCGGCGAGGCCGCGCCGCGCCATCGCGGCCTGCCAGCCCGCCGACGCCTTCGTCAGCTGCTCGGCCAGCGCGTACTCCTCGAACAGGTACGACGGCTGCCCGTCGGCTTCGGCCCAGTCGTCCCAGGAGACCAGCTCGTGCTTCGTCACCGAGACGACGGCTTCGCCGGCGCGGCCGGTGGCGGTGTCGAGGAGCGTGTAGCGGAGGCGGCGGTCGCCCCCGCCGGCGCGCACGTCCTCCTTGGCGGGTTCGACCGGCAGGACCTGCGGGACCCGGATCGTGCCGCCGGCCAGTCCGGCCGAGGCGAGGACCGCACGGCCGGCGGACAGTTCGGCGGCGCTCAGCGGGTCGAGGGGGTGCGGCGTGCTCACCCTGGCCAGTCTCGGCCCCGATCGGCCCGCGCGGAACCGCCCGTGCGGTGGCGGACAACAACGCTGCGCTCGCCGCCAATCGCCCGGCGGCCCCCGCGGCGAGGATGGGGGCCATGCGAACCGATCTCGCCGGGAAGGCGGTCCTGGTGACCGGCGGGGCGTCCGGCATCGGGCTGGCCTGCGTGCGGGCGTTCCGCGCCGAGGGCGCCCGCGTCGGCGTCGTCGACCGCGCGCCCGGCCCCGGCGTCGTCCGGGCGGACGTCACCGACGAGGCCGGGCTGGCTGCGGCGGTGGACACCGTGGCCCGGGAGTTCGGCGGCCTCGACGCCGTCGTCGGCTGCGCCGGCATCTCCGGCCCGGTCGGCACGCCGCTCGCCGCGACCACGGCCGCGGACGTGGCCCGGGTCCTCGCCGTCAACGTCACCGGCCAGTTCCTGCTGGTCAAGCACGCACTGCGGTGGCTCGCCGACGACGGCGCCGTGGTGCTGCTCGGCAGCGATTCGGCGTTCACGGCCGCGCCGGGCATGGTGCCCTACTGCGCGTCCAAGGGCGCGGTGGTGGCGATGACCCGCGCGCTGGCCGTCGAGGTGCCGGGGATCCGGGTCAACTGCGTCTGCCCGTCGGTGGTGGACACGCCGATGGCGCGCGCCGACCTCGGCGCCGTCCTGGACGACCCCGCGTTCCCGGTGCAGGCGGCCGGGGACGTCGCCCGGCAGGTGCTGTTCCTCGCGTCCCCGGCTTCGCGGCCGGTCAACGGCCAGGCCCTGCTGGCCGACTTCGGGATGTCGGCCCGCTCGGCGTTCCCCGCGTAGAAAGGATCCACAGTGGACTCGATAGGCAAGGTCGTGGCGATCACCGGCGGCGGCACCGGCATCGGGGCGGCCGTCGCCCGCCGCTACGCCGGCGAAGGCGCGCACGTGGTCGTGCTGGGACGGCGGCGCGAGCCGCTCGAGGAGGTGGCCGCCGAAACCGGCGCGCACGTCATCGCCTGCGACGCGAGCGTCCGCGACGACGCCGAAACCGCGATCGCGGAGATCGTCGGCAAGCACGGGCGGCTGGACGTGGTGGTCGCCAACGCCGGCGGCCACGGCCTGTCGTCGGTGGTCGACACGGGTGACGAGGAGTGGGAGCTGGCCTTGCGGTCGAACCTGTCGAGCGCGTTCGTGCTCTGCCGGGCCGCGCTGCCGTCGCTGGTCGAGACGGGCGGGCAGGTCGTCGTGGTGTCGTCGCTGGCCGGGCTGTTCGCCGGGCCGAACGTGGCCGGCTACACCGTCGCGAAGCACGCGCTGATCGGCCTGACCCGCTCGATCGCCCGTGACTTCGGGCCACGCGGGGTGCGGGCGAACGCGGTCTGCCCCGGCTGGGTCCGCACGCCGATGGCGGACGGCGAAATGGCCCAGTTCGCCGCGGCGGCGGGCTTCACCGGCGGTCACGACGAGGGCTACCGCCGGGTGACGGCCGAGGTCCCGCTGCGCCGCCCGGCCGAGCCCGAAGAGATCGCGGCGATCGTGCGGTTCCTGGGCTCGGCGGAGTCGTCCTACATCACCGGCGCGGTCATCGTCGCCGACGGCGGCGCCCACGCCGTGGACCTGCCGACCCTGGCCTTCGAGCGCGCGGGGATGTGAACCCCTGGGGGCGTGGGTTCACGCCCCCAGGTACGCGCGGTGCAGGGTGGCGGGGGAGTCCAGCAACGTCTGCGCGTCGCCGGTGTAGGTGACGCGGCCCGAGGAGACGACCACGGCTTCCTCCGCGACCCCGAGCGCCAGGTGCGTGAACTGCTCCACCAGCAGGATCGCCGCGCCCTCGGCCGCGAACCGCGTCACCACCGGCAGCAGGCGGGTGAAGACCACCGGGGCCAGGCCCAGCGACATCTCGTCGATCAGCAGGAACGCCGGGCGCGCGGCGAACGCCCGCGCCAGCACCACCATCTGCTGTTCGCCGCCGGAAAGCAGGGCCGTGGGGGAGTCGCGCCGCTTGTCGAGCTCGGGGAACAGCGCGAGCACCTCGTCGACGCCCGCGGGCGTGCGGGCGGTCAGGCGGAGGTTCTCCAGCACCGTGAGCCCGGGGAACACCGCCCGGCCCTGCTCGATGTGCGCCAGCCCGAGCCGCGCCCGCGCCACCCGCGAGTGCCGGGTGACGTTCACGCCGCCGAGGTGGACGCTGCCCGCCGACGGCGGCACCACGCCCGACACGGCCTCCAGCAGGCTCGTCTTCCCGGCGCCGTTCGGCCCGACCAGCGCCGTGATCCGGCCCGGCTCGAGGACGAGGCCGACGTCGCGGATGACCGGGCCGGCTCCGCGGTCGACGGTCAGCCCGTGGATTCGCAATGCGGTCACAGCAGCTCCGTTTCGCCCATGTACGCCTTCAGCACGGCCGGGTCGGCCAGCACTTCCGCCTGCGGCCCGCTCGCCAGGACCTGCCCGAAGTCGAGCACCGTGAGCGTGTCGCAAACCGACCGGACGAGGTCGAGGTCGTGCTCGATGAGCAGCACCGACACCCCGAACCGCGCGGGCACCTGCCGCAGCCGCCGCCCGAAGGCCACGTGTTCCTCGTGCGGCAGGCCGGCCGCCGGCTCGTCGAGCAGCAGCACCCGCGGCCTCGCGAGGAGGTGGCCGACGACCTCGACGAGCCGCCGCGCGCCGGCGTCCACCCGGGACAGCGGCGTCCGCTCCGGCGGGCAGCCGAAGAACTCCAGCGCGCCGGCGGCTTCGCGGCCGGTGAGCCGCCGCCGGGCGACGAACCGGACGTAGGCGCCGACGGTGAGGCCGGGCGGGACCCGGTCCTGCTGGAACGTCCGCCGCAGCCCGGTCCGCGCCCGGCGGGCCGGCGAGCCGGTCAGCGGACGTCCGTCGAGGGTGACGGTCCCGGTCGCGCGGGGGAGGAAGCCGCTGACCGCGTCGACCAAAGTGGACTTCCCGGCGCCGTTGGGGCCGATCACGCCGAGGATCCCGTGTTCCGGCACCGTGATGTCCACTTGCGCCAAGGCGGTGACGTGCCCGAACGAAACGCTCAACCCGCGGACCTCGAGCACCGGGTCGCCGGGCGGCAGCGGCTCGACGTCGGGTGCGGCCGCGGCCGGCCCGGCACCGGCGGTCCGGCCGGCCCGGCGGCGGTACTGGAGGGCCCGCACGGCGGTGCCGAGGTTGCCGCGGCTGGTGAGCGCCTGGATGCCCAGCACGCCGAAGACGACGAAGCCCCAGTCCTGCGGCACGCCCCAGCGTTTGAGCAGCTCGGGCACCGCGACCCAGAGCAGCGCGCCGAACACCGCCATGTCGATCAGGTGCGCGCCGGACATGATCGCCAGCACGTAGAGGGCGAGCGACTGGATCGCGGTGAAGCTGGCGGGGAAGGCCAGCCCGACCTGGCCGGTGAGCAGCCCGCCGCTGACGCCGCCGAGAGCCGCGCTGACCGCGAAGGCCGTCAGTTTGGAGGTCCGCACACCGGCGCCGACCGCGGCGGTGCCGCGTTCGGAGAAGGCGACGAGGTGCCAGCTGCTGCCCCAGCGGCCGCGGCGCAGGAAGTGCACAAGCAGTCCGCAGGCGACGAGGACGAGCACGGAGAACAGGAAGTAGGACCGGTCATCGGAGAAGGACTCCGGCCGCTCGACGGGGAGGCCTTCGGTGGCGCCGGGGAACTGGATCTGCACGAGCGTGAGGTCGGCGGCCGCGGCGAGCCCGAGGGTGACGACGGCGAGGGTGATGCCGCGCAGCCGCAGCGCGGGCAGCCCGACGAGCACCCCGGCCACCCCGGCGGCGAGGCCACCGAGCAGCAGCCAGGTGACGAACCCGCCGGGGACCCGCGCGACGTTGCAGGCGCAGACGACGAACGCCCCGACGGCGGCGAAGGTGAGCTGGCAGAGCGAGATCATCCCGGCGGTCCCGGTGACGACGCCGAGCCCGAGCAGCGCAATGGCGGCGACGACGGCGGAGACCCCGAGGTAGACGAAGTACCCGGCCAGCCCGACGCTGAACGCATAACCGACGGCGACGGCCGCGGCCGCGACGAGCAGGGGGAGGCCGGCGCGGGCGAGGGGGCTTTCAGCGAGCCGCACGGTGAACCTCCGCGGCGAGGCTCGGGAGTTGCGCCCGGCTGAGCGGGCTCCCGGCGAGCCGCGGCAGCAGTGCCCGGCCCGGCGGGTTTCCTGCGGGCCGTGAGGCAAGCCCTGCCACAGCGGTGTCAACGAGCGGCAGGCCGCCGCTCCTCGGCGGCTGGACGACCCGTATCCCGCCGCTCCTCGGCGGCCAGGCGAGCCGCGGCAGTCGTGCCCGGCCCGGCAAGCTTCCCGCGGGCGGTGAGGCAAGCCCCGCCACAGTGGGGTCAGCGAGCGGCATCCCGCCGCCCCTCGGCGGCCAGGCGAGCCGCGGCAGCCGTGCCCGGCCCGGCGGGTTTCCTGCGGGCCGTGAGGCAAGCCCTGCCACAGCGGAATCAGCGAGCCGCATCCCACACCTCCTTGCGCTGCGTCCACAGCAGCAGCGCCACGATGACCAGGAACGGGAGGAAGTACCGCAGCACCGACAGCCCGTCGGACTGGGCGACCGCGCCCTGCGCCATTCCCAGCACGAGGCCGCCCGCCACCGCCAGGTCCAGCCGCCGGAAGCCGCCCAAGAGCGCCGCCGCGGCTGCCGGGACCACCAGCATCGACAGGGACGTCGGGTCGTTCGACTGCGACGGTGCCACGATCGACACCGCGAGCGTGGCGATCACGCCCGTCGCCGTCCACACGCCGATCGACAGCGGCCGGGCCGGGATGCCCAGCAGCTCCGCCGTCGTCGGGCGCTCCGACAGCGCCCGCAGCCGCACGCCGAGGGCCGTGCGGGCCAGTACCACCCGGCAGCCCAGCGCCACCAGCACCGCCAGCGCCACCGTCACGACCGTGACCTGGCTGACCACCACGCCGCCGGCTGTGAACGCCGGGCCGGCCAGCACCGGGTGGAACGGCTGGGGCTTGGTGCCGAACAGGATGAACGCCAGCGAGATCAGCAGCAGGAGCGCGGCGACGGTCACCGCCGATCGGGTCCCGGTGTCCGCCTCGGCGAGCCACGTCGAGACGATCCAGCCGAGCACCGCGCTCAGCGCGCCGCCGAGCAGGATGCCGGCGAGCGTCGCCAGCCACTCCGGGAAGCCGAGGTGGACGGCGAGGAAGACGGCGACGTAGCAGCCGGACATCCCGGTCGCGGCCTGGGCGAAGTTGACCACCCGCACCAGCCGCGACATCAGGGTCAGGCAGACCGCGAGCACCGCGTAGAGCCCGCCGGCGGCGAGACCGGCCAAAGCGCCCTGCAGCATCGACGTCCTCCTAGGAGCGTGGGATCCGGAGCCAGTCCTGCGCGGCCAGCTCCCACCGGTTCGACCCGGTGGTGAGCTTGATCGGCCAGCCCGCCGTGTTGTCGTGGTGGGTCTGCGCGGGGCCGAACACGTACGGCGTGCCCACCATCGGGTCGCTGATCGGCTTCATCTCGCGAAGCGCCGTCGTCACCGACTCGCGCGTGATGTCGCCGGTCATCCCGCGAAGGACGGCGAGGAAGTACTTCGCCGCCAGGTAGCCGCCCTGGCTGAACGACGTCAGCGGGATCCCGTTCTTCGTCATCAGGTCGCGCCACTCCCGGTTGGCCGGGGCGGCGGCGTCGGTGAACGGGGAGAACTCGGCCGGCACGTACACGCCGGCGCCCGCGTGCGAAATCGCCTTGGCGTAGTTCTCGCTGTAGACGCTGGTCAGCAGCAGCCACGTGACGTCGGTCCAGCCTTGCGCCTGCGCGGCCTTGAGCTGGCCGATCGAGTCCGGCTCCACCGGGTTGACGGTGATGGCCTTGCACCCCGCCGCACGCGCCTTGACGATGTAGGGCGTGTAGTCCGACCCGCCGTAGGGCACCGTCGAGTCGACGTACTTCAGGTTCTTGCCGGTGATCTTCGTCCACTCGGCGATGGCGCCCCGGTACGCCGGCAGCGTGTTGCCGGCGATCTCCAGCAGCGCGCAGATGTCGTCCAGCTTCAGCACTTCCGAGCCGTAGAGCAGGGTCAGGGTCATGTCGTGGAACGGGCCGACGTTCACCGGCGCGATGTTCGGGCCGGTGAAGCACGCCGGGTCGACGCCGATGCCCGGCATCGACAGGATCTTCTGCTGCTCGTAGTACTTCTCGTTGATCTCGCACTCGATGAGGCTCGACGACCCGACGAGCGCGACGGCCCGGTCGCCGCCGACCACCTCGCGGGCGGCGGCCGCGGCCGCCGCCGGATCACCCTTGTCGTCGATCGCCTTGTACTCGATCTTGCGGCCGCCAACGCCGCCGGCGGCGTTGGCCGCGTCGAACACGGCCCTCGCCGCCTGGGAGGACTCCGGGAAGGTGGCGGCGCCGCTGAGCGCGTTGACCGAGCCGACGACGATCGGGCCGTTCGCGCCGGCTTCCGAACCGGCGCAGCCCGCGGTGGCCAGCAGAACGGCGACCGCCAGGGTGGGCAGGACTTTTCTCATAACTGCTCCCGGGATGCGGCCACGACCGGCGCGGAGTCGACGATCTGCTCGAAGGAGACGACCTCGCCGCCGTCGAACCGCCACACGTGCGCGACGCGGGCGGTGAACGGCCGGCCGGTCCGGCGGTGCGTGCCGGTGTAGGTGCCGACACCGATCACCGCGTCCCCGGCGTCGAACAGGTCGCCGAGGGTGAAGCGGTAGCCGTCCCAGTCCCGGCCGATCGCCGCGAAGACGTGCTCCCGCACCTCGTCCGGACCGGTGTACGTGCCGGCGTAGGGGAACCCGGCCGCTTCGGTCCACGTCGTTTTCGGGCCGAGCGGGGCGAGCATGCCGGGCAGGTCACCCCGGTCGCTGGCGGCGTAGTGCGCGCGGATGACGTCCACAGGGGACACGGGCAGCTCCTTCAGACGGGCTGGGCGTCGGGGTAGGCCACCGCGCCCAGCGGGTAGACGTGGCCGCCGGCGCGGGAGTGCTCGGAGCGGCCGTCGCCGGTCAGGCCGAGGAAGACGCCGGTGGTGCGCAGGGCGTAGCCGAGGTCGTGCAGCCACACGCTCGCCACGGCGATCCGGAACTCGCGGAAGCAGAACAGGTAGAGCCCGTCGGCGAACTTCCACACCGTCGAGAGGTCCATGTCGCCGTGGCCGCGCTGGACGCCTTCGAGGCATTGCCAGGCGTAGCGCTGCGACGACACGTAGACGTGCTCGTAGAGGTGATCGGGGCTGTAGCGGTAGAGGTTCCGCTTGCCGATCAGGTCGCGCGACGGCCCGGGTGCGGCCCCGGCGGGCTCGCCGCCGCCGGTGACGCCCGCCCGGAAGTCCTGCGAGACGCGGGGAACACCCTCGACGTCCCCGGTGCCGATCACCGAGCGGACGGCGAGCGCCCGGTGGGTCGCCGTCGAGTACACGACGGTCAGCGCTTCGCCGTCGACGCTGGTGCGCGGCAGGTTCACGAAGAAGACGTCGTCGCGCACGGCGACCGCGTCGTACGGGTCTTCGACGCCGTTGCACACGACACGCCCGGCGTCTTGGTAGCTCAGCTCGACGGCTTCGCCGTCGTCGAGGGTGATCGTGACGTCCCGGCCGGTGAGGTCGGCGTTCGGCAGGCGGTAGGTGGCGATCCCGGCGGCGAACTCGTCGTAGGTGCGCCAGCCGTCGGTGGGGGCTTCGGGCATGGCCTCATCGTCGGGCGGGCACCGGCGCCCGGGCGAGCGGTCACGCGCTGGCGGGCAACTACCGGACGCTGACGGTCAACTGCCGGCGCACCTCGCTCGGCGCCCGTCCGAACGCGGTCTTGAACACCCGGCTGAAGTGCGCGGCGTCGACGAACCCCCACCGGGCGGCGATGGCCGCGACCGGGCGGCCCGCGTGCACCGGGTCGAGCAGGTCGCGGCGGCAGTGCTCGAGCCGCCGCGTCCGGATCCAGCCGGAGACGGTGGTGCCCTGCTCCTGGAACAGCCCGTGCAGGTGCCGGGTGGAGATGAAGTGCTCGGCCGCGATCCGCGCCGGGGTCAGGTCGGCCGACTGCAGGTGGGCGTCGATGTGGGCGCGGATCCGGCGCATCAGCTCGTGGTGCGGGTCGGCGTTCGCGCGCGCGAGGTCCAGTTCGGTGGCGACCAGGGTGGACAGCAGGTCGACCGCGCTGTGCGCCAGCCGGGCGCCCGCCGGGCCCGCCAGCTGCTCGAGGTTGCCGCCGAGCTGGGCGAGGAACGGCACGACGACGTTGCCGACCCCCTCCTTGCCCGACATCCGCACCGCGGTCAGCCGCCCGACGAGCTCGGCCGGGAGGTCGATCAGCCGCTGCGGGAACATCACCACCAGCGTGCGGAAGTCCTCCTCGAACACCAGCGAGTACGGCCGGTGCGTGTCGTAGAGGGCGACGTCGCCGGGCCGCAGCACGGCCTGGCGGTCGTCCTGCACGAGCAGCCCGGTGCCGGCCAGGATCAGGCTCAGCTTGTAGTAGCGGCGCTCGCCGCGCGCGATGAGCTCCGGCGTGCGCTCCACGACGTGGGGCGAGGCGGTGACCTCGGAAACCTGCACTTCATCGGCCGCGGACGAGCGGATCCGGCCGCGGAAGCCGTCACCGCCCGCGGTCACGTGCAGCGGCACGAAGGACTGCGAAACGGCGGTGCGGAATTCGGTGAAGTCACGGGCGATGAGCGTCGTCGGAGCAGGCACGGGGTCACCTCGCGGCGTTGGGAGGGTGCGGCTTCGTATACGATAAGCGATACGATCTTCGGCGACAACGGCCGCGGCGACCGGTGCCACGGGTGAACCGCGGCCGCGCCGGGTAGTCACCTGCATGACCAGGACCCGGGTGTACCGCGACGGTGAGCTGCAGAAGGAAGACTTTCCCGTCGAGGACGTCTCCGGGTTCCTGGCCGAACCGGGGACCGCGGTGTGGGTGGACCTGTGCGCGCCGACCGAGGCGGATCTGACCCAGCTCGCCGGGGAACTCGGGCTGCACCGGCTCGCCGTGGAGGACGCCGTCTCCGAACACCAGCGGCCCAAGCTGGACCGCTACGACGGCCACGCCTTCCTGGCCGCCTACGCCGTGCGGTTCGACGCCGGGACCGGCCGGGTGAGCACCGCCGAGTTCGGCGCCTTCGTCACACCGCGGGCGCTGGTGACCGTGCGCAAGGACGACGGCTTCGCCATCGAGCCGGTCGTGCGCCGCTGGGACCAGGCGACCGAACTGGCCGGGGCGGGCGTGTCCTTCCTGCTGCACGGCCTGCTCGACTACGTCGTCGACGGGCACTTCGAAGCCGTGCAGGCGCTCGACGACGAGGTCGAAGCCCTCGAGGACCTGGTCTTCGAGGAGCGCCCGGACTCTTCGGAGCTGCAGCGCCGCTCGTTCCGGCTGCGCAAGAGCCTCACCGCGTTGCGCCGCGTGGTGCTGCCGATGCGGGAGGTGATCGGCTCGCTGATGCGGCCGGACCTGAAGCTGGCCGACGAGCTGACCCGGCCGTACTTCGAGGACGTCCACGACCACGCCCGGCAGGCCGCGGAGCAGACCGAGGCGCTGCGGGAGCTGATCGCCACGGTCCGGGAGACGCAGCTGAACCTGCAGGGCAACCGGCTCAACCTGATCATGAAGAAGGTCACCGGCTGGGCCGCGGTGATCGCGGTGCCCACCGCGGTGACCGGGTTCTACGGCCAGAACGTGCCGTACCCGGGCAACGGCGCGCCGAGCGGGTTCTGGACGTCGACGGCCGTGGTGCTGGTGCTGTCGTTCGGGCTGTACGGGGTGTTCAAGAAGAAGGACTGGCTCTGAACCGAAGCTCCACAGTGGAGTGTCACCGTGGAGTGTCCACACCGGACGCCGAATCCGGGCGCGGCGAAGCGCGGCGACGGCGCCGGAGCGCGGGCCACCGAACCCCGGAGCGGCGTTCAGCCGAACGGGTCAATGCGGCCGGATGGCCTGGGGGAGAAGGAAAGGCTTCGAGCACCGCCGGGGAGCGCGCGCGGACACGGGCGCGGCTGGTTGCTCAACCGTTGCCGCCCATCTTAGTGCAGCTGCACTATGCTGAGCCATCCGGTGTGCACACAGCGGGACGGCGCCGCGGTGCCGGCGAACGAAGGAACGGTGGCGGATGGGTGGGGCAATGGTCGACGGTGTGCGCCCGGGTGCGGGGGCGGACACCTCGGGCGTGGGCGAGGCCGGGGAGCAGGAGCTGCGCCGGTTGCTGGCCGGCCTGACCGCCGTGCGCGACGGCGACTTCGGCATCCGGCTGCCCGGCGGGGCGGACGGCCTGCTCGGCGAGATCGCCACGGTCTTCAACGGCATGGCCGACCAGCTGTCGCTGTTCACCTCCGAGGTCACCCGCGTCGCGCGGGAGGTCGGCAGCGAGGGGCAGCTCGGCGGGCAGGCGAAGGTCCCCGGCGTGTCCGGCACGTGGAAGGACCTCACCGACTCGGTCAACGCCATGGCGGGAAATCTCACCACCCAGGTTCGGGACATCGCCCAGGTGGCGACCGCGGTGGCGAAGGGCGACCTGTCGCAGAAGATCGACGTCGACGCCCGCGGCGAGATCCTCGAGCTGAAGGACACCGTCAACACGATGGTGGACCAGCTGTCGTCCTTCGCGGACGAGGTCACCCGGGTGGCGCGCGAGGTGGGCAGCGAAGGCCGCCTCGGCGGCCAGGCCCAGGTCCCCGGCGTCGGCGGCGTGTGGCGCGACCTCACCGACTCGGTGAACTTCATGGCCGGGAACCTGACCGACCAGGTCCGCAACATCGCCCAGGTGACCACGGCGGTCGCGAAGGGCGATCTCTCGCAGAAGATCACCGTCGACGCCCGCGGCGAAATCCTCGAACTCAAGAACACGATCAACACGATGGTCGACCAGCTGTCGTCGTTCGCCGACGAAGTCACCCGCGTGGCCCGCGAAGTGGGCACCGAGGGCCGGCTGGGCGGTCAAGCCGACGTCAAGGGCGTCTCGGGCACCTGGCGCGACCTCACCGACTCGGTGAACTTCATGGCGGGCAACCTGACCGACCAGGTCCGCAACATCGCCCAGGTCGCCACCGCGGTGGCCAGCGGGGACCTTTCGCAGAAGATCAACGTCACCGCCCGCGGCGAGGTCCTGGAGCTCAAGGACACGCTGAACACGATGGTCGATCAGCTGTCCGCGTTCGCGGACGAGGTCACCCGGGTGGCGCGCGAGGTGGGCACCGAGGGC
This sequence comes from Amycolatopsis sp. A133, assembly GCF_031082405.1. GTDB lineage: Bacteria > Actinomycetota > Actinomycetes > Mycobacteriales > Pseudonocardiaceae > Amycolatopsis. Next base: position 113,121 of record NZ_JAVHJU010000009.1, read on the forward strand.
CGGCTGGGCGGCCAGGCCGACGTCAAGGGCGTCTCCGGTACCTGGAAGGACCTCACCGAGTCGGTCAACGTCATGGCCGACAACCTCACCGCGCAGGTCCGCTCGATCGCCCAGGTCACCACCGCGGTCGCCCGCGGTGACCTGTCCCAGAAGATCCGGGTCGACGCCCGCGGCGAGATCCTCGAGCTGAAGGACACCATCAACACGATGGTGGATCAGCTGTCCGCGTTCGCGGACGAGGTCACCCGGGTGGCCCGCGAGGTCGGCACCGAGGGCAACCTCGGCGGGCAGGCAACCGTCCGCGGCGTGTCCGGGACCTGGAAGAACCTCACCGACAACGTCAACGTCATGGCGTCCAACCTGACCGGCCAGGTGCGCTCGATCGCCCAGGTCGCCACCGCGGTCGCGCGCGGCGACCTGTCGGGCAAGATCACCGTCGAGGCCAAGGGCGAGGTCGCGGCGCTGGCCGACGTCATCAACACGATGGTCGACACGCTGTCGGCGTTCGCGGACGAGGTCACCCGCGTGGCCCGCGAGGTCGGCACCGAGGGCATGCTCGGCGGCCAGGCGCGCGTGCCGAACGTGGCCGGCACCTGGAAGGACCTCACCGACAACGTCAACTCGATGGCGAACAACCTCACCGGGCAGGTCCGCAACATCGCCCAGGTGACCACCGCCGTCGCGCAGGGTGACCTGACCCGCAAGATCGACGTCGACGCCCGCGGCGAGATCCTCGAGCTCAAGACCACGATCAACACGATGGTCGACCAGCTCTCGGCGTTCGCCGCGGAGGTCACGCGCGTGGCGCGCGAGGTCGGCAGCGAGGGCCGGCTCGGCGGCCAGGCCGAGGTCGAAGGCGTGTCCGGCACGTGGAAGCGGCTGACGGAGAACGTCAACGAGCTGGCCGGCAACCTCACCCGGCAGGTCCGCGCGATCGCCGAGGTGACCAGCGCGGTCGCCGAGGGCGACCTGACCCGCTCGATCACCGTCGACGCCTCCGGTGAGGTCGCCGAGCTGAAGGACAACATCAACTCGATGGTGGAGTCGCTGCGCGAGACGACGCGGGCGAACCAGGAGCAGGACTGGCTGAAGTCCAACCTGGCCACGATCACCGGGCTGATGCAGGGCCGCCGCGACCTCGCCGTGGTCGCGGCCGCGGTGATGGACGAGCTCGTCCCGCTGGTCAACGCCCAGTTCGGTGCGTTCTACCTGGCCGACGACACCGCCGAGGTGCCGGAGCTGCGGCTGGTCGGCGCCTACGGCCACCCCGAGTCCGGCGCGGCCGGCAACGTCCCCACCGTGCGGTTCCGGATCGGCCAGTCGCTGGTCGGGCAGGCCGCCCGCAGCCGCCGCCCGATCGCGGTGGACGACGTGCCGCCCGGCTACGCCACGATTTCCTCCGGTCTGGGCAGCACCGCGCCCGCCGGGCTGATCGTGCTGCCGATCGTGGTCGAGGACCAGGTGCTCGGCGTCATCGAACTGGCGTCGGTGCACGGCTTCACCGCGGTGCACCGCGCGTTCCTGGAACTGCTGATGGAGCAGATCGGCGTCAACGTCAACAGCATCGTCGCCAACGCCCGCACCGACGAGCTGCTCGGCGAGTCGCAGCGGCTGACCGCGGAACTGCAGGCCCGGTCGGAGGAACTGCAGGCCCGGCAGGAAGAACTCCAGTCCTCCAACGCCGAGCTCGAGGAGAAGGCGGCGCTGCTGGTCACGCAGAACCGCGACATCGAGACGAAGAACCTCGAGATCGAGCAGGCCCGGCAGGAGCTGGAGGCCCGCGCCCAGCAGCTGACGCTGGCGTCGAAGTACAAGTCGGAGTTCCTGGCCAACATGAGCCACGAGCTGCGCACCCCGCTCAACAGCCTGCTGATCCTCGCGCAGCTGCTCGCGCAGAACCCCACCCGCAACCTCACCTCGAAGCAGGTCGAGTACGCCGGCATCATCCACTCCGCGGGCTCGGACCTGCTGCAGCTGATCAACGACATCCTCGACCTGTCGAAGGTCGAGGCCGGGAAGATGGACGTCACCCCGGAGCAGGTGTCGCTGCGCCAGCTCATCGACTACGTCGAGGCGACGTTCCGGCCGATGACCTCCCAGCGCAACCTGGACTTCCGGATCACCGTCGCGCCCGGCTCGTCCCCCGAGCTGCTCACCGACGACTCCCGGCTGCGGCAGGTGCTGCGCAACCTGCTGTCCAACGCGGTCAAGTTCACCGAGGTCGGCGGGATCGAGCTGCACATCGAGCCGGTGGACCCGGAAACCCTGCCGCGACCGCTGCGCGTGCACGGGCCCGCCGTCGCCTTCCGCGTCACCGACACCGGCATCGGGATCGCCGAGCACCAGCTCGAATCGATCTTCGGGGCGTTCCAGCAGGCCGATGGCACGACCAGCCGCAAGTACGGCGGCACCGGGCTCGGCCTGTCGATCAGCCGCGAGATCGCGCAGCTGCTCGGCGGCGTCATCACCGCCGAAAGCACCCTGGGCGAGGGCAGCACGTTCACCTTCACGCTGCCGGTCGCGCGCCCGGACTTCGCGCCGCTGCCCGCGGGGGAGCACCCCGGCACCGCGCTCGCGACGACCGACTCCGGTGCCCCCGCCCCGGCGTCGGGGCCGCGCGCGTACCGGCGGCTGCTGGTCGTCGAGGAACGCCAGCACGGGCTGCTCACGCTCGTCGCCGAGAGCGCGGCGGCCGACCTCTCCGACAGCCGCGACATCGGCCTCTCGCCCGCCGACGTCGAGGTCGTGACGGCGGTCGGCACGCAGGAGGCGGCGGCCGCGCTCGCCACCGACGCCTACCACTGCGTGGTGCTCGACCTGGACCTGCCGGACCGGACCGCGTTCACGTTCCTCGACGCGATGCAGGGCGACAGCGCGCTGCGGCTGGTGCCGGTGCTCGCGCACAACAGCCGCCGCCTCGACAGCGAGCTCGAACAGCTGGTGCAGTCCCGCTCGGACGTGCAGTCCCTGGAGGTGCTGTCCGGGCTGGACGAACTGCGCGAGCGGATCGCCCTGCACCTGTCGGCCGAGGAGCCGGGGGCGGTGCTGCCGCTGGTCCGCCCGGACGAGCCGGCCACGCCGGTGCGGGCGGCCGACGTCGACACCACCCTGGCCGGGCGGACGGTGCTGATCGTCGACGACGACCCGCGCAACGTCTACGCGCTGACCGGGATCCTGGAGCTGCACGGGATGCACGTGCTGCACGCCGAGGACGGCCGCAAGGGCGTCGAGACCGTCGCTTCGCACCCCGGCATCGACCTGATCCTGATGGACGTGATGATGCCGGAGATGGACGGCTACACCGCGACGGCGAAGATCCGCGCGATGCCCGAGCACGCCGGCATCCCGATCGTCGCGGTGACGGCGAAGGCGATGCCGGGTGACCGGGAGAAGAGCCTCGCTTCGGGTGCGACCGACTACGTGACGAAACCGGTTGATGCGGACGACCTGGTCGCCCGCATCAAGCGGCACGTGACGGCGTGATCGGCGACGAGAGGTTGCCTGCCGAAGACCAAGGCATTCCCGTGCTGCCCCCGCCGGCCGAGGTGTCGGCCAACCTCGCCCGGCTCGCCGACACCGTCGCCCGCCTGCGCGGCGAGGTCGACCACGCGCACGCCGTCGCCGACGGCCGCGGCCTGATCGAGCTGGCCAAGGGCGTCCTGATGGAACGCCTGCACTGCACGCCGTCGGACGCGGCGAAGCAGCTGGAAACGCTGGCCGAACGGTCCGGGGTGACGCCGCTGGAGTTCGCGGCGGACGTCGTGGGGGAGGCGGCCGAGGACCGCATCACCGAGGTGACGCAGGAGTTCCTGGCCCGTGCGGAAGGCGAGGAGTCCGTCGCCGTGCGGCTGCGGACCGCCGAAAGCGGCGTGCTCGCGGCGGGGGACACCCAGCGCGTCGCGGAGTCCATTTTGGAGCACGCGCTGCGGCCGCTCGGCGCGACCGCCGTCGCGGTGTGGCTCGCCGGGCCGGACGGGTCGCTGACGCTGGCCGGCTCGGCCGGGTTCTCCGCCGAAGAGGCGGCCCGCTGGTGCTACGTCCCACCCGGGGTGGCCACGCCCGCCCGCAGCGCGCTGATCGAACGCGACACCGTCTGGTTCCCCACGCTCGCCGGCGGCGGGCTGCCCTCGATCGGGCAGCACACGCTCTCCGGCGGCGGGCGGGTGGCGGTGCCGACCGGCACCGGCGGACGGATCATCGGCGTCGTCGAGATGTGCTGGCCGGAGCCGCTGCCGCCGGAACCGGGCCGGCAGCGCCGCCAGCTGGAGGCGCTGGCCGAGCTGTGCGCGCACACCCTCGACACCTGGGACGGCGTGATCACGCCGGTGGCGGCGGACGGGTCCGGGGACTTCCTCGGCGAGCTGGTCGACTTCATCGACGGCCTGCACGACCCGGCCGTGCTGCTTTCGCCGTGCCTCGACGGCGGCGACCGGCTCAGCGACTTCCGCATCCACCACGCGAACGTCCGGTTCGCCGACCCGGGCGGGCGGCCGCGCAGCCGGATCGTCGGCACCCGGCTGCTGGAGGCGTACCCGCTCGCCGCCGAGGAGAGCGGCCTGCTCGACAAGGTCCAGCGCGTGTACGCCACCGGTGAGCCGTTCCGGGCCGACAGCATGGCGATCACGACCCTGGTCGACCAGGTGCCGCTGACCGTGCTCACCGACGTCAGCGTCACCCGCTTCGCCGGGAACGTGCTGCTGATCCTGCGCATCCAGGACGACGCGGCGAAGCTCGCGGTGCTGCTGCAGCACGCCCAGCGGCTCGGCCGCATCGGCGGCTTCGAGGAGAACGTGGTCACCGGCGTGATCACCTGGAACTCCGAGCTGTTCTCGTTGTACGGGCTGCCGCCGAACGCCATGCCGCTGTCGCTGAACGAACTGGCCGCGCACGCCCACTCCGACGACGCGCCGGCGATCGGCCGGTTCCTGCGCGGCGTGCTGCACCACAAGCGCCCGTCGTCGACGGCGTTCCGGCTGCAGCGCTCCGACGGCGTCGCCCGGTACATCCGGGTGGTCGCCGAGCCGGTCGTCGACGCCCGCGGCGAGCTGGTCGCGGTCCGCGGCGCCTACCAGGACGTCTCGTCGCAGCACTGGACCGAGGTGGCGCTGGCCGCGACGCGGGACAGGCTGGCCGAGACCGAGCAGGAGGCGATCGAGCGCAACCGGCTCGCGTTGCAGCTGCAGCGCGCGATCATGCCGCCGGCCAAGGGGCCGATCGACATGCCGGGCCTGCGTGCCGCGGTCCGCTACCGGCCCGCGGAGAAGGAGCACCTGGTCGGCGGCGACTGGTACGACGCGGTCGCCCTGCCGACCGGCGAGGTCCTGCTGTGCGTCGGCGACGTCGCCGGCCACGGCATCGACGCGGCGACCGGGATGGTGAGCCTGCGCAACGCCCTGCGCGGCCTCGCGGCGACGGGCGCCGGGCCGGCCCAGCTGCTGACGTGGCTGAACCTGGTGGCCTACCACCTCACCGACCACGTGACGGCGACCGCGGTCGCGGCGGTCTACGACCCGGCCCACCGGAAGCTCCGCTGGGCGCGGGCGGGCCACCTGCCCCCGATCGTCCGCCACCGCGACGGCTCGGCGACGACGTTGCCGCTGATCCGCGGATCCCTGCTCGGCGCGGTCCGCGACGTCGAGTACCAGGAAGAGGAGCTCCAGCTCGCCGAGGGCGACATCCTGCTGATCTACACCGACGGCCTGATCGAGCGCCGCGACCGCCCGGTCCAGGAGTCGGTCGCCCGCCTGGTGACACTGGTCGACGGCCACAACGGCGGCCTGGAGCACCAGCTGGACCGCCTGCTGACCTACAGCACGGCGGACACCGACGACGACACCTGCGTGGTCGGCATCGAGGTCACCACGTCCTGACGCGTGATGCCCCTGCAATCACGCGTGATGCCCCGCCAATCACGCATGATGCCTCTTCGATCACGAGAGATGCCGTTTTCCGCCCGGGCCGGTGAGACGAACGGGGAACCGGCCGTGATTCGCGGGGCATCTCGCGTGATCGGGCGGGCATCACGCGTGTCTGGCGGGGCATCACGGGTCAGGGGTTGATGGCCAAGACCAGGAAACCCGCCAGCAGCACCAGGTGCACGCCGCCCTGGAGGCGGGTGGCCCGGCCCGGGACCACCGTCAGGACGCTCACCACCACCGTCAACGCCAGCAGCACGATCTGCGTCGAGCCCAGGCCGAGCAGGAGCCGGCCCGGCAGCCACAGCGACGCCAGCGCGATCGCCGGGATCGTCAGGCCGATGCTCGCGATCGCCGAACCGTACGCGAGGTTCAGGCTGATCTGCATCCGGTCGCGCTGGGCGGCGCGGACCGCGGCCAGGGTTTCCGGGAGCAGCACCAGCAGCGCGATCACCACCCCGACGAACGACTGCGGGAACCCGGCCGCGCGCACGCCGGCTTCGATCGCCGGCGATTCCACCTTGGCCAGCCCGACCACCGCGACCAGCGCCACCAGCAGGAGCGCGAGGCTGCCCAGCGTCGCCCGGTTCGACGGCGGGTCCGCGTGGTCGTCCTCCTTGACGGCGCCGTCGGCCGCCACCGGGAGGAAGAAGTCGCGGTGGCGGACCGTCTGGGTCAGCACGAACGTCCCGTACAGCACCAGGGACGCCAGTGCGGCGAAAGTCAGCTGCGTGGGGGAGAACACCGGTCCGGGCGTGCTGGACGTGAACGCCGGCAGCACCAGGCTCAGCGTGGCCAGCGTCGCGACCGTCGCCAGCGCCGCCCCGCTGCCTTCCGGGTTGAACAGCGTCGAGCCGTAGCGCCGGGCGCCGACGAGCAGCGAGATGCCGACGATGCCGTTGGTCGTGATCATCACGGCGGCGAACACGGTGTCCCGGGCGAGCGAGCCCGCCTCCGGGCCGCCGGAGACCATCATCGTGACGATCAGCGCGACCTCGATGACCGTGACGGCGACCGCGAGCACGAGCGAGCCGAACGGTTCGCCCACCCGGTGGGCGACGACCTCCGCGTGGTGCACCGCGGCCAGCACGGTCGCCCCCAGTGCGACGGCGACGGCCACGAAGACCGGGCCGAGGTCGCGGCCCCAGGCGAGCGCCAGCACGAGCACGCCGAGCACCGGGGTGACGGAGGTCCAGGACAGCAGGAAGGATCTCAGCGCGGCGACCATGCCTCCACCCTCGCACACCGCCGGGGTTCCCGCGGTCCCGCACGGCGCTTCTCACATCGTCCCTTGTGGACTGTCGAAGTCGGCGGGCGCCAGCCGTGGTGCGGTGTCGAGGACGTGCCGTCGGAAGGTTTCGCTCAACGGTGGGAGGTTCCGGCCGCTCGCCCAGGCGAGCCCGATGTCGCGGGCAGCGTCCACATCGGTCAGTTCGAGGTGGGGTGCGGGGATCGGTGCCGTGGGCGGCAGCGGCAGCACGGACACGCCGAGCCCGGCGGTGACGAGGCCGCGCAGCGTCTCGACTTCGTCGCCTTCGAACCCGGTGCGCGGGGTGAACCCGGCTTCGGCGCACAGCCGTTCGGTCGCCTCGCGCAGCGCGTAACCCGGGCGCAGGAGGATGAACGTCTCGTCCGCGACGTCGGCGAGGCGGACCCGGCGGCGCCCGGCGAGCCGGTGGTGCGGGGGCAGGGCGAGGCGCAGCGGCTCGACGAGCAGCCGGGTCCAGTGCAGCTGGGGGTGGCCGGGGTCGCCGCTGGTGATGACGACGTCCGCGGTGCCGTCGAGGAGTTCCGCCTCGAGCCCGGCCTCGCCGTGCTGCCGCAGTTCGAACCGCGCGCCCGGGTGCTCGCGCAGGAAGCCGCGCAGCACCGCGGGCACCAGCCAGGTGCCGAAGGTGTGCAGGAAGGCCAGCGGCACGACCCCGGTGTCCGGCGCGACGATCTCGCCGACTTCCCGCAGGCCCAGGTCGAGCTGGTCGAGCAGGCGATCGACGTGCCGCTTGAAGGCGTGCCCGGCCGGCGTCAGCCGCAGCACCCGCCCGGAGCGGCGGAACAGCTCCGCGCCGGTGTCGTGCTCGAGCCGCCGGAGGGCCCGCGACAGGGCGGGCTGGGTGAGGTGCCCGCGCGCGGCGGTCTCGGTGACCGTGGCGCCGTCGGCGACCTCCCGGAAGAGCCGCAGCGTCTGCACGTCCATGCCATTAGTGTATGGATTTTCAGCCAATCAGGCATTGGACGCATCGATCGTCCCGGGCCAGGCTGGAGGTATGGCTACCGTGGCGGAACAACTGGTCAGGACCCTGCGCGACGCGGGGGTCGAGCGCATCTACGGCATCGTCGGCGACAGCCTGAACCCGATCGTCGACGCGGTCCGCCGCACCGACGGCATCGACTGGGTGCACGTGCGCCACGAGGAGACCGCCGCCTTCGCCGCGGCGGCCGAAGCGCAGGTCACCGGCAAGCTCGCCGTCTGCGCGGGCAGCTGCGGGCCGGGCAACCTGCACCTGATCAACGGCCTGTTCGACGCCCACCGCTCGGGAGCACCGGTGCTGGCGATCGCGTCGCACATCCCGTCGAACCAGATCGGCACCGGGTTCTTCCAGGAGACCCACCCGGACCGGCTCTTCGCCGAATGCAGCCACTTCAGCGAGCTGGTGGCCGACCCCGCGCAGCTGCCGCGGCTGCTGCGGATCGCCACGCAGACCGCCGTCGGCAAGGGCGGGGTCGCGGTGCTGACCATCCCCGGCGACCTCGCCGACCGCAAGGCCACCGGCCCGCTCACCGAGCGGCTTCCGCTGGTCACGCCGTCGCCCGCGGTGCCGCCGGCCCAGGCGGTCACCGAGCTGGCGGACCTGCTGAACTCGGGCGAGAAGGTGATGCTCTTCGCCGGCGCGGGCGTCCGCGGCGCGCACGACGAGGTCATGGCGCTGGCCGGAAAGCTCGCCGCGCCGGTCGGGCACTCGCTCGGCGGCAAGGAGTGGATCCAGTACGGCAACCCGTTCGACGTCGGCATGAGCGGCCTGCTCGGCTACGGCGCCTGCTACGACGCGATGCACGAAGCCGACCGGATCGTGCTGCTGGGCACGGATTTCCCGTACGACAAGTTCCTCCCGCAGGCCCGCACGGTGCAGATCGACCACGACCCGGCCCACCTCGGCCGCCGCACCCCGCTCGACCTGGCCGTGCACGGCGACGTGCGCGAGACGCTGCGTGCGCTGCTGCCGCTGCTGAAGCCCCGCACCGACCGGGCGTTCCTCGACCGGATGCTGCGCGAGCACGTGCGGAAGCTGGAGAAGGTCGTCGGCGCCTACACGACGAAGATCGAGCACCGCCGCCCGATCCACCCGGAGTACGTCGCTTCGGTGCTCGACGAGGTCGCGGCCGACGACGCGGTGTTCACCGTCGACACCGGCATGGGCAACGTCTGGGCCGCGCGGTACCTGACGCCGAACGGCCGCCGCCGCGTGCTGGGTTCGTTCCGGCACGGCAGCATGGCGAACGCGCTGCCGCACGCGATCGGCGCGCAGCTCGCCCAGCCGGGCCGCCAGGTCGTGTCGCTGTCGGGTGACGGCGGGCTCGCCATGCTGATGGGGGACCTGCTGACGCTGCCCGCCTACGACGTCCCGGTGAAGGTCGTGGTGTTCAACAACGCCACGCTGGGCATGGTGAAGCTCGAGATGCTCGTCGACGGCCTCCCGGACTTCGGCACCGACCACGCACCGGTGAACTTCGCGGCGATCGCGGCCGCCTGCGGCGTGTTTTCGGAGCGGGTCGAGGACCCGGCCGACGTCCGCGGCGCGCTGGAGAAGGCGTTCGCCCACCCCGGCCCGGCGGTGGTCGAGGTGGTCACCGACCCGAACGCGCTGTCGATCCCGCCTCGGATCACCGGTGAGATGGTCCGCGGCTTCGCGCTGGGCGCCACGAAGACGGTGCTCAACGGCGGCGTCGGCAAGATGGTCGACCTGGCGCGGACCAACCTGCGCAACACCCCGCGGCCGTAGCCCGGGCGGGTGCGGTCCACAGTGGACCGCACCCGGTTCGGTGCGTCGGCGCAGCTCTCGGTCACGTCGGCGGCCACTCCGGCAGCCGGGTGCCGTGCAGGCCGCGGTAGGCCGCGCGCTCCGGTGGGCGCCAGTCCGCGAGGAGCTCCGCCCGTGGCTTGAAGACCTCGACGCCGAGCGGGCGGCACGTGTCGATCGGGTCGCGGGCGTCCGGCCCCCACAGCGGGACCGAAAGGTCGCCGCCCGGGCAGGTCGACAGCGCGCACAGCAGGTCGACCTCGGCGAAGAACTCGAAGTGGTCGCCCGGCCGGGCGGGGCTGGCCTTCATGAAGTACCGGTCCTCGTTGTTGAGGCCGGTGCACTGGAAGACGTTGAGGACGTCGTGCACGTCGAACTCGGTGAGCCCGAACGGTGCGACCGCGCGGACGAGGTTCGAATGGCAGTGGAAGTCGAAGTCCTCGCCGGTGAGCATCCGGTTGACGTACGGGTCGCAACGGGTGCCGAGCAGGTCGTGGACGCGTCCGCCGTCGCCGTCGGCGCCGTGGCCGTCGAGGGTGTCGGCGGTGATGGTGGCCAGCGGGCGCAGGAACGGCAGCGTCGACCACAACCGGTCGAACGTGCTGACGTGGGCGCGCTGCAGCTGGCGGGTGCGCGCGGCCCAGAACCGTTCGCGCGGGTCGTCGGCGTGCCAGAGGTTGAGGTCGCCGACCTGCGGTCCCTCGACGGTCCGGAGGCGGCAGAGGTGCCCGCGCGGCACCCGCCACGCGCGTCCCGAGCGGATCGGGACCTCGAACGCGTCGACGAGTTCCCGGCCGTCTTCGACGGCGAGCCGCCGGTAAAAGGGCCGGTCGACGTCGAGGGCACGGCCTCGGTACGCGGCTGGGGGTGAAGCCATCGGCGGTCTCCCTGATCGGTGGTAGGAACCGCTCCAGGATGCCCCGGCTACACACGGTGGTGATCGACCACTCGTTCGGCTGCTGGGGCGGCGGTGGGGTTGCCTCCTACCGTCGGAGGAGCGCTCGCCGTTTTGTCGTGGGAGGTGTGATCGGCGTGCTCGTGGCCCTCCAGCGCACCGCCGAAGACCGCCGCCTCCCCGCGGCGGCGGAGCACGTGGTGGGACTGTTGCGGTCGTGGGGCCCGGGGCCGGAGCACCTGACGGGCCTCGCGCTGGCGGGCATCGCGCTGCCGAGCCGGCTGGGGCCGCGGTTCGTGGACGCGCTGGTGTTCACCCGGTACGGCGTGGTGGTGATCGCCGCGCACGAACCGGGGCCGGCGCAGTGGCCGGGCCCGGACGAGCGGGCAGGAGCGGGAGTGGCGGCCGCGAAGGGCGCGCTGGGCGGGCATGAGGGCGGCAGGTATGTGACGGGGCTGGTCGCGGTGGTCCCGGCGGCGGATCCGGGGGCGAGCGAGCCTGAAGCGGACCCGGAGTTGTGGGGGCCGGAACCCGCGTCGGCGCCGCCCGGCCGCCGGCCGGTGGCGGGCTCGTCGGAGGGCCGGTCGGAGGCTGCCCCAGCTCCGGGACCCGGCCCCCGAAGGGGCAGCTGGGCGGCCCCGCCGCAGACCCGGTTCGAGGGTGTCCCGGAGCCGGGACCCGACCCCCGAAGCAGCAGCTGGGCGGCCCCGCCGCAGACCCGGTCCGAGGGTGCCCCAGCGCCGGGACCCGGCCCCCAAAACACCCCACCGACGTTCCACTGGCGTGCCCCCGAGCCCGTGCCCGGTGTTGCGGTCGTGCTCGCCGATCCCCGTGGCCTGCGGCGGATCATCGCCCAGCACAACCGGTGGCGGACCGTCTGGTCGGCCGATGACGTCCTCGACGCCTGCTACGCCCTCTCCCTCGCCCACCTCGCTCCACCGCGGGCGGCGCTGATCGCGGATGGCTTCCCGGCCCGGCTTCCGGTGCTCGACCGGCTGCCGGAACTGCCCGCCGTGATTCCCGTCCTCCCGGAACCGCCTCCGCCCGCGGCCGAGGACGATGCCGTTGCGTGGACGCCGGCGGTGCGCGGGCCCGGCTCGGCCGTCTTCCCGCGGCCGCGGCCGATCCGGCAGGTTCCGTGGGGGCTCGTCTTTGTGCTCACCGTGCTCGTCACCGTGGGGATCGTCGCCGCCGTCTTTGTCGCCCAGGTCTTCCACGGCTCCTGAACTGCCCCGATCGTTTCGCGTCAACGGGACCGGCTGCACCGTTTCCCCCGCGCCTCCGCTGGGCACCTCCGGGTAGACGTGAAAGGGGTTCACGATGCCGCGCACCCGAGCGCTTGTCCTGCTGGCCGTCCTCGCCGGTTCGTCCCTCACTGGGTGCAAGCTCGCCGACGAGCTGGCGTCCGGGGCCGGGCCGGTGACCCAGGCGCCCGGCACGGTCGCCGCTCCGCCGATCTCGCCCGACCAGGCGCGGACCGAACTGGCCGCCCTCAAGGTCGCCGTGCGCGGGACCATGGACGGCTACAGCCGTGACGAGTTCCCGCACTGGGACAAGGTCGACGCGAACTGCGACGTCCGGGAGCAGGTGCTCAAGCGCGACGGCAAGGACGTCAAGACCGACGCGCAGTGCGCGGCGAAGTCCGGCACCTGGGTCAGCCCCTACGACGGCGAGACCTGGCACAAGGCGTCCGATGTGGACATCGACCACGTCGTCCCGCTCGGGCAGGCCTGGGTCAGCGGCGCGAAGAGCTGGACGCGGGAACGGCGGGAGCAGTTCGCGAACGACCTCGTCCGGCCGCAGCTGAAGGCGGTCACCGACAACCTCAACGTGCAGAAGAGCGACAAGGCCCCGGACGCCTGGAAGCCGCCGCTCGTGTCGTACTGGTGCGCCTACGCCACCGACTGGATCGTGGTGAAGCGCAACTACGGCCTGACGATCACCGTCCCGGAGCAGAAGGCGCTGGAGTCGATGTTGCAGCGCTGCTAGAAGGAACGCGCCGCGGAGACCGCCTGGCCGGCGTAGGACGGTCCGAACAGGACGGTGTGCACCAGCAGCGGGAACAGCTGGTGCAGCCCGATCCGGTCGCGCCACCCGGCCGCCAGTGGCGTCACCTCTTCGTAGGCGACGACGACACGATCGAGGTGCGGGCAGCCGAACAGGCGCAGCATGGCCAGGTCCGTCTCGCGGTGCCCGCCGTGCGCGGCCGGATCGATCAGCCACACCTGGTGCCCGTCCCACAGGACGTTGCCGTTCCAGAGGTCGCCGTGCAGCCGCGCGGGCGGCTCCGCCGAAGCCGGGATCCGCGCGCAGGCCCGCTCGAACACCGCCGCTTCGGACGGGCCGAACGTTCCCGCGTCCACCGCCAGGCGGACGTAGGGCAGCACGCGGTCGGACGCGTACCAGGCCGCCCAGTCGCCGGCCGGGACATTGGCCATCGGCGCCCGGCCGATCCACGCCTCCGCCGGTCCGTCCGGCGGCGGTGCGCCGAACGCCGGAGCGCCCGCCGTGTGCAACCCGGCCAGCCCGCGGCCGAAACGGTCCGCGGCCGACGCCGACGGGCGCCCGGCCGGGACACGGTCGATCACCAGCCGGTCCCGGTCGTGGCTGTGCACGGCGGGTATCGGGACCGTGCCCGCCGCAGCCAGCCAGCGCAGGCCCGCCGCCTCGGCCGCCGCGGCCCCGGGAGCGTGGCCCCGCTTGACGACCACCTCGCGGCCGTCGTCAAGGACGGCTTCGCGGACGTCTCCGGGCTCGCTCATGTTCCGCACGGTACCGGCGCGCTACGGTGGTCGCCGGAGATTGGGGGACGACGGTGACGGTGCAGGTCCGGGAACTCGAACAGCTGCTCGGAACGCTGGCGGAGGTCCAGCGCTCGGAGGCGCGCGACTACTCGTCGTTCAGCGTGCGCGGCAAGCGGTTCGGCTACTTCTGGCCGCGGACCCGGACCGTCGGCCTCAAGCAGACCGTTTCCGAACAGCTGGCGCTGGTCTCGGAGCGGCCGGACGTGTTCGAGGTGCAGTTCACCGCGGGCGGGTTCGGCTGGGTGGTCGTGTACCTCGACGGCATCGACGCCGAAGAGCTCGCCGAGCTCCTCTACGAGGCCTGGCGGCTGTCCGCGCCGGAGGAGCTCGTCGCGGAGGTGCCCTTCACCAGGATCGCCCGGGCGTAGAGCAGGTCGAACCCCTGCCGCTGGGCGTTCTGCTGCGACTTCGACCCCGGCAGCGTGGTGACGATGGCGACGTCGCACCCGGCCGCGGTGGCCGCGGCGAGCCGGGTGCGCAGCAGTGCCGTCTGGACGCCGCGGCGGCGGTGGGCCGGCATGGTGGCGGCGCCGGCGAACTGCGCGATCCCGTCGGTGACCCGGAAACTCGCGCCGCCGGCGAACTCGCCGTTCCGTTCCGCCGTGTACCGCCGGACCCCGGCCATGTCCCGCAGCGCGTTCACGATGATCTCGGGGGAGAAGTCTTCGTGCGAAGGCAGGCCTTCGGTATCGGTGACCATGGAGGCACCGGCGATGGCGGCCAGCCAGGTTTCGAGCTCGTCGTCCCGGCACGGCCGGACCTCGCCGGCGGCGGCTTCCACCGGGCCGCCGAGGCGCCGGCCGAGCACGTTCTCGTACGACTCCAGCCGGTAGCCGCGCGCGGTCAGGAACGTCCCGACGGACGGATCGGCCAGGTGGCACAGCTCGACTTGCACCGGCGCGCCCAGCTCGGCGAAGACCGCTTCCACCTCGTCGAGGTCGTCGGGCAGGCCGGCGAAGCCGAGGCCCGCGACCTTGTTGAACGGTGAGCCCGCTTCGGCGAAGGCCGCGACACCTCCGGCGAGCGGGCGTGTGAAGCCGAGGTCATCCCCGAGCCGCGCGCGGGCAGCAGCACTGCACGCGGCGACGAACCGTGCTTCCGCGCGTTCGATGCGCTCGGCCAGAGCTGTGTCGCAAAAGAGCCGTTCCCCGTCCACATCCCCACAGTGGCGGACGCGGACGGGGAACTCCAACCGTTTTTCAGCCTTCCACCCGGTGCGAAGCCCAGAACGACGTCAGGTCGGTCGACCCGGCCGCCGCCTGCGCCGCGGCCTTGAACTCCGCCGTGGTCGACACGCCGTACCAGTGCGACTGCGCGTACGACTTCAGCAGGTTCGCCATCGCCGTGTCGCCGATCAGCCGCCGCAGGTCGTGCAGCGTGCACTTGCCGTAGTTGTAGACCACCGTCGAGTACCGGGACGAATGCGCGTCCCAGTAGGCCATCGAGTTGCTCAGCTTCTCCGCGCTCGACTGCCACGTGATGCCGCAGCCGCTGCCGGTGATCCCGCGGTAGAGGTCGGTGGCGTAGTCGGTGAAGCTCTCGTCGAGCCACGGGGAGGTGTACTCGTCGTCGCCGACGATGCCGTACCACCACTGGTGGGCGATCTCGTGCGGCAGCGCCACGTTCGACACCAGGTCGAGCACGAAGCCCGGGTACTCCATGCCGCCGAACCAGAAGTTGTTGTCCAGCACCACGTCCAGCTCGCCGTACGGGTAATCGCCGAAGCGGCCCGAATGGACGTCGACGGAGTCGGCGGCCAGCGCCAGCATCGAGTTCGCGCTGCTCGTGGAAATCCCGCCGACCGAGTAGACGTTGACCCGCACGCCCTTGCCGGACGTCGTCGAGATCTTCGCGAACGGCCCGGCGGCCCACGCGAAGTCCCGCACCTTGGCCGCCACCGCGTGCGTGGTGGTCGTGGTGCCGCTGGTGGTCTCGGTCGAGGTGCCGGTGGCCGGGGTCAGCAGCGACGCCGGGTGGACGAGGGTGACGTCGAAGTCGCCGATCACCGTGTAGAACGACTCGCCGTTGTTCGTGTAGGGGTCGAGGTGCCAGCCCGCGCCGTCGCGGACCGCGAGCACCGGCAGCGCGTTGCCGATCATGTTGTACGCGCCGTCGTGGCCGAACCGGTCGGCGCCGCTGGGCACGACGATCTTCAGGTCGAACCCGATGGTCGCCGACTGCCCCTGGGCCAGCGGCGCGGGCAGGGTGATCTTCAAGGCCGTGCAGTTCACGCTCAGCGCCGATGGCGTGCCGCCGGTGACGTTGGTGACGGTGATCGGCGTCGTCGGGCAGGCGCCGTGGTAGTTGTCCCAGAGCCGCAGGTAGACCTCGGGCAGCGCGGTCGCCGAACCGTTGGTGAAGCCGACGCTCTGGTGCCCGGTCCAGGTGTCGCCCGCGGTGTTCGAGGTCAGGTTCACCGTGTACGCGGGGTTGACCGGCGTGCGCGTCGAGTCGGCGGGTGCGGCCGAGATCGTCCAGGTGAACGTGGCGCTGCCGCTGTTGCCGGCCGGGTCCTTCGCCGTCACGGTCACCGAGGAGGTGCCCGCGGCGGTCGGCGTGCCGGTGATCTTGCCGGTGCCCGCCCCGATCGCGAGGCCGGCGGGCAGGCCGGTGGCGCTGTAGGTGAGCGCGTCGCCCTGCGGGTCGCTCGCCTGGATCTGCAGTGCCGCGGCTTGGCCGACGGCGCCGGTCCGGGCGCCCGGCGAGGTGACGACCGGCGACTGCGGGTTGCTCGTCCCGGTCGTGGTCAGCGAGAAGTCGTCGAGGAGGAAGTTGGTGGCCAGGCTGGAGTCCTCGGTGCCGGTGATCTTCAGCGTCACCGTCTGACCGAGGTAGCGGGAGACGTCCACCGTGCGCTGGACGTAGCCGGTGTTCTTGTCGAGGTTCGAGTAGCTCGCCAGCGTGTCGGAGCCCGCCTGCACCAGCAGCTTGTCGTACTTCGTGCTGGTCGTCGTCTCCTTGGTGTCGATGTGCGACCACCACGACAGCGTCGCCGACGCGCAGCCGGCGGGGAGCGTCAGCGACTGGGACAGGGTGTCGGTGTGCGTGCTGCCGGTGCCGTCCAGCCAGGCGACCGCCGTCCCGCCGTGTGCGGGTTCCGCCGCGGTGGCCGCGGAGATGACCCCGCTGGTCTGGGTCCACGGCGCGGTGCCGCTCTCGAACCCGCCGTTGCCGACGATCTGGTCACCGCAGACCGCGGCGGCCTGGGCCGGCGCGGCGACGGCGACTGTGCCCAGCAGGCCGGTGGCCACGCCGAGCGCAGCAGAAAGCACCCTCGATCTCATGGAGGTCGTCCTTTCCCGGCTCCGCCCGTGGGAGCCAGGAGAAGCGTCCTCTGCGGTCCGGGCCGCAACAACCCGCCATGAGTCGGGTTCGGCGGCTCAGGCCTGCTGGAGCACGTTCAGCAGGATGACCAGCAGCGCGATGGCCCCGGCGACCGCGAGGCACGCGGACACCGCGGACCGGATCATTTCCCCGAACCCCTTCGCGGTGCGGGCCCGGTAGGCGGAGTAGTTGGCGCGGGCCTCGCGGGCGCTGTGGACGCGGCTGCCGACGAGCAGCCCGGCGCCCAGTGCGAGGAGGACGGCGATGAAAACGGACACGAGCGAGTCCCTTCCGGACGGGAACGGTGGACGGTGTTCCTTTCTAGACCTGGCGGACGCCGTGCGCCACGGCTTGTCGGAATCCGCCGGTGGGGCCGGAAGACCCTGGTGGTCGCGGCGCCCCGCGTTCCTCGGAACACCGCCGGGACCGATCCGCGGTATTCGTAGTTTTCCCTGTCCGGCAGGGAGAATACGAGTGTCCGGGCGTCCGGATCGAACATCCACTTCGGACTGATGTCGATCAAGGCACCTTGATGTGCGGAACTTGTACACCGCATGGGGAGCTTGGGACCTTCCGACAGGGAGGACGAAATGGGTACCGCGGCGCGCAACTACAGCGAAAAGGCCGGCCGGTCGCTCGTCTTCACGGGCTCGCACAACATCTCTGCGTAGCGCGCCACCTGCTGACGCTCACCCGGCCAAGCTCGCCAGGATGCTCGCCGCCCGGGTTTCCAGGGGCCGGTAGCCCGCCTGGGCGGCGAGCTTGACCGCCGCTTCGCCGTGGGTGCGGGCCACTTCGCCGTCACCCACGGCGAGCGCCGCTTCGGCGAGGCCGGTCAGTGCCGCGGCTTCGCACCACGTGAAGCTCGTTTCGCGGGCGATGTCGAGTGCCGCCGTCAGGTGCTCGACCGCGTCCGCCGCGCGGTCCAGCCGGAGGCAGGTTTCGCCGAACGCGGCCAGTGCCGACGCCTCGGTGCCGCGGTCGCCGATGCGGCGGGTCAGTTCCACCGCCTCGGCCGCGTCGGCGAGCGCCCGCGTGCCGTCGCCCGCGCGGGCCTCCAGGACGGCCCGGCCGGACAGCGCGGCCGCTTCGCCGTACTGGTAGCCGAGTTCCCGGTTGGCGGTCAGGGCCCGCTCGTAGAACCCGGCCGCGACGGCGTTGCCGAGATCGCGGTGGACGTGCCCGAGGTCGACCAGCAGCACGGCCACGCTGAAGCGCGCGCCGTCGCGTTCGGCGATCTCCAGCGCGCGGCCGAAGTGACCGAGCGCGGCGTCGAAGTCGCCGACCTGCCCGCAGGCGAACCCCAGGTTGGCCAGCGCCATCGTGATCCCCGGCATGGCGGCCTCTTCGCACAGCCGCAGCGCCTCGAGCCCGCACGCGATCGCCTCGTGCGCGTCGCCGAGGCGCTGGTGCACGGCGCTCAGGTTGTTGAGCGCCGCGGCGCGCCCGGCGGGCCACTGGGCCGCCAGCTCGTCGGCCAGCACCGTCGTCAGGTGTTCGCGGGCTTCGGCGTAGCGGCCGCTGTTGACGCCGGCGAGCGCGATGGACAACCGCATCGCCGCCTGGGCCTGGCGGTCGGCGGCCGCCCGGGCGGCGGTCAACGCCGTCGTGGCCGTCTCGATCCACTCGGTGTGGTGGCCGCGGTGGTGGAAGAACGCCCGGAGCGCGTCGGCCAGGTGCCACGCGTACTCGCGCGGGCCGTGCGCCGCCGTGTGCTCGACGGCGGCCGCGAGGTTCGGCCACTCCGTGTCCAGCCAGGCCAGCGCGTCCTCGGTGCCCTCGAACACCGGCTCCGGTTCGGCGCGGGGCAGCCGGAGGAAGTGCGGGATGAGCAGGCGTCCCGCCGCGTCGGCCGTGACGAGGTAGAGGTCGAACAGCCGGCGCCGGGCAGCGTCGGCTTCGGCGGCCGTGTCGTCGGCCGCGACCCGCCCGCCCGCGTAGCTGCGCAGGAGGTCGTGGAAGCGGTAGCGGCCGGGCAGGTGCCGTTCGACGAGGTTGGCCGCGGCCAGGGCCTTGAGCTGCTGGCCCGCCCGGCCTTCGGCGACCGCGGCGAGCCGCGCGGCCACCGGCGGGGTGAACGTCTGGCCCGGCACCAGCGCCAGCCGCCGGAACAGCAGCCGGTGCTCGGCGGGCAGCGCCCGGTACGAGACGGAGAACGCCGTCGTGACCGCGCTTTCCTCGGCGCCGTCGACACTCAGCCCGGCGAGGGGATCGCCGTCGGCGAGCTCGCGGGCCAGCTCCGCGATCCCGGACACCTCGCCGGCGCCGAGGTTCGCCGCGGCCAGCCGCAGCGCCAGCGGGAGGTGCCCGCACAGCCGGGCCAGCTCGGCCGCCGCGGCCGGCTCGGCGGCGACCGCGGGCGGCCCGAGCACGGTTTCCAGCAGCTGCCGGGAATCCTCGGCCGGCAGCACGGACAGCGGCATCGCCCGCGCGCCGGTGCGGGCGATGAGGTCGCCGAGCCGCTGGCGGCTGGTGACCAGCACCGTGCCCGACGGCGGCAGCAGCGGCGTGACCTGCGCGCTGTCGCGGGCGTTGTCCAGCAGGACCAGCACCTGCCGGTCGGCCAGCAGCGAACGCCAGAGCGCGGTGCGGCCGTCCGGGTCCGGCGGGATCGCCCGCGGATCGGTGCCCAGTGCCCGCAGCAGCTGCGCGGCCGCGACGGCCGGGGTGAGCGGCTCGTGGTCCGGGTCGAACCCGCGCAGGTCGAGGTAGAGCTGGCCGTCGGCGAACCGGTCGCGGACGCGGTGCGCCCAGCGGACCGCGAGCGCGGTCTTGCCGACGCCCGCGGTGCCGGTGACCACGCGGATGTCCGGCCCGGGGCCGGTGCCGGCCGGTTCGTCGAGCCGGGCCAGCTCCGCGGCGCGGCCGGTGAAGCCGCGGACGTCGTGCGGCAGCTGGGCCGGGCGGACCGGTTCGGGCGGCGGTTCCGGCGCGACGTCCAGTGCCGGGTCGGCGGCGAGGATCGCGGCTTCCAGGCGGGTCAGCTCCGGCGCCGGGTCGAGCCCGAGCCCGGTCGCGAGCCGGGCGCGCAGGCGGCGGAAGGCGGCGAGGGCGGCGTCGGTGCGGCCTTCGCGGTGCAGGGCGAGCATCAGCTGGCCGACGAACCGCTGCCGCAGCGGGTGCGCGGCGACCAGCGTCGTCAGCTCGGCGAGCACGTCGCGGCCCCGGCCGAGCCGCAGCTGCGCGTCGATGCGGTCCTCCAGCGCGCTCCAGCGGGCCTCGTCCAGGCCGGCGAGCAGCTGCGCGGCGACGTCGCCGGTCGCGGCCCCGGCCAGTGCGTCGCCCCGCCACAGCGCGAGGGCCTCGTCGAGCAGCGCGACGGCGGTTCGGTCGCCGGCCGCGCGGGCCCGGCGGACGAGGGCGGTGAACCGGTGCGCGTCGACGCTGTCCGGGTCGGCGCGCAGCACGTACCCGTGGCCTTCGGTGACGAGTTCGGGGCCGTCCGCGGCGCGGAACACCGCCCGCAACCGCGAGATGAGCGCCTGGACGGTGTTGCGGGCGCTGGCCGGCGGATCGTCGGGCCAGAGCAGGTCCACGAGCCGGTCCATGGCGACCGGGCGGCCGGCGTCGAGGAGCAGGACGGCGAGGACCAGCCGCTGCTTGCGGGAACCGAGGTCGACCGGGTCGCCGTCCGCCGTCGCCTCGACGGCGCCGAGGACGCGGAACTCCACCCGGTCACCTCCCCTTGCGTTCACCCGTTCGTGGGCGGGCGTGCAAGCGTACTGCAAGCGTCGTGCAGGCCCGGTCCGCCATCCTGGCCGGGCCGCTGGACATGATCCCGATGATGTCCACGGCCGGCTCGGCCGCCGGTGTGGTTCCGGCGGATTCGGCTGTCGTTGCTCACGGGCGGCACGAGCTGGGGGTAGGACCACCACGGCGACCCCTCCACGGTCGCCGTGGTGGCCCTTTGTCCCTTTGCTGCGCGGGGCAGCTTCCGCCGGGGGCGGCAGCTGCGTTCCGGTGGCGGTGCACCGCGGCTCGACGCAGAATGCGCGCATGCAGCCGACGGTCGTCCGGGTGGCGCACCTGGCCGACCCGGCCGGGCCCGCCGACGGCGTCCGCGTGCTCGTGGAACGGCTCTGGCCGCGCGGCACCGCCCGCACGGCGGTGGTCCTCGACGGCTGGTACCGCGGCCTGGCCCCGTCCGACGAGCTGCGCACCTGGTACGGCCACGACCCCGAGCGCTTCGCGGAGTTCGCCGAGAGGTACCGCGCGGAGCTGCGCGAGCCGGACCGCGTGGCGGCCCTGCAGCGGCTGCGGGCCCTGGCCGGGGACGGCCCGGTGACGTTGCTGACGGCGAGCGGCTCGCCGTCGATCAGCCAGGCGGCCGTGCTGGCGGCGGTGCTCGCGGGGGAGTAGGACGACGGCCGGGGCTGTGCCGCAGCGCGTTGCCGACCAGGTTCGCCACGACGATGTCGAGCCGCCGCCGGTCGAGCCGGGCGATGATCCCCGGCGGCAGCTCAAGAGCGCGTCGAGGTCGCGGTCACCCGTACCGTCGCCGTCGCCGAGCCGAGCTTCTCGTGGCGGGCCGTGAGCGTCAACGTTCCCGGCGGGCCCGCGAACGGCCGCAGCCACACCGCGGCCGCGCCGCCCGTCGCGCCGAAGTCCAGGGTCGGCTCGCCGATCAGCTCGCCCGGCCCGGTCAACGTCAGCGTCACCGCACCGGCCGTCCCCGCGCGCAGCGTCCCGAAGCGGTCCGTCGCCGCCACGACCACGCGGGTCGCGTCGCCGCCGTCCGCGCGCAGCTCCGGGTCGTCCGGGACGCAGCTGAGCACGTCCCGGCCGCGGTCGCCGCTGAAGCGACGGCTCACGACCAGCCGCCCGCCCGCGTAGCCGTCGATGCGCAGCTGCGGTCGCCGTCCCTTCGGCACGATCAGGTCGGCGGCGAAGGGCGGGTACCGCAGGTGCGGGAAGTCCGCGCGGCGGCTGCGGGCCTCACCGGCGGGCCGGTCGTCGAGGAACAGCAGCAGGCGGTCGCAGTTCGACCAGATCGTCGCGCCCGGCCCCGGGCCGCCGGGCCGCTCGGTGAAGTCCCAGGCGAAGCCGGGTTCCAGGACTGCCCGCACCCGCGGGTCGACCTGGGAAGCGTAGAAGGCTGCGGCCGGCTTGGGGATCCGGAAGATGTCCGCCACCCCGGCGTACTTCGACCCGCCGACCGACCGCTGCCAGCCCGACGGGTAGTCGAACGCGCACCACGCGAGCAGCCCGCAGTAGCGGTCGTCGGCGGCGGCCAGGTCGTGCGCCTTCGCGTGCAGTTCGGCCTGCTGCTGCCGGGTGGCCGCGGCGTCGGTGCGGCGGTACGCGCGCGCCCCGGCGAGCGTCCCGATCGTCTCCGTCACCAGGTACGGCACCCCCGGCCGGGGCGGGCGCAGCCGGAAGGGCGCGCCGCGGCGGGCGGTGTAGTCGTTGTACGCCACGACCTCGACGTCGCGGCCGGCGAACCGGGCGCCGGTGGCGCTGGCCAGCGCGCCGCTGGTCGGCCGGGACGGGTCGAGCCGCCGGGCGAGCCGCCCGGTCCGCTCGTACAGCGCCGTCGTGCCGTCGGCCTCGTTCACCCGCGTGCCCCACACGACGATGCTCGGGTGGTTGCGGTCGCGCACGACCATCCCCGCGACGTCGGCCAGGTTCCGCCGCTGCCAGGTGTCGTCGCCGATGCGGCCCCAGCCCGGGACCTCCTCCCACACGAGCAGGCCCAGCTCGTCGCAGGCGTCGAGGAACGCGCTCGACTGCGGGTAGTGCGAGCAGCGGACCATCGTGCAGTTCAGCTCGCGGCGCAGGATCTCCGCGTCGCGCCGCTGGACGCGGTCCGGCAGCGCCCCGCCGGCGAACGGGTACCACTGGTGGCGGTTGAGGCCGAACAGCTTGAGCCGCCTGCCGTTGAGGAAGAAGCCGCCGGCGGTGAACCGCGCGTCGCGGAACCCGGTCCGGACCACCCGCTCGTCGAGCACCCGGAGCCCGGCCCGGACGGTCACCACGACCTCGCACAACGCCGGGTCCTCGACGTCCCAGAGCCGGACCGCGCCGAGCCCGCCGACGTCGAACTCGGCGGTGGTGCCCGCCACCGGGGTGGTGGCGCGCGCCAGCTCGCGGCCGGCTTGGCGCACCGACGCGGTCACCTGTCCCGCGACGGGCGCGTCGAGCGTGCACGTCAGGTGCAGCGACCGGCCGGGGGAGAGGACGTCGGCGGGCCGGGCGAAGACGTCGGCCAGCCGGGCCCGCGGCACCGCGCCGATCGTGGCGGGGCGGTAGATCCCGGCCGGCTGGTAGAAGTCGATCACCGACGGTCGCGCGCGCGGGAGATTGGGCGGGACGTCCAGCGCCCACCGCCCGTCGACGACCACGGCGAGGACGTTGTCGCCGGTCACGACGCCGGGGAGTTCCACTTCGAAGGGGAGGTAGCCGCCTTCGTGGGTGGCGACGAGCGTGCCGTTGAGGTGCACTTCGGCGTTCGTCATGACGCCGTCGAAGCGGGCGGTGTGGCGCTCGGCGGCCGTCACGGTGAAGTGCTTGCGGTAGATCCACCGGTCCTGCCAGGACGCCGGGTCCCAGCCGGTCCACGAAAGCGGCGTCACGCAGTGGGGCAGCTGCACCGGCACGAGGCCGGTCTCGTCGAAGCCGGGCTCGGTGCCGCCGTCGTCGTACCGCCCGAACAACCAGAAGTCGCCGAGCCGTGCGGTTTCCGGGCCGGCGGCGGCGTGGCCGGCCGACCCGGCGACGGCGGCGCCCAGCAGCGCGGCCCCGCCCGCGGCGAGGAACCCGCGCCGCGAAAGCCGCCGCTGCCCGCCCATGCCGACCTCCGTGCTCCTCGCCCCCGATCCTGCGTCCCGCCCGGTGAATCAGGTGTGGGGTCCCGCGGGTGGCACGGCAGCTTCAGCGCAGGGTCGAGGCGCGAACCACCAGCTCGGGGGTGAACACGACTTTCCGGTGTTCGTGGGCGGTTTCGGTGGTTTCCGCCAGCAGGAGCTCCGCGGCCGTGCGGCCCAGCCGCCGGCGAGGCTGGCGGACCGACGTCAGCGGGACCGCGGCCGCCGCGGCGAACTCGATGTCGTCGTAGCCCACGATCGCCAGGTCGTCCGGGACGCGCATGCGGAGGTTCGCGCAGGTCTGCAGCAGACCCAGGGCGACGAGGTCGTTGGCGCAGAACGCGGCGGTCGGGCGGACCGGCGCGGGCAGCCCCGCCAGCCGCTCGCCGGCCCCCCGGCCGTCGGCCACGGTCAGCGCCGTCGTCGTGAGGTCGACGAGGTGGTCCGGGCCGAGCCCGGCGGCCGTCAACGCCCGCAACGCACCGAGCCGCCGGTCGCGGACCTGGCCCACGCTCGTGTGGTTGCCGATGAAGGCGATCCGCTCGTGGCCCTGTTCCACCAGGTGCCGCACGGCGATCTCGCCGCCGTAGACGTCGTCGACGGCGACCGAGCAGTGGGTGGTGCCTTCGGGCGTGCGGTCGACGACGACCACCGGTGTGCCGCGGCGCGCGATTTCGCCCAGCAGCGGGGCGTCCGGGTCCACCGGCGTGATGAGGATGCCCTGGACCCGCTGCTGCTCGAGGCGCCCGAGGTAGGCCGCTTCCCGCGAGGGCCGGTGGGCGCTGTTGCAGAGGAACAGCGACAGGCCGCCCTCACCGGCGGCGTCCGCGGCGTCTTCCATGCCGGCCGCGACGTCGGTGAAGAACGGGTTGCTGCCGTCGAGCATGACGTAGGCCAGCACCCGGCTGCGCCCGGCCCGCAGCTGCCGCGCGGACTCGTTGCGCACGAAGCGCAGTTCGGCCATCGCGGCCTCGACCCGCGCGCGGGTCGCCGGGCTGACCCGGTCGGGCCGGTTGAGCACATTGGACACCGTGCCGAGGGAGACGCCGGCGGCCGCCGCGACTTCCTTCATGCCCGCCGCGCGCGGCTCCCTGACCACCATCCGACCCCCTCTTCACACTGGCCGTTGAAACGTAACATCAGCGCAAACAAACTGGTGGAGATGTCGTTTGGCCACGACTTCGCCGATGCATTGACTTCCTCTTCCGCCGCATAGTAACTTCACCGCACCAGATTTGTGAAACCTTTCAATCCGGAGGTCGCGATGACGCGCCCACGCCCGGGCCGGGCCCCTCTGCTCGAGGTGCGCGGCGTGACGAAGTCGTTCGGCGCGGTCGCGGCCGTCGCCGGCGTGAGCTTCGGCCTGCACGCCGGCGAGGCCCACGCCCTCGTCGGGGAGAACGGCGCCGGCAAGTCCACGATCGTCAAGATGCTGGCCGGCGTGCACCGGCCCGACGACGGCACGCTGCTGCTGGACGGCGAGGCGATCGAGTTCTCCTCACCCGCCGACGCGAAGGCCGCCGGCATCGCGGTGATCTACCAGGAACCCACGCTGTTCCCGGACCTGAGCGTCGCGGAGAACATCGTGATGGGCCGCCACCCGCGCAAGAGTCTCGGCCGGATCGACCGGGCGGCGATCCGCGCCGAGGCCGAGCGGCTCTTCGCCCGCTTGGGCGTGCGGATCGACCCGGCGCGCCCGGCCCGCGGGCTGTCGATCGCCGACCAGCAGATCGTCGAGATCGCCAAGGCGCTCAGCGCGGACGCCCGGGTGCTGGTGATGGACGAGCCGACCGCCGCGCTGACCCGGGTCGAGGTCGAGCGGCTCTTCACCGTCGCCAGGACGCTGCGCCGGGAAGGCGCGGCGATCATGTTCATCTCCCACCGCTTCGAGGAGATCACCGAGCTCTGCCAGCGCGTGACGATCATGCGCGACGGCAAGCACGTCTCCACCGACGCCCTGGAGGACGTCACCGTCGACGAGATGGTGAAGCGCATGGTCGGCCGCGACCTGGACGCGCTGTTCCCCAAGCAGGACGTCGAACCCGGCGCGGTCGTGCTGGAGGTCGAAGGCCTCGCCCGCGAGGGCGTGTTCCGCGACGTCTCCTTCTCCGTGCGCGCCGGGGAAATAGTCGCGTTCGCCGGGCTGGTCGGCTCCGGCCGGTCGGAGGTCGTGCAGGCCGTGTTCGGTGTCGACGAGCGGGACGCGGGGGTGGTGAAGGTGAGCGGGAAGAAGCTCAAGCCGCACTCGGCGCGGGCCGCGATGGCCGCCGGGATGGCGCTGGTCCCCGAGGACCGGCGGCAGCAAGGCCTGATCATGGACCTCTCGATCGAGCGGAACGTGACGCTGCCCCGGTCACGCGCGCTTTCGAAGCTCGGCTTCCTCACCGGCGCGAGCGAACGCCAAGAGGCCCGGCACTGGACCGAGCGGCTACGCACCAAGTACCGACGGCTCGGCGACCCTGTCGGCACGCTTTCGGGCGGCAACCAGCAGAAGGTCGTGCTGGCCAAGTGGCTGGCGATGGCGCCGAAGGTGCTGATCGTGGACGAACCGACGCGCGGCATCGACGTCGGTACGAAAGCCGAGGTGCACCGGCTGATGTCGGCGCTGGCCGCCGAAGGCGTCGCGATCGTCATGGTGTCCTCCGAACTGCCGGAGGTATTGGGCATGGCCGACCGCGTGCTGGTGATGCGGGAGGGCCGGATCGTGGCCGAGCTCCCGCGCGCCGAGGCGACCGAAGACTCGGTGATGTTCGCCGCGATGGGGCAGGGGGCCGCCGCATGACCGTGACCGAGGAGGCCCCCGTGACCGGGACACCGGCTGTCCACTCCGGACGTTCGTGGACCGCGAACGTGTTCAAGGCCCGCGAATCCGGGATCATCCTCGCGCTCGTCGTCCTGGTCGCGTTCACCGCGACGCAGAACTCGAGGTTCCTGTCCGGGCAGAGCATCCGCGACATCCTGCTGGGGACGGCGATCCTGGCGGTGCTCGCCGTCGGGCAGGCCATCGTGATGATCACCCGCAACATCGACCTCTCGGTCGGCTCGGTGCTCGGCCTCGCCGCTTTCGCCGTGGGCACGCTGATGAAGGACAACCCGGGCCTGCCGGTGGTCGTCGCCATCCTGGCCGGGCTCGCCGTCGGGGCGGTGTGCGGGCTGGTCAACGGCGCGCTGGTGCGCTTCGGGCAGGTGCCCGCGCTGGTCGTCACGCTCGGGACGCTCTACGCCTTCCGCGGGGTCAGCTACTTCTGGGCCGGTGGCCAGCAGATCAACGCCGACAAGCTGCCGGCGTCCTTCCTGGGCTTCGGCACCGCCTCGGTGCTCGGCGTGCCGTGGCTGGTGCTCATCGCGGTGCTGGTCCTCATCGCCGCCGGGATCGTGCTGCGGAGCTACCGCGCCGGGCGCGAGCTGTACGCGATGGGGTCGAGCCCGCAGGCCGCGCAGCTGGCCGGCATCCGGGTCGGCCGCAACACCAGCGCGGCGTTCGTGGTCAGCGGCGCGCTCGCGGGACTGGCCGGTGTCCTGTTCGCCGCCCGCTTCGGCACCGTGGACGCGGCCGCCGGCACCGGCTACGAGCTCAACGTGGTCGCCGCGGCCGTCGTCGGCGGGGTGGCGGTGTTCGGCGGCAGCGGCTCGGTCTGGGGCGCGGGCCTCGGCGCGCTCCTGCTGACCGTGATCGGCAGCGCGCTGGCCGTGCTCGACATCAACCAGTTCTGGCAGCAGGCCATCGTCGGCGCGCTCATCCTGCTGGCCATCGGCGCCGACCGGCTGGTCGCCGTCCGGGTCGCCAAGGCACTGAAGAAGAGGGATTCCCATGTCTGACCAGGGGAACCGGCTCGGGAGGCTGCTCAGCTGGGACGCCGCCGTCGTGCTCGTGACGGTGATCGTCCTGATCGTCGCCTCCGGTGCCGTCGAGAACTTCGGCACCAGCCGCAACTTCACCTTCCTGCTGCTCGACCTGCTCCCCATCGCGCTGGTCGCGCTGCCGATGACGTTCATCATCGTCACCGGCGAGATCGACCTCTCGGTGGCGAGCACGCTTGGCCTGACGTCGGCGGTGATGGGCTCGCTGTGGGACGCCGGCCTGCCGATCGAGACGATCATCCCGCTCTGCATCGTGCTCGGCGCGGCCCTCGGCGCCTTGAATGGCTTCTTCGTCACCGTGCTGAAGCTGCCGTCGCTCGCTGTCACCATCGGCACGCTCGCCCTCTACCGCGGCTTGGCCTTCGTCGTGCTGGGCGACGGCGCGGTCGCGGACTTCCCGCGGGACTACACGAGCTGGGTCACCGGGACGATCGGCGACGGCCCGATCCCGAATGTCCTGATCCCGCTGGTCGTGGTGGCGCTGATCTTCGGTGTCGTGCTGCACGCGACCCCGATCGGCCGCGGCGTGTTCGCCGCGGGCGCGGGGGAGCAGGCGGCCCGGTTCGCGGGTATCCGGACCGGGCGGCTCAAGTTCTGGCTGTACGTCGTGAGCGGTGCGGTCGCTGGGCTCGCCGGGATCCTGTGGACGCTGCGCTACTCCAGTGCCCGCGCCGACAACGGCTTCGGCCTCGAACTGGCCGTCGTGGCCGCCGTGCTCCTCGGCGGCGTGTCCATCTTCGGCGGCAAGGGCACGCTGCCCGGCGTGCTCGCCGGGGTGGTCCTGCTGGCTTCGCTGCAGAACGCCCTGCGCCTGCAGGACGTCTCGAACGAAGCGCTCAACATCGTGACCGGCGTGCTCCTCATCGTGTCGGTCCTGCTTCCCAACATCGTGACTTCGGCCCGCACGGCAGTGCGTCGCCAAAGGCCGGCGGTACTGATCCGGCCAAAAGCAGGCCGGCCCCCAAGCGGCGCTTGACCGTTGCTGCGAAGTCATTCGGCCGTGACTGTGGCCGGATCAGTACCGATTAGTACAGCAACTCCCGAAAGGTGACAAAGATGTCCCGACGGTTCCTCACCGGCGCAGTGTCGGCCGGGCTGGTGCTGGTCCTGGCCGCCTGCGGCGGCACGACCAAGAACGACAACGCCGGCTCCGGCGCCCAGCAGTCCACCGCCGCGGCTGACCCGAACGCGGCGGCGAAGGAGGGCGTCAAGATGGCGTTCCTGCCCAAGCAGCTGAACAACCCTTACAGCGACATCGAGGTCAGCGGTGGCCAGGCCGCGCTCGGTGAGCTGAAGGGCGAGTACAAGCTGGTCGGGCCGAACGACGCGAGTGCGTCGTCGCAGGTCAGCTACATCAACACGCTGATCCAGCAGCAGCAGGACGTCATCGGGATCGCGGCGAACGACCCGAACGCGGTGTGCCCGTCGCTCAACCAGGCCCGCAGCGCCGGCATCAAGGTCGTCGCCTTCGACTCCGACGCGGCGAAGGACTGCCGCGACGTCTTCATCAACCAGGCCACCACCCAGGGCATCGGTGAGGCGCTGGCCAAGCAGGCCAAAGACCTCTCCGGCGGGTCCGGCGAGATCGCCGTCCTGTCCGCGACGCCGAACGCCACGAACCAGAACGCCTGGATCGAGGTGCTGAAGAAGGAGCTGGCGAAGCCGGAGTACGCGAACATCAAGCTGGACAAGGTCGCCTACGGCAACGACGACGACCAGAAGTCGTTCCAGGAGGCCCAGGGGCTGCTGCAGTCGTTCCCGAACCTGAAGGTGATCGTCTCGCCGACCACGGTGGGCATCGCGGCGGCGGCGCGGTACGTCAGCTCGTCGAGCTACAAGGGCAAGGTCGCGGTGACCGGGCTGGGCACGCCGAACCAGATGCGCGCCTTCGTCAAGGACGGCACCGTGAAGCAGTTCGCGCTGTGGAATCCGGCCGACATCGGTTACCTCGCCGCCTACGCGGGTGTCGCGCTCAAGTCGGGGCAGATCACCGGCAAGGAGGGCGAGAAGTTCAAGGCGGGCAAGCTCGGTGACTACACCATCGGCGGAGGTGGCGAGATCGTCCTCGGCCCGCCGACGACGTTCGACGCGAACAACATCGACAAGTTCAACTTCTGACCGATGCCCCGCTACTGCTTCTGCCTCCAGGTCAAGCCCGACCGGAAAGCCGCCTACGCCGAGCGGCACCGGGAGGTGTGGCCCGAGATGCGACAGGCCCTGCACGACACCGGCTGGCGCAACTATTCGCTGTTCCTCCGCGACGACGGCCTGCTGATCGGGTACGTCGAGGCGGACGACCTCGAAGCCGCACAGGCCGCCATGGCGGAGACCGACGTCAACACCCGCTGGCAGGCGGAAATGGCGGAGTTCTTCACCGGCCTCGACGGCAGTCCGCCGGATGAAGGGTTCCAGCTGCTCGACGAGGTCTTCCACCTCGACGTCCGGGAAGGACAGTGATCGCCGTGGATGTCAAAGCGGCCCTGCGAGCTCAGCGCATCGAGACGCCGTCGTGGGCGTACGCGAACTCGGGCACCCGGTTCAAGGTGTTCCCGCAACCGGGTGTCCCGCGGACACCGGAGGAGAAGATCGCCGACGCCGCGACCGTGCACCGGTTCACCGGTGTGGCGCCGAGCGTGGCGCTGCACATCCCGTGGGACAAGGTCGACGACTACGGCGCCCTGACCGCGTACGCGCGGGACGCCGGCGTCGAGATCGGCGCGATCAACACGAACGTGTTCCAGGACGAGGACTACAAGCTCGGTTCGGTCACCAACCCGGACGCCGGGATCCGCCGCAAGGCGACCGATCACCTCCTCGAGGCCATCGACATCATGGACGCGACGGGCTCGCGGGACCTGAAGCTGTGGTTCTCGGATGGAATCAACTACCCCGGCCAGGACGACATCCGCGACCGGCAGGACCGGCTGGCGGCGGCGCTTCGCGAGACGTACGAGCGGCTTGGTGCGGAGCAGCGGATGCTGCTGGAGTACAAGCTGTTCGAGCCCGCGTTCTACGCGACCGACGTCCCGGACTGGGGCACGTCCTACGCCCACTGCATCGAGCTGGGGGAGCGGGCGACGGTGTGCATCGACACCGGCCACCACGCGCCGGGGACGAACATCGAGTTCATCGTCGCCTTCCTGCTGCGGGCCGGGAAGCTCGGCGCGTTCGACTTCAACTCGCGCTTCTACGCCGACGACGACCTCATGGTCGGGGCGGCGGACCCGTTCCAGCTGTTCCGGATCATGTACGAGATCGTCCGCGGCGACGCCCTCGACCCGGCCTACGGCATCGCGTTC
The DNA here is from genome assembly GCF_031082405.1 of Amycolatopsis sp. A133. Lineage (GTDB taxonomy): Bacteria > Actinomycetota > Actinomycetes > Mycobacteriales > Pseudonocardiaceae > Amycolatopsis. The sequence goes on from NZ_JAVHJU010000009.1 coordinate 144,038, forward strand.
ATGCTGGACCAGTGCCACAACATCGAGGCGAAGATCCCGGCGATCATCCGGTCGGTGATGAACGTCCAGGAAGCGACCGCGAAGGCGCTGCTGGTGGATCGGGACGCGTTGCGGGCGGTTCAGCAGGCGGGTGACGTGCTGGGCGCGAACGCGGTGCTGATGGACGCCTACAACACCGACGTCCGGCCGCTGCTGGCCGAGCTGCGGGCGGACGCCGGGCTCGACCCGGACCCGATCGCCGCTTACCACCGCAGCGGGTACCAGGAGAAGATCGTGGCCGAGCGCGCCGGCGGCACGCAGGCCGGATGGGGAGCATGAAGATGACCGTGCCGGAGCAGCTCATCGCGCGCAGCAACGCGCTCGGGGCCGACCCGCGCAACACCAACTACGCCGGCGGCAACACCTCCGCCAAGGGCGCCGTCACCGACCCGGTGACCGGCACGCCGGCGGAGGTGCTGTGGGTCAAGGGCTCCGGCGGCGACCTCGGCACGCTGACCGAGGCCGGCCTGGCGGTGCTGCGGCTGGACCGGCTGCGTTCCCTGGTGGAGGTCTACCCGGGTGTCGAGCGCGAGGACGAGATGGTCGCCGCGTTCGACTACTGCCTGCACGGCCGGGGCGGGGCCGCGCCGTCGATCGACACGGCGATGCACGGCCTGGTCGAGGCGCCGCACGTCGACCACCTGCACCCGGACTCGGGCATCGCGCTGGCGACGGCGGCCGACGGGCCGGCGCTGACGAAGGAGTGCTTCGGCGACCGGGTCGCGTGGGTGGACTGGCGGCGGCCCGGGTTCCAGCTGGGCTTGGACATCGCCGCGGTCAAGGCGGCGAACCCGCAGGCGATCGGGGTGATCCTCGGCGGGCACGGCATCACCGCCTGGGGCGCCACCTCGGAGGAGTGCGAGCGGAACTCCCTCGACATCATCCGGACCGCTGAGGAGTTCATCGCGTCCCGGGGTGCTCCGGAGCCGTTCGGTCCGGTCGTCCCGGGTTTCGAAGCCTTGCCCGTCATCGAACGCCGGGCGCGGGCGGCCGCCCTGGCGCCGGTGATCCGCGGGCTGGCCTCGACCGACCAGCGTCAGGTCGGCCACTACACCGACAGCGACGTCGTGCTGGAGTTCCTGTCCCGCGAGAAGCTCGGTCCGCTCGCCGCACTGGGTACGTCGTGCCCGGACCACTTCCTGCGCACCAAGGTCCGTCCTCTGGTGGTGGACCTGCCCGCGACCGCGCCCCTCGACGACGTCGTCGCGCGGCTGAAGGAGCTGCACGGCGAGTACCGCGACGAGTACCGGGCCTACTACGAGCGGCACGCCGTCGCGGATTCGCCCGCGATGCGCGGGGCCGACCCGGCCATCGTGCTCGTTCCCGGCGTCGGGATGTTCTCCTTCGGCAAGGACAAGCAGACCGCGCGCGTGGCGGGCGAGTTCTACGTCAACGCCATCAACGTCATGCGTGGCGCCGAAGCCGTTTCGACGTACGCCCCGATCCCCGAGAGCGAGAAGTTCCGGATCGAGTACTGGGTTTTGGAAGAGGCGAAGCTGCAGCGGATGCCGGAACCCAAGCCCTTGGCCGGACGGATCGCCCTGGTCACCGGGGCCGGGTCCGGCATCGGCAAGGCCATCGCCGAGCGACTGGCCGCGGAGGGTGCCTGTGTCGCCATCGCCGACCTCAACGCCGAGGCGGCCCAGGCCACCGCGACGGGCATCGGCGGGGCCGACCGGGCCGTCGCCGTCACGGCGGACGTGACCGATGCCGCCGCCGTGCAGGCCGCGATCGACGCCACCGCGCTGGCCTTCGGCGGCGTCGACCTGGTCGTCAACAACGCCGGGCTGTCCATCTCCAAGCCCTTGCTGGAGACCACCGAACGGGACTGGGACCTGCAGCACGACGTCATGGCCAAGGGCTCGTTCCTGGTCTCCCAGGCCGCGGCGAAAGCCATGGTCGCGCAGGGCATCGGCGGCGACATCATCTACATCTCGTCGAAGAACTCGGTGTTCGCCGGCCCCAACAACGTCGCCTACGGGGCCGCGAAGGCCGACCAGGCCCACCAGGTCCGGCTGCTGGCCGCCGAGCTGGGCGGGCACGGCATCCGCGTCAACGGCGTCAACCCCGACGGCGTCGTCCAGGGCTCCGGCATCTTCGCCGGCGGCTGGGGCGCCCAGCGCGCCGCCGTCTACGGCGTGCCGGAAGAGAAGCTCGGCGAGTTCTACGCCCAGCGCACCATCCTCAAACGCGAAGTGCTCCCCGAGCACGTCGCGGCCGCGGTGTTCGCCCTCACCGGCGGCGACCTCACCCACACCACCGGCCTGCACGTCCCCGTCGACGCGGGTGTCGCGGCCGCGTTCCTGCGTTGACGAAAGGACCGATGACCTTGGATCGCATCAGCCCGCGCCGCACCCGCGTCGGCTTGGTTTCCGGCGGGCTAGGGGCGTACTGGCCGCAGTTCCCTTCGCTGCTGCCGCAGCTGCGGGCTTCGGCTCGGCGCGTCACCGAGCGGCTGTCCACCATGGACTGCGAGGTGGTCGACGCGGGGTTCGTCTCGGATGCCCAGGAGGGCGCGGCCGCGGCCGAGAAGCTGCGGGTGGCCGGGTGCGACCTGATCGTCGGGTTCCTCACGACGTACCTGACGTCCAGCATGCTGGCGCCGGTCGCGCAGCGCTCGGGCGCGCCGGTGCTGCTGCTGAACCTGCAGCCCACCGAGGCGATGGACCACGAGTCCTTCGACACCGGCGCGTGGCTGGCCTACTGCGGCGCCTGCCCGCTGCCGGAGATGGCCAATGCGTTCCGGCGCCTGGGTGTCGAATTCCGCTCGGTGTCCGGGTACCTGGAGGATGCGCGGGCGTGGACGCGGATCGAGCGGTGGATCAAGGCCGCGGGCGTCCGGGCGGCGCTGCGGCACGGCCGCCACGGCCTGCTCGGGCACCTCTACCCGGGCATGATGGACGTCTCCACCGACCCGACGCTGGTGTCCGCCCAGCTGGGCGGACACGTCGAGGTCCTGGAGATCGACGACCTGCGGGTCCGCGCGGAGAAGGTCACCGAGGACGAGACGGCCGCGCGCGTCGCGCTCGCCCGTGAAGTGTTCACCTTGGACGAGTCCGTTGTGGACGAAGACTTCGCTTGGGGCGCCCGGGTTTCGGTGGCCCTCGACCGGCTCGTCGACGACTTCTCCCTCGACTCGCTGGCCTACTACCACCGCGGCCTCGACGGCGAGACCCACGAACGCGTCGGCGCCGGGTTCATCCTCGGCGCGTCCCTGCTCACCGCCCGGGGCATCCCGGCGGTCGGCGAGTACGAGCTGCGGACGTCACTGGCCATGCTGGTCATGGACCGCCTGGGCGCGGGCGGCTCGTTCACCGAGCTGCAGGCGCTGAACTTCCGCGACGGTGTGGTCGAGATGGGCCACGACGGCCCGGCGCACCTCGGGATCAGCGCCCGCAAGCCACTGCTGCGCGGCCTGGGCGTCTACCACGGCAAGCGCGGCTGGGGCGTGTCGGTGGAATTCGACGTCCAGCACGGGCCGGTGACGCTCTGCGGGCTGGGGCAGCGGCGGGACGGCACGTTCACGCTCATCGCGTCGGAAGGCACGGTCGTGCCCGGGCCGCTGCTGCGGATCGGGAACACGACCTCCCGCGTCGACTTCGGCTGCGACCCGGGGGAGTGGACCGACGCGTGGTCGGCCAGCGGGATCGCGCACCACTGGGCACTCGGAACGGGCCACCGCGTCGCCGAGCTGACGGCCGTCGCGGACCTGCTGGGCCTGGAGCTGACGGTGGTGCGTCCGTGAAGCGAGTCGCGGCCGTCGACCTCGGCGCGTCGAGCGGACGGGTGATGGCCGGAACGGCCGGGCCCTCGACGCTGACGGTCGAGGAGGTGCGGCGCTTCCCGAACGGCGGAGTCCGCGCCGGGCCGGCGCTGTACTGGGACATCCTGGGGCTGTACCGCGAGACCCTGGCCGGGATCCGGGAAGCCGGGCGCCTCGACGGCGTCGGCATCGACTCCTGGGCCGTCGACTACGGGCTCCTGGACGACCGCGGCGCCCTGCTCGGCAATCCCGTCTGCTACCGCGACCCGCGCACGGACGGCGTGCCCGCTTCGGTCTCGGCTCTGGTCCCCGACCGCGAGCTCTACGACGTGACGGGGCTGCAGCAGCTCCCGTTCAACACCCTCTACCAGCTGGTGTCGGAAGCCGGCCGCCTCGACGCGGCGTCGACGATGCTGCTGATCCCCGACCTGCTGAACTACTGGCTCACGGGGTCGATCGGCGCCGAGCGCACGAACGCGTCGACCACGCAGCTGTACGACGTCCGCGCGCGGACGTGGGCAGACTCGCTCGCTTCGCGGGTCGGCATCCCCCCGCGGCTGCTGCCACCGTTGCGCGATCCCGGCACGGTGGTGGGCCCGGCGGACGAGCTGTCCGGCATCCCGGTGGTGGCGGTCGGATCGCACGACACGGCCTCGGCGGTGGTCGCGGTCCCGGCGTCCCCCACCGCGAACTTCGCGTACATTTCGGCGGGCACGTGGTCGTTGGCCGGCCTGGAGCTGCCGGCACCGGAGCTGAGCGACGAGGCGCTGGCGGCGAACTTCACCAACGAGGGCGGCGTCGACGGCACGATCCGGTTCCTGCGCAACGTGATGGGCCTGTGGGTGCTGTCGGAAACGCTGCGCACGTGGTCGACGCCGGACCTCCCGGCCCTTCTTCGGGCGGCGGCTGCCTCCCCGGCACTGGCGGCGGTGGTGGACATCGACGCCCCGGCGTTCCTGCCGCCGGGCGACATGCCATCCCGCCTCTCGGCGGCCTGCGTCGCCACGGGCCAGCGCCCGCCATCCGGCCGGGCGGCGGTGGTCCGCTGCATCGTGGACAGCTTGGCCTTGGCCCACCGCCGGGCCATCCACGCTGCGGCCCGCATTTCCGGACGCTCGGTCGACGTCATCCACTTGGTGGGCGGCGGCGCCCGCAACGAGCTGCTGTGCCAGTCGACGGCGGACGCGTGCGGGGTCCCGGTGCTGGCGGGCCCGGTCGAAGCGGCGGCACTGGGGAACGTGCTGGTCCAGGCCCGGGCGTTGGGGGAGGACCTGCCGGACCTGGCGGCGATGCGGGCTTTGGTGCGGGAAACGCAGGAGATCCGCCGCTACGAGCCGTCGGGAACCGCAGACTGGGCGGCGGCGGAGGCCCGGCTTTTCGGTTGACGGTTCCCATCGGCGAGGAGTTCGGCTCGGCTGCTGGTCCTCCACCGGCCCTCCGAGCTCAGAGGGTGATGTTGCCGTGGATGTCGCGGGCCTGCACGACCTTCCCGGTGACGTTCCCGGTCACCTGGTTGTGCACGCCCCCTTGGCTCTCCGACACCTTCTCCCACTCCGTCCGCAGCGCTTCGGAGAACTCGCCGTCCTCCGCCTCGACCTCCTGCAGGCGCTCCGCGAGGGCGGTGATCGGCCGGTTGTCCTCCGGGGCCGCCGACGCCGCTTCCAGGGCCGCGATGGCCGTGGGGTCCTTGGCGAACTTGCGTTTGACCAGGTCGTACAGGCCTGTTGCCCCCTTCGCCGCCAGTGCGGCGGCGATGGAGATGAGGATCGGTTCGGGCATACGTTCCAACCTAGCCGCGCGCGTCCTGCCGGAGATACAGCCGACCGTGCACGACATTCGCCCGCGGCAATGGGAGAGCGCTCTCACAGCGTGCTAGAAAGGACAGGTGACGACGCAGCCGCCCACCCTGGAGGACGTCGCGCGGGTCGCCGGCGTCTCGCGCGCCACCGTGTCACGCGTGGTGAACAGCGTGCGCAACGTCGATCCGAAGCTGCGGGAGACCGTCGAACGCGCCATCGCCGATACCGGGTACGTGCCGAACCGGGCCGCTCGCACGCTCGTCACCCGGCGCACCGGGGGGATCGCGCTCGTGGTGTCGGAGCCGGCGCGACACGTCGAGGCGTTCACCGGCGGGGTGTTCGGCGATCCGTTCTTCGGGCGCGTTGTCGAAGGCGTGGTCGCGCACCTGCGTCCGCACGGGCTGCACCCGCTGCTGATGCTCGTCGACAGCGACGAAGAGCGGGCGAAGCTGGTGCCGAAGCTGCGCCAGGAGCAGGTCAGCGGGGTGCTGCTGATCTCGCTGCACCCGGCGGAGGACTCCCTTCCGCGCGTGCTGACCGGCGCGGGCGTTCCCACCGCGCTCTTCGCGCGTCCGGGCCGTCCGGCGCCGGTCTGCTACGTCGACGTCGCCCACCAGGACGGCGCCCGGCTCGCCGCGGACCGGCTCGTCTCGCGCGGCTGCCACCGGGTCGCCACCATCGCGGGCCCGGCGGGCACCCCGGCGGGGCAGGACCGGCTGGCCGGATTCCGCGACGCGATGGCCCGGCACGGCCACGCCTACGTCGCGGTGGCCGAGGGCGACTTCACCGAGCGCGGCGGTGAGCTGGCGATGGAGCGGCTGCTCGCCGAGGACCCGGCGCTGGACGGCCTGTTCGTGGCCAACGACCTGATGGCGTACGGCGCCCTGACCGTGTTGCGCGAAGCGGGCAGGCGGGTCCCGGACGACGTGGCTGTCGTCGGCTTCGACGACAGCCGGGTCGCGCTGAGCTGCCGCCCCCGCCTCACGACCGTCCGCCAGCCGGTCGAGGAAATGGGCGCGGCGATGGCCCGGATGGTCCTGGACCGCATGGCCGACCCGGCCCTGCGCGCGGAGTCGGTGATCTTCGACCCGCAGCTGGTGGTCCGCGACTCGGCCTGACCGCCGGGTTCGCGACACGCCCGAGACCCAGCGCGACGGCGCGTCACCGGCCACTGATCTGTCCGGACAGGTCCGTTCAGTGGTCTGGACATCCACGGAGACGTTGTGCTCAGATTTCCAACGTTGTAACGCCGCCGAGTCCCCTTCACCGGAACGGAGTTCCGCCTTGCGGAGCAGAACAGCGAGATCCATGCGGCGGGCCTGCGCGCTCGTCGTCGCCGGGACCGCCGTCGCGGCGGTGACCGTCGCGACGCCCGCCGTGGCCGGGCCCGTGCGCCAGACCGTCACCGCCGGGAACGCCCGCTTCCAGGTGCTGTCCCCGACCCTCATCCGCACCGAGTACGCCGGCGACGGCCGCTTCACCGACGCCGCCACCTTCAACGCCGTCGGCCGCGGCGCCTTCACGCCGACGCCGTACACCAGCACGGTTTCCGGTGGCGTGCTCACGATCCGGACGAGCGCGACGACCCTCACCTACCGGCTGGACTCCGGCCCCTTCGACGGCGGCAACCTCGAGATCCGCACGACCGCGGGCGCGGCCCCGGTGCTCGCGGCGCCCTGGCGCCACCTGACCTGCACGGCCGGCGCGCGCTGCGAGGCCGAAGACCTCACGACCGACGGGCTCGGCGTCGCCACCGACCACTCCGGCTACACCGGCGAAGGCTTCCTCGCCGGGTTCGAGAGCACCGGCAACTCGGTGACGGCCGACGTCCTCGCGCCCACCGCGGGGACGTACTCCCTGACCGCCCGCTACGCCAACGGCCAGGGCGGCGACGGCCAGCACGCCACCCGCACCCTGAGCGTTTCGGTCGACGGCGGCGCGGCGCAGAAGCTCACGCTGCCCGCGACGGCCGACTGGAACGCCTGGGCACTCGCCTCGGTGCCGGTCACCCTCGGCGCCGGCCACCACAGCGTCCGCGTCGAACGGACCGCGGCCGACTCCGGCAACGTCAACCTCGACGGCCTGGCCGTGCTGGCCGCCGGCGCGCCGTTCCCGCCGGCCTCGGCGCGCGCGTTCACCGGCTGTCCGGCCGGGGTGAGCTGCGAGGCCGAAGCCGGGCTCCGCACCGGCTCCGCCGTCGTGGCGACCGACCACCCCGGGTACGCCGGGCGCGGGTTCGTCGCCGAGCTCAACCGCGGCTCGACGCTGACCCACCGCGTGGCGGACGTCCCGGCCGACGGCACGTACCTGCTGCACGTCCGGTACGCCAACGGCCAGGGCGGCGACGGCCGGCACGAGACGAGGACCGCGCCGGTCACCGCGAACGGCGTCACCCGCACGCTGGCCCTCCCGGTCACCGACAGCTGGGACGCCTGGAAGAGCGCGTCCGTGCCGGTCGACCTCAAGGCGGGCACGAACGACGTCGTCCTCGCCTGCCCCGAGGACACCAGCTGCCACGTCAACATCGACACCGTCGCCGTCACCCCGGCCGCGGGCACGGCCCCGCAGCCGCACCTCGCGCTCGGCGGCTACCGGCGCGGCCTCGACGGCGTGAACGGCGACAACGGCGCGCCGTCAACCACCGAAGGGCTCCTGCACCAGGACGGCTGGTACCTGCTCGACGACAGCCCCTCCGCGCTGTACGACACGCGCACGCGCGCGGTCACGCAGCGCCCGTCCCACAGCGGGAACCCCTACCAGGACGGCTACCTGTTCACGTTCGGCCACGACTACAAGGCGGGGCTGCGCGACCTCGCGACCCTGACGGGGCCGCCGCAGCTGCTGCCGCGCTGGGCCTACGGCGTCTGGTACTCCGAGTACATCGACCGCACCGCGGCCGACTACCGCGACACGATCCTGCCGCGGTTCCGCAGTGAAGGCGTCCCGCTGGACGTGCTGGTGACCGACACCGACTTCAAGGCGCCGGACACCTGGAACGGCTGGCAGGTCGACACCGCGAAGTTCCCCGACCCGGCCGGCTTCTTCGCCTGGTCGGAGGCCCAGGGCCTGCACAACAACCTCAACATCCACCCCAGCATCATGGGTTCGGACCCGCAGTTCGCCCGCGCCCAGGCGACGGCGAAGGGCAAGCTGGTCAAGTCGAACTGCGGCAGCGACTGCTACGTCTTCGACTGGGGCGACCCGGACCAGCTCAAGGCCTACCTCGACCTGCACGCAGGGATGATGAAGCAGGGCAACGACTTCTGGTGGCTCGACTGGTGCTGTGACGCGTCGCGGTCGAGCCTGCCCGGCGTCACCCCGGACGCCTGGATCAACCAGCAGTACGCCGACCTCGCGGCGCCCGCGACCGGCCGCGGGTTCGTCATCTCGCGGGCGTACGGGTCGCTGCAGGCGGGTGGCTACGGCGGCCCGACGGCGCTGGCGACCGGGCCGTGGGCGGACAAGCGCAGCACGCTCCACTTCACCGGCGACACGGCCTCGACCTGGGGGACGCTGCGGATGGAGGTCGGCGTGACGCCGGCGGAGTCGGCCGCGACGGGCATGTCGGCCATCAGCCACGACATCGGCGGCCACAACGACACGACCGGCCTGCGCGGCAGCGAGACCTACACCTCCGGTGGCCAGCAGCACCAGACGTTCAAGCTGCCGGACGACCTGTACGCGCGGTGGGTCCAGCTCGGCACGTTCCAGCCGATCGACCGGCTGCACAGCAACCACAGCGACCGGCTGCCCTGGCAGTACGGCGGTGCGGCGAAGGCGTCGGCGACGAAGTTCCTGAACCTGCGGGAAAACCTGGTGCCGTACACGTACACCCTGGCGCAGGAGGCCGCCACGACGGGCGTCCCCGTGGTGCGGCCGACGTACCTGGAGTACCCGGAGGAGCCGGGCGCGTACGCGGCGGCCCAGAGCGAGTACTTCTACGGGCCGGACATGCTGGTGGCGCCGGTGACGTCCCCGGGCACGTCGGCGACGACGCCGGTCTGGTTCCCGCCGGGCCAGTGGACGGACTACTTCACCGGCAAGACGTACGCGGGCGGCACGACGCAGCAGATCACGTCCGACCTGGGCACGATGCCGGTGTTCCTCCGCGCGGGCGGCATCACGGTGACCCGGACGGCGGACGTCACCAACGACGTCCAGAACCCGCTGAACCGCGCCACGGTGACGGTGGCACCGGGCGGATCGGGGACGTTCTCGCTGTACGAGGACAACGGCGTTTCGTCGTCGCGTTCGTCGTCGACGAAGATCACCTACAGCGAGCGCTTCGGGGCGCACACGGTGACGGTGGCGCCGTCGGCGGGATCGTTGCGGGTGGCCCCCCGCGAGTGGACGGTGAAGTTCGTCGGCGTGGCGTCGCCCCCGAGCCGGGTGAAGGTCGGAGCCGGCTGGGCACCGTCATCGGCGTGGAAGTGGGACGCGGCGACGAAGACGCTGACCGTGACAGCGCCGGCTCACCCGGGCCGGGGACCGGTGACGGTCACGTACTGAGCCGCCGGCGGGCGGAGCCGTGAAGGCTGCCGCGAGGGAATCGGATCCCTCGCGGCAGCCTTCACCGATTTCATGCCGTCTTCGCGAGCACCGCGCCTACGCGCGTTCCCTCTGCGCCGACCTCCCCGGCCAGCTCGCGAGTCTCCGGGTCTTCACCGGAGGCCTGCTCGCCGCCGGCCAGCACGACGAGCTGCGCCGCGTGTGCCCGCAGCAGCGCGACCAGGCGCCGGTCGAAGCCGGGACCTCGTTCGCTCCGCAACGCCACCAGGTCGGCCACCGTGACCATGCCCGGCATGCGGTGTCCACTGTGGATGTCGCTCGCCGGCAGCCCGGCCCGGTCGCGGGCCGCGCGCAGGCGGACCAGCAACCGGTCCTGCGGGCCCGCGACAGCGCCGGCCGCCGAGCGGACCGCCGTGCTCGCCGCGTGGTCCGGAGCCAGGCGCGCCGCCGACAAGGCGTTCTCCGTCATCGGCACCACCAGCTGCAACCAGGCCACGTCGGTCGGGTTGAAGGCCGCGGGAGCGGGACCGGCGGTGGTGGCGCAACCGCCCATGATCAGCGCCACCACCGCCGCCCCCAGGGCCCGCCGGTTCACGGACGGCCGGGCAGCCGGTAGTTCGGGCCCAGCACGCTGCCGCGGTCCGGCTTGTACAGGTCGAACCCGCGCGGGTCGCACTGCAGGCCGCCGTTGATGCAGTGCTTCACCAGCGCCGCCAGTGTTTCGGGGTCCCACGCGTTGAAGAAGTCGTAGTGCCACGAGTACCCGCGCCCGCTGGCCAGGTGCACCCCGGTCATGTCGCCGCTCACCGGGAACGCCATCTTGAACTCCAGCATCGGCACGGCCACCGGGTGATCGGCCGGGCACGTCAGCGTCGCCCGGTCCGGGTACGCCACGTGGCTCTTGTGGTCGGCCGAGTCCAGGTGGACGCCGTCCCAGCAGCTCGGCGCCTGGTAGCGGATGTTGAGCTGGCTGCCGGCCACGCACCGCACGGGGACGTCCCAGTTGTGGAAGCTGTCCCCGCATTCCCAGCCTTCGACGGCGCCGGGCGCGTGCTGGAACTCGTCCTGCGTCGCCGTGACGCTCCCGGCCACGTACCGCAGGCCGGGCGGGAACGGCACGACCTTCGTGTAGTCGAGGATCCCGGACTTGTAGTAGACGACCTGCGCGAAGTTCGGCAGGACCACCTGGTTCCCGTTGTACACAGTCGGGAACCAGTACGCGGACAGGTCGTCCGGCGCGATACAGGTCGTGTTGCCGACGCCGGCGCCCTGCAGGGATTGCAGCGTCGTCGCCGCGTTTGTGGTCTTGTTGCCGAGGAACGTGTGGTCGTGCGACGCGCCGGGCAGCCCGGGGAAGACGATCGGGTCGTCCGGCTGGTGGTGGCTGGGGGAGCAGTTGACCTGGAACTCGTGGTGGGTCACCAGGTCGTCGGCCCCGGCGGGCGACCAGGTGGCCGCGGTCAGTAAGGCGCCTGCCAGCACGGTGGCGGCGGTGCAGGCGAGGAGCGCGGCTTTTGTTGCCAAGGGTCCTCCACGGTGAGGTGCCAAGGATGGGAGAGCGCTCTCCCAAAGCATGCGCACCTCGCTGCCGCCGTGTCAAGGAGCACGCGGTTGTCCCAGCGGACAGTCATTGTCGGGTTTCCGGCCGAATCTTGACAACGCGGGGGCGGCTGCCGAACCATCGGTTCCGCTCGGAGAGCGCTCTCCCTTCCTTCGTTCCCCCTGCCGTACGGGAGTCATCGTGGACCGACCGTCGCTCGTCCGTGCCGTCCCGGCACTGGTGGCCTTGCTGGTGCTGGGCCTGCTCGCCGGCCCCGTTCCGGCGCACGCCGCCACACTGCTTTCCCAAGGCAGACCGGTGACCGTGTCGAGCAGCGAGGGGGCGGGCACCCCGGCATCGGCGGCCGTCGACGGCGACTCCGGCACCCGCTGGGCGAGCGCCTGGAGCGACCCGCAGTGGCTGCAGGTCGACCTCGGCGCGCCGGCCGACATCAGCCAGGTGACCTTGAACTGGGAAGCCGCCTACGCGACTGCATACGAAATCCAAGTCTCAGACAACGCCGCATCTTGGCAGACTGTATACAGTACGACCACCGCGGTCGGCGGGATCCAAAATTTCGCTGTCGCCGGTCATGGTCGTTACGTCCGCCTCTACGGCACGCACCGCGTCGGCGGTTACGGCTATTCACTCTGGGAGTTCCAGGTCAGCGGCACCCCGGGGACGCCGACGCAGGACGGCCCCGGTGTCACGCGGGTAACCGGCACACAGGGGAACTGGCAGCTCACGGTCGACGGGATGCCGTGGACCGTCAAGGGGCTCACCTGGGGACCGCCACCCGGCGAAGCGGCCGCGCGGATGCCCGAACTGCACACAATCGGCGTCAACACCGTCCGCACCTGGGGCACCGACGGCACCACTCAGCCGTTGCTCGACGCTGCCGCGGCCAACGGCATCAAGGTCGTCAGCGGCTTCTGGCTGCAACCCGGCGGCGGCCCGGGCAGCGGCGGGTGCGTCGACTACACCACCGACACCGCCTACCAGAACACGATGCTCGCCGAGATCCAGAAATGGGTGACTGCATACAAAAACCACCCGGGCGTGCTGATGTGGAACGTCGGCAACGAATCCATCCTCGGGATGCAGAACTGCTACTCCGGCACCCAGCTGGAGCAGAACCGGATCGCCTACACGCGCTTCGTCGACCGGGCCGCGCAGGCGATCCACGCCATCGACGCGAACCACCCGGTGACGTCGACCGATGCTTGGACCGGCGCGTGGCCGTACTACCAGGCCTACGCACCCCACCTCGACCTGTATTCGGTCAACTCCTACGCCCACGTCTGCCAGGTGAAACAGGACTGGCTGGCGGGTGGTTACACGAAGCCGTACGTCATCACCGAAACCGGCCCGGCCGGCGAGTGGGAGGTGCCGGACGACGTCAACGGCGTGCCCGCCGAACCGACCGACCAGCAGAAGCGCGACGGCTACGTCGACGCCTGGAACTGCGTACTGGCCCACCCCGGAGTGGCGCTCGGCGCCACGCTCTTCCATTACGGCACCGAGGGCGACTTCGGCGGCGTCTGGTTCAACATCACCACGGGTGGGGAGAAGCGGCTCTCGTGGTACGCGGTCCGCAGGATCTACAGTGGACAGACCGGCGGCAACACCCCGCCGGTGATCTCCTCGATGAACCTCAGCCGCGTCACCGACGTCCCCGCGGGCGGTACCTTCACGGTGACGGCCGCGGTGTCCGATCCGGACGGTGACCCGGTCACCTACACCATGGGCTACAACAGCAAGTACATCGACAACGCAGCGGGCCTGGTCCCCGCCCGGTTCACCGGGAACGGCACGTTCACCGTCACCGCGCCGCAGCAGCTGGGCGTCTGGAAGCTCTACCTCTACGCCCGGGACGGCCACGGCAACGTCGGCATCGAGACGCGTTCGCTGCGCGTGGTCGCCCCGCCGGTACCGGGCACGAACCTGGCGCGCGGCGCCGCGACCACGGCGTCGACGTACCAGGCCGACGGCCCCGGCGCGCCCTACCCGCCGCAGGCCGCCACCGACGGCGACAGCGCGACCCGGTGGGCGAGCGCGTGGAGCGACCCCCAGTGGCTGCAGGTGGACCTGGGGCGCAGCCAGGCGTTCGACCACGTCCAGCTGGTGTGGGAAGCGGCGTTCGGGAAGGCCTACGAAATACAATCGAGCGACGACGCGGCGAATTGGCACACGGTATACACAACGACGTCCGGCGACGGCGGTGCGGACGATCTCGCGGTCTCGGCCACGGCCCGGTACGTGCGCGTCCACGCGACTCAGCGCGGCACGGGGTACGGCTATTCGCTGTACGAGTTCGGCGTATACCGGTCTTGACGGGTGTGGTGGCCCTTAGGCGCCGAAGGGCCACCACGTGTCAGCTCTCGGCGAGGCAGAAGAGGTGGCCTTCGGGGTCTTGCAGGACGATCCAGTCGCCGCCGCCGGGCTGGAAGTCCGGCTTGGTGGCACCGAGCGTCACGAACTCGTCGACGGCGCTTTCGAGGTCGCCGACCCGGAGGTCGAGGTGGGCGTGCTTGGCGGCACCCGGCCAGGCGGGACCGCGGTAGCCGGCCACGCGCTGGAAGCCGAGACCGACCGGGCCGCCGCCGAGCTGGACGGTGTCGTCGCCGGCGTGGGTCACCTCCCAGCCGAGCGCCTTGGCGTAGAAGGCGGCGAGCGCGACCGGGTCGGCGCAGTCGAGGACGACGGTGGTGAGTTCTGCGGGCACGGGTGGCTCCTTTCGTCGTGCGGGAGCCTGCCCGCCGTCCGGGGGTACGGTCTTGAAGATCTTTGCGGCGCGGAAACTGTCGTACCCCCGGCGTACCGTCCGGCTTGTGCGTGATGCAGTCGAGGTCGTGGCCCGCCCCGGGTATTCGGTGAGCGTGGTCCGCTGCGCCGACGACCACACCGGCTGGTCGGCGGCGGAGGTGTCGGCCGGGCACCGCATGGTGCTCGTGCGGCGGGGCCGGTTCCGCCGGCGCGTCCGCGGAGTGGTCGCGGACGCCGACCCGACGGCGGCCTACCTCGTCGAAGCCGGCGACGAAGAGCGCTTCGCGCACCCGGCGGGCGGAGACGTCTGCACGTCGGTGGACTTCGCCGCGGAGTTGTGGCGCCGCCTCGCGGGTGAGAAGCCCACGCCGTCGACGGTGTACGTCGACGGCGCGCTCGAGCTCGCCCACCGGCGCGTGGCCGCCTCGGCCGCCGACCCGGACTACGCGCTGGCGGAACAGCTGCTGGTCTTGATGGGCGGCGCGCTCACCCAGGCGGCGCAGGTTCCGACACCGGCCTCGCCGGGGCACGCGGACGACCGCGCTTTGGTGGCTCGGGCGCGGGAGGCGATCGTGGCGGCCGACCCGGCGGCGGCCGGGCTGTTCCCGCTGGCGGAGTCGCTGGGGGTGTCGCCGTACCGGTTGAGCCGCGCGTTCCCGCGCGAGGTGGGCGTTTCGCTGACCCGCTACCGCAACCGCGTCCGGGTCGGCCGCGCCCTCGAGCGGCTGGAGGCGGGGGAGGAGGAACTGGCGGTGCTCGCGGCGGACCTCGGGTTCGCCGACCAGGCCCACCTGACCCGGACGGTCCGCGAGCACGCCGGGGCGCCGCCGGGGGTGGTGCGCCGGTTGCTGGCGAGGTGAGGGCGGTGCCGGTGGCCAGGGGGACGCGGCGGGTGGGCCGGCCGAGCGGTCGCTGAGGCAGCGCCGGAGGTTCGCGGGCGGGTGAGCGGGCCGGTTGCCCAGGCCGCGCGCCGGAAGGCGGTGGTCGGTCGCGCGGCGAGCGCCGGCCGGCCCTCGTCGAGGCCGCGCGCCGCCGGGAAGAGGCTGAGCGGTCGCTGAGGCAGCGCGCCGGATGTTCGCCGGAGGGCGGTGGTCGGTCGCGTGGCGGGAGGCCGGCCGCCGAAGCGGCGCGCTGGTTGCTCGCACAGGAGCCGACGGTCGGATCGCGCGGCAAACGGATCCACCGGGCCGCGACGCCGGCCGTGAGCCAACCAGCGAGAGAAGCGTGAGATGGGGCGGCGCGGCGGAAAGGGTTAGGCGCGTGGCCACCCCCAGCGGCCACGTGAGTCACCCGCGGCCGCTGCGCCACCCCGGGCCCGGTGTCACGTTTCCGAAACACCGGACGGGAGTATCGTAGTCTTTCCGACACAGGGTGTGTCAAGTTTTCGGAACAGCTACTCTGACCGTTGTCACGTTTCTTGGCTGCAGGTGGTGTGTGGTGAGCGAAGAGCGCAGTTTCGCCGAACGGCTGGCGCACTTGATCGCGACCGTGCACCCGCCGGACCGCAAGCCCTACTCCTACCGGGAGATCGCGCACGGCGTCGCCGAGCAGACCGGCGTCACGATGTCGGCGACCCACGTCCAGCAGCTGGCCGTCGGCGCGCGCAAGGACCCGAAGCGCTCGCACATCCAGGCGCTCGCCCAGTTCTTCGGCGTGCCGGTGACGTACTTCTTCGACGACGAGGTCGCCGGTCAGGTCGACCGGCAGGTCGAGGACGTCGTCGCCTGGCGCGACAGCGAAGCGCGGAACCTGGCGCAGCGGGCCATGCGGCTCTCGCCGCGGGACCGCGAAACCGTGACGGCGCTGCTGGACCAGCTCGGCAGCTACGACGACAGCCGGCGCCGTTCGGGCCGGCGGCGGAAGCCGGAGTGATTCCGGGCGGCTCGGCTACGATGAGCTCGTCCGTGATCGCGCCCCGGTGCACCCGGCTGGCGCCCGGTGAGCGGGGAGGACCCATCGACGAGCGTGGCCTGCCGGACCTTCGCGACCGGGCACGCGAGCGCGTGCGGACGGTGCTCGCCGCCGTCCCGCTGCCGCGGCCGTGGTCGATGAACGCCTGGGTCGACGGTCTCGAAGCGTGGCGGGGGCGCGAGATCGACCTCGTCCCGATCGCGTACCGGCCCGGTCAGCCGTCCGGTGCGTGGCAGGCCCGCCCGGACTACGACCTCATCGCCTACACCGAGCACACGTCGGCGCTGCACCAGGACCACATCATCGCCCACGAGCTGGCCCACATGCTGTGCGCGCACACCGGGACCTGCCTGATGGCGGAGTCCGAGGCCGCCGAGCTCGCCCCGGACCTGGCGCCGCGGGCGTTGTCGCACCTGCTCACCCGCGTCACGACCGGCACCGACGAGTACGAGGCCGAACTGATCGCCGTCCTGCTGATGAGCGCGGCGACGAGTGAGCCGCCCGCCGTTCAGCCGGGTGCGTCCGGCCGAGCGGCGGACCAGGCTAGGCGGCTGGCGGCACTCCTGGGATAGTCGCGTCCCGTGATCGACATACTTTTCGTCGGAGTCGGGCTCTTCGCCCTGTTCGCCGGATTCTGGCGCGCGGCCCGCGCCCGGCGCACCGGCGCTGGTGCGGGCCTGGCCGTCTCGCTCATCGCGCTGGGCGCGGCGTTCTGCTTCCTGTCCAACCGGGCGCAGCAGTTCGAGAGCGAGATCTACCCGAGCCTGGGACGGCTGCTGTCGAACCTGGCGACGATGGTCGCCGCGTACGGCATCGGCCTGACGGTCGCGGAAATCAGCGGCACCCGCGACCGCGGCCGGCGCACCCGGCTCGTCGCGCTGGGCGTGGCGCTGACGGTGCTGGTGGTGACGTTCTTCAGCACGCCGGACCTGCCGCGCGGCCTCGGGTTGTTCGACGAGCTGTACCGCACGCACCCGACGCTGGTCGTCTACGTGTTCACCTACACGGTGTACCTCGGCTTGGCGGTGCTCGACATCGGGATCGTGGCGGCGGTGACGATCCGCGCGAGCGGGGGAGCGCTGCGCGCCGGGCTGGCGCTGTTGCTGCTGGCGTCGGCGTTCGCCATCGCGTACCTGGCCGGGAAGGTGGTCGCGACGATCCACGCCCTGCAGGCCGACCACCCGGCGAAGGCGTTGTGCCGCGGGCCGTTCTCGACCCTGCCGTGCACGCTCGACGTCGGCTTCCCGGCGGTTTCGGTGCTGCTGATCGTGCTGGGGCTGACGATCCCGGCGATCCCGGGCCTGGCGGCAGCGCGCCGCGACGCCCGGACGCTCCGGCTGCTGCGGCCCCTGCGCGCGCACCTGACGCGGCGCTTCCCGGAGATCGCCCGCATCGACCCGGCGGGGCCGTCGCGGCGCGAGCGCCTGCTGACGGCGATGAGCGAGACCAACGACGGCTTGATCCTGGCGGGCGTGACCCCGGACCTGCCGGCCGCGGCGGCGGCGAGGCTGGTGCGCGACCTCCCGGACGAGCCGGGCGAGGCGGAGCCGCCCACCCCCGCAGGGGAACCGTTCGCCGCGGACGTGGCGCGGCTGCGGGCGATCGCCCACGCGTACCGGAAGCTGGACGGAACCACGGCGGCCGGGGTCACCGAGCCGTGAGTGAAGCGGCACGAAGAGTGTCGACCGCTCACCCGCCGAACGGTGCCTCCAGCCGCGGCTCCCAGCCGCGTTCGGTGAGCGCCACCAGCCGCAGGGCCTCCGCCCGGTCGGTCAGCGGCAGCAGCGGCCGCACCTCCTGGGCCACCCGCTCGAGGGCCTCGGCCGAGCCGCCCATCGCGACCGTCAGGTGGACCGCCGGGCGCGGCCCGAACCGTCCCCCGTACGGCAGGATCTCCGGCCACCGAGCGCCAACGGCATCGGCAACGTCCTGGAGTGCCGGAGCCGCGAGAGCCACAAACCCGGGCGCGGCGACCAGTTCCGAGAGCTTCACCTCCGGCGGCGGGACAGCCGCGGCGAGGGAGCGGACCGCCGCGAAGACGTCGTCGGTCAGCGCGTCGTCCGGCAGGAACGGGTACAGCGCCGTCACGTGGGCGGGCAGGCCGGGGCGGACCAGGGCGGGGTCGACCCGCCGGGCCGCGGCCAGCACCGGTTCGGCGGCGGGCAGCAGGATCAGCAGCGCGGTGGTTCCGGGTTCGGGCACCACCGCATCATGGCAGTCAGGCGGCGGCCGTCTCCGGGAACCGGGCCGCACGCGCCAGCGCCAGGCTCCGCCGGCACAGCTCCACGAGCTCCCGGTTGGCGCGGCTGTGCGGGATCTCGCCGCAGAGCCCGCAGTGGATGGTCACCTCGCCGGCCAGCTCGTCCACCGCGACCAAGGCCTGGTGGTCGCAGCGGCGGCACCAGCGGTACCCGATCGCCGGGTTGGTGTGCACCGGTGACGCCACGCAGTCGTGCAGCCAGCGGCGGTGCGTGCGGCAGGTGACGCGGTCGGTCGGGTCGAGGCCGCCGTCGTCCTCCACCCGGTCTTCACGGGCCAGCGTCGTGGCCAGCAGCGGCTGGCGCGCCGCGGCGGGCCGGTCGTGCGGGCTCGGCGCGGCCCACGCGTGGTGGTCGCCGCATCGGCACTTCTCGGTCATGTCGCCCCCAGTGGTCGGGCTGTTCGATGCTTCGAGTGTGAGCGGCGCAACAGAGCGTGGACAACCGGAAAAAGGCGCACTTTCGACCGGCGGCACGTCACCCGCGGTAGGCGGACGAGCAGACTTCGGCGCGCGGGTATGCGAACATGTGTTCTATGACCGCCGAGGGGCCCATCCTGCACGCCGACCTCGATGCGTTCTACGCCTCGGTCGAACAGCGCGACGACCCGGCGCTGAAGGGACGGCCGGTGATCGTCGGCGGTGGGGTGGTGCTCGCCGCGAGTTACGAGGCCAAGGCCTACGGCGTGCGCACCGCGATGGGAGGCGCGCAGGCCCGCCGGCTGTGCCCGCACGCGGTCGTCGTGCGCCCGCGGATGTCGGCGTACCTGGCCGCCAGCCGGGCGGTGTTCGACGTCTTCCACGACACCACCCCGTGGGTGGAAGGCCTCTCGATCGACGAAGCGTTCCTCGACGTCGGGGGACTGTCCAGGATCGGCGGGCGGCCGAGTGAAGTCGCCGAACGGCTGCGCGCGGACGTCGCCGAGCGGACCGGGCTGCCGATCACCGTCGGGGTGGCGCGGACCAAGTTCCTCGCCAAGGTCGCCAGCCGGGTGGCCAAGCCCGACGGCCTGCTCGTCGTCCCGCACGACGCCGAGCTGGAGTTCCTGCACCCGCTGCCGGTTTCGGCGCTCTGGGGTGTCGGCAAGATCACCGCCGAAAAGCTGCGGGTGCGGGGGATCACGACCGTGGGCCAGCTGGCCGCGTCCGAGCACGTGGACCTCGTCGGCCTGCTCGGCCGGGCCGCCGGGGCGCACCTGCACGACCTGGCGCGCAACGACGACCCGCGCCGCGTGGAGCTCGGCAGGCGGCGCCGCTCGATCGGTGCCCAGCGGGCCCTCGGCCGCGGCAGGCGGACCCCGGCCGAGCTCGACGTCGTGCTGGTGGCGTTGATCGACCGGATCGCCCGCCGGTTGCGCGCCGCGCGCCGCGTCTGCCGGACGGTGACGATCCGCCTGCGCTTCGCCGACTTCTCCCGCGCCACGCGCTCGCACACGCTCACCGAGCCGACCGCCGGCACCGGTGTGCTGCTCGCCGCGGCGCGGGAGCTGCTCGTCTCCGCGCTGCCGCTGATCGCCGACCGGGGGATCACCCTGCTGGGCGCGGCGCTGTCGAACCTGGCGGACGAAAACCCCTTCCAGCCCGCTCTGCCGTTCGAGCGGCAGCGGGCGACCGAGCTCGACACCGCGCTGGACGCGGTGCGGGACCGGTTCGGGAAGGCCGCGGTCACCCGGGCCGTGCTGCTCGGCCGTCCGGACGACCTCGAAGTGCCGATGTTGCCCGACTGACCGGGAAAGCCGGGAAGGGGCCCGGCGTCCCGCAGTTCCGCGGGCCCGATTTCCGGTCCCGGCGTGAATCTGCCGGCCCCGCAATCGGTGACACCGAGCCAGCCGGCGAACACGGGGCGGAACGGTCCAGTCCACTCTGGACGGGCCGTTCCCGGAGCGGATCGACGGCGATACCGCCCGGGACGAACGTCACCGAAGCCGGTTCGGCGCCGGTCCGCGGTTGCCGGTTGACCGCATGGGTCACCGGATGGCCGTCCTCGAACACCGGAATCGTCCCGGCGAGGTCCGATTCGCGAACGAATCGAGTCCGGCACCCGGAATCGGATACTGGTCTATACCAGAATTGACGCGCAGCGGGCGCGCTTCGGTGAGCCGGCGCCGTGCGGGTGAATGGATGCGAACCGTGGAGCCGGTGGCAGGCCGTAAGTTCCTCGGCGTGGCCGCGGAGGAAGTGCTCGGCGGGAAGGCCGGAGAAGGCGATCGTCCGGGCGTCGGCGCGCAAATGTACCGCTCGTACCGTGGCTGCTGTGAAGGCGGGGTGGTGGCCGCGGGTACCATTACCGGGAAAGCCGGTGGCCTTCATCCCGCCACGGTACCGATTCGATTTCGACCATATCACAAAAATGAATCCGTGCAACGACGACGAGCATTTCGGCGCCGTTGCGGTCACTCTGGACACGGGCGACCCGCTCGCCCGAGCGGCCATTGTGGACGCTTCAGGGTGTCGCGCGTGCCGGGCATGATTCGACAGGTTAGGGTCTGTCCGACCGTGTTCTGGAGAAGATGAGGAACGACGAATCATGGCGCAACGGGTGCAGGTCCAGATGGTGGACGACCTCGACGGCAGCGAGGCTTCGCAGACCGTCCCCTTCAGCCTCGACGGGGTGACGTACGAGATCGACCTGTCGGAGGAGAACGCCTCCGCGCTGCGGGACGAACTCGCTCGCTACGTCTCCGCGGCGCGGCGCATCGGCGGCCGCAAGGTCCGCCTCGCGACCGGCCAGTCGCTGTCCGGCCCGGCCGGCTCGGGCACCGACCGCGAGCGCAACCGGCAGATCCGCGAATGGGCGCAGGCGAACGGCTACGAGGTCGCCGAGCGCGGCCGCCTCTCCAGCGAGATCATCGCCGGCTTCGAGGCCGACCAGGCCGCGGCGGCCGAGCCGGCCGAAGCCAAGCCTGCGCGCAAGCGAGCGACCCGCAAGAAGGCTTGAAAACCGGGCCCGTGCCGGCGAAGCTGCGCCCGCGGCTTCGCCGGCCGGCTGCCGCTTGAGCGTGCTCGGGTGGCGGTCGGTGTTCCTTCCGTGCCTCACCGTCACCCGCCCGGTTCGATGTGGACACAGCCGAGGTGGTCGTCGCCCGGAAACCGGGAATTGCGCGGTTTGACGGGCGGCGAAAGCTTGTCGGAGGGCGGCTCCGATGGCCAGACTGTCAATGCTCCACGCGGCCGGTACCGCGGTGGAGCACCGGTCCGGTGGCTGCCTCCTCCCTCGATGGCCACCGGGCCGCCCCTTTTCCCCGGCGTGACGCCCTGACTCGGCCGCTTCGATCGGCCGTCCGGGCGGCCTGCCGGACCTTCCAGTGGACATTCCCGGCGTACAGGCGCACACTCAGCCTACTGAATACTGCATACAATCTTCAGTTGGGCGCTGGGAGGCGGTCGCCATGGCCGAGGTGCGCGAGCTCCGGGACGTCTACGGACGGCGGTACCGCGTCGGGGAGTCCGACCGGGAACTGCTCGGCAGGCCGCGGTCGTGGATCACCTGGCTCGCCGCGGCGGCCATGCTCGCCGCCGGGGTCCAGCAGTACGGCTTCGGCGCGATCGTGCCGTCGCTGAGCCGCACGCCCGGCTGGACGTTCGGCGGGATCGTGCTCTCGCTCGCGGTGTGGGCGATCTGCCAGGCCGGGGCCGCGTTCCCGGCG
Source organism: Amycolatopsis sp. A133 (assembly GCF_031082405.1). Classification (GTDB taxonomy): domain Bacteria; phylum Actinomycetota; class Actinomycetes; order Mycobacteriales; family Pseudonocardiaceae; genus Amycolatopsis. The sequence continues at coordinate 166,269 of NZ_JAVHJU010000009.1, forward strand.
GCGTGGCTGCGCGAACGCGGCCTGCTGCCCGCACCCGCCGCGATGGCCGCCGGCGCCGTCCTGTGCGCCGCCGGGCTCGTGACGCTCGGCCACGCGACCAGCCTGCCTGCCGTGTTCATCGGGTACTCCGTGCTCGGCGGGCTTGGCACCGGCCTGGTCTACGCCACCTGCGTCGGCGCGGTGCTCGCGTGGTTCCCGGAGCGCACCGGGCCCCGCGCCGGCATCGTGAGCGGGGCTTTCGCCTGTGGCAGCGTCCCCTTCGTCGTGCTGGCCGCCGCCCTTCCGGTGGCGCGTCCGGTGCTCCTGGACGTCACCGCCGCCGTCGTGTTCGCCGTCATCGCGGGGTGCTCGGTGCTGCTGCGGTACCCGCCGCGGCACTGGTGGCCTGCCGCACCCGAACCCCGGGCCTGGGCTCTCGACCGGGCGCACAACCGGCGTCCCGCGGTCCGGCACTACCGGCCGGCGGAACTGGTCAAGTGCGGCACGACGCTCGCGCTGTACCTCGTCGTCGTGCTCGCGGCCGCCGTGCTGCTGTTCGACCTCGCGTACCTGGCGACGTTCGCCGCCGCGCGCAGCGGACCGGCGCTCGCGGCGGCCGCGCTGGCGGTGCTCGCCGCGGCCACCGGCAGCGGCCGCGTCCTCATCGGACGGTTCGCCGAGCGGCTCGGCCGGCACCGGATCCTGCGGTTCGGGCTGCTCGCGGGGGGCGTCGCCCAGCTCGTGCTGTTCTACTCCGGCGAACACCGGCACGCCGTCGGCCTGCTGCTGGGTGCGGCGCTGGCCGGGCTCGGCAACGGCTGCTGCTACACGTTGCTGGTTGGGCTGGTGCGCGAGTACTTCGGCGAGGAATCGGCGGCGCAGAACTTCGGGATCCTGTACAGCGCCAAGGCCGTCGGCGCGGTGGTGGGGATCGGGCCGGCCGCGCTCGTCGTGACGGCCCACGGGTTCGTCGGCGCGTTCGCCGCGGCCGGGGTGCTGAGCCTCGCCGGTGCGGTGCTGTCCGGGCGGCTGACCCAGCCGGGCCGGCCCAAGTCGCTGCTGCCGGTGGCCTGACGTGGGCCGGATGACCAGCAGGCGGCGGGTGCTGCGCGTCCGCGACGGCGAGCACGTCACGCGGCCGGACACGCTGACCGTCGAAGAGCCCCTGGAGATCCGGGTCGCCGGTAAACCGCTGTCGATCACGATGCGGACCCCGGGCGACGACTTCGACCTGGCCGCGGGTTTCCTGGTCGGCGAAGGTGTCGTCCGCGCGGCCGCCGACATCCGGTCGATCCGCTACTGCGCCGGCGCCACGGCGGACGGCGGCAACACCTACAACGTCCTCGACGTCGTGCTCGCCGACGGCGTCGCCCCGCCGGACGCCTCGGTGGAGCGGAACTTCTACACGACGTCCTCGTGCGGGCTGTGCGGCAAGGCGAGCCTGGACGCCGTGCGCACGACGGTCACGTGGCCGGTCGACGACGACCCGTTCGCGACCGACCCGGCGACGCTGGCCGGGCTGCCGGACGAACTCCGTGCGGCACAACGGGTCTTCGACCGCACCGGCGGTCTCCACGCGGCCGGGTTGTTCGACGCCGACGGAAAGCTGCGGTGCCTGCGCGAAGACGTCGGACGGCACAACGCGGTGGACAAGGTGGTCGGCTGGGCGACCCGCGGCGGCACGCTGCCCCTGTCCGGGACGGCGCTGATGGTGAGCGGCCGGGCGTCGTTCGAGCTGGTGCAGAAGGCGGTGATGGCCGGGATCCCGTTGCTGGCGGCGGTGTCCGCACCGTCGTCACTGGCGGTGGACCTGGCCGCCGAGCTGGGCCTGACCCTGGTCGGCTTCCTGCGCGGAACGTCGATGAACGTCTACACGCGACCGGACCGCCTGGGCCTTCAGCCGAGCTGAGCGAGCACGGCGGCCACGGCGGGACCGGGATCGCCCCGGTGCAGGGCGGCGAGCTGCCACGTGACGGGTCGCTCGAACCGCCGCACGGTGAGCTCCGGAAACCGCGCGGCGGCGGAGGCAGGCAGAACGCAGGCGGCGAGCCCGGCCCGCACGAGCCCGGCAGCCACGGCGAGATCATCGACTTCCAGCGAGATCCGGCGGTGGGGGAAGGCGCGGTCGACGGCCTCACGGATCGCCCAGCCGGGTGGGAAGTCCACCAGGGAGAGGGCGGAGAGGTCGGCGGGGGCGGAGCGGGCGCCGCCGGGGGCGGTGGCGAGGACCAGCTCTTCCGCGGAGAGCGGGGTGATGACCGGTTCGGTCGCGGAGTCACCGAGTGCCGGCGCGGGTTCAGAGCCGGCGTGACCAAGGATTGCTGACCCGGCCGCGGAGTCACCGGACGACAACGTCACTACCACATCCACACTGGACTCCCGCAACCGGTACCACCCCTCCTCCGCCCCCACCTGCCGGACCTCCACCGCCAAACCCGGGTGTGCGTGCCGCAGCCGGGTCAGCGTTCGGTGCAGGTCGGCCAGCAAGCCCGGGCACACGCCGAGCCGGACCCGGCCGTCCAACGGGGAGACCGCCGCCCGGGCGCGCTCCGCCGCCTCGAGCGCTGCCCGGGCCGCCGGGACGAACGCCTCGCCCGCCGGGGTCAAGACCACCCGGTGCGTCGTGCGGTGGAACAGCGGCGTGCCCAAGTCGCGCTCCAGGGCGCGGACCACCGTGGATACCGTCGACTGGACCGTTCGCAGGCGCTGGGCGGCCGCCGTGAACCCACCCTCCTCGGCGACCGCCACCACCACCGCCAGCTGGCGCAGCTCCATCAGCCGAGGATTTCGCGGGCCAGCGCCGCCGTCTCGCTCGGTGTGCGCCCGACCCGGATTCCCGCCGCCTCCAGCGCTTCCTTCTTCGCCGCCGCGGTGCCCGCCGAGCCGGAGACGATCGCGCCCGCGTGGCCCATCGTCTTGCCCTCCGGGGCGGTGAAACCGGCGACGTAGCCGACCACCGGCTTCGACACGTTGGCGCGCACGAACTCCGCGGCCCGCTCCTCCGCGTCGCCGCCGATCTCGCCGATCAGCACGATCAAGTCCGTCTCGGGGTCCTTTTCGAACGCCTCCACCGCGTCGATGTGCGTCGTCCCGATGATCGGGTCGCCGCCGATCCCGACGCACGTCGAAAACCCGATGTCCCGCAGCTCGTGCATGAGCTGGTACGTCAACGTGCCCGATTTCGACACCAGGCCGATCCGCCCCGGCCCGGTGATGTCGGCCGGGATGATCCCGGCGTTCGACTTGCCGGGGGAGATGATGCCCGGGCAGTTCGGCCCGATGATCCGCGTCCGCCCGCCCGCGGCGACGGCGTGCGCCCACAACCGCGCGCTGTCGTGCACCGGGACGCCTTCGGTGATCACCACCACCAGCCCGATCCCCGCGTCCACCGCCTCGATCACGGCGCCGGCGACGAACGGCGGCGGCACGAACAGGACGCAGACGTCCGCCCCCGTCGACGCCATCGAGTCCGCGACGCTGCCGAACACGGGCAACACCACCGGACCGATCTCCACCCGCTGCCCGGCCTTGCGCGGGTTCACCCCGCCCACGACGTTCGTCCCGGCGGCCAGCATCCGGCGCGTGTGCTTCGCGCCTTCGGAACCGGTGATGCCGGAGACGACGACCCGGCTGTTCTCGTCCAGGAAGATGGCCACGGTTCAAACCTCCGCGATCGCGAGCTTCGCCGCTTCGCGGGCGGCGTCGTCCATGGTGGCCACCACGGTGACCAGGGGGTGGCGGGCTTCGTCGAGGATCCGCCTGCCTTCGGTGACGTTGTTGCCGTCGAGCCGGACCACCAGCGGCTTGCTCGCGCGGGAACCCAGGACCGCCAGCGACCGCACGATCCCGGTCGCCACGGCGTCGCAGGCGGTGATGCCGCCGAAGACGTTGACGAACACGCTGCGCACCTGCGGGTCGCCGAGGATGACGGTCAGCCCGGCCACCATCACCTCGGCCGACGCGCCGCCGCCGATGTCGAGGAAGTTCGCCGGCCCGCGCGCACCCACCTCCGCCGCGGCCGCCGCGACGACGTCCAAAGTGGACATGACGAGGCCGGCGCCGTTGCCGATCACGCCGATGTCGCCGTCGAGCTTGACGTAGTTCAGGCCCTTCGCCCGGGCCTCGCGCTCCAGCGGATCGCCGTCGGCGGGATCGTCGTAGGACGAGCAGCGGCGGAAGGACGCGTTGTCGTCGAGGGTGATCTTGCCGTCCAGGGCCACGATCCCGGCCGACGTGCTCGCCAGCGGGTTGACCTCGACGAGTGTGCAGTCTTCGGCGACGAACACCTCCCACAGCTTTTCGACGACCCCGGCGACTTCGGCGCGGACGTCGGCCGGGAAGGCCGCCGCGACGGCCGCGGCGTCGACGCCGTGCAAGGGGTTCACCGGCACGCGTACCAGCGCGTCCGGCCGGGACGCCGCCACCTCCTCGATCTCCATCCCGCCTTCGACCGACGCCATGGCGAGGAACGTCCGCCCGGCGCGGTCGAGCAGGAAGGAAACGTAGTACTCGTCGGCGATTTCGCTCGCTTCGGTCACCATCACCCGGTGCACGGTGTGGCCCTTGATGTTCATCCCGAGGATGTCGTCGGCGGCCTGCTCGGCGTCGTCGGCTGTATGCACGACGCGGACGCCGCCCGCCTTGCCGCGGCCGCCGGTCTTCACCTGCGCCTTCACCACGACCGGGCCGCCGAGGGCCGCCGCCGCGGAACGCGCCGAGGCCGGATCCGCCGCGACCCGGCCGCGGGGCACGGGTACGCCGTGTTTCTCGAAGAGATCGCGGGCTTCGTGTTCGAAGAGGTCCATGCGGGGGCGTCCTTTCCGCGGCGGGGCAGGGCAAGGAAGTCCGCCGTGTCCGGGCAGGGAGCGGTGGTCCGCGGGGGCCGGTTTCGAGTCCGGAAAAACCTGCGGATGGCCCTGGACACGGGCTGCCAGAAGAGTGACTATATGCCTACCCCATACGGTATGCAATCTACAGTCTGCCGCGAAGGGGCCGCTGACCTCGCAACTCAGCTGATGAAAGAAGAGGCGACACGCACCGCCGGACAAGAGAGATCCGGTGGCGGACCAGAGGAGTTGAGCCATGGCGCTGACCACGACCGGCACCACCGCGGGGGAGAGTGCCGCAGCGACGAACGGCGCCGAACCCGCGCCTGCGGGGATATCCGGCGGTCACCTGGTGGCCAAGGCGCTGAAGGCCGAAGGGGTCGACACGATCTTCACCCTGTGCGGCGGCCACATCATCGACATCTACGACGGCTGCGTCGACGAAGGCATCGAGGTCATCGACGTCCGGCACGAACAGGTCGCGGCACACGCGGCCGACGGGTACGCCCGCATCACCGGCAAGCCCGGCTGCGCGGTCGTCACCGCCGGGCCGGGCACCACCGACGCCGTCACCGGGGTCGCGAACGCGCTGCGCGCGGAAAGCCCGATGCTGCTGATCGGCGGCCAGGGCGCGCTGACCCAGCACAAGATGGGGTCCCTGCAGGACCTCCCGCACGTGGACATGATGACGCCGATCACCAAGTTCGCCGCCACCGTCCCGCACACCGCCCGGGTCGCCGACCTCGTTTCCATGGCCTTCCGCGAGGCCTACGCCGGCGCGCCCGGGCCGTCCTTCCTGGAGATCCCGCGGGACGTCCTCGACGCGCGCGTCCCGCTCCACGACGCCCGGATCCCCGAAGCCGGCCGCTACCGCGCGTCCACGAAGAACGCGGGCGACCCGGCGGACGTCGAGAAGCTCGCCGACCTGCTGGTGCACGCGAAGAAGCCGGCCATCCTGCTCGGCAGCCAGGTATGGACCACCCGCGCCACCGGGCCGGCCACCGAACTGGTGCGCACGCTCAACATCCCGGCGTACATGAACGGCGCCGGCCGCGGCACGCTGCCGCCGGGCGACCCGCACCACTTCCAGCTCTCGCGCCGCTACGCCTTCGACAACGCCGACCTGATCATCATCGTCGGCACCCCGTTCGACTTCCGGATGGGCTACGGCAAGCGGCTGTCGAAGGACGCCACCGTCGTCCAGATCGACCTCGACTACCGCACGGTCGGCAAGAACCGCGACATCGACCTCGGCATCGTCGGCGACGCCGGCCAGGTCCTCGCCGCCGTCGCGCAGGCCGCCACCGGGCGCACCGACAACGGCGCCGTCGGCCGCAAGGCCTGGCTCGAAGAACTCCAGGCCGTCGAGGAAAAGGCGAAGCAGAAGCGGCTGCCGCTGCAGCACTCCGACGCGAGCCCGATCCACCCGTACCGGCTGGTCCACGAGATCAACGAGTTCCTCACCGAGGACTCGATCTACATCGGCGACGGCGGTGACATCGTCACCTTCTCCGGCCAGGTCGTCCAGCCCAAGTCGCCCGGGCACTGGATGGACCCCGGCCCGCTCGGGACGCTCGGCGTCGGGATCCCGTTCGTCCTGGCCGCCAAGCACGCCCGGCCGGACGCCGACGTCGTCGCGCTCTTCGGCGACGGCGCCTTCAGCCTCACCGGCTGGGACTTCGAGACGCTGGTGCGGTTCAACTTGCCGTTCGTCGGCATCGTCGGCAACAACTCGTCGATGAACCAGATCCGCTACGGCCAGGCCGCGAAGTACGGCCTGCCGCGCGAGCGCGTCGGCAACACCCTCGGCGACGTCCGCTACGACGAGTTCGCCCGGATGCTCGGCGGCCACGGCGAAGAGGTCCGCGACCCGGCCGACATCGGGCCGGCGCTGTTGCGGGCGCGGGAGTCCGGCAAGCCGTCGCTGATCAACGTCTGGGTCGATCCCGACGTGTACGCCCCCGGAACCATGAACCAGACCATGTACAAGTGAGCGGAGGCCAAGGCATGGGCAAGGCACTGGAGGGCGTCCGCGTCCTCGACATGACGCACGTGCAGTCCGGTCCGTCGTCGACGCAGCTGCTCGCCTGGCTCGGCGCGGACGTCATCAAGCTCGAGACCCCCGGTCGCGGCGACATCACCCGCGGGCAGCTGCGCGACCTGCCCGGGGTGGACAGCCTCTACTTCACGATGCTGAACTCCAACAAGCGCAGCATCACGCTGAACATGAAGAGCGCCGAGGGCAAGGAAGTCTTCGAAAAGCTCGTGTCCGGAGTGGACGTCCTGGTGGAGAACTTCGGCCCGGGTGTGGTCGACCGGTTCGGTTACCCCTGGGAAAAGCTGGCCGCGCTCAACCCGCGGCTGGTCTACGCCTCCATCAAGGGCTTCGGTCCCGGCCGCTACGCCGACTTCAAGGCCTACGAAGTGGTGGCGCAGGCCATGGGCGGCGCGATGAGCACCACCGGCTTCGAGGACGGGCCGCCGACCGCGACCGGCGCGCAGATCGGCGACTCCGGTACCGGCATCCACCTGGTGGCCGCCATCCTCGCCGCGCTGTACCAGCGGACCTCCACCGGCCGCGGCCAGCGCGTCCAGGTCGCCATGCAGGACGCCGTGCTCAACCTGTGCCGGGTCAAGCTGCGCGACCAGCAGCGGCTGGCGCACGGCCCGCTCGGCGAGTACCCGAACGACCAGTTCGGCGACGAGGTCCCGCGCTCGGGCAACGCCTCCGGCGGCGGTCAGCCCGGCTGGGCGGTGAAGTGCGCGCCCGGCGGGCCGAACGACTACATCTACGTGATCGTCCAGCCACCCGGCTGGGCCCCGCTCGCGCGGCTGATCGGCAAGGCCGAACTGGCCGACGACCCGGCGTGGGCCACCCCGGAGGTCCGGCTGTCCAAACTGGACAAGATGTTCGCGCTCGTCGAGGAGTGGACCGAGAAGCACACCAAGTGGGAAGTGATGGAGCAGCTCAACGCCTGCAACATCCCGTGCGGTCCCATCCTGTCCACCAAGGAGCTCATCGAGGACGAGACGCTGGCCGAGCTCGGCTCGGTCGTCGAGGTCCCGCACCCCGAGCGCGGCACCTTCAAGACGGTCGGCTGCCCGCTCAAGCTGTCCGACTCGCCGGTGGAAATCGAACGGTCGCCGCTGCTCGGCGAGCACAACGACGAAGTACTGGGCGAACTCGGCTACAGCGAAGCGGAACTGGACAAGTTCCGCGCGGCAGGGGTGATCTGAGTGGCGGATCGTGCGGCGGTCGAAAAGATCCTCGACCAGGCGGCGACCGAGGGGCGTTCGTCGCTGACCGCGCCCGAGGGGCGTGCGGTCTGCGAGGCATACGGTATCCCGACTCCGGCCGAGCGCCTGGCCGCCACGGCCGAGGAGGCCGTGGCCCACGCCGAAGCCATCGGGCTGCCGGTGGTGCTGAAGATCGTTTCGCCGGACATCCTGCACAAGACGGAGGCCGGCGGCGTCCTCGTCGGCCTGAAGGACGGCGAAGCGGTCAAGGCGGGCTTCGCGAAGATCCTGGAGAACGCGAAGGCGTACGACGCCGGCGCGCGGATCCTCGGTGTCCAGGTGCAGCAGATGCTCACCGAGGGCCAGGAGGTGATCATCGGCTCGGTCACCGACCCGACGTTCGGCAAGATCGTCGCGTTCGGTCTCGGCGGCGTGCTGGTGGAGGTGCTGAAGGACGTCACGTTCCGGCTCGCGCCGACGAGCACCGAGGAAGCGCTGTCGATGGTCGACGGTATCCAGGCAGCCGAGATCCTGCGTGGTGTCCGCGGATCGGATCCGGTCGACCGGGACGCCCTCGCCGCGGTCATCACCGGGCTCGGGCAGCTGGTCGCCGACTTCCCGCAGCTGTCCGAAGTGGACCTCAACCCGGTGCTCGCGACGGCGGCCGGGGCCACCGCGGTCGACGTCCGGATCCTGGTCGACCCGGCCGCGGCGAAGGAGCCGCAGCGGTTCACCCAGGAGGAGATCCTCGCCTCGATGAACCGGATCATGAAACCGGCCGCCGTCGCGGTGATCGGTGCGTCGGCCGAAGCCGGGAAGATCGGCAACTCGGTGATGAAGAACCTGGTCAACGGCGGTTACGCGGGGGAGATCCACCCGATCAACCCCAAGGCGGCCGAGATCCTCGACCGCAAGGCCTACCCGAGCATCACCGACGTCCCGGGCGACGTCGACGTCGCGGTGTTCGCGATCCCGGCGAAGTTCGTCCCCGCGGCACTGGAGGAAGCGGGCCGGAAGGGCGTGGCGGGCGCCATCCTCATCCCGTCCGGTTTCGGCGAGACCGGCAACATCGCGCTGCAGGACGAGGTCGTCGCGATCGCCCGCAAGCACGGCGTCCGCGTCCTCGGCCCCAACATCTACGGCTACTACTACACGCCGGAAAACCTGTCGGCGACGTTCTGCACGCCGTACGACGTGAAGGGCGGCGTGGCCCTTTCGTCGCAGAGCGGCGGCATCGGCATGGCGATCCTCGGCTTCAGCCGGTCGGCGAAGATGGGCGTCTCCTCGATCGTCGGCGTCGGCAACAAGGCCGACATCGACGAGGACGACCTGCTCACCTTCTTCGAGCACGACGACAACACCGAGCTCATCGCCATGCACCTGGAGGACCTCAAGGACGGGCGGGCGTTCGCGGAGACGGCGAAGCGGGTTTCGCAGCATAAGCCGGTCGTGGTGCTCAAGGCCGGCCGGACGTCGCAGGGCGCGAAGGCGGCCAGTTCGCACACCGGCGCGCTGGCCGGCAACGACAAGGTCTACGACGACATCCTGCGCCAGAGCGGCGTGATCCGGGCTCCCGGGTTGAACGACCTGCTCGAGTACGCCCGCGGCATCCCGCTGCTGCCGGCGCCGAAGGGCGAGAACGTCGTCATCATCACCGGTGCCGGCGGCTCGGGGGTGCTGCTTTCGGACGCCTGCGTCGACAACGGGCTGGACCTGATGGACATCCCGCCGGACCTCGACGCGGCCTTCCGCGAGTTCATCCCGCCGTTCGGCGCGGCGGGCAACCCCGTCGACATCACCGGCGGCGAGCCGCCCTCGACCTACCGCAACACGATCGCGCTGGGTCTCGGGGACGACCGCATCCACGCCCTGATCCTGGGCTACTGGCACACCATCGTCACCCCGCCGATGGTGTTCGCGGAACTGGTCGTCGAGGTGGTCGAGGAGTACCGCGCCAAGGGCATCCACAAGCCCGTCGTGGCGTCGCTCTCCGGCGACGTCGAAGTCGAAGAGGCCAGCGACCACCTCTACGCCCACGGTGTCGTTGCCTACCCGTACACGACCGAGAAGCCCGTGGCCGTGCTCGGCGCGAAGTACCGCTGGGCTCGGGCCGCGGGCCTGCTCTGAGCGTCCTCCACAGGGGCTGGCCCATCCACACGGAAAGGACGAAGATCCACCGCACGACGGCAGCAGAGGGACACGAGGTGCTCTTTGGGGGTCCGGGTGGCGAAGCCCCCGGCTCAGGGCGAAGCCCTGAATGTCCCAGTCAACGGTGACGAAAGAGAACTCTTATGACCGCAGCCACGTACCAGGAGATCACTGACAAGAACGGAAGAGTCTACCGGGTCGGTGAGTCCGACCGGGACATCATGGGCCGGCCACGGTGGACGATGGTCGTCCTGCCCTGGGTGGCCATGATGGCCATCAGCTCCTCGGAATACGCGTTCACCTCGGCCGAGGACACGCTGTCCTCGGCGCACGGCTGGCACGGCGCCCACATCTTCTGGCTGCTGGCCGTCTGGGTCTTCTTCCAGGCGGCGGTCGCCTTCCCGGCGGGCAAGATGCGGGAAAGCGGCCGGCTTCCGGCCAAGTCGGCGATGATGATCGGTGCGGTCGGGACGGTGCTCGGCTACCTGTCCCTGGCCTACGCGCCCAGCGTCTTCTGGGCGTACCTGGGCTTCGGCCTCTTCGGCGGCGGTGGGGCCGGCTTCGTCTACGCGACCTGCATCAACATGGTCGGCAAGTGGTACCCGGAGCGCAAGGGCGGGAAGACGGGCTTCGTCAACGGCGGCTTCGCCTACGGCTCGGTCCCGTTCATCTTCATCTTTACCAACTACCTGGACCTGGGCAACTACGGCACCATCCTGCCCGCCGTCGGGTTCTTCCTGGCGGTCGCGGTCGCGGTGAGCGGGTTCTTCTTCCGCGACCCGCCGAAGAACTGGTGGCCCGCCCACGTCGACCCGCTGAAGGTGTCCGACGACCCGCGCGTCCGCCGGTCGCTGGCGAAGAACCCGCCCGCGGTCAAGCAGTTCACCCCGCGGGAAGCGGTCAAGACCGGCATGCTGCCGCTGATGTGGTTCTGCCTGCTGTGCACGGCGGGGGTGAACATCTTCGGCATCTCCGCGCAGGTCCCGTTCGGCAAGGAGATGGGCTTCGCCGGCGGCATCGTCGCGCTGGCGATGAGCCTGAAGGCGGTCATCAACGGCGCCGGGCGCGGGGTCATCGGCTGGATCTCCGACCGCTACGGGCGGCGGCAGACGCTCTTGCTGGTCTGCGTGGTGCTCGGGCTGGCCCAGGTCGCGGTGTACCTGTCCGGCTCGATCGGCAGCATGCCGCTGTTCCTGCTGGCGTCGATGGTCTCCGGGTTCGGCGGCGGGGCGATCTTCCCGTTGTTCGCCGCGCTGACCGCCGACTACTTCGGGGAGAACAACAACGCCAGCAACTACGGCCTCGTCTACAGCTCGAAGCTCATCTCCGGGATCGTCGGTGCGGGTCTCGGCAAGGCGGTCATCGACGGGTGGGGCTACGGCCCGGCCTTCTACCTGGCGGCGGCCACGAGCCTGCTGGCGGCGGGGCTCGCGTTGTTCCTGCGCCAGCCCGGGCGCAAGCCCGGCGGGACGCGCGATCAGCTCGCCGAAACCGAGCTGATCGCCCGGCCCGCCACCGGCTGACGTCCGGTTGGGCAGCGAAGGAGACCCGAGCCGGCGCGGACGAAAGAGATCTTCGATGACCACAGCGCAGTACCAGGAGATAGTCGACGAGAACGGACGGGTGTACCGCATCGGCGAGACCCCGCACGACATCATGGGCCGCTCGCGCAGCTGGATGGTCTGGCTGCCCTGGATCGCCATGATGGCGGTCAGCGTGTACGAGTACGGCTGGGGCGCGGTCGAAGGCACCCTGGAGCAGAAGTACGGCTGGACGCTGTCGGACGCGTTCTGGCTGGCCAGCATCTGGGCCGTGTTCCAGGCCGCGGTCGCGTTCCCGGCCGGGCGGCTGCGGGAGAAGAACATCGTGTCGGCGAAGACGGCCATGCTCGCCGGCGCGGTGTGCAGCGGGATCGGCTACTTCGCCATTTCGCACAGCGGCAACCTCGTGGTGGCGTTCGCCGGCTACTCCGTGCTCGGCGGGACCGGCGCCGGGCTGGTGTACGCGACCTGCGTCAACATGGTCGGCAAGTGGTACCCCGAGAAACGCGGGGCGCGGACCGGCTTCGTCAACGGCGGGTTCGCCTACGGCGCGGTCCCGTTCATCTACGTGTTCGCCGCCTTCCTCACCCCGGCGAACTACTCGGCGATCCTCGACGTCATGGCCGGGTACATGCTGGTCGCCGTCGGCGTCTGCGGGTTCCTGTTCCGGGATCCGCCGAAGAGCTGGTGGCCGAAGGAGGTCGACCCGATCTCCTGGGCGAAGGGCAGGAGCGGGGTGCCGAGCCTGGCCCGGAACCCGCCCGCGGTCCGCCAGTTCACGCCGATGGAGGCGGTCCGGACCGGCATGCTCCCGCTGATGTGGGTGTGCCTGGTGATCATCGGCGGTGTCTCGCTGTTCGGCATCAACTTCCAGGTGCCGTTCGCCAAGGAGAGCCACTTCGGCGCGTTCGTCGCGGCTTCCTCGGCGGGGGTGCTGGCGATCGTGAACGGCACCGGCCGCGCGGTCGTCGGCTGGGCGTCGGACAAGCTCGGTCGGCGGCGGACGCTGACGATCGTGCTGCTGATCGCCGGCGGGGCGCAGTTCGGCGTGCTGTACGCCGGGAACACGCACAACCTGGTGCTGTTCATGGTGTTCGCGTTCCTGACCGGGTTCGGCGGCGGCGCCTTCTACCCGCTGTTCGCCGCGCTCGTGCCGGACTACTTCGGCGAGAACAACAACGCGTCGAACTACGGCCTGGTCTACAGCGCGAAACTGGTCGGTGGCGTCGGCGGCGGCGGGCTCGCCGCGGGGGTCATCGGCGCGTGGGGCTACACCGGCGCCTACGTCCTGGCCGGGTGCATCGCGGTGCTCTCGGCGGTGCTGACGCTGTTCCTGCGCCAGCCGGGCCGGTCGCGCCACCAGCTCGCCGAAACCGAGCTGGTGACGCGGCCGCCGGCCGCGGCCGGCGGCTGACCCCTCTTTCGAGGGGTCCCGGGGCTTGCCCCCCCCGGGCCGGGATCTGGGGCACGGCCCCAGACTCCGGAGGTTCCCCGGTCCTGCCGAAATCAGGACCGGGGGGCTTCCGGGCGTTCGTGGTAGGCCTGGCGGGTCCGTTCGGTGTGCTTGGCCATGATCTGCTCCGCCTTGCCGACGTCGCCGTCGGAGATCGCGTGGATCAGCTCGTCGTGCTCGTTCCACGCGTCCCGCCCGCGGGGACGGGCGATCGGCGTGTAGTACCAGCGGACCCGGCGGTCGACCAGGCCGATCAGCTCCGCGAGCACGGCGTTGCCCGAGAGCTCGGTGACAAACGCGTGGAGGGCGGCGTTGGCCGCGACCAGGCCTTCGGTGTCGTCCGCGTGCAGGGCGTCGACGCCGGCCTGCTGCAGTTCCCACAGGCGCCGGACGTCGGCGGGGGTCGCGTTGGCGGCGGCGAGCTTCGCCGAGTGCGTCTCCAGCACGCTGCGGACGCTCAGTAGCTGATCCGCCTCCTCGTCGGTGGGGAGGTGGACGAAGGCGCCCTGGGCGGGACGGAGGTCGACCCAGCCTTCGCTCTGCAGCCGCTGCAGGGCTTCGCGGACGGGCTGCCTGCTGACGCCGAGGTATTCGGCCAAGTCGGCTTCGACCAGGTGCTGGCCGGGTTCGAGGGTGCGGTTGATGATCAGCTCGGCGAGGGCCTCGTAGACGACCTGGCGCAGCGGGGCGGGCCGTTCGACGCGCTTGGCGGCGGTCGAGCTGAGCGAGCCCTTGGCCGTGCGGCGGCCGGTCGGGCCTCGGCCGGGGAGCGGGGTGGCGGGCTGGCTCACGGGACACCTCAAAGGGGGAGAGACACGATGATCTCCGCCCAGGATACAGGTTTTGGTATGCAAAATCCCGGTGACTCACCCGGGGTAGGGGTTTTCTGCCGATGCGGATCAACGACGGCTGGGTGAAGTGACCCCAAGTGTCCGGTTTGTCGTCCTTGGCTGCGCCGCTGGAGTGGCTTCGAACTTCCGGGAGCCTCGGCTCTGGTTTACCAGGCGGATCCAGGATACTGTATGCAATCACGCGTCGGACCAGGGAGGCACATCATGAAGGTGGCTGTTCTCGGGGCCGGGGCGATCGGCGCCTACGTCGGAGCCGCGCTGCACCGCGGCGGGACCGAGGTGCACCTGATCGCCCGCCGGGCTCACCTCGCCGCGATGCGCGAACGCGGTGTCCGCGTGCTCAGCCCGCGCGGCGACTTCACCGCGCACCCCCACGTCACGGACGACCCCGCCGAGGTGGGCGAGGTCGACTACGTGTTCCTCGGCCTCAAAGCCAACTCCTACGCTTCGTGCGGGCCGCTGCTCGCCCCGCTGCTGGGCCCCGGGACGGCGATCGTGGCGGCGCAGAACGGCATCCCGTGGTGGTACTTCCACGGCCTGAAGGGGCATCCGCTCGAAGGGCGGCGGGTCGAGACCGTCGACCCCGGCGGGTCGGTGACCGCGGTGCTCGAGCTGCGGCGGGCGATCGGCTGCGTCGTCTACTGCTCGACGGTCATCGAGGAACCGGGCGTCATCCGGCACCTGGAGGGCACCCGGTTCTCCCTGGGCGAGCCGGACGGCGAGATCTCCGCGCGCTGCAAGGTGCTCAGCGCGGCCATGATCGCCGGCGGGCTCAAGGCGCCCGTCGAACCGGACCTGCGCGACGACATCTGGGTCAAGCTGATGGGCAACGTCGCCTTCAACCCGCTCTCGGCCCTGACCCGGGCGACCATGGCCCAGATGTGCGAGCACGACGACACGCGCGAGCTCGTCGCCACGATGATGACCGAGACACTGGCCATCGCCCGCGCCGCGGGCAGTGACCCGGGCGTCTCGGTCGAGAAGCGCATCGACGGCGCCTGGCGCGTCGGCCACCACAAGACGTCGATGCTGCAGGACCTCGAAGCGGGCAAGCCCCTCGAGATCGACGCGATCATCGGTGCCGTCGTGGAGCTGGCCGGCCTCACCGGCGTGCCCGCGCCGGCCCTGCGGTACGTCCACGCCGCCATTTCGCTGCTCGACCACACCAGCAAAGTCCCCGTCGGGTCGCACTGACCGGAGGTCCCCGTGAAGCGCAGGAACACCGAGCCGTACGTGCGGCTCACCCAGCCCCTCGTGCGCGATTCCGGCGTGCTGCGGCCGGCGACCTGGGAGGAAGCCCTCGACCGGGCGGCCGCCGGGATCCGCCGCACCCTCGACGGCAAGGGGCCCGAGGCGTTCGGGATGTTCTCGTGCGCCCGCGCCACCAACGAGATGAACTTCGTCGCGCAGAAGTTCACCCGCGCGGTGATCGGCACGAACAACGTCGACTCGTGCAACCGCACCTGCCACGCGCCCAGTGTCGCGGGGCTGGCCCGGGTGTTCGGCAGCGGCGGCGGCACGTCGTCCTACCAGGAGATCGAAGACGCGGACGTCATCGTGATCTGGGGCGGCAACCCCCGCGAAGCGCACCCGATCTTCTTCCACCACGTGCTCAAGGCCGTCCACCGGGGAGCGAAGCTCTTCGTGGTCGACCCGCGGCAGACCAGCACGGCGAGCTGGGCCCACCGGCAGCTGCAGCTCGAGGTCGGCACCGACATCCCGCTCGCCCACGCCGTCGCCCGGGAGATCATCCACTCCGGACTGGCGAACACGACGTTCATCGAGCGCGCCACCGAGGGGTTCGCCGAGTTCGCCGCGTCCGTGGAGCCGTGGACCCCGGAGGTCGCGGAGAAGACCACCGGCGTGCCGGCGGAGCTGATCCGCGAACTGGCCCACACCTACGCCCGCGCCGACCGCGCGCAGCTGTCGTGGACCCTCGGCATCACCGAGCACCACAACGGCACCGACAACGTGCTGTCGCTGATCAACCTGGCGCTGCTGGCCGGCCAGGTCGGCCGCTACGGCGCCGGGCTCAACCCGCTGCGCGGGCAGAACAACGTCCAGGGCGGCGGCGACATGGGCGCCATCCCGGACCGGCTCCCCGGCTTCCAGGACGTCCTCGACGCCGGTGTCCGCGCGAAGTTCGACAGCGCGTGGGGCTCGTCGATCCCGCCGCACCAGGGCCTCAACCTCACGCAGATGCTCGACGCGATGGAACGCGGCGCCCTGACCTGCGTGTACATCATCGGCGAGAACCCGGTGCAGTCCGAAGCGGACTGCGAGCACACGATCAAGCGGCTGGCGAACGTCGATCACCTGATCGTGCAGGACATCTTCCTCACCAAGACCGCGCAGCTGGCCGACGTGGTGCTGCCGGCGAGCGCGGCCTGGTGCGAGAGCGACGGCACCTTCACCAACTCCGAACGCCGCGTCCAGCGCGTCCGCAAGGCCCTCGAACCGCCGGAAGGCGCCCGCGACGACATCGAACTGCTCTCGGAGCTGGCGCGGCGGCTCGGGCACGACTGGCACTACACCGGCGGCGAAGAGGTCTGGGACGAACTGCGCTCGCTTTCGCCGATGCACGCCGGGATGTCGTACCGGCGGCTGGAAGAGCTCGGCGGCATCCAGTGGCCGTGCTACTCCGAAGACACCCTCGAACCGACGTTCCTGCACGCCCGGCTGTGGGCCGAGGACCCGGCCGGACGCGGCCGCCCGGCGCCGTTCACCGTGCTCGAACACAGTCCGCCGGTCGACCTGCTGACCGACGAGTTCCCGATCCGGCTCACCACCGGGCGGCGGCTGGATTCCTACAACACCGGCGTCCAATCCGCCGGGTTCCCGTCCCCGCTGCGGCAGGGGGAGACCCTCGACCTCTGCCCCGAGGACGCGCGTGCCCTCGGCGTCGAACCCGACGAGCTGGTCCGGATCTCGTCGCGCCGCGGTGCGATCGTGGCGCCGGTGCGGCTGGACAAGGGCCTGAAACCCGGGCTGGCGTTCATGACCTTCCACTTCCCGGACGAGGTCGACGTCAACGTCATCACCATCGAAGCCACCTGCCCGATCGCCGGGACCGCCGAGTACAAGGCCGCGGCGATCCGCGTCGACAAGCTCCGGGAAGCGGGCGTCTGAAGTGGACCTCAAGCTGCTGGACGCCATCGCGTCGCACGAAGAACGGGAGGCGGTCGCCGGGTTCGCCGGTGGCGGCCGTGACCGGCTGCTCCCCGCCCTGCACGCGGTCAACGACCGGGTCGGCTGGATCAGCCAGGGCGCACTGAACCTCATCTGCGAGACGCTGCACGTGCCGCCCGCCGACGCGTACGGCGTGGCCAGCTTCTATTCGCTGTTCGCGCTGGAGGAGCGGCCGGAGCGGGTGGTGCACGTGTGCACCGACCTGGCCTGCCGGATCAACGGCGCGGAGACGGTGTGCGACGTCCTCACCGAGCACGTCGGCGCCGCGGGGAAGGCGCGCGGCGGGGTCACGTGGCTGCGCAGCCCGTGCCTCGGCGTCTGCGAACGGGCCCCCGCGGCGCTGACGTTCCAGGCCGGCGACCCGGCGACGGCCGAGCTGCTCGCCCCCGCGACCGGCGCGTCGGCCGTGCTCGCCGCTTCCCGGGCACCGGCGGGCGAGGGAAC
Organism: Amycolatopsis sp. A133; assembly: GCF_031082405.1. Classification (GTDB taxonomy): domain Bacteria; phylum Actinomycetota; class Actinomycetes; order Mycobacteriales; family Pseudonocardiaceae; genus Amycolatopsis. The sequence continues at coordinate 183,937 of NZ_JAVHJU010000009.1, forward strand.
GCCGCCGGTGCTCCACCAGAAGGACGGACTGCGGCTGCTGCGCCGGGTCGGCGTGGTCGATCCGTCCAGTTTGGACGACTACCGCGCGGCCGGCGGTTACGCCGCGCTGCGCAACGCCCTGCGGATGGGCCAGGCCGCGGTGATCCGCGAGGTCACCGACGCCGGCCTGCTCGGCCGCGGCGGGGCGGCGTTCCCGACCGGGCGCAAGTGGGCGGCCACGGCCGCCCAGCCCGCCGGGCCGCACTACCTGGTGTGCAACGCCGACGAGAGCGAGCCCGGCACGTTCAAGGACCGGGTGCTGCTCGAAGGCGACCCGTTCGCCCTGGTCGAGGCGATGACGATCGCGGCGTTCGCGATCGGCGCCCGCCAGGGGTACGTCTACCTGCGCGGCGAGTACCCGCGGGCGCTGCGGCTGCTGCGCAACGCGCTGGCGGTCGCCCGCGAGCGCGGGTTCCTCGGCGTGGACGTCATGGGCCACCCGGGGTTCACGTTCGACATCGAAATCCGGCGCGGTGCGGGGGCCTACATCTGCGGCGAGGAGACGGCGATCTTCAACTCGATCGAGGGCTTCCGCGGCGAACCCCGCACGAAGCCGCCGTTCCCGGTCGAGCAGGGGCTGTTCGGCAAGCCGACCGTGGTGAACAACGTCGAGACACTGGTGAACGTGCCGCTGATCCTCACCGAGGGCGCGGCCGCGTACCGGGCCATCGGCACCGAGGCGTCGGCCGGGCCCAAGCTGTTCTGCCTGTGCGGCAACGTCGAACGGCCCGGTGTCTACGAGGTGCCGTTCGGCACCACGCTGCGGGAGCTGCTCGCCTTGGCCGGGGGAGTGCCCGAGGGGCGGTCGCTGCGGGCGGTGCTGCTGGGCGGCGCGGCCGGCGGGTTCGTCCGGCCGGACGAGCTGGACCTGCCGCTCACGTTCGAGGACGCGCGCGCGGCGAAGACGACGCTCGGCTCGGGTGTCGTCCTGGTCCTGGACGACCTCGCCGATCTGGGCGGGTTCCTGCTGCGGATCGCGGAGTTCTTCCGCGACGAGTCGTGCGGGCAGTGCGTCCCGTGCCGGATCGGGACCGTGCGGCAGGAGGAGGCGATCCGCCGTGTCCTGGCGTCCGGTACGGAAGAACGGCCGTTGCTGCGCGAGGTCGGCGGGGTGATGCGGGACTCGTCGATCTGCGGCCTCGGTCAGACCGCGTGGAACGCCATCGAGTCCGCCATCGACCGGTTGGGAGCGCTGAAGTGACCAGCGACGACACACGTTTTCCCGTGGAGGAGCCATGACCGTTGTGGACATCGGGATCCCGAAGCGGCTGGTCGAGTTCACCGTGGACGGCTCGGCTGTGCGCGTACCCGAAGGCTCGACGATCCTCGACGCGTGCACGGCGGCGGGCAAGGACATTCCGACCCTCTGCTACGGCGACACCCTCGAACCGGCGAACGCCTGCCGCGTCTGCATGGTCGAGGTCGAAGGTTCGCGGACGCTGGTGCCGTCCTGCTCCCGCAAGGCCGAGCCGGGCATGGTGGTGCACACCGACTCGGAGCGGACGCGCACGAGCCGCAAAGTGGTCCTGGAGCTCCTGGCGTCGGCGACCGACCTGTCGACCACGCCGGAGGTGGCGGAGTGGATCGCGGAAACCGGCGCGGACCCGGACCGCTTCGGCCCGGACGCGGCGACGGTCGCCCAGCCGGCCCTGGTGGACAACGAGCTGTATGTCCGGGACTACGGGAAGTGCATCCTCTGCTACAAGTGCGTCGACGCGTGCGGTGAGCAGTGGCAGAACTCGTTCGCGATCACCGTCGCCGGCCGCGGGTTCGACGCGCGGATCTCCACGGAGTTCTCGAACCCGTTGCCGGACAGCGCCTGCGTGTACTGCGGCAACTGCGTCGAGGTCTGCCCGACCGGCGCACTGAGCTTCAAGCGCGAGTACGACAAGCGCGAAGACGGCACCTGGGACGAGTCCCGCCAGACGGCGACGACGACCGTGTGCACGTTCTGCGGGGTCGGCTGCAACCTCACGCTGCACGTCCAGGACAACGAGATCGTCAAGGTGACTTCCCCGCACGAGAGCTCGGTGACGCACGGCAACCTGTGCATCAAGGGCCGCTTCGGCTGGCAGCACGTCGAGAACAAGTGACCGGCCCCGGGTACCCCTGACCCCCAAGGAGGTCCGGACGGTCTGTCCGGACCTCCTTGGCGTTGGATCTGGTGCCGGCCGTCGACGCGGTGGGGGAGCCGCGGTAGCCGGTCACTCCTTTGAGGTAGCCGCCGGCTTCGTCCGTCAGGGAAATCCAGGCTTTGTCGGGCCCGCCGGCGGCGTTCGCGTCGAGGGTGAAGGACGTCTGCCCGGTTCGGCTGCTCCAGAGGCTCGTGCGCCCGGAGCCCAGTGGAGTGCTACCGGCGAACGCCTGCGCGGCGATCCACGGCAGTCACTGGCTTTGAACGTTCCAGCGATGCCGATCGATCGGTTGAAGGAGGTCGCCGTGCGGGTGTGGCCGCGAAGACCATCCCGGCGACCGACGCCGCCGCGGCCCGCGACCGCGCCGATCTTGCTCGTGCGGCTCTTCGCCATTGTCCTGACCCTTCGGCATGGCGCTTCCCCCTGCGATCGTCGCGGCCCGAAGCGGAGCCGCGACAGGACACGCGCGATGGCCGGCAGGTTCGGCGGCGGCCGTTGACCTCGCGACGAACGGCCAGCTATTCTCGATATGCGAAAGAAAGATTCCGGATAGCGAAATTCGAGGTCGCGATGCCTGAAGAGGGCCACTCCCTGCCGTACGTCGCCAACCTGTCGATCCTGTTCCAGGAGGTACCGCTCCTCGAGCGCGCCGCCGCCGCGCGGGAAGCCGGGTTCACCGACGTCGAGTACTGGTGGCCGTTCGGGTCCGCCGATCCCGCGCGCGAGGACGTCGATGCCTTTGTGAAGAGCCTCGACGGGGTCCGGCTGTGGGGGCTGAACTTCTACGCCGGCGACATGGCGGCGGGGGAGCGGGGCCTCGTCTCCTGGATCGGCCGGGAGACCGAGTTCGCCGACAGCCTCGCCGTCGCGCTCGGGATCGCCGAACGCACCGGGTGCCGCAGCTTCAACGCGCTCTACGGCAACCGGCTCGACGGCGAGGACCCGGCCGCGCAGGACGACCTGGCCCGGGTGCACCTGGACAAGGCCGCCGATGCCGTCGCCGGGATCGGGGCGCAGCTGGTCCTCGAGCCGCTCTCCGGTGCGGACCGCTATCCGCTCAAGACCGCCGCGGACGCCGTGGCCGTGCTCGACGACCTCGGGCGCGGCAACGTGCGGCTGCTGGCCGACCTCTACCACCTGGCAGTCAACGGCGACGACCTGGACGCATTGGCGAAGCGGCACCTCGCCCGGATCGGGCACGTGCAGATCGCCGACGCGCCCGGACGGCACCAGCCCGGCACCGGCGCCCTCGACCTCGGCGGGCACCTCGCGGACCTGGAGCGGGCCGGTTATTCCGGCTTCGTCGGGATCGAGTACGTCCCGGTGCCCGACACCGTCACGTCGCTGGACTGGCTGCCGATCACCCGAAGGGGACGAGCATGAAACTGGGATTCATCGGGCTGGGCGTGATGGGCGCCCCGATGGCCGCGCACCTGGTCGCGGCGGGGCACGACGTGCGCGGCTACGACGTCAGCAGCGCGGCGGGCGAGAAGCTCGAAGCCGCCGGCGGACGGGCCGCCGGGAGCGTCGCCGACGCGGTGGCCGGGGCGGCCGTCGTGATCACGATGCTGCCGAACCACCCGCAGGTCGAGGAGGTCGTGCTGGCCGCGGGCGGGGTCCTCGACGCCGCCGGGCCGGGCACGCTGCTGATCGACATGAGCACCATCCGGCCGGAGACGTCGATCGCGATCGCGGAGGCCGCCCGGGGCAAGGGGATCCGGGTGCTGGACGCGCCGGTTTCGGGTGGGCAGGCCGGCTCCGAACAGGCGTCGCTGTCCATCATGGCCGGCGGCACCGCCGAAGACTTCGAGACCGCGAAACCGGTGCTCGAGGCCGTCGGCAAGACGATCGTGCACGTCGGCCCGCACGGTGCCGGCCAGGTCGTGAAGGCCGCCAACCAGCTCGTCGTGGGCGGGATCTACGGCCTGGTCGCCGAGGCGATCGTGCTGCTGGAAGCGTCCGGAGTGGACGCCGCCACGGGGCTGGACGTGCTCGCCGGCGGGCTCGCGGGGAGCCGCATCCTCGAGCTCAAGCGCCAGTCCATGGTGGAGCGCCGGTTCGCGCCCGGCTTCCGGATCGACCTGCACCACAAGGACATGGGGATCGCGCTGGCCGCCGCCCGGCAGGCCGGGGTCGCGCTCCCGCTCACCGGGCTGGTCGCCCAGCTCGTCGCCGCCGGCCGCGCCATGGGCCACGGCTCCCTGGACCACTCGGCCTTGCTCAAGGTCGTCGAACAGTTGTCGGGCCGCGTCCCGGCGGAGGTGTGACATGCCCAGAATCCCCGCGATGCAGGCGGTCGTCGACGTCCTGGAGAGCGAAGGCGTCGACACCGTCTTCGGCTGCCCCGGTGCCGCGATCCTCCCGCTGTATAACGCCCTACAAGGCCGCGTGATCGAGCACCTGATCGTCCGCCACGAAGAAGGCGCGACGCACATGGCCGACGGCTGGGCGAGGACGAACGGCAACGTCGGCGTGGCCATCGGCACGTCCGGCCCGGCCGGGACGAACATGATCACCGGGCTCTACACCGCGCACGCGGACTCGATCCCGATGATCTGCATCACCGGCCAGGCCGCGACGACGAAGCTGCACCAAGAGGCCTTCCAGGCCGTCGACATCGTCGAGATCGCCAAGCCGGTGACGAAGTGGGCGGTGCAGGTCAAGGAGGCCGCGCAGCTGCCGTGGATCTTCCGCGAGGCCTTCCGGATCGCGCGCTCCGGCCGGCCCGGCCCGGTGCTCATCGACCTGCCGATCGACGTCCAGAAGCAGGACATCGAGTGGGACTCCTCGATCGACTCACCCCTGCCGGTCACGGCCGTCAAGCCCGCGCCCGCACGGGTCGAGCGCGCGCTGGACCTGCTGCTGGCCGCCGAGCGCCCGCTGATCCTGTCGGGTGGCGGGGTCGTCCTCGGCGAGGCGAGCGAGCAGCTGCGGGCCGCGGCCGAGCGCCTCGGGGTGCCGGTGCAGGTGACGCTGATGGGCAAGGGCAGCTTCCCCGAGGACCACGAGCTGTTCGCCGGGATGGCCGGCATCCAGACGTCGCAGCGCTGGGCCAACGCGGCCTTCCTGGAAGCCGACCTCGTGCTGGCGCTGGGCGCCCGGTTCGGCGACCGGCACACCGGTGAGCTGTCGGTCTACCGCGGCAACCGCAAGTTCATCCACGTCGACATCGAGCCGACCCAGCTGGGCAAGGTGTTCGGCCCGGACCTCGGGATCGTCTCGGACACGCGGGAGTTCCTCGACGCGCTGCTGGTGGCGCTGGACCGCCGCTCGACGACACCGCGGCCGGGCTGGGTCGCCCGGATCGGCGAGCTGAAGGAGGCGCTGCCCCGGCGGGACGACTTCGACAGCCTGCCGATCAAGGCACCGCGGGTGTTCAAGGAGATCAACGAGACCTTCGGCGAAGACACCTACTTCGTCACCGCGATCGGGCTCTACCAGATCTGGTCGGGCCAGTTCCAGAAGGCGCACAAGCCACGTCACTACCAGGTGTGCGGCCAGGCGGGCCCGCTCGGCTGGGAGATCCCCGCCGCCATCGGTGTCAAGAAGGCCAGGCCGGACGCCGAGGTCGTCGGCGTGGTCGGCGACTACTCGTTCCAGTTCCTGGTCGAGGAGCTGGCCGTCGCCGCCCAGTACGACGTCGGGTTCGTGCTGATCATGCTCAACAACGAGTACCTCGGGCTCATCCGGCAGGCCGAGACCGGCTACGACATGAACTTCGAGGTCGACATCCACTACGACTCGATCGGCACGGACAACGTGAAGATCATGGAGGCCTACGGCTGTTCCGGCACCCGCGTGCACGAGCCGGGGGAGATCCGGACGTCTCTGGAATGGGCGCGCAAGGAAGCCGAGCGCACCAGCCGCCCGGTCCTGGTCGAGATCATGATCGAACGCGAGGGCAACGCCGCCATGGGTGCCGCCCTCGACGCCGTCAAGGAGTTCGAGCCCGCGTAACCCCCTGCGTGACCACGGCCGCCGTGCGAGATCCGACCTCGTACGGCGGCCTTTCCGTGCGCTGGGGCGAGCGGTTGTCGGAAAGTACAAACGCGAGCCCGAAATTCACCCTTCTTTCAGGGGTTCAGCCGTGGTCGGCGCCACACCCGAGCGTGTGTACTTCTTGCCGAAGCAGCCCCGAAAGGACGTCCACAGTGGAATTCCTCCGACCCGCCTCGCTGGCCGACGCGCTCGCCGCGAAGGCCGCCAGCCCCGGTGCGGTCCCGATCGCCGGTGGCACGGACGTGATGGTCGAGCTCAATTTCGACCACCGCCGTCCGGAGTCGCTCCTCGACCTCGGCCGCGTGCCCGAGCTGCACGAGCACGGCACCGACGGCGGCCGGATCCGGATCGGCGCGGCCGTGCCCTACGCCCGGATCATCGCCGAACTGGGCACCCAGCTGCCCGGCCTGGCGATGGCCGCGCGGACCGTCGGGTCGCCGCAGATCCGCAACCGCGGTTCCGTGGGCGGCAACCTGGGGGCGGCTTCCCCGGCCGGCGACTCCCACCCGGCGCTGCTCGCCGTGGACGCCGAGGTCGAGATCGCCTCGGTCCGCGGTACCCGGATCGTGGCGGCGAAGGACTTCTACGTCGGGGTGAAGAAGAACGTGCTGGAGCCGGACGAGCTGATCACGGCCGTGCTGCTGGCCCCGGCCTCCGGTCCGCAGCAGTTCAGCAAGATCGGCACCCGCAACGCGATGGTCATCGCCGTCGCCGCCTTCGGACTCGCCCTGCACCCCGCCGAAAAGCGGGTCGGCACCGGCATCGGCTCGGCCGCCCCGACCCCGCGGCGGGCGTTCGACGCCGAGGAGTTCCTGGCCGGCGAGCTGGACTGGGACGCGCCGAAGGCCCTCGCCGACTCGGTGAAGCGCCGCTTCGGGGACCTGGTCGCGGCGGCGGCCGCGCCGATCGACGACGTGCGGGGGAGCGCGGCCTACCGGCGCCATGCTCTGGGGGTAATGGCACGACGGACGCTGACCTGGGCCTGGACCGAATATTGCGGAGGGAGCGCGAAGTGCGCGTGAACGTCACCGTCAACGGCGAACCCCGCCGGGCGGACAACGTCTGGGAGGGTGAGAGCCTCCTCTACGTCCTGCGCGAGCGGCTCGGCCTCCCTGGTTCGAAGAACGCCTGCGAACAGGGCGAGTGCGGCTCGTGCACGGTCTACCTCGACGGCGTCCCGGTGTGTGCGTGCCTGGTCGCGGCCGGTCAGGCCGAGGGCCGCGAGGTCGTCACCGTCGAAGGGCTCGCGGAGGGCGACGCCCTGGACCCGGTGCAGGAGGCGTTCGTCGAGCGCGGTGCCGTCCAGTGCGGCTTCTGCACGCCGGGTCTGCTCGTCGCGGCGCACGACCTGATCGAGCGGAACCCCGGGCCGTCCGACGTCGAGATCCGCGAGGCCCTCGCCGGGAACCTCTGCCGCTGCACCGGCTACGAAAAGATCCTCGACGCCGTGCGCGACGCCGCCGCGAAGAAGGCCGTCCGATGAGCGCCCCGGCCCGCTCCCCGCAGGAGCTGCACGACACGATCGCCGGGGGCATCGGCGAGAGCCCGCTGCGCCCGGACGGCACGCTCAAGGTGCGTGGCGAGTTCGCCTACTCTTCGGACCTCTGGCACGAGGACATGTTGTGGGGCGCGACCCTGCGCAGCCCGCACCCGCACGCCCGGATCGTCCGCCTCGACGTCTCCCGCGCGCTGGGCCTGCCGGGCGTGCACGCGGTGCTCACCCACGAAGACGTCCCCGGCGAGAACGTCTACGGCCTCAAGTTCCAGGACACGCCGGCGCTGGCCGAAGGGGTCGTGCGCTACCAGGGCGAACCGGTGGCCATCCTCGCCGCCGACCACCCGGAGATCGCGCGGCAGGCGCTCAAGGAGATCGTCGTCGAGTACGACGTGCTCGAGCCGGTCACCGACCCCGAGCGGGCGGCGCACGACGACACCCTGCCGAAGCTGCACCCGGGCGGGAACCTGGTGCGCCACCAGCGGATCGTCAAGGGTGATCCGGACGCCACCGCGGACGTCGTCGTGTCCGGGGTGTACGAGGTCGGGATGCAGGACCAGGCGTTCCTCGGCCCGGAGTCCGGGCTCGCGGTGCCGGCCGAGGACGGCGGCGTCGACCTCTACCTGGCGACCCAGTGGCTGCACGTCGACCAGCGCCAGACGGCGAAGGCCCTCGGCCTGCCCCTGGAGAAGGTGCGGCTGACGCTGTCCGGGGTCGGCGGGGCGTTCGGCGGCCGCGAGGACCTGTCGATGCAGATCCACTCCTGCATGCTGGCGCTGCGCACCGGCCGTCCGGTGAAGATGAGCTACAACCGCCTGGAATCGTTCTTCGGGCACGTCCACCGGCACCCGGCGAAGATGTACTACGAGCACGGTGCCACGAAGGACGGCAAGCTCGTCTACGTCCGCGCGAAGCTGTACTTCGACGGCGGAGCGTACGCGTCGAAGACCCCGGTCGTGGTCGGCAACGGCACTACGCTGAGCGTCGGCCCGTACGACGTCCCGAACGCGCACATCGAGGGCTGGGGCGTCTACACCAACAACCCGACGTGCGGCGCGATGCGCGGGCTCGGCGCGGTCCAGCCGACGTACGCCTACGAGTCCCAGATGGACAAGCTCGCCGCCGCGCTGGACCTCGACCCCGCGGAACTGCGGATCCGCAACGCGCTGAGCGAAGGGTCCACTGTGGTCACCGGCCAGGTGGTCGACTTCCCCGCGCCGGTGGCCGAGCTGGTCCAGCGGGTCCGCGACCTGCCGCTGCCGCCCGCGCGCAGCGGTGCCGCCGACATCCGCGAACTGCCCGGCGGCGCGTCCAACACCACCCACGGCGAGGGGGTCGTCCGCGGCATCGGCTACGGCGTGACGATCAAGAACATCTCCTACGCCGAAGGGCTCGACGACTACTCGACCGCCCGGGTCCGCCTCGAGGTGCTCGGCGGCGAGCCGGTGGCGCTGGTCCACACCGCCGCCGCGGAGGTCGGGCAGGGCCTGGTGACGCTGCAGCAGCAGATCGCCCGCACCGAGCTGGGCGTGCCGCGGGTGAGCGTGCACCCGGCCGACACGAGCGTCGGCGACGCGGGCTCCAGTTCGGCGTCGCGCCAGACCTACGTCACCGGTGGCGCGGTCCGCAACGCCTGCCGCGCGGTCGCCGAGGCGGTGTACGCCCGGCTGGGGGTCTCCGCGGAAGGCATGACCCTCGCCGGCGGCAAGGTCGTCGCGGCCGGCGGCGAAGTCGTCGCGGACCTGGCCGAGCTGCTGGGCGAGACCGCGATCGAGGAGACCCGCGAGTTCCACCACCGCCCGACGTACCCGCTCGACCCGGAGACCGGGCAGGGCGACGCCCACGTCCAGTACGGCTTTTCGGCCCACCGCGCGGTGGTCGACGTCGACCTGGACCTCGGCCTGGTCAAGGTGGTGCAGCTCGACTGCGCCCAGGACGTCGGCAAGGCGATGAACCCCGACGCCGTCGTCGCCCAGATCCAGGGCGGCTCGGCGCAGGGCCTGGGGCTGGCCGTGATGGAAGAGATCCTGGTCGAGGGCGGCAAGGTGCGGAACCCGTCGTTCACCGACTACCTGATCCCGACGATCCTCGACACGCCGCCGATGCGCGTCGAGATCCTCGAACGGCCCGATCCGCACGCGCCCTACGGGGTCCGCGGGGTCGGCGAACCACCCACGATCTCGGCCACGCCGGCGATCGCCAACGCCATCCGCGCGGCCACCGGCCTCGAGTTGCCGCGCGTCCCGATCCGCCCCGAGCACATCACCGGAGTCTGAGAAATGACCACCTCGATTTCCGCCGAGCAGGAATGGCTCGGCGAAGCCGTCCGGATCGCCACGCGGAACGTCGAAAACGGCGGCGGCCCGTTCGGCGCCCTGATCGTCAAGGACGGCGAGATCGTCTCGACCGGCGTCAACCGCGTCACGGCGAACCTCGACCCGACCGCACACGCCGAGGTGGTCGCGATCCGCGCGGCCTGCCAGGAACTGGGCACGTTCAGGCTGGACGGCTGTGTGCTCGTCTCCAGCTGCGAGCCGTGCCCGATGTGCCTGTCGTCGGCGTTGTGGGCGCGCGTGGACAAGGTCGTCTACGCGGCCGACCGCGACGACGCGGCCAAGGCGGGCTTCGACGACCGCGCCTTCTACGAACTGTTCGACCGTCCGCGTGAGACGTGGACGGTTCCCGTGACGCGGCTGTCCGCAAAGGACGGATTCGCGCCCTTCGCGGCCTGGCTCGACAAGAGCGACCGCACCGACTACTGACCCACGAGGCCAGCTGACCGGAGCATCCCCCACCGGCAAGGGCAGGACGCATGACCCAGACCGAAATGCAGCAACCGGAGCTCGGCGAAGTACCCGCAACACGCCGTTCCCTCCTCGACAAGGTGTTCGAGCTGAGGGCGAGGCAGAGCACCATCGGCCGTGAAGTCCGCGGCGGCGTGACCACGTTCGTCGCGATGGCCTACATCGTGCTGCTCAACCCGCTCATCCTCGGTGCGTCGGCCGACATCACCGGCGCCCGGCTCTCGGCCGCCCAGGTGACCACGGCGACCGCGCTGGCCGCCGCCGTGATGACCGTCCTGATGGGACTCGTCGGCAACGCACCCCTCGCGCTGGCCGCCGGCCTCGGCATCAACGGCATCGTCGCCTTCCAGATGGCCCCGGAGATGACCTGGGCACAGGCCTTCGGGCTGGTTGTGCTCGAAGGCCTGTGCATCGTGCTGATGGCCGTCAGCGGCGTCCGCGAGCGGATCATGAACGCCATCCCGCGGCCGCTCAAGACCGCGATCACCGTCGGGATCGGGCTCTACATCGCGCTCGTCGGCCTGGTCAGCGCCGGGTTCGTGACTCGCGTCCCGGACGCGGCGGCCAGCCCGGTGCCGGTCCGGCTCGGCGCGGACGGCCACCTCGCCGGCTGGCCGATCGTCGTGTTCTGCGTCGGGCTGCTCCTGATGATCGTGCTGGTCGCGCGCAAGGTCCCGGGCGCGGTGCTGATCAGCATCGGCGTCGCGACGGTCCTGGCGGTCGTGCTCCACGACGGCTTCGGTGTCGGCGGCTGGGGCCGCACCGACCCGGCCCTGCCCGACCACGTCGTCGCCGCACCCGACTTCGGGCTCTTCGGCCACATCGATCTCTTCGGCGGCTTCGCCTCGGCGGGTGCCCTGGCCGCCACGGTCTTCCTGTTCACGCTGGTGCTGTCCGGGTTCTTCGACGCCATGGGTACGATCACCAGCGTCTCCGACGAAGCCGGCCTGTCTAAGGACGGCAAAGTCCCGCGGATGGGCCGGATCCTGCTGGTCGACGGCGCGGGCGCGATCGCGGGCGGCGTCACCGGCTCGTCGCCGAACACGGTTTTCCTGGAATCCGCGGCCGGCGTCGGCGAGGGGGCGCGGACGGGGCTCGCGAGCGTCGTCACCGGGCTGCTGTTCGCCGGGACGCTGCTGTTCACGCCGCTGGCGGGGGTCGTCCCGGCCCAGGCCGCGGCGCCGGCGCTGGTGGTCATCGGCGGCATGATGGTCGCGCAGTGCCGGAGCATCCCGTGGCACGACCCGGACTACACGATCCCGGTCTTCCTCACCGCGGCACTCATCCCGTTCACCTACTCGATCACCAACGGCGTCGGTGCCGGCCTGATCGCGTTCGTGCTGATCAAGATCGGCCGCGGCAGGTGGCGGGAGGCCGGCTGGCTGCTGTCCCTGCTGGCGCTGGTGTTCGCGGTGTACTTCGCCATCGACGGTGTCGAAGCCCTCTTCCGGTAAGGAGTTCCCGTGCCCCTGATGTTCTTCAACGGCGGCGCCATGCGCGGCGAGCCACTGCACCACCTCCTCGACGGATCGCCGTTCGTGGCGGTCGCGGACACCGCGCCGAAGTACCGGTTCTACGCCGTCGGCGACCAGTGCCCGGCGCTGTACCCGGTGTCGCACGGCGGCGCGGCGGTCGCCGGCGAGGTCTACGACGTCTCCCTGGACGCCCTGCGGGACCGGGTGCTGCCGGCCGAGCCCCACGAGCTGGAACTCGGTGTCGTGGAGCTGAGCGACGGCAGCTCGGCGTTCGCGATGCTGCTGCGGCGGCCGTACACCTCGCACGTCGCCCTGCGCGACATCACCGAGATCGGCGACTGGCGGGCCTTCAAGGCGAGCGCGTGAAGGTCCTGGTCGCGCCGGACAAGTTCAAGGGGTCGCTGACCGCGGGGGAGGTGGCGTCGGCGGTGGCTTCGGGCTTCGCCGACGTCCACCCCGCGGCCGTGGTGCGGACCCTCCCGGTGGCCGACGGCGGCGAGGGCACGGTCGACGCCGCCGTCGCCGCCGGGTACCGGCGCGTGCGGGTCCCGGCCCGCGGCCCGACCGGGGCACGGGTGACGGCGTCCTACGCGGTGCGCGGGGACACGGCGGTCGTCGAGCTGGCGGAGGCGTCCGGGCTGCACCGGCTGCCCGGCGGGCCGGAACCGCTCGCCGCGAGCAGCGCCGGGGCCGGCGACGTCGTCGCCGCCGCGGTGCGGGCGGGGTGCCGCCGGATCGTCCTCGGCGTCGGCGGCAGCGCCTGCACGGACGGCGGCACCGGACTGCTGACGGCACTGGGGGCCCGCATCCTGGACGACGCCGGGCGCGAAGTCCCCCTCGGCGGTGCGGTCCTGACCCGGGTCGCCGCGCTGGACCTGTCCGGAATGGACTTGTCCGAAGTGGACTTCGAGGTGGCGAGCGACGTCGACAACCCGTTGTACGGCCCGGACGGCGCCGCCTTCGTCTACGGCCCGCAGAAGGGCGCGTCACCGGACGACGTCGAGGTGCTCGACGCCGGGTTGCGGAACTGGGCCTCGGTCGCCGGGCCGGAGTTCGCCGGGCGGCCGGGCGCCGGGGCGGCCGGGGGAGTGGGCTTCGCGGCGATGGCGGTGCTGGGCGCCCGGATGCGCCCGGGCATCGAGCTGCTGCTCGACCTGCTGGGGTTCGACGACGCTCTGGCCGGAGCCGAGCTGGTCGTCACCGGCGAGGGCTCCCTCGACCGGCAGACGCTGTCCGGCAAGGCCCCGGCCGGGGTGGCGCGCGCCGCGGCCGCCAAGGGCGTCCGGTGCGTGGCCGTCTCGGGCCGCTGCCTGTTGTCCGCGGAGGAGCTGGCCGCGGCGGGTATCGCGGCCGCGTACGCCCTGACCGACCTGGAGCCGGACCCGGCCCGCTGCATGGGGGAAGCGGCGCCCCTGCTTCGCCGCCTCGCCCACCGCGTGGCCGTGGACCACCTTTGACCTGCTTTTTGCTGTCCAGGTATCACTGATCCCGAACGGGTGCTACCGAAGTGTTGTTATCATCGGAACCATGGCAACGAAGACGGCAACGGACACCCGGGAGCGAATCCTCGAGGCGGCGGCCGCGCTGCTCGCAGCGGAGGGCCGCGACGGCCTCTCGACGCGCGCGGTCAGCGCGGCGGCGGGCGTCCAGCCACCGGCGTTGTACCGGCTCTTCGGCGACAAGGACGGCCTGCTCGACGCGGTGGCGGCGTACGGCTTCGACGAGTACCTGTCGAGCAAGCGCGCAATGGGCTCGACCGCCGACCCGGTCGAAGACCTCCGACGCGGCTGGGACCTCCACGTCGAGTTCGGGCTGTCCCGCCCGGAGTTCTACGTGCTCATGTACGGCGACGCGCGCCCCGGCCGCACTTCGCCGGCCGCCCGCGAAGCCGAGGCGATGCTGCGAAGCATCGTCGAGCGCGTCGCAGCGGCAGGCCGGCTCCGGGTGAGCGTGGAGCGCGCGGCCCGCCTGACCCACGCGGCCGGAATGGGCGTCGTGCTGACCCAGATCGCCACACCGGAGGAGCAGCGCGACCCGGAGCTGTCGGCAACGGCCCGCGAGACGGTGCTGGCCCGCATCCTCACCGGAGCCACCGAGCCGCCGGGATCGGACCTGCCCGAGCGAGCAATCGCCCTGCGAGCCGGACTCGACGGCGCAACGGTCCTGACCGAAGCCGAGCGCATCCTTTTGGCGGAGTGGCTGGACCGCATCGCGGACGCGTAAGCGACCGCCCCAAGCCGCGACCCGCAGCGGAAAGCCCGGCACCCAGACCCCTCCCCGCAACCCCGATCCGAAGCCGTAGTCACAATCGGGCTTCGGGGTGGCGGAGCAACAGCGAACTAAACCGGTAAAGACCGATCGGACATTGCTTGTCACCGTCCAACGGCCCAATATGTTGCGGCCCACAACATATCCGCGACAACGCCGTCGGAGGGTCCCATGATCAGGTGGAAAGCCGTCCTGACCTGCACCGCAGCGGGAGTCCTGCTCGCCGGAGCCCTGCCCGGCACGGCACGGGCCAGCGGGACCGCGACCGACTGCTGCGGCAGCGGCGCCTCATGGACAACCGGCAACAAGTCCGCGCTCGGCACTTCGACCACCCCCGGCAGCCCCCTCTGGTTCACCGTCGCCGACGGCATCACCACCGAGGTGTTCTACCCGCGGGCCGACGTACCGAACATGCAGGACATGCAGTTCCTCGTCACCGACGGCTCGAGCTTCGTGGACCTGGAACGCGACGCCACGAACCACGTCGTGTCGATGCCCGACGAGAAGGCCCTGCAGTACACCGTCACCAACACGGCCAAGAGCGGAAAGTACCGGATCACCACGAGCTACGTCACCGACCCGGCCCGCGCGACGCTCGTCACGAACACCCGGTTCCAGTCGCTCGACGGCGGCAGCTACCGGCTCTACCTCCTGGCCAACCCCTCGATGGCCGGCGGCGGGGCGAACGACAACGCCTGGTGGGACTCCACCGGCGCCCTCCTGGCGAGCGGGACCGAGACGCTGTTCGGCGCGACGGCCACCACGGTCGTCTCCGCACTGCGCGTCTCGACCGGCTTCACCGCCCACGACAACGGCTACAGCGGCGCGGCCAGCGACTGCCTGGTCGACCTGCGCGCCGACAAGACGCTGAACAACCAGTTCGACAACGTCTCGGGCAACGGCAACGTCGTCCAATGTGGACAGATTCCGGTCGGCCCGGACACGACGTTCACCGTCGCGCTCGGTTACGGCGGCACCGCGGCCGCGGCGTCCTCGGCGGCGAGTGCGTCGCTGAGCAGCGGGTTCACGGCCGTGTCGGCGTCCTACCGCAGCGGGTGGAACTCCGCTGTGAACGGCCTCAAGCCCGCGCCGGCCAGCGTTTCCGGGGATACGCAACGGCGGCGCGCCTACTACGTGGCGGCGATGGCGCTGAAGGCCGCCGAGGACAAGCAGCACCCGGGCGCGAGCGTCGCGGGCCTGGCCACACCGTGGGGCAACTTCGCAGGCGGCGACCACCTCAACGACGGCTACCACCGCGTCTGGGGCCGCGACCTCTACCAGCAGGCGACCGGCCTCCTGGCCGCCGGCGACACCGCGCAGGCCAAGCGGATGGCCCAGTTCCTCTGGAACTCGCAGTGGATCGGCAGCCCCACCGCCGGCGACGGCACGACGTACCCGGCCGGGTCGTTCCCGCGCTACAGCCCGGTGTCCGGTGTCGCGGGCGCGAGCGCCCAGCAGCTCGGCTGCTGCGAACAGCTCGACCAGGACGCCGACGCGATCCTGCTGGCCTGGCAGACCGGCCTCACCGACGCTTCGACGTACGCCAAGGTCAAGACGACGGCGAACCACATCGTCTCGACCGGCCCGGACACCACCGAGCGGTGGGAGGAGCAGTACGGCAAGTCGCCGTCCTCGGTCGCCGCGGAGATCGCCGGGCTGATCGCGGCGGGCGCCCTCGCGCGGGCCAACGGCGACACGGCGAGCGCGTCGGCGTGGGAGTCCACCGCGGACTCGTGGCGCAACTCCCTGGCCGGCTGGACCGTGACGACCTCCGGCTACTGGGGCGGCCACACCTACTACGAGCGCCTCGACCGGGCCGGCAACCCGAACGACGGCGCGACGATCTGCTTCGACGAAGGCTGCTTCTACGAACACGACGTCACCGACTTCGGGTTCCTCGACCTGGTGCGGCTCGGCATCCGCCCGGCCGGGGACGCGACGATCGCGAACTCGGTGGCGCCGACGGCCGCGGCGTCGGACGGCAACTCGGCGATGCAGGTGACGCTGCCGAACGGCGACGTCTACTTCCACCGCTACCCGCACGACAACTACGGCGAGAGCACCGCGAACTGCAGCGGCTGGCCGGCCGGAAGCAGCCAGCGGTTCGGGCGGCTGTGGCCGGTGCTGTCGGGGGAGCGCGGCCAGTACGAGCTCGCCAACGGCCGCTCGGCGGCGGTGTACCTGAAGTCCATGGCGGACTCGGCCAACGACGGCTACTTCGTGCCCGAGCAGGTCTGGGATCGCGCGGACGTCGGCTGCTTCGGGCTGGGCCGCCCGACCGGCAGCGCGGGCCCGCTGATGTGGGCCGAAGGCCAGTACCTGCGGCTGGCGCAGAGCATGGACGCCGGCCACAACCTCGACACCCCGTCGATCGTCAAGGCGCGGTACGGCACCTGACCCACAGGCATACCCACCCCTCGGGGGACGGATCCGGAGCTTTCACGTGAAAGCTCGGGCCCGGCTCGAGGGGTGGCGGGCGGGTGCGTCACCGCACCAGCCGGACGGTCTTCGCCGCGGGGGCGAAGGTTGCCGTCTGGCCGCGGGTGAGGGCGACCGTGTCGGCTTCAAGGCCGTCGCCGAACGCGACCAGGCGGTCGGATTCGACCTCGACGGTCAGGGGTGCCCTGGTCAGTTCCCCTTCGGTGCACGTGGTCCCGGTCGTCGGCGACGGCCACGCCTCCCGCACGAACCAGACCAGCCGGGCCTCGCCCGGCGCCGGCAGGGGCAGGCCGCTGTGGCGTTCCCGCCACACCGAGCCGCACCAGCCGGTGGCCCCGGTGCCCGTCCCGACCAGGATTCCCGACGACGCCTGGCGTTCCGCCCGCCCGCCACCGACCCCCAGCCGGTAGCGGGCGGTCTGGTGCCCGGCGTGCCCGAGGTAGATCTCGTTGAGCGCGAGCAGCCGCTGGCCGTCGTCCGCGACGAGCTCGGCCATCGTCCGGTGCTCGACGTCGCCGGTGGACCGGATGAGGTCCGCGACGGCTTCGACCGGGTGCTTGACCAGGACGCCGGGCTCGCCGGGCGCGATCCCGATGACGGGCTGGCCGTCGAGGTACTTGGCCACGTTGGCGATCAGGCCGTCCTGCCCGACCACGACGACGACGTCCTCCGGGGTGAAGAGGAACCGGTCGAGGTCCGCGCGTTCGACCTCGCCGCGGCGCCAGTCGAGCGGGATGGCGGCACTGGCCGCGGCGAGCGCGGCGCGCACGGCCGCGTCCGCCGCGGTCACCTCGGCGAGGTCGCGGCCGCGGGTGCGCAGGAAGAACTCCGCCTGGCCGCGGGTGCCGTGGCGGGCGAGGAGTTCGGCCAGCTCGGTGCGGCGGTGCACGAGCACGACCCGCGGGGCGAGGCTCACGACCGCACGCCGAGCTTCGTCAGCAGCGGCGTCAGCAGGTCCGGCGTGAGCACCAGGCTGTCGATCCGCGGCAGGTTCCCCGCCAGTTCCTTCAGCGCCAGCCCGGCGAGCACGCCCTCGGGCAGGTCGCGGTACGCCGCCAGCCGGGCCGCCTCGCCCGCGGCTTCCGCTTCGCCGAGCGCCCGCTTCCCGTCGGCCTTCACCTGCGTCAGCCGTTCCTCGCGCGAGGCCTGCGCCTCCGTCTCGATCCGGTTCGCCGCCGCGGCTTCCTCGGCCTGCCGCCGGGCGTTCGCGCCGCGCTGGGCCAGCAGCTGCTCCTCGCGGCGGGCCAGCTCGATCTGGTTCTGCAGCTCGTTTTCGCCGATCGCGCGTTCGCGTTCGACCGCCAGCGCGCGCCGCTCGAAGGTCGCACGATCGGCCTCCTGCTGCACCTTTTCCCGCGCGGTCGTCTGGAGCGCCTTCTCGACCTCCGGCTGGGCCCGGATCGCGACGACGCGGACGTCGATCACCGCCGACCCGGTCTGCGCGAGCCGCGTGTCCTGTTCGGCCAGTCCCGCCCGGATGCGGTCGCGGACCGCGCGGACGCCGTCGACGAGCGCGGTGGCGAGGGGAGTGCGGGTCAGCACCTCGACCGCGTACTGCTGGACGTTTTCGGTGAGCAGCCCGCTGATCTGGGCCAGGGGGTCGCTTCTCCAGCGGCCGGTGTCCGGGTCGATGGAGAAGTCGATGCGCTGCGCGGCCAGTGCCGGATCTTCGATCCGGAAGGTCAGCGCGAGCTGCACGGTGACGTCCTGGAAGTCGGCCGTGCGGGCGTGGAACAGCAGCGGCAGCTCGCGGTCGTCGACCGGGACCTCCGAGACCACCGCCGTCAGCGGCCGGTACCAGAACGACAGCCCGACGCCGTCGTGCGCGAGCTTGCCGCGGCGGTAGTGGCGGATGTGCACGGTCGGGGCGCCGCGCAGGTGCCGGAACCCGAACCGGCGGTTGATGTCGGCCATGGAGCCTCCCTTAATCGTCGTGATGACGATATGGGTCGGACTGGCTAATCGTCAAGCTGACGATTAAGGTGGTGGCATGGATCACCCGCCGTTCGCCGTCACCGTCGACCTCGTCGTGCTCACCCTGACCGGGGACGAGCTGTGCGCACTGGTGGTGCGCCGCGGCGTGGCGCCG
Source organism: Amycolatopsis sp. A133 (assembly GCF_031082405.1). GTDB lineage: Bacteria > Actinomycetota > Actinomycetes > Mycobacteriales > Pseudonocardiaceae > Amycolatopsis. The sequence goes on from NZ_JAVHJU010000009.1 coordinate 202,680, forward strand.
TACCTGGGGGAGTGGGCGTTGCCCGGCGGGTTCGTCCGCGAGGACGAGGACCTGGCGGACGCGGCGCGCCGGGAACTGGCCGAGGAGACCGGGCTGGCGGCGGGCACCGTCCACATCGAACAGCTCGCCGGCTACGGCGCCCCGGACCGGGACCCGCGGATGCGGGTGGTCACGGTGGCGTACCTGGCGCTGGCCCCGGACCTCCCGGTGCCGCGCGCGGGCACGGACGCGGCGGAGGCCCGCTGGGCACCGGTGCGCGCGCTGCGGGCCGAACGCCTGGCGTTCGACCACGACCGCATCCTCGCCGACGGCGTCGAACGCGCCCGCGCCAAACTGGAGTACTCCCCGCTGGCCACGGCGTTCTGCGCGCCGGAGTTCACGGTCGCCGAGCTGCGCAGGGTGTACGAACTGGTGTGGGACACCCGCCTCGACCCGCGCAACTTCCACCGCAAGGTGACCGGAGCCGAGGGGCTCCTGGAGCCGACGGACCGCACGACCACCCGCGACGGCGGCCGCCCGGCCCGGCTCTACCGGCGGGGTGCGGCGAAAGTGCTGTACCCGCCCATGCTGCGCAGCTGATCACCCGGCGCCTTGGGGGGAACCTCGAGGCGCCGAGCCCGGATCACCGCCCCGGCACTGACCGGAACCACAGCGTGAACTCGGTCTTCTGCGGCACCAGCCGGTACCGCGGCAGCACGCCCGGCCCGCACGACGCCGTGCCGAGGCCGTGCTGGGCCACGTCCAGCGTCAGGTGCACCAGCTCGCCCGGCAAGAGATCGGCCGTGTGCCGCGCCTCCTCCAACGCGGCCGCGGTCCAGCGGCGGGCCGTGAAGTCGAAGACCGGTTCGCCGTCGACGCGGATGCCCGCGCCGTCCGGGGCCGTCAGGCGCGCCCAGCGGACCGCCGTCCGGTTGCCGTTTTCCTGCGGGAACACGTACGGCGTCTGCAGACCGTCGACGCTGCTGGAGAACCGGCCGATCCGCGCCGCCTGGCAGCTGTCCGGATACGCCTCGCCGGGACCGCCGCCGAACCACTCGGCGGAACCGAGCGTGGCCGGGACCGCCATCGCCAGCCCGAGCCGGGGGAGCGTGCCGGGGAACTCGCCGTCCGGGGTCACCTCCACCCGCAGCCGCAGGCGGTCGTCGAACGCCGTCCACGTGTAGTCGGCGAACAAGCCGAACGGCTGCGCCGGCGGCGCGACGCGCGTCCGCACCACCAGTTCCTCGCCGTCGGCGTCGACCGTGATCACGCGGTGCTGCACGCGGTGCAGCCCGGCCTCGCGCCACTGGTCGGCGTCGGGCCGTCCCGCGAAGCCGCCGCGGTCGTTGTCGGTCGTCGCGCGCCAGACGTCGAGCCGCGGTCCGTGCACCGGGTGCCCGCCGAGGGTGGTCAGCGTGCCCGTCGCCGGGTCGAATTCGCCGGTTCCCAGCACCAGCCTGCCGCCGGTGCGGAACACCGGTCCGCGCGGCGGGAGCGGCGCCGCGGCGGGTGCCGCCGCTACCGCGAGCTGTCCCCACCCGACGACGTGCCCGGCCGGCGCCCACGCGGTCGCCGAGGCGAGCGACGCCGAGACGGTCAGCCACGACTCGCCTGCCGTCGCGGGCAGCGAAGGCAGCGGTACCACGGCACTCTGTCCGGAAAGGACGGGCGGAACGTCGAGCACGCCTTCGGCGACAGCGATTCCCTCTTCTTCGAGGACCCAGCCGAAGGCGAGGTGCCCGGTGCTCACGAAGTCGTGGTGGTTGCTCACCCGGAGCCCGGACGCGTCCGCGTCGATCCGGACCGGCTCGATGACCTTCGCGTACTCGACCAGCCCCGGCGACGGCGTCCGGTCGGGGAAGACCAGGCCGTCGATGACGAAGTTGCCGTCGTGGATCGGCTCCCCGAAGTCCCCGCCGTAGGCGAAGTGCCCGCCGGCGGCCAGGCCGTGGTCGATCCACTCCCAGATGAACCCGCCCTGGCAGTTCGGGTACCGCTCGAACAGCTCGCGGTACTCCAGCAGCCCGCCCGGGCCGTTGCCCATCGCGTGCCCGTACTCGCACTGCAGGAACGGCAGGTCCCGGCGGCGCGCGTTGGTGTCCTCCCGGCGGCCGATCCGCTCGACGTCCTCGTGGGTGGCGTACATCCGGCTGTGCACGTCCACGTAGGCGCACTCGGCGTCGCCCTCGTAGTGCACCGGCCGGGTCGGGTCGCGGTGGCGCACCCATTCGGCCATCCGCGCCAGGTTCTCCCCGGTGTGGCTCTCGTTGCCCAGCGACCAGAGGATCACGCTGGGCCGGTTCTTGTCCCGCTCCACCGTGCGCCGCATCCGGTCGAGGTACGCCTCGGCCCACATCGGCTCGCCGCTGGGGTTGCCGGCCCAGCCCAGCGGCTCGAAGCCGTGGGTCTCCAGGTCGCACTCGTCGATCACCCACAGCCCGTAGGTGTCGCAGAGCTCGAGGAACGCCGGGTCCGGCGGGTAGTGGCTGGTCCGGACCGCGTTGATGTTGTGCCGTTTCATCAACAGGACGTCGGCCAGCGCGGTCTCCGGCGACACGACGCGCCCGGTGCGCGGGTCGTGCTCGTGGCGGTTCACCCCGCGCAGCATCAGCGGCCGGCCGTTGACCTCGAGCCGGCCGCCGGAGATCGTGACGGTCCGGAACCCGATCCGGACCGCCACCCGCTCGGCCGCGGTGGCCAGCGTGCCCTCGTACAGCCGCGGGGTCTCGGCGCTCCACGGCTCGACCGGCAGCTCCAGCGGTTCCCCGGCCGGGTGCCCGGAGACGCCCAGTTCGGGGATGTCCAGCACGACGTCCGGTCCGGTTTCGACGCGGACCGTGCCCAGGCCGGTGGTGTGGTCGTAGTCCGCGCGGACCCAGTGGTCGGCGATGCCGCCGTCCGGGCGGGCGAGCAGGGTGACCGCGCGGAAGATGCCGGACAACCACCACATGTCCTGGTCTTCGAGGTAACTGCCGGCCGACCACTGGTGCACGCGCACCACGAGGACGTTGCCGTCCGGCCGCAGCAGCGGCCCGACCTCGAACTCCGACGGCAGCCTGCTGCCCTGCGTGACTCCGAGTTCGGTGCCGTTGAGCCAGATCCGGCCGCACGAGTCGATGCCGTCGAAGCGCAGCACCGCGGGCCCGGCGGGCCAGCCCGCGGGCAGGTCGAACCGCAGCCGGTGGTCGCCGGTCGGGTTGTCCGACGGCACGTGCGGCGGGTCGACGGGGAACGGGTAGTGCACGTTCGTGTAGGCGGGGCGGCCGTGGCCGTGCAGCTGCCACAGCGACGGCACCGGCAGCTCGTCCCACGCCGAGTCGTCGAACCCGTCGGCTTCGATCCCCGCCGGAGCGGCCGCGAGGCTCGGCGAGAGCCGGAACCGCCACGTGCCGTTCAACGACAGTGCCGGCGCGTCGGAGGTGAAGGCCGCGCGCGGCGGGAGCGATCCGCGGCCGGGGCCGGGGTCTTCGAGGTACGACATGGGGTCCCTTCCGCACTCGGCACGCCGCCCGTGAACGTTCCCGTGAACGTTCACGGGCCGCTCGGAAGTGTGCGTGGCGGCGGGACCGGGTGTCAAGGGATCAGGCGGATTCGCGCAGGTGGAGGCGGGCGCGGACGATCAGCGCACCGGGTTCGAGCGGCTCGGCCCCGGTCACGAGCCGGGCCGCCTGCTCGACGGCCAGCGCGCCGAGCGCACGGGTGTCGATGGCGACGCTCGACAGCTCCGGTTCGACCAGGGTGCCGAGCGCCAGCCCGTCGAACCCGATCACGGCGAGATCGGCGGGCACGCGCAACCCGAACCGGCGGGCCTCGCGCAGGGCGCCGATGGCCATCACGTCGTTGAAGGCGAAGAGGGCCGTGACGTCGGGGTGGGCGGCGAGCAGGTCGGCCAGCGCCCCGCCGCCGCCGTCGACGGTCTGGGCGCCGGCGGTGATCCAGCCGGGGTGCACCGGGACCCCGCACTCCGCGGCGGCCCGCAGGAACCACCGGCGGCGGACGCTCGGGGCGGGGCGGCCGTCGAGCATGCCGATCCGCCGGTGCCCGCGCGAGACCAGGTGGGCGACGGCCTCGCGGACGCCGTCCTCGCCGTCGATCCCGATGCCGCTGAAGCGGGGGGTGCGCGGTTCCCGGCCGATCAGGACCACCGGGATGCCGGCCGTGAGGTGGTCGAGGTCCTCGTCGGACCGGCCGAAGTACCCGGCGACGGCGTCGACCTGGGCGCCGATCACCCGCAGCGTGGCGAGTTCCTGGTCGGGGTCGTCGGCGGTGTCGTGGACGACGACGTGCCAGCCGCGGGCCCGGGCCGCCTCCAGCGCGCCGGAGGCGACCTCGGTGAAGAACGGGTTGAGCAGGTCCGGCACGACGAGGCCGATGGTGGTGGTGTCCGGCCGGACCAGGCCGCGGGCGAAGCGGCTGGGCCGGTAGCCGAGCGCACGGGCGGCGTCGAGCACGCGCTGCTTGGTCGAGCCGTCGATCTCGCCCTTGTCGTTCAGCGCCCGCGACACCGTCTGCCGGGAGACCCCGGCCGAGCGGGCGACGTCGTGGATCGTCACCCGCCGGGGTTCCGTAGTTCCGGGCACCGCCCACCTCCTCTTCCGGAGGACGAGTATGCCCGCTCCCGCCCGGCCGTGAAGGAGGGCGACACGCGTGTCCAGGAGGTCGACACGCGTGGTCAATATAGTACTTCCATGACGTCCGTCGATTCGCACACCGCGGTTCCGCAACTTGCGGCGCAGAGAGCCCTCTATCGTGGTCAGGCCAGCTCGATACCCGCCCTTCCCGGTGGCAAGGCAGTTTGGCTCCCGCTTGCACTCGAACTCGTCAAACAAGTGGGCGACGGGCGCGTGGTGGACCTCGACACGAACGCGGAGTTGTCGTTCGACATCGGTCGGATCGAGCCCCGTCAAGGTGGCGCCGCACCGAAACTGACGCCGGCGACCTGGCGCGAGTACTACTCCTTTTTGCGAGGCCTTCGGCTGGTGGAGAGCACAGCAGGAAAAGTTCATCTCACCGCCGCCGGACTGGAACTGCAGTCGAATCCGACGCCGGAACGTCTCTCGGTGATCCTGGCCGACCGCACCAGGTTTTTCGCGGAGGTGCTGGCCATCATCGCGGAGGAGGCACTGACCGTAGACGAGGTCGATGACCTGCTTCAAGCGCGTTACGGACAGTCCTGGCGCAGCAAGGGAAACACGCGCAGCCGGATGGACTGGCAAGAGGTTCTCGGCTTGATCGAAGCTAAAGGCAACCGTCGCTGGCAGATAACTCCAGCCGGGCGCACTCTGCTCGATGGACGGACGATAGTTACGCCAGAAGCCTTCGGAGACGAACCCGAACGCGTTGTGGAGATTCCGGAGCCTCCCGCGGAGGTCGCTGCGCTGCTCGCGGACCTCGACGCATTGAACCGCGCGCACGAGTCCCGGAGTACCTACAACATCTGGGTGCCGAGTCCGCCGTCGAAACCCAACAAGGTCGAGAACCTCAGGATCATCATCAACGCCGTGTTCGAGAAGATCGAGCGCGATGAACTTTTCACCTTCATTTGCCAGACGTTCGAGCTCAAGCGCAGTAGCGTGGCATCGATGTTGCCGTTCATGCGCGCGTCGGGGATTCTCGTCGAGGTCGGTCGTGGAGTTTTCGAGGCCACGCCTGCGGCGAGAGCTTGGGTCGAGTCCGGCGACGACCTGAACTTCATCCGGATCCTCCATGCGAACATGCGGTTCGTCGGCGAGATGATCCGCGCTGTCGAAAACGACGCCACACGCAATGCGGTGTATGCAGAAGCCGCACTGTTCGGCTTGAACATCGACAAGAGCCGGTGGATTGCCGGCTTTCTACTCAATACCGGGCTCATCGAAGAATCACGGTACGGCAGTCTCAGGGCCACGCCGCGCGGGTCTGCGCTGGCTGCCGAGCTTCCTCTTGCGGACATGCCGACAACGCAGGGCGCACCCGGCAGCGAGGTTGTAGTCAGCCGGGTCGTCGAAGAGGGGCAGTCGCCGAATTTGCGGGAAACCTTGGTCAGGCTGTCCCGAGAACCGCATGCCGGGGGTGAGGGCTCGGGTCGGGCATTCGAAAAGGCGGTCCGGGACACCTTCCTCGCACTGGGATTCGAAGCCCGCGCAGTGGGCGGCGCCGGCGACACCGACGTGCTTGTCCGATGGCGCGACAAGGATGGCGTGCAGTCCACGGCAATCATCGAGGCGAAATCTCGGGCGAGCGGCAGTGTCACGCACACAGATGTCAGCGACGTGGCGATCGAGACGCACAAGAACCGGCATCGTGCAAGCCTTGTTGCGGTTGTCGGCCCAGGCTTCAACGGGGACACCATCAAGGACATGGCGGCACAGAAGAGCTGGGCCCTGCTGGATGCTGAGCGGCTGGGAACCCTTGCCGACGTATCCATCGAGTTCGGGCTCCGGCCTTGCGAGGTGGGCCGGATGTTCCAGGTTCCCAACGGGCTCTCGGACCTCGAGGACTTGATCGCGGATCGCCAGAGGGAGCTGGATGTCACTTCGTTCTTGCTTGCCAAACTGGCGGAAGAGGCGAGTGAATCCGGAGAAGCGATCTCGGCGCGCGATATCTCCCGGGACGGTCGTCGAACCGACCTGGCTCCCAGCGTCGACGAGGTGGTGGTTGCCATCGACGCACTGCTGCAAATGCAGATCGGAGCGCTGCGGCTGGTGGATGTGGCCGATGACCCGAAATTCGCAACCTATGTCCTCGGTGACGCATCGGCCGGAGCGGGGCAGCTTCGTGCTCTTGCGGGGGCAATCGAGCGCGGAGTTGCCTCGGTCGGCAGGTCGGGATCGGTAGGCTGACCGCCCAGCTGCGCCGACTCCGTCCGCGTTCGGAAGGGTCGACACGCGTGTTCGGGAGGTCGACACGCGCGATTGAAGGGTCGACACGGTGTTGGAGTTGCCCTGTGGGGCCGGACACCTTGATTCCAGACGGTGGTCTGGAGGGAGGATGTCCTGGTGTCTCGCAGGTCGAAGTATCCGGAGCAGTTCCGTCGCGATGCGATCGAGCTGGTCGACTCGAGTGACCGTCCGTTGCGGCAGATCGCCCGGGAGCTGGGGGTCAATCATGAGACCTTGCGCTCGTGGGTCAACCCTGCGTCCCGGGCCGGTGCGCGGTCTGCATCTGGAGCCCGGGGCTGGACGCGCGCGGCAACTCCGTCGCCGGGGTCGCCGCGCTCGACCGGTTCACCACGCTGACCGGCTGGTCGGTTTTCTGAGATCAGCGCAGGTAGTTGTAGACGCTGGCCCGGGAGATCCCGAGCAGGTCGGTCAGCGACGGCACCGCGTTCTTCAGCTCCAGGAACCCTCGCTCCTTCAGCGACCGCGCGAGGTCTTTCTTCGCGGCCGCCGGCAGGCTGCGCGGGGTGTGGCCGCGCTCGGTGGCGTAGTCCTCGACCAGGGCGCGCAGCTCGTCGCCCGTGCGGGCGCGCAGCGATTCGGTGAGCGGGGCCGGGTCGTCGGTACTGGCCAGGCGGGTCAGTGCGTGGGCCGCCGAGCCGAGCAGGGAGACGTCGAGGTTGAGGCAGAGCGCCGCGACGTACTCGCCCTCCGAGTTGCGGATGCCGATCGACGTGCTCTTCGCGGGCCGTCCGTCCGGGAGGCGGTTGGGGTAGTTCTGCAGCACGTCCGGGAACGCCGCGTCGGCGATCCGGGCCAGGCCCAGCTCGGTGGCGGGATCACCGACCGCGCGCCCGGACAGGCCGCCTTCGATCGCCCGGACGGCGTGGGCGGGGTCGCGCAGGTCGTGCAGCACCACCTCGCACAGCCCGGGGAACATCCGGCCGACGGCGTGGGCGATCTTCCCGGCCTCGCGCAGCAGCAGCTCGTCCTCGGTCATCCGATCAGCTCCCGCAGCTTGTCCGCCGCCTTCAGCCCGGAGCCGGTGAGCACGACGACGGTGGTTTCGCCGGGCCGGATCGCGCCGCGGCCGCGGAAGACGTCGATGGCCGCGGCGGCCGTCGCGCTGGTCGGCTCCGCGTAGAGGCCCAGCGACGCCAGGCGGCGGGCGGCCGCGGCGATGGCGTCCTCCTCGATCGCGGCGGTGTCGCCGCCCGAGCGCCGGATCGCCGCGACGACCTGCGGCAGCCGCACCGGCCGCCGGATCGCGGTCCCTTCGGCGATCGTCGGGGCGAACGCCGGTGGCTGCCGGTCGTGGAAGGCCGCGTCGAGGGGGGAGCAGTTGCGCGGCTGCGCGACGAGCAGGCGCGGGAGCCGCGTGATCGACCCGGCGGCCAGCAGTTCCCCGAACCCGAGGTCGCAGCCCAGCACGATGCTGCCCGCACCGGCGACGGTGACGACGGCGTCCGGCGCGCGGAACCCGAGGTCTTCCCACAGCTCGTAGGCGAGGGTCTTGGTGCCCTGCAGGAAGAACGGGTGCCAGTTGTGGCTGGCGTAGGTCGTGCGGCCCGACCGGCGGACGGCTTCGGCGGCGGTGTCGTCACGGGTGCCCGGGACCAGTTCGACGGCCGCGCCGTACGCGCGGGCCTGCAGGACCTTCGCCGGCGACGTGCCCTCGGGCGCCAGGACGGTCGCCGCGATGCCGGCCGCGGCGCTGTAGGCCGCCACCGACGAGCCGCCGTTGCCGGAACTGTCCTCCAGGAGCTCCTTCACCCCGGCGCCGGCCAGCGCGGAGACCATGACGCTGGAGCCGCGGTCCTTGAAACTGCCGGTCGGGCCGAACCATTCGAGCTTGAACCGGACCTCGGCGTCGCCCCAGACCTGCGGGACGAGCGGGGTGCAGCCTTCGCCGAGCGACACCGGGCGGAGGTCGCCGGGCAACGCGGCCCGGTAGCGCCAGAGCGAGCGGATCCCGGTCTCGACCTGGTCCGGGCGCAGGCCGGGCCTGGGCGCGACGGTCAGCGGGGCACCGTCATCGCCGCGCCAGCGCAGCGGATCGCCGGGGTACCGGGTGCCCCGCTCGTCGGTGTACCAGTACGGCACCGTCACCTCCGTGGGTTGGACGAACAGTCCAACCTTAGACCTACTGTCTAGTAGTACTCACTGGTACGCGAAATGTCTTCAGCTTCTTCTCAGGAAAAGCTTGTAACGCGGTGGGGGAAAATTTCGATCACCGGTGCCGGCCGTCGTACCCGCTGGTGGTCGCCCGAATACCGCCGGTCGTCGCCCGCGGGGTGGCGGGCGGGTGCCGATCTCCCCGTTCGTGGTCGTGTGAGCACCGGGAACCCCGGCACGCGACCAATCCACAGTGGACCTCCGCGGCCGGGCGGCGATGGCTCTTCTATTCTTCGGCGGATTCTTGCCGCGTCCCGTAAAAGGGTCTGAAAATTGTCGTGGCCAACCGGCGGAAGATGGCTCCGTATGGCCGGTGAAGCCGGGTATTCCGCACGCTCGCTTTACCGCGGGGAAAAGCGGAGGTGACCGCGCGGAAACGCCGGACCCGCCGGTAGGCGTAGGCCGGACCGGGCAACGGTCCCGCGTCCACCAGGCGGGATGGCTTGCGCCGTCCGGCGGCGCGTACCGGGTGGACCACGCCGCCGAACTGGTCCGCCGGGGCAGGACCGGGCAATCGGAGTGCCCGCCCCGGGCAAGGAACGTGACGGCGACGTTAAATTCTTGCGCCGTCGGCCTGGTCCATCCCGAATTTTCTGAACCCCGGCTATGAAATCGCGGTGGGTTGTTGACGGCGCGGAAGGAACCCGCTTAAGTACACCCCGTTACCCATCACCCTTTCGTGCGTAGCGGGAGTTCCCATGCGTCTCTCGAAAGACGACTCCGTGCCGGCCGAGCTGGTCGTCGCCGTGTCGCCGCTGCGATGGCCGTCGGCGCGCGGGGTCGCCGCCGCCGCGCGCGGAGGCGCGCTCGGCGTGCTAGATCTGACGGCCGGGGGCGCCGCGGCCGCGGAGGAGCTCGCGCTGCTGGGGGAATGGGGCATCCCGGCGTTCGGGGTCCGGCTCGCCCGCCCCGCGGAGGCGGACCTGCCCGATGCCGCGACCACCGTGCTGCTGACCGAAGATTCCCCGTGCACGGCGCGGGATTTCCCGGGCCGGCGGGTGCTGGCCGAGGTCACCTCCCGCGCGGCGGCCGGCCGCGCGGTCGCCGCCGGCGCGGCCGGCCTGATCGCGCGCGGCCACGAATGCGGCGGCCCGGCCGGGGAACTGAGCACCTTCGTGCTGCTGCAGGCCCTGCTCGACGACGACGCACTCGGCGTCCCGGTGTGGGCGGCGGGCGGCATCGGCCCGCACACCGCCGCGGCCGCCGTCGCGGGCGGCGCGGCCGGGGTCGTCGTCGACACCCAGCTCGCCCTGCTGCCGGAAGCCGAACTGCCATCCGCCCTCACCACGGCCGTCACCGGCCTCGACGGCTCGGAAACGACCGTCGTCGACGGCGTCCGCGTGCTGGCCCGGCGCGGGAGCACCCCGGTCGAAGCGGGCCAGGACGTCTTCCTCGCCACCCGGTTCCGCGACCGCTGGGGCACGGTGACCGCGGCGGTGCGCGGCCTGGCCGACGCCGTCGGCGAAGCCCTGCGCCTGCCCGACGCGGTGCTGGGCCCCGGCAGCGCGGGCAGCCGCGCACTCGGCACGGCACTGCCGGTCGCACAGGGACCGATGACCCGGGTCAGCGACCAGCCCGCGTTCGCGGCCGCGGTCGCCGCGGGCGGGGCGCTGCCGTTCATCGCGCTGGCCCTCTCCGGCCCGGAACAGACCCGCGACGTCCTGGAACGAACCCGCGCGGCCGTCGGCGACGCGCCGTGGGGTGTCGGTGTCCTCGGGTTCGCCGCCGACGACGTCAAAGCCGCGCAGCTGGCGGTGATCCGCGAGCTGCGGCCCACCCACGCGATCATCGCCGGTGGCCGCCCGGCCCAGGCCGCGGCCTTGGAGGAAGCCGGCATCGCCACCTTCCTCCACGTGCCCTCACCGGGCCTGCTGAAGCAGTTCCTCGAGGCGGGGGCGCGCAAGTTCGTCTTCGAGGGCTCGGAATGCGGCGGCCACGTCGGCCCGCGCACCAGCTTCCCGCTGTGGGAGGCCCAGCTCGGCGTGCTCGCCGACTTCCTCGCGGCCACCCCGGACGCGGCCGCCGGCCTGCAGCTGCTGTTCGCCGGCGGCATCCACGACGAACGCTCGGCCGCGATGGTGGCCGCCCTCGCCGCGCCGGTCGCCGCGCGGGGCGTTGCCGCCGGGGTTCTGATGGGCACCGCCTACCTCTTCACCCGCGAGGCCGTCGACGCGGGCGCCGTGCTTCCGCTGTTCCAGCGCCGGCTCCTGGAAGCCGAGCACACCGACCTGCTCGAAACCGCGCCGGGACACGCCACCCGCTGCGTCCGCAGCCCGTTCACCGAGGAGTACGCGGCGATCAAGGCGGACCTCGCCGGGCGCGGCGTGCCGAGCCGGGACGCGTGGGAACACCTGGAGACCCTCAACGTCGGGCGGCTCCGCCTGGCGAGCAAGGGCATCGAGCGCGTCGGGGCCGAACTGCGCGACGTCGGCGAAGACCGCCAGCTCGCCGAGGGCATGTTCATGGCGGGCGAGGTCGCCGTGCTGCGCTCGGCCGTCACCACGATCGCCGGTCTGCACCACTCGGTCGGCGAAGGCGCGAACGCGTTCCTGCGCGCGCGGGCCGCCGAATTCGGCGTCGCCGAGGTGGAACCGGCGGCCCCCGAGCCGCTGGACATCGCGATCGTCGGCATGGCCTGCATGTTCCCGCAGGCTCCCGACCTGGCGGCGTTCTGGGCGAACGTCCTGGCCGGCACCGACGCGGTCACCGAAGTGCCGCCGCAGCGCTGGGACACCGCCTTGTACTACGACCCGGAGGGCCAAGGGGAGCGGACGCCGTCGCGCTGGGGCGGATTCCTGCCCGAGATCGGCTTCGACCCGCTCAAGTACGGCATTCCGCCGTCGTCGCTGGCCAGCATCGAACCCGTGCAGCTGCTGGCCCTGGAGGCCGCGCACCGCGCGCTGGCCGATGCGGGCTACGCCGGCCGCGCGTTCGACCGGGCCCGGACGTCGGTGGTGTTCGGCGCCGAAGCGGGCAGCGACCTGTCGAACGCGATGACCTTGCGCTCGGTGCTGCCGTCCTACGTGGGCGAGCTACCGTCCGAACTGGACGAACGGCTGCCGCGGATCACCGAGGACTCCTTCCCGGGCGTGCTGGCCAACGTCATCGCCGGGCGGATCGCCAACCGGCTCGACCTGGGCGGCGCCAACTACACGGTCGACGCCGCGTGCGCGTCCTCGCTGACCGCGGTCGACGTCGCCTGCAAGGAACTGACCGCCGGCACCAGCGACCTCGTCCTCTGCGGCGGCGCGGACCTGCACAACGGCATCAACGACTACCTCCTGTTCGCTTCGGCGCACGCCCTCTCGCCCACCGGGCGGTCGGCGACGTTCGACAGCGCGGCCGACGGCATCGCGCTCGGCGAAGGCGTCGCCTGCATCGCCCTGAAGCGCCTCGCCGACGCCGAACGCGACGGCGACCGCGTGTACGCGGTGATCAAGGGCGTCGGCGCGGCCTCCGACGGCCGCGCGCTGGGCCTGACCGCCCCCCGGCCCGAGGGCCAGCACACCGCGTTGACCCGCGCCTACCGCAACGCCGGCGTCTCGCCCGCGCGCGTCGGGCTCGTCGAGGCGCACGGCACCGGCACCGTCGTCGGCGACCGGACCGAGCTCGGCACGCTGACGAAGGTGTTCACCGAGGCCGGTGCCGCGCCGGGCGCCTGCACGATCGGCTCGGTGAAGTCCCAGATCGGGCACACCAAGTGCGCCGCGGGCCTGGCCGGGCTGATCAAGGCCGCGCTGGCGCTGCACACCGGCGTCAAACCGCCGACGCTGCACCTTTCCTCGCCGAACCCGGCCTGGGACCCCACGACGAGCCCGTTCGTGTTCCAGTCGGCGGCGCAGCCGTGGCCCGCCCCGCCCGCGGAGCGGCTCGCCGGCGTCAGCGCGTTCGGCTTCGGCGGCACCAACTTCCACGTGGTGCTCGGCGCGCACGACGGCGTGCCGCCCGCGCAGGCGGCCGACGAGTGGCCCGCGGAGCTGTTCACCTTCCCCACGGAGTCCGCGGCGCGGGCCGTGCTGGAGCTGGCCACCGACGTCCCGGCAGGGCGGGAGCCGTGGCGGCTGCGCGATCTGGCCCTGAGTGCGTCGCGGCGGGCCGAAGCGGCAGGCGGGCGGATCCGCCTCGCCGTCGTCGCGTCCACTGTGGACGAGCTGACCCGGTTGCTGCGGCAGGCGCTGGACGGGCAGGACGTGCCGGGCGTGCACCGCGCCGGTGCGGACGAACCCGGCGACGTCGCGGTCCTGTTCCCCGGCCAGGGCAGCCAGCGGCCGGGCATGTTCGCCGAGCTGTTCGTCACCTTCCCGGAGCTGCAGCGGTACCTGCGCCTGGACCCGGCGACGGCCGACGTCGTGTTCGGCCCGGCGGTGTTCGGGAAGCAGGCGCGGCAGGCGCCGGCCACGCGCGTCACGGACACCCGCGTCGCGCAGCCCGCGCTCGGCGTCACCGGGCTGGCGGCGTTCCGGCTGCTGAGCCGCGCCGGCGTGCGGCCCGCGATGACCGGCGGCCACAGCTACGGCGAGCTGACGGCGCTGGCCGCGGCGGGCGCGCTCACGCCGGAAGCCCTGCTGCACGCCAGCCACGCCCGGGCCGCGGCGATCCTCGACGCGGTGCCCGGCGGGGATCCCGGCACGATGGCCGCGGTCTCGGCGGGAGCCGCCGAGACCGGGAAAGTCCTCGCCGACGCCGGGCTCGCCAACGTCGTCCTGGCCAACCACAACTCGCCGAAGCAGACGGTGATCTCCGGACCCACCGCCGACGTCGAGGCCGCCGTCGGGCACCTGCGTGCCGCCGGCCTCGGCGCGAAACGGATCCAGGTCGCGTGCGCGTTCCACAGCTCCCTGGTGGCTCCCGCGGGAGAGGCGTTCGGCCGGGCGCTCGACGCGATCGGCGTCGTGCGGCCCGCCGTCCCGGTGTACGGCAACCGGACGGCCGGGCCGTACCCGGCGGACCCGGACGCGATCCGCGGCGAACTGGCCGCCCAGCTGGGCGCGCCGGTCCGGTTCGTCGAGCAGGTCGAGGCGATGTACGCCGCCGGGGCGCGGGTGTTCGTCGAGGCCGGGCCCGGAGCCGTGCTGGTCAAGCAGGTCGCCGCCATCCTCGGCGACCGGCCGCACCGGACGGTCGGGTTCGAACAGCCGGGCCGGCGTGGCCTGCCGGGTTTCCTCAGCGCGTTGGCGCAGCTGGCGGTGGCCGGGGTGCCCGTCGAGACGGGCTGGCTGTTCCGCGGCCGCGACGCGGTCGACGCTTCCGCCGCGCCGCGGCCGAAACGTCCCGGGTGGACGGTCGACGGCCACCTGCTCCGAACGGCGGACGGCACGATCCCGGCCGGCGCGTTGCGTCCGGCCGAACGGGTCTCGTCGGTGTGGCCCGCCGCGGCCCCGCAGGCGGCGACGTCGGAGGCGATGGTCGCGGACTTCCTCCGCACGAGCCGCGAGATGATCGCCGCCCAGCGCGACGTGCTCCTCGGCTTCTTCGGCACCGACGCCCCGGTGCCGGTCCCCGCGCAGCTCCCGGTCATCGAGCCGCCCACGGTGGCGCCGGCCGCGCAGCCGAAGGCGGCTTCGGTGCTGGAGACCGTGGTGGCGGTGATCGGGGAGCGGACCGGGTATCCGGTGGAGATGATCGAGCCGGACCTCGACCTGGAAGCCGACCTGAGCGTGGATTCGATCAAGCGGGCGGAGATCGCGGGCGAGCTGGCGTCCCGGCTGGGTCTCGCGGGTGGCGACGTGGAGGAGTTCGCCAAGGCCCGCACGGCGTCGGCGATCGCCGAGCTGATCGGCGACCAGCGCCCCAATGTGGCGTTGGTTGCGTTGAACGCACCGAACGCCACATTGGTTGCGTCTGACGCACCGAACGCCACATTGGGGCGCTCGGTGCTGGAGACCGTCGTCGAGGTGATCGGGGAGCGGACCGGGTATCCGGTGGAGCTGATCGAGCCGGACCTCGATCTGGAAGCCGACCTGAGCATCGACTCGATCAAGCGGGCCGAGATCGCCGGCGAACTCGCCACCCGCCTGAACCTCGACACCGGAGACGACGTCGAAGAGCTGGCCAAGGCCCGCACGGCCGCGGCCATCGCCGAGCTGATCGATCCCGAGCGCCCCAATGTGGCGTTCGGTGCATCCAACGCACCGAACGCCACATTGGGTGCGTCTGACGCAACCAACGCCACATTGGGGCGCTCGGGGCCGGCTGAGCCCGCGCCGGTCGTCGTTGCGCCGAAGCGGCTGGTCATGGCCGAGGTCGAGCTCGCTCCCGCCGAGGTCCCTCAAGTCAGCGGGCGCAAGTTTCTCCTGCTCGGGCGCGGGGCGCT
Organism: Amycolatopsis sp. A133; assembly: GCF_031082405.1. Lineage (GTDB taxonomy): Bacteria > Actinomycetota > Actinomycetes > Mycobacteriales > Pseudonocardiaceae > Amycolatopsis. The sequence continues at coordinate 218,004 of NZ_JAVHJU010000009.1, forward strand.
CGCCGAGGCCGTCAGGGGCCGCCTGAACGAGCTGGGCGCGTCCGCCGAGGTCGCCGACGACGTCCGGCCCGGGTTCGACGGGGTCCTGTTCCTGCCGGACGACGGGCCCGTGCTGCCTGCCGCCTTCCCCCGGTACCAAGCCGCCCTGGCGATGAACCCCGCCTGGCTGCTGACCGCCGGACCCGGCGAGGGACTGCGCGGCTTCCACCGCAGCCTCGCCCGCGAATACCCGGACACCCTCACCCGCGTCGTCGAGCTGTCCCCGAGCGAGACGCCCGAAGCACAGGCAACGGCCTTCGTCGAAGAACTGTCCTCAGGAGACCGCGAGCCGGTCGTCGTCCGCGAAGGCGGACATCGCAGGGGCTTCCGGATGACCGAACAGGACCTCGGCCCGCTCGGCAGCAGCGGCGCGGGCCCGGCGGGCGACGGCGCCGCCGAAGCGGCCGCCATCGGCCTGGACCGCGACTCGGTCGTCCTGCTCGTCGGTGGCGCCAAGGGCATCACCGCCCGGTTCGCCGAGACACTGGCCGGCGCCGCCCGCTGCCGGATCGAACTCCTCGGCCGGACCCCGGTGCCGACGGCCCACGACGAACACCCGCAGGCCGAAACCGCCAGGGACCTCCGCGCCGCGCTCATCGAAGCCGGGCTGAAGAGCCCCGCCGAGGTCGAACGGACGGTCCGCCGGATCCTCGGCGAGCGCGAGGTCCGGCGGACCCTGGCGAAGCTCGAGGCCCTCGGCAGCCCGGTGCGCTACCAGTCGGTCGACATGCTCGACGCCGAAGCCGTGCACCGCGCGGTCAAGGAGATCCACGCCGAGCACGGCCGCCTCGACGGCATCGTCTACGCGGCCGGCGTGATCGAGGACAAGCTCGTCGCCGAGAAGACGCCGGAGTCGTTCGGCCGCGTTTACGGCACGAAGGTCGACGGCGCCCGCACCCTCCTGGAGGCGACCGCCGACCTGCCCGACGAGCCGAAGTTCGTGGTCCTGTTCGGCAGCATCGCCGCGGCACTGGGCAACCGCGGCCAGTCGGACTACGCCGCCGCCAACGACGCACTCGAGGCGCTGGGCCACCGGTGGCCCGCGGGGCGGGCGGTGACCGTCCACTGGGGACCGTGGGCCCCGACCGGCGACCACGACGGCATGGTGACGCCCGAGCTGATGCGCGACTACGCCCGCCGCGGCATCGCGCTGATCGACCCGGAGGAGGGCACCCTCGGCCTGCTGCGGGAGCTGGCGTGGGGCCGCACCGACACCGGCGCCGTCGTCCACACGGCGTCCGGATGGTGACGGACATGCGGGTTGCCATTGTCGGGATGTCGGTGCTGCTGCCCGGCGCCCCCGACCTGGCGAGCTACTGGCGCAACCTGGCCGGCGGTGTCGACGCGATCACCGAAGTGCCGCCCGAAAAGTGGGACGGCACGCACTACGCGCCCGGCGAGCAGCGCCGGGCCGACCGGGTCTACTGCCGGCGCGGCGGGTTCGTCGACGACCTGGCCGAAGTGGACGTCACCGGCTTCGGGATCATGCCGAACTCCGTGGCCGCCACCGAGCCGGACCAGCTGATCGCGCTGCGGGTCGCCGCACAGGCCGTCGCGGACGCCGGCGGGCCGGACCGGCTGCCCGCCGACCGCGCGAAGGTCGGGGTCGTGCTCGGCCGCGGCGGCTACCTGACGCCGGGGCTGGTCCGCCTCGACCAGCGCGTCCGCACCGCCAGCCAGCTCGTCCGCACCCTCGGCGAGCTGCTGCCCGACCTGGACGCGGACCGGCTCGACGCCGTCCGCCAGGCGTTCACCGACCAGCTCGGCCCCGAGGCGCCCGAGTCCGCGATCGGGCTGGTGCCCAACCTGGCCGCGTCGCGGCTGGCCAACCGCCTCGACCTGCGCGGGCCCGCGTACACCGTGGACGCCGCGTGCGCGTCCTCGCTCATCGCCGTCGACCACGCCGTGCGCGAGCTGGCCACCGGCCGCTGCGACGTCGTCCTCGCCGGCGGGGTGCACCACTGCCACGACATCACCTTCTGGAGCGTGTTCAACCAGCTCGGCGCGCTGTCGCCGTCCGAGCGGATCCGGCCGTTCCACCGCGACGCCGACGGGGTCCTGATCGGCGAAGGCACCGGCGTCGTCGTGCTCAAGCGCCTCGCCGACGCCGAGCGCGACGGCGACCGCGTCTACGCGGTGATCACCGGCACCGGCGTCGCCTCCGACGGGCGGACCGCGAGCCTGGCCAGCCCCGACTCCGGCGGCCAGGTCCGGGCCGTCCGCCAGGCGTGGGCCGCGGCGGGCCTCGACCCGGCGGCTCCGGACTCGATCGGCCTGCTGGAGGCGCACGGCACCGCCACCCCGGCCGGCGACGCGGCGGAGCTCGCCACCCTCTCGGAGGTCTTCGGGAGCCACGGCCGCGCGGTGCTCGGCTCGGTCAAGTCGATGATCGGCCACACGATGCCCGCGGCGGGCGTCGCCGGGCTCGTCAAGGCGGCCCTGGCCGTGCACCACGGCGTCCTGCTGCCCACCCTGCACTGCGACGACCCGCACCCGGCGCTGGCCGCGACGCGGTTCTCCGCTTTGGCCGCCGCCAGGCCGTGGGACGCGCCGGTGCGCCGCGCCGGCGTCAACGCGTTCGGCTTCGGCGGGATCAACGCCCACGTCGTCCTGGAGCAGGCACCGGGCCGGGCGAAGCCGGTCGCGGTCCGCGAGCCCGAACGCATGCTGCGGCTCGCCGCGCCGACCGTCGACGCGCTGCGCGAGCTGTTCGACCGGCCCGGCACGCCGGAGACCGGCACCGGGCCGGTCCGGCTCGGCATCGTCGACCCGACGGAGAAGCGGCTGGCCCTGGCCAGGAAGGCACTGGCGCGGGGCCGGGCCTGGCGCGGCCGCAACGACGTGTGGTTCGCCGACCGCCCGCTGCTGGGGCCGGCCGGGGGCAGGATCGCCTTCCTCTTCCCCGGCCTGGAGTCGGAGCTCACGCTGAACTGCGGCGACGTCGCCCGCCACTTCGGCCTGCCGTGGAAGCACGCCGACGTCGAGGTCGGCGACGTCGGACGGCAGGGCGCCGCGGTGTTCGAGCTGGGCAGGCTGCTGCACGCCGCCCTCGGGCGGATCGGCGTCACGCCCGACGCCGTCGCCGGGCACAGCCTGGGTGAATGGACGGCGATGGCCGTGGCCGGCGTGCACGCCGGGGCCGAGGTCGACGCCTTCCTCGCCGGCTTCGACCCGGACGCGCTCGTCGTCCCCGGGCTCGCCTTCGCCGCGGTCGGCGCGCCCGCGCCCCGGGTGCTCGAGGAGCTCGCCGGCCGCACCGACGTCGTCCTCTCGCACGACAACTCCCCGAACCAGGCCATGATCTGCGGTCCGGAAGCGGCGGTCGGCGCGCTCGTGCAGCGGTTCCGGGACGCGGGGGTCGTGGCGCAGGTGCTGCCCTTCCGGTCCGGTTTCCACACCCCGATGCTGCGGCCGTACCTGGACCCGATCCGCGCCGCGGCCGAGCGCTTCACCTTGTACCCGCCGCAGCTGCCGCTGTGGTCGGCGACCACGGTGTCGGAATACCCGGCGGGCGAGGCCGAGGTCCGCGAGCTGTTCGTGCGGCACCTGCTGCAGCCGGTCCGGTTCCGCCCGCTCGTGCGGGCGCTGCACGCCGCCGGGTTCCGCGCGTTCGTCCAGGTGGGCGCCGGGCAGCTCGGCTCCCTGGTCGGCGACACCCTGCACGGCGAAGACCACCTCGTGGTGGCGGCGCACTCGGCCCAGCGCCCCGGGCTCGCGCAGCTGCGCCGGGTCGCGACCGCGCTGTGGGCCCACGGCCTCGACGGCCCGCTCCCGGGAGGCGGAGCTCCCGGGTGTCACGTCGACTTCTCCCGCCTGCCGGGCGAGCGCCCGATCGCCCCCAAGGCGGTCAAGCTCGACCTCGGTGGCCGCCTGATCTCGCTGGACGAGCAGGTCCGCGCGCGCATCGCCCTGCCGCCCACCGGCAGGTCCACTGTGGACGACCTGGCCGGGAAGGGCCCGCTCGCCGCGGAGTTCGCCGCCCTGCTGGCCGACACGGCCGAGCTGGCCTCCACCGTCCTCGCCCCCCGCCCCGACCCCGCACTTTCACGTGAAAGTGCGGCCCCAGGACGGAGCTTTCACGTGAAAGCTCCGTCACCGGCGGCGCTGGACACCACGCTTGTCGTCTCGATCGAGGCGATGCCGTACCTGCTCGACCACTGCTTCTTCAAGCAGCCGCCGCAGGCCGACCCGGGGGACCGCTGGCCGGTCGTTCCGGCGACCACGGTGATCGACCACCTGATGCGGTTCGCCGAGCAGGCCGCGCCCGGGCGCCGCGCGGTCGCGGTGCACGACGTCCGCCTCACCCAGTGGATCACCGCGGTCCCGGCCGTCACCGTGCCGGTGCGCGTCCGGCCGCAGGGCGCCGACCGGGTGCTCGCGGCCCTCGACGGCTACTCGCAGGCCGTTGTGGAACTCGCCCCGGAACACCCCGCAGAAGCGCCCGCGCCGTGGCGGTTCCCCGCGTCGGCCGAACAGGTCCCCGAGACCACGGCGGCCCAGCTGTACGACGAGCGCTGGATGTTCCACGGCCCGCGCTTCCAGGGCGTCACGGAGCTGACCGCCGTCGGCGAGCGGCACGTGCGGGCCGTGCTGACGACACCGGCCGCGCCCGGCGCGCTGCTCGACAACGTCGGCCAGGTGCTCGGCTACTGGATCATGTCCCGGCTGCCCGAGCGCACCACCGTCTTCCCGGTCGCCATGCGCAAGATCCGGTTCCACGGCCCGCACCCGGCACCGGGGGAGCGGCTGGAGTGCCTGGTCCGGATCACCGGGCTGACGGACGAGTTCCTCGACGCGGACATGCAGCTCGTCCGCGACGGCCGGGTCTGGGCCGAGTTCACCGGCTGGCGCGACCGGCGGTTCGACAGCACCGCGCACATCCGCCAGGCCGACCGGACGCCGGAGCGCTCGACCCTGTCGCACGAGCAGCCGGGCGGCTGGGCGCTGGTGCACGAGCAGTGGCCGGACCTGGCCACCCGCGAGCTGATCATGCGCAACTACCTCGCCGGCGCCGAGCGGGAGGCCTACGAACGCCGTCCGCCGCGCGGGCGGCGCCAGTGGCTGCTCGGCCGGATCGCGGCCAAGGACGCCATCCGGCAGTTCCTCTGGCCCCGCGGCGAAACCGAGATGTTCCCGGCCGAGCTGCGCATCGGCAACGACGACCGCGGACGTCCGCAGGCGACCGGCGCCTACGGCCGCGAGCTGCCGCCGGTGACGATTTCCGTGGCGCACCGCGCCGAAGCCGGCGTCGCGATCGCCCGCCACGGGCCCTGCGGCATCGACGTCGAGGAGGTCGTGCCGCGCTCGAAGTCCACTGTGGAGGCGGCGCTCGGGCCGGCCGAGCTGGCGCTGTTCGCGAGCCTGTCCGGCGATCCGGAGCGGTGGTTCGCCCGGTTCTGGACCGCGAAGGAGGCGGTGGCGAAGCTGCGCGGCACCGGCCTGCGCGGCGAACCGCGGGACTTCGAGGTCGTCGCGGCCGCGCCGGCCGAGCTGACCGTCCGCACCGGCGGCCACGAATACCGCGTGTGCTGCACCGACGTCGAAAACCCGCCGGGCGCGCCGCCGCGCCGTTACGTCGTCGCCTGGACCGAAGAGACGAAGGAGACTGCCGGATGAGCATCGAGACCACGGCTGCGGACGAGGTGACCGTGCTCGCCCAGCTCGGCGAAATGCTGCGGGAGCTGCTCGAAGAGTACGGCCTCGACGGGGAAGACGACGAGGAAGACGCTGCCGAAATCACCATGGACACGACGTTCCACGACGACCTCGAACTGGAGAGCGTCGACCTGGTGGCGCTGTCCGGGCAGCTGCGCGAGCGCTACGGCGACCGCGTCAACTTCGCGACCTTCATCGCCGAGCGGGACCTCGACGAGATCATCGCGCTGACCGTCGGCGAGCTCGTCCGGTACATCGTCGCCTCCCTGCGGGCGACGGCGTGAGCCGGATCCGTGCGGGCGAGCTGGACGTGCACGTCCAGCGGCTCACCCCGGACCCCGCGCCCGACGGCGGCGCGCCGATCGTGGTGTGCGTCCACGGCCTGCTCACCGACAGCCTGGCCAGCTACTACTTCACGCTCGGCCCGGACTTCGCCGCGCGCGGGCTCGACGTGCTGATGTACGACCTGCGCGGGCACGGCCGGACCACCCGCCCGCCGTCCGGGTACCACCTGGAACGGTTCGTCGACGACCTGGTCGCCGTCCTCGACGCGTGCGGGATCACGCGGCCGGTGCACGTCGTCGGCAACTCGTTCGGCGCTTCGGTGGCGTTCGGGCTGGCCGCCGCCCGGCCCGACCGGGTGGCGAGCGTCGTCGTCATCGAGGGCGAACCCCCGACCGGGGAGTGGACCCGGCACATGGCCGACGGTCTCGCCGACGCCAAGAACCGGCTGGCGATCGACGAGGTGATCGGCTGGATCGCCGACAACCACGGCGCGCACACCGCACGGCTGTCCAAGGCCGCGAACCGGATCCTGCAGACCACCACGATCGCCGAGGACATCCCGCGCAGCGCGACCATCGCGGCGGACCTCTCGGCGGTGCGCTGCCCGGTGTTCGCGATCTTCGGCGGCGACTCCGGGCTGGCGGCCCAGGTGCCGCACTTCGAAACGCACCTCGACGGCCGCTGTGTCGTGCTGCCCGGCCAGGGACACTCGGTATTGGTCGAGCGGACCGCGGAGATCACGGAGCTGATCTTCGAGTGGGTCCGCGACACCGCGCGCACGCAGGCGCGGGTGCGGTAGTGGCGCGGTTCCTCTTCGTCGTCCCGCCCCTGGTCGGGCACGTCAACCCGGCCGTCGGCGTGGCGGCCGAGCTCACCGCGCGCGGCCACGAGGTCGCCTGGGCCGGCCACGACGAGCTCCTGTGGCAGCTGACCGGCCCGGAGGCGCTCGTGTTCTCCTGCGCCGTGCCGCCGGACCTGCCCGCGCGCCCGGCCGCGCTCAAGGGACCGGCGGCGCTGCGCTTCCTGTGGCAGGACTTCCTCGTCCCGCTGGCCGGCGCGATGGCGCCCGGCGTGACCGCGGCACTGTTTGCGTTCGAACCGCACGTCGTGGTCGCCGACCAGCAGGCGCTGGCCGGCGGCCTGCTCGCCGAAGCCCACGGCCTGCCGTGGGTCACCTCGGCGACGACGTCGGCCGAACTGGTCGACCCCCTGGCCGGCATGCCGAAGGTCGCCGAGTGGGTCGGCTCGCTGCTCGACGGGCTGCGCGCGCGCATCACCGGCGGCCGGGGCGAGGCGGATCCCCGGTTTTCACCGCACGGCGTCCTCGCCTTCACCACCCGCGAGCTGCTCGGCGCGGCCACCCTGCCGCCGCAGGTCCGGCTCGTCGGGCCCGCCCTCGGCGCGCGTCCGTCCACAACGGAGTTCCCGTGGGAGTGGCTCGACCCGCTCCGGCCGACCGTGCTGGTGTCGCTCGGGACCGCGAACACCTCGGCGGGAGCCGGGTTCCTGACGGCGACGGCGGAGGCGTTCGCGGAGACGTCCGCGCGGGCGGTGATCGCCGACCCGGGTGGTGTGCTCGGCGAGGTCCCGCCGAACGTGCTGGTGCGGCCGCACGTCCCGCAGCTGCCGCTGCTGTCCCGGGTCGACGCGGTCCTGTGCCACGCGGGCCACAACACGGTCTGCGAAACGCTGTGGCACGGCCTGCCGCTGGTGGTGGCCCCGATCCGCGACGACCAGCCGATCGTGGCGGCCCAGGTGGTCGCCGCGGGCGCGGGCGTCCGGCTGCGCTTCGGCCGCGCCGACGCACCCCGCATCGCGGCGGCGGTCGAGGAAGTGCTGACGGAACCGTCGTACCGGCGCGCGGCCGAAACGGTCGCGGCCTCGTTCCACGCGGCGGGCGGAAGTGCGGCGGCCGCGGGGCACCTGGAACAGCTGGCCCTGGAAAGCCTGGCGCACCTCCCGCGCTGAAAGTCGTTGTTTACACCGAAAAATCGACGGGGTTACCGTCGTGGCCATGACTGTTTCCGAATGCCGTCCCGAGGACGTTCCCGACCTGGTGGCGTCGGCCGCGGCGCTGTTCGCCGAGGACGGCGGGCGCCACGATCCGTTCATGGACACCGGCTGGCCCGCCCGCGAAGGCCGGGCCTACTACGCGGATCTCGTCGAGGATCCGGCGTGCCTGTGCCTGCTGGCCGACGGGGGTGGGGGTCACCTGGTCGGGCGGCTCCGCCGGCCGAACCCGCTGCGGCCCGGCGCCGTGACGGCCGAACTGGAAAGCATGCGCGTCGCACCGGAGCGGCGTCGCGAGGGGGTGGGAAGTGCGCTCGTGAACGCGTTCCTGGCCTGGGCACACGAACACGGCGCGAACGAAACGACTGTGCAGGCGTACGCGCAGAACGCCAGTGCACTCAACTTCTACCGCACACGGGGATTCCGGCCGGTTCTGGTGACCTTGGCGCGCACCTGAGCCCCTCCGGGGTGACACTGGAACCCATGGGCATCCTGGACGGCCGGGCCGTCGTGGTCACCGGTGCCGGACGTGGGCTGGGCCGGGCTTTCGCGCGGCACGCGGCGGAGAACGGCGCCGCGGTCGTCGTCAACGACGTTGATGCGGAACCGGCCCACGAGACCGTCACGGCGATCGAGGCGGACGGCGGCACCGCCGTGGCGAGCGTCGGCTCGGTGGCCGAGGCGGACTACGCGCGGTCGCTGATCACCCTGTGCTGCAGGCGGTTCGGGTCTCTCGACGGGCTCGTCAACAACGCCGCCGTCGGGTACCACGCGCCGCCGTGGGAGGACGACGACACCGAGCGGACCCGCGCACTGGTCGAGACCAACGTGCTCGGTCCGTTCCACTGTGGCACCGCCGCCGCGAAAGTCATGTGCGCCCGCGGCCGCGGTGTCATCGTCAACGTGACGTCGGGGTCGATGATCGGGCAGCGCCGCGCCGCCGCGTACTCGGCGTCGAAGGGCGCGGTGGCGTCGATGACCTATTCGTGGGCCGTCGACCTGGCCGAGCACGGGGTGCGCGTCAACGCCGTCAGCCCGATCGCCTGGACCCGGCTGATGGCCGCCGACCCGAACGGGAACCCCGCCGCACCCCCGCCGGAGCAGGTGGCGCCGCTGGTGACCTACCTGCTCAGCGACCTCTCGGCCGGCGTCACCGGGCAGGTGCTGCGGCTCGCCGACGGGCACCTGCACGCGGTCCGGCAGCCCGCCATCATCCGGCCGGTCCTGCACCGGGAGACCTGGACGGTCGACCAGATCGCCGCGGCCGTCGGCGGCGAACTCGTCCTCGAGTCACCGCCCCGTGACCGCTGGACGCTCTGACCGGCCCGGACCACCGGAACGGGTGGCTATCCACAATGGACCCCGCGCACTAGCTTGGAGGACGGGCGAGGAGGGCGGAGATGACGGCCACCGCGGAGGTCACCCCGGGCGCGGCGACACCGCCCGCCCTGACCCGCGGCCGGGTCAACGCCGTGTTCGGCGCCGTGCTGCTCGGGATGCTGCTGGCGGCGCTGGACCAGACCATCGTCGGGACCGCGCTGCCCACCATCGTCGGCGACCTCGGCGGCGCGGGCCACCTGTCCTGGGTGGTCACGTCCTACCTGCTCGCCGAGACGATCATGACCGTGGTCGTCGGCAAGCTCGGCGACCTGTTCGGCCGCAAGCCGATGTTCCAGCTGTCGGTCGTCGTGTTCGGTGTCGGCTCGTTCTGCGCCGGCTTCGCCGACAGCATGGTCTGGCTGATCGTCTGGCGCGCGGTGCAGGGCCTCGGCGGCGGCGGGCTGATGGTCACCTCGACCGCGATCGTCGCCGACGTCGTCCCGCTGCGCGAACGCGGCAAGTACCAGGGTGTGCTCGGCTCGGTGTTCGGCGTGGTGACCGTGGCCGGCCCGATGCTCGGCGGCTTCTTCGTCGACCACCTGTCGTGGCGCTGGGCGTTCTACGTCAACATCCCGCTGGTCGTCGTGGTGCTGGTGGTGGCGTCCTCGGCGATGCCGAACGCCCGCGCCGCGGTCAAACCGGTCATCGACTACCTCGGCATCCTGCTCATCGGCCTCGCCGCGACCGGTCTGACGCTGGTCACCAGCTGGGGCGGCACGCAGTACGCGTGGGGCTCGCCGGTGATCATCGGGATGGCGCTCGGCTCGGTGGTGCTGCTCGCGGCGTTCGTCGTCGTCGAGCTGCGGGCGGAAGAGCCGATGCTGCCGATGCGGCTGTTCCGCAACCCCGTGTTCACCGTCGGCGGGATCATGAGCTTCGTCGTCGGCTTCGCGATGCTCGGCGCGCTGTCCTACCTGCCGACGTACATGCAGTACGTCCAGGGCACCTCCGCGACGACGTCCGGGGTCCGGCTGCTGCCGATGGTGCTGGCGCTGCTCGTCGCGTCGATCACCGCGGGCAACGCGGTGAGCCGCACCGGCCGCTACAAGATCTTCCCCCTGGCCGGCGCCGCGGGCATGACGGTCGGGCTCTACCTGCTTTCGCGGCTCGACACCGACACCGGGTTCTGGGAGGCGTCGGCGTACATGGCCGTGCTGGGGCTCGGCATCGGGCTCGGCATGCAGGTGCTGACGATCGCCGTGCAGAACACGGTCGACTACGCCGACCTCGGCGTCGCGACGTCCGGCGTGACGTTCCTGCGTTCGATCGGCAGCTCGTTCGGCGCGGCGATCTTCGGCACGGTGTACGCCAACCAGCTGACCCCCAAGCTGGCCGCGCTTCCGGTGCCGCCGGGGGTGGACCCGCGGGCGCTGCAAGTACCCACGGCGTTGCACGCGCTGCCGGACGCCGTGTCGGCTCCGGTGATCAAGGCGTACAGCGACTCCCTCCACGTGGTGTTCCTCGCGGCGGCGCCGGTCGGCCTGGTCGCGTTCGCGCTGGCGTTCTTCCTGAAGGAGGTACCGCTGCGCGACACGGCCCGCGCGGCGGCGCCCGGCCTCGGCGACGGTTTCGCGATGCCGGAAGCCCGCACGGACGACCGTGAGCTGGAACGCGCGGTCGCGACGCTGTTCTTCCGCGAACGCCGTCAGGTGGCACCGGCGATCATCGAGCGAGCCGGGAGCGACCTCGACGAGGGCGGCATCTGGTGCCTGCTGCAGGTCCACCTGCGCGGCCGCCGCGGTTCCCCGGCCACGCTGCGAGCGATCGGCGAGCACTTCGGCGTACCGGCGCAGGTGCTGGAGCCGGCGTTCAACCGCCTAGAGCTGACGGGCCACCTGAGGTACACCCGGGACGGCTGGGAGCTGACTGCGTCGGGCCGCGAAGAGTTCGCGAAGGTGGTCCAGGCCTGGCACGACTGGCTGGCCGACCGCCTCGGCGACTGGGGCCCGACCGACCGCGCCGACCTGGACGCGGCGATCGGCCGGGTCGCGGCCCGGCTGATGGACCAGAGCGGGGACTCACGCTCGTACGGTCGCCACGCCCTGGCCTGACACCGCACTTTCCCTACGAAAGTGACGGCGTCACTTTCGTAGGGAAAGTGACCTCAGCGGCGCCAGAAGTCGTGCGGGGTGCGGCCCCTTCGGAAGCCGCAGGCCTCGACCAGCGCTGCCGCCTCCGGGAAACCGTGGCCGACCAGGGCCGGGTCGTGGGCGTCGCTGCCGAACGCCACCGCCTCGCCGCCCACCTGGAACCACCAGCGCACCACCTCGCCCGGCAGCGGCACCTTCGTGTTCACCTCCAGAGCGCGACCGCTGCGAGCCAGCTCCCGCAGCACCGTCCGGAACTCCTCCTCGAACTCGGCCGCCACGAACGGTGGACCTTCCCCCGGCCACGAGCGCAGCGCGTAGTCGATGTGGGCCAGCACCGCGAAGTCCGCCGTCGACTCGACGAGTGCCAGTACCTCCTCCAGGTACGCCCGCAGCACCTCGCCGGGCGGCCGGTCCGAGATCGTCGTCAGCTCGTGGTGGTGCTCGCCGTCCGGCAGGGAATGGACCGAGCCCAGTACCCGGTCGAAGGCGTTGGCCGCCAGCAGCGCGTCGGCGCGGGGGCGGTGCCGGTGCGGCTCGCTCAGCTCCACACCCGACAAGATCCGCAGGCCGGCGAACCGGGAGCGGCACTCCTCGACGCACGCCAGATATCCCGCGACGTCGAGGTCCGGCGGCTCGAGGACGCCGTCCGGGCGCAGGCGCACCCGGAAGTGGTCCGGCAGCAGCGGGCGGATCGGTGCCGGGATCAGCCACGGCGTCAGGTCCGCGTGCTCGGTGAACGCCACCGAAGGCAGGCCCAGCTCCAGCGCCCGTTCGCACGAGCCGGTCATCGAGCCGGTGATCGTGTCCCAGGACCATTCGGTGTGGACGTGACCGTCCGCCGGCAGGCTCACCGGTCCACCGTAGCGAGTAGCGTCTGATCCATGGCGGACAAGGCTGTAGAGCTCGAAGTCGGGCACCGGACCGTCCGGATCTCCAACCCGGACCGGGTGTACTTCCCGGCCCGCGGCGAGACGAAGCTCGACCTGGTCAACTACTACCTCTCGGTGGGCGACGGCATCGTCAACGCCCTGCGGGAACGGCCCTGCATGCTGCACCGGTTCCCCTCCGGCGTGGCGGGGGAGAAGGTGCACCAGAAGCGCGTGCCGAACGGCGCCCCGCCCTGGCTGGAGACCGTCCGGGTCACCTTCCCGCGCTACAACCGGCACGCCGACGAACTGTGCGTCACCGAGCTCGCGCACGTCGCCTGGGCCGTGCAGATGTCCACAGTGGAGTTCCACCCGTGGAACTCGCGGCGCGCCGACACCGAGAAGCCCGACGAGTGGCGCATCGACCTCGACCCGATGCCCGGCTGCGGCTTCGACCGCGTCCGCCGGGTCGCGCACGTGGCCCACGAAATCCTCGACGAGCTCGGCGCGGTCGGCTGGCCGAAGACCTCCGGCGGCCGCGGCCTGCACGTCTACGTCCGGATCGAACCCCGCTGGGGCTTCTCCGACGTCCGCCGGGCGGCGCTGGCCTTCGCCCACGAGGTCGAGCGGCGGGCCCCGGACGACGTCACCACCACCTGGTGGCGCAAGGACCGCGACCCGCGGCTGCTCTTCGTCGACTACAACCAGAACGCCCGCGACCACACGATCGCCAGCGCCTACTCGGTCCGCGGCAACCCCGAGGGCACGGTCTCGACGCCGATCCGCTGGGAGGAGATCGACGACGCCGAGCCGGGCGACTTCACCATCGCCACCGTCCCGGCCCGCTTCGCCGAGCTCGGCGACCTCCACGCCGGCATCGACGACGCCGTGTTTTCCCTGGACCCGCTGCTGGAGTGGGCCGACCGCGACGGCGTCGAGGAACCACCCGACCCGGACTGACGTATTTCCGCGCCCGCCCGCGGCTCTGCACGAGGTGAAGGTCGTGCTGTCGGGTTTGGACGCGGGCGCGTGGAGCCTGGTCGCGTTGCAGGTGGTCCTCGAACGCGAGGGCCACGAGGTGTGCGTGGCGGCCGAGGTGCTCGGCGCGTGCCGGCGCGAGCGCCCGGATTGCCTGGTGCTGTCCACCGTGTTCGGCGCGCCGGGTGTGGACGTGCTGCGCCGCGTGCGCGCCGACCCCGCACTGGCGGGCCTGCCGGTGGTGATCGGCGGCCGGCTGGGACGCCCGCGCGCGGAACTGCTGGCGCAGGGCTTCGACGAGGCGTTCCCGGTCGCCGCCGCGGATCCCGGGGGAGCAGTGGCGGCGCTCCGGTCCTACCTGGCTCGGGTGGTCGTGAGTGGTAAGGCGGGTTAGAACCCGCCTTACCACTCACGACGGCCCCGCCCGTACCGCAACGGGAATTCACGGCGCCGGGCCCGATCGGCGAAATCGGGCCCGGCGCCGTTATCCATCCGCGACAACGCAGGAGACGGTCCGCCCATGACGGCGGCCCGTCCACGGTCCTAGGCTGACGGGCGCTTCCCCCGACAGTCCACGAAGGGACCCCGCATGTCCGACCCCGTCGTCCCCACCACGTCCGGCGCGGTCCGCGGTCAGGTCACCCCCGCCGGCGTGGTGCTCTTCCGAGGTATCCCGTACGCCGCCGCGCCCGAGGGCGAGCTGCGCTTCGCCGAGCCCGTCCCGGCGCAGCCGTGGGAGGGCGTCCGTGAAGCGCAGAGACCCGGGCCGACGGCACCGCAACGCCGTCACGACGTGCCCGGGGTCGACCAGGTTCCGCTCACCGGCACCGGCTGGCGGCCGGGCCCGGAGTACCTGACGGTGGACGTCTGGACCCCGCAGCCGGGCGCCGCTTCGCTGCCGGTGCTGGTGTTCGTGCACGGCGGCGCGTTCCTCGGCGGCACGGGGTCCGCCGCGGTCCACGACGGCACCGCGTTCGCCCGGGCCGGCGCGGTGCTGGTGACCGTCCAGTACCGGCTCGGCATCGACGGGTTCCTCCCCCTGGACGGCGGCGCGACCAACCTCGGCCTGCGCGACCAGCTCGCGGCCCTGCGCTGGGTCCGGGAAAACATCGCCGCGTTCGGCGGCGACCCCGCCAACGTCACGCTCTTCGGCTCGGCTTCCGGTGCCGTCAGCGTCGCCTGCCTGCTGGGATCGCCGCTGTCGCCGGGGCTCTTCCACCGCGCCATCGTCCAAAGCGGACACCCGGACATGGTGCGCGACGGCGTCCAGGCGCGCCGGCTCGCGAGGGTGGTCGCCGACGAGCTGAAGGCGGAACCGACCGCGGAGGCGTTCCGGAAGGTGTCGACCGAGCAGCTGCTCGACGCGCAGGACGCCGTCCTGCGGCCGGGCGGCGCCCCCGATCTGCGCGACGCGCTGGGGTACGACCGCGGGTACGGGTTGAGCCCGTTCCTCCCGGTGGTCGGCGACGACGTCCTGCCGCAGCACCCGGGCAAGGCGATCCGGGCGGGCGCGGGCCGCGACGTCGACCTGATCGCGGGCAGCTGCAGCGAAGAGATGCGGCTCTACCTGGTGCCCACCGGCGCGCTCGAAGCGGTCACCGACGACCAGGCCGTGGCGTCGCTGGCGGTGTCGCACCCCGACCCGGCCGGCGTGCTGTACGCCTACGGCCTCGGCTCCGGCCGGACGGCGGGCGAGGTCCTCGTCGAGGCCCTGACGGACCTGGTCTTCCGCGACGGGGTGCGCGACCTCGCCGAGCACCACACCGGCCGGACGTTCCGGTACGAGTTCGAATGGGGTTCGCCCCTGCTCGAGGGCCGCCTGGGCGCGTGCCACGGGCTCGAGCTGCCGTTCGTGTTCGACGCGCTGGACGTGGTGTCCGGGCCGCGCGGCCTGCTCGGCGAGAACCCGCCGCGGGAGCTGGCCGCCGACCTGAACGGCGCTTGGCACCGCTTCGCCACCACGGGTTCGCCCGGCTGGGCGGAGTACACGGGCGAGGACACCCTGTACCACGCGTACTGACCGCAAAGCCGGGCCCGCGGCCGGCCGGATCACGAACCGGTGGCGGCCCCTTGCTCCAGCGGGCTGGCTCCGGGCCGGGACGGTTGACTAGCCCCCCGCCGCGCTGCCAGGCTCAGGCCGCCCGGACGGCCGGATGAATGGGGACCACCGATGCCCGAGGCGGGCTCCGCCGCACCGCCACGCGCGTTCGTCCGCACGCTGCTGCGCAGCGGCACCCCCGCGGAACCTGCCGAGCCCGTTCCCGACAGCGGCGACCTCACCGCGGTCGGCGACGCGACGCTCGCCCGCGCCTCGCGCTACTGGGTCCTGGTGCCGCTGGCGTACCGCATCGCGGCGTTCGTCAAGGTGTTCATCGGGTTCGCCGCCGCGAACGGCGGCCTCGGCCTCGGCCCGGTGCTGGGCGCCACGGTGTTCGCCGTCGCGGCCAACACCGCCGCGGCGGCCTGGGTGCTGCGTTCGGGCGGGTTGCGGGCCCGGGTCACCGGCCGCGCCCTCGGCCTGGACCTGGCCATCGGCGTGGCGCTCAACTTCGTGGTGGCGATGACGGCCCCGGCCGTGGTGCAGCCGTTCGCCGTCGACGTCTCCTGGACCTGGCTGGTCGGCTCGGTCGCCATGTGGGCGGGCACGACCGGGCTGCCCGCGGCGCTGTGGCTGTTCGCGGCGGCCGTCCCGCTCCGGGCGGCGCTGACCCTGGCCGGCGGCCTGCCGCTGGACCACCAGCTCGCCGTGACGCGCTCGATCGGCTGCATGGTGGCGCTGGCGGTGGCGATCGTGCTCGCCGTGGCGATCCTCATCCTGCTCGGCGTCGGCACCCGGTTCGCGGTGGACATCGGGCTCCGGCGCGGGCGCGAGGCCGAGCGCCACCGGACCCGCCGCATCATGCACGACAGCGTGCTGCAGACGCTCGAAGCGCTGGCCATTTCGGCACCGGGCGACGACGCTCAGGCCGTGAAGCGCCTGTCGGAGCTGCGTTCGGTGGCCAAGGCGGAGGCGGCCGAGCTCCGCCGCCGGATCACCGAGCCCCTGCCGTCGGGGCCGACGCGCAGTTTTGCGGTCGAGCTGGCCGACGTCGCCACCGAGCTGGCCCGCGACGGCCTGCGCACACAGCTCGTCGCGGCGGACTTCGCCGACGACCACAAGGTCTCGCAGGACCGGCGCACCGCGTTGTGCGAAGCGGTCCGGGAGGCGTTGCGCAACACGGTGAAGCACTCGGGGACGAAGCAGGTGGTGCTGCGGGTGGAGGAGCGAGACGGCGGCATCGCGGTCGTGGCCCGCGACCAGGGCCAGGGCTTCGACGTCCGCGACCGGCCCCCGGGCTTCGGCATCAGCCAGTCGATCGTGGCCCGCTTGGCCGAGGTGGGCGGCCACGGAACGGTGGACTCCCAGCCGGGCCGCGGCACCCGAGTCACGATGTGGGTACCGGGCTAGGCGGCTGAACCGCCACCGCGAGCGGCACCCGGACCGCCACGAAGTCCGGCCGCTGCCGCAGGGCGAACCCGAGGGACAGGTAGAGCCGGATCGCGGCGGTGTTCCCCGCCGCCGCGTGCATCAGCGGGATCTCGCCGCGGTCGCGGATGCCGGCGGCCACCGCGAGCACCAGCCGCGTCGCGAGGCCCTGCCCGCGGTACGCCGGGTCCGTGCAGACCGCGCTGATCTCCGTGTGGCCCGGCGGGTGCAGCCGCTCGCCGGCCATCGCGACCAGCGCGCCGCCGCGCCGGATGCCGAGGTAGGTGCCGAGTTCGACGGTCCGCTTCCGGAACGGCCCCGGCCGCGTCCGCTCGACGAGGTCCAGCATCTCCGGCACGTCCGCGGGACCGAGCCGCACGGCTTCCGGCTCGGGCGCGGCCGCGACCCCCGCGTCGACCAGCTGCACGCCGGGGATCTCGTCGAGCACCTCCCACCCGGACGGCGGCCGCGCGGCGGTCGCGGCGAGCACGAAGGTCGCGCCCGGCCCGGCGAGCTCGGCGACGTCCAGCCAGTCCTGCTCATCCGGGTCGTCGGGCAGGGCGAGGAACGGTGCGACGTCCTCCGGGTAGCGCAGGACGCGCCCCTGCCGTTCGGCGAAGCGGGCGTGCGGGCCGGTCAGTGCCGCCCGGGTCGGGTTGTCCAGCGGAGAAGCCATGGCTCCAGCATGCGGACGCGGGGCGAGTGGCCGCCGCCACTCCCACATCCTGGGTAGGGTGCGCACGTGGGTTCCCAGGTCCCGGTGTGGATTCCGATCGTCGTCGCCCTCCTCGGCCTCGCCGGGGTCATCTTGACCCAGGTCCTTTCCGGACGGCGGGAGGCCCGGCGGATGCTCGAAGAGGCCGTCCGCGAGGAGCGCCGGTGGCAGCGCGAACGCGAAGCCCGGACCCACGAAACCCGCGCCGACGCCTACGCCCAGCTGATGGGGGTCCTGGAAGCGTTCGACGGCGTGCTCTTCCAGGCCCGGGCAGTCCTCGAAGGGGGCGGCGAACTCGACGAACCCCAGATCGCCGAGCTGCGCGCGGTGCGCAGCGAGACCCAGCACGCGCTCGGGCCGGTTGTGCTGCACGCGCCGGAGGCGGTCCGGCGGCTGGTCAGCGACGCCACGCTGCCGCGGATGCGCCTGGCCGCGATGCTGCTGGACCCCGACGACGACCACACCCGGCTCCGGCCCGCCTGGGACGCCGGCCAGCGCGGCTACCGCGTCATGCGCGCCCGGATGCGGGCCGACCTCGGGTTCGACGCGGAGCCGGTGGACGAGCTGTTCGGCGCTCAGCCGACCGTGGTCAGCTCGTCGTCGGAGAGCACATCGGACCCGGCCGAGACGACCAGCCTGCCGCCGTCGACCCGGTAGCGGTAGTCGCCGTTCACCGCGACGAAGCCGCCGCCCTCGGCCTGGGCCGGCAGCACGATGTGGGTGTCGTCGGAGGCCGCCTGCCCGCGGGCCTGCCCGTCGTAGAAGATCCGGCCGTCGGGGATCCGGCAGATGGTGATCAGCGACTTCGCGGTCTGTGCTACGAGCAGCGCGGTCCCCGTGCCGCCGGGCAAGTAGCGCGCGGCGTCCGGCGGGCACGGCTTCTCCGTCGCCGTCGCCGTTGCCGTCGACGTGGACGGCGTGCCGGGCGGGGTGACGGCGTTCGCGGTCGTCACCACGGTCTTCGTGGTCGGCAGCGCGGGCGTCGTGTAAGCGGGGAACGGTCCCGACGCGGACGGCGGGGGCTCCGGGTCCCCGGTGAACAGCAGCACCCCGCCCACGGCCACGCCGGCGACCACCATCAAGGTCAGCAGCACCCACAGCGCCCGCGCGCGGGCCCGGCCCGGGGCGAGGCCCGCGCAGGTGCCGCAACGCCGGGCGGCGGGATCGTTGACCGCGCCGCACTGCGCACACGTCCAGGGAAAACCCGCCATCGGGCCTCCTTCGGCCCGGCGCCACGCCACGCCGGTCCCTCCATCGTCACCGACGGGGGCACCGGCTGCAACGGCTCGTGGTCAGCCGTGCACGACGTTGACCATCCAGGGGATGCCGAACCGGTCGACGCAGGCACCGAATTCGTCGCCCCACATCTGCTTTTCGAACGGAACCGTGACGGTGCCGCCGTCGCTCAGCTTTTCCCAGTAGCCGCGCAGGTCGTCGGCGTCGTCCCCGCTGAGGCTCACCGAGATGTTCGTGCCGGGGTTGTGCTCCATCCCGGCCGGCGTGTCCGACGCCATCAGGGTGAAGCCGTTCCCGGCCTCCAGCTGGGCGTGCATGACCTTGTCCGCGTCCGCTCCTTCGGGAGAACCGAATTCCCCGAACGTGTTCAGCGTGAGCGTGCCGCCGAAGACACCCTTGTAGAACTCCATGGCCTGCCGCGCGTCGTCGCGGAAGCTCAGGTACGGGTTGAGACGAGAAGCCACGGTCATCTCCTTCGATCGGGCGAGAGCAGCATCCTCGCAGACCGCCCGGCCTGCGCCAATCGGCGGATTTTCAGGGACGGCTCAGCGCACGAACCGCCGCTGCGCGACGGGTTCCAGCGGCAGCGCGCCGCGCAACGCGGCCCGGGCGCGCAGTTCCAGTGCCTGGTCCAGCGGCCGGGCGCCGGGTGCGGCGGTGTGGAACGTGCCGCGGTCGAACAGGTACACCAGCGCGAGCTTCCCTTCGCGGCGCCCGGCCGGCTCGGCGAACTCGACGGTCGCGAACCGCAGGCAGCCGCCGTAACCCGCCCTGGCCAGCCGGTCCGCGACGTCCACCAGGTCGCCGGTCAGCACGCGCAGGTCGCGGTCGCGGCGCCAGCACCGGACCGTCGACCGGCCGTGGAGGTCCTGCGTCACCAGCGGGTGCACCGGCAGCCGCGCCGACGTCGCGGCGATCAGCTCCGCCGCGGTGCGGGCCAGCGCGTCCCCGTCCACTTTGAAGTCGACCGTGCCACCGCCGGTCGGCGTGAGGCCGAGCGCGGCGCGCATCCGCGGGGCGGCCGCGGCGAGGGTGTAGAGGGACTGCAGGTGCGGGCGGGAGGTCCAGCACCGGACGAGCTTGCTGTCCAGCAGGGTCACGAACGTTCCTATCCTGATCTCGAGAAGACCGCCGGACCGGGCGCACTGGCAGTGTCCACTGTGGACGTCAGGCGCGGGGACGCGGGGCCGGAAGGGACAGCATGCGCCCACCCCGGCGATTCCGGACCGCAGCCGCGCCGCCACGCGGCGAACGGCACCGGCCCGCCGCCGAACGGTCGCCGGTGAAACAGTTCGGCCGATCAGCGGTATCCCCCTCGTCTCGCGCGGCCCGGAGGAGGATCTTCCGCCCCGATTCCCCCGTTTCTCGCCAACCAGACATTTAGCGTTGCTAAAGACTCTGGCGCAGAGCTACTTTGGCGGCATGACCGATCTCGCCGACCGGCTGCTGGGCACCGTCCAGGGCATCCGCCGGGTGCTGCGCCGCCGGGTCCGCGCCGGCGTGCCGGGCACCCCGCTGCCCGGCGCCCAGGTCGAGCTCCTGCGTGTCGTCGCCGACCGGCCCGGCATCGGTGTCGCCGCGGCCGCGCGCGAGCTGCACCTGGCGAACAACTCGGTCAGCACGCTGGTGAACCAGCTCGCCGACGCCGGCTTGCTGCACCGCGAGGCCGATCCCGCCGACCGGCGCGCGGCCCGGCTGGAGATCACCGCGGCGGCCGCCGCCCGGATGGCGGCCTGGCGCCGCGCCCGGACCGGGCTCGTCGCCGATGCTCTCGCGGAACTGTCCGAAGAGGACACCACGGCGATCGAACAGGCGTTGCCGGCACTGGAGAAACTCCTGGGCATCCTGAAGGAGCAGCCATGACCGAACCCCCGGCGGTGCGCTGCACCGGCCTCAGCCACTCGTTCGGCACCACCCGCGCGGTGGACGGCGTCGACCTCGAGATCCACCCGGGCGAGGTGTTCGGCCTGCTCGGCCCGAACGGCGCCGGCAAGACCACCACCCTCCGGATGATCACCACGCTGCTGCCCACCGGCCCGGACCGCATCACGGTCTTCGGCGTCGACGTCGCGCGCCGCCGGATGGCCGTCCGCCGGCTGATCGGGTACGTCCCGCAGCAGCTGTCCGCCGACGGTGCCCTGACCGGCCGCGAGAACGTGGCGCTGTTCGCGCGGCTCTTCGACGTGCCTCGCCGCGGACGGGCCGGACAGGTGCGGCTGGCACTGGAGCTGGTCGGGCTGGCCGACGACGCCGACCGCACGGTCAAGACGTACTCCGGGGGCATGATCCGCCGGCTCGAGCTCGCCCAGGCCCTGGTCAGTGCGCCGCGGCTGCTCATCCTCGACGAGCCGACGATCGGGCTCGACCCGGTCGCGCGGTCGTCGGTGTGGGACCGCATCGGCTCGATCCGCGCGGCGACCGGGATGACCGTGCTCGTCACCACGCACTACATGGACGAAGCCGAGCAGTACTGCGACCGCGTCGCCCTGATGCACACCGGCCGGATCCGGGCGCTGGGCACCCCGGCCGAGCTGGAGGCCGGTCTCGGCCCGGAGTCCACTTTGGACGACGTGTTCCGCGCGGTGACCGGCAACCGCCTGGAAAGCGGCGAAGGAGGGATCCGCGGTGTCCGTGCCACTCGCCGTACCGCCCGCCGCCTCGGCTGACCCCGGCCCGCTGCGCCGGCTGCGCGTGCTCGGTGCCCGCGTCGGCGCGATGTGCCTGGTGGAACTGCAGAAGCTGCGCCGCGACCAGACGGAACTGCTGACCCGGGCGATCCAGCCCGCGCTGTGGCTGCTGATCTTCGGGGAGACGTTCACCCGGCTGCGCGCCATCCCGACCGGCTCGACACCGTACCTCGACTACCTGGCGCCGGGCATCCTCGCCCAGTCGGCGCTGTTCATCGCGATCTTCTACGGCATCCAGATCATCTGGGAGCGGGACGCCGGCGTGCTCGCCAAGCTCCTGGTGACCCCGACCCCGCGCGCGGCGCTCGTCGCCGGCAAGGCGTTCGCCGCCGGGGTCCGCGCGCTCGTCCAAGCGCTGATGGTGCTGGTGCTGGCCGCGATCCTCGGCGTCGAGCTGACCGCGAACCCGCTGAAGCTGCTGGCGATGGCCGTCGTCCTCGTGCTCGGCTCGGCGTTCTTCTGCTGCCTGTCCATCGTGATCGCCGGGATCGTGCTGTCGCGGGAACGGCTGATGGGCATCGGGCAGGCGATCACGATGCCGCTGTTCTTCGGCTCGAACGCGCTCTACCCGGTGGACCTGATGCCGTCGTGGCTGAAGGTGCTCAGCCACGTCAACCCGCTGAGCTACCAGGTGGACGCGCTGCGCGGCCTGCTGATCGGGACCCCCGCGCACCTCGGGACCGACTTCGCCGTGCTGGCCGCGGCGACGGTGGTGGCCGTTTCGGTCGCCTCGGCACTGCTCGGCAGGTTGGCCCGGTGAGGCACATCTCTCACCGAACGGAAGCTTTATCGCCCGATGCCTAATCTCGCATTTGTGAAACGTCGCCAGGGTGTGGTCCTTTTTGCCGGGTTGTGTGTGCTCGCCGGAATTTTGGTGGCCGGAACGGTGGCGCCCGCCGCCATCGGGGCAGGCCTGCTGTCGAATCAGGTCAGCGATTCGGTGGACGCCATTTCCGCCCGGCTCGCCGCGGCCGACCTGCCGCTGACCACGACGGTGACCGACCGCGACGGCACCCCCATCGCGACGCTCTACGCGCAGTACCGCCTGCCGGTCACCGCGGCCGGGATCGCGACCACGATGAAGGCGGCGATCATCGCGATCGAGGACCGCCGGTTCTACACCGAAGGCGGCGTCGACCTGCAGGGGATGCTCCGCGCGGCGGTCAACGACAGCGCCGGCGGCGCGCTGCAGGGCGCGTCGACGATCACGCAGCAGGACGTCAAGAACTACCTCATCAACGTCGTCGACCGGACCGACCCGGCGGCCCAGCAGGCCGACCGCGAGGACTCGCTCGCCCGCAAGCTGCGGGAAGCGAAAATGGCCGTCGAGCTCAACAACACCATGAGCAAGGACGACATTCTGGCCAACTACCTCAACGTGGTCGAATTCAGCGGAACCGTGTACGGGGTCGGCGCGGCGGCAAAGGCGTATTTCGGGACGACGGCGGACAAACTGACCGTGCCGCAGGCCGCGTTGCTCGCCGGAATGGTGAACAACCCCACCGTCTACAACCCGTACACGCACCCGGGCAAAGCACTCCAGCGGCGCAACCTCGTCATCGACGACCTGGTCACCAACGGCTCGATCCCCGCCTCGTACGCGGCGACGGCGAAGGCGGCACCACTCGGCCTGCTGCCGGACGGCCCCGTCACGCCGTCCGGCTCCTGCCTGGGCGCGGCGCCGGACGCGGGGTTCTTCTGCGCCTACGCGGAAAGCTACCTGGTGCACGCCGGGTTCACCGCGGACCGGCTGGCCACCGGCGGTTACACGGTCAAAACCACCCTCGACCCGCGCGTTTCGCAGGTGACCAAGGACGCCGTCGACACGAACGTGCCGACCACGCAGGACGGGGTGGCCAACACCTTCGCCGTCGTCCAGCCGGGCCAGGACGGGCACCAGGTGCTCGCCATGGTCGCCAACCGCGACTACGGCACCGACCCGGACCGGGGCGAGACGTCGACCGACATCGTCGCCGACACGAGCAACGAGTTCGGCGCCGGTTCGTCGTTCAAGATCTTCACCTCGGCCGCGGCGCTCGTCTCCGGCAAGGCGGGCCTGGACACGCCTCTGCCCAACCCGGACAGCCAGTGCTTCCCGGGGCCGGACGCGCATTCGTCCTGTTACACCGTCCACAACGACGGCCACTACGCGGACCCGATCACCCTCGCCGACGGGCTGGCGACGTCGCCGAACGTCGCGTTCGTGGGGCTCGAGAGCCAGGTCGGGATGCCCGCCGTGCTCGACATGGCGGACAAGCTCGGGCTGCGGAACACCCTGGCGACCAACGACGCCGGCCGCACGCCGGACCCGGAGTCGGGCA
Organism: Amycolatopsis sp. A133; assembly: GCF_031082405.1. Taxonomy (GTDB): domain Bacteria; phylum Actinomycetota; class Actinomycetes; order Mycobacteriales; family Pseudonocardiaceae; genus Amycolatopsis. Next base: position 241,732 of record NZ_JAVHJU010000009.1, read on the forward strand.
ATCCGCAGTACAGCGAGCCGCAGTCGCAGTACTTCCGGAACCTGCTGTCGTTCACCCTCGGCAACAGCCCGGTGAGCCCGCTGGAGATGGCGAACGTCTCGGCGACGCTGATGAGCGGCGGCGTGTGGTGCCCGCCGAACCCGATCCTGTCGGTGACCGACCGGAACGGCAACGCGGTGCCGGTCCGGCAGCAGGCGTGCGAGCGGGTGATCCCGGCGGGCGTGGCGGACACGCTGGAAGCGGGGCTGAGCAAGGACACCACGAGCGGCACGTCCGCCCAGGCGGCCCACGCGGCCGGCTGGACCCGGCCCGACATCGGCAAGACGGGCACCACCCAGCTGAGCGAATCGGTGGCGTTCGTCGGCGGTGTCGACGACTACGCGGTGTCGTCGATGGTCTTCGCCGACGGGCCGCACCCGCGCGAGATCTGCCCGGGCACCCCGGTGCACCTGGGCAGCTGCGGCCACGGCGCGTTCGGCGGCACGGTCGCCGCGCCGCCGTACTTCCACGCCATGAGCCAGTTGCTGGCCGGGGTCCCGGACCGGCCGATCCCCGCGCCGGACCCGGCGTACCTGGCGGCGCGGTCGTGAACTACCGCGGTTCGAGGAAGACGAGCGGGATCTCGCGCTCGGTCTTCGTCTGGTACTGCGCGTAGTTCTTGAACTCGGCGGTGATCTTCGGCCACAGCCGCGCCCGTTCGTTCGCGTCGGCGATCCGGGCACGCATCGGCCGCTTCGGCCCGCCCTTCAGCGAGACCTCGACGTCGGGGTGGTCGCGCAGGTTGAGGAACCACGCGGGGTGCGTGTCGTCGCCACCCCGCGACGCCACGACGACCACGGCGTCACCCTCCTGGTGGGGCGAGGTCAGCAGCACCGACCGCGGCTGCCCGCTCTTGCGGCCGACGGTGGTGAGTTCCAGGACGGGCATGGCGGCCTGCCAGCCCACCCGTCCACCCGTGAGCTTGATCAGGCCGCGGTGCACGGCATTCATCGTCTTCAAGGCGAAGTCGCTCGGCATGATCCCAATCTAGCCCCGGTGCGGCCGGGTACGAGTCGAATGTCCCGTTTGCCGCTTGCCGGCCGGGACGAGTTCCCGGAAACCGCCCCGCCGAGCGGCAACGGTGTGCAAGGCTGCGCGGCGAACGAAGGACCGGAAGAGAGAAGACCGATGCTGATCTGGGGCTGGCGTACCCGCATCTACGTGCTGGCGATGACGACTTTCCTGTGCGGCCGCTGCGGCAACCCCGCTTCGCACGCGGTGCGCAAGGCGGTCACGAAGTTCACGCTGTTCTTCATCCCGTTGTTCCCGATCAGCGTCAAGTACACCGCGCAGTGCACGTTCTGCGGGATCGAGAACCGCATCCCGAAGGAGGACGCCCTCCGCTTGCAGCAGCAGGACGAGCAGGGCCAGGCCCCCCAGGCGGCGACGGGCTACCCGCCGCACCCGTCCCAGCCGGTCCACCCGTCCCAGCCGGCTCCGCAACCGGGGTTCCAGCAGCCGCAGGGTTTTCCGCAGCACCCGTCCCAGCCGCAGGGGTTCCCGCAGCAGGGCCAGTTCCCGCACCAGGGCCAGTAGGAACCGACGAGCGCGGCGGTCCGGCGAGCGAGCCGGACCGCCGTCGCACCTTCCGGGCCAAGGCAGCTGGCGTGGGACGCCCGCCGCCGCGAACCCGCTTTTGGAGGCCCCCGAGCGCCCCAATGTGGCGTTCGGTGCGTCCAACGCACCCAATGTGGCGTTCGGTGCGTTGGACGCAACCAACGCCACATTGGGGCGCTCGGGGCGTTTTGTGCCGTGGGTGCTGTCGCGCCGCCTCGGCCGCCGCAGCCGCAATCCGCGCCTGACCGCTAAGCCCCCACCGCCGCGAACCCGGCAGCCCGCCGGCCAACCCGGACCGCCGTAGCGTGAACCGCCCGTAAACCGCTGCGAGCAAAGCAAGCTCGACCGCCACCCCCTCACATCGGTCCGCCCCACGCGCGCAACTCCCCTCCGGCCGCCCCGGCGAGCGCCACCGCATCACCGAGCCGCGAGCCGTCGCCGCCCACCAGCAGTTCCCGCAACGCCCGCGCGGCGGCCACCGCGTGCCCACCTAGCCGGGCCACCGCAGGCCGCGCGTCCGGCGGCACGGGTCCCCGCGCCTCGGCGCCCTCCCGCGCAAGACCACCCATCCGAGTGAGATCCGCGGCGGCGTGAACCGCGGCCACAACGGCCTTCACCTCCCCTCCCGCGGCGCGTGCAGGACCAGCAGCGCACCCGCCTGGTCCTCGCACGCGGCCCCGAGCCCGGCCACCGCAGCGGCGCACATCCGCCCAGCGTGAGGTCACTTTCCAGCACGCAACGCAGAGCGTGCTCGCGACGAGGTCGCCCAGGTCCCCGGCCGGTGGGCGAGCGTGGCCAGTTCCGTCTGAACCGCCGTCGGCATGGCCGCGCGAAACCAGCCCGGCCGGGTGCCGGCATCCCGTCGCCGGGCCCGGAATTGTCGGACCCCCGTGCTCTCCTCATCGGCGAGACCGGTGCACCCCGCACCCGGAGCAGAAGGAGAGCCCGATGGCAGGCGAAACGACGGTCACCGTGGTCGGCAACCTGACGACCGACCCCGAACTGCGGTTCACCGCCGCCGGCGCGGCGGTCGCGAACTTCACGGTCGCGAGCACCCCGCGGGTGTTCGACCGCGAGTCCGGCGCCTGGCGCGACGGCGACGCGATGTTCCTGCGCTGCAGCGTGTGGAAGCAATACGCGGAAAACGTCGCGGAGTCGCTGGTGCGCGGGGCTCGCGTCGTCGTCCACGGCCGGCTGAGACAGCGGTCGTACGAAACGAAGGAGGGTGAGAAGCGCACCGTGACGGAGCTGGAGGTCGACGAGGTCGGCCCGTCCCTGCGGTACGCCACGGCCAAGCTGACCAAGCTCAGCCGCGCGACGGGTGGCGAAGGGAGCAGTTCCTGGACCCCGGAACCGGTGGCGGCGGGCAGCCCGCCGTTCTGATCCCCATCCGTTCACGGCCGGCCTCCGAACGCCCGTCGACGGGGATTCGACCCGTGCTGGATCGCCTGCGGTGAGGATGAGGGGACGCTCCGGCCCGGCCTGCGGTCGAAATCCCGCCCACTGATTCGACGCAGGGGTAGACGAGGCCGAACCACGAGCGGGAGGGACCGACATGAACGGGAACGAGAAGACCGGCACACGGCCAGCACACCCGGCGGTCAACCACCGGATGCGTGCGATGCTCCGCGCAGTCGGCGCCGGCCGCGGCCGCGTCTCCTGCAGCAGCGAACCGGACCTCTTCATCGACGGCCTGTCGTGCGGCGACCAGTTCGCCGCGCACGCATTGGCCCACCAGGGACTGGTGCGCGCGGCCCGCCCGGGCCGCCCCGGTGAGCTGGTCCCGGCGATCCTGACCCCGGCAGGCCGGGCGATCATCGCCCCCGAACAAAGATCGGCCGCCTGACCCGGCGACCGGCCGATGTTTGACAACTCCACAACGCCGACCACCCGGCTGCACCGGCCCGGGGGCAGCGCCCGCCGAACGGGTGCCCAGCCGCACCAGTGCTTGGCCGCCCGCAACCGGACTCCGCTCCACCCGGGTCCACCGCGATCCCACCCGGCGGCCGTGACCCCGCCCACCCACGACCCGGCGGCAATCGCGACTACCGTGGCGGGCATGAGCAACACCGAGGCCGCTCCCGCCGAGCTCGCCTGTGGCGACCGGCCGGCGGCCACCGACCCCGACCGGCCGGCCGTCGAGGTCCTCACCCCGCGCGAGGTGCCGCTCGGTGGTCCCCGCGCGATGCGGGTCCGGCGCACCCTCCCCCAGCGGTCCCGGTCGCTGATCGGCGCGTGGTGCTTCGCCGACCACTACGGCCCGGACGAGGTCACCGGGCCCGGCGCAATGGACGTGGCCCCGCACCCGCACACCGGCCTGCAGACGGTGAGCTGGCTGTTCGAGGGCGAGATCGAGCACCGCGACAGCCTGGGCACGCACGCGATGGTCCGCCCCGGCGAGCTGAACCTGATGACCGGCGGGCACGGCATCTGCCACTCGGAAGTCTCGACCGCGGCCACCAAGACGCTGCACGGCGTCCAGCTCTGGGTGGCCCTGCCCGAGCGGCACCGCCACACCGCACGAGCCTTCGACCACTACGTCCCCTCGGTGAACCGGATCGAGGGCGCGGAAATCCGGGTGTTCCTCGGCTCGCTGGCCGGCCGGACATCCCCGATCCCGACGTTCACCCCGCTGCTGGGCGCGGAGGTCGTGCTGGGCCCGGACGCCCACATGTCCCTCGGCGTGGACCCCGGCTTCGAGCACGGCGTCCTGGTGGACACCGGCGACGTCGTGGTGGCCGGCACCCGCGTCCGCGCGGCGGAGCTGGGCTACGTCGGCACCGGCGTGCGCTCCCTGACCCTGAGCAACCGCGGCACCGTCCCCGCGCGCTTCCTGCTGCTGGGCGGCACCCCGTTCGACGAAGAGATCCTGATGTGGTGGAACTTCGTCGGCCGCACCCACGAGGAGATCGCCGAGTTCCGCGAAGCGTGGGAAGCCGGGTCGGATCAGTTCGGGAGTGTCGCGGGCTACGCGGGCATGCGGCTACCGGCACCGGCCTTGCCGGCCGTCCGCATCAAACCCCGCCGCAACCCCGGCCAGGAATCCGCCCACCGCTGACCCGAACGCGGGCGCGTCGTCCAGCCACGGGTAGTGCGCGGTCCCGGGCAGCACGACGGCGCGGCCGTCCGGGAACAGCCCGGCGAAGCGGCGGGCGACCGCCGGGCTGGCGATCCAGTCCAGTTCACCGGCGAGCACCAGCACCGGAGCGGTGACGGCCCCGAGCGCGGCACGGGTCGTCCCGGGCTCGAAGGCCCCGGCGGAGTTGTAGATCCGCGCGGCCGCCCCGTTGCGCTGGCCGCGTTCGCCGGCTTGGTGCCGCCGGGCGGCGTCGTCCCAGCGGCCGTAGTACAGCGGCGCGGCGGCGGCCCAGTCGGCGCTGGTCGCCGTCTTCGCGGCGATCGACCCGTAGGCGGCGGCCGCGGCGGCGAACCAGGGAGCACCCGCCCGCCGGGCGACGATCCGCTGCCGTTCCTCGGCCGGCAGTTCGAAGCCGACGGCCCGCGGGCTCGGCGCGATCAACGCGAGCCGTCGCAGGCGCTGCGGGTACCGCGCCGCGTAGAGCACGGCCAAGCTCGCCCCGGCCGAGTGCCCGAGCAGGTCGAGCCGGTCGAGGCCGAGGTGCTTGCGCAGCGCCTCGACGTCCTCGACCTGCCGGTCACACCGGTAGGTGCCGACGTCGGCGGGCGTCTCGGAATCCCCGGTTCCCCGCAGATCGAGGACGGCGGTGCGCCGCCACCCGCCCAGCCCGCCGAGATCCCCGAGATAGGCGCCGGCCCGCATCGGCCCACCGGGCAGGCACACCACCGGAGGCTCGGCCCCGGAACCGGAGAGGTGGAAGGAAAGCCCGGTTCCGTCCGGCGCGGAGAAGATCGGCACGCCCCGACCCTGGCATCCCCCGGCCGGCGGAACAAGCGCCGGCCGGCCATGGAAGCCCGGTGGGAGAAACGGCTCCCTACCGGGGCGAGGCTTACCGGCGGCCCACTTCGGATCACCGTGCCCTCGCACCGAGGGCACTGCAGCCCGCGCGCATTCACGCCACAGGGCCACCCCGCGCGAGCTCCCACTCAAGCGCGCCACTCATTGCTGCCGAAGCGAAGCCTGCCCTGCAGCACCGGGGGTTCCCCACTCCCGCGCAAGTTAGCCCCACAGCGCCCCGGTCACCGCTCCCGGGCGAGGTAAGCCTCCAGCGTCGCCATCCGGTGGCCCCGGGCGAACCGCTCGACCTCCTCCGGATCGCTCCCGCCCTCGATCAGCGCGAGCAACCGCTCGTGCTCCTCGACCGACTCCGGTGCCCGCCCCGGGACCGTCGTGAACGTGCTGTCGCGGACCGCGGCCAGGCGGGTCCAGCACCGCTGCACCAGGTCGACCAGGTTCGGGTTGGGGCAGGCGCTGAACAGCACCTCGTGGAACTCGGCGTTCAGCGCGGTGAACGCCAGCGGGTCGAACTCGGCGAGGCTGCGGCGCATCCGGTCGTTGAGCTCGCGGGCGCGGGCCAGCGCGTCCGCCGTGAGCAGGGGCGCGGCCAGGCCGGTGGCCGCGCCCTCGACGATCGCCACCGTCTGCATCGCGTGCTGGTAGGCGGTGAGGTCGATGGCCACGACCCGGGCGCCGACGTTCCGCTCGAACTCGATCAGCTCCTCGGCCTCCAGCCGGCGCAGGGCTTCGCGGACCGGCACCGCGCTGACGTCGAGCTCGCGGCCGATCTGGTCGAGCACCAGCCGGTAGCCGGGGCCGTAACGCCCGGCGAGGATCCGGGCCTTGATCGTGTCGTAGGCCAGCTGCGACTTGGTGACCGGTCTTCCCGCGGACGCGCCAATCATGTAGGAAACCATATATGGTCCGCACTCAGGAGGCCGCGCCGATGCCGAGTTCCCCGCCGTTCCCGACCGCGGCCGACCTGATCGTCGACGGGCTGCGGGCCCACGGCGTGGACACCGTCTTCGGCCTGCCCGGGGTGCAGACCTACGACCTGTTCGACAGCCTCGCCCGCACGGACGGCGAGATCCGCGTGATCGGCGCGCGGCACGAGCAGACCGTCGCCTACATGGCGTTCGGGTACGCCCAGGCGACCGGCCGCACCGGCGTCTGCACCGTCGTGCCCGGCCCCGGCGTCCTCAACGCGTCGGCCGCGCTGCTGTCGGCGCACGGGGCGAGCGCGCCGGTGCTGTGCCTCACGAGCGAAATCCCGCGCGCCTACCTCGGCCGCGGCCTCGGGCACCTGCACGAGATGCCGGACCAGCTGGCGACGCTGCGCACGATCACGAAGTGGTCCGCGCTGGTCGAGCACCCGGCGGAGGTCCCGGACGCACTGGCGACGGCGTTCCGCGAAGCGGCGGGCGGGCGGCCGCGGCCGGTCGCGCTGGCGGTGCCGTGGGACGTGCTGGGGCTGCGCGCCCCGGCCGGAGCCGCCGGCCCGCTGCCGCTGCCCCGGCCGGCCGTCGACCCGGTCGCCGTCGAGAAAGCCGCCGAGCTCCTCGACGGCGCGAAGCACCCGATGATCATGGTGGGCGGCGGCGCCCGGCACGCCGCCGCCGAAGTCCGGGCGCTGGCCGAGCGGCTGCAGGCGCCGGTGGTGCCGTTCCGCGGCGGGCGCGGCATTGTGGGCGACGACCACCCGCTCGGCTTCACGTGCGTCTCGGGCTTCGAACGGTGGGCCGAGACCGACGTCGTGGTCGGCATCGGGTCGCGGATGGAGCTGTCCTGGTTCCGCTGGCCCGAGAAGCCCGCCGGCCTCAAGACGATCCTGCTCGACATCGATCCGCGGCAGGCGACCCGGCTCGAAGCGGACGTCGCGATCGTCGCCGACACCGCCGACGCCACGGCGGCGCTCACCGGCGCCGTGGGTCCACAACGGACGGACCGGACGGCGGAATTCACGGCGCTGAAAGCCACTGTGGCGGAGCGCTTCAGCGACGTCGGACCGGAGCTGGAGTACCTCCGCGCCATCCGGGACGTGCTTCCCCGCGACGGCTTCTTCGTCGAGGAGATCTGCCAGGTCGGCTTCGCGTCCTACTTCGGCTTCGAGGTCTACACCCCGCGCACGTTCGTCACCTGCGGCCACCAGGGCACGCTCGGCTTCGGCTACCCGACGGCCCTGGGCGTGCAGGCGGCCTTCCCCCGCCGGCCGGTGGTTTCGGTGGCCGGGGACGGCGGCTTCATGTTCGCCGCGCAGGAGCTCGCCACCGCCGTCCAATATGGACTCAACGTGGTGGCGGTGGTGTTCGACAACGGCAGCTACGGCAACGTCCACCTCGACCAGGAGCGGCTGTTCGAGGGCCGCGCGCTGGGCGGGCGGCTGCGGAACCCGGACTTCGCCCGCCTCGCCGAGACGTTCGGCGCGCTCGGTTTGACCGCGCGCACCCCGGACGACCTGCGCGGTGCGCTGGACAAGGCGTTCGCGGCGGGCCGGCCGGCGCTGGTGCACGTGCCGTGCGAGCTCGGCGTCGGCGCCTCGCCGTGGAAGTACCTGATGCCGAAATCGGACCGCAGCTAACCGGCGGCGAGGCGCTCCAGCACGGCGAAGACCCGGTCGACGTCCGCCGTGGTCGTCCGCCTGTTGCTGAAGGCGGCGCGCAACGCCGGACGGCCGTCGTACACCGTCGGTGTGAGGAACGTGGTCCCGTCCTCGGCGATGGCGCGCACGAGGGCGTCGATCCGGTCCTGCGTGACCTCGCCGGCCGGGGTGAAGCAGACGACGTTGAGCCGTACCGGCGCGAGCAGCTGCCAGCGGGGTGAGCCGTCGATCCGCGTGCCCAGGTCCCGGGCCAGCGAGACGCAGCGCTCGACGATCTCGCGGTGCCCGGCGCGGCCGTACGCCACGAGCGAGAACCAGGCCGGGAGCGCGCGCAGCCGCCGGGAGTTCTCCGGCGTGAGGTGCAGGAAGTCGGGGGTCTCCCCGATCTCGCCCAGGTAGGCCGCGTTGTTGCTGAAGACGCGCAGCTGCAGGTCGCGGCGGCGGGTGAACTGGACGGCCGAGTCGTAGGGCACGTTGAGCCACTTGTGCAGGTCGACGACCACCGAGTCGGCTTGCTCGAGGCCGGCGGTGAGCGCCGCGTGCTCCGGGGCCAGCGCGGCGAACCCGCCGAACGCGGCGTCGACGTGCAGCCAGAAGTCGTACCGCTGTTTGAGCGCGGCGATCGCCCGCAGGTCGTCGAAGTCGACGGTGTTGACGGTCCCCGCGTTCGCAACGACGATGGCCGGGCCGTCGAGCGTCTCGAGCGCTTCGGCGAGTTTCGCGACATCGACGGCTTCGCGGCCGGGGAGCACCGGCACCTTCCGCAGCGCGGAGCGGCCCATGCCGAGGAACGACAGGGCCTTCAGCACGCTCGAGTGCGGCGAACCGGACAGCACGGTGACGGGACCGAGCGCGGCGGCGCCTTCGGCGGAGACGCTCACCCCCGCCCGTTCGCCGAGCCACTCTCGGGCGATGGCCAGGCCGGTCACCGTGGACATGGTGGCCCCGGTGACGAACGCGCCGGAGAAGTCCGGCCCCAGCCCGAACAGTTCGGCCAGCCAGCCGACGGTCTCGCGTTCCAGGTCCTGGGCCGAGGAGTCCATCCCGCTGGCGGAATTCTGGTCGTAGGCCGCGGTGAGCCAGTCCCCGGCCAGCGAGGCCGGCGTCGCCCCACCGGTGACGAAGCCGAGGTACCGCGGGCCGGCGCCGGCGGCGAAGCCGGGTTCCCAGCGCCGCGCGAACTCCTCCAGCGCACCCCGCGCCCCGGTGCCATCGAGCGGCAGAGGAGCCGGCTCCACGGCCACGGGCGGAACGGCGGCCGCCCGCTCGCCCAGCCCGGCGAGCGCCTCACCCGCGAATTTGCTCGCGGCATCAAGAAGATCGGGCAGGGAGTTCAGATCATCGGCAAGCCTCGGGTCCATGCCCCGACGCTAGGCGCGCCAACGCCCGCCTGTCGCGGGCCAATCCCCCAAAACTGGCCCGTTCCCCCAGGCCGTGATGCCCGCCCAATCACGCGTGATGCCCCCGCAATCACGCAAGATGCCCCGCCAATCACGCGAGATGCCCCGCCAGGCACGCGAGATGCCCGTCCCCGCACACAAACTCCGGGATCGACCTTCACCCTCCGCAGTGGTCGCGGAGGCCCGGGTGTAGATGCGGGCGCGGCCGCTCGGCGTGCGTCCGGTCACCGTCGCCGGAGGCGGCGGACGCGGCTCTCGGCCGGGTCGAACGTCACCCGGCGCAACGGTCCCGTCAGCAACAGCACCACCGCCATCGCCGACAGCCCCGCCAGCACCATCGCGGCGACGAACTGGGCCGCGCCCGACGTCGCCGTCGACAGGACCGCGAAGCCCGCCAGCACCAGCGCCGGTGGGGCCAGGAAGCCCGTCGACACCGGAACCCACGGCACCCGGTCACCGTCGGGGCGGCGGGCGGACACCACCGCCGCCCCGGCGCAGGTGACCGCCGCGACCAGCAAGCAGCCGCCGACGGTGTCGCTCAACCGGTGCCAGCCCAGGGCCACCGCTGCCGCCGAGACCCAGGCGACGCCGAAGCCGCCCGTCACCAGGGCCGGCAGGCGGTACCTGCGGGGCAGGACGATCGCGAGCGCCACCAGCACGGCCATCGCCGCGCTCACGTGGCCGCTCGGGAAGCTGTTGTGGCCCGCCACGCCGAGGCGGTCGCCGGTGCTCGGCCGCTCCAGGACGTACAGCTTGAGCAGCTGCGCCACCACCAGAGGCGCGGCGAGCAGCACCAAGGCCATCACGCCGAGGGCGAGCCGCCGCCGCACCAGGGAGATCACCACGAGCAGCACCGCCACCCCGCCGAGCACGACCACCAGGTCGGCCTCCCGCAGCGGGGCCGCCCAGTCCACTGTGGTCCCCGCGGACTGGGCACTGCGGACGACGCCGTTCTCGACGCCGCGGCCGGCCTCCGTGCGGACGAAGAGCAGGTAGGCCGCGACGAACGCGAGGGCGAACCCGGCCGCGCTCGCGGCGAGCACCGCCGTGCGGGACGCCGCGCGGGTCACCGGCGCGGAGCCGGCCGGGCGGGCGGCGGGGGGAGCCTCGAAGAAGATCACTGCCATGTCCCCGAGTCTGGGACGCGGTTTTCGAGATCCCGTCAGCGCGATGTCATGGTTTTGCTACAAGATCCGCCCGGGTCGCCATGACGTGCGCTTTTCCGAATAATGGCGCCGTGGCCGAGGTACTGGTGGTAGAGGACGACGCGGCGGTGCGGGAAGGGCTGCAGCTGGCCCTGCGCCGGCAGGGACACGTGGTGCACACCGCGGAATCGGGCGAGCTCGGCATCGAGGTGCTCGTGCACCAGCGGCCCGACATCGTCGTGCTCGACCTGATGCTGCCCGGCATGGACGGCTTCGAGACCTGCCGCCGGATGCGGGCGGCGGGTTCGATCCCGATCATCATGCTCACCGCGCGCAGCGACGACTTCGACGTCGTGGCGGGGCTCGAAGCGGGCGCGGACGACTACGTCGCCAAGCCGGTCGAGCCGCGGGTGCTGGACGCGCGGATCCGGGCGGTGCTGCGCCGGGCCGTCGGCGACCGGCCGGGCGAGCCGGCGGCGGCCGAGGAACGGCACGGCGATCTGGTGATCGACCGGGCCGCGCTCGAGGTCACAAAAAACGGTGCGCCGGTTTCGCTGACCCCGACCGAGCTGAAGCTGCTGCTGGAGCTCTCGCGCACGCCCGGGCAGGTGTACAGCCGCCAGCAGATCCTCTCCGCCGTCTGGGACCACGACTACCTCGGCGACTCCCGGCTCGTCGACGCGTGCGTGCAGCGGCTGCGCGCGAAGATCGAGGACGTGCCGGCGAAGCCGGAGCACGTGCAGACCGTCCGGGGGTTCGGCTACCGGTTCGGCCGGTCGTGACCGCGCCGCAGATCCGGTCGTGGCTCGCCGGCCTGCGGCCCCGGCTGGTCGCCGCCTTCGCGGTCATCATGATCCTCGGCGCCACCACCGCGGCCGGCGCGAGTTACGTCTTCGCGCGCCGGGCCATCCTGGAAGGCGTCCAGGACCAGACGATGCTGAAGCTGCGCGACCAGATCGTCGCGTACCTGCCCACCGTGTCGCTGCCGCCGTCCCAGGCCACGCTCGACGCCTTCGCGACGGCCCTCAAGTCCAGCAACGCGCTCGTCGTCTACCGCGACCTGCACTCGTCGACGGGCCTGTCGATCGACGACGTGCCGGGCGATCTGCGCCAGGCCGTGGCGACGACCACCACCATCCAGTTCCAGCGCGTCGACGTCCAGGGCTTCCCGCTGTTCTACGTCGGCGTCCCGGTGCAGACCGGCAGCGGCAGGCCCAGCGGCCTGGAGGTCTACGCGATGGCGCGGCTGACCGACCAGCAGGAGGCGATCGACGAGCTGGCCCGCAACGCCTGGTTGTACTCCGCGCTCGTCCTGCCGTTCGCGGTCGGGGTCGCGCTGCTCGCGGCCCGGCAGGTGCTGCGGCCGGTGCGCGCGCTGAACACCGCGGCGAGCCAGCTCGGCCGCGGGCGGCTGGACGTGCGGCTGCGCGCGAAGGGGTCCGACGAGCTCGCGCAGCTGGTCACGACGTTCAACCACACCGCCGCGGAGCTGGAGCGCACGGTGGGCACCCTGCGCACGATGGAGGCCGACGCGCGGCGGTTCGTCGCCGACGTCTCCCACGAGCTGCGGACCCCGCTGGCGGCGATGAACGCGGTCACCGACGTCCTCGACGAGGACGCCGAACAGCTGCCGCCGGACACCGCGGTCGCGGCGCGGCTGGTGTCGGCCGAGACGCGGCGGCTGACCCGGCTGGTGCAGGACCTGATCGAGATCTCCCGGTTCGACGCCGGGCGGGCGGAACTGCGCCGGGAGGAGCTCGACGTCGCCGCGGCGATCACCGACAGCCTCGCCGCCCGCGGCTGGGAACCCGGAGCCGACCTGGTCGCCGACTTGCCGCCGGGGATCATCGCCCGGCTCGACCGGCGGCGGCTCGACATCGTCGTGGCGAACCTGGTCGGCAACGCGCTGCGGCACGGCGCGCCGCCGGTCGAGGTGGTGCTGCGGCGGGACCGCGGTGACGTCGTGTGCACCGTCACCGACCACGGGCCGGGGATCCCCGCCGACGTCCTGCCGCGGGTGTTCGACCGCTTCACCAAGGCCGACACCGCCCGCGCCCGGTCCGAGGGCAGCGGCCTCGGGCTCTCGATCGCGCGGGAGAACGCGCGGCTGCACGGCGGCGACATCGTCGCGGCCAACACCGGCACCGGCGCCCGGTTCGAGCTGCGCCTGCCCCGGGAGGCACCGTGAAGAAACTCGCCGTCCTCGCGGTGCTGCTGCTGGTGAGCGCGTGCGGGATCAAACCGACGCCGGTGCTTCAAGCCGGCCCGGCGCCGACCCTGCGGAGCCCGGCGAGCGAGGGCCGCGGCACCGACCTGATCCTCTACTTCGTGCTCGCCGACCGGGTGACCCCGGTGGTGCGGCCCTCCGCCGGAGTGGTGGGCATCGAGTCCGCGCTGACGATGCTGCTGGACGGACCGTCCACCGACGAGGAGGCCGGCGGGTACGAGACGGCGCTGCCCCGCCTCTCCGGCGCGATCACCTCGACCCCCGGCCCGCCGACGACGATCACCGTCCCGTTCCCGCTGCGGCCGATCACCGGCGCCGGGATCAACCAGCTGGTCTGCACCGCGTTCGCGGCGCTGGCCGCCCAAGGCGGGTACACCGTCGACGGCACCGTCGCGCTCGCCGGGCCGGACGTCCTGCTGCCCTATCAGACGTGTCAGGCCTGAGCGCGGATGTCGACATAGCGGCAAGCCGCCTCAGCCGGGGTAGGGCCGCGCCGCCCGGGCCTCGGTCAGCGACCGGGCCCACCAGCCCAGCTGGTCGAGCAGCGCCTTCGCCGCGACGCCCGCCGCGTCGTCGTCCGGCAAGCCGTCCTCGCCGAACCGGGCCTGGGCGCCGTGGAAGCTGACCGTTTCGCGGATGGTGACCGCGTGGAGCTCCGCGAAAACCGCGCGCAGGTGCTCGACCGCGCGCAACCCGCCGGAAATCCCGCCGTAGGACACAAAAGCGACCGGCTTGGCCCGCCATTCGGGCCGGTGCCAGTCGATGGCGTTCTTGAGCGAGGCCGGGTAGCTGTGGTTGTACTCCGGGGTGACCACGACGAACGCGTCCGCGGCTTCCAGCCGCGGGGCCACCTTCGCGACTTCGGCGACGACTGCCGCCGGCGGCGTGGCGCCGAACGCCGGCATGACCAGCGGGAGATCGGGCTCGGCGAGGTCGACGACGTCGACTTCGAAGCCGCCGTGCGCGTCCGCGACACCGGCCAGCCAGTCCGCCACCACCGGACCGAACCGTCCTTCCCGGACACTTCCCACGATCACCGCGACCCGCACCGGTACTTCCGACACACTTCCTCCTCGGCACGCAGGCGTTGTTGCCTTCCGCACCAGGATGAGACTTCAAGTTCGCTTGAAGTCAAGCGTGCCGCTGTGGTTGGGTGTCGGCCATGGTGAACGCCACGGCCCGGCCGCTGCCCGACCTGACGGTCGGCGAACTCTCCCGGCGCAGCGGAGTACCCGCGTCGGCCCTGCGCTTCTACGAGGACGAGGGCCTCATCAACAGCCGCCGCACCGCGGGCAACCAGCGGCGCTACTGCCGGGACACGCTGCGGCGGGTGACCTTCATCCGGATGTCCCAGCGGGTCGGCATGCCGCTGTCGAAGATCCGGGAAGTGCTTGCCCTGCTGCCCGACGACCGCACGCCCACCCGCGCGGACTGGGCGCGGATCTCCCGCTGCTGGCAGGACGACCTGAACGCGCGGATCCGCCAGATGCAACAGCTGCGCGACCAGCTGGACGACTGCATCGGCTGCGGCTGCATGTCACTGGCCAAGTGCCGGCTCGCGAACCCGGGCGACCGGCTCGGTGCCGACGGCCCGGGTCCGCAGCGGCTGGCCGACCACCGCGGCGAGGGCTACGAGGCCTGCTGAGCTACCGGTGCTCGAGCAGGCCGCGGACGTACATCGCCTGCCCGGCGTGCTGGATGTCGTCGTCGAGGACGCTGATCAGGCGCACGCCCAGTGACACCGGCGGGTCCCAGGCCTCGTCGACGATCCGGTCGAGCGCGTCGGCGTCGAGGCCGGAGACGAACCGGACGGTCTGCTCGTGCACGGCGTCGTAGTAGCCCGTGAGCAGGTCCGGCTCGTCGACCCGGACCGCTTCGACGTCGGCCGGGCGGTGGCCGTAGCCGGTGTCCCCCGCCGGGAACGGGAGCCCGAAGCGGGAAAGCCAGTCCTGGCCGGTCCAGACCTGCTCGGTCCCGGCCGCGTCGGCGACGTGGTCGTCCTGGACCCGGGTCAGGTGCCACACCAGCCAGGCGATCGAGTTGGCTTCGCCGGCCGGCCGGGTCCGGAGCTGCTCGGCGGTGAGTCCTCCCACCGCCGAGTGCACCGTGCCCCGGACCCGGCCGAACCCGTCGACGAGCAGATCGGCCACGTTCATTCGGCTGCCTCCCGTTGCCGGCAAGTTCCCCGGCGTGCTACCCGATCATGCCCGCCGCCAAACGTCGCCCGCTACCGCGGCAGCAGCTGGTCGAAGAACGAGCGGTAGCGGCGCAGCGCGATCCGCAGCTCCTCGGTGGCGGGTTCGCCCTGCTGCCACTGGGATTCCAGCTCGCTCTTGTGCTCGGCGAAGGTGGTGGCCAGTGCGCTGATCACCGCGGCGACCAGTTCGTCGGCCTGCCGGACCGCCTGCTTCGGGTCGTCGACGAAGCCGGTCTGGACGTTCTGCCAGCGGTCGCGGAACCCGGTGACCTTCTCCTCGTCGATCAGCGCCGGTGTCTCCACGTCCCCGCCCGATTCCGCGGGCCTCTCCACGTCGCCACCCGACTCCTGGGGCGTCTCGATGTCGCCACCCGACTCCCGGGGCGTCTCGATGTCGCCACCCGACTCCTGAGGCGTCTCGATGTCGCCACCCGATTCGGAAGGCGCTTCCACGTCGCCGCCCGATTCCTCGGGACCGGTGGTGTCGTGCCGCCCGGCGGAGGCCAGGTCGGCGGTGCTCAGGTTCTGGTCGTCGCCCGCCGTGCCCGGCTCGCGGAAAGCGGCCCGGCCATGGCCGGGGACTTCAGCGGTGCTGTCCCCCGCGTAACCGCCGGCCTCGCGGCCCGTCAGGTCCCGGTCGTCCTCGGCGTCGTGCCGCGTCAGGTGATCGGTCATGGTCAACGTCCTCCATTCGACTCGGTCCGCGGGCTCGCGGACGCCTGGCGCTCGGTCTCGTGACCGTCGGTCTCGCGACCGTCGGTGTCGCGCTGTTCGGCGCGGTCGTGGTCGTGCCCGTTCCGGCGGCCGTCGTGGTCGTGGTGCTGCTCGTCGTCGGCACCGTCGGTCAGCAGGTCCTCGAACACGGTGCGGTAGCGCACCATCGCCTCACGCAGGTCCTCAGTGGACGCTCCGTCGCGCTTCTGCTGCGTGGTGTGCGCGGCCCGGTAGTGCTCGAGGGTCTTGGCGTGCCGCACGGAAAGGTCGGCCGCCTGCTGCTCGTAGCCCTCGGTCGGGTACCCGCGCTCGGCCATCAGCGAGTTCAGGAGCTGGTCGGCCTCGGCGACCGCGGCGGCCGGCTGGTCGACGAACTTTTCCTGCACCTGCGCCCATTCCCGGGCGTAGCGCTCGCGCGCCGACGCCGAAAGCGGCCGGATGTCGAGCTCCTTGTGCCGGCGTTCCCGCTCGGCGAGCTCGCGCTGCGCGGCACGGGGGCTGTCCTTCTCCGCGACCGTGCGGTCGTACTCGGGACCGAACCGCTGCTGCAGCCGTTTTCGTTGCATTTCCTGTGTCACCAGCCAGATCACGGCGCCGAGCACCGCGACGGCCACGACGACGATCAAGACGATCAGCCATGTGGGCATTGCGCAAACTCCTTCAAGGATGTCAAGCCCCCGATGCGAGCGGTGTTCCCGGATTAACGCGCCCGAAAACGGGCACGGCCCGCCCGGCCGCCGGATTCGGCCGACCGGCGGCGCCGGTACCGCCGGATGCCGTGCCCCGGGAGGTGATGTAACGACGGTAACAACACTTCGCTAGCAGTGTTACCACTTGCGTGCTATCGTTGATAACAGATCATCAGGAGCGGTGATACGAACCGCCCGGACCGGAAGAAGGAACCGATGAGCACTCCCCACACCCGCGTCGCGATCGTCACCGGCGGCTCCCGCGGCATCGGCCGCCAGGTCGCCGAGCGCCTGGCCGCCGACGGCATGGCGGTCGTCGTCAACTACGCCGGCAACGAGAAGGAGGCCGCGGCCACCGTCGAGGCCATCACCGCGCGCGGTGGCCGGGCGATCGCCGTCCGCGCCGACGTGGCCGACCCGGCCGCGGTCGCGGAGCTGTTCGACACCGCGGAACGCACCTACGGCGGCGTGGACGTCGTCGCCCACCTGGCCGGGGTGATGAACCCGCCGACACCGATCGCCGACACCGACTTCGAGGTCCTCGACCGGGTGCACCGCACCAACATCCGCGGGACGTTCGCGGTGGCCCAGCAGGCCGCGCGGCGGGTGCGCGAAGGCGGCGCCGTGATCACCACCTCGACGTCGGTGCTCGGGCTGAACCTGCCCGGCTACGGCGTCTACAACGCGACGAAGGGCGCGGTCGAGGCGATCACCATGATCCTGGCGCGCGAGCTGCGCGGCCGCGACATCACGGTGAACACCGTGGCACCCGGCCCGACCGCGACCGCGCTGTTCCTCGACGGCAAGGACGAGGAGACCATCACCCGGATGGCCAAGCAGCCGCCGCTGGAGCGGCTCGGGCAGCCGGAGGACATCGCCGAGGTCGTCGCGTTCCTCGCCGGTCCGGCGCGCTGGGTGAACGGCCAGGTGCTGCGCGCCAACGGCGGCATCGTCTAGCGGGTGAACCGGCTGACGATGAGGTGGTCCTTCGTCGGCCCGCGCACCGCCCACTCCTGCCGCCACCGCGCGGCGCCGGTGACGCGGTACTCACCGCGGTAGTGGTCGGCGCGGCAGGGGTGGTCGGCCGTCCAGCAGCCTTCGCGCAGGTCGAGGTCGTGGAAGAAGCCGCCGTGGTCGAAGTGCACCGACGCGCGGCCGGGACCGGCCGGGCGGTAGTGCAGGGTCCGCGTGACCGGCCCGGTGTGACCGCCGAGCCGGAGCTCGCCCTCCTCGTGGTAGACGAGGACGCCCCCGGCCTCGATGAAGGTGGCGGTGCCGGTGACCTCGCCCGCCTGCTCGCCGTCCGCGGTGAGGATTTCCCGGTCCAAGCGCCATTCGCCGCCGAAATACGCGGCGAGATCGGGAACCGGCCAGTGCTGCACGCCCCCAGTCTGCCACCCCGGGGCGGGGCGGGCCGGAACTGTCGGACCCCCGCTCTATAGTCGGCCGGGTGGCAGAGACCGACCTCGCACCCGCGTCCGACGCGCTGGAGATCCTCCGGCGCGTGTTCGGCTACGACAGCTTCCGCGGCGACCAGGCGGCGATCGTCGAGCACGTGATCGCCGGCGGCGACGCGCTCGTGCTGATGCCCACCGGTGGCGGGAAGTCGTTGTGCTACCAGATTCCCGCGCTGGTGCGGCCCGGCGTTGGCGTGGTGGTCTCGCCGCTGATCGCGCTGATGCAGGACCAGGTGGACGCGTTGCGCAACGCCGGTGTCCGCGCCGGTTTCCTCAACTCCACCCAGGACTACGCGGCGCGGCAGGAGGTGGAGTCGGCGTTCCTGAGCGGCGAGCTCGACCTGCTCTACCTGGCCCCGGAACGGCTTTCGGTCGAATCCACCGTGCGGCTGCTCGACCGCGGCAAGATCTCGCTGTTCGCGATCGACGAAGCGCACTGCGTCGCCCAGTGGGGCCACGACTTCCGGCCCGACTACCTCCAGCTCTCCGCGCTGCACGAGCGCTGGCCGGACGTGCCGCGGATCGCGCTGACCGCCACCGCGACCGAAGCCACGCACAAGGAGATCGCCGCGCGGCTGCGCCTCGACGAGGCCCGGCACTTCGTCGCGAGCTTCGACCGGCCGAACATCCAGTACCGCATCGTCGGCAAGAACTCGCCGCAGCGGCAGCTGCTGGAGCTGCTGCGCACCGAGCACCCAGGGGACGCGGGGATCGTCTACTGCCTGTCGCGGAACTCGGTGGAAAAGACCGCGGAGTTCCTGGTGCAGAACGGGATCCCGGCGGTGCCCTACCACGCGGGGCTCGACGCGCGAACCCGCGCGAAGCACCAGTCGCGGTTCCTGCGCGAAGACGGGCTGATCGTCGTCGCGACGATCGCGTTCGGCATGGGCATCGACAAGCCGGACGTCCGGTTCGTCGCGCACCTCGACCTGCCGAAGTCGGTCGAGGGCTACTACCAGGAGACGGGCCGGGCCGGGCGGGACGGGCTGCCGTCCACCGCCTGGCTCGCGTACGGGCTGCAGGACGTCGTGCAGCAGCGCAAGATGATCGACACGTCCGAAGGTGACGAGGCGCACCGCCGCCGGCTGGGCGCGCACCTGAACGCGATGCTCGCGCTCTGCGAGACGGTGGAATGCCGCCGGGTGCAGATCCTCAACTACTTCGGCCAGCAGGCCGGCCCTTGCGGCAACTGCGACACGTGCCTGAACCCGCCGGAGAAGTGGGACGGCACCATCCCGGCGCAGAAACTGCTGTCGACCGTCGTGCGGCTGCGCAACGAACGGCGGCAGAAGTTCGGCGCCGGCCAGGTCATCGACATCCTGCTCGGCAAGTCGACGCCCAAGGTCACGCAGTTCCAGCACGACACCCTCAAGACGTTCGGCATCGGCACCGAGCTGCGCGAGCCGGAGTGGCGGGCGGTGGTGCGCCAGCTGCTGGCCCAGGGCTTGCTCGCCGTCGAAGGCGACTACGGCTCGCTCGTGCTCACCGAAACCAGCGCGGAAGTGCTGGGCGGCGATCGACAGGTGCTGCTGCGCCGCGAACCCGAGCGGGCCGCCGCCGCGAAGGTCCGCAGCGCCCGGAAGGCCACCGCCGTGGTGGACATGCCCGCGGAGGCGGCCCCCCTGTTCGAACGCCTGCGGGCTTGGCGCGCCGGGGTCGCCAAGGAGCAGGGCGTGCCCGCGTACGTCGTCTTCCACGACGCGACCCTGCGCCAGATCGCCACGCAACGGCCGACGTCGCTGGCGGATCTGGGCACGGTCAGCGGGGTCGGCGAGAACAAGCTCGCCAAGTACGGCGAAGGTCTTCTGGAGGTCCTGACCGACGGGTGAGCTACCGGCCGGACGGCCCGGGGTGGCCCGGCTGCCCGGTCACCGAGTTGACCTTGCGGACCGCGCCGGCGATCTGCTGGCGGTACTTGCCCTTGGTCCGGTCATCGACGAACTTCGCGGCCTTGCCGACGACCTGGTTCACCTTTTCGGGGTTCTTCTTGGCGTAGGCACGAGCCGAAGCGGCCGCGCCGGCCAGCATGGTCAGCTTCTTCATCAAAGGCACGGTGGCCCTCCCTCATCTGTTCCGGTCATCCTGACAACGCGGACGAACCACCCGGAGGTTCCCCGTGTGACGCGGGCCAAAACCTCGGGGCGGAGCGTGCCGCGGCGGGAACGCGCCGTGGCGGCCGCCGGAAATTGTCGCGCGGACCGCCGCCGCGCCGCTCTAGGCTCGCGATCATGCGCGACCTCGCCGCCCTGCCGAAGGCCCACCTGCACGTCCACCTGGAGAGCACGATCCGCCCGGCCACGCTCCGCGAGCTGGGCGCAGCGAACGGCGTCGACGTCCCGGGCGAGCCGCCGGTGTTCGACGGCTTCCGCGCCTTCGCCGACTACAACGCGCTCATCCGGTCGTGCCTCCGGCGTCCCGGAGACTTCGAGCGCATCGCGCGGGAATACGCCGAAGACGAGGCCGCCCAAGGCACGCGCTACGCCGAAGTCACGTTCACCGCGGCCTCGCACGGGGAACGGCTGGGCGACCCGGAAATGCCTCTGACATCTGTCCTGAAAGGACTCTCGCAGCACCCGGACCTCGAGTGGCGGCTGCTGCTCGACCACTCCCGGCGCCGTTCGGTCGAACGCGCCGAGCGCACCCTCGAACTCGCGCTGAAGTACGAAGAAGTCTTCGCGATCGGCATGGCGGGCGAAGAGAACCACTCGCTGCGCCCGTTCGCGACGCTGTTCGAGAAGGCCCGCGCCGCGGGCATCCACCTGCTGCACCACACCGGCGAAGACGCCGGGCCGGACAGCATCCTCGAGGCGCTCGAAGTGGGCCGGACCGAACGGCTCGGCCACGGCATCCGCGTCCTCGACGACCCCTCGCTGGTCGCCGAAGTGCGGGACCGGGGACTGGCCCTGGAGGTGTGCCCGTCGTCGAACGTGACGCTGGGGCTGGTGCCTTCGCTGCCCGAGCACCCGCTCCCCCGGCTCCTCGACGCGGGACTGACCGTCACGCTCAACACCGACGTCCCCTCGGTCACGGGCGCGAACCTGGCCGAGGAGTACCGGCGCGTCCAGCAGGCCTTCGGCTACGACGACGCCACGATGGCGGGCTTCGCCCGTGCGAGCGTCACGGCGTCCTTCGCGCCCGAAGCGACGAAGCAGGCGATGCTGCGCGACATCGACGCGTGGCTCACACCGGCAGCAGCCGGGTGACCAGGGTGCCGAGCTGGTGCACCGTGCGGCACTCGTGCATCTCGACGACCTCGGCGTACTCCAGCGCCGCCGAGTCCCCGGTGGACCACAGCGACCGCCGCTCCGGGTTGAGCCAGTGGACGTGCCGGGCGCGGGCCTTGATCGCGCGGACGGCGTCGAGGTTCGGGTCGCCGCCGTTGGTGCGGGCGTCGCCGAGGATCAGCACGGACGTCCGCGGGCCGACCGCGTCGAGCCAGTTTTCGGTGAACTGACGGAGGGAGCCGCCGTAGTCGCTGTGGCCGTCCCAGCGCACGAGCGCCGCTTCGGACAGCATGCGCGCGCCCAGGTGTTCCGGGTCGGCCGCGCCGGTGGTGACCAGGTGGGTGACCTCGTCGGTGCTGTCGACGAAGGCGAACACGCGGATCTTGCTGAACTGGTCGCGCAGCGCCTGCACCAGCAGCATGGTGAAGTTCGCGAAGCCCGCCACCGAGCCGGAAAGATCGCACAGCAGCACGATTTCCGGCCGGCCGGGACGCCGGTGGCGGTAGGCCGGGCGCAGCGGCACCCCACCGGTCGACAGCGACCGCCGCAGCGTGCGGCGCAGGTCGATCTGCCCGCGCGTGGTGCGCTTGCGCCGGGCGGCCAGGCGCGTCGCCAGCTTGCGGGACAGCGGCTGGACGGTGCGCCGCAGCTCGGCGAGCTGGTTCCGGCTGGCGATGAGGAAGTCGACCCGGTCGGGTGCGGGGGCGATGGCGTGCTTGGCGACGCGCTCGCGGCCGCGGACCTCGGCCGCGCGGCGACGCGCCTCCGTGCGGATCTGCCCGCGGAAGCCCTCGACGCGGCGGCGGATCTCGTCGCGGTCGAGCCGGTCGGTGAACTCGCCACGCGCGCCGCCGCCGCGGACCGCGGCCAGCACCCGCGCGATCAGCGTCTGCGGCTGGAGCCGCTCCAGGGTCTGGTGGGCGGAGAAACCGCCGCCCGGGCCGGACGCCGAGCCGTACTGGCCCAGCATGTCCACCGCGAGCCCGGCGAGCTGGGACAACGCCTGCTGGTCACCGTCGGCCAGCGCCGCCGCCAGCTCCTCGCGCAGCTCCTCCAGCGTCGACGGCGGATCTTCGCGGGCCCGCTCGGGCGCACCGACGCCGGCCGGGAAGTACAGGTCGAACGCGGCGTCGAAGACCGCGCGCTGCCCGCCGCGCCGGACCAGGGCGGCCGCCAGGCCTTCCCGGACGAGCGAACGGTCGTCGAAGCCGAGCATCTCCAGCGCCGCGGCGGCGTCGACCGTCTCGCTCGGCCCGGCCGGGATGCCCTGGGCCCGCAGGGCCTGGACGAAGGCGGCGAGCCGCTCCGGCACGCCGCCGGTCACGACGCGTCCAGGACCTGTTCGAGCTTCAGGCCGGCGCCCGCCTTGGTGATGTCGTCCTGGTGCTTGAGCACGACGCCGAGGCTCTCCCGCACGACCTGCTCGTCCAGGGTGGACGCCCCGAGCGCGAGCAGCGTGCGCGCCCAGTCGATGGTCTCCGCGACCGACGGCAGCTTCCGCAGGTCCATCGCGCGCAGCGCGGCGATCACCCGGACGACGGAATCGGCGAGCGCCGCGTCGAGGCCGGGGACCTTGAGCCGGACGATGTCGCGCTCGAGGTCCTCGTCCGGGAAGTCGATGTGCAGGAACAGGCACCGGCGGCGCAGCGCCTCGGACAGCTCGCGCGTGGCGTTGGACGTCAGCACGGCGAAGGGCGCGCGCGTGGCGGTGATGGTGCCCAGCTCCGGGACGGTGACCTGGAAGTCGCCGAGCACCTCCAGCAGGAGGCCCTCGACCTCCATGTCGGCTTTGTCGGTCTCGTCGATGAGCAGCACGGTCGGCTCGTCGGAGGAGATCGCGGTGAGCAGCGGGCGGCGCAGCAGGAACTCCTCGCCGAAGATGTCGGTGCGGGCCTGTTCCCACGTCTCGTCGCGGCCGGCGGTGATCCGCAGCAGCTGCTTCGCGTGGTTCCACTCGTACAGCGCGCGAGCCTCGTCGATGCCCTCGTAGCACTGCAGGCGCACCAGCCGCGAGCCGCTGACCTGGGCGACGGCCTTGGCGAGCTCGGTCTTGCCGACCCCGGCGGGCCCCTCGACCAGCAGCGGCTTGCCGAGCCGATCGGCGAGGAACACGGTGGTCGCCACCGCCGTCGACGCGAGGTAGCCGGCGCCGGCCAGCTTGGCCGAGACGTCGTCGACGGAGGTGAAGAATCCGGTGCCCACCACGTGCCTCCTAAGCGGTTGCTCACCCGGAGCGTACCCGACCTTCGGGCTAGCATCGGCCGCGTGACCTACGTTGCCGCTCCCGGCCGATACGACTCGATCCCCTACCGGCGCTGCGGGCGTTCCGGGCTCAAGCTGCCCGCGATCTCGCTCGGGCTCTGGCACAACTTCGGCCACGACCGGCCCCTGGAGACCCAGCGCGCCATCACCCGCCGCGCCTTCGACCTGGGCATCACCCACTTCGACCTGGCCAACAACTACGGCCCGCCCTACGGCTCGGCGGAGGAGAACTTCGGGCGGCTGCTCGCCACCGACTTCAAGCCGTACCGCGACGAGCTGGTGATCTCCAGCAAGGCCGGCTACGACATGTGGCCCGGGCCGTACGGCGAGTGGGGCTCCCGCAAGTACCTGCTGTCCTCTCTGGACCAGTCGCTCGGCCGGCTCGGCCTGGACTACGTCGACATCTTCTACTCGCACCGCTTCGACCCCGAGACGCCGCTGGAAGAGACCGTCGGGGCGCTCGACGCCGCCGTCCGCGCCGGAAAGGCGCTCTACGTCGGGATTTCGTCGTACAGCTCCGAGCGGACGGCCGAGGCGGCGCGGCTGCTGCGCGAGCTCGGCACGCCGCTGCTGATCCACCAGCCGTCGTACTCGATGCTCAACCGCTGGATCGAGGAGGACGGCCTCCTGGACACGCTCGAGCAAGCGGGCGCCGGCTGCATCGCGTTCTCCCCGCTGGCGCAGGGCCTGCTGACGGACAAGTACCTCAAGGGCGTCCCGGCGGATTCGCGGGCCGCGCAGGGCAAATCGCTGGACCCGGACACCCTGGACGAGAACCGGCTGGGCCGGGTCCGCGCGCTGAACGACGTCGCCGCCCGCCGCGGGCAGTCCCTGGCGCAGCTGGCGCTGGCGTGGGCGCTGCGCGACAGCCGGGTGACGTCGGTGCTGATCGGCGCGAGCAGCGTGCGGCAGCTGGAGGACAACGTCGGCGCGCTGGGCAACCTCGAGTTCTCGTCCGAGGAGCTGACCGAGATCGACGGCCACGCGACCGACGCGGACATCAACCTCTGGAAGCGTTCCTCGGACGCCTGAGCCGCGGGGGCGCCCCGCGGGGGCGCCCCCCGTTTTCCACGCTACCGGCGGGCACCGACAGTTTCGGCCGGGGCCGCGCCCTGCGCCTCCGCCGACAGGTCCTGCCATTCGGCCCAGGTCGCCAGCCGGTCCGCGTAGACCTGCTGGATCATCGGGTAGAAGCCCTGTCCGAAGAGCACCCGCAGAGGCGGGTTGGCCGAGTCGACGACCTTGAGCAGGGCCCGGGCGGCGGCGGCCGGGTCCCCGGCGGGCTGCCGGCCCGCGACGTCGGCCAGCCGGCGGCGGAGCCCGTCGTAGACCGGGCTGGTTTCGGCGACGTGCCCGTTGGCGAGGGGGTCCGGGTTCTTGCCGTCGCGGGTGGCGTAGCCGCCGGGCTCGATGATCGTGACCTTGATGCCGAAGCCGGCGACCTCCCGGGCCAGGGTTTCGTTCAGGGCTTCGATCGCCCACCGGGACGCCTGGTACGCCCCGCCGAGCGGCATCGCGATGATGCCCGCGGCCGACGACAGCTGGACGAAGTGGCCGGAGCGCTGTTCGCGCAGGTAGGGCAGGGCGGCCTGGATGACCCACACCGGGCCGAACACGTTGGTCTCGAGCTGGTCGCGCAGCTCGGGCTCGGCCAGCTCCTCGATGGCGCCGATCTGCGCGTAGCCGGCGTTGTTCACGACGACGTCCAGGCGGCCGAAGTGCTCGGCGGCCCGCTTGACGCTGTCGAACACGGCGGCCTTGTCGGTTACGTCCAGCTCGAGGGGGAGCACCGCATCGAAGTTTGCTGTAGCCGCGCGGTGGCCGCCACCCGATCGCCTCGGGAGAGGGCGGCCTGACGAAGCAGCGCCCCAAGCCGCGCGACGAACCCGTCACGAACCAGACCTTGCCCATGACACCCCGACACTGGACCAAGCGACGTTTGACCAAATTTCGAATTTGGTCATAAGATGGCACCATGCCCCCAGCCGAAGACCGCGCCGAACGTGCCGAGCGGATCCTCGACGCGGCCGCCGGGCTGCTGCTGCGCGCGGGTTACCGGCGGACGACGATCGAGGACGTCGCCGAGCGGGCCGACGTCGGCAAGGGAACCGTCTACCTGCACTGGAAGAACCGTGAGGAGCTGTTCCTCGCCGTGCTGCTGCGGGAGTCCGTCCGGACCCTCGAAGACCTCGTCCACACCCTCGCGGCCGACCCGCTCGCCGCCCGGCTCTCGCGGCTGACCGAGATCCAGTACGCCAACGTGCTGAAGCGCCCGCTGCTGCGGGCCGGGTACGCCGACGACGCCGACACGCTCGGCAAGCTGCTGCCCAAGCTGCACGGCAAGCTGGATCCGCGCCACGCGGGCGCCTTCGTCGACTACCTGGAACTGCTGGCGTCGAACGACCTGCTCCGCACCGACCGGCCGGTCGGTGAGCTCGTCGTCGCCTACCAGGCCGTGCTGAACGGATTCCTCGGCCGCACGCCCCCGCCCGAACCCGCCTTGATCGCCGACATCGTCGCGCACTCCTTCGAGCCGCTCGCCGTGTCGACGAGGCAGCTGCGCGCCGTGGCGCCGCGCGCGCTGGAGCTGTTCACCGAAGCCGTCGCGCTCGACCGCAAACAGCTCGAACGCGCGTACTGAACCTTGGAGGTCCCATGCGCACCGGAATCCTGATCGACGAGCTCGGCGTCGGCTTCGACGCCATGACGGCACAAGCCCGCGAAGCGGCGAAGCTCGGCTACGGCACGCTCTGGGTGGCGCAGCGCGGCGGCTGGGACGCGCTCACGGCGCTGCCCGCGCTCGCGGCCGCCGCCCCGGGCGTCGAACTGGGCACGTGCGTCGTGCCGACGTACTCGCGGCACCCGATCACCATGGCGGCGCAGGCCCTGACCGCGCAGGCGGCGGCCGGCGTGCCCGTCCACCTGGGGGTCGGGCTGAGTCACAAGTTCATCGTCGAAGGCGAGTTCGGCTACTCCTACGACCGCCCGATCCGTCATCTGCGCGAGTACCTCCAGGCCCTGAACCCGTTGCTACGCGGCGAAAGAGCGGACGTCCACGGTGAGTCGCTGACGGCCGCGGGTGCGGTGAACGCCCCGGGCACCCAGCGGCCCGCGGTGCTGGTCGGCTCGGTGAGCCCGCAGTCGACGCGGCTGGCCGGCGAGCTGGCCGACGGCGTGATCACGACGTGGGCGGGCCCGCGGGCGATCGGCGAGTTCGTGGTGCCGGCACTCGGGCGCCCGGCCCGGGTGGTCTCCGGCCAGCTGATCTGCGTGACGTCCGAAGTGGACGAACGCCGCGCGTGGCTCGACGAGACCTACGGCGGGGTGGCGGGCATCCCGGCGTACCGCGCGATGCTCGACCGCGAGGGCCACGAGCGGGTCTCGGACGGCGCGATCATCGGCGACGAGGAAACCGTGCGCCGCCAGGTCAAATCACTGGAAGACGCGGGCGCGACGGAACTGCTGGTGATGCCGATCGGTTCGGCGGAGGAGCAGGCCCGCACCCGCGAACTGCTGGCCACCTAGCGCTGCCCCGGGCTCCCGGCACCTCTGATCGAGGTCCCGTGCCATGCCGGTACCGGGAACGACGGTGGATCTCGGCGGTCACCGGGCTAACGCGGCGCCGGCAGGTGGGTCGCCTCCGGGAAGAGGTTCAACGCCCGCAGCGCCGCGCCCAGCTCGGCGATGTCCGCCGGGTTCGTCAGCGACCGGCCCAGTTCCTCCGTGATCCGCTTCAACCGGTGGCGGATCGTGTTGGGGTGGCAGAACATCCGCTCCGACGTCAGCTTCGTCGAACCCTGGCAGTCGAACCACGCGCGCAGCGTCAGCAGCAGCACGTTGCGGTCGTCGCCCGGGAGGTCCAGGACCGGCTGGAGCACGTGGTGGGCCAGCTGCACCGACGCCTCCGGGGCGCTGGCCACCAGGCCGGCCAGCGGTGACTCGGTGAACTGCACCAGCCCCGGCGTGCCCGGCGTCATGCTCGACAGCGCCACCCGCGCGAGGTGCAGCGCGCGGGCGGTGTTGCCGAGGCCGGTGAACACCGGGCTGATCCCGACCCGGCCCACCGGGTGCTCGCGGACCAGTTCCACGATCGCCTTCGAGGCCTGCGGGTCGCGCAGGGAGACCACGCCGACCTGCAGGTCCGGCGTCAGGCGCCACGCCGACGCGTGGTGGCGCGAGCGCAGCCGGGTCTCGATCTGCGGCAGCGGTTCCTGACCCAGCCGCGGGGTTTCCGCCGCGACCACGACGAACGTGCCGTCCAGGGACAGGTCGAGCACGCGGGCGATGTCCCACAGCGTGCCCTCGGTGGCCGCGCCGCCCGCGAACAGGGCCTCCACCAGCGCCGAGCGCCGGTTCTGGTGCGCCACCATCATCTCCGCGGTCGTGTCGCGGTAGGACGTCGTGAGGGCTTCGGCGAGGTCGTCGATCAGGGCCCAGATCGCCGACGTCGCGGCCACCAGCGCGGCGAGGTCCTGCTCGCGGGCGGTCAGCTCGACGAACCGGTGCCACACCTCGGTGAGCCCGATCCGGTACGCCCGCAGCAGCTCCGGCAGCGGCGCGCCCTGCAGGGCGCGGGCCCGCCCGGTCGCGCTGGCCTGGGAGAGGTCCGGGACGTCCGCGCCGCGCAGCGTGCGCATCACGTGTTCGAGGTTGACGCGCACCGAGCTGCGCAGCTCGGCGAGGGAGACGAACCGGGCGTCGG
The DNA here is from genome assembly GCF_031082405.1 of Amycolatopsis sp. A133. Classification (GTDB taxonomy): domain Bacteria; phylum Actinomycetota; class Actinomycetes; order Mycobacteriales; family Pseudonocardiaceae; genus Amycolatopsis. The sequence continues at coordinate 269,860 of NZ_JAVHJU010000009.1, forward strand.
CGTAGACCGGCATTTCGGCGCGGATCTGCCGCACGGTGCTTTCGACGAGTTCCGGCAGCTTCCGCTCGACCTCGGCGGCGAGGACGCCGACGCGCGGTGCCCGTCCGTCGGACAAAAGCGCCTGGTAGTGCATGGTGCCCTCCGGTCCCCGACCTCCTCGTCGAGGTCCGAGACCGACATCTAACCCGACCGCACCGGCCACGGACGGGTGAACTTTCTACAGGAACCGCGAATGCGGAGGTTCATCTGTAGAACCTCCGCATCCGCGGCCCGCACTTTCACGTGAAAGTGCGGGGTGGTCAGGCCAGCTTGGCCGCGGCGCTCTTGATCGCCTCCCGGATCCGGAAGTAGGTGCCGCAGCGGCACACGTTCTGGATGGCGTCGATGTCGGCGTCGGTCGGGTTCTTCGTCTTCTTCAGCAGCGCGACCGCCGCCATGATCTGACCGGGCTGGCAGTAGCCGCACTGTGCGACGTCCTGCTCCAGCCAGGCCTCCTGGACCGGGTGCAGCTCGTCGCCGTCGGCCAGTCCCTCGATCGTGGTGACCTCGCGCCCGGCGCACTCCGACACCGGCGTGACGCAGGGGTTGAACGCCTCGCCGTCGAGGTGGCTGGTGCAGGCCTTGCAGACGTTGATGCCGCAGCCGTACTTCGGCCCGCGGACCTTGAGCTTGTCGCGCAGCGCCCACAGCATCGGCAGGTCGGCGGGCGCGTCGACGGTGACGGTCTTCCCGTTCACCACGAAGGTGTAGTTCGGCATGGGGGCTCTCCTCAGCGCGGGAACGGGTCGAAGTCGACCGGGAAGGTGATCGGGAAGCTGCGCGGCTTGATCCCGGTGGCCCGGGCGTAGGCGTTGGCGATCGCGCCGACCGGCGCGGGCACACCCAGCTCGCCCGCGCCGCCGATGTCCGCCCCGGTGGCCGGCATGACGTGCACGGTGACGTCGGCCGGCGAATTCTTCTGCCGCGCGTAGTGGAACTGCGAGTAGCTGCCTTCCAGCGGCAGGCCCTGGTCGATGTGCAGGCCCGCGGTGAGCGTCGTGGAGATCGCGTCGGTCAGGCCGCCGAGCATCTGCGCCTGGATCCCGCGCGGGTTCACCGGCTTGCCCACGTCGACGGCGATGGTCGCCTTGGTGACCCGCGGGTGCTTCGGGTCGCGCGCGTCCAGCTCGACCAGGCACGCGGTGTAGGACTTGTACTCGCCGTGCACCGCGATGCCCTGCGCGAACCCGGCGGGCATCTTCTTGCCCCACTCGCCGAGCTCGGCGACCTTGTCGAGCACCGCGCGCTGCCGTGGCTCCTTGATGAACTCGCGGCGGAACCGCACCGGGTCCTTGCCGAGCTTCTTGGCGATCTCGTCGACCATGATCTCCTCGGCGCCGCGGGTGTTCGCCGAGTAGACCGACCGCCACGCCGAGGTGTGGAACTTCAGCGGCACCTCGTTGAGCAGCTGCGTGGTGACGCCGAAGTTGTACGGCGACTTCACCGTCAGCAGGAACACCGTCTGCGCGAAGCTGAGGTTGCCGCCGACGGGCAGCTTCGCCGCGAACGCCGTGAGGATCTCGCCGAGGCCGTGGCTCCAGTCGGTCTCGACGCCGGCGACGCGGTGCTCGAAGGTGAGCACCTGCCCGAGCGCGAAGGTCGCGCGAATCCGGTGGTAGCTCGCCGCGCGGCCGCGGCCGTGGCGCATGTCGTCGATCCGGCTCCACATCAGCCGGACGGGCTTCTTCATCGCCTTCGAGATGTGCGCGGCTTCGAGGGCCGCGTCGAAGAACAGCCGCCGCCCGAAGGACCCGCCGCCCTGCTGGACGTGCACGGTCACCTTGTTCTCCGGCAGCCCCAGCTCCTGCGCGATGGTCTGCTTCGCCACGATCGGCGATTTCAGCCCGGCCCAGATGGTCGCGCTGTCCTCGCGGACGTCAACGACCGCGGAGTTCGACTCCATCGGCGCGTGGCTGGCGAAGGCGAAGTCGAACTCGCCGTCGACGTACTGCGTCAGCAGCGGCGGCACCACGAACGGCAGCGCGGCGGCCCGCAGCTTCTTCTTGATCGTCTCGTTGTTCTCGCCGTCGACCGTGCCCGGCCCCCAGGTGACGTCGAGGGCGTTCTTGCCGTCGAGGGCCTGGCCGAAGGTCTCGGCCATCACCGCGACGCCGGTCTTCACGACCGCGAGGTCGATGATCCCGGGCATGGCGCGGACGGCGGCCTCGTTGTTGACCTTCTGCACCGTGCCGTTGATGGTCGGCGGCCGGCGCACCATCACCGGGTTGGCGCCCGGGACGTCGAGGTCGAGCGTGTAGACCTGCCTGCCGGTGACCATCGCGCGGGCGTCCTTGCGCGAGGTCGGCGTCCCGACGAGCGTGTGCGCCGACTCGGCCTTCGGCCGGATCGCGCCGACGCTCAGGCCGGAGCGCGACGCGGGCCCAGCGAGGACGCCGTAGGAGGCGCTGCGCCCGTCCGGCGCCCACACCGCACCGTCGCGTGTGGACAGCCGCGAGGCGTCGGTCCCCCACTGCGCGCCGGCCGCGGCGACCATCCGGGCCCGCGCGGTCGCCGCGGTCCCGCGGACCGGGTCGTAGAGCGAGCGCATCGTGTTGGAGCCGCCGGTGAGCTGGTTGAACAGCAGCTCGGTGCGGGCGTCGGAGAGCACGACGTCGACGCGGTCGAGCGGCAGGTCCAGCTCTTCGGCGACGAGCATGGCGGCCGCCGTCGTGATGCCCTGGCCGACCTCGGCGCGCGGCAGCTGCAGCCGCGCCCGGCCGTCGGCGGTGATCTCCAGGACAAGCATCCCGGCGGTCGGCGCGCAGGACAGCGTCAGCACGTCGCCGAGGTCGAGGATCTCCGCCGGCTGCGGCAGCGTGGGGACGACGGCTTCGGCACTGGCCGGGGCGACCGCGTCGGCGGTCAGCTTCGTGGCGACGGTGAGCGTGGGCGCGGCGACCAGGTAGGTCAGGAAGCGGCGGCGGCCGACCTGCCCGGGCTCGGGCTGTTCGGTGGTGGGACTGGCCATCGGGAATCCCTTGCTGGGTGGTGGCGGGTGCGCGCCACGCTAAGGACCCCTTGACAGCCCGTCAACGCGCAGTAGCCGCGTTCGCCCATCTCTGTGACGAGATGACAGCCGAAGCCGCCGAATGTGTGCGCCGCCACAGCACCGGACGGCGGAACGGGCTGGTTCAGCCGGCGCCACGGGCACGCCGCGCCTGGATCAGGTCCTCCCGGGCCCGGGCGACGCGGGAGCGGACGGTGCCGACCGGGCAGCCGCAGACATCGGCCGCCTCGGCGTAGGACAGGCCCAGCACCTGGGTCAGGACGAGCACCTCACGCCGGTCCGGCTCCAGCCCGTCGAGCAGCAGGCGCAGTTCGACGAGGTCCTCGAAGCCGGCCGCGGGGTCGCGGGTGCGTTCGGCGGCGGCTTCCCAGTCGGCGTCGGCGATCTTCGGCCGCGCCGCGGCGGCCCGGATCTGGTCGACGACGACCCGGCGCGCAATGGACAACAGCCACGTCCGCGACGACGAGCGCCCCGCGAAGCGGCGAAGGCTGCTGAAGGCGCGAAGGTAGGTCTCCTGCGTCAGGTCGTCGGCCGCGGCGGCGTCGGCGAGGTGGGCGAGGAAGCGCCAGACGTCGACCTGGGTGGCCCGGACCCACTCCTCGAGCGCACGTCGATCGCCCCGGCCCGCCGCCATCGCCAACGCCGTGACGCGTTTGTCGTCCTCACCGCGAGTCATGATCGGTAATCTAGCAGTGACCGGTTCCCGCCGGTCCACTATGGACCCGCAACGTATAGGTCGTTATACGCGGTTCAGGCGAACTTCGTCTTCGGGCGCTCCTGCCGCACCCCGTCGACGTGGACGTCCACCTTCTCGTCGAGGAACGCCACCAGGCCGGCGACGCGGGTGCTCTCGGGCAGCGGCGCCGGGTAGCTCCAGGCGAGGTCTTCGTGCCCGGCCACGTCGAAGTGTTCGGCGGCGCCCTTGTACGGGCAGTGCGTCACGACGTCGATCTTTTCGAGCAGGTCCATCCGGACGTCCACGCGGGGCAGGTAGTACCGGGTCGGCAGGCCCGTCTCGAACAGCAGGTGCGGGCGCACCGAGTCGGCCACCGTCACGCCGCCCACTTCGATCCGCACGTGGCGGGAGCTCGGCAGGATGTCCACGCGGACGCCGGGGTCGCGCGGGTGCGTGAAGATCTGTTCGTCCTCTTCGAACCAGTCGAACGCGCCGAACTCGAACCGGACGTGGCCGCGCAGCTCTTCGATCGGCGAATCCGGGTACTCCAGCGCGCCGTCCACCGCCTCGGCTCGGCCACCCTTTATCGTCGACAGAACAGCTTCTCCGCGACTCGGCGAGTGCGTCGTCCGGCCGGAGGGGGTGAGAACACCGCTCACGACGTCCGCGCGCGGGATGTAGTACGTGGGGTAGTACGGAACTTCCCACACCAGGAGGGGGTGCACCGTGTCCGCGACGACCTGCCCGCCGAGGAACACCCGTACCCGTTTCGCGCCGTGTGCCACGCGGACCCGGCCGCGTACCGGAGTGCTCATGCTCCGGTCAACGGGCCCCGAAGTGCGGGTATTCCGGCGGACTCAAGGGCGGGACGGCTAGCGTGGCGGGCAGCACGAGGACGACAGGAGGCGGGCACCGGTGGCCGGCGTAGAAATCCCCACGGTCGGTACCCCCGCCGGGATGCGCAAGATCAACCAGCGGGCGGTGCTGGACCTGCTGCGCCGCGGCGGACCGGCGACCCGGCCGCAGGTCGCGAAGGACACCGGGCTGTCGAAGCCGACGGTCAGCCAGGCGCTGCTGGCGCTGGAGGCGGCCGGGCTGGCGCGCCCGACCGGGCAGACGTCCACCGGCACCGGGCGATCGGCCGTGCTGTACGAGGCCGACCCCACCGCCGGGTACGTGCTGGGGGTCGACATCGGCCGCGAGCACCTCCGGGTCGCGGTCTCGGACCTCGGCCGCGCGCTGGTGGCGCGCCGCGACGAGCGCAACACGGCCCGCTCCGGCGCGGCGCTGGTCACGGCGGTCGGGAAGATCGCCGCCGACGCCGTGGCCGAAGCGGGCCTGACAGCTTCCGACATCGTTGTCCGCGTGGTCGGCTCCCCCGGGGTCGCCGATCCGGACAAGCGGTGCTTCCGGCACGCGCCGAACCTGCCGGGCTGGGGCCGTGCGGGGCTGATCGACGACCTCGAAGCGGCGCTGGGCCCGGACCTGATGGTCGAGAACGACGCGAACCTCACCGCCGTCGGCGAGTGGGAGAGCGGCGCGGCGCGCGGCGCGTCGGTGTTCGGCTGCATCACGATCGGCACCGGCGTCGGCATGGGCCTGATGGTCGACGGCCGGGTGTTCCGCGGCGCGACCGGCGCGGCGGGCGAGATCGGCTACCTCCCGTACGGCCGCACGCGCGCGGCCGACGAGCCCGGCACCCCGCCCGCGCGCGGGCACCTCGAAGAGGCGACGGCGGCCCAGTCGGTCGTCCGCGGCGCCCGCGAACTCGGGCTGGGCACGGCAAAATCGGCCCGCGAGGTCTTCCGCTTGGCCCGCGAAGGCGACGAGCTGGCCCGGCGCGCGGTGGAGACCGAAGCCGATCGCCTGGCGTACACGGTGGCCTCGGTGGCGGCGGTGATCGACCCGGAGCTGATCGTCCTGGGCGGCGGCATGGGCACGGCCGCGGACCTGCTGCTGGAGCCGATCGACCGCGCGCTGCGCGCGTTCACGCCGCTGGTCCCGAAGGTGGTGCAGGGCGAACTGGGCGAGGACGCGGTACTGACCGGTGCGATCAGCGTCGGTCTGCGGGCGGCCGAAGGCCTGGTCTTCGACCGCCGCGTGGGTGCCGCCTAAGCCGCCCGCCAGGCTTCGCCGCCCGTCGACAGGCGCCAAGGCGTCAAGCGCAGCACCGTGATCTTCGGGTCGCGGTAGTCCTCGCCGCCCAGGATCTTCGGGTCGTAACCCAGGGGTTCCGGCGTGGCCGCGAACAGGTCCCACAGCTCCTTGCGCGTCTGCTCGTCGTCGGCGAATTCCGCCCGGCACTCCGCCACCGCCACTTCGTGCTGCGCGTCCCAGTACGAGCACGAAACGTACGGCGACGCCGCCAGGTGCGCGAGCTTCAGCGGCGTCGGGCGGGTGAACAGCCGGCCCGTCAGTCCGTCCGGGCCCTGCTCCCAGATCGGGTGGACGACCCGCGAGCGCGGCCGGCCCCGGCGGTCGACCGTCGCCAGCGTGCACCAGACGATCCGGTGCGCCACGCGCACGAACGCTCCGGCCAGTTCGGCCGGCACTGTGCTCGATTCCACCACGATGCTAGATTCCACAACCATGGTTGTGCATCCTAGCACCCTCGACCTGTCCCTGACCGCGCTCTTCGCGGGCTGGGCGATGACCGACGAGGTCCAGCGGCGGCTCGCGACCCAGGGCTTCGGCGACCTGCGGTTCAACGACGGCGTCGTGATCCAGCACGTCCTGGCCGCGCCGCTGTCCATCACGGCGCTGGCCGAGCGGATGGGCGTCACGCAGCAGGCGGCGTCGAAGGCGGTCGCGGACCTCGAACGCCGGGGACTGCTGCGGCGCGAGGCCGACCCCGCCGACGCGCGCACGAAGCTGCTGCACCTCACCGCCCACGCGGTCGCCGCCGTCGAGGCGACCCGGGTGCTGCGACGGGAACTCCAGGAGGAACTGGTCGCGGAGCACGGCGCCGGACGCGTCGAGGACGCCCGGGCCCTGCTGGCGGCGGTCATCGGCCGTTACGGCGGCGACGACGCGATCCGCGCCCGCCGGGTCCGGCCGCCGCGCTGATTACCTCCGGCGTAATCGACGCCACTGCCCGGACGGCCGACCATCGGCAGCATGAGCGAATCCGCGAAGAACCGCATCATCGTCGCCGGCTGCCTGGAAAACCTGTTCGTGCACCAGGACTTCGACGCCGCGAAGGCCGCGCTGCACCCCGATTTCGTCACCCACAGCCCCGGGCTGCCCTCCGGCCGCGAGGCGTTCACCGAGGCCGTGAAGAACTCTCCGCTGGCCGGCGCGAACGCGGAGATCAAGCAGATCGTCGCCGAGGACGACCTCGTTGTGGTGCACCTGCACGTGGCCGGGCTCGCCGTCGTCGACATCCTGCGCGTCGAGGACGGCCTGCTCGTCGAGCACTGGGACGTCAAGCAGCCCGTCTAGCGCGTGATCACACAGGTCCCCGACGCCGTGGCCAGCAGTTTGCCCTCGGCGTCGCGGATCTCGCCTTCGGCGAACGCGATCCGCGAACCCTCCTTCACCACGCGGCCCGTCGCCCGGATCTCGCCGCGGCCGGCGTGGATCGCGCGCAGGTAGCTCACCTTCAGCTCCACCGACGCGTAGCCGACGCCGGCCGGCAGGGTCGTGTGCACCGCGCAGCCGACCACCGAGTCCAGCATCGTGGCCGCGACGCCGCCGTGGACCATGCCGATCGGGTTGTACAGCGACTCGTCCGGCTCGACCACGGCGACGACCTCGCCGGCCTCGACCCGCTCCCAGCGCATGCCGAAGTGCTCGGCGATCGGCGCGCCCGGGATGCGGCCTTCGGCGATCGCCGTCATGTACTCCAGACCGGACATCGTGGCGCCGAGCCGGGCCGTCTCCAGCGGGTCCTGCCACGTGATGGTCTTCGAACGGACCGGTGCTTCGACGTCGGTCATGCGGTCTCCTCGATTATGACAGCTGTCTTAACGACAGCGTCGTCCGCGGGAGGAGCGATCGTCAAGCGCGGCGTGACCCAGACCACCGGTGGTCCGCCCGCGCCGCGGGTGGAATCATCCGGGGGTGGACACCGACCGCAAGCTGATCGACCCGGAGCGCGTCGCGGCGGCGGTCGACGGGCTCGGTGACCGCGCCGTCATCGACGAGTGGGCCCGGCGCTTCTCCGTCGTCGCCGACCCCTCGCGGCTGGCACTGCTGGTCTCCATCCACTACGCCCGCGAGATCAGCGTCACCGACCTCGCCGCGGCCACCGGCATGACCGACACCGCGGTCTCGCAGGCGTTGCGGCTGCTGCGAGCGCACGGGCTGGTCACGGCGCACCGCACCGGCCGGGTGGTGCGGTACCGGCTCGCGGACGCGACCGTGCACGAACTCATCCACCGGGTGCGCCCGCACCCCGGACAAACTGTGGAGGACAGCGAACACCGGTAGCGTGCGGGCATGACGGGATTGCCCGAGACCATCACCGCCTGCCTGTTCGACCTCGACGGAGTATTGACCGGCACGGCGATCCTCCACCGCGAGGCCTGGAAGCGGACCTTCGACGAATTCCTCCGCGTCCGCGACGGCGCCGGGTTCGCGGAGTTCACCGACCACGACTACGCGGCCTTTGTGGACGGCCGCCCGCGCGCCGACGGCGTGCGGGAGTTCCTGCGGTCACGCGGGATCGTGCTGCCCGAGGGCGAGCCGGACGACCCCGTGGACGCCCCGACCGTCAACGGCGTCGGCAACCGCAAGAACGAGCTGGTCCTCAAGATCATCGACGAGCGCGGCGTCAACCCCTACCCGGGTTCGGTGCGCTACCTCGAAGCGGCCAAGGCGGCCGGCCTGCGGATCGCGGTCGTGACGTCGTCGGCCAACGGCGCCAAGGTGCTCGACGGGGCCGACCTGAGCAAGTACGTCGAGGCGCGCATCGATGGCATCGTGCTCCGCGAACAGCACCTGCGGGGCAAGCCGGCCCCGGACACGTTCCTGGCCGGCGCCGCGGCGCTCGGCGTCGAACCCGCGCACGCGGCCGTCTTCGAGGACGCCCAGTCCGGCGTCCAGGCCGGGAAGGCGGGGGGCTTCGGGTACGTCGTCGGCGTGAACCGGGCCGACCAGGCCGAAGAACTGCGGGCCCACGGGGCCGACATCGTCGTCGACGACCTCGCCGACCTCCTGGAGGACCGATGACCGAACGGCACGGCTACGAGTGCGCGCCCTGGGAACTGCGGTGGCGCGGCATGGACGTCGACGCCCTGCAGCGCACCGAATCGGCGTTCGCGCTGTCCAACGGCCACATCGGGCTGCGCGGCACCCTCGAGGAGGCCGAGCCGCGCGGGCTGCCGGGGACGTACCTCAACGGCTTCTACGAACAGCACGAACTCCCCTACGCCGAAGCCGGCTACGGCTACCCGGAAGAGGGCCAGACCGTCGTCAACGTGACCGACGGCAAGATCATCCGGCTGCTCGTCGAGGACGAACCGCTCGACATGCGCTACGGCGCGGCCACCGCGCACGACCGGGTGCTCGACTTCCGCAAGGGCACGCTGAGCCGGACCACGGAGTGGTCGTCGCCGACCGGGCGGCGGGTCCGCGTGCGCACCGAACGGCTGGTGTCGTTCACCCAGCGCGCGACCGCCGCGATCCGGTACGAGGTCGAGCCGCTCGACGAGGACCTGCAGCTGGTCGTCCAGTCCGACCTGCTGGCCAACGAGCCGATCGAGTCCGACACCAGCGACCCGCGGGTGGCCGCCGCGCTGGAATCCCCGCTGGTCAGCGAGTTCCACCGCGCGTCGGAGTACAACGCCGTGCTGGTGCACCAGACCCGCCGGTCCGGGCTGCGGATGGCCGCGGCGATGGACCACAAGATCGAGGTGGACGACGGGATCCGCGCCCGCATCCACGCCGAGGAGGACCTCGCGCGGCTGACCGTCGCGGTCGACGTGCCCAAGGGCGGCCGGCTGCGGATCACCAAGTTCCTCGCCTACGGCTGGTCCGCGCAGCGCTCGGTGCCCGCGCTGCGGTCGCAGGTCGAGGCGGCGCTGGCCGGCGCCCGCCAGACGGGCTGGAAGGGTCTGCTCACCGAGCAGCGCGAGTTCCTGGACGACTACTGGGCCACCTCGGACATCGAGATCGAGGGCGATCCCGAATTGCAGCAGGCCGTTCGCTTCGCCCTGTTCCACATCCTGCAGGCCGGGGCCCGCGGGGAGAGCCGCGCGATCGCCGGCAAGGGGCTGACCGGGCCCGGCTACGACGGGCACGCCTTCTGGGACACCGAATCCTTCGTCCTGCCGGTGCTCACCTACACCGTCCCGGACGCGGCGCGCGACGCCCTGCGGTGGCGGCACTCCACAATGGACAAGGCGCGGGAACGCGCGCACCAGCTCGGCTTGCGGGGCGCGGCGTTCCCGTGGCGGTCGATCAACGGCGCCGAGTGCTCGGCGTACTGGCCGGCGGGCACGGCGGCGTTCCACGTCAGCGCGGACATCGCCGACGCCGTCCTGCGTTACCTCAACGCGACCGGCGACGAGCAGTTCGAACGCGACTACGGCACCGAGCTGCTGCTGGAAACCGCGCGGCTGTGGGCGTCGCTCGGCCACCACGACCGGCACGGCGCGTTCCGCATCGACGGCGTCACCGGACCGGACGAGTACTCGGCGGTGGCGGACAACAACGTCTACACGAACCTGATGGCGCGGCGGAACCTGCAGGCGGCGGCGGAATCGTGCGAGCGGCACGCGGGAGTGGCGGCGCGCTTCGGCGTCGACACCGTGGAGCTGGACTCCTGGCGTGCGGCCGCCGCGGCGATGTACCTGCCCTACGACGCGGAACTCGGGGTGCACCCCCAGTCGGAGGGGTTCCTCGACCACGACGAGTGGGACTACGAGGGCACCGATCAGGCGCACTACCCGCTGCTGCTGCACTTCCCGTACTTCGACCTCTACCGCAAGCAGGTCGTGAAGCAGGCGGATCTGGTGCTGGCACTGCACTTGTGCGGCGACTCGTTCAGCCCGGAGGAGAAGGCCCGCGACTTCGCGTACTACGAAGCGAGGACCGTGCGCGACTCCTCGCTGTCGGCGGGGACGCAGGCGGTGGTCGCGGCCGAGGTGGGGCACCTGGAGCTGGCCTACGACTACCTCGCCGAAGCCGCGCTGACCGATCTGCACGACGTGCACAACAACGTGCGCAACGGCCTGCACATGGCGTCGCTGGCCGGGGCGTGGCAGGGCACCGTGGCCGGGTTCGGCGGTCTGCGCGACCACGGCGGGACGCTGGCGTTCTCCCCGCGGCTGCCGCCGCAGCTGGGCCGGATCACCTTCCGCCTGATGTTCCGCGGCACCCGGTTCCAGGTCGAGATCGACCCCGACCAGGCCACCTACCACGTGGTCGCCGGTGCGCCGCTGGAAGTGCTGCACCACGGCGAGCGCATCACCGTCACGGCGGAGCCGCAGCGGTACGCGATCCCGAAGATCGACGCGGGCACCCCGCCGAAGCAGCCCCCGGGCCGGGCGCCGATGCGGCGTGACTCGGAAGAAGTGCGTCAGTACGCGGAGCCGGCCAACCCGATCACCGAGGAAGGTCGCTAGCGGCGTCTCGCCCGGGCGGGGCCGGAACCTCTTCGGTCCCGCCCGGGCTCACGTCCGGGTCCGGCGCCGTCGGCACGTCGTGGGTCAGCTTGCCGGAGGTCGGCAGCTTCGGGAGCTCTTCGTCTTCGTCTTCGCGGCCGTGGAGGCGCTGCTGCTCGCTCATGCTTTCCGGAATACCCGGTTTTCCCGGTCGGGGCCAGCAGGTCAGGCCGCGTGCTTCCCGGCTGCCGCCCTCGCCTTGTCCTGCAGGGTGAGCAGCAGGCCGTCGCGGGTCGACCAGGGACAGATCGTCACCTTGCCGCCGGCGACCGTCAGCAGGGCTTCCGCGACGACCGCGCCCGCGAGGGCCTGGTGCGCACGGCTGCGGGAGATGCCCGGCAGTTCCGCCCGCTTCGACGGCGGCAGCGCGGCCAGCCGCGGGATCCAGGCGCGCAGCTCGTCGAGCCGCAGTTCCTTGCACTTCCCCGGACGGGCGCCGGCCAGCCGGGCGAGCTGCTGCAGCACCTTCGAGCAGCCGACCACCCGCGGGTCGTCGACGTCGGCGGCACCCAGCGTGGTCGTCACGACGTCGAGTGCGTGCGTGCGCAGCGCCCTGACCTGCTTGTTCGAGACGCGTTCGGACGGCAGCCAGTCCCGCGTCATCGACCGGGCGCCCAGCGGGAGCGAGCGCGCGAACGTGGCCTTCTCGCCGGAACCGGCGGCCAGCTCGACCGTCCCGCCGCCGATGTCGAGCACCAGCATCGGCCCCGGTTCCGCGGCGTACCAGCGCCGGGCCGCCAGGTAGGTCAGCTCGGCCTCGCAGCGGCCGGAGAGGAACCGCAGCTCGACACCGGTTTCGCCGGCGACGTGCCGGACGACGTCGGCCGCGTTGGCCGCGTCGCGGATGGAGGAGGTCGCGAGCGGGTAGACGTCGCTGACGCCGTGGCGGTAGGCCGTCGTCATGCCCGCCGCGACGGCGGTCGTGATGGCCTCGATGCCGCGGGCGCTGAGCCGGCCGCGGTCGTCGAGTTCGCGATCGAGGCGCAGCCGGGTCTGGTGGTTCACCAGCGGCTCGCGCGGAGAGCCGTCGACCGGCACCACCACGAGCCGGGCGCTGAACGAACCGACGTCCAGCACGCCCACCGCGGGCTCTTTCCCTTTTCGCACAGCTCGGCGTACCTCCACTTCCGCCTGGTGAATATCCCCAGTTCGACGGCTCGAAACCAGCAATGATGGCCCATGTCACCGGCGAGCGCCGCTCATTTCCGGTATTGGGGCCCTCCGGACGCGTCGTTCTGCCGCGAAGGTCACAGTGAGATAACCCGATCGAGTGAACCGGAGGGCAACCGGACACGATTCGGTAACGCCAGGCCGCGCGCTGCGATCAATCGGATATCGGAACCGGCGTGGAGCAGGGGAAAGAGATGCAACGGCCCGAGCGGCGAGCCGAGCTCGTGCGGCCGGCCGTCGTCGTGCTCGCGGTCGTGGCCGGGCTCGGCTGCGTCCTGCTCGGCGTCACCTCGGTGCTCGCCCCGGCCCCGGCGATCACCCCGGCCACGGACCGGCCCGCAACGGCAGGAGCCCCACCCGCGGCGGTGCTGATCCCCGACCTCGGCTTGACGCTGAACAACGTGCTCGGCCTCGGCCACATCGACGGCCGCCGAGAGCAGCCGGGCACGGCCCGCGGCATCGGCTGGTTCGCCGACGGCCCGGTCCCGGGAGCCCCCGGCGTCGCGGTGCTGTCGGCGCACGCGGGCTTCGGCTATTCCCCGGGAGCGTTCGGCCGCTTGGGCAAGCTGAAGCCGGGCGCAACGATCACGGTCCGCGACACGGGAGGGCACGAGACGCGGTTCACGGTCCGCCGGACGGCGGTGTTCCCACCGGACGAGCCGGACAGCACGCTGCTGGCGGCGGAGGGCCCGGGTCCGCAACTACGGCTGATCACCAGCGATGGAACGTACGACGGCGCTGGGCTGAGCGAGCCGCGGGTCGCGGTGTACGCAACTCCGGCCTGACGTGCGGCGGCCTGGGGTCGCGCCACGGGAGTCCCGGGTCGGAAGGGTCGCAAGCCGGCGGGTCGCGCCACGGCGAGTCCCGGGCCGGGCCGAAAGGGCGCGGCCTAGCGACTCCCGGGTCGGAAGGGTCGCGAGCCGCCGGGTCGCGGCACGGCGAGCGCCGGGCCGAAAGGTCGCGAATGACTCATTCGCGACCTCGGAGGTCTCGAATGAGTCATTCGCGGCACTGCGATGAGGTGGGCCGGCGGTCTGCAGCTCGGCCCGCACAGGCGCAACAGCCGCCGCACGAGTGCCTCGGCAGACCGGCGGCGGCTCAGCCGATCAGCTCGCGCAGGTGCGACACCGCCGCCACGCGGGCTTCGCGGCCCGGCTGCAGCGGGTTGACCACCAGCGTCGTCGCGCCCGCCTCGGCGAAGGCCGCGAGCCGCTCCTTCACGTAGCCCGCCGGGCCGACCAGGGAAATCGCGCGCAGCAGGTCGACCGGGACCGCCGCCGCCGCTTCGTCCTTCTTGCCGTCGAGGTACAAGTCCTGGATCAGCTTCGCCTCGGCCTCGTAGCCGTAGCGGCGGGCGAGGTCGTTGTAGAAGTTCTTGCCCCGGGCACCCATCCCGCCGATGTACAGGGCCAGGACCGGCCGCAGGTGGTCGAGCAGCGGCTCGACGTCGTCGCCGATGGCCAGGGCCACCGTGACGAACGTGTCCAGCTCGCCCAGCGCCGCGTCGCGCTTGGCCTTGCCCTCGGCCAGGGACGCGCCCCAGACGTCGGCGGCCTTCTCCGGGTGGAAGAAGATCGGCTGCCAGCCCTCGGCTATCTCCGCCGTCAGCGCGACGTTCTTCGGCCCGATCGAGGCCAGGAGCACCGGGATCCGCTCCCGCACCGGGTGGTTGATCAGCTTGAGCGGCTTGCCGAGGCCGGTGCCCTGCTCCGGCGGCAGCGGGATCGTGTAGTGCTTGCCCTCGTGCACCACGCGCTCGCGGCGCCACACCTGGCGGCAGACCTCGACGATCTCGCGGGTGCGGCCGAGCGGCGCGTCGTACTTCACGCCGTGGAACCCCTCGATGACCTGCGGACCGGACGCCCCGAGCCCGAGGATGAACCGCCCGTCGGAGACGAAGTCGAGGCCGGCCGCGGTCATCGCGGTCAGCGTCGGCGTGCGGGTGTAGATCTGGAAGATGCCGGACGCCAGCTGGACGCGCTCGGTCTTCGCCGCGAGGTAGCCGAGCTGGCTGACCGCGTCGAACGAGTACGCCTCGGGCACGAAGACGACGTCGAGGCCGGCCTTCTCCAGTTCGACGACGTCGGCGACGCTCTCGGCGAAGCCTCCGGCGTAGCTGATTCCGGTTCCGATCCTCATGGGCGTCCTCCCGTGATGAGCAAGCGCTTAGTCGCCCGTCATTATGCGGGAAACCCGGCGCCGACCGGTGTGCGCACCGCCACTTCCACCCGGTTCAGCCCGGCACCACCGTCCCCCGCACCTCGCCGAAGCCGATCCGCGCCCCGCCCGGACCGGGGGCCGTCGCGCTGATGACGACCTCGTCGCCGTCCTCGAGGAACGTCCGCGTCACCCCACCCGGCAGCTCCAGGGGTTCCTGGCCGCCCCAGGACAGCTCCAGGAACGAGCCCCGCTGGTCACGCTCGGGGCCGGTGACCGTGCCCGACGCGTAGAGGTCGCCCGTGCGCAGGCTCGCGCCGTTGACCGTCATGTGCGCCAGCTGCTGCGGCGCCGTCCAGTACTGGGTCGCGAACGGCGGGCTCGACACGAGGTGGCCGTTGAGCCGGATCTCCAGCGCCAGGTCCAGCCCCCACTTTTCGCCGGTCCGGAGGT
The DNA here is from genome assembly GCF_031082405.1 of Amycolatopsis sp. A133. Taxonomy (GTDB): domain Bacteria; phylum Actinomycetota; class Actinomycetes; order Mycobacteriales; family Pseudonocardiaceae; genus Amycolatopsis. The sequence continues at coordinate 284,969 of NZ_JAVHJU010000009.1, forward strand.
ACTCGAACGGCTCCGGGTCCTGCGGCGGGCCGTCGACGCGCGCGTGCTCCAGCGCGGCCAGCGGAACGATCCACGGCGACACCGAAGTCGCGAACGACTTGCCGAGGAACGGACCCAGCGGCTGGTACTCCCACGCCTGGATGTCGCGCGCCGACCAGTCGTTGACCAGGCAGACGCCGAACACGTGGTCCGCGAAGCCCGCCGTGGGCACCCGAGTGCCCACAGTGGACGGAGTGCCGACGACGAAGCCGACCTCCGCCTCGATGTCGAGCCGCTGCGACGGGCCGAACGAGGGCGTGTCGGCGTTGCGGGGCTTGCGCTGCCCGTGCGGCCGGACGACCGGCGTGCCCGAGGCGACGACGGTGCCCGCCCGGCCGTGGTAGCCGATCGGCAGGTGCTTCCAGTTGGGCGGGAGCTCGGTGGCGTCCGGGCGGAAGATCTTGCCGGCGTTGAGGGCGTGGTGCTCGCTGGAGTAGAAGTCGACGTAGTCGGCGACCTCGAACGCGAGGTGGTTGGTGACCTCGGCGAGGGGCACCAGGTGCGGCCGCAGCTGGTCGGCGTAGCGGGGTTCGGTCAGCCATTCGGTGACGGTGCCGCGCACCTCCCGCCAGGTCCCGGGCCCGGCGGCCAGCAGGGGGTTGAGCACCCCGGCGGTCAGCAGCGGGGCAAAAGCGGCGGCGGTCCGCTCGGCCGCGGCGGTGAGGTCGAGCACCTGATCACCGACGGGCACGCCGACCCGCCGCTCGGGAGCCCCACCGACCGAGAAGACGCCGTAGGGCAGGTTGTCCAAGCCGAACGGCGAGTCGTCGGCAAGCTCGAGCCAGGTCACGTTCACTCCTCGTCCCGGGCGGCCCGCGCCGCCGAGTGGTCGGCCACGACGGTCACGCCCCGCCTCCGGCAGCCCGGTCGGCCGCCGCCATCACTTTCCGCTTCCGGCGGTCCGCGCCGCCGGACGGGTCAGCCACCCACGATCACTGCCCGTCCCCGCGGGAGCCCGGCCGGCCGCGGTCACTTGCCCTCTCCTGCACGCGCCGCCACCCAGTCGGCCACCACGTCCGCCAGAACCGGCAGGGGCAGGGTTCCGCTGCCCAGGACCGTGTCGTGGAACTCGCGGATGTCGAACCCCTCGCCCAGCTCGCGCTCGGCCTCGGCCCGCAGCCGCTCGATCTCCAGGCGGCCCACCATGTAGCTGAGCGCCTGGCCCGGGTGGCCCGCGTACCGGTCGATCTCCGCCTCGATCTCGATCTGAGCCATCGGCGTGTTCTCCCGCAGGTAGCCGACCGCCCGTTGCCGGCTCCAGCCCAGCGCGTGCAGGCCCGTGTCGACCACCAGCCGTGCCGCTCGCATCGAATCCTGCGTCAGCAGGCCCAGGCGCGCCGTGTTGTCCGAATACAGCCCCATCTCGTCGGCGAGGCGCTCGGCGTACAGGCCCCAGCCCTCCGCGTACGCGTTGAACATGCCGATCCGGCGCAGCAGCGGCACCCCCGTCAGCTGCTGGGCCAGCGCCAGCTGGAAGTGGTGCCCCGGCACCGCTTCGTGGAACGCCACGGCCTCGCCCAGGGTCCGCTGCCGCTGGTCCGCCTCGTGCGTGTTGGCGTAGTACGTGCCCGGCCGCGAACCGTCGAGCGACGGCTCGATGTAATAGGCGATCGACCCGCTTTCGGCCTCCGCGTCGGGCACCGGCGCCACCTGGCACCGCTGCTCCGGGACGCGCGAGAACCATCGGGGCGCCACGGCTTCCGCTCGCGTGATCGTCGCGCGGGCGGCTTCCAGCAGTTCGTCGCCGTCGCGCCAGCGCAGGGCCGGGTCCGTCCGGATGCGCTCGAAGATCTCCGCGAGGTCGGTCGTGCCGAACACCTCGGCGCCCAGCTCGCGGTACTCCCCCGCCAGCCGCTCGATGATGGCCAGACCCGTGTCGTGCAGGTCCTGCGCCGTGCGCTCGGTCGTCGTCTCGGCGCGGATCAGGGCCGCGTACCGCTCCGGCCCGCCCGGCAGGTCGCCGATCCCCGGCGACGTCTCGGGCCGGGCCACGGGGACGACCTCGTCGGCCAGGAAGTCGCGGTACCGCGCGTACGCCGGGTAGACCACTTCGGCCAGCAACCGGTCGCGCTCGGCCTCCAGCCCGTGGACCGGCACCTTCAGCGGGTCGTTCTCCGGGGCGGCGAGGTACCGCTCGACGTAGCCGACGCCGATGCGCGCCAGGAACTCCGGCGGCGTCAGGCCTTCCGCGAGCGCGGCCCGTTGCCGCTCGATGACCTGGTCCAGGTACGTGCCGACGGCGGCCAGCCTGCTCAGGTAGCCGCGGGCTTTGGCCTCGTCGTCGAGGATCGTCTGCGGCAGCTCCATCAGCAGTTCGAGGGCCGGCGCGGCCAGCCCGTCGCTCACCGCGATGTCGGCCCGGCCGGAGTCCAGCAGGTCGATCTGGGTGCGGGCCTGCCAGATCACGACGTCGCGGGTGAGGCGGTCGCCCTGCGGCAACGCCGCCGTGTCGAGCGCCTCGGCCCGGGCGATGATCCCGGCGAGCCCGGCGCGGAACCGGGCGGCCGCTGCGGCGCTCTGGTCTGCGAGCTTGTCGTGCGTGCCCGGCAGGCCGTACAGGGACGGCAACAGCGGCTGCGCCTCGAACATCAGCTCCAGGCACTCGTCGGCGAGCTTGTCGGGCGTGTCACGGCGCTGCGCCACCCAGTCGGCGACGACGCCGGACAGCACCGGCAGCGGCAAGGTTCCGCTGCCCAGCACGACGTCGTGGAATTCCCGGATGTCGAACGCCTCGCCGAGGGCTTGCTCGGCCTCGGCGCGCAGCCGCTCGATCTCCAGCCGCCCGACCATGTAGCCGAGCGCCTGGGCCGGGTCGCCGGCGTACCGGTCGATCTCCGCCTCGATCTCCAGCCGCGCCATCGGCGTGTGCTCGGCGAGGTAGTCGACCGCCTGCTGCCGGCTCCACCCGAGCGCGTGCAGGCCCGTGTCGACGACCAGCCGCCCCGCCCGCATCGAGTCCTGGGTCAGCATGCCCAGCCGCGACAGGTCGTCGGAGTACAGGCCCATCTCGTCGGCCAGCCGCTCGGCGTAGAGCCCCCAGCCCTCCCCGTAGGCGTTGACGTGCGCGATCCGGCGCAGCAGCGGCAGGCCGTCGAGGCCCTGCGCGAGGCACAGCTGGAAGTGGTGCCCCGGCACGGCTTCGTGGAACGCGATGGCCTCACTGGCGAACCGCGGCCGCTTGTCCGCTTCATGGGTGTTCGCGTAGTAGACGCCCGGACGCGTGCCGTCGAGCGACGGCCGCAGGTAGTACGCGATCGTGCCGCTGGTGGCCTCGGCCGCCGGCACCGGCGCGACCTGGCACTTCTGCTCCGGCACCCGCGAGAACCACTGCGCGGCCACGGTTTCCGCACGGGCGATGGCGGCCCGGGCCCCGGCCAGCAGCTCCTCGCCGTCGCGCCAGCGCAGCGCCGGATCGGTCCGGAGCCGGTCGAAGATCTCGCCGAGGTCGGTGGTGCCGAACAGCTTCCCGCCCAGCTCGCGGTACTCCCCGGCCAGCTTTTCGATCAGCGCCAGCCCGGTCTCGTGCAGCTCCTGCGCCGTGCGCTCGGTGGTCGTTTCGACGCGGATCAGCGCGGCGTACCGCTCCGCTCCGCCCGGCAGGGCACCGATGCCGGGCGACGTCTCGGGCCGGGCCACCGGCAGGACCTCGTCGGCCAGGAACGCGCGATAACGCCCATACGCGGGCCGGACGACCTCGGCGAGCAGGCGGTCGCGTTCGGCCTCGAAGCCGTCGAGCGCATACGGCGGTGTCACCCGCAGCGGATCGCTCCCGGGCGCGCCCAGGTAGCGGTCGACGTAGTCGATGCCGATGCGCACCAGGAAGTCCGGCGGCACCAGGCCGTCACGCACCGCCGCCCGCTGCCGGCCGATCAGCGCGTCGAGGTAACCGCCGATGCCGGCGAGCCGGCTCAGGTAACCGCGGACCTTCGGCTCGTCGTCCAGCACCGTCTGCGGCAGGTAGAGCAGCACCTGCAGCGCGGGCGCACCGAGCCCGTCGCTGACCGAGATGTCGGCGCGGCGCGAGTCGATCTCGTCGATGGCGGACTTCGCTTGGGAGAGCACGACTTCGCGGGTGACCCGCTCGTCGGCCGGCAAGCCGGTGGGGTCGAGCGCCTCGGCCCGCGCGGCGATCGCGACGTAGCCCGCGCGGAGCCGGGCTTCGGTCTCCGCACCCGGATCGGGCAGCCGGTCGTGGTCGCCGGGCAGGCCGAACACCGAGGGGTACAGCGGCTGCCGTTCGAAGTCCAGCGCGACCAGCTCGTCGGCCAGGCTGCGGGGCGTGTCCCGCTGCGCCGCCACCCAGTCGGTGACCACCTTCGCCAGCGCGGACAGCGGCAGCATGCCGTGGCCGAGCACGACTTCGTGGAACCCGCGGATGTCGAACCGCTCGCCCAGCGCCTGTTCGGCTTCGGCCCGCAGCCGCTGGATCTCCAGCCGCCCGACCATGTACCCGAGCGCCTGGCCCGGCCAGCCGACGTACCGGTCGATCTCCGCCTCGATCTCCAGCCGCGCCATCGGCGTGTTTTCGACCAGGAAGTCGATCGCCTGCTGCCGGCTCCACCCCAGCGCGTGCAGGCCGGTGTCGACGACCAGCCGGCCGGCCCGCATCGAGTCCTGCGTGAGCATGCCCAGCCGCGACACGTCGTCGGAGTACAGGCCCATCTCGTCCGCGAGCCGCTCGGCGTAGAGGCCCCAGCCTTCGGCGTAGGCGTTGAACATGCCGATCCGCCGCAGCAGCGGCAGGTCCCGCAGTTCCTGCGCCAGGCTGAGCTGGAAGTGGTGCCCCGGCACGGCTTCGTGGAAGGCGATCGCCTCGCTGGTGAACCGCGGGCGCTTGTCCGCTTCGTGGGTGTTCGCGTAGTACGTGCCCGGGCGCGTCCCGTCGAGCGACGGCTGGAGGTAGTACGCGATCGTGCCGCTCGCCGCGTCGGCCTCGGGCACCGGCGCGACCTCGCACTTTTCGGCGGGGATCCGCGAGAACCACCGCGGCGCCACGGCTTCGGCGCGGGCGATGGCGTCCCGGGCCGCGGACAGCAGTTCTTCCCCGTCCCGCCAGCGCAGGGCCGGATCGGTGCGCAGGCGCTCGAAGATCTCGGCGAGCTCGGTGGTGCCGAACACCTTCGCGCCCAGCTCGCGGTATTCCGCGGCGAGCTTCCCGATCAGCGCCAGCCCCGTGTCGTGCAGCTCTTGCGCCGTGCGCTCGGTGGTCGTCTCGGCGCGGATCAGCGCGGCGTACCGCTCCGCTCCGCCGGGCACGTGGGAGATGCCCGGGGCGGTGTCGGGCCGCCCCGCCGGCTCGACCTCCGTGCGGAGGAAGTCCCGGTACCGCGCGTACGCCGGGTGGACCACCTCGGCGAGCAGCCGGTCGCGCTCGGCCTCGAAGCCCTCGACGGCCGCCGTCGTGCCCACCTTCAGCGGGTCGGTGCCCGGCGCGGCGAGGTAGCGGCCGATGTACTCGACGCCGACGCGGGCCAGGTACGCCGGCGGCACCAGCCCGTCGGCCAGGCTTTCGCGCTGCCGCTCGGTCAGCTCGGCGAGGAACGGCTCGATCGCGCCGAGCCGCGCCAGGTAACCGCGCGCCTTCTTCTCGTCGTCCAGCTGGTAGTACGGCAGGTACATCAGCAGCCCGAGGGCGGGCGAGGTGAGCCCGTCGCTGACCGCGAGGTCGGCGGTCCGCGCCCCGAGCCGGTCGGCCTCGACCTCGGCGGAGGCGATCACGACCTCGCGCGTCACGGCTTCTTCCGGCGTCAGGTCGTCCGTGGCCAGTGCCCGTGCGCGGGCGGCGATGCCGGTGTAGGCGGCCCGGTAGCGCTCCTGGGCTTCCCGGGTCTGGTCGGCGAGCCGGTCGTGCTCGCCGGGCAGGCCGAGGACCGACGGGTGCAGCGGCTCCTGCTCGAACGACAGCTCGACGAGCTCGCTCGCCAGGCCGTCGACGGTGTCGCCGAACCCGGCCACCCAGTCGTCGACGACCGTGGCCAGCACCGAGAGCGGCAATGCCCCACCGGCCAGCACGAGGTCGTGGAACGCGCGGCGGTCGAACCGGGAGCCGAGCCGCTGCTCGGCGCGGGCGCGGATCCGCTGGATCTCCAGCCGCCCCACCATGTACGCCAGCGCCTGGCCCGGCCACGCGATGTAGCGGTCGACCTCGGACTCGATCTCGGCGCGCGCCTCCGGCGTGTGCTCCAAGAGGTAGTCCACGGCCTGCTGACGGCTCCAGCCCAGCGCGTGCAGCCCCGTGTCGACGACCAGCCGGCCCGCCCGCAGCGAGTCGCCGGTCAGCAGGCCGAGCCGGGCGATGTCGTCGGAGTACAGACCCATCTCGTCGGCAAGGCGCTCGCTGTAGAGCCCCCAGCCCTCGATGTAGGCGGTGAACATGCCGATGCGGCGCAGCAGCGGCAGCTCGGTGAGCCCTTGGGCGATGCTGAGCTGGAAGTGGTGGCCCGGCACGGCTTCGTGGAACGCGGTCGTTTCGGCCATGTGCCGGAACCGCTCGGTGGCTTCGTAAGTGTTCGCGAAGTAGATCCCCGGCCGGGAGCCGTCGACGGCCGGGCGCAGGTAGTACGCCGCGGGCGCGCCGGGCGCGACCTCCGCCGGCACCGCTTCGACCGTGCACTGCTGCTCCGGGATCCGGCCGAACCACTTCGGGGCTTCCGCCGCCGCGCGGGCGACGGCCGTGCGGGCGGTGTCCAGCAGGTCGTCCGCACTGCGCCAGCGCAGCGCCGGGTCGGTGCGCAGGCGCTCGAAGATCTCGGCGAGGTCGTCCGTGCCGAACACCTTCAGCCCCAGCTCGCGGTACTCGACGGCGAGCGCGTCGATGGTCTCGAGGCCGATCCGGTGCAGTTCCGCCGGGGTGAGCCCGGTGGTCGTGTGCATCCCCGCGAGCCGGGCGTACGTCTCTTCGCCGCCGGGCAGCCACGACACGCCGGGCCGGTCCGCGGGCCGCCCGTGCGGCCTCACCTCGGAGACGAGGAACTCGCGGTACTCGGCGAAAGCCGGGCGGACGACGTTGGCGAGCAACTCGTCCCGCCGTCGCTCGAACTCCTCGTCCGGGGCGGGCTGGCGGCGCAGCGGATCCGCGTCCGGGTCGGCGAGGTAGCGGTCGAGGTGCGCGACCGCGGCATCGACCAGGTGAGCCACCGGGAGGAGCCCGGCGGCGATGCCCTCGGCGTGCCGCCGCGCGGCCTGACGCAGGTACTCCGGGATCGCGGCCAGCCGGCCGAGCTGGGCTTCGGCGGTCTCTCCGGCTGTCACCGTCGTCATCGGCAGCGCCATGAGCAGGCCCGCGGCGGGCCCGATGGAGAGGTCGGTGACCGTGAACTCGGCCAGCCGGCTGTCGATCGCCGCGATCCGGTTCTCGGCCGTGGTGATCAGGACCTCGCGGGTGACGCGGTCCTCGGCCGAGAACCCTCCGGCAGCCAGCGCGCGGGCCCGCTCGAGGAACGTCACGAGCCGCGCGCGGAAGGCCTGTTCGGCCTCGGCGGACAGGTCCGCCAGCCCGGGCTCCGCGGGCCGGACGCCGTGCAGCGCGGGCAGCAGCGGATCGGCGGCGAACAGCGCTTCGACGAACTCGTCGGCGAGTTCGGTGACCGCGGTCATGGCAGGACCCCCAGCTTCGGCTGATGTGCTTCCCGGCCGACCCTAACGGAGATCACCGACAGAAACGGCGGACCGTTCGCCGGGGGCGGACGGCCTTCGGCGCCGCGGATCGGCGAAGCGGTAGCGTTCCCCAGGTGGCCGTGACCGATCCCGTGGATACCCGTCTGCTCGCCGCGCTCGCCGAACTCGGCAAGGCGGCCGTGCACGAGCTGGCGGCGAAGGTCGGCATGGATCCCCGCGAGGTCGCCTACCGGCTGGTCGCCCTCTCCGGCAGCGGGCTCCCCCTGCTCGTCGGCGTCGAAAGCGACCCGAACGGCCTGCGCGCGGCCATCGCCGGCGCACCGCCTTCGTGGGCGAACCGGCCGCCGCAGCAGCAGTTCCCGCCACCGTCCCAGCCGGTGCCGCAGCAGCCCGCCCCGCCGATGCCCCCGCCGGTCCAGGGCACCCCTTCGGGCCCGTACAACGTGCAAGGCGCGCCTTCCGGGCCGTACAACGTCCAGGGCGCGCCTTCGGGGCCGTACAACGTTCACGGCACGCCGTCCGGACCGCACCAAGTCCAAGGCACGCCGTCGGGGCGATACCCGGGCCCGCCGCCCCAGCAGCCGCCGCGCCCGCCCCGGCCGTTCACCCCGCCGCCGGTGCCCCTCGACCCGGCCGTGAGCACGTGGGGCGTGCCGCAGACGGCGTCCTGGGCCCGCGGTGACGAGCCCGCTCGCCCGAGCGCGCCGGCCGCGGGCAAGCGCGGCCGCCTCGGCGAGGTCATGGAGACCCAGGGCCTGGAGGGCGAGCAGCTGTCGGTGCAGCTGCTCGAGGTGCAGGACCCGGCGGACTACCTGTTCAGCGCGGCCGGGTACCGCCTGGAGGACGGCGAACGCGCGGTGGTCGTGCACACCGAGATCACCAACCGCGGGTCGATCCCGTTCGCGTCGCTGCCGGACAACTACCTCGAGCTGCTCGCCGCCGACGGCACGCCGATCGGCAAGGCGCCGGTGTCGCTGACCTCCCGGCCCCCGCACAAGATCGGCGTCGACCCGGGCGAGACCCTGGGCGGCCACACGGTGTACGTCCTCCCGGACGCCACGCGCGTGGTCTCGGTGCGCTGGAGCCCGCGGCCGGAGCCCGACGAGCGCACGATCACCTGGTCGATCGAGGACTAGTAGCTTTCGTCGCGCAGGGTTTCCAGCGCCTTCGCCAGGTCGTCCGGGTACTCGGATTCGAACTCGACCCACCGGCCGTCCGCCGGGTGCGCGAACCCCAGGGTCTTCGCGTGCAGCCACTGCCGGCTGAGCCCGAGGTGGCGGGCCAGCACCGGGTCGGCGCCGTAGGTCAGGTCGCCGACGCAGGGGTGCCGCAACGCCGAGAAGTGGACGCGGATCTGGTGCGTCCGCCCGGTTTCGAGCTTGATGTGCGCGAGCGAGGCCGCGCGGAACGCCTCGACCACTTCGTAGTGCGTCACGCTCGGGCGGCCGCCCTGGACCACCGCGAACTTGTAGTCGTGGCGCGGGTGGCGGTCGATGGGGGCGTCGATCGTGCCGCGCATCGGGTCCGGGTGACCCTGGACGATCGCGTGGTAGCCCTTGTCGACCGTGCGTTCCTTGAACGCGCGCTTCAGCACGGTGTACGCGTGCTCGCTCTTGGCCACCACCATCACACCGGTGGTGCCCGCGTCGAGCCGGTGGACCACGCCCTGGCGCTCGGCCGCTCCCGACGTCGCGATGCGCAGGCCGGCCGCGGCGAGCCCGCCGACAACGGTCGGGCCGGTCCAGCCCGGGCTCGGGTGCACGGCGACGCCGACCGGCTTCGAGATCACCACGATGTCGTCGTCGTCGTGCAGGACCTTCATGCCCTCGACCGGCTCGGCGACGACCTGCACCGGGTTCGACGGCTCCGGCAGCGTGATCTCCAGGAGGCCGCCCCCGGAAAGCCGGTCGGACTTGCCGGCGGGACGGCCGTCGAGCAGCACGTCCCCGGATTCGGCGAGCTCGGCGACGACCGTGCGGGACAGCCCGAGCAGCTTGGCCAGGCCGGCGTCGACCCGCATCCCGTCGAGTCCGTCGGGCACCGGGAGCATCCGTGACGTCACGCCTGCTCCTCCTGCTTCTTCTTGTCCTTGGTCGACGTGCCGTCGTAGTCCTTGCCCAGCAGCGACAGCAGCACGATCAGGGCCCCGCCGACGCAGATCGCGGAGTCGGCGATGTTGAAGATCGCGAAGCCCCTGCCGTTGGGGGCGAACGCCGAGATGAAGTCGACGACGTGCCCCTGCAGCCCGCCGGGCGCGCGGAAGATGCGGTCGGTCAGGTTGCCGGTGGCGCCGGCGAGCACGAGGCCGAGGCCGATGGCCCAGCCGATCGAGCGCAGCCGCCGCGCCAGCCAGACGATCGCGATGACCACGGCGAGGGCGACCAGCGCGAGCACCCAGGTCATGCCGGTGGCCATCGAGAACGCGGCACCGGGGTTGCGGATGACCTGCAGGTAGATCAGCCCGCCGAGGATCCGGACCGGCTCCTTGCCCTCCAGGTTGGCGGTGACCAGGTTCTTCGTCACCAGGTCGATCGCCCAGAACACGACGGCGATGGCGAACACCCAGCCGACCCGCCGCTTCGGCAGCAGCGGCTTCGCCGGGACCTCCGGGTTCTCCGGCGCGTCGGCGGCGGGATCGGGCAGCGCCTCGGCGGCGGCTTCGGTGTCGGGCTCGGAGTGGCTGGGCTCGGTGCTCACCGGTCCATTGTCCACGGCGCTGGTCAGACCGCTTCGGGCCCGTCCGGCCGGGGGCGCAGGAGGACGGCGAACGCGGCCGCGAACAGCACGCCCGCCCCGGTGAGCGCGCCGGCCACCGGGGGCAGGAACACCGTCGCGACCAGCGCGAACACCCCGGCGACGGCCAGCACGAACCAGCTGCGCTCGTAGCCGGCCAGCAGGAGCAGGCCGAGGGCCGCCAGCAGTGCGCCGCGGACGTCGCCGTCGAGCCGGAGCTGGAGGGCGCCGACCAGGTCGAGCAGCGGGACGGCGGCCAGTGCCCCGAGTGTGCCGAGCAGGAACCGGCCGGGCCGCTGCCGCCGCAGCGGCCACCAGTACCAGGCGGCCACGGCGAGCACCACGCAGATGAGACCGGCGAGCCAGCCGAGCGTCGCCGAGGGCACCACGTCGGCCGAGGCCGCGAACGCAATCCCGTAGAACTGTGTCTCCGGATAGCCGGTGCCGCCGACTCCGCCGGTACCGAGGCCGGACAAGCCTTGGGTCAGCGGGTACCCCTGCGCGGCTTCGATGTCGTCCGGGACCACTTCGACGGCCACCATCACCAGCAGCGCGAACCCCAGCGCGGCCAGCGGGAACCAGTACCGGCGGGAACTCCCCATCGCGTCAGGGTATCGAGCGCGGGTTTTCCCGCAGCAGGGCGATGAAGGCGGCGGCCAGCAGGATCACCGCCGAGATCAGCACGCCGGCCATGTCCGCCGAGAGCACCACGGCGACCAGGGCGAACACGATCGTGGTGAGCAGGACGAACCGGCTGCGCTCGTACGCGGCGAGGATGAGCAGGCCGAGCGTGGCCAGGAGCGGGCCGCGCAGGCCGTCGCCGATGCGGAACTGCCACGAGAAGACCAGGTCGAGCAGCGGGACGGCGAGCAGCGCGGCGACCGTGCCGAGGACGAACCGCCCGGTGCGGGCGGGCCGCAGGGCGACCGCGTACCAGACGGCCGTGCCGGCGAGGACCACGCCGAGCGCGACCAGCCACGCGGTTTCCCCCGGCAGGCCCGGTCCCAGGGCGTAGAACTCGTCCAGCGGCCGGAACTGGAGCCGGCTGTACTGCGTCGCACCGGCCGGGACCAACGGCCCGAGGAGCAGGTTCGCGGACTCGCTTCCGGCCCGGCTGCGCCGCGACAGCAGTTGTGCCGCGGCCAAGCCGATCTGCGCGAACCCCAGCAGTGCCAGCGGAAACCAGAAACGCGGCCCTCTCCCCATCGGCCCAGGTTAGCGCTCAGCAGAACGGCGGCAGCTCCCGCGGGTCGCCCACCGGCGCCCAGCGGCCGTCGACCTTCGCGTACTCCCAGCGGGCTCCGCGCGCGACGATCTGCCGCAGCGCCAGGACCACGCGGTCGACGTGTTCCTCCGTGCTGCCGAGGCCGAGGCTGACGCGGACCGCCTGCTGCCCGTCGCCACCGGCGGCGGCGATCAGGCGCTTCGCCGCGACGTGGGCGCAGAAGGCGCCGTCGCGGACGCCGATGCCGTATTCGGCCGACAGCACCGCCGCGAGCCAGCCCGGGTCGAAGCCGTCGACGACGAAGCCGACCGTGCCGACCCGATCGACCGGCGCGTCGAACAGCCGCAGCTCGGCGCAGCCCGGGATGCCCTCGAGCCCCTTGCGCAGCCGGGTGAGCAGGGCCTGTTCGTGCGCCTCGACGGCGGCCCAGTGCCGGCTCAGGGTTTCGCACGCGACGCCGAGCGCGTACACGCCGACAGTGTTGGGCGAACCGGCTTCGTGCCGCTCCGGCCCGGTGTTCCAGACGACGGCGTCCTCGGTGACGAGCTTGGTCGCGCCGCCGCCGGCGAGGTACGGCCGGGCCGCGCGCAGCCAGTCGGCGCGGCCGATCAGCGCGCCCGCACCGAAGGGGGCGTACAGCTTGTGGCCGGACAGCGCGACGTAGTCGACGTCCAGTTCCTTGATCGAGATCCGGCGGTGCGGGGCCAGCTGGGCGGCGTCGAGGGCGATGCGAGCGCCGTGTTTCCGCGCCACGGCGGCGATTTCCGCCACCGGGAGCAGCTCACCGGTCACATTGGACGCTCCGGTGACGACCACCAGCCGCGGTCCCTGCGGGGCACCCGCGAGCGCCTCGTCCACAGAGGACACGGCGGCGAGGCGGGTGCGCGGGGTGGGCAGCCGCCGGACGTTCGGGCCTTGCCACGGCAGGAGCGCGGCGTGGTGCTCGGTGTCGAACACGATCACCGTGGTGTGCCGGGGCAGGCTGCGGGCGAGCAGGTTGAAGGCGTCGGTGGTGTTGCGGGTGAAGACGACGGTGTCGGTCCGCCGCGCGTCGACGAAGCGGCGCACGACGTCACGGGTGCGCTCGTAGAGCTTGGTGGAGACCTGCGAGGCGAAGCCGGCCCCGCGGTGGACGCTGGCGTACCAGGGCAGGAATTCGTCGACGGCGCTGCGGACCGCGTCGAGGCAGGGTGCGCTCGCGGCGTGGTCGAGGTTGGCGTAGCCGATGTCCCCGCCGGTCACCAGCGGCACCCGCAGCGACGCACCCGCGACGGCGGGGATGTCCTCGGAAACAACGGTTTCGAGCTGGGTGCGGTCGATGGCGAGAGTCATCGGGTGCCTCCTCGGCGATCCGGGGGACCCCCGGCGAGGGGCCCGCGCTTGCCCGTCGCACGGCGCGACCGGCCCGGTCTTCACCCGGGGCACCCCACCGCGGTAGGAGGGTTGCCGGCCAGCAAGCCGGGGCTTCGCGCTGGCACTCATGACCTGATCCAGAAGGTAACCGAGAGCGCGCCCGGCGGCCAACCCCGCGCTCACATTCTGAGACGCCGCTCACAGGCGGTAGGCGCCGTCGAAGGTGACCGGCTTCGGGCGCAGGGGTGTCAGAAGCTTGCGCGGAAGCGGCCCGGCAGCTGGACCACCGTGTTGTCCGCCAGGTGCGTCGCGGTGCCCGAGTACTGGCCGGCTCCCGCGGTGAAGCGCCAGCCGCCGAGGGTCTTGCCGTCGACCGGCTCGCCGAGGGCCGCCGCGATCGTCGTCGAAATGCGCGCGAACGCGATCCCGTCCCAGTCGCCCGCCGCCGCGTCCGGGAGCGTCCAGAGCGTGAAGTGCACGTGCGCGCCGGTGCTGCTGCCGCCGCACGGCAGCGCGTTGCCGGTCGAGCCGAGCACCGTCCCGGCCGCCACCTGCTCACCGTCGGCGACCCGGATGCCTTCCAGGTGGTAGTAGCCGGTGCGCAGGCCGCCGGCGTGGTCGACGGTCACCCAGTCGCCGCCGGAGCAGTGCTGCAGGTGGACGGTGCCGGCCTCCGACGCGCGGACGGTGCCGTCGGCGGGGCTGAAGTCGATGGCGTTCTTCACGCCGGTGCTGCCGTTGTCAGAGTGGATGCCCGCCGAGTAGACCTGCTGACCGGCCTCGAACGGCCACGTGAGCGCCGGGAACGGAGCGGCGCCGGCCGGAGCAGCGAGGAGTCCCATCGCGGCGGCGATCGCGGCGACGAGGCTCGCCCCGCGCACAGAAGTTTTTGTCACCGGATGCACTCCTTCGGCCCTGTGTTCACCCGTTCGTGCGCACATTAAAGCCAAAAGAGGGACAACTGGGAAGACTGTTCGTAAATTTCCGTTAGCGGCCGGACTCGCCCCTCCAGCGAGCCAGGCGCCCGGCCCGGTCGACGGCGCGAAGGCGGCGTTCGACGGCGTCGCGGACGGCGCTCGTCGTCACGACCAGCAGCTGGTCGTGCTCCTGCAGCCGGCTGGTCTTCTGCGGGGTGAAGCCCGCGCCGTCGCGGACGACCAGGCTGATCGTCGCCCCGACGGGCAGGCGCAGCTCGGACAGGTACACGCCGTGCAGCTTCGACCCCGGCTGGATGCGGACCTGCAGCAGCTCGGCGCCCAGTTCGTCCAGCGGCGCCGAGTCGACCTCGATCTCGTGCGCCTCGGACTTCTTGGCCAGCCCGAGCCGGCGCGCGAGCGGGCCCAGCGTCGCTCCCTGGACCAGCGTCAGCACGATGACCAGCACGAACACCGCGTCGACCAGCCGCTGCGCACCCGGCAGGCCCTGCGACAGCGGGATCATGGCGAGCACGATCGGCACGGCGCCGCGCAGCCCGGCCCACGACAGGAACGCCTGTTCCCGCCACGGCAGCCGGAACGGCAGCATCGACAACACGACCGAGACCGGCCGCGCCAGCAGCAGCACGACGGCGCCCGCGACCAGGCCCGGCACGATCGCGTCGAGCAGCCGGCCCGGCGAAGCGAACAGGCCGAGCAGCACGAACAGCCCGATCTGGGCCAGCCAGCCCAGGCCCTCGGCGAACGAGAGCGTGTCCGACCGGTGCGGCAGCCGCGAGTTGCCGAGCACCAGGGCGGCGACGTAGGTGGCGAGCAGCCCGGACGCGTGCAGCAGCTGCCCCGACGAGTACGCCACGACGCACACCGCGACCGTGGCGAGCGGGTAGAGGCCGGTCGCCGGCAGCGCGGCCCGGCGCAGCGCGATCCCGCCGAGCCAGCCGAAGGCGAGCCCGATGGCCAGGCCCGCCGCCAGTTCGTAGACCGCCAGCAGCGGCAGCGTCCAGTCCACAGTGGTGCCTTCGGCCAGCACCACGACGGCGATGTAGGCCGGCGCGTCGTTGATGCCCGACTCGAGCTCGAGCGTCCCGGTGAGCCGTTTGCCGATCCCCGCCGTGCGCAGCACCGAAAACACCGCGGCCGCGTCGGTGGAGGCGAGCACCGCACCCCACAGCAGCGCCAGCCGCCAGTCGAGGCCCAGCAGCCAGTGCAGGGCGGCGCCGGTGACCGCGATGCTCACCACGACGGCCACTGTGGACAGTGCGATTCCGCTGCCCAGCGCCGGTTTCACCGCCGACCACCGGGTGGTCAGGCCGCCTTCGGCGAGGATCATGACGAGCGCGGCGAGGCCGAGCGACTGGGTGAGCTCGGGGTTGTCGAACCGGATGCCGAAGCCGGCTTCGCCCAGCAGCACGCCGATCCCCAGGTACAGCAGCAGCGAGGGCAGGCCGAGCCGGATCGACACGCGCACGGCCAGCACGGAGGCGAGGAGCACGACGCCGCCGACGCCGAGCAGCACGGGAAGCTGCTCCATGCCGCCTCCCTCCCGAGTGCCGTGGGGCCCTCAGAATAGTGAGGCGCGGAGGTTAACTCGTTCGTGTACCGCTGCCCGGCGCCGGACCCCCGGTGTGTTAAGGCGCCGCAACACCACTGAGCGCGTCGAGATCAACACCGAGGGCCGCGAACGGCTCCCCCGCCGCCGGCAGCACCCTGACCGCGCGGTGCCCGCCGCGGGCCACCCACCCGGCGTCGACCGCCCGGTCGAGCAGCGCTGCGGGCAGGGCACCGGCGAGGTGGTCGCGGCGCTCCGTCCAATCCAGACAGTCGCGCAGCAGCGGCCGCCGCCCGGCGGCGACCGGCACGCCGAGCCGCGCCAGCACTTCGCGCCCGCGCGAGGTGAGCGCGAGGCCGCCGGCCGCGTCGACCAGCCCGGCCGCGAGCATGCCGTCGCGGAGGGCGACGCCGAGCTCACCGGCGAGGTGGTCGTAGCAGGTCCGCGCGAACCCCAGCCGCCGCGCGCGCAGCGACGACGTCAGGCCGGTCACCCGGGGCGGGGCCCCCGATGTCACTGCGTGCTGGGCCAGGTGCTCGATCAGCTCGGCCACGCGCGGGTCGGCGATCCGGACGTAGCTGGCCCGGCCCTGCTTGACGCGGACGACGAACCCGGCCCCGGCCAGCCGGGTGACGTGCTCACTGGCCGTCGAGAGCGCGATCCCGGCCGCCTTCGCGAGCTCGCCGACGGTCCAGGCCCGCCCGTCCAGCAGGACGAGGCACATGGTCGCCCGGCTCGGGTCGGCCAGCACCGCGGCCACCTCGGCCAGCGCGATCGTCTCCATGCCCCCACGCTACGGCGCCGAAACTTCGCCCGCGCCCGAAGCAACGCCGAGCTTTCACGTGAAAGCTCGCACCAGGGGGCCGAGCTTTCACGTGAAAGCTCGGGTTTGGCCGCGAGGGAGGTCAGAGGGCCTTGAGGAACTTGGCGGCCAGGGTGACCGCCGGGCCCGAGTCGTTGGAGTTCTCCAGGACCACCGCGAACGCCACCGTCCCGCGGTAGCCGACGAACCAGCCCGTCGCGTTCGAACCGTCGCCGAACTGGGCGGTGCCGGTCTTGCCGAAGACGGTGCCCGCGGACGCGGCCGCGTGGCCGGTCCCGCTGGTCACCACCGCGCGCATCATCTTCCGCACCTCGCCGAGCACCGCTGCCGGCGGCGGCGAGTAGCCCTTGACGACCGTGGTCTCGAGGTCGTGCCACAGCCGCGGCGTGATCGCCTTGCCGGTGGCGACCGTGGCGGCCATCAGCGTGCCGCCGAGGGCACTGGCCTGGATGCGCCCTTGGCCGAACCCGTCCTCGACCTGCTCGTCCTTGCTCGCCGCGGGTTCGACCTTCCCCAGTTCGGTCTTGATCCCGGGGATCTCGTAGTCGGCGTTGAGGCCGAGTTCGTCGGCCGCCTTCTTCAGCCCGTCCGCGGGCAGGCCGAGCGCGAGCTGCCCGAACGTCGTGTTGCAGGAGCGCGCGAACGCCGTCTGCAGGTTCGTCGCGCCCAGTTCGAAGCCCTCGTTCTTGACCGTCCGCGTGCCGATCGTCGCGACGCCGGGGCAGTCGACCGGCGAAGCCGCGGTGAGGCCGCTCTGCTGGACCGCCGCCACCGACGTCGCGATCTTGAACGACGAACCCGGCTCGTACAGGCCGTTGAGCGCCTTGGGCGTGCTCCCGGCGGCGGCGTTCTGCGCGACGGCGAGGAGGTCCCCCGAGCCCGTGTCGAGGGCGACGAGCATCGCCGACCCCTGGTAGCCGTCCACCGCGGCCTGGGCGGCGTTCTGCGCCGCCAGGCTCAGGCTCGACACCAGCGGCTTCGCCCCTTCGGCCGCAGCCTTCCCGAACAGCGTCTCGACGCTCTTGCCGGCGGCGTCGACGCGCTCGACGGCGAAGCCCCCGCCGGCCGCGGCGGTGACCTGCCCGGTGAGCGCCGAGCGCAGCAGCGGTGCCGGGTTGCCGTCCACCGGCCGAACGCCGCCGGAGCCGCTGATGAGCAGCGGCTTGCCGTCGCGGTCGGCGACCGCGGTGGTGTCCTGCGCGGCCGTGCTGATCACCAGCCGCTGGCCCGCCTCCAGCTTCGGGTGCAGCAGCGACGGCACCCAGTGCACGAGCCACTTCCCCTCGGCCTGGGTGAGCTCGAACGGCACGTCGTAGGTCCAGACCTGGCCCGGCTTCAGCGTCCAGGACAGGCCGAACGTGCCGCCGGTCCGCTTCGCCCCGGCCGGGGTCGGCTGCAGCACGGTCAGCTTGGCGGTCACCGACGACGGGTTCAGCGTGTTCCGCGTGGCCCGCAGGGCCACCGCGGCGGCCGCGCTGTCGTCGGTCAGCCGGGCGGCCGCGTCGGGGTTGTTCTCGGCCAGGTCCTGCAGGTATTCGGTGATCGCCGAGCGCGGGTCGAGCGCGCCGGGACTCTCCACCGCCGTCGCGCCGGTGGCGGCCTCCGGTTTCGACCCCCCGCTGTTCAGCAGGAAGAACGCGGCCACCACGACCACGACGACCAGCAGCGCGCCACCGATCAGGATGCCGCGTCTCTTACCAGGGCTCATTTCCGGTTCCCCTCCCCCAAGGAGCCGCCCACGGGTGGCCGGCCGAGTCTGCACCCTACCGGCCACCCCCGCAGTCAGGCCTTCGCGACCGCCACGGTCACCTTCGTGCCGTCGCCGACCGTGCCGGCGAAGCCCTCGCCGGCCGGGCCGTGGGTCACCGACGTCGCCAGCGTCTCCGACGCGAGGAACTCCTCGTGCGTCCGAGCCGCCTCGACGACGTCGGCGGGCGCGTCGACGGTCAGCGCGATCCGGTCGGCGACGTCGAGCCCGGCGTCCCGGCGGGCCTGCTGCACGACCCGGACCAGGTCGCGGACCAGGCCCTCGGCCGCCAGCTCCGGCGTCACCTCGGTGTCGATCAGGACCAGGCCGGACCCGCCGGGCAGCTCGGCCGCCGCGCCGCCGCCCTTGGCGACCAGCCGGCGTTCGAACTCGCCCTCCTGCAGGGCGATCCCGGCCGCGACCACGGCGCCGCCCTGGAACGACCAGTCACCCGCCTTGACCGCCTTGATCACGGTCTGGACGTCCTTGCCCAGGCGCGGGCCGGCGGCGCGGGCGTTCACCGCGACCTCGAACCCGCCGTGCGCGGCGACGTCGGCGGTCAGCTCGACCGCCTTGACGTTCACCTCGTCGCGCAGGATGTCGGCGAAGGAGCCCATCGTCTCGGCGTCCTCGGCCGCGACGACCAGCGACGACAGCGGCAGCCGCACGCGCAGCTTGTTCGCCTTCCGCAGCGACAGCGCCGAGGACGCCACCTGCCGCACCCGGTCCATCGCGGTGACCAGGGCCGCGTCCGCGGGCAGGTCGTTCGCGTTCGGCCAATCGGTCAGGTGCACCGAGCGGCCGCCGGTGAGCCCGCGCCAGACGACCTCGGTGGTCAGCGGGAGCAGCGGCGCCGCGACGCGCGACGTCACTTCCAGCACCGTGTGCAGCGTGTCGATCGCGTCCTTGTCGCCCGCCCAGAAGCGGTCGCGCGAGCGGCGCACGTACCAGTTCGTCAGGACCTCGAGGAAGTCCCGGACGGTCTGGCACGCGCCCGCGACGTCGTAGTGGTCCATCGCGTACTCGACGTCGGTGACGAGTTCGTGCGTCTTCGCCAGGACGTACCGGTCGAGCACGTTCGTCGAGTCCGTGCGCCACTGGCCTTCCACGCCCTCGGCGTTCGCGTACAGCGCGAGGAAGTAGTACGAGTTCCACAGCGGCAGCACGGCCTGGCGGACGGCGTCGCGGATGCCCTTGTCGGTGACGATGAGGTTGCCGCCGCGCAGGATCGGGCTCGCCATCAGGTACCAGCGCATGGCGTCGGAGCCGTCGCGCTCGAGCACCTCGTTGACGTCCGGGTAGTTGCGCAGCGACTTGGACATCTTCGCGCCGTCCGAACCCAGCACGATGCCGTGCGCGACGCAGGCGCGGAACGCCGGCCGGTCGAACAGCGCCGTCGCGAGCACGTGCAGCAGGTAGAACCAGCCGCGCGTCTGCCCGATGTACTCGACGATGAAATCGCTCGGGTAGTGGTGCTCGAACCACTCGGCGTTCTCGAACGGGTAGTGCACCTGGGCGTAGGGCATCGAGCCCGAGTCGAACCAGACGTCGAGGACGTCCGGGACGCGGCGCATGGTGGACTTGCCGGTCGGGTCGTCCGGGTTCGGCCGGGTCAGCTCGTCGATGTAGGGCCGGTGCAGGTTGTCCAGCCGCACCCCGAAGTCGGCCTCAAGCTCGTCGAGCGAGCCGTAGACATCGGTGCGCGGGTACGCCGGGTCGTCGGACTGCCAGACCGGGATCGGCGTGCCGAAGTACCGGTTGCGGGAGATCGACCAGTCGATGGCGTTCTCCAGCCACTTCCCGAACTGGCCGTCCTTAACGTTCTCCGGGTGCCAGGTGATCTGCTGGTTCAGCTCGACCATCCGGTCCTTGAACTGCGTCACCGCGACGAACCACGACGACACCGCGCGGTAGATCAGCGGGTTCCGGCAGCGCCAGCAGTGCGGGTAGGAGTGGTCGTAGGTCTCGTGCCGCAGCAGCACAGCGCCCTGCTGCGCCGCGGAACCCGTGCCGTTCTTGAGGTCGCGGACGATGTTCGGGTTGGCGTCGAAGACCTGCTGGCCCTCGTAGTCCGGCACGGTCGCGTCGAACTTGCCGTGCGCGTCGACCGGCGTGACCGGCGGGATGCCGGCGGCGTCGGTGACGAGCTTGTCGTCGGCGCCGTACGCGGGGGCGATGTGGACGATCCCGGTGCCGTCGTCGGTGGTGACGTAGTCGGCGGCCAGCACCTGGTGCGCGTTCTCGGTGCCGGTGAAGTACGGGAACGGTGGTGCGTAACGGGTTCCGAGCAGCTGCGTGCCGGTGTAGTGCGCGACGACCGCCGGCTCTTCGCCGAGTTCACGCGCGTACGCGGCAACCCGCGCTTCGGCGAGCAGGAACCGCTTGCCTTCGCTCTCCACAACGACGTACTGCACTTCGGGGTGCACGGCGGTGGCGAGGTTCGACGGCAGCGTCCACGGCGTCGTCGTCCAGATCAGCAGGTAGGTGCCGTCGAGCTCGTTGTTGTTGCCCTCCAGGCGGAAACCGACCGTGACGGCCGGGTCCTGGCGGTTGCGGTAGACGTCCGAGTCCATGCCCAGCTCGTGGTTGGACAGCGGCGTCGCATCGCGCCAGCAGTACGGCAGGACGCGGTAGCCCTCGTAGACGAGTCCCTTGTCCCACAGGCGTTTGAACGCCCACAGCACCGACTCCATGTAGGTGACGTCGAGGGTCTTGTAGTCGTTGTCGAAGTCGACCCAGCGGGCCTGGCGGGTGACGTACTCACGCCACTCGTCGGTGTAGCGGAGAACGGACTCCTGCGAAGCCGCGTTGAACTTCGCGATGCCCATCTCTTCGATCTCGGACGTCTCGGTGATGCCGAGCTGGCGCATGGCCTCGAGCTCGGCGGGCAGGCCGTGGGTGTCCCAGCCGAAGCGGCGCTCGACCTTGCGGCCCTTCATCGTCTGGTAGCGCGGCACCAGGTCCTTGACGTACCCGGTGAGCAGGTGGCCGTAGTGCGGCAGGCCGTTGGCGAAGGGCGGGCCGTCGTAGAAGACGTACTCGTTTTCGCCCTTTTCGCCGGCGGGACGCGCGTCGATGGTCGCCTGGAACGTCCGGTCGCTCTCCCAGTAGGCGAGGACCTGCTTTTCCAGTGCGGGGAACGACGGCTGCGACGGAACTCCTGCGCCGTCGCCGAGCTGGGCCTGGGGGTACATCGGGGTGCTCCTCGGTTCGTCGCTCGCGTACGGACGACCGGCTCCCGCACCGGTCACCCACACGGGGACGAGACGCCTCGGCGTTCCGCGGTACCACCCCGCTTGCCCGGCAGCTGCTCCCGGGCCGCTCATTCGACGGCTGTCACGGGCCGCACCCGTCCGGTTCTACTGAGAGCTCGCGCTCGGTTCTTCCGGAGGCTCCCCGGTGATGGCCGGATCGACGCCGTGTTGCCTACCAGGTTAACCGGCCCGCGCAACCGGGTTGTCACGAGGGGCACGTACGGTCACGCCACCTGAGACCGTGCCGAAACTCGTATCTCGCGTGATTAGAGCCGTAACTCGCGTGATCAAGGCCGTAACTCGCGAGTTACGGCGGGAATCACGCGAGTTCCGGGTCTGATCACGCGAGTTCCGCCGGGCATCACACGTGATCAGAGGGGCATCACGCGTGATTGGCGGGGCATCACGCGTGATTGGCGGGGCTTTGCGGTCAGCGGTGGGCGGCTACCAGGGTGGCGTCGGGGGTGCAGCGGTCGCAGGGGGTGAAGCCGAGCTGGCGGGCCTCGCCGACGCCGATCGGGATCGTGTCGCGGGTGCCGAGCCACTCGCACGTGCGCAGGTGGTAGCGGGGGTGCTCGTCGACCACCACGACCTCGTCCTCGAGGTCGGCCAGGACGGCGACGTCCGCCTCCGGGGTGTCTTCGACTCCCGGGTCGGCATCGGGCGTTGTTTCGGGCTCGGCCGAAGTGTCGGGCGGGTCACCCAGGTCGCCGGCCGCCGGGATCAGGGTGGTTTGTTCCTCTTCGGCGGGTTCCGGCGGAGAGGAGACGGCCGGCGCCTCGGGGGCCGGCGCTTCAGGGGCCGGCGCCGCGGACCGGCGACGGCGGCGCAGCCAGTCGACGACCAGGATCAGCCCGGCCAGGACGGAAAGGCCGATGGAGACCCACGCCCACAGCGAAGAAGCCGTGATCAGCGCGGAGACGAGCAACCCCAGAGCCGCCAGTACCAGGACCAGCACTATGTAAAGCACGCTGCATTACAGCACGAACCACCCGGGAGCGGACCACGACCCGCCCACCGGTGGTACCGGATCGACTCCGAACCGTGGCACACCCCGGTAGCGGAATGTGCCACGGCCGGAAACTCAGCCGGCTTCGGCCCGCGGGCCGAAGGAGTAGCCCTGGCCGCCGCTCGTCGATCCGGACGACTGCCCGGAGTTCGAGGACGCCGACGCGGGCGCCGCCGATCCTCGGTCGTCGAGTTCGCGCAGCTGGGACTCGAGGAACCCGCGCAGCCTCGTGCGGTACTCCCGCTCGATCGTGCGCAGCTCTTCGATCTTCTTGCCCAGTCCGCTCTTCTCCGAGTTGAGGCTGTTCATCGTCTCGGTGTACTTCCGCTGCGACTCGCGCTCCAGCGTGGTCGCCTTGTCGCGCGCCTGGCGCTCCAGGGTCTCCGCACGGGTCCGCGCGTCGTTCAGCATCGTGTCGACGCGGGTGCGGGCCTCGTTCACCATCGAGTCGGACTTCGCCCGGGCGTCCGAGAGCAGCTGCTCGGACTTGGTGCGGGCCTCGGCCAGCATCCCGTCGGACTCGGTCTTCGCCTCGGCGGTGAGCCGGTCGGCCATCTCCTGGGCCAGGCCCAGGACCTTGGCGGCCTGCACGTTCGGCTCGGTGCTGTCACTCACCATCGAGTGCGCCTGGGTCTGCTCCATGGCGGACTGCGGCGGCGGCACCGGCGCGAGACGCCGCGAGGGCTCCTCACGCATCGGTGGCGCGCCGACGTTCGCCTTGGCGTTCTCCAGCTCGCTACGGGTCGATTCGAGCTCCGCGTCGAGCTGTTCCATCTGCTGGCGCAGCTCGTTGTTGTCCTCGATCAACCGGGCCAGCTCGGTCTCCACCAGGTCGAGGAACGCGTCCACCTCGTCCTCGTTGTAGCCCCTCTTGCCGATGGGCGGCTTGCTGAACGCGACGTTATGCACGTCAGCGGGGGTCAACGACATCAGATCACCTCACGCACTCCATGGCCTGCAGGTCCACCCAAGTTTTCCCCGATCAACTTGGAGTCGCCAGTTGCATCGCGAAGAACACAACCAACAGCAGCACCATAATCGACAAGTCCAGTCCGACGCCGCCGATTCGAACCATCGGAATGATCCGTCTGAACAACCGAACCGGCGGGTCCGTCACTGTGTAGATGGTCTCGAGCGTGACCGCAACCCCTCCGGCCGGATGCCACTCACGGGCGAAGGTCCGGACGAGTTCGACCACGATCCGCGCCGTGAGCAGCAGCCAGAAGGCGAACAGCACGTACCAGACGACCAGCCACACAGCTTCCACGTACCTACTCTAACCGGGCGTCCTCTTCGAAGACGCTGCTGAGGGGGTGCCGGCCGCTCCGGGTCGGCAAAGTCACGTCTGCTTGCGCTCAGCGGTCCGAGCGACTTCAGCCCCGCAAAAACAATCCGCCCTCGGCAATCCGCCGACGGTCTTCCGCGGTGACGTCCACATCGGGCGGTGAGAGAAGGAACACCTTGTTGGTGACCTTGTCCATCGACCCTCTGAGCGCGAAGGCCAGCCCAGCGGCGAAGTCGACGAGCCGCTTCGCGTCCGCGTTCTCCATCTCGGTGAGGTTCATGATCACCGGGATGCCCTCGCGGTAGTGCTCCCCGATCGCCCGCGCCTCCGCGTAACTGGTCGGGTGCAGCGTGGTGATGCGGCTCAGCGGATCGCGCACCGGCTGGCGCACGACCGGTTCGGTGACCGGGCGCAGGCGCGCCACCGGCTCCGGCTGCCGGTCGATGGCCAGCGCACCGTGAACGGCGGGCTCGGCACTGGCCACGGAGCGTGATCGGCTGCGACTGACGGGCTCGTCGTACGTGTCCTCGCGCTCGCGGTACCGTGAGCGCGACGACCGCGGGGCCGGCTCCTCGTAGGAGTCGTAGTCGTCGTCGTAGCCGCGCCGGTAGTCGTCCTCGACGTCGTAACCGTCGTCTTCTGCGGGCACCATCCCGAAGTAGGCCTTCAGCTTCTGCAGCGCGCTCATGCCTCTCCCTAGCCCTAGCCGCTCCCGCACCAACGCATATTTCACGCCATCAGTGCCCCGCGCGGGCGGATACGAAACGTCACGACCGCGCGAGCTCCCTACGGCGAGGCTAAACCGCGTCCACCGAGCAACGCGGTTCCGACACGCACACAGGTCGAGCCGTGCGTGATCGCCTGCTCGAGATCATGGCTCATCCCGGCAGAGACTTCTGCGGCATTCGGGTGATCTTTTCGCAGTGCCTCACCCGCGCGAGCGAGCCGCTCGAAGGCGGCGGCCGGGTCCGCACCGAGCGGTGCGACGGCCATCAGGCCGCGAAGCCGCAGGTCCTCCGCCTGCTCAAGGTGCTCGGCGAGCGCGTCCAGTTCGGCGAGCGGGCAGCCGCCGCGTCCGGGGTCGTCGTCGAGGCTGACCTGGATCAGCACGTCGAGGGCTTCCTCACGTTTACCGCTGTAACGCAGGGTGTGCACGGCCTTGGCCAGCGAGTCGGCGAGCCGCGCTGAATCGACGGACTGCACTTCGTGTGCCCACCCGGCCACGGACCGCGCTTTGTTCCGCTGCAGCCGGCCGACCATGTGCCACCGCAGCCCCGGGACTTCGGCGGCTTTCGGGCCGGCCTCCTGGTCGCGGTTCTCGCCGACGTCGGTGACACCGAGCTCGGCGAGCAGCGCGACGTCGGACGCGGGGAACGTCTTGGTGACCGCGATCAGCTTGACCTCTTCGCGCGCTCGGCCGGCGGCGCGGCAGGCGGCGGCGACCCGCTCCTCGACCTCGGTCAGGTTCTCGGCCAGCTCGGCCCGGCGATCGGTCATGCCTCGATCCAGGTGATGCCGGCGATCCGCCCGGTGGTCCCGTCGCGGCGGTAGCTGAACAGCGTCTTGTCCTCGTTCGTGCACCGCGGGTCGACGCCGATCTTGCCGACGCCCAGGTCGGCGAGCTGCCGCCAGAGCCCGGCGCGCAGGTCGAGCCCGGGCGTGCCCGAGCGGGTCTTGCACGCGGTGCCGGGGACGTGCTTCTCGACGTCGGCGGCCATCGCGGCCGGCACCTCGTAGCAGTCGCCGCAGATGGCCGGGCCGAGCAGGGCTTCGATCCGGCGGGGCTCGGCGCCGGCCTCCTGCATGGCCTTGACGGCGGCCGGGACGACGCCGGCGCGCGTGCCCACCCGGCCCGCGTGCACCGCGGAAACCACTCCGGCCTCGGCGTCGGCCAGCAGGATCGGCACGCAGTCGGCGACCAGCACGACCAGCGCGAGTCCCGGCGTGGCGGTCACCAGCGCGTCGGTCGCCTCCGCCGCGCCGGTCTCCGAGCCGTCGACGATCGTCGCCGTCCGGCCGTGGACCTGCTCCATCCAGGCCAGCCGGTCCTCGGCCAGGCCGAGCTCGGCGGCCAGGCGCTTGCGGTTGGCGTAGACGTTCCCCTCGTCGTCGCCGACGTGATCACCCAGGTTGAAGGTGTCGTAGGGCGGCCGGGACGCACCACCCGCCCTGGTCGTGACCACTCGCCGAACCCGCACGAAATCCTCCTCGACATCACTGAAGGCCACCACCCACGACTCTAGTTCGCGGGCGGTGGCCTTCAGAGGCGGTGTTGTCAGCGCCGCATGAACGGCGGGACGTCGACCTCGTCGTCCGACGGGTCGTCGTGCACCGGCATCGCGCGCCCGGGCAGGCTGCCCTGGGTGGCGTTGGAGCCGAGCGGCGAGTAGCCGCGCGAGCCGCCGCCGGGCTGCGGGAGCCCGCCGGACGGCTGGTTGCCCGTGGCCGACGGCAGCGGCGCGTGCGACCGCGGCGGGGCCACCGGGTAGCCGGAGCTGCCCGCGGACGGCACCGGCGTGGCGCCCGACGGCGGTCCCTGCGGGTTGGAGACCTGCCCGGCCGAAGCGGAGGCAGTCGCCCCCGACGACACGCGGGAGCCGGAGCCGAACGTCGACGGGTCCAGCTTCTTGTGCGTCGGCGCGCCGGCGTCGAAGCCGGCGGCGATCACCGTGACGCGGACCTCGTCGCCGAGGGAGTCGTCGATGATCGTGCCGAAGATGATGTTGGCGTCCGGGTGCGCGGACTCCTGCACCAGCGACGCGGCCTCGTTGATCTCGAACAGGCCCAGGTCGGAGCCGCCCGCGATGGACAGCAGCGCGCCGTGGGCGCCGTCCATCGACGCTTCCAGCAGCGGCGAGTTGATCGCCTTCTCCGCGGCCTGGATGGCCCGGCCCTCGCCGCGCGCCGAGCCGATGCCCATCAGCGCGGAGCCCGCACCGGACATGACGCTCTTGACGTCGGCGAAGTCGAGGTTGATCAGGCCCGGGGTGGTGATCAGGTCGGTGATGCCCTGGACACCGGACAGCAGCACCTCGTCCGCGGAGCGGAACGCGTCCATCAGCGACACGCCGATGTCGCCGAGCTGCAGCAGCCGGTCGTTCGGGATCACGATCAGCGTGTCGCACTCGTTGCGCAGCGCCTGGATGCCGTCTTCGGCCTGCTTGCCGCGCCGCTTGCCCTCGAAGGTGAACGGGCGGGTCACGACGCCGATGGTCAGCGCGCCGAGCTTGCGGGCGATCTGCGCCACGACCGGCGCGCCGCCGGTACCCGTGCCGCCGCCTTCACCGGCGGTCACGAACACCATGTCGGCGCCCTTGATGACCTCTTCGATCTCTTCGCGGTGGTCTTCGGCAGCTCGCTGGCCGACCTCGGGGGCGGCGCCCGCGCCGAGGCCACGGGTCAGCTCGCGGCCGATGTCCAGCTTGACGTCGGCGTCGGACATGAGCAGTGCTTGTGCGTCGGTGTTCACCGCGATGAACTCGACGCCCTTGAGGCCGACCTCGATCATGCGGTTCACGGCGTTCACGCCGCCACCGCCGATGCCGACCACCTTGATCACCGCAAGGTAGTTGTGCGGGGGCGTCATCGAAGTCCGCCTTCCTGATCGTTGTACCCGTACAGCCCGCCGGCCGGTGATCACTCTCAACCTCAACCCCAGATTGAGAGTTATGTCAACTGCCGACGTTAGGCAGGACGGTAGGCACCAGGCACGCTCTAATCCAGTAGGCACGCCGTGTGTCGCAAAGGTGTTTTGCCACAACACGTTCGAGCGCGCAAGAGCGGGGAGCCGGAAGCACCGCCCCAGCCCGGTCTGCTATGGCGCCGATCAGGCCGGCACGGGCATGCTCATCAGGACCTCCGAAGGCGTCCCGGTGACCGATCCACCGGCCGGTTCGACGCTCACCGCGAGCTTGTCCACGCCGGCGACGCCGTCCGCCACGACCAGGCCACCGTCGTCCGCCGCCGCGATCACCCCGGCCGAGCGCGGAGCCCCCGAACCGGTGATCAGCCAGGCTTCGTAGACCTTCCCGCCCGGCTGCGACGGCAGGCCCGCGTCCATCACCATCACCCGGTTCAGCGACCGGGACAGGACGACCGTCACACCCCCGCCGGTGGGCGCCTCGCCGTGCGCGGTCTTCGCGTCCGGCGCCGCGAGCAGCGCCGCCACCGGTTCGTACTGCTGCTTCGCCTGGTCGAGCCGGCTCTGCGCGGTCTGCAGCTCCTGCTGCTGATTCAGCGCGATCCCGCCGAACACCCCGCCCGCGGCGAGCCCGACGACGGCGGCCGCGGCCGCCACGACGACCGCCCAGCGCGGGGCCCCGGCCGAGCGGCGGTGCCGCTCGGGCGAGCCGGGCCGGGTCTGCGGCGGCAGCTGGCGGGTGGCGTGCATGGCGGTCAGCACGCGGTCCTTGAACTCCGGCGGCGGCTCCTCGGCCATCGCCGCGCCCAGCCGGGCCGCCGTCGCGCGCAGTTCGGCGACCTCCTGCGTGCAGGAGTCGCACTGCTCGAGGTGGCGGGCGAACTCCGCCCGCTCGACGTCGTTGACGGCGTCGAGCGCGAAGGCGCCGGCCAGGGTGTGCATCTCCGGCGTGCTCAAGCGGTCACCCCCAGGCAGTCCCGCAGGCGGATCAGCCCGTCCCGCAGCCGCGTCTTGATGGTGCCTTGCGGCGTCGACAGCACTTCGGCCACCTCGCGATACGTATAGCCCTGGTAGTAGGCGAGCAGCACGGACTCGCGCTGCAGATCGGTCAGGAAGGACAGGCACCGGCGCACCTGGGAGCGTTCGAGCCGCGCGGCGACGGACTCGGCGACCTCGTCGAACGGGCGGCCGCGGGCGGCTTCGAAGGTCGCCTTCTGCTCCCGTTCGGTGCTCGCGCGCGCCGAGCGGACGCGGTCGACGGCGCGGCGGTGCGCCAGGGTCATCGCCCAGTTCAGCGCCGAGCCCTTCTCGGGTGCGTACCGCGTCGCGGTGCGCCAGAGCTCGACGAGCACCTCCTGGGCGACCTCTTCGGACTGGGCCGCGTCGCGCACGATCCGCCGGACGAGCCCGAAGATCGGCCCCACGAGCTGGTCGTAGAGCAGCTCGAAGGCCCGTTCGTCACCCTTGGCGACGCGCACCATGAGCTCTTCGGCCGTCGGGCCCGCCGGGACTTCGGCGGGCACCGGCGCAAGGGGTCGCGAGCGGGCCGGCTCATCCATGGAGCTGTCCTCCGGCGTTCTGCGGGGTGCGCGGCACGACCGCGGCCTTGCGCAGCCACAGCGTGACGCCGTGGCGGCGGATCAGCGCGGCCACCCGCTGCGGCAGCAGCGGCCGGGCCAGGACCAGCCGGGCCAGCCACCGCGGGTTCACCGGGCGGCGAACTCCTCGCAGCGTAGCGACCAGCGGCGTGGCCGTCCCGCGCCGCAACGCCACCGTGAGGTCGAGCAGCGCTCCCGGGTGCGGCAGGCGCATCCGGTATTCGCCGTCCAGCTCCTGGAACGGCGAGACGTAGAACTCCTTCGCCGCGCGGGCGCGGCCGGCCTCGTCCGGGTGCAGCAGGTAGGCGTGGCGGCCGCCGTAGGTGTTGTGCACCTCGGCCACGACGCAGGCGAGCCCGCCGTCCGGGTCGTGGCACCAGTAGACGCTGATCGGGTTGAACGCGTACCCGAGCACGCGCGCGGCGGCCAGCATCACGACCCGGCCGCCGCGCAGGTCGACCCCGCGGTCGGCGAGCCACGCGTCCAGCTTCTGCCGGATGCCGCGCGGGTCGGCGGCGGCGAAGTGGTCGCGGCGGTCGAAGCGCGCGAACGGCCGCAGCCACCACGGCAGCCGCGGGAGGTCGTCCAGGTCGACCCGCCAGAGGTACACGCGGTGCGCGAAGGCGTGCGGCGGGTCGATCCGCCGCACGTGGGCGACCGTGGCGTCGTAGAGCGCGTTCGTCACCACGCCACCCCCAGGCTCGCGGCGGCGCGGGCGCCCGAGGCGCAGCCGTCTTCGTGGAAGCCCCAGCCGTGGTAGGCGCCCGCGTAGGCGAGCACGCCGTCGTCGAGCTCGGGCAGCCGTCGTTGCGCGGCAACGGATTCGGGCGTGTAGACCGGGTGCTCGTACCGCATCCGCGCGACCAGGTGCTCGTCCGCGGGCCCGTCGCCGGGGTTGAGCGTGACGACGTACCCGGCCGGCTCGTCGAGCCGCATCAGGTGGTTCATGTCGTAGCTGACCTGGACCGCGCCGGTGGGCGCGCCGCAGGCGGGGGCGCGGTAGTTCCACCCGGCCCGGGCACCGGGCCGCGAGGGCAGCACGCTCGTGTCGGTGTGCAGCCAGGCCGCGTTTTCGGAGTACCGGAACGCGCCGAGCACCTCGCGCTCGGCGGCGGTCGGGTCGGCCAGCAGGGATAGGGCCTGGTCGGCGTGCGTGGCGACGACGACCTTGGCGACCCGGTGCGGTGTGTCGGCGTCGTCGCGGATCTCGACACCGCCGGCGATCCGCAGCACCGACCGCACCGGGGTCGACAAGTGCACCGCCGTCAGCTGCTTCGCCGCCAGCTCGACGTACTCGCGGGAGCCGCCGACGACGGTCCGCCAGGCCGGCGAGTCCCGCACCGAGAGCATGCCGTGGTTGCGGAGGAATTCGAAGAGGTAGCGCGCGGGGTACCGCAGGGTGTCGGCGCGATCGGCCGACCAGACCGTGGACACCAGCGGCAGCATGAAGTGGTCGACGAAGTAGCGGGTGTAGCCGCCGATCGCGAGGAACGCGCCGAGCGTGACGTCGCCGGCGTCCTTCGCCTCCAGCAGCCGCTTCGCGTGCCGGTGGAACCGCTTCACCTCGGCCAGCATCCGCAGGTAGCGGCCGCGGAAGGCGTTGCCGCGCTGGGCGAACAGCCCGGCGAGGCCCTTGGCGCCGGCGTACTGCAGGCCGCAGCCGTCGCAGCGGATGCTCATCGACATCTCGGTGTCGCGCGTGGCCACTCCCAGCTCGCCGAACAGCTTCAGCAGCGTCGGGTACGTGCGCTCGTTGTGGACGATGAAGCCGGAGTCCACGCCGACGGTGCCGCCGTGGGAGCTCGGAACGTCGTGCGTGTGCGCGTGCCCGCCCAGCCGGTCGTCGGCCTCGAACAGCAGCACCTCGTACTTGCGCTGCAGCAGGTAAGCCGCGGTCAGCCCGGCCACCCCGCTGCCGATGACGCCGATGCGTTCTCCCGTGATCTCCACACCGGTCCTTCGGGACCGCGGCCCAGCCGGATTGCCGGACTTGGCGACCCCTCCCGCCTCCCCCCGAAACCGGACCAGCCCCCGCGTACCCTCTGCCGCGGCCGGTCGTGAGTGGTAAGGCGGGTTCTAACCCGCCTTACCACTCACGACCAGCTGCGGCAGACCGCTTACGGGTAACTCACCACGTTGACCGGCACCGTGCCTGAAGGCGTGACGCCACCGGTGTCGTTGATGACGTGGGTGATCGTGCCGCGGTAGTTGAGCGACACCGTCAGCAGGCTGTGGAACCGCACGCCGCTCGTGTTCGGCACCTCGAACGCGTGGTAGCTGGACACCGCCGGGTTCGTGTCGAAGAAGCAGTAACTCCCGAGGCCCCAGGCCTCATGGGACGTCACGTTCGCCCCGACCTTGTACGCGGCGTACCCGGCGACCCCCGATGGTGCGTTCCACGACGCCTGGTTCGGCACGTCGTAGGGCATCTCGTTCTGGAAGAAGATCGTCCGGCCGCCCTGGCCGTTCCAGATCACCTGGTACTTCTGGTAGTGCTCGACGAACAGGCCGGTGGCCAGCACGTTCGCGCCGTTCACCACGAGCCCCGTGTCGGCCGTGTTCACGGTCCAGCCGACCGTGCCCGCGTTGCCGTGGTCGGCGCGCCACGCCCAGATGTGGTCGATGATCGTGTTTGCGCTGTTGACGATCAGGCTGTTGGTCGCCTTGCCCGCGATCGCGCCGCCGATCCGGAAGAACACGTCCTGGACCGTCGTCGGGTTCGAGGCGTGCGAAGCCGACGACCCGGACTGGCCGACCGTGAGCAGCGCCTGCGAGTTCGCCGTGCCGGCGTCGAAGAGCAGGCCCTTCAGCCGGACGCCGTCCACATCGGACACCTGCATCGCGTTGACGCCGTTGTCGGGCACCAGCGTCGGGTAGCCGATGCCGAGGATCGTCGTGTTCGCCCGGGTCACGTTGAGCGTCTGGTTGAGGTGGTAGATGCCCGGCGTGAAGAACAGGTTGCAGCCCGCGGCGAGCGCGTTGTTGATCGAAGAGGCCGTGTCACCGGACTTGACGACGTAGAACTGGCTCATCGGGGCCGAAGTGCCCGGCGTGCTGCCGTTCGCCCAGCTCGGGCCGGACGCGTTCGTGCGCAGGGAAGGCAGGAACACGCGGTACTTGCCGGTGCCGTCGAGGTAGACGTAGGGGACGTCCCGGGAGACCGGCGTTGTGGCCAGCGTGGTCTCCGGCGGGTTCGGGAACGTGGTCGCCGGCGCACCGCTGGTGCCGGAGAAGACCATGTTCCACACGCCGCCGTTCCAGCTGCCGAGCGCCGAGTCGCGGGTGTACCACTGCTGCTGCGACACCGACGCGGCCTGGCCGGCCACCTTCGTGTCGGCGATGTAGCCGCCGCTGGCGAAGCCGTAGCTCGCCGGGTACAGCTGCAGCCCGCCGCGCACGTCCATCCGGCGGAACGGCGCGGCCTGCGCGACCGCCCAGCGTTCCTGGCCACCGGACGGGTTGACCGCCATGTTCTCCGCGGAGCGCCAGAAGTTCTGCAGCGCGACGCCGTTGTCGGAGGCGTTGAAGGCGTCGACGGTGACGTCGCCGTTGATCAGGACGTCACCCGGGTTCTGGCCGAGGCCGGCGACCGAGGTGTAGAAGCCGACGTTGTCGTGCACGCCGTTGTAGGTGCCCGGCTTGAAGAGGTGGGCGACCCGCCGATCGGCGAACTGCGCGGTCAGCGTGTCCTTCTGGTTGTTGAAGTCCGTGTCGAGCTGTGCCTGGATCGTCGCCGCGGACATGCCCGGGTCGAAGATCCGCACGTTCGGCCCGAAGTTCGGGGTGTCGGACTGCGTCGGACAGCCGGCCTGGGTGCCGATCGTGTAGCTCGCGCTCGACACCGCGGACGTCGTCGAGCCGGACTTGAGCGCGATGGCGTTGACCGTGCGGGACGTCGGGACGCTGATCGGTCCGGAGTAGACGGGCGACGACGCGGTGGGCGTCGAGCCGTCCACTGTGTACCGGATGGTCGCCCCGGAGGTGGCGCTGGTGATGGTCACCGTCTGCGCGCTGGAGTAGGTGCCGCCGGGCGGGCTGAACGTCGGCGCGGCGACCGTCGTCGTGCCGCCGCCGCCGACGGTGTAGCTGAAGTGCGGGGTGTCGTACTGCGGCCCGCTCTTCTCGTAGGTGAACCAGTAGTCCAGGACGTTTCCGCTGCTCAGGCCGCTGACGGTGGTGCGCCAGGTGCCGGAGCCGTTGGTCATCCGGAGGTTCTGCTGGCCGACGCCGGGGACACCCGTGTAGTGGACGTCCACGTACAGCGCCGGGGTAGTGGGGGTGAAGTTGAGCTGCACTTGACTGGTACTGACCTGCGTGACGCTCTGGGTGTAGTCGTCCGCGGCCAGCGCGGCCGGGGCGTTCAGCCCAGCCGCCACCAGCAGGGCCGAGGCGACGAGCGCGAGCACCGGGCCGCGTCGTCGAAGCTTGTCCAGGGTCCGGTTCACGCCGTGACACCTCCGCCGTTGGGGATCCACGAGCATTTGTTGCGAGTCACAACAAAGTAGCTCCCGGTCAGCGGGTCTTCCATCACTTTTTGATAACACTTGTCTGGACCAATGACAGTGGGCGGCGGGCCGGCTGGTGAACGTGCGGACGACCTCGCCCGAGCCGGCTCGGGCGAGGTCGCGCACCGCGGCCGTCACGCCCGCCGCGGGGCGAGGCGGCCCCGGAGCCGAGCGAGCACCCGGGCACGTGGCCGGCCGTCGACGTCGACCCGGCCCGGGTGCTGCGCGAGCTAACCCAGTGAAATCCGGTCCAGGTCCGGGGCGCCGGCGCGGTCGTTGCCGATCCGGATCGTATTGGCGCCCGCGGTCAGCGTCACCGGGACCGAAGTGGTGTACGGGGTGTTGTTCCCGGCGCCGCTGACCTTCACCTCCGCCGGGGCACCGCCGTTCACCGACACGAAGTACGACCGGTCGCCGTTGACGGTGAAGTCGAGGTACAGCGCGTACTTCCCCGCCGCGTCCACCGTGACGCCCGGGAACGTGACCGCCGCACCCGGACCGATGTTGCGCACCTTCGCCCCGCCCGAGCACGGCGAGCAGTTCGTGACGCCCGCGTCGCCGATGTCGTTCGCCGAGTCCTCCGCCTCGCGCATGAACACCCGGTCCGCCGGCCGCGGTTTCACCTGCACCGGCTTGCTCACCGACTTCGCGCGCCCGAGCGTCGTGAAGGACGCCGTGACCGGGATGGCCACGTCCTGGGCGACCGGGGCGGTCACCGTCCAGGAACCGCTCAGCACCTGCCCGAGCCCCAGCCCGGCCGCGGTGACCGGCCCGCCGGTGACCGTCCAGCCCGCCGGGACGACCGGTGCCAGCGAAACCTGGTCGATCGGGTCGTCGACGTCCAGCCGCAGCGACGCCGTCACCGTCAGGGACTGCTGCCCGGGCGAAACCCACTGCACACCGGCGGGTTGCACGGTCAACGTCGTCCTCGGTGTGGACGACTCCGGCGGCAGCGGCGCCACCGCGATCCGGTCGAGGTCGGCGGAGCCGGAGACCTCGATCGTGTTGCCACCGGCGTTCAGCGGCACCGCGACCGCCCCCGGTGCGGTGACCGCGATCGGGGCCGCGCCGTTGACGCGGACCAAAAGCGTGCCCGGCCCGCTCGTGTCGAGCTGCAGCCGGGAGGGGCCCGAGGCCTGGACGTCACGGAAGACGACGGCGCCGCGGTCGAGGCCGGTCACCGCGTTCGTGCCCGAGCACGCCTCGCACCACACCGGCGTCGCCTTGCCCTCGAAGCCGTTGCGCCACGACTCCGCCTCCAGCGGCACCTCGCCGCGGGGATCGGGATAACCGTAGGCGACGTCGATCTCGTCGAGCGCGAGCTGCCGGTAGAACGGCTTGGCCTGCGGCCCGGACCACGTGTTCAGCACCTCGAGCCGGAGGTACCGCGCGTGCACCTCGCCGACGTCGATGAACTGGACGCCGCGGGCGCTGGGCAAGGCGCCGGTGCGCACCGGCGTGCCCCAGTTCTTCCCGTCGTCACTGGCGTAGACGCGGTAGTCCTTGATCCGCGCGGAATCCTCGGCGCGGCCGAAGGACTCCCGCGCGTACGTCGGCGACGACTCGCGCTCGTGCACCGCCAGGTAGGCCGTCGACCGCTTCCGGCCCAGGTCCAGCGTCACGGACACCGGCAGCTGACCGCCGGCGTCCCAGTGGTTCAGGTAACTGCCGTCGATCAGGTGCGCCGCGGAAGACGCGTTCGCCGACGCGCTCGCCTTGATCGTGCTCTTGTCGTAGAAGTACTGCCGGCCTGCCGTGTCCACTTTGAACACGGTGTCGTAGGCGTCCCAGTCGCGGATGTCCAGAATGGACAGATAACCGCCGGACTGCGCGAACCGGATCGGCTTGCCGGTGCGCAGGTCGGACACGCCGGTGACGCGGTAGCCGTTGTCGCGCAACCGGACCAGGTTGGTCGACGGCCGCGTGACGACGTGCACGTACTGCGTCCGGGCGCCGGGCTTCACCGTGATCACGCCGTGCGCGCCGTCGTTCCAGAAGCCGGGCTGCAGGCCGCTGTACATGTACCCGCCGCCCTCGGTGCCTTCGAGGGACTCCCGGATCGGCTGGGTCCAGGTCGCCATGAAGTTGTTGAACGCCTCCTGCTGCGGCGGGAACTTCCCGTTCAGCATGGCGGTTTCGGCCATCAGTGACTTGATCGACGAGCCGGCGTTGGTGATGTAGCGGCCGGTGGAGAGCCGGAAGTCGACGGCCTGGTCGCCGCCGCTGTACCACCAGTCGCCGTTGGTCGGCAGCTTGTAGTCGGCCTCGGTGAGCCGCGGCATCGGCGTGTAGACCGCCTGCGGGTAGTCGTACGAGGGTGTCATGCCGGTCTTCTGCTCGTTGCTGACCGTGTCCATGATCGGCGTGTCCTCGTTGTTGTTGCTCAGCAACCAGGACGGCCGCTTTTCGCGGATGCGCTCGTAGAGCCCGTGCTGCTCCCAGTACTCGTTGTCGTTGTCGATCCAGAACCCGGCGAGACCGGCGTAGCGGTCCATGACCTCGTCGAACAGGTCGTAGCTGTACTCGCCGAAGCCGGGCCGGGTGGTCAGGTCGACCGGCTTGCGCCGGTACGCTGAGTAGGCGGCCGAGTCGAGCGACTCGTGGCCGGTTTCGTTGTGCCACTGGGGATCGTCGGTCATGTAGAGCAGGACGCGCACGCCCTTGGCCTGCCCCGCGGCGATCAGCTCGCCGAGGAAGTCGCGCTGCGTCGAGCAGCTGCCGGGGATCTTCGACGGCCACGGCCGCGCGTAGCCCAGCCGGCTGTGGAAGGTGGTGAGGACGACGTAGGACGCGCCCAGCTTCCGGGCCTCGTCGATCCAGTAGCCCGGCGTCCAGCCGCCGTCGCTGACGTCGCGCTCCCAGGCGGCGCAGTCGGTGTGCCGCGGCGCGGTGAACATGCCCCAGTGCAGGAACAGCCCGGCCGTCGAGGCCCGCAGCCAGTCCTGGCGCGGGTGGTGGAGCTCGGCGTGCGCGGGGCTGACCAGGCTCGCCAGCAGTGCGATGACTGCGGCGAGGCAGGCGGGTAGTCGGATTCTCAAGGGACCTCCTCGTCCGGAGAGATCCGATGATTAGTTCGTCATATATCGTACGTCAAGGGAAGATGCCGCTCATCGGCACACAGTCGTCCGATCTGTCACAACCGTGCGCTCGCGTTCGTCAGGGTGGTGATCGACCTTGAAAGGACGAACCCGTGAACGAGGTGACATCTGGGGCTTCGCCCCAGGTCGGGGGCTCCGCCACCCGCACCCCCGCAAAAGCCGATGTCCTGGCCCGCAGCTTCGAGACCCACCGCGACCACCTGCGGTCCGTCGCCTACCGGATGCTGGGCTCGCTGAGCGAGGCCGAGGACGCCGTCCAGGAGGCGTGGCTGAAGCTGAGCCGGAGCGACTCGGCGGCCGTCGAAAACCTCGGTGGCTGGCTGACCACCGTCGTCGGGCGGGTCTGCCTCGACCTGCTGCGCTCCCGCAAGGCCCGGCGCGAGGAACCGTGGGAAGCGCTGGTGCCCGACCCGATCGTCAGCCGCGAGGACGACGGCCCCGAGCACGAGGTGCTGCTGGCGGACTCGGTCGGCCTGGCGCTGCTGGTCGTGCTCGACACGCTCACCCCGGCCGAGCGGCTGGCGTTCGTGCTGCGGGACATGTTCGCGATGCCGTTCGAGGAGATCGCCTCGATCGTCGGCCGGTCCGAGGCGGCCACCCGGCAGCTGGCGAGCCGCGCCCGGCGGCGGGTCCGGGGCGCCCCCGTCGCGCCGGACCCGGACCTCGCCCGCCAGCGCGAAGTCGTCGACGCCTTCCTGGCGGCCGCCCGCGGCGGTGACTTCGCCGCGCTGGTCTCGGTCCTCGACCCGGAAGTCGTGCTGCGCGCCGACCGCGGCCCGGCCCAGGGCGGCTCGACGGAGGTCCGCGGCGCGGCCGCCGTGGCGAACCAGGCGCTGACGTTCTCGCGGCTCGGCGCGGGCGGCGGTGTGGTGCACCGGGCGCTGGTCAACGGCGCGGCGGGCGTGGTGGCGACCCGCGCGGGCCGTCCGTTCTCGGTGCTGGGCTTCACGGTCGCGGGCGGCCGGATCGTCGAGATCGACATCCTCGCCGACCCGGACCGCCTCAGCCGGCTGGACCTGGCCGTGCTGGACTGACGACCGCGCCGGTTTCGTCGGTCACCAGCGCGATCCCGCCGTCGTCGTCGAAGTGCAGGTACCGGCGCCTGCCGTCCGCGTGCTGCCGCACCATGCCCGCGACGACGACCACCAGTTCGCCGTCTTCGATGGCGTACAGGTCGTCCGGGGACAGGACTTCGTGGATGCGCGCGCTGGCGGTGACCAGGGTGCGGACCCGGCGGCCGGTGTGGTCGTAGCTGTAGAGCGCGTTGACGCCGTCGTCGCCGTGCACCCCGCGCAGCCGGCCGAACGCGTCCCGGATTTCGCTGCCGGACGGCGTCTCCGCGGCCGGCGCGGGCTCGATTTCGCGCAGCAGCCCGCCCGGGCCGGTGAGCACGTGCCGGCCACCGGTGAAGTGTTCGCTGACGCCGTTCGCGTAGTGCACGGCGGTGCGGCGGCCGTGCAGGTCGTAGTGGACGGCGTCGACGAAGCCGGGCACGCAGACCAACCTGCCGACTTCGTCGTACTGGTGGTGCACGCTCAGCCGTCCGTCGCCGGCTTCGGGGTAGACCACTTCCGACACGCGCCCGTCGGCCCGGCGCGTCACGTCGAGCCGGTACTCGACGGCGACGTGTGCCGGGCGCCAGCGCTTTTCGGCCGGGTGGCCGTGCGCGTCGTAGCCGAACTGGGTCACGCCGCACTCGTCGGTGACGCGCACCAGGCGCCCGCAGCTGTGCGGCCCCGCCCCGAGCGGGACCCCGAGCCCGCCGTCGTGGTGGGTGAACGTGGTGACCGGCGTGCCGCGCGGGTCGTCGACCAGCACCGCGACCACCCGGCCGGCCGCGTCGTGGACGCGGAACACCGTGTGCCCGCCCGTCGTCCGCGACTCGACGACGTGGCCGGCCGCGTCCCGGACGTGCACCGCGCCGTCCGCGCCGCGCAGCTCCCGGCCGAGCAGATCGTGCAGGCCGCCTTCGCCGGGGTGGTCGTCGCGGGCTTCCGCGGCCAGGAGCCGGCCCAGTGCGTCGTAGCGGAACTCTTCCGGCGGGGGCAGCGGATCGCCGTCCCGGAACGCTCGGCTCGTGCGGCACACCAGGCCCCGCGCGCAGTACTCGTGGTGCTCGTCGACGACGTCGCCGAGCAGTTCCGCGTGCCGCCGCTCCAGCAGCCGCCCGGCGCCGTCGCGCAGCTCGGCGGTCACCAGGACCTCGGCCTCGCCGGACACCGCGCGCTGCTCGGTGGTGACGCGGGTGCCGTCGTAGCGGTACCGGACGGTCGGCAGGTCCGCCGGGTCGCCCGGCCGCACGACCGTTTCGGGACGGCCCAGCGGGTCGTGGGTCGTCGTGGTGACCGCGCCCGCCGGATCGGTCGTTTCGCACACCCGCGCCGTGCGGACGTCGTGGCGGGTGATCGTCACGTTCCCGAGCGGGTCCGTGGTCACCTCGGGGAAGCAGCGGTCGGCCGAATACCGGACCTCCCGGGTGTGCCCGAGCGGATCGGTGGTCGTCGTGCGCAGCCCGGCGACGGTGTCGAGCCGCCCGTGGAACGTCGTGGCCCACCAGCCTTCCTCGCCGGGACGGCGGTGGTAGCCGTGGTGCCGGAAATCGGGCGGCCGCGAGCCGTAGACGTCGGCGACGAGCGCGTCGGTGAGCACCAGCTCCTCCCGGGCGGTGAGGAAACCGTGCGAACCGGCGAAGCCGTCGGGCTCTTCGTCGTACCGGAAGACTCTGTCGGACAGCACTTTCCCGGTGCCGTCCAGTTCGCGGACGCGGGCGGGCAGCGCGGCGAACCGGTGTTCGGGGCCGGTCGCGTACTTCGTCCGGGTCTCGCGCACGACCGGGTCGCGGCCGGGCCGTTCGGTCGTCTCCACCTCCCGGGTGGGGTTGCCGGCCTTGTCGAAGGCCGTCTCCTTCGTGGTGACCGAAACCGGGACCGCCCGGCGCTCGAACACCGTCGTGACCGAGCGCGTCCACTGTGGACGGCGGCGGTGCTCGACGCGGCGGTACGGCCGGGCCGCTTCCGGCGACCCGTCGAGGCCGTAGGTCTCCTCCTTGTCCAGGAGCCCTTCGTCGCCGAACCAGCGCACGGTCCGCAGGGTGGGCGCGTACTCGTCGCCGAGCTCGTCCTGGACGACCCGGCCGAAGACGGGGAACCGGCTGTCGTGGTACTCGAACTGCGTCACGCCCACGTGGCCGGTGGCCGGGTCGCGCCGGGCGACCCGCCGGACGACCGGCACCGACTCGACGGTCGTGTAGTCGATCGCGGTGCGCAGGCCCAGCCCGTTGTCGATCTCGCACAGCCGTCCGGTGCGGGACAGGTCTTCGAGCGGCTGGAAGGGCACGGCGTCGAGCACGGACACCGCGCCGCCGGACCGGACCCGCGCGGCCGGCTGGACCCGCCGCGGCGGCGGCGCCTCGACGGTCGCGTAGGCCAGGCGCAGCACCGGAGCGGCCGTTTCGGCGCCGTGGGTGTCGAACCCGGTGAGCGCCACCGACGTCAGCAGGGACGCGCCGGTGACGTCGTCGGCGTCGTAGCCGAGGGTCCACCGCCGCACGAGCGGCCGCGTCGAGGCGGGCACCCGCAGGTCGATCCGCGCGCAGCGCAGCGCCGTCGTGACGAGGGTGCCGTCGCGGCCCCGGCGCAGCACGTCCGGCCGCGGCTCGTAGGTGAACTCCACTTCGTACGGACCGTAGGAAACGCGCGTGAGGTAGGACTGGCCGCTCTGGTGCGCCCAGCCGAATGCGGCGGTGGTGCCGAACGCGTCTTCGGTCTTCTCGAGGTACCAGGCGGAGCCGTCACCGGGGCCGAGGAAGTGCCGCAGCCCCGATGGGGTGGTGAGCAGGTAGCCGTCGCCGCGGCGGACGAGCTTGCCCGCCGGGCCGGGCCGCGTCCGGCCGTCGGACGGCCCGACGTGCGGCAGCGGGAGCGTGAACCCGCCGCCGTACGGGCCGTCCGGCGCGCCGGTCGTGTAGCGCAGGGCGAGCTCGGGGGCGATGCCACCGGGGCCGGGCGGCAGGTCGAGTGGCACCGTGAAGCAGCCGCCGCCGGTCGCCGGTTCCGGTGTGAAGGCTGCTTCCTGCGTGCTCGACCGGAGCACAACCATGGTGATCTCCCCGCGTGGATCCGTGACTTCCGGAGGGCCAAGTGGGTGAGGCGGGGGCGCCAGATACCTCGTCACCCGTTTGCCATCGTCGTTATGCGTTCGTGACGTCGGGGTCGTATCCCGGTAGCGGCTGACGGGTCTTTCCCGGTGCCGTTGGTGATCAGTGGCGGGGGCAGAGGCAGCAGGAGGGTGGACCCGATGGTGGTCAGGTTCGTACGGGACGAGACCGCGGAAGCGGCGACGGAGGACGCGAGCACGCTCAACGAGCTCCCGGCCCCGCCCAGGCAGTTGCTCGACCGGCACGGCGCGCGCGTGCTCGACCCGGCAACGGCCGTCGTCGCGGCCGGGCAGCCGGCCCCGCGCACGACCGTCTACCGGCCGGGCGTGTTCCTCATCCCGCAGCGGTACCTCCGCGACCAGCAGACCCTGGGCGCGATCAACGGCGTCCTGGCCCGGATCGGCCTCTACGCCGATCCGGCCGGCGGCGACCCGAAGGAGACGGCCCGCTCCCGGCAGCTCGACGAGCTACCCGTCCGGGTCCTGCTGCACGTCCGCGAAGACGCCGACCCGGTGGTGGTCGACTGCTGGAAAGCGCTCCAGCTGCTGCGGTCGGCCGCGTCGGGCGAGCGGCCCGAGCTCGATCCCGAGGTGGTCGCGCGGATCTCGCCGGAGCACCTGCTGTTCACCACGCCGGTGTTCGGCGGGGTGCCGTGGGAGACCAGCGGCCTCGGTGGCACGCCGTGGGAGACCAGCGGGTTCGGTGCGGGCAGCTCCTACGG
The DNA here is from genome assembly GCF_031082405.1 of Amycolatopsis sp. A133. Taxonomy (GTDB): domain Bacteria; phylum Actinomycetota; class Actinomycetes; order Mycobacteriales; family Pseudonocardiaceae; genus Amycolatopsis. Next base: position 326,256 of record NZ_JAVHJU010000009.1, read on the forward strand.
GCGCACCCGCGGCGCCAACCGGATCCCGGTGACGCTGGCCGCGGCCCCGCCCTACCGCAGCGAGAAGCCCGAGCACCGGCGGCCGGTGATCGCCGTGCTGGACACCGGCATCGGCCCGCACCCGTGGTTCGGGCTGGCCGACCGCAGCGGCCCGCCGCCCGCCGGCTCCGGGCTCGCCGTCGCGCCGGGCATCCAGGCCGCGATCCTGCAGGCCGAACTCGCGTCCGGCACGACGCTGCCCACCCAGCTGCTCTCCGACTACTGGGACGCCCCGACGACCGGCCAGCCGCTGATCGGCGACGTCGACACCGACACCGGGCACGGCCTGTTCATCGCCGGCATCGTCCGGCAGGCCTGCCCCGAAGCCGACACCCTCGCGATCCGCGTGGTGCACAGCGACGGCGTCGCCTACGAAGCCGACGTGCTGCTCGCGCTGCACCTGCTGGCCGACCGCGTCCGGGCCGCGCAGGCGGAGAACCGGACCGACGACATGGTCGACATCGTCTCGCTGTCGCTGGGCTACTACGAGGAGAACCCGGCCGACATCGCCTACACCGGCCAGTTCGGTGCGGCCGTCGCGGACCTGCTGGGCCTCGGCGTGCTCGTCGTCGCCGCCGCGGGCAACGACGCCACCACGCGCCGGTTCTACCCGGCGGCCTTCGCCGACCAGCCGCTCGGCGGCGGCAGCGGCCCGCAGGTGATCAGCGTCGGCGCGCTCAACCCCGACGTCACCGCCAGCAAGGCGCTGTTCTCCAACGAAGGCCCGTGGGTGCGGGCGTGGGCGACCGGCGCCGGCGTCGTCAGCACCTACCCGACCGACGTCCGCGGCACCGCGGCCGCCGACCACGAGGTGCCCGGCTACGGCCGCAACTCGTTCGACCCCGACGACTACAGCGCCGGCTTCGCGGTCTGGGACGGGACGTCGTTCGCCGCGCCGCTCGCCGCCGCCGAGCTCGGCAAGGCCCTGCTGCAGTCCGGGGACCTGGCCACGGTCGACCGCGAAACCGTCGTCAAGCGCGCCTGGACCGCGCTGAACTCGCTGTGAACGTGGCCAAGACCGACCACGGCCGCGTGGCGGCCCTGTTCGACGCCGCGCGGGAGGGCGACCGCGCGGCGCTGGACGAGCTGGTCACCCTGCTCACGCCGTTGCTCTGGCAGGTGGCGCGCGACCAGGGACTCGACGCCGACTCGGCGGCCGACGTCGTGCAGACGGCGTGGCTGCGGCTGCTCGGCTCGTTCGCGGAGATCCGCTCGCCGGTCGCGCTGACCGGGTGGCTGATCACCGTCACCAAGCGGGAGGCCTGGCGCACGGGGGAAAAGCGCCAGGTCGAGCGGCCGCTGCCGGAGCTCCCGGAGCGGCTTTCCGAAGCATCGCCGGCACCCGAGGAGGGGGTGCTGCGCGAGGACCAGCGCGTGCGGTTGTGGCGCGCGGTCGACAACCTGCCCGAACGCTGCCGCAGCCTGCTGCGGATCGTGGCGTTCGTGCACCGGCCGGACTACGCCGAAATCGGCGCCCGGCTGGGCATGCCGAGGGGGAGTATCGGCCCGACCAGGGGACGCTGCCTCGCGCGCCTGCGCGAGCAGCTACTCGCCAACGGCGAAGGAGATTGGCTGTGACCACCGTCGAACCACCAGGTGCTGACGAGCCCTTGGACGAGCTCGACCTCCGGCTGCTGGCCGGCGTGCGCGAGCTGTGGGAAGACGCCGACCCGATGCCCGCCACGCTGGTGGACCAGATCCGGTTCGCCATCCAGCTGGAGGACGTCGACCTCGAGGTGATGCGGATCCGCGAACAGGAGGGCCTCGCGGTCGCCCGCAGCGCGGCCGAACAGGGCAGGCTCATCACGTTCGACAGCGAGAGCTTGACGATCATGGTGAACGTGAGCCCGGAGCCCGGCGGCACGATCCGCCTGGACGGCTGGCTGACGCCCCCGGCCGAGCACCCGATCGAGGTCCGCACGAGCTCCGGCCCGCTGACGACGACCTCGGACGCCGAAGGCCGGTTCGCCGTCGGCGGGGTGCCGCACGGGATGGTCCAGGTCCTGGTCCGCACGGTCGGTCGCGCGAGGACGGTGAGCACCCCGGCGATCGAACTCTGACGCGGGTCGGGTCACCGCTCGGTGAGGTCCTCCGCGGGCCACCGCTCGAGGAACGCGCCGAAAGCGTCGTCGATGAGCACGCCCCGCGGGGTGGGCTCGTCCCAGGGGCCGAGGTGGTCGACAAAGGCGTCGACCAGCACCCCGAGCACGGCTTCCTGCTGGGCGAGCGTCGGTTTCGCCTGCGTTCGCAGCGCGGCCAGCAGGTCCGGGGCCCGGTCGCCGAGCAGTTCCACGATGATGCCGCGGAACCGACCGGGCAGTGCCCCGATGACCGGCGGCACGGGGAATTCGCTCACCATGGTGCTGCAGTCTGCAAGAACTGCCTGATACCTCTGACACGGAGGTACGATCCGGGGCGTCCTTCCCCGGCCGAAAGGCAGCCCGTGGTCGCGTCCCCGAAGGTCGAAGATCGGGTCCGCGACCTGCACCGGCGTGCCGTCGCCGCGACCAACGACGGTCAGCCCGTGGTCGGCGGGCGCCTGATCCGCTCCGCCGCGCGGCTCTTGGGCCTGCCCGCCACGAAACCGCCGCCCGGCTGGCCGGCGTGGCCCGACCTCGCGACGCGGGTGCTCGGCACCTACGCGGCCGTCGAAACCGCGCTGGGCAACAGCGCCCGCGGGCTGGCGCTGCTCGACGAGGCCGATGCGCTCGTGTCGGACGCCGGGCGCGGGATCCTGCGGCAGCAACGCGGGCTCGTGCTCATCCTGATCGGCCGGATGGACGAAGCCCTGGTGTGCTTCGACGAGGCCATTCCGCTGCTGCAGCAGGCCGGCGAGTTCGTCGTGCTCGCCAGGACGCTGCTCAACCGCGCGATGCTGCACCAGTACGCCGGGCGCGTCCGGCTCGCGCTCGCCGACCTCGACCAGTGTGAGCAGATCGGCGCCGGCCACCCCGAAGAAGAGGGCCTGGCCCGGATCTTCGCCAAGGCCGCGCACGGCCGCGGCCAGGCGCGGGTGCTCACCGGCGACATCCCGGGTGCCCTGCGCGACTTCGACGCGGCGAGCGGGTTCTACGCCGAGCAGAGCGTCGGGATGCTGCCGGTGCTGGCCGTCGACAAGGCGCGGGCGCTGCTGGCCGCCGGGCTGCCCCACGAAGCCGCCGCCGAACTTGACGCGGCGCTGGAGCAGTTCCCGCGGCTGCGGATGAACCAGGAACACGCCGAGGCCGAGCTGACCAGGGCCTTGGCGGCGCTGGCGAGCGGTGACCCGGCGGCCGCGCGCGGCTGGGCCGGGCGGGCCGAACGCCGGTTTCGCCGCCGGAGCAACGAAACCTGGGCCGCGGTGGCGCAGCTGACCGTGCTGCGCGCGGATTTCGCGGCCGGGCGGCGGATCGCCCGGGTCTCCGCGGAAGCGACCGCACTGGCGGACCGGCTCACCGGGCTGGGCCTGCGCAACGACGCGGAGATCGCGGCCCTGCTGGCCGCGCGGGCCCGGATCGCGCTGGGTGACCTGGACGGCGCCCGCGCCGGGATCGCCCCCCGCGACCGCCGGACCGCGCCGCTGGAAAACCGCCTGGTGCGGCGGCTCGCGCTGGCCGAACTCGGGGCCGCGAGCGGCCACCGGCGCGTGACCTTCGCGAACGCGCGGGCCGGGCTGACGCAGCTGGAGCGGCACCGCAGCCGGTTCGGCAGCGTCGACCTGCAGACCGGGACGACGTCGCTGGGCAAGGAGCTCGCCGACGCGGGTCTCTCCGCCGCACTCGCGCAGCGCTCGCCGGGGGTGGTGTTCCGCTGGCTCGACCGCTCGCGCGCCCAGGCGTTCCGGTTCCGGCCGGTGCGTCCGCCGTCGCACCCGGAGACCGTCGACGCCGTCGCCGAGCTGCGGTTCCTCTCGATGCAGATCCGCGCGGGCGAGCTGGCCGGGAAGCCGGACGTCCAGGCCGTGAAGCGCTGTGCCGCACTGGAACGGGAGATCCGCGCGAAGGGCTGGCAGGCCGAAGGGGCCGCCGTCGACCATTCGGAGGCGAAGCTGCGCGAGATCGGCGACGAACTCGCGGCGACCGGCAGCGCGATGGTGTGCTTCCTCGCCGACCGCGGCGCGTTGTGCGCGCAGGTGATCGCGAACCACCGGGTGGCGCTGATCGAGCTCGGCCCGGCGTCGGCGGTGGCGGAGCCGGTCGCGCGGCTGCACAGCGACCTCGACGCGTTGTGCGGGCGCCAGCTGCCGCCGCAGCTGGACCGGGTCATCCGCCGTTCGGTGCGCACGCAGGTCACCGCGCTGGACGCGATCCTGCTGGCGCCGCTGGCTCCCCGGCTCGGCGACCTGGACGTCGTCGTCGTGCCGACCGGTGCGCTTTCGGCGATCCCGTGGGGGCTGCTGCCGACGTTGCACGGGCGCCCGGTGACGGTCACGCCGTCGTCGTCGGCCTGGCTCGACGCGGGCCGCCGGGCCCGCCGGGCGACCGGGGCGCCGCTGCTCGTCGCGGGCTCCGACCTGACCCACGCGGAGGCGGAGGTCGCGCGGCTGGCGCCGCTGTACCCGGACGCCGAGGTGCTGACCGGCCCGGACGCGACGGTCGCGGCCACGCTCAAGGCGTTCGACGGCTGCCGCCTGGCCCACTTCGCCGCGCACGGCCACCACGAGCGGGAGAACGTGCTCTTCTCGCGGCTCAACCTGGCCGACGGGCCGTTGATGGCCTACGACGTCCAGCAGCTGGCGACGGCGCCGGAGCAGGTGGTGCTGTCGTCGTGCGACGTCGGCCAGGCGGTGGTCCGCGCGGGCGACGAGGTCCTCGGCTTCACGGCGGCGCTGCTCTACGGCGGGAGCCGCACGGTGGTTTCGAGCGTGGCGCGGGTCGACGACCGCACCGCGGGCGGCGTGATGCTGGCGTTCCACCAGGCCCTCGCGGTGGGCACGCCCCCGGCGCGAGCCCTGGCGGACGCGGCCAAGGCGGAACCCCTGATGCCGTTCGTCTGCTTCGGCCGCAGCTGACCTGCCCAAGCGCCCCAATGTGGCGTTCGGTGCGTCAGACGCACCCAAAGACCCCTTGGGGCG
>NZ_JAVHJU010000069.1 GCF_031082405.1 Amycolatopsis sp. A133
CCCCGTCTCCCCGCCGTCGTGAGTGGTAAGGCGGGTTCTAACCCGCCTTACCACTCACGACAAGCTGCGGCAGACCCGCCGTCCGGCCCTTGACGGCGGGCCCGTGACCACCGACCATTCTCCCGTCAGTTGTTGTTAGCGCTAACAACGCCAGGATCAGCGTCGAACCGAGGACCCCATGAGCCTGCGCCGCCTCCCGGCCATCGTCGCCGTCGCCGCCGCCCTGCTGAGCGCCCCCGCCGCGCAGGCCGCGACCTACCCGGACCCCGGCTACGTGACCGGGGACATCGAAGCGGTGCACGACCCGGCGATGATCCGCGCGGCCGACGGCAGCTACCTGCTGTACTCCACCGACCAGTACCTGCAGATCCGCCGGTCGACCGACCGGATCCACTTCACGAAGATCGGCTCGGTGTGGCCGAACGGCGCGCCGTGGACCGCGCCCTTCACCGACCCCGCCAAGCCGGAGTACCTGTGGGCGCCGGACATCTCCTTCCACAACGGCAAGTACTACCTGTACTACGCCGCTTCGTCGCTGGGCTCGCGCAACTCGGCGATCTTCCTCGCCACCAGCACGACCGGCCTGCCCGGCAGCTGGACGAACCACGGCATCGTCGTGCAGACCAGCACGAGCAACGACTACAACGCGATCGACCCGAACCTGTTCGTCGACTCCGCCGGCCGCTGGTGGCTCAGCTTCGGCTCGTGGTGGACCGGCATCAAGATGATCCGGCTCGACCCGGCGACCGGCAAGCGCAGCACCGCCGACACCGCGCTGCGCAGCATCGCCCAGCGCACGGGCGGCACCTCGGCCGAGGAAGCGCCCTTCATCATCCAGCACGGCAGCTACTACTACCTGTTCGTCTCGTGGGACCTCTGCTGCCAGGGCACGAAGAGCACCTACCGCGTGATGGTCGGCCGCTCGACGTCGATCACCGGCCCCTACGCCGATCGCAACGGCGTCCGGATGACCGCCGGCGGTGGCACGCAGATCCTGGCGAGCCACGGCGCGGTCCACGGCCCCGGCCACGTCGCCGTGCTGCACGACTCCGACGCCGACGTGCTCGTCTACCACTACTACTACTCGGACGCGACGCCGCTGACCGGCAAGCTCGGCATCAACCTCATCGGCTACGACAGCGCCGGCTGGCCGTACGTCTACTGATTGTGTATAACGACCTATACGGCCCGCGTTGAGAAGGCGGCTCCATGCACCGGTTCCTGTCGTTCCTCCTGGCTCTGCTGATCACGACCGGGCTGGGTGCCGCACCGGCGTCCGCCGCCTCGCCGGCGTCCGCCGCCTCGCCGGCGTCCGCCGCCTCGCCGGCGCCGGGGCGGCACCAGGTCACCTTCGACAAGTACTCGCTCATGCTGGACGGCCACCGCCAGATCGTCTGGTCGGGCGAGTTCCACCCGTTCCGGCTGCCGAGCCCGGACCTGTGGCGGGACGTGCTGCAGAAGATGAAGGCGACCGGCTACACGGCGGTCTCGATCTACTTCGACTGGAACTACCACTCGCCGGCCCCCGGGGTGTACGACTTCACCGGCGTCCGCGACATGGACCGCGTCCTCGACCTCGCCGCCGAAGCGGGCCTGTACGTCATCGCCCGGCCCGGCCCGTACATCAACGCCGAAGTGACCGGCGGCGGCTTCCCCGCGTGGCTGTCCACCCAGGCCGGGCGGGCCCGCAGCGACGCGCCCGACTACCTGGCCGCGGCCGACGAGTGGCTGACCGCGATCGACCGGATCATCGCCCGCCACCAGTACACCGACGGGCGCGGCCCGGTGATCCTGTACCAGATCGAGAACGAGCTGGCCGCCACCGGCGTGGCCCAGCAGAACTACGTCGCGCACCTCTACGACAAGGTGCGCGCCGACGGCATCACGGTCCCGATCTTCCACAACGACAAGGGCCGCAACGGGATCTGGGTGCCGCCGGGCTCCGGCGTCCCGGGCACGGTCCCGGGCAAAGTCGACCTCTACGCCTTCGACGGCTACCCGGGCGGCACCTGCCGGACCGACGCGACGCCGGGCGCCCCGAACGCCGCCCCGGATTGGGGGACCTACGGGCCGGGCGGGGCGAAGGGCGGCGCGAGCGCGTCGCCGAACACGCCCGGGTTCGTCGCCGAGTTCGGCGGCGGCTGGTTCGACTACTGGGGCAGCAACGGCACCTACCCGTGCACCGCGGTCCGGCAGGGACCGGGCTACGAGCGCGTGTTCTACGGCACCAACCTGGCCAACGGCCTGACGATCCAGAACTTCTACATGACCTTCGGCGGCACGTCCTGGGGCGGGCTGCCGGCGCCGGTGGTCTACAGCTCCTACGACTACGGCGCGGCCATCGACGAAGGACGTCAGCTGCGGCCGAAGGCCCTGACGATGAAGGAAATCGGTTCCTTCCTCGCCACCGTCCCGGATCTGGCGAAGCTGGACCGCGGGGCGCCCGTGACGCCGTCGTCGGCGGCGGTGAAGGTCTACCACAACGTCAACCCGGACACCGGCGTGCACTTCTACCTGCCGGTGCACAACCCGTCGAACGTCACGACGGACGACACCTTCACCTTCCCGGTGTCCACATCGGACGGTGACTACTCCGTGCCGCTGCGGCTGAACGGACAGGACGCCAAGTACCTGGTGGCGAACTTCGACGTCGCGGGCCAGCACCTGGTGTACTCGACGTCGGAGCTGATGGCCCAGGCCGCCGGCACCGTCCTGCTGCACGGGCGGCCGGGGGAGGACGGCGAGACGGTGCTGCGGTACGCGACCCGGCCGCGCGTGGACGTCCTGGCCGGGGACGTCACGACGACCTGGTCAGGCCACGACCTGCGCCTGAACTACCGCCACGACGGGCTCGCGCGGGTCCGCCTCAGCGGCGGCGGCCGCCCGGCCGTCACGCTGCTGCTCGCCGACGACGCCACCGCGGACACGTTCTGGCCGGTCTCCGGCCTGCTCGTGCGCGGGCCGGACCTGGTCCGGACCGCCCAGGCCGGGTTCCGGCTGACCGGCGACACGAAGGCGCCGAGGGACCTCGAGGTGTGGGGCGCCCGCGGTCCGCTGCTGTGGTGGAACGGCACCCCGGTGCCGGTGCGGCCGACGGCGTCGGGCAGCCTGCTCGCGTTCCGCCCGCTGCCGGGCCCCGCCGACCCGCGGCTGCCCGAGCTCACCGGCTGGCGTTCGGCGCCGGGTTCCCCGGAGGCGGAACCGGGCTACGACGACTCGGCGTGGCCGGCCGCGGATCGCACGACGACGCACAGCACGACCCCGCCCCCGGCCGGTCAGCCGGTGCTGACGGCGGACGACTACGGCTTCGGCGTCGGCGACGTCTGGTACCGCGGGCGGTTCACCGGGACGCCGGGGGAGCAGGTCGGCCTGCGCTACGGCGGCGGGGGAGCCGGGCTGCTCCAGGCGTGGCTGGACGGGCAGTACCTCGGCCAGCACGTCCTGCCGTCCGCGCTGGCCGCCCCGCCGACGACCGGCACGGCGGTGTTCCCGGTGCCCGAAGGCCTGCGCGGCGACGGCCCGCACGTGCTTTCGGTGATGGTCCGGAACAACGGCCACAACCAGGACGGCGGCGTCAACGACGCGCACAAGGAGGGCCGCGGGCTGATCTCCTCGTCGCTGACCGGGGTGTCGTGGAAGCTCCAGGGCGGTACGGCGGACCCGGTGCGCGGCCCGCTGAACAGCGGCGGCCTCGCCGGCGAACGGGCGGGCCGGCACCTGCCGGGCTTCCCGGACCGCGCGTGGCCGCCGGCGCAGGTCCCCGCACCGACGGCTTCACCGGGCACGACGTGGTACCGGACGACGTTCTCGATGCGTGTCCCCCGGGGCCAGGACACGTCGGTGGGCTTGACCATCGGCGACCCGGCGAAGCCCCGATCGGGCGGCCGCTACCGGGTGCTGGTGTTCCTCAACGGCTGGAACGTCGGCCAGTACATCGGGGACGTGGGCCCGCAGCACACGTTCGTGTTGCCGAACGGGATCCTCGACCCCGGCGGCCGCAACACGCTGGCGCTGGCGGTGACCAGTGACGGCGGCCCGGGCAACGGCCTCGAGAAGGTGGCGCTGACGGACCTGGGTTCGGCCCGGGGCGGAGTCCCGGTCCGGCCGGTGTTCTCACCGGGCTGGCGGCCGTGACAGCGCATCGGTCCGTGTCGTCACCGGGCCGGCGGCCGTGAAAGCGCGTCGGTCCGCGAGACGATGTGGCCCGCCTTGACGACCAGGTCGCGCGGGGGCCGCGTCACGACCGCGTGGGCCGGGGTCTCCGCGTCGACCACCACGAGGTCCGCGGGCGCGCCCTCGGTGAGGCCGTAGCCGGCGAGACCGAGGGCGCGGGCGCCGCCGTACGTCACCGCTTCCAGGGCCAGCTCGATGTCCTCGTCGCGGCGGAACGTGCTGCGGTAGGCCAGGTGCATCGCCCGCTCCAGCAGATCTCCGCTGCCGTACGGGCTCCACAGGTCGCGGATGTCGTCGTGGCCGCACGCCACGTTCACCCCGGCTTCGCGCAGCTTCTTCACCGGCGGGACCGGGAAGTCGAAGACCGCCGCCGTCGTGATCGTGATGCCCGCCTCCGCCAGGCCCGCCGCCAGCCGGTCCTGCGTCGCGGCGTCGGCCTGGCCGAGCGCGTACGCGTGGCTGACCGTCACCCGCCCGGCGAGGCCGGCCGCCCGGGTGCGCTCGGTGATCAGCTCCAGCTCGAACACCCCGAGCGAACCGGGGTCGTGCAGGTGCAGGTCGATCCGCACGCCGTGGCGTTCGGCGAGGCCGAACACGACGTCGAGGTGGCGGACCGGGTCGCGGTCCATCCCGGCCGGGTCGATGCCGCCGACCGCGCTCACCCCGAGCTTGATCGCCTCCTCCAGCAGCGCCGCCGTGCCCGGATTGGTGAGGATGCCGCTCTGCGGGAAGGCGACCTGCTCGACGGTGATCCGCCCGGCCAGCCGCGCGGCGACGTCGCGGACCACTTCGACCCCGGTGAGCCCGGTGCCCGCCGCGCCCACCGGGGCTCCCGCCGTCCGGACCCCCGGAATGCCCGAGTAGACGTCGGTGTGGGTCCGGACGTGGGTGGTGCCCGCGGCGGCCATGGCCTCCAGCAGCGCGCTCACCCGGGCCGGGTCGGGCAGCCCGAGTTCGGCGCGGCGGACGCGTTCGTCGGCGATCCGGTCGGCCAGCGCCGGCCCGGCCGAGTGCGGCCGCCACGGCCCGCCGTAGAGCGTCTTGTCCAGGTGGCAGTGGGCTTCGACCAGGCCGGGCAGGACGAGCCGGCCGCCGAGGTCGACCACCTCCGCGTCGCCGGCGTCGAGGCCGGGCCCGAGCCCCGCCACCACACCGTCCGAGACGAGGATGTCGGCCCGGCCGCCGGTTCCCCACGGGCGGCCGTCACGCAGCAGAAGTCCGGGCATCATCGCTCCTCACGGTCGGTTCCGAGCTTTACAGCCGCCCGCGGTGGGCGAAAGGGGCGTTTGGTCCTGGCGGCGCCGGGGTAGGAGGTGATCACCCGCAGCCGCCCCGTGGAAGGAGCACCTCGATGAGCGCCCTGGACCTGTCCGCCCTGCTGCTGACCGCGACGACCGCGGAGCCCCGGCCGGGCACGCTGCGGGTCACGGTCGCGGGCGAGATCGACATGGTCACGCGGCCCCGGCTCGACGAGGAACTCGACCGGGCCGTCGCCGCCGGGCCGCAGCGGCTGGTCGTCGACCTGCTGGGCGTCGGCTTCTGCGCCGTGACGGGCGTGGCCTCGCTGGGCAGGCTGCGCGTCCGCTGCGCCGACGCGGGGATCGACCTGGCGCTGAAGCCGTCCGGCGTCGTGCGGCGCGCGCTGGATCTCGCCGCGGTCGCCCCGCTGTTCCAGCTGGAAGGCCGGTCGGAGCAGCTCATCGCCCGGTGAACGTCCGGGCCTCTTCGGCGGCCGCGGCCAGCTCGCGCTCGGCGGCCACGAGGTCGCCGAGGCGGCGCAGGGCCTCGGCGTGCCGGCGGCGGGAGAAGACCGCCGCCGGCCAGTGACCGAGGGCGAGGTTGTGCCGCACGGCGGCCCGCAGGTGCGTCGCCGCCCGGTCCGGGTCGCCCGCCGTCAGCGCCGTCGTGCCCAGCGGGTGGTGGACCGAGCCGAAGCAGGCGATGCCGAGGCTCGCCATCGCGGGCAGGTGCCCGAACGGCACCAGCAGCTCGTGGATCCGCTCCGCCGTGGCGCGGTCGTCGAGCAGGTAGGCGGTTTCCGCGGCGCCGCACAGGGACGTCAGCCAGGTGCTCGACCGCGGGAGCGCCCCCAGGTCGTCGCCGCACAGCCGCGCCAGTGCGCCCGCCGCGGTGCGCCGGTCCCCGGCCGACGCCGCGGCGACGGCGAGCGCCGCGTAGTAGGAGTTGTCGATCGGGCTGAGCGTCGGCGAGTGCATCAGCCCGTCCAGCACCGGCACGAGCTCGCCGAGCCGGCCCTCGAACCACCGGATCGCCACCAGCTGCGCGCCGTACCAGCCGAGTGCGTCGAAGTCGCCCGCGGCCTGCCCGAGCTCGGCGCAGGCCTGCGCCCCGGCTTCGGCCTCGCGGAACCGGCCGGCGCGGATGGCCAGCATGACCCGCAGCGCGTCGGCCACAAAACCCGCCGCCAGGTGCTTCCGCGTGGCCAGCAGGTCTTCCAGCTCCCCGAGCCGCCGTTCGGCGTGCGGGTCCGCGGCCAGGAAGAGGTCGACGGTGTCCCACAGCACGCCCATCAGGAGGTCGGTGCGCCGTCCCGAGCGGCCGCTCACCCCGGCGAGTTCCGTCGCGAGCGTGCGCCGCAGCCGCGCGTGGTCCGGGCCGAGCAAGCAGTGGTGGGCCAGGTTCAGCGCTTCGGCGTGGGCGACCGGGTCGCCCGCCGCCCGCGTCCGCCCGGCCGCCGCGAAGACCCGGTCGTGCCTGCCCTCGGCGTAGTCGAGTTCGGCGGCGAGCCGGGCCTGGAGCCGGTGAGCGAGCGACGAGCCGGGCTCCACCTGCGCCAGCGCGTGGCGCAGCCGCGTGAGCAGCGACGCCGACGCGGCGGACGTCCGGTGTTCGTGCACCCACAGCCCGCCGAGGCCGAGGGCCGCGCGGGCGAGTGAGACGGCGTCCCCGGCCCGCTCGGCCCGGACGTAGGCGGTTTCGAAGTGTTTCCGGCCGGTCCGCAGGTCGCCGTCCTCGAGCAGCGCGTGCTCGCCCGCGGCGAGCGGGTCGTCCGGGGCCACCACCACCGCCGCGACCCGGGCCGCGAGCAGCGCCGGGTCGTGGGCGAGCACCCGGCGGTGCACCTGCGCCAGCACCGGTGACGGCTCCACGCCGGACACGGTGATCAGGCCGTGCCGGGCCCGGCGGAACGCTTCCAGCGCGTCACCCTGCCGCCCGGCCCGGTAGAGCGCCGTCATCAGCTGGGCCCACAGCCGTTCGTGGCCGGGGAACGCGGCGGTCAGCGCCTCCAGTTCGGCGATCAGGCCGGTGTCCTCGCCGGTCGCGAGGTCGGCGTCGATCCGGTCCTGGACGGCGTTGTGGCGCAGCCGGTCGAGCCGCATCCCTTCGGCCGCCAGGGTTTCCACCGCGCCGAACTCCTCGTAGGCGGCGTGGCCGCGCCACAGGGCCAGCGCGGTGGCCAGGTGCTCCCGCGCGGACTCGGGTGCCCCGGCGGCCAGCGCCCGCCGTCCCTCGGCGGCGAGGTGTTCGAACCGCGCGGCGTCGACGGCCTGCGGCGCCAGGCGCAGGACGTACCCCGGCGGCCGGGTGAGGATCAACCCGGCGCCCACCGTGCCGCGCAGCCGCGAGAGGTACGTCCGGACGGTGCGGTCGGCGTGCGCGGGCGCCCGGCCGCCCCACAGCGCCCGGCCCAGCGCGGGCACGCTGACCACGCGTCCGGCCTCGGCCGCCAGCACCGCGAGCAGGGTGCGCAGGCGCGGCCCGCCGACGTCCCGCGGCTCGCCGTCGAGCCGCACTTCGAACGGTCCCAGCACGCCGAGGTCGACCCCGTCCATCCCCGCCCCTCCGCGACGCGGGTGTCCCGCGCGCTCCGGCGTACAGGTGCCGGCCGCGGCGCGCGGGATACGTCCCACAGCCAGGTGGAGCTCCGTCGACGAACTGTCGACGGATTGTCGACGGGCGCTGCGAGGCTCGGCAACGCGGGCCGGAAAGGTCCGCGGGCATCGGTTCCTCGGGAGGAAGTCCATGAAACGCACGATTCGGGGTCTCGCACCGGTTCTCGCCGCCGCGGCGACGGGCACGGCGCTGCTGGCGGGCGCCCCGGCGGCCCAGGCGGCGCCGGCGCACAGCGCGGCGGTGCTCGAGGTGAAGAGCGCGACCTGGGGCCAGCTGCACGTCGGCGACTGCCAGCAGGACAACGGCACCATCGTGCTCCGCTCGGACGGCACGGGCGACTGGAGCGCGACCACGCTGACCTACCAGACGCACTCCGGCGACGTCTGGCACTCGAGCTTCGACTTCAAGACCACGGCCGGCACGAAGCTGTTTTCGGCGGGCACGTTCGACAGCCCGCGGATGAACGACGGCAACCCGCCGCCGCGCTACTTCTGGAGCAAGCACTTCACCTACGACGCCGCGCTGTTCGGCGCGGTCGACGTCTTCAAGACCATCCAGCACTCGAACTGCTGACCGGGGTGAGCACCGCCCCGGGTCCCGATGCGCCGGGGCCCGGGGCGGTGCGCGTCCCCGCTCGTTGGCGCAAGGCCTAGCCGATCGGCACCGTCGCCGTGCAGGAGTCGGTGCCGTTGTCGAACTTCGCCGACGCGGTGCCCACGGACGTGACCGGCACGGTGGTGGTCGTCGGCATCGTGAAGGTGGTGCTTCCGGTGGTCGCCGACGACTGGGAGTACACCGTGTGCGTCGTCGATCCGCTGCGGTAGGAAATCCGCAGGGCGACCGTGCCCGCGACGTCGCCGATGTACGGCCCCGACGTGGTGTACCCGCCGATCATGCGGTGGCTGCCGCCGACGGTCTCGTACCGGAGGGTGAACGTGCCGCCGAAGTCACCCGCGTGGCAGACGGCCGTCCGCTGGACGATCGTGGCCGCCTGGGCCGGGGCCGCCAGTACCGTCGCGCCGGCCAGCATCGCCAGCAAGCCGGCTCGTACCGCAGTCTTCATCATTTCCTCCCGCTCGCTTCGCCCGTCATCCTGCCGGGTGCCGCTTCCGTTCCGCTTCCCTTCACCCGGTGGTGCGGACGAGGTGGACCGGGCAGGCGGCGTGGTGCAGGAGGGCCTGGCCGGTGGAGCCGAGCAGGAGCCCGGGGAAGCCGCCGCGGCCGCGGTCGCCGACGACGACGAGCTGGGCGGTGCCGCTGCGCTCGACCAGTTCCTTCCGCGGGTGGGCGTGGACCACGACCTGCTCGACCACGACGTCGCCGGTGTCGTGGGCCAGTACCCGCTCGCCGAGCAGCCGTCGCCCCGCCTCGGTGACGCACCGCGGGTCCCGCTGCGGCGGCGGGCTGTCCGCCCACGCGTGCAGGACGACCAGCGGTGCGCGGCGGGCGCGGGCCTCGGCGAGGGCGGTCGCCAGCACCCGGGCGCCGGCTTCGCTGCCGTCGACGCCGGTGACGACCGGCCGCGTCGCCGCGCCGGGTTCGTCCCAGCTGTCCCCGCGGACGACGACGGTGTCACAGCGGGCGTGGGTGCCGACGGCCGCGGCGACCGACCCGGCGAGGAGGCTGGTGAGCCTGCCGTGGCCGGCCGACCCGACGACGAGCAGCGCGGCCGAGCGCGACGCCCCGATCAGCGCCTGGGCCGCGCGATCGGGATCGAGCCGGGTGACCGCGTCCGCGACGCCTTGCGCCGCGGCGAGCTCCTGCGCGGTCCTCAGCGCGCGCCGCCCGCGGGCCCGCAGGGCGTCCACCATCTCTTCCGGCGGCGGCACGACCCCGCCGGCGAGCAGGGCGGGGACGTCGAGGGCGTGCACGATCTCCAGCGGCGCCTCCCGCAGGCGGGCGGTCCGCGCGGCCCAGCGGACGGCGTCGAGCGACTCGGCCGACCCGTCCACCCCGGTGACGATCGGCGCTCCGGCGGTGGCGGTCATTTCCAAGACTGTAGGCCCGCGCGCCCCCACCGGGGACCCCTTACCTGAACGGCCGGCTCGCGCACCCGGGCGGTCGGCTCGCCCGGCGCCGAGCCTGGCCGGGCACGCGGATCGTCCGGTCGCGGGCCGGATCCGGGTCGGGCAGGATCTGCGGCGTTCCCACCCGAGCCCGGAGGAGCCCGATGGCGGTGCTGGTCGTGGCGGCGGCGGTGCTCGGCCTGCTCGTCGGGTCGTTCCTCGACGTCGTGGTCCACCGGGTGCCGCGCGGGGAGCCGGTGGTCCGCCCGCCGTCGTGCTGCCCGGACTGCGGGCCGGACATCCGGGCCCGGCACAACGTCCCCGTCTTCGGCCGGCCGGTCCTGCGCGGCCGGTGCGCGGGCTGCGGTGCCCGGTACCCGCTGGTCGAGCTCGGCACGGCGGTGCTCTTCGCACTGCTGGCGCTGCGGCTCGACCCGCCCGACCTGCCCGCCTTCCTGTACTTCGGCGCGATCGGGATCGCGCTCGCCCTGATCGACCTCGACTGCCGCCGCCTCCCGAACGCGATCGTGCTGCCGTCCTACCCGGTGCTGGTGGTCCTGCTGACGGCGGCGGCCTGGTGGCGCGGCGACTGGTGGTCGCTGGCCCGCGCCGGCCTCGGCAGCGCCGCGCTGTTCGGGTGCTACCTCGTTCTCGCGCTGGCCCACCCGGCGGGCATGGGCTTCGGCGACGTCCGGCTCGCGGGCATCCTCGGCGGGGTGCTCGGGTACCTGTCCTGGGCGGCGCTGCTGATCGGGGCGTTCGGCGGGTTCCTCCTCGGCGCGGTCGCCGGTGTCGTGGTGCTGGCGGCCGGGAAGGGCAGCCGCAAGACGGCGCTGCCGTTCGGGCCGTTCATGATCGCCGCGGCCCTCGTGGCGATCTTCGCGGCCGAGCCGCTCGGCCGGGCCTACCTGCGGCTGACCGGACTGGCCTGAGCGGTCACCGGTCGTATTTGAACGCGTTCAACTCTTCGGGTACCGTGCGAGGGAGGCGGACTGTGGAGGGGGTTTCATGAAGGTCGTGATTCCGGGCGGCACCGGGCACCTGGGGCGGGTGCTGAGCCGCGCGCTGGCCGGGCAGGGGCACGAGGTCGTCGTGCTGACGCGGCGCGAGGCCGGGCCGGAGCCGGGGGTGCGCCACGTCCGCTGGGACGGGCGCGGCGCGGGACCGTGGACGGCGGAGATCGACGGCAGCGACGTCGTGCTGAACCTGGCCGGCCGGTCGGTGAACTGCCGCTACACCCGGGCGAACCTGCGGGAGATGATGAACTCGCGCGTCGACTCGGCCCGCGTCGTCGGCGGCGCGATCACCCGCGCCGCCCGGCCGCCGAGGGTATGGCTGCAGATGAGCACGGCGACGATCTACGCGCACAGCCACGACCACCCGAACGACGAAGCCACCGGCATCCTCGGCGGCGATGAGCCGGACGTGCCCGCGTACTGGGCGTACAGCGTCGACATCGCCAAGGCCTGGGAGCGCGAGCAGCAGGTGGCGGCCACCCCGCACACGCGCAAGGTCGCGCTGCGCACGGCAATGGTGATGAGCCCGGAACCCGGCGGAGCGTTCGCCATGCTCCTGCGCATGACCCGAACGGGCCTGGGCGGCCCGGTCGCGGGCGGCGGGCAGTACCTGTCGTGGATCCACGAGGACGACCTCATCCGGGCGATCGGCTTCCTCGTCGAGCGCGAGGACCTGAGCGGGCCGGTGAACCTGGCGGCCCCGGAACCGTTGCCGTACCGCGACTTCCTCCGCGCCCTGCGGGCGGCGGCGGGGGTACGGGCCGGCCTGCCGGCGACGAAGTGGATGGCGGAGATCGGGGCATTCGTGCTCCGCAGCGACACGGAGCTGCTGCTGAAGAGCCGCCGCGTGGTCCCGGGAAGGCTGCGCGAGGCGGGCTTCGAGTTCGAGTACCCGGAGTGGCCCGCCGCGGCGGAGGACCTGGTGCGCCGGTCACGGAGTCCATTGAGGACGGTCGGCTGAGCCGGGCGCGTGTCCGGGCGGGCGGCCGGCGTGCCGGGAGGGGCGGCTGGCGTGCCTGGGCGGTCGGCTCGTATGCCTGGAGGGTCGGTTCGCGTACGGGGAGGGGTCGGCGGCGTGCCTAGGCGATCGACTCGCGTACCGGAGAGTCGGCCCGTGTGCCTGGGCGATCAGCTCGGATGCCCGGGCGGTCGGCTGGCGTACCCGCAGGGTCGGCTCGTGCGCCTGAGCGTCGGCTCGCGTGTCTAGGCGGTCGGCTCGCGTATCCGGAGGGTCGACTCGCGCAAGCCGGCCCGCGCGGCGAGCCAGGCCTCCAGGCAAGCCGACTCCCGGCGAGCCGCGTGTCCCGGCGAGACCGGGCCATCTCAACCCAGCTCGGCGTTGTCCCGCAGCCGCCGCAGGACCAGGGCCAGGTGCAGCCGGAACCGGCCCCGCGGGGAGTCCACCTCGAAACCCAGTACCGCTTCCGCGCGGGCCAGCCGGGCCGGCATCGTGCTGTGGTGCCGGTGCAGGACCGCCGCCGCCTTGCGGGCCGATCCCGTTGCGCACAGCGCGTCCAGGGCCGCCAGCGTGTCCGCGCCGTGGGGCTCTTCCGCCAGCCGGTCGAGGGCGCGGACGTCGGCCAGCTCGGCCAGTTCCGCCGGGCCGAGCTTGCTGGCGAATGCCGCCAGGCCGCCCAGCCGTTCCCACCACACCACCGGCTCGGCGGCCGAGGTGAACCGCAGTGCCGTCCGGGCCGCCGCCCAGGAGCGGGCCACCTCGATGGCCGGGCCGTCCGGGCCGATGCCCGCCCGGGCGCCGTCCGGGAGCGCGGCGACCTCGCCCGGCAGCAGGACCGCGCGCACCCCGCCCAGCCTCGCCGAGCGTCCGGCGAGCGCGTCGACGCCGGTGCCCGCGAGCACGCGCAGCCGGGTCGACGGGCGGAACCCGAGCAGGTGCAGGGCCCGCGATCGCTCGGCCGTGCCGGTGTCTTCGGACAGCACCAGCTCCACCAGCGCCGGGTCCCCGAGCTCGGGCCGCGGCACGCCGGAGTGCTCCATGAGGATCGCGGTGGCGATCGCGAACCGCTCGAGCAGCATGTCGTCGAGCGGGAGCGGCGCACCCGCACGGGCGACCCACACGACCACGCCGCCTTCCAGTGACCGCGTGGCCGCACCCGCGGGCACCGCCGCCGGGGTGACGACGTCGGCCCCCGGCGAAGCGCCCAGTGACACGCCCTGGGCCGGAGCGTGCACGCCGACCGGGCAGCCCGCCAGGTCCGCCGTGCTGCGCACCAGCACGTCCGAGCCGGCGCGCCCGGTGATCAGGCGGTCGAAGAACCCGATCACCCGCACGGCGTTCTCGGCGTCGGCGTCGAGCCCGGACAGCCTCAGCAGCAGGCCTTTCATGCCGTCACGATAGGCGGGCCCGCCGCCGGATGGCGAGGAACGGCCCGGCAACGCCCGCCGCGTGGCGGTGGCCGGGGTCACGCCGGTGCGCCGATGATCGGACCATGACCTACGCGATCGACCCCGAGCTGCTGCCCTGGCTGGAAATGCTGCCGGCCGTGACCCTCACCGACCACGAGTCCCTGCTGGCCGCGCGTGCTTCGATGGCGCAGCTGGGCGAGCTGCTCCCGGCCTACGAACCGGTGCACCCCGTCGACGTCCGCGACACCGCCGCGCCCGGGCCGTCCGACGCCCCGGACGTGCCGGTCCGCGTCTACGCGCCGGCGAACCGCACCGAGGCGGTGCCCGGCCTGCTGTACATCCACGGCGGCGGGTTCGTCCTGGGCAACCTGGACATGTTCCACACCGCGCTGCTGCACCTGGTCGACGAGCTCGGCATCGTGATCGTGTCGGTGGACTACCGGCTCGCCCCCGAGCACCCGTTCCCCGCCCCGGTCGAGGACTGCTACGCCGCACTGGTCTGGGTCGCGGCCAAGGCGGACGAGCTGGGCATCGACCCGGCCCGCCTCGGCGTGGCGGGGGAGAGCGCCGGCGGCGGCCTCTCGGCGGCGGTGGCGCTGCTGGCCCGTGACCGCGGTGGCCCGCAGTTGTGCTTCCAGTACCTCGGCATCCCGGAGCTGGACGACCGCCTGGACACCCCGTCGATGCGGGACTACACCGACACGCCGATCTGGAACCGGCCGAACGCGGTGCACAGCTGGACGAGCTACCTCGGCGCGGAGCCCGGCGGCGCGGACGTTTCGCCCTACGCCGCGCCGGCCCGCGCGGCCGACCTGTCCGGGCTGCCGCCGGCGTTCGTGACGACCTGCCAGTTCGATCCCCTGCGCGACGAGGGGATCGCCTACGCGCAGCGGCTGGCGCACGCCGGGGTGGCCGTCGAGCTGCGCCACTACCCGGGGACGTTCCACGGGTCCGCGATGGTCGAGACGGCCGAGATCTCCCGCCGCATGTTCGCCGACGAGGTCGCCGCGCTGCGGCGGGGCTTGCGCATCACCGCCGGCTGACCGGAACCCGACGGCGTGCCGGCCGCGGCGCCGTTCGTAGACGCGGTCGGCCGCGGCCTGCCCGGAGGGGAACACGAACTGGTAGCTGTCCAGATCGGCGGCCTCGGCCAGCTCGAACGACCCGATGGGGGTGACCTGCACCTGGTAGCCGTGGCTCATCAGCAGCCGCCGGACCTGAGCGTCTTCGAAGAAGTCCCGCTTGGACGCGATCATCGCGCGCACCACGGTGACGGGCTGCAGCGGCCCGGCGACGTGCCCGGCGAAGAGCAGTGCGACGAACCCGAGCACAAAAAGCCCGGCCGGCGGCACGAACCAGGACAGGAACCGCCGTCTCGTGTCGACGACGTCGAACCTCGGCTCCTCCACCGCCGCCCCCTCCGGACGCGTCCTCCGCCATTCAACGAGAGGCCGCCCACCCCGGCCACGGCATCCGCCGAAACAGGACCGAACGGACCATCGGCTTTTCCGGGAAAGGAAGCGGTTCGGAAGCCGGATCCCGCACAATACGGGGGAACGCGAAGGAGCTCATCGATGAAACGTGCTGTAGCTGCCGCTTTGCTCACCGCGGCCGCGCTCGCCGTGCTCGCCCCCGTGGCGTCCGCGACGAACGACCCGTCGCCGGTCGGCGGGGTGGGAAGCGGTCCCTACATCGGCGATGTGCCGAAACCCGGCCCTGGGGGCCGGTGACCACAGTGGTCACCGCCGGATGCCCGCGTCAGGGCACCAGCACCACGCGGCCCGGGCGGCTCCACGCCCGGGCCGCGTCGTGCAGCGGGACGCGCTCGAACCCGGCCGTCAGCGCACCGGCCATCGTCTGCGCCACCACCGTCAGCAGCGCTTCGCGGCGCTCGTCGGCGGTGAGCTCGTTGTTCGTGTAGCCCAGGATCCGCAGCGACCGGCTGCGCAGCACGGCCGACGGGACCGGGCACACCTCGCCGGCCGCGCTGCCGAGGTTGACCAGCCGTCCGCCCGGACGCAGCGTGCGCAGCGCCGCCGCGGCCGGGATCCCGCACACCGGGTCCAGCACCAGGTCGACCGGCCCGGCCACCGCGCCGAGCCGCTGCGCCAGCCGTTCGACGTCTTCGCCGTCCTCGAGCCGGACCGCGTCGTCCGCGCCGAGGCGCCGGGCCCGCTCCAGGGCGGCCTCCGACCGCGCGCACGCGACGACCCGCCCGGCCCCGGCCACCCGCGCCAGCTGGACGGCCGACTGCCCGACCACCCCGCCGGCGCCCAGCACCAGCACGGTCTCACCCGCGGCGAGTGCGCCCGTGCCCGTCAGGCACCGCCACGCCGCGACCGCCGACAGCCCGAGCGCCGCGACGAGCGCGGGATCGGCCCCGTCGGGCAAGGGGACCACATCGGCGGACGCGGCCACGGCGTACTCGGCCATGCTGCCGTCCCCGGGCCGCATCCCCGCCGCCGTGGCGAACCAGACCGGCGCCCCCGCCAGCTCGCCCACCCCCTGCACCCCCGGCACATAAGGGGTGGCGGGCACGCCGAAGTAGGACGTGCCGGACGCGCAGAGCAGGTCGAGCGGGGTGATCGGCGCCGCCGTCACGCGGACGACGACCTCACCGGGCCCGGGCGCCGGTTCGGCACGGTCGGCCACCACCGGGGGCTGCCCGGCCGTCCGGATCTCAGCCGCGCGCACCGGCGGTCACACCGGCTGCAGGACGAAGTCGTACCGGGCTTCGAGCCACGGATCCGCCGACTGCCCGCCGTCCGGCGTCGGCCCGGGATCGCGCGGCTCGAACGTGACGACCAGCTCCTGCTTGGTGCCGAACACGACGTCGCTGTCCAGGTACTGCGCGCCCTCCTCGAACAGGTGCGTGATCAGCGGCTCGTACCCGGCGGCGTTGATCAGGAAGTGCACGTGGGCGGGCCGGAAGTGGCTGATGTCGGTGCCGCCGACGAGCCGGCCGACCGGGCCGTCCATCGGGATCGAGTACCCCTTCGGCGCGATCGTGCGCAGGCAGTAGGACCCGTCGGCGCGGGTGGTGTACTTCGCGCGCAGCCGGGCCTCGTCGATGTCCGGGATCTGCGACTCGTACGCGCCTTCCTCGTCGGCCTGCCACACGTCGAGGACCGCGCCGGTGACGGGCGAGCCGTCCAGGTCGCGGACCGAACCGGTGATGTAGAGCGGCGTGCCGGGCAGGCCGTCGGACATGTCGCCGCCGAACTCCTTCTCCGGCGAGCCCTCGATGTGGAAGGGGCCGAGCACGGTGGCCGGGGTCGCCTCCGCGTCGAAGGCGTGGTTCATCTGCACCACCAGCATGCTCAGGCCCAGCACGTCGGAGGCGAGGATGAACTCCTCCCGCTTCTCGGTGCTGATCTGCCCGGTCTCGGTGAGCCACCGCATCGCGGCCATCCACTCGGCCTCGCTCAGCCGCACTTCGCGGGCGAAGGCGTGCAGGTGGCGCACGAGCGCGGCCATGACCTCGGCGGTCCGCGGGTCGTGCGCGCTCGCCCAGCGCTGCGCGGCGAGCTCGGTGATGTTGTCCTCGGTGACCAGCTGCATCGGCGTTCCTCTCACGCGTGCGGATCCGGCGGGACCGACCGGTTGTTCAGGTCGACCGACAGGAAGATGTTGTTGGCGACGGGGTGGCGCAGCTCCTCGGCGAGCTGGCCGATCAGCCCCGCGGTCCGGGCGAGCAGCGCGAACCCGCGCAGCAGCTCCAGCGGCAGCCCGAGGTCGGCGAGCGCGGCGCCGCAGACGCCGGCCCCGTTGAGCGGCAGGGTCTTGCCGAGCACCCGCGGGTGCACCCGGCCGATCGCGGCGAACAGCTCCAGGTGCGGGCCGCGCAGGCCTTCGGCGTCGGCGATCTCGAACAACCGCCGCGTGCGCGGGTCGCCGTCCTTGTGCACGTGGTGCCCGAGCCCGGGGACGAACTTCCGTTCCGCGCGGCGGGCCTCCACCGTCTTCAGCGCGAGCGCGTCCCAGCCGTCCTCGTCCGACGGCGGCTCGCCCGCTCCGGCGAGGACGTCGTGCAGGAACCGGCCGCAGTCCTCGGTGACGCCGAGGAACCGCGACCCGCCGCCCAGCAGGCCGGCGGCCAGCGCGCCCTGGACCGAGTCCGGCGCGGACAGGTAGGTCAGCCGCGTGACGATCGCGGTCGGGGTGAAGCCGTGGTCGGCCAGCGCGGCCAGCACGGCCTCGAAGACCCTCGTCTCCCCGGGCGACGGACGTCGCTGCGTCGCCAGCCAGAAGGCGAGCTCGCCGAACCCGACCGTGCCCATCACGTCTTCGGCGAGGTCCTGGCCCAGCAGGGTGATCTTGTCCTTCGTGGACGCACCGAGCGCGGTTTCGTAGACCGGATCAGCCATCGACGGCCTCCGTCAGCCACGCCCGCAGCTCGGCGCCGTGTTCGTCGAGCTCCGGCGGCGGCAGCCGGTAACCGGCCGGGGTCGCGGAAAACCGGATGGGGTGGCGGGTCGTCGGGACCGCCCGGTCGCCGTCGCCGACCTCGACGACCGGGTCGAGCCCGAAGCGTTCGGCCATCGCGAACCCGCCGTCGATCGTGTTGATCGGTCCACAGGGGACACCGACCTTCGTCAGCGCGTCGAACCAGTCCACCGCGCCGCGCTTCGCCAGCCGCTCGACGAGGATCGGCCGGAGCTCTTCGCGGTTCTTCGTGCGATCGGCGTTGCGGGCGAACCGCGGGTCGTCGGGGACCTCGGGCAGGTCCAGGACCTCGCACAGCCGGCGGAACTGCCCGTCGTTGGCCGCGGCGACGATCAGGTCGGCGTCGGCCGTCGGCAGCGGCTCGTAGGGGAAGACACTGGGGTGGGCGTTGCCCATCCGGTACGGCACGACGCCACCGGCGGCATAGGCCGAGCTGTGGTTGACCAGCCCCGTCAACGCCGAGGACAGCAGGTTGACCTCGACGTGCTGGCCCGCACCGGTCGCGTCGCGGTGGCGCAGCGCGGCCAGGATGCCGATCACCGCGTGGTTGCCCGCCATCACGTCGAACACCGAGATCCCGGCCCGGAACGGCGGGCCGTCCGGATCGCCGGTCAGGCTCATCAGGCCCGAAATCGCCTGCACCATGAGGTCGTAACCGGGCACGTGCGCGCCTTCGCCCGCCCCGAACCCGCTGATCGACGCGTAGACGCTGCCGGGGTTGGCCGCGCTGACCGCCTCGTAGTCCAGGCCGTACTTGGCCAGGCCGCCGGGCTTGAAGTTCTCGATCAGCACGTCGGCTCGGGCCGCCAGCTCGCGGGCGACGGCGGCGTCGGCCGCGTCGCGCAGGTCGAGGGCGATGGACCGCTTCCCGCGGTTGACGCCGAGGTAGTAGGTCGAGACGTCCCCGCGCACCGGCGGCATCCACGTGCGGGTCTCGTCGCCCTGCGGGCCTTCGACCTTGACGACGTCGGCGCCCAGGTCCGCGAGCAGCATCGTCGCGTACGGGCCGGCCAGCACCCGGGAGAAGTCCGCGACCAGCAGCCCGGACAGCGGGCCGGTGGGTGGTTCCACGCCAGCTCCTCGCCTTCTGTCCGTCAGACGGACTGTTGTCCGCCAGTCTGCGGCAAGCGTCGGCCCGCGGTCAACCCGCGGAGCCGGTCTGCCGCGGCGTCGTGAGTGGTAACGCGGGTTCTAACCCGCGTTACCACTCACGACCACGTGCGGGACGGCGTCCAGCCGGGCGAAGTCGGCGCTGATGTCCCCGGCGGTCTGCAGCAGCAGCGGCAGGTGGTGCTCCAGCAGCCGCTCGACCGACGTCTCCGCGGCGTGGCAGTTGACGTTGACCCCGGCGATCACCCGGCCGGACCCGTCGCGCAGCGGGGCGGCCACCGACCGGATGCCCAGCGCGAGCTGCTCGTCGGTGAGCGCCCAGCCGCGGGCCCGCACCTCCCGCAGTTCGGCGTCGCGCTCGGCCGGATCCGGCCGCCAGCGGGGGACCAGGCCCGAGCGGGTCGGCTCGGCCAGCACCGCCGCCAGCTCGTCCGGCGGCAGCGCGGCGAGCTGCACCTTGCCCAGCGACGTCGGCAGCGCCGGGAACCGGGTGCCGATCTGCACGCTCAGCCCCACGATCTTCGGCACCGCCACCCGGGCGACGTAGACGATGTCGGAGCCGTCGAGCTGGGCGATCGAGCACGACTCGTTCGTGCGCGCGACCAGCCGTTCCAGGTGCGGGCGGGCGACGTCCCACAGGCCCGTCGAGTGCACGTAGGCGACGCCGAGGTCGAGCACCCGCGGCGTCAGGGAGTAGTCGCGTCCGTCCGTGCGGACGTAACCGAGCTCTTCGAGGGTCAGCAGGATCCGGCGCGCCGTCGGGCGGGCCAGGCCGGCCGCGGTGGCCACCTCGGCGAGCGTCATCGCCCGCCGGCCCGGCCGGAACACCGTGATGACCTCGAGCCCGCGCGCCAGCGCCTCGATGAAGTCGGGACCGGTTCCCTCGCGTGGCATGCGCGACCTCCCTCTGCTGTGGTCCTCCACGGCAGCGTAGCCGCGGGGATTGACACCGGCCCGGCACTGGACGAAAGTGGCGGCACCCACCTGATGTCCGTCTGGCGGACGAGTGTACGCAAACGGAGGCCTGCATGTCCGGATCGACCGTCCTGCGGGGTGGCACGGTGCTGACCATCGACGACGCCCGCCGGGTCCTGCCCGGCACGGACGTCCTGGTCACCGGCGACCGGATCGCCGCGATCGGGACCGCCCTGGCCGTCCCCGCGGGCACGGAGGAGATCGACGCGACCGGCGGGATCGTGCTGCCGGGGATGATCGACACCCACCGCCACCTGTGGCAGACCGCCATGCGCGGCTACGGCGCCGACTGGACACTGACCCAGTACTTCGTCTGGTACTACCTCGAGTGGGGCAAGGTGTTCCGCCCCGAGGACATCCACGCCGGCAACCTGCTCGGCGCACTGGAAGCCCTCGAAGCCGGCGTCACCACGACGGTCGACTGGTCGCACGGCCTGCAGACCACCCAGCACGCCGACGCCGCCGTGGACGCGCTGCAGGCGGTGCCCGGCCGGTTCGTGCTCGCCTACGGCAACATCCAGGACTCGCCGGCGACCTGGACCGGCACCCGCGAGTTCCGCGACTTCGTCTCCCGCCGCATCACCGGCGACGACCTGCTCGGCTTCCAGCTCGCCTTCGACGTCACCGGCGACCCGGCGTTCCCCGAGAAGCCCGCGTTCGAGGTGGCCCGCGAGCTCGGCGTACCGGTGACCACGCACGCCGGCGTGTGGGGGGCGACCGGCGACGACAGCATCCGGCTGATGCACGACCACGGCTTCATGACCCCGGAGACGATCTACGTCCACGGCGCGTCGCTGTCGGCCGACTCCTACCACCGCATCGCCGCCACCGGCGGGTCGGTGTCGGTCTCCACCGAGAGCGAGCAGAGCGCCGGCCAGGGCTATCCGCCCACCTGGGCGCTGCGCAAGTACGGCATCCCGGTGTCCCTGTCCATGGACACCTCGGTGTGGTGGAGCGGCGACCTGTTCTCGGCCATGCGCGCCACCCTGGGCGCCGACCGGTCCCGGGAGCACCTGGAGGCGCACGCCGGCGGCGAAACGGTGACGCACGCGGCGCTGCGGGCGGAACAGGTCGTCGAATGGGCCACCCGCGGCGGCGCCGCGGCCTTGGGCCGCTCGGACCTCGGCAGCCTCGAGGTCGGCAAGAAAGCCGACGTCGTGCTGCTGAAGAACGACGACTCCCCGGTGTCGTTCCCGCTGCTCAACCCCTACGGCCACGTGGCGTTCCAGGCCCAGCGCGGCGACGTCCACACCGTGCTGGTCAACGGCCGGGTGGTCAAGCGCGACGGCAAGCTGGTCGGCGTCGACCTGCCCGCGGTCCGGCGGCGCGTCGAGGAGACGGTGGAGCACCTGCGCGCGCAGCTGGGGGAGGAGGCGTGGCGGCAGGGGATGAACCCGGACGTGCCGGAGACCAAGATCCTCGACAACCCGTACACCTACACCGACTACCAGAGCGAGAGCACCCACGGCGGCTGAACTACGGTGGAGCCGTGGTCCAGGTCTTCGTCCAACCCGCCTACGGCACCGCCGACGCCCGCCGGTACGGAGCGGAATCCCTGGAACGGGCCGTCGCGTTCCGCGAGTTCGCCGACCTCCTCGACCCCGTGGACCTCGCCCGCCTGAACGCCCTGCACCCCGGCGGGCGGGCCCGGTTCTGGGGCGCCAAGGACAAGTACGACCGCCGGATGGACACCGTGACCACCGGCGACGTCGTCCTCTTCACCGGCCGCAAGCACGTCCAGGCCACGGCGGAGGTGGGACACGGGTTCCGCAACCCCGGGTTCGCCCGCCGCCTGTGGCACCCGGACCCGGGAAAGTGCCTGTTCAGCAACGTCTACAGCCTGCGCCGCTACCGGCGCGTCGAGCTGCCCTACGAGGAGATCTGGGCGCTGCCCGGCTTCAACCCCGGCGACAACTTCATGGGCCTGCGCTTCCTCGACGAGGCGAAGTCGGCCGCGGTGCTGGGCCTGCTCGCCGCCGTTTCCGCGCACTGAGCGAGCCGGGCCCGCAAAATGCGGACCCGGCTCGCTCAGCTTCGGCTCGGATCGGGAACGTCAGCCCCGGTCGTAGTCGAAGTCGTCGTCCGCGTCGTGGTCGACGACCCAGTGGTCGTCGTCCGTGGCGTCGGCCACCGCGGTGACCGAGTGCGCCGCCGCACCGCCGATCCCGGCCGCGGTGTACCACGAGTGGTAACCGGCGTAGTCCGGCACGGCCACCGCGTGCGCACCCTCCGACGATGCGCCGTACGGGCCGGCCGTCAGCTTCTCCGCCTCGTAGACGGCGTGGTGCTCACCCGCGTGGCTGATGACGTGCGCCGAGGACGCGCCGTCCACGCCGGCCGACTGCGACTCGGCGTAGTAGCCCGCGCCGCCGTCGTCGTCATCGTCGTCGTCCGCGTCGTAGACCGGGTGGACCACGTAGCCGTCCGGCTCGTCCACCGGGTCGGGGTGGCTCACGACGTGGTGGTGGACCATGTCGGGACCGTCGTTGTCGTAGTCGGCGGTGACGTAGTGGTGCCCGTCGTCGTCGCCGTCGTAGTCGTCGCAGTCGCCTTCGTCCTCGTCGTACCAGCCGTCGTGGACGGTGTGGTGCCAGCCGTGGTTCCAGCCGTCGTCGCCGGACTCGCCGGTGTGCGTCACGTACGCGCCGCCGATCCCGGCCACGGCGGTGTCCTGCTCGGACCAGTGGTGTCCCCACCAGGTCGAACCTTCGTCGGTGTCGGTCGTGCCCGCGCCACCGATGCCGGCCCAGCTGCTGGAGCTCTCCGCGCTCCAGGAGTCGTGCGGCCAGTCGAGCGGATGTGCGGTCGCCGGGGCGACCGTGACGAGGGAAAGCGGCAGCGCGAAAGCGCCGGCGACCGCCAGTCGTCGCAATGTGGACATGATTGTTCGGGGTTCCCTTCCTGAGTACGACGCCGGGTTTGATCGGGGCCCGGCCGCCGGGGCAGAAGTTCTGTCCGGTAGGTGTGACGCTACCGCTGCTATAGGGCTTTGACCTGCGCAAAGACCCGATCGGTGTGCGGGAACCGCCGAGTGGAGGACAGATCCGGAATGGGGTCGGAAGAGCCTACTTCGCCTTCATGCCCGTGGTCGGAATGAATGGCGTGAAATCACTCGCTCAGGTAGTTCTCCGTTTAACGGAAAAAACCTCGATCCGCCCGGCGGCCGCCTCGGGCGCCGTCCGCCGGTCGTCCGGTGCCGCCATCGGCCGGTCGGCTGACCGGGACCCGGCAGGTGGCGCACCCGGCCCGGGCCGGGCGGGGCCGCCGCGGCGCGCGCCGATGGGAGAATCCGGGCGGCCGGCCCCCGTCCGACCACGGTAACACCAGCGGCGCGCCGATTGTTCCCACGGTATTCACAGTTGTGGAGTAATCTCCGTTTTTTCCGTTACCTGGAACACCCGAAAGCCCGGCAATCGACTCGTTCGGCCCAAGCCGTCGCGCGGGCAATTGCGTAGGTTCACGGCATGTCGCCGATGAGATCCATTATGGCCGTTGTTCTGCTGGCCGCGTTCGTGGTGGTGCCGCCCGGCCCGGCGGTGGCCGCCGACGTCGTCACCCCCGGTCCCGTGTGCGACCACCAGCCGGTGGCCGACGTCACGGCTCCGGCCGGCGCCGTCACCGTCGACGCCGCGGTGCCCGGCGACCTCTACCGCAAGTCGCAGGAGTCGCCACCGGGCACGACGTTCTGGCTGCCCCCGGGCACGCACAAACTGGCGGCCGACCCGTTCGGGCAGGTCATCCCCAAGGACGGCAACGTCTACCTGGGCGCGCCCGGCGCCGTGCTCGACGGGCAGGGCATCAACCAGGCGGCCTTCACGCAGCAGGCGAAGGACGTCGTCATCCGCGGCTTGACGATCCAGAACTTCGTCGCCTTGCAGGACCAGGGCGTGGTGAACCACGATTCCGGCGAGCACTGGATCATCGAAAACACCACCGTGCAGAACAACAAAGGCGCGGGAATCATGGCCGGCGCCCGCCAGGAGGTGCGGCACAGCTGCCTGCGCAACAACGGGCAGTACGGCATGAACGCCTACCGGTCGGACAACACGATCACCGCGCTGATCGTCGAAGGCAACGAAATCTCGGGCAACAACACCGACGACTGGGAAACGCGCAGCCCCGGCTGCGGCTGCAGCGGCGGGATCAAGTTCTGGGTGGTCGACAAGGCCGACGTCCGCGGGAACTGGATCCACCACAACCACGGCGCCGGGCTCTGGGCCGACACCGACAACAACGACTTCCTCATCGAGCACAACCTCATCGAGGACAACGACGCCGAGGCGCTGTTCTACGAGATCAGCTACAACCTCGTGTTCCGCGACAACGTGCTCCGCCGCAACAGCCTGGTCGCGGGCAAGCGCCGCGCCGACCGCGGCGACAACTTCCCGGTGGCGAGCGTGTACCTGTCCGAGTCGGGCGGCGAGCCGCGGGTGCCGGCCCGGACCCACCTGATCGACATCTACGACAACGTCTTCGAGGACAACTGGTCCGGCATCACCGCGTGGGAGAACGCCGACCGGTTCTGCAACAGCCCGGCCAACACCTCGATCAACACCTGCACCCAGCTCGTCGCCGACCGGACGCGGTGCTCGGCGCCCGCCATCGCGTCCCCGCCGCTGTACGACGACTGCCGCTGGAAGACCCAGCTGGTCGAGGTGCACGACAACACGTTCCGCTTCGACCCGGCGAGCGTCGGCTGCACGAACGGGAACTGCGGCAAGATGGCGCTGCTGTCCAACTACGGGACGTACCCGTCTTGGTCGCCGTACAAGGGCACGCTCGTCCAGGACGCCATCACCCACGACCAGGGCAACTACTGGTTCAGCAACTCCTACTACGGGCCGTGGACGTTCGTCGCGGGGGACACGTCCCGGATCCTGACGGCCGAGCAGTGGCAGTCGAGGCCCTGGTACCAGGACAACTGCGCGTCCTTCGACGACGTGATGCCCCACTGCTGAGTGGCCGGCGTTCAGCAGGACGAGGGCGGTCCCGTCGGCCTTGGGCCAGTGCACGGGCAGGAGGAGGTACTGGCCACCGGACTGCAGGATCAGCTTCAGCCCGGTGTAGCGGTAGCGGTAGGCGGTGTCGGGAGTTGCGGCACACGGTTTCGCGGACGCCCGGCCCGGGCCGCGAGCAGGCGCGAGGAACAGGTCACCGAGGGAGAGCCCGGCGCCGGGCACGGCGTAGGAGGAGGCGAACGTTTCGGGTCGCACGACACCGACGGCCGCCACGGCGAGCCCGCCCACGACGGCGGCCGGGGTGACGGCGCGGCAGCCCGGTAGTCGCCCCGGCCCGGGCCCGGTTACAAGATTTCACCGAACGGCAGCTGCCCGTACGGGCAGCCGGGCGTACCCGAAGGTTTGCCGCTGCGCGGCTGGCCGGTGCGGCCGCGCGCGATCATCGTGGGAAGACCGCCAGTGCGAGGAGGTCCGCCGGTGATCCACGAGGTCGATGAGGCGCTGCGGCGGCTGGTGAAGGACGAGGCGCTGCGGGGCAGCGAGGTCGACGTCGCCTTCGATGCGCCCACCAAGGACTGGGCGGCCCGGCGCAACGCTCCGACGGTCAACATTTACCTCTATGACGTGCGCGAGGACATGCGACGCCGTTCGCGCGGGCTGCTCAACGAGTACGACCAGCGGGGCGAGGTCGCCGCGCGGCACCTGCCGCCCAAGCACGTCAAGCTCTCCTACCTGGTCACCGCGTGGACGCAGCGCCCGGAGGACGAGCACCGCGTGCTGTCGGACCTGCTGCTCGGCCTGCTGCGGCACGAGGCCGTGCCCGCCGAGGTGCTCACCGGGTCGCTGGCCGAGATGGGCCTTCCGGTGCCGATGACCGTCGCGCTGCCGCCGCCGGAAGACCGGGCCTTCGCCGACGTGTGGACCGCGCTGGGCGGCGAACTCAAGCCCTCGCTGGACGTCGTCGTCTCCGCGCCGATCCACAGTGGACGCGTGTACCCGGCCGGGCCGCCCGCCAAGGAAGGCCTCAAGATCGACACCGGTGACGGCGAGCTCGTCGGGCACCACGTGTCCGGGACCGGGGCGGTCGAGGGGCAGCGCCGGGTCGCCATGGCGCGCACCCACCGGAAGCCCCGGTGAGCCTGGAGTACCTGTTCGAGCGGCTGGCCCGCCTCGAACAGCGGATCCGCGACGCCGTCGACAGCCGTCGCGCGGCCGACCCGAACCCCGACGACCCCTTCCGCGGCCTCTACCTGTCGAACGAGGCGATCGACGCGCTGCTGGAAGGGCACCGCGAGCCGTTCACCCCGTTCACCGGCTCCGTCCCGGACGGCAGGCTGCGCCCGCTCGCCGACCGCGCGGGCCTCACCGGCGTCGACGTCGAACTGCTGCTGGTCGCGCTCGCGCCCGACCTGGACAGCCGGTTCGAGCAGTTCTACGGCTACCTCAACGACGACGTGACCCGCCGCCGCGCGAGCGCCGGGCTGGCGCTGCGCCTGTGCGGGATCCCCGAGGCCTCGGCCGCCGGCCGCGCCCGGCTCGACGCCGACGCCCCGCTGGTCGCCTGCGGGCTGCTCGCCGTCGGCGAGGACGAACGGCCGTTCCTCTCGCGCACGCTGCGCGTCCCCGACCGGGTGGTGAACCACCTGCTCGGCGACGACCGGCTCGCGCCCGAGCTCGCCGGCTGCGCGCACCTGGGCACCGAGCTCGTCGAAGTACCGGGCCGGGACCGGCTCGCCCGCGCCATCCGCGGCCGGGTCGGGCTGGTCTACCTGAAGGAACAGCCCGGCGGCGGCGCCGAGGACCTCGGCGTCGGCGCGCTGGCCGCGGCCGGCTTCCCGGCGCTGGTGGTGGACGCGGCGCGCTGGCAGGCCGAGCCCGGCCACGCCGAGCTCACCGCGTCGCTGCGGCGGGAGGCGTTGCTGCGCGGCGCCGGGATCGTGCTGGGACCGGTGGAGGACCCGCGGCTGGAGGAGCTGGCGCACCCGGCGATCCCGCTGGTCGTGCACGGCACCGGGGCCTGGGACCCGCGCTGGAACGCGACCCCGCCGCTGCAGCTCGACGCGGTGCCGCTCTCCGCCGCGAGCCGCGCGGACCTCTGGCGCAGCAGCCTCGACGGCCGGCTCGCCCCGGACGTCGACCCGGG
The DNA here is from genome assembly GCF_031082405.1 of Amycolatopsis sp. A133. Classification (GTDB taxonomy): domain Bacteria; phylum Actinomycetota; class Actinomycetes; order Mycobacteriales; family Pseudonocardiaceae; genus Amycolatopsis. The sequence goes on from NZ_JAVHJU010000069.1 coordinate 27,050, forward strand.
GGAGGCGACCGCCCACTTCGTGCTGGGGCCGGGGCAGATCGCCCGCGCGGCGAAGGCCGCGTCGGTGACTGCGCTCGCCGACGACGGGCTGGTCCGCACGTCCCACGTGCGCGCGGGCGCGCGGAGCCAGAACGCGGCCGGCCTGCAGCGGCTCGCGCGGCGGATCGAACCGGCCGTCGGCTGGCCCGACCTGGTGCTGCCGGCCGGCGTGCTGTCCCTTTTGGACGAACTGGCGGCGCGGGCGCGCTACCGCGACCAGGTGCTCGACGAGTGGCGGATGCGCCCGGGCGGCGGGCGCGGGCGCGGCGTGACCGGGCTCTTCGCGGGGGACTCGGGGACCGGCAAGACGATGTCGGCCGAGGTCATCGCCGCGTCGCTCGGGCTGGACCTCTACACCGTGAACCTGGCGACCGTCGTCGACAAGTACGTCGGCGAGACCGAGAAGAACCTCGAACGGATCTTCACCGAGGCGTCCGGGGTCAACGGTGTCCTGCTCTTCGACGAGGCGGACGCGATCTTCGGCAAGCGGTCCGAGGTCCGTGACGCGCACGACCGGTACGCCAACATCGAAAGCGCGTACCTGCTGCAGCGGATGGAGACGTTCGACGGGATCGCGGTGCTGGCGACCAACCTGCGGGCGAACCTCGACGAGGCCTTCACCCGGCGGCTCGACGTCATCGTGGACTTCCCGCTGCCGGACGTCGACCTCCGCCGCCGGCTGTGGGACCGCTGCCTCGGCGCGCGGATGCCGCGGGGCGCGGACCTGGACCTCGGGTTCCTCGCCGAGGCCTTCGAGCTGGCGGGCGGGCACATCCGCTCGGCCGCGGTCACCGGCGCGTACCTGGCCGCCGAGGCGGGCCGTCCGGTGACGATGAGCGACCTGGTCGGCGCGGTCGCCCGGGAGTACCGCAAGCTGGGCCGGCTCTGCCTCGACCGCGAGTTCGGGCCCTACCTGGCCATGGTGACGGACGGCTGAGCTGCCCCTACGGGCAGGTTTCGCTGCCCTTCCGGCCGCGCACCGCAGTCTGGCGCGCGACGCGGCGGCGGGGCAAGCTGGACGGGCGGCGGAGGGAGCGGACATGCGCGGGCACAGCCACGACAACGACCTCGAACCGGCCCTGCGGCCACGCGGCGACCGGATCGAGCGCGACGAGGGCGACCTGCTGGGCCGCGCGGCGGCGGCCGGCCGCACCGACGTCCTGGGCCCGGCCGGCCTGCTGGGCCTGCAGCGGGCGGTGGGCAACGCGGGCACCAGCAGCCTGGTCGAGGAGGAGCGGTCCCCGGTCCACGACGTGGTCGGGTCGGGCGGGGGAGCACCACTGGACACCTCGACGCGCGCGGACATGGAGTCCCGCTTCGGCGCCGACTTCTCCGACGTCCGGGTGCACACGGACGGGGCGGCGCACGACTCGGCGAAGTCGGTGAACGCGCAGGCCTACACGGTGGGCTCGAACATCGTCTTCCAGCGCGACAAGTTCGACCCGGCCTCCGACGGCGGCAAGCACATGCTGGCGCACGAGCTGACCCACGTGGTCCAGCAGCGCAGCGGCCCGGTGGACGGCACGGACACCGGCGGCGGGGTGAAGGTGTCCGATCCTTCGGACCGCTTCGAGCGCGAAGCCGTGGCGAACGCGGACCGGCTGATGTCGGCGCCCGCTCCGGCCGCCGGCGTCCAGCGCTGCGAGGACGGCGGCCACGCGGCCCCGTCCGAGGACCCGGCGGCGGTCCAGCGCGAGGAAGCTCCCGAGGCCGAAGAAGGCGAAGAGGAAAAGATGGCGCAGACGTACGTGCAGCGGGAGGAAGAGGCCGAAGAAGAGGTCTAGCCTGCGCAGGCCTTACTCGTTTCTCAAGTCGAGCAGGGAATACGTGCCCTCGAACCGGCCGGACCGCAGCCGGTCCACTTCCTCCGCGCACGAAAACCCGCGCATTTCGAGTCCCCAGTCCATGACCGTGCGCGTCGCGGCGAGCTGCTGGTGCAGATCGGTACCCAATTGCCGGTAGCGCGGCAGCGAATTCGTCCGGTCGACGGCGCGCCCGAGCGCGGAAATGGTGATGCACGATACCGGACCCTGTTCCCGGGAATCCGAAAACGACACGGTCACCAAACCTTCCGGACCGGCGTAGTCCAGGGAACCGAGAGTCGGCCAATGCACGAGCTTGCGCAGCGTCGAATCCTCGTCGGTGACCGGTTCGGGCTCGGGTTCTTCGGTATCGGTGTCGTTGAGGTAGAGCAGCGAATCCTCGGCCAGCCGGATTTCGTGTTCGTGCAGGAGGCGGTGGCACCGGTGCACCCCGCTTTCGCGGGGGAGGCCGCGCGGGAAGACGAACGCGATCTGGTACGGCTCGCTCATCCCGGCTTCACCTCCTGCCGGTGCGCACGACGACGCCCCGGTCCTGCAGCCACTTGACCAGGGCCGGGTCGACCGGCGGTGCCGTGAAGTGGTAAACCACCGTCTTGGGCGGCAGCTTGTTTCCCGCGGGGTCGAAGCGCATCTTGGTATTGTAGTCCAGCGTTCTCGTGAACTGCGTCAGCTCCTTGCCGCCGGCCAGCTTCTTGGCGCTGGTGTAGTTGCCGTCTTTGACCTGGATGATTTCCGTGCTCGTCTCGACGTCGATCTCCGTGTACGCGCCCGGCCCCGACCGGCGGGGGATGATTTGGCCGACCGAGACGAGCGGGTCGCCGCGCTTGATCGCCTCGAGCGCTATTCGCGCCTCCATGACCAGGGAATCGTATTTGTCGGCGCTCGCCGCCGGGAGCGCGGCCAGCAATTGCGGCCCACCCGGGAGCTTGGCCAGCACGGCCGTGTCGAACGGGGGCGGCCCCTTCGTGGCGTGCACGTGGGCGGTGTACACCTTGGTCGGCGGGCTCGCTTCCGCGACCACGTCGTAGGCATGCGGGTTGTCCGGCGCCGGCGTGGCGCGGAGGCTCTTGAGCCCGCGGGGCCGCAGTTCGCCGAGAACGGCCGAGATGTGCGAGCGGAGGGTTTCCTCCTTGTCGACCTCGCGGCCCAGCCTGGTCGTGAGCTTGTCGGCCGCTTCCCGCTTGACCGCGCGGCTGGTGTCGGTGTCGCCTTCGTGGCGCGGGTCCTTCTTCTTGCCGCCCTTGAGCTTCGACCAGACCTTCTTGCCCGCCTTGACGACCGTCCCCACCACGGAGTCGATCACCTTCCCGACCGGCGCCTGGACCTTCTCCAGGATCGACTTGATCTTCTCCGAAATCCCCCCGAGCCCCAGCAGGCTCGCCAGGAAGCCCAGCACCATCGGCAACGCCTTCGCCAGCGTCCGCTCGATCAGCCCGGCCACCGCGCCGGCCCCGCCGCGGGCGATCGACTCCACCGAGTCCAGCACCGAGTCGACGAACTCCTTGATCTGCGCCGCCTTGTCCACGAAGAACAGCACGATGTCGTAGATCGCCTTGCAGGCCTTGATGAACGCCGCCGCCGGGTTGAGCATCGAGATGATCCAGGTGATGCCCGCCTTGACGATCTTCTCGATCACGAAGTCCTTGACCTGGCCGAGCACCAGCTCCTTCAGGTCGCCCAGCTTCCCGGCCACCCAGCGCCACAGCCCCGGCACGCCCTCGGTGACGAGGATCTTGACCACGTCGAGCGTCTGCTCCAGCTTGGCCAGCACGGGTTCGGGGATGAACCGGAGGATCCGCGCGCGGACGCTCGCCCAGGTCAGGCCCAGGAGCGAGAGCACCATCCTGAGGATGCCCTTCGCGTCCAGCGACTCCGGGATCTCGATGCCGGCGCTCGCCAGGTTGCCCAGCAGCCACCCCTTCAGGCCGTCCTTGAGGTGCTGGACGATGTTGGCGCCGAAGTTCAGCACCCCGGTTTTCACGGCGTTGACCAGGTTGCCGAGGAATTCGATCGGCTTCGCGATGATCAGCCCGACCGCGTTCGCCGCTCGCGACAGCACGCCGAGCAGCATGTCCTTCAGCTTCAGGATCGTCTCGACCGCGCCGCCGACGGCCTCCTTCGCCTTGCTCCACAGGCCCTTGTTCTCCGCCTGCAGCGCCTTGATCTCCTCGTCGACGGCGGTGCGGGCTTCGCTGTACTTCCGGGCCAGGTCCTCGACCAGCGACTCCTGCTTCTCGTCGACGGACTTCTCGAGGTCGTCGAACTGGCCGCCGAACTCCTTCGCCGCCTCGCCCGCGATCTTGCGCAGCGCCGGTGACTGGGACGCCACCTTCTGCTGCACCCGCGCGCGGCCGTCGGTGATCAGCTGCTTCGCCTCACCCAGCTGCTGGCCGACGAAGTCGGCGATTTCGCCGATGACACCCTGCATCTTCGACTCGTAGACCTTCTTGGCCTCGAGGAAGAGGTTGTTCGCTTCGGCAGGCAGGTCGGCGAACAGGTCGTACGCCCAGCGCGCCGCGCCGGTGATCCCGTCGTAGCGCTCGGCCTTGTAGCGCTTCATCCGGGCCTGGTGGTCGGCGGTGAACGCGGCCTTGGCCTGCGCCTCTCCGGCTTCGAACTTTTTCGCGACCTGGTCGTCGAGCGCGCCCAGCACTCCCTCGACCTTCGTCTTGGTCTCGTCGAAGATCGCCTTGATCTCGCCGGTGATCCGGGCCCGGTCCTGTTCGTCCTTCGACTTCGTGCCCGACTTCGCCGCCTGGCCCCGCTGGGTCGACGAAGACCGCGCTCCCGTCATACCCGCCATCGCGGCCCGGCCGGACGCCTGTGCCGCGCCGGTCACGGCGGCCAGCTGCCCCGCCTCGGACTCGCGGACCGCGGCCGGCGCCGAAGCCGTGTGCTGCTCGCCTTCCCGTTTCGCGGCGAGCGCGCCGGTGAACTCCGGCTCGTTGGACTCCGCCAGCTGCTGGTCGGTGACGCCGGCCGCGGCCATCGCCCCGTGGGTTTCGCACTGGCCGGCGCGCAGATCGGTCTGCTCGGGCGGCGCCTTGTCGGGGGTCGCCTTGCGCGGGTCCGGCGGGGCCAGTGCGGGTGGGGCCGGGGCGGGCGGCAGCGGGGTGACCGGCTTCTCCACGGCCCGGCTCGGGTCCGGTGGCTCCTTCGTCCGGTCGGTGACGTCCTTGGCCGAAGCGTCCTTGCCGTCGGTGACCTTGCCCAGCACCTCGGACTTGACCTGGTCCGCCCGGCCCGACGTGGCGAACTTGTCGGCCTCGTCGAGGTTCTTCGGTGCTTGCTTGGCGATCGCGGCGTTCACCGCGGCGATGAAGGCCGCCTTGTCGAAGCCGGCCGGCTTCGCCGCCGCCATCTTGTCCGCCTGGGCGGCCTTGGCCTGCGCGTCCTTGTCGTCGGCCGGCGCGACCGCGGCGTCTTGCGCCTTCTTGACCTCCGCACTGGCCGGCGGGTGCGCCTTCGCCGACTTGGCCCGGGCGCCGACGTCCTTCTTCAGCGACCGGAACTCCGGGTCGGCCGCCGGTGTCACCCCGGGCGGCGCGACCGGCGGTGCGGGGCAGCCTTGCCGCTGCAGCGCGATCAGCTCCGACACCGCCGCATTGCCGGCCGAGGCCTGCAGGCGCAACAGGGCGGGCGGGGCCGTCCGGCGCGCAGGGCGAGCCGGACGCGCGGGCTGCGCGGACGGCTCCCGTGGCGCCTTGTCCCGCCCCGTTGGCATGGGTTCAACTGTCGGCGGCGCCGGGCCGGTTGCCAACGGCCGGACGGGCGGGCACGGGTGCCCGAACGGGCAGTTGCCCCGAAGGGCAGAGATCGGTTCCCGCGGGCCTAGCCGCACGGTCGTTCCGTGGAGATCGCGTTGGCAGCAGCATCGCCGATGACAAGACTTGTGCGTCGACAAGGGAGGCCCGCATGCCCACCTATCTCACGCCGGGGGTGTACGTCGAGGAGATCGAGGCGGGCGCACGGCCGATCGAGGGCGTGGGCACCGCTGTCGCCGCCTTCGTCGGCTTCGCGGCGGACGGTCCCTTCAACACCCCGACGCTGGTGTCGAACTGGGGCCAGTTCACCCAGACCTTCGGCGACTTCCTCGAAGGCTGCTACCTCGCCCAGTCGGTTTACGGCTACTTCCTCAACGGCGGCACCAACTGCTACATCGTCCGCATCGGCGGGTCGCGCTCCCAGGAAAACGGGTCCGCGCCGAAGCAGATCACCGCCCGCCAAGCGGTGCTCGGCGGCTACCGCTTCGTCGCGAAGGAGCTGCCGGAGGGCAAGCAGGGCGGGGAGATCACCGTCGAGGTGGCCGAGCCGACCGGCGACAACCCCGCCGACGACCGGTTCACCGTGCTCGTCAAGCAGGACGGCAAGGTCGTCGAGACGCACAACGTGACGACCAAGCGCACCAAGGAGAACGTCGTCACCGCGGTGCGGGAGAAGTCCAGCTACATCACCATCGAAGAGGTCGCCACCGGCGGCGCGGTCACCAAGCCGGACAAGGGCACCGCGGTGCTCTCGGCGCCGCCGAAGGACGCGGAGACACCGCCGGTCCCGCGGCGGGTCGCGGCCGACGATTACGTCGGCGACGTCGCCGACCGCACCGGTTTCGGCGGCCTGGAGGCGATCGACGAGATCACCATGGTCGCCGCGCCGGACCTGATGGCCGCCTACCAGCGCGACCTGGTCGACCTCGACACGGTCAAGGCCGTGCAGCTCGCCATGATCGCGCACTGCGAGCTGATGGGCGACCGGATGGCGATCATCGACCCGCCGCCCGCGCTGAACCCCCAGGAAGTCCGCAGCTGGCGGATGGACGCGGCCGGCTACGACTCGAAGTACGCGGCGCTGTACTACCCCTGGGTGCAGGTGCTCGACCCCGCCTCGGGAACGAACGCGTTCATCCCGCCGAGCGGCCACATGGCCGGCGTGTGGGCCCGCACCGACGCCACCCGCGGCGTCCACAAGGCACCGGCCAACGAGGTCGTCCGCGGCGCGCTCGCCCTCGAAACCCACCTGACCAAGGCGGAGCAGGAGCTGCTCAACCCGATCGGCGTCAACTGCGTGCGGTCGTTCTCCGGCAAGGGCATCCGGGTCTGGGGCGCGCGGACGCTTTCGAGCGACCCGGCGTGGCGCTACCTGAACGTCCGGCGGCTGTTCAACTACCTCGAGGAGTCCATCCTCGGCGGCACGCAGTGGGTCGTGTTCGAGCCGAACGACGACGCGCTGTGGGCCCGGATCCGGCGCACGATCAGCGCGTTCCTGGTCATGGAGTGGCGCAAGGGCGCGCTGTTCGGGCTCACCCCGGACGAGGCTTTTTTCGTCAAGTGCGATCGCGAGACCAACCCGGCCGAGGGCATCGACCTCGGCCAGGTGATCTGCGAAGTCGGCATCGCCCCGGTGAAACCGGCGGAGTTCGTGATCTTCCGGCTGGCCCAGATGTCCGGCGGCACCAGCCTCGTCAACGAGTAGTGAAGGGACTCCACCATGGCACTTCCCGATCTCGACAAGGCGGTAGGCCACTCCTTCGGGCTCGAGATCGACGGCGTCCAGATCAAGCAGATCTCCGAGGTCTCCGGCCTCAAGATGGAGCAGGACGTCATCGAGCTCAAGCAGAACACCGCGGACGGCAAGTACGTCATCAAGAAGCTGCCCGGCCGGCCCAAAGCGGGCGAGGTCACGCTGACCCGCGGTCTGACCGAGGACAACAGCTTCGAGAAGTGGGTCAAGGACGCCCACTTCGGCAAGATGACGACGGCCCGCAAGGGCGGCGCCATCATCGTCTACGACTACGAGGGCACGGCGCTCAAGCGCTACAAGCTGACCAACGCCTGGCCGAAGAGCCTGGAGATCGGTTCGCTCAAGGCCGGCGACACGAGCGTGCTCACCGAGAAGCTCGTCATCACCTACGAGCAGATGGAAGTCGAGTGAGCCGATGCGCAGGGTGATGGCGTCGGCGCCGGTCGAGGAAGCCCCCGCGGAGGAGCCTCGGACCGAGCGGCCGAAGCTGCGGACGGAGTTCGCGTTCGAGCTCCCGCGCGGGTACGTCGACGACGAAGGGAAGGTGCACCACTCCGGCGTGATGCGCCTGGCCACCGCGCGCGACGAGCTGATCCCGCTGCGGGACGACCGGGTGCGCGAGAACCCGGCGTTCCTCACGGTGGTGCTGCTGGCCCGGGTGGTCACCCGGATCGGCGACATCACCGACGTCCACGCCGGGGTCATCGAGAACCTGTTCGCCTCGGACCTGGCGTTCCTGCAGGACATGTACCGCCGGGTCAACAGCGAGGGCCACACCCGGGCGGGCGTCGCCTGCCCCGAGTGCGGCCACAGCTTCGTCGTCGACGTCGCCGGCGGCCGCCTGGGGGAATCGTGACGTACGCGGCCGACCGGCTGCACGAGGAAGTCGCGTACGTCGCCTACCACCTGCACTGGTCCCTCGACGACATCCTCGACCTCGAACACCCCGACCGGTTGACCTACGTCGCCGAGATCGCCCGGATCAACACCCGGATGAGCCAGGGACGGTGACGCTGGAATGTGGTGGAGCAGGAAGGAGGCGAGCCCGCCCGTCGTCCCCCCGGAACCCGCGCCCGCACTGCCGGTGACCCGCGCGGAATGGCGGAGCGTGCCGCCGATCCAGCGCGTCGTCGCCGAGCACCCGCTGGTCAACCCGGTGCAGCGGTTCAGTTCCACGCTGACGTCCTGGCAGAGCCCCGGCTACCTCGAGCCGCTCGGCCACCGCATCGGCCCCGGCGAACCCGCCGGCGTCATCGGCGACCTCGCCCGGCCCCGGCCGGCCGAGACGCCGCCGCCCGCCATGCCGCTGGTGCAGCGGGAGATCGGGAAGCGGACCGGGCTGTCCGGGCTGTCCCGGCTGTGGGGCGCCTCGGTGCAGCGTTCGGAAGTCCCCGCCGTGGAAAGCGTGCGGTCCGAGGAAGCGGGGATGCCGTCGCTGGTGTTGCCGGTCGTCACGGCTCGCGAGGCCGGGCCGCCGTTGACGGTCGCGGATGTCGCGGCCGGGCCGCCGGTGCGGACCGTCCAGGCGATCGCGGAACCGTCCCCTGTGGACGTTCCGGCCGTCTCATCGGATCCCGTGGTCCCGCTGCCCGCTCCGGAACCGATGAAGCCACCGCCGGTCGAGCCGGCGCGGCCGGCGCTGCCGGTCGTTCAGCGAACCGAGCGGCGCTTCGGGCTCGGTGCGCCGATCCTTTCGCCGGAAGCACCGCTGTCGGGCGCTTCGGAGACGGTGCAACGCCTTGCCGACGGTTTGCCGCCTGCCGGGCCGGTAACGCGGACGGCCGAAACGCCGCCGGTCAACACCTTTCGCCCGGTCGGCACCCCGGAATCGGGGTCCGGGACCACCGAGCCGCCCGGGACACCGGGCGGCTCGACGAGCTTTTCCCCGTCCTTGCCCGCCGAGGCCGAGGTGGCGGCGGTGCCGATGCCGGGCGGGGAAGGTGCGTCGCTTGCGGTGGCCCGGGCGGTCGAGGATGCGCCGGCGCCGGTCGAGCGGGCGGTCGGCGGTCCGCCGCTCCCGGTCGCGGGTTCGGGCTCGCGTGCTTCGGGGGAGAGCTCGCCGCTTTCGGTGGCACGGGCGGTCGAGACCCTGGCGCTGCCGGTGACGGGCACGGTGGAGGCCTCTCGGCTTCCGGTGACGGAGGCTTCGGCGCTGCCGGTGGCGGGCACAGTGGAGGCTTCCCGGCTTCCGGTGGCGGAGGCTTCGGCGCTGCCGGTGGCGGGCACAGTGGAGGTCTCCCGGCTTCCGGTGGCGGAGGCTTCGGCGCTGCCGGTGGCGGGCACGGTGGAGGCCTCTCGGCTCCCCGCCGTGGGGGCGGCCGAGACCCCGGCGCTTCGGGTGACCTCGGCGGCGCAGCAGCCATCGCTTCCGGTCCTGCGGGCGGCCGAATCCCCGGCGCCCCGGTCGGCACAGGAGCCACTGCTTCCGGTGGCACGGGCGGTCGAGGCTCCGGCGGCGCAGCAGCCTCTGCTTCCGTCGGTACCGGCGGCCGAGACCTCGGGTCTTGCCACGGCGCCGGCGGAGCCGTCGCTTCCCGCGGTACAGGCAGTCGAGACTCTGGGGCTTCCAGCGGCAGGGGCGGTCGAGACCGCGGGACTTCCAGCGGCACCGGCGGTCGAGACCGCGGGACTCCCCGTGGCACCGGCGGTCGAGGTCGCGGGACTCCCCGTGGCCCGGGCGGTGCAGGAGCCACCGCTTCCCGTCTCACGGGCGGTCGAGGCTCCGGCGGCGCAGCAGCCGCTGCTTCCGTCGGTACCGGCGGCCGAGACCCCGGGGCTCGCCACGGCGCCGGCGGAGCCGTCGCTTCCCGCCGTACAGGCGGTCGAGACTCTGGGACTCCCAGCGGCGCCGGCGGTCGAGACTACCGAGCTCCCCGTGGCACGGGCGGTGCAAGATCCGCTGCTCCCCGTGGCACGGGCAGTGCAGGAGCCACCGCTTCCGGTGGCACGGGCGGTCGAGACCTCGGCGGTGCAGAAGCCACTGCCTCCCGTCTCACGGTCGGTCGAGGCCTCGCTCGCGCAGCAGCAGCTATCGCTTCCCTCGGCACGGGCGGTCGAGACCCTGGGACTCCCGGCGGCGCGGGAACCATCGCTCCCCGTGTCTCGGGCAGCCGAGACCGCGGGAACTTCCGCGACCCAAGCGGCCGAAACCCCGGCACACTCGACGGGCGGGCCGGCGCTGCCCGTGCTGCGGGCGGCCGAGACACCGGCTCACTCGACGCTTCCGGTATTGCGCGCGGCCGAGACCCCGGCGTTCCCGGCGACACAGCCGACCCTGCCGACACTGAGGACAGCCGACACTTCGGCACTCCCGGCGCAAAAGCCCGCACTTCCGGTACTGCAGACGGTCGCGATCCCGGCGCACGAGCCACTCCTCCCCGTCTCACGAGCAGCCGAAGCCCCGGTGACACCGGCGCACGAGGTGATGCGCCCGATCGAGACCCGAGCGGTCGAAGGCTCGACGGCAGCGGCACAGGGCGCACCCCTCCCGGTGGCACGAATGCTCGAAACCCCCGTGGCGCGATTCCTCGAAGGCTCGGCAGCACCGGTCTCGCGCACCGCCGAAACCCTCCCGGTGGCGCGCGGCGTCGAAACCCCCGCCGAACCCGTCGCCGTCGCCAGGACCGCCGACCACGACCCACCGTCCACCACCGACCTCACCCCGAGCCTCCCCGCGATCGTCCAGCGGGAACCATCGTCCGATCCGCCGGCCGCCGCCGCTGTGCCGGCGGAAACCGAGGAGCTCGTCAAGAAGCTGTTCGATCCGCTGCTGCGGCGGCTCAAGACCGAACTCCGTCTCGACCGTGAGCGCCGGGGCGCGCTCACCGACCGCCCGCACTGAAGGAGATGCCGATGCCGGACACCGAAGAGGCCGTTGCCGTGTGCTACGTCGTCAAGCTGGACGACAAGAACCTCGGCAACCTCGGCGCGTTCTCCAGCTGCGACGGGCTGGGCTGCGAGTTCGTCATGGAACAGCGGGAAGAAGGCGGCAACAACGGCATGGTCTGGCAGCTGCCGACCCGGATCAAGTACTCGAACATCAAGCTCTCCCGCCCGGTCACCGCGGCCAGCGCGCAAATCACCAAGTGGTTCGCCAGCCTGGCGAGCGGGGTCGAACGCAAGACCGCCACGATCGAAGCCCGCACCCTCGAAGGCACCGTGATCGCCAGCTGGGCCCTGGAAGGCGTCGTCCCGGTGCGCTGGAGCGGGCCGCAGCTCTCGCCCGACTCGCCCAAGGTCGCCACCGAGACCCTCGAACTGGCCCACCACGGCTTCCTCGGCTCGGCGAAGAAGGGCTGACCATGTCCTCACCCGTCACCTTCACCTCGGCCGGCTCCCAGCCGCCGTCCGCGTACGGCTCCGGCGAACCGGCGCCGAACAACCTGCAGCGCGCGGTGCTGAAAGTCCACAAGCCGCCGAAGTCGGGCGGGACCGGGCAGCCGCCCGGTGACTGGATGTTCGACATCAAGTTCCAGTTCAACCCCAAAGAACTTTCGCTGAGCAAGAACGCCAAATGGGGCCGCGACGCCCAGCCCAACGCCAAGAAGAGCGCGCCTCCGCAGTTCAAGGGCTCCGACCCGGCCAAGCTCGCGCTGGAGATGTTCCTCGACGCCACCGGCAAGATGGACGACGCCGTCGTCAAGCTGGTCGAGCAGCTGTTCAGCTGCTGCGTGGCGACCGAGGACAGCCGCCAGCAGAAGAAGCCCTCACCGCCGTGGGTGATCTTCAAGTGGGGCGGGATGACCGGCTTCCCCGCCTACGTCTCCAGCGTCACGGCGAAGTACACGCTCTTCACGCCGTCGGGGACGCCGGTGCGCGCGATCTGCACGGTGAACCTGGAGGAGATCTCGGGTGAGCTGGGCGGCCAGAACCCGACGTCCGGCGCGCTCGCGGCCCGGGACACGCACGTACTGGTGGCCGGGGATTCGCTGCCGTCGGTGGCGTTCCGCGCCTACGGCGACGCCGGGAAGTGGCGCGAGATCGCCGACGCCAACGGCATCGACGACCCGATGCGGCTGCGGCCCGGCACCCGGCTCCTGGTGCCCGCGCTGGAGGAGCTCGATGGCTAACGAAACCTTCACGAACACCCTCGTGGTCGAGGTCGATGGGACCGCGCTGCCCGACGACGTCCGGGTGATGCTCGGCTACGCCTACGTCGACGACAGCCGGAACCTGCCGGACACCTTCGTGCTGCGCTTCCGCGACCCCGGGGCCATCGTGCTGGAGAAGGGCAAGTTCAAGGTCGGGGCGAAGATCAAGCTGAAGGTCCAGACGTCCGACCCGGAACGCCCGCAGGACCTGGTCTCGGGCGAGGTCACCGCGGTCGCGGTCGACCTCGACCCGCACGGCACGTTCACCGAGGTCCGCGGGTACGACCACGCGCACCGGCTGTTCCGCGGCCGCCGCGTCGCGGCCTACCCGAACATGACGATCGCCGACGTGGTGCGCAAGGTCGCCCAGCGGGCGAACATCCCGGCCGGGAAGATCGACGACGTCAAGGGTTTCGGCGGCCGCCCGAACACCCAGCTCAGCCAGGACAACGTCAGTGACTGGGAATTCCTGTCGCGGCTGGCCGACGTGGTGGGCGCGCAGATCGCCGTCCGCGACGGCAAGCTGAACTTCGAACTGCCGGAGAAGCCCTCCGGCGCGCCCTCGACCACCACGAAGGCGACCGCGGACCCGCTCGTCCTCGAGGCCCACGGGACGCTGGTCAGCCTGCGCGCCAGCGTCACCGCGGCGGAGCAGGTCCCGCAGGTGCGGGTCAACGGCTGGGACTACGAAAACAAGCAGGCGATCACCGCCACCGCGATCCCGAAGAACGCCGGCACGGACGTGCCGGGGGTGGATCCGGTGACCCTGGCCGGGAAGTTCGCGAGCCCGCCCTTCCTCGACGCCGCCTCGCCGCGACGCGCCCAGAGCGAAGCGGACGCGACCGCGAAGGCGCTGGCCGACCGGATCGGCAGCGCGTGCACCGAACTCGACGGCGTCGCGAAGGGCAACCCCAAGCTGCGGGCGGGCACCGCTGTCACGCTGACCGGCGTCGGACAGCCCTTCACGGGCAAGTACACGCTGACCAGCACGCGGCACCTGTTCAACGCCGACGTCGGCTACACCACCGAGTTCACCGTGTCCGGGCGCCAGGAACGCTCGCTCTACGGCTTGGTGGCCGGCGGGGCGAAGGGCTCGTCGTGGCCGGGAGTCGTCCCCGCGGTGGTGACGGACCTCAAAGACCCGGCGAAGCTCGGCCGCGTCAAACTCACGTTCCCGTGGCTGGACAGGGAGTTCACGAGCACCTGGGCGCGCACGGTCCAGCCGGGCGCGGGCAAGGACCGCGGCGCGCTGGTGCTGCCCGAAGTCGGGGACGAGGTCCTGGTGGGCTTCGAACACGGCGACTTCGAAGCGCCCTACGTGCTCGGCGGCCTCTACAACAGCAAGGACACCGCGCCGTCGAAGTTCACCAAGCCCGTCGTCGACGGCAACAGCGGGGAGGTGGCGCTGCGCGGGTTCGTCTCGCGGAAGGGCCACAAGCTGGAGTTCGCCGAGGACGACGGGATCATCCTGTCCTCCGGGGACGCGAAGTTCGTGGTCAAGATCGACCAGAAGAACCAGGTCATCGAGGTGACCAGCGGCAAGAGCGTCACGGTCAAGGCCCAGAACGGCGTGAGCATCGACGCCGGCACCGGACCGCTGGAGCTCAAGGGCCAGAAGGTGTCCGTGAAGTCCCAGACCGACGCGAGCGTCGAGGCGACCGGCCAGCTGAAGCTCAACGGGACCGCGGGCGTGAAGGTCGAGGGCGCCACCGTTTCGGTCGCGGGCCAGGGCCAGACGGAGCTGACCGCCAGCGGTGTCGTCACCGTGCGCGGCAGCGTGGTCAAGATCAACTGACGGGGGAGTGCGCATGCCACCAGCCGCGAGGGTCGGCGACCCGACCGGGCACCCGGGCGTCATCGCCGGGCCGGGGGTGCCGACCGTGCTGATCGGCGGGCTGCCCGCCGCGAACGTCGGCACGCTGCACACGTGCTCGTTCCCGCCGCCCGCGGTGCACCCGCCGACGCCGATCGCGCCGCCGGGCTGCCCGACGGTGCTGATCGGCGGCATGCCGGCGGCCCGGATGGGCGACATGGCCACCTGCGGCGCGCCGATCGTCATGGGCTGCCCGACCGTCCTGATCGGAGGCTGACGTGACCGTGCCACGGAAAGACGTGCCGGCGAGGGACTTCCTCGGCCGGGGACTGGCGTTCCCGCTGCACACCGACGCGACCGGCTCGATCGCGCTGGTCGGCGGCGAGCGCGAGGTCGTCGAGAGCATCCGGCTGATCCTGGCGACCTCGCCGGGCGAACGCCCGATGCGCCCCGAGTTCGGCTGCGCGGTGCACGACCTCGTGTTCGCGCCCGCCGACGCCGCGACCGCCGGGCAGATCGCCTACGAGGTCCGGACCGCGCTGGAGCGCTGGGAGCCGCGGATCACCCTCGACGACGTCGTCGTCAGCTTCGACGAGGCCGACCGGGGGACGCTGCTGATCGACATCCGCTACCACCTGCGCGGCACCAACGACCCCCGCAACCTCGTCTTCCCGTTCTACGTCATCCCGCCCCACGGATCCGCAGAGGACGGTGCGTGATGACCCTGCCGATGCCCAACCTCGACGACCGCCGGTTCCAGGACCTGGTCGACGAAGCCAAGTACCTGGTCCAGCGCAACTGCCCGGAGTGGACCGACCACAACGTCTCCGACCCCGGTGTCACCCTGATCGAGACGTTCGCGCAGATGGTCGACCAGCTGCTCTACCGGCTCAACCGGGTGCCCGAACTGCACTACCTGCGCTTCCTCGACCTGATCGGGGTGCGCCTGTTCCCGCCCGCCGCGGCGCGGACCGACGTGACGTTCTGGCTCTCGGCCGCCCGGGACGTCCCGGTGGTCGTTCCGGCGGGCAAACAGGTCGCGAGCGTGCGCAACGAGGTCGAGGACCCGGTCGTCTTCACCGTGGAGCGGACGCTGGACATCGTGCCGTGCTCGTTCGCGCACCTGGCGACCAGCACCTCCGACGCCGGCCTGCCGCCGGTCGACCGCACGGACGAACTGCTCGTCGGCGGCGGTCCCGCGGCCTTCGCCGAAAGCCCGGCCCCCGGCGACGCGGTCTGCTTCGGGCTGTCGGACGCCGTACCCGGCTGCGCGGTGCTGCTGCGGGTGAACTGCGAGGTCGAGGGCCAGGGCGTCGACCCGCACGACCCGCCGTGGCTGTGGGAGGCATGGGACGGCACCGGCTGGGCGGCCTGCGAGGTCGACCGGGACAGCACCGGCGCGTTCAACCGGTCCGGCGACATCGTCGTGCACGTCCCGCACGGGCACACGATGTCCGTGCTCGCGCGGCAGCGAGCAGGCTGGCTGCGGTGCCGCCTGCTCGAGGCCAAGCAGAACCAGCCGTTCTACCAGCGCTCGCCGCGGCTGCACGCGGTCGCGGCCTCGACCATCGGCGGCACGGTCGGTGCCGTGCACGCCGAGATCATCCGCAACGAGATCGTCGGGACGTCGGACGGCACACCGGGCCAGCGGTTCCCGCTCGGCCGTCCCCCGGTGGTCGTCGGGGACGGCGAGCTGGTCGTCGAGGTCTCGGGCCCGGACGGCTGGCAGCAGTGGACGGAGGTCCGCTCGTTCGCCGACTCCGGCCCCGGCGACCGGCACGTCGTGCTCGACCGCGTCGGCGGCCAGGTCGTGTTCGGTCCCGCGGTGCGCCAGCCCGAGGGCGGCCTCCGGTACTACGGGGCCTTCCCGGCCAAGTCCGCCGCCATCCGCGTGCCCGAATACCGGTCCGGGGGCGGGCGGCGCGGCAACGTCGCCCGCGAAGTCCTCGAGGTGCAACGCGACCCGATCCCGTTCGTGAGCAGCGTGGTGAACCGCCGCCCGGCGATCGGCGGCGTGGACGGCGAATCGGTGCAGGACGCGGCGGTCCGCGGCCCGCTGCTGCTGCGCACCCGCGACCGCGCGATCACGGCCGAGGACTACGAGCAGCTCGCACGCGAAGCGGCACCGGAGGCGGCCCGGGTGCGGTGCATCCCCGCGCACGGCACCGACGGCCGCGAGACCGGCGCGATCCGGGTGCTCGTCGTGCCGGCGGTGCCCGGCAGCGGCGAACTCGCGTTCGCGACCCTGATGCTCGACCCCGGCATGCGCGCCCGGATCGAGCGCTACCTCGACGAACGGCGCTGCGTGGGTGCGCTCGTGTCCGTGGAACCGCCGTTCTACCAAGGTGTCACGGTGGTCGCGCGGCTGCGCGCCCGGCGCCGGACGACGGCGGGCACGCTCGGTGCGCGGGCGACCCAGGCCCTGTACGGCTACTTCAACCCGATCAGCGGCGGCCCGGACGGCGACGGCTGGCCGTTCGGGCGTCCGGTGCAGTCGGGCGAGGTGTTCGCGGTGCTGCAACGGCTCCCCGGCGTCGAGCTGGTGGAGGACGTGCGCCTGTTCGCCGCGAACCCGATCACCCGCGAGCGCGGCGACCAGGTCGACCGGCTCGACCTGCCGTCGAACGCGCTCGCGTTCTCCTTCGGGCACCAGGTCCGGGTCCGGGAGGCGGGCGCATGAGGACGGGGATCCCCGGGCTGCCGAGCCCGCACGCGATCGGCGAGCAGCTGCCCGCGGTCTACGCCGAGGACCGGTTCGTGCAGGGCTTCACCGGCGCCCTCGACGAGGTCATCGCCCCGGTGATGTCCACATTGGACAACTTCGCGGGCTACCTCGACCCCGGGGTGGCGCCCGAGGACTTCGTCGGCTGGCTGGCGCACTGGGTCGCGCTGCGCGTCGACGAGAGCTGGAGCCCCGCGCAGCTGCGTCAGCTGGTGACGCGCTCGGTCGAACTGCACCGCTGGCGCGGGACGCAGCGCGGCCTCGCCGACCACGTGCGGCTGCTGACCGGCGGCGCGGTCGAGGTGACCGACAGCGGCGGGGTCGTCGCGGCGCCGCAGCCCGGTGCGCCGCTGCCGGACCCGGGACCGGCCTGGGTGCAGGTGCTCGTGCGGGTGCCCGACCCGGCCCGGATCGACGTGCGCCGGCTGACGGCGACGGTGGTGGAAGCGGTGCCCGCCCACGTGCGGGTCACGGTGGAAGTGGTGGAGGGGTAGCGGATGGTCATCTACGCGGAGTGCGGGCACCAGGGGCCCGCCGACGTCGAGTTCTGCGGCGAATGCGGCCGCTACCTGAAGTGGGACGACGACGGCCCGGTCGCGGTGCGGTCGCAGCCGGTGGTGCAGCAGCAGGTCGTGCAGCCCGCCGAGCCGGCGGCCCCGGTCCGGCAGCCGGTGCAGCAGACCGTCGAGGAGCAGGTCCTCAACCCCGGCGACCTCATCTGCGGCCGGTGCGGCAAGGGCAACGCGCCCAGCCGGAACTTCTGCAGCCGCTGCGGCGGGTCGCTGGCCGAGTCCGAGGTCGTCGAGACGTCGTGGTGGCGCAAGCTGTTCGGCCGCAAGCCGAAGGAGCACAAAGCCGGGGCGCGGCCGGGCAAGGACGGCGTCCGCCGCCGGACCGGCCGGGCCGGGGCCGCGCGCCGGACCGCGGGCAAGATGATCCGCCGGGTGATCGCGGTGGCGCTGGTGCTCTCGGCGCTGGTCTACGCGCTGTACCAGCCGTTCCGCGGCGCGATCAACACGGCGGCCGCCGGCCTGTGGAGCCAGGTCACCGGGATCTTCGAGGCCAAGCTGAACCCGGTCCGCCCGGTCAAGGTGACCGCGACCGCGCAGGCCGGAGCGCACGCGGCGCCGCTGGTCACCGACAACGCCAAGAACACGTTCTGGGCGGCCCCGGCCGACCGGGAACAGGCGCTGGTGTTCACCTTCGACCACGCCGTGGACCTGCGGAAGGCCATCGTCTACTCCGGCGACGCGGCGAACTTCCAGGCCGAACACCGGCCGCAGAAGCTGCACCTGGTGTTCTCCACCGGCAAGACCTACGACGTGGTGCTGGCCGACACGCCGGACGCCCAGGAAGTCCCGATCGAGAACAGCGAGGGCGCGACCGGCGTCGAGCTGCACGTCGTCGGGTTGCACCGCTCGCTCAACGGCACGGACCTCGCGATCTCCGAGATCGAGCTGTTCGAAGCCGGCTGAGTCACCGACAGCTTGGGGAGGACCGATCATGCGCGCGAACCGAGTGGTGGCGGGCAGCGCGGTCGTCGCGGTGCTCGGCGGCTGGGCGATCAGCGGAGCGCTTTCACCGACCGCGGCGCAGGCGCCCGCACCGGTGGCGGCGCCGTACCGCGTCGGGTACGTCAGCGACGCCACCACCGGCCTGTACGAGGCCACCGGCGAAGGCGCTGTACCGGCGCTGCCCGGCGGCGCCGGGGACGTCGACTCCGCCGCGTCCGCGAGCACCGGCGGCATCGTGTGGGTGAGCCACCGCGCCGCGGCCGCCGGTGGCGCCGAGCGTGACGGCGAGCTCTTCTACCTCGGCGACGGCGACGGCGGTGACGGTGACGGCGGCCGGGCTCCGGTGCAGCTGACCGCCGACGAGACCGCCGACACGCACCCGGCGCTGTCCCCGGACGGCCGCACGGTCGCGTTCGCTTCGGACCGCACCGGCAGCAGGAAGCTGTTCGTGATCGGCGTCGACGGCCGCGGCCTGCGCCAGGTGACGTCCGGCCCGGCCGCCGACGACTCGCCGAGCTGGTCACCCGACGGCACCCGCCTGGTGTTCAGCAGCACGCGCGACGACCCGGCGGGGGACATCTACACCGTGCCGGTCGGCGGCGGCGCGCCGGCGCGCCTGACGGCCGACCCGGCCGCCGACACCCAGCCCGCGTGGGGACCGGCGCGGATCGCCTTCACCACGACCCGCTTCACCCCGGCCGGCGACGTCGCGCTGGTGGCCGAAACCGGGGGAGCGGTCACCCGCGCGATCGCCGGCCCCGGGGATTCGGCCGAGCCCGCGTGGTCGCCCGACGGTGCCCGCCTGGCGTTCACCACGCGCGCGAAGGACCCGCTCGGCGACGTCGCGGAACTCGCCGGCGGGAAGATCTCGATCATCTCGGCCTTGCCCGGCACCGGCGAAACCGAGCCGGCGTACCGCGCGAACGGCCGTCCGGTGTTCACCGAGCTGCGCGCGGGCGGCAGCACCGACATCTGGAGCGCCGACGCGACCGGCGGCGACCGCCGGGACATCACCCACCGCCCGGACGCCGACGAGTTCGATCCCGCCTTCTCCGCTGACGGCGGCCGGCTGGCCTACAGCCAGACCGGCACGGGCGAGCCCACGGACAGCGAGATCGTCGTGGCGAACGCCGACGGCAGCGCACCCCGCCCGCTGACCGGCCCGGTGGACGGACGCAAGCGCGAACAGCACCCGGCGTGGTCGCCGGACGCCACGATGATCGCGTTCACCCACTCCGCCATCCGCAGCGAAAAGCGCGTCGACACCGTGCGGATCGCGCGCGTCGCCGACGGCCGGATCCTGGGCGAGATCCCGATCCCGCCGTACCTGCGCGCCCGCGACTCCCAGCCGGTGTGGTCGGCCGACGCCGCGATGATCACGCTGACCAGGGCGGCCGCTCGCACCGCACCGCCCGGACCGTCCAGAGTGGACCCGCCGGTGGTGGACATCCCGTTGGGGCAGGGCACTTCGGGCACGGTCGCCAAGACGGTGCAGACGGACAAGGTGCCCGCGCAGCCGGACATCGTGCTGCTGATGGACCAGACGTACTCCATGAACGGCGTCCTCGGCGAGGTCAAGCAGAACCTCGACAAGGTGATCGACGACGTGCTGGCGGTGCAGCCGTCGGCGCACTTCGCGATCGCCGCGTACGGCGACCTCGTGGACGACCGCCCGACCGAGGGCCCGCCGCCGGATCCGCCGCGGTCGTTCCACGTGCAGCAGCCGCTCACCGCGGCCGACACACCGGAGCAGCGCGAACTGCTCAGGCAGGCCTTCGGCCGGATCACCGCGGACGGGGGCGACGACACGGCCGAAGACTGGTACGTCGCGCTGCAGAAGGTGGCCACGGGCGCGATCGGCTTCCGCGAGACGAGCAACCGGATCGTGGTGCTGGTCGGCGACGCCGCCAGCCACGAGTCCCCGAAGGACGACGCGAGGGGCACGTTCCCGACCGGCGCGAGCGTCATCGCCGCGCTGAACGCCGCGAAGGTGCGGGTGGTCGCGGTGCCGGCCGTCACCAGCGGCGGCAGCTCGGAGGAGAGTTTCGCCGCGGAGACGGACGCGGCGCTCGACGGGCGCGGCCAGGCGAGCGCGATCACGAAGGCCACCGACGGTGTCCTCACCGAGAGCACGGACGTGGGCCAGATCAGCGCGGCGATCGTCAAGGGCATCACGGATCTCCCGGTGAAGGTGCTGCCGGTGCCCTACTGCGACACCGGGCTGACGGTGACGTTCGGGCCCGAGGCGCAGCAGGTCCCCGGCGGGACCGACGCGCACTTCGTCGAAACCGCCACGGTCTCCCCGGACGTGCCGATCGGGTCGGTCCTGCACTGCGAGGTCGACTTCCGGCTGGACGGCGAGCCTGCCGCGCGGGCCGGCTACACCCAGGACATCACCGTGCACGTCAAGGACCCGCGGCTGCCGCTGATCACGGTGCACGACAAGACCGTGACCGGTACCGCGCCGACGGTGCTCGAATACCCCGCGACCGCGATCGACGCCGACCTCGAAACGCCGCTCACGCCGTTCTGCACGCCGTCGTCGGGCAGCCTGTTCCCGGTCGGTGCCACCACCGTGACGTGCACGGCGACCGGGCGGGGCGGCACCGCCACCGAGACCGCCGTGATGGCGGTCGACCCGGGCGGGGAGTTCCGGCAGGAGCTGTGGCAGGTCGCGCTCACGCCGGGGCCGGACAGCGTCGTCGCGGGGACCCAGCGGAACCTGTCGCCGTCGTTCGGCTCGCCGTGCGGCTCCGGGCGGCAGGGCTCGGCGGACGTGTCGCCGGACGGCGCCGCGCTCGCGTTCCAGAACGACCACCGGCAGATCTGCGTGGCCCCCGCCGACGGCGGCCCGGGCCGGGTCCTGGTGCCGGACGCCGGATCCGTGGACAACCCGGCCTGGTCGCCGGACGGCGCGCTGATCGCCTTCGACAGCGCGCCCGGGGAATCCCGGCCGAGCATCCGGATCGTGCCTTCGGGCGGGGGCACGCCCGTGCTCCTGATCGACGGCCCGGGCGGAGCGGCGCAGCCGGCGTTCCAGCGGATCGCGGACGTCGGGGTGACGGCCACCGCCATCCCGCCGTCGATCCCGTTCGGCGGGCTGACGACGTTCGAGTTCGTGGTCACCAACCACGGGGTCGCCGCGTCGCCGTCGGTCGGGCTGTTCGTCCGGCTGACGCCCGGGCTGCAGCCGCAGGCGCCGATCACCACCGCGGGCACGTGCACCCCGGACCTCGTCTGCACCATCGGGACGCTCGCGCCGGGTGCGCAGGCGCGGGTGCGGTTCAGCGCCGCCGGCGTGACGGCGGGGCCGCAGGCCGCAATCGGCACGGTCACCACGGCGGGCCAGGACGCCGACGGGCGGGACAACTCCGCCACGGCGGTGGTCACCGTCGCGGAGAAGCCGGTGCCCCCGGTGACACCGGGGTCGTTGTCGGTGGGGCTGGCGGTGTCGGCGGTCCCGTTGTTCGCCGGCGGCGACGACGTCGTGCTGACCTTCCTGGTGCACAACGGGTCCGGAGCGCCGATGCCGGACGTCCGCCTGGCCACCCAGCTGCCACCGCAGCTGCCCGTGACTTCGGCGTCGCCGGGGTGCACACCGGGCGGCGGCAGCTGCGCACTCGGGACGCTCGCGCCCGGCCAGACGGCCGAGACCCGGATCTCGCTGGCGGCCAAGGCGGCGGCGGACGCGCCGGTGTCCGGCACGGTCACCACGACCGGTCCGGACAACAACGCCGGCGACAACACGGCGAGCGCGCGCGTGGTGATCCGCCGGCCGGTGGTGACGGTCGAGCCGGGCGTCGGCCCGCTGGGTTCCGTCCCGCGCGTGACGGGCACGGACCTCCCGCCGGGCGCCACGGTCCGGCTCGCGTGGTCGGCGGGGATCTCCGAGACACCGGGCCTGGTCACGGTGGGCGTGGACGGGAAGTTCGAGGCGCAGTTCCTGATCTTCCACCACGACCTGATCGGACCGCGCACGGTGTCGGTGACCTCGGTGAGCGGCCCGAAGTTCGGCCCGGTCCAGTCGAACCCGGTCCTGGTGGTGCTGCGCACGGAACAACCACCGTTCATCAGCCGCGGCTGACTCCGGTTCAGAGGTCGCGAATGACTCATTCGGGACGTGTGAGGTCCCGAATGAGTCATTCGCGACGTCGGAGGCGGCAGATGAGTGCGGCAGATGAGGGCGGCAGGGAGCGAAAGGCGTCGGCGACGAGGCGTCGCGGGCGCCGGTGCCGGCGTGGCCGGGGTACAAGGTCGGCGATGCGGCGCATCGCCAGGTCAGGCGGAGGGGCCAGCTGCTGCCCGGCGGTGAGGGTGATCGCGACCGGCAACAACCCCGATGGCGGCCGGTTGGCCGACCACGACCAGCAGGGTTCCGCGCCGGGCGAGCTGGCCGGTGGCCGTGCCCCTCTGCAGCGGCCGGTCGATGCCACCAGGGGAATAGGCAAGCGAGGTCGCTGCCCGTAGGGGCAACCACCGGCGCACGGCCGCACACCCGTCCGCTGGTGCCGGACCCGCGGCGCGCGGCGGAGACTTCCGGGCATGGGAGCAACGGCGACGCTGTCCGAGGCCGGCCTGGTCGCGGAACCCGGCCAGGAGACGAGCTGCTCGGTGACCATCCGGAACGCCGGGCAGGTCGTCGACCAGTTCGCGATCGACGTCGTGGGCGATGCGGGTGGCTGGGCCACCGCGGAACCGGCGACGATCAACCTGATGCCGGGGGAGACGGGGACGGTCACCGTGCGGTTCGCGCCGCCGCGGTCCTCCGACGTGCCCGCCGGGACGATCCCGTTCGGGGTCCGGGTGTTCTCGAGCGAGGACCCGGCCGGCTCGGTCGTCGAGGAGGGCACCGTCCAACTCGGAGCCTTCACCGAGGTGACCGCCGAGATCGTGCCGGCCAAGGTGGAAGGCAGTTCGAAGGCCGACTTCGAAGTCGCCGTCGACAACCGTGGCAACCGGCCGGTGGCGGTGGAGCTGAGCCCGCTGGACCCGGAGGACGAGCTGGACTTCCGGCTCGAGCGTGACCGGGCCGACCTGGCGCCGGGCACGGCCGCGTTCGTCCGGCTGCGCACCCGGCCGCGGAAACGCTTTCTGCGTGGACAGGCGGTGCGGCACCGCTTCCAGGTGTTCGTCGTCGCCGACGGGGCCGAGCCGATCAAGACCGAAGGCACCATGGTGCAGCGGCAGCTGCTGCCGAAGTGGCTCCTGCCCGCGCTCGCCGCGCTCCTCGTCCTCCTGCTCGCGCTCGTGACGCTGTGGTTCACCGTGCTGCGGCCCGCCGTGAAGTCGGCCGCCCGCGAGGCCGCCCAGGAGCAGAACCAGGAGATCGTCAAGGCCGCCCAGGACGCCGGCGCCGGAGCCGATCAGGCGAAGAAGAACGCCGATCAGGCCAAGCAGAACTCCGAGCAGGCGATGAAGGCCGTCGGACTGACCCCGCCGGGCGACAACCCCGCGCCGCCCGGCTCCGGTCCCGGCGCCACCCCGACCCGGGCCGCGAACGCCGCCGACGGGACACCGACGGACTTCCGGGTGGCCGCCGACGCGAAGATCGACTCGAACGTCAACCGGTTCGCCGAGTTCCCCTACACCCTGCCGGACGCGAGCAAGACGCTGGTGATCACCGACCTGATCCTGCAGAACCCGCGCGGCGACACCGGAACCCTGCGGCTGCTGCGGGATTCCGGTGGCACCAAGACCGTCCTGCTGGAGGTCGGGCTCTCGAACTTCCGCGACCTCGACCACCACTGGCTGCAGGCCTGGCGGTTCCAGCCGGGGGACAAGATCGTGCTCGCCGTCAGCTGCCAGAACCCCGGTGACCGCGGCCGCTGCACCCCGTCGGTGTCCTTCTCCGGCCGGGTCGAGTAGCCCGTGTCAGATCAGCCCTTCGCGCATGGCGAACGCCACCGCGTGGGCGCGGTTGCGGAGCTGGAAGCGGTTGGTGATGTCGTGCAGGATCGACTTCACCGTCCGCTCGGAATAGCTCAGCTGGTCGGCGATCTCCTTGGTCTCGAAGCCGTCGGCGACCAGCCGCAGCACCCGGGTCTCCCGCTGGGACATCCCGGCGAGGTCCCAGCCGTTCGGGCGCAGCACGTCCCGCTGCAACCGGGACACCCGCGACAGCAGGCGGCCGAGCAGATCGGGCGGCAGCGCGCCTTCGCCGACGGCCGCGGCCTTGACCAGCCGCACGAGTGTGTCCGGGGTGGCGTCGGCCCGGCGGATGATCGCCGAGACGCCGTTGCCCACAACGTCGAGCAGCTCCGAGTCCTCCACCTCCCCGGCGACCAGGACAACACCGGTGTGGCCGGCGCACTGGAGGCTGCGCAGCAGCTGCCGGGCCTCCTCGTTCAGCCGCTCCACGATGACCAGCACGACGGCGGGCTCGCCGGAGTCCTCGTCGGCGAAGCGGATTTCGGGACGTGACCGCAGCGCGGCCGTGACACCCGCGTGGGTGATGGTGTCGGTGGCGTGCAGCAGCACCGGAACCTGGTCGGTGATCATCGGTGAGGCCCTCCCTCGAACGACATCGGATCGCTCCACCTCCAAGGATCGTGGTGCGGGCGCCTGCCGAACAGGGACATGGAGTCCCGATATGTCCCGCTTTTCCTTACTCCGATCGGGCAATGCCGGCCTCTTTGGCCTTGGCGATGGCCTGCGCGCGGTCGGTGACGCGGAGCTTGCGGAAGATGTGGGACACGTGGTTGCGCACGGTTTTCTGGCTCAGCACCAGCTCCTCGGCGATCGACGCGTTGCCCATGCCCTGGGCGACGAGCAGCATGATCTCCTTCTCGCGCAGGGTCAGCTGCGGGAACGACTCGTCGCGCGGGGTGGCCGTGCCCAGCAGCGACAGCACCCGGGTGGCGATCGCCGGGCTGAAGATGGCCTCGCCGTCACCGATCACCCGGATCGCCCGGATGATCTGTTCGTTGCGCGCGCCTTTGAGCAGGTAACCGCGGGCGCCCGCGCGCATGGCGGCGAACACCGCGGCTTCGTTCTCGAACATGGTCAGCATGAGCACGCCGGTGTGCGGGCTCGCGCCGACGATCCGCCGCGTCGCCTCGACGCCGTCGAGGTCGGGGAGGTTCAGGTCCATCAGGATGACGTCGGGTTCCAGCCGGCCCGCGTCGGCGACGGCGGTCAGGCCGTCGGCCGACTCTCCGGCGACTTCCATGCCGTCGGTGGCGTCGATCATCGCGCGCAGCGCCGCCCGGAACACGGGGTGGTCGTCCACCACGAGGACGCGCAGCGTGCCGAACACAGTCTCACTTCCCCGCGGCGAGCGGCAGCCAGGCGGCGATGCGCGTGCCGCCCGAGGACACCGGTTCGACCCGGCAGCCGCCACCGAGGTCGCCGGCGCGTTCCCGCATCGAACGCAGCCCCGTCCCGCCGATCGCGGGCAGCGCCTCGCCGTCGGTACCCACCCCGTCGTCGACGATCTCCACGTGCAGGTCGCCGTCCAGCGGCCAGAGGCACACGGTGCACTCCCGGGCCCCGGAGTGGCGGGCGACGTTGACCAGCGCCTCCCGGATGATCCGGTACGCGGTGACTTCCACTTCCGCCGGCAGCGGCGGCAGTTCCCCGCGGACGTCGACCTCGACGCGCAGCGGGCCGTGCTCCGCGGGCACCCGGCCGGTGAGCGTGGCGGCATACCGGCGCACGGCCAGGACGAGCCCGGCGTCGTCGAGCGCCGGGGGCCGCGCGTCGGCCACGATGCGGCGCAGGTCGGTGATGGCGCCGTAGAGCTCGTCCTCGAGCCGGGCGAGGAGGTGCTCGGTGCCCGCCCGGTCCCGCCCGATCAGGTCGCGCGCGGCGCGCAGCCCGAGCACCGCGGCGGTGAGCGTCGGCCCGAGTCCGTCGTGCAGATCGTTGAGCACCCGTTTGAGCCGGTCTTCGTACCCCGCAGGACGAACGTAGTCGGCGACGACGAATGTCCGGCGCATTTTGTCCCCGTCCGCCAGAAATGGTCTGGACCCCCACCGCGAATCGGGGAACCAGCTCTCGTGCGGGTAGCCCAGCCGGCTGCTCCGTTCCGCGTAGCGGGATGGTCACCCGCAGTACTAATCGCCTTACCGTGCTCCGATGTTTCATTCCGGGCCGCGTGGCCGGGTCACGGTATGGTCCCGATGCGGAAACGGTCGTAACGGCGCAGGTGGGGCGCTGTTCCGACCGGGCCGGTGGCGGATATCCGCCAAAAACGATTCATGAACTGTGCGGTGAACCGGTGGAAATCCGACCGAACGGGCGACAATTGGCCGAATGGCAACAGTGTGGGCGTCCAGGTCCACAGTGGACAGCCGAGGATCCGCGGCCGGCACGCGGTCACCGGAGCGGCTTCCTCCGTCCCGGTTCCGGGGCTCAGGACGGGGAACGGCCGGCCGCCGGTCGCGGTCCGGACGTCAGCGCCGCGTGCGGGTCGCTCGCGGGCAGCCAGCCCAGCTCGGGCGAACCGACGTCCCGGGTGAGGGCCGCGATCGTCGCGCGCACCGGTGCGCGGGTCTCGTCGCGGCGGGACACCAGCGACCACGTCCAGTACGGCGCCGGATCGACCACCGCCCGGCGGGCGAGGTCCGCCGGGACCGGTGCCGTCTGGCCCTTCGGGCAGTTCAGCACCGGCCGCCGCAGCCGGCGGACGTGGTCGAAGAACGCCGGGCCCGTGACACCGCCGTCGGAGGTGCGGACGACTTCGGCGCCGGTCGCCCGTGCGAACTCTTCCGCGTAGACGTTCCACGAAGCCCAGCTCGCGGTGTCGGCGTCGACGAGCACGACGACGTCCTTCGCCGGGACGTCGGCGGTGCCGGTGCCGATCGCGTGGAGGCGGTCCGCGCCGAGCAGGTGCGCTTCGAGGCCGTGCTCGGCCAGGTCGGCGGCCTGCGCCCAGCAGATCGCCAGGTCGATGCGGCCGTCGGCGACCCGGCCCAGCTGGGCGTGCGAAGGCAGCACCCACGTGTCGACGTGCAGGTGCGCGACGCCGGCCACCCGGTCGAGCAGGTCGGCCGGGCGCCAGTTGACGTACCCGAGCCGCACCGGTTCGCGCGCGGCGATGCCCGCGGCCGACCGGCGCAGCTCGTCGGCCTGCTCCAGCAGCGCGCGGACCCGGGGCAGCAGGGACTCGCCGCACTCGGTCAGCGTGACCGAGCGGCGGTCGCGGTCGAAGAGCCGGACGCCGAGGTCGCGTTCGAGCGCCTTGATCTGCTGGGACAGCGAAGGCCCGGCGATGCGCAGCCGCTCCGCGGCCCGGCCGAAGTTCAGTTCTGTGGCGACGGCCACGAAGTACCGAAGCTGGCGTAGCTCCATACCGGGAGCTTAGTGCGGTGGGAGGCGGGGCCTTCCAGCTGAGAGCGAACCGGTCGTGGCGAACCGGGTCCGGCGGGCACATCCTCGGCTTGGAAGCACCACCTACCAGGAGGTTTTCATGAACACCCAGAAGGTCGCGGTCGTCACCGGCGCCTCGCAGGGCATCGGCGCGGCCGTGGTCGAGGCGTACCGCAAGCTCGGTTACGCCGTGGTCGCGAACTCGCGGAACATCACCCCCTCGGGTGACGCCGGGATCCTGGCGGTCCCGGGCGACATCGCCGACCCGGCCGTCGGCGCCCGCGTGATCGACCAGGCGCTGGCGACCTACGGCCGCGTCGACGCGCTGGTGAACAACGCCGGCCTCTTCGTCGCCAAGCCGTTCACCGAGTACACCGCCGCCGACTTCGACGTGGTGACCGGCGTGAACCTGCGCGGGTTCTTCGAGGTCACCCAGCGGGCGATCGCGGCGATGCTGGAGACCGGCGGCGGGCACGTCGTCACCATCACGACCAGCCTGACCGACCACGCGAACAGCGCGGTGCCCTCGGCACTGGCGTCGCTGACGAAAGGCGGGCTGAACTCGGTCACGAAGTCCCTGGCCATCGAATACGCCAAGCGGGGCATCCGGGTGAACGCCGTGTCACCGGGCATCATCCGCACCCCGATGCACCCGCCCGAGACGCACGAAGCGCTCGCGGGCCTGCACCCGGTCGGCCGGATCGGCGACCCGGCCGACATCGTCGACGCGGTCGTCTACCTGGAGGGCGCGCCGTTCGTCACCGGCGAGATCCTGCACGTCGACGGCGGCCAGAGCGCGGGACACTGACCACGATGAGCATCCTGACCGGAGTACTGGACGGCTGGAAGTCGGCGGTCGAGGCCCACGAACCCGAGCGCGTCGCGGACCACTTCACCGAAGACGCGATCTTCCAGGGCCTGCACCCGTACAGCGTGGGCCGGGCCGGTGTGGCGGCGTACTACGCCGCGCAGCCGCTCGGCATGACGGCGGACTACCGCGTCGAGGAGACCCGCCGCCTCGCCGAAGACGTGATCCTGGGTTACGTGAGCGTCGACTTCGCCTTCACCGACCGGCCGACGCTCCCGGTGCACCTGAGCGTTGTCGTCCGGCGCGTCGGCGACACCTGGCTGATCGCCCACTACCAGGTTTCGCGGCTCTGAAGGGCGTGGCCCCGGGTGGCCGGCGAGCGAGTCCGGCCACCCGGAGCGACGCGGTACCGGGGTCAGCGTTCGGTGTCCCATCGTTTGGTGGCCGCCGGGAGGTCGGCCGGCCAGTCCTCACCGCGGTTGACCAGGTTGCGCTCGGTCACCGTGAACGGGCCGAGCAGGCGCTCCAGCGTCCGCAGCACCGTGGCCTCCTCGAACGGCTTGCACGAGAAGATGTTCAGGAACAGCTGGCCCAGCCCGGGGTAGGTGTGCACGGCGGCGTGGGACTCGGCGAGGATCACCACCGCCGACTTGCCCGCCTTCTCCGGGGTGCCCAGTTCGGTGCCGACGACGGGGCCGGCGATGACCCGCATTCCGATGTCGGCCACCAGCGTGGTGAGCAGGCCCGCCACGGCGGCGTCCTCCCACAACGCCGTCACGTCGGTGACTTCGGCGATGCGCAGGGTCAGTTCGGCGCCGTAGAAGTGGTCGGCCCACTGGTGTGCCGCGGTCATGTGTTGCCCCCGATCGGTCGGAACTGCATCGGTCTGAACTGGGGTGGAGCGGCGTGCAGGACGGCGAGCACCCGGTCCGCGCCACCGGGCGGGTGCGCGGTCCGGCCGGGCCGCGCCGGGACGTCCACCAGCGCGCGGAGCCGGTCGGGCCGCCAGTCGGCTTCGGAGCAGGAGAACGCGAGCCCCTGGCACGCGAGCGCCTCCGCGAGGTAGCGCCGCTCGGGATCGCGCCCGGCGAACACGAGCGCCGGGACGCCCGCTTCCACCGCGCAGGCCAGGGTGTTGCGCCCGCCGTGGCAGATCAGTGCGTCGCTGCGGGCGAGCAGCTTGCGCAGCGGGACCAGCGGCCGGACCCGGACGTTGCCCCGGTCCGGCCCGGGCGCCCGCACGGGCCCGGCGCGGCCCGCGGTGAGCAGGACGTCGACATCGGTGCCGTCGAACGCTTCGGTGCACCGCTCGACGTACCACGGCAGGTCGTACGGCGGCCCGCTGGTGTAGGCGAGCACCCCACGGTGGCCGGGGCGCGGCCAGTCGTCCACATCGGACTCGAGGTGGGTGTCGAGCACGTCGCAGGCCAGCCGGCCGACGTACTCGCCGCCGGCGTGCAGCCCGACGACCGGGTCCAGCACCGCCGGCACCGGGAACACCAGGTGGTCGCTGGCGTCGAAGAGCAGATCCGACAGCGTCTCCGGCCGGGGTCCCCGCAGGTGGTGCAGCAGCGGCGCGAAGGCGGCCGCGGCGGCGCGGTCCGGTGCCCGGCCGCCGTCGCTGCCCCATCCGAACGCCCGGTGGTCGGGCCAGACGACCGGCGAGACCACCGGTATCGACAGGCGGTGGGCGGCGACGATCGTCGTCAGGTCGTAGTCGTGGAACAGCGCCTCGACCCCGTGGGCGGCGAACGCCGCACACTGGCTTTCGAAGACCCCGGCCACGAACGCGGGATCGGCGTAGACGGTCTGCGACAGCAGGTCGTCCAGGCGCAGCACGGGCGCCGCTGCGGCCGGGTAGCCGGCGACCGGCGGGCCCGGCAGCGGCACGCAGGCGATGCCCAGCCGGTCCAGCAGCGGCCGGTGCTGCGGGCCCGCGAAGACGACCGGTTCGTCGCCGGCCCGCACGGCCGCTTCCCACACCGCGAGCACCGTCGAGGCGGATCCGATGCCGTAGGACCACACGCCCGGCACGAGACCAATGCGCACGTCAGCTCCTCCCGCGTCGGTTTCGGGTCGGTGGTCAGGCCGCGGCGCCGGCGGCGGTGTCCGGCGACCCGCCGGAGCGGCCACCGAAGAACACCTTCCGCAGCACGCCCGGCCGCATGATCGCCTGCGGCGGGTCGACCAGCCCGGCCGTGCGCAGGAACGCCTCGGTGAGCGCGGAGTCCCCCGCGGCGGCCGTGCGCAGCCGAGGCACGTAGGCGTTGGCCAGCCGGGTCGCCAGCGTCCGGCGGCCTTCGGCGCCGGGGAACCCCAGGTCGCCGCCCGCGGCCAGCGCCCACGGGGCGTCGTTGACCTTCGCCAGGTCGCGGAAGAACGCCTTCGGCCACGGTTCCCGCCCGGGACCGGTGTGCCGGCCCAGCACCTCGGCGCCGAGGGCCGCCACCGTCATGCCCTGCGCGTAGATCGGGTTGAACGAGCAGGCGGCGTCGCCCAGCACCAGCAGCCCGGCCGGCGGGGCCGCCAGCGTCTCGTAGCGCCGCCGGACACTGGCCGGGTAGTGGAACGAAACCGGCGTGGTGATCGGCTCCGCGCCCCGCACCGCCGCGTGGATCGCCGGCACCGCCAGCGTCGCCGCGAACTCCAGGAAACCGGGCAGGTCGGCCGGCGGCCGGTCCCCGAGGATGCCGTACAGCGACAGCGAATACCGGTCGGCCAGCCGGGCCAGCGTGGCCCCGCGCGGGCTCGACGGCGTCGCGACGCACACTTCGGCGACGCCGTCACCGATCGGGTCGGGGTCCAGCGGTCCGCGGAAGTCGCACGTCGTGTAGGTCAGGTCGATCTTGACCCGCTCCTCCGGCACCTTCGGCAGCCCGAGCCCGGCGAGCCACGCCGGGGTGCGCGACCCCTTGCCCGTCGCGTCCACGACGAGCGCCGCGGCGACCTCCCGCTCGGCCGCACCGGCGGCCCTGGCCTGGATCCGGACACCGGTCACGCGCCGGCCGCCGTCGGCGGTGAGCAGGCCCTTGATGTCGGTGGCTTCGGCGAACGACACCGGCGGCAGCGCGCGCACCCGGCGGCGCAGCCGCTGCTCCAGCATCGGCCGCGACGGCGAAATGCAGGTCAGCCCGGTCCGCGTCCGCTGCAGCATCCGGCCGCCGAAGTACCAGCCGAGGCTGGTGCCGAAGTCGCCGACCGGCACGTCGTCGGCCGTCAGTTCGGCGGTGAGCCCGGGGAAGAGGCGCTCGATGATTTCGTGCCCGCGCGCCAGCAGCCCGTGGATGTGGTGGCCCTGCGGGGCCGCCCGGCGCGGCCCCGCGACGTCGCCGAGCTCGTCCCGGTCGACGACGAGGACGTGGTCGTAGGCGTCGGCGAGGACCCGGGCGGCCAGCAGGCCCGCCATGCCGGCCCCGAGGACGACGGCGTTGCGCCCGCCCGCGCTCACAGGTACGCCGTGTTCGGCTCGACCCCGCACAGCACCCGGCCGTAGAGCTCGGCGTTGGTGTCCGGGTGCATGAGGGCGTGGAGGTTGAGCGCCTGCACGTCGCGCCGGATCCGCTGGATGGGTTCCGTCGCGTACAGCGAGGACCCGCCGCTGGCCGTCGCGAGCACGTCGACGGCGGTCCCGGCCAGGCGGAACACCCGGCCCAGCGCGGCGCGCGCGGCCACCCGCTCCGCGAGGTCCCACGGGGCGCCTTCGAGGCCCTTGCGGTCCAGCAGGTCCGCCAGCCGCTGGGCGTGGAACTCCGCCTCGTCGGCCAGGTACACCGCCTCCGCGAGCTTATGGTGGGTGATCGGGGCTTCGCGGCTGCTCTCGTAGGCGGTGTAGGTGATCTTGTGGTCGAGGCGGCCCAGGAAGCCGCTGATCGCCTCCCGGACCATGCTGGCGGCGACGCCGACGAAGCTGGCGCAGCCCGTGGCCATCATCGGGGCGCGCCACACCGGGGAACCGGCGTTGAGCCGGCTCGCGTACTGCTCCTGCAGCACCAGCGGCATCGGCAGGACCCGGTCCGGCGGCACGCGGACGCCCTCGGCCACCGTGGTGACGCTGCCGGTGCCGCGCAGGCCCGAGGTGTGCCAGTCGTCGACGATGCCCAGCTGCGCCATCGGCACCAGCGCCAGCACCGGCCACACGCCCGCGCCGTCCGGGGTGGGCGCCATCGCCAGCACGACCTGCCACTGGCTGTGCAGTGCGCCGCTGATGAACGCCCACCGCCCGTCGACGACCAGGTCGCCGCCGTCGGGGCGGGCCGTGGCCGTGGGGCTGAGCACGCCGCACACCCGGACGTCCGGGTCGCCGAACACCTCGTCCTGCACGTGGTCGGGGAACAGGCCGGCCAGCCACGCGCCCATCGCCCACACCGCGGTGTTCCAGGCGGCGGCGCCGTCGCCGCGGGCGACCTCGCCGACGACCCGGACGAGCGTGTTCGCGTCGGACTCGTGGCCGCCGTAGCGGGCGGGCACGCGCATCCGGACGACACCGGTGTCGAGCAGGACGCCCAGGGTGTCCTCGTGCAGCCGCCGGTTCTCGTCGTTCCACCGGGCGTTTCCGCGCAGCACGGGCAGCGCGTCCGCGACGCGGGCCCGGAGGTCGCCGGCCGTGGGGGTGGTGACAGTCATCGGGTGCCTCTCTTCAGGATCGGGGGGTCGCCGGCGCGGGCCGGCCGTCCGGTCGGAAGCGCAGGAGGACCTTGCCGAAGTGGGCGCCCTCCAGCTGGGCCCGCATGGCGGGGATGATGTTCTCCAGGCCGTCGATCACGGTCTCGGGCAGGACGACCGCGCCCCGGGCCACCAGGGGCGGGAACTCGCGGGTGAACTCGGCGATCACGTCGGGGTGGTCGTCGGTGGTGAAGCCCTGCAGGGTGAGCCGCTTGGCGATGACCAGCTGCATGTTGCGGATGCCGTGCGGCTGCCCGGAAACCTGCTGTTCGGTGCCGCCGCAGAGCACGATCCGGCCGTGCGGGTTCATCGCCTCGATCGCCGCTTCGAGCTGCTGTCCGCCGACGTTGTCGTAGTAGACGTCGACGCCGCCCAGGTCGGGCCAGCCCTCGTGGTAGTCGAACGCGTCGTCGAAGCCCAGGGTCCGCACGACCCGGCCGGCCTTGTCCGGGGAGCCGACGCTGCCGATGACCCGGCCGGCGCCGCGGAGCTTGGCGAGCTGCCCGGCGACGCTGCCGACCGCGCCGGCCGCGCTGGAGACGACCACCGTGTCCCCGGGGGCGATCCGGATCCGGCTGAGGCCGACCCAGGCGACCACGGCGGAGCTGAGGTGGTGGGAGCGGCTCGGGTAGAGATCGGCGTCGACCACGTCGAACTTCGCCGCGTCGGCCAGCGCGTACTCCCGCCACGCCAGGCGGTGCAGCACGACGTCGCCCGGGCGCTTGCCCGGATCCGCCGAGGCGACCACTTCGCCGAGGGCGTGTCCCCACATCACCTCGCCGAGGGGGAAGTCGGGGACCAGCCCGTCCAGGCACCGCATGCGCAGCAGCAGGCCGGGGTCGATGGCCATGTACAGGTTCCGCACCAGCACCTGCCCGGGGCCCGGCTCCGGCACCGGCACCTCTTCCAGCGCCACCTCGCCCGGGATCGGCAGCGTTCCCGGCGGGTGCGTCAGCAGGCGCATCTGACGGCTCGTGGTCATGCCTGGCTGTCCTCTCGTCGGGCCGCCCGACCGCGGGGTCAGGACGGCAGTGCGCGCCGGAACCGGCGAAGGTCGCCGACCAGCAGTTCGGGTTGTTCCATCGCGGCGAAGTGGCCACCGCGGTCGAACTCCGTCCACGTCACGATGCCGGTGAACGCCCGCTCGGCGAACGGGCGGATGGGCAGCACCGAGTCGTCCGGGAAGACGGCCACGCCGAGCGGCACGGACGACGGCGGTGGTGGCGGCGGGGGCGGCGAGGCGGTCGGCAGCGTGCCGGCCATCTCGAAGTACAGGCCCGCGGCGGAGGCGGCGGTGCCGGTCAGCCAGTAGAGCATGACGTTGGTGAGCAGCTGGTCGCGGTCGACGGCGTCTTCGGGCACCTTCGCCGCGCCGCTCCACTCCCGGACCTTCTCCACGATCCAGGCCAGCTGCCCGGCCGGTGAGTCGGTCAGCGCGTAGGAGAGGGTGCGGGGGCTGCTCGCCTGCAGCCGCATGTAGGCGGATCGGTCGTCCAAAAAGGACTTGAGCCGCTCCAGGCGGGCGAGGTCGACCGGAGCCAGGTCCGCGAAGGCCGCGGGATCGGCGGGCGGCGGCGTGACGAGGAAGTTCACGTGCACGCCGAGGACGTGTCCGGGGTCGACCGCGGGCAGGGTGAGGCTGATCCAGGCCCCGACGTCGCCGCCCTGCGGGATGTACTCCTCGTAGCCGAGGCGGCGCATGAGCTCGGCCCAGGCGCGGGCGATCCGGGTGATGTCCCACCCCGGCTCGGGCACCGGACCGGAGAAGCCGAACCCCGGCAGGGACGGGATGACCAGGTGGAAGGCGTCGGCGGGGTCGCCGCCGTGCGCGCGCGGGTCGGTGAGCGGCCCGATCACCGACTGGAACTCGGCGATCGACCCGGGCCACCCGTGGCTGAGGAGCAGGGGAACGGCGCCGGGCTCGGGCGAGCGGACGTGCAGGAAATGGATCCGGGCGCCGTCGATCTCGGTCACGAACTGCGGAAAACCGTTGAGCCGCGCCTCCGCGGCCCGCCAGTCGTATTCGGTCCGCCAGTATTCTGCCAATTCCTTCAGATAAGCGGGTGGTACGCCGCGTTCCCACCCGGCGTCGAACCGCTCGTCCGGCCAGCGCGTGGCGGCGAGCCGGCGGCGCAATTCGGCGAGGTCGGCCTCGGGGACCTCGATCCGGAAAGGTTTCATTCGTCTCTTCCCCTCTGCGGCGCGGTCGTCAAACGCCCGCGGCCGCGCGCCCCTTCAGGTAGGCCGGGCAGTTCTTGCGCCCGTTCATGATGAAGCTGCCCTGCGGTTCGAGCCGGTCGCGCTCGACGGCGAGCTCGAGGGCGGGGTACCGCTCGAACAGCGCCGGCAGCATGATCAGCGTGGCCACCGTCGCCAGCCGCACGCCGAGGCAGTAGTGCACGCCGTGGCCGAAGGACAGGAACGTCTTGTCCGCGCGCCGGGCGTCGAACACGTCCGCGGTGTCGCCGTGCAGCTTCGGGTCGCGCCCGATCGCCGCGTAGTCGATCAGCACCGCGTCGCCCTCGGCGATGGTGACGCCGCCGAGGCCGAACTCTTCGGTGGCGAAGCGGAAGGGCAGGTGCGCGACGGGGCATTCGACGCGCAGGGTCTCGTCCATCACGTCGGTCCACGTCACCTCGCCGTCGGCCAGCTGACGGCGCAGCACCGGGTCGGCGAGCACGGCGATGATGGCGTAGTTCAGCGAGTTCACCATCGTCTCGGACCCGGCGCCGAGCATCAGGTGCAGCGTCCCGATCAGCTCGGTGTCGGTCAGCCGCGATCCGTCCTCCTCCTGCGCGGCGATGAGCGCGCTGGTCAGGTCGTCGCCCGGGTGATCGTGTTTGTAGGCGACCAGGTCGGCGATCGCCTGCTCCCACTGGTCGACGTTGGCTTCGGCCTCTTCGGGCGTGAGCCGGGTGTCCACATTGACGTGTCCGCCGCGCAGCACCTCGTCGCGCGCTTCGTCGGGGACGCCGAACAGCTCGCACATCAGCCGGGCGGGCAGCGCCTGGCAGTAGCGCTGCTTGAGGTCGACGACCTCGTCCGGGTCGCCGGCCCCCAGCTCGTCGAGCAGGTCGTCGACGATCGCCCGGATCCGCGGCACCATCGCGTCGACCCGGCCGGTGGTGAACGCCTTGAGCAGCAGCCGGCGCAGGCGGGCGTGGTCTTCGCCGTCGTGGGTGGCCATGTTGTCCATCACCACCCAGCTGATCATCGGCCAGTCACGCGGGATCTCCCCGTTGACGTAAGCCGGCCAGCTGCGGCGCGGGTTCTTCGAAAACCGTTCGTCCAGCAGGATCTTCTTGGCCAGTTCGTAGTCGTGCACCGACCAGGCGAGGACACCGCCGGGCAGTTCCACCCGCGCGATCGGGCCCTGCTCCCGGAGCCGGGCGCTTTCCGCGTGGGTGTCCTTGCCCTGCGGGTCGAGGACGTACGGGCACTGGTTCTGGGTCATGACGGCTGCTCCCCTGGAAATGGCGCTCGGCGGGATTCGCGGGGGTCTGGCCGATCTGATCCGGGGATCGTCGGCAACCGCGGCGCGACTCCACCACGGTATAACTGCCGTCAGGAATTCACTTCTTCCGGAATGCTTTCGGGGCACCGGCATTCTGCGAGATGTCGCCGCGGAGCGCATTGCTATCTTCAATCAAGTAAGCGCTACCCGGGCCGTCGACGAGGTCACTTCGAAGATTTCGACGGCGATTTACGAAACTTTCGGGCGGTGCCGGAACCGGCGCCACCGCGGAAAGCGCTGTCAATCAAGCAAATTCATTCGAAATGTGCAGGACCTCGGAGAAATGGGAGGGAATCGATGACGGTCACCGAGATCGGCGCCGGACGCGACCCGCGCCGCTGGGCGGCACTCGTGCTGTTGTGCATGGCGAGCTTCATGATGATCCTCGACTCGCAGATCGTGATCCTGGCGCTGCCGGCCATCCAGCAGGGGCTGGACATGGCACCGGGAGCGGCCCAGTGGATCCTGACCGCCAACGCGATCACCTTCGGCGGGCTGCTCCTGCTCGGCGGCCGGATGGCGGACCTGCTGGGCCGCCGGCTGGTGTTCATGCTCGGCGTGGGCGGCTTCCTGGGCACCTCGCTGGTGTCGGGGCTGGCGTGGAACGGCGACGTGCTGGTGGGGGCCCGTGCGCTGCACGGCCTGTCGTCGGCGTTGATGGTGCCCAGTGCGCTGTCGATCCTGATGAACACCTTCCCCGAAGGCCGCGAGCGCAACCGGGCCATCGCCGCGTGGTCGGCGGTGGGCGGCATCGGAGCGACCGCCGGCCTCCTGGTCGGCGGGCAGCTGACCACCGCGCTGGGCTGGCAGTGGGTCTTCCTCGTCAACGTCCCGGTGGTGCTCGCGGTCCTGGTGGTGAGCCCGTTCATCCTGCGCGAGAGCCGCGACCACGGCCGGCGGCGCACGTTCGACCTGGCCGGCGCGGTCACCAGCACCGGCGCGCTGCTCGTCCTGATCTACGCGCTCGTCAACGCCCCGGCCGCCGGGTGGGGGAGCGGCCGGACGCTCGGCCTGTTCGGCGCCGCCGCGGTGCTCATCGCCCTGTTCTTCGTGATCGAAGCCCGCTCCGCCGCCCCGCTGGTGCCGCTGCCGCTGCTGCGCCGCCGGAGCGTGCTGACCGGCAACCTGCTGATGGGTCTCGTCGCGATGGTCGCGTGGGGCGAAGGGGTGCTGATCTCCCTGCACACCCAGCAGGTGCTCGGGTACACGGCCTTCCAGTCCGGCCTGGCCAGCTGCGTCATGCCCATCCTCGCGGTGCTGGGCGCCTACATCGGCCAGGCGCTGGTCACCCGGCGCGGTTTCCGGCTCGCCGCGGCGGCCGCTGCCCTCGTGCTCGGGCTGGCGTGCGCCCTGCTGGCCCGCATCCCGGTCGACGGCCGGTTCGCCGCCGACATCCTGCTGCCGCTGGTCCTGTTCGGGCTCGGGCTGGGCGTGGGCAACACGACCGCGTCGATCGTCGCGCTCGACGGCGTGGCCGAGCCGGAGTCCGGGCTGGCGTCCGGGCTCAACTCGGCCGGGTTCCAGATCGGCGGCGCGTTCGGCGTCGCGCTCGTCACGACGGTCGCGGTGGCCGTCTCGGCCGGGTCCACCGAGCCGGCCCGGCTGGCCGCCGGCTTCCACGCCGGCTTCGTGGCGTT
Organism: Amycolatopsis sp. A133; assembly: GCF_031082405.1. Classification (GTDB taxonomy): domain Bacteria; phylum Actinomycetota; class Actinomycetes; order Mycobacteriales; family Pseudonocardiaceae; genus Amycolatopsis. Next base: position 65,498 of record NZ_JAVHJU010000069.1, read on the forward strand.
GGTGATCGTCGCCGCGGTCACCGTCGCGACGGCGTTGTTCCTGCCCGCCTTCGTCCGCCGGGCCGGGTCGCGGCCCACCGCGGTGCCGGCGGCGGACGAACTCGGGAAAGCCGCGTGAGCGTGCCGGAAACCGGCATTCTCCGAGAAGCGTCCCCGTGCCCGAACCACTACACAGGCAGAGTGCCCCACCTCTGCCCTCGAGTGCCCCCCTCGAAAGGAGCCGTCGGACAATGAGCTCACCGCAGGTCGCCCGGCCCCCCGTCGTGTCCCGCGAAGAATGGCTGGCCGCGCGCAAGAACCTGCAGGCGCAGGAAGAGGAGGCCGCGCGCACGCTCGCCGCGCTCGGTGCCGCCCGGCAGGCGCTGCCCGCCGTGGCGGTCGGCAAGGAGTACGTCTTCGAAGGACCGGACGGGAAGCTGAGCCTGCTCGACCTGTTCGAAGGCCGCAGTCAGCTGATCGTGTACCACTTCATGTTCGGGCCGGACTGGGACGCGGGCTGCAAGTTCTGCTCCTACCTGGTGGACAACCTCGGCCACCTGGCGCACCTGCACGCGCGGGACACCTCGATCGCGCTGGTCTCCCGGGCGCCGATCGCGAAGATCACCGCGTTCAAGGCGCGCATGGGCTGGTCGGTGCCCTGGTACTCGTCCTTCGGCAGCGACTTCAACTACGACTTCCACGTCACCCAGGACGAGTCCGTGGCGCCGGTGGAGTACCTGTTCAAGACGAAGGCCGAGCTGCTGGCCGAAGGTCTGGACCACATGACCGTGGGTGAACAGGCCGGGCTGAGCAGTTTCGTCCGCGACGGCGACACCGTCCTCCACGCCTACTCGACGTACGGCGAAGGCACCGCGCTGCTGCACGGCACCGACAACTACCTCGAGTTCACCCCGCAAGGCCGTCCGGTCTTCGCGGAGAAGAACGACTGGCTGCGCCACCACGACGCCTATCCCGGCTCCGGAGGTTGACGATCATGGGGATCGACGCGGAACACCCGCCGCAGGTGTCGGTGGTCATGCCGACGTACAACCGCTGCGAACTGCTGCGCAGCCAGCTGGCGCAGCTGACCCGGCAAACGCTGCCGGCCACGGAGTTCGAGGTGGTCGTCGCCGACGACGGCTCGTCGGACGGCACCCGGGCCGTGGTGGCCTCGTTCGAGGACGAGCTGCGCCTGAAGTACTGCTTCCAGGAGGACCTGGGCAACCGGGTCGGCACGGCTCGCAACGCGGGCGCCGCCGCGGCCGCCGCGCCCGTCCTGGTCTTCCTCGACACCGGGCCGCTGTTCGGCACGGACTTCGTGGCGCAGCACCTGGCCCTGCACCGCGACCCGGCGCACCGCCGGGCGATCGTCGGCTACGCCCACGGCTACAACCCCGAGAAGACCATGACGTGGGTGAACGACGAGGTGGCCCGGCTCGGTCCGGAAGGGACGGTCGCGCGGTACGCCGACGACCCGGAGTTCCGCGACGTCCGGTACGGGTTGTTCGAAGAGATCGGCTTCGACCTGTCCCGGCGGCTCGCACCGTGGCAGCTGTTCTTCAGCCTCAACATCTCCATGCGCGCCGAGGACTTCCACGCCGTCGGCGGGTTCGACGAGGCCTTCAACGGGGCGTGGGGTGCGGAGGACCTCGAGCTCGGCTTCAAGCTGTTCCGCAGCGGGGTGGAGTTCCGGCTGAGCTTCGACGCGTGGGTCATCGACGTGCCGCACGAGCGGGACCTGTTCGACCTGCGCGAACAGCTGTACCGCCAGTTCCTGGTCCTGCTGGACCTGCACCGGGAGCCGCTGTTCGAGATCGGGTGCGCGCTGACCGCCCACCACCTCCTGTGGAGCTGGGAGGCCGACTACGGCGCCCTGCTGGCCTGGGAGCGGGAGGCGGCCGGCCGCAGCGTGGCGGCGGAGATCGCCGACGCGCTCGGTGACCTGCCGCCGGGCACGAGCATCGCGGTGTTCGGGGCCGGCGGCGAACTCCCGCCGGGAGCGCCGCCGATGACGGTGCTGGACTTCGACCGGGCGCTGGTGGACCGGGCCGCCGCCGGCAGTGTCCACACCGGACACCACGCCCTCGGCCTGCGCACACCGCTGGCCGATGCGTCGGTGGACGTCGTGGTCGTCACCTCCCGCCTGGCGGGGCTGTGGGACCGGTGGTCGCGCGACCTGCTGGCCGAGGCGCGGCGGGTCGGGCGGGACGTGCGGGTGTTCCCCGGGGCCGTCGAGCGGGGAGGCCGGCCGTGAGCGAGCGCAGCAGCGGAACCGCCGCCGAAGTGCGGCAGACGGCGGACGCCGAGCGGGCCACGCCCGGCGTGGCCCGCGCGCGGTGGGCCATCACCGGGGTCTTCTTCATCAACGGGCTGCTCCTGTCCACCTACCTGGTCCGGATCCCGTCGCTGAAGGCGAGCCTGGGACTCACCGAGTCCCAGCTCGGCGTGGTGCTGACGTGCTACGGCGTCGCGGCCGTGCTGGCGATGCAGTCGGTCGGCCGGCTCGTGGCCCGGTTCGGCAGCGCCCGCGTCATCCTGGTCACGCTGGCCGCGTTGCCGTTCGCGCTGGTCGCCATCGGGTTCGCCGGCGACGTCGTCGAGCTGGCCGCCGCGGTGACGGTGGCCGGGGCGGCGGCGGGCACGATCGACGCGGCGATGAACGCCCACGCGGTGGTGGTGGAGCGGCTCCACCGGCGGCCGATCATGAACGGCTGCCACGCGGCGTGGAGCATCAGCGCGATCGTCGCGTCGCTGCTCGGGGCCGCGGTGATCCGCGCGAACGTGTCCGTGGCGGAGCACACCCTGTGGGTGGGCGGCTTGCTGCTGCCGGCCGCGATCCCGGTCGCGTTGGGTCTGCTGCCCGCCTCGGCGGACCGGGAGCCGAAGCTCGCGAACCACACGAAGCCGGCAGGGAAGGCGCGCTACGGCTGGACGGGTGCGGTGCTGGTGTTCGGCTGCCTCGGCCTGGTGCTGATGCTCTGCGAGGCGGCGGTGATCAGCTGGAGCGGGGTGTTCCTGCACGAGGGCCGCGGCGCGACCCTGGCGGTGGCGGCGCTGGGCTACGGGGCCTACACGCTGTTCCAGACGTTCGGCAGGCTGGCCGGCGACCCCCTGACCGAGCGCTTCGGCCGGGTCCGGATGTTCCGCGCCCACGCGCTCGTCGCGGTCGCCGGCTTCGTCGTGGTGCTCGCCGGCCGGACACCGCTGGTGTCGCTGGCCGGGTTCGCGGTGCTGGGCTTCGGCACGTCGGTCCTGGTCCCGCTGATCTTCAGCGCGGTCGGCCACGCGGGCGGCCAGGGCCCCGGAGCCGCCCGGTTCGTCTCCCGGGCCACGACGTTCACCTACGCCGGCATCCTGATCGGCCCCGCCCTGGTCGGCTGGCTGGCCCAGGGTGTGGGCCTGAACTGGACGTTCGCGGCGCTGATTCCCCTGATGGTGCTCACGGCGCTCAGCGCCCGCGTGATGCGGCCGCCGTCAGGTGACGGCGCGGGTCCTGTCGGTGGGTAGCGCTACGGTCGCGGGGTGACGCTGCTGGGGAGCTTGGAAGACGACGAGTACCTGCCCGAGTACGGGACCTTGGTGATCCGCGACCGCTACGCCGCGGACGGGCTGGAGCCGCTGGAGAACGAGCTGCTCGGTGAGCTGGCGACCGAAGCCCTGTCCGGCACGGTCGCCACGGCCGGGGACGGCTGGGTGCACGGGCACGCCGGCGACCCGTTCCAGTCGGTACGGCTCGAGGCCCACGACGCGCCGCCGCCGGTCGGGCTCGACGACTGGGAGGACGTGGTCGAGTCGCCGTTCCGCACCCGCAGCGGCCAGGTCGCCCTCGGGCTGCTCACCGGCGGCGAGGGGGACGGGACGCTGGAGCTCGGCCGGCGCGGGCTGTTCCGGGTGCGGGTCGCTCGCCGCGCGGCCGCGGCGGGGGAGGAGGGCGACGTCTGGCTGGTGCAGTTCTGGCCGTCCGCCGGCCCCGGCTTGCCCCGCTGGGTGCGGCGGACGCGGCCGGCGCTGTCCGCGCCCGATCCGGGGTGGCAGCAGGTGCTCGGCCATCCGGTGATGTCGGCCGCGTGGGCCGCCGCCGGGTTCGGCCCGCCCCGGCCGGACTCCTGGCTCGACGAGCCCCTGGACGGCGATCCTCCGGACGCGGCGATCTGCGCGCAGCTCGGCGTCGCTCCGCCGGTGTCCCACCGCGACGCGGTCGCGCTCCTGGTCGCGGCGGGCGTGCTCGTCGCGGACGGCGACGGGCACCGGCTCGCCGACCACCCGCCGCTCGCGGCGGAGCGAGTCTCGCTGCCGGAAGGTCTGGCCGCGCAGGTGGAGCGGGCGGCCGCCAGTGCCCGGTACACCTGGGCCGCGGCGGACCTCACCAGCGTCGCCGCGTGGGGCGATCCCGCGCCGCTCGGCGACCTCGCCGAGCGGCTGCTCGTCGCGCCGGGCGAGGTTCCCGGCTTGCTTGCCTACGCCGTGTCGGACCACTTGGTGCAGCGGGTCGGCGAGGGCATCGCGGCGCTGCCGCGGCGGCGGCCGGAGCGGGTGTCGACGCCCGTACCGGTGGTGGTGCCGTCGCGGTCGGAGCACCCGGCCACGGTTCCTGGTGCGCCGCCGCGGGCCGGCGTCGTCGGTGGCAACGGTGAGGTCATCGTGTGGCGGGCGGGCGACCCGGTCGTGCTCGGCCGGGTCCCTGACCAGTACCGCTACCGCGCGCACGAGACACCGGCGGGGATCGCGGTGGCCACGTCCGGCGGCCCGGGAATGCTGGTGCGGTGGGACGGCACGAGCGAGCGGCTGCCCGTCGACCTCGGCACCCACCCGGCCCGCAGCGCCGACGGGCGGTTCCTCGCCGGGGTCGAGCACCACGTCGGGCGCCGGTCGTGGGACCGGCCGCACCTGCTGGACGTCACCACCGGCGAGGTGGTGAGCCTGCCCCGGACCGACGAGCTGACGCGTCGCGCGCTGGCCGTGGTCGACGGCGCCCTGATCTACGCCGACGGCTTCCAGGCCGGCAGCCGGACGTTCCGCTGGCGCCCGGGCGCCGACCCCGAGCCGCTCGCGCCCGATCTCTGGCAGATCGACCCGCTCTCGGGCGCGGCGCTGGAACGCGGCGCCGACGGCGTCTTCCGGCACGACCCGGCCGGCGCTCGCACCCCGCTGCCGGCCGACCGGCCGTACGAGCTCGTCCCGGGCGGCGGGCTGCTGTACGCGTTCCGGTACGCGCCGCCGTCGGTCTGGCTCCTCGCCGGCGGCGAACCGGAGGAACACCCGGTGCCGGAAGGCTGCGACCTCAGCACGGCGATCCCCTCGGCCCCGTTCTGGGAGACACCCACGACGCTGGTGTTCACCGGCGAGCGCGGCGGCGTGAGCCGGCTGGTGCGCTGGGAGATCCGGTCCGGCCGGTTCGAGCACTTCGACCTGCCGGCCCTGGCCGGGTACCGGCCGTTCGCCGTCCAGCCCATCCTGCGGCCACGGCCGGGACTCCCGGCGCACTGAACGAGAACGGTCCGGAAACTCAGTCTCTGGTCTGAGAAAAGCCGTCGCAAATCCCAGTTCCTGGCCTGAGGACAATACGCCACACCCCCGCGTAGCTTCATTCTCGGCCACGGCGAAACGGGAGGTCCGACCATGAACAACAACCGGAAATCCACCTCAGCGGCCACCGCCGGGCGCCGCGACAGGTTCGGGGCGCTGGCGAGAATCGACGTCGTCGGGCTCACCATCGATCTCGCGGTGGCCACGGCTTTTCTGGTGGTCCTCGCCAAGGCGACCGGCGGCCCGCGGGACGAACCGGCCTGACGACGCGCCCTCCCCGGCGGCTCGTGAACCGCCGGGGAGGGGGTCCGGCGATCAGGTGCGCGCCAGCGCCACCTCGTCCGAGGCGAGGATGCCCCGGCGGAGGTTCTGCAGCCGCTCGGACGGCTGCAGGCCCAGCTCGCCGGCCAGTGCGTGCCGCAGGCGCTCGAAGACCTCCAGCGCTTCCGCCCGGCGGTCCACCCGGTGCAGCGAAAACATCAGGTACTCGTGGAACCGCTCGTGGTACGGGTGCTGGTGCACGAGCATCGACAGCTCGCTGACCAGCTCCCGGTGCCGGCCCAGGCGCAGCTCGCTTTCGATGCGCAGTTCCTTGGCCGCCACCCTGCGCTGCTCCAGCCGGGCGATCTCCGACCTGAGCGGGAGCCCGTGGTCGATGTCCGGCAGCACCGGGCCGGTCCACAGTTTTTCGGCGCGCCGCAGCAGTTCCACCGCCTTCACGCCGTCGCCGTCGGCCGCTGCGCGCTCGCCCGCGCCGGCCAGGCCGAGGTACTCGTGGAGGTCGAAGGAGCAGTCCGCCAGCTGGAACCGGTACCCCTCGCTGTGCGTCACCAGCACGGCGTTGCGCACGTGCTCGGGCGGCAGGTGCAGCCGCTCGGCGAGCCGGCGGCGCAGGTTGAGGATGTACGTCTGCAGCGCGGTCCGCGCCCGCCGGGGCGGCTCGGCCGGCCACAGTTCGTCGATCAGCTGGTGCACCGGGACGACGCGCGCGTAGTTGAACAGCAGCAGTGCGAGCACTTCACGCTCCTTCGGCGCGCTGGGCGCGGCTTCGGTGCGATGTCGCCCGCGGATGGACAAGTTGCCCAGGATCGTGATGGTGGTGCGGTCCCCCATTGTTTCTCCTTTGCAGGAAATGTTTTCCATATCGAATGCGGAAGTGTTGCCGACCGAATCGCCGGCCACGTTCGGAATACATCCCGAAAAGCCGGAATCTCGCCGGCCCCCTGATGCCGGTGCGCTCGCTCGTCAACAACCCCCGAGCTTCGTATCGTACACCGTACAGAACTCGCCAATCGCGATTAATCGAAATCGGCCGACCGGTCGAAAACGGCTGAAACCATGAAATCACTGTGATCATCCAGCGGATCTCGTGGCCATATCCCCGCAGTGGCACGGATTCGGCCGACCGGTGTCGAGGGTCGCGGGGCTGGACATACCGGGGAGCGGAACGCCGGGCCGGTGTTCCGCTCCCCGCGTCAGTCCACCGCGGACCGCGCGACACCCGCGGAAGCCGGGGAAAGGCGCACGAACGCCGTGACGCCGGCGGCGAGCAGATCCGCGGCGGTCACCACGAGCCGGCTCATCGCGACGACCGCCACGATCGCGGACATCGACGGCCCGGCGAGCACGGCGTTCAGCACCAGCCCGAGCACGGCTTCGCGCGCCCCGAGCCCGGCGGGCAGCACGACCACCAGCACGCCGGCGACCGACGCCAGCGCGAACCCGCCGGCGAGCACCGCGGTCCCGGGCAGCCCGCCCACCGGCAACCCCTCGGTGAGCACCACCAGGTGCAACCCGGCGAGCAGCCACCCGGCCGCCATCAGGCCCAGTGCGCCGAAGACCGCTCGCGGCCCGGGGAGCACCACGGTCTTGCCCGTACGCCGCCGCACGATCGCCGCCGCCAGCCGGGTCAGCGGCGGGGTGCCGATGACCAGCAGGCCGGCCACGAGCATCGGCACGACGACCCACCACACCGGCTGGACCGCCGCCAGCGCGGGCACGGCCACCGAGCCGACCGCCAGGCCGGCGACCGTGGACACGAGCACGCTGGCCAGGAACGCGCTCGCCAGCAGGCCGGGCGGCTCACGCAGCTTGCGCGCGAGATCGGCGTGCGCGACCGCGGGCCACAGGCCGCCGGGCAGGTAGCGGCCCAGCCCGGCGACGAAGTACACCTTCGCCGCGACCGGCGTCGCCAGGCGGCAGCCGAACGCCGTGAGCAGCGCCCGCCAGCCCGCCATGCCCAGCCACCCGCCCGCCGCCGCGATCGCGACCGCGGCGGCGAAGCGGCCCCAGCCCAGCGACGTCACGACCGGGACGACGTCGCCGCGGTGCGTGAACAGCTGGTACCCCAGGAAGCCCAGCACCGCGGCGTAACAGCCGGTACGCACCAGGGCGAAGAGCCTGCGCCGGGTCACCGCCCACCGGCCAGCGAGATCCGGGTCCGCTGCAGGTCGTGGTCGGACAGCCCGGCCGGGTCGTCGAACCGGTAGTCGTGCACCCGCACCCCCGGTGTCGTCAACGTCCAGTCCAGCCGCCACAGCGGTGCGGCCGCCGGCCAGGACCCCGGGTAGAGCGACGAGCTCGCCCGGCCGGCGTCCACGAGCGTGCCGCGCAGGTCGTCGAGGTCGCCCATGGCCGGGCTGGTGTTGAAGTCACCCGCGACGAGCAGCGGGTTCGGGTTCGCGGCGATGTCTTCGGCGAGCCCGGCCAGCTGCGCCTTGCGCAGGCCGTCCCGCGCGTGGACGTAGCTGTAGAAGCCGCGGCTCAGCGGATTGCGGGTGACGTCGACCTGCACCGGCAGGTGGACGTTGTAGACGGTCAGGACCGACGAACCCACCTGCAGGTCGGTCCGCAGCACCTTCGCGCTCTCGAACACCTCCGGGTAGGGCGCGGCGTCGGGCAGGCCGCGGTCCGGGCCCACCCGCGGCCGAGCGAGCACGGGGTACCGCGACAACGTCAGCAGCTCGCCCCGGGCGACGAGGTGGTAGCCCGGGAACTCCGCGCGCAGCCGGGCCAGGTCGTCCGCGTCGCGCGCGCCGTCGGCTCCCACCTGGTCGACGTACTCCTGCAGCAGGTAGACGTCGGCCGGGTGGGCGTGCAGGTAGGCGTAGAACCGGTCCGGGTCGTCGGTCTGGTCCCAGTACTCGGTGTTCCAGGCGACGACGGTGGGCGCGTCCGCCGGGGCCGCGCCCTCGCCGCCGCCGAGCGCCGCCACGTTGATCCCGCTGCGTCCCGCGCCCGCCACCAGCGCGGCCACGGCCAGCACCAGCACCAGCCGGAACGCCGCCTTCGGCACACGTCGCCGCAGCAGCCGCGGCACCGCGAGGGCGATCGCGACCAGCAGCGGGCAGAGCCCGAAGGCGAGCGGCGGGACGAGCCCGGGCAGCAGCCACACCCACAGCTCGCCGGTGAACAGCACGTAGGCCACGGTGAACAGCAGCCAGGCCGCGGCGAACCCGACCAGCACCCGGGTGGCGGCGCACCACCGGCCCGGCCGCGGCGGGAGCAGCCGCTCCGGCTCTTCCAGGGTCTCCGCCGTCATGCCGGGACCTCGTCGTAGATGCGCCGGAACCGCGGGGACAGCACCCACTGCGCCGCGCCGGTCAGCACCCCGGCGGCGATGGCGACGTTGGACACCAGGTTGGTGCCGACGAAGAAGAGCCCGAAGCCGAAGCCGCGGCGGCGCGCGACGAACCGGTACATCGCCCCGTCGGCGGCGATCGACCCCAGCAGCAGGCCGGCCGGCACCACCGTCCACAGTGGTCCGGCGAGCACGGGCAGCGGCAGGGTCAGCACCGCGCCCAGCGCGGCCAGGCTGCCGGCCGCGCGGGCGGGCGACTCCGGTCCCTTGCCGAGCTTCTGCCCGCCGGCGAACAACGGCACCCGCAGCAGCGACCGGGTGAACACCTTGTTCAGCAGCACCGTCAGCTTGTCGTCGTGGTCGTGCCGGCCCCGCACAGCGGACGTGAGCCGCAGTTCGTAGTCCCGGCCCAGCCGGGCCCCGTAGTCGGCGTCCTCGGTGTGCCGCAGCTTGGCGTTGAACGGCCCGACCGCGGCGAACACCTCGGCCCGCATGGCCATCATCGCCGGGTAGATCCCGGAGATCGGGCCCTCGCACGCGACTTGCACGTAGTGCAGCTGCAGACTCCGGTAGCGCTCGACCGGCCCGTCGTCGATCAGCGGGTCGGCGTCGTAGATGCCGCACACCGCGCCGATGCGCTCGTCGGAACGCAGCAGGGTGACCGCGTTGGCGACCGCGTCCGGCGCGAGGCCGACGTCGGAGTCGAGGAAGAAGAACACCTCGCCGGTCGCGGCTTCCGCGCCGACGTTCCGGGCGCCGGCACAGCCCATGTTGACCGGCGTGTGCACCACCTTGGCGCCGAAGGACTGCGCCACCGCGACCGAGTCGTCGGTGCTGCCGTCGTCGACGACGATCACCTCGAGGCGCGGGTACGCCTGCTCGGCCAGCGCGGCCAGGCAGAGCCGCAGGGAGCGTTCGTAGTTGTAGTTGGGGATGATCACCGATACCAGCGGGGTCCGCTCGATCATGGGAGTACTCCGTCGATCCGTCCGGGGGTGGCGTCCGTGGCGAGCACGTCAGAACAGGGCCTTCACCAGGCTCAGCGCACCCTGGTTCCACGGGTCTCGCGAGGTGCGCCCCGCGCCGGCGGACGGCTTGCGGGACGGCCCGCGCTGGGTGCACCACCAGCGGTAGGTGTCCAGGATGGCCTGCCGGTTGGACAGCCGCGGGACGAAACCGAGCCGCTCGCGGGCCTTGTCGATGCTGACGTACGAGTCGGCCATCAGCTTGTGCAGCAGCCGCCCGTAGACCGGCGACAGCTTGTACCGCTGCAGCGTCCGGAGCACCGCCAGCGCCGGCTTGGCCGGCAGGGACACGACCCGCTTGCCGTGGCCGGCCGCGTCGAGCACGCACTGGAAGTCCTCGCGGATCGTGCCGAAGTCGGCGGCGCCGAGGTTGTAGGTGTCGTTGGCGACCGCCGGGGCCGCGCCGAGGGTCGCCACGACCGCATCGACGAGGTCGCCGACGCCGAACATCTGGATCCGCACGTCGCCGCGGCCGAGCACGGGGAAGTTGTGACCTTCGGCCGCCCACTCGAACAACATGGCGAACAGGCCCATCCGGCCCGGCCCCAGGAACGTCTTGGGCCGCAGCATCGCCACGCACAGCCCGTCGCTGCGAAAGGATTCGCAGACTTCCTCGGCCGCCGTCTTGGCCCGGCTGTACGCATCGACCGGGCGGCGCGGGTACGTCTCGGGCGTCGGGACGACGTCGGGCAAGCCGTAGACGGCGGTCGAGGAGATGTGCACGACCCGCGGCACCGCGCGGTCCCGGCTCGCCCGCAGCACGTTGCGGGTGCCGTCGACGATGACCGAGCGGATCTCGTCGTCGGCGTAGCTGGGCAGCGCGGCCGCGCAGTGCACCACGGCGTCGACGTCGACGGCGGCCCGGTCGAGCAGCGCGGGATCGCGGATGTCGCCGCGGACCTCGGTGACCCCGGCCACCGGTTCCCGCGGTGGGTGCAGATCCACGCCGACGACCTCGGCGCCGTCGGCCCGCAGCCGGCGGACGAGGTTGCCGCCCAGCATGCCGCTGCTGCCGGTCACCAGGACCCGGGTCACCACTGCGCCCTCACGCGGTCCTTGACGAACTTCGCGAGCAGCCGCGGCAGGCCCTTGGCGAGGGTCTTGCCCAGCGCGTCCAGGAACCGCTCGATCTCCTCGCGGCCGACCACCAGCGACGGCGCGACCACGAGGGGAGTGTCGCCGTTGGGGCTGAAGTACGTCAGGATCCCGTGCTCGCGGTAGAGCTCGCTGATCACCGCGCTGGTCACGAGCTTGGTGCGGAACTTCGGGTCGTTGGCGAACCCGGACGGCGCGAGCCGGGCGGCCATGCCGAGGATGGCCGGTCCGTTGTCGAGGAAGACGCCGAACAGGGAGCCGGTGCCGGCCACTCGCGTGATGGTGTCGGGGAACTCCTTCTGCAGCCGTTCCAGGCCGCCGCCGAGCACCGCTTCGACCTCCCGCGCCCGGCGCGGGAAGTCCTCCTCCACCACGATGTTGACGGCCTCGATCGCGGTCGCCGTCTCCTCGCCGAAGCCGTAGTAGGTAGTGGTGTGCAGGATGACGTCACCGAGCCGGTCGTAGGCCTGGCGGAACAGGGGCTCGCGCACGGTGTAGCCGGAGATCGACGCCTTGCCGCCGCCGAAGGACTTCGAGTACGTGAGGACGTCGGGCACCAGGCCCTCGTGGCGCATGAAGTAGAAGAGGCTGCCGGTCTTGCCCCAGCCCGTGTAGATCTCGTCGAAGATCAGCACGATGTCTTCGGCGGTGCAGAGTTCCCGCAGCGCACGCAGGGCTTCTTCGCTCCAGCGGCGCATGGTGGACGCGCTGAACGGCTCGACGAGGATCGCGTAGACGTCGGACGTCCCGTCGGCCCGGCGGTGCGTGGCCACCAGTTCGCGCACGGCCTCGACGTCGCCGAACGGGTAGGAGACGTTCGGGATGCCGGGGAATTCGAAGCTGTTCTCCCGGGATCCGGTCAGGCTCCCGGTGGCCAGCAGCTTGCCGTGGAAGCTGATGTCCGACCGCAGGATCGTGTTCCGCTTGCCTTCGTGGTATTTGTAGGCGAGTTTGATCGCGCCCTCGTTGGCCTCGGCGCCGGAATTGGGGAAGTAGGAGATGTTGAGGTCGCCGGGCAGTACTTCGGCGACATTGTGACTGAGTGCGGCGACATACGGCGAGAAGAAAGCTTTGTGCACTTCCATCCGGTGCAGGTCGTGGAACCGCTTTCTCGCCGCGAGGATGCGCGGGTGGTTGTGGCCGTGGTTGAGGACGCCGACCGCGCCGGTGAAGTCGAGGATCCGCTCGCCGTCCCGGGTCGTGATCCACACCCCGTCCGCGCTTTCCACGAGCCGTTTGCCGAAACCGAACGTGGACATCAGCGAAACCTGGGCTCGGCTCACGTGGTCCCGGTAAAGCGCCTGCAATTGCTTGACGGTGAGGGATTCGCATTCTTCGACGGAGATCAGGCTGGCCATCTTGCTCCTTGTGACGATTTTCCGGCCGACTCCGATGAAAGCTACGGCAGAGCCGTCGCGCGACGCTTCCACCGCCGGTCTGAGATGTCCGCTGTCTCGTTCTCCGCCAAACGAATGAGATGGCCGGACACCGAGGTGCCCGGCCATCGGAAACGCTTTCTCAGGCCGACGTCAGCCGGACGTCCCCGCCGTCGGCGAACCGTTGCGCGGGCAGGTGCACGATGCCCGACCGGTAGGCCAGTGCGACCGCCTGCGTGCGGTCGCGGACCCGCAGCTTCTGCAGCAGGTGGTAGATGTGCGACTTGATCGTGCTGGTCTGCACGACCATTTCGGCCGCGATCTCGGCCGTCGTCATCCCCTGCGAGATGTACTGCAGGACGTCCCGTTCACGCTGGGTGAGCTGGTCGAACACGGCCGGCGGCGGCTGGTCGCGCACGAGGGTGTCCAGCAGTTTCCCGGCGACCGCGGGCGGCAGGCTGGCCTGGCCGGCGGCCACCGCGCGCACGGCCCCCGCCAGTTCGTGCGCGTCCCCCGACCGGCACACGAAGCCGCGCACCCGCGAGGAGAGCAGGCGGGCGACGCGGTCGGAGTCCTCCGGGCCGCCGATGAGCAGCACCGGTACGACGAGGTCGGCCAGCGCGGCTTCGCCCGCTCCACCGAGCAGGTCGACGGCGACGACGACCGCCGACGGTGACACCGCGCGGACCACCGCTCTCAGCGAGCCGAGCGACTCGACCTCCGCCGACACGCGCAGCGCCGGGTCCTGCTCCAGCTTCCGTCTCGTCTCGGCCCGGTCCAGCGGCCATGGCTCGGCCAGCAGAACCTCGGTCTCCGGTTCCGCCGGGCGGTGTTCGCGCTCGAATGCCACTTCGCTCCCCAGTCGCAAAAGTCGTGCTTCCGATCACCGGTCATCCTGTGCACCGGCGCTCAAGGAAGGATCAAGAGCCGCGGCCCGGAACCCGGACCGGCGGAGACCGGCGGCCGGGTCGCCGCCTGTTCGACCCCGGCGACACGGTCGTCGGCGCCTGGAGAGCCGCCCGGGACCGGTCCCCGGGGAACCGGGTTATGACAACACCGCGGGCGTCGCCGTGAGGCCCGCGGGAGGGTGGTCATGGGGCCGGCTCAGCGACGGCGTGCCATTCGCGACGCTGCGCACGCTGCAGGACTGGGAAACGTCGTCCGGATCCTCCGCAGCACAGCGTGGGCGTGGCCGTCGCGCTCGGGTGCCTCGTCGTCCCGGCCGCGGTCGGCGCCGTCATCGCGACGATCATCCTCCGCTACGACGATTCCACGGTCTGGCAGTGGCCGTTGCTGGGGTTGAGCGCGCTGGTGGGGCCGGCCGTCCTCGCGGCGCACGTCGGTCCCGTGCCCGGCGGGCGGCATTGGATCGCCGTGGCCGATCGTGGCGTGGTGGCTTGGCAGCGCGGTTCCGGGTGGACCGCAACCTGGGCCGAGGCGCCGCAGCTCGCCGAAGGCACCATGTGCGGTGGCGGGCCGCGATCTCGCGGACGCGCGCCTGCGGCGGTCGCCGGTCGGCGCCTGGACGTCCCGGCGGGTCACGAGCTCGACTCTGCTCGTCCTGTTCGGCGCGGCCGCCGTCTGGTTCACCGCCGTGCCGATCGCGCGGAACTACCTGGTGGGTGACCTGCCGGCCGAGGTCGACCAGCTGGGCAGGCTGTGCGGCGGCGGCCGCCCGTTCGGCCGGAGCGCCGCCTACGCCGGCCCTGCGCCGCACCCGGTCGTCGTGTTCGCCGAGGGGGCCGAGCAGTACTCCTCGGCCCCTCACGGCGACCCGGCCGCGGTGCAGCTGGTCGGACCGGCCGCCCGGCCGGATCGTTCCCGATCGAGGGCGGCAAGCGCGACCGAGGTTGCGGGGAGCGGCTTCTCGTGCCGCCGGACAAGGCCGACGAGAAACTGCGGAAGGACTACGACCTCCCCGCCCCCGAGACCCTCGGCGCGCACCTGACCGGGTTAGTCAGGGGACTCCCCGCTGCTCGCCGGTGACCTTCTCCAGCCGCCGCTGCCCGAGCCGCGGCACAGAGCGCTACTCAAGCCGGACGTTGTCGTTGACGGCGCGACGGGAAGCGTGCCGGTGGTCGACGACGTCGCGCCACTGGTCGCCGTAGACGAGGCCGGTCATGTCCTCGCCCGCCATGACGTCGTGGGGGAAGCCGAGTTCAGGCGCGCTGATCTCGTCGAGCCGGTGCAGGGCGTCGTCGTCGAGGGTGACGTCGGCGGCGGCGAGGTTCGCGGCCAGCTGCTGCTCGCTGGTGGCGCCGAGCAGCGGGATGACCGTGCCGGAGCGTGAGCGCAGCCACGCGAACGCGACCTGCGCGGGGGTCCAGCCGCCGGCTTCGGCGACGGCGACGACTTCGCGCACGATGTGGTTGCCGCGTTCGCCGCTGAAGTCCCAGCCGCCGCGGGTGAGGCGCCCTTCGGCGCCGTTGAGGTACTTGCCGGTCAGCCGTCCTTCGGCCAGCGGGCCCCAGGCGACGACCGCGAGGTCGTGGGCCTGCGCCATGGGCATCAGCTCGGACTCGACCGAGCGGGCCAGCAGGTTGTAGCGCAGCTGGACGCCGACGAAAGGTGACCAGCCGCGCAGCTCCGCGAGAACGTTCGCCTGCGCGATCTCCCACGCGGACCAGTCCGAGACACCGACGTGCAGTACCTTGCCCGCGCGGACCTGATCGTCCAGCGCCCGCATGAGCTCCGGCAACGGGGTGAGGGTGTCGCGGGCGTGCACCCAGAGCACGTCGATGTAGTCGGTGTGCAGGCGCCGCAGGCTCGCCTCGAGCGAGCCGACCAGGTTCTTGCGGTGGTTGCCCGCCGTGTTCAGGTTACCGGGGGAGGTCTGCAGGGTGTACTTCGTGCCGAGCACGAACCGGTCGCGGCGGCCCCGCAGGGCCTGCCCGATGATCGACTCCGAGGCGCCGCCCGTGTACGCGTTCGCGGTGTCGAGGAAGTTCCCGCCCGCGTCGGCGTAGAGCTCGAGCATCTTCGTGCTGGTCTCCGGCGGGGCGCCCCATCCCCAGTCGTCGCCGAAGGTCATCGAGCCCAGTGCGAGTTCGGAGACGCGGAGGCCGGATCGGCCCAGCAGCGTGTAGCGCATGGATGTCCCTTGGATTCGTGGTGCCCGGAATCGCGTGACGACGTTCCGCCGCGCAGTTCCAGGCTGCCGCGCGTCCCGGGTGGCAGCCAGGGTGGGATGTTCCCGGGTGCGATCCACCCACCCATCCGGTGCACCGCACGGTGAAGCGCTACAGCGCCGCGGCCGCCGCGGGGTCGTCGATCGCCGCCACGTACGAGGCGCAGTTCAGCGGCTGGTCGGTGAAGAAGCGGAAGGCCAGGTCGGCGACGTCGGCCGCGCGTTCCAGGACGACCCAGTGGTCGGAATCCTTCATGGTCAGGAAGCGGCTGCCCGCGATCGTGGCCGCGAACTCCCGCTGCCGGGCGGGCGAGGTGATGGAGTCGTGTTCACCGGTGAACACCAGGGCCGGCACCCCGGACAGCCCGCCGTCGAAGGACGGGCTGCTGATCAGGGACCGGTGCAGGTAATCCAGCACGTCGGGGACGTGGAGGGCGACGTGGAGCATCGAACGCCGGACGTACCGGTACACCAGCGAGCGCCGCGGGATGTGGCGGTCCTCGTCGAGGCACAGCTGCATGCCCGCGGCCACCGCGGCGAAACCCTCGGCGTCACCCTTCGCGAGGTGGTCGGCCGCCAGGCGCAGCGACTCCCGCTGCGCGGAGCTGGTGTGCGCGACCACGCCGCCGAGGACCAGCCGCGCGATCCGGTGCGGGTTCCGTTGTGCGCAGCCGAAAGCGAGTTCCGCGCCGTAGGAGTACCCGAACAAGTTGACTCGGGGCGCCCCGAGGTCCTCGATGATCCGGTCGACCGCCGCACCCGCGAACTCCGTGCCGGCCCCGGGCGGCAGCGGATCCGACGCGCCGACGCCGGGGAGGTCGGCCGTCACGAGGTCCGCCACCGGGGTGATCCGGTCCTCCATGTGGGGCCAGCCGGAGCTGCCCTGGAAACCGCCGCCGAGCACGACCACCGGCTCCGTCCGCGGGCCGGGCCGGCGAAGGAGCCGGTAACTGAATCGCGTTTCGCCGAGCGTCAGCGCGCGGATTGCTTCTTCGGGCACTTTCTCAGCAGTTCTTCGTGAGGACGAGTGCGGCGTTGTGGCCGCCGAAGCCCATCGACGTCTTGACCGCGCACTCGAACCTCGCCGGTCGGGCTTCCTTGGCCACGACGTCGATCGGGATCCGGAGGTCCCGGGTCCGGAGGTTGGCGGTGGGCGGCACGAGCTGCCGCTCCAGGGCCAGGACGGTCAGCGCGGTTTCGATGCCGCCCGCCGCGCCGAGCGCGTGCCCGGTCATCGCCTTGGTCGAGGTCACCAGCGGCTGCTCGCCGAGCATCCGGTGCAGCACGCTGGCCTCGATGAGGTCGTTCATCACGGTGGACGTGCCGTGGGCGTTGACGTGCCCGACGTCGGCGGGCGCGACGTCCGCGTCCGCCAGGGCGGTCCGCAGCGCGCGCTCGATGCCGGTGCCTTCGGGGTCCGGCGCCACGGCCGCGTAGGCGTCGCTGGACGCGCCGTAGCCCGCGATGCCCGCGCGCACCCGGGCGCCCCGGGCCGCGGCGTGCCCGGGTCGTTCCAGGACGACGAGACCGGCGCCTTCCCCCACCACGAACCCGTCGCGGTCGGCGTCGAACGGCCGGCACGCCGTCGCCGGGTCGTCCCGGCGCGTGGACACCGCCCGCATCTGGCAGGCGCTGGCGAGCAGGAGCCGGGAGCACACGGATTCGGCGCCGCCGGCGATGACGATGTCGCACGCCCCGCCGCGCAGGAGCTGCAGGGCGGTGCCGATGGCGACCGTGCCGGAGGAACACGCCGTGGAGACGCTCAAGCTCGGTCCCCGGGCGCCGAGGTCCATGCAGACGCTGCTGGCGGCGCTGTTCACCGTGGTCATCGGCGCGAGTTTGGGCGAGACCCGGCGCGCGCCCTTTTCCGCCAGGACGGTGCTCTGCTGGTCGTAGAACGGGAGACCACCGTGGGCCGACCCGATGACGACCGCGACGCGATCCGATTCCCACACCGCGGGGTCGAGCCCCGCGTCCGCCACCGCTTCCCGGGCCGCGACCACGGCGAGCTGGGAAAACCGGTCCATCATCCGCAGCGCCGGCACGCCGAGCAGGCTTTCGGTGTCGAGGTCGTCGATGGTGTACATGAAGTCGCAGGGCAGGCCGCGCAGTTCTTCGCGATGCCGGACGCCATGGGGCTCGCCGGGCCGGGTCACGCCGCGCCACGCGGCGTCGGCACCGACTCCCGCCGCGGTGACCAGCCCCAGCCCCGTCACCGCCGCGGCCGCGGCCGGGCGTCGGGAACGCGCGGTCATCCGGCCGTCTTCCCGCCGACGACCGTCGCGAGCTGCCCCACGGTTTCGCGGGAGGTCAGCTGGACGTCTTCGAGGTCGATGTTCAGGCGTTCTTCGAGGAGCACGCGCATTTCTTCCAGGGCGAGAGAATCCATTCCCAGCTCGCGCAGCGAGGCCTCGGGGCGGACGTCGCCCGGTTCCACGCCGAAACTCCGGATCAGGAGGGTGGTGATCTCTTCGGTGACGGTCACTCTGCTGTCGGCTCCCATTCGTTTTCCTCGCGGGCCACACCTGACTGTGGCCGCGACGCGGCGCAGCGTCAGATACCCGCGGACCATCAGTTATAAGGGGCTCCGCGCGGAAATCCGATTTTCTTAGCTCGATGGAGTGACGCCCAGCATGGGCGGGGCGGGAGCACTTCCCCCGTCGCGAGATCGAGCTCCTCGGCACGCCGGGGGGCCTGCGGCGATCTCAAGGAGTGCGTGACCAGCGCTCGCGGCCCCCCGGGTGATAGGAATGGCCGGTGACCGAATCGAACCTGATCGAAGCCGCCGCGGCCGAGGCCGTCACGCTGACCAGCGAGCTCATCCGCATCGACACCACCAACACCGGTGACCCCGACACGCTGGTGGGCGAGCGGGCGGCGGCGGAGTACGTCGCGGAGAAGCTGACCGACGCCGGGTACGAGATCACCTACGTCGAGTCGGGCGGGAAGAACCGGCACAACGTCATCGTGCGGCTCGAAGGCGCCGACCGGTCGCGGGGCGGGCTGCTGATCCACGGGCACCTCGACGCCGTGCCCGCCGACGCCTCGGAGTGGTCGGTCCACCCGTTCTCCGGCGCGATCCAGGACGACTACGTCTGGGGCCGCGGCGCGGTCGACATGAAGGACATGTGCGGGATGGCCCTCGCGCTCGCCCGCCACTACAAGATGCACAACGTCGTGCCGCCGCGGGATCTGGTCTTCGCCTTCCTCGCCGACGAGGAGGCAGGCGGCCACTACGGCGCGCAGTGGCTGGTCGAGAACCGGCCGGAGCTGTTCGAGGGGGTCACCGAGGCGATCAGCGAGGTCGGCGGGTTCTCCATCACGCTCAAGGACGACGTCCGCGCCTACCTGATCGAGACGGCGGAGAAGGGCATCCGCTGGATGAAGCTGCGCGTGCGCGGCACCGCCGGGCACGGTTCGATGATCCACCGCGACAACGCCGTCACGAAGCTGGCGGAGGCCGTGGCGAAGCTCGGCAACCACCGGTTCCCGCTCGTGCTCACCGACTCGGTGCGGGAGTTCCTCGCCGGCGTCACCGAGATCACCGGCTGGGACTTCCCCGAGGACGACCTCGAAGGCTCGGTCGCCAAGCTGGGCAACATCTCGCGGATGATCGGCGCGACCCTGCGCGACACCGCCAACCCGACCATGCTCACCGCCGGGTACAAGTCCAACGTCATCCCGTCGGTCGCCGAGGCGGCAGTCGACTGCCGCATCCTGCCGGGCCGCCTCGAAGCTTTCGACCGCGAGCTCGACGAGCTGCTCGGCCCGGACATCGAGAAGGAGTGGATGGAGCTCCCGCCCGTCGAGACGAGCTTCGACGGCGCACTCGTGGACGCCATGACCGCCGCGGTCCTGGCCGAGGACCCCGGCGCGAAGACGCTGCCGTACATGCTCTCCGGCGGCACCGACGCGAAGTCGTTCCAGGAGCTCGGCATCCGCAACTTCGGCTTCGCGCCGCTCAAGCTGCCCGCGGACCTCGACTTCTCCGCGCTCTTCCACGGCGTCGACGAGCGGGTCCCGGTCGAGGCGCTGAAGTTCGGTACCCGCGTGCTGGACCGGTTCCTGCGCACGTCCTGATGACCGGGTTCGCGCTCGCCGACGGCACGCTCCTGCAGGTGATCCGCAGGGGCGACCCGGCCGCGCCGGTGACCGTGGTGTTCGTCCACGGCTACGCGCTCGATCAGCGCAGCTGGGGCCGGATCGCCCCGCTGGTGCCGGACGCGGCGGACGGGCCGGTGGCCGTGCTGACCTACGACCAGCGCGGCCACGGCGGCTCGGGGCGGGCGCGGCGGGGCACCGCGACCATGGCGCAGCTCGGCGACGACCTCGCCGAGCTGCTCGAGCGCGAGGCCCCGGCCGGCCGGGTGGTGCTGGTGGGCCACGACATGGGCGGTCTGGCCGTGATGTCGCTGTCCCAGCGGCACCCGGAGCTGTTCGCCGCCCGGGTGTCCGGGCTGGTGCTGCTGGCGACGTCGTCGGGCACCCTCGCCGCCGAGGTGTCGGCGACCTGGCCGAACGCGCTGGGGAAGCTGGCCCGCGACCTCGAAGCGGTGCTCGGCTCGAAGCTCTTCGGCGTCGTGCGCGAGCACACCAGCCGGGCGGTCAGCGCGGGCCTGCGCTGGTGGCTGTTCGGCGACGACCCGGACCCGGAGCTGGTCGAGCTGACCGTGAAGATGATCCGCGGCAACTGGCCCCACACCGTCTCGCTGTTCCGACCGGCCATGGACGCGTACGCGCGCGACGCGGCCTTGGCTCAGGTGAGCGGGCTTCCGGTGACGGCGATCGTGGGGGAGCGGGACCGGATCGTGCGCGCGGCCGACGTGGAGCAGTGGGTCCACGGCCTCGGCAACGGGACGGCCGTGGTGCTGCCCGGTGTCGGGCACGTCGTGCCGCTGGAGGCCGCGGCGCAGGTGCTGCCGCGGGTGGTCGCGCTCGTCAACGCGAGTCCGCGGAGTTAGTGCCCGCGACGAGGAAGATCGGCACCGCCACGAACAGCCGGTTGCTGCGGGCGCGGGCCTGCTGTTCCTCCAGCCAAGCGCCGTCGCCGCCGAGGTTGGCCAGCACCGGCAGGACCGCGGCGTCGGTCCACACCAGCGCGTGGACCTCGACGCTGACGTCGGCGAACCCGTTGTCTAGCAACAGGTTCCGGTACCGCCGGGCGATCCTCGGGTGGGGCAGGCCGTCCGCGCGCGCGTGGACGATCGACCGGGTGCGCGCGGGGTCGTCGGAGTCGATCACCATCGTGTCCCAGTCCTGGCCGGTGAGCACTGCGCGGCCGCCCGGCGCCAGAACGCGGCGGGCCTCGGCGACGGCGAGCTCCGGCTCGGGCAGCACGTGCAGGACCTTGTCGGCGCGGTAACCGGTGACCGAGCCGTCGCCGAGGGGCAGCGCGGTCGCGTCGGCGACGTGGAACTCGCCGTCCGGCCAGCGCGCGGCGGCGACCTCGATCATCGCCGGGTCGGCGTCGACGCCGATGGCCCGCACTCCGCGGGCGGCCAGCTCGCCGACGGCCCGGCCGCCGCCGCAGCCGACGTCGACCACAACGTCACCGAGTCCTTGGTAGGTCCGTTCCCGCAGTTCAACGGCTTGCGGGCGGTCGTCGAGAGCGTCGAGGAGCGTGAGCAACGTGGACATGGCGCCCATCCTGCGACTTAATGTCGGGATGAAGTCAATCGGCGAAGTGGCCGCGCGGCTCGGGTTGCCGGCCCACGTCCTGCGCTACTGGGAGGCGGAAGGGTTGCTGCACCCGGCCCGTGTGGGGGCCCGGCGCCGCTACAGCGACGCGGACCTGCGCCGGGTGGCCGCGATCCTGGTCGCCAAGGAAGCCGGGTTCGAGCTCGCGGACATCCGGACGATGCTGACCGGCGAGTCCGCGGCCGAGCGCGCCGCGATGGCGGCCCGCCAGCGGGACCGGCTGCGGACCCGGATCGCGCGGGCCCAGGCCGCGCTCGAGCTCCTCGAAGGTGACTGCCCGCACGACGACCTCATGACGTGCCCGCACTTCCAGGGCCTGCTCGACCGACAACTCGAGCATTCTTGACAATTTCTCTATTCGGTTGACATTCTGGGCCCATGTTTCCCGTGGCGGTGATCGAAGACGCGGCGGCGGCCGAGGTGTCGCTGGACCCGGTCCGGGCCCGGCTGCTGGCCGAACTGGCCGAGCCGGCTTCGGCGACGATGCTCGCCGCGCGCGTCGGCCTGCCCCGCCAGAAGGTCAACTACCACCTGCGGGCCCTGGAGAGCCACGGCCTGGTGGAGCTGGTCGAGGAACGCCGCAAGGGCAACGTCACCGAGCGGATGATGCGGGCGACGGCGGCGTCGTACGTCATCTCGCCGACGGCGCTGGCCGCGGTGCAGCCCGACCCGGCCCGCTCGCCCGACCGGCTCTCGGCGCGCTGGCTGCTCGCCGTCGCCGGACGGCTCGTCCGCGACGTCGGCCTGCTGATCACCGGCGCGGCGAAGGCCCAGCAGCGCGTGGCGACGTTCGCGCTCGACGGCGAGGTGCGGTTCGCCTCCGCGGCCGACCGGGCCGCGTTCGCCGAAGAGCTCACGGCCGCGGTGACGACGCTGGTGGGGAAGTACCACGACGAGAGCGCGGAGAAGGGGCGCCCGCACCGGGTGGTCGTCGCCGTCCACCCGAGCATCCCGGAGGAGTCCTGACGTGGGCCACGAATTCGAGCTGACCGACGTCGCCGAAGTGGGGGCGACGCCGGAACAGGTGTGGGAAGCCATCGCGACCGGGCCGGGCATCGACTCGTGGTTCATGGGCCGCAACGAGGTCGAGGGTGGCACCGGCGGTGTCGTCCGCGGTGCCTTCGGCGGGTACCGGCCCGAGTACCGGATCCGCGAGTGGGACCCGCTGGAGAAGCTCGTCTACGGCAGCGAAACCGCGCCGGACGGACGGCGGATCGCCTACGAGTTCCTCGTCGAGGGCCGCGCCGCCGGCAGCACGGTCATCCGGTGCGTCACCAGCGGGTTCCTGCCCGGTGACGACTGGGAAGACGAGTTCGAAGCGATGACCACGGGTGGCGAGCTGTTCTTCCGCACCCTCGTCGAGTACGTCACGCACTTCGCCGGCCGGGCCGCGGTCCCCGTCACGGTCTTCGGGCCCGCGGTGGGGGACTGGGCCGAGGCGTGGGCCCGGCTGGGCACCGAGCTCGGCCTGTCCGCGCGGCCCGCCGAAGGCGACCGGGTCCGGGTCGCGCCGGTCGGCCGAGAAGGCGTGGTCTACGCGGTGAACGACCAGACGGTGGGCGTGCGGACGGCGGACGCGATGTTCCGGTTCGTCCGCGGCTTCCAGGGCGCGATGGTCGCCTGCCACCACTTGTTCACCCCGGGCACCGACGCGGACGTCGAGGAGAAGACCTGGGGTGACTGGCTCAACCGGGTGTTCGGCTAGGTCGGCAGAGCGCCGGGGAGGCTCTGCGCCGTCTTCTTGCGGCGCAGCCAGACCCGGCGCGTGCCGTCCGCGTACAACCGGACGGTCCGCAGTTCCCAGCCCGCGAACTCCGCGTGGATGGAGAGCTGGATCGCCGCCGCACGCCGGGACACGCCCGGGGGGAGGTGCAGACGGCGATACTCCCAATCCCCTTCGACCACCGCCTCGCCGACCGCTGTCATGGCTGGATCACCTGGGTCCCTTCTCCGGCCGCCGAGCCGACGATCACCCGGCCGCTCTTCTCGTCCACCCCGACCGAGTCCGGCTGGCGCACGGTGGGGAACCGGTACTTCTCCACGGGCTCGCCGCCGCGGACGTCGAACCCGGCCACTTCGTTGCGCCCGGTCAGCGTCACCCACGCCAGGCTCCGCGTCGCGTCGTAGGCGATCCCGTACGCCCCGCCCGGCACCGGGTACCGCTGCCGCATGATCAGCGGCGAAGCCGAGAACGCGATCAGCGCACCCGCCCGCGCGTCCGTCACCAGCACCCGCCCGTACGAGTCCGCCACGGCGTTCGCGGCACCGTCCCCGGCACGCAGCCCTTCGTCGACCTTCCCGGCGGCGACGTCCACCGAGAACACCGCCGTCCGCAGCCGGTCCAGCACCACCACGCCGTCCCCGGTGTCGACGACGTCGTCCGCGCTGTAGAGCTGCCCGCCGATCGTCCGCGCCGGACCCGCCGCGGGCAGCACCCGGATGTCCTTCGCCGCCCCCATCGCCACCAGCCGGTCCGCCCCGACCACGATGCTCGCCGCCGGCTGCCCGCCCGTCTTCGTCTCGGTCAGCTTCCGGTCCGGCAACGCCAGCTGCTGCACCACACCCTGACCCGGCTCCGCGATCTCCACCCGCCCCGGCGAGACGGAAAGCTTCTCCGCCTTGCCGTATAACGGCATATTCACCGGGGGTGACGCGAGCGCGTTCAAGTCGTACAGCCGCAGCGACGGGGGCTCGGAAACCGCAACGACGAGCGTGGCCGTCTTCGCGTCCACGGCGACCGCCGAGACCGAGCCGTCGCCGAGCACCTGACCGGCGGGTTTCACCGTCACGGCGGGGGAGACGGCCGGGCGTGCGGCGGTCGGGTTCTTCACGATCTGCAGGTCGTCGGTGGTCGACTTGGCCGACGAGCAGCCCGAGAGCACCAGGGCACCGGCGAGCGGGAGCGCGATCCACGACACGGCGGCGAACCGACGCACGTTGCTGCCTCCAGGTGTCCCTCGGCGGGCGGTCTTCACCAGCATGCTCCTTGATCCCCGTGCCGTCACGTGCGTGTCACCGAACAGACACCTGGCGCTCACCGCGGCCAGCGTTCGGGGTAGCCGACCTCGATCGCGCTGACGTCGTCGAGCGCGGACCGGATGGCGGGCGGGAGGGTGATGTCCTCCGCCGTCAGCGAGCCGGTGAGCTGGCCGGTGTCGCGCGCGCCGACGACCGGGGCGACGACGCCGGGCCGGTCGCGGACCCAGGCCAGCGCCACCGCCAGCGGCGACGTGCCGAGCCCGTCGGCGGCGGTCGCGACGGCCTGCACGATCCGGGCGGCGCGGTCGGTGCGGTGGTGCTCGACGTACCCGGCGTAGGCGCTGTTCGCGCCGCGCGAGTCGGCGGGTGTGCCGGTGCGGTACTTGCCGGTCAGCACGCCCCGGCCCAGCGGCGCCCACGGCAGCAGCCCGATGCCGTGGTGGGCGGCCGCGGGCACGACCTCGCGGTCCACCCCGCGCTCCAGCAGCGAGTACTCGACCTGGGTGGAGACGAGGGGAGCGACGGCCGAGGCGCCGGCGGCGGCCGTGGCCAGCTGCCAGCCGGAGTAGTTCGAGACGCCGACGTAGCGGACCTTTCCGCTGGTCACGGCGTACTCCAGGGCCGACAGCGTCTCGGCGAGCGGTACGCAGTCGTCCCAGGCGTGCAGCTGCCAGAGGTCGATGTGGTCGGTGCCGAGGCGCTTGAGCGAGCCGTCGAGCGCGGTGAGCAGCGCCCCGCGGGAGGCGCCGCCGCCGAACGGGCCCTCGGTGCGCCGGGCGACCGCCTTCGTCGCGAGGACGACGTCGTCGCGGGGCACGAGGTCGCCGAGCAGGGAGCCGAGCACCCGCTCGCTCTCCCCCTCGCCGTAGATGTCGGCCGTGTCCACCAGAGTGCCGCCGGCGTCGACGAAGGCGACCAGCTGACTGGCGGCCTCCTCCGCATCCGTGTCGCCACCCCAGGTCATGGTGCCGAGCGCCATCCGGGAGACGCGCAGTCCCGAGCGGCCGAGCAGTCGCTTTTCCACGACCGCCGAGCCTAGTGGGCTGCCCCGTCCGGGGGAGACCAAGGTGAGTCGTGTCGCGATCAAGGCCCCCGTTAGGGTCTGGCCCCGTGCGACTCGGACTGAATCTCGGCTATTGGGGCGCGGGGAACGACCCCGCGAACCTGGCCCTGGCGAGACAGGCGGACGAACTCGGCTACGCGGTCGTGTGGGCCGCGGAGGCCTACGGCTCGGACGCGGTCACGGTGCTCTCGTGGATCGCGGCGCAGACGTCGCGGATCGACGTCGGTGCCGCCGTGCTGCAGATCCCGGCCCGCACTCCGGCGATGACGGCGATGACCGCCGCCACCCTCGACACGCTCTCCGGCGGCCGGTTCCGGCTCGGCCTCGGCGTGTCCGGCCCGCAGGTGTCCGAGGGCTGGCACGGCGTGCGCTTCACCTCGCCGGTGGCCCGCACCCGCGAGTACGCCGGGATCGTGCGGACGGCGCTGCGCCGGGAGCGGCTGAAGTTCGAGGGCGAGCACTTCACGCTGCCACTGCCGGACGGCCCGGGCAAGGCGCTGCGGCTGACCGTCCGCCCGGCCCGCAAGCACATCCCGCTCTACCTGGCCGCGATCGGCCCGAAGAACCTGGAGCTGGCCGGGGAGATCGCCGACGGCTGGCTGCCGGTGTTCTTCTCGCCGGCCCACGCGGGGGAGCAGCTGGCCCACGTCCGCGCCGGTGCCGAGCGGGCCGGCCGCACCCTCGACGGCTTCGACGTCGTCCCGTCGGTGCCGCTCGTGCCCGGTGCCGACTGGCGGACCTGCGCGGACGCCGTCCGCGGCTACGCGGCCCTCTACCTGGGCGGGATGGGGAGCAAGGAGAAGAACTTCTACAACCGGCTGGCGTGCCGGATGGGATTCGCGGCCGAAGCCGCCGAAGTGCAGGAGAAGTACCTGGCCGGCGACCGGGCCGGGGCGATGGCGGCGGTGCCGCCGGAGTTCCTCGACGCGACGTCGCTGCTGGGCCCGAAGGAACGGATCGCGGAGAAGATGAAGGAATACGCCGAAGCCGGCGTGACCACCCTGTCGGTGTCGCCCTACACGCCGGAGCCGGCCGGGGCGCTGCGCACCGCCGTCGAGGCGCTCGAGCTGGCGGGGGTGGCCTGACGTGGGCTGGTTCGAAGCACTGGTGCTGGGCCTGGTCCAGGGCCTGACGGAGTTCCTCCCGATCTCCTCGAGCGCGCACCT
Source organism: Amycolatopsis sp. A133 (assembly GCF_031082405.1). Classification (GTDB taxonomy): domain Bacteria; phylum Actinomycetota; class Actinomycetes; order Mycobacteriales; family Pseudonocardiaceae; genus Amycolatopsis. Next base: position 92,111 of record NZ_JAVHJU010000069.1, read on the forward strand.
GCGGATCGTCGCGGCGCTGGCCGGCTGGGACGACCCGGGCGCGGCGTTCACCGCCGTCACCCAGATCGGCACCGAGCTGGCGGTGATCATCTACTTCGGGCCGAAGATCGGGAGGATCCTGCGGGCCTGGTTCTTCTCGCTGTCCAAGCCGGAGTGGCGCCGCGACCCGGACGCCCGGCTCGGCTGGCTGATCATCGTCGGCTCGCTGCCGATCGTCGTGCTCGGGCTGCTGCTGCAGGACCAGATCGACAGCGCGTTCCGCGACCTGCGGATCACCGCGACCGTGCTCATCGTGTTCGGCGTGATCCTGCTGGTCGCCGACCGGATCGGGAAGCAGGAGCGCACGCTCGACCACCTGACCGTGCCGCACGGCCTCGGTTTCGGCTTCGCGCAGGCGCTGGCCCTGATCCCGGGCGTGTCCCGCTCCGGCGGCACCACCAGCGCGGGCCTGCTGCTCGGCTACACCCGGGCGGAGGCGGCGGAATACTCGTTCCTGCTGGCGCTGCCGGCGGTGTTCGGCTCGGGGGTGTACAAGCTCAAGGACATCGGCTCGGGTGACGTGCCGGCCCAGTGGGGCCCGACGATCCTGGCCACGCTGGTCGCCTTCGGCGTCGGGTACGTCGTGATCGCCTGGCTGATGGCCTACATCAAGAAGCGCAGCTTCGTGCCGTTCGTGGTGTACCGCCTGGTGCTCGGCGTGCTGCTGTTCGTGCTGATCTTCGCCGGCGCGCTGGACCCGAACGCGGGCCCGGTCGGGCACTGATCCGCCCGCGTGGGGACCGCTTGATCGGTCCCCACGTAGGGTGGGGCCCGTGAGTACGGTCATTCTGCTCCGGCACGGCAAGTCCACGGCCAACGGCTCCGGCGTCCTGGCCGGGCGCTCCCCGAAGGTCAACCTCGACGACACCGGCCGCGCCCAGGCGGAGAAGCTCGTCGAACGGCTCGACGGCGTCCCGCTGTCCGGGCTCGTCGTTTCGCCCATGCTGCGGTGCAAGCAGACGGTCGGGCCGCTCGCCGCCGCGCGCGGCCTCGACAAGGTCGTCGAGCCGGGGCTGTCCGAAGTGGACTACGGCGAGTGGACGGGCAAGGAGCTCAGGCACCTCGCCAAGGAACCGCTCTGGCGGGTCGTGCAGGCGCACGCCTCGGCCGCGGTGTTCCCGGGCGGCGAAGGGCTCGCGGCGATGCAGGCCCGCTCGGTCGCCGCCGTCCGCGCCCACGACCGGCGGATCACCGCCGAGCACGGCGACCACGCCGTCTGGCTGCTGTGCAGCCACGGCGACGTCATCAAGTCCATCCTGGCCGACGCGCTCGGCCAGCACCTCGACGCCTTCCAGCGGATCGTCGTCGACCCGGCGTCCATCTCGGTCGTGCGCTACACCGAGACACGGCCGTTCGTCATGCGGGTCAACGACCACGGCGGCGACCTGCGCGGCATCGTCCCGCCGGAGCCGAAGCCGAAACGGGGCAAAAAGGCCACGCCGAGCAGCGACGCCATCGTGGGCGGTACCACCGGTCGGTGATCCCGGCCACCTCCGGAAAGCGCTGACACCGGCCCCGGGGGACCACGTAGGGTGGCGGGACCGAGTGTTTTCCCCGACCAGGAGCCTGCCCGATGATTTCGCCGGACAACCCGTTCGCCGCACCCAGCGAGCTGCCCTACGCCCTGCCGCCCTTCGACCGGATCTCCGACGAGCACTACCGGCCCGCGTTCGAGGCCGGGCTGGCCGAGCACGCGGCGGAGATCGAGCAGATCGCGGCGCAGGACGCCGAGCCGACGTTCGAGAACACCATCGTGGCCCTCGAGCGCGCCGGCGAGCTGCTGAGCCGGGTGGCGAGCGTGTTCTACAACCTGGCCGGCTCCAACAGCACCGACGAGATCCAAGCCATCCAGGCGGAGTTCGCGCCCAAGCTGGCCGCCCACCACGACGCGATCCACCTGAACCCGCAGCTGTTCGCCCGGATCGACGCCCTCCACGCGCGGCGCGGCGAGCTCGGCCTGGACGAGGAGTCGCTGCGGCTGCTGGAGCGGCGGCACACCGACTTCAGCCGGGCCGGTGCCGGCCTCGGCGAGGCGGAGCAGGCCCGGCTGCGGGAGCTGAACGGGCAGCTGTCCACGCTGCAGACGAAGTTCCAGCAGAACCTGCTCAAGGACACCAACGACCTCGCCGTCGTCATCGCCGACCGGGCCGAGCTCGACGGCTTCGGCGAAGGGGTGATCGCCACCGCGGCCGAAGCGGCGTCCGCACGGGGCGAGGACGGCAAGTACGTGCTCACCCTGAGCCTGCCGACGAGCCAGGCATCGCCGCTGGAGACACTGCGCAACCGCGAGGTCCGCGAGCGCATCCACACCGCCTCGATGGCGCGGGGCAACCGCGGCAACGACTGCGACAACAACGCCGTCGTCGCCGAAATCGTCCGCCTGCGCGCGGAACGGGCCGTCCTGCTCGGCTACCCGAACCACGCCGCGTACGTCATCGCGGACGAGACGGCGAAGACAGCCGAAGCCGCGGCCGGGCTGCTGGAGCGGCTGGCTCCCGCCGCGGTCGCGAACGCCCGCGCCGAAGCCGCGGAACTGCAGCAGCTGCTGGAAGCCGACGTGCCGGGCGCGACGCTGCGGCCCTCGGACTGGCCGTTCTACGCCGCCCAGGTCCGCCGCGAACGCTTCGACGTCGACACCGAGGCGTTGCGGCCGTACTTCGAGGCCGACCGCGTGTACCTCGACGGCGTCTTCTTCGCCGCGACGAAGCTGTACGGCCTGACGTTCACCGAGCGGGACGACCTGCCGAAGTACCACCCGGAGGTCCGGACCTTCGAGGTCTTCGACGCCGACGGCACCCCGCTCGGCCTCTACCTGCTCGACCTGTACACCCGCGACTCCAAGCGCGGCGGCGCCTGGATGAACACCTTCGTCGACCAGTCCGCACTGCTGGACCGCAAGACGGTCGTGGTCAACGTGCTCAACGTGAACCGGCCGCCGGCGGGGGAGCCGACCCTGCTCACCTTCGACGAGGTCGTCACCGCCTTCCACGAGTTCGGCCACGCCCTGCACGCGCTGGTCTCCTCGGTCCGCTACCCGACCTTCTCCGGCACGAACGTGCCCCGCGACTTCGTCGAATACCCCTCCCAGGTCAACGAGATGTGGATGCTGTGGCCGGAAGTCCTGGCCCACTACGCCAAGCACCACGAGACGGGGGAGGCGCTGCCGCAGGAGCAGGTCGAGAAGCTGCTCGCGGCCCAGCAGTACGGCGAAGGCTTCTCCACCACCGAATACCTCGCGGCGTCCCTGCTCGACCAGGCCTGGCACGGCCTCGGCGTCGACGACCGGCTGGGGGAGGTGCAGCCGTTCGAGACCGAAGCGCTCGTGAAAGCCGGCGTCGCCGTCGACGCGATCCCGCCGCGCTACCGCACGACGTACTTCGCCCACATCTTCAGCGGCGGCTACAGCGCCGGGTACTACTCCTACATCTGGAGCGAAGTCCTCGACGCCGACACCGTCCAGTGGTTCCGCGAAACCGGGGGACTGACCCGCAAAAACGGCGACCACTTCCGCCGCACCCTCCTGGGCCGCGGAGGCAGCATCGACCCGATGGACGCCTTCCGCGCCTTCCGCGGCCGCGACCCCGAGATCGAGCCCCTCCTGGCCCGCCGCGGCCTCGACGGAGTCTGACCCACCGGTCACCTCTCCATAAGTGTATAACGACCTATACTGCGGGGCGATTTTCCGAAAAATCGCCCCGCAGTCCTTTTTGCACAAAAGAACAGCACCGACGGAAGGGGCAGCCTCCCGGCCTTGCGGTCGGGCAGGATCAGCCTCCCCGGTCACCGCACCCGAGTCACCCCGGCCGCGGCCCGGCGCGCGTTAGCTTTGCCGGGCAAGGGATTCGAGTGATTCTCGGGGAGGGAAACCATGAAGACCAAACTGCGCCGGCTGGGCGTCCTGCTGACGCTGGTGCTCGCGGTCGGCGGCGTTTTCACCGCGCCGGCGTCGGCGGGGACGCAGTCCACGGAAGCCACCTGCACGGGCGCGGGTTCGTGCTGGTTCACGTGGGGCCGCATCACGCGCGGTGACTGCACGATGGACCAGGCCAAGTGGACGCTGAACCGGAACGGCAGCGCGTCCTTCGAGGCGGTGATCATCAGCAACGACAGCAACGACGCGTGGCTGATGTGGCCGGTCGTGACGGACACGAGCGGGTTCGTGCTCGGGCCCGTCACGCACGGGGGTGACCCGAAGTTCGTGCGGGGCACGGTGAAGAACCAGTGGACGTGGTGGTTCGATGCCGGGTCGTTCGACCCGTGGCTCTTCGACCGGATCCACAGCATGAGTTTGTCGAGTAGCTGCTGATCGTCGCGTGTTCTCGCCCCGGCGCTTCCGGCGCCGGGGCGAGAGCCTGTGGTCAGCCGCCGGTGACGATGTGGTCGACGAAGCCGTAGGTGAGGGCTTCGTCGGCGTCGAACCAGCGGTCGCGGTCGGCGTCGGCGGTGATGCGTTCGACGGTCTGGCCGGTTTGCCGGGAGGTGATTTCGGCGATGCGGCGTTTCATCTTGCCGAAGACTTCGGCCTGGATGGCGATGTCGGTGGCGGCGCCGCTGATGCCGGCCGATGGCTGGTGCATGACGATCCGGGTGTTGGGCAGCAGGTAGCGCTTGCCGGGGGTGCCGGAGGAGAGCAGGAACTGGCCCATGGAGGCGACGAAGCCGAGGCCCCAGGTGGAGACGTCGGGTTTGACGAGCTGCATGGTGTCGTAGATGGCCATGCCGGCGGTGACGCTGCCTCCGGGTGAGTTGATGTAGAAGGTGATGTCCTTGGCGGGGTCGTCGGCGGCGAGCAGGAGCAGCTGGGCGATGATCCGGTTTGCCACGTCGTCGTTGACTTCGGAGCCGAGGAAGACGATGCGGTCGCGCAGGAGCTGTTCGTAGACCGAGTCGGTGGAGGTCTGGCCGGGGGCTTGCAGTTCGGGTAGGGCGAGAAGGGTCATGGGGCGACGGTAGGGCCGAAGATCGAGTGCGGGGCGGGAGTTTCGCTGTGAGCGTGCGGTGTTCGCTGAACGTGAAAAGGGGCCGCCGTCACGTGGTGACGGCGGCCCCTTCTTTTGCCGGGGTGGCTCAGATGAGGCCGAGCTTGGCCACGGTGTCGCGCTCTTCGACGAGTTCGGCGACGGAGGCGTCGATGCGGGCGCGGGAGAAGTCGTCGATCTCGAGGCCCTGGACGATCTCGTACTTGCCGTTCTTGGCGGTGACCGGGAACGAGGAGATGAGGCCCTCGGGGACGCCGTAGGAGCCGTCGGAGGCGACAGCGGCGGAGGTCCAGTCGCCGGCGGGGGTGCCGTTGACCCAGGTGTGGACGTGGTCGATGGCGGCGGAGGCGGCCGAGGCGGCGGAGGAGAGGCCGCGGGCTTCGATGATCGCCGCGCCGCGCTTGGCGACGGTGGGGATGAAGTCGTTCTCCAGCCAGGCCTGGTCGACGGCGTCGGTGATGCTCTTGCCGCTGAATTCGGCGTGCTGGACCGAGGGGTACTGGGTGGCGGAGTGGTTGCCCCAGATGGCGACCTTCTTGAGCTCGGTCACGGGGACGCCGAGCTTCTTGGCGAGCTGGGCGAGGGCGCGGTTGTGGTCGAGGCGGGTCATCGCGGTGAAGCGCTCGGCGGGTACGTCGGGGGCGTGCGAGCGGGCGATGAGGGCGTTGGTGTTGGCGGGGTTGCCGACGACGAGGACCTTGATGTCGTCGGCGGCGCCGGCGTTGATGGCCTCGCCCTGCGGTTTGAAGATGCCGCCGTTGGCTTCGAGGAGGTCGCCGCGCTCCATGCCCTTGCTGCGGGGGCGGGCGCCGACGAGGAGGGCGATGTTGGTGCCTTCGAAGGCCTGCTTGGGGTCGTCGAAGATGTCGGTGCCGGCCAGGAGGGGGAACGCGCCGTCTTCGAGTTCCATCGCGGTGCCCTCGGCCGCCTTGACCGCCTGCGGGATCTCGAGGAGCCGCAGCTTCACCGGGACGTCCTGGCCGAGGAGCTGACCGGACGCGATGCGGAAGAGCAGCGCGTAGCCGATCTGGCCGGCGGCGCCGGTGACGGTCACGTTGACTGGGGCTTGGGTCATTGCGGTTCTCCAGCTTGAGACGACTTTGGCTAGTGCGTGTGAGCCTATCCCTCCTGGGCGTTGCCGGTCGGGTGCGTCCGGTCACGCTCGTGAGTGGTAAGGCGGGTTAGAACCCGCCTTACCACTCACGAGGCGTCGGTGACGTTGTGGGCGAGGCGGGTGAGCAGGTCGGCGAGCTGGGCGATCTCGGTGTCGGTGAAGCCGGTTCGCAGGCGGCGGTCGTGGGCGATGGCGGCGGTGGCGAGGCGGTGGAAGAGCTGTTCGCCGTCGTCGGTGAGTTCGACGAGGTGGACGCGGCGGTTGGCGGGGTCGCGGCGGCGGGTGACGAGTCCGGCGGTTTCCATGCCGTTGAGGTGGTGGGTGAGGGTGGCGCCTTGGATGCCGACGGCGTCGGCGAGTTCGCGTTGGTTGGCGACGGGGGTGGTTTTGAGGGAGATGAGGATCTGCCAGACGGGTTGGGAGCCGCCGGCGGCGGCGAGGGCGTGGTCGAAGGCGCGGCCGGCGGTTTTGGCGGTGCGGGCGAGGACGACGCCGATGGGGGCGGTGGTGGGTGGTGGCACGGTCGGGACCTTACCGCAGATACCTAGGGGTCTAATCGTTTGACATCTAACGGTTCGACTTCTAACGTTCTCGGCGTCGACGGAAGGAGAACGTGATGAGCACCGAAGAACAGATCCGCGAGTTCGGCCGGGTGTGGGCCACGGCGGAGGAACGCGGCGACACCGACGTGCTGGCCGGCCTGGCCGCGGACGGGTTCCGCCTGGTCGGGCCGCTGGGGTTCGTGCTGGACCGCGAGCAGTGGCTGGCGCGCTACGGCGGCGGCGACCTGGTCACCGAGAAGCTGGCGTGGACCGGGGTCGAGGTCCGGGACTTCGGTTCCGCCGCGATCGCGATCGGCGTCCACGAGCAGGTCGCGACGCACCGGGGGAACCCGGTGAACGGCCGGTTCCGCGGCACGCACGTGCTGGTCCGCGAAGACGGCCGCTGGCGGCTGGCCGGCATCCACCTGAGCCCGATCGGCGCCCCGTTCGTCCCCGGCGGTGACGGGCGATGAGCGTTGAGCTGAACCACACGATCGTGTGCGCCACCGACCGCGAGGCGTCGGCGGAGTTCCTGGCCGGGATCCTGGGGCTGCGGACCGGACCGGTCGCCGGGCCCTTCGTGCCCGTCCGGCTCGCGAACGGCGTCACGCTGGACTACCTGCAGGTGGACCGGGTCACGAGCCAGCACTACGCGTTCCTGGTCGGTGACGACGACTTCGACGCCGCGATGGCGCGGATCGAAGCGGCAGGCGTCGCGTATTGGGCGGACCCGTTCCACGAGCGGCCGGGCGAGGTCAACAACCTCAATGGCGGCCGCGGGGTCTACTTCGCGGATCCGGACGGTCACAACCTCGAACTGCTGACGAGGGGGTAGCGGGGCGGCTGGGCATCGGGGTCGCCGGCCGCCTGCTGCGGGCCGACCCGCGCAGTACCGCGGCTTCGGCGACCGTCCGATCGGGGATCCGCGGCCGGTGCGGCAGCCCGAAGACGGCGCTCCTCGCGCGGCACTGTGAGGAGTTCGCCGGGTGGGCATCGATCACGGCTGGTCTGCGGTCGCCGTCGGGGTCCGGACGCTGGGACGGGCCACCGGGGCTCCTGGGGCGGGGCCGGACGACGCGGGGGTGATCGTTGCCGGCGGCCGGGGGACCGGCGGCGCGAAATCGTTTTCCCTCTCCCTTTATTCGCGTTCCCCGGAATGCGGGGGTTCGAAAATTGTCGAAACGTGAGCAATGTCGTGTGGTGGGACGGCTACGGCGCGTTGCTCCGTTCAGCGGGGTTTGCTTCCATGATCCTTTCGCTACCATGGTCGGCGCCCCCGTACCCAATTCGAATGTATTGGGAAGGATTCCGATGCTGTCTGCGGTCGTTGCTGCCGTAATGACGCTGTCCTCAGTGGTCACCCCGCATTCGTGGAACACTCCTCCGCCCCCCGACAAAATCGTCATCGACGTGGTCAACGCCATCGGCACCGGCTGTCCGCCCAATACGTCGGCGGTCGCGGTTTCGCAGGACAACACGGCGTTCACGGTGACCTACAGCGCCTACACGGCGTTGGTGGGGGTGGGGGCCGGCCCGCTGGACGCCAGGAAGAACTGCCAGATCGGCCTGCGGGTGCACGTGCCGCAGGGCTTCACCTACGGAATCGCGCAGGCCGACTACCGCGGGTTCGCGCACCTGGAAAAGGGCGCGACCGGCCTGGAAAGAGCGAACTACTATTTCCAGGGCAATTCGCCGACGGCGTACATGCAGCATCCGCTGACCGGTCCGTTCGAGGACGACTGGCATTTCACCGATTCGACGGAGGTCGGGGCCATCGTCTTCAAGCCGTGCGGCGAGGAACGCAACCTGAACATCAACACGGAATTGCGGGCCGCGGCCGGGACGTCGGATCCGAAGAAGACGACGAGCTACGTCACGATGGACTCGACCGACGGCAGCATCACCACGGTGTACCACTTCGCGTGGCTCACCTGTCCGTGATCGGCTCCGGGTGACCGGAGGCTCAGAGGGGCGGCGTGGCGGGAAGCCGCGCCGCCCCGGCCGGCCGGGGCGGCGCCTGGGCCCGCGGATCGGTGGCTTCGACGCCGAAGACGCGGCCGAGGGAGACGAGGGCCTCGTCGAGGTGGCTGAGGCTGGAGAGGACGGCCCGGGTCTCGGCCGCGTCGACGCGGTCGGAGACGGGGGTGCCGTCGTCGCGCACGAGCGTGCCGGGTGTGGGGCCACCCGGGGCGTTCAGTGCTTTGCGGAGGACGTCGATGTTGGCCAGCAGCCGCCCGGTGAACCTGCGGAGCCGGTCGGCGTCGGTGCCGGTGAGCTGGCCGGGCTGGGCGCGGGCGGCGACGTGCCGGGCCCGGAAGGCGATGGTTTCCAGCGTGGTGAGCACGTGCCAGCCGTAGTCGCGGCGGGCGCTGCGGAGGTTCACCGGGTGGGTCAGCGGTTCGATGGTGGTGCGGACCTGTTCGACGCTGCGGTCGAGGTCGCGGGAGAGTTCGATGATGTTGACGTTCTCCTCGCCGGCGAGCAGGCCGCGGGTGTGCTCGAGGAACTCTTCGAGTTCGTCGAGCACGGCGGCGATGTCGTCGAGCATGACCGAGCGGGTGCGGACCGGGACGATGACGACCGCGGCGAGGATGCCGGCCGCGGCGCCGACGGCGGTTTCGGCGACGCGGATCCAGAGCACCTCGAGGCTGAACGTGCCGAGCAGGCTGTAGAGCAGGCCGAGCATGCTGGTGACGAAGAACGCCATCACCACCTGGGAGACCCGGGCGGTGTAGACCATGCCGAAGACGCAGACCAGGATCAGCGCGAGCGTGGCGGCGGTGTTGCCGCCGACCAGCAGCGCGAGCAGGACGCCGCCGACGATGCCGATCAGGGTGCCGCCGAGGCGGCGGACGCCTTTGACGAAGGTGGCACCGGCGCTGGAGGCGCCGATGAACACGACGAAGACGGTGAGCACGGCCCAGTACCAGCGCTGGTGGGAGACGAGTTCGCCGCCGAGCACCGCGAGCCCGCCGCCGACGACGGCCTGGATGGCGCTGCGGGTCCGGTTGTCGTAGGCGAACTTCGGCGTCGGCTCGGCCTCGTCCTCTTCGAGTGGGTCCTCGGTGTACTCCGGCGCGGCGGCGCGCTGGGCGCGGTCGTCGGCCAGCGCCAGCTCGGCCAGTGCCTTGCGAACGCCGTCGCCCGGGGCGGCGTGTTCGCCGATCCGGCTGCCTTCGACGAGCATCCGGCTGTATTCGCCGGTCTCGCTGATCAGCGGCAGCTCCCGCGGGTCGCGTTCCATCAGGGCGCGGAAGCGGGCGAGGCGGGCGATGAGGTCGTCGCGGACCTCGGCGGTGAGTTCGTCGGAGCAGGTGCGCTGGACGGTGATCGCCAGCCAGCCGACGGCGAGTTCGACTTCGATGGCGCGGCGGCGCAGCACGTCGGCGGCGCGGGCGTCGACGACGTCGGGGGCGGCGTCTTCGATGAGCAGGACGCATTCGTGCAGCCGAGCCAATGCCGTGCGCAGCTGCTTGCGGGTCCGTTCGCTGCCGTTCACCGCGAGGTAGGCCTCGGTGGCGCGGACGACGGCGCCGAGGCGGGCCCGGAAGGCGCGGCGCACGCGCAGGAACTCGGCGGCGGCGTTGTGCCGCAACAGGACGAACCGGACGACGGCGTTGGCGAGGACGCCGACGCCGAGGGCCATCAGCAGCTGCGGGACCTGCTTGACGTGGGCCTGCAGGAACATGGGGAAGAAGAACAGGAAGAAGGCGATCGAGCCGAGCGCGGTGCCGCGGGCGCCGAAGCGCTGGGCGTAGACGGCGACGAAGATGAGCAGGACGAACACGATGCTGTCCAGCGGCGCCACGGCCGAGCCGAGGCTGGCGACGGTGATCGACGCGGCTCCGGTGAGGAAGGCCAGGCCCAGGGTGACGGCCTGGCCGCCCGGGGTGGGGTCGTTGACGGTGAACGCGGTCATCATGGCGGCGATGGCGCCGACGAGGGTGACGGTGAGCGGGACGTGCGCGGGCAGCAGCGCGGCCACGGCGAGCACGATGCCGAGCACGGCGGAGCCGGCCAGCCGCAGCCGGACCAGGCCGGGGTCGGCCGCCGCGAACCGGTCGAGGGCGGCGGTGCGGAAGTGGTTCATCGGGCGAGGAGCTCCCACTGGGCGAGGGTGGCGCGGCGGCCGCGGGTGGCGGTGATCCGCAGCCGGTAGCGGGCGTGTGCGGCGGGGGTGGCGAGGGCGAACGGGCGGGTTTGGCAGCGCCAGCGGAACAGCTCGCCGTCGCGTTCGTCGAGGGTGGTCCATTCGACGCCGTCGTCGGAGCCTTCCAGCACCCACGCGCTGGCGTCGCCGCCGCGGGCGCCGGAGGTCAAGGTGTACAGGGTGACTTCGCGGGGTTCGCCGGTGACGGTGAATTCGATCGCCGGGGTGGCGCTGCGGAAGGTGACCTGGGTGCGGGTGGTGTTGTCGAAGAGCGCGCCGACGCGTGCGCCGTCGGAGCTGGTCGCGGTGCCGGTCAGGTCGGTGACCGGGGCCGGGTGCCCGGCGGGCGGCGGCGGGGCGCCCCAGCCGGTGGGTTCGGTTGCCAGGTCGAAGACGAGCTCGGCGCCGCGCGCGAGGGTGGCGTGGGCGATCGAGGTGCTCTCGTGGGGTTCGCCGTCGACGGTGAGCCCGCGGACGTAGACCGTTTCGCCGGTGTTGCCGGGGGCGTGGACGACCAGCTTCTTGCCCCCGCCGAGGTGCACGGTCGCCTTTTCGAACAGCGGTGAGCCGATGGCGTAGCGCGGGCTGCCGACGGCCAGCGGGTAGAAACCCAGCGCGCTGAAGACGTACCAGGCCGACATCTCGCCGTTGTCCTCGTCGCCGGGGTAGCCCTGCCCGATTTCGCTGCCCCGGTAGAGCCGCCGCAGCACCTCCCGCACGACGGCCTGGGTCTTCGCGGGCGCGCCGGCGAGGTTGTAGACGTAGGGGATGTGGTGTGACGGCTGGTTGGAGTGGCCGTACTGGCCCAGCCGGACGTCGCGGGCCTCGGTCATCTCGTGGATCAGGCCGCCGTACGCGCCGGGGCGGCGGCCGGTCTCCGGGGTGGCGAAGAAGGTGTCGAGCTTGGCTTCGAGACCGGCGGTGCCGCCGTGGAGGGCGGCGAGGCCGGGCCCGTCGTGCGGCGCGGTGAAGGCGGTGTTCCAGGCGTTGGTCTCGACGAAGTCGCCGCCCCAGGCGGCCGGGTCGTAGCCTTCGGGGGCGAACTTGCGGCGGCCGTCGCGGTGGCGGCCCTGGAAGAAGCCGATCGCCGGGTCGAAGTGGTGGACGTAGTGCTTCGCGCGCTCGCGGAAGTAGGCGGCGTAGTCGGCATACATCCGGGCCCGCGCCCCCGAGCTTTCACGTGAAAGCTCCGCCGAGAGGTTGGCCAGGCCGAAGTCGTTGATGCACCCCTCCAGGGCCCAGGACAGTCCTTCGTGGACCGATACCGGGGTGTAGTGCAGGAAGATCGACTCTTCGAGGCCCTTGCGGCCGACCGCGCGGCGCGGCGGGGTGACGGTGGCGTTCTTCAGCCCGGCGTCGAAGGCGGCCTCGACGTCGAAGTCGCGGACGCCCTTGAGGTAGGCGTCGGCGAAGGCGACGTCGGAGCTGGTGCCGGTCATCAGGTCGGCGTAGCCGGGGGAGGACCAGCGGGCGATCCAGCCGCCTTCGCGGTACTGCTGGACGAACCCGTCGATCATCCGGCCGCAGCGTTCCGGGGTGAGCAGCGCGTACGCGGGCCAGGTGGTGCGGTAGGTGTCCCAGAAGCCGTTGTTGACGTACAGCTCGCCGTCGACGACCTTCGCGCCGGTGCGCCGGCGGGTGCTCGGCCACCACCGGCGCACGACCGGGCTGGCGTGCCGGATCCCCTTCGGCGTGTTCTCGTGCGCGACGTTCGGGTACAGGAACAGCCGGTAGAGGTTGGAGTACAGCGTGGTCCGCTGGTCTTCGGTGGCGCCTTCGACCTCGACGCGGCCGAGCTCCTCCTGCCACCGCCGCCTGGCCTGCGCCTTCACCTGCTCGAACGTCGTCCCGGCCGGGATCTCCAGCTCCAGGTTGCGCTTGGCCTGGGCCAGGCTGATCAGCGACGTCGCGATCCGCAGCGTGACGTCGGGACCGTCGAACTCGAAGTAGCCCGAGACCCGCCGCCACGGCGGGAAGCGGACCTTGGCGCCGCGGGTGGCCGGGGCGTCGGTCACGGCGTAGACGAACATCCGGCGCGCCCCGGCGGACAGCCGGCTGCGGACTCCGGTGTACCCGGTGATCACCCCGGTGTCGGCGTTCAAGCGGAGGCGGCCGCGGTTGCGGACGTTGTCGAACAGCAGCCAGCCGTGCTTGTCCGGGAAGGTGAACCGCATGATCGCCGCGTGCGACGTGGGCGCGAGGTCGGCGGTCATCCCGTTGGCGAACCGGACGCCGTAGTGGTGCGGCGAATCGGTCTCGTCGTCGTGGGAGAAGGCCAGTGCGCGCTTGCGGCGGTCGGGCTCGACCGGGCCGGTGCCGGGCATGACGTGGAAGGTGTGCCGGTCGCCCATCCACGGGCTCGGCTGGTGGGACAGCGCGAAGGCCTGCAGCGCGGGACGGTTCCGGGCGTCGTTGTGGCGGTGGTAGGAGTAGAGCCAGTTGGTCACGCCGGCGTCGGTGACGGGGGTCCAGAAGTTGAATCCGTGCGGCACCGCGGTGGCCGGGAAGTTGTTGCCCCGGGAGAAGTCGCCGCTGGAGTGCGTGCCGCGGGTCGTGCGGACGCAGTCGATCGCGTCGCGCGGCGGCTCGGGGCGTTCGGCGACGCGGACGTCGTCGAGCCAGCCGGTGATCTCCCCGGGCGCGTCGGTGCGCAGCACGAGCCGGCTGATCCGGCGCCCGGCGAAGGCCCCCAGCGGGCGGCGGACGAGGTTCCACTGGTCCACCCACAGCGTCTTGTCGTCTTCCGGGTCGAACCCGGCGGAGGTGCCGTCGGCGAACTCGACGTCGAGGCTGACGCGGGTGGCGTGGTAGGCGGGGATCTCGCCGTCGGCCACCGGGAAGACCACATAGGACAGCTCGGTGCGCCCGGTGACGGGCGCGTCCAGTTCGAACAGGACGGCGCGGGGCCGGGCGGTGTAGCGCAGGGCACGCAGGCCGGTGAAGCCGACGCCGGTCTTGGCCGTGGGGGAGCGGTCCGGGCCGCCGCCGACGTGCAGGCCGGGGTCCGCCGGCTGCGGGTCACCGGTTTCGAAGGAGGAGAAGAACACGGCGTCGGACATGCGCCCACCGTAACCGCCGCCGAACGGCGCAGCGTGTTGGACACTGCTGCCCGCACCGATGCGGGCAGCAGTGTTCTCATCAAGCGACGGCGGTGCCCTCCAGCTCCACCTGCTGGCCCGGGATCGCCAGCCGGCTCACCCCGAGCATCGTGGTGGCCGGCGCCACCCCGGCGGCGCCGAGCCGCGCCGCCAGCACGCCGTAGTGCGGGAACAGCCCGTCGACGTCGGTGGTGTAGACGTTGAGCCGGACGAGGTTCGCCAGGGACATGCCGGCCTCGGCGAGCACGGCCTCCAGGTTGTCCACGCTCAACGCCAGCTGGGCGGCGATGTCCCCCTCGTGCCGGGGCTTGCCCTCGGCGTCCGTGGACGTCTGCCCGGAGCAGTAGAGGGTGCGGGTCTGCCCCGAGACGACCTCCCCCTGGTTGAAGCCCAGCGCATGAGACCACGTCACCGGGTTGACCGCCGTTCGTTCCAGTGCCACATCAGCTCCGTTCGTCGCGAGTACTGCACCGGGGAGCTTTCCGGCGAATCACGACATCTTCTGTCGGGTATTCGCTACGGTCTCGGCGTGCGTGCCGACCGGCTGGTCTCCCTGGTGCTGCTGCTGCGCCGGCGCGGCCGGTTGACCGCGGAGACGCTGGCCCGCGAGCTGGAGGTGTCCACCCGCACGGTGCTGCGCGACATCGACGCGTTGTCGGCGGCGGGCGTCCCGGTCTACGCCGAACGCGGCCGGCACGGCGGGTTCGCGCTGCTCCCGGGCTTCCGGACCGAACTCACCGGCTTCAACCACGACGAAGCGCTGGCCTTGCTGACCACCGGGCGCGCTTTCGGCCTCGGCCCGGCACTGGCGTCGGCGATGCGCAAGGTGGCCGACGCCCTGCCCGAGACGCACCTGACCACCGCGGAGCGGTTCCTCGTCGAGCCCGAGACGGACCTGCTCTCCCGCCGTCCCGTCGTCGACGAGGTGGACCAGCCGGCGATGCTCGAGGTCCGCCGCGCGGTCCTCGACGGTCGGCGGCTGCGTCTGCACTACGCGGCCACGGGCCAGGAACCGCAGTGGCGCACGGTGGACCCGATCGGCCTGGTGACCGTCCGCGACCGCGGCTACCTGCTGGCGACGAGGGCGGGCGCGGACCGGACGTACCGGCTGTCGCGGATCCTGGCCGCCGAGTCGCTTGGCGAACCGGCCCAGCGGCCGGGCGAAGTCGACCTGAACCGCGTGTGGCGGCAACGCTGCGCCGCCTTCCTGGCCGACGGTCACCTGACGGCGAAGGTCCGGGTCCGCCCGGGCCGGAGGGAAGACCTGCTGGGCACGGCGGTGGCGGTCCGCGCCGGGGAACCCGAGACCGGCGGCTGGCTGCGGTTCGAGGTGACCTATCAGGACGCGTGGCACGCGGAGTGGGCGCTGTGGCAGCTGGGCCCGGACGCGGAAGCCCTGGCCCCACAGTCCCTACGCACGGCCCTTCACCAACGGGCGACCGCGATCGCCACCCGCTACACCGACCCGCCGCCAGAACCGGTCGTGAGTGGTAAGGCGGGTTAGAACCCGCCTTACCACTCACGACCAGCCGCGGCAGACCCCGAAAGCGGGAAGGCCACCCTCGAAGTACCGAGGGTGGCCTTCCCGCATCACTGCAGAGCTACATCTTCGTGCACTGCCCGGCGATCGGGCCGCGGACCGTGTTCGGCAGGTCGTGGTCCGTCGGCGCGGGGTTGTTGATCGCGCACGCCAGCGGGCCGCCGACCGTGCTGGAGGTCAGCACCGGCCCGTGGTTACCCGTCAACGCCACCGGCCCGCCGATGTCGGTCAGCTCGATCGACACCTGACCGGTCGCCCCGGTGATCGCCACCGGACCGCTCACCTTCGTGCGGTTCAGCACCACCTGAGCCGCACCCGTCGCCGCCAGCGGGCCCTTCACCGAACCACCGCGGACGATCAGCGAAGCGCCGCCGCCCACCGTGACCGGGCCGGACACCGTCGCGTTCTCCAAGCACACCGTGCCCGAGTGGATCGACAGCGGCCCGGACTGGACACCCGTCACCGTGCGAGTGCACGCGGCGTCCGGCTTGCCCAGCAGCTCGAACTCGGCCAGCTGCGCCGGCGCGCCGGTGCTGGTCGCGGTCACCTCGAGCCGGTAGTACGCGTAGTGCGCCGGGTTCGCCACCTTGAACGCCCGGGTCTGCTGCCGCCAGCTGAACGCCTGGTTCTCCTGCCGGTCGGCCACCGCCCAGGTCTTGCCGTCGTAGGAGCCCTTCAGCACCCAGCTCTTCGGATCACCCGCACCGGTCTGGGACGTCAGCGTGTAATTCGTGACGGCCTCATCGGTGTTGTCCAGCTGGTACTGCACGGCGCCGGTGACGGCGGCCTGGGTGCGCGAGGTGTTGTCCACCAGCGCGCCCGCGTTCGACCCGTCCGAAGTGGACAGCGTCCCCTTGCCGGGACCGGTCTCGTCGTGCAGCGGCGCCGGAGCGGCGTCGCCCTGGGTGATCGACTTCGGCGCGTCGTTCGGGCCGGTGCCCCACGACGACGGGTTCGGGCCCATGTCGAAGTCGATCTTCCCGCCGCGCGCGATCAGGTCGTGCGACAGCGACGTCGAGGAGTACGCCTTGCCGTTGACCTTCACACCCTGGATGTAGACGTTCTTCGCGCTGTTCTTCGGCGCGTTGATCACCAGGTCCTTGCCGCCGGCGAGGTGGATCGTCGCCTTCTTGAACAGCGGCGACCCGATCGCGTAGTCCGGGCTGCCCATCTGCAGCGGGTAGAAGCCCAGCGCGCTGAAGGTCCACCACGCCGACTGCTCGCCGTTGTCCTCGTCACCCGCGTAGCCCTGGCCGATCTCGCTGCCGGTGTAGAGCCGCGAGAGCGCCTCGCGGACCTTCTCCTGCGTCTTGGCCGGCTGGCCCGCGTAGTCGTACATGTAGAGCGTGTGGTGCGAGGCCTGGTTGGAGTGGCCGAGCTGGCCCATCCGGACGTCGCGGGCCTCCCGCATCTCGTGGATCACGCCACCGTAGGAGCCCGGGAAGTTTGCGGTCTCCTGGTCGGCGAAGAAGGCGTCCAGCTTCTTCGCCAGCCCCGCCTTGCCGCCGTAGAGGTTGGCCAGGCCCTGACCGTCCTGCGGCACGGAGAACGCCATGCCCCAGCCGTTGGTCTCGGTGTAGTCGATGCCCCACACCCGCGGGTCGTAGTCCTGCGGCGACCGGCTGAACTTGCCCGCCGCGTCCCGGCCCTGGAAGAACCCGACGCTCGGGTCGAACAGGTTCACGTACTGCTGGGCGCGGCTGGTGAAGTACTCGTAATTCGCCAGGTACTCCTGCTTGCGCGGATCGCTCGCCGGGGCTTCGTCGTAGAGCTTCTTCGACAGGTTCGCGATGCCGTAGTCGTTGACGTAACCCTCGATCGACCACGAGAACCCGTGGTCGGCCGTGTTGGGCGAGTAGCCGAGGAAGATGCCCTCGTCGAGGCCCTTGCGGCCGACGGCGTTGTTCGGCGGGGTCACCGTGGCGTTCTTCAGCGCCGCGTCGTAGGACGCCTTGACGTCGAAGTTGCGGACGCCCTTGAGGTAGGCATCGGCGAACGCCACGTCCGAGCTGGTGCCGGTCATCAGGTCGGCGTAGCCCGGCGAGGACCACCGCGAGATCCAGCCGCCGTCGCGGTACTGCTGCACGAACCCGTCGACCATCTTCCCGGCCATGTCCGGCGTGAGCAGCGAATACGCCGGCCAGGTGGTGCGGTAAGTGTCCCAGAACCCGTTGTTGACGTAGGTCTGGCCGTCGACGATCTTCGCCCCCGTCTGCGTCGGGGTGTCCGCGCCGGTCTTCGGCGAAACGAAGCTCGCGTACTGGTACTTCGGCTTCTCGGGCGTGCCGGTGTTCTCGAACCCGGAGTTCGGGTAGAGGAACAGCCGGTACAAGTTCGAGTACAGCGTCGTGAGCTGATCCTTCGACGCGCCCTCGACCTCGATCACCTTCAGCTGCTCGTCCCAGACCCGCTGTGCGGCGTCGCGGACGGAGTCGAAGGTCGCGGCCGGCGCGATCTCCTGCGCCAGGTTCTTCTTCGCCTGGTCCACGCTGATCAGCGACGTCGCGATCCGCATGGTCACCGTCTTGTCGGCACCGGCGGCGAACCGCAGGTAGCCGGCGACGTCGTCGTGGCCCTGCCCGGTGAGCTTCGCGCCCGCGGTGACCGGCTTGTCGAAGGTGGCGTAGACGAACATCCGGCCCGCACCGGCCGACAGGCCGCTCTTGACGTCGGTGTAGCCCGACAGCGTGCCGTTCGCGGTGTCGAGCGTCAGCCCGCCCTGGTTCTTGTAGTTGTCGAAGATCAGGCTGGAGTCGCTGCCCGGGAAGGAGAACCGGAACACCGCCGCGTGGTCGGTCGGGGCGATCTCGGTCTTGATCCCGTTCTCGAACTGCACGCCGTAGTAGTGCGCGCGAGCGACCTCGTTGTCGTGCTTGAACGCCAGCGCCCGGGCATCGCGGTTCGCGGACGGCGTCCCGGCGGCCGCGGACGGCATCACCTGGAAGGTCTGCCGGTCGCCCATCCACGGGCTCGGCTCGTGGCTGACGCTGAACGCCTGCAGCTCCGGGAGGTTCTGCTCGTTGTTCTGGCTGTGGTAGTTGTACATCCACCGCACGTCGCCGTTGTCGGCGTTCGCGTCGGTCACCGGGGTCCAGAAGTTGAACCCGTGCGGCACCGCCGTGGCCGGGAAGTTGTTGCCCCGGGAGAACGTGCCGTTGGCCATCGTGCCGCGCGTGGTGAGCACGTTGTCGGTCGGGCGGGTGCTGGCCGGCGGGGTCGGCGTCGCCGAGATCTTCACGTCGTCCAGCCAGCCCTGCAGCGAGCCGGGACCGTCCGGGTTGTCGTAGCCGACCAGGATCCGGTCGACCGTCTTGCCCTTGGCCACCGTCCCGATCGCCGAGCGCACCAGGTTCCACTGGTTGGTGTAGAGCACCTTGCTCTTGCCCTGGCCCTCCGGCGTCAGCGGGAAGCCGTACTGGTCGGTCGCGCCCAGGTCGCGCAGCCGGGTGCCGTCGGTGAAGACCAAGTCGATCGCCACGTTCGTGCTCTGGTACTTCAGGTCACCGGTGATGAACTGCGGCTGCACCTTGTACGTCAGTTCGGTCGAGGCGACGACGGGGACGTCGACGTCGAAGACCTTGTTGTAGGACCAGCCGTGCCCGTCCGCGGTCTGGCTGCCCGAGTAGCGGAACGCCTTGAGCCCGGTGAAGCCGACGCGGTTCTTGTTCGTGTACCCGCTGGTCGGGCCGGAATCGGTGAAGCTGCGCATGTTCGGCAGCGGCGGCGGCGCGGGCTCGTCGTTGGCCAGCAGCAGCTCCGACAGCTGCAGGATCGGCCCGCCGTTGTTGCGCGTGATGTCCAGCCGGAAGTACTTGAACGCCGGCGTCGCCGCGGCCAGCTTGTAGTCCTTCTGCTGGAGCCGCTCGGTGAACGCCTGGTCGGTCTGCTTGTCCAGGTCGGTCCAGGCCGAAGCGTCGTTGGAGCCCTGCAGCGTCCAGTCCCGGGGGTCGCGGTTGTCGAAGTCGTTGGCCGAGGAGATCGCGTAGTGCGTGATCGAGGTGGGCTCCGACAGCGTGATCTGCGCCCACGCGGTCGGGTCCCAGGACAGCCACTTCGTGTCGGTCGTGCCGTCGACGAGGTTCGACACCACCTCGCCGCCGCCGGAGTTCTCGCTGCTGGCGCCGGTCTCGGTCACCTTGCCGCGGACGTCACCGGGGATGGCGGTGCCGTTCGCGCCGTTGATCCCGGACGCGCGCGGCCGGCCCGCCGCGTCGGTGTCGACCGTGTCGGTCCACGTCGGCTGGACGTCACCGGCCTCGAAGGAGGACGAGAAGTCGGGGGGAAGGGCGTCTTCGGCGGCGGACGAGGCCGCGGGGAGGGCGACCAGGCCGGCGGCGACCACGGCGGCGGTCACCAGGAAAGCGACCGGCGGTCTGGCGCTTCGGGGCATCGTTGCTCCAAGCTCGGAGGGCGGATTTGAGCAGCGCCGCGCAGGCGGGACCGGCGGCGCCAACGAAGGGAAACGCGCGGGTGACATCGATGTCAAGACCGCCTGGCAAACCTGGCCAAAATCAGACAACGCGGAAACCGGGGGACCGATGAGACCCGTCAAGATCTTCGCCGCCATCACCGCACTCACGCTCGCCACCACCACGTTCACCCCCGCGGCCGCCGTCGCCGCGCCGGAATCCACCGTCCGGCCGGTGCTCGCCTGCGCCGACCTGGTCCGCGGGTTCGCCCTCCCGGGCGCCACCACGCACGTCACCTCGGCGGCCGTGACAACCGGAGCTTCGCTCCGAGCCGGGGGCTCCGCCACCCGGACCCCCGAAAGATCTGCAGTCGCGGCCACCGCAGTCGACCCCGAATACTGCGACGTGCAGGGCTACGTCGAACCCGCCGTCCGGTTCGAACTGCGGCTGCCCACCAAGACCTACTCCGGGCGCTACCTGCAGTACGGCTGCGGCGGCTTCTGCGGCGTGGTCACCCCGCCCGCCTTCGCCGATTGCCTGCCGCACGGCGGCGACTTCGCGGTCGCCGCCACCGACGACGGCCACGTCGGCAAGACCCCCGCCGTCGTCGACGACGGCAGCTGGGGCGCGAACGACCAGGCCGCCCGCAACGACTTCGAGTTCCGCGCACCCCACGTCGTCTCCCGCGCCTCGAAGGCGATCATCCAGGCCTTCTACGGCGCCCCGCCGCGCAAGTCCTACTTCAGCGGCTGCTCCGACGGCGGCCGCGAAGGCCTCCTGCTCGCCCAGCGGTACCCGGCGGACTTCGACGGCATCGACGCCGGGGCACCGGCGAACTACTGGAGCCCGCTGCTCGGGGTGTACCAGACCTGGCTCGCGCGGGTGAACAGCGCCGCCGACGGCAGCCCGATCCTCACCGCCGCCAAGCTGCCCGCGCTGCACAACGCCGTCCTGGCCGCCTGCGACCGCCTCGACGGGCTCGCCGACGGCCAGCTCGACGACCCCCGCGCCTGCCGCTTCGACCCGGCGACGCTGACCTGCACCGGCGCCCACACGCCGTCCTGCCTCACCCCGGCCCAGGCCGTCGTCGTCCGCAAGCTGTACTCGCCGCCCACCGACGCCCACGGCACGCTGCTCTACCCCGGCGGCCAGCTGCCCGGGTCCGAGCTGTCCTGGGCCGGCTGGATCATCGCCACCCCGGAGACCGGCGGCTTCGCCTTCGCCCGCAACCTCGCCGACAACTACCTGCGCTACCTCGGCTACCCGATCGGCGCGCCGGCCGCCACCGTCGACACCTTCGCCTTCACCAGGGCGGAGTTCGACCGGCTCACCCCGGTCGGCGTGCGCTACAACGCGCTGAGCCTCGACCTGTCGGCGTTCCAGCGGCGCGGCGGCAAGCTGCTGCTCTGGCACGGCTGGAACGACGAAGCCATCCCGCCGGCGGGCACGCTCGACTACTACCAGCGGCTCACCCACGGCCGTCCGCAGGACTGGGCGCGGCTGTTCATGGTCCCGTCGCTCTACCACTGCGGCGGCGGCACCACGCTCACCGAGTTCGACCCGCTGCGCGAACTGGTCACCTGGGTCGAGCGCGGCACCGCACCCACCCGGGTGACCGCGACCGGCCGCGACGACGCCGGCGACGTCACCCGCACCCGGCCGGTGTTCGCCTACCCGCAGCGGGCGGTCTACGACGGCACCGGCAGCATCGACGACGCCGCCAACTTCCGGCCCGCCCCGCCGTCCTCGCCGGTGCGCGACGTCGTCCACTGGGCGGGGGAGAAGCTGTACGGCCTCCCGGGGCCGGTCGCTCCGTAAAACGGGTCTCGCGGGTCCGGCGTCGTCGCTAGGGTCACGATCATGACGACGCCGGAACCCGCCGACCGCGTACTCGCCCGCGCCTCCCTCGCCGACGGCGACCCGACCCGGTGGTTCGACCAGCTCTACACCGCCGCCGCCCGCGGCGAGGCCGAGGTCCCGTGGACCCGCGGCACCCCGAACGCCGACCTGGCCGCCTGGGCTCACCCGGGTGAGGGCCGCCGGGCCCTGGTCGTCGGCAGCGCGCTGGGCGACGACGCCGAACTGCTCTCCGAGGCCGGCTGGGCCGTCACCGCCTTCGACGTCGCCCCGACCGCGGTCGAGGCCGCCCGCGCGCGGTTCCCTTCGTCACGGGTGGACTACGTGGTGGCGGACCTGCTCAACCCGCCAAGCGAGTGGCGCCACGCGTTCGACCTGGTCGTCGAGATCATCAACATCCAGGCCATGCCCCGCGAGTTCCGCCGTGCCGCGGTGGCGTCGCTGGCCGGCTTCCTCGCTCCGGGCGGCACGGCAATCGTCTCCGAGGTCGCGGAGGAAAGCACCGATGCCGAGACGTGGGAGGGCCCGCCGTGGCCGTTCAGCCGCGCGGAGATCGAATCCGTCGCCCAGGACGGCGTCCGGCTGGTCGGCCTGGAAACCGTCCGCGACGGCGCGCGTTACTGGGCCACGTTCACCCGTTAGCCCGGTGACGGCCGGGCGTGGTCCCGACCAATGCGGTGAACGCCGCGATGAAGTGGCTCGGGTTCGCCCACCCGCACGCGTGGGCGGTGTAGGCGGTGTCGTGGCCCTCGGCCAGCAGGACCAGCGCGTGGTGGATGCGCAGCTGGGTCCGCCACTCGTGGAAGGTCATCCCGAGCTCGTCGTGGAACAACCGGCTGAGCGTCCGCGCGCCCGCTCCGGCCCCCGGCCCGAGCCCGGCCAGCGGGGTGTTGTCGGCCGGGTTTTCCGCCAGCCGCCGCGCCACCGCCCGCAACCGTTCGTCGCGGGGCTCCGGCAGCCGGAGCGGCTGCTCGGGCGCGGCCCGCAGCTCGTCGACGAGCACCCGGCGAAGGCGGGCACTCGCGGCCCGGTCGTACTCGCGCGGGCCGGTCAAGGCGAGCAGAACCTCCCGGGCGAGATCGGACGCGGTGAACACGGCCGGGTGCGGCGGGACGAGCCGGGCCAGCGACGGCGGCAGGAACACGATCCGCATGTCGGTGTGGCCGTGCGCGCGGTGCCGGTGGGTGCACCCGGCCGGCGTCCAGGCGACCCGGTTGGCCGGCACGATCGACGTGCCCCGCTCGGTGTGCACGGACAGGACACCCCGGGCCGCGTAGACCAGGTGCCCGCGCGCATGGGAGTCCGCTGGAGCGGCCCCGCCCGGCGGCCACAGGTGCACCCCGCCGGACGGCCAGATCCGCGAGACCGGCGCGGCTTGGCGACTTTCGGGCATAACCCGGCATCCTATCGGTGGTCGGCCACGCGCGGCCGTGGCGACAGTGGGGGCATGAACAAGATGATGCGAGCCGCGGTCTGCGTCCGCGCCGGCGGCCCCGAGGTGCTGGAAATCCGGGAACTGCCGGTCCCGGCGGTCCGCGCGGGCTGGAGCCTGGTGCGGGTGCAGGGGGCCGGGCTGAACCGGTCGGAGCTGAGGACCCGCCAGGGACATTCCCCGGCCGTGCGGTTCCCGCGGGTGCTCGGGATCGAATGCGTCGGCGTCGTGGCCGCCTCGACCGATCCGCGGCTGGCGGAAGGGACGACCGTCGCGGCGGTGATGGGGGAGATGGGCCGCGCGTTCGACGGCGGCTACGCCGAATACGCCCTGCTGCCGAACCCGCTGCTGATGCCGGTCACCACGACACTGCCCTGGACCGTGCTGGCCGCGCTCCCGGAGACGTACCTGACCGCGTGGGGCGCGCTCGATGCGCTCGGGATCGGCCCGGGCACCGCCGGACGGCTGCTCATCCGCGGCGGCACGTCCTCGGTCGGGCTGGCCGCCGCCTCGATCGCGGCCGGCCACGGCGTGGAGGTCGCCGCCACCACCCGCAGCCCCGCCAAAGCCGGCCTGCTGACCGGCCACGTGCTCATCGACGACGGCGGCCCGCTGACCGGCCTGCCCGAGCTGTGGCCCGAAGGCCCGGACTGGGTCCTCGACCTCGTCGGCGCCCGCACGGCGGTGGACTCCCTGCGCTTGGTCCGCCGCGGCGGCACGGTGTGCGTGGCGGGCTCGCTCAGCGGCTGGATCGTCCCGGACTTCGAGCCGATCGCGAAGATCCCCTCCGGGACCCGGCTGACCGCCTTCCACAGCGACGACCTCAAGGGCAGCACGGCCCTGCTGCAGCGGATCATCGGCGAAGTCGAGGCCGGCACCCACCGCGCGGGCGTCGACCGGGTCTTCCCCCTGGACGACGTCGCCGCCGCCCACCGGTACCTGGAAGACGACCGGGCCGCCGGGAAACTCGTTCTCGTGCCTTGATCCGGTGGCCTAGGCTCGGTCTTCATGTCCACCCGGTCACTGCAGATCCCCACCGCGGACGGCCAAGCCGACGCCTTCGCCGCGTTCCCCGACGACGGCGAACGCCACCCCGGGGTGCTGATGTACCCGGACGGCTTCGGCATCCGGCCCGTGCTGCGGGAGATGGCCGGCGAACTGGCCGGTCACGGGTACTCCGTGCTCGTCCCCAACCCCTTCTACCGGTACGGCCCGGCGCCGGTGCTCGAACTCCCCGAGCACATCGGAGAAGAAGCCCGGCCCGCGATCTTCGCCCGGCTGATGCCGATGATCGAGGCGCACACCACCGAACGGATCCTGCGGGACGCCGACGCCTACGTCGAGTTCCTCACCACCCGGCCCGAGGTCGCCCCCGGACCGGTCGCGGTGACCGGTTACTGCATCGGCGGCCTCCTGGCGACGCACACCGCCGCCGCCCACCCCGGCCGGGTGGCCGCCCTCGCCGGGTTCCACGCCCCGGTGGGCGCGGCCGGGGCCGACCGCCTGCACCGGCTCACCGCCCGCGTCCACTTCGGCCACGCCGAAACCGACCTGACGCCCGAAGCTCTCGGCGAGCTCAACCGGACACTGGACGCCGCGGGGGTCGAGTACACCTCGGAGATCTATCCCGGGACCGTCCACGGCTTCACCATGTCCGACACCGACGCCTTCGACCCCGCCGCCCGGCAACTGCATTGGGGCAGGCTGCTGGATCTCCTCGGCCGGGCCCTCTAACAGCTCTCCAGGAACCGGGCCAGCACCCGCGTGCCGAAGTGCAGGCCCTCGACCGGCACCCGCTCGTCCACCCCGTGCGCCATCGCCCGGTACGGGAACCCCTTCGGCAGCCACAACGGCGCGAACCCGTAGCAGTCGATCCCCAGCTGCGCGAACGCCTTCGCGTCCGTCCCGCCACCCAGGCAGTACGGCACCACCACGGCTTCGGGGTCTTCCGCCCGCAAGGCACGAGCCATCGCGTCGAACCAGGGAGAGTCCACCGGTGCCTGCACCGGCGGCTGGTGCGCGACGAACTCGCGCGTCACCCCCTCGCCGAGCAGCTCGTCCAGCGCGGCGAACAACGCCTCCTCGGTGCCCGGCAGCACCCGCACGTCGACCTGCGCGGTCGCCGTCGACGGGATCACGTTCACCTTGTAACCGGCGTCCAGCATCGTCGGGGTGGTGCTGTTGCGGATCGTCGGCACCACCAGCGAGCCCGCCGGGCCGAGCGCGGCCACCGCCGCGTCCACCCCTTCGGCCGAGGACAGGTCGACCGGAACGCCCAGCGCCGCGCCGGTCCGCTCCAGGAACGCCCGCACCGCCGGGGTCAGCGACACCGGCCAGCGGTGCGCGGCGATCCGGTGCAGCGCCCCCACCAGCCGGGTGACGGCGTTCTCGTGGTTCGGGCGCGAGCCGTGCCCGGCCCGGCCGCGTGCGGTCAGCCGCAGGTGCGCGGTCCCGCGCTCGGCCGTGCCGACCGGGTACAGGTGCACGTCACGGCCGTCGGCGGCGGGCACGTGGTAGGTGTAGCCACCCGACTCGCTGATCGCCGCGACGCACCCCTCGAACAACTCCGGATGAGAAGCGACCAGCCAGTGCGCGCCCCAGTCCCCGCGGTCCTCCTCGTCGGCGACGAACGCCAGCACCAGCTCCCGCCGCGGCCGCGCCCCGCCGGCCAAGGCCGCGAGCACCATCGCCACGAAGTCCTTCATGTCGGTCGCGCCGCGGCCCCACAGGTACCCGTCGCGCACCTCGCCGGCGAACGGCGGCACCGACCAGTCCGCCGCGTCCGCCGGGACGACGTCCAGGTGCCCCTGCACCAGCAGCGCCGGCAACGACGGATCGGTCCCGGGCACGCGGGCGATCACACTCGCCCGCCCCGGCGCGGCCTCCAGGATCCGCGACGGGATGCCCAGGCCGTCCAGGAACGCGGCCACGTACTCCGCCGCCGGCCGCTCCGGCTCGGCGTCCCCGCCACCGCGGTTGGTCGTGTCGAACCGGATCAGGTCCGCGCACAGCTCGACAACGTCGGTCATGTCGGTCAGGTCGGCCAGGTCAGCCATAGATGCCCTGCACCGCCCCCGCCGCGATCGCCGTGACGACCTTGAACGCCTTCATCGCCTCGGTCATGTCCGGCGCGTCGAACCCGACCCGCCGCGTCCCGATCTGCTCCACCGTCGGGATCACCGCCGTCGCCTGCGCCAGGTGGCTCGCGTCGAACTCGACCTCGATCCGGTGCGGGCCCACCCGGCGCTCCTCCCGCCCGGCACGCCCCATGGCGTCGGCGGCCGCGCCGGTCAGCAGCTCCGCCGTGCGCGCGGGCGGCAGGCAGATCGCCGCGTACCGGCTCACGCATTCCTTCACCTGGACCAGCTCCGCCTCCGGAGCGTAATCACGGGCGTCGTCACACGTTTTGTCGTCACCCGAAACGAGCAGGACAGGCACGCCGTACTCCGCGGCCATGCCCGCGTTCAGCCTGCCCTCGCTCGCCGGGACGTCGTCCAGCCACACCCCGGTGATCTGGTTCTCCAGGTACGTGTGCGAAAGCACCCCGTCGAACCCGGCGCCGGCGTGGTAGCCGAGGAACACCACACCGTCCACACCGGAGTCGACGCCCTGCATCATCGACAGCGGCTTGTGCCGCCCGGTGAGCATCCGCGCCCGCGGGTCCAGGTCCTCCAGCAGCAGGTTCCGCTGCGACGAATGCGCCTCGTTGACCAGCACATCACTCGCCCCGGCCGCGTACAGCCCGGCCAGCACCGCGTTGACGTCGCCGGTGAACAGCCGCCGGAAGCGGTCCCACTGCGGCGAACCGGGCACGACGTCGTCGGTCCAGGTGACGCCGGTCGCGCCCTCCATGTCCGCCGAAATCAGGATGCGCATGCCGGGCACTCTAACCAGCCCGCCCCTCCCCGGAACGCGGAACGCCCCTCCGGCCGAACGTCACTCACCGTGACGATCAGCGGGTCGATAACGATCGGACACCTGCCGGGGCGGCAACATATTGCGCGGTTGTCCCGATATGTGGTTACTTCTCGTCTTCGGGGAGGCTCACAAGCGAACGATGGGGTGGTTTTCGGTGCAGTTCCAACGCAGGACCGGGCGGTTCGCCCGCGTGGGCGCGATCGTCGCGGCCGCGACACTGGCGGCGATCCCGCTCGCCGTGCCGGCGCAGGCCCAGCAGGGCAAGGTGCTGCGGGTCGCGCTCACCACCGGCATCGACCACCTCAACCCCTTCACCGCGGCGCTGTCGGCTTCGACGCAGATCGGCCGGTTCACCTTCGAGTTCCTGACCGTCCCGAACGCGGAGAAGGCCGAAGCCTCGCCCGCGCTCGCCGAGTCGTGGACCCCGTCCCCGGACAAGCTGACCTGGACGTTCAAGATCCGCAGCGGCGTCAAGTGGAGCGACGGCAAGCCGGTGACCGCCAAGGACGCGGCGTTCACGTTCAACCGCATGCTCACCGACGAGAACGCCCGCACCGCCAACGGCAACTACGTGGCCAACTTCGAGACGGTCACCGCCCCCGACGACACCACGCTCGTCATCAGGACCAAGGCCGTCCAGGTCAACATGAACCTGCTCGACGTGCCGATCGTCCCCCAGCACATCTGGGAACCGATCAAGGACCTCAAGGACCCCTCGACCGACACCCTCGCCGTCTCCGGCGTCTCCGACGGCCCGTTCCAGCTCACCGAGTACAAGCCGAACGAGTACGTCAAGTTCAAGGCCAACAAGGACTACTGGCGCGGCGCCCCCAAGATCGACGAACTGCAGCTGCTGGTGTTCAAGGACACCGAAGCCGCGGTCAACGCGCTCAAGCAGGGCGAAGTCGACGTCATCAACCGGCTCAACCCCAACCAGTTCGAAGCGCTGAAGGGCCAGCAGGGCATCACCACCAACGCCGCGCCCGGCCGCCGCTACGACGAGCTGTCGATCAACTTCGGCGTCACCGACAACGCCAACAACCCCATCGGTGACGGCAACCCGGTTCTCAAGGACATCAACGTCCGCAAGGCCATCACCCAGGCGGTGGACACCCAGGCCATCGTCGACAAGGTCCTCAAGGGCCTCGGCCAGGTCGGCGGCGGCGTCGTGCCCGCCATCTACGCCGACTACCACTGGGACCCCAGCGACAGCGAGAAGATCAAGTTCGACCTCGCCGCCGCCAACACCACCCTCGAGCAGGCCGGGTACAAGAAGGGCCCCGACGGCGTCCGCACCGCCCCCGGCGGCGCCAAGCTGGAACTGCGCCTGACCGGGCACGCCAACCGCAGCTACGACCAGGGTGTCGCCCAGTACGTCACCGGCTGGCTCAAGGACGTCGGCATCACCGTCAAGCAGGACCTCGTCTCCGACGACGAACTGTCCGACCGCACCCAGGCCGGCAAGTACGACCTCGCCATCGGCGGCTACGGCACCAACCCCGACCCGGACTACGCCCTCTCGCTGCACACCTGCGGCGCGCGGCCCGCCCCGGACGGCAAGGGCGGCAGCACCGACACCTTCTTCTGCGACGCCGCCTACGACGAGCTCTACAAGAAGCAGCTCACCGAAACCGACGACGCCCAGCGCGCCGGCTACGTCAAGCAGGCACAGGCCCGGCTCTACAGCCAGTTCCCGACGATCGTGCTCGACTACCAGAACGCGCTCGAGGCCTACCGCTCCGACAAGTTCTCCGCCTTCACCACCCAGCCGCAGCCCAAGGGCGCCATCCTCGAGCAGACCGGCTACTGGGGCGTCTACGGCGCCACCCCGGCGGGCACCACCAACACCGCGGACTCGGGCAGCGGCAACACCGTGCTGTGGATCGTCATCGGCGCGGTCGTCGTGGTCGTCCTCGTCGGCGGCGGCATCATGCTCGGCCGCCGCGGCAAGACGTCAGAGGACCGCGAGTAAGACATGACCACCCCCGACCAGGCCGCGGTGCTCGTCGACCCCGACGAGCACCGCGGCGGCACCGGCACGGCCCGGTTCGTGCTCAAGAAGATCGCCGAAGCGCTGATCAGCATCGTGCTGGTGATCGTGCTGTTCTTCTTCCTCTTCCGCATGCTGCCCGGCGACCCGGTCGCGGCGATGACCCGCGACCACCCCACCAGCCCCCAGCAGATCGCCGACCTGCGCGAGAAGATGGGCGTCGACAAGCCCGTCCTCGTCCAGTTCGGCAACTACTTCCGGGACCTGCTGCACGGCGACCTCGGCGAATCCCGGCTGCTCAACAACGGTCGCCCGGTCGCCGACATGATCGGCGAACGGCTCTGGCCGACCATCCTGCTCGTCGGCAGCGCCACCCTGCTCGCCGTGCTCCTCGGGCTGTGGCTGGGCATCCGCGCCGCCTGGCGCCGCGACAGCCCCTTCGACCGCACCCAGACCGGGATCGCCCTCACCCTGTGGTCGGTCCCGCAGTTCTGGCTCGGCCTGATGCTGCTCGTCGTGACCAACGGCTTGTTCCCCAGCCGCGGCATGCACTCCCCGGACGCCGCACCCGACGTCTTCTCCCAGACCCTCGACGTCCTGCACCACCTCGTGCTGCCCTGCGTGACGCTGCTGGCGGTGTTCTACGCCCAGTACATGCTGATCATGCGGTCGTCGCTGCTCGGGGAGATGAACGCCGACTACCTCACCACCGCCCGCGCCAAGGGCCTGCGCGACGACCTCGTCCGCCGCCGCCACGCCGTCCCCAACGCCCTGCTCCCGACCACCACGCTGGTGTTCATGCAGTTCGGCTCGGTGCTGGCCGGCGCGGTCACCGTCGAGGCCGTGTTCAGCTGGCCCGGCCTCGGCCAGCTGACCTACGACGCCCTGCACGGGCCCGACCTGCCGGTGCTCCAAGGCGTGTTCACCGTGCTGGCGAGCGCGGTGGTGCTGATGAACCTGCTCGCGGAACTGCTCTACCGCGTGCTCGACCCCAGGGTGCGTACCTCATGACCACCACCGAGACGCCCCGGCAGATCGCCTGGGCGCGCCGCCGCGCGTCGCTGGCCAGGACCTGGCGCGAGTTCTCCGGCCAGCGCGCCGCCCTCGCCGGCCTCGCCCTGCTCGGCGTCACCGTGCTCGTCGCCCTGCTCCTGCCGCTGATCAGCGACGAGAGCGGCCTCGACGTCACCAAGGCCACCGGGGCGCCGCTGTCCCCGCCGAACGCCGACTTCTGGCTCGGCACCGACAACTTCGGCCGCTCGGTGCTGCTGATGACCGTCTGGGGCACCCGGATCTCGCTGCTCGTCGGGTTCTCCGCCGCGCTGCTGTCGGTCGTGATCGGCACCCTGATCGGCATCACCGCCGCCCACTTCGGCGGCTGGGTGTCGGCGGCCCTGCTGCGCTTCACCGACTTCTTCCTGGTCCTGCCCTCGCTGATCCTCGCGATCGCGCTCTCGGCGGTGCTGCCCAGGGGCGTCGGCACGATCATCCTCGCCATCGGCCTCACCGCCTGGCCCAGCACCGCCCGGCTCGTCCGCGCCCAGACCCTCACCATCGAAAGCCGCCCCTACATCGAACGCGCCCACGCCCTCGGCGGCGGCCACCTGCACATCATCGGCCGGCACGTGCTGCCCGGCGTGATGCCGCTGGTCCTGGCCAACACCACCCTGGTCGTCGGCAACGCCGTCATCGCCGACGCGACCCTGTCGTTCCTCGGCGTCGGCGACCCCAACTCCGTCACCTGGGGCCTGGTGCTGGAAAGCGCGCTCAACAACGGCGCCATCAGCCGCGGCGCCTGGTGGAACGTGCTCCCGCCCGGCATCGCCATCGTCCTCGTCGTCCTCTTCTTCACCCTGGTCGGCCGGGGCCTGGAGACCGTGTTCAACCCGAGGTTGAAGAAGTGACCACCCCGCTGCTGCAGCTCCAGGACCTCAACGTGACCTACGCGGTGGGGGACAAGGAAGTGCCCGCCGTCCGCGGCGTCGGCCTCACCCTCGACCCCGGCGGCACCCTCGGCGTCGCCGGCGAATCCGGCTCGGGCAAGTCGACCGTCGCCATGAGCGTGCTGCGGCTGCTGCCGCGCACCGCGAAGATCACCGGCGAGATCCTCCTCGACGGCGAAGACGTCACCGCCATGAAGTGGGGCCGCCTGCGCGCGGTCCGCTGGGCCGAGGCGTCCGTGGTGTTCCAGGGCGCCATGCACGCGCTCAACCCCGTCCGCAAGATCGGCGAGCAGATCGCCGAGCCCCTGCGGCTGCACCCCCCGGCAGGGAAGGCCCCGACCGACGCCGAGGTCGGCGCCCGCGTCGCCGAACTGCTCACCCAGGTCGACCTGCCCCCGAGCCGGGCCGGCGCCTACCCCCACGAGCTGTCCGGCGGGCAGAAGCAGCGCGTCATGATCGCCATGGCCCTGGCCTGCTCACCCCGGCTGATCATCGCCGACGAACCGACCACCGCCCTCGACGTCATCGTCCAGGCCCAGGTCCTCGCCCTGCTCTCGCGCCTGGTCGCCGAGCAGGACATCGGCCTGATCATGATCAGCCACGACCTGTCCGTGCTCGCCGCCACCTGCCGGCGCATCGCGGTGATGTACGACGGGCAGATCGTCGAAGAAGGCCCCAGCGCCGAGGTCATGGGCTCGCCGAAGCACGAGCACACCCGCGCGCTGGCCGCGGCGTTCCCCACCGTCGGCGACCCGGCGTCGCGCTTCGCCCCGGCCACCACCAACCCGCTGCCGCCCGAACCCCCGGACCGGGTGGCGGGTGGCGAGCCGCTGCTGGCCGCGGAGAACCTGCGCGTGTCCTTCCGCGACCGCACCGGCAAGCGCATCAACGCCGTCGCCGGTGTCGACCTCACCGTCTCCCGCGACGAGATCGTCGCGCTGGTCGGCCAGTCCGGCTCCGGCAAGACCACCCTCGCCCGGACGCTGCTCGGCCTGCAGAAACCCGACTCCGGCGTGGTCCGCTACGCCGGGAAGCCCGTCCCCGCCGGCGGTGCCGGGCTCAAGGCCTACCGGCGGCAGGTGCAGCTCGTCCTGCAGGACCCGACAAGCGCGCTGAACCCGTCCCACACCGTGTACGAAGCCGTCGCCGAGGGCCCGCGCATCCACAAGCTCGCCGGCGAACGGGACGTCGTGCACCGGGCGCTGGAAGCGGCCGAGCTGCGGCCCGCCGCGAAGTACGCCGACCGGCTCCCGCACCAGCTCTCCGGCGGCCAGCGCCAGCGCGTCGTCATCGCCGGGGCACTGGCGCTCGAACCGTCGGTGGTGGTGGCCGACGAACCGGTCGCCTCGCTCGACGCCTCCGTGCGCGGCGAAATCCTCGGGCTGCTGCTGCGGCTGCGGCGCGAACTGGGCCTCGCGGCGCTGGTGATCACCCACGACCTGGGCCTGGCCTGGAACATCGCCGACCGCGTCGCCGTGATGTACCGCGGCGAGCTCGTCGAAACCGGCACCGTCGAACAGGTCCTGCTCGACCCGCAGCACGAGTACACAAAATCCCTGCTGGCCGCCCTGCCCGGCGGCACCGCCCAGCACCGCACCGTCGGGGCCTGACCCGGCGGCGGCCGGGCCTACCCGGAAACCCGGCACTGCGGGAACCCCGCACGAGCGCGGTGTGTAATCTCCGAACGGAAATGGCGACCACCACCGACCCCGCACAGACGCCCTCGACCGGACTGGCCGAGCGGCTCCGCGTGCCCTCGCGATTCCCCTACCGCACGATCGCGATGGGCACCGTCGGCAGCACCCTGCTGATGGTCGCCGCCCTGGGCGCCGGCGGCATCCTGATCTCCGACCCGGTGCTCGGCCACGGCCCGCTCTCGTGGGTCCGCTACGGCCACGGGCGCATGCTCGCCAACGCCGTCCTCTACACCGGCTTCGGCATGGTCGTGTGGGCGTGGGTCCGGCTCGGCCGCTACGTGCTCGCCGGCCGCATCGGCAGCCGCCCGATCCTGGTCGCCGCCGGCTGCTGGATGGCGCCGCTGCTCGTCTCGCCGCCGCTGTTCACCCGCGACGTCTTCTCCTACCTCGGCCAGGGCGCCCAGCTGCTCTACGGGCTCGACCCGTACGCCAACGGCCCCGCCGAGCTCGACGTGCTGCCGAACGTCGTGCAGAACGTCCACCCGCTCTGGCAGACGACTCCCGCGCCGTACGGGCCCCTGTTCCTGCTGATCTCCAAGGGCGTCGTCTCGGTCAGCGGCGACAACATGATCCTCGGCGTCATCCTGATGCGCGTCGTGCTGCTCGTCGGGCTCGCCGGGACGCTGTGGGCGCTGCCGCGGCTGGTCAAGCACCTCGGCGGCCGGCTCCCGGTCGCGCTGTGGCTCGCGGTGGCCAGCCCGATGATGGTCATCCACCTCTTCGGCGGCCCGCACAACGACCTGATGATGCTCGCGTTCCTCACCATCGGCGTCCTCGCCGCCCTGGAACGCAAGCACGTGCTCGCGGTCGTCCTGGTCACGATCGGCATGCTGATCAAGCCGACCGCGGCGATCGCCCTGCCGTTCATCGTCTGGATGTGGGCCAACCACCTCACCGGCGAGTCGAAGGTCCGCAACTTCCTGCGCGCCGGCGCCGCGTCGGTCGGCCTGTTCCTGCCGGTGTTCGTCGCGGGCACGTGGATCTCGCTGGGCTCGCTCAACCTCGGCTGGTGGTCCGGCCTCAAGGCCCCGCAGCTCATCGCGAACTGGCTCAACATCCCCACCGGCATCGGCGAGGTGTTCTACAACCTCGTCCACATCGTCGTGGACGTCCAGGTCTCGCCGTTCGTGACGGTCGCCCGCGCCGCCGGCATGCTCCTGCTGATCGCGTTCGGCGTCCGCCAGTGGTGGCTCGCCCGCGGCGGCGGCACGGAAGCGGTCTACCGCGCCGGGATCTCGCTCCTGGCGGTGGCGATCCTCATGCCGCCGACCCTGCCGTGGTACCTGACGTGGGGCTTCGTGCTCCTGTCGGCGTTCAAGTGGCAGCCTCGGCACCTGGCGCTCGTGGTGGCGGTGTCGGTGTTCGTGACGCTGGTCTACTACCCGACGGGCGAGCAGGCCCTGTACGACTGGTGGTTCATCGCCCTGGTCGTGGTGGCCAGCCTGTACTCGGCGGCTTCGCTGCTGCGCCCGGACCCGCTGGGCCTCATCGACGCCTGGCGCCGCCCGGAGAAGTTCCTCCGCGGCTGACACTCCTGCCGCGGCCGGTCGTGAGTGGTAAGTCGGGTTCTAACCCGACTTACCACTCACGACCCCCCCCCCCCCCCGGCCCAGCCGCGCCACGTGTGCACGTCCGTGACCACCACCGCGTGCTCCGGCGGCCGCTCGGCGTACTGCTCGTACTTCGCCACCAGCCACGAGAGCGGCTCGGCGCCCGGCGGCTCGATCCGCGCGACCCCGTCCGCGCGGGCCCACCACAACCGCGACCAGTCCTCCGAATAGCCGTCGGCCAGGAAGCACACCGCCGGGTTCTCCGCGATGTTGCGCAGCCGCCGCAGGGCGGTCGTCGACTTCGGTTTGTGGTCCACCGCGAACACCACCACGTCGCCGTGCACCGCGAACGTCACCGGCACCAGGTGCGGCACCCCCGCGGCCGACACCGTCGCCAGCCGCGCGACCCGTGCCGCGGCAAACCGGTCACGGGCCTCTTCCGAGGTCACGTCAGTGCCGGAGCGTCGAACACCAGCGTCCCCAGGTCCGCGTCCAGCGTCACCGGCACCCCCAGCGGCAACGTCGGTGACGACGCCACGTGCCCGAACCCGAACTCCTCCACCAGCGGCACCCCCAGCGGCACGAGCCGGTCCACCACGAGCGCACGTACCTCCGAAGCGGGCCCGCACGCCGCCCACGAACCCAGCACGATCCCGCGGACGCCGTCGAACCAGCCGCTGCGCAGCAGCTGCGTCAGCATCCGGTCCAGCCGGTACACGCTCTCCGTCACGTCCTCCAGCAGCACGATCGCGTCCCGCGCCGACCCGTGCTCCGGCGTCCCGATCCCCGCCGCCAGCAGCGACAGGTTCCCGCCCGTCAGCACCCCCGACGCCCGGCCCGGCACCAGCGCCGACCCGCCGCGGACCACCAGGTTCCGCTCCGGTTCGAACAGCGAACGCCGCAGGTGCTCGACCGCGAAGTCGTCGAACAGCACGCTCGCCGGCATCGGAGAGAACAAAGTGGACAGTCCGAGGTGGACGTCCACCGCCCGGTGCAGCGCCGTGATGTCCGACGACCCGGCCAGCACCTTCGGCCCCGCCGCCCGCAGCGCCGCCCAGTCCACCAGGTCCAGCATCCGCTGCACGCCGTAACCGCCGCGCGCGGCCAGCACGCACCGCACCCCCGGGTCCAGCCACGCCTCGGTGAACTCCGCCGCCCGCGCCGCGTCCGCGCCGGACAGGTACGGCGGCGACCCCGGCTCGGCCCGCACGCACGGCCCGACCCGCACCTCCACACCCCAGCCGCGCAGCACCGGCAGCGCCTTCTCCAGCAGGTCCGCCGGCACCGGCCCGGCCGGGGCCACCAGCGCCAGCGTGTCGCCGGCCCGCAACCGCGGCGGCCTCACTTCGCCAGCTCCAGCCGCGCCACACCCGGCGTTTCGAAGCCGAACACCTGGCCGTAGAACGACAATTCCGCCTCCAGCGCCGCCACGATCGTCGTCGCCTGCCGGAACCCGTGCTGCTCCCCGGCGAACCGCTGGTAGGCGTACGGGATCCCGCGCCCGGCCAGCTGGGCCACGAACCGGTCCGCCTGCTCCGGCGGGCAGATCCGGTCCTCCAGCCCCTGCTGGAACAGCACCGACCCGGCCAGTCTCCCGACGTTCGCCAGCGGGGAACGATCGACGTACCGCTGCCGCGTCGCCGGCAACGGCCCGACCAGCCCGTCGAGGTACCGCGACTCGAAGTCGTGCGTGTCGCCGGTCCACCCGGCCAGATCCAGCACCGGGTACAGCACCGTGCCCGCCCGGTAGGTCTTCGTCGTCGTCAGCGACGCCGCCGCGGTGAACCCGCCCGCGCTGCCGCCCTTGATCCCCAGCCGGTCGCCGTCGGCCAGCCCGGCCGCCACCAGCGCCTCGGCCACCGCGACGCAGTCGGCGACGTCCACCACGCCCCACTGCTCCCGCAGCCGCTCCCGGTAGGCCCGCCCGAACCCGGTCGACCCGCCGTAGTTCACCGCCGCCACGCCGATGCCGCGGCTGGTGAAGTAGGCGATCTCCAGGTTCAGCTCGGCGAAGTGCTGCCCGGTCGGGCCGCCGTGCACGTCCACCAGCAACGGCGGCCGCTCGCCGTCGGGTGCCGCGAAGCCCGGGTTCCGCGGCGGGTACAGGACCACCGGCACGATCTGTCCGCCGGCGGTGGTGAACAGCCGCTCCTGCGGCACCGGCAGGTACGCCGACGGCAGGTCCGGCTGCGGCGTCAAGTCCGTCACCGCGCCGTCGGGGGAAACGCGCACGACAGCGGACTCCCGCGCCGGGCCGCCCGCCACGCCCACCACCGCGTCGCCGAGGACGGCGAGTCCCGTCGAAGACCAGGCCGTCAGCTCGCCGGCCACCGGCGTCACCGAGCCGTCGGCCTCGTCGAGCACCGCCAGCCGGCCCGAGGCCAGCACCGCGTGCCGCCCGCCGCCGAGCGGGGCGAACCACCGCGAACCCGCCTTCCACAGCGGCCCGCCGAGCTCCTGCGCCACCGGCGCCAGGTTCACCACCGACCCGTCCAGGCCGATCCGGTGCAGGTTCCACCAGCCGTCCGGGTCCAGCAGCGCCAGCAGCGTGGCCGGCGTCTCCCACTCGACCTGGCACACCGAGACGTCCGCGCCGCCGGCCCGCACCCGGTGCGGCCCGAACGCGCCGTCATCGCCGACGGGCGCCACGCACAGCTCGGTGCCGTCCCACGGCATCAGCGGGTGGTCCCAGCCGAACCAGGCCGCGTGCCGCCCGTCCGGCGACAGCTTCGGCACGGTCAGGAACCGGTGGCTCGCGGCCAGCACCCGCTCGCCGCCCCCGTCCACGGCGATCGCCACGAGCTCCCGCTCGACGTCGGCCGGCCGCGGCCCGGTACTGCGCTCCCGGACCGCCCACACCTCGCCCGGCCGCCCGGCCCGCAGATCGCCGTAACGGACGCTCTGGGGCTCCGCCGGGGCCGGCGTGAGCGGAACCACGCCGGTTTCGCCCTGGGCGTACACGCGCTGATCGGCCCAGTGCGTGAACACCACGGCACCACCGGCCACCGCCCACGGCCGTCCGCCGTATTCGTGCAGCCGGTTGCGGACGTTCCACGGTGGCGGCAGCACGTCCTCGGTGCCGCCCGGCACCGCCCGGACCAGCGCGACCCGCCCCTGCTCACCGGGTCGCGCCTCGGCCCACCACACCTCGCCGGAGACGACGTCGAGCCACTGCGGGCCGCCGCCGGCGGCGGCCACGTCGGCGGCGGTGATGGGGGACGACCAGGTTCCGTACGGGGAGATCCGAGACACCCCCCGAGGCTAGCGGCCCGCGAACCATGGGGCGGCGGATGCCGATCATGCGCCGGTGGCCTAGGGTCGTCAGTGCTATGTCTCGCGTAATCCACGTCTTCCGCCAGCCGGATCGGTTCGTCGCCGGCACCGTCGGCGAGCCCGGCGATCGCACGTTCTACCTCCAGGCGTCGGAGGACGTGCGCACCATCAGCGTCACCATCGAAAAACAGCAGGTCGTCGTCCTCGCGGAACGCCTGAGCTCGCTGCTCGAGGAGGTCGCCAGCCGGTTCGGCGCCGACGTCCCCGACGACGCGCCCGCGGACCTCGTCGACCTCGACCCCCTCACCGTGCCGGTCGAGGAGGAGTTCCGCGTCGGCACCATGGGCCTGGGCTGGGACGCCGACAGCAGCGCGGTCGTCATCGAACTGCTCGCCATCACCGAGGGCGAGGTCGACGAAACGGTCGTGCTCGACGACACCGAGGAAGGCCCGGACGCCGTCCGCGTCTTCCTCTCCCCGGCCGCCGCCCGCGCCTTCGCCGAGCGGGCCGACCGCGTCGTCAACGCCGGCCGCAAGCCCTGCCCGCTGTGCGGGGAGCCGCTCGACCCGGCCGGGCACATCTGCCCCCGGCAGAACGGCTACCGGCGCGAAACCGACGCGGACGAAGACTGACCATGGCGAGCACCCCGGCCGGTCCCGCGTCCCGCGAGCTCGTCACCCACGGCCGCATCGACGTCGAAGGACGGCTCGTCGACGCCTCCAACGTGACGCTCTTCTGCGCCATCGAGCTCGACGGCGTCACCGGCCGGGTCGTGTACAAGCCGGTGTCGGGGGAGCGGCCGCTGTGGGACTTCCCCGACGGCACCCTGGCCGGGCGCGAGGTCGCCACCGCGATCATCGCCGACGCCGCCGGCATCGGCGCGATCCCGCCGACCGTCCTGCGCGACGGGCCGTTCGGTCCCGGCATGGTCCAGCTGTGGGTCGAGACCACCGAAGACGACCTCGTCGAAGTCCTCCCGCCCGACGACGTCCCCGACGGCTGGCGCCCGGTGCTGCACGCCCACGACCGGCTCGGCGAACCCGCGGTGCTCGCCCACGCGAACCACCCCGGGCTGCGCGACCTCGCCGTGCTCGACATCGTCGTCAACAACACCGACCGCAAGGGCGGCCACTTGCTGCCCGGAGTCGACGGGCACGTCTACGGCGTCGACCACGGCATCTGCCTGCACACCGACCCGAAGCTGCGGACCGTCCTGTGGGGCTGGGTCGGCGAGCCACTGCCGCCGGACACCGTCGAGAAGCTGCGCAAGCTGCGCTCGGAGATCGACGGCGGCCTCGGCAAGACCCTCGCCGAGCACATCACCAAGTTCGAGATCCGGGCCCTGGCCGAACGCACCGACGTCCTGCTCGCCGAGGGCATCTTCCCCGAGCCCGGTGACGACTGGCGAGCCATTCCGTGGCCCCTGTTCTGATCGACACCCCGGCCCGCGCCCGGCTCGCCGACCGCTTCGGCGCCGACGTGGCCGGACCCTGGTGCGACGCACTCCCGGACCTCGTCGCCCGCCTGAGCACGAAGTGGGGGCTGACCGTCCGCGAAGCCCGGGCCGGCAACACCGGCCGCACCCTCCTGTGCACCGGCCCCGGCGGCGACCTGCGGGTCCTCAAGCTGACCCCGGACCCCGAAGTCGCCCGGCTGGAGTTCACCGGCCTGAGCGCCTGGGCCGGGTGCTCCCGCGTCGTCCAAGTCCTCGACGCCGACCTCGACGTCAACGCCATCCTCCTCGAAGGCCTGGTCCCGGGCACCGAGCTGACCGGCCGCAACGTGCCGTGGGCCGAGGTCGGCGAGCTGCTCAACCAGCTGCACGCCGTGGAGCCACCCCGGGGACTCCGGCGGCTGGCCGAGGGCATCGAGTTCATCTTCGACCTGTCCGAACGCCGCCGCCGCGAGTCCCCGGCCGCCGGGCACCTGAGCGCCGGCGTGCTGGCCAAGGGGCGTGAACGCGCTGCGGCGCTGGCCGCCAGCGGGCCGGTCACGCTCATCCACGGCGACCTGCACCCCGCCAACGTCCTCGACGCCGGCCCCGGGCGCGGCGCGGTGGCCATCGACCCGCGGCCCGCGCTCGGCGACCCCGCCCTCGA
Organism: Amycolatopsis sp. A133; assembly: GCF_031082405.1. Lineage (GTDB taxonomy): Bacteria > Actinomycetota > Actinomycetes > Mycobacteriales > Pseudonocardiaceae > Amycolatopsis. The sequence goes on from NZ_JAVHJU010000069.1 coordinate 131,741, forward strand.
CGCGATCGACTTCGTTTTTGTCCCGATGGCGGCCGGCGGCACGATCGACGACGGGATCGCCGCGCTCGCTCCGCACGTCGCCGGCTTCGACGCCGACCGCGTCCGCGCGTGGTGCGTCGCGATGGCTCCGCTGGTCGCGCTGCCGTCGTTGCGCCGGGGTGAGCGGACGCCGTTCACCGACGCGGTCCTGGAGTTGGCGCTGACCGGCGTGGCATGACCGGTCCGGGTGCCGGGGACCACTAGCGTGCCTGGTCGTGCGCTCCCATTCCTATGACGACGTGCTCGCCGGCCGCCGCCGCAAAAAGGTGCCGGAGGTCCCCGCCGAACCCGGCCTCGTGGTCGAAGACCCCGCCAGCGGCTACTGCGGCGCGGTGGTGAAGATCGAGTACGGGAACGTCGTGCTCGAAGACGCCAAGGGCCGCCACCGCGTCTTCCCGCTCGTCCCCGCCGGGTTCCTCCTGGAAGGCAAGCTGGTGACGCTGGTGCCGCACCGGGCCCCGGCGAAGGCGCCGGCCCGGCAGGTCTCCGCGTCCGGGTCGGTGAAGGTGCAGGGCCTGAAGGCCCGCGTCGCCCGCGACTCGCGCATCTGGGTCGAAGGCAAGCACGACGCCGAGCTCGTCGAACGCGTCTGGGGCCACGACCTGCGCGTCGAAGGCGTCGTCGTCGAGCCGCTCGACGGCGTCGACGTGCTCGCCGACCGGATCGCCGAATTCGGCACCGGCCCCGGCCGCCGCCTCGGCGTCCTGGTTGACCACCTCGTGCCCGGCAGCAAGGAAACCCGCCTGGTCGAGGCCATCCGCGACGAGAACGTGCTGGTCACCGGCCACCCCTACATCGACGTGTGGGAAGCCGTGCGGCCCGAAGCCGTCGGGATCAAGGCCTGGCCGAAGATCCCGCGCGGGACCGAGTGGAAGCAGGGGATCTGCGACGCGCTCGGCTGGGGGCAACCTTTCGAAGGCTGGCAACGTGTGTTGAGCGGAGTGAGCAGTTTCCGCGACCTCGAGACCCCGCTCATCGGGGCCGTGGAACGGCTCATCGACTTCGTCACCGAGCCGACGGAAGAGGGCTGAATGTCCGGTTTGTCCAAGGTCACGCGAAGGTTACGTCGCGTTACCAATCCGGCCAAAAGTAGGCCGACCCTACGCGGGCACGTAACCGCTGCTACGCAGCCATTCGGCCGTGACTGTGGCCGGATTGGTAACAATCGACACAGCACTGCGCCGGTGCGAACCGGCGCGATCTGAGAGCATGAAGCCATGGCTTGGGCACTGGTCTGGTTGATCGTCGGCATCGCCCTGATCGTCGCCGAAGTCGTCTCCGGCGACTTCGTGCTGATCATGCTGGGCGTTGCCGCGCTGTTCGGCGCCGGTGCCGAGGTCCTCACCGGGAACCTGGTCATCGACGTCGCCGTGTTCGCCGTCGCCTCGGTCGGCATGCTCCTGCTGGTCCGCCCCGCGCTCAAGCGGCGCCTGCTGTCCGGGCCGGCCCACCACACCGGCATCGACGCGCTGATCGGCGCCCGCGCCATCGTCGTATCCACAGTGGACTCCGAGACGGGGCGGGTGAAACTGGCCGGCGACGTCTGGTCGGCCCGCAGCCTGGGGGAGCACCTCCCGCCCATCGCGCCCGGCACCCCGGTCACCGTCGTCGAGATCTCCGGCGCCACCGCCGTCGTGTCGGCCGAGCCGTGAGCCTCGGGCTCGTCATCGTCGGCGAGGGCCACGCCGCGGTGCTCGAACGCGGCGGGCGGTTCCGCACCGTGCTCGGCCCCGGCCGCCACTTCGTGCTCCCGTTCGCCGACCGGGTCCGCGCCCGCTTCGACCTCGGCGACCAGATCCTGTCGGCCCCGCCCCGCCCGGTCGAAGCCGGTGACGGGCACGAGGTCCTCATCGGGTTCGAGGTCACCTTCGCGGTGACCGACCCGCGCCCGGCCACCTACGAGATCGCCGGCCCGGCGCTCGCGATCGAGCAGCTGACCCGCACCGCGCTGCGGCAGGAAGCCGGCCTGACCACCGCCGAGCGCGCCGTCACCGCGCCCGGGGACCTGCACCGTACAGTGTGGACGGTCCTGCACGACACCACCGGCCGCTGGGGCATCACCACGAAGGAACTCAAGCTCGAGGTGCGCCCGCCCGCGGCACCCGCAACGCCGTCAACCGCGCAAGAATGGTACTAGGTAAGGGGAAATTCTCTTGACCGGATTCGCGATCGGCCTGGTCATCGCCTTGGTCTTGCTCGTGGTCATCACGATAGCCAAGGCGGTCATGGTGGTGCCGCAGGCGCAGTCGGCCGTGATCGAGCGGCTCGGCCGGTTCCGCACGGTCGCCTCGCCCGGCCTCAACATCCTCGTGCCGTTCCTGGACAAGGTGCGCGCCCGGATCGACCTGCGCGAGCAGGTCGTCTCGTTCCCGCCGCAGCCGGTGATCACCGAGGACAACCTGACGGTGTCGATCGACACGGTCGTGTACTTCCAGGTCACCGATTCGCGCGCCGCGGTGTACGAGATCTCCAACTACATCGTCGGTGTCGAGCAGCTGACCACCACCACGCTGCGCAACGTGGTCGGTGGCATGAGCCTCGAGCAGACCCTCACCTCCCGCGACTCCATCAACACCCAGCTGCGCGGCGTGCTGGACGAGGCGACCGGCCGGTGGGGCATCCGCGTGAGCCGGGTCGAGCTGAAGGCGATCGACCCGCCGCCCTCCATCCAGGACTCGATGGAGAAGCAGATGCGCGCCGACCGCGAGAAGCGCGCGATGATCCTCACCGCCGAAGGCCAGCGGGAGTCGGCGATCAAGACCGCGGAAGGCCAGAAGCAGAGCCAGATCCTCTCCGCCGAAGGTGCCCGCCAGGCGACCATCCTCGCCGCCGAGGCCGAGCGGCAGTCCCGCATCCTGCGGGCGCAGGGTGAGCGGGCCGCGCGCTACCTGCAGGCGCAGGGTCAGGCGAAGGCGATCGAGAAGGTGTTCGCCGCGATCAAGGCCGGCCGCCCGACGCCGGAGGTGCTGGCCTACCAGTACCTGCAGACGCTGCCGCAGTTGGCGCAGGGCGACGCGAACAAGGTCTGGATGATCCCCAGCGACTACGGCAAGGCCCTCGAAGGCTTCGCCCGCGCGCTCGGCGCCCCGGGCGACGACGGCGTGTTCCGGTACGAGCCGCCGCGCGAGGACGTCCCGGACAAGCCCGACCTCGAGGACGAAGAGGTCGCCAGCTGGTTCGAGACCAAGAGCGACCCGAAGGTCGCCGAAGCCGTCGCGGCCGCGGAAGCCGTGGCGCGCAAGGAGGTCCCCGCGATCGGTGCGCCTTCGGCGCCGCCCGCGCGGCCGTCGATCCCGCGTCCTTCCCAGCAGCAGCCCGAGCCGGACGAGGAGCGTGGCACGGAGGCCGCGCCCGCACCGCAGCAGCCCCTGACCCCGCAGGGCGGCCAGCCCGCCCTGCCCCAGCCGCAGCAGCCGGCGGCCCAGCCTCCGGCCGGTCCGCCCCCGGGCGGGCAGTACCAGGGCCAGCCGCCGCAGGCCCCGCCGCCGGGCCAGTTCGGCGGCCCGCAGCAGAACCCGGGCAGCGGCCCGTTCCCGCAGCAGCCCCCGTTCGGCGGTCCCCAGGGCGGCCCGCGCCGCTGACCCCAAGCGCCACATTGGGTGCGTTGAATCGGCACTGCGGTGCGAAGCGCCTCCGTTGAGGGTGGTGGTGGGGGCATGGATGGAGCAACCAACGCCACCTCGGGGCGCTTTCACGTCCGCTGGTAGACCGTGACGTCGTCGATGTCCGCCTTCGAGCGGTCCTTCAGCACGATCACGCACACGACCGTGACCACCGCGGACAGGATGATGTAGCCCGAGATCGAGTACGGCGTCCCGGTCGTGTGCAGCAGCCACGTCGCCAGCAGCGGGGCCGGGCCGCCGGCGAACACCGACGCGAGCTGGTAGCCCAGCCCGGCACCGCCGTAACGCAGGTGCGTCGGGAAACTCTCGCCGATCAGCGCCGCCTGCGGACCGTACTGCAGCGCGTGCGGGACGAACGAAACGACGACGGCCACGAACACCAGCGCGTGGCTGCCGTGCGCCAGGATCGTGAAGTACGGGAACGCGATCAGCCCGGTCAGCACCGCCCCGCACAGGTAGACCCGTTTGCGGCCGAAGGTGTCCGACAGCGATGAGAACAGCGGGATCAGCGCCAGTTCGCACGCCGCGCCGACCAGGACCGCGTTGAGCACGAAGGTTCTGCTGAAGTCGGGCCGCGACACGACGTAGATCAGCACGTAGCTGGTGAACAGGTAGAACGGCATCTGCTCGCTGAACCGGACGCCGGCCGACAGCAGGATTTCCCGCCAGTGGTGCCGGATCGCGTCGAGCACCGGCGTGCGGGCGGTCTGCCGGTTCTCGACCAGTTTTGCGAACATCGGTGTCTCGAGGATCTTCAGCCGGATCACCAGCCCGACCGCGACGAGCACGAGGCTGGCCAGGAACGGCAGCCGCCAGCCCCACGAGTCGAACGCCTCCGGCGAGAGCGTCGCCGACAGCAGCGTCATCCCGCCGGTGCCGAGCACCAGCCCGACCGGGACGCCGATCTGCGCGAAGCTGCCGAGCAGCCCGCGTTTGCGCTGGTCACCCCATTCCATGGCGAGCAGGACCGAGCCGCTCCACTCGCCGCCGATGGCGATGCCCTGCACCAGCCGCAGCAGCACCAGCAGCAGCGGCGCGGCGATCCCGATCGTCGACGTCCCGGGCAGCATCCCGACGATGCCGGAGGAGATGCCCATCAGCAGCAGCGTGACGATCAGCGTCGCCTTCCGGCCGATCCGGTCGCCCCAGTGCCCGAAGAGGGCGGCCCCGACCGGCCGCGCGGCGAACCCGACCGCGTAGGTGGCGAACGACTGCATGGCCCCCGCGTACGCGCTCGACGCGGGGAAGAACAGGTGCGGGAAGACCAAGGCCGCCGCGGTGTTGTAGAGGAAGAAGTCGTACCACTCGATGGTCGTGCCGATGGCGCTCGCCAGCGCCGCCCGCCGCACCTGCACTCGTCTTGACCCGCTGTCCGCCGCCACCTGTTGAGTGACGCCGTTGTCTCCCAGAACCATCTTTCAACACCTCCGGTGACCGATGTCACACAACAGTGTGACGGTCACCGATGATTTCGGCGATCGATGACTCGCTTCTCGTCCGGTCGGTGCCGAAGTCCCGCAAAACTTGCCGACTGGGCAAGTTTGCAGATTCTGCAACTTTCGGTACGGTGGGTTCATGGACACCGACCGCGCCGGGCTGCGCGAGCGCAAGAAGCGGGAAACGCGCATCGCGCTGAGCTGGGCGGCGATCCGGCTCACCGTCGAACGCGGCTTCGACAACGTCCGGATCGAAGACATCGCCGCCGCGGCCGGGGTGTCCACCCGCACCTTCAGCAACTACTTCGGCAGCAAGGGTGAAGCCATCGTCGCCCGCCACCACGACCGGGCCCGCGCGATCGCCGCGGCGCTGCGCGAACGCCCGGCCGGCGAACCGATCTGGGCCGCCGTCACCCACGCCGCCCTCGCCGGGTTCGCGCTCGGCGAGCCGGTGCCCGACGGACAGGGTGCCACCCAGGAGTGGGTCGAAGGGCTGCGGCTGATGGTCGCCGAACCCGCGCTGCAGGGCGAGTTCCAGAAGGCCGGCGCGGCCGCCGAAGCCGAGCTCGCGCTCGCCGTCGCCGAACGCACCGGTACCGACGCCACCCGGGACGTCTACCCGCTGCTCGTCGCGGGCGTCGTCGGCGCCGCGCTCACCGTCGTCACCCGGCAGTTCCTCGTCGCCGATCCGCGGCCACCGCTCGAAGTCATCCTGCGGGACGTTTTCGAGCGGCTCGCCGCCGGCCTGCCCGAACCGCGCTAGCACTCCGTCCGAACCGCACGCCCGTACCGCGGGCTGCTTCGCCATGCCCGAAATCAAGGAGCTTTCGCCATGCAAGACGTCGTCATCGCCGGAGCCGGGCCCAACGGCCTCATGCTCGCCTGCGAACTCGCCCTCGCCGGGATCCGGCCGCTGGTCCTGGAACGGCTGCCCGAACCCACCACCGAGAACCGCGCCAACGGCCTCGTCGGCCAGGTCGTCCGCCTCCTCGACCGCCGTGGCCTGCACGAGCGGCTCGCCGGCCCGATCGGGCCGCCCGTGCCGGCGTTCGTCTTCGGCGCGATGCGGCTCGATCTCACGCTCGCCGAGCGCAACTCGCTGAACATCCTCGGCGTGCCACAGCGGCGCGTCGAGGCGATGCTCAACGAACGTGCCGCCGAACTCGGTGTCGAGATCCGGCGCGGCCACGAGCTCGCCGGCCTCACGCAGGACGCCGACGTGGTTTCGCTCGACGTCACCGGTCCCGGTGGTGCGTACCGGCTCGATGCCCGGTACCTCGCCGGCGCGGACGGCGGCCGCAGCGTCACCCGCAAGCTCGCCGGCATCGGCTTCCCCGGCGTCACCGAGGACCGCACCCTGTCCCACACCGCGAACGCCACCGTGCCGGCGGAGTTCGCCGACCCGGAATCCGGCGGCCTGCGGGTGCCGGGGCACGGCGTCATCCCGCCGTTCTTCCACTACCGCACCGAAACCGGGCTGTTCGTCTACGCCCCGTTCCCCGCCGGCCCGCTGATCAGCGCCACGGAATGGACCGACGACGAAGAGCCCGCGGACGAACCGCCGATGACCCTCGACGATCAGCGCGCGAGCGTCCGCCGCGTCCTCGGGTTCGACCTGCCCCTCGGTGCGCCCGAAGGCGACGGGCCGCACCTGCTGCGACGGCTGCGCGGCCGCAACACGCGGCTGGCCGAAAAGTTCCGCGAAGGCCGGGTCCTGCTGGTCGGCGACGCCGCGCACGTCCACTCCGCGATCGGCGGCCCCGGGCTGAACCTCGGCCTGCAGGACGCCGTCGGCCTCGGCTGGAAGCTCGCCGCCACGGTGCGCGGCTGGGCGCCGGCGGGTCTGCTCGACACCTACGAAAGCGAACGCCGCCCGGTCGCCGAGCGCGTGGTCATGCACACCCAGGCCCAGTCCGCGCTGATCAGCCCGGGCGGCGACGTCACCGCGCTGCGCGAACTGTTCGGCGAACTCCTCCGGCTACCCGGCACCGTGCAGCACATCGCCGACCTGATGTCGGGGGCCGACGTCCGGTACAAGCCGGGCACCGACCACCCGCTCGACGGCCGGTGGGCCCCGGACCTCGTGCTGGACGACGGCACCCGGCTCGCCGACCTGACCACGACGGCCCGGCCGCTGCTGCTGGACTTCACCGGCTCACTCGGCGACGAACTCCGCGGCTGGACCGACCGGGTCGACCTCGTCACCGGCCACGCGCCGGGCGACGCGACCGCGCTGCTCGTCCGGCCCGACGGTTACGTCGCCTGGGCGGCGAGTTCCGCCGAACCGGACGGCACCGACCGCAAGGCCCTGCGCGCCGCGCTCGAACGGTGGTTCGGCCACCCCCTTGACGCGTAGGAGATCTCCTACGTATTGTCGCCGGGCATGACGATCACCCACGTGCAGTTCCTGACCCTGCCCGTCGCCGACCACGCCCGGGCGCGGGATTTCTACGTCGGCAAGCTCGGGTTCGAAGCGCTCGTCGACCGCCGCACCCCCGAAGGCGGCCGGTTCGTGCTGGTCGCGCCGAAGGGGGCGAAGACCGGCGTGGTGCTGACCGACCAGCCGGTCACCGGGATCGAACCGGGTCCGCGGCACTTCCAGCTGCAGACCACCGACGTCGACGCCGATGTCGCCGCGCTGCGGGCGGCCGGCGTCGAGGTCGCCGAGCCGCAGCGGCAGCCGTGGGGCCGGGCGACGTCGTTCACCGACGTCGACGGCCACACCGTGGGCCTGCTCGAGCCGTCGGACTTCGGCAACGTGCCGAACTGATGCCGGTCAACAACGACGTCTTCGCCGCGCTGGCCAGCCCGGCCCGGCGCGAGGTGCTGCGGCTGCTGCTCGACGGCCCGATGGCGGCCGGCGCGATCGCGGACCGGTTCGCGATGGCCCGGCCCAGCCTCTCGGAACACCTTCGGGTGCTTCGGGAGGCTGGCCTGGTCACCGAGCAGCGGCAGGGCCGCCACCGCGTCTACCGGCTCGACGCGGCCCCGCTGGAAGAAGTCGCGGGCTGGCTCACCCCCTACGAGCGCTTCTGGCGCAGCAAGCTCGCCAACCTGCGCGATCTGCTGGACGAAGAGGAAGACCTGTGACCGAGGACGACCCGGCCGCGATCCACGTCGACCAGTTCCTCGCCCACCCCGCCCGCAAGGTGTGGCGCGCGCTGACCGAACCGGACCTGCTGGAGCGCTGGATCAACATGCCGAACGACATCAAACCCGTGGTGGGGCACCGGTTCGAGCTGCTGGCCGAGCCGGTGCCCGCGGCCGGGTTCGCCGGTGGCCCGGTGGCGTGCGAGGTGCTGGAGGTCGAGCCGGAACGCAAGCTGAGCATCCGCTGGGGTCCGCAGTGGACGGTCACGTGGCGGCTCGAACCGGAGGGCACCGGCACCCGGCTGTTCCTCAGCCACGAAGGGTTCGACCCGGACGACGAGTTCCAGCGCGTCTCCCGGCGGATCATGGGCGGCGGCTGGCGCTCCCACGTGCCCCGGGCCCTGGCCCGGTTGCTGGACGCGCTGCCCGATCCGGCCCCGTTACGATCGGACGGTGACCCCCGCTGATCCGCACGCGTCGAAACCGCTGCGCGCCGACGCCCGGCGCAACCGGGCGCGCGTGCTGGAGGCGGCGGAGAACGTGTTCGCCGCCAAGGGCACCGGAGCGCCCACCGAGGAGGTCGCCCGCGTCGCCGGCGTCGGCATCGGCACGGTGTTCCGGCACTTCCCGACGAAGGAGGCCCTGCTCGAAGCGGTGCTCTACGCCCGGCTGAGCCGGTTCGTCGAGGAGGCCGAGACGGCCGTCGCCGCGGAGTCCGCGGACCCGGGCAGCGCGTTCTTCACGTTCCTCACCAGCTGGATCGAGATGTCGAGCGCGAAGAACGCCTACTTCGAGGCGCTCACCGCGGCCGGGGTGACGGTGCCGGTGGCCGAGTCCGGCATCGGCGCGCGGCTGGTGGCGGCCCTCGGTGTGCTGCTCTCGCGGGCGCAGGAGGCGGGCGCGGTCCGGAAGGACCTCGTCGTCGGCGAGCTGATACCGGTGGTCATCGGGGTGGCGAGGGCCGCCGAGTACGCCGGCCCGGACGCGACGCTGCGCGACCGGGCCGTGGCGATCCTGTTCGACGGGCTGCGGGCGTCAGCGGGGGAGCGCCGCTGAGCCGACCGGCTCCAGCGTCGGGCGCTTCGCGGTGAGCGTGTCACCGGAGGATTCGCCCCGCAGCCGCCGCCGCACCCACGGCAGCGCGTGCTCCTGGGCCCACCGCAGGTTCTGGCTGCGCCGCTGCGCCGGGCTCAGCACGTCCCGCGGCCCGAGTTCGGCGCCGGCCAGCGGGTGCCGGACGCCGAGGACGTCCAGCACGGCGATGGCGACCTCGGTGTGGCCGTAGGGGTTGAGGTGCAGGCGGTCGGGCGCCCACAACCGCCGGTCGCGCAGCTGCCGCATCGCCCACAGGTCCACCAGCAGCGCCCCGTGCCGGGCGGCGATGCCGCGCACGTGCTCGTTGTAGATGGCGACCCGGCCGCGGATCCGCCGGAAGAGGGCGTCCTCGACGCCGTCGACCCCGGTGAACAGCACCAGTCGCGCTCCGGTCGAGCGGATCCGCTCGACGGCGGTCTCGTAGCTGTCCATCAGCCCGTCGATGTCGACCTTGGGCCGCATCAGGTCGTTCCCGCCGGCGTAGAGGGTGACGAGGTCGGGCTCCATGGCCAGCGCCGGCTCGAGCTGTTCGGCCAGCACCTGGGGCAGCAGCTTGCCGCGGATGGCCAGGTTGGCGTACCGGAAGCCCGGCTCCCGCGCGGCGAGCTGCTCGGCGGTGCGGTCGGCCCAGCCGCGCACGCCGTTCGCAGCGGTGGGATCGTCGTCGCCGACGCCTTCGGTGAACGAGTCCCCCAGGGTCACTAAGCGCTTGCTCATGTGTCCAGTCTAGGCAGAGCCGCAGGTGCCTGTGACGCCGCCTTCGCCGGTGGGAGACCCGGGTGCCGCGGTTCGCCCGGCGCGGAATCCGTGGCCCGCCGGGCACCCGGCCGGTACACGGAAGACATGACCTCCTACGACGCGATCGCCGACTGGTACGAAACGACCCTCGTCCCCAGCTGGCGGGACGATCCGCTGGAGTTCGAGCCCACGCTGCGGGAACTCCTCGGCCCGGGCACGGGACCGTGTCTTGAGCTGGGCTGCGGCACCGGCGCCCACGCCGGCCGGGTCCGCGCGCTCGGCCGCGCGCCGCTCGGTGTCGACGTCTCCGCCGGGATGCTGCACCACGCCGCCGCCCGGCTGCCGGTGGTGCTCGGGGATGCCGCGGCGCTGCCGGTCGCCACCGGTGTGTTGCCCGCCGTCGTCGCGATCATGGTGCACACCGACATGCCCGCGTACCCGCGGATCCTGCGCGAAGCGGCCCGCGTCCTGGCTCCCGGCGGGGTGTTCGTGCACATCGGCGTGCACCCGTGCTTCTGCGGCGGGTTCGCCGACCGCACCGACGGCCGCGCCGTCGTCATCCGGCCCGGCTACCGGGAACCCGGCTGGACGACGGAGTCGTGGAGCGACCAGGGCCTGCGGGACAAGGTCGGCGCCACCCACCGGCCGCTGCCGGACCTGCTGGGCGCAGTCCTCGAAGCGGGCCTGGTGTTCGAGCGGTTCGCCGAAGGCGGCGCACCCACGCCGACGGTCCTGGCCTGGCGGGCGCGAAAGCCTTACGACGAACGAACCGGCCGGATCAGCTGAGTGCTCGGCTCTCGGTCGCCGGCCGCTCCTGGCCGGCCGCCCACGACGCCAACAGGGCCAGACCGTCCGCGGCCGCCGTGCCGGCGGGCGCGGTGTAGACGTTGAGGAGCAGGCCGGGTTCGGCAGGCAGTTCCATCGACTCGACGTCCAGGTCGAGCCGGCCCACTACCGGATGGTGTACACGCTTGCGTCCGGACCGGTGGAGCCGGACGTCCTGAGACGCCCACCGCCGCCGAAACAGTTCACTGCGCGTTGACAATTCACCGACCAGGGCGATCAGTTCCTCGTCGTGCGGATTGCGGCCGGCTTCCATGCGCAGCTTCGCGGCCACATCGCCGACGATCCGGTCATAGTCGACGAAGAACGTTCTTGCCGCTTCGGGATCCAAATAGACGAACCGCGCGGTGTTCGCCGGCCGTCGCGAGTCGGCCAGCATGGGTGAATACAGCGCGCGGGCGAGGTGGTTCATGGCCAGGACGTCATAACGGCCGTTGCAAATCCACGCCGGCGCATCGGTGATGGCGTCGAGCACCTGCCGAAGCGCCGGGCGCACCGTGACGGCGGGTCGCCGGCGGCGTGGACCGCTGGGCGCCCTCGACTGCCGCGCGAGGTGGAACAGGTGATCGCGCTCGGCCTCGTCGAGTTGCAAGGCCGAGGCCAACGCGTCGAGCACCCCGTCGGAGGCGCCGGCGAGGCTGCCGCGCTCCATCCGCACGTAGTAGTCGACCGATACCCCGGCGAGGAGCGCGACCTCTTCGCGACGCAGACCTTTGACCCGGCGGTTGCCGCCGTAGGCGGGCAGCCCGGCCTGCTCGGGCGCGATCCGCGCGCGACGCGAGCTCAGGAATAACTTGATCTCGGTGCGCAGATCGATCTTGGTCATTCCTGCACCATAGGCCCTGCCCGCAGGCGGAGGGAGGTTCTGCCGGTACCCCCGTCGGCTGCGGCAAGCCTCGTGCCGATGCCTAGGTCCCTGTTGCGGTCGTGGCGATGCCGCCGTCGACCGGGATGACGGTCCCCGTGAGATAGGCTCCGGCCCGGCTGGCGAGGAACACGGCGATGCCCGCCATGTCGTCGTCGCGGCCGAGCCGGCGCAGCGGGGCCTTCGCCGCGATCGTGTCGCCGAGGACTTCGAGCGTGGACGCCATCATCTGCGACGGGAACGGTCCGGGGGCCACCGCGTTCACCGTGACGTGCTGGGGGCCCAGTTCCCGGGCGAGCACCCGGGTGAGCTGGTGGAGTCCCGCTTTGCTGCCGGCGTACGAGTAGTTGGGCGAATCGGCGACGTGGATGGCGGCGATACTGCCGATGTTGATGATCCGCGCGGGATCGTCGGCGGTGCCTGCCCGGCGAAGTGCCGGGAGCAGCGCCTGCACCAGCCAGAACGGCGACTTGAGGTTGAGGTCGAGCACGGTGTCCCAGGCCTCGTCCGGGAACGTCTCCAGCGGCTCGCGCCACATCGCCCCCGCGTTGTTGACGAGGATGTCCAGGCGGTCCGAGTCGGCCTGGACTAGGTCGGCGAGGCGCCGGCACTCGTCGTGCCCGGACAGGTCGGCGGGGAATGCTCGAACGTCGCCGAATTCGGACAGTAAATGCTGGGCCTCCGCGCACGTGTCCGCCTTGCGTGAGCTGATGATGACGCGGGCGCCCGCCTGCAGGAGGCCGCGCGCTATCATCATTCCGATTCCCTTGGTGCCACCCGTGACGAGTGCGCATTTCCCGCTCAGATCAAAAAGGTCCGGGCGAGTGGTGAACCGGTTGTCCGCCATTGTTTTTGTTCCTTCTGTCCGGGAAGCGTGTCTTGACACGGTCGCGTGTCCGGTGGGCTGGGAGCCGACTCGAAAAGGTTGACAGGCGTCCGGGACGTTCGGGAGACCCTGGTGATACAGGTACTGGGAGAGCCACCTAGCCGACCGCGCCGACCTGCCTGGCCCGGTGCTCGGCGACGTGGACGCGCGTCGCGCAGCGCGTCGAGCAGAACCGGCGGCGGCCGTTGCGCGAGGTGTCGACGTACGCCGTTTCGCAGCCTTCTCGGCCGCAGATGCCCAGCCGGTCCGGGGCCTCGCACACCAGGTGGGCCAGCCCGCCCGCGGTGTAGGCGCGGACGCGGCCGACCGGGCCGGCGTCCTCGGCGGAGTAGTGCAGGTGGGGCGGTTTGCCGTCGTGGGTGGTGATGTACGGCCGGCACGCCGCTTCGGCCAGCAGCTCGTTGACCAGGTCCGGGCGGGCGGCGGGGGTGGCGGAGAACACCGGCCGCAGGCGGCGGGCCCACGCGCCGATCCGCGCCGCTTCGCCGTCGGTCAGTGCCTCGATCGCCATCCCGTTGCGGACCATGCCGTCGAGGAGCTCGCTCGCCGACCCGGCGTTGACCAGGTCGGCGGCCACCAGCGCGGCCGGGCCGCCGTAAGGGTTGAAGTGCACTGAGTCATTACAGCACGATCGGGGCATGGACCGGAACCGTTGCCCCCGCTGCGGCTGGCCGCTCGCCGAACTCCCGGCGGCCGCGGCGCAGCCCGTCACCCACCGGCTCGACTACGTGCGCTGCGTCTGCGGCAGCTGGCTCGCCCGCCTCGACGGCGAAGTCGTCGGCGCCACCCGCGCCCGGCTGACCCCGTGAACTCAGAGGTCGAGCGCGCCCGCCGCGTTGTCGTTCCACTGGTCGACGCGCCGGATGTACTCGTACAGCGCCCGGCTGCCGCGCACCCAGCGGCCCTGGTCGGCGATCGCGAGGTCGTCGGCCCCGGCCCGGCGCGCCTCGGTGGCGAACCCGGACCGCAGGGAGTGCCCGGTCACCGGGTACGGCAGGCCCGCACGCACCCCGGCCCGGGTGAGGATCTGGTTGACGCCGGTCGTGCTCAGCGCGGGCTCGCCGACGTTGCCGTGGCGATCGACGCGGCGGAACGCCGGTCCCTCGGTGATCCCGGCGCCGGAGCGCCACGCGTGCCACGCCCGCACCGGGTCGGTGTCGGGGCTTTCGCGCCGCGGGACGACCATGTCACCGGTGCTCTTGCCGTGCCGGACGGTCACCGACAAACCCCGGTCGTCGACCGGCTGCACGTCGGTGACCAGCAGGTTCGCCAGATCCGAGCAGCGCGCGGCGATCGGGAAGCCGATCAGCAGCATCGCCCGGTCGCGGGCGCCGGCGAGCGTGCCGGGACACGCGCGCGACATCGCCCGCAGGTCGGCGAGGGTCACCATGGTGGCTTTGCCGCGGCCGCGCTGGACCCCTTCCCGGGCCAGCCGCTGCCGGTAGCCCTTCAGCGCCCGCCACGCGGCGCGGCTCGCTTCGGGATCGACGAGGACCTTGTGGTGGCGCAGCCCGGCCAGCGCCCCGGTGAGCCGCCGTTCGATGGTCGACGGCGCCGCCGGGGCGGCCCGCTCGGGCACCTCCGGCACCGCGCGTTCGTCCGGCCGCAGCGTGCGGCCCCGTTCCAGCCACACGACGAACCCGGTCAGCGCCCCGATCGACGCCGACAGCGGTGGGATCCCGGCTTCGGCGGTGTAGTCCTGCCAGACCTGCCAGTCCTGGGCGTAGGCCTTGAGCGTGTTGGGCGGCCGTTGCGCGTCGACGTGCCGGGCCGCGGCCTCGTCCAGCAGCGCGAGCCGCTCGTGCGCGCTCAGCGCGGCGTCGATCACCGGTTCCAGGTCGGGCACGCGCCGAGGTTACGGGATGTCGATCTCCGCGGGCCGGAACCGGGCCGGGGCGGGAGAATTCGTGCCCGGAGACTGTCGATCCGCGCCGGTGCCGTTCGTATCAGCGTCGAGAACCCGATCCGAGGAGGACGACGTGCAGCAGTACCTGCTCAGCATCCACCAGCCCGACGGCCCGACCCCGCCGCCGGAGGTGCTCGACGGCGTCATGCGGAAGCTCGACACCCTCAACGCCGACCTCAAGGCCGCCGGGGCCTGGGTGTTCGCCGGCGGCCTCCACCCGCCGTCGACCGCCACCGTGCTGCGGGCCGGCGACGGCGGCATCGTCGTCACCGACGGCCCCTACACCGAAGGCAAGGAACACCTCGGCGGGTTCACCGTCATCACCGCGTCCGACCTCGACGCCGCCCTCGTGTGGGGCGGCCGGCTCGCCGACGCCGTCGCCCCGCTGCCCGTCGAGGTGCGGCCGTTCCGCGAATGACCGTCGAGGAGGTCTTCGCCGCCGAGCACGGCCGGGCGGTGTCGGTCCTCGTGCGGGTCTTCGGGGACATCGACGTCGCCGAGGAGGCCGTGCAGGACGCGTTCGCCGAGGCGGTCCGGCGGTGGCCGTCCGCCGGGCTCCCGCCGAGCCCGGCGGGCTGGATCATCACCACCGCCCGCAACCGGGCGATCGACCGGCTGCGCCGCGAGGCGGCCCGGCCGGACAAGCACGCCCAAGCGGCGCTGGTGCACGCGGAAAGCGAGCCCGTGGAGGAGGGTGCCGTGCCCGACGACCGGCTCCGGCTGATCTTCACCTGCTGCCACCCCGCGCTGGCCCGACCCGCCCAGGTCGCGTTGACGCTGCGGCTGCTCGGCGGCCTGAACACCGCCCGGATCGCGGCCGCGTTCCTGGTCGCCGAACCCACGATGGCCCAGCGGATCGTCCGCGCGAAGACCAAGATCCGCGACGCGCGCATCCCGTACCGCGTCCCACGCGACGCCGACCTGCCCGCCCGGCTGGCCGCGGTGCTCGCCGTGCTGTACCTGATCTTCAACGAGGGCTACGCGGCCGGCGCGGGGGAGGAGCTGTGCCGCGAGGCGATCCGGCTGACCCGCGTCCTGGCGGGGCTGATGCCCGACGAGCCCGAGGTGCAGGGCCTGCTGGCGCTGATGCTGCTGATCGACGCCCGCCGCGCCGCCCGCACGACGGCCTCCGGCGAGATCGTGCTGCTGACCGGCCAGGACCGGTCGCGCTGGGACACGGCCCTGATCGCCGAGGGACAGGAGATCGTCCGCCGCTGCCTGCGCCGCAACCAGCCGGGCCCGTACCAGATCCAGGCGGCGATCCAGGCCGTCCACAGCGACGCGCCCACGGACTGGTCGCAGGTCCGGGCGCTCTACGACCAGCTGCTGGCCGTCACACCGACGCCGGTGGTGGCGTTGAACCGGGCCGTCGCCGTCGCCGAGGTCGACGGCCCGGCCGAGGCGCTGACCCTGGTCGAAAACCTCGAGCTGGCCCGGTTCCCGCTGTACCACGCGATCCGCGCGGACCTGCTGGATCGGCTCGGCCGGGCCGCCGAAGCGATCACGGCGTACACGGTGGCGATCGACCTCACCCGCAACACCGCGGAGCGCGACCTGCTGCGGCGCAAGCTCGCCACGTGCCGTCAGGGCGCGCCGGGTGCGAGGACGTAGGAGAACCGGCGGACGCGCGGTACCCAGGTCTGGAAGACGCTGACGTCGGGCAGGGTGATCGACGGCGCGAGTTCGGCCAGGCTGCGGTGCAGGTGCGCCCAGTGCGCGACCTCGGCGGCGGGGATCGTCCCGACCGCCCGGCTGGACCACCGATCGTCGCTCTCCACCGGCTGCAGGTCGGCCACGAAGTCGGTCCACGACGTCCGGGGTGCCCGGTGCAGCAGGGCGTCGGCGAACCGGCCGAGCAGGCGCCCGTGCGCGGTGCACGTCCCGAGCAGCACGACCACGGCTTCGTAATCGCCGCCGAGGAAGGCCGACGCCTCCGACAGGTCCCGGGTCGCCCGCAGCATGCGGTAGAGGTTGATGAGGCGCTTGGCGTCCCGGGGCGTGTCGACCAGCCGGTCCAGGCGGGACAGGAGCGCGATCTCCGGCTCGGTCAGCGGCCGCGGTTTTGCGGGCGGCTCGGCCGGGTCCAGCTGCGCGGCCACCTGGGAGCCGGCCTCCACCGGCAGGTCGGTGCCGGGGTCGTCCCACGGGGAGGAGGCGGCCGGCGGCGGCGCCGTCGGTTCCGCCTCCGCCGCCGGCCGCGGTGCGGCGGCCGGCGGTTCGACCATCCCGTCCAGGAGCCGCCGGAGGCTGCCGGCGGGCATCGGGGGCAGGACGAGCGGGATGTTGAGGATCTTTTCCAGGTAGTCCTCGGGTGTCACGTGCCACCCATCGGCCCGCACGAGGGGGTCCGCTTCGATCAGCCGGTCGTAGTGCGTGCTCAGCGACCGCAGCAGCCACCGCGGGTCCACCCCGACGACCACCACGAACAGGTCGAACGCGAGCAGCAGGTGCACCGCTTGGAGCACGTCGACCACCTGGCGGGGGCTGCAGCGGTCGAGGTCGTCGATGTAGAGCACGATCCGGTCCAGCGGCCGGGTCCCGTCGTCGTCGCCGGTGGTCATCAGCGCGACGAGCTTCTCGAAGTCCTTGCGGATGGTGGAGATGAGGCCCAGGTTGGCGTGGTAGTCGTCGGTGCGGGAGCGCTCGGCGAGGAAGGCGTAGAGCCGGCGGCCCGGCGTCAGCTCGGTCAGCTGGCGGCCCAGCTCGCCGATCCGGGCGACGACTTCTTCCAGCTGCCGTTCGGCGATCTGCTGTTCGGCGTCGGCCTCGCGCAGGGCGGCGATCTCCCGGTGGGTGCCGGCGTCGAGGCCGTTCTGGAGGTCTTCCGCCAGGGAACGCAGCCGCCGCACCCCGGCGCGGGCGGCCCTGACCAGGGTCAGCCCGGCGGTGGCCAGGCTGCCGGACACCGCACCGACGCCGATCAGCCAGCTCCGGACGTCCGGGACGAACGCGGTGAAGCCCGCGCCGGCCAGCAGTACGACAGCCGCGACGACCAGCACGGCCTTGCCTCGGCGGAAGCGCGAGATGCGAGCCAGTTCCTCGGCTTCACCGCGGGTCTCCCGCAGCTCGTCGGCCAGCAGTTTGCCTTGCTCGGCCGCGCCATCGACGCCGAGTTTCCGCCACACCTCGGCGTACTGCGCTTGGAACGCCGGTGACTCCCTCAGGGCCCGCCCCAGGTCGAGAGCTCGCGTCGTGCGGCTGGTGCGGGCTTCGCCGATCTTGAGCTTGAGGGCCGCGGCCTCGGCCTGGGCTCGTTCGGTCACCGCGGTCAGCTGCTTGCGCTGCTCCAGTTCGGCGGCGAGCCGGTCACGCAGCCGGGTGCCTTCGCGGAGCCGGGCCTGGTGCTCGGCGTCCGGCTCGCCCGGCTGCCGGACCGGCTCGGCGAGCTGGCGGAAGATCTCGTCGCCGAGACTGGCCCACAGGTTGGCGTCCGCGTAGTGCCACGCGTTGAACCCGACCTGCGCGATCTTGCGGCACTGGCCCGGGGTGCCCTCCAGTTCTTTGACCTGGCCGCGCAGCATGCCCATGAAGAAGCTCTTGCCCGCGCCCCACTCGCCGAACAACCCGATCGACAACGGCAGCGGTGTGTCCTTGGCGGCGATCACCGTGGCCAGCATGGAGACGTAGGGCTGGACGCCGAGGTGATCGCGGGTCAGCGGGATGCACTCGTTGGGGTCGACGAGGTCCTTGGCCAGCCCGCCCGCGAGCTGGTCGGCCGCGAACCCGCCGGCGGAGAGGCTCTCGGGGACGCGGGCGGCCGTCCACTGCAGCGCGATGGTGTGCACCTGCTCCCTGTGGAGGGAGAAGAAGATCACCGTGCGGACCGCGGCGTGGGCGGCGAGGGCCCCTTTGATCAGCGCGGTGGCCGCGACTTCGGGAACCATTCCCAGGTCACCGGTGGCGAACAGCGGCAGCGCGACGGCCGAAGCCCCGGCCCGCGCGGCCTCGCGGATCGCGGTTTCCGCCGCGGTGGCGATCGCGTCCGGCGTCACCGCGCGGTCCTCGTCCGCGGTGTGCGGAGTCGCCAGCACGGCGAACCGCAGCCGGTGGCCCGTGGTTTGCGCGCTCAGGTCGACCAGCGCCGGTGCGTCGGGCCTGATCTTGCCGAGCGGGGCCGAATCCCAGTCGGCGAGGGGGTACTCCGCTTCCAAGGCGTCGGCGGCCTGGCCGAACGTCGCGCCGACGGAGACGGCCACGGCGTCCACCGGCAGTTCCCAGGGGCGGTTGGTCAGCGCGGCGGCGTAGGTGACGCCGTCGACGGTCTGCAGCGGGGTCACCTCGGGCGCCTGCGATGGGCTCACAGTTTTTGACTCGCGGATCCGCCCCCGGTTGTTACGCACAGCACCCGAGTGCTTCCAAGTTGTTCTGGGTTCGGATATGTGACCTTATCCTAACTCAGGTGTCTCTGGACTAGTCTTTTGATTTTGAACAGATACTTCTAGTTCTAATCAGAAGATTTGGTAGGGTACTGAACATGACGGAAGACGCTGGTCAAGTGCGTGTGTGCGAGTACCGGAGGTGCGGGGCGCCGCTGCCGCCGGCAGTGGGGCGCGGGAGCCGGGCGCGGTTCTGCCAGGACGGGAAGACCTGGGGCCGCCGCAACCTCAGCTGCCGTGACGCCGAGGCGGTGCTCTCGGACGCCGAGTCGCTGCGGGAGAGCGACACGGAGCTGGACGACACCGCCGTCACCGCGCTCGCCGGCCAGGTCGACCGGGTGCTCGAACCGGCCCGCGGGCTGGTCGAGACGCTCACGACGCTGCGCCACCAGCTCGAAGCGACCACTGCGGCCGCGCTGGCCGAGCGGGATGCCGCGGTGGCCGAGGCCGACGAGCACCGTCTGCACCGCGGCCGCGCCGAAGCCGAAGCCGCTCAGGCCCGGGACACCGCCGAGGCGGCCGTCGCCGCGGCAGCCGCGGCGGCCGACGACAAGGCGGCCGCAGTCCGGGAACGAGACGAAGAGCGTGCCGCCCGGCGCGGCGCCGTCCAGGAGCGGCAGCGGGCCGAGGGGCAGCTGGCCGCGGTCCGCGATGAGCTCGCCCGCGTCGCCGAGCGTGCCGATGCCGCCGCCGTCCTCTCCGGCGAACGTGCCGCGGCGATCGCCGCGCTCACCGCCGAACTGGCGGCCGCCCGGACCGCGCTCGAGGAGGAACGTGGCCGTGGCCAGGCCGCCACAGCGCGGGCGGAGGCGGCCGAAACCCGCGCCGACGCCGTCCAGGAACGGTTCGACGCCGCGCGCGGCGAGCACGTCAAGGCGGTCGCGGCGCAGGAAGCCGCGCTCGACCGCGCCCGCGCCGAGACCGAGCGCCTGCGGGCCGGGTTCGACCAGCGGCTCACCGAACTGCAGGTGGTGCACGAGCAGACCGTCCGGTCGATGCACAAAACCACGACGAGCCTCGGCGCCGAACTGCGTGCCGCGCTGAGCCGGGCCGACGCCGCCGAGCGCGAGCTGGCCCGCGTGCTCGGCGTCCTGCGGGAGGTGCCCGAGCTCCCCGAGATACTTAAGCAGTTACTTGACCAACAGCCGGAGCAGAGCTAACTTAAGTACATGCTTAACCATGAAGTGCCGCTGGACCTGGTGTTCCGCGCCCTGGGCGACCCGACCCGGCGGGCACTGGTGGAGCGGCTCGTGCGGGGCCCGGCGTCGGTCAGTGAGCTGGCCGAGCCGCTGACCATGTCGCTCGCCGCGGTCGTGCAGCACCTGCAGGTGCTGGAGGCGGCCGGGATCGTGCGATCGGAGAAGGCCGGCCGCGTCCGCACCTGCCGGATCGAACCGGCGGCGCTGCGGGCGGGCGAGCAGTGGCTGGGGCGTCAGCGCACCACGTGGGAGAGCAAGCTCGACCGGCTCGGCGACTTCCTCGCCGGCCCGGAGACCTCCGAAGGGAGCCCCTCATGACCGTCTTGCACAGCACGTTCAACCTCGAACGCAGCTACCCGGTGCCGCCGGAGCGGGTGTTCGCCGCCTGGGCCGACCCGGAGGCGAAGAAGCGCTGGTTCGTTTCCGCGGGCGAGCACGAGCTGGACTTCCGCGCCGGTGGCCGGGAAGCCGTCGAAGGCCGTACCCCCGCCGGCGGCGTGCTGACCTTCGTCGCGACCTACCACGACATCGTGCCCGACCGGCGGATCGTCTTCACCGGCACGCTCACCGGCGACGATGCGCTCGCGACCGTCTCGACCACGACCGTGGAGCTGTTCGCCGAAGGTGACGGCACCCGGCTGGTGCTCACCGAGCAGGACACCTTCCTCGACGGCGCCGAGAAGCCGGAATGGCGCGAGCAGGGCACCGGCGACTGGCTCGACCGGCTCGGCGACGAACTCAAGCAGTGACCGCTCACCGCGACCGGTAGTGCTGCGGACTCATCCCGAATTCGCGCTTGAACGCCGCGCTGAGGGCGAACGCGCTGCCGTACCCCACTCGGTGGGCGATCGAGGCGATGGTGGCGTCCGGGTGCTGGCGCAGCAGGTCCGCGGCCAGCGCGAGGCGCCAGCCGGTGAGGTACGCCATCGGTGTCTCGCCGACCGCGGCCGCGAAGCGGCGGGCCAATGCCGCTCGGGACACGCCGACGTCGGCGGCGAGCTTGGCGACCGTCCACGGCTCGGCCGGCTGGTGCTGCAGCAGCCGCAGCGCCTGGCCGACGACCGGGTCTTCGTGGGCCCGGTACCAGGCCGGTGCGCTGGTGCCGGGCCGGTCGAACCAGGCCCGCAGCGCGGCGATCAGCAGCAGGTCGAGCAGGCGGTCGAGGACGGCCTCCTGGCCCGGGACGTCCTTGCCGATCTCGGTGGCGAGCAGCCCGACCAGCGGGGTCGGCCAGTCGGCGGCGCGCAGGACGAGCACCGGGGGCAGCGCGGCCAGCAGCCGTCCGCTCAGCTCGCCCGCCATGCCGTAGGTGCCGGTGAGCAGCACGACCGGGCCGTCGGTGCCGTGGCCCCAGGTGCGGACCCCGGTGCCGGCGAGCTCGCTCAGGTGGCCGCCGTCGGGGGTGCGGCACTCCTGGCCGGGCAGGATGAGCGCCTGCGGCGGGGTTTCCGGGTGGTCGGCGACCAGGTACGGATCCGGGCCGCGGGCGATGGCGACGTCGCCTTCGCCCAGCAGGACGCCTTCGCCGCCGTCGGGGACGATCCACCCCTCGCCGTGCACCACCGACACCACGGTCAGCGGCGCCCGGTCTTCGATGCGCAGCGACCACGGCGGGGTCAGCACCGAACGCAGCAGGAACGCGCCGTGGGCGCGGGGGCCGTCGAGCAGCGCGGCGAGCGGGTCCATGCCCCGACTGTAGACGCTGGAATATGCGATCAAGGCTTTGAACTATGGAGAGTCTCACCGGGAGCCGCTTGACTCGGCGTCATGACAACAACATTCCTGGTGGTGGGCGGGACCGGCAAGACCGGTCGCCGGGTGGCGGACCGGTTGCGGGAGCGCGGTCTGCCGGTGCGGATCACGTCGCGGCGCGGGTCGCCGCCGTTCGACTGGGGTGATCGCGGGACCTGGGCGCGGGCGCTCACCGGGGTCGACGCGGTCTACCTGACCTACTACCCCGATCTGGTGGTGCCGGAGGCGGCGGCGGACATCCGGGCGTTCACCGAGCTGGCGGTGGCGTTCGGGGTGCGGCACCTGGTGCTGCTGTCCGGCCGCGGCGAGGAGGAAGCCGAGGCGTGCGAAGGGATCGTCCGGGAGGCCGGCACCGGCTGGACGGTCCTGCGGTGCAGCTGGTTCGCGCAGAACTTCAGCGAGCACTTCCTGCTGGAGGCGGTGCGCGCCGGGGAGATCGTGCTGCCGGCGGGGACGGTGACCGAGCCGTTCGTCGACGTCCGCGACCTCGCCGACGTGGCGGTGCAGGTGCTGACCGAACCCGGGCACGACGGTGCGCTGTACGAGCTGACCGGGCCGCGGCTGCTGAGCTTCGCCGACGCCGCCGCGGACATTTCGGCCGCCTCGGGGCGAGATGTCCGCTATGTTCCGGTTTCGGCCGGGGAGTTCGCCGCCGCGGCGGTCGGTCAGGGGGTGCCCGAGGCGGAGGTCGGCGCGCTGACCGAGCTGTTCGCCCGGGTGCTGGACGGCCGCAACTCGTCGGTGACGGCCGATGTCGAGCGGGTGCTGGGCCGTCCGGCGACGGATTTCGCCGAATTCGCGCGGGACGCCGCCGCAACCGGGGTCTGGGCCCGGTGACGAGGAAGGGGAGACCGATGTCGCTGGTGGTGCTGGTGGCCGCGCTGGTCGCGGCGGGGCTGATCGCCGGGTTGTTCTACGCCTACGCGTGCTCGGTGCTGCCGGGTCTGGCGCGCGGGGACGACAAGACGTTCGTCGAGGGGATGCGCGGCATCAACGTCGCGATCGTGAACCCGGTGTTCATGCTGACGTTCCTGGGCGCGCCGGTGCTGGCGGGGGTGGCGGTGTTCCTGAACCCGGGCCCGCGGCCGTGGGTGCTCGCGGGGTTCGGGTTCCTGGTGGTGATGGTGGTGATCACCGGGGTGGTGCACATCCCGCTGAACAACGCGCTGGCCGCCGGCGGCGACGATCACGCGGCGCTGCGGGCGCGGTTCGAGACGGCGTGGGTGCGCTGGAACGTGCTGCGCGCACTGGTGAGCACGGCGGGCTTCGGCTGCCTGGCCGGGGCCGTGCTCACCGGCCGCGGTTAGCTCTTGAGGCGGAAGAGCAGGTCGGTGACCCACTTCGCGGGGTCGGCGACCTCGCGGGGGTCGGTGCGCAGCACTTCCAGGCGGCAGCCCCAGTCCTCGCCGTCCGGCCCGTCGGTGCGGTCCCAGGGGACGCCTTCGGCGGCGCCCCAGGCGAGGACGGCCTCCGTCGCGGCGGCCAGGCCGCCGGGAGCGCCGACGTAGGTGTCGAGCACGTACCGGCCGGCCGGGAGCTCGCCGAGGAAGGCGGGCTCTTCCGGGGTGTAGGTCCCTTCGAACGGGACGCCGGCCTCGACGGTGAACCGCGGGCCGGGGTGCAGCGTCCGGTAGCGGAAGAACGGGGCTCCCGCCAAGGCGACGCCGGCGGCGGCGAGGGTGGCGGCCAGTGGTGGCAGCCGGTCGGCGATCCGCGGGAAGTCGGGAATGCCGACGGTGGCGCGTTCGGCGACGTACCGCTGGGCGGGCCGGTCGACGATGGCGGGCATCAGGCGAAGTCCTCCGGTCCGAGCATCGGGCGGACTTCGATGCTGCCGTAGGCCGCGGCGGGGTGCCGGGCGGCGAGTTCGAGGGCTTCGTCGAGGTCGGCGCAGTCGAGGATGACGAAGCCGCCGATCTGTTCCTTGGCTTCGGTGAACGGTCCGTCGGTGAGCAGCACTTCGCCGTCGCGGACGCGGATCGTGGTGGCTTCCGCCGGTGGGCGGAGGCCGCCGCCGCCGCGGATCTTGCCGCGGCGTTCGAGGTCTTCACCCCAGCCGCCGCAGCCGTCGTTCTGGTGTTCCTCGGCGGTTTCGTCGCCGCAGATCATCAGCAGGTACTGCATGTCAGCATCCTTTCAGGACGTCGCGCAGGCGCGCGGCGAAGGCTTCCGCTTCGGTGTCGAACCCGCCGTGGCCGCCGGGGAACGGTTCGGCGCCGACGCCGAGGCCGGCGGCCAGCCCGAGGGCGGCGTGGTGGGCCGGCAGCCCGGTGGACTCCTCGCCGACGGCGACCACCAGCCGCGCCGGTGCCGCCCGGAGCGCGTCGAGGTCGGGCTCGTAGGCGCCGATCGCGGGCATCAGGTGGCCGAAGAAGTAGGCGAAGTTGCCTTCCGCGCGCGGGTCGAGCGGCGGAGCGGGGTCGACGCCGACGACCTTCATGAACGCGGCGAAGGCGGCCGCGAGGCCGTGGTCGCGGAAGAGGGCCGGGACGTCGGGTCCGTCGAGGGCGCCGGCGGGCAGGTAGCGGGTGACCGGTGGTTCGTGCAGCACGGCGGTGCGGACGCCGGCGGGGTGGCGGCGCAGGTGTTCGAGCAGGGTGATCGCGCCGCCGCTGGTGGCCAGGACGTCGGCGGGGCCGACCTCGGTCAGCAGCCGGTGCACGTCTTCGGCGTGGTCGCCGACGGGGTCGGTGCCCGGCGTGCCGTCGAGGGGGCTGCGGGACAGGCCGCGCGGGTCGTAGGTGACGACGGTGTGGTCTTCGGCCAGCAGCGGCCGGATGTGGGTGAACACCGCGGCGTCGGCGGGGCCGCCGGGGATCAGCAGCAGCACCGGGCCGCGGCCGTGGACGTCGTAGGTGATCGTGGCGCCGGGGACGGCGAGGGTGGTCATGGTGCCTCCGGTGGTCGGGCTTCACCCGACCGACGAACGGCCTCGCCCGGGACCGACACCACTTCCGAAATTCTCCGGGTGAGGTAGGCGCGTTCGGCTTCGGTGCCGGCGAGGTCGCGGGCCAGGCCGTACCAGTGGGCGGCTTCGGTGTGGCGGCCGAGGCGGCGGAGGAAGTCGGCGCGGGCGGCGGGCAGCAGGTGGTAGCCCTCGAGCTCGACCTCGTCGAGGAGGGTGAGCCCGGCGGCCGGGCCGTCGGCCATGGCGACCGCGATGGCGCGGTTGAGGGCGACGACAGCGCTGGGCACGTGTTTGCCCAGCTCGGCGTAGAGGCCGGCGATCTGGGGCCAGTCGGTGTCGGCGGCGCGGGCGGCGGTGGCGTGGCAGGCGGCGATGGCGGCCTGGATCTGGTACGGCCCGGGACGGCGGCGGCGCAGCGCGGTCTCCAGAACGCGGGTGCCCTCGGTGATCGCGGCGGTGTCCCAGCGGGTGCGGTCCTGCTCTTCGAGGGGGACGAGGACGCCGTCGGCGTCGACGCGGGTGGCGCGGCGGGCGTGCTGGAGCAGCATCAGGGCGAGCAGGCCGAGGGCTTCGGGTTCGTCGGGCATCAGCTCGGCGAGGACGCGGGCGAGCCGGAGCGCTTCGGCGGCGAGGTCCGGGCGGAGCAGGTCGGGCCCCGCCCCGGCGGAGTAGCCCTCGCTGAAGGTCAGGTAGAGCACGCCGAGCACGGCGTTGGTGCGTTCGGGCAGCAGGTGTGCGGGCGGGACGCGGTAGGGGATGCGGGCGTGGCGGATCTTGCGCTTCACCCGCACGAGCCGCTGGGACATGGTCGCTTCGGGGACGAGGAAGGCGCGGGCGATCTCGGCGGTGGACAGGCCGGCCAGGGTGCGCAGCGCGAGCGCGACCTGGGCTTCGGTGGCCAGGGCGGGGTGGCAGCAGGTGAAGATGAGCCGCAGCCGGTCGTCGGTGACGCCGCTGTCGTCGGGTTCGGGGTGGTCGGGGACGGGCACGAGGGCGGCCTCCCGGAGTTTGGCGGCGCCGAGCGTGTCGCGGCGGAGCCGGTCGGTGGCGCGGTTGCGGGCGGCGGTGGTCAGCCAGGCGCCGGGCGAGTCCGGGATGCCGTCGCGGGGCCAGGTGCGCAGGGCGAGGGCGAAGGCTTCCTGGGCGCACTCCTCGGCGAGGTCCCAGTCGCCGGTGATCCGGATGAGCGTGGCCACGACCTGGCCCCACTCCTCGCGGAACGCTTCGGCTACCGCGGTCTCGACGTCCACTCCCGCTCCTCCCGCCGGTGTCACCCTCCCGACGAACGGCCGGGCTTCGGACCGACAGCCACGGCGTGGCACGCGCCGAACCCTTCCGCTCGCGTGGCGATCCGGCCGCTTTCGACGCGGATGGCCGTCTCGGTGGCGTCGCTGACGGCGGTGACGCCGGCGGCCGCGGCGAGTTCGCCGGTGTCGCAGACGATCCGCAGCCGGGGCCGGGGCGCGGGGGCGATCGCCTGGTCGAGGCAGGTGCGCAGGTCGGCGACGGCGAGCCGGGCCAGCGGGGCGAGTTCGCCGGGGTCGCTGGTGACGAGCACGGCGGTGACGTCGGCGCCGGCGCGCACGGCCTCTTCGAAGGCCGCCGCGCGGTGCAGGCCGAGGACGGCGACGACGCCGTCGCCGGGTCGGATGGTGTCGCCGGTCAGCAGGTCGGTCGCGGCCGGCGGGTCCCAGTGCCGTCCGTCGGGCCGGGCCTGGGTGGTGATCGGCGGTGCCGCCGGCCAGTCGTCGCTCAGGTCGAGGTCCAGGAGGGCGGCGCAGGCGGTGACGAGGTGGAACGGCTCGCCGAAGCCGGGTGCGGCGGCGGCGAGCTGGCTCGCGCCGTGCAGCGTGGTGAGGGCGGCTTCGGCGACGCGCACAAGACGGCGGCCGGGGCGGAGGCGTTCGAGGGCGAGCCCGAGCAGGATCGCCTCGACCCGCATGAGCTGAGCGAACGGGCGGCGGGTGTGCTCGTCGGCGAGGATTTCCGGGAGCAGGTCACGGGCGAGGCGGGCGTCTTCGCTGTCGCTGTCGGTGGCCAGCGGGAGCCGGGCGATCCAGGCGCGGGCGAACGCGGCCAGCGCTTCGGCGGCGCCGGGGTCCGGCGGCGGGGCGGCGGGCCGGGGCGCGCGTTCGGCGAGGTCGGCCAGGACGGCGAAGTACAGGGCTCGCTTGCCGGGGAAGTTGGAGTAGACCGCGCCGCGGGTGAGCTCGGCGCGTTCGGCGATGACGTCGATCTTCGCCTCGCGGAAGCCGCGGCGGGCGAACTCGTCGCGGGCGGCGGCGAGCACCTTGGCGCGGTTGCGTTCCTGGGTTTCCGCCCTGCTGAGCCTGGCCATCGTCCTCCTTGCCGTGGGATCGCGAATCAAGATACCGTGACCACTGAGATGATAAGAACATCTGATTTGAACATCTGGAGTGGTGGATGACCCCCGAGATCGACCTGACCGACGCCGAGGTGCTGACCGACCCGTTCACCGCCTACGACCGGGCGCGGGAGGTGAGCCCGGTGGCCAAGCTGGTCATCCCCGGTTTCGGCCCGTTCTGGGCGCTGACCCGCTACGCCGAAGCGCGCGCGATGCTGACCGACCCCCGGTTCGAGGTGACCGCCGGCAGCTTCCTGCGCCCACCCGGCATCCCCGAGCACTGCCTGCAGTACATGGCGACGATGGCGGAGAAGGACGGGCCGGAGCACCTGCGGCTGCGGCGGCTGGTGGCGCCGGCGTTCACCCCGAAGCGGGCCGCGCAGCTGCGGCCGCGGCTGGCGGCGATCACCGGCCGGCTGCTCGACGAGCTGCCCGGGCACGCCGAAGACGGCGTGGTCGACCTGGTCCCGCACTTCGCGCGGCCGCTGCCGATCGACGTGATCTGCGAGCTGGTCGGCATTCCCGGAGGCGACCGTCCTCGCTGGCGCGAACACGGGGCCGCCGTGGCCGGCGGGATGGGCCCGGACTTCGCCGCGGCGATCCCGGCGATCGTCGAAGGGGCCAAGGAGGCGGTGGCGCGCAGCCGGGCCGAGCCGGGCGACGACCTCATCGGCGACCTGGTGCGGGCCCAGGCCGAGGACGGGGATCGGCTCACCGACACCGAGCTGGTCACCTTGGTCTGGCACCTGGTGCTGGGCGGGCAGACGCCGGTGAACCTGATCGCCAACGCCGTCGAAGCGCTGCTGCGGCACCCGGACCAGCTGGACCTGCTGCGCGCGGAGCCCGGGCGGTGGCCGGGGGCGGTCGAGGAGCTGATGCGCTGGTGCAGCCCGCAGCTGCTGACCACGCCGCGGTTCGCGCGCGAGGACGTCGAGATCGGCGGGGAGACGATCGGCAAGGGGGAGCGGGTGACGGTGGCGATGGTGGCGGCCGACCGCGACCCGCGCGCGTTCGCCGACCCGGATCGCTTCGACGTCACCCGCGAGGGGCCGGCGCAGCTGGGCTTCTCGCACGGGCCGCACTTCTGCCTCGGCGCCTCGATTTCGCGGGTGCAGACGGAAGTGGCGTTGTCGTCGCTGTTCGCCCGCTTCCCCGGCCTCGCGTTGGCCGGGGACGTGCCCCGCGCGCCCGACGGCGGAACCTGGCGACCGGCGGCACTGCTGCTGACGCTGTGACCGGCCCTCCGCAAGCTCCGGACCGGTCGTGAGTGGTAAGGCGGGTTAGAACCCGCCTTACCACTCACGACCGGCGGGCGGGCGGGGTCTCAGTAGCGGACCAGGGCCTGCGGCTTCCCCAGCACCGTCTTGCCGTCGAACTTCACCACGAGGTCGATCCGCGCGATGCCGTCGTCCTTGACGTCGGCGACCTTGCCGGTGATCTCGACCAGCGCGCCCTCCGGGGTGTTCGGCACCACGACCGGGCGGGTGAAGCGGGCGCTGAAGTCGATCAGCCGGGCCGGGTCGCCGAGCCAGTCCGTGACCACGCGGCCCGCCACCGCCATGGTCAGCATCCCGTGCGCGATCACGTCGGGGAGGCCGACGTCCTTCGCGAACGCCTCGTTCCAGTGGATCGGGTTGAAGTCGAGTGCCGCACCGGCGTAGCGCACCAGCTGCTCGCGGGTGATGCGGACCTCGAGGGCGGGCAGCTCGTCGCCGACTGTGACATGCGCTCCGCCACCCGGACCCCCGTAAGCGGCGTTCACGCGGTCTCCCCTCGGACCACCAGCTGCGCGCGGGTGGTGCAGACCTTCTGGCCGGCGGCGTCGGTGATGTCGGCGCGCAGGTTGATGAAGTCGTTGCCGGCGCGGGCCATGATCGCGTCGATGTGGGTGGTCACCTCGAGCACGTCGCCGGCGAACACCGGGCGCGTGTAGGTGAAGCCCTGGTCGCCGTGGACCATCCGCGAATAGTCGAGGCCGAGCTCGGGGTCGGCGACGATCGCGTTGATCGAGGCGAGGTTGATGATCGTGAGGAAGGTCGGCGGGGCGATCACGTCCGGGTGGCCGGCTTCGCGGGCCGCCTCCGGGTCGCGGTAGACCGGGTTCGCGTCGCCGATCGCGTCGGCGAACTCCCGGATCTTCTCCCGGCTCACTTCGTAGCTGGTCTGCGGCGGATAGCTCCGCCCGGTGAACGACTGGTCCAAGGGCACGGCGACGAGGCTACCAACAGCGAGAAGCCGCCCGGAGCAACTCCGGGCGGCTTCTTCGAGCTGGTGTGAACGCGCTACGCGTCAGCGGGTTTCCTTGTGCGTCCGGTGCGTACCGCAGTTCGGGCAGAACTTCTTCATCTCCAGGCGATCCGGGTTGTTGCGCCGGTTCTTCTTGGTGATGTAGTTGCGGTGCTTGCACTCTTCGCACGCCAGCGTGATCTTGGGTCGCACGTCGGTGGCAGCCACAGCGTTTCCTTCTCTCTCAGGTCCCGGGGGCCAGCCCCGTCGTTACCGCGTAGCGGTGGCCGGACTTGAACCGGCGACACAGCGATTATGAGCCGCTTGCTCTGCCAACTGAGCTACACCGCCCTAGCATGCCCAACCCCGGGGGTCCAGGGGGCGTGCCCCCTGGCGGGGGTCTGGGGGCTCGGCCCCCAGAGGACACCGCGAAGCGAGCTAGGCTTGCGCTTTATGCAAGCATAGCTCGCCCACTCGCGGAGCCCCTTTACGGAATCGAACCGTAGACCTTCTCCTTACCATGGAGACGCTCTGCCGACTGAGCTAAAGGGGCCTGGCCTCTCGCGAGGACTTGGAAAGATTACCAACCCCCGTCACCCGGCCGTGCAACCGGGGTCCCGAAAGAGCAAAACCTCAGGTCAGGAGGGTCAAAACGGTCTCCGAGTGCCGCCCCGGTGAGCGGGCCGTGCGGGCCTGCAGCCACGCCTCCAGGCGGTCCTCCGGCAGCGGCCGCGAGATCAGGTAACCCTGGGCGACGTCACAGCCCATCGCTTCGAGCTGGTCGCGTGCCACGTCCTCCTCGACGCCCTCGGCCACCACCGTCAGGCCGAGCGAGTGCCCGAGCTCGACGATCGACCGGACCACCGCGAGGTCGCCGAGGTCGGTCCCCATGCCGAGGACGAAGCTCTTGTCGATCTTGACCTGGTCGACCGGCAGCTGCCGCAGGTACGCCAGCGACGAGTACCCGGTCCCGAAGTCGTCGACCGCGAGCGTGATGCCCAGCGAGTGCAGCTCCCGCAGGATCGGCAGCGCCTTCTGCGGGTCGGACATCACGCCGGACTCGGTCAGCTCGAACGTCAGCAGCTCGGGCGGGATGCCGTAGTGCTCCAGCTCGCGGGCCACCTTGGCCGGGAAGTCCTCGTCGGCGAGGTTGCGCACCGACAGGTTGACCGCGACCGAGATCCGCAGGCCCTCGTCGAGCCACTTGCGGCAGCGCTTGAGCGCCTCGCCGAGCACAAAACCCGTCAGGACGCCGATCAGGCCGGCCGCTTCGATGGCCGGGACGAACTCGTCCGGGCCGAGCCTGCCGAACTCCGGGTGCACCCAGCGGACCAGCGCCTCGACGCCCTGGACCTGGCGGTTCGGCAGGGTGATCTTCGGCTGGTAGTGGACGCTGACCTGGCCGTCTTCCAGGGACTGCCGGAACTGCGTCACCATCTGGAAGCGGCGCAGGAAGATCTGGCCCATGCTCGGCACGTAGCCGCGGACCTCTTCGCCGCCCTTGGTCGCGCGGACGGCGACGTCGGCGCGCTGCAGCAGGCCTTCGATGTCGACGACGTCGCCGGGTTCTTCCGCGGACGTCGTCGCGTAGCCGATCATCGCGTTCGCCTCGACCGAGAGCCGGTCGACCGGGTACGGCGCCGACAGCTCTTCGCGCAGCCGTTCCGCCGCGTGGTGGGCGTCTTCGGGCGGGCAGCCGACGAGCAGCGCCGCGAAGGACGCGCCTTCGAGCCGGGCGAGCGGGACGTCGGGGCCGAGCGCGTCGCGGATGCGGCGGCCCGCGGCGACGACCATCCGGTCGGCCCAGGCGTAGCCGAGCGCGTCGCTGACCGTCGAAAAGACGTCGAGGTCGATCCGCAGCACCACGGCGTTGGCGAAGTCCCGCAGCGGTTCCTTCGCCACCTGCCGGAAGCCCGGCCGGTTGAGGTGCCCGGTGAGCGGGTCGTGGTAGGCGTCGTGGCGCAGCGTCGCCAGCAGGCGCCGGTTGTCGAGCGACGTCGCGAGGTGGCTGGCCATCGTGCCGAGCAGCTGGACGTCGTACTTGCCGAAGCCGCGCCAGCGGGACAGCCGGTCGTGCGCCTCGACCACGCCGAGCAGCCGGTTCGCGCTGCGCAGCGGGACGACGAGGGCTTCCTGCGCGCCGCGGTCGAGCAGCGCCGCGCGGACGTCGGGGTTGGCTTCGGTGATCCGGAAGTGCCGGACGTGCGCGCCGGGCAGCCGCAGCAGCGGGTCGTCGGCGGCCGGGTCGGCGGGTGGCAGGTCGTCGCCCGCGACGACGACGCGCATGGTGTCCTTCGGTTCGAGCCGGAGTCTCAGCACGACGCGGCCCGCGGCGAGCTGGTCCTTGATGCGCTCGGCGATGGTCGCCCATTCGCGGACGTCGACCCCGCCGACGAGCTCGTCCGCGCGGCTGGCCGGGCGCGCCGCGGCCTGCTGGCCCGAGCGGGCCACCATCAGGCTGACGTCCGAGAGCGCCTCCATGTCCCGCTGCTCGCGCAGCAGGTCGGAGTAGGCCCAGTACAGCGCGGTGAGGCCGAGGAAGACGGCGAGCACCAGCGGCCACGCCTTGGGCGTGCTGGAGATGACGAGGTAGCCGGAGAGGCCGACGGACGCGTTGACGAAGCCGACGACCAGGATCCGCCCGGTGAGCCGGACGGCGGTGCTGACCCGCATGCGGCGGCGCAGCACGCGGACCGCGGCCAGCGCGAGCAGCGTGCTCACCAGCGGCGCGGTCAGGGTGCCGGCCAGCGCCGCGACCCACGGGATCTTGTCGCCGGTCCCGACGAGGTGCTTCACCAGCCCGGCGACCGCGAAGGCGCCGGTGATCTCGAGCAGGAACGCGCCCGCGTTGTAGAGCACCCGGCCGGCGACCTTGCGCGCGAGCAGCGTGCCGATGCCGGCGATGAGGTGCGCGGCCAGCACGACTTCGAACGGCGCGATGAAGAACCCGATGACGAGCGGGATTTCGGTGAAGGAGATGGTCCACGAGATGCCGCTGCGGACGTCGACGTTGATGCCGAGCTGTTCGGCGAGCAGGAAGGCGACCGCGAGCACGGGCCCGATCCACAGCAGCCGGTCGTCCCACTGGAACGGCAGCCACGTGCCGACCGCGAACGCGGCGGCGAGCCCGATGCTGAGGACGGCGAAGGTGTAGGCGCGGAACCGGCGTTCGTCGGTGCGGGCTTCGGCGGAGACGGGTGGTGCCCCGGAAGCGGCCCCAGGCCCGGGCTGCGCCTGCGCGACGGCGTCGCCGTGGGCGTTGGTGTCCGGCATCCGACCTTCCCTCCCGGCTTGTCCACCGGTGCTGATCCGTGACTTCGGGTGTGGACAGGGGCCATACCGTACCCCGTAGGGCGTACCCGCGTCCCTTTCGAGACAGTAGGAGATCACCCCAGGGTTAACAATGCCTCGAACGCGCTGACCTGCGTGGACCAAGGGGTGAAACCACGGGTGTACGAACCTGGGCTCGTTCTCTCCACACGGCGGGCCGGGTCGCGCTTCAATGGGCCCATGCACAGCGATGTGATTGCCACCGAGCACGCGGCGCGGCTCGCGGCGGTGGATTCCCTCCTCCCCGGCTCGGCTCCATTCGAAGCGGCGGAAAACGCGGTGGTGCTGGAGGTTGCGACGGGCGGCTCGGCGGCGTCCGGGCTGGCTTCCCGCGTCCAGGTCGACCGCGACGCCCCCAACGCGCCGTGGCGCGCCCTGACCGAGCACCGGCT
The DNA here is from genome assembly GCF_031082405.1 of Amycolatopsis sp. A133. GTDB lineage: Bacteria > Actinomycetota > Actinomycetes > Mycobacteriales > Pseudonocardiaceae > Amycolatopsis. Next base: position 164,810 of record NZ_JAVHJU010000069.1, read on the forward strand.
CGACGTCCAGCTGGCCGGCCCGCAGCCGGCGGCCGTCCTGGACGCCCTCCTCACCCGATGGGATGAACATCTGCGCGCGGTCGCCGAGCGCGGCGACACGGAGACGGCGGCGATCGTCCCGCGCGCGAGCCGGGACGCCGCCGGTGCGCGCGAAATGCTGCACCACGGCTTCGCGCCGCTGCGGGTGATCGCGGTCCGCCCCGCGCAGCGGCTGATCCCGGCGACCCCGCTGGGGACACCGGGGGTCAAGATCCGCCGCGCCGAACCGGGCGACCTCGAGACGGCGGTGGAGCTCGGCATGGAGCTGCACTCCTACGACGCCCAGTACGGCACGGTCAACTGGCGCACCGGCGTCGAGGACATCCTGGCCAAGGACCTCGCCGAGCAGCTGAAGCGGCCGGAACCGCCGTTGTGGATCGCCGAGCTGTACGGGCGCCCGCTCGGCATGGTGAGCGTCCAGCACCCCGGTGAGACGGGCTGGATCAGCGGCCGCGTCGCCGCTTCCCGCGTCGGCTACCTGTCGTCGCTGGCGGTGGCGGAGGCGGCGCGGTCGTCCGGTGTCGGCACGGCGCTGGCGACCCACGCCCACCAGGTCCTCGACGAGGAGGGCGCCGACGTCGTCCTGCTGCACCACGCCGCGGCGAACCCGCTTTCGACGCCGTTCTGGTACGCGCAGGGGTATCGCCCGCTGTGGACGTACTGGCAGCGCCGTCCGGCCGTTCGGTGAACCTCTGGTGGATTACCGCCGGTGCGCAGGCCTTATAGGCTGGCCCCCGCCGCCAGCGAGGGGAGCCTGAAGTGACCGATCAGCGGGATTCCGCGCCGAGAGCGCCCGAGGGAGTCGACACCGAGAAGCCGTCCGCGGCCCGGATCTACGACTGGTACCTGGGCGGTACCCAGAACTGGGCCGTGGACCGGGAGTTCGGCAGGCGCATGGAGCAGCAGTGGCCGCTCGTGCGCCCCGGGTCGAAGCAGAACCGCGAGTTCATGAACCGCGCGGTGCGGGCGGCGCTGCGGGCCGGCATCCGCCAGTTCGTCGACCTCGGCTCCGGCGTGCCGACGGCGGGCAACGTGCACGAGGTCGTCGAGGCGGAGCTGCCCGAGGACCACGACGCGAAGGTCGTCTACGTCGACTACGAGCCGGTCGCCGTCGCCCATGCGACGCTGATCCTCGAAGAGAGCGTGGCGACCGAGTGGGCGGGCATCGTCCAGGCGGACATGCGGGACGCGAAGGCCGTGCTGCGGGCGGAGGAGACACGCCGGCTGATCGACTTCTCGCAGCCCGTCTGCCTGATCATGGCGGCGGTGCTGCACTTCGTTGGCCCGGACGACGACCCGGAAGGCCTGCTGGCGGCGTACCGGGACGCGCTCGCGCCGGGCAGCTGGCTGGCGATCTCCCAGATGAGCGAAGGCGACGGCACCGGCGAGACGCTCGAAGGGCTGCGCTGGTTCGTCGAGCAGTACCGGAAGACGAGCAACCCGGTGTGGCTGCGCAACCGCGAGGAGATCGAGCCGCTGTTCGGTGACTGGACCATCCTGGAGCCGGGCATCGTGCACCTGCCGGACTGGCGGCCGGACCGGAAGATCAACGCCCTGGAAGCGGAGGCCCGCCCGTTCGCGTGGTGCGCCGTGGCGGAGAAATCAAGGTCCTGACCTGGGGTTTTCCCGATCGCTGTGGGCGAACGCACCATCGGAAACAAACGCACCCATCGGAGAGTTGAGCTAGGCAGACTCAACTAACCGAGGAGTGCACATGTCCGACACCCGCCTCCTGCCCGTGCTCCCGCTCGATGACGACGTCGTGCTGCCGGGCATGGTCGTCCCGCTCGACCTGACCGACACCGAGACGCGGGCCGCGGTGGAGTCCGCCCAGGCCAAGACGCCGAGCCAGGCTTCCTTCCCCGGTATCCGCTCTGCCGCGGCGACCAAGGCCGAAGTGCTGATCGTTCCGCGCGTGCACGGTGAGTACGCCGAGTTCGGCACCGTCGCCACGGTCGAGCGCATCGGCCGCGTGCCCGGCGGCAAGGCCGCCGTCCTCCTGCGCGGCACGGCCCGCGCGGTTGTCGGCCGGATCGCCGACGGCCCCGGCGCCGCCCGCTGGGTGCACACCGAGGACGCCCCCGAGACCACGGACGACCAGACCGCCAAGCTCGCGGCCGAGTACAAGGCCGTCGTCATCTCGATCCTCCAGCAGCGCGGCGGCTGGCAGCTGATGGACGCCGTCCAGCAGGTCGAAGACGCTTCCGCGATCGCCGACCTGTCCGGCAACGCGCCGTACCTGTCCACCGAGCAGAAGCTCGAGCTGCTGAGCGCACTGGACGTCACCGCGCGCCTGGAGAAGGCGCTCGAGTGGAGCAAGGAGCACCTGGCCGAGCTCGAAGTGACCGACACGATCCGCAAGGACGTCGCCGAGGGCATGGAGAAGCAGCAGAAGGAGTTCCTGCTGCGCCGCCAGCTCGAAGCCATCCGCAAGGAGCTCGGCGAGCTCGACGGCACCGCGCAGGACGACGACTACCGCGCCCGCGTCGAAGCCGCCGACCTGCCCGAGCCCGTGAAGAAGGCCGCACTGTCCGAAGTGGACAAGCTGGACCGCACGTCCGAGCAGTCCCCCGAGGGCGGCTGGATCCGCACGTGGCTGGACACCGTCCTGGAGCTGCCCTGGAACGAGCGCACCGAGGACGTCTACGACATCGCCGCCGCGCGCGCTGTGCTGGACGCCGACCACGCCGGGCTCGACGACGTCAAGGAACGCATCATCGAGTACCTGGCCGTGCGCAAGCGCCGCGCCGAAAGCGGCTTCGGCCCGGTCGGCGGACGCCGTGGAATCGGTACAGGGCGAAGCTCCGTTGAGGGTGGTGGTGGGCGAGGGGCTGGCACCGTGCTCGCCCTCGCGGGCCCTCCCGGGGTCGGCAAGACGTCGCTGGGCGAGTCCGTCGCGAAGGCCATGGGCCGCAAGTTCGTGCGGGTGGCGCTGGGCGGCATCCGCGACGAGGCGGAGATCCGCGGCCACCGCCGCACGTACGTCGGCGCGCTGCCCGGCCGGATCGTCCGCGCCATCAAGGAAGCCGGCTCGATGAACCCGGTCGTGCTGCTCGACGAGATCGACAAGGTCGGCGCCGACTACCGCGGCGACCCGACGGCGGCGCTGCTCGAAGTGCTGGACCCGGAGCAGAACCACACGTTCCGCGACCACTACCTCGAGGTCGAGCTGGACCTGTCCGACGTCGTGTTCCTGGCCACGGCCAACGCGCTGGAGACCATCCCCGGCCCGCTGCTGGACCGCATGGAGCTCGTCACGCTGGACGGCTACACCGAGCACGAGAAGGTCACCATCGCCCGCGACCACCTGCTCCCCCGCGAGCTGGAGCGAGCCGGCCTCGGCGTCTCGGACGTCGTCCTGACCGACGCCGCGTTCAGCCGGATCGCGACCGAGTACACCCGCGAGGCGGGCGTGCGCGACGCGAACCGGACGATCGCCAAGGTGCTGCGGAAGATCGCGACCAAGGTGGCGCTGGACGAGGTGTCGCTGCCGGTTTCCATCGACGCCCCCGACCTTCCGGACCACCTGGGCCGCCCGCGGCACATCCCGGAGTCGTCGCTGCCGGCGTCGACCCAGCGCACGGCCACCCCGGGCGTGGCGACGGGCCTGGCGGTGACCGGCGCGGGCGGTGACGTCCTCTACATCGAGGCGTCGCTGGCCGACGAGGAGTCCGGCGCGTCCGGGCTGCAGCTGACCGGCCAGCTCGGCGACGTGATGAAGGAGTCGGTGCAGATCGCGCTGTCGTACCTCAGGTCGCACGGCGCGGAGCTGGAACTGCCGGTGGGCGACCTGAAGAAGCGCGGCATCCACGTCCACGTCCCGGCGGGCGCGGTCCCGAAGGACGGGCCGTCGGCGGGCGTCACGATGACAACGGCGCTGGCATCGCTGCTGTCGGGCCGCGTGGTCCGCGCGGACGTGGCGATGACGGGCGAGGTCTCCCTGACCGGCCGCGTCCTCCCGATCGGCGGCGTCAAGCAGAAGCTGCTGGCGGCCCACCGCGCCGGGATGAAGACGGTGATCATCCCCCAGCGCAACGAGCCGGACCTCGACGACGTCCCGGCCGAGGTGCTGAGCGAGCTGGACGTCCACGCGGTGGCGAACGTCCGCGAGGTCCTCGACCTCGCTTTGACCCCGGCTTCGACGCCGGTTCCCCAGGCGGCGTAACCCCGAGCGCCGCCACCCCGGACGGCCGGTTCCCCCTTCCCGCAGGGGGAACCGGCCGTTCTCCCACGAGAATTCACGCGCCGGTTCCGGAGGTGGAGGGCGAGGTGACCGCGCTCGGCTCGCCTTCGGAGTCGTCCGTCGTCGGGGTGTTCGAGGTGGAGGGGCTCCGGGTGCTTTCCGCACGGTAGGTGTCCGCGACCTGCGAGCCCGCGGTACCCGCCGTCGGCAGGTGAGCCGCGGCAAACACGCTCGTCGCGACCACCAGCGCCGCCACCACCAGCGCCGCCACCGTCTCGACGCGCCTCAGGGGCGGTCCGGCAGGCGTTCGAGTGGGGGTCTCGCGCCGGCGCAGCTTTTCCATCGCACGGTGCCGGACTGCCTCGACGGTGCGCGGCGAAAGGGCGAGCGTCTCCGCGATCTCGGTCGTGGCGAGGTCCAGCCCGTACCGGAGCACGAGGACTTCGCGCTGCCGGCGGGACAGCCCGGCAAGCAGGGGGAAGCGCTCCCGCCCGGCCCGCTGCCGGGACAGCCGCACCACGGTCGTGTGGAGCAGGCGGACCGCCCGAAGGTGGTCGGTCAGGGTGTCCCGGCGCCGGTGGAGCCACCAGAAGGCCTCTTGGGCGACGTCCTCGGCATCGTCCGCGCCGAGCAGGCGTGCCAGCCGCGCGAGGCGGCCAAAGTACTGCGCGAACAACGCCCGGAACAACGCGTCCTGGTCGTGCGGCCCGGCCATCGGAGCATCTGTGGTCACGTCCCAGCCCACGCCCAGCCGGACCTGCCGGTTTAGTCCCACTTGCATGCGAAGAAACCCCGCGCCACGACAAGAGTCATGGTCACGGGGCTTCTTCGCTGGGTGGCGGGTGAGGGATTCGAACCCCCGTAGGCGTAAGCCAACTGGTTTACAGCCAGTCCCCTTTGGCCACTCGGGTAACCCGCCCAGGCCGGTCTCACCGGCCGGGGAGAAGCTTACCCAAGGGGCTTGAGCAGGGGTCAACCGGGATACCCCTCGCCCGGTGGGGGCTAGGCTGGGAGGCCCCTGACAAGCGAGTACGAGGTGTGAGGACACGTGGCGGATCCCTCTTTCGACGTCGTGAGCAAGGTCGACCGCCAGGAGGTGGACAACGCGCTCAACCAGGCGAGCAAGGAGCTGGGCACGCGGTTCGACTTCCGCGGCACGGGCACGACGATCAACTGGTCGGGCGAGGAGGCGCTCACGATCGAGTCCGAGACCGAGGAGCGCGCACTGGCCGCGATCGAGGTCTTCAAGGAGAAGCTGATCAAGCGCAACATCTCCCTGAAGGCCTTCGAAGCCGGCGAGCCGGCGCTGTCCGGCAAGATCTACAAGGTCTCGGGCAAGATCCTGCAGGGCATCGCATCGGACAAGGCGAAGCAGATCGCCAAGTACATCCGCGACGAAGGCCCCAAGGGCGTCCAGGCCCAGATCCAGGGCGACCAGCTACGGGTGTCGGGCAAGAAGAAGGACCAGCTGCAGGACGTGATCGCCTTGCTGAAGGGCAAGGACTTCGAGATCGCGCTGCAGTTCACCAACTACCGGTGACGCCGTCGCGGGCACCCGTACCCCGGGTGCCCGCTCAGGACGGTGTCAGCGTCCAGCTCGTCTCGTACCCCTCCACCTGCAGGTACGCCGGCCCCCGGACATCGCGATCCACCTGCACATCACCGATCTGGTTCAAGATCAGATCCCGGTCCTCCCCGGACACGGACATCACCCACAGCGCGACGTTCCCGCGCGTCTTCGCCGCGAACCGGATGCGCGCCACCCCCTCCGGCAGCCTCAGCACCGCGTCACCCTCGCCCGACGTCTCCTTGCCGGCCTCCGCCGTGGCCACGCTCCGGTAATCCGCGATCGTCGCCGTCCAGGGCGCGTTTGCGTGGACCGTCACCCTCTTCGCCGGCCTGGCCGGGTCCGTGTTCATCCACTTCGTGCCCTTGTACGCGCCGATCGCGTTGACCAGGCCGTGCTCGCTGCCGTCGGTGCCGACGATCACGTTGGATGTGCACTTCGGGCACTCGAACGTGAAGAAACCCACCTGGTCCGCCGGCCACGTCGTCGCGAACTCGCCGCTGTCCGTGCCCGTGTGCGTCTCCGGAGGCACATCACGCGGCACCGCAGGTGCCGTCGAAGAAGTCGAAGACGCCGGAGAAGCCGAGGTCGAAGGCGGCACGATTTCGCCGTAGCCGGTCGACGGCGCGCACGCCGGCGTCAGCACCAAGAGCAGCAGCAGGCCACTCAGCCGGATCCTCATGGTGATCTTTCGGCCCCGAACGCGGGAGCGTTACCCGAACGCGTGAATGCGCCCCGTGGCCGCCGCCCGACCGTGTTGTAATCGCGCGGTCACCGTGTGGAGGGGGTCGAGTTGCGCCGTTCGCTGGTCTTCGTGCTGACGCTCGCGGCCGTCGCCTCGCTGCTGACGCCGGCGGGCGCGGCCGAACGCAAGCAGCTCGTCCCCGGCTTCGGCGCCTACGCGCGCTTGATCCGGCTGGAGAACGGGCGGATCGTCGCCACGCTCACCAGCGAAGACGCCGGTGGCAAGTTCACGCCGGTCCTGGAGAGCACCGACGAAGGCGAGTCCTTCCACGAGATCGGCGAAATCCGCGACCCCGACGGCCGGTACGGGATGTGCTGCGGCACCGTCTACGAGCTGCCGCAACGGGTCGGCAAGCTGAGGGCGGGCACGCTCCTGTGGGCCGCGTCCTACCGGCAGGACGCCGGGCCGCAGCGCCGCCTCGGGATCCGCGTCTGGGCCAGCAAGGACGGCGGCCGCTCGTGGAGCTTCCTGTCCGAGGCCGCGCGGTCGCACAACATCGACGGCGTCTGGGAGCCCGAGTTCACCGTCGACGCCGGCGGCACACTCTGGCTCCACTTCGCCGACGAGACGCAGGCGCCGAAGTACGCGCAGGTGCTCAACCGGGTCGCCTCGACCGACGGTGTGCACTGGGGCACCAAGCAGCTCACCATGGCCATCCCGCCGGACCGCGTCCGGCCGGGCATGCCGATCATCCGGCGGCTGCCCGACGGCCGCTACTACTTCGCCTACGAGATCTGCAACTTCCGCGACCGCTACTGCGACCCGTACTTCAAGATCTCGGCCGACGGCGCCAACTGGGGCGATCCCGCCGACCCCGGTACCCGGGTCGGCACCGCGACCGGCAACTACTTCCAGCACGCGCAGACGATCACGCTGTTCCCCGGCGGCCCGAACGGCGTGCGGATCGTCATGGTCGGGCAGATCTACACCAACGCGGCAGGCGAGCCCCAGCCGAACAACGGCCAGGTGCTGCTCGCCAACGACGACTTCGGCAGCGGCCCCTGGTACGAACTGCCCGCTCCCGTGCACGTCTCCGGCATCTGGAACCACTTCTGCCCCAACTACTCCTCGACGCTGCTGCCGGTGGACGACGGCCGGAACGTGCTGGAGATCGCCACCGAGGACAACGGCGGCTGCAAGGCCTACTTCGGGAAGGGACCGGCCGTTCAGCCGTTCTCCACCGGCCCGGGGAGCCAGCCCGTAGGGTGGGGGTGACCGAGGACAGGGAGGCAGTTCATGAAGGGCATCGTGCTGGCCGGAGGCAGCGGGACGCGCCTGCACCCGATCACCCAGGCGGTGTCGAAGCAGCTGCTCCCGGTCTACGACAAGCCGATGATCTACTACCCGGTCTCGGTGCTGATGCTGGCCGGGATCCGCGAGATCCTCGTCATCTCCACCCCTACCGACCTGCCGATGTTCCGCAGGCTGCTGGGCAACGGCGACCAGTTCGGCGTCTCGTTCTCCTACGCCGAGCAGCCCAGCCCGAACGGGCTGGCCGAGGCCTTCGTGATCGGCGCGGACTTCATCGGCGACGACGACGTGGCGCTCGTCCTCGGCGACAACATCTTCTACGGCCAGGGCTTCTCCGGCCGCCTGCAGCAGGCCGTGCGGGAGCTCGACGGCTGCGTCCTGTTCGGCTACCCGGTCAAGGACCCCGAGCGCTACGGCGTCGGCGAAGTCGACGAGACCGGCAAGCTGCTCACCATCGAGGAAAAGCCGCTGAAGCCGCGCTCCAACAAGGCGATCACCGGCCTGTACTTCTACGACAACCGGGTCGTCGACATCGCCCGCGCGCTGACGCCGTCGGCGCGCGGTGAGCTCGAGATCACCGACGTCAACCTCACCTACCTGCGCGAGGACCGCGCCACGCTGGTCGAGCTCAGCCGCGGGTTCGCCTGGCTCGACACCGGCACGCACGACTCGCTGCTCGAAGCGGGCCAGTTCGTGCAGGTGCTGGAGCACCGGACCGGCGTGCGCATCGCGTGCCTCGAGGAAATCGCGCTGCGCATGGGCTTCATCGACGCCGACGAGTGCTACGCGCTGGGCGAGAAGCTGGCGAAGTCCGGCTACGGCGACTACGTCAAGGCAGTCGCCGTAGCAGCGGGAGCTTCGGCCTAGAACAGCTGCTCACGCAGCGTCGTTCCGGTGTACTCGGTCCGGAACACCCCGCGTTCCTGCAGGTGGGGGACGACTTTGTCGACGAACTCGTCGAGCCCGCCCGGTGTCAGGTGCGGCACCAGCACGAACCCGTCGGCGGCGTCGGACTGGACGTAATCGTCGATCGCCGCGGCCACCGTCGACGGCGTGCCGACGAACTGCTGGCGCGCGGTGGCCTCGATCACCAGCTCGCGGATCGAGAGCTTCTTCTCCTCCGCGATGGCCCGCCACCTCCGCGCCGTTTCCAGCGGGTCCTTCTCGTGGCGGACGCGGCCCCAGGTCAGCGGCTCGGCGTCCGGGTCGGGATCAACCTCCGGCAGCGGCCCGTCGACGTCGTAGTCCGACAGGTCGCGGCTCCACACCTGCTCGAGGAACTGGATCGCGGTGGCCGGGCGCACCTGCTGGAGCCGGATCTCGCGGGCGTTCTCCTCGGCTTCGGCGTCGGTGTCGCCGAGGACGAACGTCGCGGCCGGCATGATCAGCAGCTCGCCGTGTTCGCGGCCGTACGCGGCCAGGCGGCGCTTGACGTCGTGGAAGAACGCCTGGCCGTCTTCGAGGCTGCCGTGCCTGCTGAAGATGACATCCGCGGTCTTCGCGGCGAACTCCCGGCCCTCGTCGGAGTCGCCGGCCTGGATGACGATCGGCTGCCCCTGCGGCGTCCGCGGCAGCGTGAACTCACCCGCGATGTCGAACTGTGGCCCACTGTGGACGAACCGGCCCGGGTCGCGGGCGAAGACGCCGTTCTCCTTGTCCCCCACCAGGGTCCCGGGCGCCCAGCTGTCCCACAGCTCGCGCACGGTGGCGAGGAACTCTTCGGCGCGCGCGTAGCGGTCTTCCCGCTTGAGGAAGCCGCCGCGCCGGAAGTTCTGCCCGGTGAAGGCGTCCGGCGACGTCACGACGTTCCACGCCGCGCGCCCGCCGGAGAGGTGGTCGATGCTCGCGACCTGGCGGGCCACCTCGTAGGGCTCGTTGAACGTCGACGACAGCGTCCCGGCCAGGCCGAGGTGCGTCGTGACGGCCGACAGCGCGGCCAGCACCGTGGTCGTGTTGGGCCGCCCGACGACGTCGGAGTCGAGGATCTTGCCCGCGTGCTCCCGCAGCCGCAGGCCTTCGGCGAGGAAGAGGAAGTCGAACTTGCCGCGTTCGGCCGTGCGGGCCAGGTGCTCGAAGGACGCGAAGTCGATCTGGCTGCCCGAGGCCGGGTCGCTCCACACCGTGGTGTTGTTGACGCCGGGGAAGTGCGCGGCGAGCTTGACCTGCTTGGTCATCTCACACCCCCTGGTACTGGTTGGCTGCGGCACCGAGGCCGAGGTGCTCCCGCAAGGTGGTCCCCGTGTACCCGCTCCGGAACGCGCCCGCGGCCCGCAGGGCGGGCACGGCTTCGCCGGTGATCAGGTCGAGGTCGTCGGGCAGGACGGCGGGGCGCAGGTGGAACCCGGCGACGCCGGTCTCGGCCGCCCAGCGCGGCAGCTCGGCGGCCAGCTGCGCCGGCGTGCCGGCGAACGACAGGCCCGCGGGTTCGAACGGGACCAAGGCGTCCAGTTCGCGCTGCCGGTCGCGGGCGCCCTGCCCGGTCTCGGCCAGCACGACCGACACCGTGGCCAGTACCTTCGCGCCGGGGTGCCGGGCGGCCGCGGCGCGGACCGCGTCGAGGTGGTCGGCCCTGGTCACGACCACGTCGGCACCGGATGCGTGCGGCGAGTCGCCGTAGACGGCGGTCACCGGGTGCCCCTGCGGCGGCCGCGGCGTGATCGACGGGCCCTTCACGCTGAAGAACCGGCCCTCGAAGTCGACGTAGTGCAGCTTCTCGCGGTCGATGAACCGGCCGGTCGCCGCGTCGCGGATGATCGCGTCGTCCTCCCAGCTGTCCCACAGCCGGGTGATGACGTCGAGGACCTCGGCCGTCTCGGCGTCGCCGTCCTCCGGCGAGGGAGCCGGGCGGCGGCCGAAGTGCGCGGCCTCGGCGGCCGTCAGGGACGGCACCGCCAGCACGCCGGCGCGGCCCCGGCTCGCGTAGTCCAGGGTCGCGACCGCCGTCGAGACGTGGAACGGCTCGGTGTGCGTGGTGGTGACGGTCGGGACCAGGCCGATCCGGCTGGTCACGGGAGCGATCGCGGACAGCGTGAGCAGCGCGTCGAGCCGTCCGATGACAGCACCGCCGACCCCGGAGCCGCCGGACTGCAGCGCGAGCGAGTCGTCGAGGGTGACGAAGTCGAGCGAAGCGGCTTCGGCGAGCTTCGCGTACTTCAGGTAGTGGCCGGCGGTGAACAGGGCGGCGGGCTCGACCGCGGAGATCCGCCACGCGGCCGGGTGGTACCCGGCCCCGTCGATGGCGACGCCCAGGTGCAGCTGTGCGGAAACCATGCCTGCGCAACTCCGCCGGCCGAGCCGGGATTCCCGCTCCCACCCACTGGGAAAAACTTCACTTTCCCTATGAAAGTGACGCCTGGGCGGGATCAGAACGGGCGGCGGGCCATCTCTTCGAGGCGGGCGATGCGGTCGGCGATCGGCGGGTGGGTCGAGAACAGCTTGCTCAGGCCCTCGCCGGGGCGGAACGGGTTCGCGATCATCAGGTGCGACTGCGAAACCAGCTGCGGCTCGGCGACCAGCGGCCGCGCCCGCGTTCCGGCGTCCAGCTTCCGCAGCGCCGAGGCCAGGCCCAGCGGGTCGCCGGTCAGCTCGGCGCCGGACGCGTCGGCCTGGTACTCCCGCGAGCGGCTCACGCCCATCCGGATGACGGCCGCCGCGATCGGCCCGACGAAGATCAGCAGCAGGCTGAGCAGGGGGTTCCCGTCGCGGTTGCTGCCGCCGAAGAACAGCGCGATGTTCGCGAGCACGCTGATCACGCTGGCCAGCGCGCCGGCGACGCACGAGATGAGGATGTCGCGGCTGTAGACGTGCGACAGCTCGTGGCCGAGCACGGCCCGCAGCTCCCGCTCGTCGAGCAGCTCGAGAATGCCGGTCGTGCAGCACACGGCGGCGTGCCGCGGGCTGCGGCCGGTGGCGAACGCGTTCGGCGCGACCGTCGGGCTGAGGTACAGCTGCGGCATCGGCTGGCGGGCGACCTGCGCGAGCTCGCGCACGATCCGGTACATCACGGGCTGCTCGACCTCGGACACCGGCCGCGCCCGCATCGCGCGCAGCGCCAGCTTGTCGGAGCTGAAGTAGGCGAACGCGTTCATCCCGAGGGCGACGAGCAGGCCGATGACCAGCGCTCCGCGGCCGAAGAGCCCGCTGAGCGCGACGACGATCGCCGACAGCAGGCCGAGCAGCAATGCCGTCTTCAGTCCGTTCCGGTGCCCGTGCACGCTCGCCTCCGTCCGCTGTCGTCCCGAGTGGGTTTACCCAGTGGAAACAACGCGATCGGGGGACGCGAAGTTCCTTCACGTGGGGATCGCGCGGGTTACGCTCGGACGGCGGATGATCAGGAGCGGAGGCGCCGATGCGAGGTCGCCGGCTACCCCGGAGGACGCTGTTCGCGCTGGTCACGGCGGGCGCGGGCGCCCTCGTCCGGCCCGGGGTGGCGCGCGCCGCCACCGTCCGGTCGATCGACGTCGGCGGGGCACCGGACGCGGTCGCGGTGCACCCGCACACCGGCCTCGGGTACGTCACGGATGCCCAGGCCGGGACGGTCTCCGCGGTGGATCCGCGCAGCGTTTCGGTCGCCGAGGTGATCCACGTCGGTGGCGCGCCCGGCGACGTCGCGATCGACCCGAGGGCCGGCCGGATCTACGTCGCGAACCCGCCGGCGGGCACCGTGGTGGCGCTGGACGCCCGGACCCACGACCTGGTGAGCGTAATCGGCGCGGGGACCGGTGCCTCGGCACTGGCGGTCGACAGGGACGCCAACCGGGTCTACGCGGTCAGCGGCGCCACCGGGACGCTCGCCGTGCTCGACGGCGCGAGCTGCACGCTGGCGGCACTCGTGCCGGGCCCGAAGCCGGCCCTCACCGGGATCGGCCTCGACCCCGTCCGTGCGCTGGCCTACTGCGCGAGCACCGCCACCGACTCGGTCGAGGTGTTCTCGATCGGCACGGCGGAGTTCGTCGCTTCGGTGCCGGTCGGACGCAACCCGACCGGCGTCGCGGTGCACCACGCGAGCGGCACGGTCTACGTCGCCAACTCCGGCATCCACCACATGTCCATTGTGGATGGCGAGACGCACGCCGAGCGCAAGACCGTGTTGCTGCGCAGCGAATCCTCCGCGCTGGCCGTGCACCAGGGCACGAACACGGTGTACACCAACGGCGGCCAGAACGGGCTCACGCGCGTCGACGGCGCGACGGGCACGCTGAGCGGCGAGCTGTCGCTGGGCGTCAACCCCGGCGACGTCGCCGTCGACCAGCGCACGCGCACGGTGTGGGTCACCGATCCCCTGCACGGGCGAATCTTCCTCGTCCGCGATTTCTGACCGGCCGGCTGGGGCCACTCCAGGTATACGGTCGAAACCATGAAACTCGGACTGCAGATCCCCGACTTCACCTGGCCGAACGGAGCGTCCGCGTTGGGCGCCGACCTCGCCGCCGTCGTCCGCGCGGGTGATCAAGCCGGCTTCGACTCCATCGCCGTGATGGACCACTTCTTCCAGATCGGTGCGGTCGGCCCGACCGAAAACGACATGCTCGAGGCGTACACCACCCTCGGCTTCATCGCGGCGCACACCGAGCACGCGAAGCTGCTCACCGTCGTCACCGGCGTGCTCTACCGGCACCCCGGCCTGCTCGCCAAGGCGATCACGACCCTGGACGTGCTGTCGGGCGGCCGCGCGGTCCTCGGCATCGGCGCGGGCTGGAACGAGGAGGAGTCCCGCGGGCTGGGATTCCCGTTCCCGTCCGTGGCCGAGCGGTTCGAGCTGCTGGAGGAGAACCTCCAGTACGTGCTGCAGATGTGGGCCGACGGCGACGCGCCGTTCAAGAGCAAGCACTTCGACGCTTCCCGGTTGCTGAACGTGCCGCAGGCGCTGTCGAAGCCGCGGCCGCTGATCATGATCGGTGGCGGCGGTGAGAAGAAGACCCTGAAGCTCGTCGCCAAGTACGCCGACGCGTGCAACCTGTTCAACGGCCCGGACCTGGAGCACAAGCTCGACGTGCTGAGGCAGCACTGCGAGAACGAGGGCCGCGACTACGACTCGATCGTCAAGACCGTCTACCACGTCCTCGACGTCGGCGAGAACGGCGAGAAGGCCGGTGAACTGCTGGCCGAGCTGGAGCGGCTGAACGGGCTCGGCATCCAGGTCGCCCTCGGCGCGGTGCCGCACGTCCACCGGCCGGCGGTGCTCGAGAAGTTCGCCACCGACGTCATCCCCGCCGCCGAGAAGCTCGGCTGACCCCACCTTCCGCCGGAGCCCTTTCCGCCGTCCGGCGGGGAGGGCTCCGGCGCGTTCAGCCGTCCTTGGCGACCCCGCCTCAGGCCGGCCCCGGAGCAGGTCCACTGTGGACGTTACGGGTACGGACGAGCACGGTTGGTGATCCTCGCCACAGTTGGCCCATCCAGGTTGCGGTTCCGAATCGGTCCACCGGCGGCTCCCGCGTCGCTGTAACGACCTCCCGGCGCCGGTCGACGTGTCAGGTGCACATCGCGACCGCGAGCCAAGGAGCCTGGTAGATGACCACATGTCGACTCTGCGGTTCGACAAACACGGCCGGCGTCGTCGACCTCGGTGCGACTCCCCCGTGTGAGCGATTTTTGACGGCGGAGCAGCTCGACGAGCCGGAAGCCACGTTCCCGCTCCACCTGAAGGTGTGCACCGACTGCTGGCTCGCCCAGATCCCGCCGCTGATCGACCCCGACGACACCTTCACCGAGTACGCGTACTTCTCGTCCTTCTCGACGTCCTGGGTCGAGCACGCGAAGCGCTTCGTCGACGGCGCGGTCGACCGGCTCGGGCTCGGGGAAAAGTCGTTCGTCGTCGAGGTCGCGAGCAACGACGGATACCTGCTCAAGCACGTCGTCGGGCACGGGATCCGGTGTCTGGGCGTGGAACCTTCGGTGAACGTCGGGCAGGCCGCGCGCGACGCCGGCGTGCCCACCCTGACGGCCTTCCTCTCCGAGGAAACCGGCCTGAAGGTGCGCGAAGAGCACGGGCCGGCCGACCTCGTGGCCGCGAACAACGTCTACGCGCACATCCCCGACGTCCTCGGCTTCACCAAGGGCCTGCGTGCGCTGGTCGCGGACGACGGCTGGGTCTCCATCGAGGTCCAGCACCTGCTCACGCTGATCGAGGAGAACCAGTACGACACGATCTACCACGAGCACTTCCAGTACTACACGGTCGAATCCGCGCGCCGGGCCCTGGCGACCGGCGGCCTCACCGTGGTCGACGTCGAACTGGTGCCGACGCACGGCGGCTCGATCCGGCTGTGGGCGCGTCCGGCCGAGGTGGCGGGCGAGCCCAGCGAGCGGATGACCGACGTGCTGGAGCGCGAAAAAGCGGCCGGGCTGCACGAGCTGTCCGGGTACACCGAGTTCGCCGAGCGCGTCACCCGCGTGCGGCTGGACCTGCTGAAGTTCCTCATCGAGGCGCGGGGCGACGGGAAGACCGTCGTCGGCTACGGCGCCCCGGGCAAGGGCAACACCCTGCTGAACCACTGCGGCATCCGGACGGACCTGCTGCAGTACACGGTCGACCGCAACCCGTACAAGCACGGCCGGTTCACCCCCGGCACGCGCATCCCGGTGCTGGCTCCGGAACGGATCGAAGCGGACCGGCCCGACTACGTGCTCGTCCTCCCGTGGAACCTCCGGGAGGAACTGACCGAACAGCTTTCGTTCGTGGGTGCCTGGGGCGGAAAACTCGTGTTCCCCATTCCCCGCCTGGAAATCGTCGAGGTGCAGTGAAGTGAAGGTCGTCCTCTTTTGCGGTGGTTACGGGATGCGGATGCGCAACGGCGCGGCCGACGACATCCCGAAGCCGATGGCGATGGTCGGTCCCAGACCGCTCATCTGGCACGTGATGCGCTACTACGCGCATTTCGGCCACACTGAATTCATCCTGTGCCTCGGTTACGGCGCGGCGCACATCAAGAACTTCTTCCTGTCGTACGAAGAGACGATTTCGAACGACTTCGTCCTCCGCAACGGCCAGGCCGAACTGCTCTCGACCGACATCGCGGACTGGACGATCACGTTCGTGCAGACCGGGATCGAGTCGCCGATCGGCGAGCGCCTCCGCCGCGTCCGCGACCACCTCGACGGCGACGAGATGTTCCTCGCGAACTACGCCGACGTCCTTTCCGACGTGCCGCTGCCGGAGATGATCGACCGCTTCGAGAAGTCGGACGCGGGCGCGTCGATGATGGTCGTCCCGCCGCAGTCGTCGTTCCACTGCGTCGAAATGGACGAAGGCGGCATGGTCGGCTCGATCACCGCGGTGAGCGAAATGCCGCTGTGGGAGAACGGCGGCTACTTCGTGCTGCGGCAGGAAGTGTTCGACCACATTCCGGAAAACGGCGACCTCGTCGCCGACGGCTGCGGTGAGCTGGCCAAGCGCGGCCGGCTGCTCGCCTACCCGTACCGCGGGTTCTGGAAGCCGACCGACACGGTCAAGGAGCGGGCGGCGCTCGACTACGCCTACAGCCACGGCGACCGGCCTTGGGCGCTCTGGGAGCGCGCGGCCGTGAGCATCGCGTGATCGGGCTTCGACCGGAACGGCTCGGCAGCGTCGTCGCACTCGGCGCGCACTGCGACGACATCGCGATCGGCGCCGGCGGCACGCTGCTGACGCTGTGCCAGTCCCGGCCCGGCCTGCGGGTCGACGCCCTGGTCCTCTCCGGCGGCGGCACCGACCGCGAGGACGAGGAGCGGGCGGCGCTGGCGGCGTTCTGCCCCGGCGCGGACCTCTCCGTCACGGTGCTGAAACTGCGGGACGGGCGCTTCCCGGCCCACTGGGAAGAGGCCAAGGACGCCCTGGAAGACCTGCGGCGGCGGACCGACCCCGACGTCATCCTGGCGACGCGCACCGACGACGCGCACCAAGACCACCGCGGCCTGGCGAAGCTGGTGCCGACGACGTTCCGCAACCACCTGACGCTGGGCTACGAGATCGTCAAGTGGGACGGCGACCTCGGCCGCCCGTCGGTGTACCAGCCGCTGTCCGACGAGATCGCCGAAGAGAAGGTCCGGCTGCTGCAGGAGCACTACGCCTCGCAGCGGCACCGGCCCTGGTACGACCGCGAGGCCTTCCTCGGGCTGGCCCGCATCCGCGGGATCGAAGCCGCCGCGAAGTACGCCGAAGCGTTTTTCGCCAAAAAACTCACTCTCGACCTGAAGGGCTGAATCCGATGCGGGTGTTGCTGACGGGGCACAAGGGCTACCTGGGGACGGTGATGGCCCCGGTGCTCGCCGCCGCCGGCCACGAAGTCACCGGCCTGGACTCCGGGCTGTTCGAGGCCTGCCTGCTCGGGCCCGCCCCCGCCGACCCGGCCGGGCACGCCGTCGACCTGCGGGACGTCACCGCTTCGCACGTTGCCGGCTTCGACGCGGTCATCCACCTGGCCGCGCTGTCGAACGACCCGCTCGGCTCGCTCGCGCCGGAGCTGACCTACGACATCAACCACCACGCGTCGGTGAAGCTCGCGAAGCTGGCGAAGGACGCCGGCGTCCAGCGGTACCTCTACGCGTCGACCTGCTCGGTGTACGGGGCCGGCGGCGACAACCTCGTCGACGAGGACGCGCCGCTGAAGCCGGTGACGCCGTACGCGGAGTCGAAGGTGCGCGTCGAAGCCGACGTCCACGAGCTCGCCGACGACGATTTCACGCCGGTGTACATGCGCAACGCGACGGCGTTCGGCTACTCGCCCCGCCTGCGCGGCGACATCGTGCTGAACAACCTGACCGCGCACGCCCACCTCTCCGGGGAGGTGCTGGTGCTCTCCGACGGCACGCCGTGGCGGCCGCTGGTGCACGCCCAGGACATCGCGCGCGCGTTCACGGCGGCTCTGACGGCACCGAAGGAGGCCGTGCACAACAAGGCCTTCAACATCGGCACCGAGGAGAACAACGTCACCGTCGCCGAGATCGCGCAGGAGGTCGTCGAGGCCGTGCCGGGCTCGACGCTGAACATCACCGGCGAGGCGGGCGCCGACCCGCGGTCGTACCGGGTCGACTTCTCGCGCTTCCGCGAAGCCATCCCCGGCTTCGCCTGCGAATGGTCGGTCAAGGACGGCGCCGTCGAGCTCATCGAGGCCTACCGCAAGTTCGGGCTCACCCGGGAGTCGTTCCAGCAGCTGTTCACCCGGCTGGCCTGGCTGAAGAGCGAGGGCGAAGCCGGCCGCGTCGACACCACCCTGCGGCGGAAGTAGTGGCGGGCCCGCAGCTGCGGACCGGGGCGGACCTGCACGCCCTGGTCGAGCGGCTGTACCCGATCTGCCGCAGCATCACCGGCGACGGCGTGCGGCAGACCCTGGACATCATCGGCGAGCACATCGCACTCGAGCGGCACGAGGTGCCGACGGGCACGGCCGTGCTGGACTGGACGATCCCGCAGGAGTGGAACATCCGCGACGCCTACGTCGCCGCTCCCGACGGCTCGCGCGTCATCGATTTCCAGGAGCTGAATCTGCACGTCGTCGGGTACAGCGTCCCGGTGTCGCGGCGGATGCCGCTGAGCGAGCTGCGGGAGCACCTGCACACGCTGCCGGACCAGCCGTCGTGGGTGCCCTACCGGACCAGCTACTACGCCCCAGCCTGGGGATTCTGCCTCGCGCAGGAGAAGCTGGACGCCCTGCCCGACGGCGATTACGACGTCGTCATCGACTCGACGCTGGCCGACGGTTCGCTGACGTACGCCGAGCACGTCGTGCCCGGCCGCGTCACCGACGAGGTCATCGTGTCCTGCCACGTGTGCCACCCGTCGCTGGCGAACGACAACCTCGCCGGCATCGCGGTGGCGATTTCGCTGGCCCAGCAGCTGGCTCTTTCTCAGCCGCACTACACGTACCGCTTCCTGTTCATGCCGGGCACGATCGGCTCGATCACGTGGCTGGCACGCAACTCTTCCCGGATCGAGAAGGTCAAGCACGGGCTGGTGCTGGCGTGTGCGGGCGACCCGGGCTCGTTGACGTACAAGAAGTCCCGCCGCGACGACGCCGAGATCGACCGGGTCATGCAGCACGTGCTGCGGTCGCGGGAGCATCGAGTCGTCGACTTCTCGCCGTACGGCTACGACGAGCGCCAGTTCTGCTCGCCGGGCTTCAACCTCGGCGTCGGCTCGCTGACGCGCACGCCGTACGCGGGCTACCCCGAGTACCACACCTCCGCCGACAACCCGAGTTTCGTCTCACCGGTGGCCATGGAGGACACACTCGGTGTTTTGAAGGACGCGTTCGGCGTCCTGGACCGCAACCGCCGGTACGTCAACCTCAGCCCGTACGGCGAGCCGCAGCTCGGCAAGCGCGGCCTGTACGACTCCCTCGGCGGCCGCAGCGACGCCAAGCAGGCCCAGATGGCGATGCTGTGGGTGCTCAACCTCTCCGACGGTTCGCACAGCCTGCTCGACATCGCCGAGCGCGCCGGCCTGCCGTTCGACATCGTCGACGTCGCGGCCCGCGCCCTCCACGACGCCGGTCTGGTCAAGGAGTGAGCGACGTGGCCAACCATCGCCGGGCGCCGCGCTCGATCTTCCGGTCGGGCGCGGCACGCGCGATGGCCGGGCGGTTGAGCTGGGGCCTCGGCGACCAGGCCGTGTCCAGCCTGACCAACTTCGCCGTCGGGCTGTACGTGGCCCGCTCCCTCGGCACGTTCGCGTTCGGCATCTTCAGCCTCGCCTGGGTCACCTACGGCGTGGTGCTCAACATCTCGCGCGGCCTCGCCACCGACCCGCTGATGGTGCGCTTCAGCGCCGTGCCGGAGGACCGGTGGCGGGCGGGCGTGGCGAGCGCGTCCGGCACCGCGATCGGCGTCGGCTGCGTGACCGGGCTGGTCAGTCTCGTGGCCGGGCTGGCCGCGGGTGGCCCGCTCGGCAACGCGTTCATCGCGCTCGCCGTCGTCCTGCCCGGCCTGCTGCTGCAGGACGCCTGGCGCTTCGCGTTCTTCGCCCACGGGCAGGGCAAGAAAGCGTTCCTCAACGACGTCGTGTGCGGCATCGTGCTGCTCCCGGCCCTGTTCGTCGCCGGCCGGATCGGGACGGTCGTCGCGTTCGTGCTGGCCTGGGGCATCGCCGCCGCCCTCGCCGCGGTCTACGGCTGGTTCCAGACCGGCATCCTCCCGCACCCGCGCGAGCTCGCCGGCTGGCTCCGTTCCCAGCGCGACCTCAGCGTCCGGTACCTCGTCGAGAACGTCAGCAACAGCGGCGCGTCGCAGCTGCGGGCCTACGGCCTCGGCGCCATCACCGGCATCACCGCCGTCGGTGCGGTCCGCGGCGCCGAACAGCTCCTCGGCCCGTTCCTGGCCCTGCTCATGGGGCTGTCCCTGGTCACCGTCGCCGAGGGCGCGCGGGTGCTTCAGCGGGCGCCGCACCGGCTGAAGCACTTCTGCGTGATCCTCGGTGGCGGGCAGGCCGCCGCCGCGCTGTGCTGGGGCCTCGGCCTGCTGCTCCTGGTCCCCGACAGCGCCGGCCGGTGGGTGATGGGCTCGGTGTGGGACTCGGCGTCGCCGCTGATCCTGCCGGTGACCCTCGCCGTGGTCGGCGCGAGCTTCGCCACGGGTGCCGCGGCCGGGCTCCGTACCCTGGGCGCCGCACCGCGGAGCCTGCGGTCGCAGCTGATCGCCTCCCTGTTCTACGTCACCTTTGGCATCGCGGGCGCGTTCCTCGGCGGCGCGGCCGGGTCCGCGTGGGGCGTCGCGGCGGCCACCCTCAGCGGGTCCGTCGTCTGGTGGTTCCAGCTGCGCCTGGGGCTGCGCGAGTACGTGCCGCCGGGCGCCGACGAGCCCACCGTGGTGTTCGAGCCGATCAAAGAGCCGATCAAGGAATGAGGACTCCATGACCACCGTCCCGCGGCTGAGCCTCGGCCTCCCGGTGTACAACGGCGAGGAGTACCTCGCCGAGTCGCTGGACGCCCTGCTCGGCCAGACCTACGAAGACTTCGAGCTGATCATCTCGGACAACGCCTCCACCGACGGCACCGACGAGATCTGCCGCCGCTACGCCGAGAAGGACTCGCGGATCCGCTACGTCCGCCAGCCGAAGAACATCGGCGCGACGCCGAACCACAACTTCGTGTTCGACGTGTCCCGCACCGAGCTGTTCAAGTGGGTCTCCCACGACGACCTGTACGCCCGCGACCTGCTCAAGCGGTGCGTCGAGGCCCTCGACGAGCGCCCGGACGTCATCCTCGCCCACTGCGACCAGGCGATCATCGACGGCGACGGCCGCATCGTCCAGCCGCTCGAGTACACGCTGAACACCGCGTCCCCGCACGCCCCGGACCGCTTCCGCAGCATCCTGTTCGAGCCGGGCGGCGACGACTTCTACGGCGTCATCCGCGCCGACGTCCTCCGCCGCGTCAAGCCGCTCGACAGCTACCACCACGCCGACCGGACGTACTCGGCCGAGATGGCCCTGCACGGCCCGTTCCACCAGGTGCCCGAGCTGCTCTACTTCCGCCGCGACCACCCCGGCCGCGCGGAACGGGCCAACCCGACCATCCGGAGCCGGTGCGCGAATCTGGACCCGCGGCGCGCGAACCGGCTCCGGAACCCCACCGTCCGCCTGCTCGGCGAGTACGTCTACGGGTTCGCGGACCTGATCCGCCGCGCGCCGATCTCGGCCGCCGACAAGCGCGAGTGCTTCGGCCACCTCGGCGCCTGGCTGACCAACCGGGCCCGCTCCGGCCACGGCGAGCGCGTCGAGGACCGCGCACCGACCGCCTCGGACGTCGCCACGGTCAACGAGATCGTGGCCGGCCGGGAAGGCAGGCTCGCGTGAAGCGTGCGCCCCGCGTCGGCGTGTTCGGCCTGCTCGGCTCGGGCAACCTCGGCAACGACGGTTCCCTCGAAGCCGTGCTCGGCTACCTGCGCGCCGAGTACCCGGACGCGGTGCTGAGCGCCCTGGTGGGCGGTCCGGAACTCGTCCGCGAGCGGTACGGCCTCGACACAACGCCGCTGCACTGGAACCAGTCCGAGTACGAGACGGCGTCCGGCCTGCGCTCCGTCGTCCTCAAGGGTTTCGGCAAGCTCGTCGACATCGCCCGCACCGCGGCCTGGGTCCGGAAGCAGGACGTCGTCATCGTGCCCGGCATGGGCGTGCTCGAAGCGACGCTTCCGCTGCGTCCCTGGGGTTTCCCGTATTCGCTCTTCCTCCTCTCCGCCACCGGGCGGCTCTTCGGCACCAAGGTGGCGCTCGTCTGCGTCGGCGCCAACGAGATCAGCGCCCGGGCGACGCGGACACTGGTCCGCTGGTCCGGCCGGCTGGCCGCCTACCGCTCCTACCGCGACGACATCTCACGCGACGCCATGCGCGCCATGGGCGTCGACACGAGTGCCGACCAGGTCTATCCCGACCTCGCCTTCTCCCTTCCCACCCCGGACGCCACCGGCGCGCCGGGCACCGTCGGTGTCGGGGTGATGGCCTACTACGGCGGCAACGACGACCGCGCCGACGGCGACCGCATCTACCGCCACTACGTGGACACGATGAACCGTTTCGTCGCGTGGCTCGTTGACCAGGGCAGACCCGTCCGGCTGTTCATCGGCGACCGGATCGACCGGCAGGTCGTCGACGAGATCATCGAGAAGACCGCTTCCCCGCTGGTGACGGCGGCTTCGGCAGAGACCCTGGACGAGCTGATGCACGAGATGGCGGCGGTGGACAGCGTGGTGGCCACGCGCTACCACAACGTGCTCTGCGCCCTGAAGGTCGCGAAACCGACCGTAGCGATCGGGTACGCACCGAAGAACGACGTGCTCATGGCGGAGATGGGCCTCGACGGCTTCACCCAGCGGGCGAAGACCGTCCGCTTCGACCGGCTCGTCGAGCAGTTCACCGAACTGGAGAACCGCTCGGCCGAACTGCGCCAGACGCTCCTGGAACGGAACGAGATGAACGCACAACGCCTCAAGGACCAGTTCGCCGCCCTTTCGGCGGCCCTCTTCGGGGGTGGGCGATGAAGGCCATTCCGGTGCCCGAGATCGACGGGGCGTATCTGTTCGAACCCACCCCGCACGCGGACCAGCGCGGGTTTTTCAGCCGGACGTTCGACCGCGACGTCGTCGCATCGGTGGGCATCGACCCGGACGGCTTCGTCCAGGACAGTCTTTCCCGTTCCCGCAAGGGTGTTGTCCGCGGGATGCACCTGCGCGGCGGGGCCGGCGAAGCGAAGCTGGTGCGGTGTTCGCACGGCGCGGTCTTCGACGTCGTGGTGGATCTCCGACCGGATTCGCCGACATTCCGGAACATCAAAACGTTCGAACTTTCCGGGGACACCCAGGTTTCCGTGTACATCCCGGCGGGGTGCGCGCACGGATTCCAGTCACTCACGGATCCCTCCGACGTTTCGTACCGTATCGATCGGGCGCACGATCCGGCGGAGGACATCACAATCTCGTACAAAGACCCTGAATTGGACATTTCCTGGCCACTGTCGGTCACAATGGTCAGTGACCGGGACGAACGGGCGCCGTCTCTCGGAGAGGCGTTGAAACCAACGAGGTGAGCCACGACATGGGAACGAACCTGCCCCGCTCCGCGACGGCGAACGAGCGGCTGCACCGGGCCATCCCGGGCGGTGCGCACACCTACGCCAAGGGCTCGGACCAGTATCCCGAAGGGATGGCCCCGGTCATCTCCCACGGCCGCGGCGGTCACGTCTGGGACGTCGACGGCAACGAGTACGTCGAGTACGGCGCCGGGCTGAGAGCCGTCAGCCTCGGCCACGCCCACCCGCGGATTCTCGAAGCGGTGCGGGGCCAGCTGGAGAAGGGCAGCAACTTCATCCGGCCCTCGATCATCGAGGCCGAGGCCGCCGAGCGGTTCCTCGAGAACGTGCCGACGGCCGACATGGTGAAGTTCACCAAGAACGGCTCCGACGCAACGACCGCCGCGGTCCGGCTCGCCCGCGCCGCCACCGGCCGCAAGCTCGTGGCCAAGTGCGCCGACCACGCCTTCTTCTCCACCGACGACTGGTTCATCGGCACCACGCCGATGAACGCCGGCATCCCGGACGAGACGACCGAGGCGACGGTGTCCTTCCCGTACGGCGATCTGCAGGCCGCGGAGGAGCTGCTGCAGCGCCACGATGGCGAGATCGCATGCATGATCCTGGAGCCGGCCGCGGCGGTGGAACCGCCGCCGGGGTACCTGCAGGGCCTGCGCGAACTCACCACCCGGCACGGCGTCGTCCTCGTCTTCGACGAAATGATCACCGGCTTCCGGTGGTCGGCCCACGGTGCGCAGGGCCTCTACGGCGTCACACCCGACCTCTCGACGTTCGGCAAGGCGCTCGGCAACGGCTTCGCGGTGTCGGCGCTGGCGGGCAAGCGAGAGCTGATGGAGATCGGCGGCCTCCGCAGCGACCGCGAGCGCGTGTTCCTGCTCTCGACGACGCACGGCGCGGAGACCCACTCGCTGGCCGCCGCGATGGCGGTCATGGACGTCTACCGCGACGAGGACGTCATCAGCCGCATGCACGCCCTCGGCGACCGGCTCGCCGCCGGCGTCCGCGAGGTGGCGGCCGGGATCGGCGTCGAGGACCACGTGGTCGTCCGCGGCCGGGCCAGCAACCTGGTCTTCGGCACGCTCGACGAGCAGGGCAAGCCCTCGCAGCCGTACCGGACGCTGTTCCTGCGCGAGCTGATCGGCGGCGGCGTGCTCGGACCGTCCTTCGTGGTCAGTGCCGCGCTCACGGAGGCCGACATCGACAAGACCGTCGACGTCGTCGCCCAGGCCTGCACGGTGTACCGCAAGGCCCTCGACGCCAACGACCCGGCGCCGTGGATGGGCGGGCGCCCGGTGCAGCCCGTGTTCCGCAAATACGCCTGATCCCCGCACGGGCGGGCCGGATTCACCCGTTGGGTCCGATGAGGACACTTGAGGGTGACTGTTTTCCGGCCCGTTCGTGCGTAACTTCCATCCATGGGCAGATCTCGTTCGGTTCTCGTTGCTGCTTGCTCGCTCCTGATCGCCGTGGCGTGCCCCGCGATCGCGCGCGCCGCCGACGGACCGGGTCCGGTGTGCGGGCACCAGCCGGCCGGGTACGAGCAGCCACCTTCCGGAGCCGTCACCGTCGATCCGGGTGTCGACAGCGATCTGTCGGCCAAGACGGCGGCCCACCCGGCGGGCACGACGTTCTGGCTCCGCCCCGGCACCCACACGCTGGGCAGCGACGAGTTCGGCCAGGTCGTCCCCAAGGACGGCGACGTCTACCTCGGCGCGCCGGGCGCGGTCGTCGACGGCCGCGGCGTCAACCGGGCCGCCTTCACCCAGCAGGCGCGCAACGTCGAGATCCGCGGCCTCACCATCCGCGGGTTCGCCGCGCTGCAGGACCAGGGTGTGGTCAACCACGACTCCGGCGACGGCTGGCTCATCGAGAACACCACCATCGAGGACAACGCCGGCGCGGGGCTGATGGCCGGTGCCGGCCAGGTCGTGCGACACAGCTGCCTGCGCAACAACGGCCAGTACGGGCTCAACGCGTACCAGGCGGGCGACGGCATCACCGGGCTGGTGCTCGAGGGCAACGAGATCACCGGCAACAACACCGGTGACTGGGAGGCCAAGGTGCCGGGCTGCGGGTGCAGCGGCGGCGCCAAGTTCTGGGCCGTGAACGGGGCCGACATCCGCGGCAACTGGGTCCACGGCAACCACGGCGCCGGGCTGTGGGCCGACACGAACAACAACGACTTCTTCGTCGAGGACAACCTGTTCGAGGCCAACGACGCCGAGGGGCTGTTCTACGAGACCAGCTACAACCTGGCCCTGCGCGGCAACACGTTCCGCGGCAACACCCTGGTGCAGGGCCGCGCGTTCGCGACGCGCGGCGACAACTTCCCGGTGGCGACGGTGTACCTGTCGGAGTCGGGCGGCGATCCGCGCGTGCCGGCGCGGACGTCGGCCATCGACATCAGCGGGAACACCTTCGAGGACAACTGGGCCGGCATCACGTTGTGGGAGAACGCCGACCGCTTCTGCAACAGCCCGGCGAACACGTCTTCGGGCTACTGCACCAAGGCAGCGGCGAAGTCTTCGTGCACCTCGGGCAAGATCGAGAACGCCCCGGCGTACGACGACTGCCGCTGGAAGACGCAGCGGGTGGAGATCCACGGGAACACCTTCCGGTTCGACGCGGGACGGATGGGCTGCACGAGCCTGTGCGGGCGGATGGCTCTGCTGTCGAACTTCGGGACGTTCCCGGACTGGTCGCCTTACAAGGGAACGGTGATCGAGGAGGCCATCACCTTCCGCCAGGCCAACCGGTGGCACGACAATTCCTACCTCGGGCCGTGGACTTTCGTCGTGCATGACACCTCCCAGACGGTCGACGCTGCGGGCTGGCGGGCGAACCCCTACTCGCAGGACGAGTGCTCTTCGTTCGACGGTGGGCCCGCCGGCTGCTGATCACGAGCATGCCGAACGGCTCCGACAATTTCCACCACGTCCGGCGCGAACGAGCAAGATTTCCGTTGTGCCACAAGGAAAAAATCGCGAACGGAGCATTTCGGACACCGGTTCACCCTTTTCAGCGATGGCGCTCGCACGCATGTTCGGTACCGTCGAAGACATGACCGCCTCGACGCGCCAGACCGTCCACACTGGACCGATGACGACCGCAGTTCGCAGATCGCCGAACTCCGCCCTCGGTTCACCTCGAAGACGCCCGGCCGGTGTCATCACGAACCGGCCGCCCGAGCACACAGCCAATCATCCGAGCCGACCCGCGCCCCGGTCACCCGAGCGCTTACCCACCGCCCGCCCGAGCCGACCAGCACCCCCGTCGCTCCGGCACGCAGCCCCCGATCGGCTCCGACCCGCGCACCGGCCATCAGCACCCAGTACTCCAGCGTGCAGCCTCCACGCTTCAAAGCCGGTCGGCGACGCGGTCCAGCACCCCAGCGGTCACCGGCACCGCGGCCAGCGCAGCGCAAAACCCACCGACCGCATCCGTCGGGTAGTGCGCACCCAAGGCCACCTCCGCCCATCCCATCGCGACCCCGGCCACCAGAGCGAACCCCAGAGTCAGCGACACCGCGACTCCGCGCCCGAGCGCCAGCCGGTCGGTGAGCAGAAACGCGATGATCAGCGCGAGCGCCGTCGCCATCGCCGTGTGCCCGCTCGGGTACGACAGGAACTCGCCGTGGATGGTGCGCCCGACCAGCGGCTTCAGCACCGTCGTCACCGCCACCGTGACCACGACGCCCACCACCGTCAGCACGGCCGTCCGGACGCGCCGGACCAGGCAACACACCCCCGCGAGGAGGCCGATCAGGATCACCGACCCCACCGGCTCGCCGCCGAAGTCGACGACCAGGGCCACGTATCGCCACGGCGGCCGGACCCCGTCGATCGACGGCAGGAGCGCCGCGTCGATCCCGGTCAGGCCCGAGTCGTGGAAGTGGAGGATGCCGAGCGCCACGAGGACCGCCGTCGCGAGGGCGGCCGACATCGCCAGCGGGGCACGCAGCACGACCGGCAGGGCCGCGGGTGCCGTCCGGACCAGCTCCCTCACCCGGCGATCGCCGTCTCGTACCCGGCGATCAGCCGGTCCAGCCCCACCGCGGGCGTGAAGTCCTTCTCGTACCGGACGCGGGCCGCGTCGCCCATGTCGCGGTTGTGGTCGCCGACGACCGCGCGCAGGCGGTCCGCGAGTGAGGCCGCGTCGTTCGGTACGTGCAGGAGACCGGTGACACCGTCGTCGACGAGCTCGGGGAACGCGCCGTGCGCGGCCGCGACCGTCGGGACGCCGGCGGCCATCGCCTCGACCACCACCAGGCCGAAGGCTTCCAGCCACGTCGACGGCGCGACCACCGCGACCGCGTCGGCGGTCAGCGCGCGGCACTCCGCTTTGTTCTGGAGGCCGACGTACGAGACGTCGGAACGTCCGGCCGCCCAGGCGGCGACCTCGTCCTGCATCGGGCCCGTGCCGGCGATGACCAGGGGCGCCCCCAGGGCACCGCCGAGGTCATCCCAGGCCCGCATCAGCAGGTCGACCCCCTTTTCCTCGGTGACGCGGCCGAGGAACAGCACGTGCTTCCCGTCGCCGGTGCGGCGGACGCCGGGGTCGGTGACGAAGTTGTGCTTCACCGCCATCCGCTCGCCGGGCATCCCGGCCGACACCAGGAGGTCACGTTGGGCCGCCGAAATGCAGAAGAACCGGGACACGCCCGTCCACCACCGGCGCCGGTTCGCGACCATGCTCGCCGCCATCGGGACCGTGGCCGCGCTCGAACCGCGGTAGCAGCCGTGCTTCACCGCCGGCAGCGGTGAGCCGCCGACGCACTCGGTGCAGATGCGGCCGTCGCGGTGGAGCGTGCCGGGCGGGCAGACCATCGTGTAGTTGTGCAGCGTCGCGACCGCGGGCACCCCCGCGTCCGCGCAGGCGGCGACCACCGACGGTGACAGCAGCGGGAACGTGTTGTGGATGTGCACGACGTCCGGGCGCGACGCCCGCAGCCGGGCGGCGAGCTCCTTCCGCACCGCCGGGTTCCACGGCACCATCAGCGGCACCGTGGCTTTGCGGGGCAACGGCATCGCGGCGATGTCGTCGCTGCGGCGTTCGAACAGCGACACCTGGTGACCGCCCTCGGCGAGCAGCGTCACCTCGGCGTCGACGACGTTGTTCTCGCCGCTGGGCTGCTCGGACCGGTACCGGTTGTGCACCACGAGCACCTTCACGCGCCTGCACCTCGCACGTCTGCCCCCTTCGCCGGGATGAATGCTTGTTCGTCGGACTGCGGCACCCCGCGGACCAGCAGCGACGCGGCGACCGCCAGGTGGAGCAGGTACGGCGACGCGTCGCCGAGGCCCGCTTCGGTGTAGGACGCCGAAATGCAGTAGGTGATCAGGAAGATCGCGCACGCGCGAGCCAAGGACGGCGGCCGCAGCGCGGCCACCACGACCAATGTGAGGAGGAACCCCGCCACCAGCGCGATCCCGACGAAACCCTGCTCGTGGTAGATCGCGAGCCAGCTGTTGTCGATCGGGAGGCCGTCGTAGGACTTGTCCGTCAGGCCGACGCCGAAGATGTACTCCGCCGTCGACCGCGGGGCCTCCAGCAGCGCGTCCCACACCTTCGCGCGGCCGGTGAGGCTGGAGAAGTTGTCGGCGCTCTGCCCGCGGAGGAACCACGTCTGCAGCGCACCCGCGAGCACCACACCCGCGGCCCCGCCGACGCCGACCGTCCACGCGAACACCTTCCGCGCGCGGGCACTGGTCAACACCATCGACAGGAAGGCCACCGCGAGGCCGGCGACGAGGCCGAGCGTCGCCGTGCGGGTGTGCGTGAGCATCAGCAGCCCCACCACCGGCACCACGATCGCCAGCGCGCTGCGCCACGTCGTGTGGCGCCCGAACCAGAGGAGGAGCGTGAGCCCGGCGATGACGGCCGCGTACTGACCGATCTGCGGCGGGGTCAGCGGCCAGACCGCGCCCGAAAGCCGGCCGCCGTACTCCTCCGGCATGGCGTTGCCGGGCGAGATCACCAGGCCGATCGCGACCGACGCGAGCACGACCGCGTAGGTGCGGATGTGGTACCGGACGAAGCTGAACCCGCCGTCCCACCAGCGGGTCAGCAGCCAGAGCGTGGAGACGAACACCGTGAGCCGGAAGCACCGGAACAACGCGCCGGCGCCCTCCTGCAGGTCGGCGCTGGAAAGAATGCTCGACACGAGCAGCGCCGTCAGCAGCAGCAGGTACGCGCTCGGGCGGATCCGCAGGTGCTTGTTCAGCGCCAGCGCGATCACGAACGCCGTCATCAGCGAACCCATGGTGACCAGCTGGCTGACCGACCGCGGCAGCGGAAGGACCGTCTTCGCGCCGGTCGAGCCGAGCGTGTTCAGGATGAGCAGCGCCCACGCCAGGCCCGCCCACTTCGGCGTCGAGGACGCCGGTTGGGGCGGGGCGTCGCCGCGGATGCCTGCCGGTCCGGTGTGCACCGTCATGTCAGCCCCCGGCCTGCGCGGTGAAGGTGCTCCCGCTGTCTTGCGAGTAGGGCGCGCCTTCCCATTCGCCGATCTCGAGGACGCGGTCGGCCGAGTAGGCGATGAACGTCCACGGCCCGGCGTAGCTGTTGTCGTGCCAGCGGTTGTCCTGCTTGAACGTGATCGCTTCCTGGACGTCGTCGCCGCGGTACGGCGACCAGTCCGGGTAGCTGCCGAAGTTCGACAGCAGGCCCATCCGGCCGCACGAAGCCTGGCAGCCCACGACCGCCGGGTCGAGGACGAACTTGTTGTCGTGGATGTCGACGTGCTGGGTCTTCCAGCGGCAGTCGGCCAGGAGCGCGCCGCTGGTGATCGCCGGGGCCGCGCACTCCTTGACGGCCGGCACCAGCCGGGTGCAGTCGCCCGAGGAGGTGTTGGCCGGGCTGTTGCAGAACCGGTCGGCGTTCTCCCACAGCGTGATCCCGGACCAGTTGTTCTCCAGGTAGTTGCGGGAGATCTCGATCTTCGCGGTGCGGGCCTTGATCCGCGGCTCGCCGCCGGACTCGGAGATGTAGATCGCCGGCGTCGGGAAGTTGTCGCCCTTGTCGGCGTACCGGCGGCCGTCGGCCCAGTTGTTCTTCCGGATCGTGTTGTCGCGGATGACGGCGTTGTAGCTGATCTCGTAGATCAGCGCGGCGCTGTCGTTGTTCTCGATGAGGTTGCCCTCGATGAGGAAGTCGTTGTTGTTCGTGTCGGCCCACAGCCCGGTGCCGTGGTTGTCGTGCACCCAGTTGCCGCGGACGTCGGCGCCGTTCACGGCCCAGAACTTGACCCCGCCGCTGCAGCCGCAGCCGTCGATCTTCGCTTCCCAGTCGCCGGTGTTGTTGCCGGCGATCTCGTTGCCCTCGACGACCAGCGCGGTGAGCGGGGTGCTGCCGGAGTAGGCGTTCATGCCGTACTGGCCGTTGCGGCGCAGGCAGTTGCCGCGCACCTGCTGGCGGGCGCCCGCCATGAGCCCGGCGCCGTCGTTGTCCTGGACGGTCGAGTGCTCGATCACCCAGCCGTCGCCGGAGTCGTGGTTGACCACGCCCTCGTCGCGCGGGGCGGCGAAGCCCTGCACGGTCACGTAGGTGATCTTGACGTCGACCGCGTGGCCGGTGAACGCGTACTGGTTGATCTTCCGGCCGTCGACGACAGCGCCGGGTGCGCCGATGTAGACGTCACCGTCCTTGGGGGACACCTGGTCGTACTTGTCGTCGCCGAGGATGTGCTTGCCGGGCTTGAGCCAGAACGTCGTGCCGGGCCCGGCCGAGCGTGTCTTGACGGCCAGGTCCCCCGGCACCGCGGGATCGACGACCACGGCACCCGCCGGCGCGGCGGCCGGCCCGGCCGGCTGCTTGTCGCACACGGCGGCGACCGACCCGCTGGGGGCCGCGGTGGCCTGGGCCTGCCCGCCATCGGTATCCGGCCCGCCCGAGCACGCCGCGACCGTGAGCAGGACGCCGAGCAGCGGAGCTGCACGGCCGAGTCGGAAGCGGCGGGCTGTCACGGGCGGGTCCTAACTGAAGCGGAGCAGGGTGGTGAGGTGACCGGGCGACCCGGAGCCGACAAGGGTGGTGGAGGGTTCCTTCCTGCCGAACCCCGCGGAGTACCAACCCAGCGGCGGCTCGGTGTCCCCCCGGTGCACGGTCCACGAGAGTTCGGACGGCAACTCCATGACGGCGGTGCGCACCGCACCCCCGGTGCCGGTGAGGGAGCCGGAGACCCGCCCGACGAGCGGATCGCCCCCATCCGAGGCTGCGGAGCCAGTCCCCGCACCGACGACCGGCAACCCGGGTGCCCGGGCCGTCCCCGCAGCAGCGAACCCCGTCCGGCCCTCGCCGCTCGTGGCGGCGGAACCGGACTCGGAAACCCGCCCGACGAGCGGATCGTTCCCGTCCGAGGCGGCAGGCTCACTCCCGGCGGCCGGGAAATCGGACCGGCCCTCGCCACCGGCGGCGGCACCGAACCCACTCCCCGCGCCGGCGGTCGGCAACCCGGCCCCCAAGTCCACCCCCGCGGAACCGGCGGGGGCCGTCCAGCGGAGGCGGGCCGTGGTGCCGTCGAGCATGACCGTCACCGCCGGGCCGAAGTGGAATGCCAAGCGCGCCGTCGGCCGTTCTTCGCCCAATACCTCGTCGATGATCTTCAGCGCCTCGCCGTCCAGCTCGACCGTGCGGCGGTGTACCGCCGGTGCGTAGCCGTCGTGGGCTGCCGACCAGCGGGCCGGGCCGGTGTCCGGTGTGTGGACCTCCAGCACCTTCGTCACCGCGTGGCGGGTCCACAGGAACGGACCACCCGAAACCGACTGGTCGCGGCCGGCCAGCTCGAGGGTGTTGTGGCCCAGCGTCGACCGGAAGTACGAGCGCCACTGCGGCTCGCCGTGGTAGCAGAACGTACCCGGGTCGGCCAGCACGTCCACCCCGTCGTGGCGGACCTCCAAGGACAACGCGTCCGCGTGGGCGTGCGCCGCGATCGACAGGAATCCGTGGGGACCTCCGTCGCAGCGGACCCACACTCGGTCCGAGCGGAGGATTGTCATCCCCGCGTCACGCAGGTGCGCCGGGCGGCGACCGGGGCGGACGCCCGATGCCCGCGGGGTGCGCGACACCAACGACGCCAGCAGCGGTGTCCGTACGTCGTCGCCCGGGACCGGCGGCCACCAGTCCAGGCGGCCGAACAGTGCCTCGCCCGTGGCCAGCAACGACGCCCAGCGGTCGGTCGACGTGCCGTCGACGATGAGGCCGAAGCCGTCGTCGGCGTCGCCTTGACGAGGCGGACGCAACCGGTTGTCCACAATGGACGCCAGGGCGTCCGTCATGCGGAGCAGGACGTCCCACGTCGAATCGGGCACCGGGGTGCCCGCGGCGTCCGCCTCGGCCGCCGCGGCGAGGCCGAGTTCCAGCACCAGACCGTGGTACTCGGACGCCAGTTCCGCGTTGAGGCCGGACGCGAACGTGTTGCGCGCCAGCTGGACGTCCAGCGAGCGCATCGCCGAGGCTCGCCAGCCGGCCGACTCCGGGAACCAGCCGAACGCGCTCGCCGCGGCGAGCAGCCCGGCGTCCTCGGCGATCACGTGGTTGTTCGCCGACGAACCGTGGCTGCGCAGCGTCGCGAGCCAGTTCTGGTGGTGCCACAGCTGGAGCTGGAAGTCCGGGTTCTCCTCGAACAGCTCCGCGGCACCCGGCCAGCCGTCGAGCAGGCGGCGCGTCCAGACCCACGACAGGAGCCGGATGCCCAGCTCGATGCCGCTCACCCAGTGCGGCCCCTGCAACGGCGGGTTCGCCGCCCACCACGACCGCAGGTGCTCCGCCACGCGGACCGCGTACGCCGGAGAACCGGTCAGGGCGTACGCCGCGGCCAGCACGGTGAGGTGCTGGTGGCGCGACGGCTCCCAGATCTGCTTGATGTCACCGACCGTGTCCTCCGACCGGTACGGCACGTCGAACGCGAACACGTCCGACGGTGCCCGGCGCCCGGTCTTGGGGTCGAGGAACCAGTCAGGCGCCTCGAAGTCCGCACGCTCCACGCCGAAGAACTCCGCGCGGCCCGCCATCAGCTCGTCGGCCGTGGCCAGCAGGCGCGAAGCCGCCTCGCCGGACGCCTTGCCCAGCACCCCGGCGGGCAGCGCCGCGGTGAAGCGCGGGTGCGCCGGCCAATCGGGCGGCACCGGCAGCGCGGACCGCCACTGCCGCTGGACAACGGCGTGCCGCGTGCGGCCGACGACCTCCGCCGGCCCCATCCGGGACAGCCGGCGCAGGTACCAGCCGGGACCCATCACGGCCGGGCACCTGCCTTCGGCAGCAGCGCCGGCCGGACCGGCGCGACGCTCGGCATGCCCGGGCCCAGCGTCCTCAGCCGGACCGGCGCCACGCTCGGCATGCCCGGCCGCCCCAGCCGGCTCGATGCCACACTCGGCATGCCCGGGCCCAGCCGCCCCAACCGGACCGGCGCCACACTCGGCACGCCCAGGCCCAACCGGACCGATGCCATGCTCGTCATGCCGGGGCACCCGCCTTCCGCGGCAGCTCGATCCGCACCGGCGCCGCGTTCGCGACGCTCGTCTGCGCGGCCAGGGTCGCCAGGGTCGTCGCGGCCAGCGACTCGATCGAGATCGGCATCGGACCGCCCGTCCGGACCGCGTCCAGGAAGGCGTTGACCTCCGCGGCCTGGCCCTTGTCACGCCCCTTCGGGATGCGCGAGCTGGCCCACTTCTTCCGCGAGTACACCGACGCGCGGACGAAGTCGTCGAACTTCAGGACCTTGCCGTCGGCGACGACGTCCAGCGTCTCCTTCGGGAAGCCCGACGAGCCGGTCTCCGCGTAGGTGATCACCGCCGTCGAGCCGTCCGGATAGCCGAGGGTCACCTGGAGGTCGCCCGTGGCGTACACCGACACCGGGTCGGCGTCGAGCAGCCAGCTCACCGTGTCGATGAAGTGCCCGCCCTCGCCCGCAAAACGGGAGCCCTCGCTGTCGGTCTGGTTGTACCAGCTGCCGTGGTCGAGACGGCCGGCGTTGACCAGGTACCGCACCGTCGCCGGGCCGACGCGCGGGCCGAACTGGTCGCGGGCCTCGTGCAGCAGCGGGGCGAACCGGCGGTTGAAGCCGACCTGCAGGCGGTCGTTGCCGGACTCCTCGATCGTGTCCAGCACGTTCTGCAGCTCCGAAGCCGACAGCGCCAGGGGCTTCTCGACGAACACCGCCTTGCCCGCCAGCAGCGCGCGCCGGGTCAGCTCGGCGTGCGAACTGTGGCGCGTCACCACGAACACCGCGTCGATCGACGAGTCGCCGAGAACGTCGTTGATGTCGGTCGACGCCGCGGCGAAACCGAACTTGCGGCGGGCGTTCGCGCCGGACAGCGCCGACGTCGTCGCGACGTGCTTGAGCTCGACGTCCGCGCGCTCGACCAGGTGCGGCAGCAGCATCGACGACGCGTAGTTCCCCGCCCCGATGAAGCCCAGCCGCACCGGCTGGCCCGCCGGAAGGGCAGCCGCCGGACGCGAAGCCACCGCGACCCGCGCGGACGTGACCACCGGCTCCGTCCGAGCGACCGCGTCCGGGTAGCGGAACAGCACCGCGACGGCCTTCAGCTCCCCCTCGTTCAGGGACTTGTAGGTCGAAACCGCGGAAGAGAAGTCCGAGACGTGCGTGATCAGCGGCTCGACGTCCAGCCGGTCGCGCGCGATCAGGTCGAGGACGCACTCGAGGTTGCGGCGCTCGGTCCAGCGGACCTGGCCGATCGGGTAGTCGCGGCCTTCGAGCTCGTACGACGGGTCGTAGCGGCCCGGTCCGTAGGACCGCGAGAACCGGACGTCCAGTTCCTTCTCGTAGTAGGCGTTCCACGGCAGGTCGAGCTTGCACTTGCCGATGTCGATCACGCGGCCGCGGTCGCGCGACAGCTTCGCGGCCAGCTCCACCGGGTCGTTCGTGTTGCCGCCGGCGGCGAGGTAGGTCTGGTCGACGCCCGCGCCGTGGGTCAGCTCGTCCACGGCCGTGTCGACGATGCCGGACGCCGGGTGCGCGCAGGTCAGCGCGCCGAGGCTCTCGGCCAGCTTGCAGCGCTCGGGGTCGGGGTCGACGCCGACGACGCGGACGCCGGACGACGACAGCAGCTGCACCACGAGCTGGCCGATCAGGCCGAGGCCGATGACCAGGGCGACTTCGCCGATCTGCGGCTCGCCGCGGCGGACGCCCTGCATCGCGATCGACCCGACGGTGCCGAACGCCGCGTGCCGCGGGTCGACGCCGGCGGGCACCCGCGAGTAGAGGTTCTTGGGCACCCAGTTGAGCTCGGCGTGCAGCGCGTGCTCGTTACCCGCGCAGGCCACGAGGTCGCCGACGGAGACGTCGGTGATGCCGTCGCCGACCTCCTCGACGATGCCGCACAGCGAGTAGCCGAGCGGGGTGTAGGAGTCCAGTTTGGACGTCACCTTGCGGTAGGTCGCCGAAAGGCCGTTGGTGGCCACGCTCTGCATGACCTTCGCGACCTGGTCGGGCCGGGCCTTCGCCTTGCCCACCAACGACATGCTCGCTTCGGACACCTTCATCATCTCGGTGCCGGTCGAGATCAGCGAGTACACCGTTCGCACCAGCACGCCGCCGGGCTTGCAGGCGGGCTCGGGGACCTCGAGGAGCGCCAGTTCCCCGCTCTTGTAGTTCTGGACTACCTGCTTCACTTCGCTCCCGCTCCAGACATCGCGTTCCGGTACCAATACTCAAGAGTCAAGACGTGCCAGAGGTGCTTGCCGCGGTCTTCCTGACCGGCGGCGTCCTCGGCGACCATG
Organism: Amycolatopsis sp. A133; assembly: GCF_031082405.1. Classification (GTDB taxonomy): domain Bacteria; phylum Actinomycetota; class Actinomycetes; order Mycobacteriales; family Pseudonocardiaceae; genus Amycolatopsis. The sequence continues at coordinate 200,830 of NZ_JAVHJU010000069.1, forward strand.
CGCTGCAACGCCTCGCGCTGCAGGAAACCCGACGAAACGAGCACCCCGTCGTTGACGACTTCGCGCACCAGCGGCGCCAGGTCGCGGCTCATCCAGGCCCGCAGCGGCGCGCTGAACAGGCCCTTCGGCCGGTGCACGATCTCGCTGGGCAGGATGTTCAGCGCCGCGTTCTTCAGCGCCACCTTCCCGGCGCGGCCGACGATCTTCTTGTTACCGGGGATCTTGAACGCCGCCCGCACGACCTCGACGTCGACGAACGGCGTCCGCACCTCGGTGGACGCCGCCATCGTCGACCGGTCGGTGTAGGTCAGGTTCAGCCCCGGCAGGAACAGCCGCGAATCGGCCAGGCACATCCGGTTGACGAAGTCGTCCAGGGCCTGGTCGTGGTACGTGTCCGCGTGCTCGGTCAGGACGTCGTCGACCAGCGGGGCGAAGTCCGGGTTCAGCAGCGAAACCAGCTCCGCGCGGTCGTACATCGTGTAGCTGCGCCGGAACGCCGTCTCCTCGGGCAGGCCCGCGAAGGACAGGAACCGCTTCGCGAACCGCACCGACCGGTAGCCGCGCTTGGCCGACGCCACCGGCAGCCGGTCCACAATGGACTCGACCGGACGCCGGACCGCACCCGGCACCTTGTGGTAGCGCAGGGCGATCAGGTTCGCGAGGTGCTTGCGGTAGCCGGCGAACAGCTCGTCGGCACCCATCCCGGACAGCATCACCTTGACGCCGGCCTCGCGCGCGGCCGAGCAGATCAGGAACGAGTTGATCGCCGCCGGGTCGCCGATCGGCTCGTCGAGGTGGTAGGTCATCTTCGGCAGCAGGTCGAGCACCTGTGGCGCGATTTCGATCTCGTGCAGGTCGACGCCGAACTGCTCGGCGACGATCCGGGCGTACTTGAGGTCGTCCGGCATCGCCTCGAACTTCGCGTCCTCGGCCCGGAACCCGATGGTGTAGGCGGAGATCCCGGGCTGCGACCGCGCGGCCAGCGCCGTCAGGTAGCTGGAGTCCAGGCCGCCCGAGAGGAACGTCGCGACGGGGACGTCCGACAGCAGGTGCTTGGCCGTCGACTCGGCGATCACGGCGTGCAGGTCGACCTCGCCGTCGAAGGCCGCGCCCTCCTCGGCGACCTCCCGCAGCGACCAGAACCGGCCGCGGTCCACCTGGCCGTCCGGACGGCACCGCAGCCAGGTCCCCGGCTGCAGCTTCTCCGCGCCCTGGTAGGCGCACCGGCTGTCCGGCACCCAGTAGTAGAGCAGCGACGCGATCAGGGCGGCGTTGTCGACCTGCAGTGACCCGCCGAGCTCGCCGGCGAGGGCCTTGAGCTCGGACGCGAACGCGACCCCGCCGCCCCGCTGCACGAAGAACAGCGGCTTGATGCCCAGCTGGTCGCGGACCAGGAACAGCTCGCCGGTGCCCTCCTCGAACAGGGCGAAGGCGAACATGCCGCGCAGCTTGGGCAGGCAGTCCGTGCCCCAGCGCCGCCACGCCTGCAGCAGCACCTCGGTGTCGGACGTGCCGCGGAAGCGCACGCCGGCGCCCGCCAGCTCGGCCCGCAGCTCGGGCGCGTTGTACAGCTCGCCGTTGTAGCTCAGCGCGAGCCCGTCGAGGACCATCGGCTGGGCGCCGGTTTCGGACAGGTCGATGATCGAGAGCCGCCGGTGGCCCAGGTGGACTTCACCGGGGCCGGCGCGGTGCTCGTAGCGGCCGGAGCCGTCCGGTCCCCGGTGGGCCAGCGTCTTGGTCAGCCGGTCGGTGAGCGGCCCGCCGTCCGGCCAGAGGTAGGTGCCTGCGATGCCGCACATCTCGGGTGCGTTCCCCTTCGGTCGCGGCGCGGGTCAGGAGACTCACGCACTCTTGTCGGGGGTCTGGGTGGCGGAGCCCCCGGCCCGGGGCGAAGCCCCGGTTGTCACAGCACTCTTTTCGGGGGTCTGGGTGGCGGAGCCCCCGGCCCGGGGCAAAGCCCCGGTTGACACAGCGCTCTTTTCCGGCTCGAGTCCGGCGTTGAGTTCGCCCTGGTGGCTCGGTTCGCCTTGATCGCGTTTGAACGGCGTCGGCCGTGGCTTCGGCTTGATCGGGGCGAACTTCTTCGTCGGCGCGTTCAGGTGGTCCGGGACGCTCACGCCGCCGGGTGGCGGCAGGGGCGAAGCCGGTGGCCGCGGTGTGGCGAGCGCGGGCGGGAGCACCGGCCGGACCGGAATGAACCGGCGCGTCGGCGGCTCCGTCTTCGCGACGCGCTCGGCGACGCGGGCGACGAGCTCGTCCAAGCGGTCTTCACGCTCGGCGGGAGCCGCGCTGCCGCGCCCGCGCAGGGCCGTGTGCAGGCCGTCCCACAGCGTGCCGTCGGACTTGTCGCGCGGGTCCGGGTCGACCAGCACGATGCCGATGACCGGGATCCCCTGGTCGGCGAGCTGCCGCGCGACGGTGTGCAGCCACAGGGTGTTCGCGTGCCCGGCCTTGACGACCAGCACGGTTTCCTTGCCCAGGTGCTCCAGGTCGGTCCACGCCGTGCCCGGCGACACCGTACCGACGCTGACGCGGCGCTCGCCGGGCGGATCTCCGGCGCCCACCACGGAGACGGCGCTCCCGGTCTCCTTCGCCAGCTTGCGGACGTCCTCGCCCGGCAGGTCGTCGACGACGCTCGCCGCGCCCTCGGCGGCCAGCTCTTCGGCGATGTCCAGGCCGAGCGCGGCGGCGACCTTCGGGGCGCCGAGCTCCAGCAGCGACACCTCGCGCGGGTCCTTCTTGATCAGGCGGACGAGCGTCGTGGCGACGCGCTTGCGTTCGGCGACCGCGCGCGAGCGCCGCCACAGCCGGGCGGGGCCGCGCAGCTTCGACGGCAGCTGCGCGATCACCGACGCGCCGAGGTGGGTCGAGATTTCCCGGCGCAGCACCGGCCGGTCGCGCGACACCGCGCCGACGGCGACGAGCGCGAGCCCGAGGGCCAGGCCGAGCGCGAACCCGATCCCGCCGTTGGTCGCGGTGGTCTTGAGGAACGCCTTGGGCAGCGCGCGGGCCGCGTCGACGATCTGGGTGCCCGCGGTGACCTGCGGGCTGCCGATGCCGGCCTGCTGGGCGCGCGAGGTGAAGTCCGAGATCTGCGCGGTGAGCGCGGCGCGGCGGCTGTAGAAGCTTTCGAGGGTGGGCTGGCTGGCCTGGCGGCCCTTGCCCTCCTCGTCGACGATCTGCTGCTCGAGCTTGCCCAGCTCGTCCTGGGCGTTCTTGCGCTGGTCGAGGATGGCCTGCGACTGGGCGGCCGCGGCCGCCTGGCTGCGCTTGACGTGGTCGGCGATGAACGTCTCGGCCAGCGCCTGGGCCCGCGCCACGGCCTCTTCGTTGCTCTTGGCCTTGACGGTGATCTGCAGGACGTTGTTCGTGAGGCCGAGGCCGGCGTAGTTCTTCATGAAGTCTTCGGGCGATTCGGTGCTGCCCAGCTTCTTCAGCGCGCCTTCGGCGATCGGGGTTGTCTGCAGCACGGCGACGTCGGTCCGCATCAGCGTGCCGCTGTCGGTCGGCGAGTCGTCCTGGTGGACCACGATGACCTTGGCGACCGCGGTCGGCGGCGCCGGCAGCACGAACCCGACCGCCGCGCCGGCGACGAGCCCGAGCAGCGCGGTGGCCAGCCAGAACCGCTTGCGGCGGCGGATCGCGACGAACAGCCGCTGGAGGTCGATGAGCGGGGCGGCCTGGGCTTGCGAGGGGGGAGTCGTCACGCCGAACCTGCCAGGGCTTTCTCGGGGGCTTCCGCCGCGGGTCCGGGTTTCTCCGGCTCGATCGGCCGGACGGCGTGGGTGAGGACCGCGCCGACGATCTCCTGGCCGCCGTCGGCGCAGGCCTCGGCGAGCCGGACGAGCTGCCACGCGCTGCGCGTGCCGGAGCCGAGCACGACGAGGACTCCGGAGCCGGCCGTGGCGTCGGGCACCGTCGGCCGGTCGGCGGAGAACTCGAAGACCCGCAGCGGCACGGACAGCCGGTCGGCCAGCTCGGCGAGCTGCGCGGCGGCCAGCCGGCCGGTCTCGTCATCGTCGGCCACCAGCAGCAGGACGTCGGCGGGGCCGGTGGCCAGGCGAGCCAGCACCCGGCGGTAGCGGATGTCGCGGTTGACCGCGTCGGCCGAGGTCGCGACCGGCGGGAGGACCCACGGCCGGTCACCGCCGAGCAGCTGCCGCACCTTGCCGACGAGACCGGTGGCGGGCAGGCGGTCGCCCTCCGGGGTCGTGACGTCGACGCCGGCGAGGATCGGCGCGCCGAGCGCGGACGCGATCTCCGGTTCGCCACGCAGGCGCCGGTCGGTGCGGGCGCTGAACAGGTGGCCGAACACGCCGGCGAGGAAGAACAGCACGGCGCCCCCGGCGACGAACTGCATCATCGTCGGGGCCGCCGGCGACGTCGGGCGCTGCGACGGCCCGAGCACCACGGTGTTGCCGACGCCGGTCGCGAGATCGGCTTCGTTCAGGTCGTTGATCGCCTGCTCCAGCGACGTCTTCAGGCCTTCGAGCTGGGTGCGGACCTGCACGCTCTCCACGGTCAGGTCGCCGCCGACGTTCTTGGCGAGGTCGCTGATCTTCTCCGTGGTCAGCTTGACCTGCTGGCGCAGCGACTCGCGCTGCTCCTGCGCCAGCTGCACCGAAGCGTCGGCGGAGTTGCTCGCCAGCTGCCCCGAGTACTTGACGAACTGCTGGGCGACCTGGTCGGCGAGCTGCTGGGCGTGCTCGGCGGTGTCGGCGGAAGCGGTGATCGTCACGACGTTGCCCTGCGCCACCGTCGTGCTGACCTGCTTCTTCAGGTCGGCGCCGCTGGGCCGCCACGGCAGCACGGCCGCGGCGCGGTCGAGGACGACCGAAGCCGTCGCGATCTCGGCCTGGGTCAGCAGCTCGTCGGCCTGACGAGGGCCCTGCAGCAGCACGCTCGACGTCGTCTTGTAGCCCGGTGAGAACAGGATCGACGCTCCGGCGCCGACCAGCGCGCCCAGCACGGCGAGGGCGGCCAGCAGCCGCCACCGCCGTCGCAGGACCTGCCCCACCAGGGCCAGGCGCACCGTGTCGTCAGTCAACGGCGGATCTCCATTCCTGAGACGGGTACGCCGAACGGGTTCAGTTGATCGGCCGGTTACCCCAACCGTCGTCGGACCGGGAGCATTGGTTACACGTCCGGGTGACTTCTTGACCGAATGGCGATCAAGACTTCACGGCGTGCTCATACGCGGCGAGCAGGTTCTTCGCCGAGTTCTCCCACGAGAGCGCACCAGCGACCCTGGCCTGGCCGAGCTTGCCCATCCGGGCCCGTTCCTCCGGGTCGTCGAGCAGCTGGGCGACGAGCTTCGCGAACGCCGATTCGTCGTTCGCCGGGGCGTAGACCGCCGCGTCACCGGCGGACACCCGCGCTTCCCGCAGCTCAAACGAGACGATCGGCTTGCTCATCGCCATGTACTCCATGACCTTGTTCATCGTGGAGACGTCGTTGAGCGGGTTCAGCGGGTCCGGCGACAGGCAGACGTCGGCGGTGGACAGGTAGCGGACCAGGTCCTCGTCGGAGATCCGGCCGGTGAACTCGACCTGGTTGGCCAGCCCGAGCTTCGCCGACAGCGCAACCATGTCGTCGAAGGCGTCGCCGGAGCCGACGAAGACCGCGTGCCAGTCGGTGCGGCCGACCTCGTCACGCAGCTTCGCGAGCGCGCGCAGGGCGTAGTCGACGCCGTCCTGCGGGCCCATCACGCCGAGGTAGGCGAGCAGGTACGGCTTGCCCTTCTTCAGCTCGGGCTCGGCCGGCACCTCGTGGAACCGCTCGACGACCGGGGCGCTGCGCACCACGAAGACGTCCTCGGGCTTCTTGCCGCCGCGGATCCGGGCGACCTGCCGGTAGCTCTCGTTCGTCGAGATCACGACGTCGGCGGCGCGGTAGGTGGCGCGTTCGAGGGCGCAGACCCCGCGGTAGAGGAGGTCCTGCCCGCGGTCGAACCGCGACAGGTACAGCTCCGGACACAGGTCGTGCTGGTCGAAGATGAACTTCGCGCCGTGGCGCTTGAGGTACTTCGCGACCAGGTACAGCAGGTCCGGCGGGTTGCAGGCGTGCACGACGTCGACCGGCCCGACCTTGCGGGCCAGCCGCAGCGTGTGCCACAGCGCGCTGCCGTATTCCTGCAGGTAGCCGGCGGGGCCGCCGGTCGCCGCCTGGAGCGGATAGCGGTGGATGTGGACGCCGTCGACGACGGCTTCGGCCTCGGTGTCGCGTTTTGTGCCCTGCGGGCAGATCACGTGGACTTCCCACCCGGCGTCGCGCAGGGTGGTGGACTCCTGCCAGACCCGCCGGTCGAAGGGAACGGACAGGTTTTCGACGAGGATGAGCGCTTTACCAGGCAAGGCCGGCGTATCCCTCTTCAAGGCGACGCGTCGCGGCGTCGGGCAGGCGGACGAGGTCGACGATCGCCCGGCCGTGCGGCAGGGCCGCCAGCACGTCCGGGTCCTTGGTGCCGACGAGCAGGACCTCGGCGTGGTCCATGACTTCTTCGACGGTCCCGGCCAGCAGCTGGCCGAGGTGCGGGAGCCGGCCCTCGATGTACTCGCGGTTGGCGCCCATCAGCCGCGAGAGGCTGACGTTGGCGTCGTAGATCTTCAGGTCGAAGCCCTTGCCGAGCAGCTTCTCGGCCAGCTCGACCAGCGGGGACTCGCGCAGGTCGTCGGTGCCCGGCTTGAACGACAGCCCGAACAGCCCGACCTTGCGCTTGCCGGTGCGCGCGACCAGGTCGAACGCCCGCTGCAGGTGCTCGTCGTTCGACGCCAGCACGTGCGACAGGATCGGCACGCTGACGTCGGCGCGGTGCGCGGCGTAGACGAGCCCGCGCAGGTCCTTCGGCAGGCACGAACCGCCGAAGGCGAACCCCGGCTTGAGGTAGGCGGGGCTGATGTTGAGCTTGGTGTCGGCGAGGAAGACCTCGATCACCTCGTGCGAGTCGAGGCCGAGCGCCCGGCAGATCGAGCCGAGCTCGTTCGCGAAGCCGATCTTCAAGCCGTGGAAGGAGTTGTCGGCGTACTTGGTCATTTCCGCGACCGGGATGGGCACGCGGAAAACGGGACCGGGCAGGCCGTCGTACAACGCCGCGACGGCGTCGCCGCTGGCTTCGTCGATCTCGCCGATCACCGTCTTCGGCGGGTCGAAGAAGTCGCGGACGCTGGTGCCCTCGCGCAGGAACTCGGGGTTCACCGCGACGCCGAAATCGACCCCGGCCGTGCGGCCGGAGGCCTTCTCCAGGATCGGGACCAGCAGGTCGAGGCAGGTGCCGGGCAGCATCGTGCTGCGGAAGACGACGGTGTGCCGCTCGCTCTTCTTCGCGAGCGCTTCGCCGATTTCTTCGGCCACGCGCTCGAGGTAGACCGTGGAAAGGCTGCCGTTCGGCGCCGACGGCGTCCCGACGCAGATCAGCGAGATTTCGCTGTCGGCGACGGCTTCGGCGACGTCGGTCGTGGCTCTCAGCGCGCCGCTCGCGACGACGTCGGCGGTCAGCTCGCCGATCCGCTCCTCGACCACCGGGGCGTTGCCCTGGGTGATGAGGTCGATCTTCACCGGGTTGACGTCCACGCCGACCACCCGGTGCCCCTGCCCCGCCAGGCACGCGGCGGAAACACAACCGACGTAACCGAGCCCGAAGACACTGATCTTCACGCCAAACCTCCGCTATTCCGCGCGACCCTCAAGTTGGTCGGCGGGCGCCCCTGGATCGTTACCGCCGGCACGGCGAACGGGGGAAGGCGTGAGACTGCGGTGAGCCGCAAGGGTTTTGCGGGAGAATTGCGTCTCGATCCGGCGGCGGACCGTGGACAAGAACCCCGGTCCGCCGCCGGATCGTGAATCGGTCGCGTCAGTTGTTGTTGACGAAGGTGGTCGCGAGGCTCTGCCCCTTGCTCACCGCGTTGGCGTGGTTCTCGATCGGCGAGACCGTCGAGTTCTTGAAGCAGATGTACGTCACGCCGGAGTCGGTGCCGCCGTTGGACGGGTCCGGGTTGATGCCGAGGTCCTTCGCCGTCGCGTAGGAAGCTTCGCCGATGATCTGCGACGGCCCGGTGTCCCCGATGACCGTGTACTCGACCTTGCCGTTGTAGATGACCGCGCAGGAACCGCCGCCCTTGAGGCCGGAGGAGGAGTACTTCCAGATGCTGCTGGAGCTCGGCACGACGATGTAGGGCAGCTTCGCGGCGTTGAGCGGCTTGCCGTCGGACTGGTGGAACGCCGTGTCGTCCTGGAAGCAGCAGTCGGTGTCCTCGTTGCACTGCGTGGTGCGCTGGCCGTCGCAGTCGATGTCCATGTCGGCTTTCCAGAAGACCGCGCCGTTGGCGTCGCAGACCGCGACCGTCTTGCTCGAAACGTCTTCGTCGGTCTTGTACTTGCCGTTCGAAATCTGGTTGCAGCCGGTTGTCTTGGCGAGCAGCTGGGCCGCGGTGGGGGCGGCTTCGACGGTGGCGGGCGAGGCGGCCGGGGCCGGTGACGCCGACGCGATGGCCGACGGCAGCGTGGCCGCGGCGAGCGCGAGCGTCGCGAGCAGGATCAGTTTCCGCATTCCTGGTGCTCCCTTTAGTTAGGAAACTTTCCTTACGGCGGCGGGGCACCAGGATGCACCTCGCGCCGGGGCGCGTTCAAGCCCTCCGCGTCCGTGAATTTCCCATCACCCGGCCGGAGTTGACGAAAAGGCTGCTCACCGGTGCGGGTGCGCGGAAGGCGGTGTCCCGTTCGCCGGAACACCCCGGCCGACGTCCGCACGAGGGTCGTGAGTGTTAAGGCGGGTTCTAACCCGCCTTACCACTCACGACGGTTCAGCGAGCGGTGCGGTGGAACAGGCGGTTCGTCCAGTGCGGCGCCCGCCGGGACCCGGCGAGCACGCCGTCGAGCCAGTCGCCGTCGAGGTCGTGCGGGAGCTCGGTGCGCGCCTGCAGCCAGCGGTCCTGGCGGGCCGCCCCGCCGTCGCTGGTGTAGACGCGGGTGGCGCCGGCCTGCCGCAGCCGCGCGAGCACCCGCCGGTCGTAGGCGCCGAACGGCAGGGAGTACCGCCGCACCGGCCGGCCGCAGAGGTCGCCGAGCAGCTTCGGCGCGTCCTTCAGCTCGCGATCGGCGTGCCGGTCGTCGAGCCGCCGCCAGTCGCGTGGCTCCCAGCCGTGCGAGCCGATCTCCATCCCGGCCCGCACGAGTTCGCGCAGCCCCTCGCGGTCGAGGTAGCCGCGCTGGCCGAGGCGGCCGGCGAGGGGGAAGAACTCCGCCGTCAGCCCGCGGTCGGCCAGCCGCGGCAGCACGATCTCGACGTCGGAGTCGTTGCCGTCGTCGAAGGTGAGGTGGACGTCTTCGCGGTCCGCGGCGACGTCGAGCACGCGCTCGAACTGCTCGACGGTCAGCCAGCGGTCGTCCTCGCCCGGGTCGAGCGTGCGCACCGGCCGGCCGACCCCGTGCACGGCGAGGATCACCGTCACCGCTCCCACCGCCTGCCACCGCGAGTAGTCGATTTGTTACTTCGATTAATCGCCATGGCAAACGGGTGAGTTACACCTTTTTCGCCGTTGTTCAGCCTTTGCGGATTTCCAGCGTGCAGCACTTCGGCCCGCCGCCGGCTTTTCGCAGCTCAGAGATGTCGACGTAGACCGGGTCGAACCCCCGCCCCCGGAGAAGTTCACCCAAACGGCTCGCCTCCACCGGCAGGACGACATTGCGGCCGTCGGAGACGCCGTTGAGGCCGAAGCACTCGGCGTCTTCCTTCGTGGCGAGGACGGCGTCCGGGAACACGCGCTCCAGCACGCGGCGCGAGCCGGCCGAGAAGGCGTCCGGGTAGTAGACGATCTGCGCGCGCGTCGTGTCCGTCGCCTCGGCGAGCACGAACAGCGCCGTGTCGAGGTGGTAGTAGCGCGGGTCGACCAGCTGCAGCGAGACGACCGGGACCCCGAGGACCTCCTGCGCCTCGGCGTGCGCGGCCGGGTCGGTGCGGAAGCCGGTGCCGGCGAGCAGCAGGGTGCCGGTCCAGGCGAAGTCGCCTTCGGCCTCGTTGATCTTCTCCGGCATGGTGATGTCGCGGTAGCCGTGCTCGACGAACCAGCGGCGGAAGTGCTCGGCCTCCGCGGCGCGCTGCGGGGCCCGGAACCGCGAGCCGAGCACGCGGCCGTCGACCACGGTGCCGGAGTTGGCGGCGAAGACCATGTCCGGCAGGCCGGGCTGGGGCTCGATCTCCTCGACGGTGTGGCCGAGGCGGCGGTAGGTGTCGCGCAGCTCGGTCCACTGCGCGACGGCGACGTCGGCGCTGACCGGCTGGGTGGGGTCCATCCAGGGGTTGATCACGTAGTCCACCGCGAAGAAGCGCGGGGGGCACATCAGGTATCGACGGGTGGTCGGTACGCGCATCGCCTGCATGATTGCAGGGTAAGGGGCGCCTAATATCGCAATCAATCGCTGTTCGCTGCGCGTATCTGTGCTAGATGTTGCGTGTGAACACCATCGACCAGCGAATCGTTTCGTGCCTCGTGGCGAACGCGCGCTCCAGCTACGCGGAGATCGGCAAGGTGGTCGGCCTGTCCGCCCCGGCGGTGAAGAGGCGCGTCGACCGGCTGCTCGAGACGGGGATCCTGCGGGGTTTCACGGCGGTGGTCGACCCGGAGGCACTGGGCTGGGGCACGGAGGCGTTCGTCGAGGTCACGTGCCAGGGCAACATCACCCCGGCCCGCATCCGGGCGCGTTTGGAGCCGCTCCCGGAGGTGGTGGCCGCGTACACGGTGTCGGGAGCGGCGGACGCGATCGTCCACCTGCGGGCGGCGGACATCCACCACCTGGAGACGGCGCTGGAGCGGCTGCGCGGGCTGGAGATCGTGGACCGGACGGTGTCGACGGTGGTGCTCTCACGGCTGCTGGAGCGGCCGCCGACGCCGGAGCAGTGACGTCTCCGGGCGGAGTCGAGAAAACTTCGGAGGCGGTTGTCGGATCGGGCCGGTGGCGTTCGTGGCCGGGGTGAGGTGCCGCCAGGCACGACCGACTGCCCCGCGAGGAGCCACCATGACCGCCACCTACACCTTCGACGTCTTCTCCACGCTCGACGGCTTCGCCAACCACAACGGCGACTGGGGCGGCTACTGGGGCAAGCAGGGTCCCGAATTCCTCGCGCACCGCGCCGCCGCACACCGCGACCCGTTCCGCATGGTGCTCGGGGCCAAGACCTACGCGTCCAACGCGCCGTTCCTGCGCGCGGGCTTCGATCGCAGCCGGTTCGACGAGTGGATCACGCGCATGTTCGCCTCCCCCGTCACGGTGCTCTCCCGCCGGCTCACCGAACCGCTCGGCTGGCCGGGCACGACCATCGAGGCCGGCGATCCGCTCGAGGTCGTCTCGCGGCTCAAGGCCGAATCCGACGTGCCGCTGCGCTCCCACGGGAGCCTGACGCTCAACCGCGCGCTGCTCAACGCCGGTCTGGTCGACACCGTCGAGGTGACGGTCTTCCCGGTGCTCTCCGGGAAGACCGGCGTGGACCGGGTCTTCGCCGGCGTGGACGACTTCGACCTCGAACTGCTCGAAGCCCGGACCTTCGACGGCCACACCCAGGTGCTGACCTACCGGCCGGCCCGGCACGGCTGAGGGGCGGCTGCGGGCTGCGGGCGCGCGAAACTGTCGGCCCTCGCCGATAAGCTGGTCATCGGGGCCGGAGGCGCGACCTCAGCCGCCCAGCGCCCGCAGCACCGCCGGGGCCTCGTCCGGGTGCAGCCGCAGCTCCGTCCGGCCACCGGCGGCGTGGAACGTCACCGCCTGGCGGTCGACCGCCTGCATCGTCAGCTCCCCCGGCTCGAACACCACCGGCTCCTCGCGCAACGAACGCCACCGCACCGGGCCGTCGCCGGCCACCAGCCACCCTCGCCGCTCGCGGCCGCCGGTCAGCTCCTCGTCGCGCAGCACGCACGGGTACTCCACGACCTCCCCGCGCGCCGCGGCCGCAGCGCGGGCCCGGCGGCGGCGGCCGCCGAACAGCTCGACCGTGTCGATCATCGTCAGCAGGTTGCCAGCCAGCACGATGATCCCCTTGACCAGCGCGCCCACCACTTCCCCCATGCGTCCAGTAATACCGGACCGTGCCACGCTGGGCCGCATGACCGACCGCATCGTCAGCGAGCACTCCGGCGGCGTCGCCCTGCTGACCGTCGACGCTCCCGGCAGCCGCAACGCGCTGACCCTCGACCTCTCCGCGCAGCTCGCGGCCGCCGTCGACGCCGCGGAACGGGACGAGTCGGTGCACGCCGTCGTCGTCACGGGGACGCCGCCCGCCTTCTGCGCCGGGGCCGACCTGTCCACGCTCGCCGAGGCCGACGAGGCCGGCCTGCGCGCCGTCTACGAGGGCTTCCTCGCCGTGGCCCGGTGCGCGCTGCCGACGATCGCCGCCGTCGGCGGGGCCGCGGTCGGGGCCGGGCTGAACCTCGCCCTCGCCGCCGACGTCCGGCTGGCCGGACCGCGGGCGAAGTTCGTCGCCCGGTTCCTCGAACTCGGGCTGCACCCCGGCGGCGGGATGACCTGGATGACGCAGCGGCTGGCCGGCCCGCAGCAGGCCGCCGCGATGACGTTGTTCGGCGAGCCCCTCGACGCCGAAGCCGCGGTGCGCGCCGGGCTGGCGCTCCGGATCGTCGACGGCGGTCATGACGAACTGCTGACGGCCGCGCGTGAGCTCGCTCACCCCGCCGTGGCTGCCCCGCGCGAAGCGTTGATCGCCACCAAGCGCAGTCTCCGCACCACCGCCGGCCTGGCCCGGCACAGCGAAGCCGTCGACGTCGAGATCCGGCCGCAGCTGGCCTCGCTGGCGTCACCGGAGTTCGCCGAACGGCTTTCCCTGCTGCGGGACCGGATCCGTTCTCGGCCGTGACTCAAGCCGGTGGCCCTACCCTCCGGGAGACAGGCATCACAGCGCACCAGCGCAGCTGCCCGTTACCATCGGTTACAGGTATTTGGCGTTCTTGCCGGAGAAACAGGGGACCGCACCGAAGAGGTCGTCCAACACCCGGGACACTACCAACATCGGTGTTGAGGGCGAGCTAACCTCGGGAGTAGACCTGGTGAACGCAGCCGCGGCACCGGCAGGCGAACGGAAGCCGTACCGTCGGGAGAGAGGGAATCCCTGACCCATGAGCACGAGTGCGAACGGCAACGGCGCTGGCCACGGCTCGCTCGCCGCAACCAGGCCGACCGAGGTCAGCAAGCTGGACCGGGTGGTCATCCGGTTCGCGGGCGACTCCGGTGACGGCATGCAGCTGACCGGCGACCGGTTCACGTCCGAGGCCGCCGCGTTCGGCAACGACCTGTCCACGATGCCGAACTTCCCCGCCGAGATCCGCGCGCCACAGGGCACGATCCCCGGCGTCTCGAGCTTCCAGGTGCACTTCGCCGACTACGACATCCTCACCCCCGGCGACCGGCCAGACGTGCTGGTGGCGATGAACCCGGCCGCGCTGAAGGCGAACCTCGCCGACGTCCCGCACGGCGGCACGATCATCCTCAACACCGACGACTTCATCAAGCGCAACCTCGTCAAGGTCGGCTACGCGAGCGACCCGCTGGAGGACGACACGCTCGAGGCGTACCAGGTGCACCGGGTCGCCATGTCGACCCTGACCCAGGGCGCGCTCGCGGACACCGGCCTCGGCAAGAAGGACGCCGAGCGCTGCAAGAACATGTTCGCGCTCGGCCTGCTGTCGTGGATGTACCACCGGCCGACCGAGGGCACCGAGCGGTTCCTGCGCGAGAAGTTCGCGAAGAAGCCGGACATCGCCGAAGCGAACATCCTCGCCTTCCGCGCGGGCTGGAACTACGGCGAGACCACCGAGTCCTTCGCGACGACCTTCCAGGTCGCCCCGGCGAAGCTGACCCAGGGCACCTACCGGCAGATCACCGGCAACACCGCGCTGGCCTACGGGCTCGTCGCCGCCGGGCAGCGCTCGGGCCTGCAGATCCTGCTCGGCACCTACCCGATCACGCCGGCGTCGGACATCCTCCACGAGCTGTCCAAGCACAAGAACTTCGGCATCATCACCTTCCAGGCCGAGGACGAGATCGCCGGCATCGGCGCCGCGCTCGGCGCGTCCTACGGCGGCGCGCTCGGCGTCACCTCGACGTCCGGGCCGGGTGTCGCGCTGAAGTCCGAAGCCGTCGGCCTCGGCGTGATGGTGGAGCTGCCGCTGGTCGTCATCGACGTCCAGCGCGGCGGCCCGTCCACCGGCCTGCCGACCAAGACCGAGCAGGCCGACCTGCTGCAGGCGATGTTCGGCCGCAACGGCGAGTCGCCGGTGCCGATCGTCGCGCCGCTGTCGCCCGCGGACTGCTTCGACGCGGCCGTCGAGGCGACCCGGATCGCGCTGAAGTACCGCACGCCGGTGCTGCTGCTCTCCGATGGCGCGATCGCGAACGGCTCCGAACCGTGGCTGATCCCGGACGTCGGGTCGCTGCCCGACCTGCGGGTCGAGTTCGCGACCGAGCCCAACGCCGAGAACGACTCCGGCGAGTTCTGGCCGTACGTCCGCGACCCCGAGACCCTCGCCCGTGCCTGGGCGATCCCGGGCACACCCGGGCTGCAGCATCGCATCGGCGGGCTGGAGAAGGCCGACAAGACCGGCCACATCTCCTACGACCCGGACAACCACGACAAGATGGTCCGGCTGCGGCAGGCGAAGATCGACGGCATCGACGTCCCCGATCTCGTCGTCGACGACCCGAGCGGCGGCAAGGCCCGCGTGCTCGCGCTCGGCTGGGGCAGCTCGTTCGGCCCGATCGGCGCGGCCTGCCGCCGCGTGCGCAAGCTCGGCCTGCCGATCGCGCAGGCGCACCTGCGGCACCTCAACCCGCTGCCGGCCAACCTCGGCGACATCCTGCGCAGCTACGACAAGGTCGTGGTGCCGGAGATGAACCTCGGCCAGCTGTCGCTGCTGCTGCGGGCGAAGTACCTGGTGGACGTCCACTCGCACACCAAGGTCGCCGGGATGGCGTTCAAGGCCGAAGAGCTGCAGAACCTGTTCTCGGAGATCATCACCGGCGTTACTACGGAGGCGGCAAAATGACCGCGATCGACATCGGGCTCCCGACCGTCGGCGGCCTCGACCTTGTGCCGACGACCGAAGAGCCGCAGAAGGCCAAGGACTACAAGTCCGACCAGGAAGTCCGCTGGTGTCCCGGCTGCGGCGACTACGTCGTGCTGAACGCGGTCCAGTCGTTCCTGCCGACGCTGGGCCTCAAGCGCGAGAACATCGTGTTCATCTCGGGCATCGGCTGCTCGTCGCGGTTCCCGTACTACCTGAACACCTACGGCATGCACTCGATCCACGGCCGCGCGCCGTCGATCGCGACCGGACTGGCCACCACCCGGCCGGACCTGTCGGTGTGGGTCGTCACCGGTGACGGCGACGCGCTGTCCATCGGCGGCAACCACCTGATCCACGCGCTGCGGCGCAACGTGAACATCAAGATCCTGCTGTTCAACAACCGGATCTACGGGCTGACCAAGGGCCAGTACTCCCCCACGTCCGGGCAGGGCATGGTCACGAAGTCGACGCCGATGGGTTCGGTGGACACGCCGTTCAACCCGCTGTCGCTGGCGATCGGCGCGGAGGCGTCGTTCGTGGGCCGGGCGATGGACTCCGACCGCAAGGGCCTCACCGAGGTCCTGCAGGCCGCGGCGCAGCACCGCGGGTCGGCACTGGTGGAGATCTACCAGAACTGCCCGATCTTCAACGACGGCGCGTTCGACGTCCTCAAGGACGCCGACGAGGCCGCCGCCCGGCTGATCCCGCTGCGCGCGGGCGAGCCGATCCGCTTCGGCCCGAACCAGGAGTTCGGCGTCAAGCGCGGCGACTGGGGCGGCCTGGACGTCGCCAAGGTCGCGGACATCGGCGAAGACGACATCGTGGTGCACGACCCGTCGATCTTGGACACGTCGTACGCGTTCGCGCTGTCGCGCCTGGGCGACCAGAACCTCAACCACGTCCCGACGGGCATCCTCCGCCAGGTCGAGCGCCCGACGTACGACGACGGCGCCCGCGCCCAGGTCGAGGAGGCCCGCGCGGCCCGCACCCCGGACCTGCAGGCCCTGCTGCGCGGCAAGGACACCTGGACGGTCGCGTAACCCGCAGCTTTTCGAAGGCCGCCATGCCCGGGGCATGGCGGCCTTCGGCGTTTCGGGCCACGTTGATCTCAGGACATTTGTCCCGGACGTCAGGCCGTCCGGCCTGACGTCAGCTGAGCGGCCGGAACCCGACCCGCTCGGCGTCCTCCGCCGTCCGGAACCACACCTCGGCGACCATCTTGGGGAACTGCGCCGATTCCTTGGTGCAGTACCGCAAAGCCGTGACGCTGGCCTTCACGGCGAAGCTGTCGCTGGGTGCCCCGCCACCGGGGCGCGGCATCGCCGAACCCGGGCCGAACGGACCCGGCGGCACCGAGTCGCCCGCCGCCTGGCGGGCGGGCGGCGGCTCCGGCGCCGCGACCGCGGCGGCCGCCTGGTTCGGCTGCACCGACGGCTCGAACAGCGAGCCGCTGTGCGCGCCGGAGACGTCGGGCTCGCGGCGCTCGACCGTGCGCATCGACGGCTGGATCGGCTGCGGCGCGTCGAACCCGCCGCGCACCGCCTCCCGCCGCCGGCGCTTCGGCAGCACCTGCGTCGCCTCGGCCGGGGTCTCCGGCGGCACGTCCGGCTCGGCGTCGCCGATGTCGCCACCGAACGCGTACTGCGGCAGGTCGTCGTCGTCCGGCTCGTCGTCGTCCGGCTCGGCCTCGCGAACCGAACCGGGGTGCTCGCCGATGTACCGCGTGCGCTCCACCGGCTCCTCGAACGCCGACCGCTGGGACGGCGGCTCGTGGTCGAACCAGTCCGGCTCGGGCGCGGGCGCCGGCTCGCCGGATGGGGGCCGGAACAGCGAGCCCGCCGGGTTCGGGCCGACCTGCTGCTCGAGCCGCGGCAGCGCCTGGGTCTCGGGGTCCGCCTCGTCGTCGAACGAGTCCCCGACCGGGGCCAGGTACTGCGTCGCGGTGGCGCGGTAGGGGTCGTCCGGTTCCGGCTCGTCCTCCGGCGTCAGGAATTGGGAGGCCGCGCTCCGGTACGGGTCGTCTTCCGCGGGCTCCGGCTCCGGCTGGTGGACCGGCTCCGGCTCCGGCGCCGGCGGCATCCGCGACGGCACCTGGGCGTCCAGCTCGGCGAAGTCCTCGTCGATGTCGTCGTGGACGTCGTCGCGGTGGATCGGCGGCGCGGCGACCAGCGTGCCGGGGTAGGAGGTCTCCTGGCGGGTCGGCTCCAGCTCGGGCCGCCGGAACACCTCCGCGGTGGCGTTCACCGCGGCCGCGTTCGCCGGGGTGCGCGCGGCGTCGGCGTGGGCCTGCGCGAGCGAGCTCTCCAGCCGGCGGACGCTCTTGCGGAGCGGCAGCACGAGCACGAGCCAGGTGAGGAGGACACCGACGAAGAACGCGGCGAGGCTCCACAGCCAGACCTGTCCGAATATGGACATCTTTCCCTGCCCCTGTTAGTGCTTCAGCGCGTGCGCGCGACCAGGTAGTCGGCGACCGACTCGCACGCGTCCCTGGCGGGTGAGGCGGGCAGCGCGGTGAGCTCGGCTCGCGCGCGCTGAGCGTAGTCGGAGAGGGTGACGCGTGCTCGATCGAGTCCGCTACTGACCCGCAGCAGCTCCAGCGCCTCCTGGACGAGATCGTCTTCGGCGATCGGACCGGACAGCAGCTGCGTCAGCCGGGGGTCGGTACCCGGGTCGGCGAGCGCGTACAGCATGGGCAGCGTCCGGACGCCTTCGCGCAGGTCGGTGCCCTGCGCCTTGCCGAGCTCGTCGGACGGCGAGGCGATGTCGATGATGTCGTCGGAGATCTGGAAGGCGGTGCCGATGATGTCGCCGAACCGGCGCAGCGCCTCGATGTGCTCCTGGGCGGCGCCGGACATCATGCCGCCGAAGCGGCCGGACGTGGCGATCAGCGAGCCGGTCTTCTGGGCGATGACGGTGAGGTAGTGCGCGACGGCGTCGTCACCCGGGCCGGGGCCGACGGTCTCGCGCATCTGCCCGGTGACCAGCTCGCCGAAGGTCTCGGCGATGATCCGCGCGGCATCCGTGCCGAGGTCGGCGACGAGCCGCGAAGCGTGCGCGAAGAGGAAGTCGCCGGTGAGGATGGCGATGGTGTTGTCCCAGCGGGCGTTGACGCTCTCGGCGCCGCGCCGCATGGTGGCCTCGTCCATGACGTCGTCGTGGTAGAGCGTGGCCAGGTGCACCAGCTCGACCGCGGCGGCGGCGATGATGACGTGGTCGTCCTGCTTGGGCCCGAACTGCGCCGACAGGAGGGTGAAAAGCGGACGGAAGCGTTTGCCCCCGGCCTCGACCAGGTGCAACGCGGCGTCGTTGACGGCCTGGACGTCGCTGCGGACGACTTCACGCAGCAGCTTCTCGACCTCGGTCAGCCCGCCGGCGATGGAGCGCAGCAGGGTCTCGTCGGCGATCTGCAGGCCGACCGACGCCCGCAGGTCGTCGAGGGCGCCACCCGGCGCAGCGGGGAGGGATCCCGCCCCGGGGGCTGGGGAAGGCACAGACACGTCGGCTCCGCTCTACTCGTGCACCTCGGGTTGTCCCTTGAGCGTAGTGGCTACGTCGCGTCGTCGTTTACCCGCTGTCCTGCGGAAACGGTGACGAACATGACACCGCCCACCGCCACCCACCGGGTGGTTGGCGATCCTCGAAAGGGTGATCGCAGTTTCCGGGCGCAACGCAGGTCTCCGGCGAGCGGATATTCAGTCCTGGAAGAGCCGCCAAGACGGCCGCTCTCCGGCGGCGAGGAGACAGTGAGATGCGCAGCACCATCGTCACGGCTTTGGCGGTGACGGGCCTGGTTACTTCGGCTGTTTCGCCCGCTTCGGCGGCTTCGGTCGGTTTGCCGGGTATGGCGAACATCGGGTGGGCGGAGTTCACGAAGGAGGGCTCGAAGATCGAGGTCCCACCCCAGGGCGCTTGTTCGATCGCCGGCCCGACGAGCGCAACGGCCGAGGCGGTCTCGAGGCCGGGCATCACCTTCGGCGGCGGCACATCGTCGTGCACAACGGCGAGGTCGACGGCAACGGGCAAGAACTTCGAACTGTCGGCGTTGACGAGCGCGGGCGGACCGAGGGTGAGGCTGTCGAGTTTCACGGTGACGTGCGACGCAACGCAGACGCAGACGAGCGCGAACTGGACGTTCGGCGGGCTGTCGGGGATTCAGAACCCGCCGAACCCGGTGCCGGCGGGATATGTGTCGCCGATCAAGAAGGCGGACGGAACGGCGCTGGCGAACGCGGTATTCAACACCCAGGAACTCCCGGGCGACGGAAGCGTCGGTTTGACGATGCTGCGCATCGATTTCCTGCCCGAGTCGGGCATGAGCGGCCAGGTGACGTTGGGCCGGACGAGCTGTTCCCCAACCCCATAGACGTCACGAGGGCCGCGGCGTGGGACACCGCCGAGAGGACAGCCGCGGCCCTTGTGACCTTTGTTTTTCGAGGCGGGAACCCTGGTAGGGTGCGAGACGTCGGATACGCAGGGTGCTCGGGGTGGAGCACACTGCAAGCTAGGGGAGAGCTGATGACGACTGTTTCGGTGGTGTGGTGTGTCTGAGCCGCCGGTTTACGATCCGGGTGCGGATTGGGAGCTGCCAGGGCCTAATGGGATCCCGCGGGCTGGGTCTTATGGGGGCGGGGTTGCTGGGGGTGCGGGCTTTGAGTACGACGTGGAGACGCTTCGTGAGCTGATGCGTGAGTGGAACGACCTGGCGAACGAGTTCCGTGACGACCTACAACGCGCGCAACTGATGGCTCAGGCGCAGGCACCGGGACTCGAGTACGCGAGCGAGGGCAACGCCGAGCAAATCCGAACCTCCGGCCGAGCCTTATTGGTGACGCTCGACGAGCGGGAACGATACTGCCGGACGATGGCCAGAAAATTCGAAGTGGCTCTCGGCAAGTACGCGGCGACCGAGGACGCACACAGCTCTGCCATCAGGCAGACCGGAGGATCGCTGTGATGCGCGGAATGGCCTTTCTGCTCGGCACATCCCTGCTGGTCTTGACCGCTTGCACCGGTCGAACAGACGGCACCGCATTGCCATCGAGCCGGGAGAGCCAGTCGACGACGGCTTCGCCGCCAGATGACACTTTGCCTGGCGCCGGCGTGCCGAAGGTCGACAACCCGATCGACATCAGCCATTTTCAGCAACTTCCGTGCGACTCTTTGACTCCGGAGCAGAGTAAAGAGCTCCTCGGCCCGGACGTCACGACAAATCCTGCTGTCGACGATGAGGCCGGCCCCACTTGCCGGTGGAACGTTCCCGCCGTTTCCCAGGCTGGCGTAGGAGTGACCTACTTCAAGACCACCCGGCTCGGCCTGACTGGTATTTACCGCGCGAAAGACACCGTATATCCATTCTTCGAGCCGCTTGAGCCAATAGACGGGTACCCGACAGTCGCCTTCGGCCAAATCGACGAAAGGAGCACGAGAGGGCGCTGCCTGCTCGCGCTCGGCACGAGCGATACTCAGCAAGTCGACATATCGATATCTTTGTCTGAAGCCAAAGTCGGCAAGAAGGATCCCTGCGCGGCCGCTCACGACGTAGCGGCAAAGGTGCTGGACAATCTTCGGAAGGCGCGCTGATGGTCACCGAAATGCCGTTGACGGCAGCTCAGATATACGAACAGGTTACTGGTGGCAATGGCAGCGATTCGCTCGCCGGCGCACAAGAGGGTGCCATCGACTTGACCAATCGGATGGTTGAGCGGGCTCAGCGGATCAGCGCCCTCCGGGCCAAGACCATGTCCGGCTGGCGGGGCGATGCCGGGGACTCCGCTGCCGATGCCACGCTTCCCCTTGTGCATGCCGCCGCTGATGATGCTGTTCATCTCAAGAATGCGCAGACCGCTGTTGGGGCTCAGATGGATGCCTTTGGGACCGCCAAACACTCTGTCAAGCCCGTTGCTCCCCAGCCGCCGGAATTGGGGACCGATGATGTTCTCAATGTCATCACCGGTAAAGGGTGGGATTCCTACCACACCAAAGTTGCCGGGTGGCAGGCTGACAGCCAAGCCAACATCGATGCCTTCAGCGCCTACCACTCCGCCAGTACCGCCAATGGTGGGCAGATGCCCGCGCGGTACGCGCAACTCGCCGACTCCGGGGCTCCCGGCTCCCTGACTGACCCCGCCGCCGCCGACCGGACCGATCAGACCGACCGGACGGTCGACTGGAAGACCCAATCCACCGATACCGGCGAGTGGACGCGGAACCCGCGGCAAACTCAAGTTCCCTCACAGGACCGGCAGACCGTCCGGCCAGGGCAAACCCAGGTCACTAATCCAGTCACCGACCAGCGCCGGACCCAAGGCACTAGCCAGGACCCGGCCCAGAACCACGTAAGGCCCGGAAGCACAAACCCCGACACCACCCACGCCAACAGCTACCTCCCCAAGCCCGCCGCTCAGGGTGGGTATGAGTTCGGGCCCACCGGGCAGCCTGTCAGCAACCTGCCTGGCAGCGGGACCAACTGGCCCGGCGGTTTCGGACCCGGGACCGGCCCCTACGCCGGCGGTGGATACCCGACGGGAACCAACCCAGGAACCGGACCCGGCACAGGCACAGGCACAGGCAGCAAACCGAACCCGCCCGGCCCCCGCGCCCCCGGAAGCAGCACTGGGGCTCGCCTTCCCGAGGAACGGCTTCCCAACCCCGCCCGCGGCTCCGCCGGCCCCCGGGGTGCCAACGGCCTCCCCATGGGCACTCCGATGCCCGGACGCGGCGGCAAAGAAGAAGACCGCGAAAAGAAAAAAGCGCCCTACCTCCAAAACCCGGACCCCGACGAGACCTTCGGCGGCTTCATCGAGAAACCCATGCCCCCGGTCATCGGTGAGAACAAGAAACGATGAAATCCACCTTCTCGCTGAACACCCTGCTCACCGCCATGCGCAACGTCGGATGCGGCGACCCGCACCCCGTCTTCGCCGGCGGCCTCCGCTACGTCCCGCCGTCCGCGAAACAACAAATCACCCGCGAAGCCTTCGAAGAACTCAGCCCCTACGGCTTCACCCAAGGTGACGGCTTCACCCCCGAATTCGAAGACGTCCTCCACCTCATCGACCAGCCCGCGAAGAAATTCGTCGCCTACGCTCGAAACACCACCGAACAAATCGGGGTACTCGTAGCCGTCAAGGGCCACTCCAAAGTCAGCGTCGTTTGCCGGGGTGCGCAAGTTGAACTCGCCGGCATCGACGACGCCCACCCCGCCGACGCCCTCGTGGCCCTTCTGCCCGAATGCCCACCGGCCGCCATCAAGCCCTTCTCGCTGCCGCAAGGGGACTTCCGGGACCCGCCGGCGAGTGACATCTTCGACGACGCCCCCGCCCGCAGCCGGGAAGCGCAGGAACTCGACGCCCTCTTCCAGCAACCTCATTACGGCGTGGGGCAGCTCCAAACCGAAGGCAAAACCGTCAGCTACCTCGATCTGAAAGCCGGCCGCGTCGGGATCGCTGTCGACGACGGTTACATCAGCGTTCTGCCCGGGGAAAACAAGAACCTCAGCCACAAACTGAAAGCCGCCACCCCCTCATAAAGAGGGAGTGGCGGCCACAAACACAAACGTCAGAAAGCGAACCCGCCCGAACCGGCCCAGCCGAGGGCGAAGGCCGGGACCAAGCCCAGCACCAACGTGACCGCCGTGCCGAGGAAGATCGCCGTTCCCGTGCCGAAACCCGGGACCGACACCGAAGGGCCGTCCGCCGCCGGCTCGGAGAAGTACATCAACACGATCACCCGGAGGTAGAAGAACGCCGCCACCGCGCTGAACACCAGGGCGATCACCACCAGCGGCGCCATTCCGTCCGACAGCGCCGCCGAGAACACCACGAACTTGCCCACAAAACCGGACGTCAACGGAATCCCCGCCAACGCCAAGAGCAAGAACGTGAAGACACCCGCCACCAGAGGCGATCGCTTGGCCAGACCCGCCCACGCCGAGAGGTGCGTCGCCTCGCCCGAGGAATCGCGCACCAGGCTGATCACGCCGAACGCCGCCAGCGTCGTGAAGCCGTACGCCAGCAGGTAAAACAGCGTGCTCGAGAGGCCGTCCTTAGTCATCGCGATCGCGCCGACCAGCAGGAAGCCCGCGTGGGCGATCGACGAGTACGCCACCATGCGCTTGACGTCGGTCTGCGTCAGGCCCAGCACCGCGCCGATCACCATCGAGATGATCGCCACGCCCCAGAGGACCCCGCGCCACTCCCACGAAGTCGACGAGAACGCCACCGACAGCACCCGCAGGATCCCGCCGAACGCCGCGACCTTCGTGCACGCCGCCATGAACGCCGTCACCGGCGTCGGGGCTCCCTGGTACACGTCCGGGGTCCACGTGTGGAACGGGCCGACCGAACCCTTGAACAGCAGGCCGACCACCAGCAGACCCAGTCCGGCGAACAGCAGCGTGTCCGAGCGGTCCGAACCGGCCGCGGCGGCCGCGATGTCACCCAGCTTCACCGAGTTCGCGTAGCCGTACAGCAACGCCAGCCCGTACAGGAAGAACGCCGACGAGAACGCTCCGAGCAGGAAGTACTTGACCGCCGCCTCCTGCGAGAGGAGCCGGCGACGACGCGCGAGGCCGCACATCAGGTACAGCGGCAGCGACAGCACTTCCAGCGCGATGAACATCGTCAGCAGGTCGTTCGCCGCGGTGAACGCCATCATGCCGCCGAGCGCGAACAACGTCAGCGGGAAGACCTCGGTCTGCATGACCGTCGCCGTCTGGGCGCGGTCCTGGACCGTGCCCGGGCGGATGCCCGCCTGGGCGACGAGCGCGCCGCCCGGCTCGACCACGCGGTCGGAGATCAGCAGCACCGCGCCGACCGCCAGCGCCAGCAGCGTGCCCCAGAGGAACAATGCCGGCCGGTCGATCGAGATCGCGCCGCTGAACGTCGTGACGCCGCCGGCGGGCGCGTTGCCCGTGGCGTAGATGATCAGGCTGACGCCGGCCGCGACGATCGCCGCCAGGCTCAAGCCGACCTGGATGCCGAACCGGGACCGCTTCGCCGCGAACGCCTCGACCAGCACGCTGACGCACGCCGCGCCGAAGACGATCAGCACCGGCAGCACGGCCGCGTAGTTGACCGACGGCACCTGCACCGGCGGCTCCGGGGCCTGGGTCAGGAGGATGTCGAGCACCTTTACTTGCCTCCCTGGACCGCGGACAGCGTCTGCTGCACCGTCGGGGTGACTGTGTCGAGCACCGGCTTCGGGTAGAAGCCGAGGACGATGATCAGCACGACCAGCGGCGCGAGGATCGCGATCTCCCGGCCGTTCAGGTCGGTGATGGCCTTCTTCGCGCCCAGTTCCGGCGCGATCGCCGTGGTTACAGCGCCGCCCGACTCCACGCTGGTCGGGGTGGGAGGCCCCGTCGGGGCCGGTGACAACACAGCATCACCGCGGACCGGCCCCTGGAAGACCCGCTGGTAGAGCCACAGGACGTACGCCGCGGCCAGGACCATGCCCACCGTGGCCAGGATCGTGTACACCGGCTGGTCCACGAAGGACCCGATGAGCACCAGGAACTCCGAAACGAAGGAGTTGGTGCCCGGCAAGGACAAGGTGGACAGACCGGCGAGGAGGAACAGGCCCGCCAGCAGCGGGGTCACCTTCGCCATGCCGCCGTAGTCCGAAATGCGAGACGACCCGCCGCGCGCGATCACCAGGCCGATCACCACGATCAGCATGCCCGTCGCCAGGCTGTGGTTGAGCATGTACGTCGCCGAGCCGACCATCGCCTGCTCGTTGAACGCGAAGATGCCCAGCGAGATGAAGCCGAAGTGCGCGATGGACACGTAGGCGATGAACCGCTTCATGTCCCGCTGCCCGGCCGCGAGGATCGATCCGTACAGGACGCCGATCACCGAGAGCACCAGCACCAGTGGCGCCAGGGCCTTGCTGGCGTCCGGGAACATCGGCAGGCAGTAGCGCAGGAACCCGAACGTGCCGACCTTGTCCAGCACGCCGACCAGCAGGACGGCGACGCCGATCGGCGCCTCCCCCGCCGCGTCCGGGAGCCAGGTGTGGAACGGCACCAGCGGCGCCTTGATCGCAAACGCCAGGAAGAACCCGAGGAACAGCCAGATCTGCGTGGACAGCGGCGCGTCGCGCACCACCGTCACCAGCGTGGCCCAGTCGAACGTGCCGTGCCCGAGCTTGTCCTTCGCGAGCGAGTACGCCCCGATCGCCGACGCCAGCATGATCAGGCCGCCGAGGAACGAGTACAGGAAGAACTTCACCGCCGCGTACTGCCGGTTCGCGCCGCCGTAGCCGCCGATGAGGAAGTACATCGGGATCAGCATGATTTCGAACAGCACGTAGAACAGGAAGACGTCGGTCGCGGCGAACACGCCGATCGTGAGCGCCTCCTGCAGCAGGATCAGCGACAGGAACCCGCCCGCGCTGCGCCCCGCCGGGAGCTTGTCCATCGTGCCGAGCCCGCCGACGACGATCGGCACCAGCAGCGCGATCACCGCGATCATGACCAGCGCGATGCCGTCGACGCCGAACGAGATGTGCACGCCGAAGCTGGGGATCCAGTCGAAGCTCGACGTCATCTGCAGCCGCGCGCCCGAAGGCGAGTAGCTGAGCCAGAACGGGATCACGAGCAGGAGCTCGAGGATCGAGAACGCCAGCGCGGCCAGCACCGCGGCGCGGTCGTTCCCCTTGAGGAACGCCAGCACCAGGGAGCCGGCGAGCGGCACCAGGATGAGGATGAGCAACCAGGTCATCAGGAGAACCTCACCAGCAGGAGAGCCGCCAGAAGCAGGAACGTGCCGCCCAGCATCGACAGCGCGTAGGACCGGACGAAACCGGTCTGGAGCCGCCGCAGCCGGCCGGACCCGCCGCCGAGACCGGCGGCCAGGCCGTTGACCGCGCCGTCGACGCCGCGGTTGTCGACGAACACCAGCGCCCGCGAGAGCCAGGTGCCCGGGCGGGCGACCAGCGTCTCGTTGAGGGCGTTGCCGTACAGGTCCTTGCGCGCCGCCCGGGTCACGAACGAGACCCGCTGGGGCTGCTCGACCGGGACGTCACGGCGGAAGATCAGGATCGCGATCAGCACGCCCAGCACCGAGAACACGATCGCGGCGGCCGAAATCACCCAGGCGTCGAACGGCGCGTGGTGCGCTTCCTCCAGTTTGCCGACCGACGGCGTCAGCCAGTCGCTGAAGCGGTGGCCGAGTGCGAAGAACGCGCCCGCGCCGACCGAGCCGATGGCCAGGACCGCCATCGGGATCCACATGACCGACTTGGACTCGTGCGGGTGGAAGTCCCGCCCATCGCTGGACTTGATGTCCTTCCAGCGCTCCTTGCCGAAGAACGTCATCACCATCAGGCGGGTCATGTAGAAGGCGGTGAGCCCGGCGCCGAGCAGCGCCGCCCCGCCCATCACCCAGCCGCGCCAGCCGCCCTGGCCGAACGCCGCTTCGATGATCGCGTCCTTGGTGAAGAAACCCGACAGCGGCGGGATGCCGATCAGGGCCAGGTAGCCGAGGCCGAAGGTGATGAAGGTGATCGGCATGTGCTTGCGCAGCCCGCCGAACTTCCGCATGTCGACCTCGTCGTTCATGCCGTGCATGACCGACCCGGCGCCGAGGAACAGCCCGGCCTTGAAGAAGCCGTGCGCGACCAGGTGCATGATGCCCAGCGCGTACGCGATCGGCCCGAGGCCCACGGCCAGCATCATGTAGCCGATCTGGCTGACCGTGGAGTACGCGAGGACCTTCTTGATGTCGTCGTACGCACAGCCGATGATGCACCCGAGCAGCAGCGTCACCGTGCCGACCAGCGTGACGATCAGCCGGCCGTCCTCGGTGGCGTTGAAGATGTCCTTCGAGCGGGCCACCAGGTAGACACCGGCGGTCACCATCGTCGCCGCGTGGATCAGGGCCGAGACCGGGGTCGGGCCCTCCATCGCGTCCGGGAGCCAGGCCTGCAGCGGGAACTGGCCGGACTTACCGCAGGCGCCCAGCAGGAGCAGGAGCGCCATCGCGGTGATCGCGCCCGGCGAGAACTTGCCGTCGCCGACCGCCTGGAAGACCTGCGCGTAGCCGGTGGAGCCCGCGTACTTGAACATGATGAAGATGGCCAGCGCGAGCCCGACGTCGCCGACGCGGTTCATCAGGAACGCCTTCTTCGCCGCGGTGGCGGCGGACGGGCGGCCCTGGTACCAGCCGATGAGCAGGTAGGACGCGAGACCCACGCCTTCCCAGCCCAGGTACAGCGTCACGAAGCTGTTGCCCAGCACCAGGATCAGCATCGACGCGACGAAGAGGTTCAGGTACGCGAAGAAGCGGTACCGGCCCTCGTCGTCGGCCATGTAGCCGATCGAGTAGAAGTGGATCAGCATGCCGACGCCGGTGATGAGCAGCACGAACGTCAGCGACAGCGCGTCGATCCGGAGCCCGAAGTCGATCTGCAGCGCGCCGGCCGGGATCCACGAGTACAGCTTGGTGTCCGTCGTGGTGCCCGTGTTCGCGGAGAAGAACAGGATCAAGCCGTAGACGAAGGCCAGCGTGACGGTGGCCGAGCCGAGCAGATGCCCCCAGGCCTTGGCGCGCTTGCCCGCCAGCAGCAGGATCAGGGCGCCGAGAGCCGGGAAGGCCACCAGCAGCCACGATGATGCGGTCACTCGGTGTCTCCTAGTACTTCAGCAGGTTGGTGTCGTCGACCGAGGCCGAGCGCCGGGTGCGGAAGATGGCCATGATGATCGCCAGGCCGACCACGACCTCGGCGGCCGCGACGACCATGACGAAGAACGCCATGATCTGGCCGTCGAGCCCGCCGTTGATCCGGGCGAAGGTGACCAGCGACAGGTTCACCGCGTTCAGCATCAGCTCGATGCACATGAACACGACGATCGCGTTGCGCCGCACCAGCACGCCGACCGCGCCGAGCGCGAACAGCAACGCCGACAGCAGCAGGTAGTACGTCGGGGTCATGCCTTCTCCCCTTCGGTTTCCGCGCCTTCGGAGCCGACCAGCGCGTGCGCGTCCGGCTTCGGGCCTTCGTCCGCCACGAGCTTGCGGTCCTTCGCCAGCTCGATCGCCGAGGTGGACTCGATGATCGCCGACAGCGACTCCGGGGCGATCGTGCCGTCCGGCAGCAGCGCCGGGGTGGCCACCGAGTTGGCGGTGGCGAAGACACCCGGGCCGGGCAGCGGCGACGGCCGGTCGTGCTCGCCGCGGAAGCGGAGCAGCACCAGTTCCCGCTGCGAGAGCTTCCCGCCTTTGGCGTGCCGGTCGGTGAAGGCCAGCACCATCGCGCCGATCGCGGCGGTGATGAGCAGCGCCGAGGTCAGCTCGAACGGGAACAGGTAGTCGGTGAAGATCAGCCGGCCCAGCCCCTTCGGCCCGCCACCGGCCGGGGTGGCCGAGTCGAGCGGGATGGCCGGGGTGACGTTCTCCATGGCCCGGTAGATGCCGGTGGCCAGCAGCGCGGCCAGCCCGATGCCGAGCACGGTCGCGGCCAGCCGCTGTCCACGGAGGACTTCGACGACCGAGTCGGAGCTCTCGCGGCCGACCAGCATCAGCACGAACAGGAACAGCATCATGATCGCGCCGGTGTAGACGATGATCTGCGTGAAGCCGAGGAACGGCGCCGACTGGATCATGTACAGCGCGCCCAGGCTCAGCATGGTCAGCACCAGCCACAGCGCCGAGTGGACGGCGTTGCGGGAGAAGATCATGCCGAGCGCGCCGAGCAGGGACAGCGGGCCGAGGATCCAGAACGCGATGGCCTCGCCGGTGGACACACCCGCGGAAGCATTGGGCGCTTGGGCCAGGAGTGCGGCGATCATTTGGCGCCCTCCCCGCGTGCCAGTTCGGGGCCGTTCACGTAGTAGTCCTGCTCGTTCTCGCCGAGCCGCATCGGGTGCGGCGGCTGCTCCATGCCGGGCAGCAGCGGGGCGAGCAGGTCTTCCTTCGTGTAGATCAGCCGCTGGCGGTCGTCGTCGGCCAGCTCGTAGAAGTTGATCATGGTCAGCGACCGGGTCGGGCACGCCTCGATGCAGAGGCCGCAGCCGATGCAGCGCAGGTAGTTGATCTGGTAGTCCGCGCCGTACCGCTCGCCCGGCGAGAACCGGGCCTCCTCGGTGTTGTCACCGCCCTCGACGAAGATCGCGTCCGCCGGGCACGCCCACGCGCACAGCTCGCAGCCGACGCACTTCTCGAGGCCGTCCGGGTGGCGGTTCAGCTGGTGCCGTCCGTGGTAACGCGGGGCGGCGGGCGCGCCGGCCTCCGGGTACTCCTCGGTGGCGACCTTCTTGAACATCATCCCGAAGGTGACGCCGAAGCCCTTGACGGGATCAAGAAACCCCATCTTGTGCCCCTTCCTGTGCGGTACCGACGGCCGCCGGCTTGCGGCGGGCCGCCTTCGCCTCGGCCTTGGCCAAAGCCTTCTGACGCGGGGTGGTCTGCGGGACCTTGAGGTCCAGCGGCGGGACCGGGAAGCCGCCGCCGGTCACCGGGATGGATTCGCTCTCCTCTTCGCGGCCCGACGCGCGGACGTAGAAGAACAGCGCGACGACGATGAAGATCGCGACCGCGGCGATGATGATGGACGCGGTGTTCCAGGTGATGACCTTCGCGAAGGTCACCATGATGATCCACACCAGGTTCAGCGGGACCAGGACCTTCCAGCCCAGGCGCATGAACTGGTCGTAGCGCAGGCGGGGCAGCGTGCCGCGCAGCCAGATGAACCCGAACAGCAGGACGAACATCTTCGCGAAGAACCACAGCACCGGCCACCAGCCGGTGTTGAGCACGTTGTTCCCGATCAGCGACAGCGGCCACGGGGCCATCCAGCCGCCGAGGAACAGCGTCGTCGCGAACGCCGAGACGATCACCATGTTGACGTACTCGGCGAGGAAGAACATCGCGAACTTCATCGAGCTGTACTCGGTGTGGAAGCCGCCGACCAGCTCCGACTCGGCCTCCGGGAGGTCGAACGGGGCCCGGTTGGTCTCGCCGACCATCGAGATCAGGTAGATCACGAAGCTCGGGACCAGGTAGAGGAACCACGCCGGCTGCTGCTTGCCGACGATGTCGGCCAGGTTCAGCGACCCCGCCTGCAGGATCACCGCGACGATCGACAGGCCCATCGCGATCTCGTAGGAGATCACCTGCGCCGCGCTGCGCATGCCGCCGAGCAGCGGGTACGGCGAGCCGGACGACCAGCCGGCGAGCACGAGGCCGTAAACGCCGATCGAGGAGCAGGCCAGGATCACCAGCGCGCTGACCGGCAGGTCGAGCAGCTGCAGCACGGTCCGCTCGCCGAAGATCGACACGACCGGCCCGAACGGGATGGCCGACAGCGCGATCAGCGACGGCACCACGCAGACGACCGGGGCGAGGAAGTACACCTTGCGGTCGGCGGTGTCCGGGATGATCTGTTCCTTGAACGGCAGCTTGATCGCGTCCGCCAGGGACTGCAGGTAGCCGCCGGGGCCGACCCGGTTGGGGCCGGGCCGGTTCTGCATCCGGCCGACCGCCTTGCGCTCCCAGACGATCAGGAAGATCGTCATGATCGGCCCGATCAGCAGGATGACCACGCACTTGAGCAGGATCAGCCAGAACGGGTCGTCCGCCAGCAGTGCCGCCCGCGTGGCCGCGTCGGGCACACTCCCGACAGCAGCTTCGGTCAGCAGCGGGGTCATTGCCCACCTCCAGCGAGGTTCACGACGGCGCCGTGCCCGGCACCGAGCGTCTTGAACACGGCGGAGCCGTCGGAGTTGCCCGGCAGCCACACGACGCCGTCGGGCAGGTCGGCGACCTCCACCGGCAGCGTGATCGCACCGCGTTCGGTGCTCACCGTGACGGTGACGCCCAGCCCTTCGGCGGTCTTCGCGGACAGCCGCGCGACCGGCGTGCGCTGGGTGCCCTTGAGGTGCGGCTCGCCGTCCTGCAGCGAACCGTTGTCGATCAGCTGGCGCCAGGTCGACAGGATCGCCTGGCCGGCACCCGGCGTCGCGGGCGGCGCGACCTCGGCGGCGACGTGGCTCCAGCGCAGCGCCGAGGCCTGGCCCAGCTTCTCGAAGTCGCCACGGGCGGCGGACGGCGTCTGCGTGAACAGGTCCGCGTCCATCTCGACGGCGAGGGTGTCGAGCACCCGGCAGTCCGGCAGGGTGCCGGTGCCTTCGATGGTCGTGTCGAACGGGCGGGTGCGGCCCTCCCAGTTGAGGTAGCTGCCGGACTTCTCGTCCGACGCGGCCACCGGGAGCACGACGTCCGCGCGCTCGGTCACCGCGCTGTGCCGCAGTTCGAGGCTGACCACGAACCCGGCCGCGTCCAGCGCGCGCAGCGCGAGGTCCGGGTCCGGCAGGTCGAACGGGTCGACACCGCCGACGACCAGGCCGCCGAGCTCGCCGGCCGCGGTGGCCAGCAGGATGTCGGTCGTGTCGCGGCCCGGGGTGGCCGGGATCGGGACGCCCCAGGCGTTTTCGACGGCGACGCGGGCGGCGTCGTCGCCGACCCGGCGGCCGCCGGGCAGCAGCGACGGCACGCAGCCGGTCTCCAGCGCACCCCGGTCGCCGGCGCGGCGCGGGATCCACGCGAGCCGGACGCCGGTGCGCTCGATCAGGTCGTGCAGGGCGGCGAGCAAGCCGGGGATCGCGGCGGCGCGCTCGCCGACCAGGACGACGGCGCCTTCGCCGCGCAGGGCCTCGTCGAGGTCCGGCGCGTGCTTGGTGATGCCTTCGACGGCCGCGGCCTCCTGGCCGGGGACGCAGGCGAGCAGCTCGCCGAACGTCTTGCGCACCGACGACGTCGTCCACTGTCCCAGGTGGACGACCCGGGTCTGGTTCCGGCGGGCCGCCTTGCGCAGCCGCAGGAACACGATCGGGGCCTCGTCCTCGGGCTCGAACGCGACGCACAGGACCGTGCGGGCCCGCTCGATCTCGCCGAAGGTGACGCCGGACTCCGGCGTCACGCCCACGACGTGCGAGGTGAGGAACGCGAGTTCCTCGGCCGAGTGCGGGCGGGCGCGGAAGTCCACGTCGTTGGTCTGCAGGGCGACGCGGGCGAACTTCGAGTACGCGTAGGCGTCCTCGACGGTCAGCCTGCCCCCGGTCAGGACGCCGACGCCGCCTTCTCTGCGGGCTTCGACGAGCCCGGCGGCCGCGGCGCGCAGCGCGTCGGTCCAGGACGCCTCGGCCAGCTCGCCGGTCTCACGGTTGCGGACCAGCGGCCGGCGGATGCGGTCCTCGGCACCGGTGTAGCGGAAGGCGAACCGGCCCTTGTCGCAGATCCACTCTTCGTTGACTTCGGGGTCGTCGCCGGCCAGCTTGCGCTGGACCTTGCCGCGGCGGAAGTCGGTCCGCTCGGCGCAGCCGGACGAGCAGTGCTCGCAGACGCTCGGCGCGGACACCAGGTCGAACGGCCGCGAGCGGAACCGGTAGGCGGCGCTGGTCAGGGCGCCGACCGGGCAGATCTGGATGACGTTGCCGGAGAAGTAGCTCTGGAACGGCTGGCCGGACGTCGTCCGCGAGGCCAGGTCCAGGACGTCCGCCGTCTCCGCGGTGCCGATCTGCTGGTGGGCGCCGCGTTCGAGGAGCTCGATGAACGGGTCGCCGGCGATCTCGCTGGAGAACCGGGTGCAGCGCTGGCACAGCACGCAGCGTTCGCGGTCGAGCAGCACCTGCGTGGAGATCGGCAGCGGCTTCGGGAACGTCCGCTTGGTGTCGACGAACCGGGACTCCGTGCGGCCGTGGGCCAGCGCCTGGTTCTGCAGCGGGCACTCGCCGCCCTTGTCGCAGACCGGGCAGTCCAGCGGGTGGTTGATGAGCAGCAGCTCCATCACACCCTGCTGGGCCTTGTCCGCGACCGGCGACGTCAGCTGCGTCTTGACGACCATGCCGTCGGCGACGGTCATCGTGCAGGACGCCTGCGGCTTCGGCATCGGCCGGCCGCCCATCTCGACCTCCACCAGGCACTGGCGACAGGCGCCGGCCGGGGAGAGGAGCGGGTGGTCGCAGAACCGCGGGATGACCGTGCCGAGGCGTTCGGCCGTGCGGATCAGCAGCTCGCCCTTGGGGGCGATGACCTCTTCGCCGTCGATGACCAGCTTGACGTGGCCTTCCGGGACCGGCGTCTCGGCCGTTTCGGGCTTGTCGGGCGCGATCGTCATGATGCCTGCGCTCCCACGAGTTCGGGCTTGGTCTGTTCGTGCCGGTTCGCCTCGCACAGCGCGAGGAACTCGTCGCGGAAGTACTTGATGCCGCTGGTGATCGGCGACACCGCGCCGTCGCCGAGTGCGCAGAACGACCGGCCGAGGATGTTGTCGCAGACGTCGAGGAGGGTGTCGATGTCCTCTTCGGTGCCGTGGCCTTCGACCATCCGCTCGAGGATCTGCGCCAGCCAGTACGTGCCTTCGCGGCACGGCGTGCACTTGCCGCAGGACTCGTGCTCGTAGAACTGCGTCCACTTCATCACGGCCCACGGCACCGACACGGTCTCGTTGAAGACCTGGACGGCGGTGGTGCCCAGCATGGAGCCGGCTTCCGCCGCGCCTTCGAAGTCCAGGGGAACGTCGAGGTGCTCGGCGGTGAACATCGGCGTCGACGAGCCGCCCGGGGTCCAGAACTTGAGCGGGATGCCGTCCTTCATGCCGCCCGCCATGTCCAGCAGCTCGCGCAGCGTGGTGCCGAGGGGGCACTCGTACTGGCCGGGGTGCTCGACGTGGCCGGAGATCGAGTAGATCTTCGGGCCGGGCGACTTCTCGCGGCCCATCTCGCGGAACCAGCTCGAACCGGCGTTGACGATGTAGGGCGCGCTCGCGATGGTCTCGACGTTGTTCACCGTGGTCGGCGCGGCGTAGAGCCCCGCGGCGGCCGGGAACGGCGGCTTGAGCCGCGGCTGGCCGCGACGGCCCTCGAGCGAGTCGAGCAGCGCCGTCTCTTCGCCGCAGATGTACGCGCCCGCTCCCGCGTGGACGGTGATCTTGAGGTCGAAGCCGGAGCCGAGGATGTTCTCGCCCAGGTAGCCCGCCGCTTCGGCTTCGCGCACGGCCGCGTTGAGGCGGCGGATGCAGTGCAGCGCCTCGCCGCGGACGTAGATGAAGCAGTGGTTGGACCGCATCGCGTACGAGGCGATGATGCAGCCCTCGATGAGCGAGTGCGGGTCCGCCATCATCAGCGGGATGTCCTTGCAGGTCCCCGGCTCGCCCTCGTCGGCGTTGATCACCAGGTAGTGCGGCTTGTCGAAGTTCGGCGGCATGAAGGACCACTTGATACCGGCCGGGAAGCCCGCGCCGCCGCGGCCGCGCAGGCCGGAGTCCTTGATCAGCTGGACGAGCTGCTCCGGCGTCCCCGCGAGGGCCTTGCGGATCGCGGTGTAGCCCTCGAGGGCCTCGTACTGGCCGATCTGCCAGGAGTTCGGCGACAGCCAGCGCTTCGTGAGGACCGGAGTGATGGGGTCGGCCATTACTTCTTCTCCACCTCGGGAAGGGGGACATCGGAAGCCACCGGGGCGACCCAGCCGCGCTCCTGCGCGAGCTGCGCGCCCCGGAGCGTCTCGACGGCCTGCGACGGCCCGTCGACGTCGGCGCGGTAGGTCGCTTCGTCCTCCGGGAAGAACCCGGCGAGCTGCAGCTCGGCGCCCTTGAAGCTCGTCAGCGGGGCACCGCGCGTCGGGGCCGGCTTCTTGCCCGCCTGCAGCGCGTCGACCAGCGCGACGGCCTTCTCCTCGGTCTGGTTGTCGAAGTACTCGTAGTTGACCTGGATGACCGGCGCGAGGTCGCAGGCCGCGAGGCACTCGGCGTGCTCGAGGGTGATCGAGCCCGGCTCGTTCGGCGTGCCCGCGGTCTCGTTGTGCCCCAGCGGCTGTTCCTCGGAACCGAGGTGCGTTTGGAGCTTCCGGTAGATCGCGTCGCCGCCCATGGCCGCGCACAGCGTGTTGGTGCAGACGCTCACGAGGTGCTCGCCGCACGGACGCCGCTTGTACATCGTGTAGAACGTCGCGACCGCGCTGACCTCGGCGTCGGACAGGTCGAGCTGCTGCGCGCAGAACGCGATGCCCTCCTGGCTGACGTAACCCTGCACCGACTGCACGAGGTGCAGCATCGGCAGCAGCGCCGAGCGGGACATCGGGTAGCGCGCGATCAGGTCCTGGGCCTTGGCGTGGACGTCCGCGTCGAAGATGTCTTCCAGCGGCGTCTCGGTGATGATTCCGGCGGCCACTTCCGGGTCCGGCGCGATGGCGACGACGTCGGTGTCCGGACCGGCCGCCGCGTGGGTCGACGCGGCGTAGCCGGGGCCCGGCTCGGGAACTGCTGAGGTCATCGGTCCACTCCCCCCATGACGGGGTCGATCGAGGCGATGGCGGCGATCACGTCCGCGACCAGGCCGCCTTCGGCCATTGCGGGCATCGACTGCAGGTTCACGAAGCTCGGGTCCCGCACGTGGACCCGCAGCGGCCGCGTGCCGCCGTCGGAGACCAGGTGCACGCCCAGCTCGCCGCGCGGTGACTCGACCGACGCGTAGGCCTGCCCGGCCGGCACCTTGAAGCCCTCGGTGACCAGCTTGAAGTGGTGGATCAGGGACTCCATGGACTGGCCCATGATCTTCTTGACGTGCTCGAGCGAGTTGCCCATGCCGTCGCTGCCGATGGACAGCTGCGCGGGCCACGCGATCTTCTTGTCCTCGACCATGACCGGGCCCGGCTCGAGCTTCTCCAGGCACTGCTCGATGATCTTGAGGCTCTCGTGCATCTCGTGGACGCGGATCAGGTAGCGCGACCAGCAGTCGGCCCCGTTGTCGACCGGGACGTCGAAGTCGAACTCGTCGTAGCAGGAGTACGGCTCGGTCTTGCGCAGGTCCCACGGCAGGCCGGCGCTGCGCAGCACCGGGCCGGTGACGCCGAGCGCGAGGCACGCGTCGACCGGCAGGTAGCCGACGCCCTTGAGCCGGTTGCGCCAGATCGGCTGGCCGGTGAACAGCTTGTCGTACAGCGGAAGGCGCTTCTTCATCGTCTTGACGAAGTCGGTGACCTTCTCGCGGTAGTCCGCCGGCATGTCCTGCGCGAGGCCGCCGGGGCGGATGAACGCGTGGTTCATCCGCAGGCCGGTCAGGTGCTCCAGCAGGTGCAGCACCTCTTCGCGCTCGCGGAAGCCCAGCGTCATCGCGGTGGTGGCGCCGAGCTCCATGCCGCCAGTGGCGATGTAGACCAGGTGCGAGCCGATCCGGTTGATCTCCAGCAGCAGCACACGCAGCAGCTGCGCGCGCCGCGGGGCTTCGATCTGCAGCAGCTTCTCGACGCCGAGGCAGTACGCCATCTCCGTCGACAGCGGGGCTAGGTAGTCCATCCGCGTCACGAAGGTGACGCCCTGGGTCCAGGTCCGGTACTCGCAGTTCTTCTCGATGCCGGTGTGCAGGTAGCCGATGACCGACCGCAGCTGCGTGACGGTCTCGCCCTCCATCTCCAGCACGAGCCGGAGCACGCCGTGCGTCGACGGGTGCTGCGGGCCCATGTTGATGACCATGCGCTCGTCGTGCTGGGCGTCGGCGAGGACGTCGTCCCAGTCGCCGCCGGAGACCGTGTAGACGCGGCCTTCGGTGGTGTCGCGGGAGTCGGCGTAACCGACGTTGCCGGTGCCGGCCTTGTCGTCGGTGCTGTCGCTGCCTTCAGGCGTGGTCGAAGTTCCCGTGGTGACGTCGGAAAGGTTCTCGGTGCTGCTCACGAGTACGACCTCCGCTGGTCCGGCGGCGGGATCTCCGCGCCCTTGTATTCGACCGGGATCCCGCCGAGCGGGTAGTCCTTGCGCTGGGGGTGGCCGTCCCAGTCGTCCGGCATGAGGATCCGGGTCAGCGCCGGGTGGCCGTCGAAGACGATCCCGAACATGTCCCAGGCTTCCCGCTCCTGCCAGTCGGCGGTCGGGTAGAGCTCCACCAGCGACGGCACGTGCGCGTCCTCGACGTCGAGGGTGACCTCGAGCCGGATCCGGCGCCGGTAGGTCAGCGACGTGAAGTGGTAGACCGCGTGCAGCCGCTGCGGGACGTCGACGCCGTAGTCCACTCCGGACACCGAGGACAGCAGCTCGAAGCGGAGGCCGCCGTCGTCGCGCAGCGTCTTCGCGATGGCGGGCAGGTGCTCGCGGGCGACGTAGAAGGTGATCTCGCCGCGGTCGACCGTCGTCTGCAGGATCGCCTCGGCGGGGATCTTGCGCTCGGCCAGCGCGGCGTAGAACTCGTCGGCGAACTGGTCGAACCAGCCGCCGTACGGGCGCTCGGCCGGCGCCGGGCTGTAGGCCGGGAGCCGGACGCCGCCGTAGCCGGAGGTGTCGCCGCTGCCCCGGACACCGAACATGCCCTGGCGTTCCCGACCCGTGACGACGGCTTCGGCCGAACCCGGCCCCTTCGCCGTCAGGCCCGCGTCGGGGCGGTCGGCGCTGGACTGCTCGCCGCCGGTCTCAGGAGTTTCAGTCATCGCTCTACTTCTTCGCGTACTTGATCGACGACGCGACGAGCTCGGTGCGGGCCCCGCTGGCGGCGCGGATGGCGGCGCGGCGGGCGTTGATCGGCTCGTCCTGGATCTTGGCGTGCAGCTTGAGGATCGCGTCCAGCAGCATCTCCGGCCGCGGCGGGCAGCCGGGCAGGTACATGTCCACCGGCACGATGTGGTCCACGCCCTGGACCACGGCGTAGTTGTTGAACATGCCGCCGGAGGAGGCGCAGACGCCCATGGCGAGCACCCACTTGGGCTCCGCCATCTGGTCGTAGATCTGGCGCAGGACCGGCGCCATCTTCTGCGTGACCCGCCCGGCGACGATCATCAGGTCGGCCTGCCGCGGCGTCGCGCTGA
This sequence comes from Amycolatopsis sp. A133, assembly GCF_031082405.1. Lineage (GTDB taxonomy): Bacteria > Actinomycetota > Actinomycetes > Mycobacteriales > Pseudonocardiaceae > Amycolatopsis. Next base: position 238,676 of record NZ_JAVHJU010000069.1, read on the forward strand.
AGCGCTCCATGCCGAAGCGGGCGATGTCGTAGCGGGAACCGCCGACGGTCATCATCTCGATCGCGCAGCAGGCGAGCCCGAAGGTGGCCGGCCACATCGAGTTCTTCCGCGACCAGTTGACGAGACCTTCGAGACTGGCCAGCAGGATGCCGTTGGGGAGTTTCTCTTCGAGGCCCATGGGTCTAGTTCCAATCCAGGCCGCCGCGCCGCCACACGTAGGCGTACGCGAAGCCGACCGTCGCGATGAACAGCAGGATCTCCACCAGGCCGAACGTGCCCAGCGCGTCCGCCTGCACGGCGAACGGGTAGAGGAAGACCATCTCGATGTCGAACAGGATGAACAGCATCGCGGTGATGTAGTACGCGACCGGCATCCGCCCGGCGCCGACGAGCGGCTGCGGGGACGGCTCGATGCCGCATTCGTAGGCGGCCAGCTTGGCCTTGTTGTACCGGCTGGGGCCGACGAGCGGGCCCAGCAGGACCGACAGCACGGCGAAACCGAGCGCCAGCACGAACAACAGGACCAAGGGCAGGTAGGGCTTGAGGCTCGGGGCCTCTTGCGCCAGCTGCACCGTGTCGGTCCGGGTCAGCAACGTCAGCACGGGGTCTTCGCCATCCTTTCCGCGCCGCTGCGGTTGTGCTTGTGGTGGGGAACCGCTGGGCCTCGTCGGCACCCTAAGGGACCTGGGTCACACCGCCGAGGGTCAGGGTCTCCTTACGGCCCGTGGCTGGGCCCAGAGGGAAAACTCAGAGGGAAAACACAGCTCGCTTGTGAAATAGTTCACAAGCCACTCGTCGCGGATGTGAAGGGATTCACAAAGCATGGGGGGAGTCTAGGACGCGACTCACACTCTTGTCCCTAGTACCCCGTGTTATGAGGGTCGCCTAACTTCCGTCGCCATCGTTGTCACGGGTCGGCAACACCGCACGCGCGACCTGCGCGAAGGTGCCCCAAAACCGCTACCCGGCCGGACAAAACCGGCGCTGACCTGTGACGTATCCCACTGACCGCACGGCCAACTTGTTGGTCCACCCGAGTGTCCGCGCGCGCAAAGAGCCGCACTTTCACGTGAAAGTGCCCACCAGGGGCCCGCACTTTCACGTGAAAGTGCGGGCTCGGGTCAGCGGGGGGTGGGGGTGGCGCGGGCCAGGGCGGAGATGAGGCGGTCGACGGCGTCGCCGCCCTTGGCGTCGTAACAGCCCGAGAGGCCCTTGTAGACCAGCGGGAGGAGCTTGTTGATGCGCAGCCCGTACTTGGTGCACGCGTGCATGATCTTCGGCTTTCCGATGATCTTCGCGAAGACGTTGCCCAGCTGGTAGTAGCCGCCCATCAGCTCGCCGACGGCCCGCGGATACGCCTCCAGCGCCCGCTCGCGGGAGGGGCCTTCCCGCCGGGCCAGCGCTTGCACGACGACCTCCGCGGCGATCTGCGCGGACTCCATGGCAGCCGAGATGCCTTCGCCGTTGAACGGGCTGACCATGCCGCCCGCGTCACCGAGCAGCAGCAGGCCGTCGCGGTAGTGGGGGGTGCGGTTGAAGCCCATCGGCAGCCCGGCGCCGCCGACCTTGCCGATCGCGTTCTCCTCGCGGTAGCCCCACTCCTCCGGCGTCCCGTCGAGCCACTGGCGCAGCAGCGCGCGGTAGTCGGTGTTCCGGAACGACGCCGACGTCGAGAGCATGCCGAGGCCGACGTTCACCGTGCCGTCGCCCAGCGGGAACGCCCAGCCGTAGCCCGGCAGCAGCTTCGGGTCCCGCGGGTCCGAGCGGTCCCACAGCTCGAGGTGGCCCTCGATGAACGGGTCGTCGTGGCGCGGGCTCTTGTAGTACTGGCGCACCGCGACGCCCATCGGGCGCTTCTCGTTCTTCTGGATGCCGACGCTCAGCGCGAGCCGCGCGGAGACGCCGTCGCAGGCCAGCACCAGCGGCGCGCGGTAGTGCACCGGCGTCCGCTCCGGGCCGACCTTCGCCTCGACGCCGACCACGCGGCCGCTCGCGTTTGTGATCGCGCTGGTGACCGTGGTGCGCTCGTACAGCCGCGCGCCCGCCTTCACGGCGAGCTTGGCGAGGAGGTCGTCGAAGTCGTGGCGGGTGCGGGAAACGCCGTACGGCGGGTAGCTCGTCAGGTCCGGCCAGTCGAGTTCCAGCGTCAGGTCGCCGGTGAGGATCCGCAGGCCGCGGCTGTGCACCCAGCCGGCGTCCTCGCTGGTGTCGATACCCAGGTCGATGAGCTGCTTGACGCCGCGCGGGGTGAGGCCGTCGCCGCAGACCTTCTCGCGGGGGAACTCGGTCTTCTCCAGCAGGAGGACGTCGACGCCCGCGCGGGCCAGGTAGGTGGCCACGGTGGACCCGGCGGGTCCGGCGCCGACGACGATGACTTCGGCGTCCTGGTCTGCGGTGCGTCGCGTCATGGACGCGAGTTTAGGCAGGCTTTCGCGCGCGGTGGATCGCCACGACCCCGAATGTGAGGTTCAACCACTCGACGTCGGCCCAGCCCGCGCTCGCGATGATCTCGCCGAGCGTGCGCTGGTCGGGCCAGGCGAGCATCGATTCGGCCAGGTAGGAGTACGCCTCGGGGTTGGACGACGTCCGCTTGCCGACCCAGGTGAGCAGCTTCAGCATGAACCGCCGGTGGACGAACCGGATCGGGGCGAACGGCGGGGTCGACACCTCGCAGATCACCAGCCGGCCACCCGGCTTGACCACCCGGGCGATCTCGGTGAGCGCGGCCTTCGTGTCGACGAAGTTGCGCAGCGCGAGGGAGATCGTCACGGCGTCGAAGCTCTCGTCGGCGAACGGCAGGTTGAGCGCGTCGGCCGCAACCATCGGCACGTTCCGGTGCAGCCCGGCGCGGAGCATGCCGAAGGAGAAGTCCGCGGCCAGGCACCACGCGCCGCCACGGGCGTACTCGACGGTGGACACCCCGGTGCCGGCGGCCAGGTCCAGGACCTTCTCGCCGCGGCGGGCGTCGAGCACGCGGGCGGTGGTGGTGCGCCAGCGCCGGTCGAAGCCGAAGGTCATGAACGAGTTCGCCCGGTCGTACCCGTCCGCGACGCCGTCGAACATCGCGGCGACTTCGTGCGGGTCCTTGTCCAGGCTTGCGCGTGACATGACACGAATCTAGACCGGTCCCGGACGCCGGTCAGCGGAAGGTGGCCAGCATCCCCGCCACCGCCGCGGACCAGGTGAACTCCTCCGCCCGGGCCCGCGCCGCGGCCCGGCGTAGGTCCTCGGGGCGGTCCAGGAGGTCCGTCACGGCCGTGGCGAACGCCGGGGCGTGGTCGTCGACCGCGGCGCCGCAGCCCGGACGCACGATCTCCCGCAGCGCCGACGACGCCGACACCACCACCGGTGTCCCGGACGCCAGCGCCTCCAGCGCGGCGAGGCCGAACGTCTCGTGCGGGCCGGGCGCCAGCGAGACGTCCGCGCTGGCCAGCAGCCGGGCGACGTCGCCGCGGCCCGGCAGGAACCCGAGGAACGTCACCGGCAGGCCGCGCGCCCGGCGCTCGAGGGCCCGCCGCCGCGGCCCGTCGCCCGCCACCACCAGCCGCACGCGCGCACCCGCCTCCGTCAGCTCGGCGACGGTGTCCACGCTGCGCTCCACGTGCTTCTCCGGCGACAAGCGTCCACAGTGGACCAGCAGGACGTCCGCTCCCCCGGCGAGGCCGGCGCGCCAGCCGTCGTCGCGACGGCCGGGCCGGAACGTCGTGAGGTCGACACCGAGCGGGACGCGCCGCACGTTCGGCGCCGCGATCCGGTCGAACTCCGCGCGCGCGAACGCCGTCGTGCAGACCACCGTGTCGTAGCTCGCGGCCATCCGCCGGTTCGCGGCGTCGGCGACGCGGCGGGCCATCGGCGCGGGCAGGAGGAACTGCTCCAGCAGCCGGTCGAGGCGCTCGTGGGAGATGACCGTGCTGGGCACGCCGTGGCGCCGCGCCCAGCCGCCCATCCCCCGCAGCGTCAGCCGGTCGGACACCTCCAGGCGGTCCGGTTTTAGCTTCCGCAGCACCGCGCGGACCCGCTGCGGGTCGACGGCGCGGTAACCACCGGTGCCCGGGATCTTCGGCGCCGGCAGGGAAAAGCGGCGCACGCCGGTCGGCAGGACCTCGTCGGCGTACCGGGTGCCGGGCACCACGAGCGTCACCCGGTGCCCGCTGGCGACGTAGCCGGCGCCGAGGTGGTGCAGCGCCGTGCGCAGCCCGCCCGAGCGCGGTCCGTAGAAGTTCGCGAGCTGGACGATGTGCACGCCTCAGGCCGCGCGGGCGGCCCGGCCCTGCACGGCTTCGTAGTGGCCGACCAGCTCGTGGCAGACGGCGGGCCAGGTGCGGCCCAGCACCACCTTGCGCGCCTTCTCGCCGAGCCTCGCCCGCAACGCCGCATCGCGCAGGGCGTCGACCTTCTCGACCAGCGCCGGTCCGAAGCGCTCGCGGTCCGCGGGCAGCAGGTAGCCGGTGCGGCCGGGCAGGACGAGGTCCTTCGGGCCGCCGGCTTCCGGGGCGAGCACCGGCAGCCCGGAGGCCATCGCCTCCTGCACCGCCTGGCAGAACGTCTCGTGCGGTCCTGTGTGGACGAAGACGTCGAAGCTCGCGTACGCCTTCGAGAGGTCTTCGCCGTACTTCGCGCCGAGGAAGGCCGCTCCGGGCAGCTGTTCCCTCAGGTTTTCGAGTTCGGGCCCGTCGCCGACGACGACCACGCGGATCCCCGGCACGCCGGCCAGCGCCGCCAGCCGGTCGACCTCCTTCTCGGGCGCCAGCCGGCCGACGAACCCGACGAGCAGCTCGCCGTCCGGAGCCAGCTCGGCCCGCAGCGCCGGGTCGGCGTGCGCCGGGGAGAACCGGTCGATGTCGACCCCGCGGGCCCACCGGTGCACCCGCGGGACGCCGTGGAGCTGCAGCTGCTCGACGGAGTCGCTGGACGGGGCGAGGGTCCGGTCGGCGCGCGAGTGCAGCCGCCGCACCCAGCGCCACGCGGCGCGGGCGGCGATGCCGAAGCCGTACGCGGCGGCGAACCCGGCGATGTCGGTCTGGTAGACGGCGATCGAGGGCACCCGCAACCGTCTGGCGGCGGCGAGCCCGCGCGCGCCGACGACGAACGGCGACGCCAGGTGCACGACGTCCGGGCCGAACGCGGCCAGCGCGTTCAGCACCGTGCGCGTCGGCAGGCCGATCGGCAGGGAGCTGACGCCGGGGACGTCGAACGCGGGGATCCGGACCACCGGGGCGCCGCGGTAGGAGTCCGGGCCCGGGCCGGGCGCGATGATCAGCACGTCGTGCGCGCGTTCGCGCAGGTGCTCGACGACCCGCAGGACGGAGTTGGTCACGCCGTTCACCTGGGGCAGGAAACTTTCGGTGACTATGGCGACTCGCACGCCTCGGACGATCGCACCCGATCCTGGCGCTCTCGTGACGCTCCGGCCAACGGTGCCCGAACACTGCGCCCGTTCGAAGATCGGACACGACATGTCATCTGGAGGTCGTGTGCCGTAAACCCGCGGGGCCCAGACTAAGCAGGCATGACCCTCTTGTCCTCACGGCCGCCGCGGCCCGTCGAGCCCGGCCTGCTGTCGAGGGCGCTCGAAGTGGCCGGGCGGCTGGCCAACGACGCCACCGACGTGATCACCGCGACCGCCGGCCGCGGCGCCCACCCTTCGACACTGGACTCGCCGTTCGACTGGGTCACCGACACGGACCGCATTCTGGAGCGCCACACGCGGCGCGTCCTGACGGCGGAGTTCCCGGGCATCCCGGTGGTCGGCCACGAGTTCGGCGCCGACCACGGCGCGGACGTCGCCGAGTACCGCTGGGTGGTGGACTCGGTGGACGGCACGGCGAACTACGTGGCGGGCGTGCCGTGGTGCGCGTACAGCCTGGCGTTGGTGGACGCTTCCGGGCCCGTGGTGGGAGTGGTGGCGGACCCGTACCGAGCCCAGATCTACGCCGCGGCCCGCGGCCGGGGAGCCCGCGCGAACGGCAAGCCGATCAAGCTGACGGACCGCTGCGTGACAGCGGGCGCGATCGTCTGCACAGAGCTGGCCCGCCGCGGCCCCTGGCCGGGAATGGGCGGCTTCATCGAGCGAGCGGCGGCAGCCCACGCGGGTGTCCGGGTACTGGGCTCGGCGGCGCTGTCGATCGCACAGGTGGCCCTGGGTCACGCGGCGGCGGCGGTGCTGCACAGCTACCACGAGTGGGACGTGGCGGGCTCGGTGGCCATGGCCATCGAGGCGGGAGCGGTGGTGCTGGACAAGCACGGCGAGGACACGGCCCTGCCAACGGACGGCTTGCTGGTGGCCGCCCCGGGAGTGGCGGACGAGGTGCTGGGCTGGTGGCAGGAGACGGCGGGCTGAGGGCAGGCGGCGGCCGGCAAGAGACGGCCCACGGGCTGAGCTGTCCACAACCGGCACGGAACCACCGAGCGAGACCACGGACCGCCCTGCATCTCCCCCACCCCTCGTCCCAGCCGCAGTCAGCACCGGAGAGCCGGGGTCAAGGGTGAGCGAAGCTCATCGCGAAGCGACGCCGAAGGCGCCCTTGAGGCCGGCTCTCCGGTGTTGAACAATCGAGGACGAGGAGCGGGGAAACCACAATCGTCCGGCAACGCAGCCCGTCAGGCCGCAACCTTCGCCCGCTTGTTCTGCCGCCGGATCCACCAAAGCGCCGGCCCCGCCACCAGCCAGGTGAAAAACACAAAACTCCCCAGCGGCAGCAGCGTCAGCGTCGCCGACCGGCCCGCCACCCGGGCCAGCTCCGGATCCGAAGCGTCGTACTCGATCCGCACCAGCTGCCCGGCCGCCAAGCCGTCCGGGTAAAGCACCCCGTTAGCCGGGCTGTGGACGATCCCGTCCGGGGTCTCGAAGTGGATGATCGTCCGGTCGAACGCCACCGAATCCACCGTGGCCGTGGCCGTGCCCAGCTGGTCCTCGATCGCACTGTCGTTGCGGATCGCCGCGAACAGCAGGCACACGCACATCACCGTGAGGAGCGAGGCGACGCCGAGGGTGGCCCACCACCCGACGCGCCTCGCCCGCTCACCTCTCGTGCTCACGCCGCGAGCGTAGCGGGCTTGCTCAGCCCGCGTGTTCGGCGGCGAGGAACCGGTGGTTCGCCTGGATCTGGTCGTACGAACGCGGCTTGACCGGAGCGGGAGCCGCAGCCGAGCGGGCCGCAACAGCGGCGGGAGCAGCAGCGCCGTTCGGGCCGACCGCCGGCTTGGCCGCCGTGTACAGCCAGGTCTGGAACAGGTCGTGCAGGGGCTTGCCCGAGATCTTCTCCGCCAGCGCGATGAACTCCAGGATCCGCCCGTGCGACCCGCCCTTCTGCGCCTGCCACGTCTTCAGGATGGCGAAGAACGCCTGGTCGCCGACGGCGGTCCGCAGTGCCTGGAGCGTCAGCGCGCCCCGGTCGTAGACCGCGTTGTCGAACTGGTTGGCCGCGCCCGGGTCGGCCGGGACGACCTTCCACAGGTCACCGTCGGCCGGGTTCGAGTCGTACGTGTACTGCGCCAGCTCGGCGACCGTGCCCTCGCCTTCGTGCTCCGACCACAGCCACTCCGCGTAGGACGCGAAGCCCTCGTTCAGCCAGATGTCGCTCCAGCGGCCGACGGAGACGTCGTCGCCGAACCACTGGTGGGCGTTCTCGTGCGCGATCAGCGTCGTGTTCGAGCCCGCGCGGAAGTTGCGGGCGCCGTACGTCGGCCGGGTCTGGTTTTCCAGGGAGAAGCCGATGCCGCTGGTCACGACGCCGCCCTCGGCCTCGAACGGGTACGGCCCGAACTGCGTCGCCAGGAACTCGTTGATCTCCGGCGTCCGCTCGACGCTGGCCTTCGCCGCGTACAGCGAGTCGCCGAGGTCGGCGCCGTACGCCGTGATGAACGGCTTGCCGTCGGGGGTCGTCGACTCGACGACCTCGTAGGGACCGACGATGAACGACGTCAGGTACGTCGCCTGCGGCTGGGTGCTCCGCCACTGCCAGCGGGTCCAGCCCGCGCGGCTCTTCGTCTTGCGGACGAGGGTGCCGTTGGAGATGGCGGCGTTGGCGTCCGGCGCCTCGATCGTGACGTCGTAGGTCGCCTTGTCGGTCGGGTGGTCGTTGGCCGGGAACCACCACGCCGAGCTCTGCGGCTCGTCGATGCCGAGCGCGCCGAAGGAGCCCTTCTTCCACGCGTTGATGCCGTCCACCGTCTCGGCCGACGGCGTGTCCGCGTAGGCGACGACGACGGTCGCGGTCTGGCCCTTGAGCAGCGGCTGCGCCGGCGTGACGACGATCTCGCCGTTGCCGGTCTGGTTCGCGAACTGCGCCGGCCGGTTGTTCACCCGCACGCTGGACGCCTTCAGCGCGAAGTCGAGGTCGAACCGCGAGAGGTCCTGCGTCGCGGTGAGCAGCAGCGTCGTGGTGCCGGACAGGACGTCGGTCGCGGGCTGGTACGTCAGCCGGATGTCGTAGTGCAGGACGTCCGTGCCGCCGTTGCCGGCGTTCGGGTAGTACGGGTCGCCGGCACCGGGGGCGCCGGGCGAGGGCGCCGCGCTCGCGGTGCCGGCGAGCAGCACCGAGACGACGCCGGCGGCGAGCGCCCCGAGGCCGGTGCGCGTTCTTGCACGCATACGAATTCCTCCAGAGGAGTGAGAAGCAGCGCGCTCGAACGTAGCCAGCCAGGGACAACCCAGGAACAGCCGAAGGGAGGTTTCTTGCCTGCTGGGATTACACCCGGAAAGCGGTTGACGTCAGACCGCGGAAACGGCCGAGGACACCGCCGCCCGCAGCCGGGCGTGCAGCTCGCGGTGCCGCGACCGGTCCACCCGGACCTCGACGACCCGCAGCCCCGGCGCCGGCTCCAGCGCCGCCCGGAACTCCGTCAGCGTCTCCGCGACGACGTGCGGGACGCGGTAGCCGGCGCACAGCGCACCCAGGTCGGCCCCGTGCGGGGTGCCGAAGACGCGCTCGAAGCTGGCCGAGTGCTCCGGTGCCCCCTGCTCGAGCAGGGAAAAGATGCCGCCGCCGTCGTCGTTGAGCACCACGATCGTCAGGTCGGGACGCTGCTCGGCGGGCCCGGTCAGCAACCCGGACGCGTCGTGCAGGAACGTCAGGTCGCCCAGCAGCGCGTAGGACGGGCCCCGGTGCACGTACGCGGCGCCGATGGCCGTCGAGACCATGCCGTCGATGCCCGCGACGCCGCGGTTGCGGTGCACCAGGACGTCCGGCCGCAGCCGTCCGGCCAGCGCGACGTCCCGGGTCGGGTTGGACGAGCCGACGACCAGCAGGGAGTCCGGCGGCAGCGCGTCCACCAGCTCGGTCGCCACCCGCAGACCGCTGGGCCACGGCTCGTCGGCCAGCGTCGCGGCGACGGCGGAAGCGGCCGCGGCGTCGGCGCGGCGCCAGCTCGCCAGCCACTCCGGGTCGGCGGGCTTGGTCGGCTCGTCGAACCACTGCCCGACCTGCCGGACGTTGTGCGCGGGGGCCGGCCAGTCCGAGTCGGGCCGGACCAGCAGCACCTCGACCGAGGCGTCCGAGAGCACCTTCTGGATCTGCCGGAACACCGTCGGACGGCCCAGGCAGAGCACCTGCTCCGGCTTGTGCTTCCCGATGAACTCCTCGACGCCGAGCAGCCACGCGCCGGACGAGATCGCCGTGCCGCCGGACAGCCCGAGGCCGCCGGTCTCCGAGACCACCGGCCAGCCGTGCTGCTCGGCCCACTCGCTGGCCGCCTGGACGCCGGTGTCGCACGCGATGACCAGGCCGTGGCGCGCCGAAGGCACCACGAACGACGGGAGCGCGCCGAAGTCCGGCAGCTCGGTCCAGCGCGAACCGTCGGCCCGGCCGTCGAGGGACTCGTACCACTCACCGTCATCGTCCAGATCCGGCACGAGCGGCTCGCGGAACGGGATGTTCAGGTGCACCGGCCCGCAGCGCCACTCGCCGTAGGCGGCGTTCCACACCCGGCAGATCTGGCTGCGCCAGTACGAGTTCTGCCCGGCCCGCCGCTCGGCGACGGCCAGCTCGTCGAAGTAGCGGATGGCGTCGCCGTAGAGCCGGTGCTGGTCGATGACCTGCGACGCCCCCGCGGCCCGCAGCTCGGGCGGCCGGTCGGCGGTCATGACGATCAGCGGGACGCCGGCCCGGTCGGCCTCCAGGACGGCGGGGTGGAAGTTCGCGGCCGCGGTGCCGGACGTGCAGAGCACGGCCACCGGGCGGCCGGTGCGGGCGGCGATGCCGAGCGCGAGGAAGGCGGCGCCGCGCTCGTCGATGCGGACGTGCAGCCGCAGCTTCCCGGCCGCCGCCGCGTCGTACAGGGCGATCGACAGCGGCGCGTTGCGGGAACCGGGGCAGAGGACGACGTGCGAAACGGTGTTGCGGACGAGTTCGTCGACGATGACCCTGGCCTGCGCGGTGGAAGGGTTCACCGGCACGCCCCTGGTACGCCGCCATTAGTCATGTCCACAGGTCCTATCCTCGCAAACGTGGATGACGCCCGAGTTTCCGAGCTGTTCGATCCGGCCGCGTGGACCGAGGTCGAAGGTTTCGCCTTCACCGACATCACCTACCACCGCTCCGCTGAGAGCCGCGGCGGCAAACGCGTCGTGCGCATCGCGTTCGACCGCCCGGAGGTCCGCAACGCCTTCCGGCCGCACACCGTCGACGAGCTCTACCGGGCGCTGGACCACGCCCGGATGAGCGCCGACGTCGGCTGTGTCCTGCTCACCGGGAACGGCCCCTCGCCCAAGGACGGCGGGTGGGCGTTCTGCTCCGGTGGTGACCAGCGTATTCGCGGACGGTCCGGGTATCAGTACGCGAGCGGGGAGACCTCCGACACGGTGGACCCGGCGCGGGCCGGCCGGCTGCACATCCTCGAGTGCCAGCGGCTCATCCGGTTCATGCCGAAACCCGTGATCGCGGTGGTGCCGGGCTGGGCCGCGGGCGGCGGGCACTCCCTGCACGTCGTGTGCGATCTCACCCTCGCCTCGGCCGAGCACGCGAAGTTCAAGCAGACCGACGCCGACGTCGGCTCGTTCGACGGCGGTTACGGCTCGGCCTACCTGGCGAAGATGGTCGGGCAGAAGTTCGCCCGCGAGATCTTCTTCCTCGGCCGCGAGTACTCCGCCGAGCAGATGCACCGGATGGGCGCCGTCAACGCCGTCGTCCCGCACGCCGACCTGGAAAAAGAGGCCCTGACCTGGGCGTGGGAGATCACCCGCAAGTCGCCGACGGCGCAGCGGATGCTCAAGTACGCGTTCAACCTCCCCGACGACGGCCTCGTCGGCCAGCAGCTGTTCGCCGGCGAAACCACCCGGTTGGCCTACATGCAGGACGAGGCCGTCGAAGGCCGTGACGCGTTCCTCGAGAAGCGCGACCCCGACTTCAAGGACGTCCCCTATTACTACTGAGCTGCTCCCCGTCCACCTCGACGGCTCGCCCGAAGCGCTCGACGCTCTGACCAGAGCCGTCGCGGACGCGCTGGGCGGCGGCCCGGCGGTGCTGCCGTACACCGACCCCGCGCTGCGCGACGCCATGGCGCCGGACGAGCCCGCGGAGCCGGGCACCGCCGTGGTCATCGCCACGTCGGGCTCGACCGGCGCGCCCAAGGGTGTGCTGCTGTCGGCCCGCGCGCTGACGGCGTCCGCCGAGGCCACGCACGCCCGGCTCGGCGGGCCGGGGCACTGGCTCCTGGCGACGCCGGCGCACTACATCGGCGGGCTGCAGGTGCTGGTCCGGTCGCTGCTGGCTGGGACGACGCCGGCGCGGCTGACCGGCACCGGCTTCCGCCCGGACGACTTCGCCGCCGCGGCCGCGGCGCTGACGGGCGGCCCGCGGTACACGGCGCTGGTGCCGACCCAGCTGGTCCGCCTGCTCGACGACGGCGGCGCGGGGCTCTCGGCGGCGAAGACGTTCGACGCGATCGTGGTCGGCGCGGCGGCGACCCCACCGTCCCTGCGGGAGCGCGCCGCCGACGCCGGCGTGCGGATCGTGCCGGCGTACGGGATGAGCGAGACGGCGAGCGGCTGCGTCTACGACGGCTTCCCGCTCGACGGCGTCCGCGTCGACGTCTCCGGTGACCGGATCCGCATCGCCGGCGACGTCCTCGCCCACGGCTACCGGCGCCGGCCGGACCTTACCGCGGAGTCCTTCTCGGACGGCTGGTTCACGACGTCCGATCGGGGGGTCCGGCACGACGACGGCCGCGTCGAGGTCCTCGGCCGGGCCGACGACATGATCAACACCGGCGGGGTGAAGGTGTCGGCGAACGCGATCGAGCGGTGCCTCCGCGCGCAGCCGGGGGTGCGGGACGCCTGCGTCGTCGGGGTGCCCGACGCGGAGTGGGGCGAGGCCGTGGTGGCGCTGGTCGTCCCGGAAGGTGAGCACGGCGACCTGCGTGCGGCGGTCCGCGCGGAACTGGGCGCGGCGTCGACCCCGAAACGCCTCGAATACGGCACTGAGCTGCCGCTGCGGGGGCCGGGCAAGGTCGACCGGGCGGCGGTGCGGACCCGGTTCCGGCCGGCTTCGAGCGGCTGAATGGCGGCACTTCGTTGACACGCACAGGGTGCGCCCGCTTGGCTACTCACCATGACGCGCTGGCTTCGCACCGCTCTGATCAGCACCGCCGTCACCCTGGGGGTCCTCCTGCCCGTGGGCACGGCCCTGGCCGACGGCGTCGACCCCAACAGCGGGTCGCTCGTCTGGCAGCTGCCGACCGGCGACTGACCGTGACGTCCGGGGCTTCGCCCCGGGCCGGGGGCTCCGCCACCCGGAACCCCCGAAAGACTTCACGGGTTCCCGCTCAGGCGTGATCACCATGGCGTTGAATGGCGCCATGGCGAGCTTGAGCGAGTGGATCGAAGGGGCCCGGCCGCGGACGCTGCCCAACGCGGTGGCGCCGGTGGTGGCGGGGGCCGGCGCGGCGATCGCGCTGGACGCGTTCTCGTGGTGGCGGTCGGCACTGGCGCTGCTCGTCTCCCTCTCGCTGATCGTCGGCGTCAACTACGCCAACGACTACTCCGACGGCATCCGCGGCACGGACGAGAACCGCGTCGGCCCGCTGCGGCTGGTCGGCTCCGGCGTCGCCGCCCCCAAGGCCGTGCTGACCGCCGCGCTGATCTCGCTGGGCCTGGCCGGGGTGCTGGGGCTGGTCCTGGTGGCCGTCAGCGGGCACTGGTGGCTGCTGGCGATGGGCGCGCTGTGCATCCTCGGCGCGTGGTTCTACACCGGTGGGAAGAAGCCCTACGGCTACTACGGCTTCGGCGAGATCGCCGTCTTCGTGTTCTTCGGCCTGGCCGGCGTGCTCGGCACGGTCTACGTCCAAGCGGGCGGGGTCAGCTGGGCGGCACTGCTGTGCGCAATCGCGATCGGCTGCTTCTCGACGGCGGTCCTGACCGCCAACAACCTGCGTGACATCCCGACCGACGTCGAGTCCGGCAAGCGCACCCTGGCCACCCGCCTGGGCGACAAGGGCACGCGACGGCTCTACCTGGTGCTGGTGGCGGTTCCGTACGTGATCAGCGTGGTCATGGCCGGCGCCGGGTACGGGTTGACCGCGCTGGCCGGGCTGACCATCGGCCTGCTGCTGCCGGCGGTCGGCGCCGTCCACGGCGGGAAGACCGGGCGCGAGCTGATCCCCGCCCTGCGGGACACCGGCCTGGCCATGCTGGTGTGGGCCGTGTTCACCGCGGTCGGCATGAACATCTAGCTTTCCGGGAACTTCCCGGTGGTCAGGAACTCCTCGAACAACGCCGTGTGCGGCGCCAGGTCCAGGTTCTGCTGGGCCAGCCACTCGTCGTTGTAGTAGGTGTGCGCGTACCGCTCGCCGCCGTCGCACAGCAGCGTCACGACGCTGCCCGCCTGGCCGTCCTCGACCATGCGCGAGATGAGCCGGAACGCGCCGTAGAGGTTGGTGCCGGTCGAGCCGCCCGCCCAGTGCCCGGTCCGCTCGCGCAGCAGCCGGATCGCCGCCAGGGAGCCGGCGTCGGGGATCTGGAACATCTCGTCGATGACGCCGGGCACGAAGGACGGCTCGCAGCGCGGGCGTCCGATGCCCTCGATCCGCGACGGCATGCCGGTGCCGTAGTCCAGGGCCCCGGTCTCCCAGGCGCCGTAGAACGACGAGTTCTCCGGGTCGACGACGCAGACCTTCGTCGTGTGGCGCTTGTAGCGGACGTACCGGCCGAAGGTGGCGCTCGTACCGCCCGTGCCCGCCCCGACGACGATCCAGGCCGGGATCGGGTGGCGTTCCGAGCGCATCTGCGCGAACACCGACTCGGCGATGTTGTTGTTTCCCCGCCAGTCCGTCGCGCGCTCGGCGTAGGTGAACTGGTCGAGGTAGTGGCCGCCGCACTCGGCCGCGAGCCGTTCCGCCTCGGAGTACATCGCCGGCGCCTGGTCGACGAAGTGGCACTCGCCGCCGTAGAACTCGATGAGGGCGACCTTCTCCTGCGACGTGCGCCGCGGCACGACCGTGATGAAGCGCAGCCCGAGCATCCGGGCGAAGTAGGCCTCGGACACCGCGGTCGAGCCGCTGGAGGCCTCGACGAGCACGGTGTCCGGCCCGATCTGGCCGTTGACGAGCCCGTAGAGGAACAGCGACCGGGCCAGCCGGTGCTTGAGCGAGCCGGTCGGGTGGACCGACTCGTCCTTGAGGTACAGGTCGATGCCCCACTCCGGGGGCAGCGGGAAGACGTGCAGGTGCGTGTCGGCGCTGCGGTTGGCGTCGGCCTCGATGATCCGGACGGCCTCCCGGACCCAGCTGCGGCTGTGCAGGCGGCTCACTCGGGCTGCCCGGCGGCCGTGTCACCACGCAGCTGCGCGCGCAGCTGCGCCCGGGCGCGGGCCCGCTTCTCGTTGCGCTTCGCCAGCCCGGCGGTGACGCGGGCGTTGAGCGGGCGGAACAGCAGCAGGCCGAGCGGCAGCCCGACGACCAGGCCGATCAGCAGGGCGACCAGCAGCGGCACCCCGGTCAGGGCCAGCGCCCACGCGATCACCCCGACCAGCACGAACCGCGCCAGCAGGTACAGCGTCAGGTCACGGGGCAGGTGGTCGGCCTTCACGTCGCTCACACCAACGCAGGCTACGCCCCGCCCAGCCGGTCCTTCTGCAGGCCCGCGTTGTTCGGGCGGCCCTCGAACCGCGTCGAGAGCACCACGGTGGTGTTCGTCCGCCCGACGCCGGGGATGCGGCGCAGCCGGCCGAGCGTGCGTTCCAGCTCGTCGACGGTCGACACGCGCACTTTGACGACGAAGGCCTCGTCGCCGGCCACCGCGTAGCAGCTCTCGACCTCGTCGAGCTCGGCGAGCGCGTCGGCGACGTCGTCCTCCGTGGCCGTGTCGGTCGGATGGATGCTGACGAGGGCGGTGACGCCGAGCCCGACGGAGCTGGGGTCGACGACCGCGTGGTAGCCGGTGATGACGCCGGCCGCTTCCAGCTTGCCCACCCGCTCGTGCACCGACGACGCGGAGAGCCCGACGGCCCGGCCCAGGTCGGCGTAAGTGGCCCGTCCGTTGATGCGCAACGCTGCGATGATCTTCCGGTCCAACTGATCCACGGGATCACTCTATGCGGTTGGACAATCCCCCATTGGCACCACGCCTCCCGCCGTGGACCGGCCGGAGCGCCGTCTCCGCACGTCAAGTCACCGGACAGTAGTTGCTGAGCGTGCACAAGCTGTCCGTTTTGACCTTTAAGGGCTCTTTACTCGCGGACAACCGTTCGAGTACCCGACGGGTGAAGTGCAACGATTGCCTTGTTGGCTACCCCGGCGCGACGGGCAGAAGGGCCCGGACGCCTCCGGTATAGCAGTGAGTTCGTTAAGGAGGCGGAAAATGACCGCGACGATGGGCGGACGCCTGCTCACCCCAGGCGAGGTGGCAGCGCTGTTCCGAGTGGACCCGAAGACGGTGACCCGGTGGGCGACCGCAGGGCGGATCGGCTCGATCCGGACCCCGGGCGGGCACCGGCGGTTCCGGGAGTCCGAGGTCAACGAGCTCCTCGCCGAGCTGACCACCGACGCCAGCGAACCGGCGCGCACCGCCTGAACCATCCGGACACGAAGGCCGTGTCGGGTACGGGACCAACCCCGTACCCGACACGGCCTTCGTGCTTTGGTGACCCGGCTTCAGGCCCACCACACGGCCGGAGAGGTTAACCTCGGGGGACAGGCAGCCATACGGAAGGATCCGGCATGCTCGCTCTGCTCGCAGCGGTCGGCGCGCTGGTCGTCGCCCTGCTCTTGTGGCGGTCGTTCGCCGGTCAGCGGATCGGGGTGCCCTCGGCTCCACGCCGCGCCCCCCTCGCCCCGGACGACGACCCCGATTTCCTGCGCCAGCTGGCCGAACAGCAGCGCAAACGCCGGGACGAAGACCTTTAGGCCGGCCTTTACCTTCGCCGCGCCTGGTCGTGAGTGATAAGTCGGGTTAGAACCCGCTTTACCACTCACGACCGGTAGGTGACCTGGTCAGCGGTAACCCTGGGAGAGCGGGGTTGCGAAGCCGTCGGCGACCGTCGCCGCCAGTTCCAGCAGGGCCAGGCCGGTGTCGCCGGACAGGCGGTCCAGCTCGATTTCCGCGCCTTCCTCCAGGTGCGGGTCGAACGGCACCTTGCAGACCGCCCGGACCTTCGCGCCGAAGTGCGCCGACAGCTTGTCGAGGTCGACCGAGCCGCCCTTGGGCCGGACCGAGTTGATCACCGCGACCGAGCGTTTGACCAGCTCGCCGTAGCCGTGCGCCTCGAGCCAGTCCAGCGTCGCCGAGGCGCTGCGGGCGCCGTCGACCGAGCCGGACGAGACCACGACCAGCGCGTCGGCGACGTCCAGGACACCCTTCATCGCCGAGTGCATCAGGCCGGTCCCGCAGTCGGTGAGCACGATGTTGTAGAAGTGCTCCAGCAGGTTCACCGTGCGCCGGTAGTCGTCCTCGGAGAAGGCCTCCGACACGGCCGGGTCCTGCTCGCTGGCCAGGATCTCCAGCCGGCTGGAGCCCTGGGACGTGTACGACCGGACGTCGCTGTAGCGCGTGATGCGGGCGGCATCACGCAGCAGGTGGCGGACCGTCGCGGTGGTCTCCAGCGGGATCTTCTGCGACAACGTGCCGCGGTCCGGGTTGGCGTCCACCGCGACCACGCGGTCACCGCGCAGGGACGCGAACGTCGAGCCCAGCGTCGTGGTCACCGTGGTCTTGCCGACGCCGCCCTTGAGCGACAGCATCGCGATCTTGTAGCAACCGCGCAGCGGCTGGTTGACGCGGGCGATGAGCTCGCGGCGGCGGGTGTCCGCCGGGCTCTCCCCCGGGTTGACCAGCTTCCCGGTGCCGACGTAGACCGCCTTGCGCCAGCCCGACTGCGGGGGCCGCTTGACCTGCTTGACCAGGTGCGCGGTCGCCAGGTCGTGGCCGTGGCCCGGCTGCGGCGGCGCCGCGTGCCGGCCGCCCTGGGGCTGCGGCAGGCCGGACGGCTGCTGCTGCTGCGGGTACTGGGCGTGGGCCTGGTACTGCTGCGCTGGGTCGCCGTACTGCGGCTGCAGCGGCGGCAGGTTCTGGTCGTAGCCGTAGGGCACCTGGGGCGGCCCCGGCACGGCGGGATTGGCCACCTGGTGCGGCCCGGACACGGCCGGGTTCGGCACCTGGTGCGGGCCCGACACCGCCGGGTTGGGCGGCGGCGCCACCGCCTGCGTGGGCTGCACGTCGTACGCCCCCGACGTCTCCGGGTGCGGGTGTGAGTCCGTCCGGTCGTCGGTGAACAGGCCCGGCTGCGGTGCGGCAGCGGCCGGTTCAGCCTGTTCGGGGTGGCCTGGAGCCGATTCTTCGCTGGGTCCGGTCACCGGTGAAAACCTCCACGCGCTCCGCCTGACACTCCGCCCCCGGTGTCGACGGTAGTCGGCGGACGCGCGGGACGCTCAGCCCACCCCGGCGTAGGAGTGCAGGCCCGCGGTGACCAGGTTCACGAAGAACAGGTTGAAGATGATCGCGGCGAACCCGACGATGTTGATGGCCGCGGCCCGGGCTCCGCGCCAGCCCGCGGTCGCCCGCGAGTGCAGGTAGGCCGCGTAGACGACCCACGCGATGAACGCGACGGTCTCCTTGGGGTCCCACCCCCAGAACCGGCCCCACGCCGACTCGGCCCAGACCGCGCCGCAGAGCACGCCGAAGGTGAACACCGGGAAGGCGAAGATGGTGGTCCGGTAGGCGATCCGGTCGAGGACGTCGGCCACGGGCAGCTTCGAGGCAAACCGGGCGAACTTCGTGTCGTCCTTGTCGTAGGCCGCGCGGAAGAGGTAGAGCACGCTCGCGACGCCGGGGACCAGGAAGACGCCGGAGCCGATGATGGCCGCCGAGACGTGGATGACCAGCCAGTACGACTGCAGCGCGGGCTGCACCGGCGCCGCGGTCGTGTACAGCATCGTGCCGTTGACGAACATCAGGATGACGACGGGCAGCAGCAGGAAGCCGGTGAGGTGCCGGACCGGGAACTTCCACATCACGACGATCCAGGTGACCACCGTGATGAAGGTGACCGCCATGCCGTACTCGTACATGTTGCCCCACGGCGCGCGGTGCACGGCGAGCCCGCGCAGCACGATCGCCGACAGCTGCAGCAGCGCGCCGAGCACGAGCAGTGACGCGCCCATCCGGCCGATCCGCTCGGGGCGGCCGACCTCGCGCGGCGCGGCCGGGAGCTCCTCGACCGGCGGCCCGCCGGCCCCGACGAGCTCGCGGGACCGCCGCTGGGCGCGTTCCATGGCGAGCCGGCCCTTCGCGCCGAAGCCCTGCTCGATCAGGGTGAACATCAGCGCGACGACGTAGATCGCCGCGGCGGTCGTGTACAGCCAGTCGCTGTAGGTCGACAGCGTCTCGTTGATCGGCATGCCTCAGCCCTTCTGCCCACTGATCAGGCGTTCGCTGATCCGGTGGAACTCTTCGCCGTACCCGGCCTGGTCGGTGCGGGCCAGCCCGGCGACCTCGATCACGGTACCCGGGTCGTCCGCGGTCCCCGGTTTCACCCGCACCCACAGCCGGCGGCGCTTGACCAGCAAGGACGCGCCGAGGCCGACGAACATCGCGATGGCAAAACCGAGCACGAACCCCTGGGTGGGGTCGTGGGAAACCTGGAGCGAGACCCACTGGCCGACGCCGTCGAAGCGGATCTTCGTCCCGTCGTCGAGCTTGATCTCCTGGCCGGCCTTCAGGTTTTCACGGGCGACCTTCTTCAGCCTGCCGTCGTCGACGAGCGACTGGTCGACTTCGAAGACCGACTGGCCGCGCCCGGCGTCCAGGCCGAGGTCGCCGCGCAGGATGTCGACGGCGACGGCGGGGTCATTCGCTTCGGGCGCCGACGACGTCAGGACGTTGCCGTGCAGGAACGCCGTCGGGGCGAACAGGCCGGTGATGGCCAGCTGGCGGGTCCGCCGCTGCACCTCGTCGGTGATGCCGGGCTGGTCGAACTTCGTCGCGCCCTCGGCGAGCATCGTGGTCGGGTCGACCGTGCGCCACTGGGTGTTCTGGGTGCGCTGCGAGCCGTCCGGGAAGGTGACCGTGAACTTCGGCGAGTAGCCGTGGCCGAGCAGGTAGACGCGGTCGCCCGCGGTGCGCAGCGGCGAGTTGACCTCGAGGCCGTACGGGCGCCAGGTGCCGGTCTCGAGGTCCGGGCCGGACTGGTACTCGATGTTCGAGTGGTAGTAGTCGGGCTGGCCGGACTCGGTGTAGCGCGCGGTGAAGTCGTTGACCTTCACGCAGAACGGGTCGAGGTCGGTGCCGTCGACGCGCAGGCCCGCGTTGAAGGAGTCGTAGTTGTAGATGCCGGCGTTGCAGAAGCTGTCGCCGTCGGCCTGGACGATGACCTGGCCCTCGTAGCCGTAGAGCTTGCCGAGGGCGAAGAAGACGATCAGGCCGAGCATGCTGAAGTGGAAGATCAGGTTGCCGGTCTCGCGCAGGAACCCGCGTTCGGCGGAGATCGTGCGAACGCCGCCGGCTTCCTCGCGTTCGACCCGCCGCCAGCCGGAGAGCTGCTTGTGGACGGCCGCGATCTCGGCGGCGACGTCGGGCTTGCCGCGGCCGAGCCGGTGGTGCGGCATCCGGGCCAGGTTGCGCGGGGTGAGCACCGGCTTGGCGCGCATCGCCTTGACGTACTCGAAGCTGCGCGGGGTCAGGCAGCCCACGAGGGAGACCATCAGCAGCAGGTAGATCGCCGAAAACCAGATGCTGGAGTAGACGTCGTAGAACTCGAGCTTGTCGAGCAGCGTCCCCCACCAGCCGTGGGCGGCGATGTACTCGTCGACCTTGGGGGCGTTGAGCTTGCGCTGCGGCAGGAGCGCGCCCGGCAGGGCGGCCAGCGCGAGGAGGAACAGCAGGACCAGCGCGGTGCGCATGGACGTCAAGCCGCGCCAGGTGTTGCGCAGGAAGGCGAAGGTGCGCTTGGCGGGGGTGGGGCCCTGTGGCGCCACCGGGGGCGCCTCCGTGGTCGTCACAGCGGCAGCCTCAGGTCGACGGCGAGTTCGTTGCGGAGCCAGCCCATCAGATCCCCCCAGACGCCGGTGACCAGCAGGACGCCGACGATCAGCAGCAGCACGCCACCGAAGATCTGCACCTGGCGGCCGTGCCGGCGCACCCAGTCGGTGGCGCGCACGGCCCAGCGGGCGCCGAGCGCGATGAGCAGGAACGGCAGCCCGAGACCGAGGCAGTAGACGGCGATCAGCAGGTAGCCGCGGGCTTCGGCCCCGCCGGTGGCGCTGGCCAGGGTGGTGACGGCGGACAGCGTCGGGCCGATGCACGGCGTCCAGCCGAGGCCGAAGATCGCCCCGAGCAGCGGGGCACCCCAGACGCCGCCGCGCGGGACGTGGTGCGAGCGCACCTCGCGCTGCAGGCCGGGGATCCAGCCGAGGAAGACGAAGGCCATGCCGATGGTGAGGACCCCGCCGATGCGCTGCAGGAGGTCCTGGTTGAGCGTGAGGGTCGCCGTCAGCCAGACGAGGGTGCCCATCGTGGCGACGAAGACGACGGTGAACCCGAGCACGAACAGCAGCGCGGCCCCGACAACGGCCCACCGCCCCTGCTTGCGCTCTTCATCGGCGCTGACGGCGGGAGCGTCGGCCCCGACGAGCGCGGCGAGGTAGGCGAGGTACCCCGGCACGAGCGGCACCACGCACGGCGAGGCGAAGGAGAGCGCCCCGGCCAGGAGCGCGACACCCGCGGCGAGCAGCAGCGGTCCGGAGATCGCCAGCTCGGTCACGGAGTTCACCCCCCTGAGGGTAGGGAGTGAGGTCCTGGTGAGAACGCCGGGGCCGCCTCAGAGGACCTCCGTCACAGCAGTTCAGGACCTAAGTCCCGAGTCCGCCCAAGCGCCCCAATGTGGCTTTCGGTGCGTTGAACGCACCGAACGCCACATTGGGTGCGTTGAACGCAACCAACGCCACATTGGGGCGCTTGGGCCCGGTCGATCAGAAGTGGAGTTCGCCGCCGCTCGCGAACACGCCGTTCACGCTGGGGCCGTAGTTGCCGTACTCCCCCGTGTTGAGCTCCGACTGGCCGTTGCTGGTGACCGTCTCGTAGGTCGTGTACGGGTAGCAGCAGCTGCCGATGGACAGCTTGTCGCCGTACCGCGCGCCGGACAGGTTCGCGTGCACCTGGTTGTTGGCGGTGTTCAGCCACAGGCGGAGCGCGCGGCCGTAGCCGGTCCGCTCCTTGAGCAGCGTGAACCCCTGGACGGTGACCGGCGCGGACGCCGAGGTCGTGGCGGCCGACGCCGGCACCGCCACGGTCGTGGTCGCGGCGGCGGCGATCAGCGCGACGGCCGCGATCTTCTTCAGCATGAATTCTCCCCTTGGTCGAGCAAAACGATCATGGGGAACATAACCCAGCGCCCTCGCGAACCGGTTAAAAACCGGCAAAAGCCCCGATCAGGCCTCCGCGTCCAGCCGCTGCGTGACCGGGAGCAGGTCCTGGGCCAGCACCTGCCGGAGGAACACCGCCGCCACGCGGTGCTGCTTGTCCAGCACGATCGTCGACGGGATGATGTTGCGCGGGTAGCCGCTCAGCTTGAGCAGCACCCGGCCGTCCGGGTCGTAGATCGACGGGTACGTCAGCTTCCGGTCCCGCACGAAGTCCTGCGCCACCTCCCGCGCCGGGTCGCGGACGTCGATGCCCACCACCTGGACGCCCCGCTTGGCCAGCGCCTCCATCTCCGGCGCCTCCGTGCGGCACGGGCCGCACCACTGGCCCCACAGGTTCAGCACGACGACCTTGCCGGGGAAGTCCGCCAGCGACAGCTGCTTGCCCTCGTTCATGAGGTCGTCGCCGGCGAGGACCGGGGCCGTCTGGCGCTCGGCGACGTCGTAGGCGATGTCGACCTGGCCGCCCGGGGAGACGAAGCTGAAGCTGCTCCCCTGGACCACCGCGTCCTTGCCCGCGCTGCACCCGGCCAGTGCCAGCGCCGCGACCGTCGCGACCAGCAGCCGCTTCACGCCCCGGTCACCTTCGGGTCGGTCGTACCCGCCGGCTCGCTGTAGACGATCTCGCGCAGCTCGTCGCCGTCGAACACCAGCGACGTCAGCGAAGCCAGCGAGCACTGGCGGCGCCGCGGGTCGTGCCACAGGCGCTTGCCCTCGAGGAAGCGCCGCAGCGTCCAGATCGGCAGCTGGTGCGACACGCAGAGAGCTTCGTGCCCGGCCGCGGCCTCGCGCGCCCGGTGGACCGCGCCGAGCATCCGGTGGGCGATTTCGAGGTACGGCTCGCCCCACGACGGCTTGAACGGGTTCACCAGCTTCGGCCAGTGCCGCGGCTCCCGCAGCGCGCCGTCGCCGACCGCCACGTGCAGGCCTTCGAACTGGTTGCCGGCCTCGATCAGGCCCCCGTCGGTGGTGATGTCGAGCCGGTGGGCGGCGGCGATCGGGGCCGCCGTCTCCTGCGCCCGCTGAAGCGGCGAAGCGACGACGTGCACGAGGTCGTGCCCCGCGACGGCTTCGGCGACCGTGAGCGCCTGACGCTGCCCGCGCTCGGAGAGCCGGTAGCCCTCCAGGCGGCCGTAGAGGATCTTCTCGGGGTTGTGCACTTCGCCGTGCCGCAGCATGTGGACGACGGTGGTCACTGGACGGCTCCGGCCGCCGCGCGCGCCGCCGCGGGCAGCGCCGCTTCGATCACCGAGAACGCTTCGTCGTCCATGGCCGCGTTGACGAACCAGGCCTCGTACGCGCTCGGGGGCGCGTAGACGCCTCCGTCGAGCAACGCGTGGAAGAACGGCGGGAAGCGCCACGTTTCGGACGCCTGCGCGCCGGCGTAGTCGCGGACCGGCGTTTCCCCGAAGAACACGCTCACCAGGTTGCCCGCGTACTGGACGTTGTGCGCGACCCCCGCTTCGCTCAAAGCGGCGTGGAAGAGGTTGCCGAGGCGCTTCGCGTTGGCGTCGAGAGCTGCGTACACGGCGTAGTCGGCCGCCCGCAGCGTCGCGAGGCCCGCCGCCACCGCGACGGGGTTCCCGGAGAGCGTCCCGGCCTGGTAGACCGGCCCGCCCGGGGCGAGCTTGGCCATCACGTCGGCGCGGCCGCCGAAGGCCGCCGCCGGCAGGCCGCCGGACATCACCTTGCCGAACGTGTAGAGGTCGCCGGCGACGCCTTCGAGGCCGAACCAGCCCGCGTGCGAGACGCGGAACCCGGTCATCACCTCGTCCATGATCAGCAGCGCGCCGTGCTCGTGGGCGATCTCACGCAGCCCCGCGTTGAAGCCGTCGGCCGGGGCGACCGCGCCCATGTTGCCCGCCGCGGCCTCGGTGATCACCGCGGCGATCTCCCCCGGGTTGTCCACAAAGGATTTCCGGACGGCGTCGAGGTCGTTGTAGGGCAGCACCAGCGTGTCCGCGGCCTGGGCCCCGGTGACGCCCGGCGACGTCGGCAGCCCGAGCGTCGCGACGCCGGAGCCGGCCTCGGCGAGCAGCGCGTCGACGTGACCGTGGTAACACCCGGCGAACTTCACGATCTTCGACCGGCCGGTGAACCCCCTGGCCAGCCGGATCGCGCTCATGGTGGCCTCGGTGCCCGAGTTGACCAGCCGGACCCGCTCGACCGGCGCGACCCGGCCGATGATCTCCTCGGCCAGCTCGACCTCGCCGATGGTCGGTGTGCCGAACGAGAGCCCCGACGTCGCCGCCGAGCGCGCCGCCTCGACGACCGCCGGGTGCGCGTGCCCCAGGATCATCGGGCCCCAGGAGGACACCAGGTCGACGTAGCGGTTGCCGTCGGCGTCCCACAGGTGCGGGCCCTCGCCGCGGACCATGAACCGCGGGGTGCCGCCGACCGAGTTGAACGCGCGCACCGGCGAGTTCACCCCGCCCGGGATGGCCGTCTTCGCGCGGTCGAACCATGCCTTGGACTGCTCGGTTCCAGTGCTCACGGGTTCAGTGAACCTCATTCAGCCGTCGGCCGGCGCGACAGGTCACCGTAGGCGGGCCGGTCGCTACCCGTAGCGCCGGCCTAACCAGAATGAGGTTCAGTCTCCCAAACCCGCCTAGGATGGCGGTCAGCCGCCCGGGAGGGGAGCAGCCGGTGACCGAACGCGTCCCGCACCGCAACCAGTGGCTCATGCTGGCCGGCTTCCTCGGCGTCGTCGCCGTGGTGGCCGTGGTCGGCGGCCTGGCCGCGACGTCGGCGAGAGACGTCTACGCGCGGCTCGAGCAGCCGCCGTGGGCGCCGCCCGCCTCCCTGTTCGGTCCGGTGTGGACGGTGCTGTACATCACCATCGCGGTGTCCGGCTGGCTGTACTGGCGGACCGACGGCGAGACGCGCGGGTTCGCCGCGTACGGCATCGGCCTGCTGTCCAACCTGCTCTGGACGCCCTTGTTCTTCGAAAGCGGCGCGGCCCGGGTCGCGCTGGCCGACATCGTGCTGCTGGACGTCGTCGTGGTGGTGACGATCGTCCTGTTCGCCCGCCGGTCGAAGCTCGCCGCCGCGCTCCAGGTGCCCTACCTCGCCTGGATCCTCTACGCGACGGCGCTCAACACCGCGATCATCGTCCTGAACTAGCGCGCGGCCTCCTGGGTGATGGCCTGCGCGGTCACCGTCCCGTCGCTGCCCGCTTGGCCCTGGACGACGACCGTCGCGCCCGGCTTGAGGTCCGACAGCTTGCCCTGCTGGGTGACCCCGACCGTGGTCGAGTCCGATGTGGACACCTTGACGTCGGCACCTTGCGCGGTCTTGACGTACACCGTGGTGCCGTCGACGCGGTCGACCGTGCCGGTGGTGCCACGGCCCCCGGCGCCCCGGAACCCGCCGCCCTGCTGGCCGGTGCCGGCTTGGGTGCCCCCCGCTTGCCGGGTGGGCGTCGAGGGCGACGACGACCCGAACGCCGCGTGGGTCCAGGCACCACCGCCGAACGCGACCGCCAGGACGACGAGCCCGGCGAGCACCAGCGTGGTGCGCGAAAACGGCTTCGCGGCTTGGCGCATCTCGGCGTTCAGGTCACCGTCGACCGCCGGCCTGGCGACGATCTCCTCCGCGCTCGGCTCCAGAGCCGCACTTTCACGTGAAAGTGCGGCCCCCTGGTGGGCACTTTCACGTGAAAGTGCCGGTTCGGTGGGGGAAGGCATGGGAAGGCTCCTTATTCGTGACGCAGGGCGTCGATGGGCCGCAGCTTGGCGGCCCGGTTCGCCGGGAAGCTGCCGAAGAACAGCCCGATCAGGGCGGAGACCGCGAAGGCGAGCAGGATCGACGAGGGCACCACGACCGGTTTGATCCCGGAGATGGTGAACCGGCTGCCGATCAGCCCGATCGCGACGCCGAGCAACCCGCCGAACAGGCTGAGCATGGTCGCTTCGGCGAGGAACTGGCCGAGGATGGCCGAGCGCGGGGCGCCGATGGCCTTGCGGATGCCGATTTCGCGGATCCGCTCGGTCACCGTGACGAGCATGATGTTGGTGACGCCGATGCCGCCGACCAGCAGGGAGATCGCCGCGACCGCCGCCAGCAGCACGGTGAACGTCTCCGTCGCCGACGTCCGGGTCGCCAGGAGCTGCTCGGAGTTCTGGATCTGGTAATCGGGGGTGCCGCCGAGCCGGATGCCGTGGCGGGCGTTGAGGATCGCGGTGATCTCCGACTGGGCCAGCGAGACGGAGTCGGCGCTGGTGGCCTGGACGGCGATCTGGCTGAGGCTGCCGTAGCCGGCGAGGGAGTTCTGGACCGCCGAAATCGGCGCGATCGCGACGTCGTCGGCGTTCTGCAGCCCGGTGCTGCCCTTGGCCTGCAGCACTCCGATCACGGTGAACTGGATGCTGTTCAGCAGCACGTTCCGACCGACCGGGTCGGCCGTCCCGAAGATCGACTCCGCCGTCGTCGGGCCGAGCACGACGACCTTCCGCGCGGCCGTGACGTCTTCGGCGGTGAACAGCCGGCCCTGGGCGAGTTCGCGGTTGGTCGTCGTGAAGTATGCGGGCTCGGTGCCGGCGACGCTGGAGATGTCGTAGGACGTCTGCCCGTAGGTCGCGGTCGCCGTCGTGTTCACCACCGGTGACGCGGCCTTGACGTCCGGCGCGCCGACGGGGTCGACCAGCGCGTGCGCGTCCTGGACGGTCAGCGGCCGCGCCGTCGCGCCCTGCCCGCCGCCGCGGGCCGGGGAGACGTTGACGACGTTGGTGCCGAGGCCCTGGATGCTGGCCGCGATGGCCGCCGACGCGCCGTTGCCCACCGCGACCAGCAGGATCACCGCCGCGACGCCGATGGTGATGCCGAGGGTGGTGAGGGCCGAGCGCAGCTTGTTCGCGGTGAGCCCGCGCACGGCGAACCGCAGGATTTCGAGGACGTTCACAAGACCGCTCCGACGGCGCGCGTGACTTCGTCGGACACGATGCGCCCGTCGTCGACCCGGACGACGCGGTGCGCGTGCTCGGCGACCTCGTCCTCGTGGGTGATGACGACGATGGTGCGGCCGAGGGAGTTGAGCCGGTCGAACACGCCGAGGACGTCCTCGGTGCTGCGCCGGTCGAGGTTGCCGGTCGGCTCGTCGGCCAGCAGCATCGCCGGGCCGGTGACCAGGGCCCGCGCGACCGCGACGCGCTGGATCTGGCCGCCGGAGAGCTCGCTCGGGAGGTGCTTGGCGCGATCGGACAGCCCGACCATCTCCAGTGCCGCGAGCGCGCGACGGCGTCGTTCCGAGCGCCGGAGTCCACTGTAGACCAGCGGGAGTTCCACATTGGACAAGGCGGACGTCCTCGGCACCAGGTTGAACGACTGGAAGATGAAGCCGATCTTGCGGTTGCGCAGCAACGCCAGTTGCCGTTCGTTCAGCTTCCCGACGCCGAACCCGTCCAGGAGGTACCGGCCGGACGTCGGCACGTCCAGGCAGCCCAGCATGTTCAGCAGCGTCGACTTCCCCGAGCCGGACGCGCCCATGATCGCGACGTACTCGCCGGGCCACACGGTGAGGTCGACGCCGCGCAGCGCGTGCACCGCCGTCTCGCCGGCCCCGTAGGTCTTGCGCAGTGCGGAGACCGCGATCACCGGGTTCATCCGCGCCCGCCGAAGCCGCCGCCGGCGCCGGTGCCGCGCTGGCCGCCGCCGGGGAACCCGCCGGTCCCGCCGAACCCGCCGGTGCCGCCGGTGCGGCCGGTCCCGCCGGTGGCGCCGGTCGAGGCCGTGGCGGTGAGCACGACGTTCTCGCCCTCGGTCAGCCCGGAGGTGATCTGGACCGTCGACTCGCCGCGCAGGCCGACCTGGACCTGCCGGGTGACGTTCTGGCCGTTTTCCTGCACGGTGACGACGTTGGTGCTGCCGACGGTCTGCACCGCCGCGGCCGGCACGCTCAACGCGTTCTCGGCGGAGGCGACGGTGATCACGACGCTCGCCGACTGGCCGGGCCGCAGCCCGTCCGGCGGGTTCGTCAGCGCCAGCTGCGCGCCGTAGGAGACGACGCTGCCGCTCGTGGTCGGGGTCAGGTTGACGCTCGAGACGGTGGCCTGGACCGGCTTGTCCGGCAGCGCGTTGAGCGTCACGGTGGCCTGCTGGCCCGCCTTGACCTTGCTGACGTCGATCTCCGCGACCGAGGTGTCGACGACCAGGCCGGTCAGGTTCGTGATGGTGATGAACCCGCTGCTCGAGCTGCTGCTGCTCGACGCGGCGGCACTCGAGTTCGACGAACCTTGACCGCCTTGGCCGCTGCTGCCGGCCGGCTGCGACGTGGCCGAGGAGCCGCTGGAGGACTGCTGCCCGACGGCGCCGTTGATCGCGGTGACCGTGCCGGCACCGGGGGCGTACAACGTCGTGTTGTCGAGCGCCTGCTGCGCGGTCTGGACGTCGAGCTCGGCCTGGTCGAGCTTCGCCTGCGCCGAGGTGACGTTGTTGGCGGCGCTGTTCTGCCCGGTGGCCGGGGTGTCTTCGGCCGTCTCGGCGGTGTCGAGGCTGTCCTGCGCGACCGCGAGGTTCGCCTTCGCGACTTGAAGCTGCTTCGCCGCCTGGGTGCTGTCGATCGTGGCGAGCTTCTGCCCGGCACTGACGACGTCACCGACCTTGACGTCGATCGAGGCGACCTTCCCGGCCGTCGCGAAGTTCGCCGCACCGGTGTAGCTGCTGGCGAGGGTCCCGGCGGCGGAGACGGTCTCGGTGACCGTCGCCCGGCGAACCGGGGTGCTGCGCGTCTGCGCCTGCGCGGAACTCGGTTCGGGGCTGAATGCCTGGTATATCCCGAATCCCGCCCCGGCCAGCAGTACGACCAGAGCACCGTTGATCACCCATGCCTTCGAGGCACGCACGCGCGTCATGCGGCAACTCAAGTACCGGCGCTTAGCAATTGACTGTTGGTTGCCTGTGCGCGAGCTGTGGATCAGGCCTTCGTCTTGGCACTCCGCGCACGGATCGCGAGCGACAGCTGACGCACCGCGTCGACCAGCAGGAGCGCGGCCACGGTACCGAGCCCGATGGCGCCGGCGAGCAGCCCGCCGAAGTACCGGTGCGACTCGAGCACGGCCCCGTCCTCGAGCCGGGTGACGACGGTGGCGACGCTGTTGTGCCAGCACGCGTAGGCGGCCCACCCGGCGAGAACGGCGAGCACGACTTCCACGACGGCGACGAGCGTCCGCCACGGCTTGTGCAGCCGCGCACGCGGGCCGGGTTCTTCCGGCGGCCAGAGCTCGGCCCCGGTGGGCTGCGGAAGGTCGATCACACCGGCGATTTTCTCATGCTTCGCCCGGCGTCGCCCGGACGAGCCGGTCCAGCGCGTCCCGCAGGGCCTCGACGTCCTTCGCCCAAGCCAGCACCACCGTGCCGTCGGCCAGCTTCACCGGCAGCGAGTCGTACTTCCGCGGCACCGACCAGCCGCCGCCCAGCACCCGCGCACCGACCGGCGTCCCGACGTCGTCGATCTCGGCGATCTGCGCGGCCGGTACCTGCTCGCGGCCCTGCCGCAGCTGCTCGGTCGTCACTTCCAGCGACAGGAACCGGCGGCGCGCGTACACCCACGGCATCGTGATCACGCACAGCGCGAACCCGACCATCAGCCAGCCCACCACGTGCACCGGGCCGCCGGTGGCGAGCTCCGCCAGCGCGCCCACCACGGCGAACGCCGGACCCCACCAGATCGCCGCCCAGCTCACGCCGGACTCGGCGTAGAGCCTCACAGCTTCTTGCCGACCTTGGGGAAGTAGCCGCTCACCGACGGCAGGTACAGCAGCACGAGCGCGATGACGAACAGCAGCACCGCGACGAGCGTCAGGTAGGTGAGCACCGGCGCGAAGGTGAAGATCAGCAGCACCATGAGGAACGGCAGGACGGTGAGCACCGTCCGGGCCGACCGGGTGCCTTCGCGGGCCTTGTACGCGAACAGCAGGAACAGCAGGGTGAACACGATCGACCCGACGAGGAGGAACCACAGCATCGCCGTGACGCCGTCGGCGATCATCTGCGGCGTGATCTTCGGGTCGGTGGTGCCCTTGACGTACCGGTCGATGACCGCGGACTTGCCCGCCATCAGCTGGACGTACCCGAGGATCAGCACCACACCGCCGGCGAGCCACAGCCAGAACGACACCGCCACCGGCCGCGGGGGTGCCGCTTTCGGTGCCCGCTCGCCGGGGAGCACCGGGTCGGGCGATCGGCCGCGTCGGCGCCGTTCGTCGTCGGTCAGACCGGTGAGGTCCTCTTTGTCTTCCACGCGTGGACTCTAACGGGTCAGTCCAGCCAGGCAGCGGCTTCCGCGGCCCAGTAGGTGAGGATCATGTCGGCGCCCGCGCGGCGGATCGACGTCAGCACCTCGAGGACGGTCCGCTCGCGGTCGAGCCAGCCGTTCGCCGCCGCGGCTTCGACCATCGCGTACTCGCCCGAGATGTTGTACGCCGCCACCGGGACCGGGGAGATGTCCGCCGCCGCCTTGATGACGTCCAGGTAGGAGAGCGCGGGCTTGACCATGATCATGTCCGCGCCCTCGGCGAGGTCCAGCTCGATCTCGCGCAGCGCCTCGCGGGCGTTGCCCGGGTCCTGCTGGTAGGTCTTGCGGTCGCCCTTGAGCTGCGAGTCGACGGCCTCGCGGAACGGGCCGTAGAACGCGCTGGCGTACTTCGCGGCGTACGCGAGGATCGCCGCGTCCTTGTGCCCGACCTCGTCGAGCGCCCGGCGGATGACGCCGATCTGGCCGTCCATCATCCCGCTCGGCCCGAGCACGTGCGCCCCGGCTTCGACCTGGGCGATGGCCATCTGGGCGTAGATGCGCAGCGTGGCGTCGTTGTCGACCCCGCCGTCGGCGTCGAGGACGCCGCAGTGGCCGTGGTCGGTGAACTCGTCGAGGCAGGTGTCGGCCATCAGCACGGTGGCGTCGCCCAGCTCGTGGCGCAGGTCGCGCAGGGCGACGTTGAGGATGCCCTTTTCGTCGACGGCCCCGGAGCCCTCGGCGTCGCGGGTGGCCGGGATGCCGAACAGCATGAGCCCGCCGACGCCGGCGTTGACCGCGTCGACGGCGGCCTTCCGCAGCGTGTCACGGGTGTGCTGGACGACGCCCGGCATGCTCGAAATCGGCCGGGGCGCGTCGAGCCCCTCGGCGACGAACATCGGGAGGATCAGCTGGCGTGGCCGCAGCGTCGTTTCGCCCACCAGCCTGCGCATGGCCGGGGTGGTGCGAAGCCTGCGGGGACGATGCTCGGGGAACACCCTTACCAAGTTACTCCCGCCGCGTTCGCCGGAGTTCCGCAAGGGTGCGCTTGACGCCGCGCTCGCGGAACCGCTTCGGTGCAAAAGGTGTACGTCGAACGCCTCCCCGTGCCCGCGCTGGCCGGCCTCGTGCGGACGGTCTGGGTCCAGCGCACCGGTGACGCACCGTACGTCCAGCGGCACCTGCCGACCGGCGGGATCGAGCTCCACTTCCCGCTCGGCGGCCGGCCCCGGCTGCTCGGCCCGCTGACCGCGGCGCGGCTCGAGCTCATCCCGCCACGCACGACCCTCGTCGGCGTGCGGTTCCGGCCGGGTGCCGCGCCCCCGCTGCCGGTGCCCCTCGACGACCTGGTCGACCAGCACGTCGACCTGGCGGACGGCCGCTTGGCCGAAGCCGTGGCCACGGCCGGCTCCCCGGAGCGTGCGCTCGAGGTCGTCCAGGCCCGGCTGACGGTGAAAGCGGTGGACCCGCTGGTGAACGAGGCCGTCCGGCGGCTGATGCCGTGGCGCCCGGTCGACATCGACACCTTGGCCGGGAACCTCGCGCTCTCCCCCAGCCAGCTGCGCCGCCGCTGCCTGCAGGCGGTGGGCGTGAGCCCCAAGGTCCTCCAGCGGACGCTGCGGTTCCAGGGCTTCCTCGCGCTGGCCCAGGCGGGCGCCGGCAGCCCGGCCGGTCTCGCTGCCGACGCCGGGTACGCCGACCAGGCGCACCTCAACCGGGAGTGCCGCCGCCTGACCGGGCTGACCCCGCGCGCCCTCCTCGGCGGCGGCCTCGATGCGTGCGCCTGCGGCCACGACCACAGCGCGTCCTACCTGCCGTTCCTGCGTGATTTGTTCAAGAACTCACCGGCCGGGTGTCCCTAGCCTGGCGCGATGATCCTCGTTACCGGCGGGCTGGGCATGATCGGCGCCCACACCGCCCGCGCGCTCCTCGACCTCGGCCACGACGTGGTCGTGACGTCCCACCGGCGCGGCGGAGTTCCGTCGTTCCTCGAGGGCCGGGTCACGGTGGAGGCCCTGGACGTCACC
This sequence comes from Amycolatopsis sp. A133, assembly GCF_031082405.1. Lineage (GTDB taxonomy): Bacteria > Actinomycetota > Actinomycetes > Mycobacteriales > Pseudonocardiaceae > Amycolatopsis. Next base: position 270,776 of record NZ_JAVHJU010000069.1, read on the forward strand.
GACCGGGACGCGTTCCTGACGCTCGGCCGGCGGCACGAGATCACCGACCTCGTCCACCTGGCAGGCAGCATCCCGGGCGACGATCCGGTCGGGTTCTTCCGCCGCGACACGGCGGGCCTGCTCAACGCCCTCGACGCGGCCCGCGCGTGGGGCGTCCGCCGGTTCGCCGTCGCCAGCAGCCTCGGCGTGTACTTCGGCCGGCCGGAGAGCCCCTGGACCGAGGACCTCCCGCTCCCGAGCGTCGACCTGCCGCACTTGATCATCGCGTTCAAGAAGGCGGTCGAGCCGCTGACGACGCACAGCCTCGCCGGGAGCGGCGTCCAGCCGGTGGTGCTGCGGATCGGCACTATCTGGGGCCCGCTGGTCGACCCGCAGTCGCCGTTCTGCCCGATCCCCTCGTTGGTCAACACGGCCACGCCGCCCCCGGGCATGCACGCCGACGACGGCGGTGACGTCTGCTACGCGCCGGACGCGGGCCGCGCGATCGCCCTGCTCACGACGGCCCCGGAGCTGCGTCACGAGGTCTACAACGTGTCGAGCGGCAGCCCGTTCACCTACGGCGAGTTCGCCTCGGCGCTGGGCGTGACCCTCCAGCCGGGCGGCTCGAACGGCCCGCACCTGGACATCTCCCGCCTGACCGCGGACACCGGCTTCAAGCCGCAGTTCGACGTCGCCGCGTCGGTCGCCGACTACGTGAAGTGGCGCAAGGACCACGCCCGCTGAAACGAGCGAAGGCCGCCCCGGCGAACCGGGGCGGCCTTCGTCGTGAAGAACCTCAGGAGCGGCGGGCCCGCTTCGCCTTCCGCGGCGGCGGCAGCGCACCCTCGGCGCGCAGCCGCGCAGCGTGCTCGGCCAGCGCGTCCACCAGGTGCGGGACGTCCGCCTTCTCCGGCTGGACGTCGACCCGGAGCCCGAACTCCACCGCGGTCTCGGCGGTCTTCGGGCCGATGCACGCGACCAGCGTGCGGGTGTGCGGCTTGCCGGCGATGCCGACCAGGTTCCGCACGGTCGAAGACGAGGTGAAGCAGACCGCGTCGAAACCGCCGGTCTTGATCATCTCGCGGGTCTCGGCGGGCGGCGGGGCGGCCCGGACGGTCCGGTAGGCCGTCACGTCGTCGATCTCCCAGCCGCGCTCGCGCAGGCCCGCCGACAGCGTCTCGGTGGCGATGTCCGCCCGCGGCAGCAGCACGCGGTCGACCGGGTCGAGCACGTCGTCGTACGGCGGGAACTCGGCCAGCAGGCCCTCGGACGACTGCTCGCCGGACGGGATCAGCTCCGGGATGATGCCGAACGAGCGCACCTTCGCCGCGGTCGATTCGCCGACGCAGGCGATCTTCACGCCGGAGAACGCGCGGGCGTCCAGGCCGAACTCCTCGAACTTCTCCCACACCGCGCGGACCGCGTTGGTGGAGGTGAAGACGATCCACTGGTAGCGGCCGTCCACCAGGCCCTTGACCGAGCGCTCCATCTGCGCCGGGCTGCGGGGCGGCTCGACCGAGATGGTCGGCACCTCGTGCGAGGTCGCGCCGTGGCCGCGCAGGCGCTCGGCCATCTCGCCGGCCTGCTCCTTGGTGCGCGGCACCAGGACCTTCCAGCCGTAGAGCGCCCGCGACTCCCACCACGACAGCTTCGAGCGGGCCCCGGCGGCCTGCCCGATCGTGACGATCAGCGGCCCGACGAGCTCGCCGGCGTCGTTGGCCAGCTTCTCGAGCGTGGTGTCGAGGGTGCGCTGGGTGTTGATGGTGCCGTTCGCGGTGACCGCGACCGGGGTGGCCGCCGGCACGCCGTTGCCGGTGAGCGCCGAGGCGGCCTCGGCCAGGTGCGCCGACGTCGCGTGCAGCACCAGCGGGCCGGGCGCGGCGGCCAGTGCCGCCCAGTCGACGTCGCCGCGGACGTCGACCTCGGTGTGCGTGCCGCCCAGCGCGACGCCCGCGTACGCCGGAACGGCCGCGGCCGGGGAAACCCCCGGGATGACGTCGAACACGGCGCTCGTGCGCGCGACCGCCTGCACCTCGGCCACCACGGCCGGGGTGGTCAGCGGGTCGCCCGCGACCAGGCGCAGCACCAGCCGGCCGGCCTTGGCCTCGGTGGTCAGGTCCTTGGCGACCTCGGCCGCCTCGCCGACGGCGGGCCGGACCTCGGCGCCCTCGGCGGCCATGGCCAGCACGGCCTGCGGCACGTCGGGATCGGTCACCACGACCTCGGCCTTGGCGAGCAGTTCCTGGGCGCGGACGGTGAGCAGGCCGGCGTCGCCGGGCCCGGAGCCCACGAAGGCTACGCGCCCGGTGGTCTTTCGCGCGGGGGTCATCTGTGCGTTTCTCCTCTTGCGGCAGCCGTGCGGGATCGCCCGGCCACAGGTCTCCTACGTTCGGATGTGTGACGCCCAGGTCACTCGGCGGGATCGGCGAGTGCTCCGGCCCCTAGGTCCAGCAGCTCGGCGGCCAGGTCCTTGCCCAGCTGGGCGGCCTGGTCCTTGTCGGCCAGTGCGATGGCCCGGACCATGTCCACCGCACCGTTCTCGCCCTCGGCCGCGGCGGTGCCGCGCAGCGAGATCCGTTCCACGACCTTGCCCTCGGCGTCGAGATCTTCGACGATCTCGGCGAGCGCGCCCACCGGCGCGCTGCACCCCGCCTCGAGCGCGGCCAGCAGGGCCCGCTCGGCCGTCACCGCGGCCCGCGTGCCCTCGTCGTCCAAAGTGGACCGGAGCAGCTGCTCGAGGTCCACGTCGGCGGACCGGCACTCCACCGCCAGCGCGCCCTGGGCGGGCGCGGGCAGCATCTGGATCGGGTCGAGGGTCTCGGTGATCGCCTCGGCCAGTCCGACCCTGGCCAGTCCGGCACGCGCGAGCACCACGGCATCGAGCTCGCCGTCGGTCACCTTGCGCATGCGGGTGTCGATATTGCCGCGGATCGGCACGATTTCCAAACCGAGACCCAGCGCGCGCAGCTGCGCGGTGCGCCGCGGGGAGCCCGTGCCGACGCTGGAGCCGGGCGGGAGCTCGCCGAGCGTCAGCCCGTCGCGCGCGATCAGCGCGTCCCGCGGGTCCTCGCGCGGCGGCACGGCGGCCAGCGTGATGCCCCGTTCGGGAGCGGTCGGCAGGTCCTTGTACGAGTGGACGATGACGTCGACCTCGTTGCGCTGCAGCGCTTCCCGCAGCGCCGACGTGAAAACGCCGACCCCGATCGTGGGAATCGGGGCGGACGACTGGTCACCGGGCGTGGTCACCTTGACGATCTCGACCTCGGCGCCGGTGGCGCGCAGGGCGTCGGCGACGGTCCCGGTCTGGGCGAGCGCGAGCTTCGAACCGCGCGTGCCCATGCGAATGACTCTGGTCACTACTACTTCTTCTCTGGTGGGGGCTTCGGGCTCGCCACCGCGGCGGGCGCCTGCGGGTCGAGGCAGAACAGTTCTCGCAACGCGTTGGCGTAGTCGGTCTCGGCCGTCTCGGCGGCCAGCTGCTTGACCCGCACCGTCGGCGCGTGCAGCAGCTTGTCGACCACCCGGCGGACCGTGCGGCCGACCTCTTCGCGGACGGCGCCGTCCAGGTCGGGCAGGCGGTTGTCCAGGCGGAGCAGTTCGGCGTCGACGACCTCGGCCGCGCGGCGGCGCAGCGCGGTCACGGTCGGCGTCACCTCGGCGCTGCGCTGCCCGGCGAGGTAGTCGCGGACCTCGTCGAGGACGATCCCGGTCGCCTTGGCGGTCTGGCGCTCGGTGGTCGGCGTCCCCGCCTCGCGCATCCGGCGCTGGATGGTGGCCAGGTCGACGACCCGGACGTCCGCCAGCTCGCCGACCTCGGGGTCGACGTCCCGGGGCAGGCCCAGGTCGCAGACGACGAGGGGCCGGCCGCCGCGCGGCAGCACGTGCCCGGGGCCGAAGACGGCGTCCTGCGCGCCGGTGCAGCAGATCACGATGTCGGCGTCACGGACGGCGCCGGCGACGGCGGACAGCGGGATCGCGCGGGCCGGCACGCCCTGCTCGGTGGTGTTCGCGGCGAGGCGGCGGGCGCGGGCGTCGGTGCGGTTGGCGACGGTGATCTCGCCGATCCCCGCCTTCCGCAGCTGCGACGCGCTCAGCGCCCCCATCGAGCCGGCGCCGACGATGACGGCGTGCTTGCCTCCGACGTCCCCGGCCGCGGCGAGCGCCTCGGACACGACCGAAGCACCGAGCTGGTCGAGCCCGGTTTCGGTGTGCACGCGCTTGCCGACGCGCAGCGTGGTCTGGATCAGTTCGTGCAGCGTGCGGCCGAGCGTGCCGGCCTCGCGCGCGGTGGCGTAGGCGGAGCGGACCTGGCCGAGGATCTGCGTCTCGCCGACGACCATCGAGTCCAAGCCGGAAGCGACGGAGAACAGGTGCTCGACGGCGGCCCCGGCGTAGTGCACGTACAGGCTGTCGTAGAGCTCGGCGGGGGCCATCCCGGCCTGGCGGGCCAGCACCTCGGAGACGTCGTTGAGGCCACCGTGGAAGGTCTCGACGACCGCGTAGACCTCGATCCGGTTGCAGGTCGAGACGAGCATGACCTCACTGACGTGCTGGGCCTGCTGCAGCTCGTCGAGCACCTTGCCGATCTCGGGCGCCGGCACCGCGACGCGCTCGAGCGTGCTCAGCTCCGCACTGCGATGCGAAAGACCGACCGCCAACACGCTCATGAGCGCACCACCATTTCCCGTCCGCCGTCCGGACCCGTGCCGTTCCGCCTGCCGTTCCCATTCTCGGACGGGAGAACCGCACCGGGTAATCCGGAATTGCCCTGATTACCGGCGGCTGGGCCTTCACTGTCCGCTCGGCGGGCCACATGGAACGAGAGTATCTGCAGCTCCACGGCCAAATCCACTTTCCGGACCTCAATGTGAGCGGGAACTTGCAGCACGACGGGAGCGAAGTTGAGGATGCACTGGACACCGCCCGCGACCAGCCGGTCACACACCGATTGCGCCGCGGTGGGCGGGGTGGCGATCACGCCGATGGAGATACCGCGCTCGGCGCAGATGCGGGGGATGTCGTCCATGTGCGACACCGGGAGGCCGCCGACCGGCACGCCGATCAGGTCCGGGTCCAGGTCGAACAGCGCTTCGACCGGGAACCCGCGCCCCGGGAAGCCGCCGTAGTTGGCCAGCGCGTGGCCCAGGTTGCCGATCCCGACCACGGCGACCTTGTGCTGGCGGGTCAGGCCGAGGATGCGCTCGATCTGGCTGACCAGGACGCCGACCTCGTAGCCGACGCCGCGGGTGCCGTAGGAGCCCAGGTAGGAGAGGTCTTTGCGCAGCTTCGCGGAATTGACGCCGGCGGCCTGCGACAGCTCTTCGCTCGAAACGGTCGTCGCGCCCTGTTCGGACATTCCGGACAGCACCCGGAGGTAGACGGCCAGCCGGGCGACCGCGGCCTCGGGAATGGACTTCGCCCGGACGGCCTCGGGGGCGTCCCCGTTGCGACCCGGCTCACCGGCGGGTACCGCGGGCATTTCGGCGGTCGGGGCGTTGTCGGCGTCCGGGGTGGCCGGACGGCGGGGCCGCCGTGGCGCCCGGCCCGGGGAGCCCGCCGCGTCGCGCCTCCCCCGCTCTGTCACCACGCCGTTGTCTCCTGCCCGCTGTGCACGCCTGGCGGCCGTCGCCATTCGGAACTGTGTCTTGACCCCGGACCCGGAGTCCGGTTCGATACCGGCCGCTCCGGGCGATGGCCCTACGGTAGACCACTTGTGAACGCACGCACAAAGTCACTGGTCGGAGGCGGTTCCGGGACCGGTGCGGGGTGGCAGCGATCACGACACCGCGTCAGAATCCTTGTCCGCCAGGCACTTCCGGGCTCGACGCGCGCCGACGGTGATCCGCTGCCGTCCGGTGGCGCGGCCCGCCGGCGGCCGGGCCGGTCCGCGTCGGCGCGGCGAGCGGGCCGGCCCACGCGGTGAACGGCTCCGGCGAACTGGTCACCACCCCGGCCGCCCGCAGGTGCCGCGAATGACTCATTCGCGACCTCGGAGGTCCCGAATGAGTCATTCGCGACCTCCGGGGCGGGAGGCTCAGCGGGCGTCGAGGGTCACCGAGTGCCAGCCGGTGGCGCCGTCCGGCACGGGGTCCGCGCGGTTCTCCGTCTGCGTGTACCCGCCGGAGTCGGTGGCCCGGACCGACGCCTGGTGCGTGCCCTTCGGCACGTCGAGCTCGATCCACCACATCCGCCAGGTGTCCTTGCTCACCTCCGCCGACAGCGTCGCCGGGAACCACGGCCCCTGGTCGAGCCGGACCTCGACCTTCGCGATGCCGGTGTGCTGCGCCCACACCGTGCCGGCCAGCCGGACCTTGCCCGCGGTGACGCCCGCGAACCCGTTCGGCGTATCGATCCGCGATTCGGTCTTGATCGGCGCCTGCTCCGCCCACCCACGGCCGAGCCAGTAGGCCTGCCGGGCATCCCATCGGGTGAATTCGAGGGACTCGACCCACTTCGTCGCCGACACGTAGCCGTACAGGCCGGGGATGACGATCCGCGCCGGGAAGCCGTGTTCGACCGGCAGCGGCTCGCCGTTCATCCCGATCGCCAGCATCGCGCCGCGGGCCGGGTCGAGGGCGACGTTCGCCGGGGTGCCGCACGTCCAGCCGTCGACGCTGGTGGCGAACATCTGCTCGGCGCCCGGCTGCACACCCGCCTCGGCCAGCAGGTCGGCCAGGTCCACGCCGATCCAGGCCGCGTTCGAGATCAGGGGGCCGCCGACCTCGTTGGAGACGCACGTCAGCGTCACCCGGCGTTCGACCAGCGGCCGGTTGCGGATGTCGGCGTACGAGAACGTCACCTCGCGGTCGACCATCCCGTGGATCTTCAGGCTCCAGTCCTCGGTGCGGACCTGCGGCACGACCAGCGCGGTGTCGATGCGGTAGAAGTCCGCGTTCGGCGTGATGAACGGCGGTGACCCGAGCTTCGCGAAGTCGGCGTCGGCGGGCAGCGGCGGGACGGTGCGCGCGGGCACGAGCGGCCCGACGGCGGCCCGCGAGTCCTCGGCGTTCGAGCTGGTCCCGGCGACCTGGCCGACGACGGCCGCGAGCCCCGACCCCGCGGCAACGCCGACCCCGGCCCGCAGGAACTTCCGCCTGGAAGCCCCCGATCCCGAGCTTTCACGTGAAAGCTCGGGCCCCTGGTCCGCACTTTCACGTGAAAGTGCGAGCCGGTGCAGGGAGGTGAACACCGCGAGCCCGGCGACCAGGGCGGCGACCGGCGCGAGCAGCGAGACCTGCCCGAGGTCGCTGCGCGCGTACACCGCCGCGATCCCGGCCGCGCCGAGCACGAAGACGAGCACCTGCCCGGCCCGCGGCGTCCGGCGCGAGAGCTGCCCGGCCAGCAGCGCGAGCAGGACCAGCACCACCGCGAGCCCGATCTTGAGCACCGGCTTGTCCCAGGTGCCCAGGGTCCGCTCGGCCCACTTCACGACGGCGGTCGGGCTGTGGTCGACGACGTAGTTGGCCACCGCGATGAACGGCGACGCCGTGTACCCGACGAAGGCCGCGACCAGGTGCCCGACGCCGAGGGCGGCCGCCAGCGCGAGGAGGCCGATCAGCGTCGCGACCGGCAGCGAAAGGCGGCGCGTCTCCGGCGGGGCGTCCTGCAGAGTGCTCACGCCTCCATCTTCGGAGCCCGAGCCCGCCGAGGCGGCCCGATGTGGCTTACGGACGTGTTACGGCTCAAGCCAGCGCGCGCCGGAGCCGGTCCTCTTCCACGCGCCAGTACCCGTGCTCGGCGCCGTCGACCAGGATCACCGGGACGCGGTCGCCGTACTCGGCGCGCCACTCCGGGTCGGTGTCGACGTCCTCGGTCTTCCAGGCGACGCCGAGCTCGCCGCAGATCCGGGCGACGTCGGCTTCCGCGACCTCGCAGAGGTGGCAGCCGTCCCGGCCCATCACCGTCACTTCGTGCGCCATGCCGTCCTTACTACCGCAACCGCATGCGGCGCAGCTTGCCGGTGGCCGAGTGCGGCAGCGACTCGGCGAATTCGACCGCGTGCGGCACCTTGTACCCGGCCAGGCGGGCCGCGCAGTGGTCGACGACCTGCTGCTCGGACAGCGAAGCCCCGGCCGCGGGCACGACGAACGCCTTGACCGCTTCGCCGCTGCGCTCGTCCACGACGCCGACGACCGCGGCCTCGGTCACCTCCGGCAGCTGCCCGATGACCTCCTCCACCTCGCGCGGGAAGACGTTGAAGCCGTTGACGATGATCAGGTCGTTGGCCCGGTCGACCAGGTGCAGGTCGCCGTCGACGTCGAGGTAGCCGACGTCCCCGGTGCGGAACCAGCCCTCGTCGTCCGGCCCGTGCTCGCCGTCGGGCCAGTAGCCGGAGAAGAGGTTGGCGCCGCGGATCGACACGAGCCCGGTCTCGCCCTCGGCCTCGAACACGTCGTCGACGTCGTCGGGGTCCAGCGGCACGGCCTGGTCGGTGCCGTCGCTGTCGACCAGCCGCAGTTCGATCCCGGGCAGCGGGCGGCCGACCGAGCCCGGCTTCGGGTAGCCGGTGACGAGCGTCGAGGTCACCACCGGCGCGCATTCGGTGAGACCGTAGCCCTCGTAGACGTCGAGGCCGGTGGCCTCGCGGATCGCGGTCAGCACCTTCGGGTGCAGCGGCGCGGCCCCGGACGTCATCCGCCGCACGGTGGCGAGGCCGCGGCGGAGCTCGTCGGCGCCGAGCGCGGCGAACTCGCCGTACATCGTCGGGACGCCGGTGATCGACGTGACGCGGTGCTCGGCGCAGTCGTCCAGGGTGCGCTGGGCCTCGAAGCGCTCCGAGAGGACCGCGGTCGCGCCGACGGCCGTGGCCTGCAGCAGGCCCGGTCCGAGGCCGTAGACGTGGAAGAGCGGGATGGTGATCAGCACGCGGTCGTCGTGTTCGAGGACGCCTTCGACGCCGCTGATCTGCTCCAGGTTCGCCAGCAGCGCGCGGTGGGACAGCATCACGCCGCGCGGCGGCCCGGTGGTGCCGGACGTGTACGAAATGACCGCGACGTCCGCGCCGGACCGGCCGGCGTCGGGGAACTCGCCTCCTCCGTGCGGGTCACCCCCGGGCGTGAGACCGATCACGCCGTCCGGCAGGTCCTCGTCCGCTTCGCGCTGGATCACGACCTTGGCGCCGCTGTGGTCGAGCAGCTTGCCGAGCTCGGGCCCGGGCACCTGCGGCGACAGCGGCACGACGACGGCCCCCGCCCGCAGCGCGCCGAAGAAGGCGACCACGAAGTCCACCGACGTCGGCAGCCGTACCCCGACCCGGTCGCCGGGCCCGACGCCGGCGTCCGCCAGCCGGCGGGCCTGGGCCTGGGCGGCCGCGTCGGCCTCGCGGTAGGTCAGGCCGCGCCCGGTGCCGGTTTCGAGCACGGCCGGGTGCTCCGGCCACGTCTGCGCGGCCCGTGTGAGCAGCCCGCCGACCCCCGGCTGCGTCCCCTCTGGAGCACTCACCCGCGACCCACCTCTCCTCGCCCGGCGCGAACCGTTGCAAGTCTGTCATCTGAAGCGACGTCATGGGTGCTGACCGCGAGCGTCGCGTCTGCGCAACCCCGGAACCACTACCTACTTAGCGGTAACTACACGTATGCTGCACTGCGTCGAGCCGGTGTCGTTGATCATCGGAGCGGCCGGAGAGAGGGAGTCGCCGTGAGGAACTTGCCTGCCCACGAGGTCGTGGGGCATGCGAGCCGGCCGGTCCCTGCTCGTCCGGATTCCGGGGGTTCCGTGGCCCGCTGGGTCGAAGCCACCGCCGGAGGTGCCACCCGATGACCGTGCCGACCGCCGTGAGCCGCGGGCCCGTCTCCATGTTCGCCGAGCGCGTCTTCGGGCGGACGCCGGCCGTGCCGCTGAGCCGCCAGGCGTCCGACGACGAGCGCGCCGAGGCGGCCAAGGCCGAAGCCTGGGAGCTGGTGCGCGCCGCGCAGGACGGCGACTCGTCCGCCTTCGGCCGGCTCTACGACCGCTACGTCGACGTGGTCTACCGCTACGTGCTGTTCCGGCTCGGCGACCGCGACCTGGCCGAGGACGTCACCAGCGAGACGTTCCTGCGCGCGCTGCGCCGGATCGCGTCGGTGAGCTACCAGGGCCGTGACGTCGGCGCCTGGTTCGTCACCATCGCCCGCAACCTCGTGCTCGACCACGTCAAGTCGAGCCGGTTCAAGCTCGAGGTGGTCACCGACGAGGTGACCGAGCCCGGCTCGGCGCCGTTCAGCGTCGGCGCGCCCGCCCAGGTGGGCCCCGAGCAGGAGGCGATCAGCCGCGCCACCCGGGCCGAGCTGCTGCGCTGCGTCGCCGAACTGGGCGACGACCAGCGGGAATGCATCATCCTGCGGTTCCTGCAGGGCCTGTCCGTCGCCGAGACGGCCGAGATCATGAACCGCAACGAAGGCGCGATCAAGGCGCTGCAGCACCGCGCGGTACGCCGTTTGGCACAACTCCTGCCCACCGGATTGCGCTGAATCCGCGAACTTTTCTGTTCGTCGACCGAAACCGGTAACCCTCGCGGCTTCTGGATCGTTACCCTCGCGAACCGGTGTCAGGACCGGCCGAGGCCCGGGATGGAGAGCAGCGCCGTGAGGTTTGCGCGTGAGCGAGCCGAGAGCGAGCGGTTCGCGCATGCCCTGGAACCGTCGCCGGTGCGCCGGGACGGCGACTTCGCCGACGAACTCGCGCTCGTCGGCGCCCTGCGCGACCTCGGCGCGGCCGGGGCCCCGGACCTGGAGACGCGGCAGCGGATCCGCGCGGAGATCGCGGGCCGCCTGGAGACGGCGGCGGCCACCACCCCACGTCGGAGGTGGCGGCCGCGGACCGCCGACCTGGTGGCCGCCGCGCTCTTCCTGTTCCTGGTCCTCTCCGGGCTGACGCTGGTGCTCTCGCGCACCGCCTTGCCCGGCGACGCGCTGTACAACGTGAAGCGCGCCGGCGAGTCGACGGCGCTGGGCCTGACGTTCGGCGAGCAGGAGAAGGCGCGCAAGCACCTCGAGTTCGCCACCAACCGGATCACCGAACTCGGCGAGCTGGCCGCCCAAGGCGCGAGCGAGGCCGACTACCGGACCGCGTACGACGACTTCGCCGCCGACCTGCGGGCCGGCGTCGCCCAGATGTCCGCCGTCGCGACCGGCGACGGCGCCGGGGCGCAGGCGCTCTCCGACGTCCGGCTGTGGGCGCGCAACCAGGCGGCGAGGCTGGCCGCGCAGCCGCTGCCGGCCGACGCGGCCCCCGTATTCGGCGGCGTCCGCGAACTGCTGGGCAAGGTCCAGGAACGCACGAGCGGGCTGGTGGCGCGGATGAACTGCTACCAGATCACCACCGGCTCGGCCGACGAGCTGGGCCCGCTGCCGGCGACCGGCGAGTGCACGCAGCGGCCGGCCCCGGCCGCCGGTGGTCAGCCGACTTCGGCCTCGGTCGCGCCCTCGTCGGAGGACAGCACGTCGCCGGTGCCGACGGGCACGCAGCTGCCGCCGTCGGACGCGGCGGCGACCCCGGGCATCCCGGCCCCGACCGGCGGCGTGACCCCGCCCCCGGTGTACGGCCAGCCGCCGACGACGTCGCACCCCCCGGTGACGACCACCACGACCCCCGCGCCGCCGCTGGTTTCGATCCCGCCGTTGCTGCCGGGCCTGCCGCCGATCGTGATCGGCTGAGGTCCGGCCCACACTTGCGACGGGACGGTGGGCGGCTCGCTACGCTGTGCAAAGGACCGGACGTTCCCGGGGACGTGGCCAGACGTGGGCAGACGTGGAGGCGGTGTGCGTGTCAGCTTGGCGTGGCAGGGATAAGAGTCAGGAGCTCGAACGGCTCGCCGCGCTCGCCGGCGAGGCGTCGGCCGAGGCCGCCCACGCCCGTGTGGTTTCCGAAGCTGCCGAGCCCCCCGCCCCGCCGGCGCCGCCGGACCTGACCGCGGCCGCGTTCTTCGACGTCGACAACACGATGATGATGGGCGCGTCGATCTTCTACTTCGCCCGCGGGCTCGCGGCGCGGAAGTTCTTCACCTCGTCGGACCTGGCCGGCTTCGTGTGGGGCCAGATCAAGTTCCGGCTCGGCGGCCGTGAGAACAAAGAGGACATCAAGACCCACCGCGAGCGCGCACTGTCCTTTGTGGCCGGCCGCACGGTGGCCGAGCTGACGTCGATCAGCGAAGAGATCTACGACGAGCTGATGGCGGACAAGATCTGGTCCGGCACGCGCTCGCTGGCCCAGATGCACCTGGACGCGGGCCAGCGCGTCTGGCTGGTGACGGCGACCCCGATCGAGCTGGCGGCGATCATTTCCCGCCGGCTCGGGCTGACGGGCGCGCTGGGCACGGTGGCCGAGACGCGTGACGGTGTGTACACGGGCCGCCTGGTCGGCGACCTGCTGCACGGCCGCGCGAAAGCGCACGCGGTGCGCGCGCTGGCGTCCCGCGAGGGCCTGAACCTCAAGCGCTGCACGGCCTATTCGGACTCGGCGAACGACATCCCGATGCTGTCGGTGGTGGGCACGGCGGTGGCGGTCAACCCGGACGGCGGGCTCCGCGACGTGGCCCGCGCCCGCGGCTGGGAGATCCGCGACTTCCGCACCGGCCGCAAGGCGGCGAAGATCGGCGTGCCGTCGGTGCTGGGTGCCGGCGCGCTGGCGGGCGCGGTGGCGGCCGGGATGGCCTACCGCCGCCGCTGACGCCGTCTCCGGTACAGCCTGCTGTACCGGCCTTCCGGGTGTGTGCGGGAGTGACCGCACCCGCCGCCGGCTGGTGTGCTTCGTCCACCGGAAAAGCGGCGTCGGCGAAGGGGCAGTGTGGTGGCAACCCGTGTGGGCATCGGAGAAGAACGGACCGGCGGCACCGGATGGCGGGACGGCATCCGGCGTCGCCCGCTGATCTGGTTCTTCGTCCTGGCCAACCTGCTGAGCTGGCTCGCGTGGACGCCCTACATCCTGTCGGAGAACGGGCTCGGGGTCCTGCACTTCCGCTTCCCCGAGGTGCTCGGCACCGCGCAGTTCGCCGGCGTCCTGCCGGGCGCCTACCTCGGCCCGATCGGCGCCGCGTTCTTCGTCACCGCGGTCGCCGACGGGCGGACCGGGCTGCGCCGCTGGGTCGCGCGGCTGGTCAAGTGGCGGGTCAGCTGGCTCTGGTACGTCGGGGTCGTGCTCAGCGTGCCCGCCCTGCTCACCATCACCACGATGGCGCTGTCGGAGCGGAACCCCATGGTGCCGGCCGTGGCGACGCTGGTGGCCTACCTGCCGGGCCTGGTCCTGCAGATGGTCACCACCGGCCTCGCGGAGGAGCCCGGCTGGCGGGATTTCGCCCTGCCCCGGCTCCAGCACCGCTACGGACCGCTCGGCGGCACGCTGATCCTCGGCCCGCTGTGGGGTCTCTGGCACCTGCCGCTGTTCTTCAGCGAGTGGGGCGGCTGGCCGGACGTCACCTGGCTGACGCCGATCGAGTTCGTCGCCACCTGCATCACCTTCAGCATCATCATGACCTGGGTGTTCAACCGCACCGGCCAGAGCCTGCCGCTGGCCATGCTGCTGCACACGAGCGTCAACAACTTCTTCTCGATCGCCTGGTCGGAGATGTTCCCGGGCCTGACGTCCCGGGACACGACGCACGCGTTCCTGCTCGCCTCCACCGCGGTGGCGCTCGTACTGCTCGCCGCCACCCGCGGCCGCCTCGGCTATCGGCAGGCGGCACCGGAACCCGCGGTCTGACCGGGCGGCTCAGCGACCGTGCCGGGCGGTGTCCCTGAGGTAATGCCGGTGGCCCCGGCCCGAATCCCCACCCGCGGCCGCCTCGGCTACCAGCGAGCGGCACCGGAACCCGCAGTCTGACCGGGCGGCTCAGCGACCGTGCCGGGCGGTGTCCCTGAGGTAATGCCGGTGGCCCCGGCCCGAATCCCCACCCGCGGCCGCCTCGGCTACCAGCGAGCGGCACCGGAACCCGCAGTCTGACCGGGCGGCTCAGCGACCGTGCCGGGCGGTGTCCCTCAAGTAGTGCAGCACCGCCGTCACCCGGCGGTCGGCCCGATCGGCCGGCGCCAGGTCGAGCTTCGCGAAGATGCTGCGGATGTGCTTGTGCACGGCGCCGTCGGTGACGACGAGCCGTTCGGCGATCGCGCTGTTGCCCAGGCCTTCGGCCATCAGCGACAGCACTTCGCGCTCGCGCGCGCTGAGGCGCTCGAGCCGGTTGTCCGGGCGGCTGCGCGTCAGCAGCTGGGCGACCACCTCCGGGTCGATGGCGGTGCCGCCGTCCACGACGCGGTGCAGGGCGTCGAGGAACTCGTCGACCCGGCCGACGCGCTCCTTGAGCAGGTAGCCGAGGCGGGCGCCGCCGTCGGTGAACAGCTCGGTGGCGAACGCCTGCTCGACGTACGCCGAGAGCACGAGCACCGCGAGCCCCGGCTGCCGGCGGCGGGCCTCGACGGCGGCGACGATGCCCTCGTCCGTGTGCGTCGGCGGCATCCGGACGTCCACAATGGCCAGATCCGGCGCGTGTTCGTCCACCGCGGCGAGGAAGTCGTCGGCGTTGGCCACGGCGGCCCGCACGTCGACGCCCTCGGCGCGAAGCAGCATCGCGACCCCTTCGCGCAGCAGCAGGTCGTCTTCGGCGATCACGATCCGCACGGCAGGCTCACCACCAGGGTCGTCGGCCCGCCGGCCGGGCTGGCCAGCGCGAACGTCCCGTCGTGGGCCTCGACGCGGCGCCGGATGCCGACGAGCCCGGACCCGGCGTCCTCGGCCGCTCCGCCGCGGCCGTCGTCGGTGACCTCCACGTGCACCCGGTCCCGCTCGTGGCGGAGCCGGACCGTCGCGGCGCTCGCCCCGCTGTGCCGGGCGACGTTGGTGAGCGCCTCCGCGACCACGAAGTAGGCGGTCACCTGGACCGACACCGCGGGCCTGCCGGGCAGATCGGTGTCGATCCGGCAGGTCACCGGGCAGTCGGCGGCCAGCGCGGTGAGCGCGTCGGGCAGGCTGCGTTCGGTCAGCACCGGCGGGAGGATACTGCGCACCACCCCGCGCAGTTCGGCGAGCGCCTGCTCGCCGGCGTCCTGGGCGCGGCCGATGATCTCCTCGGCGGCGGCGGGATCCCGCGCCAGCGCCCGCTTCGCGGCCCCCAGCAACACGTTCACCGCGACGAGCCGGTTCTGCGTGCCGTCGTGCAGCGACCGTTCGATCCGCCGCAGTTCGACGGCGTGGGCGTCCAGCGCGGCCGCCCGCGTGGCGGTGAGCTCGGCGACGCGCAGCGCCAGGTCGGTCCCGCGGGCGGGCGCCAGCAGCCGTTTCCCCGGCCACTCCTGGCACCGGGCCAGCACCGGCAGGACCAGGACCGTGACGACCAGCGTGGCGACGCCGAACAGACAGATCACCACGGCGTCGCGCCAGTTCGTCGCGGTGAAGAAGCCTTGGGCGGGGGTGGCGGAGCTGGGCGGGACGAACCGCCACCACAGCGGGAACGACGCGTCGTGCATGACGTCGACGGGCAGGGTGAGGGCGGTCAACCCGAGGAGCGTGCCGAGGGTGCTGTGACAGCCGAGCCAGCCCAGTTCACGCCGGACGGCGGTGTCGGCGAGGGCGGCGCGCAACTCGCGCGGCACAGGCGGCGGGGGCAGGATCGCCAGCCGCGCCCGCTCACGGTCGGCGACGACGCGCAGCAGCCGCAACCCGGCGGGTACCAGCAGCAGACCGACCCCGGCCAGGCACAGCACCGCGGCCCCGAGCAGCCACAACAGGGCGGCCACGGCCAGCACGGCGGTGCCCATGCCCCCCACGAGCCGTTCGAGGGCGTCCAGCGCGGCCCGGGCGCGCGCGACCGCGTCCCAGCGCCGCGCGTCCTCGGTGGCCATCCTCACCTCCTGGCCCGCAGAGGATAAAGCACCGGGCCGGGGTGACCGATTCAGCCGCGGAAGACCGACTTCCGCTGCGAAAGCCGCCGGTACAGCGTCTGCTGGATGGATTCCCGCACCTGGTCGGTCAGCTGGAACACCAGCATCGGGTCGTCGACGGCGTCGGGGCCGAAGGAGTCCGTCGCGATCGGCTCGCCGAACTCGATGCTCCACTTCGTCGGGAGCGGGACCGCGCCCAGCAGGCCCAGCGCGGGGAAGAACGGCGTCACCGGGAAGTACGGGAGCCCCAGCATGCGGGCCAGCACCTTGATGTCGCCGAGCTTCGGGTAGATCTCCTCGGCGCCGATGATCGACACCGGGATGATCGGCACGCCGGCGCGCAGCGCCGCCGACACAAAACCGCCGCGGCCGAAGCGCTGCAGCTTGTAGCGGGAGGCGAACGGCTTGCCGATGCCCTTGAAGCCCTCCGGCCACACGCCGACCAGCTCGCCCTTGCGCAGCAGGCGTTCGGCGTCCGCGTGGCAGGCCAGCGTCTGGCCGGACTTGCGGGCGAACGACCCCACCAGCGGCACCTGGAACACCAGGTCGGCGCCGAGGCCGCGCAGGTGACGGCCGCCGGTCTCGTCGTGGACCGCCACCGCCGTCATCAGTGAGTCGAGCGGGATCGTGCCCGAGTGGTTGGACACCAGCAGCGCACCGCCGTCCGACGGCAGGTTCTCGACGCCGTGGGTGTCGACGCGGAACCACTTCTTGTACAGCGCGCGCAGCGGCGGGAGGAACAGGGCGTCGGTCAGCTCGGCGTCGAAGCCGAACTCGTCGACCGTGTAGTCGCCGGTCAACCGGTCGCGGATGAAGGTGAGCGCGGAGCGGACCGCGTCCGGCAGGACCTCGGGGGCCGGTGCCGGCTGGTCCGCGCCGGGGAAGGCGACGACCGGCGCGCCGGCTCGCGCGGCTTCCTGCTCACGGAGGTCCCGCTCGGCGGCCAGAGCTTCCGGCTTCTCCCGGCCCGGTCCGTGCAGGGGGATGACTCGCGCCTCGGCACCGCCCACCGTTCCCGCCTCGCTTCCGAAGTCGTGCGGTCTGGTCACCGGCTCTGTCCCGTCGCGGCGGCGACGAGCACCTTGCCGGCCAGGCCGGCCAGCTTGCCGCCGTCGAGCACCGGGCGGAGCCCGCGTCCCACGATGTAGTCGTCGAACGCCTCCCGCGTGGTCCACCGCGGGGTGTACCCGAACTCCTGCTTCAGCTTGGCGATGTCGACGACCCGGCCGAAGTTCAGCAGCCGGACCTGATCGGCGGAGAAGTCCACGACGCGGGCGCCGCGCAGGACCTTGCCGACCGACGGCACCACGCTCCGCGGCATCGGCAGCTCGACCCGGCCGGCTCGCCGGATCGCCTGCGAAAGGGTGAGTACCCCTTCCGCGCCGACGTTGAACACGCCGGGTTTGCCGGTCAAGGTCGCCCGTTCCAGCACGGACAGCGCGTCCGAGGAGTGCAGCAGCTGGATGCGCGCGTCGTAGCCGAAGACCGTCGGCACCACCGGCAGCGCGAAGTAGCGCGCGAGGACGGTGTCGGTCTCCGGGCCGATGATGTTGGCGAAGCGGAACAGCGTCGTGGTGATGTCGGGACGGCGGCGCACCAGGCCACGCACGTACCCCTCCATCTCGACGGCGTCCTTCGCGTATCCGCTGGTCGAGGTGGGGATCAGCTCGGAGTCCTCGGTGAACACCGCCTGCGAGCGGGCGCCGGCGCCGTAGACCGCCGCCGTCGACTTGACCACCAGCTTCCGGACCAGCGGGGACCGCTGGCAGGCGGCGAGCAGCCGCATGGTGCCGATGACGTTGACTTCCTTGATCGCCGTGCGGCGGCCCGGCCCGGCCGGGTGCGCGGTGCAGGACGCGTGCACCACCGTGTCGACCCCGGCCGTGCTGATCACCTTGGCGATCAGCGGGTTCCTGATGTCCGCGCGGACGAACTCCGCGTGCCCCATGCGCTGCAGCACCGCCTTGTCGGGCGGGACCGTGTCGACACCGATGACCCGTTCGAAGTCGGGGTTGTTGCCCAGCCGGGCGAGCAGTTTCCCACCCAGTTCCCCGGCGACCCCGGTGACGAGCACGACGTTCGACGACATGCGACTCCCTGCGGCGTAGGGCATGTGGGGGGTGGACGGTCACCCGAGGCGCGCGAACCTGCACTCACTGGAAGCTTCGCGCGGACGCCATTGAGATGTTACCGCTCTTCAGTGGTAGCTCAGGGCTGTCTCACGTGCTATTGGCCACGGTTCGCCGGAAAGCGACGAACGCCTCACTCGAACGGGCGGACGTGCCCACCACATGGACGTGGCCCGTCCAGAGACTGGACGGGCCACGCTTGCGCACAGCAGATTTACTTGCCGGCCTTGCGACGCTGCACTCGCGTGCGGCGAAGCAGCTTGCGGTGCTTCTTCTTCGACATGCGCTTGCGGCGCTTCTTGATCACAGAGCCCATGGGCGCTCCTTAGGTCGACGTCGGTCACGCTGCCCGGCGCAGCGTCCAACGGGTGGAGCGCACAGGCACGAGCGGTTTTCCAGGTTACCCGTCACCTGTCGCGGGCCGGTCGGCGGGCACGCCGTAGCGCTGCGCGCCGCTGGTCACGGCGTGCCCGGCGGCCGTTCAACCCACGTCGTAGTAGGCACCCTGCAGGTACTCGTGCACTGCTTTTTCCGGCACCCGGAAGGACTTCCCGACCCTGACGGCGGGCAGCTCACCCGAGTGCACGAGACGGTAGACGGTCATCTTGGAGACCCGCATCAGCGTGGCCACTTCGGCGACCGTCAGGAACTGGACCTGCCCGACTGCGGGCAAATCCTCCTTTTTGTTCGGCGACATGTTTACCGCGTCCTTCGACACGTGTCGCGCCACGAGGCTTCCCCACCTGTGGTATCGACACGCACGTGCTCTATCGAGAGTAGCGGGACTGGTGGGACTAATGCGACGCCTGTCACCGAGATGGGCTCCTACCAGCGCTAACGCACAAGCACCCGCGCGTGCAAGATCCCGGTGATCGCCCTTTCCGGCGAAATCAGTCTTCGTCGTGGGCCTTGCCGAGCTCCACCGAACGGTCTTTCGCGGCCTCGATGGCCGCCAGGAGCGCGGCGCGGACGCCGTGCTTCTCCAGTTCGCGGATGGCGTTGATGGTCGTCCCGGCGGGCGAGGTGACGGCTTCGCGCAGCAGCACGGGGTGCTCGTCCGACTCGGCGAGCATCTTGGCCGCGCCGACGGCCGACTGGATGATCAGCTGCCCGGCCAGCGCCCGCGGCAGGCCGAGCAGGATTCCGGCGTCGATCATGGCCTCGACCAGGTAGAAGAAGTAGGCGGGCCCGGACCCGGACAGCGCCGTGACGGCGTCCTGCTGCCCTTCGGGCACCTCGACGACCCGCCCGACGTGCGAGAGCAGGTCCCGCACCACGGCCAGGTGGTCCGCGGTGGCGTACCGGCCCGCGGAGATGGCGCTCATGGCCTCGTTGACCAGCATGGGCGTGTTCGGCATGACCCGCACGACGGGAACGCCCTCGGCGAGCCGCCGCTCGTAGAGCGAGGTGGGCAGCCCGGCGCAGAGGGAGACGACGAGCGAAGACGGCCCGAGCAGCGGCGCGAGCTCATCGAGCACGGGCTCGATGTCCTGCGGCTTCACGGCGACGACGAGGACGTCCGCCTGCTTCGCGGCCTCCTCGACCTCGACGCCGCGGATGCCGTAGCGGGAGGTGAGCTCCTCGACGCGCGCGGGGTACCGCTCGGTGAAGAGGAGATCGCCGGGTTCGTGGCCGCCGTGCAGCAGCCCCGAGAGCAACGCCTCGCCGATCTTGCCCGCACCCAGCACCGCGATGACCGTCATGGAGGCAAGCGTGCCAAATGCCGTTCAGGGGTCCGGTGCCGGGGCGAGGCCGGGCTGCGGGGCCTGGGACAGCGTGGCGCGGATCAGCCGCACCGCGCCGGTGCCGGCCCCAGTCGGCCGGGCGGGCCCGCAACCCGGGCGGGCCAGCCGCGGCTCGGCGGGCAAGCGGCGGCCCCGCAACGCGGGCGGCCCCGCAACGCGGGCGGCCCGGCAACCCGGGCGGGCCCGCAACCCGCCGGCCCAGCCGGGCGGGCGGGCCAGCCGGGCGGGCGGGCCAGCCGGGCGGGCCCGCAACCCGGGCAGGCCGGCCAGCCGCGGCTCGGCGCACAAGCGACGGCACCCCAACGCGGGCGGCCCGGCAACCCGGGCGGGCCAGCAACCCGGGCGGGCCGGCCGGCCGCGGTTCGGCGCGCAAGCGACCAGCCCCTGCCCAGCCCACCGCGCCGGGGCCGCACACCCCACCCGCGTTCAGCCGGGGCCTGCCCACCCGACCGCTCCCAACCCCGCCCTCAGCCGCCCGGTGCCGGGGCCAGCCCCAGCTGCCGGGCCTGGCACACGAGCCTCCCCTGGGCGTCGATCACCGTGGCGTCGGAGTCGAACCACGACTCGTGCACCGACCTGGACTCCACGATCACCCGCAGCCAGCCCGGCGCCGGGCGCGTCCGCAGCAGGGCCGTCAGCTGGACCGTCGGGGCCCAGCCGATGCGCCCCAGGTTCATCACCACCGGCGGGTTCACGTCCGATGCCAGCAGCGTGAAGTACGGGTCGGCCATGCCGTGCCGCGGCCGGACCCACAGCCGGATCCGGGGCGGCTCGCCCGTGCGGCCGGACAGGTAGCCCGCCGTCGCCGGGTCCAGGCGGACTTCGCAGCCCTTGGCCAGGTTGAACGGGCCCTCCGTGCTCTCGGCCAGCGCGAGCGCCCCGGGCGGGGGCTCGGCGGGCATCGACGGCAGGTCGGTCCACTCCGGGCGCCGCATCGGGAGCCGTCCCGTCGTCACCCTGGCCTCGACGCAGCTGCGGCCGCGCTGCTCGAGCCGGACCTCGACGACCGTCGCGCGGCGGCCCACCTTGCGGACGTCCGTGCGCAGCAGCACCGGGCCGAGCGCGGGCGGGTGCAGGAACTCCGCGCTGACGACGAGGGGCTCCGCGGGCGGCTCACCTCGCTCGTGCAGCGCGGAGATCGCCGCCTTGGCCAGCAGGGCGAGCAGGAAACCCCCGTGCGGGTGCGAGCCGATGGCCCACTCCGCACGCAGCACCGCGGTGAAGGTGCCGTCCCCCAGCGACCGCGCCGCACTCGCCGTGTCGAAGGACACGGCGGTGCCGTCCATTGCGCTCACGAACGGTCCGCGCCATTTCGGGAATCCGGGTAGGTGACGAGCAACGAGAGCGACGGGTTCACGGTCCGAACTTTACGGGTTGGACCGGCGGAAATGCACTCGGGCGCAGTGGTGTCCTGCCGGAACGTGCGCGATTATTGCCCCAGGTGGAACCGCGCGAACAACAGCGCCTCGGCCAGATCGCGGACCCGCTCGGCCGCGGTGACGGCGTGCCGGGTGTTGATCTCCAGCACGATCTGGCCGGCGAAACCGTTGCTGACCAGCTTCTCCAGCAGTTCGGCGCAGGGCTGGCCGCCGCGCCCCGGTACCAGGTGTTCGTCCTTCGGGACGCCGGTGCCGTCGGCCAGGTGGACGTGCGTGAGGCCCTCCCCCATCCGCTGCGCCAGCGCCAGCGCGTCCATCTCGGCGGCCGCTGTGTGGGACAGGTCGAGCGTGTAGTGCCGGAACCCGACGTCCGTCGGATCGATCGACGGCCGGAACGCGGACACGCGGGAATTCCGGGAACCGCCGGGCGGCCGGACCTTGAACATGTTTTCCACGGCGATTTCGATCCCGCTCGACTCTTCGAGTTCCGCGACCAGATCACCGAACGCGTCGCCGTACCGGCGCTGCCAGCGGAACGGCGGGTGCACCACCACCGTGCGCGCACCGAGCTCGACCGCGGCGTCGACGGACATCCGCAGCCGCACGACCGGATCCGGCGACCAGATCCGCTGGGTGATCAGCAGCGACGGCGAGTGCACCGACAGCACGGGCACCCCGGTGCGCCGCGACCACCGCCGCAGCGCCGTGACGTCCTGGCTGACCGGGTCGGCCCAGACCATCACCTCGACGCCGTCGTAGCCGAGCTCGGCGGCCAGCTCGAAGGCCGTCCCGGCCTTGAGGGGCCACACGGACGCCGTGCTGAGTCCGACGGGGACCGGCTGCTCGTCTGTCACGCGCGCCATCCTGCCTCGCCCGCGGTGGGTGGGCAGTGCCGCCGGGCCGCCAACGGGACGCGGATCACCGCGCCCCACGACCGCAGTGTCAGCGGCCGACCAGCAGCAGCGCGGCCGGCGAGACCGTCACCACCAGGCCCACCAGCACCGCCAGGACGGTCGTCTGCAGGTCCTCGGCGCGGCGGATCTTCCGCACGATCCAGACCAGCGCGACGACCACCAGCAGCGCCGCGATCAGCGCGGCGGCGGGGATGTTCACCCACAGCCAGTTGAAGCCGAGCCAGACGGCGGCCCCGCCGACGACGCCCATCGCGAGCTGGCCGGCCAGCGCCAGCCACTGCTTGCCGGGCGAGACCGCGGGCTCCGCCGCCGCGGCCGGCTCCGGCGCGTCGTCGTACTCGTCGTCTTCGTAGCCTTCGCCCTGCTCGTAGGCGTAGTCGTCCTGCTCGAAGTCCGGGCCGTCCGCCGGGTAGTCGTCGGTGAACTCGCGCTCGTAGGGCTCGAGGTCGTCCGGGATCGGTGCTCGCGAAGCCCGGTCGCCGGGCGCGAACGGCATCGGCGGCGGGTACGCGCCGGTCGGCGGGCCCGCCTCGTAGGCGGCCTGGTAGCCGCTGCTCTCCGGGGCGAAGCCGTCGGGCTCGAAGTCGTCCTCGGGGTAGCCGTCGTCCGGGGTGTCGGTGGGCACCGCCGGCATGACGCCGATCTCGGTGTCCTCCATCTGCTCCTTCTGCCGCCGCTTGCGCCAGTTGGCCAGGCCCGCGGGCGAGGACGGCTCCGGCTCGGGCTTCTTGCCCTTCGACGGCCCGGGCGGGATCGGCGGGGCGGGTGGCTCGTCGTCGGGGACCGCCGAGAACTGCTCGGTGTAGTCCTCGCGCTTCGGCTCCGGACGGCGCGCCGGAGCGCGGCGCGGGCGGCCGGGCGCGCCGGGCGGCGGCGCGAACGAGCCGGGGGGCGGCACGTCGATGTCGGCGTCCGGGCTGCCGTTGAGGCCGTCCAGCCGGGCCGACAGCGGCCCGGCGGGCGGCGGCGGGACCGGCAGCTGCTGAGACGGCTGAGGCGGCACCGGCAACTGCTGCGACGGCTGCGGCGGGCCGGGACGGCGCCGGACCGGCGGGACGGCCGAGCGGGTCTCCTCGGCCGCCGGCGGCGGGACCGGCAACTGCTGCGACGGCTGGGGCGGCACCGGCAGCTGCTGGGACGGCTGAGGCGGCACCGGCAGCTGCTGGGACGGCTGCGGCGGGGGCTGACGGCGCGGCGTGGCGCGCGGGGGCACCGGCAGCGGCGCCGAGTCCTGCGGGCGCGCGAACTTCCCCGACTCCTGCGGCGGCCGGCCGAACTGGCCGGGCTCCGGCGGGACCGGGCGGGCGTACTGGCCGGACTCGGCGCCACCGGGGGCGGGCCGCGCCGGGGGCGGCGGCACCGGCCGGGGCAGCGGCTGGGAGTCCTGCGGGACCGCGCGGGGCGCGGGCGGCGGCGGGGACGGCGGCTCGGCGCGGCGCCGTCCGGCGGGTCGCGCGGGGGGTGCCGGCGGGGGCGGGCCCTCGGCGGCCACCCGGTCGATGATCGCCTGCGGGCCGGTGTCGCTCACGCCCGGCCGCCGGTGCGAGCCGGTCGCGCTGGGAGGGGCCTCGGGGGTGGCGGGTTCGTCGTCGTCGTCGGCCGCGCGCCGCCGGCGGCGACGTCCGCCGTCGACCTGGGCGCCGTGCTGGGCGAGCAGCTCAGCCACGGTCTTCTGCGGCTGGTCGCCTCCGGTCTGGTCCGTCATACCTGGTGATCCCCTGCGCGCTCCGGGTCCTCGGCACCTCGCGAAGTGGCGCCCGACGGCAGTTCGGTGGCGCAGCGCGCGCTGTACGCCGTCCTCTGGATGTCCGTCACCTGTCCACCGTGCCCGTCCTCTGCGTGCGAAGTCCAGCCGTGTGCTTTCACCGGTCCTCCTGTGCGCCGAAGCGCCCCACGAGGGCGGCTCCAGTCTCATCCGCGCCGTTGGAATGGTCCAGCCGCCGCAGGATGACACCCTCTCGCAGAGCCCACGGGCAGATCTCGAGTTCCGGTACCCCGAGCGCCCGCATCGTGGCCTGCGCGACGAGCGCACCCGCCACCAGCTGGTGCGACCGGCTCGAGCTGACGCCCTCGAGCTGGGCGAGATCGGCCGACGGCATCCGCGAAATGAAGGCCAGGAGCTGGCGCAATGCGGTGTCCGTGAGCGTACGTCGCACGTGCGGGCCCGCCGCCGAGGGGGCGGCGCCGGTCAGCCGGGCCAGCGAGCGGAACGTCTTCGACGTCGCCACGACCCGATCGGGTTCACCCCATTTGGTGACCTTGCGCGCGAGGTCGGTGAGCTGGTCGTCCAGCCACGCCGACGTCGCGACGAGCTCCGAGCGCGTCGGCGGGTCGTGCCGGAAGCGGGTCCGCGTGGTGCGGCCGGCGCCCAGCGGCAGGGATTCGGCCAGCACCGGCTCCTCGTCGCGGCCCATCGCGACCTCGAGGGAGCCGCCGCCGATGTCGAGCACCAGCAGCTGCCCGGCCGACCAGCCGTACCAGCGGCGGACGGCGAGGAACGTGAGCCTCGCTTCGTCGGTGCCCGAAAGGACCTGCAGTTCGACGCCGGTCTTGTCGGCCACGCGGGCCAGGACTTTGGCGGAGTTCTTCGCTTCGCGGACGGCGGACGTGGCGAAGGCCATCAGCTCTTCGCAGCCGAGCCGGGCGGCGGCTTCCTTCGCGGATTCGACCGCGGTCACCAGCTCGTCGGCGCCGGCCTTGGAGAGCTCGCCGCCGGGGGTGATCTGCTCGGCCAGCCGGAGCACGGACTTCTCCGAATGCATCGGCGTCGGGTGGGCGCCACGGTGGGCGTCGACCACGAGCAGGTGGACGGTGTTGGAACCGACGTCGAGTACCCCTAGGCGCACGGGGGTCCAGCGTACCGGCCCCAGCGCCAGGTCTCGAACATGTAACCAACAACACTCGGTCCGGCCAAGACGCACTTTCACGTGAAAGCGCACCGGGGAGGCAACCTCCGGATCACTTTCACGTGAAAGTGATCCGGAGAAGTCGCCTCCGGATAGCTTTCACGTGAAAGCTCCGGTTTTACGTCTCGAACTTGTAGCCGAGGCCGCGGACTGTGACCAGGTGGCGGGGTGAGCCCGGGTCCGGTTCGATCTTCGAACGGAGCCGCTTCACGTGGACGTCCAGCGTCTTCGTGTCGCCGACGTAGTCCGCGCCCCACACCCGGTCGATGAGCTGCCCGCGCGTCAGCACCCGGCCGACGTTGCGGAGCAGGTACTCGAGCAGGTCGAACTCCTTGAGCGGCAGCGACACCTCGGCGCCGTCGACGGTCACCACGTGCCGCTCGACGTCCATCCGCACCGGACCGGCCGACAGCACCAGCGGGGCCAGCTCGCCGTCCGAGCCGGGCTCGCCGCCGCGGCGCAGCACCGCCCGCACCCGCGCGATGAGCTCGCGGGCCGAGTACGGCTTGGTGACGTAGTCGTCCGCGCCCAGCTCCAGGCCCACGACCTTGTCGATCTCGCTGTCGCGCGCGGTCACCATGATGACCGGCACGGCCGAGCGCTGGCGCAGCTGCTTGCAGACGTCGGTGCCGCTCATGCCGGGCAGCATGAGGTCGAGCAGCACGATGTCGGCGCCGTTGCGGTCGAACTCCTCCAGCGCGGCCTGGCCCGTGACGGCGACGGCCGCGGTGAACCCTTCCTTGCGCAGCAGGAAGGCGAGGGGGTCGGCGAACGACTCCTCGTCCTCGACGATGAGAACCCTGGTCACAGGTTTCCTCCATGATCTGGGCTGTCCTGCCCGGTAACCACGAGCCTCTGGGTGCGCTCGGGGGTCTTCTCCTGCCGTGGTGCCGGCGAGGTCTTGGCCGCGCGCGCCGGCTCGGGGGCCGGTTCGGCGCTGACGTGCGCGGGGATGCGGAGGGTGAACGTCGACCCGGTGCCTGGCCGGCTCCACAGCCCGACCGAGCCACCGTGGTTGGCCGCGACGTGCTTGACGATCGCCAGGCCGAGGCCGGTGCCGCCGGTGGCGCGGGAGCGGGCCTTGTCGGCGCGGTAGAAGCGCTCGAACACGCGCTGCTGCTCGTCTTCGGCGATGCCGATGCCGCGGTCGGTGACGGCGATCTCGACCATCCCGTCGGCGAGCCGGCGCGAGATCGACACCGGGCTGCCCGCCGGCGAGTAGTTGACCGCGTTCTCCAGCAGGTTCGACAGCGCGGTGACCAGCAGCGTGCGGTCGCCCTCGACGAGCAGGCCGCTGGCCGCGTCGGTGGTGATGCTGATGTCGGCGGACTCCGCCGAGAGCGTCGTGCGGCCGAGCGCCTCGCGGACGACCGCGTCGACCTCGACGACGTTGAGGTCGGGCAGCCGTTCGGCGCCCTGCAGCCGGGACAGCGCGATCAGTTCGGTGACCAGCTGGCCGAGCCGGGTCGACTCGCGCAGGATCTTGCCGCCGAAGCGGCGGACCTCGGCGACGTCCTCGGCGGCGTCGAGCACGGCCTCGGTGAGCAGGGCGATCGCGCCGACCGGGGTCTTGAGCTCGTGGCTGACGTTGGCGACGAAGTCGCGGCGCACGGCCTCCAGCCGGATGGCTTCGGAGTGGTCGACGGCCTCGACGACGGTGAAGCCGTCGCCGAGGGGCCGGACCTGGCCGAGCACCGCCTCCGGCTGGCGGCCGCGCGCTTCGAGCGGGGAGAGGTCGATCTCCAGCGGCTCGTCGGTCTCGGCGACCTGTTCGGCGGCCTTGCGGGCCCGCGGGTCGGCCTGGTTGACCTTGACCAGGCCCAGCTCGTAGGCGCGCGGGTTGTGCAGCACCATGTCGCCGAACCGGTTGAGCACGACGACGCCGTTGTTGGCCGACCGGACCAGCCGATCGAGCAGTTCCGCGACGGTCGGACCCGGCGGCCGGGCTTCCTCCCGCCGGGTCCGCGCCCGCGCGACGAGGTAGCCGGCCACCGCACCGGCCACCAGTGCGCCGATGGCCAGTGCGAGTGAAACAGGCGTGGTCACGGGCCGATCGTAAGCTGTGATGTGGCCCTTCGGCCTAGCGTTGTCCGCCTTGTCGTGAGCACCGCGACACCTGAGGAGGACATGTTCGCCGGGGTGTCAGCCCGCGTTCACCCGGCCGATTCCCGACCGAGACCTTCCGGGTGAATCACCCTTCTCCGCCGAGGGTTTTCCGGTCGCTGCCGGTGAGCTCCAGCGCCGCCGCGGCGACGTTCTGCTCGAGGTGCGCGAGGTCCCCCGTGCCGGGGATGGCGAGCACGTGCGGTCCTTGGTGGAGGGTCCACGCCAGCCGCACCTGCGCCGGGGTGGCGTCGTGCCGCTGCGCGACCTCGGCGACCCGCGCGTCCTCCCCCGTCCCGCTCGCGACGGCGAAGAACGGCACGAAGGCGATCCCGTGCTCGGCGCACATCCGGACGAGCTCGTCGTCCTCGCGGCGCGCGGTGAGGCCGTACTGGTTCTGGACGCAGACGACCGGCGCGATGGCCAGGGCCTCGGTGAGGTGTTCCGGGCCCACGTTGGAGATGCCCAGCTCGCGGATCAGCCCCGCTTCGCGCAGCTCGGCGAGCGCGCCGAAACCGTCGGCGAGGGAGCCGGTGCCGCGGTCGAGGGCCTCGCCGATCCGGTAGTTGACCACGTCGAGGTGGTCGAGGCCCAGCTCACGCAGGTTCTCTTCGACCTGGGCACGCAGCTGCTCGGGCCGGGCGGTGTAGAAGTTGCCCTCGAAGTCCCGGCCCGGGCCGACCTTGGTGGTGAGCACGAGGTCTTCGTACGGCGCCAGCGCGCTGTTGAGCAGTTCGCTGGCCGAGCGCGGCCCGGCGAAGTAGAAGGCTGCGGTGTCGAAGTGGTTCACGCCCAGCTCGACGGCGCGGCGGAGCACGGCGAGCGACGTCTCGCGGGCGCGGATGCCGCCGTCCGAAGTGGACATCAGGCGCATCGCGCCGAAGCCCATCCGGTTGACTTCGAAGGAGCCGAGCTTCCAGGTGCCCGCCGCGGCGGCGGGGAGGGTGTCCGTCTTGGTCATGCCCCCAGCCTTCCGGCGGAGCCCGGGTGAGCACCGGGTTTGGCATCTTGCTGCCACACTGGACCGCGTGGAGAAGGTGACCGACGTGGTGATGGTGCGCGGCGAGGCCGAGCTGTTCGAGCGGACGGCGCACCTGTTCGAGCTCGCGACGGAGATTTCCTGTGCGGCCCGCGACCTGCACACGTGGTCGGTGGCGCACCCGAGCGCGTCCGCGCGCGAGCAGTCCGTGCGCGGGATGACCGTGCGCAAGATCTACCTGCCCGGTGTGCTCTTCGACCCGGCGCTGGCGGAGCACCTGCGGCAGATTTCCGCCCTCGGCGCCCGGATCCGGATCACCGAGCACGAGATCAACGAGACGATCCTGCTCGACCGCCGCCTCGCGATCGTCGCCGGTGACCACATCGGCGGGGTCCGCGGCTACACCGTGATCAGCAGCCCCACCCTGGTGCAGGGCATCCAGTCGCTGTTCGAGGCAGCTTGGCACGGCGCCACGGACCTGGAGTCCTACCAGGCCCGCTTCACCGAGCTGGGCGCGCGGGAGATCCTCGAGCAGCTGGCGTCCGGCTGCAAGGACGAGACGGCGGCCCGCGCCCTCGGCGTCGGCCTGCGGACCTACCGGCGGCGGGTGGCGGAGCTGATGGAGCTCCTCGGCGCGTCTTCGCGGTTCCAAGCGGGGGCACGGGCTCGCGAAGCCGGCCTGCTTTGAAGCACGAAGGCCACGTTGCGGGAGTCCCGCAACGTGGCCTTCGGCAGCGGAAAGCTCAGCGACCCTGGTTGGCGACCGCGGCCGCGGCTTCCTTCGCGGCGGCGGGGTCGAGGTACTCGCCGCCCGGCTTCACCGGCTGCAGGTCCTCGGTGAGGTCGTAGCGCAGCGGGATGCCGGTCGGGA
Organism: Amycolatopsis sp. A133; assembly: GCF_031082405.1. GTDB lineage: Bacteria > Actinomycetota > Actinomycetes > Mycobacteriales > Pseudonocardiaceae > Amycolatopsis. The sequence goes on from NZ_JAVHJU010000069.1 coordinate 299,626, forward strand.
TGTTCAGGCCCGCGATGTCGGCGTCGGAGATGCCGTCGAGGTGCTTGACCAGCGCGCGCAGCGAGTTGCCGTGCGCGGCGACCAGCACGGTCTTGCCCGCGCGCAGGTCCGGCACGATCTCGGACTCCCAGTACGGCAGCAGCCGCTCGACGACGTCCTTCAGGCACTCGGTGAGCGGCGCCCGGTCGCCGAGGTCCGCGTACCGGGCGTCGCCCGCCTGGCTCCACTCGTCCTTCGGGTCGATAGACGGCGGCGGCGTGTCGTACGAGCGGCGCCAGAGCATGAACTGCTCCTCGCCGAACTCGTCGAGGGTCTGCTTCTTGTTCTTGCCCTGCAGCGCGCCGTAGTGGCGCTCGTTGAGGCGCCAGTCGCGCTTCACCGGGATCCAGTGCCGGTCGGCCGCGTCCAGCGCGATGTTCGCGGTGGAGATCGCGCGCCGCAGCAGCGAGGTGTGCACCACGTCCGGCAGCAGCCCGGTGCCGGCCAGCAGCTGACCGCCCTGGCGGGCTTCGCCCTCGCCCTGCTCCGAAAGCGGTACGTCCACCCAGCCGGTGAACAGGTTTTCCGCGTTCCAGGTGCTCTGCCCGTGCCGCAGCAGCACCAACGTCCCAATCTCGGCCATGGGCAACAGCCTGCCAGAACGGACCGCGGAGCCGACTGGTGACCTCCGCCGCACTCGCCGTCCTACCCTGAGTGTGTTACCCGGAAGTAACACCTCACTCTTCGACAAGTCCGCCCGCCAACAACGCGCAAAATTCCGGCACCCCATTGCGGACTGTTATCGCTGAATAGCAAAATTCACTCGAACGGGCTAGCCAGTAGCCTTGTGATTACCCGGCGGGATCTGACAGGTTGACTACGTCCCGAGCCGCCGGATTCCACGCACTCCCCGGCCGGTTTCGGGCTTCGACCGCGGCTCGTCTCCCCCTGCCGAGCCGCGGCCCGCCGGCCCCGTTGGCACCCCCCTCGTCACCGGGTCCTGATCGGCGGGAACTTCAGCGGGGCGGCTCGAGATCGCGACTCCCCCCTCCCTCGAGCCGTCCCGCCTGTTCCGCTCAGCTCTCACTCGGCTCCGGCGCGGGCGACGACGTCCGGCGACGGCGGCGCAGCCACCAGCCGAGCCAGCCCAGCGGCACCAGGAACAGCAGGAACGGCGCGAGCGCGCCCAATACCGTCAGCAGGCCGCCGCCGAAGACTCCGAACGCGTGCCAGCCGCCGGCCAGCCCGCCGAGGAACCCGCTGTGGTCCTCCGCCGGCGGCGGGGCCGCGGCCACACCGCGGATCGTCATCGCCACGGTCGCCATCGCGACGCTGCCGGCCAGGGAGTTCCGCTGCTGTTCGAGCGATTCGAGCGTGGCCTCGCGGCTCGTCAGCTCGCTTTCGACCGAAGCGATCTCGGACACCGAGGTCGCCTTCGCGAGCAGCGCCCGGATCCGCTCCACCGACGCCCGCTGCGTCGCCAGCCGCGCTTCGACGTCGACGACCTGCTCGGTCACGTCCTGGGTGTTCAGCTCCCGCTTCACCAGCCTGCTGCCCAGGTGCGAAAGCTGGTCGAGCACGCCGTCGAGCTTGTCCGCGGGCACCGCGAGGCTGAGCGTCGCCAGCTGCTCGCCGGTGCTCTCCTGCCCGGTGTAGCCGCCGGCGCCCTGGGCGATCCCGCGGGCCTGCACGACGACGTCGGCGACCTTGGGGGCGGTCAGTTCGAGCCGGGCACTGCGCGAAAGCTTGCGATCGGTGGCGCCCGCCTGCGGCGGCGTCACCGAAGCCCCCTTCTCGGTCTTGCCCGCCCCTTGCTGCGGGGCAGCGGGTGCGACCCCGGCACTGTCCGCCGTGGACGAAGCCCCCTCTTGCGCCGCCGAGCAGCCGGCCAGCACGAACGCCACGCCCGCGATCGCGAGTCCGGTTCTCCATCGAGTCCGCATCCTGCGTCTCCCTCCAGTTTCGGCTGGTGAGGAGACGGATGTCCGGTTCAGGGCCGTTGCACGGCCTCCGGTTACGACTCGGTCAAGCCCGGTTCGTGCGCCTTCTCCGGTGCGACGAGGTGCTTGAACGCCTGGAGGTTGGCCAGGGATTCACCGCGGGAGACGCGCCAGTCCCATTCGCGCTTGATCGACGTCGCGAAGCCGATTTCGAGCAACGTGTTGAAGTCGCCGTCGGCGGCTTCGAGCACCTGGCCGAGCACCTTGTCGAGCTCGTCGGCGGACATCGTCTCCTTGCCGAACCGGCCGACCAGGTAGATGTCCCCGAGACTGTCCACTGTGTAGTGCACGCCGTAGAGCTTCGCGTTGCGCTGCAACAGAAACCGGTAAACGTCCTCATGGGATTCATCGGGGCGGCGGCAGACGAAGGCTTCCACGGAGAACGCGTGGTCGCCGTCGACCAGCCACGCGTTCGTCTGCAGCTTCTTCGTGCCCGGCAGCGTGACGAAGTACTTGCCCGGCCCGCGCCGGTCGTACTTCAGCTCCGCGGAGTCCAAAGTAGACCGGATCAGCTCGTCCAGGCTCACACCGCCACCTCCGCGCGCAGGTCCAGTGCGCGGGAAAACGCGCTGGTGGCCTGAGCATAGATGTCGAGGAGCGCGTCCGTCGTGCGGCGCCAGGAGAACCGGCGCGCGTGCACGACGGCGTTGGCGCCGAGTTCGGCGCGCCGGTCCGGGCGCAGGGCGACCGCGGCCAGCGCGTCCGCCCACTCGTCGGCGCCGTGCCCGGGCACCAGCAGCCCGGAGACGCCGTGCGGCACCGCGACCGGCAGCCCGCCGACCTCCGCCGCGACCACCGGCGTCCCGCAGGCCTGCGCCTCGAGGGCGACCAGCCCGAACGACTCGTTGTAGCTGGGCACCGCCACGACGTCGGCGGCGCGGAAGACGCGGGCGAGCGACTCGCCCGGCTGCGGCGGCAGGAACCGGACCTGCGGCTCGATGCCGAGGGAGACGGCGAGCTCGCGCAGCGCCTGCGGTTGCTCCAGCCCGGTGCCGGACGGCCCGCCGACGATCAGCACGACCAGCCGCGGAGCCAGCTCGGGCCGGCGGTGCAGCATCGCGGCCGCGGCGTGCAACAGCACGTCCGGGGCCTTGAGCGGCTGGATGCGGCCCGCGAAGGCGAGCACGACGTCGTCGTCGGCCAAGCCGAGGGCAGCGCGGGCGTCGTGCTTCGAGCCCGGCGTGAAGCGTTCGAGGTCGACACCCGGCGGCACGGCGTGCACCGCGTGCGGCTCGGCGCCGTAGAGGTCGATCAGCTGACGCGCCTCGACCGCGGTGTTGGCGACCAGCCGGTCGGCCTCGGCGACCACCTGCTCCTCGCCGATCACGCGGGTGCGCGGCTCGGGCTTGTCGCCCTCGGCGAGCGCGGCGTTCTTCACCTTCGCCAGCGTGTGCGCGGTGTGCACGAGCGGCACGGACCACCGGTCGCGGGCGAGCCAGCCGACCTGGCCCGACAGCCAGTAGTGCGAGTGGATGAGGTCGTAGTGGCCGGGCTCGTGGAACGCCTCGGTCCGCAGCACGCCCGAGGTGAACGCGCACAGCTGGGCGGGCAGTTCGTCGCGGCCCAGCGGCTCGAACGGGCCGGCCTGCACGTGCCGCACGGTCACCCCGGGCGCCAGCTCGGCCACCGGCGGCTGGCCGGACGCGGTCGCGCGGGTGAAGACCTCGACCTCGACGCCGCGGCGGGCCATCTCGGTCGCGGTCTGGCTGACGTAGACATTCATCCCGCCGGCGTCGCCGGTCCCCGGCTGCTCGAGTGGCGAAGTGTGCACGGACAGCACCGCGATCCGGCGCGGCACAGCGCGGAACCTCCGGATGTTGCTGGTCACCTGGTCACGTCTCCCGCGTACGTCAGCATTCCTCGGCGAACTGCCGGAGCACCGCGTCGAACTCGGCCGCGGACTCGGCGAAGGGCGCGTGCCCCCCGTCAACGAACCAACGCCCGGCGGCACCCGGAATCTTCCCGAGGGCGTGTTCGGCCGCCGAGGGCTCGATCACGCGGTCGGCCGTGCCGTGCACGACCAGAGCGGGTCGGTCGATCCCGGCCAGCACTTCTTCGCTGCCGGCGTCCCGGCGGAACAGCGCCGAGCGGACCGACGGCGGCACGCTCAGAGAAGCGCCGAGCAGGGCCTGGGCCTGCGCGCCGGGCACCGGCCCGGCGACCATCTCGCGGCTGAACGCGGTGAGCGCCGGAACGGCGATGTCCGGATCGTCCGAAAGCATCGCCCGCATGTGCTCGCGCATCAGCGGGCCGACGCGGCCGCCGGGCCGGTCGCGGCCGATTTCGGTGATGGCGCCGACGAGCACGAGCCCGCGCAGCCGGGCGGTGCCGTGCACCCGGATGTGGTCGGTCAGCACCAGGCCGCCGTAGGACCAGGCGACGACGATCGCGTCCGGGCCGGCGAAGTCGAGGACCGCCGCGAGGTCGTCGGCCCAGACCTGCGGGTTGTCGTACCCGATGGCCGGGACGTCGGAGGCGCCGTGACCGCGCAGGTCCATCGCGACCAGCCGGAACCGCTCGCTCAGGGCCGGATCGGCGAGCTGCGCGGCCCAGCAGCCGGCAGACTGCGCCCAGCCGTGCACGAAGACGATCGGCCTGCTGTTTCCGGCGCCCTCGACTTGCAGGCCGAGCCGGACCCCGCCGTGCCCGACGACTTCGGTGCGCACGGGTTACTTCGCACCCATCCCTTGCCAGGCCGACCAGCTGAAGTTCCAGTCCTTGACGTCCGAGTTCATCGGCGGGGACAGCTTCGAGCCGGTGATCTCGACCGGGTCGCCGATGATCGCCGAGTCGAAGTAGTCCTTGGCGTCGGCTTCGAGCAGGTTGACGCAGCCGTGGGAGTTGTTGGTCTTCCCGATGTTGGCCGCGTTGTCCTGGTTCTCGTGGATGAACTCGCCGTGGTTGGAGAACCGGCAGGCCCACTTCTTGTTGACGTTCGTGTAGCCGTAGCGGGCGTTGTCGAAGATCGCCGACGGCTCCTTGCTCATGATGATGTAGGTGCCGTTCGGGGTGTTGCGGTCGACCTCGCCGTCCAGCCCGTTCGCGCACGGGTAGCTCTTGACCTGGGACCCGCCGCGGTAGACGTGCATCTGGTGCTCGGGCGTGTTGATCTTGACGACCTGGTTGCGGCCGATCTTGAACTTCGTGGTGACGTCGGCTTTGCCGTACGCGCCGCCACCGAGGTCGACGCCGTACAGCTTCGCCTCGACGTTCACGGTGATGTTCTGCGGCCAGTACTCCTTCGGCCGGTAGTCGACCTGGCTGTCGGACAGCCAGCCCCACGCGCCTTCGACGTCCTTGTCCGTCTTCACGGACAGCGCCTTCTCGACCGCCTTGCGGTCCTTGACCGGCGACGCGAACTTGACGCTGATCGGCATGGCCACGCCGACCGTCTGGTTGTCGGACGGGTTGAGCGTCGCGCGGACCTGCTTGGCCGGGGCGATCGTGGTGAAGGTGCCGGTGAATTCGACCGGCTTGCCGTCGGAGCCGGTGGCCTTGGCCGCGTAGGTGTAGGTCTTGCCGTAGCCGAGCGGCTCGGAGCTGGTCCAGGTGAGCCCGTCCGGCGAGGTGTCGCCCTTGACGGCCTTGCCGCCCTCGGCGGTCAGCTTGCACTCGGTGAGCTTGCCGTCGGCGACCTTGAGCACGGCCGGCTTGAGCACCGGGACGTCCTTGGCGTTCGCGGCGGGCTCGGCCGTGATCTTCGCCACGGGCTGCGCCCCGCCCTCGCCGTCGGCGTTCGCCGCGCCGGTGGGCAGCGCCGTGCCGCCGTTCTCGCTCGAACACGCGGCGGCGACCAGTGCGGCCCCAGCCGCCAGAGCAGCCTTGAAGACCGTACGCCGTTCGATCACCGAAAACCTCCCGAAATCCCCCGCCGACCAGCGGGCACACGCCTTTAGCGCTGGTGGCCCAGCCGACGTTACCCGCCGATGGGCCGAAACCGGCCAGCCAGGTGGCGACGCCTTTGTCGACAAAGACGTCCTACACACGTACGGGTTGCCCGGTTCGGCTCAAATCACGCAGTTGATCAGCAGGGGTTCGGGGTGCAGCCGGACGCCGAAGCGCTCTTGGACGCCGTCGCGGACCTCGCGGGCCAGGGCGAGCAGGTCCTCCGTCGTCGCGTCGCCGCGGTTGGTCAGGGCGAGGGTGTGCTTGGTCGACAGCGAGACGCGGTTCCCCGGCCCGGGGTACCCCTTGGCGAAGCCGGCGCGCTCGATCAGCCAGGCCGCGGACAGCTTGACGCCGCCGTCGGCCGGGTACTGCGGGACGTCGGTGCCGACGGCGTCGGTGATCCGCGCGAGGACCGCTTCGGCCTCGGCCGACGGGACGATCGGGTTGGTGAAGAACGAGCCGGCGCTCCACGTGTCGTGGTCGGCCGGGTCGAGCACCATGCCCTTGCCGCGACGCAGCTTGAGGACGGCTTCGCGGGCTTCGGCGGCCGGGACGCGGGCACCGATCTCGACGCCGAGCGTGCGCGCCAGCTCGGCGTAGCGGATGGGCGCCGAGAGGCCGTCTTCGCGGATCTCGAAACGGACGGAAAGGACAACGCCGGTGTCAGTGCCCTTGAGGACGCTGGTGCGGTAGGCGAAGCCGAGCTCGTCGGCCTTCAGCGTGCGCACTTCGCGCGTCCCGCGGTCGTACAGCTCCACCGAGACGATCGACTCGGCGACCTCGCAGCCGTACGCGCCGACGTTCTGGATCGGCGTCGCCCCGACGCTGCCGGGGATGCCGGACAGGCATTCGAGCCCGCCCAGCCCGGCCTCGACCAGGGCGGCGACGAACGCGTCCCAGTTCTGGCCGGCCTGGACCTCGACGACGTGCCCGGCACCGTCGTCGTCACGGCGCCAGCCGGTGTTCGCCACCTCGACGAGCGTGCCGTCGAACCCCGCGTCGCCGACCACCAGGTTGGAGCCACCGCCGAGCAGCAGCACCGGCTCGCCCGCCGCGTCGGCCTCGCGGACCGCCGCGACGAGCTCTTCGCCGGTCACAGCGCTGACGAAGCGGCGGGCCGGGCCGCCGAGGCGCAGCGTGGTGTACGCGGCGAGCTTCGGGAGTTCGGTAGTTCGGGAGTTCACGGGCCTGACGGTACTGTTCGGCTCATGGGATCCCGGATCGAGCACCGCGCCGAGTTCACCGCCGACGTCGCGTCCACGTACGCGGCCGTCGCCGGCGAAGACGCGTTGCGGGCCCGCCTGGACGAGCTCGGCGGCCACAGCGCGGCGCTCCTGTCGTACGAGGTTTCCGGCTCGGACCTGCGGTACCAGCTGCGGCAGGGCATCAGCGCGGACAAGCTGCCGCAGGCGGTCCGGACGCTGCACAAGGGCGACCTGCTGGTGACGCGCACGCAGACCTGGCGCGTGAGCAACGACGGCACCGGCCGGCAGGGCAACGCCGCGGTCGAGGTCGGCGGCGTCCCCGGCGAGATCACCGCTCGGACGGCGCTGCTGGCCGACGGCGACCGGACGGTGCTGCGGATCAGCGGCGAGGTGACGGTCCGGATCCCGCTGTTCGGCGGGAAGCTGGAGAGCGTGATCGCCGAACAGGTCACGAAGCTGCTGGAGCGCGAATCCGAATTCACCGCGAAGTGGCTCACCGAAGCAAAGTGACCCCGGTCGGCGCGCCGACACGCGGTACGACCAACCCGAACCGCCTGCGCCGGGTCGACCGGTGGATCGCGTTTTCGCCCCCTACTTCGCGGCTGCTGCGCGCGGCCGACTCGCCTTTGGTGGTCGATCTCGGGTACGGCGCTTCCCCGGTGACGACGGTCGAGCTGGCGCGGTGGCTGCGCCGGGTCCGGCCGGACGTCCGGGTGCTCGGCCTGGAGCTGGACCCGGAGCGGGTGGCTGCGGCGTTGCCCGCCGCGTCGCCGCCCCGGCTGGACTTCCGCCGCGGCGGGTTCGAGCTGGCCGGGACGCGCCCGGTGCTGGTGCGGGCGTTCAACGTGCTCCGGCAGTACGCCGAGGACGAGGTCCCGGGCGCGTGGGGCCTGATGCTGGACTCGATGCCCGCCTCCGGTCTCCTCGTGGAGGGCACGTGCGACGAGATCGGGCGGCTCTCGACGTGGGTCCTGGTCTCCCGGGCCGGCCCGATCTCCTTGACGCTGTCGATGCGGCTGGCCGGGCTGGATCGCCCGTCGACCGTGGCCGAGCGGCTGCCGAAGGCGCTGATCCACCGGAACGTGCCCGGCGAGCGCGTCCATTCGCTGTTGGCCGGCTTGGACGCCTGCTGGGCGACGGCGGCCCCGCACCAGGCGTTCGGGGTGCGTTCCCGCTGGCTGGAGACGGTCCGGCTGCTGGCCGCGCGGGGCTGGCCGGTGCTGGGGCCGCCGTCCCGGATCCGCCTGGGCGAGCTGACGGTCCCCTGGTCCGCGGTCACCCCCGCCTGAAGCGCCCAAGGCCACATTGGGGCGCTGGTGTTCACCGGGCCACCCCCGCTGCGTCACCCGCGGGTGACCTGCGGTGATCACCATTGAGCCGTGGAACTCCTGGGGCAGGTCACCGAACTGCTGCGCGGCGCGCTCGGTTCGCCGTGGCTGTGGGTGGCCGTCTTCGCCGTGGCCGGGCTGGACGCGCTGCTGCCGTTCATGCCCAGCGAGACGGCCGTTGTCACCGTCGCCGTCCTGCTGGGGCCCGATCCCGCGCAGCTGACCCTGCTCGCCGCGGTGGCCGCCGGTGGCGCGTGGGCGGGCGACTGCCTCGGGTACGCCGTCGGCCGGTCCGCGGGGCCGCGGGCCGTCGCGCGGCTGCAGCGCGGGCCGGAAGGGCGGCGGCGCGCCGAGTGGGCGCACGAGCAGGTGCGGCGCAACGGCGGGCTGCTGATCGTCGCGGCCCGCTACCTCCCGGGCGGGCGGGTGGCCAGCGCGCTCGCGACCGGCAGCCTCGGTTACCCGCTGCGCCGGTTCGTGCCGCTCGACGCCGCCGGCGCGACGATCTGGGCGGTCTACAGCGTGCTGATCGGCCTCGCCGGCGGAGCCGCCTTCGCGGCCGAGCCGGCGAAGGGGCTGCTGCTGTCCTTCAGCCTCGGCCTGGGCTTGGTCTTCGCCGTCGAGGCCGGGCGGCGGCTACGGTCGGCCCGAAGCGATCGACGTCCACGCGGACGGGCCGGAGCGGGCGGCGCCGGCGGCCAGGGGGCCGAGCTGTCCGAAGTGGATTGTCCATGATCGGTGCCGCACAGCGCAGTCTCCCCGCCCGGCTCCCGGGCCTCTGACCAGCGCGGGGAGAATGTCCCGCGTGACCGCTCCCGAACGCCGCTACGTCATCACCTTCGGCTGCCCCGACCGCACCGGCATCATCGCCCGGATCTCCGGGTTCCTCGCCGAGCACGGCGGCTGGATCGTCGAGGCGGCCTACCACACCGATCCGGACACGGGCTGGTTCTTCACCCGCCAGGTCGTCCGGGCCGACTCGCTGCCCTTCGGCGCCGACGAGCTGCGCGCCCGTTTCGGCGAAGTGGCCGCGGACCTGTCGGCCGACTCGAGCTGGCGGGTCAGCGACACCGGCGAGCGGCGCCGCGCGGTGATCCTCGTCTCGAAGGCCGGGCACTGCCTGTACGACCTGCTCGGCCGGGTCGCCTCCGGCGAGCTCGACGTCGACATCGCCGCGGTGATCGGCAACCACGACAGCCTCGGCGGCATCACCCGCGCGCACGGCATCCCGTTCCACCACGTGCCCTTCCCCGCGGGCGGCAAGGCCGAGGCGTTCGAGCAGGTGCGCAAGCTGGTGGAAGAGCACGAGCCGCACGCGGTGGTGCTGGCCCGGTTCATGCAGATCCTGCCCGCCGGACTGTGCCGCGAGTGGGCCGGGCGGGCGATCAACATCCACCACAGCTTCCTGCCGTCGTTCATCGGCGCGAAGCCGTACCACCAGGCGCACACGCGCGGCGTGAAGCTGGTCGGCGCGACCTGCCACTACGTGACGGCGGACCTCGACGCGGGCCCCATCATCGAGCAGGACGTCATCCGCGTCGACCACGGCGACTCGGTCGAGGACATGGTCCGCAAGGGCCGCGACATCGAAAAAGTCACCCTCGCTCGGGGCCTCCGGTGGCACCTGGAGAACCGCGTGCTGGTGCACGGCAACCGGACCGTGGTGTTCTGACCCGGTTGCCGCGCCCCGGCGATCACGCCCCGATGGTCGAGGCGTCGATGACGAACCGGTAGCGCACGTCGGAGTTCTCGACGCGCTCGTAGGCCTCGTTGACCTTGTCGGCCGAGATGGTCTCGATCTCCGCGCCGATGCCGTGCTTCGCGCAGAAGTCCAGCATCTCCTGGGTCTCGGCGATACCGCCGATCATCGAGCCCGCCAGCACCTTGTTGCCACCGAGCAGCGAGAAGGCGTTGTAGGACAGCGGCTCGCCGGGCGCACCGACGTTGACCATCGCGCCGCCGACCCGCAGCAGGCCGAGGTAGGCGTCCACCGGCAGCTTGGCCGACACGGTGTTGAGGATGATGTCGAACTTGCCCCGCAGGACGTCGAACGTCGACTCGTCGCTGGTGGCGTAGTACTCGGAAGCGCCGAGCTTGAGGCCGTCTTCCTGCTTCTTGAGGCTCTGGCTGAGCACGGTCACCTCGGCGCCCATCGCGGCGGCGATCTTGACGCCCAGGTGGCCGAGGCCGCCGAGGCCGATGACGGCGACCTTCTTGCCGGGGCCGGCCCCCCAGTGGTGCAGCGGCGAGTAGGTGGTGATGCCCGCGCACAGCAGCGGCGCGGCGACGTCGAGGTCGATGCCCTCGGGGATGCGGCAGACGAAGGCGTCCTTCACGACGATCTGGTTGCTGTAGCCGCCGTAGGTGTTCTCGCCGTCGAAGCCGACGCCGTTGTAGGTCTGGATGTTGCCCTTGACGCAGAACTGCTCGGTGCCGGCCAGGCAGTATTCACACTCGCCGCAGGAGTCGACCATGCAGCCGACGCCGACGCGGTCGCCGACCTGGTACTTCGTCACGGCCGAGCCGACCGCGGCGACGACGCCGGCGATCTCGTGGCCCGGGACCATCGGGAAGATCGCCTGGCCCCAGTCCTCCTTGGCCTGGTGGATGTCGCTGTGGCAGATGCCGGCGTAGGCGATGTCGATCAGCACGTCGTCGGGACGAAGGTCACGGCGCTCGATCGTGGTCGGTGCGAGCGGCGCACCGGGCGCCGGGACGGCGATGGCGTGCGTGGTGGTGCTCATGGAACCCTCCAGGTTCAAGTACCGTTCGTAAGAGGTCTCTTACATCGTCGACGTAAGAGGGGTCTTACATATTCCGGACGAAAGATGTGAACCAGGTCATGGGCGGCAAGTACCACCACGGCGACCTCCGCGGCGAACTCGTGCGCGTCTCTTTGGACCTGATCGCCGAGCAGGGGTTCGCCGGGTTCTCCGTCGCGCAGGTCGCGAAGCGGGCGAAGGTCAGTCCCGGCGCGCCTTACCGGCACTTCCCGACGCGGGAGAGCCTGCTGGCCGAAGTCGCGGCCCACATCGCCTGCCAGCTGGCCGACCGCGTCGCTTCCGCGGCCGCGGAGCACAACGACCCGGCGGACGCCCTCGCGGCGGCCGCGGGCGCGTACACGCGGTACCTGATCGAGCGGCGGGCCGGGATGAACGTCATCTACGCCAACGGGCTCCAAGGCCCGCAGTACGCGGAGCTGCACGACCAGACCCGGCGGCTCACCGACCAGTTCCTGATGCTGTGCCTGACCGTGGCCCCGGATCCGCTGACCGCGCTGGAGCTGATGGAGCAGCTGTTCACCCAGGCACACGGCTACGGCACGTTCCACCTCGACGGCGTCTTCGTCAAGCACGGCTACTCGGTGGACCTGGTGGTGCGGAAGTCCACCGAGGCGGCGCGGATGGCGATCACGGGCCGGACTGCCGGTGGTGGCCGCTAGGTTGGCGGCATGGGGATCATCGACTCACACGAGGCACTGCGCGAGGTCGTCGGCGAAGTGGCCGAGCTGACGCAGAAGAAGGTCATCGACCGGATCGACGAGCACGCGCGGAACCTGATCGCCCACTCGCCGTTCGTGCTGCTGGCGACGTCGGCACCGGACGGCAGCTGCGACGTCTCCCCGCGCGGCGACCCGGCGGGCTCGGTGCTGGTGCTCGACGAGAAGACGCTGGTGCTCGCCGACCGCCCGGGCAACAAGCTGATCGACAGCTTCCGCAACATCGTCGACAACCCGCACGCCGGCCTGCTGTTCCTGGTGCCGGGGATGAACGAGACGCTCCGGGTCAACGGCCGCGCGCAGCTGGTGTCGGACGCACCGTTCTTCGACGCGCTGGTGGTGCAGGGCAAGCGGCCGAAGCTGGCGGTGGTCGTCGAGGTCGAAGAGCTCTACATGCACTGCGCCAAGGCGTTCCTGCGGTCGTCGCTGTGGGACCCGCAGACCTGGCCGGCCCGCTCGGCGTTGCCGTCGATGGGCACGATCATGCGCGACCAGATGGCGTTGCCGATCGCGGCGGAGGAGCTGGACGCGAGGCTCGACGAGCGGGCGCTGACCGAGCAGTACTGATCTCGGCGACCACGTCGGGCAGGCCGGGGGAACGGGCGTCGAACTCGTCGCGAAGACGGTACCGAGGCCGACGTCGCCCTCTCCGGGATCGGCAGGTCACCGGGCATGCTGACAGCTGTCGTACCTTCGACCGGGAACGGCGACCTTCGAACCTCCGGAGTTCCGCATGCTGTGCGTCTTCGACGTCAACGAGACCCTGCTCGACCTGACCCCCATGGACGCCGTCCTCGGCGGGCCGGAGCTGCGGCGCGAGTGGTTCGGGCTGGCCATCCACACGGTGCTGACCGTGACCGCCACCGGCGGCTACCGCGACTTCGCGGGCATCGCCGGGGAGGCCGCGCTCGAGGTCGCCGCCCGGCACGGGCGGGAACCGGACCTCGCCGCGATCGCCGCGGGTCTGCGCTCGCTCCCGGCCCACCCCGACGTCGAAGCGGGCCTGGCGAAGCTGCGCGAAGCGGGCCACACCGTCGTCGCGCTGACGAACTCGCCGCTCGCGACGGCCGAGGCGCAGCTGCAGAACGCCGGGCTCGCGCCGCTGCTGGACCGGATCTTCTCGGCCGAGCAGGTCGGCAGGCTCAAGCCCGCCCCGGAGCCCTACCGGCAGGTGCTGGCCGCCTACGACCTCCAGCCGGGCGGCGCGGTGATGATCGCCGCGCACGACTGGGACATCGCGGGCGCGCAGGCGGCCGGGCTGCGGACGGCGTTGCTCGCCCGCCCCGGCGTCCGCCCGCTGCCCGGCTCGCCTGAGCCGACGTACACGGTCTCGGCCCTGACCCAACTGGCCGAACTGCTCTAGTCCGCGATCCGGACCAGCATTTTGCCGGTGTTGGCGCCGGACAGCAGGCCGAGGAACGCCTCCGGCGCGTTGCGGATGCCGTCGACGAAGGTCTCCGAGTACTTGATCTCCCCGGAGCTGACCAGCGGCGCGACCTCGGTGACGAACTGCTGCTGCAGGTGCCAGTGGTCGATCACCAGCAGGCCGCGGATGGTGAGCCGCTTGGCGATGACCTGCGCGAGGTTGCGCGGCGCCGGGGTCGGCTCGGTGTCGTTGTACGTGGAGATCATCCCGCAGACGGCGATCCGGCCGTGCAGGGTGATGGCGTCGATCGCCGCTTCGAGGTGCTCGCCGCCGACGTTGTCGAAGTAGACGTCGATGCCCTCGGGCGCCGCCTTGTGGAGCTGCTCGGCGACCGGGCCGTCCTTGTAGTTGAACGCGGCGTCGAAGCCGAGGTCGTCGATCAGGTGACGGACCTTCTCCGCCGAACCCGCGGAGCCGATGACCCGCTTGGCGCCCTTCAGCTTCGCGAGCTGCCCGACGAGCGAGCCGACCGCGCCGGCCGCGCCCGAGACGAACACCGTGTCGCCCGGCTTGAACTCGGCCGACTCGAGCAGACCGGCGTACGCGGTCAGGCCCGGCATGCCGAGCACGCCGAGGTAGGTCGACAGCGGGGCCGCGGATCCGTCGACCTTGACGTACCGGCCCGCGTCGAGCACGGCGTGGGTCCGCCAGCCGGCCTGGTGCAGGACGTGGTCACCCGGTCCCACTCCATCAATGTGGGATTCGACGACCTCCCCGACCGCACCGCCGGACATGACCTCGCCGACCTGGAACGGCGGCGCGTAGGACTTGACGTCCTTCATGCGGCCGCGCATCGCCGGGTCGACACTCATGATCAGGTTGCGGACCAGGATCTGGCCGGCCCCCGGCGTCGGCACCTCGGTGTCGGCGATCTCGAAGTTGTCGTGCGTCGGAACGCCTTCCGGACGCGAAGCCAGCCGGATTTCGGTCGCTGTGCTCATCGTCGAACTCCTCCAAATCTCGAAGCGGGGCAAGCGCCCCGGATTCCACCCGATGTAACCAGCTAACCGGGGCGGAGATTCCGATTGTGAGGCGTCACACGATCTCGGCGAGCTTGGCCAGCACGCCGTCGTAGATCTTCTTCAGCCCGCCGGGCGCGAAGGTCTTCTCGAAGAAGCCGCCGATGCCGCCCGCGCCGTCCCAGGTGGTCTCGATCTGCACGACGCTGCGTTCACCCGCTTCGGTGACCGTCCAAGTGGTGACCATGCTCGAGTTCGCGTCGGTTTCGACGAGGGTGCCGGGCTTCGGCTCGGTGACGGTGGCCTTGACGTCCCGGACCCGCTTGGAGGTCGCCTGCAGCTTCCAGCCGGCCTTGGTCCCGGCGCCGACACCGCCCTCGGTCACCTGGTAGTCCCGGTAGTGCTCGGTGAGCAGCTTCGGCCGCGTCTCGGCGTAGTCGGCGACGAGCGCGCGGACCTTGTCGGCCGGGGCGTCGATGGTGCGCTCCGCGGTGGCCGTGACCTTTCCCATTTCACTCCTCTTCCCGGCGTACAGATCAGGGTCCACGATTCCACCGGCCGCCGCACCACCGGCGGGCGCCCTCGGCGGTTAGGCTGCCGGGAGCCGACTGATACGAGGATCAGATGAGTTCGGGAGTCCGCCGCCGCCGGTCGACGGTGGCGGTGAAGGAGTCGCTGCGCGAGCTGCGCAACCAGCTGTCGCTGCTGAACCACCAGGTCAGCGCCCACGTGGCGCTCAAGGACGTCGACCTGGACTGCCTGGAGCTGATCGCCCGGCACGGCCCGCTGAGCCCGAGCGCGCTGGCCCGCCGGGCCGGGCTGCACCCGGCGACGATGACCGGCATCCTCGACCGGCTGCAGAAGGGCGGCTGGATCGTCCGCGAACGCGACCCGGAGGCGGCCGACCGGCGCTCGGTGGCGGTGCGCGCGGTCCGCGGCCGCAACTCGGAGCTGTTCCGGCTCTACGCGGGGATGAACACCGCGATGGACGAGCTCTGCGCCGGCTACAGCGAGGACGAGCTGGCGCTGATCGCCGGGTTCCTCCGCCGCGTGACGTCGGCGGGCCACACCGCGACGGGCGACCTGGCCAAGGACTGACCAGCGGTTTCTGTGCTGTACTCCAGGGCATGTGGCAGTCAGGCGACGCGTACGAGGCCTACATCGGACGGTGGAGCCGCCGGATCGCGCAGACCTTCGTCCGGCAGCTCGGCGCCCCGGCGAACCGACGCTGGCTCGACGTCGGCTGCGGCACCGGCGCGCTGACGTCGGCGGTGCTGGCGGTGGCCGACCCCGCGGAGGTCGACGGCGTCGACCCGTCCGAGGGGTTCCTGAAGACGGCTCGCGCGAGCGTGACCGATCCGCGGGCGTCGTTCACGCTCGCCGACGCGCGGTCGCTGCCGTTCCCGGACGACCGCTTCGACGTGACGGTGTCGGGCCTGGTGCTGAACTTCGTCCCCGACCCGGCCCGCGCGGCTGCGGAGATCGCGCGGGTGACCGTCCCGGGTGGACTGGCGGCGGCGTACCTGTGGGACCTCGCCGAAGGCATGGAGCTGATCCGCCGCTTCTGGGACGCGGCCGCCGAGCTCGCCCCGGAGCAGGTCGCCGAGCTGGACGAGGGCCGCCGGTTCCCGCTGTGCCGCCCGGAGCCGCTCGGCCGGTTGTGGACGGAAGCGGGCTTCACGGCGGTGGCCGTCGGGGAGATCGAGATCCCGACCGTGTTCGCGGATTTCGACGACTACTGGCAGCCGTTCCTCGGCGCCCAGGGCCCGGCTCCGTCGTACCTGGCGACGCTGCCGGAAGCCGGCCGCGGCCGGATCCGTGAGCTCCTGCGCGGCCGCCTGCCGGCGAATCCGGACGGCTCGATCCCGCTCTCGGCCCGCGCTTGGGTCGTCCGCGGGACCGCTTGACGCCCGCACCGCAGGCCGCCCCGGGAACGGGACGGCCTGCGGTGCCGGGGGTCAGAGACCGGCCTGGCCCAGCCAGTCCTTCGCGACGTCTTCGGCTCGCTCGCCGTCGGAGTCGACGCGCTTGTTGAGGTCCCGCATGACGTCGGTGGTCAGCTTCGCGCTGACCGCGTTCACGGCGTTGGCGAAGTCGGCGCCGCGCTCGTCGAGCACCTTCTTGGTCACCGCCGGCACGACGTTCTCGGTCGGCACGATGTTGAGGTCGTCCTTGAGCACCGTGTACTTCGGGTCACCGGTCAGCGGGCTGACCGAGTCGACCGGGATGACCGTGACGGCCCCGGACTTGAGCTGCTCCACCCGCGGCCCGGCCTCCTGGATGGTCTGGAAGGAGGCGTTCGTCAGCTTGTAGACGTCCTTGAAGCCGAGGAAGCACGGGAGGCGCTTCTCGCACTCCGGCGGCCCCGCCATGACGACCTTGTCGAGCTTCTTCAGGTCGCTGATCGACGTGAGGCCCTTTTCCTTGGCCAGGTCGGACTTGACGATGTAGGTGTTCTTGTCCTCGGCGGCCGCGAAGTTCAGCAGCGCGACGCCGCTGGGCTCGAACAGCTTCGCCAGCTGATCGTGCTCCTCCTGCGCGGTCTTGCCCGCCTCCTTGCCGAAGCCGGTGGTGATCGCCGCGCCCTGGTACTCCGGGATGAACTGCAGTTCACCGGACTTCAGCGACGGGTAGATCAGTTCCCGCGAGCCGAGGTTCAGCTTCCGCGTCACCGGGTAGCCCTTGGCTTCCAGCGCCTGAGCGTAGATCTCGGCGAGGATCTGGCTGTCGGTGAAGTTGAAGGACGCGACGATGATCGGCGCCCCACCCTTGCCCTGCGCGGCGGGCTTGTCACCGCTGTCGCTGCCGCCACAGGCGGCCAAACCGAGCGTCGCCGCGACGGCCACCGCCACCACGGACGCGTTCCGGAACCAGCGCACGAATCCCCACTCCCTCATCACTCGAACAGACGAAAGGACCCTAGCCCCGACCCCCGACAAGAATCCACATCGTGGGAGGAAGCCCTCGAAATTCCCAGCCCGCGGAATTTTGCTGCCCGATCGGGGTAGGGTCGGCCGGTGCACGTGACCGCGGTGAGGCCGCTGGCCGCCGACAGCGGACCGCCGATCTTCCAGTGGAAGTGGGTGGACCGCAACGCCGACGCCATCGTCCAGCGCCTCCTCGAGCACATCTCGCTGACCGCCACCGCGCTCGGCATCGGCTTGGTGGTGTCGATCGGGCTGGCGCTGCTGGCGCTGCGCTTCCGCCGCACGTACGGGTTCATCCTGAGCACGACGGGCGCGTTGTACGTCATCCCCAGCCTGGGCGCGTTCGCCGTCCTGCGGCCGTTCTTCGGGCTGACGTTCACGACCGCGGTGATCCCGCTGGCGACGTACACGCTGCTCATCCTGGTCCGCAACATCGTCACCGGCGTCGACCAGGTGCCCACGGAGGTCCGCGAAGCCGCGACCGGCATGGGCTTCACCCGCGGGCGGCTGCTCTGGCAGATCGAGCTGCCGCTGGCGTTGCCGGTGGTCATCGCGGGCCTGCGCGTCGCCGCGGTGACGACGATCGGCCTGGTGACGGTCACCTCCATGCTCGGCCTGGGCGGTCTCGGGTACTTCATCCGCCACGGCATCCAGAACGCGACGCCCAATTCGACGGAGATCATCGTCGGCATGGCGTTGTCGGTGGCCTTGGCGGTGGTCGTGGATCTCCTCCTCTGGCTCGGCGAACGCCTGCTGACGCCCTGGACCCGGAGGACGCGATGAGCTTCTTCGACCAGCTGACCGCCTGGCTCTCCGACCCCAATCGCTGGAGCTGGACCGACCGGGCGGGCGTCCCGTACCGGACACTGGAGCACCTCAGGTTTTCCCTGCTGGCCTTGGTGATCGCGGCGGTTTTGACGATCCCGGCGGCCCTGTGGCTGGCCCACTACCGCCGCGGCGCGTTCCTCGCGAGCAGCGCGGTGAACATCGGCCGGGCGATCCCGAGCTTCGGGCTGATCATCCTGTTCTGGTTCCTGGCCAGCCATTGGGAGTTCGACACGACGTTCTGGCCGCTGCTGCTGGCGTTGGTGGCCCTGGCGATGCCCCCGTTGTTCACCAACACGTACGCGGGCGTGGTGTCGTTGGAGCAGGAGACGGTCGACGCAGCCCGCGGCACGGGTTACCGCGAGTGGCAGATCATGCTGCGCCTGGAGCTGCCGCTGGCCTCCCCGGTGATCCTGGCGGGCGCGAGAGTGGCCTTCCTCCAGCTGATCGCCACGGTGGCCATCGGAGCGATCGTCAACGACGGCGGCGGCCTGGGCCGCTACATAGTCGACGGTTTCGCGGTGGGCGTTCAGGGTTACGGAGCGATCTTCGCGGGCGGCCTGGCGGCGGTGGTACTGGCCCTGGTGTGCGACGGCGCGTTCGCGTTGGCGACCCGGGTGGCGACACCGCGCGGGCTCGCGCTGCAGAACGCCCGCCGCGAGTAGGCCGGCACCCAGGACCGCCGCCACCCCACCCGGCGACGATCCTGGGCGCTTGCCGGTCATCCCCAGTTACTGCACCCCAGTGGCTTTCCGGCCGGGGTCAGGGCTTCTCGAAGTGCTGGTAGTCGATCGGGGTGTCCCAGGAGCCGCCCCAGGTCCAG
>NZ_JAVHJU010000034.1 GCF_031082405.1 Amycolatopsis sp. A133
ACTGCGGCGCGAAGCGCCTCCGTTGAGGGTGGTGGCGGGGGCATGGATGGAGCAACCAACGCCACATTGGGGCGCTTTCAGCCGGTCACGCCGGAGCCGTGAAGACGTACGAACCCGCAGGCAGGAAGTACGTCCCGGGCGCCGACGGCACCGCCTCGGGCGGTGCGGTGATCCCGGACGGCCGGGACGTCGGTACCACCACCGTCGCCGACGTGCCCGCCGGGATCGTCACCCGCAGCGTCAGCGTCCCGGCCGCGGTCGCCCAGTCGCTGACCGCGCCGCCGTAGGGCGTCTCGTACGCCGACTTCGCCGAGGTCAGGCCGCCGCCCGGCCGCGGTGCCACGAGCAGCGCCGCGTAGCCCGGGGACGCCGGGGCCAGGCCGCCCACCGAGCGGTACAGGAAGTCGCCCACCGAGCCGAGGCCGTAGTGGTTGAACGAGTTCATCCCGGGGTCGTTGAACGAGCCGTCCGGTTTGATGCCGTCCCAGCGCTCCCAGATCGTCGTCGCGCCGCGGCCGATCATGTAACCCCAGCCCGGGAAGCCCGGCTGCAGCAGCACCCGGTAGGCGACGTCGGCGTGGCCGTGCGCCGCCAGCACCGGCAGTAGGTTCTCCACCCCGAGGAAGCCGACGCTCAGGTGCCCGCCCGCCGCGGCGACGCGCGCCGCCAGCTTGTCCGCCGCCGGCTGGACCAGGGAAGCCGGCAGCAGCCCGAACGCCAGCGCGAGCACGTACCCGGTCTGGGAGTTCGACCCGATCGTGCCGTCCGCCGCCACGAACCGGCGCGTGAACGCGGCCGCGACCTGATCGGCGAGCGTCCCGTACTTCGCCGCTTCGGCGCCGTGCCCGGTGGCCGCTGCCATCCGCGACACCAGCCGGGACGACCACGCGAAGAACGCCGTCGAGATCAGGTCCTGTGCGGTGTTGTCGTCGACGTTGAGCCAGTCTCCGTACGTCTGGTGGTCGCGGATCAGGTCGGCGCCCGACGTCGAGCGCAGGTACTCGACCCACCGGACCATCGCGGCGAAGTGCTCCTGGACCACGCCGGTGTCGCCGTAGCGCTGCCACAGCGTGTACGGCACGATGACGCCCGCGTCGCCCCAGCCCGCCGTGCCCGAACCGCCCAGCACGCCCGGCGCGACGTCGGTGAACGACCCGTCGTCGTGCTGCGCGTCGACCAGGTCGTCGCTGAACTTGCCGAGGAAGTTCGCGACGTCGAGGTTGAACGTCGACGTCCCGGCGAAGATCCCGATGTCGCCGGTCCAGCCGAGCCGCTCGTCGCGCTGCGGGCAGTCGCTCGGGATGGAGAGCATGTTCGAGCGCTCACCCCACAGGATGTTGTGCTGCAGCTGGTTCACCAGCGCGTCCGACGTCGTGAACGTGCCGGTCTGGGCGCCCGACGTCCACATCGCCCGCCCGGTGAGGGTCGCCGGGGTGGGGGCCGAGGGCAGGCCGGTCAGTTCGACGTACCGGTAGCCGTGCACGGTGAACCGCGGTTCGTACGTCTCGGCGCCGCCGGTGCCCGCCAGGGTGAACCGGTCGGTGGCCTGGGCCGCGCGCAGGTTCACCGGGTAGATGGTGCCGTCCGGGTTGAGCACTTCGGAGTGCCGCAGGGTGACCGTGGTGCCGGCCGGGCCGGTCACCGAGAGCCGGTTCCAGCCGCTGAAGTTCTGGCCCAGGTCGGCGACCCACACCCCGGGCTTCGGCTGCGTCCACGAGACGGGCTTGAACTCCTGCTGCACCGTGACGCCGTTGTCCACTTGGGACACCAGGTTCGGCTTGGCGTCCCCGCGCACGCGGGGTGCCGCCCACCCGCGGTCGTCGAAGCCGGGGCGGTCCCAGCCGGTGGCGAGCCGCGCGTCGTAGGTTTCGCCCTGGTAGAGGTCGTCGGCGCGGATCGGGCCCGCACCGGCTTTCCAGGTGCCGTCGGTCGCGACCGTGCTGCTCGTGCCGTCGGTGAACGTCAGCCGCAGCTGCGCGGAGTACCACGGCTCGGTCCCGTACTTCCGGCTCCCGGCGATGCCGACGCTGCCGGAGTACCAGCCGTTGCCGACCAGCGCGCCGAGCACGTTCTCCCCGGCGCGGATCTGCCCGGTGACGTCGGAAACCCGGTACTGCAGGCGTTTCGCGTAGTCGGTCCAGCCGGGTGCGAGGACCTCGGAACCGACCTTGACGCCGTTGAGGTGGGTCTCCTGCAGCCCGAGCGCGGTCGTCAGCAGCCGCGCGCTCGCGACCGGCTTGGTGACGGTGAAACTCTTGCGCAGCAGGGGAGCGGGGGCGCTCACCGAGACGTTCGCCCCCCACGGCCCGGTGCCGTACGCGGTCAGCGCCCGCGCCGCCGGCCACGAGCTGTCGTCGAAGGCGCGCTGCTGCCAGCCGTCCGGGCCGCTCTGGCCCGCCTTCCACGTGCCGTCGGTGACCACGGTGGGTCCACCTTGGACGGTGAGCTTCGCGATCGTCCCGGCCGGGCTCTGCGTGGTGTTCTCCGTGCTGATCGCGAGGGTGTTCGCGCCCGCCGTCAGCAGGCTGCCGACTTCGGCGACCGCGGCCGTCTTCCACGAGTCGGCGGCCCGCGGCGAGTCGCTGACGCGGGTGCCGTTGACCCACACGGTCGCGGTGTCGTCCCCGGTCACGACCAAGGTCGCCGACGCCGGCGCCGTGGCCAGGCCCACGGTCTTGCGGAAGAAGCGGGTCGACGGCGGCACCCCGCCGAGCGGATCGCCTTCGGGGTACCAGATCCAGCTCGCCCCGGCGAGGTCCGGGCCGGCCGTGGCGCGGCCGAGGAAGGCGCCGGTCCACTCGGCCGCCGGGGCCCGGAGCGCGGTTTCGAAGCGGTGCACCGGGCTCCAGCCCGCCGTCCGGCCCTGGCCGTCCCAGACGCGGACGCGCCAGCTGTAGGCGGTCAGCGAGGCGAGGGCCGGGCCACCGTAGGCGACGTCGGACTGCTGCGCCGAGGAGACGCGGCCGCTGTCCCAGACGTCACTTCCGTTGGCGGACACCACGATCTGGTACGCCGACTGCCGCTGCTGCGGCGACGACGACGTCAGCTTCCAGCCGAACCGCGGCTGCGCGGGGTCGACGCCGAGCGGGTCGACGCGGTTGGCGACCGTGGCGCTCGCAACCGAAAGCGGTGACGCGGCGGCGGAGTCCGGCGCGGTGACGCCGGTGCCCCACGGCCCGGTGCCGAAGGCGCCGAGGTCCGCGGCCGCGGACCAGGCCGCATCCGCGAAACCGGGCTGTTCCCAGCCCTCCGGCGCGGTCGTCGCGCTCTTCCAGCCGGCCCCGGTGGCCAGGTCGGTGGTGCCCGCCGCGGTCGTGACGCGCAACCGTCCGAGCAGGCCGGCCGGGCCGCCGGCGTTGCGGACGGCGACGGCGAGGGTGTTGACGCCGGGGACGAGGGCGGGCTGCAGGTCCACCGGCAGCGCCGTGCGCCACGCGTCCGCGGTGCGGGCCGAGGAGGCGAGCGGGGTGCCGTTGAGCCAGACGTCGGCGGTGTCGTCGCCGGTGAGGACGAGCCGGGCGCCGGTGACCGCACCGGCGGGGGCGGTGAACGTCGTGCGGAAGTACCGGGTCCCGGCCGGTGCGGCGACGCGGGCGTCGCCCTCCGGGTACCAGATCCAGTGCGCGCCGGAGAGTTCCGGCGGCGGCGCGGCACCGGCCGGGGGAACCGCGGTGGCGGACAGGGCCAGGATCGCGGCGATGGTCGTGGTGGTGGCGCGCCAGAGCTTCGAGGGCAGCATGCAGGGCTCCCTTGCGGCGGGGACGAACGCGGGATTAGAACGTTTCAACCAGGCGTGGTTAGTGACTGTAATGAGAACCTCACGCATTGGCAATCCGCCACTGGTACGGACCATGCCCCCCGGATCACCGCTTTCCGAGCCTTCCTAAATCGTTTCAGGACGCCGGTTCCGCCGGAGCCGGACGACCGCGGCGACGGCCGCGCCGCCGAGCAGGACCAGGACGATCGGCAGCGCGGTGGGCAGCCAAGGCCAGGCGCGGCCTTCGAAGACGACGCCGTCGGTGGGCAGTTCGAGGACCTTCGCCGTCCAGCGTGCGGTCGCGACGTCGGTGCGGCGGGCCAGCGCGCTCACCGCGGTCTCGTAGGCGAAGCCGGGCCGGTCGTGGACGTACTCGGGGGCCGGTCCGCCGGGTGGCGGCGTGATCCCGCGCGTCGCGCCGGGCACGAGCAGCCGGTCCAGTTCCGGTGCCGCGTCGGCGAGCGCGGCCCGGGGGAGGAACACCAGGCCGTGCCGCGACCGGATCGGGCCGCCGTCGGCGCTCACGGAAAGGGTGCGCGAGGACAGCGACTGGCCTTCGGTGTCGAACACCGACGCCAGTTCGACCTCGCCGGCGCCGTTCGCGAGCAGCACACCGGTTTTGTCGGGGTTCCAGCGGAAGGCGGCGTTGACGATCGCGGCCGCGTCCGGCATCCCGGCCGGCGGGGTCACCGGCACCGCGGTGCCGTAGTGGCGCCAGCCGATCGCCGATGCCGCTTCGGCGGCGACCGCGGGTCCGGCCAGCCGCTCGACCCAGTGCAGCGTGCCGTCGACGCCGGAGAGGATCCCGGCGGTGGTGACGACGGTGCCGTCGTCGACGAACCGCTGCCCGCGGACCCAGCGCACCGCCGGGTACGCGGCCGCCCAGGCGTCGACCTTCAGCCAGTGCGCGGTGGCCGGCCGCCCGTCGAGCAAGCCGGCCGAGGCGAGCACCGCGCCGCCGTTGCAGACGCTCAGCAGCTTCGAGCCGCGGGCGGCCTGCTCCCGCAGCCAGGTGGTGACCGGCTCGGTGCTGGGCTCGCCGACGTCCGGGAACGCCGGTACGACGACGAGGTCCGGCGCGGCCCCGCCGAGCCGGGCGGCGAGGTCGGCGAAACCCAGATCGGGCACCAGGTCGAGGCCGCCGGTCAGCGGGACCGGCTCGCGGTGCGGCGCAACGGTGTAGACGTTGAACCGCCCGGTCGCGGCCAGGACTTCGTAGGGGGCGAGTGCGTCGGAGACCACGGCACCGCGGTCGCCGACGACGACCACCGCGGTCGGCTTGGCCGGGTCGTGGGCGATCGGGGCCGCGGCCGGGACGGCTCGCGGCGGACCGGGGGCGTAGAGGGCGCCGAACGCTCCGAGCGCGGAGACGGTCGCGCCCACGGCGGGGACCACCAGCACGGCGGCCACGGCGGCGAGGACGAAGGCGAGTCGTTTCAGCATGATCAGTGCCAGTACTCGGCGCGGCGCCACACCATGGCGGCCAGCATCAGCGGGAACATGATGACGTGCCCGGCGACCATCAGGGTGGTGCCGGAGAGCGCGCCCAGCCAGTACGGCACGAGCAGCGCCGCGAACGGCAGGTACATCGCCGCGGCCATCTCGGCGATCCGCGGCCACGAGTGACGGCGCAGCGCCATGGCGAGCACCATCGCGACGGTCATGTTCGTGGCCATCACGAGCGCGTCGACGTCCGGGCGCTCGAGCCAGGCCGAGGGCCACAGCGGGCCGAGCGCCACCATGCCGATGAGCATGGCGGCGACCATTTCGACGTAGTGGCCGGTGAACCGGGCGAGCTTGCGGGTGGTGGTCCGGGTGATCTCGGTGGTGGTCATGTGTCCCTCCAGGGTTGCTCCTGGACGAGAATCCCGGTTCCGGGCCGTGCGGCCAGGTGCCGGAAGTCATGACCGGGGGTCATGACCGCAGCAGGCCGAGGTCCCTGGCTCTGAGCGCGGCTTGGGTGCGGTCGCGGGCCCCGAGCTTGCCCAGCACGTTCGTGACGTGGTTCTTGACCGTGCCTTCGGCGAGGAACAGCGCCGCGGCGATCTCCCGGTTGCTGCGGCCGTCGGCGAGCAGGCGCAGCACTTCGAGCTCGCGCTCCGAAAGCGGCACCACCAGCGGCTGCGGGCGCGGCTCGGGCGCGTCCGGCAGCTGCGCGAACCGCGCGAGGACCTTGGCCGCCACCGACGGCTGCAGCACGGACTCCCCGCGGGCCGCGGCCAGCACCGCCTCCACCAGACGCGCCGACGAAACGTCCTTCAGCAGGTAGCCGACGGCGCCCGCGCGCAGGGCGGCGAAGACGTCCTCGTCGTCGTCGAAGGTGGTCAGCGCGATGACCCGGATGCCGGGGTGCTCCACCCGCAGCCGCCGGGTCGCGGCCACGCCGTCGAGGACCGGCATGCGCAGGTCCATCAGGACGACGTCCGGGGCCAGCGAAGCGGCTCGGTCCAGTGCCTCGGCCCCGTTCCCGGCCTCGCCGGCGACGTCGATGCCGTCGTGGGTGGCGAGCAGGGTGGCGAGGGCTTCGCGGAAGAGGGCCTGGTCGTCGACCAGCAGGACGCGGACCGGCGTCATCCGGGGATCTCCATGCTGAGGGCACTGCCGTGGCCGGGGGTCGAGGTGAAGGCCAGTTTGCCACCGAGGTGTTCGGCCCGTTCGCGGAGCCCGACCAGGCCGAAGCCGGCGGACGCACCGGCGCCGGTGCCCCGGCCGTCGTCGCGGACCTCGACCCGGACCGCCGACGCGGTGTAGTCCAGCACCACGTCCGCGCCCGCGGCGCCGGCGTGCTTGCGGACGTTCGTCAGGCCCTCCTGCGCGGCCCGGTAGAGCGCTTCGCGCTGCTCGTCCGGCAGGGGGCGTTCGGTGCCCGTCACGGTGAGCCGGGCCGCGACCCCGGTCGCCGACGTTTCCGCCGCGAGCGCTTCCAGTGCCTCCGGCAACGGCGGCACCGGACGCGGCTCACGCAGCGTCCGCACCGAGCGGCGCACCTCGGCCAGCGCGGCTTCCGCCTGGTCCTGCGCTTTCCCCAGCACCTCGTCGGCCTTGCCGGGGTCGGTCGGCAGCACCGCCCGGGCGGCCTTCACCTGCATCTGGACGACGGTGAGCGCGTGCCCGAGCCCGTCGTGGATGTCACGCGCGACCCGGTTGCGCTCCTGCGCCGTCGCCAGCCGTTCCGCTTGGGCCGCGTAGTCGCGCAGTTTCGCGTGCGCTTCGGCGAGTTCGGCGCGCGACCGCTGTTCCCGCAGCAGCAGTTCGGTGATGACGGCCGCGAACAGCACCGACATGAGCGTGCCGACGCCTTCGCGCAGTCCCTCGCCCAGCGACATCCCGAGGTGCACGAGCGGGATCACGGCGATGACGAGCGCGACCGCCGGCCGCGGCAGGCGCAGCAGCACGGCCTGGCTGACCAGCACGACCAGGAACAGCGTCGTCCCGACCCCGGCGTCGATCGTGAAGAGCACGAAGGCCAGTGGCAGCTGGACGGCGACGTAGGCCGCGCCCCAGGCGAGCCGTTCGCGGTCGCGCACCCAGCCGAAGCCGAGCGTGGCGAGCGCGGTGAAGACCGCGCCCAGCACCAAAGCGAGCGGGGGCTCCCCGGAGCCGAGGACCCCGAGCACGATCGAGAGGAAGGCGCCGCAGGTCAGCACCCCGAGGGCCCGGTTCATGCGGTCACTGTGCGGGGTGCGGCGCCCCGCGGTCAACCGGGAAAGCGCTCACACGGCCGCTCCACACCCCGGCGCTTACGCTGGAGCCGACGGCCAAGCCGATTCGGGGGTTTGACATCGATGTCAGTGCTCTGGGGCGTGTCCTTCGACGCCACCCCGCTGTCCGGGGTCGTGGTCGAGTTCCTCAAGACGGCGCAGCGCTTCGCCGCCCGCGGGCACCGCGTCCACCTGGATCTCGGGTACGACGTCAAAGCCGACAAGGGCGCGTTCTTCCGGCCCTACCGCGACGAGGCCCAGCTGCTGCCGGCGTGGGTCACCCTCGACCGCGTCGACGGGGTCGGGGAGATCCGCGGCTACGACCGGGGGTTCGTCGAGCGAGTGCTGAGCGAAGTCGTCCAGGGCGGGGACGAAACCCTGCGCCCGGAGATCGACCGCGTCGCCGGTGAGCTGGCGGACCGGATCGTGGCCACCTGGGAACGCCTCGGCGTGACCGTGGTGATGGTGGAAAACGGGACGCTGCCGGAAAACCTCGCCTACACCGAGGCGCTGTACGCCGCGATCGACCGCTACGGCGCCCGCCACCGGCTCGGCCGGTTCGTGTTCTGGCGCGACCACGACCTGATGTGGCAGAGCGAACCCGGGATCGCCAAGTACGGCAGCTTCCCGTACCCGGGCGTCCCCGCGCCGCGCAACTCCCCGCACATCCACTACTTCGCCCTGCACGAGCAGGCGAAGGCCCGGACGCTGGAGTGGGTGCCGGGGCTGCGGAACATCGACGTCCTGCCAAACAGCTTCACCATCGCCCCCGCGCGGGTCGACGCGCGCAACGCCGGGTTCCGGCGCGACCACGGCATCCCCGCGGACGTCCCGCTGCTGGCCCGGATCACGCGGATCATCCCGCAGAAGCGCATCGACCGCGACCTCCACCTGCTGGCCCTGCTGCCGGACGCGTGGCTGTTCGTCGCCGGCGACGTCGGGGAGACACCCACCGAGCACGCGCGGCTCGTCGATCTCGCGACCCGCCTCGGCGTGCGCGAGCGGGTGGTGTTCGGCGGCTGGCTGACCCCGTACGACACGGCCGTCCCCGGCCGGTACTCCGTGCGCGACCTCCTCGCGCACGCGACGGTGGTGTCGTTCCTGACCTCCTACGACTACGAGAGTTACGGCAACCCGGTCAGCGAAGCGATCGCCTCCGGGACGCCGTACGTGACGAGCGGGTACGAGCTGTACGACGTCGTCTACGGCAGCAAGGGCTTCCGGGCACCGGTGCTCGACATCCGGGCCCGGGACCTGCCGGACGCGGCGTTCGCCCGCGAAGTCGCCGAGCTGATCACCGACGAAGGGAAACGGGCCGAAGTGGTGCGGGCGAACTCCGAACTCGGGCAGGCGCGGTTCGGCGCGCGGGTCGTCGGCGACCTGGTCGACCGGCTGTACCCGCCGCCGATGGGCGCGGCGACGCGGCTGAGCGTCGTGCTGCCGGTGTACAACGAAGCGGCGAACCTGCCGGAAGTGCTGCAGACGCTGCACGACCAGCGCGACGGCGACGCACCCCTGGACAAGGGCCGCTACGAGGTGGTGCTCGTCGACAACAACTCGACCGACGACACCGTGGCCATCGCGCACGCCTTCGCGGCTTCGCACCCGGACCTGGCCCTGCACGTCATCCACGAGCCGGAGCAGGGCGTGTCGTGCGCGCGGCGGGCGGGCATGGACTTCGCCGCGGCGCGCAGCCGGAACCGGCCCGACAGCGACCCGGGGGAGCGGTTCTACCTCGTGTCGGCCGACGCGGACTGCCGGGTCGACGCGCACTGGTTGAGCGAGCTGCTGGCCGCGATGGAGACGAGCAAGGCCGCCATCGGCGTCTGCGACTACTACTACAACGCCGCGCACTTCACGAGGCGGCCGCGGTTGTGGGACGCGATCCAGCGGACGCTGCGGTGCCGTGCGGTGACGTTTTCGCTCTTCGGCGGCTTCCCGGACGGCAAGGGCTTCGCCGTCGAGCGCGACGCCTACGAGCGCGCCGGCGGGATCGAGATCTTCTACCAGCTGCAGGACGGGAAGTTCGTCAACCACCTCTCCGACGACTGGGACTTCGGGATCAAGGTCGCCAGCGGCGGTGACGCGATCACCTACGCGCCGCGCTCGCGCGTCGAGATCAACCCGCGGCGCGTCGACCACGCCATCGACGAGGTCATCGCCGGCCGGGCCTACGGCAGCGACGGCATCATCGTCATGCGCGACATCCGGCCGTCGGCACCCGCGGTGCCGGCCGACCTCGCCGAAGCCGAGGCGAAGCAGGCCTGGGAGTTCTCGATCAAGGACTTCACCCCGAAGAACACGATCCTGCCGGTGCTGCTGACGCCCGCGCTGCTGGAGGACGACGCCGTCGTCGCGTTCTTCGGAGCGGAGCTCGCCGCGCGGCTGGCCCGGCGGATCACCGAGATCCGGCACGAGATGCGCGTCGTCGACTTCACCCCGATCCACGCCTACAAGACGCCGTCGTACCGGCTGTACTTCGAGTTCGCCGACGAGCTGTTCGCGTGCCTGCGCCGGCACGTCGGCGAGGACATCGGGTACCCGCCGCCGCTGCCGCCGTGCCTGGCGGAGGTGCCGTCTTCACGGTTCGCGGAATTCGTCCGCTACTACTGCGAGGACCGCGAATCGGGCGAGGCTCACAACTACTTCGGCAACGGAGGGGTGTTCTGATGACACTGGGTTATGAAGAGGCGATCGGATCGCTGCACACGATCGACCCCGCGTGGCCGCGGCCCGCCGTGCTCGACGTCCTCGAAGCGCCCGAGAACCGGCACCTGCTCGACTTCGTGCAGGAGGACCCGTTCGGGGCGCACGTGTTCCCGGGCAACGTCCCCGGCTCGCCGTCGGAGTTCCTGCACGACCTGGACGCGCAGCTGGCTTCGGCCGGGCCGATCCACCTGTGGTCCTACATCCCGACGTGCGCCTACCGCTGCCGGTTCTGCCAGTACCCGGTGGTCCTGGTCAAGGGCAACCCCGAAGTGGCGTACGAGAAAGCGAAGTCCTGGGTCGATCTCAACATCGCCGAGGCGCAGCTGTGGCTCGACGCCGTGCCGAACCTGCGCGGCGCCGAGGTGGGGGAGTTCAACGTCTTCGGCGGCACGCCGTCGCTGCTGCCGGAGCCCGAGATCCGCCGGCTCCTGGAGTTCTACCGCGCGAACTTCGGGTTCGGCGCGGACACCACGATCCGGTTCGAGGGGGACCCCAGCACGTTCACCCCCGCCAAGCTCGAGCTGCTGCGGGAGCTGGGCTGCACCAAGCTGTCCAGCGGCGTCCAGTCGTTCGACGACCCCGTGCTCGAGCTGTGCGGCCGCGAGCACACGGCGTCGATGTGCGTGGACTTCGTCCGCAACGCGAAGGCGGCGGGGTTCGACTGGGTCAGCATCGACCTGATGTACGGCCTGCTCGACCAGAGCCTCGACAGCGTCCGCCGCGACCTCGACGTCGTGCTGGAGAACGAGGTGACGGCGGTGGTCTGCACGAAGCTGCACCTGGCGTCCTACAGCGACACCCGCACCGGCGTCACCGGCGAGAAGCCGGCGGCGTGGCAGCTGCCGTCCTACCGGGACAAGCTGGTGCGCGACGGCCACCGCTGGCCCACGCTCGGCGAGCAGTACCAGATGCGGGAGCTGCTCACCGAAGGCCTGTGCGCGGCCGGCTACACCGAGCACCCGACGATGTACTTCGCGCGCGACGGCCTGGGGCCGGAGAAGTGGAAGTCCATCATGGTCGACCAGGACAAGCAGGAGGCCGAGGTCGCCATCGGGCTCGGCGGCAGTTCCAGCTGCCGCGCGTCCGAGGCGATCACCGACGTCAACTCGAAGCGGTACACCGAAACCGTTTCGGCGGGCCGGATCCCGCTGGGCTCGGCGACGCGGTTCACGCCCGAGGCGCAGGAAGCGCGGGCGGTGAAGATGGCGCTGACGACGTTGCAGCCGCTGCGGGACTCCCTGCACGCCGCCCGGTTCCCCGGCCGGTCGCTGTTCGCCGAGCCGTGGCTGGGCAAGTTCCGTTCGCTGGCTGCGCGCGGACTCGTAGAGATGCGGCCGGACGACGGCGTGATCGAGCTGACGCCGCCGGGGGAGACGCTCGTGGAGGCGATCATCACCACCGAACTCTGACTCACTACATCGGGTGACAGAAGCCTCGCGGGGAGCGACGCGGGCAGGCACCATGGATCTCGGACGTGCCAGTACCGAGATCGGAGCGTGGATGAGCCGAACCGTTGCCGGACACGACGAACAGCGGCGGTGGCGAGCCCGGCTCGCCGGCACGGGCGTGCTGGTCGCGCTCGCCTCGGCGGTCGCCGCCCCGCCCGCCTCGGCTTCGGCCGACTATTCGCTGGCCGCGGCGAACTACGCGGGCACGCAGATCGCGGCGCACGAAGACGTCCGGGGGCGCCCCCGCGCCGACGTCCCCGGGCAGACGCTCGGCCACGACGTCAGCGGGCACCAGGGCCCGGTCGACTGGGCCGCCGCGGCCGGGGCCGGCGCGAAGTTCGTCTACGTCAAGGCGACCGAGGGCACCGGGTTCGTCAACCCGCAGTTCGGGCAGCAGTACGACGGCGCGCACGCGGCGGGCATCATCCGCGGCGCCTACCACTTCGCCCGCCCGGACGTCTCGGGCGGCGCCGAGCAGGCGGAGTACTTCATCGCCCACGGCGGCGGCTGGCGCGCGGACGGCACCACGCTGCCCGGCGCCCTGGACATCGAGTACAACCCGTACGGCGTGCTGTGCTACGGCAAGAGCCCGGCCGACCTGACGGCGTGGATCGCGGACTTCACGCGCACGTACCTGGCGAAGGTGAAGCGCAGCGCGCTGATCTACACGAGCACGGCGTGGTGGAAGGTGTGCACCGGCAACACCAGCCGGTTCGGGAACACGAATCCGCTGTGGCTCGCGCGGTACGGCCCGGAGGTCGGCGAGCTGCCGGCGGGGTGGGACAAGCACAGCATCTGGCAGTTCGCGCGGGGCGGCGGCCTGCCGGGCGACCAGAACTACTACAACGGCCCGATCGGCCGCGTGCAGGCGCTCGCGAAGGGCTAGTGCCGCCGGCGCAGGTCCGGCCACGGCGGCCGGTGCAGCACCGCCAGCGCGCCGAGGGTCGCCGCGACCAGGCCGGTCGTGACGGCCAGCACGGCGACGCGGGTGGCGTCCACCGCCGGCTCCCACTTCGCCTGGCCGTCGCGGATCACGAACACCCCGGCCGGGCGGCTCACGGTGATCACCGTCGTGCCGTCCGGGGTTTCGTGCGGATCGCCGAAGAGACGCGGTTCGGTCATGTCCGCCATCGAACTCCGGAACCGGTGCGCTGACAAGATCGGACAAATGCTTGTCGTTCCCGTGACCGGCTGCTTACGATCGGCGTCGAGCTCTTCGTCGTTCGTCCTTTGTGGACCCAGGAGGCGCCGTGCGCAGGTTCGCCCTTCTCGCTGCGGTTTCCGTGGCCGCGGCCGTCGTCGTCTCCGCACCGGGCGCCGCCGGGGCTCCGCGGGCGTGGTTCACGTCGTGGGCGCAGTCGCAGGACGGCCGGGCCGACACGCCCGTCACCGGCCGGTCGCTGCGGATGATCACCCACCTCAGCCAGGGCGGCGACGCGGTCCGCGTCCGGTTCCAGAACACCTTCGGCACCGCGCCGCTGACGATCGGGCACGCCACTGCCGGGCCGAGCGCGGGCGGCGCCGCCGTGACCTCCGTGCGTGAGCTGACCTTCGCCGGCCGTTCCGCGGTCACGATCCCGGCCGGCGGCGAGGTCTGGAGCGACGAGGCCAGGCTCGTCACCCGCCCCGACTCCGACCTCGCGGTGAGCATGTCCGTCGAGGGGACCGCGGTGCCCGGCCGCCACGGTGCGGCGCTGCGCGACAACTACCTGACTCCGCCGGGGTCGGGCGACCACACCGCCGACGTCGCGGGCGGCGCTTTCACGTCGACGGTCGGGTCCACGTACGTCGTCAGCGCCGTCGACGTGCACAACACGGGTTTGCAGGGCGTCGTCGTCCCGTTCGGCAGCTCGGTCGTCGACGGCATCGGCAGCACGAACTGCGGTCCGGGCTGCACGCAGCTCGGCGCGAACCGCCGGTGGACCGACGACCTGGCGCGGCGGATCGTCGCGTCGCCGGTTCAGCTCGCCGTGGCGAACGCCGGCGTCTCGGGCACGACGAGCGCCCGGTCGTGCCCGGGGATGCCGCCGTCGGTCGCCGGCCTGGACGCTTCGAGCCGGCTGGACCGCGACGTCCTGGCGCTGCACGGCGTCACGGCGGTCATCTACTACTACGGCACCAACGACCTGGCGTACGGCTGCGACGCGGCGGCGATCCTCGACAGCTACCGGTCGGTGTTCGCGCGGCTGCGCGCGGCCGGGATCGCGGTGTACGTCACGCCCAGCACGCCCCGGCCGGGCTACTCCGACCAGGCCAACCTGGCCCGGCACGAGATCGCGCTGTTCGTCCAGCGCTGGAACACCTGCGGGGGCACGTGTTCCGGTGTCGTGAACTTCGACGAGGTCCTGAAGGATCCGCTGAAGCCGAACAGCATCCTCCCGGCGTACGACAACGGCGACGGGATCCACGCGAACGCGGCCGGCCAGCAGGCGCTCGCCGACTTCGTGTCGCTTCCGATGCTCACCCGATCCGGGCCGGTTCTCCACCCGATGGGGTGACCTGGCGAGTCGGAGCGCGGGGTCTGTGCCTGCGGGTCCGCAGAGTACGTCTGTGATGAACGAGTCGATGGACGACGCCGGGTGCTGCCTGCTGTCGGTGGCCTGGAACGTCGCCCCGCTCGCCGAGGGGCAGCCGGGTTCCCGCCGGGCCGGCCTCCGGCGCACGGTGGTGGCGGTGTGCCGCACGGCCGGCCACGGCGCCCGCGACTGGGCTGCGCGGCACGGAACGGGCACGGAGGCCGAGTACCGGCCGTTCCTGCAGCTCGCGGATGTGGCGTACGAGATCGCGACGCTCCTGCTGCTGGTGGAGGACTTCCTGGTCCCGGACCTGGAGCGCGAGCACCGCCGCTGGGCGGAGATCGAGGAGCTGACCGGCCGGCTGACGGAACTCGCCGGCTGGACGTCGGCCTTCCTCTTGTCAGGCGCACCCTTACGCCTGTAAGGTCTCGCCTGACAAGGAGGTTTGTGATGAGTACTGCGGTATTTGCACGCTGTTCGTTCTGTTCCAAGCCGAACACGGAGGTGGACACGCTCGTGGCCGGGCCCGGGGTGTTCATCTGCGACGGGTGCGTGCAGCTGTGCGTATCGGTCATCGAAGGCAAGCCGGCGGACGCGCCGCTGATCGCCCCGTGGGAGCACGACCTGCCGCTGGAGCAGGTGCTTTCGAACCTGCGCCCGGTATCGGCGGCGAGCACCCAGGTCCAGGAGAACCTGGCGGCCTGGGTGGGCAAGGCCCGTGCACTGGGCGGCACGTGGTCGCAGGTCGGCGAGGCGCTGGGAATGACCCGTCAGTCGGCGTGGGAGAGGTTCGCTAACGTTTGACGCCGACGCCGGCGTAAAGGCCGTCTTCTTCGGGATCCACAACGGCGGCGAGCCGATCGGGCCGCCAGTTCGCGGAGGTGGTCAGCCCGGGTTCGACGAGTTCGAAGCCTTCGAAGAGCGCGAGCACCTCGTCTTTGGAGCGCGGGTAGATGTGGTCCTGGGTCTTGCGCATGGTCTCGGCCACCCGCGGATCGCTCAGGACGGCGAAGTCGTTGGTGAGGTGGGTGAGCGCGAGGTAACTCCCGCGCGGGAGGGCATCCCGGTAAGCGGCGAACACCCCGCGGACCTCGGGCAGGTAGTGCCCGAGGGTGATGGCCAGCAGTCCGACCGGCTCACTCAGGTCGAGCAGCTCTTTCACGGGCTCGGACTTCAGGACGGCTTCGGTGTTGGTGGCATCGGCCTCGAGGGCCTCGGCGTGGGGGTTGTCCTTGAGCAGCATGAGGCTGTGCGCCACGGCAACGGGTTCGTAGTCGACGTAGACGACCTTGGAGTTCGGATCGACTTCCTGGGCGACTTCGTGGACGTTCCCGACGGTGGGGATGCCGGAGCCGAGGTCGAGGAACTGCCGCACGCCTTGGCCGAGCATGAACCGCACAACGCGCCGGAGGAAGGCCCGGTTCCGCCGCGCCACGGCGGCGACCTGGGGCTGGATGGCTTCGAGTTTCTGCGCGACTTCCCGGTCGGGGGCGAGGTTGTGGGCCCCGCCGAGCAGGTAGTCGTAGATCCGGGCGGCACTGGGCCGGGAAAGATCCGCATTGGGCGGAATCCAGTCGGCACCTTCCTGCTCGGTCATGGCGCTCTCCCCTCGAGTCGGCTCGGCCCACCTTAGCGCTCGACGCCACCCCGGACGGCCGGGCAACCCGGTCGGCCCGGTTCACTCGGTCGGACCATCAACCGTTTCCTTCCCCACGGCGTGTTCCCGGCGTCATGCCGCCCGGAAGGAGAAACGAGGAATGCAGAAGCGAAAAATTGCCCTGCTCACGGTGGCCGTCGCCGGTGCAGCAGCGGTCGTGACGTCCGTGTCGGGGGCCACCGCCGCAGCCGCACCCGCGGGTGTGCTCGCCGGCGGTCAGTGCACCGGCTCGTGGGTCAACGTGAACGACACCGTCGAGGCCAAGGCGAAACCCGACGCGTCGTCGAACACGATCTTCACCATCTCCGTTACGCCCGGGTTCTACAAGGTCTACCCGTGCCGGAAGATCGTGGTCGGGGCGGGCTACGGAGCCTGCGGCTACACCGGCGCGAACGGCTGGATCCTCGTCCAGGACCAGTTCTGGCTGCACGACAACAGCCCGGGGTGGTCGGGGTACATCCCGAGCGTCTGCACGACCGACCGGTGAGAAGCGAGCGGTGGGCCCCCTGATCGAGAGGGCCCACCGGGCGCCGCGTGGTGCCTGCGCACCGGTTCCGAGCACGCGTCGAGACGTCCAGGACGGGACTCGATCGCGCCGTTTCGGGAGTTCGAACAAATGCCCGGCGGCCGGGGTGAAAAGAATCGGCTCCCGACAGCAGCGGCAACGGACCGGCTAGCGCAGCCGCCACAGGTGGTCCGCGGTGCCGTTGTCGGGAAATTGCACCACCTGGGCACTGTCTGCCGTGGACATCCGGTCGACCCCGAGCACCTTTCCGGAGTTGCGGTTCACGACCCGGAACCAGCCGTCGCCGTCGTCGCGCAGGCGCCATTCTTGGTCCGGGGTGCCGTTGTCGGTGTACTGGACGGCGATCGCACTGTCTGCTGTGGACAATGAGGTCGATGCCGAGCACCTTGCCCGAGTGGGCGTTGCGGATCAGGAACCAGCCGGCCGTCGTCGGCTCGAAGGTCCACAGGTGGTCGTCGGTGCCGTTGTCGGTGAACTGGACCACCCGCGCGTTGTCGGCGGTGGACATCCGGTCGACCCCGAGCACCTTGCCCGAGTTACGGTTCTCGATCCGCACCCGTCCGTACGGAACGAGCAGCCACAGGTGGTCCGCGGTGCCGGTGTCGCCGAATTGGACGACCTGCGCGCTGTCCGCCGTCGACATCCCGTCGACGCCGAGGACCTTGCCGGAGTTGCGGTTCTTCACCCGCCACCAGCCGTCGCCGTTGTCGATCAGCTGCCACAAGTGGTCCGCGGTGCCGTTGTCGGCGAACTGGACCACGCGCGCGCTGTCGGCGGTGGACATCCGGTCCACGCCGAGGACTTTGCCCGAGTGGTGGTTGCGGATGCGGTACC
The DNA here is from genome assembly GCF_031082405.1 of Amycolatopsis sp. A133. Taxonomy (GTDB): domain Bacteria; phylum Actinomycetota; class Actinomycetes; order Mycobacteriales; family Pseudonocardiaceae; genus Amycolatopsis. Next base: position 17,149 of record NZ_JAVHJU010000034.1, read on the forward strand.
AGCCGCCGCCGCCGGCCACGAGGTGCCAGAGGTGGTCGTCGGTGCCGGTGTCGCCGAACTGGACCACCGGTGCGCTGTCGGCGGTGGACATCCGGTCCACGCCGAGCACCTTGCCCGAGTTGCGGTTCTTGATCCGGAAGCCGGCCCCGCCGCCGCTCGGCTGCCACGGCTGCCCGTCCGGCGATGCCGTCGGGAACGACGTGATCCGCAGCCGCGCGGCGCCCATCGGGATCAGCGTCACCGTCTCGGCGGGTGCCTCGCTGCGAGCCGGGGACACCTGCAGCGGCATGACGACGTGCTGGTCGTCCGCCGTCCACTCGGCGATCTTGCGGGCGGTCGCGGTGATCTTCACCGGCGCCGTGTCCGGCGTGAAGGGGTTCGCGGGCAGCGGGCCGCCGGCCGCGGAGAACGTCAACGCCGTGCCGGCGGTCAGGCCGTAGTTCCACGGCGTGGTCGCGTGCACCGCGTACTCGGGGAACTGTGCGCTACCGCCGAGACGTTCGTAGTTCTCGCCGATCTTCAGCGAGTACGTCAGCGGGCCGTGGTCGACCGACACGGAATCGTGGTTCGCGGGCCACGTCCGCGTCGTCGTGCGCTGGGGCAGAGTCAGCGTGACGACGTCGCCGTCGGCCCAGGTGCGGTCGACCTTCACGAACGCCGGTCCGGCCGGCGCCGCGACCGGCGCGCCCGCCACGACCAGCTGCGGCGCCGCGCACCAGGCGGGGATGCGCAGGTACAGCGGGAACGGCAGCCGTCGCGGTGCGCGGACGGTGAAGGTGATCTGCTCGGAGAACGGGTAGATGGTGTCTTCGGTGATGGTCACGGAGGTGCCGTCACCCACCTTCGCCGTGACGCTGCTGGCCGCGTACATCGCCGCGGCGAGACCGTTGTCCGGAGTGGCGAGCCAGAGTTCTTCGGTGAAGTACGGCCAGCCCATGCCGTAGTTGTGCGGGCAGCACCGGTACTGGTCGACGCCGGGCAGGTAGGCCTGCATCGCGAAGCCGTTCTGGAACTGGCCTTCGCTCTTGGGCACGTTGTCGAGGTCGACGCTGTTGGCGCTGGTGATGTAGTGCACCGCCCGGCCGGCGGGGTCGAGCGCGGCGGGCAGGGAGTTGAAGGCCAGGTCTTCACAGCGGTCGGCCCACACCGGGTCGCCGGTCAGCCGGGTCAGCAGCTGGTGGCTGGCCATGAATTCGACGATCCCGCAGGTTTCGAAGCCCTGCCGCGGATCGCCGAACCCGGGCCGCGCGTTTTCGTCCCCGGCGAAGCCGCCGCCGGCGAACTGGCCGTACGCGGCCATGATCGTGTCGTAGCCGGAGTAGGTGGCCTGGGTGAGATCGGCCGACCCGGTTCGCATCGCGTACTGCGCCGGCTCGCGGAACCCTGGGCGACGTTGACGTTGTGCAGGCTCGGCAGGTTCCGGACCCAGTTCGCGCCGTAGGTGTGGATCTTGTCGGCCAGGTCGAGCAGGAAGGTGTCGCCGGTGCGGTTGAAGAGCCAGAAGACGCTGTCGAGGCCGTCGCCCCAGCGCACGGACACCCAGCTGGAGTCGAACGCGCTCCGGCCCTGGGCGTTCATGTACCGGAGGAACCGGGTCAGGAACGGGACGATCCGCGCGTCGCCGGTGTACTCCTGCCACGAGCGCAAGGCTTGCAGCAAAGGAAGGTAAGGCCAGAAGTCGGGGCCGTTGTTCAGGGCGGTGCGCAGTGCGGTGGGACCGAAGAAGCCGTCGGGCTGCTGAGTGGCGAGGATGGCATCGATCCAGCGGCGCGCGGTGGCCAGCGCCGTCGCGTCGCCGGTCACCGCGGCGAGGTCGACGTAGCCGCGCAGCCAGTACGGGACCTCCTCCCAGCCGCCGCGCTCCGGGTGGACCCAGCCGCTGGTGGCGAAGTCGAGGAAGTGCGACGTTTCGGCGTAGTGCCCGCACAGGCCGTCGAGCTGCAGCCGCAGCTGCCCGTCGAGCCAGCCGCGGGCGGTGACGGCCCCGGGCGGGAGCTTGAGCAAGGCGGCGGGCTTGAGCGGTGCCGCATTGGGTGTGTACAGCCCGCCGGTGGTGGGCGCGAGCTTCCGGTACCGCGGCGCGGCGGCCGCGGCCGAGTCGGCGTTCGTGCCGGTGAGGAAGGTGGCGGCGACGGCTCCGGTGACGAACTGCCTGCGGTTCAGCGGCACGGGATCAGCCCTCCGCTCGTCGTTACAACGTTGTAAAACCAGTGATACCGCGCGGGTGGGACGTGGTAAATGTCCGGCGGCGAATCTGGCGGGCTTCGTGTCCGGTTGTGTGCCGGAGACGCGGGCCGAACAGGCGTCGGTCGTGGACCACCCCTTAGGCTCGTCGTCGAGCGTGGAGGGAGGTGGCGGTATGGCCAGGCGTCTGCCGCAGATCAAGCGTGTGACCATCGAGGACGTGGCCCGGGAAGCCGGCGTGGGGCGGCAGACGGTGTCGCGTGCCCTGCGCGACCTGCCGGAGATCGCCCCGGACACCCGCGAGCGCGTGCTGGCCGCCGCGACCCGGCTGGGCTACCGGCCGAGCGCGCTGGCGAAGGGCATGCGCACCCAGCGCTCGGACGTCATCGCCCTGATCGTCTCGGACATCGCGAACCCGTTCTACCCGGCCGTGGCGCGCGGGGTGTACGACGCGGCGGAGGCGGCCGGCTGCAGCGTCGTGCTGTACAACACCGACGCCGACCCGGACCGGGAACGCGACGCCATCGAGGACGCGCTGGCCCGCTCCGCGCGCGGAGTCGTCGGCTTCTTCTACGGCACCCCCGACGACGTCCTCGCCGACTACGCGCGCTCGGTGCCGCTGGTCGTCGCCGACCGGGAGCTGCCATCGGACGTCGCGGCCTCGGTGAGCAACGACTTCGCGTCCGGCACCGCGGCCGCAGTGGAGCTTCTCGCCCGCCGGCCGGACCCCTGCCTCGGCATGCTGGACAGTTCGGTCGGCGTCGCGGTCGACGAGCGGCGCCTGGCGTTCGTCACCGCGTGCGCGGCCCACGGCTTCGGCGACGTCTCGGCGCGGATCGTCCAGGGACCGCCGACCATCCCGGGCGGCACGGAAGCGACCCGCCGGCTGCTGTCGGCGTGGCCGGAGGTCAACGGGATCTTCGCGTTCAACGACCTGATGGGCATCGGGGCGGTGCAGGCGGTGCTGGCCCGCGGGGGAGCGGTGCCGCGGGACTGCGCGGTGGTCGGCTTCGACGACCTGGAGATGTCCACCTACGTGCACCCGGCCCTGACCACGGTCCGGATCGACAAGTACGAACACGGACGGGCCCTGATCGGCGCGTTGCTGTCCGACGCCGCCGAGAGCACCTTGCTCCCGGTCTCCCTCATCGGCCGCGCCACCACCTGATTCGAAACCGTCGAAGGGCCTCTTGACGACGTCCGACGGCGGTGCGCATACTGCCCGGGAACACTCCCGGGAACGTTCCCGACAAGGAGACAGCCGGTGGACAGAGCCGTATCGGGGGAGGAGCGCCCGTTGGGGAACACCCGGCCCGAGCGGGTCCTGTCGGGGAGCGTCAACTACTTCCGGATCGTGCCGCAGCAGTGGCGGGTCCGGCTGCGCTGGGCGCGGTGGATGGGCTTGGACACCGTCGAGACGTACGTGCCGTGGAACCCGCACGAGCCGAAGCCGGGCGAATTCGGCTTCGACGGCGGTCTCGACGTCGTGCGGTTCCTCGAGACGGCCCAGGGCGAGGGACTGCGCGTCATCCTGCGGCCGGGGCCCTACGTGTGCGCCGAGCTGGACTTCGGCGGGCTGCCGGCGTGGCTGCTGGGACAGGACGAGGTGAAGCTGCGCACGAGCGATCCGGCCTACCTCGCCCGGGTGAAGACCTGGTGGGACGAGTTGCTGCCCCGCGTGCGGCCGCTGCAGGTCTGCGCCGGTGACCGCGACGACCATGACGCTGCGAGTGCCGAGACCCCATTGCCGGGTGGTGCTCCTGGTGGAGAACCTCGGCCGGATCAACTACGCCCCCGAACTCGCCGACCGCAAGGGCATCCTGGGCGACATCCGGGCGAGGCCGACGGCCCGCTGCTGGCCCACGGAACCTTCACGGTGGACGCGGTCGGCGACGCCTTCGTCGGGCTGCCCGGTTTCGCCAAGGGCGTCGTCTGGGTCAACGGCTTCAACCTCGGACGCTACTGGGACCGCGGTCCACAACAGACGCTCTATCTCCCCGGGCCCGTGCTGAAACAAGGCGTCAACGACTTGCACGTCCTCGAATTGCACCACGTGCTCGATCCCGAAGCCCGGTTCACCGGCACACCGGTTCTCGGCTAGGGCAGCTCGTACCCTCAGGAAGGACAGACGCAATGATGCGTACTTCTCACACCCCGGCGCGACTCCGGCGCCTGGCTGCCCTCGCAGCGGCTGCCGGGCTCGCGCTGACGGCCGCTGCGTGCGGCAGCAGCGACCCCGCTCAGCCACCGGCCGCGGCGTGCGCGCCGGCGGGTGGCAAGGTCGAGCTCTCGTTCTGGTCGTGGCTGCCGGGTATCGACCAGGCCGTCGCCGCCTGGAACCAAGGGCACCCCGAAATCCACGTCACCGTCGAGCAGACTCCGCAGGGCAACCAGGGCACCTACAGCAAGATGTTCACCGCCCTGAAGGCCGGGCAAGCGCCGGACCTCGGGCAGGTCGAGTTCGACTCGCTGCCCGGTTTCCGCGTGCAACAGGGCCTGCGTGACATCTCCGGCTGCCCCGGCGTCGCGGACGCCAAATCGAAGTTCGTGGACTGGACGTGGGCGCAGGCCTCGGTGGGCGGCGACGGCGTGTTCGCGATCCCGCAGGACACCGGCCCGATGGGCCTGTTCTACCGCAAGGACCTGTTCGAGAAGTACCACGTGCCGGTGCCGGCGACCTGGGACGAGTACGCCCAGGCCGCCAAGACCCTGCACGCCGCGGACCCCGGCCTGACGATCACGCACTTCCCGCAGAAGGACGTCAACTGGTTCGCCGGCCTGGTCTGGCAGGCGGGTGGGCACTGGTTCACCCAGGACGGTCAGCAGTGGAAGGTGAACCTGGCCGACCCCGCGTCCACCAAGGTCGCGGACTACTGGCAGAACCTGGTGTCGCAGGGCCTGGTTTCGAATTACCAGGGCTTCTCGGAATCCTGGAACAAGGCGCTGGACTCCGGCCAGATCGCCACCTGGACCGGGGCCGTCTGGGGCGTCGGCACGATCGCGAAGGCCGCGCCCTCGACCGCCGGCAAGTGGGCCGTCGCGCCGCTGCCGCAGTGGACCGCGGGCGAGCAGCGTTCCGGCAACTGGGGTGGCTCGACCACCGCGGTGTTCGCCGGGACCAAGCACCCGGCCGAGGCGGCGCAGTTCGCCCTGTGGCTCAACACCGACCCCAGGGCACTGGCCATCCTGCAGGCCGAGGGCGGCATCTACCCGGCGACCACCGAAGCCCAGGCCGGCGCGAAGGCCTCTCCGGCGAACACCGCGTTCTTCGGCGGGCAGGACGTCGACGCGGTGTTCCGCGACGCGGGCAAGGGCGTCAGCCAGGACTTCACCTGGGGACCGTCGATGGAACAGACCTACGCCCACGTCCGCGACGGCTTCGGCGCCGCGCTCGCCGGCAACGGCACCCTCGGCAAGGCCCTCGCCGACGCCAACGCCGCGACGATCACCGACCTGCAACGCCAGTCCATCCCCGTGGCGAAATAGGGACGACGATGATCGCCACAGCGTCCCAGACCGTCGCCGGCGCGCCACCGGACACCGCGGTGGCGAGCAGCAGCGCCCGCGCCGCCTGGCTGCTGCTCGCCCCGTTCCTCATCGGGTTCGCCGTGTTCTACGTGGCGCCCATCGTCGTGGCGGTCGTGAAGAGCTTCACCACGGTCACCCGCACCTCGACCTACGGTCGCCCCACCGAGGTGTTCGCCGGATTCGGCAACTACACCGCGGCCCTCGGTGACGACGGGTTCACCGGCTCGCTCGGACGGGTCTTGCTGTTCGGCGCGATCCAGATCCCGGTCATGCTGGGCCTCGCCCTGGTGCTCGCGCTCGCGCTGGACTCCGCGAAGGTGCGGTTACGACGCTTCTTCCGGCTCGCGTTCTTCCTGCCGTACGCGGTCCCCGGGGTGATCGCCGCGGTGATGTGGGGCTTCTTCTACGCCCCGAACCTGTCCCCGATCAACCAGCTGCTGGACCCGCTCGGCATCCAGCCGGACCTGTTGTCCGGCAACGTGATCCTGTACTCGATCGCGAACATCGTCACCTGGACGTTCACCGGCTACAACATGCTGATCCTCTACTCGTCGCTGCAGGCGATCCCGCCGCAGCTCTACGAGGCCGCCCGACTCGACGGCGCGTCGGGCTGGGCGATCGCGTGGCGCATCAAGGTGCCGATCATCGCGCCGTCGCTGGTGCTGACCGGGGTGTTCTCCATCATCGGCACGTTCCAGCTGTTCACCGAACCCCAGGTCATGGCCGGGGTCTCGAGCGCTGTCTCGTCGTCCTACACGCCGTCGATGGCCGCCTACGCCCAGATTTCCGCCCAGAACCACGGTCTCGGCGCGGCGATGAGCGTGCTCGTCACCCTGGTGATCGCCGTGCTTTCCCTCCTGTTCTTCCGCATCACCCGAGCGAGGGCGGCCCTGTGACCGGACAAGCGGGTACCCGGCGAGTTCCCGGTTCCTCGATCGTGGTGACCACGGCGATGTTCGTCGCCGCGGTGTACTTCCTGCTGCCGGTGTTCTGGCTGGTGATATCGGCCACGAAGTCCGCCTCGGACCTTTCGGCCACCTTCGGTTTGTGGTTCTCCGACTTCCAGCTCGGCCGCAACCTGCACGACACCGTGACGTTCGGGGACGGCCTCTACCTGCGGTGGCTGGCCAACAGCGCGCTGTACTCGGTGGTGGGTGCGGCGGCGGCCACGCTGTTGTCGGCGATGGCGGGCTACGCCTTGGCGAAGTTCAGCTTCCGCGGGCGGTCGTTCACGTTCTCCGCGATCCTCGCCGGGGTGCTGGTCCCGCCGACCGCGCTCGCCGTCCCGCTGTTTCTCATGCTGGCCGGAGCCGGGATGACGAACACGGTGTGGTCGGTGCTGCTGCCCAGCACGATCAGCCCGTTCGGGGTCTACCTGGCCCGGGTGTACGCCGCAGCATCGGTCCCGGACGAGCTGCTCGAAGCCGGCCGCATCGACGGCGCCGGCGACGTGCGCATGTTCTACACCGTCAGCCTGCGCCTGATGGCCCCGGCGCTGATCACGATCTTCCTGTTCCAGTTCGTCGCGATCTGGAACAACTTCCTGCTCCCGCTGGTGATGCTGACCGGCGACCGCCTCTACCCGGTGACCCTCGGGCTCTACACCCTCAACACCCAGATCACCCGCGACCCCGACCTGAAGGCCATCGTGGTCACCGGCTCCCTGCTGTCGATCATCCCGTTGATCCTGGCGTTCCTGGCGCTGCAGCGGTTCTGGCGCACCGGCCTTGCAGCGGGCGCGGTCAAGGACTAGGGGGCGGTCTGCGCAGCGGTGCGAGCGAGGCCGTAACTGGGCAGTGAGTCACCGCCACAAAGGCTGTGGCCGCGCGGGTGCGAGACTGGGCGACGACTTGACGACGTGAAGGAGCTCGCGGTGGTCTCTGATGCCCTTGAACGACCGGACCCGGCGTCAAGCGGGCCGGGGCAGCCGGTCCTCGTGCTGCTGGACAAGGCCATCGGCATGCAGACACCGCTGGTGCGCAAGAACATCGCCCGGGCCCGTCAGCGCAACCCGGAGGCGACACCGGCGGAGGTCGTGCGGACCCTGGAGCGGATGTACGTCAGTGCCCTGGCGGGCACCGGGGCCGCGGTCGGGGCCACCGCGGCCGCACCCGCTGTCGGCACCGGGGTCGCACTGGCGTTGTCGGCGGGTGAGGCCTTCTCTTCGCTCGAGCTCAGCGCTCTGTTCGTGCTCTCGGTCGCCGAGGTCCACGGCGTTCGGCTGGACGAGATCGAACGCCGCCGGACGCTGGTCATGGGGATCCTGCTCGGCCAGTCGGGTTCCACGACCATAACCGGTAAGGTCGCCGAGCGCACCGGTCAGCACTGGGCCCGCCAGCTCGTCGGCAAGGTGCCCACGGCGACGCTGCGCCAGATCAACAGCGTCCTGGGCAAGAACTTCATCACCAAGTACGGCACCAAGCAGGGCATCATCGTGCTCGGCCGGGTGGTTCCGTTCGGCATCGGCGCGGTGATCGGCGGTGGCGCCAACGCCACCGTCGCCGCCCTGGCGGTCCGAGCCGCCCGACGCGCGTTCGGCCCGGCGCCACAGTCATGGCCCGAGACAGCGCTGGATTCCGCGCCTCCCGTCTCAGGGCCCTCGGATCGGTGAGCGCTGGTCACATGTTCGACTGCGGTCCTCCGTCGGCGTGTTCGCTCCTGATCGCGTCGACCTGGTCGCGGATGGCGGTGTCGAGGTCGGTGGCGGTCAGGCCGAAGGTGTCCGCCGTCTCGATCGCGTCCAGGTGGAATGGCGCGTACCACTGGTAGTCCATTTCGGCCATCTCCCGGGCGATGGGCACGACCAGCCCGGCCGTGCGCATCGCGACGCGCGGCAGCTGGATCAGCTTGACCGGCGGCCGGCCCGCGGCGATGGCGTAGCGTCGGGCGAGGTCGCGGATGGTGACGGCCGGCGGCGACGGCACGTGCCAGGCCCGGCCCCAGGCGCGTTCGTCCTGGGCCAGCGTGATCAAGGCCTGGGCCATGTCGCCGTTGAAGGTGAAGGTGTGCGGCATGTCGAGGTGCCCGGTGATCCACGCGGCGCGGCCCTTGTTCAGGGCGGGCTCGATGAGCAGGGAGTAGATGCCGTTGGCGTCCTTGCCGATGTAGTCGGAGCCGCGGACCTCGACGGTGCGGATGCCCGCGGCGAGGGCCTGTTCCCACATCCGTTTGCGCAGGCGGCCCTTGCGCCCGGTGGCGGCCATGGGGGTGCGTTCGTTCATCCGGCCGCCGGGTTGCCGGCCGTAGGCGTAGAGGCTGCCGGTGAGCGCCAAGACCGCGTCGTTCGCCTTGGCGGCGGTGATGGCCGCCGTCTGCAGGGGCGGCAACAAGCGTTCCCACATCGTGTACGAAGGCGGGTTCGCGCAGTGGTAGATCACTCTCGCGCCGCGGGACAGCTCGGTCACGCGTGCCGGGTCGGAGGCGTCCGCGGCGACCCGCTCGATCAGCGGGTGCTCGGGGCCGGAGCCGCTGCGCGTGACGATCCGGACGCTTTCGCCGCGCTCGACAAGCAGGCGCGCGACATTCGTGCCGATGGAACCGGCGCCGATGACAACATGCTCGGCCATGGAAGGGTTTCTCCTTGATGAGCGTCTTGGGGTGCGCTGCCGCTCTAACGTCGTTAGTTTTTCTAACGTCGTTAACTTAGCCACGTCGGGACGTCACCGTCAAGAGCGGCGGCTAGTGTCCGCGGAGACCATCGAAGCGAAGTGACGGAACATGGCAACCAGCACGAGACGGGCCCGGGAACGGGCGAGCACCCGCGAACGGATCATCGAGGCCGCGCTGCACGTCCTCGAGACGGAGGGTGTCGCGGCACTGACGATCCGGCGCATCGCGACCGACATCGAATACTCCGCCCCCGTCGTCTACCAGCACTTCGCCAACAAGGAGGCGCTCGTGCTGGAGCTGGTCGCGCACGGCCACCGCCTGATGCTGGCCGAGTTCCGGCAGGCCGCCGAGGAGCCCGTCATCGACCGGCGCATGATGCGCATCGCGTCCGAGTACGTCCGGTTCGCCGGCGAGCACCCCCACCTCTACGAGGTCATGAACGGCACCGCAGTCGACGCGGACGAGCGCCGACGCGCCGCGGAACCGGCCATCGCCGTCCTGAAGGAGCTACTGGCCACCTGGTCGGACGCACACGACGTGGTCTTGGCCGACCTCGACGAGGCCTGCGAGATCATCTGGGGCACGCTCTATGGCACAGCCTCGCTCGGCTACCTCGGCACCGTCGGCAACGAGCGCGCCCGGCGACTCGCCGAGCAGGCGCTCCGCGCGATCCTCCTCGGCTGGCGAACCGAGGAACCGGGGAACGGCTAGCGCGGCAGACACCTCGTCGCGCGCAGCTCCGCCACGGCATTGGCTCGCATGCCGACGTATCGGAAGGTCGCTCTCCTCATATCAGCCGCTCAAGCTGCGCCCGAAGGGCGGGGTCCTCTGTGTGGCCGAGTTGCTCGAGGATCACCAAGGCTTGACGCAGTGCTGCTTGCTCTGCTTCGCGGTTGCCGGTGCGGCGATGGACAGCGGCGACGTGGCGCAGTGTGGTCGCCTGCGTGTAATAGTTGCGGTGCTTTTCCCGGATGTGCAGGGCGTCGAGGTAGCAGGCCAGTGCCCGTTCGGGGTCGTCGGCGCCCAGGTACGCGCTGCCCAGGCATCCCAGCGTATGAGCTAGGCCGTCCGGGTCCGTGCGGAGGCTGCGGAACAGGGCCAGGGCTTGCCGGCTGTAGGGCAGCGCCTCGGCGTGGCGTCCGGCTTCGATCAGGCACCAACCGATGTTGTTCAGGGCTTTGGCTTCCCAGACTTTGGCGCCGCCCGCGCGAGCGAGCGTAAGCGCACGTGTCGTGTGGTCGAGCGCGCGCGAGGTGTCGCCGGCACAAACGTCGAGGTAGCCCAGCGCGTAGTTCGTGTGTGCCTGGCCGGTGATGTCGTCTTCGAAGAGCTCAAGTGCGCGGCTGAGATGGTCCCGGGCTTCGTCGAGTTGGTTCCGGCGGCTGAGCGCGCGGGCAAGCAGCCGATGGGCGTTCGCCTGACTGTTGGTGTCGGCGACTTGTTGTGCCGCGGCCAGGCCGGCGCGCTGGGTGCTGACGAAGTCGCGCCAATGCCCGTGTCGGTCGAGGTGGGTGACGAGTGAGCGAGCCAATCGCCAGGTGTGTCCGCTGGGCCATGCCGGATCTTCGACAATGGTGACGAGAGTGGCGTGTTCGGCGGCGAACCATGCGGCGGCTTGCTCGGCATCGGGAATGGTTTCGGGGCGTGTTCCGGGCTGTGGTGGCTCGAGCGTGAACGGCTCCCACGGGGAGCCCAGCTGACCGTCGGCGGCGACGCAGGTGTGCAGGTAATGGTCGAGCATTCGGAGCATCGCCGCGTCTCGGTCTGCTTTCGGGTGTTCGTGGGCATGGTGCCGTGCGTACAGCCGGGTCAGATCGTGAAAGCCATACCGGCCGTCGGGACGATTCTCGAGCAGGTGGACGTGGGTCAGCTCGTCGAGCATCCGGTCCGCCTTTTCCGCTGCGATCGAGGTTGCGGCCGCCGCGCTGAAGTCGGGGCCTGGATGCAGGCTCAGCAGCCGGAACAGCGCCGCGGCGGCGGGGCTGAGCGCCTGGTAGGACCAAGAGAACACGGTGCTGATGTTTACGTCGGTCTCGCCGGAGTCGATGGTGTCGAGCCGGGCGTCGCGTAGTCGTTGGGCGAGCGTGTGCAGCGGCAAGTCCGGCCGGTCGGCGAGCCGGGCTCCCAAGATGGTCAGGGCGAGGGGCATCCGTGCGCACAGCTCGACCAGTCCTTCTGCTGCGCCGGGTTCCGCGATCACTCGATCGGTTCCGGCGAGGGCTCCCAGCAGTGTTGCGCACTCGTCGATTTGCAAGCTGTCCATCTTGATCGGGCGTGCGCCGGCTTGCGCCACGAGGCCGATCAGCCGCTGTCTGCTGGTGATGATGACATAGCAGGCCCCGCTGCCTGGAAGAAGATGTCGCACCTGGTCGCTGTCTCGGGCGTTGTCGAGGACGATCAGCATCCGGCGTCCGGCCAGCATGCTGCGGTACAGAGCAGCCTGGGCGTCCAGGTCGAGAAAGGGCGTGTCGTGCGGCGCGCCCAGGGCGTGCAGAAAGCCCCACAGCGCCTCTCCGGGCTGCATCGCCGCGGTGGGTGAGAAGCCGCGTAGGTTGACATAGAGTTGGCCGTCAGGGAACCGGTCGGTGTTCTGCCGGGCCCAGTAGATCGTCAGGGCCGACTTGCCAATCCCTGCCATGCCCTCGACCGTCGAAATCGCCACCGGCTCCGGACTCGCCACGGCCTGGTCGAAGTACTCGGTCAGGGCGGCCAGTTGCTTCTGGCGGCCGACAAAATGCCGCACAGTGCCGGGCAGTTGGCGAGGCACGGTTCGGGGCGACGCGGTGTGCAGGTGGACGTCGCCATGGACTTCAGCGGTCTGCAGGACGTGGCCGGTGGTCGTCCCTGTGACGATGTTGCGCGACTCGTCTCGGCTCACAGCCGGCAACGGTAGCCCAAGAGTGCATCGCGGCGCTGCTCGGCTTTCCGCATCGCCTTATTGCCAGAGTTGACGAAAGGACGCTCGCAACCGGAGGAATCACTGGCGACGTGTTCGCGGATGGACTTACGCACCGATGATCACCGCATGGGGCCGCAAGCCGGCCCGACTCGTCGGCATGAGCGCGCGATCGCGGCGGCGCGGCCGGCGACGAGTGCGGGTTCCACCGGGGAACGCCTGCGCGGACATGCCTTGATCACGACGACGCCTTGCCGAACCGGTCTTCTCGTGGTGGATCACTGTGGGTTCGTGGCAGTGGCCACGAAGTTTTGGGCGACCTCGTGCAGCTTCACGTTCTGCTCTTGTGACGCCTTGACGAGCAGCTTGAACGCATCGTCGGGCGAGATGCAGTGCAGAGCCATGAGGATGCCCTTCGCCTGATCGATCACCGCACGGGAAGTCAGAGCGGCGCGTAGCTGGCCCATGGTCTCGCGGGCGGCCTGGTGCCGGCGGGTGCTGCGCAGCGCGGCTTCGGCGGCGGCGGTGTACAGGTCCAGCAGTGCTGCGTCGAGCGCGCCGAAGCTGTTGCCTCCGGTGTCGTACAGATTGAGCGAACCGCGGTACTGGTGGTCGACGAACAGCGGGGCGGACAGGTAGGCGACGACCGCGTACTCGTTCGCGGCCGCGGCGAACTCGGGCCACCGTTGCGCCGCATCGGTCACCTTGACTCGCTGCAGTTCGCCGGTCTGGGCGGCTTCCAGGCAGGGCCCTCGCCCGGCGTCGTACTGTGCCTGATCAACGCGGTGCGCGCTGTCACCGGTCGCTGTCGCGGTGTAGGGGGCACCGTCGCGCAGCAGCGTGACGCTGGCGATCTCCGCGTCCGGCACGGCGTGGATGACCTGCCGGCACACCCGCTGCAGGACCACCGGCAGGTCCTCTTCCTCCGCGAAGGTGCCGGCCAGCCGATCCAATGCGGCAGTGACCTCGTCCACTCTTCGCGCGGCGTCCCGCTCGTAGAGCAGGTCTTCGTCCATGTGGTGCTCCTCGGGGTGGTCTGCGCAGCGTGTCGGGTGATCGAGCGTTCACTTAGGGTGCAGGCCAGGTGGTGGCCTGGTTGCTGGAAGACAACAGTAGGCGTCGCCGGGCGGCCGGGCAGGTTAGGAGCGAACTGGTGCCGTGAGCAGGCCGGTCCGTCGGTTGCTCGGCCCGCATCGCGGGATGAACCGAGCCCTGGCCGGGCAACGTGCCGACCATGCCGGACGTGGTCGCTGCTCGGTGCGCCGAACGAGCGGGCGTGGCTCGAATGCGCGCTCATCGGCATGTGCGCGCGTTCGACCAGAACCGGCGGTGCACAACTGTATGGCGCAATGATCCGCCGGGCACCAGATCACAAGGTCCAGTGGAGTGATGCGGTGGGATCGGGTGTGTACGAGCAGTAAGTACCCGTGTTGACGGCCTGGCGCAGATGCCCGGCCAGCACGGGGTCGTGTGCGGCGATGGTGGCGATGACGGACTTGATGGCCTTCGTCACCGCGGTTCGTGCGCGTTCGGCGTCCGAGCCGGGTTGGCGGTCGCAGCCGCCGAGGCCGACCGCGGCGGTCAGCTGATCGGTGAGTGCTTCGAGTTCCTGGCGAACCGTCTCAGTCCGGCCTTGGTCGCCGAAGGCCTCGGCTTCCTGCAAGTCCTCGGTCAGCTCGGCCAGTCTGCGGCGGTACGCGGTCTTCGCTGCTTCGTCGAGTACCGGGCCGAGGCCGGTCTGCGGCCGGCGTTGACGAGCTGCAGGAGCTGGCCAGGTCCAGGACGTGGAACTCGCGTCCCGGCTCCGCGAGCAGCTGGGCCAGGTACCGGATGCCGACCCGATCCCGGAGCCGGACCGGGTCCGTCGAGTGCTGGATCGTCCAGTAGTCGCCTTCTCGGTGCAGTGTCGCCGATGGAGTCCTTGGCGGCGTGACAGCTGGTCGGATCAACGGCCGGATGTCCAGGGTGCGCATGACGGTGTCGGCCTGGCAGCGGAGTTCCCCGGCGCGTTGCCGGTCCTGGCCCAGGCCGCGGGTCTCGAGGCACTCGGCGGGTTTGCTGCGTGCCTGGGCCGCGAATACAGGTGCGCCGATGCGTTCGTCGATGGCGACGGCGGCCTCGAGATGCCGGACGGCGTCGTCCGTGCGCCCGAGCGTGACGGCGAGGAGCCAGAGGAAGTACGCGACCGGGCCGCTGCAGCCCACGCCGAGCTGGTTGACCCGCAGCAGGTACGGCGCGTGCGGCAGCAGCAGGTCGTAGAGGATCTCCGCCCGGCGCCCGGTCGTCGAGACCATGACAGACGAACGCGAGACCGGCCACATTGATCAACCGGTGAAGTCGCGAGGCACCTGAGAGAACCGGTCGGCTGCTTGCCGTTCGAGCTCGACGGCTGCCTCGTCCATCCTGCCCGTCTGCACCAGAATGGTCGCCAGGCCGGTGCGCAGGGCCGGAACGTGGGGCGTCTCGTCGATCAGCCGCCGGACGAGGGATGCGACTTCCTCACCACGACCCTGCCAGAACTTCTCGAAGAACCGGGAAGCCTGGTACCAGATGTCGAGGCCCGGGTGAATGATCCGCCGGCCCATCGCCCGACCTTTTTCGGCCAGTCGTTCGGCCTCGGCCAGGCGTCCGGCGATGTTTGCCGCGGTGGCGCGCAGCAGTGGCACGAGCCACCGCAGTTCCGTCATCCGGTGTTCCCGGATGACCTGGTCGAAGACGTCGATCTCCGCCGAGCAGTCGACGACCTCGCCGAGTTCGAGCAGGTTCGCCATGCGCAGGATGTGGCCGCAGGCCAGCAGGGTGGAGTCGTGGATTTCCTCGGCCAGATGAATTATCTTCGTGGCGATGCCGAGGCGTTCCGGCGTCGGCGCGAAGCCCCAGATGGCCACGTGCCGGTCCAGCAACACCCACCCGAGCACCTCGGGGTCGCCGGTGCGCTGGGCTATGGCCACGGCTTCGTCGGCGAGCCGCGTCCGGCGTTCCAAATCGGAGGTGAGCACCAGGGCCTTGGCCGTCGTGCGAGCACTCGGGCCCGCAGCTTTGTTTTGCTTTCGGGCAGTGCCTTCAGCGCGACTTGCAGCAGGTCGACTTCCAGGTCGTCGAGGATGTTGAAGGTGTCGACAGTGCCCGCGGTCAGTGCGGCGTGCGCGAGCCGGTCGGGGGGCGCCGGCCCGCTGGGCGAGGAGTGCGGCAGCCTTGATCGTGTCGCGGGCGGCCGTTGCGTTTCCGGCGGCGAGTTCGGCGTCGGCGAGGAGGAGCAGCACATCGCATCGGCGGACCGCGGAGCCAGGCGCGCTGCTCTCCAAAATCATGACGGCTCTCGAGAAGTGGCCAGCCGCCTCTTCGTACGCGAGGGTGTGCATGGCGGTGTGGCCGGCCTCGACTGTGTAGTGCACGGTCTGCACGGGATCGGTGCCTGCTTCCCACAGGTGGTGGGCCAGCTCGGCGAGCCGTGGTGTCAGGTCGTGCTGGTGCCGTAGCACGATCGCCTCGGCCGCGCGGGCGTGCAGCTCGGCCCGCCGGGTTGGGGCGAGCCTCGAGCAGAGGATTTGCCGGACCAGGGCGTGCACAAACTGCAGCCGGGCCGGCGTACCGGAGACGGTGGTCAGCAGCCGGGTCCGGACGGCCTCGGCCGCCTGCTCCGACGGGCTGGCCAAGGACGACGCTGAGCACGTCCAAGTCGAATTCCTGGCCCAGCACGGCGGCGGCTTCCAGCAGGCCGACGCAGGATGCGGACAGGCGGTCGACGCGCCGCCGAACCACCGCGGCCACTCCGCCCGGCACGGTGAAGTCCGCCGGCGCCAGGTCGGGGAAGTCAGGCATTTTTCTCCGGGCAGGAGCGTGGCGATCTCCCGGATGAAGAACGGATTGCCGTCGGTCGCGGCTCGCAACGTCTCGGCGGCGTGATCGGAAAGCTCGACGCCGCTGGTTTCCGCGACTAACCGGGCGACGTCGTGCCGGGGTAGCCCGCGCAGCGGGAGATGACGGCACCAGGTCAGCTCACCCAGCACTTCGGCGAGTGGATGGTCTGCCCCATCTCGACATCGCGGTAGGTGCCCAAGACGAGCATGGGAAGTGTGCCCAGGTTCCGCGCGAGGAACCGCAACAGCCGAAGTGAGGGCGCGTCGCTCCAATGCAAATCGTCGAGAACGGCCACCAGCGGCCGGGAGCGGCAGGCCGTCCGCAACAACCCGGTGATCGTGTCGAACAGGCGGAACCGCTCCTGCCCGACTTCGACCAGCGGGGCGGGAACCCGCCGCACGGCGCTTTTCCCGGGGAGCGTGCCGCCCGGTTCTGCGGTGGCCGAGCCCACGTCGCCGGGCAGGTCCCCGCGCTCGCCGCCGGGTGCCACGACTCGCAGGATCTGCAGCCAGGGCCAGAAGCCGGGCGCTCCCTCTCCTTCCCAGCAACTGCCCCAGGCGACGGTCACTTCTCGAGATCGCACGTAACCGCAGATCTCCTCCGCCAGCCGGGTCTTGCCAACTCCGGGCTCGCCGGACAGCAGCGTCAGCCCACCCCGGCCCGCCACCGCGTCGTCCACGGCCAGACGAAGGGTGTGCAGAACCTGCTTTCTGCCGACGAGAACATGCCGGTTCCCCGCCTCCATCCCGTCCATCGTCTCACCGGACGGCCCAGAGCCCAATCGGGCGGACGGGTGTAGGCCGTGGTTTCGTCAGGCGGTGATGGTCGCCGGTCCGAGCCACCTGTTGCACGACCTCGTCCCTCGCCGGACGCATTACCGGCGAGGGACGGATCGCGCGCAGCCGCCGAACGCCCGAGCCGGGAACGTCCCGCGGTCAGCCGGGCCCCTCCGGGCAGACGTACTGGTACTCGGTCCATTGGTCGGCGGGAAGGACGCCGTCATCGGTGGCGATCACGTGGACGCCCACCTTCCCCTGGATGACTTTCCCTGGCCTTCCCCGGCGGTCCCAGGTGTGCATGACCACCTGCGTGTCCGGCCCGGAGAAGGCGAGCGTGGACTGTCCCACCTGTTTGCCGGCCTCGTCATCCAGTTCGTCGGCCTCGTCATCCAGCCACCCGTAGGTCAACGTGCCCGGCCCGTTCGCGATGACTTCCCGGAAAAAGGTGAACCGGACGCCTTTGGCGCAGTCCGCGCCGTTGTCCGTGTGCCATTCCCCGCCGAGCGTCACGAGCGGTGTCGCTGGCTTCACGGACATGCCGGCGCCGATTTCCGGTTTGTTCGAGGTCGTGGCCCTGCTGCCTGCCGACACCGACGGAAGTACCACGGTCGGCACTGGTCGCCGAGTGGTCGGCGTCGCCCTCGGTGACGCAGGTGCCGTTGCGAAGGACGTCGTCGAGGCCGTTGTCGAGGCCGTTGTCGACGCCGCCGCCGAAGTCGAGGTCGGCGCCGCAGCCGAGGCAGTCGGGTGGTTAGGCTTCGGTGCCGCCGAAGAACCGCCGGTCAACAACCACGCCGCCCCGAGCACGGTCACGCCGAGGAGACCCGCGCTCGTGACAGCAAAGCCTCCGCTCGGTGTCCACTCCGCCCGCAACCAGTCCGCCCGCAGCCTCGGCCGGCGGCGCTTCTTCCGCTCGTCCTCCCGCTCGGTCGTGTTCACGAGTTCCACCCGCTTCCGGTCTCCCAACGGTGCACGAGGGTGTGGTCGACTCCGAGCGCGAACAACTCCAGACGGCCGTCGGCGTTGACCACGGCGACGGGGTCGGCAGCCACTGGCCCACCTCCGAGCGAGGTCCATCCCGACCAGCGCTGAGTGGCAGGGACCTGCCGGTTGTGCCAGACAGCGTGGTCGGTGCCGAGGACGAACACCTCGAGACCGCCGGACGCGTTGCGGGCGACGGCGGGCACGACGCCGACCTCGACTCGGCCGCCCAGCGACTCCCACGCCGACCACCCGCCGCCAGTGATCCGGCGGTGCCAGATTGCACCGTCCGTGCCGCGGGCGAACACCTCGATCCGGCCGTCGGCGTTGTTCGCCACCGCGATGTCGCCGGTCACCTGGCCGCCGAACTCCCCGTGCTCCCAGTCTCCGCCAGGGCCGCGTTGCCAGGTGTGGAAGATCGTGCCGTCCGGGTGGCGGGCGAACACCTCCAGCCGCCCGTCGGGGTGCCGCCCGGCGCCCGGTCGCCCGGTCACCGGCCCGCCCAGGTCCGCCCACCCGTTCCAGCCGAACGGGTACTGCCACTTGTGCCGCAGCCGGCCCTCCGGGGCGACCGCGAAGACCTCGAGCCGGCCGTCCTGGTTGGCGATGGCTGCGGGATCGGCGGCGAAGGAATCTCCGAGCCCGCTCCAGCTCGACCAGTCGGTCGTGCCGGCCTGGTTCTGCCAGGCATGCCAGATCTGGCCGTCGGCCCCTCGCGCGAACAGCTCCAGTCGGCCGTCACTGGTGCGAGCGACAGCGGCCCGGCCCGTCAGCGGCGGGCAGCCGGGGGCCGCGAGCGTCCAGCCATCCCAGCGGGAACCCGGTGCGTTCTGCTCTATCCGGTAGAGGCGGTTGTCCAGCCCGACGCCGACCACGATGAGCCGCCCGTCGGCGTTCGTGCCCGCGACGGGCGGAGCGACGAGCTGCCCGCCGAGCGTCGCCCACGAGGTCGGCTCCGCACCGACCACGACGTCGAACGCGACGGTGGCGAGTGGGGCCGGCGCGGGAAGCGCCCGCCACGCCTGGGTGCCGTTGTGCTCGACGGACGCGCCGACGGAGAACCGCCGCAAACCGAGATCTCCGCTCAGCGCGACCGTTTTGTCGTAGGCGCGCGCCGCCCCTTCCGGCAGCGGCTCCGCGGCGGGCCGGTCCGCTCCGGCGTCGACGTTCCGCCCGTTCGCGACGACCCTGCCGACCCCGTAGAGCCGCAGCGCCGGACTCGGCCCGAAGCCGACGTTCCGCACCTGGTAGCGAAGGCGGACCGAACGGCTGACCGGGACGGTACCGGCGGGAGACACGTTCAGTCCCGATTCGACGACTAAGGCGGCGGGTGGCGTCCTCGGCGTGTACGACTCGCAGAAGAAACCCCGGATCGAGCCCTGCACGCCCGGCACGCCGTCTGGATAGCCGGTGTGGAGAGCCTTCAACTCCGCGCCGGTGAAGTCGATCTGCAACGCCGTCTCCCGGTCGGGGCAGTTGCTGTCGTACATGTACAGCGTCGGCCTGCCGTTCCCAGGATCGTCGTATCCGGTGGCGAGCACCTGGTGGTTGTGCATCGGGTCACGGGTCTCGCCGACCAGCCCGATCGGCCACGGCGTTCCGTCGTCCAGGTGCCTCTTGATCTTCGGCCACTCCTCGTCCCTGGTGCGGCGCAACAGCTCCCTCGTGCCACCCGAGAAAGGGAAGACTTCGAACTGAGTCGCCATCCACAGCAGGCACGTGATGCCGTCCGTGTGCAGCGTGTCGATGAGGCGGGACCAGATGTAGCGGCGAAGCGTTGCGCCCGAAGATGTCCCGAACGACGGGTAGTCGTCCCGTCCGGTGCCGCGCGGGGGGACCCAGGCGAGCCGATAGTAGTCGAGCGCCGCGCAGGCCATCCCGCCGCACAAGCCGAAGATCGGCTCTTTCACCTGGGTCACCAGCTGCTGGAGGATGTCCTTCAACAGGAAGTTGCTCACCGGCGGCCCCGGCGGGATCAGGGCCGCGAAGGGCAGCAGCGGCGGGCTGAACGACGCGGCGAGCACGACGTTGCCGATCTCGTCGGAGAGCTGGTGCAGGTCGTCGGGGGACAGATCCGGCCAGCCGTTGCCGAACGCGAATCCGTCGATGTTGTGGTTGAAGCCCGTTTTCGGCATGGCAGTGGTTCCTTCCAGTCGTCCTGCACGGTCGAAAAGGAAGGCGTGAAAAAGCCGGTCACATCGTGACAGGCGGCGGCACAGCAGCGGTCACGACCGCCGTGACGTCTCTTTTCGCGTCGGCGAATAGACGCAGTAGATGCCGGTGCGGACGCTACGGCCGAGGTGGTCGCCGAATTCCTGGTGGTGCACGGCGACCCGGGCGATCGCCGCCTTGATCGCCTTGGTCACGGCGGTCCGCGCCCGCTCTGCATCTGAGCCGGTTCGGCGGTCCCGCCCGCCGAGCCCGTACGCGGCGGTCAGCTGGTCGGTCAGCGCGTCGATCTCCTTGTGGGCCGCCTCGGCCCTGGTCCGGTCGCCGAACGACTCGGCTTCGGACAACTCGCCGGAAAGCTCCGCCAGCCGTGCCCGATAAGCCGCCTTGGCGCGGTCGTCGAGCACCGGCCCGAGATCCGCGCCCGAAACGGCGGACCGGCCGCCCGGCCCGGCGGCGAGGTCGAGGACGTGGATCTCCTCACCTGGGCGCGCGAGCAGGCGGGCGAGGTGGCGCAGTCCGACGCTGTCCTTGAGCTGCACGGTCTTGCGGCCGTCGGCGACGGTCCAATACTCGCCCTCGCGACACAGCGTCACGGTGGGCCGCGCGACGCCGGCCGGGCAGTGGGCCAGGCGGCAGATGGAGCGGATGCCCAGGGCACCGAGGACCTCCTCGGCCGGCCCGCGCACCTCGCTGGCTTCCGTCAGGCGGCCGACCGCGGTGAGGCAGTCGGCGAGCTTGGTCCGCGCGTTCGCCCCGAAAACCGGTGCACCCATCCGCTCGCACATCGCGACCGCGGCACGCAGGTGCGCCTCGGCCGCGTCGGGTCGGCCCATCGTCATGGCCAAAATGCCGAGGTGGTAGCTCACCGGGGCACTGCACCCGGAACCGCCGTGGTTCAGCCGCACCAGATAGGCCTCGTACGGGAGCAGGAGGTCGTACAGCAGTTCCGCACGCGGCTGGTCGCCGAGGACATGGCAGGTCGCGGCGAGCGCGCCCAAGGTGACCAGCCAGGTCATGTCTCTCGGCAGCGAGCCGAAATCGTCGGCGGCGAGCCGTTCGAACTCCAGCCGGGCCTCCGCGGTCCGGCCGCAGTCGGCGAGCAGCACAGCGATCCCGGCATTGGCCGCGGCAATCGTCGGCAGCAGCTCCGCCTGCCCGCGCAACCACGTCAAGGCCTCCTCGGCATGCCCACCCCACAGCTTCACCAGCGTGAACACCGAGACACACCAGATCTCCACGCTCGGGTGCCCTACCCGGCGGCCCGCGGCGTGCGCTGCCGCGACGTGCCGCTCCGCTTCGCCGAACCGGCCCGCCACCAGATGCAAGGTGGCGTGCAGGAGGTGGAGGTGCCAGTCGATCTGCGTCAGCCGGCTGTCCTTGACGAGCTTTTCGTAGACAGCGACCTCCGCCCGGTAGCCGGCCAGGTCGCCGAACTCGAGAAGGTTGGCCAGGCGCAGACCGTGCCCGTGGACGAGGAGTGCCCGGTCGGCGCTCTGGTGAGCCAGCTGGACGATCTCGTCGGCGATGCGCAGCCGTTCCGGCGCGTTGGCGAATCCCCACACGGCGATGTGCCGGTCGATCAGGACCGCCGCCAGGGTCGCTGCGTCTCCGGTCCGGCGGGCAAGCTCGACCGCGTCGGCGCTGAGCCGTTCTCGACGGGGGAGGTCCGGCGTGAAGACCAGAGCTCGGGCCATGCGGGCGGACAGCAGAGCCCGCAGGGCTTTTTCGGTGTCCGGTACCAGGCGCAGCGCCGACTCGAGGAGCTGGATCTCGAGTTCGTCGGGGAAGCCGAACGTGTAGTCGACCCCGACGGCCAGTGCCGCGGCGGTGAGCTGCGCGGCGGCGCCAGCCCGTTCCGCCAAGGCGGCTGCCTCCCGGTACGTGGCCCGCGCCGCGGTGGGATCGCCGGCGTTCATCTGTGTCTTGCCGAGCAGCAGCATCAGGTCGCATCGGTGTTCGAAGTCCGTCGGATCGGTGGTCCCGATGATCCGCGCGGCGCGGTCGAAGTGCCGCACAGCCTGCTCGTAGGCCAGGGAGCGCAGGGCGTCGTACCCGGCCCGCGTCGCGTAGTCCGCGGCCCGTGCCGGGTCGGTGCCGGCCTGCCAGAGGTGGTGGGCGAGCTCGCCGAGCCTCGGTTCCGGATCGCCACGGAATCGGTCCTCGATGACGTCGGCGGCCTGGACGTGCAGCCGCGCCCGGCGGTCCGCCGGCAGCTGGGCGTACAGGGCCTCACGCACCAGGGCGTGGGCGAACACGACCCGCTCACCGTCGTCCGGCGATCGCTCGAACAAGCGGGCAGCGACTGCCTCCGACACCAGGTGCGCCACCGCGTCGGCCGGTAGCTTCACTAGGGCCGCCAACACGGAGAGCGAACACTCCTGGCCGAGCACTGCCGCCGCTTCCAGCACGCGGGCGCAGTCCGGGGACACTCCACGCCGCCGGCGTCGGATCACGGCGAGGACGCTGTCCGGCAGGGACGACGGCGACTCCCACGCTCCACGGAGGTAGACCAGTTCGCGAACGAAGAACGGGTTGCCGTTCGTCGCCCGATGCAGATTGGCCTCGACGTCCGCGGTCAGCGGCTCGTCGGTAAGGGACTGGGCCAGCTCAGCGACTTCCGATCGCCCCAGACCGCCGAGTCTCAGGTGCGTGCACTCGGAGTTGAGTTCTTCCAGCAACGTAGTCAAAGGGTCGCCGGACCGAAGCTCGACGTCGCGGTAGGTGGCGACGACCGCGACCGGGCAATCACCCAGGTCACGGGTCACGAAACGCAGCAAAAGCAACGAGGGCATGTCCGCCCACTGCAGGTCGTCGAGCAGGATTAACTTAGGCTGCCGGCGGCTCGCGTCACGCAGCAACCCACCGATGGCGTCGAACAGCCGGAAGCGTTCGTGACCGGACAACCCGGAGGCGTCGCCCGGCACGCCGCTGATATCCGGCACCAGCTCCTCAAGAACGTTTGCGCCGGGACTGTCGGGCACTGCCGCGGTGAACAGCGGACGGAGCGCCTGGATCCACGGCCAGTACGGTGGTGCGCCGTCGGCATCCCACGAGTGTCCGCAGACGACCTCGGCACCCCGAGTCCGGCCGTAGTCGGCTACCTCGCCCAGCAGGCGCGTCTTGCCGATCCCCGGCTCGCCGGCCACCAGAGCCAGAACCCCGCCGCCGGCCAAGGCGTCGGACACGAACGACCGCAGTAGCCGCAGCTCAGGTCGTCGTCCCACAAATGTCCGCGTCGGCGCCGCTCCATCCCCAGCGCCCGCCCGAGCCTCGCGAGGCGTCTCAATCGAAAGCTTCGAAGTGAGGTAGGTCACACAATCAGGCTATCTCGACTGCAGGGATCGGCGCATGACGCGTAGTAGTCGTGGTGCTCGCTGGGACGCAGCTCAAGTCTTGCAGTCGACGCGGAGACGCGAGCCGGCCGGCGCACGCGCTCGGTGTTGCTCTCTCGAAGATCGACCCATTCGAATGCGAGCAGGACGAAACGCCAGTGGTCGGACACCTTGGAGTTCCAAGTAGACATCGCGGTCTACGTACGCTCATCGGCATGACCGGACGTTCGCACGATCAGCGGCGCGAGCGGACATCACGAGGTGATGGCGGCCAAGTACCGCTTACGAGACGGAAAAGGACGGGCTCCAGCCGCCGCGGATACCGCGGTCGTCGAAGTCGAGACGCAGCGTGGCGCTGACGGCGCGTTTTTTGAAGAAATCCAAGGACACCAAGAGCCAGGGAGTGCCGTCGTCATCGGCGTGCAGCCAGTAGTCCAGTCCCGGAGCCAGCGAATTCAACGACGTTGCGAAGGCAAGTTCCGCGTCGGTTGGCCCGCCCTCGCGCTGTCCGCCCCAATCGTCACCCCCGAAGCCGAACGTCCTCAGGGCTGACATCCGCTCATGGGCATGACCGGCCGTTGAAGAGCGGACAGTCCCGTCCGCAGGAACTTCCTTGATCATCGACTTCGAGAAGGGATCACTTGCATGGCGCGGCGTACTGCAGGTCGGGCATGAACTGGCCCACTCCTCGCGGGTGACCCTGATCGCTCGTACACCCTGCCTGACCTAGGCCCTAATCACGCCTGCAGCAGAGCCTCCGAAGACCTCGGCCGACAGCTGACTGATCACAGCGGCTCGGCTGTCGTGGCGGAGGAGCCCTGCCGGGTGCGTCCTTCTCGGTGCTCGACGTTCCTCTTCACCGGCGAATCCGGCGATCCACGGCGAGCCAGTTCGTTTCCCACGTCGTCCCGCCGTCAGCCGAGAACGCCTGCTCGAACCTCGCCTCGTCCGGGGCCGGCCGGGAGATGAGGAACCGCACCTTGATCGGGTGGCCGCCGAGCTGGTCGTCGCCGTAGAACTCGCCCGCGCCGTCGCGGAACCCGCCGTACACCGCCGGGGTGGGCAAGCCGTCGCGGATGTTGACGAACGTCAGGCTCCACCGCTGGGCCTGCGGCTCGTACAGCCGCATGTTGAGGGCGTCGATGCGCCCGTTCGGCCCCGAGACCTCGAACTCGACGACGTTCGCCCGCCCGTCCAGGAGTGGCCGCACGGTGCTGGTACCCGCGAACTGCAGCCAGGTGTCCGCGGATTCCGACAGCGGCTCGGCGAGCACCCGCACGGTGCTGCGCCACGTGCCGATTTCCCACGCGAAGTCTTGTTGGCCGGCGAAGCTCGTCGGCGACGCGGGCGAGGTCGATGCGTC
Organism: Amycolatopsis sp. A133; assembly: GCF_031082405.1. Taxonomy (GTDB): domain Bacteria; phylum Actinomycetota; class Actinomycetes; order Mycobacteriales; family Pseudonocardiaceae; genus Amycolatopsis. The sequence continues at coordinate 41,854 of NZ_JAVHJU010000034.1, forward strand.
GCCCGACGCGGCCGTCGCGATCAGCAGGAGGGCGGAAAGGCCGGTGATGAGGGTTCTTCTGTATGGCACGGTCATGGTTGCGACTATCGAGTGGAGCACCGCCGTGGACAAGAAGGCACCTGCAGGTAACCCCGCGCGGCCCAACCCGCTGCCCGGCTGTCCGATGGCGGCGGCGTTCGCCGCGATCGGCGGGAAATGGAAGCTGACCTTGCTCTACTGGCTCGCCCACGGCGAGTGCCACTTCGCCGGCCTCCGCCGCCGAGGCGCGCCGATCACGTCCAAGGTCCTGGCCGAACAGCTGCGCGAGCTCGAAGCCGACGGACTCGTCGAACGCGTGGTGACCGGACCGGTCCCGGCGCGCGTCCTCTACCGGCTCACTCCTTACGGGACAACCCTTCTGCCCGTCGTCGAAGAAGTCCGCGTCTGGGGCGAAGCCCACCTTCGGCGCACCCGCAGTGGGGCGGCTGCGGGCTCGGCGATGAGCTGCACCAACGCCGTCGTGTAGGCCGAGCCGGTCGTCACCAACGTCATCACCCGCAACAGCTAGCCGAGGGCGGGCTGGCCGCCCATGGCGCCGAGGATGGCGCCGTTGACGTAGCTGGCGCTCGGCGACGCCATGAAGGCGACGGCGGCGGCGATCTCTTCGGGGTCGGCGAGTCGCTTGAGGGCGACGGCCTGTCCGGCGGATTCGAAGGCGTCGCCGTAGACGGCGGTGCCTTCGGTGCGGGTGGGGCCTGCGGCGACGGCGTTCACCCGGACGCCGTCCGGGCCGTATTCGGCGGCCCAGACCCGGGTGAGGGATTCGAGGGCTGCCTTGGTGGCGCCGTAGATGCCGCTGCCGAGGCCCGGGGTGGCGGCGGCGCCGCTGCTGATGTTCACGATGGCGCCGTGGCCGCGTTCGACCATGCCCGGGGCGAGGGCCTGGACGAGGAGGTAGGGGGCGCGCAGGTTGACGGCGATGTGGGTGTCGAAGGTGGCCGGGTCGGTGTTGCTGGTGCGGGCGAAGTGGAAGATGCCCGCGTTGTTGACGAGGATGTCGACGTCGCCTGCGCGTTCGGCGAGTGTGGTGACCTCCGCAGGGTCGGTCAGGTCGGCGGGTTCGAAGCGGGCCGTGGCGCCCAGGGCCTCGATTCGCCGGAGGGTGTCGGCGGCGCGTTCCTTGTCACGACCGTGGACGATGATGCCGGCGCCGCGTGCGGCCAAGGCCAGGGCGGTGGCGCGGCCGATGCCTGCGGTTGCGCCGGTGACCAAGGCGGTCTGCTGGGCGAGGTCGTTGCTCATGGTTGTGCTTCTTTCTCTGTGGTGGTCACCGGTGTGCGGCCGGGCGTGGTGATGGTTGGCGCGCGGATCTTGTGGCGGCGCCGGGCCTAACGGCGGGAGCTGCCTCTGGTCATTGCTCATCTCCTGGCTGTGTCATCCCTCGATCGGGCGACCTGATGACACAGTCGGCCAGCCCCGGCCGACATGCAAAGATCCTTGCTGCGGTGGCAAGGTTCAGGCATGGATCACGAGACCGAGTCGACGATGGCTGCCGTCGGCCCCCGTCTGAAGGGGCTGCGTTCGCAGCGCAATCTGTCGCTCACCTCGCTGGCGCAGGCCACCGGGATCTCCCTGAGCACGCTCTCCCGCCTTGAGACCGGTCAGCGCCGCCCGACCCTGGAACTCCTGCTTCCCCTGGCGCGCGAGCTGCGCGTGGACATCAGCGAGCTCATCGGGGCACCACAGACCGGCGACCCCCACCTGCACCTCAAACCCGTCACCCGGCACGGCATGACCATGCTGCCGCTGACCCGGCGGGCAGGAAGCCTGCAAGCCTACAAACTGATCATCTCGCCCAGGATGCGCTCACCTGAGCCCGAGCAGGCCAGCCACGAGGGCTACGAGTGGCTCTACGTCCTCGACGGGCGCCTGCGCCTGATCCTGGGCGACAACGACCTGGTCATGGGGCCCGGTGAAGCTGCCGAATTCGACACGCGCACCCCGCACTGGTTCGGCAACGCCGACGAGCACCCCGTCGAAATCCTCAGCCTCCTGGGACGCCAGGGCGAGCGCGCGCACCTCCGGGCCCGGACAGTACCGTCCAAGCGCACCAACACAGGTACCGAGTGACGCCGGTCGTGAGATCGGGTTCGTTGCTGAATCGAATGCCCATGACCACAGCAAAAAGCGGGCCTCCGCAGCTGTGAGCTGCGGAAACCCGCTGTCCGGTCGGGCTGACAGGATTCGAACCTGCGACCCCTTGACCCCCAGTCAAGTGCGCTACCAAACTGCGCCACAGCCCGGACCCGCACTGCCTGAGTGCGTGAAAGTACTTTAGCGCGCCCCCCGAACCGCCCTCCAACCAGGGTCCTCAGTCCTCCTGACCTGCGAAAACACCGCCAGGGGACAGGATCACGCCGGGTTGCCGGCGTGGGTCAATGTCTGCCAAGCCACGAACAGGTTGTTCGAGCCCGCCGGGCGCTGGCGCTCCGTCAACGTCTGCGTGTTCGTCATGGCGATGCCCAAGCGCGTGTTCAGCGCGTTGAAGCCCACCTCCGTCACCGGGCCGAGGCCGAGGTTCAGGTGGCCCGAACACAGCCACGACGGCACCGCCGCTCCCAGCTGGTACTTCGACTGGAAGCCCAGCGCCTGGCGGAGCCTCGATCCGACGTCCGTCGAGTACACGTCCTGGCCCTGGATGCGGAGCGTCTCCGCCACGTCCGCTATCGCCGCTATGCCGTAGCCCGTGTGGGTGAGGTCGCGGCAGGTTTCCTGGGTCAGGCCCTCCACGAACGTCGACTGGCCCTGCCAATAGGCCACTATTTCCGCGCTGGTGTCGAGGCCGCTGCCCGGGACCGTTTTCGGGAGGGTGCCGTCCGATGGCAAATACACGTACGCTGCGACGCGGTTGCGGTAGCGGGCCACCGCTTTGTCGTAGCTCGTCTTGTCCTCCAGGAACACCGAGATGCCGACCGCGGCCTCCATCATGGACAGTTCCCAGTTGCCGTTGCTGTTGCTGCCGTTGATGACCTTGCTCAGGTAGACGTTGCGCAGCATCGTCGCGAACCGGCCCGAGTTCGGCCAGCTCGGATACGTGTACTTGATGATCTCCGCCGCGCGCGGCCACGACGAGCCCGCCCAGCCCGTCTGCAGCGGGGCGTTGGTGTTCGTGTGGCTCGTGATCACCGCCGACCACGCGTCCATCAGCGCGATCGCCTTCTGCGCGTAGCGCGCGTCGCCCGTGATGTACCAGATCAGCGCGTCCGTGTACGCCGCCATTGCGTCTTCGCGCTCGTCCGTGCAGCCGTAGTTCGGGTTCGAATACGAGCCGCATTCCACGACCGCGCGGGGTTTCGGGGTGCGGGACAGGGAGGCGTACGAACTCGCCAATGCCTGGTCGTACGCCGCTTTCCACGGCTGGGCGCCGGCGCTCACCTTGGCCTTGACGAAGTCCAGCTGGGGACGGCTCACCAGCACGCCCGGGTGCGTGAACGCGGCCGGGGCCGGGGTGGCGAGCAGCCCCAACAGCAGGGGGACCAACGCGAGGACCTTGCGGAAGCGGGCCATGGCTCTCCTCGAGACGACGGTGTCCTGGGGTGCGCGCCGACCCAGTTTCATGGTCCAGACCATCGTGGGTCAAGCGCCCCAGAGAAGTGTTCAGCCCGCTGAACAGAACCGTTCAGCGGGCTGAACCACCCTCAGCCGAGTCCGGCGTTCACCGCGTTCATCAACGCTCCCGGATCGCCCGACATCTCCCACGCCATCACGCCGAGGAGCCCCCGCGATTTCAGCCACGTGGTCTTCAGCCCGATCGACCAGGCGTCGTCGAACGTCCACCACTGGCCGCCGTTGCCCGTGTAACACGACGTCGCCACCGCGGCCGTGTCGTGGCGGACCGTGCAGCCCGGCACGCTCGCCAGCAGGTTTGCGTAGCCGCGCGTGCCCGCCTCCTCGGCGAACTGGCCCGGCGCCGCGCCGGTCGCCGACTGCCATTCGCCGCTCTTGCCGCCGTCCGCGACGCCCTGCCAGCCGCGGCCGTAGAACGCCAGCCCGAGCGTCAGCCGCCGGGGATCGACACCCGCGTTCGTATACGCGTTGATCGCCGCTTCGGCGCTGAAGCGGAAGTTGTACGGGTCGTCCGCGTCGGCGTACAGGTTGCCCTGGTGGCCGGTGCGGTTCGGCTCCCACGAATTGTCGCTGCCCGACCCGTGGAAGTCGTACCCCTGCACGTTCGCGACGTCCAGATAGCTGAAGATCCGCGAAACGTCCCAGCCCGAAGCGACCTTCGCCGGGTCCGCCGGGGTGAACGCGTGCAGCTGGTACCGCTTGCCGGTGGTCGCGCCGTAGGCGTCCAGCTGTGCGCGGAACTCCGCCAGCAGCGCCGTCAGGTTGCTCTTGTCGTTCGGGCTCCAGTGGTTGCCGGGGTGGCCGTCGGCGCTGCCGGGCCACTCCCAGTCGAGGTCGATGCCGTCGAAGATGCCGGCCGCGGTACCCGGCCCGCCCGCGCCGCCGTACGGCGCGAGGTTGCCCTTGAGCCAGGTGTCCACACAGGACGAGACGAACTTCTTGCGCGACGCATCGGTGGCCGCGACGTCGGAGAAGTACTTCGAGTACGTCCAGCCCCCGAGCGAGACCAGCACCTTCAGGTTCGGGTGCTTCGCCTTGAGCTTCTTGAGCTGGTTGAAGTTGCCGCGCAGCGACTCCCAGCCGGTGTCGGCCACGCCGTCGACCGACTGCGCCGCCGCGAACGGCCGCGAGTAGTCCGCCTCGGCGTCACCTGCGCCATCGCCCTGGTTGGGGTCCTGGGGATTCGCCGTGGTGCCCTTCGTGACGCCGGAGAGGCAGGTCAGGTTCACCGGGTCGATGTTCTCGAACGCGTACAGCAGGTGCGTCAGCTTCGCCGCCGCGCCGGAAGTCTCCAGGTTCTTCACGAAGTACTGGCGCCCGTAGATGCCCCACTGCACGAAGTACCCGACCTTCGCGTAACCCGAGACGATGTCGCCGGTTCGCGCGGTCACCGCGGCACTCGGCGCCGACACGTTGTCGTAGCCGTCGCGCGCGCGGACCGTGAAGGTGTACGAAGTGGACGGAGCCAACCCCGTCACCACCGCGGACGTCGTCGTCACCGTCGTGGCCAGCACCGAACCGCGGTACACGTCGTAACCGATCACGCCGGTGTTGTCCGTCGACGCCGTCCACGTCAGCGAGACGCTTCCGGCGTCGGCGGCCGTCGACCGCACCCCGCCCGGCGCGGACGGCGCCTGGGTGTCGTCGGCCGGGTTGTTCGTCGTCACGGCCAAGGAGCTGCTCGACGGCGACGTGTTCCCCTTGGCGTCCTTGGCCTTCACCGTGAACGAGTAGGCCGTGCCCGGCGAAAGCCCGGAAACCGTGGCACTCGTCCCCGTCACCGACGCGGCCAGGGAAGTTCCCTGGTAGACGTCGTAGCCCGTCACCGGCAGCGAGCCGGCCGTGGCGGAGTTCCATGCCAAGGCGACCGATTTTGTCGTCTTCGCGACCAGGCGCAGGTTGGCCGGCGCGCCCGGCGGGGTGTCGGGTGAACCGTCGCAGTTGGCGTTGTCGACGCGGCACTGCGCCGGCGTCGCGGCCGCGCTGAGGCGGAACGTCGGGTTGTACGGGTAGGTGCTGCGGCCCGGCGCCAGTGTTGCGATGTAGTACGCGGGGGTCAGCGTGACCTGGGTGCCCGACTGGGTCACCGTGCCGTTTTCCCCGGTCGAGGCGGTGACCCCGGCGGGCAGCGTGAAGGTGATCGCCCAGTTGCTCACCGACGCGGTGCCGGTGTTGGCGACGGTGTAGGTGCCGGTGGTGCCGCTCAACGCCAGGGTGGCGGTCAGCGAACCGGCTGCGGCGGTGGGTGGCGCGAGCGCCGCGGTGCCGCCGAGTGCGAGCAGCAAGGCGGCGAGTGCGGAGCGTAGTCGTGCGGGAGTGCGTCTCATGGCGGTTCTCCAAGCGGCACGAGGCGGGGACGATGTGGTCTAGACCACATCGAATGTAACCCGGTGCGGGGAGAACCGCGCACGCCCGAACGGTGGCTACCGCCGGCCGAACGGCCGGTTAACGCCCCGAGAAGGTCGCCTTCCCCGGCCCGTCGGCCAGGAACGACTTCACGGCGTTGCGGAGGTCCTCGGTCTCGAAGAGCCCGGCCGCGATCGTCGTGATGTGGGCGTTCGCCTCGGGGACGCCGCCGGCGGAGTAGTGGTCGAGGACGCGTTTGGTCGCCGCGTGGGCCCGGGTGGGCCCCGAAGCCAGCCGCAGCGCGAACGCCCGGGCCGCGTCGTCGAAGCCTTCGTCCGGCAGGACGCGGTTGACGACGTTCCAGCGCTCCAGCGTGGCGGCGTCGTAGGTGTCGCCGGTCAGCACGAACTCCTTGGCGCGCCCGACGCCGGCCCGGTCCGCGAGCCGCTGGGTGCCGCCCATGGTCGGCGTCAGGCCGACGACCTTCTCGACCAGCCCGAACTTCGCGCGCGACGCGGCGAGGATGATGTCGCAGGCGACGGCGACCTCGAACGCCCAGGTCAGGCACAGGCCGTGGGCGGCGAAGACGGTGGGGAAGGGCAGCGCCGCGATCCGGTCCGGCACCGCGAGCATCTCGTCGAACAGCACCTTGGCCTCGGCGGGCGAGCTCTGGGCCTCGAACAGCGAGACGTCCACGCCGCCGCTGACGATCTTGCCTTCGGCGCGGATCAGCAGCGCCCGCGCGGGTTCGGCCTCGAGCGCGCCGATGGCGGACGCCAGGGAGGACTGCAGCGAAGCCGTGTAGAGGTTCAACGGCGGGGCGTCGACGGTCAGGACGGCGAGCCCGCCGTCACGATCGAGGCGGACCTGCTGAGTCATGTTCACCCTGCTTCTTCGGCTTCGACGATGTCGTCCCAATACTGCTGGGCCTCGGGGCGCCAGTCGACGTGTTTGTGATGGAACAGTTCCGCCGCTTTTGTCCCGCTCCACTTCGCCGGCAGCAGCTCGGCCGGCAGCTGCGGGTCGAGGAACGGGAACCGCCGCCACTCGTGCACCAGCTCGGTCTGCGCCCGCAGCACCGCGCGGCCGCCGGTGGGGTGCAGGCCGGTGAACCGGTCGATGAAGTCCTCGTAGCGTTCCTTCAGCTCGGTCAGGTCCCAGGACCGGGCGACCATGGACTCCTGCTCGCCGACCTCGCCGTAGGCGGCCGTGAACGACATCGCCTGCGCGTCGAGGCCGAGGTCGCTGACGATCTGCTGGGCCTCCCGCTGGCGGGACAGGTCGGGGCTGACCCACACGCCGGCCACGGGCGAGCCGAAGCCCGCCCAGGTCAGCCGCGTGCGCAGCCGGTGGCGCAGGTCGCGCTTGGCTTCGGGCACGGAGACGATCAGCATCAGCCACTGCCCGTTCCAGCGGCGCTCCTCGCGGCCGAACGCGTAGATCCGGTCGGCGCCCTCGGTCAGCAGGCGGCGCCCCGGCGGGGTCAGCGACCAGCGGACGCGGCGCCCGACGCGCTCGGAGACGACCCAGCCCTCGGCGGCGGAGCGGGCCAGCGCCTGCCGCGCCGACTTCTCCTCGATGTCGAGGATGCCGAGCACTTCGACCAGCATCGACGTCCAGACCGGCTTGTCGCGCGGCAGCGCGTACTCGCCGAGCACGGTCATCAGCAGCGACCGCGCGCTGGCGTGACTGACCTCGCGGCGCCGGCTGACCGTGGGCCGTGGCGCGGACGATCGGCCTTCCCTCGGCTTCGGCCTGCGGCCGAGGGTGACCGGGGGAGCGGGCTCGCCCATGCTGTTCACCGACCTCACTGCGTGCGGGACTGACAACCGAACAGGGTACCCACACTGAGTGATCAAAGCGCCACGGGACACACACAGCCGGTGCTTTTGACCTTGATCTGACAGTTCACCACGGCGTCGTAGACTCGGCTACCTCATGAGCGCAACTCTCGTCGCGAAGGACCTGGCCGCGGGCCACGGTGACCGCATCCTCTTCTCCGGCCTCGACCTCGTCGTGGCGCCCGGTGACGTCGTCGGCCTGGTCGGGGTCAACGGCGCCGGCAAATCCACGCTCCTGCGGACCCTCGCCGGGCTCGCGAAGCCCGACAGCGGGGAGATCCGGCTGAACCCGCCGTCCGCGACCGTCGGGCACCTGCCGCAGGAGCCGGAGCGGCGGGACGGCGAGTCCGTGCGGGCCTTCCTCGCGCGGCGGACCGGCGTCTCGGCGGCGCAGGCCGACCTCGACGAAGCGACCGAGGCGCTCACCGCGGGCGAGACCGGCGCGGACGACCGGTACGCCACGGCGCTCGACCGGTGGCTCGCCCTCGGCGGCGCCGACCTCGACGACCGGGCCGCGGAAGTGGCCGCCGACCTGGGCCTGGCCGTCGACTTGGACCAGTTGATGACGTCGCTGTCGGGGGGCCAGGCCGCGCGGGCCGGGCTCGCCTCGCTGCTGCTCAGCCGCTACGACGTCTTCCTGCTCGACGAGCCGACGAACGACCTCGACCTGGACGGCCTGGCCCGGCTGGAGCGGTTCGTGTCCGGGCTGCGCGCGGCGACCGTGCTGGTCAGCCACGACCGCGAGTTCCTGGCCCGCACCGTCGACCGCGTCGTCGAGCTGGACCTGGTGCAGCAGCAGGTGAACGTCTTCGGCGGCGGGTACGAGGCCTACCTCGAGGAGCGCGAGGTCGCCCGGCGGCACGCGCGCGAGGAGTACGACGAGTACGCCGACACGAAGGCGTCGCTGGAGGCGCGCGGGCGGATGCAGCGGGCGTGGATGGAGAAGGGCGTCAAGAACGCCCGCCGGAAGCAACCCGACAACGACAAGGCGGCGCGCAAGTTCCGCACCGAGGCCACCGAGAAGCAGGCCTCGAAGGCGCGGCAGACCGACCGGATGATCGAGCGCCTCGACGTCGTCGACGAGCCGCGCAAGGAGTGGGAGCTGCGGATGGAGATCGCCGCGGCCCCGCGCGCGGGCGCGGTGGTCGCGACCCTGCGCGGCGCGGTGGTCCGCCGCGGCGGGTTCACGCTCGGCCCGGTCGACCTGCAGATCGACTGGGCGGACAAGGTCGCCATCACCGGCGCGAACGGCTCCGGCAAGTCGACGCTCCTCGCGGCGCTCCTCGGCCGCGTGCCGCTGGACGAGGGCGGCGCGGCGCTCGGCCCCGGTGTTGTGGTCGGCGAGGTCGACCAGGCGCGGCGGCTGTTCCTCGGCGACGTCCCGCTCGCGGAGGCGTTCGCGCGCGAGGTCCCGGAGCTCGCCGACGCCGACGTCCGGACGCTGCTGGCGAAGTTCGGGCTGAAGGCCGCGCACGTGCTGCGGTCGGCGGCGACGCTGTCGCCGGGGGAGCGCACGCGGGCAGCGCTGGCGCTGCTGCAGGCCCGCGGGGTGAACCTGCTGGTGCTCGACGAGCCGACGAACCACCTGGACCTGCCGGCGATCGAGCAGCTCGAGGCGGCGCTGGACAAGTACCCGGGCACACTGCTGCTGGTGACGCACGACCGCCGGATGCTCGACGCGGTGCACGTGACGCGCCGGTTCGAAGTCGACGGCGGGAAGGTCCGCGAGCGGTGATCATCCGCCCGGCGACCGCCGCGGACGGTGACTTCCTGGCCGACATGCTCGTCGAAGCGGTGAACTGGTCCACCGAGTGGAAGCGCAAGAGCAAGCGGCGTGTGCTGGGGGCGCCGGACACGGCGCACTACGTCGCGGGCTGGCCGCGCGACGGCGACCTCGGCGTGGTCGCCGAAGCGGAGGGGGACGCGGTCGGCGCGGCCTGGCTGCGCTTCTTCCCGCTCGAGGACCCCGGCTACGGGTTCGTGGCCGCCGACGTCCCCGAGCTGACGATCGGCGTGGCTGCCGCCTGGCGTGGCCGGGGTGTCGGACGCGCGTTGCTGAACGCCGTCGAAGCCCGCGCCCGGACGGCGGGCCTCCGGCGGATCAGCCTCAGCGTCGAACGGCGGAACTTCGCGCACCGGCTTTACCTCGCGGAGGGCTACGAGGCCGTGGGCGCCGGCTCGCCGGACTCCGACACGATGGTCAAGGTGCTCTGAGCGCGGACCGCAGTACGATCCGGGAGCCGGACGGAGGGGGCGCGGTGAGCGGGAACGAAGTGCTGGTGGCGGGGGCGAGCATCGCGGGACCCGCGCTGGCCCACTGGTTGCGGCGGCGGGGAGCCCGGGTCACCGTCGTGGAGCGGGCGCCGGGGCTGCGTCCCGGCGGGCAGGCGGTGGACGCGCGCGGGGTGACCAAGGAGGTCATCCGGCGGATGGGGCTGGACGCGGCGGTGCGCGCCGCCCGGACCGAGACCGCGGGCGCGTACACCGTGGACGCGGACGGCACCGTGCTGGAGACCCATCGCGCGGACGACGACGGCGGCGACGGGTTCATCGCGGAGATCGAGATCCTGCGCGGTGATCTGTCCCGGGTGCTGTACGACGACACCCGCGACGGAGTCGAGTACCGCTTCGGCGACCGCATCGCGGAGCTGACCCAGGACGCCGACGGGGTCGACGTCGTCTTCGCCGGCGGCGACCGGCAGCGCTTCGACCTGGTGATCGGGGCGGACGGGCTGCACTCGGCGCTGCGGGCGATGGTTTTCGGGCCGCGCGAGCGGTTCGTCCGCCACCTCGGGCACGTGATGTCTTTCTACAGCGTGCCCAACGAATTCGGCCTGGACCGCTGGCTGATCGAACACCAGGAGCCCGGCCGCTCCGCCGGGCTGCGGCCCATCCAGGACGCCACCCGCGCGATGGCCATGTTCTCCTTCACCGCCGCCGGTCTCGAGGTCGACCACCGCGACGTCGAAGCCCAGAAGCGCCTGCTGCGCGAGCGGATGGCCGGCCTGGGCTGGTGGACCCAGCGCATCCTCGCGCACGTGGACGACACCCCGGACTTCTACCTCGACCAGGTCGCCCAGGTCGTGATGGACCGCTGGTCGAGCGGCCGGGTGGCGTTGCTCGGCGACGCGGCGTACAGCTCGTCGCCGCTGTCCGGGCAGGGCACCGGCCTGGCCCTGGTCGGCGCCTACCTGCTGGCGGGCGAGCTGGCCGAGGCCGGCTGGGACCCGGAGGCCGGTTTTGACGGCTACGAGCGGCGGATGCGCTCGTTCGTCGAGGCCAACCAGGAGATCGGCCGGCTGCACGCGCGCAGCCTGGACGGTGCCGCGCCGGACGCCGAGCCGGGCGAGGAGCCCGGCGCCGAGTGGCTCACCGAGGTGATCGACCGCGCGCTCAACGGCGTCGAGCTGCCCGGTTACGCCGGGGTCCCGGACTCCGGGCCCTTGGCCGCCGGTGAAGCGGCGGTGCCGCGCTAACCCTTCGTCGCGCCGCCGGTCAAACCCTTCACGAACTGCTTCTGCAGCGCCAGGTAGAAGATCAGCACCGGCAGCGTCGCCAGGAACATCAGCGCGAACACACTGCCCAGGTCCGCCTGGTACTGGCCGATCGACCGGTAGATGCCGGTCGTGATCGTCGTGCCCTGGCTCGGGCCGAGGATGATCAGCGGGTCGATGAAGTCGTTCCAGATCCACACGCCGAGGAAGATCAGCACCGATGCCGTCGCCGGGCGCAGCAGGGGGAACACCACGCGCCAGAACACCTGCATCCGGCTCGCGCCGTCGAGCAGGGCCGCCTCCTCCAGCTGCACCGGCACGCCGCGGATGAAGCCGGTGAACACGAACACCCCGAACGGCACGTAATAACCGACGTTGAACAGGATCAGGCCCTGCAGCGTCGCCATCAGGTGGGTCGCGCGCAGCACGTCGGTGATCGGGATGAGGATGACCTGCGGCGGGATCATCAGCCCGGCCAGCAGCACCAGCGTCAGCACCTTCGTCCACCGCTTGCCCGAGCGCGCCAGGTAGTGGCCCAGCATCGCCGACAGCACCGTCAGCACCAGGATCGACAGCACGGTCACCACGACGCTGTTGGCCAGGCTGACCCAGAACAGCCCGTCCGGCCGGGTCAGCACCGCGTGGATGTTCGCCAGCGTCGGCGGCAACGGCAGCGACGCCGGCTCCTTCGCGATCAGCTCGCCCTGCTTGAACACGTTGGCCAGCACCAGGTACAGCGGGACGAAGAACACCGCGCTCACGAGCAGGGCGACCGACGGCCGGGTCACAGGTCCACCTCCCGGCGGCGCAGGAAACCCAGCACGACCGTCGTCACGACCGCGACGATCACCAGCATCAGCACGGCCATCGCGGAGGCGTAGCCGACGTGGTTCGAGTCGAACCCCGTCTGCAGCACGGCGAACGCGATCGTCGCGGTGGCCCCGGAACCCGGACCGCCGTTGGTGATCACCTTGACGTAGTCGTAGGTCTTGAACGCCGAGATCAGCAGCACGACGGTGTTGATCGTCAGCGACGGCGCGAGCAGCGGCCACGTGACCGCGCGGAACCGGCGCACCGGCCCGGCCCCGTCGATTTCCGCGGCTTCCAGCAGTTCTCCGGGCACGCCCTGCAGCCCGGCGAGGTAGACGACGACGCAGAACCCGAGCATCTGCCAGCACACGATCGACGCGACCGAGTACAGCGCCACGTCCGGATCGGACAGCCAGCCCGGCGGGTGCTCGACCCCGACCGCCCGCAGCAGGCCGTTCAGCGGCCCCCGGTCGTCGAGCAGCCGGGACCACACGATCGAGACGACCACCGAACTGAGGATCACCGGTGTGAAGAACACGCTCCGCAAAGCGTTGTACAGCAGGCCTTTCCGGTCCAGCAGCAGGGCCACGGCGAGACCCAGCACGTTGGGGACGATCACCACGATCACCGTCAGGATCGTGGTCACCTCCAGCGCGGTGAGGAACTGCTCGTCGGTGAAGAGCTGCCGGTAGTTGCCGAACCCGACGAACTTCACCGGCGGGCGGAACGGGTTGTGGTTGGTCAGGCTGTAGCCGAAGCTGATCAGGATCGGTGCCAGCACGAAGCACAGGTAGACGAGCACGCCCGGCGCACCGAAGGACGCGAAGTGCGCCACCCGCGGCAGGATCGGCTTGCGGCGGCCGGCGGAGCGGCGGGTGGCGGGCGGAGCGGAAGGCGCAACCACGGCGGTCAAGGACGTCAGCTCGCCTTCGCCCACTCGGTGTCCAGGAACGCGCACGCGTCGGCCACGGACTTCCGGCCGGTGATGACGTCCTGGGCGGCCTGGTCGACCTTGTCCTTCATGCCGGGCAGCAGGCCGTCGTCGGCGGTTTCCCAGCGGAAGGCGTGCACCACGGCGTTCTGCTGCACGGCCCGGGTGTACAGGTCGTAACCGGCCTTGAACACCGGCCCGGCACCGGACGGCGGGGTGTAGCCCTTGATCGCCGGGAACAGGCCGTCGGCCTTCACCGACGCGTCCAGCTGGTCCTTGTCGAGCTGGAAACCGAGCGCGAACTTCCGGGCGGCGTCGAGGTTCTTCGCCTGGGCGTTCACGATCATGCCGCCGCCGGTGTAGGCGGGGACGACGAGCTTGCCGTCCTCGGTCGGGAAGTCGAAGACGCCGATTTCGAAGTCGTGCTTCTTCGAGTCGGCGTTGGCGGCGAACCAGTTGCCCATCGGGTACATCGCGCTCTGGCCGTCGAGGAACGCCTGCTCGGTCGCCGCGTAGTCGCGGGACACGCTGGTCTTGTCCACGTACCCCTTCGCCGCGAGGTCGGCGAGCTTCGAAAACGCGTGCCGGAACGCGGGATCGGCGAACTTCACCTTGTCCCGGCGCCGCTGGGTGAGCCAGTCCGGCGTCGTGTTGTAGACCTCGGTGCCGACCAGGCCGGAGAGGATCATCGATGACGGGAAGCCGTCCTTGCCGCCGCCGATGGTGAACGGCGCGTAGCCCTTGTCCTTGAGCTTGCCGGCGTCGGCGACGAGCTCGTCCCAGGTCTTCGGGGGCGCCGCGATGCCCGCGTCCGCGAACATCTTCTTGTTGTAGTAGATCGGCGGGATGGTCTGGGTGTTCGCCGGCAGCTGGTAGTACTTGCCGTTGACCGGGTTGGCCTCCGGGAACTGGAAGTCTTTCAGCTCGTCGGGGGTCCAGGCGTAGAGGTGGCCCGCTTCGGCGAAGCCGGCCGAATCGACGGCGATCAGCACGTCCGGGAACTGGCCGGACTGCAGGAGCTGCTTCGCGTACGACGTTCGCCCGTCGGCGGTCGGGGCGACGAGCTTCTTGACCTTGATCCCCGGGTTCTTGCCGGTGACGCGGGTGATCGCGGCGTCCCAGTAGGCCGGGGTGAGGTTCGGGGTTTCGAACGTCAGGAAGGTGATCTCCGCGTCGCCGCCGCTGCCGCCGGTACCCGACCCGACCGAGCACGCGCTCACCGCCAGGAGCGCCGCTGCTCCCAGCGCCAGTGACCTTCTCATCGTGCCTCCCACGTGCGACCCACCATATGTGATGTATGACGCATTTGATCGGACGTCTAAGGCGGTGTCAAGCGTCGAATACCGTCGAATCGGGCCGGAAGGCGCCGATAGATCAGATCTTTTGCTGCAATTGCACGACCGCGCTCGAGAAGTCGCCGGTCGGGAGGCCGAGCGGCAGCCCGTGGGCGAGCAGGACCGCGCCGCGGTGCGTGTGCCCGGAATCCGGATCCAGGTACCGGTGAGCGGAATCAACACCCTCGAGCCGCAGCGGCCGCTCCGGCGCGTTGAAGTGCGCGGCCTGCCGGAAGGCGAAGACGACCACGCGGTCGCCGTGGACGTACTGGAAAGCGACGAGGCCGTCGTCGACCGGCGGCCGCAGCCGGTACAGCGCCCCGTGCTGGACCACCGGCCGGATGTCCTTGTAGAGCGCGACGAGCTCGTGGGCGAGCGCCAGGTCCTCAGCGGACCAGCGCACGATGTCGCCGCCGAGGCCGAGCACGCCGGCCATGGCGACGTGGAAGCGGAACCGCAGCGGCACCGAGCGGGCCGTGACGAAATTGGGGTTGTCGGTGACCCAGGCCGCCATCGCGCCGGCCGGGTAGAGCTGGCCGTAGCCGTGCTGGATCCGCAGCCGGTCCAGGGCGTCGGTGTTGTCCGAGGTCCAGACCTGGTCGGTGCGGGCGAGCACGCCGAGGTCGATCCGGCCGCCACCGCCCGCGCACGCCTCGATCCGCAGGCCGGGGTGATCCGCGCGCAGCCGGTCGAGCAGCGCGTAGACCGCACGGGTGTGCTCGACCCACAGCCGGTCCTGGTCGTCTTCGCCGGGCCAGCCCGCCTCGCTGAACGGGCGGTTCATGTCCCACTTGAGGAAGTCGATGCCGTGTTCGCCGACGAGCCGGTCGAGCCAGTCGTGCGCCCACGCGGCGACGTCGGGACGCGCGAAGTTGAGCACCAGCTGCCGCCGCAGCTGCGACCGGCGCCGGTGCGGGTGGTGCAGCACCCAGTCCGGGTGGGTGCGGTAGAGGTCGCTGTCGGGGTTGACCATCTCGGGTTCGACCCAGAGGCCGAACCGCATGCCGAGTCCGTGCACCGCGCCGGCCAGCGGTTTCAGCCCGTCGGGAAAGCGCTCGCGGTTGACGTGCCAGTCGCCGAGCCCGGCGTGGTCGCCGGTGCGGGCGCCGAACCAGCCGTCGTCCAGCACGAACAGCTCGGCCCTGAGGGCGGCGGCCCGCTCGGCGAGGGCCCGCTGCCCGCCCTCGGTGACGTCGAATCCGGTGGCTTCCCACGAGTTGTAGAGCACCGGACGCAGTTCTTCCGGGTGCGGCAGGACGTGCGCGCGAACGTAGGTGTGCCACGCGCGGCTCGCGGCGCCGAAACCGCCGCCGGTGTACAGCCCGGCGGAAACCGGGGTGGTCAGCGGGGTGCCGGGCCCGACGCGGTGGACGACGCCGTCCTGGCCGAAGCCGCCGCTCACGGTCAGCCGCCCGGTCGACGAGCGGGTGGTGGTCAGCCGCCACGACCCGCTCCAGGCCAGTGCGACGCCGTAGACCTCGCCGTGGCGCTCGGTCGCCGTGCCGTCGTCGACCATCACCCAGGGGTTGGCGTGGTGGCTGGTGATCCCGCGACGGCTGGCGAAGACGGTTTCGCCGTGCGGCGCGGGTGTTCGCCGCAGCTGGGTCTCCGCCGCCCAGCGGCCGGTCACGTGGCTGAGCCGGTAGTCCTCGAAGACCGGCAGGGCCCAGGTGGCCGAGTCGGCCCGGACGACTTCGACGTCGACGTCGGCGGACAGCTCGGTCCAGCGTTCGAGGACGGCGCCGCGCAGCCGGTAGTGCAGGGTGATCCGCAGCGGGTAATGCCGGTCCGCGAAGCGGATGCGCAGGTGCCCGCCGGTGATTTTGTGGTCCTCGTACCGCCATTCGAGGGCCCGCGTCCCGTCGGCGAAGCGGACCTGGAGCGCGGGTGTCCAGTACCGGGTCCCGCCGTCGGCGGCGAGCTCGCCGAGCCCCTCGTCCGGATCGTTGAAGCCGTCCCACCAGGGAAGCGTTTTCCCGGCCAGCTCGACGACGTCGGCGTCGGACAGCGCGGGGCCCCAGTAGAGGTGGATCGGGGCGTCGTCTTCGCCGAGCCGCAGCGCGTACGTGCCCGAGTCCCCGGTGAGCACCCAGATGCGGTGCTCGTCGAGGAAGCTGATCCCGGCCATGCGGGACATCCTGCTCACCGGCGTGGCCGCCGCCAAGGGATGTCCCGCTCACCGGTCACGGGCGGTCGGTGAGGTACCCGCCCATCGTCTTGAAGTACTCGTGCGCGGGCAGATCGGTGCCGTCGGCGGTGCGGACGCGCTCGACCAGCAGGCCGGGGGACCGGCCGGTGCGGGCGTCCGGTCCGGCGACGATCACCACGCCGTCGCCCTCCTTGATGAAGATCCGGCCCGGCGTGCCGCCGTAGTGGCCCTGCGAAACCGACGCCCGGGTGATCCGCAGCTCCTGGCCGCGGTGGTAGGCGAACGCGTTCGGGTACGGGTCCGACAGTGCACGCACGAACCGTTCGATGTCGGCGGGCGGCTGGGTCCAGTCGATCAGGCTGTCCCGCTTCGCGCGCTTGTGGAAGAAGCTGGCCTTCGACCGGTCCTGCGGCACGGGGGTGAAGCCGGTCTCGATGAGCTGGATGGCTTCGGCGGTGATCGGCGCGATGAGGTCGACCGTGCGGTGGAAGAGGTCGGTCGTGGTGTCGGACGGCCCGACCGGGATCGCGCGCTGCAGCACGATGTCGCCGGCGTCGAGCTCGCCGTCCATCAGGTGGGCGGTGACGCCGACCTCGGGCTCGCCGTTGATCATGGCCCAGATGAGCGGCGAGAAGCCCGCGTACGCCGGCAGCAGCGAGTCGTGGATGTTCAGGGTGCCGTGGCGCGGCAGCTCGAAGATCTCCGGCGGCAGCCAGGTGCGCCAGTTGTTCGCGACGATCAGGTCGAGGTCGGCGGCTTTGAGCTCGGACAGCAGTTCGGCGTCGTCCGGCCGGTTGCGGAGCAGGACCCGGATGTCGTTGGCCTCGGCGAGGTCGGCGACCGAATCGGCCCAGATCCGCTCGTAGGCGTGGTCGCTCTTCGGGTGGGTCACCACGAGCGCGACCTCGTGGCCCGCGTCGATGAGCGCCTGCAGGGTCCGGTGCCCCCAGGTCTGGTAGCCGAACATCGCCACGCGCATTCGAGAGTGCCTTTCAGGGTCGGGGACGAACATCACCACGAACGTACTAGGCGAGGCTCGCCTAAGTTAGGTTAGGGTTCCCTGAACCGTACCGGAGCGCGCGAGGGAGCAACATGAGTGCAGAGGTCCCGATCTACGACATCGTCGGCGTGGGCTTCGGACCGTCGAACCTGGCCCTCGCGATCGCCCTCGCCGAGCACAACACGGGCACCGGCGAGCCGGTGACCGCGCACTTCCTCGAGCGGCAGCCGCGGTTCGGCTGGCACCGCGGGATGCTGATCGACACCGCGACCATGCAGGTGTCGTTCATGAAGGACCTGGTCACCATGCGGAACCCGACCAGCGAGTTCAGCTTCCTGAACTACCTGCACGCCGCCGGGCGGCTGGTCGACTTCATCAACCACAAGAACCTCTTCCCGCTGCGGGTCGAGTTCCACGACTACTTCGAGTGGGCGGCCGCGAAGGTCGACGACGTCGTCTCCTACGGCACCGAGGTCGTGTCGGTGAAGCCGGTGTACGACGGTGCGGAAGTGGCTTACTTCGACGTCGAGGCGTCGGACGGTTCGTCGCTGCGCGCCCGGAACCTGGTGATGGGCACGGGGTTGCGGCCGCAGCTGCCCGACGGCGTCACCGCCGGCCCGCGGATCTGGCACAACAGCGAACTGCTGTTCCGCGTGGACGCGCTGGGCGGTGCCGACCCGAAGCGGTTCGTCGTGGTCGGCGCCGGCCAGAGCGCGGCCGAGGTCGCGGCGCTGCTGCACGACGAATTCCCGCACGCCGAGGTGTGCGCGGTGTTCGCGCGCTACGGCTACAGCCCGGCCGACGACAGCTCGTTCGCGAACCGCATCTTCGACCCGGAAGCCGTCGACCAGTTCTACCGCGCGGGCGAGCCGGTGAAGGACCGCCTGATGCGCTACCACGGTGCGACGAACTACTCGGCCGTCGACATCGACCTGATCGACGAGCTGTACCGGCGGGTCTACCGCGAGAAGGTGCTGGGCGTGGAACGGCTGCGGCTGTTCAACGTTTCGCGCCCGGTCGAGGTGACCGACGCGGGCACGGTCACGATCGAGTCCTTGACGACGGGCTCGCAGACGGTGCTGGAGGCCGACGCGGTCGTGTACGCGACGGGTTACCGGCCCGCGGACCCGACGCCGCTGCTCGGTGAGCTGGGTCCGCGGTGCCTGCGCGACGAGGCCGGTCGCCTGCGCGTGGAGCGCGACTACCGGCTGACGACGGACTTCCCGCTGCGCGGCGGGATCTACCTGCAGGGCGGCACCGAGCACACGCACGGCATCACGTCGTCGCTGCTGTCGAACACCGCGGTGCGGGTGGGGGAGATCCTGCAGTCCGTCGTGGACCGCCGGATCGTCGCGGAGCCGGTGGGGGAGTACGCGATCAGCGGTCGCTGAGCTGCTCCCGCAGGATGTCGCCGTGGCCGGTGTGGCGGGCGAGCTCCTCGATCAGGAACAGGTAGACGAACCGCAGGGTGACCTCGCCGACGACCGGGTGCGTCCACCGGTCGTCGAGCGAGAAGCCCGCCGCGATCTCGCGCGAGCGGGCGCTGGTCCGCTCGTACTCGGCGATCACGTCGGCGACGGTTTCCTCTTCGGTGACCACAAAACTGGCGTCCCCGGGCGTCGAGGGACCGTCGATCCCGGCCTCGTCGAGCCCGGCGATCAGCCACTGGAACCAGCGGCGCTCGGCGACGGCGGCGTGCTTGACCAAGCTGATCGGGGTGGTCAGCGACGGGACCAGCCGGCGCCGGGCGTCGGCTTCCGAGAGGCCGCGCGCGTTTTCGACGAGCGCGAGCCGGTTGCGGTCGAGCATGGCCTCCAGCAGCTCGCGCTCGGGGCCGGTGGTCTTTTCGGGCAGCACGTACACGGCAGTCAGCTTCCTTGGTGGGATTCGGCCGGATCGGTCCTCGGAGACGGCGAGGAAGGCCGGCCCCAGAATAGCGCGGCTGCCGGTGCCCGGGAACCTCGGTCGCCGCGCCAATGCGAGATGCCCGCCCACTCACGCGAGATGCCTCTCCAGTCACGCGAGATGCCCCTCCAGTCACGCGAGATGCCTCTCCAGTCACGCGAGATGCCCCTCCAGTCACGCGAGATGCCCCTCCAGTCACGCGAGATGCCTCTCCAGTCACGCGAGTTCCGGCCTCCAATCACGCGAGTTCCGGCCTCAATCACGTGAGTTCCGGCCTCAATCACGTGAGGTCCGGCCCCGGTCACGCGAGTGACGAGCGCCGGCACCGTCGCCGTGGCCGGCCACGGTCACCGAACGCCCGCGACCGCCGCCCGGACGTCAGGCCTGGTGCACCGGCGCCGGGTGGTGGCGGCTGATCGGGATGACCAGCGGGGTGCCGCTCACCGGGTCCGGGGTCACCTGGCAGCGGACGTCGAAGACCTCGTCGACGAGTTCCTCCGTGATGACCGCGGCCGGCTCGCCCGACGCCACCACCCGCCCCGCCTTCATCGCGATGACGTGGTCGGCGTAGCGGCAGGCCTGCGGGAGGTCGTGCAGCACCATCACCACCGTGCGGCCTTCGGCGCGGTTGAGGTCGACGACCAGGTCCAGCACGTCGATCTGGTGGGCCAGGTCGAGGTACGTCGTCGGCTCGTCGAGCAGTAGCACCGGGGTGCCCTGGGCGACCGCCATCGCGATCCACGCGCGCTGGCGCTGGCCGCCGGAGAGCTCGTCGACCGGGCGGTCGGCCAGGTCGGTCATCTCCGTGGCGGCCAGCGCGTCGCGGACCGCGCCTTCGTCCGATGTGGACCACTGGCGCCACCAGCTCTGGTGCGGGGCGCGGCCGCGGCCGACGAGGTCGGCCACCGTCATGCCTTCGGGCGCCACCGGTGACTGCGGCAGGATGCCGAGCCGCTGGGCGACCTGGCGGGTCGGCAGGTCGTGGATCGACCGGCCGTCCAGGTACACCCCGCCCGCCTTCGGCGTGAGCAGCCGGGCCAGGGTGCGCAGCAGCGTCGACTTCCCGCACGCGTTCGGCCCGACGATCGCGGTGATCTTCCCGGGCGGGATGTCGAGGTCGAGGCCGTCGATGACGACCCGGTCGTCGTAGGCGACGCGCAAGTCCTGCACCCGCAAGGACGGTGTCATCTTTTCAGCCTCCGGAACCGGATCGGTTGGCCCTGGCCAGCAGCCAGAGCAGGAGCGGGGCGCCCAGCGCGCCGGTCACGATGCCGACCGGCAGCGGGGACGCCGTGAGGATGCGGGCCAGGATGTCGCTGCCCAGCACCACGACCGCGCCGGTGAGCGCGGACGCCGTCACCGGCGGGGACGTCTGGCGCGCCAGGCGCTGCGCGATCTGCGGCGCGGTCAGCGCGACGAACGAGACCGGGCCCGCGGACGCCGTCGCGAAGGCGACCAGCCCGGCGCCGGCCAGCAGCAGGCCGAGCCGGACCGGCTGGACCGGCGTGCCGAGCCCGGCCGCCACGTCGTCGCCGAGCTGCAGCGTGCGCATCCACCGCGACAGGGCCAGCACCAGCGGCAGCAGCACCACCAGCGCGCCGGTCAGCGGGACGACGTGCTCCCAGCCGCGGTTGGCGAGGTTGCCCACCAGCCAGCCGATCGACGCCTGCGCTTCGGTGATCTGCGCGCGGCTGAGCAGGTAGTCCGTCAGGCTCGTGCACATCGCGAAGATCCCGATGCCCACCAGGATGATCCGGTAGCCGGTCGTGCCGCGCCGCCACGCGAGCACGTACACGAGCAGGCCGGTCCCCAGCCCGCCCAGCAGGCCGAGCGTGGTGGTGCCGAGGCCGCCGCCGAAGCCGAACGAGATCCCGGCGACGACGGCGGTGGCCGCGCCCGCGTTGATGCCGATCATGTCGGGGCTCGCCAGCGGGTTGCGCGTGATGGTCTGGAACACCGCGCCGGACGCGCCGAACGCGAGCCCGGCCAGCAGTCCCGTCAGCGCCCGCGGCAGCCGCAGCTCCTGCACGATGTAGCCGGTGCCGCCGTCCCCGCCGCCGAACACGGCGGACAGGACGTCGGACACGCTCAGCGGGACGTCGCCGATCGTCATGCCGGCGCAGAACAACACGAACGCCAGCACGGCCAGCACGAGCGAGACGGCGACCAGCCGCAGCCGGACCTGGCCGGACACCGCGGGTTTCGCGAAGCGGAAGGTGACGCGGCCGCGCCGCACCTGCAGCAGGCTCATCAGGACTCCGCCAGCTTGCGGCGGCGGACCAGGTAGATGAAGAACGGCGCGCCGAGGAACGCGACGATCACGCCGGCGCGGACCTCGCCGGGCCGCGCCATGACCCGGCCGACGATGTCCGCGGCCAGCAGCAGGCACGGTGCGAGCACCGCGGTGTAGGGCAGCAGCCACCGGTGGTCGGGCCCGATGACGAACCGCACCGCGTGCGGCACGATCAGGCCGAGGAACACGATCGGGCCGGCGACCGCGACGGACGCGCCGGTCAGGAGGGTGATCGCCAGCGCGCCGCGCAGCCGCAGGGGGCCGAGCCGCCGTCCTAGGGCGACCGCGACGTCGTCGCCGAGCGCGAGGCTGTTCAGCGCGGGACCACTGGCGATCGCCAGCACCACGCCGGCGACGAGGAATGGCAGGACCCGCACCAGCGAACCGCTGTCGACGCCGGCGAGCGAGCCGGCCGACCAGAAGCGGTAGCGGTTGAGCGCCACGGGGTCCGACAGCACCATCGCGCTGGTGAACGAGCCGAGCAGCGCCGTGACGGCGGCTCCGGCGAGAGCGAGCTTGACCGGGCTCGACCCGCTGCGGCCCCGGGTGCCCAGGAAGTAGACGACCGCGGTCGCGGCGAGTGCGCCGGCGAAGGCGAACCAGATGTAGCCGTAGAGGGAGCCGACGCCGAGCACCGTGACGGAGAAGACGATGGCGAACGCGGCCCCGGCGCTGATGCCGAGCAGCCCCGGGTCGGCCAATGGGTTGCGGGTCAGCGCCTGCATGACGGTGCCCGCCAGGCCCAGCGCGGCGCCGACCAGCACCGCCAGCAGGGTCCGCGGCATCCGGACACTGTGGATGATCACCGCGTCGGCCGAGCCGTCGTCGTGCCAGAGCACCTGCCAGACGGCGCCGAACGAGATCTCCTTGGACCCCAGCCAGACACTCAGCAGGCAGAGGAAAACCAGGACACCGAGAGCGGCCAGCAGACCGAGCGCGCGGCCCGTGTGTGGCGGGCGTCGCTTGAGAGCGATCCCTCCGGGGTCTGTTCGCACCGCACCTCCGACTGGTACTGATTTAGGTAAGGCTAACCGATGGTACAGGAGTGCATCCTCACCATCCGTTTGTTAGGGTCACCTAACTTCGCGTCCCGATCGGGACGCCGTGAGCAGCGGGAGGCTGGTCTACCGGTGAGCAACGGTGACGCTGTGCAGCAGGTGTCGAGGCTCGGTTTCTGGCGCGACCGCCTCGCTTCGGTGCCGAAGGAGCTGCCGCTGCCGGTGGACCGGCCGTACCCGGCCGAGCCCGTCTTCGCTCGGCTGGACCGGCCGCTACCCGCCGTCGACGAGCTGACCCTCCTCGCGGCGTTCACAGTGCTGTTGTCCCGGTATGCGGGAACGGTGGACGTCGTGCTCGGGATCGGCGCGCTGGTGCCCCTGCGGGTGGATCTGGGTGGCTCGCCCGGGTTCGCCGACGTCGTCGCTCGGGTGCGCGAGGCGCGCGAGGAAGCGCTGGCGCACGAGGTGCGGTTCGCCGACCTGGTCGCCGAGCTGGACCCCGAGCCCGGTCGCGGGGGAGCTCTGCTCGTCAACGTCGGCTTCGGCGCCGAAACCGGCCTTCCGCTGGACCTGAACCTGACCGCGGACGGGCTGCACTACCGCGCCGACGTTTTCGACGAGTCCACTGTGTACCGCATGGTCGGCCACCTGGAGCGCCTCCTGGCCGACGCGCAACACCGTCCACAGTGGCCAGTAAACCGGCTGGACCTCATGACGGCGCCGGAACGCCACCGGCTCCTCGAGGAGTGGAACGACACCGACTTCACGGCACCACTTGCGACGCTGCCGGAGCTGTTCGCGGCCCGCGTCCGCGAGAACCCGGACGCCGTCGCGCTCGTCTTCGAGGACGAGGAACTCACCTACGCCGAACTCGACGCCCGCGCGAACCGGCTCGCCCACATCCTCATCGGGCGCGGCGCCGGGCCGGAACAGGTCGTCGCGCTCGCCGTGCCGCGCTCGATCGAGATGATCGTCGCCGAGCTGGCCGTCCTCAAGGCCGGCGCCGCATACCTGCCGCTGGACCAGGACTATCCGGCCGAGCGGATCGCGTTCATGGTGTCCGACGCCCGCCCGGTCTGTGTGGTGACCACGCGCGATCTCACCGATCGTTTCGACGGTGACGTCCTGTTGCTCGACGACATCTCGTGGGACCCGGCGACGGACCCGGCCGCCGACATCGTCCCGGCCAACGCCGCCTACGTCATTTACACCTCCGGCTCCACCGGGCGGCCCAAGGGGGTCGTGGTTTCGCACGCGGGTGTCGCGAAGCTGGTCGCGACGCAGTCCGAACGGTTCGGCGTCGGCCCGCACAGCCGGGTGCTGCAGTTCGCGTCGCCGAGTTTCGACGTCGCCTTCTGGGACCTGTGCCTCGGCCTGCTCTCGGGTGGCCGCCTGGTGATCGTCCCCGCCGAGCGGCGGGTGCCCGGCCCCGCACTGGCCGAGTACGCCCACGCCCACGGCGTCGACTTCATGATCCTGCCGCCCGCGCTGCTGGCCGAGTTCCCGGAGGACTGCGACCTGCCGCGCGACAGCGTGCTGCTCGCGGGCACCGAGCGGGTGTCGCCGGAGCTGGTCCGACGCTGGGCGCCGGGGCGGCGGATGTTCAACGCCTACGGCCCGACCGAGGCCACGACCAACTCCACGCTCGGGCTCTGCGACCCGGGGATCACCCCCGGCTCGGCCGTGCCGATCGGCGTGCCGGACCCCGGCACCCGGGCGTACGTGCTCGACGCCGCCTTGGCGCCGGTCCCGGTCGGGGTCGCCGGCGAGCTGTACCTGGCCGGCAGCGGTCTGGCCCGCGGTTATCTCGGGCGGCCGGGCTTGACGGCGGAGCGGTTCGTCGCGGACCCGTTCGGTTCGGGCGGGCGGTTGTACCGCACGGGTGATCTGGTGAAGTGGTTGCCGGACGGTCGTCTGGTGTTCCTGGGCCGGGCCGACGACCAGGTCAAGATCCGTGGTTACCGGATCGAACTGGGCGAGATCGAGTCGGTGCTGGCCGAGCACCCGCGCGTCGGGCAGTCCGTCGTCGTCGCCCAGGACGGGCAGCTGATCGCCTACGCCGTGCCGGTGCCCGACCGCGACCAGGCGGCCGAGCGAGGTCACGTCGACGAGTGGCACGACGTCCACGAGGAGATGCTGGCCGGCTCCCACGGCATCGAAGAGAACTTCGCCGGCTGGAACTCCAGCTACGACGGCACCGAAATCCCGCTGGAGCAGATGCGGGAGTGGCACGCGGCCACGATCGACCGCATCCGTTCCCTGAGGGGACTCCCGCTTTCACGTGAAAGCTCCGCCTTGGGGCGGGTGCTGGAGATCGGTGTGGGGAGTGGGCTGATTCTGTCGCGGATCGCTCCGGGCGCCGAAACCTATTGGGGCGTCGACCTTTCCGAGAGCGCGATCGAGAACGTCCGGCGTGAGGTCGCGGCGATGCCGGAGCTCGCGGGCAAGGTCCACCTCGCCGCCCGGCCGGCCCACGACCTCGGCGAGCTGCCGGAGTTCGACACGGTGATCATCAACTCGGTCGCGCAGTACTTCCCGAGTGCGGACTACCTCGCCGAAGTCGTGAAAACCGCCGCCGGTCTCCTGGCCCCGGGCGGGACAATCTTCGTCGGCGACATCCGCAACCTCCGTTCGCTGCGGGCGTTCCGGACCGCCGTCGAGCTGCACCGCGGCCGGGCCGACGTCGCCGCGGTGGACCAGGCGATCGCGCGCGAGGGCGAGCTGGTCCTCGACCCGGACTTCTTCGCGGCTCTCGCCCGGAAGCTCGAAGGCTTCGGCGACGTCGACCTGTGGGTCAAACGCGGCAAGGCGCACAACGAGCTGACCCGGCACCGCTACGACGTCGTCCTGCGGAAGGCCCCGCGGCCGGAAGCGGCGGAAGAGCAGGTCGTCGCGTTCGGCGGCCTCGGGGCGGTGGAGCGGTTCCTGGCCGCCGAGACGCCGGAGCGGCTGCGGGTCACCGCGATCCCGGACGCGCGGCTGGCCGGCGAGCTGGCCGCGGTCCGCGCCCTCGACACCGGCGACGCCGAGGCGGCCCTGACCGCACTGGAACGCCGGGACGGCGTCGACCCGGAAGCGCTGTACCGGCTCGGCGAGCGCGCCGGCTACCGCGTGGCGGTCACCTTGGCACCCGAGGCCGGCGAGCTCGAGGCGGTCTTCCTGCGCCCCAATGTGGCGTTCGGTGCGTTGGACGCAACCAACGCCACATTGGGGCGCTCGGGGCAGGGGGGTCCCGCGTACCGGCCGGTGCGGCAGACGGGGACGCCGGGGTCTTATGCCAACAACCCGGCGGCACGGCGCGAAACCGGGGCGCTCGTGGCGTCGCTGCGCGCGCACGTGCGGGACCGGCTGCCGCTGTACATGGTGCCCTCGGCGTTCGTCGTGCTCGACAAGCTGCCCGTGCTCGCCTCCGGCAAACTGGACCGCAAGGCCCTGCCGAGCCCGGAGCGGTTCACCGCCGGACCGGGCCGCGCGCCGCGCAACCCCGTCGAGCAGCTGCTGTGCGAGATGTTCGCCGACGTCCTCGGCGTGCCGCAGGCGGGACCGGACGACGACTTCTTCGCCCTGGGCGGGCATTCCCTGCTCGCCACCCGGCTGATCCAGCGCATCCGCACGGCCGTCGGTGCCGAAGTGCCGGTGCGGGCGGTGTTCGACGCCCCGACGCCGGCCGCGCTCGCGGAGCTGCTCGCCGGCGCCGTCACCGAGACCGAGCGGCGCCCGCTCGCGCGCGTCGCCGAGCGGCCGGAGCGGTTGCCGCTGTCGTTCGCGCAGCAGCGGCTGTGGTTCCTGCACGGGCTGGAAGGCGGCTCGGCGACCTACAACGTCCCGCTCGTCATGCGGCTGACCGGCGAGCTCGACGTCGAAGCCCTCCGGCGGGCCTTGACCGACGTCCTGGACCGGCACGAGGCGCTGCGGACGATCTTCCCGGTCGCCGACGGCGTGCCGTACCAGGAGGTACTGCCCGAAGCGACGGTGGAGCTGACCGTCCGCGAAGTGACCGATGTGGACACCGAAGTGGACCGGCTGGTCCGCGGCGTGTTCGACTTGGGCGCCGGGGTCCCGGTGCGCGCCGAGCTGCTCACCGTCGACCCGCGGCGGCACGTGCTGGTCCTGGTCGTGCACCACATCGCCGCCGACGGCTGGTCGCTGTCGCCGCTGTGGCGGGACATCGCCACGGCCTACCGCGCCCGCCTCGACGGCGAAGCTCCACAGTGGACGCCGTTGCCGGTGCAGTACGCGGACTACACGCTCTGGCAGCGCGAACTCCTGGCCACCGAAGAGCCGGCCCAGCTCGAATACTGGCGTGAGACCCTGGCCGGCCTGCCCGACCGCATCCCGCTCCCGCTCGACCGGCCGCACCCGCCGGTCTCGGCCTACCGCGGCGGGTTCTTCACCTTCACCTGGGACACCGGGCTCCAAGCCGGCCTGGCCGACCTCGCGCGCGCCTGCGGGGCCAGCCCGTTCATGGTCGTGCACGCGGGCCTGACGGCGCTGCTGTCCCGCCTCGGCGCGGGCACCGACATCCCGATCGGCACCCCGATTGCCGGCCGCACCGACGCCGGCCTGGACGACCTCGTCGGGTTTTTTGTCAACACCCTCGTCCTGCGGGTCGACACGGGCGGCGACCCGTCGTTCCGCGACCTCGTCGCCCGCGTGCGCGAGCGCAGCCTCGACGCGTACGCCCACCAAGACGTCCCGTTCGAGCGCCTGGTGGAGGCCCTGAACCCGGCCCGGTCGCTCGCGCACCACCCGCTGTTCCAGACCATGCTCGCCTGGCAGAACACCCCCGGCACCGGCGTCGAGCTGCCCGGGCTGACCGTGACCGAGCAGCCCGTCGGCACCGGCACGGCCAAGTTCGACCTCTGGTTCTCCTTCACCGAACGGGCCGACGGCGTGGGTGGCCAGGCCGAGTTCAACGCCGAGGTCTTCGACCGCGCCACCGTGACCGGCGTCCTCGACCGGCTGGAAACCCTGCTCCGGCAGGTCGTCGCCGCCCCGGACCGCCGCCTCGGCTCCCTCGACGTGCTCACCCCGGCCGAGCGCGACGGCCTCGAAAAGACCTGGTCCGGGGCCACCGAGCCCATCCCCGCGGTCACCGTCCCGGACCTGTTCGCCGCCCAGGTCGCGCGGACCCCCGACCAGCCGGCGCTGGTCTTCGAGGACGAAGAGCTCACCTACGCCGAGCTGGACGCCGTCTCCAACCGCCTGGCCCGCGTGCTCGCCGCGCGGGGCGCCGGGCCGGAGCGGGTGGTCGCCCTGGCCCTGCCCCGCTCGACGCACCTGGTCACGGCGATCCTCGCCGTGCTCAAGACGGGCGCGGCCTACCTGCCGCTCGACCCCGGCTACCCGGCCGACCGCATCGCCTTCATGCTCGACGACGCCGACCCGGCGCTGGTGCTGGCCGTCGCGGACACCGCCGTCCCGGGCGCCCTCCTCCTGGACGACCCGGACACCCTGGCCGGGGTCCCGGACGCGCCCCTGGAAGCCGTGCTCCGGCCGGAAAACCCGGCGTACGTCATCTACACGTCCGGCTCGACGGGCCGTCCCAAGGGCGTCGTCGTCCCGCACGCGGGAATCGTCAACCGGCTGCTGTGGATGCAGGACGAGTACGGTCTCACGGACGGCGACCGCGTGCTGCAGAAGACGCCGTCGAGCTTCGACGTCTCGGTGTGGGAGTTCCTCTGGCCGCTGCTCACCGGCGCCACCGAGGTGCTCGCCCGCCCGGACGGGCACAAGGACCCCGCCTACCTCGCCCGGCTGATCCGCGACCGCGGCATCACGACCGTCCACTTCGTCCCGTCGATGCTGCAGGTGTTCCTGCAGGAGCCGGCCGCGGGGGAGTGCACGAGCCTCCGCCGGGTCCTGTGCAGTGGCGAGGCCCTGCCCCCGGCCGCCGTCGCGCAGTTCGGGCAGGTCTTGGACGCCGAGCTGCACAACCTCTACGGCCCGACCGAAGCCTCGGTCGACGTCACGTCCCACCGGACGTCCACGAAGGACGGTTCCGTCCCCATCGGACGTCCGGTGTGGAACACCCGCACCTACGTCCTCGACGCCGCCCTGCGCCCGGTGCCGCCGGGCACCCCGGGTGAGCTGTACCTGGCCGGCGTCCAGCTCGCCCGTGGTTACCTCGGCCGTGCCGGGCTCACCGCCGAGCGGTTCGTCGCCGACCCGTTCGGCGCGCCCGGCGCCCGGATGTACCGCACCGGTGACCTCGCCCGCTTCCGCTCCGACGGCGTCCTCGAGTTCCTCGGCCGCGGCGACGAGCAGATCAAGATCCGCGGCTTCCGCGTCGAACCCGGCGAGATCGCCGCGACCCTGGCCGCGCACGACGACGTCGCCCACGCGGTTGTCGTCGCCCGCGAAGACCGGCCCGGCGACGTCCGCCTGGTCGGGTACGTCGTTCCCGCCGACACCTCCGGTTCGGCCGAGGAGGAGACCGAGCAGGTCGGCGAGTGGCGGGCCCTGTACGACTCGATGTACTCGGGCGCCGAGGACGAGTTCGCGGGCTGGAACTCCAGCTACACCGGCGAGCCGCTCCCGCGGGCCGAGATGCGCGAGTGGCGCGACGCCATCGTCACGCGGATCCGCGAGCTGCAGCCGCGCCGGGTCCTCGAGATCGGCGTCGGCAGCGGCCTGCTCCTGACCGAGCTGGCCCCGCACTGCGCGGCGTACTGGGGCACGGACTTCTCCGCCGAGGTCATCACCTCGCTGGGCGAGCGGGTCGCGGCCGATCCCGCGCTCGCCGAGCGGGTCGAACTGCGCACCGGCGACGCGGCCGACCTGACCGGCCTGCCGGCGGCGTTCTTCGACACGATCGTGCTCAACTCCGTCGTCCAGTACTTCCCGAGCGGGACCTACCTGCTGGACGTCGTACGCCAGGCCCTGGCGCTCTTGGCGCCGGGCGGGTCGCTCTTCGTCGGCGACGTCCGGGACCTGCGCCAGGTCCGGGCGTTCCACACCGCGGTGGCGCGGACGCGCGGCGGTGACGTCGAACAGCGTCTGCTGCGGGAGAAGGAACTGCTCGTCGCGCCGGAGTTCTTCGCGGGCCTCGACGGTGTCGCCGCGGACATCCGGGTCAAGCGCGGCCGGGCGGTCAACGAACTCACCCAGTACCGCTACGACGTGGTCCTGCGCCCGGGCGCCGCCGAGCCGCTCCCGGTCGAGACGCTGACCTGGGGCACCGACGTGTCCACTGTGGACGAGGTGGTTGCACGCCTGGGCGACGGCCTGCGTGTCGAAGGCGTCCCCAACGGGCGGATCACCGAAGGCGTGCACCCCGAAGACTGGTACGAACTGGGTGCGGTCGTCACCTGGTCCGCGGCCGGCGACGGCTCGGTCGACGTCCTGTTCACGACCGGCGACCCGGCCGGCGCGTTCCGGCCCGGCCCGGACCCGCTCCTGACCTACACCGGCAATCCCCGGCGCTCGCGCCGGAGCGCCGCCCTGCCCACCCAGCTGCGAGCCCTGGCTGCCGAACGGCTGCCCGAGCACATGGTGCCGTCGGCGATCGTCGTGCTCGACGCGCTTCCGGTGACGGCGAACGGCAAGCTCGACCGCCGCGCGCTCCCGGCGCCCGAGCGGAGCGCGCCCGTTTCGGACCGCGAGCCGCGCACCCCGGTCGAACGGCAGCTGTGCGAGCTGTTCGCCGACGTCCTCGGCCTGCCGCGGGTCGGCCCGGACGACAGCTTCTTCGCCCTCGGCGGCCATTCGCTGCTGGCCACCCGGCTGATCGCCCGCGTCCGCACCGCCGTGGGAGCCGAGCTCGAAGTGCGGGCGGTCTTCGAGACGCCGACCCCGGCGGGCCTGGCCGGGGTGCTCGCCACCGCCCGCGGGACCGCCCGGCCGCCGCTGGTGCGGACCCGCCGTCCGGAGCTCGTCCCGCTGTCCGGCGCCCAGCAGCGGCTGTGGTTCCTGCACCACCTCGAAGGGCCGTCGGCCACTTACAACGTCCCGTTGATCATGCGCCTCGAAGGCGACCTCGACGTCGAGGCGCTGCGCACGGCGCTGTCCGACGTGCTCGCCCGCCACGAAGCGCTGCGCACCCGGTTCCCGCAGCGGGACGGCGTGCCCTACCAGGACATCCTCCCCGCCGGCGAGTTCGACCTGCGGGTGCGGGCGGTCGACGACCTCGACGAGGCCCTGACCGGCCTGGTCCGCGGTTCGTTCGACCTGGAGCGGCACGTGCCGGTGCGGGCGGAGCTGCTGCGGCTGGGCGCCCGCGAGCACGTCTTCGCGCTGGTGTTCCACCACATCGCCTCCGACGGGTGGTCGATGGCCCCGCTGTGGCGCGACATCGCGACGGCCTACGCCGCCCGCCGGGCCGGCGATACTCCACAGTGGACGCCGCTGCCGGTGCAGTACGCGGATTACACGCTCTGGCAGCAGGATCTGCTCGGTCGCGAGGACGACCCGGACAGCGTGCTGAGCGCCCAGCTGGACTACTGGCGGACGGCCCTCGACGGCCTGCCGGACCGGATCGAGCTGCCCCTGGACCGGCCGCACCCGGCGACCGCGACGTTCCGCGGCGAGCTGCACACCTTCACCTGGGACGCGGGGCTCCACACCCGGCTGGCCGAGCTGGCCCGCGAGTGCGGCGCCAGCGTCTTCATGGTCGTGCACGCGGCCCTCGCCGCCCTGCTCACGCGGCTGGGCGCGGGCACCGACGTCCCGATCGGCTCGCCCATCGCCGGCCGCACCGACGCCGGCCTGGACGACCTCGTCGGCTTTTTTGTCAACACCCTCGTCCTGCGCGTCGACACCGGTGGCGAACCGACGTTCCGCGAACTGCTGGCCCGGGTCCGCGAGCGCAACCTCGACGCCTACGCCCACCAGGACGTCCCGTTCGAACGGCTGGTCGAGGTGCTCAACCCGGCGCGGTCGCTGTCCTACCACCCGCTGTTCCAGGTCATGATCGCCGGGCAGAACAACACCCGCGCCGAGGTGACCCTGCCCGGCCTCGCCGTCACCGAGATCCCGGTGACCACCGGGACGTCGAAGTTCGACCTGTCGATCTCGCTGACCGAACGCGAGGCCGGGATCGCCGGCGTGCTGGAGTTCAACGCCGACGTCTTCGACCACGCGAGCGCGGACGGCATCCTGCGCCGCCTCGAGGTGCTGCTGCGGGCCGCCTCGGCCGAGCCCGACCGCCCGGTCGGGGCCCTGGACCTTCTCGACGGGGACGAGCGCGATCGCGTGCTCACCGCCTGGGCCGGGTCCCTCGACCCGGCGGGCACCGAGACGTTCCCGGGGATGTTCGCCCGGCGCGTCGCCGAGGCCCCGGACGCGGTGGCGCTCGTCTTCGAGGACGTCGAGCTGACCTACGCCGAGGTGAACGCCCGCGCGAACCGGCTCGCGCACCTGCTGCTCGACCGCGGTGCCGGGCCGGAGCGCGTGGTCGCACTGGCCGTGCCGCGGTCGGTGGGCATGATCGTCGCCGAGCTGGCGGTGCTCAAGGCCGGTGCCGCGTACCTGCCGATCGACGTCGACTACCCGGGCGACCGCATCTCCTACATGGTCGAGGACGCGGCCCCGGTCTGCGTGGTGACGACCCGGGACGTCGAGGCGAAGCTGCCCGAGGCCCTGCCCCGGCTCCTCCTGGACGACGCGGCGCTCACGCGGATGTCCACAGAGGACCCGCAGGTGACGGTCACGCCGGAGAACGCGGCGTACGTGATCTACACGTCCGGCTCGTCCGGGCGGCCGAAGGGCGTCGTCCTCCAGCACTCGGGCGTGGCGAAGCTGGTCGCCACCCAGGTCGAGCGGTTCGGCGTGGGGCCGCACAGCCGGGTGCTGCAGTTCGCGTCGCCGAGTTTCGACGTCGCCTTCTGGGACCTGTGCCTCGGCCTGCTCTCGGGTGGCCGCCTCGTGGTGGTCCCGGCCGAGCGGCGGGTCGCCGGCCCGGCGCTGACCGAGTACGCGCACCGGCACGGCGTGGACTTCATGATCCTCCCGCCCGCCCTGCTCGACGCCATGCCGGCGGAGTGCGACCTCCCCCGCGACAGCGTGCTGCTCGCCGGGACCGAGCGCGTGTCGCCCGAGCTGGTGCGCCGGTGGGCGCCCGGACGGCGGATGTTCAACGCCTACGGCCCGACCGAGGCCACCACCAACTCGACGCTCGGCGAGAGCGACCCGGCCGAGCTGGCGGACGCGACGGTCGTCCCGATCGGCATTCCCGACCCGGGAACGCGCGCGTACGTCCTCGACGCCGGGCTGCGGCCGGTCCCGCCCGGCGTGGTGGGGGAGCTGTACCTCGCCGGCAGCGGTCTGGCCCGCGGTTATCTCGGGCGGCCGGGGCTGACGGCGGAGCGGTTCGTCGCGGACCCGTTCGGTTCGGGCGGGCGGTTGTACCGCACGGGTGATCTGGTGAAGTGGTTGCCGGACGGTCGTCTGGTGTTCCTGGGCCGGGCCGACGACCAGGTCAAGATCCGTGGTTACCGGATCGAACTGGGTGAGATCGAGTCGGTGCTGGCCGAGCACCCGCGCGTCGGGCAGTCCGTCGTCGTCGCCCAGGACGGGCGGCTCATCGCTTACGCCGTGCCCGCGGCCGGGCGCGACGAAGAAGCGGAACTGGAGCACGTCGGCGAGTGGCGCGAGCTGCACGAGAACGTCTTCACCGAAGCGGCGTCCGGCGGGCTGGAGGAGAACTTCACCGGCTGGAACTCCAGCTACGACGGCACCCAAATCCCCCTCGACGAGATGCGGGAGTGGCACGCGGCCACGATCGACCGCATCCGTTCCCTGAGGAGACTCCCGCTTTCACGTGAAAGCTCCGCCTTGGGGCGGGTGCTGGAGATCGGTGTGGGGAGTGGGCTGATTCTGTCGCGGATCGCGCCGGACGCCGAGGAGTACTGGGGCGTCGACCTTTCCGAGAAGGCCATCGCCAACCTGCGGCGCGAACTCGCGGCGACGCCGTTCGCGGGCAAGGTCCACCTGGCCGCGCGGCCCGCCCACGACCTGGGTGAGCTGCCGGAGTTCGACACGGTGATCGTCAACTCGGTCGCGCAGTACTTCCCGAGCGTCGGCTACCTCGCCGAAGTCCTCCGCACGGCCGCGGCGCACGTCCGGCCGGGCGGCGTGCTCTTCCTCGGCGACATCCGGAACCTCCGCTCGCTGCGGGCGTTCCGGACGGCGACCGAGCTGCGGCACGGCCGCCGGGACGTCGCCGCGGTGGACCAGGCGATCGCGCGGGAAGGCGAACTCGTCCTCGACCCGGACTTCTTCGCGGCACTGGCCGGGGAACTCGACGGCTTCGACGACGTCGACCTGTGGGTCAAACGCGGCCACGCCCACAACGAGCTGACCCGGCACCGCTACGACGTCGTCCTGCGGAAAGCCCCGAAGCCGGCGCCGGTCGCCGAAGACGTGGTCGCGTTCGCCTCGGTGGAAGAGCTGGAGCGGCTGCTGACGGCCGGTCCGGCCCGGCTGCGCGTCACCGGCGTGCCGGACGCCCGGCTGTCCGGTGAACTCGCCGCCGTCACCGCGCTGGCCGCGGGGGACGCCGAGACGGCGCTGTCCTCTTTGGAGCAAAGGGACGGGGTGGACCCCGAGGCGTTGCACGACCTCGGCGAGCGGCACGGCTACCGGGTGTACGCGACCTTCAACGCGAACGTCGGCGAGCTGGAAGTCGTGTTCACCACCGGTGAGCCGCAGCGGATCCACCGCGGCCGCCCGGTCCGGGCCGCCCTCGAGGCGCTGGGCAACCACCCGGCGGGGCAACGGGACACCGGCGCGCTCGTCGCGGCCCTGCGGGCCCACGTCCGCGACCGGCTGCCGCAGTACATGGTGCCCTCGGCGTTCGTGCTGCTGGACCGGCTCCCGCTGCTGGCCTCCGGCAAGCTGGACCGCCGCGCCCTGCCGAGCCCGGACAAGCAGGCGGCCCCCACCGGCCGGGCCCCGCGGACCCCGGTCGAAGAGGTTCTGTGCGGGCTCTTCGCCGAGGTCCTCGACGCGGCGTCGATCGGGGTCGACGACGACTTCTTCGCCCTCGGCGGGCATTCGCTGATGGCGACCCGCCTGGTCGCCCGGCTCCGGGCGGTCTTCGGCGTCGAACTGCAGGTGCGGTCGGTGTTCGAGACGCCGACGGTGGCCGGGCTGGCCGCGCTGCTGGCCACGTCGGGCGCTTCGCCCGCCCGGCCCGCCCTGGTGCGCGCCGACCCGCGCCCGGAGGTGCTGCCGCTGTCGTTCGCCCAGCAGCGGCTGTGGTTCCTGCACCGGCTGGAAGGCCCGTCGGCGACGTACAACATGCCGACGGCGGTCCGGCTGACCGGCGACCTCGACGTCGGCGCGCTGCACACGGCGCTGGCCGACGTGGTCGGGCGCCACGAAGCCCTGCGCACGGTCTTCCCCGAGATCGACGGGGAAGCCCGGCAGCTGGTCCTCGACGACGTCACGATCCCGCTGCCGGTCCGCCCGGTCACCGGGACCGCGCTCGCCGACGCGGTGTCGGAAGCGGCCG
The DNA here is from genome assembly GCF_031082405.1 of Amycolatopsis sp. A133. GTDB lineage: Bacteria > Actinomycetota > Actinomycetes > Mycobacteriales > Pseudonocardiaceae > Amycolatopsis. The sequence goes on from NZ_JAVHJU010000034.1 coordinate 77,015, forward strand.
GCACGGTGTTCGAGCTGGAGTCGGAGATCCCGCTGCGGGCGGAGCTGCTCCGCCTCGGTGCCCGCGAGCACGTCCTGGTGCTGGTGTTCCACCACATCGCCTCCGACGGCTGGTCGACCGCACCGCTGTGGCGGGACCTGGCGACGGCCTACACCGCCCGCCGGGCCGGTGCGGCCCCTGGGTGGACACCGTTGCCGGTGCAGTACGCGGACTACACGCTGTGGCAGCGGGACGTCCTCGGCGAGCCGGTGATCGAACCGCAGCTGGCCTATTGGCGCACGGCACTCGCCGGCCTGCCGGAGCGGATCGAGCTGCCCACCGACCGGCCACACCCGGCGGAGGCGTCCTACCGCGGCGAGCAGTTCGCCTTCGGCTGGGACGCGGAACTCCACAGTGGACTGGTCGAGCTCGCCCGGGCCTGCGGGGCCAGCGTGTTCATGGTCGTGCACGCCGGGCTCACCGCGGTGCTCACCCGGCTCGGCGCGGGCACCGACATCCCGCTCGGCACGTCCATCGCCGGGCGCACCGACTCCGCGCTCGACGACCTCGTCGGGTTCTTCGTCAACACCCTCGTCCTGCGCGTGGACACGGGCGGCGACCCGTCGTTCCGCGACCTCGTGGCCCGGGTGCGCGAGCGCAGCCTCGACGCCTACGCCCACCAGGACGTCCCGTTCGAACGGCTGGTGGAGGCCCTGAACCCGGCCCGGTCGCTCGCGTACCACCCGCTGTTCCAGACGATGCTCGCCTGGCAGAACAACGCCGTCGCCGACGTCGCCCTGCCCGGTCTCACCGTCGCCGAGGAGCCGGTCCGCACCGGCACCGCGCGGGCCGACCTGACGTTCTTCGTCGGCGAGCGGCCCGGCCACCAGGCCGGGATCCGCGGCACGGCGGAGTACAACAGCGACGTCTTCGACCGCGCGAGCGTCGAGGCGGTTCTGGAGCGGCTGCGGACGCTCTTGGCCGCCGTCGTCGCCGACCCGGACACGAGGATCGGCGCCGTCGACCTGCTCACCGGCGCCGAGCACGACCTGCTCGCCGCCGACCCCGCGACCCCGCTGCCCGCGGAGACGGCCGCCGGGCTGTTCGCGGCCCAGGTCGCGCGGACGCCGGCCGCTCCCGCCCTGGTGTTCGGCCCGGAGCGGCTGACCTACGCCGAGCTGGACACGCGGGCCACGCAGCTGGGCCGGGCGCTGCTCGCGCGCGGCGCGGGCCCGGAGCGGGTGGTGGCGGTCGCGCTGCCGCGGTCGGTGGACCTGGTCGTGGCGCTCTTGGCGGTCCTCAAGACCGGTGCCGCCTACCTGCCCCTGGACCTCAACCACCCGGCCGAACGCCTCGAGCTGATGCTCGCCGACGCGGCACCGCACCTGGTCATCGCCGGAGAAGGCTTCGGGGAGCGGCTCGTCCGGCCTGGTGACACCGGGCCGGAACCGGCCTGGCCGTCGATCGGCCCGGACCACCCGGCGTACGTGATCTTCACGTCGGGTTCCACCGGTCGCCCGAAGGCGGTCGCCGGCACCCAGCGGGCCCTGGCCAACCGGCTGCACTGGGGCCGGGACGTCGCTCGAGGCGTACGCGTGGCGAAGAGCGCGCTGACGTTCATCGACGGCTCGACCGAGCTGCTCGGCGGGCTCGTCGCGGGCGATCCGGTGGTCCTCGCCGACGACACCACGGCCACCGACCCGCACGCCCTCGCCGGATTGGTGCGCGAATCCGGCGCGCAGGTGCTGACCGTGGTGCCGAGCCTCCTCGCCACCTTCGCCGAGGACACCGAAGCCGGCGCGTTCGCCTCGGTGACGACGTGGATCACCAGCGGCGAACCGCTTTCCGGCGCCCTCGCGGCGAAGGTCGCGGCCCGCTGGCCGTCGGCGAAGCTGGTCAACCTCTACGGCTGCTCCGAAGTCGCCGGTGACAGCCTGGCGCACGTCTGCGCCGGCTCCGTGGCGATCGGGCGGCCGATCGCGAACACCCGCGCGTACGTCCTCGATGCGGCGTTGCGGCCGGTGCCGCCGGGCGTCCGCGGTGAGCTGTACCTGGCCGGCGCCGGGCTCGCGCGGGGCTACCTCGGCCGTCCGGCGCTCACCGCCGAGCGGTTCGTCGCCTCGCCGTTCGAGCCGGGGGAGCGGATGTACCGGACCGGCGACCTCGTCCGCCGCCGCGCCGACGGGACCCTCGAGTTCCTCGGCCGTGCCGACCAGCAGCTCAAGATCCGCGGGTTCCGGATCGAGCCGGGCGAGGTCGAAGCCGCGTTGACGGCCGACGCCTCGGTGGCGCGCGCCGCCGTGATCGCCCGGGACGACCGGCTGATCGCTTACGTGGCGCCGTCTGGCGACCCGGTCGCGCTGCGGGCCTCGCTCGCCGGGCGGCTGCCGGAGTACCTAGTGCCGTCGACGATCGTCGTCCTGCCCGAGCTGCCGGTGAACGCCAACGGCAAGCTGGACCGTGCCGCCCTGCCCGACCCGGAGGTCCGCACCTCCGGCCGGGTCGCGCGGACCCCGGCCGAACAGGCGCTGTGCGAGCTGTTCGCCGACGTCCTCGGCGTCCCGGCGGTCGGCCCCGACGACGGCTTCTTCACCCTCGGCGGGCATTCGCTGCTGGCGACGCGGCTGGTCAGCCGGATCCGCGCGCTGCTCGGCGTCGAGGTGCCGATCCGGGCGGTGTTCGACGCGCCGACCCCGGCCCGCCTCGCCGAAGCACTGGACCCGGGCCGGCGCAGCCGGCCGGCTCTGGTGCCTGCCGAGCGGCCGGAGGTCCTGCCGCTGTCGTTCGCGCAACAGCGGCTGTGGTTCCTCGACCGCCTGGACGGGATGAACGCGACCTACAACATCCCGTGGGCGTGGGAACTGAGCGGCCCGGTCGACACCGAGGCACTGCAGGCCGCGTTGGGTGACGTCGTGGCGCGCCACGAGATCCTCCGGACGCTCCTGGTCGAAGAGCAGGGCACCCCGCGGCAAGTCGTGCTCGACGAGGCTCGCCCGGTGCTGGTCACCGAGACCGTGTCCGCGGCGGACCTCGACGAGCGCGTCACCGCGGCGGCGTCGTACTGCTTCACCCTCGACGCCGAAATCCCGATCCGGGCGACGCTCGTGTCGGCCGGACCGCAGCGGCACGTGTTCGTGCTGCTGGTGCACCACATCGCGGGTGACGGCTGGTCGCTGCCGCCGCTGAAGCGGGACCTCGACACCGCCTACGCCGCCCGGCTCCGCGGCGAGCGTCCACAGTGGACGCCGTTGCCGGTGCAGTACGCGGACTACACGCTGTGGCAGCGGGAGATGTTCGGCCGGGCCGACGACCCGGACAGCGTCCTCGGCGCTCAGGCGGCGTTCTGGCGCGACACCCTGGCCGGGATCCCGGACGAGCTGGCGCTCCCGGCCGACCGGCCGCGCCCGGCGCGCTCGACCAACCGCGGTGCCGCCGTGCCGTTCACCGTGCCCGCCGACGTGCACCGCGGCCTGCGGGAGCTGGCCCACCGCAGCGACACCAGCACGTTCATGGTGCTGCAGGCGGTGCTGGCCACCCTGCTGACCCGGCTCGGCGCGGGCACCGACATCCCGCTGGGGACGCCGGTGGCCGGCCGCACCGACCACGCACTGGACGACCTCGCCGGGTTCTTCGTCAACACCCTCGTGCTGCGCACCGACACCGGCGGCGACCCGACGTTCCGGCAGCTGCTCGACCGCGTCCGCGAGGCCGACCTGGCGGCGTACGCCGGCCAGGACCTGCCGTTCGAGCACCTCGTCGAACTGCTCAACCCGCCCCGGTCCCTGGCCCGGCACCCGCTGTTCCAGGTCATGCTCGCGGTCTACCACTCGGGTTCGGAGCCGGAACGGCTGCTCGGGCTGGAGGCGGCCTACCGGGACACCGGGCTGCGGCAGGCGAAGTTCGACCTGTCGTTCGACCTGGTCGAAACGGCCGACGGCATCAACGGCGACCTCGAGTACAGCCTCGACCTCTTCGACGAGCCGACGGCGCGGACGCTCACCGAGCGCCTGGTCCGGGTGATGGCGGCGGTGGTCGCGGACCCGGACCGGCCGCTGAGCCGGATCGACGTCCTCGAACCCGCCGAGCGGACCCGGATCGTGCACGAGTGGGGCGCCGGCGAGCCGCTGACACTCCCGGCGCCGACCGTGATCGACCGGCTGGCCGCCCAGGTGGCGGCGACCCCGGACGCGATCGCGCTCAGCGACGCGGATTCGAGCGTCACGTTCGCCGGGTTCGCCGCCCGGACCGACCGCCTCGCCCGGTGGCTCGCGGCCCGGGGCGCGGGGCCGGAGAAGGTCGTGGCGCTGGTGCTGCCCCGCTCGGCGGCCGTCGTCGAGGCGATCTTCGGGGTGTTCAAGACGGGCGCGGCGTACCTGCCGGTGGACCCGGACCAGCCGGGGGACCGGATCGCGGCGATCGTCGCCGACTCCGGCGCCTCGCTGGTACTCTCCAGCCGTTCGCTGGCTTCGCCGGTGCCCGGGGCGCTGTTCGTCGAGGACGTCGTGGACAGTTCCGCTGTCCTCACGCCGCCGTCGCCGTCGAACCCGGCGTACGTGCTCTACACGTCCGGCTCCACCGGCAAGCCCAAGGGTGTGGTGATCCCGCACTCCGGTCTGGTGAACCTGTTCCACAGCCACCGGGAGACGCTCTACCGCCCGGCGGTCGCGGCCGCGGGCGGGCGGCGGCTGCGGGTCGGGCACGCGTGGGCGTTCTTCTTCGACGCGTCGTGGCAGCCGCAGCTGTGGCTGCTCGACGGGCACGAGGTGCACGTCGTCGACGACGACACCCGCCGCGACCCGGACCGGCTGGCGGCCGTGGTGCGCGACCGCGGGCTCGACTTCCTCGAGCTCACGCCGTCGCACTTCGCGCAGCTGGCCGCGGCCGGCGTGATCTCCGATGGCCGCTGCGCCCTCGGCGTGGTCGGCGTCGGCGGTGAAGCCGTTTCCCAGTCGCTGTGGGAGACCCTGGCGTCGATGCCGGGCACGGCGACGTACAACCTCTACGGCCCCACCGAAGCCACGGTGGACGCGCTGGTCGGCCGCTTCGGCGACGCCGATCGGCCGGTCATCGGCCGTCCGGTGCACAACACCCGCGCGTACGTCCTCGACGGCGGCCTCTCGCCGGTCCCGGCCGGGGTGCCGGGCGAGCTGTACCTGGCCGGCGCCGGGCTGGCCCGCGGCTACCACGAGCGGCCCGGGCTCACCGCGGACCGGTTCGTCGCCGACCCGTTCGGACCGCCGGGGGAGCGGATGTACCGCACCGGCGACCTGGTGCGGTGGCGGCCCGGCGGGCAGCTCGAGTACCTCGGCCGCACCGACGACCAGGTCAAGATCCGCGGCTTCCGGATCGAACCGGGCGAAATCGAGACGGCGCTGGCCCGGCACGAGGACGTCGCCCAGGCGCTCGTCGTCGTCCGCGAAGACCGGGACAAGCGGCTGGTCGCCTACACCACGCCGGCCACCGCGGACCCGGTGCGGCTGCGGGAGTTCCTCGCGCGGTCGCTGCCGGAGTACATGGTGCCCGCGGCGATCGTGCCCCTCGACGCCTTCCCCGTCACGGCCAACGGGAAGCTCGACAAGGCCGCCCTGCCGGTGCCGGAGTTCGAGGCACGCGGCCGGGCACCCGAAACGCCCGTGGAGAAGGCGCTCTGCGAGATCTTCGCGGAGGTTCTGGACGTCACCGCCGTCGGCGCCGACGACGATCTGTTCACCCTCGGCGGCCATTCGATGCTGCTCGTGGTCCTGCGCAACCGGATCACCGAACGGCTCGGCACCGAGCTGGCCATCGCCGAGTTCTTCCGTACCCCCACCGCGGCCGGACTTGCCGCGCTGTTGACCCGAGACACGGAGTAGACGTGCACCGCACCCTGATGAACGCCAAGATCCACCGCGCCACCGTCACGCAGGCCGACCTGCACTACGTCGGTTCGCTGACCATCGACGCCGAGCTGATGGCCGCCGCGGACATCGTCGAGGGCGAGCGGGTCCAGGTCGTCGACATCACCAACGGCGCCCGGCTGGAGACCTACGCCATCACCGGCGAGCCGGGCTCCGGCGTGATCGGCGTCAACGGCGCCGCGGCGCACCTCGTGCACCCCGGCGACCTCGTCATCATCATCACCTACGCCCAGGTCCACGAGTCCGAGCGCGCCGCGCACCGGCCGCGGGTGGTGCACGTGGACGGCGACAACCGGCAGGTCCACCTGGGTCACGACCCGGCCGAGCCGGTGCCCGGCGCGCCGGCGCAGCTGTCCGGCCGGGGTGGGCGCTGACACAGTTGCTTCGGGAGGCTGCCCTAAATAAGGTGTGCCTATCCTAAAGTCTCTGGTGAAATCCGGGGGTCGGCCACCCGGACCCCCGAAGCTCTCGAAAGGTGCTCATGTCCGTGTTCCAAGGCGCTGCCGGGCTCAGCCGGCGTGGATTCCTGATCGGGGCGGGTGGCGTCGCCGCCGCCGCGGCCCTCACCGCGTGCGGCAGCAGCGGTGACAAGCCCGCGGGCGCCGCTTCCGGCCCGTGGGAGTTCACCGACGACCGCGGCCAGAAGGCCGCGCGCGACCAGCGCCCGGCCCGCGTCGTGGCTTACGTCAGCGCGGCCGCCGCGCTGTGGGACTACGGCGTCCGCCCGGCCGGCGTCTTCGGCCCGCAGAAGACCGCGTCCGGCGGCAAGGAGCTCCAGGCGGGCAACATCGACCTGGGCGCCGTCACGTCGATCGGCAACGCGTGGGACGACTTCAGCATGGAGAAGTTCGCCGCGCTCAAGCCCGACCTGGTCGTCACCGGCCTGACCGGCACCAAGCCGACGGACATGTGGGTGCTGACCGACGACCTCGGCCCGAAGGTGCAGCAGGTCGCCCCGATCGTCGCGCTGTCGGAGTACAAGGTCACGCTGCCGAAGGTGATCGAGCGCTACTCGCAGCTGGCCGTCGCCCTCGGCGGCGACCCGAACTCCGACACCATGAAGAAGGCCAAGGAGGACTTCGGCAAGGCGTCCGAGGACCTGCGCGCGGCGGCGAAGGAGAAGGCCGGGCTCAAGGTCCTCGTGCTGTACGGCGACAAGGACGGCCTGTACATCGCGAAGCCGGAGTACTTCGCCGACCTCGCCTACTACCGCGAGCTCGGGCTGGACATCGTCTCCGGCGGCGGCAACGAGGACTACTGGGAGCAGCTGAGCTGGGAGCAGGCGGGCAAGTACCCGGCCGACCTGATCCTCACCGACACGCGGTCCTACGCGCTGCCGCGCGCCCAGATGACGCAGTTCCCGACCTGGAACCAGCTGCCCGCGGTCAAGGCGGACCAGCTGGGTGACTGGTCGGCCGAACCGCGCTTCAACCACCTGCTCGCCACGCCGGTCATCCAGAAGCTGACCGCGCTGGTGAAGGGTGCCCGCACGGACATCACCGCCTGAGGAGGCCCGCGATGACCAACCCGTTCGAAGATCCCGCCGGGACGTACCTGGTCCTGGTGAACGCCGAAAACCAGCACAGCCTCTGGCCGGAGTTCGCCGACGTCCCGGCCGGCTGGACGGTCGCCTTCGGCCCGTCGGGCCGCCAGGAGTGCCTGGACCACGTGGAAGCGAACTGGACGGACATGCGCCCCAAGTCCCTGGCCGACGCCATGGACGCCTGACCACCTCCCACCCGGCACGCCGGGAGCCACGAGGCTCCCGGCGTGTCGTCGTCCCACCCGAGTGATGCCCCGCCAATCACGCGAGATGCCCCGCCAATCACGCGAGATACGCCTCTAATCACGCGAGTTCCGGCCCCGACGTCAACCGGCAAGGGTCGCGTTCCTGTCAATACTCGGCCGTTTGCCTAACAAACTGGACTATTCACACCAATGGCCGTTAATGGAGTGCTCGCCTGCTCTCAAGATCGGTATCGTCCGCCGGGTGACTCAAATCGCGCATCTTCGCCGTCATCGCCGCGGCAGTGGCCATGGGGATGGGAGTCACGGCTCCCGCGATGGCGGAAACCAATCAGGCGCTCGAAATCAAGAATGTCGCCTTGGGCAAATGCCTCGGCGTCGGCGCACCGGCCGTGGCCTGGGTGACGGTGGAGACTTGCACCGGCGCACAAACCCAGCAGTGGGAGCGGATCCCCGTGGGCGGGGACAAGGTGATCCTCCGCAACCTCGGCGACCGAACCTGTGTGAAGGGAATCAACAACGTCGTCCGTTACGAATGCGACGACGAAGACGAAGAGCAGTACTGGGTGGTCGCCGGCGAGAAGCTGACGCACGCCAAGACGGGCCGAGTGGCCGATACCTACCTGTACGACAACTTCGGCGTGTTCCTGCAGGACGCCGGCCGCAGTGACTACCAGCGGTGGCAGTTCAGGGTCACCGGGACCGCGCCGGTTCCGCCGGCGGACACCAGTGGCCGGATCGTCCGGATCAAGAGCGTGTCGGAGGGCAAGTGCGCCGCGGCCGGTGGCACCGCCGCGAAGCTGGCCGACTGCGCTGGTGCGGTGGAACAGAAGTTCCAGCGGGTCGAACTCGGCGGGGGCGTGGTCCAGCTGCGCAATCTCGCGACCGGGACCTGCCTGCGCACCGGGTCGTCCGGATCGCCCCACGTCGACCTGGTGAGTGCCTGCGCTTCGAACGACCCGGCGCAGCAGTGGCAGGTCGAGCCGGACCTGATCGGCACGGTCCGGGTGCGCAACGTCGCCGGCGGCAACTACCTCACGCCCAGCGCCAGCGCCAACATTTCGACCTACGAGCGCACTTCCCTGGCCAACTGGCAGAAGTGGAGTCTGGCCATCGCCTGACCGGAAGCACGGTGCCAGCCGGGATCGGCCGGCACCGTGTGTCAGGCGCGCTGGCCGGCCCACGCCTCCCACAGCTTCGCGTACCGGCCGCCCGCGGCGACCAGGTCGTCGTGGGTCCCGGTTTCCACGACCGCACCCGCGTCGAGGACCACGATCCGGTCGGACTCCGCCGCCTGCGTCAGGCGGTGGGCGACCACCAGTGCCGTGCGGCCCTCCAGCGCCGCCGCGGCCGCCGACTCCAGCACCTTCGATCCCGCGCTGCCCGCCTCGGCCGTGGCCTCGTCGAGGATCGCGATCGGCGGGTCGGCCAGCACCAGCCGGACCAGGGCCAGCTGCTGCGCCTGGGTCACCGTCAGCTGGTGACCGCCTTCGCCGACCACCGTCGCGAGGCCGTCCGGAAGGGACGAAACCCACGTCAGCGCGCCCACCTTGGCCAGCGCGGCCCGCAGTTCGGCGTCGGTCGCCGACGGGCGCGCGAGACGCAGGTCCTCGGCCAAGGAGCCGGCGAAGACGTGGACCTCCTGGCTGATCAGCCCGACCGTCCGGCGCGTGCCCTCCGGGCCGAGCTCGTCCAGCGGCACCCCGCCGAGGGTCACCGATCCCGTGTCCGGGCGGTGGATCCCGGCGATCAGCTTCGCCAGCGTCGTCTTCCCGGCCCCGCTCGCGCCGACCAGCGCCACCCGCTCGCCGGGCGCGACACCGAGGTCGACGTCCCGCAGCACCGGGTAACCGTCCACATAGGAGTACCCGATCCCCGCGGTCTTCACCGACGCGTCGACCGGGCGTGACGGCTGTGCGGGCGACGCCTCGGCGGGCAGGTCCGCGACGCCGATCAGCCGCGCGAGGCTGGCCGCGGCCGCCTGCGCGTCGTCGACCAGCGCCAGCGCGGTGGTGATCGGCCCGAACAGGCTGTGGAAGTACAGCGCCGCCGCCGTCGCGACGCCGACCGTCACCGCGTCCGAGCCGACCAGCAGGAACCCGAGCGCCAGCACCGCCGAGAGCCCGACGAACTCGGCCAGGTTGAGCCGCGCGTAGAACCGCGTCACCAGGCGGATCCCGCGCAACGCGAGCGAGACGGCGGCGTCGGACCGCTGCCGCACGCGCTCCAGGTGGGTGTCCGCCAGCCGGAACGCGCGGACCGTCTTCGCGCCGCCGATGGTGTCCAGCAGCTGCTGCTGTTGCACGCCGACCGCCTCGCGCTGGGCCGCGTACAACGGTTTCGCGCGCGGCACGTACCAGCGCACGGTCCACAGCTGGATCGGCACGGCGAGCAGCGCGGCCAGCAGGAACCGCCAGTCCAGCACGGCCAGCGCGCCGAGGGTGAGGACGACCGTCAGCACCGACCGGCCCAGTTCGGGCAGCGCCTGCCGGACGCCCTCGGCGACCACTGAGACGTCGTTCGTCACGCGGGCGGTGAGGTCGCCGGACCCGGCGCGCTCGAGCTGTTCGAGCGGCAGGCCGAGTGCGCGTTCGACGAAGCGTTCGCGCAGCTCGGCGAGGATCGTCTCGCCCAGCCGCGCCACCAGCGACACCCCGATCGCCGTCGCGACCGCCTGCGCCACCGCGACGAGCACCAGCCCCACGATCGGCGTGACCAGCTCGGCCGCCGGACGGCGGGTGGCGACCAGGTCGACGACCCGGCCGAGCAGAGGGGCAGTGAGCAGGCCGATCGCGGTGGCCGCGACGAGCATGGTGAACGCGGCCGCCGTCCGGCCCTTCGCCCGGCCGGCCAGCTCGCCGACGACGGCGCGGATCCGGCGGCCGTCGGCCACGGGGAGGAGTTCACGGGTCACGAGAGCACCGCCGCTCGGTAGTCGGGACGGCCGGCCAGCTCGGCGTGGCTGCCTTCGCCCGCGATCCGCCCGTCGTCGAGCAGGACGACGCGGTCGGTGGCGGCCAGCAGCGCCGGGCTGGTGGTCACGAGGATCGTGGTGCGGCCGCGCCGCAGTTCGGCGAGCCCGGCGGCGATCCGGGCCTCGGTGACCGTGTCGACGGCGGTCGTCGGGTCGTGCAGCACCAGCACCGGCGCGTCGGCGGCGAGCGCCCGGGCGAGCGCGACCCGCTGGCGCTGCCCGCCCGACAGCGACCGCCCGCGTTCGGTGACGGCGGTCGCGGCGCCGTCCGGCAGCGCGCTCGCCACCTCGTCGACGGCGGCCGCGGTCATCGCGTCGGCGGCGCGGGGCCCGGTCCCGACGTTCTCGGCGACCGTGCCGGCGAACAGGTCCGCGTCGTGCGCGGCGACCAGCACCACCTCGCGGACCCGACTCGGGTCCACAGTGGACAGATCGACCGCGTCGACCGACACCGAGCCGCTCGCGGGGTCGGCGGCGCGGCCGAGGCAGTCGAGCAGGTCCGTCGCGGCGGCCGGGTCGGTGGCCACCACGCCCAGCAGCTCACCCGGACGGGCCTCGAAGCCGACGTCGCGCAGGGCGCCGCGGCTCAGCGCGGACAGCTTCACGTGCCCGGCCGCCGGGACCGGCAGCGTCGCGTCCCCGGCGCCGACGGCGGGCGGCGCGTTCAGCACGTCGGCGATCCGCGCGGCCGACGCCCGGCCCTGGGCGAGCTCGCCGTTGACCCACGAGAAGATCGAGAACGGCGTGATCAGGTACTGCGCGAGCCCGACCGCGGCGACCAGGTCGCCGACGCTGATGTCGCCCGCCGCGGCGAGGTTGCCGCCGACGAGCGCGACGACGGCGATGAAAATCCCGGTGAGCGCCAGCAGCGCGCCGTTGTGCCAGGCCTGGGCGCGGGCCGCGCGCAGGGTCGCCCGCAGCGAGTCCTGGCTGGTCCGGCGGTAGCGGTCGACGGCGGCGCGTTCGGCGCCGACGCCCTTCAGCACGCGCAGCCCGGCGACGAGGTCGGTCGCGACACCGGAGGCGACCGCGGACCGTTCCTGTTCGGCTTCGCTGCGGCGCTCCAGCGGCTTCCCGATCAGGTGCGCCAGGTAGAGCATCGGCGGGGTGCCGAGCAGCACGAGCAGGCCGAGCGGCAGCGACATGGTGAGCAGCACGACGGCGCTGACCAGCAGCCCGGCCAGCCCGGCGACGCCGAAGGGCAGGACGCCGTTGACCGTGCCGACGCGCTTGGCGTCCGACGTCCCGATGCTCACCAGCTCGCCGGCGAGGGTGCCGGAGCCGCCGACGCCGCCGGGGTGCAGCACCCGGCGCCCGACGTCGAGGCGCAGGTCGTGGGCGGCGCGTTCGGCGGCTCGCTCGCCGAAGCGGGCGCCCAGCCGGTAGCTGGTCGACAGCGCGGCGAAGAGCACGCCGAGCACCGCCAGCCAGACCAGCAGCGTGCTCACCGAGCCGCCCGCGACGGCCTGGTCGATGACCACGCCGATCACCACCGGAACCAGTGCTTCGCCGCCTTGGTGGCCCGCGGTCAGCAGCGCCGCGAGCACCACCGATCGTCGTTGCCCGGCGATCGACCGGCGGAGGACCTGCCGTCCCGTCGTGCGCACCCGCGCCTCCCTGTCCAGAGCTGGGATAGGTAAGGCTAGTCTAAGTAAAGAAGTTACGGGAACACGGTCGGCTTCGTCTCAGTCCGCGGTTCGGTCGCCGGTTCCCCGAACCGGGCCAGCGCGAGCGCGGCCAGCACGGCGAGGGCGAACCCCGCGACGGCGACGGCCGCGAAGCCGGGCCGGGTGCGGTCCCCGAGCACCAGCACACCGACCAGTGACGGAAACACCGTCTCGCCGAGCACCATCATCGCGGTCGAGGTGGTGACGCTCCCGCGCTGCAACGCCGTCGCGTAGAACAGCATCGCCAGCCCGCCCGCGACGGCGACGGTGTAGGTCGCGGGATCGGTGAGCAGGTCCAGCGGCGCGAGGCTGGGGATGATCCGGCCGGCGATGGCGACGACGCCGAAGCACAGCCCGGCGACGAGCCCGAGCGCCGGCGTCCGGATCCGGCGGTTCGCCTTGCCCGCGACGATCCCGGCCGCGGCGAGGACGGCGACCGCGGCGATCAGGACGAGCCGGAAACCCAGCCCGACGGGATCGGAGCCCTCGCTTTCGGCAGCGGCGCCGAGCAGGGCGAGCCCGGCGCACACGACGGCCACGGCCGCCCACTCGCGCCGGCCGAGCCGCACACCGAGGAACCGCGCGGCGACGGCGGTCACGGCGAGGCTCGCGGCGAGCGCGGCCTGGACGACGAACAGCGGCAGGACGTGCAGGGCCGCGATCTGCGCGACGAACCCGAGGACGTCGAGGAAGAGCCCGAGCACGAACTTCCCCTGGCCGAGCACGCGGACCAGCAGTTTCGGGTCGACGCCGTCGGCCCCGGTGTCGGTGGCCCGCGCGGCGACCGACTGCATCACCGAAGCCACGCCGTACGCGCATGCCGCGCCCAAGGCGCAGAGCAGTCCCCACCACATGCGGGTCACTCTATTGCCGGCTGTTGCCGGGCATTTTGTCGGACCGCTGCGGTACGGTGCGGCCATGTCGAACACGAGTTCGAAGACGTACCGCCGCTGGCCGGCGCCCGTGGCCGGGGACGAGCTGCGCCTGCAGCTGGACTTCCTGCAGTTCCTGCGGGCCACGGCGGTGAACAAGCTGGCCGGGCTGCCTCGGGCCCAGGCGGCGGCGACGCCGCTGCCGGCATCACCGCGGATGAGCGCGCTGGGCGTGGTGAAGCACCTGACGGCGGTCGAGCGCTGGTGGCTGTCGATCGAGGCGGGCGGGGCGGACCTGCCGTCGTTGTGGGCGGGCAGCCCGGACCCGAGCTGGGACCTGACCCCGGAGGACACCCCGGAGTCCGTGGTGGCGGCGTACAAGGCGGAGTGGGCGCGCGCGGAGAAGGCCTTGACAGGGCTGGGCCCCGACGACCGCACCCGGCGTCGGTCGGAGTTCACCGTGCGGTGGGTGGTGGCGCACGTCGTGCAGGAGACGGCGCGGCACGTGGGGCATTTGGACGTGCTGCGCGAGCTGGCGGACGGGGAGGTGGGTGAGTGAGCGGCAGGTGAGGGTGGGGTTTCGTGGGTGCGGTAGGGCCTGGCGTTGTGCGGCACGGGCTTGGCTTGGTGAGGTCTGGCCCGGCGGGGTTGCGGCCCGGTCCGGCCAGCTGTGGCGCGGCGCGGCCTGGCCTGGCCTGGCGGAGTGCGGCCCGGCCAGCTGTGGCCCGGCCCCGCGCAATCTCAGCGCGGGAAACCGAATGACAGCCCCGTTATCCTGAGTTCGTGGCCATTGTCGCGGAGTACCGCCGATTTACCGGCCCCCTGGCCCTTTTCCGGGTGCCAGCGGGGTTCCGGTGCCACGCCCGCGGCCGGGCTTGCCTGAGCCGCCCGGTTCGATCCGCCCGCTCCCGAAGTCGGGAACGCGGAAACCGGCTGTCCGCACCGACCTCGCCGGGTGTCCGGGCCAGGGGGAGCTCTCCCTCGACCGTCCCGCTCACCCTGGAGGCCTTGCCATGCCCGAACCACTCAGCCCCGCCCAGCTCGCCCGCGACCTCGCCGTCCGGGATCTCACCGATCCGGCCGCCGGGCCGCACGCCGTCCAGCTCGTTGTCGATCAGGCCGTCGATGCGCTGGCCGCCCGGTGGTCCTGTGCCGTCCGGTGGTGGCCGGGGGACCGGATCGTCACCGTCGCCGACAACTACGACAACCTCGGCTACGACCCCGCCGACGTCACCCGTGACGCCCGCTACACCCGGTACGTCGACCGGGACCACGTCCTGCGCAGCCACTCCAGCGCCATGATCCCCGCGGCGCTGCGGGCCCTGGCCGCGAGCCCGGCCGGCGACGTCCTGCTCGTGTGCCCCGGTGTCGTTTACCGCCGGGACAGCATCGACCGCCTGCACAGCGGCACGCCGCACCAGCTCGACCTGTGGCGGATCGTCCGCGGCACCACCACCCGGGCCGACCTCGAAGAGATGGTCGCCGCCCTTGTCCCGGACCGGAAGTGGCGGCTCGAACCCCGCCGCCATCCGTACACAGTGGAGGGTGCGCAGCTCGACGTCGAACACGAGGGGCGCTGGGTCGAGGTCGCCGAGTGCGGGCTCGCCCACCCCGCCGTGCTGGCGCGGGCCGGCCTGGGGGACGGATGGTCCGGGCTCGCGCTCGGCATGGGCCTCGACCGGATGCTCATGCTGCGCAAGGGCATCCCGGACATCCGGCTGCTGCGCTCCACCGAGCCGGCCGTCGCCGCGCAGCTGACGGACCTCGCGCCCTACCGGCCGGTCTCCGCGCTGCCGCCGGTGCGCCGCGACCTGTCGATCGTGGTGCCGGCCGGGGACCGCGCCGAAGACCTCGGCGACCGCGTCCGTGACGCCCTCGGCGGCGAAGCCGACGTCGTCGAGTCGGTCGAGATCCGGCAGGAGACGCCGTGGGCCCGGCTGCCGGAGCAGGCGCGAGCCCGGCTCGGCGCGAAACCGGACCAGAAGAACCTCCTCGTTCGGCTGGTGCTGCGCCCCCTGGACCGGACGCTGTCCGCGCCCGAGGCGAACGTCCTCAGAGACCGCGTCTACGCCGCCCTGCACCGGGGAAGCGTCCACCAGTGGGCCGGCTCAGGCCCGCATGCCCCGGATCGCGAGCGCGGCGAAGCGGCGCGAAGCAGCGACCCGGACCGCCGGTGAGGACGCCTGGATACCGCCGTTGGCCATGAGCACGAGGATCACGTCGTCCAGTTCGACGTCCGCGCGCAGGCGACCGGCTTCCCGGGCGCGGCGGGTCAGCTCCGCGAGGGACTTCACCGCGCGTTCGCGGTCCGCGGTGAAGTCCAGCGCGTGCGGGAACACCGAGGTGAAGGCCGCGGTGAACCCCCGGTCGCGGGCGTGCAACGCGCAGAGCTGCTCGACCACCGAGGTGAAGCCACGCCACGGATCGGGGTCGGCGAGCCCCTCGTCGACGATCGCGTAGCAGGCGTGCATCTGCTCGCCGAACGCCTCGGCGGCGAGCGCCTCTTTGGTCGGGAAGTGGCGGTACAGGGTCGCCGGGCCGACGTCGGCGCGCCGGGCGATTTCGCGCATCGGCACGCCGAGGCCGTCGGCGGCGAACACCGCGCGGGCGGCTTCGAGGATCCGCTCGCGGTTGTCCCGGGCGTCGGATCGCAGCAGGTGAGGCAAACCCTCGGGCACTTCCTCACTTTAGCCGACCGGACGGCGGCGTCCGTTAGCGTCCGCTGCCGATCACGGATCGCGGAACGAGGAGAGAAGAACAGTGAAAGCAGTCGCGGTGCAGGCGTTCGGCGGGCCCGAGGGGCTGGCGGTCGTCGACCTCCCGGACCCGAGCCCGGCCGGCGGGCAGGTGCTGATCACCACCGAGGCGATCGGCGTCGGCGGGGTCGACGTCCTGATCCGCAGCGGGGCGCTGGCCGCCTACGGCTTCGAAGCCGGTCACGTCCTGGGCGGCGAGATCGCCGGCACGGTGACCGCGGTCGGCGACGGGGTCGACCCGGCCTGGACCGGACAGCGCGTCTGGGCGTTCGCCGGCACCGGCGGCGGCTACGCCGAGCAGGCGGTCGTCCCGGCCGCGACGCTCGTCGCGCTGCCGCCGGACGTGTCGCCGGTCGACGCGGTGACGCTCGGCAGCTCCGGCACGGTCGCCCGCTTCGCCCTGCGTCACGCCCGGTTCGCCCCCGGCGAGTCGGTGCTGGTGCGCGGCGCGGCCGGCGGGATCGGGATCGTGGCGGTCCAGCTGGCGGCCCGCGGCGGAGCCGGGGTGATCGCGGTGACGACGTCGTCGGCCGAGCGCGGCGACCGCCTGCGCGAGCTGGGCGCGACCCACGTGGTCGGCCGGGACGGCGGGGGCGCCGGGGACTACGACGTCATCCTCGACGTCGTGGCCGGCCCGGACCTCCCGGCGTTCTTCGGCCGGCTGAACCCGAACGGGCGCCTGGTGGCCGTCGGCGCGGTGGCCGGCGACCCGCCCGCCGACTTCGGGACGGCGCTGTTCGCGGCGTTCCGGAAGTCCTTGTCGTTCGCGACGTTCAGCGCGGACACCGTGCCGGCGGCCGACCGGCGCGCCGCCGTCGCCGAGCTGCTGGCCGGCGACGTGCGGGCGGTCGTGCACGAGGTGCTGCCGCTGGAGCAGGCCGCGGCGGCGCACCGCAAGCTCGACGCCGGCGAGGTGTTCGGCCGGATCGTGCTCACCACGCCGGAGTTCAGCGGAGCACGCGGTACCGCAGGTGCGTGACCGAAGGCGTCGCCCGTGCGTCCACCTGCTCCAGGTTCAGCGGCGGCACGCCGTCGAACAGCCGGACGCCGTCGCCGAGCGTGTACGGCGAGACGTGCAGCCGCAGCTCGTCGACCAGACCCGCGGCGAGGTACTGGTTGACGGTGGTCGGACCGCCGTGGACGGAGATGCCGCCGTCACCTGCCGCTTCGCGGGCGCGCGCCATCGCGGCCTCGATGCCGTCGGTGACGAAGTGGAAGGTGGTGCCGCCGTCCATCGGCTGCGGCGCGCGCGGGTGGTGGGTGAGCACGAAGACCGGGCCGTGGTACGGCGGGTCGTCGCCCCACCAGCCCGTCCACGGCCGGTCCCACTCCCCGCGCACCGGGCCGAACATGTTGCGGCCCATGATGAACGCCTTGGCCGTCAGCATGCGGTCGAACTCCTCGGGGTGCGCCTCGCGGCCTTCGCCGTACCAGGCGTGCAGCCGGTCGCCCCAGCCGTCGCCGCCGTCGTCGCCGAACGGGCGCTGCTCGGTCTGGTGGTGCCCGGCCGCGTAGCCGTCGAGCGTGATCGTGAGATCGCAGGTCACCGGTCCTGTGGTCATCGTCGTGCCCTCCTCGGTGTCCCGATCAGGATGCGCGGGGCAGGACATGACGTCCAATGCCAATCCGGGTGGCAACCCATTGATATTCTCGATGAATGCTGAACCTGGTCCAGCTCAAGGTCCTGGCCGCGGTGGCCCGGCACGGGTCGGTGACCGAAGCGGCCCGGGAGCTCCACTATTCGCAGCCGTCGGTGAGCCACCACCTGGCCCGCCTGGAAACGGCGACCGGCGCCAGGCTCGTGCAACGGGCCGGCCGCGGAATCCGCCTGACGGCCGAAGGTCGTTTGCTGGCCGACCGCGCGGCCGAGATCGTGGGCCGCGTGGACGCGGCGGCCGGCGAGCTGGCCGCCCAGGTCGGCCTGCGGACCGGCCGGGTCCGGCTGGCCGCCAACGCGTCCGCGCTGAGCACCCTCGTCCCCGAGGCGGCCGCCTCCCTGGCGCGGGCCCACCCGGGGCTCGAGCTGAGCCTGGCCGACCGGCACCCGGTCGAGGCGCTGGAGATGCTGCGCCGCGGCGAAATCGACGTCGCCCTCGTCTTCCAGCACGCCGGCGCCCCGCTCGAGGAGGAGGGCTTCCGGTTCCGCCACCTCGCCGACGACCCGATCCACCTGATCAGCCGCCGCCCGGCCGACACGCTGCCGGCCCACCGCGAAGCCGCGTGGATCGGCGGGTGCGACCGGTGCCGGGCCGAGCTGACCGCCATCTGCGCGGGGGCGGGCTTCGGCCCGCGCATCGCGTCGTCCAGTGACGACATGGTGGTGGTGCAGTCCCTGGTCGCGGCCGGCCTGGGGGTCGCGACCCTGCCCGGGCTGGCGCTGAAAGCCCATCGGCGCCCGGACATCCACGCGACCGAGCTGGCCGGCGTCCACCGCCGCATCCACGCAGCCACCTACGGCGACCCGCCGGACCCTCCCGCGGTGGCCGCTGTACTGGCCGCGCTCACCCAGGCCGCCGCGCTGGTGCGGAACGGACCGTAGGGTGTCCGGCATGACTGATCGGCTCTACTTCCGGCAGCTGCTCGCCGGCCGTGACTTCGCCGTGGGCGATCCCGTCGCGACGCAGATGGTGAACTTCGCCTACCTGATCGGCGACCGCGAAACGAAAGACGCCGTCATCGTCGATCCCGCCTACGCGGTGCAGGACCTCCTGGACGTCCTGGCGCAGGACGGGATGCGGCTCACCGGTGTGCTCGCGACGCACCACCACCCCGACCACGTCGGCGGGGAGATGCTCGGCTTCTCGCTGCCCGGGATCGCCGAGCTCCTCGCGATCGAGCCGGTGCCGATCCACGTCAACGGGGCCGAGAGCGAGTGGGTGCGGCGGGTCACCGGGGTGTCCGGTGCCGACCTGCGGGCCCATGACCACGACGACGTCCTCGAAGTCGGAGCGATCCCGATCCGGCTGCTGCACACGCCGGGGCACACTCCGGGCAGCCAGTGCTTCCTGGTCGAGGACAAGCTCGTTTCGGGCGACACGCTCTTCCTGGAAGGCTGTGGCCGCACCGATTTCCCGGGTGGGGACGCCGACGAGATCTACCGCAGCCTGCAGGCGCTCGCCGGGCTGTCCGGCGATCCCGTCGTCTACCCCGGGCACCAGTATTCGGCCGAGCCGTCGGCCGCGCTGTCGGAGGTGAAGCGCTCCAACTTCGTCTACCGGCCGCGGTCGCTGGAGGAATGGAAAGTCATGTTCGGCGGCTGAGCCAAGTGCGTTCCACGGGCTGAAACGCGGCGCGTTCACGGAGTGGGCACGGATTGACTTCGCTTCCCGGGGACCGGAAGGTCGGGACCACGCCATCCCGATCCACCCCGTCCCCGGGAGAAATCCGTGTCGATTTCCACCACGGGCGTGCTTCCGCGCGCCCGCTCCACCGGTCGTCCGCCGCGCAAAGCCGTGCGGCGACCCGATCTCAAACGCTGGATCAGCCCGGCGGTGCTCGTCGCCGCCTGGCAGATCGCCAGTACCACCGGTGTCCTGCCGCCCGACAAGCTCAGTTCACCGTGGACAGTCGTGCAGGCCGGTGCCGAAGCCGCGCGCAGCGGCGAACTCGGGACGGCGTTCGCCGTTTCGCTCGGCCGGGTCGGTGCCGGCTTCGCGCTCGGCGCGGTCGCCGGCGTCCTGCTCGGCATCGTCTCCGGGCTGTCCCGCTGGGGCGAGGCCCTGGTCGACCCGCCGGTGCAGATGCTGCGCACCCTGCCGTTCCTCGGCCTCATCCCGCTGTTCATCCTGTGGTTCGGCATCGGCGAAGAGACGAAGATCGTGCTGGTCGCGCTCGGCGTGGCCTTCCCGCTCTACCTCAACGTCCACTCGGGAATCCGCGGCGCCGACCCGGCCCTCGTCGAAGCCTCCCGGGCGCTCGGGTTCAGCCGCGCGGAACGGCTCTGGCACGTCGTCCTGCCCGGCGCGCTGCCGCAGGCGCTCGTCGGGCTGCGGCAGTCGCTCGGCCTCGCCTGGCTAGCGCTGATCGTCGGCGAGACGGTCAACGCCGACGCCGGCGTCGGCTACCTCATCAACAACGCACGCGAGTTCCTGCGCACCGACGTCGTGGTCGTCGGGCTGGTCCTCTACGCCGTGCTCGGCCTGGTCACCGACGCGCTGGTCCGGCTGCTCGAACGAAAGGTGCTGCGGTGGCGAACCCGGTAGCCGAGGTCCGCGGGCTCACGAAGCGGTTCGGTGACCGGACCGTCCTCTCCTGCCTCGACCTGACCGTCGAACGCGGCGAGTTCGTCGCCCTGCTGGGCCGCAGCGGCTCCGGCAAGTCGACGCTCCTGCGCGTCCTGGCCGGCCTCGACGGTGCCGTCGAAGGCAGCGCCGAAGTCACCGGAACCGTTTCGGTCGCGTTCCAGCAGCCGAGACTGCTGCCGTGGCGGAAGGTCTGGCGCAACGTCGTCCTCGGCCTGCGCCAGGACGGCGTCGCGAAGTCCCGCAACCGGGCATTGGCGGACAAAGCGCTGGCCGAGGTGCACCTGGCCGCGCACGCCGACGCCTGGCCGCTCACGCTGTCCGGCGGTGAGGCCCAGCGCGTGTCGCTGGCCCGCGCGCTGGTGCGCGAGCCCGATCTGCTGCTGCTCGACGAGCCGTTCGGCGCCCTCGACGCGCTCACCCGGATCGTGATGCACGCCCTGGTCCAGGACCTCTGGCGGCGGCACCGGCCGGGCGTGCTGCTCGTGACCCACGACGTCGACGAGGCGCTGCGGCTCGCCGACCGGGTCCTGGTGCTCGACGGCGGCCGGATCGTGGCCGGGCACCGGCCGCGCGAAGCCGCCGACCACAACGATCTCCGCCGGCGGGTGCTGGCCGACCTGGGAGTGACCGAAGATGCGGTGGCGTAGAGAGATGCGGTGGCGTAGCGGATGGGCTGCTGTCGCGGCGGCCCTCGTGGTGACCGCCTGCGGGACGGCGACCGGCGAAGCTCCCGCGCCGGCGCCGGTGAGCGCGGCGGACCTGGCGAAGGTGACGCTCAAGGTGGGCGACCAGAAGGGCGGGGTGAAGTCGCTGCTCACCGCGGCGAACCTGCTGCAGGGGACGCCGTACCGGATCGAATGGGCGACGTTCACCTCGGGGCCGCCGCTGCTCGAGGCCGCCTCGGCCGGCGCGATCGACGCCGGACGCGTCGGCAACACCCCGCCGATCTTCGCGGCCGCCGCGAAGGCGAAGATCAAGGTGATCAGCGTGTCGCGCAGCAACGTCGAACGGGAAGCCGTGCTCGTTCCACCGGACTCGCCGCTGCGGGACGTCGTTTCGCTGAAGGGCAAGACGATCGGCGTCGCGAAGGGCACTTCGGCGCACGGGCAGCTGCTGAACACCCTGCACCGGCACGGTTTGTCCACCAAGGACGTCAAGCTGAGCTTCCTGCAGCCGTCCGAGGCGTACGCCGCGTTCACCCAGCACACCATCGACGCCTGGGCGATCTGGGACCCCTACACCGCGCAGGCGCAGCTCGAGGCCCACGCGCGGGTGCTGGCCGACGGCCGGGGCGCGTCGAACGGCCTGGGCTTCCTGACGGCGAGCACGGCCGCGCTCGGCGATCCCGGCAAGAACTCCGCCCTGCGCGACTTCGCGGTCCGCGTGGTCAAGGCGCAGAAGTGGGCCGACACGCACCGCGGCGAGTGGGCGCAGGCGTGGGCGAAGGAAACGGGGTTGAAGCCGGAGGTCGCCCAGAAGGCCGTCGAGGCGGGCCGCGACCTGCCGATCGTGCTCGACGACTCCGTGGTGGCGGCCGAACAGCAGCTCGCGGACGCCTTCACCGACGAGAAGACTTTGCCGGGCAAGGTGGACTTCGCCGCCTTCGTCGACCGGCGGTTCGGTCCCGACCTGGACCAGGCGAGGAGCAACGGATGAGCATCAGGCTGCACTGGTTCCTGCCCACCAGCGGCGACGGCCGCACGATCGTGGAACGCTTCCACGCCAACCGGTCCGCCGGCCCGGTCGCGCAGCGCGACCCGGACCTGGACTACCTGGCCCAGGTCGCCCGCGCCGCCGAGCGGCAGGGCTTCGAAGGCGTCCTGACGCCGACGGGCACGTGGTGCGAGGACGCGTGGCTCACCACCGCCGCGCTGATCCGGGAGACGACCCGGCTGAAGTTCCTGGTCGCGTTCCGCCCCGGTGTCCTCTCGCCGACGCTCGCCGCGCAGATGGCCGGGACGTTCCAACGGCTGTCGGGCGGCCGCGTGCTGCTCAACGTCGTCACCGGCGGCGACGCGGTGGAGCAGCGGCGCTTCGGCGATTGGCACGACCACGACGCCCGGTACGCCCGCACCGGCGAGTTCCTCACCATCGTCCGCGGGGTGTGGTCGGGCGAGCCGTTCACCTTCGCGGGCGAGCACCTGAGCGTGGAAGGCGCGACGACGCTGGCCGTGCCCGATCCGGTGCCGCCGATCTACTTCGGCGGCTCGTCGCCGGCCGCGCTGCCCGTCGCGGCGCGGCACGCCGACGTCTACCTGACCTGGGGCGAACCGCCCGCGCAGGTCGCCGAAAAGATCGGCCGGGTCCGCGAACTGGCCGGGGACCGGCCGATCCGGTTCGGCGTCCGGCTGCACACGATCTCCCGCGACAGCTCGGCCGAGGCCTGGGCGGAGGCGCAGAAGCTGCTCGACGCGCTGAGCCCGGAGCAGGTCGCCAAGGCCCAGGCGCAGCTGGCCGCGAGCGAGTCGGTGGGGCAGCAGCGGATGGTGGCGCTGCACGGCGGCCGGTCCGGCGGCGGCGTCCGCGCGCTGGAGATCCACCCGCACCTGTGGGCCGGCATCGGCCTGGTCCGCGGCGGCGCCGGCACCGCGCTGGTCGGCAGCCACGCCGAAGTCGCCGACCTGATCGAGGAGTACCACTCGGTCGGCGTCACGGAGTTCGTGCTGTCGGGCTACCCCCACCTGGAGGAGGCGTACTGGTTCGGCGACGGCGTCCGGCCGGAGCTGGCCCGGCGCGGCCTGCTGGCGGACGTCCCGGCGCTGCCGCGGCCGTCGCACCCGGAGCGGACCGTCGCCGCGCTCTGACGGTGGTGCGGGGACGCCGGCGCGTCCCCGCACCCCGTCCGCTACCGCTGCGATCCGGCGAGCAGCCGCAACGCGAGCTCCTTGAGCTGCGGGCTCGCCGCGGCCGCGTCGCCCGAGTCGAACGGCGGCTGCGGGTCGTACTCCACGGCCAGCTGGACCGCGCGCGCAATCTCCGCTCCGGCCAGCTCGGCCGCCAGGAACAGCGCCATGTCGATGCCCGCCGAGACGCCCGCCGCCGTGATCACCTTGCCCACCCGGACGTACCGCTCCGGCACGTACTCGACGCCGAACGTGGCCTCGAGGTAGCTCGCCGAGGCCCAGTACGTCGTGGCCCGCTCGCGCAGCAGGCCCGCCGAGCCGAGGACCAACGCGCCGGTGCACACCGACGTCGTCCAGGTCGTGTGGCGGTCGATGCGGCGGATCCAGTCCAGCAGCACCGGGTTGTTCATCGCCGCGACCGTGCCGCGGTTGCCCGCCCCGGGCACCAGCAGCACGTCCAGCCGGTCCACTTCGGACACGGCGCGGTCGGCGAACACCGCCGTGCGCCGGGTGTCGGTGCGCACCGGGCCGCGGCGTTCGCCGATCATGGTGACCCTCGCGCCGGGGAGCCGGGACAGCAGTTCCACCGGGCCGGTCGGGTCGAGCAGGCTGAACCCGTCGTAGAGCAGGACGCCGATCTCCGGGCCGGAACCGGGAGTCCCGGCGGCCGCCGTCCCGGTCGCCGCCGGGAGCCCCAGTGCCACGGCCGCGGCCACGCCGCCGAGCACGGTCCGGCGGCTCGTCTGTGTGTCGTTCATGCTGCGGGAGTGTGGACAGCCGCCGCGGGCGGCGGACCGGGGATGTCCGCGATCCTGCGAAGCGTGTCCCTGGTGCGTTCTCAGGGGGAGGAGTAGGGGACGAGCAGTCCCGGGGGCGCGAACAGCGGGTAGGTGACGAGCACGCCGTCGGCCGTGCGGACGACCGAAGCGGGGCGGAAGAGGTCGCGCTGCCCGGTGTAGAACGCGGTGACGCCGGTTTCGCCGCCGGTCAGCAGCACACGGCGGCGCGGCTGCCGGGCAGCGTCCTCGCCGGCGACTTCGGGGAAGGCGGCGACCCGCACCGGCTGGACGGCCGCGAGCGCGGCGATCGTCGCGATGAGCCGCGGATCGGCGCAGCCCTCTTGGAGGACGGCGGCGGCTTCCGGGGTCAGGGTGATCCGGGCCGAGGCGGTCAGGGCTGCGCCGGCGTGGGCCCGGGCGGGTGTCTCCGGCGGTGCGGCCGGGTCGGCCGGGGGCAGCCCGAGCCGCCAGACGGTGACCCGGATATCGCCGTCGCCGAACACCGCGGTCGCGCCCGCGCCGGTGAAAGCGGCGTCGAGGGCCGGGAAGCGCTTCCGGAGCCCGGTTTCGCCGGTCCCGAAGACGGCCCACTCGGCGGCCGGGCAGGTGACGGCGCACGCGGCGGGCGCGGCGAGCAGGCCGGTCGGCCAGCCGGTGTTCGCGAGTTCGGCCCAGGCGGCCTCGTCGACCAGCAGCCGGGACCCGGAAGCATTGGCACGCAACCATTCCCGCGCGGCAGCGAGCGGCCCGCCCCGGTCGGCGGCCGGCTGCAGCGCGGGATACCCGAAGCCCCAGCTGACGGCGACGGTTGCGGCGAGGGTGACCCCGGCGAGGGCGAGCAGGAGGCGGTGACGGCGGGGTGGACGGCCGTGGTGGGCAACGGTGGACGCTTGAGTGAGGTGGCCCTGGTCCGCGCGGTGCGCGGTTGTGGGTGGTGGGGCGGCGGTTGGGGTGACTTCGGCCTGTGGGGGCCGGAACCCCCGGCGGGCTGGAGTGGGTTGCGGGGTGGCGGCCTGCGGGGCCCGGGCCAGGCGGCCGGTGATCCACTGGCGTGCCGGAGTGGGCTGCGGGGGCCGGCCCTCCCACGCGGACCCGCCTCGGTGATCCTCGCGGTGCGCGGCCACGGGCTGCGGCGGGGGAGGCGGGGCAACGTCGGCCGATGCGGCCCGCGCCAGGCGGCCGCCCGTGCCTCCGCTGCGCACCGAACTGAACGACCGGCTCCGGTCCCCCCACGCGAACCGCGCCCGACGCCCCGCATCCCCGAAGCCGCCCGGCCACCACCGCCGCCCCGCTGCCTGCGCGATCCCCGCCACCAGCAGCGGCGTCACCGGCACCAGCAGCGCGAACACCGCCGTGTCCGGTACCCCCGGCACGAGCAAAGCCGCGGCGAGCAGCAGTCCCGACACCGCGAACGGCCGCACCGCCCGCACGCCGAGTGCCGCCACCAAGGCGACCGCCGACAACACGATCCACGCCGGGTCGAGCGCGGCCCAGTCCGCCGCCGACGGGCGGCCCGCCGCCGCGAGGTGGGGGCGGAGCAGCGCGGCCGCCGGGCCGAACGCGATGCCCAGGCCGAGGTTCAGCAGCACCGCCACCAGTGCCGCGCGGGCCGGGGCGCGGCGCGCCAGCAGCCAGCCGGCCGCCGGCAGGAAGAACAGCGCCAGCGGTGAAGTCAGCACCGCCGCCAGCAAGCAGACCGCCGCCACGATGTCGTGGCGGATGCGGGCTCGCGGGCGGGTGATCAGCACCAGCGCCCCCAGCACCCACAGCGCCGCCAGGTGCTCCACGACGACCAGCCGCTGCACGCCGAGAGCCAACGGGGAGGCCGCGAGGAGCAGCACCGCCGCCGTGGACGCCCAGCGCGTCAGGCCAAGGCGGCGGGCCAGCACCCACAGCAGCACCGCGCCCGCGACCGCGGCGAGGAGCACGGTTTCGCGGACCGCGGCCAGTGCCGTCGCCGAGCGGCCGAACGCGTCCGAGACCATCGTGGCCGCCGCGAGCTGCAGCCAGCCGAACGGGCTGACCCCGGCGCCGCCCGCGTCGGCGAACGACGTCAGGTGGGCGAGCGCGTGGACGTGGGCGACCGTGGCGGCCTCCGCGGGCAGCGCCGGGGCGGGGGCGGCCAGGTAGAGCACGCGCAGCCCGCCGGCCAGTGCCAGCAGCGCCAGCACGATGTCGAGCGACAGCAACCGGTGTGCTGCGGAGACCGGGCTGCGCGGGGCCATTGCACGGACTGTAGCGGTTCGCGCCGCCCCGGCCGGTCCGGGACCACGTCCGCGAGCGCAGTGACCCGAGATCCGTTGCCGGGCAAAGATTATTTCCGACTGTCCGGAGTGGAGCCCGGCAGCGTCCGGGTCAACGCGAGCGCGACCGTCCGGACGGCCGGGGCGACCCGTTCGGTCCGCATCCGGTTGGCCCAGCCGGAGATCGACACCGCCGCCACCGCGACGCCGCGCGAGTCCAGCAGCGGGCTGGCCGCGCACACCACGCCGACGCCGGATTCCTCGCGCTCCAAGGCGATCCCGTCTTCCCGGACGCGGGTGAGCTGGCGGCGGAGCAGGCCGGGCGCGGTGATCGTCCGCGCGCTCATCCGCGGCAATCCGGCGTCGATCACCTGGTTCACCACGGATTCCGGGGAGAACGCGAGGATCGCCTTGCCGACGCCGGTGGCGTGCGCGGGGAACCGGCCGCCGATGCGCGACGGCAGCGTCGGCGCGTCCGGCCCGCGCAGCACGTCGAGGTACACGACTTCGGTGCCTTCGAGGATCGCGAGGTGGACGGTGTTGCGCGTGGCCTCGCGGAGGTCGGCCAGGTACGGCCGGGCCGCCTCGACCAGCCCGCGGCGCGGCGAGGCCAGCTGGCCGATTTCGAACAGGCGCAGCCCGAGCCGCACCGCGCCGGCGTCGCGTTCGAGCAGCCCGGTTTCCACCAGGTGCCCGACGAGCCGGTGCACGGTCGTCTTCGCCAGGCCGGTCCGGCGGGCCAGCTCGGAGACGCCGATGGTGTCGTCACCCGGCCGGAAGGCTTCCAGCAGCGCGGCGAGCCGGGCTGCGACGAGGCCGTCGCCGCTCGCGCCGTCGTTCCGCCCAGCGGTACGCATGGGTTGAGTGTGCCCGATCCGCCGCGCGACTGTCACGGGGTCGGCAAGGAGGTGGGTCAGTGGCCGTCGGCGCCGAGGACGAGTTTCACGCAGTGCGCGACGAGCCGCTCGCGCGAAACCTTCAGCGACCCGTCGAGGTAGGCGATGAAGACGTTGCTCAGCGCGCCGACCAGCCCGACGGCGACCATCCGGCGTTCGGTCTCGTCGCCGTGGGACAGCTGCTCGCCGACGAGCGCGGCGAACACCGGCAGCAGATGCAGGCCGCGGCGGGTCAGCGCGGGGTCGGTGAGCGGGGCGAGCAGCAGGATCCGGCCCTTGCGGGGGTCGTCGACGATCAGTTCGACGAACGCGCGCACGGCGTTCTCCGCCCGCAGGACGGGGGTGGGGGCGTCCCGCACCGCGTCGACGAGCGCCTGCCGCGCTTCTTCGCCGACGTGCTCGTACACCGCCGCGACCAGCTCTTCGCGGTCGGCGAAGCTCTCGTAGAAGTAGCGCTCGGTCAGCTTGGCGTGCCGGCACACCGCGCGGACGCTCGTCCCGGCCGAGCCTTCGGTGCCCAGCAGCGCGAGGCCGGCGGCCACCAGCTGCCCCCGCCGCAGCGCCTTCCGGTCGTCCAGCGTCGTGCCCGCCCAGGTCCGGCCCGGCATCACAGCTCCTTGGTTGACTACATCTGTTGTCAGATCCTAGCCTGACAACAGCCGTGGTCAGTTCAAGACTCGACGAGGAGCCGCCGATGACCGCCGAGCCGCTGGGGCCCGACTCGCTGACGTGGAAGTACTTCGGCGACTGGCGTGGCCTGCTGATCGGCCTGTGGGCCGGGTCGATGCAGAACATGCACCCGGGCCTCGGCGCCGGCGTCGAGCAGCACTCGCGGTTCTTCGAAGAACGCTGGCAGCGGCTGTTCCGCTCGCTCTACCCGATCGGCGGGGTGGTCTACGACGGCCCGCGCGCCCACGCGACCGCCCTCGAAGTCCGCGGCTACCACGACCGCATCAAGGGCGTCGACGCGCAGGGGCGGCGCTACCACGCCCTCGACCCGGACACGTACTACTGGGCGCACGCGACCTTCTTCGTCAGCACGATCCTCATCGCCGACCACTTCACGGGCGGGATCGGCGAAGCGGAGAAGCGGCAGCTGTTCGACGAGCACGTCCAGTGGTGGCGGATGTACGGCATGACCCTGCGGCCGGTGCCGGCGAGCTGGGAGGACTTCCAGCGCTACTGGAAGCACATGTGCACCGAAGTCCTCGAGGACAACAAGGCCACCCGGGACGTCCTGGACATCCGCGGGCTCGGCAAGCCGCCGTTCCTGCCCTGGCTGCCGGACGCGCTGTGGCGGCCGGTCCAGCGGGTGATCGCCCGCAACTTCGCCTGGCTCACGATCGGCCTCTACGACCGCGAGGTGCGCGACCTGCTCGGCTTCCGCTGGACCGAGCGTGACGCGCGGCGCCACCGCCGCTTCGGGAAGCTGGTCGACGCCGTCTTCAAGCTCGTGCCGCACGACCGCCGCTACCACCCGCGGGCGCGGGCCGGCTGGCGCCGCGAGCGCGGAGAGGTGGCTGTGGACGCGCCCTTGGCCGAGACTCCACGCAGGAACCTGCCGCCGCTGTCCGAGCGGGGCAAGCCCGAGCACTACGCGCCGAACGTCTAGGAGGCTTTCGTGAAGCTGGGATTCCACGTCGGGTACTGGCAGAGCGGCCCGACCCCGGGTGCGCTGGAAGCCGTCCTCAAGGCCGAGGAGCTCGGCTTCGACTCGGTGTGGACGGCGGAGGCCTACGGCTCGGACGCGTTCACGCCGCTGGCCTGGTACGGCGCCTCCACCAGCCGGATCCGGCTCGGCACCAACATCGTCCAGATGGCCGCGCGGACCCCGACGGCGACGGCGATGAGCGCCATGACCCTCGACCACCTTTCCGGCGGCCGGATGGTGCTCGGGCTCGGCGCGTCCGGCCCGCAGGTCGTCGAGGGCTGGTACGGCCAGCCGTACCCGAAGCCCCTCGCCAGGACGCGCGAGTACGTGAACATCGTCCGGCAGGTGATCGCCCGCGAGGCGCCGGTGACCCTGGACGGCGACCACTTCCAGCTGCCGTTCAAGGGCGGCACCGGGCTCGGCAAGCCGCTGAAGCCGACGGTGCACCCGCTGCGCACGGAGATCCCGATCCACCTGGCGGCGGAGGGCCCCAAGAACGTGGCACTGGCGGCCGAGATCGGCGACGGCTGGCTGCCGCTGTTCTTCTCGCCCAAGAGCAACGACTTCTACAAGGCCGCGCTCGAGGAAGGCTTCTCGCGGCCGGGCGCGCGGCACACCTTCGACACCTTCGAGGTGCCGTGCTCGCTGCCGGTGATCGTGCACGACGACGTCGAAGAGGCGGCGAGCTGGATCAAGCCGTCGCTGGCGTTGTACATCGGCGGGATGGGCGCGAAGAGCGTCAACTTCCACCACGACGTGTACGCGCGGCTGGGCTACGGCGACGTCGCCGACAAGGTCCAGGAGCTCTACCTCGCCGGCCGCAAGGAAGAGGCGGCCGCGGCGATCCCGACGTCCCTCGTGGAGGACACGTCCCTGATCGGGCCGCCGGCGAAGATCCGCGACGAGCTGCAGGCCTGGGAGGAGACCGTGGTGACCCAGCTGCTGCTGCGCGGTGACGCCGCGACGCTGGAGAAGATCGCCCGCGTGCTCGGCTGACCGGCGGGCCGCCCGTGGCCTTCGCCGGCGAACCACGGCGCAGCTACGAAGACGACCACCCCGGTTCGCTGGTCCAAGTCCAGGTCACCGAGTTCGGCAACATCCCCGACGGCGGCGGGCACCGGTTCGTCGGCCGCGCCCGGCTGCACTTCTGCGATCACCGCCGACCTCGCAGCTCAACCGGTGGCAAGCCACCCATCGCTCCGCGCGCTCGGCGCGCTCAGCCCTGCCGGGTGGGGCGGATGGTGAGGTCGCCGATCTCGACGTCGTCCGGCTGCTCGATGGCGAACGCGATCGCCCGTGCCACGGCCTCGGGGCTGATGCCGAGCGCCGCCATCGCCTGCTGGGCCTGCTCGCGCTGCGCGGGGTCCTCGACGTAGTCGACCAGCTCGGTGCGCACATACCCCGGCGAGATGGAGGTCGTGCGCAGGACACCGTCGGTCGACTCCTGCCGCAACGCCTCCAGCAGCGTGCGCACGGCGTTCTTGGTCCCCGCGTAGACGGCCTGGGTCGGGACGATCTTCAGCCCCGACGTCGAGACGGTCGTGACGAAGTGCCCGCGGCCCTGCGCGCGGAACACCGGCAGCGCGGCGGCGATCCCGTGGAGCACCCCGCGGAGGTTGACGTCGATCATCGCGTCCCAGTCGTCGAGGTCGAGGGTGCTCACCGGGGCGATCCGGGCGACGCCGGCGTTGGCCACCAGGACGTCGAGGCGGCCGAAGCGATCGACCGCGAGGGCGACGAGCCGCTCGAGGTCGGCCCGCCGGGTCACGTCGACCTTCAGCAGCTCCGCGCGGCCGCCGTCGTCGCGGATCTTCCGGGCGAGCACTTCCAGCCGGTCGGTGCGCCGGGCGCCCAGCACGACGGCCGCGCCGCGGCTCGCCAGCTCCACGGCCGTCGCTTCGCCGATCCCGCTGCTCGCGCCCGTGATCGCGACGACCTTGTCCAGCCCGTTCGTCATGGCACTCCTCGCTAAACTGACAACTGTCCGGTTGGCTCCCACCGTACCGGACACTTGTCCACTTAAGCGAGGAGCGGGTCTCGCGTGAGTGCCGTTCGGACGCCGTCGCCAACCGCGACCGGATCGACGAGGCCGCACGGGCGGAGCTGAGCGAGTCCAACGGCGCGGCCGATGAGCTGAAACTGCACCGGGTCGCCAATGCCGCCGGGGTCGGGCAGGGCACGCTCTACCGGCACTTCCCGACGCGCGAGCACCTGCCGGCGGAGGTGTACCGGACCGAGCTGGGCCAGCTCGTCGGCACCGTGGCGCCCGCTGCTGGCGGAACACTCCCCGCTGAACGCGCCGGCCCGCTGGCTGGACCGGCTGATCGAGTACGCGCGCGTCGAACGCGGCGTCATGGCGGCGATCGAGGTGCCGGCTTGGCAGGACCTCCACTCCGGTCAGCACCACCGGCTCGACGAGGCGCTCGAAACGCTGCTGGACAGGGGAAAGGCCGCCGGGGAGATCCGCGCCGGCGTCGACGGTGCCGACGTCATCCTGCTCCTCGGGGCCGCTGTCACGGATCCCCGAAGCCGGCTGGGACGAGCGGGCGCCCCGGATCGTGGCGGTGATCATCGACGGCCTTCGCGCCTAGCAGGCCCCTGTCGTGGCCTTGGTCACGACGATGGCACGATTCCCCTCGACCACGACCGGGTGCCTGCCGAGATCGAATACTCATGGCCTGCACCCGGTACGCATCCGAGGAGGACCTGTTGGCGACGTTGTCCGGCCGGACGAGGTTCCGCTATTCGCTCGGCTCGTTCGTCACCGGGTCCTTCGGCACGGTTCCCGGCCTGGTGCTGGTGAAGTACCTGACCGACACGATGGCCGTGCCCGCCGGCTGGGCCGCCGCGATCGTGTTCGTGCCCAAGGCCTGGGACGTGCTGTTCAACCCGGTCGCCGGGCGGATGTCCGACGCCGACCTGCTCAAGACCGGCAGCAGGCGGCGGTTCCTGCTCGTCGGCGGCATCGGCGTGGCGATCCTGTTCGCGGCGATGTTCGCCCACCCCGGGTTCGGTGACCCGCTGCCGGACGCGCTCTACGTGGCGGTCATGTTCGCCGCCTGCGCCACGGCGTACGCGCTGTTCCAGGTGCCGTTCAACGCGCTGCCGGCCGAGCTGACCGAGTCGGCGACCGAGCGCACGAAGCTCACCAGCGTCCGCATCGGCGTGCTCGCCGTGACGATCCTGGTCTGCGGGGGCGGCGCGCCCGCGATCAGCGCCGGGATCGGCGGTGTCGCGGGCTACCGCGTGATGGCCGTCGTCATCGGGCTGATCGTGCTGGCCGCGACGCTGCTGGTCTACTTCGGCCTCAAGGACGCGCCGGTCGGCTCGCTGCGGCCGAACACCGTGAACCTGAAGGAGCTGGTGCGCACGCTGGCGGCGTGGCGGCCGTTCCGCTGGCTGCTCGGCACGTACTTCATCCAGGCGCTCGGGATCGGCACGGTGCTCGCCGCGATCCCGTTCTTCGCCCAGCGCATCCTCGGCAGCGAGGGCTACGGCACGATCCTGTTCGTCATCTTCGTCGGCCCGGCGCTGGTCACCATGCCGCTGTGGCCGCGGCTGGGCGACCGGGTGGGCAAGCTCAACGGCTTCCGCCTGGCGACGGCGGTGTTCGCGATCGGGCTGCTGGGTCTCGTGTTCGCCCAGTCGATCCCGCTGGTCGTCTCGTTCGTCTTCGTGGCGCTGTGCGGGGTCGGCTACGCCGGGATCTCGGTGTTCCCGCTGGCCATCCTGCCCGACCTGATCACGGCCGAGGAGGAGCGCACCGGCGAGACCCGCGCCGGGATCGCGGCGGGCGTGTGGACCGCGGGGGAGACCCTCGGGCTGGCCTTCGGCGGCGGGCTCTGGGCGCTCATCCTGGCGTTCGGCGGGTACGTGTCCAGCACGGACGCCACGGCGACGCAGCCGCACAGCGCGATCGTGGCGATCCTCGTCGGGGCGTCGATCGTGCCCGGCGTGCTGATCGCGCTGGCCCTGCCGCTGCTGCGGCGCAAGGTGCTGGAGCCGCGCCATGAACCCGTCTGAGGACGTCCTCGCGGCCCTGCGGGAGCTGCGGGCGGGCGACCTGCCCACGCACGGCGGCCGGACCCTGGCCTACGTCTACGACAGCGGGCTGTCCGAAGTGGACTCCCTGGGGGCGGCGGCGCACGCGCTGGCGTCGTCGGCCAACGGCCTCGACCCGACGGCGTTCCCGAGCCTGCTGCGGATGGAGAACGACCTGGTCGCCGCGGCCGCTTCGCTGCTCGGCGACGTTCCGGGCGTCGTCGGCTCGGTGACCTCGGGCGGCACGGAGTCGTGCCTGCTGGCGGTGCTGGCGGCCCGTGACGCGCACCCCGCGGTGGCCGCGCCGTCGATCGTGCTCCCGACGACCGCGCACGCGGCCTTCCACAAGGCGGCCCACCTGTTCGGGCTGCGGCGGATCGACGTCCCGGTCGACCCGGTGACGTTCCGCGCCGACCCGGCGGCGATGGCCGCGGCGATCGACGACTCGACGGTCCTGGTCGTGGCGAGCGCACCGTCGTACGCCCACGGCGTCCTGGACCCGGTGCCCGAGATCGCCGCGGCGGCACTCGAGCGCGGCGTCCGGATGCACGTCGACGCCTGCATCGGCGGCTGGGTCCTGCCGTACTTCGCCCGTCTCGGCGCGGACGTCCCGCCGTTCGACTTCCGCGTCCCCGGCGTCACGAGCATTTCGGTCGACCTGCACAAGTACGCGTACTGTCCGAAGGGGACGTCGGTGCTGCTGCACGCCTCGGCGGAGCTGCGGCGCACGCACTACTTCGCGAGCGCGGCCTGGCCGGGCTACACGATGCTGAACACGACGATCCAGAGCACCCGCTCGGGCGGCCCCCTCGCCGCGGCGTGGGCGGTGGTGCACCACCTCGGCTCCGACGGCTACCTGAAACTGGCGTCGGCCGCGCGGGAGGCGACCTCCCGGATCCGGTCCGGCCTCGAGGAACTCCCCGGCCTGCGGGTACTGGGCGACCCGGTGTCGACGCTGATCGCGTTCGCCGGCGACGGCGACGGCTTCGACCTGTTCACGGTGGCCGACGAGATGAAGGCGCGCGGCTGGTACGTCCAGCCGCAGTTCGCGCACCTGACGTCGCCGGCGAACCTGCACCTGACGGTGACGGCGGCGAACCACGGCAGCGAGAAGGAGTTCCTGACCGATTTGGCGGCTTCGCTGGACGCGGCCCGGGCGGCGGGCCCGGTGGTCGTCGACCCCGCGGTGGCGGAGTTCGTGGCGGCCCTCGACCCGGCGACGCTGACTTCGGAGCAGTTCGCGGGCCTCCTCGCGGCGGCGGGTCTGGGCGGCGCTTCCGGGCTCCCGGAGCGGATGGCGCCGATCAACGCGCTCCTCGCAACGGCACCGGCGCCGTTGCGGGAGCGGCTGCTGCTGGAGTTCCTGGGCGCCCTCTACACGCCGTGAACGGGGTACTGACCAGCATCATCGCGGTCTGCGGGACCTTGGCCGGGTCCGCGCTGACGTACCTCTTCGCCCGCCTCACGGCGCGGCGGACGGAGAAAGCCGTCCGCGAGGAGCGGCTTCGCCAGGAGCGGATCACGGCCTACGCGGCTTTCGCCGGCGCGATGACCGCCCTGCGCCAGAAGGTGATCGCGCTGTGGTTCCTGCAGCACGAAGACGCGGACCCGCGGGCCGCGCACACCGAGGCGGACCAGTGCGGGGCCGCAGCCGACCACGCCCGGTTCGAGGTGCGCCTGCTCACCGAAGACGCCGAGGTCCTCCGGCTCGCCGACGCCGCGTTCGACCCGATCGCCGCCATCGGCAAGGCGGCGGACCGGGCCGAGCTGGAGGACCACGAAGCCCGCAGCCAGGAGGTCCTCACGGCGTTCGTCCGAGCCGCCGGGCGGCAGCTCCGGTGATCACTGGTTCCGCGAAGCCAGCCCCGCGGGAGCGGACTTGACGGCCGCGTGGATCGCGTCCGCCAAGGCGAGCGCGTCCTCTTCGGTCAGCTCCAACGCGACCCGCGCCGAAGCGCCCAAGCCCGGGTTGCGGAAGTCGATGTTCACCGTGTGCGCGTACGGCGCGTGCACCGGGTGGTCGACGTACACGGTTCCCTCGCTCACCCGGAACCAGCCGCGGGCGCCCTTGCCGCTGCCTTCGAGCGCGAACTTCTCCGTCAGATAAGTGCACATGAGCGGGTCCTCTCAGGCGGTGAGCGTGCGGGCGTAGAAGTCGAGGATGCGTTCCCAGCCGTCCTTGGCGGCTTCGGGGCGGTAGCTCGGGCGGTCGACGGCGAAGAACGCGTGGCCGGCGTCCGCGTAGGTGTGGAACTCGTGCTCCTTGCCCAGCTTCTCCAGCTCGGCCGCCAGCACGGCCACCTCGTCCGGGCCCGGGAACTGGTCGTCCGCGCCGAAGATCCCGAGCAGCGGGCACGACAGCTGCGGGGCCAGGCCCAGCAGCGGCTTCATCCGCTTCATGGCCTCCGGCGGGTCGTTGACGACGAACGCGCCGTAGCAGTCCACCGCCGCGTCGAGGTCCAGGGAACACGCCGCCAGGAATGCGTGGCGCCCGCCCGAGCAGTGGCCGATGACGCCCACGCGGCCATTGGCGTTTTCCAGCGCACGCAGGTAGTCCGCCGCGCCCGAGACGTCGCCGACCAAGCGGTCGTCGGGGATGCCGCCCGCCGCGCGGACCGTGGCGGCCGCGTCGTCCGGGTCCGCGCCCGGCGCTTCGCGCGTGTACAGGTTCGGGCAGAGCGCGTTGTAGCCCTCGACGGCGAAGCGGCGCACCATCTCCTTCGTCGCCGCGTCGTAGCCGGGCAGGTGGTGGATCACCACGACACCGCCGCGCGGGGCCGGGTCGGTCGGTTTGGCCAGGTAGGCCTCGAGTTCGTCCCCGCCGTGGCCGGTGATGGTGACGGTTCCGGCGATGATTTCGTCGGTCATCGGTTCTCCTTCGCTCCCTCGGGGATGTGGACGTACCGTTTGCCGCGCGAAGCGGAGGCGATCGCGGCGACGACGGCCATCACCGCGGCCGCGGTGAACACGACCACCAGGCCGTGGTGGAACGGGCCGGAGACCAGCCGCGGGAAGAACTCGCCGCCGGTCAGGGCCGAGCGGTCGGGCGGCGACAGCGCCGCGAGGACGTCCGGGCCGAGCAGGTGCCCGACCGGGTTGCTGCCGAGGAACGCGGCGAACAGCGTGCTGACCGGCGGGAGCCCGGCGACGCCGTCGGCGACGGGCGCCGGGACGCCGTGGGCCTGCAGGCCGCCGGTCAGCGTCTGCGGCAGCGACGAAGCCAGCCCGGCGATCATCAGCGAGAAGAACACGCCGATCGACAACGACGTGCCGGAGTTCTGGAAGGTCGCCCGCATGCCGGAGGCGACACCGCGTTGCGCGGTCGGGACGCTGCTCATGATGGCCGAGGTGTTGGGCGCGGCGAACATGCCCTGGCCGACGCCGCTCAGCACGAGCAGCGCCGCGAACGCCGGGTAGGAGAAGTCCACCGGCAGCGCCAGCAGGCCCAGGAACGCCGCGGCGACCAGCAGCAGGCCGCCGGTGGCGAGCGGCCGCGCGCCGAAGCGGTCGGACAGGTACCCGGACACCGGCCCGGCGACGAGGAACCCGGCGGTCAGCGGCAGCAGGTGGATGCCCGCCCACAGCGGCGTCCGCTCGTAGTCGTAGCCGTGCAGGGGCAGCCAGATGCCCTGCAGCCAGATGATGAGCATGAACTGCATGCCACCACGAGCCACCGAAGTCAGCAAGGCGGCGATGTTGCCGGCGGCGAACGCGCGGATCTTGAACAGGGAAAGCTGGAACATCGGCGCGGCGACGCGGGTCTCGATGACGCCGAACAGCAGGAGCAGCAGCACACCGGCGCCGATCCCGCCCAGCACCCGGGGATTGCCCCAGCCGGTCGCCGCGCCGCCGTAGGGCTGGATGCCGTAGGTGATCGCGGCGAGGACCAGCGCCGTCCCGGCCGCGAAGGTGACGTTGCCGCCCCAGTCGACCTTCGCACGCTGAGGCGTCCCCACCTCGCGGAGGCTGCGGATCGACCAGATCGTGCCGAGCAGGCCGAACGGCACGCTGACCCAGAACACCGCGCGCCAGTCGAGCTCGGCCAGCAGCCCGCCGACGACGAGGCCGAGGAACTGCCCGGCCAAGGCGGTGATCTGGTTGACGCCGAGGGCCATGCCGCGCTGCTCGGCGGGGAAGGCGTCGGTCAGGATCGCCGCCGAGTTCGCCGTCAGCATCGAGCCGCCGACGGCCTGCACGACCCGCCAGCCGATCAGCCAGAGCGCCCCGGCGCCGGCGTGGAACGGGTCGAACGACAGCGCCACCGACGCGGCGCTGAACACGACGAAGCCGACGTTGTACATCTTGACGCGGCCGAACATGTCGCCGAGCCGCCCGAGCGTCACCACCAGCACCGCCTGCACCAGCAGGTAACCGAGGATCATCCAGAGCAGGTAGCCGATGTTGCCCGGGGCCAGGGGGTCGAGCCCGATGCCGCGGAAGATCGCCGGCAGCGAGATGATCACGATCGAGCCGTCGAGCGCGGACATCAGCACGCCGAGCGTGGTGTTCGACAGCGCGACCCACTTGTAGCTCACAGCTCGTCCGCCAGCCGCTCGAGCAGCGGGATCGCCGCGATCAGGGCGCGCTGCTCGGCCGCGGTGAACTTCCCGGCCAGTGCGTCCGCCAGCTGCCGGGTGGTCTGCGAGCGCCGGTCGGTGAGCAGCTCGACACCGGCTCCGGTGACCGACATCAGCACCTTGCGGCCGTCGGAGCCGTCCTTGCGCCGCTCGACGAGCCCGCGCTCGACCAGCCCGGCGAGCGTGACGCCCATGGCCTGCGGCTTGACGCGTTCGAGGTCGGCGAGGCAGCCGGGGGTGGCCGGTCCTTCGCGGTCGAGCCGGGACAGCACCGAACGTTCGGGCAGGGTCGGTTCGCCGGCGACGTAGCCCTGGCGCAGCCGCCGGACGAGCCGGCCGAGCGCGACGCGCAGGTCGGCGCTCGCCTGCAGGAGCTCCTCGTCCGGCACGATCGTCAACCTAGACTGATAAACCTGGGTTGATCAACTCGGACTTCGGCACCGCTATCGGGTGAGCCGGGAGCTTTCGCCGGGGGCGGCTCCGGATCCGGTGTTACCGTCCGCAATGGACACCTTGGAGGGACACCGGATGACCATCCTGCACGTCGAGCACGCCGGCCACGACCACGTCCACCGCGAGGGCTGCGGCCACGCGGCGGTCCCGCACGGCGACCACATCGACTACGTGCACGAAGGGCACCTGCACCGCGCGCACGACGGCCACTTCGACGAGTGCGAAATCGCGGGCCACGTGCCCCACACCGGTCACGACCACGCCCACGGCGACGGCTGCGGCCACGTGGCGGTCCCGCACGGCGACCACGTCGACTACCTGCACGACGGGCACCGCCACGCGACCCACGAGGACCACTACGACGACCACTGACCCCGTCGTGAGTGGTAAGGCGGGTTAGAACCCGCCTTACCACTCACGACAAGCCGCGGGAGACCTCAGAAAAGACCGCAGTTGGAGATCGCCGGGAGGCCGGCGAAGCGGCCCTCGAGCCAGGCGAACGCCTCCGGGTACGCCCGCACCGCGCCGAGCACGTGCGTCGGCACCAGCGACGTGCTGAACTGCACCTTCACGCCCTTGCCGCACCACGTCCGGCCCAGGTCGCGGTCCTGCGCGTAAGGCACGATGTCGTCGAGCGCGCTGTGGACGATCAGCACCGGCGCCGACGGCTTCAGCGAACCGATCTTCTGCTCGGCCACCCGCGACCGGTACGGCTCTTCCCCGAGGTACGCGACGAGCGAGCGGCCGTCGTTGGTCAAGGTCGACGACTGCGTGAACGCGTGCCCGGCGATCGCCGCCACCGTGCACTCGGTCCGGACCTGCTCGAACAGCTGCTTGCCGCGCGCGTTGAGCAGCGCCGGGATGTTCAGCTCCGGATACGCGTAGTTCATGCTGACCAGCGCGAACCCGAGGAACCCGACCGCGTAGTGGCCGTCGAGGTTCTTGGCGACCTCGGCGAGGTCGGCCGGCACCGCCCCCGCGTACGCGCCCTTGAGCTTCAGCTCCGGGGCGTAGCCCGGCTGCAGCTCCGCCGCCGCGGCCGACGCGCCGCCGCCCTGGGAGTAGCCCGCGATCGCGACCGGGCCGTCGTCCGGAAGCCCCGCCTCCGGCAGCCGCTGCGCCGCGCGGATCGCGTCGAGCACCGCGTGCCCCTCCGACGCGCGGTTGACGTACGTGTGGTCCCCGGGCGTGCCGAGCCCTTCGTAGTCGGTGACGACGATGCCGTAGCCCCGCGTCAGCAGCCCGGCGATGAACGGGCCTTCGTACTCGAAGCCCGCGGCAAGCGCTTTCGACGGCGCGCAGTCGTCGCCCTCGCCCTGGGTGCCGACGGCGTAGGAGACGATCGGGCGCACGCCGGTGCCGTGCCAGGCCGACCGCGGGGTCAGCACCGTGCCGGTGACGGCGATCGGCGAGCCGTGCGTGTCGGTGCTGCGGTACATGATCCGCTGCACGCTTGCGTCAGCCTTGATCAGCTTGATCGGATCGATGTAGAACGTCGACGCCTCGTGCCGGATGACGTCGCCGTTGCTGCCCGCGGGAAGGGGGGACGGGGGATCGTAGAAGGACGCGGCGGAGGCCTGTGGCGGGCCGAGTGTCGCCAGGGCCAGAACGGAAACCGTGGCGACGGCCGCGCAGAGGGCGCGGCGGGGGAAGATACGCATGCTTGCTCCTCGTTGAGCAGGGCGGGTGCGCGGGGAAACACCTTTTTAGACAGAGGTGTCGGAAAAAGAATCACGTGAGGGGGACCACCATGTCAAGCCCGGCTCCGCGTGGGCGGCCGCGCAAGCTCCCGGTTTCCGAGCAGCGCGCCCGCGTGCTGCGGGCGACCGCGAGGGTCGTCGCGCAGCACGGGATGCAGGGCGCGACGATCGAGCAGATCGCGCGGGAAGCCGGCGTCTCACGGCAGGCCGTCTACGAGCAGTTCGGCGACCGCGCGACGCTGTTCGCCGAGGTCGTGGCCGAAACCGAGGAGCGGGCGTTCACCGCCATCGCGGGGCCGTCGGTGGCCGACGAGCAGCCCGGTCTGCGGGCCTGGGCACGGGCCAACTACGCCAACATGGTCACCTTCGTCGCCGACCACCCCGAGGGCTACGGCGTGCTCCGCGCGGCCGAGCGCGCGGGCGACCCCGCTCTCACCCGGTTGAGGGAGAGGCTGGCCGTCGTCTACGCCGAAGCCAGCCGCAAGCGGTGGGCCGCGCACGGCATCGACTCCGGCCGCGCGGACCGCGCGCTCGTCACGCTCTTCTTCGCGATGACCGAGTCACTGGTCCAGGCCACCTGGGACGGCGAGCCGCCCGACCAGGACGCCCTGATCGACCTGCTCACCGAGTTCACCGTCGGCGGCGTCGCCCGCCTCCAGACCAAGGCGAGCGACGTCATCGACCGGTTGCGGTAGGGGCGCTGTGCCGATCGATTACCAATCCGACCAC
Source organism: Amycolatopsis sp. A133 (assembly GCF_031082405.1). Taxonomy (GTDB): domain Bacteria; phylum Actinomycetota; class Actinomycetes; order Mycobacteriales; family Pseudonocardiaceae; genus Amycolatopsis. Next base: position 117,062 of record NZ_JAVHJU010000034.1, read on the forward strand.
AGTCACGGCCGAATGGCTTCGTAGCACGGTTGCGTTCCGCGCGGGGGGCGGCCTGCTTTTGGCCGGATTGCTAAGCCGCGGCCAAGGCCGCCGCGGCCGACCCCACCACCCGGTTGCGCCCGCCGTGTTTGGCCGCGTACACGGCCGCATCGGCGGACGCCATCACCTCCTCGATGGACGCACCGTCGAGCGGGTAGGCGGCGACGCCGATGGACGCGGTCTGCCGTTCGATGTCCACGGCCGCGCCCTCGTTGGTCTTGGTGCTGATGATCAGCTCGCTGACCCGTTGCCTGATCCGCTCCGCCGTGACGATCGCATCCTCTTTGGACGTCGACGGCAGCAGTGCGACGAACTCCTCGCCGCCGAACCGGCCGACCAGGTCGTGCGCCCTGGTCTCCTGCTTGACCACGGCGGCGACCGCCTTGAGCACGTCGTCCCCCGCGAGGTGCCCGTAGGTGTCGTTGATCCGCTTGAAGTGGTCGAGGTCGATCATCATGGCGCCGAAGCTGCCGTTCTCCCGCTCCGCGCGCGAGATCTCGCGCTGCGCGCCGTCCTGCCAGGTGGTGGCGTTGAGCAGCTGCGTCTTCTGGTCGGTCGTGGCCAGCTCTTCCAGCCGCTTGATCAGCACGGACCGCTGCAGCACGTACAGCGGCAGGATGACCAGCACCGACAGCAGCGGCTCCTCGTTGAGCACCATCACCAGCAGCGCGCCGACGCACAAAGTGGACAGTTCGAGCAGGTTGTCGTCCATGTTGCCGAGGCACGAGACCGGGGTCGCGCTCTTCGGGTCGGCCAGGTAGAGGCCGAGGCCGGTCAGCGCGGTGTTGACCGTGAAGAAGGCCAGGGCGGCCAGCGTCACCGTGGCCACGCCGCTGCCGATGGTCATGTGACCGACGACACCCGCGGAGAACGCCGACAGGATCATCGTGGTCGCGTTGGCGGCCACACGGTGAAATTCACCCGGACGGGTGCCGGACCAACTGCGGAACGCAAGGTATACGTACAGCACGACCCCGAGCGCGGCGACCAGCTGAGCCGGCAGCAGCAGGCCGGCGGGCAGCAGCCACACCGAAGTCATCGAGATGTAGGGCCCGTTGCTGAGGATCCGGCGCTGCCGCTCCAGCCGCCTGCTGACCTCGGTTTGCGCTACGGCCAGGGCCGTGAGCAGCAGAAACGTGCCCACCTGGGCGACGGTGACCGGCACGGTCAACAGTGCGACGGCGGTCCAGCTCAGCATGACCGTGATGGCGGTCAGCGTCGCGACGATCCAGTCGCGGGGGCGGGTCCACAGTGCCCAGCCCCGCACGCGAGAAATCAAGTCTTGGCCGCTCTGTTCCCCCGATGTGACCATTTTTCCCCCAGACCCTTGCGCAGATGTACGGTGACAAAGTACTCACGGACAGTTTCAGACCGTTCGCCTGCTGTCCACAAGGGCTTTCGGTGTGTACTTTTTCTTTGACACCGGAACGAGAGGTGGCCAGCGATGCGCGGCAAAGAACAGTGACCGCACAGCGCACCGCAAGGTCGCGCAGGTCGAGCCCACGCGCGGGGCATGTCAAGCATGTTCGGCGCGTGCGGCTTCTTTGTCGATCCATCGACCCGGATCGCCCGCCACGGCCCGCGCCCACAGCGCCGCCAGCGGCAGCGTGAGCACGATCCCGATGACGCCGAAGATCCCGACGGTGCTGTGCGGGGTCAGCTGATCCGCGAGCACGCCGCCGATCAGCGGGCTGACGCCCATCATCGTGGTCAGGCCCGTGTTGGACAGGCCCATCACCTGCGCCCGCTGCTCGTCGGGCACGGCCAGGGTCAGTGACGCGGTCGCCTGCAGCAGGCAGACCGTGCCCAGGCCGCCGGACACGACGAACAGGACGATCGACGAGACCGGCCCGGGGTTCAGGAAGCAGAGCACCAGCGGCACGGCGCACAGCGCCGACAGCGGTCCGATCAGCTTCGGCCGCAGCCGCGCGGGCACCCAGCGCGTGTAGGCGAAGGTCGCGATGACGCTGCCGATCGGGTCGGCCGCGAGCAGCAGGCCGATCGCTTCGGGGCCGCCGCCCGCAGCCGAGACGTACGGCGCGGCGATGCCCTCGTAGACCGGCAGGAGCCCCATCAGCCAGGTGAACAGCACCAGCGTCCGCAGCGGGGAGCTCGCGAAGGCCGTCCGGCCACCCCCGCCGAGCGTCGCGAAGAAGGACTTGCGCTGCTCACCGGTCGCCGCGGCCGGCCGGGCGCGGAGGCCGAAGCGCACGAAGAGGGCCGACAGCACGAACGTGGCGGCGTCGATGATCAAGGCCACGTGCGGGTCGAGGGCGATCAGCAGCGCGCCGCCGCCGGCGAACCCGAGCAGCTGGGCGCTCTGCACGGTCATGCTCCGGATGCCCATCCCGACGACGAACCGGTCGCCTTCGAGCACCTGCGGCAGCAGCGCCAGCTGGGACGCCTTGAACGGCGGGTTGACCAGGGAGACGCCGCCGACCAGCACGCACATCAGCCAGAACGGCATGCCGGGCAGGGCGACCAGCAGGATCAGGCCGGCCCGCAGCAGGTCGACGACCACCATCACGCTGCGGCGCGGGAAGCGGTCGGCGAAGCCGGTCAGGAAGATGCCGCCCAGCAGCGACGGCGCGTAGGTCAGGGCGTACGTCAGGCCGGTGAGGGTGGCCGAGTTCGTCCCGGTGAACACGAGGATGGACAGCGCGACCCTGGCCAGCTGGTCGCCGGCGATCGAGAGCAGTTCCCCGAACCACAGCGCCCGGAACTCGGCGACCCCGAACACCTCGCGGAACGTGACGCGATCCGGCGGTGCTGCCATGCGTTTTCTCCCGACCTCTTGTGCAGACCGCGTCCCTCGCACGCATGACCGCCGGTGACAAGACGACCAGTCGGTCATGAGGCAGTCACGGTACGTGAGTTACCCCAGCCAGTGTCCCGTGACTGTTGGTAAATCTCTAGGTTCTTTCGCTGGTATCCAAGGTGTCACGGAGCTTTCCCGAACGGGTCAGACGATAGCCCGCAGTGTCTGACCGGTGGCTCAGGAGTCACCAATGGATCATTCCGTACCCCTTGGCCGGTCGCCAGGGGCAAAAGTAGCCACCTCACGTCCGCGAGGCCCCGCGGCCGTTCGACGACCTCGATCGACGCGCGGACCGGCGCGGGAGGCCCACGGACCCGACCGGGGGATTCGCAGCCGCGGGCGGAGCGGATCGGTCCGGGCCGGGATTCCGCCCTGTGGGAAGGACGTCCCGCGCCGGACCCCGGGCGTAACTTCGGATTCGTGGCCGACCTCCCGCCGTTCACCCTGGCTGTCGTGGGCGCCGGACCCCGCGGGGTCGGCGTCCTCGAGCGGCTCGGGGCGAACGCCGGGGAACTGGCCGGCGGACGGCGGCTCGAGGTGCACCTGATCGACCCGTTCCCGCCGGGGCCCGGCCGGGTGTGGCGCTACGACCAGTCACCGCTGCTGCGGATGAACTCCATGCCCGAGGACGTCACGATGTTCACCGACGACTCGGTGAAGATGGCGGGCCCGGTCCGGCCGGGGCCCTCGCTGCTGGAGTGGGCGCGGAAGGTGCGGGACGGCCGGCTCGACGCCGAGGTGCCCGCCGACGTCGCCGCCGAGCTGACCGCGCTCGACCCCTTCGACTTCCCCACCCGGCGCCTGCAGAGCGCCTACCTGACCTGGGTGTACCGGAAGGTCGTCGAAGACCTGCCCGAAAGCATGGACGTCGTCGAGCACGCGGCCCGCGCGGTCGGGGTGGACGGCTACACCGTCACCCTGTCCGACGGGTCGGCGATCGTGGCGGACGCCGTCGTCTTCACCGTCGGGCACCTCGACGCGGAACCCGACGATCGGGAGCTCGAACTGGTGGCGTTCGCCGCGCGGCACGGGCTGTCCTACTACCCGGCCGGCTACACCGCCGACGTCGACTACGCGGGCGTCGAACCGGGCGAAACCGTGCTGGTGCGCGGGTTCGGGCTGGCGTTCGCCGACCTGATGCTGCTGCTGACCGAGGGCCGCGGCGGCCGGTTCGAAGACCTCCCGTGCGGCGGCCTCCGCTACCACCCGAGCGGCGCCGAGCCGGTGCTGCACGTCGGCTCGCGGCGCGGGGTGCCCTACCACGCGAAGATCGGCTACCGGCTGCGCGGCAAACCGCCGCGGCTGCCCCGGTTCTTCGACGCCTACGCCATGGACGGGCTGGCCGGGGCCGCCCTCGACTTCCGCGCGGACGTCTGGCCGCTGATCGCGAAGGAACTCGCCTGGGGCTACTACACCGAGCTGTTCACCGGGCACCCCGACCGCGTCCGGATGGACTTCGCCGTGTTCGCCGACGCCTTCGCCGACTCGGACTGGGATGCGCCGGCCATGCGGGACCTCATCGCGCGGGCGGTGCCCGCCGAGGCCGACCGGCTCGACCTCGACCGGCTCGACCGGCCGATGGCGGGCCGCACCTTCGGCACGGCGGAGGAGTTCGGCAAGGAACTGCGCAAGTACGTCGAGGCCGACCTGGCGCGCCGGGCGGACCAGGAGTTCAGCGCCGACCTCGGTGCCTTCACGGCGTTGCTGTCGGTGTACGGCCAGCTGCCGGTGCTGGTCCACAAAGGACGGCTCGGTGCCGCGTCGCAGGTGTCCGATATGGACGGCTGGTTCCACGGGTTCTTCTCCTACTACGCCAGTGGTCCGCCGCCGCGCCGCCTGGAGGAACTGCTGGCGTTGCACGAAGCCGGGATCGTTTCCTTCGCCGGTGCCGAACTGCGGGTGACGGCGGAGGGCGGCGTCTTCGTGGCGTCCTCGGCCAGTCACCCCGAGACCGTCGAGGCCCGCACGTTGATCGAAGCGCGGCTGCCGGGCCCGAGTGTGACCCGCGCGGCGGACGGCCTGCTCAGGCAGCTGCGCGACGCGGGCGAACTGGCCGAAGAGGCGGTGGCGGACCCGGTCACGGGTGCCCGCCTGTCGTCCGGCCGGATCCACACGCGGGTCTCCGACTCCCGCGTGCTCGACGGCGCCGGACGGCCCCACCCGCACCGGTTCGCGGTCGGTCCGCACACGAGCGCGCGCTCGACCGCGGCGTTCACGCGGCCGCGGACGAACGCGCTGTCCTTCCGCCAGAACGACGCCGTAGCCCGCGAGATCCTGACGCTCGTGAGTGGTAAGGCGGGTTAGAACCCGCCTTACCACTCACGAGGCCCAGGCGACCAGCTCGGCGAGCACTGCTTCGGGCGCGGGCATGCCCGCGATTTCGGCCGCGATCCCGCGGGCGACGTCCCGGGCCGCCGGGTCGTCCAGCAGTTCGCGGACCGCCGCTTCGATCGCGTCGATCCGGATCGCCTCGCCCACCAGCGCCTTCGCCGCGCCGAGCGCCGACAGCGTCTCGGCGTTGGCGAACTGGTCGGCGCCCTGGGGCAGGACCAGCTGGGGCAGGCCGGCGGCGAGCGCGGCGAGCACCGTGCCCGTGCCGCCGTGGTGCACCACCAGGCCCGCGTGCGCCAGCACCTCGGCCTGCGGCACGAACCCCGCGACCCGCACCCGCTCCGGCAGCTCGCCCAGCGCCGCGGGGTCCCCGGGACCGACCGCGACGAGCACGTCCACCGGCAGCCGCGACAGGGCGGCGATCGCCCCGCGCAGCACCTGCGTCGCGCCGAAGGCCACCGTGCCCAGGGTCAGGTACACAAAGCCGTCTCCCGGCAGCGGCGGCAGCGGGACATCGGCGTTGTACTGCGTCGGGCGCATCCGGAACACCTTCGGCACGGCCGCCGTGCCGGGGTCGCGGACGCTGTCGGGCCAGACGTCGACGCAGGCGTCGCCGAGCATGGCGTCCGCGGGCCGGGTGCCCCAGAGCGGCGCCAGCCGTTCGGCCGCGATCTCGAGCACCTCCGGCGGCATCGACCGGCCGATCACGAACGAAACGGCCGGGATGCCCGCCTGCTGCGCCAGCGCCCCGGCGCCGACGTCGCTCTGTTCGTAGACCACCAGGTCCGGCCGCAGCCCGGGCAGCAGCGGCCGCAGATCGGCCATCGTCGCCCGCGGCAGCAGCTCGGCGAACATCGTGAGGGCGAGGTCGACGAAGCCGGCGTCCTCGCCGTGCCGCCGCTTGGCCTCGGCCTCCGCGTCGCCGATGGTGATGCCCACGCGGTGCGCCTCGAAGCCGAGTTGACGCACCTTGGGCACGAACGCCTCGCCGGTGCCGAACACGACCTCGTGGCCGGCGGCTTTCGCCGCGTTCGCCAGTGGCAGCAGGGGAAAGAGGTGACCGTACGCCGGGCGGCACGTGAAGAGGATCCGCACCGCACCGAGCGTACCGTGATCAGCAGCGGTTGAGCATGTCCGTCAGCGCGGTCTTCTCGGCGGAGTTGATCGTCAGCTTGAACTTGTACTTCACCGCGACCCACATCTTCGCGTAGGTGCACCAGTAGCTCACCAGCGGCGGCTTCCACGCGTCGGGCGACTTGTCGCCCTTCTCCTGGTTGACGTTGTCGGTCACGGCGATCAGCTGCGGGTCGGTGAGGTCGTTCGCGAACGCCTGGCGCTGCGCGGTCGTCCACGACGACGCACCGGTGCGCCACGCGTCGGCCAGCGGCACGACGTGGTCGATGTCCACATCGGACGCCGCGGTCCAGGTCGCGCCGTCGTAGGGGCTGAACCACTTGCCGGAGGTCGCGGCGCAGCTCGAGTCGGTCACCACGTTCGTGCCGTCGCGCTTCAGCACCACTTCGCGGGTGTTGCAGCTGCTGCCCTGGTCGATCCAGTGCGGGAACTTGTCGCGGCTGTAGCCGGTCTGCGAGCCGTCGGCCTTGACGGTCAGGGTGGCGAGCTCGGACTTCGCCGTGGTGGCCGACGGGATGCCCGGCGGGGTCGCGTCCGCGACGCCGGCCAGGGTTCCGGACAGTGCGGCGGTGACGGCGAGGACGGTGAACGAACGACGAACAGCACGCATCTTGCGGCCTCCGGGTCAGGTTCGGGACAGTTCACCTTGATCCACGGAAGTGGCGCATACAACACGTATAGGTGACGTTTTGCTGCCCGTCGATGAACACTGCGTGATCGTCGGCGGGGGACGGTCAGAGCGCGCCGCGGACCAGCCGCAGGTCCTCGGTGTGCCGGTACCAGGTCCACTTGTTCACCGCGCGCTCGTGGACGACGTCGTCGAGCACCGGCCGGGTCGGGATGCAGCCGATCTGGAACGCCCGCGAGTACAGCGTCGTCGGCCGCTTGAAGATCGTGCCCTTCACCACGCGGACGGCCAGGCCGGGACCGCCCGGGTCCGGCAGCACCTCGATCGACGCGGCCGGCCCCCGCAGCGCCACCTGCTCGTCGGCGTAGGCCACCCCGCGGACCAGCCGCAGCTGCCCGCGCCCGACGAGCACGCCGCCGACGTCGTCGCGGATCAGCGGCACCGGGTCGACCTCGCCGCGCAACGCCAGCGCGAGCGCCCGCAGCGGCGTCTTCGGCAGGCCCCAGAGCGCGCCGACGACCGAGTCCGGCGACGACGGCACGAACCCGACCGACACGCCGGAGAGCGCGTCCTTGCGCAGCAGGCGCAGCACGACCGCGGCGAGGTCCGCGTCCGTGCCCGAGACGACCAGGTGATCGTGTTCGCCCAGCAAGGGGTCGATTTCCGCCTTGCCGGGACGGCTCGGCACGCGGATCGACTCGACGTCGTCGACCTCTTCGAAGCCGGCCGCGTCCTCGCCACAGGCCACCACTATTCCGCGCACCCGCGGGTCCTCCGTTACGCTCATGCACCGGCATTTAGCAGCGCCACCGGTGTCCGTCCGGGACACTAAACCTCACGTCGTCGAACACCTGGAGTGTCACATGCCGGCCATCGTGCTCATCGGTGCCCAATGGGGAGACGAAGGCAAGGGCAAGGCCACCGACCTGATGGGTGACCGCGTCCAGTGGGTCGTCCGCTACCAGGGTGGCAACAACGCCGGTCACACGGTCGTCCTGCCGAACGGCGAGAACTTCGCCCTGCACCTCATCCCGTCCGGCATCCTGACGCCGGGCGTGACCAACGTCATCGGCAACGGCGTGGTGGTGGACCCGGGGGTGCTGCTCGACGAGCTCTCCGGCCTCGAAGCGCGGGACGTGGACACGTCCAAGCTGCTCATTTCGGCCGACGCGCACCTGATCATGCCGTACCACGTGGCCATCGACAAAGTCACCGAGCGGTACCTCGGCAGCCGCAAGATCGGCACCACCGGCCGCGGCATCGGGCCGTGCTACCAGGACAAGATCGCCCGCGTCGGCGTCCGCGTGCAGGACCTGCTCGACGAGAAGATCTTCCGCCAGAAGGTCGAAGCCGCGCTGGAGTTCAAGAACCAGGTGCTGGTGAAGGTCTACAACCGCAAGGCGCTCGACGCCGACCAGGTCGCCGACGAGGTGCTGGCGGCGGGCGAGAAGTTCGCGCACCGCATCGCCGACACGCGGCTGCAGCTCAACCAGGCCCTCGAGCGCGGCGAAATCGTGCTGCTGGAGGGGTCACAGGGCACGCTGCTCGACGTCGACCACGGCACCTACCCGTTCGTGACGTCGTCGAACCCGACGTCCGGCGGCGCGAGCGCCGGCTCGGGCATCGGGCCGGGCCGCATCACGACGGTGCTCGGCATCCTCAAGGCCTACACCACGCGCGTCGGCTCCGGCCCGTTCCCGACCGAGCTGCACGACGAGTCCGGCGAGTACCTGCGCAAGCAGGGCGGCGAGTTCGGCGTGACAACCGGCCGCTCCCGCCGCACCGGCTGGTTCGACGCGGTGATCGCGCGGTACGCGGTGCGCGTCAACGGCATCACCGACTACTTCCTCACGAAGCTGGACGTGCTGTCCGGCCTGGAGAAGGTGCCGGTGTGCGTCGGCTACGAAGTCGACGGCTTCCGCACGCAGGACATGCCGATGACGCAGACCGACGTGCACCACGCGATCCCGATCTACGAAGAGCACCCGGGCTGGTTCGAGGACATCTCGGCGTGCCGCACGTTCGAGGAGCTCCCGGCGAACGCCCGCGCGTACGTCGAGCGCCTGGAAGAGCTGTCGGGCGCCCGGATTTCCGCGATCGGCGTCGGCCCGGGCCGCGAGCAGACGATCGTGCGGCACACGTTCGTCTGAGAGGTTGTCGCATGTGGTGAGTTTGCGGAGTTCGGCCTTGCGTTCGTGGCGCAACGTAAGGCGTCGGTATCCGGTGAACCAGGCCATGGTTCGTTTGATCACCCAGCGGCGCTTGCCGAGCTGGTCCTTTGGATTCGATGCCTTTGCGGGCGATGCGGACCTTGATGCCGCGGTCGCGGACCAGCGGCGCAGGTCGGCCTGGTCGTAGGCCTTGTCGGCGTGCAGCTCGGCCGGCTTGCGCCGCCGTGCAGGGCGTGGATCTTCGAGCCGGGCTTGCCGCGGTCGACGGGGCTGGGGGCCGGTCGTAGATCCCCCTTTTTCGCCCGCACGCAGGCACCGTCCACGATCACGCGGCTCCAGTCGATGAAGCCCTGGCTGCCGAGTTCGTCCAAAAGCGCACGGGCAGCTGTCGCCACAGCCCGGCCTCGCCTCCACTGGCCGAAGCGGCGGTGCGCGGTATGGAACGGCACCCCACCGAAGCCTCACACATCAGTGTCAACCAAACCCTGGGCAGAACCTTTCTCCGTCAGTGTGCCAGGGTGGGGCGTTGCCGTGACCACACGTCTTCGGTGGCGGCCTGCACGACGAACCGGGCGAGGTCGTTGCGGTTGATCGTGGTGCCGCCTTTGGGGGTCTCGCTGTCGCCGATCCGGTAGTCGCCGCTCACCGGTTCGTCGATGATCCGGGAGGGGCGGACGGCCGTCCAGCTCAGCTCACTGCCCTCGAGGATGGTTTCCATGGTTTCCATGTCGCCGTAGAGCTCGCGCATGAGGGTGCGCGCCACGGCGCGGTACCACAGGGGGTGGTGAGGGTCGCCGCGTCGCACGCCGCTGGAGGAGAGAACGACGATCCGGGCGACGTTTTCCGTGGTCATGGCGGTGACGAAGTGGCGGGCGCTGCGGGAGTAAAGGCCGCCGGAGCGCGTTCCGGACGGTCCGATTGCGGAGATGACGGCGTCTTGGCCGTGTACCGCGGCGCGTACGTCATCGTGATCCAGCACATCGCCTTTGACGATCTCCAGTGCGGGCTGGAATTCTTCCGGTACCGGGCGGAACGTGTCCGGGTTGCGGACGACGGCGCGGACGCGGTGGCCGGCGCGGAGGGCTTGTTCGACGATGGCGTGTCCGGTGGCGCCATTGGCTCCGAAGATGACGAGCTTGCTCATGACGTTCCCTTTGTTGGTGGGCTTAGTGCGTGACGTCGGCGGCAGTGCGGGGCAGGAGTGGCACGGCCGCCAGGCAAGCGACGATGACGCCGGCGACGACCAGGAGCGTCGTTGTCATGGCCGGGATGCTGCCGTCGCTGGTGATCGCCGCGAGGAAGACGCTGGTGACCGTGGCGGAGCCGATACCGTTGGCGACCTGCTGGACGGCGCTGAGCGAGCCGCTGGCGGCGCCCGCCTCGTGTGGTTCCACGTCTCCGAGCGCGAGGGTGAAGATGGTGCTGAAGCAGATGCCGGCGCCGAGCCCGATGACGAGCGTCGTGATGGCGTTCTGCCACCACGTCGCGTCCGCGCCGATCACGTTCACCACGAACAGCAGGAGTCCGGCGCCGGTCAGGGTGGTGAGCAGTCCGCCGAAGACGAGGTTGCGGCCGAGCTTGGGCGCGAGTGCGGTGCTGATCCCGGAGCCGCCCATGATGCCCGCGGTGAGAGGGATCAGGTTGAGCGACGTCTTGGTCGGCGAGTATCCGAGGCCCAGTTGGAAGAACAACGAGATGACGTACATCAGGCCGCTGAAGGCGGCGAACACGAGCAATCCCATCACAAGTCCTGAGGTGAAACCGCGGTTGCGCAGAAGTGACCGGGCCAGCAGCGGCTGCTCGCTACGGGCTTGACGGCGGCAGAAGACAGCGAAGAGAACGATCCCCGCCACGCTGGTGCCGATCGCGAGTGCTCCCCAACCGTGATCGGAGCCGGTGATCAGTCCGAAGAGGAAGCTGAAGAGCGAGACGGCGAGCAGACCGCTCGCGACCAGGTCGATGCGGATGGTTCGGTCGGCTTCGACTGCGGGCAGGAAGCGGAAAGCCAGCACCAATGCCACACCGCCGACGACGACGTTGATCAGGAAGATCGGTCGCCACTGCAGGCCGAAGAGGTTGGCGTCGATGAGGATGCCGCCGATGAGCGGGCCGGCGACCGCGAAGATGCCCAGCATCGGGGCGAAGAGCCCGAACGCTTTGCGCAGTGCGTCTTTCGGGAACGTCGCGGTGATGATCGCCATGCCCTGCGGGATGAGCAGCGCGCCGAAGGCTCCCTGGGCGACTCGTGCGCCGATGAGCATGACCGGGCCGACGGCGAGGCCTGCCACGGCTGAGGCGAGGACGAACCCGGTGAGGCCGATCAGGAAGGTCCGGCGTTGCCCGAAGCGGTCACCGATGCGGCCGCCGAGTACCAGCAGGGAGCCCAGAGCGAGGGCATAGGACGCGCCCAGCCACTTGATCAGGCTCGGTCCGGCGCCGAGGTCCGCGACCAGGGATGGCGCCGCGACGTTGGCGATGGTCGCGTCGATCAGGTCCATGGCGTCCGCGAGCAGGACGACGACGAGCGTCATCGCCATTGCTCGGGTGGAGGTCAGCGGCCGGGATGGATCAGTTGAAGTGATCATGCGGAGGGCGTCCCTCAGTCAAATGGTTCGGACAAACTTGATCGTAACGAACATGTTCGTCACGATCAAGTTCGACTACTGCTATGCTGGTCACATGCCCCGACAGATGCCGGTCAGTCGCCGTGAGCGGCCGGCGAAGCTCGCGTTGACTCGTGACCGAATCGTGGACGCCGCGATGGCGATCCTTGCGTCCGACGGCGCCCAGGGGGTGACGATGCGGAAGGTCGCTGCGGCGCTGGACACAGGCCCAGCGTCGCTTTACGTGTATGTGCGGAACGCCACTGAGCTGAGTTCCTTGCTGATCGATCGGCTCATCGCGTCGCTGGACCTGTCCTGGGACGGTGTCGAGCCGTGGCGCGGACGCATGCACCGTGTGCTCGCGGACTATTCGACGATGCTGGCGAGCCATTCGGGCATCGCGCGGTCAGCAGTGTTCGTGTGGCCGGACGGACCGCACTACCTCGACCTGATCGAGCTGCTGATGCGCCTGTTGACGGCGGCCGGCGTCGAGCCGGAGACGGCGGCTCGGGCGACCGATCTGCTGCTCCAGCACTCCACTGCAGCGGCCGCGGAGTGGGAGGGCCGCAGAGAAGGCGGGGAGCAGGAACTCAGCGACCTCGTCAGCACGCTCGAATCAGCCGACCCCCAGCGGCACCCGACGCTGAAAGCACTCGGGACGGCGATCTTCGTCCGCGGCAGCAACGAAGATCGCAGTGCATGGCTCATCGACATGATGCTGGACGGGATCCTGGCGCCGCGAACCGCTGGTCAACTCGACGGATGAGCGGTTCGCTCTGGACGCCGTTGCGCCAGGAGTCCCGGTGGCCGTTACGAGGTTCGCCCGGTGATCGAGGCGTTCGCTGGACGGATGTGCGGTGATTTCGCACGGCCAGATGCTCGGTAAGCACCGCTGGGTGATCGAGCGAACCGCGGCCTGGTCACTGGATACCGCGTTCAGGTCAGCTTGGTGCTGACGGGCGTCTCGTTCCGGAACAGGTCGAGCACCGGGCAGTGCTCGTCGACCTCGCGCTTGAGGTCTTCGTAGCGCTCCCGGCTCGCCGGTCCTTCGAGTTCGACGGACACGCGCACGTCCCCGAAACCGGGGCGGGTGTTGAAGGAGAAGCCGAAGAAGCCGTGCAGATCGAGGTCCCCGTCGACGGTGACCTTGACGGAGTCGAGCGGAATCCCGCGCTTCGCCGCCCAGAACTGGTAGGTGATCACCTGGCAGGACCCGAGGGCGGCGAGCGCGAACTCGACGGGGTTGGCGGCGTGGTCGGTCCCGCCGAGCGCGGGCGGCTCGTCGACGGTGAAGCGGTGGTCCCGGACCTTGACCTCCACTTCGGTCTTGGTCCCCGGCTTGAGTTCGTGGCCGACGCTGAAGGAAACGGCGGCGTTGTGCGGATCGGCGTCGACGGCCTTGCGGGTGCCTTCGATCACTTCGGTCAGCGACATGGGCCCTCCTGAAGATCGTGATTTCGCCTCAGGGTGGGCGATTTCACGCCGGCCCGCTCGGGTTCCCAATTCCTGGGAGAAGGGGCGTCCGGCATACGGAAGCGCTTGCCCGCTTGCGTGAAAGGCGATATTCGCCAAGTGGCTCAGGTCTCACCAGCGACGGCAGCAAGCCCGTGGTAGCCATGAGTTTTCGCCAGCTGCACGGCGGCACCGAGGTAGTGATCGGCCTGTTCCGGTGAACCGGCAGCCCGGTGGACCTGCCCGATGGTGATGAGCGCTTCACATTCGTCGAACCGCATGCCGGTCCGACGGGCGAGGCGAAGTGCGTGGTGGCCGCTGAGCAGGGCACGGGCGTGGAGACCCCCGGCGAGCCTGCTCACCGCGAGTGCGGCGTGCCCGGCGATCTCGGCGCCGGTGTCGTCGATGCCGCACCCGGTCTCGAGTGCTTCCTCCGCGAGGTGGATGGCTCGCGTGGTGTCGCCGGTGCCGGCGTGGACTCGGCTGAGCACCGCGACCGCATGGGCCTCGGTGCACCGATCGTTGGAGCTCCGCGCGAGCTCCGCGGCTTCTTCGGCAACGCAAAGGGCCGTCTGGTAGTCGGCGGCGCGGGCACGCACGCGCGCGAGCAGGACCAGGTCGTCCGGACAACGCGTGTCGGCGGTGTGCGAGGCGTGGATCCTGGTCGCCTCGGCCAGCCGGCCGCGGTGTTCGTGGAGAACCCCGAGATTGCGGCGGCAAATCGGGTTCTGCGCCGGATCGAGGGCGCCTGCCTCGGCGAAGAGCGCGCCTGCCCGGTCGAGATCACCGGTGACGAGGTGGAGGGTGGCCAGATTTCCCAGCACGCTGACCACGCCGCGCTGGAACCGGAGCGCACGGTAGAGCCGGAGAGCGGCTTGGAAGTGGGTGGTGGCGGGCTCGAAGTCGTAGCGGTGTGCGCAAGCGGCGGCGAGGTTGTTGTGCGCGGCCGCTCGCAGGTCTGTTTCGTCGGTGGCTTCCGCGGCGGCGAGGCCGATCCGGGCCAGTTCCGGTCCTTCCGCGAGCCAGGCTGTCCTGCAGTGGCCGCGGAGAGCGTCGACGAGCTCCCAGGCCCGCCGGTGGTGCCGGTGGGCGTGGGCGTGGCGGATCGCCGCGACGAGGTTGGGGACTTCGTCGTCGAGCCACGTCTGTGCGGCTTCCTCGCTGTCGAACCCGCACTGCTGGTGCGGTGAAGACTGGCGCAAGACGAACGGGTACAGCAGGTCGGCGGCCGCGGCGGTGCGGGCGAGGTAGTAGTCGAGCAGGGCGCGCGTCGCCGTGTCGCGTTCTTCCCCAGCGCACTCGAGGTCCGCGCGTTCGGCGGCGTATCGGCGAAGGAGTTCGTGCAGGCGGTAGCGCCCTGGCACGTGCTCCTGGACGAGGTGGGCCAGGGCCAGTCGTTCGAGGTGGCGGGCCGTCGTCGAGGCCGGGGCACCGGTCAGGGCGGTGGCCGCGGCCGGGGTCGTGTCCGGGCCGGGGACCAGGCCGAGCAGCCGAAACGTACGGCGGGTCGCGGTGTCGAGCGCGGCGTAGGACAGGTCGTAGGCGCCCCGGACCGCGCTGGTTCCGCCGTCGGTCGTCAAGCTGTCCAACACACCGTGGGCACGCAGGTCGGCGAGGTGGTCGGAGATCCGGCGGCCGGCCCGGTACCGGAGCTGGGCACCGGTGATGCGCAGGGCGATGGGCAGTCGCGCACACGTCTCGGCCAGTTCGGCGGTGGCCGCCGGTTCGCGGGCCGCGCGTTCGGGACCGATCGCGGCCGCGAGTACAGCGACCGCGTCAGCCGCATCGAGGACGTCCAGCGTGACGTGCTGGGCGCCGTCGAGAGCAACCAGGCCGTCGAGCCGGTTGCGGCTGGTCACCAGAACCACGCAATTCGGTGCCGCGGGCAGCAACGGCCGGATCTGGCCGGGATCGAACACGTCGTCGAGCACGCAGAGGACGGATTTGGCCGCCAGCACGGATCGGTACAACGCCACTGCTTCATCGATGTCCTCGGGGATTTGCCGCGCCGGAGTTCCCAACGCACGCAGGAACCGCACGAGAACGGGGCCCGGCCGGGCCGAACGGCGGAGGTCGGCGTACAGCTGCCCGTCGGGAAAGTGGTCTCGGACCCGGTGCGCCCACTGCGTCACGAGGTCCGATTTGCCGACCCCGGCGGTTCCGACGACGACGCCGAGGCGCGGGCCGTCACCTCCGGGCAGCAGCCGGTCGAGCGTCTGCAGTTCGGTGCGGCGTCCACGAAATCCCACTGCAGCACGGGGAAGCTGCGCGGGACGCGGCGGGCAAGACGCGGGGATGGCCTGGTGCCGCAGCACGGACAAATGTGCTTCACGCAGGTCGGAGCCCGGTTCGGCGCCCAGGTCGCCGGCCAGCCTGCTGCTGATCGTGTCGTAGGCGTCGAGCGCCGCTGCCTGTCGCCCGGCGGCGGCCAGCGCGAGCATCAGCAGCGCCCAGAGTCGTTCGTGCAGCGGGTGGTCGGCCACCAGCCGGTAGAGCTCGGCGGCCACGTCCGCACAGGCACCGAGGTTGAGCTGCGCGCGGCAGTGGTGCTCGACGGCGGCGAGCCGCATCTCGACCAGCCGGTGCGCCTCACCCTCGACCGCCGCGGTAACGGCAAGGTTGTCCAACGGTCGTCCTCGCCACAGCGCCAAGGCCCGCCCGAGCGTCTCCGCGGCGCACTCGTCATCGCCGGCGAGCAGCGCCCGGTGCCCCGCCGCGGCGAGGCGCTCGAACCGCTCGGCATCGAGCTCGTCCGGCTGGACTTCGATGAGATAGCCACCGGCCCGGGCGTGGATGCGGCGGGCACCGCCTTGCAGTGTGGCGAGCTGCCTGCGCAATTGGCCGACGTGGGTGCGCAGGTTCGCCATCGCCGACGGTGGAGCCGTCTCACCCCAGATCACCTCGATCAGCCGATGCGGCGGAACCACCACGCGGGGCGCCAGCAGGAGGGCGGCGAGCAGCGCGCGTTGCCGCTGCGAGGCCAGCTGCAGGTGCACGGTTCCCGACCGGACCTCGACCGGGCCGAGAAGCAGGAACTCCACGGCATCCCTCCCCCGGTGAACGTGGCTTGACCAGTCGATGTTCGCCGGATGTGCCGGTCCTGTACAGCCGAACTGACACCTTCGGCATCGCCGGGTGCGGTGCCGGCGGCGCGCACGGAGGGGCGAGGGGGCTCGCCGTGCCTGCCGCCGGCACGGAAGGGGCGGTGGCGGGCGAAAGGACCGGGACATCGGTGAACGGGACGGTTTCGATCAAACTGGCGGCCATGGCCGCCGCGGTGGCCATGGCGCCGGTCGCGCCCGCGGAGGCCACCCGGGCATGTGCGGAGCCGTCCTGCTCGACTCTCCTGGCTCAGGCGCGTGTTCCGGCATCGATCAAGGTTCTCGGTGTCGTCGCCGGCAAGACGAAAACGCACACGGTCTTCGTCATCACCGCCACGACGAGATCCTTCGAGGCTTGCCAGGTTCCCGCTCCCTGAGAACCGAGGAACCCGCTGGCACCCGTCGCTAGCTTGGGAGCATGACCATCGGAGTCGCGCTGCCGGCCGGGGACACGGACCCGGCGCCGAACCTCGTCGACGAGCTCATCGACCAGACCCGGCAAGCCGCCGAGGCCGGGATGACGTCCGTCTGGTTCTCGCAGCTGCCGCTCGGCCAGGACGCCATCACCGTCGCCGCGCTCGCCGGGCGGGAGGTGCCCGGGATCGAAGTCGGCACCTCCGTGGTGCCCACCTACCCGCGCCACCCGCTGCTGGTCGCGAGCGCAGCGCAGACCGCCCAGGCCGCTACCGGTGGCCGGTTCACGCTCGGGATCGGGCTCGGGTCGCAGGGCTTCCTGGGGCCCGTCTACGGCGTGGAGTACCCGCCGCCGATCCGGCACCTGCGCGAGTACCTGACCGTCCTGCGGCAGGTCTTCGCCGGGGAAGCCGCCGACTTCGACGGCGAGACCGTCCGGGCCCACGCTCCGGGACCGTCCACTGTGTCCGGTGGGCTCGACGTGCCGGTCATCGTCGCGGCCATGGGTCCGCAGGCCCTCGCCGTCACCGGGGAACTCGCCGACGGCACCCTCCCGTACCTCGCCGGGCCGCGGGCGCTTTCCGAGCGGATCGTTCCGGCTCTTCCCAGCGGGAAGCGGATCATCGCCGCCGTGCCCGCGGTCGTCACGGACGAACCCGACGCCGTCCGCGCGCTCGCCGTCGAACAGATGGCCTTCTACGGGCAGATCCCGTCGTACCGCCGGATCCTCGACGCGGAAGGCGTGGACCACCCCGCGGAGCTGGCCCTGATCGGTGACGAAAATACCGTCGCGCGGGGGATCCAGCGCTACTACGACGCCGGCGCCACCGACGTCGTCCTGACCCAGACCGGGATCCGCTCCGCCGAGGAGCGCCTGCGGACCTGGGCGGCGCTCAGCCCACCCGGTTCGTGAGGGTCGCCGACACCGACAGTTCCTCCAGATCCAGTTCCCGCAGCACCTTCCGCAGGACCTCGTCGTCGAGGCGGCCCGCGCGGTTCTCCTCGATCATCGCCTTGCGCTGGGTGATCAGCAGTTCCCGGCGGGCCTTCGCGAACTGTGCCTGGGGGCTGCCGGAGTGTTCCTCGCCGGACAGGGTGATCGCCGCCTTGGCGAACCGGTAGCGCATGTCGATCAGCCGTTCCAGCCGCTCCTTCAGCCGGGTGACGCGCTCCGGGGGCAGGTCCAGTGACGCCAGCCGCTCGCGGCTGATCTCGCGCAGCCGCTCGTGTGCGGCCTTCTTCGCGACTTCGCGGGCAGCCAGCTCTTCGGCCTCGTCGCGGGTGGCCTCGTCCGGGTCCTCGACTTTCAGCACCCGGATCAGCGGTGGCAGCGTCAGACCCTGGATCAGGACCGTGCCGATGGCCACCGCGAACGCGAACAGCTGGATCTCCGCGCGGCCCGGGGTGTCCGCCGGGATGCCGGCCGCCGCGGCCAGGGTGACGACTCCGCGCATGCCCGTCCACGAGACCACGGCGAGCGTCCGCCACGACGGCGCCGAGCGGTCGCGGCCGAAGAGCCGGACCGTCTGCGGCAGGTACGCGGAGACGAACACCGCCGGGATCCGCACCAGCATCGTCGCCGCCAGCACGGCCGCGGCGACCAGCGCGAGCGTGCTGTTGTCGCGGGCCGCGTGCTGGGCGCCCTCGAGCACGAACGGCAGCTGCAGCCCCATGAGCGCGAACACCAGCGCTTCCAGCAGGACGTCGATCGACGCCCACACGGATCTGTCCTGCATGCGCGTCGCGGGGGACGCGTACAGCGTGCGGTGGCCGAGCAGCAGGCCCGCCGCGACGACGGCGAGCACGCCGGAGCCGCTGAAGTCGTCGCTGAAGGGGTGCAGGTGCTCGGCCGTGACGTACGCGGCGAACGGCACGATGATCCCGAACGCCGACTCCACCAGCGGGTCGTCGAGCTGCCGCCGGATCAGCACGACGAGCGCGCCGATGGCCAGGCCGACCCCGATGCCGAGCACGGTCGCGACGCCGAACACCGCGAACCCGTGCCCGGCCGAGCCCGCGGTGCCCGCGACCGCGGCGAGCGCGACCTTGTACAGGGTCAGCGCGGCGGCGTCGTTCACCAGGCTTTCCCCGGTCAGCACGGTCATCACCCGCCGGGGCAGGCCGAGCTTGCGGCCGATCGCCACCGCCGTCACCGCGTCCGGCGGCGCCACGACCGCCCCGAGGACCAGCGCGGAGGTGAACGGCACGTCCGGCAGCAGCAGGTGCACAACGACGGCGACGACCACCGCCGTCACGGCGACCAGCACCACGCCGAGCGCCACGATCGGCCGCAGGGCCCGCTTGAAGTGCGTCAGCGAGCTCTCGAGCGACGTCGAGTAGAGCAGCGGCGGCAGCACGACGGTGAGCACCAGTTCGGGCTCCAGCTCGAACCGCGGCACGCCGGGGATCAGCGCGACGCCGAGCGCGACGACCACCACCAGCAACGGCGCGGACAGGTTCCAGCGCCGGGCGACGGCGGTCAGCGCCAGTGAACCCGCGAGCACGCCCATCAGCGTCAGGATTTCCACAAAGGCGATCTTTCCGCAGGTCGCGGGCCCTCGCTGAGCTTCCGGCGAGTGGAAGAGTGATGGATTCTGCCGGAGGTGGTGGGCATACTCGTGCGCAATACGCACACCTGTGCGGAAGACGTGCACCGACGCACATCCGGAGGTTCCCGATGTCCCCTGGCACCCGCTCCTGGGTCGTGCCCTTGGCCTGGACCGCCGTTCTGCTCGACGGGTTCGACCTGGTCGTGCTCGGCACCGTGCTGCCCGTGCTGCTGCGCGGTCACGTCTGGGGCCTGACGCCCGGCACGGCGTCGGTCGTGTCGACCGTGGGGCTCGCCGGGATGATGCTGGGCGGGCTGGCGATCGGCACGGTCACCGACGTCATCGGCCGCCGGAAGTCGCTGATCATCTCCGTGACGCTGTTTTCGCTGTGCACGCTGCTGTGCGCCTTCGCGCCGTCGACGTTCGTCTTCGGGCTGCTGCGGTTCGTCGCCGGGCTCGGCCTCGGCGGCTGCCTGCCGACGGCCATCACGCTCGTCACGGAGTACGCGCGCCACGGCAAGGCCGGCAGCGCGACGACCACGGTGATGACCGGCTACCACGTCGGTGCGGTGCTGACCGCGCTGCTGGGCATCGTGCTGATCTCGCCGCTCGGCTGGCGCGCGATGTTCGTCGCCGGCGCGCTGCCCGCGGTCGTCCTGGTCCCGCTGATGCTGAAGTTCCTGCCGGAGTCCGAGACGTTCGAGCGGGTCCGCGAAACCGAGCGGTCGGCCGGGCACGCCGTCGCCGGGCTGTTCCGCGGCGGCCTGCTGCGCGCGACGATCGCGTTCTGGGTCACCTCGTTCATGGGCCTGCTGCTGGTCTACGGGCTCAACACCTGGCTGCCGGAGATCATGCGCCAGGCCGGGTACCCGCTGGGCGCCGCGCTGAGCCTGCTGCTGACGCTGAACGTCGGGGGCATCGCGGGCCTGCTCGTCGCGGGCCGGGTCGCCGACCGCGTCGGCATCCGCCCGTCGGCCATCGTCTGGTTCTGCGCGGGGGCGGTGTTCCTCGCGCTGCTGAGCGTGAAGCTGCCCGCCGTCGGGCTGTACGCGGCGGTGTTCCTGACCGGTTGTTTTGTGTTCAGCGCCCAGGTGCTGGTGTACGCCTACGTCGGCCGGATCTACCCGGACGCGATCCGCGCGACCGGTCTGGGCTGGGCCGCCGGCATCGGCCGGCTCGGCGCGATCTCGGGCCCGATCCTCGGCGGCGCGCTGCTGACGGCGGGCATCGCCTACCCCTGGGGCTTCTACGCGTTCGCGGGCGTCGGCGCGCTGGGCGCGGCGGCCGTGACGGTGGTCCGTCCCGGCCGCCGCAGCCCGGCGCCGGAGAGCGCGCCGGCAACGGAAAGGCACGCGACTTCCTGAGTCTGCCGCAGCGGTCGTGAGTGGTAAGGCGGGTTAGAACCCGCCTTACCACTCACGACGAGCCGCGGCAGACCGCCTAACCGAGCTCCTTCAGTTCCCGTTCCACCGCGGCCAGTTCCGCCTCGGAACCCTGGACCTTCGGCCCGGTGAACCACTTCCGGGCCGAAACCGCCCACCAGATACCCGCGCCGCCGAGCACCACCAGGAACGCGACGGGTGTGTAGTTGAAGGAATCGACCGTCACCGGCGACACCTGCGGGAGCATGAACAGGAAGAAGATCAGGACGACCCAGATCGTCGCGACGATCCCGATCGGCCGGCCCCAGCGGCCGAGCGTCCACGGGCCCGGCTCGAACGAGTCGCCGCGGCGGACGCGCAGGAACACCGGGATCACGTACGCCACGTACAGCCCGACCACGGCGATCGACGTCACCGCCGCGTAAGCGGTTGCGCTCCACAGGTACGGCAGGGCCAGCACCAGCGCGCCGCCCGCGGCGAGCCACACGGCGTTGGTCGGCGTCTGCGTGCGCTTGTTGATCCGGTGCCAGAAGCCGGATCCGGGGATCGCGCCGTCCCGGGCGAACGCGTAGATCATCCGCGAGTTCGCCGTCACCGACGCCATGCCGCAGAACAGCTGGGCGCCGATGCAGATCAGCAGCAGGAACTTGCCGGTGACCGCGCCGGTGGCGTCGATGAAGATCTGCGCGGGCGGCACGCCGGTGGCCGAGCCGACCGCGCCGTCGTAGTCCTGGATCGCGAACGTCAGGCCGATCAGCAGGATCCAGCCGGCGACGAGGGAGACGACGATCGACATGACGATGCCGCGCGGCCCGGCCGTCGCCGCGCTCTTCGTCTCCTCGGTCATGTGCGCCGAAGCGTCGTAGCCGGTCAGCGTGTACTGCGCGACCAGCAATCCGAGCGCGAAGACGTAGAACGCCGAGCCCCAGCCCGTCTGGTTCACGAAGCTGCCGAAGACGAACGACGCGTCCTGGTGCTTGGCCGGCACGAAGATCAGCACGCCGACGATCACCAGCACGCCGATGAGGTGCCACCACACGCTGACGTTGTTGAGGATCGCGACGATCCGGACGCCGAAGGTGTTCAGCAGGCCGTGCACCACGAGGATGATCGCGAGCAGCAGGATCGTGTGCCCCGGCGTCGCTTCGAAGCCGAATTGCAGGTCGAGGAACGCGTTGAGGAACAACGCCGCACCGAAGTCGATGCCCGCGGTGACCGCGATCTGGCCGATGAGGTTGAACCAGCCGGTGAACCACGACCACACGGGTCCCGACTTGTTCGGCGCCAGTTTCGCCGCCCAGTAGTAGAGCCCGCCCGCGGTCGGGTAGCTCGAGCAGACCTCGGCCATGCCGAGGCCGACCAGGATCACGAACAGCCCGACCAGTGGCCAGCCCCAGATCATCGCGGCCGGGCCGCCGGTCTTCATGCCGAAGCCGTAGAGCGTGAGGCAGCCGGAGAGGATCGAAATGATCGTGAAGGAGACGGCGAAGTTGGAGAACGCCGACATCGTCCGTTTGAGCTCTTGGGCGTATCCCAGCTGGTGCAGCCGGGCGGCGTCGTCGTCGGGGGTGGTCTGCTGGTCGGAAACATCCATCGGGCACCTCTTGAAAGGTATGCGGCCAGACCATTGAATTCGCCGAAGGTAGCCTTGGTCCCGGAGGGTGTCAAGCCTCCGTGAAGAACTCGTCCAGCCACCGCAGCAGGGGCCCGCCACCTCGGTGGTTGTTCGAGATCAGGGTCGCGGTGAGCCCGGACGACGGCTCGTGCGTGCTCCAGAACGTGACGCCGTGGTCGCCGCCGTTCAGGTGCACCACACCCGGCCGCGGCAGCCAGAAGCCGAGCCCGTAGCCGTCCGCGTGCGGGCGGAGCATCCGGCCGGCCCACTCGCGCGGCAGGAGCCGGCCGTCGAGCAGCGCGGGCCAGAACTTCCGGAAGTCCGGCGCGGAGCTGTAGATCCCGCCGTCGGCGAAACCCACGACCGGGAGGCTGAACACGTTGGTGCGGCCGTCTTCGAGGTAGCCGGTGGCCGTCCGGGCGGGCAGCGCGTCCGAGCGGAGGAACGCCGTAGCGGTCAGGCCGGCCGGCTCGGTCACCCGGGTCCGGACGAGGTCGGCGAACGGGACACCCGCGATGCGTTCGGCGATCAGGCCGAGGACCGCGAACGCGCCGTTGTGGTAGCGGAACTCCGTACCGGGCGCGGAAACCTGCGGGTACCCGTCGAGAGCGGCGAGGTAGTCGGCCGACGTGGCGAGCAGCGGGGCCGGCGGCGGGTCCGCTTCCTCGTCGCAGTAGTCGCCGATGCCGGACGTGTGCGTCAGCAGGTGTTCGACGGTCACGCGGTCGTCGATCAGCGGCAGGTCGTCGCCGAGGACCTCGCGCGCGGTGGTCTCGAGTGTCAGCCGTCCTTCGGCGACGAGACCGACAACGACGAGCGCGGTGAACCCCTTGACCCCGCTGGCGATCGCGAACCGCGTGTCGACGGTGTTTTCGACGCCGTAACCGATGTGCGCGTACCCGAACGCCCGCTCGACGAGCGTCTCCTCGCCGCGGGTCACCAGCACGACGCCCGAGAAGCCGTGTTCTTCCGCCAACGCCGTGAGGGGCACCTTCATGGGCTCAGCGTCCCGGAAGGTGCCCCTCGCGGCAAAGCGATTACCGGCCCAGGAACGCGTGCAGCGACTCCAGCGCGGTGTCCGGCTGGTCGGCGAAGAAGCCGTCGACACCGGCCTTGAAGAACGCCGCCTCCTCGGTGAAGACGTCACCGTAGGCGTCCGGCTCGGCCGACGAACGCAGGTTCGCCGGCAGGAACGGGTTTTCGTTCCGGAACGTGTACGGCTGCACCTTCAGGCCCGCCTTGTGCGCGTCCGCGACGAGCGCGGTCGGCTGGGTCAGGTTGCCGGCCGCGTCCAGCGGGATGATCTGCCCCTTCTCCGGACCGAGGTACTTCGCGTACTTCGCGATGTCACGCAGGCCCTGCGGCGTCACGAGGTCCTTGTACGTCCGCTTGTCGCCGTTCGCGACGAAGTCCGCCGGGGCGCCCGTGGCCGACGTCAGCTGCAGCAGCGGCGTCCGGACCTGCTTGTGCAGCGCGATCAGGTTCGACACCTCGAACGACTGGATGATCGCCGGCGCGTCCGGCCGGTCGAGGCCGTTGCGCTTGAGGATCGCCACCAGCTTCGGCTCGGTCGGGTTGCCGATGGACTGGAAGAACGTCGAGTGCTTGACCTCGGGGTAGGTGCCCAGCGTCCGGTGCAGCTCCCGGCCGAGCCGCTTGGTCAGGTCGAGGACCTCCTGGTAGGAAGCGATCTGGTAGCGGCCGTTGTACAGCGTGTTGTGCGGCCGGTTCTGCGGGATCCGCTCGACCGCGCGCAGCGTCTTCAGCTCCGCCAGCGTGAAGTCCTGGGTGAACCAGCCGGTGGTGCTGACCCCGTCGAGCACGACGGTCTTCTTCCGGTTCGCGAACTCGGGGTGCTTCGCGACGTCGGTGGTCCCGCCGATCTCGGGTTCGTGCCGGGCGACGAGCTGGCCGTCCTTGGTGGGCACGAGGTCGACGTCGACCCAGTCGACGCCCATCCGGTAGGCGAGTTCGTAAGAGGCGAGGGTGTGCTCCGGCCGGTACCCGGGCGCGCCGCGGTGTCCGATGATCACGGGGTCATGGTGGCCCCGCCCGTGCGCGGCCGCATCGGCGGACCCGCTGCTCTTTTCGGATGCTGCGGCGGCGGTCGCCGACCCGGCCGCGACGCCGGTGACGCTCAGCAACGCCAGCCCGGCCAGTGCGAGTAAACCGACACGTTTGCGCTTCATCTGGTGACCTCTTTTCACACAGGGTGTGCCCTGACTACTCGCGCCACCCTCGATGCCGCAAGCGTCCGAAGTACGTACCTGGGCGGTCGACGCGGTAAACGGCGCGTGGACTCCTGTTCGCCCGGGGGCCGGAGGACGGTGCGATGTCCCCCGGGAACCCGGCCGGATACGCTGTGCGGCGTGCGCGTACTGGTAATCGGCTCCGGCGCCCGTGAGCATGCACTCGTCCTCGCGGCGTCCGGCGACCCCACCGTCACGGCCCTGGCCTGTGCGCCCGGCAACGCCGGGACCGCCGCGGTGGCCGAACAGCTCGGCGTCGAAGCCGCCGACCCCGAAGCGGTCGCCGGGCTCGCGAAGAGCTGGCAGGCCGATCTGGTCGTGGTCGGGCCGGAGGTGCCGCTCGTCGCCGGCGTCGCCGACGCCGTCCGCAAGGCGGGCATCGCCTGCTTCGGCCCGTCGGCCGCGGCGGCCCGCATCGAAGGTTCGAAGGCGTTCGCGAAGGACGTCATGGCGGCGGCGAACGTGCCGACCGCGCGCTGCGAGGTCGTCGACAACCCGGCCCGCCTCGACGCCGCGCTCGCCCGCTTCGGGCCGACCTGGGTGGTCAAGGACGACGGGCTGGCCGCGGGCAAGGGCGTCGTCGTCACGCCGGACATCGACGTCGCGCGCAAGCACGCGATCATGCTCCTCGACGGCGGCCACCCGGTCCTCCTGGAGTCCTATTTGGACGGCCCGGAAGCCTCGCTGTTCTGCTTCGTCGACGGCAACACCGTCGTCCCGCTGCTGCCCGCGCAGGACTTCAAGCGCGTCGGCGACGACGACGCGGGCCCGAACACCGGCGGCATGGGTGCCTACGCGCCGCTGCCGTGGGCGCCCGAGAACCTGGTCGACGAGCTGGTCGAGAAGGTCGTCCAGCCGGTCGCGGACGAGCTGGTGAACCGCGGAGCGCCGTTCTCCGGCCTGCTCTACGCCGGCCTCGCGCTGACGTCGGAAGGCCCGCAGGTCATCGAGTTCAACTGCCGCTTCGGCGACCCGGAGACGCAGGTGGTGCTGGCGCTGCTGCGCACCCCGATCGCCGGCCTCATGCACGCCACCGCCACCGGCAAGCTCGCCGAGCACCCGCCGCTGGAGTGGGCGGGCGGCGCCGCGGTGACCGTCGTCGTCGCCGCCGACGGCTACCCGGGCAAGCCGCGCACCGGCGACGTCATCACCGGGGCCGAGCTGGAAGGCGTCCTGCACGCCGGCACCCGCCGCCGTGACGACGGTGCCGTCGTCTCCGCCGGCGGCCGCGTGCTGTCGGTGGTCGGCACCGGCAAGACGCTCAAGTCGGCGCGCAAGCACGCGTACGAGGTCGTCGAGAAGGTCCACCTCGCGGGCTCGCACCACCGCACGGACATCGCGCTGAAGGCGGCGAACGGCGAGGTCGGCGCGCCGGTGGCGAAACAACGCGCCTGATTCCACGGATCGGGGGAACCGGCCGGGCCCGCTCTTCGTCCAAACTCAGGCTCACCGGCTCACCCGCGTTGGTAGCCTCGACGGGAGCCGGCCGGTCACTGTCCGTATGACGTCAGGGGAGAGCATGTCAGGACCCTCGTACGACCTCAGCTCGGCGGTCCCGGTGGCGCCGGCCGCCGCGGACGTCCTGGTCCACCCGGACAAGCTCCTCGACGTCGCCCGGATCGTCGAGGAGCAGGCCAACGCGCTCGAAGACCAGCTGCTGACCAAGCTCGGCCAGCTGCGGATCGACGCGCCGTCCGCCGACGTGATCAGCACCCAGTCGATCCAGGCCTGGAACACCCTGATCGCCGACGGCGACCGCTCCTACGCGGGCCAGGTCCGCGAGTACGTCGCCGGCCTCAAACGCCTGGTCTCGCAGCTGCGCGAAGCCGCGAAGGACTACAAGATCAGCGAAGAGGAGAAGGCGGCGGTGTTCGGTGACCGCGGCAAGCACGGTGCGTAACCGCAAGGTGCGGATCACCGGAGGCGTGCTCGCGACCGTCGCGCTCGCCGGCTGCTCGGCGGGCACCGACGGCACCCCGTACCCGGTCGAGACAGCCGCCACGGCCGCGTCCCAGAGCGCCAAGGCGGCCCAGCTGCCGCAGCGGCCGGCCGATCTGTCACTGCGGGGTGTCGACCTGTGCGCGGTGTTCCCCCAGGTGCAGCTCGACGCGCTGAAGATCACCAGCCTGCCGCGGGCGGCCCCGGAGGGCGCCGACCCGACGTGCGTGTTCGACGCCGACGGCGCCGAGCCCGTGCACTCCTACCACGTGCGGGCGGTGCCGTCGGACCTCGACCAGTGGATCACCGGCGCCCGCAAGAAGAACAGCATGACCACCGAGCCCAAGAGCATCGGTGGTTATCCGGCGCTGACGAACTACCGCGCGGCCGGCGACCCGGCCGACTGCGAGACGCTCGTCGGCGTCGCGAAGGGCCAGACGCTCGCCGTCCAGACCTTCGCCATCACCCGCGGCAAGCTCACGCAGCCGCAGCTGTGCGACATGTCGGCGCACGCCGCCGACCTGGCGCTGCAGTCCCTGAAAGCAAGCAACTAGGGAGGGCGCGTGGAATTCTCCGAGCTCGCGGCCGGGATCCAGAACCACCGGTTCGACGGCTGGACCAACACCGCGATCGCCGACCAGATCACGCGGATGATCAACGGCGACGGCACCGGCAGCATCGGCACCGCCGTCGACGCGCTGAAGGCCGTCGCGACCGCGCTCGCCCACACCGACCAGACGCTGCGCGCGCAGCTGCTCGAGCTCGGTGTCGAGTGGCAGAGCCAGGCCGGCGGCGCGGCCAGCCAGGTGCTCACCGAGCAGGCCGGCTTCTCCCAGGACGCCACGACGAAGGTCGCGCACGCCGCGGAAATGGTGTTCGAGCAGGGCGAGGCGTTCAACCGGACCAAGTACAAGCTGCCGGACGCCGAGACGGTCCGGAAGGGCGCCGGCGGTTTCACCCTCGCCGACGGCCTGCTGCTGAGCCTCATCGGCTTCGAGACCGACCACGCCCGCCAGGTCGAGGCCGCGAACGACGCCAAGGCCCAGGCGCAGCAGGCGCTGAACGAGTACGCGCAGCAGAGCGGCACCAACCTGCTTTCCACCCAGGCGCTGTCCGACCCCGAGTCGCTGAAGCTGGCCGCCCCCGGTGTCACGCCGGGGGTGCTGGACGTCGCCGGCGCCGCGGTCGCGGTGACGCCGGACGGCGGCGTGAAGCCGGCTTCGGACAAGGTCCGGTCCGTGCACGTCGACCCGCCGGTGGTGCAACCGGTGTCCCACACCGTCCACGCCGATCCGCCGACCCCGGTCTACGGCGTCGCGGCGCAGCAGCAGCAGCCGTCGTCCCGGCCCGCCCAGCAGCCGCGGCAGACCGGGTCGGTGAGCGCCCCGGCCGCCCAGCACACGACGCCGAGCTCGTCGACGACGCCGTCGGGGGCGAAGCCGCCGGCGGCCTCGCCCGGGCCCGGCTGGGTCCACCCCCCGGGCCGCGGCACGTCCGGTGATCCGTCCGGCCGCTTCACCCCCGGCCCGGCAGGCGGCGGCCACGGCGACCCGTTCGTCCCGCCGGGTGCGCCCGGCGCGCTGCCGCCCGGCGCGGCGCCGCCGACGGCGCCGATCAAGTCCTTCAGCGGCAGCGGTGGTGGCACGCCCGGTGGTGGCGGTGCGACCGGCATCGACAGTTCGGCGGGCCGCGGCCCGGACGGGCTGCTGGCCAAGGGCCGCACGGTCGGCGCGATGCCGCAGGCCCCGCTCGCGCCCGGCCAGTACACGGCCGAACGCGGCTTCGCGGTGAAGCCCGGCGCGACCCCCGGCGAGATCGGCGCGGGCGCGGCGGCGATCGGCGCGGGCGCGGCCGGCGGCGCGTTGAGCGGCGACAAGGAGCGTCAGCGGCGGGAAAAGGGCCAGCCGAAGGGCCCGGTGCGGCCGTTGCCGGTCGGCGAGCTGCCCGAGGAGGAAGCCGTCGCGCTGCGGAAGTCGGAGCAGATCAGCCCGAAGCAGAAGCCCGGCGAGACGAAGTTCCTGTCCGAGGCGGCCCCGCAGGAGGAGGACGCCGAGCACGTCCGCCGCTACGGCGTCGACGACCAAGACCTGTTCGCCGACCAGCGGATGGTTTCCCCCGACGTGCTCGGCGACCACAGCGGGGACGGGCGCTGACCGTGTCGCTCGTGCTCTCGGCCCTCGAGTTCGACGTGCTCTGGGAGTCCTTCGAACTGCCCCGGCGGCACGTCGCGCTGGACGTGCCGAGCGGAGGAACCACCCGCACCGAGCGGCTCGAGCTGGTGGAGTCGGCGTGGGCGTCGCTGAGCGAGCGGCGCCTGGCCCGCAACCGGCGCGCGTCCGGCGAGCTGGCCGACCTGCTGCACCTGCTGGCGCGGCCCCAGTTCGGGATCGACGTGTGGGTGTGGGCGGAACGCGAGATCCGCGGCCGCGCGGTCAGCGTGCGCAGCCAGGCGGTGCTGGCGGTGGTCGACCAAGGCGAGGTCTGGCTGATCCCGGCCACCGAGGACGGCTTGGCGGAGGCGGCGGTCTCGGTGGCGGGCGATCTGGCCCCGGGCGTCGGCCAGACGGTCAGCCTGCCCCACGACGTCGTGAAATCCGCCGACGCGGCCGCGAAGGGTGACGCAAAGGCGCTGGTCACGGCGCTGGAAGACCGCGGAATACCGCTGTTCCAGGCCCAGGAGCTGTCGGGCATGCTGCTGGGCCAGGAGGCCCGCGGCCAGTTCGGCGCGGAACGCACCTCACGCGACGGAGTGGTCCACCGGGCGGACCGGGTGGTGGCGTTCTTCGACACGGACGCGGGCCGCTACCTGTTCCAGGTCGCCCCCGACCGCGACGGCCGCGAGTGGGCCACGGTGACCCCGGCGGACAACGCCCTGCTCACCACGAGGATCCGCGAACTGATGGCGGAGGCCTGAACCCCGCTGGGGTGGAAGTTGGCGGAGAGCCGTACCCGCGCACCGGGCGAAGTCATAAAGTAAGCGCGGGAACCGTCCTGGTCATGACGACGTCTGAACGGGCGGAGACAAGTTTGGCGAAGGGGATGACGAACCGTGCCTGTCTACGACCCGGACTCGATGGCCATCGCGGCCGGCCAGGTGGAGAAGCTGAAGGACGAGTTCGACAAGTCCAAGCAGAAGGTCACCGGCCTGGACCACGAGAAGGAAAGCCCCTTCGGCGGGATGGACGAAACCGGCGACGCGCACGGCGCGGTCGGCAAGTTCAAGGACGGTGTGCACAACCAGTTCGACGCGGCGGGCAAGCACATGGAGGCGCTGGGGTTCGCCATGCGCAAGGCCGCGGGGTTGATCGCCGAGACCGACCAGGTCGGGGCGAGCGATCTGAAACTGCACGTCGACAAGTAAGCGGGGGCACAAGAGTGGGTTTGAACGCGGTCGGCGCCGGAACGCCGGACAATTGGGACGCCTTCATGAAGAAGGTCGACCAGGTGGAAAAGGTCGATCTGGGAAAAATCACCGCGGCGGCCGCGCAGTTCCGCGAGGCGGGCAAGAACGCCGGTGACCACAACGCTTCCCTGAAGAATTCGACCGACGCGCTCAACGGCAGCGTGTGGGCCGGCCCGGCGGCGGACCAGTTCTTCCAGTACGTCCGCCAGGTCCGCGACGCCGGAACCAAGGTACAGACCCACCTCGAGGACGTCGCCAAGGACCTCGACGACCTCGCGAAGACCCTCGACCAGATCAAGAAGAACGTCGGGGACAAGCAGCTCGCCGCGGAGAAGGCGGTCAACGAGCGCAACGCCACGGCCGAAACCCAGATCAACAACGCATTGGCCGCGGCGAAGAAGGCCCACGACGAGGGCAAGCCGGGGCCCAGCCCCACCGCCGAGGAAATCCTGGCCACGGCCAAGACCGACATCCACACCATCACGGCCGGCTTCGACGGCGACGTGACCGGCCTGCAAACCCAGGCCGACACGGCGATCAAGGCGTCCCAGAAGCTGATGTCCCAGCAAATCGAGGGCGGCTACGACCAGGTCCCGCTGCCGAGCAGCTCCGCCGCGGCCCCCAAGAGCACGGGCGGCATCCACAGCAACGGCTCCTCCCACGGCGGTGGCGGTGGCGGTGGAGGCGGCGGCGGTGGGGGCGGCGGCCTCGGCCCTAGCGGCGGCCCGCCGTCCTCGCCGCCGCCGGGGAACGTCCAGCAGTGGATCCAGGAGGCCATGAAGGCCCTCCAGGCCGCGGGTATCCCGGTGACGGAAGCGGACATTCCGAAGATTTGGGCGATCATTCAGCACGAATCCGGCGGAAATCCAAATGCCATAAACAATTGGGATTCGAATGCTGCCGCGGGGCACCCGTCCAAGGGGCTCATGCAGTGCATCGATTCGACGTTCAACGCCCACAAACTCCCCGGGCACGACAACATCTACAACCCGGTCGACAACATCATCGCCGGCGTGCGGTACTCCTTCGACCGGTACGGCGGCCTCGACAACGTGCCCGGCATCAAGGCCATGGCCCACGGTGGTGCCTACCGCGGCTACTAGCCTGGCCCCATGGCCGACCTCGGAGCTTTCGCCGGGCCCGCGCTGCGGGCCGGCGTGCCGCCCTTCCACGTCATGGACGTCCTTTCCGCGGCCGGCGCCCGGCAGCGCAGTCACGGTGATCTCGTGTCCCTCGCCGCCGGGCAGCCGTCCGCGCCCGCGCCGAAACCCGTGCTCGAGGCCGCCCAGGAAGCCCTTCGCAAGAGCACCCTCGGCTACACCGAGCAGCTCGGTATCCCCGAGCTGCGCGAGGCGGTCGCCGGGCACTACCGGAAGCGGTACGACGTCGACGTCCAGGCGCACGACGTCGTCCTGACCACCGGGTCGTCCGGGGGTTTCCTGCTCGCCTTCCTCAGCGCCTTCGACCCCGGCGCCAAGGTCGCCATGGCGCGGCCCGGCTACCCCGCCTACCGCAACCTGCTCTCCGTCCTGAGCTGTGAGGTCGTCGAGTTCGCCACCACCGCCGAGACGAACTTCCAGCCGACCGTCGAACTGCTCGACCAGCTCGGCCCGATCGACGGCCTGATCGTCGCCAGCCCGAGCAACCCCACCGGCACCGTGCTGCCGCCCGGGGAGCTCGCCGCGATCACCGGCTGGTGCTCCTCGCACGGGGTCCAGCTCATCAGCGACGAGATCTACCACGGCATCTCCTACGGCGCCGAGCTCGACTGCGCGTGGCAGTACGGCCGGGAGCCGCTCGTGCTCGGCAGCTTCTCGAAGTACTTCGCGATGACCGGGTGGCGGCTCGGCTGGATGCTCGTGCCGCAGCGCCTCCACCGCGCGGTCGACGTCTTGACCGGCAACTTCACCATCTGCCCGCCCGCGGTTTCGCAGTACGCGGCCCTCGCCGCCTTCACGCCCGAGGCGTACGCGGAAGCGGACGCGCACGTCGAGCGGTACCGCGCGAACCGCGATCGGCTCTTCGCCGGCCTGCAGCGCATCGGCCTCGGCGAGCTCGCCCCCGCCGACGGCGCCTTCTACGCCTACGCCGACGTCAGCGCCTACACCGAAGACAGCCTGAGCTGGTGCCAGCGGCTGCTCGCCGACACCGGGCTCGCCATCACCCCCGGCGTCGACTTCGACCCGGTCGACGGCGGCAAGTACGTCCGGTTCTCCTTCGCCGGCAGCGCCGAGGACATCGACGAAGGGGTCCGGCGCTTGGGTGCCTGGCTGGCCAGGGGGAACCCTGAATAAACCCCGAACGTTGCCGTTCCGAGGGGAGTTTCACCGCGGCGGGTGGCACTGTGTAGCTATCGGGCCGGTGGGGCCACGGGGAAGCATCGGAGGAACCATGTTCTGGAAGATCGTCGGCGCCCTGATCGTCGCCTGGGTGGCGTTCATGGTGCTGGGCGCCGTGATCGGCTTCGTGTTCAAGGCCGTCCTGTGGATCGCGATCATCGGCGGCATCGCCTTCCTCGGCGCCGCCGGTTACAAGGCGATCAGCGGTGGCAAGAAGGACCCGCGGCGCATCAACCGCTACTAGGGGATCAGCGCCACGCCGCCCAACGCCGTCCAGTTGACCGGCGTCAGCGGCGCCAGGCGCGGCCCGTCGGGCCACCACTGGTGCGGCGGGGTCAGCCCGGGCTCGAGCAGGTCGAGGCCGTCGAAGAACGCCGTGATCTCGGCGCGGGTGCGGTAGCGCGTGTCGAGCCCGGTGCGGCCGAACCGGTCCTGCAGCGACGCCGCGACGGCGGCCGCTTCGGAGCCGTCTTCCGGGTTGTGCTGGTGCAGCAGGAGCAGGTACGAACCCGGCGCCAGCGCGCCGACGTAGGACTTGACCACCTGCTGCGCCTGCTCGAGGTCGGCGATGTGGTCGACGACCCCGCACAGCACGAGCCCGGCCGGCCGGCCGAGGTCGATGAACTGGGCGACCCCGGTGAGCGTTTCGCCGGGGTTCAGCGGATCGGTGCCGCAGATGTGGGTGAAGTCGTTGTCGACGAGCAGGGCCCGGCCGTGCGCCTCCACCACCGGGTCGTCGCCGACGTAGACGACGTGCGCTTCCGGGTTGTACTTCTGCGCCACCTGGTGGGTGTTCTCCACCGTCGGGAAGCCGGAACCGAGGTCGAGGAACTGGTCGACGTCCAGCCGTTCGGTCAGGTAGCGGACGGCGCGGATCAGCCACTGCCGCACCTCCCGCGCCATCGCCGGGGCTTCCGGCGCGATGGCCACCAGCTGCCGCAGGACGGCGCGGTCGGGCTCGTAGTGGTTCTGCCCGCCCATCAGCGCGTCGGAGACGCGCGCGAAGCTCGGCCGCTCGAAGTCGACGCGGGCCGACGGTCGTTCGCTCGTCACCATGGGCACCTACCGGGGTCGGGGACGCGCACAGCCTAGGACACGGGGATCACGGCGGGTAGGCGGCCGTGCGGTGTGGGTGAAGCCTCAGTCCAGCCAGGCGCGGGCCGCGTCGGCGCCGTTCCACACCTGGGCCCGGAGCCCCACCGCCCGTGCTCCCTCCACATTGGACTCGCGGTCGTCGAAGAACAGGCAGTCGGCCGGCTCGGCGCCGAGCTCGTCGAGCAGGAGGCGGAAGATCTTCGCGTCCGGCTTGACGCACCGCACGTCGCCCGAGAACAGCGTCACGCGGAAGTACCGCGCCCAGTCCTGCGCGCGGACCCATTCGCCGAACACCGACGGCGCGTTCGACAGCAGCGCCAAGTTCGCGCCGGCTTCGGAGAGCGCTTCGAGCAGTGCCGCCGAAGACGGCTCCAGGTGGCCCCAGCCTTCGACGTCGATGCGGGTCAGCTCGGCCGACAGGGCCTCGTCGACGGGCACCCCGACGGCGTCGCCGACGGCCTGCCAGTACTCCAGCGGCGTGCTGCCGGCGTCGTACGGGATCCGGTATCCCCAGTACGCCTCCAGGAACTGCGGCAGCGGGGCCCGCATCGCCGCGGCCAGGTCCGGGAGGGCGGCGCTCGGCTTGCTGAGCACGTCGCCGTAGTCGAACACGATCCAGTTCATCTGTCCCCAGTACTTTCAGGCGCCGGTCTTGATCCGGCGCAGGGCTTCTTCGACGTCGGCCGCGCTCAGGTCCCGGTGGGTCACGAACCGGACCTTGCCCGCCATCGGCACCGCGCGGATCCCGAGGGAATCGAGCCAGGCCAGCGCGGTGGGGATGTCGGGTACCTCGGCGAGCACGATGTTGGTGTCGGGGACGTTGGTCGGCCAGCCGTGTTCCCGCAGGCCCTCGGCGAGCCGCTGGGCGTTTTCGTGCGACTCGGCCAGCTCCGGGATGCGGTCCAGCGCGATCAGGCAGGCCGCGGCCAGGACGCCGCCCTGCCGGACGCCGCCGCCGAGCATCTGCCGCATCCGGCGCGCCCGTTCGACGAACGCCGTGCTGCCCGCGACGACCGAGCCGACCGGCGCGCCGAGGCCCTTGCTGAAGCAGGCCGACACGGTGTCGACGCCGACGGTCAGCGCGGCGGGCGGTACTTCGAGCGCGACCGCGGCCTGCCAGAGGCGGGCGCCGTCGAGGTGCACGGTCAGGCCGGCTTCCTTCGCGACGGACAGCAGCTGGGCGTGCTCGTCGGGCGGCGTCACCGCGCCACCGGCCGCGTTGTGGGTGTTCTCGAGACAGAGGAGCGATGTCCGTAATGTGAAGTACGGCCCGGGTTGTCCGATCGCGGCTGCGAGGGCGTCGGGCGATGGGCGGCCCGGGCCGCCGTCGTGCTCCAGGATGTCCGGCATGCCGCCGGCCAACCACGCCGCCGAGCCCAGCTCGTTGGCCAGCACGTGCGCGCCGCGGGTCGCCAGGAACCGGTCGCCGCGCTGCAGGTGCAGGCTCAGCGCGATCAGGTTGGCCATGGTCCCGCTCGGCACCCAGAGCGCGGCCGGCATGCCCAGGACGTGCGCCGCCCGTTCCTCGAGCTCCGCGACCGTGGGGTCGCGTTCGAGGACGTTGTCCCCGACCTCGGCGGAGGCCATCGCCGCGCGCATCGTGTCATCCGGCCGGGTGACGGTGTCGGAGCGGAAGTCCAGGACGGACAGCGTGAAGGTCACGTTGCGATCACATCACACCCACGTCGTGGGGATCAATGAGCCCTCGGGTGGTCGAACCCCGCCGGTCCGTGCAACCGTGGACGCCCCTGATTCCGTCCTCCCGGGCGAACGACAACCGAGCGGAGCACGACTGCGCGTGGACCAGCGCGACGAGCAGGAGTTCGCGGAGTACTTCGCCGCCAGGCGGGACGCCGTGCGCCGGACCGCGTACATGCTCTGCGGTGACTGGCACCGGGCGGACGACCTCGCGCAGACGGCGTTCGTCGCACTGCACCGGAGGTGGAAGAAGATCAGGGATCGCGCGGCGACCGACGCGTACGTCCGCACGACGCTCGTGCGGGCGTCGATCGACGAATCGCGGCGGCCGTGGCGGCGCGAGTGGCAGACCGAGACGCTGCCGGAACCGCCCGACGACTCGCCCGGGCTCGACGACCTCGTCGCGACCAGGGAAGACCTGCTCGCGGCGTTGAAGGAAGTGCCGCCCAAGCAGCGGGCGGTGCTGGTCCTGCGGTTCTTCGAAGGACTCGACGTGACCGGCGCGGCGAAGGCGCTGGGCTGCAGCGAAGGCAACGTGAAGAGCCAGACCGCCCGCGGGCTGGCGAACCTGAGGCAGGTCCTCGAACGGGAGGTGGAGACCAATGGATGAGCAGGAGCTGCGCTCGTTGTTCTCCGCCGCGCCCCCGGACGCGCCGTCGCCGACGTTCACCCAGGACGACGTCGTCCGCGAATCCCGCCGCCAGACCGCGCGCCGCCGGAACCGGATCACCGCCGGGGTGAGCGCGGTCGCGCTGGTCGTCGTCGGGTTCGGTGCGTACGGCGTCGTCTCCGGGGGTACCCCCGGGTCGCTCACCGCGGCGAAGGACAACGCCGCGCCCGCGCAAGCGGGACCGGGCTCCGCGCAACCGGGGGACGGCTCGATGCGTCCTCAGATCGGCGAGGAGTCACCGAACTTCCCGGCCCAGCCACCTCAGCAGGGGGGTGACGGGGACGGGAGGACCGGCCAGCTGGCCGAAGGCGCCTCCGGGTGCGAACAGGTGGACGGGGAGCTCGCCATCGCCCTCGCTGGCGAGCTCCCCGGCCACGTCACTGCCACCCAGGCCGTCCCGGGCGGCGCCTGTTCGACGGTGGCACGGTCCGCCGGGTTCCCGGTTCCGGGCGGCGAAGTCGCCGCGGCGGTGTACCCGAAGGGCATCCCGGAGCTCTTCAAGTCCCAGCCCGCCGGCACCGTCACGGCCCGGGTGAGTACCGCGTCCGGTGGGGTGCTGGTGCTGGTCAGCGTGCCTTCCGCGGGAGCGGCGGCGCCGTACGCCGGGCAGGTGGACCGGTTCGCCCGCGATCTCGCGCCCCGCTTCTGAGCCCGGGTCCGCCCGGTTGGCAGAATGACCGGCCATGACCGCTGCGACCACCCCGAAGGGGGAGCGACGGCGCGCCGCGCTCGTCGAGGCCGCCGCGAAACTGCTCGTCGAGGGCGGGTTCGACGCCGTGCGGCACCGGGCGGTGGCCGAGCGGGCCGGCCTGCCGCTCGCTTCGACGACGTACTACTTCGACTCGCTGGAAGACCTGGTCACGGCGGCCGTCGAGCACCACTCGAGCGCCGAGCTGGCGACCGGCCGCCGGCGGCTGGAGGAGCTCGCGACCCGCAACCGCGGGGTGCAGGCGACCGTCGACCTGGTGCTCGACATGCTGCTCGGCCCGGAGAGCGGTGACCAGGCGGCCGACGCCGAAGCCGTCCTCCTGCGGTACGAGCGGCTGGTCGCGACCGGCCGCCGCCCGTACCTGCGGCCGCTGATGCGGACGCTGTCGGCCCAGCTCAACGAGCTGCTGACGGAGATCTTCGCCCGCTCGGGCACCCCGGTCACCGCCACCGAGCTGGAACGGCTGGTCGCGCTGGTCGACGGCGCGGTCGTCAACGCCCTGATCGCGGTAGACCCGGAGCCGCGCGCGGCGGCGGCCCGGATGCTCCAGGCGGCCCTCGCCGAATGAGCCTGCCGCGGCCGGTCGTGAGTGGTAAAGCGGGTTAGAACCCGCCTTACCACTCACGAGCGCGTGCGCTGAGCCTTTTCGAGGTCGTCGCGGGCCTTCGTGACCAGGGCGAGCATCGCCTGCTCCGCCGCGGCCGGGTCGCCCGCGACGATCGCGTCGAACACCTTGCGGTGGCTCGGCACCGGGTCCTCCGCCGTCGACGCGCCGTGCACCAGCTTGTCGCGCTCGGCCAGGCCGATCGCGATGACCCGTTCCATCCGCATCAGGAAGTTGTTGTGGGTGGCGGCCATCAGCCGCCGGTGGAAGGCGAGGTCGGCCTGGACGCTCGCTTCCGGGTCGTCACCCGCCGCGGCCATGTCGGCCAGCGCGTCCCGAAGTGACTCGATGTCCTCCTCCGACGCGCGCCCGGCGGCGAACCGGGCGGCGGCGGGCTCCACGACCGCGCGGACCTCGGTGAGCTCGTCGAGCAGCCCGGGGTCGTCGGCGGCCGCGGTCTGCCAGCGCATGACGTCGGCGTCGAGCAGGTTCCACTTCTCGCGCGGCTGGACGAAGGTGCCGCGCTTCTGCCGGGCGTCGATCATGCCCTTGGCCGCCAGGACCTTCAGCGCTTCGCGCAGCGCGGTGAGGCTGATGTCGAGCTCTTCGCGCAGCGCGGGCAGGTCCAGGACGGTGCCCTCGCCCCACTCGTCGGAGAGGATCCGGCTGGCCAGCGCCTCCACGGTCTGGCCGTGCAGCCCGCGTGGCCGGTGTTCGGTCAATGGAGGGCCCTCTCAGCCAGCAGGTGATGACGGCATTATGAATACACGGCGTCGCTCCGCGTCAAGGCAGGGAAACCGGCAGCACGAACGTCGGCGACCCCGTCGGGTAGTACCGCAGCTCCGCTTCGCCGGACGCGGTCAGCGTGAACGCCGTGATCGCGTCCTCCGATTGCGCGGCCACGTAACAAGTCCCGCCCACCAACGCGAAGTGCCGCGGGTTCGCGCCGCACGGCTGGTCCGCCACCGCGGCGGCGTCGTCGAGCGCGAACTCCGTCACGCAGTCCGGGCCGCGGTTCGACACGTACATGCGCGAGCCCGACAGCTCCAAGTGGGCCACCAGATTCGGGACCGACGGCTCGGCGTGCGTCGACGCGGCCACCGACACCACCGAAAACGCGCCCGGCGAGGTTTCCCGGACCGTCACCACGGTCCCCGCCAGCTCGCCGACCACGTACGCCAGGTCGGTGCCCGGCCGCCGGACCAGCTGACGCGGTCCCGTGCCCGGCGGCAGCGAAGACACCGCCAGCGGCTCCAGCTCGCCCGACGGCGTCAGCGTGTAACTGCGGATCTCGTCCGTGCCCAGGTCGACCGCGCTCACCATCGACGCCCCCGGAACGGCCATGTGGACGTGCGCCGCTTCCTGGCGGTCGGACACCGGGCCGCTGCCGGAGTGCTGGACCAGCGCGGTCCGCGACTCCAGCGCACCCGACGGCGACAGCGAGAACACCGCCAGGCTGCCGCCCGTGTAGTTGGCGCACAACAGGAAACGGCCGTCCGGGGTCACCGCCAGGTGGCACGGGTGCGCGCCACCCGTCTCGGCCGTGCCCAGCACCGACAACGTCCCCGAAGGGGAGATGGCCAACGCCGTCACACCACCGTCCGACAGCTCGTTGGCCGCGTACAGCACCGGCAACGAGGGGTGCCTCACCAGCCACGACGGCGACTCCAGCGGCAGGGCAGCGGCTTCGCGGAGCTCACCCGACGGCGTCCGCGAGAACGTCGTGATCCCCGTGCCGTTCCCCGCGTCGCCGGTGTAGCACCCGACGAAGACCAGCTCAGCCATGCGCGCTCCTCAACAGCGTCTCGACGCGGGCGGTGATCTCCGCGGTCGTGCCGCGGGTCAGCGCCGAGCCGATCCCGCAGGCGACCGCACCCGCCGAAAGCCAGCCTGGCACGTCGTCGGGGCCGATGCCGCCGGTGGGTACCAGCGGGGCCTGCGGCAGCGCCGCCCGCACGTCCGACACCCACGAGGGCCCCAGCGCCGAAGCCGGGAACACCTTCACCGCGTCGGCGCCTTCTTCCAGCGCCCGCACGATTTCGGTCACCGAACCGGCGCCGGGGAAGGCCGCCGCGCCGTACCGGTGAGCGGTGCGGATCACCGCGGCGTCCACCGACGGCGACACGAGGAACCGCGCGCCGGCGCGGATCGCCAGCACGGCGGACGGCTCGTCGAGCACCGTGCCGGCGCCGATCGTCGCGTCCGGGTAGGCGGCCGTGAGGCCGGAGATCGCGTCCAGTGCGCCAGGATTCGTCAGCGGCAGCTCGATCGACCGCAGCCCGGCTTCGAGCGCGACGCGGGCCGCCGAAACCGCCGACTCCGCATCGCGGGTGCGCACGATGCCGATGACTCCTTGGTGCAGTGCGGACGCCGTGATCTCCCAGCGGTAGCTCATGGCTGCAGTTTACCTTGTGAAATCTTAAATTAGGATTTATTCTCTCCCGAGTGCTGCGAGGACGGGAGAGGCGATGCCGACAGCGGTGGTGACCGGAGCGGCGTCCGGGATCGGGCTGGCGACCGCCCGCAAGCTCCTGGAAGCCGGCTACCGCGTGCTCGGCGTGGACATCGCCGAACTCCCCGACGGCGTCGTCCCGATCCGGGGCAGCGTAGGCGACGAAGCGACGTGGGCGGCCATCGGTGAGGTCGACGCCCTGGTCAGCAACGCCTACGTCCCGAGCACCGGGCCGCTGCACAAAATCGACCTCGCCGAGTGGCAGCGCCAGCTCGACGTCAACCTGACCGGCACGTACCTCGCCCTGAAGGCCTGCCTGCCGTCGCTGCGGCAACGGCGCGGCGCGGTCGTGCTGGTCTCGTCGGTGCACGCGCACTTCGGGTTGCCGGGCCACCCCGCGTACGCCGCCAGCAAGGGCGCGCTGGTCTCGCTGGCCCGCCAGCTGGCCGTCGAATACGCCCCCGAGGTGCGGGTCAACTCCGTGCTGCCGGGACCGGTGCTGACCGAGGCCTGGCGCCACATCTCGCCGGCGGACCGCGAACGCAGCGCGCGGGCGACCCCCGCGGGCCGGCTCGGCGATCCGGCCGAGGTGGCGAACGTGATCGCGTTCCTGCTCTCGGACGCCGCGTCGTTCGTCACCGGGGCCGAGCTGACCGTCGACGGCGGCTGGTCCGCCGCCAAGGATTCCGCGTAGAGGGGGACACGGGTGAAGATCACCGGGGTTGAGACGTTCCTGGTCGCGCCGCGCTGGCTGTTCCTCAAGCTCAGCACGGACGAGGGCATCTGCGGCTGGGGCGAGCCCGTGGTCGAGGGCCGCGCGGCGACCGTGCGCGCGGCCGTGCACGAGCTGTCCGACCTGCTGATCGGCCAGGACCCGCTGCGCATCGAAGACCACTGGCAGGTGCTGCGCCGCGGCGGCTTCTACCGCGGTGGCCCGGTGCTCTCCAGCGCGCTCGCCGGGTTCGACCAAGCGTTGTGGGACATCGCCGGGAAGGTCCGCGACGCGCCGGTGCACGAACTGCTCGGCGGCCCGGTCCGCGACCGCGTGCGGGTCTACAGCTGGGTCGGCGGCGATCGCCCGGCCGGCATCCGCGAAGCCGTGTC
Source organism: Amycolatopsis sp. A133 (assembly GCF_031082405.1). GTDB lineage: Bacteria > Actinomycetota > Actinomycetes > Mycobacteriales > Pseudonocardiaceae > Amycolatopsis. Next base: position 157,560 of record NZ_JAVHJU010000034.1, read on the forward strand.
CGCGCAGGTCGAGGCCGGGTTCACGGCGGTGAAGATGAACGTCGCGGGCCCGCTGGCGGCGATCGCGTCCCCGGCCGAGGCCGACGCGGCGGTGGCACGCGCGTGGGAGGCGCGGGAGGTGCTCGGCCCGCACCGCGACCTCGCGATCGACTTCCACGGCCGCGTCTCGCCCGCGATGGCCCGGCGGCTGGTCCGGCTGCTGGAGGACGTCCAGCCGATGTTCGTCGAGGAGCCGGTGCTGCCGGAGACGCAAGGCGACGCGCTGCGCGCGGTCGTCGAGGCGTCCACGGTGCCGATCGCGGTCGGCGAGCGGCTCTACTCGCGCTGGGAGTTCAAGCCGGTGCTCGACGCCGGCGTTGCGGTCGTCCAGCCGGACCCGTCGCACGCCGGCGGCATCTCGGAGCTGCGTCGGATCGGCGCGCTGGCCGAGGTGTACGGCGCTTCGCTGGCACCGCACTGCCCGCTCGGGCCGATCTCGCTGGCCGCGTCGCTGCAGGTCGCGTTCGCGACGCCGAACTTCCTGATCCAGGAACAGAGTGTGGGCATGCACTACCACGAGGGCCGCGAGCACCAGTACCTCGTGGACCCGTCGATCTTCGCGTTCCAGGACGGCTACGCGGCGCGCCCGCTCAAGCCCGGCCTCGGCATCGAGGTCGACGAGAAAGCCGTGCGGCGCGCGGACGAGACCGGGCACGCGTGGCGCTCACCGGTGTGGCGCCACGACGACGGCAGCTTCGCCGAGTGGTGACCCGGCGACCGGGGGCCGAGCCGCGCTGACCTGCGCAGGTATCGTGAGGGCGTGACGGACAAGCCCCGCATTCCGAACGTACTCGCCGCCCGCTACGCCTCGGCCGAGCTGGTCTCGCTCTGGTCCCCGGAGCAGAAGGTCGTCCTGGAACGGCAGCTGTGGCTCGCCGTCCTCAAGGCACAGAAGGACCTCGGCGTCGAGGTACCGGACGGAGTCGTCGAGGCCTACGAGCGCGTGCTGGAGAACGTCGACCTCGAGTCGATCGCCGCCCGCGAGCGCGTCACCCGGCACGACGTCAAGGCGCGGATCGAGGAGTTCAGCGAGCTCGCCGGGCAGGAGCACGTCCACAAGGGCATGACCTCCCGCGACCTCACCGAGAACGTCGAGCAGCTGCAGCTGCTCCGGTCCCTGGAGCTCGTCCGCACCCGCGTCGCCGCCGTGCTGGCGCGGCTGGCCGTCCTCGCCGTCGAGCACGCCGACACGGTCATGGCCGGGCGCTCGCACAACGTCGCCGCGCAGGCCACCACCCTCGGCAAGCGGTTCGCCACGGCGGCCGACGAGCTGCTGGTCGCCTTCGAGCGGCTCGACAACCTCATCGAGCGGTACCCGCTGCGCGGCATCAAGGGCCCGGTCGGCACCGCGCAGGACATGCTCGACCTGCTCGGCGACGAGTCTACTTTGGACAATCTGGAAGACCGCGTCATGGCGCACCTCGGCTTCAACCGGCGGTTCGTCAGCGTCGGCCAGGTGTACCCGCGCTCGCTCGACTTCGACGTGCTGTCCACTGTGGTCCAGCTCGCCGCGGCGCCGTCCAGCCTGGCCAAGACGATCCGGCTGATGGCGGGCCACGAGCTGGTGACCGAGGGCTTCAAGCCCGGCCAGGTCGGCTCGTCGGCCATGCCGCACAAGATGAACACCCGCTCCTGCGAGCGGGTCAACGGTCTCGCCGTGGTGCTGCGCGGTTACCTGTCCATGATCGGCGAGCTGGCCGGCGACCAGTGGAACGAGGGTGACGTCTCCGACTCGGTCGTCCGCCGCGTGGCGCTGCCGGATGCGTTCTTCGCGCTCGACGGCCTGTTGGAGACGTTCCTCACGGTGCTCGCCGAGTTCGGCGCCTTCCCGGCGGTGATCGAGCGTGAGCTGGATCGCTATCTGCCGTTCCTCACCACGACGAAGGTGCTCATGGCTTCGGTCCGCGCGGGCGTCGGGCGGGAAACGGCCCACGAAGCGATCAAGGAGCACTCGGTCGCCGTCGCGCTCGAGATGCGCGAAGGGCGCGCCGAGAACGACCTGCTCGACCGGTTCGCGGCCGACGACCGCATCCCGCTCGACCGCGGTGAGCTGGACAAACTCCTCGCCGACCGGATTTCGTTCACCGGCACGGCCGGGCGGCAGGTCGCGCAGGTCGCCGAGCGCGTCGCGCAGGTCCTCGAGCGGTTCCCCGGCGCCGCGGGTTATGCGCCGCAGCCGATCCTGTGAGCTGACGCACCCGTCCACGGACTGGAACGAATCCACACGAACGGGCGAAATCCCTAATCTCGATCGCACGAAACCGGAGCGTCAGGACGTCTACCCGATGACCTGACGTGCTTTCCTCGCGCCCTTGGCGCGCCAACCTCTGGAAGAAGCGATGAGATCCACGCTGTCGAAGATCGCCGCGGTCGTCACCGCGGGCGCGCTGACGCTGACCCTGGCCGCGTGCGGCGGGTCGGGCACCTCGGCCGCGGGGCAGACCCTCCGCGTCGGGACCCTGAGCGACGCCCCGCCGTCGATCTACCTGGAGAACGGCCGCTTCACCGGCTACGACAACGAGCTGCTGCGCGACATCGCCCAGCGCGAGGGCTTCGAGGTCGAGTTCGTCGGCACGGAGTTCTCCAGCCTGCTCGCCGGCGTCGCGACCGGCAAGTTCGACATCGGCAGCTCGACGATCTCGAGCACCGAGGCGCGCAAGAAGACGGTCGCTTTCTCCAACGGCTACAACACGGGCTTCACCACGGTCGTCACGGCGAAGGGCGCGAACCTCGAGGACGTCGCTGCGCTGGGCGGGAAGCGGCTCGGCGTGGTCCAGGGCTCGGTGCAGGACGAGTTCGCGGGCAAGGTCGCCGGCGCCCAGGTCGTCCGCTTCCCGGACTACAACGCTGGTTTTGCGCAGCTCAAGAACGCCACCCTCGACGGCTGGGTCGTACCGCAGGACATCGGGCAGAAGTACCTGGACCAGAACCCGGGTGTCCCGCTGGAACTCGGGTACACCGCCGAGGACAAGGACACGCCGTCGGCGTTCGCCGTCGCCAAGACGAACCCGGATCTGCTGAAGAAGCTCAACGACGGCTTGGCCAAGGCCGTCGCGGACGGCACGGTCGCCCGCATCTACGGGCAGTTCTACAAGAACACGCCGCTGTCGAAGGAACTGCAGCCGGGCGGTCCCGGCCTGCCCGTGAAGAACCTGGATGCGTGACATGAAGAAGCTGATCGTCACCGTGTTGGCGGCCGCCCTCACGCTGACCGCGTGCGGCGGCTCGGACAGCGCTTCCTCGACGTTGCGGGTGGGGACGCTGAGCGACGCGCCGCCGAACATCTACCTCGAGAACGGCAACTACACCGGCTTCGACAACGAGCTGCTCAAGGCCATCGCGGCCAAGCAGAACCTGAAGCTGGAGTTCGCCGCGACCGACTTCTCCGCCCTGCTCGGGCAGGTCGCGTCGGGCCGCTTCGACATCGCCAGCTCGGCGATCGCGCAAACCGACGAGCGCAAGAAGACGGTGGACTTCTCGGCGGCCTACGACTTCGAAACGATGAGCATCCAGGCCAAGCAGGGCACGCCGGTCACCGACGAGCAGGGGCTGGCGGGCAAACGCGTCGCCGTCATCCAGGCGACCGTCGGCGACCACTGGCTGACCAGCACGGTCCCGGCGGCGCAGGCCGTGCGGTTCCCCGACTACGCCGCCGCGCTGACCGCGCTGAAGAGCGGGGCCGTCGACGCGTACATCTTGGACCAGAGCATCGCCGAGAAGAACGTCACCGGCAACCCGGACGCCAAGCTGGTCGTCGTCAAGAGCTTCGTCACCGATGTGCCGCACGGCTTCGCGGTGAAGAAGGGCAACGCCGAGCTGCTGCGCAAGATCGACGACGGGCTCAAGCAGGTGATCTCCGACGGAACCTGGCTTAAGCTGCACCAGCAGTTCCTGCCGACCGCTCCGGTGCCGGCCGGGTTCCAGGGTTAGGAGAAGCATGAAGAAAACGCTGGTCACGGTAATCACCGCGACCTTGCTGGCCGCGCTCACGGCGTGCGGCGGCTCGGACAGCGGCGGCGAGAAGACCCTGCGCGTCGGCACGCTGAGCGACTCGAAGCCGAACGCCTACCAGGAGAACGGCAACTACACCGGGTTCGACAACGAGCTGCTGAAGGCCATCGCGGCCAAGGAAGGCCTGAAGCTGGAGTTCGCCGCGACGGAGTTCTCGGCGCTGCTCGGCCAGGTCGCGAACGGCACGTTCGACATCGGCAGCTCGGCGATCTCCCAGACCGACGCCCGCAAGAAGACCGTCGACTTCTCGGCGCCGTACAACTACCAGTCCCTCGGCATCGAAGCCAAGGAGACCGCCGGCATCACCGACGAGAACTCGCTGGCGGGCAAGCGGATCGGGGTCGTCCAGGGCACGGTTTCGGACACGTGGCTCGGTTCGAACGCGCCGACCGCGCAGGCCGTCCGCTTCCCGAACGACGCTGCGGCCCTCAACGCCCTCAAGACCGGCGCGATCGACGGCGCCGTGTTCGACCAGGCCACGGCCGAGGACTACGCGAAGAACAACGCCGATGCGAAGCTCAAGGTGACCAAGGCGATCACCACGACCATCCCGCACGGGTTCGCCTTCAAGAAGGGCAACACGGACCTGATCAACAAGATCAACGACGGCCTGAAGAAGGTCATCGCGGACGGCACCTGGGTCAAGGTGCACGATCAGTTCGAGCCCACCGCGCCGGTGCCCGCCGAGTTCAAGCCGGGGCAGTAATTCCACAATGGACGATTTCGTCAACACCTTCCTCGACTGGGATTACATCTCCCAGGTCCTGCCGGACCTGCTGAAGACCGGCCTGCTCAACACGCTCATCCTGTCGGTGTCCTCGGCGCTGATCGGCACCGTGCTCGGCATGGTGCTGGCGGTGATGGGCCTGTCCACCAAGTGGTGGCTGCGCTGGCCCGCGCGGATCTACACCGACGTCTTCCGCGGGCTGCCCGCCATCCTGACGATCCTGCTGATCGGTCAGGGGCTCGGCACGCTCGCGCGGGACGTCGTCGGCACCAACCCGTACCCGATGGGCATCCTGGCGCTGTCCCTGATCGCCGCCGCCTACATCGGGGAGATCTTCCGGTCCGGCATCCAGAGCGTCGACAAGGGCCAGCTGGAGGCCAGCCGGGCACTCGGGATGAGCTACACCAAGTCGATGCTGCTGGTGATCATCCCGCAGGGCGTGCGGCGCGTGCTGCCGGCGCTGGTGAACCAGTTCATCGCGCTGGTCAAGGACTCCAGCCTCGTCTACGTGCTCGGGCTGCTGTCCGGGCAGCGGGAGCTGTTCCGGATCGGCCAGGACCTCGCGGCCAACACGGGCAACCTGTCGCCCCTGGTCGCCGCGGGCGTGTTCTTCCTGGTGATCACCGTGCCGCTGACCCACCTGGTCAACTACATCGACAAGAAGCTCCGGACCGGGCGCAAGGTGCGTGTGGACGATCCGGGCGACGGAGACGAGCTGGACCTGGTGGCCAGCGGGAAGGTCGGCTCGTGACGACGGCGGTGCGTTCGTCCAGCGTGGAACTGCGGGACATCCACGTCAGCTTCGGCACCCTGGAGGTGCTGCGCGGGGTCGACCTCCGCGTGGAGAGCGGGAAGACGACGTGTGTCATCGGCCCGTCCGGCTCCGGCAAGTCGACGCTCCTGCGGTGCGTGAACCGCCTGCAGGAGCCCGATTCGGGCGACTTGCTGCTCGACGGCGAATCGGTGATCAAGGCCGACCCGGACGCGCTGCGCCAGCGCGTGGGCATGGTGTTCCAGCACTTCAACCTCTTCGGCCACCGGAGCGTGCTGGACAACATCGTGCTGCCGCTGCGCAGCGTGAAGAAGCTGAGCAAGGAGGAGGCGTCGGCGATCGCCCGCGCCCGCCTGGCGGAGGTCGGTCTCGCGGACAAGGCCCCGTACCGCCCGAGCGCGTTGTCCGGCGGCCAGCAGCAGCGCGTCGCGATCGCCCGGGCGCTGGCGATGGACCCCGAGGTGATGCTCTTCGACGAGGCGACGAGCGCGCTGGACCCGGAGCTGGTCAAGGGCGTGCTGAACCTCATGGCGGGACTGGCTTCGCGCGGACTCACCCTGATCGTGGTCACCCACGAGATGGGTTTCGCCCGGAGTGTGGCCGACGAGGTGGCGTTCATGGACGCGGGCCGGATCGTCGAGCAGGGCCGGCCGGCGGAGATCTTCGACGAACCGCAGAGCCCGAGGTTGCAGCGGTTCCTCTCGCAGGTGCTCTGACAAGGAGAAGCTTCGGCGGCCGCAGCCCGGGTAGCCTGCGGAGATGGCGAGAATCGCTCGGCTGACGTACTACCCGGTCAAGGCCTGCGCCGGCACCGACGTGCCGTCCGCCGAGGTGACCGGAACCGGGCTCGCGCACGACCGCGTCTTCCAGGTCGTCACGCCGGACGGGGACATCCTCACTCAGCGGGAGCACCCGGCCATGGCGTGCGTCCGGCCGCGGGTGCTGGGCGACCGGCTCGCGCTGTCCGCCCCCGGTCGCGAAGACGTCGTCTTCGACATCCGGCGCGACGGCTCGCGGCGCCCGGTGTCGATGCTCGCCTGGCACGGCGAGGGCGTCCGGCAGGACCCCCGAGCCGACGAGTGGTTCTCGGACCTGCTCGGCCGGCCGGCCGAACTGATCGGTGTCACGCCGGACCATCACCGCGTCAGCGGCGGTGAGTTCCCGGGCGTGGCCGCCTTCGGCGACGCGCACGCCCTGCTCATCGCCTCGGAGTCCTCTTTGGACGCTCTGAACGAGCGGATCGCCGCCGGCCAGGGGGAACCCGTCCCGATGGACCGCTTCCGCCCCAACATCGTCATCTCCGGCTGGGCCGAACCCCACCGGGAGGACGAAGCCCGCGAGCTGACCGCGGGCACCGCGAAGTTCGGCTACGCCGAGAAGTGCGTCCGCTGCACGGTCCCGATGATCGACCAGGAAACCGGCGCGAAGGCCGGCCCCGAGCCGATCCGCACCCTCGCCACCTACCGGCGTGGCCCGAGCGGCGGCGTCGTCTTCGGGATGAAGGCCGCGGTGCTGCGGCCGGGTCAGGTCGCCGTCGGCGACGAGGTGATCGTGCACTCCTGGGCCGGTCCGAGCCCGAGCAGGGCCGCCGCGGAGCCGCCGTTCACGGCGACGGCGAGCCGCCCCGCCGAATCGGTGTAGAGCACCGACGCGCCGGCGGGCACGTCGGCGAAGGTCCGCCCGAGCACCGTGGTCACCGCCACGCGCTCGCTGTGCACGGACACCGCGCCGGTCAGGCCCGAGAGCTCGAGGTCCGCCGGGGTCGCGGCGAGCTGGACGTTGCCGAAGTGGTCGACCGTCAGCACCTCCGACACGAGCTTCCCGGGGAACGCGGCCACGAACGGTTCCGGCATCGCGACCAGGTCGTCCACCGGATCGCCGAAGTCGGCCGGGGCCACGCCGAGCGCGAGGTGCGCGGCCGCGGGCGCGAAGACGTCCCGTCCGTGGAACGTCGCCGACGTCGCCGGCAGCCGCAGCGACGGCTCCGCCAGCTCGTACGCCGCCCGGACCCCGCCCAGCGCCTGCGCGGCCGGCAGCAGGAGGCCGTTGTCCGGCCCGACCAGCAGCCCGTCCTCCGCGACGACGACCACGCCCAGCCGGGCGGTGCCGACGCCGGGGTCGACCACGGCGACGTGCACCGATTCCGGCAGGTAGGGGACGGTCTGGGCCAGGGCCATCGCCCCGTGCCGGATGTCCTGGGGTGGCACTTCGTGGGTCACGTCGATCACCCGCACCGCGGGCGCCAGCCGCGCGATCACGCCGTGGCAGGCCGCCACGAAGCCGTCGCGCAGGCCGTAGTCGGTGGTCACCGAGATCCAGTCGTACGCCATGCCAGCATCATCCATGGTGGCGGAGGGTGCGCGTTAGGGTTCAGCGCGTGACACCCCTCCCCCGGCTCGCCACCGGCAAGGTCCGCGACCTGTACGCCGTCGGCGACCACCACTTGCTGATCGTCGCCTCCGACCGCATCTCCGCCTTCGAGCAGGTCTTCCCCACCTCGGTCCCCGACAAGGGCCGGGTGCTCACCGCGATGAGCGTGTTCTGGTTCCGCGAGCTCGCCGACGTTCTCCCGAACCACCTCGTGACCTGCGACGGGCCGCTCATCCCCGAGTCCGTGCGCGGCCGCGCGCTGCTGGTCGAGCGGCTCGACATGCTGCCGGTCGAGGCGGTCGTCCGCGGTTACCTCACCGGCCGCGGGTACGCGGACTACCGCCGGTCCGGCGCGGTGTGCGGGCTGGCGCTGCCGCCCCGGCTGGCCGAGTCGGCGCGGCTGCCCGAGCCGATCTTCACGCCGTCGACCAAGGCCCGTCCCGGCGAGAAGGACGAGAACATCGACTTCGACACGTTCGTGTCGGTGCTCGGCCGCGCGCTCGCCGAGGAGGTCCGGGAGGCGTCGCTGGAGCTGTACCGCCGGGGGGCCGCGCGGGCCGCGGAGCAGGGCCTGCTGCTGGCCGACACGAAGTTCGAATTCGGCATCGGGGCCCACGGCGGCCTGGTGCTCGCGGACGAGCTGCTGACGCCCGATTCGGCGCGCTACTGGCTCGCCGAAGGTCACCAGCCCGGCGTCGGCCGGCCGTCGTTCGACAAGCAGCACGTGCGCGACTGGCTGGTCGACCCGGCGTCCGGGTGGGACTGCGTGTCCGCGCTGCCGCCGCTGCCACCCGAGGTGGTGACGGCCACCCGCGAGCGCTACCTCGAGGCGTACCGCCGCATCACCGGGCTTTCGCTGGCAGACTGGCCCCGTGATCCTGCTGATCTGCGGCAGCCTGCGAGCCGGCTCGGGCAATGCGGCGGTGCTGGGGACCGTCGCGACCCTCACCGCGAGCAAGACGTACACCGGCCTCGGCGACCTGCCGCACTTCAACCCCGATGACGACCGCGACCCGCTGCACCCCGCGGTCGCCGGCCTGCGCGCCGCGATCGGGGAGGCGGCCGCGGTCCTGATCTGCACGCCGGAGTACGCGGGCGGGCTGCCGGGTTCGTTCAAGAACCTGCTCGACTGGACCGTGGGCGGCGGTGAGATGTACGGCAAGCCGGTGGCGTGGATCAACGCGTCCTCGATCGCGGCGCCGACCGGCGGCCGGGACGCGCACGACTCGCTGCGCAAGGTCCTGACGTACGCGGGCGCGAAGATCGTCGAAGAGGCGTGCGCGCGGATCCCGGTTTCCCGCGCGGACGTCGGGGACGGCCAGGTCGCCGATCCGGACCTGCGGGGGCGGATCGCGGTGGCGGTGAAGCGCCTGCGTGAGGGCGTTTGAGGCTTCCGGCAACGGTCGCCCGCCCGTCCTGCGCAGTTCACGGGAGCGTCAGACGCGTGGGTCCCAATGGTGGTCGTGGACGCTCGCTTGCTGGTTTCGCTGTCGGGAATCACCCCGCGCACGCTGCACCGGTGCGCCGACTTGGCGGCCGAGCTCGACCGCCGCAAAGTGCCGCTCTCGGTGTTGTACGCCGCCCGCACCGGCGAAGGCCCGGTGACGGAGTGGGTCCGCACCCGCGCCCGTGGTGGTGATTCCGTGCTGCTGCACGGTTATGACCACACCGTCACACCCACGCACCGCACGGTGTACCTGGGCAAGAAGGCGGAGTTCGCGACGTTGCCCGCGCACGAGGCCCGCTTGCGGCTGATCGCCGCGAAGGCCGCGCTGGACAACGCCGGTCTTGCGGTCGACGGCTTCGCGCCGCCGCGCTGGATCGCGTCCCAGGGCACGCTGCAGGCGTTGGCCGAGCACGGCTTCCGGCTGTGCGCCGACCTCGGCGCGGTGCGGGACCTCGTCACCGGCGAAGTGCGCCGGGCCCGGGTGAGTGAGTTCACGAGCCAGTCGCACCGCACGGAGACGGTGCGCTGCTTCACGCTGGTGCTGGCGGCGGCGCGCGCGGCTCGCCGGGGCGGGCTGGTCCGGCTGGGGGCGGACGCCACGGACCTCACCCGCCCCGGCCTCCGCCAGGCCCTGCTGGACGCGGTGGACGTCGCGCTGGAGAACCGCGCCTTCGGGGCGACTTACGGTTCGCTGCGCGCGGTCGCGGCCTGACGTTTCGCGGGTTTGCGGCGTTCGAGCAGCCAGTCGGTGAGCAGGAGCAGCACCAGCGGGCTGAGCCAGACGCCGATGCTGGCGGCGCTGTAGCGCATGAGCTCCTCGCTGCCGCGGAACGTGGTGTCCACCTGCGGGGTCAGCACGATCGTGGCGATCACGTTCACGACCCGGCTCAGCACGATCGACATGCTGAGCGCGAAGCTGCGTGACATCCACCGGCGGTGTTCGCCGTAGCGGCGTTGCCGGGCCAGCCACAGGCCGGCGACGGTGACCCCGATCCACAGCGCGGAGCCCACGAGGTTGGCCACCCGCACGGACGGACCCGCCGCGGTGTGCCAGCCGATGTACAACCCGAGCAGGCCGGCGGGCAGCGCGCCGCAGAAGACGTAGATCCGGCCGGTGATCCGGTGTCCGCGCCGGTAGCGGGCGCGGAACGCGGGCCAGATCTGGAAGCACGCGGTCACCATCGCGACCGTGCCGAACAGGACGTGCGCGACGAGCGCGGGGTAGTAGACGGTGTTGTGCTCCGGCGGCCTCAGGCGGGACTGGGCCGGGTCGAAGGTCAAGTAGGGCGGTAGGGAGAAAGCCAGGAACGCCGCCGCCACCAGCAGCAGCGGAACGATCCAGGGACGGCGCCACCAGGAAACTGTGTAGGTCATACACCTGAGTGTATGGCATACACGGTTTTAGGATGGGCGGATGCACGACAACAACGTGGAGCGCAGTCTCGAAGTGCTGTGGGCCGGCCGCTCGAGGGGGCGGCGCGGGCCCCGGGCGCAGCTCACCGTGGCGCGGATCGCGGACGCCGCCGTCCGGATCGCGGACGCGGACGGCTTGGAGGCGCTGTCGATGCAGCGGATCGCCACCGAGCTCGGCTACTCGACGATGGCGCTCTACAAGCACATCCCGAGCAAGGACCTGCTGCTCGAGGTCGTCGCCGACGTCGGCGCCGGGCGGCCGCCGGAGCTCGACGACGGCTTCCGGCCGGCGGTCCGGCAGTGGGTGGGCGCCCTGTGGGCCGGCTTCCAGACCCGCCCGTGGATCCTGCGGGTCCCGCTCGACCACACCCCGGTCGGTCCCAACCAGCTCGCCTGGCTCGACCGCCTGCTGCGGCCCCTGCTCGCGGCCGGCTTGACGGGCGCCGAGGCCAGGGCGGCGGCGCTGCACCTGACGGCGGTCGTCCGCGGCACGGCGCAGATCAGCCTCGACCTGGCCGGCCGGGGCGACAACGGCGGGCTGGCGCGGGCCCTGGCGGCCGTGTTGGATCCGGCGGAATACCCGGCGCTGACAACGGTCCACGAGGCCGAAGCCGCCGGCGACCCCGGGTACGAACAGGAAGGGCTGCCGGCGGAACTCGGCTTCGGCGTGGACCGCTTCCTCGACGGCGTCGAGGCGTGGGTGGCTAGAACTTCGCCGGTTCGCCCCGGTCGAGCACCTTGACCTCGGTGCCTTCGGGCGCGAGGTTGCCGAACAGGCCGTAGTGCATGGCCGGATTGGCGAGTACGGCTTCGTGGATGGGCACGGCCACCCGCGGCGCGACGGCCCGCAGGTAGTCGACGGCCTCCCCGGCCTTGAGCCAGGGCGCCCCGGTCGGCAGGCCCAGGACGTCGATCTTCTGCTCGGGCACGAAGAACGAGTCTCCGGGGTGGAAGAAGGCGCCGTCGCCGAAGACGTACCCGATGTTCGGGATGACGGGAATGTCGGAGTGGATGACGGCGTGCTCCCCGCCGACGGCCTTGACGGAGGTCTCCCCGACGGCGAAGGTGTCCCCGACGTCGGCGACGTCGAATTCCAAGCCGAGTTTCCGGACCTCGGGCGCGGACCCGGGATCGACGATCAGCTTGGCGCCCGGGTTGGCTTCGAGGACCTTCGGCAGCCGTTCGACGTCGAGGTGGTCGAAGTGCTGGTGCGTGACCAGCACGGCGGACAGCTCCCGCTCACCCTCGAAGCCGGTGGAAAAGGTCCCGGGATCGATCAGGATCCGCTCGGAACCGGTCTCCAGCAACAGGCAGGCGTGTCCGAAATGGACGATACGCATCGATGGTTCTCCTTCACGGGTGGTCCATCCCAGCCTAGGCGCGTTGTCGGCAGCTCGCCAACACGCTGGGTCGCCACCGGGCGGGCCGGTCTCGGCTGCCGACCGGAGGAACACCGGTCTCGGTGACGCTCGGTTTCGGTTTTTGCGGAATGTCCGGGATTTGTCCACTCGGACGGAGCAACTTGGCCGAAAGATACCGCAATGGCTTATTCTTGAGCGTCCGGCACCCGTCGCTACAGGGAAGTGGGCGCCCGATGCTCAAGAGCTTCCTCGGCTGGCTCCGAGACTATGTCATCTACACCGGCATTGTCGGTCTGGTGGAAGGTGTGCTCGGGATCCTCGCGTTCGGCGGACTGCTCAGCGCATTGCTGGGTAACTCGGCGATAAAGGCGGGCGCAATCGTGGCGGTGTTGCTCGGGGTGATCGGGTTGTACATCCTCCTGATCGCGAACCGGGTGGAATGGCGGTCACGAACGGAACTCGATCGGCGGCTGCTCCAGTACTACTGCACCGTCCTCAAGGAGCGGCACGGTCACTCGTGGCGGATCGCCAGCTGGGTGGAGTCCGCCGTCGTGCGGGCAAACGGGGACGCCAGCGAGGTGATCACCGTCAAGGCGGTCGTCGAATGCGATTTGCTCGACTTCTTCGCCATTCGCACGGGAGCGGGTTGGAATCAGCCCGAAAAAGTCCGGCGCAAGGTGAAGGTGGACGTCAAGTCGCTCGAAGTGGACGGTATCGGTGGCACGCGGCGGGACGCCACGTCGACGTGGCTGAACGACGGCAGGCTGGAAATAATCGCACATTTCGGCAGTCCGGCCCGGCGGGGCGACGAAATCGTCATGGTGATCGAAAAAGAATGGCCGGGAAAGTGTGCCCCCTTGATGCGCGATCGGCGACCGGACGAATTCGCGTTGCGGTTCGCCTGCGTCACCGACTATCTGGAATACGTGATCCAGCTACCGGAGGGCAGCGACGTCGCTTGTGATGCGATCGGACTGGTGAAGGGGCAACACGACTACTCGCTGTCGGTGCGGCGCAACGGTGTCGGACCGACCGAGGTGTGCCTGGTGGCGAGGAACATCCCGCCACGCCTTCGGGTCGGGATGCGCCTCGACCTCAAAAAGGCGAGGTAGCCCGTCCGATGGACGGGGCCTCTTGCTGCTCTTGCAGGCGGAACTACGTGTCTCCGCCTTCGCCACCTTGGTGAATCATTACCATCCTCGACTGGTCATCACGGAAGTCCCGGCCACCTGTTCCGGCCGGAGACCCGCGACTGTAGCGCCTCGACGACCCCCAGGCGCGCCCTATGCCACGAAATGATTCAACCACGACGGGCTAGGCGCTTCCTCGAGAATGCGTGGACAACAGGTTGCTGTCAGAGCTTACCGGTGAGCAAAGCGTCACCCAGCTCCGTCCGCCGGTACAGCACCCGGTGCCCGCGGCGCGCCGAAGCCAGCAACCCGGCTCCGCGCAACGCCGTCAGGTGCGCCGAAACCGTCGCCGGGGCCAACCCGTGCCGGCGGGCCAGGTCGGCCGTCGCCGCGGGTGCGTCGAGCGTTGTCAGCAGCAGGGCCCGCGTGCGGCCGAGGATCTCCGCCAGCGGCTCCGGTGGTGCCGCAACGGAAGTCCACAGCGAAGCCACTCCGCGGGCCGGGTACAGCAGGGAAATCTGCCACGGCGGCACCGTCACCACGCCGACGTTCGGCCACGCGAACACCGCCGGGATCAGCAGCAGCCCCCGCGAGTCGATCGACAGCCGCTCCCGGGCGCGGACGTCGACCAGCACCGACGTGCCCGACAGCCGGACGCTGGGGTGGAGCTCCGCCAGCATCGCCGCGAGGCCGCCCGAACCGAGCTGCCGCGTCCGGTGGGCGATGTCCGCCGCGAGCAGTTCGCGCAAGCGGGGCCACTGCGGCGCCAGCAGCGCGTGCCACACCGTCTCCAGCTGGCCGGCGAGCAGGTCGCGCGCAGCCGCCGGGTTCGCGGGCAGCCCCGACAGGTCCGCGTCGACCATGCCCAGTTCCAGCGCCACCTGCGACGGCGGCGTCGCGCGGACCACCGCGAGCTGCGCTTCGGCGGTCGTCTCGGGACCGTCGGGCGGCGGGCTCAAGAACTCCGTGATGTAGTGCCGCGCGCTCAGGACCGCGGCCAGCTCGGGCACATCGGGCACGTCGGAGAGCCACGGCAGGTGCGCGGGGTGCCGCCGGATGCCGAGCAACGTCTGGACGGCGCCGAGCACCTCTTCCAACGGCGAGATCGCGAAGCGGACGCGCTGGCTCCCGGCCGCGGTCAGGACGAGCTCGATCACCGTTGATTCGCTCTCACCCGAATCAGTGTGCCTCAGGAGATCTCCGAGAGAGCGTTCGGCCATGTCGTTGTTCACCCATCGCGCGTACTGGCGCTGGTCGGCCGGGGTCCAGTTCGCCCGGCTCCCGTCGACCATGGCGCCGCTCGCGTTCACCCTGCTGACCACCGCCACCACCGGGTCGTACCGGCTGGGCGGTGTGCTGATGGCCGTCTTCGTCGCCGCCGAGATGGTCTGCGCGGTCCCGGTCGGGCGGCTGCTCGACCGCGTCGGCCCTTCGCGCGGGCTGCCGGTACTGCTGCTCCTGACCGCCGCCGGCTTCGCCGCCTTGGCCGTGGCCGCCGCGAAAGGCGCGCCGAGCGCCGGGTTGCTCGTCTTGGTCCTGCTGCCCGGCATCACGGGCGGGGCGGTGTCGGGCGCGTTCCGGACGCTGCTCGCCGACACGGTCGACGACGGGTTGCTCCCGCGGGCGATCTCCGTCGACGCGATGATCCTCGACGGCGTGCTCGTCGGCGGTCCGGCGCTGGTCGCGGTGCTCGACATGGCCGGGCCGCTCGTGCCACTGGCCGCGATGGCTGCCGCTTGCGCCGCCGCCGCCGTGCTCGTCCCGCGTCGCGGAAGTTCTCACGATCGGGTGGCACCCGCGCCGGACGTTCCGGCCCGGCTCGGCACCTACCTGCCGTGGCTGTGCTGCGCCTTCACCATCGGGCTGCTGACGTCGACGATCGAGGTCGCGCCGTTGCCGCTGGTCCAGCGCCTCGGCGCGACCGAGGCGGCCGCGCCGGTGGTGATCGCCGTGCTGACCGGGGCGAGCATCGCGGGCAGCGCGCTCTACGCGTGGCGGGGCAAAACCGGCGATGCACGGCTGTTCCTCGGCGGGTTCGTCGTCGGCGGGCTCGGGCTCACCGCGGACCTCGGCTGGCCGGGCTTGGTCGCGTCGGTGGCGGTGATCGGCGCGTGCGGCGGACCACTGGTCGCCGCGACCTCGGTCAACCTGCAGCGCCTGTTGCCGAAGAGCCGCAGGTCAGCGGGGTTCTCGTTGAGTTTCACGGTCCAGGCGTGCGGCTTCGGGCTCGGCTCGCTGGCGGTCGGCGTGCTGCCGTTGTGGCTCCCGCCGTTGTTCGGTGTCTTTGCCGCGGCGATCGCCGGTGCAATGCTGGTGGTGAAGCCCGCACGAGATATTGGCACAGTGTCAGTAACGTCGTAACCTGGGCTGACCCTCGACCCACGGGAGACGCCGATGACTGCCGTCCAGCCTAAGCCGACGTCGGTCGGCGAGACCTTCGACTCGCTCAGCCCGGCGACCGACGAGGTGGTCGGAACCTACCCGATCCACACCGCCGAGGACGTCCAGGCGGCGGTCGAACGGGCGCGCGTCGCGGCGCAGTGGTGGGCGGGCCTCGGCTTCGCCGGGCGCGCCGAGCGGCTCAAGAGCTGGAAGGGTGTGCTGACGCGGCGGCTGCCGCAGCTGTGCCAGGTGGTCCGCGACGAGACCGGCAAACCGATCGCCGACGCGCAGCTCGAGAGCGTCCTGGCCATCGAGCACATCGCGTGGGCGGGCAAGAACGCGAAGAAGATCTTGGGCAAGCACAAGCGCTCGGCCGGCCTGCTGATGTCGAACCAGGCGGCGACCGTCGAGTACCAGCCGCTGGGCGTGGTCGGCGTGATCGGCCCGTGGAACTACCCGGTGTTCACGCCGCTGGGCTCGATCGCGTACGCGCTCGCGGCGGGCAACGCCGTGGTGTTCAAGCCCAGCGAGTACACGCCGGGCGTTGGGAAGTGGCTGGTCGACGCGTTCGCCGAGATCGTGCCGGAGCAGCCGGTGCTGCAGCTCATCACGGGCTTCGGCGAGACGGGCGCGGCGCTGGTGGGGGCGGGTGTCGACAAGATCGCCTTCACCGGCTCGACGGCGACGGGCAAGCGGATCATGGCCGCGGCCGCCGCGACGCTCACGCCGGTGGTCATCGAGGCGGGCGGCAAGGACCCGGTGCTGGTCGACGCGGACGCCGACCTCGACGCGGCGGCCGACGCCACGGTCTGGGGCGCGTTCTCCAACTCGGGCCAGACCTGCATCGGCGTCGAGCGGGTGTACGTCCACGAGAAGGTCCACGACGAGTTCGTCGCGAAGGTCGTCGAGAAGTCGAAGGACGTGCGCGCGGGCTCGGACGAGGCGGCCCAGTACGGCCCGGTGACGATGCCGTCCCAGCTGGGCGTGATCAGGCGCCACATCCACGACGCACTGGCCCGCGGCGGCAAGGCGGTCGTCGGCGGCGAGGACGCGGTCGGTGACCGGTACGCGCAGCCGACGGTGCTGGTCGACGTCCCCGAGGACTCCGAGGCGGTGAAGGAAGAGACGTTCGGTCCGACGGTGACGATCGCCAAGGTCCGCGACATGGACGAAGCGGTCGAGAAGGCGAACAGCACGAAGTACGGCCTGGGGTCGACGGTGTTCTCGAAGTCCCGCGGCGTGGAGCTGGCGGAGAAGCTGCGTACGGGCATGACGGCGATCAACGCACCGCTGTCGTTCGCCGGCATCGCATCCCTGCCGTTCGGCGGCGTCGGCGACTCGGGCTTCGGCCGCATCCACGGCCCGGAGGGACTGCGCGAGTTCGCCCGCACGAAGGCGATCGCCCGCCAGCGCTTCACGGCCCCGTTGACGCTGACGTCGTTCAACCGCAAGGAATCGACGGACGCCCTGGTGGCCAAGCTGGTGACCATCCTCCACGGCAAGCGCTGAGCGGGCCCGGGGCTGTGGACAACCGACGTCCGCAGCCCCGGCGCAGCTCCGGAATTGTCGGTGCCCGCCGGTAAACTGGATACCGGGGGGCCGAGGGCCGGCCAGCTGAGAGCGTAGCCGCGGCCCGGTACTCAGTCGTTGGCTCCCGGCCCGGTCACGGCGTACCGGGCGGCGGTGGTGCGGACGGCCTCGTCGACCACCTGAGCGACGCGTTCGGCGCTCACCTCCCAGCCCGGCACCAGGAGTGCCGGCCAGAAGACGTAGTTGGAGATCATGCCCAGGAACTGGGTGGCGGCGAGGTCCACGTCCTCGATCCGCACCGTTCCGGCCTCGTGCTCGGCCAGGAGATAGCTGCGCACGGACTCGAAGTAGGGCATCTTCCCCTGCGAGAACTGCGCATGGGCCAGCTCGGGGAACCGCGGCAGCTCGGCGATGACGATCCTGAACAGGTCGGTCATCCGGGCCCGGCCCAGCAGCTCGGCGTAACGGCGACCGATGATGCCGAGTCCGGCGACGACGTTGCCCGCCGGCGGAGGATCCTGCTCGTCGGCGGTTGACCAGGACTCGGTCACGATGGCGTCGAACAGGGCAGCTTTGGTCGGGAACTGCTTGAACAAGGTGGCCCGCGAAACACACGAGCGCTCGGCGATCCGCGCCAGCGACGTCCGGTCGTAGCCCAGCTCGAGGAACAGTGCGGTCGCGGCCGCCACGATCAGCGCGCGCTTCTCCTGGGCGACGCGCTGGTGGTACGTCGTCACGACCCTGCTCATGGGCCGAGCATACGAGGTGAGTGGCTTGACTCGCCACTGTCGCCGACCTAGTGTCGAAAGGGATGGTGAGTCGCTCGGCTCACCACTGGTCCACGTACCGGAGGAACAGCTGATGCCCCGCTTCGACAACCAGACCGTGCTCGTGACCGGCGGGGCCGGCGGCCAGGGCTCGAGCCACGTGCGCGCCTTCCACGCGGAGGGAGCGAACGTGGTGATCGGCGGCATCGACGCGGACCGTGGCGCCGCTCTCGCCGACGAGCTCGGGACCCGCGCTCGCTTCGCCCGCCTTGACGTCACCGACGAGAGCTCGTGGTCCGCCGCTGTGCTGGCCGCTGAAAGCGCTTTCGGCGGCCTGAACGTGCTCGTCAACAACGCGGGCGTGCAGAATCCGCCGGCAACGATCGAAAACACGGAGCAGGCCACGTGGTCGCGCATCCTCGACGTCAACCTCACCGGGACCTTCCTCGGCATCAAGGCCGCCGCCCCCGCTCTGCGCCGCGCAGGAGGGGGAGCCATCGTCAACATCGCCTCGACCATGGGCCTGGGCGGCACGGCTCACTACGCGCCGTACGTCGCGAGCAAGTGGGCCGTGCGGGGCCTCACCCGGGCGGCAGCACTCGAGCTCGGCCGCGATCACATCCGGGTGAACACCATCCACCCCGGCGTGATCTCGACCCCCTTCATCCACGAACCGGCAGCCGGCGCAGCCGCGGCCATCGCCGACTTCTACTCACCCGAGCCGTTCGCCATCCCCCGGCTCGGGGAGCCGGCCGACGTCAGCCGCCTTCTCCTGTTCCTCACGTCGTCGGACGCGTCGTTCATCACGGGGTCGGAGTACGTCATCGACGGTGGGCTCCTCCTCGGTCCCGCCCTTCAGGCCGAGGCCGCATGAGCACTTCGGAGGCGACCGGGTCGAACGACTCCGCACGGGACGCGTCGGTGTCCCACCTGCCCGACCACGTCCGGCGAGCCATCGAGATCACCCCCGCCGCGGGCACCAGGGAACGGATCATCGACATCACGACGCTGGGGCGCCGCACCGGCCGGCCACGCCGCATCGAGATCTTCTTCTACCGAGCTGCGGGCACCACTTACCTGTGCAGCGGCGCCGGCGGCGCCGCGACCGGCTGGCACGCGAACCTGCTCGCCCATCCCGACTTCACCTTCCACCTCAAGAACGGGATCCGTGCGGATCTGCCGGCACGGGCGACGCCGGTCACCGACCCAGCCGAACGCCGGGCCGTGCTGGCGGAGATCGTGGCGGATCTCAACCAGCCCCACGACCCCGGCACCATCCGGCCGACCCGGCTCGAAGACTGGGCGGACAGCCGGCTGATGCGCATCAGCTTCCCCGTCGGCAACGAGGTCGCGGACCGCCTCACCGGCCCCGGATCAGATCCGCCGCCTTCTCCGCCACCATGATCGTCGGCGCGTTCGTGTTCCCCCGCGGCACCACCGGCATCACGGACGCATCGACCACCCGCAGCCCCTCCACGCCCTGCACCCGCAGCTGCGGATCGACCACCGACCCGATCGCGCAGGTCCCCACCGGGTGGTACAGCGTCTGCGTGTTCTCCCGGACGTGCTCGGCCAGCTCGGCGTCGCTCAAGTCGTGCCGCGCCGGCAGGAACGGCTGGTCCAGGAACCGCCGCAGCGGCCCCGACTTCCCGATCTCGATCAACGAGCGCAGGCCCGCGATCATCGTCTCCATGTCCCGGGGCTCCGAGTAGTACGCCGGGTCGATTTCCGGCTTCCACAACGGGTTCGCCGACTTCAGCCGCAGCCGTCCGCGGCTCGCGACGTCCACCAGCGTCGCCGCCGACGTGAACCCCGGGACCGTCGGCTCGCGCATCCCGTTGTCGTAGAACAACGTCGGGGCCACGTGGATCTGCATGTCCGGCGCCGGCAGGCCGTCCGTGGTCGGGTAGAACGCGCCCGCTTCGCCGATGTTGGACGTCAGCGGCCCGCGCTTCGTCAGCTGGTAGCGGACGAGCCCGCGCGGGGTGGCCGCGTCGACCAGGTCGGTGGTGCCGCGCGTCGACCAGATGATCCCGCACGCCGGGTGGTCGTGCAGGTTCTCGCCGACGCCCGGCAGCGCGGCGACGACGTTGATGCCGTGCTCGCGCAGGTGCTCGGCCGGGCCCACGCCCGACAGCATCAGCAGCTGCGGCGAATTCACCGCGCCACCGCTCAGGACGACCTCGGCCGACGCGTGCGCCGTGCGCTCCACGCCGTTGTCCAAATAGGACACACCGACCGCGCGGGTGCCTTCGAAGACGACCCGGGTGGCGGGCGCGTTGGTCTTCACCGTGAGGTTCGGCCGCTCCGAAGCGGGCCGGAGGTACGCGTCGGCGGTGGACCACCGGCGGCCCTTCTTGCAGGTCACCTGGTAGACGCCGGCGCCTTCCTGGCTCTCGCCGTTGAAGTCGTCGGTGCGCTTGAGGCCCCACGCGACGGCCGAATCGACCCAGGCGTGCGACAGCTCGTGGGTGAACCGGCGGTCTTCGACGTGCAGCGGGCCGTCGGTGCCGTGCAGCGGGCCGCCGAGCCGCTCGTTGCCCTCGGCGCGCTTGAAGTACGGCAGGACGTCGTCCCAGCCCCAGCCTTCGGCGCCGTGGGAATCGCGCCAGCCGTCGTAGTCGGCGCGGTTGCCGCGGATGTAGATCATGGCGTTGATCGACGAGCAGCCGCCGAGCATCTTGCCGCGCGGCCAGTACGACGTCTTGCCCGTGTGCTTCTGCTCGACGGTCTCGTAGTTCCAGTCCCACTTGGTCTTGAACAGCGACGGGAACGCGGCCGGGATGTGGATCTCGTCCGCGGTGTCCTCCGCGCCCGCTTCCAGCAGCAGGACCTGCGCCGCCGGGTCTTCGGTCAGCCGGTTCGCCAGCACGCAGCCCGCGCTCCCGGCGCCGACGATGACGTAGTCGTAGGAGTCTTGGACGGCCACGGTGCCTCCTGTTGGCGAGATGTCAACGACTCATCATGGCGCAGCGCCGCGCCGTCGGCCAGTCTAGGTTTCCCGGTGGGCCCCGGCAGGGGGCTCAGCGGGTGAACTATGCTCGCGGGGTACCCACGACCTGCGTGAATAAGGAGCAGCCTGCCGTGGCCCGAGTCGTCGTCGACGTCATGCCGAAGCCCGAAATCCTCGACCCGCAGGGACAGGCCGCGCTCGGCGCCGCCGGCCGTCTCGGCTTCACCGGGATCAAGGAGATCCGCCAGGGCAAGCACTTCGAGATCGAGGTCGACGACACGGTCGACGACGCGACGCTCGAGAAGATCGCCGAGGGCTTCCTCGCGAACCCGGTCATCGAGCAGTGGACCATCAAGCGGGTCGACGCGTGAGCGCGCGCATCGGCGTCATCACCTTCCCGGGCACGCTGGACGACGGTGACGCGGCCCGCGCGGTCCGCTACGCCGGCGGCGAGGCGGTGCCGCTGTGGCACGCCGACGAAGACCTGCGCGAGGTCGACGCGGTCGTCGTCCCGGGTGGCTTCTCCTACGGCGACTACCTGCGCGCGGGCGTGATCGCCCGGTTCGCGCCGGTCATGACGCCGGTGATCGAGGCGGCGCGCGCGGGCATGCCGGTGCTCGGCATCTGCAACGGGTTCCAGATCCTGTGCGAGGCCGGCCTGCTGCCGGGCGCGATGATCCGCAACCAGGGTCTGCACTTCATCTGCCGCGACCAGTGGCTGCGGGTGGAGAACACCGACACGGCGTGGACCACGCGGTACGACACCGGCGCGGAAATCCTCATCCCGATGAAGAACATCGACGGCTGTTACGTCGCCGAGCAGTCCACTTTGGACGAGCTCGAGGGCGAGGGGCGCGTCGTGTTCCGGTACGTCGGCGGCAACCCGAACGGGTCGCGCAACGACATCGCCGGGATCCGCAGCGAAAACGGCCGGGTCGTGGGCCTGATGCCGCACCCGGAGCACGCGATCGACGCGCTGACGGGGCCGTCGGACGACGGGCTCGGCATGTTCTTCAGCGCGATCGACGCGCTGGTGAAGGCCTGAGGGCGGGCCTCGCCCCCCGGTAACCAGTTTACCGGGGGGCACCGACAGTTCCGGGGTTGCGGACCGGAGTTGTCCACAGCCCCGGAACCCCCTCAGCCCTTGCTCTGGTCGTTCGACAGCCACTTCTCCGGCCGGACCCGCACCAGGACCGACGTCTCACCCAGCGCCGAGTCCACGTAGGCCGTGGCCTGGTCCTCCGGCCAGTACCGCTTCGCGATCCGCAGGGCCTGCTCGCGCGTCGGCGGCTCGTCGTTCGCCACGACCGGGCCCTCGACCGTCACGTACTTGTACGGCGGGTTCTCGTCCTGCGCCACCAGGCTCAGCCGGCCCGCCGCGCGGATCGCGCGGTCCTTGACCGTGTCGCGGTCCATCCAGATCAGCAGCTCGCCGCCCGGTGCGTAGTCGTACCAGACCGGGACCGCCAGCGGAGCCCGGCCGGCGCGCTCCACCGCCAGCACCCCCACGTGCACCCCGCTCAGGAACTGCTCGCGCTCGGCGGCGGTCATCACAAAAGACATGGCACTCCCCAGGTAGAAGATCGGCTACCTGGGGAGCAACACACCACGAATGCCGGACATTCCGGACTAACTGGCCGCCGCCACCAGCCGCGCGTACGAGCCGCCCGCGGACAGCAGCTGCTCGTGCGGGCCCAGTTCGGTGATGCGGCCGCCCTCGACCACCGCGACCCGGTCGGCCGCCGCGGCCGTGTGCAGCCGGTGCGCGATCGCGATCACCGTGCGGCCCGACAGCACGCTGTTCAGCGACCGCTCCAGGTCCCGGGCCGAGCCGGTGTCCAGCAGCGACGTCGCCTCGTCGAGCACCAGCGTGTGCGGGTCCGCCAGCACCACCCGGGCCAGCGCCAGCTGCTGCGCGATCGCCGCGGGCACCGGGTGCTCGCCCGAACCCAGCTTCGTGTCCAGCCCGGAAGGCAGCGTCGCCACCCAGTCCGACGCACCCGCCGAGGCGAGGGCGGCGAGGAGCTCGTCGTCCGTCCAGTCCCCACCCTCGCGCCGCGTCGGCAGCGCCAGGTTCTGCCGCAGCGTCCCGGAGAACACGTGGTGCTCCTGGGTCAGCAGCAGCACCTCGCCGCGCAGGACGTCGTCGGCCAGTCCCGACACGTCCTGGCCGCCGATCCGGACCGAGCCCGACGACGGCGCCGCGATGCCGGCCAGCAGCCGCCCGAGCGTCGACTTGCCCGCGCCGGACGGCCCGACGATCGCCAGCCGCTCGCCGCGCGGCACGCGCAGGTCGATGCCGTGCAGCACCTCGCGGTCGGCGGTGTAGCCGAACCGGACGCCGTGGACGTCGATGTCGCGCCCGCGCGGCACCTCGGTCACCTTCTGCGCGTCCTCGACCGTGACCGACCGGACACCGAGGATCCGGCGCGCCGCGGCCGCCGCGACCTGCAGGTCCTCCAGCCAGAACAGCGCCTCGTTGAGCGGGGCCGCCAGCGCCTGGACGTACAACAGCACCGTGGTGATCTCGCCGAGCCCGGCCCAGCCGCGCGAGTACGCGAACAGCCCGAGCGGCAGCATGACCGCCAGCGGCAGCACGTAGCTGATCTCCAGCGACGGCAGCCACCGCAGCTGCAGCGCCCGCATCCGGCGTTCACCGAGGATGCTCTCGTCCAGCGCGTGGTGCGCGGCGTCGATCCGCCGCTCGGTCAGCCCGAGCGCCTCGACCGTGCGCGCGCCCTCCGCCGTCTCGTGGACGCTGGTGGTCAGGTCCGCCCACCGGTCGAGCATCCACTGCATGACCGACGGGATCCGCCGCTGGTACCAGACGTTCACCGGGACCAGCAGCGGCAGCGCGACCAGCAGGCCCAGCGCCAGCAGCGGCGACGTCAGCACCATCGCGACCACCGTGAACACCACGGTCACGGCCGCGACCAGGATCTCCGGCGCCGCGAACCGCGCCGCGTGGTCGATCCGGCCGAGGTCGGTGGTGGCCCGGCTGAGCAGGTCGCCCGTCCCGGCCGCCTCGACCGTACCGAGCGGCAGCTGCAGCGCCGTCCCGACGAACTCCTCGCGCGTCTCGGCCAGCACCAGCTCGCCGAACACCGCGCCGCGCATCCGCGCGACCTTCCGCGCCAGCGCCTGCAGCACGAGGATCGCGACGAACACCGCCGCCAGCACGTCGACGTGCCCGGTCGTGGTGCCGGCGGCGACGTCGTCGACGAGCGTGCCGAGCAGCTGCGGCCCGGCCAGCCCGATCAGCGTGGCCACCGCCAGAGAGCCCAGCAACAGGCCGAACTCGCGTTTGTGGCCCAGCGCCGTCTTCAGCGCCCAGCGCCGGACGTCCTGCCGGGACGCCGTGGGAAGCCGTTTCACACCGTCACCACCTTCGCCGTGAAAACCTCATCGGCCACGTGTGTCCACAAGGGACTCTGGCTGAACACCACCGTCGTCCGGCCCCGCCGCAGTGCGGCGACGCGTTCGGTGATGCGTGCCTCCGTGTGCGCGTCGACCGCCGACGTCGGCTCGTCGAGCACCAGGACGTCGGCGCCGGTCGCCAGCGCGCGGGCCAGGTTCAGCCGCTGCCGCTGGCCGCCGGAGACCTCGCGGCCGCGCTCGCCGATCACCTCGTCGACGCCGTCGGGCAGCGCGTCGACGATGTCGTCGGCGTCGGCCGCGTACAGCGCTTCGGTGAGGCTGACATCGCTCGGCCGCGCCGGCGCCAGCTGCTCGCGCAGCACGCCCGAGAACCAGATGTCCTGGTTGTGCGCGTAGACGATCCGCCGCCGCAGCTCCGCGAGCGCGACCTGGTCCGCCCGGACCCCGCCGACCAGCACCTCTTCGCCCTCGGCCGGATCGGCGAACCGCGCCAGCCGGTCGGCCACCGCTTCGCCGTCGGCACCGAAGTCGACGACCGTCAGCCTGCCGGGCGCGACCCGGATCCCGGATTCGGTGTCCACCAGTTCCAGCGGCCCCTCGGGCAGCGGCACCGGCGTTTCCGGGTCCGCCAGCTTCGGGCGGATGGCCAGCAGGGCGACCACCTTCCGCGCGGCGACCAGGCCGGAGGTGATCGAGCCGACCGCCTCCGTCGCCGCGGTGACCGGCCAGATGAGGAACGCCGAAACGCCGTAGAACGCCACCAGCTGCCCGAGGCCGATCTCGCCGGCCACGGCCAGCCGCGCGCCCAGCCAGGTGATCACCACGGTGACCAGGCCGGGCAGCGCGATTTCCGCCGCGGCCAGCCACGCCTCGGCCTTCCCGACCTCGATGCCGGCCCGGCGCACCCGCTGGCTCGTGTCGCGGAAGCGAGCGAAGAACCGCCGCTCACCGCCGATGCCGCGCAGGATCCGCAGGCCGGACACGATGTCCGCGCCGAGCGCGTTGACGTCCCCGCGCTTCTCGCGCTGGGCGGACTTGCGCTTCTGCAGCGGCGCGAGCAGCGGCCCGATGCCCAGCACCGCGAGCGGCACACCGACCAGCGCGACCACGCCGAGCAGCGGCGACGTCGAGATCAGCCACACCGCCACCACGACGAACGCCAGCAGCGAACCGAACGCCCGTCCGGTCATCTCGACGGTGTTGCCGATGTGGTTGATGTCCGTCGTGCTGATCGCGACGAGGTTCCCGGTGGTCGTCTGTTCTCGCAGGGCCGCGCCGGCGCGCGTGGTGTGCGCCGACACGGCCCGCTGCGTCGAGCCCGCGCCGTGCAGCCACAGGCCGTAGTTGAGGAAGTGCAGCCAGGTCCCGGACAGCGTCTGCACGACACCGAGCGCGGCCGCGGCCAGCGCCCAGCGCCAGACCGCGGCGCCGTCGTGCGCGCTGACGGCCCCGATGCCCTGGCCGATCACCAGCGGCACCAGCGCACCGGGCAGGGCCCAGACGACCCCGATCGCGGCCGCACCGAGCACCGAGCCGAGCCGGGCCCGGAACACGGCGAGCAGGAAGCGGCTCGCGGTCGGCCGTGCGGGCAGCCGCAGCGGCGGAAAGGGGTACGTGGCGGAAAGCACGATCCCCGACGTTAAGCCGACTCCGGGATGAAGGCGACCGATTTTCGCCCCGCCCAGGCCCCGAGCGCCCCAACTGGGGCGCTCGGGTGTCGCCTCCATCACACCTGTCGCGGGCCGTCCGGGTTCGGTGGCCCAGTGTCCGGGGCGGCACCCGGCGGCACGTATCCTGACGGCCGTGGCGAACCCTGACACGGACACCGTGACCAGCACCGTTGACACCACCGAGCGCGCCGGGGCGACCCCGGAGCAGACCCAGCCCTACCGCGAGCTCGGGCTCGCCGACGACGAGTACGCCCGCATCCGGGAAATCCTCGGCCGCCGGCCCACCGACGCGGAGCTGGCGATGTACTCGGTCATGTGGAGCGAGCACTGCTCGTACAAGTCGTCGAAGAAGCACCTGCGCTACTTCGGGGAGACCGCCACCGACGAGATGAAGGCCAAGATGCTGGCCGGCATCGGCGAGAACGCGGGCGTCGTCGACATCGGCGAGGGCTGGGCGGTCACCTTCAAGGTGGAGAGCCACAACCACCCGTCCTATGTGGAGCCGTACCAGGGCGCCGCGACCGGGGTCGGCGGCATCGTCCGCGACATCATGGCGATGGGCGCGCGGCCGCTCGCCGTCGCCGACGCGCTGCGCTTCGGCCCGGCCGACGCCCCCGACACCAAGCGCGTGCTGCCCGGTGTGGTCGCCGGCGTCGGCGGCTACGGCAACTGCCTCGGCCTGCCGAACATCGGCGGCGAGCTGGTGTTCGACCCGTCCTACTCGGGCAACCCGCTGGTGAACGCCCTGTGCGTCGGCGCGATGCGCGTCGAGGACCTGCACCTGGCGTTCGCGTCCGGCACCGGCAACAAGATCATCCTGTTCGGCGCGCGCACCGGCCTCGACGGCATCGGCGGCGTTTCCGTACTGGCGAGTGACACCTTTTCGGGTGACGAGTCGTCGGGCGGCCGCAAGAAGCTGCCGAGCGTCCAGGTCGGCGACCCGTTCACCGAGAAGGTGCTCATCGAGTGCTGCCTCGAGCTGTTCGCCCAGGACCTCGTGGTCGGCATCCAGGACCTCGGCGGCGCCGGGCTGTCCTGCGCGACGTCGGAGCTGGCCGCGGCCGGCGACGGCGGCATGCACATCTACCTCGACCGGGTTCCGTTGCGCGCCACCGGGATGACCCCCGCGGAGGTGCTCTCCAGCGAGTCGCAGGAGCGCATGTGCGCGGTCGTCTCGCCGGAGAACGTCGAGGCGTTCATGAAGGTTTGCGAAAAGTGGGACGTCATCGCGACCGACATCGGCGAGGTCACCGACGGCGAGCACCTGGTCATCACCTGGCACGACGAGGTCGTCGTCGACGTCCCGGCGCACACGGTGGCCCACCAGGGCCCGGTGTACGACCGGCCGATCGAGCGACCGTCCACTCAGGACGCCCTGATCGCCGACACCTCCGCGAAGCTGCCGCGTCCGTCTACTCCGGACGAACTGCGCGCGGACGTGCTGAAGCTGATCTCGTCGCCGAACCAGGCGTCCAAGGAATGGGTGACGTCGCAGTACGACCGGTACGTGCGCGGCAACTCCGTGCTGGCGCAGCCGTCGGACTCCGGCATGATCCGGATCGACGAGTCGTCCGGCCGCGGCGTCTCGGTGGCGACGGACTGCAACAGCAAGTTCGTGTACCTGGACCCGTACCGCGGCGCGCAGCTGGCGCTGGCGGAGGCGTACCGCAACGTGGCGACGGGCGGGGCGACGCCGGTCGCGGTGTCGGACTGCCTGAACTTCGGCGCCCCCACCGATCCGGGCGTCATGTGGCAGTTCGAGCAGGCGGTCCACGGCCTCGCGGACGGCTGCGTCGAGCTCGGCATCCCGGTCACCGGCGGCAACGTCAGCTTCTTCAACCAGACCGGTGACACGGCGATCCTGCCGACGCCGGTGATCGGCGTCCTCGGCGTGATCGACGACGTGACCCGCCGCATCCCGACGGGCATCGGCGCGGAGGCGGGCGAAACCCTGCTGCTGCTGGGCGAAACGCACGACGAGCTGGACGGCTCGGCGTGGGCCCGCGAGCTGCACGGCCACCTCGGCGGTGTGCCCCCGCGCGTGGACCTCGCCCGCGAAAAGCTGCTGGCGGAGATCCTGGTGGCGGGTTCCCGCGACGGCATGATCTCGGCGGCCCACGACCTCTCCGACGGCGGCCTGATCCAGACACTGGTCGAGACGGTCCTGATCGGACAGTGCGGCGCCCGGGTCTTCCTGGACAGCGACCAGGACCCGTTCGTGCAGCTGTTCTCCGAGTCGGCGGGCCGGGTGCTGGTGGCGGTCCCGCGCACGGAAGAACTCCGCTTCACGGAGATGTGCACCGCGCGCGGCCTGCCGTGGCGCAAGACCGGTGTCGTGGACCCGGATTCGGGCCGGCTGGAGCTGCAGGGCATCACGGAGTTCACGCTCGACGAGCTGCGCGGAGCCTGGGAGAGCACCCTCCCGGCCCTGTTCGGCTGAGAACTGTGGACAGCTGACCGGAGGGCACCGATTCCTGTCGGTGCCCTCCGCTAGCGTGGGAAACGGGGGCTGCTCAGCCCGCTTCGGCGACGATCCGGGCGTCCCCGTCACGCAGCTCTTCGGTGGCCCAGCTCGGCGGTAGCCGGATGTCTTTCTCGGCGAGCACCTTCGTGTTGTACAAGGAGATCTGCGCGGGCAGCTCGGCGAATCGCAGGTCGGTCTGGCCCCGGAAGCAAGCCCGCCGCAGATCGAGGGAGCCGGTGGCCTTCACTCCGGTGAACAGCGCGTCGCCGGCGAACTCCGCGTCTTTGAACTTGGTCGGTCCGGAGAAAGTTGTCTCGGAGAAGTCGGCGAGCTCGGCGAAGTGGGTTCCGCTGAACCAGGCGTGGCTTTCGAACACTGCTCCCCGGCAACGGAAGTTGCCGATCAGCCGGCCGTCTCCGGTGCCTGCGGCGGTGAAGTACACGCGGCCGGTGAACCGGCACCCGTTGAGGTTCGTGCTGCTGTGCAGGGCTGCGTACCGCAGCAGCATCCCGCCGATCCTGCGTCCCGCGAGGTCGAGGTATTCGAGAACGGCGCCGGTGAGATCGAGGTCGTAGTCCGGCGCATCCGGCAGCTCGGTGGCCGGGAGCAGATCCTTGAGCAGCCGCTGCGCGGTCAGGCGTACCTGGAGTTCCTGCTCCTGTTCGGGATCACCTCGAGTGTCGCTGCGGACGTGCCGATCCAGGTCGGCCGCGTACCGCGGGTGCTCGAACGGCCGCCGCAGGTACGAGCACAGCACGTCCAGCACCGTCTGCGTGTAGGCCGGCCTGCTCCGCGCCAACCCCGCCAACGCGTGCAAAGCCCCCACCCGGACCTGGTCGGCCGCGTGCCCGAGCAGCTCGACCGCCTTCGCGAACCGCTCGTCGGCCACGCGCTCGCGGTCCTGTTCCGCGCGCTGGGCCTCGAGTTCGTGCCGCTGCCGCTCGATGTCCTGGCGCCGCTCCTCGACCCGGCGGCGCCGGTCGTTGAGCCACAGTGCGTACAGGGCCACGATCGCGCCGCCGGCGAGGCCGCCCGTCTTCAGCGCGTCGCTGCGGCTGGTGGCGGGGTCGGCCAGCAGCCAGCCGCCGACCCCGAGCAGCAGCGCCACCGACGCGAGGAACGTCCACGCCAGCGGCGATCGCCAAAGCTTCACGGCCTCAGGACACCAGCATGGTGCTGACGCAGAAGCCCTTTTTGTCGAAGTTGGTCGCGCTCAGCGTGCCCTTGACCGGCTTGCCGGCCGACGTTCCGGTGACTTCGCCCTCGACCAGGTACTTGTCGGCGGGCACGTCGCCGAGCTGCAGCTGCAGCGGCGGCTTGAGGAACGTCTCGAGCCACGAGCTGAGCAGGTCCTTCGAGTCGGCGCAGCCCAGCGCGACGGCTCCGGCGTTGTCGCCCGCGTTCAGCTTGGTGATGAAGCCCTGCAGCACGGCCTTGGCGTCCGAGCTGCCGTCGCCGCTCGGCGTCGACGGTTTTGTGGCCGTCGGCCTCTTGGACGTCGACTTCGGCGTCGTCGGCTTGGCGGACGTGCTCGACGACGGGGCGGCGGCCGTGTTGGTGTCGTCCTTCGAGAGGAAGAACCCCGGTGCGACGAAGCCCGTGATGCCGACCAGGGCGAGCACGACGACCACGGCGGCGCCGATGGCGATCCACATCCCGGTCTTGCTCTTCTTCGGCGGCGCGGGCGGCCCGCCGAAGCCCTGCGAGTAACCGCCGGTCGCCGGGTCCCAGCCGGACACCTGGCCCGCCGCGTTCGGGTCCCAGGCCTGCTGGCCGTACTGCTGCGCGTTCGGGTCCGCCCACGCCGACTGCTGCTGCTGCTGCGCGTACGGGTCACCCCACCCCGGCTGCGGGTTCGCCGGGAAGCCGCCCGAGGCCGGCGGGTAGCCCTGCTGCTGGTTCGGGTCCCAGCCCTGCGGGTACTGCTGCGTCGGATAGGGCTGCTGCTGCTGGTTGGGGTCCCAGCCGCCCTGCTGCGGGTAGCCGCCGGAGTGCGGCTGGCCGTACGGGTCGGGCTGACCGGGCTGGCCCGGCTGAGGCGGGTAGGTCATCGTTCCATGCCTTCCGGGCGCTTGGGAGTTCGTGCGCTTCCGACGTCCGGTGGAGGCGTGCGGTTCCCCCAGGACGTGGCTGCAGCATTCTGCAAGCTCGGACGGTACGGCATGGAACCGGCTCCCGGTCGTGCCGACGCGAAGCCGGCACGATCCGGGAGCCGGGTCGGGGGTGGGTCAGCCGTTGGCGAGTGCCTGGAGCCGGTCGTAGGCACCGTTGAAGGTGTCCTGGTCGAGCGGGCTCGAGGTGTACTGCCAGACGGTGTAGAAGCCCCAGTTGTAGGGCAGGGTGCCGACCGACGACGAGTACCGCGCGACCCAGAGGGGGGCCGTGCTGGAGAAGTCACCGCTCACGCAGCTGCTCCACCAGGTCGTCGACGTGTAGATCACCGGGTAGCGGCCGGTCAGGGAGTGGTACGTGTCGTGGAAGTCGAGGATCCACGACGTCATCCCCGCCTTGCTCAGCCCGTAGCAGGTCGCGCCGTACGGGTTGTACTCCATGTCCAGCGCGCCGGGCAGCGTCCGGCCGTCCTTCGACCAGCCGCCGCCGTGGGCGACGAAGTACCGGGCCTGCGCCGCGCCGCTCGAGGTGTTCGGCGTGGCGAAGTGGTAGGCGCCGCGGATGAAGCCCTGGTTGTAAGAGCCGTTGTACTGCTGCGCGAAGTAGGGGTTGGTGTAGCTGGTGCTCTCCGTGGCCTTGGTCCACACGAACCGCTTGCCTTGGTTCCACCAGTTCGCCCAGTCGACGTTGCCCTGGTAGCCGGCGACGTCCATGCCGGCCACGGTGGCCAGCACCTGGCCGGGGATGGCCTGGCCGGGCTGCGGCTGCTGCGCCGCCTGCTGCGTGTCCGGGGTGGACTTGTCGCCTTCGACGCGCCGGATCTGCGACCCCAGCTCGTGGTTGTTCTGCGCGATGTCCGCGTTGATCGCGGCCACGGGGTCGACTTCGGGGGAGAAGGTCGCCGCCTGGGCCGTGCTGCCGAGCAGGAGCAGCGTGGCCGGGACGACCAGGGCAGCGAACAGCCGCCCTCTTCGGGATGTGGACATCGTTGAATCCCTTCACGGATACCCTCGCGGTGAGCGGCTTACTGCAGGTAGCCGCCCGTGCACGATTGTTAGGGACGAAGTGCCGTTTGTCACTCAGTTCCGTGAAATTGGGTATACGTGTGGGTGATTTTCCCGGGAACTTGATCGTTAATTGGTGACAGGTTAACACCTATTATTGGAACGTTGGGCCGTTCAGCCCAGCGCCAGGGCGAGCAGCCGGTCCGCCGGGCCGTTGAACCAGTTCTGGTCGCCGGGCAGGGTGCCGCGGTCGGCGAACTGCCAGATCGTGTGGATGCTCCAGCCGGACGGCAGCTCGCCGATGAAGGTGTTGTAGCGCGCGATCCAGAGCGGGTTCGAGCCGAAACCGCCGTTGTTGGCGGTGCACCGCTTCCACCAGCTCGTCGACGTGTAGATCGTCGGGAACCGGCCGGTCGCCGCCCGGTAGGTGTCGGAGAAGCCGCGGATCCAGGCGACCATGCCCGCGGCGTCCTTGCCGTAACACGTTTCGCCGTAGGGGTTGTACTCCACGTCGAGCGCGCCGGGCAGCGTCCGGCCGTCCCTCGACCAGCCGCCGCCGTGGGCCAGGAAGTACCGCGCCTGCGACGCGCCGTCGGAGATGTCCGGCCGCGCGAAGTGGTAGGCACCGCGGATCAGGCCGACGCTGTAGGAGCCGTTGTACTGCTGCGCGAACTGCGGGTTCCGGAATCCGGTGCCCTCGGTCGCCTTGACGTAGACGAACTTGGCGCCCGATCCCGCCGCGCCGGGCCAGTCGACCGGGCCCTGGTGCCCGCTGACGTCGTGGCCGAGCTGCTGGTCGTCCCCGCCGTACAGCAGGTCGGGGGTCTCGCCGACGCCCTCGGCCGCGGCGATCTGCGAACCCGCGTAGTGGTCCTCCGCGCCGGCGTAGGGGTCGTCGGCCTTCGCCGGCGCCTGCCCGGCCACGAGGAGGACGGACGCGAGGACGGCGGCGAAGGGCAGCGAACGTCTTTTCACCCTCTTGCTCCCCACCGATCTCATGAGACTTCTCCAGTCTCACGATGCACCGGCCTCGCCGGATCGGCGAATTGGCGAATCGATGATCACTCGATGGGGTGGGACCCGCAGGTCAGCGGCGTTCTTCGGCGATGGCCTTCATCAGGTGCTCCGCCGGCACGACGGCCGTGATGAGGTCGTGCGGGTTGATCGCGACGGGGTGTCCGCCGAGCAGGCCGACGATGTCGCGGCCGAGCACGGCCCGCGCGTGCGGCCACTCGCGCGGCACCAGCGCCTTGCGGGTGTAGGCGGGCACCATGACCCGGCCGTCGGTGTTGTGGAAACCGATGACCGTCCGCTGCACCGGCGACATCGCGTAGACGAACAGCGTCGCGTCGAGGACGACCTTCGGCAGGTCCGACGGCGGGCGGTGCTCGGTGCGGACGAGCTGCAGCAGGTGCTCGAGATCGTTCGCCGGGTCCGGGAAGCCGAGCGCCTTGGGCGAGGGCCGGTAGCGGTCGTTGGGGTGGAAGTCGGCGACGACGTCGCCGGCGGCGTTCACCGGGTAGGCGCCGACGACCGCCCACGACGGCACCGGGCCGTTGGGGTCGAAGGCCTCGTCGATGACGTAGAGCCAGCTGTCGGGGTTGGCGCGGGCGTTCGAGCGCATCTCCGCGGTGATCTCGGGCGTGCCGTGCTTGCCGGAGCGCCGCGCCTGACTGCCGTCGCGCCGCGCGGCGCGGTTGGGTTTGCCGTGCCTGCCGGGGCGATCGGCTCCGCTTCCGGTGGGCTGCTGCGAAACCATCCGATCCGCCTCGTCCCGCTGCGCCATCGTCATCCCCAGGTTCTCGGGTGTGCCTGCCAGGTCTTGGTGCGCCACTCTACTGTTTGCCCATGGCCTCTTCGCGTTCGGTCGACCCCGGACAGTTACGTGCGGCGGTGCTGGCGATTTCCCCGTGGCTGCAGGAGGGTGCGCCCGCTCCCGCGCGCCCGGAACTGGCCGCGGCGGTGCGCCTGTCCCTGCGCGCACTGGCGGCGGACGCACCGGGCCGGACGGTCGAGGTGCGGGTGCCGCCGTTCGCCGCGGTGCAGTGCGTGGCGGGCCCGCGGCACACCCGCGGCACCCCGCCGAACGTGATCGAGACCGACCCGCGCACGTGGCTCGAACTCGCCACCGGGCAACTGGACTGGACCACGGCCGTCGCGGACGGCCGGGTGTCCGCGTCGGGCACCCGGGCCGACCTCTCCCACTGGCTCCCCCTGCTCCGCGTCTGACGCTCGTGAGTGGTAAGGCGGGTTAGAACCCGCCTTACCACTCACGACCGGCAGCGGGACTTGGGCTACGGCTTGCGGCCGATCCCGCCGGCGATGGTCCGCTGGGCCACGTTGAGCTCCTTGAGCCGCGGGCCGTCCGGCCACCAGTCGGCGCACCGGACCACGCCCGGGGGAATCATTTCGAGACCGGGGAACAGGTTCTCGATTTCCTTCTGCGTCCGGAAGGTGCCCGAGCCCATCGGGCTGTGCAGGAAGAAGTCCTCCATCCGGCGGGCCGTCGCGGAGTCCTCGTCCTCGGGGTCGAAGAAGTGGGAGATCGCCACGAACGAGCCCGGCGGCAGCGCGTCGACGTACTCCTTCATGATTTCCGCCGGCCGTTCCTCGGCGCCGTTGAAGTGGTGCAGCGTGCCCATCTGGAGGAGGGCGACCGGTTCCGAGAAGTCGATGTGCTGGCGGACGACCTCGTTTTCGAGGATCCGCTGCGGCTCGAAGATGTCCTCGGCGACGAAGTGGGTGTTCTCGTTTTCTTCGAGCAGCGCGCGGCCGTGGGCGAGCACGACCGGGTCGTTGTCGACGTAGACGACCCGGATGTCCGGGTTGATCCGCTGGACGACCTGGTGGGTGTTCTCGGCGGTCGGGAGGCCGGAGCCGCAGTCGAGGAACTGGGTGATGCCGGTCTGGCTGGCCAGGAAGCGGCAGGCGCGGATCAGGAAGCCACGGTTTTCGAACGCGAGGTCCTGTGCCTCCGGGGCGGCCTTCTGCACCTTGTGCAGGACCTCCCGGTCGATCTCGTAGTTGTCCTTCCCGAGCAGGAATGCGTCGTACACGCGCGCGATGCTCGCTCGGGTCGGGTCGACCCCCACGGGAACTCGTTCGGTCCGGGTCGCGGCGTCGGGCATGGTGAACCTCGCAAGTTTTGTGTCGAAAATCTCGTACTCTACGTAGAGTAGGACTCCACACGCACGCGGTAAACCGGGTCACCTCTTTGCGCAGGACGGCCCAACGTGTACTTTCGGTAGTCGGGCTAGAACCCCCTGGTGACGTGAGCGCGGAAGGTCCGGGAATGAACGCGGTGAACGCGTCCGCAGGTGAACAGAACATCGGCCCCACTGCGCGCCGAATGATCTTGGGCTCGCAGCTTCGCCGGCTCCGTGAAGAGGCCGGCATCACCCGCCAGCAGGCCGGTTACAACATCCGTGGCTCCGAGTCGAAGATCAGCCGTCTCGAGCTGGGCCGCGTCGGGTTCAAGGAACGCGACGTCACCGACCTGCTGACGATGTACGGCGTCGACGACCCGACGGAGCGCCGGGCGTTCCTCGACATGGTCAAGCAGTCGAACGAGCCGGGCTGGTGGCGGCGCTTCGGCGACACCATGCCGAACTGGTTCACCGACCTCGTCGGCCTCGAAGAAGCTGCGGCGCGAATCCAGATCTGGGAGCCGCTCTACGTTTCGGGCCTGCTTCAGATCGAGCCGTACGCGCGGGCGATCTTCAGCCACGGACGTTCGGAGATGGCCGACGAGCGGGTCGACCAGCTGGTCGCGCTGCGGATGCGGCGCCAGAAGATGTTCAGCAGGCCGGACGCGCCGCGGGTGTGGATGGTGCTCGACGAGTCGGTGCTCTATCGCCCGATCGGGGGCGTGAAGGTCCTCAAGCAGCAGATCGAATACCTGCTCGAGATGAGCGCCCTGCCGCACGTGTCGATCCAGGTCCTGCCGTACACGCGCAGCGGCCTGTCCGCGGAGCACGCGTTTTCGCTGCTGCGGTTCGGCGAACCGGAACTGCCGAACATCGCCTACGTCGAGTACATGACCGGTGCGCACTACATCGAAAAGCGCGAAGAGATCGAGAAGTACAGCCGCGCGCTGGACATGCTGGCGGTCGACGCGGAGACGCCCGAGCGGAGCCGGTCGATGCTCGCGAAGCGCCGTCAGGAGATCTAGCAGCCCTTCGCCTGCGCGTCGCAGGCCAGTTTTGTCTTAGTGAACGGTAACCAGCAGTAGCCATTACGCCATTCGTGCGCATGCCTGTCACCTGATAGGTTAACGGCAGGCTGACTTTTCTAACCGTCCGCGAACTTTGCAAGAAATTCTGCACGTGCATTTACCGTTGCAGTCACACGTGCTAGCCTCGGATACGCGGGCAAATGCACATGCATCTGCATTGCCCGCTGGAGCTTTCCGCATCGAGAGGTGGGAACATGGCTGAGCGATTCGAGAACGGCATCCCGGCCGATCGGCTGTCCGGTGCCGAGTGGCGCAAGGCGAGCTACAGCGGTGCATACGGCAACTGCGTCGAAGTCGCGCCGCTGTCCAGCGGGGAGATCGCGATGCGCAACTCGCGGTTCCCGACCGGCCCGGCGCTCGTGTACACGCGCGCCGAGATGGCGGCGTTCCTGGCGGGCGCCAAGGACGGTGAATTCGACGATGTCCTCGGCTGAGGCCATCGCCCCCGTCATCGACATCGACACCGGACTGCAGGAGCTGGTGGCCCGCGGCTACCAGTTCGTCCACCCCGCCGACGAACGCGGTGAGGTCCTCGCCGTCGTCGGCGTGCGGGTGCACGACGACGTCGTGGACGTGGTCCGGCTCAACGCCGAAGACGACGTCGTGGCGACCAGGATGCCCGGCTCCGAAGAGAACATCTTCGAGCCGGAGCGGTGGCTTTGGCGCCGCCGCGGGGAAGGTGCTCAGGTGCTGGCGGAGATCCTCTCGCTGCCGGATGCGTGCTGAACGTGCGAACTCGCGGGCCTCGTCCGAAGTGGTCAGTGCCACGTCGGGCGGGGCCTGGCTCAGGACCGGACCGTCTACACTGAAACCGGCCTGACCACGTCTTCCCAGGAGCTCCTCGGTGGTTTCCGACCCGCAAGTCGTGTCCGACCAGCCTGACCCGGAACCCCGTGAGGAGTGTGGCGTCTTCGGCGTCTGGGCTCCCGGGGAAGAAGTCGCGAAGCTGACCTACTACGGCCTCTACGCCCTGCAGCACCGCGGGCAGGAGGCCGCCGGCATCTCCGTCTCCGACGGCTCCCAGATCGTGGTCTTCAAGGACCTCGGCCTGGTCAGCCAGGTGTTCGACGAGCAGATCCTGCAGTCGCTGCAGGGGCACATCGCCGTCGGGCACTGCCGGTACTCGACCACCGGCGCGACCATCTGGGAGAACGCGCAGCCGATCTTCCGCACCACCGCGACCGGCAGCGGCCTCTCCTTCGCGCACAACGGCAACCTCGTCAACACGGCCGAGCTGCGCGAACGCACCATCGAAGCGGGCCTGAAGCCGCACGCGGGTCTCACCGGCTCCTCGAGCGACTCCGACCTGATCTGCGGCCTGCTCGCCGCGAACGCCGCCGACAAGGGCATCGAGGCCGCCGCCATGGAGCTGCTGCCGACCCTGAAGGGCGCCTTCTGCCTGGTGTTCGCCGACGAGAACACGCTCTACGCGGCCCGTGACCCGCACGGCGTGCACCCGCTGGTGCTCGGCAGGCTCGAGCGCGGCTGGGTCGTCTCGAGCGAGACGGCGGGCCTCGACATCGTCGGTGCGTCCTTCGTCCGCGAGGTCGAGCCCGGCGAGCTGATCGCGATCGACGCCGCCGGCCTGCGCTCCTCGCGGTTCGCGAACCCGGACCCCAAGGGCTGCGTCTTCGAATACGTCTACCTCGCCCGCCCCGACACCACGATCGCCGGCCGCGGGGTGCACGCCACCCGCGTCGAGATCGGCCGCCGGCTCGCCTCCGAGCAGCCGGTCGAAGCCGACCTGGTCATGCCGGTGCCGGAGTCGGGCACCCCGGCCGCGATCGGGTACGCGCAGGGCTCCGGCATCCCCTACGGCACCGGCCTGGTGAAGAACGCCTACGTCGGGCGCACGTTCATCCAGCCGTCGCAGACCATCCGCCAGCTGGGCATCCGGCTCAAGCTGAACCCGCTGCGCGACGTCATCCGCGGCAAGCGCCTGGTCGTGGTGGACGACTCGATCGTCCGCGGCAACACCCAGCGCGCGCTCGTCCGGATGCTGCGCGAGGCCGGCGCGCTCGAGGTGCACGTCCGGATCGCGTCCCCGCCCGTGCGCTGGCCGTGCTTCTACGGCATCGACTTCGCCTCGCGGGCCGAGCTGGTCGCGAACGGCGTCGACCTCGACGGCATCCGGCGCTCGATCGGCGCCGACTCCCTGGGCTACATTTCCCTGGACGGCCTGGTCGCGGCGACGGAGCAGCCGAAGTCGCGGCTGTGCACCGCGTGCTTCTCCGGCGAGTACCCGATCCCGCTGCCGGAGGACGCGCTGATCGGGAAACACCTGCTCGAAAGCCTCGGTTCAACGGATGGCGCGGCAGTGTCTCCAGTCCCCGTCAGCCCCGCCGGGTACGGTGCCGAAGACGCCGTCCGGCGTCCCTAGCAGTCCTTCCAGTAGGGAGTCCTTCCACCGTGAGCGAGTCCACGAGCGCCACGTACGCCGCCGCCGGGGTCAGCATCGACGCCGGTGACCAAGCCGTCGAGCTGCTCAAGCCGCACGCCCAGCGGGCCACGCGCCCCGAGGTCCTGGGCGGCGTCGGCGGTTTCGCCGGGCTCTTCTCCCTGAAGCTCGACCGCTGGAAGGAGCCGGTGCTCGCGTCCTCCACCGACGGCGTCGGCACGAAGATCGCGATCGCGCAGGCGCTCGACAAGCACGACACCGTCGGCATCGACCTGGTCGCCATGGTGGTCGACGACCTGGTCGTGACCGGGGCCGAGCCGCTGTTCCTCCAGGACTACATCGCCGTCGGCAAGGTGCACCCGGAGAAGATCGCCTCCCTGGTCGGCGGCATCGCCGAGGGCTGCGTCCAAGCCGGCTGCGCGCTGCTCGGCGGCGAGACCGCGGAGCACCCGGGGATGATGGGCGAGCACGACTACGACATGTCGGCCACCGGCGTCGGCGTGGTCGAGGCGTCGCAGCTGCTCTCGCCGGAGAAGGTCCGCCCGGGTGACGTCGTGCTGGCCCTCGGCTCGTCGGGCCTGCACTCGAACGGCTACTCGCTGGCCCGGCACGTGCTGCTGGACATCGCCCGGATGCCGCTCGGCGGGCACGTCGAGGAGTTCGGCCGCACCCTCGGCGAGGAGATGCTCGAACCGACGCGGATCTACGCGAAGGACTGCCTGGCCCTCGCCGCCGAGACCGAGGTCCGGACGTTCGCGCACATCACCGGCGGCGGCCTGGAGGCGAACCTGGCCCGGGTCATGCCGCGCGGCCTGGTCGCCCGGCTCGACCGCGGCACGTGGACGCCGTCGGCGGTGTTCGCGTTGATCGGCCACCGCGGCAAGGTCGAGCGCGCCGAGCTGGAGAAGACGTTCAACATGGGCGTCGGCATGGTCGCGATCGTCGGCGCCGAAGACGTCGACCGGGCGCTGGCCATGCTCACCGCGCGGCACGTCCCGGCGTGGGTGCTGGGCGACGTCCAGCCGGCCGACGACGTCGACGGCCCCCGCGCGGTGCTCTCGGGTGACCACCCCCGGTTCTGAAACGCGGTTGCCCGCGGCTGTCACACTTGAGGGGTGGCAGCCGAGGACGTGGTGATCGGCTCCCGGTTCGTGATCCCGGGAGCCGAGTTGAGCGAGCGCTTTTCGCGCTCGTCCGGCCCCGGCGGGCAGGGCGTGAACACCACGGACTCGCGCGTGGAGCTGTCCTTTGACGTCGCCGCGTCGCCGTCGATCCCCGAACACCTGCGTGACCGGGTGCTGGCCGGGCTCGGCTCACGGCTGGTCGACGGCGTCCTCACGATCGCGGCCAGCGAACACCGCTCGCAGTTGCAGAACCGGGAGGCCGCGCGCGGCCGACTGGTGAACCTCCTGCTCGACGCGTCGGCCCCGCCGCCCGCCAAACGGCGCCCCACAAAACCGTCCCGCGGTTCGAAGGAGCGCCGCCTGGCGTCGAAGAAGCGCCGGAGCGACGTGAAGCGAGGCCGCTCCGGCCGCTTCGAGGACTAGCTCAGCGACAGGTGCACGCACTCGCCCGCCGGCCGGTAGCCGACGCGGGCGTAGACGTTCCCGATCCCCAGGTCACCGGGGGTGAGGAACGCCGTGTGGGCTCCGGCCTCGTGGACTTCGCGGGTGAGGTGCGCGGTGAGCGCCGCGGCGATCCCGCGGCCGCGGTACGGCTCGAGCACGGCGATCCCGGCGACCTCGGTGGTGCCGTCGACGATTTCGAGCGCGAGCCCGCCGCCGACCACCGTCTTCGTCGCGATGTCCTCCGCCAGGAGGTGCCGCACCCCGGCGCCGGCCTTCAGCTGTTCGACCTCTTCGTCGCCGATTTCGGCGGGTTCGCCGAACGCCGTGTTCTGCGCCGACCGCATGCGCCGGAAGTCCTCGCCGGACTCCGGCACGCGCAGCCGGATCCCCGCCGGAGCCGGCTGGTCGACCCGCTCGCCCGGCGCGCAGGTCATCAGCGGCACCCGCCGCTCGAGCTCGTACCCGGCCTCGACCAGCAGTTTCTCCAGGTCGGGGGCGATTTCGGTGAAGTACTCCAGCCGCGGGAGCAGGTCCCGCCGCCGGAAGGCCGCGGTCAGCGCGTCGATCTCGGCCGCCGTCGGCTTGGCGCTGTCGTCCGGGATCGCGTAGTTGAGCATCGGGTGGGCCGTGCCCGGCGAGTAGGTGGCGAGGAACGGGCCGACCCGCTCGGTTTCCCGGCCGCGCGGCGCCGTCGTGCGGACATAAGCCTGGATAGCAGACATTGCTGGGTTGGAGCCTTTCGAGAGCGTGTCAAGGAACCGCAGCCCCCAGACGGGGTGCGGGCGGGGCGCTGGGCGTCGGGCCTAGCGGGGGCCGACGCCGGAGACGGCGCCAGGCATAGGCAGTCATTCCTTGGACTCGAACGGGCTCTTCCCCGCCATGGTCGCACGGCGGGCAAGGGGTTTACCGGGCCGCGCACTGTCCACAGTGGATGCTGTGGACAACCCTGTGGATGAATTTTCCGGAAAAGCCGGTAACCCCTGCCGTGCAAGGGAAATCCGCGAAGGGTGCCTGTGTACTACTTCACGGCCAGTTGCCGCGCCTGCTCGAGCAGTGCCTGCAGGTGCAGACCTCGCCGGACGTCGCAGGGGTGCGTCGTCGTGCCGCTCGCGATCATCGCCGCGAAGTCGTCCAGCAGCGCGGTGTAGGACTCCTGCGCCGAGCCCGGTTTGCGCCCGAGCGTCCGGTAACCGTGCTGCCCCCAGACCGCGACCTCGACGACGGTCGGCTGCACCGGCAG
The DNA here is from genome assembly GCF_031082405.1 of Amycolatopsis sp. A133. Taxonomy (GTDB): domain Bacteria; phylum Actinomycetota; class Actinomycetes; order Mycobacteriales; family Pseudonocardiaceae; genus Amycolatopsis. Next base: position 198,530 of record NZ_JAVHJU010000034.1, read on the forward strand.
CCGCAGCGAGAGCGTGGCCGTGCTGACCACACCGCCGTCGTGGGCCAGCATCAGGTGCCAGAGGTCGCCGGGGCTCTGCCGGGCCGCCACGACCTCGGTGATCGGGCCGAGCGCGGCGTCCAGCAGGTCGAGTGCGTGCGGGCCGATGTCGAACAGCGCGCCGCCGTCGTCCTGACGCCACTCCGAGGTGGCGTACTGGCCGCCGAGCAGGGCACCGGACAGCCAGCGCGCACCGCCGCCCGCCCAGCCGCCCGCCTGGGCGAGACCGGCGAGCCACTCCTGCGTCTGCGCCGAATAGCGCAGGGTCAGCATGACGAGCGCGGCCACGTCGGCGGTCGCGACGGCGTCGGCCAGCCGCCGCGCGCCGTCGAGGTCGGCAGCAATCGGCTTCTCCAGGATCAGGTGCTTCCCCGCTTCGGCCGCGCGCACGCCCAGCGCCGCCTGGATCGACGGCGGCACGGCGAACGCGACCGCGTCGACCTGCGCAAACAGTTCTTCGACGCTGGCGGCGGCCGTCGCGCAGTGCGTCTCCGCAAGCGCTTGCGCCGCCTCCGGCCGCCGGGCCCAGACCGCGGTCAGCGCCGTGCCGGGGTGATCCGCCAGTCCTGGCGCGTGCACCGTCGTCGCCCACGGGCCGGCGCCGATTAGGCCGACGCGCAGCTGTCCGTCCGCGATGAGCTGTCCCACGGCCCGCAGTCTAGGTGTGTCCCGCGTCGCGCCGGAACCGCACCATCGCCGGGCGCCGGCGTGGTTAAAGTGCCTGCATGATCGCGTCCCGCTTCGCCGTTGTTTGCGCTCTCCTGTTCGGCGCCGCCTTCGTGGGTGCCGCACCCGCTTCGGCGACGGGTACCGAAGGCGCCTGCCCGGAGGGCGACGGCGTGACGGTGGTCGTCGACTTCGGCGACCTGGGCCCCGAGCCGCTGATCCGCTGCGCCCCCGGGACACCCGCGAACGGCGTCGCTGCCCTGCAGGACGCCGGGATCGAGGTGGCCGGTTCGCAGAAGTACGGCCTCGCCGTGGCCTGCCGGATCAACGGCAAGCCCGGCCCGGACGTCGAACCCTGCGCCGGGATGCCGTCGGCCACGGCGTACTGGAGCTACTGGCACGCCTCCGCCGGCGGCAGCTGGACGTCGAGCCAGGAAGGCGCGCAGACGGCGAAGCCGACGGCCGGCGGGTTCGAAGGGTGGGCGTTCGCGCGGCCGAAGTCCGCGAACGACCTGCCGTCGCCGCCCCGGGTGCCGCCGGTGCGCCAGGTTGCTTCGCCGGCCCCCGCGCCCGCCGCTGACCAGGGCAGTTCGTTCCCGTGGGGCCTGGTGATCGGGGCCGTCGTGATCGTGGTGGTCGGCGGCGCCGGGATCGTCGTCGCCCGTCGCCGGCGTGCGCAGTAGGGCGCTGCACCCCGGCGCCTGGTGGGCCTGGGCGCTCGCGCTGGCCGTCGCCGCCAGCCGCACGACGAACCCGCTGCTGCTCGGCCTGATCATCGCGATCGCCGGGTTCGTCGTCGCGAACCGGCGCAGTGACGCGCCCTGGGCACTGGCGTTCCGGCTGTACGTCTACGTCGGCGCGCTGATCGTCGCCTCGCGCGTGCTGTTCCGGATCTTGATCGGCGGTGAAGACGGCGGGCACGTCCTGTTCACGCTGCCGCGGATCCCGCTCATCGCCGGGCTGTCCCTGTTCGGGCCGGCGTCGGCGGAGGAGCTGCTCGGCGGCTTCTACGACGGCCTGCGGCTGGCCACGATGGTCGTCTGCGTCGGTGCGGCGAACGCCCTGGCCAACCCGAAACGCCTGCTCAAGGCGGTGCCGGGAGCGTTGTACGAGGTCGGCACGGCGGTGACGGTGGCGTTGACGGTCGCCCCCCAGCTCGTCGAGAGCGTGCAGCGCGTGCGGCGGGCCCGCCGGTTGCGGGCGGGCCGGACTCGCGGGCTGCGGGCGGTCAAGGGCATCGTGGTGCCGGTGCTGGAGGACGCGATGGACCGGTCCCTGCGGCTGGCGGCCGCGATGGACTCCCGGGGCTACGGCCGCCGGGCCGACCTGAGCTTCCGCTTGCGCGTGCTGATCGCTTCGTGCGTCCTGTTCGGGCTGGTCGGGGTGTGCGTCGGCGTCTACGGTGTGCTCGACGGGACGTCGCCGTCCTGGCTCGGGGTGCCGCTGCTGGCGGGCGGCCTGGTCGTGGCCGTCGCGGGCTTCGTCCTCGGCGGGCGCCGGGTGCGGCGGACGGCGTACCGGCCGGATCCGTGGCGCTGGCCGGAGACGCTGGTCGTCGCGGCCGGAGCCGGGGCGTGCGCGCTGCTGTTCGTCACCGCGCGGGTCGATCCGGGGCGGTTGTTCCCCTCGCTGAGCCCGCTGCGCTGGCCGGAAGTCTCGCCGGTGCACGCGTTGTCCCTGCTGGTCGCCGTGCTCCCGGCGTTCGTCGCACCCCCGCCGCCGTCGTTGGAGGTCGTCCGGTGATCGAGTTCTCCCGGGTCACGGTGACCTACCCGGACGCGGCGCGGCCGGTGCTCTCGGACGTGTCCCTGCTGGTCGAGGAGGGAGAGCTGTGCCTGGTCGCCGGTCCGACCGGGGCCGGCAAGTCGACGTTCCTCGGCGCGATCAACGGGCTCGTCCCGCACTTCACCGGCGGCCGGCTGGCCGGTCGGGTGCTCGTGGCCGGGCGCGACACCGCGGCGTTCCCACCGCGGGAGCTGGCCTCGGTCGTCGGCGTCGTCGGGCAGGACCCGCTGGCGGGGTTCGTGACGGACACCGTCGAGGAGGAGCTCGCGTACGCGATGGAGCAGCTGGCGGTGCCGCCGGAGGTCATGCGCAAGCGGGTCGAGGAAACCCTGGACCTGCTGGGCATCGCGGAGCTGCGCAACCGTCCGCTGCGGACGTTGTCGGGCGGCCAGCAGCAGCGGGTCGCGATCGGCTCGGTGCTGACGGCGCACCCCTCGGTGGTCGTGCTCGACGAACCGACGTCGGCGCTGGACCCGACGGCCGCCGAGGACGTGCTCGCGGCGATCACGCGCCTGGTGCACGACCTCGGGACGACGGTGATCGTCGCGGAGCACCGGATGGAGCGCGTCGCGCAGTACGCGGACCGGCTGCTGTACCTGCCGGGCGACGGCTCGGTGCGCTCCGGCCCGCCCGCCGAGATCCTGGCGACGTCGTCGATCGCCCCGCCGATCGCCGAGCTGGGACGGCTCGCGGGCTGGTCACCGCTGCCGCTGTCGGTCCGGGACGCGCGGCGGGTCGCGGGGCCGCTGCGCTCGCGGCTCTCGCTGAGTCGCCAAAAATTGTCGGTGGTGGGTCGTAGTCTCTCGGTGACCGGTTCGGCACTGGATGTGAGAGGGGTGGTGGTCCGATACGGAGATGTTCTGGCGGTGCGCGGGGTCGACCTGCGTGTCGGGCCGGGGGAAGTGGTCGCGCTGATGGGACGCAACGGCTCCGGCAAGTCGTCGCTTCTCTGGGCGGTGCAGGGCAGCGGGCCGAGGTCGGCGGGGAAGGTCGACGTCGGCGGAGCTGACCCGGCGTCGCTCAAGCCACGAGTGGCCCGTCAGCGCGTCGGACTGGTCCCCCAGACCCCGGCCGACCTGCTGTACCTCGATTCGGTGGACGCCGAGTGCGCACAGGCGGACGCGGAATCGGAGGTGCCGGCAGGCACGGCCCGGGCGCTGCTGGACCGGCTCGCCCCCGGGATCGCCGGTGAAGCGCACCCCGGCGATCTTTCGGAAGGGCAGCGGCTGGCGCTGGTGCTGGCGGTCCAGCTGGCGGCGGCCCCACCGGTCGTGCTGCTCGACGAGCCCACCCGCGGCCTGGACTACCACGCGAAACGGCGCTTCGCCACGATCCTGCGAGAGCTGGCCTCGCAGGGCCGGGCGGTGGTGCTGGCCACCCACGACGTCGAGTTCGTGGCCACGGTGGCCGACCGCGTGGTGGTCATGGCCGAGGGCGAGGTGGTAGCGGACGGCCCGACGAAGGAGGTGGTCGTCGCATCACCGGCGTTCGCCCCGCAGGTGGCGAAGATCTTGGCCCCGGAGCGGTGGCTGACGGTGGACGAGGTCGCGGAAGCACTGGCATGAGGACGCAGGTGGAGGGGAGGGGGCGGGGGCGGGCGGGGGGCCGAAGCCGACGAGCAGGCTCCGCCGGCCGGCGGGTCGCGGTGGGTGGTGTCCCGCAGGCGCGCGACCGCTCCGGCGCGGAGTTCGCCATGGCTCAGCGCCGACGTGAAGCCTCGCCGACTTCGGCCATCGGCCCGCGCCCAGCGGTGGTTCGCTGCCGAGCCGAAGCCTCGCCGGCCTTCGCCGTCGACCCGCGTCCACCGGTCCGCGCCCCCGAACCGGCCCAGGTCCCGGCATGACCGACTTCCTCGGCCCACCGCCTCGCCCCATCCGCCTGACCCCGCGGCCCGCGCTGGTCCTGACCGTCGCGAGCCTCCTCGGCCTGGCCATGTTCTGCTGGCCCCTGTTCACCCACCCGCAACCCACCGCGGCCGCGCACACGATCGACGCACCCTTCGTCTTCATGGCGACCCTGCCGGTGCTGATCCTCGTTGTGCTCGCCGAGCTCTCCCGCGGCGGCATCGATGCCAAGGCGCTCGCCCTGCTCGGGGTGCTCTCGGCCGTCAACGCGGGGCTGCGGCCGCTCGGTGCGGGTACCGGCGGCATTGAGCTGGTGTTCTTCCTGCTCGTGCTCGCCGGTCGCGTCTTCGGGCCCGGGTTCGGGTTTGTGCTCGGCTCGACTTCGCTGTTCACCAGCGCGCTGCTCACCGCCGGGGTCGGGCCGTGGCTGCCGTTCCAGATGCTCGCGTCGTCGCTGATCGGGCTCGGGGCCGGGCTGCTGCCGCGGACACCGCGTGGCAAAGCCGAGATCGCCCTGCTGGTCGCCTACGGCGTCTTCGCGGCCTACTTCTTCGGGCTCCTGATGAGCCTGTGGTCGTGGCCGTTCCTCGCCGGCACCAGCGGCGACCTCGGGTTCGTGCCCGGCGCGCCGCTGCCGGAAAATCTGCACCGGTTCGCGGTGTACACCGTCCTGACGTCGACCCTCGGCTGGGACACCGGCCGCGCCGTCACCAACGCGGTCGCCATCGTCCTGCTGGGGCCGGCCGTCCTGGCCGTGCTGCGGCGCGCCGCCAGGCGGGCGGCCTTCGGCGCGCCCGTGACGTTCGACCGGGGTCAGCTGTAGGAGTAGAAGCCGCGGCCGGTCTTCTTGCCGAGCAGGCCCGCGTCCACCATGCGCAGCAGCAACGGCGGCGACGAGTACAGCGGCTCCTTGAACTCCGCGTACATCGAGTCCGCGATGGCCTTGATCGTGTCCAGCCCGATCAGGTCGGACAGGCGCAGCGGGCCCATCGGGTGGGCGGTGCCCAGCTCCATGCCGCGGTCGATGTCCTCGGCCGAGGCGAAACCCGACTCGATCATCCGGATCGCCGAAAGCAGGTACGGCACCAGCAGCGAGTTCACGATGAACCCGGCGCGGTCCTGCGAGCGGATGACCGTTTTGCCCAGCGCCGTCGTCGCGTGCTCCTCCGCGCGGCGGGCGGTTTCCTCGCTGGTCAGCAGCGAGGGGACCAGCTCCACCAGCGGCAGCACCGGCACCGGGTTGAAGAAGTGGATGCCGACCACCTGCTGCGGGCGGCTCGTCGCCATGCCCAGCTTCATGATCGGGATCGACGACGTGTTGGACGCGAACAGCGCGTCCTCGGCCTCGACGATCTTGTCCAGCTGGCGGAAGACCTCGACCTTCGCCTGCTCCTGCTCGAGGATCGCCTCGATGACCAGTTCGCGGTCGGCGAACTCGGCGATGTCCGTGGTGAACCGGAGCCTGGCGAGCGCCGCGTCGGCGTCCTCGGTGGAGAGCTTGCCGCTCTTGATGCCGCGTTGCAGCGACTTCTCGATGCGCGCCTTGCCCGCGTCGAGCGCCGGCTGGTTCACCTCGGTGACCACGACGTCCAATCCGGACCGCGCGTGCACTTCGGCGATACCGGACCCCATCAGGCCCGCCCCGACGACTCCAACCCGACTTACCACCGGCTCACTCCTTCATCGCTTCGCAGGCCCGCGTGCTTTTGACACGATTTTGGGCAGCACGCGACGCGCGAGGGCGGTTGCCGGCTGTGGCCGGCTCCACCCTCGCGCGGTTACGCGTGCTCAACGACGGTACTCGTCGTACCCGTCGTCGTACGGGTCTTGATCATCGCTGTCGGACTCCTCGTAATGACTACTGGAGGAGTTACTCGACAGCTCGCGCTGCAAAGCATCGAAGTCAGTCTCGTGCGAGCTGTACTTGAGCTCACGCGCCACCTTCGTCTGCTTGGCCTTAGCCCGGCCGCGCCCCATGGCTCGACCCCCTCGCACAGGGGCGGGGCGGCCGGGGGAATCGGCGGCCCCGCATCGTCTCGACAATTATTTCCTGCTCACACCGTACCGTGTCCGGGGGGTTCGATGCGACGTGGCACGGTGTGCCGGTCACGACAGTGTCCGCCGGACACCGGTTACCGGCCGGTCGGTGGCGATCGGTGCAGGTAGACGTGCCACGATCTACCCGTGCTCCGTCCCTTTGTGGCTTACCTGCGGGTGTACGAACCCCTGCTCGCCCTGGGCGATCCGCCGGACGAACGGCTGCGTGCGGCCGTCGCGGCGGCCAAGCTGAGGCGGACGGACGCGGGAGCGCGCGAGCAGGCCATGTGGCTCAAGTCACAGGTCGCCGCACCGCGGCGGCTGCTGCCCGCCGAGCTCGCCGACGGCCGTCCCGCGCCGAGCCTGCTGACCGACGTCCTGGTGCTCGATCCCGGCGAGGTGCCGGGCGGCAAGGCCGAACACGGTCCGCTGGTCTGCCCGCTCGAGCTGCGGGCCCGCTCGGCGGCGGCGCTGGTCACGTTCCTCGGTGACGCGCACCCGGCGCTGAAGAACGTCGTCCTCGACGAGGGTGGCTTCACCCAGGAGACGATCCGCGCCCGGACCAAGTCGGCGATGGTGGACTTGAGCACGTCGGCGGCGCACACGTTGTCGACCACGTGGACGGTCCCGCTGCCGTGGTTCGTGCTGATCGAGCCGGAAGAGCGACGGCTGGTGCTGGGCAGCGGCCGCACCGACCCGAAGCGCGAGCTGTCCTGGCGCGCGACGCTCGCCGACGCGCAGCACCGCGCCCGCGAGGCGGGTGAGCTGCTGGAGCAGACGTTCGGCGACTCGGGGCCGGGCCGGGTGCTGTTCGAGACGCGCCGCTGGCTGGACAACTTCCACGCGGACTCGGTGATCGAGCTCGACTACGGCGGCCTGGTCCAGCTGTTTACGGACCCGGTCCTGGAGGCCGACAACACGGCCGACGAGGTCCACGACATCCTGGACGCCCTGCGCTCGGGCAACGTCGAGGAGCTGGCCGAGCTGTTCTCCGACCTGCGGGAATTCTGGGGCGACGTGGCCGCCCGCGAACGCGCCAACTAGGACCGGGACCACCGCGAACGGCCGTCGGGGGCTGCTCAGCCCCGCAGCTCCGGCACCCGGATCTCGCCGACCGCTTGCCCGCCGCCCAAAACCGCGGGCCGGGCCAGCTCCGCCAGCCCGGACACGTCCGCGCCGAGATACCGCAGCGCCTCCACCGCCAGCGGCGCACAAGCCCGCTTCGCGCCGTCGTCCACCTTCATCGCCACCGCGAAACCGTCCGGCAAGGCGAACGCCTGGACCCCTTCCGCGCCCGCCTTCGCGATCAACCCCTCCACCGCGGACATCAGCGTCGTGTCCTCGCGGCCCGTCCCCGCCACCAGCCAGGGGTGCGCCCGCATCGCCGAAGCCACCGCCGCCGAAGACCCCTCTGCAGCACAGGCAATCCGGCCGAACGCCCGAGCCAACCCCGTCAGCGAGAACGCGAACAGCGGCGCGCCGCAGCCGTCGACACCCGTGTGGGCGATCGGCTCGTCCGTCAGTTCCGCGACCACGAGCGCGATCGCCTGCTGCAGGGGGTGGTCCGGCGCCGAGTAGCCCGATACCGGCCAGCCCGCGCGGACACACGTCGTCAGCATCGCCGTGTGCTTGCCCGAGCAGTTCATCATCACCCGGCGGGGCTCGGCGGCGTCGCGCATGCTCGGTACGTGCAACGGGAAGTCGGGCGGGCACGCCAAGTCCTCTTCGCGCAGGCCGGCCGCCTCCAGCAGCTCCAGCACCCGCTTCACGTGGCCGGGCTCACCCGAGTGCGACGCGCACGCCAGCGCCAGGTCCTCGTCCGTGAAGCCCAAGCCCGCGCGCAGCATGCCGACCGCCTGCAGCGGCTTGTTCGACGACCGCGGGGACACCGGCGAGACCACGTCGCCGAGGGCCAGGCGGACCTGGCCTTCGGGGCCGGTCACCACGAGCGCGCCGCGGTGGGCGCTTTCGACAAAACCCGACCGCACGACTTCGGCGAGCACGGGGTTGGTCACTCGGCGCGGCCGCCTTCGTTCTCCAGCAGCTCGTCCACAGTGGCCGATCCCTGCTGGTAGCGCTTCGCGATCTCCGCGTTGAGCGTGTCCATCACGCCCTGCACCTCGCGGCGGAAGGACGACACCGACAGCTCTTCGCTCGCGTACGTGTCCAATGCGGAGGCGAGCTTCTCGTCCGACAGCGACCCGACGTCGGTCAGGTCCGTGTCGCCGATCAGGGCCTCGGCGTGCCGGCGGTGCTCGCCGGCCCGGGACGGCTCCAGCTGCTGGTGCCGGCCCGAACCCGCCGCGGGGCCCAGCGCGTTGTCCGCCAGGATCGTGGCCAGCTGGTCGACGATGCTGGCTTCGCCGCCCGAGCTTCGCCGCGCCTGCTCCGCGCGCACGATGTCGATGCGGGCGTGCAGGAGACGGCGCAGGTAGGACAGGTCGGTCTCTTCTTGCGCGGCTTCGTCGCGCCGCTCGCGCAGCACCTTCAGCGGCAATTCACCCAGGCCGCTGAGGTACCCCGGGCCGAGCACGCGGTCGATCCGCCGCCTGCCGCCGGGCCGCACTTCGATCACAGCGCAGTTTATCCCGGTTGAGCGTGATCTCGCTGTCAGGGCCGTCCGGTCAGCCACGAAGTTGCGCCGCCGCCGCGCGGCCGGGTGCGGGCTGTTCCGAGGGCACCGAATCGGGGTCGATCGCCGCCTGGACGAGGTTGTCCTCCGATCCCGCCAGCAGCTCCGCGCCCACCGGCGTCGACCGTTTGACCAGCGCCAACGCGATCGGGCCGAGCTCGTGGTGCTGGATCACCGTGCCGATCCGGCCGACCGTCCGGCCGTCGAGCAGCACCGGATCGCCGGTCTCCGGGGTGACCGCGGGGGATCCGTCCAGGTGCAGCAGGAGCAGGTTCCGCGGCGGGCGTCCCACGTTGTGGACCTTCGACACCGTTTCCTGACCGCGGTAGCAGCCCTTGGCGACGTGCGCGGCCGAGCCGACCCAGCCCACCTCGTGCGGGATCGTGCGGTCGTCGGTGTCGACGCCCAGCCGCGGCCGCACCGATTCGACGCGCAGCGCGTCGAACACCCAGCTGCCCGCCGCTCGCGCGCCGGCGTCGGTGAGCCGCTTCCACCAGTCCACCAGCGCCGCGCGCGGCACCGCCAGGTCCACGCTGGACCGGCCGGGCCACGGCATCCGCCGCGCGAACCCGCCACCGGGCAGCGCCGCGACCGCGTACGGCTCCGGCCCGACCTCGGCGCCGGCCGCGCTCAGCACGCGCTCGGCGTCCGGGCCGAGCACGGTGAGCAGCGCGAGCTCGCCCGTCGCGTCCCGGATGTCCACCTTGGACCAGAACTTCATCGCCTCGAGGTACTCGTGCAGCGTCTGGGGGCCGCCCTTGGGCAGCGCGCTCGTCACGCGAGGGTTCGCGTCGCTGTCGAGGTAGACCGTGCCGTCGAGGTGGGCCAGCACCATGTGCGTCTCGACCCGGCCCTGGCTGTCGAGGACCAGCGCCTCGGTGCCGGAGCCCTCGGCCAAGCCGGTCACGTGCTGCGAGATCACCAGGTGCAGCCACGACAGCCGGTCTTCGCCGGTGACGGCGAGGAACTCGCGGTGCGACCGGTCGATCACGACCACGCTGCGCGAAGCCGTGCGCTGCTCCGCGAAGGGGTCTCCCCAGTGCCAGGGGACGCCGGCCTCCGGGTGGGCAGGGTCCGACTCGGGCGGAGGGATCGATCCGGGCACGTCCAGCAGCGGCGAGCGGTACGGCATACCGCCCAGCCTAGGTGAGTACGGTGTCGGAATGCGCGTGCTCGTCTTCCTCGACGGAACCCCGGCCGACCCCGACCAGGCCCAGATCAAGGTCGACGACCTCGGGCTGATGCGCGGCGACGGCGTCTTCGAGACGATCCTCGTCGTCGACGGCAAGCCCCGCGAACTCCGGCCGCACCTGGAGCGGCTGGCCCGCTCGGCGGCCATGCTCGACCTGCCCGAGCCCGACCTCGCGGCCTGGGAACGGGTCGTTTCGCTGGTGCTCGAAAAGTGGGCCGGCAGCGCGGAAATGGTGCTGAAACTGGTGTACACGAGGGGATCCGACGGCGACCCGGCCGCGAAGCCGACCGCTTTCGCGCTCGGTTCGGAGGTCGCGCCGTCGATCCGCAAAGCCCGCGCCGAAGGCGTCGCCGCGATCACCCTCGAACGCGGTTTCCCGCCGGATCTCGCCGAGCGCGCGCCCTGGCTGCTGCTCGGCGCGAAGCCGTTGTCGTACGCGATGAACATGGCCGCGGTCCGCGAGGCGGGCCGCCGCGGGGCCGAAGATGTGATTTTCACCGCCGCCGACGGTTCGATCTTCGAAGGCCCGACGTCGACCGTGGTGCTGGCGAAGGGGCGGACGCTCTACACACCGCCGCCGAGCATCGGCATCCTGCCGGGCACCACGCAGGCCGCGCTGTTCCGCGGCGCCGAGAAGGCGGGCTGGGCGGTCAAGGTCGAGCCGCTGACGGTCCGCGACCTGGTCGAGGGCGACGGCGTGTTCATGGCTTCGAGCGTGCGCAAGCTGACCCGGGTGCACACGCTCGACGGCGAGCGCCTGCCCGGTTCCGAAGCGGTGTACGCCGAGCTCCTCGCGGCCTACGAGGGCGAATACGCCTGACCCTGGGTGATCCGGACGACGGCGGGGGCGACCTCTTCGGCGCGGTAGGCGGCGATCTTGTGGTGGCCGTCGATGATCAGCTCGCTTTCGGCGCCGGCCAGCACCACCGCGACCGGCCGGTGCCCGGTGCGGATGGCCGTCCGGTAGTAACCGACGCGGGATTCGTCCGACGGCGGCCAGGTGTCGGTCGGCGTGAGCTGCCGGTCCTCGGGCAGCCGTTCCGGGCCGCTCACGCGGTAGTCGCCGTCGACGAGCAGGTCGAGGACCGGCCCGAGCGTGGTGGCCAGCGGACGGCGCAGCTGCCCGGTGGCGAGGGCGATCCGCAGCGATTGCGGCAGCTCCGCCCGCGCTCGTGTGTTCACGTCGAGGAAACCCGTGCCACCGCTGATCGTCACCTGTTCCACACTTATCAGGACGGGTGACGGCGCGACATGGTTCCAGCCCCTACCCGGACGGGTGCAGGGCGTGACCCGGGTCTCACCCGCGCGGCGGTACGGCTTGGTCAGGAAGGCCGGAACCGGATTCGGGTACCCGGCCGAGCTTGCGCGAGCGCGCTCAACGCGGCGGTTTTGACGACGGCGGCGACGGGATAACCGCCGGTGGTGGGGTGGTCGGCGAGGAAGACCACCGGCCGCCCGTTCGGCGGGACCTGGATCGCGCCGGTGACGACACCTTCGCTGGGCAGTTCGCCGTCGGTGGTCCGGCGCAACGGCGTCCCGTCGAGGCGCAGGCCGACGCGGTTCGACTCGGCGGTGACCGTCCACCACGCCGAGAGGCCGCCCGCCGGGTCGGCGAACCAGTCGTCGCGCGGGCCGAGCGTCACGGGCACCACGAGTTCGCCCGGGGCCCGGACCGGCACGACGACATCCGCGCCCGCCGCGATCCCCGGGACGCCGAGCGGGAGCACGTCGCCGGCGCGAAGCGGCGGCGGGCCGATGCCGGACAGGACGTCCCGGGAGCGGCTGCCCAGCACCGGCTCGACGGCGATTCCGCCGGACACCGCCAGGTAGCACCGCAGCCCGGCCGACGGCGTCCCGACCGACAGCGTCTGCCCCGCGCGAACCGGCAGCGGCACGTGGGAGCCTGCCGGTCGGCCGTCGACGCGGACGTCGACCGCCGGGCCGGTGACCGTCGCCGTCACCGAGGCCGTGAACCGCACGGAAAGCCCGCCGAGCAGGGCTTCGATCCCGGCGGCGTCCTCGGGGTTGCCGGCGAGCCGGTTCGCCAGCCGCAGCGACGCCGCGTCGAGTGCCCCCGACGGTGCGACACCCAGGTGGGCGTAACCGGGCCGGCCCAGGTCCTCCACCAGCGCGTACCGGCCCGGGTCGAGCACCTCCAGGGACCTCATCGGACGCTCCGGAAGCGGACGCGGTCACCCGGCGCGAACAACGCGGGCGGGTCCGCGTGCGGGTCGAACAGCGTCGCCGACGTGTGCCCGAGCAGCCGCCACCCGCCCGGTGACTCGCGCGGGTAAACGCCGGTGAACTCGCCCGCGAGCCCGACCGACCCGGCCGGGACGCGGGTCCGCGGGGACTCCAGGCGAGGCTGCTGGAGCTGTGGCGGGAGGCCGGTCAGGTAGCCGAAGCCGGGCGCGAAGCCGGTGAACGCCACCGTGTAGCCGGCTTCGGTGTGCATCGCGACGACGGCGTCCGGCGAAATCCCGGCGTCCGAAGCGATCAGGGAGAGGTCCTCGCCGTCGTAGCGGACGTCGAGGGTCACTTCGCGGGGCTCCTCCGACGGCGGGTGCGCGAGGTCGGCGTCGGCCAGCAGCGCCCGCACCGCCGCGACACCCCCGACCACGAGCAGACTGCGCGCCCCGGGCACGAGCTCGACGACCCCGGGCGGGCGCGCCGCCGAGACGGCCGCGTGCGCCGCCCGCATCTGCTCGAGCGAGTCGCAGTCGAGCAGGGCGGCGTCCTCGCCACACCGCCGCCAGCGCACGGCCTCAGCCGACGACGCGGTGCAGCAGGGCCGAGGTGTGCGGCTGCATCTCCTGGCCGGTCATCGCCCGTTCCTCGACGTAGCCGAGGGAGCCTTCGATCAGGCCGTACAGCCGCTGGGCCGCGGTGACGTCCTTGGCCGTGGCCGTGCGGATCACCGCGTCGGTGCCGAGCTCCCACGACGTCTGGTTGCGGGGTTTGCCGTAGTACAGCTCGACGATGCCGGTGTTGTGCGTGAGCAGCAGCTCGATCGTGTCGTCGGCCTGCGGCCGCCAGAACCCGGACTCGCGGGCGGCGGGGCGGATGACGTTGCCGTCGTCGTCCAGCAGCCACGCACGGGACTCGTGGATCAGGAACGGACGGCCGTCGTGCGAGATCGTCAGCTGCTGCGCGAACTTGCGGGGGCCGTCGATGGTCGGGTAGTCGACCTCGCCCTCACCGCGCCAGACGCCGACGAGCGGCAGCAGCGCGAGGCAGGCGTCGTTGAGGTTCGGCCCCTCGCGCAGGTTCGCGGTGTCGTTGGGGATGGGCAGGTCGTCCCACAGCGGGAGGTTGCGCGAGCGGGTGCTCTCCGCGCGCTTCTCCGCTGCCACGATGGCTTCGTCGCCGCTGGCGGTCATGGGTCAGCGCTGGTCCGCGTACAGCCGGTAGACGACGTACACGGCGAACCAGGTGATCGCGATGCCGGCGAGGACCAGCAGAGTCGTAAAGATGGCTTCCACGCCCCGCAGAATAGTCCGCCCGGACCCGGACGGCCCTGCGCAGGGTCGCCGCGGTGAGCACGGTCACCGCACCGGGCCCCCGGACTCGCACTTTCACGTGAAAGTGCGCACCTCCGGGGCCGCACTTTCACGTGAAAGTGCGGCCCCGGAGGTGGGACTCAGGCCACCGAGATGGCCAGCTGGTGCAGGCCGGGGCCGTCGGCCGTGACCGAAGCTTCGCCGTTGCCGGTGCGGTGCAGCGCACGGACCGTCCACTCGCCCGGTGCCGCGTAGAAGCGGAAGTCGCCGTCGGCCGACGAGACGACCTCGCCGGTGAAGTCGCCGCCGCCGTCCAGCAGCCGGACGAACGCGCCGCCGACCGGCCCGTCCGCGCCGGTCACCTTGCCCGCGAGCACAACCTGCCCGCGCGTGTCGAAGTCCGACGGCGTGGCCTCCTGGACCGGTGCGCCGCAGCTGTCGTCAACCGCCATCACTTGGCTCCCAACTCGACCGGCACGCCGACGAGCGAGCCGTATTCCGTCCATGAACCGTCGTAGTTCTTCACGTCCTCGTAGCCCAGCAGCTCGTGGAGGGCGAACCACGCGATCGAGGAGCGCTCACCGATGCGGCAGTAGGCGATGGTGCCCTTGCCCTCGTCGATGCCCTCGTCCTTGTAGAGCTCCTTGATCTCTTCCTCGGTCTTGAAGGTGCCGTCTTCGTTGGCGACCTTCGCCCACGGCACGTTCAGCGCGCCGGGGATGTGACCGGGAACCTGGGACTGCTCCTGCGGCAGGTGCGCCGGGGCGAGCAGCTTGCCGGAGAACTCGTCCGGGGAGCGGACGTCGACGAAGTTCTTCGAGCCGATCGACTGGACGACCTCGTCGCGGAACGCGCGCAGCGACAGGTCCTGGTCCTGGGCCCGGTACTCGGTGCGGTCGCGCTTGACCTCGTCGGAGTTCAGCTCGCGGCCGTCGAGCTCCCACTTCTTGCGGCCGCCGTCGAGCAGCTTGACCTTCTCGTGGCCGTACAGCTTGAAGTACCAGTACGCGTACGCGGCGAACCAGTTGTTGTTGCCGCCGTAGAGGATCACGAGGTCGTCGTTGGAAATGCCCTTCTCCGAGAGGAGCTTCTCGAAGCCCTCCTTGGAGACGAAGTCGCGGCGCACCCCGTCCTGCAGGTCGTTGCGCCAGTCGAACTTCACCGCGCCCCGGATGTGGCCGGCGTCGTAGGCGGTGGTGTCCTCGTCGACCTCGGCGAACACGACGCCGGGGGTGTCCAGGTTCTCCTCGGCCCACTGGGTGGTGACCAGGACGTCTTCACGGCTCATGAACTGGACTCTCTTTCTGGGTTGGGTCAGGACGCGCGGGTGGGGCTGAAGCGTTTGACCAGCAAGAACACTTCGCAGCCCAGGCAGAAGTCGAAGGCCGCGTTGAGGAAGGCCGCGAACAGCGCGAACGCCGTCGCGACGATGCCGAGCGGGGTGATCCCCACGGCGAAGCCGATCGTGCCGACCAGGGCGAAGACGAATCCGACGGCCTGGGCGAACCGCAGCGGCGCCGCGTCCTCCCGCTCGGACGTCGGGCCGAGCCGGGGGGCCACCAGCGCGCGGTACACGATCGAGTAGGGCGCCGGCTTCAGCCCCACGAAGGCGCCGATCGCGAACACGACGGTTTGCAGCGCCAGCAGCGGCCACCACTCGGTGACCAGGACGATCGCGAGCACGATCGTGGTCAGGATGGCGGCGAACCGCGGGCCTCGCGGGTCGACGGCCGGTCCGGCGGACATGGATCCTCCAGCTGGGCGGAGAGGGTGCGTGCGAACGGCACGCGTCAGCGGCATCAGGGCTGGTGGGGACCGGGTCGAAAGGTTCAGCGCCGGTCGGGCCGAGCGCGACACAGGCTGCTGCGGACGCGGCAGAGGTCGACTGCGCGTCGCTGCGTCAAGAAGGTGGTCAGCCCGGTCACGGGTGCGAGGGTACCCAGAGCTCCCTCAGAGTGGGAACCACGTTCATACCTTGGGACGATTCCCGATTTCCGGGACAACGCCCTGGTCAGGCCGTCCGCGTCGTGAGATGCGGCCGCAACGCGTCGAGCAGCTCGGGCCCCTTGGGGACGCCGCCGACGCGCAGGAGCTCCCGGCCGTCCGGGGTCAGCGCGATCGTGGTCGGCGTCCGCAGCACCGACAGCGCCTGCGCGACCTCCGGCTGGTTCGTCACGTCCAGCTCGACGTGGTGCAGGCCGGCCGTCCGCTCGGCCAGCGGCGCGAGCACGGCCTTCGCGTGCCGGCAGGGCGCGCAGAAGGTGGTGGAGATCTGGACCAGCGTCACCGCGGACGCCGGGTCGAGGGCGGCGGTGACGGGAGCGGGCAGCTCGCGAGCGGCGGGCTTGGCGGCCCGCACACGGCCGTTGCGCGCTCGGAGCAGCACGCCGACGGCCGCGGCGGCCACCAGCGTCGCCACGAGCACCCACAGTCCCGTCACCGGCCGCTCCCTACTTGCTCAGGTCCGCGAAGGACACGTTCGCCGCCTTGCCCTTGATCGTCACCGATCCGCTGTGCACCTGCACGCCGGTCGGGGTGACCGACAGCGGCAGGTCCTTCGTGCTGATCGAGGCGTTGAAGTTCGGCATCAGCACCTTCTGCACGGCCGCGGGGACCACGGTGGTCTCCTGGTCGTTCCCGAACTGCAGCCGCTTGGGGAGGAAGTTGATCGTGCCCTTGGCGGCGTCCGCTTCGATCATCGCGAAACAGAAGATTTCCAGATCCTTGCCCGCGAACTGAAGGTGTCCCGAAATGCGGACACCGGTGCTCGACTCGTCCTGGTCGGGCTGGCCCTCGGTGGTCTTCGTCGTGGTCGGCGCGGGCTCGCTCTGGCCGGCGTCGCCGTTCTCGACGTACTCCGTGGTCGACGGCTCGATCCGCAGGTCCTTGATCTTGTCCAGCGGCGAGAGGCGGGCCAGGTCGGCGGCCTTGATGGTGACCGAGCCGGTCAGCTCGCCGATGGTGATCGCCTTCGTGTTGCCGTTGGCGAGGTCCGACAACGGCGCCGCGACGTTCTCCAGCTCGGCGTTCACCGCGACGTCCTGGAGCTTGCCGGCGACGGGCACACCGGCGGCGGACACGCTGATGTGACGGTAGTCACCGCCGAGCGCCTGCGTGAGGAACGGGAAGCCGTGGATGGTCACCGACGGGTCGTCGCTCAGCTGCAGCTGCGTGCGGGCCTTCTGCGAAATCATGTGCTCGGCGTACGCGGCGGCCCCGAAATCGGCGCCGACCAGCAGCAGCACCAGCACGATGAGGGCGATCACCCAGCGGCGGGCGCGGCGGCCGCGGCGTCGTGCGTCCGGCCTCGGTGCGGGTCGGTCGTCCCGGGTCACGGGCCTGCTCACCATCGCTTCCGTACTCCTGTTCGTCGGGGACACCCGCATTCCGCCAGGTGTGATCGATCCAGCAAGGGTTAGGTGCCCGGCCGTTCAGCCGCTATTCTCACTTAGCACCGACCAAAGCCGCCGTGCGGCGACGACTCGAGAAGGCGGTGCGGCTGATGAGCCTGGACCTTCTGGTACTGACTGCGGAAGCCGACGCCACTTCGGTGCTCCCCGCACTGGATCTGCTGCCGCACACCGTACGCGTCCGTGCTCCCGAGGTGACGGCCCTGCTCGACGCGGGCCACCGGGACGTGATCGTCCTCGACGCCCGCAGCGACCTGGCCTCGGCGAAGAGCCTCTGCCGCCTGCTCAAGGGCACCGGCGAGGACGAGGCGGCCACCCCGATCATCGCGGTCGTCGGCGAAGGCGGGCTCGTCGCCGTGAGCGCCGAGTGGCGCACCGACGACATCCTGCTGCCCACCGCGGGCCCGGCCGAGGTCGACGCCCGGCTGCGGCTGGTCACGACCCGCGACGGCGGTTCCGCGCAGGTCGACGCCGAGCTGCGGGTCGGCGAGCTGGTGATCGACGAGGCGACCTACACCGCCCGCCTGCGCAAGCGCACCCTGGAGCTCACCTACAAGGAGTTCGAGCTGCTCAAGTACCTCGCGCAGCACGCGGGCCGGGTGTTCACCCGCGCCCAGCTGCTGCAGGAGGTCTGGGGCTACGACTTCTTCGGCGGCACCCGCACGGTCGACGTGCACGTCCGGCGGCTGCGCGCCAAGCTCGGCCCCGAGCACGAGCAGATGATCGGCACCGTGCGCAACGTCGGCTACAAGTTCGAGCGGCCGGCCAAGAGCGGCGGGCCGCGGCCGGGCGTGGCCGCGCAGGCCACCGCCGAGCCCTCGGCCGAAACTCCCGAACTCGCCCACTGATCCCCCTTCCGCGCACGGAAGACGTCCCGCACAACCATCGCGTTGCCTCCGTCACGGGTACGGTCGCAGGGTGAGCGGAGACGGCGAGTGGCGCCAGGAACTGGACGAACAGCAGCTCGAGGACGTGCGGGGGCTGCTGCTGGCCGTGCGCGAAGCCGACGGGCGGCCCGAGGTCGAGCCCGACGGCGCGCTGCCCGGCGAGTTCGACGGCGGTGAGCACCTCGTCGCCTGCGTCGAGGGCGACGTCGTCGGCTACGCCCACCTCAACACCACTGGCAACTCGTTCGGGCACCAGGTCGCCGAGCTGTTCGTGCACCCGGCCCACCGCAACCGCGGTTACGGCGCCAAGCTGCTCCAGGCGCTCGACGAGCGGGCCGCCGTCGGCTTCCGCGTCTGGGCCCACGGCGACCACCCGGCCGCGCAGCGCCTGGCCCGGAAGACCGGCCTGGAGCGCAAGCGCGAGCTGCTGATCCTGCACGTCGACGCCGAGGGCGCGGACTGGCCCGAGCCGGTGCTGCGCGACGGCGTCTCGCTGCGGACGTTCGTGCCGGGGCAGGACGAGGACGCCGTCGTCCGGGTCAACGCGCGGGCCTTCGACTGGCACCCCGAGCAGGGGGCCATGACCGCCGACGACGTCCGCGCGGACGAGCGGCGGCCCTGGTTCGACGCGGACGGTTTCTTCCTCGCCGAACAAAAGGGCGAGGTCATCGGCTTCCACTGGACGAAGGTGCACGAGCCGACGCCGGGCCGGTTCGGCGGCGAACGCGTCGGCGAGGTGTACGTCGTCGGTGTCGACCCGGCCGCGCAGGGCGGCGGGCTCGGGCGGGCCCTCACGCTCGCCGGGCTGCGGTACCTCGCGGGCCGGGGCCTGCGGCAGATCATCCTGTACGTCGAGGGCGACAACGCGCCGGCGCTGGCGGTCTACACCAAGCTCGGGTTTGCGCGTCACGAAACCGACGTCCAGTACGGTCGGTGACCACTATGGACACCGCGCGAACAGTCCGTCACGGAGGGCGAACGCGCAGGTCACGGCCCGGACACGGGGCTCACCCAAGTCAGTAGCACTGCTCACATCCGGAGCCTTGTTCACTTTGCGTTCATCTGGAGAGGGCCGACCGTCCACCGGCGCTGCCTAATGTCCGGATCGGCGCGGCAGCACAGCCGCGGCGACCCGGTCAAGCTCCTGATGGAGGAAACAGCAGTGAAGATCATGCGGCCCCTGAGCGCGGTGGGCATCGTCGCGAGCGCCGCCCTCGTGCTCGCCGCCTGTGGTTCCGACCCCGCGGCGACCAACAGCAGCAGCTCGAACTCGGCTTCGGCGCCCGCTGCGACCGGCACCGCCGACGTGGAGTGCGGTGGCAAGAGCCCGCTCTCCGCCGAAGGTTCGTCGGCCCAGAAGAACGCCATCGACATCTTCACGCAGCAGTACGGCAAGAAGTGCTCGGGCCAGCAGGTCAACTACAACCCGAGCGGCTCGGGCGCCGGCGTCAAGCAGTTCAACGCCAACCAGATCGACTTCGGCGGCTCGGACTCGCCGATCAAGGACGCCGACGCCGAGGCGGCCAAGAAGCGCTGCGCCAGCGACGCGTGGAACATCCCGCTGGTCGTCGGCCCGATCGCCGTCGCCTACAAGCTGTCCGGTGTGGACAAGCTGACGCTGACCCCGGCGGTGACCGCCAAGATCTTCAGCGGTGGCATCACCAAGTGGAACGACCCGGCCATCAAGGCCGTCAAGGGCAACGAGAGCCTGAACCTGCCGGACAAGCCGATCCAGGTCGTCTCCCGCGCCGACGAGTCGGGCACCACCGACAACTTCCAGAAGTACCTGGGTGCGGCCGCGAAGGCCGACTGGACCAAGGGTGCCGGCAAGAAGTTCAACGGTGGCGTCGGCAACGGTGCGCAGGGCTCCAACGGCGTCGCGACCGCGGTGAAGGCCTCCGACGGCGGCATCACCTACGTCGAGGGTGCGTTCGCCAAGGACGGCCTGACCCCGGCCCTCATCGACAGCGGCTCCGGCGGCGTCGAGCTCAGCGCGGCGAACGTGGCCAAGTCCCTCGACGCGGCGAAGTTCCTCAAGGACGGGTCGAACGACCTCGCGCTCGACCTCAACGGCATCTACGCCAGCAACACCCCGGGTGCCTACCCGCTGCTGCTGACGACCTACGAGATCGTCTGCTCGAAGTACGCGAACCCGGACGTCGCGAAGGCCGTCAAGGCGTTCCTGACGGTCGCCGCCACCGACGGCCAGCAGCCGCTGTCCGCCAAGGGTTACGTGCCGATCCCGCAGTCCCTGCAGACCAAGGTCCTGGCCGCGGTCAAGGCCATCTCCTGAACCGGCGTTGCGACTGAAATCCGAGTGATAGAGGCTGGTCAGAAGTAGCTGATGAGCGAGTCATCCTCGACGCGAACGCCCACCGGCGACCCCGGTGGGCGTTCGTCGTCCGTCACGACGCCCCCGGAGGTCCCGATTTCGGAGCAGCAAGCCCCGCCGGCGGAGAAGCAACCGCCCGCGGGTGAGAAACCGAAGAAGGTGCGGCCCGGTGACCGCATCTTCCAGAACTTGACCACCGGGGCCGGGATCTTCGTCGTCGGCCTGATCGGCCTGATCGGGCTCTTCCTGCTCATCCAGGCGATCCCGGCGCTGCAGGCCAACAAGGCCAACTTCCTGACGAACCACGGCTGGTCGACCAGCGACCCCGCGAACATGTCGTTCGGCATCCTCGACCTGCTCGAGGTCACGGTGGCGACGTCGCTCGTGGCGCTGGTCATCGCGATGCCGATTTCGCTGGGCATCGCGCTGTTCCTGACCCAGTACGCGCCGAAGCGGCTCGCGCGGCCGTTCGGGTACGTCATCGACCTGCTCGCCGCGGTGCCGTCGATCATCTTCGGCCTCTGGGGCATCCTCGTGTTCGCTCCGGCGATCGAGCCGTTCTCGCAGTGGATCAACGACACGTTCTCGTGGTTCCCGCTGCTGGCGCCCGGCAACGTCGCGCCCAGCGTGCGCGGCACGATCTTCACCGCCGGCATCGTGCTGGCCGTGATGATCCTGCCGATCATCACGTCGCTCTCGCGCGAGGTGTTCGAGCGGACGCCGACGCCGCACATCGAGGGTGCGCTGGCGCTCGGCGCCACCCGCTGGGAGGTCATCCGCACCACGGTGCTGCCGTTCGGCAAGGCCGGGTACGTCGGCGCGTCCATGCTCGGTCTCGGCCGTGCGCTGGGCGAGACGATCGCGCTGGCCGTCATCCTGCTGATCCCGCAGGGCAAGAACTTCGACTGGAGCCTCTTCGACGGTGGCGCCACCTTCGCGTCGAAGATCGCCGCGAACTACAGCGAGTTCAACAACGAGATCTCGGCGGGCGCGTACATCGCGGCCGGCCTGGTGCTGTTCGTGCTCACGTTCGTGGTGAACTTCGCGGCCCGGTCCGTCATCGGCAAGAAGGGAGACTGAGCATGTCCGTCACCACGCTCGAGGCCCCCGCCACGACGCCGGCGTTCCAGCAGGTCAGCCTCGCCCGCAAGGTCAAGAACGGCATCGCGACCACGCTGGTCTGGCTGTCGTTCCTGATCGCCGTAGTCCCGCTGGTGTGGGTGCTCTACACGGTCGTCGCGAACGGCATCAAGCGCCTCCCGTACTCCAACTGGTGGTCGCAGGACCTGGGCAACTACCTGTCCGACGAGGTCGGCGGCGGCGTGCTGCACGCCATCATCGGCAGCTTGCTGCAGGGCCTGGTCTGCGCGATCATCGCGGTGCCGATCGGCATGCTCGTGGCGATCTACCTCGTCGAGTACGGCCGGGGCAAGCTGGCGAAGGCCACGACGTTCATGGTCGACATCCTCTCCGGTGTCCCCTCGATCGTCGCCGCGCTGTTCATCTACGCGCTCTGGATCACCACCTTCGGCCTGCCGCGCAGCGGTTTCGCCGTGTCGCTGGCCCTGGTGCTGCTGATGATCCCGGTGGTCGTCCGCTCGTCGGAGGAAATGCTGCGGATCGTCCCGGACGACCTGCGCGAGGCGTCGTACGCGCTGGGGGTGCCGAAGTGGAAGACGATCATGAAGATCGTCCTGCCGACGGCGATGTCCGGCATCATCGGCGGCATCATGATGGCGCTGGCCCGCGTGATGGGCGAGACCGCGCCGCTGCTGGTCCTGGTGGGCTACTCCGCCTACACGAACTGGGACATCTTCAGCGGCGAGCAGGCGGCACTGCCGTTGCTGATGAACAACGAGCGGGTCACCAACTCGATGGATCCCGGCTCGGTCGGCTTCGACCGGATCTGGGGCGCGGCGCTGACCCTGGTGCTCATCATCGCTGTGATCAACCTCCTCGCCACCGTGTTCGCGCGCCTCGTCGCCCCGAAGAAGAAGTGAGCTGTTCCTGATGGCCAAGCGAATCGATGTCAAGGACGTCGACATCTACTACGGCAAGTTCCACGCCGTGGACGGCGTCACCCTGTCGGTGCCGCCGCGCAACGTCACCGCGTTCATCGGCCCGTCGGGCTGTGGCAAGTCGACGGTGCTGCGCACGCTCAACCGCATGCACGAAGTGATCCCCGGCGCCCGCGTGGACGGCCAGGTGCTCCTCGACGGCGAGGACATCTACGCGTCGGCGGTCGACCCGGTGCAGGTGCGCCGCACGATCGGCATGGTGTTCCAGCGCCCCAACCCGTTCCCGACGATGTCCATCAAGGACAACGTCGTCGCCGGGCTGAAGCTGGGCGGCACCAAGGGCAGGAAGACCCTCGACGAGATCGCCGAGCGCGCGCTGCGCGGAGCGAACCTGTGGAACGAGGTCAAGGACCGCCTCAACAAGCCGGGCGGCGGCCTTTCGGGCGGTCAGCAGCAGCGGCTGTGCATCGCCCGCGCGATCGCGGTCCAGCCGGACGTGCTGCTGATGGACGAGCCGTGCTCGGCCCTGGACCCGATCTCGACGCTCGCGATCGAGGACCTGATCGGCGAACTGAAGAAGGACTACACGATCGTCATCGTCACGCACAACATGCAGCAGGCGGCGCGGGTTTCCGACCAGACGGCGTTCTTCAACCTGGCGGGCGTCGGCCAGCCGGGCCGGCTGGTGGAGCTGAACGACACGGAGAAGATCTTCTCCAACCCCGACCAAAAGGCCACGGAAGACTACATCTCCGGCCGCTTCGGCTGAGTCCTAAAAGGACGACAGAGCGGCCCACGAAGAAAGCCCCCGGCTCCGGCCGGGGGCTTTCTCGTTGGCAGGACTCAGAGGTCGTCGGCGGAGCCGTAGCCCGGCATCTTGCCGGTGACCACGAAGATCATCCGCTTCGCGACCGACACCGCGTGGTCGGCGTAGCGCTCGTAGAAGCGGCCCAGCAGCGTCACGTCGACCGCCGCGGCCACACCGTGGGGCCACTCGCGGTCCATGATGACGGTGAACAGGTGGCGGTGGATGTCGTCCACCTGGTCGTCGTCGGACTCGAGCGTCTTCGCCGCTTCGACGTCCTTCGACTTGATGACCTGCTCGGTCTGGCGGGCCAGCTTGACCGCGACCTCGCCCATCTCGGCGAAGTACGGGCGCACCGCGTCCGGCAGGACCGGCTCGGGGTGACGGCGCCGCGCGGCCTTCGCCACGTGCAGCGCCAGGTCGCCCATCCGCTCCAGGCTTTCCGCGGCGTGGATCGCCGCCAGGACGGTGCGCAGATCGGTGGCCACGGGCGCCTGCAGGGCCAGCAGGGCGTACGCCTGCTCCTCGCACTGGGCGCGGGCGTCGTCGACCTTGGCGTCGTCGCTGATCACCTGCTCGGCGAGACCGAGATCGACCTCCAGCAGTGCCCGGGTCGCCCGCTCCATGGCGTCGGCGACCTGGACCGACATCGCGGTCAGGTGGTCGGCGAGCTGTTCGAGTTCGACATGGTAAGCCTCACGCATGGCCCAACCCTACGGCCAACCGAGGTCGAACACCGCATCGCCGGGTGAACCGCACGTGAACCCGGACTAACGATCGTCCCGGCTCAGCCGGTGCTGGTGGTCTTCCGGGTCGTGGTCGACTTGGAGCTGCCACTGCTCTTCGACTTCGACGTGCTGGTCGGCGGAGCCTGTTCGCTCACCGGGACCGGTGCGTTCGGGTCGGGCAGCGGGGTGTTGTTGCGCAGCGCGTCGAAGAGGGCCTTCGTCTTGCTGCGGACGAGCACCTCGTTGCCGCGGTTGTTGGCCGTGCCGACCGTCGGGACGGTCAGGAACGAGATCTTCGACGGGTCCAGGCCCTTCATCGACTGCGCCAGCGTCATCATCTGCTTGACACCGAGGTTGTCGCCGAAGGTCGCCTTCGCGAAGGCCGTGATGAAGTCGCTGAGCTTGCCCGGGTCGAGCACGACGTCCGACGACATGACCTTCCGCAGCAGCGCACCGATGAACTCCTGCTGCCGCTTGATCCGGCCGTAGTCCGACGTCGGATCGTTCTTGACGTGCCGGGCGCGCACGAAGTTCAGCGCCTGGTCGCCGGAGATCGTCACGTCGCCGGTCTCCAGCAGCACCTTGCCGAGGATGCTGTCGTCGATCGGGATCTCGGTGTGGATGGTGACGCCGTGCACCGCGTCGACCATCTCCTTGAAGCCGTTGAAGTCGATGCCGACGAAGTGGTTGATCCGCAGCCCGGTGATCTGCTGGATCACCTTGGTCACGCACGCCGGCCCGCCGACCGCGTAGGCGGTGTTCAGCTTCGCGATCTTCTGCGCGGGCACCTTTTCGTCGGTCGTCTTGCTCTGCACGGGGTCCCAGCGCTGGCACTCGGGCCGGTCGACCTCGAGGTCGCGCGGGAACGACGTGACGACGACCCGTTTCCGGTCGGCCGGGATGTGCGCGACCATCACGGTGTCGCTCCGGGCGCCCGGAGTGCTGTCGGCGGTGCCGACGCCTTCCTCGGCGGACGCGCCGTCGCGGGTGTCGGAGCCGACCATCAGGAAGTTCTCGTCGTTGGCCTGCGCGTCGGCGTCCTGGATGTCGGCCGAGTTCTCGTCCAGCGCGGAGACCTGGGTGAACTTGGCGTCGAAGTAGGTCTGGGCGCCCCAAGCGCCCCCGATGCCGAGGAAAACGAGCCCGGCGACAACGGCGGCGGCGATCCGCCCGAACCGCGCCGACCGGTCGAGCTTCTGCTGTTTCTTCTCCTGCAGCCGGGTCTGTTCGGCCTTCTCGGCCGCGTCTTCCTCCGGGGGCGCAGTGGTGACAACACGGTGGAGGGCGGTGCGGGTGCTCTCGAGGATCGAAGCGGGCGAGAGGCGTTCCCTGCGTTCCCGCCGCTTGGCCTCTTCGGCTTCCATCTCGTCGTGCGCGGCGGAGAACCGGGCGAGGGTGTGGTCGATCTTGCGGCGGTACTGGGTCGCCTCGTCGATCGCTTCCATCTCATCGGTCATGGTGAGCGGATCAAGCGCGGCCCGCGGCGGCACGGCGACCGTGGTGCGCCGGGGGGAAGGGCTGTCGGGGGTGGAGCGCGGGGGTGCGGCTGCGTCAGCCGGCGTGCGGCGGGGTGCCGGGCCGTCGGCGGCGACGCGCGGCTCGGCCGGAGCCGGCGAGCGGCGGGCCACGGGGTTTTCGGCGGTGCGGCGGGGTGCGGGGCCGTCGGCGGCGACGCGCGGCTCGGCCGGAGCTGCGGCTCGGCGGGGTGCGGGGCCGTCGGCGCTGGCGTGGCGGGGCGTCGGGCTGTCCGGTGCGGGCCGCTGGGGCGCGGCTGCCTCAGCCGTCGGGCGGCGGGCCGCAGGGCTCTCGGCAGCTCGGCGCGGGGCTGGGCCATCCGCGGCCACACGCGGCTCGGCCGGAGCCGCTGCCCGACGAGGTGCGGGGCCGTCGGCGCGGCGAGGCGTCGGGCTGTCCGGTGTGGGCCGCTGCGGTGCTACTGCCTCGGCCGGTGCCACCGGGCGGCGGGCCGCGGGGCTCTCCGCAGCCCGGCGGGGTGCCGGACCGTCCGCGGCCGGGCGCGGGGGTGCTGCGGCGTCGGCTCGGCGGGGTGCCGGGCCGTCCGGCATGGGGCGTTGCGGTGCGCTTCCTTCGGCGGCCGCGCGGCGGGGTGCCGGGCTGTCCGGGGTGGGGCGGGCCGCGCGGTGCGGTGGGGCGCTCTCGGGTGCGGCGCCCTCGGCCATCGGGCGGCGGAGCCGCCGAGGCGGCTGAGGTGCCGCCGACGTCTGCTGCGGGCCCGGGGTCGCGGCCGGGGGGCGGCGCTGGAGCGGGGCCTCCGGCAGCGGGGCGGCGGCGGTCGTGCGGCGCGGCTGACGCGGTCGCGGGGTGCGCGGTTGACGAGTGGCATCCGCGGGTACTGGGTTATCCGTAGGGGCCTGCGCCGGCCGCGGAGCACGCGGCTGCGAAGCCCGCGCCGGGGCCGGAGGGGCCGGTGGTTCGGCCGGCCGCGCCCGGTGTCCCGGCTGGTCGGAGCGGTCCTGCTGCTCGCGGGCCGGCAGGGGGCGGACGCCCGTGGTCTTGGCGACGACGTCGGAGACGCTGATCCCGCCCTGGTCCTCCATCGACCGGCGCCGTCCGGGCCGGGGCCGCGCGGGACCGTCGGGGTGGTGACCGGTTCCCGGGCTGTCGTGCTCGTCCGGCACTCGGTCTCCTTTCGCGCGATCGAAGGGTGGCTTCGACTTGGCCGTGTTCCCCCGCAGGAGGTGATCGTTCCCGGGGAGGTTTTTGTTATCGTACGGATACCCCCCGTTCGTGACGACACCCTCCCGGAATTTTCTTCACCTTGAGTCGACGAACGGCTGGTGCGCGTCGACAAACGGGTGAGGACCCTTGTCGACTACCGGAGTAATGCCGTGTTCGTGTTACTCAGAGTGGGTTATTAACTGTGTCGTTTGCGCGTCGTGATAGACGACTTTGTTGCGGCCTGCGCGTTTCGCGGCATAAAGGAGCGCGTCCGCGCGGCGCAGCTGGCGCTCCGGGGTGCCGTCGCCCGGCGTCTCGTGCGCCAGGCCGGCGCTGATGGTCACCCGCAGGCCCGGCTGGAGTTCTGACCAGGGATGACGAGCGACGCGCAGCCGGGCGTCCTCGACGATGCGGACGGCCTGCCGGGCGTCGACCGCCGGCAGCCACAGCACGAACTCCTCGCCGCCGTAGCGGGCGCAGAAGCCCTCCGGCGGCAGGTCCTCCTGGAGCAGATCGGCGACCCGGCGCAGGACGCGGTCGCCGACGAGGTGACCGTACGTGTCGTTGACGGTCTTGAACCGGTCGAGATCGATCAGCGCAAGCCCCAGCGGCGGACGGTCGGTGAACGGTCCGTACAGCCGCTCGTCGAGGTAACGGCGGTTGTAGCTCGCCGTCAGCGCGTCGCGGAGGCTGCCGTCGCGGGCGATGTCCAGCGCGGACCGCAGGTGCTGGTAGGCGCGCCGCCAGTCACCCTGGTTGGCGAAGAGGTCGGCGACGGCCTCGTGCAGGCGGAGCAGGTCCGGCGGCCGCGGGCCGGCTGCCCGGCTCAGCGCGCCTTCGCCCTCGGCGACCATCCCCACCTCGACCACTCCTTGGTTGTCGTCGCCGGGGCGGCCGCGCTTGAGGCGTCGGTCCGGAACAAGGTGAACTTCGCTCAAACGGGACGGTGCTGGTGACTCTGCGGAGTGGGCGGGTCAGAGCCCGGAGAACGGCTCGATGTCCTTGAGCTGCGAGAATTGGTCTTTGGCCCAGTAGCTCATATTAGCCGTTGTGTCGTTCAGTAGCTTTGTGTAGTCGGTCCAGGTGACCCAGCGCCAGTCCCCGACCTCGTCGGAGTTCGGCGACGGCTCGGCGTCGGCCCACGCGGCGAACACCGGGCAGAACTCGTTCTCGACGATCCCCTGGAACGGCGGCGTCCGGTACCGGTACTTCGGCAGCACGCAGTGCAGCCCGGACAGCGACGGCAGCCCGAGTTCGTAACCGGCGCGGCGCCGGACGGCGTCCTCGAGGGTTTCGCCGGGCGCGGGGTGACCGCAGACGCTGTTGGTCCAGACCCCCGGCCAGACCTTCTTGTGGAGGGCACGCTGGGTGATCAGCAGGGCGTTGTCGCTGCGCCGGAGGACGTAGCACGAGAAGGCCAGGTGCAACCGGGTGTGCTCGTGGTGGCTGGCCAGCTTCGGGCCGGTCTCTCCGGTGGGCTCGCCGTCCTCGGTGACGAAGACGACCTGCTCGGTCTCGGGTTCGATCGCGGTATCCACGCCTCCAGTGAACACGACGGGCGCCGCGGATCCGTACCGCGAGGAGGGTGGGTTACGACGGTCCGCCCGGCGGGGTGACGGGCCGTCACCGCGCGTGGAGGTGCTCCACGAGCAGGGTGGTGACGGCTTCCGGCGCCTCTTCGGGCACCCAGTGCGTCACGTCTTCGAGCATCTCGAAGCGGTAGGGACCGGTGACCCAGTTGGCGGTGTCGAGCGCGGCGGCCGACCCGAAGGAGACGTCCTCGCTGCTCCAGATGTAGAGCGTCGGCACGGCGATCTTGCCGATCTTCCCGCCCGGCCGTCCGGCCCGGTACCAGTTGAGGGCGGCGGTGAGCGCGCCCGGCTCGGACAGCCGCTGCACGTAGTCGTCGACCTTGGTCGGCGACACGCGCCGCTCGAACATGTCGCGCAGCGCACGGGCGTCGTTCTCCAGCATCCGCCGCTCGGTGACGCGGGTCTGCCGCCACTCGGTCATGTAGCGGGTCCGCAGGTGCTGGTCTTCGTCGGTCTTCATGGCTTCGGCGAGCGCGGCGGGGTGCGGCGTGGAGACGACGGCGAGGCTGCGCAGCCGCTCGGGGTGCGCATCGGCGGTCCACCAGGCGACAGCGCCACCCCAGTCGTGCCCGACGAGGTCGAACTTCGGCCAGCCCAGCGCTTCGGTGATCGCGACGACGTCCCCGACGAGGTGATCGATCGAGTAGTCGCCGGCCTGCTCGGGCCGCACCCCCGGCGAGTAACCGCGCTGATCCGGCGCAACGGCCCGGAACCCGAGCACCCCGAGGGTGGCGACCTGGTGCTCCCACTCGACCGCGGCTTCGGGGAAGCCGTGCAGCAGCAGCACGGGCCGCCCGTCTTCGGGCCCGGCGGCGATGGCGTCGAAGGAACCGGCCTCGGTGGGGATGCTGATGTGGTCGATCACGCAGGCGAATCTACTTCGCGAGCACCTCGTCGGTGGTGGCGACCTGCACCAGCGGGCCGTACAGCCGCATGATGTCCAGCGCCTTCGCGTGGCTCTCGTCGTCCACGCCCGCGCACGCGTCGGACACCACCGTCACCGAAACCCCCGCGTCCGCCGCGGCCAACGCCGTCGACAGCACGCAGCAGTCCGTCGAGACCCCCGCGAGCACCAGGCCCGCGCCGCCCACCCGGGTCGCCATTCGCGGGTTCCACTTGCCGAACGTGGTCGCGTCCACTGTGGACGACGGCCGGAAAGCGTCCACCACCTGGTACAGCGGTGCGTCCGGGGGCTGGAGGGCGAACGGCCACTGCTCGTAGTACCGCTTCCACGCCCCTTCCGGGCGAGCCGGTGCGACGAACCGCGTGAACACGACGTCGTTGCCGAAGGCCGTCACCAGGCGGCGGATCGGGGGGACGACCTCGGCGAAACGCGGGGTGAACCACGGGCTCGGCGGGTCGGCGAACACGTTCTGCAGGTCGATGACCGCCAGGATCGACTTCACGCCGCCTCCTGCGCGCGGACCCGCGGCCGCGTCAGCAAGGTCACCAGGAAGCCCAGGGCCAGTGCCAGCAGCACGCCCAGGTTCGCGTAGGCCCACGCACCTTCGCGGCCGCCGAGGCCGAACGGTTCCAGCAGGTAGCCCTGCCACTTCAGCCAGTCCGCGGAACCGTTCGTCACCAGGCCCCAGCCGAGCGCCGTCGCCACCAGCACCAGCGCGATCGGCCCCACCCGGACGTCGCCGTAGCGGCCGGCCGGGTCGAACAGCTCGCGCTCGGCGTAACCACTCCGCCGCAGCAGGACGTCCGCGAGCATCACGCCGCACCAGGCCGCGACCGGGACGCCCAGCGTCACCAGGAAACCCTGGAACTGGCCGAGGAACTCGCCGCCGAAGAAGACGATGTAGATCGTGCCGAGGATCATGAGCACGCCGTCGACCAGCGCCGCTGCCGGGCGGGGGATGCGCACGCCCGCCGAGAGCAGCGCCAGCCCCGACGAATAGATGTCCAGCACCGCGCCGCCGACCAGGCCGAGCACCGCGACGAGCGCGAACGGCACCAGGAACCACAGCGGCAGCAACGTCGTCAGCGCGCCGATCGGGTCGGCCGCGATCGCCTTGTTCAGGTCCGGTGACGACCCGGCCAGCAGCAGCCCGAACACCAGCAGCACCACGGGGGCCACCGACGCCCCGAACGTCGTCCAGCCGACCACGCGGCGGCTCGACGACGACCGCGGCAGGTAGCGGGAGTAGTCCGCGGCCGCGTTGACCCAGCCGAGGCCGAACCCGGTCATCAGGAAGACCAGCGCCCCGACCCACTGCTGCGCCGAGCCGGACGGCAGCGCGCTGACCGCTTCCCAGTGCACGTCGCCGGCCACGAGCACCACGTAGACGACCGTGAGCACGCCGGTGATCCAGGTGATCCACGTCTGCAGCTTCATGATCGCGTCGAAGCCGAGCACCCCGGCGACGACGGTCAGCGCCGCCACCACGACGAGCGCGACCACCTTCGTCGGCGTCCCGCCGCCCCAGCCGAGGCGCTCGAACACCGTCGCCGTGGCCAGCGTCGCCAGCGCCGCGAGCACGGTTTCCCAGCCCACTGTGAGCAGCCACGAAATCGCCGACGGCAGCCGGTTGCCGCGCACGCCGAACGCCGCCCGCGAGAGCAGCATCGTCGGCGCCGACCCGCGTTTGCCCGCGATGGCGATGAACCCGCACAGCAGGAACGAGAACAGGATGCCGACGACGCCGGCGACCAGCGCCTGGCCGAACGAGATGCCGAAGCCGAGGGTGAACGAGCCGTAGCTCAGCCCCAGCACCGACACGTTCGCGCCGAACCACGGCCAGAACAGCTGCCGGGGCCGTCCGCGGCGCTCGGCGTCGTCGATCACGTCGAGGCCGTTGGTCTCCACCTCGAGCCTGCGGGAACCGGTCATCGCGTGGCCTCCACCAGCTGGTCGATCTCCTGCCGGCCCGGCGCGGTCGCCGGGCCGGGGCGGGTCACCGAAAGCGCGGCCGCCGCGTTGGCGCGCACTGCGGCGTCGAGGAGGGTACTGCCGCGCAGCAGCTCCGCGGCCAGCACGCCGCAGTGCGTGTCGCCGGCGCCGGTGGTGTCCACGACGTCGACCGGGAACCCGGGCACGTCGGTGATCCGGCCGTTTTCGTGGACGCGACAGCCCTTCGCGCCCTCGCGGACGACGGCGACCGGCGGCAGCTCGCCCAGCACCTCGGCTTCGCGGGCGGTGCAGCTCAGTATGTCTATTGTGGACAGCAGGTCATAGAGGTCTCCAGGGTCGATGTCGGCGATGAGCGGGCCGGGGTCGAACAGGATCTTCGAGCCGGGCAGCCGGGGCAGCCACTCGATGAGGGCCGCGCGATTGATCTCGTGCAACCAACTGTATCCGCTCACGTACACGACGTCGTCATTCTTTGGGGTGACCCGGTCGAGCAACTCGGTGCGCAGCCGGCCTTCGGCGCCGGTTCCGGTCGCGAAGGTGCGCTCGCCGGTCGCGTCCACCAACACGACGACGACTCCGGTGTCCATTTCGGACACTGGTTCGTGCGCCAGTTCCACGCCTTCGGCCGCGAGGGCGCTGCGGGCGAGGTCGCCGAAACCGCCGATTCCGTGGCTGCCCGCGTAAAGCACGCGCGCGCCGGACCGGGCGGCGGCGGCCATGACGTTGAAACCGCCGCCGGGCAACAGGTTCGTCGACGAGGCGAGGACGTCACCGCCGGGCGGCGGCAGGGCCGGGACCGCCATGACCAGGTCGAGGACGACCTGCCCGGTGTGCACCAGCCGCCCGGTCATCGACGGCGCAGCTTGAGGAGTTCGTCGACCAGCGGCCCGAATTCGAGCCGGTTGACGGCGAGCACGGTCTCGACGACGTCGGGGCGGAAGGCGCCGACCCCGTGCGCGGCGCCGAGCATCGCCCCGCAGATCGCGCCGACGGTGTCGGTGTCGCCGCCGAGCCCGGCGGCCAGGCGCAACGCCGACGGCGGGTCGTCGCCCATCGCTTCGGCCAGCGCGAACGCGGCGACGACGGACTCCTGCGACGCCACCGAGGTGCCGATCACCTGCGCGACCGCGTCGGCGACGGCGGCCGGGGCCATGCCGCGCACCCAATCGCGCGCCCAGCGGATCCGGGCGGCGATCTCCCCGCCGGGGGCCCAGTGGCCGCGTTCCCCGCCGACGACGGCGGCGCGCTCGCCCGCGTCGAGCGCTTCGGCCACGCTCGCGCCGTCGACCCCGGCGGAGACGGCGGCGGCGACCGCGGCCGCCGAAGCGATGCCCAGGCTGGTGTTGTGCGTGACCCGCGCGGTCGCGACGACGGCGTCGACCAGCCGGTGCAGGTCGTCCGACGGCGTGGCGATGCCGACCGGCGCGACCCGCATGGCGGCGCCGTTGGTGGTGCCCGTGCGGCCGGCTTCGTCGGCCGGGACGCCGTCCTGGAGCCGCGCGAGCGCGCGCTTGGTGGAGGGCCCGAGCAGGTCCGCGGAGCCGCGGCGGACCATGTCCGCCTCCCAGATCAGCAGCGCGTCGGCGAAGACGTGCGGCTCCACGGTGCCGCGGCCGTCGATGAGCAGCCGGGCCAGCAGGACGGCCTGCTCGGTGTCGTCGGTGACCGAGCCGGCGGGCATCAACGGCGCGACCGGCTGCTCGGCGACGGCGGTGAGCAGGCCGGTGACCGGCCCGTAGGTGGCGGCGATGGCGGCGCGGGACATCGACTGCGTCGGCATGCCCAGCGCGTCGCCGACGGCCAGCCCGGTGAACGCGCCGAGCGCCCGGTCCCGCGCGGTCACCGGTGTCCGAAGGTGAGGTGGAACTGGAACCGGTCCGGGTCCAGCAGGCTGACGACCCGCTCGACGAGCCGGCCTTCGACGTCGACCGAGGTGCGCTCGGCGCGGAGGAAGAGCTCGCCGATCGGCCGGCCGAGCAGTCCGGCGGCGCAGGCGTCGAGGCGTTCGGTGCTGATCCACTGGTCGCCGCCGACGGAGATCCGCCCGGCGGCTTCGAGGGTCTTGGTGAGGGAGCCGTCCCGGAGACCTGTTTCGGGAAGCCCGGCGAGCGGCCCGACGGCGGGCACGGTGGCGGTTTCGAGGGAGATCCCGCGATCGTGTTCCCGCCGCAGCCGCCGCACGGCGACGTAGGTCTTCTCGCCGAATTCTTCTTCCAGGGCGCGGTCTTCGACGGTGTTGATGCCGAGCAGGTCGGTGGTGACCGGCGCACCGGCGTCGGCGAGGGCGCGGGCCCAGCCGATCCGCTGGTCGAGCTGGACGCCGTCGAAGATGACGAACGACCCGACGCCCGCCTGGGTGGAGATGAGCTCGAGCTGCTGGAGCTCGGACAGCGCGCTGCGGACGGTGCCGCGGCTGACCTGGTACCGCAGGGCCAGCTGGTTCTCGCCGGGGAGGCGCTCGCCGTGGGCGAGGCGCCCGGAGCGGATCAGGTCGGTGAGGTCGCCGACCAGCTGCTGCCGCTTGCTGTACATGTACATACCTGTACGCCCTGGGTTGTTGCAGGTCAAGCGGCGACGAGCTCGCGTTTCGCCTCGACCGCGACCATCTTGCCCGCTTCCTTGGCGCTCACGCCGGCGACCAGCATGATCAGGGTGAACGTGCCCACGAAGACGACCGTGCTCAACCACACCATCGTGGACACCGGCAGGGTGAAGGCGCCCACGACCCGGGCGGCGCTCTCCAGCACGAACCCGACGCCCCAGATGTAGCTGCTGCGGCGCAGGACGGTGTCGAACCGCCGGTTGCCCGCCAGGCGTTCCCAGGCGGCTTCGTGGTCGGCCTGGCCGTGGGTGAGGAACGGGCGCAGGGTCTTCGTCATGATCGGCTGCGCGGTGAAGGCGGAGATCAGGATGACGACCCCGGTGATCCCGCTGCCGAGCGAGTCTTTGGCGATCATCATGCGGGCGTCCCCGGAGACGAGGGTCAACAGCATGCCGACGACGTTGGTGACGAGGACGACGAGGGCGAGGCCGTTGAGCGTCCGGTTCTTGGCGAACTGGTGGAGGGTCCGGGCGAGCGGGAAGACCCCGGAGAGGGCGAGCGCGGTGAAGTCGCTCGCGCCGAGGGAGTGGAGTCCGTAGTAGACGCCGATCGGCACGGCGATGTCGATGGCGAGGGACTTGAGCGGGGAGCTGCCGGGCTGGTTCGTCGTCATGGGAAGAGCTTGTCGCGGCGAGGGGCCGGTGAGGGATGCCGTCCGCCACGACTTGGGCCTGACAGATGTCACGGCCGCACATTCCGCGGGCCTGCGTCGTCGGGTCCGCATGGGAATGTTCTTGCGCCTCACGATCGGCCTGCAGACGCTGGCCGCCTTCCTCTCGGCGGTCACCGCCGGCCTGCTGCTGACCACCCCGAACGGGCACGTCCTGCACAGCGCTTCCGCGTACACGGTGTGGGTCGTCGCCGTCGTGCAGCTGATCGCTGCCGTCCTGGTCTGGCGGCCGGGCGGCGGATCGCCGCGAGCGGTGCTCTACGCGGTCGTGTTCCTGGGGCTCGTCTCGGTCCAGGTGGTGCTCGGGATCGCGCACGTCAAGGCCGTGCACGTGCCGCTGGGGGTGCTGCTGTTCGGCCTGAGCCTGGTGCAGCTCAGCCGCCCGAGTGCATGTCTTCCGCCTCGGGGACGCAGTCGTCGTCCGGGTCGTCCAGCCAGCCGTGTGGCAGCGTGACCTTGCCCGGGGAGCCCTGACGCCCGCGCGGGCCGGTGGCGGCTTCGGGGAAGGGGGCGTCGTGGTCGAGCTGGGCGATCAGGTCGTCGAGCTGGGTCATGCTGGAGAGCATCGCGAAGCCGCGGCGGAGTTCGGAGCCGACCGGGAAGCCCATCAGGTACCAGGCCATGTGCTTGCGGATGTCGCGCATGGCCTTGTCGTGGCCGTCGTGCTCGATGAGGAGCTCGGTGTGCCTCCGCAGCACCCGGGCCACCTCGCCCAGGTTGGGCGGGGTCGGCAACGGCCGACCCGCGAAGGCGGCTTCGAGCTCGCCGAACAGCCACGGCCGGCCGAGGCAGCCGCGGCCGACGACAACGCCGTCGCAGCCCGTCTCCTCGACCATGCGCAGGGCGTCGGCGGCGCTGAAGATGTCGCCGTTGCCGAGGACGGGGATGCTGGTGACGGCCTGTTTCAGCGCCGCGATCTTGGTCCAGTCGGCCTGGCCGGAGTAGCGCTGCGCGGCCGTCCGGGAGTGCAGGCTGACGGCGGCGGCCCCCTCGGCTTCGGCGATGCGTCCGGCGTCGAGGAAGGTGTGGTGGTCGTCGTCGATGCCGATGCGGAACTTCACCGTGAACGGTGTGTCCCCGGCGGCCTTCACGGACTCGCGCACGATGGCTTCGAACAGCTTCCGCTTGAACGGCAGCGCCGCCCCGCCGCCCTTGCGCGTCACCTTCGCGACGGGACAGCCGAAGTTGGAGTCGACGTGGTCGGCGAGCCCCTCGCCGACGATGATCCGGACGGCTTCGGCCATGGTCTTCGGGTCGACGCCGTAGAGCTGCATGGACCTGGGCTTTTCGTGCTCGCCGAAGGTCATCATGTGCATGGTGCCGGGGTGGCGTTCGACGACGGCGCGGGCGGTGATCATTTCGCACACGTAGATGCCGGCGCCGTACTCGGCGCACAGCTGCCGGAAGGCGACGTTGGTGATGCCGGCCATGGGAGCGAGCACGACTGGGGGATCGACCTGGTAGGGGCCGATCTTCAGGGCGGGCTTGCTCAGGGTGGCGGTCACGTCCTCCATTGTCGCTTGTGGTGTCGGTCACGTGAACCTGGGTGGCCGAGCCGGTCGCCCCTGTCTGGCGGAACACAGCGCCGCGGCCGGGTCCTTACTCTGGGTGATCGTCGTCAGGGGAGGAGACCTTCGCATGACCGAGCCGGCCGAGGTGTATTCCGCGGTGCACCGCGAATTGATGCTCGTCGAATACAAGTCGTTGCGCGATGAATGCCTCAAGCGCATGGATCACCGCATCACGCTCCTGGTTTCGTCGATCACCGTGAGCGGGGCGATCCTCGGCATCGGCCTCGAACGGAACAACGGTCCTCTGTTGCTGGTAGCGCCCATTGTCACGGTCCTTTTCGGCCTGCTTGTGCTCTACCACACCAAAGCCATTGCCGATGTGTCCCGATACCTGCTGACCGACATCGAGCAGCCACTGGACGAGCAGTACCCCGGGGCCATGGGGTGGCACGGCCGCCCGGCGTGGCGGAAGACCCGGTTCCGGGAGATCTTCACGGTGTTCCACTTGCCGATCATGCTGACGGTGGCGGTTCCCACCGTCGCGGCGCTGGCCCTCGCCTGGCAGTACGAAGGACACGTCGGCGTGAAGATCCCGCTCGCCGTCCTCGACGGGCTGCTGGTCGTCTTCTACGTCGTGCAGTACCTGCGGCGGATCTCGCGCCCACTCGGGGCGACAGCGGCGCCTACTTCCCCCAGACCGTGACGTCCCCCGTGACGCCTCCGTCGATGCGGTCGCTCACGCCGGTGACGTCGACCCGGAACACGCGGCCCTCCGCTGTCCGCCCGCAGACGTGGTTGCCCTTCTCGACGCCGCTGATGTACGCGGCGCCCCGTTCGTCGACCGCCGATCCGCACGCCGCGCTGTCCGGGGTCCCGCCGCTCGTCCAGACCGCCAGCTTCCCCGCGTCGTGGTAACTCTCGAACACCCCGCCCGTGCCGCCCACGATGTAGGTGTCGCCCGTGCGCTTCGGGGGGTTCAGGTCCAGGTTGAAGCGGCCGAACTCGAGGTGGCCCTGGAAGTACACCGTCGCCGCGGCGGCGGCCGTGGTGCCCGCAGCCGGCGGCTGGGACGGGACGGGCGCCGCGGCCGTGGGGGAGCCGGCGGCAGGCGGGTCGTCCTTGAACAGCCCGCCGAAGTCGGCGATCCCGCTCAGCAACGCCCCGATCGCACCCATCAGCGCGACCGCTCCCGCGATGCAGCCCGCCTTCTTCGCCTCCGCCACCCCAGTCCCCTCTCCCGGTGATCGATTCGACACTCTAGACAGGCATAGGGTTCGGCGTATGACCAACGAGCCCCTCCGCTGGGGAATCATGGGCACCGGCGGCATCGCCGGCGCCTTCGCCCGGGACCTCGAGCTCACCGGGTCCGGCGTCGCCGCCGCGGTCGGGTCGCGCTCGGCCGCGAGCGCCGAGCGGTTCGCCGGCGAGCGGCGCATCCCGGTCCGCCATAGCAGCTACGAAGCCCTCGCGAACGACCCGGACGTCGACGTCGTCTACGTCGCCACCCCGCACCCCCTGCACCACGCCAACGCGCGGCTCGCCCTCGAAGCCGGCAAGCCCGTGCTCGTCGAAAAGCCGTTCACGATGAACGCCGGAGAAGCGCGGGACCTCGTCGAGCTGGCGCGGGACAAGGACCTCTTCCTGATGGAAGCCATGTGGACGCGCTTCCTGCCGCACATCCGGCACATCCGCGAGCTCCTGCCTACCCTCGGCCGGATCGTCACCGTCTCCGCCGACCACGGGCAGTGGTTCGCCGAGGACCCCGCTTTCCGGCTCTTCGCGCCGGAGCTGGGCGGGGGCGCCCTGCTCGACCTGGGGATCTACCCGGTTTCGTTCGCTTCGATGGTCCTCGGGGCGCCCGACCGCGTCGCCGCCATGACCACGCCCGCCTTCACCGGCGTCGATGCGCAGACGTCGATGCTGTTCGGCTACCCCGGCGGGGCCCAGGCCGTCCTGACCTGCACGTTGAGCGCGGTTTCGCCGACGACGGCGTCGATCGTCGGCACGGACGCGCGCATCGAGATCGACGGGCCCTTCTACGCGCCCGCCTCCTTCACCTTCATCCCGCGCGACGGTGAGCCGAGCCGCTTCGAGTACGTCGACGAGGGGCGGGGCCTGCGGCACCAGGCCGACGAGGTGGCGCTCCGGCTGGCCGCCGGGGAGACCGAAAGCCCGCTCATGCCACTGGCCGAGACGGTCTCGATCATGGCGACCATGGACGAGGTGCTGGCCGCGACCAGGACGTGACCCGGGTTTGAGTAGTGCTACGGATCCGCAGGTGGACGCGGTGGGTGACCCTGTCCGGTATGACCACCGAAGCAGATGTGCTCCTCCGGCTCGCCGGCGAGATCGACGACCTGGGGCGTCGTCTCGCCGTGGTGGGCTCCGAACTGCGAACCGTCCGGGTCGGGCCGCCTGAACAGGCCCAAGAGCCTGAGCAGGCCCGGCAGCCTGAGCAGGCCCGGGAGCCCGAGCAGGCCGGACAGCCGCAGCAGGCACCGCAACCGCAACCCCAGCCGCAACCGCAACCCCAGCCGGCTCCCCGGCCGATGCGGCCGGAATCGGTCCCGTGGCCGCAGTACCAGTGGCAGCCGCCGCAGCAGCAGTACGGCCCGCCGCCGCAGTACGGCCCGCCGCCGCAACAGCACTACGCCCCGCCGCCGTTCCAGCCGCCGGTTCCGCGGCAGACGCTGGGCGAGAAGCTCGGCAAGGAAGGCGCCGGGAGCCGCGTGCTCGCCTGGGTCGGCGGGGCCGTGACGCTGCTCGGCGTCGTCCTGCTGCTGGTGCTGGCCGTGCAGCGCGGCTGGCTCGGGCCGCTGCCGCGGGTGCTCGTCGGCGCCGCGTTCGGGCTGGCGCTCACCGGCACCGGCGTGTGGCTGCACCGCAAGCCCGCCGGCCGCACCGGCGCCTTCGCGCTGGCCGCCACCGGCATCGCCACGCTCTACCTGGACGTCGTCGCCGCGACCACGCTCTACGAGTACCTGCCGGTGCTCGCCGGGCTCGCCGCCGGGCTGGCGGTCGCCGTCGGCGGGCTGCTCGTCGCCGTGCGCTGGGAGTCGCCGCTGCTGGCCTCGGCCGTCGTTGCCGGGTGCGTCGTGTGCGCGCCGATGATCGTCCGCGGGTTCACCCCCGAACTGGTCACCTTCCTGCTGATGATCCAGCTCGCGACGGCGCCGGTGCAGCTGCGCCGCGACTGGTCGTCGCTGACGCTCGCCGCCGGTGTCCCGCCGCTGTTCGCCGC
This sequence comes from Amycolatopsis sp. A133, assembly GCF_031082405.1. Classification (GTDB taxonomy): domain Bacteria; phylum Actinomycetota; class Actinomycetes; order Mycobacteriales; family Pseudonocardiaceae; genus Amycolatopsis. The sequence goes on from NZ_JAVHJU010000034.1 coordinate 237,557, forward strand.
CGTGATCAGCACGGCGGTGCTCGGCGGGGGCGGCAGCTGGGCCAACACCGCCGCGGCCGGCGGCGCCGGGGTCACCGGGCTGGTGCTCGCGCTGATCGTGCTGCGCCGCCGGGAGAACGACCCCGCGGCGCTCTCGCTGCTGGCGACCGCGGTGCTGCCCACGCTCGTCGCGGCGCTGCTGCTGCCGAAGGCGCAGGCGGTGCCGATCACGGCCGGGGCGGGCGTCCTGCTGCTCGCCGTCTGGGCGGCCCGCCGCTGGTGGCCCGGGTTCGCCGGGCAGGTGGCCGGCCTGGCCGGGCTGCTCGCGCTCCTGCAGGCGACGGTCACCCAGTTCGACGGCCCGGCGCGCGCCGGGGTGCTGCTCGGCGAGGCGCTGCTGCTGGTCGTGGCCGCGGTGGGCGGCCGCAACCGGGGCGCACTGGCCGCCGCGCTCGGGTTCGCGGCGATCGGCGGCCTGATCGGCGTGGCCTTCGACGTCACACCCGCGCTGCTGATCGTCCCCCGCACCCGCTCGGCCGCCGATCTGGCCGGTGCGCTCGCGGTCGCCGCGCTGATCCTCGCCGTGTCGGTCGCGCTGCCGTGGGCCGCGGCCCGGCTGGCGGTGTTCCGCGGACCGGCCGACGACCTGCCGATCTGGCTGCTCGCCGGGGTTTCGGCGCTGTACGGCGCCGCCGGGGTCGTGCTCTGCGGGGCGCTGCTGGCGGTCCCCGGCCGGACGGGGTTCCTCCTCGGCCACGCGCTGATCACGGTGTCCTGGACGATCGCGGCGCTCGTGCTGCTCCTGCGCGGGATCGACGTCACCGCGCTGCGGGTGACGGGGCTGATCCTGGTCGGCGCCGCGGTGCTCAAGCTGGTGCTGTTCGACCTGTCGGCGCTCGACGGCCTGGCCAGGGTGGGCGCGTTCCTCGGCGCGGGCCTGGTGCTGCTGGCGGCCGGGACGCGGTACGCGCGGCGGGTCGCGTCGCGCTAGCGCGGAAGAATTGTCGGTGCCCCGTGGTTACCTGGATCACCTGACCGACGACCAGGGGGCACCGATATGGCACAGCCGAACCTCGCCGACCGGGCGGGCGAGCCGATCGCCTGGCTGACGACAGTCACGCCGAAGGGGCGGCCGGCACCGCGGCCCGTGTGGTTCGTCCTCGACGGCGACGACATCGTGGTGTTCAGCGAGCCCGGCACCGCGAAGCTCCGGCACATCGAGGCGAACCCCGACGTGAGCTTCCACCTCAACAGCGACGAGCACGGCGGCTCGATCCTCGTCGTCAACGGGAAAGCGCACGTCGAGGCGGGCAAGGCCTCGGAGGCGCCCGGGTACCTCGGCAAGTACGGCTCGCACTACGCGGCGATCGGCTTGACCGCGGACGGGTTCGACGCCAAGTACTCCGTCCGCATCCGCGTGGTGCCCGAGCGCTCCTGGGGGTTCTGACTAGAAGCCGACGTCCAGGCAGGCGAGCCGGGCACCCGCCGTGCCCGCGTGACCGGGATCGGTGTGCGTGGGCGTTTCGTGGAGGACCACGGACTTCGCCCGCCGGGCGCCGAACGTCCAGTCCACTGTGGATCGGCCGAAGCCGGTGCCGAGCCGGTCGGTGGTGAAGTCGAGCCAGATCTCGTTGCGGGGGTTCGCGTAGGCGGGGTCGACCGACGGCTGCACCGGGTCCGGCGCGTGCTGGAAGTGCGGCCCGGCGGCGTCGCCGGTGGTGCCGCACGGCCGGGCGTGCGCGTGGGCGCCGTAGGCCCGTCCCGGCCGCAGGCCGCTGACGACGAGCGTGGTGCTCGTGCCGGTGGCCGCGGCCGAGAGGCTGACCACGTGCGCCCGGGCGCCGGCCGGGACGAGGTCGGGGCGGTACGTCACCGCGGGTGCGCCGGGGGCACCCGCGGTGAACGTGCCGTGCGCGGTCGCGAACCGCACCGGTGCCGACGACGCGGCGGCGGCGCCGGGAGCGAGCACGGCGACGGCGGCCGCAGCGGCGAAAGCGGGAAGAAGACGCATCTGCCCTCTTTAGCCAGTCGGCCGGGGAGCCGCCATGATCATCACCCGGAAGCGTGATCGAACTGGTGGAAAAGTTACGGATTTCCCAGCCGGTGGGCGCTCCCGTGTCCGGTTATTGTGCATTCGTGCCCGAACACACCGGCGAAACCCGCAACGAGCAGCTCACCCGCAACGTCGGCGAACTGCTGCAAGAGCTGCGTGTCGCGCAGGCCGGGGTGCAGATCCTCTTCGGCTTCCTGCTGTCGGTCGTGTTCACCGAGCGGTTCCACGACGCCAGCGGGTTCGAGAAGTCGCTGCACCTGTCCGCGGTGGCGCTCGCGGTGGCGGCGACGGCGCTGCTGACGGCGCCCGCGGCGTGGCACCGGCTGCTGTTCCGCACGGGCAGCCGGGAACGGATCCTGACCGCCGGCAACCGGCTCGTACTGGTCGGCCTGGTCTGCCTGGCCCTGGCGATCACGTCGACGGTCGCGCTGATCGCCAAGGTGGTCTACGGCGAGATCGCGATGTTCGTCATGCTCGCGCTGTGCCTGCTGATCTTCGGGATCCTCTGGTTCGTCATGCCGATGCGGTTGCACCCGGCCAACGGCACTCAGCCGGCGGACCCGCCCGAGTAGAGCGTGTCCTCCTGGACGAAGCAGAGCGGGTTGCCGAAGGGGTCGTCGGCGTAGAAGGAGCGTTCGCCCCAGAACTGCGTCTCGATGGCGTCGTCGGCCCAGCGCGGTCCGGCGGCGCGCACCCGCTCGAACGTCTCCTCGACGTCCTCGACCGCGAGGTAGACGATCCGCGGGTCCCGCTGCGGGCGCGGCTCGCGGTGCTCGCGCGGGGCCTCGACGCAGGCCAGCACCACGCCGCCGCAGGTGAAGTAGTGCCGGTTGACCGCGATCCGCTCGCCGGGGTCGCCGAAGACGGCGCCGTAGAACGCGACGGCGACCTCGATGTCGTCGACGGGCTGGATCAACCGGAACACCCGCGGGCCGCTCATGGGCGCAGAGTACCGCTGTTCATTTCCCGTTCGGCAGCAGTTGCCGGGGTGGTCGGACGCCGCCCGTAGCTTCCCGCCCGTGACTGACACTTCTCGCCGGACCTTCCTCCTCGGCGCCCCGGCCGTCGCCGCCGCGGCGACCCTGCCGAACGTCCTCGGCGCACCGGCCGCCGGAGCCACCGGCCGGCACCGCCCCGACCCGGAAGACCCGCGCTTCACGCTTGTGGTCATGCCGGACACGCAGTACCTGTTCGACGAGGACCGCGGCGACGCGGCCCCGCTGGACGCCTCGCTGCGGTACGTCCTCGACGAAGCCGACGACAACGTTGTCTTCCTCGCTCACCTCGGCGATCTCACCCAGAACGGGCGGGCGGACGAGTTCGCCCGCATCAGCCGGTCCTTCCAGGCCCTCGACCGCCGCCGGTTCCCGTACAGCACCCTCGCGGGCAACCACGACATCGACGGCTCGAAGGACGACCAGCGCGGCCCCTCGCCGTACCTCGACGCGTTCGGCCCGCAGCGCCAGCGCAACTCCCCGACGTTCCGCGGCGCGACGAAGGACGGCTACAACAGCTACCACGTCTTCCGCGGCGGCGGCCGCGAGTGGCTGCTGCTCGCCCTCGACTGGCGGCCCTCGGCCGGTGGCCTGAACTGGGCGAAGCAGGTCCTCGCGCAGCACCCGACGCTGCCGGCGATCCTCACGATCCACGAGCTGGTCTGGGCCGACGACAACGCCCAGGCGCAGTTCTCGACGTTCGGCGAGCACGTCTGGCAGGAGCTGGTGCAGGGCAACGACCAGATCTTCCTCACGCTCAACGGCCACTACTGGCCGACCGGGCGCACCGTCCGGAAGAACGCCGCCGGGCACGACGTGCACGTCCACATCGCCAACTACCAAGACCGCTACTACGGCGGCGGCGCGATGGTCCGGCTCTACCGGTTCGACCTCGCGCGGGGCGTGATCGACGTCCGGACGTTCTCGCCGTGGCTCGCCGCCCAGGACCACCTGAGCGAGCTGCAGCGGGTCGAGGTCGAGCGCAGCGGCACGGCCGACTACTTCAGCCTGGAGATCGACTTCGCCGAGCGCTTCCGGGGCTTCGCGCCGGTCCCGGTGCCGCCCGGACGGCCGGCGAAGCAGCTGGTCATCCCCGGAACCGTCGCGTACTGGCGGTTCGAAGGCGGCCAGGACGGCAAGGCGGTGCCGGACGACGTCGTCGTGCGGGACCAGACCGGCCGCGGCAACGACCTCAGGCGCGTCACCGCGCCCGGGAGCGGGCCGGACGCGCTGAAGTACTCGAGCGAGTTCTCGCCGCGGCAGCCGTCGCGGGCGAGCCTGCGGTTCGCCGGCGGCCGGGACCCGAGCCGCGGTGCGTACCTGCGCACGGTCGACGCGGCGCCGATGAACCGGCTGAAGTTCGAGCGCGGCTACACCGTCGAGGCGTTCTTCCGGCTGCCCGCGGACTTCAAGGACGGCCACCACGGCTGGTGCGGCCTCTTCGCCCGGCAGGGCAGCGGCGCGGCCGCCGGCAAGACCGGCGACGACCCGCAGGAGTCGGCGGCCACACTGTCCCTTTCGGACGGTGGGGAGCTGCAGTGGGCGGTGTACCCGCTGAACCAGAACCGGACCTCGACGAACTGGGGGCACGAGCTGCCGGTCGAAAAGTGGTGGCACGTGGCCGTGGTCAACGACGGCAGGCGCACGACCCTGTACGTCGACGGCTGCCCGGTCGTCCGGAACCCGGCCACGCCCGCCGTCGGGCTCGCCGACCCGGGCGGTTCGTGGCTGGTCGGTGCCTCGTCCTACGGCGGGAAGGTCGACCGCAGTTTCGCGGGGCTGCTGGGTGACGTGCGGGTGGTCGACCGGCCGTTGAGCGTGCGCGAATTCATGCTGGGCTGAGCGGCCCTTGACAGCGGGTGGACAATAAAAAATCGGCGTGCTCTCCGAAACAACGGAGTACGCGCCGAACCTGATAAGAGTCTAACCGCTGTGAGGGGAACTTGTCAAACCAGGGGTACGACGAGGAATTGCGGGAAGAACGGGCCTACGTCGCCGCGCTGTACGAGCGGCTCGATCGCGAGCGCGCGGCGGCGCAGGCCCGCTACCACGGCGCACTCGGGCAAACCGGGGTGACGCCGGGGGAACGGGAGACCGACGTCCGCTGCCGGTCGCGGGAGGCGGCTCGGCTGGACGTCGCCGACAACGGGCTTTGTTTCGGCCGGTTGGACGCCCTTTCGGGCGAACGGAGCTACATCGGCCGGGTCGGGCTCTTCGACGCGGAAAACGACTACGAGCCGTTCCTGCTCGATTGGCGGGCGCCGGCGGCGCGGCCGTTCTACGTCGCCACCGCGGCGACACCGGAAAACACGCGCCGCCGTCGCCAATTCCACACGATGGGCCGCCGGGTCCTCGATTTCACCGACGAAGTGCTGGGCCGGCCGGGAGCCGCCGAACGCGGGGACGCGGCCCTGCTCGCGGCCGTCAACGCGCCCCGCGGCCAGGGCATGCGGGACATCGTCGCGACGATCCAGGCCGAGCAGGACGAGATCATCCGCCTCGGCCACCCGGGCGTGCTGGTGGTCGAGGGTGGCCCCGGCACCGGCAAGACGGCCGTCGCCCTGCACCGGGTGGCGTACCTGCTCTACACCCGCCGCGAACGGATGTCGCGCAGCGGCGTGCTGGTGGTCGGGCCGAGCCCGCTGTTCCTCGACCACATCGGCCGCGTGCTGCCGTCGCTCGGCGAGTCGGACGTCGTTCCCCTGACCACCGGCGACCTCGTCCCCGGCCTGCGCGTCACCGCCGAAGACCGGCCGGAGGTGGCGCGGCTCAAGGGTTCGCTGGAGATCCTCGACGTGCTGGAGGCCGCGGTCGCCGACCGCCAGGAGGTGCCCGGAGAACCGGTGCCGGTCGATCTGGGTGACGTCGTCGTGGAGCTCGACGCGGGTCTCGTGGCCGAGGCCCGGCGCGAAGCGCGCCGGTCCGGGCTCCCGCACAACGAAGCCCGCGCGATCTTCCGCGAGCACGCCGCGGCGCTCGTCGCCGAGCGGGCCGTGACGAAGATCGGCGAAGGCTGGCTGGACCGGGAGGACCGCGGGCTGTGGGCCGACCTGCGCACCGACGTCCTCGACGGGCTCGTGGAGCACGAAGCGCTCGATGCTGCACTCGACGCGCTGTGGCCGTACCTGACGCCGGAGACGCTGCTGGCGACGCTGTACGCGTCGCCACGCCGGCTCGAGGCCGCCGGAGCCGATCCGGCGTTGTTCCGCGCCGACGGCCGGGCTTGGACCGTGCCGGACGTGCCGTTGCTCGACGAGCTGGCCGACCTGCTCGGCCGGGACGACACCGCCGAACGCGCCGCCGCGCGCGGGCGGGCCGAAGCGGAGGCCGAGTACGCCTCCGGCGTCATGGAGCTCATGAAGCTGGACCGCGAGGAGCTGGACGAGGACGTCCAGCTGGTCGCCGAGAACCTGCTCGACGCCGGCGACCTGGCCGAGCGGTTCACCGAGCGCGACCCGCGCGACCTCGCCGAACGGGCGGCCGCGGACCGCGACTGGACGTACGGGCACGTCGTCGTCGACGAGGCCCAGGAACTGTCCGAAATGGACTGGCGGGTGCTGATGCGGCGGTGCCCCAGCCGCTCGTTCACGATCGTCGGCGACCTCGCGCAGCGCCGCTCGGCCGCCGGGGCGAGTGCGTGGGGCCCGATGCTCGAGCCGTACGTCGGCGACCGCTGGGTCCACCGCGAGCTGACCGTGAACTACCGGACCCCGGCGGAGATCATGACCGTCGCGAACGCGCTGCTGGCGGAGTTCGCGCCCGGCGCGCGCACCCCGGAATCGGTGCGCGCGTGCGGGGTCCGGCCGTGGTCCAGACGAGTGGCGGACGACGAGCTGCCCGGCGCCGTCGAAGACTTCGTCCGCGACGAGGCCGGCCGCGAGGGCACCAGCGTCGTGATCGGTCCGCCGGGGGTGCCGGGAACGATCCCGGCCTCGGCCACCAAGGGCCTGGAGTTCGACGCCGTCCTCGTCGTCGAACCGGAGCGGATCCTGGCCGCGGGCCCGCGCGGCGCGGCCGAGCTCTACGTCGCGCTCACGCGCGCCACGCAGCGCCTCGGGGTGCTGCACCGGGATCCGCTCCCGGCGGCGCTGACCGGCCTCGCCGAGGCCGGGGTGCCCGCGAGGTCCGGGCACCGGAGGTTCCAGTAGCGAACGGGGGGTGGCGGGCGGCGGCGCCCGTCATCCCCGGTCGCTACGCCGTGAGCCGGCCCCAGGAGTAATTCTGCTTGGCCAGCTTCAGGTACACGAACAACTCCGTCCCGGACACACCCGGGATCTTCCGTATCTCTTCGCCGAGCACGTCGAGCATGTGGTCGTCGTCGCGGCAGACCAGCTCGGCCAGCAGGTCGTAGCGCCCGGCGCACAGCACGACGTAGTGCACGTTCGTCAGCTCGGACAGCTTGTCCGCCACCTCACGCGGATCGACGCCGTCGACGTTGATGCCGACCATGGCCTGGCGCGTCAGATCCACGTTGGCGGGATCGGTCACCGCGACGATCTGCATCAGGTCGTCGCGCAGCAGCCGCTGCACGCGCTGGCGGACCGCTCCCTCCGAAAGCCCGACCGCCTTGGCGAGTGCGGTGAACGAGGCCCGCCCGTCCTGCTGCAGCAGAGCGATCAGTGATCTGTCCGTATTGTCCAGCGCGCGCGCACGTGTTTCGTCACCCATGCCGTCCCTCCCTGTGTTTCGGCATGTGATTTGTCAAGTGCGCAGCGTATCGAGACCTGCCGAGAAAGCGAGCCCTCCGGGGCAGCTTCGCGCGATTCGACGTGCACGCCGCGCTCAGCCGAGGAATCGGTGGTCAGCGGCGGAATCCACGAGGCTTTCCGAGGCGGTTTTGTGCGCCCGCGCACAGCAGGCCGCACTTACCGCCCGGCTCCAGGTACCGTCTGGCGGCTTTCCCGTACCGGCAACCCCAGGAGGACCAACGCATGTCGGAGGCCGTGGCGCTCGGCGCCGCCCCCGCCGTTCCCGCAAAGGGACTGCGCGGCGGTGCGCTGGGCATGGTGTCGTCGATGGTCATCGGGATGTCCTCGACCGCGCCCGCCTATTCCATCGCGGCCACGCTCGGGCTGATCGTGCTGGCGGGCACCGGGTTCAAGGCGGCCGCGTTCGTGCTGCTCTCGTTCGTGCCGGTGCTGTTCGTCGCCGTCGCCTTCCGCGAGCTGAACACCGCGGAACCCGACTGTGGCACCAACTTCACGTGGGCGGCGCGCGCGTTCGGCCCGCACGCCGGGTGGTTCACCGGCTGGGTCGTCACGGTCGCCCAGCTGCTGGTGATGAGCAGCCAGTCCGCGCTCACCGGCCGGTACACGCTGCTGCTGTTCGGCGCGCCCGAAGCGGCGGGCAACCGGTGGGTGACGACGGCGATCGGCGCCGCCTGGCTGCTGGCGCTGTGCTGGCTCTGCTACCGCGGGATCGAGGTGTCCGCGCGGGCGCAGTGGATCCTGCTCGGGGTGGAACTCGCCGTCCTGGTGCTCTTCTCGGCCGTCGCGCTGGTCCGCGTCTTCGACGGCACGGCCGGTCCGCAGGCGTCGGTGCCCCGGCTCGACTGGCTGTGGCCGGGCGGGGTCTCCGCCGGCACCGCGGTTTCGGCGGTGCTGCTGGCCGTGTTCATCTACTGGGGCTGGGAAAGCTCGCTGTCGGTCAACGAAGAGTCCGCCGACCCGCGCCGCGCGCCGGGGCGGGCGGCGGTGCTTTCGACGGTGCTGCTGGTGCTGAACTACCTGCTCGTGACGGTCGCCGCGCTGGCTTTCGCCGGGGTCGGCGCCGAGGGGATCGGCCTGGCGAACGAGGCCAATTCCGAGGACGTGCTGGCGGGCTTGGGCGGCGCGGTGTTCGGCGACGGTACGACGGGCAAGGTGCTGGGCGTGCTGCTGATCGTCTCCGTGCTCACCAGCGGCGCGGCCACCAGCCAGGCGACGATCATGCCGGCGGCGCGCACGACGTTGTCGATGGCCAGCCACGGTGCGCTGCCGCCGGTCTTCGGGCGCGTGCACCCCCGGTTCCGGACGCCTTCGGTGGCCACCTGGGCGTTCGGCTTGGTCTCGCTCGCGGTGTACGTGCTCCTGGCGCTGGTCAGCGGGAACGTGCTGGCGGACTCGGTCGACGCGGTCGGGCTGACCATCGCCATCGAGTACACGATGACGGCGCTGGCCTGCGTCTGGGTGTTCCGCCGGACGCTCTTCGCGAGCGTGCGCAACTTCGTGCTGCGCGGGCTGTTGCCCTTCACCGGCGGCGTGTTCTTCCTGACGGTGCTGGTGTTCGCGCTGATCGAGTACGCCCGGCCGGACGCGGGCGAGACGACGGTGTTCGGCATCGGCGGCGTCGCGGTGATCGGCGTGGTGTCGATCGTGCTCGGGGTGCCGCTGATGTTCGCGGTCCACCGGGCCTGCCGCGACTTCTTCGCCGGCCGCCGCCTGCCGCGGGGGTTCGTCCCCCGCGACGGCGACAGCATCGTCGAGGCTTAGCCCAGATCGCGGCGGCTGAGGTCCTCCTCGGTCTCCCGGCGCACCAGCAGCGTCGCGACGCCGTCCCGCACCCCGACCAGCGGCGGCCGGCCGACCTGGTTGTAGTTCGACGCCAGCGAGTGGTGGTACGCGCCGGTGCAGGGCACGGCCAGCAGATCGCCGGCGTGGAGGTCCGCGGGCAGGCTGATGTCCTCGGCGAGGACGTCACCGGCTTCGCAGTGCCTGCCGACCACGGTCATCGGGACGCGCTTTTCCTTCGACCGCCGCCCCACCAGGCGCGTTGTGTACCGGGCGCCGTACAGGGCAGGCCGGGCGTTGTCGCTCATGCCGCCGTCGACCGCGACGAAGGTGCGGCTCCCGCGCTTGACCGCGCACACGCGGTACACCGTGATCCCGGCCGGCCCGACGATCGCCCGGCCGGGCTCGATCGTCAGGCGGGGCAGGGGGAAGCCGTGCGCCGCGCATTCGTAGGCGAGCGCCACGCGCAGGCGGCGCGAATAGCCGCCGAGGTCGAACGCGGGCTCGCCGCCGACGTACGGCACCGCGTGCCCGCCGCCGAGGTCGAGCTCCCGCAGCGGCACGCCGTGGGTGTCGCGGATCCGCACCAGCACCTCGGCCATCCGCCGCGCGGCCGCCTCATACCGGTCGATCCTGGTCACCTGCGAGCCGATGTGGCAGTGCAGTCCCCGGAGCCGCAGCCCGGGTTGTTTTTGCACCGCTTCGACGGCGGCATCGACGTTGTCGGGAACACCGTCGAGGAGCGAGAAGCCGAACTTCTGGCCTTCGGTGCCGGTGCTGATGGCCGCGTGCGCCCCGGCCGCGACCCCGGGTGTCACCCGGATCATCACCTGCTGAGCGCCGTGGGCGAGCGCGCCGAGCTGCTCGATCTCGTCGAGCGAGTCGACCACGATCCGCCGGACGCCGTAGCCGAGCGCGGCCTTCAGGTCCTCGGGCGTCTTTGCGTTGCCGTGCAGCAGCATGCGCTCCGCGGGAAAGCCGACCGAGCGCGCGACGGCGATCTCGCCGGCGGAGCAGGTGTCGAGCGACAACCCCGCTTCGGCGACCCAGCGCAGCACCGCGCGGGTGCACAACGCCTTGCTCGCGTACGCGACTTCGACGTCCGGGAGCGCTTCGCGGTACTCGCGGGCGGTGTCGCGGACCTGCTGTTCGTCGATGAGGTACGACGGCGTCCCGAAGCGGGCGGCGAGGTGACTGACCGGCGCGCCGGCGAAGAGCAGTTCGCCGTCTTCGCCGAGTCGGGTGCTTCGCGGCCAGACTCCTGGCTCGAGGTGATCGGCGGCTTCGCAGCCGAGGCTGGGAAGAAGCTCGCTGAGCGTCACGGGTGCCTCCGGGCATCACGGCGGATCGGACTCCGCCAGCACACCCCCGCGGGCGGGGCCGAAGATCACCCGTGAATGCCGTGTTGACGGATTCGCCGCGCTCGCTGACGCGTTGTTAACGCGTGAGTAACTTGGGTCACGCCCCGGTTGACCTGCGAAGAGGTGATTTCCGGAGCCGGGCGTCGTCACGCGGGGCATGGTTGCTGATCCTGCGCTGCTGGGGTTGGCCGGCAGGCGCCGGAGTCCGGCGGGGTGGGCCCTGCTGGGCGCGCGGGGAGGCTGGGGGCCGGCCTGCCAGAGCGCGGGCAGGTGGGTCCGGATGCCGGCGCGCGGGAGGCGGTCAGGCCTCCCGCCCCCAGCGCGTTCGTGCGTCGGCCGCGGCTGCTCGGCCTCAGCGGGTCTTGGCGGGCACCTTGCCGCACACGCAGCCGCGGTCGGTTCCGTGGCCCGCTGCCGTTGCTGCGCAATAGCGGCGGGCGATTGCGTCGTGCGTGCCCAGCGGGTGGGGACAGCTCGGGCACTGCGTGCCGTTGCGGGGCTCCGCCGGTGCCTCGGGCTCCGGGGCCGTCACGGGGTCACCGTCGCTGCCCGCAGGGGCGCGCCCACCGCGTGGAGGTGCTGCAGCACGTACCCGTACGAGCGGGCCCAGCCGCACTGGGCGTAGGAAATCTCGTGCCGGGCGCAGAAGTCACGGACGATCACCTGCGCGTGCTTGAGGTTCGGCCGGGCCATGCTCGGGAACAGGTGGTGCTCGATCTGGTAGTTCAGCCCGCCGAGGGCGAAGTCGGTCACCCGGCCGCCGCGGATGTTGCGCGACGTCAGTACCTGCTTGCGCAGGAAGTCGAGCTTGTGGCCGGCCGTCAGCATCTCCATGCCCTTGTGGTTGGGGGCGAACGAACAGCCCATGTACAGCCCCCACAGGAACTGGTGCACCAGGATGAAGATGATCCCGGTCAGCGGCGACAGCACGACGAACACCGCGGCGAGGTAGGCCACCAGGTGCGCGATCAGCAGCGCGGATTCCAGCTTGTGCTTGCGGACGTTCCCGGCCCACACCGCCTTCACGCTCGAGACGTGCAGGTTGAGGCCTTCGAGCAGGAGCAACGGGAAGAACAGGAACGCCTGGTACTTCGCCACCCAGCGCAGGAAACCGCGCTTCTGCGAGCTCTGCGCCTTGCTGAACGCGAGCGCGGCCATGTCGACGTCCGGGTCTTCGTCTTCGTGGTTGGGGTTGGCGTGGTGGCGCGCGTGCGTGCCGATCCACCAGCCGTAGCTCAAACCGGTGAGTCCACCGTGGACCAGTCCGGTGACGTCGTTCGCCCGGCGGGTGCGGAAGATCTGCTTGTGCCCGGCGTCGTGGCCGATGAACGCCAGCTGCCCGAAAACCATCGCGAAGAACGCGGCGAGCAACAGCTGCCACCACGAGTCGCCGAGGTAAGCGAAGGCGACCCAGCCGCCGCCGAACGCGGCGAGGTTGAGCCCGATCCGCACGGCGTAGTAGCGGCGCCGCCGCCGCAGGAGGCCCGCGTCCTTGATGAGCCGGGACAGCTCGGCGAAGTCACTGCCGTGCGAGGTGTCCGGAGCTTGAAGCGAAGTCATGTCCGCCGTTCTGGTCAGCTGAAATGCTTGTCCAACAACGGCTTCCGGCCACGATGGGCCGGTCCGATCCGGGATAAGGGCGCTGGCGCCTGGCCGTGGGGTCGCCCCGCGGCATGCCCTCAGCCTCCCACCCCGCGCCCTCCGTGGCAATTCCCCGTGGATCACCGATGAGGTGTACAGTCGGCCACATCGGGATGACGGTGACATACCACACACCCGAGGCCGTCCGGCCGGTTCGCTTGGCCGGAGACAGGAGCCGCACCCCGGATTGGTGAACCCGTTCGTCTTGCAGCCGTGCCGGCCGTTCGACCGGCGAGCAGCCGCCCGCAGTTGCGCAAGCGACGCCCGGGGCGCCCGATCAGGTTGCTACAGCGAGGTTCGCGTCCGGGAGGCCCCTGTCAGCGGGTGGCTCGTCGACGAGCCGGGGTTCGGCACTGCCGCCGCCCCCCGACCCGCCGACGAGCCGCCATTCACGAGAGCCCCCACGAGGAAAGCAGCCCGAAGAGCTGCTCCCGCTCCGCTCCGGTCAGCAGCCGGCTCGGCGGCCGGACGTCGGGGCGGCAGAGGCCGAGCTGGCCGAGCGCGTCCTTGACCACGCTGACGTTGTTGGCGTTCCCGTTGGCGGCCCGCAGTTCCTCGAACGGCCGGATCCGCTCCCAGACGGTCATCGCCGCCGGATAGTCCCCTGTGGACAGTGCGCGGAACATCTCCAGCGAGATCGCCGGGTCGACGTTCACCAGGCCCGAGGTGAAACCGGTGGCGCCGACGGCGAAGTAGCCGGGCGCCGAGAGCTCCGCCAGCCCCGCGATCCACACGAACCGGTCGAAGCCCGCGTCCCGGGCGACCGAGCCGAACCGCACCGGGTCCGGGACCGCGTACTTCACGCCGATGACGTTCGGCGCCGCCTCCCCGAGCGCCCGCAGCTGCTCACCGGCGATCGCCGGGTTGCGGACGTAGAGCACAACACCCAGTTCCGGCACCGCGGCGGCGATCGCCGCGTGGTAATCGACCCAGCCGTCACCGGAGATGTACGGGTGCACCGGCTGGTGGATCATGACCATGTCGGCGCCGGCCTCCCGCGCGTGCACCGCGGCCCGCGTCGCCGACGCGACGTCGTGCCCGATCCCGGCGAGCACGCTCGCCCGGCCCGCCGCGGCCTCGACGGTGACCTCCAGGCACTGCCGGGCTTCGGCCGCGTCGAGCGCGTAGAACTCGCCGGTGTTCCCGTTCGGCGTCACGACCTCGATGCCGCCGGTGATCAGCCGGTCCACCAGCTTCGCGTACGTCTGGCCGTCGACGGCGCCCTCGGCGTCGAACGGCGTGACCGGGATGGCCACCACCCCGGACAGCCGCCGCCTCTGCTCCTCGAACGTCATCGGGCCCCCTTCGGATCGCCGGTCTCGGTGGTGCGTTCGCCGGGCAGCCCGCGGGCGACCCGGTCGATGAAATCGGTGATGTGCTTGCGCAGCAGGTGTTCGGCCTGCCGGGCGTTGCCGCTCTCGGCGGCGTTCAGGATCGCCCGGTGTTCGGCCGCTTCGCCGGGCCAGGTCGGGCTGATGCCCCAGCCGGTGACGGTGATCAGTGCGGCCTGGTCGCGCAACCCGTCCAGGACCTCCACCAGCAGCGGGTTCCCGCACCCGGCGTAGAGCGCGCGGTGGAACAGCCGGTTGGCCAGGCTGGCCTTCGCGCGGTCGCCGGCCGCCGGGCCGGTCTCGACCCCGGCCAGCACCTGCCGCGCCTCCCCGAAGTCCGCGCCGCGCTCGACCGCCCGCCGGACGGCTTCGGGCTCGAGAAGCGCGCGCAGGTCGTACACCGCGTACGCGCTCTCGGCGTCCATGACCCGGACCGCCGCCCCCTTGTACGTGCTCATCGTGACCAAACCGGAACCGGCCAGGATCCGCAGGGCCTCGCGCACCGGCGTCTTCGACACCCCGAGCAGGGCGCCGACCTCGGCTTCGACGAGCGTTTCGCCCGGCCCGAACTCCCCGTTCAAGATCGCTTCCTTGATCGCGTCGCGGACAAAATCCGTCCGTGAGACGGGCGGCGGCGGCCTCCGGGCCGAAGAAGTGCTCGCCACTGGCATGTCCGATCTGATATACGATGCGACATACAACATTATCACGGACCTAGGGAGCAGCCATGCAGCGTTGCACCGGCTTCCGATTCCGACGAGTGTTGCTGGCGGTGAGCCTCGCCGCCGGTCTGGCGGCCTGTGGCGCGCCCGGCGGTGACGGCGGCCAGGCGGCGGATCCCCAGGCCGTGCCCGACAAGCCGAGCAAGCCGGTCGAGCTGAACATCCTCGACGTCGCGGGCAACCTGCAGCTCACCAAGCAGATGATCGAGAACTTCAAGGCCGCACACCCGGAAGTGCTCTCGAAGGTGACCTATTCGACGGCGCCCGCGCCGAGCATGGCGGGCAAGCTGAAGGCCGAGCAGGACGGCGGCGTCGCCCAGACCCACCTGGTCCTGAGCGGCACCGACGGGCTGTCCGCCGGCATCGCGAACGGCACGCTCGCGAAGGTGCTCCCCGACTTCGCCGGCCGGTTCCCGAACCTGATGCAGAACTACCTCGAGCCCGCGGCGAAGATGCAGGAGCTGGCCAACGGCTACGGCATCGAGGTCGTCTACTACCCGTCGGGTCCGCTCCTGGAGTTCAACCCCGGCGCGGTGCCCGCCGCCCCGGCGTCCCCGCAGGAGCTGCTCGACTGGGCGAAGGCGCACCCGGAGAAGTTCCAGTACGCCCAGCCGTCGAACTCCGGGCCGGGCCGCACCTTCCTGATGGGGTTGCCGTACCTGCTCGGCGACAAGGACCCCAAGGACCCGGACCAGGGCTGGGACAAGACCTGGGCGTTCCTGCAGGAGCTCGGCAAGTACGTGAAGTACTACCCGTCGGGCACCACGGAGACGATGAAGAACCTCGCGTCCGGTTCGGTGGACATGGTCATGTCGACCACCGGCTGGGACATCAACCCGCGCAAGCTCGGCACGGTGCCCAACACGGTCAAGACGGCGATCATGCAGCCGATGCACTGGGTCACCGACGCCCAGTACGCCCTGATCCCGAAGGGTCTCTCGCCCGACCAGGAGTCGGCGATCCTGCAGCTGGTCGCGTGGATGCTGAAGCCGGACCAGCAGGCGATCGCCTACGACGACGGGTACTTCTACCCGGGCCCCGCGGTCAAGGACGTCACGCTGCAGATGGCGCCGCAGAAGAGCCAGGACACCCTCCGGCAGTTCGGGCGCCCGGAGTACGACCAGTGGATCGCCCAGTACCCGAAGGAGACCTCGCTGCCCACCGAGCAGCAGGTCAAGGCGTTCGACAAGTGGAACCAGCTGGTCGGCGGCTCGAAGGTCGGCAAGAAGTGACGTTCGAGCAGCTGCGCCTGGACGGGGTGTCCCGCAGCTTCGGCACGGCGAACGCCCTGCGCGGCCTCGACCTCGCCATCGCCCGTGGCGAGTTCGTGGCTCTGCTCGGCCCGTCCGGCTGCGGCAAGTCGACGGCGTTGAACTGCCTGGCCGGCCTGCTGCCCCTGACCGCGGGCAGCATCTGGCTCGACGACACCCGCATCGACGGGCAGCCGCCGGAGCAGCGCGGATTCGGGATGGTCTTCCAGAACTACGCGCTGTTCCCGCACATGTCCGTCCGCGCCAACGTCGGCTTCGGCCTCAAGATGCGCAAGGTCGGGCGCGCCGAGGCGCGGCGGAGGGTCGACGAAGCGCTCCGCCTGGTGCAGCTGACCGAGCATGCGGCGAAGTTCCCCGCGCAGCTGTCCGGCGGGCAGCAGCAGCGTGTCGCCATCGCCCGCGCCGTGGTGCTGGAGCCACCGGTCGTCCTGATGGACGAGCCGCTGTCCAATTTGGACGCCAAGTTGCGGCTCGAGATGCGGATGGAGATCCGCCGCCTCCACCAGACACTCGGCCTGACCACGGTGTACGTCACCCACGACCAGGAGGAGGCCCTGTCGCTGGCCGACCGCCTGGTGGTGCTGCGCGAGGGCGCGGTCCAGCAGATCGGCACGCCCGAGGAGGTCTACGCCCAGCCGGTGAACAGCTACGTCGCGTCCTTCATGGGCTACCGCAACCTCCTGGACGCGACGATCACCGGAACGGCCGGCTCCTCGATCACCGTGGAGGGCGCGGGAGTCCGCCTGACCGGCCGCGGCACGCTCACCGAGGGCCCGGCGAAGGTGGCGATCCGCCCGGAGGATTTCGTCGTCGGCGACGGCACGGAGAACGCCCTCGACGTGACGGTCGAGATCGTCGAGTACCACGGCCGCGAGCTGTCGGTCTCGGCCCGGCTGGAGACCGGCGTGCCGGTCTACTTCCGGACGGACAAGCGCCTCGCGCCCGGGGATACCGTCAAGATCGGTGTCCCCGCCGAGCGGGTCCTGGTGTTCGCGCCATGACCGCCGTGGCGACCGCCCGGCCCGCGCTGCGGCACCGGCTGGCCGAACGCGGCATCGACCGCACCCTGCTGCTGCTGGTGCCCGGCCTGCTGGTCACCGCCTGCCTGTTCCTGTACCCCTTCCTCTACGGCCTCCAGCTCTCGTTCGCGCCGCGCAAGGGCGGGGTCTTCGCGAACTACGCGCGGTTCTTCGGCGACCCGTACCTGCGCAACACCATCTGGACGACGCTGGGCATCGCGCTGCCCGCGACGTTCATCAACGTCCTCGCCAGCATCCCGATCGCCTACGTGATGCGCGGCCGCGTCCGCGGCAAACGCCTCCTGACGACGATCCTCGTCGTGCCGATCACGCTCGGCACGGTCCTCACCGCGCAGGGCCTGATCATGTACGGCGGACCGGCGGGCTGGCTGAACAAGGTGCTCACCGTCCTCGGCGTCACCGACCAGCCGCTCCCGCTGATCCACAACTACACCGGCGTGCTGCTGTCACTGGTGATCACCGGCTTCCCGTTCTCCTTCCTGCTGACGTTGTCCTACCTCTCGGGCATCGACCCCTCGCTGGAGAAGGCGGC
Organism: Amycolatopsis sp. A133; assembly: GCF_031082405.1. Classification (GTDB taxonomy): domain Bacteria; phylum Actinomycetota; class Actinomycetes; order Mycobacteriales; family Pseudonocardiaceae; genus Amycolatopsis. The sequence goes on from NZ_JAVHJU010000034.1 coordinate 254,970, forward strand.
CGCGACGCTCGGCGCCAACGGCGTCCAGCGCTTCCGCCGCATCACGCTGCCCCTGCTCGCGCCCGGCCTGGCGATCACCTTCTGCCTTTCGTTCGTCATGGCGTTCTCGGTCTTCCCGAGCGCCCAGCTCGTCGGCGACCCGGCGAACGAGACCCGCGTCATCTCGATCGCCGCCTACCACGCCGCGTTCGAGGAGTACGACTACTCGATGGGCTCGGCCGTCGCGATGCTGATGGCGGTGGTCATGCTGATCGTGATCGGCCTGGTCATGGCGTGGCGGGGCACGCTGTACCGCGGAGCGACCGGAGGCAAGGGATGACCGGTTGGGTCGCGCGTCCCGGACGTTGGGTCGTCTGGGCCGTCGTCGGGTTCTTCTTCGTCAACCTCGCGGGCGTGGTGCTCTCGGTGGTCGTCGACTCGTTCGGCACGCAGTGGTTCGGCACCTGGCTCCCGGACGGCTTCACCACCCACTGGTACGCCGACGCCTGGCGCGAGTTCGGCCTCTCGGACGTCCTCCTCACGACGGCGATCGTCGCGCTCGTGGTGATCGCCGTGTCGGTGGCGGTCGGCGTCCCGGCCGCCTACGCGCTGGCCCGTCGCTCGTTCCCCGGCAAGCGCCTGGTGATGCTGCTGTTCGTGCTGCCGATCCTGATCCCTCCCATCACCTACGGCATCCCGCTGGCCACTGTGCTCTACAAGTTCCACCTGGCCGGCACGATCACCGGCGTCATCCTGGCCAACCTCGTGCCCTCGGTGCCGTTCGTCGTGCTGACGATGACGCCGTTCATCGAGCAGATCGACCCGAAGATCGAGGCCGCGGCCCGCATGTCCGGCGCGCGGACCGGCTCGGTGTTCACCCGCATCCTCGGCCCGCTGCTGCTGCCGGGCATCCTGGCCGCGTCGATCCTGGTGCTGGTGCGCACGGTCGGCATGTTCGAGCTGACGTTCCTCACCGCCGGCCCGGACTCCACGACCCTCGTGGTGGCGCTGTACAACTCCGTGTTCGCCGCGGGCATCCGCGCCAACCAGTCGGTCGACGCCATGGCGGCCATCTACACCGGGTCCATGCTCGTGCTCCTCATCGTCGCGTTGCGGTTCGTGAACCCGACCCAGCTGGTGACCCGGATCCGGGAAGACACCTGAGCCGGTGTGATCCACATTACCGCGATTCGTCGAACATGTGATCGACACGATCGAGCGAACCCGCAGGTCTTGCGCCTCCCCCGAGGGGAGCTGCCAGGCTTGTGGCATGCGCTACTCGATCGGCGAACTCGCCCACCGGACCGGGCTGACGGTCAAGGCCGTCCGGTTCTACTCGGATCGCGGCCTCGTGCCGCCGTCCGGGCGCAACGCCGCGGGCCAGCGCCGTTATGACGGCGCCGCGCTCGCCCGGCTCGACGTCATCCGCGTCTTCCGCGACCTCGGCGTCGACCTCGCCACGATCCGGCGGGTGATCGACGGCGAGGCCACCGTCGCGGAGGTCGCGGCGGAGCACGCCGCCGCGGTGGAGGCGCAGATCGGCGTGCTGCGCCGGCGGAGTGTGGTGCTGAAGGCGGTGGCGAACCGCGGTTCGCCACCCGAGGCGGCGAGTCTCGCGCACCAGCGGGCCTTGTTGTCCGAAGTGGAGCGGCAGTGCCTGGTCGGCGATTTCCTCGCCGATGCCCTGGGTGATCGTCCCGAACTGGCGGGGGTCGCCCGGACGTTGACGCCGGACCTGCCCGGGGACCCCACTCCCGAACAGGCCGAGGCGTGGATCGAGCTGGCCGCGCTGATGCGGGACACGGAGTTCCGCGCCAACCTGCGCCGGCTCGCGGACGGTCACGAAGGCGGCTTGCGTCGTGACCTGGCGGCCGAGGTGCGGGACGCCGTCACCCCGGCCGTCGTGGCCGGGATCCCGCCGAGGTCCCCGGCGGCCAAGGCGATCGTCGACGGTCTCGGGCGGGATCCCGGCGAGCTGCGGGAGTGGCTCGACGTGGCCGCCGATCCGCGCCGCGAGCGTTACCTGGAGCTTTTGGGGGTGATCAACGGCTGGGCGGCACCGGAAAGCCTGGCTCCTGCCTTCGACTGGCTGGCCGAGGCGATGGCAGCCTGACGGCCTCCCGGATCGACGCCAGCGCGTCCTCCACCGGTTGGGCGTCGAGACGGTGTCCGTCGCGCAGCCGCACCGAAAGCTGCCCCGCGGCGACCTCCTGCGGGCCGAGCACGGCCTGGTACGGGACCAGCCGTCCGTCCCGGATCCGCGCACCGAGGCTGCCTTCCGCCGCGATCTCCGCCCGCAGGTCGCCGCACCGGTCGAGGATCTCCCGCGCGTAGGGCAGTTCGGCGGGAGACACCGGCAGCAGCCGCAGCTGCACCGGCGCCAGCCAGGCCGGGAACGCACCGCCGTGGACCTCGATCAGCTGGGCCACCGCCCGTTCGACGCTGCCGATGATGCTGCGGTGCAGCATGACCGGCCGGTGCTTCGCCCCGTCCGCGCCGACGTACTCCAGGCCGAACCGCGCGGGCTGGTGGAAGTCGACCTGGACGGTGGACAGGGTCGACTCGCGGCCCGCGCCGTCGGCGATCTGGACGTCGATCTTCGGTCCGTAGAACGCCGCTTCGCCCTCGACGGCGTCGTAGGGGAGGCCGTCGAGGGCCGAGCGCAGGATGTCCGCGGCGCGGTCCCAATCGCTGTCGACGTACTTGCCGCCGGGGCCGGGCAGGGAGAGCCGGTAGCGCGCCGGGCTGATGCCGAGCGCGTCGTAGGCCCGCCGGATCAGGGCCAGCGCGGCGACGGCCTCGGCCTCCACCTGGTCGAGGGTGCAGAAGACGTGCGCGTCGTTGAGCTGGATCGCGCGCACCCGGTTCAGGCCGCCGAGCACGCCGGACAGCTCGGCCCGGTACATCCCGCCCACCTCGGCGATCCGCAACGGCAGCTCGCGGTAGCTGCGGCCGCGGGAGCGGTAGATCAGCGCGTGGTGCGGGCACAAGCTCGGCCGCAGCACGAGCTGCTCACCGCCGACGTCCATCGGCGGGTACATGTCGTCGCGGTAGTGCGCCCAGTGGCCGGAGATCTCGTACAGCTCGCGTTTGCCGAGCACCGGCGAATGGACGTGCCGGTACCCCGCGCGCCGTTCGAGGCCGCGGACGTACTCCTCGAGGCTGTGGCGGACGAGCGCGCCGTCGGGCAGCCAGTAGGGCAGGCCCGCGCCGATCAGCGGGTCGGTGCCGAACAGGCCGAGCTCACGGCCGAGCTTGCGGTGATCGTGCATTGTGGACTCCTCGCAGGTGGCGAGGCGGTTGACCACAAGACGAAGCCCGGGGCAACCGCCCCGGGCCGGAAACGTCGTTCAGCGCGCCGGGACACTCCTCGGCGTCGTCGTCTGTCCAGCGCGCTCCATGGGATCGACGGTAGCAGCCGCCCGCTACTCCTTTAGGTCCTCCGGCAGCCGGAACGTGTCGAACCGCGGCTTCCCCGCCGGGCGCAGCACGAGCACGTTCACGCCGGCGGCGGTGTGCCGCGTCTCGACGTGCTCGAACCCCTTCGGTGCCGCACCGTCCGGGAAGAGCCGGCGCCCCTTGCCCAGCACGACCGGGTACAGCCACAGCCGGTACTCGTCCACCAGGTCGTGCGCGATCAGCGTCTGCAGCAGGGCGCCGCTTCCGTGGACCTGGATCTCGCCGCCCGGCCGGGACTTGAGCTCGCGGACGAACGCCACGACGTCGCCGTCCACAACGGACGTCCCGGGCCACGCCGGGTCCGTCAGCGTCCGCGACGCCACGTGCTTCGGCAGGCCGTTGAGCCGGGACGCGACCGGGTCGCCGGGGTCGGTGACCTTCGGCCAGTGCGCGGCGAAGATGTCGTACGTCCGCCGTCCGAGCAGGAACGCCTCCGCCTGCGAGAACCACTCCCCGACGAGCCGCCCCATGTCCTCGTCGTAGAACGGCTTCACCCAGCCGCCGAGGTCGAAGCCGCCGGACGTGTCCTCTTCCTGACCCCCGGGCGCCTGGTAGACGCCGTCGAGGGTCAGGAACGTCATGGCCGTCAGCGAGCTCATTCCGTTTCGCTCTTCTCGAAGACGTGGATCACGACGCCGTTGCCGGTGACGTCGGTGGACACGTGCTTGACCGTCCGCGGCGGGACGCCCTCGGCGAACAGCTTGCGGCCCTTGCCGAGGATCACCGGGAACACCATCAGCCGGTACTCGTCGACGAGGTCGTGCTCGATGAGCGTCTTGAGCAGCGTCGCCGACGCGTGGACCTGGACCTCGCCCTCGTAGCGCTTCTTGAGGTCGCGGACGGCGGCCGCGACGTCGCCGTCGATGAACGACGTGTCCGCCCAGTCCGAGCTGGTCAGCGTGGTCGACACGACGTGCTTGGGGCGGCCGTTCAGCGCGGCGGCGATCGGGTCGTTCGGGTCGGTCACGGTCGGCCAGAAGCCGGCGAAGTTCTCGTACGTCCGGCGGCCGAGCAGGAACGCGTCGGCGCGGCCGTACCACTCGGCCATCTTGCCGCCCATCACCTCGTCGGCGTGCGGGGGCACCCAGCCGCCGAGGTCGAAGCCCCCGCTGGTGTCTTCGGCCTGGTGGCCGGGGCCCTGCTGGACGCCGTCCAGCGTCACGAACGTCGTCACGGTGAGCTTGCCCATGGTGTCTCCTTCGGGTCGGTGCCGGTCGGGGCCTACACCTATCCCGTCGGATGGGGCCGCGTCGATTCGACAAACCGCCGCGGAAATTTTTTCAGGAGCTGAGGAAGAGCTCCAGCTGCTCGACGACGAACGCGTGGTCGTCGGCCTGCGGGAGCCCGGACACGCCGACCGTGCCGACCGGTCCGACGCCGCGGACCAGCACCGGGAACACGCCGCCGTGGGCGGCGTACCGGTCCAGGTCGAGGCGGGAGTGCTCCTCGAACGAGCCGCCCTTCGCGCGGAACTGCGTCCCGATCAGGAAGGAGCTGTGCCCGTAGCGGTCGACGACGTTGCTCTTGCGGTCGATCCAGGCGTCGTTGTCGGCCGACGTCCCGGGCAGCGCGGCGTGGAAGAGCCGCTGGCCGTTGCGCCGGATGGAGATCGTCACCGCGAGCCCGCGTTCGCGGGCGGCCGTCAGCAGCTGCTGGCCGAGAGCGAGCGCGGTTTCGTTGTCGAACTGCGTGAACTGGAGGCGTTCCTCCTGCTCGGCGAGCTGGGCGAGGCGATCGGCTTCCGTCATGGGGCAATTAAATCAACACTGTTGTGTAATTGCCAGTGGTGAACTGGAGGGTCACCGCGTCCGTACCTTGGACAGGAGGTGGGGCATGGGCCGGATCCGTCGTCGCACGGTGCTGGGCGGTGCGGCCGCGGCCACGGTCGGGGCGCTGCCCGTCGCCTGCGCCCCGCCGCCGCGGAAGGGCACGATCGAAGACGTCCGCCACGTCGTCGTCCTCATGCAGGAGAACCGGTCGTTCGACCACTACTACGGCACCATGGCCGGGGTACGCGGCTTCGGTGACCGCGCGGCCCTGCGCGACGTCTTCCGCCAGCGGGGCACCACCGGCGGCCCGGTGCTGCCGTTCCGGATCGACACCTCCGTTGTGGACGGCCAGGACCTCGGCGAGCTGCCGCACGACTGGAACAGCACGCACCGCGCGTGGAACGACGGCGCGTACGACCGCTGGGTCGCGGCGAAGAGCCCGATGACGATGGGGTACTTCACGCGCGACGACCTGCCGTTCCAGCACGCGCTGGCCAGCGCGTTCACCCTGTGCGACCACTACTTCTGCTCGATCCAGGGCCCCACGCACCCGAACCGGCTCTACCACTGGACCGGCACGATCGACCCGGACGGCGTCGCCGGCGGCCCGGTGACGCGCAACGCGCCGGACTACGAACCCTCCTTCCGCTGGACGACGTACCCGGAGCGGCTCGAGGCGGCGGGCATTTCGTGGCGGATCTACGCCAACGACGAGGAACGCGGCGTCCCCGAGCACTTCGTCGGCGACTACGGCGACAACCCGCTCTGGCTGTTCCAGAACTTCCACGACGCGCTGTACTCGATGGATCCGGTGAAGCGCCGGCTGGCCGACCGGGCGAACCTGCGCAAGAAGCTCAAGCCCGATTCGGGCCGGGGGAAGGACCTCGACCACGTGCTGGCCGAGTTCATCGCCGACTGCGCGGCCGGCACGCTGCCCGCGGTCTCGTGGGTGGTGGCTCCCTACGGTTACTGCGAGCACCCCGCCGCGCGGCCGGTCGACGGCGCCGCCTACCTCCACCGCATGCTGAAAGCGTTGTGGGACAAGCCGGAGCTGTGGGAATCGACGGTCGTCTTCATCAACTACGACGAAAACGACGGCTTCTTCGACCACCTCGTCCCGCCGGCCCCGCCGCCCGGCACCCCCGGCGAGTACCTGCCGGGGAACCGGCCGGAGAAGGGCGAGCCGTCCGGGCCGCCCGTCCCGATCGGCCTGGGCCCGCGCGTGCCGATGACCGTCGTTTCGCCGTGGAGCCGCGGCGGCTGGGTGAACTCGCAGGTCTTCGACCACACGTCGGTGCTGCGGTTCCTGGAGACGTGGACCGGCGTGCGCGAGCCGAACATCTCGGCCTGGCGCCGGGCCATCTGCGGCGACCTGACCAGCTGCTTCGACTTCCGGGCACCCGACACGACCATCCCGCTGCTGCCGGACGCGAACGCGTTGCGCGCCGAAGCCGACCGGACGCAGAGACGACTCCCGAAGCCGGGGCTGGGGCCGGCCGCGCTGGTGCAGGACCCCGGCACGGCGAAGGCGCGCCCGCTGCCGTACCAGCCGGTCGCCTGGGTGCAGGCCGAGGCGGACGTCCTGAAACTGCACCTGGCCAACCACGGGACGCAGGCGCTGCAGCTGGCCGCGTACGCCTACCACGCGGGCGGGCCGCCGCAACGCTTCGACGTCGGTCCCGGCGGCTCGGCGACGGGCGAAGTCGCGCACAGCGGGACGTACGACGTCGCCGTCCACGGCCCGAACGGCTTTGTCGTCGAGGCTTCGGGCGGGGTGGGCCTCGACGCGGCCGTCACGTTCCTCGGCACCCCCGCCCTGCGGGTGACGGTGACCAACCGCGGACCGGCACCGGTCACGTTGAACGACGTCACCATCCCGCCGGGTGGTGCGCACGACTTCCCGGTGCCGGCGCGCAACGGCTGGTACGACGTCACGTTCGAGGCGCCGGGGTGGCGCCGCCGCTTCGCCGGTCACCTGGAGGACGGCCGCCCATCGCGGACGGGCCCCTAGCGCAGGGCGTCCAGGGCGAAGGCGGCGAGCATCGCGACGCCGTTGGGCATCGCGTCCTCGTCGAAGAGCACGCGGTTGGAGTGGTTCGCCGCCGCTTCGGCGGGGTCGACGCCGGGCGGGCACGCGCCGAGGAACGCGTAGGCGCCGGGAACGCGTTGCAGGACGTACGAGAAGTCCTCGGCGCCCATCAGCGGGTCGGCGAGCAGCTCGACGTTGTCCGGCCCCAGCACGGCCGCGCCCAGCTCCAGCACCTCGGCGGCGACGCGGTCGTCGTTCACCGTCACCGGGTAGCCCGGCTCGACGTCGGCGACCACGCGGCAGCCGTAGGCGGCGCCGACCTGCTCGCACACCTTGGGCAGCTCGGTGCGGACCAGCGCGCGCGTCTGCTCGGACAGCGTGCGGATGGTGCCTTCGAGCTCGGCGGTCTCCGGGATGATGTTGGACGTCGTGCCGGCCTGGATCCGGGTCACCGAAAGCACCGCGGGGTCGAAGACGCTGACCCGGCGCGTGATCATCGTGTGCAGCGCCCCGACCATCGCCGCGGCCGCCGGCACGGGGTCGATCGTGTGCTGCGGCGCGGAGCCGTGGCCGCCCTTGCCGGTGACGCGCACGGTGAACGAGTCCGCCGACGCCATCAGCGGGCCGGGCCGCAGCTGCAGCAGCCCGCTGCGCGCGTTGGCCAGGATGTGCACGCCGAACGCGCGCTCGACCCGCGTCCCGGCCGCGTCGAGCACGCCCTCGTGGATCATGAACCGGGCGCCGTGGTGCCCCTCCTCGCCCGGCTGGAACATGAAGACGACCGACCCGGCCAGCTGGTCCCGGCGCTCGGCGAGCAGCCGCGCCGCCGAGGCCAGCATCGCGACGTGCGTGTCGTGCCCGCACGCGTGCATCGACTCCGGGTCCTCCGACGCGAAGTCGAGGCCGGTCTCCTCGGTCAGCGGCAGCGCGTCCATGTCGCCGCGCAGCAGCACCGCGGGACCCGGCCGCGCCCCGCGCAGGACCGCCGTCAGGGAGGTGGTGGCCTTGCCTTCGGTGATTTCCAGCGGCAGGCCGTCGAGAGCTTCGCGGATCGCCGTCTGCGTGCGCGGCAGGTGGAGGCCCTGTTCCGGGTGGCGGTGCACGGCCCGCCGGAGGGTGACGGTGCGGTCCTGGAGCGCCCGCGCGTCGTCGAGGAGCCCGGCGAACGGCGTGCCGGGCAGGGTGGGCAGGTCAGTGGGGCCGGTCATGGTCCCGATAGTGCCGTATGCGGCGCTTCGGGCGCACCGTGCGTGCGCCGGATCGACCGGCGGAATACGGTGTGCGCATGGCGGTGGATGAGCCGGTCACGGGCTTCGCGGTGGCAGTGGTCCGGGAAGACGGTCGGTGGCGGTGCAGTGCGCTCGACCCGGGGGCGTTGACCGAGCTGGACGCGGCGATCACGGAGCTGGGCAAACTACGGTCCACCGGTGCGTCCTTCGGGCTGCTGGCGGTCGACGACGAGTTCTTCGTGATCGTCCGGCCCAGCCCGCGGGGGCCGTCGTTGCTGCTCTCGGACGCGGCGGCGGCGCTGGACTACGACATCGCGGCGGACGTCCTCGACGTCCTGCGCGTCGACCCGCCGGACGAGGAGGACGACTCCGTCTGGCCCGAGGGCGACCTGGAGATCCTCACCGACCTCGGGCTGCCCGGGCCGGAGCTGGAGGTCATCGTCGGCGAGGTCGACCTCTACCCGGACGAGCAGCTGCAGATGGTCGCGCAGCGGTGCGGGTTCGGCAGCGAGTTCGCCAAGCTCCTGGACGAGCTCTGAGACGCCCGTCCGACACCGAGGCCGTGGAGGCCGCGCTGGAAGCGGCGCGCGCCCCCGGCTCGGACGTGCCGATCGGCGCGGTCGTCTTCGGCCCCGACGGCATCCCCCTGGCGGCGGCGCGCAACGCCCGCGTCGAGCTGGGCGACCCGACGGCCCACGCGGAGATCCTGGCGCTGCGAGCGGCGGCCGCCGTGATCGGCGACGGCTGGCGGCTCGAGGGCTGCACGCTGGCGGTGACGCTGGAGCCGTGCACGATGTGCGCGGGTGCGTTGGTGCTGGCGCGCATCTCGCGGCTGGTGTTCGGGGCGTGGGAGCCCAAGACGGGCGCGGTCGGTTCGCTGTGGGACGTCGTGCGCGACCGCCGGCTCAACCACCGCCCGGAGGTCCACGGAGGCGTCCTCGAGGCGGAGTGCGCTTCGGTCCTGGAGACGTACTTCACTTTGCGCCGCTGATTTCCGGGTACTCCTCCGGTATGACGATGAAGCACAAGATCCAGCAGGTAGTGGGCAGTGCTCGCGAGCGGGCCGGCGCGGCAACCGGCAACCGCCGTCTGGAGGCATCGGGCCGCACCCAGCGAAGGTCGGCCCAGATTCGATCCGCGGCATCGGACATCCGCCTCCGCGCCCGCCGCGTAGCACGCGAGGCGCAGGTCAAGCTGGGCAGCGGACGGGCGACCGACCCCAGGTGAGACCGGCATCGGCCCTCGGGTATTGTTCTCGGCGGTGGCGTGTCCGAGCGGCCGAAGGAGCACGACTCGAAATCGTGTGACGGCTAATCCCCGTCCGTGGGTTCAAATCCCACCGCCACCGCTCGTAGGCAGAACGCCCGGTGACCCTTGCAGGGTTGCCGGGCGTTCTGCTGTTTCGCCCGCGGACGTGAGACGGGATTGGGTGGGAACGTGCCGAGTGACGGATCCCTGACCCTGGAGCAGATCGACGGCGAAGCGTGGGGCGAGCCGCCGGCCGACGCGTCTCGGTTGGTGAAGACGGGCCACGAACTGCGCCGCAAGCCGGTCAGCCGGCTTGATGCCGAAGACCTGCGCCTCCTGCTCGGCCAGCGGATCGGCGTCGAGGTGCTCGTGCCGTACGCCCTGAGCCTGCTCGAGACGAACCCCCTGGCCGAAGGCGACTACTACCCCGGTGACCTTCTGGTCACGGTGCTCGAGCTCCCCGCTGAGTTCTGGCGGCGGCACGCCGAGCCGGCCGCGCGCCTGGCGCGAGTCGCCGCCATCGCCGGCACTCTCGACCTCGACGCTCACCACGCGCCTGCGGACGTCATCTCTGCAGCACTCAAGGAGTACCGGGCTCGGCGCGGGTAGGTTGCCGGGCGTTTTGCTGTTTCCCCCCGTCCGGTTTTGGTAAGAATCGCGGCATGCAGACGCAGGTGTGGCTCGCGATCCTGTCCCTGACCGGCGTGCTGCTCGGTGGTGGCCTGTCCTACCTCGTGCAGACCAGCGTGCAGCGTCGTACCGAACGCACCGAGCGACGGCGGCTGGCCGCCGAGCGGGCCGAGGCGCGGCGTGAGGAGCAGCTGGACCTGTTGCGCCAGTTCATCCGCGTTGCCCAGCAGGCCGAACGCGCGGCCGAGGACCGTGACGACTCCGCGCCGTCCTGGAAAGCGGCGGCCCTCGATGCCCTCGATGAGCTGTGGGTGTGCGAACGGATGATCCACGTCCTGTTCGCCTCGAGCCTGCACAGCCTGGCCCGCGCCTACGTGCAGGCGCTGGACCACGTCCTCTGGCAGGAGCTCGACGGCGGTTCGCTGTGGGACCACCTCAGGGGCCCGAAGGTCGCGTTCCTCGATGCGGCGCGGGATGAATTGAGCGCGCCGCTTGACCTGAAGGGCTCTTGAAGTGTGACCGTGGTCGGCACCAGCTGATCACCAGGAGCACACATGACCGTTCTCGTCACCGGGGCCACCGGCCACACCGGACAGCACGTCGTCGCCGGCCTCAAGGCCGCGGGCGTGCCCACCAGGGTCCTCGTCCGGGATCCGGCCAAGGCACCGGACGGCGTCGACGTCGTCCAGGGGGACATCACCGATCCCGCCGCGGCCGCCGAGGGTGTCGACGCCGTCTACCTGCTCTGGCCCTTCTTCACCGCCGATGGCATCAAGAAGGCCGTGGAACCCTTCCGGGGCCGGAAAATCGTCTACCTCTCCGCCATGTCCGCCGAAGACGGGGGCGTGTGGGGCGACGTCGAGGCCGCCATCACGAAAGTGACCGACCACTGGACCTTCCTCCGCGTCACCGGCCTCGCCACCAACGCGCTCGCCTGGGCGCCGCAGGTCGAAACCGGTGTCGTCCGGGCACCTCACGGGCAAGCCAAGCGGTCGGTCGTCCACGAACGCGACGTCGCAGACATGGCCGTCAAGGCCCTCACCGAGGACCACGCGAAGCAGCTCTACCTCGTCACCGGCCCGGAATCCGTGGCGCAGGCCGAGCAGGTCCGGCTCATCGGTGAAGCGCTCGGGAAGCCCGTCGTCTGGGAAGAACAGCCGCCGGATGAGGCGAAAGCGCAGTTGAGTGTCTACATGGGAGCGGAATTCGCGGCGAGTGCGGTGGACCACTGGGCCTCGCTCGTCGACGACCCCGAGCCCGTCTCGCTGGACGTGGCCCAGGTGACCGGGCATCCCGCGCGGCCCTTCGCGGAATGGGCCCGGGAGCACTTCAGCTGAGCTGGACGACCGGGGCCGTCACCGGCTCCAGTTCCGCCGCCAGCGCGGTCAGCGCCGCGACCTTCTCCTGCACCGCGCGGACCACCGCTGTGCACGTGGCACTGACCTCGCTCACCACCTCGGCCGAACGGTCGCCCGCCAGCACCGCCGACACCGAAGCCGACGCGGCGGTAGCGAGTGCGCAGACCTCCGAGGACGCGGTCACGGCCAGCTCGTCCAGCCGGTCGGCGATCCGGACACCCAGTTCTGCCGTCGAAGCGGCCGCGTGCGCCGCCGCGGCGTACTGACCGTCCACTGTGTCCGCCCAGGTGCCGAACGTTTCGCTGCTGCCGCCGTTTTCGGCTCGCTCGACGCCGGCGCGGAACTCGGCCTGAGCCGAGGTCACCACCAGCGCGCCGGTGTCGACCGCCGAGGCGGACGTGCGGATCGACGCCGGTGAGCAGTCGAGGTGCCGCAGTGCCGCGACCGGGTCGGGGACGCCGAGACGGCCGGCCGCCGCGCGCAACGCGGACAGCTGCGAAGCCGCCGCGGTCAGGGCCGGGTGTTCGAAGACCTCGACGGCCGAGGTCACGGCGCCACCGCCAGCCGGGCCCGGAATCCGGTGCTGCGGGTGCTCTCGGCCGCCATGCGCAGCCGGCCCGCCAGGTCCGACGTCGCGTCGCCGAGGACCCGCGCGTCCGCTTCGCGGGCGGCGAGGGCGAACGTCCAGCGCGCCGCCAGTTCGCGCGCCTGCGGCGAGATGCCGAACGGCGTCGAGTCGACGCGGGCTTCGGCGAACCGGCCCGCGGCCTTGTCGTCGGCGGCCGCCGCCTGGTCGAGCAAGTCGGCTCCGGCGCGCAACCGGTCCGGCGCCTTCGGGCGGTTCCGGGTGGCGGAGCCCCCGCCCCCGGGGCGGAGCACCGGGTTGCCACTGCCGATCCGCGAGCCTCTGCCTTCCGGCATGGGGACCTCCGTCATCAAGGGCGCTCACCCGATCGGGGAAGATCTTGCCTCATGCTCCCCGAGGCGCTCGCATCGCGGTGACCTGCGGCGTTGAACAGCGTTCCACCAAGTGGACGTCTTGACCGCGCGTCGGGAAGACAGCGACCATGAACGCATGCCCGCCACCTCGGAAAGCACGCCGATCCGGGCCACCTCGCGGTCGATCGGGGAAGGCGTCGTGGCGCTTCTGCTGCGCCGCGGCCGCCTGGGTTCGCCGCCCGCCTGACGCGAACCCGGCGTCCTGTTCCCCGAAACCCTTGGAGCACAACCATGTCCGTAGATCTTCCTGCCCGGATTCAGCTGCGCGAGGCCGTCACGCCCGCGGATGGCATCGTCGAAGGCCCTCGGCTCCTGCGGGAACCGCAGGAAAAGTACGAGCTGTTCAGCCTCCGCCCGCTGGGCCGGGTGATCGGCGCCGAGATCGACGGCGTCGACCTCGGCGAGCCGGTGGGCCCCGCACTGCGCGAGGAGCTCAACCGGGCCCTGCTCGAGTGGAAGGTGCTGTTCTTCCGCGACCAGCGGATCACCTCGGCGCAGCAGCGCGCGTTCGCCGCGAACTGGGGCGAGCTGGAGACCAACCCGTTCATCCCGAAGGGCGACGACGACGCCGTCACGCGCTTCGAGCGCACCGCGGCCATGCCCGGTTACGAGAACATCTGGCACACCGACGTCACCTGGCGGCCGAACCCGGCCCTCGGCTCGGTGCTGCGGCTGATCGAGGTGCCGCCCGTCGGCGGCGACACGATGTGGGCCGACATGGCCGCCGCCTACGACAACCTGCCCGAAGACGTGCGCGCCCGCATCGACGGGCTCACCGCGGTGCACGACTACCTCCCCGGTTTCGACCGGTTCTCCGACCCCGCGCTCCTGGCGCGCTGGCAGGACCGCTTCCCGCCGGTGGAGCACCCGGTGGTCCGGACGCACCCGGAGACCGGGCGGCGCACCCTGTTCGTGAACCAGGCGTTCACCACGCACATCGCCGGACTGGACCGGGACGAGAGCGACCGGCTGCTGCGGTACCTGTTCCTGCAGGCTCACACGCCCGAATTCCAGGTCCGGTTCAGCTGGCGGCCGAACTCGGTCGCGTTCTGGGACAACCGCGCGACGCAGCACTACGCGGTCAACGACTACCACCCGCACGTCCGGATCGCGGAGCGCGTCGCGATAGCGGGCGACCGGCCGTTCTGAGCCTTAGCCTGGGGTCATGACCGATGAACCCCAGGCAGTGGTGACCGGTTTCCTCAAGGCCCTCGAAGAGCTCGACGTCGACCGGGCGCTGACGTTCGTGGCGAGCGACATCGTGTACCAGAACGTGCCGTTGCCGCCCGCCCGCGGCGTCGCGGCGGTCGAAAAGCAGCTGCGCGTGATGGCCAAGTACGGCTCCGGGTTCGAGGCGCGGACGCACCACATCGCCGCGGACGGCAACGTCGTGCTCACCGAACGCACCGACGTGCTGCGCCGCGGCGCGTGGGAAGCGGAGTTCTGGGTGTGCGGCACGTTCGAGGTCGAGGCGGGGCGCATCGTGCTCTGGCGCGACTACTTCGACTGGACGACGGTGCTGGCCGCGAGCGCGAAGGGCGCGGGGCGGGTGGCGCTGGCCGGCGCGAAGACACTGCTCGGCCGCTACAAGGGACGGCAGGCGGTGCGCTAGACCCGGTGTTCGCCGCGGTCGTGGTCCCGAAGGTCCACGACCGCGGCTATCCCCAGCACCAGCACGAACACGCAGCTGAGAACAATCAGCCCCCACATGATCGTTCCCCCTCCCCCCGTGTCGTGCCGATCGAGAGCTGTCGGGGAGTGGTCTGTGCCACTTTTCCGGCGGCTCACGCAGACCGTACCGCCGCTTCGCGCAGGTTGTTCCGCCCCTTGACCTTCATTTAAGGCAGATGCGCCGGATGGGTGACAAGCCGGTGTCCGGCTGTCACAGAACGAGCGCAATCCGTTATGTGCCAACGGCAATCGATGCGATTCCGCTCTGGACGGTCACTTTCGTCGAGCGCAGGGCCGAAAGCTCGGCCAGGTACCGCAGCACCCTGTCCGCTTCGTCCCCGGCGAGCGGCTCGCACTCGTTGTCGGCGGTCCGCCGGACCGGGATGAGCTCGAGCCGCGGTTCGTCGCCGAACATGCAGCCGGCCAGCAGCCCGTCCGGCCGGTCGGCGACGAGGTTGCCGAGGCTGTAGAGGATCGGCCGGCCGCGGTACACCTCGACGGCCTGGATCGTGCGCGGCCCGTGCCCGGCGACCAGGTCGGCGCCGGCGTCGATCGCCGCACGCCCGTAGGTGACCTGGTATTCGGCCAGGTCGGGCCCCGGCAGTCCCCAGTGCATCGAGACGACGACGTGGTCGTGGTCGCTCTTCGCCCGCTTGATGTCGGCCACCAGCCGGTTCAGGTGCTCGGGCAGCGGCGTGGTGCGGACGAGCGGCGGGCGGCCCGGGATCTCCGCGACGTGCGGGTCCGGCTGGTACGCCGTCGTCGCAAACGCTTGCGCGACCGCCGGGAACTCCGGCTGCCCGGCGAACGGGCGGCGGAGTGACGTGTAGGCGAGGAATGCGACCTCCCGGCGGGATCGCTCGACCACCGCGGGCGCGTGCGCGGCGTCGAGGTTCGCGCCCGCGCCGCAGTACACGATCCCGGCGTGCTCGAGGACCGCGAGGCTCGCCGGCGGGTGGGGCGCGTCGTTGGCGACCGAGACCACGTCGATACCGGCTGACGTCAGAGCTTCGGCCATCGCCGCGTCCAGGGGCCCTTCGAGGTTCGCGAACCGGAGGTCGGCGCCTTCGAACAGCGGTTTCAGCCGGTCGAACGCGGTCGAGGGAGTAGTGCGGCCGTGGAGGTTGACGTCTCCACCGAGGACGAGCGTGATCACGAAACCTGCTCTGCCGATTGAGTGACGACGAAAGTAGTTGTTACCAATCGTTGCATCTTTGTCTTCCTCCTCCTCACTTGTTCGGGGGACTATGCCACGACTGTTCAAGCACAAAGGGGACTCAGGGTGACCAAGACCCACAGATCCAAGGCCGCCTTCACGGTGGCCGTCGCCTCGGGCCTGGTGCTCGGCGGCGTGGCCGCACCGGCCGCGCTCGCCGCACCCAGCGCCGACGCGGTCATCGCCGAGGTCTACGGCGGTGGCGGCAACTCCGGCGCGACGCTCACCAGCGACTTCGTCGAGCTCGCCAACCGCGGCGTGGCCGCCGCGAGCCTGGCCGGCTTCAGCGTCCAGTACCTGCCCGGTTCGGCGAGCCCGTCGAGCGCCTGGCAGGTGACGCCGCTGGCCGGCAGCGTCGCGCCGGGCGGGCGCTACCTCGTGGCCGAGAGCAAGGGCTCCGGCGGCACGGTCGCGCTGCCCACCCCGGACGCGACCGGCTCGATCGCGCTGTCGGCCACCGCCGGGACGATCGCCCTCGTCTCCGGCACCACCGCGCTGACCTGCAAGACCGCCGCCGACTGCGCTGCCGATCCCCGGATCAAGGACCTCGCCGGGTTCGGCACGGCGACCGTGCGCGAGGGCACCCCGGCCGCGGCGCCGTCGAACACGACGTCCGTCGCGCGCGGCACGGCGCTCGCCGACACCGACGACAACGCCGCCGACTTCACCGCCGGTGAGCCGACCCCGGCCAACGCCGCGGGCGAGTCGACCGGCGGGGACCCCGGCCCGGCGCCGACCCCGGCGAAGATTCACGACATCCAGGGCACCACGCGCATTTCGCCCTTCAAGGACAAGAAGGTCTCCGGTGTCACCGGTGTCGTCACCGCGACCCGGACGTTCGGTTCGACGCGTGGCTTCTGGCTCACCGACCCGAACGCCGACGCCGACCCGCGCACCAGCGAGGGGCTGTTCGTCTTCACCGGCTCGGCGAGCCCGGCCGTCGCGATCGGCGACGCGGTGACCGCGACCGGCACCGTCCGCGAGTTCTACCCGGACACGCCGGCGACGTCGCCGTACCAGTCGCTGACCGAGCTGTCGAGTGCACAGTGGACGGTCGATTCGCACGGGAACGCCCTCCCGGCGCCGACGGTGCTCAACCCGGACACCGTGCCGACGACGTACGCGCCGTCGCCCGGCGGGAACATCGAGCCGCTCACCCTGGAGCCGTCGAGGTACGCGCTGGACTTCTGGGAGGCGCACGAGAGCGAAATCGTTTTGGTCAGCGACGCCCGGGTCGTCGGCCCGACGAACTCGCACGACGAGCTGTACGTGACGACCAAGCCGGACCAGCACCGGTCCGTGCGCGGCGGCACCGTCTACCTCGGCTACGACCAGCTGAACAGCGGGGTCCTGAAGGTCCAGTCGCTGATCCCGTTCGCCGAGCGGTCCTTCCCGAAGCTCAACGTCGGTGACGTGCTGACCGGCACCACGTCGGGCCCGGTCGAGTACGACGACTTCGGTGGCTACACGCTGTTCGCCAGCGTGCTCGGCACCGAAAAGGACAACGGGCTGCAGGGCGAAACCACGCGCAAGCAGCGTTCCGGCGAGCTTTCGGTCGCGACGTACAACGTCGAGAACCTGTCCCCGGTGGACACCCAGGCGAAGTTCGACCGGCTCGCCGACGCGATCGTGACGCACCTCGCGACGCCGGACATCGTGAACCTGGAGGAGATCCAGGACGACAACGGCCCGGCGAACGACAGCGTGGTCACCGCCGGCCAGACGCTGCAGAAGTTCGCCGACGCGATCGTCGCGAAGGGCGGCCCGCGCTACGAGTGGCGCGAGATCGACCCGGTCGACGACGCCGACGGCGGCCAGCCGGGCGGCAACATCCGCGTGGCGTTCCTGTTCAACCCGGCTCGCGTGTCCTTTGTGGATCGTCCGGGTGGGACGCCGACGACGGCCGTCGGCGTGGTGCGCGAGCACGGCAAGGCGCACCTGACGGCGTCGCCGGGCCGCGTCGACCCGGCGAACGAAGCCTGGGAGAACAGCCGCAAGCCCCTCGCCGGCGAGTTCGTGTTCAAGGGCCGCACGGTGTTCGTCATCGCCAACCACTTCAACTCCAAGGGCGGCGACCAGCCGACGCACGGCCGGTTCCAGCCGCCGTCGCGCAGTTCCGAGGTGCAGCGGGCGAAGCAGGCCACGGTGCTGCGCGGGTTCGTCGATGCGTTGCTGGCGGCCGATCGCACCGCGAACATCGTCGTGGCGGGCGACCTGAACGACTACCCGTTCTCACCGGCCGTCCAGACGCTCACCGCCGGTGGCGCGCTGAAGGACCTGATCGCGTCGGTGCCCGAAGCCGAGCGGTACAGCTACGTTTTCGAGGGCCAGTCGCAGGTGCTGGACCACATCCTGGCGTCGAAGGCGCCGCGCGGGGTCGACTACGACGTCGTCCACATCAACGCGGAGTTCGCCGACCAGGCCAGCGACCACGACCCGCAGGTGGTCCGGTTCCGGCCGGGCGCGGGCAACGCGGTCCTGGACGGGATCAACGACCTGCTCGACTACCTCGAGCAGCTCTGCGGGAAGTAGTTCTTGTTGCGGGAAGGCCACTTCCGGGCACCTGGCCCGGAAGTGGCCTTTTTGTGTGCACCCCTTCGGGTGACGAGGAAACCGCGGAGCGTTGACGGCCGTCCTACGGTGGACGGGACCACAAGGGGAGGGGTGGCGTGGACGGCTACGCGGTGAAGGTCGACGAGCTGGGCAAGCTCATCGACGACCTCGGCACGGCGGCGGACCGCATGACCGAGGCCAACAAGAAGCTCGCCGGCGGCGGGGCGTTCGGCTCGCTGGGGACGGCGGAGCTGGGCCAGGCCGGGATCGAGTTCGAGGAGGCCTGGGGGTTCGGGATCGGCCGGCTGGGCGAGGCGGCTTCGGGGGTGACGGAGCGGCTGAAGGTGGCGAAGCGGAAGTACGAGCAGATCGAGGCCCAGTTCGGGGGTGAGCTGGGGAAGTTCGGCTCGGCGGTGCTGGGAGACGGTCCCGCCGGTGGTGATCCCACGGGTGGGGTGAAGGGGGACCACCCGCGGATCGGGCCGCCGGCCGGCGGCCCGGTCGGTGACGAAGTGCCGGGTATCGGTGGCCTCGCCGATCCGGGCGAGGGGCCGGTCGGCGGCGGCGCGACCGGCGGCATCACCGATCTCCTGAACGGCCTCGACCGATGAGCGCCCGCGACTTCCCGGCCCTGGGCTTCGACCCGGCGCCCGGCGACCTCGACGGCGTCACCGACCTGGCCGGCAAGTACCGCGCGGTGGGCGACGACCTGACCGAAGCCGACGATTCGCTCCGCCGGATCGTCCGGAAGCAGGGCGTCTGGCAGGGCGAGGCGAGCGAAGCGTTCGCCCGGCGCGTCGGCCCGCTGCCGGAGTACCTCGACGACGCCGCCAAGTCGATGAGCCGCGCCGCCGATGCGCTCGAAGGTTGGGCCCAGAACCTCGGTGACCTGCAGAAACGCGCATCCGAGCTCGAAGCGCGCGCGGAAGCGGCGGCCCGGGCGGCCGAGCAGGCGCGGGCGAACCCGGACCTGGCGCTGGCCAACCGGACGTTTCCGGACCAGCAGTCCCTGCAGATCGCCCAGCGCCTGCTCGACAACGCCGGTCAGCAGCTCCAGGCCGCGATCGACGGCTGCCAGAACGTCCAAGACGCGGCGAAGCAGCTTCAGCTGGAGCACACGGACGCCGCGGCCAAGGTCGCCGAACAGCTGCGGAAAGCGAAGGAGCTGGCCCCGGACGAGCCGGACGTCCTCGACAAGCTCGGCGACGCGGTCGGCGGGGCACTTGTCGACTTGTCGAACACCCTCGCGGACGGGGTCGACGAGGCGTGGAACTTCGTCCAGGACCACGCGGAGGTGATCTCCAAGGTCTCGGACGTGACGGGCGACCTCGGCAACGCCCTCGGCGTGCTGGGTGACTTCCTGCCGGAGCCGGCCGGAACGGTCGTCGGCGCGGTGGCCGGCGAGCTGGGGCTCGCCGCGCTGGCGGGGCACGGGGTCGCCGCCGGCGCGGGAGCCGACGTGGCGCTCGAGACGCTGGTCTTCGACGGGGCAGGCGTCGTGACCACGCTGCTCGGCCTCGTGCCGGGGGCGCCGGACTGGGCCATCAAGGGGGCGACCTACGGCTTGCTCCGCGAGCAGGAACTCGGTGAACTCTTCGGCGGCGGCAACTTCGAAAGCCCGCTGGACGACTTCAAGAACTACTGGGTGCCGAAGAGCGCCGATCAACTCGCCGCCGCCGGGATCTCCTGGGCCGGGGTGGCGTATTGGAACGCGGCCGATGCCGGGATGCAGGCCGACAACGCGCCGGAGCGCCGACGTCAGCGGGCGGAAGACGAGGTGTGGAACTGATGCCTCTGGAAATCGACCTGCCGCCCGGGTTCGCCGGCCTGCCGGTGGGCAGCGACGACAAGCTCAACCGCAGGCAGGCCTGGATGGTGGCCGAAAATCCGGCGTCCGGGATCAGCGTCGAACAGTTCGGCAGCTACCTGCTGGCCTTGATCCCGACCATGCAGGCCAACGGCATCCGCGTGTTCGGCAAGTTCGCCGTCGGGCCTCGAGAGGGTGATGTCGCGACCCTGACGCTCGGCGTCGCACAGTGGCCGGACACAGCACCCGGCAACCGCGATGCGGTGGTGGCGGCGATGGCCGAGGAGTACCGCGGCCGCCACCAGCACGCGGTGGTCCAGCCGGTGCGCCTCCCGATCGGCCCGGCCGTCGTCGCCATCAGCGGGGGCGAATTCCGCCTGCCCGAACGGGACGTGCGGACGCAGATCAAGGCGGAGTACCAGATCCCCTTGCCGGACGGCCGGTCCGTGGTGATCCTGTCGGTGGTAGCGGAGTCGGAAGACGCATGGCCGGCGATCGCCGAAGCGACGGCGAGGGTGGCCTGGAGCCTCCGGGCCGGGGAGGCCGCATGAGCGACAACGCGCAGCTCATCGAGGAAATGCGCTGGCAGCTCAAGCAGATCGAAGACCGCAAGGCCGAAAACCGGCGCCTCCTGGCCGGGATCGCCGGGAGCGGCCACACGACTGTCGTCTCGCCGGATCGGAGCGTCACCGTGCTCGCCGGGCCCGATGGGCTCGTCAGCGAAGTGCGGCTTGCGCCCGACGCCATGCGGTTCGACGCCGTCACGCTCAGCCGGACCATCACCGCGGCCATCCGGGAGGCCGTGGCCGCCGCAAGACCGCCGGCGCCGCCCCAGCAAGCACCGGCGCCGCGCCCAGCACCGGCGCCGCCGCAGCGCCGGCCGGCCCCCGCGGACGACGACGATCCCTACGACACCGTGTTCGACGTCTAAACCGGGGGCGGCTGGTCCCCGCGCTTCGCCGCCGCTCGCTTGGCCCGCCACCCCAGCGCCAGCACCGCCTGCACCAGCTCCTGGTAGCTCGGCTTGACCTCCTCGAGGTACCGCTCCAGGTAGGCCGCGCGCGCGGTGGGGACCGGGCGTGGTTCGTCGCCCGGGGCGAGCCACAGCAGGCCCTGGATGTTGTGCAGCGCCATCTTCCACCAGCGCGTCGCCCGCTCGGCCGCCCGCGCCTCGCGGTCGGCCGCCACCTCGATCGCGGTCTGGGCGGCCTCGATCTCCGTTTCCAGGGCTTCCGCGCGGGCCAGCTCCCACGACCGCAGGTTCTCCGCCGAACCCCGGGAGAGGGCGATGATCTCCTTGTACCGCATGGCCGCGGTGGCACCGTCGTCGGTCATCGGTCGTTCTCCGGACGCTGGAACGGGATGATCACTTCGGGCGCACCGTGGGTGGTGCGGTCGAAGAACAACGCGCGGCCCGGCCGCGGCGACCAGTGCACGACCTGGCCCGCCGCGAACGGCGACAGTTCGTTGCCCTGGACGTCGAGCGCCGCCCACGTGCCGATGTCGTCGGTGCCGGCGAAGCCCAGCGTGTCCTTGAGCCGGGCGATGCTGCGCCACCAGCCGATCGTGTGGATGCCGTGACCCGGCCCCTGTTTGAGCACCATCCGCAGGTGGTCGAGGCCGCTCTTCAGCTGCCCGACCGCTTTGGCCTCCAGCGACGGCAGGGCCGCGTCGACGCCGTACAGCAGCAGCACCTTCGCGCCGCCGGACATGGAGCCGGTCATCGACTCGAGGACGCCGGTCAGGTCCTCCACCAGCGTCGCGGGGTGGTCTCCACGCAATCGCTCGGTCAGCTCCAACGCTGCGTCGGCGCACGCCTCGATCGGGCAGTGCAGGATGAACTCGACTTCGCCCGGTTCGTACTGCCGGGACAGCGACCGCGCCGCGGAGTCCATGATGGACAGCGCCTCGGCGGTCGCCGAGCCGAGCACCGCGACGTTGCGGCCCGGCGCCCGCGGCAGGTCGGCCCCGCACGCCGTCTCGGTCACGTCGATCGACTGGCCGAGCAGGGCCCGCGGCTTCGAGTTCGGCTTGAGGTCGAGGTAGGCGGGGAACCGTTCCAGGATCGGCGAATGCGCGCCGTCGAACAGCCGCGGCCGCGGGAAGCGGCCCGCGTACTCCTCCCACAGCCGGTGCTGCAGCCGGACGAAGACGTTCTTGCTGCTCGCGTCCGGGATGTGGGCCAGCTGGTTGCCGTGCGCGACGCCGGAGTCGTGGTTGATCACGGCGTGCCACTTCGGCGCCGACACCGCCGCGTTGTTCGTTTCGGCCAGCACGCGCCGCGCCTTCGGCATCGCGATCCGCAGCGTGCACTGCTCGAACACCGCCGGCTTGCCCCAAAAAGCCTCGATGCCGGCGACGTCCTGGCTGGCCAGCACCAGGTGGATGCCCTGCGACCGGCCGCGCCGCGCGATGTCCTCGAGCAGCTGCGTCGCCGTGGCGGTCACCTGGTCGCGGCCGGCGAACAGGTACTGGAACTCGTCGATCACCGCGACGATCCGCGGCCAGTGCCCGCCCGGATCGGCTTCGCGCAGGTCGGCGAGGTTCGTGACCTCGTGTTCCTTCGCGGCCGCGGACCGGCGGCGCAGCTCGTCGGCCAGGAACCGCAGCAGCGCCAAGCCGAACTCGCGGTCGGTGTTGACGTTGACGCCGACGAGCCGCGCGTGCGGCAGCCAGCTCGCGTCCTTCCGGCCCGGCGCCAGCCCGGCGAACGAGACGCCTTCCTTGAAGTCCAGCAGGTACAGCGCCAGCTCTTCCGGGGTGTACCTGGCCGCGAGGCTGCCGAGCAGCGCGTAGAGGAAGTTCGTCTTGCCCGAACCGGACGGGCCGCCGATCAGGGCGTGCGGGCTCGCGTCGCCGATCACGACCTCGACCGGCTCGCCTTCGAAGAACCCGACCGGGGCCCGCAGTTCCCGCGCCGAGTTCTCCTGGCCGAGCTCCGCCGGCAGGAGGTCGTCGAACGACCGCGGCCCGCCCTGCTTGGCGATCAGCGCCTTGGCGATCTTGTCGACGGCGCGGATCACCTGCGCGGACGGCATCGCGGCCTCGAGGTCGGCGACCAGGTCGGTGCCGGTCATGCTGCTGATCGCGTGCCGGTCGTCGAGCAGGCTGAGTGTCTCGACGGGTGCGCTCACCGCGGTCGGCACGTCGACCATGATCAGGCAGATGCCCGCGGCCAGCGCACCGCTCGCGACGCGCTTGAGGTCGCGGGCGCGTTCGGGTTCGAGGGTTTCGCCGTTGCCGTAGAGCACGACGATGCGGTACGGCTCGCCCCGCTGCCCGGTCTCCTTCCGCATTTCCCGCAGCGACGTGAACCCGGCGGACATGCAGCTGGCGTGGATGCGGCGGATGTGCCCGGCCAGCTCGTCGAGGAGGTCCTCGAGACGGCCCGGGTCGTAGAGCGAAAGCGCGCTGGTGTGGCTGAGCGGGTAGAGGTCGGGCAGGATCGCGGTCAGCTGCCCGATGTCCCACAGGTGCACCCGCACGGCGCCGGGCTCGAACGTCGAAAGCACGCGGACCAGCAGGTTCTGCACGATGCCGTCGATCGCGGACCGCGTCTTGGGCGCCGACGTGATGGCCAGGTGCGACTCGTCGAGCAACGGGATGGCGACGTCGAACGTGCGGGTGGCGTCGCCGCCGGCGGCCGTGGCGGTGCCGACGCGCCACAGCCCGGGCGAGGTCAGGCCGGGGTTGTGCCCGACCGTGCCGAGCCAGTCGCCCGGCGGCAGCCCGGCGGGGCCGGGTGCGTTCTGCGCGACGAGTTCCCGCAGCGTGGCCGGGCCCTGGCTCCAGTCGGTGTAGAAAGCGCTTCGCACGCTGCCGAGCGCGCCGAACACCTCGTGCGCGGCCGGGTGGCGGGACCATTCGTGCTGCTGCTCGGCACTGGCGTGGTTCATGCCGACCTTGACGATCTCCTGCTCCAACCGGAGCTTCGCGAGGTCGGCCTCCGCGGCTTGGCGCGCGCCGGCGGCCGCACCCAGCACCAGCCCGATCTGATGGCGGACGCGGTCGAGTGCGGTTTCGACGCGGTTGCGTTGCTCGGCTGCTTTGTTGGCCATCGGCGTCCCCAAGAAAAGGTGTCCCCTACAAGGATTACAGGCGCGACCGGTATCCGCTCACCAGATCCTCGGCGGCGTGCAGCCGGACGAGGAGCTGGTCCAGCCCCTCGCCGGCCTGTGCGTACTGCGAAGGAAGCCAGGGATCGGCCTTGGCCTGGGCATCCACGAGAGCTTGCCGGGCTTCCCCGAGCAGGCTTGTGGCCCGTTCGGAGTGGGCCCGCGCGTCAGCGAGCCCGGTCACGGCAGCGGTGAGCAGCTGGTGGAGTTCGGCGAGCGTCATCCGGCTAGAGACGCGCCGAGTAGGAGTCGGCGGAGGAAATGCTTGCTTGGACGGTGCTCTGCAAGCCGTTGATGCCTTGCAGGGCTTCCGCCAGGAGACCGTGCGCCTGGCTCACCTCGTGCTGGCTGCTCCCCTGCGTCGCCTGTGCGAGCGACTGCTGGGCTTCTTCGAGAGACTGCGCTGCTTGCTGCAGGGCGGCGATGCTCGCGGACGCCTTCTCGTTGGCGAGCGCGATGCCAGCGCGGATCTCTTCGACTCCGGCCATCGGGCCTCTACTCCTCGAAATCTGGTGTCGTACAGGGGACGGATTCCATTGAAACAGATCCAGCGACTCAGCGTGATCATCAGACTTTGCCGAGTGATCGCGGGCCCGGAATCAGCAAGGCCCCGGACGTGTAACGTCCGGGGCCGGGCCGATCACGGTCTGTGCGGGGTTGTCCCGCCACCAGTACCGCAGACTGAAGTCGCTGGCCACCGCTACCCCAGGTCAGAGCGGTTTTCGTGCCACTGCGGGCCTTTCTCGACAGGGGCGGGCGAGGTGACGGTGAGACTAGCGCGACCGGAGTAACGGCCTTCGCTCAGCCCTGTTCGTAACTCCTCGTACTGGTAGAGAATTCCGCAGCCCGGAAGGCATTTCACGTTCCAGTGGGCCGAAAGTGCCGTGCGAACGTGTCCAGGACATACCGACGGTGGGTCGCGCGGGCGGCGCCGAACGCGGCGTCTAAGGGGGCGCCGAAGGGGGCGCAGACGACAAAACGCCGGGTGGCCTGTGACGGCTGCCCGGCGTTTCGCCTGCTTCAAGTGCGGAGGATACAGGATTCGAACCTGCGAGGGCGTGAACCCAACACGCTTTCCAAGCGTGCGCCTTAGGCCGCTCGGCCAATCCTCCGCAGAAGACGATACCGGATGGCCCGGGGAGGCCGAGCAGGGGCCTTCAGGTTGTGACGTCGGCGACCACGCAGGTGATGTTGTCCGGACCGCCGCCTTCGTTGGCCAGGCGGATCAGCTCCGGGATCACCTCGGCCGGCTCTGCGCCCGCCGCCAGCACGTCCCGCAACGTGGCCTCGGAGACCGGGCCGCTCAGGCCGTCGGAACAGAGCAGGTAGCGGTCGCCCGGCTTCGCTTTGAACGTCCAGATGTCGGGGTCACCGGAACCCGCCGTCTGCAACGCCTTCATCAGCAGCGAACGCCGGGGGTGGGTCTCGGCGTCCTCGGCGGCGACGCGGCCGTCTTCGACCAGTGCCTGGACGAGCGTGTGGTCGCGGGTCAGCCGGCGCAGGCCACCCTCGCGCAGGAGGTAGCCGCGGGAGTCGCCGATGTGGGCGGCCGCGAACTCGGCCCCGTCGAACAGCAGGGCCGTCAGCGTGGTGCCCATGCCTTCGGTCGCCGGCTCCTGCGAAGCCACTTCGTGCAGCCGCGCGTCGATCGACTTGACCACGCCGGCCAGGGTGGCCGCCAGGTCGACGTTCGTCAGATCGATCCGCCGGAGGTCCACTTCGAGCTCGCGCAGCACGTCGACCGCCGTCGCGCTGGCGACCTCGCCGTGCGGCTGGCCGCCGATGCCGTCGGCGACGGCGAGCAGCCGGGAACTCGCGTACACCGCGTCCTCGTTGACCCGGCGACGCTTGCCGACGTCCGACCCCGCGGCGTACCGCAGGACGTACCGATCGTGTGTCATGCCCCCATGAAAGCATTGGTTGACTGAGTTCACAAGGGCCTCGGCTGAACGGAGCATCCTCCGATAGAGTCCTCGCCATGGACGACGATGCCACGGTCAGCGCGGCCGACATCGCGCGGCTCGCCGGGGTCGGCCGGGCCGCCGTCAGCAACTGGCGCCGCCGCTACCCGGACTTCCCGCAGCCGGTCGGCGGCACGGCGTCGAGCCCGTTGTTCAGCCTGTCCGCCGTCGCCGGCTGGTTCACCGCGCGCGGCAAGAAGTTCGAGCTGAGCGCCGGCGAACGCGCCTGGCAGCGCCTGCGCGCCCTCGGCGACGACCTCGACCTCGCCGAGCGCGTCAGCCGCGCGGGGGTCTTCTTCGCCTTCCAGGCCGGGATCTTCGACACCTTCGACAGCAAGCTCGACGACCCGGAGCTGCTCACCCTGCTCAGCGAGCTGACGCACCAGGCGGGGCCGGTCGAGGCGTTCGAACTGTTGTGCCGCCGGTACTTCGAGGCGCATTCGCGACGGTTGTCGGCCACGCCGGAGCCGGTCGCCGAGCTGATGGCCCGGCTCGTCGGACCGGTGTCGACGATCCTCGACCCCGCGTGCGGCTTCGGCGCGCTCGCGCTGGCGAGCGGCGCAAAAACCGTGCTGGGGCAGGACAGTGATCCGATGACGGCCTCGATCGCGGCGCTGCGGCTGCGGTTGCGCGGCATCGAAGCCGAGGTCTACGCGGTCGACGCGCTGCGCGAAGACGCCTTCGCCGGGCGGGCCGCCGAAGCGGTGCTCTGCGACCCGCCTTTCAACGAACGGGCCTGGGGGCACGACGAGCTGGTCGGCGACGCGCGCTGGGAGTACGGCCTGCCCCCGCGCGGCGAGCCCGAGCTCGCCTGGGTGCAGCACTGCCTCGCGCACGTCGAACCCGGCGGCACGGTGGCGATCCTGATGCCCGGCGCGGCGGCCGGCCGGCGCAGTGGCAAGCGCATCCGCGGCAACCTGCTGCGCGCGGGCGCGGTCCGCGCGGTCGTCACGCTGGCCTCGGCGGGCCCCGATCTCTGGCTGCTGCGGCGGCCGGCCCCCGGCGAGCGCGCGCCGTCCACCGTGCTGCTCGGCGAAGCGGGCGACAATCTGTCCACAGTGGATGAACTCTGGGGGGAGTTCCGCGACCACCCCGAATCCGGGGTCCGGATCATCGATCTGCTCGACGACGACGTCGACCTCACACCGGCCCACCGCCGCACCAGGGACGAGGATCCCGGCCAGGCCTTCCAGGCCGTGCGAGCCCGGTTCGCCGAGCTGGCCCCGCAGCTGCCGCCGCTCGAACCGGCGGCCGCCGGACCGGCGTTCACGACGATCGGCGAGCTGGTCAAGGCCGGTGTCGTCGAGGTCAGGCACGCGGCGGTGCGCGCGGACGCCGAGCACCCGCTGGCCGAGGCGGGTGACGTCGTCGCGTCGGTGACCGGCATCGCGTACGTCCACAGTGGATCTCCGCGGCCGGTGGGTGCCGGTCTCACCGTCTACCGCGTCGACGCCGGCCGGCTGGACGCGGACTTCCTGGCCGGCTGCCTGCGCGCGGCCGACCTGCCCGCCGCGTCGGCGTCCACCCGGATCGACGGCAGGCGCGTGCGGATCCCGCGGTTGCCGATCGAGCTCCAGCGCGAGCACGGCCGCGTCTTCCGGCGGCTGGCCGAGTTCGACGAGGTCCTGCGCGAGGCGGCCGAAACGGGCCGTGAGCTGGTCCGGCTAGGCTTCGCAGGACTTGTCGAAGGACGGCTCAGGCCGGGCCGATAGGGGAACGGATGCTGATCGCCGACCGCTACGAGCTCGACGAGCTGCCGCTCGGCCGCGGCGGGATGGGCGCGGTGCACGGCGGGCACGACCGCAGGCTGGGCCGGCGCGTGGCGATCAAGCTGCTCAGGCTGCCGGGCCGCGACGAAGAGCTGGAAGCCCGCTTCGCCCGCGAAGCCCGCATCCTGGCGACGCTCGACCACCCCGGCGTCCCGACGCTGTACGACTACGGCACCCACGACGACCGGTTGTTCCAGGTCATGCAGTTCGTCGACGGCGTGACCGTGGCCGACCTGCTCGCCGAGCACGGGCCGCTGCCGGTGCCGTGGGCCGCGGCGATCGCGGCGCAGGCGTGCGCGGTGCTGACCGCCGCCCACGCGCTCGCGGTCTGCCACCGCGACCTCAAGCCGTCCAACCTGATGCTCGGGCCCGACGGCGGCGTGAAGGTGATGGACTTCGGCCTGGCCGTGCTCCGCGAAGCCGACGCGGCGCAGTTCACCCGCGCTGGGCAGCTGCTCGGGACGCCGTCGTACATGGCGCCCGAGCAGATCCAGCGGGGCGGCGCCGAACCGCGCAGCGACCTCTACGCGCTGGGCTGCGTGCTGCACGAGATGCTCACCGGACGGCGGCTCTTCGACGGCCCGACCGCGTACGCGGTGTTCGAGCGGCAGGTCAAGGAGCTGCCGCCGCCGGTGCCCGGCGTCCCGAAGCCGCTCAACACCCTGCTCGCCGAGGTGCTGGCGAAGGACCCGGAAGCCCGTCCGGCCGGTGCCGCGGTGCTGTACGAGCGGCTCGGCGCGTTCGTCGGCGGGCTGCCGCCGCTGCCGGGGTTCCTGGTGCCGGCGTCGGTGCCCAGCCCCGGCCGGATGTACGCGCGGATGCTGGGCCGCGTCAACGGCTGAGCGCGAGGTCAGAGGGGGTGCGGTGCCCGGCTCGGGCCACCGGTGGGTTGAGCCGAGAGTGAGCATCTACCCAATCGTGACCTTCTTGGACGAACCTCGACCGGGTGAACGCCGTCTTTATCGGTGTCCAAACGCGATGATCGAAACAGCTGGGGGTACCGGATCGTGAAGAGGCTTCTGGCGGGAGCGGCCGCGCTGGCCACCGCGTTCGTGCTGGCCGCCTGCTCCGGCGGGGGCGCGGCCGGCGGCCCGAACGCGGGTGGCGGCGCCGTCGCCGCGGCGGGGACCGGCGGCGGGACGCCGACGACCTCCAGCACCACCTCCGAGACCGCCACCACCAGTGCGGCGCCGACGCCCACGCCGACGCCCACGACGCCCACGACGTCGAAGGCGGCGCCGACCAGCACCTCGGCGAAGCCGAAGCCCAAGCCGACCCCGAAGCCGACGCCGAAGCCCGCGGCGGACCCGGGCGTCCCGTGCGCCGCGGCGGCCGCGGCCTCGGGCACCGCCGCCTGCGTCGACATCTCCGCGCACAAGGCGTGGCTGCTGCAGGGCGGCAAGGTCGTCTACGGTCCGGTGCCGATGCTGCCGGGCCGCAAGGGCTACGCGACCCCGACCGGCACGTTCCACGTGCTGTCGAAGGAAAAGATGCACCTGTCGAAGGAGTTCGACAACGCGGAGATGCCGAACTCGGTCTTCTTCTACCCGGGCGACGCCTTCCACACGGGCAGCCTCTCGGTGTACTCGCACGGCTGCATCCACCTGTCGCCGGGCGCGTCCCTGAAGTTCTTCAACACGCTGCACATCGGTGATGTCGTGCAGGTTGTCCCGTAACCACTACGGGCTGTAGGTCACGTTCGGGTAAATTCACCCGGCCCGGTGCAACTGGCCCCCCTGGTCCGGCGATAAGTGATCGCTTGGGAAGGGGGGCCACATGGCCTTGCGAAAACTTCGCGCACTGCGCCACGCACTGGTGGCAGCAGTCATGACCGGGGCGTTGCTGCCCGTCGTGTCCACGGGGGTGGCGGCGGCGGCAACACTCCCGCAGGGGTTCGTCCTGCGGGACACCGACTCCGGACTGGGGTTGTACAAACTCACGGACTTCGCGTACCTGCCGGACAACTCCGTCTTGGCCACCGGCAAGGACGGCCGCGTCCGCTGGCTGCCGGTCACGGGGGCCGGCACCACGATCGCGACGCTGCCGGTCCGCACCGACGAGGACCTCGGTCTCGTCGGGCTGGCCGTGGCGCCGGACTACGCGACGTCACACTCCATCTACCTCACGCGGTCGATCAACACCACCGGCGGCTTCGTCATGCGGCTGTCGCGGTTCACGGTGACCGTGGACGCGGCG
Source organism: Amycolatopsis sp. A133 (assembly GCF_031082405.1). Taxonomy (GTDB): domain Bacteria; phylum Actinomycetota; class Actinomycetes; order Mycobacteriales; family Pseudonocardiaceae; genus Amycolatopsis. The sequence goes on from NZ_JAVHJU010000034.1 coordinate 284,958, forward strand.
GGTGCGCCGGCCGGCCTGACCGGTGAGCAGCCGCTGTTCGAGGTGCCGGGCGTCTTCAACGTCCACGGCATCAACGGCGTCATCGCCGCCGCGGACGGCACGCTGTGGACGTCCGTCGGCGACAACAGCGATTTCCGGCAGGTGGACGCGAACTCGCTGCGCGCCCAGGACGTCAACCAGCCGTACGGCAAGATCTTCCACCTCACCGCCGACGGCAAGGGCGTGCCGGGGAACCCGTACTACGACCCGGCCAACCCGGGTTCGACCGCGAGCAAGGTGTTCGCGCGCGGGTTCCGCAACCCGTTCCGCTTCAGCATCGACGCGAACCTCGGCCTGCCGGTCGCCGGTGACGTCGGCTGGAGCAACTGGGAGGAGGTCGACGTCGTCCAGCGCGGCTCCAACCAGGGCTGGCCGTGCTGGGAGGGCAGTCACCAGACCCCGGGCTTCAGCACCCTCGCGGGGTGCGCCGGCGTGGCGAACCAGGCGCCGATCTTCGAGCTCCCGCACGGCGAAGGTGTCATGACGGGCAACAGCGTCACGGGCGGCATCGTCTACAACGGATCCAGCTACCCGGCCGCCTACCGCGGCTCGTACTTCTTCGGCGACTACGTGGCGAAGAAGATCTGGACGCTGAAGTACGACGACCAGGGCAAGCTCACGCAGGCCCCGGAGAACCCGCCGGTCTTCACCGACATCGGCGGCCCGACGAAGTTCGCGGCGGCGCCGAACGGCGACATCGTCTACGCCGACATCCTGTCCGGCAACCTGCGCCGGCTGAGCTACTCGGCCAACAACACCGCGCCGGTCGCCAAGGCCACGACGTCGACGAACCCGGACACCCGGACCGTGTCGTTCGACGGCTCGGCTTCGGTCGACTACGACAACGACGCGCTGAAGTACGACTGGGACTTCGGGGACGGCAAGACCAAGGCCGACGCCGGTCCGAAGGTGTCGCACGCCTACGAGGCGGGCACCGAGTCGTTCACCGCGAAGCTGACGGTCCGGGACCCGCTGGGGCTCACCGGCGAGACCACCATCGCGGTCGCGCCCGGCAACCACACCCCGGAGCTCACCTTGACCACGCCCGGGGACACCGCGACGTTCGCGGTGGACCAGGAGGTCGCGCTGAGCGCCACCGCGACCGACGCCGAGGACGGCCCGCTGCCGATCACCTGGACCACGGCGGTGCGGCACTGCCCGAGTGAAGCGACCTGCCACGCCCACCCCGGGGTCGGCGGCACCGGGGCGAGCTTCTCGCAGCCGTTCACCGAGCACCCGGACTCCCGGCAGGACTTCACCGCGACGGTGACCGACAGCGCGGGCGTCACCACGGCCAAGACGTACACGGCGATGCCGCGGCAGCACCGGCTCACCCTGCTCAGCACGCAGCCCGCGGCGCTGAGCATCCCGGTGGAGGGCGGCGTCAACTCGGCCATGGTCACCGAAGGCGCCACCTTCGACGTCCAGGCCGCGAAGCTGGCCATCGACGGTGTCTCGACGTTCACCGGCTGGCAGGGCGGTCCGGCGGACGTCAAGTGGATCATCACCGTCGGCACCGCCGACATGACGCTGACGGCGAACTACGCAACGCCGATCGACCAGCGCTACGACGCCGACGCGGACTTGCGGGCGAAGCTCGGGGCGCCGGCGGCGGCCGAGGTCACCGACGGCCCGGTCCACTACCGCGTCTTCGCGAACGGACGGCTGTACTGGAGCGCCGCGACGGGCACCAGGTACGTCACCGGCCCGGTGCTGGACAAGTACGTCGCCTTCGGCGGGCACAGCGTGCTCGGGCCGCCGACGTCCGACACCGTCACGAGCCCGGATGCCGCCCAGCACAACGACTTCGTCAACAACGGCAACGTCGGGTCGATCTACTACACGGCCTCGACCGGTGCGCACGTGATCTACGGTGAGATCCGGAAGAAGTGGGCGGAACTCGATTACGAGCGCGGCGTGGGTTATCCGACGACCGACGAATTCGGGACGCCGGACGGGATCGCCCGCTACAACCACTTCATCAGGGGTGGCAACGTCGGGTCGATCTACTACACGACGGCGACGGGTGCGCACGCGATCTACGGTGAGATCCGGAAGAAGTGGGCGGAACTCGATTACGAGCGCGGTTTGGGTTATCCGGCGACCGACGAGCTCGGCACGCCGGACGGTGTCGCCCGCTACAACCACTTCACCAAGAACGGCAACACCACCAGGTCGATCTACTACACGACCGCGACGGGTGCGCACGCCATCTACGGTGAGATCTGGCGGAAGTGGGCGGCGCTCGACTTCGAGCGTGGTCTCGGCTACCCCACGACCGACGAGCTCGGCACGCCGGACGGTCGCGGCCGCTACAACCACTTCAGCCTCGGCGGCTCGATCTACTTCACGACGAGCACCGGCGCCCACATGGTGAAGGGCGAGATCCGGAAGAAGTGGGCGGCGCTCGGGTGGGAGTACTCCTACCTGCACTACCCGAAGACCGACGAGTACGTGACGAACGGGATGTACCGCAGCGACTTCGAAGGCGGCTACATCATCTTCTCCCTGCCCGGCGGGGCACGGGACTACCACTGGTGACGGGCGACCGCACCGGCTGAACGAGCAGGCGCAGGCCGTCTCCGGGATTTTCCGGAGGCGGCCTGCGTCGTTCTCCTCGAAGAATGTCCGTTCAGGAGGAACGCAGGTCTGCCGGTGTGGTTCCGGCCGCCGTCAACGGCAGGCCGAGGGCGACGCGCTCGGTGAGCCACGGGCTCGGCCGGTAGCGGGGGTCGCCGGTGGCCGCGGTCAGGCCCTGCAGGATGCGCAGCACGACGTCGCCGCCGACGAGGTCGCCCCAGGCCAGCGGGCCGCGCGGGTAGCCGAGGCCGAGGCGGACCGCCGTGTCGATGTCCGATGGCGTGGCCAGGTGCTGGCCCGCGATGAAGCACGCCGTGTTGACGATCGACGCCAGCAGGCGCTGCGCGATCGGGGCCGGCCCGTCTCGGACGACCGTCACGGGGTGGCCGGTGGCGGCCAGCGCGCCCCAGGCGGCGCGGCCCGCCGCCGGGTCGAGGCCGGGGTGCACCGACATCGTCAGGCGGCGTTCGTAGCCGCCCAGCGGGTCGACGCCCGCCACGCGGTCCAGCGGCAGCCCGGCGCGGGTCGCTGCGTCCACTGTGGACTCGCCGTAGAGCGGGACGAGCAGGACCGCGTCCGGGTAGGCGTCGGACACCACGTGCACGCCCGTCGACGACAGCGCGCGGGCGAGGTGCTCGTCCGCGGTGAACACCGGGCTCGACGGCTTCGGCGGGGCGGCGGGCTCGTCGGCGAGCTGCTGCTTGCCGTCGGCGTAGGAGTAGAAGCCTTCGCCGTTCTTGCGCCCGAACAGCCCGGCGGCCACCCGCGGCCGGGTCAGCCACGACGGCCGCAGCCGCGGGTCGCCGTGGAAGCCGCTCCAGATGCTTTCGAGGACGGCGTGCGAGACGTCGAGGCCGGTGAGGTCGAGCAGCTCGAACGGGCCGAGCTTCAGGCCGAGGACGTCCCGGGCGATGCGGTCGACGTCGGCGGGCTCGGCCAGCGCCTCGGCGAGGACCTGCAGCGCCTCGGTGTTCAGGCCGCGGCCGGCGTGGTTGACCAGGAAGCCGGGCGCGTCCTTCGCGAGCACCGGCTCGTGGCCCCAGCTCTTGACCAGTTCGAGTGCTTCGCCCGGCAGCCAGCCGTGCGTGCGCGCGCCGGGCACCACCTCGACCAGCCGCATCAACGGCACCGGGTTGAAGAAGTGCAGGCCGACGAGCCGGCCGGGCTCGGCCAGCCCGGCGGCGATCTCGGTGACCGACAGCGAACTCGTGTTGGTCGCGAAGATCGTCTCCTGTGGACAGACGCGTTCGAGGTCGGCGAACAGGGCGCGTTTTGCCGCCAGGTCCTCCCGGACGGCTTCGATCACGAGGTCGACGCCGTCGGCGGGAGCGTCGGGCGCGTCCACGGCGACCAGCCGGTCCCGCACCGCCTGCGGGTCGTCGGCGAGTTTGCCCTTGGCGGCGAGCTTGCCGACCATCCCGCCGACGTACTCGATCGCCTCGGCGACGGCCTCGCGCCGGACGTCGGCCAGCTCGACGGTCACCCCCGCGGTCGCGGCCAGCTGGACGATCCCGCGGCCCATCACCCCGGTCCCGATCACCCGGATCCTGCCGACCTTCCCGGCCCACCCCGTCACGTCGTGCCGCCTTCCGCCGTTGGACTCTCGCCCCAGCCTAGAGGCCGACGAACTCCGCCATCCGCTTCGCCGAGTGGGCGAAGAACTCGTCGGCCGGGTCGACGCTGCCGACGTACTGGCCGAACAGGTCGAAGCTGATCGCGCCGAACAGCTGGGTCCACGCCATGAGCAGCCGGACCGTGGTTTCGGGTCCGGCGATGACGCCGAGGACCTTCGTCAGCGACTCGGCCTGGGCGCGAAGCCCGGGCGCGACTTCGCCGTCGATCTCCCGCAGCTCGGTGTGCGTGAGCACCTTGACCAGGGCGAGCGCGACCCGGGCGGCCGGCACGACGGTGTCCTGCGGGGCCGCGTACCCGGGGATCGGCGAGCCGTAGATCAGCGCGTACTCGTGGGGGTGCGCGCGGGCCCAGTCGCGGGTTCCCCGCCAGATCGCCAGCCAGCGCTCACGGGGCGCGGCGTCCGCGCCCGGGTCCGCCTTCTCGGCGGCCTCGCCGATCGCGTTGTAGGCGTCGACGATCAGGTCGGTCAGCAGCCGGTCGCGGCTCGGGAAGTACCGGTAGATCGCCGACGACACCATGCCCAGCTCCCGGGCCACCGCACGCAGCGAAAGCCCGTGCGCGCCGACCTCGGCGAGCTGGCGGCGGGCTTCGTCCTTGATCTCCTGGGTCAGTTCGGCGCGGGCACGTTCGCGTGCGGTGCGGGTGGCGGTCATGCGGATCAGTGTGCCACGACGAGAGCGGCGCACAAAACAGAGAGCACTGCTCTTGACAGTGTGCAGCGCTCTGGTGTTCACTGCTCTTAACCGAGGGCACTGCTCTCTCAAACTTCCTGGAGGACGCCATGACCGCCGCCCGCTACATCGAGCCGAAGAAGGCCACCAGCACGTTCAACGAGGTCGTCGCGAAGCTGACCAGGATGGGTGTGAGCGTCTGGGGCAGCCGGGTGCTGACCGTCGTCGGCCGCAAGAGCGGCGAGCCGCGCTCGGTCCCGGTGAACCTGCTGACCGTCGACGGCGTCCGCTACCTCGTCGCCCCGCGCGGCGAGACGCAGTGGGTGCGCAACCTGCGTGCGGCCGGGCAGGGCAGCCTCCGCGTCGGGCGCCGCGTCGAGACGTTCACCTTCCGCGAGCTGGCCCACGACGAGAAGCCGGGCATCCTCCGCGCCTACCTCAAGCGCTGGAAGTTCGAGGTCGGCGTGTTCTTCGACGGCGTCGACGCCAAGGCCTCGGGCGCGAAGCTGCGCGAGATCGCGCCGGGCTACCCGATCTTCGAGATCCTCACGAAGTAGGTTTGCGCCGCGTGAGGTTGGCCGCGACCAGGACCACGCCGACCAGGAACGCGGCGAGCCCGATGAGGAACCACAGCTTCTGCCCGGTCATGAAGCTCCCGGTGATGACCCCGACGCCCTGCAGCACCCAGACGGCGCCGACGAGCACGAGCACGACCCCGGCCGCGAGGGTGATCCAGCGCTTCATGGGCCCAGTCTAAGCAGGCCGGCCGTCCGGGACGAGCTTGTGGCGGTAGGCGTAGACGACGGCGTGTACGCGGTCGGGCAGCCCGAGCTTGCTCAGCACCCGCGAGACGTGCGTCTTGACCGTCTCCTCGCCGACGTGCAGCTTCCGCGCGATCTCGGCGTTGCTGCAGGCGCCGGCGAGCAGCAGCAGGACTTCGCGTTCGCGAGAGGTCAGCCGGGCCAGTTCGGGTGGTTCGGCGGCCGCCGGTTCGAGCACGGCCGCGAACTTCGCCACCAGCCGCCGGGTCACCGACGGGTCGATCAGCGCGTCCCCGCGCGCCGCCACCCGCATCGCCGCGACGAGCTCCTCCGGCGCCAGGCTCTTCAGCAGGAACCCGCTCGCCCCGGCCCGCAGCGCGCGGTAGACGTACTCGTCGGCGTCGTAGGTGGTGAGCACGAGCACGCGGGTGTCGTTGCCCGGCGCGGCCAGGATCGCCTCGGTCGCGGCGAGGCCGTCGAGGCGGGGCATCCGGACGTCGAGGACCGCGACGTCGGGGCGCAGCCGCGCGGTCTCGGCGACGGCTTCGCGGCCGTCGGAGGCTTCGCCGACGCAGGTGAAGTCGGGCTGGGTGTCGAGCAGCGCGCGCATCCCGGAGCGGAACATCGCGTGGTCGTCGGCCAGCAGGACGCGGATCATGTGCTCTCCACCGGGAAGGTCGTGCGCAGCTGCCAGTGCCCGCCGGCCTCGCCGTAGGAGACCTGGCCGCCGAACAGGGTGACGCGCTGGCGGATCCCGGCCAGGCCGCGGTGCGCGTGTTCTTTTTCTTCGGCGCGGCCGGCGCGGAGCCCGTTCGTCACCGTGAGCACGATCTCGGTGCGGCCGTGGTTCAGCTCGACCTCGACCGGGCCCTGGCCGTGGCGCAGCGCGTTGGTGAGGGCTTCCTGGGCGATCCGGTAGAGCGCGATGTCGAGCGAGCCCGGCAGTTCGCGGCACTCGCCGCGCAGCGTCAGCCGGGTCGGCAGGCCGGCCGCGCGGACGGTCTCGACCAGCTCGCCGAGGTTGTCGAGGCCGGGCTGCTCGGCGTTGGTCTCCGCGTGCAGCAGGTCGAGCAGCCGGCGCAGGTCGGCCATCGCCGACCGGCTCGCCGACTCGACCGCGCCGAGCGACTTCCGCGCCGGTTCGGCGCCCTCGGGCAGCCCGAGCCGGGCGGCGCCGGCGTGCACGCCGATGGCGCTGACGTGGTGGGAGATGACGTCGTGCAGGTCGCGCGCGATGGTCGTGCGTTCCTCGAGGACGGCCCGTTTGACGGCTTCTTCCTCGTGCTGGCGGCGTTCGTCGGCTTCGCGCTCGAGATCGGCGATGTAGGCGCGCCGGGCGGTCGTGTACCGGCCGACCAGCCACGGCAGCAGCGCGGAGACGCCGACGTTGATGGCGATCAGCCGCCAGTCCGAGGCGGTCCGCCCGCCGCCGGCGATGCAGCCTGCGGTGACCCCGGCGAGCAGCGCGCCGAGCGCGAGCACGGCGGGCCGGGGCCGCAGCCACGCCCCGGCCCGGTAGCCGGCGATGAGGACTCCGGCGTTGTTGCCGGTGACGTACCCCTGGCAGGTGCAGAGGAGGAGCGGGGCACCGGCGAAGAGCACGGCGTGGGCGAGGGCGACCCACCCGGAGTACCGCGCGGCCCCCGCGAGGGCGGCGTTGACGGCCATCCCGGCGAGCAGCACGGCCCAGGCCCGCCACCCGGCTTCGCCGAGCGGTCCGCGAAGGGTGAAGAGGGCGGCGTCGCAGACGACGCAGACGAGGGCGACCAGCAGCGACTGCCGTCTCAGCGACCCCCTGATGTCCTGCACACCCGCAACTGTGCCCTAACCGGCAACGGCGAGGAACGAGAACGCCCCGATGCGACGCGAGGGGGGACGCAGCACCGGGGCCTTCCCTGGCCGGAGGGCCGGAGGGGCCCGAACGCCCCAATGTGGCGTTGGTTGCGTCCAACGCACCCAATGTGGCGTTCGGTGCGTTGGACGCACCGAACGCCACA
>NZ_JAVHJU010000008.1 GCF_031082405.1 Amycolatopsis sp. A133
ACCTCATACGAGGTTTCAATACATAAGCTCTACTGGCTTAGTTCACTAGCACACTGTTGAGTTCTCAAGCAACACACTTCGGACCGCCGCGCCGCGAAGCGCCTTGGTCTTCGGCTATTGTTTCAAGCTTTGTTCCAGGGATACCACCCTGGTTCGGGACCACCCACTCTACCACGATCGTGGGAGCTTGGTTCGTGTTCCCGGCGGCCGCTCGGTTTCCCTGGCGACTTGGAGAACTTTACATGCCCCCGAAACCCCCTTGCACGGGGGGGTACCTTTTTTCGCGTCAGGCCCCTGACCTGCACCGATCCGCCGGAACTAGCGCCGCGGCGACCCGTGGGTCGCGACGACCGTCAGCACGACCAAAGCGGCCGCGAGCCCGGCGGTCACGTGGATCGGCGCCGGTGTGAAGGACGCCGCCAGGACGAGCACCGCCGTCACCGGGAAGCCGACGGCGATCGGGCGGCACTCGTTGGTCGGGCCGATGTGCAGCAGCCACACGCTGAGCAGGAAGACCGCGACCGGCACCGTGGTCGGCAGGGCCGCGGCGACCCCGCCGAGGTGCAGCGTCCCCGTGTCGTAGGCGACCGCCACTTCGAGGCCGGCGCCGACGGCCGCGACGGAAGCGAAGATGAAGTAGTGGCCGTACCCCCAGCTCATCGACGTGAACATGCCCGGACGGCGGACGAGCCGCGTGTGCCCCGGCCGGTCGAAGTAGAGCCACCACATCGAGAACACGAGGACGAGTGCGGCCGCGGCCAGGGAGATCAGCGCGCCCCCGTGCCCGGGTTCGGCGGCGCCCTCCTTGACCGCGTTCGTCGCACCGAGGATCACCTCGCCGAGCACGATCAGCGTGAACAGGCCGTACCGCTCGGCGATGTGGTGCGGGTGCCACGTTGTGCCCTGCCGTCTCTCGGCCCAGATCGGGACGCCCATCTCCAGCACCGCGAAGACGACGAAGGCGGCCACGCGCACCCCGTGCGGCAGCCACAGGTAGGAGACCCACAGCACCTGGACGGCCGTGATGCCGATCGCGTACCGCAGGGCGGCGGGACGGCAGCCCGGGTCCGACCGCGCGGCCCGCAGCCACTGGAACACCAGCGCGAGCCGCATCAGGACGTACCCGGCGACCATCAGCCGGAAGTCGCCTTCGAACGCGCTCGACACCGCCGCCGCGACGGTCAGGCCGCCGGCGATCTGCACGAGCGTCGCCAGCCGGTACGGGACGTCGTCGGTGTCGAACGCCGAGGCGAACCAGCTGAAGTTCAGCCAGCCCCACCAGATCGCGAAGAACACCATCGCGAAGGACGAGACGCCGTGCGCGGCGTGCCCCTCGGTCAGCGCGTGGTGCAGCGCGGCCGCGGCCTGGCCGACGGCGACCACAAAACACAGGTCGAACAACAGCTCCAGCGGGGTCGCCACGCGGTGGTGCTCGCCGCTGTCGCGGGAGCGCATCGGCCGGTACCACGCCCGGTGCGGCAGCTGCTCGGTCATCGGGGCTCCCCGGGCTCGTGCCTGTCGGACGCGGTCATCCCAACATGATCACGAGCCGCGTGGAAGCACGACACGGGGAAGACGGGCGGGCCCGGTTCCCCCTCCCCCGGGCCCGCCCGCCGCCGTCACGCGCCGGCGGGCGCCGATGGGCAGCCCTTCCGCGAATGCCGGACGGTCCCCCGCGGACGCCGACATCCACTGGCCGGAAGGTGACCGAGTGTGTCCATTCCTTCAAACTCCGGACGCCTCGATCGCTCAAGCCGGTCACCCCATCCCCGGGTGGCCGACTGATTACCACTGTCGGTAGCCAATCCGCGCAGTGAAGGCTCCATAAGACTTACCCGGTTGCTCTGCGTAGCACCAGTGTCTTTCCGTGCTCGTCACTCGGATGGAGCATCGCCGATCTGCGGAAAGTAGTGTCCGGTTCAGCCCCGGTGGACATCCGCCGCGGAAGTCTCGTCCTCCTGGGCTGCCCGCTCCTCCTCGAAAGCCCGGTGGCGCCGCGCCCGGAGCTCGGCGACCGCAAGGACAAGAGCGCCGCACGTCAGGACGGCCGCGCAGCTGAGCGCCACGGTGAGCGCCGTCGGGTAGCCGCTCCCGATGACCATGCCGAACACCGACGCGAGTACGGCGGTGCCGATCGCCGTGCCGATCCGCTGGCCGGTCTGCAGCGCGCCGCCGGCGACCCCGGCCATCCGGACCGGCACGCACTCCAGCGTCAACGTCGTGTTCGGCGAGATCACCATCCCGCCGCCCACCCCGGCGAACAGCAGCGGCAGCGCGAACGCCCACCCGGACGCCGACGGCGGGACCAGCTCGGCGAGCAGCGCGACGGCCAGCAGCCCGACGGCGACCATGCCCAGCCCGGTGACGGTGAGCCGCCTGCCGAACCGGGGCACCAGCCGGCCGGCGACGGCCGCGGACACCGCCGAACCGAGCGCGAACGGCGTCACCGACAGGCCGGACTGCAGGGGCGTGTAGCCGAGGCCCTGCTGGAAGAACACCGCGAAGACCAGCCAGATCCCGGCGAACCCGCAGAAGTAGAGCGCGCCGACCGCCGCGCCGGTGGCGTACCCCGGGGTGCCGGTGAACAGGCGGGTGTCCAGCAGCGGCGACCGGCCGCGCCGCACCACCGAATGCTCCCAGCGGACGAACACGACCCCGAAGACGACCGCGATGGGGAACAGCCACCACAGCCGCGTGAGGCCGCCCTGGTCGGCGTCGACGACCGGGAGCAGCACGCCGAGGACGGCGACCGCGAGCAGCACGATGCCGACGAAGTCGATTTCCGAAGAGATCTTGAGCTGCTTCTTCTCGCTGCGCGGCAGCAGCCGCAACGCGAGGACGAACGCGAGCACACCGATCGGGACGTTGACGTAGAACACCCAGCGCCAGCCGTCCTGGCTGCCGAAGACGGCGAGGATGACGCCGCCGAGGATCGGGCCGACCGCCGTCGAGATCCCGACGACCGCGCCGAACATCCCGAACGCGCGGCCGCGCTCGGCGCCGCGGAAGAGGTCCTGGATCAGGCCGGTGTTCTGCGGGGTGAGCATGCCCGCCGCCACGCCCTGGGCGAGGCGGGCGAGCACCAGCGTGGTCTCGTTCGGGGCCGCGCCGGCCAGCGCGCTGGTGAGGACGAAGGCGGCGAGGGCGCCGAGGAACATGTTCCGGCGGCCGAACGCGTCGCCGAGGCGGCCGCCGGTGACCAGGACCAGGCCGAACGCCAGCGCGTAGCCCGAAACGACCCAGCGGATCCCGCCGCTGCTCGCGTGCAGCCCGGACTGCATCGAGGGGAGGGCGACGTTGACGATGCTGACGTCGAGCAGGCCCATGAACCCGGCCGTGAGCGAGACGGCCAGCGCTTTCCAGCGCCGGGGATCGGGTTCGGACGACATCGAAGGGCTGACCTCACGCGAGTTCACGGGGCGGGGATACCCACTCGGCAAACACGAAAGGGGGGATGTGCGCGCGGACCGCCCGTCAGGTGGAAGCGGTGATCCCGCGGATGCCCTTGAGCTCGCCGATCAGCATGGAGCTGACCTTCACCGGGTAGTCGTAGAGCGCGAAGACCGTCTGGTTCTTCCCCACCAGCTTGAGGTGGACCGGGGTCTCCCCCTTGTGCGCCAGCAGCGTGGACCGCAGCTCGCTGACCACGGACTGGTCGATCTTCTCGGCCGCCGCGAGCAGCACCAGCGGCGGCTCGTCGTCGCCGTTGCCCGTGCCCACCTCCGACAGGTCGAGCGTCGCCAGGCCGCCGCCGAAGATCGACATCTTGTCTTCGCGCCAGTTGACCCGGCCCTTGACCAGGACCGCGTTGTCCTCGATGAGCTCACCCGCGAAGAGGGCGTACGACTTGGGGAAGAACAGCACCTCGAGCGAGGCGTCCATGTCCTCGACCGTGCAGATCGCCCAGGGCTCGCCCTTCTTGTTGACCCGCCGTTCGAGCGAGGTGATCAGCCCGGAGATCACCAGCTCGCCTTCCTTCGGCGGATCGTTGAGGATGCTCGCGATCGGCTTCGGGGCGTGCTTGCGCAGGATCCGCTCGGCGCCGTCCAGCGGGTGCGCCGAGACGTACAGGCCGAGCATCTCGCGCTCGTAGGCGAGCAGCTGCTTGCGCGGGTACTCCTCCTCGCCGAACTTCAGGTGCGCGAGCGGGGACGACGACGGCGCCGCCTCCCCCTCGTCGCCGCCGAAGCCGAACAGGTCGAACTGGCCCATCGCCTCCTGGCGCTTGAGCGGGACGACCGCTTCGACCGCGTCCTCGTGGACCTGGATCATCGACAGCCGCGTGTGGCCGAGCGAGTCGAAGCCGCCCGCCTTGATCAGCGACTCGATGACCCGCTTGTTGCAGACCACGAGCTCGGACTTGTCGAGGAAGTCGGTGAAGGAGGCGTACTTGCCCTTCTCCTCGCGGGTCTTGATGATCGACTCGACGACGTTCGCGCCGACGTTGCGGACGGCACCGAGCCCGAAGCGGATGTCGTCCCCGACGGCCGCGAAGCGCAGGGCCGATTCGTTGACGTCCGGCGGCAGCACCTTGATGCCGAGGCGGCGGCACTCGGACAGGTAGACCGCCGACTTGTCCTTGTTGTCGCCGACCGACGTCAGCAGCGCGGCCATGTACTCCGCGGTGAAGTTCGCCTTGAGGTACGCGGTCCAGTACGAGATCAGGCCGTACGCGGCCGCGTGGCTCTTGTTGAACGCGTAGCCGGCGAACGGGAGGATCGTGTCCCACAGCGCCTTGATCGCCTCGGGCGAGAAGCCGCCGGGCCGCAGGTCGCTGGCCCGCATGCCGGCCTCGAAGCCCTCGTACTCCTTGTCGAGGACTTCCTTCTTCTTCTTGCCCATCGCGCGGCGCAGCACGTCCGCGCGGCCCATCGTGTACCCGGCCACCTTCTGGCCGATGTGCATGATCTGCTCTTGGTACACGATCAGGCCGTAGGTGTCGGCCAGGATCTCCCGCAGCGGCTCGTCGAGCTCCGGGTGGATCGGCTTGACCTTCTGCCGGTTGTTCTTGCGGTCGGCGTAGTCGTTGTGCGCGTTCATGCCCATCGGGCCGGGGCGGTACAGCGCGCCGACCGCGACGATGTCGTCGAACACCGTGGGCTCCATGCGGCGCAGCAGGTCGCGCATGGGGCCGCCGTCCAGCTGGAACACGCCGAGCGTGTCGCCACGGGCCAGCAGCTTGTACGTCTCGGGGTCGTCGACGCCCAGGGTGTCGAGGTCGACGTCGATCCCGCGGTTGGTCTTGATGTTGTCGATCGCGTCACCGATGACGGTGAGGTTGCGCAGGCCGAGGAAGTCCATCTTCAGCAGGCCGATGGCCTCGCACGACGGGTAGTCCCAGCCGGTGATGATCGAGCCGTCGTCGCGCTGCCAGAGCGGGATGGCGTTGGTCAGCGGCTCGCTGGACATGATGACCGCGCAGGCGTGGACGCCGGCGTTGCGGATCAGGCCCTCGAGGCCGCGGGCGGTCTCGAAGATCGTCTTGCACTCGTCGTCGGTCTCGACGAGCGCGCGGACCTCGGCGGCTTCGCCGTAGCGCTCGTGCTTCGAGTCGACGATGCCCGAGAGCGGGATGTCCTTCGCCATGATCGGCGGCGGCAGCGCCTTGGAGATCTTGTCCGCGATCGCGTAGCCGGGCTGGCCGAAGTGGACCCGCGCGGAGTCCTTGATCGCCGCTTTGGTCTTGATCGTGCCGAAGGTGATGACCTGGGCGACCTTGTCCGCGCCGTACTTGTCCGTCGCGTACCGGATCATCTCGCCGCGCCGGCGGTCGTCGAAGTCGATGTCGATGTCGGGCATCGAGACGCGCTCGGGGTTGAGGAACCGCTCGAACAGCAGCTTCTGCGGGATCGGGTCCAGGTTGGTGATGCCGAGGACGTACGCGACCAGCGACCCGGCGGCCGAACCACGGCCGGGGCCGACCCGGATGCCGACCTTGCGGGCGTAGCTGATGAGGTCGGCGACGATCAGGAAGTAGGCCGGGAAGCCCTTCCCGATGATGACGTCGAGCTCGATCTCGATCCGCTCGTTGTAGGACTCGTCCGGCACGCCGTCCGGGAAGCGCCACTTGAGGCCGCGCTGGACCTCTTCGCGCAGCCAGCCGCCCTGGTCGTAGCCCTCCGGCACCTCGAAGAACGGCAGCCGGTCCTTGTGCGCGTAGACCTCGTCGTAGGACTCGACGCGCTCGGCGATCAGCAGCGTCGTGTCAGCCGCGCCCGGGACCTCCTTGTCCCAGTACTCGCGCATCTCCGCGGCGGACTTGAGGTAGTAACCGTCGCCGTCGAACTTGAACCGGGTCGGGTCGTTGAGGGTCTTGCCCGCCTGGACGCACAGCAGCGCCGAGTGCGTGTCCGCCTGGTCCTTGGTGACGTAGTGCGAGTCGTTGGTGGCGATCGGCTTGAGGTCGAGCAGCCGGCCGATCTCCAGCAGGCCCTCGCGGACCGACCGCTCGATCGGCAGGCCGTGGTCCATCAGTTCGAGGAAGAAGTTGTCGGCGCCGAAGATGTCCTTGTAGTCGGACGCGGCCTGGATCGCCGCCTCCTTCTGGCCCAGCCGCAGCCGGGTCTGCACCTCGCCGGACGGGCAGCCCGTCGTCGCGATGATGCCGGCGTGGTTCTCGGAGATGAGCTCGCGGTCCATCCGGGGCTTGCGGTAGTAGCCCTGCATGCTGGCCAGCGAAGACAGCTTGAAGAGGTTCCGCAGCCCGGTCGCGTCCGCCGCGAGCATGGTCATGTGCGTGTACGCACCGCCACCGGAGACGTCGCCGCCCTCACCGAACTCGTCCGAGCCGCGCTGGTTGGCCTGCCCCCAGAAGACGGGCTTCTTGTGGAAGCGGCTCTCCGGGGCGATGTAGGCCTCGATGCCGATGATCGGCTTGATGCCCACCTTCTTGGCCTGCTGGTAGAACTCGTCGCCGCCGTACATGTTGCCGTGGTCGGTCATGCCGACCGCGGGCATGCCGAGGCGCGACGCCTCCGCGAAGAGGGGAGCGATCTTCGCCGCACCGTCGAGCATCGAGTACTCGGTGTGGACGTGCAGGTGGACGAAAGAATCGTTCGACACCAGCAAAAACCTCCCCTAGGTGGATCGGACCGGCGCGCCCGGGCCTCCCACCCTATCCCGCACTCGCCGGGCTCGATTGTGCGCCTCGGCGGGGCCGGACGAGTGCACCGACGCGCGGCTCCTTCGGCGGAAACGATCACGACACGCGCCGCTGCCGGACGGTCACGCGGACGGCATCCCGGCGACCTCCGGGCGAGCCAGGCCACCCGGTGAGGTGAACCACAGACGCCGTCGCTCGCGTTGACAGCCCGAATCCCGGGACCGAGCATTCCCGCCATGAACCTGTCTGACAGCCAGACAGCCGGACAAGGTGGTCCTCGCCGGGTGAGCGCCATGGAAGCCGTGCTGGCCCACCTGCGCGCGTCGATCGAGCGCGGCGAGTACGCCGTCGGCGCGAAGCTCCCCTCCGAAGCCGCCCTGAGCAGGGAGTTCGAGGTCAGCCGGTCGGTGGTCCGGGAAGCTCTGCGCGGGCTGCAGGCGCTCGGCATGACCGAGTCGAAGACCGGCAAGGGCACCTTCGTCACCGCGACCGGCCCGGCCGACAACCCCACCTTCGGGCCCTACTCGGCCCGCGATCTCATCGAAGTGCGCCGGCACGTCGAGATCCCCGTCGCCGGGTACGCGGCCGTGCGCCGCAGCCAGGACGACCTCGACCTGCTCGCGCACCTGCTCGACCGGATGGACGCCGAGACCGACAACACGGCCTGGGTCGCGCTCGACTCGCTCTTCCACATCACCATCGCCCAGGCCTCGGGCAACCCCGTGTTCGGGAAGGTGATCGAGGAGATCCGCGACGCGCTCGCCCGCCAGTCCGCCTTCCTCAACCAGCTCGGCGACCGGCGCTGCCGGTCGAACGTCGAGCACCGGCAGATCGTCACGGCGATCGCCGATGGCTCCGAGGCCGCCGCCGTCGAAGCCATGACGGCGCACCTCACGCACGTCGAAGCCACTCTGACCAGCATCGTGAACGGGGACCAGTGACCGAGCAAACCCTCACCGCCACGACCCCGGACGCGGGCGACGCCGGCTACCACAAGGCCTTGAAGCCCCGGCACGTCAACATGATCGCCATCGGCGGGGCGATCGGCACCGGCCTCTTCCTCGGTGCGGGCGGACGGCTCGCCCAGGCCGGGCCGGCGCTGGCGATCGTCTACGCCGTCTGCGGGCTCTTCGCCTTCTTCGTCGTCCGCGCGCTCGGCGAGCTGATCCTGTACCGGCCCTCCAGCGGCGCCTTCGTCTCCTACGCCCGCGAGTTCATGGGCGAGAAGGGCGCGTACGTCGCCGGCTGGATGCACTTCCTCAACTGGTCGACCACCGGCATCGCCGACATCACGGCGATCGCGCTGTACGCGCACTTCTGGTCGTTCTTCTCGCCGATCCCGCAGTGGGTGCTCGCGCTGATCGCGCTCGCCGTGGTCCTGACGCTGAACATGGTGTCGGTGAAGCTGTTCGGCGAGATGGAGTTCTGGTTCGCCATCATCAAGGTCGCCGCGCTCGTGCTGTTCATGGTGATCGGCATCTTCCTGCTGGTGACGCAGACGCCGATCGACGGCGTCGCGGGCGGCCCGCAGCTGATCGCCGACCACGGCGGGATCTTCCCGTCCGGGCTGCTGCCGATGGTGCTGATCGTGCAGGGCGTGGTGTTCGCCTACGCCTCGGTCGAGCTGGTCGGCGTCGCCGCGGGCGAGACCGAGCACCCGGAGAAGATCATGCCGAAGGCGATCAACTCCATCATGTGGCGCATCCTCGTGTTCTACGTCGGCTCGGTCGTGCTGCTGGCGATGCTGCTGCCCTGGAGCTCCTACACGAAGGACCAGAGCCCGTTCGTCACCGTGCTCTCGCACCTGGGTGTGCCCGCCGCGGACAGCGTGATGAACCTGGTCGTGCTCACCGCGGCGCTGTCGAGCCTGAACTCCGGCCTGTACTCGACCGGCCGCATCCTGCGGTCGATGGCGGTGGCGGGCTCGGCGCCGAAGTTCACCGGCGTGATGAACCGCAACCACGTGCCCTACGGCGGGATCCTGCTGACCGCGGCCGTCTGCGTGCTCGGCGTCGGGCTCAACTACCTGGTGCCGAAGGAGGCCTTCGACATCGTGCTCAACTTCGCCGCGATCGGCATCCTCGCCACCTGGGCCATCATCGTGCTCTGCCACCTGCTGTTCGTGCGCAAGGCCGAGCGCGACGGCCTCGAGCGGCCGTCGTTCCGGCTGCCGTTCTCGCCGTACACCGAGATCGCGACGCTGGTGTTCCTCGCCGCCGTCGTTGTCCTGATGGGCTTCGACGAGACCGGCCGGATCACCCTGCTGGCGCTGCCCGTGATCCTCGTCGCCCTGGTCGCGGGCTGGTTCGGCGTGCGCAAGCGGATCGACATGCGCGCGTTCGACGAGGAGGGGCTGTGAGCCACGAACCCCTCGCCGAGCTGGTCCGCGGCGGGATGGTCGAGGGTGTCCACCACGGGTCCCTCGTGGTGCTCGCCCCGGACGGCTCGACGCTGTTCGCCGCCGGGGACGTCGACACCGCGGTGTACCCGCGGTCGACGGCGAAACCGCTGCAGGCGACGGCGATGGCGCGGCTGGGGCTGCGCCTGTCCCCCGCCGGGTTCGCGATCGCCGCGGCCAGCCACTCCGGCGAGCCGATGCACCTGGACGCCGTCCTCGAAGTCCTCGACGGGCGCTCCCCCGACCGGCTGGGCAACCCGGCGGACTTCCCGTTCGACCCGGTCGAGCGCGACCGCTGGATCGCCGCCGGCCGGGCGCCGGCCCGGCTGGCGCACAACTGCTCCGGCAAGCACGCGGCGATGCTCGCGACGTGCGCGCTGAACGGCTGGACGGCCGAGGGCTACCTCGACCCGGCCCACCCGCTGCAGCGCGCGATCGCCGCGACCGTCGAGGACCTGACCGGCCGCGGCATCGCGCGGGTCGCGGTCGACGGCTGCGGTGCGCCGCTCTTCGCGACGACGTTGCGGGGCCTCGCGACGGCCGTGTCGAAGATCGCCACGGCCGCGCCCAGCACGCCGGACCACCTGGTCGCCGCCGGGATCCGGACGCACCCGGAACTGGTCGGCGGCAGCCGCCGGGACGTCACCGCCGTCATGCGCGCGGTGCCAGGGCTGATCGCCAAGGACGGTTTCGAGGCCGTCCAGGTCGCCGCGTTGCCGGACGGCACCGCGATCGCGATCAAGATCGCCGACGGCGGGGACCGGGCCCGCGTGCCCGTGCTCGCCGCGGCGCTGAAGCTGTGCGGGTTCGACGTCCCGGCCGGCCCGGACACCCTGCGGGTCACCGGAAAACTGGCCGCTTCGGCGGGGAGCACGTCACCGTGACAACGGCCTGATGCGGGCCGAAGAGCCGGCGACGCGGCCGCCGCCGGAGACCCTTGCGCGGGCGAACTGAGGTACGGTCGGATCCGGAAGGATCTACTCCACTTCGGAAGGCGGGGCCACCGGTGCTGGACCGATTTGTCGACAAGCTGCTCGGGCTTCCCCGCACCGAAGGGCCGAAGCCGGTCGTGACGCGCGATCTCGCCGTCCCGATGCCCGACGGCGTCACGCTGCTCGCCGACCGGTACGCCCCGGCCGGGACGACGTCGGCGCCGGTGGTGCTGATCCGCACGCCGTACGGGCGCAAGGGCTTGGCCTCGAAGCTCTTCGGCGAGACGTTCGCCCGGCACGGACTGCAGACGGTCGTCCAGAGCACCCGCGGCTCGTTCGGCTCCGGCGGCGAGTTCCGGCCGTTCCACCTCGAACGCGAGGACGGCATCGCGACCGCCGAATGGCTGCGCGCCCAGCCGTGGTGCGACGGGACCCTCGGCATGGCCGGCGCCAGCTACCTCGGGTACACGCAGTGGGCGGTCGGGCCCTACCTCGACCCGCCGTTGGCGGCGATGTGCCTCGGCGTCACGGCGTCGGAGTTCGTCTCGACGTTCTACCCGGGCGGGGTGCTCGCGGCGGACAACATGATCTCGTGGTCGGCGATGATCGGCCGCCAGGAAGAACGCTTCGCCGCGCTGCCGAACCCGGTGCAGACGCGGAAGACCCGGCGGGCGATGTCGGCGTTGCCGCTGAGCGGCGCCGACGTGGCCGCGATCGGCAAGCCGGTGACCTTCCTCCAGGACGTCACCGGCCACTTCGAGCCGGGCGACGGCTTCTGGGCCATGTCCGACCACAGCGCCGGAGTGGCGGAGCTCGACGTCCCGGTGTCGATGGTCACCGGCTGGTACGACCTGTTCGTCGGCTCGCAGCTGCGCGACTTCCGGCGCCTCGCCGAAGCCGGCAAGGCGCCGCGGATCACGATCGGGCCGTGGGCGCACGGCGAACCCGCGAGCATGGGCCCGATGATCCGCGACCAGCTCGGGTTCCTGCGCGCCCACCTGCTCGGCGACCGCACCCAGCTGCAGCGTTCCCCGGTCCGGTTGTTCCTGCAGGGCGCCGGGACGTGGCTGGACTTCGAGTCGTGGCCGCCGCCGTCGAAGGCGACCGAGGCGCACCTGCGGCCGATCGGCGGGCTCGGCGAAGCGTTCGGCGAACCGGCTTTGCCGACGCCGTTCACGTACGACCCGGCCGACCCGACGCCGGCCGTCGGCGGGCCGCTGCTGACGGGCGAGTGGAAGCAGCGCGACAACCAGGAGGTCGAGGCCCGGCCGGACGTGCTGGTGTTCACCGGCGAGCCGCTCCCGTCCGACCTCGACGTGATCGGCGAGGTGTCGGCGACCGTCCACATGCGCACCGAGCTGGGCCACGCCGACGTTTACGTCCGGCTCTGCGACGTCGACGCCGGCGGCATCTCCCGCAACGTGACGGACGGGATCCTGCGGCTGCGCCCGGGCGTCCCTTCGGCCGACGCCGACGGGGTGGTGACGGCGGAGGTGACGCTGGACCCGACGGCCTACCGCTTCCGCCGCGGCCACCGCCTGCGGGTCCAGGTGGCGGGCGGCGCGTTCCCCCGGTTCGCGCGCAACCACGGCACGGGCGAGCCGGTGACGTCGGCGGTGGACGGGAAGCCGAACCGCTTCGAGGTGTTCCACGACGAGGCCCGCCCGTCCCGCATCACCCTGCCGGTGTTCACCAGCTGAGATCCAGGCGCCACTTTCATAGGGAAAGTGGCGCCTCCGGGGGTCCAAGGCGTCACTTTCGTAGGGAAAGTGGCGACTTCGGGGGACCGGTCAGAGCGGGATGGTGCGGTGGTGGCTGGTCAGCCGGCCGTCGTTGTGCAGGATGTGCAGCAGCAGGGCCGGCGGGCGATCGTACTCCAGCGGGCCGCCCTCGGCCCAGGCGCTGTCCCCGCCCGGCTCCGCCGGGAGCAGTGAGCCCGACACCACGCCGGGGGCGATGCGCAGCGGAACGCCGGCGAACGTCGTCGACGCGCCCGTGTGCACGTGGCCGGCCAGCAGCGCCGTGACCCGCGGGTGGCGGGCGAGTACCGCAGCCAGCCGCTCCGGACCGGACTGGCGGATCGCGTCCACCAGGGGGACGCCGACCTCGACCGGCGGGTGGTGGAACGCGACGAACGCGGGGCCGTCGCCGCCGGAAAGGACGCCGTCGAGCCACGCCAGGGTCTCGTCGGCGAGGAAACCCGCACCGTCGCCCGGGATCGTCGAATCGCACATCGCGAACAGCACCCCGTCGATCTCCTGGGCCAGGTCGATCGGGCCGTCGGAAGGGGGCAGATCGAGCAGCCCCGCCCGGAACGCCGCCCGGACGTCGTGGTTGCCCGGGCACACCAGCACCGGCGCCGGGTACTTCAGCAGTTCGGCGGCGCGCGCGTACTCCGCGGCCGTGCCGTGGTCGGCGATGTCGCCGGTGACGACAACGGCGTCGACCGGTTCCGCCAGCCCGCCGAGGTAGCCCAGCACGGCGGCGACGCGGTCTTCCGCGCGCGCCTCGCCGTCGAGGTGCAGGTCGCTCAGGTGCGCGATGATCATCTTTCGTCCTTCCCCAGGTACGCCAGTGCTTTGACCCAGTTGGCGACGAGCACCGCGGACGCGGCGGCCAGGTCGCCGTCGCGCAGGGCCGCCGAAATGCGGCGGTGCTCGCCGATGCTCTCCCCCGCGTGGCCGTCCCGGGCGAAGTACGCCGACTCGTACCGCTTGAGCAGCGGCTTGGTCTGCTCGATCAGCCGCAGCAGGTGCGGGTTCGGGCAGCGGGACAGCAGCAGCGCGTGCCACCGATCGTCCAATGCGGACAGATCGCCGCCGTTCGCGAGCGCCGCGGCCATCTCGTCGGCGACGGCGTCGAGCGCGTCCGGCAGCCCGGCCAGCTCCAGCGGCGACGTCCAGCGCAGCGCGAGGGCCTCGAGCTCGGCCACCAGCGGGTAGAGCCGGCGCGCCTCGTCCGGGTCGAACGGCGGCACCAGGAACCCGCGGCCGGGCGCGGAGACCAGCAGCCCGCGGTCGGCGAGCCCGATCAGCGCCTCCCGCAGCGGCGTCCGGCTGACGCCCAGCTCCCGGGCCAGGTGCACCTCGTTGACGCGGGTGCCGGCGGCGAGGCGCCGGTCCAGCACGCGGGCGGTGATCTGCTCGATGAGGTCGCTGCGCAACGGGGTGCGGGCCATGGCGGGCAGTATTGCATACAATAACTATCTACTGTATTCAGTTGGTATGAGCTTCGACGTCGAACGTGCGCGCCGCGAGACCCCGGGCTGCACCCGGGTCGTTCACTTCAACAACGCGGGCGCGGCGCTGCCCCCGGCCGTCGTGACCGACACCGTCGTCGAGTACCTGCGCCACGAAGCGCTGGTCGGCGGCTACGAAGCCGCCGCCGGAGCCGCGGACCGCTTGGACGCCGTGTACGCGTCGGTGGCCCGGCTGCTCGGCGCCAGGCCCGACGACATCGCGCTCACCGACAACGCGACCCGCTCCTGGCAGGCGGTGTTCTACGCGCTGCCGTTCGGCCCCGGGGACCGGATCCTGACGTCCCGGGCGGAGTACGCCAGCAACGCCATCGCGTTCCTGCAGGTCGCCGGGCGCACCGGCGCGGTCGTCGAGGTGATCGGCGACGACGAGTCCGGGCAGTTGGACGTCGAAGAGCTGCGGCGGCGCGTGGACGGCGACGTCAAGCTGATCGCCGTCAGCCACGTACCCACCCAGGGCGGGCTGGTGAACCCGGCCGAGGAGATCGGCGCGGTCGCCGAGGCGGCCGGCATCCCGTTCCTGCTGGACGCGTGCCAGTCGGCGGGCCAGCTCGACCTCGACGTCACGCGCCTGAAGTGCGACGCGCTGTCCGGGACGGGCCGCAAGTACCTGCGCGGCCCGCGCGGCACCGGCTTCCTCTACGTGCACCCGCGGCTGCGCGAGCGGCTGGAGCCGGCCATGCTCGACCTGCACTCGGCGAGCTGGGAATCGCCGACGGAATACGTCGTCGACGCGACCGCCAAGCGCTTCGAGGTGTGGGAACGCGACTTCGCCGCCGTGTGCGGCCTCGGCGCGGCCATCGACTACGCGCTCGGCTGGGGCCTGCCGGCCATCGAGGAGCGCGTGGCTTCGCTGGCCGCCACCCTGCGCGGCCGGCTCACCGAAGCCGGCGCGCAGGTGCACGACGCGGGCGCGCGCAAGTGCGGTCTCGTCACCTTCAGCATCGACGGCAAGGAGGCCGCGGAGATCAAGGCGCGGCTGGCCGAGGCGGACATCAACACGTCGCTGTCGACGCGCACCTCGGCGCAGTACGACTTCACCGCGCGCGCCCTGCCGGACATGGTCCGGGCGTCGGTGCACTACTACAACACCGAGGACGAGATCGACCTGCTGGTGCGGCAGCTCGAAAAGCTCTAGCCGCGGGCTTCCGGCCGGGCGCCGGACCCGTGGACGGTGCGGTGGATCCAGCCGGCGTAGGCGGGCACGCTGGTGTAGAGGCCGGGCCCGTTGGCGCAGGGCACGTCGTCGTCGCCGGGGCCGGAGGTGACGCCGATCAGCTCCCACCGGCCGCCCTTTCCGCGCTGGACCTGCGGCCCGCCGGAGTCGCCCATGCACGCCATCGCGTCGGGCTTGCGGCTCACGGTGCACAGCCGGGTCGCATCCGCGTAGCCGGGCGAGCACTCCCGCTCCGCCGCTCGGCGGGTGTCGAGCTGCTGGAGCCGTTCGGGGAACACCGCCTCGGTGATGTCGCCGGTGTCGACCGTGGTGCCGAAGCCCAGCAAGCGGGTCGGCGTGCCGGGCCGGCCGGGCCGGCCGGCGACGCGGATCGGCTGCTGCGGAACCGGGCGGTCCAGGCGGACCAGCGCGATGTCGTTCTCGTTCGGCGTGCCCGGCCGGTAGCCCGGGTGGCGCACCCACCGGTCGATCGCGCGCACGGTACCGCCGCCGGTCCGCCGCTCGCTGCCGATGCGCACGGTTCCCTCCGGCACGGCCGGGTTGCGCCCCGGATCGACGCAGTGCGCCGCGGTCACCACCCATTGCGGGTGGATCAGCACCGCCCCGCAGACCCCGCGGGCGTTGTTCAGTTCGGGCACGATCTCCGGGATCGAGGCCATGAACCCGTAGCGCTCGGTGGAGTCCGTCCCGTTCACCACGGCACCGGCCGTCCCGGGTACCGCGAGCGCGCAGAACACTCCCACCAGCGCAACACCGGTGGCACGAACCAGGTTGCGGCGCACGGAATCGACTCTCGGCATGCTTTTCCTTCGTTCGGGGACTCCGGGCTGTTCGAAGCCAGCTTCGTCGCCGGCCCGGTCGCGGACCATCAGGCCGGCACCCCGGTTCGCGGTGGCGGCGGCCCGACGTCCGGTGGTGGGGTTCGCGCCACCCCGTCCGCCTAGGCGAAGGCGTTCACGCCGGTCAGCTCGGCCGACACCGTCCACAACCGCTCGGCGAGCACCGGATCGGTCGCGTAGCTCTGCACCCCCGTGCGGGTGCCGTCCGCCGGGGCGGGCCCGGCGATGTCGCAGTCCTCGAGGTACACCCCGCCGAGGCCGTCGAGCTGCGGGGACGTCGCCGCCCAGACCTGGGTCGCGGCGCCCTGCTCCGGGGTCTTCGCGCCTCCGGTGACCCGGCCGGCCTCGTCCACCATGCCCGCGTCGACGAGCTCCTGCCGGTCCAGGTGGCGCACGAGGTCGGTGAGGATCCGGCCCGGGTGCAGCGCGAACGCGCGGACGCCGTGGTCGCGCGCCAGCCGGTCGAGGTGCACCGCGAAGAGCACGTTCGCCGTTTTGGCTTGGCCGTAGGCGAGCCACTTGTCGTAGCCGCGCTCGAAGTTCAAGTCGTCGAAGCGCACCGGGCCGTAGTGGTGGCCGCGCGAGGACACCGAGACCACGCGCGAGCCGGGGGTGAACGCCGGCCAGAGCCGGTTCACCACCGCGAAGTGCCCGAGGTGGTTGGTGGCGAACTGCGCTTCCCAGCCCGGGCCGACGCGCGTTTCCGGGCACGCCATGATCCCGGCGCTGCCGATGAAGACGTCGATCCCGCGTCCCGACGCGAGGAACCGCGCAGCGAACGCGCGGACGCTGCCGAGATCGGCCAGGTCGAGTTCGCCGACCTCGACGTTCCCCAAGCCCCGCAACGCTTCTTCCGCCGTGGCGCGGCGGCGGGCCGGGACGACGACGTGCGCGCCCGCGGCGGTCAGCGCCCGGGTGGTTTCCAGGCCGATGCCGGAGTACCCGCCGGTGACGATCGCGAGCTTGCCGGTGAGGTCGATGCCGGCGACGACCTCGGCCGCGGTGCTGGTGGCGCCGAACCCCGAGCCGATCTTGTGCTGTGCGGTGGTCATGTCCCGACGCTAAGTCCTGGAGCGGGCTCCAGCGCAAGTTCAGCCCTTGAGCAGCTGCCGCGCAATCACGAGCTTCTGGATCTCGCTCGTGCCCTCGTAGATCCGGAACAGCCGCGCGTCGCGGTAGATGCGCTCGACCGTCACGCCGCGGACGTACCCCGTGCCGCCGTGCACCTGCACCGCGCGGTCGGCGACCCGGCCGAGCATCTCGGTGCAGAACAGCTTCGCCGACGACGGCCCGAGCTTGCGGTCCTCACCCGAGTCGTACTTCGCGGCGGCTTCGTGGACCATCGCGCGGCCGGCCGCGAGCTCGGCGTGGGACTCCGCGAGCAGCGCCTGCACCAGCTGGTATTCCCCGATCACCCGGCCGCCCTGGCGCGCCGTCCGCGCGTACTCGACGGCCTCGGCCAGCGCCCGCTCGGCCAAGCCGACGCACAGCGCCGCGATGTGCAGGCGACCGCGGGCGAGCGAGGCCATCGCGATGCCGAACCCCGCGCCCTCCTCGCCGACCAGCGCGTCGGCGGACAGCTCCACGTCGTCGAAGACCACTTCCGACGTCCACGCGCCGGCCTGGCCCATCTTGGCGTCATGCGGGCCGACGGTGACGCCGGGCGCGCCCGCGGGCACGAGGAACGCCGAAATCCCGCGGCTGCCGGTGCCTTCCGGATCGGTGCGGGCGAACGCGACGAACACCTCGGCGAGCGGCGCGTTGGTGATGAACCGCTTGGTGCCCGAGAGCCGGTAGCGGTCGCCGTCGCGGACGGCGCGGCTGGTCAGCCCGCCCGGGTCGGAGCCGGCCTCGGCTTCGGTGAGCGCGAACGACGCGATCGCCCGGCCCGCGGCCAGCCGCGGCAGCCAGCGGGTGCGCTGCTCCGGCGTCCCGTGGTGCACGATCGCCTGGCCGGCGATGCCGTTGTTGGTGCCGAACAGCGACCGGAACGCGGGTGTCGTCCAGCCGAGTTCGATCGCC
Source organism: Amycolatopsis sp. A133 (assembly GCF_031082405.1). Classification (GTDB taxonomy): domain Bacteria; phylum Actinomycetota; class Actinomycetes; order Mycobacteriales; family Pseudonocardiaceae; genus Amycolatopsis. Next base: position 17,727 of record NZ_JAVHJU010000008.1, read on the forward strand.
AGCCGGACGTCTTCGGCCATGCCGAGGCCGAGCCCGCCGTACTCCTCCGGCAGCGCCCAGCCGAACAGGCCCAGTTCGGCGGCCTTGTCCCGGATTCCGGCCGGGATTTCGTCGCGTTCGTCGATCTCGGCCTCGCGCGGCACGACCTCCTTGCGCACGAAATCCCGCACCGCGCCGAGGACCTGCCCGAAAACGTCCGCGTCCATGCGTGGCACGCTACCGGGATCGCCGCCCCACGGACGGGCCCGGACGCGGTAGCTTGGGCCGATGCGCAAGCCGCTCACCGTTGTCCTGGCCGCCGTCGCCGCGGCCTTGGTGCTCCCCTCGACCGCGTCCGCGACGCCCGGCAGCGGCGTCACCGGCACGATCCTGGCCCAGAAAACCATCGGGCACACCGATTACACGCTGCGGGAGATCACCGTCCAGCCCGGCGGCTACACGGGCTGGCACTTCCACGACGGCACGCTGTACGCGTACGTCAAGGCCGGCACGCTGACGCACAACCTGGCCGACTGCAGCATCGACGGCATCTTCGGCACCGGGCGCGCGTTCACCGAGAAGCCGGACCAGGTGCACATCGGCCGCAACCTGGGATCGACACCGCTGGTGCTGGAAGTCCTGTACGTGCTCCCGGCGGGCAGCCCGCTGTCGGAGGACGCCCCGGACCCCGGCTGCGGCTTCTAGCCCGAAAACCAGCCGGCCGCGTCGAGGCGGAACGCCGCCGGGCCGACGACCGCACGCAGGTCGTCCTCGAGCGCCGCGATCCGTCCGGCGCCGACCGTGCGCGCCCAGTCCGCGCGCAGTTCGTCGAAGATCTCCGCCGATTTGCCGAGCGCGTCGATGCCGTGCGGGGTGAGCCGGACGATCTTGCGGCGCGCGTCCGCCGGGTCGTCGGCGCGCTCGACGTACCCGAGCGCCTCCAGCCGCTCGACCGTCTTGCCCGCCGCCTGCTTGGAGACGCCGAGGCGGCGGCCGATCTCCGACGCCGTCGCCCCCTGGACCCCGACCGCCTGCATGGCGAAGCCGTACGACGGCCGCATGGCGGGGTGGCCGCGGCGCGCCAGTTCGGCGTGCAGGCGGTCGATCAGCGTGCGGAAGCCGCCGAAGAGGAGGAGGGGCAGCTCGTAGCCGGGTGTGCCGGTCACGGCGCCTTGCCAAACTCGACAACCTGGTTTACGGTTTCGACAACCACGTTGTCGATCCTATCCCGGGAGACGCCTTGTTCGCCGATCACACCCCGGAGTCTGCACCCCCGGCCGCCCGCCCCGCGATGACGGCCACCGCGAAGAAGTTCGGCCGCGTGCCGTCCGCCGTCGCCCGGCTGGCGACCTCGCCGGAGCTGCTGAACGGGTTCCTGAAGCTCAGCGCGATCTTCGAAGCCACGACCTTGACGGCGCTGGAACGCGAAGTGCTGATCATGACGGTGGCCGCGCGCAACGAGTGCCACCTCTGCGTGGCGATGCACACGGCCACGCTGACCCGGCTCTCCGCCGCCCCGGAAGTGGTGGCGGCGCTGCGGGCCCAGGCCCCGCTGCCGGAGCCGCGGCTGGAGGCGCTGCGCGTCTTCGTCCACGCGGTGCTGGACACCCGGGGCGAAGTCGCCGCCGACACGCTGGAAGCGTTCACCGGCGCCGGTTACACCGAACGCAACGCCTTGGAGGTGGTGCTGGGAATCGGGACGTACACGCTGTCGACGTTCGCGAACCGGCTCACCCGGGCCCCGCTCGACGAGGCCTTCGCCGAGCACGCCTGGCACGCGGCATGAGGGCCGTGGGGCCGCCCGTTCCGGCGGCCCCACGGCCGGGAACTCAGCCCTTCACCAAGGTGACGACGGTGGTGTCGTCGACCGAGACGTTGGTGTTGTAGTTCGGGTCGAGCGCGGTCGCCTGGGTGACGACCTCCGCGTTGCCCTTCTGGAACGGCGTGGTGCCCGACGGGACGACGGTCGCCGTCCACGGCGCCGGCGCGCCCGGCGTGCAGGCGACCTGCGCCGAGTAGGTGCCGCGGATGATGACGTTGCGCTTGACCTGCGTCGCGGACCCGCTCAAGGTGACCTTGGCCGGCGCGGTGCAGTCGACGGTGCCGTGCAGGTACGCGTTGCCGTTGAGCGTGCTCGCGGTGCCGTCCGTGGCCACCTCGAGCCCGATCGCCAGCTCCGCCGGGGCCGGCGGGTTCGCGATGTGCACCTCACCGCGCGCGGCCGCCGTGCCGCCTTCGCAGTGCTGTTCGAAGGTGGCGTCGAGCGTCTGGACGTAGCCGTTCGGCCCGAAGACGACGTTCTGGACGGCGAACGTCCCGGTCAGGGTGTTGCACCCCCGGCCGTTGCCGCTCAGGTCCAGCCCCGGCGCGTTGACCCCCTGGAACGGGTACCGCGTGGCCCCGTCGTAGGTGCCGGCGGCCAGCCTCGTGCCGCTCGGCGCGGCGAGGTCGAGCGTCCACCAGTCGCTGTTGAAGCCGCTGATGCTGACGGCGACGTGGTTGCCGTCCGCCGACGCGTTGACCGTGAGCCCGTCCTTCGCTTCGGTGGAGTAGGCGTAGGAACGGCCCCCGCTGATGTAGTCGCCCTGGTCACCGCTGAACGACAGCGACCCCGTGGCGACCGGCTGCGCGTGCGCCGGCACGGCCCCCACGAGCACGGCGAGCACGGGCACCGCGACGACGGCGGCGGCTCGCTTCAAAAACCCAGAACCCTTCACAGGTTCCCCCTCAGGTGAGTTGGTCACTTGCCGATCTTCCTGTCGGTCACCGCCAATCACCCGTTACCCGCGGAGATCGAATTTTGCCTATCCCACAAGAACTCCCGGGTTTTCCGTGTGGATCTTGACAAAGTTCCCGGTCACCGGGGCACGACGGTCCGGCCGTTCGCGTCGCCTTCGACGAGTTCCCGGTAGGCCTCGGCAACCACCGCCACCGGCGTCCCGCGCCCGCCGTCCTCCCCCATCGCCTCGAGGGTTTCGCCGATCCAGCCGGGGCTGACGACGTTGATCCGCGGCCCGCGCGGCAGTTCGGCGGCGGCCGACCGGACGAAGGCCTCGAGGCCGGCGTTGGCGAGCGCACCGAGCCCGCTGCCCGGGATCGGCTCGGTGAACGTCCCGCCGGTGAGCGTGATCGAGCCCGCGGCGGGGAGGCGCTCCACCGCTCGCCGGGCGAGCGCGACCTGACCGAGCAGCTTGGCGCGCAGGTCGTCGAGCACCTGCTCGTCGGTCAGCTCGGCGAGCGGGCGCAGCGGGACGTTGGCGGCGCAGCACACGACGGCGTCGGCGGCGGTCTCGAAGAGCGCGTCGAGCGATGAGGGATCGGCCAGGTCCGCGCCGAGCGGCGAAGTCCGCGAGACGGGCACGACCTCGTGCCGTGGTTCGAGGGCGGCGGCGACGGCTCGCCCGACGAGGCCGGTGGCCCCCAGCAGGATGATCTTCACGCCCTCGACGCTAGCGGCCGCGGTTATCGGAAAAACTTCCCGAGCGCGTGTCCGGTCCCGCGGAACGGCTCCGACCCCTGGCAAACGGACCACGGAGAAGGAGCCCGAAGATGGAGAAGCCGGCCGGACGGCGGGAGTGGCTGGGACTGGCGGTCCTCGTGCTGCCCACCCTGCTCGTCGCGATGGACATGACCTCGCTGTTCCTCGCGCTGCCGCAGCTGAGCGCGGATCTCGGCGCGAGCAGCACCGAGCAGCTGTGGATCACCGACAGCTACGGCTTCGTCGTCGCCGGGTTCGTCATCACCATGGGCACGCTCGGCGACCGCATCGGGCGACGGCGGCTGCTGCTCGCCGGCGGCGGGGCCTTCGGGCTGCTGTCGATCGTCGCCGCCTTCTCGACCGGGCCGGTCATGCTCATCGTCGTCCGCGCGGCGCTCGGCGTGGCCGGGGCGACGCTGATGCCGTCGACGCTCGCCCTGATCACGAACATGTTCCGCGACCCGAAGCAGCGCGGCAAGGCCATCTCGATCTGGGCCACCTGCCAGTTCGCGGGCGGTGCGGCCGGCCCGGTGTTCGCCGGCTTCCTGCTCCAGCACTTCTCGTGGGGCTCGGTCTTCCTGGTCGCGGTCCCGGCCGTGGCCGTCCTGCTGGTCGCGGGCCCGGTCCTGCTGCCGGAGTTCCGCGCGCCGGTGTCCGGGCGGCTGGACCTCCCGGGTGTCGCGCTCTCGCTGGCCGCCGTGCTGCTGATCGTCTTCGGCCTCAAGCAGCTGGCGGCCGGTTCGGCGGTCCTGCCGGTCGCGGCGATCGCCACCGGGACGCTGCTGGGCCTCGTCTTCGCCCGTCGCCAGCTGCGGACGGCGTCACCGCTGCTGGACCTGCGGCTGTTCCGCAACCGCCCGTTCACCGCGGTGCTGGTGGCGCTGGTGTTCGCCGGCGTCGCGATGGCCGGCGTCGGGCTGCTCGTGACGCAGTACCTGCAGAGCGTCCTCGGCCACTCCCCGCTCGTCTCGGCCCTGCTGTTCGCCCCGATGGGCCTCGGCGTGGCGGCGGGCACGATGACGGCCCCGGCCCTGACCCGGTTCGTGAAGCCGGCGACGGCGATCGCGGGCGGCTTGGTGGTCTCGGCGGCGGGCAGCCTCCTGCCGGCGGTGACCGACGGCGTGGTACCGGTGGTGGCGGGGATCACGGTGCTGGCGCTGGGCACGGGCCCGCTGTTCGCGCTGGGCATCGGCCTGGTGGTGGGCGCGGTCCCCCCGGAGCGCGCGGGTTCGGCCGCCTCGATGGCGGACACCGGCAACTACCTCGGCGGATCCCTGGGCATGGCCCTGATCGGCCTCACCGCATCGGCGGTGTACCACGGGGCGTTCCCGGCGGGCACGACGCTCGCGGCCGACGTCACCCGCCCGGAGGTGGCCGAGCAGGCGAAGGCGGCGTTCACCAGCGCGCTGAACGTGACGGGCGTGATCGCGGCGGTGCTGTTCGCGGGGCTGGCGCTGCTGGTGACGTCGATGCGCCGCACCGAAGCCGTGGTGCCGGAACCGGCCATGGCGGAGTGAGGAGCGGCAGCGGATTGACGCCCGGCCGACCGACTGTGATGCTCGACACAGCGCAACAATCCACCAGGGGGAAATGTGAAAACTCGAGGACGCGTGCTCGCCTGGGCGGGCTTGATCAATTCGGCGATCGTCGTAGCCTCGGTGTTGCTCCCGGGCGCGGCCGAGGCAAAACCGTTGTTGAGCGGCGAATACCCGGTCTACGCCTACGAGGGGCAGTACCCGACGAGCACCCCGTGCGCCGGGGGTTTCGGGGTGCACGCCACGAAGACCTTCAACTGGTTCGGCCGGATCGGCACCCTCAGGATGTACTACCACCCCAGCTGCGGGGTGTACGCGCGCGTGGACAACGTCGAGAGTTATTGCTACGTGCAGTCCCATCGCAATTCCGGCGAATTCGGCCCCTACGGCTGGGTCACGGAAACGACCGACGGGCTCAACTACGCGTACACGATGATGACCAACAACCTCAACGGCCGTCTCTCCGACGCGGTGGCGATCTGCTCCGGCACGGAGGTGGCCCGGATCACCTGGTTCTGACCACCACGGCCAGACGAACCGGCCGGCGGACGAGGTCGACCGGCGGCGCCCCGAGGCTCTCGGGGCCCAAAACGGTGGGCGCAGCAGGGTTCGAACCTGCGACCGCTCGGGTGTAAACCGAGTGCTCTTCCGCTGAGCTATGCGCCCCTCACGGCGGCGGCCCACACCCGGGCCGCCGCCGGAGGAAACTCAAGCCGTCAGTTCGGCCACGGCCTTCTTCCAGCCCTGCTGGTCGCGGGCCTCGCCCGGCGCGTTGGCCTCGGCGAACCGGACCACGCCTGCCGTGTCGATCAGGAACGTGCCGCGGACCGCCAAGCCCGCCGCCTCGTTGAAGACGCCGTACGCGCGGGCCACCTCGCCGTGCGGCCAGAAGTCGGACAGCAGCGGGAACTGGTAGCCCTCCTTCTCGGCCCACGCCTTGAGCGCGAAGGGCGTGTCGATCGAGACGCCCAGCACCTGGACGCCCTTGCCGTCGTAGTCCGCGAACTCGTCGCGGAGCTGGCACAGCTCGCCGGTGCAGATGCCGCTGAACGCGAAGGGGTAGAAAACCAGCAGCACCGGCTTGTCACCCCGGAACGACGACAGCTGGACCGGCTGCTTGTTGTAGTCGTTGAGCGTGAAGTCAGGGGCCTGAGAACCGACCTCGACGGTCATACCGGCGTTTCCTCTCCCGAACGGACACGTGCCTGCGACGACAACCCTATCGTGTCCGTCCGGCGAGACCGGCTCAGCGCTGCTTCGACTTCGACTTGGGTGACACCAGGCGGGTGCCGATCCAGTTCGCGCCCACACTCATGTTGGCGGTCTGGGCCAGGCCCACGGCGGGCACGGCTTCGGCGATTTCGCTCGGCTCGACGTGCCCGGGCTGCCCGTTCTTCGGGGTCAGCACCCAGATCACGCCGGTCTCCTCCAGGGGGCCCCGGGCGTCGATGAGCGCGTCGCCCAGGTCGCCGTCGTCCTCGCGCCACCAGAGCAGCACCACGTCGATGACCTCGTCGGCGTCCTCGTCGAGGATGTCCCCGCCGATCTGCTCCTCGATCGCCGCGCGGACGTCGTCGTCGACGTCCTCGTCCCAGCCGATCTCCTGGACCACCATCTCGGGCTTGATGCCGAGCCTCTCGGCGACGCTGCTCTGATCAGCGTCTCCCGCGGCGACCACTGCTTTCACTCCTCCAACTGCGACGGAGCGTGGCTTCGATGCACCCTCGGAGGGTACGCCTGGGCCACACTCGGCTACCCGGTTGCCGATAGCGAACACTGGTGAGGCTCCGCGCGCAACCGTCCACACCGGATCTGTGACAACTCGTGTCGCAGGATACGGCCCGCGACCGGCCCCCCGCGAGGGCGTTTCGGGTACCTCGCGCCCCCGCTCTGCCACCCCTCCGGGGGTCGTCCCCTAGGGTGGGGAGGAAGAAAACGCGCGCGCGATACACCGCGCGCAGGGAGTGGCTCGACCGGGTCGGCCCATGTTACCGCCAAGTAGCGGTGCGGAAGCCGGGACGGAAGACGACGATGGAGAGTCGTACACCCCCGCGTACGAGCACCACCGGCTACAACTTTTCGCAAGGAGACCCCTTGGCCCCGCAGAATGACGGCGCCTCCCGCAAGGAGACCCCGGCACGCGTACGCGTCATCCGTGACGGACTGGCGGCGCACCTGCCCGACATCGACCCGGAGGAGACCGCCGAGTGGCTGGACTCCTTCGACGAGGCTCTCGCGAGGGGCGGTCAGCAGCGGGCCCGATACCTGATGCTGCGCATCCTCGAGCGGGCCCGGGAGCGGAACGTCGGCGTCCCGGCCCTGACCTCGACGGACTACGTCAACACCATCCCCACCGAGAACGAGCCCTGGTTCCCCGGCGACGAGGACATCGAGCGCCGCTACCGCGCCTGGATCCGCTGGAACGCGGCGATCATGGTGCACCGGGCGCAGCGCCCCGGCGTCGGCGTCGGCGGCCACATCTCGACGTACGCCTCCTCCGCCGCGCTGTACGAAGTCGGGTTCAACCACTTCTTCCGCGGCAAGGACCACTCCGGCGGCGGCGACCAGATCTACATCCAGGGTCACGCCTCCCCCGGCATCTACGCCCGCGCGTTCCTCGAGGGCCGGCTGAGCGAGTCGCAGCTCGACGGCTTCCGCCAGGAGTTCTCGCACGCCGGCGAGGGCGGCGGCCTGCCGTCGTACCCGCACCCGCGCCTGATGCCGGAGTTCTGGGAGAACCCGACGGTGTCGATGGGCCTCGGCCCGATGAACGCCGTCTACCAGGCCCGGTTCAACCGCTACCTGCGCGACCGCGGCATCAAGAACACCGACGACCAGCACGTCTGGGCGTTCCTCGGTGACGGCGAGATGGACGAGGCCGAGTCCCGCGGCCTGATCCACGTCGCGGCCGGCGAAGGCCTCGACAACCTGACGTTCGTGATCAACTGCAACCTGCAGCGGCTCGACGGCCCGGTGCGCGGCAACGGCAAGATCATTCAGGAGCTGGAGTCGTACTTCCGCGGCGCCGGCTGGAACGTCATCAAGGTGATCTGGGGCCGCGAGTGGGACTCGCTGCTGCACGCCGACCGCGACGGCGCGCTGGTCAACCTGATGAACGTGACGCCGGACGGCGACTACCAGACGTACAAGGCCAACGACGGCGCCTTCGTCCGCGAGCACTTCTTCGGCCGCGACCCGCGGACGAAGGACCTGGTCAAGGACCTCTCCGACGCCGACATCTGGAACCTCAAGCGCGGCGGCCACGACTACCGCAAGGTGTACGCGGCCTACAAGTCGGCGCTGGAGCACCACGGCCAGCCGACGGTGATCCTGGCCCACACCATCAAGGGCTACGGCCTCGGCCCGGCGTTCGAGGGCCGCAACGCCACGCACCAGATGAAGAAGCTCACCCTCGACGACCTGAAGCTGTTCCGCGACTCCCAGCGGATCCCGATCAGCGACGAGGAGCTCGAGCGCAACCCGAAGCTGCCGCCGTACTACCACCCGGGCGCGAACTCGCCCGAGATCGAGTACCTGATCGGCCGCCGCAAGGCGCTCGGCGGCTTCCTGCCGGAACGCCGCCCGAAGTCCGCCAAGGCGCTCGTCCTGCCCGGCGACAAGGTCTACGAGGGCATCCGGAAGGGCTCCGGCAAGCAGGAGGTCGCCACGACAATGGCGTTCGTCCGGCTGGTCCGCGAGCTGGCGAAGGACTCCGAGATCGGCAAGCGCGTCGTCCCGATCATCCCGGACGAGGCCCGCACCTTCGGCCTCGACTCGATGTTCCCGACGGCGAAGATCTACAACCCGCACGGCCAGACGTACACGTCGGTCGACGCGAGCCTGATGCTGGCCTACAAGGAGTCCGAGAAGGGCCAGCTGCTGCACGAGGGCATCAACGAGGCGGGCTCGACCGCGTCGTTCACCGCCGTCGGCACGTCGTACGCGACGCACGGCGAGCCGATGATCCCGATCTACATCTTCTACTCGATGTTCGGGTTCCAGCGGACCGGTGACGGCCTGTACGCCGCCGCCGACCAGATGGCCCGCGGGTTCGTCATCGGTGCCACCGCCGGCAGGACCACCCTGACGGGTGAAGGTCTGCAGCACGCGGACGGGCACTCGCTGCTGCTGGCCGCGACGAACCCGGCCGCGGTCGCCTACGACCCGGCGTGGTCGTTCGAGATCGCGCACATCGTCAAGGACGGCCTGCGCCGGATGTACGGCGAGACCGGCCCGGACGGCAACGGCGAGAACGTCTTCTACTACATGACGATCTACAACGAGCCGTACCAGCAGCCCGCCGAGCCGGAGAACCTCGACGTCGACGGCCTGCTCAAGGGTCTGTACAAGTACGCCGAGGCCCCCGAGGGCGACGGCCCCGAGGTGCAGGTCCTCGTCTCGGGCGTCACGATGCCGGACGCGCTCAAGGCGCAGAAGATGCTGGCCGAGGAGTGGGGCGTGCGGGCCGCGGTGTGGTCGGCGACGTCGTGGACCGAGCTGCGGCGCGAAGCCGTCGAAATCGACCACGACAACCTGCTCTACCCGGGCAGCGAGCCGCGCGTGCCGTACGTCACCGAGGCGCTTTCGGGCAGCAACGGCCCGGTCGTGGCCGTGTCGGACTGGATGCGCGCGGTGCCGGACCTGATCCGCCCGTACGTGCCGACCGACATGCTGACCCTGGGCACGGACGGGTTCGGCTTCTCCGACACCCGCCCGGCGGCGCGGCGGAAGTTCCTGGTCGACGCCGAGTCGATCACGGTCGGCGCGCTGTCGATCCTGGCCAAGCGCGGCGAGGTCGACTCGGCGAAGGTCCTCGAAGCCGCCACGAAGTACCGGCTCGACGACATCTCGGCCGCCGGGCCGCAGACGTCGGAATCCGGCAACGCGTGACTCGGCGCTAGAGCCGAAGTGCTAGGTTCGGGACCCGGCAGACATCTGATGTCTGCCGGGTCCCGTTACACGCAGGGAGTTGATGAAGGTGACGAAGCGCCGGCTGCCGAGGCCGAGTGAGCTGCAGCAGATCCTGCGGCCGAAGCCGATCGTGCTGAACCCCACCGACCGGCGGCTGGCGAACGCGCACACCGTCGCCGACCTGCGGATGATCGCGCGCAAGCGCACCCCGCGGGCGGCGTTCGACTACACCGACGGCGCGGCCGAGCTCGAGGACAGCCTGCTCCGCGCCCGGCAGGCGTACCGGCGCATCGAGTTCCACCCGAACGTCCTGCGCGGGGTGTCCGATGTGGACACGACCCGCGAGATCCTCGGGAAGACCTCGGCGTTGCCCTTCGCCTTCGCCCCCACCGGTTTCACCCGCATGATGCAGCACGAGGGCGAGCGCGCGGTGGCCCGCGTCGCGGAGCGCACCGGCATCCCGGTCGGGCTCTCGACGATGGCGACGACGTCGATCGAAGACCTCGCCGAAGCCGCGCCGGGCGCCCGCAAGTGGTTCCAGCTCTACGTCTGGCGCGACCACGGCGCCGGCGAAGATCTGATGAATCGGGCGTGGGCCGCGGGCTACGACACGCTCATGCTGACGGTCGACACGCCGGTCGGCGGCTCGCGGCTGCGGGACGTCCGCAACGGCCTGACCATCCCGCCGGCGCTGACGCTCAAGACGTTCCTCGACGGGGCGACGCACCCGGCGTGGTGGTTCAACCTGCTCACCACCGAGCCGCTGACGTTCGCGTCGCTCAACCACTTCGACGGCACCGTCGCCGAGCTGCTGAACAAGCTGTTCGACCCGACGCTGAACTACGACGACCTCGACTGGGTGCGCCGCACCTGGCCGGGCAAGCTGGTGGTCAAGGGCGTCCAGAACGTCGACGACGCCCGCGACGTCGTGAAGCACGGCGCGGACGCGGTGCTGCTGTCCAACCACGGCGGCCGCCAGCTCGACCGCGCGCCGACCCCCCTGGAGCTGCTCCCGGCGGTCCTGGACGAAATCCAGGGCGACGCGGAGGTCTGGATCGACACGGGCATCCTCTCCGGCGGCGACATCGTGGCGGCGATCGCCCGCGGCGCGGACGCGGTCCTGATCGGCCGCGCGTTCCTGTACGGCCTGATGGCCGGCGGCGAGCGCGGCGTCCAGCGCTGCGTCGACATCCTCCGCACGGAGATGGTCCGCACGATGCAGCTGCTCGGCGTCCGGACCCTCGCCGACCTGAAGCCCTCCCACGCCACCCTGCGTTAGCCGAAGCCGTAACTCGGGCTCCGGGTTACCGCCTGACCCGTTGGGCCAACCGGTCTCAACTTCTTGACGGACCGCCTGGTTTGTGACGAAGATCTCGGACACTCGCCGAAAGGCCGTTTTCGCATCGTGGAAAACGGAGGTCGCCCGTGTTCGTGCAGGATCTGACGCCGCTGGGCTCGCTGGGGCTGTCCGCGCTCGTCGCCGTGCTGCCGCTGGCCACCGTGCTCGTGCTGCTGGGTGCCGTCCGGATGCGGGCGCACCACGCCGCCCTGATCGGGCTGCTCGTGGCGCTCGTCGTGGGCATCGCCGCGTACGGGATGCCGGTCGTGCAGGCCGTCTCCGGGGCGCTGCAGGGCGCCGCGTTCGGGCTGTGGCCGATCATGTGGATCGTCGTCAACGCGCTGTGGATCTACCGGCTCACCGTGCGGACCGGGCACTTCGACGTGCTGCGCCGCTCGTTCGGCCGGATCTCCGACGACCCGCGCATCCAGGCGCTGATCATCGCGTTCTGCTTCGGGGCGCTCATGGAGGCGCTGGCGGGGTTCGGCGCGCCGGTCGCGATCAGCGCCGTGATGCTGGTGGCCGTCGGGTTCCACCCGGTCAAGGCCGCGGTCGTCGCGCTGGTCGCGAACACCGCGCCGGTCGCCTTCGGCGCGATGGGGACGCCGGTCGTGACGCTGGCGCAGGTCACCGGGCTGCCGCTGCAGGAAGTCTCGTCGATCGTCGGGCGCCAGACGCCGCTGCTGGCCCTGGTCGTGCCGCTGCTGCTGGTGATCATCGTCGACGGCAAACGCGGCCTGAAGGACACCTGGCTGCCCGCGCTCGTGTGCGGGGTCGCGTTCGGGCTGGTGCAGTTCCTCGCTTCGAACTACGTGTCGCCGCAGCTGGCCGACATCGGCGCGGCGCTGGCCGGCGCGGCCGCGCTGGTCGCGCTCCCCCAGACCCGGCGCCCGGTGCCCGAAGCCGTCCGGATCGGCACCGGCGGGACGGCGACCGCCGAAGCGCCGCCGGAAGACTCGCGCGACGACGTCGTGAAGGCGTACCTGCCGTACCTGCTCATCATCGTGATCTTCTCGATCGCCGTGCTGCCGCCGATCAAGAAGCTGCTGGACAAGGCGACCTGGAAGTTCCACTGGCCCGGGCTGAACGTCGCCGCGCCGAACGGGAAACCGGTGTCCGGCAACACGTTCTCGCTGCCGTTCCTCAACACCGGCGGCACGCTCGTGCTGCTGGCCGGCGTCATCACGGCGGCGCTGCTGGCGGTGAAGGCGGGCGACACCGCGCGGGAATGGCTGGCGACGGTCAAGGAGCTGCGGTTCGCGATCCTCACCGTGACCGGCGTGCTCGCGCTCGCCTACGTCATGAACCTGTCCGGCCAGACCAGCACCATCGGCACGTTCATCGCCGCCGCCGGCGCCGGCTTGGCGTTCCTCTCGCCGGTGCTGGGCTGGTTCGGCGTCGCCGTCTCGGGCTCCGACACCTCGGCGAACGCGCTGTTCGGCGCCCTGCAGGTGACGGCGGCGCACCAGACGGGCCTGCCGGCGGACCTGCTGGCCGCGGCGAACAGCTCCGGCGGCGTCCTCGGCAAGATGGTGTCGCCGCAGAACCTCACCATCGCCTGTGCGGCCGCGAACCTGCCCGGCGAAGAGGGGAAGCTGCTGCGGAAGGTGCTGCCGTGGAGCATCGGGCTGCTGCTCGTGATGTGCCTGATCGTGTGGGGTCAGAGCACGGCGGTGCTCAGCTGGATGCTGCCATGACCCCGGCGGAGGCCGCGACGCGCTTCGCGGAGCGGTTCCAGCTCCACCAGCCGTGCACGACGAGCCCGGCGAAGACGATGTAGATCGCGGCCGAGAAGTACAGCCCGGACGAGATCTGCAGCGGCACGCCGATCGCGTCGACGGCCAGCCAGACCAGCCAGAACTCGACCAGCCCGAGCCCTTGCGCCCCGAAGGCGACGAGGGTGCCGACGAAGATGGCGGCGTCCGGCCAGGGTGCCCAGGACGCGTGCAGGGCGTCGAGGACCAGCGCCATCACGGTGGTGCCGACGACGAAGACGCCGGCCATCGCGAGCCGTTCGGCGAGCCGGCCCTTGCGGACGACGACGCCGAACACCGGATCCCGGCGGCGCGTCCAGGCCCACCAGCCGTAGACGGAGATGGCGAGGATGGCGACCTGCCGCGCGGCGAGCCCGCCGAGGTGCGCGGAGACGTAGACGGCGAACAGCAGCACGGTGGCCCCGACCTGCACGGGCCACGTCCACAGGGTGCGCCGCTGCGCGAGGAACACAACAGCGAGCGCGAACACCTGCCCGGCGAGCTCCGCGATCGAGATCCACTGGCCGAGCACGGTGATTCCGTGGTGCAGCAGGAAGTCCACGGCACGCCCCTTTCGTCCTACCGCTCCCAACATGCTCCCGGGCGGACGCATTCCCCAGAGACTGTGACCGGCGGAACATCCCGGACCGCGGAAGGGCCCGGCGGCTTCCTCGTCCGCCGGGCCCGTCCCGCTCCCTCCGCTCAGCCCTGCGGGCGCGGGGTGCCGACCGGCGATGTCGGGGTGCTGTCCACGCCGGCCGTCGCCCGCGGGGCCGCGGGACCGGTGCTCATCTCGCCCGTGCGCTGGGCCGGGGTCTCGAGCTGGTGCTCCAGGTTCGCCATCCAGCCGCGCCAGCGGTCCTGGGCCGGCTTGATCAGGCCGCCGCCGAAGCCGACCACGATCACGCCGCCGATCGTCGCCAGCACCGCGATCAGGATCGGGCCGGTGATCGCCGTCGCGATGTTCACCTGGCCCAGCGCCGCGATGATGCCGAACGCCATGATCAGCCAGTACGCCGCCACCGAAAGCGGGCGCGCCGCCCCGCGGCCGGACAACGCGGACGCGACGACGTCGCGCACCACCTTCGCGATCGCCGCGGCCACCACGACGAGCACCAGTGCCACCACGATCCGCGGCAGGAACGCGATGATTTCGTTGAGCAGCTGGCTCACCGGGTTGGTCGGCCCGAACACGCCGAACGCCAGCTGCAGCGCGATCAGCAGAATGAAGTAATACACCAATTTGACGAGGATCGCGGTGGCGTCGAACTTCTGCCGGCCGACCTTTCCGCTCAGGCCGGTCTTCTCGACGAGTTTGCCGAAGCCGGCTTTCCCGAGGACGAGCGCCAGCCCTTTCGAGACGGCCTTCGCGATCAGCCAGCCGATCAGCAGGACGATCAGGAAACCGACGAGTTTCGGCACGAACGTGGCCACCATCGCCCACGCTTGCCCGAGCCCGTCCTTAAGTTGCTGGCCCATACCGACTCCCTCCACGGCTTTTGCACCGGATCGTTGATCAGGTACGCCGCGGCGGCAAGTCGTGCGCCCCACGATCGAGTGAGACGACTGGCGCGCAATGATCACCGGCGGCCATACTGGTTCTACCGGTGGGGACCGGGGAGACGAGGCCGTCCGGCGCAGCGTAAACCGCAAGCGCCGGGCGGCCTCGAGCATTACCGGGCGAAGAACCGGCCGGGGCCGGGCGAAAGCCGCAAAACGTCAGGCAGCGCGCAGGGCGTCGCGCAGTTTCACTTTCGCGCCGGTGCGCATGACGGCGTTCCGGTAGATCCGCGCGGCGAGCCAGATCAGCACCGGAATCAGCAGCACCACCAGCCCCACCGACACCACCGCTTCCCAAACGGGCACGCCGCCCATCGCCAGGCGCATCGGCATCAGCGTCGGCGAGAACACCGGAATCACCGAAAGCACCTCGACGAACGTGTTGCCCGGATCCGACGGCAGCGCGGAAATGCCGATCACGTATCCGGCGATCACGAACATCAGGGCCGGCATCGTCGCGCCGCCGACGTCTTCCTGGCGCGAAACCAGCGCCCCGAGCGCGGCGAACACGATCGAGTACATGAAGAACCCCAGCAGGTACCACACGACCAGCCAGACCACGGTGCCCACGGCCGCCGAGACGGAAATGGTGAGCACGTCCGTCGCCAGCCCGGTCACCACCCCGCCGACGCCGATGACCACCATCTGGACCAGCCCGACCACGCCGATGCCGAGCACCTTCCCGGCCATCAGCTGCCACGGCTTGATCGTCGACAGCAGCAGCTCGACCACCCGCGACGTCTTTTCCTCGACGACGCCCTGCGCGACGGTCTGGCCGTTGATCATCAGGGACAGGTAGATCAGGATGCCGGCGATGATGCCCAGCACGAGCTGCTGGCCGTTGTAGTCGTACGGCTGCTCCAGCGGCGGGTCCTCGACGAACTTCGCCGAGGCGACCGCGGCCTGGAACCGGGCCGGGTCCCCGCCCAGCGCGGTGATCTGCTGGCTGACCGCCACCTGCTGGGACAGCACCTGCACGACGTCCTTCAGATTGCCGTCGAGGTCCTTCTTCACCTGGACGTGCACGCTCTTGCCGTCGCCGGTGAGCAGCGCGTCGAGCGAGCCGTCGGCCAGCTTCGCGCGCCCGGCGGCCTCGTCGGCGACCGCGGTGACGTCGATGGTCACGCCGATCGCCTGGCCACCCGTCTTCAGCGGCGCCGAGAGCCCGGCGGTCGCCGGGGTGTAGCCGACGGTCGAGTCGGCGCCGCCGCCCCCGGCGATCAGCTTGATCAGCACGATGCCGACCACGATGAGCAGCAGCATGATCACGGTGCTGACGCGGAAGGCCTTCGACTTCACGCGGGTGCCGATTTCGCGGGAGGCGACCAGGCCGACGGCGGCCGTGGGGCTCATCCGGACGTCCGGGACCGGGGTGTTCACGCGGGGACCTCCTCGGTCGTGACGACGGAGCGGAACAGTTCGGTCAGCGACGGCTGCTCGCGGGCGAATTCGCGGACCGGCCCGGTGGCCAGCGCCGCCTTGAGCACGGCCTGGTCGTCGGCGCCCTCGCCCAGCTCGAGCTCGGTCACCGGGCCCGTCCGGCCGAGCACCTTGACCCCGGGCAGGCCCTCGGCCCACCCGTCCCCGGCCTCGGGGACGTCGACCCGCAGCCGCACCGCGCCGCCGGCCTGCAGCTCGCCGACCGTGCCGACGGCCACCATCTGTCCACTGCGGACGATGCCGACGCGGTCGCAGAGCCGTTCCACCAGATCGAGCTGGTGGCTGGAGAACACGACCGGCACCCCCTCGGCCGCCTTCTCCTTGAGCACCTGGCTCATCACGTCGACCGCGACCGGGTCGAGGCCGGAGAACGGCTCGTCGAGCACCAGGATCCGCGGCTCGTGCACCAGCGCCGCGGCCAGCTGGACGCGCTGCTGGTTGCCGAGGGACAGCTTCTGCACCTCGTCGTCGCGGCGGCCGGCGACGCCCAGCCGCTCGGTCCACTTCTCCGCCGACGCCCGCGCGTCGGCCGCGGGCATGCCGTGCAGCCGCGCGAGGTACGTCAGCTGCTCGGCCACCTTCATCTTCGGGTAGAGACCGCGTTCTTCCGGCATGTACCCGATGTGGCGGCGCGTTTCGTGCGTCACCGGCTCGCCGTCGTAGCGGACTTCGCCACCGTCGGCCGACAGCACGCCGAGCGCGATCCGCATGGTGGTGGTCTTCCCGGCGCCGTTGCTGCCGACGAAGCCGAACAGTTCCCCCGGCCGGACGTCGAACGTCATTTCGCGCAGGGCGACCACGTCGCCGTAGCGTTTGGAGATCCCGTCGATTTCTAAACCGGTCATTCCGGTTCCCCCGTTCGTGTGAGGCCCCGATCCTAGGCAGTCCCTACACGCCCCGCCTACCCTCGCGCGTTGCCGCGAGGGCCTACCAAAGTTGCGGGCACGTAGGATCGCCTCCGCCATGGATGGAACCACCGCCCCGCGCCGGGTGCCGAAGCACCACGGACTGTCCGCGAAGACGCTCCGGCGGCTGGAACACGCGTCCGGCAGCCTGGCGAGCGCGAGCATCGCGGTGATGGAGCGGCGGCTGACCTGGTTCGCCCGGCTGCCCGCCGACCAGCGCGCGAGCGTCCTGCTGATCACCCAGGCCGGGGCCGCCGGCTTCGTCTCCTGGCTGCGCGACTCCAAGGAAGCGCTGAAGCTCACGACCGAGGCGTTCCGCGACGCGCCGGCCGAGCTGTCGCGGTGGATCAGCCTGCGCCAGGCGGTCGGCATGGTGCGGCTGGCCATCGAGGTGTTCGAGGAGCAGCTGCCCGATTTCGCCGCGAATGAAGCGGAACGAGCCGCCCTGATCGAAGGAATCCTGCGCTACGGCCGGGAAATCGCGTTCGCGGCGGCGAACTCGTACGCCGCCGCCGCGGAGGCGCGCGGTGCTTGGGACGCCCGGCTGGAGGCGCTGGTCGTCGACGGCATCGTCCGCGGCGACGCCGAGGAGTCGGTGCTCTCGCGGGCCACGGCGCTGGGCTGGGACCCGACCGCGGCGGCGACCGTGCTCGTCGGCAACCCGCCGTCGGAGGACCCGCCGACGGTGGTGTTCGAGGTCCGCAGCCGCGCGGCCCGCGTCGGGCGGCCGGTGCTGCTGTCGGTGCAGGGCTCCCGGCTGGTGGTCGTGGTGGGCGGGCCGACCGAGGGCGGGGTGAAGGAGCGGGAGATCCTGACCCGGATGTCGGTGGCGTTCGCCGAGGGCCCGGTCGTCGCCGGCCCGACGGTCCCGACGCTGGCGGAGGCCCACCACAGCGCGACGGAGGCGTTGTCGGGGCTGCGGGCGGTGGTCGGCTGGCCGGGCGCGCCCCGGCCGGTGCGGTCGGCGGACCTGCTGCCCGAGCGCGCGCTGTCGGGGGACGCGGAAGCCGAACGCCTGCTGGTGGACACGATCGCCCGCCCGCTCGAAGAGGCGGGCCCGACCCTGCAGCGGACGGTGGAGGCCTACCTCGAGAGCGGCGGCGTGCTGGAGACGTGCGCGAAGACGCTGTTCGTCCACCCGAACACCGTCCGGTACCGGCTGCGGAAGGCGGCCGACCTGACGGGCTGCCGGCCGGCCGACCCGCGCGACGCGCTGGTCCTGCGGATCGCGTTGACCGTGGGGCGGCTGGCGAGGGCCCGCGGGCTCTGGTGAGCAGGCGGATGTCGAGAACCGCGCACCGGCTCCGTCCCGGGGACACGAGCGGCCACCGGGGCCGCGTGGCCCAGGAGGAACCATGACGATCCGGCGCATCGACAACATCGGCATCGTCGTCGACGACCTCGCGGCGGTGCTCGCGTTCTTCGTCGACCTCGGCCTGGAACTCGAGGGCGAGGCCACGGTCGGCGGTCCGGAGGTGGATGTCCTCGTCGGACTCGAGGGCGTCCGGTGCGACCTGGCCGTGGTGCGGACCCCGGACGGCCACGGGCGCCTCGAGCTGATGAAGTTCCACGCGCCGGCGGCCCCCGCGCCCGCCCGGCCGGACGCGCCGGTCAACGCCTTCGGCTTCCGCCGCGTCATGTTCGCCGTCGAGGACATCGACGCCGTCCTCGCCCGGGTGCGCGCCCACGGCGCCGAGTTACTGGGCGAGCTCGTGCAGTACGAGAACAGCCACCGGCTCTGCTACGTCCGCGGACCCGAGGGCCTCATCGTCGCGCTGGCCGAAAAGCTCCGCTGACCCCCACGAAAGGACCCACCATGGCCGTCGCCGACGACCTCGACCGCGCCACCGACTCGCAGTGGGATTGGGTCGCCGAGCAGACCCGCACGTACCTGGGCTCCGGCGGCACCGAGGGCCACGAGTCGAACGGCGTGCACACCTTGATCCTGGCCACGACCGGCCGCCGGACCGGCGTGCCCCGGCGCACGTGCCTGATCTACGGCACCGCGGGGGACGACTTCGTCGTCGTCGCGTCCAAGGCCGGCGCCGACGAGGACCCGGCGTGGCTCAAGAACCTCGTGGCCGAGCCGAGCGTCGGCGTCCAGGCCGGCACCCGCCGGTTCACCGCCCGCGCCCGGATCGCCTCCCCCGCCGAACGCGAAGTCCTCTGGCCCCGGATGGTGGAGATCTTCCCGCTGTACGAGGAGTACGCGCGGAAGACCGATCGTGTCATCCCCGTCGTCCTGCTCACCCCGCAGGACCGACCCTTCCCGAGACGGGCGTCACGTGATGGACTTAACAGCGAAAGGTGATTGAACCCGACAAGGCTTCCGGGTTACGCGCGAGCTTCTGCGGCGCGTCTTTGGAGGTTTCCGACAAAGACGCCGCGCAGACACTGTGAGCGTCGGCATCCCCGGAAGGCCCGCTCGCCGTGTTGTCTTGAAGGGTGACAGCAGCAGTCCTCGCTCCCGGTCAGGGGTCCCAGGCCCCCGGCATGTTCACGCCCTGGCTCGACCTCGACGGCGCACGCGAGCGCGTGGCGCAGTGGTCCGAGCGCGCCGGGCTCGACCTGCTCCGCCTCGGCACCGAGGCGGACGCCGACGAGATCCAGGACACCGCGATCGCGCAGCCGCTGATCGTGGCGCTGTCACTGCTCACCTTCGAGCACCTCCAGGCCACCGCGCCGGTGCCCGCGGACGCGCCGGTCGCCGGCCACTCCGTCGGCGAGCTCGCCGCCGCCGCGATCGCCGGGGTGCTGCAGCCGGCGGACGCCGTCGCGCTCGCCGCCGTCCGCGGCGCCGAGATGGCGAAGGCGTGCGCGCTGGAACCGACGTCGATGGCCGCGGTCATGCTCGGGGACCCCGAGCAGGTCGTCGCGTGGCTCGAAGAGCAGGGCCTGACCGCGGCGAACCGCAACGGCGCGGGGCAGATCGTCGCCTCCGGCGCCGCCGACACGATCGCGAAGATCGTCGCCGAGCCCCTCGAAGGCACGAAGATCCGCGCCCTCAAGGTCGCCGGCGCGTTCCACACGCGGTACATGGCGCCCGCCGAAGAGGCGATGCGCGCCCACGCCGCCGAGCTGACCCCGGCCGACCCGGTCCGCCCGCTGCTGTCCAACGCGGACGGTGCCGTCGTCACCAGCGGCGCCGAGTACCTGGACCGGCTGGTCTCCCAGGTCACCCGGCCGGTCCGCTGGGACCTGACGATGGCGGGCCTGACCGCGCTCGGCGTCACCCACACGATCGAACTCGCGCCCGCGGGCACCCTGACCGGCCTGGTCAAGCGGCAGCTCAAGGGCGTCGTCACCACTATCACCGCGCTGAAGACGCCGGCCGAGCTGGCGGCGCTGCGCCAGGAGGACGCCTCGTGACCGACCGACCCGTCTTGAGCCTCAACCCCGGCTCCCGCGGCAGCCGCGTGCTGGGCATCGGCAGTGCGCAGCCCGAGAAGATCGTCACCAACGACGACCTTTCGAAGATCATGGACACCACCGACGAGTGGATCCAGTCGCGCGTCGGGATCGTCGAGCGGCGGTTCGCCGAGAAGGACGAGTCGCTGACCGACTTCGCCGTCGCCGCCGGCAAGGCCGCGCTGGAAGACGCCCGCGTCGACCCGTCCGAAGTGGACACGGTGATCCTGCCGAACTGCACGATGCCGACGCTCATCCCGAACGCCGCCGCGCAGGTCGCCGCCCGGATCGGCATCCCCAGCCCCGGCGCGTTCGACCTCAACGCCGCGTGCGCCGGGTTCTGCTACGGCCTGGGTGTCGCTTCGGACCTGATCCGGGCGGGCTCGGCGAAGAAGGTCCTGGTGATCGGCGCCGAGAAGCTCACCGACTCGGTCGACCCGACCGACCGGGCCAACGCGATCATCTTCGCCGACGGCGCGGGCGCCGCGGTGGTCGGCGCGTCCGACGAGCCGCAGATCGGCCCGGTCTCCTGGGGCAGCGCGGGCGACCTGGTCGACCTGATCTACATGCGCGACGACAAGTACATCTACCAGGAGGGCCAGTCGGTCTTCCGGTGGGCGACCACGAAGATCGCGCCGATCGCGATGCAGGCGCTGGAGGTCGCCGGGCTCAAGCCGTCCGATGTGGACGTGCTGATCCCGCACCAGGCGAACCTGCGCATCGTCGAGGCGATCGCCAAGAAGCTGCGGGCCAACGGCGCCCGCGACGAAATGGTCGTCGCCGACGACATCAAGTACTCCGGCAACACCTCGTCGGCGTCCATCCCCCTCGCGCTGGACCACATGCGCAAGGCCGGGACGGCGAAGCCCGGCGACGTGGTGCTGGCGGTCGGGTTCGGCGCGGGCCTGTCCTACGCCGGGCAGGCGTTCATCTGCCCCTGACCACCGTTACGCTCCCCGCGGGCACTCGCTCGACGGGCCCAGACCCCCAGATGGACCGAGAAGGGAACTACCCCATGGCTGACAACGCTGAGATCCTCGCCGGCCTCGCCGAGATCGTCGAAGAGGTCGCCGGTGTGGCTCAGGACGACGTCACCGCCGAGAAGTCGTTCGTGGACGACCTGGACATCGACTCGCTGTCGATGGTCGAGATCGCCGTGCAGGCCGAGGACAAGTTCGGCGTCAAGATCCCGGACGACGAGCTCGCCAACCTCAAGACCGTGGGCGACGCCGTGAACTACGTGTCGGCCAACTCCAAGTAAGGCCTTCCCTCCTTGAGGAGACTCCCATGAGCAACATCGACGTCGTGATCACCGGTCTCGGCGCCACCACACCGCTCGGCGGGGACGTGACGTCCACCTGGGACGGTCTGCTGGCCGGGGCGAGCGGGGTTCGCGCGATCGAGGCCGATTGGGTCGAGGAGCTGCAGCTACCGGTCAAGATCGGCGGCATGCTGGCCGTCGATCCCTCGGAAGTCCTGCCGCGGGTGCAGGCCCGCCGGCTGGACCGCTGCGAGCAGGTCGCGCTGATCGCCGCCCGCCAGGCGTGGGCCGACGCGGGGTACAGCGAGCCGACCGACGAGCACACCGACGTCGACCCCGACCGCCTCGGCGTGTCGATCGGCACCGGCGTCGGCGGCCCGGTCACCCTGCTCACCCAGAACGACCTGTTGCACCAGCAGGGTCTCCGCAAGGTGTCGCCGCTGACCGTGCCGATGCTGATGCCGAACGGCCCGGCCGCGCACGTGGGCATCGACCTCAAGGCGCGGGCCGGGGTGCACTCCCCGGCCTCGGCCTGCGCCTCGGGCGCCGAAGGCATCGCCAGTGGCGTGGAGATGATCCGCTCCGGGCGCGCCGACGTCGTGATCGCGGGAGGCGCCGAAGCGTGCATCCACCCGATCACGCTGGCCGGGTTCGCCCAGGCCCGCACCGTGTCCACCCGCAACGACGACCCGGCGCGCGCGTCGCGGCCGTTCGACGCGAGCCGCGACGGCTTTGTCCTCGGCGAGGGCTCCGGCGTGGTCATCCTGGAGCGCGCGGACCTGGCGAAAGCCCGCGGAGCGCGCGTCTACGCGACGCTCGCCGGGCACGGCATCACCTCGGACGCCTACCACATCACGGGCAACCACCCCGAGGGCATCGGCCAGATCGCCGCCATGCGCGCGGCGATGAAGATGGCCGGCGTGACCGCCGCGGACATCGGGCACGTGAACGCCCACGCGACGTCCACTGTGGTCGGTGACATCGGCGAGGCGGCGGCGATCCGCAACGCGGTCGGGGAACACCCGGTCGTGACGGCGCCGAAGGGCGCGCTCGGCCACCTCGTCGGCGGCGCCGGCGCGGTCGAGGCGATCATCACGATCCTGTCGCTCTACCACGGCCTGGTGCCGGCCACCCTGAACCTGACGGACCTGGACCCGCGGGTGCAGCTGGACGTCGTCGCGGGCGAGCCGCGCAAGGTCGAGCTGACCGCGGCGATCAGCAACTCGTTCGGGTTCGGCGGGCACAACACCGCGCTGCTGTTCACCCCGACGGCGTGAGTTTCGCCAGTACGTGAAGAAGGGCCCGGCTCCGGCCGGGCCCTTCTCCGCGTTCAGCACTTCTCGTGTTCGGGCGGCGGTCCGCCGTCGACGGCGGCGATCTTCAGGGCCTTGTCCTCGATCACCATCGGCATGACGAGCCGCCACTTGATGCAGGGCTCGCGGAAGAACGGCGGGGCGTCGGCGAGGTCCTGGCGGCTGGTGAACCCGACCAGGACGCGCAGCGAGTTCCCGGACGAGCGTTCGATCCGGTAGACGAGGGCGTCGCTGTCCTTTGTGGTGCGAACGCCCTTCTTCCAGTCGCCCTGCGGCTGGCCCGCCGCCCGCTCGTCGGTGACCACGGTCGTCCACTGCGCGTACTGCTTGCTGTTGATGGCCTCGAAGTACCTGCGCAGGACCCGCTGAACGGCTTCGGCCTGCGGGTGCGCCCGGGCATCGTCGGACATCCGGACGTCGTCCGCCGGGCCCGGTTCGCCGCCGGTGGACGTGGACGGCGTCGACACCGCGACGGACGTGTCGTCGGCGGGCTGGTCGGGACGGCGGTAGAGCTCGCGCGCGAGCAGGCCGCCACCGACGGTCACGGACAGCACCACGACCACGACGGGCACCAGCCAGCGCTGGCGAGAGCTGGGGGCGGGGGTGGTCACGCCGGAAAGCGTACCGGCCCCCGCCCGTGCCTCAGCCGACCTGGTGCAGCCAGGTCACCGGCGCGCCGTCGCCCGCGTGGCGGAAGGGCTCGAGGGCCTCGTCCCAGCTCGCGGCCAGGAGCTCGTCCAGCTTGTGCGCGAGGGATTCGCCGCCGCGGGTCATGGTGACGAGCGCGCGCAGCTGGTCCTCGCCCACCACGATGTCGCCGTTGGCGCTGGTCCGGCCGTGCCACAGGCCGAGGCCCGGCGCAAAACAGAACCGTTCGCCGTCGACGCCCGCACTGGGCTCTTCGGTCACCTCGAACCGAATCATCGGCCACGCCTTGAGCGCGGCCGCCAATTTGGCGCCGGTGCCCGCGGGCGCGCGCCATCCGCACTCGGCGCGAAGCTGACCCGGACTGGCCGGCTGCGCCGTCCACTTCAGGTCAACGCGGGCACCCAGGGTGCCCGAAATGGCCCACTCGACGTGCGGACACACCGCAGACGGCGACGAGTGGACGTACACCACACCTCGGGTGCTGCCACGGGTGCTCACTGCTACCTCCGCTTGCTCGACGAGGGACGTCTTCCCCTACGCCCTACTCCGAGCTGCAGCGCGGCCTCAGCGCGGCTCCCGAATGCCGCCTCCGATGCGTTGTAGCACATTCTGCACCCCAACCGTGCCGTTTGGCCACATGAACACCACAAGTCACCCGCGGCACACTTTCGGAGGGCAAGCGGCTCCGAGTCCCCGTGTCGCACGGTTCGTTGCGCGGCGCGCGCTAGCGTGTTGACCCGGAACGACGAGCCAGGGAGGGATTGCGGTGCGACTGGTGCGCCTGGAGCGGCAGCAGTCCCGGGTGGCGGACGACATCCGGGCGGCACTGGCGTCCCTGGGCCGCGGCAGCACCGTGATCGGCGGCATCGCCCTGGTCGGCGTCGGCATCGGCGGCTCGGCGGGCGACCGCCCGATCGAGGCGGTGGTGGTGCTCCCGCACGGGGTGCTCATCGTGATCGGGGTGGACCTCCCGGACCCGGCCCTCAGGCTGGAAGCCCCGCTGAGCGGCCCGTGGAAGGCGGACGGCTGGCCGTTGGTGGCGGACGAAGACGCGATCAACCCGGCCACGGAGGCCCTGGACCTCTCCCAGGCGTGCGAAAAGCGGATAGCGTCCCTGGTCCCGGGAACGGCCCCGGTGGCCACGATCATCGCGGTGGGCCCGTACGTGGAGACGGTCGACCAGCCGCCGGCGGACCTGGCGGGCCCGGTCCGGGTACTGCACCCGACACCGACGACGATGCTGGCGGCCACGGTGTCCTTGGCCACGGCCCACCGTCCCCGGTCGGTGGACCAGGCGCGGGCACTGATCCACGGGCTGGCGCCATCGGCCCCGGAGATTCCGGACGAGGTGCTGCTCGGAGAGGGCTTCAGCCGCTTCACGGACGACTCGCCACCGGAGTCCCTTTGGGACGATGGCGCGGCGGGAGTGACGGCGCAGGCACCGGGGGTGGTCGCTCCGGCTCCTGCTGGGACGGTGGCGGCGGTTGCCGCTGCGGCAGCGCCCGCTCCGGTCGAAGCCAAGCCGGAGCCGCCCACCGAAGCCGATCCGGAGCCTCCCGCGGCCGCTCCTTCACCCGCCGATGCGGAAGCGGAACGCACCGAAGTTCTGCCGGAGCCTGCCCGGGAAGAACCAGCCCGACCCGCGGATGCCCCGGCGCGGCCCGTGTTCCCCGGCACCGAGGCCTTGGCCCCCGAGAGCTCTACCGAACCCGCACCGGCAACTCCCGAACCCGCCACGCCCGAACACCCCGCCCCGCAACCCGCCGAGCCCGAGCCCGAGCCGACCCAAGCCACCACCCAGCCTCCCCTGCCGTCGCCTTTCCCGCGTCCCCGGCCCGAACCCGCCCCCGCCCCCGCCCCCGCCCCCGCGACCTCCCGGACCGTCCGCTGGCTCCCCCTGGGCGCCATCGCGGCTCTCGTCGCCTTGGTCGTCGCCGCCATCGCCGTGGCCACCACCGGGGACGGCACCGCCGCCGCGCCCTCCCCCTCGCCCACCCCCGCGACCCAGCCGTCGCCGAGCACCTCCGCCGCCGCTCCCGTGCGGAGCCTTCAGTTCGCTCTCCGGACCGCCGATGGGGATCAGCGGTGTGCCTCGCACGCCTTCGGGGATGCCCAGGCCAGCCTGCAGCGAACCAGCTGCTCCGGCGTCCGGCGCGCCAGCTACGCCGCCACCGTCGACGGGCGGGCCGCCGCCGTCACCGTCGGGGTCGTCGAATTCCCCGATGCCGCGCAGGCCGCCGCCTTCAAGGCCGTCGCCGACACTCCGGGCGGCGGTGGGGTCCTCGACCTCGCCAGCGAGACCGGCCAGTGGGGCGCCACCGCCGTCCCGCGGTTCGAAAACGCCGCCTACGCCAGCAAGCTCGACGGGTCCTCCGTCCGGCTCGTGCAGGCCGTCTGGGCGCCGGGATCGTCCACTCCGGACGATCCCGGCCTGGTCAGGGCCGCGAAAGCCGCCCTCGACCTGCCCGCGCGGTGAACCTCAGAGCCCGTACGCCTCCAGCAGCCGCAGCCACACCTCGCTGATCGTCGGGAACGACGGCACCGCGTGCCACAGCCGGTCCAGGGGCACCTCGCCGACGATGGCGATCGTCGCCGAGTGCAGCAGCTCCGAGACGTCCTGGCCGACGAACGTCACGCCGAGCAGCACGTTCCGCTCCGTGTCGACGACCATCCGGGCCTTGCCCGTGTAGCCGTCCGCGTGCAGCGACGAGCCCGCCACCGCGATGTCGATGTCGACGACGCGGTCCGCCGATCCCGGGCGCGCGTCCGCCAGGCCGACGGCGGCCACCTCCGGGTCGGTGAACACCACCTGCGGCACCGCGTGGTGGTCGGCCGTGGCCGTGAACCGGCTCCACGCCTCCGTGGACACCGGCGTGCCCGCGGCCAGCGCCGCCACCGTGTCGCCCGCCGCGCGGGCGCCGTACTTGCCCTGGTGGGTCAGCGGGGCCCGGCCGGTGACGTCGCCGGCCGCGAACAGCCAGCCACCGTCCACTGCGGACACCCGGCCGGTGTCGTCGGTCTCCAGCGGGTGCCCGGGCTCGATGCCGAAGCGCTCGAGCCCGGCGGTCGCGGGACGGCGGCCGGT
Organism: Amycolatopsis sp. A133; assembly: GCF_031082405.1. Lineage (GTDB taxonomy): Bacteria > Actinomycetota > Actinomycetes > Mycobacteriales > Pseudonocardiaceae > Amycolatopsis. The sequence goes on from NZ_JAVHJU010000008.1 coordinate 44,343, forward strand.
CGCCACCAGGAACTCGTCGACGACCAGCGTCGAACCGTCCTTCAGCGTCAACGTCGTCCCGGACTCGCCCGCGGCGACCTTCGAAACACCCGAATCCGTGTGCACCTCGACGCCGGCTTCGCGCAGCCCGGCCAGCACGAGGTCGCCGGCGAATTCGGCGTTGCGCGGCAGCGGCCGCGGGCCGGAGATCACCAGGTGGACCTCCGAGCCGAGCGAAGCGAACGCCTGCGCCATCTCGACGCCGACCACGCCGCCGCCGAGGACGCCGAGCCGGCCCGGCACCGAAGACGCCGACGTCGCTTCGCGCGAACCCCAGGGCCGGATCGTGTCCAGGCCGGGGATCGACGGCTTGCTGGGCACGCTGCCGGTGCAGACGATCACCGCGTGCCGCGCGGTCAGCACGCGGTCGCCGTCGACGGTCACCTCCCGCTCGCCGGTGAGCACGCCGTGGCCGCGGACCGGTTCGATGCCCGCCCCGCGGGCCCAGTCGACCTGTCCCGAGTCGTCGCCCTTGCCGGTGAACCAGTCACGGCGCGCGAAGACCGCCGCCGGGTCGATCCGGTCGCCGACCGGCACCCCGGGCACCCGCTTCGCCGCGGCGAGGAGATTTCCCGGCCGCAGCAACGCCTTGCTCGGGATGCAGGCCCAGTAGGAGCACTCGCCGCCGAAGCGTTCGTGCTCGACGAGGGCGACCTTCAGGCCTCCGCGAGCCGCTCGTTCGGCGGCCACCTCCCCCACCGGACCCGCACCGATCACCACTACGTCAAAAGTCTGTCCAGACATGGGTTCAGCGCACACCACTACGCGGGATCGCGCAAGCCAGCGGTTATCCTCCGTCAGGAAGCTGCAAGTTATCGGCGGCACCGGGTGCCGTCGGACCCGGTGCGCGCGAACACCACGTTCGAGCACGGGAGGTTTGTCGTGGCCAGGAACACGGCTGTGCGGGTGCTGGATGATCTGACCGGCGAGCCCGCGGCGGAGACCGTCGGCTTCGGGCTGGACGGCATCGACTACGACATCGACCTCTCCTTCGCCAACGCCGGGGCGTTGCGCGAATTCCTGCAGCGCTACGCCGACGCCGGCCGCCGCACCGGCGGCCGCAAGAACCGGCCGCGGATCGTCCCCGGCGCCGAGAAGACCGCCCCGGCCAAGACCATCCCGGCCAAAACCACACCGGCCAAAACCACACCGAAGAAGCCCGCGCCGGCGAAGGCCACCCCGGAGTCGGCGGCCGCCAAAGCAGCCCCCGCCAAGGTCACCCCGAAGCCGGCGGCCGCGAAGGCCACTCCCGCCAAGGCAGCCCCGGCCAAGGCCACCACCACCAAGGCCGCACCCGCCAAGGCGAAGGCCACCGCGGTCAAAGCCACCACGAAGGCCGAGCCGGCGAAGCCCACGCGCACCAAGAAGGCCGCAGAGCCGAAGCCCGCCACCCGCGCGGCCGCGCGCAAGGTGCCCACCGTCACGTTCTCGGCGGCCGAGTAAGTCCACACCGGCCGAACCGCAAGGGCGCACTTTCACGTGAAAGTGCGCCCTTGCGTCCGGTCAGGCTGCGCGCTGGGCGCCGTCGGCGTGCCAGGAGGGGTAGCGGTAGCGGGTGTGCAGCAGTGCCCGCTGCTGCACCAGCTCGGCCGGCGACGGCGGCCGGGGCACGAGCGTGCCGAGCAGCTGGGACGCCGCCGCCCGCACCGCCGCCTCGACCGCCGGGAACCCGGGCCGCAGGCCGTGCTCGGCCAGCGACGCCACCGGGCTGCGGTGCGAGTCGAGCGGGCGCGGGTCCGGCGGTGCGCTGGTCAGGTAGCGGCCGACCAGACCCGCGGTCGTCTCGACCAGCAGCGTCGAGTGGGCCAGCAAGCCGGTCCTGGTGCGGAACACGGCGAACCCGCACAGCTTCGCGTCGCCGACGAACAGGCCGCGGTCGCCGATCCGCGGCACCAGCCCGAGCTGGTCGACGGCGGCGCTCATCACCTGACCGAGCGCCTCCAGGGGCCGGTCGGCCGGGCCGGGCAGGACCAGCGTCACGTTCAGGTTGCCCGGGTCGTGGAACACGGTGCCGCCGCCGCTGGCCCGCCGCAGCACCGGGACACCGTCACGCTCACACTCCGAAACGCGTACCTCGCGCGCGATCCGCTGCCCGCGCCCCACCACGACGCAAACCGGGTTGCGCCAGAGCCACAACACGGGTGACCCGGGCGCAACCCGGAGGAGCGCTTCGTCGAAAGCGAGATTCTCGGCCGGATCCGTGAACGCCGCACGAACATCCGACCCGGTCGTCATAGCGCCTTGAGTTCCTCCACGATCTCGCCCACCGACGACTTGGCGTCCCCGAAGAGCATGCTGGTCTTCGGATCGTAGAACAGGTCGTTGTCGATCCCGGCGAACCCGGAGCTCATCCCGCGTTTCAAGACGATCACGGACCGGCTCTCGTTCACCTTGAGGATCGGCATCCCGTAGATCGGCGAGCTCGGGTCGGTCTGCGCGGCCGGGTTGGTGACGTCGTTCGCGCCGATCACCAGCGCGACGTCGGTCTGGGCGAACTCGGAGTTGATCTCGTCCATCTCCTTGAGCTGCTCGTACGGCACGTCGGCCTCGGCGAGCAGCACGTTCATGTGCCCGGGCATCCGGCCGGCCACCGGGTGGATCGCGTAGGCGACCGTGATGCCCTTCTTCTCCAGCAGCTTCGCCATCTCGCGGACGGTGTGCTGCGCCTGCGCCACGGCCATGCCGTAGCCGGGCACGACGACGACCTTGCTCGCGTAGGCCATCTGGATCGCGGTGTCGGCCGCGCTCGTCGAGCGCACCGGGCGCGCTTCCTTCGTCCCGCTGCCCGCGCCGACCGCCGGCCCGCCGCCGAAGCCGCCCGCGACGATCGCCGGGATGGACCGGTTCATCGCCTTGGCCATCAGGTTGGTCAGGATCGAGCCGGACGCGCCGACGATCATGCCGGCCACGATCAGCGCCGTGTTGTCCAGCGCCAGGCCCATCGCCGCGGCCGACAGCCCGGTGAACGCGTTGAGCAGCGAGATCACCACCGGCATGTCCGCGCCGCCGATCGGCAGCACCACGGTGAGGCCGAGGATGCCCGACGCGACGAGCAGCCCGACGATCAGCAGCCAGGAGTCGCCGCCGGCGACGATGGCCACCGCGCACGCGAGCGCGACCAGCAGGAGCAGCGCGTTGACCGGCTGCTGGAGCTTGCCCATGGTGATCGGGCGGCCGCTGATCAGCTCCTGGAGCTTGCCGAACGCGACGTTCGAGCCCCAGAAGGAGATCGACCCGATGATCGCGGCGAACAGGGACGCGATCGCGATGTACGCCGGTTCGTGCGCGTAGCCGTCGGTGGAGTTGAACTCCACCCACGCGATGAGCGCGACCGCGCCGCCGCCGACGCCGTTGAACAGCGCCACCATCTGCGGCATCGCGGTCATCTTGACCTTGCGCGCCGACGGCACGCCGACCACCGCGCCGATCGCGACGCCGAGCACGATCAGCAGCCAGTTGCCCATGCCGGGGGTGAGCAGGGTGGCGATGACGGCGATGCCCATGCCGGCCGCGGCGATCCAGTTGCCGCGGACGGCGGTGCGCGGGCCGGTGAGGCCCATCAAGCCGTAGATGAAGAGGGCGAACGCGACGATGTAGAGGATCGCGACGAAGTCGGTCACTTCTCGTCCTCCTCACCGGCGGCGGGTTTCTTGGCCTTGAACATCGACAGCATCCGGTCGGTGACGAGGAACCCGCCCACGACGTTGATGGTGCCGAAGGCGATCGCGATCACGAGCAGGATCTTGTTGAACACCCCGTCGACGCCGAGGCCGAGCACGACCAGGCCGCCCAGCAGCACGATGCCGTGGATGGCGTTGGTGCCGGACATCAGCGGCGTGTGCAGGGTGTTGGGCACCTTCGAGATGACGGCGAAGCCGACGAACCCGGCGAGCACCAGCACCGCCAGGTTCTGCACCAGAGGACTCACGACGCGCTCCCTTCGCGCCCGGCCACGCAGGCACCGGCGACGATCTCGTCCTCGAAGTCCAGCTTCAGCTCGCCTTCCTTCGTCACCAGCAGCTCCAGCAGCTCGGTGACGTTGCGGGCGTAGAGCTCGCTGGCGTGCGAGGGCATTTCGGCGGGCAGGTTCAGCGGGGCGGAGATGGTGACGTCGTGCTCCACGACGTCCTCGCCCGGCCTGGTCAGCTCGCAGTTGCCGCCGGTCTCGCCGGCGAGGTCGACCACGACCGACCCGGCGGGCATGCCCTTGACGGCGTCCGCGGTGACCAGCGTCGGCGCCTTGCGGCCCGGGACCAGCGCCGTGGTGATCACGACGTCGAACTTCGTGATGGCTTCGGTGAGCCGCCGCTGCTGCTCCTCGCGCTCCTCGGCCGTCAGCTCGCGGGCGTACCCGCCTTCGCCGACGGCTTCGATGCCGAGGTCGAGGAACTGCGCGCCCAGCGACTTGACCTGCTCGCCGACCTCGGGCCGCACGTCGTAGCCGGTGGTCTGCGCGCCGAGCCGCTTCGCCGTGGCCAGCGCCTGCAGGCCGGCGACGCCGGCGCCGAGCACCAGCACCTTGGCCGGCGGGACGGTGCCGGCCGCGGTGGTGAGCATCGGGAAGAACCGCGGCAGCTTCTGCGCCGCGAGCAGCACCGCGCGGTAGCCGCCGATGCTGGCTTGCGACGACAGCGCGTCCATCGCCTGGGCCCGGGAGATCCGCGGGACCGCCTCCATCGCGAAGGCGCGCAGGCCCGCCTCTTCGAGCTTCACGAGCCCGTCCGGGTTGCCGCGGGGGTCGAGGAAACCGACGAGCACGGCACCCCGGCTCAGCTTCGCGACTTCCTCCGGCGAAGGCGGGTTGACCTTCACGACGATCGGGGCGCCCCACGCGTCGCCGAGTTCGGCGCCCGCTTGGGTGTACGCGTCGTCACTCAGGTGCGCACCGGCCCCGGCGCCCGGTTCGACGACCACGCGCAGCCCGCGCTGCACGAGCCGGCCGACCAGTTTGGGCACCACGGCCACCCGCCGCTCCCCGGGGCGTGACTCGGCCACCACACCCACGGTGAGCTGCTGACTCTGTTCGCTGTCCGTCACACGACCTCCTCATCGGCGAGGCACGATCCGAGGGTTGTACCACGCCGGACCGACAGTCCCCAGTGACGAGGGTCGCAAGTCTGCGGGTTGTGCCGGGAAGTACGAGCGCCGTGCGGGAAACGTTCAGGTCGTTTTCCAGTGCGGGACGCCGAGCAGGATCAGGCGCAGCCGTTTTTCCGCCGTTCCGGTGATTCTTGCGTCTTCACCGGGCCGGGCTTCCAGCAGTTCGACAATGGTCGTCAGCATCACGGAAACGATCAAGTCGGCCAGCATGTGCAGGTCTTCGGTGCTCCAGGACCGCAGCGGGGCCAACCGGGCGAGGTCGATCGCGAGGTCGCCGGAGAACATCCGCAGTTCGACGCCGATCGCGCGGGCGAGCGGGCCGCCGCCGTAGCGTTCGCGGGTCAGGAACCGGAAATGGTCCTCGTTCGCCCGGACGAATTGGTGCACCGTGGCCACCGAGGCGCTGATCATCCCCTGGTAGGTGTCCGGGTCGGTGCGGGCCGAGCGCATCATGCCGCGCAGCGTGCGCGTCGCCTCTTCGACGAGTGCGACGCCGAGTTCCTCCATCGAGGCGAAGTGCCGGTAGAAGGCCGTCGGGACGATGCCGGCGCCTTTCGCCACCTCGCGCAGGGAAAGGCTGGCGAACGGCCGAGCGGCCAGCAGCTCCAGCGCGGTGTCCAGCAACGCCTGGCGCGTGCGCAGTTTGCGCTCCTGGCGGCTCACGGGCGTCAGTGGTTCGGACACGGGTTCCAGCGTACGGACTGCTTTTGGGGGTGCAGGGGGCCTGCCCCCTGCCGGGGGTCGGGGCGGAGCCCCGCTCAACACAGCGTCCACCGCGTTGCTCACGTCACATCCTCGGGGTCTCGCGTTGACAGGCAGTCCACTCCTGCAGTGCACTATTGAGTGTACAGTCGTTCACTGTAACCGAGGAGGTTCCCGATGACGGCGCTCATCCCCCGGCGGGTGCGCGGCCTCGCCTCGCTGGCCGAGGCGCTGCTGACGCCGCACGGGATGGACCGGTACCTGGAGCTCGTCGACCCGATGCTGGTCCGCCGCGAGATCCGCGGGCTGGTCACGGCGGTGCGCAAGCAGACGCCGGACACCGTCACCCTCACCGTCCGGCCCAGCCGCGCGTGGCCCGGCTTCACCGCCGGCCAGTACGTCCGCTTCCAGGTGGAGATCGACGGCGTCCGGCGCACCCGGTGCTATTCGCCGTGCGGTTCGCAGTACGACGGCGAACTGGAGTTCACGGTCAAGGAGCAAGGCCTGGTGTCCGGGCACCTGAACCGCTCGATCGGCGTCGGCTCGGTCGTCAACCTGTCCACTCCGGACGGTGGCTTCACCTTGCCCGCCGAGCGGCCGGACCGCGTGCTGCTGATCGCCGGCGGGAGCGGCATCACGCCGGTCCTCGCCATGGCCCGCACGCTGGCCGACGAGGGCCACGCCGGCGAGATCGTGTTCCTGCAGTACTCGAACGGCCCGGCCGACGCGCTGTACCGCACCGAACTGGCCGAGCTCGCCGCCCGGCACCCCGGGCTGCGGGTCGTCCACGCGTACACCCATTCGGACGGCGGTGACCTGAACGGGTTCTTCTCGCCGGAGCACCTGGCGCGGGTCGCCCCCTGGTTCCGCGACGCGGAGGCGTTCGTCTGCGGCCCGAAGCCGCTGATGGACGCCGTGCGCGAGGAGCTGGGTGAACGCGTGCACACCGAAGAGTTCACGCCGCCGGCGCTGACCTTCGACACGGAGAACGCCGAGGGGCAGGTCCGGTTCAAGCGCAGCGGCCGCGAGTGCGCGAATTCGGGGAAGCCGTTGCTGGAGCAGGCCGAAGAGGCCGGGCTCTCGCCGGAGCACGGCTGCCGGATGGGCATCTGCTTCTCCTGCACCCAGCTCAAGACCGCCGGGCGCGTCCGCAACGCCAAGACGGGCGAGATCTCCGGCGAAGAAGACGAGGAAATCCAGCTCTGCATCTCCGTCCCGGTCGGGGACGTCGAGATCGACGCTTAGGGAGTGCACCATGACCGGCTTGCAAGACCGCCTGACCCCGGAACAGGTCGAGGAGTTCGGCCGCGAACTCGACGCGCTGCGCCGGCGGATCGTCGACGACCTGGGCCAGGAGGACGTCGACTACATCCACGACATCATCAAGACCCAGCGCGGCCTGGAGGTCGCCGGGCGGGCGTTGCTGTTCGCCGGGTTCTTCCCGCCGGCGTGGCTCGCCGGCGTCGGGGCGCTGTCGCTGGCCAAGATCCTCGACAACATGGAGATCGGCCACAACGTCATGCACGGCCAGTACGACTGGACGCGCGACCCGGCGCTGAGCTCGCAGCGGTTCGAGTGGGACACCGTGGCGCCGGCGGAGAACTGGCGGCACTCGCACAACTACATCCACCACACGTACACGAACATCGTCGACAAGGACCGCGACGTCGGCTACGGGATCCTGCGGATGGACACCGCCCAGAAGTGGCACCCGTACTACCTGGGCAACCCGGTGTACGCGACGCTGCTGGCGATCTTCTTCCAGTGGGGCGTCATGCTGCACGACCTCGAGGTCGAGAACGTCGTCAAGGGCGAGCGCTCGTGGGCCGACAACGTGCCGATCCTGAAGAAGATCGTGCGGAAGGCGTCCCGGCAGGTCGGCAAGGACTACGTTCTGTTCCCGCTGCTGACCGGCCCGCTGGCGCCGCTGACGTTCCTCGGCAACGCGACGGCGAACCTGACCCGCAACCTGTGGGCGTTCGCGATCATCTTCTGCGGTCACTTCCCCGCCGACGTCGAGAGCTTCACCGAAGAGGAGACGGCGGAGGAGTCGCGGGGGCAGTGGTACCTGCGCCAGATCCTGGGTTCGGCGAACATCACCGGCGGCCCGCTGTTCCACATCCTGAGCGGCAACCTGTCGCACCAGATCGAGCACCACCTGTTCCCGGACATCCCGGCGCGCCGCTACCCGCAGATCGCCGGCGAGGTGCGCGCGATCTGCGAGAAGTACGGGCTGCCCTACCACACGGGACCGCTGCGCAAGCAGCTCTGGTCGGTGGCGAAGAAGATCGTGAAGCTGGCCCTCCCGCAGAGTTCGCCGTCGCCGGTTACCGTGGAACCCGACCGGCAGCTCCGAGCAGCGTGAGGGTGACATGGTGGGCCAGTTCGAACGGGAGAAGGACACCCTGCAGGTGATCACCGAATCAGCGGCGACGCACGTCGGCAACATAGCTTCGATCATCACCGGCGCGATCCGCGACGTCGCCCGCGAGACGGGCGACTGGCTCACCGACGTCATCGAGATGCGGGAAGCCGCCCAGCGGGCCCGGGAGGACGACCCGGACGCGCCGTGACACGCCCTTTGCGTGCCGCGAATGACTCATTGGGGACCTGGGAGGTCCCCAATGAGTCATTCGCGACGTCGCGGCCCCCGGCCAGGGCGGAAATTGTCGGTGCCCGCCGGTAGCGTGGAAAACGGGGGGTCCCCCCGGCCCGACTAGGGGGAAAACCGGATGGGCACCGCGGCCGCCCGCGGCGAAACTGAATCCGTGACCACCCTCGACCCACCCCACCCGCTCCGGCGCATCTTCGGCCCGCTCGCCACGCGGGACTTCCGGGCCGAGTACCTCTGGCTGTGGCTCGCCGCGCCGCTCACCCTCTTCTCGCTCCTCAGCTTCCTCGTCGTCCTCGCGCTCGGTCTCTGGCTGACGCCGGTCCTGCTCGGGTTCCTCGTCCTCGCCGGCGCCGTCTTCTACGTCCGTGGCCTCGGGGCCGCCCACCGCGGGCTCGCGAAACGCCTGCTCGGTGTCAGCGTCCCCGCCCCGCGCCGGCCCGAGCTCAAACCCGGGTTGTGGAGCTGGGTCAAGGCCCGCGTCGGCGATCCCGCGGGCTGGCGGGCCGCCGGTTACCTGCTCCTGCGTCTGCCGTTGACCCTCGCCGGGCTCTTCACCGTCTTCGTCGCGAGCGTCTACAGCTTCGCCGCCACCACCTACTCCTTCTTCTGGTACCCGCTCGGCGAACGGGAACTGCCCGTCTTCGAGATCCGCGCCGACGGCTGGGCCGGCGCGCTGGCCTGGTCGGCGTCCGGACTGCTCGTGCTGGTCGCCCTGCCACGGGTGACGCACGCCTTCGCCGCCCTCGACCGGCTGCTGATCGTCGGGCTGCTCGGCGAGCGCGAGCTGTCCGAACGGGTGCGGGACCTGGAGGCGAGCCGCGCGACCGCGGTCGAGGACGCCGCCCTGCGGCTGCGGCGCATCGAACGCGACCTCCACGACGGTGCGCAGGCGCAGCTGGTCGCGCTCGCGATGAAGCTCGGCTTGGCCAAGGACGAGCTCGCGGACGCCGACCTGCCGCAGGTCAAAGAGCTGGTCACCGCCGCGCACGCCAACGCCAAACAGGCGCTGACCGAGCTGCGGGACCTCGCCCGCGGCATCCACCCGGCCGCGCTGGACGCCGGTCTCGACGTCGCCCTCGCCACGCTGGTCGCGAGGTCCGGGATCGACGCGCGGGTCGTGGTGGACCTGCCGCGCCGCCCGCCGCCGTCGCTGGAGACCATCGTCTACTTCAGCGCCGCCGAGCTGCTCACGAACGCCGCGAAGCACGGCGGGACGACGCTGGTCGAAGTCACCGAAGAGCGGGACGTCCTCCGGCTGAGAGTGCACGACGGCGGCCCCGGCGGCGCCCGGGTCGTGCCGGGCGGCGGGCTGGCCGGCGTCGCCGAACGGCTCCGGACGGTCGACGGCGAGCTGATCGTCACCAGCCCGCCGGGCGGTCCGACCGATGTGACCGCGCGGGTGCCGCTGCCCCGCTAGGGTCGCGGCATGCGGATCGTCATCGCCGAGGACTCCACCATCCTGCGCCAGGGTCTCGTCGAGCTGCTGACCTTCCGCGGCCACGAGGTCGTCGCCGCGGTGAAGGACGCCGACGCGCTGCGCGAAGCGGTCAACGGCCACACTCCCGACGTGTCCATTGTGGACATCCGGATGCCGCCGACGCACACCGACGAAGGCCTGCGGGCGGCGATCGCGCTGCGCCGCGAGCTGCCGGGCTGCGCGATCCTGCTGTTCTCCCAGTACGTCGAGACGAAGTACGCGGCCCAGTTGCTCGCCGGCCGCGCGGGCGGCGTCGGCTACCTGCTCAAGGACCGCGTCGCCGAGGTGTCGGACTTCCTCGACGCACTGCGCCGGGTCGCGTGCGGCGAGACGGTGCTCGACCCCGAAGTCGTCAGCCAGCTGTTCTCGGCGACGCGCCGGACCGACGCGCTCGGCGGGCTCACCCCGCGGGAACGCGAAGTGCTGGGCCTGATGGCGGAAGGCCGGTCCAACTCCGCGATCGCGGCGGAGCTGTTCCTCTCGGCCGGCTCCGTGGAGAAGTACGTGACGTCGATCTTCGGCAAGCTGGGCCTGCCGCCGTCCGAAGAGGACAACCGGCGGGTCCTCGCGGTGCTGCGCTACCTGGAATCCTGAGCCTAGGCTGGCACGCATGTACTCCACCGAGATCGAGGTCCGCACCGGCGCCGAAGCCGTCGTCCACGACCTCACCCACGAAGCCGAGGCCTTCCTGCGCGACGCCGACGCGGCCGACGGCCTGCTGCACGTCTGGGTCCCGCACGCCACCGCCGGGCTGGCGATCCTGGAAACCGGCGCCGGCAGCGACGAGGACCTGCTGACCGCGCTCGACGGGCTGCTCCCCCGCGACGGCCGCTGGCGGCACCGGCACGGGAGCCCGGGTCACGGCCGTGACCACGTGCTTCCCGCGCTGGTGCCGCCCTACGCGACGATCCCGGTGCTCGGCGGGGTACTGGCCCTGGGCACCTGGCAGTCGATCTGCCTAGTGGACACCAACCTCGACAACCCCGTCCGCAAGGTGCGCTTCAGCCTCCTGGCGGGCTGACCGGCCCGGCCACAGCGCCACCAGCAGGCCCGCGGCCAGCAGCGCGCCGAGCACCCACAGCGCCGTCGTCACGTCCGGCGCGTCCGGCACGCCCTGCAGCAGGCTGCGCAGGCCTTCCGTCGAGAACCGGAACGGCGTCCACGACCACAGCAGCGCGCGGTAGGCCGGGTTCAGCAGCTCCGGCACCTGCCCGGCCACCGCGGGCGCGACCAGGTACAGCGGGCCGAGCACGGCCATCGCGCGCAGGCCCAGCAGGCGCAGCAGCCCGGCTTGCAGGGCCGCGAACGCCGTCGCGGCGAGGAAGACGAAGCCGAGGACGTCCACGGTCAGCGGCAGCGTCGAATCCCACAGCGCGAAGAACCCGGCGACCACCGCCGTGATCAGCGCACCGGCGCCGGTGATCTGGACGAACCGGGCGCCGGCCCCGATCGGGCGGCCGGTCCGCTTCGCGAGCTGCGTCAGCGCGAGGCCCGCGACGAGCGCGCCGATCCAGGCCAGCGCGCTCGCGGCCAGCGGCGCGATCCGGCCCGCGAGCCCCACCGGGTGCAGGACCTCCTGTTTCGGCGGGCCGGCCAGCGCGGTCGCGGCGCCGGTGAGCGCCTGCTGCGCGACCTGGGTGCCGGCCGGGTTGATCGCCCCCGATGTCACCACAGTCACCACAGTCGCGGCCGGTCCCGGCGCGAGTTCGAGCACGCCGTAGACCTTCTTGTCTTCCAGCAGCCGGCGCGCTTCGGCCGGGGTGGCGACGGTCCAGGCGAGCTGGCCCCCGCCGTGGGCGGCGAGGCGCTGCGCGATCTCCGGTGGTGCGGCGACGGCGACCGGGACGCCGTCGGGCGCGACGGTCGCCTGCGCGCCGAAGGTGAGGAATCCGAGCACCACCGCCACCAGCGCGCCGGCCACGGCGGCGACCAGGGCGAGCGCCCCTGCGGGACGGGTCATCACTGCCTCCATTTATTCGTCGCTTGTTGAATTGAGCTCAAGGTACGACCCGTCCGCCCGGAAGTCAACGCGTGTTGAATAACTTCGCCGGTAGCCTCGGAGACGTGACGAAGAAGCGGCTGCTGCTCTGGGACATCGACCACACGCTGGTGGACTTCACCGAACTGGGCGCGGCCTGGTACGCGACCGCGTTCACCGCCGCGACCGGGGCGACCCTGCGCGTGCACCCGGTGTTCGGCGGCCGCACGGAACGCGCGACGACGACCGACCTGCTCACCGCCAACGGCTTCGAGGCCACGGAGGAGACGATCCAGGCGCTGTTCAAGGCCCTGGTGGCGGAGTCCGAGCGCCACCTGCACACCTTCGCGGAGACGGCCCGCGCACTGCCGGGCGCGGCCGAGGCGCTCACCGCGTTCGCCGCCGACGGCGACGTCGTCCAGACGCTCGTCACCGGCAACCTGCCGGAGATCTCGCGGCACAAGCTCGCCGCGTTCGGCCTCGACGAGCACCTCGACCTGGGGATCGGCGGCTACGGCACGCTCTCGGTGCACCGCCCGGACCTCGTCCCGCACGCGATGGAGCTGGCGGCGGCCAAGCACGGGACCGGCTTCGACGCCGGCGCGGTGGTCGTCATCGGCGACACCCCGAACGACGTCCGGGCCGCGGTGGACAACGGCGCGGTCTCCGTCGCCGTGGCCACCGGGCACTACTCCGCCGAGGAGCTGCGGGCCGAGGGCGCGCACACCGTGCTGCCGGATCTGACCGACACCGAGGCGGTGCGCCGCGCCGTCCTCGGCTGAGGCGTCCTCCTCGGGAGGGGGATGTCCCTCAGCCGAACGGACGACTCCCCTAGGGGGAATCTCGTCCTGACGCCCGATGTCCACGGCGGCGGGAACTCGACAGACTCTTCCCCATGACTGAAGCAGGGGCGGCGGCCGGGACCGCCGGAGGGGGCCGCATCCGGAGCACGGTCGCGGTGCTCAGAGAGCGGCTGCCGTTCACCAGCAGCGTCACGCTGGCCATGGTGGTGCTGGCCGTCGCGTCCGGGGCGCTCTGGAACGCCGCCGAAGACCGCGCGGCCTACCCGTTCGTCGCCTACGGGCTGCCGTCGCTGGAGACGGGCCGGTGGTGGACCATGCTGACCGGACCGTTCTTCGCCGTCGTCCCCTGGTTCTACCTCCCGATGGTCGGCAGCTTCGCGCTCTTCGCCGGCTTCGCCGAGTGGAAGCTGGGGACACGGCGCGCGATGGCCGTGACCATCGGCGGCCAGTTCGTCTCGGTGCTCGTGGCGACCCAGTTCCTGGCGTTGTGCCGCAACTCCGGCTGGCTGTGGGCCGAGCGGATCGCGGGCAGCCTCGACGTCGGGTTCTCCGGCGGTGCGCTGGCCGCGGTGGCGGTCGCCAGCGCGGCGCTGCGGCCGCCGTGGGCCCTGCGCCTGCGGGCCGGGCTCTGCGTGTACGCCGGAGTCGCGATCATCTACGTCGGCACGCTGGCCGACCTCGTGCACTTCTTCGCGCTGCTGCTGGCCCTTCCGCTCGGCAAACGCCTGGTGGGCACGCGGCGGGCGGGCGAAGCGGCGACGCCGAACCTGCGGGAGTGGCGGGTGCTGGCCGTGGCCGGCCTGCTGCTGCTCACCATCGCCGAGATCGTGATGTTCCTGGTGCCCGGCGACGGCCCGTTCGGCTCCGACGAGGGCGTCTCGCTGTCGGCGCCGGAGCTGGGTGTCATGGTGCTGCTGGTGGTGCCGGTGCTGAACGGGCTGCGCACGGGCAGCCGCGTCGCGTGGCGCTGGGCCGTCGGGCTGTCGGCGTTCGTGACGCTGCAGGGGCTCGTGGTCGCGACGCTCCTGGGTGTGGCCGACCTCTTCGGCGGGGACTACGAAACCGCCGGCCTGCCGCTGTTCTTCGTGGACAATCTCCTGTGGACGGTCGAGCTGGCCGTCCTGATCGCCGCGCGGCACGCCTTCCGCGTGCCTTCTCGACGCCGGCTGCGGCGCCACGCGCAGGGCCCGGGCCCGGCGCTGGCCCGCTCGCTGCTGGGCCGCCACGGCGGCAGCACGCTGTCGTGGATGACGACCTGGCCGCGCAACACCTACTTCGTCCGCGAGGACGGGCGGTCCTACCTCGCCTACCGGCGGCACGCGGGGGTCGCGGTCGCGCTCGGCGACCCGATCGCGCCGGACGGCACCGCGGCGGCCACCGTCACCGAGTTCACCGCGATGTGCGAGAACTCCGGCCTGGTGCCGTGCGTGTTCTCGGCGACGGAAGCCACCGTCGCGGCCACGCGCGAGCAGGGCTGGCAGCACGTCCAGGTGGCCGAGGACAACGTGCTCGACCTCGACGGCCTCGAGTTCCGCGGCAAGGCGTGGCAGGACGTCCGGTCGGCGCTGAACAAGGCCGCCAAACAAGACATCGAGTTCCGGCTCGTCCGCCTGGCCGACCAGCCCGAGCCGATCCTGGCCCAGGTCCGGGCGCTGTCGGAGGAGTGGATGTCCGGCAAGGCCATGCCGGAGATGGGCTTCACCCTCGGCGGCCTCGACGAGGCGATGGACCCGGCGACCCGGGTCGGCCTGGCGGTCGACGCGGAGGGCACGGTCCACGGCGTGACGTCGTGGCTGCCGGTGTACACGGGCGCGGGCAAGGTCGGCGGCTGGACGCTGGACGTCATGCGCCGCAGCGCGCACGGTTTCCGCCCGGTGATGGAGTTCCTCATCGCGTCGGCGTGCCTGGCGTTCCGCGAAGAGGGCGCACGGTTCGTGTCGCTCTCGGGGGCTCCGCTGGCCCGCAGCGACTCCGGTGCCCCGGCGCGGTCGGTGGACCGGGTGCTGGAATCGCTGGGCCGCGTGATGGAGCCGTACTACGGATTCCGTTCCCTGCACGCGTTCAAGGCGAAGTTCCAGCCGCGGCACGTCCCCCTGTACCTGGCTTTCCGCGACGAGGCCGACCTTCCGCGCATCGGGCTGGCGCTGAGCCGGGCCTACCTGCCGGACGTCCGGCTGCGGCAGCTGGCGAAGCTGGTCAGTAGCTCTCGGGCACGCTGATCCGCTGCGGGAAGCGGATCTTCCGCCTGGTGACGACGTTCTGGTCCTTCGGGATCAGCCTGCCGTCGGTCAGGCGGAGCCAGTGGCCGTTCCGTGAGTCGGTGAAGGCGAGCATCACGCCCGGGGTCATGTCCGGGCGCTGCCACTCCTCGCGGATCGGCATCCGCCACTTCCCGGGCGGCAGGATGGCGTAGAGGTATTCGTCGTCTTCGATGTCCGGCCCGCGGTGCAGGGTGGACCCGGTCATCGGCAGGTTGTGCACGAGGTCGAACGAGACGACGACGTGGTTGACGGCCTCGGCGTTCGCGTTCGACACGACGATGTAGCCCTGACCGCCGGCGTACTCGATCCACGCGGTGACCTTCGCGGCCTGTTCCTGCCGTTCGCGCAGGTCCCGTTCCCGCCGGTCCGCCTGCGCGAGCCGCCCGTCCCGGATGGCGATCCACAACGCCACCACGACGGCACCGATCGTGCCGATGCCCCCGACCCACTGACCCGAGGCACCCCACCAGTCCGGATCACGCGGCTCGACGAGCCAGATCCAGGCTTTGGCCAGCAGTGGCCCGAAAAGCAGCAGCACCCCGGCCACGGCCAGCACCCCGAACGCGACGGCCCGGACCCGCCCGAGCCGTCTCTCCGCATCCCCGCTCATGCGGGCAGCCTGCCGAATTCCGGCGTCCGGCGGAAGCGGCAAAACGACCGGGCCGCCGGTGCTACATTCGTCGTCGTGCCCGACGAGCCCACCGGTGAGCTTGCCTTTCTGCGCTCCGAACTCGACCAGCAGCTGCGCCGGTACTCCACGCGCCGCAAGCGCGACAAGCGGAAAGCGTTCGGGCTGCGGCTGTCGACGGTCCTGCTGTCCGCCACGATCAGCGTCCTGCTCGGGCTGCGGAACCTCGACGGTTACGCCGATCTGTTCGCGAACATCGCGCTCGGGCTGGGTGCGCTGATCACCGTGCTGGCGGCGGCGGACGCGTTCTTCTCCCACCGCGAACTGTGGATACTGCGGACGCACACCGTCCGCGACCTCGAGAACATCGAGCGCGAACTGCGTTACAGCATGAGCAAGGACCTTTCGCCGGACGCACTGAAGCAGGACGTCGAGCGGATCTACGGCGAGCTGAACCGGGCCATCGAGCGCGACAGCAGGAACTGGGACCGCCTGCGCGCACCTTCCGGCACGGATCCGAAGGAATGACCCGGACGGCGGTCGTCCTCACCGCCCTGCCGGTCGAGTTCAAGGCGGTCGCCGGCCGGCTGGCCGGGGCGGACTGGCAAACGCACGCCCAGGGCAGCCGTTACCTCGTCGGGACGTCCGGTGCCTGGAAGGTGGCCGTCGCGGAAATCGGCCGTGGCAACGAAGAGGCGAGCTACTCGACGGAACGCGCGCTCCAGCACTTCTCCCCCGACGTCGCGCTTTTCGTCGGCGTGGCGGGCGGGGTCAAGGACGTCGGCCTCGGCGACGTCGTGTTCGCCACGGAGGTGCACGGCTACGAGTACGGCAAGGAGGTCTTCGACGCGTTCGTCCCGCGCGGCCAGGTGGGCACCGCGTCCTACGACCTCGTGCAGGCCGCCCGGTACCTGCGCCACCAGCTGACCGGCTTTTCGGTCGTCGTCGAGCCGATCGCCGCGGGCGGCAAGGTGGTGGCAGACGCCGAGGCACCGACCGCGGAGGTCATCAGGCGCCACTACAGCCAGGTGGTGGCGACGGAACAGGAAGGCCTGGGGTTCGTCAAGGCCGCGTCGGCTCGCTCCGGCGTTTCGGTCGGCATCATCCGCGGGATCAGCGATCTGCTGTCGGGCAAGGCGGAGTCCGACCGGGCCGGCTGGCAGGAGACCGCCGCGGGCCACGCCGCCGAGTTCGCGTTCGCGCTGCTCGAGGCGGTCGACCAGACGACGTACTCCCTCGAAGACGTCGCCGGCGCCCTGCTCTCGGCATTGCTGAGACTTCACCGGTGGGACGCTCGCGACGAGATCCCCGCGCTGGGCCGCGACCGCAGAGAGAAGCGGAAGGCGGACCGGCTCCTGGAAGACCTCGAGGAGGTCCTGCTGGAGCACCTCGAACGAGCCGCCGGTGCCTACGGCATCAACGACACCGGGTTCTTCGGGAAAGTCGTCGCGGGCCTCCGGCGGGTGGGCCCGGCGCAGTCGGCGATGGTCGAGGCGGCGACCCTCCGCCCGCTCCTGGGCCGGCCGGAATCACCGAGTCAGGGTTACTTCCTGTCCGACGTCACGGCGTTCCTGGTCGGCGCGTACCTGGGCGTTCCCGACCTGCGTCGTGACGCGTTGTTCGGGGCGATCGAGCGCGAGACGGACCTCCCGGCTCGGCTCGAAACGGCCCTCAACAGCGTTCCCCGGCAACACCGGGCCCGCGACGAGACCGTGGACGACCAGCTGTCGGCCGCCGCGTACACGACCGACTACCTGCGAGCGGTCAGCAACCGCCTCGACCACCTCGAAATCCTCGGCATCGACCTCGCCCGCTCGGTGGAGCGCTACGCGTTGACCCCGGCGTTCGTGGCGTTGTCCGCGGCAAGCGGCCAGTGGGACGACGACCGCACGTGGTCGGGCGGGCGCCGCAACGACGTGGTGAACGTGCTGGCGGCGGCCACGCACCAGGTCCTCATCGGCGAAGCGGGCTCGGGCAAGACGACGTTGCTGCAGTGGATCGCCGTGGCCACCGCCCGCGAGCAGCTGCCGCCGAAACTCGGGCACTGGAAGGGCAAAATCCCGCTCGTCGTCCGGCTTCGTCGTTATGTGGAGCACCCGCTCCCGGAGATCGAGGCGCTGACCGACGAGGTGGCGTCGATCCTCAGCGCCCGGAAGCCGTCCCGCTGGTGCACGGCCCTCCTGGCCAGTGGCCGGGCGATCGTGCTGATCGACGGCTTGGACGAGCTCCCGGTTTCCCGCCGCCCGGCGGTGCAGAGCTGGCTCGACGACTTGCTGTCCACGTTCCCCGAAAACGTGTTCATCATCAGCGGACGCCCCGCGGCGTTGCGCCATCCGGGCTTCAGGCTCGGGCGGTACCGCAGGGCCCAGCTCGAACCCATGGGCCCGGACCAGATTTCGGCGCTGGTGCGGCAATGGCACCTGTCGACGAGCGCCGCCATACCGAAGGAACACCGGGACGGCCACCGCGCCAAGGGCGATCTCGTCGCCGAGCACATCCTCGACAGCCCGGCACTGCTCGACCTGGCTCGCACGCCGCTGCTCTGCGCGGTGCTGTGCGCGCTGGCGTACGCGAGAAAAGGGGTCAGCAGCCTGCCCCGGCGGCGTCTCGAGTTGTACGAAACGACGCTCGTCATGCTGGCCGGGCGGCGGGACACGGAACGCAACCTGGCAATTTCCCCACTGGGGCCCGAGGAACGGCTCGCGCTGCTCGAGGATCTCGCCCAGTGGCTGATCCGCAACGACCAGTCGGAGATCGCGAAGGACAAAGCGCTGAGCCACGTCGCGCGGACCCTCCGGCTGCTGCGCCAGGACACGATCACCGCGGAAGAGGCGCTTCAGGATCTGGTCGAGCGGTCCATTCTGCGCGAGCCGGCGACGGACGTCATCGACTTCGCCCACCGGACGTTCCTGGAGTTCCTCGCCGCGCGGTGGATGAGCAACCAGGGTGACTTCGGCGCGTTGCTGTACCGGTCGGGCGATCCGTCTTTCGCGGCGGTCATCGCGTTGGCGGTCGGCATGGGGCGGCCCGCCGAAGCCACCCGCTTGCTGGGGAACCTGCTGACGCAGGCCGAAAGCGCCTCCGGCGGGGACCGGGAGCACCGGTACAGCCTGGCGATGACCTGCGTCGACGCGTGCTTGCGGGTGGACGAAGGGGTGACTCGCCGGCTGGAGTCGTACCTCGAGTCGCTGGTCCCCCCGCACAACAGTGACGCGATGTTGAAACTCGTCGCCGGTGGGGATACGAGTGTTGGCCTGATCGAGCGGTTCCTGTTCCGTGCGACGGACGATGATGATGCCCTGGAACGCTGTGTGGAGGCGCTGGGCCGGATCGGGACCCCGAAGGCGCTCAAGGTCTTGATCGACCTTCCCGTGGCGCTTCGCCGGTCACTCGCCCAGAGCCTGGTCGAGGCTTGGTCCTTCTTTCCGCCCGCGGAGTACGCGGAGCAGGTGCTGACCGACCTGCACGCGCCGGCCACGGTGGTCCTGCGGGATCTCACCAGGGTGCCCTTCACCGGCAGGCTCGGCCGCGACTACCTGGTCCAGGTGGTGACTGCAGACCGCTCGTTGTTCGATCCGGGCAGCGTGGCCGCCGCCCGGCTGACCGGCGTGATCGTCGATGCCACCGCCGTCATCGAAGAGATCGCCCTGTTGCTGCCCGTGCCGGGTTTGCGAACGCTCTGGGTGGACCTGGTCTTCCTCCCCGACCCGGGCGGCTTCCGCAGGTCGTTGCCGCGTAGCGAGACCCTCACGTCCCTGGACCTGCGGTTCGAGAACATCATCACGGACCGTGTGGTCCTGGACTGCGCCTTTTTCCTGTTTGCTCCGAACCTGACCGATCTCCGCATCAGCACCGAGGGCCGTGCGGTCGAACTCGTCAACCTCCCCGCCCTCAACGGCCTCGCCGAGCTCGAGATCTTGGAGCTGGAAGGCTTCATCCTGTCAGGCGAAGAAGCCGCAGAACTGTCGCTGCCCGCCCTGCGCTGGCTCCGCATCCCCGAGTGGCCGCTGCCCGACCTCAGCACCTTCGCGGGCTGCACCAACCTCGAAGTCCTCGACGCCCCGGACGCCGAGCTGGAAAGCCTCCACGGCATCGCCCGCATGACCGGCTTGCGCAGCATCGCCCTGAACGGCTGCACGTCCCTCACCGACATCGGCGAGCTGACCCCGCTGACCGCCCTCGAACACGTCGACCTCACCCACTGCATCGCCCTCGACGACGACGCCCTCGACATCGTCGAGAAGCTCCCTCGCGAGATCGAACTCGAGATAGCCGGCTCCAGCGTCGACGCCGACCTCCGCAACGCCCCGATGCAGATCCTCACCGAGCACGTCCCCGACGCCTGGCCCGACTCGATCGCCATGCTCGACGATGACATCGACGTGACCCAGGAAGACTTCTTCGTCCGCTCGGTCGTCGGCGCAACCGCCGCGGAGGACGAATTCACCCACGGCTGGATCGTCGGCGACCTCGAAGCGTACGAAAACCGTCCGCTCTAGCGGTACGTCGTCGGCGGCGGGGTCGTCGTCCCGCGGTCCGCCACCGGGACGAACCGGTAGCTCCGCACGATCCGCACCAGGTCGTCCCGCACGGAAGGCCCCGACCGGTCGCTGTCCGCGTATGCCACCACGACACCGGACGTCCCCGAGGCCCCGCCGAAAGCCAGCACCGCCACCAAAGCGTGCCGGGTCGCGCACTCCCCCGTTCGCGCCGGGGTCACCGAAGCCACCACGACCCGGGCCGAGATCGCGGTGCCGTCGGCCTTCGTGACCTGCGCGTCCGACGCCGGGCCCAGCTGGGGTGCCCCGCCGTACGCGGCCGCCACCACATCCGTTGCCGCCTTGCGGGCGGCCGCATCGAGGTCCGTCAGCGGCTCCGTCGTGACGCCCGCGCCACCTAGCGTGGCCTGGCCGCACTTGCCCAGGAACGCGCTCGTGATCAGCCGGACCGGGGGCTCGTCCCAGCCGTGCTGCGTGCCCGGCGCCGGTTCCCAGTTCGGCGGGACGTCGTACGCGTACGAGCCGTCGCGGCCCGCCACGGACTGCCAGCCCGCGACCACGGCCGGGACCGCCGCCCGCGGTGACGGCGTCACCACCAGCGGCGCGGGTGGCGGCGAAGACGACGCCGGGTGCGGCTTGCCGACACCCAGCGCTTTGAGGACGCCGGCGACCAGGGCGATGAACACCAGGCCGAACCACGGCGCCCGCCGCCACTTCAGCGACTTCGGCTTCGGGCGGATGCGCTTCGGCTGCGCGCGCGGCGCGTCCGCGGGTTCGTAACCGCCGAACCCGCGAAGCGCCGCGTTGTCCTCGTATCCAGGCGTCGAATCTTCGGGGCGCCGGGAAAACCGGCCCATCAGGAGCGGACGAGCTCGACCAGGTGCTCGACGACGGCGTCGACCGCGATTTCCTCGCGCTCGCCGGACCGCCGGTCCTTGACCTCGACGACGCCGTTGGCCAGGCCGCGCCCGACGACCAGGATGGTCGGCACGCCGACCAGCTCGGCGTCGGCGAACTTGACGCCCGGGGTCGCCTTGCGGTCGTCGAGGATGACCTCGAGGCCCGCCGCGTCCAGCTCGGCGGCGATCTTCTCGGCGCCCGCCGCGACCGTCTCGTCCTTGCCCGCGATGACGATGTGCACGTCGAACGGCGAAACCACGCGCGGCCAGATCAGGCCGAGGTCGTCGTGGTTCTGCTCGGCGAGCACGCCGACCAGCCGCGAGACGCCGACGCCGTAGGAGCCCATCGTGATCCGGATCGGCTTCGAGTCGGGGCCGAGCGCGTCGACCTCGAACGCGTCGGTGTACTTGCGGCCAAGCTGGAAGATGTGCCCGATCTCGATGCCGCGCGCGGCGACCAGGGTGCCGTGCCCGTCCGGCGACGCGTCGCCCTCGCGGACCTCGGCGGCCTCGATGGTGCCGTCCGGGGTGAAGTCGCGGCCGGCCAGCAGGTCGATGACGTGGTGGTCGACCTTGTCGGCCCCGGTGACCCAGGCAGTGCCGGGGACGATGCGCGGGTCGGCGAGGTAGCGCACGCCGTTGTCCTGCAGGGCCTTCGGGCCGATGTAGCCCTTGACCAGGAACGGGTTCTTCGCGAAGTCGGCTTCCTCGAGCAGCGCGACCTCGGCCGGCTCCAGCGCCGCTTCGAGGCGCTTCATGTCCACTTCGCGGTCGCCCGGGACCGCGACGCAGACGAGCGTCCAGTCGGCCGAGCCCGGCTGACGCGTCTTGAGCATGACGTTCTTCAGCGTGTCCGCGGCGGTGAACGTGCGGCCCAGGTCCGCGTTGTTCAGGAAGCCGACCAGCGACTCGATGGTCGGCGTGTTCGGCGTGTGGTGCACCTGCGCTTCGGGGCGGCCCTCGATGGGCTGCGCGGCCGGCGCGGGCGTGACGACGGCTTCGACGTTCGCCGCGTAACCGGACTCGGTGCTGCGGACGTAGGTGTCCTCGCCCGTCTCGGCGACGGCGAGGAACTCCTCGGACGCCGAGCCGCCCATCGCACCCGACGTCGCCTTCACGACGACGTACTCGAGGCCGAGCCGGTCGAACAGCTTCACGTAGGCGTCGCGGTGGGCCTGGTAGGAGCGCGCGAGACCCTCATCGTCGAGGTCGAAGGAGTAGGAGTCCTTCATGACGAACTCGCGGCCGCGCAGGATGCCGGCCCGGGGGCGCGCCTCGTCGCGGTACTTGGTCTGGATCTGGTACAGCGTGACCGGGTAGTCGCGGTACGAGCTGTACTCGCCCTTCACGGTGAGCGCGAAGAGCTCCTCGTGCGTCGGGCCGAGGAGGTAGTCGGCGCCCTTGCGGTCCTTGAGGCGGAAGAGGCCGTCGCCGTACTCGGTCCAGCGGCCGGTGGCCTCGTAGGGCTCCTTCGGCAGCAGCGCGGGGAACTGGATCTCCTGCGCGCCGATGGCGTTCATCTCCTCGCGCACGACGGCCTCGATGCGCCGCAGCACCCGCAGGCCCAGCGGCAGCCAGGAGTACCCGCCCGGGGCGACCCGGCGGACGTAGCCGGCGCGTACCAGGAGCCGGTGGCTCGGTACCTCGGCGTCCGCCGGATCCTCGCGCAACGTGCGAAGGAACAACGACGAAGTCCTGGTGATCACTGGGGGGCTCCCTGCTCCGGGCGGGTGTGAAAGTCCCGCTCAGGGTAGTCAATCACCCGGCCGTGACTCCAACGGGTTACTCGGCGGCCCGTTTTTGTCGGTGGTGGCCGCTAGCTTCGGGGCATGGCGATCCACATGGGCATGATCACGATCGACTGCGCGGATCCGCGCGGTCTGGCGGAGTTCTGGACGGCGGCGCTGGGCACGAAGGTGGCCCAGGACTACGAGGGCGAGTTCCTGATCCTCGCGCCGGCCGAAGGTGGGCTGCCCCTGGCGCTGCAGCGGGTGCCGGAGGCCCGGGTGGGCAAGAACCGCGTCCACGTCGACTTCGGCGGCGACGATCGCGACGCGGAGGTGAAACGGCTGGTGGAGCTGGGGGCGAAGGAGGTGGCGAAGCACGAGGTGCCGGGGCTGGCGTGGACGGTGCTGACCGATCCGGAGGGGAACGAGTTCTGTGTGAGCGGAAAGCACTAGAGGACGGGAAGGCAGGGCGCGGGGAGGTGGCGAGCTAGGGGCAAGGCGCTGGGAGGCGGAGCGCTGGAAGCGGCGCGTCAGCGGCAAGGCGCTGGGCGGAGCGCCGAGAGGCAGCGCGTCAGCGGCAAGGCGCGGGGAGGCGGAGCGCTGGAAGCGGCGCGTCAGCGGCAGCGCGCGGGGAGGCGGAGCGCCGGCCGGCAGAGCGCGGAAGGCGTTGTGGGAGGGCTGCGCTCAGGAAGCCGAGCGCCCGGCTCCGGCGGGCAGGTGCCCGGTGCTCGTCGCCCCGTGCTGCAGGCCGTCCGGCGCAGCCTGCAGCGGTTCCCCGCGCGGCAGCAGGCGGCTCGGCAGCAACGCGAACCCGACCAGGACGAGGAGGCCGGCCACGACGTAGCTCTCTCCGAGGACGTGCGTCCACCACGGCGCGTCCGGGCTCGCGGGGAACTGCTCCGGCGGGGCGAACACGGCCACCGCCCCGGCGAGCACCAGCGCGGGCACGGCCAGGCGCGGCACCCGGCCCGCCCACCCGGCCGCGGCCATGAGCAGCGGGGCGAACCACACCCAGTGGTGCGTCCACGACATCGGCGAGACGAGCGTGCCGAGCGCGGCCGTCGCGAGCCAGGCGGGCACGTCGCTGCCGGCCCGCCGGTACCGGACGACGACCACCGCGGCCAGCCCGGCGGCGGCCACGGCCAATGCCGCCCAAAGCAGCGTCGCGCCCGGCAGCGAGCCCTTCAGCGGGGCCGGGAGCGGGTTCGGCAGCGGGCCGAGCCGGGCGACGAAGCCGCGCAGGGACTGGTTGCCGGGCAGGGCGACGTTGCCGATCCGGACCGGGTCCCACACCGCCCGCGTCCAGTAGAACGCCGAGTCCCGGGGCGCGATCGCCCAGGCGAGCCCGGTGCAGGCGGCGAAGCTCCCGGCCGCGACGAGCGCCGGGCGCACCTGCCTGCCGAGCAGGAAGAACAGCACGAACACCAGGGGCGTCAGCTTGATCGCGGCCGCGACGCCGACGAGCAGGCCGCGCGGCCACCGGGGGTTGCGGTGCAGGCAGTCGAGCGCGACCAGCCAGAGGAGGAAGACGTTGACCTGACCCCAGTAGAGCGTGTGGATCAGCGGTTCGAGCTCCAGCGCGCAGACGGTGCCGACGGCGGCGATCAGCGGCCGGTGCGGCAGCGACGGCCGGATCCGGGCCAGGACGAGCACGAGGATGTGGAACATCGCCGCGGCGGTGCCGGCGGTGAACACGAACGCGCCCAGGGGGTACCAGGCGAGCACGAGACCGATCGGCAGCAGCGAAAACGGCGGGTACGTGTAGTACCCGGGACGCGCCCCGCCCGACAGCAGGGTCGTGTAGACGTCCTTGCCGTCGAGCCAGGCGAGCACGCCCGCGCGGTAGATCCGGGTGTCGGAAAGGGCGGCGAGCCCCGTGTCCACCGACAGCCCGATCCGGACGGCCATCCCGGCCGCGAGGGCCACCAGCAGCCACGGCGCAGCGCGGACGAACAAGCGAAACTGGTACGCGGTCACCGGCCCTCCCGACCCACCGCCGTCAATTCCCCGGCACGGGTCCGCGGACCCGCATACAGACATATCGCCTGGTGAGGCCGTCGCGTGTCACTTTTTTCGCATTCGGTGGGATATCCCGGAATCGTCCGGTTTTTGTGTCGGAATTCGTGCTGCGCGACGCGGGAAACGCGCGGATCCGGGGTGCCGGCGGCCGCGGCGCGCCGAAGCGGGTAGAAAGGCGGCATGAGCGCTCGTGTACTGCTGCCCTGGACCGACATCGAGGTGCCGGAGGGAGTCGAGGCGGCGTACTACGACGGTGGCGATGCGCCGACGGCCGATCTCGGGGACGTCGAGTTCTACGTCCTGCCCTACGACCGGGGCCCGGAGCCGCCGAAGCTGATCAAGGAGCTGCCGTCGCTGCGGGTGGTGCAGTCGCTGTCCGCGGGGGTCGAGACGCTCGTGCCGCTGCTGCCCGACGGCGTGCGCCTCGCGAACGGGCGCGGGCTGCACGACCTGAGCGTCGCCGAACACGCGCTGGCGCTCATCCACGCCGCGCAGCGGGACCTGCCGCGCTGGTTCGCGCAGCAGACGCGCGGCGAGTGGGTGCGCGAGCACACGCGGTCACTGGCCGACAGCCGGGTGCTCCTGGTCGGGTACGGCTCGATCGGGCAGGCGATCGAGCGGCAGCTCGTCGCCGCCGAGGCGCTCGTGACGAGGGTGGCGAGCCGTCCCCGTCCGGAGGAGGACGTCCACGGCGTCGCCGAACTGCCCACGCTGCTGCCCGACGCCGACATCGTGGTGCTGGTCCTGCCGGACACCCCCGCGACGCGCGGCCTCATCGGCCCGGACGAGCTCGCCGCCCTCCCCGACGACGCCCTGGTGATCAACGTCGGCCGCGGCACGGCGATCGCGACGGAGGCGCTGCTCGCGGAGACCCGCACCGGACGGCTGCGCGCCGGTCTCGACGTCGTGGATCCCGAGCCGTTGCCCGCGGATCATCCACTGTGGACGGTCCCGGGTGTGGTCATCACGCCGCACATCGCGGGTGGGTCGGCGTCGTTTTATCCGCGCGCGAAGAAGCTCGCGGCGGAGCAGCTGCGGAGGTACGTGAAGGGCGAGGAGCTGCTCAACCTCGTAGAGAGCTGAGGGCGGCGACCCACGCAGCGCGCGAGACGGTGAGGGTGCCGTGCTCCCGGGCCTTGGTGTCCCGGATGCCGACAGAACGGTCGAGCTTCACCTCGACACAGTCCGACTGACCGCCGCTGTAGCTCGACTTGCGCCAACCGTTCATCCCAAGGCCTCCCGGACTATCGCGCGACCTCCCGAAGCAAGGCTCGGGTGGCATCCTCGCTCAATGCTTTCCTCCACAAGAGCTTAGCCTGCTTCGCGTAGTCGCCAACCACATCAGCCTCGTGCAGAAACGCAGTCGCATGCGAGTTCTCCAGGTGCACGATCGGCGGTAGGCCGGCGAACTCGTAGAGGATGAATGATCCGAGCAACCCCGGGTGAAAGCCGATGTTCGCCGGCACGATCCGCAGCGAGATGTTCGACAACTCCATCATTTCCAGCAGGTGATCCATCTGATCCGACATGATCTCGGCGCTGCCGACCTCCTCACGGATCGCGATCTCACCGATGAGAGCGGTCAGCCGGACCGGTTCGGCCTTCGTGAAAATACGCTGCCGGTTCAATCGCACGACGAGCATCGCATCGGCCTGCTCCAGGCTGATTTCCGAATTGCTCAGGATGGTGCGGGCGTAGTCGGGCGTCTGCAGAAGTCCCGGCACGATCGCGTGGTACCAGCTCGTGATGCGGGTGGCGGTGCGCTCGTACTCCACGATCCCGCTCAGCGCGGGCGGCAGATCAGACGGGTTCGAGTCCAGCCAGTTGTCGTCGCGGGCGTGCCTGGCCAGGCGCATCATGCGGTCGTACGTCACGTCGTCGACCCTCAGCGCGCCCAGCAGCCGGGCCACGTCCTCCGGCTGCGGTACTCGCTGGCCCTTTTCCCACGCCGACAGCAGCTGCGGCAAAATCCGGACCATCCGCGCGAGTTCGCGAAGTCCTTTTCCGCGCGCTACCCGCACTTCGCGCAGCGAAGCGGCCAATGCCCTCGAACCGGGCGAGGTGGAAGTCGGCTTCATGACGTGATGGTACGAATGCCGTCCATTCCCCGATCGGCGGTGGGGCGTCCCGAATTCAGGACAGCACGTACACGTGCCATTCGTCTTCGACGCGATATCCGCACCGCTCGTAAACACCCAGCGCGCGGTGCGCATTGTCGACGTCGACGTTCAGGGCCGACCGGTCGAATCCCGCGGCCTTCGCCGCCAGGAGAGTGTGCCCGAGCAACCCCGATGCGACTCCGCGGCCGCGCAGTGCCGTCCGGGTTCCCACCCAGGTGGCGTAGTGCTCGCGGATGCCCGTCGCCTCGGTTTCGGACGCGTAGTGGTGGCTCAGCACGAAGGCGAGCACCTTGTCGCCGTCCAGCACGAGGAACGACAGGTCCGGGCGGAAGTCCTTCGAGCCCGTCACGAGGTGGTGCCAGGCGTCGGGCTCGTACACCGTGCTGCCCCAGTGGCCGGCGAAAGTGTCGTTGCGGGCGTCGAGGGCGGCGAGGTCGTACTTCGGGTCGAACGGCACCGCCTCGAAACCGTCGGGCAGCGGGGGCTGCGGCGGCAGGTCGGCGAGGCCGACGCGCATGTTCACCATCGTCCGGCCGACCGTGTACCCCGCGCGGGTGAGGACGCCGGCGATCCAGCGCTCGTTCTGGTGACTGCCGTGGTGCAGTTCGAGGGGCGCGCCCGGGAAGGCGCGCTCGTGGACCTCGCGGCTCGTCCGCGCGAACCACTCGACCAGGTGACCCCCGACGGCGTCGCTGCGGTGGTCCGGGTGCACGACCGACTGGAGCCGGATCATGTGCACCGGGTCGGCGGCGGC
Source organism: Amycolatopsis sp. A133 (assembly GCF_031082405.1). GTDB lineage: Bacteria > Actinomycetota > Actinomycetes > Mycobacteriales > Pseudonocardiaceae > Amycolatopsis. The sequence continues at coordinate 71,963 of NZ_JAVHJU010000008.1, forward strand.
GCGGCGGAGGATCAAGCCGTAGCCGGCCAGCCGGTCGCCCGCCCAGGCGCCGATGGTGGCGCGGGCCAGGTCGACGTTGGGGGCGGCCAGCTCGTCGCGGAGGTCATCCGCGCTGAAGTGCTCACCCGTCCGGTCGACTTCCTCGGCCGCCGCGTAGAGCCGGGCGAGGGCGGGAGCGTCGTCCAGAGTCAACGGGCGCCAGGTCAGGTCCATGCCCGGAGGCTAGGCCGGACGGCGGCGTCCGTGCACCCCGATTTACCGGGCCGCCGCAGGTACGCGGACCCGGCCGGAACCGGCCCCTTCCGTCGTGGCTGCCGTCCGGATCGGCGACGATCGGCGCAGTACGCTCGGGGCGTGCTGGTGCTCCTCCCCCCTTCCGAGACCAAGGCCGACGGCGGCCGCGGCGGCCCGCTCGACCTCGGCGCGCTGTCGTTCCCCGAGCTGAACCCGACGCGCGCGAAGCTCGCCGACGCGCTGGCCGAGCTGGCCGCCGACGTCCCCGCCAGCATCGCGGCCCTGGGCCTCACCGAGCGCCAGGCCGGGGAGGTGGCGCGCAACGCGGAGCTGTGGACGTCCCCGACGATGCCGGCGCTGCGCCGCTACACCGGCGTCCTCTACGACGCGCTGGACGTGAAGAGCTTCACGAGGGCCGGCCTGGAGAAGGCCCACCGGCGGCTGGCGGTGACGTCGTCGCTGTTCGGCGTGGTCTCGGCCACCGACCCAATCCCGGCGTACCGGCTCTCGGGTGGGAACTCGCTGCCGTCGCTGGGTACCGTCCGCGGATTATGGAAGCCGGTCCTGGAGCCGGTGCTGCAGGCGGTCGAGGGCCTGGTCGTCGATCTGCGCTCGGGCACGTACTCGGCGTTCGCGAGGTTGCGCCCGGACGCGGTGACGGTCCGGGTCGTCACCGAAAACGCCCGCGGCGAGCGTGTGACGGTGAGCCACTTCAACAAGGCGTACAAGGGCCGCTTGGCGCACGTGCTGGCGGCCACCCGCGCCGAGCCGTCCACTGTGGACCAGCTGGCGAAGGTGATCACCAAGGCGGGCCTGGCGGTCGAGCGCACGGGCGAGCACGCCTTGGAGCTGATCACCGAGGGCTGAGGCCGCCGAACCGGTCCGGGGCGAACGGGCTCAGGTCGAAGCCCGGGTCCTCGCCCAGCGCGACCGCCGCCACCAGCTTCCCCGCGAACGGCGCGTTCGTCAGCCCGCCCGCGCCGAAGCCCGTCGACACCGCCAAGCCCGGCCGGAGCAACCCCAAGATGGGCAGGTCGTCCGGGGTGCCCGGGCGGAAGCCGACCCGGGTTTCCGCCAGCGTTGCGTCCGCCAGGCCCGGTGCCACCGCCAGCGCGTTCTCCAGCACTTCGCGCTGCCCGGCCGCCGTGACGCGGTGGTCGAAGCCCGACTCCGCCTCGCGGGTTGCGCCCGCGACGACCCGGCCGCCGCCGAACGCCAGGAGGTAGTGGCTGCTGCGCGGCAGGACCACCGGCCACGCCGCCGTGTCCGTGTCCCGCAGGTCGAAGTGGCTGATCTGGCCGCGGTGCGGCGTCACCGGCAGGTCGATCCTCAGCGGCGCCAGCAGTTCCCGGCTCCACGCGCCGGCCGCCACCACGACGCTGTCCGCCTCGAGCGGACCTTCGGGGCCCGCCACCGTGCCGTCGGCGCGGAACGCGACTTCACCCTCGACGAACTTCGCGCCCCGGCGTCCGGCGGCCGAGAGCAGGGCGCGGCGCAGCAGGTGCCCGTCGACACGGCCGGCGCCGGTCAGGTGCACCGCGCCCAGCCCGGGCGCCAGCGCCGGGAACAGCTCGCGGGCCTGCGCCGGGTCGAGCCGCCGGACCTCGCCGACCTCCGGCGCGGCCGCCGCCCGGGACGTCAGCCGCTCGTGCGCCCCGGCCAGCTCGGCGTCGTCGGCCGAGACGATCATCCCGCCGACGACCTCGAACGACGAACCTTCGAGCTCCGCGGTGAACTCCCGGTAGTACCGGCCGGCGGCCGCGGCGAGCGGGTACAGCGCGTCTTCCCGGCGCGACGTCCAGGGGCTGACGATGCCGGCGCCGGCCTCGGTCGCCGTCCCCGGGCGCGCCGCGTCCACCACGACCACTTCCGCGCCGCGGCCCGCCAGGTGCCAGGCCGTTGCCGCGCCGCCGATCCCGCTGCCGATCACGAGCACTCGCATGGTCCCCACCCTGCCCGATCTTGCCGCGCCCGGGCCAACGGGATGACCCGCCCGGACCCCCGCCGGTCGTATGCTGCGCGCCATGCCGAGCCGTGCCGAGCGGTATTTCGCCCATCTCGACACCCTGACCGGGTCCTCCACGGCCCGGCTGCAGCCCATCCCGTCGACGCAGCCCGGGCTCGACGACGTCATCGCGTTCGTCTACGCCGACGAGCCCGAGCCGCGCTACCTGACGGGCGCGACCTACGGCCTTTCCCTGGCCGACCACCCGGACTGGCACGGCGTGCGACCGGAGCTGTGGATCAGCGTCCGGTCCGACGACCCGGTCTGGGCGCTGGCGATCGGCTACCTCGCCGAGCAGCTGCGCGGCACCTGCCCGTTCGTCTACGGCGACACCATCGACTTCGGGCAGCCGATCGCCCCGGAATCGGCGATGACGGCGTTCGCCGTTTCGGCCCCCGCGGGCCTCGACGCGCACCAGTACACGCTGATCGACGTCGGCGGCGCGCCGATCAGCATCGCCGGCTGCTACCCGGTGCACGACACCGAGCGCAAGTACATCCGCGAGCACGGCATCGACGCGTTTTGGCAGCTGGACTGGGACCTCTACGACGTGCGTCGCGCCCCGGTGGTCTAGGGCTGCTCGTCCACGGCGCCTGGCACGGCCTGCAGGCCAGGGACCGGCTTTCCCGCTCGCGAAGGCGATCGAGAGCGGTGCCGCGTCGGTTTCCGGCGATCGCGGGGCGTTGCGCCGGCTCCAGCGCCTGTTCCGCCTGCCGTCGCCCCGGGACCGCACGGCCTGAGCGTTCAGTCCCGGTACGCGGCCAGCGCGATCCGGGCGAACGAGCGGATCAGCGGCGTCTCGTCGCTTTCCCGCCACGCGACGACCACCGGGTTCGGTGCCATGCCGGTCAACGGCACCACGACCAGTTCGCCCGGCGGCCGGTGCCCGAGCGGCATCAGCCCGACCGTGCCGTTCCAGAGGACGGCCTGCAGGCATTCGTGCACCGCGCGCACGACCGGCCCTTCGCGGGCTTCGCCGGCGTGCCAGTACGCCTGCCAGCGCGGGTCGGTGCCGTCGGGGAACCGGAACCAGCGCCGTCCGGCCAGGTCGGCGAGCGCGAGGTGAGCGCGGCCGGCCAGCGGGTCGTCGGCGCGCAGCACCGCGCCCACCGGGTCGGCGCGCAGCTCGTGCACGGCCAGGCCGGTCTCGTCGAACGGCCCGCGGGTCAGTGCGACGTCGACCAGCCCGGCGCGCAGCCCGCACGTCGGGTCGGTCAGGTCGGCGTCGCGGACGCGGACCTCGACGCCCGGGTGCTGCCGCCGGTACGCGTCGGCGAGCCGCGTCGCACCCGGGTCGGCGCCGTCGCCGAGGATGCCGACGGTGAGGGTCGGCGCACCCGCCGCCGTGGCCACGCGGGCGCGGGCCCGGTCGGCTTGGTCGAGCAGCGCCCGCGCCTCGGCCAGCAGCGCCGCCCCCGCCGGAGTGAGCGTGACGCCCGCGGCGGAGCGCAGCAGCAGGACGGCCCCGACGTCGGTTTCCAGCTGCTTGATCGCCCGGCTCAGCGGCGGCTGGCTCATGTGCAGCCGCGCCGCGGCCCGGCCGAAGTGGAGTTCCTCGGCGACGGCGACGAAGTACCGCAGCGTGCGCAGCTCCATGACCGGCGACGATATTCGCCCGGTATCGGCGCCACCGAACCGGTCTTGGACGGCCGCACCCGCGCGGCGGTGGAATCGGGGCATGACCGAACTGACCGATCCCGCCGTGCACGTCTCCGGTGCCCGGGAGATCGCCTCCGACCTGCTGGTGATCCCCAACGACCACGTCGACCTGGTGCCCAACATCGGCGTCGTCGGCGGCACCGAGGCCGTCCTGGTCGTCGACACGGGCATCGGCACCGCCAACGCGGCGAAGGTGCTCGCCTTCGCGCGGGAGGTGGCGAACGGCCGCCGCCTGTACCTGACCACGACGCACTTCCACCCCGAGCACGCGTTCGGCGCGCAGGTGTTCGCCGGCGAGGCCACCTACCTGGTCAACCGCAGCCAGGCCGAGGACCTCGCCACGAAGGGCCCGGGCTACCTGGAGATGTTCCGCGGCCTCGGCGAGACGATCGCCCGCCGCCTCGACGGCGTCCGCGTGCCCACGCCCGACGAGGTCTACGACGACGGGCACACGCTCGACCTCGGCGGCCGGACCGTCCGGCTGCGCCCCACCGGCCGCGGCCACACGAAGGGTGACCAGGTCGTCGAGGTGCCGGACGCCGGCGTGCTGTTCACCGGCGACCTGGCCGAGACCGGGCAGTTCGCCATCCTCCCGTGGTTCCCGCCGCACGACACGGACGTCTCGGGCCTCGGCTGGCTCGCCGTGCTGGACCGGCTGGTGGCCACCGAGCCCCGCGTGGTCGTCCCGGGGCACGGCGACGTCGGCGGCCTGCCGGTGCTCACCGACGTCCGCGACTACCTGCGCGAACTCCGCGACGAGACGTGGCGGCGCCGGGACTCCGCGATGGACCGGGAGCAGCTCGTCGGGGAGGTCCGGGCGGTGCTCGTCGGACGCCATCCGGAGTGGGCGGGCCGGGAGTGGATCGAGCCGGGCGTCGGCTGCCTCTGCGCCGAGCACGCCTGACCGCCCTTCCGGTCGGTGCGAACGGCTCCCGCTGTTACATAGGATGGGCGACCGGCGACTCACGGTGCGGTGGCAGCCGAGCGAAGGAGCCTGTCGTGGTGGGTGTGGAGATCGTGATCGGGGCGCTCATCGCCTGGGCCGTGGGCAAGGCCCGGCAGGCGGGCAAAGCGCTCGACGGGCTCGCGGACGAGGTGGTGGACGCGGGCGCGGCGAAGGTCAGGGACGTCGTGCTGGCGAAACTCGGCGACGACTCCGCCGTGCGCAAGCTGACGGAGGAAGCGGCCGAGACCGGCGAAGTGAGCGAACGGACCCGGACGCGCGTGGCGCTGGCGGTCGAAGACGCGGCCGACGAAGACGAGCAGTTCGCCGCGGCACTGGAAGCCGCGCTGGCCGAAGCGAGCCGGCCCGGCGGAGTGGTGGCCGCGCACGGCGGAATCGCGGTGTCGGGCACCGCGCACGCCCACGACCAGGGGATCGCGATCGGCGCCGTCGGCCGCGACGTGACCTTCGGGCAGCCGCGGGACCCTCAGGCGCCGGACCGGGCGTAGCGCCACCCGCGACCGGGCTCCCCACCACCGGGCCGGGACGGAACGCGTCCGCGGGCGGGGTGGCCTTCGCGGTGGTCGAAACCGTCAACGTCGACCCCGAGACCACCCCGGGGCCGGCCGCGGTGCACCTGCATGGGGCAGCGCACCGGCCAACCGGTTCCGGGAAACCCGCCTGTCCCGCAAAACAGTGGCACCGAATCACGGGACAGGCGGCCGTTCCGGATCAGCCGGGCCGGACACCCAGCACCGCCATCGCCGCGTTGTGGCCGGGGATGCCGCTGACACCACCTCCCCTCGCGGCTCCCGCGCCACAAAGCAGGACGCGTTCGTGCGCCGTCTCGACGCCCCAGCGGCCGGCCTGGGCCGGATCCGTTGCGTACGGCCACGACAGGTCCCGGTGGAAGATGTGCCCCGCCGGAAGGCCCAGCTCGGCTTCCAGGTCGAGCGGGGTCTTCGCCTCCACACAGGGCCTGCCGTCCGGCGCGGTCAGCAGGCAGTCCTCGATCGGCTCGGCCAGCACGCTGTTCAGCGAAGCCAGCGTCGCGCGCAACGCCACTTCGCGTGCCTCTTCGTTGCGCCCCTCGAAGAGGCGGGCCGGCATGTGCAGGCCGAACAAGGTGAGGGTGTGCGTGCCGGCCGCGCGTTCGGCCGCGCCGAGGATCGACGGATCCGTCAACGAGTGGCAATAGATTTCGCAGGGCGGCAGCGTGGGGATCCTGCCCGCCGCCGCCTCGCGGTACGCCGCCTCCAGCTGTGTGAAGGTCTCGTTGACGTGGAAGGTGCCCCCGAACGCCTCGGCCGGATCGACGTCCGGGTCACGCAGCCTCGGCAGCCGCGTCAGCACCATGTTCACCTTCAGCTGCGCGCCTTCCGGGCGTTCCGCCGGTTCCTCGCCCAGCAACCTCGCGAGCGTCGCCGGCGCGACGTTCGCCAGGACGTGCCCGGCCCGGACGACGAGTTCGGTGTCGTCACGCCGGTAACGCACCTCGCCGTCCGGGTCGACCGAGAGCACTTCCGCACCGGTCATCAGGCGCGCGCCCGCCGCGGCGGCAGCCGCCGCGAGCGAACGGGTGACCGCGCCCATGCCGCCGACCGGGACGTCCCAGTCGCCGGTGCCGTTGCCGATCACGTGGTAGAGCAGGCACCGGTTCTGCCGCAGGTCCTCGCCGTCCGCCGGGGCGAACGTGCCGATCAGCGCGTCGGTGAGCACCACGCCGCGCACCGTGTCGTCGACGAACCACGATGTGAGCGCTTCGCCGATCGGCCGTTCGAACAGCAAGGACCACGCCTCGGCGTCGCCGACGCGTTCGCGGAAGTCCACTTCGGACAGGAGTGGTTCGGTGAGCGTCCCGAACGCGCGCCCGGCGACACGCTCGGTCAGCTCGTAGAACCGCTGCCAGGCCGAGAAGTCCGATGTGGACCCGGTGACCGCCCTAAACGACGACGCCGTCCGGACGGCGTCGTCGTTGTCGACAAGGAGACCGGTGCCGCCCGACGGGGTGTAGGACGACATCCGGCGCCGTCGCAGCTCCACGTCGAGGCCGAGGTCGGCCACGATCTTCTTCGGCAGCAGGCTGACCAGGTACGAGTAGCGCGAAAGCCGGACGTCCACGCCCTCGAACGCACGGAACGAGACGGCGGCGCCACCGGTCTCACCCCGTCGTTCGAGCACGAGCACCGACCGGCCCGCCCGCGCCAGGTACGCGGCCGCCACCAGGCCGTTGTGCCCGCCGCCGACGATCACCACGTCGTAGCTGTTCATCTGCCGCCCTTCTTCGTTCGGCCTGCCCGATCATCGTGACCACGGCGCCGGGCCGAATTCAAGGAAACGGCACGAATGGACCGTTCGCGCTATTCGGTTGCGCGGCGCCGGGCCGGTCCGGCAAGCTGGGCGCAGCCGGCAGGGAGCCGGTGGATGAGAACGGGAGGTGCCTGTCGTGATGACTGTCCGGGCCCTTTCGCGCCCTCACCCACCCGCCCCCCGAGGCTGACCACGCGCCCGGTGGGGCATCCCTGACCTAGGAGCAACCCACCAGTGCGCCAGCACGACTTCGAAGACTTCGACCTGTTCGACGACCAGCCGAGCCGCCGCCAGGCGCGGTCACGCCGCCGCGGGCGGTTCGACGAACCCGAACCCACCCGCAGCGGCCGGCTGACCGAAGCCGAACGCGTCCGCCTCGCGAAACTGCGCGACGACGCCTACACCGAAAACCAGCTGCCCGACGGCGCCGACCGCTGGTCCACCTGGGACGACGCCGAACACGGCCCGCGTCCCCGGCCGGACTGGGTGGTCACCGAGCTCGCCGCGGTCGACACCGACCTCGGCGTCCTCAAGACCGGCAAGGAGGCCGACGTCCACCTCCTGCGGCGCGGGTTGCCCGGCACGCCGGGCACGCTCCTCGCCGCGAAGCGCTACCGCAGCGACGAACACAAGCTGTTCCACCGCGACGCGGGGTACCTCGAAGGGCGGCGGATGCGCCGGTCCCGGGAGATGCGGGCGATGACGCAGCGCAGCGCGTTCGGCCGCAACCTGATCGCCGAACAGTGGGCGGTCGCGGAGTTCGCCGCGCTGAGTCGCCTGTGGACACTCGGCGCGCCGGTGCCCTATCCGGTGCAGCGCGAGGGAACGGAATTGCTGCTGGAGTTCCTCGGCGAGGACGACGGCACCGCCGCGCCCCGGCTGGCCCAGGTCCGCCCGGACCCGGACGAGCTGAAGGAGCTGTGGTTCCAGGCCACCGCGGCGCTCGAGCTGCTCGCCTCCGAGGGGCTCGCGCACGGCGACCTCTCCGCGTACAACCTGCTGGTGCACCGGGGCAAGCTGATGGTGATCGACCTGCCCCAGGTCGTCGACGTCGTCGCCAACCCCGGCGGCGCCGAATTCCTGGGGCGGGACGTGCGCAACCTGGCCGGCTGGTTCCACGGCCGCGGCCTCGGCGAGCACGTGACGAGAACCGGGGAACTGCTGGCCGAGCTCGTTTCCGTCGCCGGTCTGGGGTGACCCCGCGGGCGGCGTCGCGGCTGTGGCCCGGACCACGACTGCGACGCCGCCCACAACGGGTGCCCTCGATGAGTAGTCCCGGCTCCGGTTCGGGTACAGTGAGTACAGACCGCAACCGGCGGCGTGGATGAGTTGGTGTCCGTCGCCTCCAGAGCCACCGATCGGCTCGCGGTGAATCCGTAACCCAAGCGGCGCGCAGTGTCGGCAAGCGATGACACGGTGTGCCGGGTCCGTCCCTGTGAACGCCCATCGCACACCATCTTGCCCTGCCTGCGCGCGGGCTGCCCGGGCCTCCCTTGCGACGAACCACGTCCGAGAGGCATTTGTGACCGTCACGTTCAACTCCGGCCCTTCCTCGACGTCCGCTCACGCGGGCCGTCCCGACCGCAAGCCGCGCACCCGCCCGGCGGGCGGCGACATGCTGCGCGACGACGCCGTCGAGCTCGTGGCCACCAAGACCTTCGCCGAGCTGGGCCTGCCGGAGCCGCTGCTCCGCGCGCTCAGCGAGGCGGGCATCAACAGCCCGTTCCCGATCCAGTCGGCGACCATCCCGGACGCGCTGGCCGGCCGCGACGTGCTGGGCCGCGCCCAGACCGGTTCCGGCAAGACCCTCGCCTTCGGCCTGGCCATGCTGGCCCGGCTCGACGGCGGCAAGGCCCGCCCGAAGCGCCCCCGCGCGCTGATCCTCGTCCCGACCCGCGAGCTGGCCATGCAGGTCGCCGACTCGCTGACCCCGCTGGCCAGGGCCCTCGGCCTGTGGTGCCGCACCGCGGTCGGCGGCATGGCCTTCGCCCGCCAGGCGGACGCGCTCTCCCGCGGCGTCGACCTGCTGATCGCCACCCCGGGCCGGCTGTCGGACCACGTCCGGCAGGGCACCGCGCACCTGGGCGACTGCAACTTCATCGCCCTCGACGAGGCCGACCAGATGGCGGACATGGGCTTCATGCCGCAGGTCCGCGAGATCATGGACCTCACCCCGCCGGGTGGTCAGCGCCTGCTGTTCTCCGCGACCCTCGACGGTGACGTCAACCGCCTGGTCAGGCAGTACCTGACCGACCCGGTCACGCACTCGGTCGCCCCGTCGACCGCCAGCGTGACGACCATGGACCACCACGTGCTCCAGGTCTCGCACCAGGACAAGCAGGACGTCATCACGCAGATCGGCGCCCGCGACGGCCGCACGATCATGTTCGTGCGCACCAAGCACCACGTCGACCGCCTCGCCGAGCGCCTGCGCGAGCAGGGCGTCAACGCGGCGGCGCTGCACGGCGGCAAGACGCAGGGGCAGCGCAACCGCGTCCTCGCCGACTTCAAGGAAGGCCACACCCCGGTGCTGGTCGCCACGGACGTCGCCGCGCGCGGCATCCACGTCGACGACATCTCGCTGGTGCTGCACGTCGACCCGGCGGCCGACCACAAGGACTACCTGCACCGCGCGGGCCGCACGGCACGCGCCGGGGCGTCCGGTGTCGTCGTCACGGTGGTCACCAACGACCAGCGCCGGATGGTCCGCCGGCTGACCGACCGCGCCGGTGTGCGCGCGGAGTCGACCACGGTCCGCCCGGGCGACGCCGAGCTGACCCGCATCACCGGCGCCAAGGAGCCCAGTGGCGAGCCGGTCGTCGAGCGGCGGCGCGAGAGCCCGCGGCGCGGCGGCGGCGGTGGCGGTTACCGCGGCGACCGCGGCGGCTACAACCGTGGCGGCGGCGAGCGCACCCAAAGCGAGCGTGGCGGCGACCGCGGCGGTTACCGCGGTGGCGACCGCGAAGGCCGTCCCGGCGGCTTCGGCGGCCGCGCCCGCCAGCCCCGCTCGGGCAACGGCGGTGGTTACGGCCGTCCGAGCCGTGGCCCGCGTCGCGGCTACGACAGCTGATCGCTCTTCCTCGGAAGCCCCGGACCTCCTGGTCCGGGGCTTCCGGCGTTTCCGGGCCCGCTGCACGGCGGCTCGAGGCCCGGATGGGAGACTGCGGGACGTGACTACGCCGCCGACGCCGCCGCCCGACGAGGTTTTCGACTGGCTCGACGCCGAGGCGGAGAAGCGGGCGAACGCGGGTCTCGTGCGGCAGCTGCGGCCGCGTCCCGCGCGGGCCGACGAGCTGGACCTGGCCGGCAACGACTACCTCGGGCTGGCCCGCGACAAGCGCGTCGCCGGGGCCGCCGCGGCCGCCGCGCTGCGCTGGGGCGCCGGGTCGACCGGGTCCCGGCTGGTCACCGGATCGACCGAGCTGCACACCGAGCTGGAGCTGGAGCTCGCCCGGTTCTGCGGCGCGCAGGCGGCGCTGGTGTTCTCGTCCGGTTTCGCCGCCAACCTCGGCGCGGTGACGGCGCTGTCCGGGTCCGAGTCCGCGATTGTCACCGACAAGTACATTCACGCCTCGCTGATCGAGGGCTGCCGGCTGTCGCGGGCCGACGTCGCCGCGGTCGCGCACTCGACGCCGTCGGCGATCGAGCGCGCGCTGGCGACCCGGCGCAAGCCGCGGGCGCTGGTGGTGACCGACTCGGTGTTCTCGGTCGACGGCGACCTGGCCCCGCTCGGCGAACTGGCCGGCATCTGCCGTTCGCACGGCGCGGCGCTGCTCGTGGACGACGCCCACGGCTTCGGCGTCCTGGGCGAGGGCGGTCGCGGCGCGGTCCACGCGGCCGGGCTGTCGAGCGCACCCGACGTCGTCACGACGTTGACGCTGTCGAAGTCCCTGGGCGCTCAGGGTGGCGCGGTGGTGGGGCCGCGTCGCGTGATCAAGCACCTGGTGGACACGGCGCGCAGCTTCATCTTCGACACCGCGTTGGCGCCCGCGAGCGTCGCGGCCGCGTTGGCCGCGTTGCACGCGCTGAAGGAAGAGCCGGGGCTGGCGGAGAAGGTGGTCGGGAACGCGGGCAACCTGGCGATGTCGTTGAAGGCGGCCGGGTTGAAGGCGAGCCTGCCCGACGCCGCCGTCATCTCGGTTCAGGCGCCGTCCGCGGAGACGGCGGTGGCGTGGGCCGCGGCGTGCGCCGAGCAGGGCATCCGCGTCGGGTGCTTCCGGCCGCCGTCGGTCCCGGACGGGATCTCGCGGCTGCGCCTGACGGCACGAGCCGACCTGACGGAGTCCGATGTGGACCGCGCGGTGAAGGTGATCACCGCGACGGCCCCACGCGGCGCTTTCGCCTGAGCCGCCGCTTCGATCACGGACGGCGGCGCATTTTGATGTGGGGGATTCCGTCGTCGTCGACGTACTCGGGGCCTTCCGCGACGAAGCCGTAGCGGGCGTAGAAGCCCTGGACGTACGTCTGGGCGTCCAAGACGTACTCGCCCGGGACCGTCAGGGCCGCGTCCATCAACCGGGCCGCCAGACCGGCGCCGCGGGCGGGGGCGGCCGTCACCACGCGCCCGATGCGGCGGATGCCATCCGGGTCGAGCAGGACCCGCAGGTACGCCACGACTTCACCGGTTTCCTCGAACCACAGGTGCCGGGTGTCCGGGAGCAGGTCACGGCCGTCGAGCTCCGCGTACGCGGCTTTCTGCTCCACGACGAACACGTCGATGCGCAAGCGGAGGATGTCGTGGAGCTGGGCGGCGGTCAGCTCGGGACCGGTCGCGTCGTGCAGGGTCGGCATACCCCTGCTTAGCACGCTCAGCCGAGGAGGCGGGGCTTGGCCTGGGTCTGGATGTCGTCGGCGTACGCCGAGACGCGCGTGTAGACGCCGGGCTTGTGCGCCTTCGCGCAGCCGTCGCCGAAGGACACGATGCCGATCAGCGTGTCACCCACCACGAGGGGCCCGCCGGAGTCGCCCTGGCAGGCGTCGACGCCGCCCTCGGCGTACCCCGCGCACACCATGGTCCGCTGGTCGTAGACGGTGTAGCCGGAGCGGCATTCGCTGTCCGAGACCACCGGCACCTGGGCGCTGCGCAGGTAGTCCGAGCGGGCGCCGCCGTCGGCGATGCGTCCCCAGCCGAGCACCGTCGCCTGGGTGCCCGCAGCGTACAACCCCGCGTCACCGCTGTCGGGCAGCTTCGCGGGCCGGTAGTCGAGCTGGCCGCGGACGGTCAGCACCGCGATGTCGCCGCCCTGCGTCGGGTCGGTGTAGCCCTGGTTGACCCAGATCTTCGAGACGCCGAGGACCTGACCCTCGCTGGTGCGCTTGTCCTCCCGGCCGGCGACCACGCGGACGTCCTGCTTGGCCACCGCCTTGGCGCAGTGCGCCGCCGTCGCGACCGCCGTGGAGCTGACGACGACCGCGCCGCAGAACTGGTTGCCGCCCGCGTCGGTCAGGTACACCACGTACGGGTGGTCGGCCAGGGATGCCTTTTCGCCGCCGACGATCCGCGCCTGGTTCCCGGACCCGGTGGCACCGGGATCGGCCGCGGCCGTGCCCACCACGACCGGGACGGCGACCGCGGCCACCGCAAGGAGCACACCGCTCACGAAGAGCAGGGATCGGCGGGACTGCACGGACATGGGTGTTCTCCTCTTCGGCACAGCACGAGCCAAGCACTCGGCACCCGGGCAACTCCGGTGCGTGAACGATGTGCGCTCAATACCCTAAGCCGAGGGCGCCCAAAACGGTGTCACTGGAACGGGTGGTCTCCGCTCGCCGCCGCTTCTGTCAAGCTGGCCGGATGGGGCGGAGAGCGGCGGCGTGGGCGGCACTGGCCCTCGTCCTGACCGCGTGTTCGCCGGAAGCGCCGCCGATACCGCAGCCTGCGCCGTCCTTGCCCCCGTCGACGACGAGCACGACCGCGCCGCGGCCGCCGACGTCGAGCGCGCCCGCCGTCACCTGGCAGGTGGGTGCCCGCCCGCTCCCCCGCCGTCCCGACGGCTTCGGCGAGGTCGAGCCGACTCCACCCGAACTGGTGAACCGGGCACTTCCGACAAATGACCTCCTGCCGCCGCCGGCGGGGAACGAGTACGCGTCGACGATCGGTGCCGTGCCCGCCGACGTCCTCGCGCGCAGCACCTGGCAGCCCGCCTGCCCCGTCAAGGCCGGCGACCTGCGCTACCTGACGATGTCGTTCTGGGGGTTCGACGGCCGCGCGCACACCGGCGAAATGCTGGTCAACGCCGCCGGCGCCGCGGGGATCACCGAGGTCTTCGGGCGGCTCTTCGCCGCGCGCTTCCCCCTCGAGGAGATGCGCGTGACCGGCCCGGCCGAGCTGACCGCGCCGCCGACCGGGGACGGCAACTCGACCAGCGCGTTCGTCTGCCGCCCGGCGCGGGGGCAGCAGACCTGGTCGGCGCACGCCTACGGGCTCGCCGTCGACGTCAACCCGTTCTGCAACCCCTACACCCGGGGCGACCTCGTCCTACCCGAATTGGCTTCCGCGTACGTCGACCGCTCGCGCGTACGGCCCGGCATGGTCCTGGCCGGCGACGCGACCGTGCGCGCGTTCGCGGCGATCGGGTGGAGCTGGGGCGGGAACTGGCGCAGCCCGATCGACCGCATGCACTTCACCGCCACCGGCCACTGACCACGCAATACGACGTTGAGCACAACGGGAACACCCGCCTCCGCCGTGAGGTTGGCTAGGGTGAACCGACCGGAGCGACCCCGCGGAGGATGCAGTGCCCCACTACGACCTGGTGATCGTCGGAACGGGATCGGGGAACTCCATCCTCGGCCCGGGCTTCGCCGGCCAGAAGACGGCGATCGTCGAGAAGGGCACGTTCGGCGGCACCTGTCTCAACGTGGGCTGCATCCCGACGAAGATGTTCGTGTACGCCGCCGACGTCGCGTACACGCCTTCGCACAGCGCCAAGTACGGCGTCGACGAAGAGCTGAAGGGCGTGCGCTGGCGCGACATCCGCGACCGCGTCTTCGGCCGCATCGACCCGATCGCCGAGGGCGGCGCGGAGTACCGCCGCAGCCACGAGGACAACGCGAACGTCGACGTCTACGAGGGCACCGGCCGCTTCACCGGGCACAAGGAGCTGCGCGTCAGCCTCGGCGACGGGCGTCCCGACGAGGTGCTGACCGCCGACCGCTTCGTGCTCGCCGCGGGCGGGCGCCCGGTCATCCCGGAGATCGCCGGCCTCGACGCGGTCGATTACCACACGTCCGACACCGTGATGCGGCTCGACGAGCTGCCCGAGCGGATCGTCATCCTCGGCGGCGGGTACATCGCGGCCGAGTTCGCGCACGTCTTCGCCTCGTTCGGCGTGCGGGTCACGCTGGTCAACCGGTCCGGGCGGCTGCTGCGCTCGGAAGACGAGGACGTCAGCGCCCGCTTCACCGAGCTGGCCGCCGAGCGGTTCGACGTCCGCCTGGACCGCAAGACCGTCCGGGCGCGCAAGACCGGGAGCGGCATCGCGCTCGACCTCGAGGGGCCCCACGGCGCCGAAACCGTCGAGGGCGACGTGCTGCTGATCGCCACCGGCCGCCGGCCGAACTCCGACCTGCTGGACGTCGCCGCTACCGGAGTGACCACAACGGACAGTGGGCACGTCGTGGTCGACGACCACCAGCAGACCGCGGTGGAAGGCATCTACGCCCTCGGCGACCTGTCGTCGCCGCACGAGCTCAAGCACGTCGCGAACCACGAAGCCCGCGTGGTGCAGCACAACCTGCTGCACCCGGACGAGCGGATCACCGCCGACCACCGGTTCGTGCCGCACGCCGTCTTCACCCACCCGCAGGTGGCCTCGGTCGGGCTCACCGAGCAGAAGGCCCGCGACCTCGGGGTGTCCTATGTGGTCTCGAAGCAGGACTACGCCGGGATCGCCTACGGTTGGGCGATGGAGGACACCACGGGCTTCGCGAAGCTCCTGGCGGACCCGGCGACCGGGCAGCTGCTCGGCGCGCACATCATCGGCCCGCAGGCCTCGTCGGTGATCCAGCCGCTCATCCAGGCGATGAGCTTCGGCCTCGACGCGCGGACCATGGCCCGCGGCCAGTACTGGATCCACCCGGCGATGCCGGAACTGATCGAGAACGCGCTGCTCAACCTGCCCCTGGACTGATCCGCGGGGTCAGACGAAGCGGTGGCGGCCGGCGAGCGCGCCGAACACCATCTGGACACCGAGCAGGCCGAGCAGCATCGCCAGCGGCACGGTCCAGCCGCGGGCGAGGTCGTGCAGCAGGCCGAAGAGGAACGGGCCGAGCGCGGCGAACAGGTAACCGAAGCCCTGCGCCATCCCGGACAGCCGGGCGGTGTCCGCGCCGGTCCGCGCCCGCAGCGCGATCACGGTCAGGCCGAGGGAGAACACGCTCATCCCGAGCCCGACGAGGATGCTCCAGAGCAGCGGCGACCACGACGGCGCGAGCATCAGCCCGATGGTCCCGGCGACGCCGAACACGCTCAGCCCGACGATCCACGGGCTCTGCCCGCGCCGCCGGGCCGCCATCGGCGCGACGACGAGGCTGATCGGCACGGCGATCAGCGAAACCAGGCCGAACAGCAGCCCGGCGTCGTCGCGCGGCACGCCGGCGTCCATCAGCACCTGTGGGAACCAGCCCATCGCCGCGTAGGCGTAGAACGCCTGCAGGCCGAAGAAGCCCGTGACGATCCAGGCCAGCCGGTTGCGCAGCAGCGACCGGCCGCCCTCGGCACCTTCGGCGGGCCGCGGTGCCCGGCCGGTGCCGCGGGCTGCCAAAATCCACGCCAGCAGCGCGACGACGGCCAGCGCGGCCCAGCCGCCCAGCGCCGGGCGCCAGCCGCCGAGCGCGTCGCCGAGCCGCGGGGTCACCGCCGACCCGAGGGCACCGCCACCCTGCAGGGCGGCGGTGTAGACGCCGGTCAGCACGCCGATGCGAGCCGGGAAGGAGTCCTTGATGACAACCGGGATGAGCACGTTGATCAGGGCGATCCCGGCGGTGGCGACGAGCGTGCCGCCGAGGACCACGGCGGGTCCGTCGAGCACGCGGAGCACGAGCCCAGCGGCGAGGGCGCACAGCGCGATCGCGATGGCGGCGCCGACCCCGGCCCGGCGCGCGAGCAGCGGCGCGGCCAGCCCGGCACCGGCGAAGCAGAGCGTCGGCAACGTCGTCAGCACCCCCGCCCAGACGACGGACGTGCCCAAGTCCTGGCGCATCTCGGCGAGCATGGGCCCGACACCGGTGATGGCCGGGCGCAAGTTCAGGGCGGTGAGCACCACCGCGACCGCGAGCAGCGCGCCGGCGGCGACCACGCCGGGCGTCCGGACCTCGGCGGCGCCGTCCAGTTCGGCTTCACGGTGTTCGACGCGCATGCCCGCTACTATCGCATACGTAGGATGATTGGATGAAGGGATAATCCTGTGCCTCTGGCCACCACGCGCCGGGCCGGCCTCGTCGACCAGGTCATCGACCAGCTGCGGACCGCGGTCACGCAGGGGGAATGGCCGATCGGCGAACGCATCCCCACCGAGGCCGAGCTCGTCGAGCAGCTCGGCGTCGGCCGCAACACCGTCCGCGAAGCCGTGCGCGCACTGGCACACACCGGGCTCCTGGAGGTCCGCCAGGGCGACGGCACCTACGTGCGCGCGACGAGCGAAGTGTCCGGGGCGATCCGCCGGCTCTGCGGCTCGGAGCTGCGCGAGGTCCTGCAGGTCCGGCGCACGCTGGAGGTCGAAGGCGCCCGGCTCGCGGCCGCCGAGCGGTCCGAAGAAGAGGTCGCCGAGCTGCGTGCCCTGCTCGCCCGCCGCGAGGTCGACCTGCGCGAAGGACGCTGGCAGGACTTCGCCCGCACGGACGCGGAGTTCCACTGCGCCGTCGTCCGCGCCGGCCACAACCGGCTGCTGACCGAGCTCTACCGCGGGCTGACCGAGGTCATCACGGCCAGCGTCGCGGCGACGGCCGGCATCACACCGGGCGCGGACCACGCCCCGGAGATCGGCCACGAAGGCCTCGCCGACGCCATCGCCGAGCGCGACCCGGACCGCGCGGCCGCCGAGGCGTGCGGCTTCCTCGACGAACTCCTGGAGCGCATCGACCGCGCCTGACCGCACCCCGCCACCCGTGCGTGAACTGGGGTTTCACCGGCTGTGGTGCCACTGGCGACCCCTAAGGGTGCCATTTCAGGGTTGTCGTGGTGCCACGATGGCGCCATAGTTGTGCCATGGACCTGACGCCCTTCGTGGACGAACTCCGCCGGGAGCTCGCGGTCGCCGCCGAAGCGGCGGGCGAGGACGCTGTCGCCCTCGCCGAGCGGCTCACCGCGCCGCTCGAATCGGCGATCCGGCTCACCCTGCTCGATGCCCTCTCGGCCGCCGCCGACGAGATCACCCGCGAGCTCGCTCCCGGCTCCGTGGAAGTACGCCTTCGCCGTCGCGAAGCCGAGTTCGCCGTGGCGCTGCCCGCGACGCCCGAGCCGGCGCCCGCCGAAGCACCGCCTCCGCCCGAGGCCGACGACGGCGCCGTCGCGCGCATCAACCTGCGCCTGCCCGAGCAGCTGAAGCAGCGCGTCGAAGAAGCCGCCGGACGCGAGCGGATCTCCACCAACGCCTGGCTCGTCCGGGCCGCGAGCACCGCGCTGGGCACCGACCGGGTCCGGCCCACCCAGCGCCGGTCGGCCTTCGGCGAGAAGTACACCGGCTGGGTCCAGTAACTCCCTTTCGCTTTTCCCTGCCGTCTCCGACCTGCGGAGACGCCACCCGAGCACCCCAGGAGGGCGCAGCCATGCCCGTTTTCCCCACTCCCGAGCCGATCGCGGCCACCATCGACGTCAGCATCGCCGACGTCCGGATCGTCGCCGGCGACGGCGCGGAAACCACCGTCGAGGTCACCCCGGCGGACCCGAACGAGAACGAGGACGTCAAGGCCGTCGCGAAGACCCGCGTCGAATTCGCGGGTGGTGAACTGCTGGTCAAGGGCCCGAAGTACGCCACCAAGCTGTGGGGCCGCGGCGGCGCCCTGCACGTCACGGTCGAGCTGCCGGCCGGCTCGCAGATCACCGGCACCGCCGCGATGGGCGACTTCCGCGTCACCGGCCGGGTCGGCCCCAGCCGCTTCAAGACCTCCGTCGGCGACATCCACCTGGACGAAGCCGCCCGGCTCGAGGCGAGCACGGCGACCGGCGACGTCTCCGTCGACCGCGTCACCGGGCACGCCGAGGTCGGCACCGGCTCCGGCGAGCTGCGGATCCGCGAGATCGACGGCTCCGCGGTCC
This sequence comes from Amycolatopsis sp. A133, assembly GCF_031082405.1. Taxonomy (GTDB): domain Bacteria; phylum Actinomycetota; class Actinomycetes; order Mycobacteriales; family Pseudonocardiaceae; genus Amycolatopsis. The sequence goes on from NZ_JAVHJU010000008.1 coordinate 90,371, forward strand.
TCAAGAACTCCAACGGCGAGACGCGCATCGGCGAAGTGACCGGTGACCTGCGGGTCAGCGTCGCCAACGGCGACATCCTCGTCGACCTCGCCCACGCGGCCGTGCACGCCAAAACCGCCTCCGGCGACATCCGGCTCGGCGAGGTGGTGCGCGACCGGGTCGTCCTCGACACCGCCGTCGGCGAGATCGAGGTCGGCATCCGCGAGGGCAGCGCCGCCTGGCTCGAGCTGAACTCGCTGACCGGGTCCGTGCGCAACACGCTCAGCGCCGCCGACGGACCCAGCGGCAGCACCGAGACCGTCGAGGTCAAGGCCCACACCTACACCGGCGACATCGTCATCCGGCGCGCCTGAAGACTCCACACGAAAAGGGGAAATCCATGCCAGACGCCATCGTGGCCGAGGGACTGGTCAAGAAGTACGGGAAGGTCACCGCGCTCGACGGGATGACCTTGGCGGTGCCGGAAGGCACGGTGCTCGGCGTGCTCGGGCCCAACGGCGCCGGGAAGACCACCACCGTCCAGATCCTCACGACACTGCAGAAGCCGGACGCGGGCCGGGCGACGGTCGCCGGGTTCGACGTCGTGAAGGACGCGCACGAGCTGCGTTCGCACATCGGCGCTTCGGGGCAGTACGCCGCCGTCGACCAGGAACTGACCGGGGCCGAGAACCTCGAGATGGTCGGGCGGCTGTACCACCTGGGCACCAAGCGGGCCAAGGCCCGCGGCCGGGAGCTGCTGGCCCGGTTCAGCCTGGAGGACGCCGCCGACCGCCCGGTGAAGGGCTACTCGGGCGGCATGCGGCGCCGCCTCGACCTGGCCGGCGCGCTCGTGGCCAATCCGCCGGTGCTGTTCCTCGACGAGCCCACCACCGGGCTCGACCCGCGGGCCCGCACCGAGTTGTGGGACGTCATCACCGAGCTGGTCGCGGGCGGCACCACGCTGCTGCTGACCACCCAGTACCTGGAAGAAGCCGACCGGCTGGCCGACAGCATCGCGGTGATCGACCACGGGCGCGTGATCGCCCGCGGCACCGCCGACGAGCTCAAGGACCTGGTCGGCGGCGAGCGGATCGAGCTGACCGTCGGCACCCACGCCGACGTCGGCACCGCCCGGCGGGCCCTGGCCCGGCTGGCCAGCGGCGAGCCGCAGGCCGAGGCGTTCCGGCTCACCGTGCCCGTGACCCACGGCGCGAAAGCGCTTACCGAAGCCCTCGCCCTGCTCGCCGCGGAAGGCGTGGACGTCCGCGACGTCGGCGTCCGCCGCCCCACCCTCGACGACGTTTTCCTCACTCTGACCGGCCACGAGACGGCCGAACCCGCGAAGGAGGCCGTGTGATGAACGCGGTGCAGATGGCCGTCACCGACGGCGTGACCGTGGCCAAGCGCAACTCGATCAAGATCGTCCGGTCGCTGGACCTGCTCGGGTCCATCGTGTTCATGCCGGTGATGTTCGTGCTGCTCTTCGGCTACGTGTTCGGCAGCGTGATCGAAATCCCCGGCATGTCCTACCGCGAGTTCATGCTCCCGGGGATCTTCACCCTCGCGGTGGCGATGGGCAGCATCGTCACCGGCTACGGCCTGACCGACGACCTGCAGAAGGGCATCATCGACCGGTTCCGCTCGCTGCCGATGTCCCCCGCCGCGGTGCTGATCGGGCGGACCACCGCCGACCTCATCCTGAACGTGACGAGCCTGCTCATCATGGGCCTCGTGGGGCTGCTGGTCGGCTGGCGCATCCACACGAGCCCCCTGGAAGCGCTGGGCGGGGTGCTCCTGCTGCTCGCCTTCGCCTACGCGCTGTCCTGGGTGATGGGCACGCTCGGCCTGGCGGTCCGCAAGCCCGAGGTGTTCAACAACGTCTCGAGCGTGGCGATCTTCCCGCTCACGTTCCTGGCCAACACGTTCGTCGACAGCGGCCGCCTGCCCACGCCGCTGCGCGTGATCGCGGACTGGAACCCGGTCTCGGCGATCACGCAGGCCGCCCGCGAACTGTTCGGCAACACGAGCCCGGCGATGCCGGTGCACAACGCCTGGCCGATGCAGCACGCCGTGCTCGCCTCGGTGCTGTGGATCGTGCTGCTGCTGGCGATCTTCGTGCCGCTTTCGGTGCGCTGCTACAAGAAGGCAACCAGCCACTGACGACTCAGGGCAGCGTGAGGATCTCGCTGCCGTCGGCCGTCACCACGAGGGTGTGCTCGAACTGGGCCGTCCACTTCTTGTCCTTCGTGGTGACGGTCCAGTCGTCGGCCCAGATGTCGTAGTCGATGGTGCCCAGGGTGATCATCGGCTCGATCGTGAAGGTCATGCCCTCCTCGATGATCGTGTCGACGGAGGGCTCTTCGTAGTGCAGGACCGTCGGCGGCGTGTGGAACGCCGGCCCGACGCCGTGGCCGGTGAAGTCGCGGACCACCCCGTAGCCGAAGCGCTTGGCGTAGGCCTCGATGACCCGGCCGATGACGTTCAGCTGACGACCCGGCCGGACCGCCTTGATCGCCCGCAGCGTCGCCTCGCGGGTGCGCTCCACCAGCAGGCGGGCCTCCTCCGAGACGTCGCCGGCCAGGAACGTCGCGTTCGTGTCGCCGTGGACGCCGCCGATGTAGGCGGTGACGTCGATGTTGCAGATGTCGCCGTCCTCGATCACCGTCGAGTCCGGGATGCCGTGGCAGATCACCTCGTTGAGCGAGGTGCAGCACGACTTCGGGAAACGGCGGTAGCCCAGCGTCGAGGGGTAGGCGTGGTGGTCGAGCAGGAACTCGTGCACCACCTGGTCGATGTCGTCCGTGGTGGCGCCCGGCTTGACCGCTTTGCCGCCCTCTTCCAGCGCCTGGGCCGCGATCCGGCTCGCGACCCGCATCGCCTCGATCACCTCGGGCGTGCGCACGCCGTTGCCGGTGTCCCGCTTCGGCGCCGGCTTGTCCACGTACTCGGGACGGGCGATGGAACTGGGGACGTCACGGCGCGGCGTCTGGACGCCGGGAACGAGCGGGGCACGAACGGACATGCCCCCCACCTTACGACGGCCCGCTCAGCCGATCCCCGCCAGGAACCGGTGCGCGGCCTGCACCGCCGGTTTGGACGACCCGGCCTCGGTGAGCAGCACGGCGAACGCCAGGTCGCCGCGGTAGCCGACGAACCAGCCGTGCGAGCGGGCGCCGTCGCCGAACTGAGCGGTGCCGGTCTTGCCCGCGACGTCGGGGATGTCCCGCAGCCCGGTCGCGGTGCCCCCGGTGACGACCTCCCGCATCATCCCGCGCAGCGCGTCGAGGACCTCCGGCGACGGCGGGTCGACGGCGTTGCCCGTGGTCGCCGGCATGCCCTTGACGATCGACGGCACCGGCACCTTCCCGGCCTGCACGGTCGCCGCGACCAGCGCGAGGCCGAACGGGCTGGTCACCACCGTGCCCTGGCCGAAGCCGTTCTCGGCCCGCTGGACGGCCGAATCGCCGGCCGGGACGTCCCCGGTGACCGTGGTCAGGCCCGGGACCACGAAGTCGGCGCCGAGGCCGAGGGACCGGGCGGTGTCGGTGAGCGAGGGCCCCGGCAGGCCGGCGGCGAGCCGGGCGAAGGTCGTGTTGCACGACCGTGCGAACGCCGTCTTCAGCGGCACCCGGCCGAGGTCGAACCGGCCTTCGTTCGGGACGACGCGGTTTTCGATCGTCGTCGTCCCCGGGCAGTCGACCGGGCTGCCCGCCTCGACCTCCCCCGCCGACAGCGCGGCCGCCGCCGTGACGATCTTGAACGTCGACCCCGGCGGGTAGCGCCCGGACAGGGCCAGCGAGCCTTCGTCGTCGGCGGCGTCGTTCTGCGCGACGGCGAGGATGTCCCCGCTCGACGGCTGGATCGCGACCAGCGCGGCCGGGTAGGGCTCGGGGTCGAGGGCCGTCTCGGCGGCGGTCTGGAGCTTCGAGCTGAGCGTGCTGGTGACGGCGGGCGCGGGCCGCGGCGGCTCGGCCTTGAGCTCGGAGGCCTCGCCGCCGGTGACGTCACGGGTGACGATCCGCCAGCCTGCCGCCCCGGCCAGCTGCTGCTCGACCAGCGCGCGGATGCCCGGCAGGACCTGCTGCCCGGACCCGCGGGTCACCGGCAGCAGCCGCTCCTGGCTGGCGAAGCGGACGCCGGGCAGGTCGTAGATCGCCGGCTTGACCCGCTGGTAGTCGCCGGCGCGCAGGGTGATCACCGGGTAGGCGTCGCCGGGCTTGGTCTTGTGCATCCCGTCCAGCACGGACCGGCCGGTGACCGACGGCTCGTACCGGTGCAGCGCCTTGGCGAGGGTGCCGGCGACGGCGTTCGCGTCGCCGGCCTTCTGCGGGTCGACGACCACGCCGATCACGGTCTGCGGGCGCATCAGCGGCACGCCGTCGCGGTCGAGGACCGGCGCCGTCTCGGGCAGCTGGGGCAGCATGCCCAGGGTCTGGCCGACGGCCAGCTGCGGGTGCACGACCGTCGGCTGCCAGTGCACCTGCCAGCCGCTCTCGGCCGCCCGCAGCTGGGCGTCGGCGCGGTAGGACCAGGTGCGGCCGTGCGGCAGGTGCCAGGTGAGCCGGTAGCCGGCGGTCACGACGTCGCCGTCCGGCTGTTTCACCTCTTCGTCGTCGACGTCGAGACCCTCGGGGGCGAGCACGCCGCGGACCTGGCTCAGCACGGTCTTCGCGGCTTCGGGCGAGTCGGTGGCCGCCGCCGCGGCGGCGACGTCCCCGGCCGCGACGGCGTCCAGGAAGGCGGAGAGGGCGTCCTCGGGCCCGTCGCCCGAGCACCCGGCCGTGGTCGCGGCGACGAGCAGCAGCACCGCGAGGGCACAGTGTCGACGAGCACTCATGGCGGGATAATGCCTGGTCAGCGCGGTTCGACCGGGCTGAAACGCCGCCACGGAAGAGTGCTAGAACAGCACCGTCGCGTACTGGCCGACCTGCTGGAACCCGATCTTGCGGTAGGCGGCGAGAGCCGGGGTGTTGAAGGCGTTGACGTAGAGGCTGGCGGTGCGGCCGAGCCCGCGGACGAGCCGGTTCACCACCGCGGCGGTGCCGGCGGTGCCGAGCCCGTCGCCACGGCGTTCGGGGTGCACCCACACGCCCTGGATCTGCCCGACGGTCGCCGACATGGCGCCGATCTCGGCCTTGAAGACGACTTCGCCGTTCTCGAAGCGGGCGAACGCGCGGCCGGCCCCGATCAGCTCGGTGACCCGGGCGCGGTAGCTCGCCCCGCCGTCACCGCTGCGCGGATCGACGCCCACCTCCTCGATGAACATCGAGACGGCCGCGGGCAGGTACCGCTCGAGCTCGTCCGGCCGGACGGGCCGCACCAGCGGATCGGCGGCGACGAGCGGCGTGCTGTCCAGGGCCATCAGCGGCTGGTCGTCGCGGACCTCGCGGGCCGGGCCCCACTCGCCTTCGAGCTCGTCCCACAGGCCGAGGACCTGCTCGGCCGGGCCGACGAGCGAGGAGCAGGTGCGTTGTCTCCGCAGGGCGCGGTCGGCGAAGGAGCGCAGGGCGGGCGCGTTGCCGCGCAGCGGGATGAGGTTGGGGCCGGAGAAGCACAGCCCTTGGAGCCGCCCGGCCCGGACCGGACGGCTGTCGGCGGCCCAGAGCTCACCACCGAGCCGCCAGGGGTCGAGACCGGCAGCCTCGACCCGGGCGCTGACCATGCAGCTGCCCACCGGGTCGGCGGCCAGAGCGGCACGGACCGCCGGATAGTCCCGATCGTCGAGCAGCCGTGCACCTGCAAGCCGCAACACGGGCTCCAGGGTGCCAGATTCGACTGATAAACGGAACGCAAGCCTTCCGACACGGTGAGATGAACAGCCGGAGCCGGGCTTTCGGGCAGTATCGGATGTATGCAGCGGTATACGTACAAGGTCGTCGAGGTCCGGGAGAAGCTGATCGGCGGGAAGATGTCGGGGGGCAGGCTCGAGAAGCTGCTGAACGACTACGCCGGGGACGGGTGGCAGCTGAAGGCCATCACGTCGGCGGAGGTGAAGGGGCGGGTCGGGCCCGGCGGGGTCGAGGGGTTGCTGGTGACCTTCGAGCGGCCGGTGCAGTAGCGGGGGCGGCTCGGTCGCCTCGGCCGGTGCCGCGAATGACTCATTCGCAGCGCCGGAGGTCCCGAATGAGTCATTCGCGACCTCGGACGTCCCCGATGAGTCATTCGCGACACCCTCGGTCAGAGGGCTCCGCGGTAGGTGCCGATCGTCCAGGAGTTGCCCTCCGGGTCGCGCAGGCTGAACTGGCGGGAGCCGTACTCGGTGTTCGCCAGGTCCGCCGTGATCTCCGCGCCCGCGTCCTTCACGCGCGCGTGGATCTCGTCCACCCGGTCCGACACCACGTACGCCGCGGCCGAGCCCGGCTTCATCGTGTCGTGGACGCCGTCGGGCGGGCGGACGCTGCCCAGCATCACCGCGCCGCCCTCGGGCCAGCGCAGCTCCGCGTGCGCGACCAGGTCCCCTTCCGGCACCACCAGCGCCTCGGTGAACCCGAGGACGTCGACGAGGAAGCGGATCGCGCCGGGGGCGTCGTCGTACCGGAAGGCGGGCCAGACGTTCGGTTCAGGAGTCATGCGGGCGAGTCTTGCCCGGCGGCCCCCTCCCCGTCTTGGAGGAACGGGAGCTCCTCGGCGATCCACGTCCCCGGGGTGCACCCGGCCAGCGCGCGCCACTCGTTGGTCAGGTGCGCCTGGTCGTAGAACCCGCACTCGACCGCCAGCTCCGCCAGGTCCGCGTGCCCGCGCCGCAGCAGCCGCCCGGCCCGCTCGAACCGCAGCACCCGCGCCACCTGCTTCGGGGCCAGCCCCAGCTCCGCCCGGAACCGCTCGCCCAGGTGACGGCGGCTCCAGCCGACCTCGCCGGCGAGGTCGGCGACGCGCACCCGCCCGTCCGCGCCCCGCATCCGGCGCCACGCCTCCCCCAGCTCCGGCGGCGGCGCCACCGGCTCGCGGGCCCGGGCGGCCAGCACCTCGTCGAGCAGCGCGAACCGCTCACGCCAAGGCAGCTCCCGCATCCGGTCCGGCAGCGAGCCGAGGCCGAACTCCGCCAGGTCGGCGACCTCGCCGCTCAGCTCCGCCGCCGTCACCCCGAACAGCGTGCGCACGCCCAGCGGGTCGAGCTCCAGCTGGATCCCCTCCTGCACGCGGTCCTGGCGGATCAGCACCGCGTGCGTGTGCAGCCCGCCGACCAGCGCCTGCAGGCTTCGCCCGGCCATCCGGACCGGCCCGGCGAGGCTGATGACGAGCGTCACGTGCCGGGACGGCAGCCCACGGTGGACGGCCAGCGTGACGTCGTCCTGCGCGTACCCGACATAGCGCGTGACCAGGGGCCGCACCACCGGGTGCGGCTGCCGGACGGCCCAGGTCACGCTCACGATGCGAGCGTAATCGTCACCACCGACAGTTCCCGCGTCTGATAACACGGACAACGCGTCCCCACCGCGGAAGGAACCACCGATGACGATCCAGGAGCAGGCGCAGCAGCTGGAGCTGCTCGCCGACCAGGTGCCGACCGGCATCGCGCTCGCCACCAAGAGCGACCTCGAAGACCTGCAGGCCCAAGTGCTCGGCCTGCTCGGGGAAACGTCCACCGCGACCGCGATCCAGGGCGCCATCCAGCTCGCTTCGCAGCAGATCGACGAGGTCGCCGCCGCGCTGGAGAACGTCCGGCTGCAGATCCGCGACGCCGCCCAGCACCACTTGCAGGGCTGAAGACGCGCCGAAGCCCTCCTCGCCGCAGGGGCGAGGAGGGCTTCGGCGGAAGAACTCAGCCGGCGGTGACGACCGGCGCGCCCTCGCCGAGGGTCTCGCCCGCCTCCTCGGCGATGCGCATGGCCTCTTCGATGAGCGTCTCGACGATCGCGTGCTCGGGCACCGTCTTGATGACCTCGCCCTTGACGAAGATCTGCCCCTTGCCGTTGCCCGAAGCCACGCCCAGGTCGGCCTCGCGGGCCTCGCCCGGGCCGTTGACGACGCAGCCCATCACGGCCACGCGCAGCGGGATCTCCATGCCCTCAAGCCCGGCCGTGACCTGCTCGGCCAGGGTGTAGACGTCCACCTGCGCGCGCCCGCACGACGGGCACGAGACGATCTCCAGCTTCCGCGGCCGCAGGTTCAGCGACTGCAGGATCTGCGTGCCGACCTTGACCTCTTCGACCGGCGGCGCGGACAGCGAGACGCGGATCGTGTCGCCGATGCCCTGGCGCAGCAGCGCGCCGAACGCCACCGCCGACTTGATCGTGCCCTGGAACGCCGGGCCGGCCTCGGTGACGCCGAGGTGCAGCGGGTAGTCGCACTGCTCGGCGAGGATCTCGTAGGCGCGCACCATGACCACCGGGTCGTTGTGCTTCACCGAGATCTTGATGTCGTGGAAGTCGTGCTCGGCGAACAGCGACGCCTCCCACAGCGCCGACTCGGCCAGCGCCTCCGGGGTCGCCTTGCCGTACTTGTCCATGATCCGCTTGTCGAGCGAACCGGCGTTGACGCCGATCCGGATCGGCGTGCCGTGGTCCTTCGCCGCCTGGGCGATTTCCTTGACCTGGTCGTCGAACTTCCGGATGTTGCCCGGGTTGACGCGCACCGCCGCGCAGCCGGCCTCGATCGCCGCGAAGACGTACTTCGGCTGGAAGTGGATGTCGGCGATCACCGGGATCTGCGACTTGCGCGCGATGGCGGGCAGCGCCTCGGCATCGTCGGCCGACGGGCACGCCACGCGGACGATGTCGCAGCCCGCGGCGGTCAGCTCGGCGATCTGCTGCAGGGTCGCGTTGACGTCGGAGGTGAGCGTCGTCGTCATCGACTGGACGGAGATCGGGTGGTCGCTGCCGACGCCGACCGAGCCCACCTGGAGCTGGCGGGTCTTGCGGCGCTCGGACAGGACGGGCGGGGGCAGGGCGGGCATACCGAGTGCGACGGTCACGGCTTCCAGCGTACCTACCCCACCCGGGTCGCTTTCTCCATGTCAACCGTCACGGTGAGCAACGTTACGGCGGGGGTGAGCGGCCGCGGGCGGGCCGCCACCCCTCCGTGGGCCTAGGGCGCGATGCGGATCGGGTTGACGATGTCCGCCGTCACGGTGAGTAGTGTCACGGCGCCGCCGATCAGCACGAGCACCATCGTGATCCCGGACAGCCTCGTGTAGTCGACGGGGCCGCCGGCCGCCTTGCCCCGCAGCCCGCGGATCCAGTCGCGGACGCGCTCGTACCAGACCACCGCGATGTGCCCGCCGTCCAGCGGCAGCAGCGGCAGCAGGTTGAACACGCCGATGAAGAAGTTCAGGCTGGCCAGCAGGAAGAAGAACAGCACCCAGATGCCCTGCTCGACGGCCTCGCCGCCGATCCGGCTCGCCCCGACGACGCTGACCGGGGTGTTCGGGTCGCGCTCCCCGCCGAAGATCGCGGTGACCACGGCGGGGATCCGCTCGGGGAACTGGACGAGCCGCTGGGCCGTCTCGGCGAACATCGTGCCGGTGAAGCTGAACGTGGCGCCGATCGCGGAGATCGGGCCGTACTGCGTGGTCACCGACGGCGGCACGGGCGAGGCGCCGATCATGCCGACGTCCTTGACGGTGGAGCCGTTCCAGCGCTGGACCTTCGGCACGTCGACGACGAGCCAGAGCTGCTGGTTGCCGCGCTGCACCTCGAACACCGTCCGGCCGCTGGTGGCCTGCACGGCGGTGAGCATGTCCTCCCAGGTCGCGACCGGCTTCCCGCCGACCGCGAGCACCTTGTCGCCGGGCAGCAGCCCGCCCGACTTCGCCGGAGTCGGCGCGCCCGCCGGGCAGGTGGGGTTCTTGGCCTGGGCCGCGGCCTGTTCCTTCGACGTGGTCGAGACGGCGCAGGAGGTCGAGGACAGCACCGGCTGGGTCGGTTCGGAGGCCGTCAGGTTCGGCAGGCCCATGGTGACGGCCATCAGGTAGAGGACCACGAAGCCCAGGATGAAGTGGGTGATCGACCCGGCCGACATCACGACGGTGCGCTTCCAGGTCTTGAACCGCCACATCGCGCGCGGCGCCTCGTCCGGGGTGACCTCGTCGAGCGCGGTCATGCCGGCGATGTCGCAGAACCCGCCGAGCGGGATCCACTTCAGGCCGTATTCGGTTTCGCCGCGGCGCCAGGAGAACACCGTCGGCCCGAAGCCCACGAAGTACCGGCGGACTTTCATGCCGAAGGCCTTCGCGGTGACCATGTGCCCGGCTTCGTGCAGCGCGACCGAGACGCAGATCCCCAGCGCGAACAGCACGACGCCGATGATGTAGGCGAGCACCCGCTACTTCCCCTCGATGATCGACCCGGCTCGGGCGCGAGCCCAGCGCTCGGCCGCGAGTACGTCTTCGACGTCGCGTGGCTCGCGACGCCATTCGTCGGCGGCTCCCACCACCTCGGACACAGTGTCCACTATCGACGTGAAGCTGGTGTTCTGCGCGAGGAAAGCGGACACGAGCTCCTCGTTCGCGGCGTTGTAGACCGCGGGCAGGCAGCCGCCCGCGGCACCGCAGTGGCGGGCCAGCTCGACGGCCGGGAAGGCTTCGCCGTCCAGCGGCTCGAAGGTCCACGTCGCGGCCTGGTCCCAGGTGCACGCGGGAGCGGCGCCGGGGACCCGGTCGGGCCAGTGCAGCGCGAGCGCGATCGGCAGCCGCATGTCGGGCGGGCTCGCCTGGGCGATCGTCGAGCCGTCGGTGAAGGTCACCATCGAGTGCACGATCGACTGCGGGTGCACGGTGACGTCGATCCGCTCGGCCGGGATGTCGAACAGCAGCGCCGCCTCGATCAGCTCCAGGCCCTTGTTGACCAGGGTGGCGGAGTTGATCGTGATGAGCGGGCCCATGGACCAGGTGGGGTGCGCCATCGCCTGCTCGACGGTGACGCCGGCCAGTTCCGCGCGCTTGCGGCCGCGGAACGGGCCGCCGGAGGCGGTGAGGACGAGCCGGGCGACCTCGCTGCGGTGCCCGGCGCGCAGGGCCTGGGCGATGGCGGAGTGCTCGGAGTCGACGGGCACGAGCTGCCCGGGCTTGGCCGCGGCGAGCACCAGCGGCCCGCCGGCGATGAGGGACTCCTTGTTGGCGAGCGCGAGGGTGGCGCCGGTGGCGAGGGCGCGCAGCGTCGGCTCGAGCCCGCGGGAGCCGGGCAGGGCGTTGAGGACGGTGTCGACGGGCACGGCGCCGATCAGCTCGGTGACGGCGTCGGACCCCGCGAAGAGCCGCGGAAGCTTGAACTCGCCCTGCGCGTAACCGCGCTTCTGCGCCTCGGCGTACAGCGCGAGCTGGACGTCCTCGGCGGCCGTGGCCCTGGTCACGGCGACGGCCTCGACACCGTGGGCGATCGCCTGCGCGGCGAGCGCGGCCGGATCGGCCCCGCCGGCGGCGATCCCGGCCACCCGGAACAGGTGCGGGTTGCGCGCGGCGACGTCGAGGGCCTGCACGCCGATGGACCCGGTGGAGCCGAGCACGAGAACGCTTCGCGAGGTAGTCATCGCCGGTCATTGTCGCGCGGGGCGTCTCCGCGGCGCACCCGGAGGTGTGGGATCATCGGCGGGTCCGAGGTTCACGGGGTTTGAGGAGTTCATCGTGGCAGGCAAGGCGGTCGAGAAGAGGCGGCCCGAGGTCGACCCGCGCGACGAGCCGTCCGCGGCCTGGGGCTGGCACGGCTCGTTCCCGAAGGCCACCCGGATCGCCGGCTGGGTCAGCGCGATCATCCTGCTGGTGATGATCAAGGGCAACCACGAGAACAACACCGAGAACGTCTGGCTCGTCGGCCTGGCGCTGTTCATGGTCCTGCTGCTGGTGCTCGACATCCGCAAGCAGCGCACAGCCTGGCGCAAGTAGCCGGTGAACCGCTAACGTCGCGGTCCATGAAGCTGCGCTGGGGTCTGGCTGTTTTGTCCGTGCTGGGCGCATTGGTGGCGGCGCCGGCGCAGGCTTCCGCCTCGGTGCCGGTGGTCCGCTGCGAGTTCACGCCGACCCCGGACAACCCGGCGGCGCGGCCGGTGGTGCGTCCCCTGCCGTTCGCTCTGACGCGCGGGACCGTGGACGTGACGTTCCGCTTCAACTACGGCCCGGTGACGGTGCGGCTGAACCGCGCCGGCGCCGCTCCGTGCGCGGTGCACAACATGGTTTCGCTGGTTTTGCAGCGGTTCTACGACCGGTCCCAGTGCTGGCGGTTGTCCAACTCCGCTCGTCTCGGCGTCCTGCAGTGCGGGGACATCTACGAGGTCGAGAAGGGCGGGCCGGGGTATCGGTTCCCGGACGAGGTTTCGGGGGCCGAGACCTACCCGCGCGGGACGATCGCGATGGGCAACCAGGGACCGGGGACGAACGGGTCGGAGTTCTTCATCGTGCACTCGTTCGCGAACATCCCGGCCAACTATTCGGTACTGGGGCGCGTGGTGCGCGGGATGTCCGCCATCGACCGGATGGTCGCGGACGGGATCATCCCCACCGATCCGGACGGCCCGCTCGACGGCGCGCCCGCCAAGCCGGTGAAGATCCAGCGCGCCACGGTCGGCTGGTAGCGCCCGTTCGCCGGGAACGCACGGTCCGTCACCACCACCCGAAGTATCACCCCCGAAGGGTGAATGCCGGGATCGCCCGATTACATTGTCGGGGTTCGGCCGGTGAACTTCGTGGGGGGATCACGCGATGATGACGCACGACGAGTACCTGGCGACCCGAAGATTCCCGGCCCTCGACGGCGTGCGCGCCGTCGCCGCCGTGCTCGTGGTCGTCTTCCACTACGGCGGCCCCAGCTGGGTGAGGGCCAACGGCTGGATCGGCGTGCACCTGTTCTTCGTGCTCTCCGGGTACCTGATCACCACACTGGCGTTGCGCGAAGAAGCCCGCACCGGCCGCGTTTCCCTGGCGGAATTCTACATTCGACGCGCTTTCCGCATTCTTCCTGTCTACTACGTCGTCATCGGCGTGATCGTCGTCTTCGCCTACTTCCGCGGCATGGGGCTGCGGCACAGCGGGATCGTGTCCGCCTTGCCGTGGAACGTCGCCTTCGTCGGCGAATACCACCAGATGGCGCTGTTCGGCCAGGCCTGGACGCTCGGCGTCGAGCAGAAGTTCTACCTCGTGTGGCCGCTGCTCGCGTTCGGTCTCGGCGCGCTCGGCTTCGTCAAGCGCCTGAGCCTGTCGCTCGGCCTCGTCGCCATCATGCTCGCCCTGATCCCCTTCATGCCCTACGCGGGCGCGTACTCGCCGATCCTGATCGGCTGCACGCTGGCGATCGTGCTGCACCACCGCAAGGGCTTCGCCGCACTGCGGCTGTTCACCCACCCGGCCGTCGGCCTGGTGGTCGCCGCCGCGCTGATCGCGGTCCAGACCATGTTCGGCGAGATCGGCGCCTTCCTGCACGACGACGGCGGCTCAATCACCGGCACCGTCTACGTCCTGCTCGCCGCCCTGCTGGTGCCGTCGCTGGTCGCCGGCGGCGGCCCGCTGGCCTGGGTCCTCTCGCGGGCACCGATGCGGTTCGTCGGGGAGCGGTCGTACTCGCTCTACCTCATGCAGGGCGTCGTCGCGGTGGCAGTCGCGGGAGCCATCCCGCAGTTCGCCCCGCACCGGACGATGACCGCGGTCGCGGTGACGATCGTCGGGCTGCTGGCCGCCGACCTGCTCTACCGCTGGGTCGAGGTCCCGATGATCGACGTCGGCCGCCGGATCATCACCCGGCGCCGGGCGAAGAAGATCACGCCGGTGGACGAGCCCGCCGAGCCCGCGCTCGTCAGGGCCTAGGCAATGCGCCCCAATGTGGCGTTGGTTGCGTCTGACGCACCGAACGCCACATTGGGTGCGTTGGATGCACCGAACGCCACATTGGGGCGCTTGAGCCGGACCTCTCGGTTCAGCGTTCGCGGGACGGCGCCACCAGCTCGCTCGGCCCGCTGCCCGCTTCCCCGGCCACCGCGGCCAGTTCCTCGCCCACCGTCTCGCCGTCTCCCGGGCGGGCGTCCTTCGTCAGCAGCGACGCCACCGCGCCGATCAAGCAGACCGCGATCGCGAAGCCGAACGCCACCGCCAAGCCGGACTGGAACGGGCCCGAGATCAGGTTCGGGAAGAAGCTGCGGCCGGTCAGGAACGCCGCCTGGTCCGGCGGCAGCGCCGACAGCTGACCGCCCAGCAGCTGCTGGATCGGGTTGTAGCCGAGGAACGCCGCGAACAGCACCGCCACCGCCGGGAGGTTGGCGATCTGCGCCGCCGAGGCCGCCGGGACGCCGTGTTCGGTCAGGCCCTGGCTCATCGTCGCCGGGAGGCTGCTCGACAGGCCCGCGATGATGAGGCTGAAGAAGAAGCCGATCGACAGGACCATCGCCGCGTTCTGGAAGGTCGTCATCATGCCCGCGCCGGAGCCGCGCGCGTCCGCCGGGAGGCTGTTCATCACCTCGGCGCGGTTGGGCGAGGAGAACATGCCCATGCCGATGCCGTTGATCAGCAGGATCCCCGCGAACGCCCAGTAGTCGAAGTTGACCGGCAGGATGATCAGCAGCAGGAACGTGATCGCCGTGATGAGCAGGCCGGTGGACGCGAGCAGGCGGCTGCCGATCCGGTCGGCGAGGATGCCCGACGTCGGCGCGGCGAGCAGGAAGCCGACCGTCATCGGGAGCATGTAGATGCCCGCCCACAGCGGCGTCTGCTCGAACGTGTAGCCGTGCTGCGGCAGCCAGATGCCCTGCAGCCAGATGATCAGGATGAACTGCAGGCCGCCGCGGCCGAGCGACGCCGTCAGGTTCGCGACGTTGCCCCAGGTGAACGACCGGATCCGGAACAGCGACAGCCGGAACAGCGGGTTGTCGACCTTGGTCTCGATGATCACGAAGGCGACCAGCACCGCGGCGCCGCCGATCAGGCAGCTCAGCACGAACGGGCTGCCCCAGCCGGTCGGCGACGAGCCGTAGGGCTGGATGCCGTAGGTGATCCCGACCAGCACCGCGATCAGGCCGACGGCGAAGGTGATGTTGCCCCACCAGTCCATCCGCGCGTGCTTGCGGACGCCGGTGTCGTGCAGCTTGAGGTACGCCCAGATCGTGCCGATCACACCGAACGGCACCGAGACCAGGAAGATCAGGTTCCAGTCGATCGGCGCCAGCACGCCACCGACGACCAGGCCGAGGAACGAGCCGGCGATGGCCGCGACGCCGTTCATGCCGAGCGCGAGGCCGCGCTGGTTGGCCGGGAAGGCGTCGGTGAGGATCGCCGAGGAGTTCGCCATCAGGAAGGCGCCGCCGACACCCTGCACGATCCGCCAGCCGATCAGCCACAACGCGGCCGCGTCGCCGTCGAACCAGGTGACGGCCAGCATGATCGACGAGACGGTGAAGACGGCGAAGCCGAGGTTGTACATCCTCGCGCGGCCGTACATGTCGCCGAGCCTGCCGAAGCTCACCACCAGCACCGCGGTGACCACGAGGAAGCCCATGATCATCCACAGCAGGTAGCTCGTGTTGGCCGGTTCCAGGGGGTTGATGCCGATGCCCTTGAAGATGTCGGGCAGCGCGATCAGCACGATCGAGGAGTTGATCGTGGCGATCAGCATGCCCAGCGTCGTGTTGGACAGCGCGATCCACTTGTACCGCGGCCCCAGTTCCGCGATCGAATACGTCCGGCGTTCCGCCACTGTGCAACCCTTCTGCTCGCCAAGTCCCTTAGCTAGGCTAAGCAAGTTGCTTGCGTATGGCAACCAACGCGGCGAAACACGTGGGAGAGCATGATCACAGGCGCTTGACTGTCCTTTGAGGACCCTTTACGTCGAGGCGGTGGGCTGTGGACAACTCGAGCGCGCGGCCCGGAAACCGTCGGTGCCTTCCGGTAGCGTTGAAACCGGGGGTCCCCCTCACGGCGAGGCCCCCACCAGCCGCCCGAGGACGGCGACCCCCTCGACGATTTCCGTCGCCGTCCGCGCCGCGTACCCCAGGACCAAGCCCGGCCGTCCCGGCCGCTGCCGGTGCCACGACAGCGGCTGCACCTTCACCCCCTCCGCCAGCGCGGTCGCCGCGAGCTCGACGTCGTCCACCTCGGCGTCGAACGTGATGGTCAGGTGCAGCCCCGCCGCCGCGCCGTGGACGACCGCCGAAGGCACCTCCGAGGCCAGCGCCCGGATCATCGCGTCGCGCCGCCGTCGATGCCGCGCGCGGACCACCCGCAGCTGGCGCTCCAGCTCGCCGGTCTCCATCAAGCGCGCCAGGACCAGCTGGGCCAGCACCGGATTGCCCAGGTCCGCGAACCGCTTCGCCGCCACGAGGTCGTCGCGGAACCGAGGCGGCGCGAGCAGCCAGCCGACGCGCAGCGCCGGGGCCAGCAGTTTCGAAACGCTGCCCGTGTAACAGACCTCCGGCACCATCGACCGGACCGCCGGCACCGGCGCACGGTCGTAGCGGTGCTCGGCGTCGTAGTCGTCTTCGACGACGATGCCGCCGCCGGCCACCCAGCGCATCAGCTCGCGACGGCGCTCGCCGCCGAGGACCACACCCATCGGGAACTGGTGGGCCGGGGTCAGCAACACCGCCGGCGCGCGCAGCTCGGACACCAGCAGCCCGTCGTCGTCCACCGGGACCGGGGGCGTCGCCAGACCGCAGTGGTGCAGGTGCTGGCGCGCGCCCAGCGAGCTCGGGTCCTCCACCGCGATCTCGGACAGACCGTGCTGCCGCAGCACCTCGCCCACCAGCGTCAACGCCTGCGCGACCCCGGCGACGACGATGATCTCGCCGGGATCGGCGCGGATGCCGCGGTTGCGCGCCAGCCAGTGCGACACCGCCACCCGCATCGCCGGCGCCCCGCGCGGGTCGCCGTAGCCGAAGTGGGCCGGCTCCAGCTCGTCCAGCACCGCCCGCTCGGCCCGCAGCCACGCCGCGCGCGGGAACGCCGTCAGGTCCGGCACCCCGGGCGTCAGGTCGATCCGGGCCGGGGCCGCGCGGACCGCGTCGAAGACCGCCACCCCCGGCAGCGCCGTGATGACCTTCGCGGGCGACCGGTCCGGCTCGGGCTCCGGCGGCAGCACCGGCGCGGCGACGACGACCGTGCCGGCCCGGCCGCGGCCCGCGGCGTGCCCGTCGTCGATCAGCCGCTGGTAGGCCTCGGTGACCACCCCGCGCGACACGCGCAGCTCGGCCGCCAGCACCCGGGACGCGGGCAGCCGTGCGCCGATCGGGAGCCTGCCGTCGGCGATCGCGGCGCGCAGCTGCCCGGCGAGCCAGTCCGCCAGCCCGCCCGGCGGCGCCTCGCGCACGTCCAGCTGGAGGAAGTCCGACCCTTTGGACCAGTCCGGAAGCGCTGTTTTGGCTCTGTTCATCGAGCCATTGTCGCAGCACCCTGGGCGTATGGACACCAATTACGTGCACGGATACACCGAACCCGAGTCCCGCCGCCTCGGCGACCAGGCCGACACCCTGGCCGCGCTGCTGCACGACGGGACGGCCTACCCCGCCGGGAGCCGCGTGCTGGAGGTCGGCTGCGGCGTCGGCGCCCAGACCGTCCACCTCGTGGCCCGCAGCCCGGACGCGCACCTGACCGCCGTCGACGTCTCCAAAGCGTCGCTGCACCAGGCACGG
The DNA here is from genome assembly GCF_031082405.1 of Amycolatopsis sp. A133. Lineage (GTDB taxonomy): Bacteria > Actinomycetota > Actinomycetes > Mycobacteriales > Pseudonocardiaceae > Amycolatopsis. The sequence goes on from NZ_JAVHJU010000008.1 coordinate 107,888, forward strand.
TCCCGGGTCGAGGGCGTCGAATTCCGGCAGGCCGACCTGTTCGACCTGGACGGCGAGTACGACCACCTCTTCGTCTGCTTCGTGCTGGAACACCTGCCGGAGCCGGAAAAGGCCCTCGCGCACCTGAAGACGCTGCTGCGGCCGGGCGGCACGATCACCGTGATCGAGGGTGATCACGGGTCGGCGTTCTTCCACCCGCGCAGCGAGCACGCCCAGGCCGCGATCGGCTGCCTCGTCCGGCTCCAGGCCGACGCCGGCGGTGACGCGCTCATCGGCCGCCGCCTGTACCCGCTGCTCACCGGCGCGGGGTTCTGCGACGTCACCGTCGGACCGCGCACGGTCTACGCCGACGCGTCCCGGCCCGGGCTGGTCACCGGGTTCACCCGCGACACCTTCACCGCGATGGTCGAAGGCGTCGGCGAAACCGCCGTCGCCCGCGGGCTGATCACGCCGGAGCGCTGGGACCACGGTGTCGCGGACCTGCACCGGACCGCCCGCGAGGACGGCACCTTCCACTACACGTTCTTCAAGGCCACCGGGAGCAGGACGTGATCGCCCGGCGTCCCCGGCCCCGGCTCGCGGGCAGCACCGACGTCGTCGACCGGGACCTCCAGCGGCTGGAAAACGACCTGGCCGCCCTCGAGCCCGGCTACCCCGCGACGCGCTCCAAGGCCGTCAGGTGGTTCCGGACCCGGATCGCGCCGGGCACGCACTCCCCGGCGTAACAGGCCAGCGCGCGTTCCCAGTGCTCGCGCGCGGCCCCCGGGTCACCGAGTCCACAATGGACCTCCCCCAGCCCGCAGTGGGCCCGGCCCTGTTCGGGGCGGCAGCCGGTTTCCTTCGCCACGGCCAGGGCTTCGCGGTGGTACCGGAGGGCGTCGGCGGAGGCGCCGCGTGCGGCGGAGAGGCTGCCGAGGCTGTTGAGCACGCGGGACTCCACGCCGCGGTCACCGCATTCGCGGGCCAGGCTCAGCGCCTCTTCGAGGTGCCGGGCCGCTTCCGCGTGGCGGCCCTGCGCCAGCCGCACGTCGCCGAGGTGCTTCAACGTGACACTGCGGTTGGGCGGGCTTCCCGTCTCCTGCGCGATTTCCAGCGCGCGTTCGAGGTGCACCGCGGCTTCGGCGTACCGGCCGCGCGCGTGCTCGACGTCGCCGAGGATGCCCAGTGCGTACCCCTCGCTCACCCGGACGCCCATCGCGCGGAGGTGCCCCAGCCCCTCTTCCAGGACCTGCACCGCTTCGTCGTGCCGGCCCAGCGCCGACAACGTGTCGCCCAGGTTGACCAGCGCGTAGCCTTCGCTCGTGCGGTCGGCGATGTCCCGCGCGAGGGACAAGGCCTCTTCGAGGTAGCCGAGCGCTTCGCCGTACCGGCCGATGCCGCGGCAGGAACACCCCAGCACCACCAGGACCAGGCCTTCGCTGGTGCGGTCGCCCGACTCGCGCGCCAGCGCGAGCGCCTCCGTCGAGTACCCGATCCCGTCGGCGAACCGGCCCAGCGCGCGGCAGACCAGGCCCAGGGTGTTGACCGCGTGGATCTCGGTGCGCCGGTCGCCGGTCTCGCGGGCGAGGACGAGCGCCTCCTCCAGGTACCGCAGCGCCTCCGGCGACCGGCCGACGCGCCAGTGGCCCAGCGCGATCAGGATGAGCGGCTCGGCCTCGGCCGCCCGGTCGCCGGCGTGGTGGGCCAGCGCCGACGCGTGCGTGTGCAGCACCAGCGCTTCCTCGTGGTAACCGCCGACGTCGAGGTAGTGCCACAGGATCCCGGACAGCAGCCGCAGGTGGTCGGGCCACCCGTGCCGCGTCGCGTGCGCGGCGACCGCCAGCAGGTTGCGGCGCTCGGCCTCCAGCCACGCCTGCGCGTCGAGCACCTTGACGTCCGGTTCCGGCACCCGCGGGCGCAGGTGCCGTTCCTGCGGCAGGACGACGTCCATGGCCTGCGCGGCCGAGCGGACGTAGCAGTCGAACAGCCGCTCCTGCGCCGCGTGGCTCTCCTCCGGCTCGGCGGCCGCGAGCTCCGCGGCGTAGACGCGCAGCAGGTCGTGCAGCTGGACGCGGTCCTCGCCGGTCCGCTGCGCGAGGTGGGCGCGCACCAGGGCACCGGTCAGCCGTTCCGCCTCCGGCAGGGGGACGCCGGCCAGCGCGGCGAGCGCGGGTGGTGTCAGGTCGCGGCCCGGGTGCAGGCCGCAGAGCCGGAACACGCGGGCGGCGTCGGGCGCGAGGTTGCGGTAGGACCAGGAGAACACGGCGCGGACCGCGGTCAGCGGGTCGCCGCCGCCGTCGAGCAGGTCGAGCCGCCGCCGTTCGTCGGCCAGCTCGGCCGCGAGCTCGGCGAGCCGCTCCCCCGGCCGGCTCAGCGCCAGCTCCGCGACCAGCCGCAGGGCCAGCGGCAGCCGGGCCGAGTACCCGATCAGCGCCGCGGCCGCCTCGGGTTCGTCGTCGGCGCGCGGCCCGAGCAGCGCCCGCAGCAGGTCGCGGGCTTCGGCCTCGGTGAGCAGGTCGACGAGCACCCGGCGGGCGCCGTGCCGGGCGACCAGCCCGGGCAGCGCGTCCCGGCTGGTCACCAGCACCAGGCAGGTCGGCGAGCCGGGCAGCAGCGGGCGGACCTGCCCGACCGAACCCGCGTTGTCCAGCACCAGCAGCATCCGCCGCCCGGTGAGCGCGGTGCGGAACTTCGCGGCGCGCTCGTCCGGCTCGGCGGGGATGTCCGCGCCGTCGACGCCGAGGGCGCGCAGGAACCCCGACAGGGCGTCGCCCGGGTCCACCGGCCGGACCGTGCCGTAGCCGTGCAGGTCGAGGTAGAGCTGGCCGTCCGGGAACTCGGCGGGCGAGCGCTGCGCCCAGTGGACCGCGAGTGCGGTCTTGCCGACCCCGCCGGTGCCGGAGAGGACGGCGATCCGCGCGCCGGTGTCGCCTTCGTCGCGGTGCAGCAGCGTGTCCAGCTCCGCCAGCTGGGCCGCGCGGCCGCGAAAGCCGGGGACGTCCGCGGGCAGCTGGGCCGGCACGCGGGCCGGCGGCTCCGGGGCGGCGAAGTCCTGCCGCAGCACCTGACGCTGGGCCGCCCGCAGCTCGGGGCCGGGTTCCAGGCCGAGCTCGCCGGCCAGCCGGCGGCGCACCTCGTCGAACACGTCCAGCGCGGCCGCCTGGCGCCCGGACGCGGCGAGCGCGAGCACCAGCTTGGCGTGCGCGGCCTCGTTCAGCGGCTCCTCGGCGGTCAGCACCCGCAGCTGCACCGCCGCGTCCTCGGGGTCCGCGACCGCGGCGTAGGCCAGCACGGCCTTGGCGCGCCGCATCGCCAGCGCGAGCCGGACGGGGTGCTGGCGCAGCCGTTCGACGTCGGCGAGCGCCGGGCCGCGCCAGAGCTCGAGGGCCTCGCGGTGGGCGTCCCGCGCGAGGAGGGCTTCGAACCGCAGCAGGTCGAGCTCGTCCTCGCCGGCGGCGAGCCGGTAGCCGCCCTTGTCCGTGGCGATGAGGTCGGCGGGCCGCAGCGCCCGCCGCAGCCGCGCGACGTAGGTGTGGAGCAGCTCCAGGCACGACGGCGGCGGCTCGTCCCAGACGACGTCGACGAGGTCCTCGCGCCGGACGGTCCGGTTCGGCTGCAGGGCCAGCATCGCCAGCAGCAGCCGCTGCTTCTCGGCGCCGATCTCGACCGGCTCGGTGCCCCGCGTGACCGTCAGCGGGCCCAGGACGCCGATCCGCACCGGCTCCGGCGGGGCTTCGGCCAGCACTTCCCGCAGCTTGCGGGCCGTCTCCGGGCGGGGCCGCCGGACGCTGCCCAGCTCGGCGTTGCGCACCGCACGCAGGCTGAGCCCCGCGCGCTCGGCGAGCTGGGCCTGGGTCAGGCCGGCGAGCACACGTCGTTCCCGCAGCCATCCGGCGAACGACAGGCCTTCGTCCACAGGCGTCCTCTCCTGCGTGCCCCCAGCGGAACGTACCCATCCAGCATCACGATCGTGCCGCTCCACCTGTACCACCGAACGGCGAAGATAACCGTTTTCGCAGGTACGGACGGTGACGGCGGCGTGGAGCAGCAGTACAGGCGCTCGTCCACCGCGGTTTCCTAGGCTTTCTCGCGTCCGGTGGTGGCGAGGGGTTCGAGGAGCAGCCGTCGCATGGGGTACGACGGCTGCACCCGGACCTTCTACACACCGAAGCGCTTGAGCAGGGCCCGCACGGCGGCCGGGTCCTCGACGTGGGCGTTGTGCCCGAGGCCGGCGAGCGTGACCGCGTCCGGGTCGAGCGCCCGCAGCTGCTCCGGACGGCTCATCGGGTCGTTCTCGCCCGCGGCGAGCACGACCGGGCACCGCGCCCCGGCGAGCAGGGCCGGCATGTCCGGCGCGCCGAGGCCGAACGCGGCCGGGTCCATCGCGAGGCGCCAACCTCCCTCGGTCTCGCGAAGCCCGGCCGGGTCGGTGGGCGCGATCCCGAGCAGCCCGGAAACCTTGAGGTAGGCCTGCTCGGCGTCCGCCAGCGTCGCGAAGACCCGGGGCGGCCGGGCCGCGAACGACGCCGCTCGGTTCAGGTCGTCCTGGCTCCACTCGACCTTCACGCCCAGGGCCAGCACGCCGGCGACCTCGACGTCGTAGCGATCGGACGCCAGTTCGAGCGCGAGCACGCCACCGAGCGAATGCCCGGCGACGACCAGCGGCCCGCCGTCCGGCAGCGCCCGCGCGACCGCCTCGGCCAGCGTGGCGAAGCTGTAGTGCGGCAGCGGCGCGGACGGGCCGTGGCCGGGCAGGTCGGGCACCAGGACGCGCCGGTCGAGCAGGACCGGGAAGTGGGCCCAGACGGCGCCGGTCGCGCCGAGGCCGTGCAGGAGGAGGACGGCCGGGTCGCCCTTGCCGCCGGTGCGCATGTTGAGCGTGTCCATCCGCACAGCCTGCCAAACTGTCGGTGACACCTGGGGCTTCGCCCCAAGCCGGGGGCTCCGCCACCCGAGCCCCGGAAAAATTGTAGGGGCGCGGCTAGGGTCGGCTCGTGGCGATCACCGATCCGGACACCTACGTGCGAGGTGTCCCGTACGACGAACTGGCGCGGCTGCGGCGCGCCGGCCCGGTGGTGCGCGTCGACGACTTCTGGGCCGTGCTCGGCCACGCCGAGGTGCGGCGGGTGCTGCGCGACCCCGCGGTGTTCTCCTCGCAGCTCGGCGGGACGCAGATCCGCGACGCGGCCGACCTCGCCTACGTGCGCCGGATGATGCTCAACATGGACCCGCCGGAGCACGGCCGGCTGCGCGGGCTGCTCACCAAGGCGTTCACCCCACGCGCCGTCGCGAAGCTGACCTCGCAGATCGAGAGCTGGGCGCGGGAGTCCGTCGCGGCGGTGGCCGATCGCGGCGCGTGCGACTTCGCCGCCGTCGCCGCCGACCTGCCGCTGCGCACCCTCGCCGGGGTGTTCGGCGTGCCGGAAGAGGACCGGCGGCTGATGTACGACTGGAGCAACCGCGTGATCGGCTACCAGGACGCCGAATACGCGGTCAGCTCGACGGTTTCCGCTTCCGAGGTGAGCGACCTCGCCCGGGCCGCGCTCGCCGTCCGCCCGTCGCCCGGGCCGGACGGCGCGATGCCGGATCCCCGGACCCGCGCGGGCATGCCGGACCTCTACGCGTACGCGAACGCACTCGGTGAGTACAAGCGCGAGCACCCGGGCGACGACGTGATGAGCAACCTGATGCGGCACGTCGGCGACGACGGCGCCCGCGTCTCGCTCGCCGAGTTCGAGAACCTGTTCTGGCTGTTTTCCGTGGCGGGCAACGAAACCCTCCGCAACGCCCTGCCGGGCGGGCTGCTGGCGCTGCTCTCCCACCCGGCGGAATACCGCCGGCTGCTGGCCGACCGGTCGCTGTTGCCGTCCGCGGTCGAGGAGATGCTTCGCTGGTGGACGCCGGTCATGCACTTCCGCCGCACCGCGGTTGCCGACGTCCGGCTGTCCGATGTGGACATCCGGGCCGGGGACAAGGTGGTGGTCTGGTTCTCCTCGGCCAACCGCGATCCTTCGGTGTTTCCCGACCCGGACGTCTTCGACATCGGCCGGACCTCGAACGACCACCTGACCTTCGGCCACGGCCCGCACTTCTGCCTCGGCGCCCACCTCGCGCGGGTGCAGCTGCGGGCCATGTTCGACGCGGTGCTCGACCGGCTAGGCCACGTGGAGCTCGCCGGCGAGCCGGTGCGGTTGCGGTCGAACTTCCAGAACGGCCTCAAGTCGCTGCCGATCCGGTGGGCCCGCTGATGGAGATCCGCGAGCTCCGGGCGTTCGTCGCGGTCGTCGAAGCCGGCGCGATGTCGAAGGCGGCGCGGCAGCTGCACGTCAGCCAGCCGGCGCTGTCCCAGACGATCACCGCGCTGGAACGGCGGCTCGGCGTCCGGCTGCTGGTGCGCACGAGCACGGGCGTGCAGGTCACCGACGCCGGGACGACGCTGCTGGGTGAGGCCCGTGCCGTGCTGGCGCGCCACGACCAGGCCCTCGCGGCCATGGCCCGGCACACCGCGGCCGGCGGCGGTGTGCTGCGCGTCGGCGTTCCCCTGGAGCTGCCGCCGGAGCTGCTGCCCTCCGCGCTCGCGCGGCTGGGCGACACGCGGGTGCAGGCCCGGCACCTGTCGTCGGTGGCGCAGGTGGCCGCGCTGCGGGCCGGCGAGCTGGACGTCGGGCTGGTCCGCGAGCGCCCGGCCGGCGCCGATCTGGACGCGGTGCTGGTGGTGGCCGAGGACGTGGGTGTCCTGCTGGCCGCGGACGTGGCGGAGAAGCTGGGTTCACCGGTCCGGCTGGAGGACCTGGCGGGCCTGGAGTGGTTCGCCTTCCCCCGCGCGGGCAGCCCGGCCTGGTACGACGAGCTGGCGGCGATCCTGCGCAGCCACGGCCTCGACGTCGGCCCGGAGGTCCCGGAGGAGCAGCGGCTGATCGTCGAGCTGAAGATCCCGGCGGTCAGCGCGGGCGGCGCGTTCGCGTTCGCCCCGCCCGAGTGGCCGTACCCGCTGCCGGAGACGGTGCGGTGGGTGCCGCTGGCCGGTAACCCGATCGTCCGGCGGACCTGGGCCGTGTGGCCGGCGTCGTCGCACCGGCGGGACGTCGCCGAGTTCGTCGCGGCGCTGGAAGACCATCGGCAGAACGGATCGGGGGTATAAGGAGGGTCGAACGCTCATCCGGAAGTCTCGCCCGGGCGGCTCGCTTGAACTCTGCGACCGGGGAAACACCCGGGTTTCGGAGGAGTGAGCGATGACTGCAGAACTGTCCGGGTCGACGGCGCTGGTGACCGGCGGGACGAGCGGGATCGGCCGGGCGACGGCGGTCGCGCTGGCCGGGCTCGGCGCGCGCGTGGTGCTGTCCGGCCGGGACGCCGGGCGCGGCGCCCAGGCCGTCGAGACCATCCGCGCGGGGGGCGGCAAGGCCGACTTCGTCGCGGCGGACCTGAAGGACGCCGCGTCGGCGCGGGCCCTCGCGGCCCGGGCGCGGGAGGTGGGCGGGCCGATCGACGTGCTGGTCAACAACGCCGGCGTGTTCCCGACCGGGCCGACTTCGGGCTTCCCGGAGGCGGACTTCGACGCCGTCTTCACGACGAACGTGAAGGTGCCGTTCTACCTCGTCGCCGAGCTGGCGCCGGAGATGGCCGCGCGCGGCCACGGCGCGATCGTGAACGTGTCCACGATCGTGGCGACGGCCGGTATGGCGGGAATGGCGCCCTACGGCGCGTCGAAGGCGGCGATCGAGCTGATGACGAAGGCCTGGGCGGCGGAGTTCGGGCCGTCGGGCGTGCGGGTCAACGCGGTCAGCCCGGGTCCGACCCGCACGGAAGGCACCGCCGCGTTCGGCGACGGCCTGGACGACCTGGCGGCGGCCGGCCCGGCCGGACGGGTGGCGGCCCCGGAGGAGATCGCGGCGGCCATCGCGTTCCTGGCCGCGGGTGACGCGAGCTTCGTCCACGGCGCGATCCTCCCGGTGGACGGCGGCCGGCTGGCCGTGTGAGCCCTCGCGGGACGGCGTCACCTCAGGAAGGTGACGCCGTCCCGCGGTCGCTCGTCGACCGTCAACGAGAAGACGTCCGGCCGCGAGTAATGCCCCGAGACGTCGAGGCTGTGCCGCGCGGCCACGATCTCCTCGAGGTCGATCTCCGCCGTGATCAGGCCCTCCGCGTCGCGCAGCGGGCCGGCCAGCACGTCCCCGAGCGGGCCGGCGATCACGCTGCCGCCGCGGAACGGGTCGTCGCCCGAAGCCTCGTACGGGCACGCCGAAATCACGAAACACCGGCCCTCGTCGGCGATGTGGCGCATCGACGCCTGCCAGACGTCGCGGTCGTCCGCCGTGGGCGCGCACCAGATTTCGACGCCCTTCGCGTACATCGCCGCCCGCAGCAGCGGCATGTGGTTCTCCCAGCAGATCGCCGCGCCGGCCCGGCCCGCCGCCGTCGGGACGACCGGGAGCGTGGAGCCGTCGCCGCGGCCCCAGACCAGGCGTTCCCGCGCGGTGGGCACCAGCTTGCGGTGCTTGGCGACCAGCCCGAGCCGCGGGTCGAGGAACACCACCGTGCTGTACAGCGTCGAGCCGTCGCGCTCAATGACGCCCACCACCAGCGTCGCGCCGGTCCGGGACGCGAGCCCGGCCAGCTCGGTCACCTCGGGGCCGGGCACGGTCACCGCCGCGGCGAAGTACCGCACGAAGGGTTCCTGGCGCGGGTACCCGCCGAGGACGGCTTCGGGCAGCACGACCAGGGAAGCGCCGCGGATCTCGTCCTCGAACGCCAGGATCCTCGAGACGGGGACCCCGGTCGCGATCTGCAGCGCGGCGACGACCGTCATCCGCGGGCCGGCCAGGGGACCACCGCCGACGTCCGCCGCTGGTAGTCCGCGTACTCGGGGTACCGCGACTTGGTGATGCTCTCGGTGAACCGCGTCGAACCGGCGAACAGCAGCGTCAGCAGGACCGCGCCCACGACCGTCCACTGCAGACCGCCGGCGACGACGCCGAACGCGGCGACCGCCCACCACTGCGCCTGCTCGAAGAAGAAGTTCGGGTGCCGCGAGTAGCGGAACAGCCCGCTCTGCAGGAACCGCGTCGGCGCGCGGCCCGCGTGCTTCTCCCGGTGGAACGCCCACTGCTGCTGGTCGGCGACCGTTTCGCCGACGAGGAACGCGGCGAACACCACCGCGACGACGACGTCCGCCACGCCGAACTCGCCGGGGTGCTCCAGCGCGGTCAGGGCGGGGAGCGTGATCAGCAGCAGGATGGCGTTCTGGTACAGCGAGATGAAGAAGAAGTTGAACAGCTGGAACTGCCAGGGGGCCATCCGCTCGCGCAGCACCGCCCACCGGTAGTCCTCGCCGCCGGGCGCGTAGCCACCCTTGCGGGCGAAGTTGAAGGTCAGCCGGATGCCCCAGAGCGCGACCAGCGCGAACAACACGTCGAGCCGCGGGTCGGCGAACCCGGCGGCACCGGCGAAGATCCCCGCGTAGACCGCCGGCACGATCGACCAGATCCGGTCGACCCAGGAGTACTCCCTGGTCAGCACGGACACCAGCCAGGTTCCGAGCGTCACCCCGGCGAAGACGTACAGGCACACCCGCAGCGCGTCCATGTGCTCACTTTAGGACCTAGGATCGGCACCGTGCCCTACTCGTTCCTCAGTCACCTCGAGTGTTCCCGGACCGGCGACCGCCTGGACGCCGACGCCGTCCAGGGCCTCTCGCCGGCGGGCGCGCCCCTGCTCGCGCGGTACGACCTCGACGGCATCCGCGAAGCCGTGACGCCGAAGGAGATCGCGGGGCGCGAGCCGACGCTGTGGCGCTACCACGAGGTGCTGCCCGTGCGCTCGGCCGAGCACGTCGTCAGCCTCGGCGAGGGCATGACGCCGTTGCTGCGGCTGCCGCGCTACGGCCGCGAACTGGGGCTCTCGCGGCTGTGGATGAAGGACGAAGGCCTGATCCCGACCGGCACGTTCAAGGCACGCGGGGCCGCGGTCGGCGTCTCGCGGGCGGCCGAGCTGGGCGTGCGCGGGATCGCGATGCCGACGAACGGCAACGCCGGCGCGGCCTGGGCGCTGTACGCGGCGCGCGCGGGGCTGTCGAGCCTGATCGCGATGCCGGACGACGCGCCGGCGATCACCATGCGCGAGTGCGTCACCGCCGGGGCCGAGCTGTACCGCGTGGACGGTCTCATCGGGGACGCGGGCAAGCTCGTCGCCGCGGCGGTGAAGCGGCGAGAAGGCGTCCAGGACGTCTCGACGCTGAAGGAGCCGTACCGCATCGAGGGCAAGAAGACGATGGGGTACGAGATCGCCGAGCAGTTCGGCTGGCGGCTGCCGGACGTCATCCTCTACCCCACCGGCGGCGGCGTCGGCATCATCGGCATCTACAAGGCACTGCTGGAACTGCGGGAGCTGGGCTGGGTTACCGGTCCGCTGCCGCGGCTCGTCGCCGTCCAGGCCACCGGCTGCGCGCCGATCGTCACGGCGTTCTCCCGCGGCGAGCGGGAAAGCACGCCGTTCCCGGACGCCCGGACGATCGCCTTCGGCATCACCGTGCCCAAGGCGCTGGGCGACTTCCTCGTGCTCGACGCCGTGTACGCGACCGGAGGCACCGCGGTCGCCGTCACCGACGAAGAACTGCTTACGGCGCAACGGGAACTGGCCGAGCGTGAAGGCGCCTTCGTCTGCCCGGAGGGCGGAGCGTGCTTCGCCGCGTTGCGGCACCTTCGCACGAGCGGATGGCTCGAAGGCGACGAAGACGTCGTCGTGCTGAACACCGGCGCCGGACTCAAGTACCCGGAGACGGTGCCCCTGGACGTTCCGCTCCTGGCGAAGACCGACGCGATTCCCTAGAGGACCGACCGCACCGTTCCGGGGTCGCGGGCGACGACCGCCGTGCCGTCGTCGGCCGTGATGATCGGGCGCTGGATCAGCTTCGGGTGCGCGGCCAGCGCGTCGATCCAGCGGGACCGGTCGCCGGGGGTGCGTCCCCACGTCTTGAGGCCGAGTTCCTTCGCGACCGGCTCGGCGGTGCGCGTGATGTCCCACGGTTCGAGGCCGAGTCGCTGCAGCACGGCTTCGAGCTCCGCCGCCGTCGGCGGGTCCTCGAGGTACCGGCGCACGGTGTACTCCGCGCCCGCTTCGTCCAGCATCGACACCGCGGACCGGCACTTCGAGCAGGCCGGGTTGATCCAGATTTCCACGGGCGGCAGCCTACCGCGCTGGTTTTGGAGCACGTGTTCTGTTACGGTCGCGCCATGCCCCGCCCCCGCGTCCACGACCTCGACGCGCTGCTCGACGTCGCCGAGCGGCTCGTCGCCTCCTCGGCGGATGTGACCGTGCGTGGCCTGGCCGCGGCGGCCGGAGTCCCGAACGGAACGATCTATCACGCGTTCGGGTCGCTCAACGCCTTGCTGGCCCGGGTCTGGTTGCGCGCGGCGACGGCATTCCTGGACCTCCAGACGTCGCTCGTGGACCGGGCTCCTTCGCCGGTGGAGGCCGTCGTCGCGGCGGCGGACACGCCCGCGGAGTACGCGGCGCTGCGTCCCGACGGGGCGCGGATGCTGCTCAAGGTCCGGGGAGACCGGCTCTTCGGGCCCGAACTGCCCGACGAGCTGGCGGAGGCCCTGCACGCGGTGGACAAGCGGCTGGTCGCGCTGCTCGTGCGGCTCGCCCGGCAGCTGTGGGACCGCGGCGACGGCCTGGCCGTCGAGGTGATCACGACGTGCGTCGTCGACCTGCCGACCGCGTTCTTCCGGCGCGACATCACCGACCCCCTGGTGCGGGACAGGCTGGCCGCCGCGGTGCGGGCCGTGCTGACCGTGCCCCCTCGAGAGAAGGACCGACCGTGACCGTTTCCGTACTGGACCTGGGCGACGACGAGAACCGCTTCTCGCCGGACTGGCTGCAGCGCGTTCATTCCTTTTTGGACGGTGTGGAGGGCGCCCTGGTGACCACCGGCGGCGGCAAGTTCTATTCGAACGGCCTCGACCTCGAATGGCTGACGGCCCACAGCGACCAGGCGTCCCAGTACGTCACGGACGTCCAGGAGCTGTTCGCGCGGGTGCTGACGTTGCCGGTCCCGACGGTGGCGGCGGTCAACGGCCACGCGTTCGGCGCGGGCGCGATGCTGGCGATGGCGCACGACTTCCGCGTGATGCGCGGCGATCGGGGTTATTTCTGCTTTCCGGAAGCGGACATCAACATCCCGTTCACCCCCGGGATGGCGGCGCTGATCCAGGGCAAGCTGACCCCGTCGGCGGCGATCGCGTCGATGACGACGGGACGGCGTTTCGGCGGCACGGAGGCGGCGGAGATCGGGCTGGTGGACGAGATCGCGGCCGAGGGCGAGGTGGTGAAGGTGGCGAGCGAGAAGGTGCGGGCGCTGGCGGGGAAGGACCGCGGCACGCTGGGGGCGATCAAGGCGACGATGTTCGCCCCGGCCGTGGCGGCTTTGCGGGCGGCGTAGGCCTCATCGCGGCCCGGTCACCTCGGCCAGCCGGCCGCGCAGATGCACCCGCTCCGGCTCGGTCCCCGCCAGCTCCAAAGCCTCCCGATAAGCCGCAGCCGCTTCCGCACTCCGCCCGAGCCGGCTGAGCAAGTCACCCCTCGCCGCCGGCAGCGGGCTGTACCCGCGCAGCCGCGGCTCCTCCGCCAGCGAATCCAGCAACGCCAACCCCGCCGCCGGGCCGTCTCGCATCGCCACCGCCACCGCGCGGTTCAGCTCCACCACCGGTGACGGCGCCAGCCCGCGCAACACCTCGTACAACGCCACGATCTGCGGCCAGTCCGTGCCCGCCACGTCCGCGGCCTCGTCGTGCAGGGCCGCGATCGCCGCCTGCACGCCGTACCCCCCGGGTGGTCCGCCGGTCAGTGCGACGGGGACCAGCGCCGTCCCCTCCTCGATCATCGCGCGGTCCCAGCGGCTGCGGTCCTGGTCGTCGAGCAGCACCAGGCCGCCGTCCGGGCCCGTGCGGGCATCGCGGCGTGCGTGGATCAGCAGCATCAGCGCCAGCAGGCCCGCGACCTCCCGCTCCGCGGGCAGCAGCCGGCGCAGGATCCGCGCCAGCCGGATCGCCTCCTCCGCGAGGCCGAGCCGCTGCAGGTCCGGGCCCGAACTGGCCGCGTACCCCTCGGTGAAGATCGAGTACACCACCTGGAGCACCCCCGGCAGCCGCCCGGGCAGCTCGGCGGCGTCCGGCACCCGGAACGGGATGCGCAGCGTGCGGATCCGGTTCTTCGCGCGCACGATCCGCTTTCCCATCGTCGCGCTCGGCACCAGGAACGCCCGCGCCACCTCCGGCGTCGTCAGCCCGGCGAGGCAGCGCAACGTCAACGCCGCGCGGTCCTCGGCGGGCAGCGCCGGGTGGGCGCAGGTGAAGAACAGCTGGAGCCGCTCGTCCGGGAGCTCGTCCCCGGTGGACGGCGGGGCGGGCGCGCGCTCGGCCTCGACCTGCAGCACGGCGAGCCGGGCCGCGTAGGCCTGGTCGCGGCGCAGCCGGTCGACGGCCTTGCGCCGCGCCGTCGTCATCAGCCAGGCACCGGGCTTCGGCGGCACGCCCTCGGCGGGCCAGTGCACCAGCGCGGCCTCGATCGCCTCCGACGTCACCTCCTCGGCCAGGTCGAGGTCGCCGAAGCGGCGGACGAGCGCGGCCAGCAGCAGCCCGCGCTCCTCCCGGAACACCGCCTCGAGGGTCAGCCGGGGACTCCCCCCGGAAGCCCCGGCCGACGCGCCCGCCCGCCCCGTCACCGCCGTCAGCCTTCGTAGCCGGCGAGCGGCCGCACCACGATCGACCCGCCGTCGCGGGAGCCCGGGCAGCGCGCCGCCCAGTCGAGCGCGACGTCGAGGTCCGGCACGTCGACGACGAAGTAGCCGCCGAGCACCTCCCGGGATTCGGCGAACGGGCCGTCGGTGACCAGCCGCTCGCCCGCGTCGTCCACCCGGACCGTCACGGCCGTGGTGAAGTCGGCCAGCGGGCTCCCGTAGAGGTAGACGCCCGCCTCCTGGATCTCCTTATAGAACAGCTGCCAGCCCTCCGGCGTGCAGCCGCCGATGGCCTCGCCGTCGGCGTTCAGGCTGGCGTTGATCAGCATCAGGTACTTCACGGGATCCTCCGGTGGTTCGGTTGCCGTACGCGGTGACTACGAACGGCTGACCGCCGCTTGGACACCCTCTCCGAGATTTTCTCATGTCAAGAAAGTTTGACACGATGTCTAATTTCTTTTACCTTGACCACGTGACCCACGAAGAGAAGAGCGCCTGGATCCTCGGGATCGCCGCGGTGGTGAGCTACGCGGTGTACCTCGTGCTGGTCCTCGGCCGGGCCGGCGGGCGACCGCCGGCCGAAGTCCCCTACGTCGCGACGCTGCTCTGGACGGTCGGCGCGTCCATCGTCGCGACGATCGTGCTGAACATCCTCGTCGCGGCGGTGTCGAAGGACGGCGCGAAAGACCAGCGCGACCGCGAGATCGGGCGCTTCGGCGAGTACGTCGGCCACTCGTTCGTCGTCATCGGCGCCGTGGCGGCGCTGCTGCTGTCGCTGGCCGAGGCGCCGCACTTCTGGATCGCCAACACCGTCTACCTGGCCTTCACGCTCTCGGCGATCCTCGGGTCGATGGCCCGGATCTTCGCCTACCGGCGGGGTTTCCAGCCGTGGTGAAACCGACCCGCGTCACCAATTCGCTCCGCGCCCTCCGGTTCGCGCACGGCCGGCTGACCCAGGCCGACCTCGCCGCCCGGATCGGCGTCACCCGCCAGACCGTCATCGCCATCGAGCAGGGCCGGTACTCGCCTTCGCTGGAAATGGCGTTCCAGATCGCGCACGTGTTCGGGGTGCCGCTCGAAGACGTGTTCCACTACCCGGAGGAGTCCTCGTGAAAGCCCTCGTCCAAGACCGCTACGGAAACCCCGGCGTTCTCGAACCGCGCGACATCGCGAGACCCGCGCCCGGGCCCGGCGAAGTCCTCGTGCGTGTGCACGCGGCAGGCGTCGACCCGGGCGTGTGGCACCTGATCACCGGGCAGCCGTACCTGCTGCGCCTGCTGGGTTTCGGCCTGCGCGCGCCGAAGAACCCGGTGCGCGGCCTCGACTTCGCGGGCATGGTCGAGGAAGCCGGCGACGGCGTCACGGCGGTCCGGCCGGGGGACGAGGTCTTCGGCGAGTGCACCGGCGCGTTCGCCGAGTACGCCGTCGCGAAGGCGGATCGGATCGCGGTGAAACCGGCCCGGCTTTCGTTCGAGCAGGCGGCGGCCACCGCAGTCTCCGGCTGCACCGCCCTGCAGGGCCTGCGCGACGCCGGCCGCGTCCGGCCGGGACAGTCGGTGCTGGTGATCGGCGCCGCCGGCGGTGTCGGGTCGTTCGCGGTGCAGCTGGCCAAAACCTTCGGCGCCGAAGTCACGGCGGTGTGCAGCACGGGGAAGACGGACCTGGTCCGCACCCTCGGCGCGGACCACGTCGTCGACTACACCCGCGAGGACTTCACCGCGCAGCGGTACGACCTCGTCCTGGACACGGCGAGCATGCGCGGGGTGCGGTACCTGCGCCGCGCGCTGACCCCGGGCGGCACGCTGGTGCTCGTCGGCGGCGAGGGCGGCGGCCGCTGGCTGGGCGGGATCCAGCGGGTCGCCGGCGCGGCGCTGCTCAGCCCGTTCGTGGGCCACCACCTGCGGGGACTGGTCTCCTCGGTCCGCGGCGCTGACCTCGAAGTGCTGCGCGAACTGGCCGAGGCCGGGCGGGTGACGCCCCTGCTCGACCGGACGTACCCGCTCGCCGACGTCGTGACCGCGATCGACTACGTCCACAATGGACACTCGGCGGGCAAGGTCGTGCTCACGGTCTGAACCCGCGGCCCGGCCGCACGACGCGGTACACCGCGTCAGCGGAAGGCGTCCGCGTGAGCCTCGACCCACTGGGCGAAGCTGCGAGCCGGCCGCCCGGTCACCTCGCCCACCGTCGGGTACACCGTCGCCTCGTCCAAGGTGCCGTCGACGTAGAAGCTCCAAAACGCCTCGACGTACTCCCGCGGCATGGCCGCCGCCAGCTCCGCGCGCGTCTCGTCGTCCGACAGCCCCACAAAACGGAGGTCACGGCCGAGCACCGAAGCCAGCACCTCGACCTGCTCGGCCGGTCGGATCGCCACCGGCCCGGTCAGCTCGTGGACCAGCCCTTCGTGACCACCCGCGAGGGCGAGCGCCGCCACGGCCGCGATGTCGGCCGGGTCGATGCACGCCGCCGCGACGTGCGGGAACTGGGCGCGGACCGTGTCGCCCGCGCGCAGCTGGGGCAGCCAGCGCAGGGCGTTCGACATGAACGCGCGCGGCCGCAGGAACGTCCAGTCCAGACCCGACTCGCGCACCGCGCGCTCGGACAGGGTCATGTAGCGCGAGACCGCGTTGTCCAGGTCCGCCAGTGCGGCCGAACCGCCGGACAGCAGCACGATCCGCCGCACCCCGGCGTCACGGGCCTGCGCGAGCATGCCGGGCATGTTCTCGTAGCCGGACAGCAGGAAAACGCCTTCGACGCCCGTCAAGGCATCCGTGAGGCCGTCCGGAGAGTTGAGGTCGCCCACCGCGGCCTCGGCGCCGTCCGGCAGCTCGGCGTCCGGGCGGCGCACCAGCGCCCGGACCGGTGCGCCCGCCGCCGCGAGTGCCGAAACCACTTCACTGCCGACGTTGCCGGTGGCGCCGGTGACCAGGTACATCGCTCTACCCCCCAGAGTCGTTGCCCCGCCAGCCTAGCGCCACCGGCCGCCGTCACCCCTGCGGCAGTTCGTCGAACTCCACGACCTGGCGGATCTCCACCTCGATTTCCTGGTCGAACAGCTCGACGTACTGCTTGGCGAACTCGACGGCCTCCGCCCGGTCCGCCGCGTTGATCAGCGCGAAGCCGCCGATGACCTCCTTGGCCTCGGCGAACGGCCCGTCGGTCACGCGGATCGCGGCGCCGCGCGGCTTGCGGACCAGCGAGCCCTTCTCCGACGGGTGAACGCCCTCCGCCGTGATGAGAACGCCCTTCTCCGCCGACTCCTGGACGAACGCGCCCATCTTCTCCATGAACTCCTGGCTGGGGTTCCACGACTGCGGGTCGCGCTCGTCGACCCGGTGCATCATCAGAAACCGCATGTCCTGCTCCCTGGTGTTCTACGGCCGGGGTCCGGTGCGTTCCCGGACGCGGTGACCGGCCTTCACCCCCGCGTCGAACGGCCGGATCCGGTGTTCGACATTTCCCCGGGGAGATTTTTCCGGCAGAGTACCTGTGACCTGCATCACCGGAGGAAGGTGTCGGATGTCCGTCCTGCTCGCGATCGGCACGCGCAAGGGTCTGTGGCTGGCCACCAGCACGGACGACCGGGTCACCTGGGAGGTGACCGGCCCGCACCACCCGATGACGGAGGTCTACGCGGTCGGCATCGACACGCGCCGCGCCACGCCGCGGCTGCTGGCCGGGGTGACCAGCGAGCACTTCGGACCGAGCGTGGCCACCAGCGACGACCTGGGCGCGACCTGGGCGGAACCCGACCACGCCCCGATCGCGTTCCCGGCGGACACCGGCGAATCGCTGGCCAGAGCGTGGCAGCTCGTGCCGGGCCCGGCGAGCGAGCCGGACGTCGTCTACGCCGGCACCGAGCCGTCCGCCCTGTTCCGCTCCACCGACGGCGGCCGCACCTACGAGCTCGTCCGCGGCCTCTGGGACCACCCGCACCGCGAGCACTGGACGCCCGGTGGCGGCGGCAAGGCCATCCACACCGTCCTGCCGCACCCCACCGATCCCGGCCGCGTCACCGTGGCGATGTCGACCGGCGGCGTCTACCGCACCGAGGACGGCGGCGAGTCCTGGGCGGCGAGCAACACGGGCATCAAGGCGGTCCACGTGCCCGACCCGTACCCCGAATACGGCCAGTGCGTGCACAAGGTCGCGCGGCACCCGGCCGAGCCGGACCGCCTGTTCGCGCAGGTCCACCACGGCGTCTACCGCAGCGACGACGCGGGTGCGACCTGGCAGTCCATCGCCGAGGGTCTGCCCAGCGACTTCGGCTTCCCCGTGGTCGTCCACCCGCACCGGCCGGAGGTCGTCTACACGTTCCCGCTGGTCGCCGACGCGATGCGGTTCCCGCCGGACGGCCGCTGCCGGGTGTACCGCAGCGAGGACGCCGGGAAGTCGTGGGAGGCGCTGGGGCGGGGCCTGCCCGACGGGTACTGGGCCGGCGTGATGCGCGACGCGATGTGCACCGACGACGCCGACCCGGCCGGGGTGTACTTCGGTTCGCGGACCGGTGACGTCTACGCCAGCCGCGACGACGGCGACAGCTGGCAGCTCGTCGCGGCGCACCTGCCCGACGTGCTGAGCGTCCGCGCCGCGAGGGTGTGAGCCGTGCGGATCACCGTGCTGCTGCCCGGCACGCTGCGGGAGAAGGCCGGCGGCGAGTCCCGGCTCGACGTCGAGGTCGCCGAACCGGCCACGCTGGGTGCCGTGCTCGACGCGCTCGCCGAGCGCCACCCCGCGCTGGAGCGGCGGCTGCGCGACGAGCAGGCGGGGCTGCGCCGGTACGTCAACTTCTACGTCGACGGCGAGGAGTGCCGCCACCGCGACGGCACCGCGACCGTGCTGCGCGAGGGCGCCGAGGTGCAGATCATCCCGTCGGTCGCGGGAGGCTGAGCTCGTCGAACAGCGAGGCCGCCCGGCGGGCCGTCGCGGCGGCCCGCCGGCCCGTGCCGAACAGCGCCAGGGCGAACAGGCCGGCGCCGAGCCCGGCGACCAGCCACCACACCCCGTGCGCCGAGCCCGCGAGCGCGACGCCCAGGGTCGTGCCGGTCTGCCGGCCCGAGGACGCCAGCGAGGCGGCCACCCCGGCCATCGAACCCGGCATCCCGGAGACGGCGGTGTTGGTGATCGGCGGGTTGACCGTGCCGAGGAAGACGCCGAAGAGCAGGAAGGTCGCGAGCACCACGGGCAACGGCGTCGCCGGGCCTAGCCACGCCGCCGCGGCGCCGCCCGCGGTGAGCGCGACGCCGGCGACGACCAGCGGCCACCGCGGGCCGCGCGTGCCGACCAGCCGTCCCGTCCGCGGGGACAGGACGAGGACGAGCAGCCCGACCGGAAGCAGGCAGAGCCCGGCCGCCAGCGCCGTCATGCCGCGCACCTCCTGCAGGTACTGGGTGGCGACGAACAGGAAGATCCCGAACCCGCACAGGGCCAGCACCGCCATGACGATCGCCGAGCTGAACGCGATGCTGCGGAACAGGCGCAGTTCGAGCAGCGGGTCGGCGCGGCGCGGTTCGCAGCGGAGGAGGCCCAGCACGCCGAGCCCGGCGACGACGAGCAGGCCGAGGATCCACGGTGACGTCCAGCCCAGCCGGCGCGCTTCGATGAGCGCGCAGACGACACTGCCGAGCACCAGCAGCACCAGTGCCTGCCCCACCGGGTCGAACCGGCGGGCCCGCGGCGCGCGCGACTCGGGCACGAACACCGAGGTGGCGACGAGCGCGGCGACGATGATCGGGACGTTGACCCAGAAGACGGCCCGCCACCCGAAGCCGTCGACGAGCGCGCCGCCGAGGATCGGCCCGAGCGCCAGCGCCAGGCCGGACATCGAGCCGAACACGCCGATGGCGCGGGCGCGCTCGGCGGGCGCGGGGAAGGTGGTGGCGACGATGGCCATCGCGACCGGGTTGAGCATGGTGCCGCCGGCGGCCTGCACCGCGCGGGCGGCGATCAGCCAGCCGATGCCCGGGGCGAGGCTGCACAGCAGCGACCCGAGCCCGAAGAGGGCGAGCCCGTACCGGAAGACGCGTTTGCGGCCGAACCGGTCGGCGGCCGAGCCCGCGAGCACGAGGAACACGGCCAGCACCAGCGTGTAGGCGTCGACGGTCCACTGCAGGCCGGAGACGGAAGCGCCGAGGTCGTGGCGGATCGACGGCAGGGCGACGGTGACGATGGAGATGTCCATCACCACAACGACGATGCTGGCGCAGCAGATCGCGAGCACCAGGCCGGGACGGCTTGCGGTCGGAACGTTCATGCGGACGACGCTAGGATTTAGAGCGTGCTCGAAGTCAACCCGATCCCTGCGGAGGGCCTGACCATCGCGGACGCGGCCCGCCGCACCGGGGTCAGCGCGCACACGCTGCGCTACTACGAGCGCGCGGGCCTGGTGGTCACGCAGGTCGACCGCACCGGCGGCGGCCGTCGCCGCTACCGGAAGCCGGACCTCGACTGGATCAAGATCTGCACCAAGCTGCGCGCCACGGGCATGCCGATCAAGACGATCCGCCGCTACGCGGACCTGGTCGCCGCCGGCCGCGGCAACGAGCCGGAACGCCTGGCGCTGCTGGAGGAGCACCGCGCCGAGGTGCTGGCCCGGCTGGACGAGCTGCAGGAGAACCTGCGGCTGATCGACCGCAAGATCGGGGTGTACCGGGGCCGCCTGGAAGCGGGCGACGCGGACGGCCTGTGGGCGCCGGCCCAGCCACGCTGAGCCGGCGGGCAGCTACCCGAGACCGCCGTAAGCCGCGGTCACCATGGTCATGCCCCGGCCGTCCCCGGTGATGGCGTCCTTCATCCGGTTCATCACGTAGGCGACGGTCAACCCGGCGTCGAAGTCGTTGAACACCAGCGAGCCGCCCATCCCGCCCCAGAAGCAGTTGCGCCCGCTGATGCCGTAGCCCAAGCCGTACCGCATCGGCACGCCGAGGCCGTGGTCGAGCCCGTGGTACTGCTCCTCCAGCGCCCGCTCGCACCCCGCCCGCGACAGCAACCCCGCCCCGCCGGACGTGAGGACCGACTGCACGGCCGCGACCGACCGGGCATTGCCGTAGCCGGCCCCCGAAGGGATCTCCGCACGCCGCCACGCCACGGTGTTCGTGTCGTCGGGCACGAGCTCCGGGTTGGGAGCGGCGTCGAACAGTTCGGTGGGCGGCGGCACGGTCATCCCGCCGGGCGGAGCCAAGGACGGCGCGACGCGGTGGTCGTGGGAAGCGGGCAACCCGATGTGGAAGTCCGCCCCCAGCGGCCCGGCGACCTCCGCGGCGAAGAACGCACCGAGGGACCGGCCGGTGATCCGCCGGACGACTTCACCGAGCAGGAACCCCTGCGTGACGGCGTGGTAGCAGCCGACCTCCCCCGGCGTCCACCGCGGCGTCTGCCCGGCCAGCAGCGCGGTCACCTTGGGCGCGTCGCACAGATCGGCGAGGGTGATCGGCGTGTCCCAGACGGGCAGGCCGGCGGTGTGCGACAGGACGTGCCGCACCAGCACGCCGCCGGCGCCGAACTCCGGCCAGTACCGCACGAGCGGCGCATCCGGATCGAGCTCGCCCCGATCGGTGAGGATCAAGGCGCACAAGGCGATCATCGTCTTGGTGGTGGACCAGACGTTGGTGATCGTGTCCCGTTCCCAGGCCACGCTCCGGTCCGCATCGGCGTACCCGCCCCAGAGGTCGGCCACGGGCTGCCCGTGGACGAACACCGCGACCGACGCACCGACGTCGTCGTTGGCCAAGGACTCCGCCAAGGCGTCGCGCACCTCTCGGAACCCCTCATCGCACGTGCCCTGCAAGTGCACCATGGGGAGTGACCTAACCCCGCCGGTGCCGGCGGCGCCACCGAATTGGGCGTCGCGACCCGGGCGGCCGATCATCGACCGGCTCGGCGTCGTCTACCGTTGGTGGCGGAACGGGTCGGAGCGGTTGCACAGAGGTGACCGCCGGGAGCACAAGGCCACCCAGCGACAGCGGGGCGATCGGTGAGGGAACGCGAGTTGCGGCGCCGCTGCAGGCGGCTGCTGAACGAACTGGGCATCAAGCCACCCCTCGACGTCCTCGAGCTGTGCCGGAGCATGGGCGAACAGCGCGGCCGCCCGATCCGGCTGATCGCGCACCGGATCCCGGTGCCGGGTCCGTTCGGCGCCTGGATCGCCACCGGGCAGGCCGACTACATCGTCTACCAGCAGGACACGAGCAAGGCCCACCAGCGCCACATCATCCTGCACGAGCTGGGCCACATGCTGGCCGGCCACGGCGCCACGGCGGAGAACCACGGCCTGACCGCCGGGCTGACCCCGCCCCGCGACCTGCGCGAGCAGTACCCGGACCTGGAGCCGGAGCCGATCCGGCAGGCGCTGCTGCGGACCTCCTACGACACCGACCACGAGCGGGAGGCCGAGACGGTCGCGACGATCATCCTGGAATGGGCGTCCGTGCTGGACCGGGTGGCCCCGGAGCCGTCGGGCGAAGGCGCGGCGCAGCGGATCGAGGCCGCGCTCGACGAACGGCTGGGGTGGTTGTGAACAGCAAGATCACGCTGATCGTGGTGCAAGGGGTGCTCCTCTTCCCCGCTCTGCTGTGGAAGATCTACCAGCTCACCCGGGCACCGGGTGACGTCGCCCGGTGGATGGTCACCGCCTGCCTGGCCTGCTTCGCGGCCGCCTACCCGCTCGGTCTCCTGGCGGGGGACGTCAACCAGCCGGAGCCCGGATCGATCGTGCCGCTGCTGTTCCAGCACATCTTCCTCTGCGGGCTCGTGTTCTCCCTGGCGTGCTTCTTCCTGTTCTCGGCGCTCCCGGCCGCCCGCGCCCGGCGGCGGGCCCGGCTGGAAGCGGTGCCGCTGGGCCTGGCGATCCTGGTGATGGCGATCGTCACGGTGCTCATGCCCGACGTCCCGCCGCGGGAGTACCCCCGCACCGGGGTTTCGGTCTTCTACCTCGCGGCCGACCTGTACCTCACGTACGGCATCGCGAGCGCGTGCTTCTTCGCACGCCGCTACGCGCGGGGCGCCGCACCCCGGCTGGCCCGCGGGCTGGCGGTGGCATCGGCGGGTTTCGCCATCGGTGCGGTGGGCGGGGCCACCTTGATCGCGGTGGTCGTCGTGCACTGGGCGGGCGCGGCGATCCCGTGGCTGCTGGTGCAGGCCACGGTTCTGCTGGTGTTCCCGAGCGCGATCCTGCTGGTGGTCGGCCTGTCCTATCCGGGTGTCGCCACCCGCCTGGCCGCGGCCCGCGTGTGGTGGCAGCACCTGCGCGCGTACCACCGCCTCGGTCCACTGTGGACCCGGCTGCACGAGGCGTTCCCGGAGGACGCGCTGAGCCGCACCCCGCTCAACCCGTGGCGGGACACGCTCAGCCTGCTGGGCGTGCACCGCCGCTACTACCGGCGCGTCATCGAATGCCGCGACGGGCTGGTCCGGATCAGCCCGTACCTGGCCCACGGGGACCAGGACGGCCCCCTGGCCGACCGCCTGGCGGAAGCCCTACGAGCCCACGCCCGCCGCGAACCGGTACCGGAGGAGGCAATGCCGGTAGCCATCCCCGAGGGCGGCAGCCTCGACGACGACGTCCGCGAGCTGGTCACCCTGTCCGAGTCACTGGTTTCCCCGGCGGCGTCCCGGTAACCGCAGCAGCCTGACGTACCTTGCCGGCGGCGGACTCAGCGTGATCGCACCGTCGGACGCGGGCTCTGCTTGCGCCGCCCCCATAATGCTCCATCACGGTGAAGCTCTTCACCTTCCTTCCAGCACCGACCGGCTCGCGGGTTCACTGGCCAGGTGCCTCGGACCGCTCCGATCCGCTGAGTTACGACGCGTGCCACCACGGCACGCGTCGGTATCGCCGAAGAGCACGACGAACAACGACACCGGAAACCGGCCCCATGGACGAAATTCATTCACCGTCGATTCGACCTCAGCCGCACTCAACAATCGGAAACCCTCATCCTGGAGCAAACCCACGATATGGGCTTCCTCGGCAAAACCCGCCGATCCCCAGACCGTCCGGCACGGGATCCGTGATCGCCGGACCGCGGCCACCACGTGCTTGCAACTGGCGAGGGGCTCGCCCATGCTTACCGTTCTACAAAGCACAGTGACCGACGTCTATGCAGGTCAGAACACCACTACGCGTGCCTGTGTTCCTCGTCACCCGGGAGGGTCGACCTCGTCCGAGGTCGACCACTCCCGAAGCGGCGACTCCGGGAACGTGCCCGTGACCCCGGGTGTCGGCGAGCCCGCTCACCGGATGCGGCTCGTCGACACCGACCATGTGCTGGCCCAGCCGCCGTCGCCGGCGCAGACCCGTGCCCCGCTGCCGTTAGACCAAACCGGCCAGGAAGATACGCCCGCTCACCGCGCTGTCGGCCTCACCAGCACGGACAGCAGATGAACTGGAGCCGCGGACCGATGACCTGCCCACGATCGTCTATCACCAGCGCGAAGACACAACCGATTGCTCGATATCGGTCCAAGTCACCGACAGCAGTGCCGTCGCAAGGTCCGCGGTGAATCCGGGTGCCGTATCCGATCCGCGGTTGAAGACGGGTTGTACTCGATGTCGAGTACCGGCGGCAGCGTCTTCCCGTCGTTGGCCCAACCACCACCGTTCGCGACGAAGAACTCGGCCTGGGCGACCCCGGAAGCCCGGTCCGGCAATCCGAAGTGATACGCACCGCGCACGAGCCCCGCGTTCGCCGACCCCGCGTAGTTAGTCGCGAACGTCGGGTCGAGGTAGGTGGTGCTCTCGGTCGCCTTCATGTACGCGAACTTGGCGCCCCTCGCCGCCACCCCGGGCCAATCCACGGTGGCCGCCGACGCCTGGCCAGGCCCGGATACCAGCGTCCCGGCGAAAACCACCGCCACGACACCGGTGCCGGCCACTGCGCGCATTGAGCGGAATTTCACGAATAGCCCGTCTGCCAGTCAGCCGTTCTTGGACTACTGCCTATCTTCCGTACCACCAAGGCACGTCCGACTCGCCGAAGAGCATCACGAACGTGGACACCGGGAACCGACCGTCCGGCGGGTGGAAGTCCACGGTCGCCTCGACCTCTTCGGCGCTGAGCAAGGTCAGCCCGGCATCCCGGAGCAGCTCGATGATCCGCTTCTCCTCCGCCGGCCTGTCCTCACCGAAACCGGTGACCACGTCAGCGCGCGCCAATTCGCGACCGGCATCGCTGTACGTCAGCAACGAGTACGGCCCCACCGCCGACAGCCACAGCGACCATGCCGACCGACTCCGACGGTGCGGCTGCAGGGTATACAAAACACTGACGTCCAGCGGGTCAGTCCAGTCCTCGACGTGGAGGAACAACCTGAATCCGTCCAGGAGCGGCTTCCACCGGTTGTCCCTCAACGCGTCGGAGAAGAACCCGTAGTACGGGCTTTGGAGATCTCCATAGGCACGGCGGGCATGCTCGAGGAACTCCTCCGACCGGTCTCCCTTCCCTAATGCCATGGCGAACCGTGCATTCCCTTCTGGGGATGCGTGCTGACACGCACGCTCCACTGCCGCTTACCGTTCGAGTGCCGACCGACAGGATACGGCAGCCGAAGTTTCCGGATATGCGGTTGAGTTTTACTGGGCTTGCCGAATGCCGCGCCGAGCCTGGTGTGGAAGTTCGCCCACTTCCGGCCGTGGAAGAAGGCCGAAACCTCCTTCTTCCCCGTCTTGAGATGGTTGATGTAGTTGGCCGTGCCCTTGATGTGGCC
Source organism: Amycolatopsis sp. A133 (assembly GCF_031082405.1). GTDB lineage: Bacteria > Actinomycetota > Actinomycetes > Mycobacteriales > Pseudonocardiaceae > Amycolatopsis. The sequence continues at coordinate 133,308 of NZ_JAVHJU010000008.1, forward strand.
GGCTTGCTTGACGTGGTCGATCTTGCCGCTGAAGCGTTTGACCGCCTTGATCGCCTTGGAGATCTTGCCGCCGACTCCGCCGGTCACCGCGCCGAAGGCCGAGGACGCAGCGGCCGCCCAGTTGCCCTGGACCGCATACCCGACTGCGGCGATCCCGCTGGCGATGGCGCCGATCGGGCCGGGAACCCACGAAACGATCTCGGCGATGGGCGTGATGACCCGCGCCACGGCCTGCACGCCGCTCCACAGCGATCCCCAGAAGCCGTTGCCGTCGAGGTCGTTGGCGTTGATGGGGTCGCCGAGGACGTAGTCGTAGTCGTTGGCGGAGCCGCCCTCGACGGGGTCGACCGAGAGGAACCGGCCCAGCAGCGGGCTGTAGGGCCGGGCCCCCATCTGCACGAGCGACAGTCCGCCGGCGTGCTCGTAGGCGCGCTGGTGTTCGCCGAGCCACCCGTAGTCCATCGAGCCTGGCGAGTTGTCGGGCACGTTCTGCGCGTCGACCGCGCCGTCCACCTTGAGCGGCTGACCGTAGGGATCGAACGTCCGCAGCTCCCCGGCCTGGTGGCCGTCCGCGTCCGTGGACAGAACGAGGTCTCCGCGGACCGACGGGTGGTCGAACGACGGGGTGAACGCCCCGTCCGAGCCGGCCTTGCTCGTGTAGAGCACCCCACCGGGCAACGACAGCGACAGCGACGTGAGCCTGCCGTTGCCGTTGAGCGTCAGGTCGGGACTGTCCCCGTCGGCGGTGAAGCCGTACCGCACGACCGTGTTGTTGTCGCAGTCGAGCGGATCCCGGCGCACGATGCGGTTGGTGGCGTCGCGGGTGTACGTGACGTCGGCGTCGAGTGCCTTGTCCGGTCCGGTGGTCCGGACACCGATGTTGCGGTCCGAACCGTCCCACCGCAGGGTGGTGGTGCTGCCGTCCGCGGCTTTCCAGCCGGTCGTGTTGCCGTCGGCGTCGTAGGTGACGCCGGACAACGCGGTGGCGCCTTCGGTGCTCAGCAGCCGGTCCGCGGCGTCGTAGCAGTACCGCGTCTCGGCGGTGCCGGACGCCGTCTGGTCCAGCAGCCGCATCCGGTTGGTGTTGAGACCGGCGTTGGCCTGGGTACCGGCCGGGCAGGTCGCGGCGGCCGCCGAGGTGTAGTCGTAGGTGTAGTGGTGACCGGTGACGTAGGCCTCGGTCAGCCTGCCGATCGCGTCGTAGACGTAGTTCGGGGCCGCCGGCCTGGCGTCCACACCCCCCAGCGACTCGTCGACGATGGTGCCCGCCGAGGTGCGGCCGACCTGCGAGACGATGTCCTTGCCGTCACTGGTCTTCCACCCCAGCGACAGCACCTTCGCCCCGTTGTCCTTCGCGATGGACGCCAGCGACGTCCCGTTCCCGTAGACCACGGACGAAAGCTCACCGGCGTTGTCGTAGTTCACCGTCGCCAGCGTGGTGTCGCCCAGTTTCTGGGTGCGCACCCGCCCGGCGTCGTCGTAGGTGAACGAAACCGTCCGCGGCGGGTCCGCCGGATCGGGCGGGGTGACCGTCGAGGTGGTGGCCCGGCCGGCCTGGTCGTAACCGGTCGTCGTGCGCACGCCGTTGACGTCGGTGTAGGAGCTGATCCGCCCGGCGAGGTCGACGGTGGTGGTGACCGTGCCCTTGTCGTCGGAGATCGAGCTCGTCAGCGGGTCGCCGCCCACGGCGTAGTTGTGCGTCACCGTGCGCGCCGGGGCGTCCTTGCTCGCCGGCACCTTCTCCTCCAGCGGCCGGTCCCGCGCGTCGAAGGTGGTGCAGGTCCATTCTCCGCCCGTGGCCTCGGCGACCACGTGCCCGGAGGCGTCGATCACCAGCTCGTCGACCCGGGCCGGGCCGGACGCGGGCGCCGGGGACGTGGTGAGCTTCGCCATGCTGCCCTGGTTGACCGCCGGGCTCCCGGCGACACAGGGGTTGGCTCGGGTCTCGGTGTCCCCGTAGTAGGTGTAGGTGGTCTTGGCTCCGGTGGCCATGGTCTTGGCGGTCTTGCGGAGGTAGCCGGTGCCGGGAGTTTCGTAGGACACCGAACCGCTGATCTTCAGGCCGGCCGGGTCTGCCAGCCCCGAAGTACCGAGACCGTAGACGGGATCGAGCACGTTGTCGCCGAAGGAAGTGCTCGCGGTCTTGTCGGCAACCCCGCCGGACTCCGACGCCGTCGTCGAGGTCTTCAAGCCGTACCGGGGCTTCAACGCCGTTCCGGGAACGAGTTCCTCGGCCTTGCCCGGGGCGACCCAGGTCAGGTCGAGCTTGGCGTAACCACCGTTGTCGTAGTAGTCGATGCGGATCCTCTTGGCCTGTCCCGCAGCGTCACTGTGGACGGTGGCTTCCCGCACCGTGGGGTTGCTCACCTGCCAGTAGTCCATGACGAGCTGGTCGTCGATCCACATGCGGATGCCGTCGTCGACGTTGGCCCGCAGCTTGTAGTCCCCCGCGGCGGGGAAGACCAGGTCACCGGTGAGCCGCAGCGAGAAGGAGTCCGAACTGATCCCGGGGACGACGTCGTTGCTGTACTCCCACGAGCTCTTGATCGTGCCGTCCGCCGGGCCGATGCCGGTCCGCTGGACCTTCGGCACGCCGGAGAGCGTCATGTTGTCGTAGTACGCGGCGACCAGGCCGTTGATGCCTTCGTCGTAGGAATTGTGGCCGTGCGCCATGCCGCCGGGACAGCTCGCGGCCGGCAGCTGACCGGAAAAGCAGGACGCGGGAGCGGGGCCGTAGGAATCCACCGGCCGGTCGGCGTAGTCGTACACGGTCGTCGACTTGCGTCCGGCCGCGTCGGTGGTCGACAGCGGCAGGTCGCGGGCGCCCCATTCCTGCGACGAAGTCCGGCCCGCGCTGTCGGTCGTGGACGTGGCCCGGTCGGCGCCGTCGTAGGTGACCTTGTCGGCGAACCCGGTCGCCGGGCTCAAGCCCGCGATGTCGGTGAACGTCTGGCGGTTCGCCGGGTCGTACCGGTAGCCCGTTTCGGAGCGGGTCCGGCCGGGCGCCGGCGCCGGCTCGACGACCTTGGTGGCTTTCGGTTTGCCCGAACTGCTGTCGTAGGTGATCTCGGACTTGACGTCGGTCGCACCCGAACGCGCCGCGGGGTCGGCGGCGATCCAGTCGTTGACCATCGCCGAACGCTGCGAGGTCAAGAGACCGGCGGAGTCGTAGCCGTAGTCGGTGACCTCCGAGCCCGGGTCCTCGATGCGGCTGAGCCGGCCGCCGGTGTACCAGAGCCGGGTCTCGCTGCCGTCCCAGTAGCTGATCCGGCACAGCATCTGCGCGGGTGCGAGCGCGTCGGCACTTGGCGGGGGCGTGGCTCCGCCGTAGCAGTCGTCGCCCGCCCGGTTGTAGTGCAGCACGTGGGCGCGGCCGCTGACCGGGTCCTTGATCTGCGCCAGCCGGGACGGCGTCCCGTTGTAGATGTTCTGCAAGGAAGCGGGCTTGCGCGAATCGACGGCCAAGGCCTGGGTCTCGAGCTTGCCGTCTGCGCCGAAGGTGAAGATGTCACCACCGCCTTGCAGGGTCACCTTGCCGGCGGAGTCCACGGCCAGTACGCCGTCCTCGCCGTCGGGCGCGGTGTAGCCGCCCACGCTCTTCTTCGTCCAGGTGTGCTTCGCGCCGGTGGCGTCGGTCAGCACGATCGTCTGGTCGGTGACCTTGGCCTCGGTGTAGCTGGAGCCGTCGCCATCGAGATCGGCGGAGAGCGTCCAGCCCAGCGGGAGCGTCGGCAGATCCGCGGTGTAGAGCCACGCCGGGGGGACGATCTGCGAGGGCACGGTGGTGCCGTCCGTGGTCCGGACGAACAGTTTCATCTTCGCTGCGCCGGTGGCTTCGGCGTTCTCCACCTTGATCGGCACACGCTGCCCGGCGGTCAGCGCGACGCCGGTCGCCTGGGTCCAGTTCAGGTCACTGGCGTTGTTGACCTCGTAGACCTTGGCGCCGTTGATCCACACGGTGCCGCCGTCGTCATGCACCCCGGCGAACTGGTAGGTCCCGGCGACCGGGGCCTGGAAGAACCCCTCCCAGCGCACGACGAACCAGTCCGCGGGCAACGCCGGCGCAAACGGCGAGTCCGTGCCCCAGTCGACGTTGACCTGCGGCTCGGTCCGGGTCAGCACCGGCTGCTGCGCGTCGTTGATGATCCCGTTGTGCGACAGGTCGGCGAAGTAGGACGCCTTGAGGCCCTTGCTTTCGACCTGCTGCGAGTTGTAGGTGAAGCTCAGCCCCGCATTGCCGCCGACCGTCGCGAACGACGGAGCGGCCTCCCCCGTGGTGACGTTGCCGTTGGCCAGGTTCACCATAACGGGACCGGCGTCGTCGGTCGGGGACGGGCCGTGGTCACCGATCCGCTGGTCGATCTTGAAGTGGCCGATCCACGTCGGGGTGATCGTGGTCGTGCCGCTGTAGGTCATCGCCTGCCAGGTGTAAGCGACGCCGTCCTGCAGGATTCCCGCCGGGACCGTCCACGTCGGCGTCGTCAGGCAGCCGGACTCGACCACCACGCCGGACTTCGCGTCCGCGCCGGTCGCGATGCGGAAGCAGTACTTGACCTGCTCCCCGTCGGGGTCGGTGACCGGCTTGACCGACAGCGTCGGGGTCAGCGACGTCGACACCGTGCCGTCCACCGGAGCCACCAGCGTGGCGGCCGGGGCCGGGGAACCGGTGTCGACGGTCAGAGTGGCGTTGAGGTTCTTGTACGTCCAGGTGCCGGCGTTCTCCGCGCCGATCATCATGAAGAAGACCGAGCCGTCGCGGGCGTTGACGCGGTCGCGGATGAAGCCGGTCATGCCTTCGCCGACGAAGCTGCCGACGTCACCGACCAGGGCGCTGGTCATGTAGCCGCCGACGCCGTTGAAGTTGAACGCCGACGCGTGGTAGAGGTTCGCGTTCCACGTCTTCAGCGAGCCGACGACACTGGTGTTGCGGGTCAGGTCCATTCGGGCGCCGACGACGGTCTTGCCGAACAGCGGCGAGTAGTCCATGTGGAAGACGCTGCGGTTGTAGGTGTCGCCGTTGGCCTGGCTGTTGCCGATCCGCAGACCGCAGGCGTCGCAATTGGTGCCGTCGGAGCGGTAGGAGTGCGACTCGGTGACGCCGTAGGTGAAGGTCGGGTCGACGGACACCGGGTACACGCGCTTGGGGTCACGCAGCCAGTTCGGGTCGACCGCGACGGTCAGCCACCAGTCCGCGCCGGCCTTCTCCAGGGTGTACGTGCCGCCGGTCATCGCCGGCGCGGTCTCGCCGTTGCCCGCGGAGTCCCAGGTCTCGATCGGCGGCAGCACGATCTTCGCCGCGCCGCTCTTGTCGGCCAGGGTGACCGAGCCGTTCTTCTCCAGCTTCGGCATCAGATCGCCGGTGGTGAGCTTGAACTTCCACGACGAACGCCCATCGGCCGGCGGCCGCTTGAGCTTGATCGTCTCCTTGACCGCGCCCGGGGTGACCTCATAGTCCAGGTCCGTGCCCGCGGCGACCTCGGGGTAGGTGACTGAGTCGCCCTTGATTGCCGCCGTCGTCGGCGCGGCCAGGTCGAGGGCCAGGCCGGCGGTGTGGCCGCCGGACTCGACCTGCAGCACGGCTGCGTCGTTCGCCTTGGTGGCCAGCGACGGGCTCAGCGGGTGGTTGTCCGCGTCGGCGCGCTTGGTCACCGGGTCGGTCTCCAACGTGGTCCGGACCGGCTGCCAGTTCCCGGCGGCGTCCTGCACGTTCAGCGGCTGGTTCGACTGCCGCACCGAATGCGTGCCATCGACGTTGACGTACTCGGTGGTGAACATCGACCGCGACACCGGCGTCGACCGCTGCGGGTCGAAGTGCGTTCCCGCGCCGCCGTCCAACCGGCTCTGAGCGGCGAAATCCGCCTTCGACGGCGCCTGCGGCGCGACGGGAGCAGGCGCGGCCGACGGCAGCAGACCGACGTCGCGCGGATCGACCGGCTTCGGCGCGGCCGGCGGAGCCGCGAGGGCTTCGGCGCTGCCGACAACGAGGGTCATCGTCAGAGCGAGCACAACCGCTCTGATCCAGCGGACCAGATGGACAGGGCGCGACAACCGCAGCACGGCCAGTTCCTCCCCCGGCGGCCCGGCATCGCCATGACCGCCCCCAATGGCCCGCGGAGCACGACTGCCGCCGCGGGATGGTGCGAACGCTCCACGCACGTCGTGCCCGGTTCGTCCGGGGTCGGGAATTCTCCTCCCTCGCCCGTACCCTGCATCGACGGAACCTCACACGGTCGTTACACCATCGAGTGAGATGAAGCACACAGTTGCCGGCCGACCACGGATCGGCTAAATGCCTGGTCACCGCCCTCAATGGGCGAAGGCCGACCGGCTACGATCGGCTGCCGGTCCCGCCGTCGCCGGACCCTCGTACCGCCCTTTCGGCAGGAGACTCATGGCCCAGCCTGCGCTCGACGCCCCGGACGTCACCGCACCGATCCCGCGCACGACCGCGAAGGTCCGCCGCGACGGCACGCCTCGGCCCGGCGTCGCCGCGCTGTGGGCGTTCGCCGCCGTTCCGGTGGCGTTGGCGCTCCTGGCCGCGGTGCGGGCACCGAAGATGCACGTGCTGCTCGACTACTGGCACGTCTTCGCCAAGATCACCGACGACAGCGGCGGCCTCCTGCTCGGGCAGGTCTTCACCTACCACCTCGACCAGCCGTTCGTCGTGCCATCACTGCTCTTCTACGCCGACGCCGCCTGGTTTGGCGGGGACAACCGCGTCCTGACCGTCCTGACGGTCGCCCTGCTCGCGGTCGCGGTGTTCGCGCTGCGGACGATGCTGCCGCGGCACCTGAACCCGACGACGCGGGCGGCACTGACCGCGGCGATGTCCTGGCTGCTGTTCAGCTCCCACGCCACCGAACTGTGGCTGCAGAGCACGAACGGCATCAGCTGGGTCCCCGCGGTCACGTTCTGCACGATCGCGATCGCCTGCGCTCACCACGGTCGCCCGGCCGGCGCGTACGCAGCCGCCGCGCTGGGCTGCCTGAGCTTCGGTGCCGCGTTGCCGATCTGGTTCGTGATCGCCGGCATCGCCTGGCTCCGCAAGGAACCGCGGCTTCGCGTCATGATCCCCGCAGCGGCCGGGCTCGTCATCCTCATCGCCTGGTGGCTGACCAAACCCGCCGGAACGCAGTCGGGAGCGACGGACGCCTTCGACCCGGATGGACGGCTTTCCGTCGTCTCCGCAGCGGTCGGCGGACTGTGGTCGGTGGACATCGCCGTCCTCGCGGTGATCGCCGGCGGCCTCACCATCGCCCTGCTCGCCCTGCTGCTGCGCCGCACCGTCATCGAGCGGCCGGCGACGACCGACGCGGGATGGGCCGGTTTGGCCTGCTACGCGGTCGCCTTGGCGTTGATGCTCGCACTCGGCCGGACGACGACGAACGTCCCCGGCGGCAACGTCGGACTGATCAGCCGGTACGTCCTGGTCGCCGCGCTGGCCACCACCGCGGCACTCGTCCTGGCCACTTTGCACCGTCCACAGTGGTCGAAACGGTACCTCGTCGTGGCGGTCGTGGCGCTGTCCCTGGTCACCCACGCCATCGGTGGCGGGAAGGCCGACGAAGTCCGCCGCAGCTACGCGCCGCTCGGCCTGTCCGCGATCGCCCTGCGTGTCGACGCCCCCTCCGCGCTTGATGCCCTGCACATCCAGCGGGCCGCCGGCCCGGCGGCGCGAGCGTTGGGGGCCTACCCCTTCGACAACAGCTTCACGCTCGGCTGTCACGGCCCCGAACTCGGCAGCCACCTCGACCTGACGACCGCACAACCGGCGTCAGCCACCGCAACCGGAACACTCGACACTCCCGCCACCGACGCCGGCGGCATCATCACCGGCTGGGCCGTCGTCAACGGCACCCGGCCGGACTGCATCCTCATCACCGACCAGACCGGGACGGTCACCGGCGGCGGCATCACGGGTCTGCCACTCACCGCCGGGCAGGCCACAAAGGCCGCACCCGGCGCGACGGCGTGGGAGGCAACGGCCGGCCCGGCCAACGGGCCACTCACCGTGCTCGCCGTCCAGGGTGGACGCCTCTACCGGCTCAACTGAGCCACGGGTCAGCGGTCAAGCCACGGAGCGAGCAGCTTCTCCAGATCAGCGTCCGACAGCGCCCGCGGCCCGCCGTGGAACTCATGCCACCGCGAAGCATCGCACGCCGCCGTGTACTCGACCTCGAACGCCCGCATCAGCACGTACATGAACGTCACCGAACTGAACCGCTCACCCAGCAACGTCCGCGCCTCACGGGCGACGTCCGTCGCACCGCGGAAGTCCGCGAGCTTCAACGATTCCGCAGCGGGGTCCAACAGGCTGGGCGCATACATCACAACAGAATCTCCATAACCGAAACGAACAACTCAGCCTTCGGCGGCGAGCTGACCACAAGCCGCGGCGATCTCCTGGCCCCGGGTGTCCCGCACCGTACACGCCACCCCACCGGCGTTCACCAGCCGCACGAACTCCCGCTCCACCGGCTTCGGCGACGCGTCCCACTTCGAACCCGGCGTCGGGTTCAACGGGATCACGTTCACGTGCACCAACTGACCCAGGTGCTTGCGCAGCCGCTTCGCCAGCAGCTCGGCCCGCCACGGCTGGTCGTTGATGTCCCGGATCAACGCGTACTCGATCGAGACTCGCCGACCGGAGGTGTCGGCGTAGTACCGGGCCGCGGAGAGCACCTCGTCCACCGACCACCGCTCGTTCACCGGCACCAGCGTGTCCCGCAACTCGTCATCCGGCGTGTGCAACGACACCGCCAGCCGCACCTGCATCTTCTCGTCCGCCAGCTTCCGGATCGCCGGCGCCAAACCCACCGTCGACACCGTCACCGAACGCTGACCGATCCCCAGACCGCCCGGCGCAGGATCCGTGATCCGCCGGACCGCGGCCACCACGCGCTTGTAATTGGCGAGGGGCTCGCCCATCCCCATGAAGACGATGTTCGACAGCCGGCCGGGACCACCCGGCATCGTGCCGTCGCGCATGACCGCCGCCGCGGAACGGACCTGGTCCACGATCTCCGCCGTCGACAGGTTGCGGTCCAGGCCGCCCTGACCCGTCGCGCAGAACGGGCACGCCATTCCGCAGCCCGCCTGGCTCGAGATGCACAGCGTCGCGCGGTCCGGGTAGCGCATCAGGACGCTCTCCAGCAGCGTGCCGTCGTGCGCGCGCCACAGCGTCTTGCGCGTCGCGCCGTTGTCGGCCTCCAGGGCTCGGACCTCGGTCAGCAGCGTCGGCATCAACGACTCGACGAGCCGGGAGCGCGAAGCCGCCGGGATGTCCGTCATCTCGGCCGGGTCCACCGTCAGGCGGGAGAAGTAGTGGTTCGACAGCTGCTTCGCGCGGAAGGGCTTCTCCCCCAGCTCGGCCACGGCGGCCGCGCGCTCGGACACCGAAAGGTCGGCGAGGTGGCGCGGCGGCAGGCCGCGCTTGGGCGCGTCGAAGACAAGGGGGAGGGCAGTCATAACTTGACCAGTGTCCCACGCGCCCACCGGCACCGCCCGGGCCACCCTGACCAGGTGTACCCCAGGTCACGGGCCGCCCCCGGTCTCGGGGGCCGCGTCACCCGGAGGGATGATCGACGGCGTTCACCGGACGGGGGTCCGGGCGGCCGACGAAAGAGGTGAGCTCGTGTCCTTCCGGCACCTTGTCCTGGCTGTGGCGGTCGCCTTGGGCGCCGCCGCCTGCAGCACGCCGGCCGAGGAGCCGCCTCCCCGTCCGAGCCCGATGAACGGGCCGCAGGCGACCGTGGGCTCCCTGCGCCTGCCGCTGCCGGCGGGCGCGACCTACACCGAGCGCAGCCAGGACGGCCTGCTGGACGGCTGCGTCGCCGAAGGCACCGTCCTCTGCGAAGCGCGCCTCCTCGACCTGCGCAAGGCGGAGCCCGGCGCGCCGATCAACCTGCCGAGCACCAAGCGGCCCTTCGGCTGGTACACCGGCACGGACCTGCCGACCTGCATCACCCCCGCGTCGCCGCCCGGGAAGGCCGCGCAGGCCACCGGCAGCACCCTCCTCGACTCCGGGTTCGCGCCGATCGGGCCCAAGAACGCCGAGTACGGCCGCTGGAAGGTCACCTGCGAGAACTCGGCGCAGAACAACCAGGTCCGCATGTGGTGGCTGCCGACGAGCCGGATCCTCGTCGTCCAGTACGGGTCCTTCCCCGGCTGGGACGCCAAGATGGACACCATGCTCGCCGGCGCCACCTTCGGCTAGGCCACCACGTCCAGCGCGGCGCGGATGATCGCGTCGGTGTTGATGCCGTGGTGGCGGTAGACGTCCTCCAGCGAGCCCGACTGGCCGAAGCCCGTGACACCCAGCGCGACCGACGGCACCCGGTTCACCCCGGCGAGGAACGCCAGCGTGTGCGGGTGGCCGTCGAGCACCGTGACCAGCGGCTTCGCCCGCGAAGCCGGGAAGACCTGGTCGAGGATCCACGACTCCGCGCTCCCCCGGCCGGATCGGGCCTGAAGGGCCTCGAACAGCAGGCCGGGGCTGGTCACGCAGACGACGTCGGCCTCGACGCCGACCTGGGCCAGGCGCTCGGCCGCCGCCAGCGTGTCCGGCACCAGGGCGCCCATGGCGGCCAGCGTGACGGCGGGCGCCGCGGCCCGCCGCAGCAGGTACGCGCCCGCCACGACCTGGCGGCGACGGCGTTCACGGGCGGCCGGGTCGGTGGGCACCGCGGCGAGCGTCTGGTCGACCGGGCGGGTCGAGAGCCGGAAGTACGACGACGTCCCGCCCGGCTTGCCGAGCCGGCCGAGCGCGGCCAGCAGCGTCCACTCGGTGTCGATCGCGAACGCCGGTTCGTAACTGACGCAGCCGGGCTGCTCGATGCCGATCGACGGCGTGGTGATCGACTGGTGCGCGCCGCCTTCCGGGGCGAGCGTGACACCCGACGGCGTGCCGATCAGGATCGACTGGCCGCCAGCGTAGATGCCGAACGACCACGGCTCCAGTGCGCGCTCGACGAACGGGTCGTACATGACGCCGATGGGCAGCAGCGGCTCGCCCCACCGGCTCCAGGTCGCTCCCAGCTCCCCCAGCAACCCCACCAGGTTCGTCTCCGCGATGCCGAGCTCGACGTGCTGGCCGGTGGGCTTCTCCCGCCAGTGCATGATCGTCTCGGGGTCGTCTTCGAACCAGTCGCGGCGCTCGGTCGCCGACCAGACGCCGACCTTGTTGACCCAGCCACCGAGGTTGGTCGTCGAGCTGACGTCGGGGCTGACCGTCACGACCCGCTTCGCTGCTTCGGGCGCTTCGCGCGTCAGGTCGAGCAGAACGCGTCCCAGGGCCGCCTGCGTCGTCGCGGTCCCGGACGGCGTACGTCCGATGTCGACGGGCAGTTCCAGCGAAGGCGCCGAAGGAACATCCGGACGGCGAAGGCGCGAAGCCACTTCGGAACACAACGCCGCTTCGGGCGAACCCTCAGCGAAGCGCTCCCACGGCGAAGCGAGGTCCGTGCCCAGAGACGAAGCCAGCTCTTCCATCTGCGCCGCGGTCAGCAGCGACGAGTGGTTCTGCGGGTGCCCCTGCGTCGGCAGGCCCCGGCCCTTGACGGTGTAGCAGAAGATGACCGTCGGCCGCTCGTCCGAAATGGACGCAAAAACCTCGTCGAGCGAGCCGAGGTCGTGCCCGCCGAGGTTGCGGATCGCGGCCAGCAGCGTCTCGTCGTCCAGCGACGCGACCAGCTTGGAGAGGGCCGTGTTCCCCGCGGGCAGCCGGTCGCGCACCTGCTCGGCGTCGCAGCGCAGCAGCCGCTGGTACTCGGGGTTCGGCATCGCGTCGATGCGGGCACGCAGCTCGGCGCCGCCGGGCCGGGTGAACAGCTCTTCCAGCAGCCGCCCGTACTTCAGCGTCAGCACCTGCCAGCCGGCGGCGTCGAACATGCCCTGCAGCCGACCGGCGGCGATGTTCGGGACGACGCGGTCGAGGGACTGGCGGTTGAGGTCCACGATCCAGACGATCTCGCCCAGCTCGGCGACGGCCGGGTCGAGGATGGCCTCCCAGATGGCGCCTTCGTCCAGCTCGGCGTCACCGACCAGCGAGTACTGGCGGCCGGTCCCGGCGGCCGAGCCCCGGGTGGTCAGGTAGCGGCGGGCCAGCGCGCCCCAGATCGGGGCCGTCGCGCCGATGCCGACCGAGCCGGTCGAGTAGTCGATCGCGTCGGGGTCCTTCGCGCGGCTCGGGTAGCTCTGTAGGCCGCCGAACTCGCGCAGCGTCGGCAGGTAGGCCTCGTCGAGCTCGCCGAGCAGGTAGTTGATCGCGTGGAGCACCGGCGACGCGTGCGGCTTCACCGAGACGCGGTCCTCGGGGCGCAGGTGCCGGAACCACAGCGACGTCATGATCGAGACCAGCGACGCGCACGACGCCTGGTGCCCGCCGACCTTGAGCCCGGACGGGTTCGGCCGGACGCGGTTGGCCTGGTGCACGATCGCGGTGGCGAGCCACAGCACCCGCTGCTCGATCGCGGTGAGCGCCGGGGCGGTCACGGGGGCATGGGTCATCGTCGACACCTTTCGTGCAGGAAGCGCCCACCAGGACAGCACCGGTGGACGCATCGCACAACCGATGCTGTCGAAAGTGCGCATAATGCGCAGCGGATCCCGGGAGCTCAGGTCTCCGGCTGCGCAGAATGCACGCGCTCCAGCAGGGGCGCCAACCGGTACGGGACGAGTTCGCGCATGACGAGGGAGATGTTCGTCCGCTCCACCCCGGGCGAGGCCAGGATGTGCCCGGCGATCCGGTAGAGGTCGTCGGCGTCGACGGCGACCACCTGCACCATCAGGTCACTCGCGCCGGTCAGCCCGCACACTTCGGTCACCTCGGGGATCGCGGCGAGGGCCGCGCCGATCTCGGCGAGGCGGCGCTGGTCGACCTGCGCGTTGACGAACGCCCGCAGCGGGTAGCCCAGCCGCGCCGGATCGATGCGGCGCTCGAACGACCTGAGGACGCCGCGCTGCTCGAGCCGCGCGAGCCGGGCCTGGACCGTGTTGCGGGACAGGCCCAGCCGCTCGGCCAGCGCGACCGCCGTGGCCCGGGAGTCCTCCTCCAGCGCCTGCAGCAGGCGCGCGTCGATCTCGTCGATGGTTTCCGGCACGCACCGATCTTCCCAGGTGACCGGCGTCACCGAAGACCCGTTGCGATCCGACCGTTTCCGATATATCGTGAACGTGTCGCAATAGTTCGAGAAAGGAACACGACATGCGTAGGCACCAACACCCCTTCGCCCACGAACGTGGGCGCGCACCTTTCGGGCCCTTCGGTGGTTTCGGCGAGTTCCCCCCGGGTTTCGGCCCCGGTGGACGCGGTCGCGGCCACGGTCCGGGCCGGCGGGGTCACGGCGGACGGCGCAGCCGCCGCGGTGACGTCCGCGCCGCGATCCTGGCGCTGCTCGCCGAGCAGCCCCGGCACGGCTACGAGATCATCCGCGAGATCGGCGAGCGCTCCGGCGGCTTCTGGCGGCCCAGCCCCGGCTCGGTCTACCCGACGCTGCAGCTGCTGGCCGACGAAGGCCTGGTCATCAGCAAGGACGAGCACGGCAAGAAGCTGTTCGAGCTGACCGACGCCGGCCGCGCTGCCGCGGAGCAGCAGGACAGCACCCCGCCGTGGGAGCACATCGCCCAAGACGTCGACCCGACCGAGGTCGGGCTGGCCAAGGCGGGCAAGAACCTGGCCGCCGCCGTCGTGCAGATCATGCGCGCGGGCACCGAGAGCCAGCAGGCCCGTGCGGCCGAGGTGCTCAACGACGCCCGGCGCTCGCTCTACGGCATCCTCGGCGAAGACGAGGACGAGTCCGCTTCGGGTGAGGCAGCGGAGTGACCTGGCAGGACGAGGCCGGTGGGCTTGACCCGCGCGTGGACGCGGTAGCCCACCGGCAGCGTCAGGTCCTGGGTGCGATTCCCGTTACGCTGCAAGGACTCCGCGATCGCCTGTTCGGCGACCGGCTTGCTGAACTCGATCTTCAGCACCGCTTCGAGGTCCGCGGCGGTCGCGAAACGCCATTCGGTCGCGACGCGGCGGCAGCCGAACCCGGCCCGGGCGAAGAACCGTTCCACGGCGCCCGGGTCGTAGTGCGGTAGGTCGGCGCGCATCCAGCGGCCGTACGGATCGGCGGCCACGTCGAGGTCGACGATCAGCATCACCCCGCCCGGGCGCAGCACCCGTTCGGCCTCCGCCAGCCCCGGCTCGCACCCCGGCCCGAAGAAGTACGCCGTGCGCGCGTGCACGACGTCGACGCTCGCACTGCGAACCGGCAGCCGCTGGGCCCGGCCCATCCGGACGTCCACGTTCGACAGACCCTCGACGCGCTTCAGGGCGCTTCGCACCAACGGCTCGTGCGGCTCGACTCCGAGCACCGAACGCGCGTCCCGGGCGAAGCGGGGCAAGTGAAACCCGTCACCACAGCCCACGTCCAGCACGTCCCGGCCGGTCCAGTCGTACTCCTCGCGGAGCACCCGCCAGATCTCCCCGCCGCTGTCCTGCGCCCGGTTCTCCAGCTCGTAATCGGCCTGGTAGTACCAGATGTTGGGGCTCGGCACGACCTCCGTGCGCCGCGACGACCACCGCACCCCGCTGCTCCTTCCGGGTCCTCGTCGCCGGCTCGTGCTCTCCCGGTGGCGAAATCTTGGCGGAAACCTCACGGATCGCGCCTAGAATCCGGGGGGTATCGGGAGGAGCACCCATGGCATTCGGCCCGTCCAGTACCCCGTCCCCGGTCCCGGCCGGAATTCCGTGCTGGATCGAGCTGGCCTGCCGCGAGCAGGCCGTAGCGGAACGATTCTACGGTGCCCTCTTCGGCTGGGAGTACACCACTCAACGCGACCCGGCGACGTCCGACGGCCGCTACTCCATCGCGGCGCTCACCAACGTCCCCGTCGGCGGGCTCTACCGCGCGGCCCAGGGCGCGCCGCTGGGGTGGATGCCGCACATCTCCGTGCCGCACACCGCGAGCGCGGCCGAGTGGGTGGAGCACCTCGGCGGCCGGATCACCCTGGGGCCGGTGGCGATCCCCGACCGCGGCACGATCATGCACGCCCTCGACGCGTGCGGCGCGCCGGTGGTGTTCTGGGAGGTGCCGCCGAACTGGGAGTTCGTCACCGGCATCCCGAACACCTTCAGCGGCGCGGACCTCAACACCCACGACGGTGCCGCGGCGGATCACTTCTACACCAAGCTGTTCACCTACTCCAGCCACCAGATCGGCGACGGCGAGACGCTCGACTACGTCGAATGGCTCATCGAGCACGAGCCGGTGCTGTACCGGTACGTGATGGGCTCGGAGTACAGCCTGGACACCCCGCCGCACTGGCTCGTGTACTTCGACATCGACCCGGCCCGCGGCGTCGACGCGGTCGCGGGCGAGGCGCTCATGCACGGCGGCACGGTGGTGATCCAGCCGTACGACACCCCGTTCGGCCGGATGTCGATCCTCGCCGACCCCGAGGGCGCGGTCTTCGCGGTGATCGACCACTCGCGCGTGACCGAGGGCTGGGGCCGCGCGGAGGTCGACGACCCGTACGACGACTAGACCGGCACGAACGCCGAGAGCAGCAGCCAGGACACGACGGCCGAGGGCAGCAGCGAGTCGAGGCGGTCCATGATCCCGCCGTGCCCGGGCAGCAGCGTGCCCATGTCCTTGACGCCGAGGTCGCGCTTGATCAGCGATTCGACGAGGTCGCCCAGGGTCGCGGTCAGCACGATGGCGACCCCGAAGATCACGCCCTGCCAGACGTGGCCGTCGAGCAGCAGGCTGAGGGTCAGCGCCCCGGCCACGACGCCGCCGATCACCGAACCCGCGAAGCCTTCCCAGGTCTTCTTCGGGCTGATGGTGGGCGCCATGGGGTGCTTGCCGCCGAGAACGCCGGCGATGTAGCCCCCGGTGTCCGACGCGACGACCCCGATCAGGAAGGTCAGAACGCGCCCGACGCCGTCCTCCGGCGGCACGAGCATCGCGGCGAACGCGCCGAAGAGCGGCAGGTAGGCGGCGGCGAAGGTGGACGCGCTGATGTCGCGCAAGTAGCCCTTCGCACCCCCGGGCAGGCGCCACAGCAGGCAGGCGAGCACGGTGAGGACGAAGGCGGTGAGCGCGCCTTCCCGGCCGAACGGCCAGGCGAGCCAGATCATGGCCTGCCCGCCGACGAGCACCGGGATCATCGCGACCCGGATGTCGGCAACCCGGCGCAGCACCCCGGCGAATTCGAAGGTGCCGACGGCGATCGCGACCGCGATGATCCCGATGAAGAGGTACCGGACGGTGAGCAGGGAAACGATGATCGCGGCCCCGAGCAGCAGCGCGACGCCGATGGCCGCGGGCAGGTTGCGGCCCGCCTTGGAGGCCTTCTTGACCTCCGGCGCTGCCTCGCCCGCCGCGCCCAAAGCGGCGGGTCCGACCGGCGGTTCCGCCGCGGCGGTCCCGGCGGCCGACAACCGGGTCGCTTCGCCGGTTCCCGGGAACTCCGGCGTGGCCGGGGTGCCGGCGTCGCCCGGCCCCGGCGTTCCGGGGGCGGCCGCCGGTTCTTCTCCGGTGGCGTCCACCCGGTCCTCGCGTTCCTCGCTCACCTGTGCCATCAGACCTCGAGCAGCTCGGCTTCCTTGTGCTTGACCAGCTCGTCGACCTTGTGCGAGTACGTGTCGGTGAGGTTCTGCAGTTCCTTCTCCGCGCGCACGACCTCGTCTTCGCCCGCTTCGCCGTCCTTGCCGATGCGGTCGAGCTCTTCCTTGGCCTTGCGGCGGATGCTGCGGATGGTCACCCGCGCGTCCTCGCCCTTGCTCTTGGCGACCTTGACCATCTCCTTGCGCCGCTCCTCGGTGAGCTGCGGGATGACGATCCGGATCACGTTGCCGTCGTTGCTCGGGTTGACCCCGAGGTCGGACTCGCGGATGGCCTTCTCGATCGCGACGAGCTGGGTCTGGTCGTACGGCTTGATCAGCGCCATCCGCGCCTCCGGCACGTTCACGCTGGCCAGCTGGTTCAGCGGGGTCGGCGCGCCGTAGTACTCGACCACGATGCGCGAGAACATCGACGGGGTGGCCCGGCCGGTGCGCACCGACGTCAGATCATCCTTGGCGACGGACACCGCTTTTTCCATCTTCTCCTCGGCGTCGAGGAGGGTCTCGTCGATCACGGCTACTCCCGTTGTTGTGATGGGTGACGCTTGCTGATCCCAGCAGGTCTAGGCCGGCACCCCGTCGGCGGGGGTGCTGACCAACGTGCCGATTCTTTCACCACTCACCGCGCGGGCGATGTTCCCCTCGGTGAGCAGGTTGAACACGATGATCGGCATGTTGTTGTCCATGCAGAGGCTGAACGCCGTCGCGTCGGCGACCTTGAGGTCCCGCTCCAGCACCTCGCGGTGGGTGATCTCGCGGAACATCTCGGCGGTGGGGTCGGCCTTCGGGTCCGCGGTGTAGACGCCGTCGACGGCCTTCGCCATCAGCACGGCTTCGCAGCCCAGCTCCAGCGCCCGCTGCGCGGCCGCGGTGTCGGTCGAGAAGTACGGCATGCCGACCCCGGCGCCGAAGATCACGACGCGGCCCTTCTCCAGGTGCCGCTCGGCGCGGCGCGGGATGTAGGGCTCGGCGACCTGGCCCATCGTGATGGCGGTCTGCACGCGGGTGGGCAGGCCCTCCTTCTCCAGGAAGTCCTGCAGCGCCAGGCAGTTCATCACGGTGCCCAGCATCGCCATGTAGTCGGCGCGGTCGCGGTCCATGCCGCGCTGCGACAGTTCCGCGCCCCGGAAGTAGTTGCCGCCGCCGATCACGACGGCGACCTGGACGCCGGTGCGGGCGACGTCGGCGATCTGCTGCGCGACCGAGTGGACGACATCCGGATCGACGCCGATCGAACCACCGCCGAACATTTCGCCGCCCAGTTTCAGCAGCACCCGCCGGTAGCCACCTTCGACCCGGTCACCCATCTATGTCGCCTCCTACGCCCCTCGACCGTTTTTTGTCTTGTCTAGACCTGACAGTGCCCCGTCCCCGATGGACGGAGACGGGGCACTGGGTGAAACCTACGCCCGGACCTGGCCTCAGGCCTGGCCGACCTCGAAGCGCGCGAACTTGGTCAGCGTCACGCCGGCCTCGTCGAGCAGGGCCTTGACGGTCTTCTTGTTGTCCTTGACCGACGGCTGCTCGAGCAGGACGTTGTCCTTGTAGTAGGCGTTGACCTTGCCCTCGATGATCTTCGGCATGGCCTGCTCCGGCTTGCCTTCTTCGCGGGCGGTCTTCTCGGCGATCGAGCGCTCGTTCTCGACGATCTCGGCCGGGACCTCGTCGCGGGTCAGGTACTTCGCGCGCAGCGCGGCGACCTGCATGGCAGCCCCGCGGGCGGCCTCGGCGTCGTCACCGGTGAACTCGACGAGCACGCCGACGGCCGGCGGCAGGTCGGAGCCGCGGCGGTGCAGGTAGGTCGCGGTCTGGCCCTCGAAGGCCACGACGCGGCGCAGCTCGAGCTTCTCGCCGATGCGGGCCGACAGCTCCTGGACGACCTCGTTGACGGTCTTGCCCTCGAGCTCGGCACCCTTGAGCGCCTCGACGTCGGAGGTCTTGACGGTCTTCGCGACCTCGACGATCTTCGCGGCGAGCGCCTGGAAGTCGGCGTTCTTCGCGACGAAGTCGGTCTCGGAGTCGAGCTCGATGAGGACGCCGCCGTCGCCGGTGACCAGGCCCTCGGCGGTGGCGCGCTCGGCGCGCTTGCCGACGTCCTTGGCGCCCTTGATGCGGAGGAACTCGACGGCCTTGTCGAAGTCGCCGCCGTTCTCCTCGAGGGCCTTCTTGCAGTCCATCATGCCGGCGCCGGTCATCTCGCGCAGGCGCTTCACGTCAGCGGCGGTGTAGTTCGCCATTCTGGTAAATCCGTCCTTTGCAGGAAATCTGTGGGTTGCTACACCCGTGCGGCCGGGCCCCGGGGGCGCGGCCGCACGGGCGGTGGAGCATCAGGAGGAGGCGGTCGCCTGCTCGGGGGCGGCCTCGGCCGGGGCAGCCTCGGCCGGAGCGGCCTCGACGGCCGCGGCGTCGACAGCAGCGGCGGCTTCGGTCGCGTCGGCGGCGGCGGTCTCGGAGCCGGCGAGCAGCTCCTTCTCCCACTCGGCCAGCGGCTCGTCCGCGGCGACGCCCGGCTCCGGCTTCGTGTCGGCCGAAGCACCGTTGCGGCTGGAGCGGGCCATCAGACCGGCGGCCGCGGCCTCGGCGACGACCTTGGTCAGCAGCGCGGCCGAGCGGATGGCGTCGTCGTTGCCCGGGATCGGGTAGTCGACCTCGTCCGGGTCGCAGTTGGTGTCCAGGATCGCGACGACCGGGATGTTCAGCTTGCGAGCCTCGCCGACGGCGATGTGCTCCTTCTTCGTGTCGACGATCCACACCGCGCTCGGCACCTTGGCCATGTCGCGGATACCGCCGAGGGTCTTCTCGAGCTTGTCCTTCTCGCGGGTCAGCGTCAGGATCTCGCGCTTGGTGAGGCCCTCGAAGCCGCCGGTCTGCTCCCGCGACTCGAGCTCCTTGAGGCGGAGGAGACGCTTGTGCACGGTCTGGAAGTTGGTCAGCATGCCGCCGAGCCAGCGCTGGTTGACGTAGGGCATGCCCACGCGCGCGGCCTCGTTGGCGATGGCTTCCTGCGCCTGCTTCTTGGTGCCGACGAACATGATGGTGCCGCCGTGCGCGACGGTTTCCTTGATGAACTCGTACGCACGGTCGATGTAGGTCAGCGTCTGCTGCAGGTCGATGATGTAGATGCCGTTGCGCTCGGTGAAGATGTAGCGCTTCATCTTCGGGTTCCACCGGCGGGTCTGGTGCCCGAAGTGCACGCCGCTGTCGAGCAGCTGCTTCATGGTGACGACGGCCATTGCCGGAATCACACCTCTTCTGTGTCGTGCGCGCCCGCTCGGACGCGCTGCTCGGTTTTGTCGCTAGCGGCCGGGTGGCCGTTCGCCCTGGTGCCCGTGCCGGCGTCCGGACCCCGGGAGTGAGGAACCCAGGGACCGCCGGACCCCGTGCGACTCGCCCGGCTGCTTCCAGACCGGGGAACGCGCACGTGCACGCGAAGTCAGCCCGCTGAAGCGGACCGCGGAGAAGATTCTACCCCCTGCCACCAGCCCCTCCCCCACCGGCGGCCGCTCGCCGGCGGAGTTGTCCACATCGGGGTCGGTTATCCACAGATTCGGCTTCCGCCCCCCACGGACCGGCGGCATACCGCAGGCTGGAGAGATGGAGTCGATCATGCGTTCCCGGCGGTGGCTGCCGGGCTGGTTGTTGGGGGCTTTTGCCCTGGTCGTGGCGGTTTTCTGGGGGTACGGAGGTGCGGTTGACGCCGAGGCTGCGGGCGCTCGGCAGACCGCCGGGGAAGATGCGCGCCCGGTGGCGGCTGCCCTGGGGACAGCTGCCGCGCGGGAGGGCGTATCCGGACGGCCGCGGGCCGAGCCGTGGACGGGCGGCCTCCCACCACCGGCGGCGGGCTCCCAGCCGACCGAACGGCCGGCAGCCGTTCCCCGGATTGCGCCATCAGCGTCGAGCCCGCGGCCGCTTGAGGCCCCCGCCGTCACCTTTGCGGCGGCGTGGCCGATGGCGACCGGGCCTCGGGCAAGCAGTCCCCGGGACGCGCGGCAACCGCGGCTCTCCTGGCCACTGTCACCCGTTCCGGTGGTCATGAAGTACTTCGACGCCCCCGAAACGCCCTATGGCGCCGGGCATCGCGGGCTCGACCTGGCCGCTGTGCCCGGGCAGGACGTGCTGGCCGCCGATACGGGCATCGTCGTCTTCGCCGGGCCCGTGGGCGGGCGGCCCGTGCTTTCCGTTGACCACGACGGTGGGCTGCGGACCACCTACGAGCCCGTCGTGCCGAAGGTGGCCGTGGGCGAGCAGGTCTACCGCGGGCAAGTGCTCGGCACCGTCCTCGCCGGGCATCCCGGCTGCCTGGCGGCGGCGTGCCTGCACTGGGGCGTGCGGCGCGGCGAGGAGTACATCGATCCCCTCGCCCTGACCGGTGAGGTGGGCGAATACCGGCTCAAGCCGTGGGGAGGTGGTTGGTGATCAGGCGCCGGTCTGCTCGACGAGCTTGGCGCGCAGCCGCATGACCGCCCGCGTGTGCAGCTGGCTCACCCGCGACTCCGTGACGCCGAGGACCTTGCCGATCTCGGCGAGGGTCAGGCTCTCGAAGTAGTAGAGGCTGACCACGATCTTGTCCCGCTCGGTGAGCTGCGCGATCGCCTGGGCGAGCTGCCGGCGGTTGTCCTGGTCGACGAGCACCGCGACCGGGTCGACGGCGTCGTCGTCGGGCAGCGTGTCGACCAGCGAGCCGCTGTCCTTGCCCGCGGCGACGAGGTCCTCCAGCGCGACGACGCTGGTGAGCTGCAGCTGACCGTAGAAGTCGCGCAGGTCGTCGAGGCCGATGCCGAGTTCGGCGGCGAGCTCCGCGTCGGTCGGCGTGCGGTGCAGGCGGGCGCCGAGGCGCTCCATCGCGCGTTCGGCCTCCTTGGCCTTGCTGCGGACGGCGCGCGGCACCCAGTCCTGCGAACGGAGGTCGTCGAGGATCGCGCCGCGGATGCGCTGCATCGCGTAGGTCTCGAAGCGCAGGCCGCGCTCGGGGTCGAACTTCTCGATCGCGTCGACGAGCCCGAAGATGCCCGACTGCACGAGGTCGCCCACGTCGATGTGGGTGGGCAGCCCGGTGCCGACCCGGCCGGCGACGTACTTGACCAGCGGGGCGTAGTGCAGCACGAGCCGATCGCGCGACGCCTGGTCCGGGCTGTCGGCGAACTGCTGCCACAGCGCCGCGATGCCGGCGTCGACGTCGTAGCCGGCGCGGGTTTCCGCGGGCGCGGCAGCCTCACCGCGGGTGGTCACTCCGGCGGCTTCGGTCACGTGCGGGCCTGCGGTCATTGCACAGTCGTTCTCGGCATGCGGCTCAGTGTCGTCTCCGTGCTCGTGCGGATGCGCGTGCGCCGCCGGGCCTGCTGCTGACGACCCCGGCGAGCCTCCCCGGACGGCCTCAGGCCCGGGGGTGCGCTCGGTCATGGATCGCTTTCAACCGGTCGACGGTCACATGAGTGTAGAGCTGCGTCGTGGCAAGCGTAGCGTGACCAAGCAGTTCCTGAACGCTCCTGAGATCGGCACCCCCTTCGAGCAGATGCGTCGCGGCGGAATGCCGCAGGCCGTGGGGCCCCATGTCGGGTGCTCCGGGCACCGCCGTGACGGCGTCGTGCACGACGCGCCGCACCGCCCGGGGGTCGACGCGTTTGCCCCGCACACCCAGGAAAAGCGCGGGCTCGGCGCTCTCACCACCGCTTTCGGCGAGGATCTTCGGGCGCCCCTCGTCGATCCAGTCCGCGAGCGCCGCCGCCGCCGGAACGCCGAACGGGACGACGCGTTCCTTCCCGCCCTTGCCCAGCACCGTCACGACACGACGGGAGAAATCGGCCCCGCCGACGTCCAGCCCGCACAACTCGGACACGCGGATGCCGGTGGCGTAGAGCAGCTCGACGATCGCGCGATCACGCAGGGCGACCGGATCGCGTTGCTCGGCGCCCGCCGCCGACGCCTGCATGACCTCCCCCGCCTGCCCGGCGCGCAGCACCCCGGGCAGCGTGCGGTGCGCTCGCGGAGCGGCGAGCCGGCCGCCCGGGTCCGTGGCCAGGACGCCGGTGCGGTGCGCCCAGGCCGTGAACGTCCGCACCGAGGCGGCCCGCCGCGCGAGCGTCGTCCGGCTCGCCCCGCCGGTTTGCTGAGCGGCGAGCCACGCCCGCAGCCGGCCGAGGTCCAATTCCGCGACTCCACCGCCGTCGTCCACGACGAATCCCAGCAGCGCCACGGCATCGCCGACGTACGCCCGGACGGTGTGCGCAGACAGGCCGCGTTCGAGGCCGAGGTGCCGTTCGTAGGCGGTGACGACGGTCTGCACGGGCTCGGGCAGGGCGGCCCGGAGCGCGCGCAGATCGGGACGGCGGGCCCGGCCGGAGCGTGGTGGCGGCATGGATGTCACGCTGCGCGAACATCCGCCTTCGGTCAAGGATCGCCACGCGCCCCCACCGGACCGGCCGAACACCGTCGATGATTTCGCCCGGATTTCGTGGTCTTCACGCGCTTTCCTTCCGTCGTCGCCAGCCGCCTTCCCCGCGGACGGCGAATCCGTCGATCTCCAGTTCCGGCAGCAGCGCCCGCACCCGCCGCAGCGGAAGCCCCGATTCGGCCGCGATCTCGGTATCGGACCGATCGGCGCGCACGGCCAGTGCTTCGAAAGCGCGCAACGCCTCGGGCCCCAGCCGATCGGTGCGCCGTTTCGGCCGGCCCGAGCCGCTGTCCTCGGCGACGCCGAAGCGTCCGACGGTCTCGAGCACCTCGTCGACGGTCGAGACCAGCGTCGCCCGGGCGTCGCGGATCAGTTCGTGACAGCCGGCGGACATGCCGGACGACACCGGTCCGGGCAGGGCCATCACCACCTTGCCGAGGGCGCCCGCGGTGCTCGCGGTGTTGCGGGCACCGCTGCGCAATCCCGCTTCGACCACCAAGGTGCCCTCGGTGAGGGCGGCGATGAGCCGGTTGCGGACCAGGAAGCGGTGCCGCGCGGGCGGAGTGCCGGGCGGGTATTCGCTGACGACTGCACCCCCGGAGCCGACGATCCGCTTCAGCAGGCCGACGTGCCCAGCCGGATAGCCGCCGTCGACGGCGCACCCCAGCACGGCGACGGTGACTCCCTCGGCAGCGAGCGCGCCTCGGTGCGCGGCTCCATCGATGCCGTAGGCAGCGCCCGAGAAAACCGGAACACGCCGGCCGGCGAGCCCGTAGGCGAACTCGGCGGCGTGGTGTTCGCCGTAGGCGCTGGCGGCCCGAGCACCGACAACGGCCACGGCCCGATCGGCGGCGGAGCCGAGCCCGACATCACCGGCAACCCACAAGGCCAACGGCGGCACGGCTTCGGCCACCCCTCGCCGCGCGGCGAGATCCAAGGCAAGCAACGGCCAGGCCGGCCACTCATCATCTTCGGGCACGACCAGCCGAGCACCGGCCACGGCGGCCCGGTCGAAGTCCTGGGCGACGAGGTCGTAGCCCCGCCGCGCCTCAGTCGCCTTCAGCACGCCGGCCGGGCAATCACCGGCCCGAACCCGAGCGGCGGCCTCGACCGGCCCGCACTCGGCGACAAAAGCAACAAGAGCGGCAGCCGGTGGCTCGGCCACGCGCAGCAGGTAGGCACGCGCCTGCCGCAATTCGTCGGCGCTCATGCCGCCACCCGCTCACGGAAGGCCAGCGCCGATCCGACCTGCTCGGTCCCTGGACGAGGCTCGCCGTCCAGGTCGGCGAGGGTCCAGGCGATGCGCAAGCAGCGGTCGGCGCCTCGGCCGCTCAAGGCACCTCGATCCATTGCGCGGTCGAGCAGGCTCGTTGCCTCGGCCGGCAGCGAGAAATCGCGGCGCAATGCCGGGCCCGGTACTTCCGAATTCGACCTCCAGCCGTGCTCGTGCCACCTTCGCGCGGCGCGCTCGCGGGCTTCGAGTACTCGGCCGCGCACCGTTTCCGTCGGCTCTTCCGTGCCGGTGTCGTGCGCGTTGAGCGCACTCAGCGGGCGCAAGCGGACTCGCAGATCGACGCGATCGAGGAGCGGGCCGGAGAGGCGGCCGAGGTAGCGACGGCGAGCCGCCGGCGAACACACGCAGTCGACGTCCTTCGGGGGTGCGCACGCGCAGGGGTTCGTGGCCAGCACCAGCTGGAACCGCGCCGGGTAGGTGATCGCGCCCTTGACTCGGGCGATGCGGACCTCGCCCTCTTCGAGCACCGTGCGCAGGGACTCGAGGCGCTGCCCGCCGAACTCGCAGACTTCGTCGAGGAACAGGACTCCGCGGTGGGCGCGGCTGATCGCGCCCGGGGAGGCCAGCCCGCTGCCGCCGCCGATCAAGGCCGCCACCGTGATCGAGTGGTGCGGGGCGACGAACGGTGGCACGGTGACCAGCGGCGACGACTTCGACAGCGAGCCGTCGACCGAGTGCACCGCGGTGACCTCCAGCGACTCCTCGTGCGACAGCCGCGGCAGGAGACCGGGCAGCCGTCTCGCCAGCATCGTCTTGCCGACGCCCGGTGGGCCGGTGAACAGAAGGTGGTGCCCGCCCGCGGCGGCGACCTCCAGCGCCCAGCGCGCCTCCGGCTGCCCGACGACATCGGCGAGGTCGGGCACCGACGGCGGTGCGGCGGGACCGGGCGGTTCCGGTGCCACCAGGCCGGCCTCGCCCTTCAGCCACGCCACCAGATCACGCAGGTGCGGCGCGCCCGCGACTTCGATGCCGTCGACGAGCGCCGCTTCGACGAGGGAGTCCGCCGGGACGACGGCTCGGTCGTAACCGGCCGCCCGCGCCGCCAGGAGGCCGGGAAGGATGCCGCGGACCGGGCGGACGCGGCCGTCGAGGGCGAGTTCGCCCAGCAGCACCGTGCCGAGCAGGCGGGTCGCCGGGACCGCACCGGTCGCGGCGAGCACGGCGGCCGCGATGCCGACGTCGTAAGCCGAGCCGACCTTCGGCAGGTTCGCCGGGGACAGCCCGAGGGTCACCTTGCCCTCCGGCCAGGGCTGCCCGGAGTTGCGGACGGCGGAGCGGACGCGGTCCTTGGCCTCGCGCAGCCCGGCGTCGGGCAGGCCGACGAGGGTGATCCGGCTCAGGCCGCCACCGAGGTCGGCTTCGATTTCGATGACGCGGCCGTCGATCCCGAGCAGCGCGACCGACCACGCTTTGGCGATGGGCATCAGAACGCCGCCTCGATGTGCTGCAGCTGCGGGCGGGTGCCCGGTTCGGCGAGGACGGTGACGACGTCGTACCGCACCGCGCACCAGCCGATGCGGAACTCGCGCAGCCAGCGTTGCGCGGCCCGGCGTACGCGGGCGGCCTTCTCCTCGGTGACGGTCTCGGTCGGCAGCCCGAATTCGGTGCCGGAGCGCGTCTTGACCTCGCAGAAGATGACCCGGGTGCGGTCGGTCAAGACGAGGTCCAACTCGCCCTCCCGGCAGCGCCAGTTGCGGGCCAGCAGGATCAGCCCGCGGTCCTGCAGGTACCGGAGCGCCAGGTCTTCACCCCACGCGCCCAGGTCGCGGCGGTGTCTTGCGAGCTGGTCGGTGCCCGTCATCGTGTACGCCCCCTCGTCGGCCCGCGCCGGTCACCGGGGCGGTCCCGGCGATCACGGTGCGTGTGCAATCCACGGTGCCAGGGTGCGGCGGGAGGAGACCAGCCCAGGATCGCTCAGCTGTGGACAAGCGGGGGGATGTGGACAACTCGTCCACGGAATGCCGGTGAAGCGCCCGAAGTGTCGGTGCGGTGGGCTAGGCGACGAACGACCGACGGGCGTGGTGGAAATGCCGCACGAAGAACCGCACCGGCTCGTCCTTGGCGGACGGGCCGGCGCGGTCGGTCGAAAACGGGGCTAACCCGAGAACGGGCCGTCCTCGGGGAGGCGGAGGTCCGGCTTGTCCAGCTCCTCCACGTTGACGTCCTTGAACGTGATGACCCGGACGTGCTTGACGAAGCGGGCGGGGCGGTACATGTCCCAGACCCACGCGTCGGACATGCGGACCTCGAAGTACACCTCGCCGCCGCCGTCGCGGACCTGGACGTCGACTGCGTTCGCCAGGTAGAACCGCCGCTCGGTCTCCACCACGTACGAGAACTGGCCGACTATGTCGCGGTACTCGCGGTACAGCGAGAGCTCCATCTCGGTCTCGTACTTCTCGAGATCCTCTGCGCTCATGAAATCCGCGCCCCTCCTCGGGATCGTGCTGCTGCTCCGCCGGCGGAGCGTTCATTGTGACCCACACCCGCGGCCGGGGCATGCAGCGGCAGGCTGAGTTGTGGCTCTAATGCCTCGTCGAGGACCGCGGCCAGGCCGGCCGCGCCGGGCGTCTCCATGGCCTTCTCCAGCGCCGCGTACGTCAGCAGGACCGGACGCGCCGGTCGCAGGCCGTGCTTGACGGCCACCGTGGCCACGTTCGTGTACGACCAGCGGTGGACGTCGCTGGGGCCGTGTTCGCGCAGGGCCGACAGGTGGTCGGACGTGCTGTACCCCTTGTGCACATCGAAGCCGTAGTGCGGGAAGTCTTCGTGATAGCCCGCCATGATGCGGTCTCGCGTCACCTTGGCCAGCACTGACGCGGCCGCGATGCAGGCCACCGAACGGTCGCCCTTGATGACCGCCGCGTTCGGGGCGGTCAGGCCCGGGACCCGGAACCCGTCGGTGAGGATGTAGCCCGGGGACACCCGCAGTGCCGCCGCGGCCCGGCGCATGGCCTCCAGGTTCATCACCCGGATGCCGAAGAGGTCGACCTCTTCGGTCGGGACGACGATCACCGAGTAGTCGACGGCCCGGGCGAGGACCAGGTCGTAGACCCGGTCGCGTGCCTTGGCCGTCATCAACTTGGAATCCGTCAGCTCGGTCAGCTTCGCCGCGTCGCCTTGTTTGAGCACGCAGGCCGCGACCACCAGCGGCCCCGCGCACGCTCCGGCGCCGGCTTCGTCCACGCCGGCGACCGGGCCGAGGCCACGGCGGTCGAGCGCGCCCTGCAGACCCCAGAAGAGGTCGCCGCGCACCACGGCTCGCGGTGGCCGGATCGGCTCGGCCGCCGTCAGGGGAACGGGAAGTGTCAAGGCTGAATCACCCGTCTGCCGGCAAGGATCGGGTGGCTAGGGCTTCCGCCCGGCCGCCCGGCGCAGTCCGGACTTGAGCTTGCGCCCGAAGAACAACGCCGGCCAGGCCGCCGCGATGCCGGCACCGAGCGGGAGACCGCTCTGCCAGACCGGCGCGCCCAGCGCGACCGGCTGCGCCGACTCCTGCGGGTTGTGGTCGGAGATCCCGCCCCACCGGCCCGGCGGCAGCACGATGATCCGCGCCTTGCCGATGATGTTGTCGACCGGGACCGCGCCGTTCACGCCGCCGCCGCCCTGGAACCGCGAGTCGTCGGAGTTGTTGCGGTTGTCGCCCTGCACCCAGACCATCCCGGCCGGAACCTTGACCGGCTCGAAGGTCTTCTGTTCCTGGTTCGACGGGTCTTCCCAGTGGATGTACGGCTCGTCGAGCGCCTTGCCGTCCACGATCATGCGGCCCTGCGGGTCGCAGCACTGCACGGTCTGGCCGCCGACCGCGATCACCCGCTTGACGAAGTCGCGCTCGTCCGGCGGGGCGAACCCGACCAGCGAGCCGAGCCCGCGCAGGCCCTGGACGACGATGTTGCTCGACTCCTGCGGCGCGATCTCGTTGTTGATCCACGCCTGCGGGCCCTTGAACACGATCACGTCGCCCGGGGAGGGCTCGGTGAAGTCGTAGGTGACCCGGTCGACCAGGATCCGGTCGCCGGTGCACCCGGGACACCCGTGCAGGGTGGCCTCCATGGAACCCGAAGGGATCATGAAGACCTTCGCCAGGAATGTCTGGATCAAGATCGTGAGCACCAGGGCGATCACGAGCAGGATCGGCAGTTCCTTCCAGAACGACCGTTTCTTGGCGGGCTTGGCTCGCCGCCGGCGGGATCCCCCGCGCTCCTCGGATCGGGACCGCCTGGGCTGGTCCTCCTCGGAGCGATCGGGGTCATCCTCGGGAGCGTTCTGGGACACGGGTTCGGCCACGTCGTCAGGCTACCGGTAACCGCGTTGCCGCTTACTTGGCCGAGGCCGTCTCGCGGTTCTCGCGGCGCTCCTTGATCTTGGCCTTCTTGCCGCGCAGGTCGCGCAGGTAGTACAGCTTCGCGCGCCGCACGTCACCGCGCTTGTGGACCTCGACCTCGGCGATGTTCGGCGAGTGCACCGGGAAGGTGCGCTCCACGCCGACGCCGAAGGAGACCTTGCGAACGGTGAAGGTCTCCCGGATGCCGCCGCCCTGACGGCGGATCACGACGCCCTGGAAGACCTGGTTGCGCTCGCGGTTGCCCTCGATGACGCGGACGTGCACCTTGAGCGTGTCGCCCGGGCGGAAGTCCGGGATGTCGGAACGCAGCGACTGCTTGTCCAGCGCGTCCAGGGTGTTCATCGGTGGTCCGTCCTCGTCTTCGTATGGCTTGCGTACAGATCCCGGGCGCGCAACGGTGCCGCTGCGGACGACCCGGGGGGCTGATGGCGGGCTCATGGACGACGAGGTCCACTCACGCCAACCTGTCAAGTATTACAGACCGGGATCGGGCCAGGCGAACCGGCCCTCGGCCTGCTCGGGATCCAAGCCCTCCAGGACCCCGCGATCGTGCTTGTCGAGACTACCTTCCGGCAGCGCGGCCAGGAGATCGGGGCGGCGGCGGGCCGTGCGCTCGAGGGCCTGGTCACGCCGCCAGCGGTCGATCAGCGCGTGGTTGCCGGACCGCAGGACGTCCGGCACGGCCAGGTCCCGCCACACCTCCGGACGCGTGTAGCTGGGCCCTTCGAGCAGGCCGTCGGAGAACGAGTCCTCCGCGGCCGAGCGCGCGTTGCCGAGCACCCCGGGCAGCAGCCGGACGACGGCCTCGACGATGACCAGCACCGCCGCCTCGCCGCCGACCAGGACGTAGTCACCGATCGACACCTCGTCGACCGGCATCCGCCGGGCCGCGTCGTCGACGACCCGCTGGTCGATGCCCTCGTACCGACCGCACGCGAACACCAGGTGCTCTTCCGCCGCGTAGGCGTGCGCCAGCTCCTGGGTGAACGGCCGCCCGGCCGGGGTCGGCACGACGAGCCGCGTGCCGGGGCGGCAGACGTCGTCCAGCGCCGGACCCCAGATCTGCGGCTTCATGACCATACCGGGGCCGCCGCCGTACGGCGCGTCGTCGACCGCGCGGTGCACGTCGTGGGTCCAGTCGCGCAGGTCGTGCACGCCGACTTCGATGAGGCCGCGGTCGATCGCCCGGCCCAGCAGCGCGGCGCGCAGCGGGTCGAGGTATTCGGGGAAGATCGTGACGACGTCGATCCGCATTCAGGCGTCCAGGAGCCCTTCCGGCGGGTCGAGCACGACCCGGCCACCGCCGACGTCCACCGTCGGGACGATCGCGCGGACGAACGGCACCAGCACCTCGCGGCCGTCGACGTCGAGTTCCAGGAGCTCGCCCGCGGGCGAGTGGACGATCTCGACCACCTTGCCGACGACCGTGCCGTCGGTGAGCTCGGCGCGCAGGCCCGCCAGCTCGTGGTCGTAGAACTCGTCGGGGTCCTCGGTCGGCGGCAGCGTGTCCGTGTCGGCCAGCAGCAACGCGCCCCGCAGCGTCTCGGCGACGTCGCGGGTGAGGACCTCCTCGAAACGCACCAGCAGCCGCCCGCTGTGTTCGCGGGCGGCTGCGATGGTGAGTTCCCTTTGGCTGCCGTCACGCAGCCTCGTCGTGACGGCCGCACCGATCTTGAACCGCTCGTCCGGCGAGTCCGTGCGCACGTCCACCGCGAGTTCACCGCGGATGCCGTGCGCTTTTGCGATGCGGCCGACTACGACGTCCATCCTGACCGTTTCCGAACCGGGGTCAGCGGTCGGTGTCGACGACGTCCACCCGGACGCCGCGGCCACCGATGCCGCCCATGACGGTGCGCAGGGCGGTCGCCGTGCGACCACCCCGGCCGATCACCTTGCCGAGGTCGTCGGGGTGCACGTGCACCTCGAGCGTGCGGCCACGGCGTGTGGTCAGCAGCTCGACCCGGACCTCGTCCGGGTTGTCGACGATCCCGCGCACCAGGTGCTCGAGGGAGTCCGCGAGGAAACTCACTCGGACTTCTCGCCCTCAGCGGCCTCCGCCTTCTCGGCCTCGGCCTTCTTCGGGGCGGACTTCTTCTTCGGCGTGGTGGCCTCGGTGGAGGGCTCCTCGCCGGCTGCGGCCAGCGCCGCGTTGAACAGGTCCTGCTTGGACGGCTTCGGCTCGGCGACCTTCAGGGTGCCCTCGGTGCCCGGCAGGCCCTTGAACTTCTGCCAGTCACCGGTGATCTCCAGCAGGCGCTGGACCGGCTCGGTCGGCTGCGCGCCGACGTTCAGCCAGTACTGGGCGCGCTCGGAGACGACCTCGATGAGGCTCGGCTCTTCCTTCGGGTGGTACTTGCCGATCGTCTCGATGGCCTTGCCGTCCCGGCGGGTGCGCGCGTCGGCAACGATGATGCGGTAGTACGGCGCACGGATCTTGCCGAGGCGCTGCAGCTTGATCTTGACGGCCACGGGTGTGGGTTCTCCTCGAATCTCTCTGGTGCTGGGCTGGGCGCACGCGGGCCGAGTGGGGACACGGACGCGGGCACCCGGAGGTCAGAGCTTTCGCACGGTGAGAGGGTCCGGCGGAAGCAGGCAGTACGCCATTCTGCCAGACGGTGCCCGCGGACCTGGAAACAGGCTCAGAAAGAGGCCACCCCGAGCGCTCCGAGCAGGATGGTCAGCGCCGGGAGGAAGTTGTTCACCTGGTGCGCGACGATGCTGCCCGGCAGGCGGCCGGTGACCAGCCGCACCAGGCCGATCGGCACCGCGATGACCAGCAGCAGCGTCGTACGCAGCGGCTCGAGGTGGCTGGCCGCGAACACCGCCGTGGACAGCAGGAACGCCGCGACGCGGCCCCAGCGTTCGCTGCGCCACTGCAGCTGTTCGGCGGCACCCCAGAGCAGGCCGCGGTAGATGATCTCCTCGCAGATCGGGCCGAGCAGCCAGAGGTAGACGAACATCACCACCGCCGCCGAGATCGACATCCGGCGGTCCTCGACCAGCGCGCTGATCGCCGACGTCGCGTTGGCGTCGCCGACCAGCTGCGTCCACAGGTAGGCGGCGAGGGTCGTGAAGACGAGCCCGACGCAGCCGTACCGGAGCCCCGTCTTCACGTCCGCCCAGCGCCATTCGAGCCGCAGGTCGGCGACGGGCCCGTTGCCGCGCACGTAGGTGATCAGGACGGCGACGCCGGCGGCGATCATCGTCGGCAGCATGGTGCCGAGCAGCACGACGCGCATCGGCAGCGGGCCGGGGCCGGTGTCGCCGACCAGGACGGACACGAAGGCCGCGGACGCCAGCAGCACCGCCTCGACGAGCAGGAAGGCCCCGAAGCCCCACCGGTGCCGGGGTGCGGACGGCAGGAAGGCGGTCGCGGCGGGCTCTTCGGGCTCGGGGAACGGCGTGGCGTCGGCAGCCGGGTCCCGGGGCTGGGAAGTGGTCACGCCTTGCCCTCCGCGTCGCTCGGCTCCAGGTGTCGAGCCTAGCGGCCGGGATGTGATCGCACAGTATCCGTCCAGCTACTGTCCATCGATCTTCGCAACGTTCAGTGCGCGACGAACAGCAGCACCGCGGGCGGCAGGTTGTTGGCCGCGTGCGCGATCACCCCGGCGGCGACCCGGCCGGACAGGTACCGGGCCAGCCCCAGCGCGATGCCCTGGCCGAACAGGGCGATGGTGCGGGTCGGCTCGCCGTGCAGCTGCGCGAACACGAGCGAGGTGAGCACGAGCACGACCCACGGCGGGACCCGGTGGACCGACAGTGCGTTCCACAGCGTGCCGCGGACCAGCAGTTCCTCGGTGATCGGCGCGCCGGCGATGACGATCACCGCGGCCAGCACCAGCCACACCGTGTCGCCGTCGAAGGTGTCGGCGAGGTCGGTCAGCGGGCTGTCGGAGACGTCGTCGGCGCCGTAGACCGCGATCAGCATCAGGTTGAGCAGGTAGCCGACGACCAGCGCGAGCACCCCGCACGCGAGGCCGATCCGCACGTCGCGCCAGGTCGGCTTGAGGCCGAAGTCGGTGCGCAGTCCCTGGCCCCACAGCCACGAGCCGGCTGCCGGGCCGAGGCCGAGCAGCAGGTTGGGCACGAACGCCAGGATCAGGAGCGGGCCGATGTCGTGCAGCTCGAGGGGGTCGAACTCGCCGACGTTGCGGTTGACCGCCGCGGCGATGATCAGGTTGGCCAGGTAGTAGCCGGCGATCCCCGCGAAGAACGCCACGAAACACCAATGCGCCCCGAGCACGCGCCGTGCGCCGTCGTCGTCCGTCACGGGTCCAACGCTAAAGTGCCGCTCCCGCAAGGAAAGCAGCGGGGGTCTACGCGTACACGACGCCGCCGAGCACGATGTGCGAAGGGTGCCGGAGGACGCCCAGGTCCTCGCGCGGATCGCTCGGGTAGACGAGCAGGTCGGCGGGCGCGCCGTCGTCGATGCCGGGATGACTGAGCCAGTCGCGGGCGGCCCAGGACCCGCTCGCGAGGGCCTGCTCGCGGGTCATGCCCGCACGGTGCAGCGCCTCGATCTCGTCGACGAGCCTGCCGTGCTCGACCATGCCACCGGCGTCGCTGCCCGCGAAGACGTGTACGCCGGCTTCGATGGCCGAAGCGACCATCTCGCCGACGCCGGCGTGCAGCGCGCGCATGTGGGCCGCGTAGGCCGGGTACTTGCCCGCCTTGTCCGCGATGCCCGGGAAGTTCTCGATGTTGATCAGCGTCGGCACCAGGGCGACGTCGTGGCGGGCCAGCTCGGCCAGCTGATCGGCACTCAGGCCGGTGCCGTGCTCCAGGCAGTCGATGCCGGACGCGATCAGCCCGGGCAGCGCCGCTTCGCCGAACACGTGCGCGGTGACGCGGGCGCCATGGTCGTGCGCCACCTTGACGGCTTCGGCCAGGACGTCGTCCGGCCACAGCGGCGCCAGGTCGCCCACCCCGCGGTCGATCCAGTCGCCGACGAGCTTGACCCAGCCGTCGCCGTCCCGGGCCTGCTCGGCGACGGCCTCCGGCAGCTGTGCGGGATCGTCCAGCTCGATGCCCAGGCCGGGGATGTACCGCTTGGTGAGGGCGAGGTGCCGTCCGGCGCGGATGATCGTCGGCAGGTCGGCGCGCCGCTGCAGCGGGCGGACGTCGATGGGCAGCCCGCAGTCGCGGATGAGCAGCGTGCCGGCGTTCCGGTCGGTGATCGCCTGGTCGGCTGCCTCTTCGAGCGACACGGGGCCGCCGACGCCGATGCCGGGGTGGCAGTGCGCGTCGACCAGGCCGGGCACGAGGAAGACGTCCCGGCCGAGGGTCTCGGCGCCGGGCACCGGCTCGAACGAGATCCGGCCGCCGGTGATCCACAGCTCCCCCGGCTCGCCGCCTGGCAGGATCACCCCGGCGGCGTGCAGTGTTTTCTCCAAAGCGTGGCTCAATTGTCCTTGGGGTTCTTCGGCAGCTTGAACTTCGTCGGGTCGAAGCCCGGGACGTCGTTCATGCCGCCGAGCTGGGACAGGTCGGGCATCCCGGCCGGCATCTGCCCACCCGGGGGCAGCATCGGCATGCCGCCGGGGAAGCCGCCGCGGACCTTGGGCTGCGTCGGGCCGCGCCCCTTCTTGCCCTTCTTGCCCTTGCGCGACTTGGAGCCGCCGCCCCCGCCACCGAAGCCGAACCGGCCCGCCATCTGGGCCATCATCTTGCGGGCCTCGAAGAACCGGTTGACCAGGTCGTTGACCTCGCGGACGGTGACGCCGGAGCCGTTCGCGATGCGCAGCCGCCGCGACCCGTTGATCATCTTCGGGTCTTCGCGCTCGGCCGGGGTCATGCCGCGGATGATCGCCTGCAGCTTGTCCAGGTGCTTGTCGTCGACCTGGGCCAGCTGGTCCTTCATCTGGCCGGCACCGGGCAGCATGCCGAGCAGGTTGCCGATCGGGCCCATCTTGCGGACCGCGAGCATCTGCTCGAGGAAGTCCTCCAGGGTGAGCTGGCCGCTCGACAGCTTTTCCGCGGCCTTCTCGGCCTGATTCTGGTCGAAGGCCTGCTCGGCCTGCTCGATCAGGGTGAGCACGTCACCCATGCCGAGGATCCGCGACGCCATCCGGTCCGGGTGGAAGGTGTCGAAGTCCTCGAGCTTTTCGCCGTTGGAGGCGAAGAGGATCGGCTGGCCGGTGACCTCGCGGACGCTCAGCGCGGCACCACCGCGGGCGTCGCCGTCGAGCTTGGTGAGCACGACGCCGCTGAAGCCGACGCCGTCCTGGAACGCCTGCGCCGTGGTCACGGCGTCCTGGCCGATCATGGCGTCGACGACGAACAGGACCTCGTCCGGCTCGACCGCGTCGCGGATGTCGG
Organism: Amycolatopsis sp. A133; assembly: GCF_031082405.1. GTDB lineage: Bacteria > Actinomycetota > Actinomycetes > Mycobacteriales > Pseudonocardiaceae > Amycolatopsis. The sequence continues at coordinate 168,268 of NZ_JAVHJU010000008.1, forward strand.
CGGCCTGCTTCATCAGCTCTTCGTCGACACCCAAGCGGCCCGCGGTGTCGACCACGACGACGTCGTGCTGCGCGTGCTTGGCCTCGGCGATGGCGCGGCGGGCGACGTCGACCGGGTCGCCGACGCCGTTGCCGGGCTCGGGCGCGAAGGTGACGACGCCGGCGCGCTCGCCGACGACCTGCAGCTGCGTGACGGCGTTCGGGCGCTGGAGGTCACAGGCGACCAGCATCGGGGCGTGGCCCTGCTTCTTCAGCCACATCGCGAGCTTGCCGGCGAGCGTCGTCTTACCGGCACCCTGCAGACCCGCCAGCATGATGACGGTCGGCGGGGTCTTGGCCAGGTTCAGCCGGCGCGTCTCGCCGCCGAGGATCCCGACGAGCTCCTCGTTGACGATCTTGACGACCTGCTGCGCGGGGTTGAGCGCCTGGGAGACCTCGGCGCCCTTCGCCCGCTCCTTGATCCTCGCGATGAAGGTCTTGACCACGCCGAGGGCGACGTCCGCCTCCAGCAGCGCGATGCGGATCTCGCGCGCGGTGGCGTCGATGTCGGCGTCGGACAGCCTGCCCTTGCGCGTGAGCGTCTGGAGGGCGGCGGTGAGCCGATCGGAGAGGGTGTCGAACACGGGTGTGCACGCTCCAGCTGGGTCGATGGTGGCGCGCCGGACGAGGCCGGCTCTGTCGAGGGTAGTCGCTCCGGCTCCTTCCCTTCGCGGGCATGCAGGCAATGGTAATCATGAGTTGATGACCTGCAGCGTCCACTTTCGTGTGACATCGCGGAAATCGGTGGCGACCACGCCGGATTTTGGTACACATAGGTGCATGACCGCTGCACCCGTCCTGGCCGAACCGGCCACCGACGCCGACGAACCCGTCCCGCTGCGGCGGATCGCCGGGTTGTTCCGCCCGCACCGCGGGCCGCTCGGCGCGCTGTTCGCGCTGATCGTCGCGCAGGCCGGCCTCGGCGTCGTCTCGCCGTTCCTCCTGCGCGAGATCCTCGACGACGCCCTGCCGCACCGGGACACGCTCCTGATCAGCCTGCTGGCGGCGGGGATGATCGTCTGCTCGGCCGGCAGCGGCTCCCTCGGCGTCGCCACCACCGGGCTGTCCAACACCATCGGGCAGCGCGTCATGAACGAGCTGCGCGTCTCGGTCTACGGCCACCTGCAGCGGATGTCGCTCGGCTTCTTCACGCGGACGAAGAGCGGCGAAGTGCTTTCGCGGGTGTTTAACGACATCGGCGGCGTCGACAACGTGATCACCACGACCGCCGGGTCGATGGTGCAGAACGCGACCACGACGATCGCCATCACGGTGGCCCTGATCGCGCTCGACTGGCAGCTCGCGGCGCTCTCCCTCGTCGCCGTGCCGTTGTTCCTGCTGTTCACGCTGCGGCTGGGCGCGAAGCGGCGGAACCTGGCCCGCGGCCGCACCCGGCGGATGGCCCGGCTGACGACGATGGTCGAGGAGTCCCTGTCGGTCACCGGCGTCCTGCTCGCCAAGACGATGGGCAACGAACGGGCGATGCGTGAGCGCTTCGGGGCGGAATCGCGGGAGATCGCGGCGCTGGAACGGGCGGCCGCGCTGGCCGGCCGCTGGCAGACGGCGTCGCGGGCGATGAGCCTGACCGTGATCCCGGCGCTGGTCTACTGGATCGCCGGGCTGGCGCTGGCGGGCGGCGCGTCCCCGATCTCGCTCGGCACCGTCGTGGCGTTCACGAGCATGCTCAACCGGCTGGTCGCGCCGGCGAGCGCGATGCAGGCGATCGGGCAGAACGTGGCGACGTCGAAGGCGCTGTTCGGCCGCATCTTCGAGGTACTGGACCTGCCGGCGGAGATCGCGGACAAACCGGGTGCGCAGGTACTGGAAGTGCGCCGCGGCGACGTCTCGATGCGCGGCGTCTCGTTCTGCTACGGCCGCGACGGCCCGCCGACGCTGGACGGGATCGACCTCGACGTGCCGGCCGGGACCACGACGGCCCTCGTCGGCGCGACGGGCTCGGGCAAGACGACGCTCGCTTATCTCGTGGCCCGGCTGTACGAGGTGAGCAGTGGTGCGGTGACGATCGACGGCGTCGACGTCCGGGACGTCACGCTGGCTTCGCTCGCGGCGGGCGTGGGGCTCGTGTCGCAGGAGACCTACCTCTTCCACGACACCGTGCGGGAGAACCTGCGCTTCGCCAAGCCGGACGCGACCGACGAGGAGATCGAGCAGGCGGCGAAGGCCGCGCACATCCACGACACCCTCGCCGGCCTGCCCGAGGGGTACGACACGGTCGTCGGCCAGCGCGGCTACCGGTTCTCCGGGGGCGAGAAGCAGCGGATGGCCATCGCCCGGATCCTGCTGCGCAACCCGCCGGTGCTCATCCTCGACGAGGCGACCAGCGCGCTCGACACCCGCACGGAACGCTCGGTGCAGGCCGAGCTCGACCGGCTCGCCGCGGGCCGCACGACGCTGACGATCGCGCACCGGTTGTCCACTGTGGAGCACGCCGACCAGATCGTGGTGCTGCACGAAGGCCGGATCGCCGAACGCGGGACGCACGGCGAATTGCTGGCGCGCGACGGGCGTTATGCCCGGCTGGTCCGCGGAACGGCCTAATCTGGGAGGTATGCATTCCGATTCGTCCTGGCTCCTCGACGAGACCGCCTCGCGGACGACCACGGACGCCGAACTCGCCGACCTGGCCCGGCGGGTGCGCGAAGGCGTCGGGCGGCTGAACTGGCGGATGCGCGCCGAGGCGGGCCAGGTCAGCCCGGGGCCGGCGCTGCTCGCGGTGCTGAGCAGGCTCTACCGGGCGGGCACGCAGACGCCGACCGAGCTGGCCGAGGCGGAACGGCTGCAGCCGCAGTCGCTCACCCGGATCCTCGCGGCGCTCACCATCCGTGGGCTGATCGAGCGGGAGCCGGATCCCGACGACGGGCGTCGCTCGCGGATCAGCATCAACGCGGACGGCCTGGCGGTGCTGCGCGAGTACAGCAGCCACCGCGAACACTGGCTGGCCGGCGCGCTCGAATCGACGTTGTCGCCGACCGAGCGTCAGCTGCTCCGGCTGGCCGCCGACCTGCTGATCCGGGTCGCGGACGCCTGAAAGCTGCCGTGGAGACCCCTCGATCCCTCCACGGCAGCCTTCGGACACCCCTTTCCCCGCGCCGCCTCCCCGCGGTGAGGGACGGGCTCCGGAAACGGGCCGCTCCTCCTCCGGCCCGCCCCGGAACCCTGGCGCCTGGACGGCTCACCTCCCCAGGGGCCGTCCGGACTTCCCCCCTCGCCAGCGATCCGGTACTCGCTGACAGAAGGAAGTCTGCCGCGCCGCAGGTGGCCGGTTGAGTGTGAGAACCCTCAATTACCCGTGGGTAGTAATACTCAGCCGGACGTCTTCGTGCGTCCACGGCTGCGCGTCGCGGCCCGCTTCGCCGTCGTACGCGCCTTCGCCGCCCTCGACGCGGCCGCCTTGGCCTTCGTGACGGCCGCGTTGCGCTCGTCCTCCGCGTCGGCGGCGCTCTCCTGCAGTGCCGCCAGCAGCCGGGTGACGCCTTCGGCCTGTTCGGCCGCCGTCGGCTGGACGACCTCGGCGCCGTCGATCTTCGCCTGGACCAACGCGTGGAAGGCTTCGCGGTAACGGTCGGGGTACCGGGCGGGGTCGAACTCGCCGGTCAGCTCTTCGACCAGGTTCACCGCCCGCCGCAGCTCGCCCGGCCGGATGTCGACGTCGGCGTGCTGGAACGGGAAGTCGGGGGTGCGGACCTCGTCCGGCCACCGCATCGTCTCGAGCACGATCACCTGGTCGCGCACGCGCAGCGCGCCGAGCGTCTCGCGGCGGCGCAGCGCGACCGTGACCAGCGCGAGCCGGCCCGACTGCTGGAGCGCCTCGCTGAACAGCACGTACGGCTTCGTCCCCTCGGGTTCGGGTTCGAGGTAGTAGCTCTTCGCGAACCACAGGGGATCGACGTCGGCCAGCGGCGCGAACCCGCGGATCGCGATCGTGCGGCCCGGCATCGGCAGCGACGCCAGTTCGTGGTCGGACAGCAGGACGACGTCACCGCCCGGGACGGGGTAGCCGCGGACCATCTCCTCCGGCGGCACTTCGGCGCCGTCGATCTCGCACACGCGCTTGACCCGGACGCGGCCGCCGTCGCTCTCGTGCACCTGGTGCAGGGGGATTTCCCGCTCTTCGGTGGCGCTGTACGCCTTCACCGGAACGGCGTAACTCCCGAACCCGATCGTGCCTGTCCACACTGCGCGCATCCGTGCCACCTCCGCAGCTCCCAGGCTAGACAGCGGCCGCGGCGGATCGACAGCTACAAACGGGTGTCAGGCGCGACGGATTCGCTCACACATTCGAACGACGGCGTCACCTCGTCGAGTGCCTCCGCCGAACACCGGGAGGCGATGGCGGCCGCGCGGAGCACCTCGGTGACCACCTCGACGTCCAGCGGCGGGGCCGCGGCGAGCGCGTCGGAACCGCCTTCGACGCGGGCCGCGAGACCGGCGAGCGCGTGGGAAATGGCTTCTTGACCGGCGACGAGCTGGGCGACGACGTCGGTGAGCTCGGCCGTCGTGGCGCCCGGCCCGCCGCAGCGCAGGCCGGCAGCGAGTTCTTCGGCGCAGGAACGCAGGTGGGTGGCGACGACGGTCGGCGGCAACGTCAGCCGATCTTGCATCCCTCACCCCTCAGGCCGGTCAGAGGAGCCATAGTGCCACCGCACGCGCCGTCACCGGACACGACACACCGCCGCCCGCATATTTGACCGATCGTTCTCAATGCGACTAGGGTTTTGATCATGTCCCGGGTCAAGGAGTTCGACGTCGGCGAGGCCTGCGACGGCGCGCTCACGCTCTTCCGCCGTCAGGGGTACGAGGCGACGTCGGTCAGCGACCTCGTCGCCCACCTCGGCGTCGCCAAGGCCAGCCTGTACGCCACCTTCGGCACGAAGCACGACCTCTACGTGACGGCGTTGAAGCGCTACGCGGAACGCACCGACGCCCGCGTGATGGCCCAGCTGTCCGAGCCGGGCTCCGGCGTGGCCGCGGTGCGCCGGCTCTTCGACGGCTACACGGCGGAAATCCTCGGCGACGACACAAAAATGGGCTGCTTCGTCGTCAACGCGGCGATCGAGCTGCTCCCCCGCGACCCCGAGGTCGCCCGGCTGGTGGAGCGCAGCTGGGACACCCTCGAGGTCGCGCTCACCATGGCACTGGAACGCGCGAAGGCCCAGGGCGATCTCCCCGGCGGGAGCGACCCGGCGACGCTGGCGCGGTTCCTGCTCACCGTGCTGCAGGGCCTGCGCGTCCTCGGCAAGGGCACCGACGCGGCGAACCGCGTGAACGCGGCCGTCTCCCAGGCCATGCGCCTGCTTATACAAGAATGATCGGACCAGAAAGAAGGTACACGATGGGGGCACGTTTTGCGGGCAAGGTCGTCCTGGTGACGGGCGGCGGCTCGGGCATCGGGCGGGCGACGGCGCGGGCGTTCGCGGGCGAAGGCGCGACGGTGGTCGTCGCCGGGCGCGACGGGCAGCGGCTGGCGTCCGCGGTGGCGGAAATCGGCGGCGACGCGAGCGCGGTGACCGTCGACGTGACCGACTCCGCGGACGTGGCGCGGATGGTCGAGACGGTCGTCGCGCGGCACGGCGGGCTGGACGTCGCGTTCAACAACGCGGGCATCCTCGGGTCGCCGGCCCCGGTCGCGGACCTCGGCGAGGACGACTTCGGCGCGGTGATGGGCACGAACGTCACCGGGACGTGGCTGTGCCTCAAGCACGAGGTCGCGCACATGCGGGCGCACGGCGGCGGCGCGATCGTCAACATGGCGTCGAACATCGGCGCGCACGGCCGGCTGCCGAACATGGCGGCCTACGCGGCGTCGAAGGCCGCGGTGAGCGCGCTGACCAGGACGGCGGCGCGCGACCACATCGCCGACGGCGTCCGCATCAACGCGATCAGCCCCGGTGCGACCGACACGGACATGTCCCGGCGCCCCGGCGAGACCGACGCCGGCCGCGCCGCGCGGCTCAAGGACGCGATCCCGCTGGGCCGGGTGGGCGCCACCGCCGAAGTGGCCGCCGCGGTGCTGTGGCTGGCTTCGGACGAAGCCGCGTTCACCGTGGGGCACGACCTGGTGGTCGACGGCGGCGCGACCGCCTGAGCGGCCCCACCCGGGCCCGGGACTGTTTCACGACTCACGGTTACGCATGGTGACGTTCCCCTCTCCTGCTGGGATGGACTGGGTGCACGGCGCGGTTGGCGGGCATCGGTCAGGACTCGCGATTACGCACAGCAGCTCTCCTCTCAGGCGCAGCGGACGAGGTCGGACGGCGGTTCAGGACTCGCGATTGCGCACGACAGCTCTCCTTTCCAGGCGTGCTGACGGAGGTCACAGCGGGCTCAGGACTCGCGGTTGCGCATGACGGCCTCCCTCCGGCGGTTCGCGCGGACTTCGGGACTCGGGGGCCTCAGGACTCGCGGTTGCGCATGGCGGCGACCTCCCTTCACTGCTCCGAACGTGTGGCAATCATCGATCGCGGCCGCCCGGTGTGGTGGGGTGGATGCGGATCGTCGGATCACCCAGGGGAGTTGCACCGCCTTGAGTATGGACGGCGCCCGTCCGGCCCAACCCCGCGCGGGACGGATCCGTGGGGCGCTGAATCCTGCTCACTGGACCCTCTGGCGGCAGCGCGGGTCGCTGATCTTCTACTGCTTCCTCGTCGAATCGGTCGCGCTCGCCGCCACCGTGTGGACCGCGCTGGCGGTGCCCGTGCGGGGGTGGGACCTGGCCGTCTTCGGGGTCCTCGCCGGGCTCGGCGTGCTGCAGGCGGAGCTGGGCCGGCAGATCGAGCGCGTCCGGCGGCTCGTCTCGGACACCCCGCACATCAACCTGACGTCGGTGTGGACGTTCGCCGGGGTGCTGCTCCTGCCGCCGGCGCTGGGCACGGCCCTGGTCGCCGTCCTGTACGTGCACCTCGCGACGCGCAGCCTGGCGCGGATGAAGCGCGTCCCGCCGTTCCGGATGACGCTGAACGCGACGCTGGTCGTCGTCACCTGCTACTCGGCCGACTTCGTGCTCGCGTGGCTCGGGGTCGGCGACATGTCCGCCGCGCTGACGGCGGGCTGGCGCGGCGTCATCGCGATCGCCCTCGCGGCGGTGACGTACTTCCTGGTCGCGGCCATCACCATCGTCCCGGCCCTGACGATCACGACCCGCTCGGTGAAGGCGTTCTTCGGTGGCCTCGGCGACAACCTCCTCGAAGTCGCGACGCTGTGCCTGGGCATGCTCACGGCGTTGACGCTGGCGACGCTGCCCGCGCTCACCCTCGCGATCGTGCCGCCGCTGCTGGTGCTGCACCGGGCGGTGCTGATCAAGCAGCTGGAGATCGCCGCGACGACCGACGAGAAGACCGGCCTGTTCAACACGACCGGGTGGCACCTGCTCGCTTCGCGCGAACTGGCCAGGGCGCAGCGCCACACGCGGAGCACGTTCGGCGTGCTGATGATCGACCTGGACCACTTCAAGCTGATCAACGACCGCCACGGTCACCTGGCGGGCGACACGGTCCTGCGCGAGGTGGCGGCGACGATCAAGAGCGCGGTCCGCGACTACGACTCGGTCGGCCGTTTCGGCGGCGAGGAGTTCGTGGTCCTGCTCCCGGACATCGGCCCGGCGGCGGTCCTGGCGGTGGCCGAGCGCATCCGCTCGGCGATCGAGGCGCTGAAGGTCGAGTACTTCGACGGCGCCGCGTCCCGCGTGATCGCGGACCTGTCGGCCTCCATCGGCGTGGCCACGTACCCGGACGGCGGAACGGCCGTCGACCGCCTGCTGCAGGCCGCGGACAAGGCCCTCTACCGAGCCAAGGACGCGGGCCGCAACCAGGTGGTCGACGGCACGGCGACCGCCTAGGCAGCCGCCGCCTCCAGCCGCCAGAGGTCCCCGAACACCTTCAACAGGGTCTCCTGACGCTCTTCGAGGATGGCGGGGGTCCAGACGTCACTCGCGGCCACCTGGGAAGTCAGCACGAACGGCGCCCAGCTCGTCTTTTCGAAGTACTTGGTCTTCTTCGCCTCGAACTCGAGGTTGCCCGCCTGGGAGTTCTTCCTCTTCGAGAGCAGCACCAGGTTCGCGAGGCGATGCACCCAGTAGGCCCGCTCCTGCGCGGTGAACGCCGTGGTCCACCCGCTGTCCGCCGCGGGGTTCTGCGGCAGAACGTGCTCCACGCTGATCGACGGGTAGTGGTCGTAGCTCGCCCCGCCATCCGACAACGCCGAGTCCAAGCGCTGCAACACGTACAGGCGAACCCTCAGGACGGTGTAGATCTCGGCGTCCAGCTTGCCGAGAGTCTCGGCCTGCTCGACCGCGGACAGTTGAAGCGGCGACTCGTTCGAGTACAGATCGCGATCGTTCTCCATCCAGTCGAGAACCCGCCCGTAGCGCTCGACCCGGCGGGTGATGTCCACACGGCGGACGAGCATGCTGCCGGCGAGCCGTTCGAGGTCGGTCAGGAAACGAAGAAGCGATGCCGAATCGGCCGTCGGACGGCTGAAGCAGCCGATCGCCGGCGGGATCCAGTCGGTGTTGCCCAGCTGGTTCAGCCAGCCCAGCAGCCGGTTGATCGCTTCGGCGTCCGGTCCTCCGGCGTAGCCCGACCGCGTGACCACCTCGAAGGCGTCGGAGAAGGGGACCAGCACGTCGTCGATGAACTTCTTGCCGTCCGGCACCTTCTGCAGCACAGACGCCCGGAATTCCTTGAGGATCGATTCCCGCGCTTTGGTCTTCGCGTAGACCATCCGGATGTGGGAGAAGAGGTCGCCGAAGTCGTTACGTCCCAGGTCGTCCTCCTCCTGCACCCACTTGTTCGTGTAGGCGTCCTGGTCGATGTCCGGGATCGAGCCGATGATCTCCGACTTCAGGATGTCGGTGTGGGTGAGGTCCAAGCCGCGTTCGTTGAGGACCGTGAAGATCCGGTACGCGGACTCGAAGTCGGCAGTCGACACGACAACGAGGTAGGTGTGCTGGTCGATGAACGAGACCAGGCGTTCGCGCTGCGCCATCTCCAGCTCAGCTATCCGCGCCTTGAGCAGAAGTGCATTCTCGACCAGCCTCAGCCGGCTGTCGGGGCTGACGTTCGCGAGGGACGACAACGCCCCGTTGCCCGAACGCTCTTGGACGTACTTCTCGAAGAAGCCCTGGTCCTGGTCACGCAACCGAAGGCGCGGCTGGTCGGCGGTCTGCTTGATGGGGTCGCCCTTCTGAAAGATCCGCTTCTCGAGAGAGTCGGCGAAGGGCTCTGAGACGTAGTCGCGCAGTACGCTGAGCAATACGGTCAAGGTGGTGAGGCGCTGCTGACCGTCGACCACCTCCGCCAGCGCCTGCTTTTCCTCCTTGACCAGCACGATACTGCCGAGGAAGTACGGATCGGCTTCGGTGAGCGAATCCTTCGCACGGGAGGCGGCGAGGAGGTCGTCGAACATCTCCCCGGCCTGCTCCGTCGTCCAGGCGTACGGGCGCTGGTAACGGGGAATGGTGAAGTGGTAGTCGTCGGTGAAGATTTCGCCGACGGTGTGCTCCGCTGCTTGGATCTTGGTCCCGGCCATGCGAGTGAACTCGCAGCGGAAGGACCGCTTGTTACAACAGTTACCGCATTGTTCGAAGCTGCGGAAGCCCCCGCAGCTTCGAACAACGCAGCTTCGAACAACGCAGCTAGGAAGCCGCTGCCAGGACGGCCTGCTCCACCTCTCGGCGCCACCCCGGCTCGATGCGGCCGCTCCTCGGTGTCACCGCGAACGAGTCCACCACCGCTCCGCCCAGCGTCGACGCCTTCGCCCAGCGGACCTCCGCGTCACACCGGCGCAGGGCTCCCGCCACCCGGAACAGCAGGCCGATCCGGTCCGCCGCGCGCAGCTCCAGCACCACCGTGTCCGGGCCCGTCGTCTCGTCGTCGAACCACAACACCTTCGGCGCCACCGGGGCCGGTGAGCCGTAGTCGCGCTCCTTCGCCGCCAGGCGCTGCGTCAATGGCAATGTGCCCGCCACCGCCCGGGCGAACTGCTCTCGCAGCAGCGTCGCGTCCGGCAGCGAACCGAACTTCGGGGACGCCGTGAACACCCCCGCCCGGCCGCCGGCGTGGCCGCGCAGGACGGCGGAATGGACCTCCAGCGAGTTCAGCGCCAGTACGCCCGCCGCCGGGGCCAGCAGCTCCGCGCGGGCCGGCACCGCCAGCAGGACCGTCACCACCTTGCCGTGCGAGCTGATCCGGATTTCGCCCGTTCCCGACGCCACCGCCGAAGCGACGAGCTCGCGTTGTTCGTCGTCCATCGGCGATGGGGCCGTGAAACCGGTGCCGCGCAACACTTCCTCGCAGCCGGACACCAGCTCGGCGAGCAGCCGGGCCTTCCAGTCCGTCCAGACGCCGGGGCCGGTGGCCAGCGAATCGGCCTGGGTCAACGCGTGCAGCAGCTCGACCAGGACCAGGTTGCTGTCCAGGGTCTTCACCACCCGCGCCACCGTCGCCGGTTCGCTGATGTCGCGGCGCGTCGCGGTGTGCGGGAGCAGCAGGTGGTGGCGGACCATCGACGACACCGTCGCGGCGTCGGACGGCGTCAGGCCCAGCCGGGTCGCCACCTGGACCGAAATCTTGGCGCCCAGCTCCGAATGGTCGGCGTCGCGGCCCTTGCCGATGTCGTGCAGCAGCGCGCCGATCAGCAGCAGGTCCGGCCGCGAGACCGTGGTGGTCAGCTTGGCGGCCTCGACGCAGGTGCGCACGAGGTGCCGGTCGACCGTCCATTGGTGCACCGGCGAGCGCGGCGGCAGGTCGCGGACCGCGCCCCACTCGGGGAACAGCCGGGACCACAGGCCCGTCCGGTCCAGGGACTCGACCGCGTCGACCAGGCCTTCGCCCGCGCCCAGCAGCTCGACCAGCGCGTTCAGCGCCTCGGCCGGCCACGGCGCGCGCAGCTCCGGCGCCGACTCGGCCAGCGCCTTGAGCGTGCCGAGCGCGATCGGCTTGCCGGTGCGCGCCGACGCCGCCGCGACCCGCAGCAGCAGCGCCGGGTCCTTCGCCGGGACGGCGTCGCGGGCCAGCGCGACCTCGTTCCCGTGCAACACCACGTTTTCGGCCAGTGGTGTCCGCGCGGGACGTCGCCCGAAGCGGGCCCGAGGAGGATCCACCGTGGACCGGAGGGCGACGTCGAGCGCGTACGCGATCGTCCGGCCCGCGCCCGACAGCTTGCGGGCCAGGGTGAACCGGTCGCCGAAGCCGAGTTCGGCGGCCACCAGCTCGGCCTCCGGCGCGGACAGGACGTCCCGCTCACGCCGGATTTCGCGCCGCAGCTCCGTGCGGACGTCGAGCAGGAGCCCCTTCGCTTCCAGGAGTTCCTCACCCGGACGCGCGGTGAGCTGCGCCGCGGCCAGCGCTTCCAGGACGGCGAAGTCCCGCAGCCCGCCCCGGCCGTGCTTGAGGTCGGGCTCGGCGGACTGCGCGATCTCCCCGCTGCGGGCCCAGCGCTGCCGGACCGACGCCGTCACGTCCGGGATCTGCTTGCGCGCCGTGCGACGCCACTGGTCCCGCGCCGCGGAAACCAGCCGGCCGCTCAGCTCGGCGTCCCCGGCGAGGTGCCGGGCGTCGAGCAGGCCCATCGCCACCCGAAGGTCTTCCGAAGCGACCTTCAGCGCTTCGCCGGGCGTGCGGACCGAGTGGTCGAGCCCGATTTTTGCGTCCCACAACGGATACCAGAGCGCGTCCGCGATCTCCCCGACGCCGCTGTTGCCGTTGTGCACCAGCAGCAGGTCGAGATCGGAGAACGGCACCAGCTCCCGGCGGCCGAGCCCGCCCACGGCGACCAGCGCGACACCCGGTTCCGCGGTGTCGACGCCGGCCGCCGAGGCTCCCCGGCCCAGCCAGAACTCGTAGAGGTCGACCAGGGCCGCCCGCAGTGCGGACGCCCCCAGCCTCCCGTGCCTGCCCTCGAGCAAGCGCTCGGTGGCCTTGACCAGTTCGCCCCCGTCGGCCATCCCGGACGCCTATAGAGCGTCCGTGCCGCGCTCGCCGGTCCGTACCCGGATGACGGTCTCCACGGGCGTCACCCACACCTTGCCGTCGCCGATCTTGCCGGTGTGCGCGGCCGTGGTGATGGCCTCGAGGACCTTCTCCACGTTGGTGTCGTCGGTGACGACCTCGACCTTCAGCTTGGCCACGAAGTCGACCGAGTACTCCGCGCCGCGGTAGACCTCGGTGTGGCCCTTCTGCCGGCCGTACCCCTGGACCTCGCTGACCGTCATGCCCAGCACGCCCAGCTGCTCCAGCGCGGAGCGGACGTCGTCGAGCGTGAACGGCTTCACAATCGCCGTGATGAGCTTCATGCCTTGCTCTCCTCGAGTTTCGCGTTGCCGGTGGCGGACTTGACCGGGATCGTCGTCGGCTGGCCGATGCCGCCGCTGGACCCGGTGAAGTCGTACGCGCTCTCCGCGTGCTGGGCCTCGTCGATGCCGGTGATCTCGTCCTCGGTGCTGACGCGGAAGCCGCCGGCCTTCTTGATCACGAAGCCGATGATGAAGGACAGCACGAACGAGTACACGAGCACCGCACCGGCGGCCGCGGCCTGACGGCCCAGCTGGGTGAACCCGCCGCCGTAGAAGAGGCCGTCCGCACCGAGCGCGTTGACGCTGGTGGTGCCGAAGAAGCCGATCAGCAGCGTGCCGACGATGCCGCCGACCAGGTGGACACCGACGACGTCGAGCGAGTCGTCGAAGCCGAACTTGAACTTGAGCGAGATGGCGAGCGCGCAGACCGCACCGGCGATGAGACCGATCGCGATGGCCCCGATCGGGCTCACGAAACCACACGCCGGGGTGATGGCGACCAGGCCGGCGACCGCGCCGGAAGCCGCACCGAGGGTGGTCGGCTTGCCGAACTTGAGCTGCTCGACCAGCAGCCAGCCGAGGACGGCGGCGGCGGTGGCGACGGTGGTGTTGGTGAACGCGACGGCGGCGAGGTCGTTGGCGGCCAGCGCCGAACCGGCGTTGAAGCCGTACCAGCCGAACCACAGCAGGGAAGCACCGAGCAGCACGAACGGCACGTTGTGCGGCCGGCCGGTGTCCTTCGGCCAGCCCTTGCGCTTGCCGAGCACGATGGCCAGCGCCAAGCCCGCGGCACCGGCGTTGATGTGGACCGCGGTGCCCCCGGCGAAGTCGAGCGCCTTGAGGTTGTTGGCGATCCAGCCGCCGACCGAGTTCTCGCCGATGAAGCCGTTGAAGGAGAACACCCAGTGCGCGACCGGGAAGTACACGACCGTCACCCAGATGACGACGAACAGCGTCCAGCCCCAGAACTTCGCGCGGTCGGCGATGGCGCCGGAGATCAGCGCGGGCGTGATGATCGCGAACATCAGCTGGAACATCACGAACGCGAGGACGGGCAGGCCGTCCGGGCCGGGCCAGGCGACCGCCGGCGTGGTGTCGGTGGCAGCGACCGCGAAGCCGGCGAGCTTCCCGAAGGTGTTCTCGAGGCCGGCGAAGTGGAAGTTACCGAGCAAACCACCAAAAGCGTCGTCGCCGAAGGACATCGTGAACCCGTACAGGGCCCACAGCACCCCCACGACGGCCAGCGCGATGAAGTTCATCATCAGCATGTTCAGGACGCTCTTCGCGCGGACCATGCCGCCATAGAAGAACGCCAGTCCTGGGGTCATGAGCATGACCAGCGCGGCGCTGGCCAATACCCACGCGGTGTCTCCTGCGTTCAGCACATCGTCCTCCCGTGCCCTGGGTTGGTGCGATGGCAGTTTTGGCGCGCGGTGTTTCACGGGGCGGCTCGTGAGGTTTCGCCCGCGTGAACTGTCCGCGCCCGGTTGTTACGGCCAGGTTTCCCACCACCCCGCCTCAGGTGTCCGGTTGCGAAACGTCGTGGTCGAATATCCCCATGACACCGGCCGACCACGGGAATGACCCACTGCCACCCCGGGTCGTCGCGGCACTGCGGTGTTCGGTGTGCGGTGACCCGATCGGCGCAGCCGGACGCACGCTGCGTTGCGGGAACCGCCACTCTTTCGATCTAGCGCGCCAGGGTTATGTGAACCTGTTGCACGCGCGAATCCCGGCCGGAACGGCAGACACCGCGCCGATGGTCGCGGCGCGCGCGGACTTCCTGGCGTCGGGCGCCTACGAGCCGCTGGCGGACGAGCTCGCGCGTGTGTGCGGGGACGCCGACGGCCTCGTGATCGACGCGGGCGCGGGCACCGGTTACTACCTCGCGCGGGTGCTGGAGGCGTCGGCGGCGTCCGGTCTCGCGCTGGACGTCTCGGCGGTGGCGCTGCGGCGGGCCGCACGGGCCCACCCGCGGCTGGGCGCGGCGGTGTGGAACCTGTGGGAGCCGTGGCCGGTGGGCGACGGGGTGGCGTCGGTCGTGCTGAACGTCTTCGCGCCGCGCAACGGGCCGGAGTTCCACCGCGTCCTGCGCCCCGGCGGGCTCCTGGTGGTGGCGGCGCCGGCCCCGGACCACCTCCGCGAGCTGGGCGACCTGGTGCTGGCCGTCGACGAGCGCAAGGACGAGCGCCTCGACGCCACCCTCGGCGAGTACTTCGCGCGCACGGACCGCACGGAGGTCCGGCGCGAGGTGGAGCTGACGCCGCGGCAGGTGCGCCAGGCGGTCGAGATGGGTCCGGCCGCGTTCCACCTGGACCGGGACGGCCGCCGGGAGCGTCTCGACGCGCTCCACGAGCCGCAGGTCGTCACGGTGTCGTTCACGGTCTCGACGTATCGGCGGCGCTGAAGTCTGGAAGGCTGCAGGGGTGAAGCCCGACTGGACCGCGTCCGCGACCCGGCTCGCGGACGCCGAGTGGGTGCGGGCCCGCATCGGCGGTGCCGCGAAGCTGTACGGCTGCGCGCGACCCGAGGTGCTCGGGACGATCTGGTGGTACTCGCTGTCGTCGGTCCTGGTGGCCCCGGCCGTGGAAGGCCTGGTGGCCGGGACCCTCGCCGATCCCTCATTGGACGCGGTGGAACTCGACCTGGTCGCCGACGGGCGGTTCCTCGGCGCGCGATCCACCCGTCCGCTCGACGGCGGCCTCCCCGAGCTGGGCGCCGCGCTCGCCACCGCCCTCGGCACGGCGATCAAGACCATCGCCGCCGTCAGCGGGGCCCGGGAACGCGCGCTCGGCGCGATCGCCACCGATTCGATCGGCAACCGGCTGCTGTGGACGCCCGATCCGGAGCGCGCGATGGCCCTCGCCGAACCTCTGATCGCCGCGATCGACCTGGGCCTGCCGAAGCCGCGCTTCGTGCGCGTCGGCCGTACCCCCGCCGTACGGCGTGCTTCGTGCTGCCTGATCTACGAAGTCGGCAACCCCAAGTGCGTGAGCTGCCCGCGTCAGACGCCCGAAGAGCGCGAAGCCCGCCTTCGCGCCGCTCTGGGCTAGAGAACCGCCAGCTCCAGCGCGTCGAGCCGCTCCGGGTCGGCGATGACCTCGATGCCCGTGATGCGGTCGCCCTCGACCTGGAACGCCAGGACGACCGCGAGCCGTCCCTCGCGGACCATGAGCAGGCCGGGGGCGCCGTCGACCAGGGCGAGTTCGCTCGCGCGGGCCCGCTCGGACGCCAGGATCGCGCCCCGGCGCACGCTCTCGACACCGCGCAGCACGATCGGTGCCGGGCTGGGGCCCGCGAACCGGTCGGCGTGCAGCACCACGTCCGGGTCGAGCAGGGCCAGGAGTGCTTCGAAGTCGCCGCCGCGGGACGCCGCCAGGAAGGCTTCGACGACCTTGCGCCGCCGGGGCAGGTCCGCGTCCACCGCGGTGCCGCCCTTCACCCGGCGGCGGGCGCGGCTCGCGAGCTGGCGGGTGGCGGCCGGGGTCTTGCCGATCACCGGCGCGATCTCGTCGAACGGCACCGCGAACATGTCGTGCAGCACGAACGCGACGCGCTCGGCCGGGCCCAGCGCGTCGAGCACCACCAGCAGCGCCAGCCCGACGGTGTCCGCCAGCTCCGCCTCCTGACCGGGGTCGCGGCGGTCGTCGTCCGGCTCGGGCCGGCCGTCCAAGGGTTCCTCGCGGTGGTTGCGACGCGCGCGCAGCAGGGACAGGCACAGCCGGGCGACCACGGTCGTCAGCCAGGCGGGGAGGTTGCCGATCTCGCCGGCGTCGGTGCGGTGGAACCGCAGCCACGCCTCCTGGACGGCGTCGTCGGCTTCGGCCGCCGAACCCAGCATCCGGTAGGCGACCGCCCGCAGCCTCGGCCGCTCCTGCTCGAACCGCTCGGTCAGCGTGTCCACTGTGTCCTGTTCCTTCCGCCGGTCGTAGCAGTAGACCCTGCGGCGGGGACGGATGTGACCGGATTGGAGGTGATCTCGGTCATCTCGCGGCGGGCCGGCGGCACGCGGGCTCGATCCGCTAGGGGTGCACCGCCCGCCTCGGCTCGTACCAGGTCTCGCCGACCGGCTCGCCGGCCATGTTCCAGCTCCAGGAGATCCTCGGCGTGATCCGCGAGTACCGCCCCGGCCCGACCAGTCCGGTGCGCTCCACCGGTTCGTCCGCGACGCCGTAGACCCGGATCGCCCGTGCGACGAACGGCTGCAGCGAGACCAGGTCGTCGACCAGCAGGGCGACCTTCCGGCGGCCGGCGGCGACGTTGCGGAACTTGCGCGTCCCGGTCACCGCCGCGCCGGCACCGCCGACCCAGAAGTGCTCGCCGTCGTATTCGAAGGCGAGCGGGACGAGGTCCGGCTGGCCGCCCGGGCCGAGCGTGGCCACGCGGGCCAGCGGCTGGGAACGCAGGTAGCCGATCTCTTCGGCCGTGAACGCCATGGCGACTCCTCCGTGCTGCGGGGTGCACTGGTCAAACGAACGGGCCGGGCCCCGATCGACACTCAGAGCACGCAGAACTCGTTGCCCTCCGGATCCGCCATCAGCACGTGGTCGGGCCGGCCGTCCAGCCGGAACTCGTGCAGGACGGTCGCGCCCGCGGCGGTCAACCGGGCGACCGCCTCGACGACCCTCTCCCAGCGCGTCTCCCACGGCACCTCGCGGCCGCCGCCGGCCTGGACGTCCAGGTGGACCCGGTTCTTCGCGATCTTCGGTTCGGGGACCTTGAGGAAGCTCAGGCTCGGCAGGGCGCCCTCCGGGTCGCTCAGGTACGCGCCGTCGTCCCGTTCCTGCCCGGGGACGCCGCTCTGCGCGAACCACGCTTCCCAGCTCGCGAACCCCGGTGGCGGCGGCCGTTCGATGTAGCCGAGGGCCACCGCCCAGAACCTCGCCAAAGCGCGGGGGTCCGCGCAGTCGATCGTCACGCTCCAGCGCACCGTCACGGGGTGGAGCGTAGCCGCGCCCACGCCGTGGGAGACGTGTCAATCGGGGGATCGTGCGGTTACCGTGAACCACGATGAGTGAACGCAGCTGGGGCTTCCGCACCCGCGCCCTGCACGCGGGTGGCACGCCCGACCCCGCGACCGGCGCGCGGGCCGTGCCGATCTACCAGACCACGAGCTTCGTCTTCGAAGACGCCGCCGACGCCGCGAACCTCTTCGCGCTGCAGAAGTACGGCAACATCTACAGCCGGATCGGGAACCCGACCGTGGCCGCGTTCGAGGAGCGGATCGCCAGCCTCGAAGGCGCCATCGGCGGGGTCGCCACCGCCAGCGGGCAGGCCGCGGAGTTCCTCACCTTCAGCGCGCTCACCGAAGCCGGCGACCACATCGTGTCCGCGAGCGGCCTCTACGGCGGCACCGTCACCCAGCTCACCGGCACGCTCCGGCGCTTCGGCGTCGAGACCACCTTCGTCAGCGGCGGCATCGACGACTACGCCGCCGCCATCACCGACCGGACCCGGCTGCTCTACACCGAGGTGATCGGAAACCCCCGCGGCGGCATCGCCGACCTCGCCGCGCTGGCCGACCTCGCGCACGCCCACGACGTTCCGCTGGTCGTCGACGCGACGCTGGCGACGCCGTACCTGTGCCGCCCGATCGAGCACGGCGCCGACATCGTGCTGCACTCGGCGACGAAGTTCCTCGGCGGCCACGGGACGACGCTCGGCGGGATCGTCGTCGAGTCCGGGAAGTTCGATTGGGGCAACGGGAAGTTCCCGCGGATGACCGAGACCGTCGACAGCTACGGCGGCCTGAAGTACTGGGAGAACTTCGGCGAGTACGCCTTCTGCACCCGGCTGCGCGCCGAGCAGTTGCGGGACATCGGCGCCGTCCTGTCGCCGCACTCGGCTTTCCTGCTGCTGCAAGGGGTCGAGACGCTCCCGCAGCGGATGGACGCGCACGTCGCCAACGCTCGCGCCGTCGCCGAACACCTCGAAGCGGACCCGCGGGTGGCTTGGGTGTCCTACGCCGGGTTGCCGTCGCACCCGCACCACGACCTGGCGAAGCGGTACCTGCCGGCCGGACCGGGCGCGGTGTTCTCCTTCGGGATCGACGGCGGCCGCGCGGCCGGCGAGAAGTTCGTCGAATCGGTGGAGCTGCTGTCGCACCTGGCGAACGTCGGGGACGCGCGGACGCTCGTCATCCACCCGGCGTCGACCACGCACGCGCAGCTGTCGGAGGAGCAGCTGGCGGCCGCGGGGGTCGGGCCGGACCTGATCCGGCTGTCGATCGGGCTGGAAGACGTCGAGGACATCCTTTGGGACCTCGACCAGGCGCTCGGCAAGGCGGTGGCCGGATGACGCACGGCGTCCACCACGTCGGGGCCGTCGAGCGGCGCGCGATCCTGAACCGGACGAAGTCGGTGACGCTGGTCGGCGCGTCGGCCAACCCGGCGCGGCCCAGCTACTTCGTCGCGACCTACCTGCTCTCGTCGACGCGCTACGAGGTGAACTTCGTCAACCCGCGCCTGGACACGCTGCTCGGGAAGCCGGTGTACCCGTCTCTCGAGGACGTCCCGGGCGAACCGGACCTGGTCAGCGTGTTCCGCAAGCACGACGACCTGCCCCGGGTCGCCGAGGAGGTCATCGACGCCGGCGCGCGGACGCTGTGGCTGCAGCTCGGGCTGTGGCACGAGCCGGTAGCGGACAAAGCGCGCGAAGCCGGGCTGGACGTCGTGATGAACCGGTGCGTGAAGATCGAGCACGCGCGCTTCGCCGGCGGGCTGCACCTGGCCGGGTTCAACACCGGCGTGATCAGCTCGCGGCGGCAGTCGGCGCCCTAGCCGCGGGAAGGGAACGGCCGTTCCCGCTGTTGGCCCGGGTATGACCTTGGGGATCACGTTGTCCGGCGGTCCGACCGCCCTGCTGGAACTGGGCGGCCTCCGGCTGCTCACCGACCCGACCTTCGACCCGCCCGGTGACCACCCGGTCGGCGAGCGCGTGCTGGTCAAGACCGAGGAATCGGTGCTGACCGAAGAGGCGATCGGGGTGGTGGACGCCGTCCTGCTGTCCCACGACCAGCACCCCGACAACCTCGACGACCGCGGCCGCGCCTACCTCGCGACGGTGCCGCTGACGCTGATCACGCCCAGCGGAGCCGCGCGGCTCGGCGGGACGGCCCGCGGCCTGGAGCCGTGGGAGGAGACGCGGGTCGGGCCGCTGACCGTCACGGCGGTGCCGGCGTTGCACGGGCCGGAAGGGGCTTCGCGCCTGACCGGTGACGTGACCGGCTTCGTGCTGACGGGCGACGACCTGCCGACGGTGTACGTCAGCGGCGACAACGCGTCGGTGGACCTGGTGCGGGAGATCGCGGCGCGGTTCCGCGTCGACATCGCGGTGCTGTTCGCCGGAGCGGCCCGGACGCCGTTGTTCGACGGCGCTCCCCTGACGCTGACCAGCGCGAACGCCGCCGAGGCGGCGAAGGTGCTCGGCGCGGCGAAGGTGGTTCCGCTGCACTTGCGGGGGTGGCAGCACTTCAGCGAAGGGCCGGACGTGCTGCGGGAGGCGTTCGAGACGGCCGGGCTGGCCGACCGGCTCGTGCTGCTCGAACCCGGCCACCGCGCCGAGGTCTGCCGCGGCTTGTCGTGAGTGGTAAGGCGGGTTCTAACCCGCCTTACCACTCACGACGCGGGGGAGAGCGCGGGGTCGGCAGCGGGCCGTGAGAGGCTGGCGGCATGGCCAAGCCGACCCCGCTGCAGTTCCGGAACATCCTCGTCGCCGTGCTCGCGGCGGCGGGCTTCGTCTGGAGCATCGTGGCGGGCCTGCCGTGGTGGGTGAGCGCGATCATCGGCTGCGCCTGCGTGTTGTCGCTGGCGTCGGCTTACCTCAACCGCCCCGACGCGGGCTGACGCGTTTTCGCCCGCTAACGTTGGGCCATGACGACGATCTGGGGCATCCACAACGACCAGCCACAACTGGACCTGGTCGAGAACGGATTCGTCTCGATCGGCTGGGACGACCTGGGCGACCTCTCCGATCTGAAAGACGACCGCGACGATGCGAAGGCCCGCGTCGCCCGAGCACGCCCCGATTTGAAGCCGGGCGCCATCCCGGTGACCGCCGGAACGTTGCTTTCGTTCCGGCACCGGATGCGCCCCGGGGACATCGTCATCTACCCCTACAAGCCGGACAGCACCCTCAACATCGGCCGGATCACCGGCGGCTACTACTTCGAAGCGGGAGCTCCCCTGCACGCCAACCGGCGGAAAGTGAGCTGGCTGAGGACCGGCGTCCCGCGGACGACGTTCTCGCAGAGCGCGCGTTACGAGATCGGCTCGGCCGTGACCGTGTTCCAGGTCAAGCAGCACAAACAGGAGTTCCTCGACTTCCTGGACGGCACGCCACCGGCTGAGGTTTCCTCCACGGTCGAAGCCGAGCCGGAAGCTGCGGCGGACGAAGCGGCGGATCAGCCGGACGCGGAACGAATCGAGACCTACACCCACGACTTCGTCATCGAAACCTTGATGACGAAGCTCGAAGGCGTCGATTTCGAGCACTTCGTCGCCCACCTCCTCCGCGCGATGGGGTATCGCACCGAGGTGACCAGCCCTTCCCGCGACGGCGGTTACGACATCCTTGCCTCGCACGACCCGCTCCTGCTGGAGCCGCCGATCATCAAGGTGCAGTGCAAGCGCACGACCTCGTCGATCGGCCGCCCCGAAGTGCAGCAGCTGACCGGAACGCTCGCGGCGGGCGGATCCGAACTCGGCCTGTTCGTGACGTTGGGCAGCTACTCCGCCGACGCGCAGCACGAGGAACGGCATCGGCAGAACCTCCGCCTGATCAACGGGCGTCAGCTGGTCAAGCTGATCTTCGAGTACTACGACAAGTTCAGCCTCGAGTACAAGCGCCTGCTCCCCCTGCGCTCGGTCTACGCCATCGACCGCACCCTCGGCTAACGCGTCTTCGCGAACCGCGCCTTGAGGTTCGCGCGGCCCGCTTCCGTGAGCCGCCCGAACAGCCTCAGCCGCGCCAAGCCGCCGTCCGGGTAGATGTCCAGCCGGGCCTCCGTCACCTCGGGGCCGTCCGGCAACACGAAACGGTGGCGGGTGTCCGGCTGCAAGCGCGTCTTCTTCAGCAGCGGAACCCACTCGCCGTACGTCTCGCGGCCGCTCACCGACGCCCAGCCCGGCGCGTTGCCCTTCAGGTTGCTCGTGTCCAGCTCCACGAATCGGACGATCCCGGCGCCGGCCAGCCGCAGCGTCACCCAGTCGTTGCCGTCGTCGCGGCGGCGGGCCGTCTCCCAGCCCTCCGCCTGGTGGGCGGCCAGTCCCGGCGACAGCATGTTGTTCGGCGACGAGTAGAACCGGTTGCTGCAGCCGGTGACGAGCGCGCCGTTCTCCAGCGCCGCCAGGTCGAGTGCGTCCAGATCGAGCAGCGCCGGGTCCGGGATCGGGGCGCCGTGCACGCGCAGGCGCGCCACGCCGCCGTCCGGGTGCTGCGTCAGCCGCACGTGCGTGTACCGCCGGGAACCGTTGACCGCGTAGAAGTTCTCGGTGTGGCCCGCCGCCGCGGCGCGGTCGACCAGTGGGTCCCAATCGGCCGAAGCCACCTCCGCCGCCGACGGGTAGCCCGGCAGCGACGTCGCCTCGACCGAGACGAACGGCGGGTAGTTGCCCTTGAAGAACGCCGTGTCGACGACGACGCCGGTGATCGTACCGGCCAGGCCGAGCCGCACGATCGCCTGGTCGTCGCCCGGTTCGCGGTGGCGGCGGGTCTCCCAGCCGTCGTAGACCTGGCCCTTCGGCCCGAACGTCTCCGCGCGGTGCGCCGGCACCCAGGGGTTGACCAGGTTCTCCTTTTCGGCGAACAGCTCGTCGGTCGCCCACATCACCGTCCCGCCGAAGCGGCGGGACGCGAGGTCGGGCAGTTCTGTCCACTCCAGACGGTCGGTCACCACAGCCTCCATGTCAGCAGTTGCCCCGGGTCAGCAGCGCGCCGCGCGGCTCGTCACCGGTGATTTCGGTGCCCCGCAGCCACGTCGAGCGCACGACGCCGGCGAGCGGACGCCGGTCGTACGCGCTGACCGGGTTGCGGTGCTTCAGTTTCGCGACGTCGACCACGAACGCCTCGTCCGGCGCGAACACGCAGAAGTCGGCGTCGTGGCCGGCCGCCAGCCGGCCCTTGCGGCGCATCCCGGCCTGCGCGGCCGGGCGCTCGGCCATCCAGCGAACGACGTCGGCGAGCGCGAACCCGCGCTGGCGGGCCTGTGTCCAGATCGCCGGGAGCCCCAGCTGCAGGCTGGAAATCCCGCCCCAGGCCTGGCCGAAGTCGCCGCTGTCGAAGCGTTTCAGCTCCGGCGTGCACGGCGAATGGTCGCTGACGATCGTGTCGATCACGCCGTCGGCGAGCCCCTGCCAGAGCAGCTCGCGGTTGGCGGCTTCGCGGATCGGCGGGCAGCACTTGAACTGCGTTGCGCCGTCGCGGATCTCTTCGGCGACGAAGCTGAGGTAGTGCGGGCAGGTTTCCGCCGACAGCCGGACGCCGTCGCGACGCGCCGAGGCGATCAGCGGCAGCGCGTCCGAAGAGGACAGGTGCAGGATGTGCGCCCGCGCGGAATGGCGGCGAGCCGCCTCGATGACGTGCGCCACCGCGAGGTTCTCCGCCTGCCGCGGCCGGGACTGCAGAAAGTCGACATAGCGACCTCCGTGCGGCTCGGGTGCTTCGTCGATTTCGTGCGCGTCCTCGGCGTGGACGATCATCAGCGCGTCGAAGGAACTCAGCTCCCGCAACGCTTCGTCGAGCCCGGCCGGATCGAGCGGCGGGAACTCGTCGACGCCGGAGTGCAGCAGGAAGCACTTGAAGCCGAACACCCCGGCCTCGTGCAAGCCGCGCAAATCCGTGACGTTCCCGGGGATCGCACCGCCCCAGAAACCGACGTCGACGTGCACCCGGCCGGCCGCCGCCGTGCGCTTGACCTCCAGGGCCGCGACGTCGACCGTCGGCGGCAGGCTGTTCAACGGCATGTCCACGATCGTCGTCACCCCGCCCGCCGCCGCCGCACGGGTGGCCGTCTCGAAGCCCTCCCACTCGGCGCGGCCGGGGTCGTTCACGTGGACGTGCGTGTCGACCAAACCCGGCAGCAGCACGACGTCGTCGCCGAGATCGAGGACGCGGTCGCCGGTCAGCGGCGCACCGCCGGGTTCGACCGCGACGATCCGGCCGCCGTCGACGCCGAGCGTCGCCGGGACCTCGCCCTCGGGCGTCACGGCCCGGGCGGCGCGCACCACAAGATCCATCCGAAAACCCTTCGCCGGGGAGAATGACCACCGCCGATTTCACCGTACGGATTTCACGGTACGGAAAGGCGGTTTCGCACAACGACAGTAACCACGGCGCGCGCCGCTCGTCAACGACGGACGCGGCGCGTTACGGTCATCGTCGTGCGGCTTGAAGCGGAGTTCACGAGCGAACCGTTCCACGGCGAGGGTTCGCCGCCCGAGCACGCCGTCGCCGCCCGCGACGCCGCGACGGAAGCCGGGCTGGACACCGATTTCGGCCCGCTCGGCACCCTCGCCCGCGGCGAAGCGGAGGAACTGCTCGAAGCGCTCCCGGCGATCGCAAAGGCGGCCCTGGAGGGCGGCGCCACGCGGGTCACGTTGCAGCTGCGGCGGGCCGACGCCCCGGGGAGCACGCCCGTCGTCGAACTGAACGACGCCCTGGCCCGGCTCATCGCCGACGTCGAGCGGGAACTGGGCGCCGAACTGAGCGAACTCGACCGCGCGGGCAAGCAGCGCGCGGTGCGGCTGCTGCGCGAACGCGGCGCCTTCGGCCTGCGGAAATCCGTCTCGTCGGTGGCCGACGCCCTCGGCGTCACGCGGTTCACCGTCTACAACTACCTCAACCGGGAAGCGGACTGACCAGCGCTTTCAACAAAATGTTGACGGCGCTCCGGCGCCGACGTACGGTCAGCGCGTGCTGCTCACCGAGTTCAACACCACCGACGTCCGGCCGCTGCTGACGGCGTGCCTGGCCGTCCCGCGCTGGGTCGACACCCTGCTCGCCGGGCGGCCGTACGCCGATCTCGAGGCCCTGAAAGCCGCCGCCGACCTGCCGCTGAGCAGCGACGAGATCCGGCTGGCGATGGCCGCGCACCCGCGGATCGGGGAAAAGCCCGCGGCGGGCTGGGCCCGGTCGGAACAGTCCGGTGTGGACAATGCGGACGCGTTCGCCGCCGCGAACGCCGAATACGAAGCCAAGTTCGGCCACGTCTACCTGGTCTGCGCGAGCGGACGCAGCGGCGAGGAACTGCTGAGGATCCTCCGCGAACGGCTGGACAACGACCCCGCGACCGAGCTGGCCATCGCCGGTCGTGAGCTGCTGAAGATCGCCGAACTCCGACTCGCGAAAGCGGTGACCGCGTGAGCCTCGTGACCACCCACGTCCTCGACACGGCGACCGGACGCCCCGCGAAGGGGATCGCCGTCCGCTTCGAAACGGCCGAGGGCGAGCCGATCGCCGAAGGGCGTACCGACGACGACGGCCGCATCCGCGACCTCGGCCCGGAAACCCTGGCCCCGGGCGGCTACCGCCTGGTCTTCGACACCGGTGCCTACCTGGGCCCGGACGCGTTCTTCCCGGAGGTCGCGCTGACCTTCCGGATCTCCGACCCCGCGGCGCACCACCACGTGCCGCTCCTGCTCAGCCCGTTCGCCTATTCGACCTACCGAGGGAGCTGACCGTGGCCATCACCCTGGGCCCCAACCAGTACGGCAAGGCGGAGGTCCGCCTGGTGACGGTCCGCCGCGACGGCCCGGTGCACCACCTGAAGGACCTCACCGTGTCGACGTCGCTGCGCGGTGAGCTGGCGGCGACGCACCTGACCGGCGACAACGCCGGGGTGCTGGCGACCGACACGCAGAAGAACACCGTGTACGCCTTCGCGAAGGAGGCGCCGGTCGGCGAGATCGAGGACTTCGCCCTGCGCCTGGCCCGCCACTTCACCGGCACGCAGGAGAACATCACCGGCGCGCGGATCAAGATCGACGAGCACGGCTGGGACCGGATCCCGGTCGGCGGCGAGCCGCACGAGCACGCGTTCAGCCGGGCCGGCGACGAGCGGCGCACCACCGCCGTCACGGTCCGGGACGGCCGCGCGTGGGTCGTGTCCGGCATCGACGGCCTGACCCTGCTCAAGTCAACCGGCTCGGAGTTCCACGGCTTCCCCCGCGACCAGTACACGACCCTGGCGGCCACCGGCGACCGGATCCTCGCCACCGCCGTCACGGCCCGGTGGCGGTACCAGGGCGACGGCATCGGCTGGGCGGAGAGCCACCGCGAGATCCGGCGGCTGATGCTGGAGACGTTCGCGACGAAGCACAGCCTTTCCCTGCAGCAGACGCTGTACGCGATGGGCGAGGCGGTGCTGCGGCACCGTGAAGAGGTCGCCGAGGTCCGGTTGTCACTGCCGAACAAGCACCACTTCCTGGTGGACCTGAGCCCGTTCGGGCTGAAGAACGACAACGAGGTGTTCTACGCGGCCGACCGCCCGTACGGGCTGATCGAGGGCACCATCCTGCGCGACGACGCCGAGGACGCCGGCCCCGCCTGGGACCTCCACTAGCGTCACTTTCGTAGGGAAAGTGCGGCTCGAGCTTTCACGTGAAAGCTCCGTTGATAGAACGCTCTATCCTGAACTCGTGGCAGGGACCAAGGAACGCATCATGGCCGCCGGGGCCGAGCTCTTCCGGCGCAACGGCTACGCCGGTACCGGGCTGAAGCAGATCGTCTCCGAGGCCGGCGCGCCCTTCGGGTCCCTCTACCACTTCTTCCCCGGTGGGAAGGAACAGCTCGGCGAGGAGGTCATCCGCACCTCGGGGCTCGCCTACATCGCGCTGTTCGACCTCTTCATCGTGCCGGCGGACGACGTCGTCAGCGGCATCGAAGCCTTCTTCGCCGCCGGGATCGCGACCCTCGAAGCCACCGACTACGTCGAGGGCTGCCCGATCGCGACCGTCGCCCTCGAGGTCGCCTCCACCAACGAGCCGCTCCGGAAAGCCACCGCGGACGTCTTCACCGCCTGGATCGACGCCGGCACCGAGAGGTTCGCGCGGTTCGGCCTCGGCCGCGAAGCCGCCCGGACCCTCACCATCACCGCCGTCAACAACCTCGAAGGCGCCTTCGTCCTCTGCCGCTCGCTGCGGGACACCGAAGCCATGGCCGTCGCCGGGGCCGCGACCGTCGACGTCGCCCGCCGGCTTCTCCAAGAGCACACAGAACTTTAGTTGGTAGTCGAACACAAATCACCAACATGGCGCTTGACCACGCAGCAAGCAACAGCCAATGCTGCGTATTGGTCTAGTCCTCCTGCCTCACACCGTCGTCCGGTTGGAGCCGCCATGCGCCGAATCCTCGCCCTCGCCGCAGCCGCAGTAGCCGCCGCAGCCGTGGCCACCCCCGCCGAAGCCCTCGAAAACGGCCTGGCCCGCACCCCGCCGATGGGGTGGAACACGTGGAACACCTTCGAGTGCAACATCAACGAAACCCTCGTCAAGCAGACCACCGACCTCATGGTCAGCTCCGGGATGCGCGACCGCGGCTACACCTACGTCAACCTCGACGACTGCTGGATGACCCGCTCCCGCGACGCGAACGGCAACCTCGTCGCCGATCCCGCGAAGTTCCCGAGCGGCCTCAAGGCGCTCGGCGACTACATCCACGCGCGCGGCATGAAGTTCGGCATCTACGAGAGCGCCGGCACGATGACGTGCCAGAGCTACCCCGGCAGCCTCGGCCACGAACAGGCCGACGCGAACCTCTTCGCGAGCTGGGGCGTCGACTACCTCAAGTACGACAACTGCTTCAACAACGGCAGCAACACCCAAGAGGACTACATCCGGCGCTACTCGGCGATGCGCGACGCGCTGAAGGCCACCGGCCGCCCGATCGTGTACAGCATCTGCGAATGGGGTGACTTCGCCCCCGCCACCTGGGCCGCGGACGTCGGCAACCTGTGGCGCACCACCGGCGACATCACCAACAACTGGGGCAGCATCGCCTCGATCTACCACCAGAACGTCGGGCTCGCCGCCGCCGCGAAGCCGGGTGCCTGGAACGACCCGGACATGCTCGAGGTCGGCGACGGCATGGACTTCCAGGAGGACCGCGCGCACTTCACGCTCTGGGCGGCGATGGCCGCGCCGCTGATCGCGGGGGCCGACCTGCGGTCCGCGAGCGTCGCCACCTTCTCGACCTACCTCAACCCGGACGTCATCGCCGTCGACCAGGACCCGCTCGGCAAGCAGGGCCGCCGCATCGCGACCGGCAACGGCCTGGACGTCCTCGCGAAGCCCCTCCAGGACGGCGACGTCGCCGTGGTGCTGTTCAACGAGAACAGCACCACAAAAACCGTTTCGACGACGGCCGCCGCGGCCGGGCTGCCCGCCGCGTCGAGCTACCGGCTGACCAATCTGTGGTCGAAGGAGCTGACCACGAGCACCGGCGCGATCAGCGCGAGCGTCCCGTCGCACAGCACGGTGATCTACCGCGTGAAGGCGAACTCCTCGGGCAGCAGCATCGGGACCGCGCAGCCGATCCAGGGCGCGTCTTCGGCCCGCTGCTTCGACATCAACGGCAACGTCACCACCCCCGGCACCAAGGTCGACATCTGGGACTGCGACGGCGGCCCCAACCAGGCCTGGACGTTCACCAGTGCCGGTGAGCTCAAGGCGAACGGCCTCTGCCTGGACGCCAGCGGCGGCACCAGCGCGGCCGGGACCAAGCTCGTCGCGTGGACCTGCCACGGCGGCGCGAACCAGAAGTTCAAGCTCGAGGCCGACGGCTCGATCACCCAAGGCGGCCTGTGCGTCGACGTCACCGGCGGCGACAAGCCCGCCGGCAACGTCAACGGCACCCAGCTCGAACTGTGGAACTGCAACGACGACGCCAACCAGAACTGGAGCCTCAGGCGCTGATCAGGTGCCGGTGAGGTGCTCCGGCCGCACCGGGACGCGGGTGAGCGCGAGCCCGGTCGCGGCCCGGATCGCGGCCACGATCGCCGGTGTCGAGGAGATCGTCGGCGGCTCCCCCACCCCGCGCAGCCCGTACGGCGCGTGCGGGTCGGGGCGCTCCAGGACGTCGATGGTCATCGGCGGCATGTCCAGCACCGTCGGGATGAGGTAGTCGGTGAAGGAGGGGTTCCGGATCTTCCCGCCGGAGGTCTGGATCTCCTCCATCACGGCGAGCCCGAGCCCCTGCGCCGACCCGCCCTGGATCTGGCCCAGCACGGCCTGCGGGTTCAGCGCCTTGCCGACGTCCTGGGCGCAGTCCAGCGCGACCACCTTGACCAGGCCCAGTTCGGTGTCGACGTCGACGACCGCCCGGTGCGCGGCGAACGCGTACTGCACGTGCGCGGTGCCCTGGCCGGTTTCCGGATCCAGCGCGGTCGTCGGCCGGTGCCGCCACTCCACCGTTTCGTCGAAGACGTCGTCGCCGAGCACGTCCACCAGGTCGGCCAGCACTTCGCCGTCGGCCGCGACGAGCTTGCCGCCGACGACGCGGACCTTCCGGTCGAACCGGGACAGCAGCCGCGCCCGCACCGCCGCGCACGCGGCCTGCACGGCACCGCCGGTGACGTAGGTCTGGCGCGACGCCGACGTCGAGCCGCCGTTGCCGATCGAGGTGTCCATCGGCAGGACCGTCACCTGGTCGACGCCGAGTTCGGTGCGGACGATCTGCTGCATGATCGTCACCAGGCCCTGGCCGACCTCGCAGGCCGCGGTGTGCACGGTCGCCGCCGGTTCCCCGCCGACCAGCTGCAGGCGCACGCGAGCCGTCGAGTAGTCGTCGAAGCCCTCGGAGAAGCAGACGTTCTTGATCCCGACGGCGTACCCGACACCGCGGACCACGCCCTCGCCGTGCGTCGTGTTCGACACCCCGCCCGGCATGTGCCGCAGGTCGAAGGGCCGGTCCGGCGGCATCGGCATTTCCCGCACGCGGTCGAGCAGCTCCGCGACCGGCGCTTCGGAGTCGACGATCTGGCCGGTCGGCATCAGGTCGCCCTCGCCCATCGCGTTGCGGACGCGGATCTCGACCGGATCGAGCCCGCAGGCCGAAGCGAGCTTGTCCATCTGGGACTCGTAGCCGAACGCCGCCTGCACCGCGCCGAAACCGCGCATCGCGCCGCACGGCGGGTTGTTGGTGTACGTGCCCCAGCAGTCCACCGATGCACTGTCCACTTTGTACGGCCCGACGCCGAGCGTGGCCGCGTTCGCGACCACCGCGCCCGTCGAGGACGCGTACGCACCGCCGTCGAGGAACAGCCGCGCCTTCACGTACACGAGACGGCCGTCGCGGGTGGCGCCGTGCTCGTAGTACATCTTCGCGGGGTGGCGGTGAACGTGCCCGTAGAAGGACTCTTCGCGGTTGTACACCATCTTGACCGGCTTGCCGGTGTGCAGCGCCAGCAGGCACGCGTGCACCTGCATCGACAGGTCTTCGCGGCCGCCGAACGCCCCGCCGACGCCGCCGAGGGTCAGCCGCACCTTCTCGACCGGCAGGCCCAGCGCGGCGACGATCTGCTGCTGGTCGACGTGCAGCCACTGCGTCGCGACGTAGAGGTCGACACCGCCTTCGGTGTCCGGCACGGCGAGCCCGGACTCCGGGCCGAGGAAGGCCTGGTCCTGCATGCCGACCTCGTAGACACCGGAGACGACGACGTCGGCGGCCGGATCTTGCGGACCGCGGCGGATCTTCACGTGCCGGACGACGTTGCCGCCTTCGTGCAGCGAAGCGCCTTCGCCCGCGACGGCCGCTTCGGAGTCCGTCACCGGCTCAAGCTCTTCGTAGGAAACGACGATCCGCTTCATCGCGCGGCGCGCGGTCTCCGGGTGATCGGCGGCGACCAACGCCACCGGCTCGCCTTGGTACCGCACGACGTCGGACGCGAGCACCGGCTGGTCGGTGTGCTCGAGGCCGTAGCGGTTGACGCCGGGGACGTCCTCGTGCGTCAGCACTGCGTAGACGCCCGGTACGGCCAGGGCTTCCGCGATGCCGATCGAGGTGATCCGGGCGTACGGGTGCGGGCTGCGCAGCGTCACGCCCCACACCATGTCCTCGTGCCAGAGGTCCGAGGAGTAGGCGAACTCGCCGCGCACCTTCACGGTGCCGTCGGGCCGCCGCGGTGAGGTGCCGACGCCGTTCGCGGTCGTCGTCGTGACGGAAGTGGTGCTGGTCATCTGACCTCCCGCAAGCGAGCGCTCGCGGCGGCCAGCTCGCGGGCGATCGCGGACTCGTCGGCTTCGCGCAGGGTGCCGTCCTCGACGACGGCCTTGCCGCCGACGAACAGCCGGCGCAGCGGCGGCGTGGTGCCGAGCACCAGCGCCGCGACCGGGTCGGTGATGCCGGCGTGGTTCAGCCCGGTCAGGTCCCAAACGGCGAGGTCGGCGAGCTTGCCGGGTTCGAGGGAACCCAGGTCGTCCGCTCGGCCGAGGCAGCGGGCGCCGCCCATCGTGCCCATCCACAGGGCTTCCCGCGTGGTCAGCCCGCGCGGCCCGCCGCGTTGCCGGGCCTGCAGCAGCGACTGGTGCAGCTCTTCGGCGAGGCCGCCGGACTCGCTGGACGCGGCGCCGTCGACGCCGAGGCCGACGGCCACGCCCGCGTCCAGGAGGTCGCGGACGGGCGCGATGCCGGAACCGAGGCGGCCGTTCGACGTCGGGCAGTGGGCCGACCCGGTGCCGGTCGCGCCGAACCGGCGGATCGCCTCCGGCGCGAGGTGGACGGTGTGCGCGAGCCAGACGTCGTCGGCGAGCCAGCCGAGCTTGTCGGCGTACTCGGCGGGCGTGCAGCCGGCCTCGGCGAGGCACTGCTGCTCCTCGTCGACGGTTTCGGCCAGGTGCGTGTGCAGGCGGACACCCTTGCGGCGGGCCAGCTCGGCCGCGCCGGACATCAGCCGCTCGGTGACCGAGAACGGCGAGCACGGGCCCACGGCGATCTGCAGGTGCGCCCCGGCCGAGTCGTCGTGGAAGCGGGCGATCGCCGCTTCGGTGCCGGTCAGGGCGTCCTCGGTCGACTCGACGAGGTTGTCCGGCGGCAGGCCGCCGTCGGACTCGCCGCGGTCCATCGACCCGCGCACGACGTGCAGCCGGACGCCGATGCGCAGGCGGGCCGCGGCCAGCGCGGCGACCTGGTCGCCGCCGTCGCGCGGGAAGACGTAGTGGTGGTCGGCGACGGTGGTGCAGCCGGTCAGCGCCAGCCGCGCCATCCCGGCGGTGCCCGCGGCGTGCGTGATCTCGTCGTCGAGGCGGCTCCAGACCGGGTAGAGGGCGACCAGCCACTCGAAGAGCGTGTGGTCGGCGGCCATCCCGCGGGTCGCCCACTGGTAGAGGTGGTGGTGGGTGTTGATCAGCCCCGGCGTGACCAGGCAGCCTTCGGCCTCGACGCGTTCGTCGAACTCGCCGGTGTACACGCCTTCGCCGACTTCGGCGATCCGGTCGTTCTCGACGACGACGTGCCCGCTCGCGTACTCCTCGCCGGTGACGGTGGCGATGGCCGCGTTCGCGATGAGCGTCCTCACGCGACTGTGTCCTTTCCAAGAGTGCCCTTCGCGACGGCACGCACCGCGTCGAGGATCTTCTCGTAGCCGGTGCAGCGGCAGAGGTTCCCCGCCAGTGCTTCGCGGATCTCCTCGTCGCTCGGATCCGGCACGCGGTTCAGCAGGTCGTGCGCGGCGACGACCAGGCCCGGGGTGCAGAACCCGCACTGGACCGCCCCGGCGTCCACAAAGGACTGCTGGACCGGGTCGAGCGTGTCGCCGTCGGCCAGTCCTTCGACGGTGCGCACCCCGCGGCCCTCGGCCTGCCCGGCCGCGACCAGGCAGGCGCACACCGGGACGTCGTCGAGGTAGACCGTGCAAGAGCCGCATTCGCCCTGCTCACAGGCGTTCTTCGAGCCCGGGAGGCCGAGCCGTTCGCGGAGCACGTACAGCAGGCTTTCGCCTTCCCAGACGTCGTCCGCCTGCCGCGGCTCGCCGTTGATCGTCACATTCAAGCGCATGCGCGCTCCCCCGTCCGGTGTTCGTCCCAAGCCCAGGTCAACGTACGCCGCGCTAGTACCCCCAACGCGTGCTTCCGATACGCGGCGCTGCCCCGGACGTCGTCGATCGGCTCGGCGGCCGCGCCGACCAGGTCGCCGAACCGGCGCTTCAGGGAGTCCGGCAGCGGCTCGGGTGACGTCCACGGCAGCTCGGCGGCCAGGAAGTCCTCGGCCTCGCGGGCGCGGCGCGGGGTCGGGGCGGCGGACCCGATGGCCGCGCCCACCCGCCCGTCGCGCAGCGCCAGCGCGAAGGAGCAGACCGCGATGACCATCGCGTTGCGCGTGCCGACCTTGGCGAACTGCTGAGGCCCGGCGTGCGCGGGCAGGTGGACGGCGGTGATCAGCTCGTCCGGCTCGAGGGCGTGCCGTTTCACACCGACGTAGAACTCCTCCGCATGGAGGAGGCGGGTCCCCCGCACGGAGGCCACCTCGACCCGCGCGTCCAGGGCGAGCAGCACCGGGTGGGTGTCGCCGGCGGGCGAGGCGGCGCCGAGGTTGCCGCCGACCGTGCCGCGGTTGCGGATCTGCGGCGACCCGACCGTGCGGGAGGCCATGGCCAGGGCGGGGACGGAGGCACCCAGCTCGGTGATCACCCGGGAGTACGGGACACCGGCGCCGAGCCGGACCGTGCCGTCCGAAGTGGACCACTCCGTCAGTTCGCGCACCCGGGTCAGGTCGAGCAGGGCTTCGGGGCGGCGGTGGTCGAAGTTCAGCTCGACCATGACGTCGGTGCCGCCGGCGAGCGGCACCGCGCCGGGCTGCCCGGCCTTCAGCGCCAGCGCTTCGGCGAGCGTCGTGGGACGCAGGAACTCCACTGCTGCTCCTTCGAGACGGCGCTCCTTCGTGGGGCGATAGACCAGTAGACGACGGATCACGGCCGGGCGGCAACGGCACCGAGCATGAAACGCACAGGAGCGAACCCCGGGGCGGTTGTGCTTTCCTACAAGCCTGATGACGACCGTGAAAACTCTGCTGGGCCTCACCGGTCTGCGGCTGCGCCCGCGGGCCGGGACCGACCTGCTCGACCGGCCGGTGACGCGCATCTACGTCACGGAGCTGTCCGACCCTGGACGGTACCTGTCGGCCGGTGAGCTGGTGCTTTCCGGCCTGCTCTGGTGGCGCGAGCCGGGGGACGCCGAGCCGTTCCTGGCCGCGCTGGCCCGCTCGGGCGCGGCGGCGCTGGCCGCGTCCGGCGCCGACTCGGGCGGCATACCGGACGACGTCGTCGAGGCCTGCGTCCGGCACCGGATCCCGTTGCTCGAGGTGCCCGCCGACCTGTCGTTCTCGGTGATCACCGAGCAGGTGGTGCTGGCGCTGGCGGCCGCGTCCGACAGCGCGCGCAAACGTTTGCAGGCGGTGGCGGAGGCGCCGGTCGAGACGCTGCTGGAGCGCGCTTCGGCGGAACTCGGGCTGCCCTGCTGGGTGCTGTCGGGCCTGGGCCGGGTGGTGGCCGGGACTTCCCCGCTGCCGATGCCCGCGGAAGACGTCGTCCGCCGCTACGCCGCCCACGAGCCGGGACCGCTGACGGTGCTCCCGGTCGAGGGGCGGCAGGCGGTGCCGTGGCTGATCGCCGTCGGCGGGCCGCTGAGCACCGCCCAGACCGAGCTGGCGGAGGAGGTCGCGGGGCTCGTCGGGATCACGCGAGCGCGTGCTGTCCCCCTTCAGGGGGAGTTGCCGGACGAGGTGTGTGTTGTCGCGTTGCGGACCGAGGGCAGCGACGAGAGCCGGGACGTCCTGAGCGAGCTGCTGCCCGGCGCGCAGCTGCTCGAGCCGGCCGGGGACACTTCGTTCGCCGCGACCCAGCTTCGTCCCTCCGTGGCCGAGTTGTCCATTGTGGAGCCATTGCTCCGGGCGAAGCGGATCGTGTGCGGCATCAGCGATCCCGGCCCGCGAGCCGAGGCCCGGGAGGCGGCGCGGTACGCGTTGGAGGTGGCGGCACGGCGCGGCGGGCGCGTCTCGGTGGTCCCGGCCGGCGAGGTGGCGGTGCACCGGCTGCTGCTGGCCGGCGCCCCGGACGGGCTGCGCGCGGCCTTGCGCCGCCGGGTGCTCGGACCCCTGCTGGCCTACGACGCCGAGCAGCACACGGACCTGGTGCACACGGTCCGGGTGTTCCTGGAGTGCTCGGGCTCGCCGACCCGGGCGGCGAAGGCGTTGCACGTCCACGTGAACACGCTGCGCTACCGGATCGGGCGGGCGGGTGAGCTGCTGGGGGCCGATTTGACCGAGTTCACCGAGCAGCTCGACGTCTACCTCGCGTTGCGGATGGACGAATAGACTCCGGCAGCGGCGTTCGCGTGGCCCCACGGGCACCTGCCTGTGGGCGGGTGGCGCTCGCGTTGCGGATGGACGGCGAGGCGGGAGGATGAGGGGGTGGACCCCGAATTCACTTCGGCCCGGCAGGTGGCGGACGACCCCCGCGTGCTGGCCTTCGGGCAGCTGCAGAGCGCGGCGAACCGGCTCGGGTACTTGCTCGGCCGGGCGCTGGAGCGCGAATGCGGGATCACGCACCTGACGTACGAGGTCCTGCTGCTCGTGGGCCGCGCCGGTGAAGACGGGCTGACCATGCGCTCGATCGCCCAGGAGCAGGTGCTCACCACCGGCGGGGCGACCCGGCTCGTCGACCGGATGGAGGCACTCGGGCTGGTGACCCGCACCGCCGCCCCGGACGACCGGCGGGGGCGGCTGGTGCGGCTGACTTCACTCGGCGAGGAGACGGCCGTGCGGGCCGGGCGGCTGCACGTGGAGCACATCGAGCAGTTCTTCTCCCGGCCGCTGCCCGGGGACCACCGGGAACGGTTCGCCGAAGACCTGCGGACGGTGAGCCACTTCGCCCGGGACGCCCTCCCCCGGCTGCGCTAGCCGGTACGGCCCTGCGGCACACTCGCGGCCGGAGGAGGTGCCGACATGGGCAAGCAGAAGCGTGCCGCCGACGCGCGGCCGTCGACCGCCGAGGAGTTCGGCACCGCGCTGCTCGCCGCCGCCCGCGACACCGCGCAGGGCGTCCGCGGCGCCGCCGGGAAGTGCGCGAAGCGGCTGGCGCCGGACTTCGCGCTGCCGGCCGGGCTCGCCGAAGCAGCCGACCTGGCGGGGCGGCAGCTGATCGGCCGGGTCTGCCGGGACGGCTGGCTGCCCGAGGACCTCGACCAGGCGGCCCGGCGCCGCGTCGACGAGTTCGCCGGCTCGTACGTGCTCGACACGCTGGCCGCCCACATCGGCCGGCTGCCGCCCGCGACCGTGCACCCGGGCTGGCGGGAGCGGCTGGACGCGGTGGGTGCGACACCGTGGTGGACGGCCGCCGAACCGCACCTGCCGCAGTGGGCGGCGAAGCACATCCTCACCCCGGCCGAAGCGGTGACGGCCGTGATCGAAGCCCTGGGCCTGCTGATGACCCTGCCGGTGCTGACCGTCGTCCTGCCCGTGCCGGGGACCGCGGCGCAGCAGCACCCGGCCGTCCACCACGCGGTCGACGAGAAGAAGCTGAGCCGCGTCCGGGCGCTGCTGGCCAAGGCCGAGTCGAGCTCGTTCCCGGACGAGGCCGAGGCGCTTTCGGCGAAGGCGCAGGAGCTGATGACCCGCCACGCCCTCGACCGCGTGCTGGTCGAAGCCGGTGGGGCAGTCCCGGACGCGCCGGTGTCCCGGCGGCTCTGGCTGGACACACCGCACCTCGACGCCAAATCGCTCCTGGTCCACGTGGTCGCGAAGGCGAACCGCTGCCGGGCCGTCTTCGACGCGCAATGGGGGTACGTCACCGTCGTCGGCGACGAGGACGACCCGGCTTCCGTCACACTGCTGACGACGTCCCTGCTCGTCCAGGCGACCCGCGCCATGATCGCCGGCGGCCAGGACGACCGCGAGCGCCGGTCCCGGTCGTTCCGGCAGTCGTTCCTGGTGTCCTACGCGACCCGCATCGGCGAACGGCTGGAGCGAGCCGCGGAAACGACGATCGCGGACGCGCCCGAGCCGGAGCGGCTGCTGCCGGTGCTGGCCTCGCACGAGAAGAAGGTCGCGACGACCTTCGCCGCGCTGTTCCCCGAAGTCGTGCACAAGTCGGTGACCGTGCGCAGCCACGAAGGCTGGGGTGCGGGCCGGGCCGCCGCCGACCGCGCCCGGCTGGCCGACTGACGCTGTTCAGGCGAGCCGCTGGGCGTACTTCTCCAGCTCCGGGCGGCCGAACGTCAGCTCGCTCTCGTCCAGCGCCCCGCAGTCCAGGCCCCGCAGCAGGTACACCGCCAACGCCTGGGCCGTCGCCGGCTCGTCCAGGATGCCTCCGGCCGTCTTCTCCGCGTACGCGCGCAACCGCTCCACCGCCTCCCGGAAGCCTTCGCGGTAGAACGTGTACGTCGCCGTGAAACGGGTCGGCAACTGGTTCGGGTGCAGGTCCCAGCCCTGGTAGAAGCCGCGCTCCAGCGACCGGCGGACCAGGCGGGCGTGGTGCGCCCACGCCGACGGCAGGGCGTCGCCGATCGGGAGGCGGTTCGTCGAGCCGTCCGAGAGGCGGACGCCCGTGCCGGCCGCCGCTACCTGCATCAGGCCCTTGGCCAGGTCCGCCGCCGGGTGCTCCATGCTCTGGTAGGCCGCCGCGATGCCGAGGCCCGCGCTGTAGTCGTACGTCCCGTAGTGCAGCCCGGAGCACCGGCCCGCCGCGGCCTGCACGATCCGCGGCACCGACAGCGTCCCGTCGACGTCCACAATGGACTGGGAGGTCTCGATCTGGACCTCGAACCGCAGCGCGCCCGAGGCCAGCCCGTAGGCCGATTCGAGCCGGGCGAGCACTTCCGCGGCCACCGAGACCTGGTCGACCGCCGTCACCTTCGGCAGCGTGACGACGAACCCGGGCGGCAGCGGCCCGTTGTCCAGCAGGCCGGTGAGGAACAGGTCCAGGGTGCGGATGCCGCGCCGGCGCGTCGCCGCTTCGAAGCTCTTGAAGCGGATGCCCGCGAACGGTGTCCCGCCGGTCGTCGCCAGGGTCTGCCCGGCCGCGAGGGCCGCGGCGTCTTCGACGTCGTCCGGCACCCGGCCGTAGCCGTCCTCGAAGTCGATCCGCAGGTCTTCGATCGGCTCGGTCAGCAGCTTCGCGCGGACGCGTTCGTACACGTCCTCGCCGGCCCCGAGGAGGTCGCCGTGCTCGATGAACACGCGCATCGCCTGCTTGCCCCAGTCGGCCACCAGGCGTGTCTTGTACCGCGACGCCGGGACGTAGACCGTGTGCACGGGCTGGCGTCCCGGCCGCTCGCCCGGGTACGACGCCGCGACGCGCGCGTCGGCCGCAGCCAGGCGCGCGTCGGCGGCGTCGTAGACGTCCTCGGGCAGCCGCACTACTTGATCCGCTCGTAGGCGGGCAGCGTCAGGAAGTCCGGGAACTCGTCGGCCAGCGCGACCTGCTCGAACAGCTCCACGGCCGGCTCCAGCTGCTCCGGCTCGAGCTCGCCCGCCAGCTCGCCGCG
The DNA here is from genome assembly GCF_031082405.1 of Amycolatopsis sp. A133. Lineage (GTDB taxonomy): Bacteria > Actinomycetota > Actinomycetes > Mycobacteriales > Pseudonocardiaceae > Amycolatopsis. The sequence continues at coordinate 206,085 of NZ_JAVHJU010000008.1, forward strand.
GACGTCGGCCAGCACCCCGCGCACCAGCGCCGCCGTCACGGTGTCGCCACTGTCCAAAGTGGTCCCGTTCTTGACCCACTGCCAGATCTGCGAGCGCGAGATCTCCGCGGTGGCGGCGTCCTCCATCAGGTTGTGGATGGCCGCCGCGCCGTTGCCGCCCAGCCAGGACGCGATGTAGCGGACGCCGACGTCGACCGCGGCGCGCAGGCCCGCCGCCGTCGCCCCGCCCGGCGTCGAAGCGACGTCGAGCAGCTGGTCGGCGGTGACGCCAACCTCGTCGCGGGTGCGGCCGAGCTGGTTGGGCTGATCGCCGAGGACCTTGTCGAACTCCTCCTTGCAGAGCTCGACCATGCCCGGGTGCGCGACCCAGGAGCCGTCGAAGCCGTCGCCGGCCTCGCGGGACTTGTCCGCGTGGACCTTCTCGAAGGCACCCTTGTTGACCTCGGGGTCCTTGCTCGGGATGAACGCGGCCATGCCGCCGATCGCGAAGGCGCCGCGCTTGTGGCAGGTGCGCACCAGCAGCTCGGTGTAGGCCCGCATGAACGGCGCGGTCATGGTGACGGAGTTGCGGTCCGGCAGCACGAACTTCTCGCCCGCGTCGCGGAAGTACTTGATCACGCTGAACAGGTAGTCCCAGCGGCCGGCGTTGAGGCCCGACGCGTGCTCGCGCAGCTCGTAGAGGATCTCTTCCATCTCGAACGCGGCCGGGATGGTCTCGATCAGCACGGTCGCGCGGACGGTGCCGTGCTCGATGCCGAGCGCCTTCTCGGCGTGGGTGAAGACGTCGTTCCAGAGCCGCGCTTCGAGGTGGCTCTCCATCTTCGGCAGGTAGTAGTACGGGCCCTTGCCGCGCTCGAGAAGCTCGGCCGCGTTGTGGAAGAAGTGCAGGCCGAAGTCGACGAGCGCGCCGACGCCTTCGCGGTCGCCGAACTTCAGGTGGCTTTCGGGCAGGTGCCAGCCGCGCGGGCGGACCACGATCGTCGCGTGCTCGACGTCGTCCTTGAGCGCGTAGCTCTTGCCGCCGCTTTCCAGGGTGATCGTCTCGCGGGTGGCGTCGTAGAGGTTGACCTGGCCGGACACCACGTTCTTCCAGTGCGGGGTGTTGGCGTCCTCGAGGTCGGCGAGCCACACCTTCGCGCCGGAGTTGAGCGCGTTGATGGTCATCTTGCGGTCGGTCGGCCCGGTGATCTCGACGCGGCGGTCGCGCAGGGCCGGCGGCGCGCCGGCGACCTGCCAGTCGCCTTCGCGGATCTCCTTGGTCTCCGGCAGGAAGTCGAGCCTGCCGGTGGTCCGGGCCTCTTCACGACGCTTGCCCCGCGCCTGGAGCAGCTCGTCGCGGCGGCCGGCGAAGGCGTCGTGCAGGCCGGCGAGGAAGGCGAGCGCCTCCGGCGTGAGGATCTCGTCGCCGCGCTCGACCGGGTCGCCCAGCACCTGGACTTCAGAAGACATGGGGAAACACCTCGAGGGTTCGGATCTTTGGATAACGGCCCTACGGTTTTCTACCAGCCGGACTATAGTTTCTGCATAGCGGAAGCTCAACGCCGACGTAAGGAGGGCCACCGTGCCGGCGGAGAAGAACGGTCGCGACGGCGGCGTCCAGTCCCTGCAGCGCGCCTTCGAGCTGCTGGAACACCTCGCGGACACCGGCGGCGAAGCCAGCCTCTCCGAGCTGGCGACGCTGTCCGGGCTGCCGATGCCGACGATCCACCGGCTGATCCGCACCCTGGTCGACCTGGGGTACGTCCGGCAGAACACGAACCGCCGCTACGCGCTGGGCGCGCGGCTGATCAGGCTGGGCGAGAACGCGAGCATGCAGTTCGGCGCGTGGGCGCGGCCGCTGCTGGCGGAGCTGGTCGAGGAGGTCGGCGAGACGGCGAACCTGGCGGTCCTGGAGCGCGACGAGGTCGTGTACGTCGCCCAGGTGCCTTCGAAGCACTCGATGCGCATGTTCACCGAGGTCGGCCGGCGGCTGCTGCCGCACGGGACGGGCGTGGGCAAGGCGATGCTGGCGCACCTGCCTCCGGCCGAGGTGCGGGAGCTGCTCGGCCGGACCGGGATGCCCGCCTACACCGAGCACACGTTCACCGACCCGGATGCGCTGGCGGTGGAGCTGTCGCGGATCGCGTCGCAGGGGTACGCGCTGGACGAGGCCGAGCAGGAGCTGGGAGTCCGGTGCGTCGCGGTGGCGGTGCCGGGGGCTCCGGTGCCGGCGGCGGTGTCGGTGTCGGGCCCGTCGGGACGGCTGACCGCCGAGGCGGTGGCCCACATCGCCCCGGCGGTGCAGCGGGTCGCGGACGCACTGGGCGCGAGCTTGTCCCAGACGCCACTATCAGTGTGACGATGAGTGATATCCAGTGACCCCAAGTGATCCCGGTGCGGCGGAGCCGAACCACCCCGCTAAAGTTGGCGGCATGGCAAGCCTCGAAGACCTCGAAACCCGGGTGACCGCGTTGGAGGAGCAGATGCGGCACACCCGCCAGGACGCCGCGGCCGCCCGCGTGCTCGCCGGAACTGCGGATCGGGACGTCTCCGAGTTCAAGCAGACCTTGAACGGCCACACCAAAGTGCTGAACGCGATGCGCGAGACCCAGATCGAACACGGCCAGGACATCGCCGACCTCAAAACCGAAGTAGGCAGCCTCCGAGCCGAAATGACCAGCGGGTTCACCAAGGTGAACATCAGCATGGCGCAGATCAGCCGGTTGCTTCAGCAGGTCGTCGACAAGGGCTGACCCCGCACTTCAGCTCCCCGGCCAGCAGGTCCATCAGCAGCCCGTCGTGCCAGGTGCCGTCGGCGCCCCGCTCGTAGCCGCGCAGGACCCCGACCGGCCGGAAGCCCACGTTTGTGTACACCCGGATCGCCGTCTCGTTCGCCGCCGCCGGATCGATCGTCAACCGGTGGTGACCGTTCTCGAACAGGTGACGAGCCAGGGCACGGATCGCGTCCGTGCCGATGCCTCGGCCGTGGAAGTCCGGGTGGATCGCGATGTCGATGCCCGCGTGGCGGTACTGCGGGTCCAGCTCCTCGCAGCTCTGGATCAGGCCGACGGCTCCGTCCGCTTCGATCACGTAAACCGCGTAGCCCTCTTCGACCTCGTACAGGCCTTCGGTCTCGTGGTCCGGGTCGCCCCACCAGCGGGCGACCTCCGGGGCGGCCAGGATTTCGCGCGCACGGGCGCGATCCGCTGGGCCGATCGGGCGCAAGAGCACCCGATCACCGTGGATGGTGGTCATGATGGTTCCTCTCTCGTAGCGAACGACGGCTTCGGGACGTCTGGTACGAGGAGGGGCACGAGCGGACGGGCGTCAACCGGGCATGCCCGGATTCTGCGCCGGCACCCGTCCGCGCGTCATCCGAATATCGCCGGAGGACCGCATGGACCCGCACACCGGTGCCTTGGCCTGGCTCGCGCAGGGCGCCGCTTCGAACCTGCTGGACCGGCTCGTCGACCGCGCGCTCGACGGCCCGCCGCAGCCGCCCGCCTGGCCGCGGCCGGACGGCACGCCCGCCGGAACCGTCGAAATCTCCGTGCGGCAGTACCTGCCCGCGAAGGTGCGCACGCCGGTCATCCTCACGCTGCAGCAGGACGGCAGCCGCACGGGCACGGTGTTCCCGTTCGTGCTCGGCCACACCGCCCGCGTCGCCCTCCCGGGCGGCGACTACTTCGGCGCGGCCATGGTCGTCGACCCGCTGCGGCGCACCGGGAACGGCCCGGCGCTGCAGGGCATCGGCTGGTCACGGGTCAAGGTCGCGCCGCGCCGGATGTCGCCGGTGGTCATCCCGGCCCAGCGGCCGACCGCGTCGGTGCTGCTCGGCCTGGGCCTGCGCCGTCCCGACGGGACGCCGCTCTTCCGGCTCTGACGCGCACCGGCGCGTTCGGATTCGGGACGTCGGACGCCGCGAATGACTCATTCGGGACGCCGGAGGTCGCGAATGAGTCATTCGCGACCTGCCGGCCCCGCGCGGCCCGGGCGTAGATTCGGTGGCGAGCGATCCGGACGGAGGCGCGCACGCCGATGAGCGAGGCAGATCCGCACATCCACGTCGAGCAGAAGGTCCTCGAAGCCGGCCCGGAGGTCCGCAACCTCGTCGTGTCGATGCTGGGCCGCGCGCCGGACGCGCCGAGCGTGGTCACCACCGGCTGCGGTGCCCGGGTGCCGTACGCGATGACCTCGGCCCGGCCGGAAAGCGTCACCTGCCTCGCCTGCCGGGACCACGCGCACCGGGAGTACCTGCGCCTCGCCGGCCAGTTCGAGCGCATGGGCTCGACGACCGGCACCGGCCTCACCGGTGCCCAGCTGACCGAAGGCGTCCAGCGGCTCCGGGACCTCGCGAAGCGGTTCTCCGGCGACGGCCGTCCCTAACCGAGCAGGGCGTCCACGAAGGCACCCGGCTCGAAGGGCGCCAGGTCGTCCGGCCCCTCGCCCAGCCCGACCAGCTTCACCGGGACCCCCAGCTCCTTCTGGACCTGGAACACGATGCCGCCCTTAGCGGTGCCGTCCAGCTTCGTCAGGACGATGCCCGTCACGTCGATGACCTCGGCGAACACGCGGGCCTGCATGAGCCCGTTCTGGCCCGTCGTCGCGTCGAGGACCAGCAGCACCTCGTCGACCTTCGCCTGCTTCTCGACGACGCGCTTGACCTTGCCCAGCTCGTCCATCAGGCCCGTCTTCGTGTGCAACCGGCCCGCCGTGTCGACCAGGACCGCGTCCACGCCCGTGTCCACGCCGCGCTTGACCGCGTCGAACGCCACCGCCGCCGGGTCCGCGCCTTCCTTGCCGCGGACGACCTCCGCGCCCACACGCTCGCCCCACGTCTGCAGCTGGTCGGCCGCCGCCGCGCGGAACGTGTCCGCCGCGCCCAGCAGCACCGTGCCGCCCTGGGCCACCAGGACCCGGGCGAGCTTGCCGGTGGTCGTCGTCTTGCCCGTGCCGTTGACCCCCGCGACCAGCACCACCGCGGGCTGCTTCTTGCCGTCGACGGTGTGCGGCAGCGCCCGCACCGCGCGGTGGCCGTCGGTCGACAGCTGCGCGGTCAGCACCTCGTGCAGCACCTCGCGCGCCTCGGCCGAGGACCGCACCGCGCGCCGGGAAAGCTCGTCGCGCAGGCGCTCGACGATCTGGCTCGTGGTGGCCGCACCCAGGTCGGCCATCAGCAGCGTGTCCTCGACGTCCTGCCAGGAGTCCTCGTCGAGGTCGCCGGCGCCGAGCAGGCCCAGCAGGCTCGTGCCGAACATCGAGCGCGACTTCGTCAGGCGGCCGCGCAGCCGCTCCATGCGGCCCGCCGCCGGTTCGATCTCCTCGACGACCGGAGCGGTCTCTTCGGGTGCCTCGGGCAGCTTGACGTCGTGGACCGTGCGCTGCGGCGAGTCGCGCGGCACCGCCGCGTCGTCGCCCACCGCGGGCTGGCCGTCGGTCTCCGGCCGGTCCTCGACGGGGTGCTCGGCGGCGGGTTCTTCCACCGGGGTCGCCGTGCCGCCGGGCGCGAGCGCGATGCCCCCGCTGGCCGCGTACGACCCGCCCTTCGGTTTCGCCTCGACCTCGCGCTGGGCGTCCAGGCTGATCCGCCGCCTGCGCGCGATCAGCAGGCCGGTCACCAGCAGGGCGACCAGGACGACGACGGCGACGACTACGAACAGGAACCAGGTGCTCGACACGGACCCATCCTTTCATCCGCGCCGCCCCGCACCGGACACCCCGTCCACAAAGGCAATTCGTCACAACCTGGGTCCCGATTGGGCCAAGACTTCACCAGGTGGGTTGCGTCACACGGGACGCTCCACTAAACCCCTCCGGATGGGGATGCGCAGTGTCATCCGGGGCTTCGCCCCGAGCCGGGGGCTCCGCCACCCGGACCCCCGGAAGGCAGGGGGCCACCGCTATCGGGTGATCGGCCTGATTTCGGGCACGTCGATCGACGGGATCGACGTGGCCGCCGCCGACCTGCACGCCGAAGAAGACACCGTCGTGCTGACGCCGCTCGGCGAGCTCGACGTCCCCTACCCCGAACCGCTGCGTGACGGCCTGCTCGCCGCGTTGCCACCGAATCCGTGCACCGCCGGCGAGCTGACGCGGCTGGACACCGGTGTCGGCCAGGCGTTCGCCGACGCCGCCCGGCGCGGGGCGGGGGAACTCGCCGGCGGCCGCGCGGACCTGGTCGCGTCGCTGGGCCAGACGGTGTTCCACTGGGTCGAAGACGGCCACGTCCGCGGCACCCTCCAGCTGGGCCAGCCGGCCTGGATCGCCGAGCGCACCGGGCTGCCGGTGTGCGCCGACCTGCGGGCCCGCGACGTCGCCGCGGGCGGCCACGGCGCGCCGCTGGCGAGCACGCTCGACCAGCTGTGGCTGCGCGGCCTCGCCGAGGACACCGGACGGCCGGTCGCCGCGCTGAACCTCGGCGGCATCGCGAACATCACCGTCGTCGCCGAGGGCCGGCCGGTGATCGCCTACGACACCGGGCCCGCCAACGCCCTGCTCGACCTCGCCGCCCACCGCGTCGCGGGGCAGCGCAGCGACGTCGACGGCCGGCTCGCCCTCGGCGGGTCGGTGCGCGCCGACCTGCTCGGCCGGCTGCTGGCCGACCCGTACTTCGCCGCCGCGCCGCCGAAGTCCACCGGCAAGGAGCACTTCAACGCGGGTTACCTCGACGCGGCGCTGGCCGGGCTGGACCCGGTCGAGCCCGGCGACCTGCTCGCGACGCTGACCGAGCTGACCGCCGTCACCGTGGCCGGCCAGTGCCGCCGCCACGGCGTCACGACGGTCATCGCTTCCGGCGGTGGAGTCGCGAACCCGGCGCTCATGGCGGCGCTGGCCCGCGCGCTGTCCACAGTGCCCGACACGGTGCTCAAGACCAGCGACGACCTCGGCCTGCCCGGTGCCGGCAAGGAGGCGTACCTCACGGCGCTGCTGGGCTGGCTCACCTGGTGCGGCGTGCCCGGTACGGTGCCGTCGGCGACCGGCGCCCGCGGGCCGCGCCTGCTCGGCGCGCTGGTCCCGGGCAGCGGCCCACTGACCCTTCCCGCCCCGCTGGGGGGCACCGTGACACGGTTGCGAGTCGCGGAGAAGGCCGGATGACTGAGGCTTATTCTGGTCAGGCCGCCGCTCCCCACCCACACACCGCTGCTCTCAAGGCAAAGTCATGTGGCGGCCGACGGCTGAATAAGCCTCACGAGTAGGAGAGATCCATGCGCGGTGTTGACCTCGCCATCATCGTGATCTACCTGGCGGCGATGCCGCTGATAGGCGTGCTCGTCGGCCGGAGACAACGGTCGGCGGCCGACTACTTCGTCGGCGAGCGCAGCCTCCCGTGGGGTGCGGTGATGCTGTCCGTGGTGGCCACGGAGACCTCGACGCTGACCGTGATCAGCACGCCCGGGCTGGTCTTCGGCAACGCGTTCCTGTTCCTGCAGCTGGCCTTCGGTTACATCATCGGCCGGACGATCGCCGCGTTCGTCCTGCTGCCGCGCTACTTCCGGGGCAACCTCGTCAGCGCGTACGAGTTCCTCGGGAGGCGGTTCGGCTCCGGGCTGCAGGGCACCGCGTCGGTGACGTTCGTGATCACGCGGCTGCTGGCCGAGGGCGTGCGCCTGTTCGCCGGCGCGATCCCGATCAAGGTGATCCTGGCGCACTACGGCATCCACGTGGACTACTGGGTGATCGTCGTCATCCTCACCGCGCTGACGCTGATCTACGCCTACATCGGCGGGATCAAGGCGGTCGTGTGGGTCGACGTCATCCAGCTGTCGCTGTACCTCGGCGGTGCCGCGGTGGCCGCGATCGTGCTGCTGAACAAACTGCCGGCCGACTGGGTCTCCCAGGCGTCCGCGGACGGCAAGTTCGTGCTCGTCGACTTCACCAAGAACCTGCTGACCAGCCCGTACGCCTTCGTGACGGCGGTGCTCGGCGGCGCGGCGCTGTCGATGGCCTCGCACGGCGCCGACCAGCTGATCGCCCAGCGGCTGCTGGCCACGCGCAGCCTGCGCGACGGCCAGAAGGCGCTCATCGGCAGCGGCATCATCGTCACCATCCAGTTCGCGCTGTTCCTGCTGGTCGGGGCGATGCTGTGGGTGTTCAACGGCCGCAAGCCGGTCGCACAGCTCGGCATGCAGAGCCCGGACGACGTGTTCTCGCGGTTCATCATCGACGACCTGCCGGTCGGCGTGTCGGGCCTGCTCATCGCCGGGGTGCTCGCCTCGACGATGGGTGCGCTCGCGTCCGCGCTCAACGCGCTTTCGACGTCCACTGTGGCCGATCTCTACCAGCGGTTCACCAAGCGCTCGCCCGAGGACTCGAAGCTGCTGCAGCACGGTCGCATGTGGACCCTGATCTGGGCCGTGGTGTTCGCGGTGTTCGCTTCGCTGTTCTCGACCACGAAGAACTCGGTGATCGAACTCGGCCTGGCCATCACCGGCTACACCTACGGCGCCCTGCTGGGGTCGTTCCTGCTGGGGCTGCTGGTCAAGAAGGCGCGGCAGGCGGACGCGATCATCGCGTTCGTCGTCACGGTCGTGGTGATGGCGTTCGTCATCCTCGGGGTGAAGTTCAGCGCGAAGACCGGCGGCCTGATCGGCGTCGACTTCAGCAAGGCGGCCGGGGACAAGGTGGCGCTCGCCTACCCGTGGTACACGCTGATGGGCGTGGTCATCACGCTGATCGTCGGCGGGTTGCTGTCCCTGCGCCACCGGACACCGGACCCGAAGGCGGCCGAGGCCGACGCCACGCCTCCACAGGAGGAAGTCGCCGCCTGATCCTTCTGAACCGTTTCCGGCGGGCGCCCGTGTCGGGTTGCGGGAGCCCGCCGAGAAGCGGCGGGAGAATCTTCGAAGGTGGATCCCATGAAGCGGATGACGGTGGCGCTCGCGGTCGGTGCCCTGCTGGTCGGCGGCGCGGCAACGGCTTCGGCCACCCCGGCGGCGCCGAAGGCCCCGGACGCGGTCAAGGTCCCGGCGGGCCACCGGGTGCTGGCGAGCTACCCGGCCGAGGGGGTGCAGATCTACGGCTGCACGAACGGCGCGTGGGCGCTGCTGCAGCCCGCGGCGGTCCTGTCGAAGCACGGCAAACCGGTGGCCCTGCACAGCAAGGGCCCGGTGTGGACGTCCACTGTGGACGGTAGCACGGTGGGTGCGGCGGCGGCCGCGTCGGCGCCGCGCACGGGCGCGATCCCGGAGCTGCTGCTCAAGGCGAACCTCAACACCGGCGCCGGGATGTTCGGCGAGGTGACCTACATCCAGCGGCTCAACACGCGAGGGGGCGTGGCCCCGGCCGGAGCGTGCACCGACGGGGCCCAGACCGCGGTCCGCTATTCGGCGGACTACGCCTTCTGGGTCGCCGGATAAGCGGATGTGGTGCCCCTCCCGGTCCCGTAGCCTGGGAACGGGAGGGGGATCACATGGAGTTTTTCATCGGGCTCGGCGCCGTCCTCGCCGTGGTGCTCGTCATCGCGCTGGTCGTGGACCGGTCCGATCGCGGGCGCGGGGCCAAGCGCGGCATGATCACGCCACGCGGGCGCCGTCCGCGGATCGAGGACGCGACCTGGCTGGGCAACGACCTCAGCACCTACGAGCCTCGCGCGAGGCCGGACGACCGGCCGCCGCGCGAAGACGACGTCAGCTGACTCCGACCGGCTCTTCCTCGGCCGTGCGCAGGCGCTGCGAAATCACCTTCGTGATGCCGTCGCCCTGCATGCTCACGCCGTAGAGCGCGTCGGCGATCTCCATCGTCGGCTTCTGGTGGGTGATGATGATCAGCTGCGACGAGTCGCGCAGCTGCTCCAGCAGCCCGATCAGCCGGCGCATGTTGGTGTCGTCGAGGGCCGCCTCGACCTCGTCCATGACGTAGAACGGTGACGGCCGGGCGCGGAAGATCGCGACCAGCATGCCCACCGCGACCAGCGACTTCTCGCCACCCGACAGCAGCGAAAGCCGCTTGACCTTCTTGCCCGGCGGGCGCGCCTCGACGTCGACGCCGGTGGACAGCAGGTCGTCCGGCTCGGTCAGGACCATCCGGCCCTCGCCGCCCGGGAAGAGCACGCCGAACACCGTCTCGAACTCGCGGGCCACGTCCGCGTACGCCGAGGCGAAGACCTCGAGGATCTTCTCGTCGACCTGCTTGATCACCGCCTCGAGGTCCTTGCGGGTGTCCTTGAGGTCCTCCAGCTGCGTGGAGAGGAACTTGTACCGCTCCTCCAGCGCCGCGAACTCCTCCAGCGCGAGGGGGTTCACCTTGCCCAGCAGGGAAAGGTCCTTCTCGGCGCGCTTGGCTCGGCGGGCCTGGGTGTCGCGGTCGTAGGGCATCGGCGGCGGCGGGGTGACGTCCTCGCCGCGGTCCTTGGCTGCCTCGTACTCGGCCATCTCGCCCGCGCTGGGCGGAACCGGGACGTCCGGGCCGTACTCGCGGACGAGGTCCTCGAGGCCCATGCCGAAGTCCTCGGCGATCTTGGCTTCCAGGGTCTCCAGCCGCAGCCGCTGCTCGGCGCGCAGCACCTCGTCGCGGTGGACGGCGTCGGTCAGCTTCTCCAGCTCGCCGGTGAGCTCGCGGACCTTGGCGCGGACGCCGGTCAGCGCCTGCTCGCGGCTCTGGCGGCGGGCCTGGACCTGGTCGCGTTCGGTGGCGGCGCGCTGCACCGAGTGTTCGATGCGCTCGAGCGCGATCTCGCCGGCGTTGACGACGGCGTTGGCGATCCCGGCGCCGCGCTTGCGGGCCGCCGCGGCGCGCTCGGCGCGTTCGCGGGCCTGCTGCTCGGCGTGCGCGGCGCGGCGGAGGCCCTCGGCCTTGCCGGCGATGCTGCGCGCCCGCTCCTCGGCGGTGCGCTGCGCGAGCCGCGCCTCCATCTCCTGCTGCCGGACGACGGCCAGTTCTTCGACGGCCTGGTCGCGCTCGGCGGTGTCCGGGTCGTCCTCGACGGGCTGCTCGGCGACGGCGGCGAGCCGTTCCTCCAGCTCCGCGAGCTGGGCCAGCGCCTGCACGCGGCTCTGCTCGACCTTCGCGCGCTGCCCGGAGAGCCGTTCGACTTCCGCCTGCGCCTGGCGGGCCGCCTGCTGCAGCCGGCTGAGCCGCTCCGACGACCGGGCCTTGCGGACCTTCGCCTCGCCGAGGGCGTCCTTGGCCTGGGAGACCTCTTCGCGACGCGCTTGCTGCTCGGCGCGGGCGCCTTCCAGCTCGGCCGCGTACTGCTCCAGCTGGCGTTCGGCCGTGCGCAGCCGCGCGGCGGCCTCGTCGACGGCGGCCTGGACCTCGATCACGCTCTCGCGCTTGCCGGAGCCGCCGATCGCCCAGCGCGCGCCGAAAACGTCGCCCTCGGCCGTGACCGCCCGGACGTCCGGGTGCGCGGCCACCAGGTGCCGCGCCGACTCGAGGTCACCGACGATGGCCAGCTTGTCGAGCGCCAGCTCGACGGCGGCGCGCAGCTGCGGCGGCGCGGTGACGACCTCGCGGGCCCAGCGCGCGCCTTCCGGCAGCGACGGCCACGAGTATGTGTCCACAGTGGACTCCGGACCGCCGAGCAGGATGCCCGCGCGGCCGGAATCGGTGTCCTTCAAGTACTTCAGTGCCCGCAGCGCGTCTTCGCCGCCCGAGACGGCGACCGCGTCGGCCACCGGGCCGAGCGCCGCGGCCAGCGCGACTTCGGACCCCGGCTCGACGGTGAGCAGCGCGGCGACCGACCCGAGCAGGCCCGGCAGTTCGTGGGACGCGCCGAGCAGCGCGCCCGCGCCGTCCTTGCGCTTGAGCCCCATGGACAGCGCCTCGACGCGCGCCTTTTCCGAAGCGATCTCGCGCTCGGCGGCGCGTTCGGCCTTGACCAGCTCTTCGACGCGGGCCTTGGCCGCGTTGTTGGCCTCGACCGCGCGGTCGTGGCGGTCCATCAGGCCGGCGTCGTCGGATTCCTCCACGCCGCCGTCGGTCCTGGCCGTCTCCATCTCTTCGACGGCGATCTCGGCGCGCTCGGCGGCTTCCTCGATGGAGACGCTGAGCCGGTCGATCTCGTCGGTGGTGGCGCCGTTCTTGCTGCGCAGCGCCTCGACCTGGCCGGTCAGCTTGGCCATGCCCTCGCGGCGGTCGGCGATGGCGCGGACGGCGGCCCAGTGCGCGCGCTCGGCCGCCTGGACGCGCTGTTCGAGGTCCTCGCGCCGCAGCACGGTCTCGGCGAGCAGCTCCCGGGCCTCCATGACGGCCTCGTTGAGCTCTTCCTCCTGCTCGGCGACGCGCTCGGCTTCTTCGAGCAGCTCCTCGGGGTCACGGCCGCCGGTGTTCGTGGTGACGTCGGCGGAGAGGTGCCGCTGGCGCTCGATGGCGAGGCGGACGGTGCCGCGCAGCCGCTCGGCCAGCGCCGACAGCTTGTACCAGGTCTCCTGGGCGGTCTGCAGCAGCGGCGCGTCTTCGGCGAGCGAGGCTTCCAGCTCGGCTTCTTCGGCGGAGACGAGCTCGAGGTGCTGGTCGACCTCGGCGCGGCGCTGGCGGGCGGTGCGCTCGTCGGCCTCCTCGCGCGCGATCGCGTCGCGCTGGATGACCAGGTCGTCGGCCAGCAGGCGCAGCCGCGAATCGCGCAGTTCGGACTGGACCGACTGGGCCTTGCGGGCGATCTCGGCCTGCTTGCCCAGCGGCTTGAGCTGGCGGCGCAGCTCGGTGGTGAGGTCGCCGAGGCGGTCGAGGTTGCCCTGCATGTTGGCCAGCTTGCGCAGGGTCTGTTCCTTGCGCTTGCGGTGCTTGAGGACGCCGGCGGCCTCTTCGATGAAGGCGCGGCGCTCTTCGGGCTTGGACTCGAGGATGGCCGCCAGCTGGCCCTGGCCGACGATGACGTGCATCTCGCGGCCGATGCCGGAGTCCGACAGCAGTTCCTGGACGTCCATCAGGCGGCAGCGGTCGCCGTTGATCTCGTACTCGCTCGCGCCGTCGCGGAACATCCGGCGGGTGATCGACACCTCGGAGTATTCGATGGGGAGCGCGCCGTCGGCGTTGTCGATGGTGAGGGTGACCTCGGCGCGGCCGAGCGGGGCGCGGCCCGCGGTGCCGGCGAAGATGACGTCCTCCATCTTGCCGCCGCGCAGGTCCTTGGCGCCCTGGGTGCCCATGACCCAGCGCAGCGCGTCGAGCACGTTCGACTTGCCGGAGCCGTTCGGCCCGACCACGCAGGTGATCCCGGGTTCGAAGCGCAGCGTGGTGGCCGAGGCGAAGGACTTGAAGCCCTTGAGCGTCAGGCTTTTCAGGTGCACGTGCTGCTGACCCCTCTGGCCGCGGGTACGGGCGGTTCAATCGTCCCAGGCTACCCGGCGGCGTCCGGGGACCGCCGGACGCGCCCCCTCTCGGCGCGCCTAGCACACCCGGACCTGCGCCGGCAACACCACGAGTCACACCGGCCCCGGACGGCCCAAGGCGCCGCTACCGCTCGACGAAGCCGGTGAGCCCGCCTTTCGGCTCGGACCAGCGCTCCGCGACGTGCTCCACACTTCCGGGTGATTCTCCCGACCGTAACGCGGATAACAGCCGCTGACAGTGGTTCCGGCTACCCTCCGCTATCACCTCGACACGGCCGTCGGCGAGATTGCTCGCGCTCCCGACCAGGCCGAGTTCCAGCGCGCGGCTGCGCGTCCACCAGCGGAAACCGACGCCCTGGACCCGGCCGCGCACCCACGCCGTCAGCCGGGTGCGGGTTTCTTCCTCACTCACGTTCGTCCTCCCTTCCGGGTCAACCGACCGCACACAGTTACGGATCAAGGCCACTACCTGGGCGAATACCCGCACACCGGTGATAACCTCCCCGCCGAGGTCGCTCCCCCGCCGTGGGCGCACTGCTTTACCAGCACCAGCACCAGCGCTCCGATCCACGACCTCGACCGCGCCTCCCCGAAATCCCCAAGGAGCCTGTATGCCCCGCCCCGCCGGGTCGGATTCGAGCTCTCGGATCACCAGGATCGACACCGCGCCGCCCAAGAGCAGCAAACCGAACCGCACCGGGTACGTCGTGCTCGGGGTGGCCGGGCTGGTCGTCGCGACCGCGTTCGCCGCCGTGGCCGAGCTCGCCGGGCCGGGCCCCGCCACCACCGCGGGCGGCACGGGCGGCCCCGGCGGCCAGGGCACGGTCCCGGCCGGCGTCCGGACGCTGACGAACACCCCGTCCTCGGCCGGCCCGTCGACGGTCGGCGGCGAGCCGTCAACGTCGACCCCCACGTCCCCGAGCGCGCCGACGACGGTCGTGTCGGTGAGCCCGGACGGCAAGACGACCACCACGGTCGTCACGCAGTCCCCGCCGCCCCCGCCGCGCAACGACACGGGCAGCAACCCGCCGCCGTACACGCCGCCGGCGTCGACTTCCCAGCCGAAGCCGCCGACCACGACGAAGTCGACCCCGCCGCCGGAGACGACCCCGTCGACGCCGCCGGAGAGCACTTCGACCCCGCCCAGCGGCGGCGGCCCGAGCACCGGCGGCTCGCCGTCCACCACCTCCGTGTCGACCGGAAGCCCCACGCACGCGCAGTGACCCGCCGCTCCGGCGCAGGTTCGTGAAGGCCACCTCGAGGAAGTCGAATTTCCTCGAGGTGGCCTCCACGAACTTCAGGACACGGGGCCTGAGCTGTGGTCTAGTCCGGGTGGCCGGCTCCGCGCCTGCGGATCAAGGCCCCTCCGGCCGCCGAGCCCACCGCCACGATGGGGGCGATGATGCCCCCGCCCCACGGATCCGGCCGGCCCAGGGCGTAACCGATGCCGACGCCGGCGAAGTAGGCCAACGCGGCGACGGCGAGCCAGCGCCCGGCGCGCGCCCACCGCCGGCCGGCGGAAGAATCCGTCATCGCCACCACCGCCGGAAGAACAACGCCGCGTTGACCGGGAATACCGCGGCCACCGCCTCCTGGACCCAGCGCTTCCGAGCCGCCGGGCCGCCGTGCGGGAACCGCCCTCTCGCTCCCTCAGACACCCTGGCGAGGTACCCCACCGGCCGCGGGTTCAGACCTCGAAGCGGTAGCCCATCCCGGGTTCGGTCAGCAGGTGCCGGGGCCGGGAGGGCTCACGCTCCAGCTTGCGCCGCAGCTGGGCCAGGTACACCCGCAGGTAGTGCGACTCCGTCTCGTACGACGGGCCCCACACCTCGTGCAGCAGCTGCTTCTGCGCCACCAGCCGCCCGCGGTTGCGGACCAGCAGCTCCAGCACACCCCACTCCGTCTTCGTCAGGTGGACTTCCTCGCCGTCGTGGCGGCGGACCCGTTTCGCCGCCAGATCGACCGTGAACGACTCGGTGTCCACCACCGCGTCCGCGCCGTCCGCGCCCGCCACCGCGGAGCGGCGGACCGCCGCGCGCAGGCGGGCCAGCAGCTCGTCCATGCCGAACGGCTTCGTCACGTAGTCGTCGGCGCCCGCGTCGAGGGCCTCGACCTTGTCCGCCGAATCGCCGCGGGCGGACAGGACGATGATCGGGACCGTCGTCCAGCCGCGCAGGCCGGCGATCACCTCCGTGCCGTCGAGGTCGGGCAGGCCGAGGTCGAGCACGACGACGTCGGGCTTGGTCTCGGCGACCGCCTTGAGCGCGGCGGTGCCGTCGTGCGCGGTGATCACCTTGTAGCCGCGGGCGGTCAGGTTGATCCGCAGTGCCCGCACGATCTGCGGCTCGTCGTCCACCACCAGGACGGTGGCACCCGGGTCGCTCATCGCACCCCCTCCTCTTCGCGTTCCGCACTTTCGCGTTCCACGCTGAAAGCGGGCAGTGACACGACGACCGTGAGCCCGCCGCCCGGGGTGTCCTCCGCGCGGATCGTGCCGCCCATCGCTTCGGTGAACCCCTTGGCCACCGACAGGC
This sequence comes from Amycolatopsis sp. A133, assembly GCF_031082405.1. Lineage (GTDB taxonomy): Bacteria > Actinomycetota > Actinomycetes > Mycobacteriales > Pseudonocardiaceae > Amycolatopsis. The sequence continues at coordinate 221,869 of NZ_JAVHJU010000008.1, forward strand.
CCAGCCCGACGCCGGGGGTGGTGTCCCGGTCGCCGCCGAGCCGCTGGAACGGCGCGAACGCCGAGTCCGCGGCGCCCTTCCGCAGTCCCTTGCCGTGGTCGACGATCCGCAGCTCGACCTGGCCGGAGTGGGCGCTGGCCCGTGCCGACACCGGCGCGCCGCCGTGGCGCAGGGCGTTGTCCAGGACGTTCGCCACCACCCGTTCCAGCAGGCCGGGGTCGGCGAGCACCGACGGCAGCCGGTCGTCGACCGCGACCCGCACGTCGTCCGAATCGTCCACAGTGGACAGCGCGTGCGCGACGACCTCGTCGTAGCCGACCGGACGCAGGTGCGGCCGGACCGCGCCGGTGGCCAGCCGCGACGAATCGAGGAGGTTGTCGATCAGCCCGGCGAGCCGGTCGGCGGACAGCTCGATGGCCTCCATCAGCTCCGCGGTGTCCTCTTCGGACAGGGCCAGGTCGGGTGCGCGCAGGCTGCCGATCGACGCCTTGATCGACGTCAGCGGCGTGCGCAGGTCGTGCCCGACCGCGGACAGCAGCGTCGTGCGCAGCTCGGTCGCCTCGGCCTTGCGCTCGGCGCGCGCCGCCGCGGCCGCGTCCCGCTGCTGCCGCAGGGCCAGGAACGCCTGTCCCGCCACGGCTTCCAGGACCCGCCGGTCGGCCGCCGGCAGCGCCCGCCCGCGCAGGGTCAGGTGGACGTCGGCGGTGACGGCGATGTCGGCGTCGGCCTCGTCCGGGTCGGCGCACGGGTGCTCCCCTGCGGTCGCCACGCACTGCCACACGCCATCCTGCTTCTCCAGCAGGGTCACCGACGTCAGCGCGAAGTTCTCGCGCACCTTGGCCAGCAGCCGCTCGATCGGGTCGGTGTGGGTGAGCACGGTCCGGGCGTAGGACGCCAGCAGCGCCGCCTCGGTCCGCGCCCGCGCCGCCTGGGCGGCCCGGCGCGCGGCCTGGTCGACGACCAGCGCGACGAGCACCGCGACCACGACCATCGCGATCAGCGTCACCAGGTTCTGCGGGGTGTGCACGTTCAGCGTGTACAGCGGCGGCGTGAAGAAGAAGTTGAGCAGCCCGGCGCCCAGCACGGCGGCGACCAGGGCCGGGCCGAGGCCGCCGACCAGCGCGACGACGACCGTGGCCAGGACGTAGGCGATGACGTCGGTGGCGAAGTCGAGCCCGCTCGGCAGGTACACGCCGACGAGGGTGACCAGCACCGGCAGCACGAGGCCCAGCACCCAGCCCGTCACCAGCCTCGACAGCCCCAGCGGGCTCACGGCCAGCCCGGCCCGCAGGCGCCCGCCCGCCTCGGAGTGGGTGACCATGTGCACGTCGATCGGCCCGGACCGGCGGACCACCGAAGCGCCGATGCCCTCGTCGAACAGCCGCGCCACGCGGGAGCGGCGCGAGGTCCCGATCACCAGCTGGGTCGCGTTGACGCCGCGGGCGAAGTCCAGCAGCGCGGCCGGCACGTCGTCGCCGACGACCGTGTGGAACGTCGCGCCCACCTCCTCGGCGAGCTTGCGGCAGCGGGCCATCGCGGCCGGGCTGGCTTTGTGGGAGTACCGCCCGGCCAGGCCGTCGCCACCGAGGATGTGCACCACCTGTAGCTCGGCGCCGGCCCGGGTGGCGATCCGGCTGGCCCGGCGGATGAGCGTCTCGCTCTCCGGGCCGCCGGTGATCGAGGCGACAACGCGTTCGCGTGCCTCCCACGTGTCGGTGATCCGCTGCTCGGCGCGGTAGCGCTGCAGGGCGACGTCGACCTGGTCGGCCACCCACAGCAGCGCCAGTTCGCGGAGGGCGGTGAGGTTGCCGGGCCGGAAGTAGTTGCCGAGCGCGGCGTCGATCCGCTCGGCCGGGTAGACGTTGCCGTGGGCGAGCCGCCGCCGCAGGGCCTCGGGGGTGATGTCGACCAGCTCCAGCTGCTCGGCGTGGCGGACGACCTCGTCCGGCACGGTCTCCTGCTGGGTGACGCCGGTGATCCGCTCGACGACGTCGTTGAGGCTCTGCAGGTGCTGCACGTTGACCGTGGACAGCACGTCGATGCCGGCCTCCAGCAGAGCGTGCACGTCCTGCCAGCGCTTGGCGTTGCGCGAGCCGGGCACGTTGGTGTGCGCGAGCTCGTCGACCACGGCGACCTCGGGCGCGCGGGCCAGGACGGCGTCGAGGTCCATCTCGTCGAATTCGCGGCCGCGGTGCCCGGCGCGCCGCCGCGGGACGACCTCCAGGCCGTCCAGCAGCTGCGCGGTCTTCGCGCGCCCGTGCGTCTCCACCAGGCCGACGACGACGTCGGTGCCGCGGTCCAGGCGCCGCCGCGCTTCGCCGAGCATGGCGAAGGTCTTGCCGACGCCCGGGGCCGCGCCGAGGTAGATCCTCAGCTCTCCCCGGCGCGGCCTGTTCTCGGTGGTCACGGTGTCAGTGTGCCCCTCCGGCCGCGGCGCGCACGGCCAAGTTGAGCGGGAGCACAGTCACGCCGGGGACGCCGATCCCCGCCCCGCTCGTGCTCTGCTCGATCAGCTGTTTCACCCGGTCGAGGGGTAGGCCGGTGTTCCGCGCGACCCGCGGTGCCTGCAGCTCGGCGTAGGCGACGCTGATCGCCGGGTCGAGGCCCGAGCCCGACGCCGTCACCGCGTCCGGTGGTACCTGATCGGGCGACACGCCTTCGCGCTCGGCGACCACCGCCTTGCGCTGCTCGATCGTCTTCACGAGGTCTTTGTTGTCCGGGCCCTTGTTGGACGCACCGGACGGCATGTCCGGGCCGACCGCCGAGGGGCGGGTGTGGAACCACGGGTCGTGCGCGGGGTCGGCGGGCACCGGGTCGACGCCGATGAGCGACGACCCCACGGCCTGCCCGTTCTGCGTCACGATCGAGCCTTCGGCGTTCCCCTCCAAGCCGGGGACGCGGGCGATCGCCCACACCGACAGGGGGTAGAGGAGCCCGAGCAGGACCGTCATGACGAGCAGGACGCGCAGCCCGGCCCAGGTCTGCTTGACGAGTGTGTTCACTTCGAGGTCACCCGATTCCAGGGATGAGGCGCACCAGCAGGTCGATCAGCCAGATCCCGAGGAAGGGGCTGACGATCCCGCCGAGGCCGTAGACGAGCAGGTTGCGGCGCAGCAGGGCCGAGGCCGACGACGGCTTGTACCGCACGCCGCGCAGGGCCAGCGGGATCAGCACGACGATGATCAGCGCGTTGAAGACGACCGCGGAGAGGATCGCCGATTTCGGCGTGGCCAGGTGCATGACGTTCAGCCCGCCCAGCTGGGCGTAGATGCCGGTGAACATCGCGGGCAGGATCGCGAAGTACTTGGCCAGGTCGTTCGCGACGCTGAACGTGGTCAGCGCGCCGCGGGTGATCAGCAGCTGCTTGCCGATCGCGACGATTTCGATCAGCTTCGTCGGGTCGCTGTCGAGGTCGACCATGTTCCCGGCCTCCTTGGCGGCCGAGGTGCCGGTGTTCATCGCGACGCCGACGTCGGCCTGGGCGAGGGCGGGAGCGTCGTTGGTGCCGTCGCCGGTCATCGCGACCAGCCGCCCGCCTTCCTGCTCCTGCTTGATGAGCGCCATCTTGTCCTCGGGCTTGGCCTCGGCGAGGTAGTCGTCGACGCCGGCGTCCGCGGCGATGGCCTTCGCGGTGAGCGGGTTGTCGCCGGTGATCATCACCGTCTTGATGCCCATCGAGCGCAGTTCGGCGAAGCGCTCCTTCATGCCCGGCTTGACGACGTCGGAGAGCCGGATCACCCCGCGCACCACGGCGTCCTCGGCGACGACCAAGGGCGTGCCGCCCTGGGCGCTGATCTCGTCGACCACGCGCTCGGTCTCGTCGGGGAATTCGCCGCCGTTGTCCCGCACCCACGCGCGGACCGCACTCGCCGCGCCCTTGCGGATCCGCCGGCTCCCGATGTCGAGGCCGCTCATCCGCGTCTGCGCGGTGAAGGGGACGAACTCGCCGGATTCGTCCTGGGCCGCGTAGCCCGACGTCAGCTCGACGACGCTGCGGCCTTCGGGCGTCTCGTCGGCCAGGCTGGCCAGCCGCGCGGCGCGGGCGAGTTCGTCCATCGTGGACGTACCCACCGGGATCAGCTCGGTGGCGCGGCGGTTGCCGAAGGTGATCGTGCCGGTCTTGTCGAGCAGCAGCGTCGAGACGTCGCCCGCGGCTTCCACCGCACGGCCGCTCGTCGCCAGGACGTTGCGCTGGACCAAGCGGTCCATGCCCGCGATGCCGATGGCGCTCAGCAGCGCGCCGATCGTCGTCGGGATGAGGCACACCAGCAGCGCGGTCAGCACGATCACGGATTGCTCGGACCCGGAGTAGCGGGCCATCGGCTGCAGCGCCACGACGGCGAGCAGGAAGATGATCGTCAGGGTCGAGAGCAGGATGGTCAGCGCGATCTCGTTCGGCGTCTTCTGCCGGGAAGCGCCCTCCACCAACGCGATCATGCGGTCCACGAAGGACTCGCCCGGCTTGGTCGTGATCTTGACGACGACCCGGTCGCTCAGCACCGTTGTGCCGCCGGTGACGGCGCTGCGGTCGCCGCCGGACTCACGGATGACCGGGGCCGACTCGCCGGTGATGGCCGATTCGTCGACGGTCGCGATGCCCTCGACGACGTCGCCGTCGCCCGGGATCACCTGGCCCGCCTCGACGACGACCAGGTCGCCGATCTTCAGCTCGACCCCGGGCACCTGCTCCTCCCCGGCCTCGGTGAGGCGCCGGGCGACGGTCTCCTTCTTCGACTTCCGCAGCGATTCCGCCTGCGCCTTGCCGCGCCCTTCCGCGACGGCTTCGGCGAGGTTCGCGAAGACGACCGTGAACCACAGCCAGACGGCGATCAGGATCGTGAACACGCTCGGGTCGGTGACGGCGAAGACGGTGGTGAGCGCGGACCCCACCCACACCACGAACATCACCGGGTTGCCGAGCTGGTGCTTCGGGTGCAGCTTCCGCAGCGCTTCCGGCAGCGACGTCCAGAGCTGACGCGGGCTGAAGACCCCCGCGCCGACCCGGCCCGGCGTCCCGGCGGCGGGAGTCACCTGCGGTCGTTCTTCGGTGACGGTCATGCGAGTGCCTCCGCGATGGGCCCGAGCGCGAGCGCCGGGATGAACGTGAGGGCCGCGACGAGCACCACCGTGCCGGTGAGCAGGGTGGCGAACAGCGGCCCGGTGGTGGGCAGGGTGCCCGCGGTTTCCGGCACCTTGCGCTGCGCGGCCAGGGAACCGGCCAGGCAGAGCACGGCGAGGATCGGCACGAACCGGCCGGCCGCCATGGCAACGCCGAACGACGACTGGAACCAGCCGCTCGTCGCGGTCAGCCCGCCGAACGCGCTGCCGTTGTTGTTGCCAGTCGACGCGTAGCCGTAGAGAACCTCGGAGAGGCCGTGCGCGCCGGAGTTGCCCAGCGCACCGGCCGTGCCCGGCAGCAGCAAGGCGATCCCGGAGCCGAGGAGCACAACCGTCGGCATCGCCAGCATGGCGATCGCCGCGCACGTGACCTCGCGCCGGCCGAGCTTCTTGCCCAGGTACTCCGGGGTCCGCCCGACCATCAGCCCGGCCAGGAACATCGCGATGATCGCCAGCACGAGGATGCCGTAGAGGCCGGTGCCGACGCCGCCGGGCGAGATCTCGCCGTAGAGCATGTTCAGCAGCGGGCCCCCACCGCCGAGCCCGGACAGGCTGTCGTGCGCGCCGTTCACCGCGCCGGTGGACGTGCCGGTGGTGGTGTCGGCGAAGAGCGACGTCAGCCCGATGCCGAAGCGCTGTTCCTTGCCTTCCATGCCGGCGCCCGCGGCCAGCGCGGCCGGGTTGCTCGCGTGCGCTTCGGAGAGCCAGATGAGCGCCAGCGAAGCCGCCCACAGCAACCCCATCACGCTCAGCAGGACGTACCCCTGGCGGCGGTGGCCGACCAGCGTGCCGAACGCGCGGGTCAGGCTGACCGGGATGACCAGGATCAGGAACAGCTGGACCAGGTTCGACCAGGCGGTGGGGTTCTCGAACGGGTGCGCGGAGTTGGCGTTGAAGATGCCGCCGCCGTTGGTGCCCAGTTCCTTGATCGCCTCCTGGCTCGCCGCCGGGGCGAGCGCGAGGGTGCCCGGGCTGCCGTCGGGGTTCGTGACGGCGACGCCGGCCTTGAGGCTCTGCACGACCCCCAGCGCGACCAGCACGATCGCGAACCCGAACGCCATCGGCAGCAGGACCCGGATCGTGCCGCGGGTGAGGTCCACCCAGAAGTTGCCGAGCCGGTCGGTCTTCGCCCGGACGAAGCCCCGCGTCACCGCGATCGCCACGGCCAGGCCGACGCCCGCCGACAGGAAGTTCTGCACGGTCAGCCCGGCCATCTGCACGAAGTGACCCATCGTCGTCTCGGGGACGTAGGACTGCCAGTTCGTGTTGGTGACGAAGGAGACCGCCGTGTTGAACGCGACGCCGGGACTCACCGCGCCGCGGCCCAGGCTCCACGGCAGCAGCGGCTGCAGCCGCTGCAGGAGGTAGAGCAGGACGACCGAGACGAACGAGAAGCCGAGCACGCCCGCGGCGTAGGTCGGCCACCGCTGCTCGGAGTCCGGGTTGACCCGGAAGAGCCGGTAGAGGCCCTTCTCGAGCTTCAGGTGCTTCTCGGTGGAGAAGACGCGCGCCAGGTAGTCGCCGAGCGGTCGGTAGACCACGGCGAGGGCGGCGAGGAGCAGGCCGAGCTGGATGAGCCCGGCCGTGGTGTCAGTCATTTCGGCCCCTCCGCGGGAAAAAGTACGTCGGGGCGCATCAGAATTTCTCCGGCCTGATCAGCGCGACGAAGAGGTAGCCGAGAAGGCCCAGTGCCAGCAGCCCGCCGACGACGTCGGCCAGGGTGCCGCTCACAGCTTTTCCAAGCCGCGCAGCACCAGCGCCAGCACCACGAACACGCCGATCAGCAGAACGGCGTAGAGCAAGTCGGCCACAGGCACCTCTCAAGACGGGTCACCGGGTTCGGTGACCGGACAGCTCACTGTGCGTCTCCGGAACCTCGTCCCGACCCAGGGCTGATGGCGCCTTGATGCGTTCCTGACGCACATTTACGCCGTCTTGACGGCGGGTGGCGGCGGTCACGCAAGCGTTTGCCTCGTTGTCACCGCTTGCAGTTGGTCAGTGACACGCAACACAACGCGTGACCGAACAGGTGCGGAACGTGCAATTCGGGCAGACAAGATCTTCGGGCCGTGTTACACCTGTGTTACCGATAGTTGTATCGGCTAAGCAATCTCGGGAGAGGGGTTTCTCCATGTGCGGTATCGCCGGCTGGGTGTCCTACGACGCCGACCTCACCCGCCGCCGGGACGTCGTCGACGCCATGACCGGCACGATGGCCTGCCGCGGCCCGGACGACTCCGGGACGTGGGTGCGCCGCCACGTCGCGCTCGGCCACCGGCGGCTGGCCATCATCGACCTGCCCGGCGGCCGTCAGCCGATGACGGTCCACACGCCGGGCGGCGAAGTGGCGATGGTCTACAGCGGTGAGGCCTACAACTTCACCGAGCTGAAGGAAGAACTGACAAAACTGGGCCACACCTGGGAAACCGACAGCGACACCGAGGTGGTGCTGCACGGCTACCTGCAGTGGGGCGACGAGGTCGTCGACCACCTCAACGGCATGTACGCCTTCGCGATCTGGGACGAGCGCGACGACCGGCTCGTCATGATCCGCGATCGGATGGGCATCAAGCCGTTCTACTACTACCCCACCGCCGACGGCGTGCTGTTCGGCTCCGAGCCGAAGGCGATCCTCGCCAACCCCCTGGCCAAGAAGGTCGTCGACACCGACGGCCTGCGCGAGCTGATGGCGTTCACCAAGCGCCCCGGCTGGTCGCTGTGGAAGGGCATGGAGGAGGTCCGGCCGGGCACGATCGTCACCGTGTCCCGCGACGGCGTCCGGACCCGCACGTACTGGAAGCTGGACGCGAAGCAGCACACCGACGACCGGGAAACGACGGTCGCCCGCGTCCGCGAGCTGATGACCGACATCGTGCACCGGCAGCTCGTCGCCGACGTCCCCCGCTGCGTCCTGCTCTCCGGCGGCCTCGACTCCAGCGCCGTCACCGGGCTGGCGGCGGCGCGGCTCGCTTCCCAAGGTGAGCAGCTGCGGACGTTCTCGGTCGACTTCTTCGGCCAGGAGGAGAACTTCAAGCCGGACGAGATGCGGGACACGGCGGACTCGCCGTTCGTCCGCGACGTCGCTTCGCTGGTGGGCTCCGCGCACCAGGACGTCGTGCTGAACCCGGCCGAGCTGACCGACCCGGAGGTGCGGCGCGCGGTGCTGCGGGCCCGCGACATCCCGGCCGGGCTGGGCGACATGGACACGTCGCTGTACCTGCTGTTCAAGGCGATCCGCGGCGAGTCGACGGTGGCGCTCTCGGGCGAGTCGGCCGACGAGGTGTTCGGCGGCTACCGCTGGTTCTTCGACGAGGCTTCGGTCAACGCGGACATGTTCCCGTGGATCGCCTTCCGCAGCGCGATGCTGACCGACCGGACGTCCATCTACACCCCCGAGCTGATGGGGAAGATGGACCTGCAGAACTACCTGGGCGACCAGTACCGCTCGGCGGTCGCCGAGGTCGAGCACCTGGACGGCGAGTCCGCGACCGAGGCACGGATGCGGACGATCTCCCACCTGCACCTGACCCGGTTCGTGCGGATGCTGCTGGACCGCAAGGACCGCGCGTCGATGGCGGTGGGCCTGGAGGTCCGCGTGCCGTTCTGCGACCACCGGCTGGTCGAGTACGTGTACAACACACCGTGGTCGCTGAAGACGTTCGATGGCCGCGAGAAGAGCCTCCTGCGGCACGCGACCAAGCACGTCCTGCCGGAGTCGGTGGCCCAGCGGGTCAAGAGCCCGTACCCGTCGACGCAGGACCCGGGCTACGCGGCGGCGCTGCAGCAGCAGGCCAAGGAGGTGCTGGCCGAGCCGGGCCACTCCGTGTTCGACCTGGTCGACCGGTCCTGGGCGCACCGGGTGTCCGAAGTGGACTCGGCGACCATGGCCCCGGCGGACCGGATCGGCCTGGACCGGCTGCTGGACCTGTACCACTGGATCGAGATGTACTCCCCGGAGCTGCAGCTCGACTGAGGTTCGCCGGTCACCGGTCGTGAGTGGTAAAGCGGGTTAGAACCCTCCTTACCACTCACGACCGGCCGCGGCAGACCCGCCGGCCGAGCCGAGCCGGAGTTCCGCGGTGACCTCGTCGCCTTCGGTGGTGAGGCCGGCGCCGAGCCCGGCCAGGAGTGCGCGGGCGCCGTGGTTGCCGGCGGTCGTCGAGGCGACGAACCGCGCCGCGCCGCTCGCCCGGGCCTCGGCCAGCAGCAAGGCGGCTACCTGCTTGCCGATTCCGCGGCCGCGGGCGTCGCGGCTCAGCCAGACGCCCGCCTCGACCGCGTCACCGTGGGGCTCCAGCCGGGCCGCGCCGACCGCCGCACCGTCGACGTCGATCACCCAGGTGCGTTCCACCGCCGTCGCCGGGTCGAGCGACCGGGCGCGGTGGAACGCCAGGAACGCCTCACGGCGCGCGGGCGGCCACCCCGGCGGGCCGTCGACCGGGGGCATGACCTCCAGCGGATCGGCTCCGGCTACGGCGGCTTCGAGCAGCCGCGCCAAGGCGGGCTCGTCCAACGGCGTCAGGCTCGTCACGCTCGCAGTTTCGCGTCCGGACGCGTGCGGCGCGAGCGGATTTTGCCCAGCGCGCGCAGGAAGCGGACGTACGGCGACCAGCGGGCCGGCCGGCCGGCCCGCCCGGTCAGCGCCAGTTCGGCCCGGTCGAGCAGCTGCTCCAGCAGCGCGTCGTGCAGCGGGCGGAAGAACAGCGGCCACGTCAGCCGGGCCCAGCCGTGCAGGGAAGCGGCCAGGACGTGGGTGAGGGTGCCGTCGCCCACGGAGAACTCGTGGTAACCGTGGACGCCCGCCGGAGCCGTGAACCGGAACCGCAGCCGGTCGGGGGCAACCTCCTCGAGCACGTAGCGGACCGGGCCGTGGCCGGCCGGCGTGCCCGGGACGCGGGGGCCGTCGAGGCGGGACGGCGGCCAGTCCGCCACCGGCCACAGGCGGTCGCCCGGGGTGCCGAGGGTGTCCAGGAGCTCGGCGAGTTCCGCCTGGGACGCCGGGAACCGCCGGGTGTGCACGTTGCGGACCATGGTGTAGCCCTCCCGTTCTGGAGACTGTCCTCCAGAACGTATTAGAGCATACTCTCTACTACATGGGCCGGCCCGCGACGCACACCACAGCGCAGTTCCTCGACGCCGCCGCGGCGTTGTTCGCCGCCGGAGGCGCCCGCGCGGTCACGATGGCGGCGACGGCGAAGGCCGCCGGCGCGCCGAACGGCTCGATCTACCACCGCTTCCCGGACCGGTCGGCGCTGCTGGCCCAGCTCTGGCTGCGCACCCTGCGCGACTTCCACGCCACCTTCACGGCCGCCCTCGGCGAGGCGACCGACGTCGAAGCGGCGGTCGCGGCCGCGACGAGCGTCGTCCACTGGTGCCGCAAGCACCCCGACGGCGCCCGCGTCCTCGACGCGGGCAGGCAGGCGTTCGACCCGAGCGGGTGGTCGGCCGAAGCCGTCGCGGCGCTCGCCGAGGCGGAACAGGAACTGCGCGACGCGCTGAAGCGGGCCACCCTGAACCTGCCGCCGCTCACCGGGTCCACCGACGAGGAGGTGGTGCTCGCGCTGGTCGAGATCCCGCGTGCGGTCGTCCACCGCTACCTCTCGACCGGCCGCACTCCCCCGCCGAAGGCCGTCACCCTGGTCGAACGCACGGTCCGCAAGCTCCTCAGCGCCTGACCTCCACCAGCTTCACCGGACGCCGCTCCCGCCTCGACACCTCGCAAGCCTCCGCGATGTAGAACGCTTCGAGCGCATCCGCCGCCCCGCACGGCGACGGTGCCCGGCCCGCGACGACGTTCAGGAACGCTCGCAGCTCCGTTGTGTACGCCGGGCGGAAGCGCTCCATGAAACCCGGGTACGCCGGCCCCGGCAACGGGGCCACCCCCGGCTCCACCGACCGCAGCGGAGCCCGGTCGTCCAAGCCGACCACCACGCCGGAAACCGAGCCCAGCACGTCGAGCCGCACGTCGTAGCCCGCGCCGTTGTAGCGGGTCATCGAGACCGTCGCCAGGGTGCCGTCGTCCAGGGTCAGCGTGGCCGCCGCCGTGTCGACGTCGCCCGCGTCCCGGAAGAACCGCTCGCCGCGGTTGGCGCCGATCGCGTAGACCTCGTCGACCTCGCGGCCGCTGACCCAGCGGATGATGTCGAAGTCGTGGACGCCGCAGTCGCGGAACAAGCCACCCGAGTGCGCCACGTACTCCGCCGGCGGGGGCGCCGGGTCGAACGTCGTCGCGCGCAGTGTGTGCAGCCAGCCCAGCTCGCCCGACTCCACCGCCGCCTTCGCCGCCGCGTAGCCCGCGTCGAACCGGCGCTGGAAGCCGATCTGGACCGGCACGTCCGAGGCGCCGATGCGATCGATGACGGAGAGCGTGCCCGGGATGTCCGCGGCCACCGGCTTCTCGCAGAACACCGGGATCCCCGCGTCGACCGCGGCGATGATCAGGCCCGGGTGCGCGTCCGTGGCCGCCGTGACGACCAGGCCGTCCAGCCCCGCGGTGAACAGCTCGTCGAGGGAAGCCGATTCGACGCCGAGCTTCGCGGCGGCGGCCGCGGCGCGGGCGCTGTCGACGTCGGCCACGACGACCGACTCGACCTCCTCGAAGCCCTTCAGCGTTTCCGCGTGCGCGGTGCCGATCCGGCCGGTGCCTGCCAGTCCCAACCTCATCGTGGTGCTCCTCCTGTCGCAGAACTGTGCTGGCGGTTCCCGATCCGGCCACAGTCACGGCCGGATGACTGCGCAGCAACGGTCACGTGCCGCTCGGGGGGCGGCCTGCTTTTGGCCCGATCGGAAACTCGGCGGTGGTCGCCCGGACCACCAGTGACGGGTGCAGCAGGTGCCGGACCGGCTCCGTGCGCTCCCCGCGGACGCGCTCGATCAGCGCTTCGAAGGCCAGCCGGCCCATTTCGGTGCGCGGCTGGTCCACCGTGGTCAGCGAGAGGTGCCGCAGCGCCGCGAGCGACGTGTTGTCGTAGCCGACGACCGAGACGTCCCCCGGCACGCGCAGCCCGGCTTCCTCCAGGGCCGAGATCGCCCCGACGGCGTTGAAGTCGTTGCCCGCCACCAGTCCTGTCGGCAGCTCGGGACGCGAGTACGTCGCCAGCAGTTCGCGCACGGCCTTTTCCCCGCCGGTGTCGGTGTGCTCGCTGCGCACGACGATCGGCTCCAGCCCGTGGCGCCGCATCGCCGACTGGAACCCGCGACGCCGCTGGGCCGCGCCCGCCGCCCCGCCGCCGTCGAGGTGGGCGATCCGCCGGTGGCCGAGGCCGACGAGGTGGTCGACGGCCAGCGCGGACCCCGCCTCGCCGTCGTCGTTCACGGTGTCCACCGTGGCCGCGCGGCTGGTCCGCGAGACCAGCACGACCGGGCACTGCTTGGCCGCGAGCTGGATCGATGCCGCCGGAACGACCGGCGAAAGCAGGATGATCCCGGCCGGGCGGAAGGAAAGCAGGTTGTGCAGGGCGTTCCACTCGCGCGTGGGACTGCGGCCGCCCGTGTTGAGGATCAGGTCGAAGCCCGCGGCCTGAGCAGCGGCGTCCAGGCCCTCGACGACGTCGGCGAAGAACGCGTTGCGCAGGTCGTTGACCATCACGCCGAGCACCGTGGACGTCCGGCTGGCCAGGGACCGCGCCATCACGTGCGGCTGGTAGCCGAGTTCTTCGGCCGCGCGCAGGACGGCGGCGCGCCGGACGTCGGAAACCTTCGGCGAATTCCGCATCACCAGGGAGACCAGCGCGCGCGAAACGCCCGCCCTGGCGGCGACGTCCTCCATCGTCGGACGCACGGCACCTCCCCTGATCTCGGAAAACTCGGACTTGACTTGCTGTGACCGACGTTACAAGATTAGAGCGCTCTAATCAATAGAGCGCTCCAACGGACCGACGGAGGCCCCTTGTGACAGCGACGATCCGCGTGGCCGCCGCCCCCATCTCCTGGGGTGTGTGCGAAGTCCCCGGGTGGGGCCGGGTGCTGGACGCGGCGACCGTGCTCGGCGAGATGGCGGAGCTGGGGGTGCAGGCCACCGAACTGGGCCCGCCCGGCTACCTCCCCCGCGACCCGGCCGAGCTGCGGGAGCTGCTGGGGCACCACGGCTTGACGCTCGTCGGCGGTTTCCTCGCCGTCGTCCTGCACGAGAACCAGGAGCACGCGCTGGCCGAAGCGGAAGAGTCGGCCGCGCTGTTCGCCGCGTGCGGGGGCGACGTCCTCGTCCTCGCCGCCGCGACCGGCCTCGACGGCTACGACGACCGCCCGCGCCTCACCGACGCCGAATGGGCGACGCTCGTCGACACGGCCGGGAAGATCCGCGACCTCGCCGCGGCCCACGGCCTGCGCACGGTGCTGCACCCGCACGTCGGCACGCACGTGGAGCAGCAGGCCGAGGTCGAGCGCTTCCTCGCCGATTCCGACCTCGGGTTGTGCCTCGACACCGGGCACCTGATGATCGGCGGGACCGATCCGGTCGAGCTGGCGAAGCGGTATCCCGAACGGGTGGGGCACGTGCATCTGAAGGACGTCCGGGAAGACCTGGCGGCCGAGGTCCGCAGTGGCCGGCTGGCCTACACCGACGCGGTCGGGCGGGGCATGTACACCCCGCTCGGCGAGGGCGACGTGGACGTGGCGTCGATGGTGCGCTCCGTCCAGGCCGCGGGCTACGACGGCTGGTACGTCCTCGAACAGGACACCGCCCTCGGCGAGGGGAGCCCCGACGACCTGCCCCGGCGGGACACCGGGCGCAGCCTGGCCCACCTCGCGAAGATCACCGACTCGCTTCAACCCCTGGTCCCGAAGGAGTGACTGTGTTCTCTGTCAAGAAGCTGGCCGGTGTGGCGGCGATCGCCGCCGCCGGACTGGTCCTCTCCGCCTGCAGCGGCCCGGCCGCCGACAACTCCAATAGCAGCGCCAGCTCCTCGGCCGTGGCGCCGAGCACGGGCGGGCCGCTGAAGGTCGCCGTCGTCACCCACGGCACGGCGGGCGACGCCTTCTGGAACGTCGTGAAGAACGGCGCCGAGCAGGCCGGCAAGGACTTGGGCGTCGGCGTCGACTACTTCTCCGACGGCGACCCGGGCAACCAGGCCCGGCTGATCGACAACGCGGTCGCGCAGAAGGTCGGCGGCCTGGTCGTCTCGATGGCGAACCCCCAGGCCCTGCAGACGTCGATCCAGAACGCGGTCAAGGCCGGCATCCCGGTCATCACCATCAACTCCGGCGAGGACTCCAGCGCCGCCTTCGGCGCGATCGCGCACGTCGGGCAGAGCGAGGGCCTCGCGGGCCAGGGCGCCGGGCAGCGGCTCAAGGCGGCCGGCAAGACGAAGCTGCTGTGCGTCATCCACGAGGCCGGCAACATCGGCCAGAACCAGCGCTGCGACGGCGCGAAGCAGGCCTTCGGCGACGTCTCGACGCTGCAGGTCGACATCTCCAACCCGACCGACGCGCAGGCCCGCATCCGCGGCGCGCTGCAGTCCGACCCGTCGATCGACGCGGTGCTGGCGCTGAACTCCCAGGTCGCGGCCCGCGCGGTGAGCGCGGCGAAGGAAGCGAGCTCCAAGGCCCAGGTGGCCACCTTCGACCTGAACGCCGACGTCGTCGCGGGCATCAAGGACGGCAGCATCCTCTTCGCCGTCGACCAGCAGCAGTACGAGCAGGGCTACCTGCCGATCGTTTTCCTCAAGCTGTACAAGGAAAACGGCAACACCATCGGCGGCGGCCACCCGGTGCAGACCGGCCCCGGCTTCGTCGACAAGACCAACATCGACACCGTGGCCCCGTACGCGCAGCGCGGCACGCGATGACCGCAGCCATCCAGTCGCAACCCGACGAACGCGTAGCGAAGAAGGGGCTGACCGACCGGCTCGTGGTCCGCCCCGAGATCGGCGCGCTGCTCGGCGCCGTGCTCGTATTCGTGTTCTTCTCCGTCGTCACCAGCCAGTTCCTCAGCCCGCTGGGCGTGGCCACGTGGCTCGACGACTCCTCGACGCTGGGCATCATGGCCGTCGTGGTCGCGCTGCTCATGGTCGGCGGCGAGTTCGACCTCTCCGCCGGGGTGATGACGGCGTCGACGTCGCTGGTCACGGCGATCCTGGCGACGCAGGCGGGCTGGAACGTCTGGCTCGCGCTGCTGGCCTCGCTCGTCTTCGCCCTCGGCGTCGGCGCGTTCAACGGCTGGCTGGTGCTGAAGACCGGGCTGCCCAGCTTCATCGTCACGCTCGGGTCGTTCCTGGCCCTCCAAGGGCTCAACCTCGGCGTGACGCGGCTGGTCACCAACACCGTCCAGGTGTCGGGCATGCGCTCGACCGGCGGCTACGAGTCGGCCGGCGCGCTGTTCGCGTCGACGTTCGACATCGGCGGCACGCAGTTCCAGTCGTCGATCATCTGGTGGGTGGTCGTCACGGCGATCGCCGCGTGGCTGCTGGTGCGGACCCGGTTCGGCAACTGGATCTTCGCGGTCGGCGGGTCGCAGGTGTCGGCCCGCTCGGTCGGTGTGCCGGTGGTGCGCACGAAGATCCTGCTGTTCATGGGCACCGCCCTCGGCGCGTGGCTGGTCGGCTCGATCAACATCCTGCGCTTCGCCAGCGTGCAGGCGAACCAGGGCATCGGGCTGGAGTTCCAGTACATCATCGCGGCGGTGATCGGCGGCTGCCTGCTCACCGGCGGGTTCGGCTCGGCGGTGGGCGCGGCGATCGGCGCGCTGATCTTCGGCATGGCGCGCCAGGGCATCGTGTTCGCGCAGTGGAACAGCGACTGGTTCATGCTGTTCCTCGGCGTCATGCTGCTGGCCGCGGTCCTGGTCAACAACGCCTTCCGGCGCCGCGCGGAGAGGGTACGCCGATGAGCTTGCTGGAAGTCAAGGACATCGGGAAGACCTACGGCAGCGTGATCGCGCTGCGCGATGTGTCCACCGTGGTCAACGCGGGCGAGGTCACCTGCGTGCTCGGCGACAACGGCGCCGGGAAGTCGACGCTGATCAAGATCCTGGCCGGGGTGCACCAGCACGACCGGGGCGAGTTCCTGATCGAGGGCGAGCCCGTGAAGTTCGTCTCGCCGCGTGAGGCCTTGGACCGCGGCATCGCGACCGTGTACCAGGACCTCGCCGTGGTGCCGCTGATGAGCGTCTGGCGCAACTTCTTCCTCGGCTCCGAGCCGACGACCGGGTTCGGCCCGTTCCGGATGCTGGACCGCAAAAAGGGCCGTGAGACGACGAAGAAGGCGCTGTCCGACATGGGCATCGACCTGCGGGACGTCGAGCAGCCGGTCGGGACGCTTTCGGGCGGTGAACGCCAGTGCGTCGCGATCGCGCGCGCGGTGCACTTCGGCGCGAAGGTGCTGATCCTCGACGAGCCGACGGCCGCGCTGGGTGTCAAGCAGGCCGGGGTCGTGCTGAAGTACGTCGCCCAGGCCCGTGACCGCGGGCTCGGCGTTGTGCTCATCACGCACAACCCGCACCACGCCTACCCCGTCGCCGACCGGTTCCTGCTGCTCAAGCGGGGTGCCGCGCTCGGGCACTACGAGAAGTCCGAGATCGACATCGGCGAACTGACCCGGCAGATGGCGGGCGGCGCGGAACTCGAAGCCCTCGAACACGAACTGCGGCAGGTGGAGAAGGCGTGAGTCTCGAAGCGCTGACGATCGGCCGGGTGGGGGTCGACCTCTACCCGGAGCAGAGCGGCGTGCCCCTGGCCGGGGTCAGCACGTTCGCGAAGTCGCTCGGCGGGACCGCGACCAACGTCGCGGTCGCCGCCGCACGGCTCGGCCGGCGCACGGCGGTGCTCACCAAGGTCGGTCCGGACGGCTTCGGCGACTACGTCCGGCAGGCGCTCGACGGCTTCGGCGTCTCACCGGCCTTCGTGGGCACTTCGCCGGAGCTGCAGACGCCGGTGGTGTTCTGCGAACTGAACCCGCCCGCGGACCCGCCGCTGCTGTTCTACCGCTCCCCCATCGCCCCCGACCTCACGCTCACCGACGACGACGTGCCCTGGGACGTCGTCGAATCCGTGCCGCTGTTGTGGGTCACCGGCACCGGCGTCTCCGCCGAACCCGCCCGGACGACCCAGCGGAAGATCCTCGAAAGGCGGGGCCGCCGGGAGCACACCGTCCTGGACCTGGACTACCGGCCGATGTTCTGGCCGGACGTCGAAAGCGCGCGAACCGAAATCGGCGCGATGCTCGACCACGTCACCGTCGCGGTCGGCAACCGCGCCGAGGTGGAGGTCGCCGTCGGGACCGCGGAGCCCGATATTGCCGCCGACCGGTTGCTGGAACGCGGCCTGCGACTGGCCGTGATCAAGAAGGGCGCCGAGGGCGTCCTCGTGGCGACGCCGGAGGGACGTTCGACCGTGCCACCCCAGCGCGTCGAGGTCGTCTGCGGGCTCGGCGCGGGCGACGGCTTCGGCGGTGCCCTGATCCACGGTCTCCTGTCCGGCTGGGAACCGGTGCGGATCGCGCAGTACGCGAACGCGGCGGGCGCGCTCGTCGCGTCCCGGCTGGCCTGCGCCGACGCCATGCCGGCCGCCGAGGAGATCGAGGAGCTGCTGTGATCCTCACCGACGAGCGCTGGCGGGAACTCCTGCACGTCCGCGCCACCGACCCGGGCGCGGTCCGGCAGGCGTACGCGACCCGAAGGCGGCGCGCGACCCTGCTGGCGGACAGCGGGACCCTGTTCCTCGTCGCGGCCGACCACCCGGCCCGCGGTGCCCTGTCCGTCGGCGGCGACCCGCTCGCCATGGCCGACCGGCGCACCCTCCTCGACCGGCTGCTCGTCGCGCTGGCCAACCCGGCGGTCGACGGCATCCTCGGCACCCCGGACGTCGTCGAGGAGCTGCTGCTGCTCGGCGCCCTGCACGACAAGGTCGTCCTCGGCTCGATGAACCGCGGCGGCCTGGCCGGCGCGGACTGGGAGATCGACGACCGGTTCACCGGTTACGACGCCCCGGCCCTCGTCGACTGCGGGCTCGACGGCGGCAAGATGCTGCTGCGGCTCGTCGACTCCGACCCCGGCACGATCCCGACCCTGCAGGCCTGCGCCGACGCCGTCACCGAGCTGGCCGCGTACGGCCTGGTGGCGATGGTCGAGCCCCTGCCCTACACCCGCGAGAGCGGGAAACTGGTGCTGCAGCAGGACCCCGTCTCGCTGGCCCGGGCGGTCACGGTGGCGTCCGGGCTCGGGACGACGTCGGCGCACACCTGGCTGAAGCTGCCGTCCACCGACTCGGCCGCCGTGCTGGGCGCCACCACGCTGCCGGTGGTCGTGCTCGGCGGCATGCCCTCCGGCGACCCGGCCGCCGACCTGGCGTCGTGGGGCCGGACGCTGCGCCACGACGTCGTGCGCGGCCTGGTCGTCGGCCGCACCCTGCTCTACCCGCCCGACGGTGACGTTGGCGCCGCCGTGGAAGCCGCCGCGAAGGTACTGGAGGCCGCGAAGTGAGCAAGCTGCACCGTCCACTCGGGACACTGTCCGACGGCGCCGACCCGGTCCGGCTGACCCCGGACACCGCGGGCTGGCGGTATTCGGGGCTGCGGGTGCTCTCCCTCGCCCCGGGGGAAGTGCGGGTCCTGCACACCGGCGAGTTCGAGGCCTTCGTCCTGCCCCTTTCCGGCTCCGCGACGGTCCGGGTCGACGGGCAGGTCTTCGCACTGACCGGCCGTTCGTCGGTCTTCACGCGGGTCACGGACTTCGCCTACGTGCCCCGCGAAGCCGAGGTCGAGTTGTCGACAACGGACGGCCTCGAGGTCGCGCTGCCGATGGCCCGCTGCACCCGGCGGCTGGAGCCTCGCTACGGACCGGCCGAGGACGTGCCGGTCGAGGTCCGCGGCGCCGGGCAGGCGACGCGGCAGGTGACCAACTTCGGCGTGCCCGGGGTGTGGGACCACGCCGACAAGCTCAACGCGTGCGAGCTGATCACCCCGGGCGGCAACTGGTCGTCGTACCCGCCGCACAAGCACGACGAAGCAACCGAGTGCGAGGTCGTCAACGAGGAGATCTACTACTTCCGCATCGCCGGGCGCGACGGGGTGACGCCCTCGCGCGAAGGCTTCGGCCTGCACCGGACGTACACGAGCGACGGCGAGCTGGACGAGGACGTCGCGGTGCGCGACCACGACGTCTTCCTGATCCCGCGCGGCTACCACGGGCCGTGCGTGGCCGCGCCGGGCTACCCGATGTACTACCTGAACGTCCTGGCCGGGCCGGCCGGGGAGCGGTCCATGGCGTTCTGCGACGACCCCGCACACAGCTGGGTCCGCGACACGTGGGCGGCGCAGGACCTCGATCCGCGCTGCCCCGTCACGAGTCACGAAGGGCGTGTCCGGTGAAGCTGACGACGGCACAAGCGCTGGTCCGCTGGATCCTCGCCCAGCGCTCGGAAACCCTGGACGGCGCCGAAGTCCCGCTGTTCCCGGGCGTCTTCGCGATCTTCGGGCACGGCAACGTCCTCGGCCTCGGCACCGCGCTGGAGGAACACCGCGGCGACCTCCCCGTGTGGCGCGGGCACACCGAGCAGGGCATGGCGCTGGCCGCGGTCGGGTACGCGAAGGCCACGCACCGGCGGCAGGTCGGCGTCGTGACGTCGTCGATCGGGCCGGGTGCGCTGAACATGGTGACCGCGGCCGGCGTTGCGCACGCGAATCGGCTGCCGGTGCTGCTGCTGCCGGGCGACACGTTCACCAACCGGGCGCCGGACCCGGTGCTGCAGCAGATCGAGCCGTTCGGCGACGCGACCGCGACGGTGAACGACGCCTTCCGCGCCGTCTCGCGCTACTTCGACCGGATCAGCAGGCCCGAGCAGCTGCTCTCGACGTTGCCGCAGGTCGCGCGGGTGCTCACGGACCCGGCCGACGCCGGGCCGGTCACCCTGGCGCTACCGCAGGACGTCCAGGCGGAGACCTACGACTTCCCGGACGCGCTGTTCGAGCCGGTGACGCACCGCCCGCTGCGCCCGCGCCCGGACCGGCGCTCGGTCACCGAGGCGGCCGGGGTCCTGCGATCGTCGAAGCGGCCCCTGCTGGTGCTCGGCGGGGGTGTCCGGTACTCCGGCGCCGGGCAGCGCGCGCTCGGCTTCGCGGAACGGCACGGGATCCCGGTCGTGGAGACGACCGCGGGCCGCACCCTGGTGCCGCACGGGCATCCGCTGCACGCCGGACCGCTGGGCATCACCGGCTCGACGTCGGCGAACGCCGTCGCGGGCGCGGCGGACGTCGTCCTCGCCGTCGGAACGCGGCTGCAGGACTTCACGACGGCGTCTTGGACGGTGTTCGCCCCCGACGTCCGGCTGGTCGCGCTCAACGCGGCCCGGTTCGACGCGGTGAAGCGCGGGGCGCTGTCGGTGGTCGGGGACGCCGACGCGGGCCTGGCCGACCTCGCCGCCCAGCTGGAGAGCTGGCGGGTGGACCCGGCGTGGACGGCCCGGGCCGCGGCCGAGCGCGCTTCCTGGGACGCGCACATCGACTCGTTGCGTGCGGTTTCGTCCGAGGTGCCGTCCTACGCCCAGGTCGTCGGAGTGGTGAACGACCTTTCGGCGGACGGCGACTACGTGATGACGGCGTCCGGCGGGCTGCCGGGCGAGCTCATCGGCGGCTGGCGCGGGTCCGGCGCGGTCTCGATGGACGTCGAGTACGGGTTCTCCTGCATGGGCTACGAGCTGTCCGGCGCGTGGGGCGCGGCGATCGCCCACCCCGGGCTGGTGACGACGCTGCTGGGCGACGGCTCGTACCTGATGCTCAACTCGGAGCTGTTTTCGGCCGCCTTCGCGGGTCATCCGTTCGTCGCGGTGGTGTGCGACAACGACGGCTACGCGGTGATCGCCCGGCTCCAGGAGGGTCAGGGCGGCAAGCCGTTCAACAACTTCTACGCCGACTGCACGACTTCGCACGCTTCGCCGCCGCGGGTCGACTTCGCTCGCCATGCCGAGTCACTGGGCTGTGTGGTCTTCTCGGCATCCACTTTGGACTCCCTGCGCGCTGCGTACGCCGAGGCACGCGAGGCGGCCGTCTCGGAACGCCGCCCGGCCGTGGTCGTGGTGAAGACACAGCCGTCGGCGTGGACCGAGGCCGGCGCCTGGTGGGAGATCGGCGTGCCGGAGCACCTGGCCGGACGGGACGAGTACGAGCGCGGGAAGGGCGCGCAGGTGCGTTACCTCGAGTCCTGAGCCGGGGCGAACCGCTTGGTGTACGCGCCGACGGTGGCCGTCTCGATCCGTTCGACACCCGGAAGGGCGCCGACCCGCTCGGTGACGTACGCGTACAGCTCGTCCGGGTTCCGGCAGACCAGGACGGCCAGGAGGTTGCGGGTGCCGGTCGTCGCGGCGACGTGCGCGGTCTCGTCGTCCGCCGCGAGTGCCCCGGCCACGGTCGTGACGTGGGCCGGGGCGACGGCGAGCCAGACCAGGCACTGCGTCGTGTACCCGTACAGCGCCGGGTCGACCTCGACGTGGAACCGCAGCCGGCCCGCGCGGCGCAGCTCCTCCAGCCGCCGCCGCACCGCCGACTCCGACCAGCCGACGCGGACGGCGAGGTCCGCGTACGCTGCCCGGCCGTCGGCGGCCAGTGCGGGCAGCAGCCGCCGGTCCAGGTCCGCCGGCTCGACCACGGCCCGCCCGGTCTCCGGCTCCCGCAGCGCGGCGATCTGCTCGGCCGCCAGTGCCGAGGTGCGTCCCGGCCACCAGCCGTCCATGAAGGACCGCAGGAACTGCTGGGCGCGGACGTCGGTCACGTGCGGGTGCCGGCTCAGCTCGGCCGTCGGCAGGGCGCCGGACGCGTGGAGCAGGCAGACGAGTTCGGTGTCCCCGGACAGGAGCGTCACCCACGCGGTGTCGGCGCGGGCGGCCAGCGCCTGCGCGAGCGCGGCGGCGGCGTGCGGGCGGACGCGCAGCCGGACCAGCCACTCCGAGCGTCCCCGGGGCACCGCGCTGACCCGCACCGCACCGGCCTCTCGGAGGCGGGTGAAGCGCCGGGCGAGCGTCCGGTCCGAAACGCCGAGGACCACCGCGACCCGGCTGAACGGCACCCGCGCGTCCAGCTGAAGAGCCTGCAGCAGCTGCCGGTCCAGCGCATCGAGGGTGACGGATTCCACCCGGTCAGGATAGGGCGGCGCCGGATTCCGGCGTGGACTCTCCCGCGACGGGCTTCCCCGGGTGCGGCCCGGACAAGCTCGGCGCATGACCATCACCGGCTTTCACCACACGGGGGTCGTGACCCACGACCTTGACGGGCTGGCCGCCCGCTACGCCTCGCTCGGGTTCACCGTGAGCCCGCGCTCACGTCACCTGCTCAGCCCGGCTCCGGGGGAACCCCCGGTGCCCGGCTGCACGGCCAACCGGTGCATCTACTTCGGCAACGCCTACATCGAGCTCCTGGGCATCGTCGACGACACGGCACCCGATCCCTGGCACACCCGGGAAATGGGAACGGGCTTCCGCATCCTCAACTTCGAAACGCCCGACGCCTCGGCTCTGTCCTTGGCGGGTGTCCCCGCTTCCGGCGTCCTCGACCTGGAGCGCGCCGTCGAGGGGGCGGGCACCCTGCGGGCGCGGGCCGTGCACCTGGACCCGCGCTCGACGCCGGAGGGGTACATCGGCATCGCCCAGCACCTGACGCGCGAGCACGTGCGCGGTGTGGAGCACCCCAACGGCGCCCGCGGTCTGGCGGCGGTCCGGATCGCGGCGGCCGAAGCCGACTTCGCCGCGATCGTGGACCGCTATGCGCGGATACTCGGCCGGGCTCCGGCGCGGCCGGGCGTGTTCCCCGTGGGCAAGGCCCGGCTGGAGATCGTCCGCGGCCCGGCCACGCGGCTGGAGGCGATGATCATCGCGGTGGACGACCTCGCCCACGCCCGCCGCAGCGCCGGGTCCGCCACGGACGGGCTCGGCCTGGAATTCACGGAGGCGTCATGATTTTCGGGCTGCTCGTGGGCGCCACGCTCCTGTTCCGGCTGCGGTTCCCGTCGTGGCGGGTGGCCGCCGCCCACGGGCTCGCGGTGATGCTCGTGGTCACGGCGTCCGCGCACTTCGCGCCGGACGGCCTCGGGTTCATGCCCGGCCACGGCACGCTCACGGCGATGGTGCCGCCGTTCGTGCCGTTCCCGTCTCCGGTCGTGTACGGCACCGGCGTGCTGGAGCTGCTCGGCGCACTCGGGCTGGTGCTCCCGCGGACCCGGCGGGCGGCCGGGTGGTGCCTGGTCGTGCTGTTCGCCTGCCTGCTGCCGGCGAACGTCCACGCCGCGCTGACGCACGTCCCCGGGGCCGGCGATCCGTTGTGGATCCGGATTCCGGAACAGCTGGCCTACTTGGCGGCCGCGCTGGCCGCGACGGCCGGCGACGCGGCTCCGCCGACCAGCCGCCGCGGCGAGCCGGAGCCGTCCGCCGGGACCGCCCAAACAGCGTCGTCCAGCCCGTAGAGGATCGTGCCGTCGTCCTGCCAGAGCGCCTGGTCGTCGACACTGCGGGTCTCGGCGAGCTCGGTCTCCTTCAGCGTCCCGAGCTCCAGGACGGACAGCCGCCAGGCGCCGTCAGAGACCTTCTTCTTGAACGCCACCCGCTTGCCGTCCGGGGACAACGACGGGCACTCGACGTTCTCGCGCAGGGCTTTCCCCTGGTAGCGCGCGTAGTCGGCTTCGACGAGGTACGTCTTGCCCTTGCTGCCGAGGGTGGCGTAGAAGCGGTTGCCGTCGGGAGCGAACGTGATGCCCCAGTAGTTGGCGTCGTGCGCGAAGTAACGGTGGCCGCCGATGAACACCGGGAGCTCCTCGATCGTCTTGACCAGCCGTCCGGTGTTGACGTCGTAGAGCCCGGCGCGGGTCGAGAAGCCGGTCTGCGCATACGAATCACCGGTGACGAACAGTGTCCAGTAGACACGCTGGCCGTCCGGCGAGACGCGCGCGCGGCTCGGCGTGCCGGGCAGGGTTTCGGTGTGGCGGACGGCGAGGTGGTCGTCGAGGACGAGGACGTCGGTCACCGCCGGGAGCGTGCCCGGCCGCACGGCCAGGCACACCGCCGTCTGCTTCGCCACCGCGAACCGGTCACACTTCAGGCCGCTGAGCTGCGGTTTTGCCGTGATTTCCCCGAGCGGGACGGCGCCGACGCGGCCCGTGGCGGTGTCGCGGAACAGCAGCTGC
This sequence comes from Amycolatopsis sp. A133, assembly GCF_031082405.1. Classification (GTDB taxonomy): domain Bacteria; phylum Actinomycetota; class Actinomycetes; order Mycobacteriales; family Pseudonocardiaceae; genus Amycolatopsis. Next base: position 246,083 of record NZ_JAVHJU010000008.1, read on the forward strand.
CCGGGGGCCAGGGTCAAGGCGGCGGCGGGCTCGGCGGCCGCCGTGTCGTGCCGCGCGCTGACGGTGTACGTGACGGCTGCGGCCACCAGGAGGGCCGTGCCGGTGAGGGCGAGGACGAGTTTCTTCACGGGCGCACCGGTTTCGCGAAGGCGGCGGCGAGGGCGACGACGGCCAGGCAGCCGGCGGCGACGAGCACCGCGGGCCGCAGGTCCCACATCGTCCACGCCAGCCCGAAGAGGACGGAGGAGAACATCCGGGCGACGGCCTGTCCCGTCTGCACCACGGCCATGCCGGTGGCACGCAGGCCGGCGGGGATGAGCGGGCCGGCGGCGGCCATCAGGACGCCGTCGGTGGCCGCGTAGAACACGCCGTGCAGGCCGAGCGCGACCACGGCGAGCCAGAGCCCGGCCTGCGGGCCGCAGAGCAGCACCAGGGCCACGACCAGCGCGGCGTGCCCGCCGAGGAACACCGGCCAGCGGCCGACGCGGTCGGCGAGTTTGCCGAGCGGCACGGCCAGCAGCAGGTAGACCCCGGCGGTGCCCAGCGGCAGCAGCGGGAAGTACGTCGCCGCGATCTCCCAGCGCCGCTGCAGGACGAGGTAGACGAACGAGTCGCCGACCGTCACCAGGCCCAGCAGCGCCGCCCAGAGCGCGACGCGCCGGAAGTCCTGCTGCTTCAGGAGGCCGAACGCAGCTCTCGCCGATACCGCCGCGCGGTCGACGCTGCCGGGCCGGTCCCGGACGAACAGGGCCAGCAGCAGGACGGCGATGGCCGCGACGCAGAAGCTGGTGAAGAACACGCTGGTGTAGCTGCCGAGGCTCAGCGCGAGCACCGCCATCGCCACCAGCGGACCGAGGAACGCCCCGACCGTGTCCATCGCCCGGTGCACCCCGAACGACCGGCCGAGGGTCTCCGGCTCGCTGCTGAGCGAGATGAGCGCGTCGCGCGGGCCGGTGCGCAGCCCCTTGCCGGTGCGGTCGGCGGCGAGCACGACCCCGATCGCCGCGACCGACGAACCGGCCGCGACCAGGCCGAGCTTGCACACCGCGGACAAGCCGTACCCGAACCCGGCGACGGCCTTGAGCCGCCGCCACCGGTCGGCGAGGTGCCCGCCGAGCACCCGCACGACCGCGGTGGCGCCCGCGTAGAGCCCGTCGAGCAGCCCGAACTGCAGCGGGTTCAGGCCGAGGCCGAGCACCAGGTAGAGCGGGAGGACGGCGGTGACCATCTCCGACGAGACGTCGGTGACCAGGCTGACCGCGCCCAGCGCCACCACGTTGGCGGACACCCGCTTCAGCGCGGGCTTGCGGTCGGTCCCGGCCGCCAGGTCCGAGGTACGGCTTGCCGCGATGTACATGCCCGTGCCTCCTAGTGGCAGGTGTAGGTCGGGCTGCTGTCGAGAACCTTGCTGTCGACGCCGATGAGCTGCGTCTGGAACGACGTGTCGGTCATCGACAGCTTGAGGACGCCGTAGGTCTTCAGCAGCTTGGCGGTCGTCGGGTGCGCCGGGCTCAGGTCGTACAGGTTGGCGCCACCGCTGCCGCCGACGATCTCGACCGGGCCGGCGGCGTCGGCCTTGCCGTCGGCGTTCTGCGGCACGAACCGCTCGTAGTCGTGGTCGTGGCCGTTGAGGACGAGATCGACCTTGTTGGCCACCATCAGGTTCCACAGCTCGGTGCTGTCCGGGTTGTCGCCGTGGTCACCGGAGCTCCACCGCGGGTGGTGGTAGTACGCGGCGACGCAGCCCTTCGTGTTGTTGGCGAGGTCCTGCTTCAGCCACGCCAGCTGCTCGCTCGGGCCGAAGTCGTGGGTGGCGAAGTCGTTGGAGTCCAGGGCGATGAAGTGCCAGTTGCCCAGTTCCCAGCTGTAGTAGCGCTTGCCCTGCGGCTTCGCGATGGCGCCGAAGTAGTCGTCGTAGCCCTTGTAGGGCGTGTCGTCGTAGGTTTCGTGGTTGCCCGGGATGGGCTTGGTCTTGCTCTTGAACTTGCCCCACGTCGTGTCGTAGTAGGACTTGAAGTCCGAGAGGTGGGCGTCGTCGTACTGGTTGTCGCCCATGGTGATGACCGCGGCCGGGTTCATGGCTTCGACGAGCTTCGCGGTCTTCACGTGCACGCAGCTCGAACTGCTCGCGGTGCAGCGCTCGGCGATGTCGCCGGCCGCGGCGAGGACGAACCCCGCGCTCCCGGCCGCGGTCTTGACCGTGATCGGGGTGCTCGCCGGTGAGGTGTTCCCCGCGGCGTCACGAGCGCGGACGGCGTAGGTGTAGCTCGTGGCCGGGGTGAGCCCGGTGTCGGTGTAGGACGTCGTCGCGCTGGTGGCGACGGCCGTGCCGTTGCGGAGGATGTCGTACCCGGTGACGCCGACGTTGTCGCCGGCGGCCCCCCAGGTCAGCGCGACGCTCGTGGCGGTCGTCGTCCCGGCGGTGAGGCCGGCGGGGGTGGTCGGAGCCTGGGTGTCACCCGAGGAGTCCGTGCTGCCGAAGACCTGCATCTCCCAGAAGGAGTAGCCGTAGCTCGTCGCGCGGGTGAGGCCGACGAAGCGCACGAACCGGCCGCGGGCGGTGAGGCCGCCGAGGTCGTCGAGCTTGCCGTCGCCGGTGTCGACGGTGGCGGCCGTGGTGAACGACGTCCCGTCGTCGGAGACCTCGATGCGGTACTTCTTCGCGTAGGCGGCTTCCCAGTTGAGGACCACGCGGTGGATGCTCGCGGTCTGGCCGAGGTCGATCCGCAGCCATTGCGGGTCGGCGCCTTCGGCGCTGGCCCAGCGGGTGGTGGTGCTGCCGTCGACGGCCTTGGCGCCGGTGTACGACGAGCCTTCGGTGGTCGAGGTGGCGACCGGTTTTCCCGGCGAGAGCAGGACATCGGCGGCCTCGGTGGTGGCGGCCGCCGCGATCGCGGAGGGCAACAGCACCACGGCGGCGATCACCGGGGTGAGTCGGGCTAAAGGACGTAGGCGGGTGGACAGCACGTCGCGCTCCTTACGGGCCTGGCGGTGGCTGGTGGGCTGCGGCGTCGGGTTCTTCAGGAACAAACAGTTAGGAAAGTTTCCTAACTAAGCGGACCTTAACGAGCAGGTGTTCCGGCTGACAAGACGTGTCTTGTCCTTGAATCGGTCAAGAGGGTGAGTTTTTCACGGTTTCCGCAGTTCAGAGTGTGTGCCAGTGAGCGGCACACTGCTCCGCGTCCCGGGACCGGCCGTCAGGACACCGCCGCGCTACGGGCCGATACCTCACTCACCCGGGGGCGTCTGAAGGCCGGTGAAGACAGCGGCGATCAGGCGTCGCCCCTGAGCCGCGCCCTCGTCGTTGTTCGCGACACGCCACAGGAAACTCATCAGCATGATGATGTCGGCGGGGTCGTGCCCGGCAGCGATGGTGCCCTCGGCCACGCACGCGTCGACGAGCTTCTTGACGGCTGCGGTGGTGGGCGCCCACGAGGCGCTGATCAGCTCCTGGGCGGCGGCGCTGTGCAGCGCGTCGCCGAGGCCGTGCTTGATGCGGATGTAGGCCGACAGCGTCTCGAACCACTCGACGAAGGCGGCTTTCGCGGAGGAATGGCGGGCCAGCACCTCGTCGGCGGTCGTCGTGAGGCGTTCGATGTCGTGCTGGTAGGCGGCGAGGATCAGGTCTTCGCGGGCCGGGAAGTGGCGGTAGAGGGTTCCGGCGCCGACTCCGGCCCGTTTGGCGACCTCACTCAGCGGCACGAGCGGGTTCTGCGCGAACAGCTCGTGGGCGGCCTCGATGATCGCGGTCCGGTTGCGCGCGGCGGCCTTGCGCTGGGTGCCGTACGTCCCGTCGGTCATGCCCCGATCATGCCTCATCGTTGACATGCGGAGAATCCTCCGCTAGTTTCACCCTTACATCCGGAGAATCCTCCGCGAGTTGCCGTCAGGAGACCCCCCTCATGCGTTATGTGAAGCTCGGCGCCACCGGCCTGGACGTCTCACCCGTCGCGATCGGCGCGATGACCTACGGCGAGCCCGACCGAGGCCACCCCGTCTGGTCCCTCGGCGAAGACGAGGCCCGGCCCCTGATCAAGCACGCCCTCGAGGCGGGCATCAACTTCTTCGACACCGCGAACATGTACTCCAACGGGTCCAGCGAGGAGATCCTCGGGCGCGCGCTGAAGGACTTCGCCGACCGCGACGACGTCGTGATCGCCACCAAGCTGCGCCACCCGATGCGCCCGGGTCCGAACGGGAAAGGGTTGTCCCGCAAGGCGATCATGACCGAGGTGGACCACAGCCTCCGTCGGCTCGGCACCGGTTACATCGACCTGTACCAGATCCACCGCAACGACCACGAGACACCGCTCGAAGAGACCCTCGAAGCACTCAGCGACCTGGTCAAGGCGGGCAAGGTGCGCTACCTCGGCGCGTCGTCGATGTTCGCCTGGGAGTTCGCCAAGGCCCTGCACCTGCAGAAGCAGCACGGGTGGGCGCGGTTCGTGTCCATGCAGGACCACTACAACCTGCTCGCCCGCGAGGAAGAGCGCGAGATGATCCCGCTGTGCCTGGACGAAGGCGTCGGCACGATCGTCTGGAGCCCCCTGGCCCGCGGCCGGCTGGCGCGCGCCTGGGACGACGCGAAGTCGACCGCCCGTTCCGGCACCGACGGGGCTTACGCGGACCTGCTGTATTCGCCAGCGGAAGAGGCGTCGAACCGCGCGATCGTTGACGCGGTCGGAAAGGTCGCGGCCGCCCACGGCGTGAGCCGCGCGGCGATCGCCCTGGCCTGGCTGCACCGCCAGCCGGTCGTCACCGCCCCGCTGGTCGGCGCCGGTTCGATCCGGCAGATCGACGACGCCGTCGCGTCACTGGACGTCGAACTGTCCGAAGAGGACGTCCGGACGCTCACCGCGCCCTACACGCCGCGGTACGACTGGCAGGGCGTTTCGGACGAGGCGACCATGGCGGCGATCCGCGCCCGCGTGCCGGGAATGGCGCTGACATGATCACCCGGTTCAGCGATGGCAATCGCACAGATGTTCGGTAGTTTCGAAGTCATGGCACCTCGAACCCGCACCCACCGGCGAAGACCCTCACCGATCCGAGCGCAGCAGTTTCCGGATCTCCGTCACCGCGGCGCGGCCGGCCCGGTTGGCGCCGACCGTGCTCGCCGACGGTCCGTACCCCACCAGGTGCAGGCGCGGCTCGAGCACCACCCGCGTGCCGTCCATGCGAATCCCGCCACCGGGTTCGCGGACGTGCAGCGGGGCGAGGTGGTCGATCGCCGCGCGAAAGCCCGTGGCCCAAAGGATCACGTCGGCGTCGAACCGCGAGCCGTCCGCCCAGACGACGCCTCCGGGCGTGATGCGCTCGAACATCGGCCGCCGGTCGAGGATCCCGGCGGCGCGGGCGGCCCGCACCTCCGGCGTCACGGCCAGATCCGTCACGCTGACCACGCTTTCGGGCGGCAGCCCGGCCCGCACCCGCTCGTCGACCTTGGCGACGGCGCTGCGTCCCCAGTCCTCGCTGAAGGGCTCGTCACGCCAGACGGGCGGCCGCCGCGTGACCCAGGCGGTGGCGCGGGCGAGCGGCGCGAACTCCATGAGCAGCTGAACGGCCGACGCCCCGCCCCCGACCACGACCACCCGCCGGCCGCGGAGGTCTTCGGGCCCGGCGTAGTCGGCGGTGTGCAGCTGGCGGCCGGCGAAGGTTTCCTGTCCGGGGTAGTGCGGCCAGAAGGGCCGGTCCCAGGTCCCGGTGGCGCTGATGACGGCCCGGGCGGCCCAGGATTCCGCCGGGCTGGAAACGACCAGGCGCTCCCCCGCCCGCGTCACGGATCGGACATCGACGGGCCGGAGCACGGGAAGGTCGTAAACGCTTTCGAAGCGCGCGAAGTATTCGGAGACCACTTCGGAGGCGGGACGGGTGACGTCCGGGGTGCCGAAGGCCATCCCGGGCAGGTCATGAAGGTTATGCACCTTCCCCAGAACCAGCGACGGCCACCGGTACTGCCAGGCACCGCCGGCCCGCTTCCCGTGATCAAGAACCACAAACCCGGCCCGGTTCCCGAACCCGGCCCGCCGCAGATGATAGGCGGCGGACAGGCCTGCTTGCCCGGCACCGATCACCACCACGTCCGTCTCGTGATCCGCACCGCTCATACGGAGTGCAACGGCAGGAGGAGCAACGTATTTCGCGGAGTACGTCACAACGCCACGGCTGCCGTCGTTCTTCCGCAGGCCGTCACACCGGTTCGCTCGCCACGGATTGCCACGCGGCGGCGCGGCCAGATTCCGGGCCCCACGCCTCCTCCCACGGCGATCCGGGTTGCGACCGAGCCCCGTTGAGCCGGCCCACCCTCCGCTGCCGTCCAGCCCCAAGCGGCTCTTTCCCTCCGCCGCCGGCCAGCTCCCGGCACTCCTCACACCGCAATCCGGCTGCAACCAGCCGCCTTGGCCCGATACACCATCACGCCAGCCAGCCCCCGGAGCCCCTCCCCCGGCACCGCCAGCCAGCCCTCACCACAACCCGGCCGCGACCGGCCTCCTTGGCCCGACGGCACCATCACGCCAACCGGCCCCGACAGCCCACGCCCTGCCGGCGCCACCGACCAACCCCACCACCCTCACACCGCGACCCGGTTGCGGCCGGCCTCCTTGGCCCGGTACAGCGCCGCATCCGCGGTGCGCAGAACATCGTCGAGAGCCGGCCCAGCGTCGGGGTACCGCGCGACCCCGATCGACACCGACAGGCCGCTCACCCGGACCGTCCCGCCACCCGTCGAGATCACCACGGTCAGCTCGCCCACCGCCACCCGCACCCGTTCGGCGATGGCGAGCACGTCCGCGCGGCCGATGCCCGGCAGCAGCACGACGAACTCCTCACCGCCGAACCGGCCCACCGTGTCTCCCTGGCGGACCGCCCCGGAGATCGCCACCGCGACTGCGGCCAGCACGTCGTCGCCGGTCAGGTGGCCGTAGGTGTCGTTGATCCGCTTGAAGTGGTCGAGGTCGATCATCAGCACCGCGAAGCCCCCGACGGCGCCGCGGCGCTGGAGGCGGGCGTGTTCGCGCACCGCGGCTTCGTGCCAGCCCGCGGTGTTGAGCAGCCCGGTCTTCTCGTCGGTGACGGCCGCGACCTGCAACTGCTGTTTCAGCAACAGGTAGCGGTGCAGCAACAGCAGCGGCGCCACGACGAACACCACCAGCACCGGCTGCTCGACCAGTGCGAGGGCGGCGAGCCCGCCCAGGCAGAGCGTCGCCAGCTCGAAAGCGTTGTCCTCCCACGTGCCGATCAGGTCCGCCGCCGAGCGCTGGCTGGTGTACAGGTAGATCCCGGCCGCCACCAGGCCGACGTTCACCAGCTCGAACACCGCCGCAGCCAGGCAGAGCGCGAGCAACCCGCGCGGCGTTTGCAACGGCGTCCCGTGCAACCCCAACACCGCGAGAACGGAGGAAGCAGCGAAACAGGAGAGCATCGCCCACGCCGTGCTCGCAACAAAACGGTGCGCGGGCCGCGTACGGACCTCTCGCCACACTCGCACCCACAGGTGTGTGTAAAGCACGACGGCCAGCAACGCCACCCAAGCCGGCGGAAGCAGAACGACACCGGCGAGGTACCAGACGGACGTGACGTTGATGTGCATCTGCCCGCTCATCCACCGCCGCAGCCGTTCGATGCGGCGCGACATCTCGGCCTGGACCACCCCGAGGGCGACGAGCACGCCGAACCACACCAGACGCACCGGCCCACCGAACCCGGTGGCCAAAGCCGCCCCGGTAGCGGCAACGGCGAGAAGTTCGCACCCGAGGGCGTAGGCGATCCAACGCGGCTTCGCCCCGCCCCACATCGCCCACCGCGCAGGCCAGCCCGTCCAGGCGGAAAGCGCTTCCCGGCGCCCGGCGGCCTGGGCTCTCAAGAGCCGAGGCCACAGACGTGACGAACCGGCATCGCGACGTACCCCTTGCCCAAAGTTCGGCCGACCAGGTAGCCCAGCGTAGCCGTTCCGGCGAGCCGCGTCGCCAGTCCGGGGGAATTGCGGGCAAGGCACCTGCGCGAAGGCCCGCTCAGGGTAGATCGACCCAGCTCAGCGACCCGCCGGCGGATCACCGATGGGGGTACGCCGCCCCGGGACCGGGCCGAACGATCGATGTCGGCCGAGGTCACCTGCGCAGAGGCGCGCACGATCGCCACCGAGCCGGTCACCGCGGCGCGCCGAACCGAGCCGTCGGGGCCGGACGCGGATCAGCTCACCCGCGCAGCCCGCGCACGGTCGCCACGCGGATCAGCCTCGCCGCGGTACCGCTCAGCTCACTTCCGCAGCGCGCGCACGATCGCCACCCGGACCAGCCCCCGCCGCGGTACCGCTCAGCTCACTTCCGCAGCGCGCGCACGATCGCCACCAAGCCGGCCACCGCGGCGATGGCGATCAGCACCGGGGCCACCCGCTTGAGGACCGACTGGCCCGCGTAATCGAGCAGGTCGATCGCGTCGGTCTCCGGGGGTGCCGGGACGCTGTGCAACGACGGCCGGTCCGTCGCCGGCTTGGCCTTCGGCTCCGTGTTGATCTCCGCGGTGGTCGGGGCCGGCTTGACCGCCGGCTCCGGCTTGGCCAGCGGCTCGGAGGTGCCCGTCGGCTCGGCCGGACGCTCGCCCTGGTCCGGCACCGGCTTCGCGGCCGGCTCGGCCACCGGCTGGGCGGCGGCCTGCTCCGCCGGGGCACCCTGAGCCGGCGTGCCCTGCGCCGCAGCACCCGGCGCAGAAGTCTCCCGGGCCGCAGCTTCCGGGGCGGAACTCCCCCGGGCCGCAGCATCCGGGGCGGAACTCCCCCGGGCCGCAGCACCCGAGGCGGGAGTCCCCTGGGCCGCGGCACCCGGCGCAGAAACACCCGCCGCGGAAGTACCCGGCGCCGAAGCCGCAGCTCCCTCCTCCGGACCCAGTTTCCCCGAAAGGCACCCCGCGAACGTATCGAGGATCTTGCCGCCCACCTCGCTGATCAAACCCCGGCCGAACTGGGCGGGCTTGCCCGTGATCGCCAGGTCCGTTGCCACCGCGCCGTGGGTTCCGCCGTCGGTCTCCGTCAACGTCAACGTCACCGTTGCCGCCGCCGTGCCCGAGCCCCGGGAATCCTTGCCCGAGGCTTTGATCGTCACCTTGTGCGCGGCTTCGTCCTTCTCGAGGAACTCGCCGTTGCCCTTGTACAGCAACGAAATCGGCCCCAGCTTGACCTTCACCGTGCCGCTGAACCTGTCGCCCTCGACCTTGGTCAGCGTCGCTCCGGGCATGCACGGGGCGACGCGCTCGGGGTCGACGACCGCCTGCCAGACCTCGCCGATCGGAGCCGGGACGGTGAATTCGTGGTCGAGCCGCACGGGCCGACCTCCTCTCTGCCAGTCCTGAGGTGTCCGGTGCCCACCCTAGCCGCCGCCGGGGCGGCGGCCAGGGGGACGAACCGGACCTCAGGCGCCGGCCGCCGCCGCTATCGCGCGACCCGTCAGCACCTGGGCGAGGTGACGGCGGTATTCGACGTCGGCGTTGCTGTCGACCGGCGGATTCGTGCCCTCCGCCGCGTGCGAAGCCGCCGCGGCGATCGAGTCCGCCGTGGCCTGGACGCCGACCAGTGCCGCTTCGACGCCCGCCGCGCGGACCGGTGTCGAACCCATGTTGGTCAGCGCGACCTTCGCTTCCTCGATCACGCCCGCCTCGGTGCGGACGGTGACCGCGACCGCCACCATCGACCACGCCTGGGCGACGCGGTTGAACTTCTCGTAGTGCGCCCGCCACCCCGTGTGCTTCGGCACGCGGACCTCGACCAGCAGCTCATCGGGGGCCAGCGCGGTGGTGAACAGGTCGCGGAAGAACTCCGCGGCCGGCACCGTCCGGCGCCCGGACGGCCCGGCCAGCACCAGTTCCGCGTCGAGCGCGAGCACCGGCGCCAGCAGGTCGCCGGCCGGGTCGGCGTGGGCGATCGCGCCGCCGAACGTGCCGCGGTGGCGGATCTGCGGGTCGGCCACCGTGTCCGTCGCCTCTTTGAGCAAGGCGGCGTGCGAAGCCACCAGGGCGTCGCGCTGGACCTCGTAGTGCGTCGTCATCGCGCCGATCACCAGCACGTCGCCCTCTTCGCGGACGCCGCGCAGTTCCGCGACGCGCCCGAGGTCGATCAGCGTGGTCGGCGCGGCCAGCCGCATCCGCAGCACCGGCAGCAGGCTCTGCCCGCCGGCCAGCACCTTGGCGTCCTCGCCCGCCGACGCCAGCGCCTGCACCGCTTCGTCCACTGTGGACGGGCGGACGTAGTCGAAGGGAGCCGGGATCACTGCGCACCTCCGGTGGCGTCGATCGAACCGAGCCCGCCACCGGCTTCGCCGCGGCCGGGGCCGCCCGCGTCGCTGGTGCCGTGCTGGATGGCGTGCCAGACCCGCATCGGGGTCAGCGGCATCTCGATGTCGTTCACGCCGAAGTGCCGCACGGCGTCGATCACCGCGTTGACCACCGCCGGGGTGGAGGCGATGGTGCCCGCCTCGCCGACGCCCTTGGCGCCGAGCGGGTTCGTCGTCGACGGCGTTTCGGTGCGGTCGGTGGTGAACGACGGCAGGTCGGCCGCCGACGGCAGCAGGTAGTCGGCGAACGTGCCGGTGGTGAGCGTGCCGCTCTCGTCGTGCTCGGTGCCCTCGAACAGCGCCTGCGCGATGCCCTGCGCCAGCCCGCCGTGCACCTGGCCTTCGACGATCAGCGGGTTCACCGCGACCCCGACGTCGTCGACGCAGACGTACGAGCGCAGCTTGACCCGGCCCGTCTCGGTGTCCACCTCGGTGGCGCACAGGTGCGTCCCGTGCGGGAACGAGAAGTTCTCCGGGTCGAACGTCGCGTCCGAGTCGAGCGACGGCTCGACCCCGTCGGGCAGGTTGTGCGCCGCGAACACCGCGAGCGCGATGTCGCCCATGGTCGTCGACGTGGTGGTGCCCTTCACGGTGAACTTGCCGCCGGCGAATTCGAGGTCGTCCTCGGCGCATTCGAGCAGGTGCGCCGCGATCGGCTTCGCCTTGGCGACGACCTTCTCGGCGGCCTTGACGACGGCGATCCCGCCGACGACCAGCGACCGCGAACCGTAGGTGTCCATGCCCTTGTGCGACGACTGCGTGTCGCCGTGCAGGATCTCGACGTCCTCGAACGCGACACCCAGCTGGTCGGCGACGATCTGGCTCCACGCCGTCTCGTGGCCCTGGCCGTGCGCGGACGCGCCCGTGGTGACCTCGACCTTGCCGGTCGGCAGCATCCGGATCGACGCGTACTCCCAGCCGCCGGCGCCGTAGTCCAGCGAGCCGAGCACCCGCGACGGCGCGAGCCCGCACATCTCGGTGAACGTCGAGATGCCGATGCCGAGCTGCACCTTGTCCTTCGACGCGCGGCGCTTCTCCTGCTCGGCGCGCAGGCCGTCGTAGTCGAAGAGCTGCTTCGCCTTCTCGGTGGCGGCCTCGTAGTTGCCGGAGTCGTAGGTCAGCCCGCACACGGTCGTGAACGGGAACTCCTCGTGCTTGATCCAGTTCTTTTCGCGCAGTTCCATCGGGTCCATGCCGAGCTCGACGGCGAGCTCGTCCATGATCCGCTCGATCGCGAACGTCGCTTCCGGGCGGCCGGCGCCGCGGTAGGCGTCGGTCAGCGTCGTCGTCGTGTACACGTTGGTGCACGCGAAGTGGTACGCCGGGAACTTGTAGATCGCGTTGAACATGAACGCGCCGAGGATCGGCACGCCGGGGCCGACCAGGCCGTTGTACGCGCCGAGGTTGGCGAGCAGCTCGACCTTGAGCCCGGTGACCTGGCCGTCGCGGGTCGCCGAAATGGTGATGTCCTGGATCTGGTCGCGGCCGTGGTGGGCGGCGAGCATCGTCTCCGAGCGGGTCTCGTTCCACTTGACCGGCTTGCCGAGCTTCCGCGCGACCAGCAGCGACATCATCTCTTCCGGCAGGACGCCGATCTTGCCGCCGAAGCCGCCGCCGACGTCCGGGGCGATCACGCGCAGCTTGTGCTCGGGGATGCCGAGCGTCAGCGCGGACATCACCCGCAGGATGTGCGGGACCTGCGTGGCCGACCACATGGTGATCTGCGTACTGGTCGGATCGACGACGCAGGCGCGCGGCTCCATGAACGCCGGGACCAGGCGCTGCTGGCGGAAGCGGCGCTTGAGCACGACCTCCGAGGAGCTGATCGCGTCCTCGACGTTGCCGCCGGTGCCGGCCTCGGCGGAGTCGAACTTCCAGACGGCGCTCGTGTTGGTGCCGAGTTCCTCGTGGACCAGCGCGGCGCCGTCGGCGATCGCGGCTTCCATGTCCAGGACGACCGGGAGCTCGTCGTACTCGACGTCGATCTCCTCGAGCGCGTCGTGCGCTTCGGCGGACGACCGCGCGACGACGACCGCGACGCCTTCACCGGCGAAGTTGACCCGGTCGGAGGCGAGCACCGGGCGGCGCGGCGCCTTCATGTCCGGCGTGATCGGCCACGCGCACGGCATGCCCACCGAGCCGTCCGGGTCGAGGTCCTTCGCGGTGTAGACGGCGATGACGCCGGCCGCGTTCTTCGCCGCCGACGTGTCGATCGAGACGATCTTGGCGTGCGCGAACGGGCTGCGCAGGACGGCCATGTGCAGCAGGCCCGGCAGCGTGATGTTGTCGGTCCAGCGGGTGCGGCCGGTGATGAGCCGCTCGTCCTCCTTGCGGCGGCGGGACTTCCCGACCTCCGGTTCGATCGTGGCGGTCATCAGTCACCCCCCACGCCGACGTGCTTGTTCTCGGCGATCCGCTCGGCTTCGGGCCCGGCGCCGGGGCTCATGTGCTGCGCCGCGTCGCGGACCGCGCGCACGATGTTCTGGTAGCCGGTGCAGCGGCAGAGGTTGCCTTCGAGGCCTTCGCGGACGGCCTGCTCGTCCGGGTCGGGGTTGTCGGCCAGCAGGTCGATCGACTGCATGATCATCCCCGGCGTGCAGAACCCGCACTGCAGGGCGTGGTTGTCGTGGAACGCCTGCTGCACCGGGTGCAGCTTGCCGTCGCGGGCCAGGCCCTCGACGGTGGTGACCTCGCAGCCGTCGGCCTGCACGGCCAGCACGGAACAGGACTTCACGCTGTGCCCGTCGAGGTGGACGGTGCAGGCGCCGCAGTTGCTGGTGTCGCAGCCGACGACGGTGCCGACCTTGCCGAGCCGCTCCCGCAGGTGGTGCACGAGGAGGGTGCGGGGTTCGACTTCGTCGGTGTACTTCGTCCCGTCGACGGTGACGGTAATGCGCATCAGGCCTCCAAAAGCCGGTTCGGGAACGGCCTGCCCGACAGTGATCGGGCTCACAAGCCCCGAGCGTGCTACGCGACCTTCGCGTCGACAAGCCCTGATGTCACACGTTCAACTACCTGTTCCGCAGATACGCGCTGACGCCGGGCGCAACTCCGTATGTGCGGAAGTCCGGATGGGTGAACTTTGTGCGGCCGGCCGGCGTACTCAGCCGTGGATGCGTCCCGAGAGCTCGCCCAGCCGCTTCCCGCCGCCGCCCCAGCGCAGCGCGATGATCTCCGCCGCGATGGACACCGCCGTCTCCTCCGGGGTGCGCGCGCCCAGGTCGAGGCCGATCGGCGACGCCAGCTTGGCCAGCTCGGCCTCGGTGATCCCGGCCTCGCGCAGGCGGGCGAACCGGTCGTCGTGGGTCTTGCGGGAGCCCATCGCGCCGACGTAGCCGACGTCGAGGCGCAGCGCGACCTCCAGCAGCGGGACGTCGAACTTGGGGTCGTGGGTCAGCACCGCGATCGCCGTGCGCTGGTCGATCCGGCCGGCGTCCGCCTCCGCCTCCAGGTAGCGGTGCGGCCAATCGACGACAACCTCGTGCGCGTCCGGGAACCGGCTGGTGGTGGCGAACACCGGCCGCGCGTCGCACACCGTGACCTGGTAACCGAGGTAGGCGCCCATGCGCGCCATCGCGGCGGCGAAATCGATCGCGCCGAAGACCAGGAGCCGGGGCGGCGGCTCGAAGGAGTTGACGAACACCGCCATTCCCTCGCCGCGGCGCTGCCCGTCCGGGCCGTAGTGGAGGGTGCCGGTGCGGCCGCTGGCGAGCAGGCCGCGCGCGTCGTCGGCCACGGCGTCGTCCATCCGCGACGACCCGAGCGAACCCGCGGTGCGGTCCGGCCACACGATCATGTGCTCGCCGACCAGGCCTTCGCGTTCGTGCTCGATGATCGTGACGACCGCGACCGGCTCGCCGCTCCGCACCGACGCGACGACGTCGCCGAGCTCCGGCATGGACTCGCGGTCGACCGCCTCGACGTAGATGTCGATGATCCCGCCGCAGGTCAGGCCGACCGCGAAGGCATCGTCGTCGGTGACGCCGTAGCGCTGCAGCACGGGCCTGCGCTCGGCGACGACCTCCTGCGCCAGTTCGTAGACCGCGCCTTCGACGCAGCCGCCGGACACGCTGCCGGCGACGGTGCCGTCCGGGGCCACGACCATCGCGGCGCCCGGCGCGCGCGGGGCCGACGAGAAGGTGGCGACCACGGTGCCGAGCCCGACCGTCTCCCCGTCGGACCAGCGGCGGAACACGTCGTCCAGTACGTCACGCATCGGAAATCTCCCCGAGCAGTCGTTCCAAAGTGGCCAAGGTGTGCCCGGCCAGGAGCCGGTCGATGTGGGGCAGCGCGGCCACGATGCCCGACTGGACCGGAGCGTACCCCGCGCGGCCGGCGTGCGGATTCACCCAGAATACGGCGTGCGCGAGCCGGCGCAGGCGGGCGAGCTGCTCGCCGAGCAGGCCGGTGTCGCCGCGCTCCCAGCCGTCGGAGAACACCGTGACGACCGCGCGGCGCGCCACGCCGCGCCGGCCCCAGCGGTCGAGGAAGGCCTGGAGCGTCTCGCCGAGCCGGGTGCCGCCGGCGAAGTCCGGCACCGCGGAGCCCGCCGCGAGCATCGCTCGTTCCGGGTCGCGCTGACGCAGCTGGCGCGACACGCGGGTCAGCCGCGTGCCGAGGGTGAACACCTCGACGGACTGCGGCGCGGACCGCGTCAGGACGTGGGCGAACCGCAGCAACGCGTCGGCGTACGGGCTCATCGACCCGGAAACGTCGATGAGCAGCACCACCCGCCGCGGCCTGGTGCCGCGCCGGACGTGCGCGAGTTTCACGGGTTCGCCGCCGCTGGCGAGCATCGCGCGCAGCGTGCGCGACGGGTCGAGCCGGCCCCGGCGCGACGGCGTGCTCCGGGCGGCCGGCCGCCGGGGTGGCTTGGGGCGGAGGGTGGCGAGCAGCTCGCGCAGGTGCTCGCGTTCGGCGGTGGTCAGCTCGGCGAGGTCACGGTGACGCAACACTTCCCGACCGCTCGCGGCGACTTTCAGCTGGTCGTGGCCCGGCCCGCCCTCGGTGTCCCCGCCTTCGGCCTCGCCGAGCGGCGCGATCCGCGCCTGTTTGGGCGCGGCCGCCTTGGCGCGCCGGGGAGTGGTGGTTTCGATCGAGAACCACTGGCTGAAGGCCTCTTCGTAGCACGGGAGGTCGTCGGGGCTCGAGCACAGCGTCAGCCGTCCCGCCCAGTACAGCTGCGTTGGCTCGGCGATGTCGATCTCGGCGACGGCGGTGAGGTAGGCCTGCACGCGGTGGGCGTCGCAGGCGACACCGGCTTCGCGCAGCGCGGCGGCGAACCCGGCGTACCCGGCGACGGGATCCGCGGCGGTGGTCATGTCTCCATTGTGCGCCCGTTTTCGGATGCGTGTCCCGGCGAGGAGTCGAACCTCGGACCTCGGCGTTCGTAGCGCCGCGCTCTGTCCTGCTGAGCTACCGGGACGGAGCGGTCTGCGCACCCGCCCCTCCCCGGACGGGCGCGCAGACCGCGCTCTTCGCCGCGGCCGACCCAGGTAGCGAGGGGTGGGCGCGAAGAGCTCTTCGGAAAGAAAAGGGAATTCAGCGAACGGCGCGGGAGATCGCGCCGCAGCGGTTCCGGTTCTGCCGTCGGGTCACGATCTCCTCCTCTCGGTCGGTCTCGTCTGCTGTGCCGGAAAAGCATGCCTCACGCCGGGCGGGACGGGCAACGCAATTTAGAACGCCCGCCTCGGTGGTCCTTTGTGGACCATGGAGGCGGGCGTTCTGGAGCGGGGTTCGGTCAGGCGGCAGCTTTGATGCCGGGCTGGATGTTCGCGCAGCCGCGCAGGCCCGCCGTCTTGTTCTCTTCCAGGATCGGCGTCAGCGTTTTCTGGCCGTACGCCTCGAGTTCCGCGAGCTTCGTGTTGTCGAGCAGGTCGCGCCGGACGTGGTAGCTGACCCAGTTGCGGGAATCGACGGTCCGGTCACCGGTCGGCGGGTTGAGGAAAACCAGCGCGTAGTCCTGGGTGAACCGCGGGTCCTTGTCGAACTGCAGCGTCGTGACCCACGAGCCGATGAACGTGATCATTTCCGGCTTCGCCTGGTTGAACACGTAGTCGCGCAGGCCGGCCAGGTCGTCGCGGTGCAGGTAGTCGGCGATCGGCTTGTCGCCGAGGCCGGCCAGGTCGAGCACCCGGAGCCGGCTGCCCAGCGACGTCCCGCCGAGGTCGATGAGGCCCACCTGGGCGGTGTCGGGCAGCTTCAGGATGTCCGCGAAGCCGTTGATGGCCTGGGCGTCGCGCTCGGCCACGATGCAGAACGCGGTCTTGACGTTGGCCCGGTAGGTCGTGCCCTCGGTGTAGAGCCCGCTCACCGAGCTGACCAGGGCCACCACGAGCAGGCACGCCAGCGCGATCCGGCCGCGCAGCCGGGCCGCGGCCAGCGCCTCGACGACCACGACCGCGCCGCCGAACGCACCCAGCGTCCAGATCGGGGTGGCGAACCGCAGCTGCCCCATCCAGTCGTACTCGAGCACCATGTAGGCGACGACGGTGAGCCCGAACGGCACCAGCAGCGCGATCAGGCCGGTGCGCAGCCGCGACGGCCGCACCATCAGCATCACCAGGCACGCGACGGCGACCGCGACGACCAGCCAGCCGACGTAGGAGACGATTTCGCCGGGCCGGGCGAGGTCGTCGAGGTTCGGCGGATCCTGTCCCTTCGCGACGGCGGTGTTGGGCACCAGCCGGCCGAATTCGAACCAGCGGAAGACGACGTAGGCGCCGTACGGCACGGCGAAGCCGGCGACGGAGAGGACGACCGCGCGGACGCTGCGGCCGAGCAGCTCCCGCTTGAGGAACAGCAGGACGACGATCGGGTACGCGCCGGCGTAGATGATCCCGTCGGGCCGGGTCAGCGCGGCGAGCACCGCGACCAGCCCGGTGCCGAGGGCGATCCGGGTGTCGAGGAGCTTGCCGGCCTGGACCGCACGCAGGATCAGCACGGCGAGCGCGGCGACGGTCAGCGCGTAGAAGGAGTTCTCCAGCCCGGAGAAGCACCAGATCACGAACGACGGGATCGCGGCGAGCGCGGCACCGGCGACGAAGGTGACCAGGGCGGGGCGGCGGGTGAGCGTCTTCGCGCCGGCGTAGAACAGGGCGAGGACGCCGGCGCAGCAGGCGAGCGCGAGCGCCTTCGGGAAGAGGATCTGGTCGTTGACGCCGAAGAGCGTCCCGTGGTCGAAGAGGCCGACGAGCTTGCCGAGGGCGAGCAGGACCATCCAGGTCGGGTTGGAGTACCCCTCGACCGGCGCGGCGCCGGGCTGGAGCACCGGCCCGAAGCCGTCGGCGACGTTGCGCGAGTAGGCGAACGTGATGGCCGCGTCGTCGATCATCCAGTGGCCGTAGAGGGAGGCGTGCACGGCGATCAGCGCGGTGCCGCCGAGCACCGCGGCCACGGCGGCGAGCTTGCCCCGCCACCCCTGCCCGGCGGTCGCCGGATCGGCCGGGCCCGGCCGATCCGGTCCCGCCTCCGACGGCGGTCTCGTCTCCGTCGTCTCCGCCACACTCATCCGCAGGTCCTCCCCCGCTACGACCCCGCCCGGTGGTCAGGCGAACAGGGCGTCGAGTTTCGCCCGCACCCGGTCGAGGTCTTCGCTGTATTTCAGGACGGCACCGAGGGTCCGGGCCGCTGTTGCCGCGTCCAGCTCGTCACACTTAAGAGCAAGCAGAGCTCTCGCCCAATCGAGCGACTCCGCTACTCCGGGTGGTTTCAGCAGGTCCATTTCCCGAAGCCGATGCACCGCTTCGGCGACCTGCCGAGCCAGAATGTCACCTAGTTGCGGAATCCTACGGCGGAGGATCGTGACCTCCCGCACCAGGTCCGGGTGTTCGAGCCAGTGGTAGAGGCAGCGCCGCTTGAGGGCGTCGTGCACCTCCCGCGTCCGGTTCGAGGTCAGGACCACGAACGGGGGATGGGCGGCGCGAACTTCGCCGTACTCGGGAATGGTCACGGCGTGTTCGTCGAGCAGCTGCAGGAGGAAGGCTTCGAACTCGTCGTCGGCGCGGTCGATCTCGTCGATCAGCAGGACGCACGGGGCGTTGATCAGGGCTTGCAGCAGCGGCCTGGCCAGCAGGAACCGCTCGGTGTAGAGGGAGCGCTCCGCGGTGTCGACGTCGATGTGCCCGTCCCCGGCCGCCTCGAGGGCGCGCAGGTGCAGCAGCTGGCGCGGGAAGTCCCACTCGTAGAGGGCTTGGGCGGCGTCGATGCCTTCGTGGCACTGGAGGCGGATGAGCGGCCGATCCAGCGCGGCGGCCAGCGCCAGGGCGAGTGACGTCTTGCCGGTGCCGGGTTCCCCCTCGCAGAACAGCGGCCGCCCCATCCGCAGGGCGAGGAAGCCCGCGGTGGCAAGCCCGTCATCGGCGAGGTAACCGGTCGCATCCAGCGCGGCGGCGAGTTCTTCGGGCGAGTCCGTCACGCTGTCGATCGTAAGCGGCGAGTGGTGCTCACGCCGGTCCCGGCAGGTCCCCCGGGCGGTCGACGTCCCGGCCGCTGCCGAGGTCACCGCATTCGATCAGGGTGAGGTCCTCGCGGGTGGCGAGCCAGTCCCGCGCGCCGCGATCGCCGCGCGCGGCACCGGCGATCTCGGCCCACCACCGCCGGCCGAGCAGCACGGGATGACCGGGAACCCCGTGGTAGGCGGCACGCGCAACGGTTTCGGCGGTGGCGCGGGCGGAGACGCGGGTGAGGATGTCCGGGCCGACCCAGGGGAGATCGACGAGGTGCACGAGCGCGGCTTTCGGGGCATCGACGGATTGCAGCGCGGTGAGGCCGGCTTTGAGGGAAGCACCCATGCCGGACGCCCAGTCTTCGGCCAGGACGGCTTGGGCCGGGTCGGGCAGGAGGGCGCGGACCTGATCGGCGGCGGCCCCGACGACGACCCGGACGGGATCGCACCCGGCGGCGGTGAGGGTGCGGAGGGCGCGGAGGACGAGAGGTTCACCGTCGACCTGGGCGAGGGCTTTGGGGCCGCCGAACCGACGGCCCGCGCCGGCGGCGAGCAGGAGACCGGCGACCGGCGGGGTGGGGGGTGGGCTGGTCATGAGGAGGAGCTTGCCGCTGGTCCGGTCCGTGCGGCGGCGGGGGTGCACGAGGCCAGCGGCTCGTCGGTCGGCGCCGCCGACCGCGGCGCGGCGGGGACCAGCGCGGCCGTCACCGGCTCAACCGCAGGCGCGATCCGGCGCAGCGGCTCGCCCACTGACGCCGCGCCCGCCCGCGGCGCAGGCGCTTGCGGCTCACCCACGGGACCGGTCCGGCCCCACCGCTCGGCCAACCCCGGCGGCGAGCAGGAGACCGGCGACCGGCGGGGTGCTGTCCTCAGGGGTCGGCGGCGCGGCCGTGCGCGGCACCGAAGCTGCCGGGAGCTCAGCCATGGGCGCGGTCCGGGGCTCCGATCGCCAGGTCCGCCTCGATGACGCGGGCCGTCTCGAGCAGTGGGGGGACCAGGTCCTTCTTCACCGACTCCGCCGTTGTGCGGCTTGCGTGCGTTGACAGGTTCACCGCCGCCACCACCTGGCCCGTGCGGCTTCGGATCGGGGCCGCCACTGACCGGAGGCCTTCCTCCAGCTCCTGGTCCACCATGGCCCAGCCCTGGTCGGCCACCTTGGCCAGCTCGGCGCGCAGGCGGTCGGGGGTGGTGACCGTGTGGTCCGTCAAGCGGTCGAGGCTCGCCACCACGAAGTACGCCTGCAGCTCCGCCTCGTCCAGCCCGGCCAGGAGGACGTGGCCCATCGACGTCGCGTGCGCCGGGAAGCGGGTGCCCACGTTGATGCTCACCGTCATGATGCGGGAGACCGCCACCCGCGCCACGTAGACGATGTCCGTGCCCTCCAGCACCGAGACCGAGCTCGACTCGTGCACGCTCGCGGACAGGTGCTCCAGGTGCGGCTGGGCCACCTCCGGCAGTGTCATGCTCGACAAATATGCGTAGCCCAGCTCCAGCACGCGGGCCGTGAGCGAGAAGTACTTGCCGTCCGTGCGGACGTAGCCGAGGTCGGTCAGCGTCAGGAGGAACCGGCGGGCCGCCGCCCGGGTGAGGCCCGTGGCGCGGGCGACGTCGCTCAAGGTCAGCTCGGACGCTCCCGCGTGGAACGCCTTGATCACGGCCAGCCCGCGCTCCAGCGACTGCACGTGGTGGGCGCCCCGGTGCGCCGGTTCGCTGTCCAGTTCGACCTCGAAGGGCGGCCTCCCCGTATCCATGCCCGGCACCCTATCCGGCGTCGGCGGGCAAGGCGCTCGGCTCGCCGAGCTCGGCCAGGGTGCGCTGCGCGATGGCGAACGCCGCGTTCGCCGCCGATGCCCCGGCGTAGACCGCCGTGTGCAGCAGGACCTCGCCGATCTCCGCCGCCGTGAGGCCGTTGCGGATCGCCGCGCGGACGTGCATCGCCAGCTCGTTGTGCGCCTGCAGCGCCGTGAGCGCCGCCAGCGTCACGCAGCTGCGCGTGCGGCGGTCCAGGCCGTCGCGGGACCACACCGAACCCCACGCGCCCTCGGTGATGTAGTCCTGGAACGGGCGGCTGAAGTCCGTGGTGCCCGCAACCGCGCGGTCGACGTGCTCGTCGCCGAGCACCTCGCGCCGCACCTTCATGCCCTGCTCGTGGCGGTCCGTCACGCTCGCTCCAAGTGGTCCAGGATCAGCCGGGTGAACTCCGCCGGCTGCTCGAAGCTGCCCAGGTGCGCGGCGTTCGCCACGACCTCCAGCCGCGCGCCGGGGATGCCCTCGGCGATCGGGCGGGCGTGCTCGTCCGGCGAAGTGGCCGGGTCGTCCGCGCCCGCGATCACCAGGGTCGGCGCGGAGATCTTCGGCAGGGAATCGAGCTGGTCCATCCGCTCGATCGCGCCGCAGCAGGCCGCGTAGCCCTCGGCCGGGACCGCCGCGATCATCGCGCGGAGGAACTCGGCCCGGTCCGGATGCCGCTCGCGGTACCCCGGGGTCAGCCAGCGGTGCACCCCGGCCTCGGCCACCGCCGCGGTGCCCTCGGCGCGGACCGTGCGGGCCCGCTCCGCCCACATCGACGGCGGGCCGAGCTTCGCGGACGTGCAGCACAGCACCAGGCTCGCGACCCGGTCCGGCGCGTGCACGCCGAGCCACATCCCCGTCATGCCGCCGAGGGACAGGCCCACCAGGTGCGCCCGCGCGATACCCAGCTCGTCGAGGAGCCCGAGGACGTCGGCACCCAGGTCGCCGAGCTCGTAAGGTCCCGGCGGCACCGGCGACGCGCCGTGCCCGCGCGCGTCGTAGCGGACCACCCGGAAGCCGCGCTCCACCAGCGGCGCGACCTGGGGTTCCCACATCCGCAGGTCACTGCCGAGCGACCCGCCGAACACGACCACCGGCCCATCCCCGGGTCCTTCCACGACCCGGTGCAGCTTCACGGCGCTCACGGTGTCACACCCGGAAGAAGACGGTCTCGCCGTCTCCCTGCAGCCGCACGTCGAAGCGGTAGCCGCCGTCGGTCTTCGCCGCGATCAGCGTGCCGCGCCGCTCCGCCGGCACCGTCGCCAGCACCGGATCCGCGGAGTTGTCCTGGTCCTCGAAGTAGATCCGCGTGACGACCCGGTTGAGCAGCCCGCGCGCGAACACCGAGACGTCGATGTGCGGGGCCTGCGTGGTGCCGCCTTCGCCGGGTACCACGCCCGGGAGCACGGTGAGGATCCCGTAGGTGCCGTCGGCTTCCGTCGGGCAGCGGCCGAAGCCGCGGAACTCGCCGTTCGCCGCGCCGCGCGGGTCGTCGGGGTGGCGGAAGCCGCCGTCCGGGTCGGCCTGCCACGTCTCGATCATGGCGTCCGGGACCGGGTCGCCGTTGCCGTCGCGGACGATCCCGCGGATCCAGAACGCGCCGGGCGTGCCCTCGGGCACGACGTGCGGGCCGTCGGGCCACGGCAGCCCGATCGAGAGGTACGGGCCGACGGTCTGCGAAGGGGTGGGCAGCAGCCTGGTCATTCGTCCTCGTCCTCTTCCTCTTCGAACACCGACGCGTCGCGCCCGCGCAGCACGATGTCGAACTGGAACCCGAGCGCCCACTCGGCCTGCGTGATGTCGTGGTCGTAACGCGAGACCATCCGCTGCCGGGCCTGCTCGTCCGGGATCGAGTTGAAGATCGGGTCCTGGGAGAACAGCGGGTCGTCCGGGAAGTACATCTGCGTGACCAGCCGCTGGGTGAACGCCGAGCCGAACACCGAGAAGTGGATGTGCGCCGGGCGCCACGCGTTGTCGTGGTTCTTCCACGGGTACGCGCCGGGCTTGATGGTGGTGAAGGTGTAGCGGCCGTCGCTGTCGGTCAGGGTGCGGCCGACGCCGTCGAAGTTCGGGTCGAGCGGGGACGGCCAGCGGTCGCCGGTGTGCCGGTAGCGGCCGCCCGCGTTCGCCTGCCAGATCTCGACGAGCGAGTCGCGCACCGGGCGGCCGTCGCCGTCGAGGAGCCGCCCGGTGACGATGATGCGCTGCCCCTGCGGCTCGCCGGCGTGCTGCCGGGTGAGGTCGTTGTCGTGCTCGCCGAGCCGGCCGGGGCCGAGCAGCGGCCCGGTGACCTCGGTCAGCATCTGCGGTAGCAGGACGAGGTCCTGCTTCGGGTGCCGCAGCGCCGTGGAGCGGTAGCCGGTGGAGTCGAGGGGCGGGTGGGTGCCTTCGGGGTCTTCCCCGTAGCGCGGCAGCCTGAATCCGGTCGGAGTGGCCACGGTTGTCTCCCTTATCGGCCTTCGAGGACGACGGCCAGCCCTTGGCCGACGCCGATGCAGATGGCGGCGAGTCCCCAGCCCCCACCGCGGCGGTGCAGGTCGTGCGCCAGGGTGCCGAGGATCCGGCCGCCGGACGCGCCGAGCGGGTGCCCGATGGCGATCGCGCCGCCGTGGGTGTTCACGATCTCCGGGTCGAGGTCCTTCCAGTCGCGCAGGCAGGCCAGCGACTGCGCGGCGAAGGCCTCGTTGAGCTCGACCGCGGCCAGGTCGTCCCAGCCGATGCCGGCGCGCTCGAGGGCGATCTCCGCCGCACGCACCGGGCCGATGCCGAACACGTCCGGGTCGACACCCGCCGCGCCGCGGCCGGCGATCCGGGCGAGCGGGGTCGCGTTGAGCCGGCCCGCGGCGGCTTCGTCGCCGAGGAGGAGGGCCGAGGCGCCGTCGTTCAACGGGGAGGCGTTGCCCGCGGTGACGGTGCCGTTTTCCTTGCGGAACACAGGCTTCAGCTTGGCGAGCTTCTCGGGGCTGGAGTCGGGCCGGATGCCTTCGTCGCGGGCCAGGTCCACGCCGTCGACCGGGACCACCAGGTCGTCGTAGAAACCCTCGTCCCACGCCTTGGCGGCGTTGACGTGGCTGCGGGCGGCGAAGGCGTCCTGCTCGTCGCGGCCGATGCCGTAGCGCTCGGCGAGCTGCTCGGTGGACTCCCCGAGGGAGATCGTCCACTGCTCCGGCATCGCCGGGTTGACCATCCGCCAGCCGAGCGCGGTGTTGTACAGGGTCTGGTTGCCCGTGGGGAAGGCCTTCTCGGGCTTCGGCATGACCAGCGGCGAGCGGGTCATCGACTCGACGCCGCCGGCGACGACCAGCGAGGCGTCCCCGACCTGGATCGCCCGGCTGGCCTGGATGGCCGCGTCGAGGCCGGAGCCGCAGAGGCGGTTGACCGTGCTGCCGGGGACGCTCGTGGGCCAGCCGGCGAGCAGGGCGGCCATGCGGGCGACGTTGCGGTTGTCCTCGCCCGCGCCGTTGGCGTCGCCGAGGGTGACTTCGTCCACTGTGGACGGATCGAGGTCGTTGCGCTGCTGCAGAGCGCGCAGGACCCCGGCGGCCAGGTCGTCGGGGCGGACGCCGGCCAGCGCGCCGCCGTAGCGGCCGAAGGGGGTGCGGATCGCGTCGAGGATGTAGACGTCGGTCATGCGCTTGCCTTCCGGGTGGGCGCGAGGATGATCGCGTGGGGAGAGCGCGCCACGGGCCGGGTGCTGCGGCGGAGCACGCCGGCGGCCCGGGAGCCGGCCGACGCCGGGACGCTCGCGGGCAGCGCGGCCGCCGGACGAACCGGATCGGGCAACTCGAAGGGGCTGCGGACGGGCGCCAGGCGGGCCGCCGGGATGCCGCTCCGCAGCCGGCCCGCCGAGCGGACGGGGCCGGTGGGGGTGCGCGCGGTCATGCGCTTGCCTTCTCCAGGTCTCGGAGCACGGTCAGCTCCTGCTCGGTCGGGGCGGGGGTGATCTTCAGGTCGTCGGCGACCTTCAGTTTCCACCCCGTCGCCGCCACCACGCGATCCAGCTCGACGCCCGGGTGGAGCTCGGTGAGGGTCAGCTCCGCCGTCTCCGGGTCGGGGCGCAGCAGGCCCAGGTCGGTCACCACCAGCGTCGGGCCCCGGCCCGGGAGGCCGAGCTCCTCGCGGTCACCCTTGCCGGTGCCGTGGCCGAACGACGTCACGAAGTCCACCTTCTCGACGAACGCGCGCGGGTTCTGGCGCAGCACGATGAACACCTCGCCGCACGAGGCCGCGATCTCCGGGGCGCCGCCCGCGCCCGGCAGCCGGACCTTCGGGTCGTGGTAGTCCGAGCCGATCACCGTCGTGTTGATGTTGCCGAACTTGTCCAGCTGGGCGGCGCCGAGGAAGCCCACGTCGATGCGGCCGGGCTGGAGCCAGTAGTTGAACACCTCCGGCACGCTGATCACCGCGTCCGCCGTGTCGGCCAGCTCGCCGTCGCCGATGGACAACGGCAGCCTCGACGGCTTCGCGCCCAGGCAGCCGGATTCGTAGATCAGCGTCAGGTTCGGCGCGTGCGCGCGGCGGGCGAGGTTCGCCGCCTTGCTGGGCAGGCCGATCCCGACGAAGCAGGACATGCCGTCGCCGAGCGCGCGGGCCGCCGCGACGCTCATCATCTCGTCGGCGGTGTAGTCCGCGCTCATGCCGTCACCCCGGTCAGCTCGTTCAGCCACGTCGTGAACTCGTCGCGGTCGCGCCCCACCTTGTCCCACGCCTGGTACGCCGCGTTGTCCCGCTCGTAGTAGCCGGCCGCGTAGGACGGTTTCGCGCCGCCCGGGACCTCCGCCACCGCCGAGACCACCCAGGCCGGGAGCACCACCGCACCCGGGCGGGGCTCCAGCTCGTCGACGATCTCCTCGACCGTCACCAGCGACCGCTTCGCCGCCAGCACGGCTTCCTTCTGGACACCGGTGATGCCCCACATCTGGACGTTTCCGGAGCGGTCGGCGCGCTGGGCGTGGACGATCGAGACGTCCGGGTTCAGCGCCGGTACCGCGGTGAGCCGCTCGCCGGTGAACGGGCAGGTGATCGGCTTGATCGTCTCGGTCTGCGCCGGGAGATCGGTGCCCGTGTAGCCGCGCAGCACCGCGAACGGCAGCCCGGACGCGCCGGCGACGTACCGGTTCGCCATGCCCGCGTGGCTGTGTTCCTCGATTTCCAGTGGCACCGGCCAGTCGTGCTGGACGGCGTCGCGGAAGCGGTGCAGCGAGCCGACGCCCGGGTTGCCGCCCCACGAGAAGATCAGCTTGCGCGCGCAGCCCGCGCCGATGAGCTGGTCGTACACGATGTCCGGGGTCATCCGCACGAGCGTGAGATCCCGGCGGCGCTGCCGGATGATCTCCTGCCCGGCCGCGACCGGGATGAGGTGCGTGAAGCCCTCGAGCGCGACGGTGTCGCCGTCGTGCACCAGCCGGGCCACGGCCTCCTCCAGCGACAGCAGCTCCGCCATCACACCCTCCGAACTGTTCGCATCACGCACACTCGTTCTGAAACCGAACATAGCACGGCCCCGCCGAGCCGACCAGGCTCCTTCCACCCAATGGATGACGCAGGCACGACGAAGGGGACTTTTCCCGCACGGTCAGCGGGAAAAGTCCCCTTCGAAGCCGGGTTCAGCCGATCCGGACCAGGCGGGAGCCGTGGGGCGGCACGGAAGACGCCGTCCACGAGCCCCGGAACCGGCCGAGGTCCTTCCGCGCGACGAGGTCACGCACCGGCCGCGCACCGGGAATCCCCAGGTCCACGGTGATGTCCGCGGGCGTGGCACCCAGGTTGTAGACGGCCGCGTACCACCGGCCGTCCGGCGCGCGCTTCTTCCACACCTGGAGGTTCCCGCCGGCGACCTGGACCGGGTAGGAACCGGCGTGGTCCACCGCGATGACCTCGGGGTTCGTCAAGATCGACACGGCAGCGGCGTCCAGGAAGTAGATGTCTCCCCCGACGTACAACGGCGAAGAGGCCATCGACCAGAACGTCATCACGCTCTGCCGCTCGACGTCGGAGATGCCGTCCTGGATGCCGGACCCCGTGTTGTTGCTGATCGGCATCGAGTCCAGGTCGGGCCGGTACTGCGGCCCGAACACCCCTTGCCAGCCCGGCAGGTCCGACCAGCGCGCCTTGACCGAGCTGTCCCAGGTGGACACCGTCTCGCAGTAGCACTCGACGTCGGTGTCGATCCGCACGCCGTTGGCGTGGGGAGCCAGCGCCGGACCGATGGACCGCGGCACCGGCCACGCGCTCGCCGTCAGCCACATCGGCCGCCGCGAGCGGTCGATGGCCTTCGACCACGCCGCGATATCGGCGACGTTGTCCGCGGTGGTGCCGTCGACCTTGATGAAGTCGACACCCCAGGACGCGAAGCGGGCCACGATCGAGTCGTAGTACTTCTGCGCGCAGGGGTTCGTGAAGTCGACCTTCCAGTTGCCGCCCCAGCCGTTCGACGGCGTCAGCGGCCGGTAGGCGATGTCCTGCGCGCGGCACGACGTCCCCAGGATCGGGGCGTTCTTGTCGTAGACCTCCTTCTCGAGCCCGGTCACGGCGTACAGGCCGAGCTTCAGCCCGAGCGAGTGCACGTAGGACGCCAAAGCGGGGATTCCGGACGGGAACCGCCCCGGGTCGGGCGTCGGAATGCCGTTGACGTCGGTGTGGAACACCCACGAGAGGTCGGCGTTCCAGCCCGAATCGATGTTGACGTAGATGTAGCCGGCCGGCTTGAGCTTCGAAGCCATCGCCGAAGCCGCGTCGCGGACGTGGGACTCGTTCAGCCACGAAGTGCCGTAACCCGCGCGGGTCGACGACTCGAGACTCCAGCTGCTCCAGCCCATGAACGGCTGGACGAACGGCGTCCGGGCGTCGGCGGACGGCACCACCAGGGATGAAAAGCCGAGTACCGCAGCAAAAACGGAAAGGAAGCGTTTCACAGGACACTCCTCGGGACGGATCTACTCCTTGAGCCCGCTCGCCGCGATTCCGCGGACAATGAACCGCTGGGCGACCAGGAACATCGCGACCAGCGGCGCGATGGTGACCAGGGCACCGGCGAACAGCGCCGGCAGGTTGACCGACTGCGCGGTCAGGAACGTCGAGAGCGCGATCTGCGCGGTCCACGACGACGGGTCCTGCCCGATCACCAGCGGCCACAGGAACGCGTTCCAGCTTTCGATGAACATCAGGGCGCCGAGGGAGGCGATCATGCTCCCCGAGTTCGGCAGGACCAGGCGCCGGTAGACGCCGAGGTAACCGAGCCCGTCGAGCCGGCCCGCCTCTTCGAGCTCGACCGGGAACCGCAGGTAGAAGTTGCGGAAGAGGATCACGGTGAACGCGCTGAACAGGTTCGGCGCGATGATGCCCCACTCGGTGTTGACCCCGCCCATCGAACCGACGACGACGAACGTCGGCACGAACGTCACCGACTGCGGGATCATCAGCGTGACCAGCACGTACGTGAACACCGCGCGCCGGCCGGGCACGTTGATCCGGGCCAGCGCGTACCCGGCCATCGACCCGAACAGCGTCCCGACCGGAGCGGTGACGATCGCGACCAGGAACGAGTTCCACAACGAGTGCGCCATCGGCACCGACGCGTCGGCGAACAGGTCGCCGAAGTTGACCCACGACAGCGGGTCCGGCAGCCACGACCAGTCCGGCGAGCTCACCTGCTGCCGCGTCATCAGCGCGTTGCGCAGCATGATGTAGAACGGCAGCAGGAAGAGCACCGAAAGGACGGCGGCCAGGACGTACTTCGGCGCTTTCCGAGGCGCGGTGAGGACGGCCATCAGTCCTTCTTCCCGAAGCCGACGAACCGGCCCTGCAGCAGCGTGATCACGACGATGAGCACGGTGAGCAGGAACGCGCCCGCCGAGCCGACGCCGTAGTTCTGGTCGCCGAGCGCGGAGTCGTACAGGTATCCGAGCGGCGGTTTCACCGGTGCGGTCGCGGTGCCGGAAAGCCCGGTGCCGAACAGGTTGTAGAACTCGTCGAACGCCTGGAACGCCGCGATCAGGATCAGCAGCAGCACGGCCACCGACGTGTTCCGCAGCTGCGGCAGCGTGATGTAGCGGAACGCCTGCCACTTCGTCGTGCCGTCCAGCTCGCCGGCCTCGTACAGCGACGGCGAAATCGCCTGCAGACCGGCCAGGAACAGGATCATGTACAGCCCGACCTGCAGCCACAGCCGCAGCGTCACCACCGCGACCCAGTACACCGGCGGGCTCGTCGTCGACAGCCACGGCACCGGGTCGGCCCCGAACAGCCCGCCGACGGCGTTCGCGACGCCGGAGGGCAGGCCGTTGAACAGCGCCATCTTCCACACCAGCGCCGCGACGACGTACGACACCGCCGCCGGGATGAGGAAGATCGTCCGGAAGAACGCCCGGCCCCGCTTGATGCTGTTGATCAGCACCGCGAGCCCGAGCGAGGCGGCGAACGTGATCGGCACGATGAACACGGTGAAGATCGCGATCGTCGACAGCGACGTCAGGAAGGCGTCGTCGCCGAGCAAGAACGCGTAGTTGCCGAAGCCAATCCAGTTCCCGAGCGTGATGGTGCCGCGGGCGTCGTTGAAGCTGAGCAGGAAGCTCCACCCGATGGCGACGTACTTGAACAGCCCCAGCCCGAGCACCACGGGGCCGGTCAGCACCACGAACGCGCCGATCGCGCGCCAGTCTCGACGTCGACGGCGCTTCTTCGCCGGCGCCACCGGGACGGCCGGTGCCTCCGCCACGGCGGTCATGCCAGCTGCTTGTCGACTTCGGCCTGCGCCTTCTTCGCCGCGTCGCCGAGCTCGGCGGCCGGGTCGGCCTGCCCGTTCGCGATCTTCGTCGCCGCCTGCAGGAACAGCGTCGCCGACGCCTTGTTCCACAGGCCCGAGTAGGACTTGCCGAACTGCTGCGAGATCGTCACGGCGTCCTTCGCGGGACCGCTGGAGAACTCGGTCGTCTGCGCCGCCACCGGCTTGCGGGCGGGGATGTGGAAGCCGTACTTGACGCACCAGTCCTTCTGCAGGTCGGCGTTCTTGATCCACAGCCAGTCGATGAACTTCTTCGCCGCCTCGAGGTTCGGCGACTTGGCGTTGGCCAGCTGGTACCAGCCGCCGACGCGGGCGACCGGCTTGCCGGCGTCGCCGAACTTCGGCCACGCGACGACGCCGAAGTCGTCACCGAGGGCCTTCTTGATGTCCGGCAGCGACCACAGGCCACCCCACTGCATGGCCGTGGCGCCGTTCGCGAACGCGCCCGGGTCGGACCAGTCGGTCGGGTAGCCCTGGAGCAGGCCGCCGGTGTCGTGCAGCTGCTTGAGCCCGCCGATCGCGGCGATCGCCTCGGGCGAGGCGAAGGCGACCTTCTTGCCGCTGCTGTCGAAGAAGTCCCCGCCGGACGACCAGAGCAGCAGGGTCGCGGCTTCGCCGACGCCGTCGGTGCCGACGTACAGGCCCTTTTGCTTGCCGTTGTTCAGCTTCCGCGTCGCTTCGAGGAGCTCGGTGAACGTCTGCGGCGGCCGGACACCCGCGGCCTGCAGCGCGCTCTTGCGGTAGTACAGCATCATGACGTCGTCGATCATCTTGACGCCGTAGACCTTGCCGTCGACGGTCACCGTGTCCAGCGCGGCCGGGCTGAAGTCGGCCTTGACCGGGCCGACAACGTCGTCAAGCGGCGCGAGCAGGCCGTTCTTGACGTTCTGGTACCGGAAGTCGCCGAGTTCGAACAGGTCCGGCGCCTGCGCGGTGAGCATCGCCGAGTTCAGCTTCGTCTCGTAGTCGCCGGCGATCCAGCTGACGTTGATCGCGATGTCCGGGTTGGCCTTGGTGAACTCCTGGGCGTAGCGCTGGACCGCTTGCTGCGTCCCGGATTCGCCGTAGGCGTGGTACCACTGCTGCAGCGTCACCTTGGCTCCCCCGGCGGCGCCCGCGTTCTTGTTCAGCGGGTCGCTCGTGCAGCCCGCGAGGGCGGCGCCACCGGCGAAGAGGACGGAACCGACCAGGAAGCTTCGGCGATTCATGGGGCTCACAGGGACTCCTTAGACGCTCTCGGCGACAAAAAGACTTTGAATGGCGACGGCGGCCGCGCCCCGCGCCCACTCCTCGAACGGCAGCGGCCGGATCACCAGGCCGCACCGGGCGGCGCTGCCGAACGCCTGGACCGCGAAGGTCCGGCGGATCTGGTCCTCGAACAGGTCGTAGGTGGCGACCCCTTCCCCGGAGACGACCACCCGCTCCGGGCCGAACAGGTTGACCAGCGCGGCCAGGCCCAGCCCGATCGCGTGGCCCGCCCCGGCGAAGACCTCCCGCAGCGGTTCGTCGCCGCCGCGGGCGCGCGTCACGGCGGCTTCCATGGTCAGGGCGGGTTCTCCGGAGACGTCGCGAGCGAGGGTCAGGATCGCCTCGGTGGACGCGATCGCCTCGACGCAGCCCCGGCCACCGCAGTGGCAGGGCGGCCCGCCGTCGGCGACCGGGACGTGCCCGATCTCGCCCGCGACGCCGTGCGCGCCGCGGATCAAGCCGCCGTTCACCACGAGCGCGCTGCCGATCCCCGTCCCCACCGTGACCAGCGCGAACGACGACGCCCCGACGCCTTCCCCGAACCACTGCTCGGCGACGGCGAGGGCCTTGACGTCGTTTTCGAGGGTCACGGTCAGCCCGGTGGCCTCCTCGAGGAGTCCGGCCAGGGGGACGTCCCGCCAGCCGAGGAACGGGGAGTACCGGACGACGCCGGACACCCGGTCGACGTCGCCGGACACCGCGACGCCCAGGCAGTACGCACGCTCGCGGAGCTGCCCGGCGCCGGACAGGAGCTCGCCGACGAGGTCGGCCAGCGCGCGGACGACGTCCCCGACGTCGTGGCCGGTCAACGCGTGGTGGGCGCTGGCCCGGACGTCGGCGCGCAGGTCGGTGACCACGCCGATCAGGTCGTCGCCGGTGATCTTGACGCCGACGAAGTACTCGCGGTCCGGCCGGATGGCCAGGGGGCTGGCCGGGCGGCCGGCACCGGGGGCGGTGCGGCCGCCGGAGGCGAGTTCTTCGAGGTAGCCGGCTTCGATGAACGGCCGGGCGGCCTTGGTGACCGCGGCGGAGGACAGCCCGGTGCGGCGGGCGACGTCGACGCGGGAAACCGGCCCTTCGGTCAGGACCGTGGTGAACACGGTCGCGGCCGCGGGGCTGGTGATCGGCGCCCTTGCCGGTGCACTGCGAGGCATGGCCCGAAGGCTAGACAGGATTAATTAACTTCGTCAAGAATTTATTTCTGCGCTGGTCGGCTCTACGCTGTCGGGCATGTCGCTCGTCGAACACGACCCGGCGCACCGGCTCTGGCTGCTGCGCACCCCCGAGAGCTCGTACGCCTTCCGGCTGGACACCGACGACCGCCCGCGGCACGTCCACTGGGGCCCGCCGCTGACCCTGGCCCAGGCCACGCAGGTCGCCGCGCGCCGCAACCCGGCCGACAGCAGCTTCGACGAGCCCGGCGACGAGCGGCAGGAGCTCCCGGCCGAGGGAGGCGCGTTCTTCGGCGTCGCCGCACTGGCCGTGCGGTACCCGGACGGGACTTCGGCGCTCGAGTGGCGTTACGACGGCTTCGCGCTCGAAGACGGCACGCTCGTCGTGCGGCTCGCCGACCGGCATTACCCCCTCGAGCTGTCCCTGCACTACCGCGTCCGCGGTGACGTCGTCGAGCGCTGGACGTCGCTGCGGCACACCGGTGCCGGCGAGCCGATCGCTTTGCTGCGGACCGATTCCGCGTCCTGGACGCTCCCCCGGCGCGAGGGCGCGCGGCTGAGCCGGACGTCCGGTGCGTGGAGCGCCGAATACGGTGTGCTGCGCGAACCGCTGCCGGTCGGCGAAACCACGCTCACCAGCCGTCGCGGCACCTCCAGCCACCAGGTCAACCCGTGGGTGATGCTCGACGCCGGCGACGCGACCGAGACTGCCGGCGAGGTGTGGTCGTCGGCGCTGGCGTGGAGCGGGAGCTGGCGGATCACGGTGGAGCGCACGCACACCGGCCGCGTCACGTGGACCGGCGGCTTCGGGCACGAGCACGTCGGCTGGCGGCTGCAGCCGGGCGAGACGTGGGAGACGCCGGTGTTCGCCGGGCTCTACGCGGCCGACGGCTTCGGCGGCACCAGCCGGCGGTGGCACGCCTACGTCCGCGAGTACGTCCAGCCGCACCCCGGTGAGCTGCGGCCGGTCGTCTACAACTCCTGGGAAGCGACCGGCTGGGACGTCGACGAGCAGACGGAGACCGAGCTCGCCGCGGCGGCCGCCCGGCTGGGGGCGGAACTGTTCGTCATGGACGACGGCTGGTTCGGCGCCCGCACCGGCGACTCGGCCGGGCTCGGCGACTGGATCGCCAACGAACAGCGCTTCCCGCGCGGGTTGCGGCCGCTGGCCGACGCCGTCCACGCGCACGGGATGCAGTTCGGCCTGTGGGTCGAGCCGGAAATGGTCAACCCGGACAGCGACCTCTACCGCGCGCACCCGGACTGGGTGCTGCACATGGCCCACCGCGCCCGCACGACCTTGCGCAACCAGCTCGTGCTGAACTTCGCGCGGCCCGACGTCGCGGACTGGGCCCACAAGTGGCTCGACCGCCTGGTCGGCGAGCACGGCATCGACTACCTCAAGTGGGACATGAACCGCGCGTTCACCGAGGCCGGCTGGCCCGGGGCGGGCCCGGACGCGCAACGGCTGTGGGTCGGCCACGTGCGGGCGGTGTACGCGATCCTCGACCGGCTGCGCGCCGACCACCCGGACCTGCGGATCCAGGGCTGCGCGGGCGGCGGCGGCCGCACCGACCTGGGGATCCTCGCGCGCACCGACGAGATCTGGGCGTCGGACAACACCGACGCGGCCGACCGGATCGCCATCCAGCACGGCTACGGCCAGATCTACCCGGCCGGCACGATGTCGGCCTGGGTGACCGACAGCCCGAACCCGGCCACGAAGCGGGAAGCACCGCTGAGCTTCCGGTTCCACGTGGCGATGGCGGGCGTGCTCGGCCTCGGCGGCGACCTGCCGCGCTGGACGCCGGACGAACTCGCCGAAGCGACGTCGCTCGTGGCGCTGTACAAGGAGATCCGGCCCGTGGTGCAGCACGGCACCCTGTACCGGCTGGCGGATCCGGCGGTCTCGGCGCTGACCGCGGTGCAGTACGTGCTCGGTGCCTCCGCGGTCGTCTTCTTCTGGCGGCGGCCCGCGGAGTTCGCGCGGCCCTTCACCCCGCCACGGCTCGCGGGGCTGGATCCGGCCGGGCGCTACCGCGACCAGGACGGCGCCGAGCACCACGGGGCCGTGTTGCTGAGCCACGGGCTCGACGTCGATCTTCCCGGCAGCGGGTACGCGAGCGCGGTCGTGCGGCTGACGCGCGTGGGCTGAATTGCCGGTGGGGTGCCTTAGGCTGTCGGAGTGGCCAAGATCGCGGTGACCCGGTGGATTCCCGACGACGCGGTGAAGCTCCTCGCCGAGGCAGGCGAGGTGGCGGTCTCCCCCGCCGATCGTCCGCTGACGCCTGCGGAACTGCACGAGTTCGTCGCCGGCGCGTCGGCCGTCGTCGGGATGCTGCACGACCGGCTCGACGGCACGCTGGCCGACGCCGCCGGCCCCGGGCTGAAGGTGGTCGCGAACGTCGCCGTCGGCTACGACAACGTCGACGTCGCGGCGCTGGCTTCCCGTGGGGTCGTCGTCACGAACACGCCGGGTGTGCTGACCGACGCCACCGCCGATCTCGCCTTCGGGCTGCTGCTCGCCGTCACCCGGCGGCTCGGCGAGGGCGAACGGCTGCTGCGCTCGCGCACGCCGTGGTCGTTCCACCTCGGCTTCCTGCTCGGCTCCGGGCTGCAGGGCAAGACGCTCGGCATCGTCGGGTTCGGGCAGATCGGCCGGGCGATGGCGAAGCGGGCGTCGGCGTTCGGGATGCCGGTCGTCTACTCGGGACGGTCCAAACAGGACACCGACGCCGAGTACGTGTCGTTCGAGGAGCTGCTGGTGCGGTCGGACGTCGTTTCGCTGCACTGCCCGCTGACGCCCGAGACGCGGCACCTCATCGACGCCGCCGCGTTGCGCGCGATGAAACCGGGCGCGTACCTGGTGAACACGACCCGCGGCCCGGTCGTCGACGAAGCCGCGCTGGCCGACGCGCTGGAAGCCGGGGAGATCGCCGGCGCCGCGCTCGACGTGTTCGAGAAGGAACCCGAGGTCGAACCGCGGCTGCTCGGCCGGGACGACGTCGTGCTCAGCCCGCACCTGGGGTCGGCCACCGTCGAGACCCGCACCGCGATGGCCGTGCTGGCCGCGCGCAACGTCGCGGCGGTGCTCGCCGGGCGTCCCCCGCTGACGGAGGTGCAGCCGTGACCAGGGTCGTCATCGCGCCCGACAAGTTCAAGGGCAGTCTCACCGCGGTCGAAGCCGCAGAGGCGATCGCGCTCGGCGTGCGGGATGCCTTGCCGGACGCCGAAATCGTCACCTGCCCCGTCGCCGACGGCGGCGAAGGGACCCTGGACGTGCTGGAAGCAGCGGGCGCGCGGGTCGTGCGGCTGACGGTCCGCGGGCCGCTCGAGGAGCCGGTGCCGGCGCGGTACGCGGTGCTGGACGGCACCGCGTACGTCGAATCAGCGCGGGCGTGCGGCATCGAATTCGTCGAGCCGTCGCCGGCGACGGCGCTGGCCGCGCACACCTGGGGCGTCGGCGAGCTCCTGGCGGACGCGCTGATGCACGGCGCGAAGCGGCTGGTGCTCACGGTCGGCGGCACGGCGAGCACCGACGGCGGGGCCGGGATGCTGGGCGCGCTGGGCGCGGGCGTGCTCGACGCGTTCGGCGCGCCGGTCGGCCTGGGCGGCGGCACCCTGATACGGGTGGCGTCGACCGAGCTGGCGCCCGTGCGCGAACGGCTGGAAGGCGTGAGCGTGGCGGTCGCGACGGACGTGACGAACCCGTTGCTGGGCCCGGACGGCGCGGCGGCGGTGTTCGGGCCGCAGAAGGGCGCGGGACCTGCGGAGGTGCAGCTGCTCGACGACGCGCTGGGGCGGTGGGCACACGCGCTGCAGGTCGGGGGCGCGCCGGACGTCTCGCAGGTGCCGGGATCGGGGGCCGGCGGCGGCGTGGCGGCCGCCGCGATCGCTCTGGGTGCGAGCGTCGAGTCCGGGTTCGGCCTCATCGCGGGCCTGACCGGGGTCGACGCGGCACTGGACGGTGCGGATCTGGTGATCACCGGCGAGGGATCGCTGGACGAGCAGAGCTTGAACGGCAAGGCCCCGGCGGGGATCGCGGACCGGGCCCGGGCCCGGGAGGTGCCGTTGCTGGCTTTGGCGGGGCGGATCCAGCTTGATGCCGCCGGGTTGGCGCGGTTGGGCGTGGTGGGGAGCAGCGCGTTGATCGACCACGCGCCTTCGCTGGACCACGCTCGGATCCATGCGCCGGAACTGCTGCGGGCTCGCGCCGCGGAGCTGGTTCGCGCCTGGCTGGCGCGCTGAGCCTTCGGGGACCGGGCTCAGCGCTCGTGATCCGGCTCAAGCGCCCCAATGGGGTTGTTTCATCGTGGTTGTGGCTGGTGAGGGTGGTGTGTGTGGGTTGTTGTGGTTGTGGGGGA
>NZ_JAVHJU010000061.1 GCF_031082405.1 Amycolatopsis sp. A133
GCCTCCCCGGTCGCCCGGGGAGGCCTTCGTCGCTTTGGTGGTCTGGCGCCCCAAGCGCCGCTGACGACCAACGCGACGAAGGGTAAGGCGGGTTCTAACCCGCCTTACCACTCACGACCGGCGCGGCAGATCACTGGGCCGCGGCTCCCTGCCGGGCCCGGAGGTCGAGCTCGATCTGCTCCAGCGAGCGGCCCTTGGTCTCCGGGACCAGCCACTTGGTGAGCACGAACAGCACGACGTTGACCCCGGCGAAGAGGAACATCGAGCCGCCGATGCCGAGCGACTTCGGGTCGGAGATGATCGGGAACACCGCGCTCACGATGCCCGTCGCCGCCCACAGGACCACGCTGCTGATGCCCATGCCCGTCGCCCGGTACTTCAGCGGGAACACCTCGGCCATCATCACCCAGACGACCGCGCCCCAGCCCAGTTCGTAGCCGACCAGGTAGAGCACCATCATCACCAGCATCAGCAGCCCGCGCGTGCCGGTGTCGTGGACGTTGAGCACCACGAGCCCGGCCGCGACCAGCGTGAGCACCATGATGACGTTCCCGATGAGCAGCAGCGGCTTGCGGCCCCAGCGGTCCACCACGAACACGACCCACGCCGTGAAGAGGAACTTCGTGACCCCCAGCAGCACGCCGGACAGCAGCGCGGCCTGCGTGGCGAAGCCCAGGCCGATGAGCATCGTCGGGAAGTACGCGTTGATCGCGTTGACGCCGCTGAACTGCTGACCGATCGCGAGCAGCAGCGCCACGACGAGCATCGGGCGCACGAACCCGGAGAACAGGTCGCGGATCCGCGGCTTCTCTTCGGTGTCGAGCCGGATGACCTCGTGGATGGTCGAAATCTCCTCGTCGAGGTCCACGGTGCTGCCGTGCGCGCTCGCCAGGACGCGCCGGGCCTCTTCCTCCCGGCCGTTCTTGACCAGCCACCGCGGCGTCTCCGGCAGGAACACCAGTCCGGCCAGCAGGATCACCGCGGGCACGATCGCCCCGGCGAACATCCAGCGCCACGCCGAGATCGGCCCGAGCCAATAGCTCACCAGGAACGCGATCAGGATGCCCAGCACGATGAAGATCTGGTTGAGCGCGCCCATCGCGCCTCGCCACCGCGCCGGGGCCAGTTCGGACAGGTACGTCGGGACGGTCGACGACGAAAGGCCGATCCCCAGCCCGATGACCAGGCGCGAGAGCACCAGCAGCACGAACGTCGGCGAGAAGCTCGCCGCCAGCGTGCCGGCGATGACGATGCCCGCCGCCACCATGATCGTGCGGCGCCGGCCGAGGGCTTCGTTGGTGCGGCTGGAGAACAGCGCGCCGCCGATGGCGCCGACCGACAGGCTGGCGGTGATCACGCCCTTGTCCCAGCTGGTCAGCGCCCACAGCTTCCCGATGAACGGGAGCACCCCGGAGATCACGCCGAGGTCGTAACCGAACAGGATGCCGCCGAGCGCACCGAAGAAGTACAAGGTGGTCCGGCCGATGTGCCGCGCCGGGGCCGTTTGCGTCATTGCCTGGTCGCCTCTTTCGTAGGTCCGGTCCAGCAGCGGCCACCACACTCACACGCCGCAAAATGACGGGCAAGGAGGTTTCCGATAACAATTCAGAAACCTGATCGCCGTTCACGTATATGATTCCGACAAACCCGGCACCCCGCGGACGCAGAGCGGGCACAAAATCCACTGTGGACAGTGCGGACGGCGAAATCGTCGAACGCTTTACAACGCTCCGAACGCTGGTTTACCGTCCCTCTGGAAGCGCTCCCAGAAGGTGGAGGCAGAGGTGCACAACGTCGTGCGAAGAACTCATTCCCCGTCCCGGTTCCGTTCGGCGAGACGGTTTCTCACCACCGCGCTCGCCGTTCTCGTGCCCGCCGCGGTCGCGGTCACCGTGGGCGCGCCGGCCTCCCCCGCCGCACCGGCGGCCACCACGTGGCGCAATGCGGAGATCGGCGGCGGCGGGTTCGTGCCGGGAATCGTCTTCAACCAGAACGAACCCGGGCTCGTCTACGCCCGCACCGACATCGGCGGGGCGTACCGGTGGAACACCGCCACCGGGCGCTGGCTCCCGCTGCTGGACTCGGTCGGCTGGACCGATTGGGGCCACAACGGCGTCGTCAGTCTCGCCACGGACGCGGTCGACCCGAACCGCGTCTACGTCGCGGCCGGGATGTACACCAACAGCTGGGACCCGAACAACGGCGCGATCCTGCGGTCGGCCGACCGCGGCGCCACCTGGCAGGCGGCCGCGCTGCCGTTCAAGCTCGGCGGCAACATGCCCGGCCGCGGCATGGGCGAGCGGCTCGCCATCGACCCGAACCGCAACAGCGTCCTCTACCTCGGCGCGCCGAGCGGCAACGGGCTCTGGCGCAGCACCGACTCCGGCGTCACGTGGGCGAAGGTCACCAGCTTCCCCAACCCCGGCAACTACGCGCCGGACCCGTCCGACACGACGGGCTACTCCAGTGACATCGAAGGCGTCACCTGGGTGACGTTCGACCCGTCGACCGGCACCCGCGGCAGCACCACCCAGACGATCTACGCCGGGGTCGCCGACAAGCAGAACACGGTCTACCGCAGCACCGACGGCGGCACGACGTGGGCGCGGCTGGCCGGCCAGCCGACCGGGTACCTCGCGCACAAGGGCGTGCTCGACCCGGTCGGCGGTTACCTCTACCTCGCGACGAGCGACACCGGCGGCCCCTACGACGGTGCGAAGGGCGACGTCTGGAAGTACGCCACGAAGACCGGCGCCTGGACGCGGATCAGCCCGATCCCGTCCGACAGTTCCGACGACTACTTCGGCTACAGCGGCCTGACGATCGACCGGCAGCACCCGAACACGCTGATGGTGGCCACACAGGTGTCGTGGTGGCCGGACGTGATCTTCTTCCGCAGCACCGACGGCGGCGCCACCTGGACCCGGATCTGGGACTTCTCGAACTACCCCGAGCGGACGCTGCGCTACACGCAGGACATCTCCTCGGTGCCCTGGCTGAACTTCGGCCTCCAGGCCGCTCCCCCGGTGCCGTCGCCCAAGCTCGGCTGGATGACCGAGTCGGTCGAGATCGACCCGTTCGACTCCAACCACCTGCTCTACGGCACCGGCGCGACCATCTACGGCACGTCCGACCTCACGAAGTGGGACAGCGGCGGGAAGATCACGATCAAGCCGGTCGTCGGCGGCCTCGAAGAGACCGCGGTGCTCGACCTGATCAGCCCGCCGTCGGGCGCTCCCCTGCTGTCCGGCCTCGGTGACATCGGCGGGTTCCGGCACGACAGCCTCGACGCGGTCCCGGC
The DNA here is from genome assembly GCF_031082405.1 of Amycolatopsis sp. A133. Lineage (GTDB taxonomy): Bacteria > Actinomycetota > Actinomycetes > Mycobacteriales > Pseudonocardiaceae > Amycolatopsis. The sequence continues at coordinate 3,302 of NZ_JAVHJU010000061.1, forward strand.
CACCATGTACACGCAGCCGGTGTTCACCACGACCACCAGCCTGGACTACGCCGAGCTGAACCCGGCGACAATCGTGCGCGCCGGCACGCTCGACCGGTCCGCGCGGCCGAACGACAACCGGATCGCCTTCTCCACCGACGGCGGGAAGAACTGGTTCCAGGGCGCGGAGCCGGGCGGGAACGCCGCCGGCGGCACGGTGGCCGCGGCCGCCGACGGCAGCCGGTTCGTCTGGAGCCCGGACGGCACGAACGTCAGCTATTCCGTCGGCTTCGGCTCGTCGTGGACGGCGTCCACCGGCATCCCGGCGGGCGCGGTGGTCGAGTCCGACCGCGTCGACCCGAAACGGTTCTACGGGTTCGCGGCGGGGAAGTTCCACGTCAGCACCGACGGCGGCGCCACGTTCACCGCGACCGCGGCCACCGGGCTGCCGTCCGGGTCCGCGCACTTCAAGGCGGTGCCGGGCGTGGCCGGGGACATCTGGCTGGCCGGCGGCTCCGGCTCGGCGTACGGCCTCTGGCACTCCACCGACTCCGGAGCGTCCTTCACAAAACTGGCGAACGTCGCCGAAGCCGACAACATCGGGTTCGGCAAGGCCGCCCCCGGCCGGACGTACCCGGCGTTGTACACGATCGCGAAGATCGGCGGGGTGCGCGGGATCTTCCGCTCGGACGACGCCGGGGCTTCGTGGACGCGGATCAACGACGACCGCCACCAGTACGGCAACATCGGCGCGGCGCTGACCGGGGATCCGCGGGAGTACGGCCGGGTGTACGTGGGCACGAACGGCCGCGGCGTGATCGTGGGCGAGTCCGGGGGCAGCGAGCCGCCGCCCCCGACGAGCACCACACCCACCACGCCCACGACTCCGACGACTCCGACCACCACCACGCCCACGACGACCACCACGCCGGTGCCGTCGGGGTCCTGCACGGCGGCCTACACGGTCACCAACCAGTGGCCGGGCGGGTTCCAGGCCTCGGTGAAGGTGGGCAACACCGGCACGGCCGCGGTGACCGGGTGGACGGTGACGTGGACGTTCGCCGACGGCCAGCGGGTGACGCAGGGGTGGAGCGCGCAGGTCACCCAGAGCGGCGCGGCGGTGACGGCGGTGGACGCGGGCTGGAACCGGACGATCCCCGCGGGCGGGAACGCGGAGTTCGGGTTCACCGGGACTTCGGGGACGGTGAACGGGAAGCCGGCGGCGATCTCGCTCAACGGGCGGGCCTGCACGACCTCGTGAGCCGGTCTCCCGCAGCCGGTCGTGAGTGGTAACGCGGGTTAGAACCCTACTTACCACTCACGACCGGCTGGGGCACGGGCGGGAAGGGGGTTTCAACCCACCCCCAGGCGGTTGAAACCCCCTCCCCGCGCCCCCAGTCCGGGGCAGGCGGCCCGAGCAGCCGCAGCCTGCTCGGGCGCTGTCCCGGTAACCCCCACTCTTCCCGGTGCCGACGGCAGCCGCCATTCCTGCCCAAAGGGGACTTTTTCCTCCCGGCAACCCCGCACTGAGCTGGGGAAACGCGGTCAGGAGATGGTCAAAATACCCACCCGGGCGCGCAAAAGTTACCCGCGCCGGGCGCGAGGGCTCAGGCGCTCTCCAGGACGACCTTCCCGATGTGGGTCCCGGACTCGAGGTGCTTGAGGGCGCCGTCGACGTCGTCGAAGGGGAACCGGCGGTCGATCACCGGCTTCAGGCCGGTGCGCTCGATGGCCCGGTTCATCGCCTGGAACGTCTCGCGGGAGGCGTTGGTCAGCCCGCGCAGGGTCAGCTGCTTGACCAGCACCAGGATCGGGTCGGCACCGCCCTCGTGGGTCAGGACGCCGGCGACGCTGACGTGGCCGCCGTAGCGGGCGGCGATCATCGACTGGCCGATGGTGCCGCCGCCGCCCACGTCGACGACGTGGTCGACGCCGCCGCCGGTCAGCCCGGCCACGGCGGCGCCCCACTCCGGGACGGTCTCGTGGTTGACGGTCTCGGCCGCGCCGAGCGCGCGCAGCCGGTCCAGCTTCGCGTCCGAACTCGACGTCGCGACGACGTGGGCGCCGCCGAGCGCGGCGAACTGCAGCGCGAAGGTGGACAGACCGCCGCTGCCGAGGGTGAGCACGGTCTGCCCGGGGGTCAGCCCGCCTTCCTCGACCACGGCACGCCACGCCGTCACCCCGGCGCTCGGCAGTGTGGCGGCTTCGGCGTAGTCGAGGTGCGCGGGCACCGCGACCACGGCGTCCTCGGCGAAGACGGCGTACTCCGCGAGCACGCCGTCGAGCGTGCCGCCCAGGTCGTCCCCGGTCTTCTCCGGGGTGCCGGGACCGGACAGCCAGTTCGGGAAGTACGTCGCCGCCACCCGGTCCCCCACCGCCCAGGCGCGCACCCCGGCCCCGACCGCGACGACCTCGCCCGCGCCGTCGGACAGCGGGATCACGTCCGGCTTCACCGGCTTCGGGTAGAAACCCTTGACGATCATCAGGTCGCGGGCGTTGACCGCCCACCCGCGCATCCGGACCAGGACCTGCCCGGGACCGGGTTCGGGCACGTCACGCTCGCCGGGGACGAGCGCGGCGCCGGGGCGGGGCAGGGAAAAGTACTTCACAGCGGCTCCATGGGTCGGGGTACTCCTCAACGAGGCCAGTGTGTCGAAGTCGCCAGCTCCCCGTCGACGATCGCCAGGAGTTCCGGGGTCAGGTCGGCGAGCGAACCGGCGAAGTGGCGGACACCGCAGGAAGCCATGAAGTCCCGCTGCCGGGCGTGGGCGGGGCTCGAGGGGAACCCGATGAACCCGGCGCCGTGCGCGCGGGCGTCCTCGGCCACCCGGCTGACGTCGTCGACGAACACGATCTCGTCGAACCCGGCGCCGAGCACACCGCGGGCGATGTGGTCGACGCCCGGCCGGTGTTCGTTGATGCTCACGTAGGGCACCTCGGGGTCGAGCAGCTCGGCGAATTCGCCGAGGTACCGGTCGAAGGTGTGCTCGCGGGTCCGGCCGCCGTAGCAGACCAGTCGCACGGGCAGCTTCGAAAGCGCTTCCAGGCAGTCCCGCGCCCCTTCGGCGACGCGGATCGGGTGCTCGGCCAGGTACTCCTGGCGCGCGGCCCAGAGCTGCTTCAGCGTCTCCTCGGCCGGCTGGTCGAGGCCGCAGAGCGCGGTGACCTTCTCCGCGACCACGATGTCGCGCAAGCCGATGACGTCCCGCTCGGCCGCGGCGTCGTAGCGCCCGCCGTGGTCGGTGACGAACCGGGCGATCATGGCCAGGTAGGTGTCGTCGATGAGCACGCCGTCGCAGTCGAGCGCGACCACGCGCAGCTTTCCGAACCGGGTCACCGCTGCGCGAACACTTCCCGCGCGGCGGCGATCGCGTTGAGCGCGGCCGGGAACCCGCAGTAGAAGGCCAGGTGCAGCACGGTTTCCACGACCTCTTTCCGGGTTCCGCCGACGTTGAGCAGGCCGTGGATGTGCACCTTCAGCTGCGGCAGCGCGGTGCCCAGCGCGACGCACGCGGCGATCGTGACGATCTCGCGGTGGCGCAGGCTCAGGTGCGGCCGGGTGTAGATCTCGCCGAAGGTGAATTCGACGATGTAGGCGGCCAGGTCCGGGGCGATGTCCTGCAGTGCCTCGGCGACCTTCTCGCCCGCCTCGCCGTCGACGGCCTTCATCGCGGCCAGGCCGCGCTCGTAGCGGTCCTCGATGCCGGCCCACGGCACGTCGGCCGTTTCCTCGGACGGCTCTTCCGGCGGCAGCCCGTCGAAGGCCGCCTTCAGCGCCGTCAGCGCGTTGAGCGTGGCCGGGAACCCGGCGAACGAGCTGACGTGGATCACGGCCTCGATCAGCTGGCGGCGGGTGCAGCCGACGTTGAGCGCGGCCTTGGCGTGGAACTGCAGCTGTGAACCCGCGTAGCCGAGGGCGGTGAGCGCGGCGACCGTCACCAGCTGCCGCTCCGGCAGCGCCAGGCCGGGCCGGTGGTATACGTCGCCGTAGATGAACCCGACGCACTGCTCGCCGAACTCGGCCTCCCCGATGCTCTCGAACAGGTCCAGCACGGCCGGGCGATCCGTTCCGCCGAGCTGCTGGATGAGTTTCAAGCCCTGGGCGAAGGACGCGGAGCGGTCCTGCTGCAGGTCGGACATCGTGGAGTGGTTTCCCTTCCGGAGTGCGGGCCGTGCGTCGGCTCAGCCGAGGTAGGCCCGGGTGGCCTGGTCTGCCTTGCGGCGTTCGAGGGTGTCGACGCGCCCCTGCGCGATCATCGAGTACTCGATGCCGGCGGTGGCCACGGTGCGCCCCTGCTGGCGCACCGCCGTGGTGGCGCGGAACTTCAGGTTGGTTTCCCGGCCGAGGTCGGACTCGACGATCAGCGACTCGACCGTGGCCGGGAGCGGGAACAGGAAGTCCTCGAAGGACAGGTCGATCCGCTTCCACACCCCGGCGTAGGCGGCCGGGGGCAGGCCGGGGCGGATCGCGGTCTCGAACTGCGCGATGCAGATCTGCCGCATCGCCTCGATGATCACGATGCCCTGCACGTGCTCGCCGGTGTGGTGGTCGAGGACCAGCTCGTTGTCCCGGTGGATCCGCAGCTCGGCCCGGCAGTGCGTGGGCAGCGGGCTGTGCACGCCCGCGAGCAGGACGTTCTCCGGCCGGTCCTTGTGGACGACCACGGGGTGTTCGGGCGGGCGCCGGAACGAGTCCGGGTCCGCGAGCCGCACGGTCCCTTCGCTCTTGTCGCAAGCGGCTTCGAGCAGGTCGCCGTCGGTCGCGTCGATGCCCTGGCCGAAGTGGACGACCCAGTGGCAGCCCGAGGCACGCAGGCCACCGGAATCGAGCAGGCCCAGCAGGCCCGACAGCGTGAGCACCCGGTCCCCCCGGGCGAACTGCGCGAAGCGGTCGGCGACCACCACGACGTCCCGCCGGGTGTACCCGGCCAGCGCCCAGTCCTCCCCGGACGGCGTTTCCGGGCACGAAACTTCGCGCGGTGCCACCTCGGGGGCCTCCGTCGGGGTCGGGTCGGGTGTCACGGCCGCGCCGAAGCGTGGGCGTCCAGCAGCGCTCCGGCGAGGTTCCGGGCCGTCGTGGCCGAGCGCCAGCGCGGCCCGGACAGCTCGGTGGCCATCAGCTTCAGCATGGCGCGGACCATGTCCGGCTGCTTGCCGACGCCCGCGTCCAGCAGCGGTTCCACTTGGGCGGCGGCGCCTTCGAGGTCGTCGAGCCGCAGGTGGGCGCGGCCGGTGTCGATCCGGATCATCGGATCCATGGCCTCCCAGCGGTTTTCCAGCGACAGCCGCTCGAAGGCTTCGCGGGCGGTGGTGAACTCGCGCAACGCGGCCGAAGCCTGCCCGACCGCGAGCAGCGAGTTGCCCGCCATGTAGTGCCGCCGGTCCTTCGTGATGTTGAAGAACCGGTCCTCACCGCCGGCTCCGAGGTCCGGGTTTTCGATGGCGGTCCAGCGCGCGATCGCGTCCAGCACCTGCCCCTCGGCCTGCACCGACGACCAGCCGCGCGCCTCGGCGAGGATGAGCGGCGCGTCCGTGAGCTGCTCGCCCACGCGGTAGTTCAGCCCGTCCGCGGCGAGCCTAGCGGACTCGATGCCGTTGCCGGCCCAGAACGCCACGCGCGCCTGGGACGTGCGGACCCAGCGCCGGGCGAGGAAGTCGTCGGCGTACTGGGTGTAGAGCCAGGCGGCCGAGTTGAGCTCGCGCGAGAGCCGGTAGCGTCCGAGGTCCCCCGCGATCCAGGCCATCATCGCGCTCGACTTCGCCCCGACGAGCAGGAGGTCCTGGGTCTGCTTGGGCCGCTGGCGGCCCTTGAGCAGGGACGCGGTCCGGTCCCCGATCACGGCCAGCTCGCCGAGGATCGAGTCGGGGGCGATCCGGGTGTAGGCGCTGCCCAGGAAGTCCAGGTCCGACCACAGGTCGTCGAGTTGGACGTCGTCGACGTTGGTCTTCGTGAGCAGGATGGCCTCGTCGAGGGCGCCCGCCCCGAGCTCCTCGTCCGGCCGCGCCTCGACGCGGGCGACCGTGACGCGGGCGACCGCACGGGCCGGCGGTGGCGCCTCGGGGCCGGCCGCCGCGACGGCCGCGGGCTCCTGATCGGCGTGGTACTCGGCGAGGTCCTTGGCCGGCAGCTGCTCGAGGTCGCGCAGGCCGAGCAGGCACTTCCAGCTGGTCCCGTAGACCTGGGCCAGCACCCGCAGCGCCGCGACGGTGGGCCGGACCCCGCGTTCGGGCCACTGCTCGTACTCCCAGATCCGCGTCCCGCGCATGCCCGCGCGGGGGTCTCCGGTCACAGCGTTGTACTGGTGCGCGGCGACGTCGAGCGAGAGCTCGGACGCCAGCCGCCACGCGGTGCGCGGGGGGATCCGGCATTCGACGATCAGGTTCTTCGCCACCTGGGCCGGGATCGCCTCCTCGGAGAAGCCCAGGGCGACCAGCCGGTCGCGCAGTTGTGCACGGTAGGGCTTACTCCCTGGTTTGGCCTGTCGACTCATCGTTCATCCAACGATTTCCGGAGTACGGGTGCACCCCGACGACAGTACCGCAGCGTGACCACGGGGGGCCCAGGACGTCACCGGGCGGGAACCGTGCGCTTTCCGAGAAGTTGAGGACGCAACAAGGGTTTCCGGCGCCCGGATGGGCACGCCGCGCGGGGAACCTGACTGAGAGCGCTCCCAATCGCCGGTTCCGGCACCTTCATGGTGATCTTGGCCCGGATTTCCGGAATCCACCCCAACGGCCGCGTCCGGCACCGCGGGCCGGTGGCGCAGTGCTACCGGGACATGTCCTGCCTCCCAAGGGATTCGGCCGTTCAGGAGCGTTCAGCGGAGATCGCGGGCGGCCCGGCTGCGGAAAACGGACCACCGGATCCGGCCGCGTCCGGGTCGCTCTTTACAAGGGCGACACACCGGGGTTACCTTTCCGGCGGCTGGAAGCGCTCCCATGCCAGGTCGCCTCGCCAGAACGCGGCCACCAACCAGGGGCGTCGTGGTGCAGGCCACGGCGCCCCTGTCCGCGTCCGGAGGAGAAACCCGATGAACAGGTTCGCCGGCGCCTTCGCCGCGCTCTGCCTCGCCGCGGCGGGCACCGCCGCCGTCCTCGTGGCCGGTCCGGCCGCCGCCGCGCCCGCGTGCTCGGTCGACTACCGCGTCAACCAGTGGCAGACCGGCTACACCGCGGACGTCACGGTGACCAACGGCGCCTCCGCGGTCTCGTCCTGGACGCTCACCTGGAACTACGCCGGGAACCAGTCGGTGACCTCCGCCTGGAACGCCACCGTCCGCCAGACCGGGACCGCGGTCACCGCGCAAAACCTGTCCTACAACGGCGCCCTGCCCGCCGGCGGCTCGGTCTCCTTCGGTCTCCAGGGCACCTACAGCGGGACGAACGCCACGCCCACGGACTTCGCGCTGAACGGCGTTTCGTGCGGCGACCCCGCTCCCCCGACCACCACGACGCCGACCACGCCCACGACCCCCACCACCCCGACCACGCCCACCACGACGACCTCCGGGCCGCAGCCCGCCGGCTGCTCGAGCGCCGCGATCTGCGACGACTTCGAACAGCAGACCGGCAGCACCCCGGGCGGCCGCTGGACCGTCGGCGCGGCCAACTGCACCGGCACCGGCACGGTCGCCGTCGACACGGCGGTCGCGCACTCGGGCTCCCGCTCGGTCAAGGTCACCGGCCAGGGCGGCTACTGCAACCACGCGTTCCTCGGCACGAGCCTCACCGGGGTCGGCTCGAACCACCTCTTCGGCCGGTTCTGGGTCCGCCACACGACGGCGCTGCCCACCGGGCACGTCGCGTTCATGGCCATGCGCGACACCGCCGACAACGGCCGTGACCTGCGGGCCGGCGGCCAGAACCGGGCCCTGCAGTGGAACCGCGAGTCCGACGACGCGACGCTGCCCGCGCAGAGCCCGGCCGGGGTCGCCCAGAGCGTCCCGCTGGCCACCGGCACCTGGTCCTGCTTCGAGTTCGAGGTCGACGGCGCCGCGGGACGGCTCCGGACCTGGCTGAACTCTGCCGAGGTGCCCGGGCTCGTCGTCGACGGCGTCCCGACGCCCGACATCGACCAGCAGTGGCTCGCCCGGGCCTGGCACCCGGCGGTGACCGACCTGCGGCTCGGCTGGGAGAGCTACGCCGGCGACGCCGACACGCTCTGGTACGACGACGTGGCCGTCGGCACCGCGCGGATCGGCTGCTGACGCTGCTGCCCACCGGTCGTGAGTGGTAAGGCGGGTTAGAACCCGCCTTACCACTCACGACCGGCCGGAGCTTGCGGAGGCCGTCAGCCCTTGATTTCGGTCCAGGCCTTCGTCCACTCGCCGTAGTCCTTGCACTTGACGTCCGTGCGGCCGTCGAGGCACTGCGGGATCGGCGTGGTCCAGTACGCGATCTTCGCCGCGTACGCCGCGTCGCCGGCGTGGTAGGTGTCGCAGAGCGTCTTGTCCGTCATCTCCGCGCACGCCTTCGTGTTCGCCGGCGCTTCGCCGAAGTACTCGGCGACCTGGGCGTTGACCTTCGGGCTGATGATGTAGTCGAGCCACTTGTAGGCACACGTCTTGTGCGCGGACTTCGCCGCGACCATCCACGTGTCCGACCACCCGGTCGCGCCTTCGCTGGGCACGGTGGACTCGAGCGGCGCACCCTCGCCCTTGGTCAGGTTGACCGTGACCTGCCAGGCGGTGCCGACGACGGCGTCGCCGTTCTTCAGCGCCTGCGACTCCTTGAGGTAGTCCGACCAGTATTCGCTGACCAGCGGCCGCTGCTGCTTGAGCAGGTTCACCGCGGCGGTGAACTGCTTGTCGTCCAGGGCGTACGGGTTCTTGATGCCGAGGTCCGGCTGGTGGGTCTGCAGGTACAGGGCGGCGTCGGCGATGTAGATCGGCGAGTCGTAGGCGATCACCTTGCCCTTGTGGGGCGAGTTCGCGTCGAACACCACCGACCACGACGTCGGCGCCGGCGTCACCTCGTCGGTGCGCCAGGTCAGCAGGTTGGCGCCCCAGCCGTGCGGGATGCCGTAGGAGACGCCGCCGACGCTGTTCCAGGACTTGTCCTTGAGGAACGGCTGGACGTCGGCGTAGTTCGGGACCAGCGCGGTGTTCACCGGCTCGGCGTCGCCCGAGGCGACGAGCCGCAGCGACGCGTCACCGGAGGCGGACACGACGTCGTACTGCCCGGTCTTCATCAGCGTGACGGCCTCGTCGGACGTGCCGAACGGCTTGACGTTCACCTTGCAGCCGGTCTGCTGCTCGAACGGCGTCACCCAGTTGACCTTCGGGTCGTTCGAGCCGTTCTCCGCGTACCCCGGCCAGGCGAGGACGTTCAGCTGCCCTTCCGGCTGGCCGAGCGCCTTGAGCGCTTCCAGCTTCGGCGGCGTGAAGCCCTGCGCGCCGGGCGGCGCGGCGGAGTTCGAGCCGGACGTGCCACATGCAGCCAACAGCAGGCTGGCGCCGAGCAAGCCGGCAAGCCGCGTTTTCCTGTTCTTCATGGCATCCTTTCTGGGAACTACTGGACCTGGAAGCTGTGTTCGTCGCGCCAGCTGAGCCGGACGCGCCCGTCTCCGAACTGTGCGGTGCCGTCGGTGTTCTGGCGGACGACCGAGAGCCGGCCGCCGGCGTCGAGCGCGACCGAGTACCGCACGGTCGCGCCGGCGTAGACGACGTCGGTGACCGTGCCGGTCGCGCTGGTGTGCCCCACGGCGGCGGGTTCGGACAGGTCGCCGTCGATGCGGATCTTCTCCGGCCGGATGCTGAACAGCCCCGGCCGGCCGATGACGGTCTCGGCGCCGCGGCCGCCCAGCAGGTTCGACGTGCCGACGAACCCGGCGACAAACGCGCTGGCGGGTCGTTCGTAGACCTCTTCCGGCGGGCCGACCTGCTCGATCTTCCCGTCGTTGAACACCGCGATGCGGTCGCTCATCGTGAGCGCCTCGTCCTGGTCGTGGGTGACGAAGACGAACGTGATGCCGACGTCGCGCTGGATCTGCTTGAGCTCCAGCTGCATCGCCTGCCGCAGCTTGAGGTCGAGCGCGCCCAGCGGCTCATCGAGCAGCAGCACCTTGGGCCGGTTCACCAGCGCGCGGGCCAGTGCGACGCGCTGGCGCTGGCCACCGGACAGCTGTGCCGGCTTGCGCGAGCCGTAGTCCTCCAGCCGGACGGTCTTCAACGCCTCGAGCGCGCGCTCCCGGCGCTGCTGCTTCGGGACGCGCTTGACGCGCAGGCCGTACTCGACGTTCTGCTGCACGCTCATGTGCGGGAACAGCGCGTAGTCCTGGAACACCGTGTTGACGTCCCGCTCGAACGGCGGGAGCCGGCCCACGTCGTGGCCGTCGAACTCGATCGTGCCCTCGGTCGGCAGGTCGAACCCGGCGATCAGGCGCAGCACCGTCGTCTTGCCGGAGCCGGACGGGCCGAGCATGGAGAAGAACTCGCCGGGCGGGATGTCGAGGTCGACGCCGTCGACGGCGTGGACGTCACCGAAGTGCTTGCGCAGCCCGGAAAGCCGGATGGCCGGCCCCGCGTTCTCGAGCGCCGCTGGCTCTTCCCGCGTCTCCGATGGTGCTTGGTTGGGCATCGCGACCCTCACAGTGCGCTCATCACGTGCTTGACGCGCGTGTAGTCCTCGAGGCCGTACAGCGAGAGGTCCTTGCCGTAGCCGGACTTCTTGAACCCGCCGTGCGGCATCTCGGCGACCAGCGGGATGTGGGTGTTGATCCAGACGCAGCCGAAGTCGAGCTTCGCCGCGACGCGCATCGCGCGCTGGTGGTCACGCGTCCAGACCGACGACGCGAGGCCGTACTGGACGGCGTTCGCGGCCTGCAGCGCCTCGGTCTCTTCGGAGAACCGCTGGACGGTGATGACCGGGCCGAAGATCTCGTTCTGGCTGATCTCGTCGTCCTGGCGGACGCCGGAGACCACGGTGGCTTCGTAGAAGTAGCCTTCGTCGCCGACCCGATGCCCTCCACAGTGGACGGTCGTGTGCGACGGCAGCCGCTCGACGAACCCGGCCACCTTCGCCAGCTGGGCCGCGTTGTTCAGCGGGCCGTAAGCGACGTCTTCGTCATCCGGCTTGCCGGTCTTGGTGTTCTCGGCCTGCCGGGTGAGGGCGGCGACGAAGGTGTCGTGCACGTCGTCGGCGACGAGCACCCGCGTGGCGGCGGTGCAGTCCTGGCCCGCGTTGAAGTAGCCCGCGACGGCGATGGCCTCGGCGGCGGCTTCCAGGTCGGCGTCGCCGAAGACGATGACCGGCGCCTTGCCGCCCAGTTCCAGGTGCACCCGCTTGACGTCGGCGGCCGCACTGCGCGCGACCTCGATGCCGGCCCGGACCGAGCCGGTGATCGACACCATGGCCGGGATGCCGTGCTCGACCAGCGCACGGCCGGTGTCGCGGTCGCCGCAGAGCACGTTGAACACGCCGGGCGGGAAGAACTCGCCGGCGATCTCGGCGAGCAGCAGCGTCGACGCCGGGGTGGTGTCGGACGGCTTGAGCACCACCGTGTTGCCGGCGGCGAGCGCGGGCGCGATCTTCCAGATGGCCATCAGCAGCGGGTAGTTCCACGGCGTGACCTGCGCGCAGACGCCGACGGGCTCGCGGCGCACGAAGGAGGTGTGCCCCTCCAGGTACTCGCCCGCGGCCCGGCCTTCGAGCACGCGGGCGGCCCCGGCGAAGAAGCGGAGCTGGTCCAGGACCATCGGGATCTCTTCGGCCATGGTCAGCGCGACCGGCTTGCCGGTGTTCGCCGACTCCGCGCGGACGATCTCTTCGGCGCGGGCTTCGAGCGCGTCGGCCAGCTTGAGCAGCGCGAGCTGGCGCTGGGCGGGGGTCGTCGTCCGCCAGGTCTCGAACGCGGTCGCGGCGACCTGCAGCGCGTTGTCGACGTCTTCGGGCCCGGCGATCGGGGCGGTGCAGTAGGGGCGTCCGGTGACGGGGTCGGTGATCTCGGCCGTCCGGCCCGACTTGGACTCGACGTACGCGCCGCCTACGTAGTGCTTGAGCTCTTGCGGCGGGGTGGGTGGGCAGGTGGAAGACACGGTGAACTCCTCCGGTGCTGACGGGGAGCCAAAACATATGACTCCATATGTAATAGGACAAGGGGATGGGGCAAGATTGGTGCGAATGGGTAGTCCGCCGTCCGGAGGGGCACGATGCGCAAGGGCATGTCGCACAGCGCGCGATCCGCCATGTTCGCGCCGCTCGGCCAGGTCGGGCGGGCGGAAGCGGTGGCGGCGCGGCTGGTCGACGCCATCACGCTCGGCTTGCTCGCCGACGCGGAACAGCTGCCCAGCGAAGCCGAGCTGGCCGCGCAGTTCGGCGTCTCGACCGTGACGGTCCGGGAGGCGCTGGTGGCCCTCCGGCAGCAGGGGCTGGTCGAGACGCGCCGGGGCCGCAGCGGCGGCAGCTTCGTCCGCACGCCGGCCAACCCGCCTTCGGACGCCTGGCGCGAGCGGCTGCGCGAGGTGTCGCTGTCGGACCTGCGCGACGTCGGCGACCACTACCTCGCGATCGCCGGAGCCGCCGCGAAGCTCGCCGCCGAGCGCAGCTCCCCCGAAGACGTCGCCCGGCTGCGGCTGGCGACCGAGGACCTCCGCACGGCCCAGGGCATCGACTTCACCCGGGCGGAGCGGCAGTTCCACCTGGAGGTCGCGGCGGCCGCGCAGTCGCCGCGGCTGACGCACGAAGAGGTCCACCTGCAGAGCGAGCGCGGCGGCCTGCTGTGGCTGCCGCTCGGGCCCGCGGCGCACGCCTGCGAAGAGCACGCGGCCATCACGGCGGCGATCTCGTCGGCCGACGGCGAGCTGGCCCGCAAGCTCACCGAAGAGCACCTGCTGGCCGCCCTCGACCGGCTCGCGGACGTGCACCTCGACCTGCTCACGCCCTAGACTTCCGCTACTCCGCGCATCGAGGTGAGGACCGTGAACGACACCCGCACGCCCGCCGTCGACGAGGTCGTCGAGCAGGTTTCCGCGTTGGTGGAAGGGGTTTTCGGGCGGCTAAAGCCGCTGCTTGCGGCCGCCGAGTCGGTATTGGCGGACGCCCCGGCGGCGTCGGCCCTGCACCGGATCCGCCCGCAGGTCACCGAGGCACTCGGCGGCCTGGTCATCGGCGCGGGCTTCGTCAGCGCACCGCACGTGCTGGCCGACTCGGAGTTCGGCTTCGAGTGGTGGACCCGCTCCGGCAGCGAACCGCCGTCCCAGCTGTTCATCAGCCTCGACCCGGCGAGCGAGAACTTCCTGGACTACACCCGCCAGTCGTGGTTCACGGTCCCGCGCGACACCGGGCGGCGGCACATCAACGGGCCGTACGTGGATTACCTGTGCACCGACGAGTACACGCTGACGTTCACGATCCCGGTCTTCCGCGCGGGCGCCTTCGCGGGCGTGGTGGGCGCGGACGTCTACGTGCGCGAGTTCGAGCGGGCGGTGCGGCCCCGGCTGCGGTCGCTGGGCCGCGGAGCGGCGTTGCTGAACGCCCAGGGGCGGGTGATCGTGTCGAACAGCGTCCGGCAGCCGACGGGCTCGCTGGTGCGCGAAGCCGACGTCCCGGCGTGGTGGTCGGCGGGTGCGGAACCGGGCCCGGGACGGCGCCGCTGCGGCGATGCCCCGATCGTGCTGGCGACCGGGGCCTAAGGCCCGCCCATCAGCGCGTATCCCACGTAGCAGCCCGGACCGGCCCGCACGAGAACCGTCAACGGGGTGCCCTCGGGAACCGGCCGGGTGGTGAACACCGTGTGCGCCGCCCCGAACAACGTGCCGACCTCGCCGATCCGGGTCAGGGACGTTTCTTCGCCGCCGAACGGAGTGCAGTACGGGGCGGCGGTGCACCAGCCGGCTCCGGCGCAGGTCGCGGAGCTGTGGTAATCCCGGCCGGCGTGGTGGATGCGGTACGGGAGCCCGCGCTCGCCCGGCAGGGCGTACCCGAAGTGGTTGGCGGTCCACGGCAGGAACGCCGACCCACCCGCCGCGAGCAGCACGACGACGACCGCCACCGCAGCCGCGCGTTTCCAGGTCACCTACCGAAGACGCCCGTCGTGGTGCTCAGGTTTGCAGCGCCACCCAAAGTTCCGCGCGGACGCCCGGTGAGTCCAGGTCGCGGCCCAGCAGCTCCTGCGCCTTGGTGATCCGGTTCCGCAGCGTGTGCCGGTGGACGCCGAGGCGCGCGGCCGCCACGTCCCAGTGGCCGTGGTGCTCCAGCCAGCAGCGCAGCGACCCGACGAGGTCGCCGCGGCCCGTTTTGTCGTGGCGGCGAAGCGGGGCCAGCAAGCCGTGGGCGAACGCCTGCGCCACCGTCGGGTCGATGAGGGACAGCAGGCCGCGGCCGGTGTGCTCGGCCGCCGAGACGAGGATCTTGCCCTCGGCTTCCGCGGCGCGGGCCGCCAGCTCCGCCTGCTCCAGCCCGGCCGCGAAGTCCCCGGCGGACACCGGCCCGGCGACCCCGCCGTGCAGGCCGCCGATCCGCAGCGCGGCCTCGGCCACCGTGTCGACCACCGGGCCGGCGCCGAACGCGACCACCGACGGGCCGGAACGGGCCGCGAACACCTCGCCCTCGAGCGCCTCGAGCAGCTTGCGCCGGGCCGCGGGCGGTCCGGCGAACACCAGCACCGACCACGGCGACGGCGGCGGCTCGCCACCCGTGGTCTCCAGGACCCGCAGCGCCAGCTCGGCCTGGCCGCCCGCGAGGAGCTCCAGCAGCCCGGTCCGCAGGGCCTGCCGGGCGGCGGCCTGGGCGCGGTCCTGTTCCAGTGCCAGGGAAAGCACCGACACGGCGGTGTTGACGATGTGCCGTCCCGCGGTGTCGAGCGGCACGCCGGTGCCCACCGCGAGCACGCGCCGCGCGCCGGTGTCCAAGGTCTGCAGGACCACCTCGTCCTGGTCCAGCGACACGACCCGCGTGCCGGTCTGAAGCCGCTCCAGCTCCTCACGCAGCGAAGCACCGTACGCGCGAGCGCTCGCCGGAGCCGCTTCGGTGACGGTTGTGCGTTCGAACAGCAGCGCCCAGCCGTCGACGAGCTTCGCCAGCTTGCGCAGCACCCCCGCCGGGCCGCCCTTGCCGACCGCCGTGCGGGTCAGCTCCTGCTGGGCGCGGCCGATCCGGACCGTCGTCGCGTACTCGTCGGCCGCCACCGCGCGCGAGACCGCGCGGGTGATCGCGATGAACGGCGTCTCGCGCGGCACCTCCAGCACCGGCAGCCCCACCTCGGCCGCGGTCGCCACGAGCGAGCGCGGCACGGACTCGTGGCTCAGCCCGACGCCGAAGCCGAGCCCGGCCACCCCGGCGTCCACCAGACGGTGCACGTAAGCCGGTGCCGTCCCCTCGTCCAGGGCCAAGCCGGTGGTGAGCAGCAGCTCGCCGCCTTCCAGGAAGGCCTGCGGATCGGTCAGTTCGGTCGGGTGGACCCACCCGATCGGGCGATCCAGGAGCTCGGCACCGGTGCGCACCCGCAGCCCGAGGGGGCGGTCGGCGGCCAGCGCGGCCAGCGTGAGTGCCATAACGGCCAATCTTACGCGCCGATTTGGCCAAAACGGCGAGCTGACGAGCGCGGGGGCGCCACTCATCCTGAGGACGTCCACCGACTTCCAGGAGCACGCCGTGACCGCAAGCACCACCGCCGGGCCGCACGCCCCGGCGCCCCGGCAGCGCAGGCTGCAGACCGAGATCCCCGGTCCCCTTTCGCGCGAGCTGCAGCGGCGACGCGTCGCCGCCGTCGCCGCCGGGGTGAGCTCGGTGCTGCCCGTCTACGTCACCTCGGCCAGCGGCGGCCTGCTCACCGACGCCGACAGCAACGTCCTGATCGACTTCGGCTCCGGCATCGCGGTGACGAACGTCGGGCACTCCGCGCCGGCGGTGGTGGACCGCGTCCGCAAGCAGGCGTGCTGGTTCACCCACACCTGTTTCATGGTCACGCCGTACGAGGGGTACGTCGAGGTCTGCGAAGCGCTCGCCGAGCTGACGCCGGGCGACCACGCGAAGAAGTCGGTGCTGTTCAACTCGGGCGCCGAAGCGGTCGAGAACGCCGTCAAGATCGCGCGGGTGGCGACCGGGCGCCAGGCCGTCGTCGTGTTCGACCACGCCTACCACGGCCGCACCAACCTCACGATGGGCATGACCGCGAAGTCCGTGCCCTACAAGCACGGCTTCGGGCCCTTCGCCCCCGAGGTCTACCGGGTGCCGGGCTCGTACCCGTTCCGCGACGGCCTGTCCGGGCCCGAGGCGGCCGCGCTGGCCATCGACCGGATCGAGAAGCAGATCGGCGGCGACCAGGTCGCGGCGGTCGTCCTCGAACCGCTCCAGGGTGAAGGCGGTTTCATCGAGCCCGCCCGGGGTTTCCTGCCCGCGATCGCGGCCTGGTGCCGCGAAAACGGCGTCGTGTACGTCGCCGACGAAGTCCAGACGGGCTTCTGCCGCACCGGTTCGTGGTTCGCGTCCACCGACGAGGACGTGTCGCCGGACCTGATCGCGACGGCCAAGGGCATCGCGGGCGGCCTGCCGCTGTCCGCCGTCACCGGCCGCGCGGAACTGCTCGACGCCGTCCCGCCGGGCGGCCTCGGCGGCACGTACGGCGGCAACCCGATCGCGTGCGCCGCGGCGCTCGGCTCGATCGAGACGATGAAGAACGAGGACCTCGCTGCGTCGGCCAAGCGCATCGAAGGTGCCATCCTGCCGCGGCTGCGCGCGCTGGCCGGCGAGACCGGGGTGATCGGTGACGTCCGCGGGCGCGGCGCGATGCTGGCCGCGGAGTTCGTGCGCCCCGGTTCGGTGGAGCCCGACGCGGAGTTGACCAAGCGCGTCGCGGCGGCCTGCCACCGCGCGGGGGTGGTCGTGCTGACGTGCGGCACCTACGGCAACGTCGTCCGGCTGCTGCCGCCGCTTTCGCTGGCCGACGACCTGCTCGACGAGGGCCTTTCGGTGCTCGAACACGCCGTCCGTACGGAGGCTCGCGCATGACGTTCCCGTTCTGGGTCGCCGGGAAGCCGGTGACCGCCGGCTCGACCGCTGACGTCCGGCACCCCTACGACGGTTCACCGGCGGGGTCGCACTTCGTTCCGTCCGCGTCGGACGTCGAAGCCGCGGTGCAGGCCGCGGCCGACGTCGCCGCCGAGTTCGCGACGCTGCCCGCGCACGTCCGCGCCGGAGCGTTGGACCACGTGTCCCGTTCCTTGGGCGAGCGGTCCGAAGAGATCGCCGCCCTGATCACGGCGGAGTCGGGCAAGCCGCTGAAGTGGGCCCGCGGCGAAGTCGGGCGCGCGGTGTCGACGTTCCGCTGGGCCGCCGAGGAGGCCCGCCGCTTCTCGGGCGAGCTGCAGCGGCTCGACACGGACCCGGGCGGCACCGGCCGGCTGGCGCTGGTCCGGCGCGTGCCGCGCGGGCCGGTGCTGGGCATCACGCCGTTCAACTTCCCGCTGAACCTGGTGGCCCACAAGGTGGCCCCGGCGATCGCGGTGGGCGCGCCGATCGTGCTGAAGCCCGCGCCGGCGACCCCGCTGACGGCGTTGCTGCTGGGGGAAATCCTGGCTTCGGCGGATCTCCCGGCGGGCTCGTGGTCGATCCTGCCGGTGGACAACGAGACGTCGTCCCGGCTGGTCGAGGACCCGCGGCTGCCGGTGGTGTCGTTCACCGGTTCGGTCCCGGTGGGCTGGTCGATCCGCGACCGCGTGCCGCGCAAGCACGTGGCCTTGGAGCTGGGTGGCAACGGCGCGGTGCTGGTCTGCCCGGATTGGCCGGACCTGGACTTCGCGGCCCAGCGGATCGCGACGTTCGCGATGTACCAGGCGGGGCAGTCGTGCATTTCGGTGCAGCGGGTGTACGCGCATTCGGATGTCTATGACGCTCTCGCTTCGAAGGTGCTTTCGCAGGTGCTTGCGTTGCGAACCGGCGACCCGCGTCTCGACGGCGTCGACGTCGGCCCGCTGATCAATGTGGACGCTGCCACCCGGGTTTCGTCGTGGATCTCGTCGGCGGTGTCTTCCGGCGCCCGCCTCTTGACGGGCGGCGGGCAGTCGGGAGCCACGGTGGAGCCGACGGTGCTCGCGGACGTCCCCGAGGACGCGCCGGTGATGGCCGAGGAGGTGTTCGGACCGGTGGTTTCGCTGGTTCGTGTGTCTTCGGTGGCCGATGGGGTCGCGCGGATCAACGCGTCCCGCTTCGGGCTGCAGGCAGGCGTGTTCACGCGCGATCTGCCGACGGCGTTCGAGGTGTCGGCCGCGTTGCAGGTGGGTGGCGTGATCGTCGGGGACGTGCCGAGTTTCCGGGCCGACCAGATGCCTTACGGCGGGGTGAAGGATTCGGGGGTGGGGCGCGAGGGCCCGGCGGCGGCGATGGCGGACTTCACGGAGGAGCGGGTAACGGTGCTGACCGGTCTGACGCTGTAGAAGTCCATGAGGAGCACCCTCATGGACTTATGAGCCATGAGGGAACCTTCATGGCTTTGGGAGCGCCTCCAGCAGGGCCGCGTGGGCCTCGACCAGCGACGGCCCGTACCAGGTGAGGTGCCGGCCCGACACCAGGACGTACGGCGCCTCCGGGAAGTGGTCCGGGCCGTCCTCCCCGGTGAACTCGTACGGCTCGTCCGGCAGCACCAGCAGGTCCGCGTCCGTGCTCAGGTGGGCCCGCAGCTCCTCCACGTCCGGGCGCGGGTAGCGCTCCCCCGACGCCGCGTAGACGTTCGCCACGCCCACCCGGCGCAGGACGTCGCCGGCGAACGTGTCGCGGCCCAGGACGATCCACGGCTTGCGCCACACCGGGACCACCGCGTGGAAGCGCACCGGCCGGACCTCGCGCCAGGCTTCTTCCGCCGAAACCAGCCACTCCGGCTCGTCCAGCTCGTACGCCTGCGTCAAGATGCGCCGCAGGGAGCCCAGCGCGGCCGGCACCGACGCCGCCGCGGCCATCACCCACACCGGGATCCCGTTGGCGCGCAGGCGTTCCACGTCCTCCTGACGGTTTTCCTCCGAGTTGGCCAGCACGAGGTCCGGTGCCAGGTCGAGCACGCGGTCGAGCTTCGGGTACTTCGACCCGCCGACGCGCGGGACGTCCAAAGCAGACGGATGCGTGCAGTAGTCCGTGGCACCGGCGAGGCGGCCCGGCGCGCTGACCTCGACCGCTTCGGTGAGCGACGGCACGAGGGACACCACCCGCGAAGCCGGGCCCTCGAGCGGCACCGGCTCCCCGAGGTCGTCGACGAGGTACGTCATGCGCGTTCGAACGACACCTTCCGCTTGTCGACGTCGACCGCGGTGAGGCGGACCGCGATGCGCTCCCCCGCCGTCAGCTTCTCCCCCGCGCACTTCGCCATCACCGTCGGGTCCTCGACCAGGATCTCCGCCTTGTTCTCGTCCGCGCGCAGCACCACCGCGCTGAACTCGCCGCCGACGTGCTCGGCCAGCACCCAGGCCTCGACCTGGTCGATGCACGCTCGCTCGACCTTCGCGGCGAGCGTGTCCGACGCGCTCATCCGCTCCGGGACGTCGGCCAGCGCCGCCCGCACCCAGTCCGGGACCTCGCGACCGGCCGAGACGGCGAGGCAGATCTCCGTGGCGAACCGGTCGACCAGCCGCCGGATCGGCGCCGTGACGTGCGCGTACGCGCCGCCGATGCCCGCGTGCGTCGTCAGCGCCGGCAACTCGCCGTCGAACGCGGTGTAGCCCGCGCCGCGCAGCAACCGGGTCGTGTCGGCGTAAAGCGCCATCGAAGCCGGTTGCCCGGGGTCCAGCTTGGACAGGAACTCCGAGACGGTCGTTCCGGGCGTCCAGGCGATGCCCAGCGCCTCGGCCGAGCGGCGCAGCCAGTCGACGGCCTCGGGCTCCGGGTCGGGCAGCGTGCGCAGGACGCCGATCCGCGCGTCGATCATGATCCGCGCCGCGGCCATCCCGGTGAGCAGGGAGATTTCGGCGTTCCAGGCGTCGACGGCCGTGCGCGGACGGCGGGCGAGCACCCAGCCGCCGTCCGGGTCGCCGGTGATCTCCTGCTCCGGCAGCTGCAGCTCGACCGCGCCGCGCCGGACGGCCAGCTCGCGCCGCAGCCGTCCCAGCTCCGGCAGCGCGGCCACCGACGGGTGCAGGTTGCCGGCCTCGAGAGCGGCCTGCACCGTCTCGTAGTCGAACTGCTCGGTGGACCGGACCAGCGCGCGGCGGACCCGGGTCGCCGTCGGCTCGCCCACGTCGTCGGTCTCGATGGTCCAGAGCACCGCGGGCCGGATTTCGCCGGGCAGCAGGCTGGCCGCGCCTTCGGACAGCACCGGCGGGTGCAGCGGGACGTTGCCGTCGGGCAGGTAGAGCGTCTGCCCGCGCAGCCGCGATTCGCGGTCGAGCGCGCCGCCGGGCGGGACGAACGCGGCGAGGTCGGCGATCGCGTAGTGCACGCGGAAGCCGTGCGCGGTCTTCTCGACGACCATCGCCTGGTCGAGGTCCTTGGCGCCGGGCGGGTCGATGGTGACCAGCGGCAGGTCCGTCGCGTCCTCCCGCGGACCGGCGCTGGCCAGCGGATCCAGCACCGCCGACTCCGCCTCGGCCAGCACCTCAGGGCCGAACGACTCCGGCAGCAAGAACTCGGCACGCAGGGGGCCGAAGTCCCCGCCCGCCGAATGTGTCCTGATCACGAGGGGAGGCACCCCCCAACCCTAACCCGCGCCGGGCCCGGAGATCGCCCGATCGGGCGCGGGCCGGTCGGGTGTACGTTGCCGGGGTAGTAATGAAAACCGTCTTCATTGCCAGAAGGGGATCACACCGTGAAGATCGCGTTCGTCGGCAAGGGCGGCAGCGGCAAGACCACGCTGTCGTCGCTGTTCGTCGCGTACCTCGCCGACGCCGGCCTGCCGGTACTGGCCATCGACGCCGACATCAACCAGCACCTCGCGGTGGCGCTCGGCGCGACCGAGGAGGAGGCCATTGCCTGGCCGACGCTCGGCGACAACATGACCCTGATCAAGGACTACCTGCGCGGCGACAACCCGCGGATCCCCGACGCGGCGTCGATGATCAAGACGACACCGCCGGGGCGCGGTTCGCGGCTGGTCCGGCCGTTCGAGGACAACCCGGTCTTCGCGACGTGCTTCCGGCAGCTGGGCGGCGTGCGGCTCGGCGTCACCGGCCAGTTCGACGAGGACGACCTCGGCGTCAAGTGCTACCACTCGAAGGTGGGAGCGGCGGAGCTGCTGCTGAACCACCTGGTCGACGTGGACGGCGAGTACGTCGTGATGGACATGACGGCGGGCGCGGACGCGTTCGCGTCGGGGCTGTTCACCCGGTTCGACGTGACGTTCCTGGTGTGCGAGCCGACGGTCCGGAGCGTGGGGGTGTACCGCCAGTACGCGGACTACGCACGCGACTTCGGCGTGCGGCTGGTGGTGGTCGGCAACAAGGTGGCCGACGCCGACGACGTCGAGTTCCTGCAGGACCAGGTCGGCTCGGCGTTGCTGGGCTGGATGTCGGCGTCCCGGCACGTCCGAGCGGCGGAGCGCGGCGCGGCCCGGCCGATCACCGAGCTCGAGCCGCGCAACCTCTCGACGCTGCGTTCGATGCACGCGGCGGTGGACGCGGAGCAACGCGACTGGGCCCGCTACCAGCGCCAGGCGGTGGAGTTCCACCTGCGCAACGCGGCGGCGTGGGCCGGCGCCGACCTCGCCGCGCAGGTGGACCCGGAGTTCGTGCTCAGCCCGCAGCTGACGGTCTAGTCCTCGTCATCGGCATCGGCCCGCCGGGTGCGCTCCCGGGCGATCTCGAGGGCGCGCCGGGCGGTGGCCTCGTCCGGGTACGGGCCGAGCAGGTCGACGCCGCGGCTGCGTTCGAGGTGCTCGACCTGGTGGGTGCGGGTGTTGTAGTACCACCCCTGGTCCGGGTTCGGGTCTTTGGACATGGTTCCAGGTTCGCACCCCCGGGCCCGCCTGTCAGCGCTTGTACCGGTAGGGGATCTCGGTCGGCTGCCCGGTGGGACCGAAGTCCGGCGGTTGTTCGGTTTCGGTGAACTCGTCGAACCAGCCGCGGGGGGAGCCCCGGGGCGGGGTTTCGGGTTCTTGGCGGGTCGAGGGCTGCGGGAGAGGGGTGTCCGGGCCGGGGAAGACGGGACGGACGGTCGAGGCAGGCGGGACGGGGGGCATGGTCCCGGGACCGGGGAAGACCGGCCGCGCCGGGGCGGCGTGCCGGGCGGGGAACGGCTGGGGGGTGGATTCGGGGCCGGGGAAGACCGGCTTGGGGCGGGGTTGCCCTGGCTGCGGGTTGGGGGTAGCTGGGGCGGTGCTTTGGGCAGGCGCTGGGCTGGGGGCGCTTTGGGCTGGGGCGGGCGCCGGGTTGGGGCCTGCTGGGGCGCCTTGGGCCGGACTGAACGCCGGGCCAGCGTTTTGGGGGGCGCTGGGCGCCGGGCTCGGGCCGCCTTGGGTGGCGCCCGGCGCCGGATTGAAGCTGGCTGGGCCGGTGCCTTGGACCGGGTTGAACGCCGGGCCGGTTGGGCCGATGCCTGGGGCGGCGCCGCCGGACGCCTGGGCGGCGCTCGGCTCCGGTGCGGTGCCGGCCGGTCCAGTGTCTTGCGCAGGCGCGGTGCCCGGCTGAGGGCTGATGCCGTGGGCCGGGGCCGTGCCCGGCACCGGCGCGAAGTGGGGAGCCGAGGCGGCGCTGGGAGCCGGCAAGCCGGCGGGCCCCCAAGGAGGTTGCGGCAGATGCGAGCCGACCACGGGAGGCGGCGAGTGCGGCGGGACAGGCTGGGACGCATCGTCCGCCGCAGCCGGAGGCCGCGAAACGTCATCGGGTTCGGGCTGCGATTCAGCGTCCGGCTGCACACCGCCCGCCTCAGCGGGCTGCGGGGGCTGCGAGACGACAGCCGGCATTCCCTGCGGCGCAGTGGGCGGCCCCGGCGGGCTTTCGGGCACAGCCGGATGGACCGGCTTCTGCTCCGCCGAACCGAACACAGCCTCCTCGGCCCCGCCCGCTTCGCTCGCGAGCGGCTCGGCGACCGTTGGGGCGACCACCTCGGACCGGTCCTCATCCGCCGGCGCTGCCTCGGCCGCCGGCGACTCAGCCGCCTCCGGGCGAGCGGTGTCCCGGGGCGCCGGTTCGGCAGCTTCCTGCTGCTCCGGCTCCTGCGGCGCCGAACCCGCCGGTGCCATCGCGGCACTTTCTGGCGAGCTCGCATCCCGCGGCACCGGCTCAACGAATGCCGGCGCGACTATCTCCGGCTGATCGGCCTCCTGCGGCACCGGCTCAACGTCTTCCGGTGCGGCAACCTCCGGCTGACCCACACCCTGCGGCGCCGGTTCGACCGCTCCCGAGGCAACAGCCTCCGTGTCCCGTGGCGCCGACTCGACGAATGCCGGTGCGACTACCTCCGCCTGATCGGCCTCCTGCGGCACCGGCTCAACCGATGCCGCTGCGGCACCTTCTGCCTGGTCGGCGCCCTGAGGCACCGGCTCGACCGAGTCCGGAGCGGCGGCTTCCTGCGGCACCGGTTCAACGGCTGCCGGTGCGGCAGCTAGCTGGTCCGCACCCCGGGGAACCGGCTCGACCGATTCCAAGGCGGCCGCTTCCTGCGGCACCGGCTCAACCGAGTCCGAAGCGGCGACCTCCTGCCCCACCGGTTCAACCGATGCCGGTGCCGGTGCCGGTGCGGCAGCTTCCGGCTGGTCCGCATCCTGCTGTACCCGCTCGACCGGTCCCGAAGGCCGGTCCGCGTCCTGCGGCGCCTCAGGCTGAGCCGCCCCGCCCGGGGCGGGTTCAGTCGAAGCCGCGTGGGGCTCAGGCTGAGCGACCAGCGGCGGGCTCTCCTCCGACACGGTTGCTACCAGCGGCGAGACCGGACGAAACTCCTCCGCCCGAGCTACCACCGGCCCCGCAGAACCTGACTCCGGCTCGACAGCCGCACGGGCTTCCGGCTGGGACATCCCCGGCCACGCCACCCCATGACCGGGAGACGACTGCGGCGCCTTCACCGGCCCCGGCAGATCCGCTTCGGCCGTCACCGCCCACTCCGGCTCCACGGCCGGTGCCACGGGCAGCTCCACCGCAGGTGCCACGGGCGGCTCCACCGCAGGCTGCCCAACCACCGGCGCAGGCGCGACCGGTCCCTGACGACCCCCCGACTCCTCCGGACGATGACCCCACCCCGGCCCCGGCACTCCCGGCCGCGGCTCCGGCGGCGGCTGCGGCATCGTCCGCCACACCGGCGCCGGGCCGATGTTCATCGGAGCCGGCGCCTGCGCCGGCGCCCGGCCCGTCGGCGACGACGCCGTCGGGGGGGCCGGGCGGGCCGCCGGCTTGGGGATCGGGTCCAGGCATGACACCAGCACCGAGGTGTTCTCCGGATCCGGCACCTTCCGGCCGCTTCGCTCGCGGTACACCATCTCGCCGTCCGCGTCCATCTCGACCAGGTAGCCCGCCTCGGCGAGCTGCTCCTCGTCGAGGTCCGCCAGCTTCTCGTACCGCGAGGGCACCACTCGATAGATCGGCCACGCCAGCGATGCGTGCTCCGCGTGGAACTGGGCCAGCAGCGCCGCCATCTGGTGCTGCCACGGCAGCGACATCCCCTCGGCCAGCGAACGCGGCAGCACCACGTACCCCGCGTCCACGCCCGGGTACCCCTGGCTCAGCTGGTCGGCGAGCGGGGTGCTGGACGCGGGCCGGGCGCTCTGCCGGGGCGGCTGGGGCGCGCCGAACAGCGCCGCCGGGTCTTGGGGCTCGCCCGCTCCGGGCTTGCCCCGCCTGCCGAATTTGCGTCCCACGTGCTCATCCTCTGCCAGTACGCGGCCACCTGCTCGTGGAAGCGCCGCGACGTCGGTGAATCGGTGCGATTCTGTCCAGGCCCTCGCGACCCATGCTAAACGCCGGGACGGACCGCCTGCGGTACCAGTTCGCCCTCGTCGAACGAGAAGTCCCGGGTGTGCACCGGGACGCCGGTCTGCTGCGCCTCGACGATCTTGTTGTCGCCCAGGTACATCATCACGTGGTGAATGGACGACGGGTCCGCCGGGTCGGTGGCGAGGAACAGCAGGTCACCGGGCTGCGCGTCGCGCACCGGGAGCAACGCGCCTGCGTGGTACTGGTCGCGTGAGACGCGCGGCAGGATGACCCCCGCCGACTCGTAGGCCCGCAGCATCAGGCCCGAACAGTCGTAGGAATTCGGTCCCGTGGCGCCCCACACATACGGCTTCCCCTGCTCGCCCAGCGCGAAACTGATCGCCTGCGCCGCCGCCTGGCTCGGCGGCAGCAGCACACCCATGCCGGTGCCGCAGGCGACGACGTCGACGACCTGGCCGACGTTCTCCACCAGCGTCGCCGCCATCGGCTCCCACTTGTGGTAGCGGTCGGGGAACCCCGAGCGCTCCACGGCCTGGGCCGCGTCGCCCGGCCGCTTGTTCTCCCAGTCCGGCACGCCCAGCAGGACGTCGTAGAACTTGTTGACCTCGTACGTCGGGTCGGTGACCTGCGCCACCGTCCCCCAGCCCATCGACGGGCGCATCTGGAAGACGCCCAGCGAGTCGCGGTCGCCGTAAGTGAGGTTGTGCAGCCCGGACTCGGTCATCCCGGCCTGGATCGCGACCTGCCACGCGCGCGGCGCCAGCGACCGCTGCTTGCCGATCGAGATGATCAGCGCGACGATCCCGCGCTGCTCTTCGTCCAGCTTCGACGCGTCGACCGTGCCGCGGTCGCCCTGGCCGGGCTGCGTCGGCCCGACCGAGGCGTCGCAGCTCATCAGGGACACGCCCCGGGCCTGCGCCTGCCGGTTGTCGATGACGACCTTCGCGGCGACCGCGGTCACGACCAGTGCGCCGATCGCGACGAACACGACCAGCCCCAGCCACAGCCCCAGGCGCCGCACGGTCAGCTCGCCTGGTCGTAGTCGGCGACCCGCCAGCCGGCGTTGGTGCTCACCACCGTGATGGCCAGCTTCGGCCCGTCGGTCGGGATGGTCACCTGCAGCGACTTGGGGTAGGACGTGCCGACCTCCGGCTCACCGGTGACCTTGGTCGCCGGGATGTTCGCCGGGTCCACCGTCGACATCACCGGCAGGTACTCGTCGGTGGTCAACGGCTTCAGCTGCGCCAGCCACTGCTCGGAGGTGATGCCGGCCGGGTGGTTCACCCAGGCCGCGGCCCACTCCTTGGCGATGCGGATCGCGTCGCCGTTCGGCGGCGCCGGCGTGGGGGTGGTCAGCGGCGTGGACAGGCGCGTCGGCAGGTTCGACGTCGGGACGCTCGCGGCGACGCCCGGCGGGGTCGCCGTGCGCGACGTCGTCGTGCCGGTGGGGGGCGAGGCCTTGGCCTGCGGTTTGCCGACCACCTTCGGCAGCACGATGCCGAGCGCGGTGACCAGGATCGCCAGGAACACCAGCGTCCCCATCAGGTGCCGCGGCGAGCGCAGCGGCCAGCCCCACAGGCGGCGGTAGACCGCGGCGCGGCCGCGGTTGGTGCGGATCGGCATCGGTCACCGCCCCATCACTTGATCGGTCTCACGCGGTTCCTCGCGGACCTCGATGCCCCGCGACGGCCGGTAGAGCACAAAAACCGGCTTGCCGGCGACGACTTCGGGGTCGACGCGCCGCGGCTGGGCGCGCACGCCCGGCACCCGCGGGGCGTCCTGCGCCGGGTAGTCGCTGAAGCCGGATTCGGGGGTGCGCAGATCGGACGGCACGACGACGGGCTCGGGTTCGTCGCTCCAGCGCCGGTCGGCCACCGGCGAGGTGTCGACGCGCCGGCTCTCCTGCCGCGTGGTCGGACGGCCCCCCGCGCCGACGACGACGTAATCGCCGCCGTCGCCGTTGACCGGGTTGTACTGGCCGAACACCGGGGCACCGGGACGGCCGCCCGCGGGCAGCGCGCCCGCGGATCCCCCGCCGCCGGCACCCCCCGGCCAGGGCGCGCCGGACCAGGCGGCGGCCGGGCGGGCCGCGCCGGAGCCGTTGTCGAGGCGCTGGGCGTTGGCGAAGATCGTGGCTTCCGGCCGGAACCGGCCACCACCGGCGGTGGCGCCGAGCGGACCGCGCTGCTCGCCGTCGACGACGTCGTCGGTGTCGCGCACGTTCTGCCAGAACTCGTCCTGCGGCGTCGGGCCGTTCCGGTTGCGCCGGAAGCGCGAGAACATCCCGCCCCCGGGCGACGGCACGGCGGCGCCGACCATGCTGACCGACATCTCGACCATCTGCCACAGGCGCCGGACCGGCCGCCCGACCATGAACAGCAGCACGGTGATGAGCCCGGCGAGGACCATCTGCGTGAGCATGTTCAGCGAGTTCCCGGCGTCGAAGATGGCCTGCAGCAGCAGGGCGTGCACGCCGGCGAGCACGGAGAGCACGACGAGGTTGAAGGCCACCCCGCCGGCGACCTTGAGCACGCGGCGGAGGATCTCCGGGTGCAGCAGGGCGACGAGCCCGATCAGCGGCGCGGTGAGCGCGAAGAGGCGGATGAGGACCTGGGCGAGCAGGACGCTGGCCTTGGCGAGCAGCTGGAAGAGCGAGTAGACGAGGGCCTGGCCGAGGGAGAGGAAGCCCGCACCCGTTCGGCCGCCGGCTTCGCCGGTGAAGTAGCCGGTGGCGGGGCCGAGCTTGGTGGAGATGTCCTTGTAGGCGTTCTTCTTGCCGTCGATGACGGCTTGGTTGCCGTCGTCGCCGCTGACCAGCTGGTTTCGGGTGAACGCCTGGGCGTCGAGCAGCGGCTTGCCGAACTGCTCGGCCTGCGGCGCCGACGGCGTGCCGAATTCCCCGCGCAGCCAGTTGTTGTAGACGATCTGCGTGTGGAGCTGGGTGGGCAGGATGTCGCGGACGATCCGGTCGCCGCTTTCGTCGACGAATCCCGCCTGGATGTTCGTCGTGGTCTGGACGATCGCTTTGTCGATCGGGTCGAAGTACCGCAGCATCGCCAGTGACGACGCCGCCAGCCAGATCCCGGCCAGTGCGTAGAGCGCTCGTTTGCTGACCGCGGCCAGGTCGCCCCGCCAGATGTTGCGGAACATCATGATCGACAGGATCAGCGCGACCAGGCCGAACAGCTGGGCGTAGATGTTGTTGTAGACCTTCTCGGCGCCGGACTTCACCGCGTTGTAGATCGGGTTCAGCAGGCCGCCCTCGAGCACCGTGTAGTGCAGCGAGTTGGTCGCGCCGACGATGTTCTTGCCCAGGTTGAACAGCTGGTTGCCACCCCAGGTGTCCAAAGTGGACCCGGCCGGGGTCAGGTTCAGCCCCGAGCAGTTGGTCTCGAAGGTGTTCCACACCATGCCGGCGTAGCCGTAGTCGATGTAGGCGCTGTTCGGTTCGCCGTGGCCCTCCGGCGGGTCGATCGCGCCGACCATCCCGGCCCCGGGCCGTTCCGGGTTGGGCGCCTCACCGCACGCCGCCGCGCTGGCCGCGGGGGCCGTGGCGATGGCCTGCAGGCCGAGGATCAGCATGACGGCGAACATCGTCGCCTTGCGGCTCGGCGCGCGCCGAGGCCGGGGACCTTCCTTGATCCGGCGCTTCACGGCGTGCCATCCGGCGGCCAGCGTCAGCAGCACCGCCAACGTCAGCAGGGTGTTCATGCCGCGCCCCCCGCGGAACCGGCCTCGGCCTCGGGACGGCTGCCCGCGACCCGGCTGCCGGGGCCCGCGCCCCGAACCGCGCGCTTGCCTCGCTCCCGGGCCGCGTTCATGCGGCGTCCCGGCCGGTGCCGCCCTTTCCACCCGACCGGGCGTGTTGCTGCTGCCCGTTCGACGGCTGGACGCCGCCCTCCACCTCGCCCGTCTCCGAGGCCAGTGGATCCGGTGCCCCCAGGAGGTTCTCGTCGGCCAGGCCGACCTCCAGTTCCGCCGCCAGCTCGAAGTCCTGCTCCAGCTCGATGTCGTCCTCCGGGGGGACCGCGACGTACGGCTTCTTCTCCTCCGCAGGCAGCGCCAGCTCGTTGCCGGGGCGCCGGGAGGGCGCCGCGTCCTTCGAACCCGGGGTCGTGTCCATGACCGCGCGCAGGTGGTCCAGGTGCGGGCCCGAGAAGTCGACGCGGATGCGCTCCACGCCGCCCGCGCCGTCGCCGAAGATGAACTGGCGGGGCTCGACGTCGCGCTCCACTCCGCGCTGGGCGCCCGGGCGGCGGCCCAGTGCCGCCACCACCTGCTCGTACCCGACGCCCACCGGGACCTTCAAGAGGCGAAGGGCGTCCGCCTGGGC
This sequence comes from Amycolatopsis sp. A133, assembly GCF_031082405.1. Classification (GTDB taxonomy): domain Bacteria; phylum Actinomycetota; class Actinomycetes; order Mycobacteriales; family Pseudonocardiaceae; genus Amycolatopsis. The sequence continues at coordinate 32,393 of NZ_JAVHJU010000061.1, forward strand.
GTCGTCGTCGTCCAGGCGGCCGACGAACACCGAGTCCAGCAGGGTCACAAAACCCTGGATCTTCAGGAAGTCCGCCGGGATCTGGGACGACAGCAGGACGCGGACGTTCCACTTGCGCGAGTCACGCGCGAAGCGGTTCATCAGCACGCGCCCGGTCGGGACCTCCGACAGGAAGAACGCCTCGTCGATCCAGACGCCCTTGCGCATCTCCTTCGGCTTCTCGTACACCGATCGCTGGGTCAGCCACGCCGCCAGGTTCAGCATCTCGACGCCGAGGGACTCCGCGTCCGTCCAGTACTCGCGGGGGACGCCGTCCTTCGGCAGGGTCAGGCCCGCCATGGTCAGGACCGTCAAGCGGTCGTCGCGGGTTTCGGAGTACGGGTCCGCGTCGGTCTCCGGGATGAGCAGCGCCATCCGTTCGCGCATCTCGTCGAGAAAGTCCGCGACGACGACCGCGTGCTCGTGGTGCTCGCTCGAATCCCGGCGCAAGGCATCGATTACCTGCCCAGGATCCGCATCGAACCGGCCGCCGACGGCGCGGACCGCGCGCAGCAGCACGATCCGGGTCTGCGCCATCCGCGAGACCTCGTACGGCAGGACACCGGAGAGAACGTCCAGCACCAGCCGTCGCCGCGTCGCGCCGGCAAGGGCTTTCTCGCGGCGCCAGGAGCGCTCCGGGTCGTCCTCGTCCATGAAGTGCTCGATGAGTGGCTCGGCGACCACCCGGTACGGGTTCAGGATCCCCGGCTGGGCGTTGAGCAGGTTGATCGGCCGCGCGTACGGCCGCATTTCCGGCAGGTCGCAGAGGCGGGACAAGGGCCCCGAAGGGTCGAGGATCGTCCAGTTCGCCCCCGCGCGCAGCGTCTTGTAGACGATGCCGCCGCCGAGGAACGACTTACCACCACCCAGGCCCGCCACCATGGCCGTCAGGCCGGAACCGTCACGGATCTCCTGGGCCATCCACGGGTCCCAGGCCACCGGGCGCCGGGTCGCCGTGCACGTTTCGCCGAGCAGGATGCCGCGGCGGTCGCCGACCTCCGCGGTCGCCGTCGGGACCGCCGAGGACGCCCAGACCACCGAGCCGCGGCGCATGTACGCCGCCGACGCCAGCGGCTCGCCCGGGATGAACTCCCTGGCCAGCGCGTACTGGGCTTCGGGGTGCTCGATGGCGATCTTCGGCTTGTACAGGTCGAGCAGCTGCTGGGCCAGGCGCAGCGCGTCGCGCTCGGTCGGGCCGGACACCGCCAGCCGCCACCAGGACCGCACGCGGGTGGCGAGCGCGGTGAAGCCCGACGTCATCTCGTCGTCGATCTCCAGCACGCGCCCGGCCTGCCGCGACAGCGACTGCGGCGGCTCGAGCTCGTGTTCGTCGGTGTAGTGCTTGACCTGCGAGCGCACCTTGTTCATCTGGCGCTGCAGCTCGCTGGCGACCTCTTCGGGGCGCCGGACGTAGATCCTCGCCGACACCTCGACCGCGGCGGGCAGCCGGTCGGCGTGCTGGATCCACGGGTCGTCGACCTCGGGGATCTGCAGGCCGTGCATCTGCCCGACGGTGAGCACCGCCAGGTGCCGCGAGACGCCGGCGTTGGACCCGGTGCGGCCGCGGACGGTCACCGTCGGCGCGTACGGGTCGGCGTAGTAGTCGGCGGCGTCGGTGAAGCTGGCCAGGTCTTCGGGCTCCCAGGCCGCGCCCGGCACGGCGGGCATGTTGCGCGGCGCGGGCAGGCCCAGGGAGCACGAGCGGTGCATCAGCCAGGACATCTCCTCGGCGTGCACCGGACGGCCTTCCAGCCCGGCGCTGCCGATGACCTGGTCGAGGTGCTCGACCTCGGAGTCCAGCGCGGTCAGCTCGGCGTCGACGGCCTCGGGCAGGATCTTGCGCAGCACCGGCGCGGCCCGCTCGACCGCGCGGTCGACCATCCGCCGGGTCTGCACCTGGACCCCCAGGTAGACCTCTTTTTCGGCCATCGAGCGGCCCATCAGCTGCTGCTGCTCGCCGATCAGGTAGTCGTCGAAGGACAGCGCACCCGGGACGTCCTGCGGGCGGCCGTGCGCGTTGTAGACGTGCGCCTCGGCCCACATCCGGATCGGGTACGGCCGGTTCGTCACGCGCAGGTGCAGCCAGCGGCCCTGCAGCTCGGCGTACTGGCCGGCGATGGCCGCGATCAGGTCGCGCCGCTGGGAGTCCGAGCGGAACGACCAGCGCTGCGGCGCCAGCCGGTACCAGGCGTAGACCTCGACGCCGGTGCGCACCAGGTGCCCGTCGATGCTGCGCACCGCGATCGACGGGGTGTATGCGGGAATGGCCTGCTCACCCGGCAGGCGCGCCTTGTTCCCCGAGCCGTTCCGCGACGCGCGGACCTGCTCGGGCGGTTGCCATGCGCCCGAGTGGGTGTCCCGACCCCGTTTTCCTCGGCTACCGCCGCGACCGAACAACGACTACCTCCCGGCCCGACCCGCGTTGCCGCGGCTCCGGCGCGCTCGTGGTGCTCCCTGGTGAATCGACGCAGTGGTGTGAAGCGCCCCCGTTGAGGGTGCCGGGGGCATGAGTGGAACGGCACCCGGCCGGCCGCCGTGGTGCTGGTACTGCCGCCTTCGGCGGTGCTTCGGCAACGGGCGCTCGGCCCGCACCCGGACGCGGCTGGCGCTGACCGCGCCCCCCGTGCCCGTGGTCCGTTCCCGGGGGGTGTTCAGCTCGCGCCCGGCCATCGCGACCACGGTGCCGAGCGGGCGCTCGTGGCTGATCTTGGCCGTGAGCAGCCGGGTGATCGCGATGGTGGCGATGAACCCCCATGCCGTCGAGAAGAACCCGAAGCTCCACCCGGCCCAGCGCTCGATGCCGAGGACCACGAAGAACGTCGGGATGCCGATGAGCCAGGCGACGTACCGGGCTCTCCAGGGAAAGGTCGCTTTCGGTGGGCCGAGCCACACGGCGTCGACCCGGTAAACCTCGTCATCGGTCCTGATGCGCACGCGGGCCCCCGCCTCAGCCGGTGAACAGGCCGGCGATCCACTGGCCCACGTTCACGCCCGCGCCGCTGACCGCGAGACCGATGATGGCGAGCGCGATGACCACGCCGGCGAGCCGGCGCATGACACCGGCGTTGTCGCCCTTGCCGCCGCCGAGCCACAGGAGCAGGAGCGCGACGGCCAGCAGCACCAGGGGAATGACGTTGTCGAGCAGCCACTGGCGCACGTTTCCCGTGCCCAGTTCGCCGGCCGCCAGCGTGTCGAGGGTGGTCAAGGTCATCATCGCGATACTCCCGGTGCGCGGTGGGGGCCGCGCGGTTCTGGCTCAGGCGGTGCTTCGAACAACATCATGGGGGCTACGAGGGGTAGTGGTCAAAGTGCACAGCGTAGAGACCGGCTGGCTCGTCAACCGGTGTGGTGCGCATAGCCCGCGAAATCTCCACGCCCACCATCATCGCGGCAAGGGCCCTCGGGTTGAACCCCGGCCACCCATACTTCTCAGTGTGCTGACGAACTCACCCCAATGCCCGGGATTTGCTCACTGTGGGTACTGGCACTGTGGCCGTTGTGCGGCCTGGAACAGTGTGACATGACACGAACGGCCGTGTCCCGTGAGTCCGTTGCGTGACGAGCCTCGGCCGGTCCACGGGCATGTCGATCTTGGCCGCTCGCGCTGTCCGTCACTAGGCGCACAGTACTTCACAACTATTTCACTACATAGCGTGATCTTGGACGATTGGTCAGGGCCGCCGCTTGGCGAAGACACCGTCCGGGAAGGCGCCGGCTTCCACCACGCGGCGGCTGAGCCCGCGGCACAGCTCCTCGAGCCGGGCCGTCCGCTCGGGCCCGAGGTGCTCCCACGGCCCCCGGGCGGCGGACTCGGTGGCGGCCTCGACGCTGTCGCGGACGGCGGCACCCGCCTCGGTGAGCGCGCCCTCGGCGTCGAGGAGACCGCGGCCGGTGAGCCGGGCGGCGGCGGCCGTCCACTGCTCGTCGCTCCAGCCGCGGGTGACCTTGGCGGCGTCGGTGGCGAACCCGCGGCCGGTGGCCACGTGGGTGATCAGGGCTTCGAGGCCGCTCAAGCCGTTCAGGACGAGGGCGGCGATGTGGCCGTCGCCGCGGTACTCGCGGACCAGGGTCAGGGCGTGCCAGAGGACGAGGTGCGGCTCCCCCGGCCAGCCGAGGCCGGCGTGCGCGGCGTAGAGGGGACGTCCTTCGCCGGTGCACCCCTTGCTCGCTTCGCGGGCGAGTTCGGCGGCCTCGGCGACTTCGTCGCTCTTCACGTGGTCGCCGAGCAGGCGGGTCAGCGCCTGGTCGACGCCGTCGAGCCGGGCGTCCAGGACCTGCTCCGGCGTCGCCAGGGTCCAGGCGCGCGGGATCACGCGGGCGACGACCTCGGGGTTGAAGTTGTAGAAGGTGGCGGCGACAACCTCGGGGCCGACGGCGCCCATGGCCGCGGACCGCCCGGCGAAGTACGGCATCCGGCCCGGCCGCAGCCCGGTGCCGGTGAGCGCGGCGTCGACCTCGGGCGCGAAGTACGCCAAGGCGTGCAAGGAATCGAACGCCGACTTGAACCGCTTCTCGTCACCCGCCATGATCGCACCCTACTACCGGGTAACCCCCGGGCGATACCGCAAAAGCCGGTGCACCGAGGGGCATCACGCGTGATCCAGCGGGCATCACGTGTGATCCGAAGGGCATCACGCGTGATTCCAGGGGCATCACGCCGATGCCCCGCCAATCACGCGAGATGCCCCGGCAGACACGCGAGATGCCCCTGCAGTCACGGGTGATGTCCCTGCGGGCAGGGCTGGGCGCGGACGAGCTGGCATGTAAGCCGGATCCTGTTCCCCGGTCGCCTTGCGGCTTGCGGGGCGGCGGCCATCCATCTCGGCCTGCCGTTGCCGGCAGGCTCCAGCGGCCTACCCGCAGGCTCGGACGGGCCGTCCTCGAACGCCTGCGCAGGAGCTCGTGAGCTCCCTCTTGGCCTTGCTCCGGGTGGGGTTTACCTAGCCGTCCCGGTCGCCCGGGACGCTGGTGGTCTCTTACACCACCGTTTCACCCTTACCCTCGCCCGGAGGCGAGGGCGGTCTGTTTTCTGTGGCACTTTCCCGCGGGTCACCCCGGGTTGCCGTTAGCAACCACCCTGCCCTGCGGAGTCCGGACTTTCCTCGGACCGGGTCGCCCCGGCTCGCGACCGCCCTGCCAGCTCGTCCGCAGGCTGGATGGTAGCTCAGTACCCGGCCGCCGCCCCGCTGTGGTGGCGGGGCCGGACTTCGGGCGGCGGCTCGGCGGCCACCGGGTGCTGGCGGGCGAGTTCGGCGGTCCAGTGGAGGACGGCGGCGGGGCTGTCGAGGCCGATGAGGCCGACGAGCTGCCCCTGGCGCACGAAGCCGGTGATGGGCCGGGTGCCGGGGACCGGCGATTCCAGCAGGACAGTGTCGGTGGCGAGGGCGGGGCGGCCGGCGACCTGGATGCGGACGCCGTGCTGCTCGGACCAGTACCGGGGCACCGGCGTGTAGGCCGGCGAGCCCTGGGGGCCGGCAAGGAGGTTCTCGGCCGCGGCGCGGCTCATTTCGACGGCGTTGAGCCAGTGCTCGTCCCGGTGGGGCGCGGGGTCGAAGCGGAGGTTGGGCCAGCGGGCGACGTCGCCGGCCGCGACGATCGTCGACGAGCCGACGACGTGGCAGGTGGGCCCGCAGACGACGCCGTCGTCGAGGGGCAGCTTGGCGCCGCGCAGCCAGGACACGGCGGGGACGCTGCCCACGGCGACGACGACGCAGGCGACGTCGAGGGCGCGGCCGTCGGCGAACTCGAGGCCGACGTGGGTGGGGGCCGGACGCCAGCGGCGGATGGTGGTGCCGAGTTCGAGGCGGACGCCGCGGGCGGTGTGCAGCGCCGTGAGCCAGTCGCCGATGTCGGGGCCGAGGACGTCGGCGAGAAGGGCTCTCGCGCGTCCGAAGAGGACGACTTCGCGGTTCATTTCGCGCAGGCTCGAAGCGACTTCGCAGCCGATGAAGCCGTCGCCGACGACGGCGACCGGGCCGGGGTTGGTGGCCAGTGCGCGCTGGAGGGCGATCGTGTCGGCGAGGGTGCGGACGACGACCACGCGGGGGTGGCCGTGTGGCGCGCCGGGCATGCGGCGCGGTTCGACGCCGGTGGCGATGATCAGCCCGTCGTAGCGGAGTTCCCCGTGGCGCAGGTGGACGATCTGCCGGTTCGGCGAGAGCGCGGTGACGGGGGTGTCGAAGCGCCACTCGGCGTCGACCTCGAGGGGGTCGGCGAGCAGGGTGTCGGCGCGGCTGACCGCCCCGGTGAGCAGCTGCTTGGACAGCGCCGGGCGGTGGTAGGCGATGTCGGGCTCGGCACCGAGGACGACGACTTCGCCGTCGAACCCGAGTTCGCGCAGCCGTTCGGCCGCGCGCAGGCCGGCGAGGCCGGCTCCGGCGATCACGATGCGTTCGCTCATCGGGTGGCTCCCAACAGGTGGATGGCTCGCATCGGGCAGGCGCGAGCGGCGGCCCGGACGTCCGGGACCAGCAGGGCATCGGGGCGCTTCTCGTACTCGAGCTGCCCGTCCTGGCCGAGCTGGAAGACCTGGGGCGCCTCGGACTGGCAGACCCCGTAGGCGTGGCAGCGCTGGCTGTCGACGTCGACGCGCACGGTGGCCGCTTCCGGACCGGGCCCGGTGGGCGGCGGCGTGACCAGCCCGGCGCGGGCGAGCACCGCGGCGGGCAGCACGCGCAGGACCGACAGCAGCACCGGCGGCGCGAGCAGGGTGATGCCGGCGAGCCAGACGACGGCGACGTGCCCGCTCGAGGCGGCGCCGAGCCAGGCGTGCACGGCGAGCAGGCCGATGGCGAGGTACCCGGCCTGGTGGAAGCGCAGCCAGCGGCCTTCGCGGGCGCCGCGGCGCAGCCCGGCGGTCACGGACACGGCGACGACGAGTTCGAGGCCGGCGATGCCCAGCGCGTGCCGCGGGGTGCCGTCGTAGAAGGGCAGGAGCAGGTCGGCGACGCCGAAGGGGTCGTCCTCGAGGAAGAGGAACGTCAGCCCGTGCAGGGTGCCGAGGGCGAGGGTGAACGCGGCGAGCAGGACGTGCCCGGTGCGGATGGCGTCCTGGCCGCTGAACCGGCGGACCCAGCCGGTCGCGGCGAGGACGCCCCAGCACAGCGTCAGGCACATGCAGAGGTAGGTGAGGCGGCCGGACAGCGCGGCGGCCTCGGCGATCCCGGTGTCGTGCGGCGACACCGGGGCCAGCGCGGCGGAAAGGGACATGGGGCGGGTTACCTCCGGGTGCGCGGCGAGGTCGTGGCGGGGGTTCCGAGCAGGCGGAGCAGGCCGAACGTGGCGGCGGCGGCGAGGGCCACGAAAACGGCGCCGAGTGCGATGGCGCCGCCGCCGAGGGTGTCGTCCTCGGTGGCGGAGACGAGCAGGGACGTGGTCTCGGCGAGCCCGGTGCTCTCCAGGAGCGTCAGGTGCCCGAGCGAGGTGTCGACGGCGGTCTGGGCGAACGCGCGGACGTCGTCGTCGCGGGTGCCCGCGCGGACGTCGGAGGCAAGCCCGAAGAGGGTGCCGTACTCGGCGCGGAGGCGGTTGACGTAGGCGCGGTCGAAGGCGTCGCCGGAGCCGGCGGCGATCTCGCCGGCCCAGCCGCGCTCCTGGTCCGTGGGCTCCCCCGGCAGGGTGACGGCGAGCCGGTCGGCGACCGCGCGCAGGGCGACGTCGAGGCGGGCCTGGTCGTCGGCGATGCGGACGGCGACCGCGCGCACGCGCCGGTTGGTGGCCCGCTCGACGGCGAGCCTGCTCGACGGCACGGCCCACAGCGTGTGCTGTTTGAGCCGGGTCAGCAGGGCGCGGTCGGTCTGCTGCAGTTCGCCGGCCGACGCCGGGAGAGCGCAGCCGAGCACGAGCGCGGTCGCGGCGGCCAGCAACGCCACGAATCGGAGCGGCATCCCCGTTGTCCCTTCGCAAAGGAGTCCTCACCTCCTGTTACGGCGGGAACGTGTGGTCCGGTTCTCTCCGTCACCTTTTAGTGACCTGTGACGTGTATCACAAGACGCATTGTGAGCCCGGCTGCGGCGGTCGCCGTCGAATTGGCCGTCGAAACTAATGCATATGGCCTATTAAGTGTTTTTGCGCTACGCTCCGATGGCCCCACGGTCCGCCAGTCAGGTGAGGTTGCGAGCTTTATGGAAGCACTGGGAAGAGAAAGCCGCGGCCAGGTCGGCTACGCGTCGTCCGCCACCGCGGTCGACACCGGCCCGACCGCGGGCGACGACCTCGTCCCGTTGCTCTACAAGGACTTCCGCGCCACCCTGTTTGCGCAGGTCCTGGCCCTGACCAACCACGACCGGCAGTGGACCGAGGACGTGGTGCAGGAGACCATGATCCGCGCGTGGCAGCACTCCGACACGCTCGAACGCGAGCCCGGAATGCTGCGGGGATGGCTGCTCACGGTGGCGCGGCGGATCGTCATCGACGGCTGGAGGAATCGCCGCGTCCGCCCGCAGGAGGTCGCTCTGGAGATCCCGGAAAACACCGAGTCCACCGACCGTGCGGACAGTTCGTTAGCGGCACTAACGATTACTCGGGCATTGCGGGAACTGGACGCGAAATACCAATCGGTTATCTACGAAACCTATCTCGCCGGAAACACCGTTCGACGGGCGGCAGAAATTCTGGGAATTCCCGAGGGAACCGTCAAATCGCGGCTGTACACGGCGATGCGGCAATTGCGCAAGGCGCTCGGGGAAGTGTCGGTCCGATGAACGGGCGGGCGGGGGACGCCGCGGCCTACGGGCTCGGCGTCCACGACGATCCGGAAGCGTTCGAGGCCCACCTGCTCGGCTGCGCCCGCTGCCGGAGCCGGGTCGCCGGGTTCGTCCCGGTGGCCGGCGCACTGGCGGAGGCCGTCCGGCTCGGCTACCTGCCGCCCGGCAGGGGGACGGCCGAACGCCGGAAGCCGAGCGGGGCCGGGGGACGGCGGAGGATGGGAGCCGGCCCGCTCCTGCTGCTCGTGCTCGGGGTGGCCGCGACGGCCCTCTGCACGGCCCGGCCGGCCGCGGGGAAGATCCGGTTCGCATCCGCTGCGTCCATCGTCTCCCCTGGTCAGGTCGTGGCCGGTACCGGCCGCGCTCCGCGGTGTCTCCCGTGGTCGGCCGGTTTCCAGTAGTCTGCCCCAACCCAACATGAAAGTCCTTACGGTGGATACCGAAGTAAATCCCGAGCACCCCGCCAGCGGGGCTTCGGTACCGAAGCGTCCCGCCCCTCGGCTCCCCGGTCGCGAGCCCGAACTCGGCCGCCTGACCGGTCTCTTCCCGGTCGTGCTGGGCGGCACTTCCGCCACCGCGGTGCTGGCCGGCGAGTTCGGCATGGGCAAGAGCGCCACCCTGCGGACCGCCGCGGCGCTGGCCGCGGACGCGGGCTTCACCGTCGCGATCGCCACCGGGTCCCGGCTGGAGAGCCACCTGTCCGGCGGGGTCGTCCGCCAGCTGGCCGACGCGCTCGAGGGACCGGGCTCACCGCCGCACCCGCCCGTCACCGAACTGTGCGGACCGGCGGGCGAGAGCGAAGCGCTCGACCTCTTCTTCCGGATCGTCCGCGACGCGACCGAGCGGGGTCCGCTGCTGCTGGGCATCGACAACGTCCACCTCGCCGACGCCTGGTCCATGCGGTGCCTGGCCTACCTCCGCAACCGCGTGCTCGACCTGCCGGTGCTGATCGTCCTGACCTCCCTCATCGGCCATCCCCCGCACCCCGAGGTCGCGCTGCTGGACATGGTGGGCAGCATGCCGGCCACCATCACGCTGAACGGCCTCGGCGACGCGGCCGCGGCGGAGATCCTCGGCCTCGCCCCCGGGGAGCTCGCCTCCGCCTGCCGCGAGGCGACCGGCGGCAACCCGGTCCTGCTGCAGGCGCTGCGGCCGCGGCTGCTGCCCGGCGCCGACCCGCACGAGCTCGGCTCGTCGCTGATCGGGCAGGTGCTCCTCATGCGGATGCAGGAGTTCCCGCACGCGCCGGCCATCCTGCACGCGGCGGCGATCCTCGGCGAGGACGCCGGCTTCGACCTGCTGGCCCGGCTGGCCGGCGTCGACGAGCTCGACGCTCTGCAGGCGATCGACACGATGGTCCGGCTGCACGTGCTCGACAACAGCAGCCGGCCGGCGCTGACCTACCCGTTCGTCCGCAACTCCCTGCTGAAGGACATGCCGCAGACCACGCGGGCGGTCAACCACTCCCGGGCGGCGAAGCTGCTGGCGGAGGCGGGGGCGCCGCCCGAGCGCGTGGCCGCCCACCTGCTGGAAGCGACGGCGATCCGGATCCCGTGGGCCGTGGACGTGCTGCGGCTGAGCGCGCGCGACGCCGTGTTCTCCGGACGGCCGGAGCTGGCCGCCCGGCACCTGCGGCGGGCGCTGGAGGAACGGCTGACGTCCGGGCGCCGGATGGCCGTGCTGCTGCAGCTCGCGCACGCGGAGTTCCAGTTCGACCCGCCCGGCGCGGCGAAGCGGGTGCGGGAAGCCGTCGACACCGTCGGCAACCGCGAGACCGCCGCGTTCATCGCGACCGCGATGCTGCTGTCGCTCTGCGGCGGCCAGGACGCCCGGCTCGGGATCAGCGCGGCGGGCCAGATCGCGGCGCGGCTCGACGCCGGCGGGCCGGACGCCGTCTGGCCGCTGCTGTGCATGACCTACCTCGCCGAGGCCGGCAGCAGGCTGGGCCCGCCCCCGGAGTTCCGCGACTTCGAGGAGCAGTGGGCGCCGCTGACCGACCCGGCGGCCCAGCGGAGCCGCTCGGCGCTGCTGGCGCTCGACGCCGTCCGCAGCGGCGAGTCCGCGCAGGACGCCGTCGGCCACTTCGCCGACGCGCTGAGTGCCGCCGGGGACTCCCCCACCCGGAGTTCCCGGGGGCTGAGCGGCGACGACGGCGAGCTGTTCGAGCAGCACTACTTCTTCACGCTGGCCACCGCGGTGCTCGCGGACGAGCCGGCGCACGTCGACCGGCTGTGCCGGGTCCTCGACGTCGAGCGCGAGCCCTGGGACGTGCACGTGCCGCACGGCGCGCTGCCCACCCTGGCCCGCGGGATCGCGCTGCAGGCCAGCGGCGACCTGCAGCGGGCCAGCGTGCACTTCGAGTCGCTGCTGCGCCGGTTCGACGAGCGCGGCGGGACGACGACCTGCCCGGTCGGCGTGCTGTGCGCGGCGAAGCTCGTCGAGTGCTGGGTGGACCTCGGCCGGTTCGAGGCGGCGACGTCGCTGCTGGACCGGATGGACTTCGTCGCCAGCCAGGGCCTGTTCACCCACACCTACCTGCTGTACGCGCGGGGCCGCCTGCGCGTCGCGACCGGGTACACCCGCTTCGGGTTCGAGGACCTGCTCAGCTGCGGGCGGCGGCTGGCCCACCACGGCATGCGGTTTCCGGGGTTCGTGCCCTGGCGCGCGCACGCCGCGCGCGCGGCGCTGGCGCTCGGCCAGACCGACGACGCGGCCCGGCTGGCCGAAGAGGACATCAACGCCTCGGCCCGCTGGGGTGCGGCGCGGCCGCTGGGCACGGCGCTCACGACGCTCGGGCTGGTCCGCGAGGACGACGAAGCCGAGCGGGCGCTGCAGAAGGCGATCACGGCGCTGCGGTCTTCGCCGTCGCGGCTGCAGCTGGCGACGGCGCTGACCGAGCTCGGCACGCTGCAGGCGCGGCACGGCCAGTCCGAAAAGGCCATCGAGACGCTGCGGCAGGCGGTCGAGCTGAGCGAGCAGTGCGGAGCGCGGCCGCTGGCCCGGCGCGCGGCGGAGGAGCTGCGCTCGGCGCGGCGCGCGCTGACCCCGGCGAAGGACAACGAGCACGGCCTGACCCGGCAGGAGAACCGCATCGCCGTGATGGCCGCGCAGGGGTTGACCAACCGGGAGATCGCGACGGCCCTGCACTTGACGCGGCGGACGGTGGAGCTGCACCTCTCGGGGGCGTACCGGAAGCTGGGGATTCCGGGGCGGGCGGAACTCGGTGGTGCGCTGGCGAAGTCGTCGCAGCGCGTGGACGGTCGCTGAGCCGGGTCCGGTTTGGACTGACTCAGGGCGCTTTCGGACTCCGCTTCGAGCCGGTGCAGCAGCGTCCCGCCGTGCTGGGCGGCACGCACTCGTGGACCGCGCGACCGCCGGCGATTCGAGCCTCGCGGTGGGGCGCCGCCCCCCGTCTTCCACGCTACCCGGCGGCACCGGCAAAACCGGGGCGCAGTTAGCGTGAACACGTGAACTTCTGGGCAGGCGCGGGAAGCCTGGTGCTGCTGGGCGCGGTCCTGCTCTTCGCCATCGTCCGGCCGCGGGGCCTGCCGGAAGCGGTGGCTGCCGTGCCGGCCGCCGGGCTCGCGCTCCTGCTGGGCCTGGTTTCGCCGGCCGCGGCCGGGCAGCGGGCCGTGGAAATCCTGCCGACGCTGGGCTTCCTGGCCGCGATTCTCCTTTTGTCCTTTCTGGCCAGTGTGGCCGGGGTGTTCGCCTGGCTCGGCAACCGGCTCGCCGAGGCGTGCCACGGCAAGCCGCGGCGGCTGCTGGTGCTGACCTTCGCCGCCGCGGCCGGGGTCACCGCGGTGCTCAGCCTGGACGCCACCGTCGTGCTGCTCACCCCGGTCGTCCTCGCGACGGCGACCACCCTGCGGCTCCCCGCCCGGCCGCACGTCTACGCCTGCGCGCACCTGGCCAACTCGGCGTCGACGCTGCTGCCGGTGTCCAACCTGACCAACCTCCTGGCCTTCGCCGCGTCCGGGCTGACGTTCGCCGGGTTCACCGCGCTGATGGCGTTGCCGTGGCTGGTCACGCTCGCCGTCGAACTGGTGGTCTTCCTGCGGTTCTTCGCCGCGGACCTGCGGCCGCGCGACACACCGGACCCGCGGCAGCACCTCGAGACGCCGACGTTCGCCCTCGTCGTCCTCGGCCTGACCCTCGCCGGGTTCGCCGTGGGGCCGCTCGGGCACGTCGAGCCGGTCTGGATCGCGGCGCTGGCGGCGCTGATCCTCGGCGTGCGCGCGCTGGCGCAGGGCAAGATCCGGCCGCGGCAGCTGGTCACCGAAGCGGCGCCGCAGCTGTGCCTGTTCGTGCTGGGGCTGGCGGTCGTGGTGGAAGCCGTGTCGGAGCACCTCCTCGGCGGCGTCCTCCGGGACGTCCTGCCGGCGTCGACCGGCCTGACCGACCTGCTGGTGGCGGCCGGGGTCGCCGCGCTGCTGGCCAACCTGGTGAACAACCTGCCGGCAACGCTGATCCTGCTGTCCGTCCTGGGCCCGCACCCGGCACCGGGCGTGCTGCTCGCGGTGCTGCTGGGCGTCAACATCGGCCCGAACGCGAGCTACCTCGGCTCACTCGCGACGCTGCTGTGGCGCCGGACGCTCCCGGCGCCTCCGTCGGGGAAGACGTTCCACGCCCTGGGCGCGATCACCACGCCCCTGTGCCTGGCCGCGGCGACCGTAGCGCTCTGGCTGAGCCTCAGCTGGGCAGCTTGATCGTCTGGCCCGGGTGCATCGTCGGGCCGCAGTCGTCCAGCGGGCCGCCGAAGCGGTCCGCCGCCACCGCCGGGATCGTCTTCGCCGCGTACTCCTGGGCCGCCTTCAGCTTGGCCGGGTCGGTCACCGCGTCGCGGCGGACCCAGTCGCCGTTGCGGAGGCCCTCGATCGGGGAGCTGTAGATCAGCACGTAGTCGCGGTCGAGCCGGGGGTCGAGGGCGATCCCGTTGCCCGCCGCCCACGGGCCCCACGAGTGGATGAACGTCGGCTTGACCGTGTCGAACACGTAGTCGCGCAGGCCGGCGAGGTCGTTGTCGTGCACCAGGTCGGCAATCGGTTTGTTCACCAGGCCGGCCATGTCGACCAGCTCGAGCCGGCTGGTCAACGACGAGCCGCCGAGGTCCGGCAGCAGCAGCGACGCCTTCTGCAGGCCGAGGATGTCGGCGTAGGTGTTGAACCCGCGGCCGAAGCGATCGCCCACCAGGCACGCCGTGATGTTCGGGTTCTTCGCGAACTTGTCCGCCGCGGCCGCGAACCCGATGGCCGACGGGACGAACGCGCCGACCAGCACCACGACGATCCCGATGCGCAGCAGCGCCTGCCGGTGGCGCAGCAGCTCACCGGCCGACAGCGTGCCCGCGATGACCGCCAGCGCCCAGACCGGGCTGGCGAACCGGTGCTGGTACATCCAGTCGGCGACCATCACGCCGTACGCGACGATCCCGAGCCCCAGCGGCACGAGCAGCGCGCTCAGCGGACGCCGCCACGGGGCCTTGACCAGCGCGAACACGATCACCAGCGCCAGCACGACCACGCCGGCCCAGCCCGCGTAGCCGACCAGCTCGAACGGCCGCTTCACGGCGTCGAACCCGGGCAGGCCCTGTTGCTTGGCCACCGACGGGTTGGCTAGCAGCCGCCCGAACTCCGTGTACCGCCAGGCGACGTACGCGCCGAACGGCACGGCGAACGCCGCCACCGACAGCAGCGCGAGCCGGAAGCTCTTCCAGAACAGCCCGGAACGCAGCAGGAACAGCGCGGCGAGCGGGTACGCACCCGCGTAGATGAGCCCTTCCGGGCGGGTCAGCGCCGCAAACGCGACCATGACCCCGGACCAGAGCGCCACCTTCGGCGTCAGCAGCACGTCGCGCTTCACCGAGACGAACAGCGTCACGCCCAGCGTGACGACCGCGAACGCGAACAGCGAGTTCTCCAGGCCGGACACGACCCAGATGACGAACGACGGGATGGTCGCCAGCGTCAGGCCGGCGATCAGGGTCGCCAGCCACGCGAAGCGGGTGAAGATCTGCTTCGCGGCGATGTAGCAGGCCGTCAGGATGCCGCCGGTGAACAGCAGGCCCAGCGCCTTCGGGAACAGCACGTAGTCGGGGATCCCGAAGATCTCGCCGTGGTCGAAGAGGCCGACGAGCTTGCCGAGGCCGAGCAGCACCATCCACGTCGGGTCGGAGAAGCCCTCGACCGGCGGGGCGCCCGGCTGCAGCACCGGGCCGAGGCCGTCGGCGAAGCTGCGGGCGTAGGAGAAGGTGATGGCGGCGTCGTCGACGATCCAGTGGCCGTAGCGGGTGGCGTGCAGGGCCACCGCCGCGACGCCGGCGAGCACGGCCAGCACCGGCGCCAGCCGTGCGCCCCAGCCGCGGGTGGCCGTGGTGGTGGCCGGATCCTCGGGGACGTCGCTCGGAGAGGTCTCGGTGAGTGCGCTAGCCGTCATGTCCTCGTCACTGTTCCGCCCGCAGGCTTCTGCCGGTGGGATACGCGCGAGCCGGCGCCCCCTGAAGTGGGTCGATCTGGTGACCCGCCACCGCGGCGACGCGGTCGAGACACTGTAGCCAATACCCCATCCCGGGTCGGCCACGCGTCGGGCTTGAGCGTGATCCACCCCACATTTTCCCTGCTCAGCGCGGCGCCGGTCAGGCCAGGTGCGAGGTGTCGTTGGCGAGGCGGACCGAGGCGTTCCCGTCCGGGTAGAACTCGACGATCGACAGCGACGCCAGGTCCAGGTGCAGCCGGAACAGCAGCTGCGGCCCGGCGTCGAGGCCCATCCGGAGCAGGGTCTTGATCGGCGTCACGTGGCTGACCAGCACCAACGTCCGGCCGCCGTGCTCGGCGATCAGCTCGTCGCGGGCCTTGCGGACGCGCCGGTGCACGACGTCGAAGCTCTCGCCGCCGGGTGGCGGCACGGAGCTGTCGCCCAGCCAGGAGCTGTGGAGCTCGGGATCGCGGTCGGCCGCTTCGGCGAAGGTCAGGCCTTCCCACTCGCCGAAGTCGGTCTCGATGAGGCCGGGGTGGGTCTCGACGCGCCCGCCGAGCGCGTCGGCGACGGCTTGCGCGGTCTGCTTCGTGCGCGTGAGCGGCGAGGAGATGATCGGAACGACTCCGCCATCCACGCCATCGACGACCAGGCCCTCGGTCGCGGCCAGCCGCTTCGCCGCCGCGGCGGCTTGGGCCCGGCCCAGTTCGGTGAGCGGGACGTCGCCGCGGCCGGAGTAGCGCCGCAGCGCCGACATCTCGGTCTGGCCGTGGCGCAGCAGGAGCAGCCGGGTCGGGGTGCCGCGGGCGCCGGTCCAGGCCACCGCCGCGCGGTCGGGCTTGCGGGTGGGCAGTTGCGGCTTGTCGGCGGCGCCGGTCTTCGCAGCGGCGGCGCTGCCCGTGGCGGCGCCGGTCCTCGCGGTCTTCTTCCCTGCGGTTCCGGGCCGGCCGGCCGCGGGCTTGCCGGTCGCCGCGTCCATGGCTTCGTTGGCCAGCCGGTCCGCGTGGGCGTTCTGCGCGCGCGGGATCCACTCGTACTTGACGCGGGAGAACCCGGCGGCCAGCTCCTTGGCCCGCTCGGCCAGCGGCTGCATGTCCGGGTGCTTGATCTTCCAGCGCCCGGACATCTGCTCCACCACGAGCTTCGAGTCCATCCGGACGTCCACTGTGGACGCTCCGAGCTCGGCCGCGGCGGCCAGGCCGGCGATCAGGCCGTTGTACTCGGCGACGTTGTTGGTCACGACGCCGAGGCTTTCCTTGCGCTCGGCGAGGACCTGGCCGTCGCTGTCGCGGACCACGGCGCCGTAGCCGGCGGGGCCCGGGTTGCCCCGGGAACCGCCGTCGGCCTCGATGACGACGTGCGAGGTCACAGACCCGACTCCAGGGTCCGGACCAGGATCGCGCCGCAGTTCTCGCACTGGATGACGTCGTCCTCCGGCGCGGCCTTGATCTCGTTGACGGTGTTGCGGTCCAGCTCCAGCTGGCAGGCGCCGCAGCGGCGGGCGCGCAGCAGCGCGGCCCCGATGCCCTTGTGCTCGCGGACCCGCTCGTACAGCTTGAGCAGCGGCTCCGGGAAGCGCGGCAGCAGCTTCACGCGGTCTTCGTCGCGGCGCGCGCGGGTCGTGTCGAGGTCCTTGAACGCCTCGTCGCGGCGGGCGATCGCGGCGGCGACCTCGGCCTCGGCCTTGTCGACCTCGGCGCCGGTGCGCTGCGCGTCCAGGCCGAGGGCCTCGCGCTGCTCCATCAGCTCCAGCAGGTCGTCTTCCAGCGCCCGCTGACGGCGTTCCAGCGACTGCAGTTCGTGCTCGATGTCGGTCATCTGCTTCGAGTTGACCGAGCCGGAGGCCAGGAGCTTGCGGTCGCGTTCCTCGCGGGCGCGCACCGACTCGATCTCCTTCTCCTGCCGGGCGATCTCGCGGTCGAGGTCGGAGGCGGCGGTCTCCGCCGAAACGAGCGCGTCGCGGCGCTCGCGGGCGGTCTTCTCCCCCGCGTCGATCTCGGCCAGCTCGGGCAGGGTGCGGCGGCGGTGCGCGGTGCGCGAAAGCTCGGCGTCCACCTTGGCGAGCTCGAGCAACTGACGCTGCACGGCGGGTTCGGCCTTCACGGTGCTCCTCTAAATCGATGTGCGCTCGGCGCGGACGGTCCACGGGTCGGTGCACCGCGTGGAGACGCAGGTGTCGACGTTACCCGCAAACGCCTGCGCCACGACCGCCGAGGCTTGCCCGCACCAGGGCCACTCGCTGGCCCAGTGGGTCAGCCCGACCAGTGCGGGCACCGGCCCGCGGCCCGCGAGGTGCTCGCCGGCGGGGTGATGCCGCAGGTCGGCGGTGACGAAGGCGTCGACCCCGGCCGCGGTGGCCTGCTGCAGGTAGGAGTCCCCGGCGCCGCCGGACACGGCGACGGTGCGGATCGGGCGGTCCGCCTCGCCCGCCCCGAGCACGCCGGGCACGGTGGCGGGCAGGGCGTCGGCGACGCGCCGGACGAACGCCGCGAACGGCTCGGGGGCGGGCAGTTCGCCGATGCGGCCGATGCCGGTGACGCCGTCGTCGTTCGGCGCCAGCGGGCCGGTGACGCGCAGCCCGATCGCCGTGGCGAGCGCGTCCGAGACGCCGGGGTCGGCGGAGTCGGCGTTGGTGTGCGCGCAGTAGAGGGCGATGCCCGCGCGGATCATCCGGTGCACGAGCGCGCCTTTGGCGGTGTCGGCGGGCACGCCGTGCACACCGCGCAGCAGCAGCGGGTGGTGGGCGACGATCAGCTGCGCGCCGAGTTCGACGGCTTCGCCGACGGTCTCGGCGACGGGGTCGACGCAGAACAGCACCCGGCTCACCGGTTCGGCGGGATCGCCGCAGACGAGGCCGACGGCGTCCCACGACTCGGCGAGCGCGGGCGGGTAAGCCTGTTCCAGCACGGAGATGACTTCGGAAAGGGCGGGCACGCGGTGATTTTCGCATGTACCGTCCGGGGCCATGCGCCTTCGGTCCTGGCTCGTCACGGTGACGGCGGTCCTCGCCGCGTCTCTGCTCTTCGCCGCCCCTGCTTCGGCTTCCGGTCCGTCGCTTTCCCGGACGGCTCTGTGGCGGCTCACGGACTTGGCGGCGGACCGCGTCGCGATCGCCGACCAGGTGGCGGCGGCCAAGTACGGCACCCCGTCGCCGATCGACGACCCGGTGCGGGAGCAGCAGATCTACGACTCGGTCGCGGCGCGGGCACCCCAGCTGGGCCTCGACCCGGCGGACGCGGTCCGGTTCTTCCGCGCCCAGATCGAGGCGAACAAGCTGGTGCAGCGCGGCCTCTACGCGCGCTGGGCCGCGCACCCGGCGGAGGCGCCGTCGACCCGCCCCGACCTCGCGCAGATCCGCCCGGTGATCGACGGGCTCAACACGGGATTGCTGACGGAACTGGCGGCGACGACGCCGGTCCGGGAGGCCCGCGCGTGCCCGATCCGGCAGCGGGTGACGGCGGAGGTGGCGGAGGTCGTCCACCGGTTCGACGCGCTGCACAGGCGCGCCCTCGGCGAAGCGACTTCGGCGACCTGTTCAGCGGATTAGGGGCGCCCCGGCGGCACCAGGCCGCCGCGGGCGCCGGGTGCGGTCAGTTGCAGTTGCCGCAGCAACCGCAGCCCTGGCCGGTGCACTTCGAGCAGCACCCGTGCATGATCGCTCTCCTTCCGGTTCGCGTCCTCGCCCGATCGACGCTAAGTGCGCGGCGCGGGCCGCGGATACCGCCGAGCGGGCGGGTGACGGGGTGAACCCGGTGGTTACGCTCGGACCCGTGCCGCACATCGTCTTCGTCTGCTCCGGCGGGGCGGAGAGGGCACGGCGGCTGTCGCGGATGGTGAAGGACGTCGACGTCGCCCCTCCTCCACCGCGATGAACGGGCGGCCCTCGCGGCCCCGATGCGTGGCGATTCTCGTCAGGCTGATTCCCGCGGCCTCCGCGCTCCTCGACCGTCGGCCACGAGTGGCCGGTGTCGCTCCCTTCGCCGATGCCCATGGTTACGCTCGGAGCCGTGCCGCACATCGTCTTCGTCTGCTCCGGCAACATCTGCCGCTCCCCCATGGCCGAACTCGTCTTCCGGGCCCACCTCGACGACGCCGGTCTCGGTGACGCCGTTCGCGTGACGAGCGCCGGGACCGGGCCGTGGCACGCCGGGGAGCCCGTCGACAAGCGCGCCCGGGCCACGCTGAAGGCGCACGGCTATCCCACCGCGCACGTCGCGTCCGAGGTGTCCGACGAGGACCTGGCCGCCGATCTGCTGCTGGCTGCGGACGAGGGGCACCTCGAGTTCCTGCGCGCGCGGGTCGGCGACCCGGCGAAAGTGCGGCTGCTGCGTTCGTTCGACCCGTCGGCGCCCGAAGGTGCCGAGGTCCCCGATCCCTACTACGGCGGGGACGACGGCTTCGAAGACGTCCTCGGCATGGTCGAGCGCGCCGCGCCCGGACTGCTGGACTGGGTTCGCGCCCACGCGTGATCGGCGTCACAACCCGGGTCCGCCGGCCCGCGAGAACCCGAGCCGGCCGTGGCGGCTCGATCGCTGAGCCGCGTTCGCCCCGCCCGGGCGGTTCGTCCGGCCTCCGTCACAGGTGACGGGAGTCGGCGGGCGGCGCGGGCGGGGCACGGCCTACCGTGGTGGGGTGCGGTTGCGGTTCCTGCTCCGGCCCGGGTGGCTGGCTCTGACGGCGGTGGTGTTCACCTTCGCCGTCTGCTGCTTCACGCTGCTCTCGCCCTGGCAGTTCAGCCGCAACACCGAGCGCGAGCAGCAGAACGCCGCGCTGGAGGCGTCGTTCACCGCGGCGCCGGTGCCGCTGGCGCAGCTGCTGCCGCCGGGGAGCGCGCCCGGCCGGCACACCGAGTGGCACCTCGTCTCGATAACCGGCCAGTACCTGCCGGACAAGGAGGTCGTCGCGCGGCTGCGCACGGTCCAGGGCGAGGGCGCCTTCGAGGTGCTGACGCCGATGCGGACCACCGACGGCACGATCGTGCTGATCGACCGCGGCTACGTGGGGCTGGACAGCAAGTCCGCAGCGCCGCCGATCGCGCCACCGCCGTCCGGGACCGTTTCCGTGACGGCCCGGGTGCGGGCGGACGAAACCGACCCGAAGAACCGCGACGCGTTCGCCGACGCGTCGACCGGCGGGAAGCTGCAAAGTTACGTCGTCGACTCCCGGGTGGTGGCGCGGGCGGGCCGGCTCGACATCCGGCCCGGGTACTTCCAGCTCGACGTCGGCCAGCCCGGCGTACTCGGCGCGTTGCCGCTGCCGCAGACGGACTCGGGGCCGTTCCTGTCGTACGCGCTGCAGTGGATCGCGTTCGGGGCGATGGCGCTGCTCGGCTGGCTGTACTTCACGGTCCGCGAGCTGAAGCCGGGCGGAGCGTTGGACGCGTCTTCCTCGCCTTCGCGGCGCAAGTCCGTCGCGGAGATCCTCGCCGAAGACGAGTACGCGGAAAGTGGCCCCCAGAGATAGGCCGGAACTGGCCCTGTGGTGAGGCCACTTGCGGTGGTGATACTCGGGCCATGTTGATCCACCCGTGGGACGCTTCCGCCGATTCCGAGTGGCGGGAGTGGTTGTCCGAGCACGACTTCGGGCAGCTGATCGCCGGCGGCCGGGGCCGGGACCTGCCCGTGGTGACGCCGGCGCACTTCGTGTTCGACGGCGACCGCACGATCGTCACCCACCTGGCCCGCCCGAACCCGATCTGGCCCCTGCTGGAGGAACACCCGAGGGCACTGCTGGCGGTGGTCGGCGACTACACGTACATCCGGGCGGACTGGAACACGGCCACGGACCCGGCCCACGGCGTGCCGACGTCGTACTACGCAACGGTCCAGCTCGAGGGCGACGTCCGGCTGGTCGACGACGCGGCGGCCAAGGCGCAGCTGCTGGACGAGCAGCTGCGGCACTTCGAGCCGGACGGAGCCCGGGCCCCGGTCAGCGCGACGGAGGCCCCGGATCGGCGGCTGCTGCCGGGGATCCGGGGGATCGAGTTCACGGTGACGGGAGTCCGGGCGAAGTTCAAGTTCGGCGGCAACCGGACGGCCGAGGACCGGGAGCGGATCGGGGCCCGGCTGGCCGAGCGGGACGGGCCATTGGATCGGGCGGCGTTGGCGCAACTGCGCCGCCGGAGCTGACTCAGCCCGGACGCCGCCAAAGACTCCCCGCCACCGCCAGCACCACCGAGGTCGCCGCCGCCAGCCAGCCCACCACCCGGGACAGCTCCACCGCACGCGTCACGTGGCCCGCGTCGGGGTTCCGCCCCACTCCCAGCACCGGCAGCTCCGCCACTCCGTGCGGGTACACCGTCCTGCCGCCGACGCGGATCTCCAGTGCTCCCGCGAACGCCGCCTCCACGCGGCCCGCGTTGGGGCTCGGGTGGGCGATCGTGTCGCGGCGCCACGCCCGCCACGCCCCGCCCGCCGAACCTCCGACCACCGGGGCCGCCACCACCGTCAGGGCCGCCGCCGCGCGGGTCGGCAGGAGGTGGACCAGCTCGTCGATGCGGTCGATCGCCCAGTGCCCGCGACGGCCGGAGCGGCCGCTGCGCAGCAAGCTCACCGCACGCGCGCCCAGCAGGCCCGGCACGCCCGCCAGCGCTCCCCACACCAGCGGGGCCACCACCGCGTCGGACGTGTTCTCCGCCAGCGTCTCCACCGACGCCCGCGACAGCGCGATCGCGCCCAGGCCGTCGGTCACCCGGGGGTCCAATTCGGACAGTGTCGAGCGGGCCGGCTCGAAGCGGCACTCCTCGAGGTTGCGGGCCAGCTCGGTGCCCTGCGTGGCCAGTCCCGCCGCGCCGAGCACCGCCCACGTCGACACCGCCGTCGCCGACGCCTGGACCAGCGGGCGGCCGCGGGCGGCGCGCTCCAGCAAAGCACCGCCCACCACGACCGCGCCCGCGACCAGGACGCCCGAGCGGTGCGGGAGCCGGCGGAACGCCGTCACCGGAGGACGTCGCCGGGGGTCGCCGAGGGCGCCGTCGGCCGCCACACCCAACACCAGTCCGATCGCGCGCGCCGCGCTCACCCGTGCCCCCCGGCAGAAGAAAAGTCCAGTTCCCGGGGGAGGCTACTCGACCTCGGGACCGCCGTCCGCCACCAGGGCGGCGATCTCGTCGCGCGCCTGGACGACGATGTCCCGCATCGCCCGCTCCGCCCGGTCCGCGTCGCCGGCGGCCACCGCCGTGGCCACCTCCGCGTGCAGCGCCACCGCCTCCGGCTGCGGCTGCGGCGGCATCAGGCCGTGCCCGGTCCGGCCGGTCAGCACCTCCGCGACGACCGCGGAAAGCTGCGCGAACATCGGGTTGCGGGAGGCGGTGAGCAGCAGGTCGTGGAAGGCGATGTCGAACTCGAGGAACGTCGAAAGGTCACCGGCCTCGGCCGTGCGCGCCAGGCGCTCCCCCAGCGCGCCCAGCCGGCCGCGCTCCTCGGGGGTCGCGCGCAGGGCGGCGTACCGCGCCGCGCACGGCTCGATCGCCGACCGCAGCTCGTTCAGCGTGGCGAGCGCCGCCGGGCGGGCCGGGCCGTCGAGCTGCCAGCGGATCAGCCGCGGGTCGTAGTGGTTCCACTCCGCCGGCTCCCGGACGATCACCCCGACCCGCCGCTTGCTGCTGGTCAGCCGCATCGTCTCCAGCACACGGACGACTTCGCGGGCCATCGTCCGCGACGCCCCGAAGCGCTCCTGCAGCTCTTCGGAGCGCAGCACCGTGCCCGGCGTCAGCGTTCCGTTCGCGATCGCCGCACCCAGTGCGTCCAGTACCTGCTCGTGCCTCACCGCACCCAACCTAACCACCTGATTCGATTAAGTAGTACTTCAAGTTGAATAAGTAGTACTTTTGAGTTTCACTCACCTGGGCACAACGAAGTGGGAGGTGCGGATGACCGTCATCGTGGTGATGGGGGTGTCAGGCTCCGGGAAGACGACGATCGGCACGGCGCTCGCGAACGCCCTCGACGTCGAATACGCCGAAGCGGACACGTTCCATCCGAAGGCCAACATCGACAAGATGACCGCCGGCACGCCGCTGACCGACGAAGACCGCGCGCCCTGGCTCGCGGCGATCGCCGGCTGGATCCGCGACCACCAGGCCGCCGGCGGCGTCGTGACGTCGTCCGCGCTCAAGCGCCGGTACCGCGACGTCCTGCGCAGCGGCGGCGACGTCTGGTTCGCCCACCTGCACGGCGACCGCGAGATCCTCGCCGAACGCATGCAGTCGCGCTCGGGCCACTTCATGCCGGTGTCGCTGCTGGACTCCCAGCTCGCCGACCTCGAACCCCTCGGGCCGGACGAGCCCGGCGCGATCTTCGACATCCGCCGGACCCCCGCGGAGATCACCGAAGCCGCGCTGACCGCCTTCCGGGAGCACGCGTGAACACCGTCCTCGCCGCCGGCTGGACCGGCCACGACACCCGCCTGATCGCCGCGACCGTCGTCGCGATCGCCGTCATCGTCGTGCTGATCACGAAGGTGAAGCTGCACCCGTTCCTGTCGCTGGTGCTCGGCTCGCTCGTGCTCGGCCTGACCGCCGGGATGCCGGTCGACAAGCTGCTCAAGAGCTTCACGACCGGCGTCGGCAGCACGGTCGCGTCCGTCGGCATCCTCATCGCCCTCGGCGCGATGCTCGGCAAGCTGCTGGCCGACTCCGGCGGCGCCGACCAGATCGTCGACACCGTGCTCGGCAAGGCGCGGGACAAGAGCCTGCCGTGGGCGATGGCGCTCGTGGCGGCGCTGATCGGGCTGCCGATGTTCTTCGAGATCGGCCTCGTGATGCTCATCCCCGTGGTGCTGCTGGCGGTCAAGCGCACCGGAAAACCGTTGATGTTGCTGGGGATTCCGGCGCTGGCCGGGCTTTCGGTGCTGCACGGGCTCGTCCCGCCGCACCCGGGCCCGCTCGCCGCGGCGGGCGCGCTGAACGCGAACGTCGGGATCACGCTGGCGTTCGGCCTGCTCGTCGGTATCCCGACGGTGGTCGTCGCGGGCCCGCTGTTCGGCAGGCTCGCGGCCCGGATGGTGCCGGACGCCGTCGCGCCCGAACGGCTGGTGCCGGAGCGCGCCGACACGGACAAGCCGCGCCCGAGCTTCGCCGCGACGCTCACGACGGTGCTGCTGCCGGTCGTGCTCATGCTGGCGAAAGCGCTCTCGGACATCCTGCTGGCCAAGGACAGCCAGGCCCGCAAGATCCTCGACTTCGTCGGCGACCCGCTGATCGCGCTGCTCGCGGCGGTGCTGGTGGGCATGGTGCTGCTCGGCCGCCCGGCCGGGCTCGGCCGGGACAAGCTGTCCACTGTGGTCGGTGACTCGCTCGGCCCGATCGCCGGCATCATCCTCATCGTCGGTGCGGGCGGCGGGTTCAAGCAGACCCTGGTCGACGCCGGCGTGGGCGACGTCATCACCGGCCTGGCCAAGGACGCGAACCTGTCGCCGCTGCTGCTCGGCTGGCTGGTGGCGGTGGCGATCCGCCTGGCGACGGGCTCGGCCACGGTCGCGACGGTCTCCGCCGCGGGCATCGTGGCGCCGCTGGCCGCCACCATGGACCCGTCGCAGAGCGCGCTGCTGGTGCTCGCGATCGGGGCGGGCTCGCTGTTCTTCTCCCACGTCAACGACGCCGGGTTCTGGCTGGTCAAGGAGTACTTCGGGCTCTCGGTCGGCCAGACGCTGAAGAGCTGGTCGGTGATGGAGACGCTGATCTCGGTGGTCGCGATCGCCCTGATCCTCCCCCTCTCCCTCCTGGTCTGAACCACCACCACTTTCCCTACGAAAGTGATCCGGAGGCACTCCCTCCGGATAGCTTTCACGTGAAAGCTCGGCTTGGGGTGAGCGGGCGCGTTGACAGGTGACCTTTTGGTCACCTATTCTTTCGGCGTGCCCGACGACGACCTGGTGTTCAAGGCGCTGGCGGATCCGACGCGCCGGTTCCTGCTCGACCTGCTCTTCGAGCGTGACGGCCGCACGCTCACCGAGCTGGAGACCCAGGTGGAGATGACCCGCTTCGGCGTCATGAAGCACCTGAAGCTCCTCGAGGAGGCCGGGCTCGTCGTCGCCCGGAAGGAAGGCCGCGAGAAGCGGCACTTCCTCAACCCCGTCCCGATCCGCCAGATCCACGACCGGTGGATCGACAAGTACACCGAGCGCCAGGTCACCGCGCTGCTCGACCTCAAGACCGAACTGGAAGGCGAAGAACCATGACGAACACCGTGCAGGTCCACCGCGTCTACATCAAGGCCACGCCGGAGCGCATCTGGGAGGCCATCACCAAGCCCGAGTGGACGCAGAAGTACGGCTACACCGGCCTCGCCGACTACGACCTCGCGGTCGGCGGCAAGCACCGCACCCGCCCGACGCAGGAGTTCATCGACGCCGGGATCACCGGCGACCTCGTCGAGGGCGAAGTGCTGAAAGTCGACCCGCCGCGCCGGCTCGTCATCACCTGGAAGCTGCTGATGGGTCCCGAAGCCATGGCGGCCGAGCCGTACACGACGCTCACCTACGACATCGAGGAAACGAAAACCGCGGGCACCAGACTCACGATCACCCACGACGTCACCGGCGCGCCGCTGACCGCCGAGATGGTCGGCGGGGTGCACGAGGACGTCAACGCGGGGCCGGGCGAGAACGCCGGTGGCGGCTGGGCCTGGGTGCTCTCGGACCTCAAGTCCCTGCTGGAGACCGGCGAAGTCCTGGTGCCGTAAGGGGGTCTGGCGGGGCCCGTCCCGCGCCGCTTCGGGACAGGCCCCGCCAGAGTCTTCAGACGCGCTGGGTCGCCGCCTTGAGCGCCGCCTTCGCGGCCTCCGGCGCACCCAGCGTGTCGAGCCCGGACAACGCCGCGCCCACCACGGGGTTCACGTCGACGACGCGGACCACCGCGCGCGGCGCCACCTTCAGGCACCGCTTCTCGATCTCCGCGATCACCGGGGCGCCGACGCCCGTCAGCACGCCGCCGCCGAGAACGATCTCCGGGGCGTCTTCGGTCAGGTCCAGCTCGCGCAGGATCACCGCCGCGAACACGCTGACTTCCTCGACGAACCGGGTGACGACGTCCGACGCGACCTCGTCGCCCGCGGCCGCCACCTCGAACAGCAGCGGGCACAGCCCGTGGATCGACGCCGGGTCGATCTCTTCGAAGTGCAGGCCTTGCACCACGTCGAGCAGCGTCGGCTTGCCGAAGTAGGCCGCGACCGCGGGCATCAGGGACGTCCGCGGGCCG
Source organism: Amycolatopsis sp. A133 (assembly GCF_031082405.1). Classification (GTDB taxonomy): domain Bacteria; phylum Actinomycetota; class Actinomycetes; order Mycobacteriales; family Pseudonocardiaceae; genus Amycolatopsis. The sequence goes on from NZ_JAVHJU010000061.1 coordinate 58,808, forward strand.
CGCCCGTCCTCGGCCCGCACGGCCCACCACAGCGCCTCTTCGCCGAGCCGGTAGCCGCCGCCCCAGTCGCCGGAGATCTTGCCCAGCGCCGGAAAGCGGTGCACGCGGCCGTCCGGGCCGACGCCGGCGCCGTTGATCCCGGCGCCGCACACCACGGCCACGCCCACCCCCGCACTGCCCGCCCGGAGCAGCGCGAGGGTGTCGTTGCCGACGGTCAGGGTGTCGCTCCAGCCGCGCGCGGACAGCGCCGTGTGCAGCGCCTCCTCCTCACGCGGGAAGTCCAGCCCGGCCAGGTACGCCGAGGTGTGCACCGCGGACGGCTTCTCCCCGAACGCCGGATAGGCCTGCAGCACGAGTTCTTCGAGCGCCGCAACACATCCCGCGACGCCGATGTTCTGCGGCGAGGCGCCGGGGCCGCGGGACTTCCCCAGCACCACGCCGTCTTCCGAGATCACCAGGACCTCGGTCTTGCTGTTGCCGCCGTCGACAGCGATGATGGCAGGCTTCATCCGCGCGCCCAGGGCAGGTACTCGCGGTTGATCTGGACCAGCGAATCGGCGAGCGTGTCGGCCTTCGTGTACTGGCCGACCAGCGGGTGGGCCAGCAGGGCGTCGGCCACGCGGTCGCGGCCGCCCTTGACCGCCGCTTCCAGCGCCAGGAACTCGTACGCCGTGGTCGCCGAGATCAGGCCCGAGTACTGAGGCTCCACCGGCGGCTGCGGGATCGCCGCGGCGCCGGAAGAGTCCACACTGGACCGTGCCTCGATGACAGCGTCGTCCGGGAGGAACGGGAAGGTCCCGTCGTTGCGGACGTTCACCACGTGCTCTTCGGCCGGCCCGCCCGCGGTCAGGGCGTGCACCAGCTGCACCGCGGCCTCGGAGTAGTACGCCCCGCCGCGCTTCTCGAGGGACTCCGGCTTGGTCACCTGCTCCGGGTCGAGGTAGATCTTCAGCAGCTCCTCCTCGACGTCGGACACGACGTCCGCGCGCGGCCGTTCGGTGCGCTGCTTGGTGACCTGCTCGTCGTGCGCGTAGAAGTACTTCAGGTAGTACGACGGCACGACGTTCATCCGCCGCAGCCACTTTTCCGGCACGCTCACCTCGTCGGCCAGGTAGCCCAGGTGCTCCTCGAGCAGTTCGGGCAGCCGGTCGACACCGTCGACGAGCGCGCCGCGCTCCCAGCTCAGGTGGTTCAGTCCGGTGTGGACGAGCTTGACGTCGTCCGCGCCGACGCCGAGCAGCTTCCCGAACTGCCGCTGCAGGTTGATGGCGACGTTGCACAGCCCGACCGCGCGGTGCCCCTCGTTGAGCAGCGCCCGCGTCACGATGCCGACCGGGTTGGTGAAGTTGACGATCCACGTGTCGTCGCCGGCGACCTTGCGGACGCGCTCGGCGATGTCGAGCACCACCGGCACCGTGCGCAGCGCCTTCGCCAGCCCGCCCGCGCCGGTCGTCTCCTGCCCGACGCAGCCGCAGGCGTGCGGGAACGTCTCGTCGGACCGCCGCGCCCGCTGCCCGCCGACCCGCAGCTGGATCAGCACCGCGGAAGCGCCGTCGACGCCCTCCTCCAGCGACTGCGTCGTCCGGACCTGCGCCGGGTGGCCGGCGTGCTCCAGCAGCCGGCGGCTGAACCCGCCGACAGCCTCGACGCGGTAGGCGTCCGGGTCGACCAGCACGATCTCGTCGACATCCAAAGTGGACCGTCGGCCGGCGATCCCGTCGATCAGCTCCGGCGTGTAGGTGGACCCGCCACCGACGACTGCCAGCTTCATCCCTTGACTCCCGTGAATGTGATGCCCTTGACGAACGACTTCTGCGCGAAGATGAACAGCACGATCACCGGCGCCATGATCAGCGCGGTCGCCGCCATCGTCAGGTTCCACTCGACGTGGTGCATGCCGCGGAACGACGCGATCGCCAGCGACAGCGGCCAGTGGTCCCGGTTCTCGCCGGTGTAGAGCAGCGGCCCGAAGTAGTCGTTCCAGGTGAACAGGAAGCAGAACATCGCGGTGGCCGCGATGCCCGGCTTGGCCATCGGGATGAGCACCCGGTACATGGCCTGGAACTCGTTGCAGCCGTCGATCTTCGCCGCTTCCAGGTAGTCCTTCGGAATGGTGAGGAAGAACTGCCGGAGCAGGAAGATCGAGAAGGCGTCGAAGAAGAAGTACGGCACGACCAGCGGCACCAGCGTGCCGGTGAGGCCCATCCGCACCCAGAGGTCGTACAGCGGCACAACGGTGACCTGCGGCGGCAGCAGCATCGCCGCCACGGTCAGCATGAAGAACAGGTTCTGCCCGCGCCACCGCAGTTTCGCCAGCGCGTACGCCGCCGGGATCGCCGAAAGCAGCGCGCCCGCGGTCGCCAATCCCGAATACAGCAGGCTGTTGCCGAAGTATTCGAGCAGCGGCGCCTTCTGGAACACCTTGACGAAGTTTTCGAAGTGCCACTCGGACGGCCACAGGCTCGCCGTCATCGCCTGGTCGTTCGCCATCACCGCGGTGAGGAACACGAACAGCAGCGGCAGCATGAAGACGACGCCGAGCGCGATGCCGATCGCGTGGGTGGCGATGAAGGACAGCCGCCTGTCCCAGGAGCGCTTGAACCGCACCTTCGGCGGCACACCCGCTTCCCGTTGCGGCGCTTCGGCCAACGCGGTCATGCCCCCTCCTCCTGGTGCTGGGACTTCCGGAGCTGCCGGACGAGGATCCAGGTGAACGCCGACGAGACGATGAACAGCAGCACGGCCATCGCCGCCGCGTACCCCATGTTGAAGTAGCGGAAGCCCTGGACGTACAGCCAGATCGGGTAGGTCAACGTCGAGTTCTGCGGCGCGCCGATGAGTTTCGAGTTGCCGGCGACGTCGGCCGTGCCCGCACTTGCCGAGGCCGCCACGATCGCCTGGGTGAAGAACTGCAACGCGTAGATGATCGAGTTGACCACGCCGAACAGCAGCACCGGCGAGATCGACGGCAGCGTCACGTGCCAGAACCGGCGGACCGGGCCGGCGCCGTCGAGCTCGGCGGCCTCGTACTGCTCGGTCGGGACGTCCAGCAGCGCGGCCAGGATGATGATCATCAGCTCGCCGGAGCCCCACAGCGCGAGCAGCGTCAACGCGGGCTTCGACATCGCCGGGCTGTTGAACCAGAGCCCGCCGTCGACGCCGACGAGCCGCAGGAACCGGTTGACCGGGCCGAACTCCGGGTTGAACACGAAGACGAACGCCAGCGTGGCCGCCGCGGGCGGGGCAAGTGTCGGCAGGTAGCACAGGGTCCGGACCAGCCCGACACCCGACTTCAGCCGCGAAATCACCGAGGCGATCCCGAGGGAGAACACCACGCGGCAGACCGTCAGGACGACCACCAGCCACAGCGTGTTGTACGCGGCCGTGCCGACCAGCGGCTCGGTGGTGAACATCCGGATGTAGTTGTCGAACCCGATGAACTGCGGCGGGTTGATCAGGTCGTAGCGGGTGAAGGAGTAGTAGACCGTGGCGATCAGCGGGTAGCCGAAGAAGATCAGGAACCCCAGGAACGCCGGGGCCATGAAGAACAGGACGGTCCGGCGGCGCTTGGCCCGGCGGGCCCCCGCCCGCGCCTTCGCAGGCGCGGACGGGGAAGCTTTCTCGGCGAGCGTGCGGGTCGAGGGACTCGTTACCGCCGAGACCCCATCGGACAGAGTCATCCGCCCGCGCCCTTCTGCTTGAGCTCGTCGTCGATCTGCGCGTCGACCTTCTTCAGGCCTTCGGTCAGGTCGGGCACCGAACCGGCCTGCCACTTCTCGGCGAAGTCGTTGACCGCCTTGAGGTGCGCGTCGCCGATCGGGGTGGTCTGGTTGGCCACCAGCTTGCCGCTGTCGTAGATGTCGAGGAACGTCTTGAACTGCGGCTGCAGGTCCAGCTTCGGCGAGGTCAGCGCGGCCTTGGTGCTGGGCACGTTCTTGAGGCCGTTGGCCATGTCCACCAGGGTGTCGGTGTCCAGGGTGACCTGCTTGATGAGCTCCCACGCGGCGCCGGGGTTCTTGGCGCCCTTCGGGATCGCGATGATCGTGCCGGTGGTGAAGCCGCCGCCGTAGTGGTCGGCCATGGTGTCGAGCACCGGCGCGGGCGCGGTGGCGTAGTTGACGTCCGGCGCCTGGTCCTTGAGGAACGCGGTGCGGAACTCGCCGTCGTACATCATCGCCAGCTTGCCCTTGTGGAAGCCGTTGTCGGCGGAGTACTCGTCGCCGAGGCCGGCCTTGAACTGCTCGACCTTGTCGTGGCCGCCGTAGAAGTCGATGAGCTGCTTCTGGAACTCGAACATCGCCTTCCAGCCGGGGTTGGTGGCGAGGTCCGACTTGCCGTCCGGGCCGAGGAACGGCGCGCCGAAGTTCGGCGCCCAGTACTGGGCCTGGTTGGCGTAGAACGGCATCGACGGCAGGAAGCCGGCGACCTTGATCGACCCGTCCGGGTTGAACTCGGTGAGCTTCTTGGTGGCTTCGAACAGTTCCGACGTCGTCTTCGGCGGCGAGGCGACACCCTTCGCCGCGAACATGTCCTTGTTGTAGTAGAGCCCGTAGACGTCGGCGAGCATCGGCATCGCGCACCGCTTGCCCTGGTACTCGGTGTAGTTGCGGACCGCTTCGGGGATCTGGTTCAGGTCGATCTTGTCGCGGTCGATGTAGGGCTTGAGGTCTTGGAAGCTGCCGGTGGAGCACCAGGCGCCCAGGTTGTCGGTGTAGAAGGAGATCGCGACGTCGGGCGGGTTGCCGCCGCGGATCGACTGGGTGAGCTTGTCGTCGTCCTGGTTGCCCTCGTGCTTGATCTCGATGTTCGGGAACTTCGCCTTGAGCTTGTTGAGGCCCGCCGTCACCACGCCGTACTCGCGGTCGGTGAACTTGGAGTACACCGTGATGGTCAGCTTGTCGTCCTTGCCGGGTGCGGCCGCCACGTCACCCCCGCTCGGGGCGGCGGCGCCGGAGCAGGCGCTGGTCAGCAGGACGGACGCAGCAGCCGCGACGGCCAGCAGTGCGCCGCGGCGGGTCCGGGTGGTAGGGGGCATGGCCCTCCTCCTCATCGGTTGGGGCTACTCGGTCGGGGACGGGTGCTTCCGCCCTCGGGCCTGCGCGACCCGAGGAGCGTGGGGGTGACGACGCCGAAGACGTCCTCACGGGTGGTGGCGAGCGCGGACTGCAGCGCGCCCGCGCGGACGGCGTTGCCCTGCACGGAAGCGCAGCCGACGGGCGTGCGCGGCAGGACGAGTTCGTGCAGCTTTTCCTGCACCAGCGCGGCGAACTCCTCGCCGCCGGCGCGGCTGGTGTCACCGCAGAGGAGCACGAGCTGCGGATCGGCGACCGCGACGAGGTTGGCGATCCCGCCGGCGACGCGCTTCGCGAGGTCGTGCCGGAAGGAGTGGTGCGGTCCGGTTTTCGCCACGGCGTCCCAGGCGGTCCCGGCTTCGATGCCGTGGGCCGCGGCGAGGCGGCAGATGGCGGGCGAGTCGACGAGGTTGCCGAACCGGGCACCGGCCTCGGGCCAGACGTCGCCGGTGTCTTTCGTGGCGGCGTCGGGCACGCGCATCCAGTCGATTTCGCCGCCCCCGCCGGTGGCACCGCGCAGCAGCCGCCGTCCGATGACAACCGCACCGCCGACACCTTCGGACAGCCACACCATGGCGAAGTCGTCGACGTCCTGGGCCTTCCCGGCGGTCATCTCCTCGACGGCGACCAGGTTGACGTCGTTCTCGATCAGGACGTCGACACCGAGTTCGTCGCTGAGCTTCTGCGGGACGTCGAAGCCGAGCCAGCCGGGGATGTGCGGGGCGGAGGAGAGCAGGCCGGTCCGCGGATCGAACGCCCCCTGCGCGCCGATCACAACGTGGGCCAGGTCTTCCCGGTTGATCCCGGCTTCTCCGGCGACTCGGCTCAGCGCTTCCCCGAAGGTCCCGACGACGTCGGCACCGGCGTGCACGGGCAGCGGCGTCCGGTATTCGGCGAGCACGACCCCGGCGACATCGGCGACGACGAAGTCGGCCACGTGCGGCGTGAGATCGACGGCGGCGACGAAGGCGAGGCTGCCGTTGGCCGCCCAGAGCTGGGCGCGCGGCCCGCGGCCACCACCCCGGACGCCGGCCTTGACGACGAGGTCGTCCTGTTCGAGCCGGGTCAGCAGCTGCGCGGTGGCGGGCTTGGAGAGCCCGATGGCGAGTTCGAGTTCGGCCCGCGTGAGCGGCCCCTCCCGCAGGAGGACCTCGATGGCGGCGCGATCGTTGATCTCGCGCAGCATCCGCGGGCTACCGGCTCGCACTCGTTCCTCCGGACTTAATTAGGATACTTTACAGACGGTTTCCGGCGACTGTAGTGAGCCGGGGCACAGCCGTCAACGGTCTCTTGAAACGGCCAGGTAACGCTTGGCCGGGGCGGTGGGCCAGGTGGCGGGTGTACCGGTGAACGAGTTGCGCCGGACCGCCCGGACCCGGCCAACGGTTCCCGCTAACCTCAAGCGCCCCAATGTGGCGTTCGGTGCGTCAGACGCACCCAATGTGGCGTTCGGTGCGTTGGACGCAACCAACGCCACATTGGGGCGCTTGGGGCGGTGCACGGGACGCAACGGAAACGGCCCCGGCGGAGAGCCGGGGCCGTTCTCGGGGTCACGCTGGGCGGCGGGCGGTTACTCCTCCGCGTCGGCCCAGGCCTTGAGCATCACGCGGGCGATCGACGAATTGCCCGGCAGGATGATCTCCGCCGCACCGTCCGCGATGGGCGTCGGCCGGGCGCCGTCGGGAGACGCGCTGTTCTCGAACGCCGCGCGCACCTCGTCCCGCGATACCCACAGCGCCTCTTCGATCTCCCCGTCCGCCGGTACCAGCGGCAGCGACCGGTCGGCCCGGGCCGTGAAGCCCAGCATGATCGAACGCGGGAACGGCCACGGCTGGCTGCCCAGGTACCGCACGTCCGAGACCGAAGCCCCGACCTCTTCGCGGATCTCCCGGACCACGCAAGCCTCCAGCGACTCCCCCGCCTCGACGAACCCGGCCAGCACCGAGTAGCGCCCGGCCGGCCAGATCGGCTGGCGCGCCAGCAGGACGTGGGAACCGTTCACGCCCTCCAACGAGTGGACCAGGCAGATCACCGCCGGGTCCGTGCGGGGGTACTCCTCGCGGCCGTCGTTTGTGCACTTGCTCGCCCAGCCGAACTGGGACAACTCCGTCGGGTGGCCGCAGCGCGTGCAGAACTTGGCTTGCCGGCGCCAGTTGCGCAACGCCTGCGCCGTCGTGAACAAGCCCGCCGACGTGTCGTCCAGCAGGTCGCCGTAGCCGCGCAGCTCGACCCAGACCTCGCCGCCGGCGCTCGGGACCTCCTCGACGAAGCCCCAGCTGCCCGCCATCTTCACCGTGCCGGCGTCGCCGGACGGGCCGCCCGGGAGCGACCAGTAGTCGACGTCCTGCCACTCGCCCAGGAACACCGCGTCCGCGGGCGGCGAAGCGCCGAAGTCGACCGCCTTGCGGAAGGCCAGCACGGACGAACCCTCGACGACCGGGGTGCGCCCGTTGTCGTCCAGCAGGACGACCCGGGCGTCCGCCCAGCGCGACAACAGGCGCGCGGGGTCGGTGCGCAAGCCTTCCTGGCGGTCCACTGTGGACCGGGACAGAGTGGGCGGATCCCCCAGCGCGAACGGGACGGACATCAGGCGGGCTCGCCCACGACGACGTCGCCGAGCGCCAGCAGCTTGCGTTCCAGGACACCCGCGTCGCCGACCACCACGCCCGTGAACCGCTGGGGGGCGAAGTACTTCAGCGCCGCTTCGGCCACCTCGTCGGCCGTCACCGCCGCCACCCGCGCCGGGTGCTCGTTCAGCCACTCCAGGCCGAGGCCGGTCGACGCCAGCGCCAGCACCTGCCCGGCCAGCCCGGACTGGGACGACGTCGAGGTCAGCAGCGAGCCGATCGCGTACTGCCGCACCGACTCCAGCTCGTCGCCCTCGGGCGGGACCTGGCCGAGGCGGCCCAGCTCGTAACGGGTCTCCAGCAGCGCCGGCGCCGTCGCGTCGGTCGCGGTGTCCGCGTCGACGTTGACCACCGCGGTGCCGTCGGTGAACTCGAAACCGGAGTGCGCGGAGTAGGTGTACCCCTTGTTCTCGCGGATGTTCTCCACCAGCCGCGACGAGAAGTACCCGCCGTAGGCCAGGTTCGCCAGCTGCAGCGCCGCGTAACCCGGGTCGGTGCGCGGCACGGTCTGCGCCGAAAGCCGGATCTGCGACTGCACCGCCCCGGCGCGCGGCACGAGCCGCACGCTCGGCCCGGTCAGGTCGGGCAGCGGCGGCAGCCGGACGGCGGAACGGTCGGACGCCCAGCCGCCGAGCACCTTCTCGAGCTCCCCGAGCACGCCGGCCGGGTCGAGGTCGCCGACCAGCACCATGACCGAACCCCGCGGCAGCACCGACGCCTGGTGCAGCGCCCGGACCTGCTCGGGCGTCACGACCGCGACGTCTTCGGCGCGCGGGACCTCGCGCGTGGCCGGGTGGTCGCCGTAGCGGTGCTTCTGCAGGGCCTCCCGCGCGATCGTGCGCGGCTGGGTCCGGGAGACGGCGATCCGCTCGACCAGCCGCTCCTTCTCGCGGGCGATTTCCTCGTCGGCGTAGGTCGCCCCGGTGAGGACGTCACCGAGCACGTCGAGGAACGTCGGCAGCTTGTCGGCCAGCGCGGACCCGGTGAGCACCAGGCGTTCCGGGTCGACGCCGGCGCCGATGTCGCCGCCGATCAGCGCCAGCTCGGCGTCGATCTCGATGCGGTTGCGGCGGGCGGTGCCGGTCAGGATCGTCTCGGCGAGCACCTCGGCGATCGCCGGGTGCAGCGCGTCGTCACCCGCGAACGGGATCCACAGGCGCGCCTCGACCAGCGGCACGGTCGCCTTGCGGACGGCCACCACGCGCAGGCCGTTCGACAGCGAAGTGTCCACGTGGGACAGGTCGGCGGCGGCCCGCTGGTCGCCGAGCGGCGGCAGCGGCCGCGGACCCCGCGCGGTGCGGCCGATCTCCTCGGCGCTGCGGTGCGTTGCTGAAGTCACTGCTCGTTGTTCCCTTCCGAAGCGGGCTTGACCACCAGCACGGCGCGCGCGTCCGGGCGCAGCGCCTTCGCCGCCGCCGACACGGCTTCCGCGGTGACGGCGGACATCCGGTCCGCGAGCCGGTACACCAGCGACGCGTCGCCGTAGAGCAGTTCGAACGAGCCGAGGGCCAGCGTCCGGGACACCAGCCGGTCGTGCTCGGAGTGCAGGCTCGCCGCCCAGCGGGCGGTGACCTTGCGCAGCTCCTCCTCGCTCGGCGGGGTCTCGGCGAGCTTCTCCAGCTCGTCGTCGAGGGCGGCGAGCACGCGCTCGCGGGGCACCTCGTGCGGGTGGATCAAGGTGATGGTGAACGTGTCGGGGTCGCGGGCCTCGAACGGGCCGAACAGCCCGGCCCCGGCCCCGATGTCGACGACCAGCGGCTCGCGGTGCACCAGCCGCTGCTGCAGGCGGGAGCCGTCGCCGTCGGTGAGCACGCCGGCCAGCACGAGGTAGGCCAGGTAGCTGTCGACGTCGTTGATCGGGTCCGGCATCCGGTAGCCGATGCCGAGCGCGGGCAGCGGGGCGTGCGCGTCCTCGATCTCGCCGTGCAGCTCGGTGGTCGGCAGCGGCTCGGCGAAGGACGGCCGCTGCGGCGCCGGCCGGTGCGGGACGTCGCCGAAGTGGTCCTCGATCAGCTTCTTGGCGTTGCCCACCTCGAAGTCGCCGGCCACCGTGAGCACGGCGTTGGCCGGCGAGTAGTAGGTGTCGAAGAACGCCGCGCAGTCGTCGACCGTGGCGCTTTCGAGGTCCTCGAAGCCGCCGTAGCCGTTGTGCGCGTTGGGGAACGTCGAGTACAGCACCGGCGGCAGGGTGATCCACGGGAACCCGCCGTAGGGCCGGTTCAGCACGTTGAGCCGGATCTCCTCCTTGACGACGTCGATCTGGTTCGCCAGGTTCTCCGCGGTCAGCTTGGGCGCGCGCATCCGGTCGGCTTCGAGGAACAGCGCACGCTCGAGCGCGGCGCTCGGGAGCACCTCGAAGTAGTCCGTGTAGTCGGGGTGGGTGGACCCGTTGAAGGTCCCGCCGCTGGACTGCACGTGCCGGAAGTGGGCGAGTTTTTCCAGGCTCTCGGAGCCTTGGAACATCAGGTGCTCGAAGAGGTGCGCAAAACCGGTGCGCCCCTCCGGCTCGGAGCGGAAACCCACGTCGTAGTGCACGCTGACGCCGACCACCGGCGCGGTCGCGTCGGGGGCGAGAACCACGCGCAGACCGTTGTCGAGGGTGTATCGGACGAGCTCGGGATCGGCCATGGCCCCACCCTACGACGGCTCGGCGCTCGCATGCCTTCCGGCTGGCTGGTGAGAACCGCTGTTCCGGACGGCGTCGTCGAGGAGGTGGCCGCGGCGCGCGGCGGCGAACGTCCCCGACAACGCCGTCGCGAAGGATCCGGCCTGGTCAGGGGTGATGTCGCCGGCGTGCCAGTAGACCGGCGGCGGGTGCTTGAGGCCGTCGAACGCGGCCACCCACGGGGCCAGTTCGCCCAGAGCGAGCGCGTACGGCAGGCCGCGGGAGAAGACCAGCTCGCGCTGCGGCTTGTCCAGGTCTTCGGCCTTCACCGACGCGAGCGTCTCGCCGAAGCCGCGCAGGCGCCGCGCCACGTCGGCGCCCGCCCGCCGCCGCGCGGGCAGGGCGGCCGAAGCGGCGACGGCGGCGGCCCCGGCCAGCACGACCATGACGCCGGACTGGGCGTAGCCGACGGTCAGGGCCAGCAGCACGGTGAGGAACACGCCGTAGCAGCCGATCCGGACCCCGGCGCGGCCGAGCCGCCGGGGCCGCGGGGCGAGCCAGCCGCGGCGGACGACGTCGGCGTACAGCTCGGCCGGGGCGACGGTGACGTGCCGCCGCCGCAGTTCGGCGAGGGTCACCGGCTCGTCCGGGACGACGGCCGCGTAGACCGCGCGCTCGAACGCGGTGAGGTGCTCGTCGGGCGGGTTGCGGCGGGTCAGCCGCCAGCCGCCGTCCTCGGCGCTCACCCAGAGGTAGTTGCGGACGGCGAGGTCCAGCACGGTCGCGGCCAGGTCGGCGGCCCCGGGCCGGCCGTGGAGCAGGAGGCCGGCGTGCCCGGGCAGCACCCCCTCGGGCGACGCGAACCCACCCGGAGCTTTCACGTGAAAGCTCCCACCGGGGAGCGGAGCTTTCACGTGAAAGCTCCGCCGGCGGGCAGCCCCGACGAGGGCGGTCGTGAGCACCAGCAGGGCGCCGAAGGCCGCCCAGGCCCAGCCGACCGGGGCGGTGAGCACAAACGCGCCGGCGATGGTCTTCGCCGGGACCAGGACCGCGTTGGCGGGAACGGTGCCCGCGGGCAGCTCGACGGTCGCCGTCATCCGCTGGCCCGCGGCGAGGTTCTGCTGGGTGAACCGGGTCAGCCCGGCGTGGTCGATCTGCGCCGCACCGCACGGGAAATCGGAATCCGGCGGCCCCGCGAGGCAGTCGACGGCCGTCGGGATCTTCGGCGCGGCGAAGGAGGCACGGACGAACTTCAGCTCGGTGCTCCAGCCGCCGGCCAGTTCCCAGGTGACGCGGTCGCCGTCGACCGCACCGTCCACTGTGTACCGGATGATCGACGTGCCGGAAGTGAGGTGGACGGTGAACGCGCCGGCGTCCACGCTCGCCGTCCCGCTGCCTTCGAGCACGACGTCGCGGACGCCGTAGACGCGGTCGCGGTGGTGCGGCGCCGGGACCCGCAGGGCGACCCGGCGGTCCATCGTGCCGCCCTCGGGGACCGAAATCGCTTCGGCGACCGACAACGAGCCGTCGCGCTGGACCTTGAGCTGGATCTCGGCGCTCTGCGGCAGAGCCGGCAGGGGCGGCTCGTCCGCGGGGGCCGCGGTCAGGAAGAGCGCCAAGAGCGCTCCCGCGAGCACGGTCAGCGGGCCGCGGCGGCGGTGAGCACGCCGTCGAGCGCGGTCAGGAACGACGGGAAGTGCGCGCCGAACCGGCGCAGGTCGGACTCGGCCTCCATGCCGCCGTACCAGTACAGCCCGGCCGAGCCGTCGGCCGACGGGTTGAGCGCGGCGAAGGTGCCGAGCCAGCGTTCGGCGTCGCCCAGCACCACCGCGTACGGCAGCGAGCGGGAGAACACCAGCTCGCGGTCGGCGGGCGGGATGTCCTCAGCCCTTGCGGTGTGCAGGTAGTCGAGCAGGCCGCGGACCTGCCCCACCAGGGCCCGGCCGCGGGCGGTGCGGGACGGCAGCAGCGCGGCCACCGCGACGACGGCGAGCCCGGCGAGCGCGACGGCGACGCCGAGCAGCGCGTACCCGGCGGTGAAGGTCAGCACCGCGGTGGCGACGAGACCGAGGGTGAAGACGCCGGCGCCGAGCCAGGTCAGCCGGCCGCGCGCGGTGTCCGGGCGGCGGGAGAACCAGCGCTTGGTGACGACGTCGGCGTACATCGCGTCGCTGATCCGGCGCAGGTCGAGCCCGCCGCGGGCGCGCAGCTGCGACACCAGCACGGAGTCGGTGCCCGGCGGCAGCAGGGTTTCGCAGACGGCGCGTTCGAAGTCGTGCAGGTGCTCGTCCGGCGGGTTGCGGCGGGCGATCTGCCAGTCGGGCCCCGGCACTTCCGCCAGCCACAGGTAGTTGCGGACGGCGAGGTCGACGACGGTGGCGCTGATGTCGACGACGTCGACGGACTCGTCGACGACGGTGCCGACCTGGCCGGGCAGCACGCCGTCCGGGCTGGCGAAGAAGACACGGCCGCCGTCGCGCAGGAGGACCTCGACCGGGCCGGTGGCGGCGCGCAGCGCACCGGCGTCCTGCTTGCGGCGCCGCCACACGAAGAGCGCGGCCGCGACGAGGAAGGCGAGCAGGACGGCGAAGGCGATCCCGGTCAGCGGCGTCAGCGCGAAGGCGTTGGCGAGCAGGCCGATGTCGGCGAACTCGGCGTTCGCCGGGGTGGTGCCCGCGGGCAGGCCGACGAGGAGGTCGACGCGGTCGCCGGGCCGCACGTCGTTCTGTTCCAAGCGCACCACACCGGTGTGGTCGAGTTCGGCGAGGGTGCAGCGCCGGCTCGAGCCGACGGGACCGGCGAAACAGTCCACAGGGGACAATTGGGGGGTCGGCGCGAGGAAGGAGGCGGTGAGCTTGGCCAGCGGGGTGTCGAAGCCGCTCGCGACCTGCCAGCGGGCTTGCTGGCGGCCGTTCTGGTCGGCGATGGCGCCGTCGACGGTGAACGTGACGCTGCCGGTGCCACCGCCGAAGGTGAGGACGAGCTGGTCGCCGGTCAGCCGGCTCGTCGCGGCGCCTTCGGTCTTGACGTCCCGGACGGCGAAGACGCGGTCCTGGTCGTCGCTCGCGGGAACTTTGAGCGGGACGCGGGAAACGAGCTGCTGCCCGCCGGGAACGGTGACGTGCTCGGTGACGGAGAGCGTGCCGTCGCGCAGGACCTTGAGGGCGACGTCGGCGGTGGCCCCTTCGGGCGGCCGGACGTCCTGCCCGGTGAGCAGCTGGGGTTTCTTGGCCTGATCGGCGGGCAGGCCGGGCAGCACGGGCCCGGCCGACGGCCCCTGCGCGGCGGCGGGCCCGGCGGTCACCAGCACGGCCGCAACGGCGATCGCGGCGGCGGCCCCCCATTTCGTCAACACAGCACCACACCCTAGAGCACCCGATCTATGCTGACGCCCGGAACGGCGCGATCACCGCAGGTACGCCGCTTCCGACGGGGAAATCGCACGGGGGGTTCCACTCGATGACGCACGGCCCGCAGGGTCCTGGCCCGCACGACCCGCGACGGCCGGTGCCGCCGCCGGGGATGAGGCCGCTGCCGCCGCCCGGGGTGCGGCCGTTGCCGCAGGGCCGGCCGCAGTTTCCCGGTCAGCAGCCGCCGCGTCCTCCGCAGTTCTCACCAGGCCCGCCGGCCCGTCCAGCTGGTTTCGGTGGCCCTCCGCCCACCGGCCCCTTCCGCCACCCCTTGCCGCCGCCCGCTCAAGCTCCCCTGCCGCCGCCGGTTGCCGCCGCCCCTCCCGTCTTCGCCCCGCACTACGCCGGGCCGCCCTCCTTCGGTCCGCGCTTCGCGCCCGGCTACTCCCCCTACGTCGCCAAGAAGTCGAACACGGGGGTGATCGTCGCCGTCGCGATCTTCGCGATCGTCACCGTCGCGGGTGGGCTCGTCGCCGCCGTTGCGCTGTCCGGGAACCACAAGCGGCACGTCGCCGACGCCGGCTACTCCAGCACCTACCCGACCACGACCGAAGAGACCACCACCGAAGCGACCACCGCGACCACGTCGTCGACCGAGGAAACGACGACCGCCCGCACCACCGGACGCCGGACACCGACCTCGCAGCCCCCGGCCGGCCCGCGTTCGGTCGCCGCGACCGGGAACAACCCGCTTTTCGGCAGCCCGGACTACGGCCTGCAGAACGTTCCCTGCTCGCTGAGCCGCTGGGCGACCGACCAGAACAGCGCCACGCGCTTCTTCCAGTCCGGCATCGGCTGCCTCGACGCGATGTGGTCGCGCATGCTCGGCGCGGTCGACCTGCCGTTCCGGACGCCGAACCTGTCCGTCCCGCGGTCGCTTTCGGAATCGTCGACCCCGTGCGGCAGCGGCGGCACCACCACCGGTGTCACGCCCTTCTACTGCCCGGCGAACAACACGATCTACATGCCGATGGACCGGATCGAGGTCAACGTGTGGGGCAACCACCCCGGCCCGTACCTGTCGATATTGGCCCACGAGTACGGCCACCACGTGCAGAACCTGTCCGGCATCACCGAGGCGTTCGGCAACCAGCGCTACGACGCGGGCGCCGACTCGGCGGCGGGCCTGGAGCTGTCGCGGCGGATGGAACTCGAGGCGCAGTGCTTCTCGGGGATGTTCCTCGGCTCGGCGTCGGTCTCCGGCGGCTCGGTCGACAAGAACATCTACAACGAGGCCTGGAACGCCCAGGACCGCGGCGACGACTACGCCCGCAACGGCAAGCGCGACCACGGCAGCGCCAAGCACAACATCGCCTGGTGGCAGCACGGCGCGACCAAGAACCGCAACCAGCAGTGCAACACGTGGCTCTCGGCCTCGGGCGACGTCTCGTAGGTCCGGTCAGCTCGGCGGCGTGAACGGGTTCTCCACGGGAGTCCCGGACGGCGGCGTCGGCAGGTCCTGCTGCGGACCGGACGGCGTCCAAGGCGACGGCTGCGGTGGGCCCGGGAAAGCCGCCGGACGCTGGGCCGCGTACGCCTGGAACGCGCGGGCGTGGTCGCGGTTGCGCCGCTCCGCCAGCACCGCCGCCAGGAACGCCCACGGCGGCACCCCGGGCGGCACCGGCGTGCCCAGTGCGTTCCCGACCTGCTGCGCGAGGCTCCAGCCCAGCGCCTGCGCCGCCTCCGGCCGCAGCTCCTGGAACCGGGCGAGGAACTGGCGGCTCGCCAGCGCGAGGCCGTCCGGGAGGCGGGTCAGGTCGAGCTGCGCCGCCCAGCCCTCGAGGCCCGGGGGCATCGCGACCGCCGCGTGGCCGGCGCTCTCCGGGACGCGCTCGCGGACCACCAGCGTCCCGGCCAGGAAGTCGCCGACGCGGCGGCCGTTCGACGAGCACAGCGACACGATCACCGCGACCGCGCCGAACAGCCCGAGCGCCCAGAAGTCCACGACGAACCCGGCGAGCCCGCGCACCAGCGCGTGCCGGAACCGGATCGGGCCGCCGTCGACGCGGACCACCCGCAGCCCCAGCGCCATCTTGCCCAGCGAGCGGCCGCGCGAGAGCGTCTCGAACAGCACCGGGTAGCCGACCATGACCAGCACCACGAACACGAGCAGCAGCGCCAGGAAGAGCGACTCGTCCTCGCCCGGCACCGTGTACGCGAGCACCATGGTCGCGCCCAGCAGCAGCGCGAACTGCAGGAGGACGTCCAGCGCCATCGCCAGCGCGCGGCTGGCGAGCTTGGCCACGCGCAGGTCCAGGACGACCGCTTCGCCGGTGACCAGCTCCGATTCCTCGTGCACGAGGCCCAGCGTAACGACGGATAGGGTGGCCGGGTGGATGTGGACGTCTTCGTCGCGGCGCACGCGGCCGAGTGGAACCGGCTCGGCGAGCTGACCCGGCGCGGCGGCAAGCTGACCGGGCCCGAAGCCGACGAGCTGGTGACGCTCTACCAGCGGACCGCGACGCACCTGTCGATCGTCCGGTCGGTCGCGCCGGACCCGGCCCTGATCGGCCGGCTGTCCGGGCTGGTCGCCCGGGGCCGCTCGGCGGTTTCCGGAGCGCACAACCCGGCCTGGCGCGAGGTCGCGTTGTTCTTCACGCGCCGGTTCCCGGCCGCGGTCTACCTGTCGCGGCGCTGGTGGATCCCGGCGGCGCTGGTGTCGATCGCGGTGATGGCGGTGATCGCCGTCTGGGTCGCGCGCGACCCGCTCGTGCGCGCGACGATCGCGACGCCGGACGAGCTGACCGCGCTGACCAAACCGGGCGGCGAGGCCGAAAGCTACTACTCGACCGGCCCGGCGGCGTCCTTCGCGGCCCGCGTGTGGACGAACAACGCCTGGGTGGCGGCGACCTGCCTGTTCCTCGGCATCGCACTGGGCCTGCCGGTGATCGGCGCGCTCTGGATGAACTCGCTCAACGCGGGGCTGATCATCGGCGCGATGAGCGCGGCCGGCCGCGGCGACGTGATGATCGGCCTCCTGCTGCCCCACGGCCTCCTGGAGCTGACGGCGGTGTTCGTCGCGGCGGGCACGGGCTTGAAACTGGGCTGGACGGTGATCGACCCGGGCCGCCGCTCCCGCACGGCGGCCCTCGCCGAGCAGGGCCGGTCGGTGGTGGTGATGGCGCTCGGGCTGACGTGCGTGCTGTTCGTGTCCGGCGTCATCGAGGCGTTCGTGACCCCGTCGGGCTGGCCGACGTGGCTGCGCGTGGGCATCGGCGCGGTGGCCGAAGTGGCGTTCCTGGTTTACGTGTTCACGCTGGGCCGGCGCGCGGCGAAGGACGGCGAGGTCGGGGACCTCGAAGCCCGTGACGCCGGGGACGCGCTGCCCGAGTCGGCGTGAATCACAGCCGTCCCGCGGCTTTCAACGCCAGGTACCGGTCCGCCAAGGCCGGCGGCAGTTCCTCCGGTACCGCGTCCACCACGCTCACCCCGTGCCGCGCCAGCCGCTCCGTCACGCGCAGGCGCTCGGCCGTCGTCCGGGACGCCGCCGCCGCGTCGTAGACCGATTCCGCGTCGCCGCGGGCCGACAGCATCTCGGCCACCCTCGGGTCCGCCACCGACGCCACCACCAGCTCGTGCCGGCCGGTCAGCGAACCCAGCACCGGGAACAGCCCCTCCTCCAGCGGCGCCGCGTCCAGTCCGGTCAGCAGCACCACCAGCGCCCGGCGGCGGGTTCGCCGGAGCACTTCCGCGATCATGCCCCGCGCGTCCGTCTCGACCAGCGACGGCTCCAGCGGCGCCATCGCGTTCACCAGCGACGTCAGCAGCGACGCTCCCGACGAACCCTGCACCGCCGCCCGCAGGCGCCGGTCGTAGGCCAGCAGGTCGACGCGGTCACCGGCGCGGGAGGCCAGTGCCGCCAGCAGCAGTGCCGCGTCCATCGCCGCGTCGAGGCGGGGTGCGTCGCCGACCCGGCCCGCCGAGACGCGGCCGGTGTCGAGCACCAGGACCACGTGGCGGTCGCGCTCGGGGCGCCAGGTCCGGACCATCACGTCCGCCGCCCGGGCGGTCGCCCGCCAGTCGATGGATCGCACGTCGTCGCCGATGACGTACTCGCGCAGCGAGTCGAATTCCGTGCCCTGGCCGCGGATCAGCACCGCGCTGCGGCCGTCCAGCTGCTGCAGCCGCGCCAGCCGCGAAGGCAGGTGCTTGCGGCTGTGGAACGGCGGCAGCACGCGCACCGTCCACGGCACCGCGTGCGATCCCTGCCGCGCGGCCAGCCCCAGCGGCCCCACCGACCGGACCGTCACCCGCGCCGCCGTCCGGTCACCCCGGCGCGTCGGCCGCAACGCCGTCACCAGCGCCCGCCGCTCCCCCGGCGGGACGCGCACCGGATGCCGGTCGGACGCGCCCGCGCTCGGCGGCCACGCGTCGCGCAGCTGCCCGCGCACGGTCCGCCGCCCGGGGTTGGCCACCACGAGCGTCACCTCGCACGGCTCGCCGAGCCGCACCGACGTGTCGCCCGAGCGCCGGAACGTCAGCGACCGCACGCTGCCCGCCAGCACGAGGTCGGCCACGACCAGCACCAGCAGCACCACGCCGACCGCCAGGATCCCGGCGCCCGACGGCAGGAGCAGCCCGACCACGAGCGCGCCGAACAGCGCCAGCAGCCCGAGCCTTCCGGTGACGGCCATGTCAGCGAGGCACGGGCACGGACGCGAGCACGCGGTCCAGCACGCCGTCCGCGGTGACGCCCTCGAGCTCGGCCTCCGGCCGCACGTCCAGGCGGTGCCGCAGCGCGGGCCGGGCGAGCGCCTTGACGTCGTCGGGGGTCGCGTAGTCGCGCCCGGCGAGCCAGGCCCAGGCGCGGGTCACCGCGAGCAACGCCGTGGCACCACGGGGAGAAACGCCGATCCGCACCGACGGCAGCTGCCGCGTCGCCCGGCACAGGTCGACGACGTAGCCGATCACCTCGGGCCCGATCGTCACGCGGGCCACGGCTTCGCGCGCCGCGGCGAGTTCCGGGGCACCGGCGACCGCGCGCAGGCCCGCCGCCGCGAGGTTGCGCGGATCGAAGCCCTGTGCGTGCCGCCACAGGATGCCGATCTCGTCCTCGCGCGACGGCGCCGGCATGGTCAGCTTCAGCAGGAACCGGTCCAGCTGCGCCTCCGGCAGCGGGTAGGTGCCCTCGTACTCCACCGGGTTCTGGGTGGCGACCACGATGAACGGGTCCGGCAGCGGCCGCGACTTGCCGTCGATCGAGACCTGCCGCTCCTCCATCGCCTCCAGCAGCGACGACTGCGTCTTCGGCGGCGTCCGGTTGATCTCGTCGGCGAGCAGCAGGTTCGTGAACACCGGCCCCTCGCGGAAGGAGAATTCGCCGCTGTGCGCGTCGTAGACGATCGAGCCGGTGACGTCGCCGGGCATCAGGTCCGGCGTGAACTGCACGCGCGTGGTCTCCAGGTCCAGCGCCGCGGCCAGCGCCCGCACCAGCAGCGTCTTCGCCACCCCCGGAACGCCTTCGAGCAGCACGTGCCCCCGGCAGAGCAGCGCCAGGATCAGCCCGGTGACCGCGGCGTCGTTGCCGACGACGGCCTTGCCGACCTCGGCGCGCAGCGCGATCAGCGCGTCGCGGGCCCCGGTCGCGTTTTCGGTACCGCTGGTCAAGTTCGCCCTGCCTCTCGTTCCACCCTGTCCAGTTCGCCGGCCAGCCGGACCAGCGCGGGGTCGTCCGGCACCGGCGGGCCGTGGAGGACCGCGCCGACGTCGTTCGCCGCACGGCCGGTGCGCTCGCTCACCGCGGCCACCAGTGCCGCCGGGTCGGCGTCGCGCGGCAGGCCCAGCGCGGTCCGCAGCCGGCCGCGCGCCGCTTCCCGCAGCGTCTCACCCGCGTGCCCGGCGGCCTTCGCCCGGCGGTACAGCCGGGCGCGGCCCTCGGCCGTTTCGGCCGCGCGGACGACGATCGGCAGCGGCTCGGTGACCACCGGGCCGAGCCGCCGGGCCCGCCACAACGCCAGCAGGGCCACGGCGACGAACGCCTGCGCGGCCCCGTAGTACCAGCCGTCCGGGATCAGGTCGAAGATCGACTTGCGGGAGTCGTCCAGCGCCGGGTCCGTCGCCGACGGCAGGTACCAGACGAGCTTCGGGTGCGCGCCGAGCAGACGCAGCGCCAACGCCGCGTTGCCCTGTTCGGCGAGCCGCGCGTTGGTCAACGGCGCCGGCGAGCCGAGCAGCGTCGTCGTGCCGCCCGCGTCGGCGAGCTGCAGCAGCGTGCCGCCGCCGTCCTCGCCGGGGTAGCACGAGCGCGCGCCGGGCGAGGCGTAGCCGATCCCGCCCAGCGTGACCTCACCCGCCGCGACCGCCGCGGCGACCGTGCACTGCGGGCCCAAGGTCTCGACGTCGCTCCGGCCGGCCTGGTGCACCAGCGGCAGCGAATCGCGCAGCGTCGGCTCCCCCGGCGTCACCAGGACGACGTCGGCGGCCCGCTCCCGCAGCGTGTCGAACCGCTTCGCCGGGACCAGATCGGGCTGGGTGACGAGCAGCGTCGCGTCTTCGCCGGCCTCGTCGTCCGCTTCGGCGATCGTGTGCGCCGTCCGGACGTCCACGCCCTGGCCTTCCAGCAGTTTCGCGAGGGCGTGCGCACCACCGGGTTCGTACGAGCCGGGTTCGAGCGCGCCGTGCGTCTGCTCGCCGCGGCCGAGCAGGAGCAGGGCCCCGGCGACGAAGATCAGGGCGAGGAGGGCGAGCGGGATGCGTGCGCTGCGCCAGATCCGGCCCAGGCCGGGCGAAACCGCGGTGCTCACGGGCCCGCCATGGCGACCGGCCGCTCACGACGGCAGCGTTCGTCCAGCTCGGTCAGCGTGCGGTAGGCCGCTTCGGTGCCTTCGCGGCCGCCGTAGTGGACGTCGTCGAAGAGCCGCGCACCCTGCCGCAGCTGATCCGCGACGTTCGGCAGCAGCTGCCCGACTTCGGCGGCGGCCTCGTCCGCCGTCCGGCCGGAGCGCGGGTCGAGCAGCGCGCGTTCCTCCAGGGCCCGCACGACGGCGCGGAAGCGGTCGCGGACGGCGTCGTCGAACCGGCTCGCGGCGGCGGCTTCCGCGGCCGACCGGCGGTACTCGTCGGCGCTCTTGCGCTTCTCCCCGAAGACCGTCCGGTCCACGCGGGAAGTGCGGGTGATCTTGCCCGTGCGCAGCAGGATCACCACGACGAGCACGATCAGCAGCGCGACGACCAGCAGCACCCCGAAGATGCCGCCGGGCACGTCCGACGACAGGCTGTTCAGCAGCTCCTCGAGCCGCTCTCCCAGCCACTGCCCGATCTGCTGCAGGATGTTCGGCCGCGCGTCCCGGTACTTCGGGTCGGCCAGCTCCTCGGCGGCCGCGCGGCGGGCGGCGTCCCGGTCGATGTCGACCGGGACGTCCGTCAGCCGGAAGGTCACCATGCCTGCGGCGGCTGCACCCCGGCCGCGCGGGCCAGCTCGATGTCCATGCCTTCGCGGCGCATCCGCTGGTCGAGGTAGACGATCACGGTGACCAGCGCGACGAACGGGATCGCGATCGTGCCGGCGATGATCTGGCCGGCCGACTGCAGCAGCAGCTCGCCGGTGCCCGGCACGGTCACCTTGCCCGGGTTGAACATCTGGCCGAACACGCCGGTGCCGATGGTGAACGGCAGCTGGATGATGTTCTGGAAGAACGACTGGATGACCCACGCCAGCAGCAGCACGCCGAGCACCCGCCAGAAGCCGCCGCCGACCAGCTTCACCGACCGCGAGAACGCCTGCCGGAACGTCCCGCGCTCGAGCACGAGCGCCGGGGCGGCCAGCGCCCAGAACGCCCAGGCGAGCACGCCCGGGATGATGCACAGCAGGATGCCGATGGTGCTCAGGAGCGCGTAGCCGAACGCCACGCCGAGCAGCGGCAGCAGCCGCGGCTGCACCTCGCGCCACGCGATGCCGAAGGTGACCTCCCGGCCCAGCGCGGCGCGGCCCATCACCGCGGCCATCAGGCCGGTGGTGACGGTCAGCAGGAACGTCGAGACCAGCGTCGAGGAGATCAGCACCAGGATCAGATCGCCGAACGTGCCGAAGACGACGTTGCGGAGCTCCTCTTCGGTCGCCGCGGGGCCGAGCTCGACCGTCGTGGCGAAGCCCTCCAGGTCCGCGAGGGCGTACTTCTGCATGACGAACGTGAGCGCGGCGCTGATCACCGCCACCACCGCGCCGATGCCGAGCACCAGCAGCGCGTGCCGGCGGATCGCGGTGATCGCGCCGTCGAGGATGTCGCCGACGTTGAGCGGCCGCAGCGCGATCACGCCGGGCTTGCCGAGCCCGTGCGGGTTCCAGCGCGGCGGCTGGTACTGCGGCTGCTGCGCGGTGAACGGCGGCGGCTGGTGCGGCGCCTGCCGGCCGGGCGGCGCCGCCGGCGGGCCGGGTGCCTCCCAGCCGGGCGGCGGAGTGGCCTGCGTGTCCGGCGCCTGCCAGCCTCGCGGCGGCGTCGCCTGTGACGCAGCGTGATCTTCGGGCGGCTTCGGCTCACCCGATCCGGGGGCGGGAGCCTGGGGCACGCCCTGGCTCGGTGTCGGCGTGTCGGCGCCATCGCCGCCGGGCGCGCCACCGGTGTTTGTCATCGAAGCCCCTCGCCTGCAGTGCCTGCTTGCCGACACTCTCTCAGAGCCGGTTGCACCCGGCCAGACCTGGGGTGACGTCGGTGCGCCGTGACACCACGCGCACGGACGGGTGCGAGACGGCCCGTTCCCCCGATATGCTGAATGGCGGGATCGGGTACCCCCGGTCCGTACCGAGACCCTTCGGGACTGCCTAGATGACGCAACCGCCCCCCGGCCAGGTACCGCCCCGCGGAACCGTCCAGCCGCCGCCGGTGCCGGATGCGCAACCGGATCTTCCGTGGCTGGGCCGCCCGCACACCGTGTCCGCACCGAAGCGCCGTTCGCCGGCGGCGGTGATCGGCGTCTGCCTCGGTGCAGTGGCCGTGCTGGTGCTCGGGCTGGTCGCGATCGTGGCCCTCAACCGCGACGAGACCCCGCTGGCGAACCCGAACCTCCGTGACGTCCCGTCGTCCCAGGACGTCACGTCGCAGCTGCCGCCCGGCGGCGCCGGTGCCCCGGCTTCCGCGCCGGCGAGCCCGTCGGCCGAGCCGCCGACGCCCAGCGCGACCGGCCCGCAGAAGATCCTCAAGCTGGCCGATCACCCGATCCTGCAGGACCCCAACGCCGGCCTGCAGAACCGCGTCTGCACGCTGCCGCCCTGGCAGAGCACGCAGGCGGGCGCGGAAGCGTTCTTCACCGCCGCCAGCAAGTGCCTCGACGCGGCGTGGGGCCCGTTCCTCGACGCCTACCACCTGCCGTTCACGCCGCCGTCGCTGCACTTCCCGACCGGCGCGAGCTTCGAGACCGAGTGCGGCACCATCCAGGTCGGCATCGCGACCGCCGCGTACTACTGCGAAAACAACCTGTACGTCCCGTTCCGCGGCCTGCAGACCGACCAGTACGGCAACAACCCCGGCGTCTACCTGGCCCTGTTCGCCCACGAGTACGGCCACCACGTGCAGGAGGTCGCCGGGCTGATGGACGCGGCCTGGCAGAAGATCTACGAAGCGGGCCAGAACAGCCCGGCGGGGCTCGAGATGTCGCGGCGCAAGGAACTGCAGGCCCAGTGCTTCTCGGGCATGTTCCTCGGCGCGCACGTCGACCAGGGCGGCACGATCACCCGCGACATGTACAACAAGGCCTGGAACGACCAGGAGACCCGCGGCGACAACACCTCCCGCAGCCACGACCACGGCACCAACGCGCACTACGCGTCCTGGTGGCGGGCGGGCGCGACGAGCAACCGGATCGCCGACTGCAACACCTTCGCGGCGCCGTCGTCCGAGGTCAGCTAGCCGTTTTGGGTCCGGCTGTCTTGCTGCGCAGCGGGATGCTCAGCCAGAGGTAGACGAACATCCCGCCGGAGAAGCACGCGAACACCAGCAGCGCGAGCCCCAGCGGGCGCCGGGCGTCCGACGCGCCCATCGACGTGTCCGCGGCGTGGACGGTGACCGCGCCCTGGTCCGGCAGCACGTCCGGCACGGCGACCTCGATGCGCTCGCCCTGGCCGTGCCCGCAGCCGTCGAGCGTGCCGTCGTGGGCCTTCCCGGCGACGGTGAACCGCACGGTTTCCTTCGCGTCCGGCCGGTCGCACGGCGCCGGCTTGGTCACCTCCGCCTGCACCGGGGCACCGAGGACGTCGTTGCCGATGCCCAGCAGCCCCGGCCCGGCCAGCCAGGCGAGCAGCACGACGAGCACACCCGCCGCGGCGGGGATCGCCACCGTGGGCCACTTGAGTGCGAGGGATCGCGGGGGCACCCGGCCATGGTTCCAGATCCCGCGGGCAAAACCCAGGTGCCCTGGTTACCGCTCGATCTTCTCCGTCTGCGTGACCTTCTTGACGTACAGCAGCTTGTCGCCCGGTTCGATGGCGTCCGCCTGCGGGGCGTCGATGCGGTAGAGGACGCCGTCGCGGACCAGGCCGAGGACGAGGTCGGCCAGGTGCCGCGGCGACCCGCCCTCCTCCGACGGCTCGACCGGCCGCTCGGCGATCGCCAAGCCGGACTCGGGCGTCAGCAGGTCCTCCATGATGTCCACGACCAGCGGCGTCGACGTCGCCATGCCGAGCAGCCGCCCGGCCGTCTCGCTGGAGACGACGACCTGGTTGGCGCCCGACTGCTTGAGGAGGTGGACGTTCTCCGCCTCCCGCACCGACGCGACGATGTGCGCCTTGGGCGCCAGCTCGCGGGCGGTGAGCGTGACGAGCACCGCCGTGTCGTCGCGGTTCGGGGCGACCACGACCGCGCGCGCGTGCTGCACCGCGGCCACGCGCAGGACGTCCGCCCGGGTGGCCGAGCCGTGCACGGCGACGAGGCCGAGCGCGCTCGCCGCGTCGAGGGCCTGCTGATCGGTGTCGACGACGACGATCTGGCCCGGTTCGGCGTTCTCGTCACCGAGCAGCGCGTTGACGGCGGACCGGCCCTTGGTGCCGAACCCGACGACGACCGTGTGGTCGCGCACCTTCGTCCTCCACTTCTGGATCTTGAACGCCTGGCGGGAACGCTCGGTGAGCACCTCGAGGGTGGTCCCGACCAGGACGATGAGGAAGAGCACGCGCAGCGGGGTGATCACCAGGACGTTCACCAGCCGGGCGGACGACGTCGCCGGCGCGATGTCGCCGTAGCCGGTCGTCGACAGCGAGACGGTGGCGTAGTACAGGCTGTCCAGCAGGGACAGACCGTCGCCGTTCGCGTCGCGGTAGCCGTCGCGGTCGAGGTAGACGATGACCACCGTGGCCAGCAACGCGAGCAGCGCGCCGATGATCCGCTTGACGATCGAGCGGAGCGGGCTGACCGTCAGCTCCGGCATCCGCAGGATGCCGACGAGCTCGTGATCGGGCCGATCGGTGAGACTGCCCAGCGGCAACCGCTTCAGGGCCTTCATGCACCTGCTCCCGGTGGCAGGTGTCGAGCGTCACTCACGCCCGGAGGATAGCCGAACCGGACACCCGCCCGCCGCGTGGAACGATGAGTTCATGGCAACCTCGCAACGGCCCGCCCACGTCCTGGCCGGTGTGCTGGGCACGATGGGTGTCCTGCACTTCGCCGTCCCCAAGCCGTTCGACGGGCTGATCCCCGCTTCGCTGCCCGGTTCGCGCCGGGCGTGGACGTACGGCTCGGGCGTCGCGGAGCTGGCGGTCGCGGCCGCGGTGGCGGCACCCCGCACCCGCCGTCTCGGCGGCCTGGCGGCGGCCCTGCTGTTCCTGGGCGTCTTCCCGGGAAACGTCAAGATGGCCATCGACGCCCGCACGGCCCCGGCCCCCCGCCGCGCGATCGCCTGGGCCCGCCTCCCGCTCCAGTGGCCGTTGATCGCCTGGGCCCTGAAGGTCCGCAACAACGCGTAACCCGCGTGATCAGAGGGGCATCACACGTGTCTGAGCGGGCATCACCCGTGTCTGAAGGGGCATCACGGCCGATGCCCGCCTGATCACACGTGATGCCCCTCCAATCACGTGAGATGCCCCGCGAATCACGCCTCGGGGAGGTCGCGGAGGAGGCTGCGGAGGCCTTCGGGGTCCAGCAGGTCCGCCGGGCGGACCGTGCGGTTCGCGCGGACGTAGTGGAACGCCGCGCGGACCTGCTCCACCGGGACGCTCTTCAACGCCGCCCACGCCATCCGGTAGGCCGCGAGCTGGACCGACAGGGCCGGCAAACGGGATTCCGGTGGGACCGCGCCGGTCTTCCAGTCGACCACCGTCCAGCCGCCGTCGGGGTCGGCGAAGACCGCGTCCATGCGGCCGCGCAGGGTGATGCCTTCGACGTCGGCCGAGAACGTCACCTCCACCGCCACCGGCACCCGGGACGCCCACTCGCTCTTCTCGAACTCCGTCTGCAGTTCCTCGAAGTCCGCGTCGGGGGCCTCGCCGAAGTCGGCCGCGCCCGGGAGGTCGTCGATCTCGATGAGCTGGTCGCCCGCGAACCGGCGTTCCAGCCAGCCGTGGAATTCGGTGCCGCGGCGGGCGAAGCTGTTGGGTTCCACCGGGAGCGGCCGGCGCAGGTCGCGGGCCAGCCGCGCGGCGTCGTCGGCCAGTGTCACCAGCTGGCTCACCGAAAGCCGCGACGGCAGCGGGACCCGCTTGACCTGGTCGTCCTTGCGCGCCCACTCCTCCAGCAGGACGTCGGTGTCGGTCAGCCAGCCGTCCGGATCGTCCTCTTCGGAGGCTTCGGCCTCCGGCGGCGAAGCGAGCGCCTCGGACACCAGCTCCACGCCGGTCTGCACGCCGGTGCGGCGGTCGGCCAGGGGATCGAGCGGCCAGCGCGCCGCCCGCGAGTCCGACAGCAGCGGGTTCTCGTCGTCCTCGGTGGGTTCCGGCGCCCACTCGGCGAGCTCGCCGACGCCGGTCTCGCGCAGGACACCGGCGATCTCGGTGAGGAACTCCGACGGTCCCTTGGCCCGGCTGCTGCTTTCGTTCCACCAGTGCCCCGAGACGAGCAGCGCGTGCTCGGACCGCGTCAGCGCGACGTAGCAGAGCCG
Source organism: Amycolatopsis sp. A133 (assembly GCF_031082405.1). GTDB lineage: Bacteria > Actinomycetota > Actinomycetes > Mycobacteriales > Pseudonocardiaceae > Amycolatopsis. The sequence continues at coordinate 85,542 of NZ_JAVHJU010000061.1, forward strand.
CCGTTCCTCCGCCTGCTCCCGCTCGACGAACCCGGCTTCGTGCAACTCCAGTCCTTCTTGGACTTCCTTGCGGTCGTAACCCTCGGCGATCCGCAGCTCGGGCAGGTCCTGGGCGTCGCCCCGCAGCTTCGCCGGCAGCGACGTCGCCGTCCGCAGCCACGACGACGACCGCCGCCGTCCGGGGAACACCTCGCGCACCAGGTGCGGCACGGCGACGACTTCCCACTCGAGGCCCTTCGCCGAGTGCACGGTCAGCACCTGCACCCGGTCCGGCACGACCTCGACCTCGCCGGGGGTGAGCCCGTCCTCGGCGTGCGCGGCGGTGTTCAGGTAGTCCACAAAGGACAGCAGGGTCGCCGTCGGCGCGGTCTCGGCGTAGTCGGTGACGACTTCCGCGAACGCGTCCAGGTGCGCGCGTCCCGCGGAACCCGGGCGCGCCAAGGATTCCACGTCCAGGAGCATCGTGCGTTCGACGTCGGCGACCAGCTCCGGCAGCGACTGGTCGAGCCGCCGCCGCAACGCGGCCAGCTCCCAGCCGATCCGCCGGATGCGTTTGTAGCCTTCTTCGGAATACCGCGCCGGGTCACCCGGCTCGTCGATGGCGTCGATCAGCCCGGCCTGCTCGACGCGCTCGACGACCAGCTCCGGCGTGTCCGGCTTCTCCGGGCTGGAGAGCTCGCCGGCCCGGCGCCACAGCGCGGCGACGTCGGCGGCCGCGAGCCGCCAGCGGGCCCCGGTCAGCAGCCGGGCCGCCGCGCTGCCGGACAGCGGGTCCGCGAGCACCTTCAACGTCGAAACGAGGTCCGCGACCTCGGGCTCGTCCAGCAGCCCGCCCAGCCCGACGACCTCGACCGGCAGCCCGCGCGCCCGCAGTTCGGCGGCGATCGGCGCCATGTCGGCGCGGCGCCGCACGAGCACCGCGGCGGTCGGCGGCTTGCCGGTCTCTTCCTGGTGGGCGTACCAGCGCCGGGCGAGGGCGTCGGCGACCCACCCGCGTTCGGCGCGGACGTCGGGGAGCAGCGCGCACGCGACGTCCGCGGGCCCCGCGCCTTCCCGCGCGCGCAGCCGTTCGACGCCGAGTCCGCTGGCCCGCAGCGGTTCGGCGATCGCGTTGGCGAGGTCCAGGATTTCCGGTGGGTTGCGGAAACTGGTCAGCAGCCCGAATTCGTGCGCGGGGGCGAGGCGTTCGCCGTCGAAGCGCGGGAAGTCCGTGGTGAACCGGGGCAGGTTGGCGGCGCTGGCGCCGCGCCAGCCGTAGATCGCCTGCGCCGGGTCGCCGACCGCGGTGACCGGCATGGGCGGGTTCTCGACGCCGCCGAACAGCGCCCGCAGCAGCACGCGCTGGGCGTGTCCGGTGTCCTGGTATTCGTCCAGCAGCACGGCGCCGTAGCGTTCCCGCTCGCCGCGCACGACCGACGGGTACCCACCGGCCAGCTGGGCGGCCAGCGACATCTGGTCGGCGAAGTCCAGGGCGCCTTCGTTGCGCTTGCGCCGGTGGTAGTCCTCGACCAGGGGCAGCAGCGCGAGCCGGAAGTGCTGCGCCGCCATGATTTCGGTCAGTTTCTGCGGCAGCGCCGCCCGTTGCCCCTTGGCGCGCGGGGCGCTTTCGATGACGCGGCACAGCCACGTCGTGTACTCGGCGAGCTGCTCGGTGGAGACGAGGTGCTCGCCCAGCTCCCCGGCCAGGGTGAGCAGGTCGGCGGTGACGGTCGGCGGGACGCGGTCGGTGTCGAGTTCGTTGTCCCAAGTGGACACGACGCGGTGCGCGATCTGCCACGACGAGGTTTCCGACAGCAGCCGGACGCCGGGCTGGACCGGCAGCCGCAGGCCGTGTTCGGACAGCAGGCGCCCGGCGTAGGCGTGGTAGGTGAGGACTGTGGGTTCGCCGGCGACCACCGTGGACCGCAGGCCGCCGGTGGGGTCGAGCCGGTCGAGCAGCCCGGACCCGGCGAGGCGGCGAAGCCGCGCGCGAACGCGTTCGCCGAGCTGGCGCGCGGCTTTGCGGGTGAAGGTGAGCCCGAGGACGCGGTCGGGGCTGACGATGCCGTTGGCGACGAGCCAGACCACGCGCGCGGCCATGGTTTCGGTCTTGCCGGCCCCGGCCCCGGCGACGACGAGGGAGGGTTCGACGGGCGCGGCGATGACGGTGGCCTGTTCGGGGGTGGGCCGGTGCAGCCCCAGCGCGTCAGCGAGCTCTCCGGGCCCCACGGGATTGGCAACGAGGAGCGGGCTCACGCGCACCCCTCCCCGCCGGAGCTTTCACGTGAAAGCTCGGCTTTGCGCGACAAACCCGCACTTTCACGTGAAAGTGCGGGTCCGGGCACGGCGGTCGGATCGGTCACGGGCCTGGTACCTGACGGCCTTCGGGGCGCAGGGGGCAGCAGCCCCGCGCCGGACAGCGGTCGCAGTCGACGTTTTCCTGTGCCTGGTAATCCGGCCCGGCCGCCGACGCGGCCGCCTTCTGCACCAGCTCCAGCCACTGCTTGCCGCCCACCTCGTCGAGCGGCGGCTGGGACCGCTCCGTCGACCCCGTCTTGTTGTTGGCCTTCGCGACGTAGACCAGCCGCGCGCCGCCGGCCTCCGTCCGGCCCTCGATCGCCCCCAGCAGCACCGCCAGCTGGTACGCCGCCAGCTGCGGGTGCGCCTCGGCCTCCGCGCCGGACACCGGGACCTTCCCCGTCTTGATGTCGACGATCACCGGCCGCCCCTCGGAGTCCAGCTCGACGCGGTCGACGCGCCCACGCAGCAGCACCCGGACCTCGTCCTCGCCACCCGACGGCAGCTCGACCTCGATGTCCTGCTCGACCCCGGCTTCCTTGAGCTCCTTGCGGCTCTGCTCCAGCCACGTCGTGAAGTTGCGCAGCATCTGCTCGACCCGGCGGCGTTCACGCCGCGAGAACCACGGCGCCCCCGCGTCGACGCGGACCCAAGCCTCGTCCAGCGCCGCCTGCAGCTCCGCGTCGGTGCTGCCCGACGCGACCGCCTGGGCGAGCCCGTGCACCAGCGTTCCCGTCACCGCCGCCAGCTGGGCCGGGTCGCTGCCGCCGTGGCGCTCGATCATCCAGCGCAGCGGGCACTTGGTCAGGATTTCCACTGTGGACGGTGAGATCCGGATGAGGTCGCCCGGCGGGTGGACCGGCTCGTCGGTGGACGCCGGCAGCAAGCCGTACCACGTGGAGGGGTGCGCGCCGGGCACGCGAGCCTCGGCCAGCCGCGCCAGCTGCTTGGCCGCGCGGCGGCGGCGCTCCGGGTCGGCCTTGTCGTCGCAGACGACCTCGCGCAGCTCGCCCACCAGCTCGGCGAGCACCAGCGACCGGCCCGGCGGCTTCATCCGCGAGTCGAGCCCGCCGTCGTCGGCGCCGTTCTCCTCGAGGTCGTCGAGGAAGCGGGACGGCTGTTCGTCCTCGCCCGAAACCGCCGTGACCAATAGCGTTTGCTTCGCCCGGCTCATCGCGAGGTAAAACAGGCGCCGCTCCTCGGCGAGGATCGGCGCGGTCTGGGAGACGGCGTCGTCGTCGACGCCGGCCATCAGGTCCTTCAGCCGCTCCACGCCCAGCACGGACCCCCGCAGCCGCAGGTCCGGCCACGCGCCCTCCTGGACGCCGGCGACGGCGACGACCGTCCACTCGCGACCGGCGGCGGCGTGCGCGGTGAGCAGCGAGACGCCGTCGGACGGGACGGCCGCCGGCGCCAGGGTGTCGCCCGCGATCCGTTGCGCGCCGAGGTAATCCGCGAAGGAAGCGACACTCGCGCGGGGCAGCCGGTCGACGTACCGGCCCGCGGCGTCGAACAGCGCGACGACGGCGTCGAGGTCGCGGTCGGCCTGCGCACCCAGCGACCCGCCGCGCTCGACCTGCCGCAGCAGCTTGTCCTGGAGCCCGCTTTCGCGCCACAGCTGCCACAGCACCTGCTCGACGCCCTCACCGCGCGCCACGGCCTGGTGCGTGACGCGCAGCAGCCCGCCGACGCGCCGCACCGGTTCGGCCTCGGCGTCGGCCAGCCCGGCCAGGATGTCCCCACCGCGCAACGCCTCCACGAGCAGCTCGTCGCTCGGCCGCTGCCCGCCGCCGGCCAGTTCGAGCCGGCGCAGACCGCGGCGCAGCCGCCGCAGCGCCAGCGGGTCCGCGCCGCCGAGGGCGGACGACAGCAGCATTTCCGCGAGGTCGACGTCGAGGAGTTCGGGCGCCGGGGCGAGCTTCAGCACGGCCAGCAGCGGCCGCACCGCCGGCTGGCGGGCCAGCGGCAGCTCCTCGGTCGCCGACCCGATCGGCACGCCCGCGGCCCGCAACGCGCGTTGCAGCACCAGGAAAGTCCGCGCCGGCGACCGCACGAGCACCGCGATCTCCGACCACGGCACGCCGTCGACGAGGTGGGCGCGGCGGAGCTGGTCGGCGATCCAGCTCGCTTCGGCGGCCGGCGTCGGCATCACGCGGACGCGCACGTTCCCGCCGGAAGCGCCCGCGGGCGGGACGATCTTGCGGTGCGCCGACGCGCCCGGGAGCGTCGCGCCGATCTTCGCGACCGCCAGGCGCACGGCCGGGGCCAGCCGGTGGGCCGTGGTGAGCGTGACGGTCCGGCTGCCGTCCGGGTCGGCGTCGGCGAACAGGCGCGCGTCGGCGCCGCGGAAGGAGAACACGTTCTGGTCGGGGTCGCCCGCCACGACGAACTCGGCCGCGGTGTGCCCGATCACCCGGACCAGGCTGGTCTGCAACGGGTCGAGGTGGTGGGCGTCGTCGACGAACAGGTGCCGCACCCGGTTGCGTTCGCGCATCCGCAGCTCGTCGTCGTCCTCCAGGGCCAGCAGCGCGGAGGTGACGAGCTCGGCGGCGTCCAGTGCGGGTGCGCTCGCCACGCCCAGCGCGTTGCCGCCCGCTCCCTGCAGCTGCGTGACCTCTTCGTACTGCGCCCAGAACTGCCCGGCGGCGATCCACTCCTCGCGCCCGCGCCGGCGGCCCAGCTCGGCCAGGTCCCCGGGGCCGAGCCCGCGTTCTGCCGCGCGCATCAGCAGGTCGCGCAGCTCTTCGGCGAACCCGGGGACGATCAGGGCCGGCCGCAGCTGCTCGGGCCAGTATTCGGCCCCCTCGTCGAGGTCGCCGGCCAGCAGCTCGCGGACGACGACGTCCTGCTCGGCGCCGGCGAGCAGGCGCGGCGGCGGCAGTTCTTCGGCCATCGCCTCCAGCCGCAGCAGGGAGTACGCGTAGGAGTGCACGGTCCGCACGAGCGGCTCGCGGACGGTCCGGGGCAGCGGGCGGCCCTGGTCGGGATCGGCGGTGAGCCGCCGCGTGATGTCGGCGCGCAGCGCGTCGGCGGACCTGCGGGACGTGGTGAGCACGAGCACGCTCTCCGGGTCCGCGCCCTCGGCGATGCGGCGGGTGGCGGCCGAGGCCAGCAGCGCCGTCTTGCCGGTGCCGGGACCGCCGAGCACGCGGAGGAACCCGCCGGGTGCGGAGAGCACGCGCCGGGCACCTTCGTCCCAGGTGAACGTGGGTGCGTCGGTGATCGGCGTGCGCACCAGCCGCGCGTCCGCCTGCGCCGTTCGCCTCCCGTTCACCCCGCGATGGAATCACGCCGGGTCCCCCGGGTGTCGCACCGGCACGGCTTAGCGGGGGTCCGTTCGGCGAAGGCGCCGGGTGGTGCGGTGGACGGCCGCGGAAACTGTCGTACCCGTGCGGCAGAGTTGTAGGTATGGACGACGTTCTGCACGAGCGCGTGCGGGAAATCATCGAGTCGGTGCCGTCCGGCACGGTCGCGACGTACGGCGACATCGCGACTCTCGCGGGGGCGCCCTCGCCGCGGATGGTCGGCGCCATCCTGGCCGAGGACGGGCACGACCTGCCGTGGCACCGGATCCTGCGCGCGAACGGGACGCCGGCGCCGCACCTGGTCCACGACCAGCTGGAGCGGCTGCGCGCGGAGGGTGTGCTGGCCGACGGTCAGCGCGTCGACCTGCGGAAGTACCGCTGGAAACCGGACGGGGAGGAGGATCCGGGCCCGGAAGGGCTGTTCTGATCCTGCACTCTTAGGTTAGCCTCGCCTAATGACGACAACCGAGGTGGCGCGGCCGGCCCTGACCTATCACCGGGCGCACGTGACCGCCGTCCGGCCGGTGACGCCGCACCTGGTGCGGGTGACGTTCGCCGCGGAAAGCTTCCGCGAGGTGCCGGCCGGGGCGCCCGACCAGTACGTCAAGGTGTTCTTCCCGCTGCCGGGCCAGGCGGCGCCGGTGCTGCCGGAGGCCGGCTCCGACGTGCTGTCCTGGTACCGGACGTACCTGGCGATGCCGGATGGGGTCCGCCCGCCGATGCGCACGTACACGGTCCGGGCCCACCGGGCCGAGGCGGCGGAGATCGACGTCGAGTTCGTGCTGCACGGCGATTCGGGGCCGGCCTCGGCGTGGGCGTCGCGGGTGGAACCGGGCGACCGGGTGACGTTCACCGGGCCGTACGGGCTGTACGCGTTGCCTGAGGACTGTGACTGGCAGCTGCTGGTGGGCGACGAGACGGCGCTGCCCGCGATCGGTGCCATCATCGAGCAGCTCCCGCCGGGCGCGCGGGCTTCGGTGTACGTCGAGCTGGCAGACCGCGCGGACCGGCAGGCGTTCGAGACCCGCGGAGCGGTCGAAGTGCACTGGCTGGTGCGGGGCGAGCGCCCGCTGGGAGAGGCCCTGCTCGAAGCGGTGCGGACGGCGGCCTTCCCGGGCGGGACGCCGTACGCGTGGGTGTCCGGCGAGGCGGGCGTGGTCAAGCAGGTGCGGCGGCACCTCGTGCGGGAGCGCCGGGTCGACAAGGCGCGGATCTGCTTCACGGGCTACTGGCGGCTCGGGGTGAGCGAAGAAGCCGCTGGGCGGGAAGCGGTGCGCGCCGCGGAGGCGGGCGAAGTCCCGGCCGAGGACTGACGTCGGCGCTATTCCTTGCCGAGCTTCGTGACCAGCAGCTTCACCAGCGCGCCCAGCCGCTGGCGGTCGGGCTGCACCGTCTCGACGCCCGCCGCCTCCAGCGGCGCCGCCGTCACCGGGCCGACGCACGCCACCACCACGCGGTCGCGCATGGCCGCCAGGAGCTCGTCGTAACGGCCGTACGACCCGGCCAAGGTCAGGAAGTTCGCCGCCGCGGGGGCACTCGTGAACGCCAGTGCGTCCAGTTCGCCCGCCAGCACCGCGTCGATCAGGTCGTGCACCGGGGTGACGTCCGGCGGCGAATGCCAGCGGTACGGCTGGAGCTCGACCAGGGACGCCCCGGCGTGCACCAGCTGGTCCGTGTGCTCCGGCAGCGGCGTCCCGTGCAGCTGGACGGCCACCCGCTCGCCGTCGACCCCGGCCGCCGCCACCGCGGCGAACAGCTCGGCGTTCGACTCGGACTCGGCCGAAAAGGACTCCCGCAGCCCGGCTCCGCGGACCGCGCCGACGGCTTTCGGGCCGCGGGCGTGGATCCGGGACTCCCCCAGCGCCGCCACGAGCCGGTCGCGCAGGCCCCAGCCCTCGGCCGCGTCGAGCCAGCCGCGGAAGCCCGCGCCCGTCGTGACCACGGTGAACCCGACCGGGGCCGCGAGCAGGGTTTCGGTGCCCGCGCGCAGCTCCGGGTCGCTGTCCAGCGGCACGATGGTGATCGTCGGCGCGTGCCGGACCTCGGCGCCGTGGCGTTCGAGGGCCCCGATGAATTCGCCGGCTCGCCGTTCGGCCGTCACCCCGATGGCGATCCCGCTCAGCTCACCCATAGAACGCGCCCATCTCCTCGATCGCTGCGGCCAGTTCCGCCCGCAGGTCCGCCGGTTCGAGGACCTCCAGGTGCGGCCCGAAGCGCAGCAGCTCGCCGATGGCCGGTTCGCCCGGCTCCACCGGCAGCTCCACGGTGAGCCAGCCGTCCGCGTCGGGCTCGTTCGGGCACTCGCGCAACGCGCGGGCGCCGACAGAACCTGCGTAGAACGGTACGAGAGCCCGGGCCCGCGGCGAAAGGCGCACCACCGCCACGCGCGGGAACATCCGGCGTTCGAACTGCTCGGACCACTCCTGCCAGTACCGCGCGAGGTCGAACCCGGCCGGCCGCTCGAACACCTCGCCGAGGTCGGTCAGCTCCAGCACCCGCGAGATCCGGTAGGTCCGGTCGGTGCCGTCGCAGCGGCCCGCGAGGTACCAGTTGCCCGCCTTGAGGATCAGGCCCAGCGGCTCCAGGTCCCGTTCGACGACCCGCTGCCCCCACCGCTCGTAGCGGATGCGGATCCGGTGCGACGACCACACGGCGTCGGCGATCGCGGACAGCGTCGGCAGGCTCTCGATGCCCCGGTGCCAGCCGGGAACGTCCAGGTAGAACCGCTCGGCGACGCGGCCGGCCCGGTCGCGCAGCTCGGACGGCAGCGCGGCGTACAGCTTCAGCTGGGCGGCCGCGAGGACCGTGCCGAGGCCCAGCTCGGCCGCGGCGACGGGCAGCCCGGCCAGCGACAGCGACTGGGCCTCTTCCTCGGTCATCCCGGTGAGCCGGGTGCGGTAGCCGTCGACCAGCCGGTAGCCGCCGGTGCGGCCGCGGTCGGCGTACACCGGGACGCCGGACGCCGACAGCGCGTCGATGTCCCGGTAGACCGTCCGCACCGAGACCTCGAGCTCTTCGGCGAGCTCCTCGGCCGTCATCCGGCCGCGGTTCTGCAGCAGCAGGAGGACGGACAGGAGGCGGCTCGCGCGCATGGTTTTCAGTTTGGCAGAAATACCTGACACAAGCTGACAGGTATGCCCGGCAGGGTGGTCCCCATGAACGCATTCACCATGAAGAACTGGGACGAGAAGATCGTCAGCGGCACCGAGAGCGGCCCGCGGGTGGCGTACGCCCACGCCACGATGGCGTACGACGGGGTCGTCGAGGGTGAGTCGATCTGCGACCTTCTGCTGTACTACGCGGGCGAAGGCTACGAAAGCGGCCAGACGACGTCGCCGAGCTTCGAGCGCTTCGAAGGCAAGGTAGAGGGTCGCGAAGGGACGTTCATCGTGCGCCACGAGTTCACGTTCGACGCCAAGGGCATCGCCTCGACGTTCACCGTCGTCCCCGGCTCGGGCACCGGCGAGCTGGCCGGGCTCACCGGCAGCGGCACCGTCGGCGGCGCGATGGGCGAGGAGAAGATGGGCTACACCTTCGAGTACACGTTCTAGGAGCCGCACGTGGACCGCCGTCAGGTACTCGCCTACCGCATCGCCGAGCACGGCCTGCACCGCTCGGCGCGGGACGTCGCCGGCCTCGCCGTCGTCCGGGCCGGACTGCAGGACAGCATGCGCGACACCGCGCTGCTCGCCCTCGCCGCCCGGCTCGACGGCCCGGTGTCCCTCGAGGACGACGAGCGGCTCGTTCTCGCGTGGACGCTGCGGGGTGCGCCGCACTACCACCTGCGCTCGGATTTGCCCGAGGTGCTCCGGGCACTGGTGCCGCTCGACGACGCGGACGCGCTGGCCCGGATGCTGTGGCAGCGCAAGGAACTGGCGGCGACCGGGCTGGCCGCGTCCGAAGTGGTGTTCACCGCGGCGGACGCCTTGCGCAAGGTCGTGACGGCGCCGATGCCGAAGGGCGCTGTGTCGACGGCGGTCACCAAGCGCCTGCCTCCGGCGTTCGCGCGCTGGTGCCGGGGCTGCAACGCGACGCACATCCACGAGCAGCTGATGCGCATCGCGGCTCCGCTCGGCGGCCTCCGCTTGGTGGCGGGGGCATCCCCGGCGACGCTGGCCCCGCTCGAAGGCCGCGGCCGGATGCGGAAGACCCCGGACCCGGCCGCGGCGACGACGGTGCTCGAGCGGTACCTGCGGCTCAACGGCCCGGCGTCCCCGGGCGAGGCGGCGGAGTTCGCGGGCACGGCCCGCGCGGTGGTCGACCGGACGTGGCCGCCGGACCTGGCCGAGGTCCGGGTCGAAGGGAAGACCCGGTACTTGCCCGCGGACCGGCTCGAGGCGCTTTCGAACCCGCCGGAGCCGGACGTGGTGCGGCTGCTGCCACCGCTGGACCCGTTCATCCAGGCACGCGACAAGGCGTTGCTGGTCCCGGACCCCGCGCGGCGCAAGGAAGTCTGGAAGATGCTGGGCAACCCGGGAGTGCTCCTCGCCGACGGCGACATCGCCGGGACGTGGCGCACGAAGGGCAGCGGGACGAAGCTGACGATCACGCTGACGGCGTTCGACCCGTTGCGCCCGGCGGTCCGCGAGGAAGCCGAAGCCGAGGCGGCCCGGGTGGCGGCGGCGCGGGGTTTCGAGAAGCACGCGGTCACCTGGGTGGGCTGACCCCACCCACGGCCCGCGGGGGCGCCCCCCGTTATCCACACTACCGGCAGGCACCGACAGTTCCGCTCGCCCCGAGCGCCCCAATGTGGCGTTCGGTGCGTCCAACGCACCCAATGTGGCGTTCGGTGCGTCCAACGCAACCAACGCCACATTGGGGCGCTTGGCGGACCTCACAGGCTGTGGGCGTCGATGTCGCCGTAGGCCGTGGTTGCCTGGATGGTCAACCCAGCCGTGCCCTCGTTCTTGAGGGCGTTGCGGATCCGGCCGTACGTCGTCCCCGCGTCGAGGGCCGCCGAGACCCCGGTCGCCGCGCCGACCGTGATGTCGCCCGCCTGGGTGCTCAGGACCAGGTTGCCGCTCGCCGCCTCGGCGATCCGGATGTCGCCCTTGCCCGTCGTGATCTCCGCGGGACCCGTCAGCTTGCCGACCGACACGTCACCCGCGTGGGCCGTGACGCGCAGGCTCGCGGCCTCGTCGAAGACCACCTCACCGTGTGCGCCGGAAACGGTGACGTCGCCGAGGCGGCCGACGCCCCGCAGCTCCACGCTGGCGGCCTTGGCCTCGACCGAAGAACCGGCGGGCAGCGAAACGGTCACGTCGACCGCCCCGGACGGGCCGAAGTACTGGTTCTTGGCCTCGAGCGAGATCCGCAGGACGCCGTCGTCGAAGGACACGCGGGCCTCCCCCGCCGCCTTCACGTCGCGGCTCTTCGCCGGGTCGGCGGGCAGGACCTGGACCGCCGTGTCCTCGCGAAGGGCCGCGACGAACCGGACGCGGCCGGCGGGGATGTCGAGGATGGTGGCGATCGGGGCGGGGGTGGTGAAGTTCTGCATCGGATTCTCCTTGGTGGCTCGGTGTGTGAACCCACCATCGCCGGGCCCGCTGACACCGGGAGGCCACCGCGCTGACACGGCCGCTGACACGCCGGTCAGACGTCGACGGCCAGCCGGTACCCCCGCTTCACCACCGTCTGGACGACCTTGCCGCCGCCCAGCGACGTCCGCAGCCGCCCGATGGCCGTCTCCACCGCGTGCTCCTCGCCGCCGCCGGGCAACGCCGAGATCAGCTCCCGCCGCGACACCACCCGCCCCGGCGACGCCGCCAAGGCTCGCAGCAGCGCCATCGGTGCCGGGGCCACTTCGCGCCACTCGCCGTCCACGATGGCCGCCTGGCCGCGCAGCTCGATCGAATGCCCGCCCGCCCGCAGGCGCGGGGAGCGCGCCACCAGGGTCTCCGCCACCGTCCGGGCCAGTGCGCCGATCCGCGCGCGGTGGGGCTGGACCGTCGGCACCCCCAAAGCAGCCAACGGTCCAGCCGTGATGGGTCCCACGCACGCCGCCACCACCGGGCCGGACAGCGCCGTGACGAGCCCCGGCAGCCGGCCCGTGCGCCGGGCCAGTGCGATGAGCGACGCCGCCGCCGGCGCGCTGGTGAACGGCAGCGCGTGGATCGAGCCGTCCAGGACGCCGTCCAGGAGCCGGTCCACCGGGCCCGGGTCGACCGGGCCGACCCAGCGGTACACCGGGATCTCGATCACCTCCGCCCCGGCCGCGCGCAGGGTGTCGACGAAGTACGGCAACGGCTCCCCGTGCAGCTGGATGGCGATCCGGAGCCCGTCGACCCCCGAGGACAGCAGGTGCTGCAACAGCTCCGCGTTGCTTTCCGACGCCGGCGAATACGACTCCGAAAGCCCGGCCGCCCGCAGCGCGCCGGTCACCTTCGGCCCGCGGGCCAGCAGCGACGCCGTCGAGAGCCGCGCGAGCAGGGAATCCCCCAGCCCCCAGCCCTCGGCCGCCTCCAGCCAGCCCCGGAAGCCGATGCCGGTGGTCGCGACGACCGCGTCCACCGGCGCTTCGAGCAGCCGCAACGTCGCCGCGTGCAGCTCGGTGTCGTCCGTCAGCGGCACGATCCGGATCGCCGGGCCGTAGCGGACGCTCGCCCCCTTGCGCACCAGCAGCGCGCCGAGCTCGTCAGCCCGGCGCGCCGCGGTGATGCCGATCACAAAACCGGCCAGTGGGAGCACATCGCTCACGGGCTCTCCACTTCGACGACGCCTTCCCGCACGCGCACCTCGTACACCGGCACCGAAACGTCCGGAGCATCCAGGCACTGGCCGGTCTCGAGGGCGAAGCGTTCCTTGTAGACCGGCGAAGCGACCACCGGTACACCGTCCGCGTCGCCGACGATGCCGCGCGAGAGCACCGCGGCGCCGCTGCACGGGTCCCAATTGGACAGTGCGTAGAGCCGGTCGCCGGGCAACCGGAAGATCGCCACCTGCACGCCGCCGTCGAGCAGCGCCGCCACCCCGGCGTGCTCGGGCACCGCGGCGGCGGAGCAGACCGCCGTCCAGGTTCGCTGAATCGAAGCAGTCATCGACGCACCTCCGGCACTCCGAGCATCACGGGCACTTTCTGCTCCCGCTCCTCGCGGAACGAGATGGCCGGGTCCGGCGCGCCCGGCGCGTTGACGAACGAGGTGAAGCGGGCCAGCTTCTCCGGGTCCTCCAGGACGCCCTTCCACTCGTCGGCGTAGTTGTCGACGTGCTTGGCCATCGCCGCGTCGAGGTCTTCGCAGATGCCGAGCGAGTCGTCGACGATCACCGCGCGCAGGTGGTCGAGGCCGCCGTCCAGCTCCTCGATCCACGGCGCGGTCCGCTGCAGCCGGTCGGCGGTGCGCACGTAGAACATCAGGAACCGGTCGATGGTCCGGATCAGCGTCTCGGTGTCCACATCGGACACCAGCAGGTCGGCGTGCCGCGGGGTCGTGCCGCCGTTGCCGCCGACGTAGAGGTTCCAGCCGTTCTCCGTGGCGATGATGCCGAAATCCTTGCTCCGCGCCTCGGCGCACTCCCGGGCACAGCCCGAAACCGCCGACTTGAGCTTGTGCGGCGACCGCAGGCCGCGGTAGCGCAGCTCCAGCTCGATCGCGAGCCCGACGCTGTCCTGCACGCCGTAGCGGCACCACGTCGAGCCGACGCACGACTTGACCGTGCGCAGCGCCTTGCCGTAGGCGTGCCCGGACTCGAACCCGGCGTCGACGAGCCGCCGCCAGATCAGCGGCAGCTGGTCCACCGTCGCGCCGAAGAGGTCGATCCGCTGGCCGCCGGTGATCTTGGTGTACAGCCCGAAGTCGCGCGCCACCTCGCCGATCACGATCAGCTTGTCCGGGGTGATCTCGCCGCCGGGGATCCGCGGCACCACCGAATACGTGCCGTTGCGCTGCAGGTTGGCCAGGTACCGGTCGTTGGTGTCCTGCAGGGTCATCTGCTCGCCGCCGAGCACGTGCCCGTTGCCGAGGGTGGCCAGGATGGACGCCACCGCCGGCTTGCAGATCGCGCAGCCGCTGCCCGAGCCGTAGCGGCCGATCAGCTCGCTGAACGTCGTGATCTGCGTGGCCTGGACGATCTCGAACAGCTCCGCGCGCGACTGCGGGAAGTGCTCGCAGACGGCCTTCGACTGCTCGACGCCGGCCGCGCTGAGCAGCCTGCCCAGCAGCGGGACGCACGAGCCGCAAGCGGTGCCCGCCCGGGTGCACGCCTTGAGCTTGCCGACGGTGTCGCACCCGTCCTCGTGGATGGCCTGGGTGATCGCGCCCTTGGACACCGCGTTGCACGAGCAGATCTGCGCCGCGTCCGGCAGCGCGTCGACGCCGACCGCGGCACCGCCGCCCGCCGGGGCGAGGATCGCGCCCGGCTCGGCCGGCAGCGGACGGCCGACCAGCGCGCGCAGCGTGTTGTACTCGGTCGCGTCGCCGACGAGCACGCCGCCGAGCAGCGTTTTGCCGTCGTCGGTGACCACGAGCTTCTTGTACGTCCCGGCGACCGCGTCGTTGACGGCGACTTCCAGAGCGCCCTCGGTCGTCGCGTGGGCGTCGCCGAAGGAAGCGACATCGACGCCCATCAGCTTCAGCTTCGTGGACGTGTCCGGCTCCGGGAACGTCCCCGAACCGCCGGTGAGCTGCGCGGCGACGATCTCCGCCATCGCGTAGCCGGGCGCCACGATGCCGTACACCTTGCCCTCGACCGCGGCGCATTCGCCGATCGCGTAGATCAACGGGTCGCTGGTGCGGCAGGAGGCGTCGGTGAGGACACCGCCGCGCGGGCCCAGCTCCAGGCCCGACTGCCGGGCGAGGTCGTCGCGCGGCCGGATACCGGCCGAGAACACGACCAGGTCGACGTCGAGCTCGGTGCCGTTTGCCAGCTTGGCCAGCAGCCGTGAGCCGTCGGCCTCGATGGCGTTGGTGGACGTTCCCGTGTGGACGGTGACGTCGAGGTTCGTGATCATCCGGCGGAGCATCGACCCGCCGCCCTCGTCGACCTGCAGCGGCATCAGCCGCGGCGCCATCTCGACGACGTGCGGGGAAAGGCCCATGTCCCGCAACGCCTTCGCGGCCTCCAGCCCGAGCAGGCCACCGCCGATGACAACGGCCGAGCGCCGGCCGCGGCCCGGCTTGTCGACGGCGGCCGCGCGGATCGCGTCGAGGTCCTCGATGGTCCGGTAGACGAAGCAGCCGTCCAGGTCGTGCCCGGGCACCGGCGGCACGAACGGCCGCGAGCCGGTGGCCAGGACCAGGGCGTCGTAGGAGACGACGTCGCCGGAGGCCGTGGTGACCGTACGAGCGTCCCGATCCACCGAAACCGCCAGCTCACCGAGCCGGAGATCAACGGAGGAATCGCCCGCGTAGTCCGAGCCGGGCAGGGCCAGCGAAGCCGGGTCCCAGGTGTCCACATAGGACGTAAGGGCCACCCGGTCGTACGCCGGGCGCGGCTCCTCGGACAGGACGACGACGTGCCAATTGCCGGAGGGGTCTTCCGCACGCACCGCCTCCACGAGCCGGTGGGCGACCATGCCGTGTCCGGCGACGACCAAGGTGGGCATGTCAGACCTCCGCTCCCGCGAGCGCCAGACCGCGCTCACTCGTGGGCTGTTCGGCGGGCTTCCGCAGGTAGACCGCCCAGGTGAGGGCGAAGCAGAGCCCGTAGAAGACCAGGAATCCGATGAAGGCGGGCACCCCGCTGTGCGCGTCGGCGAACGACTGCCGGAACGCGAGGTTGATGAACAGGCCGCCCTCGGCACCGATGGCGCCGGCCAGGCCGATCAGCGCGCCGGACAGCCGCCGCGCCTTGAGCAGCTCGGCCGTCTCCTCGGCACCGTTCGCGATGGCGACCTTCGCCTTGGCGCGGAAGATGGCCGGGATCATCTTGTACGTCGAGCCGTTGCCGATGCCGGTGAGCACGAACAGCACGATGAAGGCGATCGTGAACAGCGTCAGTGACTTCGACGTCGAGGCGAGGATCAGCACGACCGTCGCCAGCGCCATCCCGGTGAAGGTGGCGAAGGTGACCTTGCCGCCGCCGATGCGGTCGGCCAGCCAGCCGCCGGTCGGCCGGGAGAACGAACCGAGCAGCGGGCCGAGGAACGTCACCGCGGCCGCCTGCAGCGGGGTGCGGCCGAACTGGTTCTGCAGCACCAGGCCGAAGGCGAAGCTGTAGCCGATGAACGAGCCGAACGTGCCGACGTAGAGGAAGGACATCACCCAGGTGTGCGGGTCCTTGACGACCTCGCGCATCGCCTTGGTGTCGCCCTTCATCGTGGCGAGGTTGTCCATGAAGAGGTACGCGCAGACCGCGGCGACCACGATCAGCGGCAGGTAGATGAAGAGCACCAGCCGCGGCATCGTCGCGCCCGCTGTGCCGATCACCAGCAGCCCGACCAGCTGGATCGCCGCGACGCCGAGGTTGCCGCCGCCGGCGTTGAGGCCCAGCGCCCAGCCCTTGTGCTTCTCGGGGTAGAAGGCGTTGATGTTCGTCATCGACGACGCGAAGTTGCCGCCGCCGACGCCGCCGAGCGCCGCGACCAGCAGGAACGTGCCGAGCGACGTGCCGGGGTGCAGGACGAGGGCGGCCAGGGTGGTCGGGATCAGCAGCAGCACGGCCGACACGACCGTCCAGTTGCGGCCGCCGAACTTCGCCACGGCGAAGGTGTAGGGCAGCCGCATCAGGCCGCCGATCAGCGTCGGCGTGGAGACCAGGAGGAACTTGTCGGCGGCGGAGAAGCCGTAGTCCTTGCCCATGAACAGGACGATGACCGACCACAGGGTCCAGATCGAAAAGCCGATGTGCTCGGCGAAGACCGAGAACCACAGGTTGCGGCGGGCGATCTTCTTGCCCTCGGCCTCCCAGAACTGCTCGTTCTCGGGTTCCCAGTGCTCGATCCAGTGCTTTCCTTGGTGCGCCACGGCGTTCTCCTCAGTGCGGGTCGAGTCGGTCATTGCGCCGCGAGCCAGTTGGCGATGCCGCCGACGGTGTCGGAACACCCGCCGCAGCCCGTCGTCGCTCGCGTGGCCCGCGCCAGTGCGGGAGTGTCGGTGGCCCCGGCCTTCCAGGCTTCGATCAGCCGGCCCTTGGTGACGTTGTTGCAGCGGCAGATCACCGCCGCGGCCGGGAGGTCGGCCGGGCTGGCCGCCGGGGTGGAGCCGGTGGGCAGCGCGCGGCCCAGCAGGACGGCGAGCCGGTCTTCCGGCAGCAGCGTCCCGCGGTCGTGGAACTGCGTGATCGTGGCGGCCGCGTCGGGCAGGCCGAGCAGGATGGCCCCGGTGACGCGGTTGTCGCGGACGACGAGCTTGCCGTACCGGCCGCCCGTCGGGTCGTTGAACGTCAGCACCTCGACGTCGGCGTCACCGGCCTGGAGCTGGGTCTCCCCCAACGCGGCGAGGTCGATGCCGCGGGCCTTGAGCCGCGTGACGGCCGTGGTGCCGCGGTAGCGGGCGGCCGCGTTGGTGCCGGTCAGGACGTCGGCCAGCACCGATGCCTGCTCCCACGCGGGCTGGATCAGCCCGGCGGGGGCGCCGGGGTGGCGGGCGCAGTCGCCGAGGGCGTGGATGCGGCCGTCGCTGGTGCGCAGGGTGTCGTCGACGAGGATGCCCATGTCGACGTCCAAGCCGGCTTCCGCGGCGAGGCTCGTCTCGGCGCGGACACCGGCGGCGACGACCACCAGGTCGGCCGGGACGAGGGTGCCGTCGTCGAGCTTGAGCCCGTCGCCGGGCAGGTAGCGGGCGGCGGTGGCGCCGAACTTGAACGTCACGCCCATTTCGGTGAGCTGCCGGGCCAGCACGTGGCCGGCGGCAGGGTCGAGCTGGCGTTCCATGACGTGGCCCAGCGGGTGCACGACGGTCACCTGGTTGCCGCGCCCGGCCAGCCCGCGGGCGGCTTCGAGGCCGAGCAGGCCGCCGCCGAGCACCGCGACCGGCGCGCCGAAGCGGGCGGCGTCGAGGATCTTGGCGCAGTCGTCGAGGCTGCGGAAGGCGACCACCCCCGGCCCGGCTTCGAGGCCTTCGACCGGCGGGATCCACGGGTTCGCGCCGGTGGCGAGCACGAGCGCGTCGTAGTCGACGGAGGACCCGTCGGCCAGTTCGACGCACCGCTTCTCGCGGTCGATGCGGGCGACGTCGACGCCGAGCCGCAGGTCGATGTTGTGGCGCGTGGCCCACTCGTCGTCGTGCAGGCGGACGCTTTCCGCGCTCATCCCGCCCGCGACGACCGCGGACAGCAGCACCCGGTTGTAGGCCGCGTGCTGTTCGGCGCCGAGGACGGTCAGCCGGACCCGCTCGGCGATCGGGTCGCGGCGGCGGATTTCGTCGGCGAGCCGGGCGCCGGCCATGCCGTAGCCGACGACGACAACTTCACGAGGGCTCACGCGGCACCATCCACAGTAGACAACGACACGGCACACACCTTGAACTCGGGCATCCGGGAGACCGGGTCGAGCGCCGGGTTGGTGAACAGGTTGGCGCGCTGCTCACCGGGGAAGTGGAACGGCAGGAAGACCAAATCCGGTTTGAGGCTCTGGGCGAACCGCACCTTTGCCACGGTTTCGCCGCGGCGCGAGCGGACCACCGCGCGGTCGCCTTCCTCGAGCCCGGCACGCTTGGCGGTGTCCGGGTGGACCTCGACGAACACCTCCGGGACGACGTCGTTGAGCTCACCGATCAGCCGCGTCTGCGCGCCCGACTGGTAGTGCTGCAGGACGCGGCCGGTGGTGGCCTGCAACGGGAATTCGTCGTCGGGCAGTTCGGCCGGGCCGGTGTGCTCGACCGGCACGAACCGCGCGCGGCCGTCCGGGTGGGCGAAGGCGTCGAGGAACATCCGCGGCGTTCCGGGGTGGTCGTTTTCGGGGACCGGCCAGTGCAGGGCCTCGCCCGCGCGCAGCCGGTCGTAGCTGACGCCGGAGTAGTCGGCGATCCCGCCCTTCGACGCGATCCGCAGCTCTTCGAACACCGTCTCGGCGTCGGTCGGGAACCGGTTTTCCGGCTGCCCCAGCCGATTCGCCAGTCCGTGGAGGACGTCGAGGTCGGATCGGACACCCGGCGGCGGCGTCAACGCTTTGCGGCGCAGCAGGATCCGGCCTTCGAGGTTGGTGAGCGTGCCGTCCTCTTCGGCCCACTGGGTGACCGGCAGGACGACGTCGGCGAGCGCCGCGGTCTCCGACAGCACGAAGTCGGCGACGACCAGGAAGTCCAGTTCGGACAGCCGATCTTGGACTCGCTGCGAGCGCGGCGCCGACACGACCACGTTGCTGCCGAACACCATCAGCGCCTTCGGGCCGTTCTCCTGGCCGAGCGCTTCGAGCAGTTCGGTCGCCGAGCGGCCGGGGCCGGGCAGGCTGTCCGCGTCGACGCCCCACACGCCGGCGACGTGCTCGCGGGCAGCCGGGTCGTCGAGCTTGCGGTAGCCGGGCAGCTGGTCGGCTTTCTGACCGTGCTCGCGCCCGCCCTGGCCGTTGCCCTGGCCGGTGAGGCAGCCGTAACCGGAGCCCGTGCGGCCCGGCAGGCCGAGGCTCAGCGCGAGGTTGATCCAGGCACCGACGTTCGCGGTGCCGGTGGCGTGCTGTTCGGTGCCGCGGGCGGTGAGGATGTAAGCGTTGCGCGCGGCGGCGAGCTTTTCCGCGGCGAGGCGCATGTCGGCGGCCGAGACGCCGGTGACGCGCTCAGCGCGCTCCGGCCACCAGCTCGCGGCGATCCGCCACATCTCCGCGAACCCGCTCGTCCGATCATCCACATAGGACTGATTGAGATGACCGCCTTCGACGACGGCGTGCAGGATGCCCAGCGCCAGCGCGAGATCGGTACCCGGCGCGGGAGCGAGGTGCAGGCTGGCCAGCTCGGCGGTCGGGGTGCGCCGCGGGTCGACGACGATGAGGTCGGTGCCGCGCAGGTGCTGGGTGAACGGCGGCATGGTCTCGGCCGGGTTCGCACCGGCGAGCAGCACGACGTCGGCGTTCTTCAGATCCGTGACGGGGAACGGCATCCCGCGATCGGCCCCGAAGGCCTTGATCCCCGCGGCGGCGGCCGAGGACATGCAGAACCGGCCGTTGTAGTCGATCTGCGAGGTGCCGAGCGCAACACGGGCGAACTTGCCGAGCAGGTAGGCCTTTTCGTTGGTCAGCCCGCCGCCGCCGAAGATCGCGACGCTGTCCGGACCGTGGCTTTTCTGCGTCTCCCGCAGCTTCCGGGCGACGTGGTCGAGGGCGAAGTCCCAGCTGACCGGCTCGAGCGCGCCGTTGACGCGCAGCATCGGGGTGGTCAGCCGCTTCGGGCTCGTGAGGAGGGAGCCGGAGGTCCAGCCCTTCTGGCACAGGCCACCGGCGTTGACCGGGAAGTCCCGCGGCGTCACGCGGGCGCCGTCGAGGCTCATCCCGCACTGCAGCGCGCAGTACGGGCAGTGGGTGTCGACCTGCGGCATCGGGCACCTCCTCGGCGTTTCGGGCTTGCCCTGACGCTAAGGAGGCCTTGTTAACCGGATTCGACCGAATGTTTCAGGCAGTTGACATTACGGCGGGGTATCCGCCGCCCGCCCGGTGAGATCCGCGTCCACGGACCGGGACTCCGGAGGTCAGCGGCGCTTTGCCCGAAGTGACGCCCGGTCTTGCGACCTCGGTCACAAGACTCCGGACACTTCGCGGGCCGCCGCCCGCAGGCCGTCCAGCGAGGCCTGCGTCGACCTCGGGTTCAGTGCGTTGGCCGCCAACCGGAACAACACCGCGCGCAGGAGCAGCTGTGGCCACTCCGGCAGGTGCACCCAGCGTTCGAGCAGGTCCCGGCCCGCGCCGCCCCAGGCGAGCGCGTCGACCGCGACGATCGCCGCGCCGTACTCGCCCGGGCGGTAGTACGGCACGAAGTCGACGACACCCGGTACGTCGTCGCCGTCGAACAGCAGGCCCGCCAGCAATTCGCCGTGGGCCACCTGGTGCGGGAGGTTGATCGGGCGGCGGGCGCCGGCGAGGACCTCGAACCAGCGGCCGCCCTTCGTCTCTTCCAGGGCGACCTCGAGCTCTTCCCAAGCGATGCGGTCGGCGACCGCGTCGATGTCGGTGCGCGCGTCGAGGAACTCCGGCCGTGGCAGGCCGACCGTGGCCCGGTGCAGTTTCACCGCCGCCAGGACCGACGCGTCACCGCGGTGCTCCGGTGTGCCGGGGACGAACCGCGACGCCGTCCAGCCGCCGACGATCCAGCGGCCGTCGGTCGACCGGACCGGCTTCGCGACCCGCAGCCCCGGCTCGCGGACGTAGTCGAGCGCGTGGGCGGTCCACAGCGACCTGACCTTGTCGGTGACCGGCTTCAGCACGAGGTCGCCGCAGCGCCACACGGTCGAATCCGGCAGGCGTTCGCTGCCGTCGGCGGGACCGCCGAAGGCCGCGCAGACGTGCGCCGGAGGACGTTCGGGGGTTGACCGCACGGTCGTGACGTTACCCGGCCGGGTGTGGCCCGATCGAGCAGACATGCTGGTCACACAGGGTTTCCCAACTCCGGCGAAACGCCGTGAAGGCCGCCTCCGAACCGGAGGCGGCCTTCACGGACGACCACTGTCAGTAGGTCGGCAGGCTCGGGTCGATCTGCTTCGCCCAGGCGAGCACGCCGCCGCCGAGGTGCGTCGCGTCCTTGAAGCCGGCCGCGTGCAGAGCGGCGAGGGCCTCGGCGGACCGCGCCCCCGACTTGCAGTGCAGGACGATCGGCTTGTCCTGCGGCAGCTCGGCCAGCGCCTCGCCCGAAAGGATGCGGTCCTTCGGGATCAGCGTCGCGCCCTTGATGTTGACGATCTCGTACTCGTGCGGCTCGCGGACGTCGATCAGCGCGAAGTTCTCGCCGCTGTCGAACTTGGCCTTGAGCTCGGCGGGCGTGATCGTGCTGCCCGACGCCGCCTGCGCGGCCTCGTCGGACACCACGCCGCAGAACGCCTCGTAGTCGATCAGCTCGGTGATCTTCGGCGTGTCCGGGTCCTTGCGGATCTTGACCTCGCGGTACTTCATGTCCAGCGCGTCGTAGCTGATCAGACGACCGAGCAGCGGCTCGCCGATGCCGGTGATGAGCTTGATCGCCTCGGTCACCATGATCGAGCCGATGGACGCGCACAGCACGCCCAGCACGCCACCCTCGGCGCAGGACGGGACCATGCCCGGGGGCGGCGGCTCCGGGTAGAGGTCGCGGTAGTTGAGGCCCTTGCCGTTCGGCGCGTCCTCCCAGAACACGCTGACCTGGCCCTCGAACCGGAAGATCGAGCCCCAGACGTACGGCTTGCCCAGCAGCACCGCGGCGTCGTTGACCAGGTAGCGCGTCGCGAAGTTGTCGGTGCCGTCGACGATCAGGTCGTACTGCTCGAAGATCTCCAGCGCGTTCGACGAGTCCAGCCGGTCGGTGTGCAGGTGCACCTTGACCAGCGGGTTGATGTCGGCGATCGACTCCTGCGCGGACGCGGCCTTGAGCTTGCCGACGTCGGACTGGCCGTGGATGACCTGGCGCTGCAGGTTCGACTCGTCCACGACGTCGAAGTCGACGATGCCGAGCGTGCCGACCCCGGCCGCGGCCAGGTACAGCAGCGCGGGGCTGCCGAGGCCGCCGGCCCCGATCACCAGGACCTTCGCGTTCTTCAGCCGCTTCTGCCCGTTCACCCCGACGTCGGGGATGATCAGGTGACGGCTGTACCGGGCCACCTCTTCCTTGGTGAGCTCGGCAGCCGGCTCGACGAGCGGCGGCAGTGCTGACATGGGTCCTCCATCTCGCGCGCGGATCGCGTCCATCCCACTATGGACAACGCGCGCAGGCAACCAAGCCTTCCCCGGTCCAGATGCTGGGACGCGCTAGGGGGTGGGGTTGGGCCAGGAGTTGGTCTTGCAGATGCGGCCGTCCTTGGCCACCTTGCCCTTGTCGCCGCCGGGGATGTCGTTGAGCATCGCGACGTAGTCGTCGTTGACGCCGAAGGACTGCTGCATCATCACCGGCGCCGGCTGGTCGGTGCCGGGGCAGCCGACGTGCTGGTTGCCCAGTGCGTGCCCGACCTCGTGGTTGATGGCGTACTGCCGGTACCCGGTCATGTCGGCGCCGTACGCCTTGGCGCCGCGCACCCAGCGGGCCAGGTTGATCAGCACGCGGCCGAGGCTCTTGCGGTAGCAGGAGGCCTCGAACTTGATCTGGAACCCGCAGGCGTCCGGCCGGTGGGTGGTCTCCGGTGTCGTGAGGCTCACCTTGAAGGACGGGTTCGGGAAGTTGCCGTCCACACGCTGGAACGCGATCTTGCCGTCCCAGGTCCACCCCTGCGCCGGGTTCGACAGCGTGCCCTGGACGGCCGTGGCGAAGGCGTCGTCGCCGGCGTAGCTCGCCGGGTCGATCCCGTCCTCGACCTCGACGGTGTACGTGTACAGCTTTCCCGTGCCGACCTTCGGGCCGGTGCCCGGGACGACGTGCCACTTGCCCGCGCCGGCCTGGGTGAACGGAATGCCTTCCGGCAGGTCCGCGGTCGGGACCTTGAGGTCGACCGGGGTGGCCGGGTTCTCCGGGATGGCCTGCTCGCCGTTGCCGTCGATGGCGCCGCTGCCGGGGGTGTCGCCGCCCGCCGACTCGGCGCCGGGCGCGGACGTGCCCTGCTCGGCGATCGGCTGGGCGGGGCTGTTGGCGGTGTTGACCACGACGAGCACGGTCAGCACGACCAGGATCGGCAGGGCGTAGACGCGCCAGCCGTAGGTCTTTGTGAGCTTCGCGATGCCCGACTGCGGCGCCGCTTCGGCCGGCTTCTCGGCCGGGGCTTCGACGTGGGGTTTCCAGGAGGCGCTCAGCGGCTCGGCACTGGTCCGCCGTCCGCCGGGGCGGTAGCGGTCCTCGTCGACGCGCAGGGCGGGCGCCTTCGACGGGCGGTACTGCCCGGTGCGCGGCGGGTCGCCGGGCTCCGAAGACCCCACAGACCCCACAGACGCCGAAGAAGCCGCGGACGCCCGGCGGGCCGACGCGCGGTGGGGCGGCCGCCGATCTTCGCCTCGCGCGTCCTGCTTCACCCGGTCCACCGCACCAGGGTGCCACAGCGCCGGGGCACCGCTCTCGCCGACTGGCGGATCATCGAGTGAACTCATGATCACCCGATCGGCCTACCAGGAGCCCGTTTCCACGTGCTCCCACATCCCCAGAACGGCCTTCGCTACAACGATCGGACGTTCCATCTGCGCCACGTGGCCGGTGCGCGGGAGCACCAGCAACCGGGCCCGCGGGATCGCCCGCGCGGTCCGCACCGCGCGCTTGACCGAGATGACGCGGTCCTCCCGGCCCCACACGACCAGCGTCGGTGCTTTGACGAGCGGTGCGACCGACCACAGCGACGCCTTTCCCCGCGTCGACCACGCCCGGAAGATCGCGAAGGTGCTGCGGGCCATCGCGGGCGCCGCCCAGGCGAACCCGGCGCGGGCACCGTGTTCCTCGGTCAGCTCCTCGAGCCGGCTCTCGGGGAACCGCGACGGATCGGCGAAGCACAGTTTGATGACCTGCGCGGCGCGTTCCCTCGGGCCGAGCGCGGCCAGCTGGGCCCGCACGCGCGCGCCGACCAGCGGCAGGTACGCGAGCGCCATCCGCGGGTCCGACAGCCGTCGCGGGTCGAGGCGCAGGTCGGGCACCGCCGGCGAGATCAGCGTCAGCGTCTTGACCAGTTCCGGCCGCTGGGCCGCGACGAGCAGCGCGATCGCCCCGCCCATCGAGTTGCCGAACAGGTGCACCGGCCCGCCAACGGTCTCGATGTGCCGGACCACGACGTCGGCGTGGGCCTGGAGGGAGAAGTCGAACCCCTCCTCGGGCTCGGAGCAGCCGAACCCGGGCAGGTCGGGTGCGGTGCCGCCGGCGACCGGCGCGAGCAGCGCGGCCAGGTCGGTCCAGTTCGTCGACGAGCCGCCGAGGCCGTGGACGTACACCGCGGGCACGGCGTCCGGGCCCGGCGTGCGGCGGATGTGGAGCCGGGCGGTGCCGGCCTCTTCGAAGGCCGCCGGCCACGGCGGCGGAAGCGGGTCGAGCGACGGCAAGGTCCGGCTCGAGAACGGCACGTGGGTCAGCGGCGGCCGCGTCGGCGCGGGGGTGTTCACGGATCCAGAATGCCCGACCCTTGGCGCGGCACACGTACCGGCGAGTAATCTTCAGGGCGACTTCACGCGGTGGCGACCCCGCCCGTCGAAGAAGCGAAGACGGGAGGACGAGCATGACGGAGATGACGCGGCTGCAGCAACGCGGGGTGCGGCTGCCCCGGACCGAGCGCCGGGCCCAGCTCCTCGCCGCGGCGCAGCGGGTCTTCGCCGAGAACGGCTACCACGCCGCCGCGATGGACGAGATCGCCGAGGTCGCGGGCGTCTCGAAGCCGGTGCTGTACCAGCACTTCCCCGGCAAGCTCGATCTGTACATCGCGCTGCTGGAGAGCCACGTCGACGAGCTGGTCAAGCGCGTGCAGAACGCTCTGGACTCGACGACGGAGAACAAGCAGCGCGTGCCGGCGACGGTGGGCGCGTTCTTCGACTTCGTCAGCGAGGACGCGGGCGCGTTCCGGATGGTGTTCGAGTCGGACCTGCGCGGCGAGCCGGCGGTCCAGGAAGCGGTCGACCGGGCGACGTCGGCGAGCGTGGACGCGATCACGGAGACGATCACGGCGGACGCGGGTCTCGACGAGGACAAGGCGCGCCTGCTGGCGGTCGGCCTGGTGGGGATGAGCCAGGTCAGCGCCCGGTTCTGGCTGCAGCACCACCAGTCGATGAGCCGCGAGGAAGCGGTGGCGCTGACGGCCAACCTGGCCTGGCGCGGAATCGGCGGCGGCTTCCCCCTCAAGGACGGCTGACCCCCAGCCGCACTTTCACGTGAAAGTGCGGCCCCCTGGTGGGCACTTTCACGTGAAAGTGCGGCTTTTGGCCGGTCGCCAACAACGGAGCTTTCACGTGAAAGCTCCGTTGTTGGCTGGGTGTCAGCGGGTGGCTGCTCGGACTAGAGCGGAGATGCGGCGGGCGACCTCGAAGGGGCGTTCCTGCGGGAGCATGTGCCCGGCACCGGGGAACCGGACGAACTCCGCGTGCGGCAGCTCGTCCGCGATCACCTTCGCGTGCGCCAGCGGGCACAGCCGGTCCTTCTCCCCCGCCAGCACCACCGACGGCACGTCGCACAGCGCACCGAGCCCGCCGACGCCGCGGTGGGCCGCGATCGCGTCCAGGAACATCCCCGCGCTCGCCGGGTGCGCGCACAGCAGCTGCTCGACGACGCTGTCCACCTGCTCGCGCCCCGGGCGGACCCCGAAGACCAGCCGCCGGGCGCCGGAGCGGACCACGCCCGGCCGCAGCCGCAGCGTGTCCGACCGCAGCCGGGCCAGCAGCCGCGCCACCCGCGGCTCGAAGCGCGTCACGCCCCGGCCGACCAGCCCCGGGAACCCGAGCGTCAGCTGGTCCATGTCCCCCGACGACGTCGCGACGAACGCCGCACCCGCCAGCCGCGAGGCCACCAGCGACGGGTGCCGTTCCGCGAGCACCATGAGCGTCATACCGCCCATCGAATGCCCGGCGAGCACCAGCGGCCCGTCCGGGACGCGGTCGGCGATCAGCTCGGCCAGGTCGTCGGCGAGGCGGGCGATCGTGGCGCCGCCGGGCCGGGCGGGTGCCGAGCCGCCGTGGCCGCGCAGGTCGTAGCGCAGCACGCGCAGGCCGGGATCGAGGTGCGGCAGCACGAAGTCCCACGTCCGGTGGTCCTGCGTCCAGCCGTGGACGAGCACCAGCGTCACAGCCGAGCCATCGGAGGCCGCGGGCCCCGACTGCGAAACGTGCAGCGCGGCGCCGTCGCTCGCGACGAACCGGTGCCCGGCCGACGGCTCCCGCAGCCGCGACGCGGTCGTCATCGGCCCGCCGGGAGCAGGAACGACTTGCGCCAGAAGTACTTCCCGGGCAGCCCGACCAGGCCGGACTCCTCGAGGAACGGCATGATCTTCTCCCCGGCCCACGCGATCGTCCCCTGCCAGTGCGGATTGTTCAGCGCCGCCTCAACACCGTCGCGCGGCCGGATCCCGACCGCCTTGTAGACGTGCGGGTTGATGAACGCCCGCGTCACGAAGTACGAGATGACCGCGATGATGAACTGCTGGTAGCCGATTTCCGCCTTCGACAGCTTCGCCATGCCGCGCGTGACCTCTTCGCGGGCGAAGGTGACGTGCCGGGCCTCTTCCAGGACGTGGATCCGGTTGACCATCCGGACCAGCGGCTGGACGCCTTCGTCGTTCATCTGCTCGCGCTGCAGCCGGTCGAGGACCTCCTCCGCGACCAGGATCGCGCCGTAACGCGCCGGGCCGTAGGAGATCGACGGCATCAGCTTCGCCAGCTTCCGCAGCCACGGCACCGGACCGTAGGCGGGGCAGCCGATCCGCGACGCCATCCGCGCGAACATCGTCGAGTGCCGGCATTCGTCGGCGATCTCGGTGAGCGCGAACTGCGCGTGCGCGGACGTCGGGTCCTGTTCGTAGACCTCCTTGAGCAGCATCTGCATCAGGAGGATCTCGAACCACAGGCCGGTAGTCGCGACGCTCGCGACCTCGTGCTTGCCCAGCTCGATGCGCTGCTCCGGGGTCAGCTTTTCCCAGAGTTCGGTGCCGTACAGCGAAGAGCGCTCGTCGAGGATGAACCGCTTGCCCTCGACCAGCGGCGCGGCCCAGTCGATGTCGACGTCGGGGTCGTAGAACTTGTTCGCCGACGACTTCAGCAGGCGGTTCGCGGTCTTTTCGCGCTCCGGATCGTGCAGCGTCCGCGTCATCGCCGACACCCCTTCCACGACATGTAACTTGAGGTAACAGTTACCTGTGCGTAGCATGACTCTCGTGATCGAACGTGTCAAGCGCTCCGGCAAGCAGCCCAGCAGGTCCTCCCGCGGCGAGGAGGCCACCGGCGACGCCCGGCGCGACCGCTGGCGCAAACACCGGATCGCCCGGCGCAAGGAGTTCGTCGAGGCCGCGCTGCGGGCGCTCGACACGCACGGCCCGGACCTCGGCATGGAGGACGTCGCCGCGGAAGCCGGCGTCACGAAGCCGGTGCTGTACCGGCACTTCGACGACAAGGCCGACCTGTACGTGGCGCTCGGCCAGCGCGGCACGGAAATCCTCTTCGAGCGGCTGATCCCCGCCATCAACGCCGAACTCGCGCCGGTGCCGCGGATCCGGATGGCGCTCGACGCCTTCTTCACCGTGATCGAGGAGCACCCGAACCTCTACCGGCTGCTGGCGCACGGGCGGCCGGAGAAGCCGGTGTCGTCGGACGTCGTGGCCGAGGACAAGGAGCTGATCGCGACGGCGCTGACCGCGCTGCTCGGCGACTACATGCGGATGTTCAACATGGACTCCGGCGCGGCCGAGCCGTGGGCGCACGGCATCGTCGGCATGGTCCAGAACACCGGCGAGTGGTGGCTGGACCGCCGGTCGATGAGCCGCGACGCGGTCGTGGAGTACCTGACCCAGATCATCTGGGCGGCCATCGACGGGCTGACCCGCCAGAACGGCGTGGTCATCGACCCGAACCTGCCCCTGGAAGCCAACAAGGTGGTCCAGCTGGGCCGCGCTTCGGAGTCGTTGGAGGAAACATCATGAGCGAGCACGAAGAAGACGGCTACAGCGGTGAGGCCACCCTGGTGATCGACGGGGTGACCGTGGCGGTGACAGTCGACCTGCGCGGCTACTTCCAGCCGATCGACGGCTACTACCGCTGGTACGGCCGGGTGGCGGTGCACGAGGAGCTGGCCCGCCTGGCGGGCGGCAAGAAGAAGCCGGTGTCGATCCGGGCGGGCGAGCACACGGCGACGGGCGAGCTGTCGGACCCCGACCCGTGGGGCCGCTACCGGATCATGGGCACGAGCACCCCGCCGTTCCACGTCCCGACGACGCTGGAAGAGCTGAACGCCTGACCGCGGCGAGGGTCCACGGCAAGCACGCGTGAAGGCCGCCTCGAGACGTCGAGGCGGCCTTCACGAGTTTTCTGCTGTGGGCGAAGCCGTCAGTCGCCGACGCCGAAGCCGACCTTGCGGACGTCGGACGGGGCGATCTCGACGTACGCGATGCGGTCGGAGGGGACGATGTACTTGCGCCCCTTCTCGTCGTTGATGCGGAAGAGCCCGTCACCGGCCGTCAGGGCCTCGGCGACCAGCTTCTCCACCTCTTCGGGAGACTGGCCACTGGACACCACCAGCTCGCGCGGCGTGTCCTTGATGCCGATCTTGACCTCCACGTGGGACCTCCGCTGGAAATTCGTAAGGGATGTGCCGGCCAAGGCTAACCGAACCGGCTCGTTCCGGTGGCGCATGTCCGCGCCCGACCGCGTCGTCACTTCCGGGTACTCCATCGGGTTCAGCCCAGGCCGAGCGCCTGCATGCGCTTGGTGTGCCCCTGTTGCAACCGCCGGAACAGCGCCGCAATTCCGGAGAGGTCGCCCGAGCCGCTGATGATGAGCTCGGCCAGGCCGTCGCGTTCGGCGACGACGTACTGGGCCTGGGTCAATGCCTCGCCGAGCAGACGGCGGCCCCACAGGGCGAGCTTGTCGCGGGACTTGGGGTCGGCCTCGATGCCGGCCGCGACCTCGCGTTCGGCGAAGGCCGAGTGGCCGGTGTCGGCGAGGACGGTCAGCACGAGGTCCTTGGTCTCCGGGTCGAGCCAGCTGGCGATCTCCCGGTAGAGGTCGGCGGCGAGCCCGTCGCCGACGTAGGCCTTCACCAGCGACTCCAGCCACGACTTCGGGGGCGTCGAAGCGTGCCAGGCGTCGACCTGGGCCACGAACGGGGCCATGGCGTCCTCGATCTTGACGCCGTGCGCGGCCAGGTGCGCCGACAGCAGGCCGTAGTGACCGATTTCGGCGGCCGCCATGGTCGCCAGCGCGGCGCGCCCGGCCAGCGTGGGGGCGCTGTGCGCGTCCTCCGCCAGCCGGTCGAACGCGGACAGTTCGAGGTAGGCGATCACACCCAGAAGGTCGACTACGCCTTCGGAGATCTCTTTCGGGTCGGTCACGGGGGCAGGGTATCGCCGAAGCACCCGGGCGTGTCGGGACGAGACCGATCACACTGGCTCCGGCGTGCCGGGTACTGTCGAAAAACTGCTGACCAGGTACACTGCTGTTGACAACGAAGCTTCCGTACGCCATACCGGCGTCGGGAACAGGCAGGTCACGCGGCCTGTCGACGTACTGCAATGTGCGTGCACGCCTCTTCCGGCATTCCCGGGGCGGACCGGTTCCGCGCTTGAAGACCAGCGCCAGGGACCAGGGTTTACTCCCGGTCGAGTGTCGAGCGGACCCAGGGCTGTGCGCGCTGGTCACGAGAGAGGCGATCACCCTGACCGCAGAAATTCCCACAACCGAACAGACCCCCGCCGTCGCGCTGGAGCACAGCGAGTCCGGCCCGGCCGCGCTCGACGTCTCGCACCCGCTTCAGGCGGGCGTCGAGGTCGAGCCCGAAAACCCGACCTTCGCGTCCTTCGGCGTCAAGCCGGAGATCGTCAAGGCCCTCGCCGAGGCCGGCATCGAGCGCACGTTCGCGATCCAGGAACTCACCCTGCCGCTGGCGATGGCCGGCGACGACCTCATCGGGCAGGCCCGCACCGGCATGGGCAAGACGCTGGGCTTCGGCGTCCCGCTGCTGCACCGCGTGCAGGTCCCCGGCGACGGCACCCCGCAGGTGCTGGTCGTCGTGCCGACCCGCGAGCTGTGCATCCAGGTCGCCAACGACCTCAAGGGCGCCGGCAAGCACCTCGGCATCCGCACCCTGGCCATCTACGGCGGCCGCCCGTACGAGCCGCAGATCGAGGCGCTCCGCAAGGGCATCGACGTCGTGATCGGCACCCCGGGCCGCCTGCTCGACCTGGCCGAGCAGCAGCACCTGGTGCTCGGCAAGGTCCGCGGCCTGGTCCTCGACGAGGCCGACGAGATGCTCGACCTGGGCTTCCTGCCCGACATCGAGCGCATCCTCCGGATGGTGCCGGACGAGCGGCAGACCATGCTGTTCTCGGCCACCATGCCCGGCCCGATCATCACGCTGGCCCGCACGTTCCTGCGCCAGCCGACGCACATCCGCGCCGAAGAGAACGACGCGAGCGCGATCCACGAGCGCACCACCCAGTTCGTCTACCGGGCGCACTCGATGGACAAGCCCGAGGTCATCGCCCGCGTTCTGCAGGCCGCGGACCGCGGCCTGACGATGATCTTCAGCCGCACCAAGCGCACGGCGCAGAAGGTGGCCGACGACCTGGTCGAGCGCGGTTTCGCGGCCGCCGCCGTGCACGGTGACCTGGGCCAGGGCGCCCGCGAGCAGGCCCTGCGCGCGTTCCGCTCCGGCAAGGTCGACGTCCTGGTCGCGACCGACGTCGCGGCCCGCGGCATCGACATCGACGACGTCACGCACGTGATCAACTACCAGTGCCCGGACGACGAGAAGACCTACGTCCACCGCATCGGCCGTACCGGCCGCGCGGGCCGGACCGGCGTCGCCGTCACCCTCGTCGACTGGGACGAGATGCCGCGCTGGAAGCTCATCTCGGACACCCTGGGCCTCGACAAGCCGGAGCCGGTGGAGACGTACTCGTCGTCGCCGCACCTGTTCGAGGACCTGGGCATCCCCGAGGGCACGAAGGGCCGGCTGCCGCTGGCCAACCGCACCCGCGCGGGCCTGGCCGCCGAGGAGGAAGAGGACCTGGGCGGCAAGAAGCGCGGCCCGCGTGGCCGCGGCAAGGCCGGCGAGGCCCCCGTGGCGGAAGACGAGCCGCGCAAGCGCGCCCGGACCCCGCGCAAGCGGACCCGCGGTGCGCGGGCGGCCGAGGGGGTCGAGACGGCGGACGACGCGGCCGCGTCGCCGTCGTCGGCGTCCTCGGAGACCGAGGCTCCTTCGGAGGGCCGCAGCCGGAGCCGCCGCCGCACCCGCAGCGGCAACGCCCCGGAGACGACCGGCCCGGCCGCCGAGAAGGAGGCCGGCGAGAACGCCGAGCGTCCGGCTCGACGGCGCCGCCGTCGCCGCCCGGCCGCGACGTCTGATACACCTGCGTCGGCAGACTGAGGCTTCTCCATCGGGGGTTCGGGTACGTGAGCGACGTCGAGAAGGCGCCTGAAGAGGCTCCCGGCTACGGGGCCGAAGACGTACTCGAAGACCCTCCCGAAAGCCCGCCGCCCGCTCCGCGGGTCAAGGCGCGACGGTCGCCTTGGAACCGCGGGCGGGACCGGCTGATCGCCGCACTGATCGCGGTCGCCGTGGTCGCCGTCGCGCTGGTCATCGGCGCGACGAGCGACAGCGCGGCCACCGACCGGACCGAGGCGGCGCCACCACCGCCGTTGCCCGCGGCGCCGGACAAGGTGCCCGGGTCGCTGGCCGAAATCTGGAGCGCCCCGAGCGCCGCCACCCCGGTCCCGGTGGTGGCCGGCGATTCGGTGGCCACCGCGGACGGCGGCGAGGTCGCCGACCGCGACCCGCTGACCGGGCAGATCCGCTGGCACTACTCGCGTGACCTCCCCTTGTGCACGCTGGACCAGACGTGGGGGCGGCTGAACGCCGTCTACCACAAGACCCGCAACTGCAGCGAAGTCACGCAGCTCGACCCGGCGACCGGCCGGATCACCGCCCAGCGCAACGGCAACGCGGAGCTGGGCACCCAGCTGGTCAGCGACGGTTCGCACGTGACCGCGGCGGGCAAGCAGCTCCTCACGACGTGGCGCGACGACCTGGTGCAGAGCGCCGAGTACGGCCAGGTCCCGGCGCTGGTCAACGCGGGCAAGCAGCCCCGCACCGGCTGCACGTACGGCACGGTCGCGGCGGCGTCGGGCAAGGTCGGCGTGATCGAGCGCTGCCCGGGCGACCCGGCCGACCGCTTGACGGTGTACAAGGCGGCCCCGGAAAAGGACGACGAGCCGCAGGTCAGCTTCAGTTCGGTGCTGGCGGGCAAGCGAGCCCGCGTGATCGCGATGTCCGGCGACGTCACGGCGGTGGTGTTGCCGGACCAGAAGCTCCTGGTGACGTTCAACGGCGACGGCAACCAGCGAGCGGCGTACCCGCTGGACGTCCCGCCGGGCGACCTGGCGGCCGACCCGCCGTCAGGAGTCGAGGCGACCACCCAGACGGCCCAGAACCTGTACTGGTTCAGCGGGTCGAAGGTGGTGGCCCTGTCCCGCGACGACCTGTCGCCGCGCTGGACGCTGAGCAGCGCGCTGGGCCCGGGGATCACGTTCGCGCAGCAGCTGGTGATCCCGATCAAGGGCGGCTTGGCGGTGCTGAACGAGAACGACGGATCGACGATCCGCACGGTCGGCGTCGAGCGCCGCGGCTACCCGGGCGTGGTCCGCCTGGCCGCGGCCGGCCCGGTCCTCCTCGAGCAACGCGGCACCACCCTCACCGCCCTGAAGTAACCAGGGCTTTCGATGCCCCTCCAGACACGCGAGATGCCCGCCTGATCACGCGAGATGCCCCTCCAATCACGTGTGATGCCCGCTGCATCACGCGAGTTCCGTCGTAATCACGCGAGTTCCGTCCCCAATCACGCGAGTTACGTCCCCAATCACGTGAGTTCCGGTCTCGATCACGCGAGCGGCGGCGAGATTCGCGGGTGCCGAGGGGTATCTCGCGTGACTGAGCGGGCATCTCGCGTGACTGGGGAGGCATCTCGCGTGATTGAAGGGGCATCTCGCGTGATTGAGGCCGGAAGTCGCGTGACTGGGGACGGAAGTCGCGTGCGGGCTGGGTCAGGTCAGCCAGAAGAGGGTTAGGGCCGAGACTGTGAATAGGGCTACCGCTACTCCCGCGCCCACCGCAGCCGGTCCGTCGCGGCGGTCGGCGGCGCGCTGAGCGAGCAGGGCCAGTACCGCCGCCACCGGGTGGCCGATCAGCAGGGTTGCGCCCGGGCCGGGGGCGCCGGTGTACAGGCAGATGCCCGCGACTACGAGTATCCCGACCGCGAGGACCGCGAGCCCGGCCGCCAGTGAGCCGGTGATTCCGCGCCACCAGCGGCCGCGCGGGCGAGCCGGTGCGGAGGGTTCCGGTGCGGCAGAGGCCGCCGGTGTGGAGGATTCCGGGGCGGAAGGTTCCGGCTGGATGCGCTCCGGCTCGGAGGGTTCCGGCTGGATGTGCTCCGGCTCGGCGGCCGGGGGCGCGGCCGGGAGCGGGACCGTCGCCAGTTCGTCGGTGTCCGGTGAAGCCACGTTCCCTCCCGTTCAGGGCGCGAGCAGGTCCCACGGCTGCGCCGCCGGGGCCGCTTCCTGGCCCGTTGCGCAGCTCGGCCTGAAGTCGCACCAAGCGCAACGCCGGTCCGGGCGGGGCGGGAACAGCACGTCCCCGTCGCCGCCCGCGTCCAGGGTATCCGTGGCCAGCCTCAGGTCACCGGCGGTCTCCTCCGCGCGCTGCAGGTGCCGGCGCAGGCTCTCCTCCGTGTGCTCCGCCGCCGCGATCGTGCCGCTCGGCAGGTGGTGCAGCTCCACGGTGGTGCACGGCATCCGCAACGTCCGCGACGCCGCGACCGCGTACAACGCCAGCGCTTGCGACGCGCGGGCCTCGTACTCGTCCGGTGGCCGCCGACCCGTCTTGTAGTCGACGATCACGAGTTCCCCCGAGCGGGCGTCGATCCGGTCCGTGCGGCCCTCGATGATCATCGAGGGCCGCTCCCCCGGTGTGGAGCTGACCGGCGCCGATACCCACCGCTCGAGGCCGACCGGGTCGTGGCTGACGTCGTTGTCCTCGACGTACTCCGCCACCCAGCCCTTGGCCCGCGCGCGGTACCGCGCGGCCTGCTCGTCGCTCTCGAAGCCGGCGTCCTTCCAGTGCTCGGCCACCAGCGCCACCGCCCGCTGCGGCACCCGCTTGAGCACCGGCAGGTCGAACAGCGCCCGCAGCGCGTTGTGCACCACCGCGCCCAGCGTGCTGTGCGCCCATGGCCCGGTGCGCTGCGGTGTCGGCCGTTGGAGGTACGCGAGGCGGTACCGGCGCGGGCAGTCGTCGAAGGTCGCCAGCCGCGCCGGCGAGACCTTCGTGAGCCGCACCGGTTGCGCGACGCCGAAGTCGAAGCCCATCTGCTCCTTCACGCCGCCCACGCTACGCACCACCACCGACAGTTTTTTCGGGGGCTCGGGTGGCGGAGCCCCCGACCTGGGGCGAAGCCCCAAATGTCACCGACACTTTCCGCGCGGGGCGAGTCACCCCGCGCGGAAAGCCCGGCCTACCGCACGACGAGCACCGTGTGCGTCCCGCCGGAAACGGTCAGCGGGCCCGCCGCGCGCAGCGGACGCCCGTCCAGCAGCACCAACCGGCCGGCGGGCACCACCAGCGAGCCGGACGTCCCGCGCGGCGCGGTCACCGTCAGGGAGAACACCGAGCCCTGCTGGGACCACGAAGCCGACAACGCGCCCTTCGGCGTCGGCACCGCTCCCCGCGCCCACGAAACCGAACCGGGGTGCGGCGAAACCGTCCAGGTCGCGAAGCCGGGCGACGTCGGCGAGACGCCCAGCAGCTCGTTCGTCAGCACCGGCACGACACCGGTCGACCAGCCGTGCGCGGCCGACGTGTACCCCTGCTCGTAGTGCGAGCCGCCCTCGCCGATGCCCTCCCACGCCGTGATGCCCGGGTCGTGCGTGGCCATCCAGCCGTACATCCGCTTGATCTGGTCGATCGCGGACGCCGTCTGCCCGGTCCGGAACCGCGCCTGCAGTTCGGGGAACGACGTGAACGCGTACACGCGCTTCGTGCCGTCGGAGACGAGAGTGTCGTTGTCCATGAACGGGTTCCCGTACGGCAGCGCGCCCGCCGCGAGACGCGCCAACGCGGACGAAGCCTGCGGAGGCGACGCGATACCGGCCAGGATCGCGTGGCTGTTGCCGTCTTGGCCGTGGCGCACCGCGCCCGTCGCCGAGTCGAGGTACGCACCCGCCGCCGGGTCCCACAGGTACTGGTTCACCGCCGCGGCCACGCCCGAAGCCCGCGCAAGCCAGCGATCCGCGTCCGCCGCGTGCCCCGTCGCCCGCGCCAGACCCGCCGCACCTTGGAGCGCCCGGACGT
The DNA here is from genome assembly GCF_031082405.1 of Amycolatopsis sp. A133. Lineage (GTDB taxonomy): Bacteria > Actinomycetota > Actinomycetes > Mycobacteriales > Pseudonocardiaceae > Amycolatopsis. The sequence continues at coordinate 121,105 of NZ_JAVHJU010000061.1, forward strand.
ACAACGCGTTGTAGTACGTCACTTCGCCTGTACGCGGCAGGAACGCGTAGTCGCCGTAGCCGCCTGTGCCGTTGAGGCCCTTCGCGAGCAACCCGCGCGAATCGGTGACCGACGGGTACCAGCTGTCGAGCGTCTTCACGAGGTGTGAGTAGTACGAAGCCGCGTACGCGGTGTCGCCCGTGTAGAGCACGTAGTCCCAGCTCGAGGTCACCCACCAGAGCGGATAATCGAACAGCGGCAACGTGTAGCCGTTGATCGACGCGGGCGGGATCCAGCCGTCTGCGCGCTGGTGGTCGGCCAGGTCCGCGAGGACGTTCTTCGCGGCCGTGCCGTCCTGGTGCGTCAGGTACTGGGTCAGGCCGGACACCGCGACGTCGCCGACGTACGGGTCCCGGTCGCGCTTCGCGCCGTCGTGCAGCACCAGTTTGCCGTCCAGCGACGGCGAGAACGCGCCGCGCGGGTCCACATCGGACTCGCGGAAGGTGTCCATGCCCAGCTCGTTCGTGTAGGACGCCGCGTACCAGTACCGGTTCAGGTCTTCGTCCGACGACTCGAACCAGCCGCGGTAGGTGGACGGCGTGCCGAGGAACGGCGTGAAGTCGAGCGAGACGCCGCTGATCCGCACCTCACCCGAGGGCTGGGCAAGGGGTGCGTCCGACGCCAGCGCGTCGAGGCTGATCCGCAGGTAGCGGAAGCCGTGCAGGCCGTCCGCGCACACCTGCGTCCCCGAAGCGCAGCCCTTGGTGTCGCGCCACACCGTCGGCGTCGAGGGCACGGCGAACTGGTCGGTGCCCGGCCCGCCGGAGAAGTCCGAGCGGGTGAAGTCGGAGCGTTCGCCCAGGTACTGAAGGGTTTCCGAGAACGCCAGCCGGACGCCCGGCCGGTTCGCCGACGCGCCCGCGAACGCGATTTTCGGGTAACCCGCGACGACCTTGCCGAAGTCGACGACGGCCGAGGGCACCGGCGGGTCGGCGACCAGGCCGGGCCAGACCTCGCTGACGCGGCTGAACTCGCCGGACGGGGTGTTCTGGTCCTGGGTGACGGTGATCCGGACCTGCGCGGTCGTCACCGGCCGGTCGAACGTCACCGCCCGCTGCACGGCCGTGTTCCCGCTCACCGAAGCCGCGACCCGCCACAGGCCGCCGTCCAACACCTCGACCGTGAAGTCCTGCGGCACGCCGTCCACATTGGACAGCACGGTGACGCCGGGCAGCGCGACCGCCGCGCCCGCGGTGATCGTCAGGACGTCGGGGTAGGCGCCGATCGTGTCGTCGTTCCAGAACGTCCCGGTGTTGCCGTCGACGGCGTTGCCGGGCTCGTAGGTGCGCGGCTGCCCGTTCCCGCCGCTGTTCGGCGCGTGGAACGACGACGCGGCCGCCGTGGTGCCCGCGGGCCACGCCGGCTTCGGCGGGGGCGCCTGCCGCTTGAGGGTCGCCACGCCGCGCCCGAGCAGGCCGTTCGGGTTCGTGACGTCTCCGGTGGTGGACAGCACCCGCACCGGCCGGACGTCCCGGCTCGCCGGTGCGACGACGTACTTCTGCCAGCCCGGCGCCGCGTCGGCGGGCGCCGCGACCACACCGCTCGCCACCAGCACCGTCACCGGGAGGAATGCTCTGAGCCACTTCATCGAGGCCTCCGCAAGGCGTTGAATCGTTTCAAACGCTGAGCTGAGGTTCAGGCTGCGGGACCGGTGCCAACGATGTCAACGCAGCGGGCGTTTCCTGTCCGGCAGGACAACCCGGGTGGCAGCGTCAGCCGGCGCCGGAGATGAACCCGCGGACGGAGTTCGCGACGAGCTCCACGGCGATGGCCGCGAGCAGCAGACCGGCCACCTTGGCCAGCAGCGTGATGCCGCTTTCCTTGATCAGCCGGATGACGAAGCCGGAGTAGCGCATGCAGAGGTAGATCACGAAGTGGGTCGTGACGATCGCCAGCGCCAGTGCGATGTACGCGCCGACGTGCCCGTCGGCCTGCCGGACGAACACGATGGTCGCGGCGATCGCGCCGGGCCCGGCCAGCAGCGGCGTGCCCAGCGGCACCAGGGCGACGTTGACGTCTTCGCCCGCCGCCTCCGGCTCGTGCCCGCTGCCGGTGAGCAGCTGCAGCGCGATCAGCAGGAGCAGCAGCCCGCCCGCGCCCTGCAGCGCCGGGATGCCGATGCCGAGGTAGGCCAGGATCGCCTGGCCCGCGACCGCGAACAGGCTGATGACCAGCAGCGACACCAGGACGGCCTGCCGGGCGGCGCGCGCCCGGGCCGCCATCGATTTGCGGCCGACGAGGCTGAGGAACACCGGCACGGTGCCGGGCGGGTCCATGATGACGATCAGGGTGATCGTCGCACTCATGAACAGTTTCGCGTCGAAGAGCGCCATGTCAGCCCTTCACGACCTGGAACCCCGTGGCGCGCGAAGCGAGCTCTTCGAACTGCCCGGGGTCGGTGGTGCACTCGCCGAGCGCGATCGTCTTGTTGGTGCCGTGGTAGTCGCTGGACCCGGTGACGAGCAGGCCGAGTTCGCCGGCCAGCTCGCGGGTGCGGGCCCGCGTCGGCGCGTCGTGGTTCGGGTGGTCGGCCTCGACACCGGTGAGCCCGCGCGCGGCCAGCCCGGCGAGGGTGTCCTCGCTGATCGTGGCGCCGCGGCTGAAGGCGAAGGGGTGCGCGACGACCGTGACGCCGCCGGCGGCGGCGATCATGTCGATGGCCTCCTCGACCGGCGTGTCACGACGGGCGACGTAGTAGCCGCGCCGGGGGCTCAGGTAGTCGGCGAAGGCTTCGTCGACGGACTTGACCAGCCCGGCGCGGACCAGCGCCTGGGCCAGGTGGGGACGTCCGGGCGGGGAGTCCTCGGGCAGCAGGCCGAAGATCTCGTCGGCGTCGATCGGGAGACCGTCGGCGGCCATCCGCTCGGCCATCCGCCGCAGCCGGGTGCGGCGCTCGAGCCGCAGCCGGGTCTGCTCGGTGACGACGGGCTCCGACGTCGGGTCGAAGAGGTAGGCAAGCAGGTGGACGCTGATCTGCCGGCCCGTTTCGGGGTCGGCCGACACCGTGGAGAGCTCGGCGCCGGGAACCAGCGTCAGGCCTGGTGACACCGCTTCGGAAGCGGGCGCCCAGCCCGCGGTGGTGTCGTGGTCGGTGATCGCGACGACGTCGAGCCCGGCTTTCGCGGCCGCGGCGACGAGCCCGGCCGGCGTGTCGGTGCCGTCGGAAGCGGTGGAGTGGGCGTGCAGGTCGATGCGCATCGGGTCCATTGTCGACGATGCGCTACGTCACATGCGCGGCGGGACGGGTCAGCCGACCGGCTTCTTGCCGCGGGCGGCCCGCTGGGCCTTGATCATCGAGAAGCGTTCGGCCTGCTTCTGCTTGTCGCCGAAGACCAGCTCGGAGATCGTGTCGTAGAACTCTTCGGGCCGCGGCAGGAAGTCGATCTTGTTCAGCGCCTGGATCTGACCGGCGGACTCCACCACCATCGTGCCGTAGCCCATCATGCGGCCGGTGGCCGTGCGGACGTAGCTGAGGTCGGTGACCTTGCTGATCGGCATCATCAGCACCTTGGTGGTGAACACCCCGGTGGTCATGACGAACCGCTTGTCGGTGACCACCAGGCGCTCGACCCACCACTCCATCACCACGTAGGCGAACCGCAGGACGACGAGCAGCGCGACGTACCAGAGGATGTTCTGGCCGATGTACAGCGCCGGTGGCAGCAGGTAGGACACCAGCACGCAGACGGCCAGCAGGGCGGCCGCCTCGAAGGTGTCCCACAGCAGCACCGCCCAGTGGCGGCGGATCCGGATGACCCGCCGCTCGGTGTCGAGGAGGTACTCGTCGGGGTCGCGTGGCGCGAACATGGTTCGAGGGTAACCCCGCGATCAGCCCTTGAACACGCTGCTGACGAAGGTGATCACCGATTCGGCCGAGCTTCGGAGGAAGTCGATGATGTTGCCGACGAGGCCGGCAGCCTGCCCAGGCTGGGCGATGACGAAGAACAGCACCAACGCGATGCCGGCGAGGCCCGCAATCTTCTTCACGTTCACCGCGATCAAATCCCGTCTCTTACGGTGACACCGGACAACAGCAGAGATCCTGACGTTTTACGTTGTACCGCACTGAACAGGCGTAGGGGAGGAAAGTCCCGCGCTTGGGTCAGCACGCGGTCCGAAGTGTACCGTACGGCTACTCTCCGTGTACAGGACATCGGTTTTCAAGTCGGGGACGTCTACCCTTTGGGACATGGACGGCGTCATCAGCACCACGATCCGTTGCGTCGGCGGGATCGCGTTCGACGACCAGGGCCGCTTGCTGCTCATCCGGCGGGTCAACGACCCCGGATCGGGCCGGTGGTCGCTGCCGGGCGGCCGGGTAGAACCGGGCGAATCGGACGAAACGGCCGTGGTCAGAGAACTTTCCGAAGAAACCGGCCTGAAGGTGATTCCGGGCACACTGATCGGGACCGTGACGCGCGGACCGTACGAGATCCACGACTACGCCTGCGAAGTGGTGGGCGGGGTTCTCACGGCGGGTGATGACGCCTCCGCAGTTCGTTGGTCCGATGCGGCAGACCTCGAGGCCTTGGAGGCGGCTGGAGAACTGGTGGACCTGCTTTTCGTGACGCTGCGTGATTGGGAAGCGTTACCACGGACCTGAGGCCCGCGAACAGCAGCCCCCGCCCTTCCCGGGGGGCGTCCCCGGATCCAGTCTACCGGCGCCCACGGACAAAACCGGCCCCGCGCAGCCGTTTGTCCACAAGCCGCCCCGGCTGTGGACACCCGGCCGGCTACAGCGGCAACCAGGTCATCCGCTGCCCGTGCGGCGCGGTCCGGGCCAAGGCGTGCGCCTCGGCTTTCCCGCCCTCCCACCGGACCACGCCCAGCGTCGCGAGCCCATCGGCACCCGCCAGGTCCGACCGCTCCGGCAGCACCGTCTCCAGCCCGGCCCCGTAGAACTCCTCCGAAACCCACCAGACCGGCCGCGAAGAAGCCAGCTCGGCCAAAGCAGCGATGAACGCGGACCGCCGCGACGCCGGGAAGTACGCCAGGACGTGGCTCGTCAGCACCACCAGCGGCCCCTCCAGGGACTCCGCCGCCGACGCCAGGTCGTCGACCCCGTCCCCGGTGATCAGCCGGGGCCGGTGACGAGCCTGCTCCGCCGCCGCCGTGCGGAGCAGCCTGATGCGGTCCGGCTGGTCGGCCCAGACGCACGCCTCCAGCCACGCCAGCTCGTCCTCGTCCGACAGGTCCACCGGCGCCCGGTCGAGCCCCGCGCGATCCAGCACCGCGAGCTTCTTCGGCAGCTTCGGCACCACCGCGCCCGGGGCCAGGTCCAGCGCGCAGTGCAGGCCGACCGCGGCCTTCGCCGGGCCCGCCGTCAGCTGCTCGCCGCCGTCGCACTGGTAGCGGTAGGCGAAGCGGTCGAGGCCCAGCAAGAGCCCCGCGCTGCAGCCCACCTCCAGCAGCGAGACCTTCCCGCCCGCTTCGCGAGCCGCCCGCGCCACGCCCGGGTACAGCAATGCCGCCCGCCGGACCTCGTTGGTCTGCGTGTAGCGCGACGAAATCAGCGTCCGCGCCTTGTCCGCCCGCTCCAGCAGGAACGACCGGAACAACGGCCACGTCTCGGAGTCGACGCCGTCGAACCCGCCCAGCGACGGGTAGTAGCGCGAAAGCGGGTGGATCGGGTCCGCCTGCACGAGCCGGTGCGCGGTCGCCATCAGCAGCGTCGCCCGCACCTCGCCGTCGCGGGCCGAAGCGAGCAGCCCGGCGACGTCGTCGTCCGAAGCCGCCTGCAGCGCCAGGTGCTCGTACAGCGGCGAGACCCCGCGCGCCTCGACCTCCGCGAACGTGCGGAGTATTCCTTTGATCCCGTCCAGGTCCATCAGAGCCTCATTCGTGCGGCACCGGCCGGCCCGGCTGCTCCCCGCCCCGAGTTTCCCCGTAGGAGCGCTTCGGCACCATCACCTTGCGCCGGAAGGTGCACACGATCGTGCCGTCCTGCTTGTAGCCGCGGGTCTCGACGTACACGACGCCCCGGTCGTCCTTGGACTTCGACGGCGTCTTGTCCAGCACCTCGGTCTCGCCGTAGATCGTGTCGCCGTGGAACGTCGGCTTGACGTGCTTGAGCGACTCGACCTCGAGGTTCGCGATGGCCTTGCCGGAGACGTCGGGCACGGACATGCCGAGCAGCAGCGAGTAGACGTAGTTGCCGACGACGACGTTCTTGCCGAAGTCGGTCGACTCCCCGGCGTAGTGGGCGTCCAGGTGCAGCGGGTGGTGGTTCATCGTGATCAGGCAGAACAGGTGGTCGTCGTATTCGGTGACCGTTTTGCCCGGCCAGTGCTTGTAGACCGCACCGACCTCGAACTCCTCGTAGTACCGGCCGAACTGCACTCGTCATCTCCTGTCGCGTAACACCGCGTGAGCCTGGTACGACACGCATCCGTGGTGAGGAGTACCCTCAACCATCGGTGTTCGTGCGTCAACGCGAGCCCCACCACTGTTTGCCGCCGGACCGAAGGAGGTGAGGAACTCGATGAGTAGTGGCGATAGTCCGCTCCCTAGTAGTCCCAGCGTTCCCACCTCACCGGCCGGCCGGCTCATCCCCCGGTAGGCCTTCTCACCCCCCGGGAACGCTGGTGCGTCGCCGGGCGGACGCGTTTCCGCCCCTGGTCAGTCGTCTCGCACGACCACGCACGACACCAGGAGATCCCATGCCTGCCATTCCCTCGCTCGGCGGCCTCCGCGGCCGCGGCAACAAGGGCGCGGTCCCGGTCCGCCCGGTCGCGGTGCCGCTGTCCGCGTACGTCGTCGACTGCGCGGTCTACGTCGCCGGTGAGCGCCTGCCCGGCCGCTGGACCCACTCCGAGGCGATCAAGGAGGTCCGGAAGCGGCACGAGGGGTTCGTCTGGATCGGGCTGCACGAGCCGGACGCCCAGCAGATCCAGGGCGTCGCGGACACGTTCGGGCTGCACGAGCTGGCGGTCGAGGACGCGCTCGAAGCGCACCAGCGGCCGAAGCTGGAGCGCTACGACGACACGCTCTTCCTGGTGGTCAAGACCGTCCGGTACGTCGAACACGAGTCGCCCACGACGGCGAACGAGATCGTCGAGACCGGCGAGCTGATGGTGTTCCTCGGCCGCGACTTCGTGATCACCGTGCGGCACGGGAACCACTCGGGGCTGGCGAGGCTGCGGCGTGAGCTGGACGACGACCCGGAGCGGCTGAAGCTCGGGCCGTCCGCGGTCGTGCACGCGATCACCGACCACGTCGTCGACCACTACCTGGACGTCACCGGGCGGATCGAGAGCGACATCGACGTGATGGAGGCGCAGGTCTTCGCGCCCCGCTCGCAGGTCAGCGCCGAGCAGATCTACCTGATGAAGCGGGAGGTCCTCGAGCTGCGCCGGGCGGTGATGCCGCTGGCGACGCCGATCCAGCGCCTGGCCGAGGGCTACACGCGGCTGGTGCCGGACGAGGTCCGCTCCTACTTCCGGGACGTCGCCGACCACCTCACGACCGTGTCCGAGCGGGTCGCGGCGTTCGACGAACTGCTCTCCACCCTGGTCGACGCGACCGTCGCGAAGATTTCCCTCCAGCAGAACACCGATATGCGCAAGATCACGTCGTGGGCGGCGATCATCACCGTGCCGACGATGATCGCCGGCATCTACGGGATGAACTTCGACTACCTGCCCGAGCTGCACTGGAAGTTCGGGTACCCGCTGGTGATCACCGTGATCCTGGCGATCTGCCTGTTGCTGTACCGAATATTCCGGAAGAACGGCTGGCTCTAGGTCCCCCTTTCTTTCCCCACCGGATTCGGAGAATTCGTGATGCCTCGCATGCTGTCCAACTTGAAGTTCTGGGCGCTCGCGCTCAGCCTCGTCTGGATCTTCGTCATCACTTTTGTCATCGTCGCCGACCCGGGGTTCGCGCACGGCATGAAGTGACGTCCCGGGGTCGTACCCTGGGCCCATGCCGAAAGCGCTGGTCGTCTCCGACGAGGTCGACGAGCGGTTGTGGACCGACGCGGTCCGCGCCGTCTCCGTCGACCTCGTCATCGGCGCCGGCGACCTGCCCTACGACTATCTGGCCTTCCTGGCCAGTGCGCTCGACGTGCCGTGCGTGTTCGTGCCCGGCAACCACGACCCGGACCTGAGCGGCTACACCCGCTACGGCGGGCTGTCCATGAAGGACGGTTTCCCCACGGTCTGGCCGGGCCCGGCGGGCGGCGTCAACGCCGACGGCCGGGTCGTCGACGTCGCCGGCCTCCGGTTCGCCGGGCTCGGCGGCTCGGTCCGCTACAACGACGGGCCGAACCAGTGGACGCAGCGCCAGCAGGCGCGCCGGGCCCGCCGCCTGGTGCGGCGCGCCCGGTGGCGGCGACGCCGCGACGGCAAGGGCGTCGACGTCCTGCTGACGCATGCGCCGCCGCTGGACCTTGGCGACCGGGCGGACCCGCCGCACCGCGGGTTCGCGTGCCTGCATCCCACGATCGAGGCGCTGCGACCGAAGTGGCTGCTGCACGGGCACATCCACCCCCACGGCGAGCCGGTGCCGGACCGCGTCGCCGGCGAAACCCGGATCCGCAACGTGGTGGGCCACCGGATCATGGAGTTCTCATGAAAGAGACGGGATTCCCCCGCGCCGACGCGGAGAACGACTTCCTCCGCGCCCGCCGGGGCCAGGTGCTCTCGCGGCTTTCGACGTGGCTGCGTCGCGAGCCCGACGACGTCAACATCATGCTGCCGTTCCACGAGGTGGTGGAGGCGCTCGGTTACCTCGGCGAGCACCGCATCGGGCTGCGGGTGATCAAGCTGGACTCGATCGTCGGCACGGTCGACCGCAGCCGCGACTTCGACCGCCGCTTCCGCCCGACGTCCGCCCGCGTCCGCGAGCGCTGGGAACGCCTGGCCCTGGCCGCCCGCCGCGGCGAGGAGATCCCCCCGATCGAGGTCTACCGGGTGGGCGAACTGCACTTCATCATCGACGGCCACCACCGCGTCTCGGTGGCGATCGCCCAGGGACTGTCCACAATAGAGGCTTCGGTGACGGTCGTCCGGACCAAACTGGCCCCGGGCGGCATCCGCCACCGCGGCGACCTGATCGTCAAGGACTACCGCAGGCTGTTCCTGGACCGCGTCCCGCTGACCGGTCACGCGCGCGCGTCGGTGATCGTGTCGGACCCGTGGGACTACGCGATGCTGGGTGAGCACGTGGAGGCGTGGGGTTTCCGGTTGATGCAGGACGAAGGCAGGTTCTGCGACCGGGCGAGCGTGGCGCAGCGCTGGTTCGACGAGGAGTTCGTCCCGGTGGTGGCGATGCTGCGCCAAGCCGGCTTGATCGGCGACCGGACCGACGCGGAGGCGTACATGTGGGTGGCGGCCGAGCGGTACCGGCTGATCCGGACCCACCGCTGGGACGACGAGGTGATCGAGGCCCTGCGCTCCCGGCGGCCCTAGATCTCCAGCCCCGGCGTCAACGCCGGCTGCCGCACCTGCTCGAGGGTCAGCGTCGGCTCCGGGCGCTGCCGAGGCATGTCGCCGGAACGGAGCGTCGACAGCCACAACAAGCCCTGCGGTGCCGGTTCCGTGCGGCAGAGGATCTCCCCCCGTTCTTCGCACGGCGGGCCGCCCGAATTGCGGCTGGGCACGATCAGCAGGTACACCGACCCGGAGCCCCGTGAGTCGGTCACCCGGACCCCCATGTGGACCAACGCGTCCCGCGGCGCGTCCCCGGCCGGGTCGGCGATCAGGTGGAACGGGTCCGCCGGTGGGGTCTCCCCCGGGATCGTCAACCGCGTGATCTGCGCGTCCGGCGGCAGCAGCGAACGCACCGCACGACCCACCACGCAGCTCAGCCGATCGACCAGGGCCGCGCGCGTGTCCGAAGCCGCCGGGCAGGGCGCGTTCGCGACCTCGCCCCGGCGCGGCAGCACCACCACCGCCAGCCCCAGGGCCGGCACGATGACGGCCACGGCCACCACCGCCGTGAGCAGGTGCTGCCGGCGGGACCGGCGGGCCGCGGCGAGCACCGCCGCCCCGGACAGGCCGATCGGGGGCTCGTCCTCGGTCACGTAAGCCGTCAGCAACGACCGGACCTCGTCCATCACCACTCCTCTCCGGTCTGCGCCGGCAGGGCCGCACGCAAGGCTTCGACCCCGCGGGCCGTCTGGGACTTGACCCGCTGCCGGGGCGTCAACCCCGCCGGCGCGCGCTCCACGTCGAGGCGCAACGACGGGTCCCGGCCCGGTGGCGACTCCTCCTCCGGCACCGACGACGTCACGTACTCGCGCCCGGAAACCCGCCGCCCAGCCAGGAACAGGTTCAGCAGGATGCGGCGCGCGTAGGCGTCGACCGTGCCCGGGCGGACCCGTCGCCGGCGCCGGTACAGCTGGACGAACATCGCCTGGACCAGGTCTTCGGCCGCGTGCCAGCCGCCGCAGAGCGCAAACGCCACCCGGCGGAACCGCTGGACCCGCGCGGCGAAGTACTCGCTGAAATCGGCGTCTCCGGCCACTCCCTTATCAGTGCGCGGGGCCCCCGGGAGGTTCAAGCGTCCCCCGCGCGAGCTACGGGCAGATGTCCTCTCCGCGGTGACGATTCCCGCCCGCCGGATCCCTAGCGTTCGTCGCAGGCCGCGGGGCATCCGCCGCGGATCCGGCGAAAGGGATTTCCATGAGGGTCGTCTGGCAGCTGCTGGCCGTGGCCGCGGTCGCGTTCATCGGGCAACAGGGTGTTGCCGCTGTGGAGGGAAACCCGTGGCTCACCCTGCTGATCGGGGTCCTGACCGCCGTGCTCGCGGGCGCCGCCTACCGGTGGGTGGTGCAGAAGACCGAGCAGCGCCCGGTCACCGAGCTGGCCGGACCGGGCGCCGGGCTTGCGCTCGGCCGGGGGACGCTGCTCGGGCTCGCGCTGTTCGGGCTCGTCATCGCGAACATCGCCCTGCTCGGCGACTACGACGTCCGTGGCTGGGGCACGGTGCCGGGCGCGATCGGGCTCATCGGCTTCATGGCCGCCGCGGCGGTGACGGAGGAACTGCTCTTCCGCGGCATCCTGTTCCGGATCGTCGAGGAACGCACCGGCACCTGGATCGCGCTGGTGCTGACCGGGGTGGTGTTCGGCCTTTCGCACCTGTTCAACCCGCACGCGAGCCTGTGGGGGGCCATCGCCATCGCCATCGAGGCCGGCGGCCTGCTGACCGCCGCCTACGCCGCCACGCGCAAGCTGTGGGTGCCGATCGGCGTGCACTTCGGCTGGAACTTCGCCGCGGCCGGGATCTTCGGCACGGAGGTCTCCGGCAACGGCACCCCGCAGGGGCTGCTCGACGCCGTGACGTCCGGCCCGGCCCTCATCACCGGCGGCGACTTCGGCCCGGAGGGGAGCCTCTACTCGGTGCTGTTCTGCGTACTGGCGACCGGCGCGTTCCTCTGGCTGGCCCACCGGCGCGGCAACCTGGTGCCCCGCCGTCGCGCCGAGCGGGCCGCCGACGTCACTACACTTTCCCGGTGATCGATCACCGGGCGGCCCTGGCGCGGTGGCGCCGGCTCGACGTCGTGGTCCGCGACCTCCCGCTCGGGCTGCTGTTCCTGGTCTCGGCGTTCCTGCCCGTGCTGCAGAACCACGGGACGCAGCTCGGCGGCGTGCCGTCCCGTCCCTTCGACGCGCTGGCCGTCGTGGTGGTCGCCGTCGAAAGCCTCCCGCTCGCCGTGCGGCGGCGGTGGCCGGCCCTCTGCCTCACGCTGGTGTCGCTCGGCTTCGCCGTCGACCAGCTCCGGGGTTACCACACGGTCGCGGGCACCGCGCTGGCCTTCGCGCTGATCAGCGCGGGAGCCCACCTGGGACAGCGGCGGCGCGTCACCGCACTGCTGTTTTCCGCGGCGTACGTGGTGCTGGCGATCGTGCTTTCCCCGCTGGGTCCGGAGCCGCCGTCGGAGTTCGTGACGTTCTTCCTGCTGCTGGCCTTCGCGTGGGGCATCGGGGTCTGGCTGCGCACCACCCGCGCCGCGGAAGCCGGGCAGCGCCGCCGCGTCGCCGAGGACACCCGGGCCGTCGAACGCGCCGCCATCGCCCGCGAGCTCCACGACGTCGTCACCCACCACGTGACGGCGATGGTCGTGCAGGCGGAGGCGGCCCGGTACCTGACCGCCGCGCCCGATCGGCTGGACCGGACCCTGACCGCGATCACCGACACCGGCCGGCGGGCCATCACCGACCTGCGGCACCTGCTCGACCTGCTCAACCCCGACCACGAGCCTCGGACGCCGTCGCCGGGCGGGCTCCGAGCGCTCGTCGAGCAGGCGCGCCAGGCCGGGCAGCCGGTGGAGTTCACCGAGGAGGGCACGCCCGCGGAGTCCGCAGGCAGCGCCGATCTGGTGGCCTACCGGGTCGTGCAGGAAGCCCTGACGAACGCCCTCAAGCACGCCCGAGGCAGCCACACCGCGGTCGAAGTGCACCACGGCGACCGGGAAATCGCCGTCACGGTCCGCACGAGTGGTGCCGGGAGCGTGTCCCCCGGCGGGAGCGGCCGCGGCCTCGCCGGGCTCCGGGAACGGGTCGGCGTCCTGGGCGGCGACTTCAGCGCGGGGGCTGCCGGAGGCGGTTTCGTCGTGACCGCCCGGATCCCGACGGGGAACCCGGCGTGAGCGCGCCGATCCGGGTCCTGGTCTGCGACGACCAGATGCTGATCCGCACCGGCCTGGTGACGATCATCGCCGCTCAGCCCGATTTCGAGGTGGTCGGCGAATGCGGCGACGGGCGGGCCGCGGTCGACCTCGCGACCCGGCTGCGCCCGGACGTCGTCGTGATGGACGTGCGCATGCCGGTGCTCGACGGCATCGAGGCCACCCGCCTGCTGGCCGGAGCCGGGGTACCGGACCCGGTCAAGGTGCTCGTGCTGACGACGTTCAACCTCGACGAGTACGTCTACGAGGCGCTGCGCGCGGGCGCGAGCGGTTTCCTGCTCAAGGACGCGCCGCCGGCGCAGCTGCTGCACGGGATCCGGACCGTCGCCACGGGCGCCGCGCTGCTGGACCCGGACGTGACGCGCCGGCTGGTGGGCAAGCACGCCGCCCGGATCCGCCCCGCCGGGGACTCCGCGCGCGACCTCCCGCTGACCCCTCGCGAGCTGGAGGTGCTCCGCCTGCTCGCGGACGGCCTCTCCAACAGCGAAATCGCGCAGCGGCTGGTGATCAGCCAGGAAACCGTCAAGACCTTCGTGTCGCGGATCCTCACCAAGCTGGACCTCCGCGACCGCGTCCAGGCCGTCGTCTACGCCTACCGCCACGGCCTCGTGACGTGAAAAACGGGCCTCCCGGCCGAAACCGGGAGGCCCGTTTTTCCCGGACCGGGTTACATGTGGACGGCGCCCGGCGCCGCCTCGCCCTTCGGAACGCCCGGGCGCAGCATCAGGCCGCTGAGCACCGCACCCACCACGAAGATCACCGCGGCCCAGGTGAAGGCCGTCGTGTAGCTCTCGATCGACGCCTCCGCCGCCAGCTGCGGCGTCGGGGTCTTGCCCGCGACGTAGGCCGTGGCCGCGTTGCCGGCCAGGGTCGACAGCAGCGCCGTGCCGATCGAGCCGCCGACCTGCTGCGCCGTGTTGACCGCCGCGGACGCGACGCCCGAGTCGCGCGCCTCGACGCCGAACGTCGCGACGCTCATCGCCGGCGCCATCGCCAGCCCGATGCCGAAGCCCATGACCAGGAGCGGGCCCAGGACGCCGGACGCATACGTGCTGTCGAGACCGATTCCGCTCAGCCAGAAGAGGCCGGCGGCGGCGATCGCCATGCCGGTCGGCACCAGCGGCCGGGGGCCGAACCGCGGCAGCAGCACGGCCGTCGCCGTCGTGGCGGACAGCATCAGCGTCGCCACCATGGGCAGGAACCCGAAGCCGCTCTGAATCGGCGTGAACTGCAGGTTCTGCTGCACGTAGAAGGTCAGGAACAGGAAGATCGCGAACATGCCGATGGCCAGCAGGAACATCGCCAGGTAGGAGCCGCCGCGGTCGCGGTCGAGCAGCACGCGCAGCGGCAGCAGCGGGTGCTGGACGCGCTGCTGCAGCCACACGAACACGCCCAGCAGCACCACACCCGCGCCCAGGAAGCCCCACACCGACGCCGAGGACCACGAGTCCGACTCGGCGTTCGCGAAGCCGTAGACCAGCGCGAACAAACCGGCCGACGCCGTCACCGCGCCCGGCAGGTCCAGCTTCGGCCGCGGGCCCTCGTCCTTCTGGTTGCGCAGCAGGAGCGAGCTGCCGACAAACGCGACGACCGCGAAGATGATGTTCACGAACATGCACCAGCGCCAGTCGAGGTACTCGGTGAGCACGCCGCCGAGCAGCAGGCCGATCGCGGCGCCGCCACCGCCGATGGCACCGAACACGCCGAACGCGCGGCCGCGTTCCTTCGGGTCGGTGAACGTCGTGGTCAGCAGCGAAAGGGTGGCCGGCGCGAGCAGCGCGCCGAACACGCCCTGGGCCGCACGGGCGACGAGCAGCATCTCGATGTTGGTCGCCGCACCGCCGATCGCGGACACCGCGGCGAAGCCGGCCAGGCCGACGAGGAGGGCGTTCTTGCGGCCGAAGAGGTCCGCGAGCCGCCCGCCGAGCAGCAGGAGGCTGCCGAACGCGAGCGCGTAGGCCGTGACGACCCACTGCCGGGCGTCGTTGGAGAAGCCCAGGTCGACCTGGGCCGACGGCAGCGCGATGTTCACCACGGTCGCGTCCAGCACGACCATCAGCTGCGCGACGCCGATCATCACCAGGATCAGCCAGCGTCTGGCGTGGTGGGGGTTTTCGCCGGCGCGCGCGTCCCCCGGCGGCGCGGCGGCGAGTGTGGACTCGGGCATGGAGTGTCCTCACAGGAAGTGATCAGAAGATTATGTGGAGTAGGTATCTCCCCTTACTCGACCCAAGGTACACAAGAACCGGAGAGGACGCCTCTACTTCAGGGGCTAGACTGGACGGCATGGCACGGGACGCTGGTCCCGCCGCACCGGCGCGGCCGCTGCGGCGTGACGCTGAACTCAACCGCCGTCGCATCCTGGCGTCGGCCCGCGAGGTGTTCGGTCAGCGCGGGCTCGAAGCCACGCTGGACGACATCGCCCACCACGCCGGTCTCGGCGTCGGCACGGTCTACCGCCGCTTCCCCAGCAAGGAACACCTGGTCGAGGCCATGTTCGCCGAGCGGATGGAAGAAATCGGCGACCTCGCCGAGAAGGCGCTGCAGGCCGAGGACGCGTGGCAGGCCTTCGTCGACTTCACCTGGAAGTCGATCGAACTCCACTCGGGGGACCGCGGGCTGCGCGAGATCATGCTGTCGAACAAGTTCGGCCACGAGCACGTGGCCGAGGAAAAAGCGCGGCTGGTGCCGTTGATCACACGGCTCGTCGAGCGGGCTCAGGAGGCGGGCGGCCTGCGCGCCGACTTCTCCCCGACGGACACCCCGCTGGTGCACATGATGATCGGCTCGGTGATCGAGTTCACGTCCGCGGTGGAGCCGGACCTGTGGCGCCGCTGCCTCGCGATGCTGCTCGACGGCCTGCGCGCCCACCCGGGCGAGCCGTCGAAGCTGCCCCGCCCGCCGCTCGGCGAGGACGAAGTCGACGAAGCGATGTCCTGCTGGCGCCCCTGACTCAGGCGCAGTCCGCCAGGCCCGGCGACCTCACCGCACTTCGGGCACGGCAGCGGAAGCCCGCATCGCCGCAGCGTCGCGGGACTTCCGTACCCGCCGGCGGCTCACTCGGACGGGACGACCGCCCACATGACGATGTAGGCCACGAACTGCGGCCCGGGCAGCAGGCAGGACAGCACGGCCAGCAGCCGCACGGTGCCGGGTTTCATGCCGTACCGCCGGGCCAGGCCCGCGCAGACGCCGCCGATCATGCGGCCGTGGTGGGGGCGGGTCAGCCGTCGGGTCACCGGTGCGCTCATCGTCGTTTCCTTTTCCTCGAAGTTCCGATAGCTCCACTTCACCACCGGAGTACCCACTCCCGCATCGCTCCCGGGAAGGAAAGCTCCCTTAGGGGACGGCCCGATCCGAAAATCGTTCGGATGGCCGGCGAACTCCGCCGAATCCGGCCGGAATTCCGATGACCAGCGCGTTTCCCGGACGGACCGGCGGAAAATTTGAGAGATGTCCCCGTCAGGGCTGGTTTTTCGGCCCGATGCGGTGATACTTGCACCCCGTGTACCCGCGCCCGAAACGCTTGGCCGTCGCGATGCTCTGCGCCCTGCTCGCCGGTGGCTGTGCCGCCACCCAGGCCACCCCCGAACCGGATCCCGGGCCCACGCCGCTGACCGCCACCGACGCGCTCGGCGACTTCGGCAGCATCGACTACTGCAGCCTGCTGAACGTGCCCGCAGTGGCCCCCGGCGCGGTCGCCGTCCCGACGTTCGAGGACTGCCACGCCACCGACGGCCCGCGCACGCTCCGCGTCGGGCCGCTGGCCTTCGACTCCGACCCGAACATCAAGCCCTACGACTACCCCGGGTCCGTCCCCGACGGCGTCGCGGTCCAGCAGTCGATGTTCAACGACCGCAGCGCGTGCACCCGCGCCATCACCTTCGCCGACGGCACCCGGCTCGACCTGTCGGTCGCCGACGACGGTGACGACCAGGCCGCCCGCTGCGGCGTCGCGGACGCCGCCGTCGGCTCCGCGCTGGCCGCGATCACCGCGCGCAAGGTCGGGCGGCTGACGTTCCCGGATCGTTCGTGGGGCCGGGTGGCGCCGTGCGTCCTGCTCGACAACCACGACCTCGACGCCGCCGCGGGCCGGGCCACCCAGCCGTCGATCGGCCTCTCCGGGCACAGCTGCATCCGCGGGAAGGTCAGCTTCAAGCTGACGGTGGAGACGACGGAGCCGTCCGGCCCGGCCGAGCCGCTCGGCGGCCGCGAGGCGCGCGTCCGGGTGGCGGGCGCGTTCTGCCTCGTCGACACCACCCAGCCGGCGCCCGGGCTGCCGGGCCGCCGGGAACTGGCGGAGATCAGCGTGGTCGAGACGGCGGGCACGGCGGGCGACGGCACGTGCGCACTGGCCCGCACCGCGGCGACGTCGATCTTCCCCCGGCTCCCGACCCCCTGACGCGTCGTGAGTGGTAAGGCGGGTTCTAACCCGCCTTACCACTCACGACCGCTTCCGCCCGCGGGGTCAGCCTTCGAGGAGGTCCTCGATGGTGATCGGGATGTGCCGGACCCGGATGCCGGTGGCGTTGTACACGGCGTTGGCGACCGCCGCCGCCATGCCGACCGTGCCGATTTCGCCCAGGCCCCGCGCGCCGACCGCGTTGTGCAGGGTGTCGGGGTACTCGACGAACTGGACCTCGACCTCCGGGATGTCGGCGTTGACCGGGAGCAGGTAGCCCGCGAAGTCGCCGTTGGCGAGCCGGCCGTTCGCCTCGATCTCCAGGCCCTCGTGCAACGCGGCCGACACACCCCAGATCATGCCGCCCATGAGCTGGCTGCGGGCCGCCTTGTCGTTGATGATCCGGCCTGCGTCGAACACCCCGAGCATCCGGGACACCCGCGCCTCGCGCGTCCACTTGTGCACCCGGACCTCGCAGAACTGGGCACCCCACGAGGCGAACGAGTGCTTGGTCATCTCTTCGCCGGGCGCCGAGGTGCCGGTCACCTCGAGCGATTCGCGTCCCACGGCACGCAGCAGCTCACCGAACGTCATGGAATCCCCGTCGGCGAAGACGCGGCCGTCGGCGTAGGTGACCTGGCGGCCTTCGAACGGCGCACCCGGATCGGCGGCGAGGGCGACCAGCTCGTCGATCGCCTTGGTGGCCGCGAGCATGATCGCCGTGCCCGCGCTCGCCGTCGCCGTGGAACCGCCGGACATACCGCCCGGCGGGAGGGACGAGTCGCCGAGCCGCGGCACGATCCGGTCCGCCGGGATGTCCAGCGACTCCGCGCCCACCAACGACAGCACGGTCAGCAGGCCGGTGCCGGGGTCCGCGCCGCTGGTGGCGACGACGGCGGTTTCGTCCGCGAGCAACGTGACGCCGACCGTGGCCGGGAACCGCAGGGCCGGGAACACCGCCGTGGCCACGCCCGTGCCGACGAGCCAGTCGCCGTCGGTGCGCGTGCCCGCCGGGCGGTGCGCCCAGCCGAAGCGGTCCGCGCCGATGCGGAAGCACTCGTCGAGGTGCTTGCTCGACCACTGCAGGTCGTGCCCGGGCGGGGCGGTCGAGTTGTTGCGGACACGCAGCTCGATCGGGTCCATGCCCAGCTTCACGGCGAGCTCGTCGAGCGCGCTCTCCAGCGCGAACGAGCCGGGTGCCTCGCCGGGAGCCCGCATGAACGTCGTCGGCGGGAGGTTCAGCGGCACGATCTTCTGGGTGATCGACAGGTTCTTCGTGGCGTACCACTCGCGCGAGGTGCCGTGCGACGTCGGTTCGACGAACGAGCGGGCGGTGTCCGTGTGGCACCACGAGTCGTGGCGCAGGGCGACCAGGGTGCCGTCCGGCTCGGCGCCGATCGCGAGCTTCTGGATCGTCGAGGCCCGGCCGGCGGTGGCGGTGAAGACCTGTTCGCGGGCGAGCGCGGCCTTCACCGGCCGGCCGAGCGCCCGGGCGGCCGCCGCGGCCAGGAACGCCGGCGTGGACGTCCGCCCCTTGCCGCCGAACGCGCCGCCGACGAACGGGTTGACCGCGTGGACGGCTTCCGGGGGCAGCTCGAGGGCCATGGCCAATTCCACCGCCTGCATGTGCGTCGCCTGGTTCCCGCTGTAGACGGTCAGCACGCCGTCGTCCCACACCGCGACCGCGGAATGCGGCTCCATGGCGGCGTGGTTCTGCGTCGCCGTCGTGTAGGTCGCCTCGACGACCACCGGGCTCGCGGCCAGGGCGGCTTCGAACGATTCGACGCCGTCTTCGAGCACCTCGATTTCCGGGGGAGCCTCGCCGAAGGTCGGTGCCGCGGGTTCGGCCGTGTCGAGGTGCTCGGCGAGCGAGGTGCGGGCGGGGCGCGGGAGGTAGGTGACCTCGACGAGCCCCGCGGCGTCGCGAGCCTGTTCGAACGTCTCCGCGACGACGAAGCCGATGGGCTGGCCGTAGTAGGTGACTTCCCTGGTCTGCAACGGAACCCACGTCTCGCCGAAGGTCGGCAGGCTCGGCGTCCGCAGCGTCAGCGGGTCGAACGGCGTGTACACGGCGAGCACCCCGGGCGCGCCCTTCGCCGCGGAGACCTCCATCGCCTCGATCTCGCCGTGGGCGATCGTGCTGAGCACGACGTAGCCGTAGACCATCCCGGAGAAGGAGTGGTCGGCGCCGTACTTGGCCTCGCCGGTGACCTTCAGCGGCGCGTCCAGCCGGGTGATCATCGGGAACCCCCCTCGGTCAGTTCGAGCAGTGCGCGGACGATGGTCCGCTGCAGCAGCGGCACCTTGAACCCGTTCTCGGCCAGCGGTTGCGCGCCGTCGGCCGCCACCGCGGCGGCCGCTTCGAAGGTGGCCTGGGTCGCCGGGGCGCCCCGCAGGGCCGCTTCGACACCCGGCAGCCGCCACGGCACCGTCCCGACGCCGCCGGCCGCGACCCGGGCGTGGGCGACGATCCCGTCGCGGACGTCGAGCGCGACGGCCGCGGAGCACAGCGCGAACTCGTAGGACTGCCGGTCGCGCACCTTGACGTAGGTGGAGTTCGCGGCCCAGTCCAGCCGGGGCACGATCACCTCGGTGATCAGCTCGCCGGGGCGCAGGTCGTTCTCGACGGCGGGGGTGTCGCCGGGCAGCCGGTAGAACTCGCCGAGCGCGACCTCGCGGGTGCCGTCCGCGTCCACCAGCCGCAGGCGCGCGTCGAGCGCGACCAAGGCGACGGCGACGTCGCTGGCGTGGGTGGCCACGCACGCATCGCTCGTGCCGAGGATCGCGTGCATCCGGTTCGCGCCGGTGAGCGCGGAGCAGCCGCTGCCGGGCGCGCGCTTGTTGCACGGCATCGCGACGTCGCGGAAGTACGTGCAGCGCGTGCGCTGCAGCAGGTTCCCGCCGATGCTGGCCATGTTCCGCAGCTGCTGGGACGCGCTGAGCAGCAGGGCGCGCGAGATCGCCGGGTAGACGCCCGGGTGCGCGGCGATGGTGCCCATCCGCTCCAGCGCGCCGAAGCGCAGCCCGTCGGTGGTGTCGATGCCGCGCAACGGCACCTCGTTGATGTCCAGGACGTGCTGCGGGGTCAGGACGTCGAGCTTCATGAGGTCGACCAGGGTCGTCCCGCCGGCGAGGTACGTGCCGGGCGTGGCGACCGCCGCTTCGACGGTGGTGGGTGCGGTCAGCTCAAAGGGACGCATCGGCCCGCCTCGCCTGCTCGACGGCCTTGACGATGTTCGGGTAGGCCGCGCACCGGCAGAGGTTGCCGGACATGAACTCCCGCACGTCCTCGACGTCCTGCTCGACGGCCGCGACCGCCGACATGATCTGCCCGGCGGTGCAGAACCCGCACTGCAGGGCGTCCTGGTCGACGAAGGCCTGCTGCACCGGGTGCAGCCCGTCCTCGGTGGACAGTCCTTCGACCGTCGTCACGGGCTGCTTGACGGTGGCGGCCAGGGTGAGGCACGACAGCACGGGCTTGCCGCCGACGTGCACGGTGCAGGCCCCGCACTGGCCGCGGTCGCAGCCCTTCTTCGGACCGGTGACGGCGAGGCGCTCGCGCAGCGCGTCCAGGAGCGTGACGCCGGGATCGACGTCCAGGTGTTCGGTGGTGCCGTTGACTTGGAGTGAGATTTCCACTGGTCTCTTTCCGCGGAGCCGGGCGAGTCACCCGACGGTGTGGTGGGGACGGTGTCAGGGGGAGCGGATAGTCATCCGCTTCACTCGGTCGCGAGGCTAGCGGATTACAATCCGCTTCGCAACGAAGTGCGTGCGCTGGAGTTGCTCCAGCTCTCAGCTAGATTCAGCGGGACGACAAGACCACCGGGAGGGACGATGACGACGGGATCGGTCAGCCCCCGCCGCGCGGACACCCGGCGCAACCACGAGCGCATCCTCGCGGTGGCGGCGGCGTCGCTGGCCGACACGGGCGAGGTTTCGTTCAACACGATCGCCAAGCAGGCCGAGGTCGGCGTCGGCACGGTCTACCGGCACTTCCCGACGCCGGAGGCGCTGATCCTGGCGGTCTACCGGCGCGAGGTCCGGCAGATCGTCGACATCGTGCCGGTGCTGCTGGAGAAGTACGCCCCCGAGCAAGCGTTCCGGGTCTGGGTGACCGACCACGTCGCGCACTACATGATGACGAAGAAGGGGCTGGCCGACGCCCTGCGCCGCGCGACGGCGTCCCGGGGCGAGCTGCCGGTCGACGCCTACGAGGACATGCTCGGCGCGGTGACGACGATGCTCGACGCCAACCTGGCGGCCGGGACCGTCCGGCGGGGCCTGACGCCGATGCTGCTCATGCGCGGGATGGGCGGGCTGCTCCTGCTCGACCCGAACGGGAACTGGCAGCGCGAGGCGGCGGATCTCGCCGATCTGCTCTGGCACGGGATGGCCGCGCAACCGAGCTAGGCGTCGAGGTCGTCGAGGTGGACGGTCACCGTGACCCGGCCTTTTTCGTCGCGCCGCGCCACCGCGTGGCCGGTGCGGCCCTCGTCGTCGAGCTCGAGGGTGAGCGGGGCGCCGTCGCCGGTGAAGTTGCGCCACCACGACTTCGCGTCGGGCAGCCGGACGCCGATCGTCACGACGTCACCGCTTCGCCGGTAGCCGACGGGCGTGCTGAAGGTGCGGCCCGACCGGCGGCCCGTGTAGGTGACCTGGGTGAGGTGGCGGCGGACCAGCCGTCCCCAGCGCGGTGACGTCCGGAGCGTGCCGACGCAGGTGTTCAAGCGATCGACGGCGTTCTTCGGGAGCGGGCCTCGGTACCCCACGGCAGCCTCCTTCGGCGGGCTACCGCCACGGTACCGGAAAACGGAGAGCCTTGTTCCGGTTGTGGTGGAGCCGGACGCTCCACCACAGCGTCAGCTGGAGGTGGGGAAGTTGAAGCCGGCCTCGCTGTGCGGCCAGCGGGTGGTGACGACCTTGGCGCGGGTGTAGAACCGGACGCCTGCGGGGCCGTGGATCGGGCTGTCGCCGATGAGGGAGTCCTTCCAGCCGCCGAAGGAGTAGTACGACATGGGGACCGGGATCGGCACGTTGACGCCGATCATGCCGACCTTCACCTCGCGCTGGAACTTGCGGGCCGCTTCGCCGCTGGAGGTGAAGATGGCGGTGCCGTTGCCGTAGGGGTTGGCGTTGATGACGGCGATGGCTTCGTCGATCGTCTCCGTGCGGACGATCGCCAGTACCGGCCCGAAGATCTCTTCGCGGTAGGCGTCCATCTCCGGGGTCACGTTGTCCAGCAGGGACGGGCCGACGAAGAAGCCTCCCTCGTGGCCGTCGACCTTCAGATCGCGACCGTCGACCACGACCGTCGCTCCCTGTTCCGCGCCGCGGGCGACGGAGCGCACCACGCGCTCGCGGGCAGCCTCGGTGACGACCGGCCCCATGTCGCTGGCGGGGTCGCGGCCCGGCCCCACCCTGACCTCGCGGGCCTTGCGCTCGAGGAGCTCGATCAGCTTGTCGCCGGCCGCGCCGACGGCCACGCCGACCGAGACCGCCATGCACCGCTGCCCGGCCGAGCCGAACGCGGCGGCGGTGAGGTGGTCGGCGGCGTACCCGAGGTCGGCGTCGGGCAGCACGACCGCGTGGTTCTTCGCGCCGCCGAGGGCTTGGACGCGCTTGCCGGTCGCGGTGCCGCGTTCGTGCACGTATTTGGCGATCGGGGTGGAGCCGACGAACGAAACGGCGGCGACGCCGGGGTGGTCGAGGAGCGCGTCGACGGCGGTCTTGTCGCCGTGCACGACGTTGAAGACGCCGTCGGGCAACCCGGCTTCGGCGTAGAGGCGGGCGACGTAGCCGGAGGCCGAGGGATCGCGTTCGCTCGGCTTGAGGACGAAGGTGTTGCCGGTGGCGATGGCGATCGGGTGCATCCACAGCGGCACCATGATCGGGAAGTTGAACGGGGTGATCCCGGCGACGACGCCGAGCGGCTGGCGGAAGTCGTGGACGTCGACGTCGCGGGAGACCTGGTCGGAGAAGCTGCCTTTGAGGGCGTCGGCGATGCCGCAGGCGTATTCGACGACTTCGCGGCCGCGGACGATCTCGCCGCGGGCGTCCTCGACGACCTTGCCGTGTTCGGCGGAGATGATCCGCGCGAGTTCGTCCTCGTGCTGCACGAGCAGCTCGCGGAAGGCGAACATCACTTTGGTGCGCTGGGACAGCGAAGAGCTGCCCCACGTCTCGAAGGCCTTGCCCGCGGCCGCGACGGCGGTGTCCACATCGGACGCCTCGGCGAGGAGGACCGACGCTTGCTGCTGCCCGGTGGCGGGGTCGTAGACCGGGGCGGTGCGGGTCGAGCCCGCCGGCGTGGCGGTGCCGTTGATCCAGTGTTCGATGGTGTTCACGGTGCTCCTACCGGTAGTGGCGCTGGGCCTGCGTGGTGGCGTGTGGGTCTCGCGGGCCTGCCGATCCCGGCGGGTGGGGACCGGCAGCGAGCCGATGCGGGTTCACAGCAGCCCCACCGCGGTGTCGACGGCCTTGGCGACGTCCCCGTCGTGCGGGTAGAGCAGCGACCGCCCCGCCACCAGCCCCTGCACGGTCGGCTGGGTCAGCGCCCGCTGCCAGGCGGCGAAGGCCGCGTCCGGGTCCTTGACCTCGCCGCCGAGCAGGACGGCCGGCAGGGTCGAGGACGCGAGCACGCGTTCCATGTCGGCCACCACGGGGAGCTTGAGCCAGGTGTAGGCCGAGGACCGGCCGAGCCCGGCGGCGATCGTGATCGACTTGATCACGGCGTCGGGGGAGAGGTCGTTCTCGACGCGCCCGTCGACCCAGGTCGACAGGAACGGCT
This sequence comes from Amycolatopsis sp. A133, assembly GCF_031082405.1. GTDB lineage: Bacteria > Actinomycetota > Actinomycetes > Mycobacteriales > Pseudonocardiaceae > Amycolatopsis. The sequence goes on from NZ_JAVHJU010000061.1 coordinate 144,964, forward strand.
CGACCATCGCGATCAGCTTGCGACCGGCCAGTTCGTTGACCGCTTTTGCGGTGTTTTCCAGGACGCTGGGGGTGGCCGGGTCGCCGAGGCAGATCCGGGTCAGGGTCTTGCCGCCGTCGAAGCGCATCCGGGCGATGGTTTCCGCGTCGTAGCCGGCGAAGCGGTCGTCGATCTCGAAGCTCGACCCGGCCAGCCCGGTGCGGTTCATCGACCCGATCACCGTTTTGCCGTCCAGCACGCCGAGCAGCAGCAGGTCGTCGATGACGTCCGCGGTCGCCAGCACGCCGGTGACGCCCGGCCGCTCCAGTGCCAGGCACAGCCGTTCCAGCAGTTCGCCCCGGTTCGCCATCGCCGACGGGTGGCCGCCCACCGCGTTCGCGCCGCGGGCGGGGTGGTCCGCGGCGATGATCATCACGGCACCCTTGTCGTTGAAGGGCGATTTGGCCCGCACGCGGTTCGCGGCCGCCTCGGCGATCGCCTCCGGGTCGTGCACGCGTTTGGCGACGATGCGGCGCAGTACGTCGGTCACTGTGGTTCTCCCCCTTCGGTGGTGCCCGCACTCGACGATTCCAGCGCCGGAGGACTTTGTCAAGACATATGGACAACACGTCATCCCTACTGCGGCCCCGCGGGCGGTAGGCTCCGGAGATGAGCAAGACGGACGCCACCTTCCCCGCCTGGGATGCGGGCCGCGAGATCGTCTTGGACCCGGGCAGCCCGGAGCCGCTGTACTTCCAGGTGTCCCGGCAGCTGCACGCGGCGATCGAGGACGGCAGGCTGCCCGCGGGGGCCCGGCTGGGCAACGAGGTCGACCTGGCCGCGAGCCTGCGCCTCTCGCGCCCGACGGTCCGTCAGGCGATCCAGACGCTGGTCAACCAGGGCCTGCTCGTGCGGCGACGCGGGATCGGCACCCAGGTCGTCCGCACCAAGGTCGCCCGGCCGCTGCGGCTGAGCAGCCTGTTCGACGACCTCGCCGGGCTGGGCGGCAAGCCGGAGTCGGCGGTGCTGGTCAACCGCGTCGAAGAGGCCGGCGCCGAAGCCGCCGAGTTGCTGGAAGCACCCGGCCTGACGCACGTGCGCCGGCTGAAGCGGCTCCGCTCGACCGACGGCGAGCCGCTCGCGCTGATGAACAACTACCTGCCCGACGGCGTGCTCGACGCGAACGACGACGAGCTGCGCGAACGCGGCCTGTACCAGCTCCTGCGGTCGGCGGGAGTGCGGCTGCACGCCGCCGAGCAGCACATCGGCGCCCGGCTCGCGACCGAGGAGGACGCGGAACTGCTGCAGGAAGCGCCGGGGGCGGCGTTGCTGACCATGCAGCGCACGACCTACGACGACACCGGGCGGGTGGTCGAGTACGGGTGGCACGTCTACCGGGCGTCCCGCTACACGTTCAACCTTTCGCTGACCAACGGACCGCAGTAGCGAAGATCAGGGGCCGGCCAGCGGGATGGTTCCCGTCAGGCAGCCGTCGCGCTCGGGCGGGAGGACCAGCCTGCTGACGTCGTCGATGATCAACGCGTCTTCGCCGGTGTGGGGCCGGGGCGGCAGCAGCACGAAGAGCACCTGCCGCTGCCGGCGAGCGGCCGTCACCCAGGGCTGCGGGGCCTCGGAGAACTGGAAACCGACCGTGAGGCTGTGCTCGCCGGCGTGCACCGTCACCGCGGACGGCCCCTCCGCCAGCTCCACCTCGCAGCCCGCCGCCAGCGGCCAGTAGCCGTGCTCCCACTCCCACGTGGTCGGCGCCGCCAGGCCCGCACGGGCCAGGAGCCCGAGCAGCCGCCGGTGGTCGTCCCGGCGGGCCGGCTGCAGGAGCAGCACCGGGTAGGAGTACTCCTCCTCGTAGACCAGGATGTCGATCTGCCAGCGGGACGGCATCGCCGCGCCGGTCACGGCCGGGCCTGCCCGTCTCGCGGTTCGCCGCCGAGGCCCTGGCGCAGGTCTCCGCGACGGGCCGCCGCCTCCAGGGCCGCGGTCTCCTCCGGCGGGTCGGGGCGCAGCAGGCTGCCCGGCACCGCGTGCCCGGCGGCGCCGAGCTTGTTGGGTTTTTTCGGCACGGACGCTCCTTGGTAGGCCAGGGCCTTGCCGTCGAGCGGCTGGTGGACCTCGAGGTAGGTACCGTCCGGGCCGCGGGTGATGATCCCGGTTTCGATGCCGTGTTCGAGCACCTCGCGGTCCGACCGCTGCAGAGCGAGGCAGATGCGGTAGGTGAGCAGGTATACGACCGGCGGGGCGACGAGCAGCCCGATGCGCCCGGCCCAGGTGGTCGCGTTGAGCGAGATGTCGAACTCCAGCGCGATGATGTCGTTGAACGACGAGAGCGTCAGCACGCCGTAGAACACGAGCGCCATCATGCCGATGCTCGTGCGCACCGGGACGTCGCGGGCGCGCTGGACGAGGTTGTGGTGGACGGTGTCGCCGGAGAGGCGGCGTTCGATCCACGGGTAGGAGATCAGCGCCACGAACAGCACGGTCAGGCCGACCACGCCGGCGAAGAACGGCTGCGGCACGGTGTGGTTGCCGATGAACAGCTCCCACGGCGGGTAGACGCGCAGGAGGCCGTCCGCGAACCCCATGTACCAGTCGGGCTGGGAGCCGGCGGAGACCTTCGACGGGTCGTAGGGACCGAACATCCACACCGGGTTGATCTGGAACAGCCCGGACATCAGCGCCAGGATGCCGGTGACGACCGCGAAGAACGCGCCGCCCTTGAGCGCGAACACCGGCAGGATCCGGACGCCGACGACGTTGCTCTCCTTCCGCCGGACACCGGGGAACTGGGTGTGCTTCTGGTACCAGACCAGGGCCAGGTGGACGCCGACGAGCGCGAGCATGATCCCGGGCAGCAGCAGGATGTGGATCGTGTAGAGCCGGGGGATGATGACGTCGCCGGGGAATTCGCCGCCGAACAACGCCCAGTGCAGCCAGGTCCCGATCACGGGCAACGACAGCACGATCCCGGACAGCGTCGCGCGGATGCCGGTGCCGGAAAGCAGGTCGTCGGGCAGGGAGTAGCCGAAGAACCCTTCGAACATGCCCAGGATCAGCAGCAGTGCCCCGATCACCCAGTTCGCTTCGCGGGGACGGCGGAAGGCTCCGGTGAAGAAGATCCGGAGCATGTGCACCATCATCGCGGCGACGAAGATCAGCGCCGCCCAGTGGTGCAGCTGCCGCACGAAGAGCCCGCCGCGGACTTCGAACGACAGGTCGAGGGTGGTCGCGAACGCCCGGGACATCGGCACACCGCGCAGGTTCGCGTAGGCGCCCTGGTAGGTGACCTCCTGCATCGACGGGTCGAAGAACAACGTCAGGTACACGCCGCTGAGGAGCAGGACGAGGAAGCTGTAGAGCGCCACTTCGCCCAGCAGGAACGACCAGTGGGTGGGGAAGACCTTGTTGAACTGGTGGCGCAGGCCCGCAGCCGCGTGCAGCCGCCGGTCGGTGGTGTCGGCCGCCGAGGCCGCCGCGCGGGTGGCGCGGCCCGGCCCGCGGGTGGGGGCGGGGACGTGGCTGGGGCTCATGGCCTTCTCCAGGGAATTCAGTGACCGTCAGCCGTGCGTACCCGTGCCTGCCCGGGACAACCCCTGTTCTTCCCGGACGCCCGCCTTCGTGGTGAGCTTCCCGTCCACCGCGATCCCGTGCGCCTTCCCGGGCGTGCTCGGGGGCCGGTCCGGCGCCGGGGCGCAGGCCGCGGCGGCGAGCGCGAGGAACCCCGCGACCACCGCCGCGAGCCGGCGGCGGCTCGTCAGCGGCGGCGCCACCGCAACACCTTCCGGGCCGCCGAATACGCCAGGCCCGCCGCCAGCACCCACGGGCCCGCGACGATGATCGGATCCACCAGGTGGTGCTTGACGTCCGCGCGCTTTTTCCCCACCCGCGACGAGAAGCCGTGCCGGGTGAACTCGCTCAGCACACCGGTTTCGGTGACCGGGTTGTCCGGGCGGAGCGTGGCGAACGAGCGCAGGTGGCTTTCCCAGGCGTCCACCCGGTCGGCGGCCAGCAGGAGCAGCCAGTGCGCGGCGCGCCCCTCGCTGTACTTCCGGTAGGAGAACCGGCGCAGCGCACCGGAAAGGCCCTTCGGCGGGCACGACGTCCCGAAGACCGGAGTCAGGAACTTGTGCTCGATCGAGCGTTCCCGCGGCTGCTTCTCCGGCTGCCGCTCGGGAAAGTCCCAGTGCGCGCCGGTCTTGTCTTCCTGCCACTGCAGCTTCGGGACCGACGGCCGGTCCTTCGGGTCCAGGTCCGCGCCCCAGCCCGGGATGCGCGCGCGCAGGCTGTCGCTCGATTCGGCGATCGGCGGCCGCTCCGACGTGTACGTCATGGTCGTTCCTTCCTCAGCCGGCGTTCGGGACGATCAGCGGCTTGATGCAGCCGTCCAGCTTCGCGGAGAAGATGTGGTACCCCTCGGCGATGTGCTCCAGCGGGATGCGGTGGGTGACGATGTCGCTCGGCTTGAGGTAGCCGTTGCGGACGTGCTCGAACAGCCGCGGCCACTGCCGCTTCACGGGGCACTGGTTCATCCGCAGCGTGAGGCCCTTGTTGAGCGCGTCGCCGAACTTGACGGCGCTGAACATCGGGCCGTAGGCGCCCATCACCGAAACCGTGCCGCCCTTGCGGACGCCGTCGATGCACCAGTTGAGCGCCACCGGCGAGCCGCCCTGCAGCTTCAGCTTGGCCGAGGTGATGTGCTGGGTCAGGTTGCCGTCGGCCTCTGCGCCCACCGCGTCGATCGCGACGTCGGCGCCGAGGTGATCGGTGAGCTTCTTGAGGTGCACGACGATGTCGTCGTACTCGGTGAAGTTGTAGGTCTCGGCGTGGGCGAACGTGCGCGCCTTCTCCAGGCGGTTCTCCAGGTGGTCGATGACGATGACCCGGCCCGCGCCCATCAGCCACGCCGACTTCGCCGCGAACAGGCCCACCGGCCCCGCCCCGAAGACCACGACGACGTCGCCTTCGACGATCTCGCCGAGCTGGGCGCCGAAATAGCCGGTGGCGAGCGCGTCGGTGAGCAGGACGGCGTCCTCGTCGTCCATCCAGCCGGGGATCAGCGTCGGCCCGACGTCGGCGAAGGGCACCCGGACGAACTCGGCCTGCCCGCCGTCGTAGCCGCCGCAGGTGTGGGAGTAGCCGTAGATGCCGCCGACGGCGGTGGCGTTCGGGTTCACGTTGTGGCAGTTGGAGTAGAGCCCACGGGCACAGAACCAGCAGGTGCCGCAGAACACGTTGAAGGGCACCATGACGCGGTCGCCCCGCTTGAGGTTCCGCACCCCGGACCCGACTTCCTCGACCACCCCGATGAACTCGTGCCCGAACGTCGTGCCGACGCGCGTGTCCGGCATCATGCCGTGGTAGAGGTGCAGGTCCGAACCGCAGATCGCGGCCAGCGTCACCCGGATGATCGCGTCACCGGGGTGTTCGATCGCGGGGACGTCCTTTTCTTCGACACGGATCTTGTACGGGCCGCGGTACACCATCGCACGCACAGCGCCTCCTTCCGACGGGTCGTCGGCATACCCGGGCCCACCGTGGCTAACCCTCGGCGAACTCCGTGATCAACGCCGAGGTCACGCCCCCGGACCGCGCGGGGAACGTGTGCGCCCCCGGGACGGTGACGAACTCGCCGCCCGAGGCGGCGGCGAGGGACCGCGCCCAGGGTTCGGGGCTCAGCGTGTCCCGGCGGCCGCGCACGACGAGGACGGGGCAGCGCAGCAGCGGCATCGCCCGTTCCGGTTCGTCCCGCTGGGCCGAGCGGATCATCCGCAGCAGCCGTCGCGGCCCGGCGCGCAGGTAGTGCGGGACGGTGCCGGGCAGCGCCGACGGCGATTCGTGGACCACGTCGGCCAGGAACGCGACGGACAGGGGGCCGAGGCGGCGCAGCTCGGGCGGGAACGTCGGTCCGGCCAGCACCAGCGCCCGGACGAGGTCCGGCCGCCGCACCGCGACGGCGATGGCGACCTGCGCGGCGGTCGAGTGTCCGAAGAGGACGGAAGGGCGGTCCAGCCAGGCGGCGACGGTGCCGGCGATCGCGTCGATCACCGGCTCGCAGGCGAGGGGACCCGGCCCGCCGAAACCGGGGACGTCGAGGAGGTGGGCGCGCGTGGCCGCGGCGCAGCCGTGCAGGGTGTCGAGGAGGTAGCCGGGCGCGCCGAGGCCCGGCAGGAGCACGACGGGGGGACGGCCCGGGCGTTCGGTGCCGGCGGACACGGCTCGCACGCGGCCGGAGGTGCTCGTGGTGGACATCGGGGCCGGAGTACCCCGGAACAGCGGGGCACACACGGACGCGCTGGAGACGGAGCTTTCACGTGAAAGCTGCCCCGGACGGAGCTTTCACGTGAAAGCTCGGCGTCCGGGGCCTACGGTGCCGGTGTGCGGCGCAGGGCCAGGACCACCGTGTCGTCGGCGTGCAGGACGACGTCGTGCATCCGGGTCACCAGCTCCCGCGGCAGGGTCGCCGCCGGCCAGGCGCGGAGGCGTTCGGCCAGCGCCAGGAGCCGCGACTGCCCCTCGTCGAGGTCCTTGCGGCTCTCCACCAGGCCGTCGGTGTACAGCAGCACTGTGTCACCCGGTTCGAGGACCACGTCGACGAGCTCGCGGCTGCCGGGGTCGGGGAAGCCGACGCCGCGGCCGGGTTCGGGCGGGGGCAGCAGGCGGGCGGCGCCGGACGCCGTGACGAGCACCGGCTCCGGGTGACCGCCGTTCGCGAAGCGGGTGCGGCCCGTCGCCGGGTCGATGCGGGCCAGCAGGACCGTGGCCATCAGGCCCGGCTCGATCGCCGCCAGCGTGTGGGAGGCGTGGGCGATCAGGTCCGGGAACGGGTGACCTTCCAGGGCGAGCGTGCGGATCGCGTGGGTGGCGGTGAGGGCGTGCCGGGTCGAGGTGACGCCGTGGCCGACCGCGTCGACCAGGGTCACGTGCACCTGCCCGTCGGGGAGGACGAACCAGTCGTAGAGGTCACCGCCGGTCGGGGAGTCCTGGTCGGTCGGGGAGTAGTGGACGGCCGGCTCCAGGCCCGGCAGGGCGGGCGGCCGCGGGCGCAGCGCGTCCTCCAGCTCGCGGAAGATGGCCGCGTGCGCGCGGCGGAGCTGTTCGTCGCGCTGTTCGAGCTCGACGTACATCGCCAGCACGCCGCTGTTGGTTTCCGCGAGCTCGTGCTTCAGGTCCCGTTGTTCGTTGGCGAGGGTGTCGGCGCGGGCGACCAGCGCGAGCATCTCTTCGCGCGTCGCCCGGTCGTCGTCGGGGTCGGCGGGGTCCGTGGGCCTGCCGCCGGTGAGGTGCCAGGTCAGGGTCTCGCCGTCGCCCCGCTCGGGCAGCAGCGGCAGCGCGTCGCGGCTGCCCTGGCTCACGGCGTGGTCCAGCCGCACGGTGACGGCGAGCCGCCGGTCGGAAGCCGCCGTCGCCACGTGCACGGTTTCGCCCGCGGTGAGGGCCGGCTCGGCGAGCAGGGTCACGGCGAGCACCAGCCGCCCGCGGTCGTCGGCGGGCACGCCGGCTTGGGCGCAGGCGGTGCGCAGCCGCTGCCGGATCCGGGCCAGGTCGGGGCGCATCAGGCGGACCGGTCCGCACGCAGGGCGAGCGCGGCCGCGTCGTCGCGCGCGTTCCGGTGCCGGTGGGCGAGGTCCGCGGCGAGCAGCAGCAGGTCCGGGGTCCGGCCGGGAACGCGCCAGCCGGTGCCGACGCCGTCGGTGTGCAGGACCACGACGTCGTCGTCGGCCAGCGTCAGGTGCCGGACCGGCGCCGTCGGCAGCGTGAACCCGACGATGCCGGGCGTGCTGAGCAGCAGCCGGGACGGGCCGTCGCCGAGGCTCGCGCCGCTGACGTTGCCGACGCCGCAGAACTCCAGCCGCCGCGGCGCGATCCGCACGAGCGCGACCGCGGCGCCGCGGGTCGTGCGCAGCGCGCGGTGCATGTTCGTGAGCTGGTGCGACAGCGGGCGGTCCGGGTTCTCGGTGAACACGCGCAACGCGGCTTCGGCGGCTTCGGCGGCGTCGGGTCCGTGGCCGAGCCCGTCGGCGACGACGGCGGTCCGGCTGCCGGTGACGTCGGCCAGCGCGAGGGCGTCACCGCAGTACTCTTCGCCGTCGCGGGCCAGGCGGAAGTGCCCGGTCGCGCGGCGGGACGGCGGCGCGGCCGGGTCGAGCAGGCGGGCGGCGGCGAGCGTCCCGTCCGCGGGCGAGGACGTGATCCGGAACTCGGTCGCCATCCGCTTCACCGCGCCGAGGCCGGTGCCCAGGGTGGCGGTGGTCGTGTTGCCGTCGAGCAGCCAGTGGTCGAGGTCGGCCATGCCGGGGCCGTCGTCGGCGGCCAGCACGTCGACCCCGCGCCCGGTGAGCGACCGCTGCACGAACACCGAGCCGCCGCCGGTGTGCTTGTCGATGTTGCCGGCGAGCTCGGCCGCCACCACCGCGGCGCGGTCGGCCAGCGGCCCCGCGAGCCCGGCCGCGTGCGCGGTTTCGCGGGCGACGCGGGCAGCGGCGTACCCGGCACTGGGGTGGTCGACGCGGATCTGGCGCGTCAGGCCGGCGACGGTCGCGGTCATGGCTTCCAGCGCACGACGGTGACGGTGGTGCCCCGGCCGGGCGCGGTGTCGAGGTCGAAGTCGTCGACCAGCCGCCGGGTGCCGCCGAGGCCGTGCCCGAGGCCCGCGCCGGTGCTGAACCCGTCGGTCATCGCCTGCTCGACGTCGGCGATCCCGGGGCCCTCGTCCCGCACCCGCAGCCGGATCCCGAGCCGCCCGGCCGGGTCCCGCACGGCTTCGACGGTCATCGTGCCGCCCCCGCCGTGGATGTAGGCGTTGCGGACGAGCTCACTGGCCGCGGTGACGATCTTCGTCTGGTCGACGATCGTGAACCCGGCGGCGACCGCGGCCGCGCGCACGGCGTGGCGGGCCGTGAGGAGGTCCTCTTCCACCCGGACGGGGTGCTCGCCGGAGGGGATGGTCCGCTCGTCAGGACGCATGGGGCGCTTCTTCGGCGGGACGGCGCCAGCCCAGCAGTTCCATCGCCTGCTCCGCGTTCAGGGCGGTCCGGACGCCGGTGAGCGGGATCCCGAGCTCGGTCAGCGTCAGCGCGACGGCCGGGCGCATCCCGGCGACGATCATCCGCGTGCCGAGCAGCTGCCCGATGCCGGCCAGCTGCATGAGCACCCGGGCGACGAAGGAGTCGATGATCTCCAGCCGCGAGATGTCGATGATGACGCCGCGGATGTCCTCGTTCGCGACCCGTGTGGCCAGCTCGTCGGTGAACGCGAGCGCGGTCTTGTCGTCGAGGTCGCTCAGCAGGCCGCCGAGCAGGATGTCGCCGAGCCGCAGGATCGGCACGCCGGTGTTCACCCGGTCACCGGCCCCGGGCGGCCGCTGTCGCCGAGCAGCTGCATCGCGGTCGCCAGCGCGTCGGCCAGCGAGCCGCGGGTGACGATGTGCGAGAGGTCGATGCCCAGCTGGGTGATGGTCTGGGCGATCGACGGGCGGATGCCGCTGATCACGCATTCGGCGCCCATCAGCCGGACGGCGCTGACGGTCTGGAGCAGGTGCTGCGCGACCGCGGTGTCGACGGTCGGGACGCCGGTGATGTCGATGATCGCCACCCGCGCCTCGTTCGCCTGGATCGACTCCAGGAGGTTGTTCATCACGACCTGGGTCCGGGCGCTGTCGAGCGTGCCGATCAGCGGTACCGCGAGGACGTGCCGCCACAGCCGCACGACGGGCGTGGACAGCTCGAGCATCTGGCTGTGCTGCTCGCGGATGATCCGTTCGCGACCGGCGGAGTAGACCTCGAACGTCAGCACGCCCGCGCTGTCGAGCAGCTCGTTGACCAGCAGCGCGGCCCGGTAGCGCAGGGCGGAATCGTCGGTGTGCCGCTCGATCGCGCTCAGCATCGTGCGCTTGAGCGCGAGGATCGCCATCGCCGTGGCCGACGGCTGGGCGCCCGCGCGGGCCCGGCGCTCCGACAGCGACGTCAGCGCGTCCCGGACCGCGGGGTCCTGGTCGACGATCCGGGACACCGGGAGCGTGCCGCCCAGCGCCTCGCGGAGAGCTTCGAGCAGCTCGACGGCTTCGCGGCGCAGGTCCGGCCCGCTCCGGTCGCCGTCACGCGGCTCCTGTCCGGCCCAGTCCCGCGCCAGCGCGGACCGGTCTTCTTCCAGCATGCGCGCCAAGACCATGCGGACCTGGCTGTCGTCCGTGCCCAGCACCGACTCCTCCTCCGGTGTTCGGGCGCGCTCTGCTGTACGCCGACCTAAGTATTGCTATATAACAACAGTTGTATCAGGAATGCAAATCCGGGGGGTCCCCGGCCACCTCGGCCAGGGCCCGGTACTCCGCGAGCCCGGTGGTCAAGGCGGTCCGGCCCGCCGGGCTCATCTTGGCCAGCAGCGCCTCGACGCGGTCCCGCCGCCGGGCCCGCAGATCCTGCAGGTAGGCCCGCCCGCGGTCGGACAGCCGCAGCGTCAGCTCCCGCCGGCTGCGCGCGCTGGGCAGGCGTTCCAGGAAGCCGACCGCCTCCAGCCGGTCGCACAGCCTGCTGACCAGCGGCGGCGTGGAACCCAGGTGCTCGGCCAGCTCCCGCAGGTTGATCCCGTCGTGGCGATCCAGCGCAACGACCGCGCGCAGCTGCGATACCGACAGCGGACGCGGCGACACGTCCCGCTCGCCCTCGACCACCGACGCGAAGAGGCGCGCGAGGCTCGACACGCCAGCCGTCCCGTCCGGGGCGGGCTGCTCGCGGGATCGATCCACGGCGTCCACTGTGGCATCCCTATGCTGAACCGGCAGCACAGCTCACGCGACTCGCCGTAGACCGGCACCCCGGGGCGGCGCAGACTCGACAGACCGATCGGCGCCGGTGCGCGCGGAACCCGTGAGCAGGAGGCAGGCGTTGGACAGATCCCTGGCGGTGGAGCGTCTCCTGCGAGACGTACCGCCGCACGACCTGCCCGGCGCCCTGCGTTCGGGTTTGCGCGAGCACTTCGGCGCCCAGGCGGTCGAACTGCTGATGGCCGACTACGCCCTGACCGAGCTCTGCCGCGTGGGTGAGCAGCCCTACTGCGCGGAACCGATCCCGGTCGAGGGCACGACCCCGGGCGCGGCCTTCCTCGCGCAGGCGGCGACGTTCTCCCGCGACGGCGACCACGTCACCGGCTACCTCCCGGTCAGCGTCCGCGGCGACCGGCTCGGCGTCCTGGCCGTCACCCTGCCCCGGGAACCCGAACCGCCCGTGTGGGCCGAGCTCGAGCGGTTCGCCGAAGCGGTGGCCCACGAGCTGTTCGTCGCCGACCGGGACACCGATCTGTACATCCAGGCCCGGCGGTCGTCGCGGCTGACGCTGGCCGCGGAGATGCAGTGGCAGCTGCTGCCCGGGCGCGCGTGCACCCGCGCCGAGTTCGCGCTCGGCGGCCAGCTCGAACCCGCCTACGCCATCTACGGCGACTGCTTCGACTGGTCGGCTTCGGCCCGGAAGCTCGCCGTCACGCTGATCAACGGCATGGGGGAGGGCAGCGAAGCGGCCCTGCTGACCAATCTCGCGATCAACGCGCTGCGCAACGCCCGGCGCGCCGGGATCCCGCTCGACGCGCAGGCCGAGCTCGCCGACCAAGCGCTCTACGCGCACCATCGCGGCGCCCAGCACGTGGCCGCGCTGCTGCTGGAGTTCGACCTCCGCACCGGCTCGGTGGCCGTGGTCGACGCCGGCTCGCCCCGGCTCTGGCGGCTGCGGGACGGCAAGGCCGAGCGCGTCCTCTTCGACGAGCAGCTCCCGCTCGGCACGTTCGACGGCACGATCTACACGGTCGAGGGCTTCCAGGCGGCCGACGGCGACCGGTTCGTCTTCGTCAGCGACGGCGTCTACAACGCCCTCGGCCCGCACGGTGATCTCTACGGTGACCGCGAGCTCGCCGAGGCGGTCACCGCGACCGCCGACCTGCCGGCGGCGCACGTCCCCGGCGCGGTGCTGCGGGAGCTGTCCACCCGCCGCCACGGCAGCCAGGCCGAAGACGACGCGATGGTCGTGTGCCTCGACTGGTTCGGCTCGACCCCCCTGTCCGGCACCGGGAACGGGCCGGCGGTGACGGTGCGCCGCACCGACGCGACGCGGTGAACCCCGTGCGCCGGAGGTAGGCGGCCGCGGAGGGCTGCGGGCGGAGGCTGGGCGGGGCTGCCGCGGGCCGGTGGGAACCGAACTGCGGGCGGCGCGCCGGGCCGTCCGCGGTCAGGCGGCCGCCGCCGGTTGCAGCTCGCGGGGAGCCGTGCGGCCGGCGCTCGTGACGGCCGCGAGCACCGCGGCCGCGGCGAAGATCCGCTCCGCCGCGGCGCGGGCCGGGTCGTTCGTCGTTGCACCCGTCAGGCCTGGATCTCCTTGCGGTCGGACTGGGCGCCGCTGATCTCGATGCGCCGCGGCTTGGCCTTCTCGGCGACCGGGATGCGCAGCGTCAGCACGCCGGCTTCGTAGTCGGCGGCGATGCGGTCGGTGTCGAGGCCGTCGCCGAGGAACAGCTGGCGCGAGAAGACGCCGAGGGGCCGTTCGGAAACCTGCATCTCCACGTCGTTCCCGCCGGGGAGCGGGCGGCGCTCGGCCTTGACCGTCAGCACGTTGCGCTCGATGTCGAGCTCGATGGCGTCCGAGGCGACGCCGGGCAGGTCGAAGCAGACCACGAACTCGTCGCCGGCGCGGTAGGCGTCCATGGGCATCGCGGCCGGCTTCGACCAGGTTCCGGCGTTGCCGAGGACCTGCTGGGTGAGGCGGTCCAGTTCACGGAACGGGTCGGTGCGCATCAACATCGTGTCCTCCTTCTGGGTTTCGACGGTTCATGTCAACACGCACTACTGTTCTAGCATGTCATCCAAACGATGACAAGTGGCAAGTCGTCAGAGGGATGACAAACTCGCCCGCGCTCAGCCGCCGCGCTGGACGATCGTCGTGGTGAGGGTTGCGGCGATCAGGTCCAGCGCGCGGTCCTCCGACTGCTTGCGCAGGTCGCCGCGGGTGATCACCTCGCTGGCGCCCGCCGTCCGGTCCCCGGACGGCTCGACCACCAGCCGGCCGCCGGTCAAGACCAGCACCGGATCCGGTACGTCGGACTCGAGCAACCCGCGCAGGTCGTCGACGGTCACCTCGGCCATGGGTTTCCTCCTCGGGTGGTCCGGCAGCCGTTGTCCAGGTGCGCGCAAACGGCCAGGTTCCCGACGACGCAGGCCGCGAACAGCCACGGCAGCGCCAGGAAGACCCCGGCCGCCAGCAGCGCCAGCGCGGCGGCGTCGAGGCCCGCACACAGCAGCAGCCGTCGCTGCCGGGCGCGGCTCGTCTGCAGCCCTCGCTCGATCCCGCGCAGCCGCCGCCGTTCCCACGCGGACAACGGCGGGCCGGGCTCAGCGGCCGCGGGGGTCGTCACTTTCGCCCTGCTCGTCGGGCTGGGTGGCGGCGGCCGCGAGCTCGGCCGGATCGGCCGCGCCGCGGGGGTTTCCCCGGGTCACGTGGCCTTCCTCGCGCATCCGCTCGACCATGTGCGGGTAGTGCAGCTCGAACGCGGGGCGTTCGGAGCGGATGCGGGGCAGCTCGAGGAAGTTGTGCCGGGGCGGCGGGCTCGTGGTGGCCCACTCGAGCGAGTTCCCGAAGCCCCACGGGTCGTCGACCTCGACGGGTTCCCCGTAGCGGTAGCTCTTGAAGACGTTCCAGATGAACGGCAGCACGGACAGGCCCAGCAGGAACGCCCCGATCGTGGAAACCGTGTGCATCCAGGTGAAGTTGTCGCTCGAGAGGTAATCGGCGTAGCGGCGCGGCATGCCCGCGTCCCCGAGCCAGTGCTGGATGAGGAACGTCGTGTGGAAACCGATGAACGTCGTCCAGAAGTGCCACTTCGCCAGTCGCTCGTCGAGCATCCGGCCGGTGATCTTCGGGAACCAGAAGTAGATGCCGGCGAACGTCGCGAAGACGATCGTGCCGAAGAGCACGTAGTGGAAGTGGGCGACGACGAAGTAGCTGTCGTGGACGTGGAAGTCCAGCGGCGGGGACGCGAGGATGATCCCGGTCAGGCCGCCGAGCAGGAAGGTGACCAGGAAGCCGACCGACCACAGCATCGGCGACTCGAACGTCAGCTGGCCCTTCCACATCGTGCCGATCCAGTTGAAGAACTTGATCCCCGTCGGCACCGCGATGAAGAACGTCATGATCGAGAAGAAGGGCAGCAGCACGGCACCGGTGGCGAACATGTGGTGCGCCCACACCGCCACCGACAGCGCGGTGATCCCGATGGTCGCGAAGACCATGAGTTTGTAGCCGAACAGCGGTTTCCGGCTGAACACGGGGATGATCTCGGTGACGATGCCGAAGTAGGGCAACGCGACCACGTAGACCTCGGGGTGGCCGAAGAACCAGAACAGGTGCTGCCACAGGATCGCCCCGCCGTTCTCCGGGTCGAACACGTGCGCGCCGAGGTGGCGATCGGCCATCAGCCCGAAGAGCGCGGCGGTCAGGATGGGGAAGGCGAGCAGGATCAGCACCGAGGTGAACAGGATGTTCCAGGTGAAGATCGGCATGCGCCACATGAGCATCCCGGGACACCGCAGGCACACGATGGTGGTGATCATGTTGACGGCGCCGAGGATGGTGCCGAGACCGGTGACGATGAGGCCGGCGATCCAGAGGTCGCCGCCGACGCCGGGCGAGTGGATGGCGTTGGACAGCGGCGTGTAGGCGGTCCAGCCGAAGTCCGGTGGGCCACCGGGCGTCGCGTAGGCGGAGAGGACGACCGTGCCGCCGAACAGGTACAGCCAGTAGGAGAACGCGTTGAGCCGGGGGAACGCCACGTCCGGCGAGCCGATCTGCAGCGGCAGGACGAAGTTGGCGAACCCGAACAGGTTCGGCGTGGCGTAGAGCAGCAGCATGATCGTGCCGTGCATGGTGAAGAGCTGGTTGTACTGCTCCGGCGACAGGAACTGCAGGCCGGGCCGCGCCAGCTCGCCCCGCATCAGCAACGCCGTCAGCCCGCCGATCAGGAAGAACGCGAACGACGTCGTCAGGTACAGCACGCCGATCGTCTTGTGGTCGGTGGTCCGGATCAGCTTGAGGATCGTCCCGCCGCGCTGCCCCCGCCACACCGGCCGGTGGGGGATGGGAGCCGGGCGCACCTGCGTTTCGGTCATCGGACTCCCACCTGCTGCTGCCGGGGAACGGGTGTTTCGCGCACGTACCCGGTCGCCGACGTGGATACACGCGCGAGGGGTGGCTTTTTCCGGGGATCAGCCTTACGGGGTAGAGCGGCGAGCGGCGCCTGCCGTTTGCCGGACCGCGGAGGGGGTACCGGGAGGCATGACCCTCAGCGCGTCGAGCACGGTCTGGCAGGTGCGGCCGGTCGACGGCTCGCGGTACCGGGTGGAGTTCTGCTGCCGTGGCGGGCCTGCCGGCGCGTTCGACCTGCTGGTGACTCCCCGGCTGCGCGAGACCGGCCCCTTGGCCGGGGCCGCCGGGCTGGTGCTGAGCGCGGTCGGGGTGCTGCTCGACCGCTTCCTGCCGCTCGGTGTGCTCCCGCCCGAGGTCGATCTCGAAACCCTGGTCCGCGCCGACTCGCGGGTGCTCGACGAGCTGACGCGGCGGCTGGGCCGTCGCGTGGCCGAGCCGCAACCTCAGTGAGACCCGGACCGCGCTTAGCCGTGGTCCGGCCGGGTATGCCGTCCGGCGTAGCGCCGTCCACCGGCCGGACCACGGTCCGCGCGGTCCGGGCGCGGCGCGACCCGCCGAAAGGAACCGCCATGTCCACCCCCACCCACACCCGCGGCAGGACACCCGTGCAGGTCGCCGCCGCGGTTGTCGCGGTCGTCTTCCTGCTGGTCGGCGTGCTCGGGTTCATCCCGGGCGTCACCACGGACTACGACCAGATGAGCTTCGCCGGCCACGACTCGATGGCCATGCTGCTGGGCCTGTTCATGGTCTCCGTGCTGCACAACATCGTCCACCTGCTGTTCGGCGTCGTCGGGCTCGCCGCCGCCCGCACCCCGCGGGGTGCGCGGCTGTTCCTCCTCGCCGGTGGTGCCGTCTACCTGGTGCTCTGGCTCTACGGGCTGCTCATCGACCACGGCAGTGACGCGAACTTCGTGCCCGTCAACACCGCGGACAACTGGCTGCACCTCGTCCTGGGCATCGGCATGATCGCCCTCGGCCTGCTGACCGCCCGCGCGGGCCGCACCGGCGCGGGTCCGCACGCCGCCCGGGGCCCCGGCCTCGGCTGACCACCACGCACCGCGTGGTTCACGAGGGGACGTCGGCGGCTGCTCGTTCCGGCCCGCCGACGTCCCGTGCGGGTCAGCGGGTTTCGATGATCCGCTTGAATTCGGCGCAGGCCCGCTCGACCTTGCGCTGCGGGTCCGCCAGCAGCGAGGCGACCGCTTCGCCGAGCTTGCCGCCGGGCAGCGAGTAGTCGAGGCTGACCGTCAGCTCGGTGACCCCGTCGCCCTTGTCCTCGAAGAGCACGACGCCGGAGTTGGTGACGTCGGGATCGGACTCCGCGACCGTGGCCCACGCGAGCCGGTGGGGTGGCGAGTCCTCGGTGATCCGCGCTTCCCACTCGACGGTGGCACCCACCGGGCCCGCCACCTTCCAGCGCGTCCGCGCTTCGTCCCCGGTGATCGCCTCGACGGATTCGACGTCGGAGAAGATCTCCGGGAGCCGGGTCAGTGGCCGCCACCAGTCGTAACAGGCCTGGGCCGGAGCCCGGACTTCGAGGTGGTGCGTTGCCTTGTCCACGGATGCCTCCCGTTCACGCGGCGGTAGCCGGGTCGCCTGCCGCCAAGCCCGGCTACCCCGCGTGTCCGGGGTTACGCGTCCTGGTCCTTGGTGCGCAGCAGCACGGTCAGCGACCGGCCGCAGACCACCAGCGAGCCGTCGCCCGGCACGGTCCGGGGCGTGGCGAGCTGGTCGCCGGCCACCCCGCCGACCAGGACGCCGCCCACGGACCGGTGGAACACCTCGCCCGTCGCGGAGTCGAGCACGATCGCCCACTCCTCGCCGTATTCGCCGCCTGGGACCGTCATGGTGATGTCGTCGTCGTGGGCGTTGAAGCAGAGCAGGAACGAGTCGTCCACCACCCGCTCGCCGCGGGCGTCGAGGTCGGGGATCGCCGTCCCGTTGAGGAAGACCATGATGCTGCGGCCGAAGCCGGCCTCCCAGTCCTGGTCGGTCATCTCGTCGCCCGCGGGGGTGAACCAGGCGATGTCGCGCAGCTCGTCACCCCGGCGGATCGGCCGGCCGGCGAAGAACCGGCGGCGGCGGAACACCGGGTGCTGGTGGCGGAGGGCGATGACGGCCGAGGTGAAGTCGAACAGCTCGCGGTTGCGCTCCAGCAGCGACCAGTCCACCCACGACAGCTCGTTGTCCTGGCAGTAGGCGTTGTTGTTGCCCTGCTGGGTGCGGCCGAGCTCGTCGCCGTGCAGGAGCATCGGCACCCCCTGCGACAGCAGCAGCGTCGCGATCAGGTTGCGGCGCTGCCGGGCCCGCAGGTCGAGGACCTTCTCGTCCTCCGTCGGACCTTCCGCGCCGCAGTTCCACGACCGGTTGTCGTCGGCGCCGTCGCGACCGTCTTCGCCGTTGGCCTCGTTGTGCTTTTCGTTGTACGACACCAGGTCGTTCAGCGTGAAGCCGTCGTGCGCGGTGACGAAGTTGATCGACGCGAACGGGCGGCGGCCGTCGTTCTGGTAGAGGTCCGACGAGCCGGTGATGCGGGAGGCGAACTCGCCCAGCGTGGCCGGCTCGCCGCGCCAGAAGTCGCGGACGGTGTCGCGGTAGGCGCCGTTCCACTCGGTCCACAGCGGCGGGAAGTTGCCGACCTGGTAGCCGCCGGGGCCGACGTCCCACGGCTCGGCGATCAGCTTGACCTGGCTCACCACCGGGTCCTGCTGCACGAGGTCGAAGAACGTCGACAGGCGGTCGACGTCGTAGAACTCGCGGGCGAGCGTGGCGGCGAGGTCGAACCGGAAGCCGTCGACGTGCATCTCGGTGACCCAGTACCGCAGCGAGTCCATGATCAGCTGCAGGGTGTGCGGCTGGCGCACGTTGAGCGAGTTGCCGGTGCCGGTGTAGTCCATGTAGTACTGCGGGTCGTTCTCGACCAGCCGGTAGTAGGCCTGGTTGTCGATGCCGCGCATGGACAGCGTCGGTCCGAGGTGGTTGCCCTCGGCGGTGTGGTTGTAGACGACGTCGAGGATGACCTCGATGCCCGCCTCGTGCAGCGTCCGCACCATCGCCTTGAACTCGTGCACCTCGCTGCCCGGCGTCGTGGACATGATCGACGCGGCGTAGGCGTTGTGGGGTGCGAAGAAGGCGATGGAGTTGTAGCCCCAGTAGTTGGCCAGGCCGCGCTCGGTGAGGGCGTGGTCGTGCAGGAACTGGTGGACCGGCATCAGCTCGACGGCCGTGACGCCGAGGGTCTTGAGGTACTCGATCATCACCGGGTGCGCCAGGCCCGAGTACGTCCCCCGCAGCTCCTCCGGGATGTCCGGGTGGAGCTTGGTGAGCCCGCGGACGTGGGCTTCGTAGACGACGGTCTCGTTGTACGGCACGTTCGGCGGCCGGTCGTTGGCCCAGTCGAAGTACGGGTTGACCACGACCGCGCGGACGGTGTGCGCCGCCGAGTCGTCGTCGTTGCGCTCTTCCGGACGGCCGAACCGGTAGCCGAACACGGACTCGTCCCAGTCGACCTGGCCGGTGACCGCCTTGGCGTACGGGTCCAGCAGGAGCTTGGCGGGGTTGCACCGCAGCCCGCCGGCGGGGTCGTGGGGTCCGTGGACGCGGAAGCCGTACTCCTGGCCGGGGCCGATCCCGGTCAGGTAGCCGTGGTGGACGAAGCCGTCGACCTCCGGCAGCCGGATCCGGGTCTCGGTTCCGTCCGGGGCGAACAGGCAGAGGTCGACGCGGTCGGCGACCTCGGAGAAGAGCGCGAAATTGGTGCCGACGCCGTCGTAATCGGCTCCGAGCGGATAAGGGGAACCGGGCCAAGGCTGCACAGGGCCTCCACAGGTGCGAGTGATCTCCGGCTGGGATACCCAGCCGGATCATCTCGAACCCGTGACGTCGACCTCCCTCACCCGGACGCACCACCCGGCGCGGGACCGCCGTGCCGACGGCGGTCCCGCGCCGATAGCGCCGGGGATCAGGTCAACTTGTTCTTGACTTCCTTGGCCTTGCCCTTGGCCGTGCCCTTGGCGTCCTGGAGGGGCGAGTAGGTGCCGAAGAGAGCGGGGTCGGGCTTCGGTGCGGTGCCGGGGCCGCCGAGGGGTTGGGGGTCCATGAGGTATTCGATGCCGGCGTCGGTGGTCCAGCTGGTGCCTTTGGCGCCGTCGGGGCCGTCGGAGAGGTGCCAGATGGTGTGGTTGTGCTCCTGGTTCTCTTCGTCGAACAACGCGCTGGGTGCGACGTCGCCTTCGAGGCCGTCGGCCTTGAGTTCCTCGATGGCGGCCAGCCACTGCTTCTGGTGGACGGTGTCGCGGGCGAGGTTGAACTGGAGCATGGCTTTGACGCCGGGGTCGTCGGTCATGTTGTAGAGGCGGGCGGTCTGGAGGCGGCCTTGGGCTTCGGCGGCGACGTTGGCGTAGAAGTCGGCGAGCAGGTTGCCGGAGGCGACGATGTACTTGCCGTTCCAGGGGTAGCCGTTGCTGTCGGCAGGGAGGGCACCACCGCCGCCGATGATGGCTTGCTGGACGTCCATGCCGCCGAGGGTGGCGGCCATGACGGGGTCTTTGACGGCTTCGGCGGTCATGGTGGCGGGGGCGCCTTCGAGGAGGCGGGCGACCATGGTGGCGAGCATTTCGACGTGGCCGATTTCTTCGGTCGCGGTGTCCATCAGGAGGTCTTTGTACTTGCCTTCGATGCGGCAGTTCCAGCCTTGGAACAGGTACTGCATCGTCACGGACATTTCGCCGAAGGCGCCGCCGATGAGTTCCTGGAGCTTGTGGGCGTAGACGGGGTCGGGCTTTTCGGGCTTGGCTTCGAACTGCAGCAGCTTCGTGTGACGAAACACGAGAAATCCTCCGTCGTCCGGGGTCGCACCGGCGGGGGCCGGCGGTTCAGGGGGCTTTCCCGGTTAGCGGAGGGTTAACCACGGTGATCCGATCGGGCCGGCCGAGCGGCTGCTCCGGCGGGACGAGGATCGACAACGCCACCGCCGCTGTGGTAGTTGAACGCGGAACGTTTGATGGCGAGTGGAGCGATTACGTGAGCGATCACCAGGAGCGGGTACCGACCTGCCGGCGGTACCAGTGCGACGAGCCGGCCCTCTGGCGCAGGATGTGCGCGGCTCACTGGGCTCGCTGGCAGAACGGGACCGACCCGCTCGACCAGCCGGGCGACGACGGCGAGTCCCCGGAGCCCCGGGTGTGGCAGCCCCCGTTGCGGGAGAACAGCGTGTCGCAGCGCAAGCCCGGCCGGCCGGGGTGACGCCGGCGGGGAGCCTCGTCCGGGAGCTCCCCGCTGTGGCGTGGCTCAGCCGGCGATCTCGGCCACGGTCACCCCGATCGGCGTGCTGGGACGGCCGATGAGGGTGCGGAGGTCGCCGGTGGTCTCGGCGAGCAAGCCGTCCTTGATGTCGCCGTCGATCGCCACCAGGAAGCCGACGAGCGGCTCCGGCAGACCGGCCTGGGTGAGGACCTTGGCGTGCTCGTCGGCCGGCAGGTCGATGTAGGTGATCTCGCGGCCGGTGGCCTTGCCGATTTCGGCGGCGAGGTCCGCGTTCGTCCAGGTGACGTCGCCGGCGAGCTCGTAGATCTTGCCCTCGTGGCCCTCGCCGGTCAGCACCGCGACCGCGGCGGCGGCGTAGTCGGCCCGGGTGGCGCTGGCGACGCGGCCGGCACCGGCGCTGCCCACGAAGCTGCCCGTCGCGGCCGCCTGCTTGATCGTGTCGGCGTAGTTCTCGTTGTACCAGTTGTTGCGCAGGATCGTGGCGGCCAGGCCGGAGGCCTCGATCAGTTCCTCGGTCGCCTTGTGCTCCGGGGCGAGCACGAGCTTCGACGTCGTCGCCTGGGGTGCGCTGGTGTAGACGAGGTGGCGGACGCCGGCCTCCTTCGCCGCTTCGATGACCGCCTGGTGCTGCGCGGCACGCCGGCCGACCTCGCTGCTCGAAACCAGCAGCACCTTGTCGGCGCCCTTGAGCGCGGTGACCAGGCTTTCGGGGTCGGTGTAGTCGGCGCGACGGACCTCGACGCCGCGCTCGGCCAGGCCGGCGGCCTTCTCCGGGGTGCGGACGGCGGCGACGACCTGGTCCGCGGGCAGCTTCTCGAGCAGGCCTTCGACGACGAGCTTGCCGAGGTGGCCGGTGGCGCCGGTGACGACGATCATGAGAACTCCTTGAATGTTCAAGTATCTGATGTCTGCGAGCATGTACTAACTTTTAGAAAGTACCAACTCATTGTTAGTGACGTCACATCCATTGTGCAAACTCTTGGGTAGTATCACGCTGTGGACGGACAACGAAGTGCCGGCTTGACCGACGCCGAGCACGAGGCCTTGGTCGCCGACGTGTTCAGTGCCGCGTGCGCGTCGCGTGCCGTGCTGGAGCACGTCACCGGCCGGTGGGGGGTGCTCGCGCTGGTCGCGCTCGATGACGGCGTCTTCCGGTTCAACGCCCTGCGCCGCCGGGTGCAGGGGGTCAGTGAGAAGATGCTCGCCCAGACACTGCAGGCGCTCGAGCGCGACGGCTTCGTGCACCGGGAGGCGCGGCCGACGATCCCGCCGCACGTGGAGTACAGCCTCACCGAGGCCGGCCGGGAAGTCACGCAGCGGCTGGTGGCGCTGATCGAGGTCCTCGAGGCCGGTGTGCCCGGCGTGCTGGCGGCCCAGGCCCGTTACGACGAGGCGAAAACCGCGAGCGCGTGAAGGTCGTGCCACCGCTCGCCTGAAACCCCTTGCGGGGCAACGAGTCCGCACCCGTTTGTGAAAGCGTCGAAATCGCCCCGCGGGGAAAACCGGCCATTGCACTGGGCCGGTCCGGGAGCTATGTTAGCGCTCACAATCGCTCCGCTTGTGCCGTACCTGCAGGTCGGCGATCGAGGAGGAGGTTGGCACCGTCGCCGGCCCGCGAACCTGTCGATTCGACGATTTCCGTACCCCAGCGGGAGATCACCCATGGCACGACAGCCGAGATCCGCACGTCCACGTCTCATCGCGCCGGCGCTGATCGCCGCCGGCACGCTCGTCACCGGTCTGCTCGCCGGCGGCGGTACGTCCCAGGCGGCCACGCAAGGGCCGTGCGACATCTACGCGGCCGGCGGCACGCCGTGCGTGGCCGCGCATTCCACGACCCGGGCCTTGTACGGCGCCTACACCGGCCCGCTGTACCAGGTCCGGCGTGCGTCCGACAGCGCCACGCGTGACATCGCCCCCCTGGCCGCGGGCGGGGTGGCCAACGCCTCGACGCAGGATTCGTTCTGCGCGGGAACCACCTGCCTCATCACGGTCATCTACGACCAGACCGGCCGGAACAACCGCCTGACGCAGGCGCCTCCCGGCGGGTTCCAGGGGCCCGCCGCGGGTGGTTACGACAACCTCGCCAACGCCACCGCGGCACCGATCACCGTCGGCGGCCACAAGGCCTACGGCGTCTACGTGGCGCCCGGAACCGGTTACCGCAACAACAACACCAACGGCATCGCGACGGGTGACCAGCCGGAAGGCATGTACGCGATCTTCGACGGCACGCACTACAACGGCGGCTGCTGCTTCGACTACGGCAACGCCGAGCGCAACAGCCGGGACAACGGCAACGGCACGATGGAGGCCATCTACTTCGGCAACAACAAGGTCTGGGGTTACGGCGCCGGGAACGGCCCGTGGATCATGGCCGACCTCGAGAACGGGCTGTTCTCCGGGGTCAACCAGCACTACAACGCCAACGACCCGAGCATCAGCCACCGCTTCCTGACCGCCATCGTCAAGGGCGGCCCGAACCGGTGGGCGATCCGCGGCGGCAACGCCCAGTCCGGTGGTGTGTCGACCTTCTACGACGGAGTGCGCCCCAACGTCGCGGGGTACAACCCGATGAAGAAGGAAGGGGCCATCATCCTGGGCATCGGCGGTGACAACAGCATCGGCGCCCGCGGCACCTTCTACGAAGGGGTGATGACGTCCGGTTATCCCTCGGACGCCACCGAGAACGCCGTGCAGGCCAACATCACCGCGGCCGGCTACGCCACGAGCTCGGCGGGCACCGGCTTGACGCCGGGTACGTCCGTTTCGCTGCGCGCCACCACCGCCTGCTGCACCGACCGCTACATCCACCACACCGGCTCCACTGTGGACACGGCGGTCATCGGCAGCGGCAGCTCCGCCACCGAAAAGGGCAACGCGTCCTGGACCGTCCGGACGGGGCTCGGCAGCAGCTCGTGCGTGTCGTTCGAGTCGAAGAACGCCGCCGGGCAGTACCTGCGGCACCAGAACTACCGGCTTTACCTGCAGGCCAACGACGGGAGCTCGCTGTTCGCCCAGGACGCGACCTTCTGCGCGGAGGCGGGACGCAGCGGCCAGGGTGCCTCGCTCAGATCGCTCAACTTCGCCGACCGGTACGTCCGCCACTACGACAACCTCGTCTACATCGCCGCCAACGGCGGTTCGAACACCTTCGACAGCGCCAATGCCTACAGCGACGACGTGAGCTGGCTCGTCGGCTCCCCGTGGGCCTCCTGACGCGACCGGCCGTCCCGCGCCCCGCCCGGGTCCATCGGGCGGGGCGCGAGATAGCGCTTTCTCGACTGGTCTTGTCGGGACCGCGAACCCTGCGTTACGCTCGGTTGAGAGCGCTCCAGCGGAAAGTTGTCGTGGTCGTGACCCGGTTGCCAATGGAGGCACCATGCCCGCCGCTCGAGCACCTTTCTCCGCCGTCCTCCTCAGTGTCGCAGCACTGCTGAGCACGTCGATCCCCGCGGCCGCGGCCGCCTACCCGGATCCGGGGCGTGTCACCGGCGACGTCGCGGTGCACGACCCCAGCGTGGTCAAACGCCCGGACGGCAGCTACCTGGTGGCCCACACCGGGGACAACCTCGCGCTCAAAACCTCCACGGACCGCATCGCCTTTCGCAACGCCGGTTCGGTGTTCCCCGGCGGCGCGCCGTGGACCACGGCCTACACCGGCGGTGGACGGAACCTGTGGGCGCCGGACATCTCCTACCGCAACGGCCAGTACTACCTGTACTACGCGGCCTCCACGTTCGGCTCCAACCGGTCGGCGATCTTCCTGGCCACCAGCCCGTCCGGCAATTCCGGCACCTGGACCCACCGGGGGCTGGTCGTGGAATCCCGCAGCAGCGACAACTTCAACGCCATCGACCCGAACCTGATCGTCGACGAGAGCGGCCGGTGGTGGCTCGACTTCGGCTCGTTCTGGTCGGGCAACAAGCTGATCCCGCTCGACCCGGCGACCGGGCTGCGCCAGGGCACCGCCATGACCGCGATCTCCGGGCGGGGCGGCGGCGCGATCGAGGCGCCCTTCATCGTCAAACGCGGCCAGTACTACTACCAGTACGTGTCGTTCGACCTGTGCTGCCGCGGCGCGGCGAGCACCTACCGGGTCATGGTCGGCCGCGCCACCGGCGTCGCCGGGCCCTACACCGACCGGGGCGGCGTGGCGATGACCGCCGGCGGCGGCACCGAAGTCCTCGCCGGACACGGCAGCATCCACGGGCCGGGCCACCAGGCCGTGCTCGCCGACAACGACGGCGACCTGCTCGTCTACCACTACTACGCCGACAACGGCGCCGCGCGCTTGGGCATCAACCGCCTGACCTACGACGCGGCCGGCTGGCCGGTCGTCGTCTGATCCCCACCGGCACCCGACGAAAGGACGGCCGGATGCACCTCCGCCGAACCGCTGTGGTCCTGGCCGTTTCCGCGTCCCTGCTCAGCCCGGCGGTGGCGGAGGCCACTTCTTCCGGCGGTGCTGGGCCGGGAACGGTCACCTTGACCGAATCCTCGCTGCAGGGGGTGCACGGAACCGCGCCCGACGTCACGATCCGCAACGTGCTGACCGTGACCGCGCCCGGGGCGGCGCTGCGGGTCCGGCTGAGCAACCCGTTCGGCAGCACCGCGATGACCGTCCGGTCGGTGTGGGTCGGCCGGCAGCCGTCGACCGGTTCGCCGTCGCTGGTGCCGGGCTCGAACCGCCGGGCCACGTTCGGTTTCCGGCACGCGGTGACGATCCCGCCGGGCAAGAGCGCGTGGACCGACCCCCTGCCGCTGTCGGTCCGGCGCGGCGACCACGTCGCCGTCAGCGTGTACGCGCCCGGTTCGCCGATCAACGACCACACGTTCCCGCCGCCGGAGACGGCCACGCCGGGCTCGTTCACCTCGGCCGGGCCGGGCGACGCCGGAGCGGACGAGTCGGGCGGTGCGTACGGGCCCTTCGCGCCCGGCGTCCTGTGGTGGGCGGATGCGATCAGCGCCGTTTCCCCGGCCCGCGGCACGATCGTCGCCCTCGGCGACTCGATCACCGACGGCTACAACGCCTTCGGCGGCGGTCCGCGGTGGACCGACGTGCTCGCCCAGCGCATCGGGACGCTCCCGCCGTCGCGGCAGTTGTCGGTGGCGAACGCGGGGATCAGCGGCAACACCGTCAGCGTCCAGCCGAACCCGTACGACCCCACCGGCCAGTGCTGCGGCCCGCCGGCGCCGTCCCGGCTCGACCGCGACGTGCTTTCCCTGCCCGGCGTGCGGTACGTCCTGCTCCTGGAAGGCACGAACGACCTCGGTGGCGGCGACTACGCACCGCCCGCCCCGGCCGCGCAGGTCATCGACGCGATGCGCACCATCGCGGGCCGGGTGCACGCTTCGGGCCGCCGGATGGTCGGCGCGACGATCCTGCCGATGTGCAACACGGCCGGCAGCCCGAAGGAACAGGCCCGGCTCGCGGTCAACGCGTGGATCCGCACGTCCGGGACGTTCGACGCGGTGCTCGACTTCGACGCGGTGCTGCGCGACCCGGCGGACCCGACGGTGCTGCGCGCGGACTGGCGCAGCGACTGCTACCACCCGAACGCGGCGGGTGACCGAGTGCTGGGCGAGTCGATCGACCTGCGGGTGTTCGCCCGCTGAAAACCGGCCGGGACGGTGCCCACCGGGTTTCGGGTTTCCGCGCCGCGGGCACCTGGAGCCTCGGAGGGGGCCCGTCCGACTCGTGGGGAGGCCGCGATGTCGCCCATCGACCACTTGATCGTCACCGTCATCGGCGCCCGCCGGGCCCGGGCCGACAAGGCGCCCACCCCGCCACCGGCCACCGAGGGGTGGGGCGCTGAGCCTCCCTCTGGCCGGCGGGCCGTGGCGGAGCCGGTCACTCCGGTTGTCGAACCGGTTCGACCCCGACCGGATGCTTGACTGCGGGGATGACGGAACGCCGGCGCTGCTTCGGCGGGGGACCGCCGGTAGCTGCTGGTTGAGGTCCGCGGTGCGCGAGCCGCGTGGGTCGGCCGTGGTGGTGCGGGCCTCGCAGGGTGGGAGCGCCGGCGAGCCGGCCGCGTCGGTCGGCGGTGTAGGGCGAGGCGCCTACCCGGCCGCGCCGAGTCAGTGGTCGCGGCGCCGGGCTCCCGTGCTCGACCGCAGTGAGATCGGCGGCTCCAGCAACGCGTGCCGCGGTTCCGCGCCGGCGTCCGCGATCCGGGCCAGCAGCAGATCCACCGCCAGCCGTCCCAGCTCGACCGCCGGGACGTCCGCCGCCGTGAGCGGGGGGTGGAAGTCCTCCGCCAGGCGCTCGGCGATGACCCCGGTCAGGGAAAAGTCCCGGGGAACCTCCAGGCCGGCCCGGTGCAGCGCGCGCTGGACACCCGGCAGGGCCGCCTCGTTGATCGTCACCGCCGCGGTCACCGAAGGCCACTTCGTCCGGATCTCCTCGAAGCACGCCAAGCCCGCCGCGGCTTCGTCCGCGCAGCACACCGTGCGCGCCGTCAGGCCGCGGGCCGCCGTCGCCTCCAGGAATCCCGTCGCCGACCGCAGGCCGGGCCCGTAGCCGGCCGCGACCAGCTCGGCCGAACGGTTGATCAGCACGACTTCCTCGTGACCGAGGTCGGCGAGGTGGTGCACCAACCGCGTGATCAGCCCGCCGTAGTCGACGTCGACCCACCAGGACGCCCCCGGGTGCTCGACGTGGCCGATGGTCACGAACGGCAGGCTCGCCTGGCTCAGCCGCTCCACCCGGGGGTCTTCGAGCAGGATCTCCATCAGGATCACGCCGTCGACCCGCCGCCCGGTCACGATGCGTTCGAACGAGCGGTCGTGGTCGCCGCCGCTGGGGGAGAGCAGCACGTCGAGGTCGTGCGCGGCGGCCGCGTCGACGACGCTGCCGACGAAGCCCAGCTGGACGTCGGTCAGCCGGCGGCCGGCCGGGGGCACCACCAGGCCCAGGGTGCGCGTGCGGCCTTCGGCGAGGGCGCGGGCGCTGGCGTTGGGCCGGTAGCCGAGCTCGGCGATGACGTCGTTGATGCGCTGCACGGTGGCCGCCGACACCGGGCGTTTGCCGCTCAGCGCGTAGGACACGGTGCTGCGCGAAACCCCGGCGCGCCGCGCGATCTCCCCGATGTTCATGCCACTCCTGACGCCGGTGCAGAACCGGTTCGATGGTAGTACACGCAGTATTGCGCAGGAGTGCTCTCGGGGTTTACGGTGGCGCCGCGATCCATCGTCGAACCGGTTCGACGAAGGATCGGCCGCCTCCGGGTCGTCGCCGGTGCCGACAGGAAGGACCCCCCTCATGCAGCGTCATCCGATCATCCGGCTGCTGTCCGCGGCCGTCGCCGCGACGACACTGGCCGCCTGCTCCTCCGGGCCGGCTCCCGCCGCGGGCGCCTTCACGGTCTGGGACCCGTACCCGCAGTTCGACGCGAGCTCGGCGTGGGCGAAGGTCGTCGGCAAGTGCGGCGCCGACGCCGGGGTCGAGATCGCGCGGCAGGCGTTCGACACGACCGACCTCACGAACAAGGTGCTGCTCGCCGCCCAGCAGAACACCGCGCCGAACGTCCTGGTGGTGGACAACCCCGTGGTCTCCACCCTGGCCGAGGGCGGGGTGCTCAAGTCCATTGCGGACACCGGGCTCGACGCCGCGCAGGTCGCGCCGAACCTGCTCGCCGCCGCCGACGTCAAGGGTCAGGTGTACGGCGTGCCGATCGGCGCGAACACGCTGGCCCTCTACTACAACAAGGCGGTGCTGACCGGGGCCGGCGTCGACCCGGCGTCCGTGCGCGACTGGGCCTCGCTCGACGCGGCGCTGGCCAAGGTGCACGCCAAGGGCAAGAAGGGCATCACGTTCTCCGCCATCGGCACCGAGGAAGGCAGCTTCCAGTTCCTGCCGTGGTTCTGGGGCTCGGGTGCGAACCTGACCGACCTGGCTTCGGCGGACGCCGTCTCGGCGCTCGCGCAGTGGAAGTCCTGGCTGGACCGGGGGTACGCGCCGAACTCGGTGATCGGCAACACACAGACGACCAGCTGGCAGGAGTTCGCGACGGGCGAGTACGCCTTCGCCGAGAACGGGACCTGGCAGCTGCAGAACGCGAAGAAGGCCGGCTTCGACTACGGCGTCCTCCCGATCCCGGCCCGCACCGGGGGCGCGGCCCCGGCGCCGACCGGCGGCGAGTTCGTCACCGTGCCGGCCCAGAGCAGCCCGGACGCGGAAAAGACCGCGGGCCGGATCGCGTCCTGCCTGACCAGCCCGGCCAACGTCCTCGACTCCGACACGGCGCTGACCTACGTCTCCGCGGTGCCGTCGGTGCAGGAAAAGCAGGTCGCTGCCCAGCCGGACCTGAAGGTGTGGGTCGACGCGGTCAAGGTCGCGAAGGGCCGCACCGGCGACAACCTCGGCACCCGGTACCCGCGGATTTCCGAACCGCTCTGGGGTGCCGTGCAGGCCGCGCTCACCGGCGCGAAGACCCCCGATGCCGCGCTCGCGGCCGCGCAGGCGACCGCCGCTGCGGCGAAGTAGGCCGGCTCGTGCCGGACACCCGTGAACCGGTGACCGCCCGTCCGGCCGCGCGAGCGCCCGGCCGGGCGGGACGACGGCGGCCGCACCTGCTCGCGTGGGCGTTCCTCCTGCCGCTCGTCGCCTACCTCGTGCTGTGCTACGGCTATCCGCTGGCGACGAACCTCGATCTCAGCCTCCGCAGCTACACCGTCCGCACCTTCGTCCACGGCGGGGCGCCGCTGGTGTGGTTCGACAACTACGCAGGAGTGTTCGCCGATCCGACGTTCCGCACGGCGCTGCTCAACACCTTCGTCTTCACCGCCGCGTCGCTGCTCTTCCAGTACGGCATCGGCCTGGCGATGGCGGTGTTCTTCGCCCGGAACTTCCGCTTGGGCCCGACGTTGCGCGCGCTGTTCCTGGTGCCGTGGCTGCTGCCCCTGATCGTGTCCGGCTCGACCTGGGCGTGGCTGCTCAACAGCGAGTCCGGCGTGGTCAACTCCGTGCTGGGCTGGTTCGGGGCCGGCCGGATCGACTGGCTGACGTCGCCGTCGTGGTCCCTGGTCTCGGTGATCGTCGCCAACATCTGGATCGGCGTGCCGTTCAACCTCGTGGTGCTGCACAGCGGCCTGCAGAACATCCCGGCCGAGGTGGACGAGGCGGCGTCGCTCGACGGCGCCGGGGCGTGGCAGCGGTTCCGGCACGTCACCTTCCCGCTCCTGCGGCCGGTCTCGGCGATCACCCTGCTGCTGGGGCTGGTCTACACGCTGAAGGTGTTCGACGTCATCTGGATCATGACCAGGGGCGGCCCCGGCGGCTCGTCGACCACCCTGGCGACCTGGTCCTACCAGCTCGGGTTCGGCAGCACGCTCCCGCGGTTCGGGCCCAGCGCGGCCGTGGGCAACGTGCTCATCCTGCTGGCGCTGGCCGCCGGGCTGCTCTACATCCGCGCGCAGCGCAGGCAGGGGGAAGGGTGATCCGCCGCTGGCGCACCGCGGTGGGGCTGGTCCTCACCGCCGTGATGCTGTTCCCCGTCTACTGGATGGTCAACGTGTCGCTGACCCCGGCCGGGCGGATGCGCAAGTCGCCGCCCGACTGGTTCCCCGCCGCGCCGACGTTCGAAGGCTACGAGCGGGTCCTGCACGAGCAGCTCCCGTACTTCGCCACCAGCCTGTTCGTCGCGCTCGGGACGGTGGCGCTGACGCTGGCCCTGGCCGCGCCGTCGGCGTACGCGCTGGCGAAGCTCCGCCCGCGGGGCCACCGGGCGCTGGGCTTCGTGCTGCTCGTCGCCCAGATGATCCCGGGCATCATCATGGCGCTGGGTTTCTACGGCAGCTACGTCACGTTGGGCATCACGAACACGGCCTGGGGGCTGGTCCTCGCCGATTCGACGATCGCCGTGCCGTTCGCCGTGCTCATCCTCACCTCCTTCATGGCTTCGGTGCCGGACGAACTCGTCCAGGCGGCCACGATCGACGGCGCGGGCGCGGTCCGGGCGTTCTGGTCGGTGGTGCTGCCCGCGAGCCGCAACGGCGTCGTGACGGCTGGGCTGTTTTCGTTCCTGTGGGCCTGGTCGGACTTCGTCTTCGCGGCGACGCTCGACGGCGGTGGCTCGATGCGGCCGCTGACCCTGG
Source organism: Amycolatopsis sp. A133 (assembly GCF_031082405.1). Taxonomy (GTDB): domain Bacteria; phylum Actinomycetota; class Actinomycetes; order Mycobacteriales; family Pseudonocardiaceae; genus Amycolatopsis. The sequence goes on from NZ_JAVHJU010000061.1 coordinate 175,497, forward strand.
GCATCTACCGCTACATCGGCAACAACAACCAGGAGTGGAACTCCATCATGGCGACGGCGGTGGTCGCCTCCGTGCCGGCCGCCGTGCTCCTCGTGCTGGCGCAGCGGTTCGTCGCCGCCGGCGTCACCGCGGGCGCCGTCAAGGATTGAGCGCTTCCCGGAAAGGACGGCCCCTGTGCCCACGGGCGAATTTTCGCTGCGGGAGATTCCCTTCAGCTACCCGGGATCGTGGTTCGACGTCTCCCCGGTGGTCGCCGAAGCCACCTACGCGGACGACCTGCACCTCGTGTCCCACCGCCACGGCATGCACGCCGTCCTGGCGCTGGTCCCCGAAAGCGGCGGGGAGCCCGCGGCGGTCCCGGCCGGTGCCACGCCGTCCGAACTCACCTGGGGCACCGGCGACCGGCGGATCCGGGCGGCGTTCGCGGCGCCGGAAGCGCTCCGGATCACCGGGCGCGGCCTGGCCTTGCGGATCCGCGCGGCGGAACCCACCCTGACCCCGTTCACCGGCACGTACTTCTTCGCCGACCCGGTCGACGGCTCGGCCGTCTTCACCTCCTACGAGACCGGCCACCGCTACCGGGTCACCGTCCTTTCCGGACACGCGCGGCACGTCGGCGCCGAAGCGCTCGGCACGGCCGAGCGGGCCGTCGTCGTGAGCGGCGACGCCTGGGAGGTGGTGCTCGAGGAACTTCCCGGTGCCCGCGAGCCGTACGTGCCGGCGTCGGCGTTCGACGACGTGGCCGCCGCCGCCCGGACCGACTTCGCAGCTTTCGCTGATTCAGTTGCGCCGTGGCGCAGCGAGCGGACCCCGGCGGCCGAGCTCGCGTGTTACGTGCTCTGGTCGGCCGTCGTGGCGCCCGCCGGGTTCGTCGGGCGTCCCGCCGTGCTGATGTCGAAGCACTGGATGGACAAGGTGTGGAGCTGGGACCACTGCTTCACCGCCCTCGCCTTGGCCGGTGGGCGGCCCGAGCTGGCCTGGCACCAGTTCCAGGTCGTCTTCGACCACCAGGACGACCGGGGCGCGCTGCCCGACTCGGTCACCCACGCCGAGGTGCTGCGCAACTTCGTCAAGCCGCCCGTCCACGGCTGGGCACTGAGCCGCCTGCGCGACCGCCTCCCGGGCGGCCTGCCCGAAGCCGAGCGCGGCTCGGTCTACCGGCAGCTGGCGGCGTGGACGACGTTCTGGCTCGAGCACCGCCGCGTTCCGGGCGGGCCGTTCGCGCACTACGAACACGGGAACGACAGCGGCTGGGACAATGCGACGCCGTTCGCCGGGCAGCGGCTCGTGCAGACGCCCGACCTCGCCGCGTTCCTGGTGCTGCAGCTGAAGGAACTGGCCGTCCTGGCCACCGAGCAGGGTGATCCCGCCGCCGCGGCGCGGTGGCACGCCGAGGCGGAGAAGATGCTCGCGTCGCTGCTGGGCGAGCTCTGGGACGGCACGAGGTTCGTCAGCCGCTCGGCCACGACCGGTGCGGTCCACGCCGGGGCGAGCCTGCTCGAGCTGATGCCGGTCGTGCTCGGCGAACACCTGCCGCCGCACGTCCGGGACGAGGTCGTGGCGGGGCTCGAGGAGCACCTCACCGACATCGGGCTGGCCACCGAGCTGCCGACGTCGGCGTGCTACGAGGCGGACGGCTACTGGCGCGGGCCGGTGTGGGCGCCCGTCACGGTGCTGGTCGAAGACGGTCTCCGCCGGGCCGGCGCGGCCGGGCTCGCCGACCGGGTCGGCGCCCGGTTCCGCGCGGTGTGCGAGAAGTCCGGCTTCGCCGAGAACTTCGACGCGTTGACCGGCGAAGGCCTGCGCGACCGCGCGTACACCTGGACGGCCGCCGCCTACCTCCTGCTCGCCGGCGACGCCGAACGCCGTGCGTCGAATCGCATCGACGATGGTGAATTCCGCTGACCCGCCGGTCGGACGCGGAATCCGGCTTCTCTTCGAAGGAATCGACAACCGGGTTCGTATCGAAATCATCGACGCAATATTTCCGCCGTGGTCGTCGATGCTGGTCGAATGCGGGTAACTCACCCACCGTATCTTGACCGGCACACAATTCGCCTGCGATAGTCGTCCCACTCCCGTTCACCCGCCTGGCGGGAAATGCGTCGTCGAAACGATTCGACACCGGATCCATCGGGAAAGGACAAAATCATGCACAACGTCGTGCGTTCCTTGCTCGTCTCACTGACCGCGGCCGCCGTGGTGGCGACCACCGCCGGGGTGGCCGAAGCGGCCACCTGGTCGTCGTCGGACAAGTGGGCGACGTGGTCCAACGGCGGGTACACCGTCCGCAACGACGTCTGGGGCAGCGGCGCCGGCCCGCAGACCATCTGGGCGAACTCCTACGGCAACTGGGGAGTGTGGGCGAACCACCCGAACACCGGCGGGGTCAAATCGTACCCGCACTCGGCGAAGAACGTCGGCCGCACGCTCAGCTCGCTGCGGCAGGTTTCCAGCAGTTTCAACGTGAGCCGCCCGGGCAGCGGCGCCTACGAGACGGCGTACGACATCTGGGCGAACAACAACGCCTACGAGATCATGCTGTGGGTCAACAAGCAGGGCGCGGTCGGCCCGCTGGGCAGCAAGCAGACAACGGTGAGCGTGGGCGGGCACACCTGGGACGTCTACAAGGGATCGAACGGCTCGAACGCGGTGTTTTCGTTCCTGCGCACGTCGAACACCAACGCGGGCACGGTCGACGTCCTCGCGGTGCTGAACTGGATCAAGGCCCGCGGCTGGTTCGGCGACGTGACACTGGGCGAGGTGCAATTCGGCTTCGAGATCACGTCGTCTTCGGGTGGGCTGAACTTCACGTCCAACAGCTATTCCGTCTCCGCTTCCTGACCGGTCACCGGCCCGGTTCCGCGGCGGCGTTGTTCAAGCGCTGGATCGTGTTCGGGTTGCTGTCCTCGCGCGGCAGGCTCCACGGCAGCCGTTCGCGCCGACCCGGCTGCGCCGTCGGGCGGGGAGACGTCGTCTGCGACGCAGTAGGCTGAGGCGAATGAGCGTGGTACCCACCCCGGAGCCCTCGATGGTCGAAACCCGGCACCAGACGCGGTTGCTCACCCTGCTCCGGGACGAGGGCCCGATGTCGCGGGTCGAACTCGGAGAGCGGCTGGAGCTGCCGCGCGCCCGGGTCGGGGCCGAGGTGGCCCGGCTCGCCGAGGTGGGCCTCGTCGAGGCCGCGGGGCCCTCGGCCAGCCGGGGCGGGCGGCGGTCGACGCTGGTCCGGCTCGCGGGTGAGCTGCGGGTGGTCGCGGTGGACGTCGGTGCGACGTCGGTCGGCGTTGCGGTCACCGATGCTTCGTGCGAGGTGCTCGCGCACGCCGTCGAGGACTGCGATGTGCGGCAGGGGCCGCACCCGGTGCTGCGGCGGGTCGCCGAGCTGGCGGCGAAGGTCCGGGACCAGGCGCCCGGCCGGCTCGTCGCGGCGGGCATCGGGCTGCCCGGGCCGGTCAGCTTCGCCGAGGGGATGGCCGTCGCGCCGCCGATCATGCCCGGCTGGGACCGGTTCAGCGTGCGCGACCACCTCGGCGGGCTGTGGGGCTGCCCGGTCGCGGTGGACAACGACGTCAACGCGATGGCGCTCGGCGAACGGCACGCCGGGGTCGCGCGGTCCACCGACGACCTGATGTTCGTCAAGATCGGCACCGGGATCGGCTGCGGGATCGTGCTCGGCGGCAAGGTCTACCGCGGGGTCGCGGGCACGGCGGGCGACATCGGGCACATCCGGCTCGACGACTTCGGCCCGACCTGCGCCTGCGGCGAGGTCGGCTGCCTGGAGGCCTACTTCGGCGGGGCCGCGCTGGCCCGTGACGGGCTCGCCCTGGCCCGCAGCGGCCGATCGGTGCACCTGGCCGAGGCCGCCGCCGAACGCGGGGCGGTCACGGCCCGCGACGTCGGCCAGGCCGCCGCGGCCGGCGACTTCGGCGCGGTCAACCTCATCCGCGACGGCGGACGGCGGCTCGGCCAGGTCATCGCCTCGCTGGTCTGCTTCATCAACCCCGGGATGGTGGTGATCGGTGGCGGCGTGGCGCAGCTCGGGCACCAGCTGCTCGCCGAGGTGCGCAGCGCGGTGTACCGGCGCTCGCTGCCGCTGGCCACGGGGAACCTCCCGATCGTGCTGTCCGAACTGGGCGAGACGGCCGGCGTGATCGGCGCCGCCTGGTCGGCGACGGACCGGGCCTTCACGCTCAGCAGCTGAAGCCCTGTCTCACGTTGAGTTGCCGAACAACTTCTCTTCGTAACGTTTGAACCGCACAGACTTTTGCACGCTTGAATCGAAAGTCTGTCCGGTTTGGCACGTCTATCCGGGTGAAAACCCGCCTAAACGCGCCGACATCACCTTGACGAGTGATGCCAGTCACCCTACTTTCGCTGCCTGAGCGACAAAGTGCGTTCAGTGCACAGCGGAAGATGGGGGCACCGTGGCCGTCACCGGAACGAGGCGAGCCGACTCGGCGAGCCCGCGTACGGCGAACCTGGCCGCGGTCCTGCGGGCGCTGCGCACCGGCCCGCTCTCGCGCACGCAGCTGGCGGCCCGCTGCGGGCTCGCGAAGTCGGCGGTGCCCGGCCTGCTCACCGATCTCGCCGTGCGCGGCCTGGTCCGGCCCGCCGGGGTGCTCCCCGGCAACGGACGGCCGAGCCGGCTGGTCGAGCTGCACGGCGAAGACGCGTACGCGCTGGCTCTGGGCATCGAGACCGATCGGCTGACGGCGCTGGTCACCGACCTCTCCGGCCGGGTGCTGGCCGAGGAGTCCGAACCCGCCGACGTCGCCGCGCTCGGTCTGCAGAGAGGCATGGACGAGCTCGCGCACCTGGCCCGCCGCGTGCTGCCCGGTCCACCGGTCGGGGTGGCGATCGCCGTGCCCGGGCTGGTCGATTCGGCCGCCGCCGTGCTCCGGCTGGCCCCCGCGCTGCGCTGGCGCGACGCCGAGGTAGCCGGCCTGCTCGCGGCCCGGCTGGACCTGCCGGCCGACGCCATCGCCGTGGACAACGACGCCAACCTCGGCGCGCTCGCCGAGTCGGTCGCGGGCACCGGCACCGAGCTGTTCTACCTCGGCGGCGGGACGGCCGTCGGCGGCGGGTACGTCTCCGGCGGCACGATCCGGCGTGGGGCCCGCGGCTTCGCGGGCGAGGTCGGGCACATCGCCGTCGACCCGTCCGGCGCCCGCTGCGCGTGCGGCCGGACGGGCTGCCTCGAGACGAAGGCGACCCTGACCGCGGTCCTGCGCGCGGCCGCCGCCCCGGGCGACCCGCTGCACGACCCCGCGCCCGGCGTCGAAGGCCGCGTCGCGTTGCTCAAGGACCGCGTGCGCCACGGCGACCGGCGCGCGGCCACGGCGGTCCACGAACTCGGCGTCGCCCTGGGTGTCGCACTGTCCACTGTGGTCGACGTGCTCGACCCGGACGTCGTCGTGCTCGGCGGCTACTTCGCGGAACTGGCGGAGTGGCTGGTCGAACCGGTCCGCGTCGAGCTCGCCGCCCGGCCGCTCGGCCAGGCCCGGGTCGTGCCGTCCGAGCTCGGTCTGAAAGCCCCGCTGCGGGGCGCCGCGCACCTGGCGGCCGAGCGGCTGTTCGCGAACCCGACGCTCGTCGAGGAGGCCACGGTATGAGTGAGCTTGCGAGTGAATCATTCAACACTGCGCTTCCGGCTCAGGCCGCACTGAGCGCCGGCGAGGTGTGCGCATGAGTCTGCTCTCCGTCCGCGGGATCGTGAAGAGCTTCCCGGGGGTGCGGGCCCTCGACGGCGTCGACCTCGACGTCGAACCCGGCGAGGTGCACTGCCTGCTCGGCCAGAACGGCGCCGGGAAGTCGACGCTCATCAAGGTCCTCTCCGGCGCGCACCGCCCGGACGCGGGGGAGCTCACGTGGGCCGGTGAGCGCGTCGACCTCGGGTCTCCGGTCGACGCCCTGCGCCTGGGCATCGCCACCATGTACCAGGAGCTCGACCTCGTGCCCGGGCTTTCGGTGGCGGACAACATCTTCCTCGGCCACGAACGCGCCCGCTTCGGGTTCACGCGGATCTCCCAGGCCCGTGCCGAGGCCGCCCGCCTGATGGCGCGGCTGGGGCACCCCGGCATCCGGCCGTCCACCGAGGTCGGGAAGCTCTCCGCCGCCGGGCAGCAGCTGGTCTCGATGGCCCGCGCGCTCGCCCACGACGCCCGGCTGCTCGTGATGGACGAACCCACCGCCGCGCTGGCCGGTGAGGAGGTCGACAACCTCTTCCGGATCGTCGGCGAGCTGACCGCCGACGGCGTCGCGGTCGTCTACATCTCCCACCGGCTCGAGGAACTGCGCCGGATCGGGCACCGGGTGACCGTGCTCAAGGACGGCCGGACCGTCGGCACCGGCCTGGACGCCCGCACCACGCCGACCGCCGACCTGGTCGCGCTGATGGCCGGGCGCAAGGTGGAGACCGTCTTCGGGCCGCGCCACGACGGCCACGCCCGGCCGGAAACCGTGCTCGAAGTCGCGAACCTCGCCCGCGCCGGCGAGTTCGAGGACGTGAGCTTCAGCGTGCACGCCGGGGAGGTCGTCGGCATCGCCGGTTTGGTCGGCTCGGGACGCAGCGAACTGCTGGAGACGATCTTCGGGGCCCGCAAGGCCGACCGCGGCAGCGTCGCGGTGGACGGGAAAACCGTGCGGCCCGGCGATGTGCGCAACGCCGTCAAGGCGGGCATCGGCCTCGCGCCCGAAGAACGCAAGAGCCAGGGTCTGCTGCTGGACCTGCCGGTGGTGCACAACGTGACCCTGGCCAGCCTCGGCCGCTACGCGAAGCTCGGCTTCACCGAGCGCGCCAGGGAACTGGACGACGCCGGCGCGAGCCTGCGGCAGCTCGACCTGCGGCCCGCCGATCCGCGGCGGATCGTCCGCACGCTCTCCGGCGGCAACCAGCAGAAGGCCGTGCTCGCGCGGTGGCTGGTCCGCGGGTGCCGGGTGCTGCTGCTCGACGAGCCGACCCGCGGGGTCGACGTCGGTGCCCGGGCCGAGCTGTACCGGCTGATCGACGAGCTGGCCGCGACCGGCGTGGCGATCGTGCTGGTGTCCAGCGAAATTCCCGAGGTGCTCGGGCTGGCCGACCGGGTGCTGGTGCTGCGCGAGGGCCGCGTCCTCGCCGACCGGCGCTCCGCCGGGCTGACCGAGGCCGAGGTGCTCGACGTGATTCTCGAGGGGAGCGCGGCATGACCGAAACCCAAGCACCGCCACAGGAAGCGCTTCCCGCCGAACGGAAGCGCCGGTTCTCCGTCCAGGCCGACCCGCGGCTGCTCGGCTTGGCGGGCGTGCTCGTCGTGCTGTGCCTGGTCGGCCAGTTCACCCGGCCCGAGCTGTTCTTCACCGAAAGCAACATCTCGACGATCCTGCGGCTGGCCGCCGCGATCGGCGTGGTGAGCGTCGGGATGACCTTCGTGATCATCAGCGGTGGCATCGACCTGTCCGTCGGGTCCATGGTCGGCCTGGCCGGCGTCTGGCTCACGACGCTGGCGACGCAGTCGTACGGGCCGTGGGTGATGGTCCTCTGCGGACTGGCCGTCGGCCTCGGCTGCGGGCTGGTCAACGGCGTGCTGGTCGCCTACGGCAAGGTCGTGCCGTTCATCGCGACCCTGGCGATGTACGTCTCGGCCCGCGGGCTCGCCGAGCGGATCAGCGGCCGCCGCACCCAGGTCGTCGCCGACCAGGACTTCCTCGCCTTCTTCCGCGGCGGCTTCCTCGGCATCCCGACGCTGATCTGGCTGTTCGCGCTCGTGTTCGCGGTCGGCTGGGTCGTGCTCAACCGCACCACCTTCGGCCGCCGGACGTACGCGGTCGGCGGCAACGCCGAGGCGTCCCGGCTGGCCGGGATCAACGTCAAGCGCCACCTCGCGCTCGTCTACGGCGTGGCCGGGCTGTGCTGCGGGATCGCCGCGCTCATGGTCGTCGCGCGGACGACGGCGGGCGCGTCGACCAACGGCATGTTCTACGAACTCGACGCGATCGCGGCGGTGGTCATCGGCGGCACGCTGCTGACCGGCGGCCGCGGCTCGCTCATCGGCACCCTGATCGGCGTGCTGATCTTCACGGTGCTGTCGAACATCTTCACGCTGAACAACCTGGACACCGACATCCAGAACATCGCCAAGGGCGTGATCATCGTGCTCGCCGTGCTCTTGCAATTCCGGGCCAGGAAAGCCAGGACCGGTAGTTAGTCATCACCGATGGAGGCCGCCATGACCGAACACCCCTTCCTCGGCCGCCGGGGATTCCTGCTGGGCGGGGCCGCCGTCGGCGCCGGCGCGCTGCTGGCCGGCTGCACGGGCAACACCCCGGCGAACTCGGAGTCGAACGCGCCGGTCGCCAACGCGGGCAACAACGCCCAGCCGGGCAAGCCAATCACCATCGGCTTCTCCGCGCCGGCCGCCGACCACGGCTGGATCGCGGCGATCACCAAGAACGCCAAGGCGCAGGCGCAGAAGTTCAGCGAGGTGAAGTTCAACGCCACCGAGGGCACCAACGACGTCAACCAGCAGATCTCCCAGGTCGAGACCCTGATCAACGCGAAGGTCGACGTGCTGGTGATCCTGCCGTTCGACGGCAAGGCGCTGACCGCGGTCGGCCAGCAGGCGATGGACGCGGGCATCCCGGTGATCAACCTCGACCGCGTCTTCGACACGCCGCTGGCGTACCGGACGTGGATCGGCGGCGACAACTACCGGATGGGCGTCAACGCCGGCAACTACCTCGTCGCGGAGCTCAAGAAGAAGAACATCGCGAACCCGATCATCGGCGAGGTCGCCGGGATCGATTCGCTGCCGCTGACCCAGGAACGCAGCAAGGGCTTCAAGGACGCGCTGGGCCGCGCCGGGTTCAAGGTGGGCCCGCGGGTCTCGGCCCAGTTCACCTCGGAATCGGGGGAGCAGCAGACGGCGAACCTGCTGCAAAGTGCGCCCAAGCTGGACGCCCTCTGGAACCACGACGACGACCAGGGCATCGGCGTCAACGCCGCGATCGACACCGCGGGCCGCAAGGAGTTCATCATGGTCGGCGGCGCCGGCTCGAAGAACATGATGAACCTGATCAAGGCCGACTCCTCGCCGATCAAGGCGACCGTGCTCTACAGCCCGTCGATGGCCTCGACGGCGGTCGCGCTCGCCCGCCTGCTCGGGCAGAGCAAGGGGATCGGCGACCTGGCCGAGCACGACATCCCGGCCGAGATCACGACGTACTCGGCGGTCGTCACCAAGGAGAACGTCGACCAGTACCTCGACGTCGGCTTCGACTCCTGACCGATTCTTCCAGCTACACCAAAGGAGGGGTATGAGCCCGGGACGGGAAACGATCGGGATCGGCATGGTGGGCCACGCCTTCATGGGCGCGGTGCATTCGCACGCCTGGCGCAGCGTGCACCGGTTCTTCGACCCACCGCTGGTGCCGAAACTCGCCGTCCTCGGCGGCCGCGACGAGAGCCGGGCCAGGGCAGCCGCGGAAAAGTACGGCTGGGAGGACGTCGAGACCGACTGGCGGAAGCTGGTCGCCCGCGACGACGTCGGCCTGGTCGACGTCTGCACACCGGGCGACAGCCACGCGGAGATCGCGATCGCCGCCTTGGAGGCCGGTAAGCACGTGCTGTGCGAGAAACCCCTGGCCAACTCGGTCGCGGAGGCCGAGGCGATGGCCGAGGCGGCGCGGCGGGCCCGTGACCGCGGGGTACGGGCCATGGTCGCCTTCAACTACCGCCGGGTGCCCGCGCTCGCGCACGCCAGGAAACTGGTGGCGAGCGGGGCGCTCGGCGAGATCCGGCACGTGCGATCGGTGTACCTGCAGGACTGGCTGTCCGACCCGCAGGCGCCGATGACCTGGCGGCTGCGTCGCGAATCCGCGGGGTCGGGCGCGCTGGGCGACCTGGGCGCGCACATCGTCGACGCCGCCCAGTTCGTCACCGGGGACGTGATCACCGGCGTCTCGGCGCTGACGAACACCTTCGTGAAGCAGCGGCCGGGCGAGAACGGCGGCACGGACGAGGTGACCGTCGACGACACCGCGTTGTTCCTGGCGCGGCTGTCCGGGGGAGCGGTGGCGACCTTCGAGGCGACCCGGTTCGCGCTGGGCCGCAAGAACGCGATGCGGCTGGAGATCAACGGGTCGGAGGCGAGCCTGGCGTTCGACTTCGAGGCCATGAACGAACTCCAGTGGTACGAGGGCACCGGCACCGAAGCCGGCTTCCGCCGCATCCTCGTCACCGAGCCGCAGCACCCGTACGTCGGCGCGTGGTGGCCGCCGGGGCACCTCCTCGGCTACGAGCACACGTTCACCCACGAGGTCGCGGACCTGCTCGACGCCATCGGCGCGGGCACCGACCCCGCACCGAGCTTCGACGACGGGCTGCGCGTCCAGCGCGTGCTGGCCGCCGTCGAAAAGAGCGCGGCCGCGGAAGCGAACTGGACGCCGGTGGAGGAACCGAAATGAGCCGTCCCGTCACGTTGTTCACCGGCCAGTGGGCCGATCTGCCGTTCACCGAGGTCTGCAAGCTCGCCGCGGAGTGGGGCTACGACGGCCTGGAAATCGCCTGCTCGGGCGACCACTTCGAGGTCGACCGCGCACTGTCCGAAGAGGACTACGTCCCGGCGAGGCTGGCGTTGCTGGCCGAGCACGGCCTCAAGGTGTGGGCGATCTCGAACCACCTCGTCGGCCAGGCCGTCTGCGACGACCCGATCGACCACCGGCACCAGGCCATCCTGCCGGCCCGCATCTGGGGTGACGGCGAACCCGAGGGCGTCCGGCAGCGGGCGGCGGCCGAGATGGCCGACACCGCGCGGGCGGCGGCGAAGCTCGGCGTGGACACCGTCATCGGTTTCACGGGGTCGAAGATCTGGAAGTACGTCGCGATGTTTCCGCCGGTCACGCGCGATGACATCGATGACGGTTACGCGGACTTCGCCCGCCGGTGGAACCCGATCCTGGACGTCTTCGACGAGGTCGGCGTCCGGTTCGCGCACGAGGTCCACCCCTCGGAGATCGCCTACGACTACTGGACGACCAAGCGCGCGCTGGAAGCCGTGGACCACCGGCCCGCCTTCGGGCTGAACTGGGACCCGTCGCACTTCGTCTGGCAGGACCTCGACCCGGTCGGGTTCATCCTCGACTTCGCCGACCGGATCTACCACGTCGACTGCAAGGACACCCGCAAGCGCTTCGACGGCCGCAACGGCAGGCTCGGCTCGCACCTGGCCTGGGCGGATCCGCGGCGGGGCTGGGACTTCGTGTCCGTCGGCCACGGCGACGTCCCGTGGGAGGACTGCTTCCGGGCGCTGAACTCGATCGGCTACTCCGGCCCGATCTCGGTGGAGTGGGAAGACGCCGGGATGGACCGGCTCCGTGGCGCGGCGGAGGCGGTGAAGTACCTGCGCGAGCACCTGTTCGACCAGCCGTCGGCGGCTTTCGACGCGGCTTTCAGCAACCAGAAATGAGGGAGTTCCATGTGCGGTGACCGGCCAGAGCAGCACTCCCGACGAACATTCCTGAACGTGGCGGCGGCTGCCCTCACCGTGGGGGCCGCGGCGGTGGCCCTGCCCGGCACCGCGAGCGCGTCGGCGGCCCGGCGGCGGATCCCGCTCGACAAGATCAGCATCCAGCTCTACTCCCTGCGGTCGCTCCTGCAGAACGATCCCGAAGGCACGCTGTCCGCGCTGGCCGACATCGGCTACCGGAAGGTCGAGCTGGCCGGCACCTACGGCCGCAGTGCCGCCGAGTTCCGCGCCATCCTCGACCGCAACCACATCAAGGCCTCCTCGACGCACGTCGGCATCGACGGCGACCTGAACCAGACGATCGCCGACGCCAAGGTCCTCGGCAACCGCTCGGTCGTCGTGCCGTACGCGAATTTCGGCACCATCGCCGAGTGGGAGGCCTTCGCGGGCCGGATGAACACCGCCGCGGTCGCCTTCAGGAAGGCCGGGCTGAAGCTCGGCTACCACAACCACGACCACGAGTTCGCCCCGATCGGCGGCGTCGTGCCCTACGACGTGCTCACCGCGAAGACGGACAAGCGGCTCGTGCACCTGGAAATCGATCTGTTCTGGGCGGTGAACGGCGGCGCGGACCCGGTCGAGCTGTTCCGGCGCAACTACCCGCGCGTCACGCAGTACCACGTGAAGGACCGGACCGCGGACGGGCAGATGGTCGACCCCGGCGCGGGTGTCATCAACTTCCCGCGCATCTTCGCCGCGTCCTGCCACAACATCGGCGAATACATCGTCGAACACGACCAGCCCGCCGACCCGCTGAACACCGCGAAGGTCGGGTTCGAATACCTCCGTACCGTGCGTTTCTGAGAGCCCCGGGGGACTCGACATGCGAGTGACACGTCGGTCGATGCTGGCCGGAACCGCCGCGGGCGTCCTCGCGCCCGCGGTCGGGATGGCCGGCACCGCGTCCGCGGCGGGCCTGACCCGTCAGATCACCATCTACGCCGAAGCCCTGCCCGGCGGCCTCTACGGTTACGGCCTCGAGCCGGGCAAGGCCACCGTCCCCGGGCCGCTGCTGGAGATCTACGAGGGCGACACCCTCGAGATCGAACTGGTCAACCGGACCGACCAGCGGCTGTCCATCCACCCGCACGGCGTCAACTACGACACGGCGTCGGACGGCGCCCCGCTCAACGCGTCGTTCAACAAGCCGGGCGAGACGCGGACCTACACCTGGCGCACCCGGGCCCGCTACGACGCCGGCGGCGGGTTCTGGATGCCGGGCAACGCCGGCTACTGGCACTACCACGACCACGCGATGGGCACCGACCACGGCACCGCCGGTCTCGCGCGCGGGCTCTACGGCGGGCTGATCGTGCGCAAGCGCGGCGACCTGCTGCCGAGCAAGCAGTACACCGTCGTGTTCAACGAAATGCTGATCAACCACCAGATGGCACCCGACACGCCGATGTTCGAGGCGCGCCTCGGCGAGCGCGTCGAGTGGGTCTGCATCGGCTACGGCAGCCTCCCGCACACGTTCCACCTGCACGGGCACCGCTGGGCCGACACCCGCACCGGGATGCTCCGCGGGGCCGATGACAACGCTGCCATCGTCGACAACAAGAACCTCGACCCCGGCAGCTCGTTCGGCTTCCAGGTCGTCGCGGGCGAGGGGGTCGGGCCGGGTGCGTGGATGTACCACTGCCACGTCCAGACCCACTCCGACGGCGGGATGGTGGGCCTGTTCCTGGTCCGCAACCCCGACGGCAGCCTGCCCGACGGGGCCCAGGACGCGATCGACCGGTTCAAGCAGCACGGCCACACCGGGCACGACACGAACCCCGATTCCCGTACGCACGCAGGAGGGGAGCTATGAAACGACGATGGTTCGGCAGGCACGGCACGGTCGTGCTCGCCATCGGCTCGGTCCTGGCAGCCGGAGCTCCGCTGATGGCGATGCCCGTGGCCCAGGCCGCACCCGCCGCGGTGAACGTGCCGGTGAACGTGCTGGTCTTCCACGGCGCGGCGGCCGGCCAGAAGGATCCGGTCCTCCGCGCGTCGGACGCGATCGCCCGGCTGGGCGCGGACAACGGCATCACGGTCACCGCTTCGCAGGATCCCGCGGTGTTCAGCCCGGCCAACCTCGCGCGCTACCGCGGGGTGGTGTTCCTCTCCGCGCAGGGCGTGACGCTCAGCCGTGAGCAGGAAGGCGCGCTGCAGGCCTACATGAAGGCGGGCGGCGGGTTCCTCGGCATCTCCGACGCGGCCCGCGCGCAGGACTCGTCGCAGTGGTTCACCGGCCTGATCGGGGCTCGCCCGGTCGGCGCCCGGCCCACCCCGGAAGCGGTGGCGGCGGTGACGGCGAGCGGGGAGAACCCGCCGAACGAAACCAAGGAAAAGCTGGCCGACAACAACGAAAACACGAAGTGGCTGACGTTCGCGACGACCGGCTGGGCGGCCTACAAGATGGCCACCCCGGTGGCCGTCAGCAGCTATTCGCTCGTGTCGGCGAACGACTTCCCGGGCCGCAACCCGAAGAGCTGGACCCTGCAGGGTTCGGCGGACGGGAGCACCTGGACCGACCTGGACACGCGCACGAACGAGACGTTCACCGACCCGTTCCAGACCCGGACGTTCACCTTCGCCAACACCACGGTCTACCCGAACTACCGGCTGAACATCACCGCGAACGCCGGTGAGCCGATCATCCAGCTCGCGGACTTCAAGCTGTTCAAGGACACCTCGACGACCCCGCCGCCGCCCGAGCCGGCCCCGCAGCAGGCCGTCGTCGACGTCCTCGACGCCCACCACCCGGCCACCGCCGGGTTGCCGCAGAACTGGACGCGCACCGACCGGTGGCTCAACTGGGAGAGCAACCCGGTCGGCACCGTCCACACCGTCGCCCAGGTCGAGGAGAAGGGCTACCAGCCCGGCGTGGGCGCGAACGGCGCGTTCCACCCGATCTCGTGGTGCCGCGACTACGACGGCGGCCGGTCCTTCTACACCGGCATGGGCCGCACCGAGGCGTCCTACGGCGAAGGGCAGTTCCGCGACCACCTGCTCGGCGCCCTGCGCTGGACGACCGGCATGGTCCGCGGCGACTGCCAGGCCGGGATCGCCGCCAACTACAAGATCGAGCGGCTGACCGGCAAGAACGCCGCCGGGCAGCTCGACCAGATCGGCGAGCCGCACGGGCTGACCATCGCCCCGGACGGCAAGATCTTCTACATCGGCAAGGCGGCCTGCCCGACCGGGCCGGTGGTCAGCTGGGACGACCCGAACGTCGGCCTCGGCTGCGGCACGATCCACCAGTGGGACCCCGCCACCAAGAAGGTCAAGCTGCTCACCACCCTGCGGGTGATGGGCAACCGCGGCAGCGGCGACGAGCTCGTCAAGAACGAAGAAGGCCTGCTCGGGCTGGTGCTGGACCCGAAGTTCACCGAAAACGGCTGGTTCTACGCCTACTGGATGCCGCACGAGTCGATCGACCGCGACAAGCGGATCGGCAAGCGCACGATCTCGCGGTTCACCTACAACGCGACCGCGCAGACGATCGACCAGGCCACCCGCAAGGACCTGCTGTCCTGGGACGTCCAGATCCACAGCTGCTGCCACGCCGGCGGCGGCATGGCGTTCGACAAGGACGGCAACCTCTACGTCGGGTCCGGGGACAACAACTCCTCGGGCGGCTCGAACGGCTACTCGGGCAACAACTGGACGCTCGACTACAAGGGCCTCTCGTTCCAGGACGCGCGCCGCACCGCGGGCAACACCAACGACCTCGGCGGCAAGATCCTGCGCATCCACCCGGAGGCGAACGGCACCTACACGATCCCGCAGGGCAACCTGTTCCCGAACGGGCCCGCCGACAAGACGCGCCCGGAGATCTACGTGATGGGCGTCCGCAACATCTCGCGCCTGCAGATCGACCCGGTGCACAACTGGATGACCGCGGGCTGGGTCGGTCCCGACGCGACGTCGCCGAGTCCCGAGCTCGGGCCGGCGAAGTACGAGACGGCGACGATCATCACCGAGGCGGGCAACCACGGCTGGCCGTACTGCATGGGCAACCGGCAGCCCTACCGCGACCGCAGCAGCACCAACGCCGCGGAGCTCACCGGCTGGTACGACTGCGACCACCCGGTGAACACCTCGCCGCGCAACACCGGCCTGGTGACGCTGCCGCCGATCAAGGACAACATGATCTGGTACTCGCCGGACGGCGGCGGGCCGGTGTTCCCGAAGCGGCCGGGCAGCTCGATCCCGACCTACAACGCGGCGGACGCCACCTACACCCAGCCGTACCTGCGGGGCGGCGGCCAGGCGGTCATGTCCGGGCCGACGTACCACCGCTCGCTGGTCAACACGAACAGCGGCGTCGCGTGGCCGGAGTACTGGGACGACAAGTGGTTCATCGGCGACGAAGCCAACGGGCAGAACCGGGTCGCGGTGACCGTCGACCCGGCGGGGGTGCCGACGCACCAGCCGCCGGTGTTCGCCGAGACGTTCCGGCAGATCATCCCCGCCGGCGCGGGCGACAACCGGGTGCAGAGCTGGATGGACGCCAAGTTCGGGCCGGACGGCGCGCTGTACGTCCTGGACTACGGCAACGGCTTCTTCTCGCTGGACGCGAACCAGAAGCTGCTCAAGATCAGCTACACCGGCGGCGCGCCGACGCCCGCGCCCGCGGCGTCGTCGACGATGGTGCAGAGCAAGGCGCTGACGGCGGCGTTCACCGGGTCGAAGTCCGGCGGCGTGTCCTACCGGTGGGAGTTCGGCGACGGCTCGGTGTCCACGCAGGCCGACCCGCGCCACACCTACCCGCGCACGGGGATCTTCACCGCCAAGCTGACCGTGACCTACGCGAACGGCGAGACGGTGACGACCCGGACCTCGGTGAACGTCGGCTGCGCGGTGGCCGATCCGAGCCCGGTGGTGACGCTGGGCGACACCCTCACGAAGGTTGTCAACCGCAACGCCGGCGGTGGCTGCACGGTGGACGACTTCCTCGACGACGAAAGCACGTGGAGCACGCACGCCGCGTTCGTCAACCACGTCGAGCAGGCCACCGAAACGCTTGCGGACCTCGGGGTGCTGAACGACGCCGAGGTGGCGGAGCTGAACGCGGCCGCCGCGGCGTCGCCGATCGGGAAGCCGGGCACCACCGGCTACGACGCGCTCTTCGACGGCACGGCGGAGTCGTTGCGCGCCTGGGAACAGGCACCGTCGGGGCAGTTCACGCTGCAGCCCGACGGGTCCATCCGGGCGTCCGGCGGGCTGGGCATGCTGTGGTACCCCCAGCGGCAGTTCGGCGACTTCTCCGTGAAGGTCCAGTTCAAGGACATCGCCCCGGACTCCTACCGGGCCAACAGCGGCGTGTTCGTCCGGTTCCCGGATCCGCGGACACCCGTCGACCAGCGGCCGCCGGGCAGCTGCGGGACGGTCGGCTCGGCGCGGACCTCGCAGGCGTGGGTCGCGATCTACTGCGGTCACGAGATCCAGATCTACGACGGCGACACCGGCGAGCCGCAGAAGACCGGGTCGGTCTACAACTTCGACCCGCGCCCGATCGACCAGGCGGGCGCGCGGCCGAAGGGGACGTGGAACGAGTACGAGATCAAGGTCGTCGGGCAGCACTACACGATGATCCGCAACGGCGTGGTGATCAACGAGTTCGACAACACACCGGGGCAGCAGTCGTCGCGCGCGGGTGACCCGCCGACCGACCTGCGGCAGTTCGTCAGCGGGTTCATCGGGCTGCAGAACCACAGCGACAACGACCTGATCGAGTTCCGCAACATCCGGGTGCGGCAGCTGTAACGCGACCGCGGCCGGTCGTGAGTGGTAAGGCGGGTTCTAACCCGCCTTACCACTCACGACCTCGCGTGCCCCTCTTCAGGAAGGTCTTCCGGCGATGTCCCCACGACTGATCGCAGTGCTGCTGGCCGTCGGCCTGGCGGTGTTCGGCCTGGCGACGCCCGCGGTGGCGGCGCCGGTCCAGACGCTCACCTGGACCGGGAACAACAGCACCACCGAATACGCGTCCGCGCCGACCGGTGCCCGGCCCGGCGAGACCACCATCGTCTTCGAAAACAGCGAAGCCACCGGCAACACGACCGGGATGTCGCACACCCTGACGTTCGACACCTCGACGCCGGGCTACAACCACGACGTCTCGCTGAACATCCTGGCCAACCCGTTCGACCCCGCGAACGGGCGGCACGAGGCGGTCGTGACGCTGACGCCCGGCAAGTACCGGTACTACTGCACCATCCCCGGCCACACGGCGATGGCGGGGGAGTTCGTCGTGTCCGACGGCACCGGCGACACGACCGCACCGGAGGTGACCGCGGCGGTCGCGGGCGACCGCGATCCGTCCGGCAGCTACCTCGGGTCCGCCACGGTGACGCTCTCGGCCACCGACGCGGGATCCGGTGTGGCTTCGGTGGAGTACCAGCTCGACGGCGGCACGTGGACCGCGTACACCGCACCCGTGGTGGTGTCCACCGTGGGCGCGCACATGCTGCACCACCGGGCCACCGACGTCGCCGGGAACACGTCCGCGGAAGGGATGGCGCACTTCACGGTCGTCGACCGGCCGGGGGACACGACCGCGCCCGCGGTGAGTGCTTCGATCACCGGTTCCCAGGACGCGGCGGGCAACTACCTCGACGTCGCCACGGCCCGGATCACGGCTTCGGACGCGGGTTCCGGTGTGGCTTCGGTGGAGTACCAGCTGGACGGCGGCGCCTGGACGTCCTACACCGCCCCGGTCGCGGTGACCGCGGCGGGGATGCACATGCTCCACTACCGGGCCACCGACGTCGCGGGGAACGTCTCGCCGGAGGGCATGGCCCACTTCACGGTGGTGAAGAGCGACACGACGGCGCCGGTCGTGTCCGCTTCCTTGAGCGGGACGCAGGACGCCGAAGGCCACTACGTCGGCAAGGCGGTCGTCACGGTCACGGCTTCGGACGCGGGTTCCGGGGTCGCCTCGGTGGAGTACCGGGTGGACGGGGGCGCGTGGACCGCTTACGCCACCCCGGTTCCGGTGACCGCGGCGGGAGCGCACACGGTGGAGTTCCGCGCGTCCGACGTCGCCGGGAACACGTCACCGGCCGGGAGCGTGGCCTTCACGGTGGTCGCCGGCGGCGACACCTCGGCGCCGTCCGTGTCGATGCAGGTGAGTGGCAAGCAGGACGGCGGCTGGAACTTCGTGGGCCAGACGACCGTGACGCTGACCGCGGTGGACGAGCAGTCCGGTGTGGACTTCGTGGAGTACAAAGTGGACAGCGCCGCGTGGGCCCGGTACTCGGCGCCGGTCACGGTGTCCGCGTTGGGGGCGCACACGGTGCGGGCCAGGGCCACGGACGTCGCCGGGAACGTCTCGGCCGAGCTGACGGGGGCGTTCACGGTGGTCGCGGCCGCGCCGCCGCCGGACGCCTGCCCGGACTCGGACACCCGCGAGACGGTGGTGATCGGCGGGGTCGACAGCCAGGTCGCGAACATCGACACGGGCCGCGGCTGCACGATCAACGACGTCATCGACGAGAACGCCGAGTACGCGTCCCACGACCGGTTCGTGAAGCACGTGAAGGCGGTGACCCTCGAACTGGTGGGCAACGGCGTGCTGTCCACGGGCGACCGCAACCGCATCGTGACGGCGGCGATCGAGTCCGGGATCGGCGGCACGCCCGCCGCCGGCCCGGACGGCAAGAAGGCCGGGGTGCTCGTGGTGTCCTGACCACTCTTGGACCGGATCATCCGGTGGCACGGCCGGCCGGGCCGCGGCGGGCCGGCTGTGCCAGGCTGGGGGAGACCGCCGCCGACCGGCCGAAAGAGGACCCGATGCACCGGCTCACCGTGCTGTACCCGCCCCCCGCGGACAAGGACCACTTCCGCGACTACTACGTCGGCACCCACCTGCCGCTGGCGGCGAAGCTCCCCGGCCTCGTGCAGTGGCAGTACTCCCTCGACGTCGCCGGGCTCGGCGGCGAGAGCCGGTACTTCGCCGTGTTCCACGCGGACTTCGAATCCGCCGAGGCGATGGCCGCCGCGCTCGCTTCGGAGGCGGGCAAGGCGGTGGCGGCGGACGTGCCGAACTACGCCACCGGCGGCGCGGAGAGGATCCACTACCCGCTCACCTGACCGCCGCGACCTGCCCCGCGTCTCCCGGCGCGGGGTCAGGCGAGGTCCCTGTTCCAGTCGAGCATCCCTTCGTCGTCGACGCTGCGGCGGTATCCGCCGAGGCGTCCGGCGACGTCGGTGAGCAGGTGGGTCACGCTGGACCATTCCGCTGCGTAGGCGCCTTCGTCGGCGTACCAGTTCATGAGGCAGCCGAACCGGCCGCCGGGCCGGGTGTCGACGCACAGCATGCCGCCGTCGATGGAGCGGCAGACGGGGACCAGCGCCGCGCAGTACGGGAAGACCTGTTCGCCGGCGGCCTTGTGGTGCCGGTGGTCGGCGGTGCAGCAGTCGGAGTCGAGAAATGGTTGCTGCCGAAGGTATTCTTCGCGGACCCGGTGCACCGCCAGTGGCACGAAGTGGTGCGGGACGAGCGCCCCGGCCCGGTAATCGCGTTCGTCGTCGACACCGTCCATGGCGGACCACCACTCGAGGAGGTCGGCGGGCAGTTCGGCGGGAAGCACACTCAGCAGCCGGTGCACCTCCGTGGCCGACGCCGGCGGCCTGATCACCCGGGCGGTGGCGGGCGCGAGGTCCTCGAGCAGAGCGACGATCCGCTGCCACGTCTCCGACAACACAGGGGGCACCCCCGCAGTCTATCGAGGACGTGGCGACTCCGGCAGCGAGGAGCCCGGCCCGGAGAACAAGCGCCCGGCCGCCTCAGCAGGTGGGCGGGGTGCCCGGCCGGAGGATCACGTTCGGGGTCCGCGCCGGCTGGTCGCCGGTGGCCGGGACCGGGGGGCACACCCGGACCACCGGGGGGCCGCCGTCGGCGCGGTTGCCGCTGTTGTCGAACGTGATGGACCCGCCGGCGCCCGGCACCGCCTGGTTGCTGGACGAGAAGCCGCTGATCGCGGTGTTGACCTGGCTGCGCTGGACCGGCTTCGCCGACGGGAGTGTCCGCAACGCCGCCGAAATCGTCGTCACGGCGTCGTAGCCGTTGACCGCCCAGCCGTCGTCGATGTGGGTCACGTCGAACCCGGCTCCGGTGAACGCCGTTTCCAGGTCCCGGAACCCGGGGTTGTCGCCGCGGAAGCGGTCGGCGCCCGACACGAGGGTCGCGATGAGCCGGATCCGGCCGTCGGCGAAGCTCTGCGAGCGCAGGGCGCGCAGGCGGAGGTCCTCCAGCATGGCGTTGTCCTCCGGCGAGCGGACCCGGAGGCCGTCGGAGGTGCTGACCACGGTGACCGAGGTGGCCGCGCAACGTCCGCCGAGGAAGGCCTCGTCGAGGCTGAAGAGGAACCGGGCGAGGTCGGTGCCGCGGGCGATGTAGAGCACCTCGACGTCCTTCGCGGTTCCGCAAACCCGTTGGGCGGTCAGCGGGACCGTGCTCGCCTCGTCGGCGTCGAACTTGACCTCGGTGATCTTGCCGCCGAAGCGGCGCTGCATGATCGGCAGCGCCGTGCACGGATACGGGTCGGAGCCGCCGGTGGGCACCATGATGAAGTCCGGCCGGCCCGGCAGCACGCCGGCGAGCCGCTCGATCTGCACGGCGTTCCGGTAGGCCACGCGGTAGAAGTAGTCCTTCCCGATCCCGCGGGGGTAGGTGATGTCCGGGTCGCACGCGCGGAAGTCCGGCTCGTCGTCGCGCGACCCGGTCTGGTCGAAGCCCTCGGCGGTGATCAGGTCGGAGACCATCGGGATCTTGGCCGCGGCCAGCAGGTCCGCCACCTCGGCCGAGCGCTGCTGGCTCAGCCCCAGCCCCGCGACCGCGACGACGGCGGGGTCGTCAGCCAGCTCGCGGGCCACCTCGACGGCTTCGTTGTCCGGGCCGTACGCGCCGACGTTCGCGACCACCAGCCGCATCGGGTGCAGGCACCCGGTGTCGTTGGCGTGCCGCTGCCCGGCGGCCATCCCTTCGAGTTCGTGCAGCGCGCGCCCGCCGGCGTTGCGGTCGGTCAACGTCAGCAGCACGCCGACGGTCACCGGGGTGCCCTGGGGATCGCACTTGTCCGCGGCCGCGGCGTTCTGCTGCTCGACCACCTGCAACGCGGCGGTGAAGCGGTCGAGCCCGAAGTCGTACGTGCCGTCGCTCAACCCCACGCACTCGCCGCCGGCCGACCAGGCGGAACCGTCGAACCAGCCGCAGGAGGACGCCCGCTGCAGCGGCTGCCGGAAGGTGAAACCGCCGGCCACCAGGAGGACGACGAGGAGCGCGGCCGTGAGCCGCCACCAGTCCGTCAAGCGGTGCGGGAAGTCCCGGTTCGGATCGGGGAAGATCACCCAGCGGTAGCGCGAGGACACGGTCGGGGGTCCTTTCGGAACGGAGTCAGTACCAGCGGCTGTCGGCCGAGTAGCGGGCGGCCCGCTCGAGGAACGGCTGTTTGTCCGCCACTCCCTCGGCTTCGGCGAGCCGGAGGAAGCCGTGCCAGGCGAGCTGCCGCAGGGCCGCGACGTCCTCCGGCCGCGTCACGCACGGATCCCGCTCCAGCGCGGGCACGATGCCGAGCAGCGCGTCGGTGTGACCGGCCGGAGTCGGCGGCCGGCCGAGGCCCTTGATCTCCGCCAGGTCGGTGACCCGCGGGTCTGGCGTGCGGACGACGGCGTCGAACAGCGCCAGCCAGTGCGCGGACGGCACATCGGGCAGCAGGGTGGCCAGTTCGTCGGCGACTTTCGCGCGGCCGCCCAGCATCCGCTCGTGGTGCCATTGCCCGGCCCGGTCGTCCGGGTGGGTTTTCCCGCGCAGGAGCCGGAAAAGGCCTTCCCAGCCGGTTTGCGGTTCCGGGCGCGCGGCCAGTGCCCGCAGGCCGAGGTACCGGGCCAGCGGGTGGAGCCGCCGCTCGTCCCCGTCGTGGGCGGCCCACAAGGTCGGCGACGTGTAGAGCGGCGAGCCGAGGTCGAAGGGCGGGGGAAGCAGCGGAACGAGCGTTGCGGCCTCCTGCCAGGTCCGGGCGGCCGCCAGCGTGATCAGCGCATCCACCGCGGTGTCGTCCGGTCTCCGCTGGGGGTCGAGGCCGCGGACGAAGATTCTCAGCAGGTACCGGTCGACGGGCACGTCCTCGTCGGGATCGTGGTCGTCCAGCAGTGCGCCCAGGTCGTCCAGCAGCCGCGGGTCCTCGCCCAGCCGCCGCAGCACGTACTCCGTCGCGGCCGCGTGGCCGTGGGTGAGCCGTCCGGCCACGCTGCCGGTGCGTTCCGAGGCCGCCCAGTCGTGGCTGCGGGCCAGCTGCAGCACTTCCGCGGGCTCCAGGTCGGCCACCTCGACCCGGACCCGCGGCCCGGTCACCGGGCCGGTTCCCGGCCAGGGCACGGCACCCGTGGCGGCCGGCCCGGCGCTGGTCGTGACCACGGTCAGCGGATCGGGCAGCCGGTTCTCCTGGGTCGGCCGGGTGCCGGCGATCGACTGGCGCACCCGCAGCAGCGAGCGCACGAACGTCACCGCCGCGGGCACGTCACCGTCGTCGAGCAGCAGCAGCATCTGCGGCGGCCGTCCACGGACGCGGGCGTGGCTGTGGCGCAGGTCCGCGAGGAACGCACCGACCAGGACGTCGTCGACCCCGCGCCGGACCACGGGGTTTTCGCTCTTCGCCCGGGCGCTGAGCTGGATCAGCGTCTCCTCGGCGTCGTTCGCGAAGCCCTGGTCCTGGTGCTTGAACCAGTCCACGGCGTCGCCCCAGGAGAACCGCAGCAGGCCGCGCCCGCGGTACAGGCGGTTCAGCGCGCTTTCGGCGGCTTCCGCCGCCAGCCGCGGGACCAATTCCGGCAGACCGGGTACCTGGACGTGCACGAGCGCGAACGAATCGTGCGCCAGCGCTTTGAGGAAACGGTCGAGCGCGGGTTTGCGCTGGTAGTCGTTGAGCCGTTCCCGCAACCGGATCCGCTGGTCACCGGCGGGCAATCCGGCGAAATCCGCACTGATGGCGAGTTGCGCGATCAGGGAACGGCGAAAGGAAACCGGGTAGCCCCGGACGCCGACGCCCAATCCGAGCATGACCGAGGTCAGCAACGGGCGCAGCGACACCCGGTCGCCGTCCAGCACCAGCGGCTGGACCAGCACGGAAGCCGTCCGTTCGCGCCAGGTCCGCAAGGCCTCCTCGAGAATCGCGGTCCGCCCGGAACCCCCGCAGCCGGTCAGGACCACAATCGGCGGCGGCCCGGCGGAAACGTCCCCGGCCCGCGGTGCGGTCAGCTCGCCGATCAGGTCCAGAATCGACGTCCGTCCCACGAACATGTGCCCCCCTGACGCCATGCGCTCGCCACCCCCGTGAAGACCGGCACCTTATCGTTTCCGAGCGGGCGGGAGATATCAAAACGGCCGGAAGCGGCCGAAGGTCAGCCGAACGCCGCGGTGATGACCTGAATGCCGCATTGGTCGGCACGCGGTGTAACCGATTCCGCCGGACGGAGGTACCGGGCTGAGTTCCGAGGCGACCTTTCCGAGAACCTCAGCCGACGTCGGGCTCGGAATTGCCGCTCCGGCTCACCGGTGCCGGTTCCGCTTCGCTCAGCCGACGGCGGAGGCCGTAGGCGGCCGCGGCCATCGCCAAGGCGAAGGCCCACAACGGCCACAGCAGCATCGGCAGCGTCACCAACGGCCAGTCGGTCACGGCGGTGAGGGCCGAGTCGCTCGTGGCGAACGTCAGCAGGAGGTCCTTGGCGGTGGTCGCCACCATCACCGCGACCACCAGGCCGGGCACCACCGCCAGCCGGATGGGCACCCGCCGGCCGCGTAGCACGGGGATCCAGCGGGGGAAGACCTCGCCCCAGGGCCGGATCAGCCCGCTGGTGAGCCAGGCGCCCGCGGCGGCCGACACGGCCAGCCCGAGTCCCGCCCACAGGATCGGTTCGCCGAAGCCGAACATGTCGAACCCCGGCACGCAGAAGAACATCAGCACGCGGGTGAGCGCGTAGAGCGCCGGTGCTTCGATCGCGATCTTCGTCCAGAACCGGGTCCGCGCCTTCGCCCGGGCGAGCCGCCGCGCCCGTTCGGCCTCCGTCACCGCCGGTCCGGTGTCGCCGAGCCCGAGGCGCAGCCGCCCGGCGATGATCACGCCGAACGCGGCCACGGTGCACAAGAGGGTCAGCTGGAGGGCCAGGCCGGGTGACAGCAGGACCGACGGGTTCACCTCGTCAAATCCGAGGACCGAACCGACCAGGATGGCCGGGAGGTAGCCGGCGAGGATCAGGTTGGAGCCGTCCATCAGCATCAGCAACGCGACGATCGACGCGCCGGCCACCCAGGGCACCACGGCCCGCGCCCGGCGGCTCGCCAGCAGCCACAGTGCCCCGGCCAGCGCGATGACCGCGCAGGTGAGGAAGATCCCGTTGGCCCAGCCGTCCGGGTAGGCCGCCAGGGCCGAGCTGAACTTCCGGTCGGGACGGTCCAGCGGATTCGGGACGTCCCGCGCCAGCCAGTACGCACCCAGCGCGCTCAGTGCGAAGCTCGCTCCGGCGGCTGCCGCCACCGGAAGCCGCGTCCCCGGCAAGAGGCCGGGATCAGTGGTATCCATACCGGCCACCCTGACGTCCCCGGGTGCGGCGGCACTTCCCCCGCCGGACCGGGTTTCCTCCCTCTCCGGGGGGAGCTGCGGAGCCGGCGCCTCAACCGTCCCGGCGGGCCGCGAGCCCGTCCAGGACGATGCCGAGGTGCCGTTCGAACCGCTGGTCGCCCTCGTCGCAGCGGCGCCCGGCTTCCTTGACCAGCGGCGCGTTTTCACCCAGCCAGGCGTCGCGCTCGGCGAGGGAGAACCGCGCCGGATCGGTCCCGGCGGCTTGGCGTCGTTCCTGTTCTTCGATGACGAAGCCGACGACGAACGCGGTGACCACGTCGATGGCGTCGTCGGCGTCGGCGGGCTTCCAGCCGGCCGCGGCCCAGCGTTCGAACCACGGCTCCTTCATGCGGACCACGTCGGGGTCGGTGATCCGCGTGCCGCTGAAGATGCGGGCCCCGTCGCGGTGGAGCAGGTATTCCGAGCGCAGGACGTGGGCGTAGGAGCCGAGGTCTTCGCGCCAGCCGTCGCCCGGGGGGATCGCCGCGAGGGCGCCGGTGACCCGGCGCATGACCTCGGTGGCCATCTCGTCGAGCAGCTCCTGCTTGTTGCGCACGTGCCAGTAGAGGGCCGGGGCGCGGACATCGAGCCGGGTGGCCAGCGCGCGGACGGTGAGGGCGTCCATGCCCTTTTCGTCGAGGAGTTCGAGCGCGGCCGTCACGATCCGCTCCCGGGTGATGCCCTTCGTCATGGGCGCGACCTTAACAATGTTCAGACACGGTGGCCAGGTGGTCGAACGGGTCCAGCTGCTCGTAGTGCGGAGCCGCTTTCAGGCGCCGAACCGGTGCACCACCGGACTTGATGCCGTGCGTGCCGGCCAGCCCGGGTCGCCGGTTCTCGCGAACCGGACCCAGGCGCCGTGCACGCGGTGCGCGAGATCCCCGGGGGCCGGTGCCGGGCCGAGCAGGCCGGTTTCGCCGTGCAGCCACGGCCGGTCGGCCAGGTCGAAGACGAACGGCAGCTCGACGGTGTGCGTGGCGCCGAGCCGGCCGTCGAGGGCGGTGGAGCGGTGGGCGAACGAGTAGACGTGCGTGCGGCCGGCGGTGAGCCGCGCGTGAGCGGCGGCCATCCGTTCCGACCCGCGCCCGAACAGCGCGTCGCCGAGCAGCTTCGACCGCCGTTCACCGGGTGGTGCCGTCGCCGGAAGCCCCGCGGGTTGTGCCGTGGCGGCGGCGAGGGCGAGCACGTCGGCCTCGGTGGAGGTTTCGAACTTTCCCTGTGGCACCAGGTAAAGATGGCCTTCTTCGGTGTTGGTGCCGATCAGCAGGTCCACCTGGCCGCCCGGCCCCGAGCCGAGTGCGTCGGCGGGCTGCGTGGGCAGCACCAGGCTGAACGGGCTGAGGCCGACGAGCGGGTCCGTGGCGGTTTCCGTGCGCAGGTCCACACCGGACAGTGCGGGAAGGACCTCGAGGAAACGCTCGTCGGGGACGCCGGCGAAGGCCTCGGCCGTGGGTGCGGTGCCGAGCGCCGCGGCCGCGGCGGCGGTGACCCGCCGGGCCTGCTCGGGGGTGAACGCCCCGGTGCCGCTGCCGCTCTGCATGATCGCGCGGTGGAAAAGGCCCTTCGCCGCGGGTGTGGCGAGGAGGCCGCCGACGAGCGTGGCTCCGGCGGACTGGCCGAACACGGTGACGTTGCCGGGGTCGCCGCCGAACAGCGCGATCGTGTCGCGGATCCAGCGCAGGGCCAGCAGCACGTCGAGCAGGCCCCGGTTGTCCGGGGCGTTCCCGAGGCTCAGGAACCCGGGGACACCGAGCCGGTATTGGACGGTCACGAGGACGACGCCGTCGCGGCTGAAGGCGCGGCCGTCGTAGAGCGCGGCGCGGGCGGAGCCGGTGACGAACCCGCCACCGTGCACGAACACCATGACCGGGCGGTTCCCGCCGTCGGCGGCGGGGGTGCGGACGTCGACGGTGCGGTAGCCGGCGCCGCGGACCCAGCCCGGCCCGAAGTACGGGCTCAGGTCGAGGCGGCCGAAGTCCCGGGCCGGTTGGGGCGCGGTCGGGCCGGGCCGGGTGGCGTCGCGGACGCCGGACCACCCCGGGTGCGGTGCCGGCTCGCGGAAGCGGCCCGCGCCGGTGGGGGCGGCTGCGTACGGGATGGCCCGGTAGAACTCGCCGGCGGCGTCACGGAGCCCGCGGACGGCGCCTGCCGGTGTCCGGACGGTCGGATGCTGTGGGTGGAGCACGTGAAGACCTCTCTCGCGCTTCGGGTCAGGCGCTGGGCGCGAAGCCGGCCCAGTCCGTGATGGCGAATTTGGTGCCGTCGCGTTTCACCTGGGCGGCGCCGTGGCCGCCGAAGTGCGCGGGGAAGACGAGGGCGCCGGTTTCGGCGGCCCGGCCGAGCAGGTTCCGGCGGGTGGCGCGGGCGGCGGCGGGGTCTTCGCAGAAGCAGGAGTTGGTGTCCGGCTCGACGATCTGCAGGGCGGTGTGCACCAGATCGCCGACGAACAACGCCCGGTCGCCGCCGGAGTCCAGGTGGAGCACGGACGAGCCGGGGGTGTGGCCGGCGGCGAGTTCCAGGCGGAGGTTGGCGTCGATGCGGAGGGAGCCGTCCCACAGCCGGGTCAGCCCGGCTCCGTGCACCGGGGCGACGCTGTCTTCGAAGACGTTCTGGTTGCCGCGGCCGAGGCGGGGCCGGTGGTCGTTGGCGGGGTTCCAGAAGTCGAAGTCGCGGCGGGGCATCAGGTAGGTGGCGTTGGGGAAGGTCGGCACCCAGCGGCGGCCGTCGAGGCGGGTGTTCCAGCCGACGTGGTCGACGTGCAGGTGGGTGTTGACGACCAGGTCGACGTCCGCGGGCTGCACGCCGGCGGCGGCGAGGGCGTCGAGGAAGCCGGTGTCGAGGTGGCTCCAGACGGGGGAGTAGGGCCGCTCCTTGTGGTTGCCGACGCCGGTGTCGACGAGGATGGTGCGGCCTTCGCTGCGCAGCAGCCACGTCTGGATCGCCGACCGGCATTCGTTCGTGCCCGGGTCCCAGAAGTCCGGGGCCAGCCAGTCGCGGTGGTCGTGCCAGGCCGTTTCGGGGCTGTCGGGGAAGAACTCGGCGGGAGTCAGTTCGACCGAACCGTAGTACTCGGTGATCCGGGTGACGGTGACGTTTCCGAGGGTGATTTCGTCGGGCATGAGCCCAGGTTCGCCGGGCCGGGGCGGTCGAGCCAGACCGCGTGCTGCCTACCCCTGGCAGGGTCAGGTTGCGGCGCCGCGGGTGTCGCATACTGGGGTCATGGCCGATCACGGGCAGCTGGCGGAGTACCTGCAGGCGATGCGCGCGCGAGTGCGGCCCGAGGACGTGGGACTGGAAACCTACGGCGAGCGCCGCCGGGTGCCCGGGCTGCGCCGGGAAGAGGTCGCGAGCCTGGCCGGCGTCAGCGCGTCCTACTACATCCGGCTCGAGCAGGGCCAGTCGGCGAACGCCTCCGACGCGGTGGTCGGCAACATCGCCCGCGCGTTGCGCTTGGACGCCGACGAGCACGAACACCTGCGGGTGCTGGCCCGGCCCCGTCGGCGCCGGCGCGTGCAGCGCCCGCCGGTGGAGCGGGTGCACGAGGTGACGGCCCAACTGCTGGCCGGGCTGGGCGAAGTCCCGGCGATCGTGCTGGGCCGGCGCACCGACGTGCTGGCGTGGAACCGGCTGGGCCACGCGTTGTTCGCCGGCCACCTCGGCTTCGACGCACCCACCCGCCCCGCGGACCGGCCCAACATGGCGCGGCTGGTCTTCCTCGACGCGCACACCCGCGAGTTGTACCCACAGTGGACGGTCAAGGCGAAGGCGGTGGTCGGCAACCTGCGCTCGACCGCCGGTCACCACGGCGACGACCAGCTGCTCAACGCGTTGATCGGGGAGCTGGTGACGAAGAGTCCCGAGTTCGCGGCGCTGTGGGCCGCCCACCGGGTCAAGGTCTGCACGGCCACCGAGTACGTCATGCGCCATCCTCTGGTCGGCGACCTGGTGGTCCACCAGCAGGCGATGACCCCGGCGCACGCGGCCGAGCAGACGATCGTCGTGGTCACCGGCGAACCGGGCTCCCCCTCCCAGGCGGCCCTGTCCCTGCTCGCCCGAGCGGTCCGGGACGCCTGAGCTCCACGGCCGCCGTCCGCGGTCGGGGGCCGGTCAGGGGACGAGGGCCGCGAAGCCGAGGCCGGTCGTCCGTTCCGCCAGGTCGAGCGCGGCCGCGGGGGGCGTCCAAGCCGACCGTCCGCAGCTCGACCGCCGCGAGGTCCAGGACCCCGGAGCGGATCAGGTGCCACACCGTGGTCACCGTCGGCTCGTCGCTCATCCAGGAGCCGCGCATCCTGCGCAGCCGCCGGGAGCGGCTGACCCCGGCCGAGGTGGGCCTGCCGGTGACCGGGCGTCGCCGCGCGCCCGGGCTGCGCCGCGAGGAGCCGGCCCTGCCGGCCGGCATCAGCGCCACCTGGTCTACCACCCTGCCGCCCACGGCGCAGCCCACCCGACTGTCCACACGGGACGGATTGGTGCGGCGTCCGTCCGGCAGGCGCGATGTGGCCGGCTGAACGACGAGGCGCCGACAACGACGAATGCCCTTACCGCGGCGGCCGGTCTGCGCTACGGTCGGGGGGACTGCAGACACCGGGGGGGACAATGCGTCGACTGGTCGTCTCCGCCGCTTGCGCCGTGCTCGTGTTCGCCGGCACCGGTACCGCCGCCGCGGCGACGGACCCGCGGCAGACCGCGCTGGATGCGGCTGTGCAAGCCGGAAACGTGGGGATGATCGCGATCGCGGCGGATCCGGCGGGGCGGTGGCGGGGGCGTGCCGGGGTCGGTGACGTCGTCACCGGGGCGAAGCCCGACACCGGCGGGCGGTTCCGCATCGGGAGCGTCTCCAAGACGTTCACGGCGGCACTCGTGCTGAAGCTCGCCGCGAACGGCCGGCTGGGGCTGGACGAGCCGATCGCGAAGTACCTGCCCGGCCTGCTGCCCTACCCGGAGCCGATCACCGTGCGCCAGCTGCTGCAGCACACCAGTGGCGTGCCGCGGGACCTGGCGCCGCAGTACACCTGGACGACCCCGGAGGAGGTGGACACCGAACGCTTCGTGCGCTTCGGCGAGGTCGAGGCGATCCACGACAGCACCGTGCAGCCGCTGCTGTTCCCGCCGGGCACGAACTGGTCGTACTCGAACACCGGCTACAACGTGCTGGCCCTGCTGGTGGAAAAGCTCACCGGCCGCCGGTTCGAGCAGGTGCTCGCCGACTGGATCACCGGCCCGCTGCACCTGGCGGACACGTTCCTGCCGCGGGACTTCCCGCTGGTGCCGCGCCCGGCCATCCGCGGCTACGAGCAGCTCTACCCGGCGCCGCACGGGCTGACGGACGTCACCGTCTACAACCTCAGCCGCTATTTCGGTGCCGGGAACATCATCTCGAGCGCGGCCGACCTGAACCGCTTCTTCCACGCCTTGCTCGGCGGTGAGCTGTTGCCGGCCGATCTGCTGACGCAGATGAAAACCACGGTTCCGTGGCCGGGCGAGGGTGGTCTGGTCGGCTACGGGCTCGGCCTGATGCGCATTTCGCTGGCCGGGATCTGCGGTCCGGGCGCGCCCGACGTCTGGGGACACGGCGGTGACGTTCCCGGGTACAACACGTGGAGCATGAGCGACGAGCCGGGCACCAGCGGGATCACGGTCGCGTCCAGCCCCGACCTGTCCGCTTCGCCCGCCGCGGCGGGCACGCGGATCCTGGCGATGGTGACGGAGTTCTGCACCCCCGGTTTGCCCGACGCCAAGGCCCGCGCCGCTCAGCTCCAGGCCGCGATGCGCTGAGGCGCGCGGTCCCGAAGCCAAGTTCGCGGCCGGCTTGATGCTGTGACCTGCGCCTCAGCCGATTGCCCCTTACACCGGTGTCAGAGGTGAGGATGGCAACAGCGCCCGGAACCACCGGGCCGGTCACCCAGGAGGCGGCAAAATGGGACAGGCGTGGGGTTTCGGCAGGCATGGCGGGCCCGAAGTGCAGGAGTTCTTCGATCGTCCCGATCCCGCCCCCGGTCGCGGCGAGGTGCTGATCCGGGTCGACGTCGCCGGGGTGAATCCCCTCGACCACCTCGTGCGCTCGGGTCTGGTCCCCGGCCTCGACGGCGGGCGGCCGTTTCCCCGCGTGCTGGGCATGGAGGCGGCCGGAACCGTGCTCGCACTGGGCGAGGACGTCGACGGGCTCGAGGTGGGTGACGCGGTTTTCGGCTTCGCACTCACCGGTGGCGGGACCTACGCCGAGACAACGGTGCTGTCCGCACCGAACACCGCCCGCATCCCGGCGGGCCTGTCCGCGACCGTGGCGGCAACGCTGCCGGTCGCCGGGACGACCGCGGTGGACGTGCTCGACCAGCTCGGCCTCCCGGCCGGCGCCACGATCCTGGTCAACGGGGTCGGGGGCGGGGTCGGCCTCGCCGTCGCCCGGCTGGCCGCCGGGCGCAAGCTGCGCGTGATCGGTACCGGGAGCAGCGCCAAGCGCGAGCACGCCGAGGCCATCGGGGTGCGGTTCATCGACTACGCCGCCGAGGACGTCGTCACGGCGGCCCGCGAGCTGGTTCCCGACGGCTTCGACGGGATCGTCGACCTGGTCGGCGGCACTTCGCTGCGGACGGTCGCCCCGCTGGCCCGGGATCCGCGCAACGTCATCGCCGCGGGTGACATGTCGGTGCCCGATCTCGGTGGGCGTTTCGTCGAGCGCCGCCTCGGCCGGGAGAACCTGGAGCGGTCCGCCCGGCTCGCCCTGGACGGACTGCTTTCCCCGGTGATCACGGCGATCCATCCGCTTTCCGACGCACCGGCCGCCCTCGCCACCGTCGAGAACGGTCACCCCTCGGGCAAGGTCGTCATCAAGGTGGCCTGAGCAGTGCCCGGCCATCACCCCGCGGCGGCGAGCTCGGGTCAGGCCTTGAGGTCGAACCCCGTGACGTACCAGGCTCCTGCGTGCTTCTCCACCTTGAGGCTGAGGCTGAACGAGCCGGTGTCGCCGGTGGCGCCGATGAGTTCGAGACTGCGCAAGGTGCGGCCGTCGAGCTTGACCGCTGTGTCCGGCACCGTGACTTCGTCGCCCTTCGCCGCCGGGGTGGTGACCTCGACCTTTCCCTCGGGGGGCAGTTTGACGCCCGGCTTCGCCCAAGCCGCGCGCAGCGACTTGGCGCTCGCGGCGGCTGCGGGCCGTTGGCACAGGGACTCGGCGTCTTGACCGGCGGGCAGCGCAGGAGCGCTGGACAGGCACGCTTCCGTGTACTGCTCCTGCAGGATCTGGGTGACCCAGCGCTCGACGGCGGCGCCCGGGGTCTTGGCGCCGGAAGCGGGTTGCGCCGCGGACGTCGGGGCAGTGGCGCTCGCCGCCGAGGTGACCGGGCTGGTCGTGGCCGGGGCCGCCGTCCCGGCCACGCGGGCCGGGCCACACGCCGCCACGAGCAGGACCATCGGCGGCAGCAGCGGGAAAAGCCACCGGGCCGCCGGCCGCCCAGCGGTCACCACCGGGACGATTGTTCCACCAGGCAAAGAATTCTCCTCGTTCAGCCGATGTCCGGCTTCGAGCTTCGTCGGCGGGATCTTCGTGTCCGGCGGCCGGTGGCGTCAACCGGCGGCAGGGAAGTCTGCCTCTTTGGCCACTTTCCGGCGTCCGCCGACAGCCGGTTCACCGCGTTGCCACCAGGAAACCGCTGTGGGTCAATGGATTCGGCTGTCAGGACTGCAACACCGGCTCGGCGTGGTTCGCGTATCCGGAGCTGCAGCGGGCCCCGCGGCCGGGGCTCACCCCGTGCCGGCGCATGCTGCGGCTTCGGCCAGGTACCGCGCCACCGGGCCCAAGGTCAGCATTCCGCTGGCCGCGCCGGCGTGTTCCGCCGCGGCGCCGCGCAGGGCTTCTTCCGCGGCGGCCGCGATCCCGCGCTCGCCGAGGCGTGCGGCAGCGTGGGCGCTCAGGCACCACATCGCCTCCTGCACGTGGTCGCGCGGTGGTTCGGGCGCGGCGGCCAGAGCGACGCGGGCCTCTTCCCGCTTGCCTTGCGCGAGCAACACGTGGGGCTGCGTCCACGGGCGGTACGGGCCCCAGTCGAGGTGCGGATCACCGGGCGCGGGGCGGCCGTGCAGCAGGCGCAACCCGAGCAGCGCCAGCGGGAACAGGCCGCGGTGCAGTCCCGGCATGCCTGCCGTCCGGAGGGCGTCCTCGGCGGCGCGGTACTGCGCGGCGGCCGTGGCGGGGGACGGCCCGCCGGGTTCGGTGCTGCGGGCGGCGCTGGCCCGGGCCCGGAACCACGCGGTGAGGACGGCGACCAGGGGTGACTCGGCGGTGGCGGCGAGCTGTTCGGCCGCCGTGGCGTGCGCGGCCGCGGTGTCGAGATCGCCGGCGGCCGAGGCGGACTGCAGCCGGACGAGGCGGCCGAGGACGGCGAAGGCCGGCAGCTCGTGCCGGGTACCCAGGTCGAGGACCTCGGCGCCGATCCGGTCCCGGACGGCCGCCAGCCCGGGGCGGGTGAAGGACTGCAGGAACACCCCGTTGAGCGCGAACGCCAGCAAGGCGGGATCGCCGAGGCCGCGGGCCAGCGCCTCGGCCTCGTCCGCGGCCTGCTCAGCGCGTTTCCGCTCGGCAGCGGTGAGCTCGGCGGTGCGGCTCTCGACGGCGACGGTGGCCAGGAGGCGGGTCCTCAGGTCGGCCGGGCTGCCGGGGCCGAGCGCGGTGAGCGTGCGCTCGGCGGCCGCGACGACGGCGCGGGACTGCTCGAGGTCGTCGGCCCGGCTCCAGATCGCGGGCACGTCGTAGGCGCCGATGATCCGGGCCGCCCACGCGAGGTCTCCGGTGCGTTCGGCCGCCTGGATCGCGGCGAGGCGGTCGCGTCGCGAGTGGACGAGGGCGTCGCCGCCCGCCAGCGCGAGGGTGCGGGCCAGGTCCACGGTGGTGCGCGGGCCGAACCGGGCCCCGGAGGCCGTCCACGCGGTGCCGGTGCCCTCCGCGGTGGCGGTCCCGGTCAGGATGTCGGTCTCCAACCGCCGCAGGTCGGGCCCGGGATCGAGCCCGAGCTGGTCGACGAGCATCGCGCGAGCGCGGCGGAGGGTCGCCAGCGCGTCGGCCTGGCGTCCGGCGCGGTGCAAGGCGCGGGCCAGCAGCCCCCAGGCCGGCTCGCGCCACGGGTGTTCGGTGACGTGGGCGCCGAGTTCGGCGACCAGGTCGCCGCCCCGGCCCGCGTCG
The DNA here is from genome assembly GCF_031082405.1 of Amycolatopsis sp. A133. Lineage (GTDB taxonomy): Bacteria > Actinomycetota > Actinomycetes > Mycobacteriales > Pseudonocardiaceae > Amycolatopsis. The sequence continues at coordinate 209,786 of NZ_JAVHJU010000061.1, forward strand.
AGGAGGACGCGGGCACGCAGCTCCACGGCCGTCAGCCGCAGCTCCTCCAGCCGGGTCCGCTCGCGCTGAGCCCACGCGGAGCCCGGCACGTCGGCGTAGGCGGTTCCTCGCCAAGCCGCCAGTGCCGCGCTGAGCTCGGTCACGGCGCCGGGCGTTCGCCGGGTTCGGTCCAGGGCGTCTTCGAACCGGTGGACGTCCACGTCCGCGCGCGGCAGGCGCAGCGCGTAGCCGGGACCTTCGGTGACGATCACCCGGGGCGGGGTGCGCGGCGGCCGGTCGGGTTCGAGGGCGCGGCGCAGGGCGGCGACGAACGTGCGCAGCGCGCCCACGGCGCGGGCCGGGGGATCGGTCCACAAGTCGTCGACGAGGGTGTCGGTGGTGACCATCCGCCCCTCGGCCGCGACGAGCCGGGCGAGCACTTCGCGGTGGCGGGGTCCGCCCAGTTCCACCGGGCTCCCGTCGTCGCGCAGCGCCCGCACGGCACCCAGCACGTCGATTCGCATGCCCCCATCATCGGGGCCCGCGGCCGATTCCGCCCCGGCGCACTGATCGGTTGCTGATCGCCGTCGCCGACGCTGGCCGAGTCAAGTTCCCGACCCGGAAGACGGCCTCCGATGACACTCTCCATTCCCGGTTTCGACCACGTCCGCCTGCCCGGTGCCGGCGGTGTCGAGCTGGCCGCCGCCGTCGGCGGCAGCGGCGACCCGGTCGTGCTGCTGCACGGCTTCCCGCAGACGCACCTGATGTGGCGGCACGTCGCCGAGCGGCTGGCCGGCGAGCACACGGTGATCTGCCCCGACCTGCGCGGCTACGGCGCCAGCGACAAGCCGGTGGCCACCGGCCGAAGCGAGTACGCCAAGCGCACGATGGCCACCGACGTGGTGAACCTGGCGGCGGCGCTCGGCCACGAGCGCTTCGCCCTCGTCGGGCACGACCGGGGCGCCCTGGTCGCCTTCCGGGCGGCCCTGGACCACCCCGAGACCATCACGCACCTGGGCATCCTCGACGTCGTGCCGACGTTGGACATGTGGAACGTCCTGCACGGCGTCCCGGCGGCGGTCGGCTACCACCTGTTCCTCATGGCCCAGCCGCCCGGCCTGCCGGAAACGATGATCGCCGCCAGCGCGGACGCGTTCTTCGGCTCGTTCCTCGACGCCTGGGCCAACGACCCGGACGCGATCCCGGCCGAGGTGCGGGCCGAGTACCTGCGCGCGAGCGCGGCCGCGGTGCCGTCGATCGTCGCCGACTACCGGGCTTCGGCCGACATCGACGTGGAACACGACCAAGCCGACCTCGACGCCGGATCCCAGCTGGCCATGCCCGTGACGGTCGTCCAGCAGGACTGGGGCGCACAGCTGGGCTACGACGCCGCCGGGGTGTGGCGGGCGTGGGCACCGGACCTGGACCACCGGCTGACCCGGGCCGGGCACTTCATGGCCGAGGAGGCACCCGGCGAGATCGCGGCGGCGATCCGGGACCTGCTGACCCGCTGAACGCCGTGCCGCTTCGGTTCGAATCCGGAGTCAGAACGGGAGGAAGTCCCGGCCCGGCTCGTGGTAGATCCCGTTCGGCGCGTCCTCGGACTTGTCGAGGCACTTGCCCGACTCCCAGTTCTTGTGCTGATCGAAGATGAACCCCCGGTCATCCACCCGGCAGGTCCGGGAGTGCCATCTCTGATTCGGATCGTCGTGATAGTCGGCGATGATCGCTCTCGCTTTGTCGCCCATGAGGCCGCCCCTTGCGCAGCACGCTGAAAAACGTGTAGTTCGCGGTCCGCAGCGAGCACCCGAGCTGCGGACCGTTCCGGTTGATCCTTCAGTCTGAAGTTGAAGCTCCCACTGCCCGTTGTAGTGGTGGAAGATCGAAACCCGCACTCTGGTCTGGATGATGACGCTGCCGGCCAGGCTCCCCCTCCGCCGGGTGCTGGGGCGGCCGCGCTCGCGCAGCGGCGGTAGAGGTGCCTCGGCATCCGGCGGTGCGCTGCTGCGCAGGTGAGGAAGCGCTTTACTGACGAGGCCTGCGGGATTTACCCTGTAGCTGCGGGGCTGCGGGCGGACGACCTCACCGGCGCGTCACCAATTTTCCGGAATTCGTATCGAAACGAGGGGGAACAGATGAGAACCACGCCCACTGCCGCGCTCACGGTGACGAACCTCGCGGAACCCGACGACCGTTCCGACGCCGGCCGCAGCGTTCCGATAGGCGCTGCTCCGGCGTCCGCGCTCACCGTGACGCCACTGGCCGAGCGGGACGAACACGGCGGCACCGGCCGCGGTGTGACCATGTACAACGAAGCCGGAAAAGCCGACCCCGTTTCGACCGCTGCGAAACCGCACTGAACGGCGGAACCGGCGTTCCGATGCCCCGCGGGCACGTCCCCCGCACCTGCCTGGTGTCGATGCCGTGGCACTCGCTGCACCGTCCCTCCCTGGCACTCGGCGTACTGCGCGCGGCGTGCGACCGGGCGGGACTTCCGGTCCCGGTTTCCTACCACGGCAGTCTCGCCTTCGCCGACATGATGCTGCGGGCCGGTCTGACCGTGGGCGACTACGCGGAACTGGCGGACACCGGGTTCCACCATTCGCTCGGCGAATGGATCTTCGCGGGCGCGCTCAACGGACCCGATTTCGGCTATGCGGGCATGCGGGACTTGGCCCGCCGCGCCGGCCTGCCCTTCCGCACCGCCGCGGCGGTGCGTGAGCTCGCGGCCGAATTCACCGATCAGGCCGCCGACGCGATTCTCGCCCACGAGCCGGAACTGGTCGGCTTCAGCGCGACCTTCAGCCAGACCATCGCCAGCCTCGCCGTGGCCCGGCGGATCAAGGACCGGCGACCCGGCGTGCAGATCCTCCTCGGCGGCTACTCGACCGACGGCCCGATGGGCGTGGCGCTGCACCGGGAGTACCCGTTCGTCGACTACGTCCTGCGCGGCGAGGCGGACGTGACTTTTCCGGAACTGCTTCTGGCCCTCGCCGAGTGCCACGCGACCGGAACCCGCGACGGCCTCGACGACGTGCCCCAGCTGTGCTGGCGTGACGACGACGGCGCCACCCGGGTCAGCCCGTGCCCGTCCCGGCCGGTCTCGCCGACGTCGATCACGACCCCGGACTACGACGACTGGTTCGGCGCCGTTCCCGCTTCCGTCGCGGCCCGCGTCGAACCGGAGCTGGTCGTGGAGTCCTCCCGCGGCTGCTGGTGGGGCGCGAAACACCACTGCGTCTTCTGCGGCCTCAACGGCACCGCGATGGCCTACCGGGCCAAGCCGGCCGGGTCCTTTGTGGACGAGGTGCTCGGCCTGGTGCGCCGGCACCGGATCCTCGACGTCACCACGATCGACAACATCCTGCCGAACGAGTACTACCGATCGGCGCTTCCGCAGCTGGCCGACGCCGGCCACGACCTGCGCATCCACTACGAAATCAAGGCCAACGCGCAGATCGAGGACGTGGCCGCACTGCGGACGGCCGGGGTGTGGAACGTCCAGCCCGGCATCGAGAGCCTGGTCGACGACGTATTGCACCGGATGCGCAAGGGCGTCCGCGGGGCACACAACGTGCGGATGCTGCGCGACGGTGCCTCGGCCGGGCTCAACGTCACCTGGAACTGGTTGTACGGGTTTCCGGGTGAACGCGTGGCGGACTACGCCGCGGTCGTGGCCCAGCTGCCCGCCCTGGTGCACCTGCAACCGCCCAGTGGTGCGGCCCGGATCGCCCTGCAACGGTTTTCGCCGAACTTCGACGACCCGCGCCACGGCTTCACCGAGCGTCGCCCGGCGGCGGGGTCGCGCCTGGTCCACGACATCGACGACCCGGAGCGGCTCGCCGAGCTCGTCTACTCCTTCGACACGCCGGACCAGGGACTGACGGCCGAGGAGGTCACACCGCTGGTCGACGCGCTGGTCGCGTGGACCGCGGGCCATGCGGGGAGTGCGCTGATCGCCCGTAGCATCGGCGACGTCGTGGTGATCCGAGACCGGCGCCACGGCTGGGCGCCGGCCGACCACGTGCTCGAGCACCCGCGTGAAATCGCAGTCTGGCGAGCACTGGAAACCGGCCGCGCCCCGCTCCGGGTACTCGCCGAACAGGACCACGAATGGGACCCGGACGACTTCGACCGCTGGCTTCGCCGGCTCGGGGAGGCCGGCCTGGTCTTCACCGACGGCAATTTGTGGATCACCCTGGCCACCTCGCCCGCTGTGGCGCGGAAGGCCCACTTGCCGTTGCCGGTTCTCACGCCGTCCGCCTGAGAAGGAGCCACATGCGTACTCTGTCCGCTCCGCACCCGGCGTGGCCCGAAACGGTCGAACTCGACCTCGGCCGAATCGACGCCGATCCCGGCGCCGCACTGCGTGTCGCAACCGAACTGGCCGGGCGTGCGCAGCGGCTGCGGCTGCCGGAGCCGTTCGCCTTCGGCGAATCCGCGCACCGCGACGCGACGATGGTGCGCTTGCTCGCCGCCGCCGCGGCGGCGTTCGTTCCAGTGGACTGGACCTTGCGGGAGCCGTTGCCGGGCACCGTTCCCGAACGCGCTTTGTGCCACCTGCCGCCACCACGGAACGCCGGGGAGCTCGGTCGCCGCTGGCGTGAAGCCCACGACGTGGGCATCTGCACCTACCGGTACGGCCCCGGGTTCGTCCTCATCCACGACATCCGCCCGGGCGGGCCGATCAATCGCGTCCACGTCGAAGCCGGCTGGGTCGGCACCTTCCGGACCCTGGCCGGCACGGACCGGCCGCCGGCCGACGGGGCCGCGGCGGATCTCCTCGACCAGCTGGCAGCTCACCAGCTCGCCCTGCGGTTCGACGACCGGTACGCCGTTGTGCTGCCTTACCACGCGGATCGACGTCCACCACCCGGCCGGGTGGTCCCGTCGGTGCAGCCGACCCCATGACCGACGCCTCGCCGGACGCGACGACGTCGGCTGCCGGGCTGCGCGGGCACCGCGCGTTCCGGTTCCTGTGGACCGCGGACGCCGCCTCCCAGCTGGGTACCGCCGCCGCGACCGCGCTGGTGCCCCTGCTCGCCGCGACGACCCTCGGTGCCACTCCGCTGCAGATGGGAGTGCTCACCGCGGCGGAGACCGTGGCGTTCCTGGTCATCGGCCTGCCCGCCGGTGCCTGGATCGACCGGACCCGCCGCCGCCGCGCGGTACTCGTCGGCGCCGACCTCGTCCGGGCCCTGCTGTTCTTCGGCCTCCCGGTCGCGGGCTGGACCGGTGTGCTGGACTTCGGGCAGCTGCTCGTCACGGCGGTTCTCGTCGGCGTCGCGACCGTGTTCTTCGACGCCGCCTACCAGGCGTACCTGCCGGTGGTGATCGGGCTGGAGAACCTGGAAACCGGCTACGCGCGCCTGCAGATCACCCTGTCGGTCGCCGCGGCCGCCGGGCCCGGCATCGGTGGCGTGCTCACCCGCGTGATCGGTGCCGCCTCCGGGCTGGTGCTCACCGGGGTGGGCTACCTGGCTTCGGCCGCGCTCCTGTCGCGCGTCCGGGCCGACGTGCCGCCGATACCACCGCGGCCGCGGAAGGTGCGGCTACGCACCGAGATCGCCGAGGGGCTCCACTACATCGCCGGTCACCGCCAGCTCCGCCTGCTGGCCGTCGCGAGTTCCGTTGCCGCGTTCTTCACCGCGGGCATCATGTCCATGGAAGTCCTGTTCTTCACGCACGACCTGCACCTGGACGCGGCGGGTGCGGGCGTGCTGCTGGCCCTCTCGGGCGTGGGCAGCGTCATCGGCGCCGCAACGACCGGCCGCTGGACCCGCCGCCTCGGCGCGGCTCGCGCCAACTGGCTGGTGCCGGTGCTGACGTGGCCACCCCACCTGCTGCTCCCGCTCGCCCAACCGGGTCCGCTCGGCTTGGCCCTGGCCGCAACGGGAATCGTCATCCACGCCGCCGGCGGCACGACCTACAACGTGATCGTGATGACCCGCCGCCAGCACCTGACACCGGACGCACTGCGCGGGCGCGTCCACACGAGCATGCGCGTGCTCATCTGGGGAACCATGCCCCTAGGCGCACTGGCGGCGGGCGTCCTAGCCGAGTCAGTGGGAACGCGCGCGACCCTGACCATCGCCGTCGCCGGAATCCTCATCGCGATCGTGCCCGCGGCCTGCTCCGCCCGCAGTCACGTTGCACCTTGACGTCCCGCGTGGTCGGGGCGCTACGGCCCCAGGAGTTCTCGCACCTCCACTGGCAGCTTCGGCGATTCGTAGGTGAACGTGTCCCCGGGGTTCTCCCGCTCGGTGTGCACGACGACGCCTCTCGCGGTCTCCCTCTGCGCCGGTGTGAGCGTGCTCCACCGTGTCTCGCGGGAGGTGGGGCCGCCCAGGGCCCGGACGATGTTGTCGGCGTAGACGTCCGGATGGTTCCCGTCCTTCGCCGGCGCGTAGTTCTCCATCATGGCCATGATCGTGGGGTCCTGGAGCTGGCCCAGCTTGAAGTCGAAGTTCTTCTTGATAGCGGCGAACCCGAGAGCGCGGTCGGGGAAGATCAGGAACCGGCCGGTGGCGACGCCGATGGAGCCCCACGCCGCGTCCGCGCCGTCCCAGAACCGGAGGTTGCCGGGGTTGTTGTTGCGCCAGGCGGGGTCACCGCCGGCCCGGATCTCGTCCGCGTAGACGACGAACTCCGTTGCGTCGACGGTCAGCGTGTCCCCGGGCCGCAGGTGCAGGTTGGGGGCGGTCCTCATCAGTACCCGCAGGTCGGCGTTGGTCAGCGCACCCTTGGCGGCCAGGTCCTTGACATAGGTCATGGCCGTCCGGTGCGGTACCGCCCCGAGGACTTTCGCGGCCTCGTCCCAGCGTTTCCGCGGCGCCAGGACCCGGATGGCGCCCTTGGCCCGCGCCAGCGGGTCGCGCTTGCGCACGGCGTCGTCGACGTTGTCCTTCCCGCTGAACCACGCGCCCTCCGCGAGTCGCTCCAGCTGAGCGGGGGACAGGTTCCGCTTCAGCCGGGCGTCGATGTCGTCAACGTCCCAGCCGTTGAGAACCCAAGCCGCACGGCCCCAGTCGCCTTGGTTGACGTACCCGTCGAACTCTTTCTTCTGTTCTGCGCTCGGCTCGCGCTGAACAACGGTGGAGCGCTGCACAACGCCGGTGCGGGTGGCAACGAGTGCCGCCACGGCCCGGTTCCCGGCGGCGGCCTGCAGACCGAGCAGCGCGCCCGGCGCGGGGCGTGGTGGCTTGGGGTCGGACACGTGGACTGGCTTTTGCGCCGAAGGCCGTCGAACTCGCATCGGCCGCTCCCATCGTGACTCGACCCTGAATGGTACTTGCCCGTAGACGCCGGTTCTACATCTCACGCAGGGTGAGACCGAGCCATGGCCACGGCCGCCACCCCACTCGCCGACGCCTATCGGTAGGCCGGCGATCTTCCGGCCGCGCGCCGCGCCGCGTGGACTGCACGCCGAACCCGTGAGCTCTATCGAGACCTCCTCGGCATCGAGTGCCGCATAGGACACAATGCCCGTCTCGCCCGATTCGATCAGAACCTTGCCACATGCCCGCACCCCTTTGTGCGATATCTTTAGCCCGTCTGGGTGGCACGGAAACGGGATTTCACTATCTGTCATGTATTTGTCCAGCAACTCTGGAGCCCGCCCAGCAGGTGGTACCTGACTCGTTGACCTGCGAAAATATGACACTGCGGTAGATCGCGTGGCTCGGCTGCGCAAATTGCGACCTGCAGAATCTGCCGAATGCCGTACTCGATCTGTAGTTGCTCGGCTACGGTGGCTGTACGGTTGTACGGTCCGGCCGATCGCTCTTTGATCGGTTCGGCTGGTCAGCCGGGCCGATCTCCGGGCTTGTCGGGAGCTGGGGGTCGTGGGCACGCAGCGATGAGCGGGAGGGGTTCACGCAGCCGTGGCACAACCACACACTGGCGTCGATCCGTGGCTGGCGGGTGTCGACGTGGAGATCAGGAACAGCAGCGAGCCGTCCGCCGTGTCCGGTGCGGGGTTCAGTCTTTCAGCCACCGAAGCGAATGCGGTGCTTTCCCAAGCGCAAAGCACGCTGGAGAAGCTCGTCGAACTGCACCAGCAGACGGAGCTCTTGAAGCAGGTTCGCCCGGCGGCGCATGATCCGGCAAGTATTGCGTACAACGCGCAGCTGGCGAACGGCCGAGGTGTCTTTGACGCGGCCCGGGACCACGTCGGCGCCGAAGTGACGTACCTGGGCGAACTGATCGACAAGGTCAAGGAAGCCTTTCGAGCGACCACCGGGTATGAATCCGATGCGGCGCAGGATCTTGCTGCGAGGCCGCAGGGGGGCGTCGCGGGATGAACCGTTGGCGCGTTCTCGCTGTACTTTCCGTTTTGGGACTGGTGGTTGCGTGCTCCCCGCGCACCGGAATCGGTGGCGGTACCTCGGGGAGCGCGCTTCCGGTGTCGCCCGGCGCAAACGCCTCATCCTCCGGTTTGCCCTATGCGGGCGCCCCCAAGGTTCCCGACCCGCTGCCCATCTCCGTTCTGTCCGGAGATCCGTGCGTGGACGCCCTGACGCCCCAGCAAGTTGTGGCTGCAGTCGGAGTCGAGGTGCCGGGCAAGCGTGGTGACTTGTCGCAGATCGGGCCGGCGTGCACGTGGTTCAACCGCGACACGGGCGGAGCGGTGGGCGTCTCGTACACGGTCAACACGCACGTCGGACTGAGTGGCGTCTACGCCAACACGCAGCCTCAATCCGCTGTGTGGAAGGAACTTCCACCGGTACAGGGTTTTCCCGTGGTCGCACACGCCGGAAGCAAAGGCGGAGCGATCCCGGAGGGTTTCTGCCAGGCGAGCATCGGGCTCGCGGACAGCTTCTCCATTGATGTCAGCCTCACGTTGGGATCAAGCAAAAAACACACCGAAGACGCGTGCAGCCTGATCACTCAGATCGCTGACATGACGGTCACGACTCTGAAGGCAAAGGCGGGTTCCTGATGTTCCCCTTCGACGAGCTGGGCCGGGCCGCGCACGTCTTGATCCGCGAGGCGGAGCAGGCGGGAACCGCGCTGGTGCAGTCGGCTGAGGATGCACTGGAATGGGCCGGCGATCTCTTCTCCGGTGACGTCGGTGTCCAGGCCATGCCGGTCGCGGACGTGGTCAACTACGTCATCGACGGTGACAGCACAAGCTGGACCGACAGCGGCGCCAAATCCGGAACGATCGGCGCCCAGCACCACGAAATCGCCGGCGACTTGACGGCAGTGCTGAACAACCTCGAGCCGACGTGGACGGGCAAAGGGGCGGATCGGGCGCGCGAGCGGATCAAAGCGTTCAGCGATCTGATCAGCGCAACAGCCACGACCTTGAGCTCCAACGGCGGCAACGTCACTGATGCGGCTTACGGATTCGAGCTGGCCAGACGCTCGATGGAGCCGCTGGGCGCTCCGCCCGACAAGACCTTCTTCGACGTCGCGGCTCCTTGGAACACCGACACCGAAGAAGCCATTGCGGCGTACAACGCCAAGGCGGAGAAGAACCTTGCTATCTACAACACCTACGCGACGCACCTGAATAGCCAAGGTGAACGACTCTCGGGTGACTACGGCCGGCTGGCGCCCGATCGGATGACCGGTTCGACCGACAGTATCCGTGTGACAGGTCAACGCGATGTCGTCAAGCCGGATCGAGCGCAGGTGGACAAGACTTCACCGGACACTCGATTCGAGGAACGTGATCACACGACCGACGAGGTGGGGCCAGGCGAGACCGCGAGCCGTGGCACGGCGGATGACGTGCGCGAGAACGAGTCGAACAAGAGCGTCACGCGACAGGACGACCGGACGACCGCAGCCGGGCTCACACCGTCATTGCGTGAGCCGGGTTCTCCGGCACCGACTGAATCCGGCCCGACGCTACTCGGGCGAGGCGCTGAGGCGCAGGTTCGTGACCCGGCAGAGTCACGGCTCGTGGCGATTCCGCCCGGTTCGGTTCAGGGCTCGCGGGGCGGCGAAGCGGGTGGATACGGCAACAGGGCGCGCCGCGGAGCCGCACTGCCCGGCGCTGCCCTCCGCGGCAGCGCAAGCAAGGAGGTCGTCGGCAGCCGGGGTGCGCCTGGAGCACCGGGCGTGGCGACCCCGAACGGACGTGTCGCTGCTGAGGACCGGGAGCACAGGCGCAAGTACATCCGCGACGACAACAACGTGTTCGCCGACGACGCGGACGAACTGGTCGATCCCCGCACCGGCCTTCCGCCGACACCGCCGACCATCGGTACCTGACGCCCTCCGCGCACGTCGGCCATGGCCTTCCCCGCCTTGTCGTCCCGCATCACGGAGTGTGTTTCGTGGCTGTCATCGACAGACCTGTCATCCTGCCCAGACTCGCCTTCCTGACGGCCTGGAGCATGTTCGACGTCGGGGAGATGCCGCCGGCGTTCGGTACGGATGTGCAGCACTGGACCAGTGTGGACGGCCGTCGTGAGCTCGAGGCCAGGACTATGGCGGCGCTGGGTGATCTCGGCTTGGCCCGCAACAACCGGCTGAACGAACTCTGGCGATCGACCGTCACCGTCCTCGCCGGGGCCGGCCGCGAATACTACGCATTCAGCAACTTCGTCGATGGGCGAGCCTGCTCGGTTCTCGTCGCGGCGGCGGATGGTGACGCGATCCGCGCGATAGTCGACGACAATGTCGTCGCGTTGGAACCCATCGAGAACAAGTGGTTCGCGACTGCGCTTCTCGACACTCTCCCCGACGTTCCAGGTGCCCTCATCCGCCGGACCGTCGCAGCGCAGGGTGATCTCGACGCGATCGACGAGGTGATGCGACGACCACGTCGCGCGGTTCACCAGATCTACGTCGCGCGTCGCGGCTCCGACGGCGAGCGCTGCCGGAGCATGCCGATCAGCGCGATCGACCTCGAAGAGTCCGGTCGCGTGCTCGTGTACACCGACGGTGACGACAACCTCGTCATGATCCCGGGAACCGCGAGGGAGTTCGTCCTGGCGCTGAACAACACGTACGAGGGTCTTGCTGAGCCTTGATGGTGCCTTGGTGCTTGAGGGCCGCCGGGTGTCGACTGGCGAAGTGTGCAAACGCCGTACGAATACTCCATCTGGGACGGGCTCAGCAGGTGATCGCCTGTGTCGGCGGGGTCGTGTTGTCGAGCCGCTTGACGTAGGCGCCGCCGCTGCGCCGCGCGCACGCGGAATTCTTGGTAGCGAACGGTCCACTGTAGACGGCGTAGATGTCAGCGCCGTTCAGTTGCTGCCGCAGCGAGCCGCAGCCGGTGGTCGGCGCGTGCAGGTAGGCCGCGTCGGGGTGGGCGTCGAGGAGCCGCTGGACGTCGGCGCGGTAGCGGGCCGGGGTGACGGCGGAGCCGTGGATCACGATGAAGGACCCGTCGCACGCGGGCGTGCTCATCGCGGTCGCGAGCCCGAGGTCGACGCCGGCGGAGACGCTGGTGGCCACGGACGTCCGGACGGTCACCTGGGTGGTCGTGACCGGCGGGGCCGTCACCGGTGGCGTGGTCGACGGTGTTGATGACGTCGAGGGCGGTGTCGTGCCGGCCGTCGTCGTCCCGGCTTGTGAGGAGGGCTTCAGGATCGTGAACCACCCGGCGACGGCCACGAGAGCGAGCAGCGCGATCGCAGCGACCAGCCAGGGTGCCTTTGAAGCCTGCCGCCCTCCGGTCGCGGGCGCGACTTGGGTGGCTTGGCGCGTCGGGGGAGCGGTGGCGTGGACCGGGATCGTGCCGCCGAGCGCGGCTCGGGCTGCGTCGGCCAGTTCCGTGACGCTGCCGAACCGCGCCGCGGGATCCTTCGCCATGCCCCGCGCGATGACGGCGTCGAACGCCGCGGGCAGACCGGGCCGCAGGTCGCCCGGCCGGGGCGGCGGCTGGTGCAGGTGGGCGCCGATCAGCGACGCGGCCGTCGTCGCCGCGAACGGCTTGCTGCCGGTCAGGCACTGGTGCAGTACGCAGGCCAGCGAGTAGACGTCGACGCGGTGGTCGGTGGGCGCGTCCGTGAAGCGCTCCGGCGCCATGTAGTCGAGCGTGCCGACGGCGCCGCCGGTCGCGGTGAGTTCCGTTCCGGGCCCGGCCGCGCGGGCGATGCCGAAGTCCACGAGGTAGGCGAACCCGGTCGCGCCGACGAGCACGTTCGACGGCTTGACGTCCCGGTGCACCAGGCCTTCCGCGTGTGCGGCGGCGAGGGCCTGGGCGACCTGGGCGACGACGTCGACCGCCTCGGCGGGGGCCAGTGCGCCGCCCGCGGCCAGCCGGGTGCCGAGGTCGTCGCCCTCGACCAAGCGCATGTCGAGGTAGAGGCGGCCGTCGATCTCGCCGTAGGCGTGGATCGGGATCACGTGCGGCTCGCGCAGCCGCGCCACCGCGTGCGCCTCCCGCCGGAACCGCTCCTGGAACTCGCGGTCGGCGCCGAACTGCGGCGCGAGCAGCTTCAGCGCCACGACGCGGTCGTGGCGCGTGTCGTAGGCGCGCAGGACCTCGCCCATGCCGCCGCGGGCGATCAGCGACTCGACGCGGTACGGCCCGAACTGCCAGCTCACGCGTTTCCCTCCCACCAGGCACCCGGACACGGGAAGTGGTGTGCCCCGAGTCCGGGCATTACACCGGATCCGCGCGGCAGGGTATCGCGAGGTCGTGCCGTTCGAGGACGTCCGGGTCGGCTGGAGTCTCTGGGACGAGGAGTTGGGTCGGTCCTTATGTGGTTGTCAAGCCGCGCCCGCGGTCAGGACCGTGAACGGTTGCGGCGCCGGATCCGGGTGAGAGCGAGCCAGGCGGACACCGTCCCGATCGGTACCACGATCAGCTCCCAGAAAACGATCTCCCCGGCGGTCGCCCCGTCCCGCCGCACCGACAGGTACCACGCGAACCAGGCGAAGAGCACGGTGGCGAGCGAGGTCATCAGCAAGCGGTGCCGCGCCGCCCAGGCGTCGAACGCGGCGGATCTTCTGTCGTCGCGCTCGCGCTGGCGCGGTGATCTCAAGCTCCGCCCGAACTTCAAGGCCAAGCCGGAAAACGGCATGATCGACCCCCCGGTCGTCTGCGATCCCCCCCACCGAGGAGGTGCCCGACATCGATGACCGTCAAACCGGCGGCCGAGCAGAGTTCGCGCTCTCGTCCGGTCTCCCTCGCCGGAAGATCACCGAAGCCCACCGGGGAAGGCCCGATCCAGGTAGTCCTTGAACTGCACGGTGACCGAGTGCTGGTCCGACGGCCAGTTGGGCAGGGAGATCGTGCGAGACCCGCCTCCGGTGCCTCGGGCCACTTCGGTCACGCGGATCGCCGACGCCGCGTCCGGCTGAGCGGGCAGGTAGGCGTCCACGCCGGTCAGGAACGGCAGCGCGCCGAACGGCGGCAGCGCGGTTCCGAGCGCGGAAACGCGGTCGCAGCCGTCGTCGAAGGCGAAGGCGGCGAGGACCTGGCGGACCCGGGGTGCGATCGCCTGGCCGAGAACGTTGACGCCGTCGAACTCCAGACGGTCGTTGTCGGCCTGGTCGGTCCACCACTCGCGGCCGCGCAGGACCGTGACGGCGGTGTGGGTGGGACACCGGTCGACGTGGTCGCCGATCCCGCCCGGCGGGGAAACCTGCAGTCGCAGGAACCGATCGCTGCGTTCGAACGGCTCGAAGTAGAAGTGGTGGTCCGGCTGGCCGTTGCGCAGCAGCACCAGTTCGTAGCGGGCGCGGCCGTCGACCCGCAGCGGGCCGAACGAGCCGTCCGGCCCGGTCCGGACGTCGTGCGCGGGCCCGGCGCGCCGGGCGCCGGTGCGGTCGTCGACCGGCCAGACCTGGAGTCGGCCCGCCACCCCGGTGTTCTGCGGGAAGAACGTCGCGCGGCCCGCGATCTGGACGCGGCCGGGCGGTTCGGGGGTCACGGCGGTGGTGAGCGGGGGACCGCCGCGGAGGAACCGGTAGAGGTGCGGGAAGCTCTCGGCCGAGGTAGCGGTCTCGGTGTGGCCCAGGTGGGGCAGGCGGACATTGGTCGCGCCGTCGATGCTGCCCTGGGGCTGCAGGCTGCCCCACAGCGCGAGCGTCGGGACACCGCCGGGCGGGGCGGTGCTGGAGCGGCCGTCGACGTTGACGTACCGGCGCACCAGCGCCGCCCGCGCCGGGGCGGCCAGGAAGGCGTGCATGACCGTCGTGCCGCGGGAATGCGCGATCACGTCCACGGTGGACGCTCCGGTGCGGGTTCGGACGCCGGCGATGAACGCGTCCAAGCCGGTGATGGCCTGGTCGTTGGTGGCGACACTGGTGTCGTACTCGAAGGAGTAGAGCAAGCCGGCGGGATAGCCGTTGGCGGAGAAGCGTTTCGCGATGGACTGCCATTGGTGCGCCGAGCCCTGCTGGCCGTGCACGAAGATCACCGGCGTGCCGCCGCTCACGGCTTCTTCCAGGTTTCGCTTCGCGTCGGCGGGCAGCAGGTACCCGGCACGGACGTTGGCTGCGTCGGCGGCGGCCACCCGGGCGAGGTAAGCGGCCCGGTTCGGGTAGAGGCGCGCGAGGGTCGGTTCGTCGAACGGCTCGTGGGTGCCGAACAGCCGGCAGAACGTCTCGCCGCTGTTGTCGCCGGTGTTGAGCGCGGTCGGCGCCGCGACCTGCGACAGCCGGATACCGCCCGTGGCCAGACCCAGTTCGTCGCGCTTCTTGGTCACGCCGTCCGCCTCGAAATCCAGCGGCGGGGCGGTCGGCGGCGGTGCCCCGGACTCGGTCCACCGCCGCAGGTGCTCGTACGCCGCGGCGGTGACGTGGTGCATGGGGACCCGGCTGAACGGCGGCCGGTCGCAGTCGTACTCGGGCGCTCCGCCGAGATCGCGTTCGGAGATCGGCGCGCGGTAGGCCTGCCCCTCGTAGCCCGAGTGCGCCGCGCCGGCGACCTCCCACCGGCGGAACCGGCCGGTGTCCGGCGGGCGTACCGCGCTGCGGACGTCGGTCTCGGACAGGACCTGGAAGACGGGTTCGGCGCCGACCCGGGTGGGGGCGTTGCCGACGATGAACGCGTAGCCGTCGAAGACCGGCCGCAGGTGCGGCAGGACCTTGTCGTAGAGCACGGTCATCCGGGCGGCGGACTGGGAAGCGCCGATGGCCAGCACCGTCCGAGGGCGCAGCCCGCCCAGGACCGTGCCGGCGTCGACCGCGCGGCCCGCCTGGGTGAAGACGTCGTAGGACAGCTCGTCGGCGGGGTGCCGGCCGCCGCCGGTCACGTCGAGGCCGCCGTAGCGGGCCGGGCTCCACGTGCGGAGGTGGTCGACGCCGACCCGCTGGGCCGACACACCGACCCACGCGTGCCCGGCGCGGATGACCGACTCCGCGTTCCACAGCGCGTCCAGGTCGTACCCGGCCGTGACGTTCTGCCATTCCACCAGCGCGGTTCCGCTGAAGTCGCGGGCGCGGGCCGGCCGTCGCACCACGACACGCGTGGCGTACGGCACGTCGGCAGCGATCTGCGTCCCGTCGGCCGACCAGCCGCCGGCCAGACCGGAGACGTGGAATTCCTCTTCCACATAGCCCCGGGCAGCAAGGTCGACCGGGGTAGCGAAGAACGGGTACGTGTCTTCGATCCGCTCGGCCAGCCGGTCTCCGGGCACGGTACCGGGCAGCGGTCCGGCGACGTGGGGCACGGAGCCGGCTGTGGAGCGCGAAACGGGCTGGGCGGACGCGGGCGGAGCGGTGGGAAGGAGCAGGCCGAGGACGGCGGCGATCAACCCGGCACGACTCCACATCGAGATCGACACGGTGGCTCCCATGCGAGCGATGGGGCAGGACTTCGCGAATGTAACGGGCTCGGCACTGTGCGTGCCAGTGCGCGCGGAACGCGTGAGACGGCTGTCTCAACCGTGCTGCGGCAGCACCGCCCGCGCGGCTCTTTCCACCACTTCGGGATCCGGCGGTGCGGCGCCGAAGAGCTCGGCGTACAGCGCGGACTCGATGATCCGCACGTAGAGGTAGGCCGTCTGGTCGAGCAAGGTGGGCGGCCACGGCGGTTCACCGTGGGTCTCGCGCAGGATGTCCCGTTGCACCGACACGACCCGCCGGTGCACGAGGCCCGAGGTGGTGAACAGCACCCGTGCGGCGGTGTCCGGCTCACCGCGCAGGAACGCGCGGAACGGCACGGCGGCGTGCAGCCGGTCCACGAACCACCAGGTGACCTCCAGGACCCCGTCGGCGCCGTCCTGTTCCCGCCGCTGCCGGGCCCGGGCCAGCTGCCGCTGGGCGAGCCGCCACAGCACCTCGCCCAGCAGACCGTCCCGGCTGTGCGCCACCCGGTAGAGGGTGGCCCGGCTGATGGCCAGGTCCACCGCCAGCCGGTCCATGTCGATCATGCCGTGCTCCAAGAAGAACCGGCAGGCGCCGCGGACGACCTGGTCCCGGCTGACCACCCGCCGGCTGTGTTCCGGGCTTGCCATGGCCGCTCTCCGCCTCCGCCGAGCGCCCGCCCGGCTCACTCCGGCAGCATCGCGCGCCGGCCGCGAAACCCCAACCCGTGACCCCGGCTGGGGTTGACGTCTGCTCGGTCCGGCGAGGCTGGCCCAGGGCAGACGGCGCGAGCCGAGCCCGACGAGTCGAAGCTGGTTGGTGAAGCACGGGCAACGCCCACCACCGTCGGTAGTGGTGTTCCGGACGTGGTGATCCCGGTGGCTGGTAGAGAGTTCGGCTCGGGGATCGGCCTGCCTCGCGGCGGTCGGCGCCTCATACCGCGCACTCCCCCGCGGTCGCCGGCGCACGCGCCGGGTTTCATGAAATCGGAATCTGCGGCGGTCAGTCCCGTGGTCGGTGATCGTGATTACGGCGAGTAGGTATCGACACCGGCAAATGGGTGTTTCTCCCTTCGAACGAATGGCGTTGGTGGAGATGGGACCAACGACCGTTTTGCTCCACCGTCCGGACCGATACAGTCTCGGCTCGTCGATCCGGGGAGGGTCGGGGATCAGGGGCGCGGACCGTGGGTGAGCTTGATTCGCTGTTGCAGGTCGTCCGGGACTTGAGCCGTCGGCCGAAGTGGAAGTGGCCGAAGGAACATCGCGACGATCTGCGCGGGGAGCGGGCACTGCCGCTGCTGTGCCTGATCGGCGAGCCCGGAAGTACCAAGGCCGTGGCCGACGCGTTGGCGGTGCGGCTCAGTCCGGACCCGGCGGGGCTCGACCCGACACCCTTGCGGCTGATCCCGTCGGCCTCGGTCGACGCCGCTCTGGTCGCACCCGGCTCCGAACAGGGCAGGCCGATGCTTCCCCTGCTCAACCTCGTCGTTCAGTCGTTGAGCTCGGATCGGTACGGGGCGGGCAAGGAAATCCCGTTCCACACGTTTCGCCTGGTGGACTGGTTGACCCGGCACACGGAGACGACACTGGGGCGAAAGCAGCAGGCACCTCTGCGGTCGAAGCTGCTCGAGTGGTACACGCCGACGAAGAAGAAGGACGAAGGCGACGACGCCGAGGTGCTTCGCCCGATGCTGGCGGCGGTGGTCCCCGACGAGGCGCTTGTGGTGAGCAGGCTGATGCCGCGGCTGCTGTCGAGGTTCGGCCGATGGCTGTGGCTGCGAGGCCTTCGCGGTGGTGAACCGAGATGGCTGATGAGACAGCGGTTCATGGTACCCGCGCACTCGGCGGACTTCCTCCGCTTCGCTCGGCGGCTCACCGTGGATCACCGTGATTACGAGAACGTCGAGCAGGTCAAGCTGCTGCTGGTACACGCCTTCCTGCGTGATCTCCGCCTTTTCTACGGGACTCGCACGTGGTGGTTGCGTCGTTGGCGGCGGACTGCGTATCTCACCGTCGTCCTGCGCGGGATCACGGAGGACAACGGCGGTTGGGAGCTGCTTCGCCTGATCAACGAGGTGCGGAATCAGACGGGCGAGCACGATCCGCTACTGCTGTTCGCCACTGCCGCGGCGGTGCCGGACGATCTCGGCCTGTCGCCGGCTCCGGCGGGCGAGATCGAGCGAACGGTCGCCGCCTGGAAACGGGATCTTCCGTGGAAGCGCCAGCAGTTCCGGCCCACTGCGCGGTTCATCGCGGTAGCCCTGGAGCAACCGCAAGGCGACGACCCCGCCCAGGATGACGGGGCCTACTGGGAGCCGCGGATGATGCCGTGGTTCGCTCGCAAGTGGGCGGTCGCCGTGACCGCGGCGCTCGTTCTCCTGGCCGGGGCGGGCGCAGTCGCGGCCGAGGTGTTACCCGGTCACGCCGCGGATCCGTGCGGGGGCGCCGGGATTCCGGCGGCAGCGGCCGTCTGGCTGCCGGAAAGCCAGGAGTGCGTCGGGTACAGCGCGGGTGGTTATATCTTCGGCAATACGGCAAAGCTGCGCAAAGCCCAGCAGGCGGTGTTCGAGCAGAACGTCGAAGCCGAAAACCTGCATCGCGCCAATCCTCGCCGTCCTCTGGTCTCGCTCGTCTACTTCGCCGAGCTGACCCATCCCGATACCCGGGAGGGTACCGACGACGCCGAGGCCGAGGAAATCACCGGCCTGCTGATCCACCAGTCACAGTTCAATACCGTGGGAAACTCCATAGAGGACGCTCAGAACCCGTTGTTGCGGATCGTGTTCGCCAATGGCGGCTACCAGATGGCGCACGCGCGGCGGGCCGTGGACCAGTTCATCGCACCGCTCGCTGAACAGGATCCGACGGTGATGGGTGTCGTGGGCGGTGGGCGGACGGTCGTCCAGACCGAGAGCGCGATCGGCGCACTGGGGGCTCACGGCATCCCGCTGGTCGCGACGACGCTGACCGGGCCCGCCTTGCCCGCGGTGTCACCCCTTTACTTCCAGCTCGTCGCGGGCAATGGTCCCCAAGCTCGGCTTCTCACGGCCTACGCCGCATCCGTGGGCCGGTCGCTGACGGTCTACCACCCGAACCTCGATCTGGTTCCGGATCAGTATCTGCAGACATTGCACGACGGCTTCATCGACCCCGCGCGCGGGGTGCCCCCGGTTCGGTTTCGTCAGTGGAGCACTCCGTCCACGGTCGCGGTCGACTGTCGCTCGGACGACATAGCTTTCTACGCGGGCCGTGAGACCGGGTTCACGGATTTTCTTGACCACGTGCTCGACAGTTGCCCGGCGACCGCGAAGCCGGTCGTCATCGGCGACGACGCGGTCACGCGGTTCATCGCGCAGGGGGAGAGCCGCCGTTCCGACAACTTCGCCGGGGTCTCGCTCGGGTACGTCACGCTGGCGAGCCGGATCGTGCTCGCGGGCAGTTCGTGCATTTCCCAGGGCAAGCAGGCGTCGGCCATCGCCCCGGACGAGGAGCGGCCACTGAACATCTTCTGCGCAGGGCTGCACGGCCTTTACAGTCCGCGGGAGGACCGTCCACAGGGGTGGAAGGACTTCGGTAGAGAGCTGGCGGCCAAGGGCGGAGACCGCCGCTGGACCGGGGAGCGAGTAGGTCTCGCCTACGACGGTGCCGGCCTCTACGTCACCGCGGCGGTCCACAACAAGCGTCGAAAGGTCCCGGAGACGGCCGATTTGGACCCCAACCGGGCGACGGTCGCGCAGGAGTTCCGTGAGTTCGACTGCGCGAATCCGCAGAGCTCCGACTGTTTCAAGGGAGTGTCGGGTCGGATCGACTTCCGCGCCGGTCGCGACGGCGGCACCCGGCCACTGGCCATCCTGACCATCAACGACATCACCGCCATCGACGCGAACCCCGTCTGCACGTTCCGGTTCCAGGACCTTGCACCGTGCCCGTAACCGCGCGGAGAACGGGATGGCGCTGCTCACCGCTCAGTTCGCGATTGAACAGGCGTTGGCGAGCCTCCTGCAGGCGATCAGGGGCGGCAGGACCACCGACATTGCGCAGTGGGCGGCGCTCGCGACCGAGGCTGTCATGGAGGCTGCGAGACTGGTTGAGGTCCCCGCCGAGAGCGCTGGCGCCTTCACGACGATCCGGGACTCGGTGATCAACGCCCTGGATGTGATGGCCACTGGTCGGCGATGCTGTGGCGGACTTCGCCGCGTTCCTCAACGGGCTTGGCAGCTGGGGCAAGCCCTGATGTTGCGTTAGTCAGTAAATCCGGCCTGCAATGAAGTGCCTTTACCTTGTGACCCGCAGGAGATAGCCACAACTTGCCGCTCGACGGCCGGACCCAGGTCGTCGGCATATCGTCATTGCACGGTGGGTTGGCATAGGTGGCAGCTGCCGGGATGATGGGCGGGCTGGATGCGCCGATCGTCCCGGGGAGTGGCAGCTTATGCGAGCGTGTGTTGTCGGGGCGGGGCCTGGGGGAATCGTCACCGCCAAGGTGTTGTTGGAGCACGGCTTCGACGTCACGGTCTTCGACAAGCACCAGCGGGTCGGCGGGATCTGGTCACCGGGTGGCTGCTACGACGGGCTGGCCAACCAGGCCGCACTCCGCATCTTCGAGTTCGCCGACCTGCCCAACCGCCTGCACTTCGCCGGCGCCGTGGATACCCAGCGCTATCTGGAGGACTACGCCGGGGCCTTCGGCGTGCTGGATCGCCTCCGACCGGGCACCGAGGTGATCTCCATCCGGCCGGTGGACGGGCCCGGACGGGTGGGCGCCTGCGGCTGGTCGGTCGACTCCCGGGCCGCCGGGGACGAGGCGGCGCAGGTTCGTCGCGAAACGTTCGACTACGTCGTGGTCGCCAGCGGGGCCCATCATCACGTCCGGCTGCCCGACCTGCCCGGACGTGAGTCGTTCGGCGGAACCGTGCTGCACTCCAACGAGGTGCGGGCCGGGACGTTCGCCGGCCGGCGGGTGGTCGTCGTGGGCGGAGGCAAGTCCGCGCTGGACCTGGTCACCCGCGCCGGACGCGAGGCAGCCTCGGCCACGATCGTGCAGCGCAAGGTGAACTGGATGGTCCCCGAACGGTTCCTGCTCGGTCTGGTCGGCTACAAGTGGATCCTGCTCACCCGGTTCGGTGAGGCGTTGCTGCCTCGTTACCACGACCCGGCCTGCGTCCGCCCGATCGACCGCGCCAACGACCGGGTCAAGCGAGCCCTGTGGTGGCTCATCACCCGCGACATGCTGATTTCCACGGGGCTGCGCCGGCTGCCGAAGGAGCTGTGGCCCACTCACCCGCTTCCCTTCCACCTGGCACACGCCGGAGTGATGCCACGCGGCTACGCACGGGCGGTCCGTCGCGGTCTGATCGCCGCCAAGGTCAGCGCTGTCGAGGCGTATACCGAAAAGGGGTTGCGCCTGGCGACCGGCGAGGAAGTGGCGGCGGATGTCATCGTGTTCGCCACCGGCCACCACAAAATCTTCCCGTTCTTGGATCCGGACGTGCAGGTGCACGATCCCGCCGGGCGGATACGCCTCTACCGGGGCATCGTGCCACCCGGCGCCGACCGGCTGGGATTCGTCGGATTCCGGCAGGTCTTCAACAACATCATGGGCGTGGAACTCACCGCGCACTGGCTGGCCCGTCACTTCCGGTCGACACTGCGCACCGCCCCGAGCGAGCAGGAGATGCAGCAGGGCGTCGACGCTCGCCTGACCTGGCAGGAGCGGGTGCTTCCGGGCTCCGGTGGCTACGACTTCGGCCCCTACGACATCCACTGCGCGGACGAACTCATGCACGACATGGGTCTACCGTCCCGCCGCGCCGGGAACCTGTTCGCCGAGTACCTGCTTCCCGGCGGACTTGCACACCGCTACGCGGGCCTGACCAGCTCGAATTCCGCGACTCGGAAGCAGGACACGGCACGGAACACCTAGTGTCCTGCGCATGAGGAACAACCGCCCGAGGTGGAGCTCGAAACCGGGGGCGGCGAGGAAGTCGGCCATTATCTCGCCGAAGGCGTGCACGGCATCGACGCAGGGGACGCAACGTCCGAGGATGAGGCTGGCGACGAGCCGGACTGGAGCTACCTTTGGCATGCATTCTTGGGCGCAGCCGGCCACGCGCACCGGATTCTGGCCCTGCTCGAGCCCACGGCCTGGACGGGCTTGTACTGAAGGCGGGAACCACCATCGAAGATATCGGGACGCAATCCGCGCTGCGCCGTGCCGCCCTGGTCAACGCGGATCGACGAGCATGGCGGTTTCGTCGCCACCACCACGTCCCAGGCCGCTGACGTTGCGCCGTGGAAGTTTTGGGGAGCGCCGCGACCGACGCATCGGCGGCACACACCCTGGCCTGGTTCTTCCACGACCGCCCACCCAGGACCGTCTTCGACCCACCGGCTTCCCCGACGCCGCTCGCCTCGGATAGCGGGCAGCGGCGCGACCGCCGTCAGCTCAAGCAGCGCGCCAAGGGGGAGGTGCGGCCGGTGCCGTGCCCGCCGCCGCTGACCGCCCTGCTGCACCGCGATCTCGAGCAGTACGGCGTCGCCGACGACGGCCGGTTGTTCCGGAGCATGGACGGCGGTGACGTCGCCGAGTCGACGCTGGCGCGGGTGTGGGATAAGGCCCGCAAGGCCGCGCTGACGCCCGAAGAGTCCATCAAGATTGCCTTAAGCTAGGAGGCCGCAGATCAGGCCACTGACGATCGCGCCTTCGAGTTTCAAGCTTCGCCGTTGACGATTTCTTCCAGGTGCCATCCGTCGGACCGCTCAATAGCGGTGAGCCGGATTCGCCAGCCGGTGTGGGCGAGTGTGGCGACCTCCTGCGGGACGGCGATCGGGCCGATTGGGCCGATGATGGACGGGATGAGGCTACCGGCGTCGCAGTCTGACCAGTTCTCGATGTCGTCGTCCTCGAATGTGATCGTTTCGACTGTGACGGCGGTGATCTTGGCGTACCCGTCCGACAGGAGCCGTCCGGTCCAGTCGTCGTCCTCATCGTCCGCCGGAGGGGCGACGGTTCGTTCGACGTACTCCTGCAGTGCATTCAAGAACCGGCGTAGCGCGATTTCGTCGTCGAGCCGGTTCCGGACGGAGGCGATGTTGGTCGCGGCGGTCTCGGCGTTGAGGTGACCGTGGTCGGCGAACCAGGCCAGCAGCGCGGGCAGCGCGGTGCGGGCGTTAGTCAAATCGGTGACGGTGGCGTAGGGGATCATCTTGTGGGTCAGGATGTAGAAGTACTCGTGCAGCATGTCGGTGAGCCGGGACGCGGGGACCTGTGTCAGCCGTCGGTTCTCGGACCGGCCGGCGGCGGACCGTAGCAGTTCTAGGACCAGGGTGTATTTCGCCTGCGTGCGGGCAGAGGTCCTGCCGCGAAGGTCGGCGAGGAACTCGGCGGCCACCGAGCCGATTGACGGGACGCTCGGCGCGTCGTGCAGCGTCTTGGTGGCAGTCTCGTCGAGTTCCGCAAAAGGGATCTCAGGCCACTTCCAGGTGAGCTTGTGTCCGTGGGCAGCGGCGGCCAGCCGGTCCCACAGATCTTTGTCCTGCCATGGCTTCTCTGTGGTCAGGCCCTGTCGGACGTAGTAGGAGGGGGTCACCTCGATCTGCACCGGCACCGAACGAGTCAGGCATTCCAGGGCAGTCACGACACCGAGCAGCTGCAAGCGTTCGAGGCTTGCGTCGCACTCGTAGCCCGATTCCACCCGGCGGTGCTCGCCGAGAACCAGCTCCGCCGCCCAAGCGCCTCCGGGGCGACCCGGATCGATCACCGCACTGGTGCGCACCCGCACAACGCTTTCTTTCACGGCGACACCCCCTCCTGGCCAGCCTGCCAGAAAACGGGCCTGGTACACCAGCAGGGATGCAGCTGTTGGTGTCCTCGGACGGTGAAGCGTGGAAGCACAAGAACACGGCTTCAACTGGGGCCGCAGTAGTCGAAGGCAGCTTGTCGGGTGCGGCACCGGTTCGCTGACGGTGGGTTCGCCGGCGCCCTCCCGACTGGGTTCGTTCTCTGCTGAGGACCACGATAGAGGCGGCACTCAACGCGCCTGGGCGCCTCAATGTCTCAACGCCCGCCTCGTTTGCCCGACCAGCTCCGCTTCGTTCACCGGGAGGTCGACCTCGACGACGATGCGAGCCTCCCGTGCCGGAGGACGCCGCCATAACCCTGCACCGACCTACCCTCGGCGCCCATGGCCGACGACATCAGACGGGGCCGGAGTCACGCCCGCTCCGGCCAGGACACCGTTGCCCGCTACCGTCTCCGGCTCTCCCGCGCGGCCGGCTACCCGCCCGCCCGAGGCCTCGGATCATGAAAAAGTAGACCGCGACTGGCCGCACACCGCCGGTTTCAGCCGTACCCAACCGGACATCCCGGTCTGGATCGCCGCTCCAGAAAAGCCTGCGCAAAGACCTGTTTCCGCAGTTCAGAGGTGGTGCCCCCGGCGCGGCTCGTTCCAGAACCCAACGGCTCGAAAAGGCCTGTGAACTGCAGTTTTCCGGTGTAGTCGATGTTGCGCGGCGTCGACGGGGTGGTTCCTCGTGACGTGGATGAAGCCGGAGAGTGAGAAGTCGTCACTTTGGGTTCAATGTATGTGTACGACCCTGGTGGCGTTGGGCGCGGCATATGCGTCGTATCGGCACGGTCGCGACTTCGCTCTGCGGTTCGGCGCTGATGCGGCGACAGCCGCGATCTGGCCGTTGATCGTGGACGGCTTGCTGACGACGGCGACGGTTGAGCTGTGGAAGCAGAGTGATGGCCGGCGGTGGGCTGCGTGGACGGCGTTCGGGTTCGGTATCTCGCTCTCGTTGTGCGCGAACATCGGTTCCGCGCCGCGGTTGACGGTGTTCTCGATCGTGCTAGCGGCTTGTCCACCACTTGCCCTGCTCCTGGCGGTGGAGTTGCTGAATCGGGCGTTAAAGCGAAATCGTGGCGATGACCGAGGACGATCGTCCGAGAGCTTGGACGCCTCGAGCGAGCCCGCCGTCGAAGCTGCAGAAGTTGCTTGCTCCAGTGCTTCAGGTGCTGAGTTCTCGCTGCCTGCCGAGGCGTCGGCTGAGCAGCAGATGTGGGCGTTCTATCTCGAGGAGCAAGCTGCGGGTCGGACTCCGACGGGTGCGGACCTTGATCGTGTAGCCGGCACGAACAACTACGGCCGCCGGGTGCTGCGGCGCTGGCGTACGAATGGTCGGGGTCCGGCGGGGGCCATGGCGCCGGACTCAGCTGCGTTGGGCCCACCGCCTCGGGTGTCGCCTGTCGGCGAGTGGAACGCAGACGGGCTGGAATCGACGCTCAACCGCTCGTGACCCCTGACTACTGTAAGTGCCGATCATGGTCACTAGACGGGATTAGTGCTCAGGGCATCAACCTCCTGGCTCGACGACTCAGCCGGCTGGTCGGCAGGTCGTCTTAGCAGGACCACCACGTACCACCAGCAACGCCAACCGAGTTCGAGCTACGGCGCACGGCTCACCTTTGCGTGGGGCTTTCTGCAAGCGACTGCCGGACAGGGTGAGGGCGGCCTGAGGACCATCCACACACTCGGAGCCTCGGTCGGCTTCGCCTTCTTCTGATCAGCTGGAGAAACTCGACGTTGCCGTGCGAACCCGCTGACGTCGGCTAATGCCAATGTCCCGATGCTCAGGATTGGATCGAGTAACGACCAAGCCGATCGAGCTACGAGTTCCCGACACGGCTCCAGAATTTGGCAACTGCTTCGTCGGCGAGGACACGCTTGCGCAGCTTGTCCAATCCGTTGATTCGCACGCGTAGGACAGCTTTGCCGCCTGCTGAGAACGGCACGAGCTTGGCGCACCCCGTCTCCCTCAGAATTCGGATGAAGTCAATCCACGCGTCCGGTCCGTACTCGTGCTGCCACCTCGGCTTGTCGTCGGCGGGCGCCAGGTTCTGCTCGTAGACCACCACGGAGTCGACCCGGTATGCGATGTTTTCAAGGAAATACTCGACAGCGTCCTCAAACATGCTCCTGGTGTCCAGCGTCTCGGCGCCCGGCACGGGGGCACCGAGTTCGTGCAGTGCCTGCTGTACCTCGTGTGGTTTGTCCAAATAGGAACTCGGGCGCACCAGTTGCGAAACTGCTGTCTGTTCGAAAACGGACACGGCCCGAAGGGGGGAATCCTCGCTGTTGACCCACAGGGTCTCGATCGTGCAGGCGGAGAACCTCAGGTCGCCTGGACCGGACGACGGCAACCGCAAATCCCCGAAGTCGCAGTCTACGAACGTGGCCTTGCCGATGCTCACACCGTTCAAATCGAGTTCTTTGAAGGTTGCGGCGACGATCTCGGCGTCTGTGGCCACGCCTCGTGAGCGAATGTGGAATTCCCAAAGGGAACCCAGGTTGGCGCGGAAAGTCGCGGCCATGCGCTCCGGTTCGTCCGGGATGTCGGCGGCCGTGGCCGCAAGGAGCAACTCGACCTCCTCGCCGCCTTTGCGGGTGACTCGGGTTACCGTGGCGGTGCGCCACTCGACGCGAGCCATCGTCAGGATGACTCTTTCGAAGTCGCTCGCTGCAAGCGCCCGCAGTATCGCGTCGGCGAGGAAGATGTCGAAGAACAACTCGTGCTGGAAGGCGAATCGCACGTTGACCGCCGCCGCTGCCGAGACCTTCAACGCGCACAGTGTTGATAGGCGGTCGCGTAGGCCGGGGATGAGCGAGATGTCCTGGAGTCCGGTCGCGCCGAGGGCTGCGCGTTCGAGGTCGCCCACATCGGCTTCGCGGGCGCCCTGATCAGCCATTGCCACAGCGAGGTTCTCAAATGTTCGGCGTAGCTGGTCCGGATCGAGCAGCGGCCGGTTCTGGCCGTCGACCAGCTTCGGCGCCTCGCGGGCGATGTACTGCTGGAGCAGGAGGTCGGGAAGTGTATCCGTTGACGGGTCGAAGATGTCCGCCGATTCGGCGTAGATGCGGGCGAAGAACGGTAGGCCGAGCAACGCGCGGTCTTCTGGAGACAACTCGTGGAGGCGGTTGGGATCGACGCCGTATTGGTGCAGGAACTGCGTGAGTTGGTCGTCGTTCCACTCCTTGAACGTCGCTACCCGGTGCTCGACGACAATGTCGAGCCGCTCTCGGTTCCGGCGGATACTCGCGCTGTACTGGTTGACATAGTACGAGGACCTCGCGGACAGCATGATAACACCGCGCCCGGCCATCGCCTCGATCCACTGCTGGAGCGAACCGAGGGCGTTGTCGTAACCGACGCCGCCGAGAAGCTCGTCGAAACCATCGATTACTAGGGCGATGAGCCCGTTGCGGCACAACGCCTTGATGTTCTCCAGCTCCAGATTCTTCGTTTTGGTCGCGGCGGCGTTGATAACTGTGTCGAGGCTGTTCGACGCTTGGCCTGTGGACCGGACGTAGTAGAGCAAGGGAAGTCGATCCTGCGAGGTGACGGTGTCACCTTCTCGTTCGATCGCCCGTGCCCTCGCCAGTGCGGCGGCGACCAGGCTCCTGGTCTTGCCTATGCCCGCTTCGCCTTCGATGAAGTAGATGCGGGTCTTGGACCCTCGGTTGCCGAGTCGGTCGTCAATCTCGCGGCCGAGTTCGCTAAAGGTCATGTACTTGGCTTTGCCGGCCACCTTGTCCAAGCCAGACACGCGCAGGAATGGTTCCACGTAAAGGCTCGACTCCTGTGTAGAGGCGAGGTACTCCCTCTCCTCCGAGACGAGGTCGTCCTCCACGCCTTTGAGATACTGTCGAAACCGTGCGGCGGCGATTGGCCAGTTCACGATGTGGCGAAGGAAGTCCGGGTATGGACGCCACTTATTTTTCTCAGGATCCCACCACTGCCGTTGCTCGCCGTGGCCGATGCGGAACCGGTCATCCCTCCGCTCCACGCCTGAGCTGACCGCCCTGCTCCACACCATCGTGACTGCGCCGTCGAGCTCGTAGTAGTGCACGGCGTGGTCGGGATCGCGAAAACCTTCTAAATCGCGGCGGATGTCCCCGATGAAGTAGGGGAAGTTCTTATCCTTCGCGATCGCGATCATTGAGTCGTTCAGGGCGATGATCAGTTCGTCACTACGGCCCTTGAGGCTCACTTCCTGCTGCCCTGAACGAAAATATGATGGTGCTAGTGAGTTGAACTGCGAGAAGATGCAAAGCTTGCCGCTGTTGTCCATGCAGATGAAAGGCCACGTTGTCAATCGGCTTGATTTCCAGGCAAAAGTGACGACGTTCAGTTCAGAGTCGTCGGGGGTGACCTCGACGACGGCGTCGCCGAGAAACCGCCTGATGACCGTCGACGAGCTCTGGACCACCGACTCGACATGGGTGCGCAGCGCGCCGGCCGCGGACCCCGACGGCATCAACCCCACGTGAAAGAGGTGATTGCGCAGCTTCTCAAAGGTTCCGAACGCTGTGTCCTTGCCACTGAATGCTTTCACCGAGGCAAGCGCACCCTCTGCCAAGTCCACCGCGGCAGCGGCCACTTCGTCAGACCTGCGTAAAAGCGAGATCGCGCGGTGGAGGAATGCCTGGTAGCCGCCGAATCCTGGACACCTGCTCAGCTCGACCTGGTACGGGTCCATCTCTCGCAACGCTGCCGCAGCGCACAAAGTCACGAACCGCAACTGGAAGTCGACTGTAGAGACCAAGGCGTGGATTGATGCCGCTCCCGTCGAGTCGTTCAGGTAGCTTTTCTCCAGCTCATCGTAACGATCTACAGCGAGGTTCACGAAGCGACTCCAGGTCGATCAGGCGGCTCCTTGCCGAAGGTGTCGGTAGGCAAGTCGGTTCCGTTACGAAATCTTCCGACCGCTCGCGTTGGGATTGTGTAAAACTCTGACAATGTCCGCATCGTAGGCGCGGACATGGGGAGCGACCTGTTCGTGAGTCTTTATAGGACTGTTACGATTTATGTCACTGGCGGATATCATTGTGACCGTTGAGTTGTGTTGGGACTGAAAGTGTCGAATGAGCTATCTATAGTGCGCTGGAGGGGGTGTGGTATGGATGGCGGGTCCGCGGGGACGGGTGGTCTCGACGGCGACGTCGTGGTGACATCTGGGTTGCTCGCGCCCGAGGTTTTGATGGAGGATCGAGAACTCACGGATGCCCACGACGACCGGTTCGAGCACCAGCGCATAGCTGACCAGATCGTCGAGCTCGCGACGATAGTGGAAGCTCCAACGAACATTGCTCTGTACGGGCCGTGGGGTTCGGGGAAGTCCGGTATCGCGAACCTGGTGAAAAGCAGGCTCCGAGGGGGTCAAAGGAGTACGGTTCGTTCGTTTCGACGCGTTCAAGTACGCGGAGAATCCCCTGCGTCGGACGTTCCTGACAGCTGTCGCGAACGAGCTCGGCGTGACTGATGATCAGCTTGGTCACGTAGCGCAGCTGCGCCTCGGTGACCGGCTCGGCCTTTGCCGCCGCGCTTCGCTCGCGCTTGGCGCCGTAGGTGCGCTGATTGGCGGCCTTGCGTTCCGTCTCGGCCTGCTCGCTGCGGTCGATCACGCGGACTGACCGGCTCGAACCAGTCCTGGCCACCGGGTTCGTCAGTTACGGCCTCCCACAGTGCGTCGGTGGTCAGCCGGGCCTCGTCGACGTCCTCGGTCAGGCCGGGCTCGGTCAGCGCGATGAACCCGCTGCCCTCGCGCACCACGGTGAAGCCGCCCTGCTCGACGTGGCGGGTGATCCAGTTGTCCCGCAGCGACACCGGTCGTGGTACCGGCTCCACTTGGTCAGCAGGGCCTCGTAGACGAGCTTGTCGCCGTAGTGGTGGGTATCGCGCGTGAATCTGGACAACTACTTCTCGCCCTTCGCAGACGGTGGCGGAGGAACGCGTTCCTGGTCGTGGTCCCGGCCCGCTGTCTGACCGGGCGAGCCGAACACCGCCTGGTCATGCTGGCGGCACAGCAGGCCTACCCGATGCTGGCGCCGCCGGCCGGGCAAACGCTCCCTGGACACCGCCGGGGACCTTCCCGTGCTCAGGTGACGATCAGATGGCCTCACCGGCGTGCACCAGAGATGGCTGTGGCTGTGAGACGTGTTCATACAGCGTGACCAGCGTTTGTTCGACTGACGTGCGGTCACGTGCGTCGCACCGCACTATGGGCACGCTCGCGTCGATCGACAGAGCGTGGCGAACATCGCTGATGTCGTACGCGAACGCGCCGTCGAAGGTGTTGATGCCGACGATGTAAGGCAAGTGACGGTGTTCCAAGAGATCGATCACGGCGAACGCATCTGCCAATCGCCGGGTATCGACCAGCACGACCGCGCCGATCACATCGGGGATCAGCCCGTCCCAGATGAACGAGAACCGCGGCTGCCAGGGCATGCCGAACAGGTAGAGGTCCAGGTCCGAGCCCACCGACGATACGAGGCCGAAATCCAGGGCCAACGTGATCGTCGACTTGACCGAGTCTGGGCCGAAATCGCCGACGTTCGTCAAGATCGTCTCGCCGACGTCCGGGGGGGCCTCGGACACCGCCTCGACGAAGGTCGTCTTCCCCGTCTGGGGTCCACCTGCGACCATAATTTTCGCCGAGACCTTCGGAGAGCTGGCTGCATGTCCTGACGTAGCGTTCTCGGCTGCGATGTTCCTGGGTTCAGGGATCATCGGCATCGGTGCGGCTCCGGTCGATGCCCCGGCCTCGTGTGAATCTGCCTGCGCTTCGGCGACGCGGGTGATGGCAGCCAGGCCGGCGTCGATGTCGATCCTTTGGGCGAGGGTGTCGTCGAGTCGACCGTAGGCCGCGCCGAGGACGTCGTCGAGTTCCGCATCGCTGATCGGGTGCTGGTCGTTGGTCATCGATCCTCCTTCGCCTGCCGGTCGGCGAGTACTTGATCTTTCAGGGACTTGCGGGCGCGGGCAACGGCTTTGGCCACTGCTGCGGGGGTGGTGCCGATCAGGTGAGCCGTCTCGCGCTGGGTGAACCCGTCGGAGAGGTAGACCATCACGAGGCGCTGTTGCGAGGACAACGGCGCCAGCAAAGCTCACGCGGCGCCGGCGGACTCGATGACTTCGGCGTAGAACTCGGGCGACAGCAGAGTCGAGCACGCCGAGTCCGGCGTCACGAAGACCAGAGTCTCGTGTTTGCCCGGGGTCGTGGTCTTGAAGCACCTGCCTACAGCGGCCCGGCGTGCCCAGTCTTGGGGTGAGGCGATCTTGTCCCACCTGCGGAAGATGTCGACCAGTACGTCGTGGGCGATGTCGGCCGCATCGTGCGCGTTGGCGCCGAGCTTCATCAGAAACGCCACCAACCGTGCGGCGTCGGCACGGTAGTACTCGTTGAAGCTTGCGAACTTGGGCCTGTTCGTGCGCTCGGTGGGTATGTGTGCGGGTTCTGTTTCGACGATGTCGGCTGGGCGCGGCGGAGCTGGCTGGCTCGCCGCCACCGGATCGGCGCCGGCCAGATCAGAGCCGGCCATGCGTGTCCTGCTCGTTCGACGTCCGGCAGGGACTCGGACCGATCTCCATGATCGTGACTCCGTCCGGGTCGATTCCGGCGAACCTGCTTCCACCCGGAAGCCCGGCTGAGGTCCTCATTCGTTCGTTCTCACGCGACTCGCGACGCCGCTCCCGGCGATTTTCTATCACGATCTTCGTCCCGCACAGCATCGCGACCACGACGATCACCACCCCGATCGCCACCACCATCACCTGCACGCCAACTCCCTTCTGGAAGCTAACCCCGGCACCGTCGTGGCCGGCTGACCAGTAGGCGGCACTTTCCTGGTCCAGCAGGACCTTACGCAGGTCAGCGACCTGAGGATCGATGAGCACAGTTGCTGACGGCGAACGGCTCGTGCTCGGGACAGCGCTGGTGCGGGCAGGCGCGCAGCGGCGTGGTGGCGAAGGGGCTGATCGCGCCGCAGATCGACGAGCGTCGTCGTCTTGAAGATCGTCGTCGTGGCCGTGCTCGCCCGGCGGCGGGTGCGTGCGCACCGCGTCCCGAGCTTCGCAGCGCGTGGGCGGCGGAACGGGGAATCAGCCGCCCAGCAGCGGGCAGGTCACGACGGCGATCGCGAGGAGCACGGCGGCCCCGGCGATCGCCGGTAGCGCAGTCACGGCGGCAGCCGCGAAGCCGCAGGACAGCAGGCGCTGCAGCCGGCCTGCCGGAGCCTTGGCCGATTCGAGGCGAGCCAGCCGGAGGTCGAGGTTTCCGTGGGCCATGCTAAGGGCGCCGTCGGGCGCCGAGTGCCCGGTGACGCCGACGAGGGCCGTCCGTACGGCAGGCGCGCCGCACGCTCGGACGGCGACCGCGTCGGCGGCCAGTTCAACGAGTTCCCGCATGCCGCAGATGGACGTTTACCGAGCCGCTGGTGGAAGCCGCTGACCAGGACGGATGATTCGCCGACGAGCTGAATAGCGCCCTAGACCGTATGGAGGGCCGGCGCCTCGCTCGTAAGTTGGCGCGGGTTGCCGCCACGCTTGGTGGTGGTAGAGCCGCGATTTACGGGAGGCGCCGGCGTTTATCGAGCGTACGTGTGTCGGGTTGGATGTTCACTCCCGGTCGGTGATGGCCTGCGCGATCGACAACGAGGCCGGCGAGGTCCGGTCGTTGAGGCTGTCGCCGAGGACCGAGGCGGTGGTGGGGTGGGTGTGTTCGCTGCCCGCTCCGGCGGCGGTGACCTACGAGGCCGGCCCGACCGGGTTCGGGCTGGCGCGGGCGCTGGAGCGGGCTGGGGTGCGGTGTGTGGTGGTCGCGCCGTCGAAGCTGGAGCGGCAGCCCGGGGATCGGGTCAAGACCGACCGCCGCGACGCCGAGCGCCTGGCGCGGCTGCTGCGGATCGGGGAGCTGCCCGCGGTGCGGGTGCCCAGTGAGGCCGAGGAAGCGGTACGGGATCTGGTGCGAGCACGGGAGGATGTCCGCGGGGACCTGATGCGGGCTCGGCATCGGTTGTCGAAGTTGTTGCTGCGGCAGGGTTTGTTCTATGACGGCTGCGCGTGGACCGGGGCGCACGAGGTCTGGCTGCGATCGCTGAGCTTCGACCGGGTCGGGGTCCGGCTGGCGTTCGAGGAGGCCTTCGACGCGGTGCTGGCCACGCAGGCTCGCCGGGCCCGGCTGGACACGGCGATCACCGAGCTGGCCGCGACCCCGGCGTTCGCGCCGGTGGTGGGCCGGCTGGGTTGCCTGCGCGGAGTGAGCACGCTGACCGCGTTCGGCCTGGCGACCGAGATCGGGGACTGGCACCGGTTCACCGGTGCCTCGATCGGCGCCTACGTCGGGCTGGTGCCCGCGGAGTCCTCCAGCGGCGAGCACCGCCAGCAGGGAGCAATCACCAAGACCGGCAATTCCCACGCCCGGCGGTTGCTGGTCGAGGCCGCCTGGCATCACCGCAAACGCTATCGGCTCAGCCGGGAGCTGATCCGCCGTCAGGATAGTCAGCCGGCGGCGGTCCGGGCGCGGGCCGAGGCGGGCAACCGGCGGCTGCACCGCCGCTGGACACGGTTCGATGCCCGCAGCAAGCGACCCCACCGTCAGCGCGGTCGCTGTTGCCCGCGAGCTGGCCGGCTGGTGCTGGAGCCTCGCCACCATGGAGCCGAGCACAGAACCTGGCACGGGCTGACACACCCCCGAAAAGCCCGCCGGCGGGAGACCGGCATGCGCAGGCAGCGCGAGGAGCGACCCGCGATACAGCTATGAGCAGCACCCCAGCCGCACAGGCGACGGGGGTGCGACGCTCGACCCTAGAGACGCGGAGCGCTCCCGACGAACACCCGGTCATGCGGTAATCAACCCGCGCATATCAGCCTTGACCGCGCGTCGACCGACACCGCCCCCGCACCGCGAGTCTCCCGCCAGCACCCCACTGACCAGGCACGACCCAATCACATCGCGCCAGCTTCAGCCTGCCCGCTTGACAAACAACCCCTCCATATCAGCTGTGATGTCCAGGAAGGTTGGTCAGCCGGGTGACTGGCGGCTTGCCGCCGGTTGAGCTGTGGGGTCGATGGTGATTGTAGAAGTGCAGCCACCCCGGTAGCGCGGCCCGGCGCAGGGCCTCGGACGGGTAGAAGCGAGCGTAGGCCCAGCCCGCAGCCAGGGTCCGGTGAAACCGCTCGATCTTGCCGTTTGTCTGCGGCCGGTAAGGCCGGGTCCGTTTCGGGGTGGCACCCAGCTCGGCGCAGGTGTCCCGCCAGGCGTGCGAGCGGTAGGCCGACCCGTTGTCGGACAACACGCGCTCGACGGTGACGCCCAGCTCGGCGAACCAGGCCATTGCCCGGCGCAGGACGGCGGTGGCAGTCATTGCGGTTTCGTCGGTGTGGATTTCGGCGTAGGCGACGCGGGAGTGGTCGTCGATGACGGTGTGCACGAATGCGGTGCCGGTGCGGGGCTTGTAGTCCGCGCCGCGAGGCAGGCCGCGGGTGGCGCGTTTGTTGATCTCGCCTTGTTGCCGGCCGACGTAGCGGTGTCCGCCGCCGTCGGGAATGTTGCCGAACTTGGTGACATCGACGTGGATCAGCGAATCGGGGTGGTCATGTTCGTAGCGGCGCAGCGGTTCGCCGGTGACCCGGTCGATGTGGGTGAGCCGGTTGATCCGGCAGCGCACCAGGACCGCGTGCACCGTGGAGGCCGGTATCTTGAGTCGGCCGGCGATCTGGACCGGGCCCAGCCGGTGCCGCCATCGCAGCCGCGCGATCGCCCGCACCATCGGCCAGGGGTGCGGGCCGGGCTGTGAAGTGGCCGCGAACTGCGATCAGCCATCCCGGCTTCGCCCTCGGCGCGGTAGCGCCGCGCCCACTTCGCCGCAGTTCTGGGCGCGACCATGAACATCTTCGCCGCTTCGGCGCAGGTCCAGCCCTGCTCGACGATCGACCGAGCGAGCCGCAGTCGGGTGCGTGGGGTCAGGGTGGCGTTAGGGTGGGACACGAAGGCCTCCGGAGGTGTGAAGCGGTTCCTAGACAGCTCCACTTCACAACCGGAGGCCTTCACCTGTCAGCACGACAGGCCGCGCCTGGTCACCTCAACCCGGGACAACGTCCCTGGACATCACATCTAGACCTGCTTCGCCGTGGCGGCGCCAGCGGTTGACCCACTTGGACGCGCATTGGCGGGAGATGCCCATCTCGGCGGCGACGTGGGCGATCGGGCGGGTC
Source organism: Amycolatopsis sp. A133 (assembly GCF_031082405.1). Taxonomy (GTDB): domain Bacteria; phylum Actinomycetota; class Actinomycetes; order Mycobacteriales; family Pseudonocardiaceae; genus Amycolatopsis. Next base: position 244,543 of record NZ_JAVHJU010000061.1, read on the forward strand.
TGGCAGCGCGCGACGAGCCGGCGGCGGCCCTCGATCGACAGCGGGGCATTACGGTGGTGCACGGACGGGTCTTTCTGATCGGCGGACGAGTTGGTCGCACTTCTCATCCTGCCGCCGAAAGACCCGTCCCTTGTCTCAGGCCCTCGCCCGCGTCACCAGTGTCATGACCGCAACAGCTAGTCATCGTGGAGCGTCGAGAACATCGAGTCGATCAGGTCGGGGCTTGGTGCCGAGGAGACTGGCGGGTTGGGAACTCGTTCGCTCTCGTCCCGGCGCTTCCGGTCCAGGTAGTCGCGGACCCGCTGGCACTCTTCGGCGAGGTCGTGTTCCTGAGTTTCCATGAAGTGCAAAATATCGTCGAAGTCAGTTCCATAAAAAACCGGTTCGTAGTCCTCGTTGGACCAATTTTCGAGTTGCTCCACGGCTAGGTCGAATTTGCGAGACATAAATTCGTCCATGCCGATTGATGCTAATTTCGGGCTCAGTGTAGTGAGGTCTTCGACGATTGATTCAAGGCGCTGAACATCGTACCATGTCTCGATTTCTTCGATTGCTGTCGGGTATGCCTTTTCGGCCAGTTTTTCAGCGTAGGGGTGCCAGGTTGGGACCGGAGATTTGGCGACATCGAATGCCAGTTTATGAAGAGCTGTCGAGGTTGCCCCGTTGTTGACCAGGTCTTCGAGTGCTTCCAGGCCGATGGCGACGAGCTGTGGGGTATCGCCGACTGTCCTTCCCAGGCTGAGGATGAAGGAGGCTTCGACAGCTTCTTGATCCGTCCAATACTGGCTGACGCGCTGAGATCGGTCGACGATTCTGAAAACGGCGCGTTGAAGCCGCTCCGGTTGAACTGCAAACGGTGTATGCGAGTATGGGATGAGTGGCCCTTCGGGAACGGGCGGCTGGTCGGAAAACGACCAGATTGTGATGAGCTGGTCGAAGTATGCCGCGGTATCGATCAGCGCCGAAACTGTTCCGTTGTTTTCCGCCAGGTACTTGTGCAAGAAGTCTACGATCGACGGGTTGCTGAACTCGATGCGGCGTTCGCCTGTGTGGTCGTCGACCCTCACGATTACGGGTTCGAGGCGGCGAAGGGAGCGGCGGAACCGCCGGTCGGTGTCGGAGTTCGCGGGCAGCCCCAGGTGAGCGCGCCACGCTTCGCGCAGTCGGTCATGGTCCGCGGATCGATAGGCGGTGTAGAGAACCATGACCAGGGCGAGTTCGTCTGCCCCGAGAACTTTCTCGACCAGGCGTTCCCACAGATGAGCAGGGTTGTCGAGGTTGTGCCGGACGATGCTTGCGACGTCCTCGGACCCAGGGAGCAGAACCGCCTCGGCCAGCGCGTGCTCGAGCAAGCGAGGGCTGTAGTTGCGATGGGCGATAATCGATTCGTACACGTTCGGTTCGGCGAGCTGGGCGCGCTGCTCCGGCGAAAGATCGGAGAAGAAGATGTGGTTGTAGAAGATCTCCGCTCGAACCCCGCGGTCGAACCCGGCTATGTCGACAGCGCATTCGTAGGGATCCAGGCCGCGGACGTCGAGGCGGTCGTAGTGCTCACCTGCCTGGATGATCAGGTAGTTCCGACAGGTGAGCACGAGGCGTTTCGTCTCCGACTTCCGGATCATGCGGAGGAGTCGGGGCAGCTCGTAGTTCGCCACGCGGGCTGCGTTTTCGTCCAGTTTCGTCTGGCCGACGAAGTCGTCGACGAAGAAGACCTGCTTGTGGTCGTCGTCCCAGACGCGGTGGACGTCGTCGAGGCGGTTAGTGGCCTCGACCATCATGAAGCCGTCGGCCTGCAGGTCGGCGAGGAGGACGTGCGCGAGGGTCGTCTTGCCGACGCCCGGCGGGCCGACGATCAGGCAGCTGTGCTGCTCGTCGAGCAGTCGCCAGGCCTGGTCTCGCCCAGGGTAGGGGGCGAACCGGCGCAGGCTCTCCTCGACGTCGGCCGTGAGCGCGCGTGACCGGCTCAGCACGTCGCGGTTGAGCAGTGAACCGAGGACCGAGCTGCTGGCGAGCCAGAGCCGGACGTGGCGACTCACGACCTCCGGGTGTTTCCGCAGCAGCGCGACGATCTCGTTCGCTCCGTAGACGTCGCCCGGAGACTGGACGTAGCCGGAGAAGACGGCCGCGATCTCGTCCTTGGCGGCGACGGTCAGCTCGACGGTCGTTGCGACGAGATAGCGGTGCGGCGCGAGGCGTTTGACCTTAGGCAGCTCGACTTTCCGCAGATGCCCGATCAGCGCTTTGCGGCCCGACCTGATCCAGTGCTTGCACTGGATCACCGTCAGCTCGCCCGAGGACGGAGCGACGTGGCGCAGGTCGATCCCGCCGTCACGGCCGCGCGCGAAGATCTCGAGCGAGCAGCCCAGTACGACCTCGAAGAGATCTTTGCAGAGCATCTCGAAGTCGAAGTCGGTCAGCCGTCCGAGATCGTATTCGTCCACCGCGAAATCCCCTCCGCGGTCTTCGGCCGCCTGGACAGAATAGCTTCACCGGTCACGGCGGAGCAGTTGCCAGCGGCCGACCGACAAGACGGGCTTGGCTGGGGTAGGGGGAACCGGGTGGCTCAGGTTCGCAACGCCTCGATCAGCTCGGCGCACACGGCCAGGTTTGCCCGCACAAGAGCGTGCTGCCGGTTGAGGAGGACGACTTCCTCATGGGCTGCCCTGATGCCCAGCCCGGCCAGGAGGGCGTGCCACAGGCCGAGAACCACCGCCAGTACGATCGTAGTGGCGGGCTTGGATCGAACAGTCTGGCGTTCGTCCTCGCTGAGCTCCTCGGCGGGTTCGCCGTCGTCGGATCCGGGGGTCTCCGATCGGGGCGTCGTCAGGTCGGGGATCGCCGCCAGGGTGATCGCGATGTGAAGCAGGTTCACGTAACCCAGGCCCGAGACTTCGAGCCGCTGGGCGAAGGCTCGGTCGTCGACAGTGCCGAGGAGCACTTCCAGTACCCGGGCGAGGTAGGCGTCGTCGACGACTTGGCCGCCGATGAACGCGAACTGGTGGCTGACTCCGGACGACAGGGCGGTGAGGTGGCCGCGGACGCGCTGTTCGACGGCTTCGATCAGGCCGGTCCTTGTGAGGGCCTCCAGCAGGCGCTGCGCTCGGGCGCGGAGATCGACGAGGTTCCGATGGCCGTTGCGGGCCTGCTGTTCGGCCCGGAACAGCTCGATCAGGACCTGAGCTTCGCGCCGGGCGAGTTCATCGAGCGGGTTGCGGTAAGCAGGCAGGTAGATCAGCCGCAACGACTCGTACTCCTCCGGCTCGGCGCCGACGGTCCTCGCTCGGACGCGGCCGAGGTTGCGCTCGAGTTCGCGGGTCCAGACGGGGGCGGGCATGGCGGTGCGCTGCAGCCGTTGCCCGACAGGGCCCTCGTCGGTGTCGGCGCTGAAGGCGTACGTGACGTCGATCTCGCGGGGGAGCGCCGCACCCAGTGTGGCGACCGTCGGCCGAGGTACGTGCGGAAACGTGCGAGGGTGGGCGAGGTACAAGGAGTCGGCCACGGTGCTCTTGCCGGCGTTGTTCGCTCCGGCCAGTAGCGAGAAGCGTCCGGGAAATTCGCAGACGATCTCTTCGCCCGCCGCCGCGCGGAACCCGCGTACGGCTACCTTCTGCAGGTACACCCAGTCCTCCTGAAGCCTGCTGTCCGACGTCATCGTTCTACCACTCACGGCCCGGAAGTCTCCGCATTTGGGTCGACGCCCCGGCCGTTGTGAGCGAGTGCCGGTCGAGCGGATGTATCGATGAGCTGCAGGATTTCGCGGGCTACTCGTTCCGCCTCAACCGGGTGGAGTCGTGCCAGGCGGTTCTCGTGTCTTCCGTTGCCAAATTCGCTTGGACGAAACGACGCACTCCACTTCGGATTGTTACCTGTACCTGCTCGTGGACGCCGCTGTGGCAGAATTACGCACGGGGAGGTCGTGATGCGGATTCTTCGGATCGTGCTGTCGGGTATCGGGGTGGCGGCACTCGTCGCTGCGACTGTCGTGCTCGTCGAACTGCAGACCCGCGGCGGGGAAATCGCCACGGTCTTGGCTCTCTTCGTCGCGGTTGTCGCGGCCCTGCCGACACTGGGCACCTGGATCCGGGACCGCCGCGGACGGTCGGAGGCAGCCGCCGAGGAGCTGGCCCAGCGGTTGCGGGCCGGGGAGGCAGCCACACTCGCCCAGCTGCTCGGGGACCCTGGTGATCCGAGCTCGGCCGACGTCGGCTTCCGGCGTCGTGAGGGGCTCGCCCGGCGCGCCGACGGCGGCGGTCCGCACGGCTCGGTGCTCGATGTAGCCGGGTACTACTGCGCATTGGACCGTGGACGGCTTCTGGTGCTGGGTGACGCCGGTGCCGGCAAGACCGTCCTGCTCATCAAGCTCGCGCTCGACCTGCTCGGCAAGCAGCCGGCCGCCGATGCCGCCGCACGGCCGCTGCCGGTCCGGATGAACCTCGCGTCGTTCGATCCGTTCCCTCGAGGAGAGCGGTACAACGAAATCACTTCGGCCCGGCTGTCCGAGCAGTTCGAGTCGTGGCTGGTCACCCAGCTTCGCCGACGAGGAATCGGACAACAGAACGCAGCCCGGCTCGTGGCCGGCGGCCGGATCCTGCCGCTTCTCGACGGCCTCGACGAGATCGGTGACGTCGGCCGTTCGGCCGCCGTCCTCCGTGCCTTGAACTTCGGTGCACGATCACGCCCATTCGTGCTGACCTGCCGCGCCGGGTGGTTCGGCAGGCTCGCCCCGGCGGAACAGCTTCGCGATGCCACGGTGGTCGAACTGGAGCCACTTTCGCCGGCGACGATACGTGACTACATCGTCGAGCAACTGGGGACGAGAGCGATGGAATCCCGCTGGCGTCGGACCCTGGACGCCTTTTCCGGCTCGAACAGTCGAGATCCGGGTCGGTCGAGTCCGTTCCAGCACGCCTTGAGTTCTCCATGGCGTCTCTACCTGTGCGTAACGGCCTTCGCGGAGCGAGGCGACCCGTATGCCGAGCTCGCCGAGTTGACGGCGGACGAGATCACGGCCCACCTCTTGACGCAGCTGATCCCGGCCCTGACCGAACAGCACCCGCGTCGCGACGGTGGCCGGTGGCAGCGCGAAGACGTGGAGCGATGGCTGCGCGGCATGACTCTTTCGAGTGAAACTCTCATCGGAGACAACGCCGACATCGCGTTACCCGCCGTGTGGCGAACCGCGGGGCGGGTACTGCCGCGGGTCATCGGCGGCTTCGGCCAGGCGATCCTCGGCTGGGGGCTCGGTGCGGTCGCGTTGTGCGTCCAGTACCCGTCCCTGCTGACCGTCGACGTCCCGGCCGGCACGGCCGTGGTGGTCTTCAGCGCGTGCATGGTGACCGCCACGGCGTTCATGTGCATGGGCATGCCGGTGATGGTGTCGACACTCAGCCTTCATACGCTTCGAACTCGAAGGGGGCGTCTGCTGCTGCTCACCAAGGCACTGCCATGGTGCCTCCTGGGCGGCGCCGCGGTGGCCGGAGTGGCCGCGCTCGTGCTGTCCCCGGAAGACGCATTGCCGGTAGGTGTGATGTCTTTCGCCCTCATGTTGGTGCAGCTCTCCGCAGGTCGCAGGCCGCTCGCGATGGCGCGGCCGAGTCAGCTTGTCCGCCTCAGCATGGGCTTCGACGTCGTGGCCGCGATCACCTGCGGGATCGGATTCGGCATCGTGGCATACGTAGTCGGCAAACCCGCCGTGCCTGCGGCGATCCTTGGGGCGTTCCTGCTCGCTCGTCCGACCTGGTTCCGGTACCTCGCGGCGATCGTCACGGGGAGATGGCGCAGCAGGTTGCCTGCCCGGCCGGGCCAGCTCATGGATTGGGCGTACGAAGCCGGGCTGGTCCGGCTGGCGGGTGTGGGGGTCGAGTTCCGGCATGCGGAGTTGCGGGAGTGGCTGACAGGTGACCACTCGGGCGCGGCGCTGAGCGGGAACACCCGTGTAGTCGGCGGTTCCGGACGACATAGCGGTTCCGATCGACGGTGAAGTACAGGCCTCGACGGGATGACTCGGCCGCACCGACACCGTCGAACACTGTTCTACGACACCCGTGGCCCACTCCCACCTGAAATAGTGATCTGACAAGGTATGGCGACGTCTCACTGCCTTCCGGTGACACTGTTCGACGGATTCCAGGGCACGTCTTCGATCTGTCCGGTCCAGTGCACCTTCACTGCGGGATCGCGGTGGGTACCCTGGTATCCGATGTAGCCGAGGATGGCGAGTTGCAGGTAGTGCCGGGCCAGGCACCATGCGTCGTACCACTCGTCGCTGGTGAACTTCGGCTTCGTCCGGGTCGGGTGCATGACGCCGTTTCGCATGCGAGTGAGGATTTCGGGACCGTCGCCCACTGAAAGGTTGGTGAGTTTTGCGGCCACCGAGGACAGCTCGGTCAGTTCTGGTGGGAACATCGGGTCGATTGAGTGCAAGGCCAGCAGTTCGCGCATGGACTCGTGCGCTTTCAGCATTTTGTAGGTTCCCGCGGTATGAGCCTGACGGTCTTCGACAAGCTCTGACCACGCCAGCAGTTCCAGCCCGGACTGAGCCGAGGAGACGGCAAGTTCGAGCGGATGGGGATCGTTCGCGTCGATCAGGTAGTAGATAGCCCGCTGAACGACTTCCTGTTTTAGCGGGTCAGCCCAAGCTGCTGCGATGCGTGCGAAAAGCTCCTGAAGTTGTTCAGGATGGTGACTGTCGACGAGACCAAACGAAGTACGCCACGGGGAGACAAGAGGGGACGCCCATTCTGACCACGTCGGTTCGGCCGCGTTGTTGTAAGCCACCGGCAGGATTGGTGAGGTCCAGCGGCCGCAAGCGAGGCTCAGTGCATACCGCAAGATATGAAGGACATCCTGAAGGTCCTGAGTGCTGAAGTCGGAGCCGTCTTCTCGTTCGACGCGGCCCGTGTGCGTTGCCGCGTAACCGCCGTTCTCCTTCAAGTCTCGTTGGGTCTCCTGGTGGTCGTGGGGGGCGTCGAGCGTCACCTTCCAGTTGGCGCCGGTCAGTACGGTACGACCCGCGTACCACGTGGATTTGTCGCGTAAGGTGCCGGCGACCGGCATAACCGGCAGGTTCGCCAGGAGGAAGGTCGCGTGCGTGAGATCTCGGGCGTCCGGGGTACCCACGACGATCCTCGGCTGTGGCCCGCGTCCGTTCCAACGAGCGTCGTCCTGCTGAGGCGGAGTTCTCGGAGTGACCCGGAAAGGGTGCTTTTCCGGCACCGTTATGCGGATCTCTTCGAGCGCCAGGTGGCCCGTTGTGGGGTCGAAGCCGATGTCGAATTCAGGAGACGTGGCGGACCACTGCATCGCCGGCGACGGACTCCATCGTAGGGAGACGGAACCTTCGGCCTTGAAAAACCGGGTGCCGGACTGCCCGTCGAGCGCGCCGCTGTAAACGACCACTTCGCCTCGAGGCGTTTCCGCGGGGTAGAAATGTGCTGTCGGAGGCGGAGCTGAGGGCGGCGAGGCGGCGGAATTGGGCATACCGTCCATTATGCCTTGTCATCTGCTAATTGCGGGATGGCGGTTCGACTCCTCGATCGGGCTGGGGTGCTCGGGCGGTGATCGTCCGGAAGAGACTTAGCGGAGCCTGGCATTCCGATGCCAGAGCGAGCTCATCGACGGCGGTCTCCGCCTTGAGGAGTTCGACGGCGCGGGGTAGCAGCGAAGGTTGCTCCAGAAGTGGCATCGGGCCCGGCTCGCGGCGTCGCCAGCCACGGTTGGACACAGTGGTCATGGCGTTTCGGTAGGTGACGTCGCTCATCACCTTGAGGCTGCGTGCCCGGTACAGCAATGCTTGGAGGCTGACGTTCCACTGCTGCTTGAGCTGGCCGAGTCGGCGCCAGTCCGCATTCGCGGGCAGCTGGTCCGCGATCTCCTCCGCCGGCGTGAGGAACTCGGCGGCGAACCGGTGTGCCTGATCCTCGACCGCGCGGCTGCCCGGTTCGGCGTCGAGGTGCATAACGAGGTGGCCGAGCTCGTGGGCGACGTCGAACCGCTGGCGGTAGTAGTCGTCCTTCGCCGGGTTGAGGATGATGATCGGCCGCAGCGGTGTGTCGAAAGAGTACGCATCGACGCTCGCGTTGCCCGGCGGGCTGAACACCACGAGGCATCCGTGGTTCTCCGCCAGCCTGACCTGATGCCCGACCGGTCCCGCTGGCAGGTTCCACTGCTTCCGGAGCAGCCGCGCGGCTTCTTCCGGCGCATCGCTCGCCGGGGCATCGACGGCGACCGGATGGCTGGGCAGGTTCCGCTCGGGGAACTCCGCGTGGCGTTCGATCGTCGTTGCGACGTCGACGGCCATGCACCCGTACGCGTGGGCCTGATCCCGGGAGATCTGGCTGGTGGACCGCAGCGACCGGAAGTGCGGCGCGGTCGTCGCGGTGGGCAGTTCGTGCGCGCGCGTGATAAAGAAGTCCGGGCTCACGTCGAGCGCCAAGGCCATCGCGGCGACCGTCGCCGCGGCAGGGCGCTTGAGCCCGCTCTCGTAGGCCGCGACGGCGGTCGGTGTCTTGTGGATGCGGTCCGCCAGACCGTTCTTGCGCAGGCCCGCCAGCTGGCGCGCCAAAGTCAGCCGGCCACCGTCGAAGAAGGTGGCGACGTCACCCAGCCGATCACTCATGCCTCACCAATAGCACGCGGACCGTCGTGGTCGCGCGCCCGGCGACGGACACGCACGTCGGCGTCCGCCACGGCGTCACCGCTCGGCTCAGCAGGGCTCGACGGCTGCCTGGGCGTTGAGGTTCCGCCGCTTGGACCGTTCCCAGCCGTCAACCCGGTGCGCCAGACCCAGGCGTCGCCATGGTCGAGGTTCCAGCGGATCCGGCCGAAGAACAGCTCGACTTCGGCCGTCGTGGGGTCCATGGCGTGGGCGAGCACCAGGGTTCGCCGGAGTTCTCGCTGTTTGTCGGGCAGCTCGCCGAGCGGCGGGAGGCCCGGCAGGCTGGAGAGGGGGAAGAGCCCGCCGTCTTCTTCGGCGTGGGGTTGCTTCGCGACCAGCTGCTTGGTCTCGCTGCGTTCGGTCCAGGCGATCTTGGCGACCTGGCCGAACTCGTAGGATGCGAGCAGCCACCGCCACCCGGCGACGGACCAGCCGGGTGAGCCGTTGAGGTCTCGGCGGACCACCGTGCCGGCTGGCAGCAGTGGCATGGTTCGCGAGTCCCGGTCGGCGATGCCCTCGGCGAGCACATCACGCCCGACGGAGTCCTGGCCGGGCGGGACGGCGAAGTCGCTGCACTGGAAGACGCGGTCGAGCCGGTCGATGAGGTAGACGTGGGCGTTGAACCCGATCCAGGACTGCTTGTGTCCGCCCGCCGGGTTGTAGTCCTCGCGCAGCTGGCCGTACGCCGACCGGTGTGCCCACGCGATCCCGTCGAGCACGCTGCGGCGTCGGAGGGCCGTGAGGACGTCGTCTTCGTCACTCATGGGCCGCACTCTACTCAAAGGCAGTAATCAATGCGCGAAAATGAACCTCCGGCGTGTCGTCAGGCGGTGGCCGCGGGTTCTTCTTCCGGAGGCTGGTTCAGCTTCAGCACGTCCAGATCGGCTCTGCGCGCCCGGCTCGCTTGACCGGTGTCATAGGTCAGGAGGACTACCTTTCGCCCGATCGCCGGCTGGTAGGCCAGTGCCTGAGCTGAGACGGCCCGGTCGACGATCTCGTCGTCGTTGATCGCCAGTCTGCTGTGCCCCGGGGGATCGAACAGGATCTCGACGCGAGTCGCGCGGAGCTTCGCCGAAGGTGCGCCGTCCCGGAAGAGCTCGTCGAGGACGCCAAGGGTGTGCGCGGCGCGCCACCGCACGTGCTTGTTCTTGCTCTCCTTCAGCCCGTCCAGTTCGTCGATGACCACCATCGGCACCAGCAGTCGAACGTAGCCGCGATCGAAATCCACGACCTCCGTCAAGTCGATGTCCTTGAGTTTCACCGGGTGGTGGATGTAGAAGCTGCTGTCCGCAACGACGCACAAGTCCGTGCTCGACCAGCGGTCGATGATCTGCTGAAGCGCCGCGACCGCCTGGTTGAACGCAACGACGCGTTCCCGTAGCTCCAGGGAGACGAGCAGATTCACGACGGTGACCGTGTCTGTGCCCGCCAGCGTGCCGACGCCGCTGAGCAGTTGCTCGTACCGCTTGGTGAGGACGAGGCGGGCTAGGTCGGCCTCGCTCACCTGATTGCCGAGCGCGCCTGCCGCGTTCGCCGCCCAGTTGAGATACGCCAGCAGCCTGTCAAAGCCGGTTCCGTTGACGCCGCCGCCCTCCAGATTGGCTACTTGGTCGCGCAGGCTTCGCAGAAGCACGAGCAGATTCTTGCGGTCGCTACCTGGACGCGGAGTTACCAACACCGGGCAACCGTAACTCGCGCGCCTGGGCATTTCAGTTTCGCCGCGCGCGAGTCGTCCGGTGCGGTGGTTCGGAGCGTGACCCGGCCTCCGATCGTGCAAGTCGCTGGTACATTCCGGGGCCATTTCCGATCTTGGCTTGATCTGGCCGCGGGGCTGTCGGATTCTGTCTTACTGCCCGTCGAGAGGGGACGGGTGTGGCGATGGGGACTGGATGCGTCCGAATGACCCAAACGTCCGCCGTGAGGCGACCAAGCTGGTGGAGTACCTCCGCGACATGGCGGTCACGACCAAGGCCGACACCTGCGATCTCGAAAACTTCGAACGGACCTGGTGGCTGACGGACCTGCCCGGCAGCGTGGTGCTCCGGGCGCAGCCGGGTTCCGATGGCGGGTTCCTCGCCGTCGACCAAGTGCCGTTGCCGACGCCTCCGGCACTGCCGTCGCAGCTGACCGGCTACGTCGCGCCCGGCCAGTGGATAGACCACGAAGCACCGGAACCCGAGGTGCCGCCCCTCTTGGCCGACCATCTGGAGACTTCCGGTGAAGACGACTCGCTCGTCGTGGCGTATCGCGCGGCGCTGGCTGCGCGGAACGCCTGGCTGGCCGAGATCGAGGCGGAGCGGCCACGACGGGAGCTCTACGAGGAGTTCCGCCAAGTGGCCGAGAAACTCGCCAACCAGGATGACGAATTCGAGCTCGTCCTCTGCGCGGGCCTTCTTGCCGGCACGGACGAGGCAGGGCGGCGCGTCAACCGCCATCTGCTGGTCAAGCGGTTGTTCGCCCGGATGGATGAACGCTACTCCGGGGTGACCATCGGCGTCGACGAGAACGCGGTCCTGGTGCTGGAGGACCGGAGGTTCCTCGTTCCGGTGCTGGGGGAGCGGCTGGGCCGGGTCGATGACATCCGAGGTGATGTCGAGAACTCCGATCTGCTGCCTACCGATGAAGGAGCCGGGAAGTGGCTCGCCGAGTGGAGCCGGCGGCTGCTCCCGGACTCGCTGCAGTACAACGCCGTGACGCGGCCTCCGGACGGCGAGCGCGCAGGGAGGCTTTCGGTGTCGACGGCCCCGGCGATCGTCCTCCGGCGGCGAGACCGCTCCAGTATCGCCGGTTTCCTCGACGACGTCCTAGACAAGCTGCGCGATCCGGCGGTCGTGGTGCCACAGGCCTTGGTCCAGATCCTCCGCGACCTGACACCGGCCGAGCAGGAGGCGTGGCTTGCGGCCGCGGCCGAGACGGCCAAGAGGCTCAGCGCCGACCCGCTCTTCTCCCGGGAACACAATCGGCAGCAGCGGCTGGTCCTCGACCGGGTGCGACAGGACAACGGTGCTGTCGTCCAGGGACCGCCGGGAACCGGCAAGACCCACACCATCGCGAACTTCTTGACAGCGATGCTGGCCGAGGGGATGCGGGTACTTGTCGTCAGCCAGCGTGAGCAGCCACTTCGCGTGCTCCGCGGGATGCTGCCCTCGGACATGCAGAACCTGTGTGTCTCCCTCGCCGGTGCCAAGGACGGCCGGGCGGGCGACCTGGAAGCGAGCGTCCGCGCGATGTCGGAGTACGTCAACGGCACCGATGCCGTCCAAGCTCGCGAGCGCGTCGACGCGGCCCAGGACCGCTGGACCGTGGCTCGGCAACGGGTGGCCGACGCAGAAGCCGCCCTCGCGGACCTGCGCGAATCCGAGCACGTCGAACATCCACCCGTCGCCGACGGGTACGGCGGGCGGCTGGCTGAAATCGCCGCACTGGTTCAAGAGCGGCGCGCCGGCTTCGAATGGTTCCCGCCACTGGACGCGGACGCGCCCGTGCACTGCCCGCTGACCTCCTCGGAACTGGCTGAACTGCACGTCTTGGTCCAGGCGCATCCGGACGGCCCAGTCCGCGCGGCCGAGTTCCTCCCGCCGTCCGAGGAGGTCGACGCGGTCAAGCAAGCCGCACAGCTCATCCCGGACCTGATACCGCCTGACGTCGGAGACGAGGCGCGTGATCTGGCGGACCGCTGCGGCCGCGTGGACCCCGCCGAACTCGAGCGGTGGCTCAGCTCCCTCGAACGAGTGGCCGAGATCGTTCGGCACCTGCACCAGCGTATCGCCGGCTCGGAAAGCCAGCGATGGCTCGCGAGCGCCGTCGGCGACCTGCTCGCCGGCACCAACTTGAGTGCGTGGCAAGACGTCACGGCGAGGCCGCCCGTGGCGGAAACGCTCTCGACGCGGTCTCGGAACCCGTTGCTGAGAGACGTCCAGTTCCCCGAGTACGACCAGCCTGCGCTTCGGGACCTCCGTGACCAGGCAGCGGCACTGCTCGACGGACTGCGGAACCACCGAGCTGTGCGCACTCCCTGGTTCCGCCGGCTGACCAGCCTCGGCCGCGAGACACAGGCGGTGCGGGAGCGGTGCGCGTACCGGCACCGTGAGCCGTGGACCGAAGAAGGCGCTGCCGCCGTCCATGACGTGCTGGACATCGTGGTGACGCTCACCGAGGTCGAGCACGCGTGGAGCTTCGTCGCGGCGATCCCGGATCCAGCCACCCGTGCCACGGACCGCCTCCGTTGGCTCGCCGAAGCCGAAGGTGCCCTCTCCGTTCTGCGGGAGCTCGGCCAACTCACCTTCGAGCTGCGCACTGCGCTCGGCAAGCACGGCATTCTGACGGTTTTGACAACGCACGAACAGTGGCTCGCCTTCCGGGACGCGACAGCTCTCTCCTGGCACCGCATCGAGACTGCCCCACGCGAGGTACACCTCGCGCAGGTGAGCACCTGGTTGGCCGACACTGCCGCGTTGCCCGATGCGGCGCCGGAGCTGCGGGACCTCTCGGAAGCTCTGAATCGCCGGGACGTCCGGGGCTTCGGCGTCGCCGTCGCCGCGGTCGAAAGAGCGCGCTGGACCGTTGAGGCTCACCAGCGGTTGCTGAGGCTGCGCACCCCGCTGGCGGAAGGACACGGCCGGCTCCTGACGTCGCTGGAGACGACTGCGCACGACGACGGATGGGCCGAGCGGCTACCGGCGGTCGACCAGGCGTGGGCGTGGGCGGTCGCCGACCGGTTCCTGCGCGTCCGGCACCAGCCGGGTCTCGACGCCCAGCGGGAGACCGACCTGGCCGACGCCAAGGCCCAGCTGCTCACCACCACCGCCGAACTCGCGACGGCCAAGGCCTGGGCGCACTGCCTGCAGGGGATGAGCGAAGGTGCGAAGCGCGGGCTGAAGTCCTTCGAGTTCTTCTCGAAGCGTCAGCACGGCAAGGGCGGCCATGCCGGGCAACACCGGAAGTCCGCGCGATCGGCGATGCACGCCGCCAAGGAGGCTGTGCCGGCCTGGGTGATGACCATCGGTCAGGTCGCGGAAATGCTGCCCGCGGAGGCCAACAGCTTCGACGTCGTCATCGTCGACGAAGCGAGCCAAGCCGAACCGACCGCGTTGTTCCTGCTGTGGCTCGCGCCGCGCGTCATCGTGGTCGGTGACGATAAGCAGTGCACGCCGTTCAACAGCCCGCGGCTCCTGGACGGGGTCACCGAGCGCTTGCGGGCCGACTTCCCGGACTTGCCCCCGCACGTGCGCGAGATGCTGCTGCCGAATGGCAATCTCTACAACATCCTCAGCAGCGCCTTCCCGGCCGTCATCCGGCTGCGAGAGCATTTCCGGTGCATGCCGGAGATCATCGCCTGGCCTTCGCAGCAGTTCTACGACGGCCAGCTGGTGCCCCTGCGGCCGCACGGCGCCGACCGTCTGCAGCCGGTTCGGATCGAGGTCGTCACCAATGGGCGCACCACCGGATCGTCGGAGAACCTGACCAACCGCCCAGAGGCCGAGCGCGTCGTCGACATCCTGCACGACTGCCTGAAAGATCCGGCTTACAAGAACAAGACATTCGGGATCATCGCTCTGCAGAGCGCCCGCCAGGTCGAGATGATCCGTGGCATCCTTGGGAAGCGGATCGCGGCGTCGGAGATCGAGGGCCGGGACATCCGGGTCGGTGATGCCAAGAACTTCCAGGGGGACGAACGGGACGTCATGCTCGTCGCGACCGTGGCCGCCGGGCGGACGAATGCCATTCGCAGCAACCTGCGGTATGAGCAGTATCTGAACGTCGCCGTCAGCCGGGCGAGGGACCAGCTCTGGCTCATCACCTCTCTAGGCCCTGAGCTGGCCAGCGACGACGTCCGTTACCGCATGCTGAGCGCCTACGGTGAACCGGACGACCCCGAGCGTCGGGATGTTGATCCCGATCGGATCCCGACCGCACGGCGTGTCGATCCGTTCAGATCGCTGTTCGTGCAGCAGGTGTACCTGCGCATCCGGACCCATGGTTACGACGCCGACGTCCAGGTTGACATCGGCGGGCGTCAGCTCGACATCGTCGTGCGCGGGCGGGACATGTCCGTTGCTGTGATGTGCGATGAACACACCGGGCTTCCGGCCGAACGTCGCCGGATGGACGACGAGGCTCTGCGCGAACTGCGGCGAGCGGGCTGGCCGTTCTGCCGGGTCGCCCACAGCCAGTTCATCCTGAACCCGGACGAGGCACTGGCCGTCGTCTGGCAGACCCTGGGCCAACACGGCATCGAATCGGGCGAGGAGTGATCGTGGAACCGATCGACGAACAGACCTTGGTCGCGGTCGCGGAGCTCATCTGCGCGGACGGCAAGCAGTACTACCGAAGCGTGAAGGGCCTCGTCGACTTCTTCCGACGCGCTGGCTGGGATGTCGGCGGCTACGACGGAGAGAGCCGGAAGGCGTGGACGATCGCTCAGCTGCTGGGCCGGCGCGATGACGCCGCCGCGATCGAACAGGTTCTGAAGCGGATGGCCGATCCCCGCGAATACCAGCAGGACTGGGAGTCCGCCGACGAAGTTCTCGAAGCCCTCAACTACCTCTTGGAGGTCGAGAACCTGCACGTCGAGCTCGACGCCGATCTGCGCCCGGTCGTGCGCACCGGGCGCGCAGCGGCACGAGACTTGCCGGTGGACATCAGCCGGCAGAAGCTGCAGTACTCGATCAGCGAGATCGTCACCGATCAGCGACTGGTAGCCGTCCTCGAACAGCGTGTGATCGAGGTCGAGAAGTGCCGTGCGAACGGCTGCCACCTGGCGGCGATGATCCTTCTGGGCAGCTTGCTCGAGGGTCTGCTACTCGACGCCGCGGAGAACCGGACGATCCCCGAGTCCATCTGGGACGAGCCGGAAGCGAAGGCCGAGAACATCCGCTCGGCCAATCGGGCTGACAAGCTTCCGCTCCAGTCGTTGATCTATGTGGCGCACCGTCTCAAGTGGATAGACACGGACGCCTACCGCATCGCCAGCGCGGTGCGTGACTTTCGCAACCTGGTGCACCCCAACGCGCAGCGCAAGCTCGAACGCTCGCCCGATGAGGACACAGTGGACATGTACTGGCCGGTGTTCGTCGGTACTGCCAACGACCTCGGCCGCACTCGACCGGACGGCCCGGGTGAACGCACGAAGGCTCCGTCCGGCGGTACTCCTGGGCCGTGGGGAAGCCGGAGCAGGTCCAGCTGATTTCGTCGAGAATGGTTTGTCCGTCGAGGCGGGCACCTTCACGGCGAACAAAGCGAAATGACCGCCTTGACTTCTACCGTGGGGGCGCGCAGTGAGGATGCCGCGATGAAGCGCGAAGGCAAGATCCAGGCTACTCGAGCAGCTGTGTTGGCAGATCGGTGGTCAGGTAGAGCGCACTGCACCTGACTCCTTCGCGTGCGATCCAAGCGGCCTTGCCTGCAAGACTGACAGGTGCTGCGAGACTGGGGCGTTTGCTGCACGCGTGGAGCACGTTCTGTTCACGTGGCGGTGCCGTCGGACCAGGCGCGGACCTCGCGCGTCCTGCCGACCCGGTTGAGGCCGTGCGGTGCAATCTGGAGCACGGTCGCTCCGGCGTGGTCGTCCTGCCATGCCGTGCCGACTCGATCGACCTCGACGGTGAACAGACGCTCGTCGGCATTGCCGGGGCCTCGGCGGATGCCGGTGACCTTGAGGTGGGTGAGCGAGGGACCGGTGGCCCAGGCTTCCCGGACAGTCGCGAGGAGGTGTGCGCCCAGGAGGTCGGCGTAGACGTCGTTGAGCTCGGTCTTGGTCCATGCTTTGCTCGACAGTCGTCCGGTCGGAGTCATGTGTGCCTTCTTCGGCGGAAGGACCTCGAGTCCCGGGAGAAGGACGACCAGGTTTGCATGCTGCCGGTCGGCGTGGGTGACCATGACTGGCGCGGGGTTGTCCGCGAAGGCGGCGTCCAGCGCGGCGCGAAGTACTTGAGCGTCTCCTCGCTGCAACGCCGCCCACCAGGCGTCGGCCTGTGCCTGCTGAATGCGGTGGTGTTCGCGAGCGCGGGTGTTGAGTTCTGTGGCCTGCTGGCGGGCGCGGTTCGCAGCCTCCTGTCGTAGCTCTCGGCGGCGGGCACGTTGCCACGGGCGGGCTTCGTGCTTGATCTTCGCCCACTCCTGTTGCTCGATGACGGCCGGATCGATCGGAGGGGGTACCGGGATCATCGGCCGCTGGACTGGCGCGAAGCGTTCACGCTGCACGGCCATCAATTCGGCGAGGTGGCGGTGGGCCGCCGCGCCTTCGGCTGCCCTGACGTCCGTTGCGCTGACGGCGGGCGTCGCCGGGGTCGCTCGAGAGGTTGACGGGCGGGTGCTGCGGCCGCGGCTGCTGCTGGTCGTCCGGCGGCCACGGCTTCGCGAGCTGGTGACGCTGTTGAGGAGCGCGTTCTCGGCCGCGCCCAGAGGGTTGGTGACGGTGTATATCGCTCGGCTCACCTGGCGCACGGGGCGCGGTGTTACGGCGTGTTTGACCGTTCTGACCGGGTGAGCGGCACGCCGGACGCTGCGGGGAACCGCGCGACGCACTGCTTTCCGTGCAAGCCGCTTGCCGATGCCCACGAGCCTCGCCCCCTTCGATCGCGATGACGCGAACCACGCCATCCGTCGCGGCGGCGCAGTGGTCCACGAGATGTCGCGGGTAGCGGTGGCTGTGTTAACAGAAAACGACACCGAGAGCTCGAATATTCGGCTATTCCGCCGTCGAAGGAGCGTCCGCAACCAATCGTCCGCGGCAGGTCCGGGCTGCTCGTGACGCTCTTGAGGGGCTCGTTCCTCACGCCCTAGAGACCGTCCTCGAACGTCGTGGAGCGTTCGCAACTCACGAGCGCGGTTACGTCGCGCAGCTCCGCGGGGCGCGGGGCGCAGCTACCCATCCGGGTGAATTTCGGCTTGCCCCGAGGCCAGGGCAAGGTCGCGGGCCAGGAACAGGGCGAACGGTCGTTCAGACGCTGACTCCGATCTTGTTATCCGAGCGAGGGAGCTGGCGATGAACAGCCGATCCATCGAGAACAGCCCGTTGACCATGTTGCAGAAGGAGTTTGGCCGGACTTGTGCGGTCAAGCGGTTCGACCACGCCCTTCACGACTGGTCCGCCGAGGACTCTGCACTTTCCGATGTCGGGTCCCATGATGACCTCGTGACTGTCCTGGCTACACGCGACTACGAGCGACACGACGAAATACTCCACTCGCTTCTCGTCCGGGCCGCGGCGACAGGAAGCAGCGGCGTCGTGGCGACCGAAATTGTGGTCAACGCGATGCTGGCTGCCGTGCCCGGTATCGCCGGTCGAGTCGTTCGGGCGGTGCGTGCTGCGGGTGGCACAGTCGGTTGCCGGCGCGGCGTAACCGGCGGAGGGGCCTCCGCGGTAGAAGACAGCCGTGATGTTCAGGCCTCGGTGATCGGGCACCTGTGGGAGCAGACCCGCTGCTATCCGCTTCGACGGCGGCACCATGTCGCGGCGAACCTGGTGCGCGAGACCCAGCGGGCCGCGCAGCGGGACTTCGGCGTCGATCACGGCCAGGCCGCCGCGGACGTCGTCAGCATCGACGACGAGGCGTACCGGCCTTTGGTGGACGTGCCGGCCGAGCCGGACGCGTCGGAAGAGCTGCTCGGACTTCTGGCCTGGGCGGTGGAGGAGGAGCGGCTCGACGAGCACTCCGCCACCATTCTGACCACTCGTTACTTCGATGGTCCAGTCGGCCGGGACGGCGTTGCCACGGATCGGCAGGTCGGTGCGCTGATCGGGCTGAGTCAGCCCACGATCACCCGGCATCGCCGTCGGGCGCTCGAGCAGCTGGCGGAGGCTGCAACGGAGTTTCCGAGCCGTGACCTGCCCTGGGCCGGCTGAATCACACGGGCTGGCCGACCTGCGTGCCTCCGAGTAGGAGCCCGCACGCCAAGCACAGGGAGGTCGAGTCGTGATCGTTCGTCGGGACCGTGGGGGCGCGGGCAGCAGCTCGCTGGTCAAACTGCTGCCCGACACGGACGTCGAGCCGGCGCTGCGGGGCGCGACTCACCGGGTCGGCCGGTGGGTGGCGTGGTTGGCCGTGCTGGCGAGCCCGCTGCTGACGATCGCCGGGCTGATCGTTCTCCAGCCAGCGGGTGCGCCGTCGATGCGGGACGGCGGCGCACCCGCGCCCTCCACCTCGCCGCAGGGCTGGGCGGAGATGTACGTGCGCTCCTGGCTCTCGGCGACCCGAGACGACCCTGCGGATCTCGAAACCTTCTACCCGCCCGGGATGAAGTCGCAGCGTGCCGTCGGGACGCAGGTGCCGGTCGATACCGGGGTGATCTCGGCGGTCTCGCCGGTGTCGGGGGTGTGGTCGGTCGTGGTGGTCGCCGACGTGCTGGTGCTGCAGCCAGACGGCAAACGCGCGGCCACCCTGCTGTGCGCCCAGGTGGCGATGAGCGGTACCGACGCTGCCTACGTCGCCACCGCGCTGCCCGCGGTCGTGGCGTGCCCGGGCACCAGTGGCGCCGTCCAGCTGGTTTACGACGAGGTCGCTGATCCGGGCGGGCCTGTCGGGCAGTCGGTCACGGGATTTCTGGCCGCGTACCTGGCGGGGCAAGGCCAGCTCGACCGGTTCGTCAGCCCTGGGGCAAGCGTTGCCTTGCCGCGTCCGGTGCCGTATGCGGCGGTGCAGGTGACCGAGGTGCGCACGCACGAGAAGTTCGAGCCGGGCCAAGCGGCGAGGCCGGTCGACGGAACGGTCGTCCACAGCTTCGTCCATGCCTGGGGATGGGATGCCACCGGGCAGAGCACGCCGGTCGACTACGCGCTGACCCTGGTCGCGCGGGCTGGCCGGTGGGAGATCAACCGCATCGATCCGGCGCCGCTGATGGCGGGCCGGTAGGCAATGGGAGAAGTCCGATGATCGTGCTGGCCGCCGATGTGAAGTCTTGGATCGACACCAACCTGGCCTGGGGTGACCAGTCCGTCCGGCGGCTGATCCTGCTAGCGGCGATCGTCGGCGGAATCGGCCTGCTGGTCGGCACCCGAGGGAATTTCACCCGGGCGATCAAGTACGGCGTGATCGCGGCGATCTTCCTCGGCATCCTGCTCAACCTCGACGCGGTCGCCGGCATGTTCGGCGCCTGGTTCACCAATTGACCGCGCCGAAGAGCCGCGACGATGTCCTCGTCGGCCGGTCGTATACCCGGTCGCGGCGGTTTCCGCGGATGTTCGGGCGGATGCTCGGCCGCGACGGCGGCTATCTGCCCGGCGGTCCGTACACCCTGACCCAGGGCACGCTGTTCCTGATCCTGCTGGTCGTGGTGTGGAAGCTGCCCCTGCTGGACTGGCTCGGCCCAGCTCGATGGGGTCTGCCGCTGTCGGCGGTCTTCCTCCGGCGCGCCCGGATCGAGTCCCGGACTCCGCTCGGTTGGCTCGCCGGCCTGAGCGCGCACCTGCTCGCGCCCTCGGCGGGGATCCTGGGCCGTCGTTCGTATCGGCCCGCGCGGCCACAGCGCAGCCGCAGCTGGCTGTACCTGCACCTCCGCGACGAGGTCGAGGAACTGGCGGCGCCGGTCTCGTCGCTGCAGCAGGTGCTGGCCCAGGCGCGGGAGCGGTGATGGATTCCCCGGTGACCGATGTGGCGGGCAACCTGCTGTTCTGTGTCGACGGCTCGGTGTGGGCAGTGTGGCGAGTGCTGCCGCACGAGAGCGCCCGCTCCACCGGCCGCCAGCTGCGCGAGCTGTACGACCGCACTGTGACGCTGATGAAGTCGTTGCGCGGTGAGGTGATGATCGCGTCGCTGTGCGAGCAGGTCGAGGCCCACGCGATCGTCCGGCGCTGCCTGGACCGGATCGATCTGGACGCGAACCCGCACTGGGCGGAGACCGTCCACAACGCCTGGGACCAGCTCGACACCCTCGACGTCCTCGGTCGCAGCTTCTGGCTTGCAAAGCCCCTCGCCGGCCATGGCTGGAAAGAAGCCGCCCAGGCGACCGCGCGCGCGACGACCGCAGCACTCGGAGAGCTGCTCGGCGTGCCTGCCCGGCCCGCATCAGCTGCTGCGGTGGCGGCGGGACGGGAGCGGGCGCGGGTGGCGGCCCAGGAGCTCGGCGGCGCGGTCCCGTTCCGGCCGACGACAGAGGCGGAGCTGCTGTGGTGGCTCTGTCGCGCCTCGGTCCGCGGGGTCAACGAGCCGCAGCTTGACCGGACCGACGCCGTCCACAACACCGGCCTCGCGACGCGACGGGGGAGCGGCCGCGCCCGGCTGACAACGCTGCGCAGCTGCGTGTTCGATGAAGGCGGCCGCACCGACCCGCCACAGGAACGCCAGGGCTGGGGACCGTTGGGACTTTTGAACCGCCGGTTCCTCAAATGCGTGACTCCGGGCGACGACGGCGCGGTCGCCAGCTACCAGGCCTTCCTCGTGCTGGCCGAGATGCCGCGGGCGTTCACCTTCCCCGGGCACGAGATCCTGGCCCGGCTGGCCGACATCGGGTTCGGCGTCGACTACGCGCTACGGATCACCGCCCGCTCGAACGAGGACGCCCGCGCGGCCAACCGGCGCCGGACCCGGGATCTGATGAGCCAGGACGAGGAGCACGCCGGCGACACCGCCGGCGTCCCGGCGGACGTGAGCTCGGCGCAGGAGGAGATCCAGCACAAGAACGCCCGCCTCGGCGCCAGCTCCACCGAGATCGACCTCGAAGTCGGCGTCGTCGCCTGCGTCTGGGGCTCCACCGCGCGCGACGCCGACGCCCGCGCAAAGGCGCTGCGGCAGGCGTTCCTGGGCGGGGAGTACCGATGGGAACGGCCGCTCGGCGGGCAGCGGCAGCTCTACCAGGCGCTGCTGCCCGGGAGCCGGACGCCGATGGTGGTGCGCGAGTGCAGCCAGAACCTCCTCGCCACCGACGCCGCCATGCTGCTGCCCGTGTCAGCCACCGACTTCGGCGACCCCACCGGGGCGCTGTTCGGGCTGACCGTCGACGGCGGCGCCATCACCCCGTTCCTGCTCGACCCCACCTACGGACCGACGCACGACTCCTCCGGCGGGATCGCGGTCATCGGCGAGCTCGGTGTCGGCAAGTCGGTGATCCTGAAGAACGTCGCCGCGGTCGTGCGGCTGATGCTCGATGGGCGGGTGATCGTCATCGATCGGACCCGCAGCCGTGAATGGGCGCCCGTCGCGGCGGCGCTGCGGGGGAACGCGCAGATCGTCGACATCATCGACCCCAGCCTCGACGACCGGCCCGCCGCGGCGGAGCTGCGGCACTCCTGTGACCCGCTGCGCGTCTTCCACCGCACCGCCAGATCGAGTACGGGCATAGCGGAGACGTTCTTTGCCTCGTGGCTCGATCTGGAATCCAATTCGGCCGAGCGGGACGCTCTCGGCCGCGGCCTCGACGAGGTCAGCGGACACGCGGAGGCGTCCAGCAACCGACTTGTCGATACACTGCGGAAGCAGGGCGCCAGTGACCCGGCGGCCCGCGCGCTGGCGGATCGGCTCGAGCGGCTGCGGCGCGACCCGATCACCCGCCCGATCTTCGACCCCGACCTCTCTCCGGTCGACCTCTTCGGTGCGGACATGGTGGTGTTCTGTACCAACGAGATCCCGCTGCCGAGTGCGTTGGAGATGAGCAACGAGCGGATGGCCGCCCGGATCCCGCTGCGCAAGCTCTTCGGCCGTGCCTTCCACCTGCTCATCGCCGCCATCGCCAAGGAAATCTGCTTCACCCCGGGCCGGTGGGGCGAGTTCATCTGCGACGAGGCCTACAACGTCACCGGCACTCCCGAAGGCCAGCAAATCGCCCTGGAGTTCGTCCGCGACGGCCGCAAACACGGCGCCGACGCCGCCTTCGGCTCCCACGCGCCAAAAGACCTCGGCGACGACATCCTGCGCGGCCTGATTGCGGTGCGGTTCCTCGGCCGCCACCGCGACGACGGGCTCGCCCGCAGCGGCCTGGCCTGGCTCGGCGTCGACCCCGCCGACGCCCGCTACCACGAGATCGTCACCAAGGACCTCTCGCCGCTCAACCCGGCCGGCGGCGAGGAAGAGCGACGTGCTCGAGCGGGGGAGTTCCTCGTGCGGGACCACAGTGGACGGATCGGCAAGGTCAAAGTCATGATCCAGCCGTACCGCACGCTACCGGAGGCCGTCCTGACCACACCAGACGTATCCCGAGGCCATCGGGCGCATTGAAGACGGCTTGGGTTCTTGGGGTGGTTGCAACATCGTGTGGTTGGAGGGTGTTGTGGCTGGTCGGGTGGGTCGGGTGTCGTTGC
>NZ_JAVHJU010000051.1 GCF_031082405.1 Amycolatopsis sp. A133
ACCTGCGAGACACCAGGACATCCTCCCTCCAGACCACCGTCTGGAATCAAGGTGTCCGGCCCCACGGGGCAACTCCACGTGATGCCCCTCTGATCACGCTTGATGCCCGTTACTTGCCGGGGCGGGTTAGGCCGGATTTGCCGGCCTTCAGGCTCAGGATGTTCTTGTCCGTGTCCTGGAGGGCCTTCGTGACCTGGGCGGACGGTGGGGATGTCGACAAGTCGATCAGGCGGATCGGGGTGTCCAGCTTGATCAGGGTCGGGATGTACTCGGCCTTGTCGACCTTCCAGCGGTCGCCATCGCGGACGAAGCGGAAGCGGGCCGCCGCGCCCTCTTCCGTGTCGCCCTTGGGTTCGGAGTGGCGGGCGATGCTGTTGCCGAGCCCGTAGGCCACCCACTTGTCCCCGATCTTCTCGAACGGCTGGACCACGTGGGCGTGGTGGCCGACGATCAGGTCGACGTCGTCCGACGCCAGGATCTTCTTGGCTTGCGACCGCTGCTCGGCCGTCGGGTCGTGCTGGTACTCGACGCCCCAGTGCAGGCTCGCGATCACGACCTGCGCGCCGGCTTCGCGGGCCTTGCGAGCCGCGGCGAGAACGTCGTCGACGTCGATCTGGTTGGCCAGCCACGGTTTGCCGGCCGGCACCTTGATGCCGTTGAAGCCGAAGCTGTAGGACACCTGGGCGACCTTGACGCCGTTGACGTCGAGGACCAGCGGTTTTGCGGCTTCGGCGGCCGACCGGGCCGAGCCGGTGTGTTTGACGCCGATTTCGTCGAGCTTGTCCAGGGTGCGGGTGACGCCCTCGGCGCCCTGGTCGATCGTGTGGTTGGACGACGTCGAGCAGGTGTCGTACCCGGTGTCCTTGATCGCGTCGGCGATCTCGGGCGGCGCACTGAACGACGGGTAGCCGCTGTACGGGCCGCCCTCCTTCGCCAGCGGCGTCTCGAGGTGGCAGATCCCCAGGTCGGCGCCGGAGATCAGCGGCCTGATCCCGGCCAGCAGCGGCCGGTAGTCGATCTTCCCGCCGCCGTCCGCCTCGGCCTGCTCGGTCAGCGCCGGGTGGATCAGGACGTCGCCGGTGGCGACGACGCTGAACGACCCGTCGGGCGCGGCAGCCGACGACGACGCCGTCGCCTCCGGGAACGGTGTCGGGGCCGGCCCGGACTGCGCCGGGCTGCTGCAGGCGGCCGCCAGGACGGCGAACCCGGCGAGCGCGGCGACGCGGTGCTTCGTCATCGGTCCCCCTAACGTGGTCCGGCCATCCTGCCAGCCGGGCGAACCCGGCAGAGACGGCATCCCGGTCGCCGTGAAACTTCCACCACAGTCGACAACACCGATCAGAACATCGGCACGAGACAAAACCGGACAACGCGCAGCGCAGAGCCGAAAAAATACGATAAATGACCCCCACATGCGCCACCACAGAACTACAGAGAGTAGGTCTCACTCCGCTAACTGCGCCTTGACGCTCCCCGAACGGGTGTTTTGTAATACGAGTCACTTCGCGGTACCCGACAGCCCCACTCGACCTCGGCCCCCATGGGAGCACTCGATGTCCACATACCCGCACAGGTTCCGGACCTGGAGCGTTGTTGGTTGTTGTTTGATTTCCGGAGCCCTGCTGGCCTCCTGCTCCTCCGGCAAAGACACCGCGGCGCCCCAGCAGCAGGCGCCGTCGAACGGCAAGATCACCCTCTACTACCTGCAGAAACAGGGCGACCAGCAGTACTTCGTCGAGCAGGCGCAGGGTGCGCAGGAGAAGGCGAAGGAGCTCGGTGTCGAGCTCAAGGTGGTCAACCTCGGCCAAGACGCCAACAAGGCGATCACCGAACTGGACGCCGCGGTCGCCCAAGGCGCCAACGGGGTCGCCATCGTCGTCCCGGACCAGGCCATCGGCCCGCAGGTGATCGACAAGGCCAAGAGCGCGGGCATCCCGCTGATCGCCTCCGACGACGTCATCAAGGACGGCTCGGGCGCGAAGGCCCCGTTCGTCGGCTTCAACGGCAGCCAGATGGGCGACTCGGTCGGCACCGAGGCCGGCAAGCTGTTCAAGGCCGCGGGCTGGACCGCCGCCGACACGAAGATCATCAGCGCCTTCAAGCAGGACCTGACCGTCTGCACCGACCGCGTCAACGCCTCGAAAGCCGCGTTCGCCAAGTCCGCCGGCGCGGACGTCCCGGTGATCAACGTCGGCACCGACAACTCCCCCGTCGACGCGCAGAACCGTTCCGGCGCGGTGATCGGCTCCAACCCGGGCGTCAAGCACTGGGTGGTCTGGGGCTGCAACGACGAGAACGAGACCGGTGTCGTGACCGCGCTGGCCAACTCCGGCGTCGCCGCGAACAACATCATCGGCGTCGGGCTCGGCGCCTACCTCACCTGCAAGGACTGGGCCGCAGGCAAGGACACCGGCAACAAGGCCGCGCTGTACATCTCCGGCGCCGAGGTCGGTCGTTCGGCGATCCAGGTGCTGGTCGACAAGGTGAAGAACGGCAAGGAGCTGCCCGCCGAGACGATCGCCAAGACCACGATCGTCAACAAGGACAACTACAAGCAGGCCGGCGTCAACTGCACCTGACCAGCTTTCACGTGAAAGCTGCGCTTTGTCCCGCAAAGCGGAGCTTTCACGTGAAAGCTCCGCTCCCGGGTTCCGCCGTAGAAAGGGACACATGTCCGGCTCTCCTCCCGCGCTCGCCGTCGAGGGCATCGGCAAGCGCTTCTCCGGTGTCACCGCCCTCGACGACGTCTCGCTGGAGTTCCGCTCCGGCGAAGTACTGGCCCTGATGGGCGAGAACGGCGCCGGCAAGTCGACGCTGCTGCGTGTGCTATCCGGCGACCAGGGCCCGGACGAGGGCCGGCTGCTCCTGGACGGCACCGAGGTCGCCTTCGACACCCCGCGCGCGGCGATGGCCGCCGGGGTGCGCGTGATCTACCAGGAACCCGAAATCATCCCGCACGTTTCGGTGGCGGAGAACGTCTTCGTCGGCGAGCTCCCCGCGAAGGCGCGGGTGTTCAACCGCCGCACACTCATGAAGGCCACGCACGACGCGCTCGTCGAGTACGGCTTCGAAGGCGTCCTCAACCCGGCCACGCTCGGCGTCGCCCTGTCCGCCGCGCAGCGCCAGATCGTCGAGATCCTGCGCGTGCTCACCGCGGCCACCCCGCCGAAGGTGATCGCGTTCGACGAACCGACGTCTTCCCTGTCGGAACACGAGGTGGAGGCGCTGTTCCGGCTCATCGGCCGGCTGCGCGACAGCGGGGTCGCGGTCGTCTACGTCTCGCACCGGATGAAGGAGATCTTCCAGCTCGCCGACCGCGTCGCCGTGCTGCGGGACGGGAAGCTCGTCGGCGTCCAGCAGGCCGCGGAGACCGACGAACCCAGCCTGGTGCGGATGATGATCGGCCGCGACCTCTCCGCCCTGGAACGCCGGAGCACGCAGGAGGCCGGCGAGGTCGTCCTGCAGCTGACCGACATCACGACCGACGACGTCACCGGCATCTCCCTGCAGGTCCGCGCGGGTGAGGTCGTCTGCCTGGCCGGGCTGGTCGGTGCCGGACGGTCCGAGCTGGCCCGCGCGATCGTCGGTGACCTGCCGATCCGGTCCGGGACCGTGGAACTCGCCGGGAAGCGGCTGCGCGCGCACAACCCGGGTGACGCGGTCAAAGCGGGTATCGGCTTCGCGCCCGAGGAGCGCAAGACGGACGCGTTGCTCATGCAGCGGTCCGTACGCGACAACATCTCGATCTCGGTGCTCGACCGCCTTCGCCGCTTCCGCGTCGTGAAGCGGGCAAAGGAGCGCGCCCTCGTCGAGGAGTACGTACGCGAGCTTCGCGTGCGGACGCCGTCGATGGAGCAGGAAGTCCGCAAGCTGTCCGGCGGCAACCAGCAGAAGGCCGTCCTCGCGCGCTGGCTCGCGCGGAGGCCGAAGCTGCTGATCCTCGACGAGCCGACCCGCGGGGTCGACGTCGGCGCGAAGGCCGAGATCTACCGGATCATCGACGGCCTCGCCGCCGAAGGCATCGCGCTGCTGGTCATCTCCTCGGACCTGCCCGAAGTGCTGACGCTGGCCGACCGCATCCTCGTCATGCGCGCCGGGCGCCTGGCCGGTGAGCTCGGCCGCGAGGAAGCGACCGAGGAAGCCGTGCTGACCCTCGCCATCCCCGAAACCGAACCAGCCGTGGACGAAGCCCAGGAGGTCGGCGCATGAGCACCCCCACGAAGGAAACGTCGGCCCCCGCCGCGCCACCCCAGCCGTCGGCCGCGCGCCGGGTGCTGACCGGCATCGGCGTGCAGAACTCGAGCCTGATCATCACGCTGATCGCGCTGGTGATCCTGCTGAGCGTGCTGAACGAGAACTTCTTCCGCACCAACAACCTGCTGCTGATCGGCAGCGCGATCACCATCATGGGGCTGCTGGCCCTGGTACAGACCTTGGTCATCATCCTGGGCGCGCTGGACATCTCGGTCGGCTCGATGGCCGGGCTGGCCTCGGTCATCTCGGCGATGGTGTTCACCTCGACCGGCAACGCCGAGGTCGGCATCCTCGCCGCGGTCGGCGTCGGCATCCTCTGCGGCCTGGTCAACGGCATGATCATCATCTTCGGCCGGGTCAACCCGGTGGTCGCGACGCTGGCGATGCTCGCCACCTACAAGGGCATCGCGCAGGTCATCTCCGACGGCAAGGCGCAGGGCTACACCGGCGGCGACGACCTGTTCATCTTCCTGGCCAAGGGGTCCGTGCTCGGGCTGCCGTCGCTGGTGTGGGTGTTCCTGATCGTCGCGGCGCTGCTGCACTTCCTGCTCAAGTACACCGACATCGGCCGCAACGTCTACGCCATCGGCGGCAACGACACCGCCGCGCGGCTGGCCGGCATCAACATCAACCGGTACATCATCGGCGTCTACGCCCTGGTCGGCGTGGTCGCGGCGATCGCGGGCGTGCTGATCACCGCGCGCACCGGCTCCGGCCAGCCGACGTCCGGGTCCGAGGGCCTGGAGCTGCAGGCCGTCACCGGCGCCGCGCTCGGCGGCACGATGCTCAAGGGTGGCCGCGGGTCGATCATTTCGACCGTGCTCGCGGTGGTCATCCTGGGCGTGCTCGACAACGGCATGTCCGGGCTGGGCATCAACCCGTTCTGGCAGAACGTGGCCCACGGCGCCCTGCTCGTGATCGCGGTCGTGCTGCAGCAGCTGCGCAGCGGGGAGCGGCGCGTCGGCCTGCCCGAGTAGCGGTGAGCCTCCACGCTCGGATCGTCGACGAACTGGGCAGGCTCATCGTCGAAGGCGTCCTCGGGGACGGGCAGCCGCTCGTCCCCGAGGAGCTCGGCCGCCGGTTCTCCGCGTCGCGGACGGTGGTGCGCGAAGCGTTGCGCGTGCTGGAGTCCAAGGGCATGGTCACCGCCCGGCCGCGGGTCGGGACCTGGACGCTGCCGCCCGAGGCGTGGGACGCGATCGACCCGGACATCATCGCCTGGCGCGTCGGGGGTCCCGACGGCCGCGAGCACCTGCGCGAGCTGCGGGAGCTGCGGCTGGCCATCGAACCGCAGGCGGCGCGGATGGCCGCGCAGCACCGGCGACCGGACGAGCTTTCGGCGATGGCGGCGGCCTACGCGCAGATGGCCGACGCGGTCGAGCGCGCCGACGGCGAAGCCTTCCGGGACGCCGATTCGCGGTTCCACGCGGCGCTGATCCGGGCGTCGGGGAACGCGCTGATCGCGCAGCTGCAGGTGCCGGTGGTCGCCGCCCTGAAGGCGCACGGCGAGCCGATGGAGCTCGTGGCGCATTCCCGGGTGCTGACGCTGGTGCTGGCGAAGGACGCCGACGGCGCCGAGTCCGCGTCCCGCCGGTTGCTGGAAACCGTTGCGGCGTACCGCTCATCGGCACCTTGACACGTCCACCGGGAAGCGCTTCACTCGCTGCGGACGACCGCCGCCATGACGTGCTGAGGCATCAGGGGCTTCGCCCCAAGCCGGGGGCTCCGCCACCCGGACCCCCGCAACCGACCATTGAGGAGGACGCTTTCATGCGTTTCCCGGGAATTCGCGGTTTCGGCGTGCTCGCGGCCGTGGCGTTGACCGGTGGGTTGTTGCCGACGACGGCGGTGGCTTCCGCCGCTTCCTGCGCCGTTTCGGACGAAATGGTCGCCGCGGGCAACTACTGGGCCGCCAACGGCACGAACCCCGCCGCGCCGGACTGGCAGAACGCGACGTTCCACGTCGGCAACCTCGCGCTGGTCCGGACCACCGGCCAGTCCAACCACAAGACGTACCCCTGGGCGCAGGCCAACGCCTACCAGCTCCCGGACGACCCGAAGCGGCCGTTCTTCCCCGACAACCAGGCCGCCGGCGAGGCGTACCTGGACCTCTACACCTACTTCCACCCGGAGATCCCGCTCGACTCGATCCGCACGCGGATCAAGGCCGAAGTGGCTTCGGTGCAGGCGGGCCACCGCGACTACTGGAACTACGTCGACGCGCTGAACATGGCGATGCCGTCGTTCGCGCGGATGAGCCTGATCGACCATGATCCGTCCTATTTGGACGCGATGGATCAGCTCTTCCGCTCTTCGGAACGCAAGCTGTTCAACGAGTTCACCGGCTTGTGGTACCGAGACGCGCGGTTCACGGGCTCGGGCGTGTTCTGGTCCCGCGGCAACGGCTGGGCCCTGGCGGCGCTGACGAAGGTCCTGCAGGTGCTGCCCGCCGACGACCCGCGGCGGCCGGAGTACCTGCGCGTGTTCAAGAAGATGGCCTCGACGCTGGCGCTGGTCCAGCGCCGCGACGGCTTCTGGAACTCCGACCTGCTGAACCCGTGGAACCACGGCGGCCCGGAGTCCAGCGGCACGGCGTTCTTCGCGTTCGGCATCGGCTGGGGTATCAACGCGGGCATCCTCGACGCGGCCCGCTTCCGCCCGGTGGTCGACAAGGCGTGGACGGCGCTGTCGGCGAAGGCACTGCAGCCCAGCGGCCTGGTGGGGTATGTCCAGCCGGTGGGCGACCGCCCGGCCACGGCTCACGCGACCGACACCGCGGCGTACGGGGTGGGCGCGTTCCTGCTGGCGGGCCAGGAAGTGGCCAAGCTCCAGGGCTGCTCGGCAACGGAGGCCCACCGGTCGTGAGTGGTAAGGCGGGTTAGAACCCGCCTTACCACTCACGACGGCCGCGGCAGACTGGGGACTCAGGCGATGTGCCAGACCGCGCCGGCGCCGTCGAGCAGGTCCTGGTCGAGCCCGAAGTAGCCCCGTTCGGGTTTGGTGTCGGTGCGCCGGCGGCCGGCCGGGAGGTCGGCCGTGAGTTTCCAGGTCTCCGTGCCCTGCTGCAGCAAGCCCTCGTAGGTGTCCGGCTCCGGTTCACCGAGGCCGAGGGCTTCGCTGTGGCCGAGGCTGCCGGCGACGAAGGCGTAGCGGTCGCCGAGCAGGGCCGCGACGATCGCCCCCGCACCGGAGCCCGAGCGTTGCAGGTGGCTGTTGTGCGCGAACACCAGCGTCCGGCCGCGTGGACGCTCGAAGTCGCGGATGTCCAGGAGGTTCTCGGCCATGAGCACCGCCCGCACGCCCGCGAGGCGCGAGATCCTCGTGTCCCGGTCGCCGGGCTGGGCCGAGGCCGCGTGGTAGCGCAGCAGGCCGCGTCCCGCGACGGCGTGCACCTTGGCCCGCTCCCAGGCAGCGTCCAGCCGCGGC
Source organism: Amycolatopsis sp. A133 (assembly GCF_031082405.1). GTDB lineage: Bacteria > Actinomycetota > Actinomycetes > Mycobacteriales > Pseudonocardiaceae > Amycolatopsis. The sequence goes on from NZ_JAVHJU010000051.1 coordinate 7,681, forward strand.
GCGCGAGCCTGGATGGCGACGAGCAACTCGTCGGCGATGACGCGCAGCTCGCGGGCCTCGGGTGAGGCGCCGGGCGAGGCCGCCGGGTCGAGGATCGCCTCTTGACGGCTCCACCGCTCGTCGTCCCCGGTCAGGGCCGCGATGTCGACGTCGAGGCCGAGGTAGTCGCGGGCGTGTTCGAGGTAGGTGCGCGGGCTGGGCGCGCTGAACATCTCGGTCGGGGCGTCGAAGCCGTGGAACGCCAGCGGCTCGTCGGCCTGCTCGTTGTGTTCGCGCAGCCACGCGAGCAGCTGCCGGTTGGCGTCCACCTCGCCCAGGTTGTGCGAGAAGCCGCCGTCGAGCGCGGCCACCCGGTCGGTCTCCAGCGCGATCGACCGGAAGCCGTGCTCGGCGAGCTGGGCGAAGAGGTCGTTGCGGAGCCGCGCACAGGCCGGTTCGAAGTGGGTGGGCTCGCCCAGCCCGAGCAGTTCGGCGGTGAAGTCGGTGAGGTCCATGTGGTTGAATCGTATCCTTGAACACTCGGTTGAGACCTGCTGACCTCGCCCGCGAGCACGGCATCTCCACGCAGGCGGTCCGCAACTACGAACAGGACGGCTTCCTCCCACCGGCGGCGCGCACCCCGAGCGGCTACCGGGTTTACACGGAAACGCACGCCGCAGCCCTCCGGGCGTTCCTGGCTCTGGTCCCGGCCTACGGGCACGCGACAGCAGGCGGGATCATGCACGCGGTCAACGAAGACGACCTCACCCGCGCGCTGACGCTCATCGACCGCGGCCACGAGCAGCTGCTCCGGGACCGCGAAACCCTCAACACGGTCCGCAAAGCGATCGGGCCGCTGACGACCGGGCCGGTCGGCGAACCGGCCGCGACCGGCTGGTCGATCGGCGAGCTGGCCCACCGCCTCGGCGTCACCGCGGCGACCGTGCGGGCGTGGGAACGGGCGGGCATCCTGGTGCCTTCGCGGAACCGGGCGACCGGCTACCGGGTCTTCCGCGCGGCCGACGTCCGCGACGCCGAGCTGGCCCACCTGCTCCGCCGCGGCGGCTACCCGCTGGCCCACATCGCGACGGTGGTCGGCCAGGTCCGCACCGCGGGTGGCACGGAATCGCTGGTCCAAGCCCTCGAAACGTGGCAGGGCAGGCTCACCGCCCGCGGCCTGGCGATGCTCGACGCGGCCGCGCGGCTCAGCGCGTACCTGGCGTCACGGCCGTGAGCGCGGGTGCAGCCGGTCGTACTCGTGCGCGGCCGAGCGCTGGGTCCGCACCCGCAGCAGGTTTTCCTCGGCTTCGTCGTCGACCTCGTTGAGTCCGAGCTGCACGGCCAGCCGGATCTGCTCGCGGTTTTCGCGGACCACGGCGGAGAAGAAGTCGTCGATCCGCGGGTCGAGGAGGACTTCGAGCAGCACGCGGAAGGACGTGTCGACGCAGGCGCGCACGATCTCGTCGTGGAACGGCAGCCGCTTGAGCTTCCCGAGCTGCGGGTCCGCGGCGATCTTCTCGGCGATGATCGAGCGCAGCTCGTCCTTGTGGGCCCCGAGCGACTTGGCGAGGTTTTCCGGGTAGTTGCCGGTTTCCAGCACCTTGACGACCTCGTCGAGCACCGCGACGGTGACCGGTTTCTTGATCGCCTTCACGATCGGCTCGGAGAGCTTGTCGACGAGCCGGTAGGTGAACTGCTCGCCGACGGCCCGGTCCGCGGCCCGCCCGATCCGCACGAGCAGCAGCACGACGCTGACGAACCGGTGCGCGGCCATGGCCGGGTGCGCGACGGGGATCATGGCGAACAGCTCGTACCAGTTGCGCACGAGGAACTTCCTGGCCCACCGCCGTTTCCGCCACCGCCAGAGGAATTCGAGCAGGAAGATCCCGCAGATCCCGCAGTCGACGTAGAAGATCACCAGCCCGGCTTCTCTGGCGGGCGGGCTGAGCACCATGAACCCCAGCAGCCCGACCGAACCGGCGGCGAGGATGAGCATGACCCAGTCGTCGGCGCGCACGTTCCCGGGCAGCACCCCGCTGTTGAGCTCGGGTTCTCTGGTGACCATGCCCGATGATGACACGGACACCGCAGCTCAGCCGGTCCGGCTCGGTCGCCCAAGTGTCGCGTTTCTGTCCTCTTTTCGTCGCGGTGAAACCCGTCCCGATACGGCATCGTGGACGGTGGCGGTCACGGCGAGGAGGAGCATGGAGCGGACACCGCACAGCCGGCGCGCTCCGGCTTCCGTGGGAACGGCGGTGGCTGGTGGCTCAAGAAGCGGGCTGCCAGCCCACGCCGTAGGACCGCGCGGGCCGCAGGTCGTGGAAACCGGTGCGCACCTCGCCCGCGTTGTCGAGGAACAGCGGCTTGCGGGCCGGCAGCGGGTCCTGGGCATCCTTGGACAGCTCGCCGTCGATGCGCCACACGCGCAGCGGCGGCTTCCGGCGGTCGAACCGGACGTTGAGGTCGAAGCTCTCGCACGGGAATTCCGGCGTGCAGCAGTAGAAGGGCGCCGGCAGCGCGTCCACCCGGATGCGGAAGAAGAACTCGTGCTCGTCGCCGGCGTCCAGCGGCTGCGGCGGCCGCAGGCTGAACGCGACGCGGGTGGAGCTGACCATCCGCACGGAATGCACCTCGCCGCCCGCGACGACGTCGATGCCCAGGCCCGAAAGGTCCGGCTGGCCGGCCGTGCTGGCGGGCCGGGCGAGGGAGATCGCGTGCTCGACGTCGGCGAGCCCGGCGACGTGGCTGACCACCCGCCGGGTCTCGAAGACCTCGGCGGCCGCGGCCCCCGTCAAGGTCAGCCGGACGGCCAGCGCCGACGTGTGCCAGGGACCGTCCTGGCTGACGACCGAGCCGCCGTAGGGCGACGGGGCCCCGTACGCGGCCTCGGCGATCAGGTAGATGACGTCGTCGGCGCGGCGCTGCATCGTGCGCACGTTGCGGTCGGCGCCCGTGCCCAGCAGTTCGAGGCGCTGGGTGTAGCGCTCGTTCGCGCCGGTGCCGAAACCCAGGACGATCCGCGCCGTTTCCCGGTGCGATTCGGGCAGCTTTTCGATCAGCCTTCGAAGCGTTTCGACGACCTTGCCGCGAACCGTTCCCGGGGCATCCTCTTCGTCGACACCGCACACTTCGCGCAAGTGTTCGCCGACGACACCCGGCAGGGTCTTCGCTTGGATGCCCAACCCCTTGCGAAGCAGTTTCAGCTCCGCTGAGAGAGCGTTGATCTTCGCTTCGGCCGCCTCCTGAGCCAAGCCGCCACCTCCGTCGTGGTCGTTGCCGGGAAGTGTACTCGGTCCGTGACACCGTCACCCGTTTCCCCGGTGTTTCCGGATCCAGGAAACAGCGCAGGTCGAAGCGGTGTCCCCGATTCACGCGTGAGAGGCAACGGGAAACACCTGTCTTCGGGAAAATTGCCGGGTCAAGCTTACGTCGTCGAAATCCTTCGGCAACAAGGAACTCGCCGCACGGAAACGGCGGCGACGGCGATCCGGAAAGGGTGAACGCGATGCACACGCACTTCATCATCGTGCTCGGCCAGCTGGTCTCCCTGCTGGGCTGACCACGCACACCGCCGGCGGGCCCGGGCCGCCGGCGAGCCTTCCCCCCGTTCGCCCAATACAGGATGATCGATCCATGCCGGACTTTGGAGCGGAATTGAAACGTCGACGGCTCTCTGTCGGCATGTCACTGACCGGACTCGCGGCGTCCGTCCATTTCACCAAGGGCTACCTGAGCAAGGTGGAGAACGGCAAGGCCCGGGTGAACCGGGACCTCGCCAAGGCCTGCGACCAGGCACTGGACGCCGGCGGAGAACTGCTCGCCCTCGTCGCGGAATCGGCATTCCCCGCGCGCCGCAGCGCCGGCGGCATCGTCGGGCTGCCGGACAGCGGCCGGTACTTCGTCGGCCGCGAAACCGAACTCGAAGCCCTTTCCGCGCTGCTCCTCGGCCCGGACGACGCCCGGGTCGGCGTGGTCCACGGCATGGCCGGGGCCGGCAAGACGGCGCTGGCCGTCGCCGCCGCCCGGCGGGTCGCGGACACCTTCCCGGACGGCTGCCTCTTCTTCGACCTCCGTGGCCACACCCCCGGCGTCGTCGAGCTTTCGGCGGGCGAGGCCCTGCACCGGCTGCTGCGGCTGCTGGACGTCTCGGCCGATCAGCTCCCCGCCGACGAAGACGGCCTGGCCAACCTGGTCCGCGACCAGCTGCGCGGGCGGCGGATGATCCTCGTGCTCGACAACGTCCGGTCCGCCGAGCAGATCCGGGCCATCGTCGACGGCGAGACGACGTCCCGGATCCTCGTGACCAGCCGGGGACGGCTGCCCGCGCTCGACGACGCCTGGCACTTCCCCGTCGGGGTACTGCCGCTCGACGACGCCGTGCACCTCCTCCGGTCCGTCGCCGGCGAGCACGCGCCGGACGACGACGAGGTGGCGACCGAGATCGTCCGGCACTGCGGGCAGCTGCCGCTCGCGGTGCGCATCGTGGCCGCCCGGTTCATCGCCGGCGGCTGGACGGCGGCGAGGCTGCGCGACCGGCTGGCCGACGAAACCACCCGGCTCGGCGCGCTGGAAGACGGCGAGCGAAGCGTCGCGACCGCCTTCACCGTCTCCTACGACGCGCTGCCCGGCGACCAGCAGCGGATGCTGGGGCTGCTGGCCCTGCACCCCGCCGCCGCCGCGGAAACCGGCGCCGTCGAGGCGCTCGCCGGCCTCGACGCGGGCGAAGCGGACCGGCTGGTGGACCGGCTGCACGACGCCCACCTGGTCGTCCGCGACGAACGCGGGTACGTCGAGCTCCACGACCTGATGCGCACCTTCGCGGCGAAGCACGCCCTTCCCCAGGTCGAGCCGGACGACCGCGAAGTCGCGGTGCGCAGGCTGGTCGAGCACCTCGTCGCGCTGACGGTGGCGGCCGACGAACTCGCCGAGCCCTACCGGTTCCGCCCGGCGACCGGCCTGCCGGCCCCGTCCGCCGTGCCTTTTTCCGACTCCGAAAGCGCGCTCGCCTGGCTGGGCGCCCAGTGGCCGACGCTCGCCGACATCATCGAGTCCGCCGCCCGGCACCGGCTGTACGACCGTTGCTGGCAGCTCGCGTTTGTGCTCCGGGCGTTCTTCTTCCGCGAGAAGCTGTTCGAACCGTGGATCCGGACGCACGAGTGCGCGCTCGGAGCCGCGCGAGCGGCCGGCGACCCGAGTGCGACGGGGATGATCCTCAACAACCTCGGCATGGCCTACATCGAGTCGGGCCGCGTCGACGACGCCGTCCGCTTCCACCAGCAGGCCCAGGAGCAGTTCGCGCTGGCCCGCGACGACCGGGGCGCGATCGACGCGCTGTCCAGCCTGGCGTGGGCGCGCCTGTACCGCGGTGAGGCCGGGCCGTCCCTGGCCGATCTGACGACGGTGCTGGCCGTCTACCGCCGGACCGGGCGGACGCGGAACGTGGTGATCGCGTTGCGCGGCATCGCGCTCGCCTCGGTGGCGCTGGACCGGTTCCCCGAGGCGCTGGCCGCCGCGCAGGAGGCGACGGAGCTCGCCCAGCTGCCGGTGGACCGGGCGATGTCGGCCAACTGCGAGGCCTGGGTGCACTTCCGCGCCGGCCGGTGGGACGAGGCCGAGCGGCGCTACCACCGCGCGGCCGAGGTGGCCGACGACGCGGGCAGCGAGTACGAGCGGGCCCGGGCGTTGACGGGCCTGGGAAACACGGCGGCCGGACGCGGAGACCGGCCGGGCGCGGCCCGCTGGTGGGCGGAGGCCGCCGCGTACCGGGTCACGCTCAACCCCGCCGTGCTCGGCGAGGCCGAATACCGGAACCGGCCGGCGTTCGCGGGGTGACGCCGGCCGGGTTTCCCCGCGACAGCCGTTTCCGGCAACGGGAAACGCCTTGTCGGCCCCCGGTTCCAGGGCGCACCATCAATGCAGACCGAATTTCGCGAACACGCAAAATCAATCGAATCCCGTTACCGGGGAAATTGCGAGGAGCCTGCCATGATGGTCGTCTGTTCCCTTTCCGCTCTCCTCCGCACGGCCCTGTTCATCGTCACGCTCGCGCTGGTCGCCGGTTTGACCCTCGCCGGGCCCGCCGCGCCGGCGAGCACGCCCGGCTCCGGCCCGGCGGTGTCCACGACGGAACCCGTCACGCACTGACCGGCCGTCAGCGCTCTTCCGGCCCCAGGTGCTCGATCAGCCGGGCCAGCTGGTCGGCGTACCGCCGGACGAACTCGGGCGAGTCCCCGTCGGCCCCGGTCAGCCCGGCCACCACGTGCGGCAGCGTCACCGGGGCCATCGCCGCGGCCATCAGCAGCACCGTCAGGCAGGCCGGGTCGACCCACTCCGGCAACCGGCCCTCGGCCTTCAGCGCCGAGATGTGCTCCACCGTCCCCGCCAGGCGCTGCGTGCGCGGCGCGTGGTCGGGGTCGGTTTCGGGGCCCTCGTACTCCAGGCCCGACCACGCCAGCAGCCGGACACCGTCGCGGCCGGTCAGCGTCTCCAGCGTGAACCGCCGCACCAGCTCCGACAGCGGCAGGCCCGGGGCCGCCAGCTCGTTCTGCCGCTCTCCCCACTCCTCCGACATCGCGCGGTACAGGCCTTCTTTGCCGTCGAAGTAGTACGAGATCAGCTGCTGGTTCACCCCGGCTCGCGCGGCGATCGCCGCGATCCGCGCCCCCGCGTACCCCTTCGCCGCGAACTCCTCGCCCGCCGCCGCCAGGATCAGGCGCCGGGTGCGCTCCGGATCCCGTTGACGCTCTTGGGGCTTCGGCGAACGGCGGGGCTTCGACGCGGTCACGCCGCGAACTATACGTCAACCAACCGCTTGACTCTGTCAGCCGAACGCCACGACAGCGCGAAGGCCGGCACCAGCACCGCGGCGCTGACCGCGAGTGCGCTCGCCGTCGCGGACGCGGACCCGCTGTCCAAGCGGGTGAAGAAAACCGTGCCGGACAGCGCGATGCCGGTTGCCGTGCCGAGCTGGACGGTCGTGTTCACCACGCCCGACGCGGCACCGGCCCGCTCCGGCCGGATGTCCGCCATCGAAGCCGCGAACAGCGCGTTGAACGCCGCGCCCATGCCCAGCCCGACGGCGATCACCGGCACCGGCAACGCCCACCCGCTCAACGCGGAACCCCGCCACAGCACCAGAACGCCGATCGCGGCCAAGCCGGCCAGCAGCACCGCGACGGCGCCCGCGGTGAACACCCGCCCGAGTTTCGGGGCGAGGCGCATGGCCAGGACGTTGCCCGCGACGATGCCGAGCGTCGACGGCGCGAACGTCAACGCCGCTTCCCACGGCGAGAAGCCGAGCCCGAGCTGCAGGTGCAGCGTCAGCACGAAGAACACGCCGACCGCGGTGTTGACGCAGAACAGGACCGCCTGGCTGCCGGCGAGGTGGCGCAGCAGGTCCGGCGGGAGCAGCGGTTCGCCGCCGCGGCGGAACTGGCGCCGCTGGTGCCACGCGAACACCCCGGACAGCGGGACGGCGGCCGCGAGCAGCACGACGGACCACGCCGGCCAGCCCAGCTCGCGCCCCTGCACCAGCGGGTAGAACACCGCGAACAACGCGGCGGTCAGCAGCGCGAGGCCGACCGGGTCCATGCGGTGCCGGAAGAAGCCCGGCCGGCCCGGCATGGTCGCCACGGCGCCGGCCAGTGCGAGCACCCCGATGGGCAGGTTCACCAGGAAGATCGCCCGCCAGCCGGTGCCGAACAGGTCGGCCTCGGTCAGCGCGCCGCCCAGCAGCGGCCCGGCGAGCCCGCCGACCGGGAACGCGGCCGCGCACCAGGTCATCGCCTTGGGTCGCTCCCGCTCGTCGAACTCCGCGTGGACGAACGACAGGACCTGCGGCACCATCAGGCCGGAGCCGACGCCCTGCACGACCCGCGCGGCGATCAGCACGCCGACGTTCCCGGCGAGACCGGCGGCGAGCGAGGCGGCCGTGAACACGAGCATGCCCGCCACGAACAGCTTCTTCGTGCCGTGGCGGTCGCCCAGGCGCCCGCCCGTGATCAGGGTGAGCGCGAACCCCAGCGCGTAGCCGGCCGAAATCCACTGCAGCGCGGACTCCCCGGTGCCGAGCTCCCGCCGGATGGTCGGCAGGGCCACCGCGACGATCTGGTTGTCGATCATGTCCACCAGCACGGCCAGCACCGCGACCGCCAGTGCCCACCACCTGAGCGCGTGTCTGTCCACGACGTACCCCTTTTTCCCGACAGTGACCGTGACCCAGCCATGGTCAACCAGTCGGACGACTCTGTCAACCATACGTTTGATTGAGTCCGGCAGTCGGTGGAAAAGGTGGGGGATCAGCCCTCGAGGACCTCCCGCAGCTTCTTGGCGAAGGCTTCGGGCTGCCCGGCGTAGCCGAACTCGCCGCCGAGGAAACCGCCGTGGTGACTCGGGAACACCGTGGCCTCCTGCCCGAGCAGCGCGGCGGTGCCGACCGCGGCACGCCCGGTGAGGACCTCGCGGGACTCCTCGCCGACGGCGACGACGATGCGCGTCGGCGCCGCGGTCAGCGCCTCGACGTCGAGCCGGTAGGCGGTCACTGCCAGGGAGCGGTCGGACAGCAGCGGGTCGTCGCGGCGGCCGTCGTCGTCGGCGGGCAGGCCGAACTGGGCCGGGTCCGCCGGCGGGAGCGCGAAGTAGGCGTCGGTGAACTCGCCCGGCCACGACGTCATCGCGAAGAACGCGGCCATCCCGGCCCCGAAGCCCTTGGCCCGGTAGGCGTCCCGCATCGCTTGCCCGGCCCGCTCGGCCGCGGCGGCGTCCGGCAGCGACCCGAGGAGCGGCGGCTCGTGGGCGACCAGGGTGCTGACGTCCCCGGGGTGGGCGGTGACCAGCGCGAGCGTGGCGACGGCGCCACCGCTGCTCCCGAACACCTCGACGGCGCCGGCCCCCAGCACCTGGATCACGGCGTGGAGGTCCTCCGCCTGGACGGCGGGGACGTGGTCCTCGCGCCCGTCCTTGCGGACGCTGCGCCCGAGCCCGCGCGGGTCGTAGGTGACAACGGTGCGGTCGGTGAAGTGCGAAGCCAGCGCGCCGAACCCCTCGGCGGTCATCGGCTGCCCGACCATGAGCAGCGGTGGCCGCGGGCTCTCGGCGGGCGACGGGCCGTGGACGTCGTAGACGATGTCGGCCTCGGGCGTTTCCAGCGTGTGCGTGGTGGCCATGGGTTCCTCCCCGGTTCAGGACTCTTCGGAGACTAAACCGGGGCACCGACAATTTCCGTCGAAGCGAGGAAGGCGAGCGGGCTAAGCCGTTACAAGGAGTAGAAGGAAGCCCGCTCATGGCCTCGCGTCGACAGGATATCCGGTGGGTCAGGCCGGGACCAACCGGTTAAGGGTCTCCAGCGTGATCACCGTCGACCCCGCCGGCAGCCCGTCCGGCCGGTGCAGGCCGACGAACGTGACCGGCTCCGCCGGCCGCGCGCCCGGCTCCCACACGCTCACCTCGGTGCCGCGCAGCAACCCGACGAGGTACCCGACGGTCAGGTACTTCCGCTCCACCAGGCCGCGCGCCAGCACGCTCGTGCTCGCCTGGTTCGTCTCGAGCCGGTTGAACCGGGGCGCGCCGGCGAGGTACAGGTGCAGCCAGGTCGCCGTCCACGTGCCGGCCCGGTCGCGCCCGAAAACCATCGGCAGCGCAACGCGGCCGCGGCCGCGCAGGTCCGAGCGGGTCCGCACGGTGCGGGGCTCGAACGGCGCGCCGGCCTGGGCCCGGTCGCGGAGCATCCAGCCGAACATCGACTCGGCGACGTCGTCGAAGCCTTCGCCGGAGAAGACGTTGACCTGCGGCACCACGTACGCGGCGTCGAGCGAGTCCAGCGGGATGTCGATGAACTCGGTCGCCCCGTGCGGTGCCTCGGTGAGGTCGCCCGAGTACACCGCGCCGCGGTCGTGGTAGTTGGTCCACGAAACGTGCCCGGCGTACCGGAAGTGGGAGTCCAGCAGCAACGCCGACAGGTCGAAGTCGGTGGATTCCCGCGCCTGCCGCCAGTAGGTGAAGAACCGTAGCACTTCCCCTTCGACGTGGGTGCGCGAACCGCGCGGCAGCACGGCGAACCCGTCCTCGGTCGCCTTCCCCGACAGCGGCAGCGCGACGTCGAGCACCGCCGGGTCGACCACCAGGCGCCCGAGGGCGGGCAGGCGGGCGGCGAGTTCGGCGTCGATCAGCGCACCGGCCCGGTCGATCACCTCGCGCGGCAGCGGCGGCCGGGTGTCGTCGGTGACCCACGCGCGACGGCCGCGCGTGGTGAACGCGCGAGCGGCGTCCGGCGAGGCCCGGTTCATCAGGTGCTCGCGCACGGAGCACAGCACCCGTCCGGACACCGAACCCAGCACCTGCCCCATGGCCGCGAGGACGGCGTCCGGCGCGTCGGCCTGCCGCAGCAGCCGGTCCAGCGACCGCATGAGCAGCCCCGGCGCGGCGGTCAGGACCTCGGCCGCGCGCGAGACGTCGCCGTCGGCGAACGCGCGCTCGGCCCGGCCGGCCACCGACGGCACCTTGCGGTCGCCGCGGGCGACGTCGAACACCTCGCGAGCACCCGGGTACGCCGCGGTCTCGTAGGCGTGCAGGTAGCTGCCCAGCCGCTTGAAGCGCTCGGCGAAGCGGGACACGTCACCGAGCTTGCCCGCGTTGTCCGCGACGACCCGGTCGAGCGCGGCCAGCAGCACGCGCCGCTCGCGGCGGGTGAAGCTGCGGAACCGGGTCGGTTCGGCCAGCGTGACGTCGCCGCCGCTGGCCTGGCACGCCGCGCGCAGCACGTCGGTCACGGTGTCCACCGCGACCAGCGGCCGTCCCCCGGCCAGCCGGGCCGCGTTGACCACGGCCCGGTTCTCGCGCACCGGCACGGCGTCGAGCTCGACGTCGCCGCAGCCGACGGCCAGCTCGGCGAGCAGCAGCAGGCCGGCCTCCCCCAGCGGGGTGACCGACTCGGCCAGGGACCGGTACAGCGAGTGGGTTTCCTCCTCGAGCGTGCCGCCCAGGTGGACGACGGTCACCCGGTCCTTGACCGACGCGATCAGCTCGTCGTGCTCGGCGAGCATGTCGGCGAAGCTGTGCTGGTACCGGCCGTAGCCCGGCAGCGTGAGCAGGTCGACGACCTCGGCGCCGCCGGTGTGGCGCAGGCACGAGACCCAGAATTCGACGGTGTCCGGCACGCGCCGCGGGAACTTCTTGAAGTAGGCGTTGTGCCGCACGTGGTCGCCGACCAGGCCGCGGACCGCGTCGACGACGGCCACGGCGAGGTCCATCGCCGCGCCGGTCTCGAGGGCGGCGAGGTGTTCGAGCAGCGCGCGATCGGCCTTGAACCCCACCGAGAGCAGGACGACGTCCAGCTGCCGCGCGACGGCCGATCCATCGCCGGCCGGTGCGGCGGCGCGCGGGACGCGCAGGGTGTGGCGGATGATCTTCTGCAGCATGGTCGGTCCCCAGGTCGGTGGTCGCGCGCCGTGGTGTCGATCCACGTCGGCGGAGCTTATGAGGCTCCGCTGGTTGCCGAACCGCACGCGTGGGTTGGCCGACCGGACTCGCACCGGTTTCGCCCGGGGTCACAGCCCGGGGCCTCGTCTCCTTCGGCTTCGGCCAACGTAGCGCGTCCGGGAGTCGAACCCGGGTCTCCCGGGTGAAAACCGGGAATCCATTCCACTGGACCAACGCGCCGAGCGCGCCCGCGTCCGTGCACTGATTGCGACGAAGACGAGCGCCGGAAAAAAGTTCGTGAAGCACGATATGAAGAAAAGCCGCCCGGATCGGTTTCCCGACGGGCGGCTCCCTGGCCATGACGAGCACTACATCATGACGGGGAGCCGGGAAGATGGTGCCACCGCAGGAAGAAAGCCATCGGCACACACGGGGCAGCGGCGGTGCGCCACGCCTCTCGCGTCCACATGTGCGTCATGACCACTCCTGGGGTTTCGTTGGTGTGGAGCCATCCTGCGACAGGCGAGCGCGGGAGGTCAACGCATTTACCGCATCGAGGCCAGGACCCGCCGGTCCCGGCCTCGACCGCGGAGAACTTCGTCAGTCAGCCGAAGGGTTTACCGGTCACTTGTAGAAATCGGCGACCTCGGTCCAGTCGCCGGTACTGTTGTTGACCAGGTAGACCTCGACGTAGTTGATGCCGCCGACCGGACCCGACTCGCTGAAGTGGAACGACTTCCGCTCGTTGTTCGCGGTCCGCGTCTGCTCACTCCAGAAGCTGCCTCCCGCGTAGAACCAGAACACGGCGGTCGTCGATCCGGCATTCCGGTCGTCGAAGACGGATCCCACGGCCGTGGCCGAACGGTTCGAGAACGAGATGTCCACGGTGATGCAGCCGCTGGTGCCGTTGCAGAGATCACCGACCATCGCCGACGACGCGAGTGCGGGCGCCGCACTCGCCGGGAAACCGGCCCCGACAAGACCGAGCACCGCGAACAAGGCAACCAGCAAAGAACGCTTCATTGTTTCCTCCCCTGAAAGGACGAATCGCTGCCAATACCGGCAGTGCCACGCGCAGCTCACCAACCCGGTTGATCCCCGGCGGCGTGGATCACCCGGATGGTCCAGACAGGCACGGCGATCGCGAGAGGGGCGGACGTGCGGGGCCGGGCTGAGACCCGAGGCCCTTCGAGGAGCCGGCAAGGGGGCTCGAACCCCTGACCTTCTGTTTACAAGACAGATGCTCTACCAGCTGAGCTATACCGGCCTGGCGCCAAGACGCCGCACACAGTGTACCGAGCCGCGTCCCATGATCCGTTCGGGAGGCAGGATCTGCAGGTCCAGGCCACTATGGAGCAACGTGGTGGACGCCACTGGATGATCCGTGCAACGGTCGGCGGGTGGGCGTCGATGGTCATCGGGAACGAGCGAGGAGGTGGATGGATCATGAAGATCAACGAGCGCACCAACGGGGGCCGGGCGACCAGATGGCCGCTCCTCGAACCGCCCGCTCAACGACCCCGGAGCCACCGCCCCAACCTGCTCAAGAGACGGCCGTGGCACGTGCTCGAAGCGCCCACCGGTGAGCTGCCCGCCGTCGACGCCGAAGAGGCCATGGGGCCACAGCTGCCCGATGAGGCCACCGTCAACTTCGTCCTCGACCTCAGCCTGCGCATCGGCGAGGTCCAGATGGCCAGCGGCGCCGGCGCGTCGGACGTCACCGCGACCATCATCGCCATCGCCGGCGCGCTCGGGCTGCCGCACTGCGAGGTCGACGTCATCTTCACCTCGATCACGGTGACCTGCCACCGCGGCACCGACCTGACGCCCATCACCGCGCTGCGCGTGGTGCGGAGCCGGAGCCTCGACTACACCCGGCTGACCGAGACCGAGAAGCTCGTCCGCAAGATCGTCCGCGGGCACATGGGCGCCGAGCAGGCGCAGACCGAGCTGGAGCGGATCACCTCGGCGCCGCACCCGTACCCGCGCTGGGTCGCGACGCTGTCCTGGGGCGGTGTCGCCGCGTTCGTCACGATCCTGCTCGGCGGCGGGTTCGACATCGCACTCGTCGCGTTCGTCATCAGCGGCGTCATCGACCGGGTCGGCCGGGTGGTGAACCGCTACGGGCTGCCGTTCTTCTTCCAGCAGGTGATCGGCGGCCTGGTCGCGACGCTGTCGGCCATGGTCATCGTCAGCGGCAACGTGCTGACCACGGACAAACCGACGCTGGTCGTGGCGGCCGCGGTCACCGTGCTGCTGTCCGGGCTGTCCACCGTCTCGGCCGTGCAGGACGCCATCACCGGCTACAACGTCACCGCCGCCGGCCGCACCATGGAGACCGCGCTGATGTCGGCGGGCCTGATCGCCGGGGTCGTGCTCGCCCTGCGGATCGCCGTCATGCTCGGCCTGCCCCGGACCCCGCTGCCGGAGGTGACCGGGTCGACGCCGCAGCAGCTGCCGCTCGTCGTGCTCGGCGGGGCCGGCGCGGCCGCCTGCTTCGCGCTCGCGAGCTACGCCAAGGTGCGCGCCATGCTGGTCGCGGCGGCCGCCGGCGGCATCGGCGCCGCCGTCTACGGCTCGCTCATGCTGGCCGAGCTGGACGGCGTCAGCTCGTCCGCGGTCGCCGCGACGCTGGTCGGTTTCTGCGGTGGCGTGCTCGCGCGACGACTCGGCGTTACTCCACTGGTCGTAGCCGTGTCCGGGATCACTCCGCTGCTTCCGGGCCTGTCGACCTACCGTGGTCTGTACCAGATCGGGGTCGAGCCGAGCGGCAACATCTCGACGCTCATGACAGCCGTCGCAATCGGGCTTGCGCTGGCCGCGGGCGTGGTACTCGGGGAATGGCTCGCCCAACCGGTCCGCACCGGGCTGGGCAGGCTCGAGCGGCGGTTCGCCGGACCACGCATGGCTGGTCCGCTCGAACCGACCGAACGGAGCTTGGAGTAACCCAGAGGTCACGGACTGTTCATCGCGCACGCGATAGGGTTTAACTCTGGGGCCGCGACCCAGGACGCGAGGAGCAGCAACTGTGAGTGACCAGAAGGAGAACTCGAACCAGGCCGATTTCGTCGTGGTGGCGAACCGGCTTCCGGTGGACCTCGAGCGCACGGCCGAAGGCGAGCGCCGCTGGACGGCCAGTCCCGGAGGGCTGGTGTCGGCGCTCGAGCCGTTCCTGCGGTCGAGGAAGGGCGCCTGGGTCGGCTGGCCGGGCGTGCCCGACGTCGACGTCGAGGAATTCGACGACGACGGCCTGGTGCTGCACCCGGTTTCGTTGAGCGCCGACGAGGTGCGCGACTACTACGAAGGTTTCTCCAACGCGACGCTCTGGCCGCTCTACCACGACGTCGTCGAGCGCCCGGTGTTCGACCGCGCGTGGTGGAACAGCTACGTCAAGGTGAACCGCCGGTTCGCGCTGGCCAGCGCCGAGGTCGCCGCCCCGGGCGCGACCGTGTGGATCCAGGACTACCAGCTCCAGCTGGTGCCGGCGATGCTGCGCGAGTTGAGACCGGACCTGCGCATCGGCTTCTTCCTGCACATCCCGTTCCCGCCGGTCGAGCTGTTCATGCAGATGCCGTGGCGTGCCGCGATCATCCGCGGCCTCACCGGCGCCGACCTGGTCGGCTTCCACCGCCCCGGCGGGGCGCAGAACTTCCTCTGGCTGTGCCGCCAGCTGATCGGCCTCGAGTCGACGCGTGGCGCGGTCGGCGTCCGGTCGCGGCCGGGCACGATGCAGGTCGGCGACCGCACCGTGCGGGTCGGCGCCTTCCCGATCTCCATCGACGCCGCCGGGCTCGACTCGCTGGCCCGCACCAAGGGCGTCCAGGAGCGGGCCGCCCAGCTGCGGCGCGACCTGGGCAACCCCAAGACGGTCCTGCTCGGCGTCGACCGGCTCGACTACACCAAGGGCATCGACCTGCGGCTGCAGGCGCTGCACGAGCTGCTGCACGAGGGCAGGCTCCAGCCGGACGACGTCACGTTCGTCCAGCTCGCCACCCCGAGCCGCGAGCGCGTCGAGCACTACCAGCGGATGCGCGGCGAGATCGAGCAGATGGTCGGGCGGATCAACGGCGAGTTCTCCCGCGTCGGCCACCCGGTTGTGCACTATTTGCACCAATCGGTCGACCGCACCGAACTGGCCGGCTTCTTCTCCGCTGCCGATGTCATGGTGGTGACACCGCTGCGCGACGGCATGAACCTGGTCTGCAAGGAGTACGTCGCCACCCGGCACGATCTGGGCGGTGCGCTGGTGCTTTCCGAGTTCGCGGGTGCGGCCGCGGAGCTCTCTAGCGCATTCCTCGTCAACCCCCACGACCTGGACGGGGTGAAGGACGCACTAGTGGCTGCCATTACGCTCGACCCGGCAGAGGGCCGTCGCCGGATGCGCGCCATGCGTCGCCAGGTCCTCACTCATGACGTCGACCGCTGGGCGCGCTCGTTCCTGCAAGCGTTGGGTGCCGAGGGGGTCGACTGACAGTCTTTGACCATGCATGAGCTCCTGAGGAGGAGTGTTGACTGCCGAGGCCCTGCCCGCCGAGCTACGGCGCGCGGTCGTCCAGATCGCCCGTTCTCCGCGTTTGCTGGTCGCCTGCGATTACGACGGCACGCTGGCACCCATCACGCTCAACCCGGACGAGGCACGCCCGCTGCCCGAGTCCGTCGGGGCCCTCAGATCGCTCGCCGGTCTGCACGAGACCACCACGGCGGTCATCTCCGGCCGTGCGCTGCGCGACCTGGCCACGCTGTCGCGGCTGCCGGCCGAGGTGAACCTCGTCGGCAGCCACGGCTCGGAGTTCGACATCGGCTTCATCCACGCCCTCGACGACAAGGCGCGGGAGCTGCACCGGCGGCTGGAGTCCGAGCTCGAGCAGCTCGTGCTGGACGTCCCGGGCGTGTCGCTCGAGGTCAAGCCGGCGAGCATCGCGGTGCACGTGCGCCGCGCCGAGCACGAGGCGGGCCGCCGCGTGCTCGCGGCCGTCCACTCCGGACCCTCCACGTGGGAAGGGGTGTCGACCACCGACGGCAAGGAGGTGGTCGAGCTGGCGGTCGTCCAGACGGACAAGGGCCGCGCGCTGGACATCCTCCGCCACCAGGTCGGCGCCACGGCGGCGATCTTCCTCGGCGACGACGTCACCGACGAGAAGGCCTTCGCCCGGCTCTCCGGCCCTGACCTGGGCATCAAGGTCGGTGACGGCGAGACCCTCGCCTCGTTCCGCGTGCCCGACACCGTGGACGTCGCGCTGGTCCTCGGCTTCCTGCTCGAGGAGCGCCGCAACTGGCTCTACGGCGAGTCGGCCCCGCCGATCGAGCGGCTGTCGATGCTGGCCAACGAGCGGTCGGTCGCGCTGCTGACCCCGGACGCCAAGCTGACCTGGCTGTGCCACCCCGGCCCGGACGCGCCCGCCGTGTTCGCCGACCTGCTCGGTGGCGAGGGCGCGGGCCACTTCTCCATCAAGCCGCACCGCAACGGCCTCCCGCTCGGCCAGCGCTACCTGCCGAACACGATGACGGTCGAGACGCGCTGGTCGCGCCTGCTCGTCACCGACTACCTCGAGCCGGAGAGCGCGCCGCACCGGACGGACCTCGTGCGCGTGATCTCGGGTGAGGCGGCGGCGAGCGTCAAGTTCGCGCCGCGGCCCGAGTTCGGCGGTGTACCGGTGAAGCTGGAGATCGTCGAAGGCGGCGTCCGGGTGCTCGGCACGTCGGAGCCGTTCGTGCTGTACTCGCCCGGCGTCGAGTGGACCATCACCTCGGACGGCCTGCACGACACGGCGGCCGCGCTCGTGCAGCCGACGCCGACCCGGCCGGTCGTCCTGGAGCTGCGCTGCGGCACCACGGACCTCGGCGAGCACGAATTGTCCGAAGTGGAACGCCGGGACCGCGCGGGCCGCTACTGGAGCGAGTGGACGTCGAAGCTGCAGCTCCCGACGGTGCAGACCGATCTGGTGCTGCGCTCGGCGCTGACGCTGCGCGGGCTGGTGAACACCGACACCGGTGGGGTGCTCGCCGCGGCGACGTCGTCGCTGCCGGAGGAGATCGGCGGGGTCCGCAACTGGGACTACCGCTACTGCTGGATCCGCGACGCGGCGATGACCGTGCGGGAGCTCGTGCACCTGGGTTCGATCGAGGAGGCCGAGGGCTACCTGCGGTGGCTGCACGGCGTGCTCGCCACGCTGGCCGGCCCGGAGCGGCTGCACCCGCTGTACACCCTTGCCGGCAGCGTCATCGGCGCCGAAGCGGTGATCGAGTCGCTGCCCGGTTATGCCGGTTCCCGGCCGGTCCGCGTCGGCAACCTGGCGAACCACCAGGTTCAGCTGGACGTCTTCGGCCCGGTCGTCGAGCTCGTGCAGACCCTGGCCACGGCGCGCGGCGAGCTGCGCGACGAGGACTGGCAGATGGTCCGCGCGATGGCGGAAGCCGTGACCCGGCGCTGGAACGAGCCGGACCACGGGATCTGGGAGGAGCGGCACGTGCCGCGCCACCGGGTCTACTCGCGGGTCATGTGCTGGGTGACCATCGACCGCGCGATCAAGCTGGGCGAGCAGTACGGCCGCGAGATCCCGGGCAACTGGCCGGGCCTGCGCGAGGACATCAAGTCCGACGTCCTCACGCACGGCTGGAACGACGAGGTCCAGGCCTTCACCACGGCCTACGACGGCACGGACCTGGACGCGGCGTCGCTGTTCGTCGGGCTCACCGGGCTGATCGACCCGGCCGACGAGCGCTTCCAGCACACGGTGACCGCGATCGAGGCGGAGCTGCGCAGTGGGTCCACTGTGTACCGCTACCGCCGCGACGACGGCCTGCCGGGCGGCGAGGGCGGCTTCCACATCTGCGCGGCGTGGCTGATCGAGGCGTACCTGCTCACCGGGCGGCGCACCGAGGCGCAGGAGCTGTTCGACCAGATCGTCGCGGCGGCCGGCCCGACGGGTCTGCTGCCGGAGCAGTACGACCCGATCGCGGAACGGTCGCTGGGCAACCACCCGCAGGCGTATTCCCACATCGGGCTCATCCGGTGCGCCAACTTGCTGGCGGCGAGTTAGCCCTTTCGGTCCGAAAGCCCCCGAAGGCCACCATGACGGCACCCAGTGCCCTTATGGTGGCCTTCGGAGCATTCCGGAGGTGAGCAGGGTGCAGGGGACGTTCGGACAGGTCGAGTTCGTGCCGCTGCCGCCCCGGTTCGCCGAGCGGGTGCGCTGGGGCTCGGTGGTCGTCGGCTGCTCGATGATCGCCGGGATGGTGCTGCTGTTCGGGCTGACGACGTACCTGCAGGGAGTCGTCCACGGGCACGCCTTCCCCGACACGCTCCTGGGCAAGGCCGCCGCCGTGCTGCCGCCGCTGGGCGTGCTGGCGATGGCCGTGCTGGTCCTGACGTGCCGCCGGTGCCTGCGCGGCGACTACCTCGTGGTGGCCAGTGCCGCGGCGACCCGCAACGCACTGCTGTTCACCTACGTGCTGACCCTGGTGCTGGTCCTCGGGTCGTGCGCGGTGCCGATCGTGTTCCGCGTGTGGCACGACACCCCGGACCTGCAGGCACCCGACCTGCTCACGACGTTCTCCACGCTCGCCTTCGCCACCATGGGGTTCCTGGCGGGGCTGGTGTACGTGCGGCCGTCGGTGCAGACGCTGCGGAAGTTCAGCGACCACCCGATCTGGTAAGCCCCAGTCCAAAGTAGACACGCGGTGCCCGGCCGGCGTCCGTCTGCGCCGAGTTGCAGAGATTTCTTTGCACAACTTTCTCTGCACGGCTACAGTGAGGTCATGACCAGCGCTCCACCACCGGAAGAGCTCGATCCGGACGCCCTCAAGGCCGTCACGCACCCGCTGCGCCGCCGGATTCTCGGCGTGTTGTCGGCCGGGCCGGCGACGGCCACGAAGCTCGCCAAGGCACTGGGCGAGAACACCGGCGCGACCAGCTACCACCTGCGGGAGCTGGCCCGGTTCGGGTTCGTCGAGGACGCCCCGGAGCTCGCGCGGGGCAAGGAACGGTGGTGGCGAACGCGGCCGCGGGACATCCGCTGGCCGCGCCGCAGCGAGCAGAGCGCCGAATCCCGGGTGCTCTTCGACGACATGCAGCGGCAGGGGTTCGAGGACGACCTCGAAAAGCTCAACCGGTTCGCGGAAAAGCGCGAGGAGCTGCCCGGCGGCTGGCCGGACGCACTGCTCTTCGCGCGCGGCGCCACGTGGCTCACCGAAGAGGAGCTGCAGCAGCTCTGGCAGGACTACATGGAGCTGTTCCGCCGGTACTGGCGACCCGAAGGCAACCCGCCGGCCGACCGGTCACCGGAAGCGCGGCGCGTGCTCGTGCGCTGGCTCGCGTTCCCGGATCCAGGGGAATGACATGACACCAGGGGGTTTTCCATGCGAAGAGGGGTTCTACTGGCCGGGGTGATCCTGGCGGTCACGGCGTTGGCGCCACCGGCGTCGGCGGCTTCCGTGACCAGCAACGACGTGACGTTCCGCAACGGCGGGGTGACCTTGCACGGCACCGTCGTCGCGCCGCCCGGCGGGACGAAGCTGCCGGGGCTGGTGATGGTCCACGGCTCGGGGGAGCACAGCCGGGACGACTACCGGTTCGAAGCGGAAGCCTTTGCCCGGCAGGGCATCGCGACACTCGTCTACGACAAGCGCACCGACGGCTATTCGCAGTTCGAACGCTCGTACTCGACGCTCGCGGACGACGCACTGGCCGCCGTCGAGGCGCTGCGGAAGCAACCGGGGGTCGATCCCGCCCGGGTCGGCGTCTGGGGGTTGAGCGAAGGCGGCTGGGTGGCGCCGCTGGCGGCTTCGCGCTCTTCCGACGTCGCTTTTGTCGTGACGCTGGGCGCGAACGGCGTCGAGCCGTCGCGGCAGCAGGCGTGGGCGATCGAGAACCAGCTGCGACGGCTGGGCATGGCCGGTTCGATCGTGCGGATGGCGTCGTCGACGATGATGCGCCAGCTCGTCGGCGGCGGGGTGTTCCCGGAGGCGCACTACGACCCGGTGCCGGTGCTGACGAGCCTGCGGCAGCCCGTGCTCGGGCTGTGGGGCGCGAAGGACGTCCTGACGCCGCCGGGCGAAGCGGTCCGGATCTTCCGGGAATCGGTGGCCCACCACACGTTGCGGGTCTTCCCGGACGCGCAGCACCAGCTGCGCCGGACCACCGACGGCTTCGACAAGCTGCCCGGGTACGCGCCCGGCTACCTCGAGCTGGTGGGCAGTTGGGTGAACCACCCGCCCGCCGCCTCGACGGCCGACGCACCGCCGGCGCAGGACCGGCCGAGCACCGCCGTGACGCCGCTCGCCTGGTACGAGCCGACGTGGCTGCAGCTCGCCGTGCCGGCGCTGCTGCTGGTGGCGTTCGCCTGGTACCCGCTTCTCCGGCGCGGTCCCGGGGCACGGCCGGCCCGCTGGCTGTCGGCGACCGGGCTGCTCACCGTGCTCGGTTTCCTGGTCGTCGACGTGCTGATCCAGCTGACCATGGGCAGGGGACTGGGCCCGGTCGTCGCCGGCCGGCCGCTGCCGTGGCTGGTGTTGCAGCTGCTTTCGCTGGGCGCGGTGGCCGCCACCATCGGCACGGCGGTGGCGTGGTGGCGGACCCGCGGCCACCGGCTCGGCGTTGTGCTCGCCGGCGGCGTGGTGTTCGTCCCGTGGGCGGTCTACTGGGGCCTGCTGGGCGTCTAGGCGGCGTAGCCCTTGGGCGGGATCAGCGTCGCGAGCTGGTTGAACGTCAGCCAGTAGAGCTGGTTCCCGCCGAAGTTCGCCGGGTCGGCGATCTTGACGGTCATGTCGGAGCTGTCGTACCCGATGACGGTGAAGTAGTGGTAGATCGTGTAGTTCGGGTAGCCCGGCGGGTGGTTGTTCGCGGGCGCGACGATGTTGGCGACGATCGGGTAGCCGTTGTTGATGTCGAGGACGATGTCGCGCCAGAGCAGATCACGCTGGGCCTGCGTGGGCGGGTCGTTCGGCATCTCCTTGGTCTCGTACCAGGAGGTGCCGAGGTCCCGGTTCAGCACGCCGGTGACCTGGCCGATCCAGTCGGTGCCGTTGGTGGTGGTGCCGAGCTGGGCCGCGAGGGTGGCCTGGCTGGGCAGGTTGCCGGTGCGCGCGGACATGGCGATCCGCGTGGCGGCCGGGCCGCACCAGTACCCGGTCTGCTGAACCTGGTATTGGACGTTGAGCACGGCTTCGGTGGTGGCTTGCGCCACGGCGGGCAGGGCGACGAGCCCCATGGCGGCCACGAGCGTGACGAAGCCCAGGCGGAATCTGCGCATGATGATCCTTCCCCAGTTTCGGCGCTGGTTGGCCAGCACCTCACCCGGGGATGATCTCGGCAAACTTCGCCGCTTGTCCCTCACCCGCACCCGGACGGATCACGACGAAGGTAGGTTCGCCCGTGAACGCTCGCGAAGGCTGCGGGCAACTGGGGGCATGCAGGTGATCCACGAGGGTGCGGAGCTCGGCGGGCCCGACCGTCCGGACCTGGGCGGACCCGAGCCCGGGCCGGCGTTCGGGCGGCTCTTCGACGCCCACGCCGCGCAGCTGCGCCGGTACCTGGCCCGGCGGGTCGGCGCCCAACCGGCGGACGACCTCGTCGCCGAGACGTTCCTGGTGGCGTTGCGCCGGCGCGAGAGCTACCGGCCGGAGCTGGGCACCGCCCGCTCGTGGCTCTACGGCATCGCCACGAACCTGCTGCGCCACCACGTGCGGTCCGAACTGCGCGGGCTGCAGGCCACCGCCCGGCTCGCGCGGACCGGCGAAGCCAGCCACGCGGGTCACGACGGCCGCGTCGCCGAGCAGGTCGACGCCCAGGCGCGCGCGGCTCAGCTGGCCGGCGCGCTGGCCCGGCTCAGCCCCGCCGACCGCGACACGCTGCTGCTCGTGTCGTGGGCCGGGCTGGAGCCGGCCGAGGTCGCCGAAGCACTCGGGATCCCGCCGGGTACCGTCCGGTCCCGGCTGCACCGGATCAGACGCTGGCTCAGGACGAACGCCCCGGCCCAAGAGGAGGTGCAGGATCTTGCCTGAAGACAACGTCCGGAAGATCTGGTCCGAAGCCGAACTCGACGCGGCCCTCGGCGACCTGCACAGCGACGTCGGCGACGACGACGGGCTCGCCTTCGCCCGCGCGTCGCTGCTCGCGGCGGCCGGCGTCGAGGAAGCCCCACCCGCCGGGCCGCGCCGGTCCGGGGCGTGGCGCTGGCTCGCCGTCGCCGCGGCCGTCGTCACGCTGGTCGGCGGCCTCGGCGTCGCCGCTGCCCGGTGGACGCCGGACGCGCCGGAGACGTCCCGGCCCGCCGCGCTCCCCGACCTCGACCGCCCGCTCGTGCCCGGCGAGTTCCGCTACACGGAGATGCGGGACTGGACCCTCTACGCCCGCAACGGGTTCCCGGCCAAGGCCCAGCGGCGGATCGAACTCTGGATCCCGGCCGATCCGGCCGGCGTTTGGCACCGGCGCACGACGCTGACGGACGCGGAGCACCGGGCGGACGGCAAGACCGCCGAACCACCCCCCGGCCCCGTCGACGAGTACGGGCCGGGCGGGGTGTTCGCCGCTCAGCACTACCTGAACTGGCTGACCCCCGACGCGGCGTTCATCGCCTCGCTGCCCCCCGACCGGCAAAAACTGGCCCAGCGGCTGGCCTCCGACACACTCGACGTCGACGACCCCCGCAAAGGCCGGATGCACTCCGCCACGGACGCGCTCGGCATGGTCCGGAGCGTGCTGGAAACCGGCCTGCTCCGGCCGGACGTCCGGTTCGCGCTGCGCGACGCGCTCGCGAGCTTCCCGGGCATCGGCGTCATGCCCGGCCGGACGACCTCGGACGGCAGGACGGCCACCGTCTACGTGGACCTCAAACTGGGCGGGCGGCTGTTCCTCGACCCGGCGACGGCGCACCTGCTGGCCGCGGACCGCGCGCCGACCCCGGCGATGCTCTCCGACAAGGAGACACCGCTGAACCCACCGCAGAGCGGCGTGAGCGTGCCGAACACCACGACCACGCAGCGGCCCCTTTCCCCGCAGCGGCCCGAGGGCCCGGACACGGAGTACTCCTACGCCATCACGCGGACCTCGGGGTGATCAGCGCGCGTGGCCGGCGGCGTTCAGCGCGTCCGCGACGTTCGCCACCTCCAGCACCCGGATCCCGGCGGGCGGCTTGCCCGAGTCCGGCGGCACCAGCGCGTGCGTGAACCCGAGCCGGGCCGCCTCCGCCAGGCGGCGGCCCACGCTCGGCACGCGCCGGATCTCCCCCGCCAGCCCGACCTCGCCCACCGAGACCAGCCGTGGCGAGAGGGCGACGTCTTCGAAGCTCGACGTCAGCGCCAGCACCAGCGCCAGGTCGATGCCCGGCTCGGTGATCTTCATGCCGCCGACCGTGGCCGCGTAGACGTCCTTGTCGCCGAGCTTCAGCCCGCCGCGCTTCTCCAGCACGGCCAGCACCATCGCCACCCGCGCGGAGTCGAGGCCGCTGACCGCGCGCCGCGGCTGGGGCGCCGACGTCGCCGACACCAGCGCCTGCACCTCGCCCAAGAGCGGCCGCTTGCCCTCCATCGAGACCGTGATCGCCGTGCCGGACACCGGCTCGGCCGTGCGGCTCATGAACAGCCCCGACGGGTCCGGCACCCCGACGATGCCTTCTTCCTGCAGCTCGAAGCAGCCGATCTCGTCGGATGCGCCGAACCGGTTCTTGATGCCGCGGAGCATCCGCAGCGTCGAATGCTTGTCGCCCTCGAACTGCAGCACCACGTCCACGAGGTGCTCCAGCACGCGCGGGCCGGCCACCGAGCCGTCCTTCGTGACGTGCCCCACCAGCACCACCGGCAGCCCGCGCTCCTTGGCCAGCGCGACCAGCCCGGACGTCACCGCGCGGACCTGCGTCACGCCGCCGGGCGAGCCGTCGACCTGCGGGGACGCCATGGTCTGCACCGAGTCGACGATCAGCATCCCCGGCTTGACGTCGTCGACGTGCCCGAGGATGGCCGACAGGTCGCTCTCGGCGGCCAGGTACATCCGGTCGTGGACGTTGCCCGTTCGCTCGGCGCGCAACCGGACCTGGCCCGCGGACTCCTCGCCCGTGACGTACAGGGAGCGGTCGACCGTCTTGGCCCACTGGTAGGCGACCTCGAGCAGCAGGGTCGACTTGCCGACCCCCGGCTCACCCGCGAGCAGCACCACCGCGCCCGGCACCAGGCCACCGCCGAGCACCCGGTCGAGCTCGGACACGCCGGTGTGCCGGGCACGCGCCGCTTCGACGTCGACTTCGCCGATCGGCCGCGCGGGCGCACTCGGCGCCCCGGCCGCGACGCGCTGGATGGCCGGCTTGGCCGGCGCCCCGCGCTCCTCGAGCGAGCCCCATTCCTGGCACTCCGGACACCGGCCCAGCCACTTGGCCGCTTCGTAGCCGCAGCCGGAGCAGCGGTAGGTGGTCCCCTTCTTCACCCCGCGAGGCTATCGGCGACCACCGACAAAACCGGGACCTACTCCTTGACGTGCGACGGCGCCGCGACCGGCAGGTCGACCGTGACCGGTCCGGCGTTCTTGAAGACGAACGTGACCTTGATGACCTGGCCGGGCCAGAGCGGCTGCTTCAACGCGGACAGCGTCACCGTGGCCTGGCCGATCTTCTCCGGCGCGGTCGGCGTCGCGGCCGGGCCGGACGACGGGACCTCGGAGGTGGCCGTGGCGGTCAGGTTGCCGGGGCTGTTGGAGGCGGAGCTGCTGCCGGCCGGCGCGCTCGAAGACGTCGGAGCGCTCGACGACGAGGACGGCGCACCCGAGGACGTGGGCTGCACCTCGTTCGTGGACTCGGCGGCGTCGTCCGGGCCGATCACCAGCGAGTGCGCCGCGACGATGGTCTTGGAGCCGTCGATGGTCGCCTGGCCGCCGCCTTCGGTGGTCACCGAGACGAGTGAGTCGTCCTGGGCGCCGCGGTTCACGATCGTCAGGGTCAGCGCCGGGGTCGCGCCGGCCGCGTAGCCCGGGCCGGACGTCGGGTACTGGACCGCGGCGTTGCGCAGGTCGATGTTCTTGACCTGGGCGTGCGTCCCGTTGACCGCGGCCTGCTGCGTCGAGGTCTGGGTGATCTGGCCGGCCCCGCACCCGGCGAGCACGAGCGCGGCACCGAGCGCCAGCACGCCCGCACCGAGCACGCGACGATTCTGCAGCCTCACGTCGCAGTCCTTCCCTTTTCACGGCCTCGTCGCCCCGAAGACTAGCCGGGGTCGATCTCCCGCGCGGAACCGGTGTGCGCTGCCGGGCCGCCCCGACCAAGATCAACCGTCCACAAAGGAATTCCCGGCCTGTGACGAAACGCTTCCCCGCTACCTGCGTGAGCACGGGGGTCCGACGTTTGTCAACCCCCGCTCAGGCCGCTGACCTGCGAGGACGAGTCCGGCCCGCTAGGTGGGCACTGGCGGCCCGTGCTAGGATGGAGTCAGCGAAAGGGGCAGAGGACACATGGTTTTCAAGGTCGGAGAGACCGTCGTCTACCCGCACCACGGTGCCGCACTCATCGAAGCCATCGAGACCCGCGTGATCAAGGGCGAGGAAAAGAAGTACCTCGTCCTCAAGGTCGCGCAAGGGGATCTCACGGTTCGCGTGCCCGCAGACAACGCCGAGATCGTCGGCGTTCGCGATGTCGTCGGGCAAGAAGGACTGGACAAGGTCTTCGACGTGCTGCGTGCTCCGCACACCGAAGAGCCCACCAACTGGTCTCGTCGGTACAAGGCCAACCTCGAGAAGCTCGCCTCCGGCGATGTGAACAAGGTGGCCGAAGTGGTGCGCGACCTCTGGCGGCGAGAGAAGGACCGCGGACTTTCAGCCGGCGAGAAGCGCATGCTGGCGAAGGCGCGGCAAATTCTGGTCAGCGAGCTCGCGCTCGCGGAGGGCACCGACGAGGACAAGGCTGAGGTCCTCCTCGACGAAGTTCTGGAAACCGCGACGGTCTGAGCCCAGGGCATCCCGCTCGCCGGGCGAGTGGGTGCCTCTACGATCGCGTACCGATGAACGTCGTCGTGATCGTGACCGTCGCACATCATGCCTCCGACTGGGAGCTCGCTCTCACGCCGGTCCATGGTGAGGCGCTACTCACGCACACCGTGCGGGGGCTGCTGGACGTGCCGGAAATCTCTTCGGTGTTCGTGGCGGCCCCCCAGCGGTGTGCGTCGTCGTTTTCCGAGGCGGTTCGCGGCCTCGGCTGCCGGGTCGTCCCCGGCTCGCTCCGGCAGGCCTTCGCCGCCGTCGAGCCCGAGCTTTCCCGTGACTCAGTTGTACTCCTCCATGACGCTCTGCGTGCCTTCATTCCTGCGCAAACGGTGAGTGACGTAATCAGCGCGGTCCGTGACGGCGCTGATGTGGTGGTTCCGGTGCTGCCGATGGCCGACACGGTGAAGGTGACCGACGCGGCTTCCCTGATCGTCGGCACGGAGGACCGCACGCGGCTCCGCACCCTTCAGACGCCGGTGGGTTACACGCTCGCGGCGTTCCGGCCGGACCTCGCCCCGGCGGGTGCGGCGACGGTCCCGGGCCACCCGGATGCGATGCGCGTCACCACCGATTTCGAACTGTCACTGGCCGAGGCGATCGCGGCGGCACCGAAGAACGAGGAGACGCTGTGAGGATCGGCAACGGGGTGGACGTCCACCCGATCGAGGCGGGCCGCGAGTGCTGGATGGCGGGCCTGCGGTGGCCGGGGGTGGACGGCTGCGCGGGCCATTCGGACGGCGACGTCGCCGCCCACGCCCTGTGCGACGCCCTGCTGTCGGCGGCGGCCCTCGGCGACCTCGGCGCGGTGTTCGGCACGGGCGACCCGCGGATGGACGGCGCGCACGGGACGGACATGCTCGCCGAGGTCAGGGGCCTGATCGAGGCGGCGGGCTGGCGAGTGGGGAACGCCACGGTCCAGATCGTCGGCAACACCCCGCGGGTCGGGAAGCGGCGCGAAGAGGCCCAGAAGGTGCTGTCGGAAGCGGTGGGCGGCCCGGTGAGCGTTTCCGGGACGACGTCGGACGGCTTGGGGCTGACCGGCCGCGGCGAGGGCATCGCGGCCTTCGCGACGGCGTTGCTGCTCGCGGCGGAATAGGGCCGCACCGGCGCCGGTTCGGCGTGATATGGCCCTCACTCTTCCGGACGCCGTCCGCGCGCTGATCGACGGGAAGAACTTCGCCACGGTCGCCACCCTCGATCCCGACGGCGGACCGCAGACCTCCGTCGTCTGGGTCGGTCTCGACGACGGCGAGCTCGTCTTCAGCGCGACCGAGGACCGCCGGAAGGTCCGCAACCTGCGGCGCGATCCCCGCATCAGCGTCTCGATCACCGACGCCGAAAACCCGTACCGGCACACGCAGCTGCGCGGCACCGTGACGATCACCCCCGACCCCGGCAAGGCGCTCCCCAGGGCCCTCAGCCACAAGTACCTCGCCCAGGACCCACCGCCCGAGGGCGCCGACGTCCAGCGGGTGATCGTGCGGCTGAAAGCCGAGAAGATCGCCGGCAACGTGAAATAGGGTCCAGACCATGGGTGTGACATTCAACGAGGCCACCAAGGCCCTGCTCGACGGCACCAGCTACCCCGTCGTCGCCACGACCAACGCCGACGGCTCGCCGCAGACCTCCGTCGTCTGGGCCAAGCGGGACGGGGACACCGTCGTCTTCGTGACCGTCCAGGGCCGGCGCAAGGAGCGCAACATCCGGCGCGACCCCCGCGTCTCGCTCTCCGTCTTCGACCTGGCCGATCCGGAGAACTACGTCGAGATCCGCGGCCGCGCCGAGGTCACCGCCGAAGGCGGCCGCGAGCTGAACGACGAGCTGGCCCGCAAGTACACCGGCACGGTCTTCCCGCCCGAGCCCGCCGACGTCGTGCGCGTGCTCGTGCGCGTTGTCCCCGAACACATCACAGGGCATTTGGCCTGATGGTCCCGTTAGGCTGACGTCATGACGATCAGGGCGGTGTTGTTCGACTTCTCCGGCACGCTCTTCCGGCTCGAGCAGGACGAGTCCTGGCTCACCGAACTGACGAACCACGACGGCGAGCCGCTCGACGTCGAGGCGCAGGCCGAGCTGATGCGCCGGATGACCGCACCGGTCGGGCAGGTCGTCGAGCTCGACGCCGAGCACGTGCACGCCTGGCAGCACCGCGATCGCGACCCCGCGCTGCACCGGAAGGTCTACCTCGAGGTGCTCCGGAAGTCGGGCGTCCCGCACGCCGGCCAGGCGCAGGCCCTCTACGACCGGCTCATCGATCCCAGCCAGTGGACGCCGTACCCGGACACCGAAGCGGCGCTCAAGGCCGCCGCCGAGCGGGGGCTGAAGGTGGGCGTCCTCAGCAACATCGCCTTCGACATCCGGCCCGCTTTCACCGCCCGCGGGTGGGACGCCTACGTCGACGAGTTCGTCCTGTCCTTCGAGGTCGGGGCGGTCAAGCCGGAGCTGGAGATCTTCCGCAAGGCCGTCGCGAGCCTCGGCGTGCCGGCCACCGAGACGCTGATGGTCGGCGACAGCGAGGAGGCCGACGGCGGCGCCCGCGCGCTCGGCTGCGAGTTCGCGCTGGTCGACCCGCTGCCGACCGCCGAACGACCGGACGCCCTGCTCACGGCGTTGCGCGGCTTCGGCGTCGCCTGAGGGCCAGAGACGTCCCTCACGCCGCACCCCGTACCCTTTGAGGGTGGCCCTTCACCTTTTCGACACAGCGACCCGGAGCGTGCGGGAGTTCCACCCCGTCCGTAGCGGAACGGCGTCGATCTACGTGTGTGGGGCCACCGTGCAGGGCGTTCCGCACATCGGGCACGTGCGCGGGGTGCTGAACTACGACGTCCTGCGCCGCTGGCTCGTCCACAGTGGACTGGACGTGCTGCTGGTCCGCAACGTCACGGACATCGACGACAAGATCCTCGTCAAGGCCGCCGAGCACGAGCGGCCCTGGTGGGAGTGGGGCGCGACGCACGAGCGCGCCTTCGAGACCGCGTACGAGCAGCTCGGCTGCCTGCCGCCGTCGATCAACCCGCGCGCGACCGGGCACGTCACCCAGATGGTCGAGCTGATGGAACGCCTCATCGAGGGCGGCCACGGCTACGTCGCGGACGGCGACGTCTACTTCTCGGTGAAGTCGTTCGACGACTACGGCAAGCTGTCCGGCCAGGTCCTCGAGGACGTCCAGCAGGGCGAGACGCCGACCCGCGGCAAGCGCGACCCGCGCGACTTCACCATGTGGAAGAGCGCGAAGCCGGGCGAGCCGTCGTGGCCGACGCCGTGGGGGCAAGGCCGGCCGGGCTGGCACCTCGAGTGCTCGGCGATGGCGACGGCGTACCTCGGCGCGGAGTTCGACATCCACGGCGGCGGGATCGACCTGGTCTTCCCGCACCACGAGAACGAGCGCGCCCAGTCCAACGCGGCGGGCGACGCGTTCGCCCGGTTCTGGCTGCACAACGCGTGGGTCACCATGTCGGGCGAGAAGATGTCGAAGTCGCTCGGCAACACCGTGTCGATCCCGGCGATGCTGGAGCGCTACCGGGCGCCGGAGCTGCGGTACTACCTGGTCCAGCCGCACTACCGGTCGACCATCGAGTACTCCGACAAGGCGCTTTCCGAAGCCGCCACCGGCTACCAGCGGATCGAGCAGTTCCTGCGCCGCGCCGCCGCGGCGGGCGAAGTGACGATCGGCACGCTCCCCGAGGCGTTCGCGAACGCCCTCGACGACGACCTCGCCACCCCGCAGGCGTTCGCCGTGGTCCACACCACGGTGCGGGACGGTAACGCCGCCCTCGACGCGGGCGACACCTCCAAGGCACTCGGATTCGCCGCGGCCGTCCGCGCGATGACCGACGTGCTCGGCCTCGACCCGCTGTCCGCGCGCTGGTCCGAGGCGGGCGGTTCCGACACGCCCACCAAAGAAGCGCTGTCCCGGATCGTCGAAGGGCTGCTGGCCGAGCGCCAGCAGGCCCGGGCCGAGAAGGACTTCGCCCGCGCGGACGCCGCCCGTGACCGCCTCCAGCAGGCGGGCATCGTGGTGGAGGACACCCCCAACGGTCCTCAGTGGACTGTGAAGTCCGACTGAACCGTTCTCTACGCAAGGAAACTTTCACCATGGCAGGCAACTCGCGGCGCCAGGGCGCGATCCGCAAGACGGGCACCAAGAAGGGCGCCGTCGTCGGCTCGGGCGGTCAGCGCCGCAAGGCCCTCGAAGGCAAGGGCCCGACCCCGAAGGCGGAGGATCGCCCCGGGCACAAGGCCTATCGCCAGAACAACGCGGCGGCCAAGCGCGACCAGGCCCGGCAGAAGAAGGCCGACAAGCCGGAGCTGATCGCCGGGCGCAACCCGGTGGTCGAGGCGCTGCGCGCGGACGTCCCCGCGACCGCGCTGTACGTCGCGCTGAACATCGAGGTCGACGACCGCGTGAACGACGCCGTCCGGCTGGCCGGCGACAAGGGCATCTCGATCCTGGAGATCCCGCGCGAGGAGCTGGACCGCAAGACCAACCGGGCCGTGCACCAGGGCCTGGGCCTGCAGGTCCCGCCGTTCGAGTACGCCCACCCGGACGACCTGATGGCGGCGGCGCGCAACTCGGGCGAGGTGCCCCTGTTCGTCGCGCTCGACGGCGTCACCGACCCCCGCAACCTGGGCGCGGTGATCCGCTCGGCGGCCGCGTTCGGTGCGCACGGTGTGCTGCTGCCGGAGCGGCGCAGCGCGGGCATGACGGCGGTGGCGTGGCGGACGAGCGCGGGCACGGCGGCGAAGCTGCCGATCGCGGTGGCCACGAACCTGACGCGTCAGCTCAAGGCGTGGGCGAACGACGGCCTGATGCTGGTCGGCCTGGACGCCGACGGTTCGGTGGACATCGACGAGCTGGAGCTGGCCGCGGACCCGCTGGTCATCGTGCTGGGCTCGGAGGGCCGCGGCCTGTCGCGCCTGGTGCGCGAGACGTGCGACGCAACGGTGTCGATCCCGATGGCGGCGGGCGTGGAGTCCCTCAACGCCTCGGTGGCGGCGGGTGTGCTGCTGGCCGAGGTGGCGCGGCGGCGCCGAGCCGCCGGGCGGGTCTGACACCGCCACCCAGTCGGGTTAAGGTCACCGTCGGATAGACCGAGGGGACCCGATGTCGTTCGTTTCGCCGCTCTTCTTGTGGTACTTCATGCCGGCGGTGCTCATCGCCGTGCTGGTGTGCCCGCGGAGCTGGCGAAACGGCATCATCGCGGTCGGCAGCCTGCTGTTCTACACGATCGGCGCCGGCGGCTTCGTGTTCCTGCTGCTCGGCTGCATGGTCGTCAACTTCCTGGTCGGCCCGATGCTGGCGCCGAGCCCGTGGGACGTCCAGGGCGTCCGGCGCCGGCGCATCCTCATCGCGGTGGTGGCGCTGGACGTCGCGGTGCTGCTGATCTGGAAGTACGCCGGGTTCGCCACGCAGCAGATCGCGGCGGTGGCGCACTGGTTCGGCGGCAGCGTGCCGGTCGCGAGCCTGGTGGTCCCGATCGGCATCTCGTTCTACACGTTCCACCACATCTCGTACGTGGTGGACATCTATCGGGGCGAGCGCCAGGCCCTGCGCAACCCGGTGTCGTTCGCGGCGTACATCGCGATGTTCCCGCAGCTGGTGGCGGGCCCGATCGTCCGGTACCGCGAGATCGCCGACCAGCTCCCCCAGCTGCGTTCCCACCGCCTCGACGACATCGCGGCGGGCTTCCCGAGGTTCGCACTGGGCCTGTGCAAGAAGACGATCATCGCGGACTCCCTGAGCCCGCTGGTCGAGGCGTGTTTCAAGGTCCCACCGGACCAGATGACGTTCGCCACGGCCTGGCTCGGCGCAATCGGCTACACGCTGCAGCTGTTCTTCGACTTCTCGGGTTACTCGGACATGGCGATCGGCTTGGGCCGCATGCTGGGCTTCAGGTTGCCGGAGAACTTCGCCAGACCGTATTCCGCGGTGACGATCACGGAGTTCTGGCGCCGCTGGCACATGAGCTTGAGCCGCTGGTTCCGCGACTACGTGTACATCCCCCTGGGCGGCAACCGCCACGGAGCAGCGCGCACGTATCGGAACCTGTGCATAGTGTTCGTCTTGACGGGCTTCTGGCACGGAGCGCAGTGGACGTTCCTGGTGTGGGGCTGCTACCACGGAGCACTGCTGGTGATCGAGCGCCGCTTCGCCCTGGACCTGGATCCGGCCACCCCGTGGAAGCGCTACCTCCGCAGAGCCCTGACGATGTTCCTGGTGGTAATCGGCTGGGTGTTCTTCCGCAGCCCCGACCTGGGCCACGCACTGTCGATGATCGGCCACATGCTCCTCCCCGACTTCAATGGCCTGGGCGCAGGAGTGGACCAAGCGCTGACCAACCAGCGCACGATCTTGATGCTGGCAGCCTTGACGGTGTTCGTATTACCGGCCCACCCGGTAACGGGCCCCCTACTGGAGTCTTCCCGCAGCCGCCCGGCAACGGCACTGCGAATAGGAGTGATGACGGTGGGCTTGCTGTACGCGGCAATCCTGATAGCAACAGGAACATTCAGCCCATTCTTGTACTACCAGTTCTAAGGCCCCCGCCACACACCCACCGCAGCAGACCCACACACGCACGCCCCCCGGCCACACCCCCCACCGACCCGATAAGCAGCCATCTTCAGCGGCCGCCGCACCGGGTCAAGGCACGCTTTCCCGCCTTGACCCGGTGTGGCGGCCGTTGAACGATCAGGCGTCGGGCCGGTGGAAACTCCCGACCAGGAACAGGAAGCCGAAGGATGACCGACCTCGCCAAGGTCCCCGGAGTAATCCCGTACGTGGACAACCACAACGGCCCCCGCCGCCTCCTGACCGTAGAAATCCCCCACCTGGGCCACACAGTCCGCGCCTACGCACCGATAGCCAGCATCGACGGCCGCCAATACATCGTCTCCTGGGGCTCGGTCTCCTTCGAAATCCCCGCCGACCGCAACGTCCACGTGAGCGTCCACCTCCACACGAACAGCGGCCACGAACACACGATCACCCCGTTCGCCTCGCTGGTCCTCTCCCCCCACCCCGCCCCGATCCGCCTGGTCGCCCAGTTCGTCCCCACCCAGGGCCCGGAAGGCGCACTGGTCCCGATCGGCTGACACCCGATCAGCGGGGCCGTCACGAACGCGTGAAAGCCTGACCCGGTGCTGACCACGCGGTACCTCTTCCTCACCCGCCACGCCGAAGCGGGCCGGGACGGAAGACTCACCGAAGCGGGCCGGCGCCAAGCCGTCCTGCTCGGCCGCCGCCTCCGCGACGTCCCCGTCACCTCGATCCACCACGGCCCCCTCCCGCGTGCCGCGCACACCGCGCACCTCATCGCCGAGCAGCTCCCCGGCGTCCCCCTCCACGTCGAGGAGGCAGCGGGCGACTTCGTCCCCTACACGCCGAAGCGCGAGGAACTGCCCGAGACGTCCGGCGATCTCCTGCTCGCCTTCGCCCGGCAGTTCCCGCCCGCCGACGAAGACCTGGCCGCCGAGGCCGAGCGCCGGTTCAGCGGGGCGGTACCGGGCGGCGAGCCACGCTACGAAGTGCTCGTCACGCACAACTTCCTCGTCGGGTGGCTCGTCCGCGCCGCGCAGGACGCGCCGCCGTGGCGGTGGCTCACCTTCAGCCACGCCCACGCCGGCCTGACCGTCCTGCAGTACTCGCCCGGGCGGCCCGCCTCGCTGCTGACCTACAACGACCTGAGCCACCTCCCCGCCGAACTGCGGTGGACGGGCTTTCCGCCGGATTTCTACGTTCCGTAATCGATGGACGCGGAGCGTAGTAGCCCGGAAAACCGCTCTCGCCCGAATGGCCGAGCCTGTCAGGATGCGCGGATGAGCCCCGTTCCGTCGCCCACGTCCGATCGGCCGAGTGACTACCTCGCCGCCGACGCCGTCGTCGACCACGAGCACCCGTCGATCCGCGCGCTGATCGGCACCTTGCGACCTGCCGGCGACAATCCCGCCGAACGCGCAAAAGCCGCGTTCCTCTTCGTGCGCGACCAGGTCGAGCACGTCATCGACGCCGGCGATCCGCGGGTCACCTGGCGGGCGTCGGACGTCCTGCGCGAGCGCGTCGGGATCTGCCACGCGAAGGCGCACCTGCTCGCCGCTTTGCTTAGGGCACAAGGGATTCCGGCCGGTTTCTGCTACCAGGAGCTCTCCGCGCTGCACGGGTTGACTGCCGTGTACCTGCACGGCAAGTGGTCGCGCCTCGACGCCCGCGGCAACCGCACGGGCGCCGGCGGGGAGTTTTCGCTCGACGTGGAGAAACTCGCCTGGCCGGTGGACACCGCCCGCGGCGAGCGCGATCACCCGGAGATCCACCCGGCTCCCGCACCGGTCGTCGTCGACTTCCTGATGACCGTCGAGCCGGGTCCCGGCTGGTACGAAAAGGGGCTGCCGCGCACCCTTTGATCATGGTTTTCCGTTATTTTCGGAAAACCGGCCAACTCGGTGAATTATTGCCGAGAGTGACGTCCGTCCGTCAGCCCTGTCCCCCGAACTTCTTATTTCGCGCACCCCATGAGGCGCGTAAAGTGACTCCCCGCGCTCGAACAGACACTTTACGCATTCGTCCGTTCGAGTGGTTCGAGGGAGGTGAAGCACGTGGCCGCGGCTGGCGGACGCCTCCGCCGTACCCCACTGCAAGAGATCTTCTGGACCAGGACGAGCCTGCTCCTCACGGTGCTCGTCGTGGTCGCCGGCCTGAGCCTGTGGATCGCCGGCCTGATGGAACCCGGCACCGGAAAGAACCTGGTGACGTCGCTGGGCACCGGCACTCTGATTTCCGCCATCGTCGGCTTCGGCCAGACGCTGATCACCGCCAGCGCGTCGCAGAAGGCGCTCGTGACACCGGTGATCGAGGAGAGCAGGCGCGCACTGGAAGACCTCAGCGCCGAATACCGGGCGCTGAACAAGGAGTTCTTCCCCACCGACGTGTTCGAGGCGACCACCGACCCCGACCCCGCGTTCAACCGCGCGCTGATGGCCGACCTCGACGCGACCCGGCAGTACTTCTTCCGCGGCTTCTCCGGGCGGCACGCGGCCGCCCGCGTGCTGCTTTCCCGCAGCGAGCGGGAACTGCGGGCCGTCATCGCCGATCCGCGCGACGCGACGTCGATCAGCGGGCGCGCCCGCTACCTGCTGCGCCGCGAGGCGGCCGACGTCGACTCCGAACAGATCCAGTCCCGGCTCCACGAAGAGATCCGGATCGGGCTCGTCGGCCTCTTCCTGGCCCGCAGCCGCTGCGCGCAGGTCGACATCACCGTGGTCGCCGACCCGCCGCTGGACCGGCTGGAAATGTTCGACGACAGCGTGTGGGTGTCGCTCTACAGCGACGTCCGCGGCGCCACGAAGCTGTACCCGCGGTCCCTGCGGTTCACCGAAGGTTCTTTCCTCTACAACATGGAACGCGCCGAGTTCGTGCGCGTCTCGCAGTCCCGGACCGGCCGCCACTTCCGCATCACGCCCGCGACGACGCGGGCGGATTTCCTGGCGCTGTTCGAGAAGATCACCGGATCCCCGTTGTCCGAGGAGCAGTTCCGCGAGCTGGAGGGCAAGTTCCACGCCTTCCGCGCGGAGTTCTCCGCAGTCGCCGAGCTAGGGAGCTGACCTTGCTCACCCGCCTGTCCCCCCTCTCCGAACTGGCCACGCGCCTGCGCACGGCCAGGTTCCCCCTCGCCGCGGACTGGCACGCGGTCGACGGCTGGTTCCGGCCGTGGGCCATCCAGGCCGGGCTGCGGGACGAGCTGCGCACGCAGCTCCGCTCGCTGTCCGCCGCGCAGGCCACCAAGGTGCTGCGCTCGTCCCGGGAAACGACCACCCACTTCGCCTGGTGCCTGCTCGATTCCCCGGCCGACCCGTTCTCCTTCTGGCTGCACGAATACAAGGCGCAGCAGGATTGGCGGGAGGGCTACGCGGATTCCGTGCACAACCACAGGTACCACTTCTGCACCACCATCCTCCGTGGTGACTATCTCCACGAAAGGTACGAAACGACGATCGACGACGGCACCGGGTTGATCGCGTCCGCGCGGTTGCGCCGCCGGACGCGGTGTGCAGCCGGCGCCTGCGCCACCATGCTGGCCGACGAATTCCACCGGATCCCCGAAGCCGCCACCGGAACGATGACTTTCCTCGTGAAATCACGCCCGGTGAGCAGTTTCAGCTTGTCTTTCGACCCGGCCAGCGGAATCGGTCATCGTCACGTTCCGGTCGAGGTCCGATTGGGGGAACTGGCCGACCGCATCTAGCTACACACCGGCGTCAACGCGCTTACCATTACTCCACCCGTCTGAAATACCACGGCCGGGATGGGAGAGGTATATGCGCACGCAAGAAAGCACGATCGACCACGCCGTCGTCGGTGCCGTCGAAGGAAGGGTCCACCGGCTCTGCCGGCAGTACGCCGATCGGCTGCAGTTCCACGGCTGGCACCACGTGGGTTTCGTCCGCGCGAAAGCGGTCGGGTTCGCCCGGCACAACGGCGCCGATCTCACGGTGGTGGAAGTGGCCGCGCTGGTGCACGACGTCAACTACCTGGTGCTCCGGAACTCGCCGGCCGCGGCGGGGCAGAGCCTGCGCCTGGAGATCCTCGCCGAATGCGGCGTGCCACCGCACATCGCGCGGTGGATCGACGAGATCGTCGACGAGGCGGAGATGGCCACGCGCGGCCGGGACATTTCGCTGGAAGCGCAGGCCCTGAGTGACGCGGACACGTTGTTCAAGGCGCTGCCGGTGACCCCGGTGGTGCTGGCGCACCGGTACCTGCGCGAGAACGGGCTGAGCTTGCGCGAGCTGGCGCACAAGATCGTCGGCGAGCAGTGCGACGTCCACGACGAGGGGTATTACTTCTACAACCCGGAGGCGGCGGCGACGTACTCGCGCTGGGCGACGGCGAACCTGCAGCTGTGGCGGTGCATCAAGGAGGCGGTCGACGACCCGACGGTGGTCGAGCTGCTGGACGCAGTCGCTTCTTAGCCCTGCCCATAGCCGCGAAGCCGTTCGACGACATTGGCGACCTCGGGCGGCGGCAGCAGGCTGGGCCGGCCGGCGCTCTGGGCGAGCAGCCACACGCGGCAGGCCCATTCGAGCTGCTGGGCGCGGTGGTAGGCGGCCTCGAGGCCGTCGCCGTAGGTGAGGGTGCCGTGGTTGGCCATCAGGCAGCCACGGCGCCCTTCGAGCGCTTCCAGCACGGCGGCAGCGAGCTCCGGCGTGCCGTAGGTGGCGTAGCGCGCAACGCGCACGGAGGGCCCGATGGTGGCCACGATGTAGTGCACGGGCGGAACCTCCCGCACGAGCGTGGAGACGGCGGTGGCGTGCGGAGAGTGCGTGTGCACAACGGCGGTCACGGGCTCACCGTCCGGGTCACGAGCGTCCCAGTACACGGACAGGTGCACGGGGAGCTCACTGGTCGGCTTGAGCGAGCCGTCGACGACCTGCCCACCCAGATCGACGACGGGGATGTCGGCGGGGGTGAGGCTCGAGTAGGCAACACCGGTCGGGGTGACGGCAACGAGGTCACCGCCCCGCAGGGAGACGTTCCCGGAGGTACCGACAACCAGGCCGTCACCGACCATCCGCCGCGCGTAGGCACAAACGGCGGCCCGCTCGGTCTCGAGGATCATGCGCAGGTCCCGTCTCGTGGGTGATCAAGCAACTGCTGTGCAGATTGCCAGCCACCCGCGGGCCTCGGCCACCTCCCCGGACGGGGGATTTACACGCTTCGCCTGGTTGGGCGGCCCTGCGGCGGCCGCGGCGGCCGCCCGACATGCCGCCGCCGGGCCGGGGCTGCGGTGTCGCGAATGAGTCATTGGGGACGCCGGAGGTCGCGAATGACTCATTCGCGACGTTGGGTCACCTGTCGAACCGATCCGAGCTGCGCAGCGATGGGGGCCGCCCCGTACCCCGCCTCGGCAAGTCGGCTCCGCGCGGGTTGTCCCGACGTCGCGACGGCAAAGACAGCCGCTACCGGCGTCACCACGACAATCGCAGACCCAAGCGAACCCTGAGCTGCCGGCGGTGCAGCCGTCCACAGCCACTCACCACACAAGCCCCCACCCGTCCCGGGGGGCGTCCCTAGTCCAGTCTACCGCCCCTGACCTGCCAAAACGCCCTCTCCCGAAATCTGTGGACAACCCAACCAGATGTGGACAACTAAGCCTTCGCGGGCGCAGCCGGAGCCTTGGCCACCGGAGCCGGAGTAGGCTTCCGGTCCCCGTTCGCCGGGCCCTCCTCCGCCGGGGCCAGCAGCCGCATGGCCTCCTTCACCGCCACGTCCGTCGCCGCGATTCGCTCCGCGACCTTCGACCGCAGGTCCAGGGCCAGCTTCCGGTTCTGGTCCGCCGAAGCCTGCGACGCCTGCGCCGAAGCCAAAGCCGCCTCGGTCTCCTGCTTCTTCCGCGCGAACTCCTCCTCGAAGGCCTTCTTGCGCGCGGCCAGCTCCTCCGCCGCCTTCCGGTCCGCCTCCTCGCGGGCAGAAGCCGCTGCCGCCTCGGCTGCTGCGTCCGCTTCCTTGCGGGCGCGGTCGGCCGCCGCGGCCAGCTCGACCCTCTTGGCTCCCGCCGCTGCGTTCAGCTTCTCGATCTCGCCCTTCGCCTGCGACAGCAGCCGGGCGCGCTCCTCCTCCGCGTCCTTCGCCAGCTTGTCGGCCGTTCGGCGGGTCTCGTGCGCGTACTTGTCCGCCTGGTCGCGGGTCGAAGCCGCGTCCGCCTCCGCCGCCGCGCGGAGGTCCGCGATCTCCTCCTCGGCCAGCTGCATCATCATCCGGACGCGCTCGGCCATCGCGCCCGCGCCGGACGGGCTCGAGCTCATCCTGGCCAGCGCCGCCTTCGTCTCGGCCAGCTCCTTCTGCGCGTACGCGAGGGCCTTCGTCAGGTCCGAGGAGGTCGCGACGGCGTCGTCGCGGTTGCGGGACGTCTCGCGCAGCTCCTTGGTCAGCTCGGCGAGGCGCTCGTCGACCTGGCGCTGGTTGTAGCCGCGGACACCCACGGCGAACTGGGCGGTCTTCGGGGCGGGTTGGGGCTTCTCAGGCGCGACCATCGGGCCACCTTAATGAGCCGGGGTCCGTGAAGACGTACCGCCAAACGGATGCATCACGTATTCGAGAACCCCCGGTGACGCATGGCGTTCTGACCGCAGCTGACCAGCGGTTGCCGCGAGGAAGCCACTGTGGACATCCAGGCCGGCCTCGCGGACGCTGCCGGCAGTACCAAAGCACGACGGTGGCCTGGTGGGTGAACTGCAGGTGCTCCTCCTGCTGCACCGGCTCCCGGCCCGATAGCGTGCGCGAGTGGACTTCGGCACGCACTGGCAGGTGTACGTCACCATGCCGTTCATCGCGGCGCTGATCGGCTACGTCACCAAGCGCGTCGCCATCGAGATGATGTTCCGGCCGGTCGAGTTCACCGGGATCAGGCCGTTCCTCGGCTGGCAGGGCGTGCTGCCGGCGAACGCCGAGCGCATGGCGGCCACCGCCACCGAGATGCTGACGACCAACCTCGTCGACCCGAAGGAGATCTTCGCGCGGCTCGACCCGGCGCAGGTGGCGAAGGAGATCGAAGAGCCGCTGCTGCGCGTCGTCGAGGACGTCACCCGCGAGGTGATGGAGACCTACCAGCCGCGGCTCTGGGAAGTCCTGCCGAACAGCGCGCAGCAGCTGCTGCTCAAGCGGGTCCAGGCCGAGGCGCCGAGGGCGATCACCAAGATCATGCGGGAGATCGCCGGCAACATCGAGGACGTCCTCGACCTCAAACACATGGTCGTGACGAACCTGGTCCGCGACAAGGCGCTGCTGAACCGGCTGATCCGCGACATCTCCCGGCCCGAAATGCGGTTCATCGCCCGCTCGGGCATCTGGTTCGGGTTCGGCCTCGGCTGTGTGCAGCTCGTGGTCTGGGCGCTGACCAGGTCGCCGGTCGTGCTGCCGCTGTTCGGCCTCGGCATCGGCTGGCTCACGGACTGGCTGGCCCTGAAGATGATCTTCCTGCCGCGCGAGCCGCGCCGGTTCTTCGGCCTCTACACCTGGCAGGGCGTCTTCCAGAAGCGCCGCGACCAGGTGGCCGCCGACTACGGCGACATGATCGCGCGCGAAATCATCACCGTCCCGAACCTCCTCGAGGCCGTGCTGCGCGGCCCGAAGTCCGACCGGCTGTTCGCGATGATCACCCGTGAGGTGCAGAAGACGATCGACGCGCAGGCGAGCGTCGTCAAGCCGTTCGTCGCCATGGCCGTCGGCACGAAGAAGTTCCAGGAGATGAAGCAGTCGGCGGCCGCGAAGGCCGCGGAACGCGTGCCGGAGACGATCCGGCACGCCGAGGACTACGCGATCAACGCGCTCGACGTGCGCAACACGATCGTGGAGCGGATGCGGAAGCTGAGCGCGCTCGAGTTCGAGCAGCTGCTGCGGCCGGCGTTCCGGCAGGACGAGTGGAAGCTGATCGCCGTCGGCGCGGTGATCGGCGGGCTGGTCGGCGAGTTGCAGGTGCTGGCGCTGCTCGGGTAGCCGGTACGGTTTTGACCCCGGGAGGTTTTCGGGACCGCGAGGGAGGCCGGAATGGACGCTGTCCTGCCCGACCTCGCCCTGCACTGGCCGCTGTACGCGGCGATGCCGTTCGTCGCGGCGCTGATCGGGTACGTCACCAAGCGCGTCGCCATCGAGATGATGTTCCGGCCGCTGGACTTCGTCGGGATCCCGCCGCTGCTCGGCTGGCAGGGCGTCGTCCCGAAGCACGGCGGGCGGATGGCCGCGGTCGCGACCGAGCTGCTGACGGCGAACCTGCTGGACCTCAAAGAGGTGCTCGAGCGGATCGACCCGGTGATCATCACCAGCGAGCTGGAGCAGCCGCTGCTGCGCGCGGTCGACCACATCTCGCGCGAGGTGCTGGCCGAGCACCACCCGCGGCTGTGGGAGGTCCTGCCGACGCTGGCGCAGGAGATGCTGATCAAGCAGGTCCAGGCGTCGGCGCCGCGGCTGGTGCGGGAGTTCCTCGACGACGTCCGCGAAAATCTCGACGAGGTGCTCGACGTCCAGCACATGACGGTCCAGCGGCTGACCCGGGACAAGGCGCTGCTGGTGCGGCTGATCCGCGAGACGTCCCGCCCGGAGATGGCGTTCATCGCGCGGATGGGCATCTACTTCGGTTTCGGGCTCGGCCTGGTGCAGACGATCGTGTGGGCGTTCACGCGCGAGCCGTGGGTGCTGCCGGTCTTCGGCGGGGTCATCGGGCTGTGCACCGACTGGCTGGCGATCAAGCTGATCTTCGTCCCGCGCGAGCCGGTCCGGGTGGGCCGGGTGATCTTCCAGGGCAAGTTCCAGCGCCGCCGGGCCGAGGTGGCGCGGCAGTACGGCGAGCTGATCGCGACCGAGGTCCTGACGGTCCAGAACCTGCTCGACGCGGTGCTGCGCGGCCCGCGGGCCGACCGGCTGGCGGCCCTGGTGGAGCACCTGGTGTCGGAAACGGTCGACGCGCAGATGCCCCTGGCGTGGACGGTGGGCGGCGCGCGTCTGAAGGAGATGAAGCGCGCGGCGGCCCGGAAGGCCCTCGAACAGCTGCCGTACACCGCCCGGTACGCCGAGGGCTACCTGACCGAGGCGATGGACGTCGCGAAGGTGATCGAGCAGCGGATGCTGGCGTTGACGCCGCTGGAGTTCGAGGGCCTGCTGCGGCCGGCGTTCCGCCAGGACGAGTGGAAGCTGATCGCCGTCGGCGGGGTGATCGGGTTCGTGGTCGGGGAGCTCCAAGTCCTGCTCATGCTCGGCTAAGCATCACTTTCCCTACGAAAGTGCAGCTTTGCGCCACAAACCACGTTGGGTTGCAAAGCGTAGCTTTCACGTGAAAGCTCTCACCTGGGGCCCGAGCTTTCACGTGAAAGCTCGGGCTTCAGGCCGCCGCGATCAGATCCGGGGTTGGGTCCACTGTGCGGACCCGGGTCCGGCGGTCGCGCTGCCAAGCCAGCATGCGGCACACCACGTAGATCAAGAACGAAATCGCCGTCACGAATGCGCTCACCGGCAGGCCCGGGGCCAGCGACAGCACGATGCCGCCGATCGCCGACACCTCGGCGAACACCACCGACAGCACCGTGGCCTTCCACGGCGACGCCGTCACGCGAGCCGCCGCCGCGGCGGGCGTCACCATCAACGCCACCACCAGCAGCGAGCCGACCACCTTCACGCTCAGCGCCGTCGAAATGCCCACCAGAAGGGCAAAAACCACGGTCAAGGTCTTGACCGGGACCCCGCGCGCCACGGCCACGTTCCGGTCCACCGAAGCGAACAGCAGCGGCCGGTACACCAGCCCCAGCACCACCAGCACCACCACCGACGACACCACGAACAACGTCAGGTTCGTCGAGTCGATCGTGATGATCTGGCCGGTCAGGATGCCGAACTTGTTCCCGGACCGTCCTTTGTAGAACGACAGGAACAGCACGCCCATGCCGAGCCCGAACGACAGGATGACGCCGATCACCGAGTCGCGGTCGGCGTCGCGCGCGCCGAGGATGCCCAGCAGCAGCGCCGCCACCACCGCGCCGATCAGGGCGCCGTACTCGACGCCGATCCCCAGCAGCAGCGCCGCCGCGCCGCCGGTGAACGCCAGCTCGGACGTCCCGTGCACCGCGAACGACATCCGCCGCATCACGATCAGCGGGCCCAGCACGCCGGCCACCAGGCCGAGGATCGCCGCCGCCAGCAGCGCCGTCTGGACGCCGTCGAGCTCGGTGATCAGCTCCCAGGTCTTGCCGAAGTCGAACAGATCCAAGACTCAGCCCACTTGCTCTTCGACGTCGTGTTCGTGGTGGTGCGGCTCCGCCTCGCACAACGCGCTCTGCGCGCCCGCGATGTGGATCTGCCCGCCGACCTTCAGCACCTCGACGCGGGTGCCGTACAGCTGCGACAGCGTCTCGGTGGTCATGACCTCGTCCGGCTTGCCGATCCGGAACTGGCCGTTGACCAGGTACAACACCCGGTCGACGAACGGCAGCACCGGGTTGATCTCGTGCGTCACGAACAGCACCGCCGTGCCCGCCGAGCGGCGCCGGGAGTCGATCAGCTCGCTGATCGCGCGCTGGTGCGCGAGGTCGAGTGACAGCAGCGGCTCGTCGCACAGCAGCACTTCGGGGTCGCCGACCAGGGCCTGCGCCACCCGCAGCCGCTGCTGCTCGCCGCCGGACAACCGGCCGACGGGCTGCTTCGCGTACCGGGCCGCCCCGACGGCGGAGACGGCCGAAGCGACCTGACGACGTCGTGCCGCCATGCCGAAGAAGCCCGGCCCCCAGCGGTGCCCGTCGAGACCCAGCCCGACCAGGTCGACGCCGCGCAGCGTCAGCGACTCGTCGATCGCGCGCTGCTGCGGGATGTAGCCGACCTTGCGGTTCGCGCCACCCGGACGGCCGCCGGCGATCTCGACCGTGCCCGCCGACAGGTCCTGCATGCCGAGCAGGGCCTTGAGGAAGCTGCTCTTGCCGGACCCGTTCGGGCCCAGCACGGCGAGGAACTCACCCGGCTCGACGACGAGGTCCAGCCCCGACCAGAGGGTCCGGGGCCCGAAGGCCAGCCCCGCCCCGCGGACCCGGACCGCGGGGCGCACGTCGTCCGATACGGGTGCCATGGCTACTTCAACGCCCCAGCCAGCTCGTCGACTTCCCCGGTCATCCAGCCAATGTAGTCCGTCACACCCGCGGGCAGCGTCTCGGTCACGCCGACCACGCCGATGCCGGCGTCCTTCGCCTGCTTGACGACGTCCTGGGTCAGCGGCGTCACCGTCTGCTCGTTGTTGATCAGGGCCTTGACCTGCTTGGTCGCGATGAGCTGCCGGTAGGCGCTGACGGCGTCGGCCGGGACGTCGGTGTCGTTCTCCACCGCGTCCGAGAACGCCTTGGGCGTCGCGTCGGTGATCTTCGCGCTCGCCAGCAGGTAGTGCGCGACGGGCTCGGTGACGACGACCTTCGTACCCGGGTGGGTGGTGCCGAGCTCTTCGAGCCGCTTCTCGAGCGCGTCGACCTTCGCCTTGAACGTGGTCGCGTTGTCGGCGAAGAGC
The DNA here is from genome assembly GCF_031082405.1 of Amycolatopsis sp. A133. Taxonomy (GTDB): domain Bacteria; phylum Actinomycetota; class Actinomycetes; order Mycobacteriales; family Pseudonocardiaceae; genus Amycolatopsis. The sequence continues at coordinate 52,060 of NZ_JAVHJU010000051.1, forward strand.
TGCTTCGACGCCGGCCGCAGCTCGCCGAGCTGCGTCGCGAGCTGGTCGGCGACCTTGCCGACGCCCGGCAGGTCGTACCAGACGTGCTCGTTCTCGTCGCCGGTCGCGGCGATGTCGTAGGCGACGAGCTTCTTCGCGCTCCCCGCCTGCTCGGTGAGCTTGCCGAAGAACTCGTCGTAACCGCCGCCGTTGGACAGCAGCAGCTGCGCGCCCTTGGCCGCGAGCGCGTCGTCCGCCGTCGTCTCGTACGAGTGCGGGTCGGCGGACGGGTCGTGGATGATCGACTTGACCTCGACCTGGTCGCCGCCGACGGCGCCGGCCACGCTGCCCCAGACGTCGGTGGACGCGACGACCTCGATCTTCCCGGCGGCCCCGGGCTGTCCCCCGCCGTCCGAGCTCGACGTCCCGCCGGAGCACGCGGCCAAGGCGAAGACGGACAGGGCCGAAGCGGCGGCGAGCACGCTCCTGGTGTGGCGGGAACTCATCGAGGCACTCCTGTGAGAGAGACGCAGACGCTAATGGAAACCGTTGTCAGATTCACCTTACCCCATCCGGATGACTTTCTGGCCATAAGTTCCCGCTTTGGTGTATGCGACTTCGCGCATGCGGATCGAGACATCGACCACGCGGGGTGTCTCTTCAGGAAACCGATCTGAACCGTTACGGTTTGCTGATGGGACGTCCTATTCGCACCCGGAGGCAGGCGACACTGGCGTCGCTCGCGGCGGAGCTCGGTGTGTCCAGGACCACGGTGTCCAACGCCTACAACCGGCCGGACCAGTTGTCCCCGGAACTGCGCCGCCGGGTCCTCGAGACCGCGCGGCGGCTCGGCTACCCCGGACCCGACCCGGTCGCCCGCTCCCTGCGCACGCGCCGGGCGGGCGCGGTCGGGCTGCTGCTCACCGAGAACCTCTCCTACGCCTTCCGCGACCCCGCCGCCGTCGGCGTGCTCGAAGGACTGGCGCTGGCCTGCGAAGACGCCGGCGTCGGCCTGCACCTCGTGCCGGCCAGCCCGGGCCGCGAGGACGTCGCCGCGGTGCACCGCGCGGGCGTCGACGGCTTCGTCGTCTACTCCGTGCCGGACGACGACCCGCACCTGGCCGCCGTGCTCGAGCGGCCGGTGCCGACGGTGATCATCGACCAGCCGAGCCTCGACGGCATCGACCGCGTCGGCCCGGACGACGCCGCCGCGGTGGGCAAGATCGCCGAGCACCTGGTCGCGCTGGGGCACCGGCAGGTCGGCGTGATCTGCATGCGGCTGGCCCGCGAGCGCAACGACGACTTCGTCTCCGCGACGCGGCAGAGCGGCGCCCACTTCCACGTCCAGCGCACCCGGCTGGAGGCGCTGGCCGTCGCGTTCTCGGCGGCGGGCGTCGACTGGGCGGGCGTGCCGGTGGTCGAGCGGTTCGACCACACGGTGGACGACGGCGCCTCCGCGGCCCGCCAGCTGCTGGACGCGTACCCGCAGATCACGGCGGTGATCTGCACCTCGGACATCCTCGCGCTCGGCGCCATGGCCGAGGCCGAGCGGCGCGGGCTGCGGGTGCCGCTGGACCTCACCGTCACCGGCTTCGACGGCATCGCCGAAGCCGAGCGGATCGGGCTCACCACGGTCCACCAGCCGGTGCTCGAGAAGGGCAAGGCGGCCGGGCGGCTGCTGCTCAGCTCGGGCGAGCGCAGCGCACCGAAGACGATCACCCTGCCGACCGAGCTGCGCGTCGGACGGACGTCGGCGCCGCCGCGGACGGTCGAGGAGCCGTGGTTCGGCGGCTAAAGAGGCCGTGACATTGCTCGTGGCGCATTGCTCGTTCGAGCACGACCCGATCAAATAGAGGGGTACGCCCGCTCCGCGGGGCCACTGGCCGGAAGGTGACCGATGACCTCGATCGACGTACTGCTCAAGCGGAACCAGGAACTCGGCGAGGTGACGCCCCCCGAGCGCCCAGCACCGCCCTCCCTGGAGGTGGCCGTGCTGACCTGCATGGACGCGCGCATCCGGGCGGCCGACCTCTTCGGCTTGGAGCTGGGCGAAGCCCACATCCTGCGCAACGCGGGCGGTGTCGTGACCGACGACGTGATCCGTTCGCTGGCGCTTTCGCAGCGCAAGCTCGGCACGACCGGGGTGATCATCGTCCAGCACACCGGATGCGGCGTGTCGACGGTCACCGAGGACGACTTCAAGGACGAGCTGGAGCAGGAGACCGGCCTGCGGCCGACGTGGTCGGTCGAGGCGTTCCGCGACGTCGAGTCCAGCGTTCGGCGGTCGATGGAACGTGTGCGGCGCAGTCCCTACCTACCCCACGCCCAGAACGTGCGCGGCTTCGTCTACGACATCAAGGCCGGCGGGCTCACCGAGGTCCAGTAGCACCGCTATCGTTCCCATTCAGATGTTGTCAACATCCGGATGGGAACAGCATGCGCATCCTCTTCGCCGGCCTCGCTTCGGCCGGTCACACGTACCCGATGATCCCGCTCGCGCAAGCGGCGCGGGACATCGGGCACGAGGTGCACTTCGCCGCCGGTGACCACGTCCACGCGCCGCTGCACCGGCTCGGCCTCAACCCGTTCCGGCCCGCGGATTCGTTCTACGAGATCTACGCCGAAGACCTCGAGCCGGACCTGGCGCGGCTGCGGCCCGGCCTGGTCGTGCACGGGTGGGGACTGCCGGAGGTGGCCGTGGCCGCGCAGCGCGCCGGAATCCCGTCGCTCTGGCACGGGTTCGGCCGGATGTTCCCGCCCGGCATCGGGTTCGAGCGCCCCACCGGCGGTGTGCACCTCGACATCTGCCCGCCGTCCCTGCAGGACGCGGACTTCCTCGCGACCGCGGACCGGATCGCCCTGCGTCCCGTGCCCTTCTCCGAGCCGGGCGACTTCCGAGGGCCGCTGGTCTACCTGACCCTCGGCACCGCCTTCGGCACCCCGGAGGTGCTCACGACCGCGATCGAAGGACTGGCGGCGCTCGACGTGCCCGTCGTGGTGGCCACCGGCCGGGTTTCCCCGGAGGAGCTGGGCCCGCTGCCGGGCAACGTCACGCTGCGCGCCTGGGTGCCGCAGGCGGCGGTGGTGCCGCACGCCGATCTGGTCGTGCACCACGGCGGCAGCGGCACCACGCTGGGCGCGCTCGCCGCCGGCGTCCCGCAACTGGTCCTGCCCCAGGGCGCCGACCAGTTCGCCAACGCCGAGGCGCTCGTCACCGCGGGTGCCGCACTGCGGCTCCTGCCCGCCGAACTGAGCGCGGAAGCCGTCGCTGAACAGGCCCGGAAGGCGTCCTCCTGCCGTGACGCGGCCCGCGCGATCGCGGAAGAGATCGCTGCCATGCCGTCGCCGGACGAGGTCGCCCGAGAGCTGCCGAAGCACGCGAAGTAGCCTCCCGGCGTGGCTGTGGACGCTGACGTACTGCTCGACTGGTTTTCCGCACACGGCCGGGACCTGCCCTGGCGCGAGCCGGACTGCTCGGCCTGGGGCGTGCTGGTCAGCGAAATCATGCTGCAGCAGACGCCGGTCGTCCGCGTGCAGCCGATCTGGCTCGAGTGGATGGCGCGCTGGCCGGTGCCCTCGGCGCTGGCGGCGTCGTCGCAAGGCGAGGTCGTGCGGGCCTGGGGCAAGCTCGGCTACCCGCGCCGGGCGCTGCGGCTCCACGAGGCCGCCGGGGTCATCGCGAAGGAACACGGCGACGTCGTACCGTCCGATGTGGACACTCTGCTGGCGCTGCCCGGCATCGGCGCCTACACCGCGCGCGCCATCGCCGCGTTCGCCTACGGGCGCCGGGCGCCGGTGGTCGACACGAACGTCCGGCGGGTCGTCGCGCGGGCGGTGCACGGGGCCGGGGACGCCGGGCCCGCGTCCAACACGCGCGACATGGCCGACGTCGAGGCGCTGCTGCCGGCCGAAGACGCGCCCGCCGCGAGGTTCTCCGCCGCGATCATGGAATTGGGCGCGCTGATCTGCACCGCGCGCGCCCCGAAGTGCGCGGACTGCCCGATCTACGACGAGTGCGCGTGGCAGCACGCCGGGCGGCCGGAGTACACCGGCCCGGCCAAGCCGGTGCAGCGGTACGCGGGCACCGACCGGTACGTCCGCGGACGGCTGCTCGACGTGCTGCGCGGCAGCGAAGGCCCGGTCGAGAAGGCCCGGCTCGATCTCGTCTGGCACGACGGCGGCCAGCGCGACCGCTGCCTCGACTCCCTGCTGGTCGACGGTCTGCTGCAGCAGACCCGTGACGGCCTCTTCGCCCTTCCGGGTGAACACTAACGCGCTACAACCAAAGTTGGTCAATAGTTGTCAATGGCGCGGTGCGGAGTTACCGTTTCCCGCATGGTCACTGTTGACCGCCGGACCCTGCTCAAGGCGGGGGTGACCGCGAGTGCGGCCGGCGCACTGGGGATGACGACCACGGGGACGGCCACCGCGGCCGTGCCGACGCCGACGATCCACCCGACGTCCGAGTGGGGCGCCCGGCCCGCCACCGGCACGATCGTGGTGGAGAACCACAAGCCGACGTACATCGTCGTGCACCACGCGGTCGACCCGCCGATGAACAACGACTTCTCGCTGGCGCGCGCGTTCTACGTCGCGAAGTTCATCCAGAACCTGCACATGGACAAGAACGGCTGGATCGACAGCGGCCAGCAGTTCACGAACAGCCGCGGCGGGCACATCACCGAAGGCAGGCACCGCAGCCTGGAGATCCTGCGCGGCGGCACGCAGCACGTGCAGGGCGCGAACGTCGGCAACCACAACAGCGAGGTCATCGGCATCGAGAACGAAGGCCTGTACAGCACGGTGGACGTGCCGCAGGCGCTGTGGAATTCGCTGGTCTCGCTCGTCGCCTACATCGCGCACCAGTACGGCATCGCGCCGGAGTTCATCAAGGGCCACCGCGACTTCAACTCGACGGAGTGTCCGGGCCAGGTGCTCTACAACCGGCTGCCCGAGCTGCGGACCGCCGTCGGTCGCGTCCTCGGCGTCTCGGTGGCGCGTGCCGAGGCCGAGTGGCCCCTGCTCAAGCCCGGCGACACGGGCCGGAAGGTGCAGCTGGCGCAGCAGTTCCTGCGCGACGCCGGGTTCGGCGTCCCCACCGACGGCGTCTTCGGGAAGTCCACGACGGACGCGGTGACCGCGTTGGCTGCTCAAGCCGGCCTGCCGCGCGACACGTGCACCGCGGCGAAGGTGGCCGACGAAGCCGGCTTCCTGGGCGCGGACGTCTGGCCGCTCATCGTCCCGTCCGGCCGCTCCACGGCGGCCTGGCGAGCGGACCTCACCCAGGCGTGAGAATGCAGCTTTCACGTGAAAGCTGCGGCGAGGAGGTCGGTGCGCCGGGCTCAACGGCGCGCACGGTGCACCGTCCTTCTCGCCGTCAACGGGCCAGGACCTCGGAGAGGAAGGCTTCGACGGCGCCGCGGTAGATCTCCGGGGCTTCGTCGTGGGGCAGGTGCGCCGAACCCGGCACCACCAGGTGTTTCGCGCCCGGGACGCGGTCGGCGACGAGCGCCTGCTGACCGGGCGGCATCGCCGTGTGCTCGCCCTCGACCAGCAGCAGCGGGCAGCGGATCGCCTCGACGACGGGCCAGTAGTCCCGGCGACCCCACTCGGCGGCGACGACGTACAGGTCCTCGAGGTCCGCGACCAGGTGGAAGCCGTCCTCGCGCTCCTCGACGCAGTCCGCGAAGTACTCGCCCGCGTCGCCGAAGAACGCCCGGACGTGGTCGAGCGAGGAGAACGGGACCGGCCAGCTCTCGAAGTACCCCCGCCAGGTCTCCACGGTCCGGCCGCGCTGGTCCGGCGCGAAGTCCTCGGACACGACCGCGCGCACCAGCTCCGGGTACCGCGCGGCGGTCGCCCACGCGTGCAGGCCGCCCATCGAGTGCCCGATGAGCACGGCCGGGCCGGCGTCGAGGGCCCGCACCGCTTCGGCGACGTCGTCGGCGAAGCGCTCGGTCGTCCACGGGCCGACGCGCGGTGCGTTGCCGTGGCCGCGCGCGTCCAGGCCGTACACCGCGCCGTAGGGCCGGAGCCACTCCGCGACCCGCCACCACGTCCGCGCCCGGCCCATCAGGCCGTGGAGCAGAACGACCGGCACACCGCGGCCACCGAAACAGAGCACGCGGTCACCTAACCACAAAACCCCTGGTACAGAACGTGACCGAGTGATCGCTTTTGATGACCTATGGTGGTGGTGTGCGCCGCCGACTCACCGCTCTCGCCGTCTGCGCCGCGGTGGTCATCGCCGCGGCGTGCGGCGGTGACGCCGTCGCGTTGCCGCCCCCGCCGCCGCCCCTGCACCCGGTGGCGGGCGCGGCCGGCGCCGGTGATCCCTACTACCCGGACGACGGCAACGGCGGGTACGACGCCCTCGGCTACCAGGTCGACGTGAAGTACGACCCGCCGAGCGGGCACCTCGACGGCGACACCACGGTGACCGCGAAGGCCACCCAGGACCTGAGCCGCTTCGACCTCGACCTGCGCGGGCTGGCCGTGCGCGGCGTCGAGGTCGACGGCAAGCCGGCGAAGTTCACCCGCGAGAAGGCGTTCGAGCTGGTCGTCACGCCGCCGGAACCGATCCGGGCCGGCACGACCTTCCGCACGCGGGTGACGTACGGCGGCGACCCGGCGAAGACCCCGCACGACGGCGGCAGCGAGAACGGCTGGAGGCATTCGGTCGACGGCGGCGCGTACATGGTCGGCGAGCCGCACTCGGCGTCGTTCTGGTACCCGGTCAACGAAACCCCGCGCGACAAGGCCACCTTCACGCTCACCGCGCACGTCCCGGCGGGCTGGACGGTCGTCTCGAACGGCCGCGAGGGCCCACCGGGCACCTGGACCGAGACGAACCCGGTGGCGAGCTACCTGACGACGATCGCGATCGGCAAATTCAGTGTCGACTCCTCGACACTGAACGACGGGACGCCGGTGGTCTCGGCGTACGCGCCGGGCGCCGAGGCCCGCCGCGCGATCGGCGACCGCCTGCCGGAGGTGCTCGGCTTCCTGAGCGGCAAGTTCGGCCCGTACCCGCAGTCGGCGGCGGGCGGGATCTTCCTGAACGAGGACGTCCCGTTCTCCCTCGAGACGCAGACGCGCCCGACGTACGCGAAGTGGGCCGACCTGCCGACGCTGGTGCACGAGAACGCCCACCAGTGGTTCGGCGACTCGGTGTCGGTGCGGAACTGGGCCGACATCTGCCTGAACGAGTGCTTCGCGTCGTACGCGCAGTGGCTGTGGGCCGAGCGCGAGGGCCAGAACCTGGACGACCGCTACCGGGCGGCCATCGAGATCACCCACGGCAGCACGGACTTCTGGGGGCAGCAGCTCGTCGGCATGGGGCAGGGCCACGAGTTCGAGGGCGTCTACAACAAGGGCATCCTGGCGCTGCACGCGCTGCGCCGCGAAATCGGCGACCCGGCCTTCGCCCGGCTGCTGAAGGAATGGCCGTCCCGCTTCCGCCACGGCAACGCGACCTGGGCCGACTTCGAGGCGACGGTGACGCAGCTCAGCAGCAAGAACCTGCGGCCGTTCTTCGACACGTGGTTCCGCGGCACGAAGCTGCCCGCCGATGCCGACCTCTTCCCCGGCTCACTGCGCAGCTGAACTGCCCAGCAGCGACCGCGTCAGCGCGTTCCGCGCTTCCTGCATCTCCCGCAACGCCGCCGTCAGCTCCTCGTCCCCGACCACGACGTCCTCGTCCGGACGCACCGCCAGCGCCTGCAGCGACGCCCGGCGCAGCAGCTCCTTCGCGAACGACGCCGTCATCCCCGCCGTCGCCGCCACGATCGGGCCGAGGTCCGCCGTCAGCTTCAACCCGCGCGAGTACAGGCGGAGCAGCGCTTCGCGCCCGGCCGCGTCCGGCAGGGGGATCTCCACCGCGAGGTCGACGCGGCCCGGCCGGTCCGCGAGGGCCTTCTCCAGCTCGCTCGCCCGGTTGGTGGTGAGCAGGAACGTGACGTCGGCGTCGCCGCCCACGCCGTCCATCGCGTCGAGCAGGGTGAACAACAGGGGCTGGACCTGGGGCCCGTAGCTGCGGTCCTGCGCGATCAGGTCGACGTCCTCCAGCACGACCACGCTCGGCTGCAGCCGGCGCGCCAGCTCGGCGGCCTTGGCGACGAACAGCATCGCCGTGCCGGTCAGGATCACCACCGTGGTCTCCGGCAGGCGGCCCATCAGGTACCGGACCGTGTGCGTCTTGCCCGTGCCGGGTGCGCCGTGCAGCAGCAGCCCGCGCTTGAGGTGCTGCCCCGCCGCCAGCAGCCGCTCGCCGTGCCGGGCGATGCCGACGGTGTGCCGCTCGATCGCCTCGAGCACGCCGTCGGGCAGCACGACCTCGTCGCCCCGCAGCCTCGGCCGGGGAAGGAAGGTGAGCAGGTTGTTGCCGCGGTTTTCGCTGGTGCCGAAAGCCAGCACCTGGCCGCGCAGGACGTCGTGCTCGGTCATCAGGCGCTCGACGCGGTCCCGGACGCCGGTGGCGATCACCCGTGACGTCGCGAGCACCTCCAGCCGGCACTGCTCCTGCCCCCACTGCGGGTTCGCGCCCCGCACCGCGAGCAGCACCGGCTCGCCGCCCGGTGCGTGCGTGCCGACGAGCCCGAGCTGCACCGCCTCGGTCGCGTCGTCCGGCCCGATCGCCGTGGTCGTGTAGTCCACCGAGCCGAGCTCGTACATCCCCTGCCTGCGCGCGGTGGCGAGCATCCCGATCAGGTCTTCGTGCGTGCGCTGGCCGCCCGCGATGCCGAACCAGTCCACGGCGGTGCCGTGTTCGGCCAGGTAGGCGTCCACGCTGCGCTGGATGTTCGCGTGCTCCCACATCGGCCAGTTGCGGGTCACGACCACCACCTCCGGCAGCGGCGCCCCCAGGTGGCCGGTCACGCGCTCGATCAGCTCGCTGCTCCGGCCGCCCGCGACCTCGTCGGCGGTGGCGCGGACGATCCGGGCGAGGTCGGCGGCGAGGTCGCGCTCAGTGCTCCCCATGGCATCCACAGTGGCACGGATCACATCCCGGAGCCAACTAAGGTGGAGGCATGAGTGTCGTGAAGATCAACGCGATCGAGGTCCCCGAAGGCGCCGGCCCCGAACTGGAGAAGCGGTTCGCCGCCCGCATGCACTCCGTCGACCAGCAGCCGGGCTTCCTCGGGTTCGAGCTGCTGCGGCCGGTCTCCGGCGAGACGCGCTACTTCGTGTACACGAAGTGGGAGACCGAGGAGCACTACCAGGCGTGGGCGAAGGGCGGCCCGGCCGCGGCGACGCACTCGGGCGAACGGGCCAAGCCCGTGTCGACCGGGGCGAACCTCCTGGAGTTCGAGGTTGTCCTCGGCTCACAGCCGGGTGCGTGAACTCGCACGGGCCGCGGAACTCCTGGACGGCGCCGGCGCGCTCCTGATCTGCGCCGGCGCCGGCATGGGCGTCGACTCCGGCCTCCCGGACTTCCGCGGCGGCGAAGGGTTCTGGCGCGCGTACCCGCCGTACGCCCGGCTGGGGCTGCAGTTCGAGGAGCTCGCCGACCCGCGGCACTTCGCCGACGACCCGGAGCTGGCCTGGGGTTTCTACGGGCACCGGCTTTCGCTGTACCGCAAGACCGTGCCGCACGAGGGCTTCCGGCTGCTGCTCGAACTCGGCTCCCGCCTGCCGGGCGGCGTGCGGGTGTTCACGTCCAATGTGGACGGCCAGTTCCAGCGGGCGGGCTTCGGGTTCGTGGCCGAGGCGCACGGCTCGATCCACCACCTGCAGTGCCTCGCCGGGTGCACGGACACCATCTGGCCCGCCGGCGCGGACGTGGTGGTCGACGAAGAGACCATGCGCGCGGTGCCGCCGCTGCCGTCGTGCCCCCGCTGCGGCGGCCTCGCGCGGCCCAACATCCTGATGTTCGGCGACTTTTGGTGGGTCCCGGACCGCAGCCAGGCCCAGCTGGACGAGCTGACGACGTGGCGCCGGACGGCCCGCGACCTCGTGGTGGTGGAGCTGGGAGCGGGCACGGCGGTCCCGACGGTCCGCCGCTACGCCGAACTGGCCAGCGCGGCGACCGGCGCGTTGATCCGCATCAACCCGCGTGAGCCGCAGATCCGCCACGGCCGCGGGGTGTCGATCGCGGCCGGCGCGCTCGAAACCCTCCAGGCCCTCGTGAGTGAAAAAGCGGGTTAGAACCCGCTTTACCACTCACGACCCGTCACGGCAGGCGCACTTCGGCGAACACCGCACGGTGGTCGCTGCCCGGGACGTCGAACACGCGGTAGTCCAGCACCGCCGCGCGGTTGTCCACCACCACGTGGTCGATCGTCACCACCGGGAGCGAGGACGGCCACGTCGGGGCCAGTCCTTCGCCGCGCTCCTCCGCCGCGTCGTGGTAACCGCGGGCCAGCACCGTGCGGAAGGCCACGTGGTCCAGCGTCGCGTTGAAGTCGCCCGCCAGGATGCGCAGGCCGTGCTCGCCCGCCGGGCGGGAGAGGTCCTTGATTTCGCGCTCCCACTGCGGCTTGTCGACGTCCGGGGAGATCGGGTGGACGGCGACGACCTCGACCACCACGCCGTCGCCGAGGTCGGCCTCGGCCCCCGGCTGCTTGGCCGCCGAATCGCCGCTCAGGTTGACCTCCTTCAGCGGGAAGCGCGACACGATCCCGGAGCCGAACGCGCCGGGCGCCGGGTGCAGCACCCGGTACGGCAGCGTCTCGAACAGCCCGGCCGCGGTCAGCCCGTCGACCGCGCGCGGGGTCAGCTCGACCAGGTTCAGCACGTCGATCCGCTGCGCGCGCACCAGGTCGACGACGGCCTTCGGGTCCGCCTGGCCGTAGAGCAGGTTCGAGGCGAGGACCCGCAGGGTCCGGCCCTGCACCTCGCGTTGCTCGCTCGCCGCCAGCCGCGGGACGACGAGGGCGGCCAGCGCGACCGCCAGCACCAGCGCGACCCCGCCGATCCACCACCTCCGCAGCGCCAGCGCGACGCCGCCGAGGAGCACACCTGCCGCTGCGACATAGGGCGTCAGCGACAGCGCGATCAGCGTGTACCAGCCGCCGTCGAAGCCGATCAGGCGCAGCGCCGCCAGCACCGCCAGCGGCACCACCGGCACCACCAGCAGGCCCGTGACCAGCGGGTTCTTCCGCCGCGACCGCGTCTCTTCCGCAACCACCATGCTGCCGAGTATGCCGAGACCGGCGCCGGGCGGCCCGCGCGGCGACAACTCCTCCACAAGATCTCCACCAGCGGCTGCCAGCCGCTGCCAGCGCGCTGTGCGTGATCTGCCAGGCACCGCCTCCATAGTTCAACTCAACGCGACAGCGAAGGAGGAACGCCCATGTCGCACGCGATCCAGGCCGAGGGCCTGGTCAAACACTTCGGGGACACCAAGGCGCTGGACGGGGTGGACCTCGAGGTCCCGTTCGGGCAGGTCGTGGGGGTGCTGGGGCCGAACGGCGCCGGCAAGACGACCGCCGTCCGGATCCTGGCGACCCTGATGAAACCGGACGCCGGGAGAGCCACGGTCGGGGGCTACGACGTGGTCACCGACGCCGTCCGGGTCCGCAGCATGATCGGGCTGACCGGGCAGTACGCGTCGGTCGACGAGGACCTCAACGGCATCGAGAACCTCGTTCTGATCGGCCGGCTGTACGGCTACTCCCGGGCCGATTCCCGGGCCCGCGCCACCGAGCTGATCGAGCGGTTCGAGCTGACCAAGGCGGCCAAGCGGCCGATCCGCACCTACTCCGGCGGCATGCGGCGGCGGCTCGACCTGGCGGCCAGCCTCGTCGGCCGGCCCGAGGTGCTCTACCTCGACGAGCCGACCACCGGGCTCGACCCGCACGCCCGCAACGAGGTCTGGGACGTCGTCCGCAACCTCGTCGCCGAGGGCGCGACGGTGCTGCTGACCACGCAGTACCTGGAGGAGGCCGACCAGCTGGCCGACAAGATCACCGTGTTCGACCACGGCCGGGTCGTCGCCGACGGCCGGGCCGACGAGCTCAAGCGCCGCGTCGGCGGGCAGACGCTGCAGGTCCGGCCGACCCAGCTGTCCGACATGGACGCCGTCAACCGGATCCTCGGCGACCTGTCCGGCGTCCGGCCGACCCGCGACGACGCGTCCGGCCTGCTCACCGCGCCGGTCAACGACCCGGTGCTGCTGTCCACCCTGGTCCGCAAGCTGGACGAGGCCGGGATCACCGCGGACGAGCTGGCGCTGCGGCTGCCCAGCCTCGACGAGGTGTTCCTCGCCCTGACCGGCCACACCGCCGAAGAGTCCGCTGCGTCTTCTTCGGACAAGACCCTCGAAGGGAGCCTGGCATGACGACGCTGGCCCTCGACCGCCCGGCCCCGCCGCGGCACATCAGCCCCGGCAAGGGGTTCCAGCACGCGCTTTCGCTGGCGTGGCGCGGCATCCTGAAGATCCGCAAGAACCCCGAGCAGCTCGCCGACGTCACGCTGATGCCCATCATCTTCCTGGTGATGTTCGTCTACCTGTTCGGCGGCGCGCTGTCCGGCTCGACCGACGCCTACCTGCAGATGGTCGTGCCCGGCATCATCGTGATGAACATCCTGCAGGCGTGCCTCAGCGTGGGGACGAACCTCAACACCGACGTCACCAAGGGCGTGTTCGACCGCTTCCGGAGCATGCCGATCGCCCGCTCGGCCCCGCTGATCGGCGCGGTGCTCGCCGACGTCGTGCGGTACGTCGTGTGCCTGACGGTGCTGATGGTCGTGGCGACGATCATGGGCTACCGGATCGCGACCAGCCCCGGCGAACTCGCCGTGGCGATCCTGCTCGCGCTGGCGTTCGGGTTGTGCTTCTGCTGGGGTTCGGTGTTCGTCGGCATGGTGATGAAGTCGCCGGGCTCGGCGCAGGCGCTGATGTTCGTCTTCATCATGCCGCTGACGTTCGGCAGCAACGTGTTCGTGCAGACGTCCACCATGCCGGGCTGGCTGCGGGCGTGGGCGGACATCAGCCCGGTCAGCCTGATGGCGAACGCGCTGCGCGGCCTGATGAACGGCGGGCCCGTCGCCGGCCCGCTGGCCGGGGCGCTGGCCTGGATGGCCGGTGCGGTGGTCGTGTTCTTCCCGCTGGCCACCTGGGCCTACCGCCGGCGGGTCGGATAGGCGCACACACGGGGGTGGGTCGCGCCACCGGTCGTGAGTGGTAAGGCGGGTTAGAACCCGCCTTACCACTCACGAGCGCGTCAGCCGAGCTCGGCCAGCAGCCAGGCGATCACGTCCTTTTTGGACTGACGGCGGACTTCTCCGTGGATCGCGTCGTAGTCCGGCAGCGCCGCCCGCAGGTCGGCGATGAGCGCCCGCACCTCGGGGCTGCCGAGGTCCAGCCGCCCGCGGACGACGGCGGACGCGGCGAGCACCCTGGCTGCCGTCTCGGGCCGGCCCTGGCGCGCGCGGACCATCGCCAGCAGTTCCACCGCCCCCGCCATGTCCGGCATGTCGCCGCGCTGGTTCGTCGCCCGGATCGCCACCGCGAGGTGCGGCTCGGCCTCGTCGACGCGGTCCTGGGCCAGCAGGATCCGCGCCTCGAACGCGTGGATCCACTCGTCGCCGATCCCGCCGGGGAACCAGTCGTCGTCGCCGCCGAGCACGGCGACGCGGTCGAGCATCGCCCGCGCTTCGGCCAGCTCTCCCGTGCGCAGCAGCAGTTCGATCCGGCCGAACATCAGGATGGCCCGCTGCTGCGGGTTCGTGATGTCCCGGCCGTAGCGCTCGGCGGCCTCCTGGTCGCGCCAGGCCCCGGCGAAGTCTCCGGTCCGCGCACGCTCGACGGCCAGCCGCCACCAGTGCTGCACGGCGTCCTCGTGCGACCGCAGCTCCATCGAGAGCGCCAAGCCGCGCTCGTAGATCTCGATGGCTTTCGCGCTTTCGCCGTCCTGGGACAGCGCGTAGGCCTTGAAGCTCAGCGTCATGGCGATGCCCCAGCGGTCGCCGACCGCCTCGAACCCGGCGTGGGCCAGGTCGCGCGCCCGGTCCGCGCCTTCGACGTCGCCCTCGTCGTCGAGCAGGAAGCTGTCCACCCAGTAGCCGCCGGCGCGGGTCCACGGGTCGGAGTGCTGTTCGGCCCGGCGCACTTCGCGGACGGCGACCTCGCGATCACCACCGAGGAACGCCAGCATCGGCAGGGCCACCGCGAGCCCGGGGTAGCGGTCGACCGCGCCGGTGCGCACGCAGTCGTCGACCAGCTCCATGATTTCCGCCCGGTCCGACCGCACCGGGACCTCGTCCATGAGGTAGACGAGCGCCCGGTAGGCGGCCAGCACCTCGGCGGGCAGCCGGTCGCCGAACGCGAGCGTGTCGCGGATCAAGCTGCCGGCCCGGCCACCCTGGCCGAGGATGGTGAGGTACCAGAACATCCCGTCCAGCAGGGCGACCGCATTGTCCGCATCGGACATCTCGATCGCGCCGCGCAGGGCCGCGAACATGTTCGCGCTCTCGGCTTCGAACGCGTCGATCGCCTCCAGCTGCGCGCCGGTGCGCAGTGTCGGCTCCAGCTGCTGGGCGAACTCGGCGTAGTAGGCCGCCATCTCCCGCCGCGTCCGGTCGTACTCGCCCGACTCCACCAGCCGCTCGGTGGCGTACGCGCGCAGCGTCTCGAGCATCCGGTACCGCGGCTCGCCGCTTCCGGTGTCCGCGCTGTCCACTATGGACTTCTCGACCAGGCTGCCGAGCACGTACGGCACGTCACCGGCGGGCAGCCGCTCGTCCGCGCAGACGGCCTCGATCGCCACCAGCTCGGCACCGCCGGTGAACACCGCGAGCCGCCGGGCCAGCACCAGCTCGGCCTCGGTCAGCAGGTCCCAGCTCCACTCGACGACCGCGCGCAGCGTCCGCTGCCGCGGCAGCGCCGTGCGGCTGCCCGAGGTGAGCAGCCGGAAGCGGTCACCGAGCCGTCCGGCGATCTGGGCCACGGTCATCGACCGCAGCCGCGCCGCGGCCAGCTCCAGCGCCAGCGGCATCCCGTCGAGCCGGCGGCAGATCTCCCCGACCTGGTCCACAGTGGACTCGTCGAGCACGAAGTCGGGGCGGACGGCGGCCGCGCGGTCGAGGAACAGCCGGGTCGAGTCGAGCTCGGCGGCCTCCGCGGGCGCGGCGCGTTCCGCGGGCACCGGCAGCGGGCCGAGCGGGCACAGCGCCTCCCCGGTGATCGCCAGCGGCTCGCGGCTGGTCGCGAGGACCCGCAGCTTCGGGGCCCGGTGCAGCAGTTCGTCGGCCAGCCGGGCGGCGGCGTCGACGACGTGCTCGCAGTTGTCCAGCACCAGCAGCGCTTCCGCGCCGCCGAGCACCTCGACGGCCTGTGCCACCGGGTCCGGCGGCCGGCGGTGCACCTCGGTCTCCGTGCGGATGTCACGGACTTCGAGCGCGCCCAGCAGCGCACCGGCGACGTCGTCGGGATCGCGGACCCCGGCCAGCGCCGCGAACCAGACGCGGCCCTGCTGGTGCGCGGGGTGCCGTGACGCCGCCTCGGTGGCCAGCCGGGTCTTGCCCGCCCCGCCCGGCCCGGTCAGGGTGACCAGCCGGGCGCCGCCGAGCAGTTCGGCCAGCAGCTTGAGCTCGTCGTCGCGGCCGATGAACGTGGTCAGCCGGGTCGGCAGCCGGTCGGCCACCGGCAGCGGCGGCGCGAACTCGCCGCGCAGCGCGGCCAGGTGGATCTCCTGCAGCTCGGCCGAGGGGTCGACGCCGAGCTGGTCGGCCAGGGTGCGGCGGATCCCGGTGTAGACGCCCAGCGCCTCCGGCTGCCGGCCGGCGGCGCACAAGGCCCGGATCCGCAGCCCGGCGAGCCGTTCGCGCAGCGGGTCCGCGTCGGCCACCGCGGTCAGGTCGGCCAGGACGCCGGCGTGCTCGCCCAGCCGGATCAGGGCTTCGAACCGGTCCTCGGCGGCCTCGGCCCGCAGCTCGGTGAGCCGCCGGGCCGGTGCCGGCGCGAACGGCGCGTCGAGGACGTCGGCGAGCGCGGCGCCCTGCCACAGCGCAAGGGCCTCGGTGAGCAGGTCGGCCGCGCGCGCGTCGCGGCCCGCGGCCAGCTCGCGGCGGCCCTCGGCGGCGAGCCGTTCGAACCGCTCGGCGTCGACGTCACCGGCCGCCAGCGCGAGCCGGTACCCGCCCGGCCCGGACTCGACGGCCACCGGCAGCGCCTTCCGCAACCGGGAGACCAGCGACTGGAGGGCGTTGGCCGCGTCCGACGGCGGTTCGGCGCCCCAGAGCCCGTCGACCAGCGCGTCGGCCGGGACCGCGCGCCCGGCGTCCAGCGCGAGCCTGGCCAGGAGCATGCGGAGGCGGGCGCCGCCGATGTCGATCGGCGTGCCGTCGTCTTCCGCTGCCCGCAGCGGGCCCAGCAGCGCAACGCGCATGCGTCCAGCTTTCCAGACGGAGGGACGGCGCCGGGGCGGGCCGACGGAAGTGCTGATTATCCGGACAAAAGCGACGCGATCTCCCGGATCACCCGATCGTGGCGATACGTTGCGGACGAGGTCCACACCTGACACGGACAGGAGTGTTCATGAGGGGACAGAAACCGGTCGTGGTGGCGGCCGCCGTGGTCGCCAGTCTCTGCCTCGGCACCGGTGTCGCCGCGGCCGGCGACGGCTGGGGCCCGGCGAAGCCCGGCAGCGACGGCGCGGGCGACAGCTACTACCCGCAGGACGGCAACGGCGGCTACGACGTCGCCGACTACCACCTGAAGGTCGGCTACGACCCGGCGTCGCACCAGCTCACCGGGAACCAGGACATCTCCGCGCGGGCGACGCAGCCGCTCAGCTCGTTCAACCTCGACCTGCACGGCCTGACCGTCGACTCGGTGAAGGTCGACGGCCGGGACGCGAAGTTCGCCCGGACCGGCGACCACGAGCTGGTCATCACGCCGTCGCGGGCGCTGTGGCGCGGCCAGCGCTTCGAGGTCAAGATCGCCTACCACGGTGTGCCCGCGGCGATCGACGACCCGGCGCTCGGCAACAACGGCTGGCAGTACGCCAAGGCGGGCGGCGCGTTCGTCGCCGGCGAGCCGAGGTCGGCCACCACCTGGTACCCGGTCAACGACACCCCGCTCGACAAGGCCACGTTCCACCTGGCGATCACCGTGCCCGACGAGTGGGGCGTGATCGCCAACGGCCGCGAGCGCGGGACGCACAAAGCGCCGGGCGGCACCACGCACGTGTGGGCCGAAGAGACGCCGATCGTGCCGTACATGACGACGGTCGCGATCGACAAGTGGACCTTCGACCGGCAGAAGCGGGCCGACGGAACACCGATCGTCAGCGCGTTCGCCCCCGGCGTCCCCGAATCGACGAAGCAGGCCGAGGCGCGGCTGCCGGAGATCCTCGACTTCCTCGAGTCGAAGTTCGGCAAGTACCCGATCGACGCGGCGGGCGGCATCTTCCTCAACGAGGAGATCGG
The DNA here is from genome assembly GCF_031082405.1 of Amycolatopsis sp. A133. Classification (GTDB taxonomy): domain Bacteria; phylum Actinomycetota; class Actinomycetes; order Mycobacteriales; family Pseudonocardiaceae; genus Amycolatopsis. The sequence continues at coordinate 69,412 of NZ_JAVHJU010000051.1, forward strand.
CTTCTCGCTGGAGACGATGAGCCGGCCGATCTACTCCGCGGGCTGGGCGGGCACGGTCCCGACGATCGTCCACGAGAACGCCCACCAGTGGTACGGCGACTCGGTGGCGGTCGCGCACTGGCGCGACGTCTGCCTCAACGAGTGCTTCGCCTCCTACGCCACCTGGCTGTGGGACGAGGCGAAGGAAGGCGTCGACCTCGACAAGCAGTACGCCGACGACGTCAAGAAGGCTTCCACGACGTTCTGGAACGGGAAGCTGTACGACATGGGCCAGGGCAACGAGTTCACGTACGTGTACTCGAAGGGCCCGATGATGCTGCACGCGCTGCGCAACTACGTCGGTGAGCAGGCCTTTTCCCGGGTCCTGAAGACCTGGCCGTCGCTGCACCGCGACGGGAACGCGAGCATGCAGGAGTTCCAGCGGTACACCGAATTCGTCGCGCACCGGAGCCTCAAGGGATTCTTCGACGCGTGGGTGTACGGCACCGGCAAGCCCGCCGACCAGTACCTCTTCCCGGGCGGCCTCAAGCCCGCCGCCTGAGCGCGGTGGTCGTCGAGGCCACCCTGCGGACGTAGGGTGGCCTCGACGCTCTTCGCTTCGGGAGGACGGCATGGCCAGGGTGCTGATGACGGGGTTCGCGCCGTTCGGCGGCGAGCCGGTGAACCCGTCGTGGCAGGCGGTTTCGCTGCTCGCCGCGCGCCGGGACGACGTCGCGGCGGTCGAGCTGCCCTGCGAGTTCGCGGCGTCGCTGCCCGCGCTGCGCCGGGCTCTCGGCGAGCACCGGCCGTCGCTGGTGGTCTGCACCGGCCAGGCCGGCGGCCGGGCCGAGGTGACCCCGGAGCGGGTCGCGATCAACCTGATCGACGCCCGCATCCCGGACAACGCCGGCGCCCAGCCGCTGGACGCCCCGGTGGTCCCCGACGGCCCGGCGGCCTACTTCACGACCCTGCCCGTGAAAGCGTGCGTGGCGGCGATCCGCGCGGCGGGCGTGCCGGCGTCGGTGTCCCACACCGCCGGGACGTACGTGTGCAACCAGGTGTTCTACGGCCTGATGCACCTGCTGGCCACGGAATTCCCCGGCGTGCGCGGCGGTTTTGTGCACGTCCCGTTCAGCCCCGAGCAGGTCGCGGCCTCGGGCAAGCCCGAACCGTCCCTGAGCGTGCCCCGGATCGCCGACGCGCTGGAAGCGGTGGCGGACACGGCTTCGTCGGTGACCAAGGACCTGCCGATCAGCGCGGGCGCAGAGCACTGACCGCCGTGATGCCCTTCCAATCACGCGAGATGCCTCCCCAATCACGCGAGTTCCGCCCCCAATCACGCGAGTTCCGACCCCGATCACGCGAGTTCCGCCCCCGATCACGCCGCCGATGCTTGGGCGGCTTCCGGAGCGCGCTGCCGGGGGAGGTTCCGCGCTCTCGGTCACCCGGGCGGCCCCGCTAACCGCCGCGACCGGTGAGTTCGACGAACGCCGCCGGGCCCGGGACGTTGTGGTGGAGCGTCAGGTCCGCCACGCGATCGCCGCTCCAGGCCGGCGTGAAGCTCACCACCAGCCTGCACCGCCTGCCCGGCGCGACCTCATGGCCGACGCACGCGCTCGCGTCCACCGCGAAGTCCGTGCTGTCCAGCTCCACCCCGCTGACCCGCAACGCGCTCGCGCCGACGCTGCGGACCGCCACCACGCACGTCGTCGTCGTGTGCACCGGGGTCGTGCCGCAGGCGACCGACTCCGGGACGATCACGCGGGCCACGTCCGCCGTGTCCGGTACGCCGGGGAACGTCGCCGGGCGCCCGCGCACGAGGTCCAGCACGGTCACCCCGGTCACCGTGAGGACCAGCGCGCCCGTCGCCAGCAGCACGATCGCGATCGCCTTGATGCCACGGGCGCTGCCGTCCTTGGCGGTGAACCCGCCGGCCGCCAGCACCGTGACCACCAGCGTGGAAATCAGCGTGGCGTCGGGGCCGGCCCCGATCGCGGCCGGGACCAGCGTGCCGAGCAGCGACGCCCCGACCGTGACGGCGAATCCGGTCCAGGAGAAGCGTTCCGCGTCGCGCAGCCGGCTCCGCACGGTCGGTGCGCGGGGTTCCGTCACGGTGCTCATGCAGGTAGGAGGGCCGGGCCCGGCCAGCACGGACGAAATTCCCCCGTTCGGCGGTACGGCGAGCGGTTCGTGATCTGAGGCACACCACCGGCAAAGCACCCTGCCGGGTGATCGAACGGTGTTTACATGTCCGGAACGCGCAGCCCGAAGAAGAGGTGAGTGATGATCGGATTCGAGACCGACCTGCAGGACCTGCGGGACTCGGCCGGAGCCCTCCAGGGAGCGGCCGACGCCGCGGAAAGCGCGTCGAACGGCCTGCGCGGCACCGACGTCCCGCTCAGCTCCGGCGGCGGCGGGTTCTTCGGCGGTCTCACCGGCATGTTCCCCGCGGACAACGCCTTCGGCCGCACGCTCGGCATGCCGGCCGTCGCGGCGGCCTACAACGACCACCTGGCGAAGATCCAGAAGCTGGTCGCGCAGCTGCACCAGACCACCGCGGACACCAGCCACGCGCTGATGCGGGTCGCGGAGCTGTACGAGAAGGCCGACGAGGACTCGAAGCAGCACGTCAACCGCGCGGCCGCGGGCCTGGAAGGGAACTGACGGCGTGGACGGCTACTTCGACTCCGGGCTCGACGCCCAGCCGATGTCCGAGGGCGACGACCGCCGCGCGGAGCTGCTCGAAGGGGTCTCCGAGGACCTCAAGGAAGGCGCGACCGACGCACTCGACGCGCTCGAGATCCTGCGGATGACCGACTGGATCTTCAGCCTCGGCACCGACGACGCCGGCTTCCGGAAGATGCAGGACGACACGGCCGCCCTCTACCGCGAGTTCTCCGACGCCGACATCGACCACGAGTCGGCCGAGGGCCTGCAGAGCCTGATCATGAAGCACGACGCCGTCTGGAAGGCGCTGCAGCGCGACTCGAAGCCGAAGCTCGACGACGCCCGGCAGTTCCTCGACGTCTGGCGCGGCTCCGCGGCGAACGCCGTCAAGGCCTACCTCAACGAGCTCGCGGACGCCTTCACCGAGGTCGAAACCAAGATCACCGTGCTGGAGAGCGACCTCGTCGCCGCGCGCGAGGCGATCGCCGCCGCCCGGCAGGACCTGAACAACCTCGGCTCCACGTTCAAGAAGACGGCGGAGGACTACCAGAAGTCGCAGGAGCGCAAGCGCGAAGCGGCGATGTCGAAGGTGCTGGCGGCGACGTTCGCGGGCGCGGTCACCGGGCTGCTCACCGTGGCCACCGCCGGCGCGGGTGCCGCGGCGGGCGCGACGATCTTCACCGCGGCCAACGGCGCGCTGATCGCCGGGAACGCCGCCGGCGGCGCGATCACCGCGGTGGTGGCCAACCAGGCCGAGATCACCGGCGACAACGCGTTCGACCTGTACCAGAGCTTCGCCGACAGCGCGGGCAAGATCCGCGAAGGTGCCGGCGAGGCGGCGCAGACGCTGGCGAACCGCATCGGCGACGAAGCCGTCGACCTGCCGAAGATCCCCGACGCGCCGGACGTCAGCCCGGGCTCGAGCTTCGACCCGGACAACTTCGAGACCGACCACACGTCGCGGCAGACCGAGAAGAACGTCCGCGACAGGAACGTGGACATCGCCCCCGACGGCCGGGTCTCGCACGACAACGGCACCGTGGGGCTGCTGAATGGCTGACCACCCGGCCAAACCCGACCGCGAGACCCTGCTGGCCGACCTCGAGGCGCTGTCGGCGACGGCGACGTCCGCCGACGGCGCGGTTTCGCTGTCGGTCAACACCGACGGCGTGCTGACCGCGCTGCGGCTCACCGACGCCGTCTCGGGGATGTCGCCGTCCGAGATCGCGGACGCCGTCCTGCGCACCTACGGCCAGGCCCAGCGCGATTCGGCGAGGCGGACCGGGCAGCTGCTGGCGCCGCTGGGCACCGGCGGCTACCTGATGGACCGGCTGCGCTGGCGGGCGCAGTTCGCGCCGGCTCCGGTTCCGGCGGCTTCGGTTCCGGCGGCCCCGGTTTCCGCGCCGCCGGTTCGTGCCGAGCGGGAGGACGCCGTGCTGCAGGACCGCTCTTCGGACGCCGCAGCCGCCGCACCGCCGTCCGGGCCGGTGCCCGACGACGACTGGTACGCCGGCGGCATGCGGTTCGACAAAGCCTGGTGAGCCGTCAGGCCGGCTTGAGTTCGCGGGTGAAGAAGGCGATCAGGTCGGCGGTGCGGCGCGTGTCGAGCGAGGTGTAGAGCCCGGCCGCCCGGCGGTCGTCCGAGCCGAAGAGCACGATCCCGGAGTAGCTGCCCACCCCGGCGATGTACCGGCCGTGCAGCCCGCCGCCGTCCCAGCTGCCCTGCTCGATGTTGCGGGCGCCGGCCTGCAGCTTCGTGCTCGCCTCGATCTCCTCGACGGTGACGCCCTGGTAGTAGCTGACGACGTTGCCCTTGCCGATCCCGCAGGTGACCGCGGCTTGGGCGTGCACCAGCCGGCCCACGGAATCGGCGGCCTGGCAGGTGGTCCGGTCCGGGACGGTGCCGGCCAGCGAGCGCGTGCAGGGGGTGAAGCCGGCCCGGTCGCGCTGGGCCGTGGTTGTGCAGTCCACTGTGGACTGAGCCGACTCGCTCTTCGTCGCGAGCACGACGATGGTCACCGCGACCGCGACGACGACGAGCACCGCGATGCCGATGAGCAGGGCGCTGTTCTTCTTGCGCGGCTTCGGTTGAGGCGGCGGCGGCGGCACGTACGGCCGGGCGGGTTGCTGCCACTGTTGCGGACGCGGCGGCGCCGCCGGCGGGCGGACGGGCGCGAACGCGGGCACGGTGAGGTCGGTGGGGGTGCCGAGCGGAACGTGGTGCAGTCCGAAGGCGACGGCCGTCTCGGGCTGGTCCTGGGTGGTCGGCACGACCCCGAGCTGCCGTCCGAGCAGGGTGGCCAGCAGCGGCATCCGGCTCGGCCCGCCGACGAGGTAGACGCCGCCGAGCTGCGCGGGAACGAGGCCGGCCCGGCCGATCGTCGCGGCGAGCAGCTCGGCGCTGCGCAGCAGGCTGGGCCGCACGAGCGCTTCGAGCTCGTCCCGGCTGACGAGGACGTCACCGAACGGCTCGGGCATCGGCACGTGGGTCTGCGCGTGCCGCGAGAGGCTTTCCTTGGCGTCGCGGACGTCCTGCAGCAACGCCCGCCGCGTCCGGCGGTCGGCGGTGGTCTGCGGGCGCAGGAGCCGTTGCCACTGCGCCGGATCGGCGTGGGACACCGCGCGTCCGATGTGGACAAGCAGGGCCTGGTCGATGTCGAGACTGCCGAGGTCGGGCAGGCCGTCCTCGGCGAGCACGGTGAAGCCGTGCTGCGTCATGCCGACGACGGCGCAGTCGAAGGTGCCGGCCCCGAGGTCGTAGACGCCGATGGGCCCGCTGGTCCGGCTCCCGAGACTGGCGTAGTGAGCGGCGGCGGCCACCGGCTCGGGAATCAGCCGCACGTCGGCGAACCCGGCTTTCGCACCGGCGACCCGGAGGACCTCCTGCCGGTCGGCGCCCCAGCCGGCGGGGTGCGCGATCCGCGTCTGCGCGGGCGGACGGCCCAGCTGCCGCCCGGCCTCTTCGCCGATCCGGCGCAGAACGGCGGCGAAGGCGTCGGCGATCTCGATTTCGGTCTCGCCGAGCTGCAAGCGGCCTTCGTCGATGCGCCGCTTGGGATTGGGTTCGAACCGGCTGGGATCGAGCCGCGCCCGCCGTTCGGCATCCTGCCCGACGACGAGCAGGCCGTCATCGTTGACGTAGACGGCGGAGGACATGGTGACGGACCCGTCGACCTCAATGGCCCGGGGCCCCCGCCCGAAGGCGGAGAGAACGCCGACGGTGCTGGAAGTCCCGAAGTCGATCGACAGCACGTCCAAAGCGGTCCCCTCCCAAGGTCCGCGGGCATCGTCTCACGGGCCCGGACAGCGAGAAGGGCGGCTCCCCTTCCGGGGAACCGCCCTTCCTGCGAACCACTCAGGCGATCACTCGCCTTCGGCTTCGCCGCCGTTCTCCTCGTGGCCGGCGCCGATGCTGACCGGCGGGGCGTCCGGGATCGACGACGGACGACGCTCACCGCGGAAGGTGAACTTGGCCTGGTCGTCCTTGTCCTCCGGGTTGCCGCTCCAGCCCTCGACGTCGACCAGGATGATCTGGCCGGGCTCGACCTCGCCGAAGAGGATCTTCTCCGACAGCTGGTCCTCGATCTCGCGCTGGATCGTCCGGCGCAGCGGCCGGGCGCCGAGCACGGGGTCGAAGCCGCGCTTGGCCAGCAGGGCCTTCGCCTTCGACGTCAGCTCCAGCTCCATGTCCTTGGCCTTGAGCTGCGTCTCGACGCGGCCGATCATCAGGTCGACCATCATGATGATCTGGTCCTGCGTCAGCTGGTGGAACACGATGATGTCATCGATCCGGTTCAGGAACTCCGGGCGGAAATGCTTCTTCATTTCCTCGTTGACCTTCTGCTTCATCTTCTCGTACCGGGTGCCGGTGTCGTTGGACCCGGCGAACCCGAGCGAGACGGACTTCGAGATGTCCGACGTGCCCAGGTTGGACGTGAAGATGAGGACCGTGTTCTTGAAGTCGACCGTGCGGCCCTGACCGTCGGTCAGGCGGCCGTCCTCCAGCACCTGCAGGAGCGTGTTGTAGATCTCCTGGTGCGCCTTCTCGATCTCGTCGAACAGGACCACCGAGAACGGCTTGCGCCGCACCTTCTCGGTCAGCTGGCCACCCTCTTCGTAGCCGACGTAGCCCGGAGGGGCACCGAAGAGCCGCGAAGCGGTGTAGCGGTCGTGGAACTCGCCCATGTCGATCTGGATGAGCGCGTCGTCCTCGCCGAACAGGAACGCCGCCAGCGCCTTGGAGAGCTCGGTCTTACCCACACCGGACGGGCCGGCGAAGATGAACGAGCCCGACGGGCGCTTCGGGTCCTTCAGACCGGCACGCGTACGGCGGATCGCCTGCGAGACGGCCTTGACCGCGTCCTCCTGGCCGATGATGCGCTTGTGGAGCTCGTCCTCCATGCGCAGCAGCCGGGTGGTCTCCTCCTCGGTCAGCTTGAACACCGGGATGCCGGTCCAGTTGGCCAGCACCTCCGCGATCTGCTCGTCGTCGACCTCGGCGACGACGTCGAGGTCGCCGTCCTTCCACTGCTTCTCCCGCTCGCCCTTCTGGCCGAGGAGGGTCTTCTCCTCGTCACGCAGGCGGGCGGCCCGCTCGAAGTCCTGCGCGTCGATCGCGGACTCCTTGTCGCGGCGGACGTTCGCGATCTTCTCGTCGAACTCGCGCAGGTCCGGCGGCGCGGTCATCCGGCGGATGCGCATCCGGGCGCCGGCCTCGTCGATCAGGTCGATCGCCTTGTCCGGGAGGAACCGGTCGTTGATGTACCGGTCCGCCAGGGTCGCGGCGGCGACCAGCGCCGAGTCGGTGATCGAGACGCGGTGGTGCGCCTCGTACCGGTCGCGCAGGCCCTTGAGGATCTCGATCGTGTGCTCCAGCGACGGCTCGCCGACCTGGATCGGCTGGAACCGGCGCTCGAGGGCGGCGTCCTTCTCGATGTACTTGCGGTACTCCTCGAGCGTGGTCGCGCCGATCGTCTGCAGCTCACCGCGGGCGAGCATCGGCTTCAGGATCGAAGCCGCGTCGATCGCGCCCTCGGCGGCACCCGCCCCGACCAGCGTGTGCAGCTCGTCGATGAACAGGATGATGTCGCCGCGGGTCTTGATCTCCTTGAGCACCTTCTTCAGGCGCTCTTCGAAGTCACCGCGGTAGCGGGAGCCGGCGACCAGCGAGCCCAGGTCGAGCGTGTAGAGCTGCTTGTCCTTGAGCGTCTCGGGCACCTCGCCCTTGACGATGCTCTGCGCGAGGCCCTCGACGACGGCGGTCTTGCCGACGCCCGGCTCGCCGATGAGCACCGGGTTGTTCTTGGTCCGGCGGGACAGCACCTGCATGACCCGCTCGATCTCCTTGCCGCGCCCGATGACCGGGTCGAGCTTGCCCTCGCGGGCGAGCACGGTCATGTTGCGGCCGAACTGGTCGAGGACCAGCGACGACGACGGGGTGCCCTCACCGCGGCCGGAACCGGTTTCGGTGGACTCCTTGCCGCCCTGGTAGCCCGAAAGCAGCTGCAGCACCTGCTGGCGGACCCGGTTGAGGTCCGCTCCCAGCTTGACCAGGACCTGCGCGGCGACGCCCTCGCCCTCGCGGATCAGGCCGAGCAGGATGTGCTCGGTGCCGATGTAGTTGTGGCCGAGCTGCAGCGCTTCGCGCAGTGACAGCTCCAGCACCTTCTTGGCGCGCGGCGTGAACGGGATGTGCCCGCTCGGCGCCTGCTGGCCCTGGCCGATGATCTCCTCGACCTGCTGGCGCACGCCCTCCAGGGCGATGCCCAGCGACTCCAGCGCCTTGGCGGCGACACCCTCACCCTCGTGGATCAGACCCAGGAGGATGTGCTCGGTGCCGATGTAGTTGTGGTTGAGCATCCTGGCCTCTTCTTGAGCCAGGACGACCACCCGCCTCGCGCGGTCGGTGAACCTCTCAAACATGTGCACTCCCTCGACTGCTGCGCCGGCGGCCCGTTTCCATCGCGTGCTTTCACCGCGATGGATTCAGCACCGTGAGACCACTCTAGTAGCCAAGCCGTCGCACTGGCGTACCACTACGGCTCTCGGCGGTCGTTTCCGCACCCGGACGTGGCATCTCCCGGGTGTTCCCATCATCAGGTTGCCCTGCACCTTTACGTCAACCCCAACGTGCGAGCGGCCACGCGGATTCCGCCATCCGCGCCCTGTCCGCTCACCGCGAACAGTCCGCAACCTGGGAGTGCCGGATCACGGTGCCACCCGATTGGCTCAGCAGCCGTCAGCCTGTAAGGTTAGGCACGCCTAATCCCCTACGGCGCTCGAGGAGGGCCGCGGTTGAACCAGCAGCGGTCCTTCCGTGACGCACGCGAGGTCGGCGACGGCCTCGCGTCGTCGTTGCAGCGGGTCTCCGGCCTGCAGGAGCGCAGTGAGCTGCGCCGCGACGTCCCGGCCGGCTGGATCCGCTGCTCGGAGCTGCTGGAGACGCCCGCGTACTTCGACGAGTGGCGCGGCCTCCTCGGCGACTGGCTGCTGCGCGAGCACGACGCGACCCCGGCCAGCACCACGGCCAGCTGGGTGCTGACCTGGTACCTGCACGTGCCGGCGTACGTCGGCGCGCTGCTGCTGCACCACGAGCGGCGGGTGCCGTCGCTGAAGCCGTCCGAGCTGGCGTTCCGCCTGGCCGACGACCGCCCGCACCCGGACGGCATGGCGGTGCTGGGTGACGCGTTCCACTGCCTCCCGACGGACCCCGGCTCGGCCCGCCCGGAGGCGACGGTGGTCCGCGACGAGCGGGCGCTGGCGGCGGTCCTGCGGGCGCGCTACCTGGCCCACGCGGCCCAGTTCGTCCAGGCGTACGCGCCGGTCAGCAGGCTGGGCCGGCGGACGCTGTGGGCCGCGGCGACGGACGCGCTGGAGAACTCGCTGTGGTGGGCGGGCCGCCAGGGCGGCACCCCGGAAGCGGAGGGCGCGGGCGTCGCGGACGCGGCCCTGGTCCTCGACCGGCGTTATCCGCCGCTGACGTCGGCCTCGACGTTGCGCCTGACGGAGGGCCCGGACGGCCACCGCGAGTGGACCCGCCGCCGCGAGAGCTGCTGCTTTTCGTACCTGCTCCCGTCGGCCGACGAGTGCGACGGCTGCCCGCGCACCTGCTCGCGCTGAAGTCAGGCCGTCCAGCCCGGCCGCACCCCGCTGCGACCTTGGCGGAGCCGGCTTTGCCGAGCCGAGAGCGACCCCGGCCGACCAGCTCAGGGCGTCCAGCCCGGGTCCCGCCCGGCCGCACCCAGCGCCCGCTCCAGCGGCGACGCGTCCTCGGCGACGGCCACCGCCGGCCCGTAGACCCCCATCGCCCGCGCCTGGTCGCCCATCGCCACCGCGGACTCGTACACCGCCGTCGCCGCTTCGGGCGCGTAGGTGCACGACTGGCCGCTCGCGCGGGCCAGGTCCCAGCCGTGCAGGACGAACTCACCCAGCACCATCGCGCCGACCAGCGCCGACGGCATCGGGGCCGTCCCCAGGGCCGTCGTGCCCGTCCACGCCGACGGCGTCCCGAAGACCTCCACCAGCGTCTCCGTCTGCTTGTCGAGTGCCGCGGGCCAGTCGTCCGCCACCAGCGCCGCCGCCGCCTCGCCGCCGGGCGCGGGCGGGTCCTCGCGCCGTCCCGCGGCGATGAGCCACGGGCCCCAGTACAGAAGGTGGTTCAGCAGCCCGCGGACGTCGTAGCCGGCGCACGGCGTCGGGGCGGTCAGGTCGGGGACCGCGTGGGCGATCCGGCGGAATTCGGCCGCGGCGGGGCGCAGCAACTCGGCAGTCATGCCGGAGATCCAAACCGCTCGCCGCGGGGCCGTCTTGAAGGAACGCGACAGCTAACGTGGGCCCGTGACGCACCGGATCCCGCGCGGCATCGTGGCCGAGGCCACCGCGCGCACGATGTTCACGCTGACCCGGCACCCGCCCGCACCGGAACTCGCCGAATTCGTCGAATACCACTGGGTGCTGCGCTGGGACCTGCGCGGCAAACCGCCGTACGAGCAGCGGGTGCTGCCGAACCTCGCGGTCCACGTGACGTTCTTCCCGGGCGCTTCCGGGGTCCACGGGCCGGCCCGCGCCGTCTTTTCGCATCGGCTCCAGGGCCGCGTCCAAGGCTTGGGCGTGCGATTCCGGCCGGGCACCTTCCGCGCGTTCCTCGGCGGACCCGTACGTGACATCGCCGACCGGGCCGTCCCGCTCGTGGACGTTTTCGGCCCGGCGGCGGTCGCGGCCGCGGAATCGGTGCGCTCGGCGGACGAGGACGCGCAAATGGTCCGTGCGGTCGACAACTTGCTGATCGCAAATCCCGAGCCGCTCTCGCCGGCCGCGCGGGAGGCGGCGGAGGCCGTGGAATCAATCGCGCGGGATCCGGGAATTACGCGGGTCGCGCAACTGTGTGCGGATACTGGACTAACCACCAGGTCTGTCCAGCGGATGTTCGCCGAACACGTCGGCTGCCCGCCCAAGTGGGCGATCCGGATTTACCGGCTCAATGACGCAGCGCAGCGGCTCGTCACGGAAGGAGATCCCGATTACGCCGGTCTGGCGCTTCGACTGGGCTATAGCGACCAGTCGCACTTCATCCGCGATTTCCGGACGGTGACCGGCCAGTCGCCTGCCGAGTACCTCCGAACAGCCCGCGCGGCGGCCGAACGGGAACCGGACAGCGATCGGACATGAAGAAAGCCGCCGGGCGCGAATTCGCCCGGCGGCCACCTGGTAAACCCCTGCGTCGACCGATTTGCCACCCCGCCCGTACGGGCCACCGCTGGTCAGCGCCCGGCCGCCGGCCCGCACGCGGGTAGGGTGAACAATCTTCAGTTCTTCTTGTGGTAAGCCTCGACGACCTCGGAGGGGATGCGGCCGCGGTCGGAAACCGCGTAACCGTTCTTGCGCGCCCACGACCGGATGGCCTGGTTCTGCTCGCGGTCGACAGCGGCCGGACGAGCCGAACCCTTACCCGCGACCGGGCGAACCGAAGCGCGCTTGCGACCGCCCGCACGGCGCGCGTGCTCGACATACTGAGCGAGCGCGTCCCGCAGCTCCTCGGCGTTTTCCGAGGAGAGATCGATCTGGTAGCTGACTCCGTCCAAACCGAACTCGACGGTCTCTTCCGCCTCACTGCCGTCGAGGTCGTCGACCAGCGAGACGAGCACCTTCTGTGCCATCCGATTCCTCCTGCGGGGCTTACTCAATGATCTGGTACGGGGCGAGCCCCGGGACAGAAGACTTTGTCTAGAACATTAGTACCCGCTTCTGGAGTGCAGCGCAAATCTCATATGCATAACCGGCCGCTATCCTCACACGGCCGGGTTATTCGGGTCGTACCAGCGGGAAGAGGATCGTCTCCCGGATACCGAGCCCGGTCAGCGCCATGAGCAGCCGGTCGATACCCATTCCGACGCCGCCGCTCGGCGGCATTCCGTACTCCAGGGCACGCAGGAAATCCTCGTCCAGGCGCATGGCTTCGCTATCGCCCTGCGCGGCCAGCAGGGACTGTTCGGTGAGCCGTTCCCGTTCGACGACCGGATCGACCAGCTCGGAGTATCCGGTGGCGAGTTCGAATCCGCGCACGTAGAGGTCCCACTTCTCGGCCACGCCGGGCCGGGAGCGGTGCTGCCTCGTCAATGGCGAGGTCTCCAGCGGAAAATCACGGACAAACGTCGGGGCGTGCAGGTGATCTCCGACGAGGTGTTCCCACAGTTCCTCGACGAGCTTCCCGTGGCCGAGCTTCGGATCCACTTCCAGGCCCCTGGCCTGCGCGAATCCGAGCAGTTTGGCGGCCGGCGTCTCCGGCGTGACCTCTTCGCCGAGGGAATCGGACAACGACTCGTACATTCCGAGCGTGGTCCATTCGCCGGACAGGTCGTACTCCGAACCGTCCGGCAACGTGACGACCAGCGTGTCCAGCACCTCCTGCGCGGCCTCCTGGATCAGCTGCCGCGTCATCACCGCGTTCGTGTCGTACGTGGCGTAGGCCTCGTAGTACTCGAGCATCGCGAACTCCGGCGAGTGCGAGGAGTCGCTGCCCTCGTTGCGGAAGTTGCGGTTGATCTCGAAGACCTTCTCGATGCCGCCGACGACGCAGCGCTTGAGGTAGAGCTCCGGCGCGATCCGCAGGAACAGCTCCATGTCGAACGCGTTGGAATGCGTGACGAACGGGCGGGCCGCGGCGCCGCCGTGCAGCGTCTGCAGCATCGGCGTCTCGACCTCGGTGAACCCGCGGCGGTGGAACGATTCCCGCAGCGACCGGACCACGCCGGCCCGCGTGCGCACGACGTCCCGCGCGCGGGGGCGCATGATCAGGTCGACGTAGCGCTGGCGGATCCGCGTTTCCTCGGCCAGCTCCTTGTGGGCGGTCGGGAGCGGGCGCAGCGCCTTCGACGTGATGCGCCAGGCGTCGGCCATCACCGAAAGCTCGCCGCGCTTGGATGTGATGACCTCGCCCTGCACGAACACGTGGTCGCCGAGGTCGACATCGGACTTCCACGCCGCCAGCGCGTCCTCGCCGACCTTCGCCAGGCTGATCATCGCCTGCAGCTCGGTGCCGTCGCCTTCGCGGAGGCTTGCGAAGCACAGTTTGCCCGTATTGCGCAGGAACATCACCCGGCCGGTGACGCCGACCTGCTCGCCCGTGGCGGTGTCGGCGGGCAACCCGGAATGCGCCGCCCGCACTTCGGCGAGCGAGTGCGTGCGGGGTACCTCGACCGGGTAAGGATCGATACCCTCGGCGAGGATCCGGTCGCGCTTCTCCCGGCGCACCCGCATCTGCTCGGGCAGTTCGTCTTCGGCGGGCTCGCTGGTGGAAGCGGGGTTTTCGGTCATGGCCATAGGGTACGAACCCGGCTGTCCGCTACGCCAACCGGATTACCTTTACCTTTCCCTCCATTAGCCTGGCCGACGTGAGTGATCCCACACGAGCTCAGCGCGCTTCTTCCTTCGGCAGCCGCGCGGCCGCATACGCCGAGCACCGGCCCGATTACCCGCGGGAAGCGCTCGAGTGGGGGCTTTCCGGGGCGAGCGGAACACCGCGCCGGGTGCTCGATCTCGGCGCCGGAACCGGCAAACTCGCCCTCGGCCTCACCGCGCTCGGGCTCGACGTCACCGCGGTCGAACCCGACCCGGAAATGCGCGCGGAACTCGAGCGGGCCGTGCCGTCGGCGACGTCACTGGCGGGGCAGGCGGAACGGATCCCGGTGCCCGGCGGCGGTGTTGACGCGGTTTTCGCCGGCCAGGCCTTCCACTGGTTCGACGTACCCGCGGCGATGACGGAGATCGGCCGCGTGCTGCGTCCCGGCGGCGTGTGCGTGCCGATGTGGAACTACGAGGACGAATCGGTGCCGTGGGTGGCCGAGTTCACCGCACTGGGCCGCGACGGCACCCGCCGCCCGGCGAGCGTCGAAGATCTGCGCGAGGTGACGCACCCGGCCTTCGAATCGTTCGAAAGCGACCGGTTTCACCACACGCAACGGCGGACGGCGGAGAGCCTGCTGGAAACGATCGCAACGTATTCGAAGGTGATCGTCGCGGCACCGGAGGAGTCGGCGGCCCTGCTGGGCAGGCTCCGGCAGTTCCTCGCGGAGAACCCGGCCACCGCGGACGGCGAGTTCGACCTGCCGCTGGTCACCACGGTATTGCGCGCGCGGCGGCGCTGAGGTTTCCGGGCCGGATCGGGAATCGCCGGGGCGAGCCTGATCTCGCCGACGTCACTCGTGAGAGCGGCCCGTACCGACCGAACTCACCGCGGGAAGTACGGCCGCAGCGTCGCCGCGGTGATCCGATCGAGCAGCCGATCCGGCAGCACGCGCACCAACCGCGTCAACAACCCCGCATCCCGCCCGATCGCGTAGCGCGTTCGCGGCCGGCGCGCCGTCGCCGCGCCGGCCACGATGCGCCCCGCCTTCTCCGCCGGCATCCCCGCCCGCGTGAACCGCAGCGAATGCGCGACCACGGCCTCGACGAGCCCGCCGTACCGCCGCTGGTGCTCCGCACTCATCTCCGAAGCGAGACCGGTCGCCGTGGCCGCACCCCGCGCGCCCATCTCGGTCCGCACCGCGCCCGGCTCGACCACGACCACCGCCACCCCGTGCGGGGCGAGTTCCCGGCGAAGCGCGTCACTGACCGCCTCGAGCGCGAACTTCGTCCCCGCATACGGCCCGTAGGTCGCCAGCGCGACCTTCCCGCCGACCGAGCTGATGTTCACGATCCGCCCACCGCTGGAGTGCAGGAACGGCAGCAGCGCCTGCGTCACGGCGACCTGCCCGAACAGGTTCACGTCGAACAGCCGCCGCCATTCGTCGAGCGGCAAGGTCTCGACCGGGGCGTTCACCGAGATGCCCGCGTTGTTGATCAGTGCGCGCAAGGGAAGCCCCGAAGCAGACACCCGCGAAGCAAGGGAAGCAACGTCCGAAGGCCGCGTGATGTCCAGGATCACCGGCGAAATGCCCTCCGCCCGGATAGCGGAAGCGTCGGCTTCGCGGCGGACGCCCGCCAAGACCTGGTAGCCCCGAGCGGCGAGCGCGCGGGCGGTCGCCAAACCCAGCCCGGTCGAAGCACCGGTGACGACCATGAGTTCATGTGACGTTGTCATACGAACCACTGTCCAGAACTCGTGTGACAATGTCAACCATGGTGACCCGAGCGGAAAGCGCGTCCGCGACCCGGCAGGCCCTCGTGCGCGCCGCGGCCGAGTTGCTCGACGAGGGCGGACCCGACGCCGTGACGCTCCGCGCGGTGGGCGCCCGGGCCGGCGTCTCACGCGGCGCGCCGTACGGGCACTTCGAAGACAAGGCGCACCTGCTGACCCAGCTCGCCGTCGACGCCTGGAACTCACTGGCCGACGAGGTCGCACAACTGCGCGCCGAACCGGCCGCCACCCCGGCCGAGACGCTCGAACGAGCGCTCCTGGCTCTCATCGGGCTCGGCCGGCGGCAACCGCACCGCTACGCGCTGATGTTCAGCACCCCGGCCGACGCCCCGGACGCCGCCGCAGCCGCGAGCCGCGTCGAGAACCAGTACCTCGACGCCGTCGCCGATCTGGTCGGGCAGGACAACGCCCGCCGCTACGGCGCCCTGCTCATGTCGAGCGCGCACGGCATCGCCGGGCTCGCACTCACCGGCCACCTGGCCAAGGAGAAGTGGGACGTCGACGGCGAACAGCTCGTGCACATGCTCGTCGGCGCGATCACGAACTAGGGCCGGATGTTGCGCTCGTACACCAGCCGCAGGCCGAGGAGGGTCAGCTCCGGCACGTGGTCGGTGATCGTCTCCGACTCGCCCAGCACCAGCGGGGCCAATCCACCCGTCGCCAGCACCGCCACCGGTTCGGTGCCGCTCGGGGAAAGCTCGCGGACGATCCGGCGCACCAGCCCGTCCACCTGGCCCGCGAAGCCGTACAGGATCCCGGACTGCAGGCACTCCACCGTGTTCTTGCCGATCACCGACCGCGGCGGCGCCAGTTCCACCTTCCGCAGCGCCGCCGCGCGCAACGCCAGCGCGTCCACCGAAATTTCGATGCCCGGGGCGAACGCGCCGCCCAGGAACTCACCACGGGCCGAGATCGCGTCCACGTTCGTCGACGTGCCGAAGTCGACCACCACGCACGCCGTACCGCGGTGGAGGTGGTGCGCGGCCAGGGTGTTCGCCAGCCGGTCCGCGCCCACCTCCTTCGGGTTGTCCACCAGCAGGGCCACGCCGGTGCGCACGCCCGGCTCGACCACGATCTTCGGCACCCCGGCGTAGTACCGGCCGAGCATCACCCGCAGCTCGCGCAGCACCGCCGGCACCGTCGACAACGCGCTGATCCCGGTCACCGCGTCCGCGTGCGGGCCGAGCAGCCCGCGGACCGTCAACGCCAGCTCGTCGGCCGTGATGCGCGCGTCCGTCCGCATCCGCCAGTCGCCGACCAGCGCGTCCCCGGACCACAGCCCCAGGACGATGTTCGTGTTGCCGACGTCGACGGTGAGCAGCAAGCGGGTCAGCTTTCCGCGTGCAGGAGCGCGTCGAGGCGGCGGGCGTCCGCCGTCTCGGCGACCGGGAAGATCGCCGTCTCGTCGTCCGGCGGCAGGGTCACCGTGCCGGACAGCAGCCCCGACCCCTCCGGTGCGTGCCCCGGGTCGGTGTGCCGGTGGACGATCCGGTTGTCGGCGTCGACGAACACCACGCGTGGTTCGTACGTCGCCGCTTCGGCGTTGTCCATCTGGCCGTACGAGATGAGGATGACCAGGTCACCCGGGTGCACCAGGTGCGCCGCGGCGCCGTTGATGCCGAGCACCCCGCTGCCGCGCTCGCCCTTGATGACGTAGGTCTCCAGCCGCGCCCCGTTGGTGACGTCCACAATGGACACCTGTTCCCCCGGCAGCAGGTCCGCGGCCTCCATCAGGTCCTCGTCGACCGTCACCGAACCGACGTAGTGCAGGTCGGCCTGGGTGACGGTGACCCGGTGGATCTTCGACTTGAGCATCGTGCGGTACATCGTGGACTCCTATTCCCCTGCGTCCAACCGCTCCGGGTGTTCGACGGCGGCGCCGAGCAACACCGGAACGTTGTCGATCAGCCGGGTACTCCCCACCCGAGCTGCGATCAACAGCCGTGCTTCACCATCGACGGGCGCGGGCCCGAGGTCGGTTCCCCTCAACTCCAGGTAATCCACCTCGACCGCGGGCCGCGCGGCGAGGGTCTTCCACGCGGTCTCCAGGACCGCGTCCGCACCGTCCCGGCCGACGAACGCCCCCGCGGTGAGGGCGGCCGACAGGACGATGGCGTCTTCGCGCTGTTCGGGCGTCAGGTAGACGTTGCGCGACGACAACGCGAGCCCGTCACGCTCCCGTACGGTCGGCACGCCGATGACGCGCGTGTCGATGTTCAGGTCGCGCACCATCCGCTTGATCAGCACCAGCTGCTGGTAGTCCTTTTCGCCGAAGAAGGCGTAGTCCGGACGGAGCAGGTTGAACAGCTTCGCCACGACGGTGAGCACGCCGGCGAAGTGGCCGGGCCGGGCGGCGCCCTCCAGCTCGTCGCCGAGCGGGCCCGGGTGCACGGTCACCACGGCACCCTCGGCGTAGAGGGCGTCCGCGGCGGGCGTGAACGCGATTTCGACGCCGTCCTCGCGCAGGATGCCGAGATCGGTCTCCAGCGGGCGCGGGTACGCCTCGAAGTCCTCGCCCGCACCGAACTGCAGCGGGTTCACGAAGATCGAGGTGGCCACGACGGTGTTCGGCAGCCGCTTCGCGCGGCGGATCAGCTCGCGGTGCCCGGCGTGCAGGGCGCCCATGGTCGGCACGAGCGCCAGCTTGCGGCCGACGCCGTGCAACGCCCGGCTGACCTGGCTCGCGTGCTCGGGCGAGGCGAACGCGTTCAGGGTGCCGCGGCTGAATTTCGGTGTGGTCACTGGTCTTGGTGCCCTTCGGCGGGATCGTCGAGGAGTTCGGTGAGGTCTTTGGCGGCCGCGGTGTCCAGCAGCCCGGCAGCCGTCGAACGCGCCACCGTGCGCCTGGCCAGCGCGCGGTAGGCCGGCGCCACGTCCGGCGCCCGGTCCGCGAGCACCGCGAGGTGCTTGCGGACGGTGCCGAGATCGCCACGCGCGACCGGCCCGGTGAGGGCGCGGTCGCCGTGTCGCAGCACATTATCCAATGCCGCCGACAGCAGTGGTGCGACCAGGCGTTCGGACTGCTCGATCCCGGCCTGCCGCAACAGGTCCGCGCAGTCGGCGACCAGCGTCATCAGGTGATTTGCGCCGTGGGCCAACGCAGCGTGGTAGAGCGCTCGCGCGGAGTCGGGGATCCGCACCGGCTCGGCACCCATCTCGACGGCCAGCGCTTCGCCGACGTGCCACGCCGCTTCGTCGTCCTCGGCCGCCGTGACGCCGATGCTGCAGGCCGCCAGCCGCTCGAGGTCCTCCTCGCGGCCGGTGAACGTCATCACCGGGTGCAGGGCGAGCGGCAGGGCGCCGGCCTCGGCCGCGGGGGCCAGCACGTCGATGCCGTGCGCGCCGGAGGTGTGCACGACGATCTGCCCCGGCCGCAGCGACTCGGTGGCGACGAGCCCGCGGACCATCCCGGCGAGCGCGTCGTCGGGGAGGGCGAGCAGCACCAGGTCCGCCCGGCGGACGGTCTCGTCGGGCGGCAGGAGGGGCACGTCGGGCAGGAGGCGTTCGGCACGGGCCAGCGACGAAGCGGACAGCCCCGACGCGGCGACCACGGTGTGCCCCGCCCGGGCCAGCGCGGCGCCGAGCACGCTGCCCACCCGGCCGGCGGAAACGACGCCGACCGCGAGGCGGGCGGGCCTCATCATGGCGTGCGCCTGTGGACGCTCATGCTTGGCAGACTCCCTCTGCTCTCGTTCCAGTCCCGCTCCGGGTACCGGACGACGGCGCGAGACTAACTCGGGCAAGCGGGCGTCGTTGAGCCCGGGTGACCAGCTTCACCCGGACCGGTTCACCCGCGGGCGGCCTCGTCGGCGAGGCGCGTGGCCTCCGCGCGAGCGGCCTTCAAGGTGCGCAGCAGCTCCTGCTGGCGCTGCCGATCGGTGTTGTTGGTGAGCTGGTGCCGGTCGAGGAACGCGAGCTCCGTCACGCTCGCCTGGTAGACGGCGACGGCCTTCGCGGCCTGCTTGCCGGACTGGCGTTTCGCCTGCCGGCGCCAGGCCCGGCGGCCGGGCAGGCTGGCCAACAGCTCGACCTCCGACGGCGCGATCCACCGCGCGGCGGCCATGTGCGGCAGCGCGGCGGCGATGATCCGCTGCTCCCGTTTCCGCTGCAGGACGACCAGGTAGACGACCCCGACGAACAGCGGCAGCATGATCAGGAAGTAGACGGTGAGGAACTTCGAACCGCCGAGCAGCGCGGCACTGTTCCACAGGGCGTGCAGGCAGACGGCGGCCAGGTACCCGGCCACCGGCGCGACGATCCTCAGCGCCTTGGTGGTCGTCCGCGCGGCGATGCCGATCCCGATGCCGGTGAGCACGGCGAACAGCGGGTGCGTGAACGGCGCGAGCACCCCACGCAGGAAGAACGCGGTGATGACGCCCTGGCTGTGCCCGTCACCGAAGCCGTAGTCGGCGAAGGCGCGCCCGAAGTAGTAGATGTTCTCCGTGAAGGCGAACCCGGCGGCGCTGAAGCCGGCGTAGACGACCCCGTCGACGACGCCGTCGAACTCGCTGGAGCGCCGCCAGACGATGAGGACGACGAAGAGCGCCTTCGCGGCCTCCTCGACAACGGGAGCCGAGACGAGCGCGGCGAGGGTGTTGCCGCTGCCGCTGCCGAGCAGCTCGTCCCCGACGGCCTCGGCGGTGGTGTTGATGAGCAGCGCGGTGATGGTCGCGATGCAGGCACCCCAGGCGAAGGCGAGCAGGAGGAACTTCGCGGGTTCGGGTTCCCACCGGTCGACCCAGAGGAACCCGGCGACAACGCCGGCCACCGGCACGAGCGCGGCGAGAACGCCGATGGTGACGGCGAGGGGGCCGACCCGCGCGGTGGCGAGCCCGAACAGGAACAGGCCGCACAGGGCCACCACGATCAGCCCGAGCACCGGCAGCAGCACGGTGACCCGGCGAGGCCGCCGTCCGCGATCCAGCCCCGTCGCGGGCGAGAGGGTTCCGCTCACAGCGGGTCACCCTACGCAGCGGGCGGAAAGACCGGAATGCCGCCTCAGCTCTCGCGGCCTCGCCCACGGCTAGCTTCAAGCGCCCCAAGGCCACATCGGGGCGCTTGAGGGCACCGAACGCCACATTGGGTGCACCCAACGCACCGAACGCCACATTGGGTGCATCCAACGCACCCAACGCCACATTGGGTGCATCCAACGCACCCAACGCCACATTGGGTGCATCCAACGCACCCAACGCCACATTGGGGGCATCCATCCCCAACGCCACATTGGGTGCATCCAACGCACCCAACGCCACATTGGGTGCATCCAACGCACCCAACGCCACATTGGGTGCATCCAACGCACCCAACGCCACATTGGGGCGCTTGGGGCCTGGCGTACCGAGGGGTCCCGGGGAACCGGGGGGTACCGGGGTGCTCAGTCCTCTGCGCGTCGGCGGCGGCGGGGCGTTGAGCCCGTGCCGCCGTTGGCCGCCAGTAGCTCGCTCACCGAGCGGCCCGCCGCGTGGGAACCGCTGCCGGGCGCCGGCTCGGGGGCTGCTCGGTGGCCGTTGCGGGCGCCGTTGTGGCCGTTGCCGTTCTGCTGCTGCTCCACGTCCGCCGGGTCGACCGGGGTCATGTTGCGGCGGGACAGCGAGGCGCGCTCGGCGACCATGCCCTCCCAGGCCGGCGGCTCGCCGTCCGGGCGACGGCGGCGGCCGCTACCCGGCGGCTCCGGTGCCGGCACGGGGGGCATCTGCTGCGACTCGTCCGGCTTGCGGCGACGACCGCCGGACCGGCCCTGGAAGTTGCGGACCGACTCCGGCAACGTCGGGTTCACCATCGGCGCTTCGGCCTGGGCGGCAGCCTCCGCGGGCGCGCGGTGCGAACCACCGTGCCGGGACGGCGGCTCCTCCAGGATCGGCGACATGTCGGCCCGCGAGAACTGCTCCAGCCGCGACGGGCGGCGGCCGTCGGCGGCCGGGACCGGCGTGGTCGGCGGCACCACCGGCGGCAGGTCGGTGCGCGACGGCTGCCGCGGCGCCGGGTTCTTGCTCGGCACCGGCGTCGTCGGCGGGGCGACCGGCGGGATGTTGGTGCGGGACCCCGCGGCGTCCCGCGGCATCGGCGGCGGGACCGGCTTCGGCTCGGGCGGCTTCGGCCGGTTCGGCCGCTGGCGATCGGCGAAGTCGTCGCGGTTCTGGAAAGCCGCGCTCAGGTCCTTGACCGGCCGGATGTCCGAACGCGACATCTCGGACGGGTTCGGCGGCGGCACGTTGGCCGCCGGACGGCCCGGCACCGGCCGCGGCGGCTCAGGCGCCTTGCGGGGATCGGGGCGCACGCCGTTCGGCTGGCCGCCGACGCGGGGAAGGTCCGAACGGGACATCTCCACGCGAGGAATATCGGGCCGCGACATCTCCACCCGCGGAATGTCCGAACGCGACATCTCCACCCGGGGGATGTCCGGCCGCGACATCTCCACCCGCGGAATGTCGGACCGCGACATCTCGACGCGCGGGATGTCCGGACGCGACACCTCGGCCGGCGGGACGTCCGCACGCGGCGCTGCCACCCGGGGGAGGTCCGGCCGCGACATCTCCACGCGAGGAATATCCGGCCGCGACATCTCGACCCGCGGGATGTCCGGCCGCGACATCTCCACCCGCGGAATGTCCGAACGCGACATCTCCGCCCGGCGCGCGGGCGGCGGCTCGGGACGGCGGATCTCCGTCTGCGGCTCCTGCGGGCGGCGGATCTCGGTCTTCGGCTCCGCCGGACGCCGGATCTCGGTCTTCGGGTCGGGCCGCGGCACGTCCCGGCGCGTCGGCTCGGCCGCGGCCTCCGGACGGCGCTCGGGCTGCTTCGCCACTTCTTCCTGCTTCGGCAGCCGCATCGGCTGGGATTCGGCCTGGCGGCGCGCCGCCTCGGCGCGCAGCTCGGCGGCCTTCAGCTCACGCTGGGCGGCGTTCAGCGCCGGGTCGACCGGCGGCACCGGCGGACGGCGCTCGCTCAGCGGCTTCGGCCGGGCCATCTGCTGGGTGCTCTGCACGGAGACGTTCGCCGGGACCTTGGGGGCCGGCTTGCCGCCGAAGCCCTTGCCCTTGCCGAGGCCCTTGCCGTTCGCGGGCTTCCCGCCCGAGGCCTTGCGGCGGCGCTCGTCGAGGACGCGGTCGATCAGCTCGGTCGGCCGCTCGCCGCCCTCGACCACCGGCTTCTTCCCGGCCATCAGCTGGGCGGGCTTCTTCTTCGGCGCGCCGTCGGGAATCATGCGGTTCTCGTCGGACAGCTTGCGCATCCGGGTCGCCTGCGCGGTCAGCGCGACGCGCTCGAGCAGCACCTCGCCGCCGAACAGCGACTGGAGGCTGTCGCGCAGCGCGGACACCTCGGCGCGCAGCGCCTCCAGTTCCTCGCGGCCCTTGGAGTCGGCCGCGGTGCGGGTCTCCGCCTCCATCTCCAGCTCGTACTCGCGCCGGGCCGCGATCTCGCGTTCCAGCTCCAATTCGTACACAGCCTGCGCCTCGGCGACCGCGTCCTCGCTCTGTGCCGCGTGCTTGCGGTACTTCACGGCGAGGAAAGCGCCGATCAGGGCGGCCCAGAGGGCCGCGACGATCCCGAGCCGGAGATAGCGGAGATCGTCGCTGAGCACCAGTGCGAGGGTGGCTCCGATGGCGAGGACAAAGCCGACAACGAGCCACGGCCTGCCCAGTAGGCGGCCGCGCGAGTCGTCACCCACGCCGGTCATGACTGACACCGTACCTGCTCGTAATCCGAACGAGACCTACTCGGTCCAGCGAGCGGTGGGATTCCAGCGCTAACCGGTCGTCCCGCGGGTGCGCTCACGATCTTGGTCACGGGGCGTCCGGCAGCAGTGCTCGAGCCACAAACCCGCTGCTACCAGGGCCGCAGCGGAAACGGCGCCGACCGCCGCGGCGCGCGTGTCGAGCACCGCGGCGACGAGTTCGTCACGTCGGGGAAAAAGATAGGCGAGCGCGGCCAGCCAAGCGCCCGCCATGAACGCTCCGGCGAGTGACGAAGCTTTCGCCAGCGCCACCGATCGGGCTACCCCGATAGCGGCAACGAGACGGCCGCTCTTGATCCGCGATCGGATCGAGAACGCCAGTACGACCTCGATCACGGCCAGCACGGCGAAGGTGACGCCGGCGAGCAGCGGCAGCTGCGGCAACGAGCCGTAGGCCATCTGGAAGAGCAGGTAGCCGAGGCCCAAGCCGAGCAGCCCGGCCACCACCAGGTCACGGGGCCGGGTGAAGTGCATGCTGCAACCGTACCGTGAAAAGGTTGACTCTCCACCGACTGGAGACTTCATCATGCGTCTAGTGGGCACCACCGCAACCTTCACCATCGGCGAGCTGTCCCGGCGGACCGGCCTGCCGGTCAAGACGATCCGCTTCTACTCGGACGAAGGCCTCCTGCCGCCGACCGAGCGGACCGACGCCGGCTACCGGCTCTACGACGCGGCGGCGATGGCCCGCCTGGAACTGGTCCGCACGCTGCGGGAGCTGGGCTTGGGCCTCGCCGACGTCGCCGCCGCCTTGAGCCAGTCGACGACCGTCGGCGAGCTGGCGGTTCGGCACGTCGAGGCGCTCGACGAGCAGATCCGGCGGCTGCGGCTGCGCCGGGCGGTGTTGCGCGCGGTGGCCAAGCGCGATTCCGAACTGGAGGAAGTGAACCTGATGAACCGTCTCGCGTCGATGTCCGACGAGGAGCGCAAGCGGCTGGTCGACGAGTTCTGGGACGAGATGGTCGCCGGACTCGACATCGACCAGGAGTTCTACCGGCGGATGCGGTCGGGGAAGCCGGAGCTGCCGGACGATCCGTCGCCCGAGCAGCTCGAGGCCTGGATCGAGTTCGCCGAGCTGATCCAGGACCCGGACTTCCGGGCCTTGATCCGCCGCATGAGCGAAACCCAGGCCCAGCAGATCGAGGACGGCGAGTTCCAGCAGCCGGCGGAGGCCTGGCAGCAGAACTGGCCGGTCTGGGTGTCCCGTGCGGAAGCGGCCGTGGCGGCGGGCGAATCCCCCACGTCGGAGACGGGGCAAACGCTTGCGGCCGACCTCGCGGCGGCCTCCGCCCGCCCGGATCAGGACCCGGCAGCACCGGAGTTCCGCGCGGAACTGGCCGACCGCTTCGCGACGAGCGGCGACCCGCGGGCCGAGCGCTACTGGCAGTTGCTGGCGACCATCAACGGCTGGCCCCCGGTCCCGACGGCCCAGCCGGCGGTGCGCTTCATGATCGACGCGCTGCGCGGCTGACCGCACAGCGACGGCAGCTCGGCGACGAACCGGGGGTGATCGGTAACGGCCACCGCCGGTTCACCGATATGCCGCCTCCCGCGTCAGCGCAGGCCGAAATCCGTCCGGCGGACCGTGGCCACCTCGTCCGCGGGACGGGCCTTCAGCAGCTCGGCGATCGGGCCGTGGCCCGGCAGCACCGCGTCCGGGGCGATCTCCACCCACGGCACCAGCACGCTCGCGCGCTCCGGCGTCCCCGGGTGCGGCAGCAGCAGCTGGGGGTCGTCGGACGTCACGCCGTCGACCGTGACCACGTCGACGTCCAGCGTGCGGGGGCCCCAGCGCAGCTCGCGGACCCGCCCCGCCGCCTGCTCGGCGGCCTGCCCGGTGCGCAGCCACGCCCAGTGGTCGCGCGCCGGGTCGTCGACGATGCACACCGCGTTGAGGAAGTCCGGCTGGTCCTCGACACCCCACGCCTCGGTCTCGTACACGCTCGACACGGCGACCAGCGCCGGCCGCACCGCGTCCAGCGCCAGTTCCAGGAACCCCAGGCGGTCACCCAGGTTGGACCCGAGCGAAAGCACCGCACGGCTCATCGGTCGCGCCGCACCGTGACGGCCACGTCGTCGAACGTCAGCGGGATCGGCGCGGACGGCTTGTGCACCGTCACCTCGACCGCGTTCAGGCGCTCGTCGCGCATGACCTCGTCGGCGACCTTGCCCGCGACGCTCTCGATGAGGTCGTACGGCTCGCCCGCGACGATCCCCGCCGCCAGCTCGGCCAGCTCGCCGTAGTGCAGGGTCTTGGTCAGGTCGTCGGACGCGGCGGCCGGCCCGAGGTCCAGCCACACCGTGATGTCGACGACGAACTCCTGGCCGTCCCGCTTCTCGTGCTCGAACACGCCGTGGCGCCCGAACACGCGCAGGCCGGTCAGCGTGATCCGGTCAGCCATCGGTCCTCCAAGCGGCGGCCACCGCGACCGCGTCCAGCGACGCCCCGACCTCGTGCACGCGCACGCCCCAGGCCCCGGCCGCCGCGGCGAGCGCGGAAATCGCGGCGGTGGCGTCCTCCCGGCCGTCCGGCGGCCGCGGCGTGCCGTCCTTTTCGGACAACAGGCGGCCGAGGAACCTCTTGCGCGAGGCCCCGACGAGCACGGGGAAACCGAGGGAAAGCAGCGAATCCAGCCCGCGCAGCAACGCCCAGTCGTGCTCGGCGTTCTTGGCGAAGCCAAGCCCGGGATCCAGCACGATGGCCCGTTCGGACACCCCGGCCGCGAGCGCGGCGTCCACCCTGGACCGCAGTTCGGCGCGCACGTCCGCCACGACGTCCGCGTACTCGGCGAGCGCCTGCATGTCTTTGCTGTGCCCGCGCCAGTGCATCAGCACCCACGGCACACCGGCCTCGGCGGCGACACGCGCCATGTCCGGATCGGCCAGCCCGCCCGAGACGTCGTTGATCACCTTCGCCCCGGCGTCGAGGGCGGCCGCGGCGACGGCGGCGCGAGTGGTGTCGACCGACAGCTCGATGCCCTCGCCGGCGAGGGTGCGGATGACGGGCAGGACACGCCGCAGTTCGGTGCCCGTGTCCACCCGGGACGCCCCCGGCCGCGTCGACTCGCCACCGACGTCGATCAGGTCGGCACCCCGCGCCCACATCCCGCGGGCGTGCTCCAGCGCCTGGTCGAGCCCGAGGTAGCGGCCACCGTCCGAAAAGGAATCAGGCGTCACGTTCAGCACGCCCATGACGACGCACCGGCCGGGCGCGGGGAGCCCCACGCTCACCGGCGCGCCCGGATCAGGTCGAGCGCCTCCGCCCGCGAAGACGGCGAGTCCTTCAGCTGCCCCCGCACGGCGGAGGTGGTGGTGCGGGCACCGGGCTTGCGGATGCCGCGCATGGCCATGCAGAGGTGCTCGGCCTCGACGACGACGATGACCCCGCGCGGTTCGAGCTTCCGGACGATGGCGTCGGCCACCTGGGAGGTCAGGCGCTCCTGGACCTGGGGACGCTTGGCGTAGAGGTCGACCAGGCGGGCGAGTTTGGAAAGCCCGGTGACCTTCCCGTGGGCGTTCGGGATGTACCCGACGTGCGCGACGCCGTGGAACGGGACGAGGTGGTGTTCACACTGGCTGAACATCGGGATGTCCGTAACCAGCACCAGCTCTTCGTGGGCCTCGTCGAACGTCCGGTCCAGCACCGCGTCCGGCTCGGTGTAGAGCCCCGCGAACATTTCGCGGTACGCGCGGGCGACCCGGGCGGGAGTGTCCTTCAGACCGTCCCGCTCCGGGTCTTCGCCGCACGCCAGAAGAAGCTCGCGGATCGCCTTCTCCGCCCGGTCGTGGTCGAAGACCGGGCGGTCGGCGTCACTGGGGCTTCTCTGGTCCGTCCACGTCACGACGCTCCCCCTCGCTCTGCTGGTTGCCGGCTTGGTCGGCGAACCAGCCGTGCTCACGAGGGCGTTCGTCACCACCGGGCCGCCACGACTGGCCCGGCTGACCGCCCGGCGAGGTCGCGGGCGTCCAGCCCGGAGGGGCACCGTAGTTCGGCGGGCCGCTCTGGGCCGCCGGACCGCCCGGCTGCTGGCCGCCGTAGTTCTGCGGCCAGTGGGCCGTGCCGTTCGGGCCACCGTTCGGGCCGCCGTAGGGACGGCCGCCGTTCGGGTAGGCGCCCGGCTGCGGCGGGGCGTACGGGTTGGCGTTCGGGTCGACCGGGGACGGCGACGGGTACGGCGGACCGCCCGGCAGGTCGCCCGCGCCCGGTGCCGTGCCGACCGGGGTCGGCTCCGGCTTCAGGACCGGCTTCTCCTTCTCCGGCGGCGGCCACGGCTCGCCGCGCTCCATCGCCAGCTCGCCCGGGGTCTTGATCGGCGGCTTGTCCGACGGCGTCCGCTCACCGAACTCGTTGAACACGGTGATGTGCGGGCGCTTCTCCACCGTCGCGAAGATCCGCTCGAGGTCCTTGCGGGTCAGCGTCTCCTTCTCGAGGAGCTCGATGACCAGCTCGTCGAGCACGTCGCGGTAGGTGTTGAGCACGTGCCACGCCTCGGTGTGCGCCGTCTCGATGAGCTTGCGCACCTCCTCGTCGATCTCGTGCGCCACTTCCAGCGAGTAGTCCGCCTGCCGCCCGGCCGACCGGCCGAGGAACGGGTCGCCCTGCTCCTGGCCGTACTTGACCGCGCCGAGCCGGGCGCTCATGCCGTACTCGGTGACCATCGCGCGGGCGATCTTCGTCGCCTGCTCGATGTCGGACGACGCCCCGGTGGTGGGCTCGTGGAAGACGAGCTCCTCCGCCGTGCGGCCACCCATCGCGAAGACCAGCCGCCCGATCATCTCGGAGCGGGTCATCAGGTCCTTGTCGTCCTCGGGGACGAGCAGGGCGTGGCCGCCGGTCCGGCCGCGAGGCAGGATCGTCAGCTTGTAGACCGGTTCGATGTCCGGCATCGCCCACGCGGCGAGCGCGTGCCCGCCCTCGTGGTAGGCCGTGATCTTCTTCTCCTTCTCGGAGATGATCCGGCTCTTGCGGGCCGGGCCGCCGACGACGCGGTCGACCGACTCCTCCAGTGCCGCGTCGGTGATCACGTGCCCGTTCTGGCGGGCGGTGAGCAGCGCGGCCTCGTTCAGCACGTTCGCCAGGTCGGCGCCGGACATGCCGACGGTCCGCTTGGCCAGGCTGGTCAGGTCGGTGCCCTGGGCGATCGGCTTGCCCTTGGCGTGCACCTCGAGGATCGCCTTGCGGCCGCGCAGGTCGGGCGCGGACACCGGGATCTGCCGGTCGAACCGGCCGGGACGCAGCAGCGCCGGGTCGAGGATGTCGGGCCGGTTCGTCGCCGCGATCAGGATGATCCCGCCGCGGGCGTCGAAGCCGTCCATCTCGACGAGCAGCTGGTTCAGGGTCTGCTCGCGCTCGTCGTGCCCGCCGCCGAGGCCGGCGCCGCGCTGGCGGCCGACCGCGTCGATCTCGTCGACGAAGATGATGCACGGTGCGTTCTGCTTGGCCTGTTCGAACAGGTCACGGACGCGGGAGGCACCGACACCGACGAACATCTCGACGAAGTCCGAGCCGGAGATCGTGTAGAACGGCACGCCCGCCTCACCGGCGACGGCCCGCGCGAGCAGCGTCTTGCCGGTACCCGGCGGCCCGTAGAGCAGCACGCCCTTCGGGATCTTCGCGCCGAGCGCCTGGTAGCGCGCCGGGTTCTGCAGGAAGTCCTTGATCTCGTACAGCTCTTCGACGGCCTCGTCGGCGCCCGCGACGTCCCCGAAGGTCGTCTTGGGCATGTCCTTGTTCAGCTGCTTGGCCTTGGACTTGCCGAAGTTGAGGACGCGGTTGCCGCCGCCCTGCGCGTTGTTCATCATCCACATCAGCAGGCCCAGGACGAGGGCGAGCGGGATGGCGAAGATGAGGATCTGCGTCAGCACGCCCTGCTGGGTCACCTTGGTAGTGAACTTGACCCCGGCGTCGCCGTTCTTCGCGGCCAGCAGCTTGTCGTAGATCTCAAGCGACGCGTTGGCCGGGTACTGCGAAATGATCTGGGTGACCTGCTGCCCGTCGACGTCGATCGGCTTCGAGAGGAGCAGCTTGACCTGCTGTTCCTTGTCCTCGAGGCTGGCTTCCTTGACGTTGTTCGAGGTGATCTGGGAGTTCGCCACCGAGATGGGTGCCTGGGTGTACCCACGATCACTGTCGAAGATCGTGTTGTACGCGAACAACGCCAGCAACCCCGCGACGATCCACAGCAGTGGGTTCCTGAGCACGCTCTTCCGGTTCATACGACTCGGCCCTGGTGGCCTCGACCCTCCCTGGTTGGGCGGCTCCTGTGATACCCGCCATCACGATCTTGACAACCCGTGGTGCCTGGACACCTGCCCATCAGGGTACCGTCCGCTGCCGCGTTCATCCCCTGTGAGCCTCTCGCAGGTCAACGGGCGATACCGCCCCTGGGTTCCCGGCCGGTGTCCTCGCCGGTCACGCTATCGCGTGCCGTCGGACACACTGCTCACCATCTCGCCCAGCCGGGTCCGCAGCGTCGCCGCGTCCGCGGGGGCGACGGTGACCCATTCACGGCCGTCCGTACCCGCGCGGGAGAGGCTCAGGTAGCGCCCGGTCGTGGTGTCGAACCAGGCCAGCACGCGGGACCGCTGCTTGGTCCCGACCTGCGAACGGCTGTTCGCGGCCAGCTGACCGCCGCGCTGCCGGGGCTGCCCGGCGATGCGGCCGTAGGCCTCGCGCGGATCGGCCGTGAGGCGTTCGCTCAGCGGTGCCCGGCGGGACCGGCCCCGCCGTTTGTCTTCTTCCCCGGCCGGCGCCGACGGCAGCGACACCGGCACCCGGATCGGGGCGGTGCGCAGGGCGTCGTCCAGCGGGAGTGTGACCGACGCCTCGCTGCCGCGCGGCCCACCGGGCAGGATTCCGACGACGGCCGAGACCAGGCCGTCCGGCGGGGCGTCCCGCAGCCAGATCCCGTCGGCGTCCTGGACCGCGAGCACCCCCTTGGTCTCGTCGGCCGCCGCGAGCACGCCGACGGTCGGGGCCTCGAACTGCGGGATGTGCAGCGCGTCGATGGTCAGCGGGGCGAAGGCCAGCAGGT
Organism: Amycolatopsis sp. A133; assembly: GCF_031082405.1. Classification (GTDB taxonomy): domain Bacteria; phylum Actinomycetota; class Actinomycetes; order Mycobacteriales; family Pseudonocardiaceae; genus Amycolatopsis. The sequence continues at coordinate 99,464 of NZ_JAVHJU010000051.1, forward strand.
GCAGGGCGTCCTCGATCGGCGGCGCGAGCCTGCCGCGCGGGTCGCGGATGCCGCGCGCCTTCAGCTCGACGTCGGCGCGGTGGCGCAGCGAGACGCGTTCGTCCTCGGTGGCGCCGTGCGACCGGACGATCAGCGGGTACGGCAGCTCCCCGACCTGCGCCGACTCCCAGAGGAAGTCGAACGCCAGTGGCGAGAAGAACTCTTGCATCATTACTCTCCCGGATCGGACTCTTGCTCAGCGTAGCCCGCACCACCGACAGAACCGGCCGGCTCCGGTGGCGGGCCGGGCACGTCCGGAGAACCCGGACCGATCCTCCCAGAGCTCAGACCGAGCTCGTCGTCGCGGCTCCGGCGAGCATCTCGCCGAGGCGGTGGCGCAGCGTGGCGGCATCGGCGGGGGCGATCGTGATCCAGTCCCGGCCGTCGCGGCCGCGGGTGGCCTGGGTGAAGTAGCGGCCGGTCTCGGTGTCGAACCAGCTCAGCACCGGTGTGCGGGTGCGCCCGCCCATCCGGTTCCGCGCGTTGGCGCCGATCTGGCCGCCGCACAGCCGCGGCTGGGCGTGCAGCCGGGCCAGGGCCTTGCGGTCCTCGTCGGCCGAAGTGCGCTCGTCGCCGTGGCCGCGGCGCTGCATGAAGTCGACGCCGTGCGCACCGACCAGCTGCTCCAGCGGCACCGTGATCGACTTCTCGCTGCCGCGCGGCGCGCCCGGCAGCAGCGAGACGATCGCGCTCGCGAGCCCGTCGGCCGGGCACGGCTGCAGGTGCAGGCCGCGGGTGTCCTGCACGGCCAGCAGGCCCTGCCCGCCCAGCACGCCGGCCACCGAGAGGAGCGGTTCGGCGTCCGGCGCGATCAGCTGGACCGCGTCCAAGCTCAGTTCGGGTGCGGCCAGCACGCCGAAGTAGTCCTCGAGGTGCGGCTCGGGCCGGCCGCGGCCGTCGGCGAGACCGCGCGCGGTGAGGCCCTCCAACGTGCGCCGGCGCAGCAACGACCGCTCGTCGACGGTCGCGCCGTGCGACCGGATGCGCAGCGGGTACGGCAGCTCGCCCAGCCCGGCGGACTCCCACAGGAAGTCCACCTCGACCGGGGTGAGCAGCTCAGCGTTCGGCATCGAGCCACCCCCAGGAAGGAACGAGCCGGGCGCGCGGTGCGCGCCCGGCTGCGAAATCAGCGGTCTTCGTCGTCCCCGGACCACGCGCCGATGACCGGCGGCGGGGTCGCCTGGTTCGCGCCGAAGGCCTCGTCCGGGTCCGCCTCGATGAGGAAGGACGCGTGCGTGTGCTCCTCGTCCTGCTCGGGCTGGGCTCCCTGCGGGGCCATGCCGCCCATGCCCGGGCTCATCGGCGGCGGAGTCTGCCCGCCGATGGTGCCCGCCGACGAGACGACGCCCTGCTGCGGGCCCTGCGCCGACGCGGCGCTCTGGCCCTGGCCCTCGGCCGACGCCAGGTTCGTGTCGTTCTCGGACTTCGCACCGGACTTGCTGCCCGCGCCCAGCGCCCGCGACGCCAGCGCGCCGAGGCCACCGGCCACCCCGCCGATGCCGAGGCCCATGCCGACCTTGCCGAGCGGGTTGCCGCCACCGGACTGCGCGCCGCCCGGGGCGACGCTGCCCGCGCCGGTGCCGGTGCCCGCTCCGGTGACCGAGCCGCCGGCGCCGTCGCTGCCGAGCGTCGCCGCGTCCTGGCCGAAGCCCGCGCCCGCGACACCGCCGTGGACGCCGTTCGGACCGACGCCGGCGTGCTGCGCGTCGAAGGCGCCGCCGTGGCCGCCGAAGCCCTGGCTGCCCGACGCGAAGACCGCGCCGCCCGCGCCGGAGAGACCCTCGACCGGGCCCGTGCTGCCGACGCTGTGCACCGCGTTGAACGAGATCGAATTGTGCGATCCCGTCGGCTTCATGCCGAGCGACTCCGGGCCGAAGCTCGGGGTCGAGTTGTCGACCTCCTTCATCGCCTGCGTGTAGGCGTTGAAGAACGCGACCTGCTGCGCCTTGACGTCGTTGGCCGCGTCTGCCTGCGCCTTCTGATCGGCGATCAACGCCGCCGGACCGCCGGCCAGCGCGGCCGCCATGGACTGCTTGGGGTCGTAGTCCTTCGGGGCGGGCATCTTCTTGACCTCGGCGGCCGCCGAGGCCTGCTTGGCGAGCCGGTCGGACATCGTGTGCGCGGCGTCGGAAGCCTGCGAACCGGAGTTCGCGATGGCCACCAGCGCGCCCTGCGCACCCGCGGCGCCCCGGCCGACCCACGCGTTGCCCAGCTCGGAAATCGCGTTGTAGAGGTGGTCGGAGGCCTGCTTCAGCTCGGAGCCGTGGTGCGCCCAGACGTGCCCGGTCGCCTCAGCCGTGCCGGGGTCGTTGTTGTTGACCGCGCCGGCGTAGAGCTGCTGGCTTTCCTGCGCGTTCCAGTTCGGCGGGTTGGCGATCGCCCGGTCGCTGCCCATGTCGAAGCCGCCGGCGCTGCCGCGGGCGCTCTCGACGATGTTCTGCGCCGACGAGTTGTCGCCGAGCGGGACCAGCGAGCCCGGGTCGTTCGAAGACGGCTGGTCGGTGTGGTTCGGAGCCATGACTACGAGTTCCCCTCTGGACTCAGGCGTTGCGGAACGGGTCGGCGGCGGCCTGGTCGATCTCGTGGTACCGGGACATCGCCGTGACGATGCCCTCTTCGGCGGCGGAGTACTGATCGAGCAGGTTCTGCAGCGCGGCGGCGTAGGAGTCGCCCCCACCGTCCGCGCGCTGCACGAACTTGGCGGCCATCGCGTTGCCGACCGGGTTGTCGCCCAGCTTCGGCGGCTGCGCGAGCGTGCCCGCGCCGGCGAGCAGGGTCTCGACCGCGTCCTTGCCGGTGCGGATCTTGTTCAGCACGGCCTGCGCGGCGTCGGGGTCGATCCCGACCTGACCCGCCGCGGCCGCGGCCTTGAAGGCGTTCGCGTCGGCAGCGCTGCTGTTCGCCATCTGCACTCTCTCCCGTTCCCCCGACCCGGTCACCGCGGGCACGACTGGTCTTCGCATAGGTTAACGCACGTGATCAGAGCCTATGACGCAATCGGCGACGCCGGGGTTCCGAAAATCCGGTGGTTGCGGTGAACGGTCGGTGAACTCCGCCGGTGCACTACGCCGTGTAGACCTTCGGGTCCAGGGTGCCGATGTAGGGCAGGTCCCGGTACCGCTCGGCGTAGTCGAGGCCGTAGCCGACGACGAACTCGTTGGGGATGTCGAAGCCGATGTACTTCACCGGCACGTCCACCTTGACCGCTTCCGGCTTCCGCAGCAGCGAAACGACCTCGAGCGACGCGGGGTTGCGGCTGGCGAGGTTCTTCAGCAGCCACGACAGCGTCAGGCCGGAGTCGACGATGTCCTCGACGATCAGGACGTCCCGGCCCGCGATGTCGCGGTCGAGGTCCTTGAGGATGCGCACGACGCCGGACGACGACGTCGCCGACCCGTAGGAGGACACGGCCATGAATTCCAGCTGCGTCGGCAGCGGCAGCGCACGGGCGAAGTCGGTCATGAACATGACCGCGCCCTTCAGGACGCCCACCAGCAGGAGTTCCCCCTGCCCGTTGGCCGGATAGTCGGCAGCGATCTGCTCCGACAGCTCCGCGATCTTGTCCTTGATCTGCTGCTCGGTGACGAGCACGGAGGCGATTTCGCCCTCGTACACGGGTCATTCCCCTCGGGTGGTGGGTTGGGAGACGACGCAGAGCCTGCCACGGCACCGGCGTGCTTCCAAGTTGCCCGGCAACCAGACACCGCCCTGACCACGCCACCGGGCGACCAGTGCGTCGACCGCGCGCAGGTGCGCGTCGGTGAGCTCGCGCACACCCGATTGCAGCAACCACCTGCGAAGAACCCGCCGCCGCAGTGCCGCGGGCTCGGCCTCGAGGACGCCGACATCCAGCCCTTCGGCACCGCCCGCGCGGGTGAAGATCATGTCCGCCATTGTGTCCAACGCCTCGTTGTCCTCGCGCAGTTGCGCCGCCGTGCGGGCCAGTGCGGCGGCCACTCCGCCGTTGAGGACGTCTTCGAGGAGGGGCAGGACTTCGGTGCGGAGCCGGACGCGGGTGAAGCGCGGCTCGGCGTTGTGCGGGTCGGCCCAGGGTTCGACGCCGAGTTCGGCGCAGGCGGCCCGGGTGGTGGCGCGCGGGACGGCGAGCAGGGGCCGTCCCCACGGCGGGTCGTGCGGCCGCATCCCGGCGACGCTGCGCGGGCCGGAGCCGCGGCCGAGGCCGAGCAGGACCGTTTCGGCCTGGTCGTCGAGGGTGTGGCCGAGCAGGACGAGGCCGTGGCCGGCCAGCGACCGGTAGCGGGCCTTGCGCGCGGCGGCTTCCGGCCCGCCCGGGCCGCGGACGTCGGCCCGGCGCACCTCGGCTTCGTCGACGCCGAGGGCCTTGGCCGCGCCGGCCGCATCGAGAGCGATCTTCGCCGAGCCCTCCTGCAGACCGTGGTCGACGACCAGCGCACGGACGACGTGGCCGCGGTGGTGCCCCACGTACGCGGCGGCCTCCGCCAGCGCGAGGGAGTCGGCGCCGCCGGAGACCGCGACACAGAGCTCGGGCGGCGCGTCGACGGTCTCCAGGAAGGCGCGGACGGCCCGCCGGACGGCCGCGACCGCCGGCCCGGTCATCCGTGCAGGCGCCGGACCCACGCCGCCGGGTCGGCGATCTCGGCGCGCGACGGCAGGGTGTTCGGCGACCGCCAGACGGCGTTGAAGCCGTCCATGCCGACGGCGTCCACGACGTGCTTCGTGAACCTCGCGCCTTCTTCGTACTGACGGATCTTCGCGTCCACGCCGAGCAGCGCGCGCAGCAGCCGGTCGAAGACACCGCCGCCCTTGCGCCGGGCGGTGAACCGCGCGCGGATCGTGTCGACGCTCGGCACGACCTGCGGCCCGACGGCGTCCATCACGTAGTCGGCGTGCCCTTCCAGCAGCGTCGACAGCGCCAGCAGCCGGTCGAACACCGCGCGTTCCTTCGGCGACTGCAGCAGCTCGGCGAGGTTCAGCTTCGGGCCCTGCTTGATCGCCTCGGGCAGCCTGCCGAACAGGTCGGCCAGGCTGTCGCTGCCGCCGCCGGCGAGACCGGAGACGAGCCGCTCGACCTCGTCGGCGAAGTAGTCGCGCAGCCACCTGACCGCGGTGAACTGGAGCCGGTGGGTGCACTCGTGCAGGCAGACCCAGAGCCGGAAGTCGTGGCCGGGCACGTCCATCGCCTGCTCGGCGGCCACGACGTTGGGCGCGACCAGCAGCAGCCTGCCTTCCCGGTCCGGTCCGCCGAAGGGGTCGTACTGGCCGAGCACGCGGCTGGCGAGGAACGCCAGCACCAGCCCGGTCTGCACCCCGGCGCCGCCGGCCAGGATCGGGCCGAGCGGCCCGCCCTGCTGCGGCAGCGCCCGGCCGGTCAGCGCGTCCAGCCCGGCCGCGGCGGAGCGGACCCAGCCGGGGCGGTCGACGACCTCGCCGGGCAGCAGCGGCAGGTCGAGCCCCAGGTTCGTCAGCTGCCGCACGTGCCCTTCGGCCTCGACGGTCAGTTCGCGCAGGTCGGTGACGGCTTCCTCGGCCCGTTCCCGCGGAACCTGCGGACCGCCGCGCACGAGCAACGCGCCGGTCTGCGCCGCGATCGCCCAGTCGACCATGGGCCGGGTCTGCGTTTCCTGACTCACCCTTCCGACGCTACCTGCCCGGTGCGGTTTTCCGGCCACGATCTTCGTACGGTTCGGCGTCCGCTAGGCGCAGCCGCACTTGCGGAGGCTCGTCGCGAGCACGTCGAGGGCGTCGCGGCCGGAGTCGGTGTCGGAGCCGTTGGACATGAACGCGAACACCAGCACCCGGCCGTCCTGGTCGAGCACCAGCCCGGCGAGGGTGTTCACCCCGGTGAGCGTGCCCGTCTTGGCCCGCACCCAGCCGCGGCCCGCCTGCGACGCGGCCGTGTCGAACCGCTTGTCGGCGAGCGTGCCCGAGCCGCCGGCCACCGGGAGGCCCGCCAGCACCGGACGCAGTTTCGCGGTGTTCGGGTCCTTGCCATCCGGGGCCGCCGCGGCCGCCAGGAGCTGGGTCAGCAGCCGCGCCGGGATACGGTTGAGCGACGAGATGCCGCTGCCGTCGGACAGCGCGACACCCGAGACGTCGAAGCCGTGGTCCTTCAGGACCTTGATGGTCGCCTTGGCGCCGCCGGCGTAGCTCGCTTCCTCACCGTTCGCCAGCGCGACCTGCCGGGCGACCGCCTCGGCGAGGACGTCGTCGGACAGCTCCATCAGGTCCGACACCAGCTCGGTCAGCGGGGCCGACTTGACCTCGGCGACCATCTTCGCGTCCTTGGGCGCGGTCGCCTGGCCGCCCGCCGAAGCACCCAGCTTCGAAGCGATCGACGAGGCGAGCGCGCTGCCCGCGTTCGCCGTGCGCTGCGAGTTGTTGTCCTTGGCGTTGATGCGGCCGCCGTCGGCCATCACGGGCGCCATCTGCGTCGCGTACGTCGACGGCGCGTCACCGGCCTCCCAGCCCGGCGCGGTCGTCGCCCCCTTGAACAGCGTCAGGTCGACCTGAACCTTCTTGACGCCCGGCACCGCCTTCTTGACCTGCGCGACCAGGTCGTCGACGTGCGCGGCCCCCGGGTACAGCGGGGAGTCGGTGCCCAGCGGCAGGTTGGTGATCGTCGTGTCGCCCCCGCCGACCAGGATCACCGTGCCCGGGTCCGCGCCCTGCACGATCTTGGTCGGCAGGCGCAGGTTGTGGTCCAGCGAAAGCAGCGCGGCCGCGGACGTCAGCACCTTCGTCGTCGACGCGGGCGTCACCGGCGTCGACGAGCTGCGGTCCCACAGCACGGTGCCGGTCACCGGGTCGATCACGCTGCCGGTGAGCTGCCCGAGCGCACCGTTGCCGGCCGCCGGGGCCAGCGCGGACTTGACGCCGTTCGCCGTCGGCGCCGTCCCGGACGTGGCCGGTCCCTGCAGCTGCCGCGTGGCCGCGGACGGCGACGGCGGGTCGCCCTTGGGCGCGTTCGGCGCCCACGGCAGGCCCAGCCGGTTCGCCACCTTCGGCGTCGCCGCGGCGACCCCGCCGCCGGCCAGCACCAGGAGGACGACCACGACCAGCGCGATCAGCTTGCCCTTGCGCCGCTTCTTCGGCGGCTCGCCGCCGGACGGCGCCTCGGCCGCGGACGGGGCCGGCGGTTCGGCGGGCGGCTGATCGTTGCGGGGCGGTTCGGTGCGGAGCTGGGGCTGCTGCTGGAAGACGCCGGGGAACTGGGTGGGGCGTTCGATCCCAACGGTCGCTTCGGCGTCGAACCGCTGCCCGTCCGGCTCGATCCGCTGGGGCCGGGCCAGCGACCCGGCGGACGCCGACGGCACCACCCCGCGCGGCGGCTCCGGCGGCAGCGCGGGACGGCGGTCGCCCGGTTCGGCCGGACGGTCGCCGGCGCGGTCCTCCCGCAGCTCGATGCGCTGGCTCCAGGGTGCGTCGGGACGCTGCTGGGTCTCCGGCTCTTCGCTGCGCTGCGGTCCCCCGCGGTTCAGCTGCTCTTCGCGGCGCTGCTGTTCCTGACGCCAGTGCTGCAGCTCTTCGCGCCACTGCTGCTGCGGCTCGTCCGGTTTCTGCTCCTCCCGGGGCGGAACGTGCCGCTCGATCGGCACCACCGGCACCTTCGCGGGCTTCTCCACCTCGATGAACTGGGTGCTCTCCGCGGCCGCCGCGGGCTTCGGCTGCTCGACCTGGATGTACTGGGTGCTCTCTTCAGCAGGCTTCGGCGGCTGCAACGGCGCGCGGCTGCCGAGCCGGTCGGCCAGGTCCTGCTTGGCCGGGCTCGGCGGGGGCGGCGGCTCTTCCGCGGGCGCGTTGAGGCCCGGGACCGGCTCGGGCGGGACGTTCGGCGCGAACCACGAGCCCTTCGGAGCCTCGCTGCTTGTGACCTTGGGCACGCCCGCGCGTTCCCCGCCGCTCTCCGGCGGGTCGGGCAGGGACATCGGAGTGGTCTCCCGCGCGCCGGACGACGAGCGGTCTTCGTCCGACGAAGGCCACATCGGCTGGTCGTTTTCCGGCACCCACCACTCCTTCTCACCTGCCCCGGGAGGGGCCAAGCTCACATGCCGCGTGGCCGACATCGATGCGGTCCACCGGCAGGGCGTAGTCCACACTAGGAGACGTCAAGACAGTCATGAAGGTTGCCGCCCGCGACGCGGGGCGTGCCATGGATCCGACAGAAGCAGCGAGGACGGCGTGGAGTTCGACGTCACGATCGAAATCCCCAAAGGGGAGCGCAACAAGTACGAGGTCGACCACAAGACCGGCCGCATCAAGCTGGACCGGACCCTGTTCACGGCCACGCAGTACCCGGCCGACTACGGGTTCATCGACGACACGCTCGGTCAGGACGGCGACCCGCTCGACGTGCTGGTCCTGGTGCAGGAGCCGACGTTCCCGGGTTGCCTGATCCGCTGCCGCGCGATCGGCATGTTCCGGATGACCGACGAGAAGGGCCCGGACGACAAGGTCCTCGCGGTCCCGAGCGCCGACCCGCGCCTGGAGCACCTGCGCGACATCCACCACCTGAACGAGTTCCACAAGCTGGAGATCCAGCACTTCTTCGAGGTCTACAAGGACCTCGAGCCCGGCAAGAGCGTCGAAGGCTCGTCCTGGGTCGGCCGCGCCGAGGCCGAGAACGAGATCGCCCGCTCGTACGAGCGCGAGACCGACCGGCTGGCGAAGGAAAACGCCAACGGCGGCCACTGACCATGCGAAAAGGCCCCCTCGGGAATTTCCCGAGGGGGCCTTTTCACGCCGTCAGTGCGCGAGGGCGAGCGCCGGGGCGTCCTCGGCCTCCGCGCGCTGCTCCATCGCCGACTTGTCCGACAGCGGCTTCTCCTTGAGGAACCAGACCAGCGCGAAGCCCACGGTCAGCACGACCCCGCCGACCAGGAACACCGTGCTCATCGACTCGGCGAAGCCCTGCAGGATCGGCCGGGCCAGCGTCGGGTCGAGCGTCGACAGGAACGACGTGTCGTTGACGTCGAGGCCGCTCTGCAGCTGCTTCGCGAACTCCGGGTGCTGCGCCAGCTCCGCCGTGTAGGCCGGTGTGGTCATCGCCGAGCGGAGTGCGTTCGCGATCCGGTCGCCGACCGTGCCGAACAGGATCGACAGGAACACCGCGGTGCCCGCCGTGCCGCCGATCTGCCGGAAGAACGTCGCCGCCGAGGTGGCGACGCCGATGTCCTGCGGGCGGACGTCGTTGGTCGCGGCCAGCACCAGCGTCTGCATCGAGGAGCCGAGGCCGAGGCCGATCACGAAGGCGATCACCATGACGAAGGACAGCGAAGTGTCGACGCTGATCGTCGACAGCGCGAACAGCGCCGCTGCCATCAGGCCGACTCCGGCCACCGCGAACATCTTGTACCGGCCGGTCCGGGAGATCACCACGCCGCTGCCCAAGCTGGCGATCATGATGCCGAGCGTCAGCGGGAGCATCTGCAGGCCGGCCTGGGTCGGCGTCGCGCCCTTGACGATCTGCAGGTACAGCGGCAGCGACATCATCGCGCCGAACATCCCGGCGCCCTGCACGACCGTGACGATCGTCGACATCCGGAACACGGACCGCCGGAACAGGCGCAGCGGCAGCAGGGCGGCGTCGCCCATCCGGCGTTCGATCCGGACGAAGGCGGCCACCCCCAGCCCGCCGACGACGTACATGGCGACCGAAGCGGCGGAGCCCCAGCCCCATTCCCGGCCCTGCTCGGCGACGATCAGCAGCGGCACCAGGCCGGTGGCCAGCGCCACGGCACCCCAGTAGTCGACCTTCTGGTCCACGCGGGTGTGCGGCAGGTTCAGCACCTTGGTGACGACGACCAGCGCGGCGAGCGCGATCGGGACGTTGACCAGGAAGACCCAGCGCCAGCCGGTGATGCCCGCGAAGGTGTCGATGCCGGCGAAGAAGCCGCCGACGACCGGGCCGGCGACGCTCGAGATGCCGAACACGGCCATGAAGTAGCCCTGGTACTTGCTGCGCTCACGCGGGGCGGTGATGTCGGTGATGATCGCCAGCGCCAGCGACATCAGGCCACCGGCGCCGAGGCCCTGGAAGGCGCGGAACGCGGCGAGCTCGTACATCGACGTCGCCATGCCGCTGGCCAGCGAGCCGACCAGGAACAGCGAGATCGCCGTCAGGTACATGGGCTTGCGGCCGTAGAGGTCGGACAGCTTGCCGTACAGCGGCGTCGAGAGCGTGGCGGTGATGAGGTAGGCGGTGGTGGCCCAGGCCTGCAGGGACAGGCCGTGGAGCTCATCGGCGATGGTGCGCATCGACGACGACACGATGGTCTGGTCGAGCGCGGCGAGGAACATGCCGAGCATCAGCCCGGACAGCACGGTCAGGATCTGGCGGTGGGTCAGCTTGCCTTTCGTAGCGGCTGCTCCTTCCGCCGTGGTGGGGTCGCTCATGGTGGTCTCCCTCGAAAGCCTGCGGCGTAGTTGCTTGTACCTCTCAACTACTTGCTCGACCCAAGTATTCCCCCAGAAGCTTGTACCGTGCAATCAAATATTGTGTGACGCCCGTCTCGGACACGCCGAAGGCGGCACTTTCACGTGAAAGTGCCGCCTCCGGGAGGGGTCAGGCGGAGTAGCCCGGGATCGGGAACGGCGCCAGGAACTCGCGGATCTCCGCGGCGATGGTGTCCAGCGAAGACTCGTCGTCGGCGGCGGCCGCGGTGATCGTGCGGTCGATCCACTCCGCCACCTGCACCTGGTGCTGCGGGCGCAGACCGCGTGTCGTGATCGCGGACGTGCCGAGCCGGATGCCGGACGGGTCGAACGGCTTGCGCGGGTCGAACGGCACCGTGTTGTAGTTCAGTTCGATGCCCGCGCGATCGAGGGCCTGCGCGGCCGGCTTGCCCGCGACGCCCTTGTTGGTCAGGTCGATCAGCAGCAGGTGGTTGTCCGTACCCCCGGACACGAGGTCGTAGCCGCAGGCGAGCAGCGCGTCGGCCAGCGCACGGGCGTTCGCGACGATCGTGTGCGCGTAGTCGCTGAACGACGGCTGCTGCGCCTCCCCGAGCGCGACGGCGATCGCCGCGGTGGTGTGGTTGTGCGGGCCGCCCTGGAGGCCGGGGAACACCGCCTTGTCGACGGCCTTCGCGTGGTCGGCGTCGGAAAGGATCATCGCGCCGCGCGGGCCGCGCAGGGTCTTGTGCGTCGTCGTCGTGATCACCTGCGCGTGCCCGACCGGTGACGGGTGCGCGCCGCCGGCGACCAGGCCGGCGATGTGCGCGATGTCGGCGACGAGCACGGCGTCCACCTCGGCGGCGATCTCGGCGAACGCCGGGAAGTCGATCGTGCGCGGGATCGCCGTGCCGCCGGCGAAGATCAGCTTCGGCCGGTGCTGCCGGGCCAGGTCGCGCACCTGGTCGAGGTCGACGCGGCCGGTCTCCTTGGCGACGCCGTAGCGCACCGGCGTGAACCACTTGCCGGTGGCGGACACGCTCCAGCCGTGCGTGAGGTGGCCACCGTCGGGCAGCGCCATGCCGAGCACGGTGTCGCCCGGCTGCGCGAAGGCGAGGTACACGGCCAGGTTCGCCGGCGAACCGGAGTACGGCTGGACGTTCGCGTGCTCGGCACCGAACACGGCCTTCGCCCGCTCGATGGCGAGCCGCTCGACCTGGTCGATGAACTGCTGACCCTCGTAGTACCGCTTGCCCGCGTAGCCCTCGGAGTACTTGTTGGTGAGCACGGTGCCGGTCGCTTCGAGCACGGCCTGCGAGACGTAGTTCTCCGACGCGATCAGGCGGATCTTGTCGTGCTGGCGCTTGGCTTCGTCCTCGACGAGCCCGGCGATGGCGGGGTCGGCGGCGGCGAGTGCGGTCAGTTTCGGCTGGTGTGTCATGGCGTACTCCGGCTCTGGAGTGGCCTTCACCCAGGCGCGCGGTGCCGGCCTCGTCGTCGCTTCCCGGTGGTGCTCCACCTCGATGGCGCCAGTCGCTGCTGCGGGGAAGAGCCTAGTCCACGACACTCGAACCCCGGTGCGCTCAACCCACGACCACCACCCCCATCGACCGGGCCGTGCCCGCGATCGTGCGCATCGCCGCCTCGACGTCGGAGGTGTTGAGGTCCGGCAGCTTGCGCTCGGCGATGTCCCGCAGCTGCTGTGTGGTCAGCTTCCCCGCGACCTCGTGCCCGGGCCGCGCGGAACCCTTGTCCCCCAACGCCTTCTTGATGAGGAACGACGTCGGCGGCGTCTTGAGGCGGAGCGCGAACGAACGGTCCTCGAACACCGAAACGACCACCGGCACGATGTCGCCGCGCTGTGCCGCCGTGGCCGCGTCGTAGGCCTTCTTGACCTCGACGAGGTTGATCCCGGTCTGCCCCAGCATCTTGCCGAGGTCGACGACCGGGGCGTTGCCCGCGGTGAGCTCGAGGGTGACCTGGTGGGTGAGTTTCTTCGGAGCCATGGCCCGAAGCTAGAGTCTCCAGTTACTGGAGGGTCAAACCGGTTTTGTTCCCGCGCGGTGCCGGCGCGCCAGCTCCTGGTAGATCGCCGCGTTGTGCTCGACCCACATCCGCGCCGAGTCGGTCAGCGGGACGAACTTCTTCGCCGGGCTGCCCATCGCGATCACCTCCGGCGGCACCTCCGTCGACGGCGTGACGGTCGCCCCGGCCGCGACCAGCGCCCGCGCGCCGATCTTCGCCTTGTCGAGCACCGTCGAGCCGTTGCCGATCAGCGCCTGTTCCCCGATCGTGCAGTCGTGCACCAGGCACTGGTGGCCCACGGTGACGTTCTTGCCGACCTCACAGACGCCGTCGTTGACGTGGATCACCGAGTTGTCCTGGATGTTGGCGCCCTCGCGGATGACGATCCGGCCGAAGTCGGCCCGGATCACCGCACCGAACCAGATCGAGGCGTCCTTCTCGACGACGACGTCGCCGATGAGGGTGGCGGTGGGGGCGATCCAGGCGTCCGGGTGGACCTGCGGGCTGAGCCCTTCGAACGAGAACAGAGGCATGCCCGGACTTTAGACCGCGAGGGCCTCCTTCCCCGGTCCAGCGGGGAAGGAGGCCGTTCGCGAGCCGCGCGGGCTGTGACATCCGAGGCTTCGCCTCGGGCCGGGGGCTCCGCCACCCGGAACCCCCGGAAAGCACCGTGGGGGGTCAGCCGGTGATCGCGGCGTTGATCAGGATGTCGACGGCCTGGTCGTTGCGCGTGGTCTGCGGCCCGATCTGGGTGTCGCGCGGGTAGAAGCCCGGGCTGCTGCCCTTCGGGTACATCTCGAAGGTGAAGCTCCAGATCTTGTGCTGCGCCCACATCCAGTCGTTGACGCTGCCGTCGGTGATGTAGAGGTCGCTGGACTGCTGCGGCGTGTAGCCGTTGGTCGCGGCCATCTGCTTGCCGAGCGTCTCGAACTTCGTCGCGTCGGCGGCGGTGAGCCCGGGCGCGGTCCGGTCGTAGGTGTAGCCGAACGGCCAGAGCACCAGCTCGGAGTAGGTGTGGAAGTCGATGTGCGTCTTGATCTGCTGGACGCCGCCGACCGCCCGCGAGTTCACCCAGTTCGAGAGGGAGCGGGTCTCGGGTGCGGAGAACGCCGCCGTGCCGCGGTAGGTCTCACTCGACGTCGAGCCCGAGGAGCCGCCGCAGCAGCCCCACTTGTAACCCCAGTTGCGGTTGGTGTCGGTGCCGGGGCCCTGGCGGTTCTTGCGCCAGCTGTGGAAGGTGCCGCCGGAGATGTCGTACTCGGAGCCGTCCGGGTTGACGCTGGGGATCACCCAGATCTCGGTGCTGTCGACCAGCCGCTTGATCGCGCTGTTCGTCGCGTACCCGCTGGTCAGCCGCTGCACGATGTGCAGGCACATCTCGGTGGTGAGGTGCTCGCGCGCGTGCTGGTTGCAGGTGAAGAGGACCTCGGGCTCGTTCTCGTCCGTCGCGGCGTTGTCGGAGATCTTGAGCAGCGACAGGGCCCGGCCCTCGTACGACGTGCCGGCACTGCCCAGTTTCGTCAGCGACGGGTAGTTCGCAACGGCCTTCTGCAGCTCGGTCTGCGTCTCCGCGTAGGTGTGGTAGCCGGTGTAGCCGGCCGGGAAGTCCTCGACGGTCGCGGTGCCCTGCGGCCGGTTCACCTTGCCGAGCGCCTTGACGCCGAAGCCCTTCGCGCGCAGCTGGGCCGCTTCGCCGGGGTTGGCGATGACCGTGGTCGTCGCGCCTTCGCTGTCGAGGATGTCCGCGCCGGTCCGCGCGACCTCGGTGCGCTCCTGGGCGGTAGCGGCCCCGGTCACCTCGTACACCTGCGGTCCGTCGGGCTGGGCGGCACCGGCCTGGCCGCCGGCGGTGAGCACCAAGAGGGCGGCGGCCGCCGCGGCCATGCACGTTCGTGTGCGCATCACGTCTCCTGCTCTCGGGGGTTCCTCGACCTTGGCCGGAGCCGGACGTAGTGCGCAATCCGGGAGGGTACGGATCTAATGGCGGTTTCTAGCCGTAGTTCGCAAAACAGAGAGCCTCGATGTCGGCACGCAGCGTGGCGAACGGCCGAGGGCGCACCCGCTGCTGGACGACCGTGCCCAGCAGGTACGACAGGAGCGCCCGGGCCCTGGCCCGCGGGTCGTCGACGTCGAGCGGGGCGAGGAGCTCGGCGAGCAGCTCCGTGAGCGACGTGAGCATGACGTCGATGGCCTGCGGGTGCTGCGCCCGTCCGGCGGCGATCCAGTACTCGAACCAGAGGAGCGCGGCGTTCGGGTTCGCGGCGAAGACGCTCAGGTACTCCTCGAGGACGGCGAAGAGCCGCTCACGGGGTTCGTCGTGCTTCGCGGCGACCTCGCGCAGGCCCGCGGCGAACGCGGTGATGTGCGCGGCCATGGCCCGGTCGATGAGGACGTCGATGTCGGCGAAGTAGTAGTGGATCGCGCTCTTGGTGAGCGGCCCGGCCTCGGCGATGGCCCGGACGGTGCACCCCGCCAGCCCGTCGCGGGCGAGCACGACCCGGGCGGCTTCGACGATCTGTTCCTGCTTGGCCAGCTGGTTCGGCGAGAGCCGCTCGCTGCGGCCGGGGACTGCGCTCACGGTGATTCTCGTTACCCTCTTCCTGGACGCCCGACCCGAAATCCTATGGGCAGACGTCCTGTCGGCGGCTTTCGGGTGAAAAACCGGATTGGCCACCCCGCTCCGCGCAGCGGACAATGCCCGGCATGGTGATCTCAGGGGACAAGGGGCTCAGCCCGGCTGCGCGCAGCCAGCTGGAGAAGGAAATCGCGAACCTGCGCACGCAGCGGGAAGCCCTCGCGCCGCAACCCGGCGAGCAGGAACGCACCGGCGACGCGGCGGACCAGGCGGACGTGATCGACCGAGCGGAGTCCGCCGCCCGCCTCGACCGCCAGATCGCCGAACTGGCGGCCAAGATGGAACACGGCGGCTACGGCAACAGCCAGCTCCCGGACGGCACGGTGGTCTCCCTCCGCTTCCCCGACGGAGACGAAGAGACGTTCCAGGTGGTAACGGTCCCGGGCGAAGACGCGGACGCGATCACCTCGGACAGCCCCTTGGGCTTGGCCCTGGTCGGAGCCAAGGCCGGCGACGAGATCACCTACCGAACCCCCCGAGGCGACGCCAAGGCCACCGTGGTGAAGGTGACCCCGCCAAAGTAACCCCTTGCCCACCCGAAGGGCCTCCGGCTTGCGGCCGGAGGCCCTTTGCTGTGTCGACTTTGCCCCGGACGGGTGGACCTCGAGGGTGAGTTCGAGGCCCAACCCAGCGACGACGGCGACCGTGGTGAACCGGATCTTCCCCGCGAAGGGTGAACCTCCGGAAGTTTCTTCTCCCACCGACTAGGCGTCTTGGACCTGGTCTCAAAACTCGGCGTGTCGCTAGGTGAACCCACGGCCCGCCCGTGGCTCCGCACCGCCCGCCTGTGGACCCGGCCCGACGGACCGGAGGTCTGTCAGAGAGACTGGGGGCCATTGCCCGCCCTCTCGACCTGGAGCCTTTGATGCCGCAAGGGACCGTCCGTTGGTTCGACGCCGAACGGGGTTTCGGCTTCCTCGCGCCCGAGGACGGCTCGCCGGACGTGTTTGTGCACGCCTCCGAGATCGTCGGGGACGGCGGCGCCAAAGTGCTCCGCGAGGGTCAGGCCGTCGTGTTCGAGGTCGGCGAGAACGACCGCGGGCCCGAGGCGCTGCGCGTTCGCGTCACCGCCGATGCGGCCACCGGCAGCGCCGTGGGCCTGCTCGGCACCATCAACTGGTACGAGCCGGGCAAGGGGTACGGCTTCGCGTCGCCGGACGGCGGCGGCGCCGACATCTTCGTGCACAGCTCCGCCATCGTGACCGGCGGCGTGGTCACCGAGGGGCAGCGGGTGGCCTTCCTGATCGTCGAAGGCGAGCGCGGCCCGCAGGCCGGGCACGTGATCCCGCTGGGAGCAGGGGCCGGCTCACCCGCTGCGGCTGGTATCGCGGACGGTGCCGACGGCACGGTGGCCTGGTACGACGAGGACAAGGGCTTCGGCTTCATCAACCCCGACTCCGGCGCCGGGGACGTCTTCGTTCACGCCCGGGCCCTGGCCGAGGGGCTGACGTGGCTCGCGGAGGGCGACCGCGTCGCCTACGAGGTGGCTAGTGGAGACAAGGGCCCGCAGGCCCGCGACGTGCACCTGGTCCGGGGCGCCGAGCCCCAGACGGCGCCGCAGCGGTCGGCACCTGCCGCGGCCGCAGGGCCGGCGGCGCGGGACGTGCCCGTACGAGGCGGCGAGGGCGTCGTCGCGCGCTACGACGGCGACCGCGGCTTCGGCTTCATCACCCCGGACGCAGGCGGCGACGATCTCTTCGCCCACGCGTCCGTGATCATGGGGTCGGAGCCGCTGCAGAAGGGTGACCGGGTCCGGTACGCGGTGCGTCAGAGCGACCGGGGCCCGCAGGCCGACCGCGTCGAACGCCTCTGAAGAGGCGGCCCCACCGATGGCTGATCACTTCCCGACGAGAGTGCTCGTTCATCCCCGTCGATGGGTGCCGTCAGCAACGCGGCTGCAGCCTCCTCCAGGAGATCGATCTCCCTCGTGGTGACGGGGGCCCCGTGCCGACCCGAGGACCTGCTCCGCGCTCAGAAGCTCACCAGTCACCCCCACCCGACGACACAGAGCTACCGATGTATCCCAAACGAGTGAATGGATGCGTTGGACCTGGTCGCAGAGCTCGATCTTGATGAGCCGGCGGACGTTGATCACGGTGCAGGCCAGCGTGAGTAGCGCCAGCGTGGTGCGTTCGGTCCGGTCGTAGCGCAGCCCGAGGCGGTTGAACCGCAGCAGCCAGGAGATGGTGCGTTCGACGACCCAGCGGAACCGGCCGAGGCGGGACTTGCTCTCAATCCCGCGCCGGGCGATACGGACCTTGATACCGCGGCGGGTCAGGTAGCGTCAGTGGGGCTGCGGCCGGGTCAGCTCGCCCCCCTTTTCGACCGCACCGACACCGCGTCGATGCAGCCTCTGGTCCAGTCGAGCTCGTCGATGTTGGACAGCTCGTCGAGCACGAGCTGGTGCAGCCGGGCCCACACGCCGGCGTCCTGCCACTCACGTAACCGCCGCCACGCGGTGTGCCCGGAACCGCATCCGAGCTGCTCGGGCAGGTCTCGCCAGCGGCAGCCGGTGTCGAGCACGAACAAGATCCCCTCTAGCGCGACACGGTCATCGATCCGGGGCCGCCCACCCGGACCGCGCGGCGCTGGCCGGGACGGGATCAGGGGTTCGATCAGCTCCCAGAGCCGGTCTTCGACCCGCCGCTGCTGCGTCGTCTTCGCCACGACTGCCCACGATCGACGACCAGGACCGGCCGGTTACGCAGTGACACACCCTTAAGTTTTGAGACCAGGTGTTAGTCACCCACCAAACGAGTCAGGCCCCACCCGAAGACTCTCGGATGGGGCCTGACCTGCGGAGCCGCCTAGGGGAATCGAACCCCTGACCTATTCATTACGAGTGAATCGCTCTGGCCGACTGAGCTAAGGCGGCGTGTCTTCGGCTTGCGCCGGCGACGTCGTCAAGTGTAGCGGAGGCTGTCGACGTCACTTTTCGGGGGGACCGTCGTTAGGGCCCTATGACGTCGGTCTCCCACCACCGTCGACCTATCTGGAGGCTCTGGCACATGCGGCGAAGACTGCCCCGTTCGGTGGCCCTGCCGGCGGCCGCGGCGTTGGTCCTGTTCAGCGCGGCTCCGGCGTACGCCGATACGACCTATCCGACTACGCCGATCCCGCAGCCGGCGAATCCGGGGCAGGCGCCGATCTCGGCGCCGATCGGGCCGCAGCCGCTGGGGCACGCCGTTGGGGATGCCGGGACTGCGCTCGGGATCATCCGGCTGCTGCCCAATGCCGTGCCGACCAGCACGATCCTGCCGGGGTTCGGGCAGACGCTGCCGAAGCAGTCCGCGCTCGAGGCCGGGATGGGGCTGTCGAGCGCGTCGGCGAACTCGGATGCCTACCTCAGCTATGAGAAGGCAGTTGCGCAGGCGTCGCCGTTCGGGGTGTCCGTGGGCGGGAACGCGCCGCAGACTCCGGGGAGCGTCGTGCAGACCGCGCTGCCGGACAACCCGCAGCCGATCAGCGGCGGGCTCAACGCACCGTCGAACCCGCTGCTCAACGTGGGTCTGCTCAACGGGAGCGCGCACGCGAGGTGGAGCCAGACGCTCGGCCCGTGCGTCGACACCATCGCCGATGCCAGCACCTCCGTGGCCAGCCTGTCGCTGCTGAACGTCGTGCCGTCGATGCCGAACCTCGGCCTGGACGCGCTGAAGCCGAAGCTCGACCCGGGCTCGCTGGCGAGCGGGTTCGACCTCACCAAGGGCCTGCAGAGCCTCGGTGGCCTGCTGCAGGGCGGCGGGCAGACCGCCGCGGACGGCAACGGATCGCTGCTGAGCCTGCCGAACACGCTGTCGTCGCGGTCGCAGGTGAAGCTGGTCGACATCCCCGGTTCGAAGAACAAGGCCGTGCAGTCGACGTCGACGCTGCAGGCCGCGGACATCGAGATCCTCAAGGGCACGCCGCTCGCGTTGAGCGTCAAGGTGGCCAGCCAGCCGACGCTCAAGGTGACCTCCACCGGCGACGCGAAGACGTCCAAGGTCGAGTACACCGCGCCCGTGCTGACCATCGCGGCGGGCGGCAAGACGCTGTACACGCTCGACGCCGCGCACCCGACCAAGGACATCCCGATCGGGCTGCCCCTGAAGGGGCTGAGCGACCAGTTCGGGCAGCTCAATGACATCCCGGTGGTCGGCGGGCTCGTCTCGACGCTCACCAAGGGCGTCCAGCAGGTCGGGACCACCGCGGGCACCGTGCTCGACCTCGGGGTGCTGCGGCTGAGCATCGCCGGGCTCGACCAGAAGTCGGCGAACATGACCACGCCGTTCAAGGGCTACCAGCTGGGCGCGTCGGCGCGGATGTTCGACCTGCAGCTGCTGCCGACGACGAAGCTCAAGAGCCTGCTGCCGGACGACCAGGCGAAGAACCTGCCGTCGTCGCTGGCCCAGCTGTCCCTCGGCGAGCAGATCGCCCGGGCGTACGCGCCGACCGGCGGCGTGGTCTGCGGGACCGCGGCGACGCCGCCGCCCGCGGGTGGCGAGGCGCCGAAGGGACCGGTGAAGAACCTCGCCTACACCGGTGGCGCCTACGACACGGTGCCGCTGTTCTGGACGGGCACCGCGATGCTGCTGCTCGGTGTGGTCATGGTGGCCGCGATGCCGGGCGGAAGGCGGCGTCCGCTGGCCGTGGCCGTCGAGGAGAAGCCGTTCAAGCCGTCACCCCGGCCGCGCGAGTGACCCGAGGGGTGTGAAGGACCCCGCCGGGAGCTTCTCGGCGGGGTCCTTCGCGTTCAGCCCTGGCGAAGCGTCGTGACCATCGCCTCGACGGCGATGCGCGGCTTCACGTTCAGATCGATCGCCTCACGGCACTCCAGCACCGCTTCGAGGCGGCGCAGCGTCGACTCCGGCGTCCAGGACGACGCCGCTTCGCGGATCTGGTCGGCGTGGTCCGGGTGGTTGAGCGTCGCGCCGGAGCGGGTCGCCGTCACCAGGACGTCGCGGTAGAAGCCCATGAGGTCGACCAGCGCCAGGTCGAGCGTGTCGCGCTGGGTGCGGGTCGCGCGGGACTTCTGCTTCTTCTCGAGCTGCTTGACCGCGGCTTCGGCGGCTCGTTTGGCCCCGGCGACGCCCTTGCCGATGCCGTCGCCGCCCATCGCGGTCCGCAGCTCGTTGCGCTCGTCTTCGTCGCGGCCTTTGCTGGCTTCGCCCGCGTCCGCCTCGGCCGCGCTGATCAGCTGGTCGGCGCAGGTGAAGATGTCGCTCATCCGGCGCAGGCCGAGCGGGATCCGCAGCACGGTGGCCCGGCGCTGCCGGGCGGCCTCGTCGGTGGCGAGCCGGCGCGCGCGGCCGACGTGGCCACCGCAAACCGAAGCGGCCCACTGCGCGCGTTCGGCGTCGACGCCGTCGCGGCGCATCAGCACGTCGGCGATCGCCTCCGGCGGCGGCGTCCGGAGCGTCACCAGCCGGCAGCGCGAACGGATCGTCACCGAGACGTCTTCGGGGTGGTCCGAGGGCGCGCAGAGCAGGAACACCGTGCGGTCCGGCGGTTCTTCCACGGCCTTCAGCAGGGCGTTCGACGCGCCTTCGGTGAGCCTGTCCGCGTCCTCGATGATCACGACCTGCCAGTTGCCGGTCGTCGGGCGGCGCGCGGCGGCCTGCACCAGCGCCCGCATCTCGGCGACCGAGATCGACAGGCCTTCGGGCACCACGAGGCGGACGTCGGCGTGGGTGCCCGCCATCGTCGTGTGGCAGCCAGGACAGGCGTCGCAGCCGGTGCCGGTGCTGCACTGCAGGGCCGCGGCGAAGGTCCGGGCGGCCACCGAACGGCCGGAGCCGGGTGGGCCGGTCAGCAGCCAGGCGTGCGTCATCGCGCCGGGCGGCGCGGGTTCGCCGGCGACGATCTTGGCGGCGGCCGCAGCGGCCGAGCTCAGCGTCTCGACCGCGGGCTCCTGGCCGACCAGCTGGTTCCAGACGCCGATGCGTTCGGTCGTCGTCACTTCGCCTCCACGCGAGGCTCTTCCGGGGTCTCGAGGGTCAGGGTTTCCAGCGGGAGCGTCACCGGCTTCTCCGACGTCGGCGCCAGCGCGGCCAGCCGTCCGACGAACACGGCGCGCAGCGCGGTGCGGATGCGCTCGGCGACCTCGGTGTCCGTGCCGTCGGCGTCGATCACGACGTACCGGTCCGGGTCGGCCGCGGCCATCTCGGTGAGCAGGTGCTGGACGCGCCACTGGTCGTTCATCGAGGCCGTCTTGTCGCGCGGTGCCCCGTTCGGCGCGGCGTCCAGCAGGATCGTCAGGTCGGGACGCAGGCGGCCGGTCGCCCAGTCGGCGAGGCCTTCGAGCTCGTCACTGTCGAGCCCGGCGACGGCGGACAGGTGCGCCAGCGGCGAGTCGACGAACCGCTCCATCACGACCACCGAACCGGCGTCCAGCGCCGGCTGGACGTGCCGCTCCACGATGTCGGCCCGCACCGCGGCGGCGGCCAGGGCCTGGGCCCGCGCCCCGGTGAGCGAGGCGCCGGAGACCAGCGCGGCGAGCCGCTGGTCGTCGAGCGCCGGATCGGCCGCGACGACCACCGGCCGGGTGCCGCCGCGCATCCAGTCGGCGAGGTTGACGGCCTGGATCGCGGTGTTGATCGCGGTGGTGCCCTCGACGGCGACGAGGAAGCCGTTGACGCGCCGCGGCGTGCGGCGCAGCGCGTTGCGCAGGTCGGCGAGGATCGGCTCGGTGCGCTTGTCGTCCATCTGCCGGTAGGCGAAGAGCCCGGCGACCAGTGCGATCACGGCACCGGCGAACATGATCGGCCGGGTGCCGTCGACCGAGACCTTGCCACCCCAGACGTTGAAGGTGCGCGTCCCCAGGACACCGACCAGCACCGGGACGGTGACCGTGGTGCCGAACAGCACGAGCTTCATCATCAGCTGGTAGATCGCGTTGATCCGGCCGCGGATGGCGTCCTCGACCCGCGAGCCGATGATCGTGACACCGGTGAGGAACGCTGTCCCCGCCCAGAAGCCGACCAGGACGACGGTGATGAGCGAAACCGACAGGTGGGGCGACAGCGCCACCAACGCGAGCGAGAGCCCGGCCGCGATGATGGAGACGCCGAACAGCCGGTCGTGCGGGAGCCGCCGGGAGAGCTTGGGCGCGAACGCCATCCCGGCGGCGAGGCCGACGAAGACGGCCAGCACGAGGAGGCTGAACGCCGAGTCACCGGCCCCGAGGCTGGAGGAGTACGGCTTGGCCGAGCCGATCACGGCGCCGCCGGCGGCGAACGCGCCGAACGCCCCGACCAGCAGCCCGCGCACGAGCGGCGTGGTGCGGATGAACCGGAAGCCGTCGGCGATCATCGTGCCGATGCCGAGCTTTTCCTCGTCGGCCTGCTTGACCTTCTGCTCCGGCAGCGCGTGGACGTTGCGCAGCGAAAGCTCGGGAATCCGGGTGGCGATGAGGATCGCGCTGGCCAGGTAGAGCAAGGCGGTGATGACGACGACCAGCTTCGCGATGCGGAGGCTGGTGTCTTCGCCGGGGACGTGGAGGAAGTTCGTGTTGATGCCGGTGAGGATCGCGTTCGCGCCGGCCGCGGTGACGACGGCGAGGCCGTAGGTCATCACCATGCCGAGCTGGTTGGCCGTCTCGACCTGGTCGGGCCGGCGGAGCAGGTTCGGGACCGCCGCCTCTTTCGAGGGGATCCACATGCTCGCCGCGCTGCCGACGAGGAAGTTGCCGGCGAGCAGCCACCACGGCGCGCTGACGAAGGCGATGGACAGCAGGAAACCGCAGCGCAGCAGGTCGGAGACGACCATGACCTTGCGGCGGTCGAACCGGTCCGCGAGCAGCCCGCCCACGGGCGCGAACAACAGTCCCGGCGCCAGGCCGGTGAGCACCACGCCGACGAACGCGAAGTTCTGCGCGAAGTAGTTGTCCGTCAGCTTCGTGGCCAGGCCGGTGAGGGCGAGGATGTTCAGCCAGTCGGCCACGCTGCACAGGTACGTGACGCCCCAGAGCCGCCGGAAAGGTTTGATCGCCAGTACCCGCCGGACCCGGTTGATCGTGGACGCCTCGGCGCCCGACGACGCACCCGGACCGGCCCCGGGTACCGATCGCACGCCCTCGCTGATACGCCCACCCCACTAGTCACCGCGGTGCCGGACGCCCTCGGGAGGGACCCGACCGTGCAGCCAGGGTAGCCCGATCGGAGCCTGGCGCGCGGCACGCCCCCGTGGTGCGAGGCGGGTGGTGAACAGCGAACGGACGCTAGTCGAACAGTGCGGCCACGCTGCTGACCAGGCTGGACACCATCTCGATGGCGACAAAACCGAAGACGATCAGCAGCGCCACGGCGAGCATGACCCCCGCCGCACTCGACGACGGCCGGTTGAACGCCGGCATCGACATCGCCGGCATCCTCGGCAGCCGCCGCCGCTTGACGGGCACGAGATCGACGTCGTCGACGTCGTCTTCGGCGGGCGGAACCGGCCGGAGGGGCCGCATCAGCTGCGGTGGCCGGGTCGGCCAGGTGCGCCGCCGGTTCCGCTGCCGGGGCAGCAGGCCCAGCGGCTGGTCTCCACCCAGGGTGCCCGCCGGCGGGATCGGACCCGGCGCTTTCACACCGGATACCTGGTCCTCGCGGAGCGTCTCCTCGACCATCCGGCGCACGACTTCTTCGTCGGGCTGCACCGGCCCGGCCACCGGCACGGCGGCGAGCTCGTGGCCATTCGGGACCGCGGTGCGCGGCTCGGGCGCCGCGGTGACCAGCCCGGAGACGGGATCCGCGAACATCTCGGCGGGTACTTCGGACAGCGTGCCGTCGCGCTGAGTGAGCTCGGGGCCATTGAAGAAGGGAGCCTCACCGTTCGCGCTCATGGTGACCACCTCACTACTGAATGTCCTCGCCTTTCCAGGGTAGCGACACAGGCGGATAACGCATCCGCCCAATGGCTCTGTCTCCAGTGGAGGATCGGTCACGCAGCGCAAGCGCGCACCCGAACCCCCTGCAGTGTCCAGCCCGCGGGTGGCGGGGTCGACCGCTGATGGTGACAGATCGTGGTGAAACCGGTCACATGGTCGGCTGGGGCACGGTGGCCGGGGGCTGGCCCGGGGTGGCCAGTTTGGCGGTGCGGGCTTGGGGCGCGGATGGGGTGAGCTGGAGGGCCGTGGACGGCTTGGACGGCTTGGTCTTCAAGCCGATCCGGCCGTGCCGCCGGGGTGCACCCAGCCAAGCCACGCGGGCCCTTCTCCCGCTCAGGGCACCTCCTCCTGTCCGAGGTCGATCATCTTCCGGCACCAGTCGCGGAGCATGCCGCGGCTGAAGGGGCTCAGCACCAGCTGGCGGCGGCCTTCGCCTCGGTCGAGCGCCGCCAGGGCGAAGCGGCCCAGGTCCGTGTCGACCAAGACGAAACCGTGGTCCGGGAACTCCGCGCACAGGCCGCCGAAGGCGAGCATGTCCAGGACCGCCGTGCCGGATCTCGGGCGGGCCAGTAGCTCGCGCATTGCGCCCACGTCGTCGTCCTGGCCGTCGTGGACCAGGCCGTCGTCGTCCACCGAGACCCAGATCGCACGGGCCGAATCGCCGTACGGGACCTCGGGGAGCTCGGCCACCAGCATTTCCGGCAGCTCCTCGAAGTCCGCCAGGTGGATCGCCGTGCGGCCGGGCAGCGAGCCCATCATGAACGCCCGCTCGCCGTCGGCGTAGCAGCGGATGTCCGCCACCTCCGGTCCTCCGTCGAACACGCCGCACAGCGCCGCCCGGACCGAACCGCGCAGCATCAGCGACACCACCTCGAAGCCGACCTCGTTGAGCTCGCCGTTCTCGCCGAACGGCGTGCCGTCGATCCAGGCCGCCCACGCCACGTGCCGCTCGACCTCCTCCACCAGGTCCGCCGGGTCGTCCGAGACCGGGCCGTGGACCAGGATCTCGTGGTCGCTGACGTCCGGGTTGTACAGCCGGTCGACCGGCTCGCGGTCCGGCATCGCCGCCAGCACCGGACCCGCGGCCAGTTCGAGCAGCTCCCGGGCCGCCGTGCGCTCAGCCATGGCGTCGCCTCTCGCTCGGACCGGACTCGTCACCCGGGCCGGCCACGGCAGCCGACGGTCGCGGCTCCGGGACGCCGCTGTTCAGCTCCGCCGCCGCGAGGATCGCCTCGCGCACCGTCAGGTCCTTCGAAGCCGCCGCGACCACCCTGTCCACCCCCTCGCCTGTTGTTGTCCGCACCGCCGCTTGCTCAGGCATGCGTCTGCACCGCCTCGACGATCCACTGCTCGGCCGTGCTCCGCGACGCCGGACCCCACGTGACCGTCCAGCGCCCGCTCCGGGCCACCGCGGCGCTGAACTGGTACCGGCCGAGGTCGTTGTCCACCAGCCCGAACGCACCGTGCGGGTACTCGGCCAGGATCGCGTTGCGCACCGCGAGGTCGACCAGCACCGTGCCCAGCCGCGGCCGTGCGGCGCACTCCCGGATCAGCTCGACCGCCCGCTCGCACCGGCGGGGGATCAGCCCGCGCTCGTCGGTCTCGATGCGCAGGTGCTCCCCCGGCCCCGGCGGCCGGTCGGGCAGCCCGTCGAACACCCAGCCCGGCAGCTCGCTGAGGAAGCCCGACCGCAGCCGCGCGCGGTTGCCCAGCTTGTGCAGGACCGTGGTGTAGTCCTCGTCGCCGAAGAACCGGACCTCCCACGGCTTGGCCCGGGCCGGGAAGACTCCGGTGACCACGCCGCGGATGAATCCACCGCGCAGCGCCCGGTACAGCCCGACGGCTTCCGCGGTGACCTCGCCACCCGGCGCCAGGCCG
Source organism: Amycolatopsis sp. A133 (assembly GCF_031082405.1). Classification (GTDB taxonomy): domain Bacteria; phylum Actinomycetota; class Actinomycetes; order Mycobacteriales; family Pseudonocardiaceae; genus Amycolatopsis. The sequence goes on from NZ_JAVHJU010000051.1 coordinate 125,260, forward strand.
ATCGCCGCCATGCCGGCGACGAACCGCGTGTACTGCTCCACCTCGTCCGCGAGGCTCCGCTCGACCGGCGGCGAGGAGCGACGACCCGGCAGCGGTCCGGTGTCCGCCAGCACCGGCGGGATCTCGAACTCGGGGTCGTAGAACTCCATCACCGAGGGCCGCTCCGGCACCTCGGCCGACAGCGGGGCGATGACCTCGTCGATGACGTCGAAGACGGCGACTGAGTTGCTCACCCTTAGATTCAACACCCTGGCACCGACAATTTCTCGCACATGTGTTCGAGCGGGTGAGATCGGGCGTCGAGCGGTCGCCGAGCGGCTCACGCATGCTCCGGCACCCGCCCCTCGACGAACTCCGCGAGCCGCTCCACGCTGCCGGGCAGCCACCAGAGCCGGCGGTGGCCGCCCCGGCGTCTGCCCAGCGCCGCCAGGTGACGCCCACGGTCGTCGTCGACGAACGCCAGCATCTCCCACGGCTGCCTCGAGCCGTCACGCACGATGTCGATCTGGACGGTGCCGAGCCGGGGCCGCCGCAGGTCGTCCAGCACGTCGAGGACGAGACACTCCTGCTCGGGCTCGAACACGCCGTGCTCGTCGGCGTCGAGGTACAGCCCCTCGCCCGGCGCCGGCGGAAGCGGAGCCAGGCGGCCGAACGCCGGACGGAGCAGCTCCGCGACCGAGCCCGGCGAAGGCCCGGACAGGCGCAGGCCGTCCCCGGCGATGCCGAACCTCGTCCGGTCGTCGAAGAACGCCGACGTCCACGGCTCGCCCGCCATCGCGACGGCCACGCCGCAGAGGCCGCCGCTCCCGATGAAGCCGGGCAGCGAATCCATCAGGTCCATGGCGGTGGCACTGCCGGCGGCCGCCGCCCGGACCGGCTTCAGGATCTTCGTGGTCACCGCGTGCACGGTGCGTGGTGTTTTGGTCACGCATCCATGGAACCCGGGACCACCGACAATTTCCCGAACATTCGTTCGAGGTGTCACCTGAAAGTGTGACGTCGGAGGCCTCCCCACCAGCAGGCGGGGAGGCCTTCGACGGGAACCTACTTGGCCTTCGTCGCGGTCGAGCCGGAGCGCTTGGTCGTGGTCGACTTCGCGGCGGCCGCCTTCTTGGTCGTGCCCGCCTTGACCGTCTTGGCCGTCGTCGAAGCCGGCTTGCGCGCCGGCGCCTTCCGCTTCGGCGCCGGGCCCTTGGCCCGCTTCTCCGCCAGCAGCTCGGCCGCCCGCTCCGTGGTCAGCGACTCGATTTCGTCGCCCTTCCGCAGGGTCGCGTTGTACTCGCCGTCGGTGACGTACGGGCCGAACCGGCCGTCCTTGACCACCATCGGCTTCTTCGACACCGGGTCCTCGCCGAGCTCCTTGAGCGGCGGCTTCGCCGTGGCGGACCGGCCGCGTTGCTTCGGCTCCGAGTAGATCTTCAGCGCTTCTTCGAGGGTGATCGAGAAGAGCTGATCCTCGGTCGAGAGCGAACGCGAGTCCGTGCCCTTCTTGAGGTACGGCCCGTAGCGCCCGTTCTGCGCCGTGATCTCGTCCCCGGACTCCGGGTCCTTGCCGACCACTCGCGGCAGCGAAAGCAGCTTCAGCGCGTCTTCCAGCGTGATGGTCTCGATGTCCATCGACTTGAACAGCGAGCCCGTACGCGGCTTCGGCGCCTTCGCCTTCGCGGACTTCTTCTGCGCGGCCGTGGCGTCCTCGGGGATCTCGATCTCGGGCAGCACCTCGGTCACGTACGGCCCGAAGCGGCCTTCCTTCGCCACGATTTCGTGCCCGCTCACCGGGTCGGTGCCCAGCGTGCGGCCCTCCTGCGGGGTCGCGAACAGCTTCTCCGCGATCTCTCGCGTGAGCTCGTCCGGCGGCAGGTCCTCCGGCAGGTTCGCGCGCTGCGAGTTCCCGTCGACCTCGCGCTCCAGGTACGGCCCGTAGCGGCCGACGCGGACCACAACGGTGTGCCCGTTCTCGTCGCTGAACAGCGGGATCGAGTTGATCTCCCGCGCGTCGATGTCCTCGACGCTGCCCTCGACCAGCTTCTTCAGCCCGCCCAGGCGGCCGATCGAGCCGTCGACGCCCATGTCGCCGCCGAAGTAGAACTTCGACAGCCACTGCGCGCGCTGCTCGTCGCCGGCCGCGATGCGGTCGAGCTCGTCTTCCATGCCGGCGGTGAAGTCGTAGTCGACCAGCCGCTCGAAGTGCCGTTCCATCAGGCCGATCACGGCGAACGCGACCCACGACGGAACGAGCGCGGAGCCCTTCTTCCAGACGTAGCCGCGGTCCTGGATCGTCTTGATGATCGACGCGTACGTCGACGGGCGGCCGATGCCCAGCTCTTCCAGCTTGCTGACCAGGCTCGGCTCGGAGTACCGGGCCGGCGGCGACGTCGTGTGGCCGTCCGGGCTCAGCTCGGCCGCCGTCAGCGCCTGGTCCTTCTCCAGCACCGGCAGGCGGCTCTGCTTGTCGTCGGCCTCGCCACCGGTCTCGGTGTCGACCGCCTCGACGTACGCCTTCAGGAAGCCCGCGAAGGTGATCGTGCGGCCCGAAGCGGCGAAGGTGCACTCCTCGCCCGAGGTCGCGTTGCCGACGATGCGCACGGACATCGTGGTGCCCTTGGCGTCCGCCATCTGCGACGCGATCGTGCGCTGCCAGATCATCTCGTAGAGGCGGAACTCGTCGGTGTCCAGCTCGCCCGCGACCTGGCCCGGCGTGCGGAAGACCTCACCCGACGGCCGGATCGCCTCGTGGGCCTCCTGCGCGTTCTTCACCTTGCGCGTGTACTGGCGCGGCGACGGCGAGACGTACTCCTTGCCGTACAGCTGCGTGGCCTGGCTGCGCGCGGCCGAGATCGCCGACTCCGACAGCGTCGTGGAGTCGGTACGCATATAAGTGATGTAACCGTTTTCGTACAGCTTCTGCGCGATCCGCATGGTGCGCTCCGAGGTGAACCGCATCTTGCGGCCCGCCTCCTGCTGCAGCGTCGAGGTCATGAAGGGCGCGTACGGCTTGCGCGTGTACGGCTTCTCTTCGACGCTCGCGACCTTGAAGTCACGCTGCTTGAGCCCCTCGGCGAGGCGCCGCGCGTCGGCTTCCGCCAGCACGCGGATCTCGTGGTTCGAGGACTTGAGCTGCCCGTCCGAACCGAAGTCGCGGCCCGTGGCGAGGCGAGCGCCGTCCACGGCCACCAGGCGAGCCGAGAAGGTGCGCGGCGACGCCTCTTCGCCCGCGTCCATCGTGGCGGAAACGTCCCAGTAGGACGCCGACGTGAAGCGCATCCGCTCGCGTTCGCGCTCGACGACGATCCGGGTCGCCACCGACTGCACGCGGCCCGCCGAAAGTTTCGGCATGACCTTCTTCCACAGCACCGGCGAGACCTCGTAGCCGTAGAGGCGGTCGAGGATGCGGCGGGTCTCCTGGGCGTCGACGAGGTCGGCGTCCAGCTCACGGGTCGAGTCGGCGGCCGCGCGGATGGCCTGCTCGGTGACCTCGTGGAAGACCATCCGGCGGACCGGGACCTTCGGCTTCAGCGTCTCGAGGAGGTGCCACGCGATGGCCTCGCCCTCGCGGTCGGGGTCCGTCGCGAGGTAGAGCTCGTCGACGTCCTTCAGCAGGCTCTTGAGCTCGGTGACCTTCGACTTTTTGTCCGGGGTGACCACGTAGAGGGCCTTGAAGCCGTTGTCGACGTCGACCCCGAGCCGCGCCCACGCCTCGCCCTTGTACTGGGCGGGCACGTCGGCGGCACCACGCGGCAGGTCGCGGATGTGCCCGACGGAGGACTCGACGACATAACCGCCGCCCAGGTAGGGGGCGATCTTGCGGGCCTTGGTCGGCGACTCGACGATCACCAGCCGCCGGTGCCCGGCGCCCTTGTCCGCCGAGTCTCCGGTCTTCTTGGTCCGTGCTCCTGCCACGCTGTCCTGCTCTCCGCTCATCTCGTCCCACCGCCGCGGGACTGCACCACGTCCCTGCCAGGGCCCGTGTCTCGACCTGCCAGTGTGCACGCTGTTCCCCGCCGGACGGCGCGGAGGTGGCCCAACACGCCGCCGGTCCTGTGCCCAGCGCATCGCCGCTGACCTCGACGATGTTTCCCCAACGTACCTGCCAAGTGATTTCGGCCACGTCCCGCGCAGCCTAGCGGGTGACCGTCCGGATACCCTCCGTTCGACGGTGGTGGGCGCGGGGAGGTGACCGCTTCACTGGTTTCCCCGTCCAGCCGAAAGGACCCGCCATGACCCGACGCCTGCTCGGCGCCCTGTTCACCGCCGCGACCGCCACAGTATTACTGGGGGTCACACCGGCGAACGCGGCCGCGGCGAACTTCGCCGGCACCGTGGCCCTGTCCAACTGCTCGGGGTCGGTGGTCAAGCCCGCCGCGACGCCCGACACCGCACCGGCGCTCGTCATGTCCAACGGGCACTGCCTCGAGACCGGTTTCCCGGCGCCGGGCCAGGTGATCACCAACCGCGCGTCCAGCCGGACGTTCACGCTGCTCACCGCCAGCGGCAGCAACAAGGCCACGCTCCGGGCCAAGAAGATCGTCTACGGCACGATGACCGACACCGACGTGTCGCTCTACCAGCTCACCACCACCTACGCGCAGATCAAGGCGAACTACGGGATCGCGCCGCTGGAGCTGTCCAACGCCCACCCGTCGGCCGGGGCGGCGATCGACGTCGTTTCGGGTTACTGGAAGCGCATCTACTCCTGCAACATCGACGGCTTCGTCTACCGGCTGAAGGAGGGCAGCTGGACCTGGAAGGACTCGATCCGCTACACCTCCGCCTGCCAGACCATCGGCGGCACTTCCGGCTCGCCGATCATCTCCGGCGGCAAGGTCGTCGGCGTGAACAACACCGGCAACGAGGACGGCGAACGCTGCACGGACAACAACCCGTGCGAGGTCGACCAGGCCGGCAACGTCACGGTGCGCTACAAGACGAACTACGGCCAGGAGACCTACGGCATCCCGGCCTGCCTCACCGCGGCCAACGAAATCGCGCTAACCCAGGCCGGCTGCACGCTGCCCCGGCCCTGACGCGGCTCCCGCACCCGGTCAAGCCGTGCTCGTCACGGCCTCCGGGTGCGGGACCGGTTGCGGCGCCGCGCCCGGCCACGCCGCTTCGGCGCCGGGTGGCGGCTCCCCGATCAGCTCCAGCAGCGCCTCCAACCGGCGTTTCCCGGTCACCCTGACGGCCGGGACCTCGGCCTTCGGGCCGGTCAGCTTCGCCGCGACGCCCAACGGCGTCAGCGCTTCGACCAGCCGCTCGTGCATGCCCGGCGCGAGCGGATCGACGCCGAGCAGGTAGCCCTGCGTGCCGGGACGGCCGCCGGCCAGCGCCCACATCCGCAGCATCGCCCCGCTCAGCCGGAACCCGTCCGGCAGCGCCTTGCCCGAGTCGTCCTCGACCGGGCCCGCGCAGCCCTCACGCAGCCACCGCACCGCCAGCGGGAGCAGGTCGACCCGGAACGACGTGCGCACCTGCGGACGGCCGCAGTCGGCCTTCGACACCTGGGCGTCCGCGCCACGGCAGCGGAACTCGCGCACCAGGACGTGGGCGCGCCACGGCTCCTCGACGACCACCGAGAGCCGGGCGGCGGTGCGCCCGAAACCGGTGATCTGGCCGTGGCAGCACAACAGGCCGGCCAGGTCGCCCAGGCCCGGCCCGCTGGCCTCGGCGGAGAAGAGCGAGATCGTCCGATCCACCGCGCCATACTAGAACACAAGTTCGAACAACGGCAGGTCTGGCGCGGATCTTCAGCCGGCAGGCTGATCCAGCCGGCGGCAGGCCGGCGCGCGCTGTTCGGCCGCGGCCAGCGCCGGGACGTCCTGGAGGCCCTTGAGGTAGTCGAGCGCGTCGATGCGGTCGAGCGTCGCCCTGGCCGCGCCGAGCGCGTCCTTCGTCGCCGCCGCGTCACCGCGAGCCGCTTCGATGCGCCGGCGCGCGTTCTCGGCCTCCGCGCGGATATCGGTGAACTGGCCGATGACGTCCCTGCGGCCGCCGTCCGCCGACGGCACCGGCGGCGCACCGAGCGCGTTCAGCCCGGCCAGGCTCCGGTCGAGCCCGCCGACCACCGAGGAAAGCAGATCGCCGGAAGTCCGGGACGCCTGCTGCGGCGTGCTGGGATCGACGGCAGGCAGGGCCGCGAGCGCGCGGACCAGGTGCGTCACGGCGTCGCAGTAACCGCCCGCCCACCTCGCCGCGGGATCGGCCTGGGGTACCGAAGTCGTCACCGGCAGCTGCTGCTCCCGCGGCGGCGACGGCACCGGCGACGGCTGACCGCACCCGGCGAGACCGAGGGCGATCGTCGTGGTCAGCGCGGCGAAAACGGTGGACCGCTGCCGCACCCGCGTACCTCCCGCCCGATGACGTCCCGGCAGGCCCGACGGTACCGACTCGGTGCTGCTTCGCAAGTCGCCGGGCCTTTCTGGGATGCCCGGGCAAACCCCGGGCCCGGTACGCGTCACCGCGTACCGGGCCCGGGGTCGCCTGGAGCCGGGAACTCAGGCCTGGATCTCGGCCGGGGTGTCGGAAAGGACCGTCCCCCGCCGCTTCGAGACCACGATCGCCGCCACGATGATGGCGACCGCCACCAGCGAGATGATGATGCGCACCGCGGTGTTCTCGTCCGGGCCGATCGAGAACTGCACGACGGCCGGCGCGATCAGCACGGAGACCAGGTTCATCACCTTGATCAGCGGGTTGATCGCCGGGCCGGCGGTGTCCTTGAACGGGTCACCCACGGTGTCACCGATGATGGTGGCCTCGTGCGCGGACGAGCCCTTGCCGCCGTGGTTGCCGTCTTCGACCAGCTTCTTCGCGTTGTCCCACGCGCCACCGGAGTTGGCGAGGAAGATCGCCATCAGGGTGCCGCAGGCGATCGCGCCGGCCAGGTAGCCGGCGAGCGCGCCGGTGCCCAGGCCGAAACCGACCGCGATCGGGGCGAAGACGGCCAGCAGACCCGGCGTCGTCAGCTCACGCAGCGAGTCGCGCGTGACGATGTCGACGACCTTGCCGTACTCGGGACGGGTGGTGCCCTCCATGATCCCCGGGATGTCGCGGAACTGGCGGCGCACTTCGTAGACGACCGCGCCGGCGGCCCGGGACACCGCGTTGACCGCGAGACCGGAGAACATGAACACGACGGCCGCACCGATGATGACGCCGACCAGCGTGTTCGGGCTGACGATCGAGTTGACGAACGACTTGGTCTCGTCGAGGCCCGTCGCCACCCCGTTGCCCATGCCCGTCAGCGTCTTCTGGATCGCGTCGGAGTAGGAGCCGAACAGCGCCGTCGCCGCGAGGACCGCCGTGGCGATCGCGATGCCCTTGGTGATGGCCTTGGTCGTGTTGCCGACCGCGTCCAGCTCGGTGAGGATCTGCGCGGCCTTCTCGTCGACGTCGCCCGACATCTCGGCGATGCCCTGTGCGTTGTCCGAAACCGGGCCGAAGGTGTCCATCGCGACGATGACGCCGACGGTGGTCAGCAGACCGGTACCGGCCAGCGCCACGGCGAACAGCGCGACACCGCCGCCGAGCAGGTACGCGCCGAACACGGCCGCACCGATCACCAGCGCGGTGTACACCGCGGACTCGAAGCCGACCGAGATGCCGGAGAGGATGACGGTCGCGCCGCCGGTCTCCGACGTCTGCGCGACGTCCTTCACCGGCTTGTACTCGGTGCCGGTGTAGTAGCCGGTCAGCTTCAGGATCACCGCGGCGAGCACGATGCCGATGATCACCGCGATGGTCGCGATGACCGCCGGGTTGCCCGAGTTCTCGTAACCCGCGCCGAAGTCGGCGAAGCTGCTCGGCAAGTACACGAACGCCGCGATCGCCGACAAGACGGCGGAGATGACCGCGGAGATGTAGAACGAGCGGTTGATCGTGACGAGGCCACCTTCGCCCGCGCGCGCCTTCGTGATGTAGACACCGATCACCGCGGTGATCACGCCGATGGCCGGCACGATCAGCGGGAAGATCAGGCCGTGCACGCCGAAGGCGGTGCTGCCGAGGATCAGGGCGGCGACGAGCATGACCGCGTAGGACTCGAAGAGGTCGGCGGCCATGCCGGCACAGTCACCGACGTTGTCGCCCACGTTGTCCGCGATGGTCGCGGCGTTGCGGGGGTCGTCCTCCGGGATGCCCTGCTCGACCTTGCCGACCAGGTCCGCGCCGACGTCGGCGGCCTTGGTGAAGATACCGCCGCCGACACGCATGAACATCGCGATCAGCGCGGCGCCGAAACCGAAGCCCTCCAGCACCTTGGGCGCCTGGCCGGTGTACACCAGCACGACGACCGCGGCGCCGAAGAGGCCGAGACCGACGGTGATCATGCCGACCACACCACCGGTGCGGAACGCCACGCGCATCGCGATCTCGCGGCCGCCTTCCTCGCGCGACGCGGCGGCCACGCGCAGGTTCGCCTGCGTGGCCAGCCACATGCCGAGGTAACCGATCGCGAACGAGAACGCCGCACCGACCAGGAAGAAGATCGAACGGCCGATCTTCTCGTTCCAGTCGTCGGCGGGAAGTGCGAAGAGCAGGAGGAACACGATCACGCCGAAAATGGCGAGGGTGTTCCGTTGCCGCTTGAGGTACGCGGCCGCGCCTTCCTGCACCGCCTTGGCGATGTCCTGCATCTTGGCGGTGCCCTGGCCTGCGGCCAGCACCTCCTTGAGCAAGACGTAGCCGATGACGAGTGCGGCAAGCGCGACCACGGCGACTACACCGACAATCGTGTAGCCACCTCCGGAGAGCGTGATGTTGCCGCCCTCCGCGAGGAACTGCCGTGACATTCGTCCTCCATGAGACGTCGCCGTGCGCCAGCGTCGACGGCAAGCCGAGGGTTCGACACGGCCGGCGCTGGCATGGACCCTGTACCGAGCGACACGCTAGCCGGGCAGCAATGCACGTCTCACATGACGCTCACCACAGAGGGTGTGGATTGCGGGAGTGTATTGGTATCGCAACCTGCGTCTTCACGCCGTCCCGGTCACGGTACATTCCGTTACCTTGTGAGCCTCCTCACTTGATCGATCACTCTTCCGCCGATCCGTTGGCGCAGTTGAGGATGCCGGAACTGTCGGACCCCTGTGCCAAGCTCGGCGGGTGGACGAATCACGTGGGCAGCGGCTGCTGAGGCGGGTGACCGCCGGGATCCCGTCGCGCGAGCACCCGGTCACGCACGTCGCGGACCTGCCGGGCCGCGCCGCGCGCTACGCAGAGTGGCCGCCGTGGGCGGATCCGGCGGTTGTCGCTGCGCTGCGTGACTGCGGCGTCTCGGCTCCCTGGGCGCACCAGGCCGAGGCGGCTTCGCACGCGTACGAGGGCCGTCACGTCGTGATTTCGACCGGGACGGCCTCGGGCAAGTCGCTCGCCTACCAGCTGCCGGTGCTGTCCCGGCTGGCCGCGGGCGAGAAGGCGAACGCGCTGTACCTGTCGCCGACGAAGGCGCTGGGTGCCGACCAGCTGCGCGCGGTGTCCTCTTTGGACGTGCCCGGCGTGCGGGCGGCAGCGTTCGACGGCGACACGCCGATGGCCGAGCGCGACTGGGTGCGCGCGCACGCGAACTGGGTGTTCACCAACCCGGACATGCTGCACCGCGGGATCCTCTCGGCGCACGGGCGGTGGGCGACGTTCTTCCGGCGGCTCGGCTGCGTGGTCGTCGACGAGTGCCACAGCTATCGCGGCGTCTTCGGCTCGCACGTCGCCCTGCTGCTTCGCCGGCTTCGGCGGGTTGCCGAGCACTACGGCGCTTCGCCGGTGTTCGTGCTCGCTTCGGCGACGACGGCTTCGCCTGCTTCGTTCGCTTCGCGGTTGACCGGTGTTCCTTGTGTCGCCGTGACGGACGACGCCTCGCCTCGCGGCGCGCGCACGGTCGCGTTGTGGGAGCCGCCGCTGCTGGAGGAGCTGACCGGGGAGAACGGCGCGCCGGTCCGGCGGTCGGCCGGCGCGGAGACGTCGCGGATCCTCGCCGATCTGGTGCTGGAAGGCGCGCGGTCGCTGGCGTTCATCCGGTCGAGGCGGGGCGCGGAGCTGGCCGCGCTGGGTGCGCGTCGCATCTTGTCCGAAGTGGACCCGGTGTTGGCGGGAACCGTTGCGGCGTACAGGTCCGGTTATCTTCCGGAGGAGCGTCGCGCGTTGGAAGCGGCCTTGCTGTCGGGGCGTCTTTTGGGCGTCGCGACGACCAACGCGCTGGAGCTGGGCGTCGACATCGCGGGGCTGGACGCGGTGGTGCTGGCCGGCTACCCGGGCACGCTCGCGTCGTTCTGGCAGCAGGCCGGCCGGGCGGGCCGCTCCGGCGACTCGGCGCTGGTGGTGTTCGTCGCGCGGGACGACCCGCTCGACACCTACCTGGTGCACCACCCGGCGGCGCTGCTTTCGCGGCCGGTGGAGACGGCGGTCCTCGACCCGGCGAACCCGTACGTGCTGGCGCCGCAGCTCGCGTGCGCCGTGGCCGAGCTGCCGCTGACGCTGGCCGAGCTGGAGGTGTTCGGCGGTTCGGCGGCCCGGGAAGTGCTGGCCGAGCTGGCGGAGCAGAAGCTGGTGCGGCGCCGGTCGAGCGGCTGGTACTGGACTTCGCGGGACCGGCCGCACGCCGAGGTCGGCATCCGCGGCACCGGCGGGGAGCAGATCGCGGTCGTCGAGGCCGACTCCGGCCGGATGCTCGGGACGGTCGACCCGGGCTCGGCCTGCTTCGCCGTCCACCCCGGCGCGGTGTACCTGCACCAGGGGTCGTCGTACGTCGTCGACGAGCTGGATCTGGACCAGGGGCTGGCACTGGTGCACGCGGAGAACCCGGACTGGACGACGACACCGCGCGAGGTCGTCGACATCTCGGTGCTGAGCACCCAGGAAAAGCAGGACTACGGCGGGGTCAGCGTCTGCCTCGGCGAGGTGGCCGTGACCTCGCAGGTGGTTGGCTACCTGCGGCGGCGTCCATCGGGTGAAGTGCTGGACCACACGCCGCTCGACCTGCCGGAGCAGAGTCTGCGCACGCGCGCGGTCTGGTACACGGTGTCCGCCGAGCTGCTCGGGCACGAAGAGCCGCGGCGCGCCGGGGGCGGCGAGCGGGTGGGGGCCCGCTCGGCCGCGGGCGTCCGCGATTCCGGTGGTGATGGCGAGGCGGGGACCGGGGGCCATCGGGTGGGGACCGAATCTGCGGGGCCGGTGGGGACCGGGGAGGAGACCCAGGCGAGCGGTCGGGGGCCCGCTCACGAGGGTGGCAGGGCACCGGGGGGTGCCGGATTGGTTCCGGCACGGGTCCCCGGTGCCCTGCATGCCGCCGAGCACGCGGCGATCGGCCTGCTACCGCTGTTCGCTACGTGCGACCGCTGGGACATCGGCGGGGTGAGTACCGCGTGGCACGAAGACACCGGGGAGGCGACGGTGTTCGTGCATGACGGCCATCCCGGGGGTGCGGGATTTGCCGAACGCGGTTATGCCGCGATTGTCCCGTGGCTGGCCGCAACGCGGGAGGCGATCGTCTCCTGCGAGTGCCCGACGGGATGCCCGTCCTGCGTTCAGTCGCCGAAGTGCGGGAACGGCAACGATCCGCTGGACAAGGCGGGGGCGGTGGCTGTTCTGGGAACCGTGCTCGGGGCGTTGCGTCAACACGGCACCTAGAGCGGCCACCTGGTGGCTCATGGAGTTGTGACCTGCTCCGCCCCCCGTCCGGGCTGGGACCGGCCGGGGGCGGTGGTTCGGGTGGTTCAGGCCGCGGAGGTCTGGACCAGCTGGGGCGAGCGCTCGCCGGCCAGTGCCCGCACGAGGACGTCGTGCACCTCGGCGGCGTCCGGCAGCTGCCAGCCGCAGACCTCGGGCTTGACGCGCCAGTGCACAACACCGTGCTGGAACGGCGACGGCGGCAGCGGGATGTAGCTGTCCTTGCCGTGCCACTGGATGGAGGCGCGGGTCTCGAGCTCGGCCGGAACGTGGTCGGCGACGGTGGTGAGGAAGAGCCAGCGGCCGTTCGGCAGCGCGATGATGGGCGCGGGGTGGCCGATGGCGCGCAGGAGACGGCAGGCGCGCTTGCCGAGTTCGTCGTCGACCTCGATGGCGTCGAGCACGGTGCCGGTGGCGACGAGCAGGCTGTGGGTCCGGTCGGAGAACCAGGTGGCGACCTCGTGGGCGTGGGTGCCGAGCTGCTCGCGCCAGGCGTCACTGGCCGGAACCGGACGGCGCCAGGTGAGGTCGTCGCCGTCGGTGAGCGGAGCGGAGTTGACGCCCGGGAGCACCGGCCAGCCACGCCAGGCGAGACCGATCGCCTCCGCCCGCAGTTCGATGCGGAAGGCGCCGCGCCAGCTGTCCGGCCAATTCGCGTCCAACATTCTGTTTCCTGCCTTCAAGTTCCGGTTCTCAGCGACCCGCTAAACCCGGTCGTGGTGTCGCACATCTCACTTAACGGCAAGTTGCACATTGCCCGGAACCCCCACGCGACAACCGGTGGTTACGGGGCGATGAACGCCCGGTGATTCGTACGGCCCGACCGAACCCCCCGGTGCGGATCGACCGCTGAACGGGGCCCGGACGGACCGTTCATCGCGCAAAACCCCAGGATCCGACGGCTTCCGACCGTCCGCCCGGCGGGGTGAGCGCACCGCTTCGGCCCAGGTGAGCAGCCAGTTCGACCGCTCACCGTGCATCAACGACCGCTGCCCGTGACAATCGGCCGCTCATCGTCCGGCCTGACGGAGCAGCCGGTCGTCGCGGCATACCGACCGGTCGGCGTCCGGCGGGCGGCGGTGTGGAGAAGCGCCTTGGTGAGGGGCGGAGTTGCCAGCCGTCAAGGGCGCCCGGCGTCGTTGTCACGGTGGCTTGCCCGTGGGTCCGGCGCGGGCGTGGGCGGACGGGCGTGGCAAGCCGGCCAGGCTGGGGCCGCGTGCCTCGATCTCGACCAAGGCGTCGAGCTGTTGCCATCGGCAGGTCAGGAGCGTCACGCCCATTCGGTCCGCGATCCACCTCGCGCGTTCGCACGCCTGGGTTGGGCCTTCGCTCGCGTGGGAGGCCGCCGCCAGTGCGCCCAGGTCGGCCGCCGACTCTGCTTGGTGGCGGGCGATGACCGCCGCTCCCAGCCACAAGGCCAGTGTTGTTATGCCCGTCAGTGCCGCTACCGCCATTGCCGTCCAGATCGTGGCCGCTCCTCTGTCCGACCTTCTCTCAGCCTCCGGCACGGGCCACCTCCGAGCCTGGCTCGGCCACCGCGTAGGCCGTTGCGCCCAGGTGGATCGCCGGCAGCAGACCGGCCGCGAGGTGGGCCGTCACCTTCACCGTGATCGTGTCGCCGATGTGCTCGACCGCGAGCTCTGCGCCCGGTGGGGCTATCTCGTGGACCGCGGCCGCCGCTTCGTGGGGCTGGCCCCTCGCCAGCAGCCGGGCGGCCTCGCGGGCTGCGTCCGTGCAGCGCAGCTGGCTCGTCAGCACCATGAGGCCCGCTATCAGCAGCACCGTCACCACGGTCAGGCCGGCCAATCCGAGCGCTGCCTCGACGGTCACCGAGCCCTCGTCCCTGCGTCTCATGACGGCACCGTCAAGGCCTTCATGACCAGGTTCGTCAGCCACGAGACGACCGAGTCTCCGGTGAGCAAGGTGTAGAGGACGGCGGCGAAAGCCGCGACGGCGACGGTGACGATGGCGTACTCGACCGTCGTGGAGCCGTCGTCCGAGCGGGGCCGGCGGTGGAACCTGCGCATGGGGTTTCCCTTCAGTACGTGTCCGTGGTCAGAAGAGCGGGCCGAGCTGCCCGGCGAGGCCGATGACGACCGGCAGCACGCCCAGGCAGAAGAAGGCGGGCAGGAAACACAGCCCGACCGGCAGGGCGAGCGCCACGCCGGCCCGCTCGGCGCGTTCCTCGGCTTCGGTGGCCAGCTCGTCGCGGAAACGTCCGGCGAGGTCGCCGGCCGCCGTGGCGAACGCCGCGCCCGAGCGGGCCGTCCGGATTGCCGCGGCCGCCAGCTCGCCGAGGCCCGGGACGGCCTGCACCGGCGACCACGCCTCGTCCGGCGGGGAGCCGAGGGCGAGCAGACCCGCCGTCGAGCTCAACGCCGTTCGCGCTGCGGCGGGCGCGGTGCCCGCCACGGCGTTCAGCGCCGACGGCACCGGCAGCCCGGCGCGCAAGCAGGCGGCGAGGAGGTCAAGCGTTCCCGCCAGCCGCAGCTTGGCGGCGATGTCCATGACCGGTGGTCGCGGACGGCGGGTGCGGCGGATCGCCCACCACCCCGTCGCCGTCACGATCGCGCCCACCACCACTCCGGTGACCCCGCCGACCAGCAACGCCGTCGAGACGCCGCCCACCGTGACCGCGATGGGTGAGATGGCTCGGTGCCCTCTGCGGACGGGCACCGAGCCGCCGGCCATCCGCTCGAAGCGTCGCTCGATGACGTCGTCGGGCCAGGTCAGCAACGCCCCGGCGAAGAACACGAGTGCGGCCGCGATCACCGGATCCGCACCCGTCCGGTCAGGGCCCGGCACCAGGCCGTGCCGGCCCAAAGCAGGAGGCTTCCGGCCACCAGCAGCACCTGGCCCGGCGTGCTGCCGGTCAGCACGGGCAGCGGGCCCGCGCCCATGACCTGCCCGAGCAGCACGCACAGCACCGGAAGCCCGGTGAGCACCGCCGCGCTCGCCCGCGGCCCGGCCAGTTTGGCGCGCATGCGGCGGGCGAACGCCAGGCCGGCTTCGGCGTCGCGGCGAGCGGCGTCGAGGACGTCGGCCATCGGGAGGCCGTGGCGCTTGCCCAGCGTCCAGGCCGCGGCCAGCTGGGGAAGGGCCGGTGCGCGCAACTCGGTGTCGAGCCGGGCCGCCGTCGCCAACGCATGCAGGTCGCTCGCCACGGCCGGGACCACGTCCGCGGCGGCTTCCGCCGCCGTGACCGGGTGAGCGCCGGAGCGGAGCTCGGCCACCATCGTCCGCAACGCGGTCGCGGTGTGCGCGGCCATCGCCAGCTCCGCGTCGGTTCGGCGGTGGGCACGCCGCTCCTGGCTCCACGCCAGGGTCAGCACGCCGGCGGCGATCGCGCCGCCGGCTCCCGCGAGCAATCCGGCGAGCGTGGCGGGGAGCAGCCAGCGGACCACGCGCCACACCTCGGGGATCCGGACGGTCGCCGGTGGCTCGATCGCAACCTGGAGCCGGGTCGGCGGCGCGGGCCAGCACGCCAGGGCCGCTCCCACGCACAGCAGGAACCAGGGGGCGATCATCGCCGCCTCCCCCGAGCGCGCGGGTTCACGCGATCGCCCCCGATGTCGCGAACAGGTGCCGATCGACCGTCCACCGGCCGGCGCGCCACACCGGCACGACCCGGGCGCGGCCGTGTTCGGCGCGGAGCACGCCGACTTCGGCGAGCCGCCGCCGTCCGCCTGGTTCACGCCGCATGTGCAACACCACGCGGATCGCGGCGACGAGCTGGCTGTGCACGGCATCGCGGCCAAGACCGCCGAGAGCGGCCAGTGCCTCGATGCGGGCGGGCACTTCGGCCGGGGAGTTGGCGTGGACGGTGCAGGCGCCGCCGTCGTGGCCGGTGTTCAGCGCGGTGAGCAGTGCGCCGACCTCCGCGCCGCGGACCTCGCCGACCACCAGGCGGTCGGGACGCATGCGCAGCGCTTGGCGCACCAGCTCGGGCAGGCCGACCGCGCCCGCACCCTCCACATTGGCCGGACGGGCGACGAGGCCGACGAACTGCGGGTGCGCGGGCTGCAGTTCGCCGGCGTCCTCGACGCAGACGATCCGTTCGCCGGGGTCGACCGCGCCGAGCAGCGCGGCCAGGAGCGTGGTCTTGCCCGCGCCCGTGCCACCGGTGACGAGGAAGGCCATCCGCCGCGAGACGACGGTCCGGAGCAGCTTCGCGCCGGCTTCGTCGAACGCGCCGAGTTCGCCGAGGGTGGCGAGGTCGTGCGTCGCCGGGCGCAGGACGCGGAGGGACAGGCAGGTGCCGGCGGCCGCGATCGGCGGGAGGACGGCGTGCACGCGGATCCGGCCGTGGGGGCCGGATCCGGGGAGCCAGCCGTCGACGTAGGGCTGCGCGTCGTCGAGGCGCCGTCCCGCCGCGAGGGCGAGGCGCTGGGCCAAGCGGCGGACGGATTCTTCGCCGGTGAAGGTGATGCCGGTGCGGACGAGGCCGTCGGGGCCGTCGGTCCAGACCTCTTCCGGGCCGGTGACGAGCACGTCGGTGGTCGCCGGATCGTCGAGGAGCGGGGCCAGCGGGCCGGCGCCGACGAACTCGTCGCGGGCTTGGCGGGCGGCGTCGAGGGCAGCGTCGTGGCCGAGGACGCCGCCCGCTTCGGCGCGGACCGCGGTGGCGACGGCGACCGGGTCGGCCTGGCGGCGGTCGCCGGCGAGGCGGTTGCGGACGCGGTCGACGAAGTCGGTGGTCATGGGTTCACCCGCCTTGCTTGATGCGTGGGCCGTGGGTTGCTGCGGAGGGCGGTTACGCGGGTGCCCGGTGATGGGCACGAGCGTGGCTTCGGATGCGGTCGGGCGCCCTCGGAAGCGGTTACGCGGGTGCCCGGTGACCAACACGCGTGCTGCTCTCGCTGTGGTGGCCGGGATGGCAGCACCCTCGAGAAGCTCTCCGCGCTTGCCGGGCCACGCGTCAACAAAAGGACCACCGTGGGCAGCAGGAGCTCCGCCACTCTGGTCGGGGCGCCCGTGGGGCGGACTTCCGCGGGGCCGTTCATCGGGCGGCCGCCCGGGCTTCGGCGCGGGCCGCCTTCAAGACCTCTTCTGCTGCCTTGGCCAAGGGGCCGGTCGCTCTGGCCGGGAACTCGCCGCGCTCCACCGATCGCCACAGGCCGCGCTCCGGGAGCATTGCCGTCAGGATGCGGGGGCCGAGGAGTGCGGCCATCTCGACCACTGGGCTCTTCGACCGTCCACATGTGACCAGGCCGATGCGGGCCGTCCGGTTCGACAAGAGCCTGAGTACCTTCTTCGCCGCCACGCACGCTCGGATCTCCAGTGGCACCACCAGCACCACCAGATCGGCCCTCGTGACCGCTTCCTCGGCCGCTTCGCCGAGCGTGCGCGGGAGGTCGCACACCACCGTGCGGCCCGCTCGGCGACCGGCCGAAAGGATCGCCGACAGCGATTCGACCGTCGGGCCCTCACCCTCGCGCCCGCACGCCAGCACCGGGAGGCTGCCGCCGCCGTGCCTTCGCTGCGGGAGCTTCGCGGCCAGCGACGACACCGACACGCGGCCGCTCAGCTGCACGTCCGGCCAGCGTGCTCCGGGCGTCTTTTCCAAGCCGACCAACACATCCTGGCCGCCGCCCAGCGGATCGCAGTCCAGCAGGAGTGCGCCGCCCGGGTCGCGGTCGGCCACCAGCGCGAGCATCGCGGCGAACACGGATGCGCCACCGCCACCCCGGCCGCCGACCACGCCGAGCACCAGGCCGGGTTGCTCCGCCGGTGTTTCGACGACGTCGGCGAACGCGCCGGCGAGCGCGGTCTCCTCGTCGGGCAACGAGATCACGCGCTCGGCGCCGACGCGGAACGCGTGCTCCCACGTCTCCGGTCCCGGGCTGCCCTTGCAGACCAGGAGGACCCCGCGGCGTCTGGGCCATGCCGGCGGCAGCCGGGCGGCTTCTTCGTCGAGGACCACCAGTGGTGCGCGGGCCCAGTGCCCGCTCGCCGCCGTCAGGTCCGGTGCCCGGTCGAGTTCGCAGCCCGCCACCGCGGCCACGCGCAGAATCTCGTCGAGCACGGTTTCGTCCACGGCGACCACCAGCGGTCGTTCCCCCGTCATGCGTTCCTCCCCCGTCGTCGGTGCGGGCCTTGGGTGGCCCGGCTTCCACCGTCGCGGGCGGGGACGGGGCGGCACAACGGGGTGGGCGGCCGGCTGTGGACAACCGGGGTGTTGTGGACAACTTCCGCTCGGGGCCGGCTCGCGGGCCGGTTCTGCCGGTGGGGCGTGGCAGGATCGCGGCCGCCGTGGCGCATCTGCGGGAGAAATGGGCACGGATATCCGCACGCCAAGATTCCGCTCGCGTCGCGAAGTGCGATTCCCGGCACACCGGAAATCGACGAAGGTAAACGGAAGGCAAGAAGGCGGGAGAGAACCGGGATCCGTTCAGGGCAAAGGGAACCCGGAAGGCAAACGGAAGGTAAGAGGGCGGCCCCCGCCAGGGGGGAGGGACGGGGGCCGCCGTGGGTTCAGCCCCGGGGGGTCGGACTGAACCGGCCCGGTTGGACACCGGGCTCCATCACTGTAACTCCGCCCGGCGCCGGTTCGCGCACCGGGCGAGGCACACAGTTCGGTAACGGCACAGCGCGCCCGAAGTGCCTGCCTGTCATGGATTTTCCGCCCGCCGCGACCCGCTTGTGGTGGATCAACGGGACGCGCCTCGATCAAGCTCCTATCCTGGGCAGGTGGCCGAACCGAGCAGCGCGCCGTCGCGCATCCGGAAGCCGGGCCCGGAGCACGCGGTGGCCGCGTTCTTCGACCTGGACAAGACGATCATCGCTTCGTCGAGCGCGCTGGCGTTCAGCAAGCCCCTCCTGAAAGAAGGACTGATCAACCGTCGCGCCGCGTTGCGCAGTGCTTACGCGCAGCTGGTGTTCTCGCTCTCCGGGGCCGACGAGAACAAAACCGAGCGGCTGCGCGCCGAGGTTTCCGCGCTGTGCGCCGGCTGGGACGTCGCCCAGGTTTCGGCGATCGTGCGCGAGACGCTGCACGACGTCGTCGACCCGCTCGTGTACGCGGAGGCGGCGGAGCTGATCGCGCGCCACCGCGAGGACGGGCACGACGTGATCGTGCTGTCGGCGACCGGCGAAGAGGTCGTCGCGCCGGTCGCCGAGATGCTCGGCGCCACCCGGAGCGTCGCCACGCGGATGCAGATCGTCGACGGCCGCTACTCCGGCGAAGTCGACTTCTACTGCTACGGCGCCAACAAAGCCGTCGCCGCGAAGCAGCTCGCCGCGACCCACGGCTACGACCTCGCCGAGTGCTTCGCCTACACCGACTCGAGCACCGACATCCCGCTGCTCGAGGTCGTCGGGCACCCGCACGCGGTCAACCCGGACAAGCTCCTGCGGCGCGAGGCGCTCGAGCGCGGCTGGCCGATCCTGGCCTTCGACCGGCCGATGTCGCTGCGCACCCGGATCCCGACGCGCTCGGCCGGAATGGTGGCGCTCGGTGTCGGCGCGATGGCCGCCGGTGCGACTTGGTACGGCCTCAGCCGTCGCCGCCGGTCCCGGTGACCACCCACACGGCCGTACGGCCGGTACTTTGCTTGGCCCAGCCTCGAATTGTCCGTCGCGGAGGGTGCCGATGTCACCCGATCCAGCCTCTGTACCGGTGCACCCGTCCGCGCACTTGAAGTGACCGGGCTCACGGCGTAGAAAGTAGGTGCGGACGTTCGGTCGGCCAGGGAACAGGTAGAAGAGAAGCCTGTTCCACCCCGGCAAACCTCCGTGCGCGGACTCCGGGTACCCACGCGCAGCGCGCCGCGGGAGGCTCGTCGTCTAGGGACTGCGTAGTGGGACGCCACACGCCGAGTCCATGTAGGTACGACCAGAGTTGCACGCTTGGTCGCCCGAGAAGTTCGCGCTTGCAGGCGGCGCCCGTGGCTTAGGCCACGGGCGCCGCCTCGTCTATGTGGGGGACGGTCCGCGCCGGCGGACATGCACGAGGTGGAGGATTTGGGGCATCTCGCGTGACTGGCGGGGCATCATGCGTGACTGGCGGGGCATCACACGTGATCGAACTCGGAACTCGCGTGAGCGGGGGCGGAACTCGCGTGAGCGGGGCGGGACTTGTCTACCCGTTTGGACCTGTCTGCAGCTTGCGGACGGGGACTTTCCTACCGATCCGGGTACGACTGGGCCGTTCGTGCGGTCGGTCGATGGACAGCGCCGGATTCGGTGAGTAGCTTCCCGATACTGGCGCCTCCGAGTGGACTTCTCACGTCCCACCGGCGCCCGCGACTTCTGGGAGGCTGGTCTTGACGACCCGAAATCGGAGGTTCCATGCGCTCGCCCTGCCCGTCGCGGGGGTGCTCGCCCTCACCGGTGTGGGTGTCGCGACCGCGGCGAGTGCGCCGCGGGTGAGCGCCGGCGCACAGGCCGAGGCCGCGGCGACGGCGGCCCTGCGCGGGCTGACGCTCGAGCAGAAGGTCGGGCAGCTCTTCGTCACCTGGGTGAACGGCAAGACGGCCGACGAGGTCAACCCCAAGAACCAGACCGACTTCGGCGTCGACACCCCGGCGCAGGTGATCGCGAAGTACCACCTCGGCGGCGTCATCTACTTCAACAACGCCACCCGCGACAACTTCGACGACCCCGTGCAGGTCGCGAAGCTGTCCAACGGCCTCCAGCAGGCCGCCGTCACGAGCGGGGCGCACATCCCGCTGCAGATCGCCGCCGATCAGGAGGGTGGCACCGTCACCCGGATGGGCGCGCCGGCGACCGAGTTCCCGAACGCCATGGCCATCTCCGCCGGGCGGGACACCGGCCGCGCGACGCAGGCCGCGACCATCCTCGGCCGCGAACTGCGGGCCGTCGGCATCAACCAGGACTTCGCGCCCGACGCGGACGTCAACTCCAACCCCGTCAACCCGGTCATCGGCGTCCGGTCGTTCTCCGGACAGCCCGGCCTGGCCAGCGACTTCGTCACGGCCGAGGTCAAGGGCTTCGAGAGGTCCGTGGCGGCGACCGCCAAGCACTTCCCCGGGCACGGCGCCGCGCCGACCGACAGCCACACCGGGCTGCCGCGGATCGACAACACCGAGGCGCAGTGGCGGGCCACCGACGTGCCGCCGTTCAAGGCCGCGATCGCGGCCGGCGTCGACTCGATCATGAGCGCGCACATCCAGTTCCCCAGCCTCGACCCGTCGCTCGAACCCGCGACGCTGTCGAAGCCGATCATCACCGACCGGCTGCGCAACGAACTCGGCTACAACGGCGTTGTGATCACCGACTCCCTCGAGATGGAGGGCGTGCGCAAGCTGCACACCGACGCCGAGATCCCGGTGCTCGCCCTCAAGGCCGGTGTCGACCAGCTGCTCATGCCGGTGCACCTCGACCTGGCGATCAACTCCGTGCTCAGCGCGGTCAAGTCCGGCGACCTCCCGATGCGGCGGATCGACCAGAGCGTGCTGCGCGTGCTGAAGCTGAAGTTCCTGCGCGGCATCCTGTTCTCGCCGTTCGTCGACCCCGGCAAGGTCATGAAGACCGTCGGCACCCCGTCGAGCCTCGCGACCGCGCAGGACATCGCCGACCGGGGCATCACGGCCATCGCGAACGACGCCGGTCTCCTGCCGCTGAAGCAGAAGCCCGCGACGGCGCTCGTCACCGGCTGGGGCGTCGCCACGACGACGGACCTCGCGCAGAAGCTGACCGCGCACGGCACGGCCGCGACGGCCTACCAAACCGGCCAAACCCCGACGGACGCCCAGATCGCGCAGGCGGTCACGAACGCCGGGAGCGCCGACCTCGTTGTCGTGCTGACCAACAACATCGCCACCTACCCCAGGCAAACCAAGCTGCTCGACGCCCTGCAGGCCACCGGGAAACCGGTCGTCGCGGTCGCCGCGCAGATCCCGTACGACGCCGGCTACCCGACGACCGTGCGGACCTGGCTGGCCACCTACGGCTACATCACGCCGACGCTCGAGGCGCTGGCCAAGGTGATCCTCGGCGAGACGAAGCCGGTCGGGAAGCTGCCGGTCGACATCCCGGCGGGGGCCGACACGCAGACCGTGAAGTACCCGTTCGGCCACGGGTTGACCTGGTGAACCTCAACCGGCGTCACTTCCTCGGCGCGAGCGCACTCGCCGTCCCGGCGATGGCGGGCGGCTCCGCCGTCGCCGGGGCCCAACCCGAAACCGCCCACCCGGGCCGCGTCCTCACCGGCGCCGAGCAGCTGGCCGCGCAGGGCTGGCGGGCCTTGAAGGGCCGCAAGCTCGGCGTGCTGTCGAACCCGACCGGCGTCCTGCTGAACGGGGACCACATCGTCGACTCGATGGTCGCGGCCGGGGTGAAACCGGTGGCGGCCTTCGGGCCCGAACACGGCTTCCGCGGCAGCGCACAGGCCGGCGGGTCCGAGGGCGACTACACGGACCCCCGCACCGGCGTACCGGTGTACGACGCGTACGGCGCCGACGCGACGAAGCTCGCTTCGCTGTTCACCAAGGCGGGCGTCGACACGGTCGTCTTCGACATCGCCGACGTCGGCGCACGCTTCTACACCTACATCTGGTCGCTCTACACCGCGATGGTGGCCGCCGCGAAGACGAACGCGGCCCTCGTCGTGCTCGACCGGCCGAACCCGCTCGGCGGCCGGGCGGCCGGGCCGGTGCTCGACCCGAAGTTCGCCTCCGGGATCGGGCGGAAGCCGATCGCGCAGCAGCACGGCATGACCGTCGGCGAGCTCGCGCGCTTCTTCGCCGGGGAGTTCCTGCCCGGCGACGGCGTGCGGCTCGAGCACCTCGACGTCGTCCAGGTGCGGGGCTGGCAGCGCGACACGCTCTTCGCGCGGACCGGGCTGAACTGGGTGCTGCCGAGCCCGAACATGCCGACGCCGGACACGGCGCTCGTCTACCCGGGCACCGGGATGTTCGAGGGCACGGTGTTCTCCGAGGGCCGGGGCACGACCAGGCCGTTCGAGATCATCGGCGCCCCCGGCCTCGACTGGCGCTGGCGCGAGCGGCTCGAGGACCTCGCCCTGCCCGGGGCCCGGTTCCGCGAGGCCTACTTCGTCCCCACCTTCGGCAAGTTCGTCAACCAGCCGTGCGGGGGCGTGCAGCTGAGCGTCGACGACCCGCGGGCCTTCGACGCGATCCGGACCGCGGTCGCCATGCTCGTCTCGGCGAAGGCCCTGCACCCGGACGTCTTCGCCTGGCGCCCCGACAACTACATCGACAAGCTCTCCGGGTCCGACCGGCTCCGGACCACGATCGACGCCGGCGCGGGCGTCGACGACGTCATCGGCGCCTGGCGGGCCGAGCTGGCCGAGTTCGACCGGAGACGCCGCCACTACCTGCTTTATCGCTGAGGGGGAGACTCATGCGTGCTAGGAAGGTCCTCGTCGCGGCCACCGGAATGCTGGTCGCACTGGCCACGTTGACCGTGTCGGACTCGGGAGCCAGCACCATCACCAGCCACGATCCGGCGGCCGGCCGCTTCGACCGGCCGCAGCACGGGTTCGCCCCGGCGTGGACGACCCTGCGTGACGGCCGCCCGGGTGACGTCAACCTCGACCCCGCGCCGATCAAGGCGGCGGAGGACTTCCTGGCGAGCTGGACGAAGCCGGACGCCACCGGGCACCCGCACTTCTCCGGGGCGGTCGGCCTGCTCGCGCACGACGGCGTGGTCGTCGACCGGTACGCGGTCGGCGGCGCGCTGCGGTACGCCGACGCGAAGGGCACCGAGCTGCCCGCGGACCAGCAGGTCCCGATGCGCAACGACACGATCTTCGACATGGCTTCGATCTCGAAGCTGTTCACCTCGATCGCCGTGCTCCAGCTGGTCGAAAGCGGGCAGTTCACCATCGACACCCCGGTGAGCCGGTTCTTCCCGGAGTTCGCCACCGGCGACAAGGCCGCCATCACGGTCAAGATGCTGCTCACGCACACCTCCGGGTTCGACGCCGACCCGATCCCGTCGCTGTGGGCGGGCTACCCGGACGTCCCGTCGCGGCGGCAGGCGGTGCTCGACAGCCCGCTGAAGAACAAGCCGGGGACGACGTACCTCTACTCGGACATCAACCTCCTGACGCTGGGCTTCATCGTCGAGAAGCTGACGGGGCAGTCCCTCGACAAGGTCGTCCACGACCGGATCACCGCGCCGCTCGGCATGGCCGACACCGGTTACAACCCGCCCGCGGCGAAGCTGGACCGGATCGCCGCGACGGAGTTCGAAGCGAACCCGCCGCGCGGGATGGTGCGCGGCAGCGTGCACGACGAGAACGCGTGGTCGCTCGGCGGTGTCGCCGGGCACGCCGGCGTGTTCAGCACCGCGAGCGACATGGCCGCCCTCGCCCAGACGATCCTCAACGGCGGCAGCTACCGCGGTCACCGGATCCTGCGCCCGGACACCGTCCGGCAGATGCTCACGAACTACAACCAGCAGTTCCCGGACGACGCGCACGGCCTCGGCTTCGAGCTCGACCAGCCCTGGTACATGGGCGCGCTGGCGTCGCCGATCAGCGCCGGGCACACCGGCTACACCGGAACGACGCTGGTCATCGACCTCCAGTCGCGGTCGTTCGCGATCCTGCTGACCAACCGCGTGCACCCGACCCGGAACTGGGGCTCGATCAACACCGCCCGCCAGGTGTGGGCGACGTCACTGGCCAGGGCCATGGCCGTGCGGCCGGTCGCCGGGAAGGACGCGTGGACGAGCACGCTGGGTAACGCCGGCGTCGCCACGCTGAGCACCTGCCCGTTCACCACGCATAGTGATCAAGCGCGCGTCTCGTTCTCCGCTTTCGTGGATACCGAAGGCAGCAGTGATCCACTTCAGCTGCAGGCCAGCACCGACGGCGTGAACTGGCAACCGATCGAGCTGTCGGTCTCGGGCCCGGGCGCACCCTCCGGAACCGTGACGTCGCTCTCCGGACACGGACACCGCGCCTGGTGGAAGGCGGTCGGCACGCTGCCGCAGGGCGCCTCGGTCAGCCTGCGCTGGCGTTACAGCACCGACCCGAGTTACACGGGCCGGGGAGTTTCGGTGGACGGTGTGAAAGTCACCGAGCGCGGCCGATCGCTCCTCGACGGTGAACGAAACCCCGCCGTCTTCGTCGCAGAGGGTTGGCAGTTGAGCTCTCGGTGACGAGTCCGTCGCCGACTGTCGACCACCCGGCGGAATTTACCGTCCCCTTGCCGCTTGCACCGCGACACTAAGTTGCCAAGTCGTTAGCTTGACCTCGTTAACAAGGTCGACCCTGTTGGCGACTTTCTGGTCAACGATTAATCGCAAATCGAGATCCGCAGACACGGACGGGTTGCGATCGTACCGAAGGGTGTGAGTAGCCTTGTCGCAAATGCCAACGGTTAGTAACTTTCCGACGATGAGTGATACCGAATCCGTAGTCGGCACGGCACCGTCCGAGCCCGTATCGGTCCAGACGGCCGTGCGAGACGCCGACTCCAGTCCGCTGGTGCGGATCCGGTCCCTGCTCCCCGGCCTGGCCCGCGCCGAGCAGCGCGTGGCCAAGGTGGTGCTGGAAGACCCCGCGCACGTCGCGCGGCGCAGCATCACCGAGGTGGCACTGGCCGCCAACACGAGCGAGACCACGGTGACCCGGTTCTGCAAGGCCGTCGGGGTCGGCGGGTACCCGCAGCTGCGCATCGCGCTGGCCGCGGACACCGCGCGCACCGAGGCGCGGACCACGCGCAACCTCGGCGGCGAGATCGGCCCGGAGGACGACCTGGCCGCCGTGATCGGCAAGGTCAGCTTCGCCGACGCGCGGGCCGTCGAGGAAACGGCGGACCAGCTCGACGTCGCCACGCTGGAGCAGGTGATCCAGGTCGTCGCGAACGCCGGGCGGGTGGACGTCTACGGCGTGGGCGCCAGCGCGTTCGTCGCCGCGGACCTGCAGCAGAAGCTGCACCGCATCGGCCGCGTGTGCTTCGCCTGGTCGGACACGCACATCATGCTCACCTCGGCTGCGGTGCTGAGCCCCGGTGACGTCGCGATCGGCGTCTCGCACACCGGCGCGACCACCGACACCGTCGAGGCACTGCGCGTGGCGCGCGAGCACGGCGCGAGCACCATCGCCGTGACGAACTTCCCGCGCTCCCCGATCACCGAGGTCTCCGACCACGTTTTGACGACCGCGGCCCGGGAAACCACCTTCCGTTCGGGCGCCACGGCCAGCCGCATCGCCCAGCTCACCGTCATCGACTGCCTGTTCATCGGGGTCGCTCAGCGGCACATGGACGCCTCGGTCAACGCACTGGACGCGACGAGGGACGCAGTCGGATCGCACCGCTTGGGGGTCAGGCCGGACGGTCGTCGCCGTCCGCGGGAAACCGGCAAGTAATGACCGGAGAAAATGTGAGGCGCATGATGACCGTCCCCGTGCAGGCGGTGCACGTCGATTCGCCGACCGAGACCCGCAATCTCCGCACCAAGGACATCGACCTGATGTCCACCGCGGGGATCCTGGGCGCGATCAACGCCGAGGACCGCACGGTCCCCGGTGCCGTGGCCGCGGTGCTGCCCCAGGTGGCGCACGCGGTGGACTACGCGGTGGACGCCATCCGGGGCGGAGGCCGGGTGCACTACGTCGGCGCGGGTACGTCCGGGCGGCTGGCCACCCTGGACGCGGCCGAGCTGGTGCCGACGTTCAACGTGCCGGGCGACTGGTTCATCGCGCACCACGCCGGCGGCGAGCGCGCGCTGCGCCAGGCCGTCGAAAACGCGGAGGACGACTCGGCGGCGGGTGCCGCCGAGATGGCCGCGATGGTGCAGCCGGGCGACTTCGTGCTGGGGCTGACGGCGTCGGGCCGGACGCCGTACGTGCTGGGTGCGCTGGCCGCGGCGGCGCGCCAGGGAGCCCGGACCGGGCTGGTCTCGGGCAACGCCAAGGCCGCGAAGCCGGCCGGGGTGGACGTGCTCATCGCCGTCGACACCGGCCCGGAGGTGATCGCCGGCTCGACCCGGATGAAGGCGGGCACGGCGCAGAAGATGATCCTCACGTCGTTCTCCACCGCGACGATGATCAAGCTGGGCCGGACCTACTCGAACCTGATGGTCAGCATGCGGGCCACCAACGCGAAGCTGCGCGGCCGGACGATCCGGATCCTGCAGGAAGCCACCGGCATGACGATGGCGGACTGCTCGGACGCGCTCACCGAGGCCGGGGGCGACCTCAAGGTGGCGCTGGTGCACCTGCTCTCCGGGGAAGACGTCAAGAGCGCGTCGAAGGCGCTGCACGCGTCCGGCGGGCACGTGCGCAAGGCGCTGGACACTTTGAGGGTGCGCGCGAGCTAGACCTTCATCTGTTCATCTGCCTAACCTCTCAGATGAGGGAAGGCGGGTGGGCGATGGCGGGCACGGCAGAGGACTCGCGACGCGGGCTTTCGCGTCGCGAGTGGTGGTCGATCGGCGGGATGACCGGGTTCATCCTGCTGCTGAACGTCGTGGGCTGGGGCGTGCTCACGGCGTTCGTCGCGCCGCACCACTACGCGCTGGGCACGTCCGGCGTGTTCGGGATCGGGCTGGGCGTCACCGCCTTCACGCTCGGCATGCGGCACGCCTTCGACGCCGACCACATCGCCGCGATCGACAACACCACCCGCAAGCTGATGGCGGACGGGCGGCGGCCGCTGTCGGTCGGGTTCTGGTTCTCGCTCGGGCACTCG
The DNA here is from genome assembly GCF_031082405.1 of Amycolatopsis sp. A133. GTDB lineage: Bacteria > Actinomycetota > Actinomycetes > Mycobacteriales > Pseudonocardiaceae > Amycolatopsis. The sequence continues at coordinate 152,544 of NZ_JAVHJU010000051.1, forward strand.
ACGATCGTCTTCGTGCTGTGCCTGCTGCTGTCGGCAGGCGTCCGCGCGCTGGCCGGGCAGGTCGAGAACGACTCGTCGGGGTTGCACCAGGCCACCGGCGTGATCGGGACGTCGGTGTCCGGCGTATTCCTGTACGTGATCGCGATCCTGAACCTGGTCGTGCTCGTCGGGATCCTGCGCGTGTTCCGGCGGATGCGCCGCGGCGACTTCGACGAAGCCGCGCTCGAACGCCAGCTGGACAACCGCGGCGTGCTCAACCGGCTGCTGCGCGGCGCGACGAAGGCCGTGCGCAAGCCGTGGCACATCTACCCGGTCGGGCTGCTGTTCGGGCTGGGCTTCGACACCGCGACCGAAATCGGGCTGCTCGTGCTGGCCGCGGGCGCCGCGACGTTCGCGCTGCCGTGGTACGCGATCCTCGTGCTGCCGGTCCTGTTCGCCGCCGGCATGACCCTGTTCGACACCGTGGACGGCTGTTTCATGAACCTCGCGTACGGCTGGGCGTTCGCGAAGCCGGTGCGCAAGATCTTCTACAACATCACGGTGACCGCGTTGTCGGTCGCGGTGGCGCTGCTCATCGGGACCATCGAGCTGGTGTCGATCCTCGTCGACAAGCTGGACATCACCAGCGGGCCGCTGGCCGCGATCGCTTCGGTCGACCTGGACTACGTCGGCTTCGGGATCGTCGGGCTGTTCGTGCTGACGTGGGTTGTCGCGCTGGCGGTGTGGCGGTTCGGGCGGATCGAAGAGAAGTGGTCGGCGAAGCTGAGCGGTTGAGAAGCTCCGCTCGCTACTGCGCTCATGGCGCGTAAATGGTGAGTGTCGTCGGGCCGGTGAGGCTCCCGACACCCGACCCGGCGCACGCGAGGGCGTTCGGCGTCACGAGCGTGGCCACCTGGACCGCGCTGCCCGGCGTGTACCGCCCAGCCGTGATCACCCCCGTGTTGGTGACCACCACCTGCCCGGCGACCACCGTGGTCGTGAAGTTGTACGTGAAAGTGGTCGGCGCGGCCAGCGGATTGCCCCACACGTACGTGCGGGACGTCGACCCGGCATTCAGCAGCGTTGTGCAGGAAACCACGTCGGTGAACACCTGCGTGTAGGACGCGGTGAAAGCCTGTGGGTCGGTGCAGAGGGGGAAGGTTCCGGTGAGGACACCGGCCACGAGCCGGGGTGTGTTGGTGATGGGTGGGTCGTAGGTGACCGCCCAGGTGCCGGCACAGGTCTGGACGGCCGCCTCGGCGTGCGCCGCTCCCGCGGACGCCGGCACGCTGCCCGCCGCGGCGAGCAGTGTTCCCAGGAACGCACCGCACCTGCGCAGCCGGCTCATGGCAGTCCACCCTCCTACCCGACACTCACGACCTTCGCAATAGACCACGAAGGAGGACGTGCCGACTACCGCCGTTGCGGTATCAGGAAGCCGCGTCCGAAATGCTCTTCGCTTCGCGCGCACCGGATTCGAACGCTTCGCAGCAGAAGAGCAGCCACGCGCGTACGCCCTCCGGTGTCCCGCTCGCGAATCCTTCGGCGGCTTCCAGGTACTTCGGCACCCGGCGGAAGAACGCCACTTCGGGCACGCTCAAGGACTTCGGGTCGAGGCCCGTCGCGACCATCGTGAGCCGGGCGGCCGCGCGTGCGACGACGCCGTCCGCGCTCCCGAACGGCTTGAGCGCCAGCAGTTCGCCGTGCACGACGGCCGTCAGCACCGGGCCCGGCACCGACGTTGCTCCGGTCACCAGCTGGGCCAGCATCTCCAGGCGGCCGCCGCCGGAATGCGGGCGGCCCAGCGCGTCCGCGTCGCCGACGAGATCCGCCGCGGCCAGGACGTGCAGCCGCGCCAACGCCTGCATCGGCGCGCGGCGCCACGTCGGCAGCAGGGATTCCAGCGTCTCCGCGACGCGCAGCGCGCCGGCGAGGACGGGGTCGTCGACCGCGCCGCCGGCGGGCAGCTCGGGGTTCGCGCCCTCGATGCCGGCCGACGCGCGGGCGGCCCGCACGGACGCTTCCGCCGCCGTCGCCGCGCCGCCGCGGAGGTTCGCCGGGAGGCGGTGCACCGCGAAGACGGCGTCCTGCGCGGACTTGGCCGCCGCCGCGACGCCTTCGAGGTCGAGCAGGGGCTTCAGCGGGTCGGTCATGCGTCGAGCACCTGTCCTTCGCGGGTGACCACGGGCGGCAGCACCGACCACGGGAAGTTGATCCACTTGTCGGTGTGCCGCCAGACGTACTCGCACTTCACCGTCGAGTGCGGCTTCTCGTAGACGACGGCCGAGCGCACCTCGGCGACGTGGTCGAGGCAGAAGTCGCGGACGAGCTTGAGCGTGGCACCGGTGTCGGCGACGTCGTCGGCGATCAGCACCTTCTTGCTCGTGAGGTCGACGACGTTGGGCACCGGCGGCAGCATCACCGGCAGGTCGAGGCGCTGGTCGACGCCGGTGTAGAACTCGACGTTCATCACGTGCAGGTTCTTGACGTCGAGCGCGTAGCCGAGCGCGCCGGCGACGAAGAGGCCACCGCGCGCGATCGAGAGGACGAGGTCCGGCGCGAAGCCGTCTTCGGCGATGGTGTGAGCCAGTTCACGGCTCGCCGTGCCGAACAGCTCCCAGCTCAGCTCTTCCCGCTCTTCGGCCATCGAACCCGCCCTTCGTCGTGGTCAGCCGAGCATAGGCAACCGGCAAGTGGCCTCTGAAGATGATCAGAAATTGGCTATCCGAAGCAGCCACTGGCCGAACTACGGTGATCGCGTGAGCGACTGGAACACACGACCGGTCCTGGCCGGCGAGCACGTCCGCCTGGAACCGCTGACCCGCGAGCACGCCAAGGGCCTGTTCGAGGCCGGCACCGACCCGGGCATCTGGGCGTGGCTGAGCACCCGGCAGCCGGCGGACCTCCCCGCCGCCGAGCGGATGGCCGAGCAGGCGCTCGCCGACCCCGACCGCCGTCCCTTCGCGCAGATCGACGCCGCATCCGGGCGCGTCGCCGGGACGACGTCGTACTACCAGGTCGTCGAGAAGCACCGGATCCTGTCGATCGGGCACACGTGGATCGGCGCGGAGTGGCAGCGCACCGGGCTGAACACCGAGTCGAAGCTGCTCCTGCTCACGCACGCCTTCGAAACCCTTGGCGCGCAACGGGTTTCCTGGGAGACGGACATCCGCAACCTCCGCTCGCAACGCGCCATCGAACGACTTGGCGCGCTTCGCGAAGGCATCCTGCGGGCGCACCGGATCCGGCCGGACGGCTCGTCGCGCGACACCGTCACGTACTCGATGCTGGCGCCGGAGTGGCCCGCCGCGAAGGCCCGGCTGAACGAACGCTTAGTCACCGGAGCTCGCCTGCCACGGTGAACCGGCAGGGCATCGTGGGTGCAACCTTTTACAAGGCGGACTAACGTCGCTAGCGTGCCGCTAGCCGTCGTTTCGGCGCACTACAGGAGGCCTTGCAACCATGACCGAGCAGTCCCCCGCCCTGGACAACCTGCTCACCGAGAGCCGCACCTTCCCGCCCAGCGATGATTTCGCTGCTCAGGCCAACGCGAAGGCCGAGATGTACGCCGAGGCGGACGCCGATCGCGAAGCGTTCTGGGCGAAGCAGGCCGAGCGGCTCACGTGGGACACGAAGTGGACCACGGTACTGGACTGGACCAATGCGCCCTTCGCGAAGTGGTTCGTGGGCGGCAAGCTGAACGTCGCCTACAACTGCGTCGACCGGCACGTCGAGTCCGGCCACGGCGACCAGGTCGCGATCCACTGGGTCGGCGAGCCGGGTGACACCCGGGACATCACCTACGCCGAGCTGAAGACCGAGGTTTCCAAGGCCGCCAACGCACTCGCGTCCCTCGGCGTCACCGCCGGCGACGTCGTGGCGATCCAGCTGCAGATGGTCCCCGAGGCCATCTTCGCGATGCTCGCGTGCGCGCGGATCGGCGCGCTGCACAACGTCGTCTTCGGCGGCTTCTCGCCGACGGCGCTGCGGGCCCGCGTCGACGACGCCGCCGCGAAGGTCGTCATCACCTCCGACGGGCAGTTCCGCCGTGGCAAGGCCGCGCCGATGAAGGCCAACGTCGACGAAGCGCTCGAAGGCGCCGAAACCGTCGAGAAGGTCATCGTCGTGAAGCGCACGGGCGACAAGCTCGAAGGCGAAATGCCGTGGACGGACTCTCGCGACGTCTGGTGGCACGAGCTCGTCGACGGACAGTCCGAAGAGCACACTCCGGAGGCTTTCGACAGCGAGCACCCGCTTTTCATCCTCTACACGTCCGGCACGACGGGGAAGCCGAAGGGCATCCTGCACACCTCCGGTGGCTACCTGACGCAGACGGCGTACACCCACCACAACGTCTTCGACCACAAGGCCGGCGAGGACGTCTACTGGTGCACCGCCGACATCGGCTGGATCACCGGCCACAGCTACATCGTCTACGGCCCGCTCGCCAACCGCGTCACGCAGGTCGTCTACGAAGGCACGCCGAACACCCCACACGAGGGGCGGCACTGGGAGATCGTCCAGAAGTACAAGGTCTCCCTCTACTACACGGCCCCGACGCTGATCCGCACCTTCATGAAGTGGGGCGCGGAGATCCCGGAGAAGTACGACCTGTCGTCGCTGCGGGTGCTGGGTTCGGTCGGCGAGCCGATCAACCCCGAGGCGTGGATCTGGTACCGCGAGAACATCGGCGCGGGCACGGCGCCGGTCGTCGACACGTGGTGGCAGACCGAGACCGGCGCGATCATGATCTCGCCGCTGCCGGGCGTCACCTCCGCGAAGCCGGGCTCCGCGCAGAAGGCGCTGCCGGGCATCTCCGCGAAGGTCGTCGACGACCAGGGCGCCGAGGTCGGCCCGGGCGGCGGCGGGTACCTGGTGCTCGACAAGCCGTGGCCGTCGATGCTGCGTGGCGTCTGGGGCGACGAGGAGCGCTTCCGCGACACGTACTGGTCACGGTTCAAGGACCAGGGCTTCTACTTCGCCGGCGACGGCGCGAAGTACGACAACGACGGCGACGTCTGGCTGCTGGGCCGCGTCGACGACGTCATGAACGTCTCCGGCCACCGCATCTCGACGACCGAGGTCGAGTCGGCGCTGGTCTCGCACCCGACGGTGGCCGAGGCCGCGGTGGTCGGCGCGACCGACCCGACGACGGGCCAGGGCATCGTGGCGTTCGTGATCTTGCGCGGCAACGCCGTCGACGGCGGCGAAGAGGCCATCCAGGCGCTGCGCAACCACGTCGCGAAGGAGATCGGGCCGATCGCGAAGCCGCGGCAGATCATGGTCGTGCCGGAGCTGCCGAAGACGCGTTCGGGCAAGATCATGCGCCGCCTGCTGCGGGATGTGGCGGAGAACCGGCAGGTCGGGGACGTCACCACGCTGGCCGACTCGTCGGTGATGGACCTGATCTCGTCGGGCCTGAAGTCGGGCAAGTCGGAGGAGTGAGCTAGCGTTCTCCCGTCAGAGCCCTTCCGGCTTCGCGCCGGGAGGGCTCTGCCATGACACCCCGTGTGGCACGACTCGAACGCATGTTCTACGCTGTGCCGCGAACCACACCCACTTCCCGGGCAAGGAGACGACACGACGATGACCGTGGATGTCCTGACGCACGACGAGGAAACGGCTTCGGCTCCGGCTTCGACTCCGGAGGTTCCCGCCGCCGAAGTGTCCGACACCGAGTCCGCGTCCCCCTCTTCGGAAGGCGAAGCTTCGCCGGTCGACGAGGAAGAGGCCCCCAAGCCCAAGCGCGGCCGCCCCAAGGGTGCGACGGCGTCGACGGCGAAGAAGACCCGCACGGTCGAGCTGATCCTCACGGTCACCGGCACCGCCGACGGCGAGTGGCAGGCCGAGCTGAAGAACGGTTCGAAGTGGGTCGCGAAGGGTCTGGAGATCCCCGCGGCGGCGGTGTCGCGCGCGGCCAAGGAGCTGCACGCGGACCTGTCCGGCCCGATCGACGAGGTGATCAACCAGGCCCGCGAGGCGCAGGCGGCGAAGGTCGCGGCGCTGGAGGCCGAGCTCGAGAAGGCCAAGCAGGCCCTCGCCGAGCTGGACGCCTGAGGCTTCACTCCTGGGAAGCGCCCGATTCCGCACTGGCGGGGCCGGGCGCTTCCGCCTTTCCGCAGGTCCCAAGCGCCCCAATGTGGCGTTGGGTGCGCTCAACGCACCGAACGCCACATTGGGTGCGCTCGACGCACCGAACGCCACATTGGGGCGCCTAGGCGATCGGCGGACGCCACATTGGGGCGCCTAGGCGATCGGCGGACGCTGCGGGAGCGGGGACTTGAACTCGACCCACATCGAGTCCGTCAGCGCCTCGACGTGGTGCGCGACCCCGCGGGGGTGCAACGCCGAGTCACCCGGTTCGAGGACGGCCTCCACGCCGTCCACCGCTCCTCGCAACCGCCCCGACAGGACGTAGACGATCGAGTCGTGGTCGTGCGCGTGGGTCGGTGACGCCACGCCCGCCGGGTAGTGGATGAGGTACGCCAGTCCACTCGCGGCCCGCTCCAGCTGCCGGAACCGGCCTTCGCCGCCGTGCAGCGGGAGGCCCTCCACCGTGCGCAGCGGCTGCCACACCTGTTCTTCCATGCCGCCCATCATGACCCGGGAAAGCTGAGAGTCCACACAGGACCACTTAGGTAAGGCAGTCGTTATTTAGGCCGCCCTGACCGCGAATCCCAGGTCTCGCCACGATTCCGCTTCCGTGTTTCACTGGTTCCCGTGACCGAAACGATCGACGGCGGCGCGGTGGAGCACGCTCACGAACCGCACCAGGGCGTGGGCGGGAAGCTGAACTGGCTGCGAGCCGGGGTACTGGGGGCGAACGACGGGATCGTCTCGGTCGCCGGCATCGTCGTCGGCGTGGCCGGGGCGACCACGGAAAGCACGACGATTCTGACCGCCGGAATCGCCGGGCTCGTCGCCGGCGCCTTTTCCATGGCCGGCGGGGAATACGTCTCGGTGAGCACCCAGCGCGACACCGAACAGGCGTTGCTCCGGCTGGAAAAGCAGGAGCTCAAGACCATGCCGGAGGCCGAAGAGCGCGAGCTCGCCGAAATCTACGAGCAAAAGGGACTGTCGCCCGAGCTGGCGAGCCGGGTCGCCCGCGAACTGACCGAAAAGGACGCCCTGCAGGCGCACGCCGAGGCCGAACTCGGCATCGACCCCGACAACCTGACCAGCCCGTGGCAGGCGGCGTGGGCGTCGCTGATCGCGTTCTCGGTCGGGGCGCTGCTGCCGATCCTGTCCATCGCCTGGGCCGGCGTCTCCCTGCGGGTGTGGGCGTGCGCCGCCGCGGTCGTCGTCGGCCTCACGCTGACCGGGTGGATCAGCGCGAGGCTCGGCGACGCGAACGTGGGGCGCGCGATCCTCCGCAACGTCGGCGTCGGCGCCCTCACCATGGTTGTGACCTACTTCGTCGGGGTGCTCTTCGGCACCACCGTGGGCTAATGGACGCCCTTCATCAGCTTGCGGATGAAGGGGATGCCCAGGAACAGCAGCACGCCGACGCCGATGGCGACCAAGCCGACCGTGCTGAAGTACGGCGCCTCGTCGTCGACGGAGTAGTACTCGGCGAGCTTGCCGGACATCGCGGTGCCGAACGAGATCGACAGGAAGTTCAGCGCCACCATCTGCGTCCGGAACGCCTCCGGCGCGAGCTTCGTCGACAGTGACAGCCCGACCGGCGAGAGGCACAGCTCCGCGATCGTGAACACGAACAGGATGCCGACCATCGCGAGGATCGGGCTCGCGTTCTTGCCGCTGCCCACCATCGGCAGGAACAGCAGGAACGCCGCGCCCATCAGCACCGTGCCGAGGACGAACTTCATCGGCGTCGACGGCTGCCGCTCGCCGAGCTTCGTCCACAGCGCCGCGAGGACCGGGGCGAAGACGATGATGAACACCGGGTTGATCGAGTTGACCCAGGACACCGGCATCTCCCAGCCGAACAGGGTCCGGTTCAGCCGCTGGTCGGTGTAGGCCGCGACGACCGTGAACTGCTGCTGGTACAGCGAGAAGAACACCGCGCTGGCGATGAACATCGGGATGAAGGAGAGCACCCGGCTGCGCTCGACGGCGGTGATCTTGCCGCTGGTCAGGATGACGAGGAAGTAGCTCACCGAGATCGCGCCGACCACCCACACGACGACGTCGGCGAGGTTGCCCGGGTTCACGACGCCGGTCATGACCAGCGCCACGATCGCGGCCACCAGCAGGACGGCGGCGCCGATCGCCAGCACGCGCCGGGACGACGGCAGCGGGTTGGGCACCTCCTTCGCCTTGTCGCCGAGGTTCTTGCGGCCGAACGCGTACTGGGTCAGGCCGAGGGCCATGCCGATCGCCGCGAGGCCGAACCCGAGGTGGAAGCCGACCCGGGTCTGCGCCAGCCCGGTCAGCAGCGGGCCGACGAAGCCACCGAGGTTGACGCCCATGTAGAAGATCGTGAAGCCGGCGTCGCGCCGCTCGTCGCCTTTGGCGTAGAGCGTGCCGACGATCGCCGTCGCGTTGGACTTCAGGCCGCCGCTGCCGACCGCGACGCACACGAGGCCGACGCCGATGCCGGCCAGGCCCGGCAGCAGGGCCAGGCTGATGTGGCCGATCATGATCAGCACGGCGCTGTAGAACAGCGTCCGCTCGGAGCCGAGGAGGCGGTCGGCCACCCACGCGCCGATGACGGCCGACAGGTACACCAGGCCGCCGTACGCGCCGACGATGCCTAGCGCGGACTCCTGCGCGAGGCCCAGCCCGCCCTGTTCCACCTTGTAGTAGAGGTAGATGGGCAGGATGCCGAGCATCCCGTAGTAGGAGAAGCGCTCCCACATCTCGACGCCGAAGAGGTTCGCCAGTCCTCGTGGATGCCCGAAGAACCTCGTGTCCTGCTGGACCTCGGTTGAGGTGCTCACAACTCTCGTCTTCCTTTGGGTAGGGACTTCGTTGTCGATTGGCATGTTAGGAGCCCACCGCGTGGCTCACCACCGGCACGACGTGTGGCGGCGGTCATGACTATCCGTGACAAAGAGCCGGTAAAGTGGCATCAAGGTGCGCCGGGAAGCCTGGTCGGCAACAGTGATCAGCGACCCCTGGAGCCGCCCGTGTCCCGTCCTCTGACCGAGTTCGCCCGCTACCTGCGCACCGAGACCACCGGCGGGCTCATCCTGCTCGGCGCGACCGCGGTCGCGCTGATCTGGGCCAACTCGCCGCTGCAGGAGAGCTACCAGGCGCTGCGCGACTTCCGGCTCGGCCCGGAGTTCCTGCACCTGAACCTGACGCTCGGCGACTGGGCGAAGGACGGCCTCCTCGCCCTGTTCTTCTTCGTCGCCGGGCTGGAGCTCAAACGCGAGCTCGTCATCGGCGAGCTGTCGCGGTTCAAGCAGGCCGTCCTGCCGGTCGTGGCCGCGATCGGCGGCATGGTCGTGCCCGCGCTCGTCGCGTTGGGCGTCGGCTGGGGAACACCGGGGATCGAGCGGGCCTGGGCGATCCCGGTCGCCACGGACATCGCCTTCGCCCTCGGCGTGCTGGCGCTGACGGCGTCGAACCTGCCGTCGAGCGCGCGGATCTTCCTGCTTTCGCTGGCCGTGGTGGACGACCTCGGCGCGATCATCGTCATCGCCCTGCTGTTCACGACGGGCTTCGACCTGGTCGCGGTGGCCGTCGCCGTCGTGGCGCTCGCCCTCTACGCGTTCCTGCAGCACCGCCGGGTCCGGACGCCGTGGCTGTACGTGCCGCTCGCGCTGGTCACGTGGGTCGCGGTGCATTCGTCGGGCATCCACGCGACGGTCGCCGGCGTCGCGCTGGGCCTGCTCACCCGCGTCCGCGCCGACGAGGGCGAGGCGGAGGCGCCCGCGCTGCGGCTCGAGCACCGGCTCCAGCCGTGGTCGGCGGCCGTCGCCGTGCCGTTGTTCGCGCTGTTCGCGGCCGGGATCTCGGTCAACGCCGACGCGCTCGGCGCGGTGTTCACGACGGCGTTGCCGCTCGCCGTGCTCGCCGGGCTCCTCGTCGGCAAGGTCGTCGGCATCCTCGGCGCCAGCCTGCTCGCCGTGAAGGTGGGCGCGGCGGAGAAGCCGCGGGGGATGGGCTGGCGGGACCTGGCCGCGTTGTCCGTGCTCGGCGGGGTCGGGTTCACCGTGAGCCTGCTGATCGCGGAGCTGTCGCTGCCGGAAGGCAGCAGCGAGCTGGCCAAGGCCGCGGTGCTGATCGCGTCGGCGGCGGCGTCCCTGCTGGCGGCGGCCTTGCTACTCCGTCGTAGCAAGGTTCACGCGCGAATCTCCGACACACTGTGACGCCGCCGCGCCCGCGATAAGGACACATGGCACGATGACCCGGTGAGCAGCCCCAAGCACGAACGCACCGGTCCCGACGGCGTGGGGGCCGTGCCTTACCTCCCGCTGTCCTCCGCCGCCGACGTCCCCGGCGACCAGTCGATCGGCCGCCTGGTCGGCGACGCGACCCAGCACATCTCCACCCTGGTCAGGGCCGAGATGGAGCTGGCGAAATCCGAGCTGGTCGGCGAGGTGAAGAAGGGCCTCAAGGGCGCCATCTTCTTCCTGATCGCGCTGACGGTCTTCCTGTACAGCACGTTCTTCCTGTTCTTCTTCGCGGCCGAGGGCCTGGCCGAGTGGGTGCGCTACCGCTGGATCGCCTTCGGCATCGTGTTCTTCCTGATGCTGCTGGTCGCGGGCGCGGTCGGGTTCCTCGGCTACCGCAAGGTGAAGAAGTTCAAGGCACCGGAGCGGACCATCGCCAGCGTCAAGGAGACCGCCGCCGCGCTGAAGCCGCAGCGGGCGCCCGAAGCCGGCTTGACCACGCGCGACTGAGTTCGTTGCACGCGTCCCCCGACCCGTCGATCGTCCGGCTCGACGGCCCGTGGGTCCACCGCGACGTGTCCGCGAACGGCATCCGCCTGCACGTCGCCGAGCTCGGCGACGGGCCGGTCGTGGTGCTGCTGCACGGATTCGCCGAGTTCTGGTGGACCTGGCACCACCAGCTGCGGGCACTGGCCGAAGCCGGATTCCGCGCGGTGGCCGTCGACCTGCGCGGCTACGGCGATTCGGACAAGCCGCCCCGCGGCTACGACGCGTGGACGCTCGCCGGCGACGTCGGCGGGCTGATCAAGTCGCTCGGGGCGCGGCGCGCGCACCTCGTCGGGCACGCCTGGGGCGGCATGCTCGCCTGGACGGTCGCGGCGCTGCACCCGCGGCTGGTGTCCTCGGTGACGGCGATCGGCGCCGCCCATCCGCTCGCCCTGCGCTCGGGAGCGGCTCGTCCGTGGCGCGGCCAGGGCCGCGCGGCCGGGCACCTCTTCCGCTTCCAGGTGCCGATGGCCCCGGAGAAGTGGCTGGTGAAGGACGACGCCCAGGCCGTCGGGGACCTGTTCGGCGGCTGGGCCGGCCCCCGCTGGCGGTCCACGCCGGACTTCGACGGCAGCGTCGAGGCGTTCCGGCAGGCGATGCTCGTGCCCGGAGTCGCGCACAGCGCGCTCGAGTACTACCGGTGGGCGTTCCGCGCCCAGTTCCGCGGGGAGGGGCGCCGGTTCACCGACGCCGTCGACGCCCGGATCGCGGCGCCGACCCTGCAGCTGCACGGCGCCGAGGACACCTGCATCCTGCCCGAGACGGCGACGTCGTCGGTGCGCTGGGCGGGCCCGCACGCCGAGCCGGAGATCTGGCCGGGCGTCGGGCACTTCCCCCACCTCGAAGCGCCGGACCGCACGTCGGCGGCCCTGGTGGACTTCCTCAGCCGAGGCTGATGGCGTTCTTCGCCCGCTCCACCGACTCGTCCGACGCCGGCCCTTCGGGGTTTTCGGTGGCGAGCGCCTGGTTGAGCTCGACGAAGGGCCGCATCCGCCGCTCGTAAGCCGCGAAGGCCTCCTCGTACCCGGCCCGGCCGAGTTCCTGCGCGAGGACGTACGCGCCGACCAGTGCGAGGCTCGTCCCCTGGCCCGACAGCGGCGAAGCGCAGTAGCCGGCGTCGCCGACGAGCACGACCCGGCCCGCCGACCAGCGGTCCAGGTGGATCTGGGCCATGGCGTCGAAGTAGAACACGTCCGCCTCGGCCATCGCCTCCAGCAGCTTGGGCACCTCCCAGCCGACGCCGGCGAGCCGCTCGGCGATCAGCCGCTTCTGCTCCGGGACGGTCAGCCGCGGCAGCGGGTCCGAGCCGAAGCCCAGCGTCACGCGGAGCTCGGTGTTGTCCCGGACCGGGTAGGCCACGCCCCCGGTGTGCTCGTGCCGGAACCAGACCTGCCAGTCCTCCAGGCCGAGGAAGTTGGCCGTGGGGAAGATGGCCAGGTACTGCCCGAGGTGGCGGATGAAGTCCTCCTCCGGGCCGAACACGAGCCGCCGCACGACCGAGTGCAGGCCGTCCGCCCCGACGACCAGGTCGAACGTCCGGAAGCCGCCGTGCTCGAACTCGACGCGCACACCGTGCGCCTCTTCGGTGAGCGCCGTGATCGAGTCGCCGAAGACGTACTCGACGTCAGTGGCCTCGCCGAGGATCGAGACGACGTCGTCGCGCAGGAGCTCGATGTCGTCGCTGTCGAGCCGTCCGCTGCTGAAGGTGTGCTCCTCCGACCGCAAGAGCTCGTGGCCGTCGCCGTCCACCACGGACATCCCGCGCATGCGGGTGCGCACCGCCCGCATCCGGTCGCCGAGGCCCAGCCGGTCGAGGACGTCGAGCGCGACCCCGCGCACGTCGATCGCCTGGCCGCCGGTGCGCGGGCCGGGCGTCCGCTCGACCACGGTCACCGACCAGCCTTCGCGCGCCAGGAACCGGGCCAGGGTGCCACCGGCGACACCGGCGCCGGAGATCAGGACGTTCCGCATGTTTCCTCCAGAGTTGTACGCTTACCGGCACCACCTTGGAGATCACGCAGGAAAATGGCCATTTCTGTACTAGTACAGAAGGCCGTCTGTACTAGGTCAGGAGACCGCCGTGAAGTACGTGGCCATCGCCGACGAGCTGCGCGACCGGATCGCGCGCGGCGAGCTCCCGCCGGGCGCGCGCGTGCCTTCGACCCGGCGGCTCGCGACCGACCACGGCGTCGCCATGGCGACCGCGGCGAAGGCGCTCGCCCTGCTGAGCCAGGAAGGGGTCGTGCTGGCGGAGCCGCGGTCGGGCATGTTCGTAGCGAGCCGGGAACGCCGTGGCGGGCCGCGCGGGCTGACCCGCGAACAGCTCGTGCGGACCGCCATCGCGATCGCCGACGCCGAAGGCCTCGGCGCGCTTTCCATGCGCGGGGTCGCGGCCCGCCTCGGCGTCGCGGCGATGGCGCCGTACCGGTACGTGCGGGGCAAGGACGAGCTGGTGCTGCTCATGGCCGACACCGCGTTCGGCGAGCGCGGCTACCCGGCCACCCCGCGCGGCGACTGGCGGGAGCGCCTGACGCTCGGCGGCCGGACGCTGTGGTCGCTCTACAAGCGGCACCCGTGGCTCGCCCAGCTCGGACCGCTCACCCGGCCGCTGGCCCTGCGCAACCTCGGCATGCACGGCGAGTGGGCACTGGCGGCGCTGGCCGAACTGGACGTCGACGCGGCGACCCTGTGCGACCTGCACGTCCTGTTCTTCAGCTACGTCCAAGGCATCGCGATCCACCTCGAACGCGAGCAGAACGCACTGGCCTCGTCCGGGCTCTCCGAGGAGCAGTGGATCGACCTGCAGACCCCGGCCCTGGAGGCGATGAGCGCCGGCCGGCCGGTGTTCGCCAAGATGCTCCGCGAACTCGGCGGCACCGGCTACGACCTCGTCCTTGACGACCTCTTCGAGTCGGGGATGCGGGCGCTGCTCGACGGCCTGGCGCTGCGGTTCGGGCGTTAGGCCGCGCAGGAGCCGGTCGACACGTTCGCCGTCTGCGACGCCGCCGCCTCGACTTCGGCGCGCACCTGCTCGGACGTGAGCGTGAAGCCCGTCTCCGGGTCCTCCACCGCCGCGCCGAAGACAACGCCGATGACCTTGCCGTCCGGGGTCACCATCGGGCCGCCGGAGTTGCCGCTGCGGATCTCGGCGCGGACCGTGAAGACGTCCCGCTGCACGGTGTTCGCCTCGTAGATGTCCGGGCCGCGCAGGTTGATCCGGCCGCGCACGCGGGCCGGCGTCGCCCGGTACGGGCCGTCGAGCGGGTAGCCGAGCACGACCGCGCTGTCGCCCGCCCGCGCCGTCTCCGGCGCGAACTGCAGCGGCTCGGCCCGCAGCCGCGGCACGGCGAGCACCGCGATGTCGACCTCCGGGTCGAAGTAGACGACGCGGGCCGGGTAGTCGCCCTGGGTCGTCTCGATGCCGACGGTGTCGGTGCCCGCCACGACGTGCGCGTTCGTCATCACCCGCTGCGGCGCGATCACGAACCCGCTGCCTTCGAGCGACCGCGAGCACGAGCTGGCGCTGCCGCGGATCTTGACCACGCTGCCGTGCAGCTGCTGGACGATCCCGCTGCTCTGCAGGGCCGGGTCCGGCGGCGAGGTGTCCGCCATCGGCGTCTTCTGGAACGGGTCCACGATGGACGGGAAGCCGGACGCGTCGAGCAGCTTGCGCAGCTGGCTCGGCAGCCCCTGCGCGGCCTCCGGCATGGCGTCGTTGACCTTGCCGAGCACCACCGAGTTGTTGATCGCCTTGGGCAGCCACGGCAGGCCGGACACCGTCGTCAGCGGCGTCGCGATCAGCCACGCCACCACGAACACGACCATGGCCTGCACGACCGCACCGAGCGTCTTGTCGATGCCGGAGAGCTTGTCCGGGTTGATCTTCTGCCGCAGCCGCCGTCCGACGTAGACGCCGATCGCTTCGCCGAACGCGACCAGGAAGACCACCGTCGCCACCGCGAAGGCGACCTTCCAGACGGCGTCGTCGAAGAACGAGACCACGACCGGCGCGAGCTTGACCCCGGCGACCGCACCGAGCACGACACCGACGAGCGACGGCAGCGCGATGATCACGCCCTGGAACGCGCCGGACACGGCCGCCAGCAGGGCCAGCAGCAGCACCAGCACATCGACCCAGTTCACGGCGTCACTCCCCTGCCAACCGCGCCTCGAACGCGGCCAGCGCCTCGTCGAGGTCCCGGACGTCGCCCGGGTCCCATTCGCGCTCCCAGCCTCCCAGGCTCAGCAGCACCGACAGCAACCCGGCGGTGAACCCCCAGACGAACAGCCCGCCGACCTCGAAGGCCGGGCCCTTCCACGGCGCGCCGGCCTTCTTGACCGTGAACCGGTTGGCCGGGTCGACCAGGTCGGCGATGGCGACGCGCGCGACGGACGCCGTCTCGCCCGGGTCGACCGCGCGCACCGGCGACGGTTCCGCCCAGTGCGCCAGCACCGGCGTCACGGCGAACCGGGACACCGGGACGAACAGCTCCGGCAGGACCGCGATCGGCCGGACGCCGGAGGGGACCACGCCGGTCTCTTCTTCGGCTTCGCGCAGCGCGGTGCCGACCGGGCCGCCGTCGCCCTCCTCGGCGCCGCCGCCGGGGAAGGCGACCTGCCCGGCGTGCGAGCCCAGCGTGTCGGCCCGGCGCTGGAGCAGGACGTCCGGCTCGCCGTCGGCTTCGCGCTCGCCGAAGAGGATGAGCACCGCGGCGGGCCGCGTATAGGCGTCCTCGGGCGGGCTGAACCGCGTGAACGTCTTCGAATCGACCTCGGCACTCACCTTGACCAGCGGCCGGAGCCACTCGGGAACCGACTCCGGTTCGACCAGCGGTCCGATCACGATGCCCCCTCGACTGCCGCGCGCACCTGGTCAGTGTTCACGAACGAGCGGGGATTGGCGATGAACCGCACCTCACCGCCCGCGGTGACCAGGTAGGACGCCGGGAGCGTCGACGGCACCTTCAGCGCGGTCCGGACGGGCCCGCTGCCCCCGTCCCCGTCGAACACCGACGGCAGGCGCACCCCCAGCTTCGCCAGCAGCTCCAGGCCGTCCTTCGCCGGGCTCTGCACCTGGACGCCGAGAACCCGGATCGCGCCCGGCTGCCGCGCGTACTCCTGGAGCACGGGCAGCTCGGTCCGGCACGGCTCGCACCACGACGCCCACACGTTGACCAGCGCCGGAGCGCCGGCGAGGGCCTTGCCGACGTCGACGCGCACGCCGTCGCCGAGGCAGTCCGCCGTGACGCCTTCGAACTGCTTCACCGGCTGCGCCGCGCCCGGCGCCGGGCACGGCTGGAGCGCCGCCGCGGACCGGGCGGGCCCGAGGTCCCCGGACGGCTTCGCGGCGGTGTCGTCACCCCCGCGCGGCAGCAGCGCGACGATCAGCGCCACCGCCAGCACGGCGGCCGCGAGGGCCCACCGGGTGACTCTCGTCACCGGGGCGCCGCCAGCGCCAGGATGTGGTCCTTTTCGACGCCTTTGACCAGCTTCGCGGCTTCCTCGAAGCCGGTCGGGCCGGTGCCGTACGACGGGCAGTCCTTGGCCAGCGGGCAGGCGCCGCAGGCCGGCTTCTTCGCGTGGCAGACGCGGCGGCCGTGGAAGATCACCCGGTGCGAGAGCATCGTCCACTCCTTGCGGGGGATCAGCTCGCCGACCACGTGCTCGACCTTGACCGGGTCCTCCTCCGCCGTCCAGCCCCAGCGCCGGACCAGCCGGCCGAAGTGGGTGTCGACGGTGATGCCCGGGACGTCGAAGGCGTTGCCGAGCACGACGTTGGCCGTCTTGCGGCCGACGCCGGGCAGGGTCACCAGGTCCTCGAGCTTGGCCGGGACCTCGCCGTCGAAGCGCTCGACCAGCGCCGCGCCCAGGCCCATCACGGAGTTCGCCTTGGCCCGGTAGAAGCCGGTGCTGCGGAGGTACTCCTCCAGCTCGGCGCGGTCGGCGCCCGCGTAGTCGGCGGCGGTCCGGTAGCGCTTGAACAGCGCCGGAGTGACGAGGTTCACCCGGACGTCGGTGGTCTGCGCGGACAGCACGACCGCGACCAGCAGTTCCAGTGGTGTGGTGAAGTCGAGCTCGCAGTGGGCGTCCGGATACACGTCGTCCAAGCAACGCTTCATCCGCCTGGCGCGTCTCACCAGAGCTAACCGGCTTTCACCAGCGCCCTCACGGGGGGCGTTCGTGGTGGCAGGTGGCACCCCGATAGCCTACGGGCGCCGTCGGACGAGCCGGTGACTGCACCGGTCGACGACCGACACGCCAGAGCACCACCTCGGCGCGTTTTCCGGCCGCCATGAGCGAGGATCTGGAGTAGATGCTTTTCAACGAGTGTTTCGGGGTCCGGTCATGACCGTCTGGTTCGTCATCCTGGTCCCCCTGGTCATCATGTTCTTCGCGCTCTTCATGGAGCGGGTGGAGAGCAGGCTCAAGCACGTCGCGGTGCAGGAGAACGAGGTCGAAGAGTTCCTCGAGCAGGCGCAGCCCAACGAGGTCAGGGCGCTCTACGGGCACGGCATCGGCCGTGCGCTGGAGCTGTTCCGGCTGCGTAGGCTGGGCGGACGGGCAGCCAGGCTACGCGCGCGTCGCGTGCGGAGTTAGGCTCCACGTTCGAACGAGATCGTTTCCGCCGTACGCGAGTCCGGCGAGCGATCTCGCGAGTACGCCCTAGACTGACGCGCAAGTGATCGGCGTCACGCTCCTCCACACACGGGGGAGCGTGATCGTTTCTCGACGAGGAGGCACCCGAGGTGGACGAAACCCTGGCCCGTGCGGGCATTTTCCAGGGTGTGGAGCCGGCAGCGGCGGAGGCGCTGGCCCAGACCTTGGAATCCGTGGAGTTCCCCCGCGGCCACGTCATCTTCAACGAGGGTGAACCGGGCGACAAGCTGTACATCATCCAGTCCGGCAAGGTGAAGATCGGCCGCAAGTCCCCGGACGGCCGCGAGAACCTGCTGGGCATCTTCGGCCCGTCGGACATGTTCGGCGAGCTGTCCATCTTCGACCCCGGCCCCCGGACGTCGAGCGCGACCACGGTCACCGAGGTCCGCGCGGTCACCATGGACCGCCCGGCCCTGCGCCAGTGGATCTCGACCCGCCCGGAGATCGCCGAGCAGCTGCTGCGCGTGGTCGCGCGCCGCCTGCGCCGGACGAACAACATGGTCGCGGAACTGATCTTCACCGACGTCCCGGGCCGCGTGGCGCGGGCGCTGCTGCAGCTCGCGCAGCGGTTCGGCAGCCAGGAGGCGGGCCTGCTGCGGGTCACGCACGACCTGACGCAGGAAGAGATCGCCCAGTACGTCGGCGCCTCGCGCGAGACCGTCAACAAGGCGCTCGCCGACTTCGCGCACCGCGGCTGGCTGCGGCTCGAGGGCAAGAGCGTGCTGATCCTGGACCCGGAGCGGCTGGCCCGCCGGGCTCGCTGATCTTCTTACGTCGAAGGCCTCCTCACCCCGGCGGGTGAGGAGGCCTTCTTCGTGTCCCATAACAAAGAGCCGGGCGCCACCCCCGACGTGGCGCACCGGCTCTTCGTTGTTGCGCGGACCATCCCCCGACGATCCGCGCTCCCCGCCCTCCGGGCCAGGCCCCGACCCGTGTGCCGGAGGGAGCTGGGTTTTTCTGTGCTGTTGTTCAACCATCACGGCCCATACCCACGAATTCAAGGCCATTCACTCTCAAGGACGCCGTCCGGGCCGTTTCGTTGCAGGAGTCCACGGAGAATATCCTGAGTGTTACCCGATCGAGATCTCTCGCATCGGTCCCAAGATCCACTCCGGTCGGCCGGTGACGCACCTGACCGGCAAATAACTGGTACTGACGTACCACTCTGCGGCATACTCGTACGCGTGTCCCAGTCTGCCTCGAACCACGAAAGCCGCACGTCCCTCGCCGACTACCGCACCGCGCTGACGAACCGCGCCGCGCGACGGCCCGCGGTCGCGGCCGTGCTCGCCCGCCTGCCGATCGCCATGATCGGCATCTCGGCCCTGCTCTACGTCCAGCGCGAAACCGGTTCCTTCGCCGTCGCCGGGCTCGTCTCGGCCAGTTCACTCGTCGGGGTCTCGGTGGGCGCGGTGGTGCAGGGCAGGCTGATCGACCGGTTCGGGCCGACGCGGCCGCTGCTCGTCTTCGCCCTGCTGTCCGCGCTCTCGATGGCCGCGCTGGTGACGGTGATCGAGTCGCACGCCGCGACCGCCGTGATGGTCACCCTCGGCGCCGTCACCGGGCTGTCGGAGCCGATGGTCGGGTCGGCGTCGCGAGCGCTGTGGGCGCGGCTGCTCCCGCCGGGTGGCGCGCGCAACGCCGCGTTCTCGTACGAGGCGATCAGCATGGAGGTCTTTTTCATCCTCGGCCCCGGCGTGGCCGGGCTGCTGGTCATGGCGCCGTGGGCGGGCACCGGCCTGGTGCTGGGCGTCGCGCTGCAGTTCACCGGTGCGCTGCTGTTCGCCCTGAGCCCGGCGGTGCGGGCTTGGGGTCCCTCCGCGGGATCGCAGGGATCGCTGCTGGGCGCGCTGGCGAGCCCGGGCATGCGGACGCTCGCGCTGGCCGCGCTCGGCTTCGGCGTCGTGATCGGGTTCGTCGAGGTCGCCGTGCCGGCGTCGGCCACCGAAGCGGGCCATGCCTCCGTGGGTGGCCTGCTGCTGTCGGCGTGGTCGCTGAGCTCGGTCGCGTTCGGCGTCGCCTACAGCCTGCGGCCGTGGCCGCGGCGGATGGGGCTGCGGCTGCCGGCGCTGCTCGGCGGGTTCGGCGCGCTGGTCGCGCTGCTCGCGTGGCCGTCTTCGCTGTGGGGCCTGGCGCTGATGATGCTGCTGGCGGGCGCGTTGATCACCCCGCAGTCGACGGCCCACTCGGCGGCGATCGAGGTGGTCGCGCCGGCCGGGACCGCGGCGGAGGCGTTCGGCTGGGTGCTCACCGCCGTGACGCTGGGGCTGGCGGCCGGCCAGTCGATCAGCGGGTACGTCGTCGAGCACGCCGGCCCGGGCGCGGCGTTCCTGGCGGCGAGCGCGGCCGGGCTGGCGCTCGCGGTGGTCGTGTGGCTGCTGCGCGGCACGGTCCGGGCGCCCCAGTCCGCTCCGGAGCCTTCGCTGGTCAACGCGTAGCCCGGCCGTTTTTGTCGGTGCCGGCGGCTAGCTTGCCGTCATGGACGTCACCGCGCCTGCCCACCGCCTCTCGGCGGCCGTCTCGGCCGCGTCGCGCCTGCTGCCGTCCCGCGCCGCGCTCCGGCTGCGGGCGGACGCGGCCGGCCTGACGGTCGCCGGCGTCGCACCGGACCTCGCCGTCCGGTTCGGCTGCCCGGCGACCACGCACACCGACGGCTCGGTCGCCGTCCCGGCGGCACCGCTGGCGGAGACGCTGAAGGTGCTCGACGCCGAGCGGGTGCGCCTGGTCGTCGAAGGCACGCGCCTGGCCCTGCGGCTGGACAACGCCCGGTTCGCGCTCCCGCTGCTGCCCGACGCCGGCGTCGCTCCGGAGCCACCGTCCCAGGTGTCCGAAGTGGACGGAGAGGCGTTCGCCTCGGCGTTGCGGATCGTCGCGGGAACGGCGGCGAAGGACGACCCGCTCCCGCTGTTCACGGGCGTCCGGCTGCAGTCCGCCGGCGATCGGTTGACGTTGACGGCGTCGGACCGGTACCGGATGGCGGTGGCCCGCTTGCCCCTGCAGTCGCCGGGAGAGCTGGACGTGCTGGTCCCGGCCTCGTTGCTGTCCGAAGCGGCCCGCCAGGCACGCGGCCGGGTCGGCCTCCACCTCGGCCCGGGCCGGTTCGGGGTGAGCTGGCCGGACGGCCTGGTAGCGACGGCGGTGCTCGACGCGGGCTTCCTGTCGGAGGAGTCGATCCCCTCGGCCGCGGTCGACACCACGGTGTCCCTGGAGGCGGACGCCCTGGCGGCAGCGGTCCGCCGGGTGGGGGTGTACGCCGAGGACCGCCGAGTACTGACCCTGGAGGTCGGCGACGCGCAGGTCCGGTTGGCGAGCGCCCGCCAGGACACGGGCGAAGCCGAGGAGACGCTAAAGGCCGAGGTCAGCGGCGGCCGGACGTCGCCGTCGTTCCAGGCTCGGTACCTGGTGGACGCTCTTGCCGCGTTTGCGGGTGAGCGGGTGGTGCTGGCGATCCAGCCGGGGATGCGGGCGTGTGTCCTGCGGGCTGTGGAGCCCGGGGAGGTGGAACTGACGTACTACCTGATGCCGATGCTCAGCCGATGAGCTCGTTCAGCTCCCGGAGGGCGACTCCGGCCGCCGGTCCGGCGGTGAACTGGCTGACCGTCAGCGCGGCACTCCCGAAGCGCTGCTCGTAGGCGTGCCGGAGGTGCGGTGACGAGCGGACGAGCGCCCATTCCATCGTCGAGCTGCTGCGCTGCAGGAAATCGATGGGCATCCGGCCGAGCACGTACAGCTCCGCGCGGCGATGGTCCCGTTCCAGCACGAGCCCGACCAGATCGGCCACGAGCGTGCGCTTGCGCATCGCGTCGCGCCCCTTCCACTCCGCGGCTTTGAATTCGGCCACGCGGCGGTCGGTCTCCAGGTCGAACTTCCGGCTCCGGTCATTCCCGGAGGCCAGCGACGGGCGTCGGACGATGCGTTCACCCGGTTCGAGGATCTTCGGCAGCGCCCGGACGATCATCGCCGCGTGGATGAGGTCGTTGATCCGGCCGGCGTGCTGCCGAACCAGCAGGGCGCCGCGGATCAGATCATCGGTCATCCCTTCGGGCGCCACCCGCGCGCCGACGGTCTCGCTGTCCGCACCCTCCAGCAGGGCTTCCAGCCGCACGACCCGGCTGGAGAGATCTTCCCGGTCGAAGAACTCGTGCAGGTCGATGAAGGACTTGACCGCCGAACCGAGGTCGCTCCTGGGTGCCGGTGGCTCGGCGGGCAGCTCGGGTTCGGCATGCTCCCCCAGCTCCTGGGGCAGCGGACTGGTCGGGAAGCCGAGCCGGCGGAGCTGCCGGATCGCGTAGTGCGAGATGAACTCCGTCCGCGACACACCCAACGCGCGCTCGAAGAGCTGTCTCGGCGGCCACCGCTGGTCCCCGACGGAGACCCAGTGCGTGCGAATCGGCTCCGGGCCACCCCGTGCCGCCGCGCTCAGCACTTCAGTGCGGCTCAACCGGTGCTGCTCGCCGTTCAGTATGAAGTCGATCGCCCGCTCGTCGTCCATAGGCAGGTAGTCGCCGACGCGCCTTCTCGCGCTACACCGGCTCCAACGTCCCGAAGCGCTTCAGCGTCCGGATCATCGGGGCCGTCTCCACCCGCTGCACCCCCGGCAGCCCGCCCAAGTCCACCGCCAGGTACTCGTACAGCGCCGCGTCGTCGCGGCAGCCGACGTTCGCCACCAGGTTCGCCGGGCCCGTGGTTGCCGCCGCGAAGGCGACCTGCGGATGTGAAGCCAGCGCGCGGCCGGCCGACTCCAGGCCGATGGGGCCACCGTCAGCCACAGCGTCGCCGTCAGCGGGTAGCCCAGCAGGGCCGCGTCCACCTCCACGTCGAAATACAGCGCTCCCGATGCCTGCAGCGCCCCCAGACGGCGGCGGACCGTCGACTCCGACCGACCGCAGGCCGCCGACAATGTCGATATGTCGGCTCGGCCGTCGTGGGCCAGGGCGGCCATGAGCTCCGCGTCGCCCGGCTCCGGTCGGTACAAAACCTCCGAAGGCGGGGGGCGCAACGCGGCGATCTCCGCCGGCGACAACGCGTTCGACCGGCCCGGCCACCCCGCCGGGCCGCCCGCGAATCTGCGCAGCAGCCGGTACGCCGTCATCGACACCACCCGCGGCGTCCGCGGCAACTGGCCGAGGAGCAGGCCGTCCGTCTCCTCGCGCAGCGGCGCCCGGATGAAACACACGATCTCCGTGCCGCCCGACATCAGGCTCACCCACTGCGTGTCGGCCCGGCGGGCCAGGCCCGCGGCGATCGCCGCCGCCGCGTCTGGGACGCACCGCAGCCGGACCAGCCAGTGGACCTGGCCGAGCGGCGCCGCCTCCGGGACGCCGACCACCCGCAGCACCCCGGACGACCGCAGCTTCCGGTATCGGCGCGCCACCGTCTGGTCCGAGACGCCCAGCACCGCGGCGATCCTGCTGAACGACGCCCGGCCGACCAGCTGCAGCGCGTGCGCCAGCCGGCGATCCAGGTCGTCGAGCAAGCCGGATTCCACCAGATCAGCCTAGGTCAAGTCGGATTTTGCGCACGGGTGAGCAATGGGTGGAACAGCGAGCCGGTCCCACCCAGGCTGAAGACATGAACATCGACCACACGGTCTTCCTGACCCGCCGCTACGAGGAAACCTGGCGGCGCTACGAACAACTCGGCTTCACGCTCAGCCCGCCGTCCCGGCACTTCGCGGCCGTCGACGACCGGAGCGAACCGGTGCCCAGCTGCACCGCGAACCGCTGCGCCTACTTCGGTGGCTCCTTCCTCGAGCTCATCGGCATCGTCGACGAAACCGCCGGCGACCCCTGGCGGGTGCTGCCGATCCTGGACGCCCGCGGCGACGGCCTCCACGGCTGCTCCTTCGGCGTCGACGACTCCGCGGAAGCCGAACGCAGACTGCGCGAGGCCGGGCTCTCCAGCTCAGGCGTGCTGAAGCTGCAACGCGACGTCGAACTGCCCGAAGGCACCCGCACCGCGCGCTTCCGCAGTGTCCACATCAGACGGGACCGCACGCCCGAGGGCATCCTGCACACGGCCGAACACCTCACCCCGGAGTACGTCCACCAGCCCCGCTACCTCGAACACCCCAACGGTGCCCGTGGAATCGCCGGGATCACCCTGGTCGTGCCCGACGACGAGGTCGAGAGCTATCGGAAGCGCTACGCCGTGATCACCGGTGGCCGCCGGCTCGTCGACATCTTCGGCGTGAGCGACCTCGACACCGTCCTGCCCGGCGAAACCCCGCGAGAACCGCCGTACTTCGCCGCGCACGGGGTTGTGGTTGCGGATCCGGCGAAAGCGCGGAAGCTGGTCGAGGACCACGTCCCGACCACCACGAACGACCGCGGGTTCTTCGTCCGCGCCGAGGACGCCTTCGGCGCGGCTGTGTACTTCGAGGAGGCACGATGATCGTCGCAACCGGCACCGGCCGGGTCCGCGGAGCAGACGGCGCCTTCTGGGGCATCCCTTACGCCACCGCGAAACGCTTCGAACCGCCCACGCCGCCGAAGCCGTGGACGGGGGTCCGCGACGCGCTGGAAGCCGGGCCCGCGGCGCCGCAGCCGCCGTCACGCCTGGAACACGCCCTGGGGCCCATGCCGCTGCCGCAGAGCGAAGACTGCCTGTTCCTCAACGTCTTCACGCCGTCGACCACCGGGCGCCGGCCGGTGCTCGTGTGGATCCACGGCGGTGGGTTCTCCAGCGGCTCGGGCGGGCAGGTCTGGTACACCGGCACGCGGCTGGCCCGCGACGCCGACGCCGTCGTCGTGACGCTCAACTACCGGCTCGGCGCCCTCGGCTTCGCCGCGCTGGACGGCGTGCCGCCGAACCTCGGGATCGCCGATCAGCTCGCCGCGCTGGCATGGGTGCGGGACAACATCGCCGCGTTCGGCGGGAACCCGGCCGAGCTCACCCTCGGCGGGCAGTCGGCCGGTGCGCAGTCGGCGCTCGCCCTGTGGTCGTCGCCGCGTGCGCGGGGGCTCGTCAAGCGGATCGCCCTGCAGAGCGCGCCCCTCGGGATGCGACCGTCCACTTGGGAGGAAGCGAACCGGACCGCCCGGGCCCTGCAGGACCTCCGGACCGCCCCGGTGGAACAGCTGCTGGCCGCGCAGGTTTCGGTGCCCGGGAAACCCGGCTCGATCGAACCGCCGTTCCAGCTGGTGGCCGACGGCGATCTCGTCGCCGGGGACCTCGTCGAGGCCGCACCGGAGGGCCCCGCGCTCATCAGCTGGACGCGGGAAGAGCTACGCGCCTTCGTCCCCGACGCGCCGCAAGAAGCGATCGACACCGCGAACAGCTTCTTCACCAGCGACAGGCTGGCCGCGAAGCTCGACGCCTTCACCTACCGCTTCGACTGGCAGGCACCCGGCAACCCGTTCGGGGCCTGCCACTGCATCGATCTCCCGTTCCTCTTCGGCACCCACGACGTCTGGGACGCGCCGATGCTCGCCGGCGCTCCGAAGGGTCTCGAAGGGGCTACCGGGCTACGGGAGGTGTGGGCCGCCTTCCTCCACGGAGAGCGACCGAGCGCAATCAGCCCGCCGAAGCTGCCTTGACCGCGGCCGCGACCTCGGCGAAGGAGGGGTTCACCATCGCCTTCGACCCGACGATCACGGTCGGCACCGTCTCGTTGCCGTTGGCGACCTCGCGGACCCGGGCAGCCGCCGCCGGATCCTCCCAGATGTTGATCGCGCGGACGTTGAAGCCGCTCTTCGACAGCGGCCGCTCCAGCGCGGCGCAGAACCCGCACCCCGGGCGCCAGTAGAACTCGACCTCGACGTTGCTCATTTTTCCTCCGACCGCAAGTAGTCCAGCTGCGCCTGCACGCTCCATTCGGCGGGCGCCCACAACGCCCGGTCGACGTCGGCGTAGACGACCTCGACGACCTGGCGCGGCGTGGCGTCCGCCCCGAGCGTCTCCAAGGCCGAACGCACCTGGTCGAGCCGCTGTTCCCGGTGGGAAAGGTACTCGCGCGCGGTCGCGGACAGGTCGGGGAGCTCCGGACCGTGCCCGGGGAGCCCCACCGTGCCCGCCGGCAGCTCGATCAGCTTCCGCAGCGACCGCAGGTAGTCGCCGAGGTCGTGCAGCACCGTCGTGCCGCGCCCGAGGATGGTGTCGCCGGTCAGCACCTGGCCGTCGAGGACCAGCGACACCGAGTCGTCGGTGTGCCCCGGCGTGTGCAGCACGCGGATGTCCAAACCGCCGGCGGAAATCACCTCACCGTCCACAAAGGACGAGGCGTCGAGGCACAGCGCGGGGTCGAAGGCCCGCACCGGCGCGCCGGCGCGCTCGGCGAACCACGGCGCCCCTTCGGCGTGGTCGGGGTGGCAGTGCGTGAGCAGGACCAGCTCCACCGGACCGGTCCCGGCCAGCAGCTCGAGGTGCTCGAGGTCGCGGTAGCCGGGGTCGACGACGACGGCCGGCGCGTCCGGCGCCGCCCGCAGCACCCAGCTGTTGGTGCCTTCGAGCGTCATCGACGACGGGTTGTTCTCCAGCAGCACCGAAGCCGTCTCGGAAACGCGGCGCAGCACGCCGTAGGCCGGGGCGGTCATCGCGGCTCCAGGACGACGCGGACGTGACCGTTCTCGCGGATGAGCGTCGGCGCGATCCGGACGATCTCGCGTGACGCGTTCAGCACGTCGTCGGCGGTGGCGAACTCCGCCAGCTCGCTCAGCGTCAGCCAGGTCGGCGGCATCAGCATCCGGCGGCCCTCGCGCGCGTCGGCGATGGCGTCTTCCGGACGCTGCCAGCCGGAGCTCGACGCCTCCGACGTCGCGCCGTCGGCCTCCTGGCCTTCGGGCAGCTTCGCGACGTAGAACCGGGTGTCGTAGCGGCGCGGCTCCTGTTCGGGCGTGATCCAGTGCGCCCACGGGCGCAGCAGATCGGCCCGCAGCGTCAGTCCCGCGCCGGCGAGGAACCCGGCCAGCGACACTTCGCGTGTTTCCAGGGCCTGGCGGGCCGCCGCGTACGGCGTGACTTCGGTGAGCACCGCGTCCGCGCTGCCCGCGAGCAGCACGCCGGACTCCTCGAACGTCTCGCGCACGGCCGCGCAGGTCAGCGCCCGCGCGAGCGCCTCGTCGCAGCCGAAGCGCGAAGCCCACCACGACGGCCCGGGACCGGCCCACGCCACCGACGCGTCGGCGTCGCGCTGGTCCACCCCACCGCCGGGGAACACGGTCATCCCGCCCGCGAACGGCATGCCCTTGACCCGGTGCTGGAGGAAGACCTCAACGCCGTCGGTGCCGTCCCGGACCAGGATGACGGTGGCCGCGTCCTTCGGCGTCGCCGGCGGGCCGTCGGCGTTGGCCCGCGTGGCGACACCGGCACCGACCGGGATGTCGAAGACAAACTCCGTTGGCTGCTCCACCCGGGCAACATACCTCCGCCCCCCGACGTCCCGTCGCGCAGTTGTGGCACGCCGGACACAGCAAAAGCGGCACTTTCACGTGAAAGCTCCGCTTTGTGCCGCAAACCTCAGGGGGCGGTCCAGCCTCGCTGGTCGCCGCCGGAGCGGGAAGCGCCGTTGAGGCGCATCTTCGCCGCCTCGGCCCGCTCGCGCTCGGCCAGCTCGGCGTGCAGCTCGCGCAGCAACGCCCGGTCGCGCTCGCTCAGGCTCGGGTCGTCCAGGTCCAGCGCCGGCAGCTCGACGACCTCGTGCATCGACGGCTTGCCCGCGGCGATCTCGCGGCCCTTCTCCGGGTCCTCGGCCAGCGCCTGCCGCAGCTGCGCCACCTCGGCCGGGGTCAGGTCGGCGGTGCGCTCCGCCCGCGTCTCGGACCGCTCGGACCGCTCGGAGCGCGCCTTGCGGGGCGGCTCGGGGACGGGCGGGGGCGACGACACGATCGGGACCACCGGGGCGACCGGCTCGGCCGGCGCCGTCGTGGTGGCGGACCGCATGCTGTGCCTGCTGCCCGACTCCGCGACCGGCTCCGACGTCACCGGGGCCGACGGCTTGGCCGGCTCGGGCCGGTACGTCGACGCGGGCGACGACGTCGTCCCGGTCACCCAGGCCGGCGACGCGGCCGCCGAAGCGGCCTGGTGGTACTCGGAGTGCGCGACGCCGGGGCCGCTGACCTCGACGACCGAGTGGATCCCGGCCCGGCGCAACGCCGTGTCGACGCGGAACGCGACGGCCGGCGGGTTGCCATCCGGCCCCAGCTCCACGAGCACCACGCGCTGCGGCAACGCGCCCGGCACGCTGCCGGCCGGGGTGTTGCGCCACACCGCGTGCACCGAGCGGACGTCCGGCAGCACCTGCAGCGTCCGGTCGAGCGCCTCGGCGATGCCGAACTCCGGGGCGTTCTCGCCGCTGAACCGGTGCGTGTTGACCGGTTCGGTCTCGTCGACCAGCAGATCGTTCGCCAGCGTCGCGTCCGACCGGCTCATCTCGAGGACCAGCGCCAGCTCGCGCTGCTCGGCGGAGCTGACCGGGATCCGGCCCGCGATGAGCGTGCCGGTGGTCAGCTCGACCGCCTCGTCGATGTGGGCCCGGGCGATCAGCTCACGCGCTTCGGTGAGCGCGCTGTCGTCGATCCGGCCCGCCAGGGCCAGCAACAGGTTGTGCAGGCGCAGGGGCACCGAGAACCCGTCCATGGGCGGGCCGTCGTGGACCTCCACCATTGCCTTGCTCCCTCCCAGCTCGCTGGCGGGCGAGCGTTATGCGGCTACTAGCCGGGTCCCCGCCACGGCGCCCACGCAGACCAGCTCTGAGTCGGCCAGCGCGGCCCGGTGGTACCCCGGCAGGTCGAAGCGCGGCGGAATGACCTCGACGCTGGGCTCTTCGTCGCCCAGGACCCGCAGCACCCGCTGCAGTTCGCCGGTCAACCTCGGTAGCCCCGTCAGCGCGGTGATCAGCAGGACGCGCTTGGCCGTGCCCTGCCCGACCACACCGACGTGTCGCCAGCTTTGCCGCACTTCCCCCACGTCCGGGCGACCGCGCAACGTTGCGTGGATCAACACGGACACGGAGTCGACCGAGTTAACCCATTCGGGCGCACTCGACGTGAATGTGTACCGGTTCTCGGTGACGTCGTCTACCCCCAGCGTCGAACTGACCTGGTGCCAGTCGGCGCCGTGCGGGATGAGACCGGCCACGAGCAGCCGGTACTCCGTCTGGTCGAGGTCGATCCTGTGCTTAAGCAAAGACCTCGGCAGGGTGCGCGCGAGGGTGCCCATCGCGCCCTCTCCGAGCCAGTCGCGGAACCGCCACAGCAGCTGGTCGGGCAGCCGCCCGGCCAGCCGGATCAGCAGCTCGTGGGTGGACTGCTCGATGTCCGGGTCCATCACTGCACCTCCACGATCAGTTCGACCTCCACCGGCGAGCCGATGGGCAGCTCCGCGACGCCGACGGCCGACCGGGCGTGGATGCCCGCGTCGCCGAAGACCTCGCCGAGCAGTTCGGACGCGCCGTTGACGACCGCGGGCTGACCGGTGAAGCCCTCCGCGGAAGCCACGAAGCCGACAACCTTGACGATCCGCGCGACGTTGTCAATGCCCACCAGCGCGTGCACGGCCGCGAGCGCGTTGAGCGCGGAGGTGCGGGCGTGGCCCTTCGCCTCTTCGGGGCTGATCTCGGCGCCGACCTTGCCGGTCGCGGCGAGCACGCCGTCGACGAAGGGCAGCTGGCCCGAGGTGTAGACGTGCTTGCCGCTCTGGACGGCGGGCACGTAGGCGGCCAGCGGGGCCGCCACGCCGGGCAGCTCGATGCCGAGCTCCTTCAGCCGTTCGCTCCAGCTCACCCCGGTCAGCCCTTCGGACGCTTCAGGTAGGCGACGTGCTGCTCGCCGCTCGGGTTCGGCAGCACGGTGACCAGCTCCCAGCCGTCCTCGCCCCACTGGTCGAGGATCTGCTTCGTGGCGTGGATCAGCAGAGGGACGGTGGCGTACTCCCACTTGGTGGCGCTCATGCCGGGAGCGTAGCCAAGCGGGCAAGTGCCCCGGGGAGCGCCGCCGGAAAACGCGCCGCGACGCGCCGGAGCGTGATCCATCTCACGTCTCCCCAAGCGCCGCTAGCGTGGCGGGGTGGAAACGTGGCGCGTGCTCGCGGCGGTGCTGCTCGCGGCCGCCGGGCTGCCCTTGGTGCTCGTCGTGATGGCGAAGGTGCGGGACCGGACGCAGAGCTCGGGTCAGGTCGCCGTGGCCGGGGTGATCACCTTCACCCTGCTGGTCGTGGTGGGCGTGCTCACCCTCACCGTGCTTCCCGGCCTCGTGAGCTGGGTACTCGTCGCGGGTGCCGCTGCTGCGGCCTTCGTCATGATGCTGGCCGGTTGAGCGCTGAATTAGGGTGAAGAAGTGACCGTTTCCCATGCCGGCTGGACCGACGAGCTTGCCCGCGCCCGGCTGCACTTCGTCACCGGCAAGGGCGGGACCGGCAAGACGACGCTCGCCGCCGCGCTCGGCCTCGCGCTCGCCCGCGAAGGCCGCCGCGTGCTGCTCATCGAGGTCGAGGGCCGCCAGGGCATCGCCCAGCTCTTCGACACCGAGCCGCTGCCCTACGCCGAGCAGCGCATCGCGTCCGTCCCGGGTGGCGGGGAGCTGCGCGCGCTGCACATCGACGTCGAAGCCGCGCTGCTCGAATACTTCGAGATGTTCTACAACCTCGGCTTCGCCGGCCGGACGCTGCGGCGGATGGGCGCGATCGAGTTCGCGACCACGCTCGCGCCGGGCCTGCGTGACGTCCTGCTCACCGGGAAGATCAAGGAGTGCGTCGGCCGGACCGAGTCCGACGGGCGGCACACCTACGACGCCGTCGTCGTCGACTCGCCGCCGACCGGCCGGGTCGTCAAGTTCCTCGACGTCACCAAGGCGCTGACCGACCTCGCGAAGACCGGCCCGATCCGCGGCCAGGCCGATGGCGTCGTCCGCCTGCTGCACTCCGGAGAAACCGCCGTCCACCTGGCCACGCTGCTGGAGGAGATGCCGGTGCGCGAGACCGTCGAGGCCGTGGCCGAGCTGGACGGCGCCGACCTGCGCCCGGGCGCGGTGCTGGTCAACCGGGTCCGGCCGCCGCGGCTGCCCGCCCGCTCCGTGACCGCCGCCGCGGATGGCCGCGTCGACGCCTCCCGCGTCCGCACCGGGCTCGCGTCGGCCGGGCTGAAGCTGCCGCAGGCGACGCTGGACGCGCTGGTCGACGAGACCGTCGAGCACGCCGTGCGGGTCGCCGCCGAGCAGCGGGCCCGCGAGCAGCTCGCCGAGGCCGACCTGCCCACCTTGCAGCTGCCGGACCTGACCGAAGGCGTCGACGTCGCGGCCCTCTACGACCTGGCCGAGGCCCTGACCGACCAGGGGGTGCGGTTGTGACCACCATCGACATCGACGCGCTGCTCGACGACCCGGAGAGCCGCGTGATCGTCTGCTGCGGCTCCGGCGGCGTCGGCAAGACGACCACGGCCGCCGCGCTGGCCCTGCGCGCGGCCGAGCGCGGCCGCCAGACCGTCGTGCTGACCATCGACCCCGCGCGACGGCTGGCGCAGGCGCTCGGCCTGCGCGAACTCGGCAACCACCCGAAGCAGGTGCAGGTCGAGGGGTTCGAGCCGAAGGGCGAGCTGTGGGCGATGATGCTCGACATGCGCCGCACGTTCGACGACATGGTG
Organism: Amycolatopsis sp. A133; assembly: GCF_031082405.1. Taxonomy (GTDB): domain Bacteria; phylum Actinomycetota; class Actinomycetes; order Mycobacteriales; family Pseudonocardiaceae; genus Amycolatopsis. Next base: position 183,603 of record NZ_JAVHJU010000051.1, read on the forward strand.
CGCGTGCACGCCGGCCCGGAACGCGCCGAGCAGCTGCTGCAGAACCCCTTCTACCAGACGATTTCCACGTCGTTCTCCGGCACGCAGGAGTACATGGCGATGGAGAAGCTGGGCCAGCTCGCCGCGACCGGTGAGTGGGACCTGATCATCGTGGACACCCCGCCGAGCCGGTCCGCTCTGGACTTCCTCGACGCGCCGACGCGGCTTTCGTCGGCGTTGGACGGCCGGATGATCCGGCTGCTCACCGCTCCGGCGAAGGCCGGCGGCTGGGGCCTGCGCAAGGTCGTCAACGCCGGGTTCTCGATGTTCGCCAAGGCCGTGTCGACGATCATCGGCGGCCAGCTGCTGACCGACGCGTCGGCGTTCATGCAGGCCTTCGACAGCATGTTCGGCGGCTTCCGGGAGCGCGCCCGCAAGACGGCGGAGCTGCTGCGCTCGTCCGGGACGTCGTTCCTGGTCGTGGCCGCGCCGGAGCCGGACGCGCTGCGCGAGGCGTCCTACTTCGTGGAGCGGCTGTCCTCGGAGTCGATGCCGCTGGGCGGGCTGATCGCGAACCGGACGCACCCGGTGCTCGCGAAGCTGTCGGGCGCGGAGGCGCTGGCGGCGGCCGAGTCGCTGCAGGAGGGCGACGCGAACGCGCCGCTGGCCGAGGCCGTGCTGCGGCTGCACGCCGACCGCGTCACCCTCGCCGACCGTGAGGAGCGGCTGCTGGCGCGGTTCACCCGGGCGCACCCGGAGGTGGCGCTGGCGAAGGTGCCGGCACTGGCCGGCGACGTCCACGACCTCGAGGGCCTGCGCGAGATCGGCGTGAAGCTCGCCGGCTGACCGGAGCTTTCACGTGAAAGCTCCGCCCGCAGGTGGGAGCTTTCACGTGAAAGCTCCGCCGCCGGGGAGGGCGGTGCGTCACTTTCATAGGGAAAGTTGCGCCTCCGAGGGGGCGACGCGGAACTTTCCCTACGAAAGTGACGCTTGATCAGCCGACCGAAACGCGTTCCTCGGCGTCGCGCTTGGCCGCTTCGAGCAGGTCGGCCCAGCTCTCCACGTCGGGACGGCGGCGCAGCAGGGCCCGCCGTTCCCGTTCGGTCATGCCACCCCAGACACCGAAGTTGATCCGGCCGTCGAGTGCTTCGGCGAGGCATTCCGTGCGGACCGGGCAGCCCAAGCAGACGGCTTTCGCCCGGTTCTGCTCCGCACCCCGGACGAACAGGCCGTCCGGATCGGCGTCCCGGCAGGACGCGTTGATTCGCCAGCTCGACTGGTTGGTTTCCATGCCCCCAGCTCCCTACCCTGGTGATCGACGCACCAGCGGGGAAAGGCACTGCGCTCCTTGCCCCCGCGAGCGTGTCTCCCTCTGCTCACGTCGGTTACCCGGGCACCTCCCCGGTGCCGGTGCCGCCGTTCGGACCACGCGAGCTCCCACCCGTGTTGATCCATCCGACGGCTTGTCTTCGTGAGACGTTGACGGACTGTAGGGGCCCTCGGTTCCCCCCGCCAAGACCCAGAATGCCTTCCGTTACCAGTTGTCACCGAAGGGGGGCTGTTTTGTCACTGATTCCACACTCGCGGAGACACGGCGTCACCGGCGCCCGATCCGGTCCGGGTAGCCTGGCCCTCGTGCGAAAAGCGGATGGTTTGTTCAAGCTCATCGGCCTCTGCCTGCTCGCGGGGGTGCTCGTCGCCGGCATGCTCTTCCCCGTCGTCGGGGCCGCCGGTGTCATGTCCAACCAGGCCAGCGAGACGGTCGAGAAGACGTCCTCCGACCTCGCCGACATCCCTCCGCCGCTGGTGACGACGGTCACCGACAGCACCGGCAAGCCGATCGCGACCCTGTACGACCAGTACCGGCTGCCGATCAACGAGAACCAGATCAACGAGGCCATGAAGTGGGCCCTGGTCTCGGTCGAGGACAAGCGGTTCTACGAGCACCACGGCGTCGACTGGCAGGGCACGCTGCGCGCGGCCGTCAGCAACACCACCGGCGCCGACACACAGGGCGCCTCGACGCTGACCCAGCAGTACACCAAGAACTACCTGATCAACGTCGTCTACCGGAACGACCCGATCGGCCAGAAGAAGGCCCAGGAGCAGTCGATCGCCCGCAAGCTCAAGGAAGCGCGGATCGCGATCCAGCTCGAGACGAAGCTGACCAAGCAGCAGATCCTCGCCGGCTACCTCAACATCGTCGAATTCTCCCGGCAGATCTTCGGGATCGGCGCGGCCGCACACGCGTACTTCGACACGACGCCGGAGAAGCTCACCGTGCCCCAGGCCGCACTGCTGGCCGGCCTGGTGAACAATCCGATCAACAACGACCCGTGGCGGCACCCGGACAAGGCCACCACGCGCCGCAACCTGGTGCTCGACCGGATGGTCGACAACAAGAAGCTGGCGCAGGCCGACGCGGACCGGTTCAAGGCCGAGCCGCTCGGCGTGGTCCCGGACACCCCGAAGAAGCCGCCGGCCAACTGCATCGGCGCGGGCCCGGAGGCCGGGTTCTTCTGCCAGTACGTCGAGGACTACCTGCTCAAGGCCAGCGGGATGACCAAGGACCAGCTCTACACCGGCGGCTACACGATCAAGAGCACGCTGGACGAGCGCGCGAACCACGAGGCCAAGGTCTCGGCGGAGGCGCAGGTCAAGAAGACCCAGCCGTACGTGGCGAACACGTTGTCACTGGTGAAACCGGGCAAGGACCGGCACGAAGTGGTGGCGCTGGCCTCGAACCGCGACTACGGCCAGAACCAGGACGCGGGGCAGACGACGTACGCGCTGCCCACCGGCGTGTACAACACCGGTGGTGCGGGGTCGACGTACAAGATCTTCACCACGGCGGCGGCGCTGGACAAGGGGGTCGCCGGGATCTTCACGCCGGTCCAGGTGCCGGAGACCTACGTCTCGCGCGTGTACTCCGGTGGTGGGGAGAACTGCCCGCCGACCGGGCCGCCGCTGCGCTCCCGCTGGTACTGCGTCGGCAACGCCGCCGACTACAGCCGCATCGCCCAGGGCGCGACGGTGCAGACCGCGCTGGCGACGTCGCCGAACACCACGTTCGTCGAGCTCGAAGACCGGCTCGGCAGCACGGCACCGGGCATCGACATGGCCAAGCGGCTCGGCATGCGCGACACGATGGCGAGCAACGTCGGCGGCGGAACGGTCGACCCGAAGGCGGACAAGGCGGAGAAGAGCCAGAGCCAGGCCGAGTACTACGGCCCCCGGGGCGGCTGGCCGGGCTTCGGCGCGTTCACCCTGGGCTTCAGCCCGCTGAGCGGCTTGGAGCTGGGCAACGTCGCGGCGACCATCCTCTCCGGTGGCGTCTGGTGCCCGCCGACGCCGATCGCCGGCGTGACCGACCGCAACGGGAAGCCGGTGCCGGTCAAGGAAGCTCCCTGCGAGCAGGCCGTGCCCGAGGCGCTGGCGAACACCCTGGCCGTGGGCATGAGCAAGGACGACCAGCCGGGCGGCACTTCGTTCGCGGCGGCCAACGGCGTCGGCTGGAACCGCCCGATGATCGGCAAGACGGGCACGACCCAGGGCAACGTCTCGGCGACCTTCGTCGGCGGCACCCCGCAGCTGGCGGGCGCGGCCATGACGTTCAAGTTCGGCGGCGGCCAGGGCGGTATCTGCGACGCCGGCCCCGGCAACGTCCGGGTGTGCCCGAGCGGGAACATCTTCGGTGGCAAGTCCCCGGCCCGCACGTGGTTCGGCGCGATGAAGAACATCCTCGACGGCAGCCAGCCGGTCATGCAGCTGCCACCGCCGGACCCGAAGTACATGGGCGGCGGCGCACGCTAGGCACCGGCTGAAAGCGGTACCGAGCTGCCCGGTCAGGAACCGGGGCAGCTCGGCAGCCGGTCGTACCGCACGGACCCCGGCCCGCCGGCACGCGGGACGGCGAAGGAATAGCAGACGTGGTCCGGGTCCGGTGACACCAGCTGGACGATCACCGTGGTCTCCGCGCCGTCCCGCTCGATCCGGGTGGCCGCGGCGCCGGAGACCGCCGCCGCCTGGCGCAGCGAGGCGTCCTGTGCTCGTTCGGACGGGCTCAGCGCCTCGAACCGGGCGGCGATCTCCGGTGTCTCCGTGCCGACCACGTGCGGCTGCGTGACCTGGTCCTGAACCCGGGCCGGGACGACGGTGAAGAGCAGCAGGACTCCCGCGGCTCCGGCCAGCACCACGCCGATGAGCACCCGGAAGACCACGCTCAGCGGCTTCGCCCGCCGTCCCGGTTCGGTCATCTCGTCAGCTCGGGTAATGGAGCTGGGCCAGCCGCTTTTCCACCACCTGAGCGTAGCCCGTCGTGCCCGCCGTGTTGGGGTGGAACATCTCCCGGCTCAGGCACGCGCCGCCCAGGATGTCCCAGAAGCAGAACGGCGAAGGGTTGTCGCCGTTGTGGAAGTCGCCCTCGCCGTTGGGGCCGATGACGATCTTGTTGATCCACTCCGGGTCGTCGCAGCCGCCGTGGCCGACGAAGTCGCCGATCGGGTCGGCCGCGTCCACCTTGATGCCCTCCCCCTGCAGCTGGGTGACGACCTCGGCTTCCTTGTCACGGGCGTAGTTGGTCAGTTCGGCGATCGCGTGCACCTCGGACAGGTCGAAGTACCAGGAGCTCCCGCACTTCACCGTGCGGCTCAACGGTTCCGGGTACGCCGTCAGCACGATGCGCGCGTTCGGCGCTTCGCCGCGGATGGCACGGATCGTGTCGGCGATCCGGGTCTTCGTGCGGTCGAAGATGGCCTTGTACTTCGGCAGGTACTCGTCGTCGGCGCAGTTGGTCGGGTACGCGCAGTCCATCAGGGCGTTGACGAACGCGTTTTCGTCGTTCCCGCCGATCGTCAAGGTCACCAGGGTCGTCTCCGGCGTGAGCACCCCGGAGGCCACCTGGTTGATCTCGTGGAACTGGCCGTCGCCCTTCTCGTACTGCTCCGGGTGGATCCACGACGTCGGGATCGAGCCCGCACCGTTCCACCGCCCGGACACGTTCCACGTCCACGCGCCGGAACACGCGACGAACCCGAGTTCGTTGTTCGTGTTCCACTGGTCGGACAGCGTGCCCAGCGACCCGCCCGAGCCGGGGAGCACCATCTTGCGCGGCCACGCGTCGGCGCTGCGGCGGCAGGCGTTCCACTCGGAGTTGCCGTGGTTGGCGTCGGATTCGCGCGAATAGTTCCCGGCTCCCTCGCCCGACGAATACGAGTCACCCAGTGCGGCGACGATGTTCACCGGCTTGCCCGGCAGCGGCTGGAACGCGATCGCGTCCCAGGCGACGTCGAGGTCGCCGGTGCCGTCCTCGGTCAGCGAGCTCAGCGAAACGCTCGGCCGCCCGGCGAACGGGTACACCCCGATCGACACCCAGCCGTTGCGCTGGATCTGCTGGTTGAGGTAGCGGTGCCGGCGCTGCCCGTCGCCCAGGTTGATGTCGTAGCGCGCCTGCTGGGTCTGCGCGCCGACGTCCGGCAGGTGCACCATGACCCGCGCCCACGCGGTGAGCGGGCTCGCCAGCGTCCAGGTGCCGGTCACCTTCAGCCTGCCGCCCTCGACGGCGGACGTGCGGGTGTGGCCGAAGTAGAAGTGACCGCCGAAGCCGCCGCCGAGCTGGTGCGTGTCCACCTTGCCCGGGTAGTGCCCGGTGCCGTCGTCGGCGTAGCTCAGCTGGAAGCTGCCCGCGTTGTCCCAGGTCTGGGTGCAGTTGTTCCGGACCGGCGGCGCGCCGTTGGCGTCGTCGACGATCAGCGCCCCCGCGGGCAGCCCGGCCGTTTTGCAGTTCGGCGGGTAGCTGTCGGCGTCCTCCTGGTAGGCGTAGCCGGGGTCGAACCGGAGCAGTTCGTAACCGCACGAGGAATCGCAGTCCGGCTTCCAGGTGTTCGACTGGTGGTACCAGCACTTGAGGTCGAACTTCCCGTCCGTCTTGTGCGCGCACGGACCGGCCGGTTCGCCGACGACGTTGGCCGGGTCGTCGGGGCCCGTGCCCGCGTAGTCCGGCACGTTCTTCTCGCCGGGGTGGCATTCGTTGCCGGCGTCGCAGAACTGGGTCACCGGCGGCTTGACCGCGATCCGGTTGTCCACGGTGTTCCACCACGACGGCCGGAAGCCGGCGACCATGGTGCCCGGGGTCTCGATCAGGTTGACCGGGTGCCCGGCCCAGCCGAGCACCTTCTCCGGGTACGGCCAGTACTGCGGGTGCGCCGCGTCGGCGTACGAATACTCGAGGAACGGCAGCCTGCTGTCGAGGAAGCGCGGGTTCGCGGGGTTGTTGCCCCAGCCGAGCCCCCACGGCGCCGACCCCGACGCGGGGTGGAAACCGGAGTTGTAGGCCCAGATCGCGAAGAACCAGTTCTCGATCCGGGAGACGTCGCCGTTGTTGACGACGAGGTTCGCCGCACGCACCTCGTTCCACTTGTTCGAGATGATCTGGGCGCCGGCGGCCACGTTCGCGGCGAAGTCCAGGGCCACGGCCCGCTGCGTCTGGTACGGCCACGCCGTGTCACCGGGGCCCTTTTCCTTGCCCGCCAAGCGCATGTGGTCGGTCACCTGCGTGACGCCGTACCCGCAATCGGCCTCCGCCCAGTCGATCGTCCAGTCGTCGGCCGCGTTGCCGTTGTAGTAGTCGATGCCGTAGTAGTTGCCGATCAGCGGGTTGCCGGTGGTCCCGGGCACCGAGGACCGCGCGGCCTGCCACATGTTCGACTCCTGCGCGGTGATCCCGAGCATCACCTGCGCGGGCACGAACCCGCCACCGGCCAGCTCCACCTTGGGGAACAGGCCCTGCGGTGTGTAGGCCGGCATGCCGAGGTTCTTCCAGTTCGCCGGGCGCTGGACCGTCAGCGCGCCGCGGACGGCCTGGTCGACCGCCCATTCGACCTGGCGGGGCTTGGGCTGCATCGCCTGGTTGCGCGGGTCGGTGCGCGGCACGCTGCAGTAGCGGTCGGCGGAGTCGGCCGGGTCGGTGGGGTCGCCGTTGGTGGTCGCCCCGGCCGGAGCGCCGCCCGGTGCCGGGCTCGGCACGCGGCCCGCGCCGGACGCGGTGCCCGTTCCGGCGGCGAGCGTGACCCGCTTGCGGGTGGGCAGCACCGTCGCGGTGATGTCGACCGCCTGCGCGCCCGCGGGCGCCACCCGCGGGTCGGGTGCGCCCGGCTTGACCACCTCGGTGACGGCGAGCCGTCCCTCGGTGGAGACCGTCGTGTCCTTCGGCACGTCGAGCAGCGAAACGGCGGCGGGGAGCGCCGCGCCCGAGGTCTTCTTCGCGCCCGTGACGTAGACCCGGCCACCCCGGCCCGACGTCACGCCGAGGTCGGTCCGCACGCCGGAAGCGAGCGTCCTGGTGGTCACCGATCCGTCGCCGGCGATCACGGCCCGGCGGGCCTTGGCGTTGCGCGACCCGTCGTGGTCGAGGTAGACCACCCCGCCGTCGGCGTCGGCGGCGAGCGCGTAGGGCACCCCGGACGCGGGCGCGACCCGTTGCAGGACACCGGTTTCGGTGACCCGGACGAGCGCGTCCTTGGTGGCCCCGATCAGGCCGTGCGCGGTCGGCACCGCCGACGTCAGCTGGCCGGCGACGTCGACGGGCGCGGCGATCTTGCCCGAGGCGGCGTCCAGGCGAAGCAGCCTGGTCTTCCCGAGGTCTTCGTCGCCGGCCTGCGTGAGCACGACGGAGTCGCCGGTGCCGCAGGACGGGTTGAAGTAGGCGAGGCTGGTCCGGACCGGCAGCTTCCGCACCGCACCGGTGTCGAGGTCGACGACGGCGGTGAAGGCGCCGCGGTCGAAGAGCTCGGTCTTGTTGGTGAAGGTACGCGGGGCGTACGCGACGACCGCGCGGTGGGCCGATCCGGTCACGCAGACGTTGCCGATCCACATGTCGGCGTCGAAGCCGGGCTCGGAAAGCGTGGCGGCCGTGCGCCATTCGTACGCTTTCGCCTCGTCGGCGACCAGGAGGTGGAAGCCGTCCGCGTCCCCGCTGGTCGTCCAGGCCCGGTCGGTGGAGCGTTCCCAGCCCGCGGCACGATCTCCGGCCGCAACGCTGCGGACGCCCGTTCGCGGTGCGGTTGCTGCCCGGATGTCCGTTTCCGGGCCCGGAAACTGACCGTTCGGCGCGGCCGAAGCCGGCGCGGAAACAGCTGCGGTGACCGAAATCGCGGCCGCGAACGCGGCCGCCCATCGGAGCCGCGGACGACTGGCTCTCACTGATCCCCCTAGGTGCGCGGGTGCGCGGGTGCACGAATTGCCCACACGGAAACACCGCGCCGGCAACGGACGCGGTCCAGACCACAGCGATGAATGGCCGGCAGCTGGTGCCGGCCCGCCCCCTCTCCAGAGGTATTTAGCCAGCTCGCCAGACGGCGATCAATACGCTGCCCGGGTGATCAGCACCGCGACTACCAGCGACGATGCCGCGGCTGGTGCGCTCAGGAGCGGGCCATCGTCGTGAGGATCTGCTCGTTCCACCAGTAGTAGAGCTTGTCGAGCTTGTCGACGTCGGTGACCTTTGTGGACAGCAGGATGCCGGCCAGCAGGCTCTCGCCGTCCGTCCACACCAGCTGGGCCGGCTCGCCGAGGAAACACGTCAGGAAGTCGCCGGGCAGCGGGTTCGGCGTCTCCGCGCGGTAGTACGTGCCCCAGATCTTCGGCACCTTCTTCGGGCGGCACGCGCCTTGGGCGTCGTTGCGGGTCAAGCCCTGCGTTTTCACGATGTCCTGGAAGAAGGCGTTCATCGAGCCGGCGTCGGCGAACCGCAGGATGCGGGCGCCGGTCGGCTGCTCGAGGATGACGTTGCCGGACCGGACGTCACCGACCGTCGAGTCCGTGCACTCGACGGCGGCCACCGCGCCACCGGACGGCGCTGCGTCGGTGCACGTCCCTCCCTTGTAGACAATGGGCAGGGCGTCGTGGAGCTTGGTGTCGTGCGGCGGCGGCTTCGATTCCGAAGTGGACGGAGGAGCCGAGGTCTCCGTCTCCGGCGACGGTTCCGTTGGCGGCGAAGGGCTCCCGCTGGTGGAGGTGGGGTTCGTCGGTCCCGGTCCGGCCGTCTGCGTCGTCCTGTCCCGCGTCACCACGTACGTGATCACCAGCGCGACCACGACGATCCCCGCCAGCGCGGCGCACAGCGCGATCCAGCGGTTCCGCTGCGACTTCGGCGGCCCGGACGCGGCGGGCGCCACCTTGCCGGACGGCCCGGTGAACCGCACGGGCGGCCGCGGACCCGTCGGCGGACCCGGGTGGTACCCCGTCGGCGGCCCCATCGGGATCGGCCCGGACGACGTGGGCGGTGGCGGCGGCTGTGTCACCGGGCCCGGCAGGGTTTTCTGCCACGTCGGGATCGGCGGTGCCGGCGCGGTCACGGCCGCGCGGACGGCGTCGGCGAACGCCCCCGCCGTCGGGTACCGGTCGGCGGGGTTCTTCGCCATGCCGTGCGCCACCACGGCGTCCAAGGCGGCCGGCAGGCCCGGCCGCAGCCGGGACGGCAGCGGCGGCGGCGCGGTCAGGTGCGCACCCATCTGCGCGGCCGCGCCCTCGGCCGGGAACGGGCGGCGACCCGTGAGGCACTCGAAGAACACGCACGCGAGCGCGTAGACGTCGACGAGCCCGGTGATCGGGGCGTCGCCGAAGCGCTCCGGCGCCATGTAGTCGAGGGTGCCGATCACGTTGCCGGTACCGGTGATCGACGTCCCTTCGGCGGTCATCGACCGCGCGATGCCGAAGTCGACGAGGTACACGAAGTCCGCGTTCGTGACGAGCACGTTCGACGGCTTGACGTCGCGGTGCACCAGGCCGTCCGCATGGGCTGCGTCGAGCGCGCCCGCGACCTGGGCCACGATCGCGGCGGCCCGCGCGGGCTCGAGCGGGCCGTCCTCCAGGAGCTCCTTCAGGTCGCGGCCCTCGACGAGCCGCATGTCGAGGTACAGGCGGCCGTCGATCTCGCCGTAGGCGTGGATCGGGATCACGTGCGGTTCCCGCAGCCGCGCGACGATCTGCGACTCCCGGCGGAAGCGCGCGCGGAAGGCTTCGTCGGTGACGAACGGGTCGGACAGCAGCTTCAGCGCGACGACGCGGTCGTGCGCCGTGTCGTAGGCGCGGTGGACCTCGCCCATGCCACCGCGGCCGAGCAGGCCTTCGATCCGGTACGGCCCGAACTGCTCCATCGTTCTCCCCAAGCCCCCCGGCTCGAAACCCGTGACAACCGGGCCGACGCAGATGCTAAGCGGCAGGTTCCCCGAAACGGCGGTGAAGTCACCCAACCGTTGAGCACGTATCCTGGACCTCGTGAGCACGCTCAGTAACACAAGCACGTCGGGGGCCACGGCGAAGCGCCTCGCCGCGGGGACGCTCGCGCTCGGTGCGGCGACCCTTGGTTACGCCGTCGGCATCGAACGCCGCCACTGGACCCTCCGCACCGCCGAACTGCCGGTGCTGGCGCCCGGATCCCGGCCGTTCACGGTCCTGCACGTCTCGGACCTGCACATGCTGCCGGGCCACCACAGCAAGCAGCGCTGGGTCGCCGCGCTCGACGAGCTGAACCCCGACCTCGTCGTCAACACCGGTGACAACCTCTCGCACCGGACCGCGGTCCCGTCGGTGCTGCGCGCGCTGGGCCCGCTGCTCGACCGGCCCGGGGTGTTCGTCTTCGGCAGCAACGACTACTACGCGCCCAAGCCGAAGAACCCGGCCCGCTACCTGATGCCGCGGGGCAAGAAGAAGCGCATCCACGGCGTCCAGCTGCCGTGGCGCGACCTGCGCGCGGCGTTCGTCGAGCACGGCTGGACCGACCTGACGCACGTCCGCCGCACGATCGACGTCGGCGGCCAGCGGGTGTTCGCGGCCGGCGTCGACGACCCGCACCTGCGCCGCGACCGCTACGCCGACATCGCGGGCCCGGCCGACAGCGGCGCGGCGCTCCGCATCGGCGTCACGCACTCGCCGGAGCCCCGGGTGCTGGACACGTTCGCCACGGACGGTTACGACCTGGTCCTGGCGGGCCACACCCACGGCGGTCAGCTCCGGCTCCCGGGTTACGGCGCGATCGTCACCAACTGTGACCTGGATCGCAGCCGGGCACGCGGGGCCTCGCGGTGGGGCGCGCACATGTGGCTGCACGTGTCGGCCGGGCTGGGGACGTCACCCTGGGCACCCGCCCGGTTCGCGTGCCCACCCGAGGCGAGCCTGTTGACGCTGGTCCCGCGCGGATCGGGGTCGACGGAACCGCATAAGTCGGCCCCCCGGAAAGCCCGCGACACCGTCCGCTAGACTTCTCCACGACCCGTTAAGCAGTACCTCGGGGTGTGGCGCAGCTTGGTAGCGTGCCTCGTTCGGGTCGAGGAGGTCGTGGGTTCGAATCCCGCCACCCCGACGAGTAAGAGCCGGTGTCTTCGGACACCGGCTCTTCTGGTTTCAGGGTCTGGTGGCCGTCACCTCGACCCAGCACTGGCTGAAGTCGCCGTCGCCGCTGCGGGTCCACACCGAGGCCGACCGGGCTGCGCTCGCGAGCTGGTCACGGTCACGGCCCGGCTCCTCGATGGCCGCCTCCAGGCGCGACTCCACGTACTTCGCCAGACCCCGGTACGTCATGTCCTCGCGGTAGCGGGCGCGCGAGACGATCTCGGTGAACCCCGCCGACGCGCAGTGGTCCGCGATCTTGCCGCCCGCGAACGGGTCGCCGCCCGCGCTGCGGCGCAGCAGGTGGTGACCGCGCAGCGCGGCGTCGACGTTTGCCGTCTTCGGCTTCACCCGCGCCTTGCTCCAGTCCGAAGTGGACAGCGCGAGCCTGCCGCCCGGCTTCAAAACCCGGTGCAGCTCCGCCAGCGCGTCCCGCGGGGCGGCCAGGTGCTCGAACAGCGCGTGCGAAAACGCCACGTCCACGCTGCCGTCCGCGAAGGGCAAGTCGTACGCCGACGCCACGACGAAGTCCACTGTGGAGCGTCCGGCGCGGCGGGCGGCTTCCCGGGCCATCGCGACCTGGCCCGCGTCGCGGTCGACGCCCGTCACCCGGGACTCCGCGGCCAGGCCCAGGGTGATCGAGCCGGGGCCGCAGCCCAGGTCGACCACCCACATGCCCGGCCGGAACAGGGGCTGGGCGAACGTCGCGCGTTCCGCCGCCGTGCGCGCGGACATCATCGACACCGCGTCTCGCCCGTAGCCCGGCGCGTAACCCTCCAGCACCCCGCACACAGTACGGCCAGAAGGTGGCAGGATCGAGGGGTGAGCACGCAGTCAGCCAACCAATATCCGCCCGCGGTGGTCCCGGACCGGCTGTTCGACGACGCCGAAGCCGAAGCCCGCTGGCGCGCCCGCTTCCACGCCCCGCGCATCTCGGTGCCCGAATGGGCCCGCGACGCCCCCGAAGCCAACGTGTACGTCTCCAACGCCAGCGGTGTCTGGGAGGTGTACGCCTGGAACCGCGCGACCGACGAGCACCGGCGCGTCACCGACCGGCCCAACGGCACCCTGCACGCCACGCCGTCCCCGGACGGCGCGTGGCTCTGGTGGTTCGACGACACCGACGGCGACGAGTTCGGCTCCTGGGTGCGCGAGCCGTTCGCCGCCACCGAGGGCAGCAAGCCGGAGAAGGCCGTCCCGGACGTCCACGACGGCTACCCGGCCGGCCTCGAGATCGGCACCGGGATCGTCGCGGTCGGCGTCTCGACCGACGACGGCAGCGAGCTGTTCGCCCGCGTCAAGGGCGAAACGCGCCGCTTCTACAGCCACCCGGACGACGCCGGCATCGCGTCCCTTTCCCGCGACGAGAGCCTGATCGTGATCTCGCACTCCGAGCACGGCGATTCGCGGCACCCCGCGCTGCGGATCCTCGCGACCGACGGGTTCGGGACCGTCGCCGAGAAGTGGGACGGCGAAGGCAAGGGCCTGTCCGCGCTCGAATTCTCGCCGCTGCCGGGCGACCAGCGGCTGCTGGTGCTGCACGAACGGCGGGGCCGCGAGGAACTGCTCGTCTGGGACGTCCAGGCCGGCAGCGAGACGGAGATCGAGCTCGACCTGCCCGGCGAGGTCGTCGCGGGCTGGTACCCGGACGCGCGGGCCCTGCTCGTCGTCCACTTCCACGAAGGCCGCAATTCGTTGTACCGCTACGACCTCGACACCGCCGAACTGTCCTCTCTGGACACGCCGGCCGGCCGGATCGGCGGCGCGGGCGTCCGCCCGGACGGCACGGTCGAGTACTCGTGGTCGAGCGCCGCCGAGCCGACCGCGGTGCGGGCGCGGACCACCGACGGCACCGACTCGATCCTGCTGGAACCGCCGGGTGCGCGGGCGCCGGGGTCGGAACCGATGACGGACGCGTTCGTCGAAGGCGTCGGCGGGCGGATCCACGCGCTGGTCTCACGGCCTTCGGGTGCGCCGGAGGGCCCGCTGCCCACGGTGTTCTCCCTGCACGGGGGCCCGCACGCGGCGGACGAGGACCGCTTCTCCGCCTACCGCGCGACGTGGCTCGACGCCGGGTTCGCCGTGGTCGAGGTCAACTACCGCGGCTCGACCGGCTACGGCTCGGCCTGGCGCGACGCCATCGAGGGCCGTCCCGGCCTCACCGAGCTGGAGGACGTCGCCGCGGTACACGACTGGGCCATCCAAAGTGGACTCAGCGACCCCGCGAAGTGCGTCGTGAACGGCGCCTCGTGGGGCGGCTACCTGTCCCTGCTCGCGCTCGGCACGCAGCCGGCGCGGTGGGCGGCGGGCGTCGCCGGGGTGCCGGTGGCGGACTACGTCGCCGCGTACGAGGACGAGATGGAGCAGCTGCGCTCGTTCGACCGCGCGCTCTTCGGCGGTTCGCCGGAGGACGTGCCCGCGGTGTACCGGGAGTGTTCACCGATCACGTACGTCGACGCCGTCTCGGCGCCGGTGCTCGTGCTGGCCGGCGACAACGACCCGCGCTGCCCGATCCGCCAGATCGAAAACTACCTCGACCGGCTCGGCGCCCGCGACCTGCACCACGAGTTCTACCGCTACGACGCGGGCCACGGCTCGCTGGTGATCGCCGAGACGATCAAGCAGACGTCGATCGAGGTCCACTTCGCGCTGCGCGCCCTCGGCCTCCGCTGACCCAACCCCGAGCTTTCACGTGAAAGCTCGGGGGCCTGGACGGAGCTTTCACGTGAAAGCTCGGGGGCGCTGGGCGTCACTTTCGTAGGGAAAGTGACGCTCAGCGCTCGGAGTGCAGGACGCCGCCGGTGGCCCAGTGGTCGGCGCCGACCTCGACGAGGGTCACCTGCACCCCTTCGGGCTTGCCGCCGCAGGTGCGGATGAAGGCGTCGGTCAGCTCGCGGACCAGGGCGCTCTTCTGGGCCGGCGTGCGGCCGGGGAACATGGCAACGCTGATCATCGGCATGGCGGCTCCTGCACTAGGGGGACGCCGCGAAGCCTAGAGCCCCCGGTTCACCGACTGCAGCCGGCCGACGGCGGCCGCGTCGCCCTCGAAGCCGAGCCGGACCGCCTCGCGGCCGAAGACGAACAGCAGCAGGTCCACCGGCTCCCCGACGACGGTGACGGGGTCGGGCCCGGTCTTGACGGCGGCCTCGCGGCCGTCTTTCGTGCGAAGCGTGACGCCGACGGGCGACTTGCGCAGGTTCAGCTTCGCCGCCTGCTTCACCGACCGCCACGCAGCGGCATCCCGGGTGGCGTCCGCGGGCCGCGGCTCCCAGCCGTCCTGCGCCCGCCGGACGTCTTCGTGGTGGACGAGGAACTCGGCGGTGTTGGTGAGTTCGTCGAGCGGGCCGATCGCGGTCGGCCAGAACTTCGCCGGCCCCCGCCGCACCTGCTCGACCAGGCTTGCCCACGGCCGCGCCGCGTACCGGTTCTGCACCTTCCGGGTGTACCCGGCGAGCGCGGGCACAAGAATCCCGGGAGCGGCATCCGGCCGGTGCTCCCGCACGACGAGGTGCGCGGCGAGGTCCCGCGTGGTCCAGCCTTCGCACAACGTCGGCGCGTCCGGCCCGAGTTCATCGAAGAGCGCGCTCAGCGCCCGGCGTTCGTCAGCAGCGACACCCATGGCGTCGACGCTACCCGCCGGTAGAGGTGCTGGCGACGGGATGTGAGCTAGTGGTGGAAGGCCGTCGCCTTCGCGGGATCCTTCGGGCGGCCGCCCAGCTGCTCCAGCTCCGGGAGCACCCGCTTGAAATCCGCCAGCAGCAGGTCCGCCAGGTCGTGCGTGAAGCCGTTGCGGACCACGATCCGCAGCACCGCCAGGTCCGTGCGGTTCTCCGGGAACGTGTACGCCGGCACCAGCCAGCCGCGCTCGCGCAACCGGCGGGACACGTCGAAGACGTCGAACCCGGCGTCCGGGCGGGTCGTGAACGCGAACACCGGCAGCTGATCGCCGCTCGTCAGCAACAAGAACGGCCCGAGCGCCGCGATCCCCGAAGACAGGTGCGTCGCGACGTCACGCGAAGCCTGCTGCACCGCCTGGAACCCGGAGCGGCCGAGCCGCACGAACGTGTAGTACTGGGCCGCGACCTCGGCGCCCGGGCGGGAGAAGTTCAACGCGAACGTCGGCATGTCGCCGCCCAGGTAGTTCACGTTGAACACCAGCTCGGCCGGCAGGGCGGCCTTGTCGCGCCAGATCACCCAGCCCACGCCCGGGTACACCAGCCCGTACTTGTGGCCGGACGTGTTGATCGACGCCACGCGCGGCAGGCGGAAGTCCCATTCCAGGTCCGGGTCGAGGAACGGGGCGATCATCGCGCCCGAAGCGCCGTCCACGTGCACCGGGATGTCCCAACCCGTGCGATCGGCGAAAGCGTCCAGGGCCGCCGCGATCTCCGCGACCGGCTCGTAGCTGCCGTCGAACGTCGAGCCGAGGATCGCGACCACGCCGATCGTGTTCTCGTCGCAGCGCGCCACCGCTTCGGGTGCCGTGAGGTGGTACCGGTCGCCGTCCATCGGGACCAGCCGCGGCTCGACTTCCCAGTACTCGCAGAACTTCTCCCAGCACACCTGGACGTTCGCGCCCATCACCAGGTTCGGCTTGCCGCTGCGGCCGAGGCGGGCCCAGCGCCGCTTCAGCGCCATCCCGGCGAGCATGCACGCTTCCGACGAACCGGTCGTCGAGCAGCCCATGATGTCGGCCGGGTCCGGCGCGTGCCACAGGTCCGCGAGGATGTTCACGCAGCGCCGCTCGAGCTCGGCCGTCTGCGGGTACTCGTCCTTGTCGATCATGTTCTTGTCGACGCACTCGGCCATCAGCTCGCGCGCCTGCGGTTCCATCCACGTCGTGACGAAGGTGGCGAGGTTGAGCCGCGCGTTTCCGTCCAGCATCAGTTCGTCGCGCACCAGCTGCAGCGCGGTGTCCGGCGGCAGCGAATCCTCGCGCAGCTTGTCGTGCGGCATGGCAAAACCCGCCGCGAGGGCCGGGTTCGCCCCGGCGTAGAGCGGGTTCGTCCCGGCCACGCGGTCCGGGCGATCGGCGTTCCCCTGATGCAAGACCATGCCACCGAACGTACTGGGCGCACGCACGCGAAAAGGGCCGCTCCATCCGGAACGGCCCTTTTGGTGGGAAAAATCAAGCCTGCTGGGCCTGCCACATCCAGTGCGCCTCTTCCAGCGCCCGGGTGATCTCGATCAGCAGGTCCTGCGTGACGAGGTCGCTCTTGTCGGTCTCGTCGATGCGCTGGCGCAGCCGCTCGATGAGCGCCGAGAGGATGTCGACGATCGCGGCGACCGTGGACTCGACCGACTGCCAGTTGTCCGGGTACTCGGGCACGCCCGAGCTCTCGACGACGGTCTTGGCCTTGCCGTTCGGCGAGATGCCGATGGCGTTGGCGCGCTCGGCCACCTCGTCGACGTACTGGCGCGCGGTGTTCACGAGCTCGTCGAGCTGCAGGTGCGCGCTGCGGAAGTTCGACCCGACGACGTTCCAGTGCGCCTGCTTGGCGATGAGGGACAGGTCGACCAGGTCGACCAGCGTCGCCTGGAGGGCGTTGCCGGTGATCTCCTTGTCGGCCTCGGAAAGCGAGCTCTTGATCGGAGACTTGCTCATCTGGGGGTGATCCTTTCCTCGTACTGGTTCGGACCGGGTCACACGGTCGCGGAGAGCGCGACCTCGATGTTGCCGCGGGTCGCGTTGGAGTAGGGGCACACCTGGTGCGCCTGCTCGACCAGCTGGTCGGCCTGCGCCTGCTCGAGGCCCGGCAGCGAGACGTTCAGCGCGACGCCGAGGCCGAACCCGACCTCCTGCTTGAGCACGCTGACCTCCGCGGTCACCGTCGAGCCGGTCAGCGGCACCTTCGCCTGGCGGGCGACGAGCTGCAGGGCGCTGTGGAAGCAGGCCGAGTAGCCGGCGGCGAACAGCTGCTCGGGGTTGGTCTTGTCCCCACCGGGGCCACCCATCTCCTTCGGGATGGCCAGCGACTCGTCGATGACGCCGTCGGACGACGTCACTTCACCGTTGCGGCCGTCGCCGCGCGCCGTTGCCACCGCCGTGTAGATCGCCTGACCCATGCTCAGCCTGCCTTCGGTCCCGGACACCCTGCCGCGGGCGTCTCTCGCTTGGCACAACATCCCGCACCCGCGGAATGGTGCCCCCACATGGCAGGCATCACGTGGATTGCGTACCCGGCCGCCACCGGGCGAAACGTCATGCGGCCCGCGTCACCGCGAATTCGGCGACCTGTCGCCCGATCAGGCGAAGGGTGCGGACGCTCTTCTCGTCCGACGCGCCGCCGGCCTCGTCGAACTTGGTCTCGGCCGTGTTGATCGAGCCGCCCAGCGGGGTGGCCCAGCCGCGCAGGGCGTGCGTGATCGTGCGGAGCTGCTCGAGCGTGGTCACCGCGGCCTGCCAGCCGTACGCGACGGCGGCGAGGCCGACCGCGCGGCCGTCGAGGTAGGGGCGGCGGTCCTCGCGCAGGTCCTCGACGTAGTCCAGGGCGTTCTTGACCAGGCCGGACAGCGCGCCGTGGTAGCCGGGCGAGACGACGATGAGCCCGTCCGCCTCCCGGATGGCCTCCACCAGCCGCGTCGCACGCTCGTCGCGCTCCGGGACGCCGGCGTCGTAGAACGGCAGCACGAGCTCCGGGCCGGTGATCAGCCGGGTGTGGACGCCCGCTTCGGCCGCGCCGTCGAGCGCGATCTGCAGCGCGCGTTCGGACTGGGAGCCCTCGCGCAGAGAGCCGCCGATCCCGAGCACGTTGATCGTCCTGGCTGAAGTCACGTTTCTCAGGCTAACCCCTCCAGTTAACTGGAGGACCAGACTCTGGGACCGAGGTCCTGGTCACAGCTGGACCAGATACCTACTGACAAGTAACCTCGCACGCAGTCCCGACGCTTGTGGAGGAACCATGGCGATCCCGCTCCTCGTCCGTGCTCAGGCGGCCGCGTCGCAGCTCGCGTTCTGGCTGCCCACGCCGGTCCGGCGGGCGGCCGCCGGCCGGACCGTCCGCATCGACGGCCAGGACCTCGCGCTCGACGCCCAGCTTCTCCTCCGGCTCCAGAAGATCGCTCGAGCCGAGCTCGTGCGCGGCTCGGTCGAGCAGTCACGCGCACTGCTCGACGCGGGCAGGCACCTGGTCAGCGGCAAGCCGATCGAGCCCGTCTCGGTGCGGGAGATCGCCGTACCGACGCCGGACGGCGATCTCTCAGCGACGCTGTACACGCCGGCCGGGCTGCCCGAGAAGTCGCCGCTGCTGGTGTTCTTCCACGGCGGCGGCTGGGTGATCGGCACCCGTTCGAGCCACGACAACGCCGTCCGGTTCCTGGCCAAGCACGCCGGGGTGCGGGTGCTGTCGATCGAGTACCGGCTGGCCCCGGAGTTCCCGTTCCCGGCGGCGACGGAGGACGCGCTGGCGGCGTTCGAGTACGCGGTGGCGAAGGCGGGCGACCTCGGCGCGGACCCGGCGCGGATCGCCGTCGGCGGCGACAGCGCGGGCGGCAACCTCGCCGCCGTCACCGCCCAGCAGGCCGTCCGCCGCGGCGGCCCGGTTCCGGCGTTCCAGCTGCTGATCTACCCGGCGACGGACTTCGCGCGGCGCTACCGCTCGCAGGACCTGTTCGCCGAGGACCTGTTCCTGACCGACGTGCACATGAAGTGGTTCGAAGGCCACTACGTGCCCGAAGGCACCGACCTGACCGACCCGCGGCTCTCCCCGCTGCGCGCGGACGACCTGAGCGGCCTGCCGCCCGCCCTGATCGTCACGGCGGGCTTCGACCCGCTGCGCGACGAAGGCGAGGCGTACGCGGAGAAGCTCGCCGAAGCCGGGGTCGACGTCGCGCTCCGCCGCCACGAGGACCTGATCCACGGGTTCATCAACTTCACCGGCGTCGGGACCCGCTTCCGCGAGGCGCTGGCGGAAACGGCGGGTGCCCTGCGGCAGGGATTGTCCAAAGTGCACTGAGGACGACCCGGCCGCGCCCGATCAGAGCGGCAGCCCCGCATCCAGGTGGGCGACGGCTTCGTCCACGACCACCAAGGTGTCGGCCTCCGGGTCCGCCGCCGCACCGACGAGCGCCGCCATCACCACGCCGACCACCGCGCCCGCCCAGTTGCGGACCTCGAAGTCGGCCGCCGACCGGCCGGTGCGCTGCGCCGCCAGCCCGGCCAGCAGGTCGATGCCCTCGGCGAACTTGTCCATCACCGCGCTGCGCAGCTCCGGCTCGCGGAACACCAGCTGCTGCCGCTGGCGTTCGCGCGCCCACTCGTCGGCGGGGACCTGCTCGCGGATGGTGTCCATGGTCGCCCGCAGCGCGCCGATCGGGCTCAGCTCGGGTGGCTGCGCGAGCGCGGCCGCGATGAGCAGCGGGTCGAACGGGTCGTAGAGCACCGTCGCTTCCTTCGTCGGGAAGTACCGGAAGAAGGTGCTGGGCGAGATCTCCGCCGCGGCCGCGATCTGGTCCACCGTCGTGGCGCTGTAGCCCTGCTCTTGGAACAGCCGCAACGCGTGCCGCTGGATCGCGGCGCGCGTCCGGGCCTTCTTCCGTTCCCTCAGTCCCGTGGGCTCAGCCGGCGACGACGTCATGCTCCGATTCTCGCGGCAACGCCCCCGTGGCCGTCCGGCCGGGCAGGAACACCAGCGCGAGCAGCGCTCCGGCGAGGCCGAGGCCGGCGCACACCCACAGCGTCGCGGCCATGCCGCCGGTGAACGCGGCCCGCGCGGACTCCGCGAGCGCGGGCAGGTGGAGCTGCCCGGCGACGGCGACCGCGCCGGAGGCGCTGCCCCGCACCGCGTCGGCGACCGGGGCGGGCAGGCCGCGGACGTCGACGCCGTCGCGGTACCCGCCGTTGAGCACCGTGCCCAGCACCGCGACGCCGATGGTGCCGCCGACCTGGCGCAGCACCTGGATCAGCGCCGATCCGGCTCCCGACCGGCCTTCGGTGAGCGCGCCCATCGCCATCGTCATCAGCGGCGGCAGCGTGGCGCCCGTACCCAGGCCGATGACGACCTCCCAGCCGACGGTGGCGCCGTAACCACCCGCTGGCGTCGTCGTCGAACCCCACGCCAGGCCGGCCGCGAGCAGCACGAACCCGCCCGTGACGACTCCGCGCACGCCCAGCGCGGCGACCAGCCGCTCGGCGAGTTTCGCCGACACCAGCATCCCGCCGATCAGCGGCAGCAGCCGCACCCCGGTCTGCAGCGCGTCGGCTCCCTGCACCGCCTGGAACAGCTGCGGCAGCACGAACAACAGGCCCATCAGCGCGAAGGACGCCAGCGTGGCCAGCACCGCACCCCAGACGAACCGCGGCTCGCGGAACAACGCGAGGTCGGTGAGGGGCGCGGCCACCCGCGTCTGCGTCCAGCAGAACACCGCCACCAGCGCGGCACCCAGCGCGATCAGGCCGTACGTCACCGGATCGGTCCAGCCGTGCTCGCCGGCGTGGACGAAGCCGTAGGTGAGCGCGACCAGCCCGGCCGCCGAGAGCGCGATACCCGTGAAGTCGATCCGGCTCCCGCCGGTGCCCGGCGTGAGCGGCAGGAGGAACAGCACGGCCACGACGCCGACCGCGGTCAGCGGGACGTTGATGAGGAACACCGAGCCCCACGCGAAGTGGTCGAGCAGCCAGCCGCCGAGCAGCGGCCCGAGCGGGATGCCGGCGAACATCGCCATCACCCAGGTCGTCAGCGCCTTCGCCCGCTCTTCCGGCGGGAACAGGATGTTCAGCAGCGAGAGCGAGAGCGGGATGAGGAACGCGGCGCCGACGCCGAGGACGACCCGGGCGGCGATCAGCTCGCCCGGCGAACCGGCGTAGGCGCACCACAGCGACGCCAGCCCGAACACCGCGAGTGCGCCGAGCAGCAGTCTCTTCGGGCCGAACCGGTCGCCGAGCAGGCCCGCGGGCAGCAGCAGGGCGGCCAGCGCCAGCGTGTAGGCGTTGCCGAACCATTGCAGCTGCGTGGTCGTCGCGCCGAGGTCGACGGCCAGCGTCGGCACGGCGACGTTCAGGACGGTCAAGTCGAGGCCGATGGTCAGCAGGCTCACCGCGAGCGCACCGAGCGCCCACCACCTGCGTGGATGCACTTGAGTCATAGTGACCCCCAAGTAGTAGTGACTACCAAATGAGAGTAGCTCCCATAATTTTCGGGCGCCAGGGGGCCACCGCCGCGGAAATATGTTGCACGCGCGTACCACCTTGGGTTCTCATCGAGGACGTGCCGCTGCAGCCCTACCGACGGGTGCTCTCCGTCCCCCACGTCCGCTCGACGATGGCGTTGATGTTCCTGGCGCGCCTGCCGATGACCATGAGCGGCGTGCTCTTGACGCTGTACGTCGTCACCGGGCTCGGCCGTGGTTACGGCGCCGCCGGCCTGGTCGGCGGTGGCGTCACCCTCGGGATGGCGCTCGGCGCGCCGCTGCTGGGCCGCTGCTTCGACCGGTACGGGCTGCGGCCGGTCGTCGCGGTCTGCGGGATCGGCACGACGGCGTTCTGGGTTGCCGCGCCGCACCTGCCGTTCGAGGCGCTCGCCGTGGTCGCGGTGCCGGCCGGGGTGCTTTCGGTGCCGGCGGGCTCACTGGCCCGGCAGGTGCTGGCCACGCTCGTGCCGCCCGAGGAGCGCCGTGCGGCCTACTCGCTCGACACCATCTCGATCGAAGCGACGTTCATGATCGGCCCGGCGGCCGGGATCGCGGCCATCACGGCGTTCTCCCCGACGTGGACGCTGACCGCGCTCGGCGCGCTGTTCGGCGGCACGGCGTTCCTGATCTGGCTGGTCGACCCGCCGATCCGGGACGGAGCTGCCGAAGCGGTGGAGCTCGGCCCCCGGCCGCCGCTGCGGAGCTGGCTCACCGGCCGGCTGGTGGGAACGCTGCTGATCGCGGGCGGCACGTTGTTCGTGCTCGTCGGCACCGAACTGGCGACGCTGGCGGCCCTGCGCGCGAACGGCGAGCTCGGCGTGACCGGGCTGGTCATCGCGGTGATGTGCGTGGCGTCGATCGTCGGCGGCGTTGTGCACGGCGCGGTGAAGCGGTCGCTGCCGCAGGGCGTGCTGATGCTGCTGCTCGCGCTGCTGGTGATGCCGGTGGGCCTGGTGGACCACCCGTGGTGGCTGCTGATGCTGGCCCTGATCCCGACCAACCTGCTGTGCGCGCCGACGCTGGCGGCCACGACCGAGACGGTCACCCGGATCGCCCCGCCGCGGGTCCGCGGCGAGGCGATGGGCCTGCAGGACTCGTTCACCCGGCTCGGCTTGGCCGTGGGCAGCCCGGTGGTCGGCTTCGCGATCGACCACTCGAGCCCGGCGTGGGGTTTCGCCGCGGCCGGCCTCGGCGGTTTGGTGATCGCCTCGGCCGGCTTGCTGCGCAACCGGGCCCCGGAACCGGCTCCGGAACCGGTCCCGGCACTGGCCGAACGCTGACGCCGGCCGCCCCCTAGCGCCTCTGCCGCGGCTTGTCGTGAGTGGTAACGCGGGTTAGAACCCGCGTTACCACTCACGACCCCGGCGGCAGGGTGCTCAGGCGGGGAGGACTTGATGCCCGCGTTGAGCGCGACCGGCTCAGGCTTACGTAAACTCGGGTCGAGCAGCGAGCGAGGTAGGTGAGGAACCGGTGGCCAACGCGGAGGAACGCCGCTTCGACGTGCTGCGCGCGATCGTGGCCGACTACGTGTCCAACCAGGAACCCGTCGGGTCCAAGGCGATCGTCGAGCGGCACAACCTGGGTGTGTCGAGCGCCACGGTGCGCAACGACATGGCGACGCTCGAAGAAGAGGGGTACATCACCCAGCCGCACACCAGTGCCGGCCGGGTGCCGACCGACAAGGGCTACCGCCTCTTCGTCGACCGGCTGTCGGAGATCAAGCCGCTGAGCGCCGCCGAGCGCCGGGCCATCACCACGTTCCTCGACAGCGGCACCGACCTCGACGACGTCCTCAAGCGCTCGGTCCGGTTGCTCGCGCAGCTGACCCGACAGGTCGCCGTCGTCCAGTACCCGATGCTGACCAACGCCAAGGTGCGCCACCTCGAAGTGGTGCCGCTCACCCCGGCGCGGCTGATGCTGGTGCTGATCACCGACAACGGGCGCGTCGACCAGCGCACGGTCGACATCGGCGACGTCGTCACCGAAGAGGATGTCGCCCGGCTCCGCACCGTGCTCAACACGGCCATGTCCGGCCGGCGGCTCAACGAGGCCGCCGCGCGCGTCGCCGAGCTGCCCGACAAGTCGCCCGGCGAGCTGCGGGACGCCCTCATCCGGATCACCACGGTGCTGGTCGAGTCGCTGGCCGAACACCCGGAGGAACGCCTGGTGCTCGGGGGCACCGCCAACCTCACGCGCAACGTCGCCGACTTCCCCGGCTCGCTGCGCCAGGTCCTCGAAGCGCTCGAGGAACAGGTCGTCGTGCTCAAGCTCCTGGCCGCCGCGCGCAACCCCGGTGCGATCACCGTGCGCATCGGTGAGGAAAATGAAGACGAGCAGATGCGCAGCACCTCGGTCGTCTCGATCGGCTACGGCCGCGACGACGTGGTGCTCGGCGGCATGGGGGTGGTCGGCCCGACCCGGATGGACTACCCCGGCACGATCGCCGCGGTGCGGACGGTCGCCAACTACGTGGGGCAGATCCTGGCCGGCCGCTGAGCCGGGCAGAGCAGAAGGAGAAGCAGAGACGGTGGCGAGGGACTACTACGGCATCCTCGGGGTGGCCAAGAACGCGAGCGATCAGGAGATCAAGCGCGCGTACCGGAAGCTGGCCCGGGAGCTGCACCCCGACGTCAACCCGTCGGACGACGCCCAGCACAAGTTCGCCGAGGTCACAACGGCGTACGAGGTGCTTTCGGACCCGCAGAAGCGCAAGATCGTCGACCTCGGCGGCGACCCGATGGACGGCGGCGCGCGCGGCGGTGGCGGCGGCGACCCGTTCGCCGGCTTCGGCGGCCTCGGCGACATCATGGACGCCTTCTTCGGCGGGGCCGGTGGCGGCGGCGGCCGGGGGCGCGGCCCCCGCAGCCGCGTCCAGCCCGGCTCCGACGCGCTCATCCGCCTCGGCCTCACCCTCGAGGAGTGCGCGACCGGCGTCGACAAGGAAATCGCCGTCGACACGGCCATCGTCTGCGATCTCTGCCGCGGTGCGGGCACCAGCGAGGGCACCTCGGTCAAGACCTGCGACACCTGCGGCGGGGCCGGCGAGGTCCAGTCCGTCCAGCGGTCGTTCCTCGGCCAGGTCGTCACCGCCCGGCCCTGCCCGGTCTGCCGCGGCTTCGGCGAGGTCATCCCCGACCCCTGCCGCCAGTGCGGCGGCGACGGCCGCATCCGCGCCCGCCGCAACGTCACCGCGAAGATCCCGCCGGGCGTCGGCGACGGCATGCGCATCCGGCTGTCCGGCCAGGGCGAGGTCGGCCCCGGCGGCGGCCCGGCGGGCGACCTGTACGTCGAGATCGACGAGACCCCGCACGAGGTCTTCGTCCGGCAGGGCCACGACCTGCACTGCAACTTCCGCATCCCGATGACCACCGCCGCACTCGGCGCCACGGTGCCGATCTCGACGCTGGTCGACGGCGACTACGAACTCGACGTCGAACCGGGCACCCAGCCCAACGCCGAGCTCGTCCTCACCGGCAAGGGCATGCCGCGGCTGCGGTCCTCCGGCCGCGTCGACGGCCGCGGCGACCTGCACGTCCACATCGACGTCGTGGTCCCGACCAAGCTCGACGACGCCCAGCGCGAGCTGCTCGTCGAGCTGGCCCAGCAGCGCGGCGAAGAGGTCCCGACGCTGGCGTCCAACGGCACCAAGCACGGCGGGCTGTTCTCGAAGCTCCGCGCCAAGAACCACCGCTGACCGTGCCCGACACCACCCTGCCGGTCTTCCTCGCCGCCTCGGTCCCGGCTTCGGGCCGCACGGTCCTCGACGGGGAGGAAGCCCGGCACGCGGCCACCGTCCGCCGCCTGCGCACGGGCGAGCGGCTGGTCCTGTCCGACGGCGCCGGTGCGATGGCCCGGTGTGTCGTCGAAGGCGTCCAGGCCGGCCGGGACGCGTTGGTGACGCTGTCGGTCGAGTCGTATTGGACCGAGGAGCCGCCGGCCCTGCGGGTCCTGGTCGCGCAGGCGCTGGCCAAGGGCGACCGCGGGGAACTCGCGGTGGAGCTCGCCACCGAGGCCGGGGTCGACGCGATCGTTCCGTGGCGGGCGGCCCGGAGCGTCGCGAAGTGGGAAGACGGGGGCCGCGGGGAGAAGGCGCTCGGGCGGTGGCGCGCCACGGCGCGGGCAGCGGCCAAGCAGGCGCGACGGGCGCACGTTCCCGAGGTCACCGAGCCCGTCACCACGGGCGAGCTCGCCGGGCTCGTGGCGACAATGTCGCTGGCCGTCGTGCTGGAGTCGGATGTTCCGGACCGGCTCACCGACCTGCGGCTGCCCGATACCGGGGATGTTCTCCTGGTCGTGGGGCCGGAGGGCGGGGTCACCGACGAGGAACTTCGCGCGCTTCGCGACGCAGGGGCGCGAGCCGTCCGGCTCGGGACGACGGTTCTGCGGACCTCAACCGCCGCGGCGGTTGCGTTGGGCGCGCTTGGTGCGCTCACCACCCGTTGGCAGTAGAGCACCCAAAAAACCGGGCGAATTTTGCGCCCAGTTATGGCGCGATCACGCTCCGACCCGTTACTCTCGTTTATTAACGCGCCACTCAAAGTTTCAGACGCGCCACTGGGAAGACACAGACTCCGCCGGGCACCTCCCCCCTCGGTCCGGCGGCCGCCGCGGTCGCGGTGAGGCGACCCCCAGGCTTCACCGCCACCGCGGCATCTCTCAGCTCGCTTCGCTCGCTGGCGATGCGCGGTTTGGTTTCGTCCTTGTCTTCTGGGGGTCAAACCCCCAGACCCCCAGCCGGGGCGAGCCCCGGACCCCCGCGACGTTCGCTTCTCTGCCGGTTGTGACAGCGTGTTGCGGGCTTTGGCCTTCGGCCTTCGCCGTTGGGTGGGAGTGGATGCAGTTGGGTCGATAGGGTGCTCTTATGAGCGAAACCGATGCCGATACCCTCTTCGAACGGATCGTCGGTGGGGAGATTCCTGCCGACGTTGTTTATCAGGATGACAGCACCTTTGCCTTCCGGGATGTTCGGCCGCAGGCTCGGGTGCACGTCCTTGTTGTGCCCCGGAAGCGGTACCGGAACGTCGGGGAGCTCGCTGCCGCCGATCCGCAGCTGCTCAGTGATGTTGTTCGCACCTGCCGCAAGGTTGCCGAGCTCGAGGGGATCGTCGAGAGCGGGTACCGGGTGGTCTTCAACACCGATGGGGATGCCGGGCAGACCGTCTTCCACGTCCACGCCCACGTTCTCGGCGGGGAGCCGCTGGGGTTGTTCGGGGCTCCGGAGCAGGACTAGGGAAACCTGCCTGCGTCCGGCCGGGGTGTGCCAGTAGCATCGGTGGGGTCCGTAGTCCCTCACCGAGAAAGCAGGGCCGAGGCCACGTGGCCGGAACCGTACCGGGTGGAGCCGCCCGACCCGACGTCCCCGGGGACGTCCCCAAGACCGAGGACGCCGCCGCCCAGGCGGCCCAGTCCCGGTTCCCCATCCCCGACGCCGCCGCCCTCAGCCTGCTCGGCTCCCGCGACGAGAACCTGCGCGTCGCCGAGGAACTCCTCGCCGCCGACGTGCACGTGCGCGGCAACGAGGTCACCCTGACCGGCACCCCCGCCGACGTCGCGTTCGCCGAACGCGTCTTCGCCGAGCTCGTGCAGCTCGCCACCGGCGGCCAGCAGGTCGGACCCGACACCGTCCGCCGCACCGTCGGCATGCTCTCCACCGGCGACGCTTCCCCGGCCGAAGTCCTCAGCCTCAACATCGTCTCCCGCCGCGGCAAGACCATCCGGCCCAAGACGCTGAACCAGAAGCGCTACGTCGACGCCATCGACAAGCACACCGTCGTCTTCGGCATCGGCCCCGCCGGCACGGGCAAGACGTACCTGGCCATGGCGAAGGCCGTCCAGGCGCTGCAGGCCAAGCAGGTCACGCGGATCGTGCTCACCCGCCCGGCCGTCGAGGCCGGCGAGCGGCTCGGGTACCTCCCGGGCACGCTCAACGAGAAGATCGACCCCTACCTGCGGCCCCTGTACGACGCGCTGCACGACATGGTCGAGCCGGAGTCGATTCCGCGGCTCATGCAGGCCGGCACCATCGAGATCGCGCCGCTCGCCTACATGCGCGGCCGGACGTTGAATGACGCCTTCATCATCCTCGACGAGGCCCAGAACACCACGCCCGAGCAGATGAAGATGTTCCTCACCCGGCTCGGCTTCGGGTCCAAGATCGTCGTCACCGGCGACATCACCCAGGTCGACCTGCCCAGCGGGCAGCGCAGCGGCCTGCGTGTCGTCCGGGACATCCTCACCGGCGTCGAAGACCTGCACTTCGCCGAGCTGACCAGCCAGGACGTCGTCCGGCACCGGCTCGTCGCGAACATCGTCGACGCCTACGAGAAGTGGCAGGCCGTGCAGGACGCCCAGCAGAACGACGGCTGGAAGGGCAACCGGCGTTGAGCATCGAGATCGCCAACGAGTCCGGCGTCGACGTCGACGAGACGTCCATCGTCTCGGCCGCCCGCTACGCCCTCGACAAGATGGAGGTCAGCCCGCTCGCCGAGCTGTCCATCCTCCTCGTCACCCTCGACGTCATGGAAGACCTCCACGAACGCTGGATGGACCTCCCGGGCCCCACCGACGTCATGGCCTTCCCCATGGACGAGCTCGACTCCTCCCGCCGCCCCGACGCGCCCGACGCGTCGCCGGCGCTGCTCGGGGACATCGTGCTCTGCCCGGCGTTCGCCAAGGACCAGGCCAAGACCGCGGGCCACGCCCTGATCGACGAGCTGCACCTGCTCACCGTGCACGGCGTGCTCCACCTCCTCGGCTACGACCACGCCGAACCCGCCGAGGAACGCGAGATGTTCGCCCTCCAGAAGCGCATCCTCGGCGAGTACCAGGACGCCGTCGCCGCACTGGAGAAGCGGGACGCCCAGCGCAACACCGACGACCGCGTCCTCGGCATCGCGGGGCTCGACGCCCCCGCCGCCGAACCACCCGCCGGGGAAACGCCCTAGGCGCCAGCCATGGAACAGCTCCTCTTCGCGATCGCGCTCGTCCTCCTGGCGGGCGTGTTCGCGGCGGCCGACGCCGCGATCAGCACCGTGTCACAAGCCCGGGCCGACGGTCTCGCCCGGCTCGGGCTGCCCGGCGCCCGCCACCTCGCCGCCGTCGTCGCCGAGCGCCGCCGGCACATCAACCTGCTGCTCCTGCTCCGCCTCGGCTGCGAGCTCACCGCCACCGTGCTCGTCACGGTGTTCGTGGGCACCCGCCTGGCGCCGCTGGGCCTCGCCGTGCTGGTCGCCGCGGTCGTCATGGTCGTCGTCAGCTACGTCCTCATCGGCGTCGGCCCGCGCACCCTCGGCCGCCAGCACCCCTACCGCATCGGCCGCTACGTCGCCGGGCCCGTCCGCGTCCTCGGCTCGGTCCTCGGCCCGCTGTCCCGGCTGCTCATCCTCATCGGTAACGCCATCACCCCCGGCCAGGGCTTCCGCGAAGGCCCGTTCACCTCCGAGGTCGAGCTGCGCGAGCTCGTCGACATGGCGCAGGAACGCGGCGTCGTCGAGGACTCCGAACGCGAGATGATCCACTCGGTGTTCGAGCTCGGTGACACCGTCGCCCGCGAGGTCATGGTGCCGCGCACCGAGATCGTCTGGATCGAGCGCACCAAGACCGTCCGGCAGGCACTGGCGCTGGCCCTGCGCACCGGGTTCACCCGGCTGCCGGTGATCGACGAGTCCGTCGACGACATCGTCGGCGTCGTCAACATCAAGGACCTCATGACCGGCTACCTCGACCCCGGCGGGCCGAGCACCGTCGTCGAAACCGTGATGAACCCGGCCTCCTTCGTCCCCGACTCGAAGCGGCTGGACGAGCTGCTCAAGGAAATGCAGCGCTCGCACAACCACATGGCGATCGCCGTCGACGAGTACGGCGGTACCGCCGGCCTGCTCACCATCGAAGACGTCCTCGAAGAGATCGTCGGCGAGATCACCGACGAGTCCGACGCCGACGAGCGCCCCGAGGTCGAGGAGCTCGACGACGGCGCCGTCCGCGTCTCGTCCCGGATGAGCGTCGACGACCTGGGCGACCTGTTCGGCATCGACCTCGAAGACCACGACGTGGAGACCGTGGGCGGACTGCTCGCGGAACGACTGGGTAGGGTCCCGCTGCCGGGGGCCGAAGCCGAGGTCGCCGGCCTTCGGCTGTTCGCCGAAGGGGGCAAGGACCGGCGCGGCCGCATGCGGATCACCTCCGTGGTCGTGCACCCGGCCGACGCCGAAGCGATGACGGACCCCGTCGACCGGACGCGCCGCCGCACGCGCCTGCCCCACCCCGACGAACGCGACAGGAGCGTCGAACATGCCTGACCTCGAGGCGGAGGACCAGAAGCTGGTCGTCCTCGCCCGGTCCTCGCGCGCCCGCATCCAGGCCCCCGAAGGCGCCGCGGTCCGCGACAGCGACGGCCGCACCTACGCGGCGGGCACGGTCGACCAGCCGTCGTTCAAGCTCACCGCGTTGCAGGCCGCGGTCGCCGCGGCGCTGTCCAGCGGCGCCGAAGGCATCGAAGCCGCCGCCGTCGTCAGCGAAGAGGGACTGCTCAAGGGCGCGTCCGTGCAGGCCGTGCGCGACATCGCGAAGTACGCGCCGATCATCCTCGCCGCTCCCGACGGCACGGTGCTCGAGGTGCGCAAGCGATGACCGAGCACCGTTCCGGCTTCGCCTGCTTCGTCGGCCGCCCCAACGCCGGCAAGTCCACGCTGACCAACGCCCTCGTCGGCACCAAGGTCGCGATCACCTCCAGCAAGCCGCAGACCACCCGGCACGCGATCCGCGGGATCGTCCACCGCGAGGACGCCCAGCTCGTCCTCATCGACACACCCGGCCTGCACCGCCCGCGCACCCTGCTCGGCGAGCGGCTCAACGACATCGTGCACACCACGTGGTCCGAAGTGGACGTCGTCGGCTTCTGCGTGCCGGCGAACGAGAAGATCGGGCCCGGCGACAAGTTCATCGCCGCCGAACTCGAAAAGATCGCCAAGCGGACGCCGGTCATCGGCATCGTCACCAAAACCGACCTCGTCCAGCCCCAGCAGGTCGCCGAGCAGCTGCTCGCGCTGCAGGAAGTGATGGGCTTCGCCGAGCTCGTCCCGGTGTCCGCGGTGGACGGGTTCCAGGTCGGCACCCTCACCGACCTGCTGGTCCAGCGGCTGCCCGAGGGCCCGCAGCTCTACCCCGGCGGCGAGCTCACCGACGAGCCCGAGCAGACGCTGGTCGCCGAGCTGATCCGCGAGGCGGCGCTCGAGGGCGTCCGCGACGAGCTGCCGCACTCGATCGCCGTCACCGTCGAGGAAATGCTGCCCCGCGAAGGCCGCGACGACCTCATCGACGTGCACGCGTTCCTGTTCGTGGAACGGCCCAGCCAGAAGGGGATCATCCTGGGGCACAAGGGCGAACGGCTGCGGGAGGTCGG
The DNA here is from genome assembly GCF_031082405.1 of Amycolatopsis sp. A133. Lineage (GTDB taxonomy): Bacteria > Actinomycetota > Actinomycetes > Mycobacteriales > Pseudonocardiaceae > Amycolatopsis. Next base: position 214,495 of record NZ_JAVHJU010000051.1, read on the forward strand.
CGCCACCGCTCGCAAGAACATCGAGGCGCTGCTCGGCTCGAAGGTCTACCTCGACCTGCACATCAAGGTGGCCAAGGAGTGGCAGCGCGACCCCCGTCAGTTACGGCGGCTCGGTTTCTGACCTGCGTCTTCGCCGCCAGGGGAGCGGCGGCGGAATTCCTGGTCTCGATTCGGTCGCGGCGGGACGAAACGCGGGGCGCGCGATGATCTCGCCCCCTACAGTCGCGGCTTCGACCACACCGCAGCCGGTCGGGGCGGCAGCGGATCCGGTGGTCGTCCGTGGAGCACGACGAAGGGGAACAACCGATCATGAGCGACAGCCAGGGCATGCCCAACTACCCCGGCGACCAGCCGAACCAGCCCGGCGGGCAGTCCAACTACCCCGGCGGGCAGCCGGGTGGCTACCAGCCGGGCCCGCCCCCGAGCAACAACCTCGTGTGGGCCATCCTGACCACGATCCTGTGCTGCCTCCCGTTCGGCGTCGTGTCGATCGTGCAGGCTGCGAAGGTGAACGGCCTGTGGGCGCAGGGCCAGACGGCTGCCGCGCAGGAGGCCGCCAACTCGGCCAAGAAGTGGGCAATCATCTCGGCGGTCGTCGGCGTCGTGTGGATCGTGCTGTGGATCATCCTGATGATCGCGGGTGTTTTCACGTTCGGCACGACCACGCCGCAAAACTGACGTAGCGCAGCAGCAGGAGGATCCCGGTGACCGACCAGTACCCGCCGCCGTACCCGCCCCCGGGCGGGCCGGGTTACGGCTACGGCTACCCGCCGCCGAACTACGGGCCGCCACCGGAAAACAACCTCGTGTGGGCCATCCTGAGCACCGTGCTGTGCTGCCTGCCCCTGGGCATCGTCGCGATCGTCAAGGCCAACCAGGTGCACACGCTGTGGTTCCAGGGCTTCCACGCCGAGGCGCAGAAGGCCGCGGCCGACGCCCGCAAGTGGGCGATGTGGTCGGCCATCTCGGTCGGGATCCTCCTGCTGCTCTACGTGCTCTTCTTCGTCGTGCTGGCGGGGATCGGCGTCTTCTCGACGGGATGGCGGCCGTGACCGCGCCGACCGTCTACACGGGAATTCCCGCCCGCGGCGCCCGGGAGAAGCTGCGGGCGCTCGCCCCGCCGCTCGCGGTCGTCGCCGGGCTCGGCGCGTGCTGCGTGGCCGTCTGGGTCGGCGACCCGACCACCCCGGGCGGGTTCCTGCCCATCTGCCCGACGAAGGCACTGCTCGGCATCGACTGCCCGGGCTGCGGCGGCATGCGGATGGCGTACAGCCTGATGCACGGCGACATCCCCGCGGCCCTGCACTACAACGCCGTGTCGTTCGTCGTCGTGCTGCTGATGGTGTGGAGCACCGTCGCGTGGACCCTCGGGCGGCTGCGCGGCCGGGCGATGAACAGCTGGCTCCACTGGCGGTGGACACCCCTGCTGTTTTCGATCGTGTTCGTCGTCTGGTTCGTCGTCCGCAACCTGCCGTTCGCCCCGTTCACGGGACTGCGGGTCTGATTTCCGGCGGACCGGAACCGGGTCGTCACACCCCGCGTCGGACCGGCGTGCGGTTCACCCGGACAGCTGAAGCCTGGGCGGCGTGGCCGAAGGTGAACCGAGTACGCTCCCGCGGACCGCGCCGTACACCTGGGACGGTTCCGCACGGGGCGTGCGGTGGAGTGACCAGCGAGGGGGAGACCCAATGACCGATCCCTACGGGCAGCCGTCCTTCGGGCAGCAGCCCGGTGGCCAGCAGCCGTTCGGGCAGCCGCAGCCGGGGCAGGCGCCGTTCGGGCAGCCCGCGCCCTACGGGCAGCAGGCGCCGTTCGGGCAGCCGGCGCCGTTCGGCCAGCAGGGCAACCCCTTCGGCCCGCCGCGGAACTACGCGAGCTGGGGCCAGCGCGCCCTCGGCTGGCTCGTCGACTTCGGACCCATCGTCCTGCTGTACGCGATCGTCATCCCCGTCTCGGTGAACGAAGGCGAAGCCGGCGGGGTGCTGGCCTTGATCGGCGGGCTCGCCTGGATCGGCTGGTGCGTCTACAACCGGTGGATCCTGCAGGGCAACACCGGGCAGTCGATCGGCAAGCGCGTCGCGAAGATCAAGCTCGTCCGCGAGGAAACCGGGCAGCCGGTCGGCCCCGGCATGGCGTTCGTGCGCGATCTCGCCCACTTCGTCGACAACGTCATCTGCTACGTCGGCTGGCTGTGGCCGCTGTGGGACGACAAGAACCAGACGCTGTCCGACAAGATCATCGGCACCGTCGTCGTCAACGCCGACGACGCGGCCGCGCCGTTCGGCCAGCAGGGCATGGGGCAGCCCGGTGCGCAGCCGTTCGCCGGCGGCTTCCCGCCGCCGGGACAGCAGCCGGGCCAGCCGGGTCCGTTCGGCCAGCCGTCCGGTGGTTTCCCGCAGCAGCCCGCGTCCGGTGGCTTCCCCCAGCAGCCGCAGTCGGGCGGTTTCGAGCAGCAGCCCGCGCCGGGTGGCTTCGGCCAGCCGCAGCCGGGCGCGTTCGGCCAGCCGCCGTCCTCCGGCGGTTTCGCGCAGCCCCCGCAGCCGGGTGGCTTCGGGCAGCAGCCGGGCCAGCCGCTCGCCCCGCCGCCGGGTGGCGGCGCCTTCGACGAGCAGGCGGAGCGCACGCAGATGCTCCGCCCGGGCTCGGAAGGCGGGAACGCCTTCGACGAGCAGGCCGAGCGCACGCAGATGCTGCGTCCGGACGCCCAGGGCGAGCCCGAGGCGACCCAGAAGATCCAGCCGGGCCAGTTCGGGCAGCCGCCGAACGACCAGCGCTGACCCGCTCCGTCCGCACACCGCCGGAGTCGCCCGGCGGAAGTTCACTCATAGTTGGGGTAGAAGTTCATGACCAATCCCTACGGGCAGCAGCAGCCCTACGGCCAGCAGCCGCAGCAGCCCGGCTACGGCCCGCCGTCCGGCGGCATGCCCGCGCCCTACGGTCAGCCGGCGCCGTACGGCCAGCCCGCGCCGTACGGTCAGCCCGCGCCCTACGGCCAGCCGCCCACCGGCGGCTTCGGCGCCCCCGGCTACGGCATGCCCGGTAGTGGCGACATCCACCAGATCAAGGACTACAAGGGCTGGGCGATCGCTTCGCTCTTCCTCGGCGGCCTCATCCTCGGGATCTTCGCGATCATGAAGTCCAACGAGGTCGGCACGTACAAGATGCAGGGCAACTACATGATGGCGGAGCAGGCGTCGCGGACGACCAAGACGCTCTGCCTCGTCTCCACCATCCTGGGCGGCTTCTTCTGCGTCCTTTCGCTGTTCCTGTTCATCGTTCCGCTGCTGGTCTACAGCGCCTCCTGAGGCCCGGTCCACCCCGGCGTCGCCCCGAAGTGGGACGATGTCGGGGTGGTGAACCTCTACCGCGACACCGGGGTGGTGTTGCGCACGCACAAGCTGGGCGAAGCCGACCGGATCATCACCCTGCTGAGCCGGCGGCACGGCAAGATCCGCGCCGTCGCGAAAGGCGTGCGGCGGACGTCGTCCCGCTTCGGAGCCCGGCTGGAGCCGTTCGGCCACGTCGACGTGCAGTTCTACACCGGACGGACGCTCGACGTCATCACCCAGGTCGAGACCGTGGACGCGTTCCAGCTGCCGCTGGTCGCCGACTACCAGCGCTACACCGCGGCCAGCGCGATCGCCGAAACCGCGGACCGGCTCTCGGCCGAAGAGGGCGAGCCGGTGCTCAAGCTGTACCTCCTCGTCGTGGGCGCGCTGCGGTCCCTCGCCGCCGGGGAGCGGGACGCGTCGCTCGTGCTCGACGCGTTCTTCCTCCGCGCGATGTCCTACGCCGGCTGGGCGCCCGCGCTCACCGAGTGCGCCCGCTGCGGCCTGCCCGGCCCGCACGTCGCGTTCAGCGTCCCCGCCGGCGGCTCGATGTGCCAGGACTGCCGCGTCCCGGGTTCCGTGCACCCCGCGCCCGAGGTCCTGGATCTGCTCACGGCCTTGCTGCACGGCGAGTGGACGATGGCCGAGTCGACCCTGCCCGGCACCCGCCGCGACGCGAGCGGCCTGGTCGCGGCGCACCTGCAGTGGCACCTGGAGCGCCAGCTCCGGTCCCTGCCCCTGGTCGAGCGACGTGCCCGGGAGTCGGCGGTGATATCCGGGGCTCCGCCCCGGGCCGGGGGCTCCGCCACCCGAACCCCCGAAAGATAGGTGGTGTCCGGGCAGTAGGGTCGGGCCTGACCGGTTTCACCCATCCAGGGAGGCTCGCAGTGCTGCGCAGGGGACGCGAGAACAAGGCGTCGCGATCCGAGCTGCGGGCCCCGGATCCGCACCCGTCGGGCGCGAAGCCGCCGGAGATCCCGCGCGAGCTGGTCCCGAAGCACGTTGCGCTGGTCATGGACGGCAACGGCCGCTGGGCCAACCAGCGCGGCCTGCCGCGGATCGAAGGCCACAAGCGCGGTGAAGCGGTGATGATCGACGTCGCCAGCGGGGCGGTCGAGCTGGGGGTCAAGTGGCTCTCGGTGTACGCGTTCTCGACCGAGAACTGGAAGCGCAGCCCCGAAGAGGTGCGGTTCCTGATGGGCTTCAACCGCGACACCATCCGCCGCCAGGTCGACTACCTCGGCTCGATCGGCGTCCGCATCCGCTGGGCGGGGCGGCGGCCGAAGCTGTGGGCGTCGGTGATCAAGGAGCTGCAGGCGGCCGAGGAGAAGACCAAGCACAACACGGCGCTGAACATGACCATGTGCGTCAACTACGGCGGCCGCGCCGAGCTGGGTGACGCGATGCAGAGGATCGCCCGCGACGTCGCCGACGGCAAGCTCAACCCCGACAAGGTCAACGAGAAGACCATCGGCAAGTACCTGTACCAGCCGGACATGCCGGACGTGGACCTGTTCCTGCGTCCCTCCGGCGAGCAGCGGACGTCGAACTTCCTGCTGTGGCAGTCGGCTTACGCCGAGATGGTCTACCAGGACACGCTGTTCCCGGACTTCGACCGCACCCACCTGTGGCGGGCCTGCCTGGAATTCGCGAAGCGCGATCGCCGCTTCGGCGCCGCTGTCGACCAGGCGGCTTCTTCGTGAGCGCCACCGAAGCGGTCGAGACGGCGGAGCTGCTGACGCGGGCTCGGGAGGCCCTGGAGCGGTACCTCGAGGTCCACGTCGACGACGACGGTGCGCTGACGTTCTCCCACGGCGGCGTCCCGTGCGTGATCCAGGCGACCCGGCTCGGTGAGGGCCTCACGGTGCTCACCTTGACGTGCGTGGTCGGCTGGGACCTGGCGGACGCGCCGGAACTGTCGATCGCCGTGGCCGAGCGGGCGGGACAGGGGCTGTTCGGGACGCTCGGGATCGGGCACTCGGACAACGGGGCGGACGTCACGCTGCGGTACGCGTTCCCGGCGGCCGGCCTGGACGCCCCGGCGCTCGGAACGTTGCTGATGCTGGTCGTGTCGACGGCTTCGCAGCTGCGGACCGATCTGCCCGGAATCGTGCCCGGCGACTGACCCGTCCGGGGTGGATTTCCGCCGCGAACGGAGGATAAGGGCCCGAAACGGACCGTGATCCTCCGTTCGCGGCCCGTGCGGGTGCCGTCGTGCCGGACGGTCCTGGCATCATCGCCGTCGTGAACATCGTTTCCGACACCGAGGCCGAGCCCGGCCGGCGCACGCGCCGGTTCCGGATCAGCTCGGTCGAAGTGCTGTGCGCGATCCTGCTGATCGCGATCCTCGCCCAAGGCCGGCTGCAGCAGGTGTTCGACGTGCCCGCGTTGCGCACCGGCTCGACCGTGTTCGTCGCCGTCTGCGTGCAGGCCCTGCCGTTCCTCGTGCTGGGCGTGCTGATCAGCGGGGCCATCGCCGCGTTCGTGCCCGCGCGTGTGCTGGAGAAGGTGCTGCCGCGGCGGGCCGGTGCGGCCGTCGGCGTCGCCGGGCTGGCCGGGGTCGCGCTGCCGGGGTGCGAATGCGCATCGGTGCCGGTGGCGCGGCGGCTGATGGGGCAGGGCGTGGCCCCGGCCGCGGCGCTGACGTTCCTGCTCGCGGCGCCGGCGGTGAACCCCGTGGTGCTGGTGGCAACCGCGGTCGCGTTCCCCGGCAAGCCGGAGATGGTGCTGGCGCGGTTTGCCGGTTCGCTCGCCACGGCGATGGTGATGGGCTGGCTGTGGGCCCGCTGGGGCAAGCTCGAGTGGATCGCTTCGCGTGCGCTCCGGCGTCTCCCGGACGTGGCGGGCGGGCAGCGGTGGCGGGTGTTCGCCGAGACCGCCCGGACGGACCTGGTCGAGGCGGGCGGTTTCCTGGTGCTGGGGGCGCTGATCTCCTCGGCGCTCAACGTGCTCGTGCCGGCGAAGTGGTTCGGGGTGCTGGGCGACCAGCTCGTGCTCGGCGTGGTGGTCATGGCGGTGCTCGCGGTGGTGCTGGCGCTGTGCAGCGAGGCGGACGCGTTCGTCGCGGCGTCGCTGACGGCGTTGCCGCTGCTGCCGAAACTGGTGTTCCTGGTCGTCGGCCCGGCGATCGACGTCAAGCTGTTCGCGTTGCAGGCGGGCACGTTCGGGAAGTCGTTCGCGGTGCGGTTCGCGCCGGTGACGTTCGTGGTGGCGGTGGCCTGCGCGATCGGGGCCGGATTCCTGGTGGGGGTCGTATGAAACGGGAAACCCAGAACATCCTGCTGATCCTGCTCGGCGGTGCGCTGATCAAGATCGCGGTCAACGGCGACTACCTGCGGTACGTCAAACCGGCGCAGCAGCCGTGGATCATCGCGGGCGGCGTGGTGATGGTGCTGCTGGGCGGGGTCGCGATCGTCCGCGACCTCGTGGCGGCGCGGGCCGCCGCGTCGCTCGACCACGACGGCCACTCGCACTCGGCCCGGCCGGCGTGGCTGCTGCTGGTGCCGGTGCTGGCGGTGTTCCTGGTCGCCCCGCCGGCACTGGGCGCGGACTCGGTGATCCGCACGGAGGCCCGGGTCCCGGCGAGCGCGGCGGCGGCCAACGCGGCGGCGTTCCCGCCGCTGCCGGCGGGGACGGTGGTGCCGTTGACGGTGAACGAGTTCGTCAGCCGCGCGGGCTGGGACGCGGCGGGCACGCTCGACGGGCGCACGGTTTCCCTGACGGGTTTCGTGGTGCACACCGAAGGCAGCACCCTGCTGGCCCGCCTGGTGATCAGCTGCTGCGCGGCGGACGCGTTCCCGGTGACGGTCCGCCTCCGCGGCGGCGAAGCCGACCACCTGGCGAGCGACGCCTGGATCCAGGTGACGGGCCAGGTGGTCCCCGGCACGGCGACGAAGGACAACAGCTTCACCCCGGACTTCACCCCGGCCTCGGTGACGACGGTCCCGGCCCCGAAGGACCCGTACGAGTACTGAACGACTCTTTCCTGACGTCCGGCGACAGGTCCCGGCAACCTCGTCGGCCCTGCCCGCTCGGCTGTCGGCTGACGGGGTGGGCCGCACGGTCGAGGTCGCGAATGACTCATTCGGGACCTCCAAGGTCGCGAATGAGTCATTCGCGACACACGGCGGGCGACTCTTTCATGACGTCGCGGAGGCCGGGTGACGGCGGAGGGTCAGTGCTCGGCGCAGGTGCCGGTGATCTCGACCGTGTGGGAGATCTCCGAAAAGCCGTGCTCGGCCGCGATCTTCTCGGCCCAGCGCTCGACCGCCGGGCCCTCGACCTCGACCGTGCGGCCGCACAGGCGGCACACCAGGTGATGGTGGTGGTGCGCCGAGCACCGCCGGTAGATCGCCTCGCCGGAATCGGTGCGCAGCACGTCGATCTCGCCGGCCTCCGACAGGGACTGCAGCGTGCGGTACACCGTCGTCAGGCCGATGCCGTCGCCGCGTTTGCGCAGCTCGTCGTGCAGTTCCTGGGCGGAGCGGAAGTCGTCGACGGTGCTCAGCAGCTCGACGACCGCGGCTCGCTGCCGGGTGGACCGGCGCCCGGGCACCGGGGCCTGGCTGCGCGACGCGGCGGGGTTCATCACTTTCCTTCCTGCACGTGGGCGACGGCGTCGACGACGATGTGCGCCAGGTGGTCGTCGGCGAGCCGGTAGACGACCTCGCGGCCGCGGCGCTCGCCCTGCACCACCCCGGCCGTCTTCAGCACCCGCAGGTGCTGGCTGATCAGCGGCTGCGCGACGTCGAGGGCGTCCACCAGCTCGTGCACGCACCGGTCGGCCGCGCGCAGCTGCAGCACGATCGCGATCCGGACCGGCGCCGCCAGCGCGCGCAGCAGGTCGCCCGCGTCGGTCAGCACCTGCGGGGCGGGGTGGGCCGGCGCCGTCGCGGGCGCCGGCGTGCACTCCGCGAGCCCCGGCTGGGCGCCACTCCCGGTCACCGTCGCCATTCCCGCCTCCACGCTGCTCGTCACACCGCCTGCGACCATGAATCCCGTAGTCATTGCCGATAACGGCTCCGCCCATCCTAGTGTTCCCCCGTCCGGGACCCCGGCTCGGCGCCGAGCTGCGGGGTACGGCCGGTCGTATTACCCCGTTCGGGTGAGTTCGTGGGATATTGGCTCTGCGGCTTCGCATGGCGTGGCCGACGGTGCAAGGTTGTCGCGGAGCGTTTCGCCGCTTTCCGTGCGCCGGCGAGCCGCCCGAGCAGAGCAGTGGGGAGACATGAGGCGTTTCGTGACGACAGCGGCCGCGCTGACGGTCGTGGTGTTCCCGCTGGTCGGAGCCGGTGTCGCGGGAGCGCAGACGCAGGCGGTCGACGAGAAGACGGGCCCGGTTTCGTTCGCGAACATCGCGTCGGTGCGGATCGGCGACGAGGGCCAGCGTGGCGGGGCCTTGATCACCGAAACGCAACGATCGCCGCTGCTGCCCGGCCAGTCGAAGCTGGGCGCGGACCGCGTCTCGGTCCCCAAGGACGACGGTGAACGCGCCACCTTCGGCGGGCACTACCAGATCGACCTGGGCCGCTACAGCGCGTCACAGAACCCGTACCCGCCGGGCATCGCGAGCCGGGACCACAACGTCTTCGCCGCCTTGCAGGCCACCACCGTGCCCACCGCCGTCGCGGAGACGAACTACGCGCTGCGGGACAACTGGCAGGGCGGCGCCAAGCCGTCCGACAACACCGTGCTCGTGCTGGAAGGCGCCAGGACGTCGGTGGACTGCACCGGCCCCTCGAAGCTCTCCGCCACCTCGTCGATGGCCCGGCTGTGGGTGCGCCAGGCCGGTGGCGCGCTCGCGATCGTCCCGGTGCCCGGTGGCAACGCCGGCCTCCAGCTGCAGAACCTGCGGCTCGGCCCGCCCGGGGACATCACGAACGCCGACCGGGCGACCACGGTCTCCGACCTCAAGCTGACCCGCGTGGCCGCCTTCGACCAGCTGATCCGCCAGGACGGCTGGCGAGGAGGCGACTACACCGCCGTCGCCGGCTGGCGGGCCGAGATCACCACCCACGTCAAGGACGCGCAAGGTGCCGCGCTGCAGGACGTGCGGACGACCATCGTCCTCGGCGGGGTCAGCTGCTCGGTGCCGAAGGGGTTCGTCGCGAAGGCCGGCGCTCCCGCCGGCGGCACGACCGCCACGCAGGCCGCCGTGCCGACGCAGGTCCCAGCCGGCTACCTGGGCGCGGCCGCGCCCGCCACGGGCCGTGACGGCTCACGCGTCCCGCTCGGCATCGGCCTGCTCTTCGGCGGGGTCTTCTTCGCCGCGGTCGCCCTGCTGCTGGGCAGGCGGCGCAAGACCGGGACGGACTAGGTGCTGCGCACCGCGCTGGCCGCCGTCTCGGCGGCGCTGGCCGTGGCCGCCTTCGCGGCCGGGATCGTCCTGCTGACGTGGCTCCCGCCGGCCGCCACGCCGGTCGCGGCGGCACCCCCGCCCGGCGCGCTGCCGGGGGAGGACGCGGCCCCGGCGGTGCTCCCCGCGGACAGCGAATCCGCCGCGCAGCAGCGGCCCGGCACGGTCCGGCTGCCCGGCGGCGCCACCGTCCGCCTGGTCCGCACGGAACTCACCGGCACCGGCGTGCTGCCGATCCCGCGTGGCCTCGGCGACGCCGCCTGGTGGGGCGCCAAGCTGGGCGCGGCCCAGGGCGCGGCGCTGCTGTCCGGGCACGTGAACTGGGAGGGGCGGCGCGGGCCGTTCGACGAACTGTGGCGCATGCGCGACGGCGACGAGGTCAGCGTCGTCGACGCGCGCGGCGGGCGGTGGGTCTACCGCGTCGACGACGTCGTCACGCTGCCGAAGGAGACGTTGCCGTCCCAGGCCGCCCGGTGGTTCGGGCAGGACGGGCCGCACCGGCTGGTGCTGGTCACCTGCGGGGGCGACTACGTCGGCGGCACCGAGGGCTACGACGAGAACCGCCTGGTCACGGCCCGGCTGGTGACGCGCCCAACCGGCTGATCGAGTTCGCTGCAACCTTCCGCGCCCTTCGCGGCATGCCTGTCCGTGCACTGGTCACGGCAGCGAAGGAGCACAAGCACATGCAGGAGCGGAACCCGGCGGAGCCGAAAAAGGGCTCCGGCCGCTGGTGGATCGTCGGCGTCGCCGGGGCGTTCGTGGTCGCGGCACTGGTCGCGACCCTGCTCGTCTTCACCGCAAAGGATGAAACCGCGGTCGCGAACAGCGCCGGCACGCCCGTCGCGGCCGCGAACCAGCCGGCGCCGCAGGGCGCCCCGCAGGACACCGGCCGGGACCCGGCGCAGCTGTCCCTGCCCGGGGGCGGCACCGCGAAGCTGATCCAGGAGGACCTGGACGCCGCGGGCGCGCTGAAGATCCCGGAGGGGCTCGACGAGGCCGCCTGGTGGGGCTCGAAGCTGGGCGCGGCCCAGGGCGTCGCCCTGCTGTCCGGGCACGTGAACTGGAAGGGCAAGAAGGGCCCGTTCACCGAGCTTTGGCAGGTCAAGCCGGGGCAGGAGGTCAAGCTGACCGACACCGCGGGCGGCGCGTGGGTCTACCGGATCGACGTCACGGAGACGATCCACAAGACGGAGCTCGCCGGCCGGTCCGAGCAGCTGTTCAACCCCGACGGCCCGCACCAGCTGCTGCTGATCACCTGCGGCGGTGAGTACGTCGGCGGCAGCGAGGGGTATGAGGACAACCGCGTCGTGACGGCTTCGCTGGTGTCGCGGCCGTAGGCTCACCTGCGCGAAAAGCGGTGGGCCCCGGCGGATACCCTGGACGTTCCAGTCCGATGACCGTCCCCGCAAGCTTTCCGGAGCGTGGAGTGCCCACGAACACCATTGAAACCGTAGTCAGCCTGTGCAAACGCCGTGGTTTTGTCTTCGCCAGCGGAGAAATCTACGGCGGTACCCGCTCGGCGTGGGATTACGGACCGCTCGGGGTCGAGCTCAAGGACAACATCAAGCGCCAGTGGTGGAAGACCGTCGTGCAGGGCCGCGACGACGTCGTCGGCCTCGACTCTTCGGTGATCCTGCCCCGTGAAGTCTGGGTCGCGTCCGGGCACGTCAACGTGTTCACCGACCCGCTGGTCGAGTGCCTGTCGTGCCACAAGCGGTTCCGCGCCGACCAGCTCGCCGAGGAATTCGCGGCGCGCACCGGCAAGGAGACCGGCGAGGACGACCTGTCCGAGGTGCCGTGCCCGAACTGCGGCACGCGCGGCAAGTACACCGCGCCGCGGGACTTCAACATGATGCTGAAGACCTACCTCGGCCCGGTGGAGTCCGAAGAGGGCCTGCACTACCTCCGTCCGGAGACCGCGCAGGGCATCTTCGTGAACTTCTCCAACGTCCAGACGACGTCGCGGAAGAAGCCGCCGTTCGGCATCGGCCAGATCGGCAAGTCCTTCCGCAACGAGATCACGCCGGGCAACTTCATCTTCCGGACGCGCGAGTTCGAGCAGATGGAGATGGAGTTCTTCGTCGAGCCGGGCGAGGACGAGACCTGGCACCAGTACTGGATCGACGAGCGCACGAAGTGGTACACCGACCTCGGCATCAAGGCCGACAACCTGCGCCACTACGAGCACCCGAAGGAAAAGCTCTCGCACTACGCGAAGCGGACCGTCGACATCGAGTACCGGTTCGCGTTCAACGCGGGCCAGGAGTGGGGTGAGCTCGAGGGCATCGCCAACCGCACCGACTTCGACCTGACCACGCACTCGAACCACTCGGGTCAGGACCTGTCGTTCTTCGACCAGGCGTCGGGCCAGCGGTACCGGCCGTTCGTCATCGAGCCGGCCGCCGGTGTCGGCCGGTCGATGATGGCGTTCATGGTCGACGCCTACCACGAGGAACAGGTGCCCAACGCCAAGGGCGGCACCGACACCCGCGTGGTGCTCAAGCTCGACCCGCGGCTGTCGCCGTTCAAGGTCGCGGTGCTGCCGCTGTCGCGCAACGCCGACCTGACCCCGAAGGCGAAGGACGTCGCCGCGACGCTCCGCAAGCACTGGAACGTCGACTTCGACGACGCCCAGGCGATCGGCCGCCGCTACCGCCGCCAGGACGAGATCGGCACGCCGTACTGCGTCACGGTCGACTTCGACTCGCTCGAGGACCAGGCGGTGACGGTCCGCGAGCGCGACACGATGTCGCAGGAGCGCATCGCGATCGACCAGCTCGAGTCCTACCTGGCGGCCCGCCTCATCGGCTGCTGACCCACCCGGGGCCCGGGTACCCCTGACACCTGTCACGGTCAGGTCGTGACGCTCGATCTGGGGTCCCGGGCCTTCCGGGCGGCAGCCTGGGGGCATGCGAGAAACAGACAGCCAGGCGGTGGCGGCGGGGGCCGCGATCCACCTCACCGGCCTGCGGAAGCACTACGGCGACGTCCACGCGGTCGACGGCGTCGACCTGACCATCGCGCCGGGCGAGGTCGTCGCCCTGCTCGGCCCCAACGGCGCCGGCAAGTCCACGACCGTCGACATGATCCTCGGGCTGACCAGCCCCGGCGACGGCGACGTGCGCGTGTTCGGGCGCACGCCGATCGACGCCGTCCGCGCCGGCCTGATCGGCGCGATGCTGCAGGGCGGCGCCCTGATGGACGACCTGACCGTCGGCGAGACCGTCGGCATGGTCGCAGGCCTGCACCGCCGGCCGATGCCGGTGGCCGACGCCTTGCGCGCCGCCGGGGTCGAGGAGCTGGCCGGCCGGCGCGCCAACAAGCTCTCCGGTGGGCAGAAGCAGCGCGTGCGCTTCGCCGTCGCGCTGGTCAGCGATCCCGATCTGCTCGTCCTCGACGAGCCGACCGCGGCGATGGACGTCGGGACCCGGCGCGAGTTCTGGCAGTCGATGTACTCCTTCACCGAGTCCGGCCGCACCGTCCTGTTCGCCACGCACTACCTCGAAGAGGCCGAGGAGTTCGCCGACCGGGTGGTGCTGATGCGCCGCGGCCGGGTCGTCGCCGACGGGAGCGTCGCCGAGGTCCGCGCTCTCGCCGGCGGACGCACCCTGCGCGCCGCCGTCCCGGGGGTCACTGAGGCGGTCATCGCCGCGCTGCCCGGCGTCAAGGAGTTCGAACTGCGCGGCGACCGCGTCGCGATCTCCAGCGCCGACTCCGACGCCACGCTCTGGGCGCTCAAAGCCGCGGTGCCGGCCGTGCACGACGTCGAAATCAGCGCCGTCGGCCTTGAAGGCGCCTTCCTGTCCCTGACTGCCGACGAAACCGCGGAGCCCGTGCGATGAACCCGGCCTACCTGCTCACCGAGATCCGCCGGAACTTCCGGGCGCCGCGGTTCCTGATCTTCGTCGTCGCCTTCCCGGTGCTGATGTTCCTGTTGCAGGCCAACGTCTTCACGAAGACGAGCGATCCGGACCACGCGCAGATCGCGGCCGTGATCATGATCAACATGATGACGTTCGGCGTTTTCGCCGCGGCGACCAACAGCGGGGCCCGGCTCGCTCTCGAACGCGCCGTCGGCTGGCAGCGGCAGCTGCGCCTGACCCCGCTGACCGGCCCCGGTTACCTGGCGGGCAAGGGGATCTCCGGGATGCTCGTGGGGCTGCCCGCGCTGCTCCTGGTGCCACTGCTCGGCGTGCTGGCCGAAGGGGTGCACGTCGACGCGAGCGGCTGGGTGCGCATCTTCGCCGGCATCTGGCTCGGCACGATCCCGCTGGTGCTGCTGGGCCTGCTGCTCGGCCAGTTCGGCACGCCGGACTCGATGCAGCCGATCAACATGCTCGTCACGCTCGGCATGGGGTTCCTGGGCGGGCTGTGGATCCCGATCGAGTCGATGCCGGGCTGGATGCACGACGTCGCCCAGCTCATGCCGACGTACTGGGTGCTGCAGGTGGCGCGGCCCGCGGTGACCAGCGACCTGGTGGTCTCGCTGCCGCAGGCCGCGGGGGTCCTCGGGGCCTGGACGGTCGTGCTCGGGGCGCTGGTGATCAGGCGTTACCGTAAAGACAGCGCCCGCGTCTGAGGGCCGGAGGGGAACGGCGATGGCGGAGTCCGGGAAACGCAGCTTCGGGCTGGACAGCAAGGAATCGTGGTGGGTGGACCCGCTGCCCGACGCCCGCAAGCACGGGCCGGGCGGCCGGCGCTGGCCGGTCATGGCGGTGGTCTTCCTGCTGCCGTTCCTCGTCCCGGTCACGCGCTCGCTGCTGGCCGAGGCCGCGGTCACCCCCGGGCTCGTGTTCACCGCCGTTGTCGTCTACGCCTACTCCGCGTGCTACGCGGTGTTCCCGTACTTCTTCCACCGGGAACGCCGCGTGAAGCTGGCCTTCTGCATCGTGATGAACGTCCTGGGGTCGGCCTCGCTGGCGGTGGCCGCCGGCAGCGGGTTCGTCCTGCTCTACGGCACGGCGGTGGTCGTGTTCCTGGTGCCCGCCGCCTGGTCGGTGATCATCGACCTGTCCACGCTGACCGTCGGCGTGGTGAGCCTGCTGGCGCGAGGCCGGTTCCTGGCCGACTACGGCGACCTGATCACCGTCGCCTCGATCACGCTGGCGATGTTCTTCATGGCCAACCTCGTCCGCGCGGTCCGGCGGCTGGAACACGCCAACGAGGAGATCGCCACGCTGGCCGTGGCGAACGAACGGGAGCGCCTGGCCCGCGACCTGCACGACCTGCTCGGCCACAGCCTCACGACGATCACCGTCAAGGCGGGGCTGGCCCGGCGGGTGCTGGAGAGCGCCGGCGACATCCCGCGCGCGGTCGAGGAGATCCGTGAGGTCGAAAGCCTCACCCGCAGTGCCCTGTCCGACGTCCGCGCGACCGTGTCGGCGAACCGCGAGGTGTCGCTGTCGGCCGAGCTCGTCGGCGCTCGCGCCGCGCTGCGGGCCGCGGAGATCGACGCCGACCTGCCGCACGCCGTCGACAACGTCCGCCCGGAGTTCCAGACCACCTTCGGTTACGTGCTGCGCGAAGCCGTGACGAACGTGCTGCGGCACTCCGGGGCCGGCCGGGTCGAGGTGAAGCTCGGAGCCACCTGGCTGGAGATCGAGGACGACGGCCGCGCCACCGACGTCGTCGCGGGCAACGGCCTGCGCGGGCTCTCCGAGCGGCTGGCCGCGGTCGGGGGCACGCTGCGGACGTCGGCCCGGCCCGGGGGAGGATTGCTCGTGCGGGCGGAGATCCCGCTGCGCGAACCGAGCCCGGCCACCCCGGCCGTGCGCGCCGAACCCGCGGGAGGACTCGCTTGATCCGGGTGCTGCTGGCCGACGACCAGGCCATGGTCCGCGGGGCACTGGCCACCGTGCTGGGCCTCGAGAACGACATCGAAGTGGTCGGGCAGGTCGGCTCCGGCGACGAGGTGGTGGCCGCCGCGCGCGCGGCCAAGCCGGACGTCGCCCTGCTCGACGTCCAGATGCCGGGCAAGGACGGCCTGGCGGCCGCGGCGGACCTGCGGGCCGCACTGCCGTCGTGCCGGGTGATCATCTGCACGACGTTCGGCCGCCCCGGTTACCTCGCCCGCGCGATGGCGGCGGGCGCGGCCGGGTTCGTCGTGAAGGACGCTCCGCCCGAGCAGCTCGTCGAGGCCGTCCGGCGGGTCCACAATGGACTCCGCGTGGTCGACCCGGCGCTGGCCGCGGAGTCGCTCGCCACCGGCGCCAGCCCGCTCACCGGGCGGGAGCGCGACGTGCTGCGGGCGGCCAGCGACGGCAGCACGGTGGCCGACGTGGCGCGCGCGTTGCACCTTTCGGAAGGCACCGTCCGCAACCACCTGTCGGCCGCGATCGGCAAGACCGGCGCCCGGACGCGGGCCGAAGCGGTGCGCGTCGCCGAGGAGCGCGGCTGGCTCTGAGCGGCCCGCGGCCCTCTGACAAGATGGGGCGGGTGGGTACCGCTGAACGCACCAAACCGTCGCGCGCGAGCTGGGTGCGCCGGATCGTCTTCGGCACGGTCCTCATGCTGCTGGCCCTCGTCGGCGGCACGGCGTTCCGGGTGTGGCAGGTCGCCCGCCAGAACGACCGGACGCCCGCCGACGTCATCGTGGTGCTGGGCGCGGCCCAGTACAACGGGAAGCCGTCGGACATCTACGCCGCCCGGCTGGAGAAGGCCAAGCAGCTGTACGAGGCCGGGGTCGCGAAGATGATCGTCACCGCGGGCGGGAAGAAGGCCGAGGACAACTTCACCGAGGCCCGGGCCGGCCAGCTGTGGCTGACCCGGCGCGGCGTGCCGGCGTCGGCGACGCTCGCCGTCGGCGAAGGCAGCGACACGCTGCGGAGCCTGCGCGCGGTCGCCCAGCAGGTCGAGGCCCGCGGCTGGCGCACGGCGGTGCTCGTCAGCGACCCGTGGCACTCCTTCCGCGCCCGGACGATGGCCGCCGACCTCGGGCTGGACGCCTGGACCGCGCCGACGCACAGCGGGCCGATCGTCCAGGAACGCGTCACCCAGGTGCGGTACATCGTCCGCGAGACCGGCGCGCTGCTGTACTACCGGCTGACCAAGACCCCGGCCGACGACCTGTTCGCCACTTTCCTGGGTTGAGAACTTGTCGGTGCACCCGCTTAAGCTGGCCGGGTGAACGACGGTTACACCGAGCACGACACCGCCCGCCTGCTGCCGGAGCCGGCGAAGGGGGCGGCGCTGCCCGGCGCGCGGGCGGACGGGCGCAGCGCGTTCTCCCGCGACCGCGCCCGGGTGCTGCACTCCGCCGCGCTGCGGCGGCTGGCCGGCAAGACCCAGGTGGTCGGGCCGGGTGAGGGCGCCGAGGTCACCGGCGTCCCGCGCACCCGGCTGACGCACTCGCTGGAGGTCGCCCAGATCGGCCGGGGCATCGCCGACGAGCTGGGCGCGGACCCGGACCTGGTGGACACCGCGGGGCTGGCGCACGACATCGGGCACCCGCCGTTCGGGCACAACGGCGAGCGCGCGCTCGACGAGGTGGCCGCCGCGTGCGGCGGTTTCGAGGGCAACGCGCAGACGCTGCGCATCCTCACCCGGCTGGAACCCAAGTTGCTCTCCGCCGAGGGTGACCCGGTGGGGCTCAACCTGACCCGCGCCTGCCTGGACGCGACCACGAAGTACCCGTGGCCGCGCAAGCCGGGCCAGGTGAAGTACGGCGTGTACGGCGACGACGTCCCGGTGTTCGAGTGGTTCCGTGCGGGGGCGCCGGCGGAGCAGCGGTGCCTGGAAGCGCAGATCATGGACTGGGCCGACGACGTCGCGTACTCGGTGCACGACGTCGAGGACGGCGTGCTGGCCGGCCGGATCAAGCTGCGCGTGCTCGCCCACCCGGACGAGCGCGCGGCCGTCGCCGAGGCCGCCGCCAAGCACTTCTCCGGCCAGTCGGTGTCCACTTTGGAGGATGCGGCGGCGGAACTGCTGGCGCTGCCGGTGGTGGCGGCGCTGGCGTCGGCCGAGCCGGACGGTTCGCCGGGCGCCCAGGTCGCGCTCAAACGGCTGACGAGCGAGCTGGTCGGCCGCTTCACGACCGCGGCGGTCACCGGCACGCGCGAGAAGTCCGGCGAAGGACCGCTGAACCGCTACCGGGCGCGCCTGTGCGTCCCGGAGCAGGTGGCGGCCGAGGTGGCGCTGCTGAAGGCGCTGGCCCTGCGGTACGTGATGAGCGACCGCCGGCGGCTGGCGATGCAGGAGGGTCAGCGCGAGCTGCTGGCCGAGCTGGTCCACGCGCTCGCGCGGCGAGCCCCGGAATCGCTCGACCCGCTCTTCGTCCCGGCCTGGAACGCGGCCGCCGACGACGCGGGCCTGCTCCGCGTGGTCGTCGACCAGGTCGCCTCCCTCACCGACGCCCAGGCCCACGCCTGGTACTCCTGGCACGTCACCCGCCACCACCGCTGACGGGCATCACGCGTGATCAGAGCGGCTTTTCGCGTGACTGGAGGGGCATCACGCGTGATTGGAGGGGCATCACGGCTGATGCCCCTCCAATCACGGGTGATGCCCGCCTGATCACGGGTGATGCCTCTTTGCGCACGGGCTGCGGGGCGGGTCCGGGGGATTTGTCACCCGTGGATGGAGTTGCGCGTGGCCCCCCGAAGGGGGTTGCCGGTCCGGTAGTCTCGCCCGCATGGCCACGGACAGCCACCTCCGGTTCGCTCTCGCCGTCCACTCGGCCCTCGGTGCCGGGGGCGGGAACACCTGCTTTTCGCCGTATTCGGTGGCCAGTGCGCTGACCCTGGCCGCCCGCGCCGCCCGGGGGACGACCCGGGACGAGCTGGTCGCCCTGCTCGGTGACCCCGGTGAGCAGACCACGCTGCTGCGGGACGCCGCCCAGCTCGTCGACGAGGGCCAGGGCAAGGAACAGCCCGAACTGGCCGTCGCCAACACGCTGTGGGCGGACGACCGGCTCCCGCTCGAGGACTCCTTCAAGGCCGAACTCGCCGGGTGGCCGGGGGCCGCCGTCGCGAGCGCGCCGTTCGAGCACGAACCCGAAGCCGCTCGCGCGCTGATCAACGACGACGTCGGGCGCACCACCCGCGGGCTCATCCCGCAGCTGCTGCCGCCCGGCTCGATCGACTCCGACGTCGCGGCCGTGCTGGTCAACGCCCTCTACCTGAAGGCCGCCTGGAGACTGCCCTTCCGCGAGGCCAACACCTCCGACGCGCCGTTCCACGCGCCGTCCGGCACCCGGGACGTGCCGACCATGTGGCTCAGCGAGAACGTCGGTTACGCGCACGCCGGCGGCTGGCAGGCCGTGCAGCTGGCCGCGGCCGGTGGCCTGCAGGCCGTCGTGCTGCTGCCCGACGGCGAGCTCGCCGAAGCGGAAGCCCGGCTCGACGCGGCAACGCTGACGGGCCTGCTCGGCGAAATCCGCTTCAAGCCGGTGGAACTCGCGCTCCCCAAGGTTTCGCTCGACGTCTCCAGCAAGCTGGCCGGAGTGCTGCGCGGCCTCGGCGTGCGCACGATGTTCACCGACGACGCCGATCTGAGCGGGCTCACGCCGGATCCGCGGCTGACCGTGTCCGAGGTGCTGCACCAGGCCGTGCTGCGCGTCGACGAACAAGGCTTCGAGGGGGCCGCGGCCACGGCGCTGATCATGCGCCTGACCTCGATGATGATCGACGACCCGGTCGCCGTCACGGTGGACCGGCCGTTCCTGCTGCTGGTCCGGCACGCCGGGACCGGGGCGCTCTACTTCGTCGCCAGGGTGGTCGAACCGTGAGCTTGAAGTCCGAAGCCGTTCCCGAGCTGGTGCCGCCCGCTCCCGAACCGCCCGAAGGGCCGAAGCGCTGGGCGTGGCAGGACTCCGCGATCGCCGGTGGGTTCCTGCTGTTCACGATCCTGCTCTACAACGGCCTGTGGTTCGACCTCAAGCGCGGCTACCTCTGGAACGGCGGGGCCGACCAGAGCCAGTGGGAGTGGTACTCGACGGTCGTCGCGAAGGCCGTCCTGCACTTCCAGAACCCGTTCACCACGGACCTGCAGAACTACCCGCACGGCGTCAACATGGCGGCGAACGCGGCGATGTTCGGCCTCAACATCCCGCTCGCGCCCCTCACGCTGACCTTCGGTGCGACGCTGACCTGGGCCATCGTGCTCACCGCGGGCCTCGCCGGCACCGCGATCGGCTGGTACTGGGTCTTCTCCCGTCACCTGGTGCCGAACCGGACCGCGGCCGCGATCGGCGGTGCGTTCTGCGGCTTCGCGCCGCCGATGATCTCGCACGGCAACGCGCACCCGAACTTCGTCGTGCTGTTCGTGCTGCCGTTCATCGCGCTCAAGACCATCCAGATCGCGCACGGCGAACGCCCGGTGCGCAACGGCATCGTGCTCGGGCTGCTCGTTGCGTGGCAGATCCTGCTGGGCGAAGAACCGCTGGCCATCTTCGCGCTCGCCTTCATCGTGTTCGCGGTCGCGTACCTCATCCCGCACCGCGCGGAGATCCGCGGCATGCTGGCGCCGCTGGGCAAGGGCATCGGGATCGGGGCGGTCGTCGCCCTCCTGATCGCCGGATTCCCGTTGTACTGGCAGTTCTTCGGCCCGCAAAGCTTCCATTCGCTGCTGCACGGCTCGGCGGGCAACGACACGGCGGCCTTCACGCGCTTCGCGACGCAGTCGATCGCCGGTGCGCCCGAGGCCGCCGCGGACGTGTCGATGAACCGCACCGAGGAGAACGCGTTCTTCGGCTGGCCGCTGATCGTGCTCATGGTGGTGCTGACGATCTGGCTGTGGCGCGACGTCGTTTCGCGGGCGCTCGCGATCACGATGTACGTGATGGCCCTGCTCTCGCTGGGCATCGAGATCACGGTGGCGCACGAGGACACCGGTGTCGCCGGCCCGTGGAAGTGGCTGGGCCAGCTGCCGCTGCTCGACTCGCTGCTCGAATCCCGGCTCGCGATGGGCTGCATCCCGGTGGCGGGCGCGTTACTGGCGATCGCGACGCACCGCGTCTGGACGGCGGCGGCCCGGCAGCCGGCCCCGCCCGACGGCACGCCCGCGTTCCCGCTGAGGATGATCTGGATCGGCGCGGTCGTGGCCGTGCTGCTGCCGATCGCGCCGACGGAGCTGGTGACCCACCAGCGTCCCCTTTCGCCGCCGTTCTTCGCCGACGGGATCTGGCGCCAGTACATCGCTCCCGGCGGCTCGCTGGTGCCGGTGCCGCTGCCGAGCACCGGGGAAGCCGAGCCGCTGCACTGGCAGGTCGACGCGGGTCTCGGCTACCCGATGCCCGAGGGCTACTTCGTCGGCCCCACGTCCCCGGACGACCGCCGCGGCCGGTACGGCGCCGTCCCGCGGCCGACGTCGGACCTGTTCGCGCAGGTGGAACGCACCGGCCAGGCGGCGGAGGTCACCGAGGGGGACCGCACCCAAGCGCTCGCGGACCTGCGGTACTGGAACGCCGACGTGCTCGTGGTCGGGCCGCGCCAGAACCAGGAAGCGCTGAAGTCCACTGTGGAACTGCTGCTGCGGAAGCCGGCGGAGTTCGTCGGCGGGGTGTGGATCTGGGACGTCCGCCCGCTCACGGCGTGAGTAGAGTCGGTTCCTGTGACCTCTGTGGACGAACAGGGCCGGCTCGAACCGCCCCTCGACGGTGACGAAGCCGCCACGCTCCTCGGCTTCCTCGACTTCCACCGCGCGACGCTGGCCTGGAAGTGCGCCGGACTCGACGCGGCCGCCATGCGCGCGACGCTCCCGCCGTCCCCGCTGACGCTGGGCGGGCTGCTCAAGCACCTGGCCTACGTGGAGGACCACTGGTTCTCCCACGTGCTGGCCGGCCGCGAGCGGACGGCCCCGTTCGACGCGGTCGACTGGACCGCGACGCCCGACTGGGACTGGGATTCCGCCGCCCACGACTCCCCCGGGCAGCTGCGCGGGCTCTGGGAGGACACCGTCGAGCGCTCGCGGGCGGCGGTGCAGGAGGCGCTGGCGGACGGCGACCTGAGCCGGCGGGCCCGGCGTGCCCGGGGTGACGGCAGCGCGCCGAGCCTGCGCTGGATCCTGGTCCACATGGTCGAGGAGTACTCCCGGCACAACGGCCACGCCGACTTCCTGCGCGAGTCGATCGACGGCAGCACGGGGGAGTAGCCGGCCTCACCAGGGCGCCGGGGTGCCGTCCCAGGAGTGGAAACCACCCGTCGGCCCGTCGTCCGGCAGCAGCGCCAGCCGGACCGCGGCCGCCGCCGCTTCGGCCGGGTCGCCGCCTTCGGCTTTCGCCCGGTCGTTGAGATCGGTCGCCCGCAGGCCCGGGGCCAGCGCGTTCACCTTGAAGCCCGCTTCGGCGAGCTCATGGGCGTAGAACACCGTCAGGGCGTTCAACGCCGTTTTCGACGAGCGGTACGCCGCCGACGTGCCCGTGGGCGGGAACTGCGGGCCGGTGCTCCAGGCCAGGGAACCCGTGCCGCTGGAGATGTTCACGATCCGGGGCCGCGACGAGCGGCGCAGCGCGGGCAGGAAGGCGTTGGTCACCGCCAGGACGCCGAACAGGTTCGTCTCGTAGGTCCGGCGAAAAGTGTCCACATCGGACTCGCTCGGGGTCGCGCCGCCCAGCAGGACGCCCGCGTTGTTGACCAGGACGTCCAGCTCGCCGATCTCCCGCGCCGCCGCGGCGATCCCGGCGGCGTCGGTGACGTCGAGGACGACCGGCCGCCCGCCGATCTCCTCGGCCGCCCGCTTGCCTCGTCCGGCGTCGCGCGCTCCTACGTGGACGGTGCCGCCCGCCGCCACGAGCTGACGGGCGATTTCCTTGCCGATGCCCTTGTTGGCGCCGGTGACCAAAGCCGTGAAACTGTTCATGGCATCGACGATGCCGCCGGCGCACCCGGCGAACCAGGGACAATCGATACCAGGCAGCGGAGGTCCGACGTGGCGAGGGACGAACTGGCCCGGTTCCTGCGCGATCGGCGCGAGCACCTGCGCCCGGCCGACGCCGGCCTGCCGGGCGGGCCGCGCCGCCGGACGCCGGGCCTGCGCCGGGAGGAGGTCGCCGGGCTGGCCGCCATGTCCGTCGACTACTACACGCGGCTCGAGCAGGGGCGCGGCCCGCGCCCGTCACCGCGGATCCTGGACGCCCTCACCGGCGCGCTGCGGCTGGGCGCGGCCGAGCGGACCCACCTGTTCCGGCTGGCGGAGGTGCTGCCCGGTCCGGTGCGCCGGGTCCGGCCGCACGTGGTCGAGCTGCTGCACCGGATGCCGGCGGCGGGCGCGATCGTCACCGACGCCACCTACGACGTCGTGGCGTGGAACCCGCTGGCCGCGGCGTTGCTGGGCGACCTCGCCACCCGCCCCAACCTGGCCCGGCGGCGATTCCTCGGCGGCGGGCCCTCGGGATCGGGAGCGGAGGAGTTCGCCCGCATCGCCGTCGCCCGCCTGCGCGCGGCCTCGGCGCGCTACCCGCGTGACGAACGGCTGGCCGGGCTGCTGGCCGAGCTGCGCGTGGGCAGCGGGGAGTTCGCGGAGGTCTGGGACACCCACCCGGTGCACGCGCCGGGCCACCGGCGGAAGACGATCGACCACCCCGAGCTCGGGCCGATCCGGGTGAACTGCGACGTCCTCGCCGTGCCGGACGACGACCAGCAGGTCGTGTTCATCACGGCGGACCCCGGTTCGCCGTCGGCCAGGGCCCTGCGCCGGTTGGCGGGCTGACCCACCGTCAGCTCCGGTGCTGCGCGACGCGCACATACCTAAAACTGCAAGCCGACCAGCTTGACGAGGAAGCGGTCGAGCTGCTCGACCGCGGGCGGCCAGGGCAGGTCGGGCTCGTTGATCCGCTGGGCCAGCATGCCGTTGACGGCGGTCCGCAGATCGATGGCGACGGTCGTGGCGTCGCCGGCCGGGGCGGCGCCCGCATCCATGCACCGCTGGACCGCCTCGGTCGTGCGGGCGACCATGACCTCCTTGAACGGCATGCCGTGCCGCCGGTGGACCTTGCTCTCGTGCAGCACCTTGTACAGTCCGGGATGCTCCTGGGCCCACGCGGCCTGCGCCAGGATCCGGTCGCGCAGCGCGGCCGCCGGGCCCGGGGCCGCCGCGGCCGCCTCGTCGCCGACGCCGACGAGTTCTTCGTGGCAGCGCTGCATGGCGGCCAGGACGAGAGCGTCGCGGTCCGGGAAGTGCAGGTAGACCGACGTCGCCGCAATCGACACCTCGCGCGCGACGGCGCGCAGCGACAACGCCTCGTCGTCGGCGAGCTCGTCGAGCATCCGGACGGCGGCCGTGACGATCTCTTCGCGCAGCAACTCGCCTCGGCCGCGGGCGTTCGGCCGGCGTCTGGTCTCTTCCATCGTCGCCCAGTGTAGCTGGACACCCATTGCGCTACAGGTGTAGCGTCATTTGCACTACAGCTGTAGCGCTACGCATGTTGTCCAACTGAGGGAGCACAGTCTTGACCACCACCGAAACGCCGACGAACCTCGATCGGCTGGCCGCGCTCGACCCGGTGTTCGCCCAGATGGTCGGCGCCACCGCGAAGTACGTCCGGGCGATCCCGGAGCTGACCGACCGCGAAAAGACGTTCTTGTGCGTGGCGGCCGATGTCTGCCAGGGGAGCCTGGGCCTGGCCTTCGCCGCGCACGTGCGGACCGGGCTGGCGGCCGGGGTGTCCACCGCGGACGTCCGCGAGCTGCTGCGGTTCGTCTCGTACGACTGCGGCTACCACGCCGCGGCGGCGGGCATCGAGCGGATCGCCGAGCTCGAGGCCGAGCTCGGCCTGCCGCGGCCGGAAGCCGAACCCCTGGCCCCGGAGCTGGTGTCGACCGGGCCGGACGCGGCGCCCAGCCCGCTGCCGGACCAGGTGCGGGCCCGCTTGGCCGAGCTGGACCCGCACTTCACCGGCTACTTCGACCTGCAGTCGCGGATGCGGACCGGGCACGGGCCGGGGACGCTCAGCGAGCGGGAACGCGGGCTGGTCAGCCTCAGCGTCGACGTCCACTACCAGACCCTGGCCGACACGTTCCGCGCGCACGTCGGACGCGCGCTGCGGGGTGGCGCGTCGCCGGAGGACGTCCGCGCGGCGCTGCGGTTCAACGCCCAGTTCGGCGTCACCCGCGCCTGGCACGCCTGGGAAGCGCTGAACGCGATCCTGGCGGAGAACTAACCGAGGACCTCGTCCGCGAGCCGGTTCAGGTAGCCGGCGAACCGCTCGCGGTCCTCCTTCGCCCAGTGGCCCACCAGCGCTTCGAACGCCTGGCGCTGGTGGGCCTGCGAAGCGTCGAGGAACACCTTCGCCGCGTCGGTGAGGGTCAGCACCGCGCGGCGGGCGTCGCGGGTCGACGTCGAGCGCACCACGAAGCCCTCTCGCGCCGCTTCGCCGACCATCCGGCTGGCCACCGACCGGTCGATGCCCAGCTGACGCGCCACGTCGGCGACGGTCACCTCGTTGCCGGCCACGCCGTCGATCGCCTGGATCACGAACAGGTTCGGCACGGTCCACGACGGTGGCGCGCCGGCGTCGAACCGCTGGACGACATCCGGCGCCCACTGGCGGGCCCAGTGCCGGACCAGGCGGAACAGCGCGGGGCCACCCTCGCTTGATGTGTGCATAAGACACGTTATAACGTGTGCTTTATGCACGCATCTCGGAACCTCGCCTACGCCGGTCTCCTGCTCGGCATGGCCATGGCCCAGCTGGACGGCCTGGTCCTCACCGCGGCCCTGCCGTCGATCGGCGCCGATCTGCACGCCCGCACCGGGCTCGTGGCGGTCACCGCCGCCGGCCTGCTGACCCTCACCGTCGCGACGCCCCTGCACGGCAGGCTCGGCGACCTCTACGGCCGCCGGGTGCCCTTCGCCGCGTCGGTCCTCGTGTTCGCCGCGGCTTCCGCCTGGTGCGCCGTGGCGCCCGACGTCGGCTCGCTGATCGCCGCCCGTGCCCTGCAGGGACTGGGCGGCAGCGGCCTGATCGTGACGGCGATGAGCGCGCTCGGCGAGCTGTTCGACCGCGACGAGCTGCTGCGCCGCCAGGGGTGGCAGACGGCCGTCTTCGCGGCCGCCACCCTCGGCGGTCCGCCGCTGGGCGGGCTCCTCGCGGCCGGCCCGGGCTGGCGGTGGATCTTCCTGGTCAACCTGCCGCTCAGCGTGCCCGCCCTGGTGCTCGGCCTGCGCGGGCTGCCCGCGAAACCCCGCCGGGAGACCGAAGCGTTCGACGTCCCGGGCAGCGTGCTGCTGACCGTCGCGGGCGCCGCCGTGGTCGCGCTCGGCACGGTCGACGCCCTCGCGCGCAGTCCACTGTGGACGCCGGTGCTGATCGGGACGGCCGTGGTGGCGGGTTTCCTGTTCGTCCGGCGGCAGCGCCGCACGCGGAGCCCGCTGATCTCGCCGAAGGTGTTCGTGGACGCCGTCCTCAGGCGCGCGGTGGTGGTCAACGGCCTGGCGGGGGCCGCGCTCTACGGCACCTTCACCTACGTCGCGCTGGTCGCCGCGCTCGGCGCCGCGGCGGCCGGGACCGGGCTGCTGCTCGTCGCCATGACGGCGGGTCAGCTCGTCCTGTCGGCGTCCTTCGCCGCGCTGGCCCGGCGGCACCCGGAAATGCCGGCCTGGGGCCGCTTCGGCTGCGTGCTCGGCACGGCCGGGCTCGCCGCGATCGCCGCCGCGGCCGCCCTCGAAGGCTCGCCCTGGCTGCTCGCACCCGGGTTGTTCGCGATCGGGGCCGCGTTCGCCGTCTGCACGTCCGCCTACACCGTGCTCGGCCAGACGCGGGCGGCGCGCGAGCTGATGGGCGTCACCCTGGGGTCGCTGACCTTCGCCCGGCAAGCGGGTGGGCTCGCCGGGGCGGCGGTGTTCGGCTGGCTCGCGCTGGCCACGACCGGCGGGCTGGCCGCGCCGGGCCTCACCGTCGTCTTCGCCGCGGCGGCCGCGACGATGCTGGTGGCGTGGCTCACAGCGCCGGGTGTCACGTCCCCGGACGCCGTCTCGTCCAGCTCGTAGCACCCGAGACGAAGGAGACCGAAATGCCGCGCATCCCCGCGAAGAAGACGTCCGAAGGCGGGCTCTTCCTCAAGCTCGTCTACCGGATCGCCCGCCGCCGCTTCGGCGCGGTGCCCGAGCCGATGGCCGTCACCGCGCACCACCCCGGCCTGCTGCGGACGTCCGTGGTGCACGAGCTGCTGGCCGAGCGCGCGTCGAAGCAGATCCCGGCGAACGTGCGCGAGCTCGCCGTCTACCGGGTCGCGACGCGGATCGGCTGCTCGTGGTGCGTCGACTTCGGCACCATGCTGCAGAAGCACGACGGCCTCGACATCGAGCGGCTCACGAAGATCGACGGCTACGCGACCTCGCCCGCCTTCAGCCACCAGGAACGGATCGCGATCGCCTACGCCGACGCGATGTCCGGGGACCAGGTGACCGTGACCGACGAGCAGGTCGCCGAGCTCGAGCGCGAGTTCGGCCGCGACGGCGTCCTCGAGCTGACCTACCAGATCGCGCTGGAGAACTCCCGCGCCCGGATGAACAGCGCGCTCGGCCTGGTCGACCAGGGCTTCACCTCCGGCGACGCGTGCCGGGTCCCGCTGCCGTAGGACACCCGGAACCCGACCCCGGTGGGACGCGCCGCCGGGGTCCGCCGCGGGACCGTGCACGGCATGCACCTCGTCGCCAGTGAACGGATCAAGCTCTTCAGCATCGCCACGCCCTGGGCGTGCGGCCTCTTCGCGTTCGCCGCGCTGGTCGCCCCGGCCGCGCTCACCGCCCTCACCGCGACCGAGTCCCGGCTGCCGCCCACCGTCGCGAGCACCCAGTTCGGCTTCCAGCTCGCTCTGGTCGCCGTGCTTCTGCTGGCGGCGCTCGCGGTGACCAGCGAGTACCACTCCGGCACGATCCACAGCACCTTCCAGGCCGTGCCGAGCCGGACGCCGGCGCTGGTCGCGAAGGCCGCCGTCGTCGCCGGGTACGCCTTCCTGCTCGGCGAAGCCGGCGCGTTCACGGCCTGGCTGGTCGCGCGGGTCCTCGCCCCGGACGCCGACCTGGCCCTCGACAGCGCCGCCGACTGGACGATCGTGGCCGGCACCGGACCGGTGTTCGCGCTGGCCGCGGTGTGCGGGGTCGGCGTGGGCCTGCTCGTGCGCCACACCGCGGGCGCGGTGGCGCTGATCGTCGTCTACCCGCTGATGGCCGAGAACTTCGTCCAGTTGATCCCGCGGGCGGGGCAGGCCATCCACCGGTGGCTGCCGCTGAACGTCGTCACGAAGTTCCTCAGCGGCGGCGGCGAGGCGAACGCGGGCCGGGACGGCGGCAACGCCGCGGTCCTGTCCGATTCGCCGCTGGGGCCCGGCTGGGCGCTGGCCTACTTCGGGGCGTTCGCCCTGGTCGTGCTGGCGGCCGGGATCACGAAGGTGCGTCGCCGGGACGCGTGATCCGGGCCAGCTTGTCCGGGTTCACCAGGTCGTAGATCGCCACGATCTTCCCGTCGCGGATGGTGACCGACTGCACGTGCTCGTCCAGGGCGAGGAAGCCGTCCCGGCCCTCCTGCGGCGCGAGGTACACCCCCAGGTCGCCGTTGACCAGCACCGGCGTGCCGCCGGCGAGCGTCCCGGGTGCGTACTTGCGCGCGAGCCCCATGAAGAACCGCGCGATCTTGTCCGGGCCGACGATGAGCTGGCGGGCGGTGCGGCCCTTGCCGTTCGAGTCGCCGATGAGCACGACGTCCGGCGCGAGCAGTTCGGTCATCGCCCGGATGTCGCCCTGCTGCAGGGCGACGACGAACTTTTCGAGGATCTTCGCCTGGTCGTCCAGCGGCACGCGCGGGGCCGGATCGGCGTCGGCGAGGGCCTTGCGGCCGCGGGACGCGTGCTGGCGCGCGGCCTCGACCGAGACACCGAGCGCGTCCGCGATCTCCCCGAACGGCACCGAAAAGGCGTCGTGCAGCACGAAGGCGACGCGCTGCTCCGGCGTCAGCTTGTCGAGGACGACGAGCGCGGCCATCCGGAGCCCGTCGTCGCGCACCGCGACGTCGAGGGGATCCTCGCTCACCGGCCGCCCGAACGGCGTCACCACCGGCTCGGGCAGCCAGTTGCCGACGTACTTCTCCCGCTGCGACGCGGCCGACTTGAGCCGGTCGAGGCAGATCCGGCCGACGACCGTGGTCAGCCAGCCCCGCAGGTCGCGGATCGCCGCGCGGCCGGCGTCGTCCAGCCCGGCCAGCCGCAGCCAGGACTCCTGGACGGCGTCCTCGGCGTCGGCGCGCGTGCCGGTCAGCCGGTAGGCCACCCCGATCAGGTGACTGCGGTGCCCGGCGAACTGCGCGGCCAGCGTGTCCTGGGCGGTGGGCGTGGAGGCCATGTGCCGAGTGTGCCGCACACGGGGGGAGCCGGGAAACGGGGAAGACTAGAGTGGGCGGCGTGGCAGGACGGATTCGGGAGAGCGACATCGCGGAGGTGCGCGAACGGAACCGGATCGACGAGGTCGTCGGGGAGTACGTGGCCCTGCGCCGCGCCGGTGGGGGCAGCCTGAAGGGCCTCTGCCCGTTCCACAACGAGAAGACCCCGTCGTTCAACGTCCGCCCGGCGCACGGCACCTTCCACTGCTTCGGCTGTGGCGAGGGCGGCGACGTGATCAAGTTCGTCCAGAAGATCGACCTGATCACGTTCGTGGAGGCCGTCGAGCGGCTGGCCGACCGGGTCGGCCTCCGGCTCACCTACGAAGGCGGCGGCGCGACCATCCAGCGCGATCGCGGCAGCCGCAGCCGGCTGATCGAGGCGCACCGCGCGGCCCAGGAGTTCTACGCCGAGCAGCTGGTCACCGACGAGGCGCGCCCGGCGCGGGACTTCCTGTCCGAGCGCGGGTTCAACGCCGCCATGGCGAAGACGTTCGGCTGCGGGTACGCCCCCGGCGGCTGGGACAAGCTGACCAAGCACCTGCTCACCCGCGGCTTCGAGGTCAAGGAACTGCTCACCGCGGGGCTGTCCAAGGAGGGCCAGCGCGGCCCGATGGACCGGTTCCACCGGCGGCTGGTCTGGCCGATCCGCGACGTCGGCAACGAGGTCGTCGGCTTCGGCGCGCGGCGGCTGTTCGACGACGACCGGATCTCGGCGAAGTACCTCAACACCGCCGAATCGCCGATCTACAAGAAGTCCCAGGTCATGTTCGGTCTCGACCTGGCCAAGCGCGAGATCGCGAAGCGGCACCAGGTGGTCGTGGTCGAGGGCTACACCGACGTGATGGCGATGCACGCGGCGGGCGTGCCGACGGCGGTCGCGTCGTCGGGCACGGCCTTCGGCGAAGACCACATGAAGGTGCTCCGCCGGCTGATGATGGACGACGACGCCTTCCGCGGCGAAGTGATCTTCACCTTCGACGGCGACGAAGCGGGCCAGAAGGCCGCGTTGAAGGCGTTCGAAGGCGACCAGACGTTCGCCGGCCAGACCTACATCGCGGTCGCGCCGGACGGCATGGACCCGTGCGAGCTGCGGCTGGCCAAGGGCGACAGCGCGGTGAAGGACCTGGTCGCGCGGCGGACCCCGCTGTTCGAGTTCGTCATCCGCAGCACGCTCAAGAACTACGACCTCGACTCGGTCGACGGCCAGGTCGCGGCGCTGCAGAAGACCGTGCCGATGGTCGCGTCGATCAAGGACCGCGCGGCCCGTGACGGCTACGCGTCGAAGCTCGCCTGGTGGGTCGGCTGGCAGGACGTCGCGCAGGTCGTCAACCGGGTCCGCGGGTCCGCGGGCGCGACGGACAAGCGCGGCGGGGCACCCCTCAAGCAGCCGGCGCGCGTCGGCGCCCCGGAGGCCCCGGCCGCCCAGGACGTCGCCCGCCCGGCCCCGAAGGACCCGCGGTTCGCCGTGCAGCGCGAGGCGCTGAAGGCGGCGCTGCAGCAGCCCGCGATCGCCGGGCCGGAGTACGACGCGCTGCCGCTGGAGGCGTTCACGCACCCGGTGTACGTCGCGGTGCACGAGGCTGTTTTGAAGGCCGGCGGCGCGGGTTCGGGCCTGACCGGGCCGGCGCTGCTGGACGCGGCGGCCCCGCACTGTCCGGAAGGGACGGTCCGGCGGGTGCTCTCGGAGCTGGCCGTGGAACCGTTGCGGGCCAAGGACGAGGTCGACTCCCGGTACATCTCGTCGATCCTCGCGCGGTTGCAGGAGGGCCTGGTCGGGCGGCAGATCGCGGAGATCAAGGGCAAGCTGCAGCGGCTGTCGCCGGTCGAAGCGCCGGAGGACTACCGCGCGCTGTTCGGCGACCTCGTCGCGCTGGAGCAGTACAAGAAGTCGCTGGGCGAGCAGGCCGCCGCCGGCGCGTGGAGCTGAAATGGGGATCCTGCGCCGGTTGCTGGGCGACCGCACGCCCGCCGGGTTCGCCGGGGTGCTGGAGCCGGGCGAGGACGTCGTCGACAGCGCGCCGGTCGAGGGCGGCGGGCACCTGGTGGTGACGGCGCTGGGCCTGTGGATCCCGGCCGGGGGCGGGGCGCGGCGCGTCGG
Organism: Amycolatopsis sp. A133; assembly: GCF_031082405.1. GTDB lineage: Bacteria > Actinomycetota > Actinomycetes > Mycobacteriales > Pseudonocardiaceae > Amycolatopsis. Next base: position 245,589 of record NZ_JAVHJU010000051.1, read on the forward strand.
CTGGCACCTGGTCGGGAAGGCCGCCTGGGCGGACGGCGTCTTCACGCTGACCGAGACGGCCGAAGCCGGGACGGCGGGTTCGGCGGTCGTCCTGGCCGACCTCCCGCCGGTGCGCTTCCGGCTACCGGCGCCGGGCAAGCTGCCGCACGAGGCCTACCAGCGCGTCGAGGGCTCGATCCGCTCGCGGCACCGGCAGGAGATCGGGTCCGGGGGAGCGTGGTTCGTCCAGCGCAAGGTCCCCGGCCGCGACGGCACGGTGCTCCAGGTCCGGCCCGATCCGGGTACCGACGTCGAGCTGGTGACCGTCATCGCCGAGCAGGTCGCCGCGAAGCTGGTCAACCCCGCCGAGTAGCAGTACGCTCGTACTCAGTACAGGCGTACTGTTATCTGGGAGGCGGCCGTGTGGGATCCGGGCAAGTACCTCGACTACGCCGACCTGCGGGCCCGGCCGTTCTACGACCTGGTCTCCCGCATCGGGGTTTCGGAGCCGCGACGCGTCGTCGACCTCGGCTGCGGTCCGGGCAACCTGACGGTTTTGCTCCGGGACCGCTGGCCTTCGGCGATCCTGGAGTGCAGCGACAGTTCACCTGAAATGGTGACAGCGGCCCGCGAACGCGGCCTCGACGCGGCATTGCTCGACGTCCGCGACTGGACACCGGCGCCCGACACCGACGTCGTGGTGTCGAACGCGGTCCTGCAGTGGGTGCCCGGCCACTTTTCGCTGCTTCGCCGTTGGGCCTCTTCGCTGCCTTCGGGTGCCTACCTGGCGGTGCAGGTGCCGGGCAACTTCAATGCGCCTTCGCACGCGCTGACGCGCGAACTGGCGGCGTCGCCGGCCTGGGCGTCGCGCCTGGCCGAGGTGGTGCTGCGCGAGGACGACGCGGTGTCGAGCCCCCTGGAGTACGCGAACCTCCTGGCCGACGCGGGCTGCACCGTCGACGCCTGGGAGACGACGTACGTCCAGCCGTTGCACGGCCCTTCGCCGGTGCTGGAGTGGATCACGGGCACAGCACTGCGCCCGATCCGCGCGGCGCTGACCGACGCGGAGTGGGAGCAGTTCCGGGCATCGCTGGCCCCGCGGCTGGACGCGGCCTACCCGGCGCGGAGTGACGGCGTCACCCTGTTCGAGTTCCGCCGAGTGTTCTTCGTGGCCCGCGTCAGCGCTTGAGCTTCTCCCCGATCTTGGCGCGGGCGACACCGGCGGCGCCCTGGACCATCGGGTGGTCGACGACCCGGCGGTAGGTGCGCACGAGCTGCTCGTACCGCCCCCGGCCTGCCTTGGCGCCCAGGACGTACCCCAGGCCGGCCCCCAGCAGGAACTTCTTCATCCGCGTCCACGCCTTCCGTCGTTAGGTCGTCCGACTGTCCATTGTCCAGGAAAACCGGCTCCGCGGGGGTGGTTGCGCTAAGTGGGGGGTGGTGCACGGGGCTTCCGGGGCATGGGCTAAAGTTCTTCTCGTCGGTCGGAGAGACCGGCACCGGAAGTGAGCAACATTCCCCTGTAGCTCAACTGGCAGAGCATTCGGCTGTTAACCGGAGGGTTCTTGGTTCGAGTCCAAGCGGGGGAGCAAAGCCCAGGTCGCTGACCTGGGCTTTTTTGCTACCTTGAGTAGGGGCGATTTAGTGTCTATCTTGACGATCGTCCAAGGATCGGCGCCACGCTGCCGGCTGCGTGCTCCAGCGGACCCACGGCGTGCCACTCAGCGACGCGGGCATGCCGAGCCGTGGCGAAGCGGGTCGGTCGGTGCGATGTTCCGCGACGCTCCCGACGCACAGCGGGGGGCCCAAAGAGTGATCGTGCCCGGCCGGACGGGTAGCAGATTCTTCCGCTACTTCGGCAGCAGGAAAGGCATCGTCTTCGGTATGTACGAACTCTCGAAGGGGCGATTGGCCGACACGCTGCGCTTGGCTGTGGTCAGCTCCGCGTGAGCCTGGCCGGCCGCCTCCGACGCCGCCGTGGCGGCCAGCGGTGGCCCGCTGCTCTGAAGCCCTCGACGGGGCGAAGGCCGCGGTTGGTGAGCATGCGAGCCCGGAACGGTCCTTATTCGGCCTCCGGCGCCCGGCCGGTGTCCTCGGTGGGCCGATCGCGCGGCTGCTGATCGTCACCGCTGCGTGGACCGGTTGCCGGTGGGGTGAGCTGGCCGGCCTGCACCGGGACAACGTCGATCTCCGGCGTGGCGTGATCGTGATCGATCCGCTGGTCGGGGCGCTGCACGAGTCGGGATCGATGCGCTGGCTCGGGCCACCGAAGACCCGGGCCTCGGCCCGGACGATCGCGCTGCCGCCGTTCCTGACGGAGTGGCTGCGCGAGCATCTCGCCCGGCACCCGTATGGATTTGTGTTCACGACGCCGAGCGGGACGTGGTTGTGGCGCTCGACGTTCCTGCGACGGGTCTTTCTTCCGCGGTCGACGGCAGTGACGCGTCCGGGGCCAAGGCGGGCTGCGCGGCGGTGCGGCCCGAGTTGACCTTCCACGGGTTGCGGCACAGCCACAAGACCTGGCTGATCGCCGGCGGCGCTCCAGAGATCGCCCAGGCCCGGAGGCTCGGTCACCACCTGGACAACCGGGTCATCGAGACCTACTCCCACGTCGCCCCGGAGGTCGAACAGCGGCTGCTGGACGATCTCGAGCGGCGCTGGCACACGGCGGCCCCGCGACCACCGACACCATCGCCCAGTGTCGTCGACAGTCGGCGGGTGGCGCCGGTTGTCCCCCTCTTCGCCACGGTGGGGGTCACCCGCCGGCCGAGCCGGGGAGCAGCGGGAACACCGCACCGACGCCGGAACGGGGCTGGGGCAGTGCTCCAGTTTTGCCCCACCAGGAGCACAAGATCACGCCGCAAACCGATCAACGAAGATCGAACCCGGAACGCAGAAAACCCCTCCGACCAGCCAGAAGGCTGAAACGAAGGGGTTCTTTACGATGTGGAGCTAAGGGGACTCGAACCCCTGACCCCCTCACTGCCAGTGGACCTGCGGCGATAGAGGATCGCCCAGCCAGATGATGCGCTTGATCGCCGTTGCTTGCAACTGTGTGTTGTTCAGTGCAGTTGCCACAGGGAGTTTGCCCCAGCTATGCCCCAGTGAAATCGGTGAGAGGACTGCGGTGCCCTCGTTTCGAACATGTGGCGCATCTGCAGGCAACGAGAGTTCGATGCAGCCGATCAGGATCAGCTCGGGCCGCGTAGTACGGCCGGACGAGCGTCATGATCGGCTCTGTGAAGGGGTTCCTCTGCATTGAGGCGCCGCTAAGGGCAGCTCGTGAGGGCACACGCTAAGCGGCATGTGCGGACGTTTGGGAGTATGGGCTGGCCGCCCCGGCTCTCCTGGTGGTGCTGCGGCTGGTGCAGAGCCTGGGCGCGGGCGCCGAATACGGCACCGCGGTGACGATGACGTCGGAGTACTCGACCGCCGGGCGGCGCGGGCTGTACGCGACCGCGCCGGCTCTCGGCGTCGGTCTGGGGATCATGCTCGGCACCGGTGTCTTCGCGCTGATGTCCCTGCTACCTCGTCAGTCCTTCTTGGACTGGGGGTGGCGGCTGCCGTTCCTCTTCGGGTTCTGCCTCGTGTTCGTCGGCCTCTACCTCCGCCTGCGGGTGGCGGAGTCCCCGGAGTTCGAGCGGCTGAAGAACTCCGGCGGGCTGGCGGTCAGCCCGCTCCGGGAGCTGGTCCGCACCGGCCGCAAGCACCTGGTCCTGGCGTCCCTCGCCCGGTCGACCGAGGCTGTCTGCGCTCAGCTGTTCAACGTCTTCGCGATCTCGTACTGCACCGCGCAACTCGGGATGAGCGCCGGGCCGGCGTTGACCGGGGTCCTGGTGGCGAACGCCGCCGGGCTCGGGGTGATCCCGCTGAGCGTGCACCTGGCCGATCGCGTGGGCCGCCGGCCGGTGTTCCTCTTCGGACTGTTCTTCCTCGCCGCGTTCGCCTTTCCGTTCTTCTGGTTGCTCGAGACGCGGAACCCACTGCTCGTCATCGTCGCGCTGGTGCTCGCCTACGGGCTCGGCGTCAAGGTCATCCTCGCGGTGTCCGGCGCGTACCTCGCCGAGATGTTCGAGCCGCGGGTCCGCAACTCGGGGGTCACCATCGCCCGCTCGCTCTCCGATCCGCTGGGCGGGTTCACCCCGTTGATCGCGTCGGCGCTGTGCGCGGCGACTGGTTCGTACTGGGCGATCGGAGCGCTGCTCGTCGTCCTCGCCCTCACATCGGCGGGAGCCGTCCTGGCCAGCCCGGAAACCCGGGAGCCGTCCCCGAAAGGTGTGTCATCGTGAACCTTCCCACCGAGCAAGGTCATCCCGCGAACCTCGACGGGATCGACGGCCTGCGCGTCCTGGTCGTCGGGGCCGGGAACGGCATCGGCGCCGGAGTCGCCGACCTGCTGCCGCGTACTCGGTACATTTGTGCGTGCTGATGGTCACGGGACCGTCCCTCGAGGTAACGACCGATCAGCTTTTCCCCGGCGTCGAGCATCCGGTCGGGGAATGGGCGAGGACCGCGACACTCTGGATCTCCCAACTGGGCACCGAGGGACGGCACGGACTCGTGGAGGCGCTCAAGCTGTCCCGGCTCTGGCAGAACGGCAGGAGAGTTGTGCGGATCACGAATGGGTTCGACGACCTCGGCGTCCGAGGGCAGGAGGTGGACCCGTACTGGTCTTACCGGATTCTTCTCGGCGACCAGTTGCGTGGCGAGGACAGCTACCACGGCTGGATTCTTCTCACTACGACACGCTTGTGTCGGAACTCGAGTTCCTGTGCAGCGTTGAGGGCGACACCGCGGCTCACGCGCTGGCGCCATTCGCGGACGGCTACGGAACCATGATCACGACGTTCTGGGGCTTCGGCGAAGCGCGTCCCGTCTCGGCCGCGCACGCACTGATCACACTTTGGCTCAAAGCCGGAAGCGAAGCCGGCATCGACGATGCCGGCAGCCGCCTATCACACCTGTCTGCGCTACGCCGTGCACGGCTTCGCACCCGACGACAGCGACACGCGGCGGAGGTTCCGCGTCCTCTTCCTGCACCAGCTCCAGACCCTGCGCAGCCGACTGCCACCATCGGCTTTGGACCGGACGGTGCGAGAGATGATGCGCGCCGATGGTCCTGAGGCCAAGGAGAAGGAAGATCTGCTGGCTCTGACGAGGAAGATGTGCCCTCATCTGCTGCCCTGACCGAGAGCAGGTGCCCACGCCCCGGACATTGGATGCTCTGCTGCAAGGGATTGCAGGCGTATGGATCGAGATCCATCTCGACCTGAGAAGAACAGAATTCACCCTTGTGGGCTACGACCTGTCAACCATTGCCGAAAACCAGGTCCGGAAGTTCGTCTGCCCGGGCATTTCTTCGGCATGATCGTACGTACTGTCATAGGGCCGATTAGCGGTATGTCAGTGCATCGTCAGAGCTAGAACTCGAAGTAGGCTGAAGTAGATAAGGGCTGCCAGGTACTCTCTTGAGTTCAGTTATCGTATTGCTCCGTGCAAAATTAAAGCGCGCCGCCAGGTCTCGCACGTGTAGATCAATCAGTTGGCGCCGATGGAAGGGCCTCCGCAATCCGTTGGACTGGTGCTTTGAAGTCGATTGAATCACTGGAATAGTACGGAAGATAGAATATCCGACTCGGGGCTCTCGGTGCTCGACATCGAGTGCTGAACAGTGTATCTTGCACTTGGCGAGCCAGTATGAGTAGTCTATCGTGATCTACTACTTTATCGGGCTGCGCAGCTGCGTTTATAGCCTCATCTTCGGCGTGAACACATACACGCTCGCGGTCGCTGGCTACTGCTCGCTGTTGCCGAAAGGTATCGAGTCCGAGCAGCAAGCCGCCCAACGAAGGGATGAACCAGCGCACGACAATGTCGGTAACGGTCAAGCTTAGGCTCGCACCGATCACGACGCCCAAAGCTGTCCATGTCGAGACAAAGAAAAGCACAACGTTGGCATATCTCCGGCGAATCCGGGATCCCCACCCCAGATTCTGTATTTGGCGAGCGAGGACGTCGAACGGTCTGGGCAGTTTTGGCATCTCGTCCCAGTCTTCGGCGATTCGTCGGCCCTTGAAACCATTGCTCAACCGACTGGCGTCCTCCATGCGCACTGGACGGCCAGCGACCACGGTGTTCCACGGGAGCCGGAACAGTTCTACTTCAAACTTCTCCTGAAGCTTGGCAGCACGAAGTAGTTCACCGTCCACCCATGAAGCCAGTCCGATCGAGTAAATGGCGGCCCATAGTGCTCCTACAATGGTCACCCAGGTTGCTTGAAGGGTGGTCACCGTCACGACTGCGCCGCTTACGGCAATAATTGAAGACAAGGCAATTCGAAGTCCGGAAAGTATCCGGACCCGCTGATGTGAGATGGACATCGCCTTTAGTGCGGTCAGCTGCGCAGGCGTGATGTCAGCCTTTGTGAACAAGGGTGGGGGCTCCGACACCCGGACATCCTAGCCGTTCGCCTCGTCGGCGGCCATACTGCCGATGAGCCGGGTAGTATTTGAGCTGATGAGCAACGGCGACGAACAAGGCGTCTCTGACGTCGGTCGGTATCTGGGCGACCCAGTGGTCGTCCGAGCGCTTGAGGCTTGGGCGCGCGATCGCGCGCTTAATCTCGAGGTTCCCGACGAGCCCTGGCGACGTCGAGGTGGAAGTGGTGCCCTTCTTGCGCGACTTAGAATCACGCCTACTGTCGAGTTCGGCGATTCGGTGGAAGTGATATTGAAGGTCTGCTCCAAGGGGAGCCCGGCGGGTGAAGCGCGTAATTACGAGCGCGCCTGGCTGTCGTCTCCAACGTTTGCTAGTCGGCACCTAATTCGGCAGCTATTTCAGTCTCAAACGGTCGGGGATGGTCGAGTGTTGATGTTCCTTGACTCGTCTACAATGGTCTCGAATAGTCAAACAGTTGGGGAAATGGCGCCCGCGTATCAGCAGTTGGGTGCGGCTGAGGCGATACGCTCGATCCTGTACAGCTGGAATGAACCTACGGGATGGAAGCACAGGAGAACGTCTGCAAGCGAATTCCTCCGTCTCGAGCTGCGAGGAGCTTTGAATCGAGGGCGCTCGGCATATCGTTGGGCTGATCGGGCAGGGCTTATGGCGGACGACGTGGACTGGTTTGGAGTGCGGATCGGAAAGTCTGGCGGGTTGCCAAATCCGATCCATTTGCTCAACGATGGCTCTGCTATTAGTGGGATTGACGTCGACTATGTCCTTGGATATTCTCATGGGGACTTGCATGTCGACAATATAGTTGTTCCTCTGATTGATGGCCATCCAGATTTCGGTCAAATCCGGTTAATCGATCTTTCGGGGTATAGTTCTTCTGCGCCGTTGTCGCGCGACGTGGCGACGCTGCTCCTCTCTTTGATCCTTCCAACGATCCGCGCGAAGGCGAGCTCGGGCGGCGATATGCATACCCTGGTCAGGGTGCTGATTGACACCGATTCGTCTCATGCTGACCTCGATGAATCAGTTATCGCTCAATCGGTGCATAGAGTTCGCGCCGCGGTAACGAGAGAGTTAGATAATGAACTCAAGCGTATATTTCAGTTCCAATACTTGTTGTCTTTGTTGGCGCAGGCTATCACCTACACTTCGTATAGTAATGTTGGAGAAGTTGGTCGACGATGGTACTTCGCCCTCGGCTTGGAGGTTGTTAGAAAAGTTAATGAGATGGTCGATTTTGATTCGAATTAAGTGACATTCAGTGCGTTTCGACATCTGCTTTGAGTATCGGCTCGATGTGTCCAACGCCTCGTGTCTGCATCACCCATCGCCTGGTCGTAGCGGAAGGCGTCCGCTCTTCGGTAGAAGAGGACGTTTGAGCGGTGGCGTGAGTCGTGCAGGCGCTGCGGCGGGAGGCGCATCACGGTCGCCTGTCAGAAACCTGTAACTTTGGTCGTGGCTCCCCAGCGTGGAGGAGCGGGACAGCTAGGCCACTGTGCTGGCCACGTACGTGGTGGCGGACCTCTCAGCTCCCAGTCAGGTACGTGGCGCCGTCGCGGCATTGATCGGCTCGTGACGGTCGTCAGCACCCACATGGGCGGTGTCCTGTCCCATGGCCTGGACGCGGGCAGCACATTCCTGGCCTCGGCCGCGGCGGCCTTGAAGCAGCGGCGGACGGCCACCGGCGCACTCAGCAGCCAACTGGGTCACCGTTCTGTGCGGAACCCAGTTCGGCCCCGTCGACCTCACCGTCCGTCGCTACCCGGGCGCCCCACCCAGGAGCCCGCGGCAGCGTGGGACATGAGCACTGAATGGTCGTTGGAGTCCCCGGCGGGTGAACTGCTCATCCGCGACATCTACAGCAGCAACGAACCCACCAGCATCGACACCCAGACAGGCTGGCTTCGGCTGCGTGTGTCCGTGCACGGGCGGCTGCCGGCCTCCAAGGTTCACGGCCAGATCAGCGACCCTGTGGAACGACACTTCCTCGAGATCTGCCCGCGAAGGAGCGTGAAGCCCCCGTGTGACCGGCGGCCCCGACGAGCTCGCTGGCTACCTCATCGGCTGACGTCGCCGCCGGTCAGTCGAGCCTTGTCTCGTGGCATGAGTGCCTGTCAGTGCGCAGCTGCGGATCCTCGCTATTTGTCTGGGGTGCCGTGAAGCTGCTGCGCTTGGCTGCGGGCCATCTACGGAGTGGTGAGAGTGGTAACCGGCGCGTTCGGAGGTCGCGTAAGGCGCGGGCGGCTGCGGTGAGGTCGTGGCGGCCGCCACGCTTGTAGATCTTCCAGAGGAACACGAGGGTCGCAAGCAGGCTGAGGAAACCGCACCCGCTGGTTGCCGCGACCACAATCACGGTTGCAGTCAGGTCGAACATCTCCGTGTCCCTTCGTCATCGCCGCGAGCCGGCAAGCTCAGAACGGCGGTTCGGGATCCAGAATGAACTCGACGTCGAGTAGCGGTGTATTGGTCGGTGTCACACGTAGCTCGGCCGAAGTGTTGGCCCGCCGTTCGCGTAGCCATACGCCCTTGGGTGAGTGGTCGAATGCCTGCCGCCAGGCTGCCTCCATCGAGCGCTGTAGCTGCCGACTGCAGGTCTGGTGAGCCACGTGGGCAAGCCACTTGACTGCGTCAGCGCGCTGTCCGCTGACGGCCTCGTCTGCTACCGCCGTCAGCGGCCAGGCCCACGTCGCCCGCGTGGCCTGGAACTTGATTCCAGCGTTCTCCGCGAGCGCTGCGAACTGGCGGGTGCTGCCGATCGCGGCCGCCAGGTCGGGGCGCAGGTGGGCGTGCTCGTCGGGCAGATGGTCGACGATGGCCTGCATTTGCTGCAGTGTCTGGCGCCGGGCCTCTGCCCTGATGGCTTGCACGTCGTTGGTGTCGATGAAGCCGAACTTGACGGCCTTGTCGACGAAGATCCGCAAGGGAGGCTGCAGAGCTTCGAGATGCTCGGCGTCGTCGGCATCCCAGGCGAGTAGCACAGCTTCGATGAACGAAGCGATCTTGGTCGAAGGCAGTCCTCGCGCTGCCATCAAGACCGGTTTGAGTCCCGGAACCGGCTCCCAGCCCGGCGGAGTGGCTGCTTTCCGCAGGGGCCACAGAGCTGACCTGCCGTGGGTGGAGAGCCTCAGCAGGTCGCCCGTCGCCAGCCAGGTAGCGAAAGGTTCCTCGATCGGTTCGGGTAGCTCACGGGTGCACCAGCCGGCGGGCAGGCGTATGAGCCAGCCGGGTGGGGTGATCCGGTAGACCTCGGCGTCGGCTGGCTGGCGGTGCTTGAGCAACCACTGTTCGAAGTCGTCCATCTCGACCATCCGGCGGGCCCGCCACACGGCTGAGGCGCCGCGGCCGGACCAGTCATAGCCTGAGTTCGCGTCGTCGCGACGGTTGCGCAGGTCCTGGAGCTGCTCGCCCCATTCCTCGTCGAGCTGGTCCAGCGGTGTCTGGCCGTCGAACGGGGCGTGGCCTCGAAGCCACGCCCGCGCGAGTTCGGCTGCAGCTTCGAAACGCCGCGGGCTATGCCAGGCCACGTCGGTCTCGAGCGCATCCGCGATGCGCAGAAGTCGCCGGTCGGCGTCGCTCCGCTTGTCGGGTAGCAGTACACGCACCTCGTAGGCCTCGTTGAGCAGGGCTTGCTCGGGCGTGGTGCATGTGGCCGCGACCGCGGCCTGCCAGAGGCGGATCGCTGCGCGGTGGCGTAGCAGCGGCGGCAGGCCATCGAGGAAGTCGTCGGTGAAGGGTGCGGCAGTCGCGATCGCGGTGACCACTGCGTCCGTCAGCTGGCGAGCCTGGTAGTCTTTGCGTGCGCGTAGTGATTGACCAGGGAGCATTAGTGACAATGCGCGCGCCCGCTCGGTGGTGCCCGGAGGCAGCCGCAACCGTAGTCGGGCTCCAATGCGCGGTTGCTTGCGGCCCAGCGGAGCAGCCAGATACCGGAGCACCGTCGAGATATGGGTGAGGCGGTCGCTGGGCTTCCGTAACTCCTGCCGGTGGAGGTGCTCCTCCAGCAACTGCCGGATGGTGTGGTCTCGCGATTGGCCGCGGGCTCTGACGATCGAGGTCAGGGCGTCCATCGCGCACTCAGGCACGATTACGTTGGTTTCCTCCATCGCTGCCCGCACTCCGCAAGTATCCACCGCTTCGCCGCGGATGTTGACTCGCCCAGCGCGCATACCAGTCTGGTTGCCCAGCGGGGATGAGCTGTACCGGCGACGGGCCGCCTGCAGGTCAGCAATCAGCCGGGGCGCTTGTCGCCTCGTTGTTGGAGAATGAGGCCGTCGAGCACGTCCGTCGTGCCAGCGCGCTCGAGACTGACGACACCCAAGCTGTTTGGTCGCGAGTCAAGATCCGCTTGCGCCGCGTACCATCGACGCTTCGGGAGGGATTGTGCGAACGAGGCTGATCTGGCTGTTGATCTCAGGGGCGTTGACCGCTGTGGCAGTTGGCACGGTCTTGACCAAGCTCCCTGTTCCCGCGGTGGTCTCGTCCGCCGCGCTGGCCGTCTGTTCTTTCATCGCCGGGTTGTCAGGTACGCGTGCAACTGCGGTGATGAAGGAGCGCGACGATCGCCGGAGCGTGCGTCAAGCACTCTTGCGGTGCGACCATCGTGGACGCCTCCCGCTGGTTTGCGAGCTAGACGACCCGGTTCAGCTGGGCATCCACCCCGCGGCCTCATTCGAATCGGTTGCCCGCGTTCCCGTATTCGTGCCTCGCGACATCATGTCCCTGTTGAAAGCCGCCATCACGAGAGATCGGTTCGTCCTACTTGTCGGAGAATCGACGGCAGGAAAGTCGCGAGCCGCATATGAAGCAATGCGTGAACTTTTTGCGGCGCATCGGCTGGTCGAACCCGCCGGTCGCAGTGCGACGCAGGCTGCCGTCGATGCGATGCTCGGAGAACCCCAAGCCGTCCTGTGGCTCGACGACATCGAACGGTTCCTTGGCGAAGGAGGCCTTACCGGCACCGCTCTCTCTGGAATCCTTGCCGGGAAGCGACACAGCATCATCGCAACGATGCGCGCGGAGGAATACTCTTATTTCAACGGCAGCTCGCCGACCGTCGCCGACGCGAACCGCAGTCGGGATACGATCAGGCAGGGATGGGAAGTCCTGCGCCTCGCTACTCGCATCGACCTCGCGCGACCGTGGAGCAACGCCGAGATCCAAGAAGCACGACGGATTGATTCGGGTGACCCCCGGATCGCTGAAGCGCTGACAAAAGTCGATCACTTCGGCGTCGCCGAGTACTTGGCTGCGGGGCCTCAACTCCTTGCGACCTGGCGGGACGCGTGGGCGCCCGGCGCTCATCCGCGCGCGGCCGCGCTCGTCATGGCCGCCGTCGACGCACGTCGGGCAGGTATTCACCGGCCCCTATCGCTGGATGTGTTGACCCAGGCCCATGAGGCGTATCTCGGCCAGCGAGGCGGCCACCGGCTGCGACCGGAGCCGGTGGCCGACGCCATAGATTGGGCGACGACGCCGTTGCACGCCACGAGCAGTCTGTTGATTCCCGGCGGGGACGGGCTCCTGATTGCCTTCGACTACCTGATTGACGCAATCGCCAGGGAATCGATACCCGCAGACGCGCTGGCTGCGTTCATCGACGCGGCGCAGCCCGAGGAGCTGAAGGACATCGGCCGCGTTGCCTGGTCCTGGGATCAGCTAGACCAAGCCGAAACAGCGTTCGAGCGTGCGTCCTCAAAGTACTCGGAAAGTCGTGTGGAGCGCGGCTACGTGATCAGAGAGCGTGACGGTCAGGCGGCGCAAAGACTCTACCTCCAGAAAACCGTGGATGAGCTCATAGGTAGGCTTGGTTACAATCATGAGGACGCCATCGAAGCTCGATTGTCCCTCGCGTGGGACTGTGGTTACGGCTTGAGTATACGAACACCTCTGCGAGAACTGAAAAAGCTTGAAGAAGAGTCGCGGCGGGCATTCGAACAATTTCACCCTATAATGATTCACATTCGACTCGGAGTAGGCTACTGGCTCGCTGAGGGCGGCGAGGTGGCGGCGGCATCCAATATTTTTCTGCAGCTATTCCACGCTTGCTTGGAAAACCTTGACGAACCCAATTGGCTAACCTATTCAGTAATGATGAACTATGCAAATTGTTTCGTGACGGGATCTCAAGGGCAGGGCATTGTCGATTTCTACGACGACTTCGAGTCTTGGATGCGCAACCGTCGAGCGCCGGCTCAGGCGATCACGAGCTTGCGGTACGAGCGAGCGAGAGCACTGCAGGAAGCTGGCTGGCTCGACCATGCCTTGGCGGGCTTCCAGTCAATCCTGTCCGACGAAGAACGCATGCATGGACATCTCAATGCAACTACGTTGAACGCGCATTGTGAACTGCTGAAATGCCTAGCGGCAAAGGGTGAGCATACTCAGGCGATCCGCCGTGGCAAGGAGCTGCTTGAAGAGTGTCAAGCGGAAGCTCATGCGACAAACATAAATACACAGTTCATTCGTCTGACCATTGCCACGATGATCGGCGAGGCGGGGGATGTCGCCGAGGCCATCCGGATTATCGCTGAGTTACGCGAAGAGAGAAGGCGGCTGTACGGCGAAGATCAGCCGGAGGTGCGGGCTATGGACCACCGACTGCGCTATTGGACGGCCGTTAGACTTGCCGATGAGGGGCTTCTTGCTCGCTCTGCAGTTGAACTGCGTCAGCTGAGCGAGGATCTCATGATTTCGAGTGGAATCAATTCTGAGCTCAGAAAAAAAGTCGCGGAGAGCCGAAGCCGGGTGACGATGAAGATGCGGAAGGGGCAGATCGATGGGTCGCGGCGTACCACGGGACCGTGACATGTGCGCTCTCGATCAGCTTGGATGCTGCGACTACTCGTGAAAAGGCCAGGCGCGCCGGCTGATGTGCGAGCGCACTGGGATGCGAATAAGGGGCGGTTCGTGCTGTACGCCGGCGGTTTGGTGGATGTTGCCGTCATTCACCCGGCATCGACGAGCTGACCGCCGAGTATGTCGAACCAAACAACGTCGGGGAGTTCGGGCGTGTGCTCTGAGGCCGTTGTCGCGGAATACCCACCCATCCTTGGCGGGGGTCTTCTCGGCGAACTGACTCGCTCCGGCCTTGATCTGCAGCGCGATGACACGGCCACTCGGACGTCCTCCGAGCAACAATTCGACCTGCGCATCAATGCCGAAGTCCGGCCCGCTCAGCGTGCGACAGATCCATTGGAGCTGGGAGTTGAACAACAGCGCGACGCCGTTCGCCCCGCTTTCGCCAGTGACCGATGTCAAGGGGACCGTCATCGGGTCAGCCTATGTCCTGACACGAGCCCCACGTGGCACCCGGGCGCCTCCGCCCGCAAAGTGGCCCCAGGAGTGTGGTGGTTGGAGGTAGGGGCCTTTGCGGGTCCTGGTCGTACGTCCGGTGACCGAAAGCAACGTTGGATGTTACAGAAAGCTATATCTGGTCGGGTCGGTGACTGAGCTGCCAAACCGAACAACGGTGATATTAGGTTGTTTGGAACATCTACAGTTATTCCAGGACCAGGTCGGCGATCGAGATCGCGACGTGGAGTGGTGGAGCGTGTCGCAATGACGACTCAGCGGAATGGCCGGCGTCCGCGAGCTGCCCGGCGCGCTGCCGAACGCGCAGAGGCAAAAGTCGCCCGCCGCGCCGAGCGGGCCGGGCGTCGCGTGCCACCGACCATTGCAGGCTTCGAGGCAGCGTTGGACGAGCGTGGATACGACGGCCTCGCAGAAGCGTTGATCTCGTGGCACAACCGGCGCATGGAACGTATGATCCACGTCGCCGACATGATGCAGCCTGTCGCTCTGCCATTGCTTGCCGGCTACTTGCCGCTTGGTCTCGCTGCGCAAGATGTGGGGGCGCAGCCAGGCCGTGCGCCTTGCCACTCGGGTGTGACGTGGTCCGATCACCTGTCATGGGGACTGGACAGCATCGCGGGAGCAGTTCGTCTCATGCTGAGCCTGCAGCCGATCGGCGCCAGCATCATTGCTCGAACGCAGCTGGAACGCTGGTCTGCCAATCTGGCAGCCAATACCGACGGCGATCCAGCCTCGGGCGAGGACACGGTGGCCTCGCTCAACCGGCTATGGAAAACGCCCGGCGTTCGGCTGGCGAGCGGGACGCCTCCGGTTGGCGATCTGTTCGCCGAACTGAGCGAGCTGCTGCACGGACGTGGACCACTCATGCCCTTGGTGTGGCTCGACGTCGCCGACATCTCTGATCCTCCGACCAGCGAACACGTGAAGCTACTGGACACCATCGGCCACGCGTTGGTCGTCAGCTTGAGCCAGCTACGCACATGCCTCACGGCGGCAGCAACCGAACGGGGACGGGACGTAATGGCCAAGGCGGTTCATGCCGTCCGGCTCGTCGCACCTGCCGAAAGCTGGCTGCCCGATCCGCAGCCGTTCCTGTGGCCGTTGACCCCGGAGTTCTTCACCGCCTTCGAAGGGCAGCTCGCCGCAACGGCCTCCGCGCATCGGCGCACGACCTCCGCGCTGCACGCCGACAAGCGACCCGACGCGCCGCCGGAAGTCTGGCCAGTCCTCGCGTTCGGAAGCCACCGGTTCCGAGCACTCACGCTCGCCTCGTGGGCGTACGAGCACGAACGGGAAATTCACGGCACCCAGTTCGACGAGCACGGCATCATCGATCTCACTACAGAGGCAGTGCTAGCTGGCGAGATGGCAGCAATGCTCGCCCAATGGATACGCGGAAATTCGGCCCATCACTTAGCCGCAGACGCGTTCGCCGTCTGTGCATCCGCACTGCGGTCGGCTGAATGGTTGTGGCTCGAGGACGACGACCGCGCGATGGGCTGCCTACGCTGCGTCATCGAACAAGCTGCGCGCGCACGCACGTGGCGGGTCAAACCCGACCGCGCCGCGAAGATAGAAGCAAACCCGAAGGCAAAGCCCCGCGACTGGATCGAGGGCGCAGGTTGGCGTCGACTAAACCTCTTAAACCGGGGCACTTGGCGAGTTCGCGCACGGGACGGCTGGCACGAACTGGAACCTTGCCCGAGGCGCACTCGTAGCGCTTCAGCGCGATTCGGACAGCGAACAGGCTAAGAGCACCGGCCGCACGCACGTGTTGACTGCGCTGATCTTCATCGTTTCCGTGGAGTGCGCCGCGTGGGTCAACAGCTTCGGCAGCCACCTCGGCGATGCCTACCGGAAGGTCATCCGGATCGATGAGGCGCAGGCCGACCGCTCCATCGAGGCGTTGATGAACCAGGTTTGGGAGAAGCGCAGTACGCCGGTGCGGTGACGCTAAGTAGCCTCTACCTGGGCGGCTGCGTGCGAAGATGATCGCGATTGCGTCGGGTGCAGGTGACCACCCCGCAGCGACATGTGATGGCTCAGTGGCCCATGAGTGACGAGAACTCCGGCGTTCCTGGGATGGCGTCGCGTGCCCGCGACGCTCCATAGACCGGGGAGGCGAAATCGGCTGGCCGCGGCGTCGCGTCTGAGACAGACTCTAGCGGGTGAACGATGTAGGGCTACCGGTTGTGTATGCGGATGAGAGCAACAACACCGGTGAGAACCTCCAAGACGTCGACCAGCCGGTCTTCACCGTCGCCGGCGTGCACCTTGACGACGCACACGCCAACGACATCGTCGAGTCGGTGGCTGCATCGATGAAGAAGGGTGCAGGCGAGCCGAAGTACAGCCTACTGTCGAGGCGACCAGCCGGCCGGGACATCCTGATGAGTGCTTTCGCTGCGCTGCCAGCCGACAGTGTCAAGCTATACGTTGCAGATAAACGGTTCATGACGGTCACCAAGATCATCGACTTGGGGATTGAGTCCTTGATGTTTGCTGACGGCTACAACATGTGGGCTGATGGATCGGCGAGATCGCTCGCGCACATGGTTGCTCTTGTGGGGCCAGTCCTCGGTGATGAGCAAAAATTTGATGCAGTTCTGAAAGCCTTCGTGCTCGCCTTGCGAAGTGGATCGACCAGTGATGACTGCTACGTGTCGGCGGTAGAGGAATACCTCGCCACACTCACGCAGTCCAATGAGTCAACGTTCAGAACTGCGCTTTTGCCTGTGCAAAACTGGCTGACCCATGTTCTCGCGGAGCGAAACACTGGTCTTCATCCAGACACGCTCGACCCGGCGATACCGACCATTGTCGCGGTCTGTCGAGCATTCTATGATATTTTAGGGCCAATTCGGTTGGTGCACGATGAATCAAAAGTTATTAGCCGAAACAAGGATCTTCTGCTCGGTATGGATCAACTTCCGGATCCAGCGCATCCCGATCGGCAAATGAGCCCTATTGGCGTCAAGTCTGTAGATTTTGGCGATAGCAAGAAAGTTGATCAACTCAAAATTGCCGACTGGGTTGCAGGGGCGGCGCGAGACGTCGCCATGAGTCGGTTAGGGTTTCCGCGAAAGATGGCCAGTCAGGAACTATGCGACCTGGTGGAAAGCTGGCTTGCGGCTCCGCCTTTGTGGCTTGACGCGGATTGGCTGGCGGATCACCTTGGAATAAGAAATGAGCCATAGTCGCAGTATGCAGGTGACTAACTCGTGGGTGAAGTTGATCCCGTTGCGGGTGGTGAGCACGGTGGTGCCGTCGGGGGCGATTTGCATGCAGGCTCGGTAGCCGTCCAGCTTGTACTCATACGCCCACTCCGGACCCTCGCGCAGCCGTCCGCCGTCGGCTTTGGTCAGCATCGGCTCGACCCAGTCGGGCACGCGAGAGGAGCCACGCGCAGCCATGGCCGGCCTCCCGGAGTCGAGACATCATCGCCTGGCTTCGACGGTAACCCGGCTGGCCTAACTTCGCTGTGTTTGCGCTGGTCAACCGGGTCTGCTGCACCAGTAGGTGACATCTGAGTTGGCTTGCCGTGATGGTGAGCTGGGAGGATGTTGCGGTGCCCAAGCCCTACCCACAGGAGTTCCGCGACGATGTCGTGCGGGTCGCGCGTGACCGCGAGCCCGGTGTGACAGTCGAGCAGATCGCGAAGGA
>NZ_JAVHJU010000043.1 GCF_031082405.1 Amycolatopsis sp. A133
GAGACACCAGGACATCCTCCCTCCAGACCACCGTCTGGAATCAAGGTGTCCGGCCCCACGGGGCAACTCCACGTGATTGGGGAGGCATCACGCGTGATTGGGGAGGCATCACGGTGATGCCCCGCCAGTCACGCGAGATGCCCCTCGGCACACGCATGATGCCCCGCTGATCACGCGAGACTGGCGGGCGAGCCCGTGCTGCGGGTTCGATCCGCGGGTCAGGTGAGGGAGAGGGCGATGCCGTCGAGGATGTCGTGCTCGCTGACCACCAGCTCCGTCGGGCCGCCGCGGGCCGCCAGCTGCTCGGCCAGGGTCTGGACCACCACCGCGCCGCCGCCGATCACGTCCACGCGGCCCGGGTGGATCACCGGGTTCGCCGCCCGGGTGGCGTGGTCCTCCATGAGCAGGCGGGCCGCGAGCCCGTCGATGTCCGCCGCCGTCAGCTTGGACAGGTGCACCCGGTCGCTGTCGTACTCCGGGAGCCCCAGCGCGATCGCCGACAGCGTGGTCACCGTGCCCGCGACGCCGATCCAGGTCTTGGCGCGGGCCACGTCGACGACGTCGAACGCGTCGGTGAGGACCTTGCCCGCCAGGTCGCGGGCGGCGGCGATCTCGTCCGCCGACGGCGGGTCGCTCTTGAGCGCGCGCTCGGTGATCCGGACGCAGCCGATGTCGACGGACTTGGCCGCGAGCACGTCGGCCCGCCTGCCGTCCCAGGTGCCGAGGACCAGCTCGGTCGAGCCGCCGCCGACGTCGACCACGACGAACGGGCCGTCGTCCGGGTCCTGCTCGCCCACCGCGCCGGTGAAACTGAGCCGCGCCTCTTCGTCCCCGCTGATCACCTCGGCCTCGACGCCGAGGGTTTCGCGCGTCATCCGGAAGAACTCGTCCCGGTTCTTCGCGTCGCGGGTGGCGGAGGTGGCGACCATCCGCACCTTCTCCACACCCTTGCGCCGGGCGGCGATCGTGTAGTCGGCGAGCGCGACGCGGGTGCGTTCGAGGGCCTCGGGGGCCAGCTCGCCGGTGGCGTCGACGCCCTGGCCGAGCCGGACGATCCGCATCTCGCGGTGCAGGTCGCGCAGGTCGACCGTGCCATCGTGGCGCGGGGTCAGCTCGGCGACGAGCAGGCGGATGGAGTTGGTCCCACAGTCGATCGCGGCAACACGAGGCATGCGGTCACCCTAGCTGGCGGGTGTCGTCGTCCCGACGGTCGTCGTGGTCGGGGTGGTCGACGTGGTGACCGAGGTGACGACCTGCCCGCACGTCGGCTTCGGCGACGTCGACTCGGCCGGCGGCGTGCTCTCGCCCGGCGGCGTGGACGTCGGCGACGGCACGGTGGTGACGCTCGTGACCGTCGTCGTGGTCACGGTCGTGGTCGGTGGCACGCAGGTCGGCGACGACGTGGTCGGCGGCGTGCTCATGCCCGGCGTGGTCGGCGGCGGTGAGGAGACCGTGGCCGGCGGCACCGGCGGCGGCGGGATCGCGGGCAACGGCGGGGCCGCGGCCGCGTTCGGGGCGCCGACCGGGACCGTGCTGTCCGGCACCTGCATGATCCCGTTGCGGTAGGCGTCGGCCCACAGGATCACCGTGTTCACGTACGTGTCGGAGTTGTTGTACCGGTAGATCGCCCCGCGCAGCTGGTCCGGCTTCGCCAGGTCGAACCCGCCGGAGCACAGGTACCGGCCGGTGGCCAGGGCCGCGTCGAAGAGGTTGTTGGGGTCGGACTTGCCGTCGCCGTTGCCGTCGGAGGCGTAGCCCTTCCAGGTCCCCGGGATGAACTGGGTCGGGCCGACCGCGCGGTCCCACACCGGGTCCGTGTCGAGCAGGCCCTGGTCGGTGTCCGGGATCGCGGCGAACGCGCCCTGGCCGTTGAGCTGCGGGCCGAGGATCGGCTCGCGGGTGGTCCCGGCACTGTCCACGTAGCCGCCGCGGGCGTGGTTGGACTCGATCCGGCCGATGCTGGCGATCAGGGCCCAGTCGATGTGGCAGGCGGGCTGCTCGCGGCCGAGGATGTCGGCGGCGTTCTTGTACGCGGCGAGCGCGGTGGCCGGGATGCCGAGCGGGCCGTCGGGGAGCTCGTAGGCCGGCAGCGGCAGCGGGGTGGGAGCGCCGGGGAGGGTGCCGTCGACGGCGATCTGCTGGATGGCGGCGTTGCCGGGGTCGTAACCCTGGCCGAGCGCGGCGTCGCGGGTGTGGTCACCGCTCCCGCCGAGCCAGCCGAGGGTGCCACCGCCGGCGGCCAGCGCCGGGACGACCGCGATGACGCCGGCGATCAGGGGGTACGCGGTGCGGTGGCGGATCCCGAATCTCCGGGCGTAGCTCCCGACTGCGTCTGGCAGCCGCCGCACCCGCATGTCTTAAAGCCCTCCTGGCCGGATCGATCACACCTTCGGGTGACAGCCTGCCGTAAGTGCGGCAAGGTTTCATCCCATCGAGAGGCACGATCGAGGTTTTCGCTCACCCAGACCAGTTATCTGTTCACACGGCGCGAGTGTTACGCGGCGCAGTCACCCGTGGGCCACCCGTTCGCCTCAAGCAGGGCCAACGTCTCGTCACCGAACGGGTTCACGCCCGGGCCGACGGCCAGCGAGTGGGCGACGTGCACGTGCAAGCACTTGACGCGGCCGGGCATGCCCCCCGCCGTGACCTGGTGGCCGAGGGGCTCGATGGCGTCCCGCTCGGCGAGGTAGGCCTCGTGGGTGCGCTGGTACTGCGCGGCCAGTTCCGGGTCGGTGGTCAGCCGCTCGGTCATTTCCTTCATGATCCCGGAAGCTTCGATGGTGCCGATCATCGAGTTCAGCTTCGGGCAGGTCAGGTAGTAGAGCGTCGGGAACGGCGTGCCGTTCTCCAGCCGCGGGCTGGTCTGCACCACGGAGGGGTGCCCGCTCGGGCACCGCGCGGCGATGGCGCGCAGCGCTCGCGGCGGCCGCCCGAGCTGCTCCGCGATGATCTCGCGGTCGGCGTCGGTGACGGGCTCGAACCGGTGCTGCTGCGTGCTGTTCACGCCGACCAGGCTAATGCGTGGGCCCCGCCACCGGCCCCGCGCCCCAAGCGCCCCAATGTGGCGTTCGGTGCGTTGAACGCGACCAATGTGGCGTTCGGTGCGTTGGACGCGACCAACGCCACATTGGGGCGTTCGGGCTCAGCCGCCCGAGACCTGGTTCCAGAGGTTCTCGTACCAGGAGCTGCCCGCGACCTGCTGCGGCCCGGACGGCGGGGCCGCGTCGGGCGCCTTGTCCTCCGGCAGCTGGACGATGTACGGCGTCTCGCCCGGCTTGACGTACCGCAGCCGCCGCCGGGCTTCGGCCTCGATCTGCGCCGGGTCGCTCAGCTCCGCCTTGCGGCCCTGGAGCTGAGCGACCTCCTGCTGCAGCTGGGCCTGCTGGGCCTGCTGTTCGCGGACCTCGGTCCGCTGGGAAAGGTACGTGCGCAGGGGCACGGCGATGGTGAACGCCAGCGCGCACACCACGATCGCCACCACCGCCGCGCGGCGGGTGGTGGACATGCCGAGCACCTTCGCCGCACCCGACGCGCGCTTCGCCGCCAGGCCCCGGCGCAACCGGGCCCTGGTGGTTTCCGCGTCGCCGGTGCGGCGCCGCGCGGCTTCGGGGCGGCGGGCCGGCGCGGGCCGGTTGGCCCGCGTTGCCCCGCCGCCACCGCCGCGGCGGCCGCGTGTCCTCCCCCGGTCCGCCATGGGCGTCAGGCCTCGGCGCTGAACCGCGGGAAGGCCAGCTCGCCGGCGTACCGGGCGGCGTCACCGAGGGTTTCCTCGATGCGCAGCAGCTGGTTGTACTTGGCGATCCGCTCGCCGCGGGCCGGGGCACCGGTCTTGATCTGGCCGACGCCGGTGGCGACCGCCAGGTCCGCGATGAAGGTGTCCTCGGTCTCGCCGGAGCGGTGGCTCATCATCGACTTGTAGCCGAACGACGTGGCCAGCGAGATCGCGTCGAGCGTCTCGGACAGGGTGCCGATCTGGTTGACCTTCACCAGCAGCGCGTTGGCGGCGCGGCGGGTGATGCCCTCCTCGAGGCGGTCCGGGTTGGTGACGAACAGGTCGTCGCCGACGATCTGGACCTTGTCGCCGACCTCGGCGGTCATCGTGACCCAGCCGTCCCAGTCGTCCTCGCTCAGCGGGTCCTCGATCGACACGAGCGGGTAGTTCGCCAGCAGCTCGCTATAGTAGCCGGACATCTGCTCCGCGCTCTTCTTGCTGCCTTCGAAGGTGTACGCGCCGTCGGCGAAGAACTCCGTCGCGGCGACGTCCAGCGCGAGCGCCACGTCGCGGCCCGGGGTGTAGCCGGCCTTCTCGATGGCCTGCAGGATCAGGTCGAGCGCCTCGCGGTTGTTCGCCAGGTTCGGCGCGAAGCCGCCTTCGTCGCCGAGGCCGGTCGAGAGGCCGCGGCCCTTCAGCACCGACTTCAGCGAGTGGTAGACCTCGGTGCCCCAGCGCAGGGCCTCGCGGAAGGTCTCCGCGCCGATCGGCGCGATCATGAACTCCTGGACGTCGACGTTGCTGTCCGCGTGCGAACCGCCGTTGAGGATGTTCAGCATCGGCACCGGCAGCACGTGCGCGTTCGGCCCGCCCAGGTAGCGGAACAGCTCCAGCTCGGCCGACTCGGCGGCGGCCTTCGCGACGGCCAGCGAGACGCCGAGGATGGCGTTCGCGCCGAGGCGGGACTTCGCCGGGGTGCCGTCGAGGTCGACCAGCTTCTGGTCGACGATCCGCTGGTCGACGGCCTCGATGCCGACCATCTCCGGGCCGATCTCGTCGAGCACCGCGGCGACCGCGCGCTCGACGCCCTTGCCGTTGTAGCGGCCGGTGTCGCCGTCCCGCAGCTCGACCGCCTCGTGCTCGCCGGTCGACGCCCCCGACGGGACCGCGGCCCGCGCCAGGGTGCCGTCGTCGAGAGCCACCTCCACCTCGACCGTCGGGTTGCCGCGAGAGTCCAGAATCTCGCGCGCGCCTACCTGCTCGATGAGAGCCACGCCATGCTCCTCGGTGCGTCGTGCCTGCGGTAACGCGCCCAGCCTAGCCTTCGCGGGAGTTCACCCGTTGGAGGACTCACCGCCCGCGCGGACCGCCTGCCAGCCCGGCGGCAGCTCGACGGTGTCGGACGTCTGCTGCCAGAACGTCCAGCTGTTGCCCCCGACATCGGCGACCGTGAACACGCGGGCGCCGTAGGGCTGGTCCTGCGGCGGCTCCAGCTCGCACTCGTCGCCGAGGGCGGCTTCGACCCGCTCGTAGGTTTTGTCGACGTCGTCGACGTAGAGGATGTTGAGCTGGCCGACCGGGCCGTCGACGCCCTTGGCCTGCCAGTAGTCCGGCCCGACGCCCGCGAGCTGGATCCGCGCGTCGCCCGCGCGCAGCGTCGCCTGGAAGACCTCGCCGGCGCCGTCGCAGAACCGGACCTCTTCGGTGAACCCGAAGACCCTGGTCAGCCAGGCGAGCGCCGCCGTGGCGTCGGAGTAGTAGAGGTAGGGCGCCAGGCCCCGGTACCCGCTGCTCATGGCGGCACAGTCCATCACGTCCCCCGTTTCCAGGCGTGTGCAACCCCCTCCCCCGGGGGTAACGTGGGAGTGACCATGACGGACGCCGCAGCTGCTTCGCAGCCTCCCGAGGAGTCGCGGTTCCATGCCTTCCGCCAGGCCGAAGCCCTGGTGGGCCGCCGTCGCCCGCTCGACGCGCTGAAGGCGTTGCAGCCCCTGCTGGAGTCGGAAGCGGACAAACCGTCGGTGCACCTGCTGGCCGGGCGCGCGTACTTCCACTCCGCGCAGTTGCGGCGCGCCGAGCAGGCGTTCACCCGGGTGCTGGAGCTGGACCCGACGGACCACTACGCGCGGTTCATCCTGGGCCGGACCCTGCAGCGCCTCGGCCGGTTCGTCGAGGCGCTGGCGCAGATGCGGATGGCGTCGGCGATGAACCCGGTGCCGGAGTACCTCGAGGCGATCAACGAGGTCAAGGCCCGCATCGCCCTGCGCGAACCGTGACGTGACCAGGGCCGAACGGCCCGGGAGACCTCAGCCTTTCGGCCGATCGGGCCAGGCCCCTCGACCGATGTCCCGCACCCCCTCGTCCGGCGAAGCTGGTTCCAGACCGAACAGGGAGGACCACGATGTCGATCTTCGTCACGCTGGGCGCTTACGCCGGACTGCTGCTGCTGGTGCTGATGGCCGTCACGCCGTTCGTCGCCGACCGCGAGCTCTGAACCCTCAGGGCGCGACGCTCGCCTCCGCGTAGGCGTCCGCCGCGCTGAAGACGTCCTGGCCGTACGCCAGGGCCTGGTTGTAGAACAGGATCGCCCGCCACCAGCCGGCCGGGGTGCCGAGGTCGTCGCCCCCGGAACACAGGAACCGCGCCGCCGTGAAGGCCGCGTCGTCGATGTTCTGCGGGTCGGGCGTGCCGCCGTCGCCGTTCGCGCGTTCCTGGTACTTCTTCCACGTCGACGGCAGGAACTGCATCGGGCCGATCAGGTGGTCCCACGACTTGTCGCCGTCGAGTTTGCCGCCGTCGCTGTCGTGCACCGCCGGGACGCCCGGCGAGCCGTCCAGCGGCGGGCCGACCACCGGCTTCGCCACCCGGCCGTCCGCGCCGATCGCCGCGAGGTCGAACTCCCCGCGCTCGGTCTCGACCCGGCCGATGCCCGCGAGCGTCGCCCAGGAGAGGTGGCACGTCGGCTTCTGGCGCTGCATCCACATCTCCGCCCGGCCGTACGCCGTCAGCACGCGCACCGGGACGTGTGTCTTGTCCGCGACGCGGGTGGCCCACGCGTCCAGCTCGACCCGGTCGGACACCTGCGGCCGGTCGACCGGCGCGGCCAGCCCGGCTCGCGGTGCTTCGGCGCCGGGCTGCGGACGCTGCTCGGGAATCGCGAGGGCCGGCTGGACCGGCGGCGACGCGACCGGCGCGGCCGGGTTCCGGACACCGATGGTGACGACCAGCACCACGCCGGTGAGCACGAGTCCCACCGCGAGGGCCGCCCGGCCGAGGTACCGCCTGGGCGGGCCGCCCGAGGGCGACGACGGAGGCGTGTCGGTCGGCTGAGCGGTATCGGCCACCCGAACAGGTTACGGACGCACTCAAGAGGGACGGTGTCGTCCGGGGGCTTCGCCCCGGGCCGGGGGCTCCGCCACCCGAACCCCTGAATGGCGGAAGTCGAGCGGCTGGCCAGGCAAGCGGAGGGTAAAAACCCTCCCCCTGCCAGCGACATCACAAATTTTGTTATCGAGTCGACGCGCAGGCCCCTGACCTGCGGTTACCCTAACCTAACTTTCGCCGTCAGTCCCATTTGCCCGGTTCCGTCGTCGCGCGCGGGCGTACGCTCGCTGGACTTACAGGTGAGCCTTACCTAAAACCATCTCGAAGCAGAAACCCAGGGAGGCGGACCGGTGTTGTTCTCGAGTGCGCTGATCGGGCTGCGCGAAGGCCTGGAAGCCGCGCTGGTCGTCAGCATCCTGGTGGCTTTCCTCGTCAAGACCGAGCGGCGGCACGCGCTGCGCTGGGTGTGGCCCGGCGTCGGCGCCGCGGTGCTGCTGTCGATCGCCGTCGGCGCGATCCTCACCTACACGACCGCCCAGCTGTCCTTCGAGCACCAGGAGCTGCTCGGCGGGAGCCTGTCGATCGTCGCCGTCGTGTTCGTCACCGCGATGATCTTCTGGATGCGCAAGGCTTCCAAGAGCATCGCCGCCGAACTGCGCGGGAAGATGGACGACGCGCTGGACGTCGGCCCCGCGGCCGTGCTGCTGCTGTCGTTCCTCGCCGTCGGACGCGAAGGACTGGAGACCGCGGTGTTCTTCTACTCCGCCGTCCAGACCGCGCAGTCGGACACCGTGCAGCCGCTGATCGGCTTCGCCGTCGGCATCGCGGCCGCGGTCGTGCTCGCTTGGCTGCTCTACAAGGGCGCCGTGCGGTTCAACCTGAGCAAGTTCTTCACGATCACCGGCGTCCTGCTGGTGTTCGTCGCTGCGGGCGTGCTCGGCTACGGCCTCCACGACCTGCAGGAGGCCGCCTTCCTCCCCGGCATCGGCACCCTCGCCTTCGACGCCTCGGCGACGCTGCCCGAGACGTCCTGGTACGGCGCGCTGCTGAAGGGCATCTTCAACTACTCGCAGCAGACGACCGTGCTGCAGGCCGTCGCCTGGGTCGCCTACGTCGCCATCGTGCTGCCCCTGTTCCTCAAGCCCAGCAAGAAGACCGCGCCGGCGCCCGCCGTCGCGGCCGCCTCGAAGGAGTGACCGTGCGCAAGACCCCCTCGCTGGCCGTACTGGCCGGCGCCGCCGTCCTGGTGACGCTGGCCGCGTGCGACAGCAAGAGCGACACCCCGGGTGCCGCGGCGGGCGGCGGCCCGATCAAGGTCTCGGCGTCCGACACCGCGTGCGAGGTCTCCGCGACCACGGCCGACGCCGGCAACGTGACCTTCGAGATCACCAACAAGGGCACCAAGGTCACCGAGTTCTACCTCTACGCCGAGGGCGACCGGATCATGGGCGAGGTCGAGAACATCGCCCCGGGCCTGAACCGGCGGCTGATCGTCGAGGTCGCCGACGCCGGCAAGTACCAGACCGCGTGCAAGCCGGGCATGGCGGGCAACGGCATCCGCGGCGACTTCACCGTCACCGGCGGCGTCGCGAAGCAGAACGACACCAACGCCCAGAAGGCGCAGGCCACCAAGAGCTACGCCGACTACATCGCGAACAACACCGGGGCGCTGCAGGACGAGACGGTGAAGTTCGCCGACCTCGTCAAGGCGGGCAAGGCCGACGAGGCGAAGGCCGCGTACGCGCGCACCCGCGTCTACTACGAGCGGATCGAGCCGGTCGCCGAGAAGTTCGGCGACCTCGACCCGGCCATCGACGTCCGCGAGGCCGACCTCGAGCCGAACCAGCAGTTCACCGGGTTCCACCGGCTGGAGAAGGACCTGTTCAAGACGGGCCTGCAGCCCGACAGCGCGCAGATCGCCGACAAGCTGGTGACCGACGTCAAGGACCTGGTCGCCAAGACCAAGACCCTCGAACTGTCCGCTTTGGACCTCGCGAACGGCGCGAAGGGCCTGCTCGACGAGGTCGCGACCGGCAAGATCACCGGCGAGGAAGAGGCCTTCTCCCACACCGACCTCTGGGACTTCCAGGCCAACGTGGACGGTTCGAAGGGCGCGATCGCCTCGCTGCGGCCGATCCTGCAGGCCAAGGACCCCGCGCTCGTGTCCACTCTGGACAAGGAGTTCGCGAACGTCCAGAGCCTGCTCGACAAGCAGCGGGCCGGTGACGGCTTCAAGCTGTACACCGACCTGTCCCAGGACCAGGTCAAGGAGTTCGCCTCGGCCGTCGACGCGCTGAGCGAACCGCTGAGCAAGGTTGCGGAGGTCGTCTCCAAGTGACGTCGGCAGAGGGCACGCGGGTCTCGCGGCGGAAGCTCTTCGGCCTGGCGGGCGCGGGTGTCGCGCTCGCCGGGGCCGGGGCCGCCGCCGGCATCGGGATCGACAAGGCGACGAGCGGCAACGCCGAGGCGTCGACGAACACCGTCGACTTCCACGGCGAGCACCAGGCCGGGATCGTCACGCCGGCGCAGGCGAACCTGCACTTCGCGGCCCTCGACGTCACCACGAAGGACCGCGAGAAGCTGCGGCAGCTGCTCAAGACGTGGACCGACGCGGCCCGCCGGATGACGGCGGGCCAGGAGGTCGTGGCGAACGGCGCGGTGGGCAGCGGCGCGTACGCCCCGCCCGGCGACACCGGCGAGGCGCTCGACCTGCCGCCGTCGAACCTGACGCTGACCATCGGGTTCGGGCCGTCGCTGTTCGACGGCCGGTTCGGCCTGGCGGGCAAGCGCCCGCCGCAGCTGATCGACCTGCCGCTGTTCCCGAAGGACAAGCTCGACCCGGCCCGCAGCGGCGGCGACCTGTGCATCCAGGCCTGCGCGGACGACCCGCAGGTGGCGGTGCACGCGGTGCGCAACCTGGTGCGGCTCGGGTTCGGCGTCACCGAGGTCCGCTGGTCGCAGCTCGGCTTCGGCCGCAGCTCGTCGACGTCGCGGGCGCAGCAGACGCCCCGCAACCTGTTCGGCTTCAAGGACGGGACGAACAACATCAAGTCCGAGGACACGGACTTCCTGCGCGACCAGGTGTGGGCATCGGCGGAGGACGGCCAGGCCTGGATGGCCGGCGGCAGCTACCTGGTGGCGCGCCGGATCCGGATGCACATCGAGACGTGGGACCGCGAGACCCTCGACGGCCAGGAGAAGATCGTCGGCCGCACGAAGGGCACCGGCGCCCCGCTGGGCCAGACCGCGGAGTTCGACGAGCTCGACCTGGACGTCGGCGGCGCGGGCGGCGAGAAGGTGATCCCGGAGGACGCGCACGTCCGGCTGGCCTCGCACCAGGCGCTGAACGGCGTCCGGATCCTGCGGCGCGGCTACAACTTCGTCGACGGCTCCGACGGCCTCGGGCACCTCGAAGCGGGTCTGTTCTTCCTGGCGTTCAACCGCGACACCCGGAAGCAGTACGTGCCGATGCAGCAGGCGCTGTCGTCGAAGGACGCGATGATGGAGTACGTCCAGCACACCGGCTCCGCGCACTTCGCCATTCCGCCGGGCCTGACCCGCGAGTCGAGCTGGGCGGACGCGCTGTTCTCCTGAACCCGCTTGCCTAAAGTCTTTAGGTTGATCTAGCCTGGCTTTAGGCAACCGGGAGAAGGATGATGGTTCGAGCAGGGCTGACCACGGAACGCGTGGTGCGCGCCGCGGCGGAGCTGGCCGATGAGATCGGCTTCGACCGGGTGACGCCGTCGGAGCTGGCCCGGCGGTTCGGCGTCCAGGTCGCCAGCCTGTATTCGCACGTCAAGAACGCTCATGACCTGCGGACGAAGGTCGCGCTGCTGGCGCTGGCCGAGCTCGCCGACCGGGCCGCCGCCGCGCTCGCGGGCCGGGCCGGACGGGACGCGCTCGTCGCTTTCGCCGACGTCTACCGCGACTACGCCCGCGAGCACCCCGGCCGGTACGCCGCCGCGCAGCTGCGGCTCGATCCGGAGACCGCGGCCGCGAGCGCCGGCCCCCGGCACGCCGAGATGATGCGCGCGATCCTGCGCGGCTACGACCTGACGGGGCCGGACGAGACGCACGCCGTGCGGCTGCTGGGCAGCGTCTTCCACGGGTTCGTCAGCCTCGAAACCCGCGGCGGGTTCGACCACAGCCCGCCCGCCGCGCCCGAGAGCTGGGTCCGCATCCTCGCCGTCCTCGATTCCCTCCTGCGTGATTGGCCACGATCTTGATCGACGTCCCCCTGACCACGGACCTCGTCCGCGGCGCCCTCGAACTCGAACGCACCGGGCGCGGCCTGGTGCCGCACCGGCTCCCGGCTCGCGCGCGGGCCCAGAACAGCGATCCGCGGCTCGCCATGGCCGAGGCGCAGCCCGCGGGCGTCCGGCTGCGGTTCCGGACCACGGCGGACGTCGTCGAGCTGGAAACGCTCCCGACGAAGCAGGTGTACGCCGGTGCCCCGCCGCGGCCGGACGGCGTGTACGACCTGCTCGTCGACGGTTCGCTCATCGCCCAGGCGAGCGTGGCCGGCGGCAACACCCTGACCGTCGACATGGCGACCGGGGCGTCTTCGCTCACTGCGGGTTCCCCCGGTGTCGTCCGGTTCGCCGGGCTGGGCGGGCACGCCAAGGACGTCGAGATCTGGTTGCCGCACAACGAACTCACCGAGCTCGTCGCCCTGCGGGCCGACGCGCCGGCCGAGGCCGTGCCCAGCGACCGGAGGGTGTGGCTGCACCACGGCAGCTCGATCAGCCACGGCTCGAACGCGGCGAGCCCCGCCACGACGTGGCCCGCGCTCGCCGCCACCGCGGCCGGCGTGGACCTGGTGAACCTCGGGTTCAGCGGCAACGCGCTGCTCGACCCGTTCACCGCGCGGGCCCTGCGCGACACGCCCGCCGACCTGATCAGCGTCAAGCTCGGCATCAACGTCGTCAACGCGGACCTGATGCGCCTGCGCGCGTTCGGGCCCGCCGTCCACGGCTTCCTCGACACCATCCGCGACGGGCACCCGGACACGCCGCTGGTGGTCGTCTCGCCGCTGTACTGCCCGATCCACGAGCAGACCCCCGGCCCGGGCGACTTCGACCACGCGGCACTGGCGCGCGGCGAGGTCCGGTTCCGCGCGACGGGCGACCCGGCCGAGCGGGCGGCGGGCAAGCTGACGTTGGAGGTCATCCGCGACGAGCTGGCCCGGATCGTGGCGCAGCGGCAGGACCCGCACTTGAGCTACCTCGACGGCCTGTCGCTGTACGGCGCGGAGGACTTCGCGGAGTTACCGCTGCCGGACGACCTCCACCCCAGCCCGGCGGCCCACCGCCGGATCGGCGCGCGGTTCGCCTCGCTGGTGCTTGACTTCAAGGGAGCTTGAAGTTGGAGGCTTCGGGCATGTTCACCGAAGCAGAACTCGCCTACCTCGCCGCCCAGCCGCTGGGCCGGCTGGCGACCCAGCAGCCGGACGGAACCCTCCAGGCCAACCCGGTCGGCTTCCGCTACAACCCGGACGCGCAGACCATCGACGTCACGGGGCACAACCTGCGCACCAGCAAGAAGTTCCGCAACATCGCGACGCACGACCGCGTGGCGTTCGTCGTCGACGACCTGCCCTCGACGAACCCGTGGCGCGTGCGGTGCCTGGAGATCCGGGGCCGGGCCGAGGCGCTGGTGGGCGTCAACCTCCCGGACAACCACTTCGACGACGCGGTGATCCGCATCCACCCGGAGCGGATCCTGGCGTTCGGCGTCGAGGACTGGGACCGCGAGCCCCTGGAGCTGGAGACGAACATCCGCAACGTGTAACCCCGGCTCAAGCGCCCCAATGTGGCGTTGGTTGCGCTCGACGCACCGAACGCCACATTGGGTACATCCAACGCACCGAACGCCACATTGGGGCGCTAGCGGCGGCCGCCCCAGACGGTGTACGCCAGCGTGCCCGAGACCGCCAGGATCACCGCTGTCCACGTCGCCGCCGGGGTGCCCGGCGGCTGCAGCAGCCACGCCACGATCTGGTTCACCGTGGTGTCCTCGTGCGGGACGAACGGGCTGATCGCGCACCAGAGCAGCGGGAGCGTCCAGCCGAACTGGCCGCCGCCGACCGTGGCCGCGAGGCCCGCCAAGCCCAGCAAGCCCGCCGCGTCGCGCGAGATGATCGGCAGACCGACGGTCGACGGGCCCAGTTCCTGGACCGCCAGCACCGCGCCCCCGGCCGCCAGGCCGATCAGGGCCAGATGGGCGAACCGGC
Organism: Amycolatopsis sp. A133; assembly: GCF_031082405.1. Classification (GTDB taxonomy): domain Bacteria; phylum Actinomycetota; class Actinomycetes; order Mycobacteriales; family Pseudonocardiaceae; genus Amycolatopsis. The sequence goes on from NZ_JAVHJU010000043.1 coordinate 13,269, forward strand.
GGATCGGCCACGGCAGCGCCGCCGCGCGGTCGAGGTCGGGGTCCTGGCCGCTGAGCCCGATCGCCGCCATCGCGACCCCCGCGGTCAGCGTCAACGTCACCGGCAGCGTCGACCACGAGTCGCGCGCCAGGAACCACAGCCCGGCCGTCGCCACCAGCAGGGCCGTGAACGCCGCCGGGACCTGCCGCGAACGCGCGTAGAGCGCGGCCCACCTCATCGCAAAGCCCCTGGGACCAGCGTGTCCATCGGGTCGCCCTGGCAGGTCGAAAGCACCTGGCGCAGCGCGACGATCCGGGCGAATCGGACCTCCGCCGGCAAGGCCCGGAACTTCGCCCACGCCTGTTCGACCAGGCCGTCTTGGCGGGCGGCCCAATTCGCGCCGTACTCGGGCAACGGCTTCAGCTCACCGGTGAAGTACGCCGCCGCGATCATCCGGGCGCCCACGTCGGCCAGGCTGCCGGCGTACGGCGGGTCGCACGAGGGCAGCCCGGCGCCGGACAGCACCGCGAGTTTCAGGTCGTCGGCGCCCGCCGTGAGCAGGACGGCGTTGCGCTGGAAGTCCAGGTAGACGACGCCGGGATCACGGGGAACGGGGCCGGTGACGGAGTTCGGCGCCGTCTGCTCCTCGATCCGGGTCGGGGCGCCGGGCAGCTTCGCCAGCACGGCCAACGCTTCCCGGCCCGGCCCGGCCAGCCCGGCCAGCCTGTCCTCGTGCGCCCGGCTGACGCAGACCGGCCCGTCGCAGACCTTCCGGGTGGCGACGCTGTCGGGGACCAGGAGCCCGTCGGCCGAAGCCGGGAAGACCGGCAACGCGATCGCGGCGCCGGCCAGCACCGGGAGCAGGCCGAGGAGCCGCGCCCGCGCGGAGCTCGCCGCCAGCAGCAGGAATCCGGTGACCGCGAGGCCCACGAACCACACCACCTGCCCGACGTCCACCGAAGCCGCCGTCGTCACCAGCGCGCCCCGTGGCTGCCCCAGCGCCGGCGCCAACAGCCCGAACCGGCTGTACGGCATCGACAGCACCCCCGCCTCGACCGAAGTCCAGGCCGTGATCCCCCCGGCGAGCGTCAGCACGGCCAGCGCGGGAGCGGTCAGCGGGTGCGGCAGCAGCCGCCCGATCGCCAGGCCGATCCAGGTCCCCGCCACGACAGCGAGCAGGCCGACGAGCACCACCGGCAGGAACGCGGCGGAGACGAACCCGCCGTGGCCGAGCACCTCGGCGAAGCCGACGCCGAACACCACCAGGTACCCGAGCGCGCTCAACGCGCCGACGGCACCGGCCAGTTTCGCCGCCCGGTGCCAGCCCGGACGGGACGTCGTGGCCAGCAGTTCGACCATGCCCGAACGGCTGTCGCGCATGCCCTGGATCGCGCCGGCGCCGACGGTGATCGGCCACACGAACACCAGCAGGAACCGCAGCCACAGCGCGGTGGTCGTGGTGTGCCCGGTCCACGGCGCGGGTACCTTCCACCACGGCCCGGACAGCAGGAACAGGAAACCGAGCGAGACGACGAGCAACGCCAGCCCGGCCCAGGGCGCGATCGAGCGCCGCAGTTCGGTGCGCAGGACCATCACCACGCCCCCTTGCCCTGCTCGTGGTTCAGCAGCGCCGAATAACCGCGCTCGATCGGGCTGTCACCGGTGTGCGCCGAGGTGCCCGCGGCCGCCAGTTCGTCCGGGGTGCCCTGGAACACCAGCTTGCCCTCGGCGAACAGGATGACGTCGGTGCACGCCGTCCCCACGTCTTCGACGAGGTGCGTCGAGATCAGCACGCACGAGTCCTGCCCGATTTCCTGCACCAGTTCGCGGAACCGCACGCGCTGCGCCGGGTCGAGCCCGGCGGTCGGCTCGTCCAGCAGCAGGATGTCCGGGTCGTTGACGATCGCCTGCGCGATCCCGACCCGCCGCACCATGCCGCCGGACAGCGTCTTCATCCGGTCGTCGGCCCGGTCGGCCAGCCCCACCCGCTCGATCGCGCGCTGCACCGCACCCGGGATGTCCTCTTTGGACATCTCTTTGAGCCAGGCGATGTACTCGACGAACTCACGGACGGTGAACCGTTTGTAGAACCCGAAGTTCTGCGGCAGGTAGCCGATCCGCCGGCGCAGGCCGCGCTGCCCGGTGTGCCCCCCGACCGGCGCACCGAGCAGCGACAACCCGCCTTCCGCCGGCCGGAGCACCGTCGCCAGCGCCCGGATCAGCGTCGTCTTGCCCGCGCCGTTCGGCCCGAGCAAGCCGTGCACCCCCTTGCCGAGGGACAGGTCCAGCCCGTCCACGGCCATTTTCCGCCGTCCCACCCGCACCTTCAGCCCTTCGGCCTGGATCTCCCAGGCGTAGGCCGTTGGCGCGACCTCGGCGGCTCCGACAGCACGCATGTTTCTTCCTCCCTAGTTGCGCGCGCCGAGCCGGGTGAACGCGCCCTTGTGCAGGGCGACGACCACCGTCGTCAACGCGAAGATCCCCGCCCACACCGGCAACGCACCGGTGGTGAGCGCAAACGCGGGCTGCCGGGCCGCCACCGTGGGCAGGACCAGCACCGCGACCCACGTCGCGACCAGCGCGTACGCCGCCCGCGTCATGCCGATCAGCCCGCCGAGCGCGAGCGTCCCCGTGGTGAAGGCCAGGCTCGGCAGCAGCCAGAGCGCGAGCGCCGTCCCGGTCAGCCACCCGGCGACGCCGAGCACCGGCAGGACGACGACGAGCACGGCCAGCGTCCGCCGCGCGATCAGGTACAGCCCGGCGCGCGGCGTCGCGACGACGACCTCGTACGCCGGATCCAGCCCCCGCGCCCACGACACGGCGACGCCGAGCACCGGCAGCACCGGCGCGAAGAGCTGCACCGCCGTCACGTCGAGCATCGAGCGCCCGATGTGGTCGAACACCACCGCGAGCAGCGTGACCAGCACGATCATCGCCAGCCACGGCAGCATCACCGGGGTGGCCCAGGTGTTGAGCCACCGCCGCCGGCGCCGCCGCGGCCGGGGCTGGGACTGGAGCTGCGGCTGGGCCTGGGGCCCGTGGAACGGGCCAGCGGACAGCTGGACCTCCACCGCCAGCCGGTTCCAGACCAGGTCCACCACCGGCTGGACCGGCGCCACCTCGGCGAGCCGCGCCCGGCACACCGGGCACGTCTCGAGGTGGGCCTCGAGGCCCCACAGCTGGTCACCCGGGAGGTCGTCGCCCGCCACGTACGCGGCGATGAGCCGGTCCGGCGCATGGTTCATGACAGTGCCTCCCGCATCGCGATCCGCGCCCGGCGAGCGCGGGTCTTGACGGTTCCTTCCGGCAGTCCCAGCAGGACGGCGGTTTCGCGGACGGTCAGCCCGTCGAGCACCATCGCCTGCAGCACCTCCCGCAGCTCCGGTGCGAGGTCGCGCAGCGCGGCGCCGACCTCGTCGCCCACCGTCGCCGCCAGCGCTTCGTCTTCGGCCGCCACCACCGGTGCGACGTCGAGGGCCACCTCCGGCGGCGGCTGCGCGTGGTGCGCCCGGCGCCGGAAGGCGTCGACCAGCCGGCGCGCGGCGATCGTCCACACCCAGCCGACCGCGCTCCCGCCGGTGGCGGCGCCCGCGAACGAGCCCGCCGCCCGCCAGACGGCCAGGAACGTCTCCTGCATGACCTCCGCGACGATCTGCTCGTCCGCGCACCGGCGGCGCAGGCGCACGGCGAGCCAGGGCGACGTGCGACGGTAGAGCTCCTCGAACGCCGCGCGATCGCCCTTGGCCGTGCGCCGGACGAGGTGCTCCTCGTCGGCGTCCTCCAGTGGCTTCTGTCTCACACCAGGCAAGACGCCGGAAGCCCGGAAACGGTTCTCACCCGATTGTGTGCTGCGTCACACTGGACGTGAGGGCCAGAACTTCCGCCAGCCGTCGGCCTCGAGGGTGGTCGGCTCCAGCCCGGCGTCACGGGCGGCCTGCTCGGCGGCCTGGATGTCCTTCGCGAACTGCTTCGCCAATCCCCTGAGCTCACCCTCGGCGTCGACCCCCGCGCGGCGCGCCGTGGCCGCGATGCGGAACAGCTGGGCGGCGGCACTGGTCCCCTCGGGGAAGAGGTCGAGCGGGATGCCGGCGCGTCCGGAACGCTGCCCCAGCTTGCCGGCCAGCGCGACCGCGGGCTGGCCGAGCGCCACGCCGTCCACAATGGACCGACGCTGTTTCTCGCGCTGCTTCAGCTCTTCCCACTTGAGGTTCTGGTGCTCGACCGTGTGCACCTCGTCGGCGCCGGCGAAGACGTGCGGGTGCCGCCCGACCAGCTTCGCGACGAGCCCCGCGGCGACGTCGTCGATGCCGAACGGGTCTTCGGCGTCTTCGGCCCCGACGCGCGCGTGGAAGAGCACCTGCAGCAGGACGTCGCCGAGCTCCTCGCGCAGCGCCTCGCGGTCGCCTTCTTCGATGGCGTCGAGCAGCTCGTAGGTCTCCTCGACCAGGTACTGCCGCAGCGAATCGTGCGTCTGCACCGCGTCCCACGGGCAGCCGCCCGGCGAGCGGAGCCGGTCCATCACGTCGGCGGCCTCGACCAGGGGCGGCACCGGCGTCTCGATGACGTCGGCGCCGGTCGCGATGAGCAGCGCCGCCGCGGGCTCGTCCCGGGAACCGGCGAGCAGCACGACGTCCTTCAGCGAAGGGGCCTCGATGACGGCCGGGACGCCGAACGCGGCCGGATCGACGTCCGTGGCCGCGTAGACGGCGGGAGACTCACGCAGGATCTTGAGTGCCGCGCCGGGCAGCGTCGTCCCGCGGACGACTACGACGACCCCCCTGCTCACTGCCGGCTACGACCGGAACCACCTGGGGACAGCACGATGCCCTGGGCGGCGTCCTCGTTCGCCACGACGTTCATGGCCACCACGTCCCACACGCCGTACCGCTTGTTGACCCGCACGCCGAGCTCGTCGAACAGCGGCTGCACCTGCCGCATGCCGGCCGCGGTCTTCGTGGCGGCGTCGAGGTCGGGCGCCTGCTCGGTGGCGACGGGCTTGTCCGTGCGCTGCCGGACCACCCCGACGAACCAGCCGCCCTGGTTGCCCGGGAAGGGGAAGACCACGGCGGAGCCGACCGGCGAACCGAAGAGCGGCCCGGCGGCGAGCGCGCCCGCCTGGGCGGCCGGCAGCGCCTCGCCGACGCCGGCGAACGGCGGGATCGATTCGGCGCCCTGCCCCATCTGGGTCGCCCGCTGCCGCAGCGCGGACAGGTACTGGACGTCGGCGCCGATCCGCTTGGCCGAAGCCGCCGGGTCGGCGGCGAACTGCCGGGCGAGGTCGACGGCGGTCTTCTTCGCTTCGGGTCCCTCGATCGCGGCGCCGGTCGTGGCGTCCGGCACCAGACCGACCGAGGTGTAGTCGAAGGTGACCGAGGCGTTCGGCACGACCTTGTCGGCCAGCGCCTGGGCGAGGAAGGTGTCGGTCAGCTCCTCGCGGTGGTCGCGCGTGCGGGCGACGACCTGGCTGACCGCCTGGGTCTCGTTGCTCGCGTCCGCGGGAACCGGGCCGTTGAGGGGATCCTTGGCCAGCTGGGCGTCGATCTGCGCGTAGTTCGGCGTGATGCCCTGCTTTTCGGCGGCCTTGACGAGCAGCTCGTGCAGGACGAGCTGGCTGACGACGGCCCGGCCGACCAGTTCGAGCTTGTGCTCGCTCGCGAGCTTCTGCGCGTACGGCTGTTCGCGGACGGCTTTGTCGATCAGTTCCTGCACCCGGTCGATCGAGATGGTGCGGTCCCCGATGACGGCGGCGGCACCGACCTGGCTGGGACCCGAGCCGCACCCGGCGAGCAGAAGAGCACCGGCAACAACCGCGACCAGCGCGCGAGGGCGCCCCATGATCCGCATCACAGGCCATACCCTCTCACACCATCGCCCCCGAAACGCAACACCCATGGCGTGGCGGCGGCGGTAATGTCGACTTATGGACCATTGGCTGACCATCGAGGTGTTCGACGGAGAGCATTCGGCGTCGCTGTGGCGCCTGTCCCGCGGTGACGCACTCACCGAAGCGGCCCTGACGAACGGCGCTGAGCAGTGGGTTTGGCACGAGCACCGGTGGGGCGTGGTGCTGGAGATCGAGTTTTCGACGGAGGAGCGGCGCGACGCGTTCCGGCAGCTGCCGGTCGTGACGGCGGCGCTGGACGCGGTGCCGGACCCGGCGCGGGGGCTGCTGGTGTACCCGGGGCGGGGCGGGGGTGCGGGGTCACGGATGCCGCGGAACCCCCGGCCGTTGCCGATGGCGGGGGCCGGGGCGGTTCCGGTGCCGGTGGAGTCGGTGCGGATGGGTTTGGCGGAGGCTTTGCCGCCGATGTTCAGCGAAGTTTGCTGAGGAGTTCTCGCCAGGCCGGGGTGGAGGCGGTGAGGTGGCCGCCTTCGCGGTCTTTGGTGTCCCGGATCAGGACCTCGGGGCCGGTGGCGACCTCGACACAGTCGCCTTGACTGCTATAGGTGCTCTTGCGCCAGGCTTCGGGCATCTGCTCCTCCGATGAGGTCGGCGATGAACTGCTTTGAGTTTGCCTCATCGAGGGCGCCACCTTCTAGGCCGCTTAGCACTCTTCGGTAAGCCTCGATCTCCCGTGGTTCCTCCAGGTACAGCGAGGTCACCTCGCTTTCGATGCAGACGACCGGCTGGTACGAGTCCGACTCCATCAGCTGGAAATGCCCGGCCGAGGCGGCGTGCCCACCCAGTCTCGCGGGGACGATCCGGACGGTGGTGTTCTGCTGGGCAGATATCCGCAAGAGCTGCCTGAGCTGGCCGATCATCACGCTCGGAGGGCCGACCGGCAGGAGAAGCACGAATTCGTGCAGGAAAAACCGAAATCGCACACGCGGCCTGGTGAGGATCGCCTGTCGTGACAGCCTGGCAAAAACGTGCTCATCCAGCTTGTCGAGTTCGGGCTGGTTGCCCATCTCGATCGCCAGATTGCGGGCATAGTCGCCCGTTTGCAGCAATCCCGGCACCACGTTCGCCTGGAAGACCGAGATGGCATTGGCGTGCTCTTCGAGGCTTATCAGAGTACGGATGTTCTCAGAGCGTTCGAGCAAGCCCGGGTTGCGCATTTCGTCGCCCATGGCCATCAGCTCGCGGTATTCCTCACCCCGGAACCCGAGCGTCGTCAGAAACCGGGCCAGGTGCACCGGACTCGGCCGGGCGCGGCCGCGGGTCACCGCCGAGACCCATTGTGCGCTCATCTCCAGGCGCCGGGACATTTCCCGGACGCCCCAGCCCTTCTCCGCCATGCGCTGGAGCAGCCGGTCGCCGAGCTGCCGGGCCCGGATGTTCGGCTCGCGATATTCCGCCATGGGCCGAACGTAGGGCCGCAAGCACAAGAAACCCCGGCGCCACAACGGAAAGTCCCCCGAAATGGCGCCGGGTGTCCGCTCCCCTTTACACCGCCGCGGGCTTCTTCGTCAGCTGCACCAGCAGCTTCGTGCACCACTCCAGCAGCTCTTCGTCCCGCAGTGTCGGCGCACCGATCCGCCCACCGGCCGGACCCTCCGTCGGCTTCGGCACCGACACCGTGTTCGTCACCGCCTTGAACACCGCCTTCGGGTACAGCCGCTTCAACCGCACCATCTGCGAGTCCAGCAACGGCAACGGCGCGAACCGGATCGTGTTGCCCTGGACCGCCACCTCCGTCACGCCCGCCTCGCGGCACGTGTGCCGGAACTTCGCCACCGCCAGCAACCGGTTGACCGGTGCCGGCGGCTGGCCGTACCGGTCGATCAGCTCTTCGCGGACCGCGTCCAGGCCCTCGGTGTCCGGCGCCGCCGCGATCTTGCGGTACGCCTCCAGGCGCAGCCGCTCGCCCGGCACGTAGTCGTGCGGGATGTGGGCGTCGATCGGGAGGTCGACGCGGACGTCGGCCATCTCTTCGTCCTCCGCCGGATCCGCGCCCGCGTGGCGGCGGAACGCGTCGACCGCTTCGCCGACCAACCGCACGTACAGGTCGAAACCGACGCCCGCGATGTGCCCGGACTGCTCCGCACCGAGGATGTTGCCCGCGCCGCGGATCTCCAGGTCCTTCATCGCGACCGCCATGCCCGCGCCGAGCTCGGTGTTCTGGGCGATCGTCGCCAAGCGGTCGTGGGCCATCTCCGTCAGCGGGGCCTCCGGCGGGTACAGGAAGTACGCGTACCCGCGCTCGCGCCCACGCCCGACCCGGCCGCGCAGCTGGTGCAGCTGTGCCAAACCCAGCAGGTCGCCGCGCTCGACCAGCAGCGTGTTGGCGTTCGAGATGTCCAGCCCGGTCTCGACGATCGTCGTGCACACCAGGACGTCGTACTCGTTCTCCCAGAAGCCCTGGATGATCTTTTCGAGCTTGTCCTCGTTCATCTGGCCGTGCGCGGTGACGACCCGCGCCTCCGGCACCAGCTCGCGGATCCGCCGCGCCGCCTTCTCGATCGAGGAGACGCGGTTGTGGACGTAGAAGACCTGGCCGTCGCGCAGCAGCTCACGCCGGATGGCCGCGCCGACCTGCTTGTCGTCGTACGCGCCGACGTAGGTCAGGATCGGGTGGCGGTCTTCCGGCGGGGTCAGGATCGTCGACATCTCGCGGATCCCGGCCAGCGACATCTCCAGCGTGCGCGGGATCGGCGTCGCGGACATCGTGAGCACGTCGACGTGCGTGCGCAGCGCCTTGATGTGCTCCTTGTGCTCGACGCCGAACCGCTGCTCCTCGTCGACGATGATCAGGCCCAGGTCCTTCCAGCGGACGCCGGTCTGCAGCAGGCGGTGCGTGCCGATGACGATGTCGATCTCGCCGCTGGCCAGCTGCTCCAAGGTCGCGTCGGTCTCGCTCTTGGCGGAGAACCGCGACAGACCGCGGATCTTCACCGGGAACGAGCGCATGCGCTCGGTGAACGTGTTCAGGTGCTGCTGGGCGAGCAGCGTCGTCGGGACGAGGACGGCGACCTGCTTGCCGTCCTGCACCGCCTTGAACGCCGCCCGCACGGCGATCTCCGTCTTGCCGTAGCCGACGTCGCCGCAGATGACGCGGTCCATCGGGACGCCGCGTTCCATGTCCGCCTTGACCTCGTCGATCGCGGCGAGCTGGTCGTTCGTCTCCGTGAACGGGAACGCGTCTTCCAGCTCGCCCTGCCACGGCGTGTCCGGGCCGAACGCGTGCCCGGGCGCGGACTGGCGCGCGGCGTACAGCTGGACGAGCTCCGCGGCGATCTCCTTGACCGCCTTCTTGGCCTTGGCCTTGGTGTTCTTCCAGTCGGAGCCGCCGAGCTTGTTCAGCGTGGGCAGCTCGCCGCCGACGTAGCGGGAGACCTCGTCGAGCTGGTCGGTGGGCACGAACAGGCGGTCGCCCGGGTGGCCGCGCTTCGACGACGCGTACTCCAGCAGGAGGTATTCGCGGGTGGCGCCGGCGACCGTCCGCTGGACCATCTCGACGAACCGGCCGATGCCGTGCTGTTCGTGCACGACGTAGTCGCCGGCCTTGAGCGCGAGCGGGTCGACCGCGTTGCGCCGCCGGGACGGCATCTTGGTGTTCAAGTCCTTTGTGGACGTTCCCGCGCCCGCGCCGCGGCCGGTGAGGTCCGCTTCGCTCAGCACGACCAGCGCGCGCTCCGGCGAGACGAACCCGTCGGTGAGGCCGCCGCAGGTGACCGTGACCATGCCCGGGGCCGGAGTGCCCTTGAGGCCGTCGCCGGCCTGGGTCGCCGGGACGTCGGCGGCCGAGAGCTGCTCCACCGCGCGCGCCGCGGTGCCGTGGCCGGCGACGACGAGCACCGCCGTGCCGCCCGCCGCCGTGTGCGCGCGCAGGTCCGTCATCGCGCGCTCGAGCTCGCCGCGGTAGGCGGGCGCGGCCTCGATCGAGACGCGGTAGACGTCGGGGTCTTCGCTGGTCAGCTGGGTGATCGTCCACCAGGCGCGCTTGGTGTCCTGCGCGTGGGACGCGATCTCGTCGAGGCCGCGGTAGGCCGACGCGCCGAGGTCGATCGGAGCCTGGCCACCCGCCGCGGCCGTCGTCCAGGACGCTTCGAGGAACTCCTGGCCGGTGCGGACGAGGTCGGCGGCGCGGGCGCGGATCTTCTCCGGATCGGTGAGCAGGACGTGCGTGCCGGCCGGCATCGCGTCGGTGAGCACCTCCAGCTCGCCTTCGCAGAGGACCGGGATGAGCGCCTCCATGCCCTCGACCGGGATGCCGTCGGCGAGCTTGGTGAGCATCTCGGCCAGGTGCGCGTCCGCTTCGTAGGTCTTCGCCAGCTCCGCGGCCTTTTCCTTGACCGGCGGCGTGAGCAGCAGCTCGCGGCACGGCGGCGCGGTGACCCGCGGGATCTCGCCGGGCAGCGACCGCTGGTCGGAAACGGCGAACGCGCGGATCTCGCTGACCTCGTCGCCCCAGAACTCCACCCGGACGGGGTGCTGCGCGGTGGGGCCGAACAGGTCGAGGATGCCGCCGCGGACAGCGAACTCGCCGCGCTTCTCGACCATGTCGACGCGGGTGTAGGCCAGCTCGACCAGCCGTTCGAGGAGGCCCTCGAAACTCTGTTCCTCGCCGACGACGAGGTCGACCGGGGCGAGGGAGCCGAGACCGGGCGCCATGGGCTGGATCAGGCTGCGGACGGTGGCGACGACCACCCGCAGGTCGTCGTCGCCGGTCTTCAGCCGGTGCAGCACCTCGAGGCGGCGGCCGACGGTGTCCGCGCGCGGCGAGAGGCGCTCGTGCGGGAGGGTTTCCCAGGACGGGAAGTCGGTGACTCTGCCGGTGCCGAGGAGCGCGCCGAGTGACGCGGTCAGCTCGTCGGCCTCGCGGCCGGTGGCGGTGACGGCGAGCACGGGCTTGCCGGCGCCGTCGTCGGAGGCGACGGCGGCGGCGACGAGCTGCCGCGCGGCGATCGGGCCCTGGAGCTCGAGCAGCGGCGCACCGGCGCGCTCGACCACGCCGCGCAAGGCCGCGTCGGGAAGGATGGCGGTGAGGAGTCCGGACAGTGGAGCGTCGGTCACGGTCCCAGCCTACGTGCCACCCCCGACAGGTTTCCGATCACGGCTGGTCGCGCAGGAGGTCCACCACCTCCGCGACGCGGGGCAGCTGCTCGTCGAACACCTTCGGGTCCGTGCTCGCGATCCGCAGCAGGAAGTGCTCCACCCCTTCGTACTTCCGCAGCTGCGCAGCCACCTCCGAAGCGCTTCCGCTCACCTGCAGCTGGATCCCCTGGACGAACGCCGCCGGACGGCCGTAGTTGCGCCGGCAGTACTCCTCCAGCAACGCCTGTCCGCGGTCGGCGTCGTCCTCCACCAGGACCGTCGCGAACAACGCCGGGGTCACCGGCCGGGACGACAACGCACGGATCCGCGCCAGGCCCGATCCGTAGTCCGCGGGGTCCGGCGGGTAGGGCAGCCAGCCGTCGTACAGCCGGCCGACGCGCTCCAGCGCGCCCGGCGTGTACGCCGCCAGCCACACCGGAGGACCACCCGGACGGGTGGGAGCGGGGAACACCGGCAGCGAGTCGTGGTGCAGCACCGCACCCTGGAACGAAGACTCACCGCTCCAGACGGCGCGCCAGAGCGCCACGATGTCGTCCAGCCGGGCCCGGCGGCGCTCCCACGGCACCCCCGCGAACGCGAACTCCGGCTCGCTGCGCCCGGCGAACCCCGCCCCGACCGCCACCGTGAGACGGCCGGCGCTGAGGAGATCGAGGGACAGCAGCTGGTTCGCCGTCAAAAGGGGGTTCCGCAACGCCGGGAGCAGCGCCGCCGTCCCCAGCGTCACCCGCGAAGTCCGGGCGGCGAACGCGGCCAGCGCCGCGAGAGCGTCCAGGGGCGCCCGGGCCAGGGTGTCGCCCACCCAGACCGAGTCGAGGCCGAGCTCTTCGGCGAGCACGGCGACGCCGACCAGCTCGGGCGCGGTGCGCCCGGCGTCGAGGATGGGCTGGTAGGTCGGCACGACCAAGCCGTAGTTCGTCATGGCCGAAGCGTCGCCGAACCGGGGTATGCCCTCAATTCCCCGCGGGGAATGGACCGGCCGAGCAGGATGGGGCCGTGGACTTCGGAACGGCGCTCAAGGACTGGCGCACCCGGCGGCGGATCAGCCAGCTCGACCTGGCCCTGCGCGCGGGCACGACCCAGCGGCACGTCAGCTTCATGGAAAGCGGGCGTTCGGTGCCCGGCCGCGGCATGGTCCTGCGCGTCGCCGAGTCCCTCGAACTGCCCCTGCGGGAGCGCAACGGCCTGCTCCACGCCGCCGGCTACGCGCCGACCTACCCCGAAACGCGGCTCGACGACCCGGCGATCCGGCCGGTGCTCGACGGGCTGCGGCGGCTGCTCGACGGCCACCGGCCCTACCCCGCCATCGTCGTCGACCGCTACGGCGTGCTGGTCGCCGCCAACGACGGGTTCGGGTTGCTCACCGAGGGGGTCGCGCCGGAACTGCTCCGGGAGCCGGTCGACACGCTGCGGCTCGCGCTGCACCCGCGCGGGATGGCGCCGCGTGTGCGGAACCTCGACGACTGGGCGCGGCACATCCTCGAGCGCCTCCGCAACGACCTGGCCCGCACCCCGGACGACCGGCTGGCCGCCCAGCTCGCCGAGCTGGCGGGGTACCTGCCGCCGCCGTCCGCGCCCGGTCCGGAGCACCTGGGGTTCGCGGTGCCGGTCCGGCTGGCCACCTCGGCCGGCGAGCTGCGGCTGATCACGGCGATCACGACGTTCGCGACCGCGGCGGACGTGACGGTGTCGGAACTCAAGCTGGAGACGTTCCTGCCCGCGGACGCCGAGACCGCGCAACGCCTTCACACCACCAGGGCCGTCGTGTGACCCACCAGCAGTTCCGCGCTCGCCCACAGCACCGCCGCCGCCACGCTGCCCGCCGCGAACCGGCGGTACGGCATCGCCGCCGAGCCCGCGACGCGCGGCACCAGCGTCCGGACGCCGGCCAGGCAGCGGCCCGCGATCACCGCCGGGACGCCGTAGCGCGCGACCGCCGTTTCCGCGCGCTCCCAGCGCTCGCGGCCGACGCGGCGGGACAGGCGCGGTCCCCAGTGGCGTCCCTCGAGGTACGCGAGCTGGTCGCCCAGCACGGCCGCGGCGACGGCCACCGCCCAAGCGAGCCCGAGGTCGAGCGTGCCCCGCTCGGCGAGGAACCCCATCAGCAGCACCGTCGACAACGTCGGCAGCACGATGCCCGGCAGCAACGCGGTTTCCGCCGTGATCACCAGGGCGCAGACCAGGTAAACGACCACCGCGGGCGCGTCAAGCAGGGGCCGCAGCAGGCTGTCCACGCCGGGCCCTCCCCACCGTCACCGGCAGCGCCGCGCGGTAGACGAACGCGGGCGGCAGGTTGCCCCAGACGACCGGAGTGCGCTCCACGACCGCGAACCGGCTGCGCAGCGACGCGGCGAAGCGCCGTGCGGGTGGCGTCCAGGCCGCGTGGGCGTACGCGAACGTCGTGAACCGGCCGTTCTGGGCCAGCGCGGCGGCGACCGCGTCGAGGATGCGCTGCTGCCGGGCCGCCGTCATGGCCGTCCACGGCAGACCGGAGACGACGACGTCGACGCCGTCGAGAGCCAGGTGCTCGGCCGAGCCGGTGACGACGTCGACCTGCGGAAAGCGCTCCCGCAGCGAAGTCGCGAAACGCGGGTTGATCTCTACGGCCGTCAAGCGCGCTTCGGGGCGAAGCAGCGCGAGAACCGCTTCGGTGAACACGCCGGTGCCCGGGCCGAGCTCGGCGACGCTCGTCGCGCGTTCCAGGCCGAGGCCCGCTGTCATCTCCCCGGCCAGCCGCGGCGAGCTCGGCGCGATCGCGCCCGTCAGCACCGGGTGGCGGAGGAATTCGCTGGTGATCGACATGTTCCCGACGCTAGGAACGGCGGCGGTGGCCGCGAATCCGCTGTCCTGGCCGGTCTCGTCCTCCCGCGGGATGACCCGGACCGCCCGGCGGGATGACGCCGCGAGCCCCGCCGCCACGTTACGTTCGGCGCGTGGAACGACTCGTGAGATGGGTGCGCAGGCACCGGTGGACGGTGGACCTGCCGCTGTACGGCGTGTTCGTCTTCCTCGCCCCCAACTGGGCCGGCCCCGGCACGTACGCCGTCCGCGCGTTCCCGATGCTGTTCCTGCTCCCGCTGCTGCTGCGCCGCCGGTACCCGCGCACGGTGGCGGTGCTGATCATCGCCGGGGCGGCGACGGTGTACCTCAACGACGTCTGGGCGTACGACCGCGGCCGCACCGAACTGGCCATGGCGGTCGTGCTGTTCAACCTCGTCAAGCTGCGGTACCGGTGGTTCGCCGCGCTGATCGCCTTCGCGATCGTCGTGCTCGACGTCCAGTGGGCCGCCCTCTACGCGCCGGAAACCGAGTACCCGACCTTCACGCTGGTCAGCATCCTGCCGCTGCACATCGCCGCGTGGGCGCTCGGGGAGTTCTTCCGCGCCAAGGAACAGCTCACCACCGAGGAAGAGAAGCGCGACGACGCCCAGGCCCGCGCGGCCGTCGCGGAAGAACGCACGCGGATCGCGCGGGAGCTGCACGACGTGCTGGCGCACAGCATGAGCGTGATCGTGCTGAACGCCGAGGGCGCGAAGCTCGCCCGGCACCGCGACCCCGCGGCCGTCGACCGCACGCTCGACACGATCGTCCAGACCGGCCGCGACGCGCTGGCCGAGCTGCGGCGGCTCCTCGAAGTCCTGCACGCCGGCCAGGCGGCGCGCAGTCCCCAGCCGACGCTCGCCGAACTGCGGGCGCTCGTCGAGCAGTCCGGGCGCGACGTCACGCTCGACGTCACCGGCGACCCGGGCACGCTGCCCGCGAGCGCCGCGCTGCAGGCGTACCGGATCGTCCAGGAGGCACTGACCAACATGATCAAGCACGCTCCCGCCGACGCGACCGGCCGCGTCAGCGTCGCCTTCGCACCGCCGGAAGTCCGGATCGAGGTGACGAACACCGGCGGCCACGCACCGCCCGCCCCGGCGCTGCCGTCGTCCGGGCGCGGGCTGACCGGGATGCGCCAGCGCGTCGAGATGTACCACGGCGAGCTGACGGCCGGGCCGCTGCCCGACGGCGGCTACCGCGTCCGCGCGACGCTGGTGGTGCGGCCGTGACCACCCGGATCCTGCTCTGCGACGACCAGCAGCTCGTGCGCGTCGGCCTGCGGATGATCGTCGAAAGCCAGGACGACCTCGTGGTCGCGGGCGAGGCCGCCAACGGCGAGGAAGCCGTCGCCATGGCCCGGGAGCTGCGGCCCGACCTGGTGCTGATGGACGTCCGGATGCCGGTGCTCGACGGCGTCACGGCGACCGCGCGGATCTGCGCCGAGCTGCCGGACGTGCGCGTCCTCATCATCACGACCTTCGACCTCGACGAGTACGCCTACGCCGCGCTGCGCGGCGGGGCCAGCGGGTTCCTGGTGAAGGACGCGCCGTCGGAGGAGATGCTCGTCGCGATCCGCGGCGTGCTGCGGGGCGACTCGATGGTTTCGCCGTCGGTGACGCGGCGGCTGCTCGACCGGTACCTCGCCGACGACCGCGACCCCGTGGACGTCGCGAAGCTCGAGGTGCTGACCGAACGCGAGAAGGACGTGCTGGGCCTCATCGCGCGCGGGCTGTCGAACAGCGAGATCGCCGCGAAGCTGTACATCGGCGAAACGACGGTGAAGACGCACGTCGGGCGGATCCTCGGCAAGCTGCGGCTGCGCGACCGGGTGCACGCGGTGGTCTTCGCCTACGAGTCCGGCCTGGTGCGGCCGGGGTCCTGAGCATTACCCGATCCGGCAATTCCGCACCCGCGCGGCGTCGCACGGCGATTTCACCGGTTGATGGCAGGATGGGGCCTTATGCGGCGTGCGCTGGGTCTCATCGGAGCGGTATCCCTGCTGGTCATCAGCTGTTCAGGGGCGGCGAGCGAGCCCGTGCAGAGCGTCCCGCCCGCGGCCAGCCCGGCCGCCGCGACCGGGAAGTTCGAGGTCGAGACGGTGACCGCCGGGCTGGAGCACGGCTGGGACGTCGGGTTCCTGCCCGACGGCGGCATCCTCGTGCCGCAGCGGCCCGGCAAGCTCGCGCTGGTCCGGAACGGCCAGGCGGCCGAGGTGCGCGCCGACTTCTCCGACGTCCTGGTCAAGGGCGAAGGCGGGCTGCTCGGGCTGGCCGTCAGCCCGGACTTCGCGACCAGCCGGGAGTTCATCACCTGCCAGGACCACCAGGACGGCGGCAAGGCCGTCGACATCCGGCTGGTGACGTGGAAGCTCGCCGACGACGGCGGCAGCGCTTCGAAGGTCAAGGACCTGCTCACCGGCCTGCCGGTGAACCCGAGCGGGCGGCACTCCGGCTGCCGCCCGACGTTCGCCCCGGACGGCGCGCTGCTGGTCGGCACCGGCGACACCGCCCGCGCGTCGATCGCGCAGGACCGCCACTCCCTCGGCGGCAAGGTGCTGCGGCTGGACGCGAAGACCGGCAACCCGCTGCCGGACAACCCGTTCATCACCTCGAGCGACCGGCGCGAACAGCTGATCTACACCTACGGCCACCGCAACGTCCAGGGCGTGGCGATCCGCCCGGGCAGCGGCCAGGTGATCACCGCCGAGCACGGCCCGACGTTCGACGACGAGGTCAACCTGCTCAAGCCGGGCGGCAACTACGGCTGGGACCCGTCGAAGGGCGGCACCGAATCGAGCTACGACGAGAGCGTGCCGATGACCGACCTCAAGCGGTTCCCGGACGCGGTGAGTCCACTGTGGACGTCCGGGGAGATCACCGAGGCGATCAGCGGCAACGCGTTCCTGACGGGCGCACAGTGGGGCTCGAACGACGGCGCGCTGGTCGTGGTGGCGCTGAAGGGCCAGAAGCTCCTGCTGTACCACTTGGACCCGGCGGGCAAGGTCCTCGACGTGACGCTGCCCCCGGAGTTCGACGACAAGTTCGGCCGCTTGCGCGCGGTCCGCAGCGGCCCGGACGGCGCTCTCTACGTGACGACTTCGGACGGGACGGACGACAAGCTGCTGAAGGTCACGCCCGCCTGACCATGAGAAAAGCACGGCCGCGCGGTGCCGTGGACACTTCCGCCGGGGTGGCGGATCGCGGAACATGGTGTGTACCAAGAGTTTTCGCCCGCCCCCGACGCGTGTTGGACGCGGTCCGAAGAGTCCGTTCCCGCGGCAGCACCGCGCCGGTCCCCGGGCGCCATCGCCGACCTGGCGATCCGGGGACCGGCATCCAAAACCCGGTTCAGGCCCGGCCGGCCTGGAGTGAGCCCTTCAACGCGCTGATGGCCGTGGTCAGGGCCGTGGTCGCGGTGGGCCAGTCGATGCTCTCGTTCCAGGAAGCCATCACCGCGACGGCGTAGGTGCCGGACGCGGTCCGGACCAGGCCGGTGGTGTTGAGCACCCGGCGGGCCTCGGAACTGCCCCAGCCCTGCTTCACCGCCCAGCTCGCGCCCGGGAACGCGCGCGGGATGCCGAAGTGCTGGTCGAAACCGTCGACCGCGGTCCGTGGGGTGTTCTCCATCGCTTCGGTGAGGAACTCGCGTCCTTCTTCGGACAGCCGCGCGGTGAGGTACCGGTAGGTCGTGATGACGTCCGTGGGCGACATCCGGGTGGAGCCCCACTGGCCGGGGTCGGCGGGGGGCGTGGTGTGCGTGAGCCCCAGCTTCGCGACCTGCCGCCGGATGATGTCCGGCCCGCCGTTCTGCTGCCACAGGCGGCTGGCGACACGATCGTCGCTGGCCGCGAGCATGGCGTGCACGGCCGTCGCTTCGCTGCCCGACGGCACGCCGGAGCGGTCGATCAGGTCGACGGCGATGAGCAGTTTCACCACGGACGCGGTGGGCTGGGGCTGGTCGGCCTTCCAGCTCGTTTCGACGGCGCACGCACCCAGGTCGACGATCTCGATCCCGAGCCGCGGCTCGTTCCCCGTGTTCAGGAGCGCTTTCCGGGCGTCGGCGACGGCACTCGCCTGCTTCCCGGCCGGAGCGGACGGCGCCGAGCTGCATCCGGCGTGCCAGTCGTCGCTTCCGGACGCGCTGCCGACGGCGATGGCGGTGAGCACGCCGCCGGTCACGACGACCGCGGCCAGGCCCGCGAGCACCTTGACGTTGTCGAGTTGCTTGAGCAACGGTCCACCTCCGCCGGATACGTGAGGAATCCGAAGCTATGCGGGAGGAGGACCGCCGGGATCGTCCGATGAGCCGGGCTATTCGGCCATCCGGTGGACAACCACGCCCCGGCGGGCGCGCGCATCGGCCGGATGGCCGGGAGTTCCGGCCACCCGAGCCGGCGTGGTGACGGCTACTTGCCCAGGTGGGCTCCGCCGTTGACGTGCACCACCTGCCCGGTGACGTGCCCGGCGGCGGGGCTCGCCACGAACGTCACCACGGCGACGACGTCGTCCGGCGTGCCCGGGCGCTTGTTCATCGTGTTGCCGATCAGCCACTCGCGGCGCTGCTCGCTCAGCTGCCCGTGGAAGAACTCGGTGTCCCCGATCAACCCCGGCGCGACGACGTTCGCGGTGATCCCGCGCGGCCCGAAGTCCCGGGCCACGCTCACGTTCCAGGCTTCGACGGCCGCCTTCGCGGCACCGTAGGACCCGGCGCCGGTGTGCGCGGCGATCGAGCCGACGGTGATGATCCGGGCCCCGTCCGCGAGCCGGTCGCGCAGTGCGTGCGTCACCAGCGCGGCACCGACCACATTGGACCGCAGGTTCCGCTCGAACGCGGCCGCGAAGCCGGCCAGCCCTTCTTCGCCGCCACCGTCGAGGAAATCCGTGTTGCCGCCGGCGTTGTTGACGAGAACGTCGACGCGCTCCGGCAACTCCGCCAGCGCGGCTTCGACGGCCGCGGGATCGGCGGCGTCGAACACGACGGGCCGCGCGCCGAGGAGCGTCGCGGCTTCGGTGAGCACCTTCTCCCGGCGCCCGGTGATCGTGACGCGCTCGCCGGCCTGGGCGAAGGCCGCCGCCACGGCGTACCCGATGCCCGTGCCGCCGCCCGTCACCACGATTTCCCTGTTGTCCGCCATGAACCCGACCCCAGTGCCTAGGATCGGGGGATGAGCAAGATCGACAAGATCGCCTGGACCCACGTGGTGGACGGCCGCATCCTGGCGGCGCGCTCGCGCGGAAAGGACAAGTTCTACCTGCCGGGCGGCAAGCGCGAGCCGGGCGAGAGCGACGCCGAGACGCTGGTCCGGGAGATCCGCGAGGAACTCGGCGTCGAGATCGCGGTGGAGTCGATCAAGCCGGCGGGCACGTTCGAGGGCCAGGCGCACGGCCACGCGGACGGAACGCTGGTCCACACGACGGCTTACTCGGCGGAGTACCGGGGAACACCGCGGGCCTGCGCGGAGATCGAGGAGATCGCCTGGCTGGGGTATGCGGACCGGCCGCGGGTTTCGTTGGTGGCCCAGCTGATCTTCGACCACCTGCGTGACTCCGGCCGGCTCCGGTGATCGACAAGATCGCCTGGATCCACCTGCTCGACGGCCGGGTCCTCAGCACGCGCTCGCGCGGCAAGGACGTCTGCTACCTGCCCGGCGGCAAGCGCGAGCCCGGCGAAACGGACGCCGAGACGCTGGTTCGCGAAATCCGCGAGGAACTCGACGTGGCGATCGCGCCCGAGTCGATCACCCCGGCGGGGACGTTCGAAGCGCAGGCGCACGGCCACGCGGCCGGCACGTTGGTGCGGATGACCTGCTACACCGCCGAATATCACGGCATCCTCAAAGCCAGCAGCGAGATCGAAGAGATCGTGTGGCTCGGCTACGCCGACCGCGGCCGGGTTTCCGCGGTGGACAAGCTGATCTTCGACCACCTCCGGGAAGCCGGGAAGCTCACCTGACCTTGATCAGCGGCACGTCCCGCGACAGCTCCCGGAACCCGACGCTGTAGTACAGGTCCCGAGCCTGTGTCGGCGTCCCCATGCAGGCGACCGTCGCGTGCCCCGCACCCGCTTCCCGGGCCCGCTGCATCCCGTGCAGGAGCAGCGCCCTCGCCAGGCCGCGGCGCCGGTACCCCGGGTGCGTCCCGACCGGCTCGAACTCGACCGTCGAGTTCGCCTCGTCGAGCCACACGATCGCCGAACACGCCATCGTCCCGTCCGGCGCTTCCACCAGGATGTGCAGGTCGCCGCGGTATCCCGGAGCCCGGCACAGACCCTCGTACGACGAAACCGTGTACGACGTCGGCTCCCACGCGGCCACGTGCGCCTGGACCACGGCCTCCGGCGAGGCCTCCGCCGCGGTGCGGAAGGAAAACCCGGACGGCAGCGACGGCTCCGCCACGTCGGTGAGGTCGCGCTCGTTGAGCTGGGACCAGGCCTCGGCCGGGTCGGTCTCGTAACCGTGCGCCGCCCAGCGCCGCAAGGCGAACTCGTCGGCGGCGCCCGGCAGCACCGTGCGCTCGAGGCCGTCCGCTGTCGTGTCGTACCAGGCGATCACGTCGTCGACCAGCACGGCGTGGTCCGGGTGCACCTGGTACGCCAGGTAGGCGCCGGTGATGTCCTTGACCGATCCGTCGCTGCGGTGCACCCGGCGGGGAAGCTGGGCCCAGCCCCACGCCACGAGCTGCTCGCCGGAGAACCACAGCCGGTGCCGCCAGCTCGCGCCGAAGGCGGCGTGGTCCTTGCCCCAGTTCCAGGCCAGCTCGCCGAACGACGCGTCGCTGTTCACCAGGTCCGGGCGGGCCGCGGTGACGCGCTGCGCCAGTTCCTGCATGAGCTGCAAGTCCGCTGCGGTCAACGCCATCGCGCTAAGCCAGCCGGAGCTTCGGCTTGTGCTCCAGGTGCGACAACCCGTTCCAAGCCAGGTTGACCAGGTGCGCGGCCACTTCGTCGCGCTTCGGCTTGCGCGCGTCGAGCCACCACTGGCCGGTCAGCGCGACCATGCCCACCAAAGCCTGCGCGTACAGCGCCGCCAGCTTCTCGTCGTAGCCGAGGGATCCGAACTGCTGGGCCAGGATGTGCTCGACCTGGCTCGCGATGTCGTTCAGCACCGTGGAAAACGTGCCCGTCGAACTCGCCACCGGGGAATCGCGGACCAGGATGCGGAAGCCGTCGTGGGAGTCTTCGACGTACGACAGCAGCGCCGTCGCCGCCTGTTCCAGCATCACCCTCGGGTGACCGCCGTGGAGGGTCGAGACCATCCGGTCGAGCAGCAGCTGGGTTTCACGGTCGACGACCACCGCGTAGATGCCTTCTTTGCCGCCGAAGTGCTCGTAGACCACGGGTTTCGACACGTTGGCGCGGTGGGCGATCTCCTCGATCGACGTGCCGTCGAACCCCTTCTCGGCGAACAGGGCCCGCGCCACGTTCAGCAGCTGCTGACGCCGCTCGGTCCCGGTCATCCGCACGCGGGTCACCGGGACGGCCGGACGCGCCCCAGTGACCTGCTGCTCTCGCTTCGAACGTCGTCTCCCCGCCATCGGGGCAGCCTAGTTGCCGATCCGGCCAAAAGTAGGCCGCCCCCCACACGGCACGTGACCGTTGTGAGGAAGCCATGCGGCCGTGGCTGTGGTCTGATCGGCAACAGTCGGCACCGTGACTAGGCCTTTTCCGTGGCGATTCGGGCCAAGCGCTGCGGCGTCGGCCAGCGCACGTCGTGCACCCAGCCGAACTTCTCGAAGATCCAGATCAGCCGGGCGGAGATGTCGATCTGGCCGCGCTTGACGCCGTGGCGCGCGGACGTCGGGTCGGCGTGGTGCAGGTTGTGCCACGACTCGCCGAACGAGAAGATCGCCAGCGGCCAGAAGTTCGCCGACTTGTCACGGGCGGCGAACGGGCGCTCGCCGATCATGTGGCAGATCGAGTTGACCGACCAGGTCACGTGGTGCAGCACGCAGATGCGCACCAGCCCGGCCCAGAAGAACGCCGTCACCGCGCCCCACAGCGACCACGAGATCAGCCCGCCGAGCAACGCCGGCAGCGTCAGGCTGAGCAGCGCCCACAGCCAGAACAGCTCGTCGACCTTCTTGATCGCCGGGTCCTTGACCAGGTCGGGCGCGAAGCGCTCGGCGTTGGTCTGGTCGCGCTCGAACAGCCAGCCCATGTGCGCGTGCCAGAAACCCTTGGCGATGGCCCACGGCGAGGTGCCGAACGCCCACGGCGAGTGCGGGTCGCCGTCGCGGTCGGAGAACGCGTGGTGGCGGCGGTGGTCGGCGACCCAGGTGATCACCGGGCCCTGCAGGGCGATGCTGCCCGCGATGGCCATGACCACGCGCAGCCACTGCTTGGCCTTGAACGAACCGTGCGTGAAGTAACGGTGGTACGACACCGTGATCCCGAGCCCGCTGATCGCGTAGAACAGGACGAACAGACCGACGTCGACCCAGCTCAGTCCCCAGCCCCAGGCGAACGGCACAGCTACCAGCAGAGCCAGCAGCGGCGCGATCACGCCGAAGTAGACCGACAGCTGCACGCCCATGCCGCGCGTGCCTTCTGTGACTGGTTTGGGGCCCTTCGGGGCCGAAGGTTCTCCGGTGGGCTGAGAACGGTCGAGCGTGGCCGTCATACGCTTCACTTCTTCCTACACAGGCACACTTCTACCAAGGGCGCCCTTACCTACGATGCCGTAAGTTACGGTACAGGAGGTTCGGGCCGCTGTGGAGAGCCCGAACTCACACCGTTCCTCGGAACCCGGGTACCCGGCGGACGGGCGCCAAACGCATCCCCCGCGCGGACGACACCCGATCGTCGCTATCCTGACCAGGATCGATCCGCCGTAGTGTAATCGGCAGCACTTCAGATTTTGGTTCTGACAGTTCAGGTTCGAATCCTGGCGGCGGAGCAGAAGGAACCGGAAACCCACGACACCGGGAGGTTGGCGCTGACCGACGAGGCGACCGACCCGGTAACGGCCAGGCGACCCGCGCTGGCCGAGATGTCCGACGCCTGGCTGGTCGGGCGCGCGCGGGAGCTGGGCGCCGCGGTCCAGCGGCACGAGTACACCCAGCAGCTCGAGATCGTCGCGATGATGGACGAGCTGCTCGACGAGACCCAGCGGCGCGGCGAGCCCCTGCTCGTGGCCCAGCTGCTGCGCTCGTCCGCCCTCGCCCGGCTGGCCACCAAGGGCCTGGCCGCGGAGGCCGAACCCCGGCTCGACGAGATGCTCGCGCACACCCGGCGGCACGGCATCGCCCTGCTGCGGGCCGACGCGCACGCGCTGCGCGGACGCCGCCTCGTGATCGCCGCGCAGGAGGACGCCGCGCTCACCGAGATCGCCCGGGCGCTGGCCATCCTGGACGACTCCACCATCCCGGACCGGCAGGTCGGCCTGCGCAACTGGAACCGGCTGCTCTCCTCCACGCTCATCGACTGCTGGCTGGTGCTCAACCAGCTCGGCGTCTACGAAGCGGCCGAGGAGGTGATCGGCCGGGCCGCCGCGGCGATCCGCGAGAGCGCGAGCCCGCACGACATCGCCCTGCAGCTGATCAACCGGATCAAGATGCTGCTCGGCTGGGGCCTGCGGCTCGAACGCATCGACGAGTACGACGAGAGCGCCGAGAAGTTCCGCACCGCGGCGTCGATGGGGGCCGCCGCCGAAGGCCCGTTCGCCGAGTCGCTGTTCCCGCGCCGGGCGAACGTCGCGGCGATCGACCAGGTCGGCGTCCTGGCCGCGGCGCCGGCGCTGAACCAGCCGGGCGCCGACCACATCGAACGGCTGGAGAAGCTCTACACCGAGCGCGCCTTCGGGCACGACCGGGAGATCGTCGCGATCGCGCTGGCGCGCTGCCTGGACAAGGAGGGCCGCCGCGAGGAGGCCCTCTCGGTCCTGCGCGAGACGCGTCAATCCATCTCGGACGACACCTCGCAGCCGTCGATGCGGCTGAACATCGCCCGCGAGCTGGCCCGGCTCGACACCAGCCCGGACTACGCGTCCGGCGCGAGCGAGTCGCTGATCGACTACGCGCGGCGCCTCGAGTCGGAGATGTGGAGCCTGCGCGAGTCGCAGATCGCCACGCTGAACGCCCGCCGCGAGCACGAACGGCTGTCCGCCGAGCACGGCGCGATCACCCAGCAGGCGCTGCAGGACCCGCTCACCGGCCTGCCGAACCGGCGCGCGCTAGACGAGAAGCTGCGGCAGCTCGCTTCGTCGGCCGACGCGCAGCCCCTCGCCGTCGCGCTGGTGGACCTCGACGGCTTCAAGGGCGTCAACGACAAGCAGTCGCACGCCGAGGGCGACAACGTGCTGCGTGTCGTCGCGAGCACGCTTCGCGACGCCCTGCGCGGTGACGACCTGGTGGCGCGCTACGGCGGTGACGAGTTCATCGTCCTGCTCCCGGGCACGCCGGCGTCCGCGGCGAAGATGGCGCTCGGGCGCGCGGTGAAGTCCGTTGCGAACCTGCCGCACCACCTCTCGCACGGCGTCACGTTGTCGATCGGCTTGGTCTCACTGCGGCCGCAGGAGCGCGGCGAGCAGGTCCTCGCGCGTGCGGACGCGGCCATGTACCAGGCGAAACGCGGCGGCGGCAACCAGGTGGCCTCCGCCAACTCCATGGCCGCCGACCCGGCCGCGGCCTGGGCGGCCGAAGCCCCTCCGACCGACCCCGCGTGGGACGCCGAAGACCACAGTTAGGATCGATCCCCGACAAACGCGCAGCTTTCACGTGAAAGCTAGCCGGAGGTGGCGCCTCCGGATAGCTTTCACGTGAAAGCTGTGACCGGAGCCATCGTTTGGAGCGTCGTGAGCGGCCCGCTGAGCACGTTGATCCTCGCCGCGGGTGAGGGCACCCGCATGCGTTCCTCGACCCCGAAGGTGCTGCACCCGATCGCCGGGCGCCCCCTGGTCGAGCACGCCGTCCGGGCCGCCGCCGGCCTGAACCCCGACCACCTCGTGGTGGTCGTCGGCCACGGCCGCGAAGCGGTCGGCGAACACCTGGCCGCGGTCGGGGAAGCGCTCGGGCGGGCCGTCGGCACCGCGGTGCAGGCCGAGCAGAAGGGCACCGGCCACGCCGTGTCCTGCGCGCTCGCGACGCTGCCCGCCGACGTCACCGGCACCGTGCTCGTCAGCTACGGCGACGTCCCGCTGCTCGACACCGCGACCCTCGGCGCGCTGCTCGACGAGCACACCGAGGCGAAGAACGCGGTCACCGTGCTCACCTCCGTGGTCGCCGACCCGGCGGGTTACGGCCGGATCGTGCGCGACGCGGCGGGCAAGGTCACCGGGATCGTCGAGCACAAGGACGCCACGCCGGAGCAGGCCGGGATCACCGAGATCAACTCGGGCGTCTACGCCTTCGACGCCGCGGTGCTGCGCGACGGCCTTTCGCGCCTCTCGACCGACAACGCCCAGGGCGAGCTCTACCTCACCGACGTGCTGGGCATCGCGAACGGCGACGGGCTCGACGTCGGCGCGCTGGTCGTCGAGGACCCGTGGCTGACCGAAGGCGTCAACGACCGCGTGCAGCTGTCGGTGCTCGGCGCCGAGCTCAACCGCCGGATCGTCCAGCGCTGGCAGCGCGAGGGCGTCACCGTCGTCGACCCGGCCACGACGTGGATCGACGCCGGCGTGACCCTCTCCCGTGACGTCGTCATCCAGCCCGGCGTGCAGCTCAAGGGCGCCACGTCGGTCGGCGAGGGCAGCACGGTCGGGCCGGACAGCACGCTGACGGACGTCACGATCGGCGCGGGCGCCTCGGTGGTCCGCGTGCACGGCTCGGACTCGGAACTCGGCGACGGCGTCAACGTCGGCCCGTTCACCTACCTGCGGCCGGGCACGAAGCTGGGCGTCAAGGCGAAGCTGGGCGCGTTCGTCGAGACGAAGGCCGCCGACATCGGTGCCGGCACGAAGGTGCCGCACCTGACCTACGTGGGGGACGCCACGATCGGTGAGCACAGCAACATCGGGTGCTCCAGCGTGTTCGTGAACTACGACGGGGTGAACAAGCACCGGACCGTTATCGGGTCGTATGTCCGGTTGGGCGCGGACAACACCTTCGTCGCCCCGGTGCACATCGGTGACGGCGCTTACAGTGGTGCGGGTGCCGTGATCCGCGAAGACGTCCCGCCGGGCACACTCGCGGTGTCGGCGCCGCCGCAGCGCAACATCGAAGGCTGGGCGATCCGGCGCCGGCCGGGTACGCCCGCGGCGGAGGCGGCCCAGGCCGCCCTCGACGCCGATTCAGCAGCAGGAACCGACGGGGAGTCACCAGCATGAGTCCGAAGCAAGGCACGCCGAAGAAGAACTTGATGCTCTTCTCCGGACGGGCGCACAAGGAGCTCGCCGAAGAGGTGGCCCAGCACCTCAACGTGACGATCACCCCGCAGACGGCGCACACGTTCGCCAACGGTGAGCTGTTCGTCCGGTTCGAGGAATCCGTCCGCGGCACCGACGCCTTCGTCATCCAGGCGCACACCACGCCCATCAACGAGTTCGTGATGGAACAGCTGATCATGGTCGACGCGCTCAAGCGGGCGAGCGCGAAGCGGATCACCGTGGTGATGCCGTTCTACCCGTACGCGCGCCAGGACAAGAAGCACAAGGGCCGCGAGCCGATCTCGGCGCGGCTGATCGCGGACCTGTTCAAGACCGCGGGCGCCGACCGGATCATGACGGTCGACCTGCACACCGCGCAGATCCAGGGCTTCTTCGACGGCCCGGTCGACCACCTGATGGCGCAGACCGTGCTGGCCGACCACATCAAGAAGACCTACGGCGACGCCGACATCACGGTCGTCTCCCCGGACTCGGGCCGCGTGCGGCTGGCCGAGAAGTGGGCGCAGACGCTGGGCGACCGCCCGATCGCGTTCATCCACAAGACGCGCGACCCGGACAAGCCCAACCAGGCCGTGGCCAACCGCGTCGTCGGCAAGGTCGAGGGCAAGCTCTGCGTGCTGATCGACGACATGATCGACACCGGCGGCACGATCGTGAAGGCGACCGAGGCCCTGATCGACGAGGGCGCGGCCGACGTCGTCATCGCGACGACCCACGGCATCCTGTCCGACCCGGCCACCCAGCGGCTCTCGGCGTGCAAGGCGCGCGAGGTCATCGTGACGAACTCGCTGCCGATCCCGGAAGAGAAGCGGTTCCCGGGGCTGACGGTCCTGTCGATCGCGCCGATGCTGGCCGAGGCGATCCAGCAGGTCTTCGAAGACGGCTCGGTGACGTCGCTGTTCGACGGCAACGCCTGAGTCCCAGCTCTGCCGCAGCCGTCGTGAGTGGTAAGGCGGGTTAGAACCCGCCTTACCACTCACGACCAGGTCGCCCAGGTCGCCGGGACGAGGGAGTCGTCGTCGGGTTCCGGCGGGCGGTCCGGTCGCGCGGCCGTGCCGGGCTCGTCCGGCAGCAAGTCCCCCAGCAGCTCGCGGCCCTGTCGCAAGGCGTCCGCACCCGCCTCCGCGGCCAGCCGCCGGATCACCCCGGCCAGCTCCCCCGGCGACCGGTTCAGCGCCCACCGGTCGAACCGCAGGTCCACCAGCGCCCCGTGCAGGTCGACCACCACCGCAACCCCGTCGGCCGCCGCGGCCGCGCGGATCGCCGCCAGCCGGGCCCCGTATCCCGGCTCCGGAGCCGCGAAAGCGTCGTCGGCCGGCTCCACAGCCGTCCTGGTCACTGGGCCCGCCAGCTGTCCGGTGTGGTCGCTTCCGCGGCTTCCCCCGGCTCCGGCAAGCCGAGGGCCTCGACGCCGTCCCGGTTGTGCCACAGGGAAGCCGTGGCCCGCGCCGAAGCGGCCGCCGTCAGCAGCAGGATCCGGCGCGCCAGCTCGTCCGGCTCCAGCCGCAGCGCCGCGGCTTCCAGGGTCAGCTCCTGCAGCGCCCCACCGGGCGCGACCTCCACGGCGACCGTCCGGTCGGCGGCTCTTCCGGTGATCACGGGTGGACCCCTCCGTAGAACGTCGACGCCGAGAGCGGGTGCGTGTTCCGGCGGACGGCGTCCCCGGAGTTGCCCTCGATCATCGTGACCTGGTTCCCTTCGACCTTCTCGACGATGCCGATGTGCGTGCTCGTCGACGTGTTCTGCGGGCCGGTGCCGAAGATCAGCACGTCCCCCGGCTTCGCTTCGTGCAGCGCGTGCTTGCCGTAGGCGTGCCCGTTGCGTTCGCCCCAGTGGTAGACGTCGCCGCTGAAGGGCAGGACCGGGATCTTCACCCCGGCCTTGCGCCACATCGCCGTCGCGAACGACGAGCACCACGCGGCAGCCGGCCCGTACGGGTTCCGGTTGCTGCCCGGCGGGTTCTCGCGCGTACCCAGTTCCTTCCGCGCCGCGTGGACGATCTCCTTGCCCCGTCCCGAAACCTTGCTGGGGTGCGTCGCCTTCGCCGTCTTGTCCGCGACGTGATCGTGGGCCAGGTCCTTCCGCAGCTCGTGCAGCTTCTTCGCCGCCGCCTTGAGTTCCGCGTCGACGTGCCGCAGGGTCGACGCCGACTGCCGCGTGTAGCGTGGGGCCAGGTCGGCGGCGTGCCCGACGGCCCGCATCAGCGCCGCCTGCGTCCCGGCCGCGACACCGGCGTCGAGAACCTGCTTGGCCTGGGCGGTGAACTCGTCGACCAGCCGCTGCACGGCCGTGTGCCCGCTGTCCACTGTGGACGCCACGTGCGCGACGACCTTCTCCGCCGCCGCGCCGGCCGCGCCGGTGATCCGCAGCTCCTTCGTCAGCTTCGCGCTTTGGTGGCGGAAGCCGTCGGCGCCGCGGCCGTGCCAGTGTTCCAGGACCGTGGTGCTTTCCTTGTGGTAGGCGTCGTGCTGGGCGTCCAGCGCCCCGGCCACCCGGTGCAGGGCGTATTCGGCGCGGACGGCGTCTTCCGCCTTCCCGGCGAGCTTGTTGCGGTGCGCGATGAGGTCCTTCGCGAAGGAGCGCGCGAGCGCGGCGGTGTCCATCTCAGCCCTTCCCGTGCAGCGCGGCGGCGGTGGCCGTCTCGTGGTCGCGATAGGACTTCGCGGCTTTCCCGGCCGCCGACGCGAGCCCGTCGGCGTGCGCGCCGACGCCGTTGACCTGCCGCTGCAGGGCTAGGCCGAACCCGGCCAGCGCGTCGGCGAACCCCGACTCCTCACCGATCTTCCCGAAGCTGTCGCGGGCGATCTCGCGGACGTCGCGCAGCTGCCCGGTCGCGGTGCCCAACGCATCGGCGACGTGCCGGGTCCGGCGCACATAGGAGTGCAGCACCGCGTCGTCCACCCGCAGCGGGCTGCCACCCGAGCTCGCACCACCGCTGGCTTTCCCGTGGTGCGCGGTGACGTCCCGGGCGGCCTCGCGCGCGGCCGCCAGGTGGTGCTGGTACGCCCCGTTCGTGTACGTCGACCAGGGCGTGAAGTCGTGGCCGTCGCCCGAAATGCGGTTCGCGACCCTCGCGTTGGTGTCCGGGTCGAACAGCTGGTCGTCGGACTTCAGGTGGTACTGCCGGCGCCGTTCCGGGCCGAGCGCGCCCAGCATGTTGATCTGCCAGAGGCCGTAGGAGTCGTCCGGCGGAGTGGCGTTGTGCGCGGTCGTCCGCCCGCCGGACTCGGCCAGCGCGACCGCGACCGCGGTGCTCAGGCCCGGCCCGCGGAACCCGGCCGCGTAGGCGTGCCGGGCGATCTGCTCGGCGCTCAGCTTCGTCATGGTCCGATCTTGTCCGTCCGGGCAGCCGTTCCGGTAGGCGTGCTGCACGCAGGGACAAGCCGGGTGCACGCTCGGCGAGGGGGCGCCGGCTTCGCGAACGAGTCCGCCAAAAGCTTCGCCCCGAGCTTCGGCACTTGTGCACGGCGCCTGAGGACTGTCACCAACCCCTTGCGGTGCGTAGTATCGGCTGGGTGATCGAGCTCGTGCTGGGGACGCTCGACCTGGCGAAGGTGCGGTTCGCCCGCTCGCCGATGGAAGAGCTCCGCAGCAGCGTCTCCGTGCTGGCGGGCCGGTGGGGAGCGGACCTGCACCGCCCGTGGGTGTCGGTGGCCCGGGCCCGGCTGGCCGGCCTCGACCTCACGGTGCTGTTCACCCTGCTGTCGATCGACCACGGCTTCCCGGGGTTCCTGAACCCGCTGACGGAGCCCGGCGATACCTTCGCCGACCAGCTCGAGCGCGTGCGCGCCACGAACGACGCCGATCTCCGGTGCGACTTCGACGAATTCTGGACGCCGGCGGAGCTTCCTCCGGCGCTGCGGCCGCTGTACGACGATCCCGGGCGTGCGCTCGGGCCGTTCTGCGACCTGCTCACCGAGTACTGGCGCGCCACGATCGAGCCGGTGTGGCCGCGGCTGTGCGCGCTGCACGAAGCCGACCTCGCCCACCGGTCGGCGAGGCTGACCCGCGGCGGCCTCGCCCGCCTCTTCGACGACCTCCACCCGCAGATCGAGTACGCGGACGACCGGCTCCGCATCCTGCTGCCGCACCACGACGTCCGGCACCCGGTGAACGGCGTGGGCGTGCTGCTCAAGCCGAGTGCGTTCATCTGGCCGAAGCTCAGCATCTGCGACGGCCACGACGAAGTCTCGATCGGGTACCCCGCGCGCGGTATCGGCGGGCTTTGGACCCAGGCACCGCCGGTCGCGGACACCCCGCTGGCGGACCTGGTCGGCCGCAGCCGGGCGACGTTGCTCGCGTTGCTCGACCTGCCCCGGTCGACCACGGAACTCGCGGAGCAGCTCGGCGTCACGCCCGCAACGGTGAGCGAACACCTCGCTGTGCTGCGCCTGAACAACCTGGTTCACTCCCGCCGCGCCGGCCGGGTCGTGCTCTACGAACGCACCCCGCGCGGTGCCGGCCTGGTGCACGGGGATTCGGTCCTGCCCTAATCGTCGCGCCGCCGCGGCCACCTGACGACGATGGGAACACGGTGCCGGCGTGCCCACGGCGGCCCGCGCCTCGCGATGAAGCGAGACCATTTCGGGGAACCGGGGAAATATCATGCACAAAGAATTGCCCGCAGCACCATTGCTTCGCGACGCCTCGCTCGGTATGGATACGGCGTGGCGGGCAATCGTGCGTCAATACACACCACTCGTCTTCGCGGTCTGCCGCCGCCTCGGTATCGGGAACGCGGACGCTGACGACGTTTGCGGCTCGGTGTGGTTGAAGCTGATGACAAATCTCGATCGCATCCACGAGCCGGAGGCACTGCCCGGCTGGCTGCGGACCGTCACCCGGCGCGAGTGCCTGCAGGTGCTGCGGCACAGGCAGCGCCAGATCCCCACCGATCCTGCACTTTTCCGCGAGGTGGTGGCGCCCGGATTCGACGCCGACCTGCACGGCCGCGAGCTGCGGGACACGGCCCGGCACATCACCGCAGCGTTGCCCGGCCGGGACCGGCGGCTGCTCTCGCTGCTGTTCGGCGACCCCGCCAAGACCTACCGGGAAATCAGCGAGATCCTGGGCATTCCGATCGGCTCGATCGGACCGTCCAGAGCCCGGTGCCTGGCCAGAGCCCGGCGCACCCCGGCCGCCGCGGCGCTGAACGACCTCCGAAGCGATCAGCTCGCCGGCTGATACCACGTCGGGACCCGGGTCCGCACGGCCTCGGCGTCGGCGGGCGTGGTCAGGTTGTCCAGGACGAGCAGCCGGTCACCGGCGCTGCCGAGCCACCGGATCGCCACTTCGACGTGCTCGCTGACAAGCAGGGCTGCGGCATCCGGCGCAACGGCCACGGCCGGCTCGCCCAGCCCGGCCCGGATCTCGGCGGGAGAGCCGTGATCCACGAGGTGAACCGGTCGGCGTGGAGGTGCGCGTATCGCGTCACCAGAGTGCTTTTCCCGCCCAGGCCGAGCACGACCACGATCGGCTCCTCCTCGCGGAGGAGGCGGTCCAGGCCGGCGAAACCGGTACCGTGACGAGAAACCCCGAAACGGCCCACGCCTTTCGGAGGGTTTCGCTGGTGCGGACATCGGCCGAAAGCACTAGGGGCAGCAATTCGGGACTGGTCTCCGGTGCTGTTGAGGCGGGTGGCGAATCTGCTGGTCAACGGGCAAGGTTTCTGCCCGTTGGGTCAGACGAAGTGGCCACTGCCGGACGGCGAATGCTACGTTCGAACGAGATTCTCTCGTGCAAGATGGATCAGTTCCGGCCGGTCCTTGTCCCCCGCAAGAGCCACATCCAGTGTCCACCCAGCGGTGATGTCCTCGCTTCGCCGGATCTCTAGCGTACGACGTAGCCGCGGCGCTTCGGCCGCGGGAGCTTACGGGGAGTTTGTCATGCGATCGATCCTGCGTCCGGCGCCGCGACCCACCGTCCCAGCCGGGGGAGGCGCGGGGGTCCGGGCCGCCGGACGGTGATCGGTCAGCGGTTCACGCTCGGCATGCCGAGTTCCCGCGGGAGAACTCATGGGGGTCAGATGGGTCACCACCGCACGTCGCCGTCCGGCAGCGGACACGTCGCAACGGTCGGCGGAATCGAGGCAGCGGAGCGGGGATGCCCGTTCGGGAGCCGGTGTCCCAGCGCCTGCGTGGGGTGGTGCGGCCGATGCGGGAGCGCACCGCACTGACCATGCGCGACGCGCTGGCCGATTTCCTCCGCCGGCGGCGGGACGCGTTGTCACCGCAGGCGGTCGGCTTGGGGTTCGGCCGGCGGCGCCGGACGCCGGGACTGCGCCGAGACGAGGTGGCGCGCCTGGCGAACATGTCGGCGACCTACTACGAGCGGCTGGAGCAGGGACGCGGCCCGCAGCCCTCGGCCGCCATCCTCGCCGGGCTCGCGCACGCGTTGCGGCTGGACCGGGACGAACGGGCCTACCTGTACCGGCTGGCGGGACACGCCGAGCCGGCCGCGGCGACCACGGACGGTGGCGCCGACACCCGGCTGCTGTCGGTCATGCGGGCGGTGGCGGCGACGTCTCCGGCGTTCGCCGCCGACGATCTGGGCACCGTCTTGGCCCAGAACGAGCCGCACACCAAGCTGTTCGGCCTCGCCGCGGGCCTGCCGGGCTGGGAGGGAAATCTGTTCTGGTGCTGGTTCGCCTCACACCGGTGGCGGCGGTACGTGCTGAACCCGGCCGACCAGCAGGAGTCCATCGGCCGTGCCTACGCCGCCTACCTGCGCACGATCGTGGCCAAACGCGGCTACGACGCGGCCGCGGTGGCGCTGGTCGGGGATCTCCGCGCCGCGAGTGCCGAGTTCGCGGCCCTGTGGGACGACCACCGGGTGTCCCGGCCCCCGTCCTCGCCGGTGCTGATCGTGCAGGACGAACGCGTCGGCCGCCTGGACTTCGACCACGCGCTGATGGTCAGCCCGCAGTCACGCCAGTGCCTGTACTCGCTCCACGCGGTCCACGGCACCCCCACCCAGCAACGTATCACCGAGCTCCTCGACCGCGGCCGGTGATAGCGCTATCCACGTATCGAGAGTACGTGGCTAAGCCCGCCTGCCGACCGTAGCGTTCGACAATGAATTCCCGGAAAAACCCGGATCGGGGGAAGATTGTGGCAGCAATCCGAAGTATGCGGCAAACGGAGCAATGTCTTGCGCTGTCCGTTCTTTGACAATACCGGACATTGCTCACCGACCGTGATCGTTCTGCTGGTTCCATGAATTCCTGCCATTCGCGGTCCACCCTCTGCCCGTGACCGGCGACGTGCTCGCTTCCGACGAACGAGGAGAGACGCTGCATGACTGCGCCGAGCCAAGCTCTCGACCACCGGTCCTTGATAGTGGAAAAGCACGCTTCCGGCGCGAACGGCGACCTCTTGCGCTGCCGGCCGTCGGGCAGCTGGCTCGCCATCATCGCCCTGCTGCGGGGGGCGTGCCGGATCGAGGGCCAGGACCGGCGTGGCCGACGGGGCGTCACGCTCCTCACCGGCGAGATCTGCCGGGTGGCGCCCAGCGCCCAGGTGCGGCTCCGCCGGACACCGCCGGATTACCCGCCGTTCGAAGTCGCCTACATCTGGCTGTCCGTCGAGGTGCTCCACGAGGTCGCGGGCAAATGCCCCGAAACCACGTTCCGAGATCCAGCCGAACTACACACCCTGCAGGAATTCGATTCACACGTCGCATCCATGGCACCCGTACTGCTTCATGACCAAGATGCCGCCGCCGACGACTGCCGCGCGAACATCGCCGCTCACTACCTGGCCACGCACCTGCTCTACCCACGACGCATCGTGGCGGCCCGGGAGGGAAATCTCACCTCGGAACAGTTGTCCGCGGTGACCGGATACATGCTCGAGCACCTGAGTTCCGGAGTCACTCTCGACCAGCTGGCCGAGCAGGCCGGAGTAAGCCGTTACCACTTCATCCGCCAGTTCGCCGCCACCACCGGAAAAACACCGATGAAATATCTGGCCGAATTGCGCATCGACGCCGCGCGCCACCGCCTGACGGCCGACAGCGAGCCGATCTCCCGGGTCGGCAGGCGGTGCGGCTTCCCCAATCCGGACAACTTCGCCCGCACGTTCCGCAAGCACGTGGGGTGCACACCCTCGCAGTACCGGATGCGGACCCGGCCGGCGTGACCGCGCAACATGGGCCGGGGAACGAGCAACATCCGACATTCCTGGACCCGAGGTCGGCCGTACAGTATTCACCGTGCCTTCAGGGAGTACGTTGCCGGGAAACGCCGGATTTCGGCCGCCGCCGGCTCGTTTCGCCGGCCGTGTACCGAATGGACCGGCGCCGGGGGAAGTTCGCCGGCAGGAATG
Organism: Amycolatopsis sp. A133; assembly: GCF_031082405.1. Lineage (GTDB taxonomy): Bacteria > Actinomycetota > Actinomycetes > Mycobacteriales > Pseudonocardiaceae > Amycolatopsis. Next base: position 47,713 of record NZ_JAVHJU010000043.1, read on the forward strand.
GTGAAGGTGGATCCGGGAAAGGGAGGTCATGGCCAGAGCGGATTCCGGGTCGGCTTTGTGCGGCACTTGCGGCGGCATCATCGGCGTGCGGAGCGCCTCGTACTGTTCCAACGCCTGCCGGCAGCGCGCCTACCGGGACCGGCAGAAGACGAGCTGGACCGGCGAGTCGGCGATCGGCGGCATGTCGACGCAGCTGAGCAGCTTCCTCGGCCGCGCCGAGGAACTGGTCGAGCTGAGAAGGCTGCTCCGCACGGCCCGCCTGCTGACCCTCACCGGCCCGCCCGGTGTCGGCAAGACGCGCCTGGCCGTCGAACTGGCCAAACAGGAGGAGCGCAGCCGCCGCTGCGACGTCACGCTGGTCGACCTCGCCGCCGCGGACGGCGACCTGTCGGCGATGGCCGTCCCTGACGACGACCGCGAACGCCTGCTGGTCGTGGACAATTGCGAGCACCTGCTCGACACGTGCATCCCGGTACTCGCCACCTTGTTGCTGCGCCACCCCAAACTGCGCATCCTCGCCACCAGCCGGGAGCTCCTGCGGGTGCCGGGCGAGGTGGTGCACGCGATGACCGGCTTGACGCTGCCGGCCACCGACCGGATCACCGACCACCTGCGCGCGGACGCGGTGCGGCTGTTCGTCGACCGCGCCCGCGCGGTGGTGCCCGGGCTCCGGCTCACCGAGGACAACGCCCGCGTCATCGGCGCCATCTGCACCGAGCTCGCCGGCCTGCCGCTGGCCATCGAGCTGGCGGCCCGCTTGGCGCAGACGTTCCCGCTGACCGAGGTCCGGGACAACCTCGACGAGCACCTGTGCGCGCTGACCGGCGGCTGGCGCACCGCCCACCCCCGGCACCAGAGCTGGCACCAGGCCATGACCTGGAGCTACGAGCTGCTGACCCCGGCCCAGCGCAGCATGTTCCGCCGCATCTCGGTGCTGCCCGGCGGCGTGCTGGCCGAGGTGGCCGCCGCCGTGGCGACCGACGGTACGGAGACCACCTCCGTGGTGCTGGACCAGCTGATGGCCTTGGAGGCGAAGTCGCTCATCACGGCGCACCGCTCGGGACGGCTGCGGATGCCGGCGCCGATCCGGCACTACGCCCACGAGCGGCTGACCGAGGCGAGTGAGCAGAAACAGACCTACGACCGGCTCGCGGACTGGCTGACGGGGCTCGCCGAGCCGCTGGGCCGCGCCTGCGCCACGCCGCCGGCCGTGCTGCACCGGCTCGCCGCCGAGCGCCCGACCATCGAACACGTCCTGACCCGGCTGCACGACGACGACCGTCAGCTGCTGCTGGCCGGCACCGTGTTCCTCGTGGACCTGCTGGAGCGCCGGCCGAGCCACCGCACCCGGGCGATGCTGCGGTCCGCGTTGGACAACACCCGCGTCGACTCGCCGTACCGGGAAATCGCTTTGCGGGGCGCCACCGTGCTGGCCGCGTGGTTCTGCGACCTGACGGAGATGCGCCGCCTCGCCGCGCAGTGGACGGCGTCGGACCTGCTCGGCCGCCTGCTGCTCGGCTTGGCCTCGACCCGGCGGGTGGTGCTGTCCCCCACGACCGGTGCCGTCGACGCGGACGCGGTGACCACGGCAGGCTGGCTCGACGGCGTTCCGTGGCACGAGCGGTCCTGGGAGGAACTGGCGCTGGCGGCCGAGCTGGCCGACCGGCTGCTGCCCGTGCTTCGCGCCGGCGGCCCGTCCGCCCGGCTGCGCGGGACGATCCGCGCCGCCGCCGTCATCGCGCTGTCCGGTGGCGAGCACGAACTCGCCGACCGGCACTGCACGGACATGTTGCGGTCCGACGGGGATCTCCCCGACGACGACTTCGCCCACGCGGTGACGTGTCTGGGGCTCAGCGCCGCCGGCATCGGCAGGCTGGGCCGGGCCATCCAGCTGCTGTCCTACGCGGAGGCGGCCGGCTCGCCGTTGCTGGATCGGCCGTGGTGGCGGGACAGGGTCGAGGCGGTGCGGATGGCTGCGGTCGGCGTGCTGCCGCGGGAGACGCTCGTCAGCGCCGCGGCGGCGGGGCGTGCGCTCGACCGCGCCCAGGCGCTGGCCTTCGCGCTGGAACACCGGCAGCAGGGCCCCACCGAGACGGCCCGCGACGACGTCCTGAGCCAGCGCGAACGGGACGTGGTCGCGCTGCTGGCGGAGGGGTTCACCAACCGTCAGATCGCCGCCCGCATGCACCTGTCGGTCCGTACGGTCGAAACGCACGTGCGCAACATCCGCACCGAACTCGGGTTGCGGTCCCGCGCGCACGTGGCGGCCTGGTCGGCCCGGCACGGCTCCGGTGACGCCACGACACGCGTGATGCGGCTGGCGCACTGAGGTTCCCCGGTAGCGGCCTTGTGTTCGCGGATCCCGGTCCGCCGGCCCGGGCCTGCGGCGGCCGGCTCGACGCGGTGGTGCGCAGCTCCGCGGTCTCCGCATCAACGACGGGGGGTGAGCGCCGGTCGGCGCGTGGCCGGCACGGCCAGGTGGCCGGCCAGCCCGGCGACCGTCGGGGCGTCGAAGAACGCACGCAGGGAGCATTCCGCGCCCAGTTCCGCGCGGATCCGCCCGAGCAGGCGGGTGGCGAGCAGCGACTGCCCGCCCAGTGCGAAGAAGTTGTCGTCGACGCCGACCCCGTCCAGGCCCAGCACCTCCGCGAAGAGGACACACAGCCGCTCCTCGCGCTCGGTGCGCGCTCGGCGTGAGGCGCCACCCCGCGGCACCGCGGGTGCGGGCAGCGCCGCCTTGTCGAGCTTGCCGTTGCGGGTGAGCGGCAAGGCGTCCAGGGCCACCACCGCCGAGGGCACCATGTAGGCGGGCAGCCGCTCCCCCAGCGCCCTCAGCACCGCCTGCGGTGCGACGTCCCCGGGGACGACGTAGCCGACGAGGCGCGGCACCCCGTCGTCCGTCCGCAGGTCCGCGGCCGCCTGGGCGACCCCCGGCTGGTCGAGCAGCGCCGCCACGACCTCGGCCGGTTCGACCCGGTAGCCGCTGATCTTGACCTGGTCGTCGACGCGGCCGACGAACTCCAGGATGCCGCCGGGCCGGAACCGCCCGACGTCGCCGGTGCGGTACATGCGGGCGCCGGGCGGCCCGGCCACGTCGGCCACGAACCGTTCCGCGGTCAGGTCCGGCCGGCCGAGGTAACCGCGGGCGAGTCCCGGGCCGCCGAGGTAGATCTCCCCGGGCACGCCGGCCGGCACCGGCCGCAGCCCCCGGTCCAGCACGTACAGCCGGGTGTTGTCCATCGGCGCGCCGACGGGCACGTTGGCCGGTACCGGCTCCCCGGCGGGCAGCGGGAACCAGGTCGAGATGACCGTGGCTTCGGTCGCGCCGTACGCGTTGGCCACCCTCATCCCCGGCGCCTCGTCGCGCAGCTTGCGCACCGCCGCGGGGCTGAGCACGTCGCCGCCCGACCACGCCAGCCCGAGCCGCGCCATCGGCTCGGTGGCTTCCTCCGCCAGGACGTTGAACAGGGCCGCCGCGAAGACCGCCGACGTCACCTGCCCGGCGACGGCCGTCATCGCGGCGCGGTCGAGCGGGCCGGGCGGCAGCACCACGCGGCCGCCCGACAGCAGCGGAAGCCACAGCTCGTAGGTGGACGGGTCGAACGCGTGCGGCGAGTGGTGCAGCACCGCCCGCCGGTCCTCGGGCCGCCACCGCCGGTCCGCCGTGAAGGCGACGATGCTGCGGTGGCTGACGCCGACGCCCTTGGGCACACCGGTGGACCCGGAGGTGTACATGACGTAGGCGAGCTGATCGGGGTGCACCTTCCGCCCGGGGCGGGACGCGGGCCGGTCGATGGGGTCGTCGGCGTACACGACGGGTACGCCGGCGGCACCGAGCAGCGGGTGCGCGGCCGAGGCGCGGTCCGTGAGCACGACCGGTGCCCCGGTGCTCTCCACGACCCAGCGCATGCGCGCGAGCGGGAACCCGTCCGGCAGCGGAACGTAGTAGGCGCCGGCCTTGAGCACGGCGAGGATCCCCACCACCACGTCGGCCGACTTCCGCTGGAGCACGACGACCGGCTGCTCGGGCCGGGCCCCCGCCGCGATCAGCACGTGCGCGAGCCGGTTGGCCCGCTCGTCCAGCTCGGCGTAGGTCAGCACGCCCCGCGGGCCGGTCACGGCCGGTGCGTGCGGAGCGTGGTCCACCTGCTGCTCGAACAGCTCGACCAGCGACGCCGCCGGGAACTCGGCGGCGGTGTTGTTGCGGTCGGCCAGCACCCGCTTGCGTTCGGCGGCACCGAGCACGTCCACGGTGTGCAGCGCCGTCTCCGGGTGCCCGCCCAGCGCCGCCACGACGTTCGCCGTGGTGGTGTGCAGCGCGTCGAGCACCACCTCCACCGGGATTGCGGGCACCGCCTGCACCACGAACGTGAACCCGGTGCCGTCGTCGTCGATGGAGACCACCAGGGGGTAGTTCGTGCGCTCCCGTTCGCCGAGGTCCGCCACGCCGGCCAGGTCGGTGCCGCCGGCCGCGGTGTCGTGCCGGTGGTTGAGCACGGTCGTGAACAGCGGCACGGGGAACGGCACGCCGGAGGCCCGCTGCGCGTCCGCCAGCGACGCGTGTTCGTGGACCAGGAGCTCGGCGAGCTGGGCGTGCATGGTCCCGACCGCTTCCCGGACGCCGGCCCGGTACGTCCGCGCCCGCACGGGCAGCGTGTTGATGAACAGCCCCGGCACCCGCTCGGCGTCGGCGCCGCCCCGCATCCGGCCGAACAGCAGCGTGCCGAACACGACGTCGTCGCGGCCGGTCAGCCCGGCGAGCACCCGCGCCCAGACGACGTGGAGCACCGTGGCGGGACTGGTGCCGGCCAGGCGCGCGGCGGTGCGCAGCCGCGCCGCGAGCTCCGGATCCAGCGGGCTGTGCCGCTCGGCGACGTCACCACCGTCGTGGTGCACCTCCAGCACGCCGAACGGGGCGGTCGGCTCGGTGACGTCGCCGAGCAGCCGGGCGAACCGGGCCCGGTGCTGCTCGGCCGGCACCCCGAGCAGCGCCTGGGCGACGTAGTTCCGGTACGGCTCGGGCGGCGGGAGCTGCCCGCCCCGGCCGGCCAGCAGCTCCGCCAGCTCGTCAAGCAGGACCTCGCCCGTCGTGTGGTCCTGCGTGACGTGGTGCATGCGCCAGACGAGCAGCCAGTGGCCGGTGCCGGGCTCGGGGGCGACGTACACGTCCATCAGGGGCGCTCGGCGCAGGTCCAGCACGGTGTCGCAGGCGGCCAGCAGCTCGCGGACGCCGTCGTCGCCCGCGGCGGCGACGGTCACCTCGGTGACCGGCAGCCCGGCGGTGCGGTGCACGACCTGGACCGGGTGCGGCAGACCTTCCCAGGCCAATGAGGTGCGCAGGACCTCGTGCCGCGCCAGCAGGGTGCGGCAGGCGGCCAGGAACTCCTCGAGCCGCTCCCGCGAGGCGATGCGGAACGGGTGGCGCAGCAGGTAGGGGTCCCGGTCGCGGTCCTCGTGCAGCCGGTGGTGGAAGAACAGCCCGTCCTGCAGCGGCCCGAGCCGGTAGACGTCGGCGATCGCCGCGGCCCCGCCGGGCACCGCCGCCGTCACGAGCGCCAGCTGCTCCTCGGTGAGCTGCGCGAGGGGCACCATCGCGGGCGTGAGCGCGGTGGCGCCCGGGGGGATGACCGTGGGCGGGACCACGACCGGGCCGGTGACCGCCACCGTCGCCAGCTGGGCCGGGGTCGGCGTGGCGAACAGGGTGCGCACGTCCACGGGCACGCCCCGCGCGCGCAGCAGGTCGGCCAGGCGCACCAGCAGCAGCGAGTGCCCGCCCAGCGCGAAGAAGCTGTCGTCCGCGCCGACCCGGGGCAGCCCGAGCACCTCCGCGAACGCCGCGCAGAACAGCTCCTCACGCGGGTTCGCGGGGGCGCGCCCGCCGGCTGCGGCGTAGGCGGGGCGGGGCAGCGCCGCCCGGTCGACCTTGCCGTTGACCGTCGCGGGGATCGCGTCGAGGACGACCACGGCCGCGGGGACCATGTACTCGGGCAGCTCGGCGGCGGCGTGCGCGCGCAGCGTGGCGGCCAGGCCGGGCGGGGCGCTCGCCGGAGTGACCACATAGGCCACGAGGCGGCGGTCGCCGGGCTCGTCCTCGCGCACGACGACGACCGCCTGCGCGACCGATCCGTGCGCGGCCAGTACCGCCTCGATCTCGCCCGGTTCGATCCGCTGGCCGCGGAGCTTGACCTGGTCGTCGGCGCGGCCGGCGAACTCCAGCCGCCCGGCCGCGTTCCACTTCACCAGGTCGCCGGTGCGGTACATGCGTTCGCCGGGCGGGCCGTCCACAGCGGGCACGAACCGCTCGGCGGTGAGGCCCGGCCGGCCGAGGTAGCCGCGGGCCAGCTGGACACCGGCGATGTAGAGCTCGCCGGGCACGCCGGCCGGGACGGGGCGCAGCCGGTCGTCGAGCACGTGCAGCCGGGTGTGCCAGACCGGCCCGCCGATCGGCACCATCGCGCCGGGCGCGTCCGCCGCGTCGCGGAACAGGTGCTCGGTGGCGGTGTTGGTGGTCTCGGTGGGGCCGTACTGGTTGGACACGGGCGCGCCGAGCACGGCACGCACCTGCGCCGCCTGGGTCGTGGTGAGCGCCTCGCCGCCGCTGAACAGGACGCGCAGGCTGTCGCAGCGCGCCGCCGCGGCCTCGCGCAGCAGGGGACCCAGCATCGACGGCACCATTTCGACGACCGTCACCCGGTGCTCCGAGATCAGCTCGGCGAGGTACGCGGGGTCGCGGTGCCCGCCCGGCTCGGCCACGACCATGGTGGCGCCGTGCAGCAGCGGCCAGATCAGCTCGACGAGCGAGGCGTCGTAGCTGAACGGGGTCTTCAGCAGCGTCCGGTCGGCCGGGCCGATCCGGTGCGCGTCCTGCATCCACGCGAGGTGGTTGACGATCGCGCGGTGCGGCACCGGCACGCCCTTGGGCGCGCCGGTCGAGCCGGAGGTGAAGATGATGTACGCCGTGTGCTCCGGGTGCAGCGCCACACCTTCGACCGGCCGGGCGTCGTACCGCCGCAGCGCGGCGATCGTCGCCGGATCGTCGAGGATCAGGCGGCTCGACCCGGCGGGCAGCCGGTCGGCGAGATCCGAGGTGGTCAGCACGAGCGGGGCCCGGGTGGCGGCGAGGATCCGGTCCAGCCGGGCGGCCGGCAACCCGGGGTCCAGCGGCACGTACACCCCGCCCGCGTTCAGCACGCCCTGCACCACGGCCGGCAGCTCCAGCGACCGGTTCAGCAGCAGCCCCACCGGGACCTCCGGGCCGACACCGAGGCCGGCGAGGTGCCGGGCGAGGCGGTTCGCACGCTCCGCCAGACCCGCGTAGGTCAAGCGCCGCTCCCCCTGCACCACGGCGGTCGACTCCGGGTACAGCCGCGCCGCGCGGGCGAAGAGCTGCGGCAGGGTCTCCCGCGAGACGGGCGGCGCGGCGGCGAGCGTGTCGGTCATGACGGTCGGCCTCTTTCCTCGGAAGTCGGTACGGGTGCCGGCCGGCGGCGGGACAGGGCCACGGCGGTGACGAGCGCGCCGAGCACCATCAGCGCGATGACCTGCCGGAAGCTGAGCAGGGCGACCAGGCCCGAACCGGCGCCGAGCGCGGCCGCCTGCGGGACGGTCAGGCAGAGGTTCACCGCCGCCTGGGTGCGGCCCATGACGTGGTCGGGCGTCGCCGCCTGCGCGACCGTGGCCAGTCCGATCACCGCCAGCGGCCCCGCGGCGCCGGCGAGCACCAGCCCGGCGACCACCACGGGGAGGACCGCCACCGCCTGCAGGGCGGTGCCGAGCGCGAACACCAGCGCCCCGGCCACCACCAGCCGCTGCGGCCGGAACCGGGCGATCGCCACGCTGCCGCCCACCGCACCGGCCAGGCCGCCGAGCGCCAGCACGCTCTCCAGCACGCCGAGCAGGGTCGGCGGGCGGTGCAGGCCGTGCTCGATCAGTGCCAGCAGCATCGGCGAGGTCAGGCCGATCACCGCCGTCATGGTGACCATCGCGACCAGCAACGGCCGGATTTCGGCGGAGCCGCGCACGTGGTGGAGGCCGGCGGTGAGCTCCGCGGCCCACCCGGTGCGTTCCCGGCGCGCGGGGCGCTCGCGATCCGGCAGCGTGGCGAAGGCCAGAGCCGCGGTCAGCAGGCAGGCCATGGCCACCACGGCGACGCCGTGACCGCCGATCCACCCGTACACGGTGGCTCCCGCGACCGGGGACAGCAACGTCGTCCCGGACCGGACGCTCTGGCTGAGCCCGGCGGCGGCGCCGAACTCCGCCTCCTCCACCAGCATCGAGCGCAGCAGCGCGCTCTGCGCCGGGCTCAGCACCGCGGAGGCGGCACCGTAAGCGGCGGCCACGGCGTAGAGGACACCCACGTCGCCCGGGCCGTCGACGAGCAGCAGCGCCGCCGACGCGAGCGCGACGGCCAGGTTCGTGCCGACCAGCAGCGGCCGGCGCCGCACCCGGTCGGCGAGCACCCCGCCGAGCGGCAGCAGCACCGTCGGTGCCATGTACGTGAACATGACCAGCGCCGCCACCGAGCTGCTGCCGGTCAGCACCTTCGCCCAGACGCCGAGCGCGATGAGGGCGACGCCGTCGCCGAACAGGGACAGGGTCTGTCCGGCCAGGAACAGCCGGATGCCGGGCCGGGTCAGCAGCACCCCGGCCCCCCGGCGGCTTCGATGACGGTCACGACGATCTCCAACCTGGGTTTCGGGGCCGGCGGACGGGGCGGGATCAGCGGTCCAGCACGTGGCCGTCGCCGGGGCGGTGGTCGCGGGAGCGGCGCAGGTCGCTGAGCACGAACGTGCGCTGCAGCCAGCGGTCCGCGCCGTCGTAGCGGGGGCGGAAGGCCGAGCGCCCGTGCAGGGCGATGTGGTTGTCGACGACGGCGAGGTCGCCGGGCTCGAGGTGCAGCGTGCGCGGCACGGCGCCGAGGGCGCGGCTCAGCTCGGCCAAGGCCGCCTGGCCGGCCGGGGTGACGGCGGTGGTGGCCGCGAAGTCGACCCGCACGTCCGGGTCCTCTGCGTCGCCGGTGAACACGGCGTGGCCGGGGGTGCCCGCACTGTCGAAACCGAACGAGGGCGGGGCGGCCGTCCGGAAGACCGGGCGGGCGAGCAGCGCGCGGGTCGGCCCGGGCAGCAGGGCCAGTGCCTCGCGGACCGAGCTGGTGTGCAGGCCCGCGACGCGGTCGTGGTCGGCGCGCAGGCAGAGCAGCAGCACGTAGTCGGGCCGGTGGGGGTGGAACGCGTTTTCGTTGTGCAGCATCAGCTCGGTCGAGCCGGCGTTGCCCTGGAACGCCTCCTGGCCGGGCACCGGTACGACGTCCTGGACGAGCGCGCCGCCCTTCTCCCGGCGGTAGGCCGCCGGGTCGCCGAGGCCGCAGGCCGTCAGCAGCAGCACGGCCGCGGCGCGGGTGGTGGTGCGCTGGACCGAGCCGCCGACCGCCGGGGTGGGCGGCAGCCCGGCGTCGAGGGGCAGCCCGTGCACGGCGAGCACCCCGGAGGCGCCGGAGTCCCGGCGGAACGCCCGGATCCGGCGCCGGACGCCGGCGGGCAGCTCCTCCCAGGCGGCGCGGGCCGCGGCGACCAGCGCGTCGCCGACGTGCGGCTGGGCCGCCACGAGCCGGTCGGCGACCGCCGCGACCACGGCGGCGTCGTCGGGGCTCACCGTGAGGACGTTGCGGCCGGGCGCGAGCCCGACGGTCGCTTCGGTCATGCGAAAACTCCTTGTCCGGGGGAAGGGTCAGCGGAGCAGCGGTTCGAGGACGGCCGCGATCCGCGCGGCGTGCTCGGGGGCCAGCAGATCTCCGTGCGCGCACGCAATCGCGTGCTGGTCGAGGTCGCCGGTCAGGTACGGCCGCCACCGCCCGGCTTCCGCCGCCGCGGCCGTGTGCTCGGCGGTGAAGAAGACCGCGTCGCCTTCGAAGCGGGGCGGCACGTGCGCGCCGGCGAGCCGGGCGTGCCGGACGAAGGTCGCGCACAGCTGCTCGATCAGGTCGGCGCCGAGCCCGGCGAGGGGACCGGCGGCGGTCGCCAGCGCGACGAAGGCGTCGACGTCGGCGGGCCCGGCGGTGCCGTCCGGCACCCGGTGGCCGAGCGAGGCCAGCAGCTGGGCCAGTGCCTCGGCGGCCGTCAGCTCGCCGCCGTCCCCCTCGGCCGGGTAGCCGTCGAGCAGGGCCAGCAGCGTGACCTTGTCGCCCGTTTCCTGGAGCCGGGCGGCCATGGCGTGCGCGACGACGGCCCCGAAGGACCAGCCGAGCAGCTGGTACGGCCCGGACGGCTGCACCTCGCGCAGCCGCTCCACGTAGCCCGCCGCCATGGCGGCCACGGTCGCCGGTGACTCGGCCCCGGCCTGCAGGGCGTAGAGGGGCCGGCCGGGGTCGAGGTGCTCGAGCAGGCTGCTGTAGACCCAGCCGATGCCGGCGCCGGGGTGCACGCAGAACAGCGGGGTCACCCCCGCCGCACCCGCACGCAGGCGCAGCAGCCCGTCGGGGGCACGCGGCACGCCTTCGTCGAGCAGGGCGGCCAGCCGGCCCACGGTCGGCGCGGCGAACAGGTCGGAGATGCCCACGGTGAGCCCGTACCGGTCCCGGGCCCGGGCGACCACCCGGGCGGCCAGCAGCGAGTGGCCGCCGAGGGCGAAGAAGTCGTCGTCGACCCCGACCCGCACGGCGCCCAGGGCCGCCTCGAACAGCTCGCAGAGCGCCGCTTCCGTGGCCGTGCGCGGCCCTCGGCCCGCCGTGGCCGCGGCCGCCGGTTCGGGGAGCGCCGCGCGGTCGATCTTGCCGTTCGTGGTGCGGGGCAGCCGGTCGAGCACCACCACGGCGGCGGGCACGGCGTACTGCGGCAACAGCTCGGCGAGCCGGGTCCGCAGCTCCTCCGGCGTCCAGTCGGCGCCCGGGGCCGGGACGGCGTAGGCCAGCAGCCGCTCACCGCGTACGGTCGCCGCCGCCTCGACCACCTGCGGCCGGCCCGCCAGCACCGCCTCGACCTCGCCCAGTTCGACGCGGAAACCGCGCACCTTGACCTGGTCGTCGGCACGGGCCACAAAATCGACGGTGCCGTCGGCGCGGCGGCGCACGAGGTCCCCGGTGCGGTACATGCGCTCGCCGGGCGGGCCGAACGGATCCGCGACGAACCGGCCCGCCGTGCGGCCGGGCAGCGCGAGGTAGCCACGGGCGAGCAGATCACCCGCGATGTACAGCTCGCCGGTGACGCCGGGCGGGGTGGGGGCCAGGCTGCCGTCGAGGACGTACCAGCGGGTGCCCCACACGGGCCGGCCGATGGTGATGCCGCCGTCGGGCAGCTCGTCGCCGGGCTCGATGCGGAATTCGCCGCAGCCCACGGTGGTCTCGGTCGGGCCGTACTCGTTGATCACGGTGACGCCGGGGTGCCGGGCCCGCCACTCGCGCAGCGCCGAGCCGAGCAGCAGCTCGCCGCCGAGGACGAGGTCCCGGGTGGGCGCGTACTCCGGCGGCAGCACCCCGAACAGACCCAGGTGCGACGGCGTGGCCTTGACGAAGGTGGGTGGCCCGGCCACGGCGGCCGGTGCGCCGGTCAGTTCGGTCAGTTCGGTCAGGTGCACTTCGCCGCCGGCGGTGAGCGTGCCCCAGAGGCCGGTCACGGTCAGGTCGAACACGACCGGGGAGTGCACGAGGGAGCGGCCGGCCAGCCCGGGGTAGGCGTGCCGGGCCCACGCGAGGTAGCGCGCCAGCGAGCGGTGCTCGACCACCACGCCCTTCGGCTCGCCCGTCGAGCCCGAAGTGAAGATCACGTACGCGGCGGCGGCAGGCGGCAGGGCGATCCCGGGGTCGGTGGTGTCCTCCGCGCCCGGCGGCAGGTCGCCGGCGAGCACCAGCGCGGGTGCCGCGAGCTCCAGGAGGCGGGACTTCCGTCCGGCGGGCTGGGCGGGGTCGAGCGGCAGGTAGGCCGCGCCCGCCTTCAGCACCCCCAGCAGCGCCACGACCAGATCCGCGCCGGGCGGCAGTTCGACGCCGACCAGGTCGCCCGGGACGACGCCGCGGCCGATCAGGTGGCGGGCCAGCCGGTTCGCCCGTGCGTCCAGCTCGCCGTACGTCAGGCGGGTGGCCCCGGCCACCACCGCCGTCCGCGACGGCGCCGCGGCGGCCCGGGCGGAGACGAGGGCCGGGACCAGTGCCGGTTCCGGTGCGGCCGGGCCGGCTCCGGCCGCGAGCAGGGCACTCCGCTCGGCGTGGCCGAGGACGTCGACCCGGTCCACCCGGGTGTCGGGGTCGGCCACGACGGCCCGCAGCACCCGGACGAGCCGGTCCGCGATCGCCTGCGCGGTCGCCGGGTCGAACAGGTCGGCCGCGTACTCGAGGACGCCGTCGACACCGGCCGGAGTGCCGTCCGGGCCGTGCTGCTCGACGAAGCCGAACGAGAGGTCGAAGCGGGCCGTTCCGCCGTCGAGGGCCTCTTCGGTCACGGTCACCCCCGGGAGGCGGAGCTCCCCGGCCGCGGTGTTCTGGAAGGTCAGCATCACCTGGACCAGCGGGTGGGTGGCGGACCGGGCCGGGTTGAGCTCCTCGACGAGCCGCTCGAAGGGCACGTCCTGGTGGTCGTAGGCGGCCAGGTCGGTCGCGCGGACGCGGGCCAGGAGCTCGCCGAACGAGGGGGCCCCGGACAGGTCGGTGCGCAGGACGAGCGTGTTGACGAAAAAGCCGACCAGGTCGTCGAGTGCGGAGTCGGTGCGCCCGGCGATCGCCGTGCCGAGGGGGATGTCGGTCCCGGCGCCGAGCCGGGACAGCAGCACGGCCACGGCGGCCTGCAGCACCATGAACACGGTGGCCTGCCGCGTCCGGGCCAGCCGGGCGACGCCGGCGTGCAGCCCGGGGTCCAGCCGCAGGTCCACCTCGCCGCCGGCGTACGAGCGGGCCGGGGTGCGCGGCCGGTCCACGGGCAGTTCCAGGCATTCGGGCAAGCCGGCCAGCTGCCGCCGCCAGTAGCCGAGCTGACCGGCGGCGGCGGTGTCCAGCAGTTCGCGTTGCCAGAGGGTGTAGTCGGCGTACTGGACGGGCAGCGGCGCCCACCCGGGAGCCGTTCCGGCGCGGCGAGCGGCGTAGGCGGTGCCGAGGTCGCGCAGCAGCGGTTCGAGGGACCAGCCGTCGCTGGCGATGTGGTGCAGGGTGAGCACGAGCCGCCCGTCGCCGGTCAGCCAGGCCCGGATCGGGAGGTCGCGGGTCAGGTCGAACGCCGCGCCGGGCGCGGGTGGCAGGGCGCTGAGACCGGGCCGGGCCCGCGCCCGGTCCAGCACCAGCTGCCGCGGTGCGCCGTCGACGGTGGGGAAGATCGTGCGCAGGGCCTCGTGCCGGGCGAGCACGTCGCCGAAGGCCGCTTCCAGGGCGTCCCGGTCGACGTCGCCGGTGAGCCGGAAGGCCAGCGAGCTGTTGTAGGTGGCGCCCGGGCCCTCGAGCTGCGCCAGGAACCAGAGCCGCTGCTGGGCGTACGACAGCGGCAGCGGCTCCGGGCGCTCCCGCACGGTCATCGGCGGGCGGGCCGGGGTGTGCCCGGCGGGCAGGGCGGCCAGCGAAGCCACGTCGGGGTGCTCGAACAGCGTCCGGATCGGGATCTCGACGCCCAGCTCGGCCCGGATCCGGCCGACCAGGCGGGTGGCCAGCAGGGAATGGCCGCCGAGGGCGAAGAAGCCGTCGTCCACGCCGACCCGTGGCACGTCGAGGACCTCGGCGAACAGCGCGCAGAGCAGCTCTTCGCGCGGGGTGCGCGGGGCCCGCCCGCCCGCCCGCGGCGCCGCCGTGGGCTCGGGCAGGGCCACCCGGTCGACCTTGCCGTTCGCGGTGACCGGGAGCCGGTCGAGCACGACGACGGCGGCCGGCACCAGGTGTTCGGGCAGCCGTTCCGCGGTGTAGGCGCGCAGGTCTTCGGCGGCAGCGTCGCCGACGACGTAGGCGACCAGGCGTTTGTCGGTCGTGCCGCGCACCACGACCGCGACCTGGCGGACGGCGGGATGGGCGGCCAGCGCGGCCTCGATCTCGCCCGGCTCGACCCGGAAACCGCGGATCTTCACCTGCCCGTCGTCCCGGCCGGCGAACTCGAGCACCCCACCGGGCCCCCAGCGGCCCAGGTCACCGGTGCGGTACATCCGCTCCCCCGGCGCGCCGTAGGGGTCGGCGACGAACCGGCAGGCGGTCAGCCCCGGCCGGCCGAGATAGCCCCGCGTCACGCCCGGTCCGGCCAGGTAGAGCTCGCCGGTCACGCCCTCGGGCACCGGCTGCAGGCAGTCGTCGAGCACGAGCACCCGGGCGTTGTCGAGCGGACGGCCCAGCGGCACGGTGGCCCCGACCTCGTCCGGATCGGACATCCGGTGCCAGGTCTTGATCGCGGTGACCTCGGTCGGGGCGTACACCGCGACGACCTCGGTGCCGGGGCAGGCGCGCAGCAGTGTCCGGACGGCGGCGGCCGAGACGACGTCGCCGCCGGTCCAGACCTCGCGGACGGTGCGGAAACTCGCCGCGTGCTCGCCGGCGAGGATCTGGAACAGCCCCGAGGGAGCTTGCACGAGCGTCACCCGGCGCTCGGTGACCGTGCGGGTGAGCACGGCGGGGTCGAGCGGGCCGGCCGGGGCGAGCACGATGCGGCCGCCGGTGACCAGCGGCGCCCAGATCTCCGTGGTGGACGCGTCGAACGCGATCGGCGAGTGCAGCAGGACGGCGTCGTGGGCACCGGAGCGGAACCCGCCGTCGGCGAGCAGATCGGCCAGGTTGCGGTGGGTGGTGCCGACGCCCTTCGGCGTGCCGGTCGAGCCCGAGGTGTAGACGAGGTAGGCCAGCTGGTCCGGGTGCACGGCCGGGAGCGGGACCCGGCTCCCGGCGGAAGGCTCCTCGCCCGCGACGAGCACCGGGCAGCCGGCCTCGACGGCGATCGGGTGGTCGCGGTGCTCGCCGTCCACCAGCAGCACGGTGGCGTCGGCGTCGCCGAGGATCGTGCGCAGGCGCGGGAGCGGGTAGCGGTCGTCGAGCGGCACGTAGGTCCCGCCCGCCCGCGCCGCCGCGACGATCGCCACGACGAGGCCGATGCCGCGCCCGGCCAGGATCGCGATGCGTTCCTCCGGCCGGAAACCGCGGGCGACGAGGTGCCGGGCCAGCCGGTCCGCCCGCGCCGACAGCACGCCGTACGTGAGGCTCGCACCGCCCTCGACCACGGCGACGGCGTCCGGCGTCGCGGTGGCCTGCAGCGCGAAGAGCTCGGGCAGGGTCTGCCGGGGCAGCGGGGTGCCCGCGGCACCGCGGCCCAGTTCCAGCAGGCGCGCCCGCTCCCCCGCGCCGAGCAGGTCGATCGCGCTCAAGCGAAGGTCCGGCCGGACGGCGACCGCCCGCAGCAACGCGGTGAGCCGCGCCGCGATGGCCTCGGCGCTGCGGTGCTCGAAGAGATCGGCGGCGTAGACCAGCTCGCCGTGCAGGCCGGCCGGGCGGCCGCCGGGGCCGTGCCGCTCGTCGACGACGACGTTGAGGTCGAACTGGGCGTGGTGGTCCTCGATCGGTTCGAAGCGGGCGGCCAGGCCCGGGACGTCCAGGGTGGGCTCGGCCCGGTTGTCGTGCGTGACGACGGTCTGGAACAGCGGGTGGCGCCCGGGCACGCGAGCCGGGTTGAGCCGCTCGACCAGCGCCTCGAACGGCACGTCCCGGTGGTCGTACGCGGCGAGCGCGGTCGCGCGGACCCGGTCGAGCAGCTCGGCGAAGGTCGGGTTGCCGTCGGTGCGCGTGCGGAGCACGAGGGTGTTGACGAAAAAGCCGACGAGGTCGTGCAGTTCCTCGTCGTCCCGGCCGGCGACCGGGGTGCCGAGCGGGATGTCGTGGCCGGCGCCGAGCCGCGTCCACAGGGCCGCGACGGCCGCCTGCAGCACCATGAACATGCTGGCCCGGTGCTCGGCCGCGAGCTCGGCGAGCGCGGCGTGCACGCGCGCGTCCAGCGTGAACGGCACCTGGCCGCCCCGGTGGGTGGGGGTCGCGGGGCGGGGCCGGTCGTAGGGCAGCGGCAGTTCTTCCGGCAGGTCGCGCAGCACTTCGCGCCAGGCCTGCACGGACGTGTCGTCGAGGCGCTGACGCAGGGCGTAGTCGGCGTACTGGACGCGCAACGGCGCCCAGCCGGGTGCCTCTCCGGCGCGCCGGGCGGCGTAGGCGGTGCCGAGGTCGCGCAGCAGCGGCGCGAGGGAGCCGCCGTCGCTGGCGATGTGGTGCAGGAGCAGCAACAGGACGTGCTCGCCGTCGCAGCGGAAGAGCCACGCGCGAAGCGGGATGTCGGTGGCGAGGTCGAAGACGGTCGCCGAAGCGCCGGCCAGCGCCGCGGCGAGCTCCTCCCCCGTCGCGCAGTCGACGATCGGCAGGTCCGGAAGGCAGGCGGGCAGGATGCGTTGCTCGGGACGGCCATCGGTCGCGGGGAAGACCGTCCGCAGGCTCTCGTGCCGGGCCAGGACGTCGCCGATCGCGCGGCGCACGGCTCCGGCGTCCAGCTCGCCGGTCAGGCGCAGGGCGACCGGGGTGTTGTAGAGGGCGCTGGCGCCCTCTACCTGCTCGACGAACCAGAGGCGCTGCTGGGCGTACGACAGCGGCAGCCGATCGGGACGCACGGCGGCGCTCAGCGGGGTGCGGCCGGGGCCGGCGGCCCGCAGGCGGTGCGCGGCCCCGGCGACCGTGGGCGCCTCGAACAGCGCGCGGATCGGCAGCTCGAGGCCGAGCTCGGCGGCGATGCGACCGGTCAGGCGGGTGGCCAGGAGCGAGTGGCCGCCGAGGTCGAAGAAGCTGTCGTCGACGCCGACGCGGTCGAGCCCCAGCACGGCGGCGAACAGCTCGCCGAGCCGCGTTTCGAGGTCGGTCAGCGGGCGGTCCGGCGCGCCGCTTCCGGCCGGGAAATCGGGTGCGGGCAGGGCGGCCCGGTCGAGCTTGCCGTTGACGGTGAGCGGCAGCGCGGCCAACGGCACCACGGCCGCGGGCACCATGTACTCGGGCAGCTGCCGGGCGACGTGCTCGCGCAGCGCCGCGGACAAGTCGTCCGGGGCGTCCGCCGCGGGGACGACGTACGCCACCAGCCGCGGGCCGCCGGGCTCCTCGGTGCGGGCCACGACCGCCGCCCGGGTCACGGCGGGGTGCGCGGCCAGCACGGTCTCGATCTCGCCCGGCTCGATCCGGAAGCCGCGCACCTTGATCTGCTGGTCGGCCCGGCGGACGAACTCGAGCACGCCGTCCGCCGTCCAGCGGCAGACGTCCCCCGAGCGGTACATGCGCTCACCGGGCGCACCGAAGGGGTCCGGCACGAAGCGCTCGGCGGTCAGGTCGGGGCGGTTGAGGTAGCCGCGGGCCAGCTGCACACCCGCGATGTACGCCTCCCCCGGAATACCCGGCGGCACCGGCCGCAGGCGGTCGTCGAGCAGGTAGACGCGGGTGTTGCGGATCGGGCGGCCGATGGGGGCGATCGCGGCGCCGTCCGGGACCGTCGCCGGTTCGTACGCCGGCTGCGAAGTCATGACGATCGTGGTCTCGCTGGGGCCGTACTCGTTGACCAGGGGCCAGCCCAGCTCCCGGACGACCCGGGCGGCCACGCGGCCGGACAGCGCCTCCCCCGCGCTGCGGACCAGGCGCAGGCTGGTGATCGCCTCGGCGCGGGGCTCCTGCGCGAACGCGGCGAGCGCCGAAGGGACGAACTGGAGCACGGTCACGTCGTACCGCCGTACCTGCTCGGCGAGGTAGGCGAAATCGCGCTGGGCGCCCGGGCGGGGCACCACGATCGCCGCGCCGGCCAGCAGCGGCCAGATCAGCTCGTTGATCGAGAGGTCGAAGCCGTACGCCGTCTTCTGCAGCACCCGGTCGGCGGGACCGAGCCGGAAGCGCTCCTGGGCCCAGGCGAAGTGGTTGACGAGCCCCTCGTGGGAGAGGACGACGCCCTTGGGCATCCCCGTCGAACCCGACGTGAAGATGACGTACGCGGGGTGCGCGGGACGCAGCCGCGGAGCCGGTACCGGGCCGGGTGGGTGACCGGCGATCCGCGTGGCCGTACCGGGGTCGTCGAGCGCGATCCGGCGTACCGGGAAATCGGTGTCGTGCTGGTCACCGGAGGTCACGAGCAGGGCGGGACGGCTCACCCGCAGGACGTTCTCCGCCCGCGCGGGGGGCAGGTCCGGGTCGAGCGGCACCAGCGCCGCACCCGCCTTGAGCACCGCCCAGATCGCGACGACCTGCTCCGGCGAGCGTTCCATCGCCACCGCGACCGGTGTCTCCGGGCCCGCACCCGCCGCCGCCAGGTACCGGGCCAGCCGGTTCGCGCGGGCGTCGAACTCGGCGTAGGTCCACCGCACGTCGTCGCTCAGCAGGGCCGTGGCCTGCGGATCCTCGGCCACCCGGGCGGCGAGCAGTTCCGGCAGGGTCGCGGTCTCGATCGGGGCGGCGGTGTCGTTCCACGTGCGCAGGACCCGGCGGTGTTCGTCGGCGCTGAGCAGGTCGAGGGAGCCGATGGGCCGGTGCGGGTCGTCCGCGACGGCCTCGAGCAGCCGGACCAGCCGGGTGAGCAGGCTCTGCGCGGTGCTTTTGTCGAACAGGTCGGCGGCGTAGTCGACGGTGATGCCGCCGTCCTCGGCGAAGTCGAAGACGAGGTCGAACCGGGCGACGGCGAGGTCGAAATCCTCCTCGCGGCATTCCAGGTCCCCGAGGCGGCCGGGCACCGGGGTCTGGCCGCCGAGCGTGACCAGCGTCTGGAAGAGCGGGTGGCGGCCGGGCACCCTGGCCGGCCCGAGCTGCTCGACGACCGTCTCGAACGGCGCGTCCTGGTGGTCGAAGGCGGCCAGGTCCGTCGCGCGGACGCGGGCCAGCAGCTCGGCGAAGGTGGGGTTGCCGCCGGTGGGGGTGCGCAGCACGAGCGTGTTCACGAAGAAGCCGATCAGCGGGGTCAGCGCCTCGTCGGCCCGGCCGGCGACCGGGGTGCCCAGCGCGATGTCCTCGCCCGCGCCCAGCCGGGTGAACAGCGCGGCGATCGCCGCCTGCAGCACCATGAAGAGGCTCGCCCGCTCGGCCGTGGCCAGCGCGGTCAGGCGTTCGTGCCCGTGCTGCCCGACGCTCGCGGACACCCGGCCGGCCCGCAGCGACGGGTGGGCCGGACGGGGCCGGTCGTACGGCAGCGCCAGCTCCTCGGGCAGCCCGTCGAGGGCGATCCGCCAGTGGGCGAGCTGAGTGGCCAGCACGCTGCCCGGCTCGTCGGCGGCACCCAGCAGCTCGCGCTGCCAGAGGGAGTAGTCGGCGTATTGGACCGGCAGCGGCTCCCGGACCGGCTTCCGCCCGGCGACCCGCTGCGTGTACGCGTACCCGAGGTCGTCGAACAGCGGCCCCAGCGAAGCGCCGTCGCAGGCGATGTGGTGCAGGAGCAGCAGCAGGACGTGCTCCTCGCCGACCCGGAACAGCCAGGCGCGCAGCGGGATCCCGGTGACGATGTCGAACCCGTGCCCGGCCGCGGCCGCCAGTGCCGACCGCAGCTCGGCCTCCCCGGCGCACTCCCGGACGACCAGCTCGGGCCGGACCTGACCGGCGGGCAGGATCCGCTGCTCGGGCTGCCCGTCCACGGCGGGGTAGACGGTCCGCAGGCTCTCGTGCCGCTCGACCAGGTCGCCCAGCGCGGCCCGCAGTGCCGCCGCGTCGATCCGGCCGGACAGCCGCACCGCGATCGGCGTGTTGTACAGCGCGGTCGCCGGCTCGAACTGCTCGAGGAACCAGAGCCGCTGCTGCGCGTGGGACAGGGGGATCATGCCGGGCCTCCGGTCTCGATGGCGGTCGCCGCGACGAGCCGGCCCGTCGCCCGGTCTCGCATGGCCAGGTCGGCGATCTCTCGTCCCGGGTCCCGTGGGTCGCGCCACGACCGCAGGGTCACGGCGAACACCGTCCCCGGGTCCGCGTTGCCGAAATAGCCGATCCGCTGGTCGATCACCCTGCGCCGCAGGAACTGCTCGTCCGTGCGCCCGAGCGCGCGCCACGAGGCCAGCAGGGCCGTGTCGAACACCGAGAAGTACGACGCGAAGTACATGAGCCCGGCGCCGTTCAGGTCCCGCACCACGTCCAGCGCGTGCTCGCTGGTGCGCGCCCGCCCCGCCTCGGCGAAGCCCGCCGGGCCGTCCGGGTGGAAGCCGCCCTGGGCACGGGCCCGGCCCACCTCGGCACGCGGCGAGTACTCGGTGGGCAGCACGGGCAGGTGCTCGTAGGCGAAGTCCGGCGGCGCCAAGCGGGTCAGCCCTTCGTTGCTGCCGGCCGTGCGGCGGGCGACCCAGCGGTTGAAGTTCTCGACGTACATGCAGTCGGGGTGCGGGCGTTCGTGGAACTCGCCCGCCGTCAGGGGCTCCCCGGGTGCGAACAGGCCCGCGGGCGCCAGCCGGTGCAGGGTGAGGACCGACTGGCTGCCGAGCTGGAAGACCCGGGACGTCACGGTCAGCTCGTCGCCGAACGTCAGCCCGTGCGGGTGCACCACGGCACCGCCGCGCACCCGGTAGTAGTAGAAGGACAGGTACGCGGGATCGCCGGCGGCCGTCCGGGCGGTGTGGACGTTCACGCCGCACGACTGGGCCACCGCTTCCCAGGTCCAGTCGCCGATGCGGCCGAAGATCAGGGAGTCCCCGCTGCACATGCCCGGCGCCACCACGACGTCGCGGCTGAGCGTTCCGTCCGGGACGACGGTGGTCGCGGTCATGCCGGCACCCCCTCCTCGGGTTTCCCCGCGCTGCACCACGCCGCCGCGGCGGCGAGGAAGTCGTCGTTGTCTTCCGGGCTGCCGACGGTCACGCGGACGCCCTGGCCCGCGAAGCACCGCACCGCGACCCGGCGGGCGGCGCACCAGCCGGCGAAACGCCCGGCGGCCTCGCCCAGCCGCAGCCACAGGAAGTTCGCCTGGCTCGGCGGCACGTCCCAGCCCGCGCGCAGCAACACCGCGCGTACCCGGGTGCGCTCGGTGACGGTGGCGTCCGTGACCGCGCGCATCCGGGCCGGCTCGCGCAGCGCCGCCACCGCGGCGGCCTGCGCCACCGAGCCGACCGAGTACGCCGGCACGCCCTTGCGCAGCTGCTCGGCGACCCGCGCGTCGCCGACGAGGTAGCCCACCCGCAGCCCCGCCAGCCCGTACGCCTTGGAGAACGTCCGCAGCACCACGACGTTGGGCCGGTCGCTCGTCAGGCGCGGGAAGGCGGCGAGGTCGCGGACGTATTCGGCGTAGGCCTGGTCGATCGCGACGAGGCAGGTGGGCGGCACCCGGTCCAGGAACGCCGCCAGCTCGGCCGCCGGCACCGTCGTCCCCGTCGGGTTGTTGGGGTCGCAGACCACCACGAGCCCGGTCCGCGCGGTGATCCGCTCCGCCATGGCCACCAGGTCGTGGACGTGCCCGGTCAGCGGCACCTGGACCGGACGCACTCCGGCCAGCTCGGCCAGGGGCCGGTACAGCTCGAAGGAGGGCTGCGCCAGCACCGCCTCCGCCCCCGGCTCGGCGACGGCCTGGAAGAGCAGCTGCAGCAACGCCACCGATCCGGCGCCGGCCACGAACCGCTCCGGCCCGATCCGGTGCGTCCGGGCCAGCTCGGCCACCAGCTCCGTGCACCCCGGGTCGGGGTAGCGGTGCACCGCCGCCGCGGCCCGGGCGGCCGCGTCCACCGCCGGGCGCGGCGGCGCCTCCGGCGACTCGTTCGCCGACAGCAGGCGGGGCTGCGGCACCGCGTGGACGCCCTCGGTGGGGCGGTAGCCGGGCAGGTCGTACAGGGCGCGGCGCAGGTGCGGCAGCGGCTTCGGGTTCACGACGCCGCCTTGCGCTCGGCCACCAGCCGGGCGACGTCCTCGACCGTCACCGTGTCCAGCAGCTCCCAGTCGTGGACCACAACGCCGAGCCGCACGTCGAGCAGCTCGGCCAGCTCCACCACCGCGAGGGAGTCCAGCCCGATCTCCTCGCGGGTCGCGGCCGGGCGGATGTCGTCGGCCCGGACGCGCATGGAGCGGACCAGGATGTCCTTGACCACCTCGTACACGGCCGAACCCCTCTCAGGTGTTCGTGCGCCGGCCCGCGAGGGCCAGCGCCACGTCGACGATGAGGTCCTCCTGGCCGGCGACCGCTTGCCGGCGGCCCAGCTCGAAGAAAACGTCGCGGGGGTCGACGCCCTCGCGCCGCGCGACGTCGAGGACCCGGCCCTTGAAGCCGGAGAACACCCCGGCCAGTCCGCTGACCACGCCGACCGAGTCGATCGTGGGCGGCGCGGGCATGAGCACCCGGCCGGCGACGTCCGCCGCGTCCAGCAGGCCGTACAGGTCGATGCCGGTCGGGTGGCCGAGCCGCTCCAGCACCGGCACCAGGACTTCGAGCTGCGTGTTGCCGGCCCCCGCGCCGAAACCGCGGGCGCAGGCGTCGATGACGGTCGCCCCGGCCCGCACCGCGGCGACCGAGTTGGCGATCGCCATGCCCAGGTTGTTGTGGCCGTGGAACAGGACCGGCACCCCGGTCGCCTCGCGGATGGCGGTGATCCGCTCGGTCACGTCCTCCGGCAGGTAGTGCCCGGCCGAGTCCATGATCCCGACCGCCACCGCGCCGGCGGAGACCAGCTTCGCCGCCTCACCCGCCAGCCGGACCGGGGTCGCCATGTGGCTCATCAACAGCACGCCCTGCGCTTCGACACCCTGCTCGCGCAGCCAGCCCAAGTGCCGCTCCGCGAGGTCGGCCTCGGTGCAGTGGGTGCCGATCCGCACGATGTCCACGCCACGGGCCACCGCCATCCGCAGGTCCGCGGTCGTGCCCCAGCCGGGCAGCATGAAGGTGGCCATCCTGCTGTTCGGCAGCGCCGCCCGGACGGTCTCCAGCATCTCCTCGTCGGACAGCTTCGCCCGTCCCGCCTGCAGCGAGGAGGCTCCGAGGCCGTTGCCGTGCCCGACCTCCACGACGGGGATGCCGGCCGCGTCGGCCGCTCGCGCGTACGCCCGCAGCTGCTCCGCGTCGAGCTGGTGGCCCACCGCGTGGTGGCCGTCGCGCAGCGTCGGGTCGTAAATGACGACGGTCATGCCTGCCCCGCATAGAGTTCGGCCACGCGCACGGCGGCGGAGTTGATGATCTCGAGGTTCCCGGCGTACGCCGGGATGCGCCCGCCGGTCGCGCTCACCTCGACGGCGACGAACGCGCGGCCGGCGCCGACCACGCACGCGGCCACGCGGTAGCCGGGCACGTAGGTCCGCATCCGCTGTTCGGTGGCGAGGACGGCTTCGGAAACGAACGCCTCGTCCAGGTCCGCGCCGAGCAGCGTCACCGCGACCCGGAACGTCGCCGGCGGGCGGGCCGGGCTGATGTTGAGCAGCGCCTTGACCTGCTTCACCCCGGTGAACCGGGTAACCGCCTCCTGCGTGGTGGCGACGTACTCGTCCAGGTTCAGCCGGGTCGCGCGGCCCACCCCGGGGCCGGCCGCCGTGGTCACGACTTCGATGTACTCGGCGTCGTTCGCCCGGGTGATCGCGTGCAGCAGCGGCAGCACGGCCTGGCCGCCGCAGCTGATCATGCTCAGGTCCGGGTGCGCCAGCGCGTCGGCGTCGTTCACCCCCGGCACCACCATGTGCCCGGCGTTGCTCGGCGTCAGGTCGACCAGCAGCGTGCCCGTGCCCCGCAGCAGCTCGGCGTGCTCCGCGTGCGCGGTGGCGTCCGTCGCGTCGAACACGATCCGCGGCGGACGGCCGCGGGCCAGCAGCGCCCGGATCCCGCCGCCGGTCGTGGTGATGCCCGCGTCCGCCACCTTGCGCAGCCCGGCCGCGCCGGCGTCGCGGGCCACGACCAACGCGCAGTCCAGCAGCGGCGAGCGGTGCACCAGGTCCGCCAGGCCCGTGCCGATCAAGCCGGCGCCGAGCACCGCCGCGGGCATCGGAGCGGTCACGGTTTTCCCGCCCCGGCCGCGACGTCCAGGCGCACCGTGCCGAGCCGGTCGAACTCCGCGACGAAGCGGTCGCCGGGCGCGAGCGGCACGGCCGCGTGCAGCGCCCCCGTCATGACCAGCTGGCCGGCGTCCAGGGTGACGCCGTGCTCCCCGAGGGTGTTCGCCAGCCAGGCGACGACGGCGACGGGATCGCCCAGCGCCGCCGCGCCCGCGCCCGTCGCGACCAGCTCACCGTTGCGGGAGAACGCCATGCCCAGCAGCCGGTAGTCGTCGCCCGGCCCGGCCGGCACCGGGTCCGCCAGCACGACCGCACCGTTGGAGGCCAGGTCCGCGACGGTGTCGGCGAGCCGGATCCGCCAGTCCGCGATGCGCGAGTCGACGATCTCCAGACCGGCGATGACCTCGCCGAGCGCCGCGCGGGCCTGCTCGGCCGTGACCCCGGGGCCGCGCAGCGGGGCGGCCAGCCGGAACACGATCTCCGCCTCGACCCGGGGCGCGATGAACTCGCCCAGGTCGACCCGCGCGCCGTCGGGGTGGATCGTCGACGCCAGCACCGGCCCGTAGTCCGGGGTGCCCACCCCGAGCACGGCCTGCATCGGCTTCGAGGTCAAGCCCGCCTTGTACCCCACCGCCCGGTCGCCGTCGGCGAGCAGCAGGGTGAGCAGTTCCTGCTGGATCTCGTAGCCCTCCCGCAGGCCCAGCTCCGGGTCCTCGTCGGTGAAGGGCGCGATGGCGGTACGGGTCGCCCTGGCGGTGTAGAGCGCCTTCGCCCTGGTTCGCGCGACGGTCTCCGCGGTCATCGGGTAGCGACCATCATGCGGCTGCCCGGCATGCCCAGCGGTGTCGCGGTCACTTCCGCGAAGCCCGCCCGGCGGAACAGAGCGCGCCACTGCTCCTCCGACGGCAGCTCGACGTTCATCGAGCTCGCGTGCAGATAGGTGAAGAGGGCGCTGAACGCCCGCTCCGCGCCGGTGGCGTAGGGCACCGCGTCGGTGACGATCACGGTGCCGCCGGGGGCGAGTGACTCCCGGCAGGCCCGCAGCACTCCCTCGGCCACCTCCGGCCGGGCCAGGGTGTCGTGGAGGACGAACCCGGCGTGCACGACGTCGGCGTCCCGCACCGGCGAGGCGTCCTCGACGAGCGACTCGATCGGCCGGTGCACAACGTCGAGCCGGTCGGCCACCCCGGCCCGCCCGGCCGCCGCGGTGGCCTCCGCGCAGGCGCCGGCGCTCAGGTCCAGCGCGACACCGGTGCTGCCCGGCAGCTCGGTCAGCAGCCGGACCAGCAGCGCGCCCGCACCCGCACCCAGGTCCACGATCCGCCGCGGCTTGCGGCTGCGGATTTCCTCCACCACCCCGGGGTAGAAGCCGTACGACCCGATCCAGCTCGACGACACCGCCACCTTGCGCCCGTCGCGGCGGTGGCCGGCCGCGGTCGCGGGTTCGCGCAGGATCTCCGCGGCGTGGTCCAGGTAGGGCCGGTTGGCCGTCAGCGACCACGAGACGTAGCCGGCCCGGTAGCGGCGGCCCGCCATGTCCGCGCCCGGCACGAACTCGCGGGGGTGCGAGCCCGGCTCCAGCAGCCCCGCGGCCAGGAGCGCGCCGGTGAAGGCCGCGGCTCCCCTGCCGTCCACCCGGCCGTGTTCGGTCACCTCGTCCAAAGTGAACGGACGGCCGCCGTCCAGCAGCCCGGAGAGACCGAGCGCCTCCGCCATCTCGAAGAACGCCGCGTACGCGGCCAAGTCGGCCGCCGATTCCCGGTCGTCGATCAGGTTCATGCCCTACTCCCGCGTCCACGCGTCTTCCGGTCTTCGCCATCATGAGTGGCCGCAATCCCCGCACACGACCGTAATTCCCGCCGTTACGGCGCCGCAGGCGAAGCCGGCGCGCGATCCACCTCGAAACATCCCGGCGGCACCGTGGTGATCTGCGCTTTTCGCGCCTGCCTTAAAAAGGTGGTTCCGGCGGCCGATGTCGGTGAGGCTGGGCCGACCGCCCGGCCGTGTCCGGTCGCGGGCCCCTGGTGTGTCGGCAGGATCGTCTGCTCCTCGCCGATTGAAGGAGCACATCAGGCGGAAAAGAATTCCGATGGAGGTAGTCGTGCCAAGACAGGTGGTAATCGTCGGAGGCGGAACATCCGGGTGGATGACGGCCTCGTACCTCAAGGCGGCGTTCGGGGACCGGATTTCGGTGACCCTCGTCGAATCCGCCCGGATCTCCACCATCGGTGTCGGTGAGGCCACGTTCAGCACGATCCGGCACTTTTTCGACTACCTCGGGCTCGACGAGCGGGAATGGATGCCCGAGTGCAACGCCAGTTACAAGCTCGGCATCCGGTTCGAGAACTGGCGCGCGCCGGGGCACTCCTTCTACCACCCGTTCGAGCGGGTGCGGGTGGTCGACGGGTTCGGCCTGACCGACTGGTGGCTGCAGCTGCGCCCCGGCGACCGGTTCGACCAGGACAGCTTCCTGATGGCCGCGCTGTGCGACGCCGAGCGGTCGCCGCGGTACCTGGACGGCACGCTGTTCGAACAGGACTTCGTGGAGCGGGACGGCCAAGGCGGATATCGCACCACCCTGACCGAGCAGCACACCCAGTTCCCCTACGCCTACCACTTCGACGCCGCACTGCTGGCCAAGTACCTCACCGGGTACGCCACCCGGCGGGGCGTGCGGCACGTCCTCGACGACGTGGTGGACGTGGCACTGGACGAGCGCGGCTGGATCGACCACGTGGTGACCCGCGGCTCCGGCGCCCTCCACGGCGACCTGTTCATCGACTGCAGCGGATTCACCGGCCTGCTGCTCAACCGGGCACTCGGCACGCCGTTCCAGTCCTATCAGGACACTCTGCCCAACGACAGCGCGGTGGCGCTGCGCGTGCCCGTGGACGTGGCTCGCCGGGGCATGCGCCCGTGCACGACGGCCACCGCGATGGACACCGGCTGGATCTGGACCATCCCGCTGTACGAGCGCATCGGCACCGGGTACGTCTACGCGTCCGACTACTGCTCCCCCGACGAAGCCGAGCGCACCCTGCGCGAGTTCGTCGGGCCGGCGGCCGACGACCTGGAGGCCAACCACCTGCGGATGCGGGTCGGCCGCAGCCGGGAGTCCTGGGTGCGCAACTGCGTCGCGATCGGGCTTTCCAGTGGCTTCGTGGAGCCCCTGGAATCGACCGGGATCTTCTTCATCCAGCACGGTGTCGAGCAACTGGTCAAGCACTTCCCCGGCGACGACTGGGACCCGCGGCTGCGCGACTCCTACAACCGGCGGATCGCCGGCTGCCTGGACGGGGTCCGCGAATTCCTCTGCCTGCACTACCGCGGCGCCGCCCGGAGCGACAACGCCTACTGGCGGGACACCAAGACCCGGCCGATCCCCGATTCCCTCGCCGAGCGGCTGGAGCAGTGGACGGCCAAGCTGCCCGACACCGAAACGATCTGGCCGCACTACCACGGTTTCGAGCCCTACTCCTACGTCTGCATGCTGCTGGGCCTCGGCGGGGTGCCGGTGCGCCCGCCCGCCGCACTCGGGCTGTTCGACGACACGGGCGCGATCAAGGAGTTCGAGCTGGTCCGCGACCGGGTGAAGGACCTGGTCGAGCGGCTGCCCAGCCAGCGCGACTACCTCGCGTCGATGCGGTGACCGCCGCGGAGCCGGACGTCGACCGGGACACCTTCCGCACACTCATGGCGGGTTTCCCGGCCGGGGTCGCCGTGATCACCGTCCTGGACGGCGACGGACGGCCGCGGGGCATGACGTGCTCGTCGCTGTGCAGCGTGTCGCTCGAACCACCGACCCTGCTGGTCTGCCTGCGCCTCGGCAGCCCGACGCTGGCCGCGGTCCGCGAGCGGGGCCGGTTCGCGGTCAACCTGCTGCACCACCGGGCGCGCGCCACCGCGGAGCTGTTCGCCTCCGGCGCCGCCGACCGGTTCGACCGGGTGCCGTGGCTGGCCGACGACGGCCGGGCCGGCCCGCACCTGAGCGGCGACGCGCACTCCGTCGCCGACTGCGTGGTCAGCGGCACCGAACGGATCGGCGACCACGAGGTGGTGTTCGGCCGGGTACGGCGGATCGACCGGTTCGCCGGCCCGGCGCCCCTGCTCTACGGACTGCGCGGATACGCCGGCTGGCCGGACCGATCCGCTACCGGAGAGGCGCACGGCACGGGCCGGGCGCCGGAAAGGTCTGTCATGACAACCGAAATCCCCGCGCCCGGCTCGCGGCGGGCGGCCGCCGGCATCTTCAACGCGGCCGTCGCCGCACCGGCCATCGCGGCCGCCTGGGAGCTGGGCGCGCTCGACGAGCTCAAGGAGTTCGGCCGGCTCGAGATCCCGGCCTTCGCGGCGCGGCACGACCTGCACCTCGGCTCCACCCGGGGCATGTTCGTGGCGCTCGCCGGCGTCGAGGTGGTCCGGCGGGACGGCGACACCGTCGTCGCCGGCCCGGTTTTCGACGAGGTCTACCAGGCCAAGCCGTTGTTCCACTGGCTGGCGGTGGGCTCGGCGCCGCTGTTCGCCCGGATGCCGTTCGTGCTGCGCAACGCCAACCGGGTCGGGGACTACTACACGCGGGACGCCCGGGCGATCAGCTTCGCGTCCCGGCAGGCCAACACCACGTTCTTCGATCCGGTGTTCTGGTCGGTGGTCGAGGGGCTGGACTTCCCGGTCACGTCGGTGGCCGACCTGGGCTCGGGCAGCGGCGAGCGGCTGCTCCAGCTGGCCAAGCGCTATCCGGCGGCCAAGGGGATCGGCGTCGAAATCGCCGCACCCGCGCTGGAGCTGTCGACCGGCGAGGCCGCGCAGGCCGGCCTGGCCGATCGGGTCCGTTTTGTCGAGGCCGATGCGCGGCACCTGACGCCGCGTCCGGAGTTCGCCGACGTCGAGCTGCTCACCTGTTTCATGATGGGCCACGACTTCTGGCCCCGGGAGCAGTGCGTCGCCGCTCTGCGCCGGCTGCGCGAGGCGTTTCCCGCCGCCCGCAAACTGGTGCTCGGGGACAACGTGCGCACCGTCGGCGTACCCGACGACGACATCCCGGTGTTCACGCTGGCGTTCGAACTCGGCCACGCGATGATGGGCGTCTTCGTGCCGACCGAGCAGGAGTGGCTGGAGGCCTTCGGGGAGGGCGGCTGGGAGTGTTCCGCCGTCCACCACGTCGAAGGCCTGGCGGGCGCCGTCGTGTTCGAGCTGTCGTGAAGGCCGAGGAGGGGGCCATGACCAGGTTCGTCCGGCCCGAGGTCGCCCGGTTGCCGGGATATCCGGCGCCGCCGGCGCGCCCCGCGGTCCAGCTGGCCGGCAACGAGCTGCCGTGGCCACCGCTGCCCGAAGCGGCGGCGGCCGCGGCGGCCGCCGTCGCCGGGTCCCATCGCTACCCGGCGATGCGCCCCGGGGAGCTGATCACCCGGCTGGCCCGCCTGACCGGCCTGCCTGCCGGGCAGGTCGCCGTGGGCCCCGGCTCCGGCGCGCTCCTGCAGCACCTCATGGAGGTGGTGTTCGGCGGCAGCGGCAGTGTGGTGTTCGGCTGGCCTTCGTTCGAGGCGTATCCCGTCCTGGCCACCGTGGCCGGAGCGCGGCCGGTGCCGGTGCCGCTGACCGCCGGCCACGGGCACGACCTGGACGCGATGGCGGCGGCTGTCGGCGACGACACCCGGATGGTGCTGCTGTGCAACCCGAACAACCCGACCGGCTCGGTGCTGCACCGGGAGGCTCTGCTCGAATTTCTGCGGCGGCTGCCTCCGCACGTGCTCGTGGTGCTGGACGAGGCGTACCGGGAGTTCGTCAGCGACCCGGACAGCCCCGACGGGATCGACCTCGTCCGCGAGCTCGGGGACGGCGGCAGCCTGGTCAGCCTGCGCACCTTCTCGAAGGCGCACGGCTTGGCCGGGCTGCGGGTCGGCTACTGCGCCGGGCCGCCCGCGGTGATCGCCGCGCTCGACCGGGCCCAGTTGCCGTTCACCATCACCGCATCGGCCGAAGCGGCGGCACTGGCCAGCTTGGCCGGCCGTGACCAGGTGGCCGCACGCTGCCGCGACGTACGCGTCGAGCGCGGCCGGGTCCGCGAAACCCTGCGGGCGCACGGGTTCGCCGTACCCGAGTCGCACGGCAACTTCCTGTGGCTGCCCCTGGCCGGGCGGGCGGGCGCGTTCGCCGCGCACTGCCTGGCCCACGGGGTGCTCGTGCGCCCGTTCCCCGGCGAAGGAGTCCGGACGACCATCGGCAGCCGCGCCGACAACAACGTTTTCCTCACCGCGGCCGAGTCCTGGTCGCGGCTGCCCGCCGTGCCTTGATCCAGGTGAGCGCCGCCTGCCCCAGAGTCTGCATCGAAGCCGCGAGGGGCAGCCGCCAGGCGCGGAAGACACCAGGGCTGGGAGGGGGCTGGGTTGTCGTGAGTGTTTAGGAGGGTTCTAACCCTCCTAAACACTCACGACAACTGCGGCAGGACCTGAAGCCGGGCTTGGCCGTACTTCATGACGGCCGGCATCCCGCGTCGAGGGCGGTGCCGTCGAGCAGGGCTTTGCCCAGGCGGGTGACGTCGTGCTGCACGGTGTTGCGGTTGCGCCGGGTGGTGATCAGGCCGGCCTGGCGCAGGATCGAGGTGTGCTGGCTGATGCCGGCCGAGGACATGCGCAGCCGCTCGGCCAGCTCGCCCGTGGACCGGCTGTCGGTGAGTTCCTGCAGCACGGCGGCCCGGGTGCTGCCGACCAGGGCCGCCAAGGCGCGGTGCCCGGCCTCCGGCGCGTTCCACATCTCCTTCGCGTCGGTGTGGCTCGGCGGGGCGGCGGAAAACACCAGGACCGGGGTCTCCCGGTCCCGGCCGTCCATGAGCAGCGCGGCCCGGCCCTCGTGCAGGAACAGGGACGGAACGAGCACCAGCCCCCGGCCGTCGAGGTGGATTTCGCCGGTGCGCTCGCCGGGTATTTCCAGCACCGGCGGTCGCCACCGCACCAAGGGGTGCAGCGTGTCGAGCAGGCGTTCCACCCCGCCGGTCATCGCGAGGCGGCTCCGGGCGTCGCGTTCGCTTTCCAGGTAGCCGTGGACCCGCGGCCAGAACGGCGAGATCGCGATCGAGCAAAAGGACCGGACCGCCGCCAGCACCTCCTCGCGGCCCAGGTCGGCTCCGTCGACCGGGGCGCGGCCGGACGACGTCGTTTCGTGCACCAGCCACAGCAGATCGGGCACCGGGCGGACGGACCGCCCGAGCGCGCGGACCGGGCTCCGGTGGGCGAACCGGCGCCGCCACACCGCAAAAATGCCCGTTCGCGCTTTCGTGAACGAGTCCATCGCAAAAACGGCTTCCCCGGTGATGCCGACCGTGGTCGCCATTCTGATCCGCCCGAGGTCCGCCATGGTGAAATGGATCGTCTGCACCCGCTCCCCCAGCAAAAGAAAAGACAAACCGGATCGTGGCCCGTCCGGCGGCGCCGAGACGTCAGTCTTGTTGCTGCTCCATGGCGAGAATGAGGCTGCGGGGCCGCATGTCGGTCCAGGTGCGCTCGATGTGGGCCAGGCACGCGTCGCGGCGGTCCGGGCCGAAGGCCGTGGTCCAGCCGGCGGGTACCGGGCCGAACGTGGGCCACAGCGAGTACTGGCCCTCGTCGTTCACCAGGGCCACGAACTCGCCGTCCGGGTCGTCGAAGGGGTTCATGCCATCGCTCCTTTCCGCTCGTTCACCACGCCGACGCTAATGGGCGCGGTCCGCGCCGCCATCGGCGTTCACCACAGTTACGGTCTCCGTGGCATGCACCAAGCCGGCGACCGGCCGCGCGGGCGCCCGGGCGCCGCCGAGGTCGAGCCGCCGGAGCAGCGGGCCGGTCATGGCCGTCGTCACCAGCGTCATCACCACGAACACGACGAACAGGTCCGGGCCGATGATGCCGAGCGACAGTCCCGCGGAGACCACCACCAGTTCGGTCAGGCCCCGGCAGTTGACCATGACGCCCAGCCCGGCCGATTCCCGCCACGTCAGGCCGGTCAGCCGGCCGACGAGCGTGGTCGTGCCCAGCTTGCTCGTGACGGCCACGACGATCACGAGCAAGCACACCAGCACGTCCCGGAGGTTCCGCAGGAACCCGACGTGCATGCTGAACCCGATCACCGCGAAGAAGAGCGGGAGCACGGCGGTGACCCCGCGCCCGACCGTGCGGCCGAGGTCGCGCACCACGCGGTTTCCGCGCGGCAGGATCGCGCCGGCCAGCAACGCCCCGAAGATGGCGTGGACGCCGATCCAGTCGGTGACGGCGGCGGCGGAGAGCGCCCAGAGCACCAGCACCACGGTCAGGGCGCGCCGCCGGCCGGTGTTCTCCCCGGCGATCGCCGAGAGCCGGCGCAGCGCCGGGCGGACGACGAGGAGCGTTCCCGCGGTGAACAGGACGAGCCACCCCACGGTCGGCGCGACCGCAGCCGCCGAGTCACCGCGGGCCAGCGCGACGACCACGACCAGCAGGCACCACGAGAGGACGTCGCCCACCCCGGCGGTGGCCAGGCCGAGCGTGCCGATCCGGGTCCGGACCAGGTCGAGCCCGGCGAGGATCCGCACCAGCACGGGGAAGGCGGTGATGCTCATCGAGGTGCCCACGAAGAGGAGGAAGGGGACGGGCCCGGTCCCCGCCGGCCGGTACGCCGCGGCCAGGCCGGCGGCGAGCAGCAGCCCGCAGGCGAGCGGGACGGCCACCATGGCCGTCCCGAGTGCGGCCACCCGCCGCCCCGCCCCGCGCAGCAGGTCCAGCGGGAGGTCGGCGCCGAGGAGGAAGACGAAGCAGACGATCGCCAGCTGCGCGACCAGGCCGAGGTGGGGCACCAGGGCCGTGGGGAACAGGGCGTGCTGGATTTCCGGCGCCACCTGGCCCAGCAAGGTCGGGCCCAGCGCGATGCCCGCGGCCATCTCGCCGATGACCGGTGGCTGGCGGCACCGCGTCGCGGCCCAGCCGCCCAGCCGCCCCACCACGATGATCAGGACGACCGCGAGGAGGAACCGCAGGACGAGGGGCCAGCCGCCGTCGCTCAGGTCCGCCAGCTGCCCGAAGGTCGGAACGGCGTGCAGCAGGCCCACGGACACGGCCGCCAGGACGACGAGGACGGCCACGGCGTCGCGTGCGTGTTCACCGGATCTTTCGGGTGCTTTCACGGTTTCGGCTCTCCGGAGACGAAGTCGTGGGGCAGGGCCGGGCCCTTGCTCCGGCCGAACTGGGCGGCTTGGATCTCGTACAGCCCGCGGAAGCGCCCTTGGGGCAGCTCCAGCAGTTCCTCCGGTGGGCCGGATTCGACGAGCCGGCCGCGGTGGAGCACGTACACCAGGTCCGCGTGCCGGACGGACGCCATCCGGTGGGTGATGAGGATGACGGTCTGCCCGCCTTCGGCCAGTCCGCGGATCCGGTCGAACACCCGCTGCTCTTCACGGGCGTCGAGCGCGGCAGTGGGTTCGTCGACGATCAGGACGGGTGCGTCGCGGTAGTGGGCCCGTGCGACACCCACGCGTTGCCACTGGCCGCCGCTGAGCTGGTGGCCGCCCTCGTACCCCCGGGCCAGCAACGTGGCCCAGCCGCGGGGCAGGCCCTCGATCACCGCCGTGGCGCCCGCGTGGTCGGCGGCGGCACTCAGCCGGCCTTCGTCGTCGGGAGTGCGGGAGTCACCGATGGCGACGTTGACCCGGGCGGTGAAGGGCCAGCGCTTGAAGTCCTGCGCGACCATGGCGATCCGGCCGAACACCTGCTGCCGGTCAGCCCGGCAGGTCGGGACGTCGTCCCACCCGACGCTGCCGCGGTCCGGGAGGTAGAGCCCGGCGAGCAGCTTGACCAGGGTGGACTTGCCCGAGCCGTTTTCCCCGACGAGGGCGGTGATCCGCCCCCTGGGGATGGTGAGCGAGACGTCGTCGATCGCCGGCGGCGCGGCCCGGTCGGTGCCGGGGTAGCGGAAGGTGACCCGGTCGAACGTGATCCGGCGGGGGTGGGCCGGCACGTCCAGGCCACCGGCCGGGATGGCCTGCTCGGCGGCCCGGACCCGCAACCGCTCGAGGTCGGCGACGAACAGGCTCTCGTCGTAGAGGCTGGTGACCGCCTGCACCATGCCGCCGAGGCGTCCCGTGCCGGTGCGGATGGCGAGCACCGCGGTTCCCGCGACGGACACGGCCACGGTGCCGCTCCAGGCCAAGAGGCCCAGCGTGAGGTAGGTGGCGGCGGTGGCGAGCCCGGTCCAGGCGGCGACCCACAGCCCGGTGCGGGCGTCGAGCCTCGCCAGCCGGGTCTGTTCGGCCTCGGAGGCGGCGGACATGGCGCGGAAGTGCCGGAGCAGGAACGGGCCCACCTGGTGGACCCGGATCTCCGGGGCGGCCTCGACCGCGGTGAGTTCCGTGCTGAGCACCCGGCCGGCGCGCGTGTGCTGCACCCAGGTGCGGAAACTCTCGTAGCGGCGGCGCGCGGTCACGAGGGTTCCCCACAGGGGCGGGACGATCATCAGGCTGAGCAACGGCAGCAGCACCGGGTGCAGCACGGTGAGCACACTCCCGGCGGCCGCCAGGGAGAGCACCGCGGTGATCACCCGCGTGCAGTGCTCGACCATCCGGCGGGCGCCCGTCGCCCCGAACTGGGCGGTGTCGAGCAGCCGGCGGAACCGGTCGTCCTCGAGCGCGGCCAGTTCCACGCGCGAAGCACAGGCCAGGTACTGCTCGGTGGCGGCTCGTTCGACCTTCGGCTGCAGCCGCCCCGAACCGTAGGTGGAGACGGCGGTGAGCACCGCGCCCAGCACCGCGGTGACCGCCACCAGCACGAGCGACGGCACGGCCCGGGGCAGCCACCGGGCCGGGTCGCCGCCGGCCAGCACGGCGGCCAGCGCGGTGTTGACGGCGACCAGACCGACGGCCTGCACAACACCGCGTCCGGCTTCGGCGCCGGCGACCAGCCACACCGCCGCAGCGTCGGTTTTGCGGGCGAGCCGGACGGTGGTGCGGACGAGGGGCGGCAGCGCCCGGACCACCGGCCACAGGCCGAGCCGGGTCAGGGCGCCGTCCTGGGTGCTCGTGTCGTTGACGTAGAGGAGGCGACCGCCGAAGAGGAGCTCTTCCGAGGACGAGGTGCCGGACGCCGAGCGGGTCTTCACGGGGCCGTCACGAGTTCCGCACCATGATGTCGACGAAGGCCTGCATGAGGCGCAGTTCCGGTACCCATTCCTGGACGAACAGCCACTGGCCGTTCGCGTTCACCTCCAGGAAGATGTGCTCGTCGTCGGGCGTCACGATGAAGTCGAAGGCTCCGAAGCGCAGCCCGAAGTCGTTCACCAGTGCGAGACAGGCCTTCGCCACGGAGTCGGGGAGCTCACCGACGGTGGCGTGGGGCAGCGAGTCCTGCCGGCGCCAGTCGTGCCGGGTGAGGTCGTTCTTCTGCGATTCGATCTTGCAGGTGAAGATCTGGTCCTCGAAGAGCGTGACGCGCAGTTCGTGCTTCTTCTCGACGAGTTCCTGGAACATGCAGGCGCAGTGCCGCACGCTGTCGACGTGCTTCATGTCCTCGTCGGTGAACGGCCGGACCAGCGGCATGCCGGGGACGAAGGTTTCGGAGGTGTACTCCTCCTCCACTTCGCCCGGCAGCAGGAACGGTCCCGTCATGGACTTGAAAACCATCCTCCCGGAGCACTCGTCGTAGAACTTGCGCACGTCTTCGGGATCGTTGGTGATGATGGTCTTCGGCGAGGTGAGGCCGAGGGCCGCCCCCTTGGTCATCTGGATCATCTTGTTGGCGGCTTTGCGGATGTTGTGCGGATCGCTCATCCAGTAGACATCGGGGTTGTCGAGCAGCAGATCCCACAACCCGCGCATGGCGTATTCGCTCTCCCGCTTGGCGTAGGGCAACTGCACCCGGGTGAGCTCCTTCGACGGGCGGGCCACATAGGGCTTCCGCCACCAGACGGCCTTGATGTCGTCGAGGTCGATCACCCCGTCCCGCGTGTGCAGCCGGTTGGACCACCGCCCCTGCCGGAAAACCGCGTCGATCCGCGCGGTCAGCGGAACGTCCTCGGGGTAGAAGAAGACCGGCTCCCGGCCGTTCCGGCGCAGGATTTCGGCCGCGGCGTACGCGGTCGTGTCCCACCTGGATGTGACAATCAGAATCGTGGCGTTGCCCATGCCGTCACCTTCGTCTCGTCGAGCTGAACTGCTTCACTGCCGCGTCGGCGAACCCGGGGCGGGCCGCCGCTTTCCGCCTGGACCCGCCCCGGTTCGTCCGGATCCGATAGTCACGAACACGAGGGAATCAGCGGATGGGCCGGGCCACATCCGCGTGTTCCCCGGACGAGCAGGTCACTCGTCGTCCCACCGCCACTCGGTGTCGCTGTCCGCGTCGGGAATCGTGTTGGTGTTCGACGGACCCGTGTCGGTTTCGGTGTTGGTTTGGGTGGACATGCCGGCCGCCACGAAGGGTTCGCCCGGCTCCGGGTCCACGAGGTAGTCGACCAGCCGGTCGAGCTGCTGACGGGCTTCCTCGTCGGCCAGGACGTCGAGGGTGCCGCGGATCGGTTCCACTTCGGTCAGCAGGTGGCCGGCCATGACTTGCGGTGTGAATTGCATTCAAGCCTCTTCCTGTACGTCGGGTTTCGGCGATCGAGTTTTTTCTGTGGTTGCTCGGCGTTAGGCAGTCCCCCTTCGTCGGGTGCTTCAGCCGCCGGCAACGGCGGCCAGGACCATCACCGTGGTGCCGGGCGCAACGGCGGAGTCCGCGGAACCCAGGTCGCGCACGTCGTCATCGCCGACGTAGACGCGGACGAAAGGCAGGGGCTGCAGGCGGTCGTCGACGATCCGCCCGGTGAGGCGGGGATACTCGTCCTGCATTTTCTCCAGCACCTGACGCACCGTGCCCGCCGGCACGGAAAAGCGTCGGACACCTCCGGTGAACTGCGCCAAAGAGGAGGAGAGAGAAACACTTACGTCACCCATGGGACCACCTCGGACGGATGCGGAGCCGATGTAACCGGGTATCGGCGCGATTCAGGGAGTATCCAAAGAGGGCATCGCTCTCGGAATGCTGTTGCCGCCCTTACCGGGATAACCAAGACCGGGGCAGACCACCCGGACCACCGAGAAGAGCTCGGGCCGGGTCGACATGTCGGCCACGATCGGTGCCATCCCGGTGAGCTTCTCGACCCGCTCGGCGACTTCCCGCAGTTCCGCGTCGAGGTCGTCGTGGGTGGCGCCGTACCCCTCGACCACGTCGGCGAGGGGCTGCCCGGCGGCCGCGGACAGCAAGGGGTCGGCAACGTGCGGTGGCCGGTAGCCGGACGGCAGGTTGTCGCGGGTGGTGCAGATCCGCGTGAGCCGGGTTTGCACCGCTTCGGTGATCGCCCGGCTCATGGCCACGGTGACGTCCAGGTGGGCGCCGGAACCCGCCGCGACGAGCGGGTAGAGCGGGGACCAGACGAACGCCACGAACACGGGCACCGCCAGTTCGTTGCGGACCATGGCCACCTCGCACTGCGTGCCCGCGTCGGCCAGCCGGTCGAGCAGCGACCGAAGGTGTTCGTCGTCCACTGTGGACAAGTCGACCTGAACGCGGGAGTCCGCGCCGGAGTCGTCGAGACCGGCCAACGCGTGGCGTTCGATCACCTCGTAGATCCCGTGGAGGCAGGCCTCCGCCCAGGAGTTCCCCGACGCCAGCCCGTTGGACGTGGTCTTGAACACGCGAGGTTCCCACAGGCTGCTGTCGACGAACGACAGGCTCAGCAACTGGACCGGCAGCGGCACCGGGTCGCCGCCAACCACCCGGCGGGCCTGGGTCCACTCGAGCCGCACGTGGTCGAGGGGCTGCTTCAGCGGCCGGACGTTGAGCGCCCGGATCGGGTAGGGCAGTTCGAGGTCGCGAGCGGTCGCTTCGAACCGGGGAGGGTCGAAGGTTTCCGCGTGCCACATTTCGATCGACTCCATCACCGCGGATATCCGGGCCAGGAGCGGGGTGGCCCCCTTGCCCTGGGAAGTGCCGTACGTCTCCGACAGGGGGCGGACGGCGATCATCACGGGGATGCCGATGTGGTCCAGGTGCGTCACGTCCGCGACCCGGGTGATGCCGAAGGTCCCCAGCTGCGGTTCGATGCGCGACCACGTCGCTTCGGCCGACCGGGCACGATGTGTTCCGTTCAGCACGACCTTCTTCGTCATGCCGGACCCACGCGGGTGTATTTGCGGTCCTTGATGGCTCCGACGACGAACGGCTGGAGGATCCTGATCGCCGTCCTGACGTTGGGAATGCCTCGGCGGCGGCACTCGCGGACCAGCTTGGCGGGCGGAACCTCCCAGAGGTGGCACAGCAGGACCTTGGCGGCGTCGCCGGAGAGCACCTCCGGGTCGTCCCCCACGGCGAAGCCGCTCCCCCGGCCGGTGAATTCCCGCAGCTGCCGGAGGTAGCGGGCGACGGTCTCCACGTCCCCCGGTTCCTCCGTGCTCAGCAGGAGCTCCACCTCGCCCGGATCGCTCAGATCGGGTACCGGGCAGACGAAGTCGAACAGCCAGTCTTCCTTGTGCGTCACCGGCTGCGGGAACCGCGCCACCCCGATCTGCCGGGACAAGGACTCCGCCAGGTCGCCGACGGCCTCGCCGGCCGGTGCGGGTCGACGGCGCCGGTAGGTCTCGTCCAGGTAGCGTTCCCAGGCGCGCGGGTAGCCGGAGCTGAAGATCTGCTGGTACGCCAGGCGGTGGCCCAGTGGCGGATCCCCGGTCCGTTCGGCGAAGGAGTTGCTCCACACCCGCAGGAATACGGTTTTCCAATCGGCTCCTCCGGATCCCGTCACCTGCCCGACGGCACCGTCGGCGACGAGGTGGCGTGCCGCCTCCACGGCGTCGAGGCAGTCCCGGCGCTTCTGGTCGAAGACGTGCGGGTCGGCGGCCGTCCGCTCCTCATACCAGTCCGCCAGCTCGGCCCGCCCGGCCCGGCGCAGGATCCGGACGACCCGCGCCTCGGTGCGCAACGGGTAGTACTCGGCGCGAAGCGCGGCGATGACTTCGTCGACGTCTTCGGATCGCAGCACTCCCGCCGCGCACGCGGCCTGCGCCGCCGCGTAGAGGTTCACGAGGGGAACGCTCAGGCTGGTGTAGGGAGCTGAGTCTTCGTGCGCCACCGCCACCGCGTCATCACCGTCGAACACGCCGGCGCGGTAGAGCTCGTAGACGGCTCCGGAGCCCCGCATCCCGAAGGCGCTCAGTTCCCGGGCCCGGAGGGCCCCGATGCTCGCCGCACCGAGCACGGTCACCCCCCGGTCGAGCGCGTACAGGTATTCCTTGTGCCGCAACCCCAGCCGGTGGTGGTAGTAGCCGTCGACGACGACGGCCACGTCCCCGGAAACCAGGTCGGCGGCGAAGAAGTCCCCGTGGGACGCGGGCGGGTGGACCACCACGTCCGGGAACCGCCGGCGTACCTCAACCGCCGAGCACGTCGGACCGACGTAGAGGTGCACCGTCCCCGTGGCCATCGGTCATCTCCCTTCCGGAGCCCGCCGCAGTCCCGGGATTCGTAACCATCCGCAGGGTGAGCGCTTACCGGAAAGGACACTAGGTGAGTGGGAAAGGACCGCCTTGATCAGGATTGCGCGATCCGCGGCAGATGTTGCGAGCCACGGCCGGCGCCAACGCTCGCCGGACCCCGGTGCCGCTGTGCCGCTGTCGCGGCCTTGACGACCTCGCGCGACTCCTCTGTCAGGGCCGCGATCCGGCGCCGAATTGCTTCCGCCCCGGCACGAGCCCCGCGCTGGTGCCCGGATTGTCTCGCCGGGCGGCCACACCGGTCTACGCAAGTGAGCCGGCCCGGTACGGCCGCGCCGTTGTCGCGGCCGTGAGACCGAGGAAAGCGAAGCCGAATCAGTGCCGGTCGGTCAGGTGGTTTCCTCACCCGCTTCCCGGCGGGCGTCGTGCTGGGCCTCTTCGACCCGGTGCGACACCCGGAGCAGCCGGATCGAGGTGACCAGGCCGATTCCGCCGATGATGTTGCCCAGGGACGACCACGCCAGCGCGAGGGCCCAGTCACCCCACGAGTAGTGCGCCATGCCACCCAGCAAGCCCGCGAACATGATGATCGAGTCGAGCACCGAGTGGAACAGCTGGGCTCCGACGAGAACGAACGCCATGGCGACCGCGGCGACGATCTGGACGCCCAAGTTGTCGGACGCGTGCTGCATCCGGGTCATCAGCGTGATCACCGCGCCCGCCAGCACGGCCAGCAACAGCGAGCGCCACGACGTGCCCAGCGTGGCGTAATGCAGACCGCTTGCGGCCGCGGTGCCCCGGAGGTCGGGCAGGGCGACGACGATCATCCCGGCCATCACGAACCCGCCGGCCAGGTTCGTCGCCAGGGTGACCAGCCACAGGCGGAGCAGCCGCGGCCAGGTCCCCCGGCCGGACGCCAAGGCCGTGACCGGGACCAGGAAGTTCTCGGTGAACAGCTCGCTGCGGGCCAGCAGCAGCGCGATGAAGCCGATCGTGAACGCCGCGGAGGCCAGCAGCGGCTGTCCGGTCTCGTGCTCGACGACCAGGTAGGCCAGGACTCCCACCGCTACGTCGACACCACCGAGCAGGCCGGTGGCCGCCAGCGGCAGCAACGGGCGGCCGAGCCGGTCGCGGCCTTCGTCGATGATCCGGTCGAACGCTTCCTCCAGCTCCGGCTCGTCCCGGCTCCCGGCCGGGGACCGCAGGTTCCCGCTCCGGTCCTCGTCGGCCGATTCGCCTCGCATCGCCACTCCCCACCGCGCTGTCGCACGTCGCCCGCCGTCGGCGATCGGGCGTTTACCCGAGCGGACCGGAACTACTCCCCGGCCGGGGGATTTTCCCGTGGATCGACCGTCACCCGGTGCGGAGGCAGGTGATCCAGTAGTCACCGCCGGCGTCCCGGGTGACGCCGTGGGTTTCGCTGGGGAAGCCGGGGAAGTGCCGGTCGAAGTCCTCGAGGGCGCGCAGGTAGCGCAGGGTGGGCTCGTCGTGGCCGCCGGCGTTCTCGCCGGGCATGAGGACCGGGATGCCGGGCGGGGTGGTCACGACCTGGGTGGCGACCGTGCGGTGGGCGAGCTCGGCGAGGCGGACGGGTTCGGTGCCGCCCCGCAGCAGCCGCTGGTAGGTCTGGGCGGGGGTGAGTTCGGGGCGCGGCGGGTGGGTGAACGCCGCGTCGAGCAGCGGGATGAGGTCGCTCTTGCGCAGCTGGGCGTGCATCTGGTCGCACAGCTCCCGCAGCGTCAGGCCGGCGTAGCGGGCGGGGTGTTGTTCGACCAGGGCGGGCAGGACGCCGGCGAGGCGCGCGCCGGTGTCGTAGAGCGTCTTGAAGTCGAGGAGCCCGTCGATGAGCGTGCCCCACTTGCCCTTGGTGATGCCCATCGAGAACAGGATCAGGCACGTGTAGGCGTCGGTCTTCTCGACGACGATGCGCCGGGTTTCGAGGTAGGCGGTGAGGATCCGCGCCGGGATCCCGACGTCCGCCGCGGTGCCGCGGGCGTCGGTGCCCGGACAGGTGACGCTCACCTTCACCGGGTCGAGCAGGCAGTACCCCTCCTCCAGATCCGGGAAGCCGTGCCAGGCCGCACCGGGCTCGAGGCTCCAGCAGGCGGGTTCGCTGCGCAGCAGATCCAGCGGCGCGTCCGCGAAGGGGTATCGCTGCCCGGTTTCCGGATCACCGACCTCGTCGGGCTGCCAGGTGCCGAAGAACCAGGCGGGGCGGTCCCCGGCAGCGGCGATGCGGCGGGCGATGCGGGCGACCGCCTGCCGGAACCGGATGGCTTCGGTGACGGCCTCGTCGACCAGCCAGCGGCCGCCCGGTCCATCCATCATGCCGGCGGCGACGTCGAGCCCGGCGATCATCGGGTACAGCGGCGACGTCGTGGCGTGCATCATGAACGTCTCGTTGAACTGCCGGTGCTCGACCGGCGACCGAGGTGAGTTCTTCACGTGCAGCATCGCGCTCTGGGACATCGCGGCGAGCAGCTTGTGGGTGGACTGGGTGCTGAACACGGTGGGCCGGACGGCGTCGGGCACCGTGCCCGCGTCCACGGCCATGCCGTAGCGGCGCGTGTAGAGCGGGTGGAACCGAGCGTAGGCGAACCACGCCTCGTCCAGGTGCAGCCGCGGCACGCTGGCCCCCAGCAGCTCCGCGACGCGGACCGCGTCGTAGCACAGGCCGTCGTAGGTGGAGTTCGTGATCACCGCGTACACCGGATCCGGTGCGGCGGCTCCGGCCGCCAGCGGGCTGCCCGGCACGAGCCCGGCCACCGCCTCCTGGCCCAGCGCGGCGGGCGGGATGGGACCCATCAGCCCGTAGCCGTTGCGGGTCGGCACGAGGTAGACCGGGCGCCCGCCGGTCAGCGTCAGCCCGTGGTAGATCGCCTTGTGGCAGTTGCGGTCGACGAGCACCAGTTCGTCGGTGGCGATGCTGGCGTGCAGGGCGATGCGGTCACCGGTGGAATCGCCGTGCAGCACAAAATACGTCAGGTCGGCGCCGAAGATGCGCGCGGCATTGCGCTCCGCGTCGCCGATCGGGCCGCTGTGCTCGAACAACGAGCCCAGCTCCGCCACGGATATCGACAAATCGGTGCGGAACAACCGCTCGCCGTAGTAGTCGAACAACGCCCGCCCGACCGGGGATTTCAGGAACGCCACGCCGCCCGCGTGGGCCGGGGTGTGCCAGGAGTATTCGTGGGTGTCGTCGAACCGCCGGAGCTCACGGAAGAACGGCGGCAGAATTTCGTCGCGGTAGCGGCGCGCGGCGACACCGATCCGGCCGGCGATGAACCCCGGCGTGTCCTCCATCAGCCACACGTAGCCGCAGATGACTTCCGAAATCCACAACGGCAGGTCGTCGACCGAGGCCGAGGTGGTCACCAGGAACACCGGGAGCCGGGTGAACCGGCCCACCAGCGCTTTCAGCACGGCTTCGGCGGACG
Source organism: Amycolatopsis sp. A133 (assembly GCF_031082405.1). Lineage (GTDB taxonomy): Bacteria > Actinomycetota > Actinomycetes > Mycobacteriales > Pseudonocardiaceae > Amycolatopsis. The sequence goes on from NZ_JAVHJU010000043.1 coordinate 90,479, forward strand.
CGTCCCGGTCGCTGTCGCCGACGTCCCAGCTCACCAGCGCGGCGGTGAGATCGGCCCGGCTCTGCACGAGGGCCAGTGCGTCGGCATCGGTACCGGCGCGCAGAACGTCGTGCCCGTCCGCGCCGAGGTGCTCGCAGATCCGGGCCAGCTGGGCGTTGAGCACCGACGCCGAAGGGATGTCGTCCAGCGCCAGCAGAATCGTCGAACCGGCCACGGTGGAGTCCCTTCTCCGAATTGCGCTCCTCAGATATAACGGGCATCGGGCCGCGTCGTCGATCGACCGAAAGCTTGCTCTCGCGTACCTCTTTCGAGGAGAATCCGGGTGAAAGTGTCACCCGGTGACCGGCTTCCGCCACGTCCGAGTTAATCGACGGACGTGGCCGGAGAGCGGAAACGCCTGGAGCCCAAGAGGTACCGGGCCAGTGCGGCGACGGTGGGCCGGTCGAAGAGCACGGTGGCGGGCAGGTCGGTGCCCGACAACCCGGTGAGGCGGGTGCGCAGCTCGATCACGGTGAGGGAATCGAACCCGAGCTCCGGGAACGGGCGGTCGTCGGCGATCACGGCGGCGTCCGGGTGGCCCAGGACCGCGGCGACCTCCGCGCGCAGCAGCTCGCGCAGCTCGGGCTCGGCCGGGTTCTCCGGCCAGCTGGACGGCACCGGAGCCGAGCGCGCGGCCGAAACGCCGGTCGGCGGGGCCATCGACGCGGCCGGGTCGAACCGGACGAGCACCAGCACGGGTTCGGCCGAGCCGAGCGCCGCGTCGAACAGCGCCAGGCCCTGCTCGGCGGTCAGCCCCTCGACGCCGGACGCGTGCATGCGCCGCCGGGCGGTGGCCGAGATCCGGTCACCGAGGCCGGTGCCGAGCTCCCACAGCCCCCACGCCAGCGACAACGCGGGCAGGCCGGCCGCGCGGCGGCGGCACGCCACGGCGTCCAGCACCCGGTTGGCGGCCGCGTAGTTGGCTTGCCCGGCCTTGCCGAACACGCCGGCGATCGAGGAAAACAGGACGAAGGCCGTCAGCGGCAGGTGCCGGGTCACCTCGTCGAGGACCAGCGCCGCGTCCACCTTGGGGCGCAGCACGACGTCCAGGCGTTCCGGCGTCTGGGCCGCCAGGACGCCGTCGTCGACGACGGCCGCGCTGTGCACGACGGCCGTCAACGGCGGATCGCAGCTGCCGGCCAGCCGCACCACCGTGGCCCGATCCGCGACGTCGGCCGCGACGATCCGCACGTCCGCCCCGAGTTCCCGCAGGGACGCCGTCAATTCCCCGGCTCCGGGCGCCGCCGGCCCGCGCCGGCTCACCAGCAGGAGGTGCCGGACGCCGTGCGCGGTGACGAGGTGCCGGGCCAGTGCGGCACCGAGCGCTCCCGTCCCGCCGGTGATCAGCACCGTCCCGCCCGGGTCGATCGGGCGCGCCGGCGCCGGGGCGGTGCGCGTGATCCGCAGGACGTGCGGCACTCCGTCGCGGATGGCGATCTGCGGCTCCGCGCTGCCGCCGGCGAGGTCCGCCACCCGGGTCACCGGGAATCCCGGCTCGAGGTCGACCATGCTGATCCGGCCCGGGTATTCCGCCGCGGCCGCGCAGCCCAGTCCCCACACCGCCGCGGCGGCGAGGCCGGGATCGGAGCCGGTCGCGTTGCGGGTGACCAGGAGCAGCCGGTCGGCGCTGCCCTGCCAGTCGTGGAGCACGGTGAGCGCGTGGCCGGCCGCCGTGCGCACATCGCCGGCCGCGCAGTCGATTTCGACCGTCCGCACCGGCTCCGCGGCCGCCACCGGCGGCATCGGTATCCACTGTGGACGGTAGAGCATCGTGTCCGGCGCCGCCATCGGCCGGGTCGTCAGTGACTCGATCCCGGCCGTCGGGTTCCCGGCTTCGTCGTACAGCGTGACCCGGACCGCGCCGGCGCCGAGGCGAACACCGTGCACCCTGGCTCGCCGCGCACCCGCCGCGTAGACGTCGACACCGCTCCAGAGGAACGGCACCCGCGGCTCGGCCGCCGGCCCCTCGGCCAGCGCGGTCGCGTGCACGGCCGCGTCCAGCAGGACCGGGTGCAGCTCGAACCGGCCCCCGACGCCCGGCGGGAGCTCGACCTCGGCGAAGAACTCGTCACCGAGCAACCACAACCGTTGCACGGCCCGAAAAGCGGGCCCGTAGGCGTGCGCGCGGTAGGCCTCGGCGACGTCGGCTTCCACGGCCCCGGCCGGCGGCCACTCCCCGCTCCAGCCGGGCGGGAGCGGGCCGCGCGGGCGCAGCTTCCCCCCGGCGTGCTTCCGCCAGCGCTCGTCGTCGCGGGCCCGGGCGTAGACGTCGATCCTCGGCCCGTTCACGACGACCTGGACGTGGACGTCCGCACCCGCGTCCAGGCGCAGCGGGGCTTCGATCACCAGTTCCCCGACGCCCGCTTCGCCGGCGTGCAGGGCCAGCTCGGCGAACACCGTCCCGGGCACCAGCGCGGATCCGCCGACGACGTGGTCGGCCAGCCACCGGTGGCGGCGGACGCCGAGCGAGCCGCCGTGCACGACCCGCGGCGAGTCGGGCGCCGCCAGCGCCGGACCGAGCACGGCGTGGTCGCCGCCGGTCTGCTCCGGGGACGGCTGGTCCAGCCAGTACCGGGTGCGCTTGAACGGATACGTGGGCACCGGCGTGATCCGCGCGCCCGAGCCGGCGAACACCGCGGTCCAGTCGACCCGGACGCCCGCCGTGTGCACCGCGCCCGCCGCGGCGAGCACCCCGGTGCCCGACATCGTGGCCGGTGCGGTGGGCAGGACGCCGGCGGTCAGCCGGCCGAGCACCGGCGCCGGGCCGATTTCGAGGCCCACGACCGGGCCGGGAGCCGCGGCCGTGGCGAGCGCGCCGGCGAACCGCACGGTCGAGCGGGCGTGCCGACGCCAGTGGCCGGGCTCGATCTCCCCGACCGGTTCTCCGGTCACGCACGAGACGAGCGGGAGGGCGGGGCGGTGGTGCTTCAGCCCGGCAGCGACCTCGTGGAACTCGTCCAGCATCGGGTCCAGCAGCGGCGAATGGAAGGCGTGGCTGACCCGCAGGAGCGTTCCCCCGCCGAAGCGATCGGCGAGCGCCGTCGTCGCGGCCCGCTCACCGGACAGGACCACCGAACGCGGCCCGTTGACCGCGGCGACGGCAACGGCGTCGCCCACGAGCGGAGCCACGTCCGCCTCGGTGGCCTCGACGGCGATCATCACCCCGCCGCCGGGCAACGCGGCCATGAGCCGGCCGCGCGCCGCCACGAGCGTCGCCGCGTCCGCCAGTGACAGCACGCCGGCGACGTGCGCGGCGGTGATCTCGCCGATCGAGTGTCCCAGCAAGACGTCGGGGCGCAGGCCCCACGACTCGAACAACCGGTACTGCGCGACGCCGAAGGCGAACAGCGCGGCTTGCGCGTGGTCGGTGCGGTCCAGCGCTTCCCCGCCGGTGAAGGCGACGTCGCGCACGCCGCCGCCCAGGGCTTCGCACGCTTCGTCGAAGGCGTCGGCGAACACCGGGAACCGCTCGGCCAGTTCCCGGCCCATCCCGGGCCGCTGCGCGCCCTGCCCGCCGAACAGCACGGCCAGCCGGGTGCCGCCCCGGACGGTCCGGCCGAGCACGCGCCCTTCGGCGACGGCTCGCAGGGCCTCCCGGTTCGCCGCGGGCACCAGCACGCGGTGCGCGAGCGGCGTCCGCCGGGCGAGGGTGTAGGCAGTGTCGGATACGTCGACGGTGTCGGGCACCTCGGTCAGCCCGGCGGCGACGAGCCGGAGCGCGTCGCCGTCCGCGGCGCTGAGCAGCCAGGGCGCCGCGGGGAACGGCCGGCGGGCCGGAGTTTCCGACGGCGGCGCCTCCTCGACGATCGTGTGCGCGTTGGTGCCGCCGATCCCGAAGGCCGACACCCCGGCCCGGCGGACCCGGTCGGTGCGCGGCCACGGCCGGGCCTGGTCCAGCAGCGCCACCCCGCCCGCCGACCAGTCGACGTGCGGGCTCGGCTCGCCGGCGTGGAGCGACGGCGGGAGTTGCTCGTGCTGCAACGCCGTCACCACCTTGATCACCCCGGCGATCCCGGCGGCGGCCTGGGTGTGGCCGATGTTCGACTTCACCGAGCCCAGCCACAGCGGCTCCCGGCGCGGGCCACGCCCGTACGCCGCCATCAGCGCGTCCGCCTCGATCGGGTCGCCCAGCGGGGTTCCCGTCCCGTGCCCTTCGACGGCGTCGACGTCGCCCGCGGTCAGCCCGGCGTCCGCGAGCGCCGCCGCGATCAGCGCCTGCTGGGCGCGTCCGCTGGGCGCGGTCAGGCCGTTCGACGCGCCGTCGGCGTTCACCGCGGTGCCGCGCAGCAGGGCCAGCACCGGGTGCCCGTGCCGGCGGGCGTCGGACAGCCGTTCCAGCAGGAGCACCCCGGCGCCCTCCGACCACGCCGTGCCGTCGGCTCCGGCCGCGTAGGACCGGCACCGCCCGTCCGGGGAGAGGCCGCGCTGCCGGCTGAAGGCCAGGAAGGTCCGCGGGGTGGCCATCACCGTGGACCCGCCGGCGACCGCGAGCGAACACTCCCCCGCCCGCAGCGCTTTCACGGCCAGGTGCAGCGCGACCAGCGACGACGAGCAGGCCGTGTCGACGGTGAGGGCCGGCCCGGTGAGCCCGAAGGTGTAGGAGATCCGGCCCGAGGCGACCGCGTGCGAGGACCCGATGCCCAGCCACGCCTCGAGGTCGTGGGAGCTGGTGAACCGGCTCGCGTAGTCCTCGTTCATCACGCCGACGAACACGCCCGTGTCACTGCCGCGCAGCGTCGCGACGTTGATGCCGGCCCGCTCGAACGCCTCCCAGGACGTCTCCAGCAGCAACCGCTGCTGCGGGTCGGTCGCCAGCGCCTCCCGCGGCGAGATGCCGAACATCCCGGCGTCGAAGTCCGCAAAACCGTCGAGGAACCCGCCGCGGCGGGTCACCGAGTGGCCGATCCGGTCCGGATCCGGGTCGTACAGCCCCGCCACGTCCCAGCCGCGGTCGGCGGGGAACTCCCCCGTCGCGTCCACCCGGTCGGCCACGAGCCGCCACAGGTCTTCGGGTGAGCGCACCCCGCCGGGGAACCGGCACGCCATCGCCACGACGGCGATCGGTTCCGCGGACGGCGCCGGGCTCGCGCGCGGCGGCTCCGCCGGGCTCGCCTGGCCGAGCCGCGTCAGCTCGGCGATCACCGCACCCGGCGTGGGGAAGTCGTAGATCAGCGAGTGCGGGACGGGCACCCCGGTCAGCGCGGTGATCCGGTGCCGGAACTGGACGCCGGCCATCGAGGACAGCCCGAGGTCGGTGAAGGGCCGGTCCCGCCACCCGTCGCCGCCGTCGTGTCCGCAAAGGACTGTCAGCTCGGCCCGCACCACCGCGGCGAGATCCGGCTGCTCCGGCGCGCTCGCCATGGCGTTCCGCTTCGGTTTGCCCGACGCCGTCCGCGGGATCGCGTCGACTTCGAGGTAGGCCACCGGCACTTTGTGGAGCGAAAGCCGGCTGAGGCAGCGGCGGCGCAGCTCCTCGGCGTCGAAGCCGTCCGGCCCGGCGACCACGAACGCCACCGGCACCTGCCCGACGACGTCGTCGGGCCGGCCGGTCACGAGGACCTCCCGCACCGACGGCGACTCCTCCAGCACGGCCTCGATCTCGGTGGGGTGGACGTTCTGGCCACCGCAGACGATCACGTCGTCGACCCGGCCGTCGAGCAGCAGCCGGCCGCCTTCGAGCCGGCCGGCGTCACCGGTGCGGTACCAGCCGTCGCGCAACGGCGGCTCGGTCTGCCCGTGGTAGCCCAGCATCAGTCCCGGGCCGCGGACGAGCACCTCACCGGCGTCGATCCGGACCTCCATGCCGGGCACCGGGAGCAGTCCCGGTTCACCGGGTCGCTCCACCGCGATCTTCCCGCCCGTTTCGGTGCTCCCGTAGCCGTCGACGAGGGGCAGGCCGAACAGCTCCCGGACCGCGGCGCGGGTCGCCGGTGTGCACGGCGCACCGCCGGTCAGGCACAGCCTCGGCGGGACGAGCGGGCCGTCGGCTTCCTGGTGGAGCCGCAGGTAGGTGGCCGGTACCCCGGCCAGCACGCAACCCGGGTACCGGGCGAGCAGCTCCGGCGAGCAGCCGTCGGCGAGCCGGGTGTGCGCGCCGAGCGCGATCGTGGTGGTGAAGGCGAGCGACAGGGCGTAGGCGTGGTGGAGCGGCAGCGGCCACACCACGGTGTCGCCGGTCTCGATCCCGAACACGGGGACGTAGCAGGCGGCGGCCGACCACAGCAGCGCGCGTTGCGAAAGGAGAACGCCCTTCGGCCGCCCGGTGGTGCCGGAGGTGTAGAGCAGCCAAGCCGGCTCGTCCAGGCCCAGGTCGTCCCGCGGGGTTCCCGCCGACGGCGGCGGGTTCTCGACGAAGAGGACCCGCAGCCCGGGCCGGCCCTGCCGCAGCCGTTCCGCCATCGCGGCGTGCCGCGCCTCGGTGACGAGAAGCGTCGCCCCCGAGTCGCCGGCCAGGTGAGCGAGCTCGGCCTCGGTCGCTCGCCCGCTCACCGGCACCCCGACGGCCGCGGCCCGCAGCACGGCCAGCAGCGACACGACGAACTCGACCCGGTTGCCGACGTGGACCAGCACGCGATCGCCCCGGGACACGCCGAGACCCGCGGCGAAGTCCGCACTGGCGCGGGCCAGCTCACCGTAGGTCAGCGTCCGGCGGTCGTCGGAGTAGGCGGGGCGTTCCGCGGGGTGCGCGGAAAGCGCTGTCAGCAGCGGCCTGATGAGCTCGGTCCGGATTTCCTCCACTGCTCCGGGTATACCGCAACCACCGCCCCGCCGCCCCCACCGCGTCCGTTCGGGCAACAAGACTGCCTCGGGTGATCATCGAGCACCTTCTCGAAGCGGGCGCGGGGGCTGCGCTCGTGGCGGGCGAGTGCGGTGGCGGTGTGGGCTCCCGCCGCCGGCCGGTCCCAGGCCGATCCGCCGGGCGCTCATCGGGCCTCGGTAGCCGGCTTGAACCGTTGCGCGAACTGGGCGGTGAAGAGGTCCGCTCCCTTGCGCCGGACGACTGTCTCCAGAGGCGCCGCCACGGCGGCGCCTTCGGGGCCGGGGAGCTGGCCCACACCGGCCTTGGTGCCCAACGGCAGGAAAATCCGCGGAACCGACGCCGGCTCGTAGACGGATCCGGGCTGCTCGCCGCGTAGCCGAGCCCGGATGTTTTCGACGACGACGGGCGCCTGCGTCTGCGCGTGGGTGGCCATCTTGGCGTCGGGCAGATCGGCGATGTCGCCGAGCGCGTAGACGTTCCGGTGGCCGACCACGTTCAGGTGCGCGTCGACCGGAACCGTGTGTCGCTCAGTGAGTTCGACGAGGGCGCCGTCCTCCAGGTAGCCGGTGTTGACCCGCGCGCCGAAGCTGCGGAACCAGATGTCGGCGGAAATCGGCTCGCCGGTGTCCGTCAGCACCGTGAACGCCGTCTCCGTTCCGGCCTCGACGGGCGGCAAGGCGGTCAGCGACGTGCCGAGACGCAGCTCCACCTTCAGCTCCTCGAGCTGGCGGCGGAGATCGTCGCGCACCTCGGGGAGGAAACCGGGGAGAAGCTCGGGCGCCGGATCGACGATGGTGATGCGCTTGTCCGGCCACACCTCGCGGATCTCGCCCGACAGCTCGAGCCCGACCGGGCCCGCCCCCAGGATCAGGACCCGTTCGGCGCGCGCGAGCTGGTCGTTCGTGTGGCGCAGATCCGCCACGGCCTGCGCCGCACTCGTGGCTGCGTGCCGGGGGTGCGCCGGGTACGAGTGGCTCGACCCGGTGGCCAGGACGAGGTGGCCGGCATCAACGCGGCCACCCGAGGCCAGGGTGACGCCGGTGGAATCGGCCGACGTCACGGTGTCCCGGAGCACGTGGCCGTTGTCCAGCAGGGTCCGGTAGGCGAAGAACGGGCGGTGAGCCCAGTCGGGTCGCGTCAACGCCCGCAGCGAACCCGCGTAGTTGACGAACGCATCCCGGGGATCGATGAGCGTGACCTCCGCGTCGCCGTCCAGCGACTTCGCGACGAGGGTGCCGGCGTACCCGCCTCCGACGACCACGACTGCCGAGTTCATGTGCTGCGCCTTTCGCCGACAAGAGTTGACACGACAACTCTAGCCGGACGAGTTGTCGTGTCAACTTCGAGTTGGGTAGCATGGTTCACATGGCCACTGCTGCATCCCTGTCGTCGGCGGAATGGGCGTTCTGGGACTCGTGGATGCGGGCCCAGCGCCTGCTGGCCAAGGAGGTCGACCGGGTCTTGCAGCGCGACTTCGGGATCTCCAAGGCCGAGTTCAGCGTTCTCGTGACCCTGCAGGCGGCTCCCGACGGACAAATGCGGGTCACCGACCTGGCCGAGTCGCTCGACTGGGAGAAGAGCCGCGTTGCGCACCAGCTGACGCGGATGGAGCGTCGTGGGCTGCTCGAGCGGAGCGAAGCGGGCGCCGCCGGCCGCCGGACCGGCGTCACGCTGACGCCATCGGGCAAGGAGGTGGTCGAGCGCGCGATCCGCGGGCACGCACACACCATCCGCCGGCTCGCCTTCGACCGGCTCTCACCCGAGCAGGCCGCAGCGATCGGCGCTTGGAGCAGCGGTCTGGTCGAGCACCTCACAGCGGCTTCGGCCGAGCCCGGCGAAACCTGAGGTCTGCGTCCGCACGCGGATTCGAGGAGCCCGCTGCCGGCGCTGCGGTCTGCTTCCGTCACCAGAAGTGGATTACGGTCTTACCGATCGTCCGCCTGCTCTCGGCCGGTCAGGCCGTCGAGGATCGTCACCTGACAGTCAACCGCAAACAGCTCCGACGGAGATAACGCAGCTACCGGCCATTGCACCAGAACCCCGATCGAGCTCTTTCCGCTCTCCTTAAAAAGGCCGTGGCGGCGGCAGTCGCGGGGATCCGTCGTCGTAGGATGCCTGCCGACACGAGACCGAAGGTGAGCTCTCCATGCCAGCCGAGGAGCCGGACGACGGCAAGCGTGCCGTCCCCGCAACGACCAACGAGGTCAAGGGCTCTTCGGTCGGCACTCTGGTGCAAGCAGGAACGATCCACGGCAAGATCAAGGTCCTGAACCTCCATTTCAGCACGATCGGTTTTGTGCTCGTCTGCGCCGCTGTCGCCGTGGTTTTGGTGGCCGGTTTGTTGTGGCTGCCACCCGGCCGCCCGGAATCCGGGACCGGCGCCCATCCCCCGCAGCCGCCCGGGATCGTGCTGCAGAAGGTGAGTCACGCGTTCAGCCCGGAGCTGGACCGGGTGGCGGTGTTCGTCCACAATCCCGCCACCGAAGCCGTCCCCCTCGCGAATATCGATCTCTACCTCGATTTCGACGCCAGAAACTGGTGGCACGACCCATCGGATCAGGAAGAGTGGCACTTCGAAGTCGGCAGCAAAATGTTCCTCGGCCCCCAGAACCGGGAGGGGGAAACCCGCCTGCACGGCACCGTCCGAGCCGCCGGCACCCAGTTCGACCTGCCTCTGATCGGCCAGGGTTTCGTCGCCGAAGACGGCAGCTGGCGACGCCTGCTCACCTTCTCCACCCAGGCTGTGCTGCCCGCCGGGCAGACGACCGAGGTGACGATCGACCTCCCCGCCGAGTTCCCCGTCAAAGCGGCGGGATCCCACAACGGAGAACTGAAGGAAGTGCACTTCGATCCGACCAGAGGTTCGCTCTTCACCCACGTTCTGATGCGCACGCCGAGTTCAGTTTCCCACGCCTGCGACTTCGTCCGCCGGAATCCGGACCCCGCCCTCTGCGACACGGTCGACCCCGCCGCAATGGTGACCGCACCACGGTAGGGCAATGCCGGAACATCGGCTTCGAGCACAGGCCTTACCAGACACAACCGGAACCCTGCCCCGCAGCATCTTCCGGAACGGGATGGCACCGCAGTCCTGGCACAGCGTCGCGCACGCCACGCGCAGGGACTGGCAACCGGCGCGCGGGCCGAAGGGTACGGGCTCCGCCGACCGTCGGCGCTCCAGTTCCTCGTCCAGTGCGGCCAGCGCGGGAGCCAGTGCTCGGAGGTACGTGGCGCGCGGGGCCTGGAACAGCCGGCGCCACCATGGTGCGAGCAGACCGAGTGCCACCCGGCGGCCCTCCAGGAAGGCTCGCCGCAATCGGGGGTCGCGCCGGTCCCTCAGCCGATGCGCCGCGCTGATCAGGCCCTTGACACAGCTCTCCGCCCTCGGCGACGTCACGTGCCTCCGGCGCGGGCCGGACCGCCGTCGTCCCGGCGGCCGCTCCTGCCGGTGTCGTGGCTTCTTGGGCTTCCGTTTCTCGGACCGCGGCATGACGCCGTCATCCGGGGAACAACGGTGGCTCGGGGAGCTCCAGCCATTCGAGGTCCATCGGCACCAGGGTCGTCGAGAGCACCAGCTCGCGCAGCAGGTTCACGGTCAGGGTCAGCCCCACCGGCTCCCCCACCTCCTCCCGGCGCAGGCCGTGCACCCCGGCGTCGGAAAGCCGCTGCCGCACCCGGGAAACCAGGTGCTCGACGCGCTTGGCCGTCCAGTTCTCGTGCGGCCGCCGCTCGGCGAGCTCGGCGGCCGCCTGCTGCCGGGACAGCGGCAGCGGCTGGGGGTCGTAACCGAGGTAACGCTGCCCGAGCACCGCCAGCACGAGGTGCTCCTCCGGGGACAGCCGCCAGCGTTTCGGCGGCGCCGTCGGTTGTGTCGGGCGGCGCGTGACGACGCCGGCCTCGCCGTCGGAGACGAGCAGCTCCAGCACGTGCTCCCGGGTGCCGCGCAGGAACAGCGCGGTGTAGCCGTCGGCCAGCGGCAGTGGTTCGCTGTCGCGGTGCAGCAGGACGCTGTCGGACAGCCGGATCGGCGAGCGGCCGGTGTTGCTGAGCCACCAGCGGTCCCGCTCGTGCACGAGCAGCCCGTGGACCCGGCTGATCCGCACGTCCTCCTCGCCGACGCAGACGTCGACCTCCAGCCGGTTGCGCCCGAAGGTCACCCGCTTCCCGGGCGACGGCGGCACCGCGACGCCGCCGGTGACGGTCAGCGCGCTCAACATGCCCGGCACACTGCCGGCGACGCCGTGGCGCAGGCTGCGCCCGCGGTGCGGATCGAGGCGTTCGGTGGTCACGGCCACCTCCGTTCGTAAGCACCGATGTCGAAGCCCGCGCCGGCGGGCCGGGCGACACCGTCGAGATCGAACCCGGGGGCGCGCTCGGGACTGCCGGCGTCGACCGCGGCCGAGCCTTCGGTGAGGTGGTAGTCGCCGCGGGCCGGATCGGCGAACCCCGGGTCCCCGGTGAAGTTGTGATCGGCGGCGAACGGTCCGGCGTCGATCGGTCCGTCACCGAACACGTTGTTGCGCAAGGTGTTCCTTCCGGTGAACCGGTCGGCGTCGATCAGCAGGGAGCCGCGGGTGTTGCCGGCGAAGGTGTTGTTGACGATCGTCAGGTCCCGCATGGTCCCGCTCGACTCGACCCAGAGGCTCAGCCCGGCCTGCGCGTTGCCGGTGGACAGGTTGTCGAAGACCCGGATGTCCGAGAGCAGCCGGCTTTCCGAGTAGTCCTCGACGGCGAGCCCGATCCCGGCCTTGGTGGCCTCGCGGGTACCGCCGACGACGTTGGCGTAGATGTCCACAGTGGACGAGGAGTCGACGTAGACGTCCGGGCCGCCGTTGCCGGTGACGACGTTGTGGTGGATCTTCACCCGGGCGGCGTCGTCGTACTTGACGTCGATGCCTTCCTCGCCGTTGTCGTGCACGCGGCAGCCGGACACCTCGACGTCCGACGAGCCCGAGGCGATGCTCAGCGCTTCGTGGTCGGCCGAGGTGCCACGGGAGTTGGTGCCGCGAATGTCGCAGCCGGTGATCCGCACCCGCCGGGTGCCGACCAGCACCAGCCCGCCGTCGCGGGAGCCGTCGACGCCGAAGCGGTCGAACACGAGGTCGTGCGCGCCCTCGGCGTACACGCCGAAACCGGTCGAGCCGGACACGGTCACGTCGGTGAACTCCAGCCAGCCGTGCCCACCCACGGCCAGCAGCCCGGCCCGGCCGCCGGCGCCGGTCAGCACCGCGGTGCCGCCGATGCCGGTGAACCGGATCGGCCGGCCCGGGGCGCCGTCACGGCGAACCGTCAGCCCGCCCGGGTACGTGCCGGCCTCGATCGCGACCGTGTCACCCGGGCGGGCCCGGTCGGCCGCGGCCTGGACGGTCGTGAACTGCCCGTGCGGCCCGACGCGCCAGGTTCGCGGCACCGGTCCGGCAGCCCCCTCGGCTGTCGGACCGGCCATGGCCACCACTAGGAGCGCCACTCCGGCCAGTACCCGTGTCGCCACTGCTCGTCCCGTCTCCTCCGGCCCGCGAACCCGGTTCCGGCTCTCCCCTTTCTAGCCGGGGCGGCCGGGGACCGGTCCCCGGCTCACGGCAGCCGCCGGACGAGGACCTCCGCCAGCGATCGCGCGGTCGCGCACAGCGCGGCCCCACCCGCCGCCTCGGTGTCCTCGACGGAGACCACGGCGACCTCGTCCCGGTTCGAGGGAGTGCCGTTCAGCACCGGCAGGGCCGGGGTGTAGGAGCGGTGCACGACCTTGACGGCGCACTCCGGGTGCCCGCCCGGCACCGGCGCCACGACGGCGGTGCGGGTCCCGATGCGGATCCGCTCGCCCGGCACGTCCGGGTCCGCCTCGATGGGCCATTCCCGGGTGAACTGCACGTCGATGGTGCGCGGATCGGCCTCCCACGTGCAGTCCCAGCGGCCGAACCCGCGGTCCGGTTCCTTGGGCCGGCCCAGCGCACCCGAAGTCGCGGCGTCGTCGAGCAGGGCGCAGGCGTCGACGTGCGCCAGTGACCACTCCGGGAGCGGGGCGCGCCGCGGCAGGGGCCCGTTGGCGAGCATGGCCAGCACACCGGACAGCACCGCCTCCGAGAAGGTGCACAGCGGCGCGTCCTGCGCGTCTTCCAACCGGTGTGACGTGATGACGACCCGGTTGGCGTCGGCCAGCGAAATGGCACGCTCGCAGACGCCGTCGTGGACCTCCGGATATTCGATTTCGCCCATCTTGCCGGGCACCGGCGGCCGGGGCGGGTACCGCAGCGGGCCGGTCAGATCGAGCCGGGTCTGCACCTGGCCCTTGTCGTCGGCCAGCGTGGTCGTGACCACGCAGCTGCCGAAGTTCAGCACCTCGGGGTCCACGAACGGCTCCCCGAACGAGGTGAGCGAGTTGATCGAGATCGCGGCGCACGGGTCCGTCCCGGCCGGGTCGGCACCCAGGGTGTTCGCCCCGCCCGGTGCGCCGTCGGTGGTCGTCCACAGCGGCCGGCCGACGACGAACCCGGCCACCAGCGCGGCCACCGCCGCCAGGGCGGCCCCGGCGAGCAGCCGGCGGCGCAGGCGGCGGCGCGATCGCCGGGGCGCGGGCGCGTCCGCCGTGAGCAGCGTGACCGCCTCGGCGGCGCCGGGCCGGTCGGCCGGGTGCCGGGCCATCAGCGCGGCGAGCACCGGGGCGAAGGGCCCGGCGCGAACGGCGGGCTCGGGCCGTCCGGCGGCGGCGCGGCGCATCTGCGCGAACGGACCGTCCTCGCCCGTGCCCCACGGCGACCGGCCTTCGATCGCGGCGTAGAGGGTGGCGCCCAGGGAGAAGACGTCCGAGGCGGGCCCGGCTTCGGCGCCGTCGGCCACCTCGGGCGAGACGTACCCGAGCGTGCCGGTGAGCTGGGCGCCGCCGGTGCGGGTGACCTCGGTCCAGCGGGCGATGCCCAGGTCGGTCAGCTTGGCGACATCGTCCGCGGTCACCAGGACGTTGCCCGGCTTGACGTCGCGGTGGACGATGCCGCGGGCGTGCATGTCCGCGAGCGCCGCGGCGAGCTGCGCGCCGATCCGCCGGACCCGGTCCTCGGGCAGCGGGCCACCGTCGTCGACGAGTTCCTCGAGGCTCCGGGCGGCCAGGTATTCCGTGACCAGCCACTGGGCGTCCCCGTCGACGACGGTGTCGAACACCGTGACGACGTTCGAGTGCAGCAACCCGGCCCCGATGCGTGCCTCCCGCCGGATCTGCCCGGCGTCCTCCCCCAGCGACCGCTTGAGCGTCACCTGCCTGCCGAGCTCGAGGTCGACCGCCCGCCAGACGACACCCATGCCACCCCGGCCGAGCTCCTCCTCCAACCGGTAGCGGTTGGCCACGACTCGCCCGTTGCTCACGTGAGCAGTCTACGAAAAAACGTGTCGGTCTGCTGACACCGCGTCACCGCGGCGGCGGGCCGAACCGGTTCGCCCTGGCTGGTTCTTCGGGACCGGTCCCCGGGATCCCGCCCGATACTGCGGACGCACACGCGAAGTCGTGGGGGAACAGTGACGAAGACAGGCGAGTACCCGCAGGTGCGGCTGGCCTGCGTCCACGGCGATCGACAGCGCGAGAACGGTTTTGCCTCCACGACCACTGTCCGGTACTCGCTGAGCGACATCCCGGTTGCGCGGCCCGCCACCGGCCTCGCCGAAGCCACGGTGGCCTGCGGCTCGTGTGCGAGCCGGATACGGGTGCGTGTGTTCAGTCCCGCCGGACGCCGGCGGTGGAAGCTGGCTTGGTTCGGGCTGTTGCTGTCCGGGGCGTTGCTCGCCACACCGTCGACCATCCGCCTGATCGCCTTGGACGCGCTCGACGACCCGGACCCGCTGGCGTACGTGCGGCCGGTGCTCACCAACGTACTCGGCCTCGGCGGTGTGGTCGTGGGCGCCAGGTTCCTCTTCACCGAAGACGGCGTCCGGCTCACTTCGTTCTGGGGTGACGCCGGCCACCGCCTGCGCCGGTGGTGAGCGTCAGCTGCCACCAGGTCCGGAATCGCGGAAGACGTCGGCGGGAGAGCCGTGGATGGTGGTCATGGCGGCGAGGCCGTCGGTGCCGGCGTGGTTCGTGCGGACCACCAGTGTTCGTGCCACCAGGTCACCGATCCGCTGACCTCGCTTGGTCAACACCATGCTTGCCACCGCCACCAGCCCCAGCAGCAACCCGTCGACCGTGAGCAGGACCCACCGGATCAGGTAGGCGCGGCCCTTCGGCCGCCCGCCTCGCAGGGTCTCGATCCGCAGTCCCATCACCAGCATCCCGGGCGTGACCCCGCCACGACGCAGCGGCACCCAGATCTGGATCAGGAGGTCGCAGGCGTACGCCGCCCCGACAAAGGTGATCGCGGGCGCCCAGAGGATCGCCTTCGGCGGCACCAGACCCCACTGCATCAGGGGGATGACCACAACCCCGGCCAAGATGGCGACAAGCACCCCCACGCCGACGGCGAGGGCCCAGTCCAGCACGGCCTGGACGACACGACGGCCCGCCATCCCCAGCCGGTCCGTCACCTCGGCCGCCCGGCCGGTTTCCGGTCGTGGCCCACCTGATCGGGCCGAGGTGATCACCGCGCTCTCAGCACACCCGGCGAGTCTTGCACACCAGTCAAGCACGGGCAGTCAGCTGACCAGGCCCTGCCGCCACGCCCAGACGGCGATCTCCGTGCGGTTCCGGAGCTCGAGTTTGCGCTGCACGCTCGTCAGGTGGGTCTTCACCGTCGAAAGGGAAACGCGGAGGTCACCGGCGATCTCCGCGTTCGTCCGGCCGCGGGCGACGGCGAGCACCACATCGGACTCGCGGTCGGTCAGCGGCGTCGCCGGCGGCTGCGAACGCCGCCTGACCTTTTCGGTGAACTGCGCCAGCAGGCGCACGGTCACCGACGGCGAAACCATCGCCTCGCCGTTGGCCGCCGCGCGCACGGCGTCCACCAGCATCCGCGGGCCCGCGTCCTTGAGCAGAAAGCCACAGGCGCCCCCGAGCAGAGCGGCGTAGACGTTCTCATCGGCATCGTAAGTCGTCACCACCACAACGCGCAGCGGCTGCGCCACCGCCGGGCCGGCCAGCAGCTCGGTCGCCCGCAGACCGTTGACCTTGGGCATCCGGATGTCCATCAACGTGACGTCGGGCCGCAACCGTTGCGCCAACCGCACCGCGGCTTCCCCGTCGGCGGCCTCGGCGATCACTTCGATGTCCGGCGCGGCGTCGAGCACCAGCCGGAAACCGGTGCGGACGAGCACCTGGTCGTCGGCGATGAGCACCCGGACGGCCATCAGATCCCTCGCGGCAACGCACCGAAGGGAGCGTCCTCGGAACCCAGCGGCAGCCGGGCGGTGACCCGCCAGCACGAGCCCGCTTCCCGTGCTGCGGTCAGGCTGCCGCCGAGCATGGCCATCCGTTCCGTCATACCGATGATCCCGAATCCGCCCGGCGACGCGAGCGGTACTCCGGGAACGCCGTTGTTGCGCACTTCGACCACGAGGTCGTCGGCTTCGGTACGCGCGGAGACCGACACCTCGGTCGCCGACGGCGCGTGCCTGCGAACGTTGGTCAGCGCTTCGGTCACGACGCGGTGGACGGTGGTGGCCAGCTGCGCCGGGACCGGCAGCTGGTCCAGCTCCTCGGCCACCTCCACCCGGGCCGCGGATCCCGCGGCTGCCCGCAGCGCGTCGCCCAGCGCCGCTCCCGGCAGCGGCGGGACGTCCTCGGTGTCCCTCAGCATGCCGACGAGGCGGCGTGCGGCGGCCAGCGCTTCCCCGCCCGCTACCTCGATCTCGCGGTAGACGGCGGCATGGTTCCCCTCGTCGGTGCCCGCCTCGGTGATGGCGCGGGCCGCCTGCACCCGGACGACGATCCCGCTGACGTGGTGCGACACCAGGTCGTGCAGTTCCCGGGCCAGCTGCAGGCGTTCCTGGCCGCGAACCCGCTCCAGCGCGTCCCGCTGCCGGACGTCGGCCGCCCGGAGGATCAGGCCGACCCCGAGGCAGGCACCCCAGTACGCCGCGGCGGCCACCGCGAACAGCGCCACCGGCACGTCGACGCCGTACCGGAGCAACGGCGCGGCGATCATCACGACCCCCAGCGCCGGTGCCAGCGCGGCCGCGTGCTTCGGCGCGAGCTTGCGGCCGGCCGACGCGGTGAACAGCCCCGCGGCGACGATCTCGGCGATCGCCGGCTGTGGCCGGGCGTGGCCGGTGGCCTGAGCGGCCGTGCTCATCGCCGACAGTGCGGCGACGACGATCCCCAGAACGCCGATGTGGCGGGGGAACCGCCGTCGCAGCACGGCCAGCACCGGTATCGCCGCACCGGTGGAAGTCACGACCCCGGCCAGCTGGGCCGCCACACCGTGGGCGGCACCGGGCACCCGCACCGTCAGCACGCTGTCGGCGACGACGGCCGCGGCCAGTACCGCGATCTCCGTGCCGAGCATGCCGCGCCGGGCGCGGGTTCCCGCTGTGCGCATGGCCGCCATGATCCACCGGCCGGCGTCAGACCGCGCGCCGGACCCCGGCGATGTAGCGGTTCGACGGCGGCAGGTAGCTGAGCACGGTCGCCACGACGGCCACACCGCAGCTGAGGTAGCCGGCCCAGGACGGCTCCGTGGTGAGCAGCGACGCGGCCTGCAGCAAGGTGAACACGGTGAGCACCACCCGCGCCCAGTTGCGGCCCGCCTTGAGCTTGAACGACAGCCACAGGTAAACGATCGCGACGACTGCGGCAACGGCGACCGGGAGGGCCTGCGCCACCAGGGTGAGCCGGTCGAGCTGGTCCTGCGCCACCTGGGGGTTGGACTTTCGCAGAGCCGCCTCGATCTCCTCACGCGAGGTCAGGATGAGCAGCCCGCCGGCGATGGCGGACACCGTGGAGGCCAGGAAGCCGAAGAACGCGGCGATGATCGTGCTGGGCGGGTTCTCCCGCACCGTCTCGGTAGTCATAGCGGGAAAATTAGGGCTTCGCGTCGCCCGGCACCGGCTGAGATCCGGCCTTCTCGTACTTTCGGCCGAGGCGGAACGGCGGGCCGGATCTCGGTTGCCCGGGCCGCGGCGCCGCTCGCGGCGGTGGGTTGTCCGGGGTGCGCCTGCGGTCGCGGTCGATGACCGGAGCCTCGATGCCGGTGCTCAGCCGACGCGGGCGACGCCGGCCAAGCCGCGGGCTTGGGCGGGGTCGTCGTCGAGGGCGTTCCCGGGCCGCCATTGCGGCAGCCACACCAGCCCGGGCTCGACCAGCGGAAGGTCGCCGAAGAACGCGGCTATTTCCGCACGGTTGCGCATGATGGCGGCGTGGTTGGTACGCCGCTGGTACTCCTGCGCGACCTGCCGGCCCGCGTGCTGAGTCTCTTCGTCCCCCGGGTCGACGTGGATGTGGGAGAGCGCGAGCAGGCTGCCCGGCGGCAGCTGGGAGCGGTAGTACTCGAGCACCTCGTGCGGGTTGCGCTCGTCCGGCATGAAGTGCAGCAACGCGACCAGCAGCAGCCCGACCGGCTCGCGCGGGTCGATCAGCCGGGTCGCCAAGACCCGGTTCCAGAGCCGGTCGCGGTCGAAGAAGTCCGCGTCCAGGGCGGTGTGCCGCAACGGATCGGCGGTCTGCTCGAGCAGGATCTGCGCGTGCGCACGGGCGATCGGCTCGTTGTCGATGTAGACGACCCGGCACTGCCCGGGAGCGGCCCGATCGGCGACCTCGTGCACGTTGCCCTGCGTCGGCAGACCCGAACCGATGTCGACGAACTGCCGGATTCCCCGGGCCACCATGAACCGCACCGCCCGGCCCAGGAACGCGCGGTTGGCGCGGGCGAAATCGCGGATCTCGGGCAGCACCGCCAGTTGCGCCTCCGCGAAAGCCTGGTCGACGGCGTAGTTGTGGGTACCACCGAGCAGGTAGTCGTAGACCCGCCCGACCGACACCTTGTCGACCGCCGCGCTCAGCCGGCTCGAAACGTCCTCGTTCATCCCCGTCACTCCCCAGCGCTCGGTCGGCCGTGCCGGGCACACCCTACCGCCGCCGAGGACCGAAATGGCCGGCTTCCGGACGGGCCGTGAGCTCACCGCGCAGCACCACGGCAACCTCGTTGACAAGCCAGGCTAATGCCACTAGCTTTAGCGGAAATCGAATTAGCTAGCGCCGTGAAGGGCCATCATGACCGAGTACCTGAGCATTGCCGGCAAGTCCATCGCCTACGACGTGAGCGGTGCGGGACCCCTGGTGGTCCTGGCGAACGGAATGGGCGACAGCCGCCACTCCTATCGGTTCATCTCCCCGGCGCTGGTGACCGCCGGCTACCGCGTCGCCAACGTCGACATCCGCGGCACCGGGGACTCCAGTGCGGAGTGGGAGGGCTACAGCCGCACCGACATCGCCGGTGACCTGATCGCCGTCGTGCGCCACCTCGGTGGTCCGGCCGTGATCATGGGCCAGTCGATCAGCGGCGGCGCGGCGACGATCGCGGCCGCCACGGCACCCGAGCTGATCGCCGGGCTCATCGAGCTGGCCCCGTTCACCCGCAAGCAGTCGGCCAGCCTGGGCGGGCTGGTCCGGGTGAAGCGTTACCGGGCCGGGTCCACCCAGCTGGGCCTGACCATGGCCCTGGGAAGCCTGTCGGCGTGGAAGAAGTACCTCGACCTGGCGTACCCGAGCAAGCCCGCCGACTGGGACGCCGAGCTGGGCCGGATCGAGGCCAAGCTGAGCGAGCCGGGCCGGATGACGGCCCTGCAGGCCATGTGCAAGACCTCTCCGGCCGACGCCGGCGCGCAGTTGCCCAACGTCCGGTGTCCCGTCCTGATCGTTGAAGGCAGCCTCGATCCCGACTGGGCCGAGCCCCGCGCCGAGGCCGAGAAGATCGTCGCCGACCTGCCGGCCGGCCTGGGCGAGTTCGCCGTCATCGAGGGCGCCGGCCACTACCCGCACGCCCAGACCCCGCACGAGGTCCTCGCGCTGGCCCTGCCCTTCCTCGCCAGGACGCTGACCCATGCCTAGGGCCGGCCTCGACGCGGCCTCGGTCACCGCGGCCGGCGCCGCCCTGGTCGACGAGGTCGGCTTCTCCGGGCTCAGCATGGGTCTGCTCGCCGAACGACTCGGGGTCAAGACACCCTCGCTCTACAAGCACGTCGCCAACCAGGCCGATCTCACCCACCGGATCGCCGTCCTGGCCATGAACGAGTTCGCTGATGCCATCCGCGACGCCATCCAGGGTCGAAGCGGTCGCGAAGCCCTGGTCGCCGGTGCGCACGCGATGCGAAGGTACGTGCTGGACCATCCGGGCCGGTACGCGGCCGGCAACGTGGCGGGCGTCCACGGGCCGGACGACCCGCTCGTCCCGGCCGTCCAGCGGGTGCTCGCCTCCTGGGCGGCCATGCTGCACGGGTACCGGCTGAATCCGGACCAGGAGATCCACGCCCTGCGGATGCTCCGCAGCACCCTGCACGGATTCGCGACCTTGGAAGCCGGCGGCGGTTTCCGGATCGACACCGAGGTCGACGACAGCTTCACGTGGATGCTCGGCTTCATCGATCACGGCCTCAAGGCCGATCGGCACGATCCCCTGTCCGCCCGCTGAGATCCTCTTCGCCTGCTGAAGACCTGACTTGGCTCAAGATCGCTGATCTTGGGTAGGGTGCTGGCTGTTGAGCTGCGGTTTCGTCGTGTGAACGGCGAAAATCTGCGCACTAAGCGGCCGGTTCCAGGGGTCTGCCCATCGCTTCCCGGTTACGGCTTCAGCGACAAGCCGGCCGCGCCGGGGTGGGGGATCGAGCGGATATCCGACGCGTGGTGCGAGCTGATGGCCCGGCTCGGCTACCGGCGGTTCGGCGCCCAGGCCAGCGACTGGGGCACCAGCATCGCCACGAGCATCGGTCAACGGCAACCCGATCGGGTCGCCGGCATCCATCTCATGCCGCCGCTCGCACCGCCCGATCCGGCCACGTTGGACGACCTCACCGGTGCCGAGCGGGCGGCGCTCGCGACACTGCGGGAGGCGGACGAACGGGGCTCCGGATACTCGGCGCAGCAGTCGACCCGGCCGCAGACGGTCGGCTACGGGCTGGTCGACTCGCCGGCCGCCCTCTGCGCCTGGATCGTCGAGAAGTTCTGGTCGTGGACCGACTCCGGTGGCGACCTGCATCGGGTTATTACCCGGGATGAGCTGCTCGACAACCTGATGCTCTACTGGCTGCCCGGCACCGGTGCCTCATCCGCCCGGCTGTACTGGGAAAGCCTCCGGCAGGTCAACGAATGGATCTCCGGGTCGGCCGGCGCGCCGGTGACCGTACCCACCGGCTGTTCGGTCTTCCCCAAGGAGCTGCAGCGCCCGTCTCGGCGGTGGGCGGAGCGCCGGTTCCCGAACATCCGGTACTGGAACGAGCCCGGCAAGGGCGGCCACTTCGCGGCGTTCGAGCAGCCGGCGTTGTTCGTCGACGAGGTCCGGTCATTCTTCCGGCTGGTCCGCTGATGGTCACCCGTACTCGGTAAGCGGCTGGCTAAAGATCAACAAGTGCCCATCGGGTGTCCGTACGTTGAAGTCGCGCATCCCGTAGGGCCGGTCAGCCGGTGGCTCGACGATGTCGGCGCCGCGGGCGCGCAGCTCGTCGTGGCAGGAATCGACGTCGTCGACGACAACCGTCACCCTGGCCGGGCCGACGCTGCTTTCGGCGTACAGGTGGAACTCGGCGGTGTCGCGGATCACGGCCGCGTAGCTAGGTGGGGTCTCCCAGGTGAATATGGTGTCGAATCCGAGCACGTCCGTGAAGTACGACCGCGCTGCCTGCACATCTCGGCACGGCAGCACGGGAACCGCCACCCGCATGACCATTCCGTCACCTTACCTGACTTTGGCTCAAGATCGCTGATCTTGGGTAGGGTGCTGGCTGTTGAGCTGCGGTTTCGTCGTGTGAACGGCGAAAATCTGCGCACTAAGCGGCCGGTTCCAGGCTGTCTCTCGTGGCGTATGTGCGCACGGTGAAGACGGCGTCGGGGGCCAGGGCGGTGCAGATCGTGCACTCCTCGCGTCGCGGGTCGCGGGACATCGAGCACATCGGCTCGGCGCATGCGGCGTTGGAGGCGCTCAAGGCGGTGGCGAGGCAGCGTCTGGCTGTGGGGCAGCCCGAGCTCGACTTTGGCCCGGACTTCGCGGCGTTGCAGGCCGGCAGTGGTGCTGGTGGTGGGCCGCTTGCGATCACGTCGTCGCGGATGGGGTACCTGTGGGACGCGCTCGGCCACGCCTACCAGCCTCAAGCGGCGTCTGCCCGCGTTCGCGAAAGAGTCCTGGCGGCAGAAGTTGGCCGCGGCGTGCGCCCGCACCGCTGATCTGGGGCCGGCGTCACTGGTTCTCTACGATGTGTCCACCTTGTACTTCGAGACCGATGCCGGGGACGGGTTCCGTGAGCCCGGGTTCTCCAAAGAACGCCGCCTGGAGCCGCAGATCACGATCGGGCTGCTCACCGACGCAAGCGGGTTTCCGTTGATGGTTAACGCGTTCGAGGGCAACCGGGGCGAGACCACTACGATGCTGCCGACCATCCGTGCGTTCATGGATGCCCACCAGCTGGCTGATGTCACGGTCGTGGCCGACGCTGGCATGATCTCTGCGGCCAACCAGCAGGCCATCGAGGCCGCGGGGTTGTCGTTCATCCTCGGCGCGCGGATACCCGACGTGCCGTACGTGGTCCAGGCGTGGCGCCACGAGCACCCGGATGAGCAGATCCCCGACGGGCACACCTTCACCCAGCCCTGGCCTGCCGGCCCCAAGGACCAGCGCCGCGACCAGATCATCTACTACCAGTACCGGGCGGACCGGGCTCGGCGCACCCTGCACGGCATCGACGAACAGGTCGCCAAGGCCGAGCAGGCCGTCGCCGGCAAGACCGCGGTCAAACGCAACCGGTTCATCCAGCTCACCGGCGCCACCAAGAGTGTCAACCGGACCCTGGAAGCCAAGGCACGCGCCCTTGCCGGCCTCAAAGGCTACGTCACCAACCTCCCGGACGTCACCGCCGAGTTCGTGATCGACGCCTACCACCGACTGTTCCACATCGAGAAGTCGTTCCGAATGTCTAAACACGACCTACGTGCGCGGCCGATCTACCACCACAAGCGCGAGTCGATCGACGCGCACCTGACGGTCGTGTTCGCCGCCCTGGCCGTCAGCAGGTGGATCGAGCAGACCACCGGCTGGTCGATCAAGAAGTTCGTGCGCACCACCCGCCGCTACCGCACCATCAACATCCAGGCCGGCGAGCACACCCTCACCGCCGTCGACCCCCTACCCGACGACCTCCGCGATGCCCTCACCCGCATCCACGACCGCGGTGCGCACTAATTTGAGCCAAGTCAGGTCAAGGCCGATCGGCACGATCCCCTGTCCGCCCGCTGAGATCCTCTTCGCCTGCTGAAGAGGAAGAGCTGCTCCCGCCCCGATCCCGTTCCTGGACACAGCCGGCGATCCGCCGGCTCCTCCGAGCGCCGCGAGCTGTTCTGCAAAGCGCTTTACGCACTCCGAACGAATTGTGCCCACCCTGCGGTGCCGAGGATTTCCGGTGAATTCGGTTGCCGTTCACTCACGACGGGACTGTGCCACCACGACCACGTAACCGAGGTAGTCGTGTTCCAGGGCGGAGGCGCGCAGTTCGTGGTCCCGGTAGTGGGCGCTGAACTTTTCTCCCGCCTCTTCGGCGACCCGGCGCATTTTCTCGGGCAGCCGCCGGTCGTTCTCGCGGGAGGTTCGCTGCAGCTGCTCGGTCAGGTCGTGCCGTCGAACGTCTCGGAATCCGATTCCGGCGAGGATTCCGTCGTACTGCCCGGGCTGGCTGAGCTCGTTCAGCCGGAACGTTTCGGCGAGGGTTTCGCGTTGCGCCGGCCCGAGCGGGAGGCGCTCGGTGTAGTCGCTGAACACCAGCCGTCCGCCCGGGGTGAGCACCCGGTGGATTTCGCGCAGGCACTCCGCCCGGTCCGGCAGGTACATGAGCGCTTCGATCGCCCACACGGCGTCGAACGAGCCGTCGGCGTACGGCAGCTTCATCGCGTCCACCTGTTCGAAGCGCACCAGGTCACCGACGCCTCCGGCCGCCGCGAGCGCGGTGGCGCTGCGGACCTCCTCGCCGCTGACCGTGATCCCGGTGACCGACGCGCCGGTCTTCTTCGCCAGCCGGACGGCGGGGCCGCCCGCGCCGCAGCCGACGTCGAGCACCCGGGCGCCGGCACCGGGCCGGAGGTGGGAAATGAGGTAGTCGGTGAATCGGTCTTCGGGTGCGTCGCCGGGATCGGTGTCCGGCCCCCAGTACCCGATGTGCCGATTGCTTCCCATCAAGATGTCGTAGAGCCAGTTCATATTGTCGTAAAGCTCACCGACCTGCGCGGGATCGGACGTGCTAACCACCCCCCATGGCCGGTGGCTCTCAAGCCGCGAGCCACACCGTCTCCTTCCGCATCGTAGCGGACGCAGCGGCGGAACAGTGAAGATTCACCCGGCGCGAAGGGACCGGTTTCCGGTGCACGGCACCACTCAGGACATAAGACGATGGTGAGTTGCGCAGTTCCCGCGGCCGTTGACATACTCGCGGCATGTCCCGGGCCAGTACTCTTACCGCTCCCTTGCGCCATCCCGACTTCCGGCGGCTGGTCACCGGGCGCACCTTCGCCGAATTCGGCAACGCCGTCGCGCCGGTCGCGCTCGCGTTCGCCGTGCTGGACCTGACCGGATCCGCCGTCGACCTCGGGCTGGTCGTCGGCGCCCGCTCGCTGACGAACGTGGTGCTGGTGCTCTTCGGCGGGGTGCTCGCCGACCGGCTCCCGCGGTCGGTCATCCTGCAGGGCACCGAAACCGCGGCGGCGATCACGCAGGCCGCCATCGCGGTCAGCGTGCTCGGCGGGTTCGCTTCCGTACCGTTGCTGCTCGGGCTCAGCATGGCCAACGGCGCGGTGTCGGCCATCGCGTTGCCCGCTTCCTCCTCGATCGTCCCGCAAACCGTGCCCGCTCCCCTGCTCCAGCCGGCCAACGCGCTGAACCGGATGCTCTCCAACACGGGCCGGTTCGTCGGCGCCGCGGGGGGTGGCGTGCTGGTGGCCGCCTTCGGTTCGGGCTGGGCGATCGGCGCGAACGCCGCGCTGTTCCTGTTCGCCGCGCTTTCCTACCGGCGCCTGCGCATCGCCCGCCCGGAGCGGACCGGGAAGTCGCGGCCGTTCGCCGAACTCGCCGAAGGCTGGCAGGAATTCCGGTCGCGCACCTGGGTCTGGGTCGTCGTGCTCCAGTTCATGCTGGTGAACGCCGCCGCGGCGGGCGGGATCTTCGTGCTCGGACCGGCCGTCGCGGACGAGACCTTCGGCCGGGCGGGCTGGGGCCTGGTGCTGGCCGCGGAAACCCTGGGCTGGGTGCTCGGCGGGGTGGTGGCCGCGCACTGGCGGCCGCAGCGCGCGCTGGCGATCGGCGTCGCGTTCGTGCTCTGCAACGCGATTCCGCTGCTGGTGCTGGCGAAAGCGCCGAACGTGGTGCTGCTCGTGGGCGTCATGCTGCTGACCGGCTGCGCCATCGAGCTGGGCGCCGTCGCGTGGGACGTTTCGCTGCAGGAACACGTGCCGGCGGACCGGCTCGCCCGGGTCTACTCCTACGACGTCCTCGGCTCGATCATCGCCGTGCCGATCGGGCAGGTGGCCGCCGGGCCGCTCGCCGAACGCTGGGGTCGCGAACCGGTGCTGCTGTGCGGCGCCGCCGTCATCGTGGTCGCGACGCTGCTCGCCTTGTGCAGCAAGCAGGTTCGCGGCCTGCGGCGCAGCACGCCCGAGTCCGCCCCGATCGCCTAGCGGCCGCGGTACCCGCCGCGTGAACCCCACCTCCAGGGACTTGACGTCCGTGAAGGTGGCCTTCACGGACGTCACCCTTCCTCGGGTACGGCGGCGGTCCGCGTCACGAGATCACGCAGGAGCGGCCCGAAGTGCCGGACCGGCTGCGGATCCAGCATCTCCTCGTGCAGGCAATCGACTTCGTGGACCTCGGCTCCCCCCTTGGCGAAGCCGGCCCAGCCGAGGCCTTCTTCGTCGCGGAGCTTCCGGGAACCCGCCGCCTCGATGCTGACGATCCGGCCGCCGAACACCCGCGTCCGGTGCGCGTCGAACAGGCGCAGGCAGTGGCGGGCGATCTCCGCGAGCCCGGCGACCCGGGTGGCCGACAGCTCGGCCAGGTCACCGGCCCCGCGGATCGACTGCTCGACGAGGTCGAGGACGTCCGCCGGCTCGTCCACGGCTTCCCCGCCCGGCCCCGGCGACGGGACGGCGTCGAACAGCGCCAGGAGCGGCACCGGCTCGCCGAGTTCTTCCAGTACCACAGCCATTTCCTGCGCGATGGTGCCGCCGAAGGACCAGCCCATCAGCGTGTACGGACCGGTGGTCTGGACCTGCCGCACCAGCGCGAGGTACGCGTCCGCCAGCTCCCGGACCGACCCCGGCCGCCGCTCGGCGTCGACGTAGGCGCTCGACTGGAGGCCGTAGACCGGGTGGCCCTTGGGGATGTGCGGCAGCAGCCGCGAGTAGCACCAGCTCAGCCCGCCGATCGGGTGGACCAGGAACACCGGGTCGAGGCCACCTTCGGCCCGCAGCGGGAGCAGGGTCGCGAAGGAGTCGCTCTGGGCCCGGTCCAGCCGTCCGGCCAGGCCGGCGACGGTCGGGTTCTCGAACAACGTCCGGATGCCCAAGTCCACCCCCAGTTCCGCGCGGACGCGGGAAACCAGCCGGCTGACGAGCAGGGAATGGCCGCCCAGCTCGAAGAAGTCGTCGTCGATCCCGGCGCGCTCGATGCCCAGTACCTCGGCGAAGAGGCCGCACAGGGTCTTCTCCAGCGGGCTGCGCGGCTCGTCGGCGGGTGCGGACCGGGCGGCGAACGGGGCCGGCAAGGCCCGGCGGTCCAGCTTGCCGCTGGAGGTCAGCGGCAGCCGGTCGAGCTCGACGATCGCCGGGACCATGTACTCCGGCAACGACTCGGCCGCGAACCGGCGCAGCCGGGCCGGTTCCACCGGCTCGGCCGGCACCACGTAGGCCACCAGACGCCGGTCGCCGGGCCGGTCCTCGCGCACGACCGCCGCGGCCCGGGCCACGCCGGGGTGCCGCAGCAGCACCGACTCGACCTCGCCGAGTTCGATCCGGAAACCGCGGATCTTCACCTGATCGTCCGCGCGGCCCAAGTACTCCAGGCCGCCGTCCACCCGACGGCGGACCAGGTCACCCGAGCGGTACATCACCTCACCCGGCGCACCGAACGGACACGCCACAAACCGTTCCGCCGTCAACCCGGGCCGGTTCAGATAACCCCGCGCCACCTGCGGGCCCGACACGTACAGCTCGCCCGCGACGCCGGGCGGGACCAGCTGCAGGTTCGCGTCCAAGACGTACACCGTGAGCCCCGGGATCGCCGGGCCGACGAGACTGCGGGAACCATCGCCGACCAGCGCGGGATCCAGCGGCAGCATGGTGACGTGCACGGTGGTTTCGGTGATCCCGTACATGTTCACCAGCCGCGCGGCACTCTCCGGGTGGCGCGCGTACCACTCCTGGACCCGCTCGAACGACAGCGCCTCACCTCCGAAGATGATCAAGCGGAGCGGGAGCTCGCGGGGCTCGGTGTGGATGAGTTCCGCGAACGCCGACGGCGTCTGGTTGAGCACCGTCACCTGCTCGGCGACCAGCAGGTCCAGCAGGTCCGCCGTCGACCGCGTCACGTCCTGCGGGACCACGACCAGCCGGCCGCCGTAGAGCAACGGTCCCCAGATCTCCCACACCGAGAAGTCGAACGCCAGCGAGTGGACCATCGCCCACACGTCGGCCGGGCCGAAGCCGTAAGTGTCCTCTGTGGAGCGCATCAGGCTGACGACGTTGCGGTGCGGGACCACCACCCCCTTGGGGTTGCCCGTCGTGCCGGACGTGTAGATGACGTAGGCCGGGTGGGAAGGCAGCAGTGGCGAAAGCCGGTCGCCGTCGACGAGGTCGTCCGCGGACTTTTCCGAAGCGGCAGCAAAAGTGTCCTCGGTGACGGTCAGCACCGGAGCGACGTCGGCCAGCATCAGCTCGACCCGCTGCGCCGGCCACCCGGGGTCGACCGGGAGATAAGCGGCACCGGCTTTCAGGACCGCCAGCACCGCGACGATCATGTCGACCGACCGCGGCAGCCGGATCGCCACGAACCGCTCCGGGCCGGCGCCGTGCTCGACGAGCAGCCGGGCGAGCCGGTTCGCCCGCGCGTTGACCTCCGCGTACGACAGCGAAGCCGCACCGGACACCACGGCCACCGCGTCCGGCGTCTCCCGGACCCGCGCCTCGAACAACGCCGGCAGGGTGACTTCCGGCACCACCACGGGGTTCCCGGCGCCGAGCAGCAGCTCCCGTTCCCCGCCGGTCAGCACGTCGGCCCGGCTCACCGGCCGATCGGGGTCGGTGGTCAGCTGCCCGAGGAGGGCGGTGAACCGCTCGGCGAGGGCCAGGACCGTGTCGTGGTCGAACAGGTCGGTGGCGTACTCGATGACACCGGTGACGCCGGCCGAGCCGGCCGATTCCCGGAGCGCGAAGTTCAGGTCGAACTTCGCCGAATCCCGCCCCGGCACGTCCAGCTCGCCGACCCGCAGGCCGGGCAGGGTGAAGGAGACGGTGTTGTTGGTGTCGAAGGCCAGCATCACCTGGAACAGCGGGTGCCGGGCCAGCGACCGCGGCGGGTCGAGCAGCTCCATCAGCCGCTCGAACGGCAGGTCCTGGTGCTCGAACGCGGCCAGGTCGGCCCCCCGCACCCGGGCCAGCAGCTCGCGGAACGTCGGGTCCCCCGAAACGTCCGTGCGCAGCACCAGCGTGTTGACGAAAAACCCGACCAGGTCGTGCAGGGCCTCGTCGCCCCGGCCGGCCACCGGCGTGCCCAGCGGGATGTCGGTCCCGGCGCCGAGCCGCGACAACAGCACCGCCAGCGCCGCCTGCACCACCATGAACGGCGTCACGCCGGTCAGGCGCGCCAGCTCGCCGATCGGCGCGGCCACGGCCACGGGAACTTCCGCGCCGCGGTGGCTCGCCACCGCCGGCCGCGGCCGGTCGAACGGCAACGCCAGCTCCTCCGGCAGGTCCGCCAGGGTCTCGCGCCAGAACGCGGACTGCCGGGTCAGCAGGCTGCCCGGGTCGTCTTCCGAGCCCAGCAGCTGCCGCTGCCACAACGCGTAATCGGCGTACTGGACCGGCAACGCGGCCCACGCCGGCGCCGCCCCGGCCAGCCGGGCCGCGTAGGCCTCGGCGATGTCGCGGCCCAGCACGGCCAGCGACCAGCCGTCGGCCGCGATGTGGTGGACCAGCACCACGAGCACGTGCTCGGCCGGACCGGTCGAGCACCCGCGGATCCGGACCGGGAGCTCGGCCGCCAGGTCGAACACGTACCCGGCGGCCTCGGCCACCAGGTCAGGCACCCGATCGGCCGGGGCGTCGCTCCACGTCAGCGGCAGCTTGACGGCGGCCGCGGGCACCACCCGCTGCACCGGCTCCCCGTCGACCACCGGGAACACCGTCCGCAGGCTCTCGTGCCGGCCCACGACGTCACCCAGCGCCGCCTCGAGCGCGCCGACGTCCAGTGTCCCGGTCAGCCCGAGCACCAGCGGCACGTTGTAGACCGCGCTCGGCCCCTCCAGCTGCCCGATGAACCACAGCCGCCACTGCGCGAACGACAGCGGCACCCGCTCCGGCCGCACCACCGGGACCAGCGGCGGCCGGACCCGGGCACTGCCGAGGCGTTCGAGGAGACCGGCGACCGTCGGGGTCTCGAACACCTGGCGGACGCTCAGCTCCAGACCCGCTTCCGCCCGCACCCGGCTCACCAACCGCGTCGCCAGCAGGGAATGCCCGCCGAGTTCGAAGAAGCTGTCGTCGACGCCGATCTGCCCGACGCCGAGCACTTCCGCCAGCACAGCGCACAACGAGGCTTCCAGGGGCGTCCGCGGTGGACGGCCGGCGGGACCCGGGCGTTCGGGTGCGGGCAGGGCCCGGCGGTCGAGCTTCCCGTTCGAGGTCAGCGGCAGACGCTCGAGCTCGACGACCGCCGGGACCATGTATTCCGGCAACGACTCGCCGACGATCCCCCGCACCTGCGCGGGCACCAACGACGCCCCGTCCGCCGGGACCACGTACCCGACCAGGCGCTTGTCCCCGGGCCGGTCCTCCCGCACGACCGCCGCGGCCTGCGCGACCCCGGGTACGGCGGCCAGGGCCGCCTGCACCTCACCGAGTTCGATCCGGAAACCGCGGATCTTCACCTGGTCGTCCGCACGGCCCAGGTACTCCAGGCCGCCGTCCACCCGCCACCGGGCCAGGTCACCCGACCGGTACATCACCTCACCCGGCGCACCGAACGGACACGCCACAAACCGTTCCGCCGTCAACCCGGGCCGGTTCAGATAACCCCGCGCCACCTGCGGCCCCGAAACGTACAGCTCCCCGGCGACGCCCGGCGGGACGGGCCGCAGCGCGGAATCCAGCACGAAGACGGCCAAGCCCGGGAGGGCCCGGCCGATGTCACCGCCCCGTCCGTCCACTTCGGACTCCAGGGCCAGGTGCGTGACGTGCACGGTGGTTTCGGTGATGCCGTACATGTTCACCAGCCGCGCGGAACTGCCCGGGTAGCGGGCGAACCACTCCTGGACGTGCTCGGCCGGCAGTGCCTCACCGCCGAAGACGACGTATCGGAGGCACAGGTCGCGCGGTTCGGCTCGGACCAGTTCGGCGAAGGCGGACGGCGTCTGGTTGAGCACCGTCACCTGCTCGGCGGCCAGGAGGTCCAGCAGATCGGCCGGTGAGCGGGTGACGTCCTGCGGGACGACGACCAGCCGTCCACTGTGGAGCAGCGCGCCCCACATCTCCCAGACGGAGAAGTCGAAGGCGAGCGAGTGGACCATCGCCCACACGTCGGCCGGCCCGAACCCGAACGCGTCCCGGGTGGCGCTGAGCAGGACGGCGACGTTGCGGTGCGGGACCACCACGCCCTTGGGATTGCCCGTCGTCCCGGACGTGTAGATGACGTACGCGGGGTGCGACGGCAGCAGCGGGGAAACGCGCCCGCGGTCGGTGAGGTCGTCCGCCGCCTGCTCCTCGGCGGCCGCGAACGTCTCCTCGGTGACGACCAGCACCGGGGCGGCGTCGGCCAGCAGGAAGCCGATCCGGTGCGGGGGCAGCGCGGGATCGATCGGGAGGTAGGCGGCACCCGCCTTCAGCACCGCGAGGACCGCCACGATCAGCTCGGCCGACCGCGCCAGCCGCACGCCCACGAACCGCTCCGGGCCGGCGCCCTGCGCCACGAGCACCCGCGCCAGCCGGTTCGCCCGCGCGTTCAAGTCCGCGTA
This sequence comes from Amycolatopsis sp. A133, assembly GCF_031082405.1. GTDB lineage: Bacteria > Actinomycetota > Actinomycetes > Mycobacteriales > Pseudonocardiaceae > Amycolatopsis. The sequence goes on from NZ_JAVHJU010000043.1 coordinate 121,599, forward strand.
CGACAGCGATACCGCACCGGACACCACCGCGACCGCGTCCGGCGTCTCCCGGACGCAGGCCTCGAACAACGCGGGAATCGTGGCTTCGGGGACCGTGACCGCGCCGGAGTTCCATTCGGTGAGCAGCACCTCGCGCTCCCGGCCGGTCAGGACGTCCGCCTGCCCGATGGGCCGGCCGGGGTCGGCGACCAGGTGCTCGACCAGCCGCACCAGGCGGCCGGCGAGGGTGCGGACCGTGTTGTCGTCGAACAGGTCGGTCGCGTACTCGATGCCGCCGGTGATCCCGCCCGGCCGGCCGCCGTCGTCCCGGACCTCCCCGAACTCGAAGTTGAGGTCGAACTTCGCCGAAGCCCAGCCCGGGAGCTCCAGTTCGGTGGCCCGCAGGCCCGGCATGGTGAAGGAAACCCCGGCGGTGGTGTCGAACGAGACCAGCACCTGGAACAGCGGGTGCCGGGCCAGCGACCGCGGCGGGTCGAGCAGCTCCGTCAGCCGCTCGAAGGGCAGGTCCTGGTGCTCGAACGCGGCCAGGTCGGTTTCGCGGACCCGGGCCAGCAGCTCGCGGAACGTCGGGTCCCCCGAAACGTCCGTGCGCAGCACCAGGGTGTTGACGAAAAACCCGACCAGGTTGTGCAGAGCGTCGTCGCCGCGACCGGCCACCGGCGTGCCCAGCGGGATGTCGGTCCCGGCGCCGAGCCGCGACAGCAGGACCGCCAGCGCCGCCTGGACCACCATGAACGGCGTCGCGCCCACCTGGCGCGCCAAGTCGTCGATCCGCGCGTGCACGTCCGCCCCGATGCGCACCGGCACGTGCGCCCCACGGTGACCGGCCACGGTCGGACGCGGCCGGTCGAACGGCAGCGCCAGCTCCTCCGGCAGTCCCGCGAGGGTCTCCCGCCAGAACGCGGACTGCCGGGCCACCACACTGGCCGGATCGTCTTCCGAGCCCAGCAGCTCCCGCTGCCACAACGCGTAATCGGCGTACTGGACCGGCAGCTCCTCCCAGGCCGGCGCCGTTCCCGCCAGCCGCGCCGCATACGCGGTCGCGAGGTCGCGGCCCAGCACCTCCATCGACCAGCCGTCACAGGCGATGTGGTGCACCAGCAGCAGCAGGACGTGCTCGTCCGGCCCGGTCGAGAACCCCCGCGCCCGCACCGGGATCTCGGTGGCCAGGTCGAACACGTACCCGGCGGCCTCGGCAGCCAGGTCCGCCGGGGCGTCGCCCCACTCGAGCGGAAGCGCCACCTCGTCCGCGGGCACGACCCGCGGCACCGGTTCGCCGTCCACGACGGGGAAGATCGTCCGCAGGCTCGCGTGCCGTCCGACGACGTCGGCCACCGCCGCCCGCAGCGCGGCGACGTCCAGCGTCCCGGACAGCCGCAGCGGCAGCGGCACGTTGTAGACCGGACTGGGGCCTTCGAGCTGGCCGATGAACCACAGCCGCCACTGCGCGAACGACAGCGGCACCCGCTCCGGCCGGTCCACCGCCATCAGCGCGGGCCGGGCCTGCCCGGCGGCACCGTCGAGGCAGCGGGCCAGCCCGGCGGCCGTGGGGAACTCGAACACCTGGCGGACGCTCAGCTCCCGGCCCAGCACCGACCGCACCCGGCTGGTCAGCCGCGTGGCGAGCAGGGAATGGCCGCCGAGGTCGAAGAAGCTGTCGTCGATCCCCACCCGGGCGACGTCGAGGACCTCCGCGAGCAGGTCGCACAGCGACGCCTCCAGCGGTGACCGCGGCGCCCGGCCGGCGGCCGCCCCCGAATAGTCCGGGGCCGGCAACGCCCGCCGGTCCAGCTTCCCGTTGCCCGTCAGCGGCAGGCCGTCCACCACGACCAGCGCGGCCGGGATCATGTAGTCCGGCAGCGACTCGCCCGCGAACTCCCGCAGCCGCGCGGGATCCACCGCGGCCCCGGGGGCCGGCACCACGTACCCGACCAGCCGCTTGTCGCCCGGCCGGTCCTCGCGCACGACCACGGCGGCCCGCGCCACCTCGGGCCGCGCGCTCAGGACCGCTTCGACTTCACCGAGTTCGATCCGGAAGCCGCGGATCTTCACCTGGTCGTCCGCGCGGCCCAGGTACTCCAGGCTGCCGTCGGCCCGCCACCGGGCCAGGTCACCCGAGCGGTACATCACCTCGCCCGGCGCACCGAACGGACACGCCACAAAGCGTTGCGCGGTCAGCTCCGGCCGGTTCAGGTAACCCCGCGCCACCTGCGGCCCGGACACGTACAGCTCGCCCGCGACGCCCGGCGGGGCCGGTCGCAGGCCTTCGTCCAGGACGTAGAGCGCGAGCCCAGGGATCGCGGTGCCGATGAGGCTGCGCGTGCGGGACCGGTTCACCAGGCCGGGATCCAGCGCGAGGATGGTGACGTGCACGGTGGTTTCGGTGATGCCGTACATGTTCACCAGCTGCGCCGGGCTTTCCGGGTGCCCGGCGTACCAGTCCCGGATCCGCTCGAACGACAGCGCCTCGCCGGCGAAGACGATCAAGCGGAGGCTGAGCCCGCGGGCCTCGGTGCGGGCCAGCTCGTAGAACGCGGACGGCGTCTGGTTGAGCACCGTCACCTTCTCGGTGACCAGCAGCTCCAGCAGGTCCGCCGGTGAGCGGGTGACGTCCTGGGAGACCACGACGAGCCGGCCGCCGTAGAGCAGCGCGCCCCAGATCTCCCAGACCGAGACGTCGAAGGCGAGGGAGTGGACCATCGCCCACACGTCGTCCGGCCCGAAGCCGTACGTGCTTTCCGTGCCGGACATCAAGCTCACGACGTTGCGGTGCGGGACCACCACGCCCTTCGGGTGGCCCGTCGTCCCGGACGTGTAGATGACGTAGGCCGGGTGCCCCGGCAGCAGGGGTGAGACCCGCTCGCCGTCGTCGAGGTCCCCGGCCGCTTTCCCGGCGGCCGCGGCGAAGGTGTCTTCGGTGACGGTCAGCACCGGGGCGACGTCGGCCAGCATCAGCTCGACCCGCTGCCGCGGCAGCGCCGGGTTGACCGGCAGGTAGGCGGCACCCGCCTTCAGGACGGCCAGCACCGCGACGATCATCCCGGCCGAGCGGGGCAGCAGCACGGCCACGTACCGCTCCGGGCCCGCCCCGTGTTCGACCAACAGCCGCGCGAGCCGGTTCGCCTGCGCGTTCAGCTCCGCGTACGTCAGCGAGACAACGCCGTCGGCCACCGCGACCGCGGCGGGCGTGCGCCGGGCCTGCGCCTCGAACAACGCGGGCAAGGTGTCCCCCGGCACCTCCCGGGCGCCGGGGTTCCACTCCTCGAGCAACAGCCGCCGTTCCCGGGCCGTCAGCACCTCGGCGCGGCCGATCGGTTCCCCGGGCGCACCGATCAGCTGCTCGACCAGCCGCGCCAGCCGGCCGGCCAGCGCCTCGGCCGTGTCGTGGTCGAACAGGTCGGTGGCGTATTCGACGGCGCCGTCGATCCCCGCCGGACGGCCGTCCGGCCCGAACCGCTCGCGGAACTCGAAGTTCAGGTCGAACTTGGCCGAATCCCGGCCCGGCACCGCGACTTCGCCGACCCGCAGGCCCGGCAGGCCGGCCGCGGGCTCGTCCGCGGTGTCGAAGGCGAGCATGACCTGGAACAGGGGATGCCGGCCCAGCGACCGCGGCGGGTCGAGAAGCTCCGTCAGCCGCTCGAAGGGCAGGTCCTGGTGCTCGAACGCCGCGAGGTCGATCTCGCGGACCCGGGCCAGCAGCTCGCGGAACGTCGGATTTCCCGAAACGTCCGTCCGCAGCACCAGCGTGTTGATGAAGAACCCCACCAGGTCGTGCAGGGCCTCGTCGGCGCGCCCCGCGACCGGCGTGCCCAGCGGGACGTCGGTCCCGGCCCCCAGCCGCGACAGCAGCACCGCCAGCGCCGCCTGCACCACCATGAACGGCGTCACGCCCGCCTCGCGCGCCAGCTCCTCGATCCGCGCGTGCACCGGGGCGGCCAGGACGAGCGGGACCTCCGCACCGCGGTGGCTCGCCACCGTCGGACGCGGCCGGTCGAACGGCAGTGTCAGTTCCTCCGGCAGTCCCGAGAGCGCGTCGCGCCAGAACGCGGACTGGCGGGTCACCACACTGGCCGGATCGTCCTCCGAGCCCAGCAGGTCCCGCTGCCACAACGTGTAGTCGGCGTACTGGACCGGCAGTTCGGGCCAGGCCGGCGCCGCCTCGGCCAGGCGCGCGGAGTAGGCCGTCGCGAGATCGCGGGCCAGCAGTCCCATCGACCAGCCGTCGCACGCGATGTGGTGCACCAGCAGCACCAGCACGTGCTCGGCCGCCCCGGTCGAGAAGCCCTGCGCGCGCACCGGGAGCTCGGTGGCCAGGTCGAACACGTGGCCCGTGGCCCCGGCCACGAGTCCGGCCAGGCGATCCGCGTCGGCGTCGGCCCACGCCACCGGCAGCACGGCTTCGGCCGCCGGCACCACCCACTGGACGGGCTCGCCGTCCACGACCGGGAAGGTGGTCCGCAGGCTCTCGTGGCGCGCCACGACGTCGGCGAGCGCGGCCTCCAGCGCGCCGAGGTCCAGCGCGCCGGACAGCCCGAGCACCAGCGGCACGTTGTAGACCGCGCTGGGCCCTTCGAGCTGCCCGAGGAACCACAGCCGCCGCTGCGCGAACGACAACGGCACCCGCTCGGGCCGGCCGGCCCGGACGAGGGCGGGCCGGGCCGGCCCGCTGCCGCCGTCGAGACACCGCACCATGCCGGCGACCGTGGGGAACTCGAACACCTGGCGGACACTCAGTTCCAGGCCCAGCACCGAGCGGACCCGGCTCGCCAGCCGCGTCGCGAGCAGGGAATGGCCGCCGAGCGCGAAGAAACTGTCGTCGATCCCGACCCGGTCGACGCCGAGCACGTCCGCCAGCACGCCGCAGAGCAGCACCTCGAGCGGTGACCGTGGCGACCGGCCGGCCGTCACTCCCGCGTAGTCCGGCGCCGGCAGCGCCCGGCGGTCGAGTTTGCCGTTGGCCGTCAGCGGCAGCCGGTCGACCTCGACGACCATCGGGACCATGTACTCCGGCAGGGTTTCACCCATGACCTCGCGCACCTGCGCGGGGGCCACGTCCGCGCCGCCGGCCGGGACGACGTACCCGACCAGCCGTTTGTCGCCCGGCCGGTCCTCGCGCACGATGACAGCGGCCTGCGCCACGCCGTGCTGAGCGCCCAGCACGGCCGCCACTTCGCCGAGTTCGATGCGGAAACCCCGGATCTTCACCTGGTCGTCCGCGCGGCCCAGGTACTCCAGGCTGCCGTCGGCCCGCCACCGGGCCAAGTCACCCGAGCGGTACATCACCTCACCCGGCGCACCGAACGGACACGCCACGAACCGCTGCGCGGTCAGCTCCGGACGGTTCAAGTAACCCCGCGCCACCTGCGGCCCCGACACGTACAGCTCCCCGGCGACACCCGGCGGGACCAGCTGCAGGTTCGCGTCCAGGACGTACAGGGCGAGCCCGGGGATCGCCTGGCCGATCAGGCTCCGCGCGGGCGAGCCGGCCACCAGTGCGGGGTCGAGTTCCAGGGTGGTGACGTGCACGGTGGTTTCGGTGATCCCGTACATGTTCACCAGCCGCGCGGCACTCTCCGGATACCGGGCGTACCACTCCTGGACCCGCTCGAACGACAGCGCCTCACCGGCGAAGACGATCGTGCGGAGGCGGAGGTCCCGCGGCTCGGCGCGGACGAGTTCGTAGAAGGCGGACGGTGTCTGGTTGAGCACCGTCACCTTCTCCGCCGCCAGCAGGTCCAGCAGCTCCGCCGTCGACCGCGTCACCTCCTGCGGGACCACGACCAGCCGGCCGCCGTAGAGCAGCGCGCCCCAGATTTCCCACACCGAGACGTCGAAGGCCAGCCTGGCTGTCAGCGACCAGACGTCGTCCGGCCCGAAGCCGTAAGTGTCCTCTGTGGAGCGCATCAGGCTGACGACGTTGCGGTGCGGGACCACCACACCCTTGGGGTTGCCCGTCGTGCCGGACGTGTAGATGACGTAGGCCGGGTGCCACGGCAGCAACGGCGAAAGCCGGTCACCGTCGTCGAGGTTCTCCGCCGATTTCCCTGACGAAGCGGCAAAAGTGTCCTCGGTGATGGTCAGCACCGGAGCGACGTCGGCCAGCATCAGCTCGACCCGCTGCACCGGCAACCCGGGATCGACCGGCAGGTAAGCAGCACCCGCCTTCAGGACCGCCAGCACCGCAACGATCATGTCGACCGACCGCGGCAGCCGGATCGCCACGAACCGCTCCGGACCGGCCACGCGCTCGACGAGCAGCCGCGCGAGCCGGTTCGCCCGCGCGTTCAGTTCGGCGTAGGTGAGCGAGACCGCCCCGCAGGTCACGGCGCCCGCGTCCGGGGTCTTTGCGGCCTGCGCCTCGAACAGGGCGGGCAAGGTCGCGTCCGGCACGTCCCGCGGGCCGGGGTTCCACGCGCTCAGCAGCAGTTCGCGCTCCCGGCCGGTCAGCACGTCGACGAGGCCGACGCGCTGCCCGGGATCGGCGATCAGCTGCCCGGCCAGTGCGGTGAACCGGGCGGCGAGCGCCTCGACCGTGGCGTGGTCGAACAGATCGGTGGCGTACTCGACGACGCCGCTGATCCCGGCCGGCCGCCCGTCCGGCTCGAACCGTTCGCGGAACTCGAAGTTCAGGTCGAACTTCGCCGAATCCCAGCCCGTGACGTCCACCTCGTCGACCCGCAGGCCCGGCATGGCGAAGGACGTCCCGGTGTCGGCGTCGAAGGCCACCATCACCTGGAACAGCGGGTGGCGGGCCAGCGACCGCGGCGGGGCCAGGATCTCGACCAGCCGCTCGAACGGGAGGTCCTGGTGCTCGAACGCCGCCAGGTCGGTCTCGCGGACGCGGGCCAGCAGCTCGCGGAACGTCGGGTTGCCCGAGACGTCCGTCCGCAGCACCAGCGTGTTCACGAAGAACCCGACCAGTTCGCGCAGCATTTCGTCGGCGCGTCCGGCCACCGGCGTCCCGAGCGGGATGTCGGTCCCGGCCCCCAGCCGCGACAGCAGGACGGCGAGCGCGGCCTGCACCACCATGAACGGCGTGACACCGTTCTGACGGGCCAATCCCTCGATCCGCGCGTGCGTCTCCGCGTCCAGGAGCACCGGCACGCCCGCACCGCGGTGGGTGGCGACCGCCGGCCGCGGCCGGTCGAACGGCAACGGGAGTTCTTCGGGCAGCTCCGCCAGGGTCTCGCGCCAGAACGCGGCCTGCCGCGACACCAGGCTGCCCGGGTCGTCGCCGGCGCCCAGCAGATCCCGCTGCCACAGCGTGTAGTCGATGTACTGGACCGGCAGCTCGGCCCAGCCGGGCGCGGTCCCCGAGAGCCGCGCCGCGTAGGCCGTCGCGAGGTCGCGGCCGAGCATCCCCCACGACCAGCCGTCGCACGCGATGTGGTGCACCAGCAACACCAGCACGTGCACGTCCGGCGCCACCGAGAACCCCTGCGCCCGGATCGGGATCTCGGTCGTCAGGTCGAACACGTACCCCGCGGCCCCGGCCGTCAGCCCGGCCACCTCGCCGGCGCCGGCGGCCACCCAGGACACCGGCAGCGCGACCTCGCCGGCGGGCACGACGCGCTGCGCCGGTTCCCCGTCCACCAGGGGGAACACCGTCCGCAGGCTTTCGTGGCGCTCCACCACGTCGGCGACCGCCGCGTCCAGCGCGCCGCGGTCCAGCGGCCCGGACAGCCGCAGCACCAACGGCACGTTGTAGACCGCGCTCGGGCCGTCCAGCTGGCCGATGAACCACAACCGCCGCTGCGCGAACGACAACGGATACATGTCGGCTCCCCCTTGCCGCGGCCGGTGCCGGCACCGGCCGCGGCGGAATCGTGCTCGGATTCGGTGACGGCTATTCGTGGTCCAGCTCGGCCAGCGGCCGGTCGCCGCCGGCGACCATGGCCTCGAGCAGGTTCCGGTAGTACTGCGGGATGCGTTCGGCGAGGTCCGCGGGAACGACTTCGGCCGCGGACTCGAAGTCGCACCGGAAGCCGTCCGTGCGGTCGACGACGTTCAGCGCCAGCGGGTTGCCGATGTGCCGGATCGGCACCGGCTCGGCTTCGGTGACCACGAGCCCGTCCAGGACGGGCACGCTCACCTGGCGGTAGAACGACATCGACGTCGTGAACAGCTCGCTGCGCAGCCCGGCCCCCGGCGGGGCGAGGTCCGTGAGCAGCGCCGCGAACGGGTAGTCCTGGCTTTCCAGCGCGGTGACCAGCTGGTCCAGGACCTCGGCCACGTAGTCCGCGACCAGGACGTCCGACGGCAGCCGCAGCCGCAGCGGCAACAGGTTCGAGCAGTACCCGACCACCTGGTCCAGCGCCGGCGGGCGACGGGCGGACGCGACCGGCACGACGACGTCGTCCTGCCCGGTCAGCCGGTGCAGCAGGGCGCCCCAGGCCGCGACCAGGTAGGCGAACACGGTGACGCCCTCGGCGCGGGCCGCCTCGCGCATCCGGTCGCAGAAGCCCGGGTCGAGGTGGACGCTGTGCCGGACCGCGCGGTAGGGGAAGCTCGCCGGCCGGCCCGCGGACGGCAGTTCCGGCGTGGGGGCCTCCTTGAGGAGGGCGTGCCAGTAGTCGCGGTGCGCGGCGGCCCCGGGACCGGCGGCGACCCGCTCGTGCCAGCCGAGGTAGTCCCGGAACTGGACGGCCGGCGGCAGCCCGGGGCTCGTGCCCCGGCACCCGGCGTTGTACAGCGCGGCCAAGTCGTCGAGAAGGACGCTGTAGGACCAGCCGTCGACCAGCGCGTGGTGCACCGCGAGGAGCAGCAGGTGCCGTTGGGTGTCCGTTCGTACCACCGCGGCGCGGAACGCCGTCTCCGGTGGCTGCCCGGCCCAGGTCCGGAGGAAGTCGCCGAGGTCGGCCTCGGTCCCGCAGGTGTGCTCGGTCAGCACCGTCTGCGGGGTGGGCTGGACGACGAGCGTCTCCCCGTCCGCGCCGAACGCGGTCCGGAGGCTCTCGTGGCGGTCGACCAGGCCGCGCACGGCGCCGCGCAGGACGTCGTGGTCGAGCGGGCCGTCGAGCCGGAACCCGAGTGACATCTCGAACGCGGGCACGGCCCCCTCGTCGAGGTCCCGCAGCTGCCGCTGGGCGAGGGTGCCGCGCAGCGGCGCCGGCCGCGGGCTCGTCCGCCGTTCGCCGAGCAGGCCGTTGGCGCGCAGTTCCTCGGCGGACTCGCGCACCGCGGTGCGGATGTGGTCGAGGTCGGCCTGCTCGTGCGCGGTGGACAGGAAGAAGTTGCGCAGCTCCCAGACGAACACACCCCGGTCGAGCAGGTTGAAGTAGAACGGGTCCATGTTCTGCTCGTGCTCGAACTTGAAGATCGAGGAGAACCGGCGGACCTCGATCGGCAGTTCGAGCTCGCGGAAATCGGCGTTGAGCTGCCCGGCGAACACCTCGGTCTTGCGGTCGAGGTCGCGCTGCAGGCCGGGTCCCTCCGCGCGGAGGTGGTCCAGGACCGCCTTGGCCGCCGCCATGGTCAGCGGGTGCTGGTTGAACGTGCCGCCGAAGAAGGTCGATTCCACCGTCGGGCCGGAGTCGTCGCCGAAGTGCCAGACGCCGCCGTCGATGGCGTCCATGACCCCGCCCCGGCCGGCGATCACGCCGAGCGGCAGGCCGCCGCCGACGATCTTGCCGTAGGTGGCCAGGTCGGCCTCGATGCCGTACAGGCCCTGGACACCGGCCGGGTGGCAGCGGAAGCCCGTGACCATCTCGTCGAAGATCAGCTTCGTCCCGCAGGTGTGCGTGATTTCCCGGAGCCGGCGCAGGAATTCGGGCTTCTGCACGCCCGGCGTCCGCAGCGTCACCGGCTCGGTCAGGACGGCCGCGAGTTCCGGGCCGTGCTTGGTGAGGAAGTCGAGCGCCTCGTCCGTGCCGAATTCGAGGACGTAGACGTTTTCCACCGCACCCGGCGAGATGCCCGGCGCGAGCGGCTTCGTGCCGAAGACGCCGTTCTCGCGGGACGGCACGGCGAGCACGCCGTCGAAGTGGCCGTGGTAGGCGGTGGAGAAGACCGCGATCTTGTCCCGGCCGGTGGCCGCGCGGGCGAGGCGCACCGCCGTCATCACCGCTTCGGTGCCGCTGTTGAGGAAGGCGACCCGTTCCATGCCGGTGAGTTCGAGCAGGCCGGCGGCGACGTCCTCGACCAGCTGGGTACGCGGCCCGAGGCTGAAGCCGACGTCCATCCGCTCGCGCACGGCCGAGGTGACGACCGGCGGGTTGTGCCCGAGCAGGTGCACGCCGTAGCCCAGGGTGAGGTCGACGTACTCGTTGCCGTCGATGTCCCACAGCCGCGCGCCCCGGCCGCGCTCGGCGACGATCGGGTACAGCAGTTCTTTGGTGGCGGGCCGGAACCCGACGGTCGACCGGCTGTCGGCGACCATCGGCCGGTACCGCTGCGCGAAGTCCTTCGAGCGTTTCGTCCGGGCGCCGAGCCGCTCGGCCAGCGCCTTCAGGTAACGGGTGCGCTGGGCCGAGTCCACGGTGTCGGCGGCGCGCCGCGAGCCGGGCCACAGCGGCACCACGGACTTCGTCGCGGGCGTCGGTGGGTTCGGCTTGGCCGGCGCGGGCGGCTCGGTCCCGGCCAGGACCTCGAGCTGACGCTGCATGACCAGCAGCTGTTGCTTGATCAGGTCCTGCACTGCCGTGGAGACGCTGGTCGTCGGCGCTGCGGCGACCGGCGCCGGGGCCGGGTCCGGGGTGGGGGCCGGCGGGCCCGGGAGCTTTCCGGCCGGGGCGTGCGCGTGGAGGTACCCGGCGAGGTCGGCCGGGGTCTGGAGGTCGCCGAAAACCTGGCGGAGCGTCACTTTGCAGCTGTAGCGGTCTTCGACGAGCCGCAGCATGCCGAGCAGCGCCATCGAGTCGGCCCCGAGGTCGGTGAACGTGACACCGGCGTCCAGTTCGGCGGGCGGGACGTCGAAGTAGCCGCCGACGAGGGCGCGGACTTCCGCCAGCAGGGGTTCCACGGTGTGCTCCTCGTGGTCGGGCGGCGGGCTGTCGTCCGCCACCGGCCGTTCGGTGGCCGGCGGCGGCGCGAGGCGGTGGGTGGTGCGGTTCAGCGGGTGCGCCGGCAGCGGGACGCGGCGGTGGGCCTCCCCCGACCAAGCCGACCAGTCCACGGGCACGCCCGCGGCCCACAGCCGGCCCGCGGTGGCGAGCGGGTGTTCCCCGGCGCCGATCTCGAGCACGGTCGTCCCGGCGAAGGCCTCGGCCTGCCGGTCGCCGGTCCAGACGTCCCGGGTCCAGTGCAGCGGGTCGAGCAGCCGCTCCGGCGGCAGTTTCCCGCCGGTGACGGCCGAGCGGACCGGAATCCGCGGGATGGCGGGGTGCAGCTCGGGAGCGCGGTCGAGCCGCCCGGCCCGCCAGTCCAGCAGCGCCACCGCTTCGGCCGGGGCCAAGGCCCCGGCGAAACAGGCCGCGAGGACTTCGCCGGCCCCGGTTCCTCCGGCGGCCACCGGGTGGACGCCGGATTCCGTCCACCAGGTGGCGAGGACCAGTTCCGGTACCGGTTCGGCCAGGTCGGCGAGCGCGGGCAGCTGCGTGACGAGCGCCCGGAACTCTTCGGGAGGGATTTCGCCGAACCGGAAGGCCACGGCGGGGGCCTCGGCGGGCCGGCTGCCGTCGAAGGCAAGCGACTTCGCGGTGGCCGCCACGGGCCGGCTTTCCGCCAGCGCCCGCAAGCCCGCCGCCGCCGTGGCGTGGTCCTCCGCAACAACCGCGAACCGATGGGCGTACCCGCGCCGGCCTCGGCGCAGTGTGTAAGCCGCGTCGGCGAGGGTGGGGGCGTCCGGCTCCGCCAGTGCGCGCGCCAGCCGGGTGGCCAGCTCGCGCAGGGCCGGCTCGGTCTTCGCGCTCACCGCCAGCAGCTGCGGGCCGCCCGTCTCGGGCGCGGCCGGCAGCGGGGGTGCCTCCTCCAGCACCACGTGCGCGTTGGTGCCGCCGATGCCGAACGAGCTGACCCCGGCTCGCCGGGGCGTTTCTCCCCGCGGCCAGGCCATCGGCAGGGTGTTGATGGTGAACGGGCTGCCCGCCAGGTCGATCCGGGGGTTCGGCCGGGTGAACGTCGGGTGGCCCGGGATCTCGCGGTGCCGCAACGCCAGGACCGTCTTGATGAAGCCGGCGATGCCCGCCGCCGCGGCGAGGTGGCCGACGTTCGCCTTGACCGAGCCGAGGGTGCACCGGCCCGGCCGGGCGCCGCCCTCGGTGAAGGCTTCGGCCAGCGCGGCGAACTCGACCGGGTCGCCCAGGGTCGTCGCGGTGCCGTGCGCCTCGACGTGGGAAACGGTGGCGCTGCCGACCTCGGCGACCGCCTGCGCCTCGGTGATCACCGCCCGCTGCCCGGAAATGCCCGGGGCGGTGTAGCCGATCTTGTCGGAGCCGTCGTTGTTGATCGCCGACCCCTTGACCACGGCCAGGACCTGGTCACCGTCCTCGATGGCCTCGGCGAGCCGCTTCAACGCGACCAGCCCCACGCCGTCGCCGAAGGTCGTGCCCGCGCCTTCGGCGTCGAACGGGCGGCACCGGCCGTCCGGGGAGAGGATCATGCCCTCGCTGAAGAAGTAACCCGGGTAGCCGGCCGCGATCACCGAGACACCACCCGCCAGCGCGACGTCGCATTCGCCGGCGAGCAGGCTCTGCACGGCCATGTGCACCGCGACCAGCGACGTCGAACACGCGGTCTGGACGTTGACGCTCGGTCCCGTCAGCCCGAGCTTGTAGGAGATCCTGGTGGTCAGGTAGTCCTTGTCGTTGGCGATCATGAGCTCGGTGCCGGCGTGGCCGAGCGGGTCGCAGGCGCGGGCCACGACGTTGGTCAGGTACGTGTTCATCGACGCGCCGGCGAACACGCCGACGGCCTGGTCGCCCGCTCCCCCGGCGTAACCGACGGTGTCGAGCAGCTCCTGCGCCACCTCGAGCAGGAGCCGCTGCTGGGGATCGAGCAGTTCGGCTTCCCGCCGGGTGTAGCCGAAGAACTCGTGGTCGAAGTCGTACGCGTCCGGCAGGTGCGCGGCCCGCTTGACGTAGGCGGGATCACGCAGCACCCGCTCCGGCGCGCCGGCCGCCGCGAGTTCGGCGTCGGTGAACGTCGTGAGCAGGTCGTCCCCGGCCCGCAGCCGGCGCCAGAACCGATCGAGATCCGGCGCGCCGGGGAACCGGCCGCACATCCCGATCACGGCCACGTCGTTCGCGCGGATCCCGTCAGACATCCTTACCCCCGTTGGTCTCCGGACGCTGGCGCTCCCGCGCGCGCAGCCGGGCGCTGCGGGCCGTGCCGTCCGCCAGCTGCACCCGGCGGCTCGACGCCCGGCCCCGGCCCGGGTCCGCGACGACCGCGGTCCCGGCGAGGCGCCGCGCCAGGCCGGCCACCGTCGGGTAGCGGAACATTTCCGGCACCTGCAGCGGCCGGTCCGGGCTCTCGCCGGCGAGCAGCTCGTGCACCTTCATCAGCAGCAGGGAATTGCCGCCGAGGTCGAAGAAGTTGTCGTCGGGCCCGATACCGCGGCGGCCGAGCACCTGCTGCCAGACGGCGGTCACCCGGCCGACGTGGGCGCTGGGTGCCGCCCCGGCGGGCACTCGCGCCGGCGCGCTGCGCCGGGGGCCGCCGGGCTCGACTTCCGTCGCCACCGGCAGATCCGCGATACCGCGGCCGGGGTCGGCGAGCGCGGCCCGCAGCAGCGCCACGTAGTTCCCGGTCACCTCCCGGGCCGCGCTTTCGGAGAACACGGCCCGGCGGTACTTGAGCAGCCCGACGAGCCGGTCGCCGTCGTGGACGACCTCCAGCACGAGTTCGAGCTGGTCGTCCTGCTGGTCCAGCCGGAACGGCACCGCGGTGAGCCCCGCCCAGGCGACCGGGGCCGCGTCCTCGTCGGCGACGTACAGGGCCGCCAGCGCCGGGTACCGGCTCGGCTTCTGGTAGCTGAACATCGCCTGGAAAATCGGGTTGCGGTCGTCCACCCGGCGTGGCGCCAGCTCGCTCACGAGCAGCTCGAACGGGTAGTCCTGGTGCTCCAGTGCCTCGACGACGGCGGTGCGGGTCCGGCCGAGCTGCTCCCGGTACGACGCCGCGTCACCCAAGTCGGCCCGCAGCACCACCGGGTTGACGAAGTTGCCGACGCACCCGGCCAGCCCCGGATCGGTCCGGCCGGCGAAGGGCGAGCCGACCAGCACGTCCCGCCGGCCGGTGTAGCGGCTGACGAGGACCTGGAAAACCGTCAGCAGCACCGCGTACGGCGTGGCGCCTTCGGCCTTGGCCAGCGCGAACACACCGTCGGCGAGCTCGGCGGGGATCGGGAACACGACCGAGCCGCCCTCGGCGGCCTCGGGATCGACGTCGGACCGGGGCCACCCGACCGGTTCGAGCCGGCCGGAAAGCCGTTCGTGCCAATAGGACCGCGCCCGGGCGCCCTTCTCACCGTCGATCAGCGCACGCTGGTGGGTGACGAAGTCGGTGTACCGGGCCTCGTGAGCGGGCAGCTGCGCGGGGCGCCGCTGCACTTCGGCGAGGTAGAGCTGCTCGAGTTCGGCCAGGACGATGCCGAGCGACCAGAAGTCGCAGATCACGTGGTGCAGGGTCAGCAGGACGAGAGCCTCCCCCGGCGCCACCGCGAACACCCGCACGCGGAACAGCGGGCCGGCCGCGAGGTCGAACGGCTCGCGGTAGGCGCCGCGCACAGCGTCCCGGAGCTCCTGCTCGCTCCACCCGCGCGCAGCCCGCTCGGCGAAGTCCGGTTCGAGCCAGCCGTGCACCGTCTGGCTGTCGACGCCGCTGAACGTGGTGCGCAGGGCCGGGTGCCGCCCGGCGAGCGACCGGACCGCCGCGTGGAACGCGGTGCCGTCGAACCCGCCGGTGAACCGCGCGGTGAACCCGACGTGGTAGGACGCGCTGTCCGGGTTCATCCGGTGCAGCAGCAGCAACGGGCGCTGGGCGTGGGAAAGCGGGTGGGCGGTCCGCGCCTGGGCGGCGCGGGCCCGCAGTGCCGCCTCGAGTTTCTTGCGGACGTCGTAGTCGGTCATGCGGTTCCGTCCTGCTCGGCCAGCCAGGGCAGGAGCGCCTCGAGCTGGTCCTCGGTCAGCGAGTCGAGGTCGGCCAGGAGCCGTTCCGCCTCCTCCGCGGAGAAAGGCCCGGCCGGGGACGGCGGCGCAGCGGAGCCGGCCGGGACGGCCGGGGCGGCCGGCGCGTCGAGCACCAGGCGGTCCGCCAGCTCGTCGACGAGCAGCCGCAGCGCCTTGCCTTCGAGGAGGCCGGTGAGCGGCAGGTCGATGTCCAGGTCGCGGAAGATCTGGCCGCGGACCTCGACGGCCACCAGCGAATCGAGCCCGGCTTCCGCCAGCGGGAGCTCCTCGTCGACCGTCGTCTCGGCGATGCCGAGGCGGGTGGCCAGCATGCCGCGCAGGTACCCGAGCACCAGTTCGCGGCGGCGGTCCGGGGTGGCCGCCGGCCAGTCCCGCCGCAGCCGCCGGACCGGCTCCACCGCGTCGGGGGCGGGTGTCCCCGCCTCCGCGGCGACGGCTCGCCCGCCGGGGAACCGGGCCAGGTAGCGGGACCAGTCCACGGAGAAGACGCCGTAGTGGGCACCGGGCGCCGTCAGCAGCCGGTCCAGGGCGGCGAAGGCCGGCTCGGCCGTCAGCGGGGTGAACCCGCCGTCGGACAGCCGGGCCTGCAGGCGCTCGCTCAGCCGCGCCACCATGCCCGCCTCCCACGGCCCCCAGCCGACGCTGAGGGCGGGCAGGCCCAGGCCCCGCCGGTAGTGCGCGAGCCCGTCGAGGAAGGCGTTGGCCGCCGCGTAGTGGGCCTGCCCGGGCGCGCCGAGCAGCGCGGCCGTGGACGAAAAGAGGATGAAGTGCTCGAGGTCGAGGCCCAGGGTGGCCCGGTGCAGGTGCCAGCCGCCGGTCACCTTGGGCGCGAGCACCGCCTCGAACCGGTCCCAGCTCAGCTGCGGCAGCACGGCGTCGTCGAGCACGCCGGCGGCGTGGACGACGCCGGTGAAGCCGCCCCACTCCCGTTGCGCGCGCTCAACCAGCCGCCCGACCGCGGCTTCGTCGGTGACGTCGAGATCGGCGAGCGTGATCTGCAGGCCGGGCACGTCCTCGACCCGCGCTTCGGTGGCCCGGCGCGAGGCGAGCACGACGTGCCGCACCCCCTGCCGGGCCAGCCAGGCCGCGGTGCGCAGGCCGAGCGCCCCGGTCCCGCCGGTGATCAGGTAGCACCCGCTCAGGCGGCTCCCGGCCGTCGGCGGCACAGCCGCCGGCACGGAGACGCGGCGGAGCGTGGGCCGGTAGGCGCGGCCGTCGCGGATCGCGGCCTCCGGCCCCGGCACGTCCGGCAGCATCCGCAGCGCGCCGGCGAGATCGCGGGGGTCCAGGTCGAGCAGGCGCACGCCCAGCTGCGGGGCTTCCAGCGCGACCGTGCGGCCCAGGCCCCACAGCATCGAGCCGTACGGGTCGGCGGCGGCCCCGGCCACGGCCACCGCCCCACGGGTCAGCAGCACCACGGAGGCCGGCGGCCGGCCCGCCTTCGCGGCGGCCTGCACGAGCGCGGGCACGCTGCCGCAGGCGGTGCGCGTGTCCTGGTCCAAGCCGAGGCAGTGCAGGACGTGCGCCGGTCCGGTTTCGCGGAGCAGCCGTGCGAGGTGGTCGGCGTCGGCCGGGTCGAAGGTGGTGCTGACCTCGGCGACCACGCACCGGCCGCCCCGCGCCTCCAGCGCCGCGACCGCGTGCCGCCAGTGGCCCTGGCGGTCGGCGAGCACGAGCCAGGTCCCGGCCGGGGCCGGCGCGCCCGCCGTCTCGACCGGCTCCCAGTCCTCGGCGTGGATCGGCGCCTCGGCGGCCGGCGGCGTGCGGAAGGACACCGCCCGCAGTTCGAGGCCGAAGAGCTCGAGCAGGGGGTTGCCGTCGTGGTCGAGCAGCGAGACGTCGGCGACGGCCCGGGTGGCTTCGGCCACCCGGTGGCGGACGCGCGCGACCCCCGATTCCGCCGTCGACGGGTGGAACACCGCGCGTTCGATCCGGAACGGCAGCAGCACGCCGTCCTCGGGCACCTGCCGGGCGATCCGCGCCGCGATGGCCAGCTGGACGCCGGAGTCGAGCAGCGCCATCGTCCGCTCGCGCGGCGACGCGGCCGTGAAGGTGAGGTCACCGGTGCTGTCGTCGCCGTCCAGGCGCAGCTGGTCGATCCACCGGAACGCGGGTCCGAACCGGAACCCGGCCGCCTCGAACCGCGGGTAGAGCTCCGGGACCGGCCGTCCGGTGCGGTGGGCCGCCGGGTCCACCGGCTGCGGGGCGACGCCTGCCCGCTGGATCCGGCCCTCCGCGTGTACCTGCCACGCGTCCTCGGCCAGCGGATCGTCCACCCGGGACAGTCCGAGCGACTGGGCGACGAACCGGCCGTCCGCGGCCGGCGTGAGCACGAGCTGCACGCGGCGCGGTTCGTCCGCGGCTTCCAGCGCGCGCGGGAACACCAGGTCCTCGACGACCACTCCGGCCTCGCCGGCGACCGCCTCCACCAGGCAGGCCGTGTGGTAGGCCCCGGGCACGACGAGCCGCCCGGCGATCTCGTGGTCGGCGAGCACGCGCGGGGCGTGCGCGGCGACGGTGGTCTCGTACCGCCGCTGCGGGGACTGCGGCAGGGCGAGCCGGGTCAGCGCCGGCGGCCGGTCGCCGGCCGGCCGCGCGGCTTCGGCACCGGACGGCGCCGGCGCGAGCCAGTGCCGGGTCCGCGCGAAGGGGTAGAGCGGGGCGGCCACCTTGACCGCTCGCAGCGGCCCGTAGTACCCCGCCCAGTCGACCGGGATCCCGGCCCGCTCCAGGCGCGCGAGGTGCGTGAGGACGCCGGCCCGCTCCGGCTTCCGGGGTGCCAGGCCCGGCAGGAAGACTACGTCGTCGCCGGCCTGGGCGCGGCCCGACGTGGTGAGCGTCCGGCGCGAACCCACCTCGAGGAAGACCGTGCACCCGCCGGCGAGCAGCTCGCCGAGGCCGGCCGCGAACCGGACCGGCGAGGTCAGCTGGCGGCCCCAGTAGCCCGCGTCGAGCCCGGTCGCCCAGGTGCCGGTGAGGTTCAGCGCCATCGGCACGGACGGCGGCCGGTGGGTGATCCGGCCCGCCGCCGCGGCCACGGCCGGGACGACCGGGGCGACCAGCGACGAGTGGAAAGCGTGCGTCGTCTCCAGGGGGATCGTCCCCCACTTCCGTGACCGGAACTCGGTTTCCAGCTCGCCGAGCTCCGCGTCCGGGCCCGAGACGGTGATCCGGTCCGGCGCGTTGTACGCGGCGACCGTCACCGCCCCGCCCTTGGCCGCGACCAGGCGTTCCAGCTCGGCCACGTCGGTGCAGCCGACCGCGACCATCCGGCCGCCGCCGGGCACGGCCGCGAAGGCGCGCCCGCGTTCGCAGACCAGCTCGAGCCCGTCCTCGACGCTGAACACCCCGGCCACGCAGGCCGCGGCGTACTCGCCGAGGCTGTGCCCCAGCACGGCGTCCGGCCGCACCCCGCAGGACGCCCAGAACTCGGCCAGCGCGACCTGCAGGAGGAAGACCGCGGGCTGGAGGAGCTCGGCCCGCGCTTGAGCCGCCGCGTCGGCGAACACGTCGAGCAGCTCGGCCCCGGTGAGCCGGCGGAAGTGCTCCGCGTGCCGGTCCAGCGCCGCGCGGAAAGCCGGGTGCTCGCGGTGGAGCTCGACGGCCATGCCGGCGTACTCGGAACTCTGGCCGGGGAAGAGGAACCCGATCCTCGGCCGGGCCTTCGCGGCTTCACCCGCGTCGGCTTGCCCGGTCCCGATGCGCAGCCACGACTCGATGCGCTCGGCCGCCGCCTCCCCGGTGTCGGCCACCACGCTGAGCCGGTGCCGCAGCGGGCGCCGCCCGACATGACTGGTGTGGGCCAGGTCCGTCAGGTCCGCGCCCGGCTCGCGCAGGCGGCTCGCCCACCGCCCGGCCAGCGTGTGCAGCGCGTCCGCGGTCTTCGCGCTGATCGTGACGAGGTCGTGGCCCGGACGCCGGTCCGCCGTCGCCCGGTCCGGGGCCTGTTCCAGCACGGCGAACGCGTTGGTGCCGCCGATCCCCAGTGAGTTGACCGCCGCCCGGCGCGGGGACCCGGGCATCGGCAGCGGCTCGGCGTTGACGAACAGGCCCGAGCCGGCCAGCTTCAGCCGGGGGCTCGGGGCCGTGAAGTACGGGCTCGGCGGGACAAGGCCCTCGTGCAGGGCCAGCGCGGCCTTGATCAGGCCGGCGATGCCCGACGCCGCCTCCATGTGCCCGATCAGCGCCTTCACCGAGCCGATGGCGGTCGGGGCGTCCGGGCCGAAGACCTTCTTCAGCGCGCCGATTTCGGTGGGATCACCGAGCGGCACGCCGGTGCCGTGCGCCTCGACGTAGCCGATCGTGGCGGGGTCGACGCCGGAGACGGCCAGCGCCTGCCGCATCGCGCCGAGCTGACCGGGCAGGCTGGCGGCGCCGTAGCTGGCTTTGCCGCCGCCGTCGTTGTTGATCGCGGTGCCGAGGATGGTGGCGTAGACGATGTCGCCGTCGCGCACCGCGGCGGCGAGCGGCTTGAGGACGACGGCCCCCACGCCGCTGCCGAAGATCGTCCCGCGCGATTCGACGTCGAACGGGCGGCAGCGGCCGTCCGGCGACAGGATGCCGCCCCGGCGGTGCCAGTACCCGGCGGCCCGGGGCAGCCGGATGTTCACGCCACCGGCCAGCGCCGCTTCGCATTCGCCGCGCACCAGGCTCTGGCAGGCGAGGTGCACCGCGACCAGCGACGTGGAACACGCCGTCTGCACGGTCAGGCTCGGCCCGGTCAGGTTCAGCTTGTACGACACCCGGGTGGCGAGGAAGTCCTTGTCGGACCCGAGCTGTTCGAGCGAGGCCGTCGGGTCGGCCAACGTCCCGGCGTGGGTCAGCACCTCGGGCAGGTAGCTGGTGAGCACTCCGCCGCTGCCGGCGAAGACCCCGACCGGGGACGCGTCGCCGGCGGCCGGACGCAGGCCCGCGTGCTCCAGGGCGTGCCAGCACGTTTCCAGGAAGACGCGCTGCTGGGGGTCCATGACGGCGGCTTCGCGGCCCGAGATGTCGAAGAAGGCCGCGTCGAAGAGGTCGACGTCGTCGATCGAGGCGGCCGCCTTGACGTAGTCGGGGTCCTCGAGCCAGGCCGGGTCCACGCCGGCGCGGAGCAGTTCCTCGTCGCCGAGGTCGCGGATCGACTCGCGCCCGGCGAGGATCGCGTCCCAGAACTCGCCGACGTCCGCGGCTCCGGGGAACCGCGCGGCGAGGCCGACGATGGCGATCGGCTCGCTCATGCCGGCTCGCCGGCCCCGAGCCGGGGCGGCACGACCGGGTCGTAGGCCTGCAGCAGGTCCCCGACCGTGCGGACGCCGGTGATCGGCACCTCGTCGGAGAACGGGTCGGTGTCGAGCTCCAGCTCCAGGACGGCGACGAGCCGGGCCAGGTGCAGCGACTCCAGGCCGAGCTGGTCGACGAGCAGCCGGTCTTCGTCCAGGTGCTCGACCGGCCCGGCCACCTCGGTCACGATCTCGAGCAGAGCGGCCATGACCGTCTCGCGCCTGTTCATGCGATGCACACTCCCGTTCAGCAGGTGTAGCCGCCGTCGACCGTGATGGTCTGGCCGGTGATGAAGCTCGCCGCGGGCGAGGTGAGGAACCGGACGACGCCGAGCACGTCCTCGACCGAGCCGAGCCGGCCCAGCGGGGTCCGGCGCACGATCCGCCGTCGCCGGTCGTCGCCGATGCCGGCGGTCATCTCGCTCTCGAAGTAGCCGGGGGCGACGCTGACCACGCGGACGCCGGCCGGGCCGACCTCGCGGGCGAGCCCGCGCGTCAGCCCGTCGAGCGCGGCTTTCGCGGCGCCGTACACCGCGACGCCGGTCTGGCCGCGCAACGCGTTGATCGACGACATGTTGACCACCACGCCGGCCCGGCGGGCGAGCATGGGTTTGAGGCAGGCGCGGGCGAGCAGCACCGGCAGCGTCAAGTTGGTCCGCAGCGCGGCGTCGATCGCCGCCGGGGACGTCATCGTCAGCAGGCCCTCGAGCCCGATCGCGGCGTTGTTCACCAGCACGTCGATGCGACGGTGGCGGCGCACGGCCGCGCGGGCGAACCCGGCCACCGCGTCCGCGTCCGTTCCGTCCACTTCGGACCAGAAAAGCGAGTCGGTCTCCTTGCCCAGCACGGCCAGTTCGGCGGACTCCCGCCGGCTGAAGGTCTCCACCCGGTACCCGCGGTCGAGGAAGTCGGTCACCAGGGCCAGCCCCAGCCCGCGGCTGCCGCCGCTGACCACCGCCACCGGACGCTCGTCGGTCACAGCGCGCCTCCCTTCCGCTTGAACCGCTCACCGTGCAACGGCCGGTCCGAGACCGTGATGACGGCCGGGACCTTGTGCGACGGCAGGTGTTCGCCGCAGAACTGCCGCAGCCGGCGGTTCAGCGCCTTCCGCTCCTCCGGCTCGGCCAGCTCGACCGTGGCCACGACGATCGCGCCGGTGACCGCGTTCGCGCGGCCGGACACGACGACGTCGGCGACGTTGCCCGCGCGCAGCAGCACGTCCTCGACCTCGGCCGGCGACACCTTTTCGCCGCCGACGTTGATCAGCGCCGACCGCCGCCCGAGCACGCGCAGCGTCCCGTCCCCGGCCACCACGACCGCGTCCCCGGTGTTCAGCCACCCGTCGTCGTCGAACGGGCTGGGCGCGTTGAGGTACCCGAGCATGGCGCTGGGCGACTTGATCCACAGCACGCCGTCGCGCACCTCGGTGCGGAACCCGTGCCCGCCGACGGCCATCCGCAGCGAATCCGACGAGACGGACCGCGTGGGCAGGATGCCGGTCTCGGTCAGGCCGTAGGTCTGCTTGAACCGCACGTGCGGGAACACCTCCGCCGCGTGCGCGAGGGTGACTTCGCGCATCGGCTCGGTGCCGTAGGTGATCAGCTCGAGCGAGGACAGGTCGTGCTCCCGGTGGGCACCGGACAGCAGCAGCATGTTGAGGAACGTCGGTGTGGTCGGCAGCACCTGGACGCGGTGGCGTTCGATGGCCTCGCACGCGTGCTTCGGGGTGCGCCGCGGCTCGGTGATCACCGTGCCGCCGCCGAGGAGGGTGCGGAACAGCGTGTTGACGCCGCCGATGTGGTCCAGGGCCATGAACTGCAGCGTCCGCCGGGGGCGGGCCACCGCCCCGAACCCGCCGAGCAGCCGCGGCAGCGAAAGCAGGGCCGCCTTGCTCTCCCCCGTCGAGCCCGAGGAGAACAGCAGCAGGCCGGCTTCCCCGGACTCGGCGAGCTTCGCCGTCAGCTCGGGCCGCGGCTCGTCCGGTGCCGCGACCGTCGTGGCGGTCCACTCGCCGGGACCGCCGAACTCGACGACCTCGGTCACGTGCGCCGTCGCCATCCGGCGCGCCCGCTCCCCCGCCGGCGGATCGTGGGGCGCGAAGGGAACTACGACGCAGCGGCGGACGGCGAGGGCGGTGAAGAGCGCGACGACCTCGGGTGAGGCGTTCCCGACGACCGCGACGACCGCGCCCGCGGCCACGCCGAGCCGGTCGAGCTCGGCCAGCCAGGCGGTGGTGCGCGCGGCGAGCTCGCGGTAGGTGACCTGGCCGCCGTAGCCGGCCATCGCCTCGGCGTCGTCCTGCTCCGCCAACCGGGACAGCAGGGTGTCCATCAGGCGTCACCTCGCCGGCGCAGGGCGGGCCGGGGTGCGCTGTCGTCGGCGCCGAGCCGGTCCGCGATCTCGCCGATCGACTGCGCTTCGAAGAACGCGCGGATCCGCACCGAGCAGCCCAGTGCGGTGCGCACCCGCCCGATGACGGTCATGGCGAGCAGCGAATTCCCGCCCAGGTCGAAGAAGTTGTCCTCCGGGCCTGCGTGCGGCACGCCGACGACCTCGGCCACGATCTCGCACAGCTGCCGGACCCGCGGGTCCCCGGGCGGTGCCGCGGGCGAAGCCGGTTCCGGCTCGGCACCCGGGATCTCGATCGCCGACAACGCCTTGCGGTCCAGCTTGCCGTTGGGGGTGACCGGGAATTCGCCGAGGATCGCCACCCGGTCCGGCAGCAGCGCGGCCGGGAGCCGGCCCCGCAGGAATTCCCGGACGGCGGACGGCGTCAGCTCCGCCCCGGTGCCCTCGGCGGGCAGGACGCAGGCGACCAGCCGAGCCGCGCGGGTGCCCGGGTCGGTTGCGAAGACGGCAGCGCGGGCGATGGCGGGGTGCCCGAGCAGCGCGGCTTCCACCTCGCCGGGCTCGACGCGCAGGCCGCGCACCTTGACCTGGTCGTCGACGCGGCCCCAGAACTCCAGCTGCCCGTCGGGCCGCAGCCGGCCCCGGTCGCCGGTGCGGTACATGCGCTGCCCGGGCACCGGGCTGAACGGGTCGGCGACGAACCGCTCGCCGGTCTGCGCGGGCCGGCCCACGTACCCCTGGGCCACTCCGAGGCCACCGATGCAGATCTCGCCGACGAACAGCGGCGGCAGCAGCTGGAGCTGGTCGTCGACGACGTAGAGCCGCGACGTCCCGGCCGCGCGCCCGGCGACCTGGCGGGGGTGCTCGCCGATCTCCGCGACGGCCGAATCCACCGTGCACTCGGTGATGCCGTACATGTTGAACGCGACCAGCCCGGGCTGCTCGTGCAGGCGCCGCCACAGCCGGTCGGACGCGCTTTCGCCGCCCATCACGAGGATCTTCGGCGGGTGCGGCACGGCCGGCAGGCCGGCGTCGACCAGCACCTCCATCTGGCTGCTGTTGCAGTCCAGCAGGTCGATCGCCGACGCGGGGTCCGCCCCGCGAGCGAGCAGCCGCACCGGATCCATCCGCTCTTCCTCGCCGATCAGCAGCAGCCGGTGGCCGAAGGCGATCATCCCGAGGCACTGGTTGACGAACACGTCGAACGTCACCGAGCTCAACCCGCCGATATTCGCTTGGCGGCCCGCGGGAAGCCGGGCGTAGATCGGCGTGAGCTGGGTGGTGGCGAGCGCGACCACGCTCGCGTGGTCGACGAGCACGCCCTTCGGCTGCCCGGTGGAACCCGAGGTGAAGACGACGTAAGCGGGGGCGGCGCCCGGGCGGGCGGCGAACTCGTCCACCGGCTTCGCCGCGTCTGCCAGTAGCACGGCCGCCGAGACCGTCTCCACGTCCGAGAAGGGTTCGTCGGCGACCACGAGGGAAACGCCCGGGTCCTCGAGGAGCAGGCGGCGGCGGGCGACCGGCTGCTGCGGGTCCAGCAGCAGGAAAGCACCGCCGGCGCACCAGGTGGCGAGCATCGCGGCGATCAGGTCGCCGCGCCGGGGCAGGCAGATCCCCACGACCGTGCCGAGCCGCACGCCCCGGGCCCGCAGGGCCGCGGCCATCGTCCGGGCGCGGCCGGCCAGTTCGCCGAAGGTGAGCTGTTCGCCGTCCGCGGCGACCGCCTCGCGATCGGGGGTGGCCGCGGCGGTCCGGGCGAACAGGTCCCACGCCGAGGCGTGGTCCGCGGGCGGCGCGTCGTGCGCTTCGCCCGCGCCGAGCGCCAGCGTTTCCGCCAGCGTCCGTTCGTCGAGCAACGGGACGCTGCCCATCGGGACGCCGGGCGAGCGGGTGAGTGCGGCGAGCAGGTGCGCGTAGGCACCGGCGAACCGCCGCATGGCTTCGGCGGAGAACCGGCGGCGGTCGTATTCGACGGTGCAGGTGGTGCCGCCGGCCAGCCGCTGGATGTCCAGGGTCAGGTCGAACTGGATCGCCGGCACCTCCGCGGGCTCCCCCACGGGCGAGACCCGCAGGCCGTCGAGCGCCCACACCTCGCCCGGGTCGAGCGAGCCGTAACCGATGGCCGCCTGGAACAGCGGGTTGCGATCGGCGTCCCGGTGGGGCGCGACCTCGTCCACCACCACCTCGAACGGGACGTCCTGGTACTCCAGCGCGTCGTGCACCGTGTCGACCACGGCGTCGAGGAACCGGTCGAAGGTCAGCGACGGCGTGACCCGGCAGCGCAGCACGACCGTGTTGGCGAAGAACCCGATGGTGCGGAAGAACTCCGAGTGCGACCGGTTCAGCACCGGCGTGCCGACCGCGAGGTCGGCCGTTCCGGTCCAGCGTTGCAGCAGCACGAAGTAGACGGCGAGCAGGCCGGTGAACGGCGTGACCGAGCGTTCCCGGCAGAACGCTTCGAACTCCGCGAGCGTGTGTTCGGGCAGGGCGATCGGCAACCGGGCGCCGGCGAGCCCGCCCGCGGTTTCCCCGCCGTCTTCCGGCAACCGCGTCGGCTGGACTCCGGCCAGCCGGTCGCGCCAGTGGTCCAGGCCGGCGCGATCGACGCCGAGCGCCTTCTCCCGCAGGCAGAAGTCGGCGTACTGCGCGGCCGGCCCGGTGAAGCCCGGTGCGTCCGGGTCGGCGTAGGCGAGCCGCAGGTCTTCGGCGAAGACCTGCGCGGAAACCTCGTCGATGATGATGTGGTGGAACGCGAAGACCAGCAGGTGCAGCGCGTCCGACACCCGGATCACGCCGGCTCGCCACAGCGGCCCGGACGCGAGGTCGAACGGGCGGCCGATCAGCTTCCTGGCCTCGGTTTCCGCCCAGGCCCGGCGTCCGCCCGGCGATTCCCCCGGTGCCACGGCGAGGCCGGCCGCCACGGGCCCGGCCGGGTGCACCACCTGGAGGACTTCGCCACCACGCTCGAGAAACGTGGTGCGCAGTGTTTCGTGCCGTTCGGCCAGCACCGTGAGCGCGCGTTCGAGCCGGTCGAATAGCAGATTTCCCTCGACGGCGAGAACGGTTCCCCAGATATCGGCGGAACTGTCGGGCCGCAGCACCGAGGAAAAGTACATCCGGCGCTGGGCGGACGACGCGGAAACGACTCGCGAATGGCCGTCGGCGACGGTTCCGCCACCCCCTGAATCCGGCGAGCCGTGCAAATCAGCTTGACGCGCTCGTGACACGAAAGTCCTCCCACCGATCAGCCATGTCCGCGCGCGGACAGTCAGCCCGACAGTACCCGATCCCCGCACCGGAAATCACCGATGAACAAACCACGACCGCTCGCTTGTCCCGCCGGCGAGACATCGCCGCCGGGACGAGGCGAGCAGTTTGCCCCGCTGCCATTTGACCCGGATTTCACGCATTGCGCACCCGGCCACCGGCCCGCGCGGCGGCGCCGCCCGGCCGGGCCGACCAAGATCGATAAAGGGCCTTCCGGACCGAGTCCTCGCTGTTATAGTCGGTGGTGCAGCATGCACGAAGCGTACCTGGGGGGTAACGATGCGTACAGGTTCCATCTCGTCGCGCCCGGACGGGGCGGCGGCGCCACGGGCGACCGCGGAAACCGCCGGGCGGCCGCCCGAGGCGGGGGTCCAGTTCCACAAGTCCGGCTTGTTGTTCACGGCCAAGCACAGCCTCAGCACGTGGGAGAAGGTCGGCAGCAACCTCTTCTCCTTCGCGGACTCCTCGACCTGGTGGATCGCCGACTGGCTCGTCTACGGCGAATCCACGTTCCACGACCGCTACCGGGAAGCCGTGCAGCGGACGTCGCTCAGCTACCAGACGCTCCGCAACTACACCTGGGTCGCCCGCCGGTTCCCGCTGTCCCGCCGCCGGCAGGGCCTGAGCTTCAGCCACCACCTCGAAGTCGTGGCGCTCGACCGGCCCGAACAGGACTATTGGCTGAGGAAGGCCGAAGAGGCGACCTGGAGCCGAAACAAGCTCCGCGGCCAGATCCGCAGCAGCAAGCTCGCCCAGCAGGGCGAGATCACCCAGGCAGGAACCGGGAGCGGCACGGTCATGGACAGCATCGAACCGGCTCCGGCCGACGCCGCTCTCGCCGGCCCCGCACCCGAAGCGCCGCTGCTCGCCCTGCAGCTTTCGGCGGAGGACCTGGAGATGATCAAACGGGCCGCGGGCAAGGAAAGCGAGCCGGTCGAGGCCTGGGCGGCGGAAATGCTGCGGCGGGCCGCCGCCGGCTCCTGAACCGGCCCGGCGGCCTCACGCCGGATCGGCGGCCAGGGCGCTGAGCGCGTCGCTGAGCTCACCCAGCACCGGGTTCTTCAGGATGATGCGGACGGTGCGCGGGATCCCCAGCTCTTCGCTCAGCACCCGGCCGAGCCGGATGGCGATGATGGAGTTGCCGCCGATGTCGAAGAAGTCGTCTTCGAGACCGATGCCCGGCTTCCCCGTGAGCTCCCGGACGCTGCCGACCACCAGGGCATCCATGGAGTTGCGGAACTCGCTGTCGCTCGTCATGTCCCGGCCCTTCTCCGTCACTGTTCCGCGGCCATGGCTTCGACCAGGCCGGCCGGCCTCATGTCCGTCCAATGCGTGGAGACGTATTCGAGGCAGTTCGCCCGCGTGTCCTCGCCGTGCACCGCTTTCCAGCCGGCGGGCACGGGGCTGAACGCGGGCCACAGGGAATGCTGGTTCTGGTCGTTGACCAGGACGAGGTAAACGCCTTCTTCGTCTTCGAAAGGATTCGCCACGGCCGCAGTCTAACGACCGGCAGCACGACGGCGGCAAGGATTCTTGCGTCTGTCTCGCCGGCGGGACAGGATGGGGCTCGTGGCCGGCGGCTTGCCCGACGCTAGTGGTGAGGTGGGTATTCCAGTGTCCGATCGTGTTGCCGTGGTGGGAATGTCGATCCGCGCGGCGGGCGTGCGGAACACCGCGGATTTCTGGCAGCTGATCAGCACCGGCAAGACCGGGCGGCGGGAAATGGGCCAAGGTGAATTGACGCGGCGCGGCGTTCCGGAGCGGCGGTACAAGGATCCGGCGTACGTGCCCGTCACCTACCCGATGGCGGACAGTCTCGGCTTCGACCCGGCGGCGTTCGGCTTCAGCGGGCCCGAGGCGGAGCTGACCGACCCGCAGCACCGCGTGCTGCTGGAAGAATGCTACCGGGCGGTGGAAAGCTCGGGGTGCTTCATCGGTTCGCTGCCGGATCGCGTCGGGGTGTTCCTCGGGTCGCGCACGAGCGGCTACGGCCCGCGGATCGAATACCTTTCGGCCGCCGCCGGCCTCGACGTGGACGCGGCCGCCCTCGCCGTCGGCACCGACCCGGACTACCTCGCCAACCGGGTTTCCTACGCCTTCGGCCTCACCGGTCCGTCGATGACCGTGCTGACGGCCTGTTCGTCCTCGAGCGTCGCCGTCCACCTCGCGTGCCAGGCGATCCTGGCCGGGGAGTGCGACTCCGCGCTCGCCGGGGGTGTGGCGCTCGACGTGGGCGACGCGGGTTACCTGTTCGCCGAGGGCAGCATCAACTCCCCGCGTGGCCGGTGCGAACCGTACATGGCTTCGGCGGACGGCACGGTGGAGGGCAACGGCGCCGCCGTCGTCTTCCTGCGCCGGCTGGACGTCGCGCTGGCCGCGGGCCACCCGATCCTCGGCGTGGTCGCCGGCACCGCCGTGAACAACGACGGCCGGGAACGCGCCGGCTTCACCGCACCGGGGGTCGCCGGCCAGGTCGAGCTGATCGAAGAGGCCCTCGACGTCGCCGGGGTGCCTGCCGACGGCATCGGCCTGCTGGAAGGCCACGGCTCGGGCACGAGCATCGGGGACGCGCTGGAGATCGAGGCCGCGGCCCAGGCGTTCGGCGGCGCGGGCGCGTGCCGGCTCCACTCCGTCAAGGCGAACATCGGGAACCTCACCGCGGCGGCCGGCGCGGCCGGCCTCATCGCCTGCCTGCTCGCCCTGCGCCACGAGCGGATCCCGCCCAACGCGCCCCTGCTGACGGGCGCGCCGCCCGTGGACCTGCGGGGTACGCCGTTCACCCTGGCGGACCGGCCGGTCCCGTGGCCGCGTTCGGCGACCGGCCGCTACGGCGCGGTCAGTTCCTTCGGGCTGGGCGGGACGAACGCCCACGTCATCATCGGGGACGCCGAGGCGGAGGTACGGCTCGCCGCGCGCCGGGGGCGGTCGTGGCAGCTGCTTCCGCTGTCCGCGGACGATCCGGAACGCCTGCGCGCGACCGTCGAGGCGGTGCGCACCGCCGTGGACGGTGCCCCGGCCGACGTCCGGCAGGACATCGGCCACACGCTGCGGACCGGCCGCCCGGGGCTCGCCGCGCGCACGACCGCGCTGATCCCGTTGGAGGGCAACGGCACCTGGCCGGACCCGGACCGGTTCCGCACGGCTCCCCCGGGGCCGCCGCCGCTCGTCTTCCTGCTCCCGGACGAGGACGCCGGCGCGGCCCTCGCGCTCTACCGGACCGAGCCGGTCTTCCGGTCCACTGTGGACGAAAGCCTCGCCGTCATGGCGCAGACGCTGGACCCCGCGACGTTCGCGGCGGTACGCGACGCCGTCCGCGCGGGCGGGCCGGTTTCGCCGCCGGTGCTGCACCTGCTGGGCATCGGGCAGCACGCGTTCCTCGGCGAGCTGGGGATCCGGCCCGACGTGCTGGTGGGGCCGGGCGCCGGCGAGCTGACCGCCGCGCAGCTGAGCGGGGTCCTCTCGGCAGAAGACGCCGCCCGGGCCGTGTGCTGGCGCGGCCAGGCCCTGGCGGACACGCCTTCGGAGGCGGCCGCGCACTTCGCCCGCCGGCTGCGGGAGGTGCGGCTGCACGCACCCGGCACGCCGGTGGTTTCCGGCGTCACCGGGTCGTGGCTGACCGCCGAAGAAGCGGGCGATCCCGGGTACTGGGGTGTCCAGCTCGGCGAGCCCGTGCCGGTCGGCGAAGCCGTGCGCACGGTGGTGTCCGAGCACCCGGACGCCGTGTACCTCCAGCTGGGCGGCGGGACGGAACTGCTTGCCGCCGCCCGGCGCGGTGGCGTGGCCGAGGAGGCCGTCCTGGCCGCGCAGCCCGACATCTTCCAGGCCGTCGGCGCCCTGTGGGAACGCGGGGTGCGGGTCGACTGGGACGCCTACGCCGAGCGCGACCGGGCGCGGCGGATCGACGTGGCACCCCGGGCCTTCGCGCGGACGCCCTGGCTGCACCCCGCGCTGCGGGGGCACTGCCCCGGGATCGACCCGGCGGAACTGGCGGGAAAGCAGGCCGATCGATGACGTTCCCGTCTTCGCTGTCGCAGCGGCGGCTCTGGTTCACCGAGCAGCTGGTGCCGGGCACCGCCGTGCACCACCGGTGCGCCCGGTTCGCCGTCCGCGGCGAGCTCGACGTGCCGGCGCTGGAACGCGCGGTCAACGACGTCGTCGAGCGGCACGAGGCGCTGCGGACCCGCTTCGGTGTCGTGGACGGCGTCCCCGTCCAGGAGGTACTGGACCGGGCCGGGGTCACCGTGCGGCAGCTCGGCTCGGCCGCCGCGGTCGAGGAGTTCGCCCGCGAGCCCTTCGACCTCGGCACCACGCCCCCGTTGCGCGTGGGCGTGGTGCCGGGTGCGGCGCTGGTGTTCGTGCTCCACCACCTCGTCGCGGACACGCGCTCGATGGACGTTTTCCTGCGCGAGGTCGCGGAGCACTACCGGCACGACACGGTCCCGGACCTGCCCGCCCCGCCGGTCCGGTACGTCGACCACGCGACCGAGGAGCGTGCGCGGGTGGGCACGCCGCAGGCTCTCGAAGAGCGGGCGGCACAGCTGGCCGAGCTGGCCGGCTTCCCGACCGTGCTCGACCTGCCGGCCGACCGCCCCCGCCCGGCCGTGCAGACGTTCGCGGCGGCGGTTTCGTCGTGGCACGTCCCGGTTCCCGGGGCGCACGCCCTCGAGAAGGTGGCGCGGGAGCACGGCGCCACTCTCGAAATGCTGCTGCTGACGTCGTTCTCGGTGGTCCTCGGGCTGTGGTCGGGGCAGCCGCGGCTGCTGGTGGCGACACCTTCGGCCGGGCGCCCGGCCGAGGCGGACCAGCTCATCGGGTCGTTCGCGAACACCCTCGTGATCCCGGTGGACCTCACCGCCGATCCCTCGTTCGCCACCTGCCTCGAGCGCGTCCGTGACGCGTACCTGAACGCCGCCTCCCGAGACGTCCCGTTCGAGGAACTCGTCGACGGCGTGGCGCCCGAGCGCAGCCTGTCCCACCACCCGCTGGTCCAGGTGCGCACGACGGTCCGGACCGGACCCGGGCCGCGGCTCGACCTGCCCGGCGCCGGGCTGGAGCCGGTCGAGCCGCTCGCCGGGACCTCGCCGTTCGACCTCGAACTCGACGTCACGCTGCTCGACGAGGGGTTCGAAGCCCGGCTGCGCTATTCGACCGACCTCTTCGAACCGGTGACCGCGGAGCGCTTCGAGCGGCACCTGCGACGGCTGTGGGACCTCGCCGCCGCCGACCCGGGCGTCCGCGTCGAGGGCATCGACCTGACCGACGCCCGGGAGCGGGCCACGCTGGCCGAGCTCGGCACCGGCCCGGTGCGGCCGGTCGACTCCCGCGCGCTGCCCGCGCGGCTGGCCGAGACGGCACGCCGTCATCCCGGCCGCGTGGCGGTGAAGGCGGCCGACGGCGACTACACCCACGCCCAGCTCGCCGAGCGCGCCGCCGTCATCGGGGCGGAGCTGGCGGCCCGCGGGCTGCGGCCGGGCGAGCCGGCCGGCGTCGCCCTCCCCCGAGGCCGCGACCTGCCCGCCGGCCTGCTCGGCGTCTGGCACGCCGGCGGCGCGTACGTCCCGCTCGATCCGGCGTACCCCCGCGCCCGGCTGGCGCACATGACCCGGGACGCCGGCCTCAAGGTGCTGGTGAGCACGCGCGAACTCGCGGACCGGATCCCGGTACCCGATGGCACCGAAGTGCTGCTGCTGGACGAGCCGATGTCCGCCACCCCTGCCGCCCGGCCGGTGCCGGACGGCGGCAAAGTCGCCTACGTCATCTACACCTCGGGCTCGACCGGCCGGCCCAAGGGCGTGTCGGTCGGCCACGCAAGCCTCGGGAACCTCCTGGACGACTTCGCGGCCGAGACCGGGTTCGGCGCCGACGACCGGTTGCTCGCGCTGACGTCCCTTTCCTTCGACATCGCGGGGCTGGAGCTCTGGCTGCCGCTGCTGACCGGCGGGACGCTGGTCGTCGGGCCCGCCGGCATCGGGGGTGACCCGGACGGCCTGCACCGGCTGCTCTCCGACGAGGACATCACCGTGGTGCAGGCGACGCCGGCGACCTGGAAGCTCTACACCGCGACCACCCGCGTGGCGCCCCCGGCGCTCCGGCAGATCTGGAGCGGCGGGGAGCACCTGCCGCACTCGCTCGCCCAGGCGCTGACCGCGCTCGGCCCCGAAGTCCACAACCTCTACGGCCCGACGGAAACCACCATCTGGTCGACGCGGGCCGTGCTGCGGCCGTCGGACACCGTGACCGGGCTCGGCCGGCCCATCGCGAACACCAGCCTGTTCGTCACCGACGCCGCCGGCCGGCCCGTCCCGCTCGGGGTGCCGGGCGAGCTGTGCATCGGCGGCGCGGGCCTGGCCCTGGGCTACCTCGGCCGGCCCGAGCTGACCGCGGAGCGGTTCACCGAGGTGCGAGGGGTGCCGGTGTACCGCACCGGCGACGTCGTCCGCTGGCGGTCCGACGGGCACCTCGAGTACCTCGGACGGCTCGACGACCAGGTGAAGATCCGGGGCCACCGCGTGGAACCCGGCGAAGTCGACGTCGCCGTGCGCGCCTGTCCCGGCGTCCGCGACGCCTGCACGGTGGCCGTCCAGGACCAGCTGATCACGTTCGTGACGCCGGCGACCGAGCCGGAGCGGTCCGGCTCCGGCTCGGTTGACGGCGCCACGGACGACTGGCGCACCCTGTGGGACAACACCTACGCCGAAGGGGAACCCGCCGCGGCGGACGACCTCGACCTCAAGGGCTGGCAGAGCAGCTACACCAAGCAGCCGCTGCCCGAGCCGCACATGCGGGACTGGATCTCGCGGACCGTCGAGCGCATCGCCGGGACCGGCGCCCGCACCTTCGCGGAAATCGGCTGCGGCACCGGGTTGCTCCTGCTGCGCCTGGCTCCCGCCGCCGAGCGCTACCTGGGGGTCGACTTCTCCGCGAAAGCCGTCGGGCACGTGGCGGAGGCGGTCGCCCGGCGGGGGCTCGACGAGCGCGTGCGGCTGGCCACGGCCACCGCCACGCAGCTCGGCGAGGTGGCCGCCGGGGAGCGGTTCGACTGCGTGGTGCTCAACTCCGTCGCCCAGTACTTCCCGAGCCGGGACTACCTGACGTCGGTGCTGGCCGAGGCGAGCGGGATCGTCGCGCCCGGCGGCCACATCTTCGTCGGGGACCTGCGGAGCCTGCGACTGGCGGAGGCGTTCCACGCCAGCGTGCTGCGGACCGACGAGCGGCTGCGGACCGACGAGCTGCGCGGCCTCGCCGCCCGGGCCGCACTGGAGGAGGACGAACTGCTCGTCGACCCCGGCTACTTCGCCGCACTGCGGGAAACCATCCCGTCGATCACCGGGATCCAGGTCTCGCTCAAGGCGCCGGGCTTCGACAACGAGCTGACCCGCTTCCGCTACGACGTCCTGCTCCGGATCGGCGGCGAACGCCCGGAGCGGCCCGCCGGGCACCACGACTGGGCCGGGATCGGCGACCTCGCGGGCCTGGACCGGCTGCTCGGCGCGGCGGACGCGGCCGACGTCGTCGTCGACGGCATCCCGAACGCCCGCGTCGCCCGGTTCGCCGCGCTGCTGGCCGACGACGTGCCGGTTCCCCCGTGGTCGCTGGAGGACCTCGAGGAAATCGCGGCCCGGCACGGCCGCCGGGCGCACCACGCCTGGTCCTCGCGGTTCCCCGAGCAGGGGCGGGTCCGGACGACGTTCGGCCGCGGCGCGGCGTTCGTCCACGAAGAGCCGGCGATCGGCGGCCCGGTCACCAACGACCCGCGGCAGGGCGCGCTCCTGCGGATCCTGAAGCACCGCACGCGGGCGTTCCTGCGGCAGCGCCTGCCCGAGTACATGGTGCCGAACCGCGTCCTGACCGTGCCGGACCTTCCGCTGACGCCGAACGGGAAAACCGACCGGAACGCCTTGAAGGCCCTCGCCCGGCAACAGACGCCGAGCGCGGACCACGTCGCCCCGGACGGGCCCAGCCAGGACCTGCTGCACGAGGTGTGGTGCGAAGTGCTGGGCGTCTCCCGGGTCAGCGTCACCGAGAACATCTTCGACGCCGGCACGACGTCGCTGCTCGTCGTGCGGATCCAGCAGGAACTGCGCGACCGGCACGGCATCGACCTCCCGCTGACCGCCTTCTTCGCGTACCCGACGATCTCCGCGCTCGCCCAGGTCCTCCGCGCGCCCCGGGCCGCCGTCGAACGGGCCGCGAGCCCCCGGACGCGCAACACCACGGCCGCGCGGCGGCGGAACCACCGACGGCCCGGGGAAAGGCGGTGACAAAACCGATGGTGACCGTCTACACCGCCTGCCCGCCGATGGACGGCCATTCCCCCGCGGCGTACCGGAAGCTGCTGATCGACGTCGCGCGGTCGACCGAGCAGGCCGGGTTCACCGGCATCCTCACCCACACCGACAACTCGACGCTCGATCCGTGGTCGGCGGCCCAGCTGATCCTGGAGCACACGGACAACCTCGTCCCGCTGGT
Organism: Amycolatopsis sp. A133; assembly: GCF_031082405.1. Classification (GTDB taxonomy): domain Bacteria; phylum Actinomycetota; class Actinomycetes; order Mycobacteriales; family Pseudonocardiaceae; genus Amycolatopsis. Next base: position 156,013 of record NZ_JAVHJU010000043.1, read on the forward strand.
GGCCGTCAACCCGATCTACATGCACCCGCTGAGCGCCGCGCGGATGATCAACACGCTCGGGTACTTCTGCGACCGCCGCGTCGACCTGAACCTGGTGAGCGGCGGGTTCGCCCGTCACCTACGGGAAGCCGGGTGTTCCCTGGACCACGACCGGCGCTACGACCGGCTGGCCGAGTACGGCAAGGTGTTGCAGCTCGTGCTCACCGCGGGACGTCCGGTCAGCCATTCCGGCGCATACTACGAACTCGACTCGGCGAACCTGACCCCGCGGCTGGCCCCGGAGCTGATGCCGGGGTTCTACGTCTCCGGCGCGTCCGAGGCCTGCCGCCGCGTCCAGCGGGAACTGGGCGCGACCCGGCTGTCCTACCCGCACGAGATCAGCGCTTACGAGGGGACATCGCCGCTGCGGGGCACGGGTGCGGGGTTCGGGATCATCGCCCGGGAAACCGCCGAGGAGGCGTGGGCGGTCGCCCACGAACGGTTCCCGCTCGACGAGCTCGGCGAAGAACTCCACGAGTACGCGTCCGAAAGCGCCGAATCCCATTGGCACCGCAGGCTTTCCCGGGACGCCGTCCAAGCGTCGCCGCGGGAAGACCCGTACTGGCTCTACCCGTTCAGGTCGTACAAGACGTTCTCGCCTTACCTGGTCGGCAGCCACGCCGAGGTCGCCGAGGTGCTTTCCGGCTACCTCGCGCTCGGCCTGTCCACGGTCATCCTGGACGGCCTCCTGGAGCGGCCCGATCTCCACCACGCGGCGATCGCGTTCGAGCTCGCCCGTGCCGACCTGCCCGCCGATTGTTGAGGAACGATGGATTTCAGCCTGTTCTACTTCGCCGATGACAGCGGGACCGTGCAGGACGACCGCTACCGCCTGCTCCTCGACGGCGCCCGGTTCGCGGACGAGCACGGGTTCCACGCGGTGTGGACCCCGGAACGCCACTTCCACCCGTTCGGCGGGACGTACCCCAATCCCTCGGTGACCGGCGCGGCGATCGCCGCGGTCACCAGCCGCGTCAAGATCCGCGCCGGCAGCGTGGTGGCCCCGCTGCACCACCCGCTGCGGATCGCCGAGGAGTGGGCGGTGGTGGACAACATCTCGCGCGGCCGCGCCGGGGTGTCGTTCGCGTCCGGGTGGCACGCCGCCGACTTCGCGTTGAACCCGCCGGCGTACGCGGACCGGCGGAAGGTGATGTACGAGCGCATCGAGCAGGTCCGCGCGCTGTGGCGCGGAGAGCCGATCGACGCCGAAGACGGAGAGGGCAATCCCGCGAAGGTCCGGTCGTACCCACCGCCGGTGCAGGCCGAGGTACCGGTGTGGATCACCAGCGTCGGCGACGTCGAGACGTTCCGCAGCGCGGGCCGCATCCGCGCCGGGCTGCTGACCCACCTGATCGGGCAGAGCGCGGACCAGCTGGCCGAAAAGGTGGTGGAGTACCGGAAGGCCGCGACGGAGGCCCACGGCTGGCCGGGCCACGTGGTGGTGATGGTCCACACGTTCCTCGGCGAGGACAACGAAGCAGTCCGCGAACAGGTCCGCCCCTCGCTGACGGCGTACATGCGCAGTTCACTGGGGTTGATCCTGTCGTCGGACGGTCCCGGCGACCTCGAGCCGGACGAGATCGAGTTCCTGGTGGAGCGGACGTTCGAGCACTACTTCGACAACGTCGGCCTGCTCGGTTCGGTGGACAAGGCCGAGAAGGTGGTGGGCCGGCTGGCGGACCTCGGAGCGGACGAAGTCGCGTGCCTGATCGACTTCGGTTTGCCGGCGGAGGAGGTTCTTTCGGGCTTGGCGCACCTCGAACGCCTGCGGGAGGTGTGTCCCTGAGCTGCCCGGAGCCGGTCGGGCGTTGTACCCCGTTGGGTCGCGGACCATGGTGAGTGAGTCAGGCCGCTGCGGGGGATGTCGCCGCCGAGCGATCAGTTCCCGAACCGGTCGGCGGTAGCCGAGGCGGTCGGTGTCCGGGCTGCTCGGCAGCTTCGGGGGCCGCGCCCGGCTGACATCGTCGCGCGGGACAGACCCCCACTCGGCTGAACAACTTCGCAGCTGTGCTCCGCGGCCCGCCGGCTCGGCCGAACCGGGTGCGGTGTCGTGGTCACGGGCGCAGCTGGAGCTCCTCGGCGCGGGTGATTCCGGCGTCGTCGTCGAACTGGAGCAAGACGCGGGATGCGCCTCCCGGCACGTCCACCGGCACGTTCATGGTTTTGGTGTCGGTGGCGTCGCCGCCCGTTGACTGTCCACACGTGACGCTCTGGAGCTGCGGCGATCCTGCAGGCAGCACCGTTCGCGCAGCCCAGGGAGAGGCCGGGCTCATGTCGGTGTGCCCATCGGCGACCCGCTCGCCGGGATGTACGGCGCCTTCGGGGTCGTACCGGCTCCGGCCGAGCGGGCGGACACCGGCCGGACGCCGGGTGAGGCCGTCAGCCGGTCGGCGCGGTGCCGGCGAGTACCTGCTGGATCGCGGGGCCGACGGTCGCGACGATCTGTTCGGTGTCGGCGGCGACGAGCACCGGCACCCCGATGATCCGCCGGCCGGTGACGATGCCGACGAGCATCGCCGCGGCCAGGCCGGCGCGCAGCATCGCATCGCCACCGCCTCCGGCGCCGTGCAGCAACCGGGACTGGATGAACTCGCGCAGCTGCACGCACGCGTTCTCGTTGCCGACCGCGCCGCGCAGCATCGCCATCAGGGGTTCCGACTCCTCGGCGCTGCCCTCCCACGCACTCAGGTAAGCGCGCACCACGCGTTCGCCGAGGTGCTCGTCCGGCCCCTCGAAAGCCGTTTCGAACCGTTCCAGCGCCGACGCCGGGACGGCCATGACGGCGGCGAACAGGTCGTCCTTCGAGCGGAAGAACTGCATCACCTGGGAGGCGTCCACCCCGGCGTCGGCGGCGATCCGGCGGATCGTGGTCCCGGCGAAGCCGTCACGGGCGAACCGCGCTCTCGCCGCGTCGAGCACGGCCTGCCGGGTACTGCCGGGTCCGGGCTTGCGGCCGCGACGGACCCCCGTCGCCGGCGCCTCATCCTGCGCGGTCATGCGGCGAGTGTAACGGCCACCGCATTTTTCTCCACAAGCGTTGAGTTTTCGCGCGGTCGGTCGTACGGTCGGCTTCGTGCAGGAACCGTGCCCGAGCGAGAGGAGCTGCCTCGTGCGGCCCGGCAGTGGTCGAGCACCACCTGGAGCACTTCGCGGTGGAGTTCCACACCTGGATCCTCCGCGCCGCGTCGGAGTCGTCGGCACGCTGAGTTCACCCGTCGAAGCGGAAGTACACCGTGCGGTGGTAGTCGCCGGTGGCGGCGTTGGGCCGGCTCTCCGGGCCCAGCGCCGCGACGCCGTGGAACTTGTTGCCGATCGGCGCGATGCCGTCGAGCAGCGAGACGTTGCCGGCCGGGTAGGTGACCACGGCGTTCTGCGGGTCCGGGCCCACGGCCGGGGTGAACAGCCGCAGGTACAGGCCCTCCTCCGCGGCGACCACCGTGACCGCGCCCTCGGTGGTGTCCAGTACCGCCCAGCACGTTCGCGCGTGGTAACCCTTGAACTCCGGGTAAGCGAACTCGCTCGCCCCGGTGGCGGTGTTGTTGTACGGCTTGGTCCAGACGTCGGGCTGCACACCGCGCAGCCGGTTCTTGTAGACGCGGTGCGGCCCGTCGCCGAGCCACGTCAGGCCCCGGACGTTCGCCTCCGGGTAGTCGAAGTTCACGCCGAGGTGGTCGTGGTCGCCGGTGGCGCGGTAGCGGTATTCCAGCCGCAGCCAGCCGTTCGCGTCCAGGCGCCAGCGCACGGAGGTCAGGTCGCCGCGGTAGTCGCACTGCACGACCCAGCCGGTGCCGTCGCGGAAGTGGCTGAACGCGGTGAGCGTGGCCGCTCCGCCGGCCGGCGCGGGGCCGTTGGCCAGCGACACCGGCGTACTGCCGCGGCGCACGCCGGTCAGCCGCCCGTCGGCCTTGCCGATGGTCACCCGGGTGGCGCCGGCGACGAGCACGACGTCGGCGGCGGTCTCGGTCGCGGTGACGCTGCCCGTGGTCGCCGGCTTGACCAGGCGCGCGGCGAAGTCCGGTGCCTTGCGGACGCGCCACGTCCAGCCGGCGACGTTCCGGCCGGCCGGGTCGGTCACGCTCAGCCGCAGCGCGTCGGCGGCGGCCCAGTCGGCGGGCAGGCCGAGCGTCACCGCGCCGGTGGCGCCCGGAGCGACGTCCGGCGCGCCGGCCTCGCCTTGGGACAGGACCTGGTGGCCGGTTCCCGCGCCGGGCACGGGGAAAGCCAGCAGCTGCCAGGTGAACCGGCACTGCCGGAGGTTCGTGAAGTCGTACCGGTTGACCAGTTTCACGGTCTTGTCGAACGACACGGGGAAAACCGCGTCGTAGTAGGCCGGACTGGCCAGCTGGACCGGCGACCAGATGTCCTTGATCGTGAAGAAGCTGGCTTCCTTTTCGCGGTACGGGCCGAGGATGCCGTCGGGAGCGCGGCTGCCGTTGGTGTCGAGGGCCCCGCCGCGGTCGTCGCGCGCGACGCTTTCGTCGACGAGCGCCCAGATGAAGCCGCCCGCCGAGCGCTGCGACCCGCCCATGAGTTTCCAGTAGTCGTTCAGGCCGGCCCCGGCCCCACCGTCGTAGAGCCCGTGCAAGAACTCGGTCGGCAGGAAGATCGTGCTGCCGGCGACCTTGCTCGCGGTGCTGCTGTAGGTCTGGTAGTGACTGGTGTCGACGCCGCCGAACGTCGTCCACGGGTGCAGCACCGGCCGCCGCTGCGGGTCGTGCTGCCCGAAGTCGTCGTCCAGCGCCGTGTTCCAGCCGCCCTCGTTGCCGTTGTCCCAGAACAGGATCGACGGGTGGTTGACGTCGCGCTCCACCAGGGCCTTGACCAGCGGGGCGCCGACACCCTCGTCGTAGCGGCGCTGCCAGCCGGTCAGCTCGTCCAGGACGTAGAGCCCGAGCTCGTCGCAGAGGTCGAGGAAAAACGCGTCCGGCGGGTAGTGCGACATCCGGACGGCGTTCATGTTCATGTCCTTCATCAGCCCGATGTCGAGCCGGGCGAGCCGCGGGCTCGACGCCCGGCCCGACGTCGGCCAGAAGGTGTGCCGGTTCGCTCCTTTGAGGACGATCCGCTTCCCGTTGACGTAGACGCCGTCACCGGCGCGGACTTCGATCGTGCGGAACCCGAAGCGCTCGACGGTGCTGTGCCACGGCTCGCCGGCGGAACTCGCAAGCGTCAGCTCGACCTGGTGGAGGTTCGGCGTTTCGGCCGTCCACAGCGGTGGCCGGTCCGTGGTGGTGGTCACGGTCGCGCTGGTCGCGCCGCTCGCCACGGCTACCGAAAAGGCCGCGCCGACGGCCGTGCCGTCGAGCCGGCGCAGCCGCGCGGTCAGCCGGCCCGCCGCGGGCACGCCCGCGAGCGCGACCTGGGCGGTGAAAGTCCCGTCCGCGCGGGCGTCGATCGCGACGCGGTCGATCCGGGCGGCCGGGTAGGCCTCCAGCGAGACCGGCCGGAAGATCCCGCCGAAGTTCCAGAAGTCGCCGCGGCGCTCGGCGTCGTTCACGGAGTTGTCGGCCGATTCCTTGCTGACGGTCGCTTCCAGCAGATTCGGCTCGCCGAGCCGCAGCAGGGGCGTCACGTCGTAGCGGAAGCGGTAGAAGCCGCCCTGGTGCACCGGCCCCGCCGAGACCCCGTTGACCCGCACGTCGGCGTCGGTCATGGCGGCCTCGAACACCAGGAAGATCCGGCGGCCGGCCCAGGACGCCGGTGGTGTGAACGAATGCCGGTAGTGGCCCTTCTCCGCCGGGACGAGATCCCCGCCGTAGTGGTAGCTGCCGAACCCGTGGCACTCCCAGTTGGACGGCGTCGGGATCGTGGCCCATTCCCCCGCGCGCCGGCCGGCCGTGACCTGGAAGTCCCAGTCGACGGTGTGGTCGGCGTCGCTGCCGGTGAGGAGCAGCGTTTCGGTCACCGGCCCGGTTCCGGCCGCCGAAGCGGCTCCGGACGTCGGCCATCCCGCCGCGGCCACGCCGGCCGCGCTGATCGCCAGAGCCTGACGACGGGTGAGTTCCACCAGACCTCCCGAAATCCGATCTGATATATGAAACACCGTACAACGGCAAGCGCTCACTGAGCGGACAGGCAGCCGGACAAGTCTTGACGTCCGGGCGCGGGCCTGCGATAGGTAGGAGCATGTTCTCCTCGAACGTCCGCCGCCTCGGTCTCCTGACCGCGGTGATCGCCGCCGCCGCGTTGGTCGCACCCACCGCCACCACCGCGGCCGCCGCCACCGGCTCGACCGTGATCGGCGTGGCTTCCGGGCGGTGCCTGGACGTCGTCGGCAACAGCACCGCGGCGAAGACGCGCGTCAACATCTACGACTGCAACGGGCAGGCCAACCAGGCGTGGACGTTCACGACGGCGGGCGAGCTGCGGGTGTACGACGCCGCGATGTGCCTCGACGTCGCCGGCGCGAGCACCACGTCCCCGGCCGACGCGCAGATCTACCCCTGCACCGGCGGCGCCAACCAGAAGTGGCGGATCAACGCCGACGGCTCCATCACGGGCGTGCAGTCGGGTCTCTGCCTGGACGTCACCGGGGCGGGCACCGCGAACAGCACCCTGGTCGGCTTGTACACCTGCAACGGCGGGGGCAACCAGAAGTGGCGGACGTCCCTCGGCGACACCCAGCCGCCGAGCGTGCCGGCCGACCCCCGGGTGAGCGACCTGGTCTGCGACGCCGTGACGTTCTCGTGGAACGCCGCCACCGACAACGTGGGCGTGGCGTTCTACGACGTCTACCACGACGGTCAGCTGATGAAGTCGGTGAGCACCCTGTCGACCAGCCTGACCGTGGTCGGCGGCGTGACCTGGGGCCTGTACGTCAACGCGCGGGACGCCGCGGGCAACGTCTCGCAGGCCAGTGCCACGGTGCCGATCACGCCGCCGCAGTGCCAGCCCGATACGCAAGCGCCGAGCGCGCCGACGAAGCTGGCCGGCAGCGCGTCCGGCACGACGGTGACCCTGAACTGGACCGCGGCCACGGACAACATCGGCGTCCGCGCCTACGACGTCTACCGCGGTGGGGCGAAGGTCGGCGCCGTCACCGGGACGGCCACCGCGCCGCCCGCGACCACCTTCGTCGACAGCGGGCTGGCGGCGAACACGAGCTACGCCTATCACGTCGTCGCGCGGGACGCCCAGGCGAACGTGTCGGCGCCCAGCGCGACCACAACCGTGACCACCGGCGCGGCCTGCGGCGACTCCGTGTGCGCGGTGACGCAGATCGCCACCGACACCGACATCCCGTGGGGCCTGGTGACCCTGCCGGACGGCACGATCCTCTACACCCGGCGCGACGCCCACGACATCGTCCACCTCAACCCGGCCACCGGGGCCAAGACGTCGGTGGGCACGGTCCCCGGGGTGGACAACACCGACGGCGAGGGCGGCCTGCTCGGTCTGGCCGTCTCGGCCGGGTTCGCCGGTGACCACTGGCTCTACATCATGCACACCTCGCCGTCCGACAACCGGATCGTGCGGATCAAGCTGGAGAACGACCAGCTCGGCACCGAGCAGGTCCTGCTCAGCGGGTTGCTGCGCAACAAGTTCCACAACGGCGGCCGGCTGCGCTTCGGGCCCGACGGCAAGCTGTACGCCAGCACCGGCGACGCCCAGAACGGCGACAACGCGCAGAACAAGGCCAGCCTCAACGGCAAGGTCCTGCGGCTGAACCCGGACGGCACCGTGCCGTCGGACAACCCGTTCGGCAACTACGTGTGGAGCTACGGCCACCGCAACCCGCAGGGGCTGGCGTTCGACTCCCAGGGCCGGTTGTGGGAGCAGGAGTTCGGCAACGCGGTGATGGACGAGACCAACCTGATCACCAGGGGCGGCAACTACGGCTGGCCGGCGTGCGAAGGCACCTCCGGGACGTGCGGCACCGCGGGGTTCATCGCCCCGAAGCGGACGTACTCGACAGCGGAAGGCTCCTGCTCCGGCATCGCCATCGTCCGCGACGTGCTTTACGTCGCCTGCGAACGCGGAACCCGGATGTACCGGGAGGTGATCAGCGGCAGCGACCTGACGAACGTCCAGGCGTACTTCAACGGCACCTACGGACGGCTGCGCACGGTCGAGCCCGCACCCGACGGCGGCCTGTGGCTGACCACGACCAACAACGGCGACAAGGACAGCATCCCCGGCAACAGCAACGAGAGGATCTTCCACGTCGCGTTGGGTGGCTAGCCGGGCTCCCCACCGTCGAGGCACCCCGGTCGGCGACCGGGGTGCCCGCACAGGCGTTGCGTGGAGATCGGCGATCGTGTGTTCGGCTTGGGCATCCGTCACCGGCCGTTGAACGTGCGTTCCCGGGTCCTGCCGTCGGCGCTGTCGCCGAAGAGGCGGGCGTCCTGGCCGGGCGAGTGATCCGCGGACTTCGGGACCGGAGATGCCTGCAGCTGTTCCGTGCGCAGGCGCGGCAAAGCGTACGGATGTGCCCGGCGTACCCACTTCACGAGCTGTTCGCGGACCAGGCAGCGCAGGTCGAACAGCGTCGGCGCGTCGGCCGCGCTCACCAGCGCACGCACGCGGATCAGCGTGTTCACCGCGTCGGTCACCTGCAGCACGCTGACCCGGCCGTCCCAGAGGTCGGTGTCACCGAGGATCCGGCGCAGCTCCTCGCGCATCTCCTCCACCGGTACCGACCAGTCCAGATCCAGCTCCACCGTGCCGAGAAGCTCCGCTTCCCGGCGAGTCCAGTTCTCGAACGGCTGGGACATGAAGTAGGACGTGGGCATCACGAGCCGGCGGTCGTCCCACAGGTGGATCACCAGGTACGTCAGCGTGATGTCCTCGATGCGCCCCCACTCGTTCTCCACGATCACCACGTCGTCGAGCCGGATCGCATCGCTGAACGCGATCTGCATCCCGGCGAACACGTTGCCGAGCAGGGACTGCGCGGCCAGCGCCGCCACCGCGCCCACCACGCCGGCCGAGGCGAGCAGGCTGGTGCCCGCGGCCCGCGCCATCGGGAAGGTCATCAGCATCGCGCCGAGCGCGAGCAGCGCGACGCCGGCCACGGTGATCCGGCGGACCAGGGTGACCTGCGTCTGCAACCGGCGGGCGTGCCGGTTGTCCGGGACGTCGACCCGCAGCCTCGACAACGCTGCCCGCTCGATCGACGTGAGGACCCCGGCGACGAGCCACCCGCCGACCCCGATCAACGCCAGCCCGAGCCCGTGGTCCACCGGTCCCCGCCAGGGCCCCTCCGGGAGGCCGAAGGTGCAGGCGCTGCGCACCGCGACCACCGCGGCGAACCACAGAAACGGCCGGTGGGCGTGCACCGTCAACTCGGCCAAGACCGCGGAACGCCGTCCCAGCCGCCGGATCACCCGGCGGAAGACGTGCTCGGCGACGAGGAAAAGCCCGAACGCCGCCGCCGCGACGACCGCGGCGGACACCAGCCGTCCCCATCCGTCGGACACACCCCTCCCTCCTTCGCGCATTCTCGTTGCTCGTACCCACGGCGGTTGCTTCCCGACACAGTGGCCGTCCTCACAGGCCGGAGATGCGGTCAGGCCTCGGCCGAGCCGACGGCTCCGGGCATGACACTCACGCAATACCCGGTGCGCCGTAACCCCGCGCGGATCCGGGGTTGCCTTCGAGCGCGCTCGAATCTCTAGCGTCGTGGTGGTGACGGAGAGCAAGAACAAGACGTGGCTCATCACCGGTGCGACCTCGGGGCTCGGCCTGGCACTGGCCGAGGTCGCTTTGGAAGCGGGGGAACGCGTGGCCGGCACCGCGCGCCGGACCGGACGGTTCGAGGCCCTGAAGGCGCGCTACGGCGACCGGCTGCTGGCCGTGGAACACGACGTGCGCGACGTCGACGGCGCCGCCGCGGTCGTGGAGCGGGCGCTGACCGTGTTCGGCCAGGTGGACGTGCTGGTCAACAACGCCGGCGCCGGTCAGGTCGGGGCCTCGGAGGAGGTGTCGGACGGTGAGCTGCGGGACATGCTCGATCAGCACCTGTTCGGGCCGGCCGCCTACGTGCGCGCCGTGCTCCCGCACCTGCGGGCGCGCGGGTCGGGCGCGATCGTGCAGATGAGCAGCCAGGGCGGGCGGATGTCGTTCCCCGCGGTGGGTAGCTATTCGGCAGGCAAGTTCGCGCTGGAAGGCTGGTCCGAGGCCCTGGCGGGTGAGGTGGCGCCGTTCGGGGTCCGGGTGCTGATCGTGGAGCCCAGCCGGTTCCGGACGGAGTTCAACGCGTCCGGCGTGCTGCGCACCACCCGCCAGGACGCGAACTACGACGGGGTGATCGGCGCGGTGCGGGCGAACCTGGCCGAGGCCGACGGCGTTCAGGAAGGCGACCCCGTGCGGGCCGCCGCCGCGATCCGCGACGTGCTGGCGGCCGAAGACGCGCCGCTGCGCCTGCCGCTCGGTGCGGAAGCCGTCCGCAACCTCACCCGCGGCTACCGGCGTTCGCTCGAGGACGTCGGGAAGTGGGCCTCGGTCAGCGAGTCGGCCGACTTCCCCGGCATGCCCCCCGCCGTACGCGCGTTCTGAACTACGATTTTGCCCATGTCCACCGAACTGCTCGTCGAACGCATCCTCGCCGCCGACGACGCCCCGGCGGTCTCGGCGGCCGAAGCGGTGCACGGGCTGCTGGACGACTCGGTGATCGACGACTTGGCGGCGCCCCTGGGGATCGCCGAAGCCGCCGAGTTCGTCGGGCTGACCCCGCACACCCTCCGCTACTACGAGCAGCAGGGGCTCGTCCGGCCCGCCCGCAACGCCGCCGGCTACCGCGCGTACTCGGCGCCGGACCTCCGCCGGCTGGTGTTCCTGACCCGGATGCGCCTGTCCGGCATGACCATGCAGGACCTGAAGCGGTACATCGAGCTGGCCGACCGGGGTGACAGCACGATCCCCGAACGCTCGCGCATCATGGCCGACCAGCGCGCCCGCATCAAGAAGCAGCTGCGGGAGCTGACCCTCGCGCTGGAGACGACCGAGTACAAGATCCGCACCTACGGCGGCCACCCGGCCGGTTGACCGGGTTCGGCCCGGACAGCATCAGCCTGTCGCTTCCCCGGCGCCGGCTCGTTCGCGCGCAGCGAGGATGTCCGGGACGTGCGTCTCCGCCCACTGTCGTACGGCACGCAGCGGAACCAGCAGGGAACGGCCGAGCTCGGTCAGGGCGTACTCGACGTGCGGCGGGTTGCCGCCCAGGTCGGTGCGGGCGAGCAAGCCGTCGGCCTCCATGGCGCGCAGCGTCTCGGTGAGGGCTTTGGGGGTGATCCCGCGGATATGCGCTTTGAGCTCGGTGAACCGCATCGGCCCGTCCTCCAGGGCGTTGACGGCGAACACCGTCCACCGCGCCCCGATGCGGTGCAGCACGGTGCGGCTCGGGCACGTCGCCGCCATGACGTTGTACGCCTTGCCCACGGGGGTCCTCCCGGTAGCGTTGAAGATACCGGTAGCAAATCTATACCGTCGCGATCATGAGCGAGAACTTGACAGGCAAGCGAATCCTGGTCGTCGGCGGGGCCCGCGGTATCGGCGCTGAGATCGTCCGGCGCACCGGGCAGGACGGCGCCGACGTCGTCGTCGCCACCCGGTCCGGCCCCGAAGTCCGGATCGACGTCACCGACGAGGCCACCATCGCGCGGGCCGCGGAGTCGCTCGGCGCCTTCGACCACGTGATCTCCACCGCGTCGGCGCACCACGACGTGCCGGTGCCCGACCTGGAACACGACAAGATCCAAACCGCGTTCTCCACCAAAGTCGTCGGCCCGCTGCTGCTGGCCAAGCACTTCGCCCCGCGGATGCCCGCCGGCGGATCCTTCCTGTTCTTCTCCGGCATCGTGGGCTGGAAGCCGAAGTCCGGCACCGTCGTCAAAGGTACGGCGAACGCGGCCCTGGCCGCCCTGGTCACCCACTTGGCCGTCGAGCTCGCGCCGCTGCGGGTCAACGCCATCGCGCCCGGTATCACCGACTCGGGCACCTGGGACCGGCTTCCGGACGAGCGTCGCCGCGCCTTGTACGACAGTGCCGCCGCGGCCTCCCTCGCGGGCCGGATCGGGACGCTCGAGGACGTCACCGACACCGCCCGGTGGCTCCTGGGCGCGGGATGGGTGACGGGCGAAACGGTCCACGTCGACGGCGGCGCCCGGCACCGCTGATCCCCACGCCGCCAGCGCCATGGCGGCCAACTCGTGGGGCGGCGGCTGGAGCGCCCGGCCGTCGCCGCGGTGGCGGTGGTCGTCTCCCCGGCGGTCATCACCGCGCTCGCCTCCCTCGGCCGGCCGCCCCCGCTCCACGGCGGAGAGGAACCGCACGGTGTAGCGGGTCCCGGCGGCCAGTCCGGGCAGCCGGATGCGGCCGGGCGGGGCCCAGGCGCCGATCTGCGGGGCGACGAAGGCGAAGAGCGCTTCGGTGTGGTCCTGAGCGACGACGCCGTGGAGCCAGTGCGCCGGGTCGGGGTGGTCGCTGCGGACGACGGTGCCGCTGTGCAGCAGCGGCCGGAACCGCTTGTGCAGCGCGATCCACGCCGTGAGTTCGGCGAGATCGCTTTCGCTCGCCGACGTCAGGTCCCACTCCATGCCGAAGTGCCCGAAGAACGCGGTGCCGGCGCGGAAGTCGAGGGTGTGCGTGCGGCCGGTGGTGTGCGCCGTCGGCGCACCGACGTGCGAGCCCAGCATTTCCGGGGGCAGCAGCAAACCGGTCCAGCGCTGGATGTGCTGCCGCTCGAGCGCGTCCAGGCCGGCAGGCGATAGCCGGCGTCGCCCGGCAGGTCCAGCCGTGCTGGATGCGGGCCGAATCCGGCATCATGGGGCGATGTCACCTGAGCCGGAGCAGGCGCGTCGCGGTAGGTCGTACTGCCCTTATTGCCGTAGTGCCGGCGTGACCGATGAGGAACCAGGTGGTTTCTGCCCGACTTGCGGCGTCCGGCTCTCCTTCGGCCGGAATGGGGCGACCGAGCTTCACGTCTTCGGTAGCCATGCCGAGGAAGTCCAGGCCGTAACCGATCACCTGTCGAAAGCTTTGGCTCGACGAGAAATCTCGAGACTGCGGTCGCCTTGGTTCTCCGGCCTGTTCTACCTCACCGCGGTTGTGGTGATCACAACTCTGCTGTTGGCCGTGGCACGGATCCTCGCGCTGTGGGCGCTGCCGGTCGTGATCATCGGCGCCGTATTGCTCATTTCGGTCGTGGGAGCCCTTCAACTACGCGCGGACGATCGTTTGAGCGAGCGCAACTTCGTGAAGCTCATGGGTGACGTGCTGCGCCGGCTGCCACTCGTCTTCAGGCGAGAGCGACCGGGTGGCCCCGAAGATCAATAGCAGCCGTCCTGGGCGCGCAGGACCTCGGAACCGGACCTGGACCTCAGGGCGTGAGACTCTCTCACCCAGCACTTGATCCTCGGCGGGCGGCTTGCCGCACCGGGCGCACTCAACCGAGCAGGTCGCTCACCAGGTGGCGTGCGTAGGCGGCATCGAGCTGATCCGGGCGGAACAGGATGCGGTACATCATCGGCGCCACCACGCGGTCGAGCACCGTCTCCACCTCCGGAGCGTCCTCGCCGCGTGCGGCCGCCCGGGCGAGGATCACCTCGATCTGGCCGGCCGCGTACGCCGAACACCGGCCGGCGTTGCTTCCGTCCGAGTCGCCCAGCAGCGCGTCCCGGATGTAGGCGCGCCCCGGCGGTGAGGACATCTCGTCGAGGAACTGCTCGGCCCACGCCTCCAGGTCGGCCGCGAGGGTGTCGCGGTCCTCGGGCGGCGCTTCGGGCCGCAGCCGTTCCACGGCGACGTCGGAAAGCAGCTCGTGCAGGTCTCCCCAACGACGGTAGATGGTCGACGGCGTGACCCCGGCGCGTGCGGCGATCCGGGGCACGGTCAGCGCGGCACGCCCGGCTTCGGCTTCCAGATCGCGGACGGCCGCGTGCACCGCCTCCTGGACGCGGGCGCTGCGGCCGCCCGGGCGCACCATCGGCTTCCGGCTCATCTCCTCAGCTTAAAGCAAACATGTTGCTTCTAGCGCAAGCCCGTCTTATCCTCACTAAAGCTAAACATTAGCCTTAAGGAGGTAGCATGTCCCCTTACCGCTGGAACCACCTGACCGCACCCGAGCTGCGTGAGCTGGCGGACCGGGACGCGCTCGTGCTGCTGCCGGTGGGGTCCACCGAGCAGCACGGCGCCCACTTGCCCACCGGCGTGGACGACTTCCTCGCCACCCAGGTCTGCCTCCGTGCCGCCGCGCTGGCCGGTGCGCGCGTCCCGGTGGTCGTGGCTCCTTCGGTGTGGTGCGGGCTGGCCGAGCACCACATGGCCTTCGGCGGCACGCTGACCCTTTCGCTGGCCACGTTGCACGCGCTGTTGCGGGACCTGTGCCGGTCCGTGCTGCGGGCGGGGTTCCGTCGCGTCCTGCTCGTCAACGGCCACGGCGGCAACGCGACCGCCCTGCACACATTGGCCGGCGAGCTGACCGCCGAACTGGGCACCCCCATCGCGGTCACCAGCTACTTCACCGCCGGTGCCGCCGCGATCGCGGAGACGCTCGAAACCCAGAACCAGCTGATGCACGCCTGTGAGGGCGAGACCTCGATGATGCTGGCGGCGTTCCCCGAGTTGGTGCGCCGGGAGCTGGTGGCCGAGGCGGCCGGCCCGGCGATCGCCCTGCAGCCGGAGGACCCGGTGCCGGTGTACCGCCCGACGCCGTTCGAGCGCATCACACCTTCGGGTGTCGCCGGGGACGCACGCGCCGCCACGGCCGCCAAGGGGGAAGCCCTTCTCGACGGGTGCGCGCGTGCGCTCGCCGGCGAGCTCCTCAGCTTCCCGTGACCGTGAGCGACTGTTCCCAGGCGTGCCCGGCCCGCAACAGCAGTGGCTCTTCCAGCGGCCGTCCCAGCAGCTGCAGCCCGATGGGCAGCCCGGCCCGGTCAGTACCCGCCGGCACGGTCAGCGCCGGCACACCGGCGATGTTGGCGGGAGCCGACAGCCGGACGTAGGCGTCCGGCACGCTCTCCGCCGTGCCGTCCGGCCAGGTGACCGTCTCCTGCCCGGCCGGCACGGCAGTCAGCGGGACCGCCGGGGCGGCGAGCACGTCGACCTCCTCGAGCATGCGCAGCCACTCCCGCCGCATGAGTGTGCGGGCGCGCCGGGCCCGCAGGTAGTCCCCGGCGGGCAGCAGTTCGCCGGCCTCGAGGAGCACGCGGACGTCGGCGGTGTACAGCTCGGGGACCGTGCGCAGCGTCCGCTCGTGGTAGGCGGTGGCCTCCGGGACCATCAAGCCCCACTGGATCGCCTGGATGTAACGCGTCATCGGGATCTCCACCTCGACGAGCCGCGCGCCGAGCGATGCCAGGCGCTCGACCGCCTGCCGCACCGCGGCTTCCACCTCGGGGTGCACGTGCTCGAAGTAGTAGTTGCGAGGTACGCCCACGCGCAGCCCGGCCAGGTCGCCGTCCACCGTGGCCGGTGCCCCTCCGGTCAGCGCGGGCAGGACGAGCGCGGCGTCCTCGACCGTGCGGGTCAGCGGACCGACGTGGTCCAGCGACCAGGACAGCGGAACCACGCCGTCGCGGGGCACCAGATCGTACGTCGGCTTCAGGCCGACGACCCCGTTCAGCGCGGCCGGCACGCGGATGGAGCCGCCGGTGTCGGTGCCCAGTGCGAAGGTCGCGGTGCCCGCCGCCACGGCGACGGCCGACCCGCCACTGGAACCTCCGGCGATCCGCCCGCCGGCCCGCGCGTTCCCGGTCTGCGGGGTGACCAGGCCGTAGGCGAACTCGTGGGTGTGGGTCTTGCCGACCAGCACCGCCCCCGCGGCGGCCAGCCGGGCCGCGACCACGCTGTCGGCGTCCGCGCGGTGGTCCGCCCGGACGCGTGAGCTTGCCGTGGTCGGCAGGCCGGCGACGTCGATCACGTCCTTGAGGCCCACCGGGATTCCGTGCAGCGGCCCGCGAAGCTCGCCCGCGGCGATCTCGCGCTCGGCCCGTCGAGCTGCCGCGTGCGCCCGGTCCGCGGCCACGGTGACGTAGGCGTTGAGCCGGGGTTCGACCTCCGCCAGGCGCGTCAGCACGGAGTCGAGGAGTTCGACCGGGGACAGCTCGCGGGCGTGCAGTGCGCGCGAGGCGGCGGCGAGGCTCAGTTCATGCGGTCGCATCGGGATCCCTCCACGCGAACGGCGTCGTGTCCCCGAACTCGAGCTCCCGCAGGACGGAGACGACGGAGTGGATGTGGTCGGCGGTGGCGGCCACGACGTCGTGGCGCTCGGGGGGAAGGGTCAACCCGGCACGGGCGGCCCAGCGAGCCGCTTCCGCCGGGGTGAGGTCGGACATGATTACCTCCAAAAGCTAAGAGTTCGCGTTAGGCGAGATTAAGCGCTACAGTGGACTAACGCAAACAAGTTGCTTTTAGTGGGAGGAAGGCATGGCCGTTCCGACGTGGACGATCGGCGAGTTCACCGTGCGACGGGTGGACGAGGTGCTGTTGCCGCCCGCCACGGGCCCCTGGCTGCTGCCCGGCGCGACCCCGGACGTCGTCGACGGCCACGACTGGCTCCGGCCCGACTTCGCCGGGGACGACGGCGTGCTGCGCTTGGCCAGCCACAGCTTCGCCGTCTCGGCCGGCGGGAAGCGGATCCTCGTGGACACCGGAATCGGCAACGGCAAGCAGCGCGCGAACCCGGCCTGGCACGACCTGCGCACCGGCTACCTGGAGCGGCTCGCCGAAGCGGGGTTCGCCCCGGAGTCGGTCGACCTGGTCGTGCTCACCCACCTGCACACCGACCACGTCGGCTGGAACACCCGCACGGTCGGCGGCGGCTGGGTGCCCACCTTCCCGAACGCCCGCTACCTGGTTTCCCGGGCGGAGCGGGAGTTCTGGGCCGGCGTCGAGATGGACGAGCCCCGGCGCGGGATGTTCCGCGACTCCGTGCTGCCGATCGAGGAGGCGGGTTTGCTGGACCTCGTCGACGTCCCCGCGGACGGCGCCGAGGTGGCGCCCGGAGTGCGCCTGCTGCCCACTCCCGGCCACACCCCCGGACACGTTGCGGTGCAGCTGGACAGCGCCGGCCGGACGGCGCTCATCACCGGCGACTGCGTGCACCACCCGGTCCAGGTGCCCCGCCCGGACATCACCAGCTGCGCCGACATCGACCCCGTCCTCGCCGAGAGCACCCGCCGCCGCCTGCTCGCCTCGCTCGCCGGGACCGGGACCCTCGTGCTGGGCACCCACTTCCCGCCGCCGACCGCCGGGCAGATCGCCGGCGACGGGAAGGGCCGGCGCTGGGTACCGGTCGCGCCGCAGCGAACCGGTCGCGAAGAAGGCGGTTCCACCGCCAAGGGGTGACCGTCTCGCCGCATTCGATCAAGTCGTCGGCGCAGGGCCGGCCGGGCACTCCGAGCCGAGGCGCGTGCCGCGGCTAGCGAGCCGCAAGCAGTTCGAAGCCGGCGCGGCCGAAGCGGACGCCGTTGATCTGCAGCTCCAGCGCGTGCGCGCCGGGGTGGTAGCGGCGGGTGGTGATCACCCGGAAGGAGTGCTCGCGGTTCAGGTCGCAGCTCTCCCCTGGCCCGAGGACCCGGGTGGCGAGCTTGAACGTCTTGCCGGCGGTGGTGCCGTTCGCCTTGCGGTGGTGGACGATGTAGTCGATCGCCAGGCAGACGGGCTCGGCGGCCAGGTTGCGCACGGTGGCCGCGAAGGTCAGCGCTGCCCCGATCTCCACCTCGTCCGCCGAGAGCAGCGGCCCGGTCACGTCGACGCGTGCGGGTGCGAACCCCAGCAGGCCGAGGGCGCCGGGGTGGCCCTGCTTGACGAGCGTGCGCAGCGCGTGCCGCACGGTTTTCCCGATGGCCGCGGAGTCTTCGCCCGGTTCGGCCAGCCAGTCCGCCGCGGTCGCCACCGCCAGCTCCGGCTCGCGGCGGCTGATGTCGTTGAGGTGGTTGGCGACCGACCGCCGGACGTACTCGCTGCCGTCGCGGTACAACGCGTTCAGGATCGGCAGCGTCGCCTTCGGCTCGGCCAGGATCCCCGGCACGCGCGCGGCCCACGGCAGCATCGGCCGGGTTCCTTCGGACGCGAGCCGCCGGACGTCGGGGCTGTCCGAGCCGGTCCAGCCGGTGATGGTGGCGAGCGCGCGGCCGAGGTCGTGGTCGAGGAGCGTCCGCAGCGCGAACTCCGACGTCAGCCGGTGAGTGAGGTCGGCCAGCAGCGAGAGCGCGTCGTCGAACGCTTCGGTGCCGCCCTGTTCGATCGCCTTGACCGCGACGGCGCTGGTGACCGGCCAGATCAGCCAGCCGGTGAACGTCGGCGCCCGCTCGGCCGCGGACCGGATGACCGCGGCGAACGAAGCGTAGTCGCCCGGCAGGTCCTCGAGCAGCGCGTCACGCAGCAGATCACTGCGCTCCCGAAGCGACAGCGGTGCGATGGCCGTTTCCGCCGCGACGACAGCGGCCGGTTTCGACCGCGGCGCCACGACGCGCAAGGCCGCAGCGAGGTCGCGCACGGTGGCGACACCGATCAGTTCTTCAGCGAACGGCACGAAGACCTCCGGGACGGGCAGCGGATCGATCGCCGCGATCATGCCACGGAGGTCCGACAGTTTTCGCCAGGCCGCAACCGGCGCCCGCCCCCGGTTGTCGTTCGGGAAGAGAGCGATGATCAAAGGTGCAGATTGGAGCCCAACCCGCTCGACTGCTCGTGTCGTGGAACAGATCGTTCGGCGCCGGGGACTACCTCTGGCTGAAAATCGGCCAGCCGAACGCGTCCGCGCCCTGGACCCCGCGGTGCTTCGCCGAGGCGGGCACGAAGTGGGACATGGCCCAGACCAACGTGCGAGGACTGCACACCGGCAACAACGCCGGCATCATCGGCAGCGACGAAATCCTGTGGGCCTTTCCGAAGGAAGCTCTCCCCGCCGGATGCCGATCGCCATCGACCGCCGATGAACAAGCCCTTCTCCACCCGGTGAACGACATCGGGTCGAGACAGAGAGGCAACCACGGTTTCCACGCCCCTTCCTCGCTACTTGAGCGCGCCGATCATGGCCTCGGCCATGGGGGCGCTGGAGGCCGGGTTCTGGCCGGTGAAGAGGTTCCGGTCCCGCACGTTGTACGCCTGGTACGCCGGTCCCCCGGAGTGCTTCGCACCCTTCTGGCGCAGCGTGCCGGCCAGCAGCCACGGAGCACCTTCCGCAGTACCGAAGCTTTCCTCCTCCTCGTCGGTGAAGGCGGCCATCTCGCGGCCCGCGAACAGCCACTTGCCGTTCTCGTCCACAGCGGACAGCAGGCCGGCCGGGCCGTGGCACACGGCCCCGATGATCTTGCCCGCCGCGTCCGCCTCGGTGAGCAGGCGGCCGAGGTCACGGTCCTGGTGGAGGTCGACCACCGGACCGTGCCCGCCGGGGATGACCACGGCGACGTAGTCGTCGATGTTGATCTCGGCCAGCTTGAGCAGCGGGCCGAACTCACTCAGGGCCCGCGCGGCGTGCTCCACGTAGTGCGTACAGTCCGGGCCGGCGATCTCCGGGTCGGCACTGTGGGCATCGAGCGGCTGCAAAACACCGCCCGGGGAAGCGAAGTCGACGGTGAAGCCGGCCTGCACGAACTTCTCGTGGGGCGCAGCGACCTCTTCGGCCCAGTACCCGGTCGGGTATTCCGAGCCGTCGGTGCGCTCCCAGACGCTCGCGGCGGACATGACCATCAGGATCTTGCTCACGATTGTTCCTTTCCGGTGGCGGGTTGGCTCAGGCGTCGGCGAAGTCGGTGGCGCCGGCGATCTGCGCAGTGGCCTCGAGGTTCGCGCGCAGGGCGTCGACCTTCGCGGTGGCGTAGGCGTGGGCGTCCGAGCCGAGCAGCTGGCGCAGCGGGCCCTCGCCGCTGACAACGCGCTGGATGATCGCCTCCGCGCCCTTGACCGGGTCGCCCAGCTGGTTTCCTTGCAGCTTCAGGTGGTTCTCGGTCATCTCACGCAGATCCGGGTACGCGTCCGTCGTCGAGGCGGGCAGTGAGAGCGATTCGGGGGTGAGGAAATCGGTGCGGAAGTAGCCGGGCTCGACGATGGTGACCTCGACGCCGAAGCCGGCCATCTCCTGGGCCAGCGCTTCGGTGAGGCCCTCGAGCGCGAACTTGCCCGCGCAGTAGAGACCCCAGCCCGCAACCGCGGTCAGCCCGAGCACCGACGACACGTTGACCACATGGCCGCTCTTCTGCTCGCGAAGCACCGGCAGCGTGGCACGCAACACGTTCCACACCCCGGCGACCTGGACGTCGAGCATGTCGCGAACCTCGCGGGCGCTCGTCTCCTCCACGGCGGCCAGATAGCCGTAGCCGGCGTTGTTGACGACCACGTCGAGGCCGCCGAACCGCTCCGTGGCCTGGCGGACAGCCTGCCGGACCTGCTCGTCGTCCCGCAGGTCGACGGTCAGCGGGAGCAGCCGCGAAGTGTCGGCGCGGTCGCCGAGGGCGGCCAGCAGCCGCTCGGTGGAACGGGTTGTCGCGGCGACCTGGTCGCCACGCTGGAGCAGCTGCGTGACCAGCTCCAGGCCCAGACCGCGGGAAGTGCCGGTCACGAACCAGGTCGCGGGTCGATCAGTCGGGAAACTCATGGTCGTCCTTTGCTCACGATTTCGGCGATGCGCCTCCGGGGGTGTTCCCGTGGTGGCGTGCTTCAAGATTCGCCCACCGCAAGCCCGTTTTGGGGCCCATCTCGCGCCCTGCGGAGGCGCGGTCCGGGGAACCTAGGACTCGCCGGTCCACCCAGGACCGCGCCAGCTCGGGGATACTCGAACCCGTGCCCAAGACCAACCAGGAACTGGCCGATTTCCTGCGGCGCGCCCGCAGCCAGATCGACCCCGCCCGGGCCGGCCTGCCCCCCGACGGTCGCGTCCGCCGCGTACCCGGCCTCCGCCGCGAAGAAGTCGCCCGCCTCGCCGGCGTGTCCACCGACTACTACGCCCGCCTCGAACAAGGTCGCCGCATCGTTCCCTCCGCCGCCGTCGTCGAAGCCATCGGCCGCGCCCTCGGCCTCGACGCCGCCGGACGCGCCCACCTCAACGACCTCCTCGGGCTGACCTCCACACCCACTCCGCGCCGGACCCGTGAGGTCCAACGCGTCCGCCCGGGCCTCTACCAGCTCCTCGACGCCCTCGACGGCGAGCCCGCCCTCATCCTCGGCCGCCGCACCGACATCCTCGCCGCCAACCGCATGGCCAAAGCCCTCTTCGCCGACTTCGACCAGCTCCCCGCCGCCCACCGCAACTACGCCCGCTGGATGTTCCTCGACGACGGCGCCCGGGCCCTCTTCCTCGACTGGCCCGACCAAGCCCGTGCCGCCGTCGAAAGCCTCCGGTTCGAAGTCGGCCGCAACCCCGACGACCGCGCCACCACCGAGCTCGTCACCGAACTGCGCGAGCGCAGTTGCGAATTCGGCCAGTGGTGGGAACAACACCGCGTCCACCAGCGCACCCACGGCTCGAAACGTCTCCGCCACAACCTCGTCGGAGACCTCACCGTCGAGTACGAAACCCTCACCCTTCCCGGCGACCCCGAGACCACCCTGTTCGTCTACACCACCGAACCCGGATCACCCTCGCGCCGGGCCATCGACCTCCTCGCCAGCTGGACCGCGACCACTCCCGCCCTCGGACCGAACCCCAAGATCACCGAGCAGTGACGCCCATCGGAGCTCGCCGGCCGGAGTTTCCCTCAGACCCGCGCGAGCTGGCACGACGTCGCACCCCGGCCGGCGGCCGCAGGTTTCCGGGCCATCGCGCCGGACCTGCACGGGCTGGGCGACAGCACACCCGCCGTCCGCAGCTACCAGGCATCGCCACGGACCTGCCGGCCACGGCAAATGGAGCGGAAACCGGGCGCAGGACCAGCGACTGACGACGCCGACGCTCGCCATCGGCGGCGGCGTGCTCGGCGCGGCCACCCGCCCGCCGGCTCGAAGACTGCGGTCACATCACCCCGATCGACCGGCCGGACGCCTTCGCCGACCTGCTCATCGAGCACGCCCGGGCCGTCTGAGCGCCCACTTCAAGACCCGTCCGGAGCAGGGGCCGCAGCGTGCCCTACCACTCGATTCCCAGCAGCTGCGCGCTGAGGTTCCAGGCACCTCCGCGAAATCCTCGACCGCGCGATCGCGCGGGGCCAGACCGCCGCCGACGTCTCCCCCGACTCCGCGACACGGCTGTTCACCGGGCTGATCCTCGCGCGCGCCGCGGAAGGAGCGGTATCGGGAGAGGCGATGACGACAGCCGACGCGGACGCGACCCTGCTTCTCCGTGCCCTGAGCCGGTCCGGGCCGCCCGGCGACCGCGAACCGCCGGCACCGGCCGGAGCCTCGAGTGCTTCGAGTGAGCCGCGCGGGTGAGTGCGGCGTGCGGTGCCGTGGCCGGGCAGGCTAGGTTGCCCGGGTGAGCCTTCTCGATGACGTGGCCGAGCGCGACGGCTGGCGGTGCTGGGTGTGCGACGAGCCGGTCGACCCCGGCATGTCGGTGAACGACCCGCGGGGGCCCAGCGTCGACAGCCGGACCGCCGACCGGAAGGCCAAGGTCGCCGAGCGGCTCGCGCACCGCGGGCGCAACAGCCGCAAGGGCGCGGTCAAGGTGGTCATCGCCTGGCCGGAGCGCCTGCACGTGGTCGAGCCCGCGCCGCTGATCACCGTGGCCGGGCGGCTGGAGCGCAAGGGGGGCCGGGAGCTGGTGGCCCGGTGTCCGACCAGGACGGACGCCCAGGAAGCGGCGGACTGGCTCGTGGACCGGTTCTCCCGGCTGGTACCCGGGCTGCCGGTCACCGCCGGCATCGAGGCCGGCGGTGGCCAGTTCCTCGTCATCCTGGCCACCGGACGCCGCTGACCGCGATCCGAGCGCACCACCGACAGTCCACATAGGACTTACGCACCGCCCCGGGCCCGGCCGATCCGCGAACGCACGGCCGGGTGATCCGGGTTGGGCCGTTCGTGACCTCCGAAGCGGCCGAAACGGGCCGCGTGAACGGTACGTGAGAGCCGCGGTCAGCCAACGAGGTCTGACGCCGACCCGTCCGGGTTGTGCGTCGCCGGTGCTGTTCCCTTGCCTCCCGCCGACCTGCCACGATCCGAAGAGGTCGTCTTCTGCCGATCCGGATCGACGAGGACCGTGCCGGATGCCGAAACCGTTCGCCTTGTTCCTCGAAAGCCCCGGAGGTAACCATGAGCTTGCAGCGCGTGATCACCGATGACCGCGATCTGCAGATCGCTCCCCTGTTCGCGCAGCGGATCGACGAGGACGTCGTGCCCAAAGGGCGGCTCGCGGAGAACCCGATGCCCGCGGGCGTCGCGGCCGGCATCGTGCGGTCCCGGCTCCTGCTCGACGGGCGGGCGGCGCTCAACCTGGCCACGTTCTGCACCACCGCCGCCGAGCCGGAACTGGAGCGGATCTACGCCGAAACCGCGTCGATCAACCTCATGAACCGCGAGGAGTACCCGGCGAGCTCCCTCATCGAGCAGGAGTGCATCAACGCGCTCGCGAACCTGTGGCACGACGACGACGGCTCGTTCGTCGGCTGCTCCACCAGCGGGAGCTCCGAGGCGGCCATGCTCGCCGGCCTCGCGATGCTGCGCCGCTGGCGGGAACGGGGTGGCGCCGGGCGGCCCAACATGGTGTTCGGCACCCACGTCCACGTCTGCTGGCCGAAGTTCTGCAACTTCTGGGACGTGGAAGCGCGGATGGTGCCGCTCGCGCCGGGCCGCACCACCCTGGACCCGCTGCTGACCGCGGACGCGGTCGACGAGAACACGATCGGCGTGGTCGCGGTCCTGGGCAGCACGCAGGACGGGCGCTACGACCCCGTCGCCGACATCGCGGCCGCCCTCGACGGCGTGGCGGCCGGCCGGGGCATCGACGTGCCGCTGCACGTGGACGCCGCGAGCGGCGGCTTCGTCGCACCGTTCCTCGATGTCGACTTCGCCTGGGACTTCGCGCTGCCACGGGTGGTGTCGATCAACGCGTCCGGCCACAAGTTCGGCCTGGTCTACCCCGGCGCGGGCTGGTGCCTGTGGCGCGACCCGGAGTACCTGCCGGCGTCGCTGATCTTCGACTGCAACGTGCTCGGCGGCCACCACCCCACGTTCACGCTGAACTTCTCCCGCCCGGCTTCCGGGGTGATCGCCCAGTACTACCAGTTCCTGCGCAACGGGCTCGCCGGCTACCAGCTGATCGCGCAGCGGTGCCAGGAGGTCGCGCGGCAGGTCGCGGCGGGCATCCGGGCCATCGCACCGTACGACGTCCTCGCCGACGGGGAGGACCTGCCGGTGGTGGCGTTCCGCCTGCGCGACCCGGAAGAGGTGGGTTTCACCGTGTACCACCTGTCCGAAGCGCTCAAGGGCGACGGCTGGCACGTGCCCGCCTACAGCCTGCCGCCGGACCTGGAGCACGTGGACGTGATCCGCGTGGTGTGCCGGCAGGGGTTCACCCTCGACCTCGCGGAGAGGTTCCTCGAAAGCCTCCTCAAGCACACCGAACGGCTGACGAGCCACCCGTTCCCCCTGCCCGAGGTGGCGACCGCGCTGACGTTCCAGGACTGACGCCGTGGTCGCCGTCGCCGAACTCGAGGCCGACCCCTACCCGGTTTACGCACGGCTGCGCCGGAGTGAGCCGGTGAGCTGGATACCCGAGGTCCGCCAGTGGCTGGTGACCGGCTGGGACGACGTCCACCGGGTCTTGACCGACGTGGCGCGGTTCACCACCGATCAGCCGGGCTCACCGATGCTCGACGTGTGCGGCGGGACGCCGCTGCTGATGCGGGAGGGCGAGTCCCACCGGGACGTGCGGGAGGCGTTGCGGCCCGGCTTCGGCGCCCGGCGAGTCGGCGGTTTCGTCGACGCGGTCGCCCGGCCGGTCGCGCGCGGGGTCGCCGGCGAAGTGTGCCCCGCCGGCCGAGCCGACCTCGCCGCGGACTACTTCGAGCCGGTCGCGGCGATCGCCGTGGCCGAACTGCTCGGGCTCGGCCGGGGCAGTGGCGCGGAAACGCTGCGCCGCTGGGGAAATCTGCTGACCGGGGTGGCGAACGACTTCGGCCGTGACCCGGCGGCGCAGGCGGCCGCCACCGCGGACCTGGCCGCCGACACCGCCCTGACCGCGGTCGTCCGGCGGCTCCGGGCCGAGCCGGACGGGTCGGTGCTCTCCCGCCTGCTGCACGCCCACCGGCCGCGCGGCGACCCGCGGCCGGACGCCGACGTGGTGCCGGTGCTCAAGCACCTCGCCCTGAGCGTCGTCGAGCCGGGGTGGCTCGCGGGCTGGACGCTGGCGGCGCTGTGGTCGTCACCCGCCCAGCTCACCGCGGTCCGCGACGACCCCGCGCTGCTCGGCGCGGCGGTGTCCGAGGCGCTGCGGTGGAGCGGCCCGGTCGGTGTGCTGGGCAGGCGCACGAGGTGCACCACGACACTGGGGGGACGCGAGATCCCGGCGGACAGCACGATCGCGGCGGCCGTCGCCTCGGCCAACCGCGACGAGGCGGTGTTCACCGAGCCGGACCGGTTCGACCTGCGTCGCGAGGTCCGCAGTCACCTCGGATTCGGTACCGGACCACACCACTGCCCGGCGTCCGCGCTGGTCCCCGCTTTGGCCCGCACCGCGCTGGAGGTGCTGTTCGAGCACCTCCCCAGCGTGCAGCCGGCCCCCGGCTGGCAATTGGCACCCCACGGCTGGAAGCTGCGGCTGCCGGGCCCCCTCGACGCGGTGTGGGACGCGAGGCCGAGCTAGCTGCGGTGAAAGTCGACGCCGATTTCGGAGGCAGGCGTCCGAAATGTCAGGTGTCCTGCCTCTGGTGACACCGAGCGGCTGAAGCACCTGCCGGACAGGCAACGGTCGCGATGGCAGGGTGTACGCGATGCTCGACCTCTGGCCGACGGCACGTTGCTGAGCACCCGAGACTCGGACTTGCGCTCGGTCAGCCACGCAAAACTCGACAAATCCAGGACAGAAATCGACTTCTCGCGCGACCCCTTCGAGGCGAAGCTGCAACTGCGGGCACGGCCAGTGAAGATCCAATCGAGCAGCCGGTAGAATCACATCCTCTTCTCAGCGAAGCGGTATCGGCGTTCGAGTGATTCTGGGAGTTCGATGGCCGGCGGCACGTCCCCCGATGGAACCGACAACGGCGGGGATTCCTCGAACAACGTTCATTCGTCACAGGCCGACCAGGTCGTCCAGGTTCGCGATGTCTTCGGCAACCTGAGCATCGGCTCCGACCCGCCGCGACCACGGCCACAGTCGGCGTCTTGGTCACGGCCATGGCTCATCGTCGGGCTGGCAGTCCTCCTCGCGACGAACGGCGTCGTCTGGCTGTGGCCGACCGGTTCCACACCCGAAACCGAGTCGGACCAGGGGGCACCCTCGCTGTCGGTCATCGCGGATCTGTCGGCCAACGACAACGGGCCTTGGGGTTACGCGAGCGAAGACGCCCGTTTCCTCGGAAACAACCTGGTCGAAAAGCTTTCCCATCCGATGGCCGCGACGGATCACGCCCTCGCGCGCGAGGCCCGGCTGACCGGCGCAGCGAGCTTGAGGCACCAGGTCATCAGGCTCCACCTCGAAGGTCCGCAGATCGGGCAGGTCGTCGTCACCGATATCAGAGCGGCGATCCGCAACAAGACCTCCCCGTTGAGCGGCGGCCTCGTCTGGGCCCCTCCCCAAGGGCCGGAAGACTCGGCGGAGACGTTGCTTGAACTGGACGACCGCTTTCCGGTCCTGCAGGCAGCAGTTCGAGATGACGTCCACGACCGGAGCTTCCCCGCGGGCCCGTACTTTCCATCCCACACCATCAAGCTCGCTGCCGACGAGACCAGTGAGATAATTGTGACCGCCTCGGCAACCACGGCCGCCTACGACTATGAGCTCACCGTGATCTACCAGTCCGGCTCGGAACTCAAGGAGGCGGTCGTCAACAACAACGGGAAGCCGTTTCGGGTGACGGGATTCTCGTGCGGGGGAAAACATGTGGCGTCTTATCGGTCCGCCTACATCCTCCAAGGAGACTTCAGCGTCACTCCCGGACCGAATCCGCAGCACCTGGACGTCCTGCCCTATTGCTGACTTTCGAGCACCGAGGAAGGCCATGCGAAGAGAAATCCGGTGGTACGCAGCGGGCGGGGCGGTGCTCCTCTTGTTGCTGGCCACGGGCATCTGGCTCAAGTTCGGGCGAGAAACCGCCCCGGCGGGCGATGCGGCCCTTGCCCCAAGCCATGCCCCGGTATCGTCACGGGACAAGCCCGCGTGCGGTTCGGTCGCGACCACCGACGTGGCCGGCAACGCCGTGAACGACGCGCTCCTCACCCCCGTGCGTTCCGTGCACGACGCCGCCTGTCGCCGCGACTACAGCGGAGTTAGCCGCTTGATGGACCGTCCGTTCGGATCGCGCACTCCGGAAGCAGCCGTCGCGGAACTACAAGCAGACAACGGCGCCTCGCTGACGATCCTTACCCAAACCCTCGAAGTCGCCGCCATCGCCGACCAGGGCGGCCTCATCTACTGCCATCCGCATGGGGCTATCGCGATCTTCGCCCGGGAAACGTCGGAGCACCAGAGCAAACTGACGGATTTCGCCATAACCGGCGACAGCCCGGCCGAAGCAGCTTGCTTCGAACACGGCTCCAGATAGCCCTCTGCGACGTGTAGTCTCCGGATCGGCGAACCCGTCCACGGCGCAGTGAGCCGATGCTCGCACCGCGTCGCCCCGGTCGAGACAGAATGGGCTCAAGCCGCACCGGATGCCGCGGTCTTCGAACGAAGACGCGGCGGACGGCCGACCCGTCAGTGCTCTTCGGCGGACCGGCGGCGGGACCACGCGCCGGCGTCGGTGGTGTAGCGGACGAGGAGCCGCGCGAACTGGACGCGTTCCTCCGGCGACCAGCCGGCTGTGATTTCTTCGAACGCCGCGCGCTGGTCAGCGGCGAACCGGGCTCGCTCGGCCTCGCCGCGTTCGGTGAGCTCGAGCACCGTCCGGCGGCCGTCGGCCTGGGAGGCCGTCCGCCGCAGCAGGCCGTCGGCGATGCAAGCCGCGACCGTCCGGCTGGCCACCGGCTGCACGACGCCCATCTCCGCGGCGAGCCCCCCGACCGTCATCTCACCCGCAGCGTCGGCGACCACGTTCAGCACCAGGTTGCGGGACACGTCGCGGCTCGTGGCCGGGGTGCGGCGGCGCAGCCGGGACAGGGCCGGCCCGATCTGGTCCAGCAGGGCGTCTTCGGCGGAACTGCTCACCTCCCGATCGTAGTACCCCCGGCATTTGCATACCAGAGGAGAACTGCATAGCATTAGGTATGTAACTGCGAAGAGAGAGCGAGGCCACCATGGCCACCACTGCCATCACCGGCGCCCGGGTGTTCGACGGGGAGAAGACGCTGGGGGTCCAGACCGTCGTCCTCGACGGCCGGAAGATCCGCCAGGTCGGCGGCGAGGTACCCGACGGCGCCGAAGTCGTCGACGGCCGGGGCGCGACCCTGCTGCCCGGCCTGATCGACGCGCACGTCCACTCCGGCCCCGGCTCCCTCGCACTGGCCCTGCGGTTCGGCGTCACCACCGAACTGGAGATGCAGGGCATGCACACCCGCGAGAACCGCGCGCACATCACCGAGGACGACACGGTCGCCGACGTGCGCTCGGCCGGTTTCGGCATCACCCCACCCGGCGGCCACCCCAGCGAGCTCATGCCCGAAGGGTTCCGGCCGGCCGGCAACCTGCCGCCGGTGATGCCGCTGATGCCGTTCTCCACCACCCCGGAACAGGCGGCCGCGTACATACCGCAGCTACTGGCGCGTGGCTCCGACTACATCAAATTCATGGTCGACGACGGCAGCGTCGAAGGACACCCCGGACTGCCCATGCTCGACCAGGCCACGCTCAACGCAGGCGTCGCCGAGGCCAGGAAGTACGGCGCCCTCACCGTCGCGCACACCCTGACCCTCGACGCCACCCGCATGGCCGCCGAAGCCGGGGTCGACGGCGTCGTGCACGTGTTCATGGACCGCCCGCACACCACGGAAATCGTCGACCTGATCGCCGAATCGGGGATGTTCGTCGTACCGTGCGTCAGCCTCGACGCGTCGATGATGGGCATCACCGGCAGCGCACTGGCCGACGACCCCCGGGTCGCCCGCCGCCTCGACGACAAGTGGGAGAAGACCCTGCGGTCGAGCTACAACCGCTATCCCCAGGGCAAGCTCGACGACGTCCTGGAGACCGTACAGGCGCTGGCCGCAGCGGGCGTGGACCTGCTGGCCGGCACCGACGCCTCCATGCCCGAAACCTTCTTCGGCGGCCTGGCCCACGGAGCCAGCCTGCACCACGAACTGCAGTACCTCGTGACCGCAGGTCTGACGCCCGCCCAAGCACTGCGCGCCGCGACGGCAACCACCGCCCGCCGGTTCAGCCTCGGCGACCGAGGCCGGATCGCCGAAGGACTCCGCGCCGACCTGCTGCTCGTCGACGGCAACCCGACGGCGAACATCGCCGACACGCTCAACACCCGGGCCATCTGGCGCCGCGGCAGCCGGCTGGAGCATTCGTAACGGCTACCAAGCTCTCGATGGCCGGTGTCTCGATGACCCTCCGGTCCGAAATGCAGCTTGCTACCTCATCCGGGTGTACACCATCGGGTCATCAGGATGTCGCGCTGTAGTCATCCCCCGAATTTAGCGTGTGCGGGCCGTAACGGTCTTTTCGGAAGAGGTGACACATGGCTGGTCCATTCGACGCCGCCGCGGGTCCGGCGCCGTCCCGCCGGCAGGTTCTGCTGGCCGGGACCGCCGCACTCGGCGCCGCCGCGCTGTCCGGCATCCCGGCCGCGGCCGCCGAAGGTGCGGGGCACGCGCCGGTCCGGGCGCCCTTCATGCTGGGGGTCGCGTCGGGCGACCCGCTGCCCGGCGGCGTGGTGTTGTGGACGCGGCTGGCGCCCGAACCCCTGGCCGCCGACGGGGGCATGCCCGCCCGGCCGGTGCCGGTGACCTGGCAGGTCGCCGAGGACGAGCGGTTCCGCCGCGTGGTGGCGGCCGGCGCCGAACTGGCTCGTCCCGAGCAGGCGCACACCGTCCACGCCGAGGTGGCCGGGCTGCGGCCCGGAGCCGAATACTTCTACCGCTTCCGGGCCGGGCCCGAGCTGAGCCCGGTGGGCCGGACGAAGACCGCGCCGCGGCCGGGCGCGCGCACCGACCGGTTCGCGTTCGCCTTCGCCAGCTGCCAGAACTACCCCGAAGGCTTCTACACCGCCTACCGGCACTTGGCCGAGGAAGACCTCGACCTCGTCGCGTTCCTCGGCGACTACATCTACGAAGGCGGCGCGCAAGGCACAATCGGCCGCGGTCACGCGCCGGCCGGCGAAACCTGGACGCTCGCCGACTACCGCACCCGGCTCGCCCAGTACAAAACCGACCCGGACCTGCAGGCGGCCCACGCGGCCTTCCCGTGGGCGGTCGTGTTCGACGACCACGAAGTGGAGAACAACTGGGCGGGAGACCTCTCCCAACCGGACACCGAGCCCGACCAGGACCCGGCGGTGTTCCGGCAGCGCCGCGCGGCCGCGTTCCAGGCCTACTACGAGCACATGCCGCTGCGGCGCGCCCAGCGTCCGTCCGGCCCGGACATCCGGATCCACCGGCGGCTGACCTTCGGCGACCTGGCCGACGTGCACCTGCTCGACACCCGCCAGTTCCGCGACGACCAGGAAGTCACGCCCGAGGAGCGGCTCGACCCGGCCCGCACGATCCTCGGCTCCGCGCAGCGGGAGTGGCTGCTGCGGAACCTGGCCGGGCGGACCGCGCGTTGGAACATCCTGGCCCAGCAGGTGTTCTTCTCCGCCCGCGACTTCACCGCCGGCCCGGCGACGAGCTTCAGCGACGACGCGTGGGACAGCTACCCGGTCGAGCGCGATCTCGTCCGCGACCACCTGGCCAAGGCGAGCAACCCGGTGGTGATCACCGGCGACGTGCACGCGAGCTACGTCGCCGACATCAAAGCCGACTTCGCGAACCCGGCCTCGGCGACCGTGGGCACCGAACTGGTGGGCACGTCGATCACCTCGGGCGGCGACGGCGTCGACCAGAACGCGGGCGACGCCGTGCAGCTGCAGGAGAATCCGCACATCAAGTTCGTCAACCGCAAGCGCGGTTACGTCCGCAACGTCGTCACCCGTACCGAGTGGACGGCCGATTACCGCGTCGTCGACTACGTTTCGCGGCCCGGCGCGCCCGTGACGACCCGCGCGAGCTTCGTCATCACCGACGGCGAACCCGGGGCGATCCCCCGCTAAGGCTTTTCGGCTTGCCGTTTGAGAAGAACGCGTTCAGGCAGGCGCGCTGGGGTTCGACGCTGCGGCTCGGCTCGATCGGTCATCGCGGCCGGGTCGAGGCCGAGCCGCGGCCCCGCCCGGTCAGGTCCCCGCAGAGAAAATCGCGGCGGAACGATTGAACACCCCGCTCGGCTGGGTAGGTCTCCAGTACTCGGGACGGGGTCTCGGGGACGGACGGCGGCCTGCTGGGATGACCGCCTCGCACCGTCGGGGCGGTATTGGGCTACGACGGTCATCGCAGCAGGCCGCCGTCGACACCCTCACCTCTCCAGCGGCAGAAACTCTGCCAGCCCCGCGAGCACGATCTTCCTCCGGGCCACCGGGGAAGGAAGCACCCGCAACTGCACGCCGGCGAGCCGGCAAGCCCGGGCGAGGAGGGCCAACTGCTGGAGCGCCTCCATTGCCAGGTACGTGACCGCCGTCAGGTCGACGACCACGCAGCCGGTGTCATCGGCTGCGCGCTGCAGAGCGGCGTCGGTCGCGGTTGAGAGACCGGCGACGGCGGCCTCGTCGAGGGGCCCGTAGGCGGTCAGGGTCACGACCGCGGCGAGCGGGCCGGTGACGGTGAATTCCGCTGCCGGTTCCCCGGCGGCGCCACGCCCGGAGACCTCAGCGTGCGTCGTGCTCATTCGGTGCACCCCGTTCTCGCCGACGTCATCTGCTGACTACAGCGCCGCCGAGCTTCGTGTTGTTACCCAGTCCCCTGCCGCGCCGGGGACCAAGTTGGCATTCGGAGCCGACGGTCGAGGGGATGGCCAGGCGTGCCGGAGAGGTGGTATCCGCTGCGGCTGGATTCAGTCGCCACCGCCGGGTACCGGTGACGCCGCCGATCACCGGGTTGTCGTGTGGTCTCGAGTACCGGGATCGTCTCCGCCGGTGTCCTCGGCAGTGTCCTCAGGGGCGCCGCGCGGCGTGTTGCGCGCCGACCGGGATCCCACCACGGCGAGCAGGACGCCGACCGCGAGCAGGATGCCGCCACGCAGCCAGACGCCGGCCTCGATCTGGGTGCCCAGCAGCAGGCAAGACGCCAAACCGAGCACCGGGAGCGCAGTGGGCGCGCGGAAGTGCGGGAGCGCCTGCTGGTCCCGCCGCAGGACCAGGACCGCGGTGTTCACCGCGGCGAACACGATGAGCAGCAGCAACACCAGCGTCGAGGCGAGGACGTCGATCTCACCGGTCAACGCGAGGACGAGCGAGAGCCCGCTGGTCACCACGATCGCGACCCAGGGCGTGCGCCGGCGGGGCAGCACCTTCGCCAGCACGGACGGCAGCAGGCGATCACGGGCCATTCCGTACGCCAGCCGCGAAGACATGATCCCGGTGAGCAGAGCGCCGTTGGTCACCGCCACCAGTGCCACTACACCGAACACCCACTGCGGTACCCCGCCGGCCACCCGCACGACCTCCAGGAGCGGGCCGCTGGACGCAGCCAGCCGTTCGGCGGGCACCACCGCCCCGGCGACCACGCCGACCAACAGGTACAACACCCCCGCGGTGGCCATCGCCCCGAACAACGCACGGGGATAAGACCGGCGGGGATCCTTCGTTTCCTCCGCCACGTTGACCGAGGTCTCGAAACCCACAAAAGCGTAGTACGCCAGCACGACCCCGCCGAGCACCGCGGTGACCGGGCCGCGCTCCGCAGTGCCGATTTCGGTCAGCCGGTCGAGGTCGGCGTCCCCACGCAAGATCACCCAGGCGCCGAGCCCGACCACCAGTACCAGACCGCCCGCCTCGATCAAGGTGGCCAGCATATTGGCCCGCAGCGAGTCCTTGATACCGCGAGCGTTGAGCACGCCCAGCGCGAGCAGGAAGACGACGGCCACCAGCGCGGTCGGCAACTGGACGAACTGCCGCAGGTAGTCACCGGCGAAGCCGCGGGCCAACGCGGCCACCGACACGACCCCGGCCGCCAGCATGCAGAACCCGACCACAAACCCGGCGAACGGGCCGAACGCACGGTGGGCATAGTGTGATGCGCCGCCCGCTCGCGGATATTTGGTCGCCAACTCGGCGTAAGAAGCCGCGGTGAGCACGGCCAGCACCAGCGCAACAGTCAGTGGCAGCCACACCGCGCTACCGGAAACACCGGCGATCTGCCCGATCAGTACGTAAATCCCCGCGCCGAGCACATCACCCACGATGAACAGGTACAGCAGCGGAGTGGTCACCTCGCGCGCCAACGGTTCGCTCATCGCTCAAGTCTCCTGTGACTTCGGTTCCCGCGCTGGCTGGCGCCACGCAAGCGCTGCTGGGGTCCGCTCCACCTGGACTCCACCAACGCCCAGCTCAGTTTCCTCCGGCCGACGGGAACGTCGCCAGCCGGGCCCGCCCGCGGTGGCCACCTTGTGCCCGTCGGAGCTGAACGCGATTGCATCGACGCTGTCGGTGCTAGTCCCCCCGGTCGGCTTGGCGGTGCCAATCCCACAATCCTTCGACAAGAACCGCGCGGTCAGACCTCAGACCTGCACAAGACCGGTTTGGTAAGCGATGACGACCAGCTGGGCCCGGTCGTGGGCGTGGAGCTTCATCATCGCCCGGTTCACGTGGGTCTTCACGGTGAGCGGCGACACGAACCACCGCGTCGCGATGGCGTCGTTCGTCAGGCCCTGCGCGACCAAGACCACCACCTCGCGCTCGCGCTGGGTCAGCACGCTCAGCCTTTCGACGTCGGCTTCGGAGACCGGAGCGCCGGATCGCAGCTTGCCGATGAGCAACCTGGTGGCGGTCTGCGTCAGGGGCGCGTCCCCGGCGACGACCGCGCGGATGGCGGTCAGGAGCTCGTCCGGTTCCAGGCCCTTGCCGAGGAACCCGCTGGCGCCGGCCCGGATGGCGCGCACGACGTGGTCGTCCACCTCGAACGTGGTGAGGATGAGTACCTTGACCCCGGCGAGGTCTTCGTCGGCGACGATCTGCCGCGTTGCCTCCAGCCCGTCCATTTCCGGCATCCGGATGTCCATCAGCACGACATCGGCGCGGGTACTGCGCAGCAGGCTCAGCGCCTCCCGGCCGTCTCCGGCTTCACCGACGACCTCGAGGTCGGGTGCCGCGTCGATGAGCACCCGGAAGCCGGCGCGGATGAGCGCCTGGTCGTCGGCCAGCAGCACGCGAATGCTCATGCCTCGTCTCCTTCGTGGTAGGGCAAGCTGACGTGGACGCGGAAGAGCCCTCCTCCGCCGGCGCCCGCCCGGACCGTGCCGCCCACCGCGCCGGTGCGCTCGGACATGCCCACCAGCCCGAGCCCGGTGCCGGGAACGCGTCCCCCGGTCCGGACGGCGTTGACGACCTCGAGCACCAGCGCGGACGTCGTGTAAGTCACCGACAGGTGCGCCGTTCCGGTGCCGTGCCGGTGCGCGTTCGTCAAGGCCTCTTGCACCACGCGGTACGCGACCAGATCGACCGTCTCGGGGAGCGGCCGGGACTCCCCCGCGGACGTCCACTTCAGATCCAGGCCCGAAGCGCGGAACAACTCGACCAGCGACGAGAACTGGGCCACTCCCGGCGCAGGCTCGGTCGGTGACACCGGATCGTCCGGCCGGCGCAGCACCCCCAGCAGGCCACGCAGTTCGTCCAGCACCGCGCGACCCGAGCGGCGGACGTGGGTGAGCGCCGCACGCGCGGCTTCGGGCCGGTCTCCGACGAGTTGCTCGGCCGCCGCGGCCTGCACGGTGATCACCGCGATGTGGTGCGCGACGATGTCGTGCAGCTCGCGCGCGATGTGGAGCCGTTCCTCCGCCACTCGACGACGTGCCTCTTCCTCGCGGGTGCGTTCGGCGCGGATGGCGCGGTCCTCCACCGCCTTGATGTAGGCGCGGCGGCTGCGCACGGCTTCACCGACCGCGCCCGCCATCCCGACCAGAGCGAACTTCGCGACGCCCTCCTGGGTGGCGTCGGACGTCGGGGGCAGCACGAGGACGATCCCGACGACCAGCAGCAGGACGACCGGTACCGCGGACCGGAGCGTCGTCCACCGGTCGGTCCGGGCGGCGACCGTGTACGTCGCCACCATCACCGGTACCAGGAACGGCTCCAAATCCGCGCCCGACTTCACCGCCGGCAGGAGACCCGCCCCCGTGACCACCAATGTCCACAAAGGCCACTTACGGCGCACGGCCAGCACCGCGGTGACGACGGTCAGCAGGACGAACACAGCCGGCGTCTGCAGCTCGGCGCCGGCGTCGGGCCGGTTGACCGTGCTGACCACGAACAACGCGGACGCGCCGAAGGCGTCCACGAGGGTCGGATTCCGTCGGGCGAACGAACGGATCCGGCCGAGCGTGGACGCCTCCGGCCCCGGGGACGCGGTCATACGTCGCGGCGGCGCAGCAGCAAAGCGGCGGCCAGCAGGGGAACGACCACCCAAGCCGCGAAGACGGCGGCGCCGGCTCCCGCACCCAGGAGGTTCGGGGCCGGGGTGATGGCGGCGAACGCGTCACTGGCGTTCGACGGGAGGAACTTCAGCACGTCGTCCCGCCAGGACGCCGGCAGCACCAGGCTGCCCAGTCCCGGCACGATGAAGACCAGGCCGACCAGCGCCGAGATCGCGCCCGCCGTGTTCCGCATGAGCGCACCCAGCGCCAGCCCCAGGAGGGCCACACCGGTCATCGTCACCGCGGACCCGAGCAACGCACCGGGAACACCGGTGTCGCCGATCGCCGCCGCGGGGTGACCGTTGCCCTTCATGAACGACTGCCCCGAGAAGAAGACCACGAGCGCGGCCGCCAGCATGGCGGGGAACACCGTGCCCGCGACGACCACGACCTTGCCGGCGAGGACCGGAACCCGCGACGGCACACCGGTCACCGTTGACCTGATCATTCCGGTCGAGTACTCGCTGGAGATGTTCAGCACCCCCAGCACACCGACGACCAGCTGGGCGAACATCCCACCCGACAGCGTGATGCCGGTCGGATCGGTCACGCCGTTGACGCCGTCGCTGTCGCTGCCGAACGTCGCGGCGAAGATCAGCCCGATGGCGATCATGATGACCGCCGCCGATGCGAGCGTCAGCGCGCTCGAACGCAGCGAGCGCAGCTTCACCCATTCACTGCGAAGGACCCCCGCGAACGTCAGGCGGGTAGCCACTTCGTGCGGGACCGGCACGGCCGGGGTCTCGATCGTCGTCGTGCTCATCAGGCGGCCCTTCCGATCGAGGTGGTGGTCCTACCCTGATATTCGACGGCGTCGCGGGTGAGTTCCGTATAGGCCTCTTCCAACGACGCGCTCTGCGGCGTGAGCTCGCACAACGGCACACCCGCTTGCAACGCCTGCAGTCCGATCGCCTCGGCGGAAATCCCCGTCACGTGGAGCAAACCGCCTTCGACCGAGGTGATCGTCGCTCCCCGCCGCCGCAGCACGTCGGTCAGCGCGTCCGGGCGCGGCGTGCTGACGCGAACGCCGTGATCGGCCGAAGCGATGAGGTCAGCCACCGACACGTCGGCGACGAGCCGGCCGCGCCCGAGGATGATCAGGTGTTCGGCCGTCAGTGCCATTTCGCTCATCAGGTGCGAGGAGACGAATACCGTGCGGCCCTCCGCGGCCAGTCCCTTCAGCAGGTGCCGGATCCACTTGATGCCGTCCGGGTCCAGGCCGTTGACCGGCTCGTCGAGCATCACCGTCTGCGGATTCCCGAGAAGGGCCACCGCGATGCCCAGCCGCTGTCCCAT
The DNA here is from genome assembly GCF_031082405.1 of Amycolatopsis sp. A133. Taxonomy (GTDB): domain Bacteria; phylum Actinomycetota; class Actinomycetes; order Mycobacteriales; family Pseudonocardiaceae; genus Amycolatopsis. Next base: position 192,977 of record NZ_JAVHJU010000043.1, read on the forward strand.
GCCCAGGGAGAAGTTGCCGGCCCGCTTGCGCCCCACCTCCGCCAACCCGACGGTTTCCAGTACCTCATCGACCCTTTTCGCCTTGATACCGTGGGTGGCTCCGAGAGCGAGCAAGTGGTCCCGCGCCGAGCGACCGGGGTGGATGGCCTTGGCCTCCAGCAGCGCACCGATCTCCCGCAGGGGCGCCCGATGGCGGACGTAGGCTTTGCCGTTGATCCTCGTCGTCCCCGAAGTCGGCGCGTCCAGCCCCATCAGAACGCGCATCGTCGTCGACTTGCCGGCGCCGTTCGGCCCCAGGAATCCGGTCACCACGCCGGGTTTCACCTCGAACGTCAGTCCGTCGACAGCTTTCTTGGACCCATAATGTTTTTTGAGGCTTTCGACTTCGATCATCGGTTCTCCTAGTCTTGTCTCCGTCCGCTGAAGAATCACAGCTCGAACAGAAAAGCTCATCCTCCGGACGCAGGCAAAGCGCGTACCGCACCCGCAGTATCCATGGGCGCCGTACGCCCCCGCGGTCCGCGATCTGGTCCAGCAAGCCTGAAGCACCCGACCACCCGGCCTTGGCCGGCGACACGCCGCTTTACCACGGTAAAGCCGAATCTCCCGCACCGTCAAATGCAATGCGGTAACTCGTCAGTTTACCGAGACGCATTCGGTGCTGCACCCGGAACGCGTGCGAATGCAGCGAAGCACGCGTGCTTACCCGCAATGCCCACAAGTTCCCAAAGAAAGTTGCTCACCTATTCGAAGACTGCAGAACATCGTGACGATCCAGGTGGCCGCGTCGTGAGCGGCCACCCGGTCACTTCCCGCCCGACCCGGCCAGTTCGCGAGCGTGTTCCCGGGTCTCGTCGTCCATCGGGAAAAAACACTCGATGCGCAACTCCTGCAGCGTCACGTCCTGCGGTGTGCCCAGTGTGGTCACCGTGGAGAAGTAGTCGAACCGCCGGCGGTCACGCTCGTACCGGATCGGCACGATCGGGAGAACGGGAGCCGTCGCGTCCACGACCCGCAAGTGCGACGGTACTCCCGGGTAGCCCAGGACTTCACCGAGGATCCTCTGCGCCCGCTCGTCGAGAACACCCCCGATCGCCTCTCGCCTGGCCCGCCGGACCAGGGCTTCGGCGACCTCCGGCCAGTTCGTCACGTGGCGCCGCACGCCGTCCGGGTGGAACATCCGGCGGAGCACGTTCGCCGGTCCTGGCGGCTGCTCCGCCTGTCCGTCCCGGAGGAAGGCGAAGAACCGCCGGGCCGCGGTGTTGGTGTGCCGGATGTCCCAGCTGCGGTCCATCACCAGGGCCGGGAACGGTTCCTGCTGGGTGAGGATGGCCTCCAGCGCTTCTCGCACCGCGGCCAGAGATGGTGCGTCCAAGGCGGACTCCGGGTATTCCGGCGAGAATCCGGCACTGAGCAGGAGCGTGTTGCGCTCCCGCAACGGAACGTCGAGTACCTCCGCGAGCTTCAGCACCATGGCGCGGCTCGGGTTCGCCCGGCCCGTTTCCACAAAACTCAGGTGACGGACCGACACGGCGGCTTCGGCGGCCAGCGCCAGCTGGCTCAGCCGCCGGGCGCCGCGCCAGTGTTTCAGCAAGGGACCTACGTCAGGCACCTGCCGAGTATCCCGTCTTCCAGGCGTGGGGCACCACGGCGTCCTCCAGCGGCGGCCAGGCGAGGTTGGCCGTGTAGTTCGTCATCGCCGAGATCGCCACCGCGGTGATGACCTCGAAGACCTGCTCCTCGGCGAAACCCGCCGCCTTGAACGCCTGCACCTCGGCATCGTCGACGTGACCCCGCTTCTCGATCAGCGACCGGGTGAACGCCGACAGCGCCGCCATCCGCTCGTTCGCGGGGACCTTGCCCTGGCGGATCGCCTCGACCACGGCCGGCTCGACGCCGTCCTGGAGCGACTCCAGCGTGTGGAACGCCACCGCCCACTCGCTGCGGTTGGCGACCGCGTTCGACAGCAGCAGGACTTGCCGCTCGTCCGGACCGAACGTGCCGCAGCGCCGGAAGTGACCGAAGGCCGAGAAGAAGGTGTTGATCAGCGCCGGCGAGTTCGCCATGAGCCCTGCACCGGCGGGAACGAAGCCGAAGGCGCTTTCGAGAACCTCGAGCGGCTCCTTGGCGGCTTCGGCGGCGGTCTCGGCAGTGTGGATCTGGTAACCGGTCATGGCTTGGAGTCTGCAGCACCCGGCGCACCGAACCAATTCCCTCCGAGGTAAACATCGCCGAGCGGCACATCACCTACGAGCGAGCGGGTCCGTCCGATGGGGTTCCGGTCATCCTGCTCCGCGGTTTTCCCTACGACGTGCGTGCGTTCGACGAAGTCGCGCCGCGCTTGGCGGCACGGAACGCGCTGGTGCTCGCCCCTTCCTCCGGGGGTTCGGCGCGACGTCGTCGACGGCTGCAACGTCCAAGACATCGCCGGCGCCGGCGAACCCACCAGACCGGAGTGGGAGCAGACCTCCTGGTACCAGTTCTACTTCCATTCGGAGCGTGGACGTCGTGGACTCGAGCGCTACCGCGAAGAACTCTGCGCACTGCTGTGGCGCACCTGGTCGCCGACGTGGCAAGGGGCCGTCGAGGCGTTTCCGGCGAGCGCCCCGAGTTTTCACAATGCCGACTTCGTCGACGTAGTCATCCACTCCTACCGGCACCGCTACGGTCTCGTCGAGGGCGATCCGCGCTATCAGCGGACCGAAGACCTTCTCGCCGATCACCGTTCCCACCATCATGCTGGAAACGGGCGCCGACGGACTGCTCGGACCGAGTTCGTCCGGCGACCGCGCCCACTTCACCGGGCCGTACGAACACCGGCTCATGGAAGGTGCCGGACACAACCCTGCCCAGGAAGCGCCGGAGGAATTCGCTGGCGCGGTAGCGGCACTCCTCCGGCGCGGGATCAGATGACCTCCGATCGCACCTCAAGGAAACATCGAGGTCCGGCGCCGGTCAGGTCCGGCCATTCGCCCCACAAGACGGTTTCCGCGTTCAACGCAGAGCGCGAAAGAAGGCTCGCATGTCCTCCGCGACGAGCCGGGGCTCCTCCCACTCGAGGAAGTGCCCGCCGCGGCCGACCGCGGTCCAGCGGTCGATCCTCGAGAACCGTTCGATCCATTCCCTTGGTGTCGGGAACATGTCCTTCGAGGACATGAGGTGGGCCGTCGGAACGTCCCACTCGGCGTCCTGCCGGTAGTCGGACTCGCCGTAGAGCCGCATCGACGGCCCGATCGTCTGCGTGAACCAGTAGACGCTGATGTTCGTCAGCAGCTGGTCCTTGGTGAACCGGCGTTCGACATCCCCGTCGCAGTCGCTCCACCGGCGGAACTTTTCCACGATCCACGACGCCAGCCCGGCCGGGGAGTCGTTGAGCGACGTGGCCAGGGTCTGCGGCTTGGTCGCCTGGATCGCGACCGTCCTCGGGTGCAGCATGGCCAGCGCTTCGGCGACGCTCGCGCCGAAATCGCTGCCCCGGACCGCGTACCGCTCATACCCGAGCACCCGCGTCATCAGCTCGTGGAAGAGGTGTGCCATCCGCATTTCGGTCGTGCCGGGCGTCGCGGGCGCCTCGGAAAACCCGAATCCGGGGAGTGATCCGACGACGACGTCGAACGCGTCGGCCGAAGCTCCTCCGTGCCCGGCGGACGCGGCGAGCAACGGCAGCCCGCCGGCGTCGGCCTTCTGGTGGACGTAGTGGAGGCGCAGCCCGTCGACCACGCTCCGGAAGTGCGGGAACGCGTTCAACCGGCGCTCCTCGCCTCGCCAGTCGAACGTTTCCGCCCAGTATCCGACCAACTCACGCAGGTACTCGGGATCCGCACCTTCGAGGTGACCGGACCATCGGGTGTGGCGCAGATCGGGACCCGCGCTTCCGCAAACTCGTTGCAGGGGGAAGCAAGAGCCGGCCGGACCGAGCCGTCAGCCCGCCGCGCTGAGGATCGTTTCGGCGACCACATCCGGGCGCACCAGCGGAACGGCGTGCGTGGAGTCGACTTCCACGACGGTGGAGCCGGCCCGCTCGGCCATCCACCGCTGCGCCTCGGCGGGAATGGAACTGTCGCGAGTGGACACGACCGCCCACGACGGCAGGCCGTGCCAGCTGGCGGCGTTCGCGAAGCTGCCTTCCAGCGTAACGGGGCTGAAGGGCTTCTGGGCGGCGGCGAGGATCTTCACGTCACGCGGGCCGGCGTCACCGGCGTAGACCTCACCGAACTTGTCCGGCCGGAGGTAGATCTCCGAGCCGCCCGGGGATTCGCGCACGACGAGGTTGTCCGGAATGAGCAGACTGCCGGGGAACTTCCCGTTGAGCGCGCCGGCCGTCTCCCCCGCGTCCTGCTGGAACGCGGTGACGAACACGAGCGACCGGACGTTTTCGGTCAGGGCACCGGGAGCGGAGATGACGGACCCGGCGTAGGAGTGGGCGGCGACCACGAGCGGTCCGGTGAGCGTGGCCAGGAACTGCTTGAGGTAGGCGACGTCGCCGTCGAAGTCGCGCATGGGCAGGGACGGCGCGATGACGGTGTGTCCGGCGTCCTGCAAGCGCGCCGAGACCCGGCGCCAGACCGAAGCATCGGTCAGGGCGCCGTGGACGAGGACGAAGGTCTGCTGGTTCATGCCCTTGATTCCACCTTGGGCACCCCTCGGCGGACAGTGGCAGTTCTGCCACCGATCGAAACCTTCCCGCCAACGGCGTCGACCGCCGTCAGACGCGGCCGAAGGTGAAGGACTTCCGGTGCTCGCGAGGTGAAAGGTTGGTCGCCCGCCGGAACTGCACCCGCAGGTTGGTCGCCGTGCCGAAGCCGACGCGACGCGCGATGTCCTCGATGGACAGTTCCGAGGTCTCCAGCAGCTCCTTGGCGCGCGCGATGCGCTGGTCGCGAAGCCAGGCCAACGGCGGCACACCGATCTTCTCGCGGAAACGGCGGTGGAACGTCCGCTCCGACATGGCGAACCGGGTGGCCACCTCCTTCACCGAGAGGGTCTGCTGCAGGGAAACGAGCATCCACTGCTGTGCCCACGCGATGACGTCGTCGCCGGGAGGGACGACCGCCTTTTCCACGAACTGCTGCTGACCGTCCGTCGGGCGCGGCGCCATGACGATGCGCCGCGCGACGTGCCGCGCGGCCGCGGGCCCCAGGTCCGCGTTGAGCAGGTGCAGGCAAAGATCCACACCGGCGGTGACGCCACCCGAAGTGAGGACCGACGCGGTGCCGGCCACGAGCACCGACTGGTCGACGGTGAGCGCGGGAAACCGCTCGGCGAGGTCGGCACACAGCGACCAGTGCGTGGTCACGGTCAGTCCGTCGAGGACGCCGGCCCGCGCCAAGGCGAACGCACCGGAGCAGATCGACACCATCCGGACGCCCCGCCGGTGCGCGCCGGCCAGCGCCCGCCTCAACGAACCGGGCAATTCACGCGCCACGGCGTCGGCGTAGCCGGGCACGACGATCGTGTCCGCCCCGGGCAGCAACTCCAACCCACCGTCCGGAACGACCGTGGTTCCGCCCGCCACCGGAACCGCACCGCCGCCGACGGACACGGTCACGAGGTCGTACGCCTCCGACGCCTCCCGGCCGAACACGTGGACCGGGATGGCGTAGTCGAGGGGCAGGACGTCCTCGAGCAGGACGACCACCATCCGGTGCCGGGTCATGGCGGTATTCTATCGATACGGCGTGATGCTGCCAGTGCTATCGAAGCGCGACGGCGGTGCGGTTCCCGCTCGGCGCTAAGCCCGACACGACCAGCGAGCAGATCGCATGAAAAAGCGGCGCCCGGGCGTCCGACCTGCGGCAAACTGTTACATTGCCCACGGGGGCTGTCACTCGGACGGCGGAGAGGGGTTCCGGTGGGTTTCGAGGTCGACGTCGCGGACATCAAGGCCGCGGCGGCCAAGCTCAGTGCGGGGACGTCGCCGACGCTGTCCATCGGCGGATCGCCGAACGTCGGGAGCACAGCGCGCGCCGCCGGCTTCGCCGGGGACTACGACGTCTGGCTGGCGACGCGCAAGGACGATCTGGACGCCGCGCAGCAACAGGTCGACAACCTGGTCGAAAGCATCCAGACGGCCGCGAAGAGCTATCACAGCACCGATTCCGGGGCCCGCGACGCCTTCCTGAAAGCGCTGGACAGCAGCTTCGAGAGGATCGACCGGTGACGGCGGTGTTCGACAAGATCTACGCGCTCGCCGACCAGGTGGAGAAGGGCAGCACCACCGAACTCGACGACCGCGCCCGGGCCTGCCGGGCCACCAAGGAAACCATCGCCGACACCAAAGCCCTCCTGGAGAGCGTGCGCGTCCAGCTGAGCGAGGCCTGGCAAGGCGGGGCCGGCGAAGCGGCGCTCACATCGCTGGAAGCGTTCAAGAAGAACCGCGACGACCAGGCCCAGGATCTCGAGGACTCGGCCAAGTCGTTCGAGACGATCCGTGACGCGCTGGCGAAGGCCCAGCAAGAAGCCCGCAACACGCGCGCCGACGCCCAGAGCCTCCAGAAGAAGCTCGACCACGGCTGGCACGGCTTCGGGATCCGCCAAGTCGACCTCGCCGTCGCCTGGGCGCAGGACAAGGCCGTCAAGGCCCAGGCCCTCGTCCTGCTGGCCGACCTGGAACGGGTGACCACCACCTACGACGCGATCCTGCTCATCGAGGGCAAGAAGCTGCGGTTCAAGACCGGTCAGGTGTGGGAGCTCGCGGGCTCCGAGAAGCGGAACCTCGCCGAGATCGGCGCGATTCTGCTCCGCGAAATACCCGGGCTCCTCGCGCTGCTGAAGAAGTACCCGGAACTGCGGGAGGCGCTGCTTCACCAGGACTGGAACAAGATCATGCAGAATCCCGAGGTCGCGCAGAAGATCTACGACTACCTCGGCTTCCGGTACAACGAGGAAGGCGGCTTCTTCACCACCGGCGAGCATTCGGTGCAGAGCTACCTGGGCTGGAAAGACCTCTACGACAAGCTCGGGGAGGCTTTCGGGATGGAACTCGACGAAACCGGCGAAGACGGCGACAACATGGAGTTCACCGACCCCGAGACCGGGAAGACGTACCGGCTGGAGTTGTGGAAGGGCAAGTACGCGAACCACGCGTTCGGTGGGGAAGTCGGCTTCTACACCAGCGACTCGCCGAACAACAACGGGCACTTCAACGCCGCCCAGGGTGACGATCAGATCAAGGTGACCCAGACGATCTACAACAAGGACACCAACCAGGTCTACTTCACCAACGACGGCCAGGGCGCCGACGGCACCGACAAGAAGCACTTCTGGAACCTGGCGATCCGCAACGACCCGAACGTGCAAGCCGGCGAGCTCCACCTCGCCCAGCGCGCCACGATCGAGGTGCGGGACGTCGGGATGCGCGACCGCATGTACGACGAGATGGTCCGGTACGCCGCCGCGCACCCCAAAGACAACCTCATCGTCACGAAGGGCTCCGACCAGCCGCCCACGCTGAGCTACGACTGGCGGAAGTGACCCCTACCGCGAGCCCACCGGCTTGAACTCGTACGGCTCGTCGTCCTCCGGCTGCGGCCGCCCCCGGCGAGCCGTGACCGGGTCGTTCAGGCCGGCGAACACACCGTCTACGTCGACCAAGGCGGCGACCTCGTCGGCGACGTGCTGGCCGTGCCGGTCTTCGATGTCTTCCAGGCCCGTGCGCAACGCCAGGGTGGCGGCGCTCCTGGCCCTGGTCCCGCAGCACGTTCGCCAGCTCCTCCGGCGTTTCGCCGGCACCCCGCCTCGAGTCGGTCATGCCCCCAGCCTAGACACCGGCTGCCACCCCTGACCGACTCGCGGCGTCGGCCGGCGGCGGGCGCCCGGGTGCGGGCCCGGGCGCCCGTGGTGAGCCCGGTCAGCTCTCGGCGGGTTCGAGCAGGATCAGCGGCACCTCGCGGTTGCCGGCCTCGACGGCCTGGGCGCGAAGGCCGGCGAAAAACGGGTAAAGCTCGTCGGTGTAGGCCAGCCAGTCCTCACGCTCCGCACCCTCGGCCACCCGGGCGATCATCAACCGGCGCTCCGGACCGTCCTGCAGCTGCACCGTCGGGTGCGCCACGAGGTTGTGGAACCAGGCCGGATGGCGAGCCTGGCCGCCGGCCGCTGCGCCGATGGCGTAGACGCCGTCGCGCTCGATGCGCATCAGGGCGACCTTGCGCAACTTGCCCGAACGGGCGCCACGCATGGTCACCACGACCACCGGGCCGGCCTCCATCGTCGCGCCTTCGCGGCCGTCGGTGCGCTCGTAGAGCTCGACCTGAGCGCGGGTCATCGCGTCGGCACTGGGGACGTACTCACCTTCGAGCAAATCTGTTGTCATTTCGGGCAATTCCTTTCGTTGAGGGCGGCTTTCACGCGCCGCCGTGGTTCACCGGCTCTAGCCGGTTACCTGGATCACGGTCTTTCCGATGGTCCGGCCGCTCTCGGCGAGGGCGTGCGCCGTCTTCATGGTCTCGGCGGTCAGGCCCTCGAGAACGGTGGTGACGATCGGGCGCAGCCGGCCCGCTGCGACGTCGTCCGCCGCCCGGGCGAGGATCCGGCCCTGGCTGCCGACGTCACCGCCGGCGACGATCTTGCTGAACACCATCTCGCTGTGCAGCGACAGCGACTTGCCCGCGAAGGCTCCGGGGTCGAAGGGGCCGGCGAGGTCGGTGGCGGCCAGGTGACCGAAGGGGCGCAGCACCTCGGCGATCGCTCCCAGGTGGCCACTGGTGCCCGAGGTCGAGAGCACCAGGTCGACGTGGTCGATCCCCGCCGCGCGGAGCTGTCCGGCCAGGTCACCGCGGTGGTCCACGACCAGGTCGGCGCCCATCGCCGCCGCCCACTTCCGCGACTCGGGCCGCGACGCGGTGCTGATCACGAAGGCCGGCGTCGTGGCCTTGAGCAGTTGCGTGGCCATCGACCCGACGCCGCCGGCTCCGCCGACGACGAGCACGCGGCCGACACCGGGCGGCAGCGCGTCCTGGTCGCGGAACAGCGATTCCCAGGCCGTGAGGACACCGATGGGCAGCGATGCGGCGTCGGTGAACGCGAGCCGGTCCGGGATCTTGGCCACCACCCGGTGGTCGACCGCGACGCGCTCGGCCCAGCTGCCGTCGCGGGTGAAGTCGCCGGTGCCCATCACCCGGTCCCCGACCGCGAACCCGGTGGCCGCCGGCCCGGCCGCGGCGACGACCCCGGCGAACTCCCAGCCGAGAACGACCCGGCCGCCGGGCTCGGCGCTGCGCGTCCGCCGGATCGCGGCTTCGCCCGGGTTGATGCCGATCGCCCGGACCTCGACCAGCAGGTCACCGTCCCGTGGCCGAGGTTCGGCGACTTCGGTCAGCGTGATGGCGAACGCGTCGAGCGCGTGTGCCTTCTCATAGGCCAAGGCTTTCATCGCTTCAGTCCTGCCTCAGGGCGTGCAGCGCCGAGAGCGGGCCGCCGATCTGCATCAGGCGGCCGCCGTCGCGCAGCGTCCCGGCGTCGACCGGCGCGAATCCGACGGCGTCGGCGACGGTGTGGAAATCCGCCTTGGCGGCCTCGTCGTCACCGGCGTAGAACAGCAGCTGCCGCCCTCCCGCCTGCCGGGGATCGGCGGCGATGTACTGGGCGTAGAGGGTGTTGAAGGCCTTGACCACACGCGCGCCCGGCGCACGATCGGCGACGAACTCACTCGCCGTCTCCACCCCGAGATCGGCGAGGGTCGGCCGCATCGACTCCAGGTTGTTGGTGGTGTCGACCAGGATGCGGCCACCCCACTCGGGCAGTCCGGTCAGCGCGGCACCGACCTGCGGCCACCTCACGGTGAGGAAGACCATGTCGGCGGCGGCCGCTTCCGCAGGTGTGCCGGCGCTCGCGAGCGGCCCCAGCCGGGTCACGACGTCGAGCAGCGTGTCCGGGCCGCGGCTGTTGCTGAGTGTCACCTGGTGGCCGGCCGCCACCAGGTGGCTCGCGATCGCCTGCGCAACCGTCCCGGCGCCGATGGTTCCGAAGTTCATGCCCGTCCCCTCAGTCTTCGATGACGTCCGACATCATTAATTATGATGGTACGCGTCATCATAAACTGTCAAGCGGGGCTCCTCCGTGGACACCCGGTTTGATGATGCGTATCATCGGAAGCGGTAGCTCGCCTGGAAGGTGGTCGACGTGCCCCGCATCACGCAAGAGCAGAAGCGGCTCAACCACGAGAAGATCGTCAACGCGGCCGGCGCGGGATTCCGGCTGCGCGGCATCGACGGCATCGGCATCGAGGAGCTGATGAAGTCGGCCGGCATGACGCACGGCGGGTTCTACAACCACTTCGCCTCGAAGGACGACCTCGCACTCGAAGTGCTCAACCAGGGCTTCACCGACTCGCTCGAGGCGCTCGACGCGATCCGCGAAGCGCATCCCCGCTCGGCGCGCGCGGCCCTGCACGACATGGTCGACGTGTACCTCAACGCCGAGCACCGCGACCACCCCGAGATCGGCTGCGCCTCGGCCGCCCTCGCCTCCGACGCCGGCCGCCACGGAGCCGCCGCCCAGGCCGAGTACCGACGTGGGCTTGACGGCTACTTCGCCACCATCACCGACATGCTCCTCGAACGCGCACGCCAGTCCGGCACCGAGCTCACTTCCGTCGAAGCCCGCGAGCGCGCCGTGGCGCTGTTCAGCCAGATGGTCGGCGCGCTGATCCTCGCCCGGGCAATCGCCGACGCCGCCCCGGACCTGTCGGACGAGGTTTTGGCGGTCAACCGCAGACGGCTCAAGAAGCTATAGCGACCGTTGCAGCCGCCGCCGTGCGCACGGGTGAACAGGGTTCGATTCGGGGCACCACCGGTTCGCCCGCCAATTCGGAATCGCGTCCACCGTGAGGTGCAGCGCCAAGTCGGCCCCGAACGCACAAATCCTCTGCCACCGGGCCCACGACGAGTGCGCACCGCTCCCGAACTGAACCACCATCACCCACCCGAACCACCGAGAACACGCTAGGCTCCGGCACGACTGAGAGGTGATCACGTGACTGTCGCTGACGATTTGGCGTGGGCGGACGCTTTTCCCGGTCAGGGCCCGACTCTGGGTGAGATCTTCTGTCTCACCTTCATCCGGGGCGTTGACGGCCCCGAGGCGTTGCGGCGGCTGGGCGGCCTGCCCGACACCACCGCGACCCGGACATGGTCGGACATCGGGGACCTGCACAACTTCGACGACGGCTATCCCGAGGTGGCGTCGGTACTGCCGCTGGGCACGTGGACCGTCGTGTTCGAACCGAATGGGTTCAACGGCTCGCACCTGACCCCCGTCGTGTCACGCGGAACCGAGGCGGTGTCCGTGCTGCGACACGACTACGCCTCTCCCACGTTCGCCTACGCGGTGGACGGCGAGCTGATCACCCACTTCGACCCCACCTTCCCCGCCTACCGGCACGGCGCCGATCCCGACCGCCTGCTCTCCCGCATGCACGACGTCGGTTTCACCACAACAGAAGACGACGAGGATGCGGACAACTTCACCGGCGACACTGGACGTTCCCTCCGGCTGATCGAACAGCTCACCGGCGTTCTTCCCACCTTCGAGGCCCTCACCGGCCCACTGACCAGCGCACATATCGAGCCCTGGTTCACCGAAGCACCCAAGCAACCGGCCGGCCGGCCCGGCCACGACGGACCCGTCGACGCCGCCACCGAAGTGCGGCGGCTCACCAACCTGCACGGCCTCACCGACACCCCAGGTCTCGCCGACGCACTCGCCGCGGTCGAACGGGGCGAACCCGTCACGGTCACCCCCGACAGCCCACTCGGCCGGCACGTCCGCATCTGGCTCACCGAGTCCCGGCGCGCCAGCTGGTCACTCAACGACCACGGAGGCCGGCACCGGATGACCGAACCCGAACGCCGCCGCGCGTTCGACCTCGGCTGGCTCGTCCGCGCGCTTGGCGCTGCTCTGCAACCCGAGCCCACACCAGCAGGCTGATCAACAAGCGCCCGGAGCTGAACACCAGCGAGCTGAGGAAGGGAGCAGAGTGCGTTCGATGCAGTGCAGCGTCGGTGGACACGTACCCGTGCTCCAGGAGCGCCGCCGCGGTGCGCCGCGTAGCGGGCCGGACGGTGCTGAAAGGTCACCGCCCGCCAGCTACGCAGCGACTGAATCCTCGACGAGGCACATCACAGCGCGGCCCCGTGCAGCTCATCCGGATCTTCGGATTGTGCGTGACCACCGCAGTCCGCTCCATGCAGGCCGCGCGCCCGGACCGCTTCCGGCTCGATCCCGCCCAGCCGTGAGCGCGACGAAGTGCCGACATCCGGGGGCGTGGTGAGAGGACGCCGGTGACCCGAACCGGTCAGATGTTGAGGTACCAACGCTGGTTGACGCGGTCCCAGTCGCAGGTGTGCAGGGTCAACTGGTCTTCGTGGCCCTCATAGGTCGCGCAGTTGCCCGTTTCTTCGTTCTTCAGCTGTTTCTGGTTGTGGTCGCCGCGGATGGTCCACCGCTGTCCCGGGTCGTCGCCGTTGCAATCCGCCCCGATGACCCGGCCGTGGTCGGCGGTGGCGCACAGGTCGGTTCCCGCGTTCTGGATGGTGCGGTTCCCCCAGAAGATCCAGTGCTGGTTGTCGCTGCCGTGGAAGTCCGCGGTGATGGTGGGCTCGCCGTCCCACCACGTCTGCTGCCACACCCGCTCCGTGCCGTTCGCGGACTCGATCACGTAATCGGCCGGGTCGACCTCGGCAGCGGCAGCAGCCGGCACGATCAGCGCCCCGGCAGCAGTGGCGGCGAACAGGGCGGTCAACGCGGTACGCATCAGCATGGTGTTCTCCTCGTCCTCTGGTTTCGGCACATCCAGTACAGCCCGGCCGGCCACGCGTGCGTAGACGTTGCACACCATCGAGACGACGGACCACCCACCCTCCGGGCGAATACCGGCAGCCACCACTCCCCGTGACCGATCTTGGCCGTCCACTACGGTCTCCTCGGCACAACGACCGTTCCGAAAGCGGGGCCCGCGCCCAAGGGGCTACCCTGACAAGTCCTCGATGCCCAGATCCAGCCGCAGGCGGTACACCCACGGCCGCACCCGAGCAGCCCAGCTGGGCACTCTGCATGAGCACACGAGGCTCGCACCCGTCGCGATCCTTGCCGAGACGCTCGGCGATCACCCGACGACCATCGAACGCCGCTCCATCGTGTCGGGCGCCACCTACGCCCAATACATCGGCGCGGATAGCGCGCCGTGATGCGTGTCCGTGAGCCCGCTGTCTATACCTTGCTCGCCACCACCATGTAGTTCTCGGCCTCAGGGTTGAACGTGCTCATTTCCGTCCGAAGTCCGACCCGGTGCAACTCGGCTTCGAGTTCGTCGTATCGGTAGGGCCAGCACGACAGCAGTTCCGAGCGGGCAAGAACCGACCCAGCCGCATCAACTTGCGCGACCGCAATCTCGATGTGGTGCTCCTCCTCCCAAAGCGGTGCAATGTCCCAGCGGTAGACCACGACGGCATCACGACCGTTCCGGCGGACGAGTCGGTCACCGATGTCCAGTCGGGAGCCTCTGGCCCTCACGAGTTCCCACGTGCGGGAAGTGAGCACCAAGCGCCCGCCACGGCGCAGAAGCCGTGACATCGACTCCAGAGCAGCAACCCTGCCTGTCGCGCCCACGGCATGGTGCAGCGAGTTGCCAACGCAGAACACCACGTCGAAGGTGGCGTCATCGAAATGGCCGGGCAACTCTTCCCAGTCCGCCCGCACCGTCCGGACAGATGCTCCGAACTCCACAGACAGCTCCGCAGTCCGACGAACCATCGCTTCGCTGGCGTCAGTTGCGACAACCTGCATCCCAAGACCGGCGAGGCCGACCGCCAACTGCCCGGTTCCGCACGAGCAATCGATGACGTGAGCGTTGGACGGCAGGAGACTGAGGACGTCATCGAACGACGCAGCGAACTCGGCCGGAGCCAGCTTCACATCGGAGATGAGCCACTCGTACACCTCGGCAAGCGCGTCATAACCCGTCACAACTACCTCCGTCACGCGGCAGACTCACGGTGGCACCTCAGTACATCAGGCGAGCAGGTCGGTTCACCAATGGTTTTGCAGGGGCAACCCGTCCGCTCATGCCGCGCCTCGATCAGCTCAGGTAGCAGTTGCAGGCCCACTCAGACATCACCCAAGCTGTCCATGATGGCCTGCATGCGGCGCATCTGCTTGGTGTTGTCCCGTTCGGCCACGGTGAGCGGAGCGGTGGAGCCGGTGGCGAGGCTGTACACGCGGATCTCGTAGTTACCGGTACCGGCGCGATCGGAGGAGAACATGGGTTCCCTGTCAAGCTGCCGCCCCGAGGGCGCCCAGTGCGGCTGGGTGACATTTGCAGGTCGCCGGTGAGTGGGAGCGCAACCCCGCCCGCCAGCGGCACCACCCGGATCGCGGCCACCACATCCATGGCCACCCACTCCCGATCAAGGAGCCCGGCTCACGGGAAGTCATCCGACACCCCAGGTTCCGTTCGCCGGAAGGCAAGCTCGCTGCCCCCAGCTGACCGGTACGCCGGGCACAACGCCCGGGTCACTTCTCGCCGGTACGGCAAGCCGGCGTGGCGGCATCGCCCGAAGCCACCGCCCCGCTCGTCGAAGGTCATGCGCCGGAGGGACCGGTATCGGCGTTTTGCCGTTCTGAAGCCGCCGTTCTGGCATTCTTGACGTCTTCGGGACAAAAGAACCGAAGCAGGCACCCGAGGGACGATGAGCGGACACCACCACGCACAGTCATCCGTGGACTCCCCCCTGCGCTTCCGGCTGCTCGGCCGTCTCGAAGTCCTCGATGACAGCGGCAGTCCGCTGACCATCACGCGGCGCAAAGTCCGGTCCCTGCTCGCGATCTTGCTCTTGAAAGCCAACTCGGCCGTGCCCACCGCCTCGCTCGTGGACCAGCTCTGGAACCACCGGCCACCCAAGTCCGCGCTGGCCAACCTGCAGTCCTACGTGTCCGAGCTGCGTCGCGTGCTGGGTGCCGCGGATGGGGGCGGGACGGATCGGCTGCGTACCCGCCAGGGTGGTTACCAGCTCGACGTCGGGGACGGAGAGCTCGATGCCACCCGGTTCACCCGGCTCGCCGAGCTGGGGGCCCGCCGGCTCGGCGAAGGCACGCCGGCCACGGCGGTCGAGCACCTCAGTGCCGCACTCGAACTCTGGCGCGGGCCGGTCCTCGACGGCCTGGAACCGCCCGCGCTGCTGCAGCCGGATCTCGAACAGCTCGACGAACTCCGCCTGAAGGCCGCCGAGGGACGCGCGCAGGCCTGGCTCGATTTGGGCTGCAACGACATCGCCGCCGCCGAACTGCGCTCGCTGACCGCCAAGACGCCGCTGCGGGAACGGCTGTGGGAGCTGCTGATGCTGGCGAACTACCGCGGCGGACGGACCGGCGAGGCGCTGGCCGTCTACCAGCGGGCCCGCACAGTGCTCGTCGAACAGCTCGGTGTCGAACCCGGGCCGGCGCTGCGCCGGGTCCAGCGCGCGGTCCTCGACGGCGACCCCTCGCTGGACCTGGTACCGGCGCTGCAGGGCCACGGCTGGATCCGCCCCCGGCAGCTGCCGCCGGACTCGGCGACCGTCATCGGCCGTGGCTCACAGCTGTCCGCACTGGACGAACTGCTGCTCCGGCACGACGGCCCCGGTGTGTTGCCGGTCGCCTTGGTCGTCGGGCCGGCCGGTGCGGGCAAGACCACGCTGGCCGTGCACTGGGCTCACCGCGTCACCGCTGCGTTTCCCGACGGCCAGCTGTTCGTCGACCTCCAGGGGCATTCGTCCACGCCGGCACTCGGTCGCCTCGAGGTCCTCACCCGGTTCCTGCACGCCCTCGGTGTCCCGCCCACCCGGGTGCCGTCCGATCCGGACGACGCCGCGGCGCTGTACCGGTCGCTGCTGTCGGCTCGGCGGCTCCTCGTCGTGCTCGACAACGCCGCCTCCGCCGACCAGGTCCGGGGGCTGCTGCCCGGGGGCCCGGGCTGTGCGGTCCTGATCACCAGCAGGCACCGGCTGGCCGGGGTGGAGACCACGCTCGGCGCCACCTCGGTGCGGGTGGGCGAGTTGTCGGCGGACGACTCCCTCACGTTGCTCACCGCCGTCGTCGGCCCGGACCGGATCGCGGCCGACGTCTCCGCGGCCCGGGAGCTGACCGAGTTGTGCGCCGGCCTTCCGCTGGCCCTGCGGATCGTCGCCGCCAACCTGGTGCTGTGGCCCGAACAGACCCTTGCCGACTACCGGGCGGAGCTGGTGGGTACCGGGCTGGTGGCGCGGCTCACCGTGCCGGGAGACGAGCGGCTGGGCCTCGGCAGCGCTTTCGACCTCTCCTACGACGCCGTCTCGCCGCCGGCCGCGAGGATGTTCTGCCTGCTCGGACTGGTGCCGGGAGCCGACATCAGCCTCCCCACCGCGGCGGCGGTCGCGGGATTCGACGCCGGAACGGCCCGGCAGGTGCTCCGGGAACTCGTCGCCGGTCACCTCGTGCAGTCCCGCGCCCCCGACCGCTTCGGAATGCACGAC
Organism: Amycolatopsis sp. A133; assembly: GCF_031082405.1. Classification (GTDB taxonomy): domain Bacteria; phylum Actinomycetota; class Actinomycetes; order Mycobacteriales; family Pseudonocardiaceae; genus Amycolatopsis. The sequence goes on from NZ_JAVHJU010000043.1 coordinate 209,461, forward strand.
CTCCTGCGCGACTACGCGGCAGCACGCGCCCGGGAGCAGCTCAGCGGATCGGCCCGGGACGAGGCACTGCGCAGGCTGTTCACCCACTTCCTGCGGATCGCGGACCGCGCGGCCGCCGCCCTCTACCCCGACCTGCTGCGGCTCCCGGTCGACGAACCGCCGGCGCCGCCGCTCGATCCGGCCGAAGCACGGCAGTGGCTGCTCGCCGAGCACGCGAACATGCTGGCCGCGATCCGCTGGGCTGCCGAACACGGTCCCCTCCCCTACTCCTGGCGGCTCGCGGACGTCCTGCGGGGCTTCTTCCATTCGCACCGCCTGGACGCCGCCTGGGAGGCCGCGGCGAGCGCCGGGCTCGCGGCCGCGGAACGGGCGGGTGACCGGCACGCGATCGGTGCCATGCGGCACAGCCTGGGCGCGCTGGAGTGGAGCCGGGGCGCCTATCGCCGGGCGTTGACGGAACTCGAAGCCGCCAAGGAGTCCTACGAGGGCGGTGGGGCGCGCGAGGGCGTGGACTCGGTGCAGCACGCCCTCGGCGTCGTCCACCTCGATCTGGGGCGGCTCGACCGGGCCACCGAGCACTTCACGACCGCGCTCGCCGCGACCGAGGAGCGGGGTGCCGCCCTCCGCGTGGCCAACGGCCTGATCAACCTCGGTGCGGTTCTCATCGAACGCGGCCGCCTCGCCGAGGGCATCCGCCACAACCGGCGGGCGCTCGGCATCTGCCGCCGGCTCGGTTCTCCGCACGCCGCGGCCATCGCCTTGTGCAACCTGGGTTACGGCTACCGGGCCACCGGCGAACTGGATCGCGCGCTCGAAGTCCTCACCGAGGCCCGCAAGACGCTGGCCGGACTGGGTTCGCGCGACGACGAAGCGGACGTCCTGGTCCGGCTGGCGGCGGTGCACCACGCCTTCGGGAGCTTCGCCACCGCGCGTTCCTGCGCCCACGAGGCCCTGCGCGCCGCACGGGAGACCGGCAACCGCAGGTTCGAAGCCGACTCCCTGTGCACGCTCGGCGACGTCCACTCCGGCCTGGGTGGCGAGGACTCCGGCCACGGCCACTACCTCGAAGCGCTCCGCCTGGCGAACCGGATCGGTTATCGCCGGGGCGAGATCGTGGCGGCGCTGGGCCTGTCCGCCGCCGATCCCCAAGCCGCGACCGACTACGCGGCCGCCGCGCTGCGAACCGCCGAACGGGGCGGCTTCGGGCTGCTCGCCGGGCAGGCCCGGACACGTCTGGCGGAAGCGCTGCTCGCCGCCGGCGACCCGGCCGCGGCCGACGGCCACGCCTCGCGGGCGTTCGAGGAGCTGAGGGCGAGCGGGCACGTGCTCGGCCAGGCGCGCGCCCTCATCGTCCGCGGCACGATCCGGTCGGGCCGCGCCGACCCCGTGGGCGCCCGGGAGTACTGGCTCGCCGCCGGAGCCCTGCTCGGCCTCGAGCGCTCGACGCCGATCGCCGCCGAGCTGCGAGCGCTTTTGGCGACCGGGATCGGTGTCCAGCCTGGCTGCGGGTGACACGCCCTAGGAAGCGCTCACCGTGAGCAACGCGGAGCCGAACGTGGTCGGCCGGTGCCGGGCAGCGCCGCCGACGCGATCGGTGACGATCAACCCCGAATCGCGCAGCACGGTGGCGTGCTGGCTCGCCCCGGCGGGTGAGATCCCCAGCTCGACCGCGACCTCGGTCGTGGAGACCAGCGGTCTGGCGCAGATGGCTTCCAGCACTGCGGCCCGGGTCCGGCCCAGCAGTGCCGTCGCGCCCCGGACCGGGGCGATCCCGGTGAACCAGCCGGGGCGCCGGTCGATCGGGTAGACGAGCACCGGCTGGCGGCCGGCGTCGAGCAGCGTGACCGGTGACTGCCAGCAGAACAGCGACGGGACGAGCAGCAGACCACGGCCGCCCAGGTGCAGGTGCTGGTCCACCGGGTACTCCACCTCGAGCACCGGGGACTGCCACCGCACCTGCGGGTGCAGCGTGGACAGCATGGCCTCGATCCCGCCGTCGAGCACGATCTCGCCGCGCTGCAACCGGTCCGCGCGTGCCTGGCCGACGATGGCGGGCCAGTACGGCTGGACCGCGACCGAGAAGTACCGCCGGACCGCGGCACCGAGTTCGTGCAGGGCCGCCGGTTCACCCGCCGCGAGCGACGACGCCCAGGACGGCAGGGGCCGGGCCGCGGCCAGCTCGGTGAGATCGGCGGCCAGGAGCGGACGAGGGGTGCTGAGGACGTCCTCGAGTGCGGTCTCGAGGTCGGTCGCGCCCGCCCCCGGGGTCAGGAAGTCGACCGAATAGCCTCGGGGCGGGGCCAGGGTGAGCAGCAGCCCCGCCGAACGGTCCAGCCGCTGCCGGACCCAGGACCGCCACTCGCCGAACACCGGCTGCCCGGTGCCGCCCTGCAGCAGGTGCAGGCTGAGCAAGGTCTCCCACAGCGGATCCGGTGAGTGCTGGACGCGGGTGCGGGCCAGATCGTCGGTCTCGAAGTGAATGTGCAGAGTTTTCCGGTGTTCCCCCATGGCCGGAGATGATCACGAAGTGAGCCATGCCGGCGCCACACACGGGTGTATGGCGCGCCGGGAGGGGTGACCGCGCGATCCGTGCGCGACATCTGCGGCGATCATGTCACATGACGGGCCGGGCTCGGCGATGCGGGGGAACCGGCGTCGCCGGCCAGCCGCATGGCCTCCTCGATCAGGGTCTCCACGATCCGGTGCTCGGGCACGGTCTTGACCACCTCGCCCTTCACGAAGATCTGGCCCTTGCCGTTGCCCGATGCGACGCCCAGGTCGGCCTCGCGGGCCTCGCCGGGACCGTTCACGACGCAGCCCATCACCGCGACCCGCAGCGGCACCTCCATGCCCTCCAGGCCTGCGGTGACCTCGTCGGCCAGCTTGTACACGTCGACCTGCGCCCGCCCGCACGACGGGCACGACACGATCTCCAGCTTCCGCGGCCGCAGGTTCAGCGACTGCAGGATCCGGGTGCCGACCTTGACCTCTTCCACCGGCGGCGCGGACAGCGACACCCGGATCGTGTCACCGATCCCCTGGCGCAGCAGCGCGCCGAACGCCACCGCGGACTTGATCGTGCCCTGGAACGCCGGACCGGCTTCGGTCACACCCAGGTGCAGCGGGTAGTCACAGGACTCGGCCAGCAGCTCGTAGGCGCGGACCATCACGACCGGGTCATGGTGCTTGACCGAGATCTTGATGTCGTGGAAATCGTGCTCGGCGAACAGCGACGCCTCCCACAGCGCCGACTCGACCAGCGCCTCGGGCGTGGCCCTGCCGTGCTTCGCCAGCAGACGCGGGTCCAGCGAGCCGGCGTTCACGCCGATCCGGATCGGCGTGCCGTGGTCCTTCGCCGCCTGCGCGATCTCCTTGACCTTGTCGTCGAACTTCTTGATGTTGCCCGGGTTCACCCGCACCGCGGCACAGCCCGCCTCGATCGCCGCGAACACGTACTTCGGCTGGAAGTGGATGTCCGCGATCACCGGGATCTGCGACTTCCGCGCGATCGCCGGCAACGCCTCCGCGTCGTCCTGCGACGGGCAGGCCACCCGGACGATGTCACAGCCGGACGCGGTCAGTTCCGCGATCTGCTGCAGCGTGGCGTCGACGTCCGCGGTCACCGTCGTGGTCATCGACTGCACCGACACCGGGAAGTCACTGCCCACGCCGACCGAGCCGGCCATCAGCTGCCGGGTCCGGCGACGCTCCGACAGCACGGGCGGCGGCAGCTCCGGCACACCCAGGTCCACGACGTCCGGACTCATCCCCTGGCCTCCCCGTTCCGGCGAACGGGCACCACCAGCGCGGTCACCGCCCGGGCTTCCTGGCGACGACCAGGACGTAGTCGGCTTGGGCCATGGGCTGCCCGGCCACCCGCTGACCGACCTCGTCGAGCAGGTACTTGCGGTACGTCGGGTAGATCATCCGGCTGATGCGGGCCTTGAACACGGGGTCGTCGATCCGGCTGACCATGTAGCGCCGCCACGGTTCCCACACGTCGTCCCGGATCGACCGGATCGTCACGTCGGTGAAACCGAGCGCGGTCAGCCGGCGGCTGTACTCCTCCGCGGGGTACCAGTTCTCCTTCGACGTCCCGTTGAAGAAGCCGTCCTGTTCCCACTTGCGTTTGGCGACCGTCGAGGCCTGACCTTCCTGCGCGGCCAGCGGGATGATGTCGGACACCGCGAAGATGCCACCGGGCCGCAGCACCCGGAAGGCGTGTTCGAGGAACTTCTGGCGTGGCGCGAACTGGACCAGCGCTTCGATCGACACCACCTTGTCGAAGGTCTCGGGCCCGAACGTCAGCTCGGTCGCCGAACCCTCCAGGAACTTCACCCGGTCCCCGACCCCCTTGGCCTGAGCCAGCCGTCGTGCCTCGCGAACGTGCACCGGGGTGATGTTCACGCCGACGATCTCGGCCACTCCGGTGGTCTCCAACCAGCGCAGGTCCTGTTCGCCGTAGCCGAAACCGGCGTCGAGGACCCGGTCACCGGGCTTGAGCTCGGCGGCCCGGCCGACCAGGTCGACCATCGCCTCACACGCGTCGTCGACGACCTCGCAACCGTCCACCCAGTACCCGAAGTTCAGGTAGCGGGTTCGCTCGGTGAGCAACAGGAAATCCCAGACCTCGCAGATCCGCCGGGCCCTGGCCGTCCCCGTCGCGAACTCGGCCTGCAGCAACTTGCCCAGCAGCTGGATTTCCTTCAACAGCGGGTACTTCGTCGTCGGCATGTCACATCCCGGGTTGCGCTGAAAATGGTTTCCCCATGGCTCGTCGACGCGTTCATCGCCGAGAAAGTGTGTCGCGACCCGAAGCTAGCAGGAACGTGATTTGTTCGAGTGCGAACGCGGCTGCCCGAAAACCACGTGGTGCGCCCTGTTCGAGCATCCAGCCGGCGCACTCGAACGCTCGCACCCGCGGCGACAGGCACCCGGTACCAGCCCGAAAGTACCGACCCGGCGCATTCCGCGGCCGGAGAACCGACCGGTAACCCCATTCGGCGCAACCGCCGGCCCACCACCGCCCGAGCTGCGGATTCAGCTGTGGCTGAACAGTCTTGCCGGACGATCCGCGCTGTGCCAACCTGGCCGAGAGGGCCGATACCTGGACAGCACCGGCCGCGTTGTCCGGGCCGGACCGGACGGGGGGGATATTCGTGCACCGGCCGCAGCCGGTGACATATCCCCCCAGGACGATTGCGGCGAAGCTGTTGCACAGGTCAGACGGCCGCTGTCACGATTCGTAATCGACCCGTGAACGCCGACAGGCGGGGTCTCAGTACAATCCGGGGGGCCGGCATGATTGTTTCTTCTTCGTCGCTTCGGGGGCACGACCGACCGGGTATCGCGCCCGGTTGACGACAACAGCGAGTCTCGATGCACTGCGCTGCGTCGCTTCTGTCGACCGGCACAGCACGTTCCGGACGCGTCCAGCAGGACGCCACATCCGGCGATCAATGGTGCTCAGCTACACACGTACGTCGGAGATCGTCACATGGATCCATCTTTCGGGGGCGCCGGAAATCGGCGTGATGGAGAGTTCGCCGGCCTGATCCGCACCCTTCGTGTGCAGGCCGGTCTCACACAGGAGGAACTGGCCGATCGCGCGGGACTGGGTGTCCGCACCATCAGCGATCTCGAACGAGGCAAAACCGGGAAACCACAACGCAATTCCGTGGCACTGCTCGCCGAAGCCCTCGGCCTGCGAGGCGACGGCGTCGAGCGCTTCCACCGGCTCGCCCGCAACACGGCGGCCGCCCCGTCGCCCACCGACGCCGATCCACCGCTCGGCGAGGCGCCGGACACCGCACGGCGCCGTCCGGTCTCGGCGGCGCCGATCGGCAGAGCCGGCCTGATCGACCACGTGTCGGCGGCGCTGCTCGACGTCCCGGCGATCACCGGCGGGCCACGCCTCGTCGTGCTCGCCGGCGGCCCCGGTTCCGGCAAGACCGCTGTCGCCACGCACGTGGCGGCACACCTGCGCGACCACTTCCCGGACGGGCAGTACTACGTCGACGCCGCCGACGCGGACCCGGAGCTCCTGGTCGACCGGGTGTCGCGTTCGTTCGGCATCGAGCCGGCGTGCGGCCCGGCCACGTTCGAGGACCGGGCGATGCGGCTTCGCGCCGTGCTTCGTGACCGGCGGGCACTTCTGGTGCTGGACAACGTCTTCGACGAGGCGCAACTGCGTCCGCTGCTGGCCGCCGACGACGACGCCGCCTGCGCGATCATCGCCGTGTCGTGGCGACGGCTCAGCGCCATCGTGGGCGTCCGGACCATCCCGGTCCCGCCGCTCGACCCCGGGTCCGCGGCCGATCTGTTCATCGCCGCCGGCCGCCGGCCGGTGAACGCCGGCGACCGGGACACCATCGCCTGGCTGACGTTGCAGTGCGATCACCTGCCGCTCGCGGTGTGGATCGCCGGCACCAAGGCCGCCGACAGACCGCACATATCGTTGCAGCGCCAGGCCGAACGGCTGCGGCAACCGGCGAGCCGGCTGAACCGACTGGTCGTCGGCGACCGCAGCGTCCGGGCCTCGTTCGGCAACTACTACCGCAGGCTCGATCCCCCGCAACAGCGGGCGTTCCGGCTGATGGGCACGGTCGACGTCCCGTCGTTCCCGGCGTGGGCCGCGGCCGCCACCCTCGACGTGCCGCTGGACGAGGCCGAAGAACTCCTGGACCGCCTGGTCGAGACGAACCTGTTCGAGGTGGCGGGCACGGACGAAACCGGCACCGTCCGCTACCGGCTGCCGAGCCTGCTGCGGGCCTTCGCCCAGGAGGTCTCCCAGCACGACGACTCCGCGAAAGCCCGGCGCAGCGCGCTCCGCCGCGCCGTGACCGCGTGGTACGTGCTGTCCGAAATCGCCGAGCGCGCACTGTCCGGGTCCGTTCCCCGGCCGGCGATACCCATCCGGCTCGGCGGGCACTGGGCCGTGACCGATCTGGTGCAAGGCGACCCCACGGCCTGGTTGCGCTCGGAACGCCAGGCCTTGTCGATGGTGCTCCGCCAAGCCGGCCGTGCCGGGATCGCGATGCGGGACAGCGACACCCCACCGGCCGGCCGGCACGTGCGCACCGGTCAGCACGACGACCACGTCAACGGCCACACGAACGGCCACGCGAACGGCCGCGTCAACGGTCACCGCCGGGCACACGGCTGACCGCTCGGTCTCGCCACCGGGAACGCTGAAGGCAACCCCGCACACCACGAATTGCCGACTTTGCCGCACGACACCACCGGCACAGCCGGACAACACCACGTCAACCCCGGTTTTCCGGTGACCGCAGCCACCGCATGATTCGTGCGGCCGCTGTCCAGTCCACCGCCGGGCCGCAACCGTAGGGTCGGTCGCGATGGTCACCTGATACCGCCTCGGCACCGAGGATCGTGAGATTCGGAGTCTTCGTGAACAAGCCGGTCATCGCTGCACAAGCAACCGATCCGGGAGCGGCCGACGCCGCCACCAAAGCCATCGAGTACCTGTACGCGCGTCAGCGCGCGGACGGTGCCTGGACGGACCGCCTCTCGTCGTCGACGGTCTCGACCGCACTGGGATTGCTGTCGCTCGACCGCGCCGACCGCCAAGCTCACCGCGACCGGATCGCCCGCGGGATCGACTGGCTCAAACGCAACCAGCGCGCAGACGGCGGCTGGAGCATGGCCGACGACAACCCGCCGAGCAGCCCGGGGATGACCTCCTTCGCCATCGCGGCGCTGTACGGTCTCGACCGGGAAGGCTCGGCCGGCCTGATCGAGCGGGGAAAGCAGTTCATCGACGGCAACGGCGGCTACACGGTCATCCCCGGCATGCGCGACAAGGGCCCGAAGACGTGGCCGGCCGCGGCGCCGATCGCTTGGTCGCTCGTCGGCCTCAAGGACGTCAGCGAGCAGCCGCCGCAGGCGGTCGAGGCCATCCTGCTGCCGGCTTGGCTGCGCAACAAGGTGTCCATCGCGCTGCCCGCCATCCTGGCGCTGGGCATCATGCAGGCCCGGGCCCGCACGTCCAGCCTGCCGCGCCGGCTGCTGCAGCGGGTGGCCGAACCGAAAGCGCTGGCCTGGCTGCGATCCGCACTCGGCCCCAACGGCGGTGTCGAGGAATGCGCGATGCTGTCCGCACTGATCTTCCTCGGCTTGCACTCCGCCGGTGTCGGCGAGGACATCCAGCAGGCGTCGCTGAAGTACCTGCTGGACAACCAGCGTGAGGACGGCTCCTGGCCGATCGACCGCGACCTGGAGATCGCGGTCACCTGCTACACGGTGCTGGCCCTGGCGGAGTTCGGCGACACCGCCGACGAGCCGAGGCTGCGGCCGACCCGCGACTTCCTGTTGTCCACGCAGTGGACCGAGCCGTTCACGCCGCTCGGCATCCCGGCCGGCGGCTGGTCGTGGAACGTCCCGTCGGGCTGGCCCGAGTCCGAGGACACCGCGGTCGTGCTGAGCACGTTGAAACTGCTCGGCCTGGACAACACCCATCCGGCCGTCGCACAGGGGCTGCGCTGGCTCCACTCACGACAGAACCGCGACGGATCGTGGTCGGAGTGGGTGCGCAACTCTTCCCTGCTGAACGACAAACCCTGCGTCGGCGTGACCGCGCACGTGATCATGGCGCTCGACCAGCACGGCGACCCGCGCGGCCCGCGCACGCCGATCGGCAAGGCCCTGCGGTACTTCCGGCGCGTCCAGCACCCCGACGGCGCCAGTCCGTCGCTGTGGTTCCGGGATTCCGTCCACGGCACCGCGAAGCTGCTCGAGACCTACGCCGAACTCGGCGCCGCATCCGATCCGGCGGCGGTGCGGGCACGCGAATGGCTGCTGGCCAACCAGCGCCCGGACGGAGCGTGGCCCCTCACGGTCGAAGTCGGCGTCGAAGGCGGCACGGCCGAAGAGACCGGGTGGGCGGTCTACTCGTTGCTCCGAGCCGGCGTGCCGGCGACCGATGACGCCATCGTCCGTGGGGTGAAGTGGCTGGTGGACAACCAGAACGCGGACGGGACGTGGACGCCGAGCCCGGTCGGGCTGTACTTCGAGGACCTCTGCTACAACGACGACCTGATCGCGCACGCATACGCGCTGCGCGCGCTGGGGCGTTGGCTGAAGTGCGTCGGCCACCCGGACACCCCGGCATGAGGACGGCCACCGGCCTGCCGCCGGGGCCCGCCTTGCCGGCGATGGCGCAGACCATCCTGTCCGTCACCAAGCCTCTGGCGTACGCCGAGACGTGCCGCCGGAAGTACGGCGACATCTTCACGATGCGCGTCTTCCCGGTCGGGAAAGTCGTGTGCGTGTCGGACGTCGGCGTCATCCGGGACATCGTCACGTCGGACGGCACCGTGTTCCGGGCCGGCGAAGCGAACAGCGTGATCGAGTTCGTGGTCGGCCGCCACTCACTGCTCTTGCTGGACGGCGGCGAGCACATCCGGCGCCGCCGGGTGCTGCTGCCGCCGTTCCGCGGGGCCAGTGTCCGGCGGCACGAGCAGAGCATCGGCGAGATCGTCGCCGACTGCGTGCGGCGCTGGCCGGGCGGCCGGCCGATCCCCCTGCTGCCGCGGATGCAGGAGATCACGCTCGAGATCATGATGCGGTCGGTGTTCGGCATCTCCGACCTCGACCGGCTGGCCGGTTTGCGCGCGCTGGTGCCCCGGCTGCTGCACATGAACCCGGCGATCATGCTGTTCCCGTCGTTGCGCCGCGACCTCGGTCCCCGCAGCCCGGGTGGCCGCTTCGCCAGGATCAAGCGGGGCGTCGACGAGATCATCCACCAGGAGATCGCCCGGCGGCGGCACACCCCGTCGTCCGGTCGCGACGACGTGCTCTCCGGGCTGATGAACATCAGGGACGAGGACGGCGCCCCGCTGAGCGACGGGGAACTGCGCGACCACCTGGTGACGTTGCTGGCCGTCGGCCACGAGACCACGGCGACCTCCCTGTCCTGGATCTTCGAACGGCTGGTCCGGCACCCGCGGGTGCTCGACCGGCTGCGCGCCGAGACCGGCGGGGCCGCCTCCGGCGGATCGGGGTACGTGGACGCCGTGATCAACGAGACCCTGCGCCTGCGGCCGGTGGTCACCGACATCGCGAGGGTCACCAGCGCCGACGCCCGCGTGGGCGGCTACGACGTACCCCGCGGAACGATGGTCGCCCTTTCCCTCTCCGCGATCCACCGGTCGCCGGACCAGTTCTCCGCACCGGAGGTGTTCCGGCCGGAGCGGTTCACCGACGGCGAGGCGGCGCACGACGTCTTCCTGCCGTTCGGCGGTGGTCCGCACCGGTGCCTCGGCGCGAGCTTCGCCATGACGGTGATGCGCCGGGTCGTTCCCGGCATCATCGCCGAGCTCGACGTCCGTGCCGCACGTCCCGAGCCGGAAAGCGCACGCCTCACCGGCCCGGTGCTCACGCCCGCGCGCGGTGCGGAAGTCGTCGTGAGCCGAAGGTGACCTCATCCGAAAGAAGGACGCGAATGCACAGTGTTGACGCGCACGGCGCGGCGATGGCGCAACCGGACGACGCCTCGTTCCGGCAGCGGATCAGGCTCGGCCTTGCCGAACGGTGGCACCCGGACGGTGACCTCCTCGACGGCGTCTGCCACTACGCGCTGGTGCCGGCCGGCAAGCTGTTCCGCTCGACCCTGCTGATCGAGTCCGCGCTCGCGGTGGGCGGCGATCCCGCGGTCGTCTACCCGGCCGCGATGGGCGCCGAATGCGGGCACGTGGCCAGCCTGATCCACGACGACATCATCGACGGCGACCAGATCCGGCGGGGCCGGGCCTCGGTCCAGCACAAGTACGGTGTCGACAACGCGATCATCGCGGGCGACGCGCTGATCTTCGACCTGTTCGCCAGCCTGGGCGAGTGCCAGGGCACCGGCGCGCCGGACAGCCGCGTAGTCTGGGCGCTGCGGGTGGTGGCGCAGTGCGGCATCGACCTGTGCCGCGGCCAGAGCATGGAGGCGGAGATCTGCGACCGGCTCGACTTCGCGCTCGATTCCTACCTGACCATGGCCCGGCTCAAGACCGCCGCGCTGTTCCGGGCCGCGTGCGGCTGCGGCGCCATCCTCGCCGGCGGCGAGCCGGCCGCGGTGGAGTCGCTGAACACCTACGCCCTGGACTTCGGCACCGCGTTCCAGATCCACGACGACGTGCTGTCCTACATCGCCGACACCGAGCGCATGGGCAAGCCCGACACCAGCGACGTGCGCAACGGCCGGATCACCTTCCCGGTCGCGCTCGCGTACCAGTCGGCCGCCGCCGGGCAGCGGCGCGCCATCCGGTCGGTGCTGTCCGACGACGGCGACCCGATCGAGAAGAGGGCCGCCATGGCGGACATCCTCACCACGACCGGAGCTCTCGACCAGGCCACCACCGCGGCCCGCGAGTACGCCGACTCCGCGATCAAGGCGTTGCACGAACTGCCGCACACCCCGAGCCGCGACCGGCTCACGGAGTTCGCCGAGCTCGCGATCAGCCGCGACCACTGACCCGGATCACCGCCGACAGGAGCAGCAGATGCCGTCGTTGAAGGTTCTGCGCCTCAACACCCGGATACACGCCCAGCGGGCGGTCATCCGGGCCCTCGCCCGGACCGGCGACCTCTACAGCCAGCTGCTCGCCGGGCAGCACCTGGCCGACCCGTACCCGGTCTACGAGCGGATCCGGGCCCGCGGCCCGCTGCACCGGAGCCGGCTGGGGTTCCACCTGATCACCTCGCACGCGCTGTGCAACCAGGTGGTGCGGGACCCCCGGTTCGGCATGCGCACCCGCAAGGGCACTTCGCTGGGCTTCGAGAAGTCGCAGTACGAGGCGGCCGGGCCGCTGCTCAACTCGTTCTCCGAGACCGATCCGCCCGACCACACCCGGTTGCGTCAGGTCGTCGCGCCGGCGTTCCGGCCGAAGCAGGTCCGGGAGTACCGGGTCGGCGTCGAGAAACTGGCGCACGAGTTGCTGGACAAGGTGGCCGGCCGCGCCGAGTTCGACCTCATCGCCGACTTCGCCGCGCCGCTGCCGATCGCGGTGATCGCCGACCTGCTCGGGCTGTCCGGCCAGGACGTCGACACCGAACGGTTCGCGCGGTTCGGCGCGTTGTTCGGGCAGCTGTTCGACGGGTTGCGCAGCAGCGAACAGGCCGACGAGCTCAAGGCCGCGACGCGGGAGCTGAGCGAGCTGTTCGAGCGGCTCATGCGGGAACGCCGTGTCTCGTCGGGAACGGATCTGATCAGCGTGCTGTCCCGGGCGGAGTCGGCCGGCACGGTCACGGCCGACGAGCTGATCTCCGCGTGCCAGGTGCTGCTGCTCGCGGGGTTCGAGACAGCGGTGAACCTGATCGGCAACGGCGTGCTGGCCCTGTTCGACCACCCGGACCAGCGGGCGATCGTCCGTGACGACCTCGGCCTGATGCCACGCGTGGTCGAGGAGGTTCTCCGCTTCGACCCACCCGTCCAGTCCAACATGCGGATCAGCCACGACAACCTCGAGCTGGCCGGCGTGCCGTTCAAACCGGACACGCCGGTGCTCATGCTCCTCGGCGCCGCCAACCGTGACCCCGAGGCCTACGCCGCACCGCACCGCTTCGACGTGACCCGTACCGGCGAACCGGAACACCTGGCCTTCTCCGGCGGGATGCACTACTGCATCGGCGCGTCTCTCGCCCGGATGGAAGGCGAGGTGGCTCTTCGAGCACTGCTGGAGCGCATGCCGGACCTGCGGCCCGCCGGACCCGCGCAACGGCGCCACAGCGCGGCCATGCGCGGGCTGTGGCGCTTTCCGGTACGGCCCTAGGGCGTGTCCTCAAAGCCAGAGGAGCAGGGTGGCCAGGTCGATCCAGCCTCGGTAGGAGGTAGCGGTCTTGTCGAAGCGGGTGGCAATGGCCCGGAACTGCTTGAGTCGGTTGAAGCAGCGCTCGACAACGTTTCGGCGTTTGTAGGCGACACGGTCGAAGGCCGGTGGGCGCCCCCCGACCCGGCCCCGGCGTAGCCGGTTGGCTTGCTGGTCACGGCGTTCGGGAATCGTCGCCGGGATGTGCCGTCGGCGCAGGTAGGAACGGATGGCCCGGCTGGAGTAGCCCTTGTCGGCCAGCCCCCGGCTCGGCCGGGTCGCCGGCCGGCCCGGACCCGGCCGACGGAACTCGACACCCGCCATGACCGTGGTGAACTGGGTGCAGTCGTTGACGTTGCCGCCGGTCAACACGATCGACAGCGGCCGTCCGTGGCCGGCACAGGCTAGGTGGATCTTGGTGGTGAGTCCGCCGCGGGAGCGGCCGATGGCATGATCACCTGGCTCGCTCTGCCCGCCGCAGGATCCGCTGGCCCCCTGTGTGAGACACCGGGACGCGACGAGCGCCGGCGGCATGCTGATGCGCCCGCACGATGCTGGAATCGACCGAGACTTCCCGGTCGAGTTCGTCGATCGCCTCGGCGATCACCCGGACCTGTGCCACCAGCGCGGACAGGGTGCCGGTGCGTGACCAGCGCCAGAACCGGTTGTAGACCGTCTTCCACGGCCCATACCTTCGGGCAGGTCCCGCCACGCGACACCGGTCTTGGCCTTGAACAGCATCCCGTTGATCACCCGCCGGTCATCCACCCGCGGACGCCCCTTCGCACCTGAAACGGGTAGCAACGGCCGGATGACCTGCCACTGCTCGTCGGTCAGCTCATGCCTTCGCACCACGACCGAAGATCAAAGCAGATCGCCCGCACCAGCTTTGAGGACAGCCCCTAGGTGTGCTGCTGCTTCTGGTCGGGGTCTGGCCGGCCAGGCCGCCGTGGGGGCGGTGGTAGTTGTAGTAGTCCTCCCATTCCCGGAGCTTGTCGGACCGGAACTCCGTGCCGTTGTCGGTCTGGGGAGGCGGGTAGCCGGCTTCTCGACCACCTGGTCGGGCGGTGCAGCGGGGCGCTCGAGCGGTCCTTCAGCCCGTCGAGGCCGTCGTCCTCATAGCGGCGTTTCCACCGGTAGAACACGGTACGGCTGATGCCGTAGCAGCGGCAGGTCGAGCCAGGCCTCGACCTGCCGCGCGGCCCGCTCGGGTCCGCCGGCGGCCTGCAGGGCGCGGTGCATGCGGCCGATCCGGGCGCTGGTGCCGGGGTCGGCACAGGCCGACTGCACGGCACGGGCCAGCTCGTCGGCTGTGCAGTCGGTGGCCAGCCGGACACCCAAGCCCAGCTCGGCCACCCGGTCGGCGTTCGCGCACTGCTCCGGCCGCTGCGGGACGACGACCAGGGGAACTCGCTGGTCGAGCGCCTCCATCACGCTGTTCATCCCGCCGTGCACGACGAAGGCCTTGGCGCCGGCCAGCACGGCGCGCTGCGATGGAACGCGGTCGCGCAGCTCGACGTTGGGCGGGATCTCGCCCAGCTCGCGGTGGTCGATCCCGTCGCCGGTGATGATGAGCACCGGGTGCTGCAGGTTCGCCGCGGCCGACACGCACTTGCGGAAGAACTCCGCGTCGCGGGTGTGGGTCGTGCCCATCGACACGACCACCGGCGCCCGGGTGTCCGCGGGTGTGGTCGCGTCGGGCCCCTCGAGGAAGCACGGGCCGACGAAGACGTGGCGATCGTCGAAAGTGTCACCGCTGTATTGGAATTCGCGGGGCAGGAACACGATGTTGCGCGCGACGCCGTCGAACATCCCGGTCACGACACCGGGGATCTCCTGGTCGGAGACGAACGCCATCAGCTCGCCGTGGAACGCCTCCAGCGCGGTCGGATCGCCCGCAGCCCGGCCGTACCGGCTCTCCAGAGAGAAGGACTCGTTCGACGCGAAGATCGGGGACGTCTGGATCTCGGTGATCCCGTGTTTGGCCGCGAACATCAGGCCGCCCCACGCCAGCACGTCGAACAGCACGCAGTCCGGCCGCGAGCGGAGGCCGGCGTTCAACGCGGCGAACACGGCCTTCGCTTCGCTGAGCAGGCACGGCATCATGATCGACAGGTCGTCGTGGTGGATGAGGGGCATCTCCGCCAACGGCGAGCTGTACTCGAGCGGCTCGGCTCCGGCCCGCCGGATCGATTCGCCGAACCGTGCGGGCGCCGAGAACGTCACCTCGTGCCCCCGCCGCACCAGTTGCGTGGCGAGGCTGAGCGACGGGTTGAGGTGCCCCGGGTACGGGGCCGATACCACCACGATGTGCGCCATAGTCCTACCTCCCTGGTTACCTGACCGGCCGGAGGGCCGGGGTGTCATCCGCAGCCACCCGCGTGGCCGTCGTCGACTGAACCGTCGCGGCGCAGCCCCAGCCGTTCCGCACCGGCCGGCACCGGGTCCGGGCTCTCGCGGCGGCGCTCCAGCGCGCCGGCGAACGCCGCAAGTCGATCGACGCCCCAGAACTTCTCGTGCCGCACGGTGAAGAACGGCACGCCGAACACGCCTTCCCGCTGGATCTGCAGCAGTGCCTGCACTCCCTGCGCGCGCGTCACCGGATCGTCGACCGCACCGGCGAGTTCTGCGCCGTCGATGCCGAGCTCGTCCGCCCACGACGCCACCACCGCCGGGTCGCAGATGTCGAGACCCTGCTGCCAGCGTGCGCGGGCCGCCGCGACGATGAAGTCCTGGCCACGTCCCTGCCGCGCGGCGACGAGGTAGGCGAGGTGCGGCACCTCCCACACCGGGTTCCGGTCGACCGGCCACCGGAAGCTCAACCCGCGGTCGGCGGCGAGCCGCTTGACGTCCTGGAGGATGTACAGGCTCTTCGCTTTGGACATCGGCGTGTACGGGAAGGTGCCGCCCGCCTCGGCCAGCAGCGCCGAGCTGCAGCTGTCCGGCTCGAAGAACGGCCGCCAGTCCAGCCGATCGACCAGCTCGCCGTGATGACGCACCAAGTCGTGCCACGCCAGCCAGGAATAGGGACTGCGCAGCGAAAAGTAGAAGCTCGGGCGGTTCTGGTTCACACTGTTCACAACACGATCCCACCGTCCACTCGGAACACTTGTCCCGTCACGTACGACGCCTGTTCGCTCACCAGGACCGACACCATGGCGGCGACCTCGTCGGCCTGGCCGAACCGGCCGAGCGGGATCCGGCCGCGCATCGCCGTCGTGACGGTGTCCGGCAACGTGGCGGTCATGTCGGTCTCGATGAAACCGGGGGCGATCGCGTTGACCCGGATTCCGTACCGGCCGACCTCCTTGGCCAGCGACCTGGTCATCGCGATGACACCGGCCTTGGCCGCCGCGTAGTTCGCCTGCGCGGCGTTCCCGGTGATCCCGGCCACCGAGGACACGGTGACCAGCGCCCCGGCCCGGCGCTTCATCATCCGAAACACCACCGACCGCGCCAGGTGGAACACACCGTCCAAGTTGGCGCGGAGCACG
Source organism: Amycolatopsis sp. A133 (assembly GCF_031082405.1). Classification (GTDB taxonomy): domain Bacteria; phylum Actinomycetota; class Actinomycetes; order Mycobacteriales; family Pseudonocardiaceae; genus Amycolatopsis. Next base: position 225,767 of record NZ_JAVHJU010000043.1, read on the forward strand.
GCGTCCCAGTCCTCGTCGGACATGAGCACCAACGGATTGTCCCGGGTGATCCCCGCCGAGCTCACCGCCGCCGAGATGACGCCGAGTTCGGCCTCCACGCGCTCGACGAACGCCTTCACCCGGCGGCCGTCCCCCACATCCACCCGGACAGCGAGGCAGGCCCGGCCGAGCGCGCGCACCTCCTTCTCGACCGCAGCCGCGGATCGCTCGTCGGCGCGGTAGCAGAACCCCACGTCGTAGCCGTCCGCCGCGAGACGGGTCACGACCGCGCGGCCGATCCCCCGCGATCCGCCGGTGACGATGGCGACCTTTCCCGGTTCCCCCGGCATGCGCTCTCCTACCGGCATTCGCTGATCTCGCGCAGCGCGAGGACGAACGACTCGATGTGGAGGACCGGCCTGGAGTCGACCAGGGTGCGCCCGGCGACGATGGCGGTGTCGTCGATGGCGCGGACCATCGAAACTTCGTGCACGAGCACATCGCCCGGCAGAACCGGGCGGGTGAACCGCACACCACCGAGCGCACCGGCGAGTTCCACCTTTCCGGCCAGCACGTCCGGATTGGGTCTTTCCCACACGGCGAGCAGGGCTGCCGCCTGCGCACACGACTCCAGGACCAGCGCGCGCGGGTACTGGACCGTGCCGATGCTTTCGGCGATGCCGCCGCGCTGGAAACACGGTTCCGCGGCCGAGATCACTTTGCGCGCCACCAGCGACTCACCCGGCCGAACCTCGTCCACCCGGTCGAGCAGCAGGCTCGAGCCGCGGTGCGGAATCGTCCGCATGATCCGGTCCAGCCGGTGCCCTTCCGGTGACTCCACGGGCGGATCACCGAACGTCATGCGGAACTCGGCCACCCGGCCAGCGTCCGTCCGCGCGGTCGCCTTGACCGACAACCCCCCGGTTCCGGCAACCGCCGCGACGTCCGTGAACACCCGCTCGCCCGGGCGGACCGGCCGGAGGAACCGGGCACGGTCGAGCGCGACGAGCTCACACCGCGGGTCGTGGCCCCACGCGCGAACCGTGCGGACGACCGCTTCGACGAGCATCACCCCGGGGAGCACCGGAAACCCCGGGTAGTGCCCGGCGAACACCTCGTCCCGCGGGTCGACCAGGAACGCCGAGGACACGCCGTCCGCCGATCGCCCCAGCACCTCGACGTCGGCCGGCAGTGCGAAGGCCATCGTCATCGCGGCCCGCCGAGCTTGCGGGCGAGCAGGTCGTGGGTGGCCCGCACGGTCGCGAGCAACGTCCGCTCCCCCTCGGTGAACCGCACCTCGTACTGCTTCTCCAGGCGTGCAGTGATCTCCATCGCCATCAGCGAGTCCGCGTCGAGATCGGTGAAGAAGTTGTCCTCGGCGCCGATCTCGGCGGCGTCGAGGTCCAGGACGTCCGCGACGAGCCGCCGCACTTCCTGCTCGTCGGGCCCGGCCGGTTCGCTCGTCGTCACCGCCTTTCCCGACAGCCCGTCGAGCAGCCGCGCGCCGAACGGGACCAGCCGCCAGTCACGGCGGTTCTCGATCACCGCGTAGCCGTGGGTGATCCGGCCGGTCGAGGTGTGCACGAGTGCGCCGTCGCGGACCACGAAGGTGTCCATCCGGGCCGTGTAGGTGAGGTTCTTGAAGATCTCCTCGACGGTGAAAACCGTGTAGAGCTCCTCCTCCATCCGCGCCTCGTCCAGCACCGTGATGGCGGACCGCGGCACGACCGGAATCAGGTTCTGCTCGTCGAGCAGCTGTTTGATGGAGATGCCGCGGTCGGCGAGGAACAGGTCGACGACCTCCTCCATCAGCCGCAGGCAGCCCGACATCTGCAGGTACTCGGTGAAGTGGCAGTAGAAGTAGGGAATCCGCCACCGCCACACGAAGGCGTTGCGCCCGGCGGCGAGCAACGCGGGCGGATCGGTGACGCCGAGATCGACGTCGGGCTGACGGACACCGGGCCCGTTCGCCGAGGTCAACCGGGCGACGGTGAACGGCGCGAGCTCGGCGGGCACCGGCTCGTCGCCGGCCCTCAGCTTGACCTCCACCTTCGATGTCGCTGCCTTGAGCACGGTGTCGCGTGGCACGCGCAGGGTGACCGTGAACCGGAGTTCGTCGTCGGCGGCGCCGGTCGTGCGCACCACCTCGGCCTCGACTTCATCGTCGATGTGGAAGGCGTGCAGGACCCTCGTGTCGATGTCCACGATGTCGGTGCACAGGCCGTACCGCTCGTACAGCTCGCCGGGTGGCAGGCCGGCCTGCCGAAGGTGGTCGTACACCGCCTCTTCGACGAGGTAACCGACGTGCTTGAAACCGATCCACGTGCAGATGTTGGCGCCCTCGTAGCGAGGCCGCATCCGCCGCGTGCTCGGCTCGATCAGCGCACGAACCGTTCCGGCGCTCAGAGTGGTCATGTCAGCTCCATCAGGTCACTGTCCGACAGGGAAGCGGCCGCCTCGGCGACCACCAGAGCGGCGGTGGTCCGGTCGTCGCCGCACACCGCCAACGCGGGGCCGGTCCGCGAGCCGCCCCGCAGCCAGGCCGTCGCGGCAGCCACCTGCAGCACACCCAGCGCACCACTCGCGGGAGGCAGCGCCGAAGCGAGATCGCACACCTCGGCGTCCACTGCGGACTCACCGGGCCCGAGCCGCAGTCCGATCCGCCCGGTCCGCGGAGACACCGCATCGATCGCGTCGACGGCTCGGCGGCACTTCGCGTACCGGCCGATTCCGGCGCGGATCCCCGTGCCGGTGGTGGCGGGCAGATCGTCCCTCTCCAGCACGATCGCGGCCGCGCCGTCGAACAACGCGCCGCCACCGTCGTCGACCACGTGCCGGACCTCCGGCAGATCCGGCTCGACGCCGACGACGAGGACGCGGGTGACCCGGCCCGCCGTGATCAGCAACCGGGCCCAGCGCACCGCGTCCAAACCGGACGTCGGCCCGTTGCACAAGGTCACGTTGGCACCGCGCAGGCCGTGGGTGATCGCCAGCCACGAGGCGGTGACGTTGCTCGACGTGGCCGGCAGCATCATCGGGCTGGTCCCGAGGTAGGTGTGCTCGTCGATCGTCCGCACCGTCTGGCAGACCGTGTCGAGGTTGCCGAAGTTGGAGCTGGTCACCACGCCGAACGAGTCGTCCGGCGTGGCCGGCGTGACGACTTCGAGCAGGCCGGCGTCGGCGAGCGCCGCACGCGCGGCGACCATGCCCAGCCGGGTCGCCCGGTCCTTGTAGCGCAGCCCCCGCCCGGTGAGGCTGTCCACCGGATCCGGTGCGGCGGGGTCGGCCGGGCCGCCGGCCAGCAGTTCGGCCGGTGAGCCGAGGCCGCGAACCGCGATCCCCGCACCGGTGACGACCACCCTCGTGGGTCCCGCTCGCATTCAGGCCACCTTTTCGACGATCGCGACCGCGTTCAGGCCGCCGAAACCGAAGGAGTTGACCTGCGCGAGAGCCGCATCGGTGTGCACGGCGGCCGGCCGGGCGAGCCGGAACCCGGCGACCGCGGGCACCGGGTCGGTCAACCCGACGATCGGCGGCACGACACCGGCGCGCATCGACTCCACCGCGGTGATCAGGCTGTGCAGACCGGAGGCACCCGCGGTGTGCCCGGTCATCGACTTGATCGCGGTCATCAGCGGCGACGGGCTCGCCGGCAGGTCGAAGACCTCGGCCAGTGCCGCCGCCTCGGCCTCGTCGTTGAGCGGGGTCCCGGTGCCGTGCACCATGACCAGGTCGATGTCGGCCGGCCGGACGCCTGCTCGCCGATGGGCCTGCCGGACGGCATCGGCGATGCGCTCCGCACGAGGTGCCGACGGGTGGTCGGCGTCGCAATTCACCGCCGTGCCGAGGATCCGGGCGTGCACCCGGCCGGACGGGCCCGGACCGTCTTCCTCGCGCCGCACCACGATCGCGGCGGCGCCTTCACCCTGGAGCATGCCCCGGCGATGGCGGTCGAACGGCCGCACGGCATCCGGCGCCTCCGGGTAACACCGGTCCAGCAACCCGTGGGTGCTCTCGGTGATCGAGTCGACACCGGCCACCACGACGGTGTCCGCTTCGTACAACGCGAGCAGGTCGCCGCCGAGGGCGAGGGCGTAGAGCGAGGCTGCGCAGGCGTTCGCGATGGTCTCGGTGTGCACCGCTCCGAACCGGCGCTCCAGCATCGGGCCGAAGTTGAGGTCCCGCACGTCGAAGGACGTCCCGTCCCGCCACGACAGCTCGACCGAACGCAGTTCGCGCAGCGTGGTCCCGACCAGAACCGGGATCTCGCCGAGATCCTCGTCGAGCCCCGCGTCGGCCAGCGCGGCCGTGACGGCCCGGTCGAGCCAGCGCGTGGCCCGCAGGGGGACGTCCTTGCCGAAGTCCGGCCGGTCGTCGATCTCGTACAGCCGGTGCGCCCGGAACTTCGTGCGGTCGAAGCCGCGCATGTCGGCTATCCCGCTGTGGCCGCTGACCAGCGAGTCGAAGATCTCGGGGACCGTACCGCCGATGCTCGCGACCGCGCCCATTCCCACCACCGCGAGGCTCAACGAGCCGCTGCCTGTTCCACGACCCGGTACACGCCGGCGAGGTTGACCATTTCGGCGAGTGCGGACTGGTCGATGGTGATCTGCTGGGTGCGTTCCAGTACGGCGAGGATTTCGATGGCCCGCAGGGAATCCGCGTCGTGGTCCTCTTTGAACAGCGAGGTCTCGGTGACCTCGCCCTCGTCGATCTCGAGGATCTCGCACACAGTGGTCTTGATCTGTTCCCGGCGTTCGCCGGTGATTCCGGCCGGGGTGCCCGAGGGCGTCATGGCATGCTCCGATCTGTTTCCACACAGGCGAGGCGGACCACGCGCTCGACGTCCGGCCGCCGTGGCCGAGCCTAGATCCGGCCGCTGCAGCGGAGCTGTACCGCGGTTTCCCGGCACTGCACGCAGACTTCCGCCCGTCCGCGCAGTCGAACAGCGATCCGCTCCGACACAATCCCGGGGGTGATGAACGAGCCAGAACGGGTGGTGATCTCCGGGCTGGGTGTCGTGTCGAGCATCGGGATCGGTGCCGAGGCGTTCACGGCCGGACTGCGGGCCGGGCGTGACGGCGCCAAGCCGATAACCTCCTTCGACACCGCCGGGTTCGAGCGCGGCATCGGCACCGAGATCCCCGGGTTCACCGCGGCCGACTGGCTGCGCGTCCTCGACCCGGCCACCGTCGGCCGGGCCGCCCAGCTGTCGGCTGCCGCAGCACGTCTCGCGGTCCGGGACGGTGACCTGTCCGACCGGCACCTGCGTCGGCGCACGCTGGTCTCGGTCGGCACCACCGACGGCGAATCGCAGGACCTCGACGCCCTGGCGGCGCAGCAGGTGCACCGCGGCATCGAGCAGGTCGACCCGCGGCTGGCCGGCCGGGTGTCGGCGGGCCGGCTCACCGCGAGCATCGTGGCCGAACTCGGCCTCGACGACGTCGAGGCGGTCACGATCGGGACAGCGTGCGCCGCCGGCAACTACGCCATCGGCAGCGGTGTCGACGCGATCCGCGCCGGCGACGTCGATCTCGCGCTCTGCGGCGGGGTCGACGCGATGTGCCGCAAGACGTTCGCCGGTTTCCACCGCCTCGGCGCGGTTTCACCGGACCGCTGCCGGCCGTTCGACCGCGATCGGGCCGGCATCCTCCCCGGCGAGGGTGCGGCCATCCTGGTGCTGGAGAGCCTGGCCTCGGCGCGGGCACGCGGCGCCCGCATCCACGCGGAGGTGCTGGGCTACGGCCTGAACTGCGACGCGCGCAGCCCGGTGGCACCCGACAAGGCAACGCTCGCCGACTGCATGCGGCTCGCCCACGCCGACGCCGGCGTGCAGCCGGCGGACATCGACTTCGTCTCCGCACACGGCACCGGCACCAGGGCCAACGACCTGACCGAGGCCGGCGCGATCCGGGACGTGTTCGACGTCCCGCCACCGGTGGTGTCGATCAAGAGCATGCTGGGGCACACCATGGGCGCCGCCGGCGCGCTCGCCGTCGCAGCGGGTGCGCTGGCGATCACGAACGGCTTCATCCCACCGACGATCAACCACCGGGAGACCGACCCGGAGTGCGATGTCGACTGTGTACCGAACACCGCCCGGGCCGGTCGCGTCGACGTCGTGCAGAACAACGCGCTCGCGTTCGGCGGCAACAACTGCGTGGTGGTCCTCGGCCGCCTGAAGTGAGGAAAAGCATGATGGCTCATGGGTTCCCGGCCGACCGTGGTGGAGATCTGGTCCTCTCGACCTGGTCGGCGGTGTCCCCCTTCGGGTGGGGACACGAAGCCTTCGCCGACGGGTTGCGCGCCGGACGCACGGCTCTCACGCCCCTCGACGACAAGACACTGCCTCCCGGTGTCGCGACAGCGGGCGTGATCCCGGACTTCAGCCCGGAGTCGGCGTTGGGGCGCAAAGGAACGAGGTCGATGGACCGGGTGACCGCGATCGCCGTCAAGGCGGTCGGCCTGCTGGTCGAGCGGTGCGGGCCCGGATTCCTGGCGACGCCGGAACGAGTGGGCCTGACGCTGGGGACCGGTTCCGGCAGTGTGCAGAGCGTGATCGACTTCAGCGTGGACTCGCTCACCGGCGCCCGGCCCTACGACGTGGACCCGGCGCGTTTCCCCAACACGGTGATGAACAAGGCGGCCGCGGAAAGCGCGATCTGGCACGGTGTCCGCGGCCCGAACACGACAGTGGTCGGCGAGAACGCGACCGGCCTGCTCGCGCTGAGCAACGCGGCCAGGCTGCTGCGTGCCGGTCGCTGCGACCGGGTACTGGTCGGGTCCGTGGAGGAGTACACGCCGCAACGGGCGTGGTTTTCCTGGCACGCGGGCCAGCACCGGCCCCTGGGCGAGGGCGGCGCGGTGTTCGTCCTCGAACGTCGCCACGACGCAGCCGATGCCGGTCGCACCCCGCAGGCGACGCTGCTGAGCACCCGGTTCCGCGCGTTCCACGCCCCAGCCGACCGCGAACGCGCCCTCGCTCAGTGTGTCACCGACGCACTGAGCGATGCGGCCGCACATCCCGGCGACATCGGCGTCGTGGCGCCGTCCGGCGACGAGACCGGATGTTCGGCGTTGACCGGCGTGTCACGGAACCCGCAGTGGCTGCACTGCAGCGCGTGGCTCGGCGAGACTTCGGCCGCGTCGGCCGGCTTCCAGCTGGCCGCTGCCCTGGTGACCGGTGCGAACTGCGCGCCCGGCACACTCGCGCTGATCACCAGCGTCGAACCGGCCGGCACCGTGGGCTGCGCGGTGCTGCGGCTGTGACCCGGCTCCGGCCGGGCCGGCGGGTCAGCCGCTCCGCCGCATCGCGCGCTCACGCCGGACCACCAGGCGGGACCCGGACTCGCGCCGCGCGGAGCGGCGGACCACGACCCACGCGACCGCCAAGCCGATCACCGCCCACGCGCCGAGCACACCCACGCAGGCGACGTGCCGCCAGGAGCCGGCGATCTCCAGCGCGGCCATGCTGTCGGGCAGCAGCGCCGAGCGCATGCCCAGGCCGATCCAGTAGACGGGGAACAGCTGCGCGATCCACTGCAGCCAGACCGGGAACTCCGTGATCGGGTAGAAGATCCCGGACAGCCCGGCCAGTCCCAGGATCGGCGGCAGCATCAGCCCGAGCTTGCGCGCATCGGTCAGCAGCGAGCCGAGCACCGCGCCGAACGCCATCATCGCGACCAGCCCGAGCGGCAGCACCCAGGCGGCCGTCACCCAGAACGCGACGTCACCGACGGATATCCCGTCGAACAGCAGGACGCCGACGACCACCAGGAAGACCATCCTGATCAGGGTCAGCGCGGAGACCGTGATGATCTTCCCGGTCAGGTAGCCGACCACGCCGTTCGGCACCGCTCTGGCCCGCAGCAGCGTGCCGTCCTCGCGTTCGACGACGAGCACCTGGCTCAGGTTGATCAACCCGCCGAGCACGATGTTCAGCCCGACCACGCCGGCGAGCATCGTGCTGCCCAGCGACAGGCCGGCACCCGGCACGTCGACGTCCCGCACGATGAACAGCACGATCAGCAGGATGAGCGTGAAGAAGAAGTTGTTCGCGACATCGCCCGGGCTGGAAAGCATCTGCTTCAGCTCGATCCGGCCACTGGCGCACCCGGACCGCAGCGCGGCCACCACCGGGCTCATCGGGTCACCTCCCCGTCCTCGGCGAGGGCAGCCTCGATGTCGCCGGCCAGCGCGGACGGGGTGAGTCCCATCGACGCGAGGATCGACGGTCGCTTGTTGTGCCCGATGAACTCCTGGTCGACACCGTACGTCCGCACCCGGGTGTCCACCCCCGAGTCCCGCAGCAGCCGGGCGACCGCGTCGCCGACCCCGCCGACCCTGCCGCCGTCCTCGACCACGGGCACCAGCCGGTGGTCACGGGCCAAGCCGGCGATGGCCTCGCCGAGCGGCTGCACCCACCGGGGATCCACGACCGTCACCCCGATCCCCCGGCTCGCCAGCAGCCTCGCCGCTTCGACGCAGGTCTGCGCCATCACCCCGACCGCGATCATCAGCACCTCCGGCTCACCGTGGCGGGCGAGCACGTCCAGCCCGGCGACCGAGTCGATCGCCGGCAACTCCGCCGGTAGCGCGCCCTTCGGGTATCGAACCACCGTCGGCGCGTCCGGGATCGCCACCGACTCGCGCAACAGCGAACGCAGGCGAGCGCCGTCCCGGGGGGCGGCCAGCCGCAGCCCGGGCACCACCTGCAGGATCGACATGTCCCACATCCCGTTGTGGCTCGGTCCGTCGTCCCCGGTGATCCCGGCCCGGTCGAGGACCACGGTCACGCCGAGGCGGTGCAGGGCCACGTCCATCAGCAACTGGTCGAGCGCCCGGTTGAGGAACGTGGCGTAGACGGCGACGACCGGGTGCAGGCCGCCCATCGCGAGCCCGGCCGCCGAACCGATCGCGTGCTGTTCGGCGATGCCCACGTCGAAGATCCGGCCGGGAAACGCCTCGGCGAATCCGGCGAGGCCGGTCGGGTGGACCATCGCCGCGGTGATCGCGACCACGTCGGGCCGCTCGCCTCCGATGGCGACGAGTTCGTCGCCGAACACCTTCGTCCAGGTGAGCCCGGCCGAAGGCGCCTTCGAGCCGGTGGCCGGATCGAACGGGCCGGGCGCGTGGAACCGTTCCACGTCGTCGTCTTCGGCGGGCTGATAACCACACCCCTTGCGGGTCAGGCAATGCACCACGACCGGCCGGCGCAACGCCCGCGCCGTCCGGAACGCCCGTTCGAGCTCCTCGACGTCATGGCCGTCGACCGGCCCGAGGTAGGCGAGACCCAGGCTCTCGAACAGGTTCCCGCTTTCCCGGCTCGCCCCGGCCAGCACGGACAGGTGCGTGGCCAGCCCGCCCGCGGTCGGCAGGTACGACCACCCGTTGTCGTTCACCACGATGACGACCGGCCGGTCGGCCGCGGCCGCGATGTTGTTCAGGCCCTCCCAGGCCATCCCCCCGGTCAGCGCGCCGTCGCCGATGACCGCGACGACGGCCGGGCCGGTCCGGCCCTGCAGGTGCAAGGCCTTGGCCAGGCCGTCGGCATAGGCCAGCGCGGTGGAGGCGTGGGAGTTTTCCACCAGGTCGTGCGGGGACTCCGCCCGGCTGGCATAACCGGACAACCCGCCGTCCTGGCGCAGCGAGCCGAAGCCGGACTGGCGGCCGGTCAGCAACTTGTGCACGTAGGTCTGGTGGCCGGTGTCGAAGACGATGTGGTCCTCGGGCGACCGGAACACCCTGTGCAGCGCGATCGTCAGTTCCACCACGCCGAGGTTCGAGCCGAGGTGGCCCCCGGTCCGCGCCACGGTGCCGACCAGCAGGGACCGGATCTCCGTGGCCAGCCGGGCCGTGTCGTCCGCGGTGAGGGGCAGCAGATCCGCGGGCTCGCGGATATCCGGCAGCAGCGAGCCACCGGACCTTCCCGCCTCGACCACCTTGATGGAGCCGGTGGGGCAAGCGTCGGCGGCCGCGCGGACCGCGCCGAGGTCGTCCGGCCCCACCGCTCCGGGTGCTGCCGGCTCGCTCACCCCGTCGACCAGCCGGAAGAACCGGCCGGCGCGCTCGGCGCAGATGCCCGCGCTGATGCAGGTCCGTTCGTCGACCTCGACGTGCAGCTCTCCCGCGTCGCGGTCCTCGGTGGTTGTCATCAGTAGACCCCTTCTGGGGCCGACCGCACGACCTCCAACGGACGGACATTGGCGACACCGTCGGACGGCCAGCGCCCCTCGGGTGCGAAGCGGACCGCTTGGTCGCGTTCCAGGATGTTGGGCAGGAACAGGTCCTCGTGCAGCACGGACAGCACAACCCGGCCGACCTCGCCGTAGGGCACGGTCCGCAGCCAGTCCGACCGATCGGCCACCCGCATGGTGACCTGCGGGTAGTTCGGCACGTACGGCAGCAGGCGGCCGTCGTCCTCCGGGGGCAGGGCAGCGGCGTTGCCGAAGGTGTTCCCGTAGCTGGCGCCGCATATCCCGCCGTCCAGGGCCCGGACGAACTCGCGGCGCATCGCCGGTGTCAGCTGTGTTCCGCTGAGCCGCACGCCGCCGAGTCCCGCGACCAGCTCCGGGTGCCGTTGGGCCAGCACCCGGAACAACGCGGGCGTGGTGTTGAGGTAGTCGATCGGTTGCGTGCGCAGAACCGTGACGATCTGGTCGACCAGGTGCCCGGTGTACCGCTCGGCTTCGGCGGTGCGGCCGTCCCGCAGCAGCCGCTTCACCCACCGGGGATCCATGTCGATGGTGTACGCCCGGCCGCCGAACAGCTCCGTGACCTCCCACACCCCGTTGCCGATCAGGTGCGGGCCGGTCGGGGTGGCCTGCAGCCAGGTGCTGTTCTCCCGGAACCCCTCGGAGACGAACGACCACGCCCGCCAGATCCCCCGGTGCGCCAGCATCCCCGGGGTGTAGAACAGCCGGCAGGGGGTGCCCGTCGTGCCCCCGGTGTCCCAGATCCGGCCGGCCAGCGGCCGGGCGACTGCCTGTGGCACGAGCTCGGTCGGGTCGAGCGACCGCAGTTCGTCCAGCGGCAAGGGCCCGAGGGCCACCAGCTCGTCGTAGTGCTTGATGTCCCGGGGATCGACGGCCAGGCCGGCCAGCCGGTTCAGCCAGTACCGGCTGCCGGTGGCCGGGTCGAAGTGCCGGCGGACCACCCGCCTGGTCCAGTCGTCGAGGTCGGCCGACAGCCATTCATTGCACTGATCCACGAGGGAATGCCCGAGCATGGTCCTTTTCCGCGGTCAACTCGATGCCGAGGTCGTACAGCGAGTAGGTGAACTGTTCGATGTCAGCGACGGTGGTGACTTCGAGGTTCTCGAACGGGAACTCGAACAGCGAGACGGGAAGTGCCTGGCCGATCGTCGCGGCGATCTCCACACCGTGTGCCGACAACCCGGCGACGATGTGCTGCATCCGCGTCGTCACGACCGTGTTCAGCAGGATGTCCCGCCGGACGTCCTCGGCGGTGGACAGCCGGCCCTCTCGCAGCGACGAGAACAGCGGGACCACCGGAGCGCAGATCTCCAGCTGGCCGAGGAAGGGCTCCAGAGCATCGTGGACGAACTGCTGCAGCGGGCTGTGGCCACCGTAGCGCACGCCGAAAACGACCACCTGGTCCTCCGGCGCCTCGGCGGCCAGTTCCCGCAGGGCGCTGCGATAGCCGGACAGCAACACCATTTTGGCGTCGCCTTCGCGCAGCTCGCCGTAGTCCGCCGCGAGGTGCACGTGCTGCCGGCCGGGCTCGCAGTACCAGTCCACGCTCCTCTCGCGAGGAATCCAAGCGAACGCGATGCCCCGCAGCGGCTCGCCCGCGGGGGCGAGCGGGAGCTCCTCGAGGAAGGAGAGCAGCCGGAACAATTCCGGCCGGCTGAGCGCGCCGCTGACGCAGGCCGCGATCATCCCGCCGAGACTCGAGCCGGCCACCACGTCCGGCCGGATTCCCCGCTCGGCCAGCGCGTCGGTGAGGCCGAGCGAATACGACGCCTGCCGCATCGTCGCCACCTTGCGGTACTCGTGTTGCGTCGCGGTCTCTCCGGCGTTCAGGTGGGCGGTGAGGTCCTGGGAGAGCGTGTCCCGGACCGCAACGCCCGTCCACTCCCCCACGTCGTCGCACAACCGCCGCATCGCCTCGTGGCGGTCGTGGAGTTCCCGGCCGAACGGGGTCAATCCGGTGCCGCCACCGAAAATGTATCCGACTGACAAGAGCGTCTCCAGTTCCTGCTCGGGCGCCCGGACCGACGTCACGACCGAACTCTACGATTTCCGCCTGTACGGACGCTGCAGCACACCGGCAATATCGGCAATTTTGCGGTCGGCCGGTACTGGAAAACGCGAACAGTTGCCGCACATTTGACACTTCCGAGGACCGACCATAACCTGAACGGCACTCTGCCCGCGGCACGTTGATTTGCCGCACATCCCGTCAAGCCCGAACCACCGGAGCGCGGAATGCCCGAAAGCACGAGACTGCCGCTCGACCGTCCCGACCGATTCCGGCCGCCGCCCGCCTACGCCGAACTCACCGAGCGCTGCCCGGTGGCGAAGGTGGCCACGCCGGACGGTGGTGAAGCGTGGCTGATCACCGGCTACGCGGCAGCCAAGGCAGTACTGGCCGATACCCGCTTCGGCGTCACCCAGCCCGGCAACGCCGGAACCGACGCCCACTCGCCGCTCGGCGAAGGCCCCCGCCACCAGCGGTTCCGGCGCTTGGTTTCCGGCCTGCTCACGGCCCGCCGGATCGCCGGCTTCCAGCCCCGGGTCGTCGAGATCGCCCGGCGGCTGGTTCGCGACATGCTCGCACAGGGTCGTGGCGTCGACCTCGTGGCGGCGCTCGCGCGCCCGTTGCCGCGCACGGTGATCTGCGAGCTGCTCGGGATCGAGATCGAGGACGACGAGCAGTTCCACACCTGGGTCGAGTCCTCGGTGGCGCTCGTGGTGCCACCCGACGACCCCGAGGCGGTCGCCCGGTACGTCGCTTCCGCGCAGGAGCTGTGGGAGTTCATGACGGCCGCGGTCGAGAAGCGGTACCGCGAACCGGATGACGGCCTGTTGAGCGCGATCATCCACGGCGAGCGGGAGATCACCGCCGACGAGGTCGTGCTCACCGGGATCACCGTGCTGATCACCGGCTACATCACCACCGCCAACGCACTGTCGGTCGGCATCGTGGACCTGGCCCGGTCGCACGGGTTCGCCGCCCTGTCGACGACAGCGGATCTGGACCGCACGACCGAGGAGGTGCTGCGCCGGCAGAGCGGTCCGGGCAACGAGGCGCTGCCGCGCTGGGCGAGCGAGGACATCGACCTCGACGGCACGTCGATCCGGGCCCAGGACCTGGTGCTGGTCAGCCTGGAGGCGGCGAACCACGATCCGGGGCAGTTCGCCGGCCCGGACGAGTTCGAACTCACCCGCCGGACCAACTCGCACCTGGCGTTCGGCTACGGCCGGCACCACTGCCTCGGCGCCGGCCTGGCGCGGATCGAACTGCGGGCGGCCATCCAGGAGCTCGCCGCGCAGTGCCCGACCCTGACCATCGCCGAACCGCTGAGCGAGATCCAGTGGACCGGCCACCACTTCGAGGACGGGCCGGCGGTCATCCACGTGACCTGGTGACCGGTTCACTGGCGGGAGCCACCGGGAAGATCAGTCAGCTGACGGGTGTGGGCACCGCTTCCACCGCGACCCGGGCCAGCGCGTCCCGGGGGTGTCCACCCTCGAACAACCCGAGCACCATCTCCGGCGAGTAACCGAGCAGGTCCTGCACCTCCTGCGGCAGCCCGGCCGCCACCGCAGGCGGCACGCTCAGCGTGGTGTTCTCCACCTGCCGCAGCCAGCCCACCTGGTATCCCAGCGAGAACAGGCGCCGCGACTCGTCAGCCGTCTCGTTGGCCCCACCGGCGTGCACCAGGTCGGAACGGAACACCAGCGCGTCCCCCTTGGCCATCACGGCCTGGATCGCCCCGTCCCACGACGGCTCGTCGTCGCGGCCGTGACTGTCCAGCACCACCCACGTCGCCCCGTTGCGCTCGGTGAAGTCACTCATCGCGCCCATCACGGTGATCGCCACCGCGTCCTCGCCGATCGGCAGGTGGTACCAGGCCGACGTGTCGCGGTGCAGGCCCTGGACCGGCTGGCCCGGCCGCCGCTCCATGTACTCGCAGATGGTGAGCAGCGTGTTGCTCGTCTTGTTCGCCAGTGCCCGGCGGGCGGCCCCGTAGACGTCCGGCTGGACCACCATCTCCGCGGCCGACGGGATCCGGCCGACCAAGCCGTGCAAGGTCACGCTCTCCGGTCCCTGAAACCCGCCGAGAATCGACTCGGCCGCATATTTGCGGCGTTCGGGATTCCGCTCGATGTACTCGTCGACCTCCGCAACGAATCGGTCGCACAGCTCCGGGGAGAATGCCTGCTGCAGGACCGCTGCCCCCCGCTTTTTGATCGCCTCGTCGATTGCCGACGTGTCATAGGGCCGAGCGAACCTCGGCACGGTCTGCGAACCATCAGCCACCGGAAAATTCCTTTCGTTTCAAGAACGACCAGCACCGTCGTGGCACGGTATCCCGGGTTTGCCCGAGGGACAAGAATCGCACTCGAATGCGTTGACCGGGCGCGGACGGCGGTGCCAGCATCGGACACATCGGGGAGCGGCGGAACGGAGAACGATCCGGAATGACGACAACCGGACCGCGTCGGGTGTCATTCGGCGGCAAAGTGCTGGCGCACATCGAGACGTGCCGGCCCGATTCGAGCTTGTACGTCGGGATCGTCGGCGTCGCGGGCGCATTGCTGGCATCAGCCGACCCGACCGGGTGGCAGCTCGCCGGGGCCTGGCTGGCACCCACGCTCGGCTGGCTGGCCTCGCTGTACGGTGGCGACTACTACGACCGGGACCTGGACGCCATCGGGAAGCGGCACCGGTCGATACCCTCCGGCCGGATGAGCGCGGGCGCGGCCTTCGCCGGCATGGTGGTGACCATCGTCCTCGGCACGGCCGTGGCCCTCGCGCTCGATCCGCTCAACATCGTCCTGGTGGCACTCGCCGGCGGGCTGGGCTTTTCGTACAGCAAGTGGCTCAAGGCCCGCGGGATCCTCGGGAACATCGCCCGAGGCGGGCCGACGGCGTTCTCGCTGTTGCTCGGTGCGACGTCGGTGCGCGGCACGATCCCCCTCGATCTCGTGCCGATCGCGCTGATGTTCTGGGTGCACGATTCGTCGTCGAACCTGGTGGGCGCGCTCTGCGACCTGGAGAGCGACCGGCGAGGCGGTTGTGCCACCTTTCCGGTCACGCACGGCGACCGCGCCACCATTCGGCTGGTCGCGATCCTGGACGTCGGCTGGCTGGCGTTGGCTGTGGGGGTTCCCCTCGGCTGGCAGCTGTCCGGCACCCGGACCGTGAACTGGCCGATCTTGGGCACCGGCCTCGCGGTCGCCGCGCTGCTCGCCGCCTGGTCGGTCCGGATTCTCCTCCGCGCGCCCCGGCCCACCCCGAGATTGGCCGGGTTGCGCTCGCACGAGGTGATCGTCATCGAGCGGCTGCTGCTGCCCTGCGTGCTGATCGCTGCGACCGCGAGCCCGGGAGCCGCACTCCTCTTCCTCATCCCGTCAGCGCTGATCACGCGATCGGCCCAGCTGCTGATGCGTGGCCGGTACGAACCGGGCCGGGCGGCCCACCGGCCGGGCCGGCTCAAAGGAGCGACATCATGAGCGGACACCACGCGGTTGTGGTCGGTGCCGGCATCGGCGGCCTGGCCGCCGCCGTGGGACTCTCCCGGTCCGGGTGGAACGTGACGGTCCTCGAGCAGGCGCGGGAACTGCGGCCGGTCGGGGGCGGGATCGGGCTGACCCCCAACGGCCTGCACGCGCTGGACGCCATCGAGGCCGGCGAAGCGGTTCGGGCGGCCGGTATCGAGCAGGAGCACGGTGGCATCAGGAACCCGAAGGGCCGGTGGATCTCCCGGACCGACCTCGACTTCATCAAGACGCGTTACGGGCACCCGGTCACGGCCGTCCACCGCGCG
Organism: Amycolatopsis sp. A133; assembly: GCF_031082405.1. Classification (GTDB taxonomy): domain Bacteria; phylum Actinomycetota; class Actinomycetes; order Mycobacteriales; family Pseudonocardiaceae; genus Amycolatopsis. Next base: position 241,764 of record NZ_JAVHJU010000043.1, read on the forward strand.
AAGCTCATCGACATCCTGGTCGGGCTGCTGCCGGCCGGCACGGTCCGGACCGGCGCCCGGGTGCTGGCGGCTCTTCCGGGTGGGCCGGATGAGCAGGCCGAAGTCCGCACCGAAGACGGCAGCTTCCACGCCGATCTGGTGATAGCCGCCGACGGGATCCACTCGCGGCTGCGCGAGACGTTGTTCCCGCGGAACTCCGGACTCGTCTACGCGGGGTACACGAGTTGGCGATTCGTCCTGCCGGCCACGGACGTCACGCTCGCGGGCGAAACCTGGGGCCGTGGCAAGCGATTCGCCATCCTGCCGCTGGCCGGCGGCCTCGTGCACTGCTCGGCCCTCGCCGTGCGGGCTCCCGGCGGCCATGACGGCGGGGGCGCGACCGAGCTGGCGTGGCACTTCGGTGCGTGGCATTCGCCGGTGCCCGAACTCATCCACGCAGCGGCCGGTCGGACGATCGTGCACGACGACATCGAAGAGCTCGCCGCGCCCCTGCCGGCGCTGCACCTCGGCCGCGTCGTGCTGGTCGGTGACGCAGCGCACGCCATGACCCCCAACCTCGGGTCCGCCTGCCTGGCGCTGGAAGACGCGGTCTCGCTGACCCACGCCGTCACATCGCGCTCTCTGTTCGACGCGCTGGCCTGGTATTCGCGGGTGCGCCGGCCTCGCAGCGCCGCGCTGGCCAAACTTTCGCGGCGGCTCGGCTCACTCGGCAAGATCTCGTTCCCGCCGGCGGCCGCCGTCCGCGACGCGGGATTCCGGGTGGCCGGACTGGCCCCCGCGCTGACCGTGCGCACGCTGGACCGGATGATGGGCTGGCGGCCGCCACCGCTCGCTCCGGTCACCGACGGTTCCGCCGGCCTGCGCTACTTCCAGGTCACGGGCAGCTTCTGCACCCCACGAGTGAGGTAGTTGTGCTTCCAGCCGACCTCCTCCTCCGGCACCGCCAGGCGCAGGTCGGGGAACCGGCCGAGCAGCGAACGCAGGCCGATCTCGAGCTCGGCCTTGGCCAGCTGGGCACCCAGGCAGTAGTGCGCGCCGGCCCCGAACCCCAGGTGCGGGTTGTGCTGCCGGGTGAGGTCGATCTCCTCGGGATTCGTGAACACGCGCGGGTCGCGGTTGGCGGCCGTGGTCGAGGCGATGAGCGCGTCCCCGGCCCGCACCAGCGTCCCGCTGAGCTCCACGTCCTCGGCCGCGTAGCGCGGTGGCGCGCCGTGCACCTCCAGCGGTATCCACCGGATCAGCTCATCGACCGCGGTCGGCATGATCTCCGGGCGGTCGAGCAGCTGCTGCCGCAGTTCCGGCCTGGTCAGCAGGACGTAGATCATCGTCGGCAGCTGGGTACCCGCGGACAGGTAACCGGCCACCAGAACGGTCATCGCCAGCATCGCGAGTTCGACGTCGTCGATGCCCTGGGCGTGCCCCTCGGTGGCGATGAAGCTCAGCAGGTCGTCAGCGGGATCTTCACGGCGCCGCACCAGCAGGTCGTTGTGGTACTGCCACAGCTTCATGGCGGCGTCCTCGTCGGCGTCGTCGGCCATGCCGTCCTCGGCCCATCGGCGGAACTGCGCGCGGTCCTCGTACGGCACACCAAGCACCTCACAGATCAGCGTGAGGGTGAGCGGGATCGAGAACATCTCGGCGACGTCGAACGGCTCGTTCCCGTCCGCGATCCGATCGACCAGCTCTTCCGCGATCTCCGCCACGCGGTTGCTCAGTTGCGCAACGGAACTCCGGGTGAAGGGCGCCGACACCAGGCTCCGCAGTCTGGTGTGATCAGGGGGGTCCATGCTGACCATGCCCGTGCTGAAATCCTCGGCGGTGCCCCTGGGCACGTCCCGCCCCGCGGCCATCGCGCGGGAAAACGAGGGTGACCTGAGCACGGTCTGCACGTCCGCGTGGCGGGTCACCAGCCAGGCGTCTTCGCCGTACTTCAGCCGGATCCGGGAAACCGGCTCGTTCTCCGACAACCACCGGTACAGCGGGTCGACCCCGACACCGACCACACCTCCGAACGGGAAGTCGCGCGGCTGCTTCATGGTCGACGTGTCCGACGTACTGATCACTCTGTTCCCTTCGTCGCCGCCAACTCGGCGCTGTACCCGTGCGCTTCCGCCCGGAGGATCCGGATGATGTCTTCGCGTACCACGGAGATCCGCCGCGCCGAGATCAGCGGATCCGCGTATGACAGCGCGACGCACAGCGCACCGTCGATCTCGTGGAAGACGACCTGGATGCCCACACTGCCAATCCGGTCGGTCGAATTGAGGTGCACCGACCTGAACCTGACGCCGCCGCCGGGTGCACCGAACGACTGACGGCCCATGTTCGACACCGAGAAGCTGTGCCAGAACGAGGTCGACGGGTGTGCCGCCACCCACTGGATCTCCGCGCACAACTGGGCGACCGGGTACTGGGTCAGTCCGGAGAACCCTTCCGCCCGGCGCTGGGACAACTGTGCGGAGACGCTCACCGCGCGCTGCCACAGGGTCAGCTCGTCGGTGGCCCACAACGGGTCGAACACCGGGAAATCCTTCATGTACACGCCGATTTCCTCGGCGGACACCACGGGTTCGAGCGCGTTGCGGACGTCGAACGCGCACAACGCGGGAACCAGCAGCGCCTCCGGGATCGTCTCGAGCAGCGCCTGCTGCACGACCGCGACGAAGAGGGCGTCCATCTTCACCTGAGCGGATCGGCACCGCGCGCGCAGCTCCGTCAGCTCGGCCGCGTCCAGGTAGTCCACCAGGATCACGGTCCGCCGCTGCTGGAGGTCCACCGTCTCGTCGAACGCCCACTCACCGGCCGGCTCGCCCAGCACCACCCCCTCGCCGGCCACGGATCGGCTCGGGACCAGGTGCTCCATCGGCTCGCGGACCGGCAACGGAGCACGCGTGGCCGTCCGGCCGTTGATCGCGTCGACGAGGTGCCGGACGAAGGCGAGCACCGATATCCCGTCCACGATGGCGTGGGCGAACGTCACGACCACGGCGACCACGTCGCCCCCGTCGGTGACCACCAGTGCTCTCCACAGCGGGCCCGCGGTGAGGTCGAGGTACCTGTCGTTCTCGGCGGCCAGCAGCTCCTCGATCGTCCGTGCGCCCCGCTCCTCGACCGTCACCTCGACGTCGTCGAAGGACCGGTCGAACACGAACCGCCACTCCGGCGTCGCACCGGCCAGCCGGGCCCGCAGCAGCGGGTGCAGCCGGCACACCTCACGCAGGCCTTCCCGCACCACCCGCTCCGGCACCGGCCGGTCCAGCTCGCCACCGACAACACTCTGCGTACCACCGGCGAATCCCAGGTGACTCGCGATCAGCACGTTCTCGACCGGCCCGGCGAGGCGTTCGGTCGTCATCTGCGCCTCCTTTCCCTGTGACCACGGCACCGGCCCCGTTCGATCGCTGCGAAAGCGAAGTCGAACGGGGTCGGGCGAACCGGATTGCCCCATCAGCCCGAGCGCCGCTCGGTCGGCAGCGTGCCGCGTTTCCTGAGCTGTTCGGCCAAGTCCTGCCACGCCGCGGCCCGGCGGGCCGCGAGCACGACGAGCGTGTCGACGCAATGCGGCGCGAGCCGGTCCGCCACGGTCGCCCGTGTGTTCGCGTCCAGCGGCCCGATCTCCAGCCAGCGCAACAACGTCCGGCCGGTCTCGGTGAACCGCAGCGCCGGATCCCTGCGCAGGTTTCGCAGCACGTCGAGTTCGTCGGCCACCAGCTTCGGCGCGGGTTCCGGTTCCCGGTCCGATCGCTTACCCGGTTGCGCCCGATTCCGGTTCGGTCGCACCGGATCCAGGCCGACACGAATCCGCCGGCGGACATCCAGGACGGTCGACGGAGCCAGTCCAGCCTCCTCGGCGATCTCGCGGAGGGACGAATCGGGCCGCTGCTGCAGCAACTGCGCCGCCACCTGGCGCCGGGCGGCGGTGTCCGATCGCCTCAGCCGGCCGTCCATCCCTATCCTCGCGGCGGCCTCGTCCGGCTGGACCGCGGAACCGGCCCGGATACCGCGCACGGTCGTCGCGGCGAGGTTGACGATCATCGCGATCATCCGGTCGGACCAGTTCGGGTGTGACTCGATGATCTTGGCCGCTGCGATTCGCCGGTCGGCGAGGGAAAGCGGCAACCCGTGCGTCGTGTTGTTGCGCACGGCCACGGCGAAGGCGTCACACTCCTCCCCGTCGTACCACTGCACGTCGATCACGTCCTGGCCGCGCAGCACCGCGGCCTGCAGCCGGTGCATCCCGTCCACGACGCGCATGGACGGTCGGTGCACGATGATCGGCGGCAACGGCGACGACGACTCCGCCAGCGCCTTGACGTGCTTGTCCACCACGCCTTCCAGCCGTGGCGAGTGCGCCGGGAGCAGCGAGTCGATCCGGCACCGGCCGGTCTCCCCGTTGCCGAGCTGCCGGTCCAGCCAGCCGGGGGACCTTCCCCCAGCGTGCCGTCCGCCGGGAACAGCAGCGATTCCGCAGTTGTGTCCAGTCATCCACGATCCCCAGATCTTCCGAGCGGGCCAGGTTCTCCCGGCTGCGACAGTCCTGCAGTGCGATTGCCCGGCGTCGATGACGCGGCCACGGTGAACCGCCTCACCGGAGAGCGGCGGAACCGGACATCGGCCGGAGCCCGTCGAGCTTCGGCAGCAGCACGAGCTCGGCCGTCGCCTGTGCGGCCAGGCGCAGACGCTCCGCGGCGTACCGCCGCAGCAGGCGGTGCAGCCGGTACTCCCCGGGGGCGACTTGGCGGATCAGGTGCGCTTGCGCCAGCGCGTCGAGCACCGTGTCCGCCGTCCCCTGGTCCGCACCGCTCGCCGCGATGGCCTCGACCTGCGTCACGGTGTCCGACGACAGCGAACCGAGTGCCCGGAACAGCCCTTGCGACCTGGTTCCCAACCGGGCGTACGACAATTCGAAGCTGGCCCGGATCGACAGCTGCCGATCCCCTTCGACCCGGAGCAGGTCGAGCGGGTCACCGGCACGCAGCCGTTCCACATAGCGCGACAGGCTGAGCACGGGCTGTTCGGCGAGCTGGACACCGGCGACCGACAACGCCAGCGGCAGATGCCCGCACAGTTCTGCGAGTTCGACGAGGGCGTCCGGGTCCGCGGCGGCCCGGGCGGCGCCGACGAGGTGCGTGAGCAACGTGCCGGCCTCTTCGTCGTCGAACACGTCCAGGCCGACGGTGCGCGCGCCGTCCCTCGCCACCAGACCGGGCAGTCTGGTGCGGCTCGTCAGCAACAGCACACAGCTGCCGGAGCCCGGCAGCAACGGCCGGACCTGGTCCGGCCCGGCCACGTCGTCGAGCACGACCAGCAGGTTGCGGTCGCGCACCACCGTCCGCCACAGCGCGGAGGCCTCCTCCACCGAGGACGGCACTTGATCGGCCGGGACCCCGAGGCTGCGCAGGAACTCGCCGAGCAGGACAGCCGGGTCTCGCTGCTCACCCGGTGCGTGGCCCCGCATGTCGGCGTACAGCTGCCCGTCGGGGAACCGGTCCCGCGTCCGGTGGGCGACCTGCAGCGCCAGCGCGGTCTTGCCGATCCCCGGCATCCCCGTGACGGCGACCACCGGAGCACCCTGGCCGCACAGGAGGCCGGCCACCTGCCGCACTTCCCCGGTCCGGCCGGTGAAGCCCGGCACCCCGGCGGGAACCTGGGCCGGCGGACGACGGCGGGTCGCCGTGCGCACCCGCCGGGCGTCGGGTGCCTGCTCGGCGGTGGACTCCTCGCGCAGGATGCTCAGGTGCACCGCCTGGAGTTCACCCCCTGGCGCGACGCCGAGTTCCTCGCTGAGGTTGCGGCGGATGCCCTCGAAGAGGCGCAACGCGCCGGCTTTCTGGCCGGATCGCACCAGCGCCACCATCAGCCGGGCGTGCAGGCCTTCGTGCAGCGGTTCGTGGTAGGTGAGGTCGAGCAGCTGGTCGAGAACCTCTTCGTGCCGGCCGAGTTCGCCGGCGATGTCCGCGTAGGCCAAGGCGGCACTGAGCCGGCGCTGTCCGAGCGCGACACCGGCGGGGTGCTGGCGCAATCGAGGGGCCGTGTCGGCCAGCAGTGGCCCGCGCCAGCTTTCCAGCGCCCGTCGCAGCATCGCAAAGGCGAGTTCCCGGTCACCGGCCGCCGCCGCGGCACGGGCCCGGTCGCCGAATTCGCAGAACCGCAAGGAGTCCAGCTGATCGGGCCCGACGAGCAACTGGTAGCCGTCGCGCGTCGCGACGATGTCCCAGGCCCCGTTCGCCTCGTCCGGCGCCCGCATCCGCATCCGCAGTCCTCTGCGGAGTCTCGACGCGTAGGAGTGCACCAGGCCGGTGCACGTGGCCGGCGGCGAGTTCTCCCACAGCACATCGATGATCTCGTCCCGGCTCACCACGCCGTCGGCCTGCAGAGCCAGCAACCCCAGCAGACAGCGCTGCTTGGCCGATCCGATGTCGACCGGCTTGCCGCCGACCCTGACCAGCAGCGGACCGAGCACCCCGATCTCCAGCGCGGTCCCGCTCCTGGGCACGGGCACGGCCAGAGGGGCATAGGGCATCAGTGCCGGATCGAGCTCGGCCGCTTCGGCGAGGCGGCGCACCGACTCCGGACGCGGCCGGGTGATCTGGCACTGCTCGATGTAGCGCAGCGTACGCACGCTGACACCGGCCAAGCGAGCTAGCTTCTGCTGTGTCATCCCGATGTTGAGGCGCTGCGCGCGCAACGCCTCGCCGAACACCACGGAACTCGGCCCCGCCGACGGCTCCTGATACCCCATCTGTACCCCCAGCCTCTTGCCACACCGTGGCACCGTGCTCGTCCATCCGATGAGGAACGACGGCGCGGTGCACCCGCGTCCTTCATCCATTCGTCGGGTCGGTCGTCCGCCGGATCGATCCGGCCGCTCGCCGGCGCTTCCCGGTTCACGAACGGAGATCCCTACGGCGCAACCACTCCCGGCCCCCGAATCCGCGATGGGGCAGATCCATTCCCCACTCGCTACCCCCTGGCACTCCACCGGACGCACCCCGGTTCCGGCGGTGCCACGGTGATGTTGCCGACGCCGACCGTACACGCGGGGTTGCGCCAGCGGCAACGATGTCGGAATTCTTGCCGACGGACGCGGGTTCCGCCGGTTTTCTGCCGCCGATTCCGCATGGACACCGCGCCGTCCACATTGAAGAGTCGGCTGACCTCGAGGCTCGCCGGCCTGGCCGGACCACGAAGAAGCGCAACAGCGGAATGAAGTGGGGGACGAATGCCCGCAGACGCGTCGGAAAGCCACGACAATCGGACATCTTGATCGGAACCCGTTGCCGAAACAATCAAGCAACGCTAATGTCGGTCCACGGGCGCCCAACCCCTTGCCGGGCCTGTCGTCATCGACGGGTTTCCGCACTGAACGGCATCAGCCGACTCTGATCACCAACAGCGTTCGACGCCGTTTTCAGTCGACCCGGCAGGGCATTCGATATGGCATGCGTTCTCTATGGGAGGTCGAAAAGCAGTGCTGACGTCCAACAAGGTGGGAATCGCACGAAAGGTGACCGCGGTATTCGCGGTCGCCGCCGGCATCACCGTCCTGTCCGGCACATCACCGGCGGTGGCGGCCGTGACGCCGTCCATCACGGTCGACCCGACGACCGGCCTGGCCGGCGGTGACCGGGTGGCGGTGTACGGCAAGAACTTCCCCGCGGGGCAGGTCATCGCCGTCATCCAGTGCAACGACCCCGGCCACAGTCCGGAAAAGCTCGCTTGCAACCTGGCCGGGTACGTGTCCGAGGCCGCCGATGCCACCGGCGGTTTCACCCAGAAGCTGACCGTCCGCTCGTCGTTCGACGGCGTGAACCTGGTGACCGGCGAGCCGCTCGGAAAGATCGACTGCACCGTCGCACCCGGTTGTACCGTCTTGGCGGCCAACGTGGAGGGTGCGCCCGTTTTCGCAGAACCGGTGCCGATCAGTTTCGGTAGCTGACCCCTGTGACGTCACGCGTTCGAGCCGGACCCCCGCCCGGCTCGAACGCGTGACGCTCCGATTCCGAAGGATGGCAAGATGGCCGGCAAGGCAACCGGATCGGTGTTGGGGATGCCCAGTCGCCCGCCGGCCGACTGGGCGCGCATCACGCGGTCCGCCACCGCGACCGGCGCCGAGGTGGCCACCATGGAGCGGTTCGGGCGGTGGTTCGAGTCCCGGCGACGGACCGATTCGCTGCGGGTGGACCGGGTTCCGCTCGACGAGCTGACCGGCTGGCACCGCCGGGCCGGCACCGCCGATGTCGTGCACGACAGCGGCAAGTTCTTCAGCGTCCGCGGGCTGCGGGTGCGCACCTCGCTGGGCCCGGTCCACGACTGGACCCAGCCGATCTTCGACCAGCCCGAGATCGGCGTGCTCGGCATCGTGGTGAAGGAGTTCAACGGCGTACTGCACTGCCTGATGCAGGCCAAGGCCGAGCCGGGCGACCCGGGCGGGGTCCAGCTCTCCCCCACCGTCCAGGCCACCAAAAGCAACTACACGCAGGTGCACGGCGGCCGTCCGGTGCCCTACCTCGACCACTTCCGGCAGCCCGCGCACCACCGCGTGCTCGCCGACGTGCTGCAATCGGAACAGGGCTCGTGGTTCTACCGCAAGCGGAACCGCAACATCGCGATCGAGGTCACCGAGGACGTCGAAGTGCTCGACGGCTTCCACTGGCTGACCATCGGCCAGCTGCACCGGTTGCTGGCGGTGGACAACATCGTCAACATGGACGCCAGGACGGTGCTGTCGTGCCTGCCCTTCAGCGGACCGGGTCTCGCCGACGGGACCGGCGAGGACGACGAGCTGTCGTCGGCCGTCGCCAGATCGTCGAGCACCGACCAGCCCAGCCGGCACTCGATGGGCGAACTGCTGAGCTGGATCACCGATTCGCGCGTCCGCAACGAAGTGGACACCACGCTGATCCCGCTGTCGGAGGTCGCCGGGTGGCGGTTGTCGGCCGGCAGGCTGTCGCACCACACGGGCGCCTACTTCGACGTGCTCGGCGTCAGCGTCCGCGCCGCTCGGCGGGAGGTCGGCAGCTGGTCGCAGCCGATGATCGAGCCGACCGGTCAGGGTGTCGTCGCGTTCATGGTGAAGAGCATCGGAGGCGTGCTGCACGCCCTCGTCAACGCCCGCGTCGAACCGGGCTACCTCGACGTCGTCGAACTCGCGCCGACCGTGCAGTGCAATCCCGAGAACTACGGGACGGTGCTCGCCGGACACCGGCCCCCGTTCCTCGACGAAGTGCTGGCGTCCACGGCCGAACAGCGGGTGTTCGACACGGTGCTGTCCGAAGAGGGCGGCCGGTTCTACCACGCGACGAACCGGTACCTGATCGTCTGGACCGAACCCGATCGCGGCCTGGCGTGCCCGCCGGACTTCCGCTGGATCACCCTGGCCCAGCTGGGCGCGCTGCTGCAGCACAGCCACTACGTCAACGTGCAGGCCCGGACCCTGGTCGCCTGCCTGCACAGCCTGCGCCGGCCGCGTGCCCGGAGAGTCGCGTGATCCGGATCGGAGCCCTCGGAGCGTCGTCGATCGCACGCCGCAGGACGCTGCCGGCGATGCCCGGCAATGCCCGGACCAGTCTCGCCGCGATCGCCGACCTGATCACCACGGCCGATCGGCGGGGGCTCGTGCTGCGCGACAACCTCACTTCCGAACACCACCGCGTGCACCCGGCGATCCTCGAGCTGGTCCGGGCCGGCCGGATCGGCGCACCGCGGTTCTTCCAAGGCTCGTTCCGCATCCCGCCCCTGCCCGGCACGGACATCCGCGACCGGCCCGACCTGGCCGGGTACCCGCTCACCGCCGCCCGGAACGTCGGTGGGTCCGCGTTGTCGAGCACGCCGGGCGGCGAGACGGCCACGGTCGCCGTCGGGTTCGAACACGGCTGCGGTTCGCGATACCTGGTGTGGGGCAGCACCGGGCGGATCTCCTGCGACCGGGTGGGCACCCCGCCGGACGACCGGTTCGGCAACTGCCTCACGGATTTCGCCGCGGCGGTCGACGCCGCCCAGCGCACCGGCACCGATCCGGGAGCCGCCGCGTGGCGAGCGCGGCGCGTCCGGGTGGCCACCGGCCGGGCGGGTCGCTCGTGATGGAGATCGTCGGATCGGGCTTCCTGGCCACGCAGCTGCGGCCACTCGCACACCGGCACGAGGACGTCGTCGTCATCGCCGCGGGTGTTTCGAGCACGGCAGCGCACTCCGCGGCCGAGTTCGCCCGGGAGCGCAACCTCGTGCAAAACGTGCTGAGGCGGTGCCGATCCGGCCACACCGTCCTGTTCCTCTCAACGGCCTCGCACGCGATGTACGGCAGTACCCCGGCGCCGGTGACCGAGGACACCCCCGTGTGCCCGGTGATCCCGTACGGCGTGCACAAACGCGACCTGGAGACGATGGTGATCCGGTCCGGCGTGGACTGGCTGGTGCTGCGGATCAGCCACGTCGTCGGCCCGGACCAGCCGGAACACCAGCTGGTACCCGCGTTGATCGCGCAGCTGTGCGCCGGTGAGGTCGCGGTGCACACCGGCGCCCATCGTGACCTGCTCGACGTGACCGACCTGCGGGACAGCGTCGACGTGCTGCTGCACCGGCGGGTCCGGAACGAGATCGTGCACGTGGCTTCCGGCACGGCGGTGCCGGTGGAGTCCCTTGTCGACGGTATCGGGCGCAGGCTCGGGGTCCGCGCCGCCAAGCGGCTCGTTCCGGGTCCGGTCACGCGCACGCTCGTGTCCATCGAAAAGCTTCGCGGGTTCGCCCCCGACGTAGTCGCCAGGTTCAGCGGGCCGGACTACCCGGAGCGGTTGCTCGACCGGCACGTCCCGACGTACCACGGCACCGTCGACACCGCGGTCGGAGGAGCGAGATGCACGAATACGTGATCGACGAATCCCTGCGGTCCAATCCGCTGCACGTCCTGCTGGACCGACGGACGCGCCACGACCCCTACCCGGTCCTGGCCGAACTGCGAGCCGTCAGCCCGCTGCGGACCGGCGACGGGTCGCTGGTCGTCGGCGACTACGAGAACTGCCTCGCGGTGCTGCGGAATCCGGCCATGGGCAGCGACACCCTCGCCTCGGCAGGGCTGCGGGGGGTGCTACCCGGCGAGCGGCAGGAACTCCTCGACTCGATCTTCTTCATGGACCCGCCGGACCACGGCCGGCAACGCCGGTTGATCTCGAAGGCGTTCACCCCCCGCATCACGGACCGGTTCCGGCCGTGGATCCAGGGAATCATCGACGAGTTGATCGACGGCTTCCGCCACAACGGCGAGTTCGATGCCGTCGACGATTTTGCGAAACCGATGTCCATGCGCATGATAGGCGAGCTGATGAGCGTTCCGTCGGCCGACCTCGACATGCTCCGGGAATGGTCGGACCAGCTCGCCTTGGCCGCCGAGTTCCCCGCCCTGGTCGCCGGTTTCCGGAGTACGGCGATGTTCCACCCGGAGGACTTCGCCCGGACGGACCGGACCGGGACCGCGATGCACGCGTACTTCGCCGACCTGATCCACAAGCGGCGCCGCGACCCCGGCGAAGACCTGCTGTCCAGCCTGCTGAGCACCCGGGACCGAGGCGATTCGCTGGCGCGGCACGAGGTGACCAACGTGCTGGTCACCCTGTTCGCGGCCGCGCACGAGTCGGTCACCAACCTGATCTCGAACGGGATACTGGCCCTGCACCGGCACAGCGACCAGCTCGCGGCGTACCGCGCCGACCCGTCCACCGGCAGGCTGCTGGTGGAGGAGGTGCTCCGGTACGACGCGCCGGTGCAGCTCACCGCCCGGGTCGCGGTTTCCCCGACCGTGGTCGGTGGGCTCGACGTCGAGCCGGGGACGATCGTGATCCTCCTGCTCGCCGCCGCCAATCGGGACAGCGCCCGCTATCCCGCCGCCGACGAGTTCATCGCCGACCGGCGCACCAGGACCATGCAGCTCGCCTTCGGGGCCGGCCCGCACTTCTGCATCGGGGCCGCGATGGCCCGGCTGCAGGCCGAACTCGCCCTGCGGGCCGTCGCCGAGCGGTTCGCCGAGTTCGAGGTGGCCGAGGAGTCCCTGGCCTACCGGCGGCACGTCGTCGTCCGCGGCTTGTCGAGCATGTCCGTCCGGTTCCACCTCTGACGCCGCCGCACAGCCGACCCCGGAGATCCCATGTCTGACGACGACAAGCTTCGGCAGTACCTGAAGAAGGTGACCGAGGAGCTCCACCGGGCCAAGCAGCGGCTGCAGGCCGCCGACGAACCCGTTGCCGTGGTGGGCATGGCCTGCCGCCTGCCGGGCGAGGTCGAATCGCCGGAGGACCTGTGGGAGCTGGTCGCCGGGGGCCGGGACGCGATCACGCCGTTCCCGGCGGACCGGTACTGGGATGAGGATGCCCTCTACGATCCCGACCCGGACGCCGGCAAGGCCGGCCGGTCGTACGTGCGGGAAGGCGGCTTCCTGCGCGGCGCGGCAGAGTTCGACGCCGCCTTCTTCGGCATCTCCCCGCGCGAGGCGACGGTGATGGATCCCCAGCAGCGGGTGCTGCTCGAAGTGGCGTGGGAGACGCTGGAGTCGGCCGGCATCGATCCCGGATCGCTCCGCGGTGGCCGGACCGGTGTCTACATCGGCGCGTCCGGGCACGACTACGAGATCCTGTGGAAGGCGTCCACCGAGTTCTCGCCCCACGGCATCGTCGGCAACAGCGGCAGCGTCATCTCCGGCCGCCTCGCCTACCACTTCGGGTTCGGGGGCCCGGCGCTCACCGTGGACACCGCGTGCTCGTCGTCGCTGGTGGCGCTGGACCTGGCCGTCACCGCGCTGCGCCGCGGCGACTGCCCGCTCGCCCTCGCCGGCGGCGTGACGATCATGGCCACCCCGGTCACCTTCGTCGAGTTCTGCGGGCAGGGCGTGACGTCCCCCGACGCCCGGTGCCGGTCCTTCGCCGACACCGCGAACGGGACGATCTGGGCCGAAGGCGCCGGTTTGCTGCTTCTGGAACGGCTGTCCGATGCCCGCCGCAACGGTCACCGGGTGCTCGCACTGATCCGCGGCTCGGCGGTCAACCAGGACGGCACGAGCAACGGGCTGTCCGCACCCAGCGGCACCGCGCAGCAGCAGGTGGTCCGCGCCGCCCTGGCGGCCGCCGGGTTGTCCGCCTCGGACGTCGACGCGGTCGAGGCGCACGGCACCGGTACCCCGCTCGGCGACCCGATCGAGGCGAACGCCCTGCTCGCGACCTACGGGCAAGGCCGGGAACGGCCGCTGTGGCTCGGCTCGCTGAAGTCCAACATCGGCCACACCCAGGGCGCGGCCGGGGTCGCGGGCACGATCAAGATGATCATGGCCATGCGGCACGGGGTGCTGCCGAAGTCACTGCACGCCGAGACCCCCTTGTCCACTGTGGACTGGACGGCCGGGAACGTGCGGGTGCTCACCGGATCGGTCGGGTGGCCGGACACCGGGCGCCCGCGTCGCGCGGCCGTCTCGTCGTTCGGCATCAGCGGCACGAACGCCCACCTGATCCTCGAGGAGGCGCCCGCCGGCAACACCCCGACGGACGGCGAAGCGGCGCCGCCCGGCGTCCCGGCGGTCCCCCTCCTGCCTTGGGTGATCTCCGGGCGCACCGAGCAGTCGTTGCGCGCGCAGGCCCGGCGGCTGCTCTCGTTCGTCGAGAAGACCGGCCCCGACCCGGCCGACGTGGCGTACTCACTGGCCACCACGAGGGTGAGCTTCCGGCACCGGGCGGTCGTCCTCGGCTCGTGCGCCGAGGAGCTGACCGGCCGCCTGCGCTCGCTCGCCGACGGTGCTCCGGACGCCTCGGCCGGGGTCGCCGCGACCGGCTCGCTCGGCGTGCTGTTCAGCGGGCAGGGCACACAACGGCCGGGCATGGGCGAGTCCCTCGCCGCGGCGTTCCCGGAGTACGCCCGCGCTCACGCCGAGGTGCTCGAACACCTCACCATCCCCACCGGCCTCGGTGCGGACCAGACCGGCTACGCGCAGCCCGCGCTGTTCGCGCTCGAAGTGGCGCTCTTCCGGCTGCTGCGGTCCTGGGGCGTGCGGCCCGGCTTCCTCGCCGGCCACTCGATCGGCGAGCTGGCGGCGGCGCACGTGGCCGGGGTGCTCTCGCTGCCCGACGCCTGCCGGCTCGTGGCCGCGCGGGCCCGGCTGATGCAGGAGCTGCCGTCCGGTGGCGCGATGGCGTCGGTCGAGGCGACCGGTGCCGAGGTGCTGGCGGGCCTCGACGACCGCGTGTCGATCGCCGCCGTCAACGGCCCGCGCTCGGTGGTGCTCGCGGGTGACGAGGACGCCGTGCTGGCGGCGGTCGCACACTGGGCGGGCCGGGGCCGGCGGACCTCGCGGTTGCGGGTGTCGCACGCCTTCCACTCCGCCCACATGGACCCGGTGCTGGCGGAGTTCCGGGCCGTTGCGGCGAGCCTCGACTACCGGCGTCCGGCCATTCCGATCGTCTCCACCTCGACCGGCAGGCCGGCGGCGGACGAGCTGTGCGACCCGGAGTACTGGGTCGCGCAGCTGCGCCGGCCGGTGCGGTTCCACGACGCCCTGCGGTCCCTGCGTGCCGAGGGCGTCACCACGCTGCTCGAAGCCGGTCCCGGCGGCGTGCTCGCCGCGCTGGCGCAGGAAGAGTTCGACACCGCGGTGCCGGCGCTGCGCACCGAGCGCGACGAGCCGGGGAGCGTGCTCGCCGCGCTCGGCCGGCTGCACACCGCCGGCGTCGCCGTGGACTGGGCGGCGATGCTCGGAGGCCGCCGGATCGACCTGCCGACCTACGCCTTCCAACGGGAGCACTACTGGATCGCACCGGAACCCGGCGACGTGACGTCGGCCGGGCTGAGCGCGCCCGGCCACCCGCTGCTCGCCGCCGCGCTGAGCCCGGCCGACGGCGACGGCTTGGTGCTGACCGGCAGGCTGTCCCTGCGCGACCAGCCGTGGCTCGCCGGGCACCAGGCCCTGAACACGGTGATCCTGCCCGGGACCGCGTTCGTCGAGCTGGCCCTGTGCGGCGGCGAGCAGGTCGGCTGCGACGTCATCGAGGAGCTGACCCTGGCCGCCCCGCTCGCGCTGCCGGATCGCGGCGGGGTGCGCGTCCAGGTGGTCGTGGGCGGGCCGGAGGAGTCCGGGCGCCGATCGGTGCGGGTGTTCTCCCGCCCGGAGTCCGGTGGTGGGGCCTGGCGTGCGCACGCGAGCGGTTTCCTCGCGGTGCGCGGCGAGGAGGCCAAGCCCGAGCTGGCCACGTGGCCGCCGCCGGACGCCGAGGAGGTCGGGTTCGCGGGCGGCTACGACGATCCGGTCGTCGGCCTGGCCTACCGCTACGAGGGCGCCTTCCGCGGCCTGCGCCGGGTGTGGCGCCGGGACACCCCGGCCGGCCCGGAGGTGTACGCCGACGTCGAGCTGCCGGCCCCGGAGGCCCGCCACGCCGGCCGTTACGGCCTGCACCCGGCCCTCCTCGACGCGGCGCTGCACGCCGTCGGGTTCGGCCCCTACCTGGAGGCGGTCGACGAGGGCGCGGGCGCCATGCCCTTCTCCTGGTCGGGGTTCACGCTCCACACCTCGGGCGCGTCGGTGCTGCGCGTGCGCATCACCGGCGCGGACGGGCACGTCTCGCTCACCTTGGCCGATGGCGACGGCGCCCCGGTGGCCGCGGTCGGCTCGCTGGCTTGGCGGCCGGTGCCCCGCGACCAGGCCCGGCTGACCGCTCCGGACGTCGAGGAGTCGCTCCACGAGCTGGACTGGGTGCCGGCGCCGGCGGTGGCCGGGGAGGCGGCCCGCACCTGCGCGGTGGCCGGCACGGGCACCGACGGCCCGGCCGGTGACCTGGCCGCGCTCGGCGCCGCCGTCGACGACGGGGCGGCCGCCCCGGACATCGTGCTCATGCCCGTCACGACCGGTTCCGGCGCGGTCCCGGAGCGGGTGCGCGCCACCCTCGGCGAGGTGGTCGCGGCGCTGCGGGCATGGCTCGCCGACGAGCGGTTCGCCGCCTCGACCCTGGTGGTGCTGACCCGGCACGGCGTGGCGACCGTCGACGGGGAGCAACTCGATCCGGCCGTCGCCCCGGTGTGGGGGGTGGGCCGGTCCGCGCAGGCGGAGCACCCGGGCCGGGTGCTGCTGCTGGACATCGACGACGACGGGGACCTCGACCTCGGTGCCACGGCCGGGCCGGTGCGGGCGGCCGTGGCGACGGCGCTCGCCGCGGGCGAGCCGCAGGTGGCGCTGCGGGCCGGGGTGCCCCTGGTGCCGCGGTTGCACCCGGTGGCCGCCGACGCCCTGCTCACCCCACCCGCCGCCGGACCGTGGCGGCTGGACAGCACCGATCCGGGCACCCTGGACCGGCTCGCGCTGCTGCCGTGCCCCGAGGTGCTCGACCCGCTGGGGCCGGGCGAGGTGCGGGTCGCCATGCGGGCCGCCGGGCTGAACTTCCGCGACGTGCTGATCGCGCTGGGCATGTATCCCGGGCACGCCGTGCCGGGTTCCGAGGGCGCCGGCGTGATCGCCGAGGTCGGCGCCGAGGTGACCGGCCTGCGACCGGGCGACCGGGTGCTCGGCCTCTTCGCGGGGTCGCTGGGCCCCATCGCGGTCACCGACCGGCGGCTGGTGACCCGGATACCGGACGGCTGGTCGTTCGAGCGCGCCGCCGCCGTGCCGATCACCCACCTCACCGCTTACCACGGGCTGGTCGACCTGGCCGGGCTGCGGGCCGGCGAGTCGGTGCTCGTCCACGCCGGCGCCGGCGGGGTGGGCATGGCCGCCATCCAGCTCGCCCGCCACCTCGGCGCCGAGGTGTTCACCACCGCCGGCCCCGGCAAGTGGGACACGCTGCGCGGGCTCGGCATCGACGACGAGCACCTCGCTTCCTCCCGCACCGCCGAGTTCGAGCAGCGGTTCCGGCAGACCACCGACGGCCGCGGGGTCGACGTGGTGCTCAACGCGCTGACCGGCGACCTGCTCGAAGCGTCGCTGCGGCTGCTGGCACCGGGCGGGCGGTTCCTGGAGATCGGCAAGGCCGACATCCGTGATCCCGAGTCGGTCGCAGCCGCCCTCCCGGGCACGACGTACCAGGCGTTCGACCTCCTCCCGTCGGCCGGCCCGGAGCGCGTCCAGTCGATGCTGCACGAGGTGTACGCGCTGTTCGAGTCCGGCGCGCTCACCGAGGTGCCCCGCCGCGCCTGGGACATCCGCCGGGCCGGCGAGGCGTACCGGCACGTCAGCCAGGCGCGTCACGTCGGCAAGGTGGTGCTGACCGTGCCGCGGGCGCTCGCCCCGGACGGCACCGTGCTGATCACCGGCGGCACCGGCTGGCTCGGCGGTCACCTCGCCCGGCACCTGGTCCGGCGGGGCGCCCGGAGGTTGGTGCTGCTCGGCCGCCGCGGCGCCGGCTCGCCCGGGGCTGCCGAGCTCGTGACGGAATTGTCCGCACTGGGCGCCGAGGTGGTGGTGGCCGCGGGCGACGTGGCCGACCGGGACACCATCGCGGCGGTGCTGGCCGACATCCCTGCTGAGCATCCGCTGACCGCGGTGATCCACGCTGCCGGGGTGCTCGCTGACGGAGTGGTGGCCGCACTGACCGCCGAGCAGCTCGACACCGTGCTGCGCCCCAAGGTCGACGGCGCCTGGCACCTGCACGAGCTGACCCGGGACCTGGACCTCGCCGCCTTCGTCTGCTTCTCCTCGGCCGCCGGCATCTTCGGCGCGGCCGGCCAGGGCGCCTACGCCGCGGCAAACTCCTTCGTGGACGCCCTGATGGCGAGCCGGCGGGCCGGCGGCCTGCCGGGCACCGCACTCGCCTGGGGGCCGTGGGCGCCGGTCGCCGGCTCGCCGGCCGGCGGCGGTATGGCCGGCGGCCTCGGCACCGCGGACCAGGCCAGGATGAGCCGCACCGGCGTCCTTCCGCTGTCACCCGAACAGGGCTTGGCGTTGTGGGACGCCGCGCAGCACTCCGACCGGGCACTGCTCGCACCGATCCGCCTGGACCTGGACGTCGTGGCCCGGCGCGGCGAGGCCGTCCCGTCGTTGCTGCGGGACATGGTGCGCGCCTCCACCCGGCGCAGCGCCACCGGCCCCCGGGCGGGAGCCACTGCGGAGTCGCCGGCGGCGCTGGCCCAGCAGCTCGCCGGACTGTCCACCGAGCAACGCGAGCGACGGCTCGCGGCGGTGGTGCGACGTCAGGCGGCGGCCGTGCTCGGCCACTCCTCCGCCGAACAGGTTCCGGCCGACGGAACGTTCCGCGATCTGGGCTTCGACTCACTCACCTCGGTGGAGCTGCGCAACCTGCTGAGCGCGGTCACCGGCGTGCGGCTTCCGGCCACGCTGGTGTTCGACCACCCGACGCCGGCCGCACTCGCCCGGCAGCTGGCCGTGGAGATCGCCCCGGCGGGCGAGGCGGCTCCCAGCCGGCCGCCGGCCGTGCTGGACTCGGTGAACGCGGTGGCACGCGAGTTGGCCGCGCTCCCCGTGGACAGCGAGGTGCGGGACACCGTGCGGGTGCGGCTGCGCGACCTGCTGTCCACTATGGACAGGGAGGTACCGGCCGCGCCGACGGAGATCCGGTCGGCGTCGGTGACCGAGTTGTTCGCTTTCGTCGACCGGGAGTTCGGCCATGCCGACCAGTGATCACGAGCCTTCCGGCGATTACGGCGAACTCGCCGGTTACTTCAAGCGGGTGACCGCCGAGCTCTACCGGACCCGGGAGCGGCTGCGTGAACTGGAGCAGCGGTCCGCCGACCCGGTCGTGGTGGTGGGTATGGGCTGCCGGTACCCGGGCGGAGCCGATTCGCCGGAGGCGTTGTGGGAGCTGCTGGCGGCCGGCCGGGACGCGGTCACCGAGTTCCCCGCCGACCGCGG
>NZ_JAVHJU010000015.1 GCF_031082405.1 Amycolatopsis sp. A133
TAGCCCGCTGCCGGCTGGAGCGGCGAGTTCCACGGTCTGGGGGCCGGTGGCCGCCGGTGCCGGCGCGGCCACGGCCACGACCGCGGACAGGGTGAACGTGATGATGGCCAGAATTCTGGTTCTCAGATGCACTAAGAAATCCCGCTTTCCTTCGATTTATTCCTCGCGGAATACGCCCGCCGATGGACAGTCGGAATGGGCTCAGCGGATGTGGCCCGGGGTGGATTCACCGCCGTGGAGAATTGCAAGTATTATTTCTTCGCCGTCGAAAGATATGAACGGCGTTGCCGACGGGACGCCCGCGGCTTCCGCCCACCGGGGCACGCACCGGCAGCAAAAGCGGTCCGTGACAGCCGGGACGAAGAACTACACCGAACCACCTGCGTGCGGCAGGCACCCCAGCCGCCGCCCGAGCGCCGCGGGGAACCGCAGGTCTCCGGTCATCAGTCTTCCGCCTTCCCCCATGAGCCAACCCCAGTTGACGAGAGTGCCGGCCTCCCAGCCGGGTGAGGCACTCTTGCCAGGCCGACCGTGCCAGCGGCGGCCGGACGGCGTCAAGCGCCCCGAAACGTTTTACCCCTGCTCGAAGGGTCTCCGAAAACGGGAACCTCAACGCGTCGTGCCGTGACCTGCGGAATCAGTGTCACGGCGGGCTTCTTCAGGGCTAGTTCTTGCGCGCCACCAGCGCCAGCCCACCGCACTCGGCGGGGTCGGCGGGCATCTCCGCGGAGCCGTCCGGCCGCCACTCGGGGATGAACACGATGCCCGGGTCGACGATCTCGAAGCCGTCGACCAGCGCCCGCAGCTCGTCGGCCGAGCGGGGCGTCACCGGGTTCGCGCTCTTCTGGTACATCGCGACGGCGCGGGCGGTGTTGTCGCTCTGCTGCTCGTAGGTGGCGGACGACAGGGCGAGGTAGCTGCCGGGCGCGAGCGCGTCGCGGTAGGCGCCGATGAGCCGGGCCGGGTCGCGGGAGTCCGGGATGAAGTGCACGAACAGCGCCATCACCACCATGACCGGCTGGTCCAGGTCCAGCATCATCTCGGTGATGTCGTGTTCGAGGACGTCGTCGGGGAACTCGGCGTCGGCGTGCACCATCGCGGCGTTCTCGTTGCCTTCGAGCACGATCTCGCTGTGCGCGACAGCCACCGGCTCGTTGTCGACGTAGACGACCCGCGCGGCGGGGTCGACGGCCTGGGCCACCTCGTGCACGTGCCCGACGGTCGGCATGCCGGAGCCGATGTCGAGGAACTGCCGGATGCCCTGGTCCAGCCCGAACCGGATGGCCCGGCGCAGCCACTGCCGGTTGAGCCGCGCCCGCTCGCGCGCGTTCGGCTGCGCGGCCAGCACCTGCTCGGCGAACATCCGGTCGACGGCGTAGTTGAGCTGCCCGCCGAGGATGTAGTCGTACACGCGCGCGGCATTGGGCTTGTCGAGGTCGATGCCCCGCCGCGCGTACTCGTCTTCGCTCATCCGCCGCTCCTGGAGTCAGGTGTGCCGCGAGAATAGCCGCTCAGTTCTTGCGGGCCACCAGGGCCAGCTGGCTGGCCAGCTCCGGGCGCTCGCCGGCCTCGGCGGGGTCGTCCGGACGCCACTGCGGCGTGAACACGATCCCCGGCGGCAGGATCTCGAAGCCGTCCACCAGCGCGCGCAGCTCTTCCTTCGAGCGCGCGAAGACGTCGGTCCCGCTCTTCCGGTACAGCTCCGCGGCGCGCCGGACCTCCTCGCCCTGTCCTTCGAACGTGCCCGACGACAGTGCCAGGTAACTCCCCGGCACGAGCGCGTCCCGGTAGGCCGCGATCAACCCCGCCGGGTTCCGCGAGTCCGGGACGAAGTGGATGAACGCCGCCATGATCACCATCACCGGCCGGCCGAAGTCCAGCAGCCGCTCGGTCGTCGGGTGCTCGAGGACGGTGTCCGGGAACTCGGCGTCCGCCTGCACCATTTCCGCGTTGTTGTTGTCCTTCAGCACGATCTCGCTGTGCGCGACGGCGACCGGCTCGTTGTCCACGTAGACCACGCGGGCTTCCGGGTCGATCGACTGGACGACTTCGTGCACGTGCCCCACGGTCGGCATGCCCGAGCCGATGTCGAGGAACTGGCGGATGCCCTGCTCGGCGCCGAACCGGACGGCGCGGCGCAGCCACCGCCGGTTCAGCAGGGCCAGGTCCCGGGACTCCGGCCGCACCTCGAGGATCCGCTCGGCGAACTCCCGGTCGATGGCGTAGTTCAGCTTGCCGCCGATCAGGAAGTCGTACACGCGGGCCGCGTTGGGCCTGTCGAAGTCGATCCCGCGGGTGGCGAGCTCATCGGCCATCAGCGCTCCTTGCGGGCCACCAGCGCGAGGCCGCCCGCCTGCTCCGGCGGGTCTTCGAGCGGGCCGTCCGGGCGCCACTCGGGCGTGAACACGATCCCCGGCGGCAGGATTTCGAAGCCCTTCACCAGCGCCCGCAGTTCGTCGGGCGAACGCAGGGTCAGCGGCGTGCCGCTCTTCTCGTACAGCGCGACCGAGCGCTGGGACTCCTCGCCCTGGCCCTCCCAGGTGCCCGACGACAACGCGAGGTAGCTGCCCGGCGCGAGCACGTCGCGGTAGGCGGCGATCAGCCCGGCCGGGCCCCGCGAGTCCGGGATGAAGTGGATGAACGCCGCCATGATCACCATGACCGGCTCGCTGAAGTCCAGCATCGCCTCGGTGACCGGGTGGTCCAGCACCTCGTCCGGGCGCTCGGCGTCGGCCTGGACCATGGCGGCGTTCTCGTTGCCCTCCAGCACGATCTCGCTGTGCGCGACGGCGATCGGCTCGTTGTCGACGTAGACCACCCGGCACGCCGGGTCGATCGACTGGACGACCTCGTGCACGTGCCCGACGGTCGGCATGCCCGAGCCGATGTCGAGGAACTGCCGGATGCCCTGCTCCGCCGCGAACCGCGCGGCCCGGCGCAGCCACGCCCGGTTGACCAGCGCCATGTGCTTCGCGTTCGGCAGCACACCCAGGATCCGGTCGGCGAACATCCGGTCGACGGCGTAGTTCAGCTGCCCGCCGATCATGTAGTCGTACACACGCGCGGCGTTCGGTCTTTCGAGGTCGATGCCCCGCTTCGCGTGTTCGTCGTCGCTCATCCGCCGCTCCCGGGTCGAAGGTGTGACGGGAGAATAGTCCGGTTCACAGCAGCGGCGGCACCGCGGCGTCGATGAGGTGCGGGCCGGGCTCGGCGAAGGCCCGCTGCAGCTGCTCGGCGAGCTCCTCGGCGGTGGTCGCCCGCGAAGCCGGCACGCCCATGCCCTCCGCGATCTTCACGAAGTCCATGTCCGGCCGCGAAAGGTCGAGCAGGTCGTTCGCCTTCGGGCCGCCCGAAGCCGCGCCGACGCGCTGCAGCTCCAGCCGCAGGATCGCGTACGCGCGGTTGTTGAGCAGCACCGTCGTGACGTTCAGGTTCTCCCGCGCCTGCGTCCACAGCGCCGAAATCGTGTACAGCGCGCTGCCGTCGGACTGCAGGTTCAGCACCGGCCGGTCCGGCGCGGCGACGGCCGCCCCGGTCGCGACCGGCATGCCGTAGCCGATCGCGCCGCCGGTCAGCGTCAGGACGTCGTGGCGCGGCGCGCCGGCCGTCGCCATCGGCAGCATGAGGCCGGAAGTGTTGGCTTCGTCGGCGATGATCGTGTTGTCCGGCAGCAGCGCGCCGATGACGTCGACCCAGTTCTGCGGGGTCAGCGGCCCGCTCGGCAGCGCGGGCCGGGACGCCTCCGCCAGCACCGGCTCGGTGTCCGCGGCGACCAGCCCGGCGACCTCGGCCAGCGCGCGCGTGACGTCCTGCCCGACCGCCGCAAGCGTGTGCACCTGCGCGCCTTCGGGCACGAGGTCGCTCGCCTTGCCCGGGTAGGCGAAGAACGACACCGGCGCCTTCGTGCCCGCGACGACGACGTGCTTGATGCCGTCGAGCTGGTAGGCGACCTGTTCGGCGAGGTAACCGAGCCGCTCGATCGACGGCAGCCCGGCACCGCGCTCGAGCCGCGCCGGGAACGTCTCGACGAACACCTTGGCACCGGTCGCGGCGGCGATCCGGCTCGCGGCGCGAAGGCCATCTTCACGGCACGCGCTGCCGCCGATGAGCAGCGCCACCGGCTCCCCGGTGCCGAACACCGCGGCGACGTCCTTGACGGTCGAGGCGTCGACGGCCTGCGGCACGCGCGGCGGGATCGGCGCGCAGGTCTCGCCGCCTTCGCCCCACGAAGCGTCCGCGGGCAGGATCAACGTGGCGACGCGGCCGGGCGCGTCCTGCGCGGCGGCGACCGCGGCGGCGGCGTCCGCCCCGACGTCCTTGGTGTGCTCCGAACGGCGCACCCAGCCTTCCAGCGAGCCCGCGACGGCCTCGATGTCCGACTCCAGCGGCGCGTCGTACTGCTTGTGGTAGGTCGCGTGGTCGCCGACGACGTTGACGATCGGCGTGTGCGCGCGGCGCGCGTTGTGCAGGTTCGCCAGGCCGTTGCCCAGGCCGGGGCCGAGGTGCAGCAGCGTGGCGGCGGGCTTGTCCGCGATCCGCGCGTACCCGTCGGCCGCACCGGTGACGACGCCTTCGAACAGCGCCAGCACGCCCCGCATCTCGGGGACGGTGTCGAGCGCGGCGACGAAGTGCATCTCCGACGTGCCGGGGTTGGCGAAGCACACCTCGACGCCGGCGTCGACCAGCGTGCGGATCAGGGACTGGGCGCCGTTCAGCTCACTCATGGGCACACCTCGCTGACGCTCGGCGCGGCCTGAGCGGCAAACGCTGTGTTGAATGATTCGTTCGCAAGCTCACTCATGCGGTTCCTTCGGGGAAGAGAACACCGGGGTTGAGGATCCCGGCGGGGTCGAAGCTCTGCTTGATCCGGCGCATCAGCTCGATCTTCGCCGGGTCTTCGAGTTCGGCGTGGTAGTGCGCCTTGGTGCGGCCGAGGCCGTGCTCGCCGGAGATCGCGCCGCCGAGCTCCATGGCGTACGCGAAGACGTCGGTGAGCAGCTGCTTCCGCTTGGCCGCGTCCTTGCAGAAGATGGCGAGGTGGACGTTGCCGTCGCCGGCGTGCCCGCAGCCGAGCGCGCCGCCGCCCGCGGCCATCGCGAGTTCCCGCGCCTTGGTGATGAACTGCGGCATCGCGGTCCGCGGCACGACAACGTCGATCACGTCGTCGGCGCCGGCCGCCTTCGCGGTCCAGAAGGCCTTCTCGCGGGCCTCGATGAGCTTGCGGGCGGCGTTGCCGTCGAGGACGTAGACGTCGGTGGCGCCCAGTTCGCCGAGCAGCTCGCCGACGGTTTCGACGTCCTCCTCGAGCCGTCCGGTCTCGCGGTTTTCCAGCGCCACGACGAGGTACGCCTCGCTGGTCTCGCGGATCTTGTCCGGGACGCCGAGCTCGAGCTTCTCGTTGTAGACGATGGCCGCCATCGTCAGGTTGTCGATGTACTCGAGGATGTGCGGCGCGAGCCCGCTGGAGAGGATCTCCGGCACGGCGGCCATCACCTGGCCGAAGTCGCCGAAGGGGGCGAGCACCGTGGCGCCGTGGGCCAGCCGCGGGTGCAGCTTGACGGTGATTTCGGTGGCCAGCGCGAGGGTGCCCTCCGAGCCGATGATCAGCTGCGTGAGGTCGTAGCCGGTGGAGATCTTCGACGTCTTGCCGCCGGTCCGGATGATCTCGCCGGTCGGCAGCACGGCCTGCAGGCCGAGCACGTTGTTGCGGGTGACGCCGTACTTGACGGCCCGCATCCCGCCGGCGTTGGTCCCGACGTTCCCGCCCAAGCTCGCGCTGAGTTCACCGGGGTAGACGGTGTAACCGAGCCCGGCTTCGGCGGCCTTGGCATCGAGTTCGGCGAGGGTCACCCCGGGCTGCACGACGGCGACGTGGTTCCCGGTGTCCACTTCGAGGACGGCGTTCATCCGCTCGAACGAGATCAGGAGGCCGTCGGCCGTCGGCCGGGCCGCCCCGGAAAGCCCGCTCCCGGAGCCGCGAGCCGTCACGGGGACGTTGTACTCCGAAGCGGCTTTGAGCAGCTCCGCGACTTCTTCGGCCGTTGCCGGCTTCACGACGTACGCAGGTTTCTGCGGCTCCGCCGTCAACGCCTCGTCGTGCGCGTAGTCCTCCGAGATCGCCTCGCCCGTGAGCAGGTTCTTGTCCCCGACGATCTCGGCCAGCCGTGCTGCCACGTCGCCCATCGGCAGTGTCTCCTCCGCGCCGTCGCTGTGGTTACCGCAGCGTAGTACGTACTGCCGGTACGGTGCTATGAAGGTTTTTCACGTTCTGTCGATTTAGCTCAGGCTAAATCTCTGGTGGGTGACGGCGACGGCGGCGAAGCTTCCGGCATGACCTCGACCTACACCTTCGAAGACGGCCTTTCGGTGCACCGCCTCGGTTTCGGCGCCATGCGGCTCACCGAATGGGACCACGTGAAAGACGGCGCCAAGGCGGTCGCGCGCCGGGCGGCCGAGCTCGGCGTGACGTTCTTCGACACCGCCGACGCCTATGACCTGGGCCTGAACGAAGAGCTCCTCGCCGACGCACTCCACCCCTACCGCGGGTTGCTCGTCGCGACGAAGTGCGGGCACGCGCGGCCGAGCCGCGGCGAGTGGGTTCCGCTCGGCCGGCCCGAATACCTCCGGCAGCAGGCGGAACTCTCGCTGCGGCGGCTGCGTGTCGATCACCTCGACCTGCTCCAGCTGCACCGGATCGACCCGCAAGTCCCACTCGCCGACCAGGTCGGCGCGCTCGCCCGGCTGCGGGACGAGGGCAAGGTCGCCCGGATCGGGCTGTCCGAGGTCAGCGTCGCGCAGCTGACCGAGGCGCGGGCCGTCGCACCGATCGCGAGCGTGCAGAACCGCTACAACCTGACCGACCGCGCGTCCGACGACGTGCTCGGCCACTGCGAGCGCGAGGGGATCGCGTTCGTCCCGTGGCTGCCGATCGCGCGGGGTGACCACGCGACGGCCGGCGGGGTGCTCGGCAAGGTCGCGGCCGCCTTGGGTGCGACACCCGCTCAGGTGTCCCTCGCCTGGCTGCTGCGGCGCTCGCCGGTGGTGATCCCGATTCCGGGGACGTCGTCGATCGCGCACCTGGAAGAAAACTGCGCCGCCGCGGAAATCGGGCTTTCCGACGCCGATTTCGAGCAGCTGACCGCCCTGGGGTGAAGCGCGCGAACGAGAGCCTCTCGCCCTCGACCCCCCGCAGCCACAGGTCCTGCGCGGCCGCCGCCATCGCCCGATCGCTGTGCGCTTCGCTGCCTTCGTCGTAGCCGTACGCCGGGTTGCCGATCTCCCTCAGTTCCCCGTGACCGAAGCGACGACGTCCCCGAAGATCCGCAGCGCCTCGTCGACCTGCTCGGCGGTGACGACCAGCGGCGGCACCATGCGGACGACGTTCATGTACGGCCCACAGGTGAGCAGCAGCAGGCCGTTCTTCGCCGCCGCCTGCTGCACGGCCTGCGCGGTGGCGGTGTCCGGCTCGCCGTCGGCGGTGGTGAACTCCGAGCCGACCAGCAGCCCGAGCCCGCGCACCTCGCCGATCGACGGCGTCTTGTCCGCGATCACCCGCGCGCCTTCGAGCAGCTGGCGGCCGCGCTCGGCGGCGTTCTCGACCAGGTTCTCCTGCTGGATGACTTCGAGCGTCGCGATCGCCGCCGCGCACGAGACCGCGTTGCCGCCGTACGTGCCGCCCTGCGAGCCGGGGAACGCCTTCGCCATCAGCTCCTGCGAAGCGGCGATGCCGGACAGCGGGAAGCCGCTCGCCAGGCCCTTCGCGATGAGGACGATGTCCGGCGAGACGTCGAAGTGGTCGTGGCCCCAGAACTTCCCCGTGCGGCCGAAGCCGGTCTGGATCTCGTCGACGACGAGCAGGATGCCGTGCCGGTCGGCGCGCTCCCGCAAGCCGGCCATGAACTCCGTGTTCGCCGGGACGTACCCGCCTTCGCCGAGCACGGGCTCGACGAAGAACGCCGCAGTCTCGTTCGGCGCGCAGATGGTCTGGAACAGGTAATCCAGCTCGCGCAGGGCGAACTTCGTCGCCGTCTGCTCGTCCCAGCCGTAGTGGTAGGCGTAGGGGAAGGGGGCGACGTGCACGCCGGCCATCAGCGGGCCGATGCCGGCGCTGAACCGCGTCCCGGACGTCGTCATGCTCGCGGCCGCGACCGTCCGGCCGTGGAAGCCGCCCTGGAAGACGAGGACGTTCGGGCGTTTTGTCGCCTGCCGCGAGAGCCGCAATGCCGCTTCGACGGCTTCGCTGCCCGAGTTCGCGTAGAAGAGCGAGTCGAGGCCGCTCGGCAGGACCTCGCCGAGGCGCTCGGTCAGCTCGAGCAGCGGCTTGTGCATGACCGTCGTGTACTGCCCGTGGACGAGCTTCCCGATCTGCTCCTGCGCGGCCCGGACGACGTGGGGGTGGCAGTGCCCGGTGCTCGTGACGCCGATGCCGGCGGTGAAGTCCAGGTGGCGTTTGCCCTCGACGTCGTAGAGGTAAACCCCTTCACCGTGGTCGACCACGACGGGCGTTGCCTGCTTGAGCAGCGGAGAGAGCTGGGCCACAGCGTGCTCCTCGGTCGGTCTGGGCGGGTTGTCGATTGTTGACAATATCCATAGCATGGCTCTCGGGACAACACGTGAGGAGCAAGTCGGGATGAGCGCGAGCACCGAGTCCGGCGTCGTCGAGGCGGTCGGCAAGGAACTGTTCATCGGCGGCAAGTGGGTCGCTGCCCAGGACGGGAAGACCTTCCCGGTGGTCGACCCGGCCACCGGCAAGGAGCTGTGCCACGTGGCCGACGCTTCGCCGTCGGACGGCGTTGCGGCCTTGGACGCCGCCGTCGCGGCGCAGGCCGGCTTCGCGAAGATGGCGCCCCGCGAGCGCGGCGAGATCCTGCGCCGCGCCTACGAACTGCTGATGCAGCGCCAGGAGGAACTGGCGCTGCTGATGACCCTGGAGATGGGCAAGCCGCTCGCCGAGTCGAAGGGCGAGATCGCCTACGCCGCGGAGTTCTTCCGCTGGTTCGCCGAGGAAGCCGTCCGCATCGGCGGCGGCTACGCAACCGCCCCGAACGGCTCGGGCCGGTTCCTGATCACGAAGCAGCCGGTCGGGCCGACGCTGCTGATCACGCCGTGGAACTTCCCCATGGCGATGGGGACGCGCAAGATCGGCCCGGCGATCGCCGCGGGCTGCACGGCGGTGATCAAGCCCGCCGCGCAGACGCCGCTGTCGATGCTCGCGCTGGCCGGCATCCTCGCCGAGGCGGGGCTGCCGGAAGGCGTGCTCAACGTCGTCACGACCAGCGACTCCGGCGGTGTGATGGAGCCGCTGATCCGCGACGGCCGCGCCCGCAAGCTCTCCTTCACCGGCTCGACCGGCGTCGGCCGCAAGCTGCTCGAGCAGTGCGCCGACAAGATCCTCCGCACGTCGATGGAACTGGGCGGCAACGCGCCGTTCCTGGTCTTCGACGACGCGGACATGGACGCCGCCATCGAAGGCGCCATGCAGGCGAAGATGCGCAACATCGGCGAGGCGTGCACGGCGGCGAACCGGTTCTACGTGCAGCGCGGCGTCGTCGACGAGTTCGCGCGGCGGCTGACCGAGCGCATGCAGGCGCTGCCGATGGGCCGCGGCACCGAGAAGGACGTCGTGGTCGGCCCGCTGATCGACGACAAGGCCGTCGAGAAGGTCACGGAGCTGGTCAAGGACGCCACCGACCGCGGCGCGAAGGTGCTCACCGGCGGTTCGGAAGTCGACGGGCCGGGCCACTTCTACCAGGCCACCGTGCTGACCGACGTCCCGCAGGAGGCGCGGCTGACGCACGAGGAGATCTTCGGGCCGGTCGCCCCGATCACGTTGTTCGACACCGAGGAAGAGGCGGTGGCGAAGGCGAACGACACCGAGTTCGGCTTGGTTTCCTACGTCTTCACCAGTGATCTCAAGCGCGCGCTGCGGGTCTCCGAAGCTCTGGAGGCCGGCATGATCGGGCTCAACCAGGGGATCGTGTCGAACCCGGCGGCGCCGTTCGGCGGGATCAAGCAGTCCGGGCTCGGCCGCGAAGGCGGGTCGGTCGGCATCGACGAGTTCCTCGAGACGAAGTACATCGCGGTGGCCCTGTGACGACCCGCCGCTTGGCGAGCATCCCCGGCGACGGGATCGGCGTGGACGTCACGGCCGAGGCCCGCAAGGTCCTCGACCGGGCGTCCGCTCGGTTCGGTTTTTCGCTGGAGTGGACCGAGTTCGACTGGAGCTGCGAGCGGTACGCCCGGGTCGGCGCGATGATGCCGGACGACGGGGTTTCGCAGCTTTCGGCGTTCGACGGGATCCTGCTCGGCGCGGTCGGTTTCCCCGGCGTCCCGGACCACGTTTCCCTGTGGGGCCTGCTGATCCCGCTGCGGCGGGCGTTCCAGCAGTACGTCAACCTGCGCCCGGTGCGGCTGCTGCCGGGCACGACGTCCGTGCTGGCCGGTCGGAAGGCCGAGGAGCTGGAGCTGGTCATCGTCCGCGAGAACTCCGAAGGGGAGTACTCCGCGATCGGCGGGCGGCACAACGCCGGGCGGCCGGACGAATTCGTGCTGCAGGAATCGGTTTTCACGCGCGTCGGCGTCACCCGGATCATCCGGTACGCGTTCGAACTGGCCCGGACGCGGTCTTCTCGGGTCTGCTCGGCGACGAAGTCCAACGGCCTGATCCACTCGATGCCGTTCTGGGACGAGATCTTCGCCGAGGTCGCGGCGGAGTTCCCGGACGTCCGCAGTGAACAGGTGCACGTCGATGCGCTGGCGGCCCGGATGGTCCAGGCGCCGGACCGGCTCGACGTCGTGGTGGCGTCGAACCTCTTCGGCGACATCCTCAGTGACCTCGCGGCCGCGATCACCGGCGGCCTCGGCATGGCCCCGTCCGCCAACCTCAACCCATCGGGTGAATTCCCGTCGATGTTCGAGGCGGTCCACGGGAGCGCTCCGGACATCGCCGGGCAGGGTATCGCCAACCCGGTGGCACAGATCCTGGCGGCCGCGATGCTGGTCGAACACCTCGGCGAAACCGTTGCCGCACAAGCGATCCGCGCCGCGGTGGACCGGGTGCTCGACGAGGGCCGCGTGCGCACGCCCGACCTCGGCGGCACGGATACCACAGAACGGCTCGGCACGGCGGTGGCCGAAGCGCTGGGCTGAGTTTTTGTCGGTGCCCTCCGGCACGGTGGTCCCGAGCCCACCGAAGGGGAGGAGTCACCGATGTGCTTCGAGTGCGAGAACCGGGACAGATCCGGTTACCTGGAACGGCTTCGCTGCGGCGTAGCCGACCGGGGCTGGCTGGTGCAGGGGGTGGAGGGAGCCGGCCCGTACCCGCCG
Source organism: Amycolatopsis sp. A133 (assembly GCF_031082405.1). Lineage (GTDB taxonomy): Bacteria > Actinomycetota > Actinomycetes > Mycobacteriales > Pseudonocardiaceae > Amycolatopsis. Next base: position 11,326 of record NZ_JAVHJU010000015.1, read on the forward strand.
TGGGCCTACACGATCGGCCTGAGCGGGTACGGCCTGCCGGAGCTGGTCGTGACCGGCCTCCCGGCCCTCGCGGCCGGCAACCTGTTGAACTCCCAGGCATCCCGCGCCCTGCGCGGCTCGCCCCTGGCGCCGGGCGACCACATCCCCCTGGACGACGGCCGGCTCATCGAGGTCGTCTCACTCGCTGAGCCGTCGGCCCACCTGGTGTTCGCGACGGCGTTGTACGGCCCCGAAATCCGCGCGCTGCAACTGGTCCACGCGGACGCCCAGGGCCGTTTCCCCTGGTCCCCCGACTACCGCGACGGCCGCGCCGGCCAGCCGGTCCTAGGACCCCGCCATGCCCGCTAACCCCCACCCAACACTCACCCCCTCCCGCAAGATGCCCCTCCAGTCACGCAAGATGCCCCTCCAGTCACGCGAGATGCCTCTCCAGTCACGCGAGATGCCTCTCCAGTCACGGGAGATGCCCGCCCAATCACGAGAGATGCCCGCCCAGTCACGCGAGTTCCGCCCTCAATCACGCGAGTTCCGTCCCCAATCACGCGAGTCCCGCCCCGAATCACGCGAGTTCGGGCACCCGTCACGCGAGCCGAGCGCTCAGGAACGCGAGCCGACCGCCCCGGCACGCGAACCGACCCGCCGATCACGCGGGCCGGCCCTGCGATCACGCGTTGCCCGGCACCGGCGGGGCGTGCCCGTCCTTCAGGCTCGTGCCCGGCGCGAGCCGCTGCACCGCGTCCTCCATGTGGGCGTCGAGCAGGGTCAGCGCCGTTTCTTCGTCGCCGTCCCGAAGCGCCTGGATCAGCTTCGTGTGCTCCTCCACGCGCTCCTCGACCCGCTGGTACGTGCTCTGCAACGCGGTCAGGCACATCCGCGTCTCGATGAGCAGCGTCCGGGCCATCCGCACGAGCCGCTTGCTGCCGGACGCGTTGATGAGGGCCTCGTGGAACTTCAGGTCCGCGGTGGAGAGCGCGCCGGGGTCGTCTTCGCTCGCCGCCGTCGCCATCTCGGCGACGGTCTGCTCGAGCAGGTCCGCGATCCGGTCGCGGTCGCCGCCGCGCAGGGCGCGCAGCATGGCGGCGCGCTCGATCGCGGAGCGGGCGGCGTAGATGTCGTAGACGTCGCCCGGCTCGAGGTCGATCACGAACAGCCCGCGGTGCCGTTCACTGCGCAGCAGCCCTTCGGACACCAGGTGCTGCATGGCTTCCCGGAGCGGCCCCCGTGACACCTGGAACCGCGCGGCCAGCTCGGTCTCGCCGAGCTGGGTCCCGGGCCGGAGGGCGCCGGTCATGATCGCGTCGCGCAGCTGGCGCGCGATCACGGCGGCCGTCGACTCGCGGCTCACCGGTTCGATCTCGGGCAGCGTGCCCGGTGGCAGGGCCATGTCAGGCGCTCCCGTCCGGCAGGTGCCGGAAGAGCGCGCCGAGCGAGCGGACGAGGCGGTGCTGCCCGGTCAGGCGCAGCCCCTCCCAGACCGTGACCTGGTTGGCGGTCAGCACGGGCTTGCGGAGCGCGGCCTCGACGGTGTTGATCTCGCCGAGGGTGCGCATGGCGGTGTCCGGCACGAGCACCGCCTCGGCGTCCGGGTGGTCGTGGCGCACGGCGAGTTCGACGACGGCCTCCGGGCTCATGGCGCCGACCTCGGCGGCCGTGACGATGTCGGCGCCGGCCATCGAGACGACCTCGATGCCGCCGGCCTCGAGGAAGTCCACGAACAGGCGGGCGATGTCGTCCGGGTAGCCGGCGGCGACGGCGACCCGCTTGACGCCCAGCGCACGCGCGGCGTGCACGAACGCGAAGGAGGTGCTGGAGGCCGGGACCCCGGCGACGGCGGTGAGGCGCTCGGCCTGGTCGCGCGCGCCTTCCCAGCCGTAGACGAAGCTGCCGCTGGTGCACGCCCAGATCACGGCGGCGGGCTCGTGCTTCTTGAGCAGGGCGACGCCGTCGGCGAGGCGGGCCTCGCTGCCGAGGTCCAGCAGCTCGGCCACCGCGTGCTTGTCGGTGCCGTAGATGTGCTCGACCGCCAGCCGGATGTCGCCCTCGTCGACGGCCGCGCCGCCGAGCAGCTGCTCGGCCAGTGGGTAGTCGTCTTCGGCCGCGTGGTCGGGGTAGATGAAACCGATGGTGGGCACGGAACCTCCGGAGGGGACGCAAATTGTCGACAATCCTAGAGGGGTGGTCAAGGAAAATCTTCACGACACGTCACGAAGCCACCTCCCGGTCCGACGATGGGAGGTTCATCCGGCGCAGGCACGCCCACATCGTCAGCTGGTTGGCGGTCAGCACCGGCTTGCCGAGCGCGGCTTCCAGGGGTTCGATCAGGTCGTAGGTGGGGAGGTTGGTGCCGCTGACGAAGATCGCTTCGGCGTCGCCGTGGAGGTCGAAGGGGGCGATGACACCGATGACACCGATGCCCCGCTGGGCCAGCGGGCCGTCGAACGCGAGGAAGTCGAAATCCAAGGCTCAGCCTCCGGAATGTGCAGTCCGGTGCTCCGGGGGTCGTTCCTCGGATTGTTGACAATCATACGAGTGACTTTTACCGTGTCAACGTGATCGCCTCGGAACACCGGGAAGCTCCCGTCCTGGCCGTGCTCTGCGGTGAGTCCCGCCCACCGGACATGCGTGCTGTCGAATCCGGGGCGGTCTTGCGTTACACGGACGCGGCGGGCCTCGCCGGAGCGTTGTCCGGAGCGGACGCCCTCTTCGTCTACGACTTCCTCTCCACGGCGGTGCCCGGCGCGTGGCACGCGGCCGACCGGCTGCGCTGGCTGCACATCGCCAGCGCGGGGGTCGACCCCGTGCTGTTCCCCGGGCTGCGCGAGAGCGACGTCGTCCTGACGAACTCGCGGGGCGTCTTCGACGACGCCATCGCGGAGTACGTGCTGGGCGTCGTGCTCGCCTTCGCGAAGGACTTCGCGCGCTCGCACGACCTGCAGCGCGAGGGCCGCTGGCTGCACCGCGAGAGCGAACGGATCGCCGGGCGGGAGGTGGTGGTCGTCGGCACCGGGCCGATCGGGCGGGCCATCGCGCGGCTGCTGCGTGCGGCCGGGATGCGGGTGCGCGGCGCCGGACGCCGTGAGCGCACCGGCGACCCGGACTTCGGCGTGGTGCACGAGTCCGCGCGGCTCACCGAAATCCTGCCGCACGCCGACTACGTCGTCGCGGTCGCGCCGCTGACCGAGCACACCAAGGGCATGTTCGACGCGCGCGCGTTCGCCGCGATGAAGCCGTCGGCGCGGTTCGTCAACGTGGGCCGCGGCGAGCTCGTGGTGACGTCGGACCTGGTGGAAGCGCTGGCCACGAAGGCCATCGCCGGCGCCGCGCTCGACGTGTTCGACACCGAGCCGCTGGCGGCCGAAAGCCCGCTGTGGACGATGCCGGACGTGCTGATCTCGCCGCACATGTCGGGGGACTTTGCCGGCTGGCGGAACACCCTGGTCGAGGTGTTCACCGAAAACTTCCGCCGCTGGCGCGCGGGGGAGCCGTTGCGCAACGTCGTCGACAAGACGCTCGGGTACGTGCCGTCGGGGAACCAAGGAGCCGGATGAACGACAGGATGCTGACCGCCGGCGAGCTCGTCGCCGCCTACGCGACCGGTGAGCTGTCGCCGGTCGAGGCGACGCAGAACGCGCTGCAGGCGATCGAAGCCCGGGACGGCGACTGCAACGCCTTCTGCCTCGTCGACGCCGACCGGGCGCTGGAGCAGGCCAAGGCGTCCGAGGTCCGCTGGCGGGACGGCAACCCGATCGGCTGGCTCGACGGCGTGCCGTCCTCGATCAAGGACATGTTCCTCACCCGGGGCTGGCCGACCGTGCGGGGCTCGAAGAGCATCGACCCGGACCAGCCGTGGGACGTCGACAGCCCGGTCGCCGCGCGGATGCGCGAGGCCGGCCTGGTGCTGCTGGGCAAGACGACCACCCCCGAGATCGGGTGGAAGGGCGTCACCGACAGCCCGCTGCGCGGCATCACGCGCAACCCGGCGGACCCGTCGAAGACGGCGGGCGGGTCGAGCGGCGGCAGCGCCGCGGCCGTCGCGGCCGGGATGGGCGAGCTGTCGGTCGGCACCGACGGCGGCGGCTCGGTGCGGATCCCGGCGTCGTTCTGCGGCATCGCCGGGCTGAAGCCGACCCACGGCCGGATCCCGCTCTACCCGGCGAGCCCGTTCGGCCCGCTCTCGCACGCCGGCCCGATGGCGCGGTCGGTGGACGACATCGCGCTGCTGCTGGACGTGCTGTCGCTGCCCGACCACCGGGACCCGGCCGCGCTGGCGCCACCGGCGGGGTCGTTCCGCGAGGCCGTCCGGCGGGACGTGCGCGGCCTGATCGCCGCGTTCTCGCCGGCACTCGGCTACGTCGACGTCGACCCGGAGGTGGCCGCGATCGTCGCGGACGCGGTCCGCGCGCTGGGGGACGCCGGCCTGCACATCGAGGAGACCGACCCGGGCTTCGCCGACCCGAAGCCGGCGTTCGACATCCTGTGGTCCTCGGGTGCGGCGAAGCTGCTGGACTCGTTCCCGCCGGGTTCCGAGGAGCGGACCGACCCGGGCCTGCGCAAGGTCTGGGAATCCGGCCGGAAGTGGACGGCGAGCGACTACCTCGACGCGACCGCCGAGCGGGCGGCGCTGGGCATCCGGATGGGCGAGTTCCACACGCGCTACGACGTGCTGATCACGCCGACGCTCCCGATCGCGGCGTTCGAGGCCGGGCACGACGTGCCGCCGGGCAGCGGGCTGAGCGAGTGGCCGGAGTGGACACCGTTCACGTACCCGTTCAACATGACCCAGCAGCCGGCGATCAGCGTCCCGGCCGGGCGCACATCGGCGGGCCTGCCGGTGGGCCTGCAGATCGTCGGACCGCGGCACTCGGACGACCTGGTGCTGGCCGTGGCGAAGCTGCTGGAGGAAGTCCGCCCCTGGGCGCCGGCCTGACCACACGTGAGAGTGAACCCCGGACCCCGGAGGGTAAAGCTGTGCCACTGTCGGCCGGATGAACGCTCAAGGCTGGCGCTACGAACGAGCCATCCCCACCGTCGACGCAACCGGGCAGCCAACGCGGGTGGTGGTCGGCCTCATCGACCAGGGCGACCGGCTGGCAGCGGCGTTGCGAGTGGACGACGGCAAGACGGCGCTGGTCCCGCTGGAAACGGGCGGCGAGCTGCTGAAGGCGCTGCGCGAGACGCTGGAGAGCTGGTGGCGCCTCGACGGCCACCGCGACCTGACGTCCGGACCCCGCGTGGGCCGGTAGGTCAGCTCGCGCCGGCCGGCGCCCGGCGGACCAGGCCGCGCACCTGCGGGCTGCACAGCACGAGTGCGGTCGCCCCGACGACGAGGGCCGCGCCGCCCAGGAGCGTCGCCGATCGGCCGGCGTGTTCGGCCAGCGGGCCCGCGCTGATCTGGCCGATCGGTATCGCGATGAACGAGCCGAGCATGTCGTAGGAGTAGACGCGGGCGAGCTTGTCCGGCGGGATGTTCTCCTGCAGCGACACGTCCCATGCGACGGAAAACTGTTCGATCGCCACGCCCGAGAGGAACATCGCGAGCAGCAGCGGCAGCAGGTACGGCGTCTCGCCGAGGACCAGCATCGGCAACGCGTCGACCACGATCAGCGCGACGCCGACGAGCAGCATCCGCCGCGGCTGCCAGCGGGCGGCGAGGACGCCGCCGAGCAGTGCCCCGGCGGTCTGCACGGCCAGCGCGAGCCCCCAGCCGGTGCGGCCGAAGGTGTCGTCGGCGACCAGCGGGCCGATCACCAGCAGCGCGCCCGCGTTGACGGCGTTGACGACCATGAACTGCAGCACCACCAGCCACACCCACGACCGGGCGCGGAACTCCCGCCAGCCTTCGGCGAGTTCGGCGAGCGGGCGGCGGCCGGGAACCCGTTCGCCGCGCGGCAGCCGGATCCGGCGGTACGCCAGCGCGGCGGCGAGGAACAGCAGGGCGTTCCCGGCGAGCGCCCAGCCGGAGCCGGCGAAGGCGACGAGCACGCCGGCCAGCCCGGCCCCGGCGATGCGCCCGGCGTTCGACAGCAGCCGGACCAGCGCGTTCGCCTGGGCGAGCTGCGAGCCGGGCACGGTCAACGGCGTGAGCGACGCGGCCGCGGGCAGCGAGATGGCCGAGACGGCACCGTTGACGAGCCCGAGCCCGGCGAGCAGGGGGATGGAAGCGAATCCGCCGAGGACACTCGCGGCCACGGCGGCCTGCGTGAGGGCGGCGGCGGTTTCGGTGCCCTGCAGGATGACCGACCGCGGCAGCCGGTCGGCCAGCATCCCGCCGAACAGCAGGAGCAGCACGTTGGCGAGCGACCGAGCCCCGACGACCACCCCGAGGTCCACGGCGGACCCGGTGAGATCAACGACGGCGAAGGCCAGGGCAAAGGGCGCAACGGCATTTCCGAAGTCGGCCAGGCTCCGGCCGGTGACGAGGGCGCGGAACCGGGCTTCCCGCAAGGGGGCGAGGAGGGGAGCGGTCATCGGAGCGGCTCCGGATCCACCCACAACTCCGCGTGCGTCAAGGAAGCCGGGCGCTCCGCTGCCAGCACCCGGAGGAGGTCGTGGGGCATGGCGGCAGCGTACGACCCCTGTCAAAGAGTCCGGCGCACGCTTCTCGAGCACTAGAGACCCAGCATTGCGGGACACAACAGGTTCACAGCGAGAACCGGGCGCCATCCGGAGGCAGCGAAGCGCCCGCGGCCAGCACCGCCGCGTGTTCCGGCGATGCGGGGTCGAGCACCGGGTTCGTGTTGTTGAGGTGCGTGAACGCCCAGTGCCGCCCGGCGATCCGCGGCAGGCTCGCCGTGATCGGCAGGTGGCCCATCGCGAGCTGGTCCGGCCCGCCCACCCCGGCCATCTCGTCCGGCGCGTGGAACGTCCCGTCCAGCAACACCAGGGAAGCGTCCGCGACGAACTCGTCGAGCCCCGCAGGCCAGCTCCGCAGGCACGGCGCGTACACCAGCACCCCGCCCGTCGCCGGGTCCGAGATCCGGTACGCGACCACCCAGGGGCCGTCGGAAGCCGCGGCGTACTTCGGGCGCTTGTCGCTCACCGGCAGCACGTCGACGCGCAGGCCGGGGATGTCCACATCGGACGACCACGTCCAGCCGCCGTAGCCGTCCACGATGGCGCGGAACGGCGACAGCGCGGACAGCACCGCCGGTGGGGCCCACACCGGGAGCCCGCCCGACTCGCGCAACATCAGCAGACCCAGCGAGTGGTCGAGTTCGGCGTCGGTCAGCAGCACCCCGCGCAGCGGGATCTCGCGCGGCCCCGGCCCGGCCCGCAACTCCGGCGTCCCGAGGATCTGCGACCGGATGTCCGGCGAGCAGTTCAGCAGGTACCAGCCGGCGCCGTCCGCGCTGATCGCGACGCAGTCCTGCGAGCGCGGCGCCAGCTCGGATGTGCACAGCCGGCAGGCGCAGTTCCACTGTGGACACCCGCCGCCCGCCGCGGTGCCGAGCAGGATCACCTTCACCGGCGCATGACCAGGTCGGGCACCGGCGGGCGGGACAGGATCAAATCGACCACGCCGCGTTCAGGCGACCGCGAGCACACCGGGTCGGTGGCCGCGGCGTCGCCGGTGAGCAGGAACGCCTGGCAGCGGCAGCCGCCGAAGTCGAGTTCGCGGCGGTCGCACGTGCGGCACGGCTCGGCCATCCACTCCTCGCCGCGGTAGGCGTTGAACGACGAGGAGTGGTACCAGATGTCGGCCAGCGGCGTGTCCCGCACGGTAGAAAGCGAAAGCGTCGAAATCGCCGACGCCGCCGGGCACGGCAGCACGGTCCCGTCCGGCGCCACGGTCAGCTGCCGCGCACCCCACCCGTACATGCACGGCTTCGGGTACGGCTCGTGGTAGTCGGCGACGACGTAGACGATCTCCATCGTGCCCCGCAGGCGGGCGACGGCCGCGCGCACCACCGGCTCGGCCGCGGCGAGCTGCGCGGGAGTCGGCATCAGCGCGTCCCGGTTGCGCAGCGCCCAGCCGTAGTACTGCGTGTTCGCCAGCTCCAGCCGGTCCGCGCCCATCCGCTCGGCGAGCTCGATGATCCCGGCCAGCTGGTCGTGGTTGCGCCGGTGCAGCACGACGTTCAGCGACAGCGGCAGCCCGGCCGCCTTCACCAGCGCGGCCGCGGCGAGCTTCCGGTCGTGGGCCTTCGTGCCGGCCAGCGGATCGGCCCGCTCCCGGGTCGCGCCCTGCGCGGACAGCTGGACGTGCGCCAGCCCGCGCTCGACGAGGTCGTCCAGCCGCTCCCCGGTCAGGCCGAGCCCGGACGTGACGAGGTTGACGTAGCAGCCGAGCCCGCTCGCGTGCGCGACCAGTGCGGGCAGGTCCCGCCGGAGCAAGGGCTCCCCGCCGGACATGTGCACCTGCAGCACGCCCAGTTCCCGGGCCTGGGACAGCACCGAGAGCCAGTCCGCAGTGGACAGTTCGGCGTCCCGGGCGGTCAGTTCCACCGGGTTGGAGCAATAAGGACAGTGGAGCGGACAGCGGTGGGTCAGCTCGGCCAGCATGCCGAGCGGCGGGGTCACGTCCATGCGACGACCCGCCGTTCGCCCAGCCGGGACAGCACGGTGAGGACGTCCTGCGCCACCACGCCGGAGTAGCGCCGGGAAAGCGCCGCCGTGATTTCGGTGACGGACCGGGTGCCGTCGCAGAGCTCGAGCACCGCGGCCGCGGTGGTGTTCGGCACCAGGACGCCTTCGGGGAACAGCAGTACGTGCGTCTCCCGGACGTGGTCGAAGGACAGCCGCACGCCGCGGCGCAGCTGCGGGACGGACTCGGCGGTGATCACGCGGCCGCCCGTTCGACCGCGTCGAGCATCGACCACAGCACGTCGCACTTGAACGCCAGCGCGGCGATCGCGCGGTCCTGCTGTTCGCGCGTGCCGCAGTGGCGGACCACGATGTCGAGGGTGTCCTTGCCTTCGCCGGCGACCTTGTCGATCCGGTTGGTGAAGTAGGCGAGGTCTTCGCGGGCGATCCACGAGTAGTTCGCGAGCATGTCCGCCACGCGCTGCTGCATCAGGTGCCCGGCGAACATCTCGGTCAGCCCCGACGCGACGGCCTCCCACCACGGCTTCGTCCGCGCGAAGGTCACGTAGGCGTCCACCGCGAACCGGACGCCGGGCGCGACGTGCCGTTCGTCGAGCACCTCTTCCCGATCCAGGCCGACCGCCGTGCAGAGCCGCAGCCAGCGTTCGATCCCGCCGGTACCGGCGCTCACGCCGTCGTGGTAGACGATCCGGTCGAGCCACTGGCGGCGGATCTCCGGCAGCGGGCAGTTGCTGATGATCGCCGCGTCCTTCTGCGGCAGCACGCACTGGTAGTACCAGCGGTTCGCCGCCCAGATCCGCAGCGCGCGCTCGTCGAGCTCGCCCGCGTGCAGCCGGCGGTGGAACGGGTGCGTGCCCCAGTACCGGCCGGAAAGACCGCGCAGCTCGTTGATGAATGCGCTTTCCGGCAGTGGCTCGACCGGCATCCGTCAGTCCGCCATGCGGGCCGCGTAGGCGGTGACCTCCATCGGGGTTTCGTACTCGACGAAGTCCGGCGTCGTCCACTCCTCGGTCATGCCCTGCTCCTCTTCTCCGGGGTTGATCGCCGCCACCCTAGGAGCGGTAAGAGCCGCCTGACCAGCATTTTCGCCCCGCTTTCGGAAAGTTTCCTTCCGATGGGGGAGCCAGCGTGCCGGTGAGCGGGCTACCTTACCGCAGCTTCGAGTTCCACCAAGGCTGTGTCGAGGTGTGTCAGGATCCGCTGCAGGTGCGGGACGCTCCGGCGGCAGCCGGTGATGCCGAAGTCGAGGTGGTCGCCGTTGCTGGTCAGCGTGATGTTCACGGCCTGGCCGTCGAGCAGCACCGACGCCGGGTAGATGCCGTCGAGCTGGGCGCCGTTCCAGTACATCTGCTTGCGGGGGCCGGGCACGTTCGAGATCACCACGTTGAACGGCGGCCGCGTGTTCTTGACGACGCCCGGGATCGGGGAGGCGCCGAGCTGCGCGACGTTCACCGCCGACAGCAGCAGCGTCTGCAACGGCGTCAGCTCGGAAAACAGCCGCTTGCCATTGCGCATCGACTGGTGGATCGTGACGAGCCGCTTGCCCGCGTCCGGCAGGTCGGTGGCCAGGTTGCACAGCAGCGCGCCGATGTTGTTGCCCGCCGCTTCGCCGGGGTCGTTCTGGCGGCGCAGCGACACCGGCACCATCGCGATGAGCGGCGCGTCCGGCAGCGCGCGCTGTTCGATGAGGTAGTCCCGCAGCGCACCAGAGCACATCGCGAGCACGACGTCGTTGCGCGACACCCCGGCCGCGGTCGCCACCTGCCGGACGCGATCCAGCGGCCACTTCTGCGCCGCGAACCGCCGTGCGCCGCCGATCGTCACGTTGAACATCGTCTTCGGCGCCTGTCCCGGCAGCGTCAGGGTGTGTTCGCCGAACGCCTCCCGCGCCACCTTCATCGCGGCCGGCGCCAGGCTCGCCAGCTGGTTGGCCGTCTTGCTCGCGGTCTGCAGGAACGACCGCGGGCGCTTCGCGCGTTCTTCGCGGGGCTCGCGCCGGCTGCCCCACCACGGCGGGCAATCCGTGTCCGCGGGATCGTCCGACAGCGTGCCCTGCAGCTGGCGCAGCGCCGAGACGCCGTCCATCAGCGCGTGGTGCACCTTGGTGTAGACGGCGAACCGGCCGTCGTCGAGGCCCTCGATGAGGTGGGTCTCCCAGAGCGGCCGGTGCCGGTCGAGCAGGGTGCTGTGCCAGCGGCTGGTCAGCTCCAGCAGCTCGCGGACGCGGCCCGGCCCCGGCAGCGCCGAATGCCGGAAGTGGTAGTCGAGCTCGAGATCGACGTCGGTCGCCCAGGCCACGTGCCCCATCGTGGTCACCGGCCGGGCCGGGCGGCGGCGGAACACCGAGCGCATGTTGTCCGACTCCAGCAGCGAAGTGCGGATGTCGCGCAGGTACTCCGGGCCGGCGCCGTCGGGTTTCTTGAACAGCTGCAGACCGCCCACGTGCATCGGATGCTCGCGCGTTTCGACGAGGAGGAACATCGAATCGGTCACGGGCATCATCGCCATGGGACATCACCTTCCGAGCTCGGCACGCCGACTCTACGCGCTCGGCGGCCGCCGGTGGATCACGTTCTACTCTGCGAGGATGACCGCCCGCGGCGCAGCGGAAACGTCCTTGCCGCCGATGGCCGAACGGCCGCAACCGGATCGCCGGGAAAGCGTCTTGCGGTCGTGGTGGTCCCACGCCGGTCCGGACACCGGGGGGCTGATTGCCAGATCGTTCAACGATCTGGCAGTATCCGGGCCGTGGCTGTGAGTGGTGCTCGGGAGCTGGTGGACGCGCTGGAAGCGCTCGGAACGGAGATCGTCTTCGGGCTCCCGGGGGTGCACAACCTGCCGTTGTGGGAAGCGCTCGGCGAGACCGGCATCAAGCTCGTCGGGGTCCGCCACGAACAGACCGCCGGGTACGCCGCCGACGGCTACGCCCGCGCCACCGGCAAGCTCGGCGTCGCGCTGGTCACCACCGGCCCGGGCGCGGCGAACACCCTCGGCGCGGTCGGCGAGGCCATGGCGTCCGCGGCTCCGGTGCTGGTCATCGCCACCGACATCCCCTCGACGCTGCGGCGGCCGGGCGTAGTCCGCGGTGCGCTGCACGAGACTTCCGACCAGCAGGCGATGTTCGCGCCGGTGACCAAGGGCGGCTTCACCGTGCGGGCCGCCGACCAGATCGGCACCACCGTGCACCGCGCCGCCCGGCTCGCGCTGCAGCCGCAGAGCGGCCCGGTCTACCTCGGCGTGCCGACCGACTACCTGCGCGAAAGCGTCCCGCACCGCCGCCCGCCCGCACCGCACCGCAAGCCCGACGTCGACGTCCCCGACCTCGCCCGGGCCGAGGCGATGCTGTCCGACGCGCGGCACCCGCTGATCTGGGCCGGTGGTGGCGCGCTGCGCTCGGGGGCCGGCGACGCGATCGGTGCCCTCGCGGAGAAGATCGCCGCCCCGGTGATCACCACGTTCGCTGCGCGCGGGCTGCTCCCGCTCGACCACCCGTGCCTGGCGCCGAACCCGGTGCACACGCCGGAGGTCGGCGAACTGTGGGACGAAGCCGACGTCGTGCTCGCCATCGGCACCGACTTCGACGGCCTGATGACGCAGAACTGGCGGATGCCCAAGCCGCCCAAGCTGATCGCGATCAACGTCGACGCCGACGACGCCGCCAAGAACTACCGGCCCGACCTCACGCTCGTCGGGGACGCGCGCTCGATCGTCGAGCGGCTGCTGCCGAAGCAGCGGGCCGGGCTCGACGACATCACCCTGCGGCTGGCCGGCATCGGCCGGCGCGTGCGCCAGCGGATCCGGGACGAGGAACCGCAGGCCTACGACTTCCTGTCCACTTTGGACGAGGTGCTGCCGACGGACGCGGTGCTCGTGTCCGACATGTGCGTCGCCGGCTACTGGGTCGGCGGCTTCCACCGGGTGCGGGCGCCGCGCAAGCTCGCCTACCCGATGGGCTGGGGCACGCTCGGCTACGGCTTCCCGGCCTCGCTCGGCGCGGCGGCGGCCGGCACCGGACGCGCGGTCTGCATCACCGGTGACGGCGGTTTCCTCTACGGCTGCGGCGATCTGGCGACGCTCGCGCAGGAGCAGCTGCCGGTCACGGTCGTGGTGGTCGACGACGGCGGGTACGGGATGCTGCGCTACGACCAGGACCGCGAGGGCCTGCCGCGCCGAGGGGTCGACTGGGACAGCCCGGACTTCGTCGGACTGGCCCGGTCGTTCGGGGTGCACGCCGACCGCGTCTCCGGCTTCGGGCGGGCGTTCCGGCGGCTGCTCGGCGAGTTCGTCGAGTCGGACGAGCCGAACGTGCTGGTGGTGAAGGCCAAGCTGAAGCCGCCGCTCAACACCTCGCCGCGGTGGTACCGGACATGAGGATCGGCGTCGACATCGGCGGGACGTTCACCGATCTCTGCGCCGTGGACGAGACCGGGATCGTCGCCGTCGGCAAGGTCCTGACCACACCCGGCGAGCCGGCCCGGGCGGTCGAGGAGGGCCTGGCCGCGCTGCTGCCGGACCTCGGGGCCGTCGAGCAGGTGGTGCACGGGACGACGCTGGTCACGAACGCCCTGATCGAACGCACGGGCTCGCGGACCGCGCTGCTGGCGACCGCCGGCTTCCGCGACGTCCTGGAGATGCGCCGCGAGCACCGGTACGAGCTCTACGACCTGCACCTCGAGCTCCCCGCGCCCCTGGTGCCGAGGCACCTGCGGTTCGACGTCCCCGAACGGGTCCTCGCCGACGGGTCCGTCCACACCGCACTCGACGAGGAGCACGTCGCCCGGCTCGGCCGTGAACTGGCCGGACGCGGGATCGAAGCCGTCGCGGTCTGCTTCCTGCACGCGTTCACCAACCCCTCGCACGAGCGCCGGACCGGGGAGATCCTCGCCGAGGTCGCGCCCGGCATGCGGGTCGCGTTGTCCTCCGACGTCGTCCCCGAGATCCGCGAGTTCGAGCGGGCGTCGACCACGGTCGCCAACGTCTACGTCCAGGACCTCACCGAGCGGTACCTGCGCGACCTCGAACAGCGGCTGCACCGGCTGGGGATCTCCCGGGCACCGCACGTCATGCTGTCCAACGGCGGTCTGGCCACTGTGGACACGGCGGCGAAGTACCCGATCCGGATCCTCGAGTCCGGCCCGGCGGGCGGGGCGAGAGCCGCTGCGTCATTGGGGCCGGCGGACCTGCTGGCCTTCGACATGGGCGGCACCACGGCGAAGCTGTGCCTGATCGCCGGCGGTGCACCCCTGGTGACGCACGAGTTCGAAGTCGACCGCAAGTACCGGCTGCTGCCCGGGTCCGGCCTGCCGGTGCGGGTGCCGGTCACCGACATGATCGAGATCGGCGTCGGCGGCGGCTCGATCGCCCGGATCGACGCCCTCGGCCTGCTCGGCGTCGGACCCGATTCGGCCGGGTCCGAACCCGGCCCGGCCTGCTACGGCCGCGGCGGCACCGAACCCACGGTGACCGACGCCGATCTGGTGCTCGGCTACCTCGACCCCGGTTACTTCCTCGGCGGCGAGATGCGCCTGGACGTCGAGGCCGCGCGGAACGCGATCCGGGCGCGGATCGCCTCGCCGCTGGGCGTGAGCGTCGAAGAGGCCGCGTGGGGCATCCACACCAGCGTCAACGACGACATGGCCAACGCCGCCCGGGTGCACGCCGTCGAGCGCGGCCACGACCCGGCGAAGCTGCCGATGTACACCTTCGGCGGCGCCGGCCCGGTGCACGGCGCCGGTGTCGCGCGGGCGCTCGGGGCGCCGTCGGTCGTCGCACCACCGGCCGCCGGCGTGCTGAGCGCGGCCGGGTTCCTCACCGCGCCGCCGGCGTTCGACTTCGTGCGGTCGGCCCGCGCGGCCGTCCACGACCTGGCGTGGGAGCAGGTCGACGCGCTGTTCGCCGAGATGGAGGCCGAGGGCGCGGCGCTGCTCGCCAAGTCCGGGGTGGACGAGGTCACGCACCGCCGGATCGCCGAGATGCGGTACGCCGGACAGGGTTACGAAATCCGCGTCCCGGTCTCCGGCGGCCGCTGGCCGGACACCCTGATCGGCGAGTTCACCCGCACCTACCGCGCGCTCTACCGGCGGACCGGACCGGACGTCGGCGTCGAGGTGCTGAACTGGCGGGTCGTCTCGAGCGGCCCCAAGCCGGCGGTGACCTTGCGGCCGGCCTCGTCGAACACTCCGGGGAAGGCCCACCAGGGCACCCGGCGGGCCTACTTCCCGGCGGCGGGTGGATTTGCCGACACGGCCGTGTTCGACCGGTACCGGCTGGAGGCGGGGACGCGGATCGAGGGACCGGCCATCGTGGCGGAACGCGAGTCCACTGTGGTCATCCCGCCGGGCGCGCACTGCGTGGTCAGGGCCGATGCCGCGCTGGAGGTGACGGTGTGAGCGTCGGGCCCGTCCTGGCCGGGCTGTTCGGCAACCGGCTGCACTCGATCCTCGCCGAGCAGCAGAACGCGCTGGTCAACACGGCCTTCTCCGCGGTGGTGCGGGAATCGCTCGACCTGGCGTGCGCGGTGTTCGACTCGCGCGGCGAGATGATCGGCCAGTCCGTCGGCGGCACGCCGGGGCACATCAACGCGATGGCGACCGGCATGCACCACTTCGTCGCGCAGTACCCGCCGGAGACCCTCGAACCCGGCGACGTGCTGCTCACCAACGACCCGTGGCAGACCGCCGGGCAGATCAACGACATCACGGTGGCGACGCCGGTGTTCCGGCACGGACGGCTGGTCGCCTGGTTCGCCTCCTGCTGCCACGCACCCGACATCGGCGGCCGGCTGGTGTCCGCCGAGGCCCACGAGGTCTTCGAGGAAGGCCTGCGGCTGCCGATCCTCAAGTTCCTGCGCGCGGGCGAGGTCAACGCCGACCTCGAGCGGCTGATCCGGGCGAACGTCCGGACGCCGGAAGAGACCATCGGCGACCTGTACGCGCAGGTCACCGGCAACGAGGTCGGCGCGGCGAGCCTGCTGCGGCTGCTGGACGAACTCGGCCTCGAGACGCTGGACGAGGTCGCCGCCGAGATCATGGACCGCTCGGAACGGGCGTTGCGCGACGCGCTGCGGGAACTCCCGGACGGGACGTACACCAACAAGATCGCCACCGACGGCTTCGAGGACGAAGAGATCGTCCTGCGGGTCGCGGCCACTGTGGACGGTGACGAGATCCACCTCGACTTCGCGGCTTCGTCGCCGCAGAGCCGTCGCGGGATCAACGTCGTCCTCAACTACACGCGGGCGTACGCGTCCTTCGCGGTCAAGGCGGCGATCGCGCCGGAGGTACCGCACAACGCCGGGTCGTTCCGGCCGGTACACGTCACCGCGCCCGAGGGTTCGGTGCTGAACTGCCTGCCACCGGCGCCGGTGGCCTCCCGGCACCTGATCGGGCACTTCCTGCCGTCGCTGCTGATCGGCGCGCTGCCCGGCACGGCGATCGCGCCTAGCGCGGACGCGCTGTGGATGACCATCTGGCGCGGGCCGGGGTTCATGCTCAACGTCTTCCAGACCGGCGGCACGGGCGCACGCTCGGACAAGGACGGCCTGAGCACCACCGGGTTCCCGAGCGGCCTGCGCTCGACACCGACCGAGGTGATCGAGACCATGGCGCCGCTGGTCCAGCACGCTCGGGCGCTGCGGGCCGACTCCGGCGGCGCGGGCCGGTTCCGCGGCGGACTCGGACAGGTGACCACGATGGGCGCACTCGGCGTGACTTCCTGGAGCGTCAACGGGAACGTGGACCGGGTGCGGGCCGCGGCGCCCGGAGTGGACGGCGGGCTCGCCGGCGCGCCCGGTCGCTTCGGCCTGCGCGGCGGGGCGGACCTGCCCGCGAAGAGCCGGGTGCCCCTGGCCGTGGAGTCCGTTGTGGACGTCACGCTGCCCGGCGGCGGCGGGTACGGGCCGCCGTTCGAACGGCCGGTGGCGGCGGTGCTCGCCGACGTCGTCGACGGTTACGTCTCGGCGGCCGCGGCGCGCGAGGTGTACGGCGTCGAAGTGCGCTACCTGGGGGAGCCGGACGCGCTCGTCCGGCTGCCCGGGGACTACGCGGTGGACGAAGAGCAGACAGCACGACTGAGAGCGGGGCAGTGAGCATGGATCGGTTGGCCGGCAAGGTTGCGGTGGTCTTCGGCGGCGCGCGGGGCATCGGCCTCGCCACGGTGAAGGAGTTCCTCGCCGAGGGCGCGACGGTCTTCGCTGCCGACATCCGCGAGCCCGCGGAAGCCATCGACGGGTACCGCCATTCCATAGTGGACGCCACCGACGAAGCCGCCGTGGCGGCGTTCGTCGACGGGGTGATCGCCGAGGCCGGCCGCATCGACGTGCTGTTCAACAACGTCGGCATCCACCTCGGGAAGTCCCTCGTGGACACGACGCTGGCCGACTTCGACCACATCTTCGCGCTCAACGTGCGGGCCGCCTTCCTCGGCACCCGCGCCGTGCTGCCGCACATGATTGAACGAAAGGCCGGCAGCATCATCACGACGTCGTCGAACGGCGGCGTGATGGGCCGCCCCGGCGACCCGGTGTACAACGCCACCAAACACGCGCTGGTCGGGCTGACGAAGTCCATCGCCGTCGCCCACGCGCACCAGGGCATCCGGGCCAACACGGTGAACCCGGGCGCGATCGACACCGACATGCTCCGCAGCACCCTGGCGTCGCCCGAGGAATTCGAGACCAAGCAGCACCAGCTGGTCGCGAGCACCCCCGCGGCCCGCGTCGGCGAGGCCTGGGAGGTCGCGAAGGCCGTGGTGTTCCTGGCCGGCGACGAGTCGCGGTTCATCAACGGCGTCGTGCTGCCGATCGACGGCGCGAAGGCCGCGGGCGCGATGCCGGGGAACCGCTACAGCCTCGATTTCGAACTCGGCGTCAGGTAGCACCGTGACCGTCGATGCCTCGGGGCTGGAGAGCGCGCGGCACCTGCTCGAGCGCAGCGGCACGGCCGAGCGGGTCGCCGCGATCCTGCGGCAGTACATCACCGACGGCGTCTTCGCCCCCGGTGAACGGCTGTCCGAGCCGGTGATCAGCTCGGCGCTCGGCGTCTCGCGCAACACACTGCGCGAATCGTTCCAGCTGCTCGCCCACGAACGGCTGGCCGTGCACGAGCTGAACCGCGGCGTGTTCGTGCGCGTGCTGACGACGGAGGACATCGAGGACCTCTACGTCGTGCGCCGCGCCACCGAATGCGGGGCCCTGCGCCGCGCGGCCGAGCTGTCCACGGTGGATCTTTCGGTGCTGGAGCAGGCGCTGCACGACGGCCGGGCGGCGGCGCGGGCCGAGGACTGGCGGTCGGTCGGCACCGCCAGCATCCACTTCCACCAGGCTCTCGCGGACCTGGCGGGCAGTGAGCGCCTGTCCGCGACGATGCGCCAGGTGCTCGCCGAAACGCGGCTGTTCTTCGTGCTCAACGAGAACACGCGCGAGTTCTACGAGCCGTTCCTGGACTGCCACGACAAGATCCTGCGCGATCTGCGCCGCGGCCGGTTCGACGCGGCGGAGGCCGCGTTGGACCGCTACCTGCGTGACGCCGAAACCCGGCTGCTGGAGCTCAGTACGCCGGCGCCGCGGGGAACCGGGACACCGGGAACACCACGCTGAACGCGTACACCTTGTGATAGGTGGTGGGGCGGTACCTGCCGTCGGCGCCGGCCGACCAGCCGTACCGGACGATCGTGCGGAAGACGGAACACGCGCTGTAGCCGGCGGCGGGTGGGCCGGCGGCGCGAGCCGTGGCGGCCGGTGCCGAGGCGAGCAGCACGGCGGCCGCGGCAGCGATCGCGGTCGCACGTCGGGGGAGCACCACCCCACTCAACCCCGGGGCCGGCCCGGACCGGAAAGGATTCGAGCCGGTTCAAATCCGCGGCTCCCGCTGCTACCTTCGGTGCGTGTTCACGCTGCGGGTCGACGCCGAGACGGTGGCCAGGACACGGTTTTCCCCGTCACTCGCGGCAGAGTCCCTCGCCTGGCTGAAACTCGCCGCGAGCTCGGGCAGGCACCCGGTGTTCGGCGACCCCGGTCCGCTCGCCCGCGGGGCGCTCGCCCACCCGGACGTCGCCCTGCTCCTGGACCTGCTGCCGCGCCCCGGCGAGGTCTACACCCCGGACCTGCTCACCCCGCAGCCGAGCACGGCCACCCGGCACCAGGACCTGCTCGACGAGCAGATCGCGCGGATCGAGGCGACCACGCAGGACGACGTCGAAACGCAGGTGCTCGACTACACGCAGGTCCACTGGACCAGACCGCTGCCGGTGCCGGTCCGGCGGAGCGTGGAGGCGGGGTCGATGCCGCGGCGGCTGGCCAACGGTCTCGCCCGGTTCTGGCGGGAGGCGCTGGCCGAGGACTGGGCCGGGCTGCACGCGGTCCTGGACCGGGACATCACCCACCGCGCGAAGACCATCGCCCGCCACGGCGTCGGCGGGGTGCTCGCCGGTCTGCACCCGACCATCGGCTGGGCCGGCGACGCCATCACCGTCGTCAAGCCGTTCGACGGTGAGGCCGACGTCTCCGGCCGCGAGCTGGTCCTCGCCCCCGGCGTGCTCAGCTGGCCCGGCACCAGCATCCAGATCGACGTCCCGGGCCAGGTCGTCCTCTGCTACCCCGCTCACGGGGTCGGCACCGCCGCCGACCGGCAGCCGGGCCGGCTCGCGCCCGTGGTCGGCGCCGCCCGGGCGGCGCTGCTCACCGACCTCGAGACCGCGCGGTCGACCGCGGAGCTCGCCGCCCGGACCGGGTACAGCCCGGGCACCGTCTCCTACCACTTGAGCGCCCTGCACCGCGCCGGGCTCGTCAGCAAGGCCCGGGACGGGCGGTACGTGCTCTACCAGCGGACCGCCCAGGCCGTCGTGCTCCTCGAGGGCGCCCTCAGCAGCTGACGTTCGGCGCGACCGGAGTCGGCGTACTCCTCCGCCGAGCCGTCGTCGGCCGCGATGGCCAGCTGCTGCACGCCCGTGACCGGGATCGTCACCTTCTGCGGCTTGGTGCCGCGCTGGACGGGCCCGGTCGCGAACAGCTCCTTGCCGTCGCCCAGCACGCGGAACGCCACCGTCGCCTGCGGGCCCGAGACGTCGTCGACGCCGTACTGGGTGGTGAACGACTTGCAGGCCCCGCCGAGGTACAGGCGGATCACCGAAGGCGCGTGCACGCCGATCCCGCTGTTCGGCTGGTACCCGGCGCCGCCGATCGCCATCGCCCGCCCGTTGGCCACGCTGCCGCGTTCCACCGGGCCGAGCCCGTTCTCCGAGTACAGCCACGGCCGCGTCGAGAGGTAGGTCGTGCCGGGCGACGGCGCGGTCACCAGCGGCGACTCGGCCGAGCCCGCCGCGGTACGGAAACCGAATTCGCTCGTGTAGCCGCCGCTCACCCCGACGAGCACCTTCGCGGCCGGTGCCGCGGCCGGCCGCAGCGTGAGCTCGTGCGTCACCGTGCTGCCCGGTGAGACCCGCGGGACGTCCACCTGCGCGGGCCCGTCCAGTTCCCACCCGGACGGCACGGTGATCGTGTACCGCGCGCCGGTGATCGGGGTGTCACCGTCGTTGGTCAGCGTCACGGTGCCGGGCACTTCCTGGCCGGCCAGGAAACCTTCGGGGAGTTCGACACCCAGCGTCACCAGCGGTTCGGCGGGAGCGGGCCGGCCCGGCCACGCACGCAGGAACACCCCGGACAGCGCGGACACGGACGCGCGCAGCGTGCCGGTGCTGGTCGATTCGGCGCCGGTCCACAGGTTGCGGACGCGGTAGGCCGGCGCCGCCGCGACGCCGGACTCCGCCAGGGCGAACGGGATCGTCCGGGCGACCGAGCCGCGGTTGAGCAGCAGCACGGCGACCGAGCCGTCGGACATCGGCTTCGCCCAGACCTCGCCGTCGGAGAAGTCGCGGACCTTGCGCCCCGGCGTGCCGGACCAGTCCTGGTCGACCGCGATCACGTCGCGGTTGGCCAGCGTGTCCAGCGGGAACGACTCGTTCGGCAGCAGCGGCGCGTTCAGCAGCGCCCACAACGAGAACTCCGCTCGCCGCACCGGCAGGTCGAGGAAGCTGAAGTTGAGGTACCCGGGGTCGCTCCAGCCGCCGGGGCCGGTGTGCCCGGCGAGCGGAATCTGCTTGTCGACTTCGGTCATCACGGCCGCGAACGGCTCGGGGAGGTCGCTGGTGAGCTGCCACGTGTGCGCCCCCGCGCCGGGCGCCCACTCCCACTGGCGGTAGCCGGCCGAGAAGGTGTCGACCATGGCGAGCGTGATCGGCCGTCCGGTGGCCTTGAGCGCGTCGCTCATCTTCTCGACCGCCGCCGCGACGCCGGTCTGGCCACCGCACGTGTCGTACTCGAGGTAGTCGACGCCCCAGGCCGCGAACGTTTGCGCGTCCAGGACCTCGTGGTCGCGGGAGCCGGGTATCGCGCTGCCGCAGACGAGCGCGCCGGTGCCGCTGTGCAGCCCGAACTCCAGCCCGTTGGCGTGCACGTACGCGATGAGCCCCGGCAGGTCCGGGTACTTGGCGGGGTCCGGTTGCAGCTTGCCGTCCGCGGCGCGCGTCTTCGCCGCCCAGCACCCGGCGATGTTGACGTAGCGGTAGCCCGCGTCCTTCAGGCCGCTGGTCACCAGCATGTCGACCGCCGCGCGGACCTTGGCGTCGTCGATGCGCGGGCACTGGTTCCAGCCGCGGGACCACGAGATGCCCATGGGCGGGGTCGTGGCGATGCCGGGCTCGCCGGCGACCGCGGGTGCCGCGACCGCCGTCCCGAAGGTGAGGAGCGTGAGCAGCAGGACCCCGGACCGTCGCATGGTTCCCTCCCCGGAACTGCGGACAAGATCTCCAGGGTGCGCGGGGGGACGAACCGGGCACGAGGGGAGAAATGCCGACTCCGGACGGGTGGCCGGAGGCGGCGGGCGGTGGGTGATCTGCCGAGGCCGGCGGGGACCCGGGTAGAAAAGGGGACCGGACGCCGAGTGAGACGAGGAGCCGTCGATGCCCCCTGCTGTCCGCCCGCTGGACGGGATCAAGGTCGTCGACCTCTCCCGCATCCTCGCCGGGCCGTACTGCACCCAGTACCTCGGCGAAATGGGCGCGGACGTGGTGAAGGTCGAGCCGCCGGGGCACGGCGACGACACCCGGGGCTGGGGGCCGCCGTTCGTCGGCGACGAGGCCGTCTACTACCTGGCCGCCAACCGGAACAAGCGCGGGATCGTGCTCGACCTGAAGAGCGATCGCGGGCGGGACGCCCTCCGCCGGCTGGTCGCGGACGCCGACGTGCTGGTCGAGAACTTCCGGCCGGGGACGCTCGAGAAGTGGGGCATCGGGTACGACGCGCTGGCCGCGCTCAACCCCCGGCTGATCCACGTGTCGATCACCGGGTTCGGGCAGACCGGCCCGTACCGCGACCGCGCCGGGTACGACCTGGTGGCCCAAGCCCTCGGCGGCGTGATGTCGCTGACCGGCGAGCCCGGCGGCGCGCCGGCGAAGGTCGGGCTGCCGGTGGCGGACCTGAACGCCGGGACGTGGGCGATCATCGGCGTGCTGATGGCGTTGCAGGCCCGGCACACGACCGGCCGCGGCCAGTACCTCGACGTGTCCCTTTTGGACAGTCAGCTGGCCTGGCACGTCTACGCCGCGGGCGCGCACTTCTACGACACCCCGCGACCGCGCCGGATGGGCTCGGCGCACCCGAGCATCGTTCCGTACCAGGGTTACCACGTCGACGGCGGCTGGCTCGTCATCGCGGTCGGCAGCGAGAAGCTGTGGCACGCGTTCTGCGGGGTGCTCGGCCTGGACATCGCCGCCGATCCGCGGTTTTTGTCGAACGCGGTGCGCGCCGCGCACCGCGACGAGCTCAACGCGCTGCTGGAGCCGGTGCTCCTGACCCGCACGGCGGCGGAGTGGATGGCGGCGTTCGACGCGGCGGGCATCCCGGCGGCGCCGGTCAACGAGATCGACGACGTCTACGCGGACCCGTGGGCGGCCGCGCGCGAGCAGGTGGTGCGGCTGCCGCACCCGACGGTGGGGACGTACGTGGGCACGGGCTTCCCGGTGAAGGCGTCGGACACCCCGGCCCGGCCGACGTCCGCCCCGCCGACGCTGGGGCAGCACACCGCGGAAGTGCTGGCCGAGCTGGGGTATTCGCCGGAGGAGATCGCGGAGTTCCTGGACTGACCGGCCTGTTTCCGCGGGTGAACTGTGCACGATGGAGTGGTCGCGTTCGCTGCTTCGTCCTGGTAGGGATGGGGGCAGGACAGAGGAGGAGCGATGGCAGCACAGCACGCCCTGTGGCACCCGTTCGCCGACATGGGCGCGGTCGACGGCGATCGGATGGTCATCACCCGCGGCGACGGCTCGTACGTCTGGGACGACGCGGGCCGCCGGTACTTCGACGCGACGGCGTCGCTCTGGTACGCGAACTTCGGCCACGGACGTCCGGAGATCACCGAAGCCGTCTCCCGCCAGCTGGGGACGCTCGACTCGTGGAACCTGTTCGGCTACAACGCGAACCAGCCGGCGATCGAGCTGGCGGACCGCGTCGCCGCCCTGGCGCCCGAGCCGGGGTCGAAGGTGTTCTTCGGTTCGGGCGGCGGCGACGTCATCGACACGGCGGTGAAGCTGGCGCGGGCGTACTTCGCCCAGACCGGGCGGCCGGAGAAGGTGCACGTGATCGGCCGCGCCCAGGGCTACCACGGAACCCACGGTTTCGGCACGGCGGTCGGCGGCATCCCGGCGAACGCGACGGGCGTCGGCCCGCAGCCGCCGGAGTTTTCGCACGTCCCGTACGACAGTGCTGCGGCGCTCGAAGCCGAGATCCAGCGTGTCGGCGCTTCGCGGGTGGCGGCGTTCTTCTGCGAGCCGGTGATCGGCGCGGGCGGAGTGCTGCTGCCGCCGGAGGGGTACATCGAGGAGGTGGCGGCGATCTGCCGCCGTCACGAGGTGCTGTTCGTCGCGGACTGCGTGATCGCGGCGTGGGGCCGGCTCGGAACGTGGTTCGGCATCGACCGCTGGCCGGTGCAGCCGGATATGATCACGACGGCGAAGGGCATCACGGGCGGAACGATCCCGCTGGGCGCGCTGGTGGTGGCCCCGCGGGTGGCCGAGCCGTTCTTCACGGGGGCACCGGGAGCCCCGATCTTCCGCCACGGACCGACGTACGCGGGCCACCCGGTGGCGTGCGCGGCCGGCTTGGCGACCTTGGACATCTACGAGCGCGACGGCTTGATCCCCCGAGGCCGCGAGCTGGAGAAACCCCTGGCCGACGCGGTATCGGGGGTCAGCGGGCACCAGCTGGTGACGGAGGTCCGCGCGGGACTGGGTTTCCTGGCGGCGGTGAAGCTGGTACCGGAGGTGCTGGAGGCGGACCCGGGAGCCCCGGTGAAGCTGCAGCGCGCTTGCCGCGACGAGGGCGTCATCGTGCGCAACCTGGGCAAGGGCATCGCGGTGTCCCCGCCATTGGTGGCGGAGGAGCCGGAGCTGGACCTCCTGGCATCTGCGTTGCCCAGGGCCCTGGACCGCTTGGCGGCGCAGGTCTGAGGTCGCGAATGACTCATTCGGGACGTCGGAGGTCCCGAATGAGTCATTCGCGACGTTCGTGTGGGTGAGCGGCTGGGGCGGGTCTCGCGTGACTGGGGGCGGGACTGGCGTGATTGAAGCCGGAACTCGCGTGGCTGGGCGCGGGACTGGCGTGATTGAAGCCGGAACTCGCGTGATCGGGCGCGGGACTGGCGTGCTTGGGGCCGGAACTCGCGTGATTGAGTCCCGATCTCACCTAGCGGGTCGGCGGCGGCCCCCAGCCCACCGCCGACCCCGCCCGTCCACACTCATCCCGGCCCCGGCCCCGGCCCCGGCCCCGGCCCCGGCCCGGCCCCGGCCCCGGAAGCCCGGGGGCCGGAAACCCGGAAGCCCGGCGGACCGCTCACTCAAGAGATGCAGAACTCGTTGCCCTCCGGGTCCGCCATCGTCACCCAGCTGTGCGGCCCCTGCCGGCCCCGGTGCAGGAACGTCGCCCCGCGCGAAGCCAGCTTCTCCATCTCCGCCTCGACGTTGTCCGCACCCACCCACACATCGACGTGGACCCGGTTCTTCACCGTCTTCGCCTCTGGGACCTCCTGGAAGAGGATCCGCCGCGGTGGGCCCTCGGGTGGCGAGTCCGGGTGGCGGATCCCCGCCCCCGCTCGCCACACCAGCGAACCGCGGTAGGTCCGGGTGTCCTCCTCCTTGGCGTACCCCTTCGCGATCATCTCGCGGATGAAGTCTTCGTCCGTCGGTTCCACGGACCAGCCGAGCGTCTCGGCCCACCAGCCGGCGAGCACGTGCGGGTCGGCCGAATCCACCACTACCTGGAAGTCATGCGCCATACCGGCACGTTAACGACCGAGTCCGACATTTTTCGCAGCATCGGGTCCTCGGGGACGACCGTGAAGCGCCACTTGTCCACGCCGCCGCCCATGATTTCGGCGTATCGGCGTGCACCGTCGGCGTTGGCGAACCGCACCTGCTGGCCGTTCGTCAGGTGGGTGATCTTGACCGCCACGACTACCTCCCGAATTTGTGGGCCGGCCCGCGGAGCTTCCCCCTCCGGGACCGGCAGGCACAGTAGAACACATGTTCGACCGGGCGCGCCACTCTCTCCCCCAAGTAGGGGAGCAACCGCAGAAACCGCAGGTCAGAGGGGGCGAATCATGGCCACACGCGGCCAGGCGTCCAGGCCGCGAGCGGCCTCGGCGCGGCGGATCGAACGCAGGCCGTCGCCGATTTCCGCGTCCGGGACGACCCGGAACCGCAGCCGTTCGTAGTACGGCGCGTTCCACGGCACGGTTTCGAACGTCGTCAGCGTCAGCGCCCTCAGCCCGCGGGAAGAAGCCCACCCGGCGAGCGTCTCGATCAGCGCGCTGCCCAGCCCGCGCCGCGCGTGGGACGGCCGGACCGAGACCTGCTCGATGTGCGCGCAGCCGTCGACGACTTCCGCGATCAGGTACGCCACCGGCCGGTCGGCGGCGTCGACGCTCACCCACGCGCGGCCGGCGGACTGGTACTCCGCCAGCGCGGCCACCGAGCCGGGGTCGTCGTCGGCGATCGCCGCCATGTCGACGTCGCGGAAGAGGCTGCCTGCTTCGCGTTCGACGTCGACGAGCGCGGGCAGGTCGTCGGGGCGCGCGAGCCGGATCACCCGGGCAGTTCTACGCGCCCGCCCGGGATTCTCACAGCGAATAAGACGCGATCGCCCGCTGGATGCGGATCGCGTAGCCCCGCAGGGCGGTGATCGCCGTGTCCCGCATCGCCTCGGAGATCCGGGCGGCCGGGCCGGCCATGCTCAGCACCGTGGGGCGCCTGCCGATCGTCTGCACCGGCACCGAACAGGCCCAGACCCCTTCGTCGAGTTCGCCGGAGCTGACCGAATACCGGTTTTCCAGCGCCCGCTTCAGCTCGTCGCGCACGGCGGTGCCGCGCTGTTCGACGATCGACGGCAACCGCCGTTCGCGTTCGATCTCCGGCAGCAGCGCGAGCAGCATCTTGCCGGACGCGCCGACGCCGAGCGGCAGCGAATGCCCCGGCTCGAACGTGAACCGCATGGCGCGGTCGCACTCGACGCGGTCCGCGCACACGGCGGAGTCGCCGAACTGCTGGAACAGCATCACCGTCTCGCCGAGTTCCCGCGCGGCTTCCTCCATCGCCGGTCTCGCCAGCCGCACCACGTCGTTCGCCAGCTGCGCGGCCCGCGCCAGCGGCATCACCTGGCTGGTCAGGTGGTAGTGCCCGGCCCGGCCCTCCTCGAGCAGCTGGAGCTCCTTGAGCAGGGCCACGTAGCGGTAGGTCGTCGCCACCGGGGTGCCGATCGTCGCGGCGAGCTCGGCGACGCTGGCCTCCGACCGGCGCTCCGAAAAGGCCAGCAGCAGCTGGAGGACCTTGCGGGAACTGCTGGCACCGGGGGTGCGGCGCGGGGAGGCGGAGGTGGAGGTGGAGGCGGAACCGTCAACGGCACTGGCGGCACTGACGGCAGGCGTCATCATGACCTCTCGGTGGGCGAAACATCGCTATCACGCGGGGTGAATAAATTAGCACGTTGCGTGAATCGGAGGCCAGTATTCACCGCAGGATGGGAAATTCCACCAGTGTGCGTCGTTTCGATTCTTCTTGTAGTACTTCGCTGTGGGGAAAAATACCGTCACCCGCGCTTCAGGAACGGCGTCAGCAGGCCGGGAAGAGCCTGGTCGGCGAGGGCCAGCCCGTCGGCCTCGCCGACGTCGAGCACGCGGTAGCGGCCCTTGCCCGCGGCGACCGGCGCGACCAGCGTGACCAGACCGGCCCGGCGCTGGAAGTACGAGCGCTCGACGACGATCCCGGTCATCCCCTCGCAGCGGACCGCGGCCGTGCCGCGGTCCAGCGAACCCGAGCGCGTCACCAGGTAGCGGCCGGTGAGCGCGTGGCCGAGGCCGCGGTAGCGGTCCCAGCCGACGAGCGCGGCGAACGGCAGCAGCACGAGCGCGACCTGCCACGGCCAGTCCGGCAGCGCGCCGAGCCACGCCAGGCCGTAGAGCGCCGCGGCGAGCAGCAGCACGCCGAGGACCGCCCGGGAAAGCCGCCGGTACAGCGCGCGGCGCGGGTGCCGCACCAGCGGCGTCGCGGCGAGGTCCTCGCCGAGCACCTCGGCGACGACTTCGTGCGCGCGCCCCAGCGGCGCGGGCGGCAGCAGCAGGCCGCCCCCCTTGTCGGCGCCCTTGCCTTCGCGCAGGCCGCCGGCGATCGCGACGCAGCGGGCGCCGCCGGCCAGCCGCAGCGGCAGCGGCTCGCGGATTTCGGCGCCCCGCAGGCGGTCCTCCTCGATCGACACCGACCGCGTCGTGATCAGCCCGCGCCGGATGTGCAGCGTGCCGGCGGGCTCGCGGGTGAGCCGGAAGTTCCAGAACGACAGCACGTACCCGCCGATCGACAGCAGCGAGACGAGCACCAGCAGCCCGGCGGCGGCCAGCACCAGGCTCAGCCACACCGGGGTGTCGGCGAAGTGCCCGACGACCGTCTGGACCAGGGAGAACTGGATCGGGTCGAAGTGCAGTTCGTGCGCGAAGTGGTAGACGGTGCCGACGGCCGCGCCCACCACCGCCAGCCCGGACAGCGTGAACGGCGCGTACCGCAGCCAGCGCTTGTCGACCGCGGCGATCACCTGCTCCGGCGGCGCGGCGGCGGCCTCCGTCGCCACCGTCCGGTGCAGCAGCAGCGTCCGCAGCCGCTGGGCCTCGGTGATGGTGACGGCGTCGAGGACGAGCTCGTCCTTGCCCGGCCCCTTGCCGTGCGAATGCCGCCCGGTGCCGATCCGCGCGGCGGCCAGCGAGAACAGCCGGTGCTTCGGCTCGGAGGTGACGTCGACCGTGCGGATCCGGTCGCGCGGGATGGCCCGGTGCTTGCGCAGCAGCAGCCCGGTGTGCCACTCGACCTGCGCCCCGGTGATCCGGTAGCGCGAGGTCAGCACGTGCGAGACGCCGGTGAACACGGCGATCGCGGTGAAGACCAGGCCGATCCACTGCCACGGCTCGCCGTGGCCGAACAGCAGCGCGCCCAGCAGCACCGGCAGGGACCGCACCAGGTCCAGCACCGGCCGGATGAGCAGCATGCGCCGGTCGAGGTGGCGCCACGGCGCGTCCGGCGTGCCCTCGGCGGGCGCCTCCACGGCTTGGGTGGTGCCCTCTGCCGCCTCCGCGGGAGAGGGCACTGCCGCCTCCGCGGGAAGGAATGCGTCGGCGGGGCTCACGTCGCGTCCCCTCGCACGGCCTGCGTCGTCTTCGTCAGCTCGTCGGCCAGCGCGAGCGCGCGGTCGTGCGCCAGGCCCGCGATGCGCAGCGGGCCCGCCGCGGACGCCGTCGTCACGGTGATCTTCGCCAGGCCGAACAGCTGCTCGAACGGGTCGCGCTCGATGTCGACGGTCTGGATCCGCGAGACCGGCGCGATCCGCCACTCCTGCTTCAGCCAGCCGGCCTGCGTGTAGACGGCCTCGCCGGTGACCTCCCAGCGGTGCACGCGGTAGCGCCACTGGGGCATCACGATGAGGTGCAGCGGGCCGAGCACGCAGGAGAGCACCAGCGTCACGGTCAAGAACGACGGGGCATCGTCGCTGGTCACCACGATCAGCGTCTGCACGCCGAACAGAATGATCCAGAGGATCGACGCGGTCACCGTCCAGTAGCCGATGGCCCGGCGGCTGACCCGGTGTGCCGGCGGCCGCAGCCGCAACGCCGTGTTCGGGGTGTGTGCGTTCACGGTTCAAGCGTGCCCGATCGGTGCCTTGCGTGCCCACGACACTTGTCACGATGGCGATCCGGTCCGGCCTCGATCGCGTGGCGTTACGATCGGCGACACCGTCGGAGGAATGGAATGCCCGCACGCGTGTGTTGTGCTGGGTGGATTGACATATCAGCGACCAGGAGGATCCGGTGGGACTCGATCCCGACGACCTGTACGAGGTGGACTCGGACGTCCCCGACCTGACCGGGGCGGTGCTGCTGCACCACTTCGAAGGGTTCATGGACGCCGGCTCGGCGGGCCGTCTGCTGGCCGAGCACCTGCTGGGCGGCGAGCACCGGGTGGTCGCCCGCTTCGACGTCGACCGGCTCATCGACTACCGCTCGCGGCGGCCGACGATGACCTACGCGGTCGACCACTGGGAGGACTACGACGCGCCCGAGCTGGTCGTGCACCTGCTGCACGACACCGACGGCGCGCCCTTCCTGCTGCTGTCCGGCCCGGAGCCGGACCACGACTGGGAGCGGTTCTGCGCGGCGGTCCGGAACCTCGTCGAGCGCTGGGGCGTCCGGCTGACCGCCGGGTTCCACGGCATCCCGATGGGGGCGCCGCACACCCGCCCGCTCGGCGTCACCGCGCACGCCACCCGCAAGGACCTCGTCGGCGACAACCAGCCGCTGCCGAACCGGCTGCAGGTGCCGGGCAGCCTCGCCGCGCTGCTGGAGTACCGGCTCGGCGAGTGGGGCCACGACGCCATGGGCTTCGCCGCGCACGTGCCGCACTACCTCGCGCAGTCGACGTACCCGGCCGCGTCGCTGATCGTCCTCGACGCGCTGAGCCGGGCGACCGGCCTGAGCCTGCCCGAGGGCGAGCTGCGCGCCGCCGCGGACCTCGCCGACGCCGAGATCAACCGGCAGGTCGCGGAGTCCGACGAGATCGCCGACGTCGTCCGCGCCCTGGAGCGGCAGTACGACACGTTCGTCGAGGCCTCCGACCGGGACAGCCTGCTCGCGGAGTCGGTCGAGCACATGCCGACAGCGGAGGAGCTCGGCTCGCAGTTCGAGCGGTTCCTCGCCGAGCAGAACGGTGGCGACGGGCCCGAGCGCTGATGGCGCGCTACGACAAGATCGGGGTCGGCTACGCACTGGGGCGGCGGACCGACCCGCGCTGGCTCACACCGGTGCTTTCCGCGCTGGGTTCCGCGGCTTCCGTGCTGGACGTCGGCTCGGGGACGGGTTCCTACGAGCCGCCCGGCCGGCGGGTGGTCGCGGTCGAGCCGTCGGCGGAGATGATCCGGCAGCGCCCCGCGGGGGCCGCGCCGGTCGTGCGGGCGGTCGCGGAGGCGCTGCCGTTCGCGGCGGGCACGTTCGACGCCGCGCTGGCGGTGCTGACCGTGCACCACTGGCCCGACTGGCGGCGGGGCCTCGCCGAGCTGCGCCGGGTCGCTTCCCGGCAGGTCGTCCTCGCTTACGACACCGAGCGGCACAGCGACTTCTGGTTCGTGCGGGAGTACGTACCGGAGGTCGCCGCGCTGGAAGCATCGAGGCCCTCGGCGCCGGAGATCGCCGAGTTCCTCGGGGCGTCTTCGGTGACGGAACTGCCGGTGCCGTGGGACTTCACCGACGGAGTCTTCCCGGCGTACTGGCGCCGCCCGGAGGCCTACCTCGACCCGGCGGTCCGCCGATCGTGCTCGGCGCTGGCCCAGACGTCCCCGGCCGCGGTGGACCGCGGAATCGCCCGGCTGCGGGCGGACCTGGAGTCCGGGCGCTGGCAAGCGGGGCACGCGGAGCTGCTGGACCGGCCGGAGTGGGACGCGGGATTCCGGCTCATCGCCGCCTGAACGCTCACGCGCCGTGGCAGCCTTCTTCGTTCAGCGGCCCGAACGACGGCAGGACGAGCCCGCACAAGTAGCCGTCGACCCACCGGCCGCTCCCGGCGATGTTGGTCCCCAGCCGGACGAACGGCGCGAAGCCCCGGATCCCCGCGGCCAGCGCGTCCTGGTTGCGCTGCAGCATCGACGTCAGCTGGTCCAGCTGGGAGAGCAGCGGGCCGACGCGAGACTCGTTGATCAGCCCGGACAATTCCGAAGACAACCGCCGGGAGCCCTCGAGCAACGTGCTGATCGCCGTCTCGCGGTTGATCACCTCCGCGAGCAGCTCGTTCCCGTCGTCGAGGAGCCGTCGCACGGCCGCGTCGCGGTCGACCAGCGTCTGCGAAACCACGCGCGTGTTACCCAGCAACGCGGCGAGCCGGCTGTCACGCGAAGCGAGCGAGTCCGACAGCCGCGAAAGCCCGGTGAGGGCGGCGCGGACGCTCTGCGGTGTGTTCGCCAACGTCGCCGAGAGCGTGTCGAAGCTCTTCGCCAGCCGCGTGGTGTCGATGCGGTCCACTGTGGACGACAGCTCGCCGAATGCCGCGAGGATGTCGTAGGGCACGGTGGTGCGGGACCCCGGGATGGGCCGTCCCGGGTCGAGCGTGCCCTCGCCCTGCGGGTCGAGGGCGAGGTACTTCTGGCCCAGCACCGTCTTCAGCCGGATCGCCGCGGCTGTCGCGTCGCCCAGCCAAGCCCCCTTGGCCTGGAACGAAACCAGCACGTGGTCGCCGCGCAGCCGCACGTCCGACACCCGGCCGACCTCGACGCCGGCGATGCGGACGTCGTTGCCGGCGCTCAGCCCGGCCGCTTCGGTGAACTCGGCCGAGTACGTCGTCCCGTCGCCGATCACCGGCAGGGAACGCGCGTTCAGTGCCGTGACCACCCCCAGGGACAGCACGGTCAGGCCGACGAGCGCCGTCCTGACCGGAGCGTCGGCGGCCCGAGGTGCTGACATGGCGTCAAGAGTGACGCACGTCACGCCGGGCCGCCAGCCGGGTCCCCCGATGAGCGGAATCGAGCCCCGGGTACTCGCGGTACTCGAGCGCATTGGCCGCCCGGTCGGTCATCCGGACGAAGAGGCCGCCCAGCAACCGCGTGCTCAGCATCCGGTAGACGCGGTTGCGGCCGCGGATCTTCGCGGCCGTGCGCGGCGCGAGGAAGTTGCCGGCGCCCTTGCCGTTCTTCTGCCCGACCGTGGCCGGCTTGCGGAGCCGCTCCTCGTATTTCGCGAACGCCGTCACGTGGTCGCCGCCGGCCGCGACGAGCTCCCCGGCCAGCACCTGGGCGCCCATCATCGCGAGCCCGGTGCCGGACCCGCCCGGCCCGGCGCACCACGCGGCGTCGCCGAGCAGCACGACCCGGCCCGCCGACCAGCGGTCGAGGTGGACCTGGCTGATCGAGTCGACGTACAGGTCGCCGGCCCCGGGCAGCGCCTCGAGCAGCTTCGGCGTCTCCCAGCCGGTGTCCGCGAACAGCTGGGCGATCAGCGCGCGCTGTTCGCCGGGGGTGCGGCGGTCGAACTCGATGCCGTCGGCCGCGAAGACCAGGCTGACGTGCAGCTGGTCCGCCCGCCGGTGGCTCCCCACGGTCAGCCCGCGGCCGGGCTCGTTGTACATGATGCTGGTGTGGTCGAGCCCGAGGTGGTTGGGCGCGGTGTAACCGGCGATGCCGAAGCCGAGGTCGCGCCGGAAGTCCCCCGCCGGCCCGAACGCGGCGGCCCGGACGCCGGAGTGCACGCCGTCGGCCCCGACGACCAGGTCGAACCGTCTCGGTGCCCCGTGCCGGAAGGTGACGTCGACGCCGTCCGCCGTCTCGGTGAGGCTCGTGACGCGGTCGCCGAAGACGTATTCGGTGTGGTCCGCGGTGTGTTCGTACAGGATCCGCGCGAGATCGCCGCGCAGGATCTCGACCTCCCCGCTCCAGGCGGCGCCCGGCACGGTCAGCACGGGCCGGGCGTCGAGGCCGAGCACGGTCTGGTCGCCCATCGCCGTCTCGTAGCGGCGGACCTCGTCGAGGACGCCCATGGCCGCGAGCAGCTTCACCTGCTCACCGCGGAAGTCGACGGCCTGGCCGCCGGGCCGCAGGGCGGGCGCGGACTCGACGACGGTCACGCGGTAGCCGCCGCGGTGCAGCCAGTGGGCCGCGGCCGGGCCGGCGATGCCTGCCCCGGAAACGAGCACGGTCTTGGTCATCGGAGGTTCCTCTCGGGTCGGTGGGTGCCGACGCCGAGATTGCGGGCGGCCGCTGACGGTCCCCGCACGGTCCGCTGACGGCTCGGCCAGTGCGGTGCGGTTGCAGTCGCTAACATGACCCGGGTGGACCGCGCCGTCGAAGGCCGGATCCGGGAGGACGGCGATGGCGTCGTCGAGGCACGCATCCTGGATGCCGCTGCACACCTGATCGCCGAAGAGGGCTTCGGCAGGTTGAAGCTCGGCGGCGTCTGCGCCCGCTCCGGCTACGCGCGATCGGTGATCTTCCAGCACTTCGGCGATAAGGACGGGCTCGGCCGGCGGCTTGTCGAGCACGCCGTCGAGGCGTTCACCGACGCCTACAGCGAGGCGGTCGCGGCCCGGACCGGAGCGGCCACCGCGACGCCGATGGACCTGCTGCGCGCGCTGCTGGACATCATCTTCGAGCTGATCCGCACCATGCCGACGCTCAACCAGGCGTTCCTGGCCCTCTGGGGCGACGCGGCGGCGGAGTACTCGGCCCTGCGCGGCGCGCTGACGGAGGCCGACCGCCGGTTCCGGTTCGCCATCGCCCAGACTGTGGCCAGCGGGGTCGCGGACGGGTCCATCACCGGTGTCCGCGACCCCGATTCGTACGCCTCGGCACTGCTCGCCCAGCTGCGCGGGATCTCGATGCAGGCCCTGATCGACCCGGACGGCGTCGACCTGCGCGGCCTGCGCGCCGAGCTGGAACGCAGCGTCGACCGGCTGTCCGCGGGCTTCCGCGGCTCGTTCTAGAGGGCGTAGACGATCCCGCGCAGCACGATCACGCC
The DNA here is from genome assembly GCF_031082405.1 of Amycolatopsis sp. A133. Taxonomy (GTDB): domain Bacteria; phylum Actinomycetota; class Actinomycetes; order Mycobacteriales; family Pseudonocardiaceae; genus Amycolatopsis. The sequence goes on from NZ_JAVHJU010000015.1 coordinate 44,943, forward strand.
GATGAAGACCAGCGTGAAGGCCAGATCGAGCGAGAGCCCGCCGATCCGCACCGGCCGCACGACCCGCCGCACCGGCCCGATCACCGGCTCGGTGGCGGCGTAGGCCAGGCCACGGGCGCGCCGCGCCCACGGCGGGGTGTCGGTCATCATCCCGACCCAGTCCAGCACCATCCGCGCGACCAGCACCAGCAGGTACAGGCTCAGCACGAACCCGAGCAGCGTCCCTAGTGCACCCATGGTCCCTCCCGTTCTCACTACCGGGAGAACGCGCGAGCGGCGCGGGGAGTGCCAGTTCTGTCCGGTTCACAGCATTTCAACAGGTTGGTGCCACCCGGCCTGGTGAACCACGTCGTCCGTGGGCCGGTGCACCCGACCGGCCCGCGGACGACGTCGGGGGAGAGTCAGCCGAAGGTGACCACGAGCCGGCCGTCCGCGGCGAAGGACCACCTCATCGTGCCGGCGTAGGACGAACAGCGGGACCCGTTCTTGCCGGTCCAGAACTGGTCCGAGCTGTCGACGTTGCCGACGGTCTTGTCGTTCGACCCGCCACTGGCGAAGCGGCACGAAGTGTCGTTGCGGAAGACCGAGGTCCCGGTGTCGAAGGAGAAGTTGCGCTCGGCGTTGTCGATGCCGACGTTGTCCGAAACCGTCATCGACCCGGGGTTGCTGTTGTAGGTGAACCCGTGGTGGCCGTTGCGGTAGGCGATGTCGCGCCGGACGATGTGGTTGACCGCGATCTTGTCGCCACCGAGCTTGTAGCCGTTGCGGTCGCCGTTCTTGTTCACGGTGCCGTTGCTGAGGGTGCCGTTGGCGTAGGCGAGGGAGTCCTCGATGGTCACCGGCCCGATCGGGCCGGTTTCGGTCTTGGTGTAGAGGTCCCAGCCGTCGTCGATGTTGTTGTGGGCGACGTCGTAGCGGAAGACGTTGCCGGGGCCGGCGGTGAGTTTCGCGGCGAAACCGTCGGCGTCCTCGCCGTCGGAGTCGGCGTTGTCGTGCGATTCGGAGCTCACGACGAGGTTGTTCGACGGCCACTGCTCCTTCGGCGTGCTGGACGCGATCCGCGAGATCTGCAGCCCGGAATCCCGGTTGAAGCGGGTCACCACGCGTTCGACGACGTTGTTGCTGCCGCCGACGAAGATGCCGTTGTCCCCGGCGCGCTCGACGACGATGCCGGCGACGCGCCAGTACGAACCGTTGAGGGCGAGACCGCGGTTGGCGGAATCCTCGGTCATGGCCGAGAAGTTCAGCACCGGGGTTTCGCCGGGGTAAGCCGACAACGTCTTGCGCGCGCTCGAGGTGCCGCTGTTGCCCGGCGCGATGGTGACCGTCTGGGCGTAGGAGTAGGTGCCGCCCCGCAGCGAGATGGTGCCGCCCGCGGTGATGCGGGTGAGCGCCGAGGGCAGCGTCGTCGGATCCGCCTGGGTACCGGCGGCGGAGTCCTTGCCGTTGGGCGCCACGTACAACGTGGTGGCCGCGGCCGCCGCCGGCGGGGCCAGTGCGGCCATCGTGATCAGCGCTGCGCTCACTGCAAGCGCTTTCTTACGGGGAATGCTTCCGTACGAACCCATCTGCACGCCTCCTTGCGGGCAAGAATGTGCCGGACACCGGATCCGAGAGCGCTCCCAGTCGGAGCGGGATCTCCGGTGAGGCGACGGTAGCACCGGGTCCCGGCGGCCCGAGTGGGCCAAGCGGGTCGTCTGTACTGAAAACGCTTTCAGCGGCGCGGGCCCACCCCGGCTACGCGCGGCCGGACGCCGGGGTCGTCGTCAGGACGGGGGCTCGACGGTGAACTCCAAGGCCCAGCGGCCGTTCGTCACCGGGGCCGCGTCGCGGAAGGCGAGTCCGCAGCCGGTGGCCAGTCCGGTCAACTCCTCGACGGTCCTTTCCTTGCTGCCGAAGCACATCAGCATGAACAGGTCGATCGCGGTACCGGCCCCGTGCCCCCGCACCGGCTCGATCAGCACGACGGACGCGCCCGGCGCGGCGGCGCGGCGGCAGCCGTCGAGGATCCGGCGGGCGTGCTCGTCGTCCCAGTCGTGCAGGATGTCGGACAGCAGGTAGGCGTCGGCCCCCGCGGGCAGCGGGTCGAAGAAGCTGCCGGCCACGGCGCTCGCCCGATCGCCGAGCCCGGCGGCCTCCAGCCGTCCCTCGGCGGCCGCGGCCGCCGGCGGCAGGTCGAGGATCCGGCCGCGGACACCCGGGTGCGCCCGCAGGATCTCGATGAGCAACGGCCCGTCACCGCCACCCACATCGAGGATGTCGGGGAACCGGCTCCAGTCGAAGTCCCGGGCGATCAGCGGCGCCTGTTCACGGAACCGCCAATTCATCTGGGCGTCGAACGAGCTCCGCAATTTCGGCTCGGCGTCGAGGTCGGCCCAGAAATCGCGGCCGTACCGGCGCGGATAGGCGGGCGCACCGCTGGTCATCACGTCGAGCAGCTCGACGAAAGCGAGTTCGGCCCGGCCCCCGGCGCAGGTGATGTCGAGCAGCGGCTTGACCCCTTCGGGCGCATCTTCCCGCAGCTGCGCGCCGAGATCGGTCGGCCGGTAGCGCCCGGATCCGTGGTCCAGGTCGAAAACCTCCACCGTGACCAGGTGATCGAGCAGCCGGCTCAACGCCGCCGCCGACGTCCCGGTCCGGGCCGCGAGCTCCTCCGCCGTCGCCCCGCCGGTTCCGGCGTGTTCCGCCAAGCCGAGCGTCGCGGCCACCCGGACGGCCATCGGAGTGGCCAGATCGGCCAAGGGCATGATCGACCGCTTCACGGGAGGCTGGGTCATTCCGCCAGCTTAGCGAGCCGCCGGAATAGGGCAGAGCAATTAATGGGTGTGGTACCCATTTCCCGTCGAAATCTCGAATGGTTGGGGCGCGGCGCCTCGACAGCGGGAAGCAGGCCACGCACCGACAGGCGAAGACGGCACTCGGTCGAGTCCCGTCAGTGCATTGGCCCCCGCCTTGGCCGGGTCCGCGGGGGCAGCACGCAAAACAGCCCCTACCGCGTTTCCGCTGGTAGGGGCCTTCTGTGTGTGCCCTCGGCAGGATTCGAACCTGCGACACCTGCCTCCGGAGGGCAGTGCTCTATCCCCTGAGCTACGAGGGCCCATCGCTGGGCGACGTCGAAAGCTTAGCGCATGCCCCGCCACCCCCGTCCCGCAGGTACCCCACCCGCGCTGTCCCTGGTCAGCGGGCGGTGGTTGATCGGTTCGGCGGGACGTCGCTAGCGTGGGAAGCCCACCTGAAGGAGCCGAGATGGCCGAGCCGTTCCAGGTCGCTCTTGATGAGGGCGATGTCGCCGATCTGCGGGAGCGGCTGCGGCGGACCCGGTGGCCCGAGGCCGAGACCGTCGACGACTGGTCGCAGGGGGTTCCGCTCGGCTACGTGCGCGAGCTCTGCCGGGACTGGGGTGAGGAATACGACTTCGGGTTCGCCCGCCGGCTCAATGTCTTCCCGCAGTTCCGGGCCACCGTCGACGGTGTGGGCCTGCACTTCCTGCACCTCCGGTCGCCGGAAGCGGATGCGCTGCCGCTCGTGCTCACCCACGGCTGGCCCGGGTCCGTGCTGGAGTTCCTCGACGTTCTCGGGCCGCTCACCGATCCCGCGCGGTACGGGGGCGATCCCGCCGATGCCTTCCACGTCGTCGCGCCGTCGCTGCCCGGGTTCGGGTGGAGCGACAAGCCCGCGCTGAAGATCGCGCGGGTCGCCGGGTTGTGGGACGAGCTCATGACGTCGCTCGGCTACGACCGCTACGGCGCCCAGGGCGGTGACTGGGGTGCCGCCGTCACGAACGCGCTCGCGCGGTCCAGCCACGTGGCCGGGGTGCACGTCAACTTCGCGCCCGTGCGGATGGACTTCGACGATCCGACGCCCGAGGAGCGCCAGGCCCTCGCCGACCTCCAGGAGTTCCGGCGGACCGGGAGCGGCTACTCCGCCCAGCAGGGCACCCGCCCGCAGACGCTCGGCTACGGCCTCACCGACTCGCCCGCCGGGCAGGCCGCCTGGATCGCCGAAAAGTTCTGGGCCTGGACCGATCACAAGGGGCACCCGGAAGACGCCGTCGACCGGCAGCGCATCCTGGACGCGATCTCCCTCTACTGGTTCACCGCGACGGCCGCCTCGTCCGCGCGGATGTACTGGGAGAACCACGACCGCGATCTGTCCACAGTGGATGCTCCGGCCGGGATTTCGGTGTTCCCCAAGGAGATCGTCCGGCCGTCGCGGCGGCAGGCCGAGCAGCGCTACACCGATCTGCGCTGGTTCGAGGAGCTGCCCGTCGGCGGGCACTTCGCCGCGCTGGAGCAGCCCGAGCTGTTCGTCGAGCAGGTTCGCGGCTTCTTCCGGCTGGTGCGCTAGCCGGCCGCGGAATCTGCCCGAACGGATGACCGGCGGCGAAGCGTGACGGGTCCGCCTGGCGGGAAACCCCGCCTGGTGGATTGGGTGGCGCAGCCGCGCGGGGTAGCTTGCGGTTGGGTGAACTTAGGCTGACCTCTGTTGCATATATGCGCATCCGACTATATGTTTGGCCCGACGGTGAACCGGGAACGGAGGCGGAATGGGACACGGCCACGGGCACGGCCACACGATCGCGCCGGCGAGCGCGTCGGGCCGCCACGTGCGGCGGCTGGCGATCGCACTGGGCATCGGCGCCGGGTTCATGGTGCTCGAGTTCGTCGTGGCCGTGACGACCGGCTCATTGGCCCTGATTTCCGACGCGGCCCACATGTTCACCGACGTCCTCGGCGTGGGCATGGCTCTGGCCGCGATCATGCTGGCGCGGCGCAGCGGCCCGACCGTCAGCCGCACGTTCGGGCTCTACCGCGCGGAGGTGCTGGCCGCGCTCGCCAACGCGCTCCTGCTGTTCGGCGTCGCGGGGTACGTCCTCATCGAGGCCGTCGGCCGCATCGGCGACCCGCCGGCGGTGCCGGGCCTGCCGGTGCTGCTGGTCGCGGCCGCGGGCCTGGTGGCCAACCTGGTGTCCTTCGGCGTCCTGCGCGCGGGGGCGAAGGAGAGCCTCAACGTCCGCGGCGCGTACCTCGAGGTGCTGGCCGACCTGATCGGCTCGGTCGGCGTGCTCGTCAGCGGCGCGCTGACGCTGCTGACGGGCTGGCGCTACGCCGACCCGATCATCGGTGTCGCGATCGGCCTGTTCGTGCTGCCCCGCACGTGGACGCTGGCCCGGCGCGCGCTGCGCATCCTGTTCCAGCACGCGCCGCAGGGCGTCGACGTCGGCGCGATCAACGCGGAGCTGGCGGCCCTCCCGGGTGTGGCGGACGTGCACGACCTGCACGTCTGGACGCTGACGTCGGGCATGGAGGTGGCTTCGGCGCACCTGACGCTGGCGCCGTCCGCGAAGCAGTCGGACGTGCTGACCGAGGCGCAGAACCTGCTCTCGTCGCGGTACGCGATCGAGCACGCGACCCTGCAGGTGGAGGCGCCGCAGTGCGCCCGCCGCTGCCAAGAGCTCTCCTGGTGACGCGCCGCCCGGCCGGTCACCCCAGGCGCGCGGCGCGGGTCAGCAGGTGCCGCCGCTCGGGTTCGCTGGTGGTGCGCCGGGCCGCCTCCCGGTAGCCGGCGCGGGCCGCTTCGTGGTCGCCCGCCATTTCCAGCAGGTGGGCCCGCACGGACCCGAGGTGGTGGGAGGCGGAGAGGCGTTCGTCGGCCGAGAGGGCGTCGAGCAGGGCCAGCCCGGCCGCGGGTCCGTGGACCTCGGCCACCGCCACCGCCCGGTTGAGCGTCACCGCCGGGTTGGGGGCCACGCGCTCCAAAACCGTGTACAGGGCCAGGATCTGCGGCCAGTCGGTGACTTCGGCGGTGGGTGCCTCGTCGTGGACGGCGGCGATGGCGGCCTGGAGCTGGTACGGGCCGACCGGGCCCGTCGGCAAGGCGCCGGTGACGAGAGCCACGCCCTCGGCGATGGCTCCGGTGTCCCAGAGCGTCCGGTTCTGCTCGCTCAGCGGCACCAGTGACCCGTCCGGGGCCGTGCGGGCCGGCCGGCGGGCGTCGGTCAGCAGCAGGAGGGCCAGCAGCCCGGCCACCTCGCCGTCGCCGGGGACCAGCCGGTGCAGTTCGCGGGCCAGCCGGATGGCCTCGGCCGTCAGCTCGGCCCGAACCAGCTGCGTCCCCGACGTGGCCGTGTAGCCCTCGTTGAAGACGAGGTAGACCACGTGGAGCACAACGCCGAGCCGCGCCGCCTGCTCGGCGGGCGGCGGCAGCTCGAAGCCTGCTCCGGCCGCCTTGATGCGGTGCTTGGCCCGGCTGATCCGCTGGGCCATGGTCGCCTCGGGCACGAGGAAGGCCTTGGCGATCTCGGCGGTCGACAGGCCGCCGACGGCCCGCAGCGTCAGCGCGATCTGCGACGGTGGTGTCAGCGCCGGGTGGCAGCACAGGAACAGCAGCGTCAGGGTGTCGTCACCGGCTTCGGCCGTGCCACCGGCGGGCGGCGGGGTGCGGAGAGCATCGGCCTCCTCCCGCCGGCGGCGGGCGGCGTCGCTGCGCACCTGGTCGGCGAGACGCCGCGACGCCACCGTCACCAGCCACGCCCGGGGGTTCTCCGGCCACCCCTCCACCGGCCACTGGGCCGCGGCCGCCACCAGCGCTTCCTGGACGGCGTCCTCGCACGCGTCGAACCGGCCGTAGCGGCGCACCAGCACGCCGAGCACCTCCGGGACCAGCCGCCGGACGGCCTGCCAGCCGGTCACGGCCCGACGTTCGCCTCGTGCATCAGCGGCCGGACCTCGACCCCCCAGTAGCGCGCCGACGGGGCGCGGGCCGCGATCTCCAAGGCCCGGTCCAAACCGTCGCAGTCGACGATCATGAAGCTGCCCAGGAACTCCTTGGCCTCGGCGTAGGGACCGTCGGTCACCACCGGCGTCCCGCCGGTGACCCGGACCATCTTGGTGTTCACCTCGTCGGCGACGCCGTAGGCGCCGACCAGCTCGCCCGACTCGAACAGCTCCTGGTTGAGCGCATCGGTCTCCCGGATGAGCTCGGCGAGGGCCTCCGCGCCGATCGAGTTGAAAGCTTCTTCGTTGCCGTAGATCAGCAGCATGTACTTCATGGCGCGCGTTCCTCTCTCACTGCCCGGTCTTGGCCGGTCCGACCAGGTCGCCGCTCGCGCCGCGATCGTCCAGCACCAGCTTCGACCGTCCCGTGACGGTATAGCGGATGTGGGTCACCCCGGGCGCGTCGACGACCCGGGTGGGTACCAGCTCGATGCCCTCGTCCGCGCCGAGGCCCGGACCGGGGCCGAACAGGCGCTGGCCGTCGCCGAGCAGCACCGGCGCGATGTGCAGCTCGAGCTGGTCGAGCAGCCCGGCGGCCAGCACCTGGCGCAGGAGCTCCCCGCCGCCGGAGACCGCCACGTCCTTTTCGCCGGCGGCGTCCCGGGCCAGCTCGACGGCCCGTTCCAGCCCCTCGGTGACAAAGGTGAAAGAGGTGCCACCCCGGCGTTCGAGCACCTCCCGGGGCCGGTGGGTGACGACGAACACCGGGGCGCGGAACGGCGGCTCCTCGCCCCAGGGAACCTCGCCGGCGTCGAACATGCGCCGGCCCATGACGTAGGCGCCGGCCGCGGCGAACGACTCCTGGATAATCTCCGAGTCGATCGACGGCTCGCCGCCGGCGAAGCCCTGCCGCTCGCGCCAGGCCATGGCGTCGACGGCCCAGCGGGTGACCCGGAAGAAGCCCGGCGCTTCGGGCCCCCGCATCCAGCCACTCATGCCCTGCTCACCCCGCGGGTCCCGCGGCCCGGTGTAGAAGCCGTCGAGGGACACCGACATCTGGGCGGTCACCTTGGTCATCGTTCGCGCTCCGCTCGTGGGTGGCGGCCCCTGCGGCCGCCGCTGCCCCTCAGTCGGAGCCGGCCGCCCGTTCTCGACACGCGCCGGCAAAAAAGAAACCGGCCGCCACCCCAAGAGGTGACGGCCGGTTCCGGATCTTCGGGCTAAGCCGGCAGCGGCTGGGCGTTCCGGACCGAGAGCATCAGCTTGATCTGGTCCATCTCGGCCCCCTGCGACGTGATGATGCTGTTCACCAGCGCCTTCAACGCCGGCACGTTCGAGTGCGCCGCCGCGTACTGGGCCATGGCCGTGCCGCCCTGGTGGTGGCGGAGCATCAGCTGCAGGAAGTACACGTCGAACGCGCTGCCCGACAGCGACCGCAGCTTGGACAGCTCCTTGTCCGTCGCCATGCCCGGCATCAGTGCGCCGGCGGCCGGGTTGACCGAGGACGGTGCCATGCCGTCGTGGCCCGGCATCGGCTCGGTCATCCACTGCATCGGCGCGCCGATCGGCTGCTCCGGCTGGTCCCACAGCATCAGCCAGCCCTTCATGCGGCCGACCTGCTCGAGCTGCGTGCGCTCGATGTCGAACGCGAGCTGCTTGATCTCCACGTCGGTCGTGCGGTCACGGACGATGCCCGCCATCGTGACCGCCTGCAGGTGGTGCGTCGACATGTCCTGGGCGAAGCCGACCTCGACCGAGCCCCGGGCCGGCACGGTGGCCGTGTCCGAGGCGTCGATCGCCCGGGTGAGGAACATGCCGGCCGTCGCGCCGATCAGCAGGACGGCCAGCAGGGTCCCGCCGATGATCACCCAGCGCGACCAGGTCGGCTGCTCGGTGACCTCGTCGGTGTCGAGGCCGGCTTCGGAACTCACTGGCTCGGCTTGGTCGGCGCGTTCGGGGGCGCGGGCATGGTCGACGGAGCCGAGGACGGCTGGCCCTGCTCGTTCTGCGCGCCCGCGCTGCCCTTGTAGTCCATCGGCTTCGCGTCCGGGCCCGGCTTCGACGCGTCGAACGGCGGCGGGCTGTCCGGGTCGAACGAGCCCGGGACCGCGTCGCAGGACGCGCCGACCTCGGGGTAGACGCCGTTCGGGTTGCTGCGCAGCGCCGCGATGAACTCGTCGATCCGGGCGTCGTTGGCGTCGTCCAGCTTCAGCTGGTGGCCCCACGACTGCAGCGAGATCGGCTTGTCGAGACCCGGGTAGGGCGACAGCATCGTGTACGGCTTGTCCTTGACGCGGACGCTGAGCAGGTTCAGCGCGTCACCCGAGATCTGCTGCGGGTTGTAGGCGATCCAGACGGCGCCGTGTTCGAGGGCGTGCACCATGTTCTCGGTGCGGACGGCGGTCGGGTAGACCGTGCCGGTGCAGGTCGCCCAGGTCTGGTCGTGCGGGCCGCCGAACGGCGGGGTCTTGTCGTAGGCGACGCGCTCGGTCGGCAGCACGTGCACGCTGCCGGTGTAGGTCGCCATCACCACGCCGGGGATGCGCTTGGACGGGTCCGGGTCCGACGCGGTCGGCGCGAACGACGCGGCCGCCGCCTCGCGGTCGGCCTGCTCACGCTTGGGCGCCGACTGCACCATGTAGTAGACGATCACCGAGGCGGCCAGTGCCACGATGGCGACGACGGCGACGATCGTCCCCCACGGTGTGCCCTTCTTGCTCACGACGGAACCGCGGGCCGCCTTCACCGCCGAACCCTTTTTCCGAGTTGTCCCGTTCGCCATGGCTCCCGCGTTCTCCCTCTGGTGGCTGCGGACGGATTCCCGCCCGGGCCAGTGTAGAGACCGCCCGTCTGATCACGGTTAACACCTCACGCAGTGCTGACCGAGGCTTCGCCTCGGGCCGGGGGCTCCGCCACCCGGACCCCCGAAAACCCGTTCGTGGGATGCCCGCCGTGACGTCCCCGAGACCGCTGCCAACGTCCCACCTGGGCACACCTAGAATTCCGCAGGTGACTCCCGCCGCTCTCGCCGACCTGGTCCGCAGCTCCGCCGTGCAGGTGCTCGCCGCACGCGGCATCGACGACGCCGTGCTGCCGGAGCAGGTGACCATCGAACGCCCGCGCAACCCCGACCACGGCGATTACGCGACGAACCTCGCCCTCCAGGTGGCCAAGAAGGCCGGGCTGAAGCCGCGCGACTTCGCCGAGGCGCTCGCCGAGGCGGTCTCGGCGGACGACGGTGTCGCCTCGGCCGAGGTCGCCGGCCCCGGCTTCCTCAACTTCCGGCTCGCCGCGGCCGCGCAGGGCGACATCGTCCGCCAGGTGCTCGACGCCGGCGCCGCGTTCGGCCGCGGGGACGTGCTCGCCGGCACGCGGATCAACCTCGAGTTCGTCTCGGCGAACCCGACCGGCCCGATCCACCTCGGCGGCACCCGCTGGGCCGCGGTCGGCGACGCGCTGGGCCGGGTGCTGGCCGCCCAAGGCGCCGAGGTCACCCGCGAGTACTACTTCAACGACGCCGGCGCCCAGATCGACCGGTTCGTCCGGTCCGTGGTCGCCGCCGCGAAGGGCGAGCCCGCGCCGGAGGACGGTTACGCGGGCGGTTACATCAACGACATCGCCGCCAACGTCCTCAAGCAGGAGCCGAGCGCGCTGTCGCTGCCCGAGGCGCAGCGGCACGAGACGTTCCGCCGGATCGGCATCGGCCTGATGTTCAGCGAGATCAAGCAGAGCCTGCACGAGTTCGGCACCGACTTCGACGTCTACTTCCACGAGAACTCGCTGCACGAGTCGGGCGCGGTCGAAGCCGCCGTCCAGCAGCTCAAGGACTCCGGGAACCTGTACTTCGACGAGGGCGCCTGGTGGCTGAAGTCGTCCGAATACGGCGACGACAAGGACCGCGTCGTCATCAAGCAGGACGGCAACCCGGCCTACATCGCCGGCGACCTGGCCTACTTCAAGGACAAGCGCAACCGCGGCTTCGACCTGTGCATCTACATGCTGGGCGCGGACCACCACGGTTACATCGCCCGGCTCAAGGCCGCGGCCGCCGCGTTCGGCGACGACCCGGCGACGGTCGAGGTGCTGATCGGCCAGATGGTCAACCTGGTCAGCGACGGCAAGCCGGTCCGGATGTCCAAGCGCGCCGGCACCGTGATCACCATGGAGGACCTCGTCGAGGCCGTCGGCGTCGACCCGGCCCGCTACGAGCTGATCCGCTACTCCGTCGACTCCACTTTGGACGTCGATCTCGACCTGCTCCGCAAGCACTCCAACGACAACCCGGTCTACTACGTCCAGTACGCCCACGCGCGGCTGGCGTCCCTGCAGCGCAACGCCGCCGATCTCGGCCTGAAGTCCATTTCGGACGTCGATTTCGGACTGCTGACGCTGCCCGCCGAGGGCGACCTGATCCGCACCATCGGCGAATTCCCGGAAACCGTGCGCCGCGCCGCCGAAATGCGGGAGCCGCACCGGATCGCGCGCTACCTCGAAGAACTCGCGGGCGCCTACCACAAGTTCTACACCGTGGGCCGCGTGCTGCCCATGGGCGACGAAGAGGCGACCCCTCTGACGCACGCCCGGCTCGCGCTGTGCGAAGCCGCCCGCCAGGTGCTGGCGAACGGCCTCGCCCTCCTCGGTGTCTCCGCTCCGGAACGGATGTAAGAAATGGCGCACCCCGCGGGCCCCAGGCACGCCGACGTCTACCCCCACGCCGACACCTCCGGGCACCAGCCGTCCGGGGTCGAAGAGCTCGACAACCTGCCCGCGAAAGTGTGGCCGCGCAACACCTTCCGCGCCGCCGACGGTGTCGTCCGGATCGCCGGGGTCGACGTCCGCGAGCTGGCCGAGCAGCACGGCACGCCGCTGTTCGTGGTCGACGAAGCCGACTTCAAGTCCCGGTGCGCGGACTACGCCGAGGCGTTCGACGACCCGTCGCTTGTGCACTACGCGTCCAAGGCGTTCCTGTCCATCGAGATCGCCCGCTGGGTGGCCGAGCAGGGGCTGAGCCTGGACGTCTGCAGCGGCGGCGAGCTCGCCGTGGCGCAGCGCGCGAACTTCCCGGCGGAGCGGATCACCTTCCACGGCAACAACAAGTCGCCCGCCGAGCTGGAAGCCGCGGTCGTCGCGGGTGTCGGCACGGTGGTGCTCGACTCCTACTACGAGATCGCGCGGCTGGCCGACATCGCCGCCCGCCACGACGTCGTGCAGGCGGTGCTGATCCGCGTCACCGTCGGCGTCGAGGCGCACACCCACGAGTTCATCGCGACCGCGCACGAGGACCAGAAGTTCGGGTTCTCGCTGGCGTCGGGCGACGCCGCCGAGGCCGTGCGCCGGGTGCTGAACGCGCGCTCGCTCAAGCTCGTCGGCCTGCACAGCCACATCGGTTCCCAGATCTTCGACGCCGACGGCTTCGAGGTCGCCGCCCGCCGCGTCGTCGGCCTGCTCGCCGACCTGGCCAAGGAGCACGGCCCGGAGCTGCTCGACCAGCTGAGCCTGGTCGACCTCGGCGGCGGGTTCGGCATCGCCTACACCGAGAAGGACAACCCGCCGCCCCCGGCGCAGATGATCACGCAGATCCGCGAGATCGTCCGCAAGGAGTGCGCGTACGCGGGCCTGCCGGTGCCGCGGATCGCCGGCGAGCCGGGCCGCGCGATCGCCGGTCCCGGCACGATCACGCTCTACGAGGTCGGCACCATCAAGGACGTCTCGCTCGGCGACGACCTGTCCCGCCGGTACGTCAGCGTCGACGGCGGGATGAGCGACAACATCCGGACGGCGCTGTACGACGCGGTGTACGACGTCCGGCTGGTTTCCCGCTCCGCGGGCGACAACGAGCAGCCGGTTCCGGCCGTGCTGTCCCGGGTCGTGGGAAAACACTGTGAATCCGGCGACATCGTCGTACGAGACTGCTGGCTGCCCGACACGCTGGCCCCCGGCGACCTGCTGGCCGTCGCGGCGACCGGCGCCTACTGCTACTCGATGGCGAGCAGCTATAACCGGCAGCCGCGCCCGGCCGTGGTCGCCGTGCGCAACGGCAGCTCGCGGCTGCTGCTGCGGCGGGAAACGACCGACGACATGCTGCGCCTGGAGGTCTGAGCAACCGTGTCTGCACCCCAACGACGTCCGATCAGGGTCGCCCTGCTCGGTTGCGGGACCGTCGGCGGCGAGGTCGCCCGGCTGCTCACCGAGCAGGCCGACGAGCTGGCCGCGCGGGCGGGGGCGCCGGTCGAGCTGGCCGGCATCGCCGTCCGCCGCCCGGACAAGCACCCCGAACTGCCGCCGGAACTGCTGACCGCGGACGCCGAGAAGCTCGTGACCAGCGACGACGTCGACGTTGTGGTCGAGCTGGTCGGCGGGATCGAGCCGGTGCGCGGCTGGCTGGTCGCCGCGCTGAAGGCGGGGAAGTCCGTCGTCACGGCCAACAAGGCGCTGCTGGCCGAGCACTCCGCGGACCTGTTCGAGGCCGCCGACGCGGCGGGCGCCGACCTGTACTTCGAGGCCGCGGTGGCCGGCGCCATCCCGCTGCTGCGCCCGCTGCGCGAATCGATGGCCGGCGACCGGATCACGCGCGTGATGGGCATCGTCAACGGCACCACGAACTTCATCCTGTCGGCGATGGACTCCACCGGCGCCGGCTACGCCGAGACGCTCGACGAGGCCAGCCGGCTCGGGTACGCCGAGGCCGACCCGACCGCCGACGTCGACGGTTACGACGCCGCCTCGAAGGCTGCGATCCTCGCCTCGCTCGCCTTCCACACCCGGGTGACGGCGTCGGACGTGCACCGCGAGGGCGTCGCCGACGTCACTGCGGCGGATCTTGCTGCGGCCCGGATGCTCGGCCGCACGGTGAAGCTGCTGGCCATCTGTGAGCGGGTCACCGACGACGACGGCGTCGAGTCGGTTTCCGCCCGGGTGCACCCGGTGATGATCCCGCGCCGCCACCAGCTGGCCGGCGTCGGCGGCGCGTTCAACGCCGTCTACGTCGAGGCCGACGCCGCGGGCGAGCTGATGTTCTACGGCCAGGGCGCGGGCGGCGCGCCCACCGCGAGCGCGGTGCTCGGCGACCTCGTCGCGGTGGCCCGCAACCGGGTCGTCGGCGGCCGCGGCCCGCGCGAATCCGCGCACGCGGCCCTGCCCGTGCGGCCGATGGGCCAGACGCCGACCCGGTACCACGTCAGCCTGTCCGTGGCCGACCGCGCCGGGGTGCTCGCCCAGGTGGCGCAGGCCTTCGCCGACCGCGGTGTCAGCATCGCCGCGGTGCGGCAGAGCGACGTCGGCGACCGCGCGAGCCTGGTCGTGGTGACGCACCAGGCGCCCGACGCGGCCTTGCAGTCCACTGTGGACGAGATCGCGAGGCTCGACGTCGTCCACGAAGTTGTCAGCGTGATGCGGGTGGAAGGCGAAGACCAGTGAGTACCCAGGCGTGGCCGGGAATCATCGAGGCGTACCGGGGCCGCGTCCCGGTACCGGACGGGGCGCGGGTCGTCACGCTCGGCGAAGGCAACACGCCGCTGCTGCCCGCGTGGCACCTGTCCGAGCTGACCGGCTGCGAGGTGCACCTCAAGGTCGAGGGCGCCAACCCGACCGGCTCGTTCAAGGACCGCGGGATGACCGTGGCCATCACGCACGCGCTCGCGAGCGGCCTCAAGGCGGTGATCTGCGCGTCGACCGGCAACACCTCCGCCTCGGCCGCCGCCTACGCCGCCCGGGCCGGCCTCACCTGCGCGGTGCTGGTGCCGCAGGGCAAGATCGCGATGGGCAAGCTCGCCCAAGCCGTGCTGCACGGCGCGCGGATCCTGCAGGTCGACGGCAACTTCGACGACTGCCTCGAGCTGGCCCGCAAGACCGCGGCCGACTACCCGGTCACCCTGGTCAACTCGGTCAACCCGGTGCGCATCGCCGGCCAGAAGACCGCGGCGTTCGAAATCTGCGACGTCCTCGGCACGGCGCCCGACATCCACTGCCTCCCGGTCGGCAACGCGGGGAACATCACCGCTTACTGGGCGGGGTATTCGGAGTACGCGGCCGACGCTGTGGTGAAGAACACGCCGCGGATGTTCGGCTTCCAGGCGGCCGGTGCGGCGCCGCTGGTGCTGGGCGAGCCGGTGCGCGACCCGGACACCGTCGCCACCGCCATCCGGATCGGCAGCCCGGCGTCGTGGACCGCCGCGGTGAAGGCGAAGGAAGCGTCCAACGGGCTCTTCGAAGCCGTCACCGACGAGAAGATCCTCGAGGCCTACCGGCTGCTGGCCGGCCGCGAAGGCGTGTTCGTCGAGCCGGCGTCGGCCACCAGCGTGGCGGGTCTGCTCGCGACGGCCGCCGACGGCAGGCTCCCACGCGGGTCTCGCGTGGTCTGCACGGTCACCGGCCACGGCCTGAAGGACCCCCAGACGGCGCTGGCGGGCAACGTCGAGGTCGAACCCCTCGCCGTGGACCCCTCGGCCGTCGCGGCGGCCCTGGACCTCCGGTGACCCCCAGCTCGCAAGCGCGCCACATCGGGGCGCTCTCGTGACCGGGTTCCGGATCACCGTCCCGGCGTCCACCGCGAACCTCGGGCCGGGCTTCGACGCCTTCGGGATGGCGCTGAGCCTGTACGACGTCGTCGAGGTGCGGGTCACCGATTCCGGGCTGAAGGTCGAGGTCGAAGACGCCGGGGCCGGCGGGGTCGCGGACGTCCCCACCGACGAGACGCACTTGGTCGTCCGGGCCATCCGGAAGACCTGCGAGCACCTCGGCGTCGAGCCGCCCGGCCTGCACCTGCGCTGCTTCAACTCGATCCCGCACGCGCGCGGCCTCGGCTCGTCCGCGGCCGCGGTGGTGTCCGGGGTGGCCGCCGGGTACGCGCTGGCGGGCCGGGAAATCGACGCCTCCGACGCGCTGCAGCTGGCCGCCGGGTTCGAAGGCCACGCCGACAACGCCGCCGCCAGCCTGCTCGGCGGGCTGGTGCTGGCCTGGTGCGACGACGGGCGCTTCCACGCCGAGCGGCTCACGCCGCACGCGTCGATCCTTCCGGTCGTGGCCGTGCCGTCGGTGCGCTCGGCCACCGCGACCACGCGCGGGCTGCTGCCGCCGACCGTGCCGCACGCCGACGCCGCGCTCAACGCCGGGCGCGCCGCGCTCGCCGTCCACGCGCTGACGGCGAAGCCGGAGCTCCTGCTCGCGGCCACCGAGGACCGGCTGCACCAGGACTACCGCGCCCCCGCGTACCCCGCCAGCACGGAGCTGGTGGCGACGCTGCGTGCACACGGAGTGCCCGCGGCGGTCTCCGGCGCCGGCCCGACGGTGCTCGCGCTGACCACCGGGGGAATACTCCCGCCCGAAGTCGGCGTTGACGGTTTCGACGTCCTCGAGCTGCCCGTGGATCTCACGGGTGTGCAGGTTGCGGCTCAGTAAAAGGTGGGTCACGTGCGCGCCGCCACGCCCGCCACGCGGGGGGTGGTTGTTGCACCCGGCACCGCCGCGGTCTACCCTCGGGGGCGTTCGATCACCGTGCGTTTCCGCACCCGATGCCGGTCCCGGGGAATCCCCCGGATCGCATCCTTCGTCGATCCGCCGAATCCGCACCGCCTGGCACGCGGGGTAACGCGGAAGGACGCAGGCGGGTTTCCGGTCTCGGCGGTGCCGAATTCCGTGTCCTCCGAATGGAGGACGCAACCCCCTGTGGTGGAGGCGCTCCAGCTGTGTTTCGCACGGCCGAAGAGCTCATCTCCCGCATCGGGGAGCAGATACGCCGGTTCGCGATCAGAAGCGAGCGGCAGTCCGCTGATCCGCCTGGAGGCGTGGATCGGTCAGGAAGGACATGTGTGAGCAACACCGATCTTTTGAGCGACGTGGGTAGCGACACGGCCGGTTCGAACGGCACGGCCCCCGCGCCCAAGCGGGCGGTCGGCGGGCTGACCGGTAAGACCGTCGCCGAACTGCGTTCGCTGGCTGGGGAGCTCGGCGTCGGCGAGACGACGGGCATGCGCAAGGGCGATCTGATCGCCGCGATCCGTGAGCGCCAGGGCAAGTCGCGCAAGCCGCGTGCGGCGGCCGAGACGCTGCCCCTGGAGGGCGTCGGCGAGCCGCCGAAGGCGGCCCCCAAGGCCGAGCCGAAGGCCGAGGCGCCTGCCGCCCCGGTCGAGACCAAGCCGGAGCCGAAGGCCGAGGCGTCCGCGCCGTCGGACACCCAGCCGCAGGCCGAGCGCCCGCAGCAGGACCGGCAGGACCGGCAGGACGGCCAGCAGGGCCAGGACGGCCAGCCCGAGGAGGGCGGCCGCAGCCGGCGTCGCCGCGGTTCCAACCGCGCCGCCGGGGCGCCCGACGGCCAGCAGGGCGGCGACCGCCAGGGCGGTGACCGTCAGCAGGGCCAGGGTGGCGACCGTCAGCAGGGTCAGGGAGGCGACCGCCAGCAGGGCGAGCGCAACCGCGACCAGCAGCGCCAGGGCGGCGGCAACCGCGGCGACAACCGGGGTGACAGCCGGGGTGAAAACCGCGGCGACAGCCGGGGTGACAACCGCCAGGACGGCAACCGCCAGCGCAACCAGCAGGACGGCAACCGCGGCGGCCAGGACAGCCGCGGCAGCCAGGACAACCGGGCCCAGCAGGACGACGACGAGGAAGGCGGCCGTCGCGGCCGTCGCTTCCGCGATCGCCGTCGCCGGGGCAGCGGTGGCGGCCGGCCCGAAGCCGGCTCGCCGGACACCGAGATCCGCGACGACGACGTCCTGCTGCCCGTCGCGGGCATCCTCGACGTGCTGGACAACTACGCGTTCGTGCGGACCTCCGGCTACCTCGCCGGCCCGAACGACGTGTACGTCTCGCTGTCGCTGGTCCGCAAGTACGGCCTGCGCCGCGGTGACGCCATCACCGGCGTCGTGCGCCAGCCGCGTGACGGCGAGCAGCAGCGGCAGAAGTTCAACCCGCTGGTGCGCGTCGACTCGATCAACGGGCTGGAGCCGGACGAGGCCAAGCGGCGTCCCGACTTCACCAAGCTGACCCCGCTGTACCCGAACGAGCGGCTGCGCCTCGAGACCGAGTCGCACAAGCTCACGACCCGCGTGATCGACCTGATCATGCCGGTCGGCAAGGGGCAGCGCGCCCTGATCGTGTCGCCGCCGAAGGCCGGTAAGACCACGATCATGCAGGACATCGCGAACGCGATCTCCACGAACAACCCCGAGTGCCACCTGATGGTCGTCCTGGTCGACGAGCGTCCGGAAGAGGTCACGGACATGCAGCGGTCGGTGAAGGGTGAGGTCATCGCCTCCACCTTCGACCGTCCGCCGGCGGACCACACCTCGGTCGCGGAGCTGTCGATCGAGCGGGCCAAGCGCCTGGTCGAAATGGGCCACGACGTGGTCGTGCTGCTCGACTCGATCACCCGCCTCGGCCGCGCCTACAACCTGGCGGCCCCGGCGTCCGGCCGGATCCTGTCCGGTGGTGTCGACTCGACCGCGCTCTACCCGCCGAAGCGGTTCCTCGGCGCGGCGCGCAACATCGAGAACGGCGGTTCGCTGACCATCTTCGCGACGGCGATGGTCGAGACCGGCTCGACGATGGACACGGTCATCTTCGAGGAGTTCAAGGGCACCGGCAACGCCGAGCTCAAGCTGGACCGGAAGATCGCCGAGCGCCGGGTGTTCCCGGCGGTCGACGTCAACCCGTCCGGTACCCGCAAGGACGAGCTGCTGCTGAACCCGGACGAGCTGGCCGTGACCGTGAAGCTGAGCCGGGTGCTGCACGCGCTCGACTCGCAGCAGGCCATCGACCTGCTGATCTCGCGGCTGCGCAAGACCAAGACGAACACCGAGTTCCTGATGCAGGTCTCGAAGACCGCCCTCGGCGGCGGCGAAGACGACTGATCCCGTCTCGAAGGGGGCCTTCCCGGTACGCCGGGGAGGCCCCCTTCGTGGGGGGAATAGCTGGTCAGCGGGGTGCGTTCCAGTACACGTCAGCCCGTCTGGCAGAATGACCCGCTGAAGTCCGGCGCCGGTTCACCCCGTGGGAACGACTGGGGACCCGGAGCCAACGAGAGAGGACACCATGAAGAGCGGTATTCACCCCGAGTACGTGGTCACGGACGTGAACTGCGACTGCGGCAACAGCTTCACCACGCGCAGCACCAAGACCAGCG
Organism: Amycolatopsis sp. A133; assembly: GCF_031082405.1. Lineage (GTDB taxonomy): Bacteria > Actinomycetota > Actinomycetes > Mycobacteriales > Pseudonocardiaceae > Amycolatopsis. The sequence goes on from NZ_JAVHJU010000015.1 coordinate 63,777, forward strand.
GCAGCATCCACGTCGAGATCTGCTCGAACTGCCACCCGTTCTACACGGGTAAGCAGAAGATCATGGACACCGGTGGCCGGGTCGCGCGCTTCGAGGCTCGCTACGGCAAGCGGCAGAAGAAGGAAGCCGACGCCAAGTAGCTTTTTCCACGGCGCCCACCCGGTCCTCCGGGTGGGCGCCGTCGCTTTGTATGGACACGGCGTGTGACTCCGGGCTGAGAGGTGGCAGAGGTGGCAGAGGTGGATTCGAGCTCGCTCAAGGGGCTGCTCGCCGAGCACGCGGAGCTGGAGACCCAGCTGGCGGACCCCGCGGTGCACGCCGACCAGGCGCGCGCCCGCAAGCTCGGCCGCCGCTACGCCGAGCTGACGCCGGTCGTGAAGGCCGTCCGCGAGCTGGACGCCGTCCGCGACGACCTCTCGGCGGCCCGGGAGATGGCCGGGGAGGACGCGGAGTTCGCCGCGGAGGCCGAGGAGCTGTCCGCGAAGGTCCCCGACCTGGAGTCCAAGCTCACCGAGCTGCTGCTCCCGCGCGACCCGTACGACGGCTCCGACGTCGTGATGGAGATCAAGTCCGGCGAAGGCGGCGAGGAGTCGGCCTTGTTCGCCGGCGACCTGCTGCGGATGTACCTGCGCTACGCCGAGCGCCACGGCTGGAAGGCGGAGGTCCTCGACTCGGTGGACTCCGACCTGGGCGGCTTCAAGGACGTCACGCTGTCGATCAAGAGCAAGACGGCCGACGTCAACGGGGTGTGGTCCCGCCTGAAGTTCGAGGGCGGCGTGCACCGCGTCCAGCGCGTGCCGGCGACCGAGTCGCAGGGCCGCATCCACACTTCCGCGTCCGGCGTGCTCATCTACCCGGAGCCGGAGGAGGTCGAGGTCGAGATCGACCCGAACGACCTGCGCATCGACGTGTTCCGCTCCTCGGGCCCCGGCGGCCAGAGCGTCAACACGACCGACTCGGCGGTGCGGATCACCCACCTGCCGACCGGCATCGTCGTGTCCTGCCAGAACGAGAAGTCCCAGATCCAGAACCGCGCGCGGGCGCTGCAGGTGCTCCAGGCGCGGTTGCAGGCGATCGCGGAGGAGGAGGCGGCGGCCAAGGCGTCCGACGCCCGCCGTTCGCAGGTCCGGACGGTCGACCGCTCGGAGCGGGTGCGCACGTACAACTTCCCGGAGAACCGCATCTCGGATCACCGGGTGAACTACAAGGCGTACAACCTCGACCAGGTCCTGGACGGCGAACTCGACGGCGTGCTGGACGCACTGGCGACGGCGGACCGCGAAGAGCGCTTGGCGTCCCAGTCGGGCTGACCGCGAGCCGCGTCCCCCGCGGCGGCTCGCGGCCGGGGTTCAGCTGCAGGCCACGGGCCCCGCGGAGGCGCGGAACTGGTTCACCGAACCGCTGCCCAGCGACAGGTTGCCGGACACGTAGATGCACAGGCCGTCGGTGTGGGTCACCACGACCCCGCCCGCGTAGGTGGAGAACGTGCCCGAGTCGGTCACCGGGGTGGACATGAGTTCCGTGCGGATGCTGACCGACATGGAGTGCGACCCGGACGCGTTGTCGTAGACCTTCGCGCAGTTGGTGCCGCCGTTCGCGCCGGAGTACCAGAGGCGCAGGACGCCCGCCTGTTCCCCGAGCGAGTTGCTCAGCAGCTTCGGCAACCCGTAGTTGTGGATCTCGGTACCCGGGCAGGTCGCCACCGGCGCGGCGACGGCTTGCGTGGCGGGCACCGCGGTGAGCGCTGCGGCCACCGCTCCTGCGACGACGGCGAACTTCTTCAGAAACGACTGCATTCGGGAACTCCCTCGGGTGCGCGGTGCCCGAGCTGTCCCGGAGCACCGCTGCCACCACACCCGAGAGGCCGCCGCGGTTTAGCCCGGCCGGGCGTCAGCCGGCCCAGAAGCCCGTGACGAACCGGATGTAGATCGTTCCGCAGACCAGCGCGTTCGCGTACAGCACCACGTGCACCGCGCCGCGCAGCTGCGGGCGGCGCTCGCCGAACAGGACCAGCGCCACGTACATCACCAGGCACGGCAGCAGGTAGCGGTGCACCGACACCACGTTGCTGTTCATCGTCAGCATCACGATCGACGCGAACCCGAACAGCGCCAGCGGGACGCCCTTCGCCCGCAGGGCCACCAGGACGTACACCGAGGACACGAACAGCAGCACCAGGCCGATCAGCGGCAGCACGTGGCTCATCAGCGTCCACGCGTCCAGCCGGGTGTCCCCGAGCAGTGCGTGGCCGGTGATCTTGGCTTCGCCCCAGAGCGTCTCGAGGATGTTCGGGTTGAACCGGTGGTACGACCAGCTCGGCACACCCTTGAGCGCGTTGAAGCTCGCGAACGCGTCCCCGGTCTGGATCTTCATGTAGACCAGCACGGCACCGAGGCCGGCGAACGCCACCGGGAACCACAGCAGGTGCCACGACAGCAGGCCGCGCAGCTTCCAGTCCTTCGACCGCCAGAACTCCAGGAAGCACAGGCCGACGAACACCGCCGCGGTGACGCGCGAGGCCGTGAGCGGGATGAGCGTCAGCCCCATCCACAGCCATTGGCGGCGCAGCGCGAACAGGTAGGCCCAGAAGCCCAGCGCGCAGAACACCGCTTCGCTGTAGAACGAGTGCAGGAAGAACGCGGCGGGCGCGGTGAGGAAGGCCGCGACGACCAGCCACGGGGCCCGCTCGCCGTCGAAGAAGTGGCGGCCGATCTTCAGCAGCGCGACCGCGGCCAGCCAGGTGGCCACCAGGTTGACCAGGAACCCGGCGGCGAGCAGGCCGAGCGTGCCGAAGCTCGCCGTCTGCACCAGCCAGACCAGGATCGGGAACACCGGGTAGAACGCCCGCGTCGGGGCGTAGCTGCCGGTGTAGGCGTGCACGGCGATCTCGCCGTAGTTGCCGGCGTCCCACCGGTAGGTGTGCGCCAGCAGGCTCATCGTCGAGCCGATGCCGGTCTTCGGGATGCCCTCGCTGACCGGGCTGGACGGCGCGAACAGGTACGCCACGGCGATCAGGACCACGTTCCAGGCCAGCACCACGGCGAAGACGCGGGCGTAGTCGCCGTTCAGCCAGGCCCAGCGACCGGCGCGGGCCGGCTCCGGGTGTTCCGGACCCGCCTCGTCGGTCACCCGGGACGAGACGGCCGTGCTAGTCATGCGTAACCTCCGGGACCGGCGTCCCGGCCGCTGCGGGCCGGGGCCGGAAGACGACCTTGTGGTAGAGCACGTAGTTCCAGACCAGGCCGACCGCGATCCCGGCGAACTTCGGCACCAGCACGTGCACCCCGGGGAACGCGCTGGTGACCGCGAAGATGATCGCCGCCTGCACCACCCACAGCCCGAACGCGGTGACGCCGAAGAACAGCAGCGCCTGGCGCCGGACGTCGCCGTCCTTGGCGCGGAAGGTGAAGTTGCGGTTCAGGGTGAAGCTGAGCAGCATGCCGGTGGTCGTCGAGAGGAAGTTCGCGACGAACAGCGGGACGCCCAGCGTCACCAGCAGCGCGTAGCCGAGTGCGTCGACGAGCGTGTTCGCCACCCCGACCAGCCCGAAGCGCAGCTGGGTCGCCGTGATCAGCTTCACCGGGTGCCACTTCCCGCGTCGGCGCCCTCGCGGGCCTCGACCGGCACCCCCGGGCTCGTGCGCACCGACGCGACGCCGTAGAGCGGCCGGTTCTGCACCTGGGAGTACGTGCGGCCGATGTAGCTGCCGAGCACGCCGAGCATGATGATCTGGATCCCGCCGAGGAAGAACATCGCGATCCCGAGGAACGCCCAGCCGGGCACCGCGGTCTCCGGGGCGAACAGCTTGACGCCGCCGACGTAGAGGATCCCCACGAAGCTCAGGAACGAGATCAGGTAACCCATCCGCGTGATCATCCGCAGCGGCGTCACCGAGAAGCCGAGGATGCCGTCGGCGGCGAAGCGCAGCATCTTGCGCAGCGGGTAGCCCGTGACACCGGCGTGCCGTTTGTCACGGTCGAACAGCACGGCCGTCTGCTTGAAGCCGATGTAGCTGACCAGCCCGCGCAGGAAGCGGTCGCGCTCGCGGTACTTGCGCAGCTCGTCGACCACCTTGCGGTCGATCAGCCGGAAGTCGCCGGTGTTCTTCGGGATGTCGACCGCGGCCATCTTCCGCAGGAACCAGTAGAACCCGCCGGCGGTGAGCTTCTTGAACACCGAGTCCTGACGCGAGCGGCGCTGCGCGTAGACGACGTCGAAGCCCTCTTCCCACTTCTCGATGAGCTCGAGCGCCACCCGCGGCGGGTCCTGCATGTCGCTGTCCATGATGACGACGGCGTCCGCGTCGACCAGGTCCAGCCCGGCGGTGACGGCCATCTGGTGACCGAAGTTGCGGGAGAGCTCGATCACCGTGACCCGCTCGTCGCGGGCGCTGAGCTCGGTGAGCTTCGCCAGCGAACCGTCCCGGCTGCCGTCGTCGACGTAGAGGAAGCTGAACTCGTACTTCCCGGCGAGGGGGGCGGTCACCTCGTCCACGGTCCGGTGCAGCAGGTCGATGTTCTCTTCCTCGTTGTAGATCGGGAAGATGAACGCCACCCGGCGGGTGATCGGCTCTGTGGGCACTGCGGGACTCCCCGGAGTTTCGGTGCGGAACGGTTCGGGCGGCGCCGTCGAGCAGGCGAATCCCCGACCCGGTGCCCTGCATCCTAGGAGATCGGACCGGTCGCGATCCCGGGACCCGGCGGCCGGGTACTTGTCGCCCGGGCGCGGGGGGTGCCTCGATACGCTGGACGGCGTAGGACCGGCGCGTGTCCTCACGGGGGAGTTCCGCCTGGTGTGCCAGGCTTGACGAGGTGAGGGACGACGAGTGAATCGGCAGCCGCTGCGCCTGGCCATCATCGAGGCCACCCGGATCCTCGAGCGCGCGGGCGTCGCCTCGCCGAGGTTCGACGCCGAGGTGATCGCCGCGCACGTGCTCGGGGTCGAACGCGGGCGGCTGCCGATGGTGCCGCTGGTCGATCCGCCGGTCATCGAGGCCATCGGCCAGCTCGTCCAGCAGCGCGCGAAGCGCATCCCGCTGCAGTACCTGACCGGCTGGGCCGCGCTCGGCGACATCACGGTCGCGGTCGGCGCCGGGGTGTTCGTCCCGCGCCCGGAGACCGAGCTGCTGCTCGAGTGGGGCGTCAAATTTCTGCAGGGCCGCGAGTTCCCGGTGGTGGTGGACCTGTGCACGGGCTCCGGCGCGCTGGCGCTGGCGGTGGCCCACGCCCGCCCGGACGCGGTGGTCTACGCGGTGGACATCGACCCGCAGGCGCTGGCCTGGGCCCGCCACAACGCCGACGTGCACGCCGACGCGGGCAACACGCCCATCCGGCTGTACTCGGGCGACATCGGCGACCCGACGATGTTCGCCGAGCTCGACGGCCTGGTCGACCTGGTGCTCTGCAACCCGCCGTACGTCCCGGAGGGCACCCCGGTGCCCCCCGAAGTCGCCGAGCACGACCCGCCGCGCGCGGTGTTCGCGGAGGAGAGCGGCCTGGCGGTGATCCGCCACGCGATCGCGGCGGGAGCCCGGCTGCTGCGCCCGGGCGGCGGGCTGGCGATCGAGCACGACGACACGCACGGCTCGGCGGTCCCGGCCCTGGTCCGGGCCCGCCGGGTGCTCACGGGGGTCGAGGGCCACGCGGACCTGACGGGCCGGGCCCGCTTCGTCACCGCTCGCCGGCTGGGCTGAGCAGCAGGTCGCGAATGACTCATTCGGGACCTGGGAGGTCCCGAATGAGTCATTCGGGACGTTCGGCGGGGGACTAGAAGCCGAACGCCGTGCAGCTCGCCGTCGCGGTCTTCGACGGGTCGCTCACCGAGGTCGCCGTCAGCTTCACGCGGGCCGCCAGGTCACCGCCCGACGTCCGCTTCGCGTACGCCGGCACCTTCACGTGCGCGCCGAACTTCGCCGTCGCCAGCTCGTTCGGCAAGCGGACCTCCCAGCCGCGGGCGTCCGTCGACACGCTCAGCCGGTACGTGTCCGTGTCGTACGGCGCCTGGGCGCCGCGAGCCGCACCCGTGTTGAACAGGCCGAAGTCGCAGGTCGCGAGCCCACCGCGGGCGAATGCCGGGAGCGCCGGGGTCAGTGCCGCCCCGCGGGCCTGGCTGCCCGCGCCGTCCAGCGAGGCCACCGTCACCGTGTACGACAGGATGCCGCGCCGGTCCCGGGCCAGGTCCGTGATCAGGAACCGGAGCCGGTTCGCCGGGTCGGTGTACTCGTACGGGCTCGCCGCCTCGGTGCCCGCCTTGAACAGGGCGTCGTTGAGCTGCCGGTAGTCACCGATGGTGATCTTGACCGGCGTGCCGTCCGGTTTTGTGTAGTCGGTGATGCCGATGTCCTGCGGGTTCGCGTCGATCACCCAGTCGAACGGGGCGTCGTCCTTGTTCTTCGTCTTCGTGATCAGCACGCCCGAGTCCGGCGCGAACGAGTCCGCGCCCATCCGGTCGACGACCTCGACGGTGTAGTTGTCGTAGCCGCCGCCGTCGCAGAACGGGTCCTTCGACCGGTCGCACTTCGGTGCCTTGTCGCCGCCGGTGAGCTTGATGTTCAGGCCGGTGAACGCGCCCGGCTGGGCTTCGGCTTCACGCGCGGTCAGGCGGGCCGACACCGGACCCGAGGAAGCCAGCTCGTTGCGGTCGAGCTGCAGGACGTCCGCCGGGTCGACGATGCCGAGCTTCAGCTTGTTGCGCAGCTGGTGCTGGGCGCCCATCGAGCTGCCCTGCGTCGCCGGGATCTGCCAGCGGGTGTGCGGGCCGCCGGGCCCGTTGAACGTGCCGCGCGACAGCATGTCCCACGGCCCGCTGTAACTGCGGGACGGCGGGACGCCGAACGGGTTGTTGTAGTTGTCGCCGATGCCCAGGATGTGGCTGAACTCGTGGGCGTAGGTCGACTGGCCCGAGCTCTCGGCCTGCACCGAGCTGCCGTTCTGCGCGTTCGGCCAGATGCTGGCGGCCGACGCCCACGACGTCCACGGCACGTACCGGGTGGCCGCGTAGTTGGGCAGGTCGTGGTTCGGCGGCCCGAAGCTGTCGGGCACGTTCTCCTTCGTGCCGAACTTCATCTCGCCGAACTCCTGCCAGGTCGAGCTCTCGTCCTGGCCGGCGGAGAGGTAGAAGATGAAGTCGAACTGCTTCGCGGTGTCGCCGACGTCGGCGCGCCAGGCGTCCCCGGCGTCCTTGCGGATGTCCCGGGAGCAGTTCGCGCCCGCCGGGCACGCGCCGGGCTGGAACTCCATGCCGTACTCGTAGGACTTCCCGGGCATCCGGTACGGCCCGAACGCGGTCAGCTGCACGCCGAACCGGCCGCCGGAGTCCTCCATCCAGTACTCGTTGATCGTGTGGCCGTTGTTGAGGGCCTCGGGCTTGTTGAGGAAGTCCTGGTAGTACTGCGCGACCTGCGCCCGCGGGATGTCCGCCGCGGACGGCGCGGGGTTGCCGAAGACGGTCGAGCGGGCCGGCCGGGTGACGACGAAGTCCTGATCCGGGTAGTCGGCGAGGACGACGGCGCCCTTGAAGGTGCGCTGGGTCGGCTTGAGGTTCGGGTCGGCCCAGTTCGTGCCGGGGACCTTGCGGTAGTCGGACCAGGTCATGTGGTCCTGGTTCTCCCAGTGGGCGGCGTCGATCGGCGCGGGCCAGCCGCGGGTGAGCGGCTCCGCCGCGGCCGTGCCCGTGCCGAGCCCGGTCAGGACGGCGACCGCGGCGAGCAGGGCGAGCGCTTTCGGGGTTCTGGGGCGCATCTGCGGCTCCTTCGCTGGGAACCCACGCCGGTGGTGGTTCCCGGTGATCGACGGTATTGAGCCGCACTGCCGCCGGTTCCGCCGCGACGGGAGGTCTACCCGCTTGCCCCACGACGAAAGTCTGGCCGCTTGTCAGCCCGGCGACGGACGCCGCGAATGACTCATTCGCGACGCCGGAGGTCCCGAATGAGTCATTCGCGACCTCCGCCCGGCAAGCGGGACCTTCGTCCGGCAAGCGGGACCTCCGCTCGGCAGCGCGGCCGAGCGTTGGGGACAACTCCGGCCCCGCGCGCCGGGAGCGCCGGAAACTGTCGGTGCCGGCCGGTAGCGTGGAAGACGGGGGGCGCCCCCCGGGCGCCGGTGTGACGCGGCGAACGCCCGCCCCGGCCCGCGGACTACTCTTGGCGCCCATGAGCGTGGTCTACGACTGCAGCAAGCGGGAGACCCGGGCCGACGGGCTGGCCGCGGCGGCCGGTGCGGTGCGGTCGAGCAGGCTGGTCGTCCTGCCGACCGACACGGTCTACGGGATCGGTGCCGACGCCTTCGACGCCGGCGCCGTCCAGGCGCTGCTGCGCGCGAAGAACCGCGGTCCGGACATGCCGGTCGGCGTGCTCGTCGGCTCGTGGTCCACTGTGGACGGCCTGGTGCTCGGCGTGCCGCCGCAGGCGCGCGCGCTCATCGAAGCCTTCTGGCCCGGCGACCTGTCCATCGTGCTGCCGCACGCGCCGAGCCTGCAGTGGAACCTCGGCGACGCCCGCGGCACCGTGATGCTCCGGATGCCGCTGCACCCGGTGGCGCTGGAGCTGCTGCGCGACGTCGGGCCGATGGCCGTGTCGAGCGCGAACGTCTCCGGCCGCCCGCCGGCGAGCACCGCGCAGGAGGCGCAGGAGCAGCTCGGCGACTCGGTCGCCGTCTACCTCGACGGCGGCTCGAGCGGCGAGCCGGTCGCCTCGAGCATCGTGGACCTCACCGGCACCGAACCGGTGGTGCTGCGCGAGGGCGCGGTGAGCAAGGAGGCCATCGCGGAGGTGCTCGGTGTGCCCGCGGAATCGTTGGCCTGAAGCCGGATCACGGGGGATTCCGCGGCACGATAGCGTGTCGCGGGTGACCCCGACCCCGCGAGCGTGACACCCCGTGCCGCCCACATCCGGTCTCCTCCCCATCCGTGAGTACATCCTCGTCGCGCTGACCGCGACGGCCGTGACGTACCTGCTCACCGGCGTCGTCCGCCGGATCGCGATCCGGGTCGGCGCGATCGCCAACCCGCGCGCCCGCGACGTCCACGTGGCCCCGATCCCGCGGATGGGCGGGGTCGGCATCTACCTCGGCGTCGCCGCCGCGATGGGCCTCGCCCACCAGCTGCCCGCGCTGTCGCACGGGTTCGACGCCTCCTTCGACTCGGTCGGCGTGCTGTTGGCGGCCGGTGTCATTTCGCTGATCGGCGCGCTCGACGACCGGTTCGAGCTCGACGCCTGGACGAAGCTCGCCGGCCAGGTGATGTGCGCCGGCATCCTGGTCATCTTCGGGGTGCAGTGGGTGTCGTTCTGGGTGCCGTGGGGCGGCACCGGCGGCTCGTTCGGCTCGGTGCTGGTGCTCGACAAGAACCAGGGCGCGCTGCTCACCGTGGTGATGGTCGTGGTGATGGTCAACGCGATGAACTTCGTCGACGGCCTCGACGGGCTGGCCGGCGGGCTCGGCTTCATCGCGGCCGCCGCCACGTGCGCGTTCTCCCTCGGCCTGCTCGACAGCTCCGGCGGTGACGTCGGCACCTACCCGCCCGCGCTGATCGCGGCCACGCTCGCCGGCGCGTGTCTGGGCTTCCTGCCGTACAACTTCCAGCCCGCGAAGATCTTCATGGGCGACTCGGGCTCGATGATGATCGGCCTGATGCTCGCCGGCGCGACGACGTCGGCGTCCGGGCGCGTGCCGTACCCGCAGTTCAGCGGCAAGGACGCGATCGCGCTGCTCTCGCCGCTGGTGGTCGTGGCGGCGGTGCTGTTCGTGCCGATGCTGGACCTGATCATGGCGGTCGTCCGGCGCACCCGCCGCGGCGAAAGCCCGTTCGCGGCCGACAAGATGCACCTGCACCACCGCCTGCTGGAGATCGGCCACTCCCAGCGCCGCGCGGTCCTGCTCATCTACTTGTGGGCCGGGATCCTGGCGTTCGGCGCGGTGTCGGTGACGCTGTTCGACGACGCCGCGGCGCTGTGGATCATCGGGATCGGCCTGGTCTTCGCGGTGGCCGTCTCGATCGTCCCGCGGCTGCGCTCGCGCAACCAGCCGGGCACGTGACGCGCCGGGGTCTCTACACTCGGGGTCAACCGAGCAGGGAGCCAGTGTGAGCGAAACCGAACCGCAGGAGCAGGGGAACCCGCACGCCGAGGTGGTGCTGCAGGCCGCCCGCGCGATGACGAAGGCTTCGCTGCTGGTGACCCCGCCCGCCGTGGTGCTCTGCATCGCGCTGTTCACCATCCTCAACGGGCTGCCCGGCTTCCTGGGCTCGCTCGTCGGCGGGGTGCTGGCGTTGCTGGCGTCGCTGTCCACCCTGGGCCTGATGAAGTTCAGCGCGGGCCAGGACCCGATGTTCGTCATGGTCATCGCGCTCGGCGGGTACGTCGTGAAGGTCGTCCTGCTCTTCGGCGCGCTGACGCTGCTGAAGGGCGTCACCGCGCTGCACCCGATGTCGCTCGGCATCACGATGATCGTGGCCATCATGCTCGCCGCCGCGGCCGAGTTCGCCGCCTTCCGCAAGACCAAGATCCCGACGATCATCCCGTCCTGACGCTGTCCGCTTTGCCCGGGACTTCCGTGACGGACGGTGAGCCGGACTGCGGCCACCCGAGTGTGACCGGGACCACAGTCGAGAAACCCGCCATGATCGCCGGGACCCCGCCGGAGCCGGTGCCTGCGGCGTTCCGGACGCGGTCCCGGCCCGCACCGGACCTGGGTCCCGGGATCACCCGGGACCTAAGTCCTGGGCTGATCGGTTGGTTAGGAGTACGCCTGTCCGGCACGGATTGACCTGCTGGTATGGTCCGCGTCAAGGGTGGCGGCCTCGGCCGCACGCTTCCTGAGACGAACCGCGATCAGCAGTGTGGCGACCGTGTAGTTCCGCCTTCCCGCCGCTGGTCCGAAGTAGACCGCAGGGCAGTGTTCACGCGAGACAACCCGTGTGCAGAACGTGAAGTCGTGTTCATCGCACAGTGGGGCAGCCGCCTCCGACGTCCCGATACGTATCGGGTACGTTAAGTCCAGATCGTGACGATTCCCCCGGCGGAGTGAACGCCGGCCGGGAGAACCGGAAGGAGCCCAGTGGGCGCGCTGGTACTGACCGAGGGTGGCATTTTCACGCCCCCCGGTGCCGAAAGCTTCGAGTTGCCGGCGTTGGTCGCCGGAGTCACCAAGCCGATGCTGCTTGTCGTGCTTTCGGTTGTCATCATCGCGACGTACTTCCTGCTGGCGACCCGCAAGCTGCAGGTTGTGCCGGGCAAGGGGCAGTTCGTCGCGGAGTCGATCTACGACTTCAGCCGCAACAACATCGCTCGCGAGCAGATCGGTTCGAAAGACTTCAAGCCGTTCGTGCCGCTCGTTTTCGCGTTGTTCACCTTCATCCTGGTGAACAACCTCTACGGGATCATCCCGCTGCTGCAGTTCCCGACCATGGCGCGGTTCGGTTTCCCGCTCGCCCTGTCGGTCCTCGTCGTCTACCCGGTGTACCACTTCGTCGGGTTCAAGCGGCACGGCTTCAAGGGGTACTTCAAGAAGGAACTCGCGCCGGCGGGCGTGCCCAAGGCGGTCCTGCCGCTCTTCGCGCTGATCGAGTTCGCGGAGAAGTTCTTTCTCAACCCGCTCACGCTGGCCATCCGTGTTTTCGCCGCCATGTTCGCGGGTCACCTGATCCTGGCGGTGTTCACCCTCGGCGGCACCTTCCTGCTGACCGAGACCTCGGGCTGGGCGCTGAAGCCGGTTTCCCTGGTGGCGTGGATCTTCGCCATCGGGATGACGTTCCTCGAGGCCTTCATCCAGGTGCTGCAGGCCTACATCTTCGCCCTGCTGTCGGCCGGGTACATCGGCGCCGCGCTGGCGTCGGAGCACTGAGAACACAAGCCCCCGATCCACGCGAGCGCGTGGACCGAAGTGAAGGGAAATGCACGTGAGCAACATCGTTCTGGCCCAGGCCGCGGAAGCCGCCGTCAACATCAACCCCGGCCTCGCCGCGATCGGCTACGGCCTGGGCGCGATCGGCCCGGGCATCGGTGTGGGTCTGATCTTCGCCGCCGTCATCAACGGCACCGCCCGCCAGCCGGAGGCGCAGGGCAAGCTGCAGGGCATCGGCTTCTCGACCTTCGTTCTGACCGAGGTGCTCGCCCTGATCGGCATCGTCATCTACTTCATCGCCTCCGCAGGCTGAGTTCCGCTCATCTCGCTTAAGGAGACGCCGTGCTGAACAGTGCCTTGGTCCTCGCTGCAGAGGGCGAAACGCACAACCCGATCATCCCCGACATCTCGGAGCTGATCCTCGGCATCGTCGCCTTCCTGATCCTGCTGTTCATCCTCAAGAAGTACGTCGTCCCTCGCTTCGAGGCCGCGTACGAAGAGCGTGCGCAGAAGATCGAGGGAGGCATCGAGAAGGCCGAGCGGGCCCAGGCCGAAGCCGAAGAGGCGCTGGCCAAGTACAAGGCCCAGCTGCAGGAGGCCCGGACCGAAGCCGCGAAGATCCGCGACGACGCCCGCCACGAAGCCGAGCAGATCAAGGCGGAGCTGCGGGCCGAGGCGGAAGCCGAGTCCCAGCGCATCGTCGCCCAGGGCCAGGCCCAGCTGCAGGCCCAGAAGGCGCAGATCATCGCGGAGCTGCGGGCCGACATGGGCCGCAACGCCGTCGAGCTGGCCAGCCGGATCGTCGGCGAGTCGCTCGAAGACGAGGCGCGCCGCCGCGGCACCGTCGACCGGTTCCTGGCGGAGCTCGAGACCGCCGGTGCCTCCAACGGAGCGGGGAAGTAACCAGAGATGACGTTGCATGCTGCGAGCCGTGAAGCGCTCGGCCTCGCCGAGGAACGCCTCGGCGAGGTTCTGGCCGACGCCGATGCCACAGTGTCGTCCTCGGTCGGCGACGAGCTGCTCTCGGTCGTCGACCTGCTGGACCGGGAAATCGGCCTGCGCCGGGCGGTGAGCGACGCCTCGGCGACGCCGGAGGCGCGCACCGCGCTGGTGCGCCGGCTGTTCGACGGCAAGCTGTCCGAACCGGCCCTCAAGGTGCTCGACGCCGTGGCGGGCAACCGCTGGTCCAGCCCTCGTCAGCTGGTCGACGGACTCGAGTCGCTCGGGCACTCGGCTCTGCTCACCGCGGCGGAGAAGACCGGCAACATCGACGCCGTCGAGACCCAGCTGTTCCAGGTCTCGCGCGTCGTGGCCAACCACCCGGAACTCGAGACCGCGCTGTCGGACCTGGCCGGTCCCGTCGACGCCAAGCGCACCCTGGTGCGCGGGCTGTTCGCCGACAAGGTGGACGTGGTCACCGAGACCCTCGTCGAGCAGGTCGTCCGCCGGGCCAAGGGCCGCGGCGTCGGCGTCGGGCTCGACGCCCTGGTCAAGCTCGCCGCGGAACGCCGTGAGCGCTCGGTCGCCTACGTGACCAGCGCGAGCGCGCTGACCGACGAGCAGACCGCCCAGCTGAGCGCCAAGCTCGACGCCATCTACGGGCGGCCGATCGCGCTGCACGTCGAGGTCGACCCCCGGCTCGGCGGCGGGCTCGTCGTCCGCGTCGGCGACGAGGTCATCGACGGGAGCGCGGCCGGCCGGCTGGCGGCGCTGCGCAGGCGGCTGGCCCGGGCATAGGCCCAGGTCACACAAGACTTTGCATACTGGCAAGAACGAAGCGAGAGCGGGAAAGACATGGCCGAGCTGACGATCTCCTCGGATGAGATCCGTAGCGCGATCGAGAACTACGTCTCGAGTTACGCCCCGGACGTGAGCCGGGAAGAAGTTGGCACCGTGATCGACGCCGGCGACGGCATCGCCCACGTCGAAGGCCTTCCCTCGGCCATGGCCAACGAGCTGCTCGAGTTCCCCGGCGGCGTCCTGGGCGTCGCACTGAACCTGGACGCGCGCTCCATCGGTGTCGCGATCCTCGGTGACTTCGAAAGCATCGAAGAGGGCCAGCAGGTCAAGCGCACCGGCCAGGTCCTGTCGGTGCCGGTCGGCGACGGCTACCTCGGCCGTGTCGTCAACCCGCTGGGCCAGGCGATCGACGGCCTCGGCGACATCGAGACCACCGACCGCCGCGCGCTGGAGCTGAAGGCCGCCTCGGTGGTCGAGCGCCAGCCGGTGTCGGAGCCGCTGCAGACCGGTATCACCGCCATCGACGCGATGACCCCGATCGGCCGCGGTCAGCGCCAGCTGATCATCGGTGACCGCAAGACGGGCAAGACCGCCGTCGCGGTGGACACGATCATCAACCAGAAGGCCAACTGGGAGACCGGCGACCCGAAGAAGCAGGTTCGCTGCATCTACGTCGCGGTCGGCCAGAAGGGCTCCACGATCGCCGCGGTCAAGAAGTCCCTCGAGGACTCGGGCGCGATGGAGTACACCACCATCGTCGCCGCCCCGGCTTCGGACTCCGCCGGCTTCAAGTGGATCGCGCCGTACACCGGCTCGGCCATCGGCCAGCACTGGATGTACGAGGGCAAGCACGTCCTCATCGTGTTCGACGACCTGACCAAGCAGGCCGACGCCTACCGCGCGATCTCGCTGCTGCTGCGCCGCCCGCCGGGCCGCGAGGCGTTCCCCGGCGACGTCTTCTACTTGCACTCCCGCCTGCTGGAGCGCTGCGCGAAGCTGTCGGACGAGCTGGGTGCCGGCTCGCTGACCGGGCTGCCGATCATCGAGACGAAGGCCAACGACGTGTCGGCCTACATCCCGACGAACGTCATCTCGATCACCGACGGCCAGTGCTTCTTCCAGTCGGACCTGTTCAACGCCGGCCAGCGCCCGGCCATCGACGTGGGCATCTCGGTGTCCCGCGTGGGTGGTGCCGCGCAGGTCAAGGCGATGAAGTCGGTCTCCGGCTCGCTCCGGATCGACCTGTCGCAGTACCGCGAGCTGGAGGCCTTCGCGGCCTTCGCCTCGGACCTCGACGACGCCTCCAAGGCGCAGCTCGAGCGCGGCGCCCGCCTGTACGAGGTGCTCAAGCAGCCGCAGTACTCGCCGATCCCGGTCGAGGAGCAGGTCTGCACGGTGTGGCTGGGCACGAACGGCCACTACGACTCGGTCCCGACCGAGGACGTCCGCCGGTTCAACCACGAGTTCCTCGACTCGGCGCGCCGCAAGCACGACGACATCCTGGGCGCGATCCGCGACTCCGGGAAGTTCGAGGACGAGACGGCCGACAAGCTGGTCGCCGCGGTGAACGAGTTCAAGAAGGAGTTCACCACCTCCGAGGGCAAGTCCCTGGTCGAGGCGGACGCCGACGCGATGGACTCCGACAAGGTCGGGCACGAGACCGTCAAGGTCAACAAGCCCGCACCGAAGAAGTGAGCTGGTAGCTCATGGCCGCACAACTCCGGGAACTCCGGTCGCGCATCAAGGCGACCAAGTCGATCGGCAAGATCACCAAGGCGATGGAGCTCATCGCCACCGCGCGCATCACGAAGGCGCGGGCGAAGGTCGCCGCTTCCCGGCCGTACGCGGACGAGATCACCAAGGTGCTCTCGGCGCTGGCCGGTGCGGCGACCAACCTCGACCACCCGATGCTGGTCGAGCGCCCGAACCCGAAGCGGGCCGCCGTCCTGGTCGTGACCAGTGACAAGGGCCAGGCCGGTGGGTACAACTCCAACGTGCTGCGCGCGACCGAAGAGCTGCTCGCCCTGCTCCGCGAGGAGGGCAAGGAGCCGCAGATCTACGTCACCGGCAACAAGGGGCTGAACTACTACCGGTTCCGGGGCCGCGAGGTCGTGGACGGCTGGACGGGCTTCTCCGACCAGCCGGGTTACACCGACGCGGTCCGCGTCGGCGAGGCGCTGGTCGAGTCGTTCATGCGCGGTGCGGACGACGCGGACGGCAACGCCGACGGCGTCACGGGTGTCGACGAGATCCACATCGTCTACACCGAGTTCGTGTCGATGCTGACGCAGCGGCCGACCGCCAAGCGCGTCGCGCCGCTCGAGGTCGAGTACACCGACGGTGAGGAGGAGCAGCAGAAGCCCGCGGGCGAGCTGCTCCCCAGCTACGAGTTCGAGCCGAGTGCCGACAAGCTGCTGGACGCCCTCCTGCCGAAGTACATCAACACGCGCCTCTACGCGGCCATGCTCGAGTCCGCGGCGTCCGAACTGGCCGCCCGCCGGACCGCGATGAAGGCCGCGTCGGACAACGCGAACGAACTGGTGGGCAACCTGACGCGGGAAATGAACCAGGCCCGCCAGGCGCAGATCACCCAGGAGATCTCCGAAATCGTCGGTGGCGCGAACGCGCTCTCCGCAGCAGGAAGTGATGATTGATGACCAGTACTGAAGCCCCGCGCGCCAAGGGGCGCATCGTGTCGGTGACCGGTCCGGTCGTCGACGTCGAGTTCCCGCGCGGTTCCGTGCCCGACCAGTTCAACGCCCTCAAGGTCGAGATCGAGTTCGAGCAGCTCCGCAAGACGGTGACCCTCGAGGTCGCCAGCCACCTGGGCGACAACCTCGTCCGCACCATCTCCCTGCAGCCGCAGGACGGCCTGGTGCGCGGCGCGGAGGTCACCGACACCGGCGGCCCGATCACCGTCCCGGTCGGCGACAAGGTCAAGGGCCACGTCTACAACGCCCTCGGCGAGTGCCTCGACG
Organism: Amycolatopsis sp. A133; assembly: GCF_031082405.1. Lineage (GTDB taxonomy): Bacteria > Actinomycetota > Actinomycetes > Mycobacteriales > Pseudonocardiaceae > Amycolatopsis. The sequence continues at coordinate 80,332 of NZ_JAVHJU010000015.1, forward strand.
AGCCCGGCTACGGCGAGGACCTCGAGCGCTGGGGCATCCACCGCAACGCGCCGTCCTTCGACCAGCTCGAGGGCAAGACGGAGATGCTGGAGACCGGCCTCAAGGTCGTCGACCTGCTGACCCCGTACGTCCAGGGTGGCAAGATCGGCCTGTTCGGCGGCGCCGGCGTCGGCAAGACGGTGCTCATCAAGGAGATGATCACCCGTGTCGCCCGGAACTTCGGTGGTACGTCGGTGTTCGCCGGGGTCGGCGAGCGCACCCGTGAGGGCAACGACCTCTTCCTGGAGATGAGCGAAGACGGCGTCATCAACGACACCGCCCTCGTGTTCGGCCAGATGGACGAGCCGCCGGGCACGCGCATGCGCGTCGCGCTGTCCGCGCTGACCATGGCGGAGTACTTCCGCGACGTCCAGAACCAGGACGTGCTGCTGTTCATCGACAACATCTTCCGGTTCACCCAGGCCGGCTCGGAGGTGTCGACCCTGCTGGGCCGCATGCCGTCGGCCGTGGGTTACCAGCCGACGCTGGCCGACGAGATGGGCCAGCTGCAGGAGCGGATCACCTCGACCCGTGGCCGCTCGATCACCTCGATGCAGGCGATCTACGTCCCCGCGGACGACTACACCGACCCGGCCCCGGCCGCGACGTTCGCCCACCTGGACGCCACCACCGAGCTCTCCCGGTCGGTGTTCCAGAAGGGCATCTTCCCGGCGGTGGACCCGCTGGCGTCGACGTCGACGATCCTCGACCCGGCGATCGTCGGTGAGGACCACTACCGCGTGGCCTCCGAGGTCATCCGGATCCTGCAGAAGTACAAGGAACTGCAGGACATCATCGCGATCCTCGGCATGGACGAGCTCTCGGAAGAGGACAAGCTGACCGTTCAGCGCGCGCGCCGCATCGAGCGGTTCCTGTCGCAGAACATGCTGGTCGCCGAGGCGTTCACGAACATCCCGGGCTCGACGGTGCCGCTGTCGGAGACCATCGAGTCGTTCGACCGCATCACCAAGGGTGACTTCGACCACTACCCGGAGCAGGCGTTCCTGGGCATCGGTGGCCTCGAGGACCTCGAGAAGAAGTACAAGGAAATCACCAAGAAGTGATTTTCCGGGCGCGGCGGGGGTGGTGTCCTTTGTGGACTCCGACCCCCGCCGTTCTCGTAACCAAGGACTGACCCATTACACTCGGTGGTAACACCCCGAGCGAAGGAGTGCTACGTGGCTGAGATGTCCGTGGAGCTGGTGGCCGTCGAGCGCCGTCTCTGGTCGGGTACTGCCACTTTCGTGGTGGCCCAGACCACCGAGGGTGAAATCGGCATCATGGCCGGTCACGAACCCGTGCTCGGGCAGCTCGTCGAGGGTGGCGTGGTCAAGGTGACGACCACCGACGGTGAGACGGTCTGCGCCGCCGTGCACGGTGGGTTCCTCTCCGTGACCGGCACCGGGGTGAGCATCCTCGCCGAGAGCGCCGAGCTCTCGGACGAGATCGACGTCGAAGCGGCGAAGGCGGCACTGACCGGCGACGACGAAACCGAGCGGGCGAGGGCTTCGGCCCAGCTCCGCGCAGCGGGTCAGACGGCCTGAGCGCGAGACGGGCAGGAGCCGGGCCGTGAAGATCACCGTGGTCGTAGCAGGGCTCCTGATCGTGCTTGCGGTGCTGGCCGCCTGGTACGGCCAGCGGTGGATCCGGATGCGCCGCGGTGGCGGCGTCAGCGTTGCGCTGCGGTGGCGTCCGGACAACCCGCGGTCGAGCTGGCACCTGGGGCTCGGCCGCTACGAGGGTGACGAGTTCGTCTGGTACCGCGTGTGGAGCCTGCGGACCGGCGCGGACCGCGTCTTCCAGCGCGAGAGCATGCAGATCGCCGACCGCCGTGACCCGTCCGGCACCGAGGCCTACGCCGTCCCCGAGGGCTCGACGGTGCTGCGCTGCGAGTCGGAGACCCAGGAAGCGATCGAAATCGCCATGGGCCCGGGCGCGCTGACGGGCTTCCTCTCGTGGCTCGAGTCGGCCCCGCCCGGGCGGCGTCTTCCGCGCGCGTCCTGATCTGTCTCATTCCGAGACAGCCGGCGGCGGCTTCGCGGGCTTACCGTGGAGGCCATGATTCTCATCGTGGTCAAGTGGCCGGTGAAGCCCGAGTACGCGGACTCCTGGCTCGACATCGTCGGGGACTTCACCCGCGGCACCCGCGCCGAGGCGGGCAACAAGTTCTTCGAGTGGTCCCGCAGCGTTGACGACAAGAACACGTACGTGCTGGTCGAGGGCTTCGAGGGGCAGGACGCGGCCGTCGCGCACGTCGGCTCCGAGCACTTCAAGACCGCGGTCGCCACGCTGGGGAAGTACATCTCCGACAACCCGCGGATCATCAACGTCCAGGACGCCTCCGACTGGGGCCCGATGGCCGAAATCTCCCCGCACTGACCGAAGCTGCACTTTCACGTGAAAGTGCAGCCTCGCCAATCACGCGAGTGACGCCTCGGATCATGCGAGTTCCGGGTTCCGTCAGTCAGGACGCCTCCGGCTGGGCCTCGACAGCCCAGATTTCCCGCACTGACCGAAGCTGCACTTTCACGTGAAAGTGCCGCTCTCCGTAGACTCGTGACGTGACCCTCGTCGAGATTCCCGGCTCCAAGTCCGTCACCGCCCGCGGCCTGTTCCTGGCCGCCGCCGCGCACGGGACCACCGTGCTCGGCCGTCCGCTGCACTCGGACGACACCGAGGGCTTCGCCGAGGGGCTCGTGAAGCTCGGCTACCGCGTCGACCGGCAGCCGGGCGCCTGGACCATCGAGGGACGGCCGTCGGGCCCGGGCGTCGCCGAAGCGGACGTCTTCTGCCGTGACGGCGCCACCACCGCCCGGTTCCTGCCCGCGCTGGCCGCGGCCGGCACCGGGACGTTCCGCTTCGACGCGTCCGGTCAGATGCGCCGCCGCCCGCTCGGGCCGCTGACCGACGCCCTGCAGGAGCTGGGCGTCGACCTGACCTTCGCCGGGGAGCCGGGCCACCACCCCCTGACCGTCCGCGCGAACGGCATCAAGGGCGGCGAGCTGACCCTGGACGCGGGCCTGTCGTCGCAGTTCCTGACGGCGTTGCTGCTGGTCGGGCCGCTGACCGCGGAGGGACTGCGGATCACGGTCACCGACCTCGTCTCGGTGCCGTACGTCGAGATCACGCTGGAGATGATGCGCCGCTTCGGTGTCGACGTCCGCCGTGAGGGGCAGACGTTCGTGGTCCCGGCGCAGCCGTACCGCGCCTGCGAGTACCCGGTGGAGCCGGACGCGTCGACGGCGAGCTACTTCCTCGCCGCGGCGGCGGTCACCGGCCGCACGGTCACCATTCCCGGCCTGGGCTCCGACGCGCTGCAGGGCGACGTGCGCTTCGCCGACGTGCTGCGCGAGATGGGGGCGCACGTCGACCTGACGCCGGACTCGGTGACGGTCGCGGGCCCGTCGGACGGCCTGAAGGGCCTCACGGTGAACATGCGTGACATCTCGGACACGGTCCCGACGCTGGCGGCGATCGCGCCGTTCGCGTCCGGCCCGGTGCGCATCGAGGACGTCTACAACACGCGCATCAAGGAGTGCGACCGGCTCGACGCGTGCGAGGAGAACCTGCGCGCGATGGGGATCGCCGTCGAGACGGGCCGCGACTGGATCGAGATCCAGCCGGGACAGCCCACCGGAACGCTGGTGGCGTGCCGCCGCGACCACCGGATCGCGATGGCGTTCAGCATCACGGGCCTGCTCGTCGACGGCGTGACCCTGGACGACCCGGACTGCGTGAAGAAGACCTTCCCCGGCTTCCACCAGGCCCTGGGGTCGCTGCGGGCGAGCTGGGGGATCTAGGGCTGCCCGCCCGGCTGCCAGAGCACGTCGCCGTCGGGGTTCGCCAGCCGGGCGAGGATGAACAGCAGGTCCGACAGCCGGTTCAGGTACTTCACCGCCACCGGGTTCGTCGTTTCCGGCTCCGCCTCGTGCAGCGCCCACGCGGACCGCTCGGCCCGGCGGGACACCGTCCGCGCCTGGTGGAGGAACGCCGCTCCCGGCGTCCCGCCCGGCAGGATGAACGACGTCAGGTTCGGCAGGCGCTCGTTGAACTGGTCGCACCAGGCCTCGAGCCGCTCGACGTACTTCTCCGTGATCCGCAGCGGCGGGTACGGCGGGTCGTCGGAGATCGGCAGGCAGAGATCGGCGCCGACGTCGAAGAGGTCGTTCTGCACCGCGCGCAGCACGTCCGTCACCTCGGCCGGCAGCCCGCCCACCGAGATCGCCAGGCCGAGCACCGAGTTCGTCTCGTCCGTGTCGGCGTACGCGCCCAGCCGCGGGGACGTCTTGGGCACGCGGGACCCGTCGCCGAGTGCGGTCGTGCCGTTGTCGCCGACCTTCGTGTACACGCGGTTGATGCGAACGACCATGAAGCCACCATAGCGGCCCCCGCCCGGGCCGAATCCGGGCGAGAGGGCATGATTGGCGGCCATGAGCGAGCACTTCGACGTCCATGGCGGAGCCCGGCTGGTCGGCGAGGTCGACGTGGTCGGCGCGAAGAACAGCGTGCTGAAGCTGATGGCCGCCGCCCTCCTCGCGGAGGGCACCACGACCATCACGAACTGCCCGCAGATCCTGGACGTCCCGCTGATGGGCGACGTGCTGCGGAGCGTCGGCTGCGAGGTCGTCATCGAGGGCGACACCGCCACCATCACGACGCCGGCCGAGCTGTCGCACCGCGCGGACTCGGCGGCGATGGGCAAGCTGCGCGCGTCCGTCTGCGTGCTGGGGCCGCTGGTCGGCCGCCTGAAGCAGGCCGTCGTGGCGTTGCCGGGCGGCGACGCGATCGGTTCGCGGCCGCTGGACATGCACCAGAACGGCCTGCGCAAGCTGGGCGCGACGAGCACGATCGAGCACGGCTGCGTCGTCGCGAAGGCCGAGACGCTGGTCGGCGCGCAGATCTGGCTGGACTTCCCGAGCGTCGGCGCGACCGAGAACATCCTGATGGCGGCGGTGCTGGCCGAGGGCACCACGGTCATCGACAACTGCGCGCGCGAGCCGGAGATCGTCGACATCTGCACGATGCTCATCGAGATGGGCGCGAAGATCGAAGGCGCCGGGACGTCGACGCTGACCGTGCACGGCGTGGAGCAGCTGCACCCGACCACCCACAGCGTGATCGGCGACCGGATTGTGGGCGCGACCTGGGCGTTCGCCGCTTCGATGACCCGCGGCGACATCACCGTGCGCGGGGTCAACCCGCACCACCTCGACCTGGTGCTGAACAAGCTGCAGCTGGCCGGCGCGGACGTCGAGACGTTCGGCGACAAGGGTTTCCGCGTGGCCCAGCCCGAGCGGCCGAAGGCGGTCGACTGGGTGACGCTGCCGTACCCGGGCTTCGCGACCGACCTGCAGCCGTTCGCGGTCGCGCTGTCGGCGGTGTCGGAAGGCACGTCGATGATCACGGAGAACGTCTACGAGGCGCGCTTCCGCTTCATCGAGGAGATGGTGCGCCTGTCCGGCGACGCCCGCACGGACGGCCACCACGCGGTGGTCCGCGGCGTCGAGAGGCTGTCGAGCGCGCCGGTCTGGGCGTCGGACATCCGCGCGGGCGCCGGGCTGGTGCTGGCCGGTCTGTGCGCGGACGGCATCACCGAGGTCTGGGACGTCTTCCACATCGACCGCGGCTACCCGCACTTCGTCGAGAACCTGAACCGCCTGGGCGCGAACATCAAGCGCGTGGCCGGCGACCCCGAGCGGAAGTGACTCAGCTTCCCAGCGCGCGCAGGGCGTACTCCACCAGCCGGTCCAGGTAGTCCGGGCCGGCGGGGGCCTGCCGGACCACCAGCCGCCAGTAGATCGGCGCCGCCAGCACGTCCAGCGCCATCTCGAGGTCGAGGTCTTCCGGCAGCTCGCCGCGCGCGATCGCGCGGCGCAGCATGACCTCCGCGCGGTCGCGCCGGGGTCCGCCGATGCTCGTGCGCGCGCTTTCGGCCAGCTCCGGGTTCCGCGCGCCTTCCGCGACCAGGTCCGGCAGGACCCGCGAGAACAGCGGGTGCGTGAGCCAGTCCAGCACCGCCTGGATCATCGCGCGCAGGTCGCCGCGCAGTGAACCGGTGTCCTCGACGTCCGCGCGCTGCACGCTGAACTCCGCGACGACCGCGGTGATCATCTCGTGCTTCGACCGCCACCGCCGGTACAGCGCGCTCTTGCCGACGCCGGCCCGTTTGGCCACCGCTTCCATCGACAGCCGCCCGTAGCCCTGTTCGGCGAGCTCGTGCAGCACGGCGTCGGTGATGGCCCGGGTGACTTCGGGCTGGAGGACGGCGGCGCCGGTCGGGGTGCGTGCCATGGGTGCAGTCTAGCGGGTGGACGAGACGGTACCGTCCCGGCTAACCTGTCGACGGGACGGTACCGTCTCGTCCAATCGTTTGAGGAGACTTAGATGCCGGCACGTGACCTCGTCGAGCACGCGCTCGACCTGCTGATGAAGCACGACATGACCGGGTTCGCCGGGCTCTGGGCGGCCGACGGCGTCCTCGAGTTCCCGTTCGCCGGCCCGGGCTACCCGAAGCGCGTCGAGGGGCGCGACGCGATCCGCGAGTACCTGCGCGACTACCCGAACCTCCTGGACATCCGGGAGGTCACGGCGAAGACCGTGCACGAGACCACCGATCCGGCCGTGGTCGTTGTCGAAATGACCATCGGCGGGGTTGTCGTCGCGTCGCAGAAGCCGTACGAGCTGTCCTACATCGCCGTCATCACGATCGAGGACGGCGAGATCCGTCGCTACCGCGACTACTGGAGCCCGCTCGCCGCGGCCGAGGTGCTCGGCGGCCTCGACGAGCTGACCGCGGCCTTCACCGGCGGCGGCCGTGGCTGACGTCCTGGTCCTCGGCGGCACCGGCACGACCGGGCGCCGGGTCGTCTCGGGCCTGCGCCAGGCGGGATTCGGTGCGCGGGCGGCCACGCGGAAGCCGGCCGAGGCCGGCCACGTCCGGTTCGACTGGGCGGACCGGTCGACCCACGCCGACGCGCTGCGCGAGGTCTCCGCGGTGTACCTGCTGGCCCCGATCGGCGAGGCCGAGCCGGTGGCGCTGGTCGAGCCGTTCCTGGCGGACGCCCTGGCCGGCGGGGTCCGCCGGGTCGTCCTGCTCAGCTCGTCGGCCGTCACCGAAGCCGTCCCCGGTCTCGGCGACCTGCAGCGGCTGGTGCGCACGGTGCCGGAGTGGGCCGTGCTGAAGCCGTCCTGGTTCATGCAGAACTTCACCGGCGAACACCTGGTCGCGCAGGGGGTCCGGGACGGCGAGATCGTCACGGCCACCGGCGACGGCCGGGTCGCGTTCGTCGACGCGGGCGACATCGCGGCGGTCGCCGTCCGCGCACTGACCGATCCGGTACCGCACAACACCGAACACGTCCTGACCGGACCGTCCGCCCTGAGCTACGCCGAAGCGGCCGCGATCGTCGCCGCGCGCGTCGGACATCCGGTGCGGCACCGCTCGGTCGGCACCGCCGACTTCGCCGCACGGCTGACCGCGGCGGGGATCCCCGTCGGGTTCGCGCGGGTGCTCGCCGCCCTCGACGAGGACATCCGGCGCGGCACCGAAGACCGCGTCACCGCAGCGGTCGAACAGGTCACCGGGCGACCCGCCCGCTCGTTCGAAACCTTTGCGCGGGAGGAAATCCGATGAAGCAGCTGATGTTCGAAGAGGACACGCAGTTCTGGTTCGAGACCCTGCGCCTGTTCGGCCACGCGGCCTACGGCGGCTCGGACTTCGGCGAGGTCCTCGCCGCGGCGTCGACGGTGACGGCGGGCGACTACGACAGCTGGCACGACGCCTACCGCGCGCCGGCCGACCGGCTGTACGCCGAAGCGGCCGGCGCCGGCCCCGTCACCGCTCGCGACCTGCTGCTGCGCGCGTCGACGTACTACTTCGCGGCGGAGTTCTTCCTGCACGGTGACCCGGCGGACCCGCGGATCGCGGCGGCGTACGACCGGAGTGTCGAGTGCTTCCGGCGCGCGGGAGTCGCGGAGCCGATCGAAATCCCTTACGACGGAACGGTTCTGAGCGGCTACTTCTACCGCGCGCCGGGCGACGGCCCGAAGCCGTTGCTGCTCATGCACAACGGTTTCGACGGCAGTGCCGAGGAACTGCACTACCTGGGTGCGGCGACCGGCGCGGAGCGCGGCTACCACGTGCTGACGTTCGACGGACCCGGCCAGCCGAGCGCGGTCCGGCGCGCGAAGCTCGTCTTCCGGCCGGACTGGGAGCACGTCGTGACGCCGGTGGTGGACTTCGCGCGGGCGCTTCCCGGCGTCGACCCGTCGCGGATCGCGCTGCTCGGTGTGAGCCTGGGCGGCATGCTGGCCCCGCGCGCGGCGGCGTTCGAACACCGCTTGGCGGCGGTGGTCGCGGTGGACGGCGTGTACGACGCGGGTGCCGCCGTGACGTCGATGCTGCCGTGGCCCCGCGAGGAGATCGTGCGCCGCGCCCGGGCGCCGCACGACGAGGAGCTCGACGCGCTGCTGTCGGCGGGCCGCCAGGCGAGCCCGACCCTGCGCTGGGCGTGCGACCACGGCCGCTACGTGCTCGGAGCGGCGACCGACCGCGAGTTCGTCGCGAAGTACCTGGAGTACACGCTCGAAGACGGCGTGGCGGAGAAGATCACCTGCCCGGTCCTGGTGTGCGAAGCGGCGAACGACCTGTTCTTCGGCGGCGAGCGGGAAACGGAACCGCGTCGGCTGTACGCGCACCTGGAGGCACCGAAGACGCTGCTGACGTTCACGGCGGAGGAGGGCGCGGACGCCCACTGCCACGTCGGAGCCCAGCGCCTCGCGGCGGGCCGGATCTACGACTGGCTGGACCGGACGCTCTAGTTCCCGGGGGCGGGCGCCGGGGTGCCGTCGTCGCCGTCGCGCAGGGACCGGATCATGCTCTGCAGGATCCGGAACGCGCCCGACTGCTCGGTTTCGGTCAGGCCGGCCAGCATCCTGACTTCGACGGACCGGACCGCTCCGGACGCCTTCTCGAGGATCCGCCGGCCGCGAGGTGTGAGCCGCGTGGGAAGAACCTTCCCGACGGGTGCCTCCGCGGGCCGGGTCACGTAGCCCTCTCGTTCCAGGGCCTGGAGCAGCACGTTCATCGACTGCCGGGTCACGAACGCACCCCGCGCGAGCTCGGAGTTCGACAGGCCCGGTCGTTGCGCCAGCAGTTCGAGGCAGGAGTAGCGCGTCACGTTCATCCCGAGCGGCCGCAGCACCTCCTCCATGGCCGTGCGAAGAGCGCTCGACGCCTCTTTCAGCAGGTAGCCCAGCGACGTCTCCAGGTCGACGCCGACACCGTCTTGACTCATGTCAGCATTCTGACATACATTGGATCGTGTCAGGAACCTGACACGCAACGAAGGAGCAGCACCATGCCCGTCACCGGCCCCGACTTCATCTCGCTCCAAGCGCGCGACCTCGCCGCGGCACAGGCGTTCTACGAGCAGTACCTCGGCCTCGTCCGCTCGCCGGCCGGACCTCCGCACGCCGTCGTCTTCGAGACGAAGCCGATCGCGTTCGCACTCCGCGACGTCGTTCCCGGCACCGATCTCGCCTCGGTGGCCCAGCCCGGCATCGGTGCCGCGATCTGGCTCCACGCCACGGACGTCCAGGCCATCCACGACGCTCTGGCCGCCGACGGCCACACCATCGTCTCCGCGCCGATCGACGGCCCCTTCGGCCGGACGTTCACCTTCGCCGACCCCGACGGCTACCACGTCACCCTCCACGACCGCGCCTGACCGGCCGGGCGCGTACACGCGGGTCAGGCCTCGAAAGCGAGCGCCGCGCCGAAGCCCACCAGTGCGGCACCGGTGGCGCCGTCCATCACCCGGCGGACTTTGCGCTGCTGCAACCAGTCCCGGACCCGGTGCACGAAGAACAGCAGCAGCACCTGCCACACCACACCCAGTGCCGCGACCGTGTACGCCAGCAGCAGCGCGTCGGCCTGGTCGGTCACGCCCGGGGTGAGGAACTGCGGCAGCACCGACAGGTACAGCACGATCACCTTGGGGTTGGTGAGGTTGGAGAGGAACCCTTCGCGGAACCGCCGGGCGCGGGAGGCGCGGGCCTTCCGGACGTCGTCGAGGGCTTCGTAGTTCCCGCGCCAGGCGCCGCGAAGGGCCTGGACACCGAGGAACACCAGGTACGCCGCGCCGAGCCACTTCACCGTCTCGAACAGCGGCCGGTAGCGGGTGATCACCGCGCCCAGGCCGAGCGCCGCCGCCGTGCCCTGCAGGAAGTTCGCGACGGTGATCCCGGCGCACGCCCAGCCGCCGCCGCGGGCGCCGCCGGTGAGGGCGTTCTTCAGCACGACCATCGTGTCCGGGCCCGGCATCATCGCCAGGAAGGCCATCATCCCGGCGAACCCGGCGTACGTGCTCCAGGACATCAGGATTCCAGGGCGAGGGCGGCACCGAAGCCGAGCAGCGCGGTGCCGGTGACGCCGTCCAGGGTGCGGCGCACCCGGCGGCGCTCCAGCCACGCCCGCACGCGGTGCACGAACACCAGCAGCACCAGCAACCACAGCACGCCGAGCACGGCGACGGTGTAGGCCAGCACGAGCGCGTCCCACGTCGTCGTGCGCACCGGGTCGAGGAACTGCGGCAGCACGGACAGGTACAGCACCAGCACCTTCGGGTTGGTGATGTTGGAGAGGAACCCTTCGCGGAACCGCCGGAAACCCCCGCCCCGGCGCCGCTGGGCCTCTTCGACGGCGTGGTAGTTGCCGCGGAACGCCCCGCGCAGCGCCTGGATCCCGAGGAAGACGAGGTAGGCGGCACCGGCCCACTTGAGCGTGAGGAACAGCGGCTGCGACCGCGCGACGAGAACGCCGAGACCGAGCGCCGCGGCGCTGCCCTGCACGGCGTTGCCGGTGAAGATGCCGAGCGACGCGAGCAGGCCGCCCCGGAACCCGCCGGACAGCGCGTTCTTGAGCATGATCATCGTGTCGGGTCCCGGCGCGAGAACGATCAGGACCACGATGACCAGGTAACTTCCGTACGTACTCCACGTCACGGCTGCCCACGCTAATCGACGGCACCGGCCCGGTCTCGCGGATTTCCGTCACACAGTTCGCCGGTGCTGCAGCAGCACGCGATCAGCCGGGCACAGAGGGTGCGGAACTCGGCGGGAGGGGTCCCGGCAGAGTAGTGTTCGGCCATGTCAGCAGGGGAAATCGAGCTGTTGCCCGGTGAACGCGTGCTCTGGGCGGGCGAGCCGGTCCAGCGTCCGCTCTACGTCGCCGCGGACGGGGTGATCGCCCCTGCCGGGCTCGTCCTCACCGCCGCCGCGCTCTGGTTCCTCCTCGCACAGGAGCCGAGCGGTCCCACGATGGTCGTGGCGGTCGTCGCGCTGGTGCTCGGCCTCTACGGCGCGGCCGGCCGGTCGGTCGTCCGCTACCTCGCGCTCGGGCGCACGACCTACGCGGTGACGGACAGCCGGATCATCGCGCGCTCGGGCCTGTTCCGGCAGAAGGAACGGTCCAGCGAACTGGCCCGCCTGGCCGAGCCGGTGCTCAAGCCGGGGCCGTCCCGCACCGGGACCATCACCTTCGGCGGGCCGGGAACGGTGACGCTGATGGGCGTCGGCGAGCCCAAGCGCGTCCGCGACCTGCTCACCAAGGCGATCGACGAGGCGAAGGCCCGCCAGGCCCCGCCGGAACCGGGCAGTTCGGCCGCCTGAGCGCTTCCGGGGCAACCTTTCCGGCCCTCCCGAGCGTCACCGGGCAAAGAGGACCGGGGAGGTCGCCGTGGACGTGCCGATGAAGGTCCTGCTGCCGGGTGAGCAGCTGCTGTGGTCGGGGCGGCCGCAGCGGATCGCGCCGAGGGGGCTCGACTGGTACAGCCTCGCCTTCGGCGTGGTCTGGGTGTCCGTGATCGCCGCCTCCGGGATCGGGTTCGGCCGGGAGGGCCGCACCTTCTACATCGGCGCGGCTTTTGCGGTCTTCGGGCTCGCGACGGCCTGGGGGCCGGTGATCGGGCGGCTGTGGGCGCTGCGCCGCGCGGTGTACGCGGTGACCGATCAGCGGGTCGTGGTGGCCGACGGCGTCTCGGGCCGCACCCGCGCGTCGGCGTACCTGCGCGCGTTGCCGCCCCCGGTCACCCAGCCCCGCGAGGACGGCGTCGGCACGGTGACCTTCGGGGAGGCGGGCGGGTTGCTGAGCCTCTTCGGCGGCGCGCAGGCGACCGCGGGATCGAAGTCATCGCAGGTCCCGATCGTGCTGGTGGCGGTGCCGGAGGCCGAACGGGTCCGCGACCTGATCGCACGGGGCCAGGCCGCCGGCGCCTGAGTCACCCGGACGTGTTCGATTCCACTGCCACGTTAAGTTACCGGCCGGTACACTCGACAAAACGTCCACCGCCGGAGGTGCCCCGTGCCGTATCCCACGGACCGCGAACGAGACCGTCCGTGGGTGATGCGCACCTACGCGGGGCACTCCTCGGCGGCCGCGTCGAACGAGCTCTACCGGCGCAACCTCGCGAAGGGCCAGACCGGCCTCTCGGTGGCCTTCGACCTGCCCACGCAGACCGGCTACGACCCGGACCACCAGCTCGCCCGCGGTGAGGTCGGCAAGGTCGGCGTGCCCGTGTCGCACATCGGCGACATGCGGCGGCTCTTCGACGGCATCCCGCTCGCCGAGGCGAACACGTCGATGACCATCAACGCGCCGGCCATGTGGCTGCTCGCGCTGTACGTCTCCGTGGCCCGCGAGCAGGCCGAGGCCGAGGGCCGCGACGTCGACGAGGTCCTCGCGAAGCTCGCCGGCACCACGCAGAACGACATCATCAAGGAATACCTGTCCCGCGGCACCTACATCTTCCCGCCGGGGCCGAGCCTGCGGCTGATCACCGACGTGATCGCGTGGACCGTGCACCACGTGCCGAAGTGGAACCCGATCAACATCTGCAGCTACCACCTGCAGGAAGCCGGGGCGACGCCGACGCAGGAAGTCGCGTACGCGCTGTGCACCGCGATCGCCGTGCTCGACGCCGTCCGCGACTCGGGGCAGGTCGACCAGGCCGACATGGCGAAGGTCGTCGCGCGGATCTCCTTCTTCGTCAACGCCGGCGTCCGGTTCGTCGAGGAGATGTCCAAGATGCGCGCGTTCACCGCGCTTTGGGACGAGCTCACGCGGGACCGGTACGGCGTAACGGATCCCAAGGCGCGCCGGCTGCGTTACGGCGTGCAGGTCAACTCGCTCGGGCTGACCGAGGCCCAGCCGGAGAACAACGTCCAGCGGATCGTGCTGGAGATGCTCGCGGTGTCGCTCTCCCGCGGCGCCCGCGCCCGCGCGATCCAGCTGCCCGCGTGGAACGAAGCCCTCGGCCTGCCCCGGCCCTGGGACCAGCAGTGGGCGCTGCGGATGCAACAGGTGCTCGCGTTCGAGACGGACCTGCTGGAGTACGAGGACATCTTCGACGGCTCGCACGTCATCCAGGCCAAGGTCGACGAGATCATGGCCGGTGCCCGCGAGGAGATCGCCCGCGTGCAAGACCTCGGCGGCGCGGTCGCCGCGGTCGAGAGCGGCTACATGAAGTCGCAGCTGGTCACCTCGCTGGCCGAGTACCGCCGCGAAATGGAGAACGGTGACCGCGTCCTCGTCGGCGTCAACAAGTTCGGGACGACCGAGCCGTCGCCGCTGCAGGCCGAAGGCGCGAAGGCGATCGAAACGATCGACCCCGCCGTCGAGAAAGCCGCCGTCACCGCCATCGAGGAATGGCGCTCCGGGCGCGACAACGACGCCGTCGAGCGGTCGCTGGCCACGCTGAAGGAACGCGCGCAGACCACGGAAAACCTCTTCGAGGCCACTGTGGACTGTGCGCGGGCCGGCGTGACCACGGGCGAGTGGGCCGGCGCGCTGCGCGAGGTGTTCGGCGAATACCGGGCGCCCACCGGCGTTTCCGCGTCCGCGGTCGCCGGCACGGGTGATCCCGAGCTGGAGCGGGTCCGCACGCGGGTCCGGGAAACCGAAGCCGAACTCGGCGAGCGGCTGCGGATCCTGGTCGGCAAGCCGGGCCTCGACGGGCACTCCAACGGCGCCGAGCAGGTCGCCGTCCGGGCGCGCGACGTCGGCTTCGAGGTCGTCTACCAGGGCATCCGGCTGACGCCCGAGCAGATCGTCGCGGCCGCGGTGCAGGAAGGCGTGCACGTCGTGGGGCTGTCCGTGCTTTCGGGCTCGCACCTCGAGGTCGTCCCGCACGTCGTCGACGGCCTGCGCGCCGCGGGTGCGGGCGACGTGCCGGTGATCGTCGGCGGGATCATCCCCCCGGACGATGCCGCGCTGCTCGCCGAACGCGGCATCGCCCGGGTGTTCACGCCCAAGGACTACGAGCTCACCGGGATCATGGACGGCATCGTCAGCCTGATCCGGGAGCGGCACGGCCTCAGCTGAGCTCCGCCAGGATGTCCTTCGCAGACTTCACGGTGGCGAACTGGTTCGCCAGGTTCGCCGCCGTGACGCGGTACAGCTCGTCCGCGGTCACCTCCGGGAGGTCGAACGTGAACGTGGCGTCGAGGGCGAAAGTCACGTCGTAGCCGAGGTTTCCGCCCATCCGCGCGGTCGTTTCGCAGCAGAAGTTCGTCTGGATGCCGGCCACGACGAAGCTCGTGATGCCCCGCTTGCGCAGCCACGCGTCGAGGTCGACGTCGCCGATGAACGCCGAGTTGACCTGCTTGCCGAAGACCAGGTCCGGCCGGGCGCCGTCGAGTTCGGGCTTGAAGTCGTTGCCCGGCTGGCCGGGCCGCAGCGGGGAGCCGGGCTTGGGGGAGTCGTGGCGCACGAGCACCACCGGCAGCCGCCGCTCCTGCCACGCGTCGAGCAGGGCCTTCATGTTCGCTTCGGCGCCGGGGTTGTTGCGCGGACCCCAGAACTCCGCTTCGTCGAACCCGCGCTGGACGTCGATCAGGATGAGTGCCGTTTCGGTCATGCCGTCGAGTTTCGCGGTCTCCGCCGTCCGAGGGGAGTGGCAGAAGGCGCGCGATGCGGTACTTTCCTGCCATGCGCACGATCGGCGTTCTGCTGCTGCCGGGCACCCGGATGTTCGACCTCGCGGTGATCGGCGAGGTCTGGGGCCAGGACCGGACCGACAGCGGGATCGGCCCGTTCACGGTGCGGCTGTGCAGTCCCGGCCGGGTGCGCACGCCCGCGTCGCCGTTCGGTGACGTCGCGGCCACGCACGGGCTCGCCGGGCTCGACGGCTGCGACCTCGTGCTGGCGCCGGGCCGCGACGACCCCCTTTCCCCGGTGCCCGCGTCGGCGGTCACCGCGTTGCGGCGGGCACACCGGGACGGGCGCACCGTCGCCGGGTTGTGCTCCGGCGCGTTCACGCTGGCGGCCGCCGGCCTGCTCGACGGCCGCCCGGCGACCACGCATTGGCGCGACCTCGACGCGCTCGCCCGCGTCGCGCCGCGGGCGGACCTGCAGCGCGACGTGCTCTACACCGACGACGGCGGTGTCCTGACGTCCGCGGGCGTCGTCGGCGGGCTCGACCTCTGCCTGTACCTGGTCCGGCGCGACCACGGGGCCGACGTCGCCGCCGCGCTGGCCCGCCGGCTGGTGATGCCGCCGGCGCGGGAAGGCGGGCAGCGGCAGTACGTCGACAACCCGCTGCCGCCGCCGTCGGCCCAGCCCGGCATGGCGTCCACAATGGACTGGGCGCTGGCCCGGCTCGGGTCCGGCATCGGCGTCGAGGACCTCGCCGAGCACGCGCGGATGAGCGAGCGGACGTTCCACCGGGAGTTTGCCGCGGCCAGCGGCGTGACGCCGGGACGCTGGCTGCGCGTCCAGCGCGTCCGGTACGCGCAGCGGCTGCTGGAGACGACGTCGCTGCCGGTCGAGCGGGTCGCCGAGCGGTCCGGGCTGGGCACGGCGGCCAATCTGCGGCGGCGGATGCGCGCCGAGGTCGGCGTCGGCCCGGACGGTTACCGGCGCACATTCCGGTCCGGAGGGGTTACCGTCGAGGGATGTACGAGCACCTCCTCGTGAAGCGGGACGGCGGGACCGTCACGATCACCATGAACCGGGCGGCGCGGCGCAATTCGCTGTCCGCGGACCACCTCGCCGAGCTGCTCGCCGCGTTCCGCGAGGCGGGCACGTCCGACGCGACCGGCATCGTGCTGGCCGGCGCCGGACCGGTGTTCTCCGCCGGGCACGACTTCGGCGACGTGGCCGCGCGCGACCTGATGGGGGTCCGCGAGCTGCTCACGCTGTGCACCGACCTGATGAAGACCATGCAGTCGGTCCCGCAGGTCGTCATCGCGCGGGTGCACGGCCTGGCGACGGCGGCGGGCTGCCAGCTCGTGGCGTCGTGCGACCTGGCCGTGGCCGCCGAGTCGGCGGGTTTCGCCCTGCCGGGCGGCAAGGGCGGCTGGTTCTGCCACACGCCGGCGGTCCCGGTGGCGCGCTCGATCGGCCGCAAGCGCCTGATGGAACTGGCCCTGACCGGAGACGTCATCGACGCGCCCACCGCGCTCGACTGGGGCCTGGTCAACCGGGTGGTGCCCGACGAGCAGCTCGACGACGCCGTCGGAGACCTGCTGGCCCGGGCGACGCGCGGCAGCCGGGCGAGCAAGGCGGTGGGCAAGGCGACGCTCTACGCCCAGCTCGACCGGCCCGAAGCCGACGCGTACGCGATCGCGCTGGAGGTCATGGCCGCGGCGTCCCAGCTGCCCGGCGCCCGCGAGGGCATGGCCGCGTTCCTGGAGAAGCGCAAACCCTCCTGGCCCGACTGATCCCGAGCTTTCACGTGAAAGCTCGGTTTTGCGCTGTCGGCGAACGTACCATACGGTATGGTATGGATATGGTGGGCAAGCGGGACTGGCTGGACGCGGGGTTGGTGCTGCTGGCGGAGCAGGGTGCGCCGTCGGTGACCATCGAGCGGCTGACCGAGCGGCTCGGGCTGTCGAAAGGCTCCTTCTACCACCACTTCAAGGGCATGAGCGGCTACCGCACCGCGCTGCTGGAGCACTTCGAGGCCGAACGCACCACGCGGTTCGTGGCGCAGGCCGAACAGGCGGGCGGCGACCGGCTGCGCACGCTGATGGACCTGGTGACCGCGCCGGGACCCGCTCCCGGGCTCGAGATCGCCGTCCGGGCCTGGGCCTTGCAGGACGCCGAGGCGCGGACGATCCAGGAGCGCATCGATCGCACCCGCGTGGATTACCTGACCGAAGTCTGCGGTGACGCGGAACTCGGCCGGGCGCTGTACCTCGTTGTCGTCGGCGCCGGCCAGGTCGTGCCGCCGCTGTCCGGACGGCGGCTCAGGAGCGCGTTGGAACTCGTACTGGGGAGAACAAGATGACCGAGCCCTACCTCGACGGCGCCGACTACGTCGAATTCAAGGAAATCGAAAGCGAAAACAGCCTGCGCGAGTTCGTCGCCGGTGTCTTCGGCTGGTCGCCGGCCTGGGTGAAGGTCCTGTTCGGCGCCCGGTACCTGCTCACCAAGGCGCTGCGGCTGGACACAGCGTCAGTCCCGCGCTCCGGCCGCCTCCGGCCGGCGGACGTCGGCTTCGAGCCCGGCGACCGCGTGGCGTTCTTCACCGTGCGGGCCGGGGACCCGGAGCACTACCTCGTCGCCGGGGTCGACGACAGCCACCTGACCGGGTACCTGACGGTCGAAGCGGTGCCGCGCGGCTTCCGGCTCGGCACGATCGTGCACTTCCACAACCGCGTCGGCCCGGCCTACTTCACGCTGATCAAGCCGTTCCACCACCTGGTGATCCGCGGGATGCTCAAGGCCGGTGCCGCTCGGCCAGCATGAGCTGCGCCCACGCGGCGATCGACTGCGCGTCGGTGATGTCGCCCGTGAGGATCATCTTCTCGACGTCCGCGCGCGCGAACCACGCGCTGCGCATGTCCTGCTCCTCGTGTTCGCGCTCCGGCTCGCCCTCGGTGATGTCCGTGGCGAGGAACACCCAGCCGCGCTGGCTGCTCATGCCGGCGGCGACGTCGAGCTTGCCGAGCGGGACCATCGAGCCGGCGCGCAGCCCGGTCTCCTCGCGCAGTTCGCGCGCGGCCAGCTCCGCGGGCGGGACGTCGGCGAGGTCCGGTGCGGTGCCCTGCGGGAACTCCCACCGCCGTTCGCCGAGCGGGTAGCGGAACTGCTCGACCAGCCGGAAGCGGTCGCCGTCCTGGGCGATCACCAGCGCGTACGACGGCTTGTCGATCACGCCGTAAATGCCCGCCGAGCCGTCGGGACGGCGGATTTTGTCCTCCCGCACCGTCATCCAGTTGTTCCGGTACACCTCGCGGGACGCGACACGCTGAATGGGGTCCACGCGCCCAGTATCACCGACCCTGTCCTACCCTCCTCGGGTGCGTCTCGTGATCGCGCGGTGCCAGGTCGACTACGCCGGCCGGCTCACCGCCCACCTGCCGATGGCCACCCGCCTGCTGCTCGTCAAGTCCGACGGCTCGGTGTCGGTGCACTCCGACGACCGTGCGTACAAACCGTTGAACTGGATGAGCCCGCCCTGCTGGCTGATCGAGGACGGCAAGCTCTGGATCGTCGAGAACAAACAGGGCGAGAAGCTGGTGATCTCGATCGAGGAGGTCTTCCACGACTACTCCCAGGCCCTGGGCGCGGAACCGGGCCTGCAGAAGGACGGTGTCGAGGCGCACCTGCAGGAACTGCTGGCCGAGCACATCAAGACCCTGGGCGACGGTTACACGCTCGTCCGCCGCGAATTCCCCACGGCGATCGGCCCGGTCGACATCATGGCCCGCGACGCCGACGGCCGCTCGGTGGCGGTCGAGATCAAGCGCCGCGGCGAAATCGACGGCGTCGAGCAGCTGACGCGCTACCTGGAACTGCTCAACCGCGACCCGCTCCTGGCACCGGTGCAGGGCGTGTTCGCAGCCCAGATCATCAAACCGCAGGCCCGCACGCTGGCCGAGGACCGCGGCATCCGCTGCCTGACCCTGGACTACGACGAACTCCGCGGCATCGAGTCCGACGAGTTCCGGCTGTTCTGACGTGCAGCCGGGCCGGTACGTTCACTACAAGGGCGGCGAGTACGAGGTGCTGGGCGTGGCCCGGCACAGCGAAACCGAAGAGGAACTGGTGGTGTACCGGGCCCTCTACGGCGAGCGGGGGCTGTGGGGCCGGCCGGCGGAGATGTTCGGGGAGACGGTCGAGACGCCGGCGGGCGCGGTTCCGCGGTTCCGGCGCGTGGCGGACTGAACGCCTTGCGTTGAAAAATTGACCCTCAGGCTGCCCGAACGGGCGGTCTCGGTGCCGATACCGAATCGATGCCGAAATCGACGTATCTGATTCGCTGATTGTTGCTCCGCCAGGAAATCGTTAACCCGATAGTCGGCCGCGCAGTGAGAAGAAACTTTTTCGGCGCCTTTTGTGCGCTGTTCGGGTGAGTTCGGGTTCTTGTTCGCCGTTGTCGTGCGACACTCGATTCGAGGGGTTCCGCCGGTGCGTCCGGCGTGGCCGGAGGGTGGTGCGCTCGGCCGTCTTTCTTCGTCGTGCCAACGTTTCAGTCCGCCTTCGAGCTCAGGGTGTGCATGTCATCCGGTCGGCGTGCGCGCATTTTCGCTTGCACGGAGGAGGAAGTCATGCGTTATCGCCCACTCGGTTCCGATCCGTCCGACCCGCGCCTGGGCCGGTTCATTCCGGACGACTGGCGGCACGTGGAAAGGTATCCGCTCGGCGCGCTGTCCGACGACGACCGGCCCACCCGCTCGCCCGTTGTGATCGGTGTCAACTGGTACTCGGCGTTCGACCAGCCGGAACAGGACGAAGCCTCCGGCGAGTTCTTCATCGCGAGGGGCGGGGTCGCGAAGCTCGGCCGGATCCGCGGCGGGCACTGCGTGTGCCTCGAGCCGGGCGGCACCCCGGACACCGACGCCTGGTACGCGTTCTACGACCAGGGCCACGAAGGCGCCTGCGTCGGCTTCGGCTGGTCGCGGTGCATGTCGATCTTCAACGGCAGCGAGTACGCGGCCCGCTGGCTCTGGGACTCGGCCAAGAAGCGCGACGAGTGGCCCGAAACCAACCCCGGTGACGAGAACGGCACGTCGGTCCGGGCCGCGGCCGAGGTGCTCAAGGACACCGGGCACGTCCTGTGGGACGAGTCCTACGACGGCGACGACTGGCACACCCGGGAGAAGTACACCGCCGAGGCCAAGCAGGGCATCAAGGCGTTCCGCTGGGCGAAGTCGGTCGACGACGTGCACTCCGTGCTCGCCAACCCGCGGGCCGACGAGCTCGGCGCCGTGCCGATCCTCAACTCCTGGGGCCCGGGCTACCCGCACCGGACCTACCTGCCCGACGCGGTGCTCGCCAAGCTGATCGAGGAGGACGGCGAGGTCGCGGTGCCGACCGACCGGTGAGGTCCAGCCGCTCCCGCGGCGCGTGACGAGGGCGCGTTTCCCCTGGTGGTGACCGGGGGAGGCGCGCCCTCCGGCCATTGTGGACCCGTCAACGTGCCGACCCTGAATCCATGCAGTACTGTCCCGATCCGACGGGATGCTGGTGATTCCTGTCGGATGTTGTCCTCTTTGAAAAAGGTACAGCCGGAGGTGGGTCGGGTGCTCGTCTTAGCCGATGCGAACCTGCGACTCGACGCGAATGCGATCGACTACATCGAGTTGGCGTTCTACTTCGTGCTCGTGCTCGGCATCGGGTACCTGGCGCGACGGCAGGTGTCGAGCAGCCTCGACTTCTTCCTGTCCGGCCGTTCGCTGCCCGCCTGGGTCACCGGCCTGGCGTTCATCTCGGCGAACCTCGGCGCGGTCGAGGTCATGGGCATGTCGGCCAACGGCGCCCAGTACGGCCTGCCGACCGTGCACTACTTCTGGATCGGCGCCATCCCGGCGATGCTGTTCCTCGGCATCGTGATGATGCCCTTCTACTACGGCTCCAAGGTCCGCAGTGTCCCGGAGTTCATGCGGCGGCGCTTCGGCAAGCCGGCCCACTTGGTCAACGGCGTCAGCTTCGCCGCGGCCCAGATCCTCATCGCGGGCGCGAACCTCTTCCTGCTGGCCAGCGTGGTGAACCTGCTGCTGGGCTGGCCGCTGTGGGTGTCGATCATCATCGCCGCCGCGATCGTGCTCTCCTACACCGCGCTCGGTGGCCTCTCCGCCGCGATCTACAACGAGGTCTTGCAGTTCTTCGTGATCGTCATCGCGCTGGTGCCGCTGACGATCATCGGCCTGGTCAAGGTCGGCGGCTGGCAGGGACTGGTCGACAAGGTGACCAACAGCCCGGGCGGCTCCGCGCAGCTGCACTCGTGGCCCGGTGACAACCTGACCGGCTTCGGCAACAGCGTGCTTTCGGTGCTGGGCATCGTCTTCGGCCTCGGGTTCGTGCTCTCCTTCGGTTACTGGACGACGAACTTCGTCGAGGTCCAGCGCGCGATGGCGTCGAAGAGCATGTCCGCCGCGCGGCGCACGCCGATCATCGGCGCGTTCCCGAAGATGTTCGTCCCGTTCATCGTGATCATCCCCGGCATGATCGCCGCGGTCACGGTGTCCGAGTACGTCAAGGAGAAGCAGGTGCTGCTCGACGGCGGCACGGCCGAAAGCGGCGTCACCTTCAACAACGCGCTCCTGCTGCTGATGCGCGACCTCCTGCCGAACGGCATGCTCGGCATCGCCATCGCCGGTCTGCTCGCGTCCTTCATGGCCGGCATGGCGGCGAACCTGAGCTCGTTCAACACGGTCTTCACGTACGACATCTGGCAGACGTACGTGAAGAAGGACAAGCCGGACCACTACTACCTGAACCTGGGCCGCATCGTGACGTCGGCCGGCACGATCCTCGCGATCGGCACCGCCTTCATCGCGTCGAACTCCGGCAACATCCTGAACTACCTGCAGGACCTGTTCTCCTTCTTCAACGCGCCGCTGTTCGCGACCTTCATCCTCGGCATGTTCTGGAAGCGGATGACCCCGCACGCCGGCTGGAGCGGCCTGGTGCTCGGCACCGCGTCCGCGATCACCGTGTGGGGCCTCTCGCAGGCCGGGGTACTCGGCCTCACCGGCCAGGGCATCAGCTTCGTCGCCGCCGGGACCGCGTTCGTCGTCGACATCGTGGTGAGCGTCGCCGTCTCGCTGGCGACCAAGCCGAAGCCGGACGAGGAGCTCGTGGGTCTCGTCTACTCGCTGACGCCGAAGGAAACCCGCCGGCACGATTCGACCGGCGAGAACGCGGGCTGGTACCGCAAGCCGGGCCTGCTCGCCGGCATCGTGCTCATCCTGACCATCGCCCTCAACGTCATCTTCTAGGAGGTCGGAATGGCTACCGAGTCGCAGCCGCGCGCACGCAAGGCAGGCGCCTTCGACATCCGGCTGATCATCGCCCTGCTGATCGGCGTCTACGGTGTCATCCTCACCGTCATGGGCATCGGCTTCACCTCCGACGAGGAGATCGCGAAGGCCGCGGGTGTGAACATCAACCTGTGGGCCGGGATCGGCATGCTGGTGGTCTCCGCGCTGTTCGTCATCTGGGCCGTGACCCGCCCGCTCGTCGTGCCGGCCGAGACCGAGACGGAGACGGGC
Organism: Amycolatopsis sp. A133; assembly: GCF_031082405.1. Taxonomy (GTDB): domain Bacteria; phylum Actinomycetota; class Actinomycetes; order Mycobacteriales; family Pseudonocardiaceae; genus Amycolatopsis. The sequence goes on from NZ_JAVHJU010000015.1 coordinate 102,871, forward strand.
GACACACCGACGGTGGCGGGCGAATAGCCGGGTTGTCCGGACAGCGGCGCGCGGGTGCCGCTACCGTGCATCGCGTGTTCCCAGACGTTCGGCACCGCCGTCTCCCGACGCTGTTCCTGCTGGTCACCGCCCTCGCGCTGCCGTTGACGGCGTGCGGGCAAGACCTCGGCAAGTCCAACTTCGCCCGGACGACGGTGCCCGCGGCGGCCGGCACCGGCCAGGTCGCCGACGGCCCGATCACCGACGCCGCCGTGGCGGCGGACGTCCTCCGCACGATCCAGCCGTGCCAGTTCCTGACCAAGGACGCCCTCGGCGCGCTGGGCCTCGGTACGGTCGAAGCCGACCCGTCGCCGTCGTCGATCGCCTTCGACAAGTGCAGCAACAAGGTGAAGGACCCCGGCGGCAAGGAGATCCGGTTCGCGCTCGAGATCGGCAGCACCACGGCGCCGCGGGCCGACAAGACGACCGGGCAGGCCGGCGGGCTCCCGTTGCGCGTGAACAAGACCGGCGACACCGACTGCACCGTCGCGGCGATGACGGCGTTGAACCCCGACCTGGCGCTCGCGGTGTCGGTCACCTACGCCGGTGATCCCTGCCGCCCCGGCCAGACCCTGGTGAACGCCGTCGTCCAAAAGGTGCACAACTCGCCGGAGAAGTACTCGACGCCTTCGGGCACCGTGCTGACCGCCGACCCGTGCGCGATGGCCGACACCGCGGTGGTGGCCGCCGCCGTGCCGTCCGCGAAGTCCGCGCCCTCGGGCCTGCACTCGTGCGAGTGGCGGGACCGGGGCCCGGCGGTGACGGTCGGGTTCCTGCCGGGCCTGCCCCCGATCGTCGGCGACGGTTACTCCAAGGTGGACCTCGGCAACGGCGTGACCGCGTTCCAGAAGCAGGCGACCGAGGGTTCGGCCCGGTGCAAGGTCCAGTGGCAGCACCGGCCGTGGCAGGGCGACGACGTCGAACTGGCCCAGGTGGACTACCAGGGCTACGACGACGACAACGGCGACCCGTGCGGCAAGGCGGTGACCGTCGCGAAGAACGTGGTCACCAAGCTCCCCAAACCTTGATCCGGTCCTGACCTGGCGGCAGCCCGCGCGGGGAGGTAGGAAGGGGACACCCCACCCGCCGATGTGCCGGAGGCTGCCGTGAAGAAGATCATCAACGATCCGGCGAACGTGGTCGCCGAGTCGCTGCGGGGGCTCGCCGCCGCGCACGCCGACATCCTCCGCGTCCAGTACGACCCGGACGTCGTGATCAGAGCCGGCGCGCCGGTCGCGGGCAGGGTCGCCGTGATCTCCGGCGGCGGGTCCGGGCACGAGCCGCTGCACGGTGGCTTCGTCGGCCACGGCATGCTCGCCGCCGCCGTGCCCGGCGCGGTGTTCACCTCGCCGACCCCGGACGCGGTGCAGGCCGCCGTCACCGCGACCACCGGCGACGCGGGTGCCCTGCTCATCGTGAAGAACTACACCGGCGACGTGCTGAACTTCGAGACGGCCGCCGAGCTGGCCGCCGCCGAGGGCCTCGAGGTCCGCAGCGTCGTGATCGACGACGACGTCGCGGTCAAGGACTCGACGTACACCGCGGGCCGCCGCGGGGTCGGCGGCACGGTGCTGCTGGAGAAGATCACCGGTGCCGCCGCCGAGCGCGGCGACTCCCTCGACGCCGTGACCGCGCTGGCGCAGAAGGTGATCGGCCAGGTCCGGTCGATCGGTGTCGCGCTCACCGCGCCGACCGTGCCGCACGCCGGCACCCCGAGCTTCGACCTCGACGAGGACGAGGTCGAGTTCGGCATCGGCATCCACGGTGAACCCGGCCGCGAGCGGATCCCGCTGGAACCGGCCGATGCGCTGGTGGCGCGGATGGTCGAGGCGGTCGTTTCGGATCTGCCGTTCGCCGCGGGCGACCGCGTGCTGCTGTTCACCAACTCGATGGGGGGCACCCCGCTCGTCGAGCTGTACCTGGCCCACGGCATCGCCGAGCGGCTGCTGGCCGACCGTGGGATCGTGGTCGAGCGCCGGCTGGTCGGCCCGTACATCACCAGCCTCGAGATGCAGGGGATGAGTCTGACGTTGCTCAAACTGGACGACGAGCTGACCGAGCTGTGGGACGCCCCGGTCAACACCGCGGCGCTGCGGTGGGGGCTCTGATGGCCTGCACGGCCGAGGGGGTCGCGGCGGCGGTGCGCGCCGCCGCGGCGGTGATCGCCGAGCACCGCGTGGAGCTGATCGACCTCGACCGCGCGATCGGCGACGGCGACCACGGCGAGAACCTGAACCGCGGCTTCACGGCCGTCGTGGCGGCCCTCGACGCGGGTGCGCCGGACACACCGGGCGGGGTGCTGAAGCTCGTCGCGACGACGTTGATCTCCAAGGTCGGCGGAGCCGCGGGCCCGTTGTACGGCACGGCTTTCCTGCGTGCCTCGGCCAAGCTGGGCACCGCGGGTGACCTGGACGTCCCGGCGTTGCTCGACGCGCTGCGTGCCGGCCTCGAAGGCGTCCAGGCCCGCGGCAAGGCGGTGGGCGGCGACGCGACCATGGTCGACGCCCTGATCCCCGCGGTGTCGGCCGCGGAGAAGGCGGCCGGGGACGGCGGGGACGTCGCCGCGGTGCTGACCGCGGCGGCCGACGCGGCCGACGGCGGTGCGGAGTCCACGGTGGACCTGGTGCCCCGGAAGGGCCGCGCCTCCTACCTCGGCGAGCGCGCGGTCGGGCACCTGGATCCCGGCGCCCGGTCGTCGGCGCTGCTGCTGCGCGCGTTCGCGGAGGCGGCCCGGTGAGCGTGGGAATCGTGCTCGTGTCGCACAGCGCCAAGCTCGCCGAAGGCCTGGCCGAGCTGGCCGCCCAGATGGCGCCGGACGTCACCATCCGTCCAGCCGGTGGCCTGGCCGACGGCTCGATCGGCACGGACTACGACGAGGTCGTCGCCGCCACCCAGCGCGCCGACTCCGGCGACGGCGTCGTGCTGCTCTACGACCTGGGCAGCGCCCAGATGACGGCCGAACTCGCCGTCGAATCGCTGGCCGATCCCTCGGCCGCGATCGTCGCGGACGGCCCGCTGGTCGAGGGCGCGATCGCGGCGGCGGTCGCCGCGCAGGCCGGCGAGGACCGCACGGCGGTGGCGGAAGCCGCCGCGGCGGCCGGGATCCCCGAGGACCTGGCGCCGGCCGAGCCCGCGGCCGACGCCGCCGAAACCGAGCTGGAGCTGCGCAACGAGGTCGGGTTGCACGCCCGGCCGGCCGGGTTGCTGGTGCGCACGCTGAGCGGGATCGACGCCGAAGTCTCCGTGCGGCTCGGCGACCAGGAGGCCGACGGCCACAGCGTGCTGGCCCTGATGTCGCTGGGCGCCCGTCAGGGCGACCGGATCCGCGTGCGGGCGCGCGGACCCCAGGCGGAAGCCGCGTTGGCCAAGGTCAAGGAGCTGGTGGACGGCAATTTCGGTGAGTGAAGCCGGGTGCTCGGCCGGGTGACTTGAGCCGTACTGACTCGATTCCGTCTGGGCTTCCGGTGGTGCCGCGTGGCAGTATCGAGGCCAATTACCAGCGAGTAACATCTCTGGAGGCCTTGATGGCGCGGGACATCTCGACGGTCGGAGTGGTGGGCCTGGGCACCATGGGGGCCGGCATCGCCGAAGTGCTCGCGCGCAGCGGGCTCGACGTCGTCACGGTCGAGCTCGACGAGGCGGGGGTCGCCCGCGGCCGCGGCCACCTCGAGCACTCCACCGAACGGGCGCTCTCCGGCGGCAAGCTCGATGCGCCCGGGCGTGCGGCGCTGTTGGGCCGGATCCGGTACAGCACGTCGCTGTCGGATCTGTCCGAAGTGGACCTGGTGATCGAGGCGATCCCGGAAAGCCTCGAACTGAAGGCCGACGTCTTCACCGAGCTCGACAAGATCACCCGGCCCGAAGTGGTGTTCGCGTCCAACACGTCGTCGCTGTCGATCACCGAGATCGGCGTGCACACCGCGCGTCCCGGCAAGGTCGTCGGCATGCACTTCTTCAACCCGGCGCCGGTGCAGAAGCTCGTCGAGATCGTCAAGACCGTGGTGACCGAGCCGGACGTGGTCGCCGAAGTGGTCGAGTTCGCCGAGCGGCTCGGCAAGGTGCCGGTGGTGATCGGCGACCGGGCCGGGTTCATCGCGAACGCGCTGCTGTTCGGCTACCTCAACCACGCGGTCCGGATGTACGAGCAGCGCTACGCCACCCGCGAGGACCTCGACGCCGCGATGCGCTTCGGCTGCGGTTACCCGATGGGCCCGCTCGCGCTGCTCGACCTGATCGGCCTGGACACCGCGAACGAAATTCTCGACACGATGTACCACCAGTCCCGCAACCGGCTGCACGCGCCCGCGCCGCTGCTCAAGCAGATGATCACGGCGGGCTTGCTGGGCCGCAAGACCGGCCGGGGCTTCTACACCTACGACGCCCCGGACTCGCCCAACGTGGTCTCGGACGCGGCGGCCGTGTCTACTGTGGACACCGTGCCGCCGCGGCCGGTGGCGCGGGTCGGTGTGGTCGGGACGGGCACGATGGCCACCGGCATCGCCGAGGTGTTCGCCAAGCGCGGCCTCGACGTCGTGCTGCGCGCCCGGAGCCTGGAGAAGGCGCAGGCGTCCGTGGCGAAGGTGAAGAAGTCGCTCGACAAGGCCGTGGTCAAGGGCAAACTGTCCGAAGAGGACGCTGCGCTCGCGTTGGCGCGCATCACCCCGGTCACCGACTTCGAGGCACTGGCCGACGTCGACCTCGTCGTCGAGGCGGTGGCCGAAGAGCTGTCGGTCAAGCAGGCGGTGTTCGCGGCACTGGACGAGGTCGTCCGCCCCGGCGCGGTCCTGGCGACGACGACGTCCTCGCTGCCGGTGATCGAGTGCGCGGCAGCGACGTCCCGCCCGGCCGACGTGGTCGGTCTCCACTTCTTCAACCCGGCCCCGGTGATGAAGCTGGTCGAAGTGGTGTCGACGATCGCGACCGCCCCGGACGTGGTGGCGACGGCGAGCGCGGTCTGCGCCGCGGTGGGCAAGCACGCCGTGCACTGCGGTGACCGGGCGGGCTTCATCGTCAACGCGCTGCTGTTCCCGTACTTGAACGACGCGGTGAAGATGCTGGAAGCCCACTACGCGGGCGCGGACGACATCGACACGGCCATGAAGGTCGGCTGCGGCCTGCCGATGGGCCCGTTCGAGCTGCTGGACGTCGTCGGCCTCGACGTCTCCCTGGCCATCCAGCGGACGCTCTACAACGAGTTCCGCGAGGAAGGCTTCGCGCCGGCGCCGCTGCTGGAGCACCTGGTGACGGCCGGTCGGCTCGGCCGCAAGACCGGGAAGGGCTTCAAGGACTACTGATCAGCGCTCGGCCACCTCGCCGAGGACCGGTTTCACGTCCAGCACCGGCGTGCCGTCGATGGCTTCCGACCCCGTGACGGTGAGCGCGCCCTCCTCGACCGCCGTCACCGTCACGGTGTGGAGGCCGATCGGGTTCGGGCGGTCCGGGGACCGGGTCGAGAACACCCCGGTGCTCGGGCGGTCCCGGTCGCCGCGCGGGTGGACCGCCTGGACGTCGCGGTCCGCCTCGTGCAGCCAGGTCAGCAGCACCAGGCGGTCGCCGGGGCGGAGGTCGGCCGCGGCCGCGTGGAACTCCGGCGCGAACACCACCCGGGACGGCGGCGCGCCCTCGTCGCCCTGCTTCGGAGCCGTCGCGCGGTCCGTCAGGGACGACTCGATGCGCGCCACCGGGCGCACCTGGTAACCCGTCACTGGTAGTAGCCCTCGACCGGCACGCGGGCCTCGTCGAACAGGGCGGGGCCCTCCAGCTGGTGCTTGCCCCACGTGACCGGCGGGCGCAGGGTGAGGAACTGCTCGGTCGACAGCGCGAAGACGACCCGCCCCAGCCCGGACCGCTCGATCGCCCCGGTGCACATCCCGCACGGCTGCGTGCTGGTGAACATCGTCGTGGCCGCCGCGGTTTCCGGGTCCAGGTTCTGCGCTGCCCAGCGGGCGAGCTTCAGCTCCGGGTGGGCCGTGATGTCGTTGTCGGTCAGCGAGGTGTTGCGGTCCTCGGCCAGTACCTTCCCGTCGGCGTCGGCCAGCAGGGAGCCGAACGGCGGGTTGCCGTGTTCCTCGCGCGCTTCGCGGGCGAGCTCGATCGCCCGCCGCAGCAGGGCTTCTTCGGTGTCCTTCACAGGTTCTCCCTCCAGGATGCGGCTACCGCCGCGAGGTCACGCCACGCCACCTCCGGGTGCAGCGTTTCGGCCGGGTCCGCGTCGAACGGGTCGAGCACGACGGTGTCCGCCCCCAGTGCTCGCAGCTGCGCCAGGTCCTCGAGGACCTGGTCGAGCGTGCCTTCCCCGGCGCGCCGGTCCGGGCCGGTCACCGGGGCCGCGGTCACCCGCAGCAGGATCCGCGGCGCGAAGGCGGGCACCGGCCGGTCGCCCGCCAGCTTTTCCAGGCGCGCCAGCCCGTCCCGGAACCCGGCCGGCGTCAGCCGCAGCGGGTGCCACGCGTCGCCGAGCTCGACCGCGCGGCGCAGCCCGGCGTCGCTGTGCCCGCCCAGCCACAACGGGATCGGCCCTGCGCGGTAGTCGTCGCGGTCGGCCCACGCGGCGCGGATCGTCCGCAGGTACTCGGTGGTGAGCTTGCCGCGCCCCTCGAACGGCACGCCCAGCGCGTCGAACTCCTGCTTCGCCCAGCCGATGCCGGCGCCGAGCACGAACCGGCCGCCGCTGAGGGCGTCGAGGGTCGCCGCCATCCGCGCCACCAGCAGGGGGTGCCGGTACGGCACGACCAGCACGGTCGTGCCCAGCCGCACCCGCTGCGTGACGCCGGCCAGCCACGACAGCGTCGTGAACGGCTCGTAGAACGGCGCCGGGTACTGCTCGGCGACGTCCGGCGTGATGGCGACGTGGTCGGACACCATCAGCAGGTCGTAGCCGAGCCCTTCCACCGTCTGCGCCCAGGCGCGCAGGACGCCCGGGTCCGTGCCGGGTCCGAAATTGGGGACGTTCACGCCGATCTTCACCGCAAAAGGCTATCGACGCACCGGCTCCGACCGGAAGGGATCGATCACGGCGTTCCGCCCGTTCCGCCGTGGATCCCACGGTATGTTCGCCGGATGACCGAGAGCCTCGATCCGACGGACTGGGCCATCCTGGCCGAGCTCCAGCGCGACGCCCGGCTGCCGCTCACCGAGCTCGGCCGCCGGGTGAACCTCAGCGCGTCCGCGGCGACCGAGCGGCTCCGGCGGCTCGAGACGGCCGGCGTGATCACCGGCTACCGCGCGGAAATCGACCTCGGCAAGGTCGGCTACCCGGTGCTCGCCGTGGTCCGGCTCAAGTACCCGGGCAGCCGCCACGAGCCGTTGCACAAGCTGCTCGGCGAGCGCTCCGAGATCCTCGAGTGCCTGCGCACCACCGGCGACGACTGCTACACGCTCAAGATCGCCGCGGCCTCCATGGCCCACCTCGAGCAGACGGTGGACGAGCTGGCCCAGTTCGGCAGCACGACCACGAACCTGGTCTACAGCCAGACGCAGCCCTACCGCGGGCCGCGGGAGCCCGCCCGTGAGCTCGGTGCCTGACCGCATCGTCGTCGTCGGCGTGACGGGCTCGGGCAAGTCGACGCTCGCGGCCCGGATCGCCGAGCGGACCGGCCTGCCCCACCACTGCGCGGACGACATCGGCTGGCAGCCGGGCTGGGTCGGCACCCCCGACGACGAGCAGCGCCGCCGGATCGCCGAGGTGTGCGCGCAGGAGCGCTGGGTCCTCGACGCCGTCTACAGCAAGTGGCAGGACATCGTCCTGCCCCGCACGCAGCTGATCGTCGGCCTCGACTACCCGCGCTGGCTTTCGCTGGGCCGCCTGGTGCGCCGGACGTTGGTGCGGGCGGTGACGCGCAAGCGGATCTGCAACGGGAACGTCGAGTCGTTCCGCCAGATGTTTTCCGCCGACTCGATCATCCGCTGGCACTTCCGGTCGTTCGCGAAGAAGCGGGCGCGCATCCGCGCCTGGGCCGCCGAGCCGCCCGGAGCGGTCGTCGTGCGGTTGACGTCGCCGCGCGAGACCCGCCGCTGGCTGGAGAGCCTCTGACGTCAGGATCCCGGCGGCAGCAGCGGGCCGCCGCTCCAGTGCTGGAACACCAGGTTGGTGTGGACGCGCGCGACCTCGTCCCGCGCGGTCAGCTCGTCGAGGACCAGGCGCTGCAGCTCCCCGGCGGAGCTGGTCGCGACGTGCGCGAGGAAGTCGTCCGGCCCGGTCAGGTGGTAGACCGCGCGCACCTCCGGCAGCGACAGCAGGTGCTCGATGAACGGGTCCACCAGCGGCCGCCGGTGCGGGCGGACCTGGACGAAGAGGAACGCCTCCAGCGGACGGCCCAGCTTGGCCGCGTCGACCGACGCGTGCTGGCCGGTGATGACGCCGGTGTCCCGCAGCCGGGCGACGCGGTCCAGGCACGTCGACGGCGCGATGCCGACCGCGGCCGCCAGGTCCTTGTTGGTGATCCGGGCGTCGTTCTGCAGCAGCCGCAGAATCTCGAGATCAACCGGGCTCAGTTCGACGGAATCGGACATCGTCGAATGATATCCGAGACTGTTGCTCCCGGCCCGTGGAAAGCTCGACCATGCTGGCATGACTTCCTCGCTGCGCACGCGAGCCGTCCACGCCGGCCGTGACGACCTCACGGACCTCGGCGTGCACGCCGCTCCGCTCGACCTGTCCACGACCTACCCGTCCCGCGACAGTGCCGCCGAAGCCGCCCGGATCGACGCCTTCGCCGCCGGCGTCGAGCTCGACGGCCCGCCGATCTACGGCCGGGTGGGCAACCCGACCGTCGAACGGTTCGAGCGGGCCCTCGCCGAGCTCGAGGGTTTCGACCACGGCGTCGCGTTCGCCAGCGGCATGGCCGCCGTCTCGGCGTGCCTGCTTTCCGCGGTGGCGCAGGGGAAACGGCACGTCGTCGCCGTGCGCCCGCTGTACGGCTGCAGCGATCACCTGCTCGAGTCCGGGCTGCACGGCACCGAGGTCACCTGGGCCGCGCCCGACGCCGTCGCTGCCGCGCTGCGGCCGGACACCGGGCTCGTGTTCGTGGAGACCCCGGCGAACCCGACCCTGGCCGAAGTGGACATCGCCGAGCTGGCTCGTGCTTGCGGAGAGGTGCCGCTGGCGGTCGACAACACGTTCGCCACGCCGGTCCTGCAGCGGCCCGGCCGCCACGGCGCCCGGATGGTGCTGCACAGCGCAACGAAGTTCCTCGGCGGCCACGGCGACGTGATGGGCGGGATCGTCGCGTGTGACGCGCCGGAAGCGGCGCGGCTGCGCCAGATCCGCTTCGCGACCGGCGGCGTGCTGCACCCGCTCGCCGGATACCTGTTGCTGCGCGGGCTTTCCACGCTGCCGCTGCGGGTCGACGCCGCGTCCGCGACGGCGACGGTACTGGCCGCACGGCTGGGCGAGCACCCGGCCGTGACCGCCGTCCACCACCCGCGGATCGGCGGGCCACTGGTGGCGTTCGAGGTCGACGGCGATCCCCACGCCCTGATCGGCGCGGTCCGGCTGATCACGCCGGCCGTCAGCCTCGGCAGCGTCGACACGCTGATCCAGCACCCGGGCTCGATCAGCCACCGGATCGTCGGCGAGGACGACCGCCACGGCGCCGGGGTGTCCGACCAGCTGCTCCGCCTGTCCGTCGGCCTCGAGGACGTCGAGGACCTGTGGGCCGATCTCGAGCAGGCGCTGAAAGCTCTCTGAGCCGGGCTCAGCCGCAGCAGCCGCCGCCGCCGCAGCAGCCACCGCCGCCACCGGCCGGGGCCGCGGAACCACTCGCGGCCCCGGTGAGGGCGACCGTGGTGAGCAGCTTGACGGTGTCGGCGTGGCCCTCCGGGCAGGCCGCCGGCGCACCGGATTCGCTCATCGGGCGCAGGAGCTCGAACGTCTCGGTGCACTCGCGGCAGCGGTAGGCGTAGGTCGGCATACCGCGATTATCGCCGGACGCGCCCGTGGATGGGAAGCTGGGCGCGTGCAGCCGCCTTCGCTCGCCGACGTCCCGCACCTCGGCCAGGTCGTCCCGTCCCTGCTCGCCGCGCTGGGGGTGCCCGGCTGCGGAGACACCCTCGCCCTCCCGGAGGCGCGCAGTGCTTGCGTGCTGCTCGTCGACGGGCTCGGCTGGGAGCTGCTCGCCGAGCACGCCGCGGACGCCCCGGTGCTGACCGAGCTCGCCCGCGAGCCGCTGCGCGTCGGCTTCCCGTCGACGACGGCCGCCGGGGTCGCCGCCATCGGCACCGGGCTCGCGTCGGGCGAGCACGGCATGGTCGGCTACACCTTTGAAATGCCCGGCACGGGCGTGCTGAACGCGTTGCGCTGGTGCAGCCACGAGGACGGCGGCGACCTGCGCGGCGCGCTCCCGCCCCGCGAGGTGCAGCCGCTGCCGACGACGTTCGAGCGCGCCGCCGCCGCGGGTCTCGACGCGGCGGTGGTGTCGGCGGCCAAGCTCGCCGACACGGCACTGACCCGGGCCACCCAGAGCGGGGCGCGCTACGCCGGCGTCCACGCGCTGGGCGACCTCGCCGCGCGGACGCTGTCGGTGCTCGACGGGCGGGCGTTCTGCTACGCCTACCACAGCGAACTCGACCTGCTCGGGCACGTCTACGGCCCTGGCTCGGCCGCCTGGCGGATGCAGCTGCGGCAGATCGACCGGCTCGTCGAGTCCCTTGTGGACGGTCTGCCGCCCGGTGCGCTGCTCGCGGTGGTGGCCGACCACGGGATGGTGGCCGTCGACGACCAGCTCGACCTCGAAGACGCCCCCGAGCTGCTCGCCGGGGTGCGGACGTTCGGCGGCGAGATCCGGGCCCGCCACGTCTACACCGAGCCGGGCGCGGCCGCGGACGTCCTCGCGACCTGGCGGGAGGTGCTCGGCGAGCGGGCGTGGGTGCGCTCGCGCGAGGAAGCCGTGGCCGAGGGCTGGTTCGGGCACACGGTCAGCGACCGGGTGCTGCCGCGCATCGGCGACGTCGTCGCCGCGGCCCGCGACCGGTTCGGGATGGTGCGGGGGCTCGCGGAAGCCGTGGAGACGTCGCTGGTCGGCCAGCACGGCTCGCTCACCACTGCCGAACAGCTGGTGCCGCTGGCGCTCGCGCAGGGGTGAGCCGCACCCGTCCGGGCGACACGCGCTCCCGGCGGACCACACGCGTACCCGGCCGAGCGACCCACGTACCCGGACGGGCGACACGGGCGTCCGGATTTCCGGGAACGTGCTCCGGCGGGAACTTTCCCCCTCCCGGTGCCGACCAGTCCACTGCGTACCGGACTGACGGGAGTGGGCGGAATGAGCGTGCTGGACGGGATCGGGGTCGTCGGGGCGGGCGGTGAGGGACGGGCCGTGGCCGCCCACCTCGCCGCGCGGGAGCTGCCCGTGCACCTGTACACGCGGGATCTCGGGGCCGTGGGCGAGATCGCGCGCCGCCGGGAGATCGTCGCGCGCGGGGTGCTCGACGGGCGGTTCCCGCTCCGGGAGGTGACCGCGGACCCGGCCGGGCTGGCCGCGCGCGCCGTCGTCCTGGTCGCCACCGTGACCACCGCCTACCCGGAGGTCGCCGCCCGGGTCGCGCCGCACCTGCGCCCGGGGCAGGTCGTGGTGCTGTTCTCCAGCAAGCTCTGCGGGAGCGTCGAGTTCGCCCACGCGCTCGCCGCCGCCGGGGCGCCGGACGTCGACGTCGTGGAGACCGACGCGCTGTTCGCCGCCCGGCCGTCCGGCACCGACGGCGTCACCGTGCTCGGCGTCAAGGGCTGGAACCTGGTTTCCGGCAGCACCGCGGCCGCCGTCGCCCGGCGTGCCGGGCTGCTGCGCGAGTGGTTCCCGATGCTGGAGATCGCGCGCAACCCGGTGGAACGCGGCCTGCACGACTTCGGCGCGGTCGCGCACGTGCCGATCGCGCTCGCCAACCTCGGCACCATCGACCGCGCGGAGGAACTGCTCTTCTACGTCGAAGGCGTTTCGGCGCGCACGATCGCCTTGCTGGAGCGCACCGAGGCCGAGTTCGCCGCCGTCGCGCACGCCTACGGCGCCCGGTTGCTGCCCATGACCGAGGTCCTCGACCGCTACTACGGCTGCCCGGCCACGACGCTGCTCGACGCGCTGCGGACCGTGAAGCCGTACCGGACGATCGCCGCGCCGACGAGCCTCGACCACCGATTCCTCACCGAGGACATCCGCTCCACGCTGGTGCCCCTGCAAGCACTCGCGCGGTGCGCCGGCGTCACCACGCCGATGGTCGACGCCGCGATCACGATCATGTCCGTGCTCGGCGGCGAGGACTTCCGCCGGACCGGCCGGACCCTCCACCGCCTCGGCTGGGACGGCCTCGGCCACGACGCGATCCTGGACCGCTTGCGGGCCGGCGACCGGCCGGCGGACCGGGCGGCCTGAGCTCCGGCGGGTTTCTCACGTGATTGGACGGGCATCACGCGTGACTGGACGGGCATCACGCGTGACTGGACGGGCATCACGCGTGATTGGAGGGGCATCACCTGTGATCGGAGGGTCGGTTCGCGGGCCGGGACGGTCGGTTCGGTGGGGGCTGGGTGTGGCGGGGCGGCTACCGTTTCGGGCGTGCCACGACGCAACCGTCCCGGCCGCCGTTCGGACGGCGGGCTGCCCGAACGGGACCTCGGTGCCGCCACCGGGTGGGCCCGGGCCGAATCCGGGTCGGACGGCGACTGGCTGGTCCGGACCGTGCCGGGGGCCCAGGCCACCAAGTTCTACCGCTGTCCCGGCTGCGACCACGAGATCCGGCCGGGCACGCCGCACCTCGTCGTCTGGCCCGCCGACGAGACCGGCTCGGTCGCCGACCGGCGGCACTGGCACCGCCCCTGCTGGGACGCCCGCGCGCGGCGACGGCCGCACCGCCGCCGGTGATTTTCGCTCTGGAGTTGTCAAACACCGCCCGGCTCAGCGCCGGTAGTGCCGCGACATCGCGCCGTCGTACATCTCCTCCGTGTACTCGGTGAAGCCGAGCCGTTCGGCCACCCGCAGCGACGGCTTGTTGTCGAGGCTCACGCTCGCCAGCACCGGCAGGGACGGCAGCTCGCGGGCGCACCACTCCAGGACCGCCTGCCCCGCCTCGACCGCGTAGCCCTTGCCCCACGCCGACGGCCGGAACCGGTAGCCGAGGTTCAGCACCTTCTCGCCGTGGAACTCCCGGAACCGCACGCCGCACACGCCGATCACCTCGGCGCCGCCGCGTTCGAGCACCGCGGGGTAGCCGAACCCGTGCTCGGCCCAGTGCGCCAGCCAGGCCGAGAACATCGCCGACGCGCCCGGGACGTCGGGCGGGTCGGGGTTGAACCGGTTGGTGCGCGGGTCGGTGTGGATGTCGACCATCGCCTGCCGGTCCGCCTCGCGGGGCGGACGCAGCAGGAGCCGGTCGGTTTCGATGTCGGTGAACACATCGGCGAAGCTAGCCAGGGGGTCCGACAAAATGACGCGCATGACCGAACTGCCGCTGGTCCTCCTCCACGCCTTCCCTCTGGATTCCCGCATGTGGGACGCGGTGCGCGAGCCCCTCGCTTCACACCTTCGGGTGATCACACCGGACCAGCGCGGGCTCGGCCGCTCGCCGCTGCCGGAGACCGATCGCGAACCGAGCCTCGAAGACGCCGCGCGCGACGTCGTCGCCCTGCTCGACCGGCTGGAACTCGACCGCGTCGTGCTCGGCGGCTGCTCGATGGGCGGCTACCTCGCCATGGCCGTGCTGCGGTTCGCGCCCGAGCGCGTCGGCGGGCTCGTACTCATCGACACCAAGGCCACGCCCGACACGCCCGAGGCCGCGCAGACGAGGCTGGACGTCGCCGAGCGCGTCGACGCGGAGGGCATCAAGGGCTGGCTGGCCGAAGCCAACCTGCCGAATCTGCTGACCGAGTCCACCCGGGCCGAGCGTCCCGAGGTCGTCGAAACCGTGCGGGCGATCATCGAGGCACAGCCGCCGACCGGGATCTCGTGGACGGCGCTGGCGCTGCGGACCCGGCCCGGCTCGCTGGACCTGCTGCGGGACTCCGGCGTCCCGGCGCTGGTCATCGTCGGCGAAGAGGACCCGATCACCCCGGTGGCGGCGGCGAGCGAGATGGCCGAGGTCATGGACGGCGCGACGCTCGTGGTGGTGCCCGGCGCCGGGCACCTGACCCCGCTCGAAGCTCCCGCGGACGTCGTCGAGGCGATCCTCTCCTGGTACCCGTCGACTCACGAACGCGAGAAGTAGGCGGCGAGCGCGGAGCGGGCTTCGGGGAGCCGGTGCGGGAATCGCTGGGCGACGACGAAGCGCCAGGCGACGGCGAAGAGTTCTCGCAGCCGCGTGTACGCGCGAAGGGCGTCGCCGGGCACCGTGCCGGGGTAGGCGGCCAGGTACTCCGGGCCGCCCTGCCGCGCGAGGATGCCCAGGTCCCAGGCGAGCGGCCCGCGCCAGGTGTCCTCGAAGTCCAGCCAGCAGGGCCCGGCCGCCGTCGCGATCAGGTTGCCGGGGTGCGCGTCGCCGTGCAGCGGCTGGACGGGGCCGTCCGGCAGCGCGGCTTCGACCCGGGCGGCCTCGGCGCGCAGGCGGGGTGCCGCGCCGTCCAGGTCGTGCCGGCCGAGGACCCGGTCCAGCTCGTCCAGCGGCCCGCGGCGGGGCAGTTCGCCGGGGTACTCGCGCAGGGTCGCATGCACCTCGGCGAGCGAGCGCGCGACGACGTCCGGTGCGTACCGGTGGCCCGGTTCGTGCGGCGTGTGGTGCCAGAGCGTGACCGGCAGCCCGTCCGCGAAATGGGGTCCGGCCGGGGGATCCGCGGTGGGTGAGACGACGAGCACACCACGGTCCGTGAGGAACCGCGAGAGGGCGACGTCGCGCGCCAGCGAGGGGGCCGGTTCCGGCCGGAGCAGCCGGGTCGTCGCGGGCACCCTGGCGACCAGCGGACCCAGTCTCACCAGCACGTTCGACCGCTCGTGCAGCACGTCGGGATCGTGGGCGGGCAAGCCCAGCCGGGTGGTCACGGCGCGGGCCGCGCGCACCGCCGCGCGGGTGTAGTCGTCGGCCACGCCCCGATCTTGCCAGCCGGTGCGCGCGACTGTCGGTAGCGAGGGCTACGATCCCCCTAAGCCACCGGATCAGGCCTTCACGGGCCCCGGTGGCGCGACGATGACCACCACAAGGTTTCAGTGTTGGAGGCAGGAGTGACGGCCGTAGCCCCCAAGCCGATCGCGACGCGCCCGTACCCCGCGCGCGAGTCGGTCAAGGGTTCGTACCTGCTGCGGTTGTTCCGCACGACGGACCACAAGCAGATCGGGATCATGTACCTGGTCACGTCGTTCGCCTTCTTCATGGCGGGCGGCGCGATGGCCATGCTGATCCGCACCGAGCTGGCGCGGCCCGGGCAGCAGTTCCTTTCGCAGGAGCAGTACAACCAGCTGTTCACCATGCACGGCACGGTGATGCTGCTGCTGTACGCGACCCCGATCCTCTTCGGCTTCGCGAACTTCATCCTGCCGCTGCAGATCGGCTCGCCGGACGTCGCCTTCCCGCGGCTGAACGCGTTCTCGTACTGGCTGTACCTCTTCGGCGGCCTGATCGTGATGTCCGGCTTCCTGACGCCGGGTGGCGCCGCCGACTTCGGCTGGTTCGCCTACACCCCGCTGTCGGACGCCATCCACTCGCCGGGCGTCGGCGCGGACCTCTGGATCTCCGGCCTGGTGATCGGTGGTCTCGGCACCATCCTCGGTGCGGTCAACATGATCACCACCGTGGTCTGCCTGCGCGCGCCGGGCATGACGATGTACCGGATGCCGATCTTCACCTGGAACATCCTGGTCACGAGCATCCTGGTCCTGCTCGCCTTCCCGATCCTGACCGCGGCCCTGATGGGCCTGCTGGCGGACCGGCACCTCGGGGCGCACGTGTTCGACCCCGAAAACGGCGGCGTGATCCTCTGGCAGCACCTCTTCTGGTTCTTCGGCCATCCCGAGGTCTACATCGTCGCGCTACCGTTCTTCGGGATCGTGTCGGAGATCTTCCCGGTGTTCAGCCGCAAGCCGCTGTTCGGCTACAAGAGCCTGGTCTGGGCGACGCTGGCCATCGCGGCGCTGTCGGTCGCGGTGTGGGCGCACCACATGTACGCCACCGGCGCCGTGCTGCTGCCGTTCTTCTCCTTCATGACGTTCCTGATCGCCGTTCCGACCGGCATCAAGTTCTTCAACTGGATCGGCACGATGTGGAAGGGCCAGCTGTCCTTCGAGACGCCGATGATCTTCTCGATGGGCTTCATCGTCACGTTCCTCTTCGGTGGCCTGACCGGCATCATGCTGGCCGCGCCGGCGATCGACTTCCACGTGTCGGACAGCTACTTCGTCGTCGCGCACTTCCACTACGTGCTCTACGGCACGATCGTGTTCGCCACCTTCGCCGGCATCTACTTCTGGTTCCCGAAGATCACCGGCCGGATGATGGACGAGAAGCTCGGCAAGTGGCACTTCTGGACCACGTTCATCGGCTTCCACATGACGTTCCTCGTCCAGCACTGGCTGGGTGCCGAGGGCATGCCGCGCCGGTACGCGGACTACCTGTCCAGCGACGGGTTCACCACGCTGAACACGATCTCCACGATCGGCGCGTACATCCTCGGTGCCTCGACGCTGCCGTTCATCTGGAACGTCTTCAAGAGCTACCGGTACGGCGAGATCGTCACGGTGGACGACCCGTGGGGCTACGGCAACTCGCTCGAGTGGGCGACGTCCTGCCCGCCGCCGCGGCACAACTTCACCGAGCTGCCCCGGATCCGCTCCGAGCGGCCCGCGTTCGAGCTGCACTACCCGCACATGCTCGAGCGCATCCACAACGAGGGCGAGATCGGCTTCTTCGGGAAGCAGAAGGTCAACAGCCACGCGGCGCCTTCGCAGCTGCTCACCGAAGCGGTGATCCCGGGAGACCACTCCAAGGACAACGCGAGCGAGCAAGGCGACAAGTAACACCCCCGATCGAGTGAGCGCGTGCCCGGCTTTTGTGAAGCCGGGCACGCGCTCTACTTATGTCCGACCGCGGACCGGCAGACTGGCTGGGCAGCGTTGCCGAACGAGGGATGACCAGTGACCCAGACCCCCGTCCTGATCACGACGACCGGCCCCGACAAGCCGGGTGTCTCGTCCGTGCTGTTCGCCGTGCTGACCCGGCACGACGTCGACGTGCTCGACGTCGAGCAGGTGGTCATCCGCGGCCAGCTCGTGCTCGGGGTGCTCGCCGGGGTCTACCGCGACCCGGAGGGCCTGCAGGAGACGGTCGAGCAGGCGATGGCGTCCGTCGGCATGCAGGTCGAGGTCAAGATCGGGGCGGCGATCGGGGACGACCCGTTCGCGCTCGGCCGCCGGGATTCCTCCCACGTGCTGGTGGTGCTGGGCCGCCCGGTGACCGCGCGGGGCTTTTCCGAGGTGGCGCGCCGGCTGGCTTCGCTGGGCGCCAACATCGACGCGATCCGCAGCGTCGCCGACTACCCGGTCACCGGACTCGAGCTGTACGTCTCGGTCGACGAGGACACCCCCGAAGCCGACGCCGAACTGCGCTCGGAGCTCGCCGACGCCGCCGTCGAAGCGGGGGTTGACATCGCCGTGGAGCGGGCCGGCATCACGCGCCGGGCGAAGCGGCTCGTCGTGTTCGACGTGGACTCGACCCTCATCCAGGGCGAGGTCATCGAGATGCTGGGCGCGCACGCCGGCGTCGAGCCGGAGATCCGCGAGATCACCGAAGCGGCCATGCGCGGCGAACTGAACTTCACCGAGTCGCTGGAACGGCGGGTCGCGCTGCTGGCCGGCCTGCCGGCGACGGCGATCGACCAGGTCGCCGCGGCGATCGAGCTGACCCCGGGCGCCCGCACGACGATCCGGACGCTCAAGCGGATGGGCTTCCGCACCGGCGTGGTTTCCGGCGGCTTCAACCAGGTGATCGGGGGCCTGGTGGAGGAGCTCGGGCTCGACTTCGCGGTGGCGAACGAGCTCGAGATCGTGGACGGCAAGCTCACCGGGAAGGTCATCGGCGACGTCGTCGACCGCGCGGGCAAAGCGAAGGTGCTTCGCCGCTTCGCTGCCGAGTACGACATCCCGCTCGAGCAGTGCGTCGCCGTCGGGGACGGTGCCAACGACATCGACATGCTTTCGGCCGCCGGCATGGGCGTCGCGTTCAACGCGAAGCCCGCGCTGCGCGAGGTGGCCGACACCGCACTGTCGCACCCGTACCTCGACGCCGTGCTGTTCGTGCTCGGCCTCACCCGCGGTGAGGTCGAAGCGGCCGACGCCGCCGACGGGCTCGAGCTGATGCGTCCGTGAGCAGCGTTCTCGACCCCCTGGGAGCCCGCTACGCCTTCTGGCTGGGGCTTCCGGCCGAAGACACTTCGGACACCTCCGGTGAGCTCCCGGAGCAAGTCCGGGCGATGCCGGTGATCCTCCGCATCGAACGCGCCGAGCCTCCGGGCCGCACCCCGCTGCTGGAGGCCGCGGCGACGGCCGCGTTGGCCGTGTGCCTCGACGAGCGTTCGCAGCCCGGCGGCGAGTGGGCCGAGCCGATGCACGCGTGGCTCGACAACCGGATCCGGAAGGTCGCGCGGCGGGCGCGAGGCACGCACTGGGCGGCCGTTCAGGACCTGCCGGGCATCACCGTCGAGATCGGCGGTGCCGAGGCCAGGGCGCTCGTGCCGGGTCTGGTCGCCGAGACGCCCAAGGAGGTCGCGCGGCTGCAGATCTCGGGCAGCGAACTGCCGCCCGACGAGCCCGGCCCGGCCCCCGAAGGCGTGCCGCTGCTGCTGCTCAACCCGCACGTGCCGATGACCGTCGGCAAGGCCGCCGCGCAGGTCGGCCACGCGACGATGCTCCTGGCCGCCCTGCTGGCCGACGAGCAGCGCACTGCTTGGGCCGCGCAGGGCTACCGGGTCGCCGTGCGCGCGGCGAGTGTCGCGCAGTGGAAGGAACTGCACCCCGGTGACGACCCCGAAGGCGCGTGGCGGCGCGACCGGGTGATCGCCGTGCGGGACGCCGGGTTCACCGAGGTCGATCCGGGCACGATCACGGTCCTGGCCCAGTGGGCGCCGGAACAAGCGTCCGCCTGAGCCGGTTGGAGCGGGCATGGAACTCGAAGTACAGCGCGACGGGCAGCACGCGTTCGTGGGGCGCAACGACCGGGGTGCCGAGGTCCGGATCGGCCGAAAAGGCGCCGAAGGGGCCTTCTCGCCCGCGGAGCTGCTGCAGCTCGCCGTTGCGGGCTGCAGCGCGGTGACCGCGGAGGAGCTGATCACCCGGCGGATCGGCGAAGACGCGAAGTTCCGGGTCGGCGTCACGGCCGATCGGCGTGAGGGCGCTTCGGAGCTGGACGCCGTCCACGTCGCTTTTGATGTCGACGTGTCGACTTTGACGGCGGATCAACGGGACGCGCTGGCCGGCGCCGTGGACCGGGCGATCGACCGGCTCTGCACGGTGAGCCGCACCCTCAAGAAGGGGATTCCGGTGACGGAAACCTTCCCGCAGGCCTAGTTCGAAGCGGATTCCCAGACCACGTAGGCCTGGTCGGCGTCGGTCGTCATGGCTTCGATGAACTTCTCGTTGTCGAAGCCCGGCAGGGACTGCAGGCGCTCGATGAGCGCGTCGGCCGCCGGGTCGCCGCTGGGGACCGCGGTGCCCTTGCCGTCGGTGCCCACGAGCATGAAGAACACGTCTTCGTTCCACGGGCCGTCGGGGATGACCCGCACCATCACCGAGGACAGCTCGGACCACGTGACGGCCTCTTCGCTGCCGTCCGCGAGCCGCCGCCGCACTCCGGTGTCGTCGACGCTGACGGTCCGGGACTGGGCGCTGGACGAATCCTGGGTCAACCGGTGCTCCCTTGTTGCTTCGGTTGCTTCACCGTACCGGGCGCGGCCGTGGACCGCGTCACGCGGGCGCGGCTGCGTCCAGCCGGCGCAGCGCTTCCCGCACCACCTTCGGGTCCATCGTCGGCCAGAACGGCGGCAGCGACGCGCGCAGGAAGCCGCCGTACCGGGCGTTCGCCAGCCGCGAATCCAGCACCGCGACGACCCCGCGGTCGGTGACCGAGCGGTGCAGCCGCCCGGTGCCCTGCGCCAGCAGCAGCGCCGCGTGCGTGGCCGCGACGGTGAGGAACCCGTTGCCGCCGCGGGCTTCCACCGCCCGCTGGCGCGCCGAGGACACCGGATCGTCCGGACGCGGGAACGGGATCCGGTCGACCACCACGAGCTGCAGCGACGGCCCGGGGACGTCCACGCCCTGCCACAGGCTCAGGGTACCGAACAGGCACGTGCGGACGTCCTCGGAGAACTTCTGGACCAGCAGCGACGTCGCGTCGTCGCCCTGGCAGAGGATCGGGAAGTCCAGCCGCTCGCGCATCTCCTCGGTGGCCTGCTTGGCCGCCCGCATCGAGGAGAACAGCCCGAGCGTGCGCCCGCCCGCGGCCTCGATCAGCTCGGCCAGTTCGTCCATTGTGGACGACATCAGGCCGTCGCGCCCCGGCGGCGGCAGGTGCTTGGCCAGGTACAGGATGCCGTTGCGCCGGTGGTCGAACGGCGAGCCGACGTCCAGGCCGGTCCACTTCGGGCCCGAGTCGTCCGACGGCGCTTCCTTGTCCGTCGCCGCGCCGGGCGCCTTCTCGACCTTCGCGGCCCCCGGCGGGAGACCCCATTGCCGCGCCATGGTGTCGAACGTGCCGCCCAGCGTCAGCGTCGCCGACGTCAGGATCGTCGTGTGCTGGTTGAAGACGCGCTCCCGCAGCAGGCCGGCGACGCCCAGCGGAGCCACCTTCAGCGCCGGCGGCCGCGGGTTCGATGAAAACTTGTCGCCGGAGAGCCAGACGACGTCGCGCTGGTGCGCCTGGTCCTCGTCGAACGCCTCCAGCAGCCGGACCGCGGTGTCGTGCACCTCGTCGAGCAGCGAGCGCGCCAGCTTGCGCGCGGTGGCCCCCTCGACGTCCTCCTTGCGGTCGGAGCCCAGCGCCGTGATGCACCGGTGCGCGGCGTCACGCACTGCCGGGATCGCGCCCTTCAGCGGCCGCGGCAGCTCGTCCAGCCGGCCCGCGGGCAGGTCGTCGACGATCAGCGCCAGCCCGTCACCCGCTTCCAGCAGGCCGTCGGCGACGTCGGCGTCGATGAGCTTGCCGCAGCGGCGTGCGGCCGCCGCGCACATCGCGCTGGTCAGCTCGCCGGTGGCGACCGAGGTGACCCGGTCGACGAGGTCGTGGGCCTCGTCGATGATCACGACGTCGTGGTCCGGCAGGACCTGGTAGCCCTGCAACGCGTCGATCGCCAGCAGCGCGTGGTTCGTGACGATGACGTCGGCGCGGCCGGCTTCGGCGCGGGCCTTCTCGGCGAAGCAGTCGGTGCCGATCGGACAGCGCGAAGCGCCGAGGCATTCCTTCGCCGTCACCGAAACCTGGCGCCACGCCTGGTCGGTGACGCCGGGGACCAACTCGTCGCGGTCGCCGGTTTCGGTGTCCGACGCCCACTCCCGCAGCCGCGTGACTTCCTTGCCCAGCCGGGAGACCGCGAACGGGTCGAAGAGCTGGGCGTCCTCCGGCTCGTCCGGCGCGCCGGAATCCAGCCGGTGCAGGCACATGTAGTTGCGGCGGCCCTTGAGGATGGCGAAGGTGGGTTCGCGGCCGAGCGGCTTCTTCAGCGCCTTCGCCAGGCGCGGGAGGTCGCGGTCGACGAGCTGGCGCTGCAACGCGATCGTGGCCGTGGAGACCACGACCGTGGCCTCCTTCTCGACGGCGTGGCGGATCGCGGGCACGAGGTAGGCCAGCGACTTGCCGGTGCCGGTGCCGGCCTGCACGGCCAGGTGCTCACCGGTGCGGATGGCGCGGCCGACCGCGTCGGCCATCTGGACCTGCCCCGGTCGTTCGGCACCGCCTACGGACTCCACCGCGTGGGTGAGGAGTTCGAGGACGCCGGGGAAATCGGTTCGGGCGGGCACAGCGACACACATTAGCCGCCGCCCCCGACAAAGATCGGTGCTCCGTCGCGAACGGGCCACTCGCGTCGCGGGACCTCCCGTGCGGAAGGTCCCGCGACGATCGGTCAGTCTTCGGTGCGGCCGGAGACCAGCTTCCAGGTCAGCGGCAGCAGACCGGCCGCCACGACGATCTTGATCGCGTCCCCGATCAGGAACGGCGTGACCCCCTTGGCGAACGCGGTGGACAGGTCGAAGCCGGTCGAGGCCATCAGCCACGGCACGCCGAACGCGTAGACCACCACGTTGCCGAGCACCATGGTGCCCGCGGTGCGCACCGGCGTCCGGTCGCCGCCGCGGCGGGCGAGCGCGCCGACCAGCGCACCGGCGAAGACGAACCCGACGATGTAGCCGGCGCTCGCGCCGGACAGGCCCGCGGTGCCGTGCTGGAACCACGGCACACCCACCGCGCCGACCAGCAGGTACACCAGCATCGACGCGGCACCGCGCGACATGCCGAGCGACGCGCCGACGAGCAGCGCGGCGAACGTCTGGCCGGTCATCGGCACCGGGCTGCCCGGGACCGGGATCGTCAGCTGCGCGGCGGCACCGGTGAGCACGGCACCGCCGGCGACCAGCGCGATGTCCCGTACGAGCGAGCCGGGCACGAGGTCGGCCAGCACGGGCCGCTTGCCGGCGAAGGACAGCGAAGACACGAAACCTCCCGAGGTGAACAGGCGACGACCGAGGTTAACGCTCGTTACCGTCCCGTGGGTCCGCCGAGTTGCGTTCCTCACCGGCCACTCGTCCGGGTGGACCCGATCAGGGCGGGTGCCGGACCGGCCGATGACGTAGTGGGTGACTGCGAATTGTCACGGAACCGAGGAGGCCGGAGCATGCGGAACGCCAGGAAGAGGACATATCGGTTGCTGGCCGTGACGGCGCTGGCCGGGCCGCTCCTCGGCGCGGCGGCCCCCGCGACGTCCACCGGATGGGCGGCTTCGGGCTCGGTGGACGTGACGATCGACAACCAGCACATCGTCACCGGCGAACTGGCGAAATGCACCGTCGACGGCCCGTACAAGGGCTGGACGCAGGGCGGCGCCACGGGCGACATAGCCGTGTTCGGGGCCGGCGAAACCGGCTGCGGGCGCACCGGCGAGGTGTCGAACGCCCAGGCGACCGGGCGCCGGTTCCGGGCGACCGTGCTGCAGCGCTACGGCGGACCGGAGCTCAGCGTGCGCACCTTCGCCGCGAAGTGCGCGACGACCGCCACCGGCAGCGTCGGGGAGGTGTCGATCGGCGCCGTCGAGGGGGTCACCGTGCCGGAGGAGATCCCGCCGAACCACCGGATCGTCATCCCCGGCGGCGCCGCCGGCACCGCGCTGGCGACGGTGGTCCTCAACGAGACCGTCACGCCCCAGCCGCCGGACGGCAGCCTGGTGACGCACGCGGTGCACATCAAGCTGTTCCCGCAGGGCGGCCCGGCGAGCGGCGACATCTACCTGGGCACGGCCGCCTGCGACCCCTTCGCCACGAAGTAGCCGCGCGCCACTTTCCCTACGAAAGTGATCCGGAGGTGGGCGCTCCGGATCACTTTCACGTGAAAGTGCGGCTCAGGTCGTGGTGAAGCGGGTGGTGGCTGCGACGAACTCGCTTGCTCGGGTGGCGAGGTTCGGGAGGCTTCCGCTGGGAGAGAGGGCATCGCCCAGGAGCGGGGTGGCCGCGGCGATCGCGATTGCGCCCGCGCGCAGGTAGCCCTCGACGTCGGCCAGGTGGACGCCGCCGGTCGGGATCAGGGGGACGTCCGGCAGTGGTGCTCGCACCGCACGGAGGTACGCGACCCCGCCCACGGCGGCGACCGGGAACACCTTCACCGCGGCCGCGCCGAGCCGCCACGCCTGGTCGATCTCCGTCGGTGTCAGCGCGCCGCAGATCACCGGGGTGTCCAGGGCCGCGGCGCGCTCCAGGACCGCCGGGTTGACCGTCGGCGTGATCAGGTACGCGGCGCCCGCGTCGACCGCGATGTCCACATCGGACGGTTCGCGGACGCTGCCCGCGCCGATCAGCGCGTCTTCGCCCAGCGCCAGGCGCAGCGCGGTGATGGCCGCGGGTGCGCCCGGTGTCGTCAGCGTCGCCTCGAGCAGGCGGATGCCCGCCGCGTGCAGCACCATCGCCGCGTCGGCGAACCGCGACGCGTCGGCGGCCCGCAGGATCGCGACGAGCCGGTGTCCGGCCAGCGCCGCCTGCAGGTCCTTCACCCGACGTGCGCCGTTCCGGTGTGCGTGACGCCCGCTTCGTCGAAGTCCCGCAGCGCGCGGTCGACCGAAGCACGCGCGATCCCGGCCGTGTGGTCGAGCAGGACGCGCACGCCGAAGCCGGCTCGCGCCGCGTCCAGGGCCGTCGCGCGCACGCAGTAGTCGGTGGCGATGCCGACGATGTCCACGTCGGTCACGTCGTGCTCGCGCAGCCAGGTCTCCAGGGACCGGCCGTCCCGGGACGCGCCTTCGAAGCCGGAGTAGGCCGCGCTGTACTCGCCCTTGGAGAACACCTCGCCGATCGGGACGACGTCGAGGGCCGGGTGGAACGACGCGCCGGGCGTGCCCGCCACGCAGTGCGGCGGCCAGCTGTCCGTGAAGTCCGGCGTCTCGCTGAAGTGGGCGCCCGGGTCGATGTGGTGGTCACGCGTGGCCACCACGTGCGAGTAGCCGCCGGTCGCGCTGAGCGCCGAGATCGCCGCGGCGGCCGCCGCGCCGCCGGCGACGGCCAGCGAGCCGCCTTCGCAGAAGTCGTTCTGCACGTCCACCACGATCAGCGCGGTACCCATCGGTCGGTCTCCGTTCGGCGGCAGCGTCGGTTACAGGAACTGCGTCGGGACAGCGGGTTCGCCGTGCGACAGCTTGAGGCCCTCCCACGGCAGGCTGACCAGGCCGCGGCGCAGCCGCTGCCTCGCGTCGTCGAGCGTAGGCAGGTCCGGTTCCGGACGGCCAGCGCGGATCAGCGGGATCTGCAGCGGCCGGTCGTTCGGCTCCGGCTCGGGCGCCTTCGAACCGGAAGCCCAGACGACCTCCTCGACCGCCGTGCCGGTGCCGCGGTGCCGCCGCAGGGCCGACTTGCGGCCGCCGCGGGACTCCTTGTGCGCACTGCGCTTGGCGACCGGCCTGCCGTCCACCTCGACCAGCTTGTAGACCATGCCGGCGGTCGGTGCGCCGGACCCGGTGACCACCGAGGTGCCGACGCCGTACGCGTCCACGGGCTCCGCGCGAAGCGCCGCGATGGCGTGTTCGTCCAGGTCACCGGACACCACGATCCGGGTGTCCTTCGCGCCGAGGGCGTCGAGCTGCTCGCGGGCGCGGCGGGCGAGCGGGCCGACGTCGCCGGAGTCGATCCGGATCGCGCCCAGCTCGGGGCCGGCCACGCGCACGGCGGTCTCGATGCCGGCGGTGATGTCGTAGGTGTCGACCAGCAGCGTCGTGTCCGCGCCCATCTTGTCCACCTGGGCGCGGAAGGCCGCCTCCTCGCTGTCGTGCAGCAGCATGAAGGCGTGCGCGACGGTGCCGCGGGTCGGGATGCCGTAGCGGCGCCCGGCTTCGAGGTTGGACGTCGTCGCGAAGCCGGCCAGGTAGGCGGCGCGCGCGGCCGCGACCGCGGCGTACTCGTGCGTGCGGCGGCCGCCCATTTCGATGATCGGGCGGCCGTGCGCGGCGCCGGACATCCGGGCCGCCGCCGACGCGATGGCGCTGTCGTGGTTGAGGATCGACAGCACCAGCGTCTCCAGCAGCACGCATTCGCCGAACGAGCCGGTGACGGTGAGGATCGGCGAGCCGGGGAAGTACAGCTCGCCCTCGGGGTAGCCGTCGATGTCACCCGAGAACTCGTAGTCCGCCAGCCAGGCGAGCGTCGCGTCGTCGACGACCGCGGTGGCTTCCAGCTGCGCGAGCTCGGCGTCGGTGAAGCGGAAGTCCGCGATCGCATCGAGGACCCGGGCGGTGCCCGCGACGACGCCGTAGCGCCGCCCGTCCGGCAACCTCCTGGCGAAGACCTCGAATACGCAGGGCCGCGCGTGCGTCCCGTCGGCGAGCGCGCTGCCCAGCATGGTCAGCTCGTAGTGGTCGGTGAGCAGCGCAGTGCTGGCCGTGACCGGCTCCGGTGAACCCATGGGGTCAGCCTATTCACCCACATGGCCGGACCTGGCGCGGCGTACCCCGTGACCCCCGTGACACCATGGGGTGCATGTCCACGCCTGTCGCATCCGAACAGACGCAGGTCGACCCGGTCGGTGCCGAAGTCGCCGAGTCGGACACACCGTGGCGGACCGTGGTGTGGAACGACCCGGTCAACCTCATGTCGTACGTGACCTACGTCTTCCAGAAGCTGTTCGGCTACAGCCGCGACCACGCCACCAAGCTGATGCTGGACGTGCACCAGAAGGGCAAGGCGATCGTGTCGTCCGGCAGCAAGGAGAAGGTGGAGACGGACGTGGCGAAACTCCACGCGGCAGGCCTCTGGGCCACCATGGAGCAGCCCTCGTGAACGGTTGGCGGCGCAAGGGCGCGGTGATCCACGCGGGCTTCGAGCAGCAGGAAGCGGCCGTGCTGCGCGGGCTGGTCAGCCAGCTCGAGGACATGCTCACCGCGCGGGCCGAAGAGGCGCCCCAGGACGAGCTCGCCGAGCTCACCGGCATCCGGACCGGGCCCACCGAGTCCCCGGACGACCCGGTGCTGTCGCGGCTGCTCCCGGACTTCCACAAGCTCGACCCGGACAACCCGTCGCGGGAGGACATCGACTCGGTCGCGGCGATGCGTTCGCTGCACGAGCCGGAGCTGCTCGACCTCAAGGTCGGCGTGGCCAAGATCGTGCTCGACACCCTGCCCCGCGACGGCGGCCACGTCCGGCTGACCGAGGAGCAGGCCGACGCGTGGCTGGGCGCGCTCAACGACGTCCGGCTGGCGCTCGGCACCGCGCTCGACGTCACCGAGGACATGCCCGACGAGCTGCCCGAGGACGACCCGCGGGCGCCGCACCTCGGCGTCTACCACTGGCTGACCTGGGTGCAGGAGACGCTGATCCAGGCGCTGACGGGATGATCACCGACGTGCCGGGTGTCCTGGTGGGGCACCACGAGCGGGTCGGCGACGGCTGGGCCACCGGGACGACGGTGGTCCTGGTGCCCGAGGGCGCGGTCGGCGCGGTCGACCAGCGCGGCGGCGCTCCCGGCACGCGCGAGACGAACCTGCTGGAGCCGGAGAACCTCGTGCAGCGGGTCAACGCCGTCTGCCTCTCCGGCGGGTCGGCGTACGGGCTGGCCGCGGCCGACGGGGTGATGCGGTGGCTGGCGGAGCGGAACCTGGGCTTCCCGGTGGGCACCCAACCGCACGAGGTCGTCCCGATCGTGCCCGCGGCCGTGCTGTTCGACCTGCCGCGCAGCGAGTGGGGCAACCGGCCCGACGCGTCCTTCGGCTACGCGGCCTGCGACGCGGCTTCTTCCGGCTCGGTGCCGCAGGGCACGGTCGGCGCGGGCGCGGGGGCGGCTGTCGGCTCGTTGAAGGGCGGGATCGGCACGGCGAGCGAGGTCGTCGGCGAGTACACGGTGGGCGCGCTGGCGGCGGTCAACGCGGCCGGCGAGGCCGTGGACCTGACGACGGGCCGGGCGTACGCGGCCGACCACGGCGACTTCGGCGTGACGTGGCCTTCGCGGCCCGCCGACCTGCCGTCCCGCCGGACGGACCTCAACACGACGATCGGTGTGGTCGCGGTCGACGCGGCGCTGTCGAAGGCCGAAGCGCGGCGGATCGCGGTCGCGGCCCAGGACGGCCTGGCGCGCGCGGTGCGCCCGGCGCACTCGATGTTCGACGGCGACACGGTGTTCGCGCTGGCCACGGGAGCGCGCGAGCTCCCGGAAGCGAGCGGCCCGTTCGGCGCGGCAGCGCGCCCGGCGGCACTGGACACGCTGTGCGCGGCGGCGGCGCGGGTGTTCGCGCGGGCGATGGTGCACGGGCTTTTGGCGGCGACCACGGCCGGTGGGGTGCCTGCTTACCGGGACGTGTGGCCGGAGGCCTTCGGTCAGCCGCCCGGGTAGGGGTCCTCGGGCAGGGCGTCGCCGCTGATCTCCAGGTTCGCCGCGCGCACCGCCGCGATGTACTCCTCGTCGATCTCGAGGTCGATGCCGGCGACGGACAGGATCGGCCCGAGCGACGGGTGGATGTCCAGCGGGCCCAGTTCGGTGCTGCGCGGCAGGCGTTCCCAGATCTGCTTCGGCCGGTTCAGGCTCCAGCGGCTGCACGCCAGGAGCGTGACGTGCCGGTCGGTCACCATGACCAGGAAGCCGACCCGGGCGCGCATGCGGTTCACGTACAGCGACATCCCCGGGATCACGTACTGGATCCGCTCGTCCGTGCCGAGGTAGCTCCGGCGCCGATCGCGCACTTTCGACGACAACGGCATCGGCCCAGTATCCCGAGAACCGCTGGTGAGCGGTATATCTCAACATCTGGACCGGCTTTGTCCACCACCTAAGATGTCGGTGTGCTCCGGATCCGCCGTGAACTCGTCGACGAGATCGTCGCCCACGCCCGCCGTGACCACCCCGACGAGGCGTGCGGGGTGATCGCCGGGCCCGAGGGCTCCGATTCGCCCGAGCGGTTCATCCCCATGCTCAACGCCGCCCGGTCGCCGACGTTCTACGAGTTCGACTCCGGTGACCTGCTGAAGCTCTACCGCGAGATGGCCGCGAACGACGAGGTGCCGGTGGTCATCTACCACTCGCACACCGCGACCGAGGCGTACCCGTCGCGGACCGACGCGAACATCGCGGCCGAGCCGGACGCGCACTACGTGCTCGTTTCCACCCGCGACCCCGAAGTGCACGAGTTCCGGTCGTACCGGATCGTGGACGCCGAGATCACCGAGGAGCCGGTCGAGATCGTCGGCTGAGACCTCGGAATAAACCGCCGCGCCACCGGCGTCTGCGTGTAAGAACCCACCGGAGGTAAGAACCCATGGCCGTGACCGTCTCCATCCCGACGATCCTGCGCACCCACACCGGCGGCGAGAAGTCCGTCGAGGCGAAGGGCGCGACCGTCCTCGAGGTCATCGACGACGTCGAGTCCCGCCACGCCGGCATCAAGGGCCGCCTGGTGAAGGAGGAGAAGCTGCACCGCTTCATCAACGTCTACGTCAACGACGAGGACGTGCGCTTCGCCGGCGGGCTCGAGGCCGAGGTCAAGGACGGCGACACCCTGACCATCCTCCCCGCCGTGGCCGGTGGCTGATCGATGGCTCGCTTCGAGTCCCTGCTCGACGCGCTCGGCGGCACCCCGCTGGTCGGGCTGCCCCGGCTCTCGCCGACGCACGACGTGCGCCTGTGGGCGAAGCTGGAGGACCGCAACCCGACCGGCTCGATCAAGGACCGGCCCGCGCTGGCCATGATCGAAGCCGCCGAGCGCGAAGGCAAGCTGCGGCGCGGCTCCACGATCCTGGAACCGACGTCGGGCAACACCGGGATCTCGCTGGCCATGGCCGCCAAGCTCAAGGGCTACGGGCTGGTCTGCGTGATGCCGGAGAACACCTCCACCGAGCGCAAGCAGCTGCTGCAGGCTTACGGCGCGCGGATCGTCTTTTCACCGGCCGCGGGCGGTTCGAACGAGGCCGTCCGGCGGGCGAAGGAGCTGGCGAAGGCGAACCCCGAGTGGGTGATGCTCTACCAGTACGGCAACCCGGCCAACGCCGACGCGCACTACCGCGGCACCGGGCCCGAGCTGCTCAAGGACCTGCCGACGCTGACGCACTTCGTCGGCGGCCTCGGCACGACGGGCACGTTGGTGGGGGTCGGGCGGTACCTGCACGAGGCGAAGCCGGACGTCCAGATCATCGCGGCCGAGCCGCGCTACGGCGAGCTGGTGTACGGCCTGCGCAACCTCGACGAGGGGTTCGTGCCGGAGCTGTACGACCCTTCGGTGCTCAACGGCCGGTACTCCGTCGGGGCGTACGACGCTTTGCGGCGCACCCGGGAGCTGTTGGAGCACGAAGGCATCTTCGCGGGCATCTCGACGGGCGCGGTCCTGCACGCGGCGCTGGCGGTGGCCGAGAAGGCCGCGGCGCGGGGTGAGCAGGCGGATGTCGCTTTCGTCGTCGCGGACGCCGGGTGGAAGTACCTGTCCACCGGCGCTTACGCGGGGTCGCTCGACGAGGCCGCCGAGCGGCTCGACGGGCAGCTCTGGGCCTGAGTCACCCGGCCGTCCACAGTTCGGGGAGGGCGAGGTCGACGCCCTCCTGGACCTTCCGGGTCGAGGGTGAGCCGGCCAGCGTGGCCCCGGTCAGCTCGGCGACGACGGCGAGGGCGGCCGACCTCCCGTCGGTGACCAGGACGTCCGAAACCCCGGCGAAAGCCGTGCGCAGTTCGGGCATCATGGCTCCCATGATGGTCATCGGGCTGCTCGGCGGGATGAGCTGGGAGTCGTCCGCGGAGTACTACCGGCTCGTGAACGAACGGGTGAAGGCCCTCCTCGGCGGGTTCCACTCGGCGCACACCGTGCTCTACTCCGTCGACTTCGCCGCGATCGAAGCCATGCAGGCCGAGGGCCGCTGGGACGACGCCGGAGCCGAGCTGAACCGGGCCGCCAAGGCCCTCGAAGCAGCCGGGGCCGATTTCGTCGTGCTCTGCACCAACACCATGCACAAGGTCGCCGACCGGCTGGAAGACGGCCTCGGCATCCCGCTGCTGCACCTCGGCGACGCGACCGCCGCGGCCGTCAAGGCCGCCGGGATCCGCCGGATCGGGCTGCTCGGCACCGGCTTCACCATGGGACAGCCGTTCTACCGCGACCGCCTCGCCGCGCACGGCCTCGACGTGCTCGTGCCCAGCGCCGAAGACCGCGACCTCGTGCACCGCGTCATCTACGACGAGCTGGTGCTCGGCGTCGTCGAAGACGCCTCGCGCGAGGCCTACCGCGGCGTGATCGCGCGGCTGGCCGAAGCGGGCGCCGAGGGCGTCATCTACGGCTGCACCGAGATCGAGCTGCTCGTCGGGCCGGAGGACAGCCCGGTGCCGACGTTCCCGACGACCCGCCTGCACGCCGAAGCCGCGGTGGACTACGCGCTGGGCACCACCTCGCTGCCCCGGCCGCCGACGTGAGCCTCGTGCTGCGCGACGCACTGCCGCCACAGCCGCTCGCGCTCTTCCGCCGTGAACAACGCCGCCGGGATGCCGAACACGTCACCCGCGGCCGCCCACCAGTCGCCCGGTGACTCGACCTGTTCCCTGGCGCCGTGGCGGTTGAGGGTCAGCGCCCGCAGGGTGTCGACGCCCGCCGCGTCCCGCCGCTGCAGCACGCAGACCCGCACGAACCCGGACTCGGGTGCCGTCGACAGCCAGGTGTGCTTCTCCGCGAAGTCCGCCATCTCCGCGACGCCGGGCGCGAAGTCCATGCCGGTGAAGCTGCCCGAGGGGTCGTGGTCGAACCGCCAGCCGCCCGGCGCCACCTCCGACGGCCGCAGCCGGTAGGTGTGCGGGCCCTGGACGTAGGTGCCTTCCCGTAAGGGAAGCGGCTCGTGGGGCCCGTCACCCAGTCCGGTGTCCACCAACCAGGCCGCGGACGGGTCCCCGGGCAGGCCCGTGACGGTCAGCGCCAGGTGGTTCCGGTCGACGTTCGGCGCGTCCGCCGCACTGCCCTGCACCCCGCCCAGGTGCCGGGTGACCTGGTAGCCGAGCGCCGCCAGCAAGGCCGAGAACGCCCCGTTCAGGTGGTAGCAGTACCCGCCGCGGCCCCGCAGGATCCGCGCCAGCGACGCCGCCGGTTCGAGCGGGGTCGGCCGCCCGAGCTGCACCTCCAGTGCCTCGTAGGGCACGCGTTCGACGTGCGCCGCGTGCAGCCGCCGCAGCGCCCCCAGGCCCGGCGGCTCGGGATCGAGGCCGAGCCGCGCGAGATAACCGATGACGTCCATGCCCGACAAGCTAGCGGCGGGCACCGACAAAACCGCGGGATCAGGGATTTCACCCGAGGTGGGAGGGCGGTGCCCGGACGTAGCCTCGAAGACGTGAGCACACTGAACCCCGCCCCGGAAACCGCCGCCGCCAAGCGCGTGCTGCCGCCCAAACCGGTGGCGGCCGCGATCGTCGCGCTGTCGTTCACCCTGCTGCTCTACCTGGTCGAGCTGGTCGACGTGATCCTGCCCGGCGACCTCGACCAGGGCGGCATCCACTCGCGGGCACTGTCCGGCCTGGACGGCGTGCTGTTCGCGCCGGTGCTGCACGCCGGCTGGTCGCACCTGTTCGCGAACACCGTTCCCGTGCTGGTGTTCGCCTTCCTCGCGATGGCCGCCGGGATCGGCCGGTTCGCGCTGGTCACGGCCATCATCTGGGTGGTGTCCGGGCTCGGCGTGTGGCTGATCGGGCCGTCGGACGGCGTCACCGTCGGCGCGTCCGGGCTGGCCTTCGGCTGGCTCGCTTACCTGCTGGTCCGCGGCCTGTTCAACCGCGCGGCCGGGCAGATCCTGGTCGCCGTCGTCCTTCTCGGCGTCTGGAGCGGCATGCTGGCCGGGCTGCTGCCGGGCAACCCCGGCGTGTCCTGGCAGGGGCACCTCTTCGGCGCGCTGGCCGGCGTCCTCGCGGCCTGGCTGACCACCCGCGGGTCCCGCAAGGCGGTCCCGGGTAACCTCGAAGGGTGACGTCTCCGCCCGCTGATGCCCCGATCGGCGTGTTCGATTCCGGCGTCGGCGGGCTGACGGTCGCGAGGGCCATCCTCGAGCAGCTCCCCGCCGAGCAGCTCCGCTACGTCGGCGACACGGCGCACAACCCCTATGGCCCGCTCCCGATCGCCACCGCCCGCAGCTACGCGCTCGCGGCGCTCGACGAGCTGGTCGAAAGCGGTGTGAAGGCCTTGGTGATCGCCTGCAACACGGCGTCCGCGGCCTGCCTGCGCGACGCGCGCGAGCGCTACGACGTCCCGGTGATCGAGGTCGTCCTGCCGGCTGCGCGCCGCGCAGTCGTGGCCACGCACACCGGCCGCGTCGGCGTGATCGGCACCGAGGGCACCGTGCGGTCGCGAGCCTACGAAGACGCCTTCGCCGCGGCGCCGGGCATCACGCTCACCAGCGTCGCCTGCCCGCGGTTCGTCGACTTCGTCGAGCGCGGCATCACGACCGGGCGCCAGGTGCTCGGGCTCGCGCAGGGCTACCTCCAGCCGCTGCTCGACGCCCAGGTCGACACGCTCGTGCTCGGCTGCACGCACTACCCGCTCCTGCAAGGTGTGCTGCAGATCGTGATGGGCCAGGAGGTCACGCTCGTCTCGAGCGCGGACGAGACCGCGAAGGACCTCGTCCGCGTGCTCACCGAGCGGGACCTGCTGACCACGAGGGACACCCCGCCGCGCCACGAGTTCCTCGCGACCGGCTCGGCGGAGCCGTTCACCCGGCTCGCCCAGCGGTTCATGGGCTTCGCTCCGGGTGTCCTCGCTCCCACCACCGCCTAATCGCGGCGGCGGACGCTTAGGGTGTCCTCGTGCGACTGACCATCCTCGGGTGCTCCGGCAGCATCCCCGGGCCGAACACCGCCGCGTCCGGTTACCTGGTCGAGGCCGAGGGCTTCCTGCTCGGCCTCGAACTCGGCAACGGCACGCTCGCGCAGCTGCAGGCCGTGGCCGATCCGTTCGACCTCGACGCGCTCGTGCTCACGCACCTCCATCCGGACCACTGCGCCGACGTCAGCGCGCTCACCGTCCTGCGGCGCTACCACCCGGCGCCGCCGTACCCGGCGCGCCCGCGGCTGCTGCCGCTGTACGCGCCGCCGGACGCCCCGACGCGCTTGGCGAACGCGTACGCGCCCAACGAGACCGAGCGGGCCGTTACGGACCTCTCGGACGTCTACGCCTTCCACCCGCTGCGGCCCGAGCCCTTTCGCATCGGGCCGTTCGAGGTGGTCG
Source organism: Amycolatopsis sp. A133 (assembly GCF_031082405.1). Classification (GTDB taxonomy): domain Bacteria; phylum Actinomycetota; class Actinomycetes; order Mycobacteriales; family Pseudonocardiaceae; genus Amycolatopsis. The sequence continues at coordinate 136,718 of NZ_JAVHJU010000015.1, forward strand.
CGGTCGAGGTCGACCACCCGACCCCGGCGTACGGCCTGCGGATCTCCTACGGCGGCCGGATCCTCGCGTTCACCGGCGACACCGGGCCGTGCGCGGCGCTGAACGAGCTCGCCGACGGCGTCGACCTGCTGCTCGCCGAAGCGTCCTGGACCGACTCGGCGGAGCGGCCGATCGGGGTGCACCTGTCCGGCAAGCAGGCCGGTGAGCTGGCGCGCGACGCCGGTGTCGGGCGGCTGCTGCTCACGCACATCGCGCCGTGGACCGACGCCGGTGCGGTGCTGGCCGAGGCCTCGGCCGGGTTCCCCGGCGCCGAGGTCGTCAAGCAGGGTGCCGTCTACGACGTCTGAGCGGTGCGGTCATAGAGTGCACCTGTGGCTCGTAAAGATGGCAGGAACGACGACCAGCTCCGCGACATCAAGATCACCCGGGGGTTCCAGCAGTGGCCGGCGGGGTCGGTGCTGGTCGAATTCGGCAACACGCGGGTGCTGTGCGCGGCGAGCGTCACCGAGGGGGTGCCGCGCTGGCGGGCCGGGTCCGGCCTCGGCTGGGTGACGGCCGAGTACGCGATGCTGCCGTCCGCGACCAACACGCGCGGTGACCGCGAGTCGGTGAAGGGCCGGATCGGCGGCCGCACGCACGAGATCTCGCGGCTGATCGGCCGGTCGCTGCGGGCCTGCATCGACCTGGCGGCGCTGGGCGAGAACACGATCGTCATCGACTGCGACGTCATCCAGGCCGACGGCGGCACCCGCACGGCCGCGGTGACCGGCGGGTACGTGGCGCTGGCGGACGCGATCACGTGGCTGAGCGCGGCGAACCGCCTCAACGACCCGCAGCCGCTGTCGTCATCGGTGGCGGCGGTCAGCGTCGGCGTCGTCGACGGCCGCGTCCGGCTCGACCTGCCGTACGAGGAGGACTCGCGCGCCGAGGTCGACATGAACGTGGTGGCGACCGACGCGGGCACCCTGATCGAGGTCCAGGGCACCGGCGAGGGCGCGACCTTCGCCCGGTCCACATTGGACACCATGCTGGACATGGCGCTGGCGGGCTGCGCGGAACTGACCCGGCTGCAGAACGAGGCGCTGGCGCTGCCGTACCCCGGCGAGCTGCCGGAACCGCGTCCGGACAAGAAGAAGGGCTCGAAGTGACGAAGCTGCTTCTGGCGACGCGCAACGCGAAGAAGCTCGGCGAGCTGCGGCGGATCGTTGCGGCGGAAGGTCTTTCGGGCCTCGAGGTGATCGGTCTTGCCGACGTGCCGCCGTTCCCCGAGGCGCCCGAGACGGCGCCGGACTTCGAGGGCAACGCCGTCGCGAAGGCTCGTGACGCGGTCGCCGCAACCGGGTTGCCCGCCATCGCGGACGACTCGGGAATCGCGGTCGACGCGTTGAACGGGATGCCGGGGGTGCTGTCGGCCCGGTGGTCCGGCCGGCACGGCGATGACGACGCGAACCTGGACTTGGTGCTGGGCCAGCTTTCCGACGTTCCCGACGAGCGCCGCGGGGCACAGTTCGTGTGCGTGGCGGCCCTGGTGCTGCCCTCGGGCGAGGAGACACTGGTCCGCGGCGAGTGGCGCGGCACGCTGGTGCGGGAACGGCGCGGGTCGAACGGGTTCGGGTACGATCCGATCTTCCGGCCGGACGGGGAGAACCGGACGTCGGCTGAGCTGGAGCCTGCGGAGAAGGATGCGGTTTCGCACCGGGGGCTGGCTTTGCGGGCGCTGGTGCCGGCGCTGCGGGAGCTGGCTTAGCTCCCTTCAGCGCCGGTCCTCCGGGCTGGTCGTGGCGTCAGGAAGCCAGGCCGAGGTCCCGGATCAGCTTCGCCACGTGGCCGGTCGCGCGGACGTTGTAGAAGGCGTGGGCGATCTTGCCCTTCGGGTCCACGACGAACGTCGAGCGAATGACACCCAGGTACGTCTTGCCGTAGTTCTTCTTCTCGCCGTACGCGCCCCAGGCCTCGATGACGGTCTTCTCGGGGTCGCCCAGCAGCGGGAACGTGAGGCCCTCGTTCGAAACGAACTTCGCGAGCTTCGCCTGCTTGTCCGGCGAGATGCCGATCACCTGGTAGCCGGCGTCGTTCAGCTCGGCGAGGTTGTCGCGGAAGTCGCAGGCCTGCTTGGTGCAGCCCGGCGTGCTCGCCGCCGGGTAGAAGTACACGACGACGGACCGGCCGCGGAAGTCGCGCAGCGACACCTCCTTGCCCTCGCTGTCGGGCAGGGTGAAGTCCGGGGCGTCGTCACCGGGGGAAAGGCGCTCGGTCATGCCCCGAGCCTAACGGCGCCGCGTCAGGCGGGACCGCAGTAGGTGACCGCGACGGCTTCGGTCGCGCTCGGCCGGATCTGCAGGCGCAGCTGCGTCGGCTCGCGCGATACCGCGAAGGCCAGCGTGATGTGGACCGAGCGGCCCGGCAGCACGTCCTTGCCCGCGTCGGTGATGCCGGTGAAGCCCTGCGTGGTGTCCACGACCTGCTTGACCGCGGTGCCACCCGCGGTGGCGGTGACCGTGAGCCCGGAGAGCTTGTACGTCGTCGAGCCGTCGTTGGTCAGCTGGACGTCGAAAGCCGCGCCGCGCGGGCTCTGCGGGTACGCCGACGGGCTGGGCCGGAACGACTGCGGGGAACCGACCGAGATGGTGAGGCCGCTGGCGAACCGGTGGTCCGCGCCGAACTTGAGGTCGTTGCCCGCCGGCGAAGCCGAGGCGCCGGCCCCCGCGGGGGAGCCGGCCGCGCCCAGCGCCGCGGTGCCGTCGTGTGCCGAAGGGACCCCGCACGCCACCGCCAGGCCGAGCAGTCCTGAGGTGAACATGATCTTGCAGGTGCGCGCGAGCGCCATTGCGGGTACTCCAGTCGGCGGGTCGGGTGCCGTCGGCATCGGGGGATTGCCGGGCGAACCCGCTCCACTCTGGCCGTGATCGCGCGTGGTTACGAGGCGCAACGGGGGGTTGTCGCGCACCTGGTGCCACCCCGTGGCCAATCCGTGACCGGAACGGCACGGCTGGTGACAATCTCTGCCCACATGCCACTTAAACAGCAAGCGCGAACAAGAGGATGAAGATCGCGACGCCGGCCACCCACGCCGCCATCAGCCAGCCGAAATCCCGGACCGGATCGACCGCGCGGCTCTCCTCGCCGGGGACGTACACGCCGCGCTCCTCGAACCAGTCCGCCCACTGGGCGAACCAGCGCAACGGGTTGCGCGACGACATGCTCCACCTCCGGGCACCGGTTTTCCCCGTCACAGTACGCGTTCGGGTACGCACACCGGAAGACGCGGGCGGCCGTCCACATCCGACACGCCACGGTCGGGTGAACTCCGGCGTCGCTCGTGTAGAAGTTCAGGCGAGACCGTGACGGCGCAGGATCGACACCGCACGGACGGTCGCGTAACCGCGCCATTCGAGCGCCGCGGCGGGTGAGTAGCTCGCGAAGTCGACCCGCCAGCCGCCGTCGTCCTGCTGCTCGCCCGCGAGCCGCCGGAGTTCGGCGTCGATGACGCCGTTGTCGAACAACGCGCGCGCCGGGCGGTCCGGCCACGGCGCGAAGTCCAGGGCGCGGAGCGTTTCGCCGTCCGCACCGCCGTCCACCGGGGCCAGGCCGTCGGCCGGGACGAACGCGGCGAGGTGGGCCAGCAGCGCGGCCGCCTCCTCGTGGAGTTCGTGCGCCGCGTCCACGAACTGCACCGCGAAGGACAGCGCGATCGCGTGCGGCGGCGAGGAAAGCTCGCGGATGGCGCGGAAGCAGTACTGCGTCGCCGCGCTCAGCCACGGATGTTCGCGCACGGCCCGGTCGTGGCGGGCGACGCGCAGGGCCACGCCGGCGGTGAACGCGGTGCTCTGCAGGGTCGCCTCCGCCGGATCGGCCTGGACCCAGAAGGGCGCGCAGCCCGCCGGGTCCGCGACGGGCAGGGCGAAGGGCAGGCCACCGTCCGGACGGGACGCCGAAGCCAGCCAGTCGCAGAGCTCCGCCGCGTGCGGTGCCGTGTCCGGGGCGATCTCCTCGAACACCTCGAAGGCGTGCAGGGCGCCGCCGGGCTGGCTTTCCGGTGCTCGCAGGTCCGGTTCGAGACCCCAGCCGTAGCCGCCGTCGGGGTTGCGGTAGCCGTCGACGGCGGCCAGCACCGCGCCGGCGTTCGTTTCACCGCCGAGCAGTTCGAAGCGCCGTCGGTCCAGGAGGCGGGCGTGCGTCGCCATGAAGGACGCCGCCGCGGGAAGGTTCACGGACATGCCGCCAGCGTCGCACCCCGCGTGGCCGGCGGTCTTGAACGGATCGGACGTCAGGGCAGCTGCGGCGCGGCGGGGGCCTCGCGCAGCCGGGCCGCGTCCTGGCCGGGCGGGGCACCGAACAGGCGGCGGTACTCGCGGTTGAACTGCGACGGGCTGTCGTAGCCGACGAGGTGCCCCACCCCCGCGACGTCGCCCGCGTCCGCCAGCAGCAGCGAGCGGGCCTCCTGCAGGCGGATGCGCTTCTGGAACTGCAGCGGGCTCATCGCCGTGACCGCGCGGAACTGGCGGTGGAACGCCGACGCGCTCAGCCCGCTCAGCCGGGCGAGCTCCTCGATCCGCATCGGCTCGGCGAAGTTGTCCCTGATCCACCGGATCGCGCGGCCGACGTGGGCGGTGCCGCTGTCGGCCAGGCCGATCCGGCGGACGAGGCCGCCGTGCGGGCCGGTCAGCAGCCGCCAGAGGATCTCCCGCTCGATCAGCGGCGCGAGCACGGGCGCGTCGGACGGGTGGTCGAGCAGCCGCAGCAGCCGGCGTGCCGCGTCGAGCAGCTCCGGACCGGCGTCCCCGACGGCGATGGGGGACGCCGGTGGCGTGCGGGGCGTGGCCTCGAGCAGCAGCGGGGCGATCGCCGCGGGCCGCAGGGCCAGGCCCACACCCAGTGCCGGCGTCCGCGGGGTGGCGCCGACGAAGTGGCCGGTCACCGGCAGATCGGTGCCGACCAGCAGGTACTGGCCCGCGCGGTACTCGTGCACCTGCTCGCCGAGCAGCAGCCGCTTGCCGCCCTGGGCCATGACGACCAGCAGCGGCTCGGCGAGCGAGTGGTGCGGTTCGCTCGTCTCCACTTTGGACAGCAGCAGGCCCGGCACCGGGGTGCGCAGGTCCCCGTGCGCGTGCCGGGCAACGAGGTCGCGGAGTTCGTCGAGCACCGGACCAGGAAACCGTGGTCGAGAGGATTGTGCAAGAGATCGCGGCGATCGGTCTACCGCTGAGCAGGTCATCAGCGGTTTCCTTGAGTGGTCGATCCGACCACGCAAGGAGAGTTTCGTGTCACTCGATCACTACGTCACCCTCGGCCGCTCCGGCCTCCGCGTCAGCCCCTTCGCACTCGGGGCGATGACCTTCGGGGAGGACGCCGGCGGTGCCGGCTGCAGCGTCGAAGAGTCCGAGAAGATCCTCGCGACCTACCTCGACCTTGGCGGGAACTTCGTCGACACGGCGAACTTCTACACCAACGGGCATTCGGAGAAGATCCTCGGCGACTTCTTCGCCGCCCACCCCGGCCGTCGCTCGCGGGTGGTGCTCGCGTCGAAGTTCTTCGGCAACATGTTCCCCGGCGACCCCAACGGCGGCGGCGCGGGCCGGGCGTCGATCACCGCTCAGCTCGACGAGACGCTCCGGCGGCTGCAGACCGATCACCTCGACCTGTACTGGCTGCACAACTGGGACCGCAGCACGCCGATCGAGGAGACCATGCGCGCCCTCGACGACCTGGTGCGCGCGGGCAAGATCCGGTACGTCGGTTTCTCCAACACCCCGGCGTGGGTCACCGCGCAGGCGCAGACGACGGCGTTGCTGCGGGGCTGGACGCCGTTGATCGCGCTGCAGGTCGAGTATTCGCTGCTGGCGCGGACGGTCGAGGGTGAGCTGGCGCCGTTCGCGCTCGACCAGGGCCTGGCGCTGGTGCCGTGGAGCCCGCTGAAGAACGGTTTCTTGTCGGGCAAGTACCGGCGCGGCTCCGCGGCGCCGGATTCGGCCCGCGCGGCTTTCGTCGGCGGGCCGTCCGAAGCGGAGTTCGCGGTCATCGAGACCGTCGCGGCGATCGCCGGGGAACTGGGGACGACGTCCGCGGCGGTGTCGCTGGCGTGGTTGCGGGCGCGGCGCGGAACGGTGGTCCCGATCGTCGGTGCGCGACGGCTGGAGCACCTGACCGGCAACCTCGCCGGCCTCGAGGTGACGCTGACGCCGGCGCAGCTGGCTCGGCTGGACGAGGTGTCGGCACCGACGCTGGATTACCCGGCTCCGATGCACGGCGCCCAGCGGGCGATGCTCCAGTTCGCCGGTGCGACGGTCGACGGTGAACCGTCCACTGTGTACCCGCCGTTGCTGCAGAGCGACGCCCGTTATTGAGCGTCCCCGGGCCGGCGTCAGCTCCGGAACGTGCGGCGGTAGGTGTCCGGCGGCACGCCGACCGTCCGGTTGAAGTGCCGCCGCAACGTCGCCGCGGTGCCCATGCCGACCGCCTCCGCGACCGCGTCGATGCCCGCGTCGGTGTTCTCCAGCAACTCCTGCGCGCGGCGGATGCGCTGGTTCAGCAGCCACCGCAACGGCGTCGTGCCCGTGGCCGAGCGGAAGTGGCGGCCCAGGTGGCGGGTGCTCATGTTCACCCTGCGCGCCAGGTCCTCGACCGTCAGCGGCCGGTCGAGGCGGGCCGTGATCCACGGGAGCAGCGAGGCCAGCGGGTGGTCGTCGCGGGTGGGCACCGGCGTGGTGACGAACTGGGCCTGGCCGCCCGCCCGGTGCGGTGGCACGACCAGGCGGCGGGCGATCGTGTTGGCCGCCGCCGGGCCGTGGTCGGCGCGGACCACGTGCAGGCAGAGGTCCATCGCCGCCGCCTTGCCCGCCGAGGTGAGGACCTGGCCGTTGTCGACGTAGAGGACGTCCGGGTCCACCGTCACCCGCGGGTAGCGGGCGGCGAGGACGTCGGTGTGCGCCCAGTGCGTGGTGGCGCGCAGGCCGTCCAGCAGGCCGGCCGCCGCCAGCACGAACGCGCCGGTGCACAGCGACGCCACCCGTGCGCCGCGCGAGTGGGCCGCGCGCACCGCGTCGACCAGGTCGGCCGGTGGGTCCGCGTCGACGTCGGCCCAGCCCGGCACCAGCACCGTGTCCGCGCTCGCCAGCCGGTCGAGGCCGTGGTCCGGCTCCAGCAGGAACCGGCCGACCCGCACCGGGCCCGAGCCGCAGACCGCGAAGCCGTACCGCGGATCGTCGCCGAACACCTCGGTCGCGATGGTCAGCTCGAAGGAGAGCATCCCGTCGGTGGCGGCGAGCGCGACAGCGTGCATGTCCGAAAGTGTACGCAGCACGTCGTTCCGGACACTGGTGACGACCGTCTGCCGTCGCCAGGATGGCCCCATGACTTCGGTACTGGTTTACGGCGCTTACGGACACACCGGCCGCTTCGTGGTGGCTGAGCTGCGGGAACGCGGGTTCGACCCGGTCCTTTCCGGACGGAACGCCGCCAAGCTGCCGGGCGGGCGCCCGGCGTCGGTCGACGACCCGGTGGCCCTCGACCGCGCGCTCGACGGCGTGGCGGCCGCGATCAACTGCGCCGGCCCGTTCGCCGAGACGGCGCTGCCGGTGGCGCAGGCCGCGATCCGCGCCGGCGTCCCGTACGTGGACGTCGCCGCGGAGATCGAAGCGAACCTCGACACCCTCGACCTGAGCGCCGAAACCGCGGTGGTGCCCGCGATGGCGTTCTTCGGCGGTTTGGGCGACCTGCTGGCGACGGCGGCGATGGGCGACTGGACGGCCGCCGACGAGATCCACGTCGCGTACGGGCTCACCGGCTGGCGCCCGACGGCCGGGACCCTCGCCGCGGGCCGGGTGTCCCGGGAACGCCGTGACGGCAAGCGAATCCGCTTCGCGGGCGGCCGGCTGGAGTACCGCGAGGACGCCCTGCCGAGGCGCGAGTGGGCGTTCCCCGAGCCGCTCGGCACCCGGCCCGTCTTCGGCGAGTTCTCGATGGCCGACATCGTCACCATCCCGCGGCACCTGCAGGTGCGCGACGTCACCAGTTATATGACGGTCGACGCGGCCGAGGGCTTGGCGGCGGCCGGCGAGCGCGACGCGGCCGAGACGTTCGTGGTGGACGTCGTGGTGCGCGCTGGGGACGCCGAACGCCGGATCGTGGCGCGGGGCGAGGACATCTACGCGGTCAGCGCACCGCTCGCGGTCGAGGCGGTGGACCGGATCCTGACCGGGCGGACGAAGGTGAAGGGTGTGGCGACGGCGGGCGAGATGTTCGACGCGCCGGACTTCCTGCGGGCGCTGGCGCCGCACATCACGATCGGCTAGACGACACCACCGAGCCGGTCGTCCGCCTCCTCGGCGGACCTGTGGCGGGGTGGACACACTGGAGTGGGCCCGGAGAGACTCGAACTCTCACTGGCATGGACCTAAACCATGTGCCTCTGCCAATTGGGCTACGGGCCCCCAGCCCTCCGAAGCGTAGCGTGCGGCGTGGCCCCTGCGGAGGCGGCAGGGCGGTCGACTAAGTTGGGGCCCGGAAGTCCCATGCGGCGAGGAGGACACGTGGCCCGCGATCCCGAGACGATCGAGCGTGAGATCGAGCAGGCTAGGACCGCGCTGGCGGCGACGCTCGACCAGCTGACCGTCAAGGCCGACCCGAAGAAGCTCGCCGACGCGGCCAAGGACGGCGTGCGCGCCAAGCTGGACAACCCGAAGGTGAAGTTCCCGCTGATCGGTGCGGGGGTCCTCGTGCTGGTCCTGCTGGTGCGCAAGCTGCTCAAGTAGCGCTCAGGCCTGTTTCGCCGGCGCCTTGCTCTCGGCAGCGGGCGCCGGCGCCGCCGGGCTCTTGCGGTCTTCGACCGCCTTCGGGAGCTGCTTGCTCGGTGGCAGCTGCGGCTTCTTGTCCACCGACGCCGAGGCGGGGGTCTGCTGCTTCGGCACGCTGCCGGGCGGCGGGACCTCGAGCGGCGGGAGCTTCGGGAGCGTCAGCCGGGCCGTCATGTACGCGCTGGTGAAGTCCAGTGCACTGCCGTTGAGCAGGTGCACCACCGTGGTCTTCGCGTCGCCGGCGAGCTCCTCGACCAGCTGGTCGGCCCGGTCGCGCGCGGCGATGATGCCGGGCGCCCGTGCGGTCAGCTCCTTGTCACGGCCGCTGACCGTGATGGCCCAGTCGGCGTCGTCCTGGACGTACGTCGCCGTGATCGTTTCCACCATCTGCCTCACGCCCCTCTCCTCCACAGCATGCTTCACACAACCGTGACGCGGCCACCGTATTCCCATGACGCCGGTGGGGCGCCCCTCCTCCGGTCGTGAGACTCCAGCACACTTTCTACCGTGTCCTCGATACCGTAGAGCAACTCTGTGTCACAGGACACGACAGCGCTGAGTAACGACCAGATGGCCTAGTGCACGCGCAGGCTAACGTGCACGCTGCCGCAGGCCGGTCCACAGCACGTCCATGGCGTATTCGGTGGCCGTCTCGGGGTTCACTTCGTCGTGCCGCTCGCACCAGATCGCGAGCCGTTCGCACGCTCCGACGACGAATTCCGCGGCCGCTTCGGCCCTCAGGTCGTCGCCGCTGTCGAAGTAGCCGCTCATCAGCGCGGCGATGAGGTCGGTCTGCTGGCGGCGGGTCTCCTCGACCTCGTCGGCGGCCGGCGTGCCGATGAGGGCCATTTCGTGCCGCAGCAGCGACCACGCCTGGCGCCGCTCCCGGATGAAGACGAAGAAGGCCAGCAGGCCGCGCCGCAGGGCGTCCTCGGCGTCCGCCGCGCCGACGGTCGCCTGCTCGGTGACCTCCCGCAGCACGGCGCGCGACTCCTGGATGCAGGCGAGCAGCAGGCCCTCTTTCGAGTTGAAGTACTCGTAGAGCATCGGCTTCGAGACGCCCACCAGTTCGGCGATCTCGTCCATGGACGCCGCCGCGTAGCCGCGTGCCGAAAAGACCTGCTCGGCGACCTCGATCATCTGCCGCATCCGGTCGGCCCGTGGCATGCGCTTGCGCTTCGCGGTGGTCACGGGCCACACTCTACCGCTGGTAACCTACTCCCAGTAAGATGGACGACGAGTAACAGGAACCGGGAGGCGTCATGGGCAACCGCACGGAGACCGGGGTCGTCATCGTCGGGACCGGGTTCTCCGGTCTCGGCATGGCGATCCAGCTGCGCAAGGAGGGTCGCGACGACTTCGTCATCCTCGAGAAGGCCCACGACGTCGGCGGCACCTGGCGGGACAACAGCTATCCCGGGTGCGCCTGCGACATCCCGTCGCACATGTACTCGTTCTCCTTCGAGCAGAACCCGGGCTGGTCGCGGGCCTACTCGCCGCAGCCGGAGATCTGGCGCTACATGCGGGAAGTCGCCGACAAGCACGACCTGCGCCGGTTCGTCCGGTTCGGCCAGGAGATGACCGGCGCCCGCTGGGACGCCGAGGAGAACCGGTGGCACGTCGCCACGAGGGGCGGCGACGAGTTCGTCGGGACCGCGCTGGTCGCCGGGGTCGGCGCCCTGCACCTGCCGATGGTCCCGGAGCTGCCCGGGATCGAGAAGTTCGAGGGCCCGGCCTACCACTCGGCGCGGTGGCGCCACGACGTCGACTTGAAGGGCAAGAAGGTCGCCGTGATCGGCACCGGCGCCAGTGCGGTCCAGTTCGTGCCGAAGATCGCGCCGGACGTCGAGGAACTGACGCTCTTCCAGCGGACGCCGCCGTGGATCATGCCGAAGGCCGACCACGAGATGTCCGGGCGGACCCGCGCGCTGTTCAGGGCGTTCCCGCCGGCCCAGCGCGCCTACCGGACCCTGCTCTACTGGCTGCTCGAAGCCCGCGCCGTCGGCTTCAACGGCCAGTCGTGGGTGATGAAGCTCGGGCAGCGGATCGCCCAGCGCAACATCCACCGCGCGATCAAGGACCCGCAGCTGCGGCGCAAGGTCACCCCGGACTACACGATGGGCTGCAAGCGCGTGCTCATCTCCAACGACTACTACCCGGCCCTGGCGCGCGACAACGTCGGCGTTGTGACCGAGGGGGTGCGGGAGGTCCGCGAGCACAGCGTCGTCGACGCGGCGGGGGTAGAGCACGAAGCCGACGTCATCATCTACGGCACCGGCTTCCACGTCACCGACGCCTTCGACGACCTGGAGATCGTCGGCCGCGACGGGCGCAACCTCGGCAAGGAGTGGGCGACCGAGGGGATGCGGACGCACCTCGGGATCACCGTCGCCGGGTTCCCGAACCTGTTCTTCCTGCTCGGCCCCAACACGGGTCTCGGGCACAACTCCGTCGTGTTCATGATCGAGGCCCAGATCTCCTACGTCGCCGAAGCGCTGCGGCTGGCCGGTGGCCGGGCGATCGAGCCGAGGCCCGAAGTGCAGGAGCGGTTCAACCAGCAGATCCAGCGCAAGCTCGCGAAGGGCATCTGGACCCGCGGGGGCTGCAAGAGCTGGTACCTCGACGCGAAGGGCGTCAACCGGACGATCTGGCCGGGCTTCACCTGGCGCTACTGGCTGGACACGCGCAAGGTCCGGCGCGACGACTTTCAGGTCGGCTGAGGTGTCGTGAGTGTTTAGGCGGGTTAGAACCCGCCTAAACACTCACGACCGCCGGGACCCGCCGGGGATCAGCGGGAGGTGTAGCGGCGGAGGTGGGCGATCAGGTCCACGGTCGGCAGCCGGCACAGCTCGGCCATGCGCTCGAGCGCGGGCAGGTCGAGGGCGATCTCGCTGCCGCCCTGCTCGACGGCGTGGCGGAGGCGGTCCTCGGCCCAGCGGCGCAAGGGCAGCAGGTCGGGCGAGGCGTCGGCGACGAGCTTGCGCAGGTCGACGCGGACGCGGCCCGGCTCGTCGACGAACACCCGGCGGTGCACCTTGGCCAGCAGGTCCTGGGGCAGTTCGTCCATCGCGACGCACAGCTCGACCAGGCGCACGACGGAGCACTGTCTGGTGCCCAGTTCGTAGGTGGCCAGCGTCTGCAGCGAGATCTCGCTCTGCAGGTGCTGGTTCAGCTCCTTGCGCGTCCACCCTCGGCTGCGCCGGAGCTTGCGGAGCTCGTCTCCGAGGACCCGCTGGTACTCCTCACCGTCGATCAGCACATCAATGTCCCCTGCCGTGCGCTCCCACGGCACCCGCACGGGCGTGATAATTCCCGTGCAGGTGCACCCTCACGTGTATGTAAGTGCGCTGAGGCCCGGCCCTTACGCGATTTCGGGCATGTCTTTGATACCGATTGCGCGAGTTAGGCCGAACGGGTTAACGGCACCGCGCCGACCGGGTCAGTTGACGCAGGGAACGCCCTCGGCGGTGATCGGCTTCTCGTCGTCGGCGGCGGCCGGCGGAGGGGCGCTGACCTGCGACGTCGCTCCGGCGGCGCCCGCTCCCGAACCGGCGTTGGCGCTCGTGCCCTCGTAGTCGGCGCCGAGGAACACCAGCACGTGTCCCGATCGGACGCTCTTGTCCTCCTGGACGGTCGGCGAGCCGCCGAGCGCGTCGGCGACGGCCTGACCGGCATCCTTGCCGCCCTTCGGCACCCAGATCACCGTGGTCTTGCGCGCGGTCGCATTGGCCGTGTCGCCGGAGGTGAAGCCCTTTTCCTCGAGGGTCTTGGCGACGCTCGCCGCGAGCCCGGTGCGGCCGGAGGCGTTGCGGACGTCGACCGTGGTCGCCTTGTTGGCGGGGTCGGCCTGCTCGGCGGGCGGCGCCGGCTCGCCCGCCTGCGGCCCGGCGATCCCCTGCACGAACTGCTTCACCGCGGCCGGGTCGACCTGGATGGCCACGCCGTCCTCGGGGGTCTTGTACTCGACGTTCTTCACGGGGATCGTGCGGAACTCGAGCTGGCCGCCGGTCAGGCCCTTCATCTGCTGGGCGAACCCGAAGATGTCCCAGTTCTGGTTGAGCACGACCGACTTCTTGATCGCCTCGATCAAGTCGTCGAGCTTGCCCGGGTTGGTCAGCGTGCCCGCCGAGAGCACCTTGCGCGCCATACCGGCCATGAACACCTGCTGGCGCACGACGCGGTCGAGGTCGCCGTTGGGCAGGCCGTGGCGCTGCCGGACGAACTCGAGGGCCTCGACGCCGGAGATCGTGTGCCGGCCCTTGCTGAAGTTCGCGCCGGAGTACTGGTCCTTGACGTTGTTGTTCAGGCAGACGTCGACGCCGCCGATGGCCTTGGTGATCTCGCTGAAGCCGAGGAGGTTCACCGCGGCGTAGTTGTCGATGGTCGACCCGGTGAGCTTCTCGACGGTCTCGATGAGCTCCTTCGCCCCGGCCTGGTTGGCCTTGACGTCGAGCTCCTTCGGGTCGGAGACGCCCTGCTTCTGCAGGTCCTTGCGGGCCGCCAGCATCGCTCGCGCGTACGCGGAGTTGATCTTGTGCTTGCCGTAGCCGCCGGGGATGTCGACGTAGGTGTCGCGGGGCAGCGAGATCGCGACGGCCTTGCTGCCGTCGTTCGGGATGTGCACGAAGATCAGCGAGTCGGTGTTGAGCTCGCCGTCGGCGTCGCCGGCGCGCAGCTCGTCGAGCACCTCGCGCGGCAGGGGGTTGCCCTGGGCGTCGGTGCGGCTGTCGAGGCCGACCAGCAGGATGTCGCGGGCGCCGTCGGCGGGCTTGTCGCCACCGCCGCCGTCGCTGAGCACGTTCGTGTAGTTCAGCCCGTTGACCAGGCCCTGCATGGCCGCCCACGCGTAGCCGGTCAGGCCCACCACCAGCAGCGAGACGACGGCCAGAGAGATCTTCGCACCGCGGAACGAGCTGCGGCGGGCGGGCGGGGCCGGCCGCGGCTGCGGACGGCGGATCGGCGACGGGGCCGCGCGGCGGGCGTCCACCGGCTCGCGGCGGGGTGCGGGGCGGCGCGGCGAGGTGCCGCGCCGGGCGTCGTCCCGGCCTGGCTCGTCCTGCCGGGGCCGGGCGGGGCGGCGGTCGCCTTGCCCGTTCCGAGGCGGGTGATCCACGCGGGCGACTCCTCACTCCATCGATCGGGTGGTGCTAGGGGATGGGACGCATGGTGCCGTCCCCTGGTTGCCGTAGCGTTACACATCCCCCCACGAATGTGTCATGCACCACCCAGTTTCCCGCACGTTCGACGGTTTCGCCTGGTCAGGACGTCACATTCGCCGGTGGCCGAGCCGGCAGGAGAGTACCCGCGGCGGCCAGCAGGGCAAACGCGGCTGTCACGGCGTGGAGCGTGACGCCGAGGAAGCCGGGCCTCCCGCCGTCGGCCGCGAACAGCAGCGAAGGCGCGCAGGCGAGTGCTGTCGCCAGCCACGTGCCGGTCGCCGCGCCGGCCCCGATCCGGATCGTGTGCAGCAGGAAGACCCCGAGCAGCAGGTGCACCAGGTTCTGGATCGGGTCGAGCCGCAGGCCGAGCAGGTCGGCGTCGGCGGCCACCCCGCCGAAGCGGGTCAGCGCGAAGCCGAACACACCCAGGGTCGCGTAGCCGATCCCGAGCCCGGCCGCGGCCCGGGTGAGCACCGCCGTCCGGCGGCCGGGGTGGTCGGCCGCGCGCGGCTCCCGTGCGCCGTGGGTGTGCCGTTCGAACCACCAGAAGACCAGCGTCGCGGGCACCGCGAGCAGCCCGACCGCGACCAGCGTGCGCGGGCGGATCAGCCAGCTGAGCCCGTCGGCGATCCGGCCGGGCAGGTACACGACGGCGACCAGCAGCAGCATCGCGGCGAGGAAGGCCAGGTAGAGGCTCATCGGCGCGCGCAGGACGAACCGGCAGGCCCGCGTGACGCCCGGCCGGTTGCCGAGCCTGCCGAGCGGGCGGGCCAGCAGCCCGAGCACACCGAGCTGGACCAGGCCGAGCAGCAGCACGCCCCACGGCGGGGCCGAGAACGCGGCGGGAGCACCCGGGCTGCCGAGCAGGACCGGTGGCCCGTCCCGCAGGACGCTCATCCCGGCGAGGCCCGCGACCCCGGCCGCGGCGGCCGCGGCGAGCAGACGTCGTGCCGGACGGACGCCGTCGGCGTGCGCGAAGGCGAGTTGCTGGGCGAGGAGGGCGAGGGCGAACGTCGCCGCGTACCGGGGCAACGGGGACCCGGACCAGACGGCGGCCAGTTCCCCGGCGGCGACCAGGGCGAGCAGCCCGGTCGCGGCGCTCGCCGGTGCCCGGCGGTGCAGCGCCAGCAGCGGGGGTGCGCACACGATCGTCAGCAGGTAGACGCCGAGCAGCCAGAGCGGGTGCAGCGCGATCCGCATCACCGTCGCCGTCGTCCCCGCCGGGCTGCCGAGCAGTTCGAGCGCGAGCGGCGTCAGCAGCGCGACGACCGCGAAGATCAACGCCGGCCGCAGCAGCGGGCTCGCGCGTTCGGCCAGGAAGTGGCGGTAGCCGCCGCCCGCTTCCTGCTCGGCGCGCCAGCCGGCCGCGTTGGCGTGCCCGCCGGCGAAGTAGATCAGCGGGGCGAGCTGGGCGAGCCAGGTCAGCGGCCACAGCGCCGGCTCGGGGGCACCCGCCCAGTGCGCGAGCGCCGTCACCGATTCGCCGAGCAGCAGGAGGACGACGCCGCCGGCGCCGAGCAGCGCCCACCGGCTGACCTCCGCGGGCGCGGCGACGGGCACGGGCACCCGCGGCTCGCGGCGGGCCCGCAGCCAGCCGCGCAGCCGGAACACCAGCAGGCAGCCGATCACCAGCACCCCGGCGACCATCGGGCCGATCGGGTCGCCGACCGGCGGGCCCCAGCGCTGGTGCCACGAGTTGACCACCAGACCCGCCGAGTAGAGGGAGGCGACGACCCGGCAGGTGAGCGCCGAGTCCATCGGGTTGAGGTCGCAGGCGTGGTGCATGTCGGAGGACAGCCGGTCGTCCAGGGCCTCCCGGACCTCCGGGCCGAGCGGGTGGCCCTTGCGGTCGGCGTACCGGAGCAGGTCGTAGCCCAGGTCGTGGGCCTTGCACGGCACGGCGTAGTCCCACTTCGTGTTGTCGTCGCCCCACGGCGTCGAGCAGCCGCCGTCGACGTGGACGGCGCGGACCGTGCCGTCGCGGGCCGGCATCGCGCCCGGGGTGACGCCGCTGAGCGCGGTGAAGTCCTTCGGCAGGCGCGCGAGCGCGTCGGGGTGCGGGCCGGGGTGGACCAGCGCCTCGATGGCGCTTTGCGCGGCCAGCACGTCGCCGGTGGGCGGGCCCTGGTCCGGCGGCGACGGCGGACGCGAGGCGATGAGGCCGAACGCGAAGACCACCAGCAGGACCAGCAGCAGCCACCCGGACGTCGACCAGGGTCGGCGGGTGCGTGGCGGATCGGTCGGGGCCGGCATGGGTTCCAGGGTGCCAGCCGGGGCGCGGGGCCGACATGGGGCTAACCGCAGGGTTGGGCTGTGGTTTCCCCTAGGCTGCCCGGACGGCTGCCCGTTCTTCCCTTCCACCGCCACGCGGTCCCCGTGAGACTCGGGAGAGGGGGGTGCGGCGACCAGGAGGCTGCAGTGCGCTCGACCGAGCTCGCCGTGCCGGTGGACAACACCGTGCGCGCACTGCGCCGGCTCGCTCCCGGCGCCTGCCTGCGCGAGCTCCGCACGCCTGAGCTGCGCGTGCTTGCCGGAGCGTTGCGCGGGTGTTCGCCTTCGGAGCTGGCCGGGGTGCATCCCGGGCCGGTGGCCCGGGTGGTGCTGGCGAGTCAGCTGCGGGCGCTCGACCGGGCGATGACGGGGTTCTTCGGGCCGGCGCCCGGGGGCCCGGAGGCGGCTCGGCTGGTTCGGGCGGCGCGGTACAGCAGGATCCGGCGGCCGTCGCTCGATCGGGTGGCTACCGAGCCGGGGTTGCGGGTGGCCGCGCTGGCGTGGGCCGAGGTGCTCGGGTACCGCATGCTGGCGGGGGAACTGCGCGGGGTGCCGGAGGTCCCGGCGGAGGAGGACGGGCGGCTGGCCGCGGAGCTCGTGGTGGCGGCATTGCTGCCGCGGGTCGAAGGCGGCACCGGGGGGCGGGAGGTTCTGGTGCCGTGGGCGGACGGCGGTGCGGGGGCGCTCGGCTCGCCGCTGCGGACCGATGCCGGCGAGGATCGGCCGTCGCGCAGCGGTGCCGGTGATGAGAGCAACCCAGCAAGTGCCTTCCTCCAGGTGCACTCGGTGCGCGTCGGCGATCGCGGCTTCCGGGTCGACGTCCGGGCCGACCCGCCGGTCGAACTCCTCCGCGACGGTGATGGCCTCACCCTGCGCGCCCTCCGGTGGAACGGCCTCGGCCGGGTCGCCGACGATCTCGGGCACGAATACCTGATCCTCGCCAGGGACGACGCCGGGAGCGGGACCGTCCGGCACTGGTGCCACCCCCGCCCCGCGCCCGGTGCGCGCGTGCTGCGGCTGGAGTCCGCCGGCTACCGGGGTGAGCGGCTGCGGCTCGAACCCGCCTCCGCCGGGACGTGCGCCGAGGTGCTCGTCAAGCTCGAACTCACCGTCCGGCTGGGGGCGTGACCGTGTCCGGGGCGAAGCACACCTGGTCGCGGCCGTTCTCCTTCGCCAGGTAGACCGCCGCGTCGGCGGACTGGAGCAAGCGCTCCAGCGTGTCGCCGTGGCGGGGGTGACGGGCCACGCCGATCGAGGTCGTGCGGTCGGCGATCGTGGCCGGGTCGCCGCGCTTGTCCGTCGTCACCATGTGCAGCTTGGCGATCGCGATCCGGATGCGCTCGGCGGCGTCCCACGTCGCCTCTTCGTCGATGTCCGGCAGCAGAACCAGGAATTCCTCACCGCCGAAACGGCCGACCAAGTCGCTCGGTCGGGTCACTTCGTCGAGGGTTTGCGCAACGGTGCGGAGCACGTCGTCGCCCGCCGGATGTCCATAGGTGTCGTTAATCCACTTGAAGTGGTCGAGATCGACCATCAGCAGCGCCAGTTGATCACCTGAACGAGCGGTCCGTTCGAGCGCCCGCTCGGCCGACTCCGACCAGCCGCGCATGTTGAGAATGCCCGTTTTCGGGTCCGTCCGGACGTCGTTCTGGAGCTGGTCGAGTTCGGCGAGGCGATTGAACACCACGGTGACCACGGCCATCACCGCCACCATCGGCGGGACGGCGGCGAGCAGGATCGCGGTCACCGCGCCGAGGCCGATGGTGATCGCTTCGAGCATGTTGTCGGCCGGACTGCCCAGCACGTTGCGAACCGTGCGCCCGGCGGGGGTTCCGAGCAGCAGGACCCCGCCCACGTACGCGATCTGGATCGCCTCGTAGATGGCCCCGGTGACGACGATGGTGCCGAACTCGCGGAGGAAGTCGCCCCACCCGGGACGGCCGAGCAGGTGCGGCCCGAGCGCCGTGTAAGTGAGGTGGGCGAGCGCGCCGGCGAGGCCGTGGGTGATGGACGAGAAAATGAAGTTGTGCGCGGGCCGCCGCGCGATGAACCAGTGCTGCAGCCGGATGACGGCGATGACGGAAAGGATGAGCGGTACCGGCAGGATCATCGCGGCGGAAAACGTCCACACGGCGGTGAGGTCGATCAGCACCGTTTTGGTCCGGTTGCGCCGCCGTTCCTCCTGGCGCTGGGTCAGCTGAATGTGGACGGTGGCGCCCGCCGCCAGAATCGCGAAATTGATCCAGTCGTTTCCGGACGGAATCGGCGAGCGCGCGAACGAGACGGCGAGAATGGCGACCGCGACGGCTTCCGCCACCAGCATGAACGCCACCTGCACCGGCCGGCGGCGCCAGAGCGCCCAGTTGCGCGGCCGGTACGCGTGGCGAACCCGGGCGGTCGCGAGCGGACCACTGGTCGTGTTCGCGGGCGCACCCGCCGGCACGCCCGGTTCGCCGGGCGCTGCCGGGTCCCCGTCCGGTCCTGGATGCAATTGGTCACCTCCTTTCCAGCCTAGTCCCGGCCTTGAGTAATCTCATCGGTACCTGGCAGAGTGTTCACGCATTCCGTAACCGGGTACCATCCCACAGCAACGGATCGGCCGAGTCCCCGGAGTAACTGCCGGGAACGCGGCGCAAAAGGTTCTGCGAGACTCTCCCCGCATGGAGGTGGCCCCCATGAGCAACCGCGACTTCTGAACCACCCTTGAATTGTCACCCGTGCCGTCCGCGAATGCCATTCATGATCTTGGTCGTACCCGGAGGTGGCACCGGGCGCTCATGACGGCCACGGCGGTTCCGCCCCGCGCACCCGGCGCCAGGCGAACGCCACCGGCACGGCCAGCAGCAGTCCCGTCGCGCCCGCGAGCGCGATGGTCGCGTGCGCGGACCCGAGCGCCTGCGCGACCAGCCCGCCCACGCCGACGCCCACCCCCTGCGCCACCCGCAGCCCGGTCCGGTACAGGCCACCCGCACTGCCCCGGATGTCGTTCGGCACCCACGTGATGAACGTGGCCGACACCGTGATGACGTACGCGCCCGTCGCGCCGGCCAGTGCGAGCAGGAGCAGCGCGAACGCCAGGTTCGGCCGCAGCGCGAACGCCGTCAGCGCGGCCAGCGGGAGCACGGCCAGCACGCCGAGCAGCTTGCGGCGGTGCTCGGTCGTGACGAACCGCGACAGCAGGAACGTCCCCAGCACAAAACCCAGCGGGTCGGCGGCCAAGAGCCAGCCGACGGCCTGGTCGCCGGCGCCCAGCTGTGCGGCGAGCGGCGCGGCGAGCCCCTCCGGGATCACCGCCAGGCCGACGAGCCAGGACAGGTAGAGCAGCACCCGCAGCCGTTCGTCGCCGAAAACCTGCCGGACGGCGCCGAACCACGGGGCACCGCCGTTGCCCGCAGCGGGCCGCCGCAGCACCAGCAGCCGCACGGCGACGGCGGCCACCAGGAACGTCAGCGCGTCGATCGCCAGCGCCCACGACGTCCCGATGGTGGTCACCAGCAGCCCGCCGGCGGCGAGACCGGCCAGCATCGCGGTGTTGTTCGTGATCCCGCGCAGGTCCTGGCTCTGCAGGTAGACGTCGTCGTCGGCGAAGACCTCGCGGCCGAGCGCGTTCTGCGCCGCGTTGCCGGGCGCGTTCGCCAGCCGCGCGAAGACGAACAGCACGAACAGCCAGCCCATCGGCATCCCGGGGAGGGCCATCAGCCCGATGAGCAGGGCCTGGGCGAACGAGCCGGTCACCAGCACCGCCCGCCGGGGGAACCGGTCGGCGAGCTGGGACAGCCCGAGGCCGCCGGCGAGCGCGGGCAGGAACGTCAGCGAGTAGACGACGGCCGACAGCAGCGGCGACCCGGTCCGGTCGAAGGTGAGGATGGCCAGCGCGACGATGGTCAGCTGGTCGCCGAGCATCGACTGCGTCTCGGCGAACCACAGCGCGCGGAACTCCCGGTTGGCCAGTACGGCCCGGAGCCGGGGTTTTGCGCGCGTCGTCACCTCGTAACCACCGTCCCCCGATCGAGTGAACATGGACCGTCCGCATTGTGCCTCTCCGGTGACGATCCCGTCCGGGGGTGTCACGGTCGACCACCGGGAAGCACCCACAGTATGGCGCCGGTTACGCGCCGGTGTCCCCTGAATGCGAGCCGGTCACCCCCTCGTGACCGGCCCACCGGTACGTCCGGCTGATCGAACCCGACTCGCTCGGCGCAAGGCGGCGGCCGCTCGTCGTCGCGGCGATGCCGCGTTGGACCGAATGGGCGAAGACTGGACGGAGGGCCGGCCGGGGTGGGCGGACCGCGCGCCGCCGGCGCCGCAGATCGGGGAGAAGCGATGGACGGGTTGATGCAGGGCAAGGCGGTCGTGGTCACCGGTGCCGGGCGCGGCCTGGGGGAGGCGTTCGCGGTGCACGTCGCGCGGGCGGGCGGGGCGGTGGTGGTCAACGACGTCGACGCCGACCTGGCGGAGCGGACCGCGGAGAACATCCGTGCGTACGGCGGCCGCGCCGTCGCCAGCGGGCACAGCGTGGCCGAGGCGGGCGAGGCGCAGGAGATCGTCGACCTGTGCGTCAAGGAGTTCGGCGGGATCGACGGGCTGGTCAACAACGCCGGGCTGAACTACGAGGCGCTGCCCTGGGAGGACGACGCCGAGCAGGCGCGGGAGCTCGTCGCGGTCAACGTCCTCGGCGTGGTGAACACCGGGCTGGCCGCGATCAAGGCGATGGTCGACGCGGGCACCGGCGGTTCCATCGTCAACATCTCCTCCGGCGCCTCGCTCGGGCAGCGCAAGCTCGGCGTGTACGCGGCGAGCAAGGGCGCGGTCGCGTCGCTGACCTACTCATGGGCCCTCGACCTCGAGGACGTCGGGATCCGCGTCAACGCCGTCTGCCCGCTCGCGCACACGCGGATGGTGTGGAAGTCCGAACGCTCGCTGCGCGCCTGCCCGCCGGACCGCACGCCGTCGCGGATCGCGCCGGTCGTGCTGTTCCTGCTCGGCGACGGCTCGGACGGCATCACCGGCCAGATGATCCGGTGCAACGGCCCGCAGCTGCACGTCATGGGCCAGCCGTTCCTCAAGCAGCCGATCCTCGAGCGCCCGGTGTGGGACACCGAGACCGTGCAGAAGGCGTTCGACGAGGTCTTCTCCGCCCACCTGGAGAACTACGGCCTGGAGAAGCGCGTCCCGCCGCGCCTGCGCAAGTGGACGGAGTCAACCTCACCCCGCACCGCCTGACCCGCTTTGCGTCTCAAAGCTGCACTTTCATAGGGAAAGTGGCGCTTTGCGTTTCAAAGTGGAGCTTTCACGTGAAAGCTCGGGGTGGGTCAGGAGGGGGTGGCTGGGGAGGGGTCGCGGACTGTTGCGTAGAGGGCCTCGATGTCGGCTGAGTAGCGGTTGTTGATGACCCGGCGCTTGAGCTTCAGCGTCGGGGTCAGCTCGCCGGACTCGGGCGTCCACGTCTTCGGGAGCACGTGGTAGCGCTTGATCTGCTCGATCCGTGCGAGCCTGCTGTTGGCCGACTCGACCGCGCGCTCCAGCTCGGCCCGCACCGCCGGGTGGTCGGCGAGCTCTTCCGGCGACGCTTCGACGCCGTTCGCCGCGGCCCAGCCGGGGGCGATCTCGTCGTCGAGGACGATCAGCGCCGTCACGTACGGGCGGTCGTCGCCGATCGCGACCGCCTGGCCGATCAGCGGGTGCTCCTTGAGGAGGCCCTCGATGCGGGTCGGCGCGATGTTCTTGCCGCTCGAGGTGATGATCAGTTCCTTCTTGCGGTCGGTGATCGTCACGAAGCCGTCTTCGTCGATCGTGCCGATGTCGCCGGTGGCGTACCAGCCGTCGGCGTCGGTGGCGCCGGCGATGGTGCCGTCCTCCTGCAGGTAGCCGAGGAACACGATCGGGCCGCGGACCAGCAGCTCGCCGTCCTCGGCGACCTTCACCTCGACGCCTTCGACCGCCTTGCCGACGGTGCCCGCGCGGAACGCCTCCGCGGAGTTGGACGTCGCCGCGCCCGTCGTCTCGGACAGGCCCCAGACCTCGCAGATCTCGATGCCGAGCCCGGCCAGGAAGTAGATGATCTCCACCGGGATGGCGGCCGCGCCGCTGGAGGCGACGAGCACCTTGTCGAGCCCGAGCAGCGCGCGGATCGGGGCGAGCGCGGCTTCGTCGGCCTGCCGGATCCGCTCGGCCAGCTCCTCGGGCACCGGCTTGCCGGCGCTGCGCAGCTTGTAGCCCTGCTGCAGCAGCTCGTTCGCCTGCAGCAGCGCGGTGCGCCGGTCCTCCGGCACGCCGCCGAGCATGTTCTTGAGCCCGGCCACCATCTTCTCCCACACGCGCGGGACGCCGAAGAAGCTCTGCGGGTGCACCTGGCCGAGCGCGCCGACGACGCCGGACGGGTCGGCGAGGGTGTGGACGTGCCCCGCCCAGACGATCGGCAGGTAGATCGACAGCTCCCGCTCGGCGATGTGGGCGAGCGGCAGGTACGCGATGTTCGTCGCGTGCATCGGCGGGTGGTGCAGCTCGGTGACCGCGTACGCCTGGTGGATCGCGTTGCGGTGCGAAAGGACGACGCCCTTCGGGTCACCGGTGGTGCCGGAGGTGTAGATCATCGACAGCGGGTCGTCCGGCTTGATCTCCTGCCAGGACCGTTCGAAGACGTCGGGGTCGGCGGCAAGCGCTTCCCGGCCCCGGGCGCGCAGATCGGCGAAGGAGAGGAAGCGGTCGTCACCGGCGGGGATCGCGGTTTCGTCCATGACGACGACGTGCCGCAGCGCCGGGAGGTCGTCGAGCACCGGCCGCCAGCGCGCCAGCTCGGCCTCCCCGCCGAGCACCACGACCGGCGCCGCGCTGTGCCGGGCGACGAACCGGACCTGGTCCGGGCTGAGGGTGGCGTAGGCGGTGCAGGGGATCGCGGACAGGTGCGTCGCGGCGAGGTCGGCGACGATGTGGTCCGGGCACCCGGGCGCCATGATCAGCAAGCGGTCGCGCGGGGCGAGCCCCAGCCCGGCCAGTCCGCGGGAGACCTCGGCGATCGCGGTGCGGAACTCCCGCCAGGTCAGCGTCGGCTGTCCTTCGAGGTCGAGCGAAGTGATCGCCGGCAGGTCCGGGTACTCGACCGCGTTGCGGTGCAGCAGCCGCGGGATCGTCTGGCCTTCGGTCTGCTCGGCGACGGACGGGGTGGTCAACGCTGGCCTCCTCGGTGCTCCGGATGGCCACACTGTAGGGGCTCCCGGCGCGGGGGGATAGAGAATCGCGGCCACGTCAACCGTCGCCGTCGAACCGGACATAGCGGTCAGGTCCCCACGACCGTCCACTGTGTACACGGGCGGCCGCACCGGAACCACGCTTCAATGGAGGGACCACGGACTCCAGGGGGAACCGATGACGCGGTCGGCGCGCAAGCTGCTCGAAGAGATCCAGGCCGAACTCGGGCCGCGCGACGCCGACAACCGGCTCGTGCCGCTGATCACGGCGGGCCGCGCGCCGCGCGCGGTGTTCGCCGCGCTCGCCGCGGAGGAAAAGCTGATCACACTGAGCGACTGGCGGAGCTTCCACGAGCTGGCCGCCCGGGCCGGCGAACCGAACGCGCGGACCTTCTTCGGCGGTCTCGCGCCGGGCGAGCAGCAGGCGAACGGGATGCTGGACGCGTTGCTCGCGGCCACTGGTCCGGACCACGGCGAGGAACGCCCGCGCGCGGGCTGCCAGGCCTACCCCGCATACGTCGCCTGGCTCGCGCTGAACGGCGAGTCCGCGGCCACCGCGGCGGGCATCTTCGCGAACTTCGCCGCCTTCGGCCGGTACTGCCGGGACGTCGCCGCCGGCATGCGCGAGCACTACGGGTTCACCGACGAGCAGTGCGCGTTCTTCGACTTCTTTGCTGCGGACGTTCCGGAAATTGAAGAACAAGCGCTCGCCGCGATCCAGGCGGGCCTCGACGCGCGCCGGCTCGACGAGCGGGAGGCGCACCGTTGTGCGCGGCTCTTCCAGAGCTACGAGCTGCTCTTCTGGAACACCCTGGCCGACGAGTTCCCCGGCTGAGCGGGCGGGCGGGCCGCGGAACCGGTTCCGGGACCACGCGGAGTGTCCGAACGGGCACGTTTGCGGAATTGCGGTAATTCCGGCTCACTCCCCGGTGAATCCGCGGTTACGCTCGTCGACGCCGCGTATTCCGCTTTCCGGAAGCGATCATGCCCGGATGAAGCGCCCGCGCGCGGGCGCGGTCGGGGGTCCGTGATGTTTCTCACCGAACGATTCGGCGCTGTCGTACGTAGCGGGCCGGCCGGAGCGTCCCGGGTGGACCGTGACCGGTTCCGGACCGCACCCGGTGCGGTGGAACGGATGTCGAGCTGGGACGCACGTCACGACTTTCGGTGGTGGACTTTCCAAGCGCAGGCAGCAAGTGTGGACGGGTCACCGTTTCAAGATCACGTTCTCGCCACGGACTTGACGCGCCCTGGAGGGCTGCCTAACGTCGTCGCGGGCGAAGCAGACCACGGTGATGTTGATCCGGCTGGTCGGAATCCGGGTGCAGACCACCTCGGGCGACCCGAAACCATGTACTGCCGGAAGGAAAACGGACCCAGGTGAAGCAGATTTCTCTTCGACGCAACCGGGGATCCTCGATTCGGAAGCGCGTGCTCACGATCGCGCTCGTCCCCAGTGTCGCGCTGTTGCTCGTCGGCGTGGCTCTCGCGGGCTACCTCATCTACGACGCGGTCACCGGCCGGGACTACACCAACCGCATCCGCGGTTCCGAAGCACCGTCGATCCCGTTCCTCGCCTCGCTGCAGCAGGAGCGCCAGGCCACCCTGAGCTTGCTCGCGGGCCAGAGCAGCCAGCGCGCCGCGCTCGCGGCCGTCCGGCCGAAGACGGACGAGAACGCCGCGAAGACGATCCAGTACCTCAGGGACAACTTCGCGGACTACGACGACACCCCGCCGAGCGTTCTGAAGAACATCACCACGTTCTTCGGTCTGTACCAGCAGCTGGCACCGAACCGTCAGGCGATCGACGGCGGCCAGATGCAGATCAACCAGGCCTTCGCCTACTACAACAAGATGATCGACCAGTTCACCGACGGCGTGGCCGGGCTCGCGCAGAACGCGCGCGGCGCCCAGAACGCGTTCGACCGGCTGACCGCCATCCCGCTGTTCACCGCGGCCGACGCGATGCAGCGCAGTGACGCGCTCGCCGCCGCCGGGCTGGCCGCGGGCGGGCTGACCAACGACGACTTCCGCGCCTACGTCGGCCAGGTCGGTGCCTACCACGCCCAGCTCGACGCGTCGGCGCCGAAGCTGATCCCCGAGGTCAAGGCCAAGTACGACGAGTTGCTCGCCAGCCAGCCGTGGCAGGTGGTGACCCAGGTCGAGACCGCGTTCCTGCGCGGCGACCTGTCGAAGCTGCCGGTGCCGCAGGACCAGTGGCGGGCCGCGGCCCGCCAGGTCGGTGCCGCGCTGATGGGCATCTTCATCCTGCAGAGCTCGAACGCGAGCCAGGCCGCGATCAACGACGCCGACTCGACGTTCACCGAGTCGCTGATCGCCGGTGTGATCGCCGTGCTGTTCGCGGTCTTCGTGGTGTTCGTCGCCGTCCGGCTGTCGAACCGGCTCATCGGCCGCCTGCACCGGCTGCGCGAGGACACCCTCGACGCGGCCGAGGTCCGGCTGCCCGAGCTGGTGGCGCGCGTCCAGGCCGGCGAGCCCGTCGACCTCGAAGAGGGTGGTCACTTCCTCGACCACGGCACCGACGAGATCGGCCAGGTCGCCGACGCGTTCAACAAGGCGCAGCAGACGGCCATCGCGGCCGCCATCGAAGAGGCGAAGATCAAGGAGGGCACCAAGACGGTGTTCCTCAACATCGCCCACCGCAGCCAGGTCATCGTGCACCGCCAGCTCAAGGTGCTCGACCAGGCGGAGCGCAAGCAGGAGGACCCGGACCAGCTGGACACGCTGTTCCAGCTCGACCACCTCTCCACCCGCGCCCGCCGGAACGCCGAGAACCTGATCATCCTCGGCGGCGGGCAGCCGGGCCGTCAGTGGCGCAACCCGGTCGGGCTGGCCGAGCTGGTCCGCGGCGCGTCCGCCGAAACCGAGGACTTCGCCAGGGTCAAGACGGCGGTGCTCCCGCAGATCGCCATCCGCGGCCCGGTCGTCGGCGACCTCGTGCACCTGCTCGCCGAGCTGATCGACAACGCGACGGCGTTCTCGCCGCCGCAGTCGCGGGTCGAGATCCGCGGCAACGTGGTCGGCAAGGGCGTTGTGATCGAGGTCGAGGACCAGGGCCTCGGGCTCGAGCCGGACCAGACCGAAGAGATCAACACGATGCTGGCCGACCCGCCGGACTTCGGGATCATGGCGCTGTCGGACGAGCCGCGCCTCGGGCTGTTCGTGGTCGCGCGGCTGGCCGCGCGGCACGGCATCCAGGTGCACCTGCGGGAGTCGGCCTACGGCGGCACCCGGGCCATCGTGCTGGTGCGCACCGACCTGTTGGCCCCATTGGCGGAGACCGAGCCGGAGCAGCCGATCACCCCGCCGAAGCCGGAGCTCGTCCCGAACCCGGTCGAGCCGGAGACGACGGCCAACGACGAGGTCGCGCCGCTCAAGCGGCCGGTGCGCCGCCCGGCCCGGCACCGCACCGAACCGCCGGCGCCCGTGACGGCGCCCGCCGCCGTGACCCCGCCGCCCGCGGCCGTCCCGCCGGTGACCGTCCCGCCGCCGGCCCCGGTGCAGCCGCCGTCCGCGCCGACGCCGGTGCCCGCCGGGTCCGTTTCGGAGCCGGTGAGCCAGCCGACCCAGGCCCAGCCGGTGGTCCCGGTCCGGCCGACCGCGCCGCCCGCCCGGACCTCGCGCCCGGCGCGGCCCGCCGCGCAGCAGCCGGTGTGGCCGCCGCAGGAGCCGCGAGCCGCCTCGACGCCCGAAGGCCGTCCGCAGCAGCCGCGCCGCCCGGAGGCGCCCGGCCGCCCGCCGCTGCCGCAACGGCGACGTCAGCAGAACCTCGTTCCCCAGTTGCGGGAAGATAAGCCCGCACAAGAACGGGAAGAGGTCCGGCTGGACTCGCCGGAGGCCGCCCGCAGCAGGCTGTCCGCCTTCCAGCAGGGCACCCGCCGGGCCCGTGACGAAGAGTTTCCCGAGAACGACGACAGGTACGGAGAGCGCGAGTAATGGTCAACTCAGGCGCCCACGAGCTCGACTGGCTGCTGGACGACCTCGTCAAGCGGGTCGCCGGGGCGGACCGGGCGGTGGTGCTGTCCTCGGACGGCCTGCTCATCGGGCGGTCGGGCAACCTTTCCGAGGAGGACGCCGAACACCTGTCCGCGGTGGCTTCGGCGTTCCAGAGCCTGGCCCGCGGGACCGGGCGGCACTTCGGCGGCGGCAACGTCCGCCAGACGATGGTCGAGATGGACCACGCGTTCCTGTTCGTGACGGCGGCCGGGCGGGGCGCCTGCCTCGCCCTGCTGGCGCGCGAGGACGCCGACATGGGGCTGGTTGCGTACGAAATGAACCTGATGGTGAAGCGAGTCGGCCAGGTACTCACTTCCGCGCCCCGCACGGGCGCCGGCGTCCAGCCCACACTATGAGCGCACGGCACGAAGCCTGGTTCGACGACGAGGCCGGCCCGCTGGTCCGGTCGTACGCGGTCACGGGCGGCCGCACCCGGTCGGACACGCTCGGGCTCGACCTCATCACGCTCGTGGTCGCCCTGCGCACCGCGCACGAAGCGGGCATGCTCGAACCGGAGTACGCGCGCATCATCGCCTTGTGCCAGCGGCCGGTCTCGGTGGCCGAGGTGGCTGCCCGGGTCGATCTCCCGCTGCCCGTGGTGAAGGTGATGCTGAGCGACCTCATCGAGCAGAACCTGGTGCTGTTCCGTACCGCGGCACCGGCCCAGGAAACTCCCAACCGACACGTATTGCAGGCGGTTCTTGATGGCATCCGGAAACTCTGACCCCCGGCGGAACCTGACCGCGACCGCGGTCAAGGTACTCATCGCCGGCGGGTTCGGGGTCGGCAAGACCACGATGGTCGGTTCGGTGAGCGAAGTGCCGCCACTGCGGACCGAGGAGGTCATCACCACCGCGTCCGAGGGTGTCGACGACCTGTCCGGCGTCGAGCAGAAGACCACCACGACGGTTGCGCTCGACTTCGGCCGCATCACGATCAACCCCGACCTGATCCTCTACCTGTTCGGCACGCCGGGGCAGGACCGGTTCTGGTTCATGTGGGACGAGCTGGCCGAGGGCGCGCTCGGCGCCGTCGTGCTGGCCGACACGCGGCGGCTCGACAGCTGCTTCGCCGCGGTGGACTTCTTCGAGCGCCGCAACCTGCCGTTCGTCGTCGGCGTGAACTGCTTCGACGGGGCGTACCGCTACGGCACGGAGGAGGTCCGGCAGGCGCTCGACGTCGGCATGGACGTCCCGCTGCTGCTGTGCGACGCCCGCGAGCGCGACTCGACGAAGCAGGTGCTGACCAGCCTGATGGAACACGTGATGGCGCGGTCCGATCTCGCGGCCGCCCAGGGCGGCTACTGACCGGACCGCGCTCGGTCTTCTCCTCAGCGCCGGCGCTTGATCAGCGCGTCGACGGCGAACCGGCCCGGGCCGATCGCGGCGAACAGCAGGAAGACCCACGCGTAGACCGCCGACGGCTCGCCCATGTTCTGCAGCGGCAGCAGCGCCATCGGGGCGTGCACGGTGAAGTAGGCGTAGGCCATCACGCCGGAGAGCAGGATCGCGGCCGGCCTGCTGGCGAGCCCGATCAGCAGCAGGACGGCGCCGGCGAGCTCGAGGACACTGCCCCACCAGCCGGGCCAGGAGCCGAACGGGACGCCGCCGCCCTGGCCGTCGATCCCGCCGAAAAAGCCGAATCCCTGCAGGCCGTGGAAGCCGAACAGGAACGAGATCACGATCCTGCTCGCGCCGACCACCATGCCGGTGACCTGGTTCTTCGCCTGGGTGGCGGTGGTGGTGGTCTGCGGGGCGATGGTGGCGGTCATGGTGGTTCCTTCCCTGGGTTCCGCTTGCCTTCTGCCCACGCGTCGATCGGGCCCCCGCCGGATTCGACACCCGCGCGGAAAAATCTTGAAGTCTTTCGGCAGACTGGGCGGATGGCGGGCAAACAGAGTGCCGGGCTCCTGCTCTACCGCGGCCGCGGCGACGACGTCGAAGTGCTGCTCGGGCACATGGGCGGGCCGTTCTGGGCCAAGAAGGACGCGGCCGCGTGGTCGCTGCCCAAGGGCGAACTCGAGCCGGACGAGTCACCGGAGAAGGCGGCCCGGCGGGAGTTCGAGGAGGAGCTGGGGCTGCCCGCGCCCGACGGCGAGTACGTCGAGCTGGGCGTGGTGAAGCAGTCGGGCGGCAAGGTCGTCACGGCGTGGGCGGTCGAAGCCGACCTCGACCCGGCCTCGGTGGTGCCCGGGACGTTCACGATGGAGTGGCCGCCGCGCTCGGGCCGTCAGCAGGAGTTCCCCGAGGTGGACCGGGTCGCGTGGTTTTTGCTGGAGGACGCCCGGGAGAAGCTGGTGAAGGGCCAGCTGCCGTTCCTGGACCGGCTGCTGGCGCTGGTCAGCGGCTGAGCAGGGCTTCGAGGGGCTTGGCGGTGAACGACGGCAGCACGATGTCCGCCTGCCCGAAGTCGAGGCTCTCGGTGATGGCGTTCGGCACGGCGACGCAGGTCAGCCCGGCGGCCTTGGCGGAGGTGACGCCGTGCGGGGTGTCCTCGAAGGCGATGGCCGCTTCGGCCGCTGTTTCGAGTGCGTCGAGGGCGGCGAGGTAGAGGTCGGGGTCGGGCTTGGCCTTGTGGCGGTCCCCGGTGAGGACGGCGTCGAAGTAGCCGTCGATGCCGAGCCGTTCGAGGTGCGGCCGCACCCAGCCCCCGGACGAGCTGGAGGCGACGGCCAGCTTGATGCCCCGCTCGCGCGCGGTCTCGAGGTAGCCGAGGACGCCTTCGCGCGGGCCGAGGGTCTCGAGCAGCGCGTGGACGCGGGCCTTGGTGACCGGGCGCAGCGCCTCGACGTCGATGTCCGGAGCGTGCTCGGCGAGCAGGGCGAACATCGCGGGCGTGGTGTGCTGGGTGCCGATCACGGCGTACCAGGCGGCCAGCGGCAGCTCGGTGCCGTGCTCCCGGAAGACCTCCTGCCAGGCCTGCAGAACGGCGGACTCGGTGTCGGCGAGCGTGCCGTCGAAGTCGAAGACCAGGGCGCGGGTGGGCACGCCTGCACCCTGCCCGCTCGGTGATCGTTCAGGCAAGGGAGTTGTGACGAGACCGAAAGGCCTGCACAGCCGCTTCGCCGCGCAGAGCGAAGACGACCTCTTCGATGGGGCCGGCTTCGGCTTCGGAGACCGTGGTGAGCGCGATCCCCGCGGCCGACTCGATGGGCCAGCGGTAGACGCCGGTGGAGATGGCGGGGAACGCCACGGTCCGGGCGCCGAGCTCCCGCGCCACCCGCAACGCGTTGCGGTGGCAGTCGGCGAGCAGTTCCGAGCGGTCTTCGGAGGCCGACCACACCGGGCCGACGGTGTGCACGACCCACTTCGCGGGCAGCTTCCCGGCGGTGGTGGCGACGGCTTGCCCGGTCATCAGGCCCTTGCCGTAGTGCCCGGCTCGCAGCTTCCGGCACTCGGCGAGGATCTCGGGGCCACCCTTGCGGTGGATGGCCCCGTCGACCCCGCCGCCGCCGAGCAGCGAGGAGTTGGCCGCGTTGACGACGACGTCGACCTCGAGCGTGGTGATGTCGGCGTCGAGGATCCGGATGCGCATGGTGCCATTCTCCACCGCTCAGCCGAGGAAGAACCCGGTCAGCACCGGGGCCAGCGCCGGAGCCTTTACGATGTGCGTCTGGCCTGGCAGCGTCCGGTACTCCGCCGACGGCAGCACCTTCGCCAGTGACGCCACGCCGTGGCGCATCCAGTCCGGGCTGCGGCCTCCGTCGATCGCCAGCACCGGGACCTCGACCTCCGGCCAAGCGGCCGGCAGGGGTTCGCCCGACTGGTGTTCGAGCACCAGCGCCGAGTCGTACGGGATCGTGTGGGCGACCCGCTTGAGCTTCGCCCAGAACGGCAGGACCCGCATCATCGCCACCGTCGTACCGCTCAGGCCGACGCCTTCGGTCATGAACAGCTTGACGGCCTTGCCACGCTTGCCTTCCCGCAGCGCCTCGTCGAGCCGGGCCGCGTGGTCGGCCGGGACGCGGGGACGGGTGTCGTCGACGACGAACGGCGGCTCGTACACCGCCAGCTTCGGCACGGGGAGACTGCGAGCCGCTTCGAGTGCCAGCGCGGCGCCGGAGGAGATGCCGAACAGGAACGCCTCGCCGCCCGCCTCCTTGAAGAGCGCGGCGAGGTCTTCGACCTCACGCCTGACCGCATAGGGCCCGGTGTCGGTGCTCTCGCCCCGGCCGCGGCGGTCGTAGGTGTACACGGTGAAGTGCGCGGCCAGCTCCTTCGCCAGCGCGTCGTTGGGCGACGAGCCGCGGTAGCACATCGCGCCGTCGACGAGGACGAGCGCGGGGCCGGCGCCGGTGCGGGTGTAGGCGATCTTCGTGCCGTCGGCAGCGGTCGTGGTGGTCATGCGGACAGCGTGACTCCGACGGTCTGATCTGTCAAGACAAAAAAAATTGTCGGTGGTGCCGTCCAAAGACGGGCCGGGAAAATCAGGCCGGACGCAGGGTGAGGAGCGTGATCTCGCTGGGCGCGAAGATCCGGAACGGCGGGCCCCAGAAGCCGGTGCCCCGGCTGTTGTACAGCTGGGTCTCCCCGTGCCGGGTCAGGCCGGACAGCGTCGGCTGGTCGAACCGCACCAGCAGGTGGAACGGCCAGATCTGCCCGCCGTGGGTGTGCCCGGAGATCTGCAGGTCGACACCGGCTTCGCGGGCCTCGCGGACCTGCTTCGGCTGGTGCGCCAGCAGCACCACCGGGACGTCGCCGGGCCGGTCGGCCAGCGCCGCGGCCAGGTCCGGGCCGTGGCCGGGCAGGCCCGACGCCGCGCCGGTCGGGTCGTCGATGCCGGCGAACAGGATCCGGTCGCCGCCGCGCTCGAGCAGCGTCGAGCGGTTGTGCAGGGTGTCCCAGCCGAGCCCCGCCATGTGGTCGAGCCACGCCTGGGCTTCGCCGAAGTACTCGTGGTTGCCGGTGATGTAGAACCGGCCGAGCCCCGCCTGGACGCCGCCGAGCGGGTCGACCTGCTTGCGGCGCTTGGCCACCGCGCCGTCGGCGAGGTCACCGGCGTGGCAGACGACGTCCGCCTCGAGCGCGTTGACCGCCGCGACGACCCGCTCCGACCACTTCGTCCGGTCGATCGGCCCGAAGTGGGTGTCGGTCAGCACGGCGACGCGCAGGCCGTCGAGCCCCGGCCCGAGCCGCGGGATGACGACGTCGACCGCCTTGACCGGCGGCACGCGCATGGCGACGCGGTTGCCGTGCACCAGCAGCCCGGCGGCGATCAGCGCGGTGGCGCCCGCGACGATCCGCGACCGCGCGGGGTCGTCGACGCCGAGCAGCGCGACCCGCAGCACCAAGCTCAGGATCGACCAGCTGAACAGCACCCAGATCACGGCGAGCAGCGAGTCGCCGAGGCGGGCGGCGCCGTCGAGCTGGCGCCGTCCGTGGCCGCGCACCAGGGCGACCGGCATGCCCACCAGGCCCAGCGCGAACAGCGCGGTGCCGGCGATCGTGCCGGCGGCGCCCCAGTCCGGCGCGAGCACCAGCGTCCACCACGGGACGGTGAACAGCAGGAGCAGCGCCAGGAGCGGCACGACGACCAGTGGGCCTCTCACCGAACCAGGTTACCGCCCATCGGGCTGTCAGCGATTTCGCTACTCTGGTGGGGAAGGAAGGGGGACGGCCGTGCACACGCTGCTCGAGCTGGCGTTCCCCGTGCTGACCGGCCCGACCGCGCTGGTCGCGTTCGCCTCCCTCGCCGCCGCGAGTCTCTTGATCGTGCTGCTCGTCGGCAGCACGCACCGCAGCGAACTGGCGTTGTGGTCGGCGCCGGTGCGCAGCCGAGCCGCGGCCCTGCGCCGTCGCGCCCGGCGCGCCGAGTCGATCCGGCTCCGCGATCCCGGCGCACCCGGGCGCAGCAGACCACGAGCACCCGGTTCCCGCAGCACGGCTGCGTAGGTTTTCGCCCGGCGCAGCCATTCCGCTCACCCCCATCCCTTCCACTCGTGCGGAGTGCTGCCCGTGTTCGCTTTTCTCGACGTGCCCGTCGAAGCGCGTACCACCTGATCCACGCGCTCACCGGCCCGCTTTCGGCGGCGCCGGCCATCGTCGTCTTCACCCTGTCCGTGCGGCTCCTGCTGCACCCGCTCGTCCGGTCGGCGGCCCGCGGCGAACGGGCCCGGACGGCTCTGCTGCCGGAAATCCGCGCACTGCAGGAGAAGCACGGCCGCGACCGCGAGCGGCTGGCCGCGGAGATGACGAAGCTGCAGCAGGACTCCGGGACGTCGCTGTTCGTCGGCTGTCTGCCGATGCTGCTGCAGCTGCCGTTCTTCACGGTCATGTACCGGCTGTTCACCACGGCCACGATCGGCGGTGAACCCAACTCGCTGCTCGGCGCGACGCTGCTCGGGACGCCGCTGGGCGCGCACGGCCTGGCCGGCAGCCCGCTCGTGTTCGTGATCGCGGCCGGCCTCGCCGTCGTCGCGTGGTTCTCGGTGCGCCGGCAGCCGGCCGCCGCCGAGGTCCCGGGCGGGAAGCTGCTTCGGCTGCTGCCCTACGGGACCGTGCTCGCGACGCTCGTCGTGCCGCAGGCCGCCGGGATCTACCTGCTCACCACGACGGCGTGGAGCGCGGCGGAGCGGGCGCTGCTACGACGCGGCTCGTGAGCGCCGCCAGTCCTCGACCGCTTCCTCGACGTCCACCAGCGCCACCGTGAGGGGCGGCCCGGTGTGGTGGTTGAGGTAGGCCTGGCGGATCCGCTCGTTGAGGTCTTCGACGATCTCCCGCACCTGCCGTTCGGTCCGCTCGGCGGCGAGCTTCCCCGGCAGGTCCTGCACTTCGCGTTTGAGCGCGAGCGCCGGCGGCAGCAACGCCTTCGTGTCGTGGCCGCCCTTCCTGACTTCGCGGAGCACCCAGTCGGTCGCCGCGTCGTTGCCGGTCGGCCTCGGCAGCGGCTTGCCGGTGCCGGGCAGGTCGTCGAACTCGCCGCGCTCCCGGGCTTCGTCGAGCTGCCGGTCGACCCACCAGCGGAAGGACACCTTGGGTGGTTTGCGCCCGCTCATCTCCTCACACCCCCTCCGTCTGCTTCCAGGGTAATGTCCGGGCGACAGCGAGGGGACCGCATGACCGCCGAACGCAGTGGCGCCGAGGACGTCGACCGGACGCTCGCGCTGCTCTGGCGCGCCCGCGGCGGCGCCGCCGAACCGACCAGGGGCCGCCGCCCGACGCTGACGATCGAGCGGATCGTCGCCGCGGCGGTCGCGGTCGCGGACGCCGACGGGCTCACCGCCGCGTCGATGCACCGCGTCGCCAAGGAGCTCGGCGCCGGCACGATGACGCTCTACACCTACGTGCCCGGCAAGGCCGAGCTGGTGGACCTGATGGTCGACGACGTGCTCGTCGAGCGGCGGCTGCCCGGGCCGGGCGAGCCGCGCCGCGGGGACTGGCGCGAGCAGGTCGCGCTCTACGCCGAGCGGACCCGGCGGGCCTACCGCGACCACCCGTGGCTGTGCGAGGTTTCCCGCGTCCGGCCGCCGCTGGGCCCCGGCCAGCTGGCGGGCCAGGAGTACCTGCTGTCGATCATGGACGCGCTCGGGCTGCCGCCGCGCCAGGCGGTCGCGGCGGCCAACGGGATCGGCACGTACGTCGACGCGAACGCCGCCCTCGACGCGGAGAACACCCGGCTGGAGCGCAGCACCGGCCAGTCGACCGAGGCGTGGTGGCACCAGCGGTCTTCGTTCTGGGAGAACTACTTCGTCGTCGACGCGCACCCGGCGATGAACCGCATCTGGCTCGGCGGCGGGTTCGACCAGAGTGCCAAGGCGCAGGGCGACACGGCCTACGAGTTCGGCCTGAACCGGATGCTCGACGGCATCCAGGCCCTGGTGGGCTAGCGCCGGCTGCGCCACCGCAACCGGCGGCGTTCCTGCCGGGGCACCGCGGACGCCGGGGCCCCGCGCAGGACGTCACGGCACACCGGGTCGAACCGGCCTGGTTCCTCGATCATCGGCGCCGCCAGCACGACGTGCCCGCACACCGCCCGGAACCGCCCGTCGTGCCGCCCCGACGCGAACTCGTCCTCGGTGACGGCGTGGGTGTAGCCGTCGGTGTCGCAGCGGATGTGCATCAGGAACGGTTCCACCGGGCTCAGCCGGCCGGGCTGGTCGAGGTGGTTTCGGTGGGCGCGTCCGTCGAGCCGGCCGGGGTGCCGGCCGCCGTCGACGAAGGCGGCGGGGTGGTGCTGGTCGTCGCCGGCGGCGGCGTGGTGGGCGTGGTAGGGGTCGTCGGAGTCGTCGGCTCGGTGGTCGGCGTCGTGGGGGTGGTGGGCGTGGTGGGGGTCGTCGGAGTCGTCGGCGTGGTGCTGCCCGGCAGTGTCGCGCCCGGCAGGGAACCCGGCGGCTGGGCGACGACCGGCGGGGCCGGCGGTGCGGGGACGCCGACCGGGGCACCGGCCGCGGCGGCGTCCGGCGCGTCGGGCGCGCCGATCGGCACCTGGCTGTCGGGCAGCTGGGCCACTCCGCCGCGGTAGGCCGACGCCCACGCCAGCACAGTGTCCACATAGGACTGCGAATTGTTGTAGCGGCGCACGGCGATGCGCTGCCCGGCGTCGGTCGAGAGGTCGAGGCCGCCCGAACACAGGTAGCGCCCGGTGGCCAGCGCCTCGTCGTAGATGTTGTTCGGGTTGGACACGCCGTCGCCGTTGCCGTCGGAGGCGTAGCCGCGCCACGTCGACGGGATGAACTGCGTCGGGCCGACCGCGCGGTCCCACTGGGTGTTGCCGTCGTACTTGCCGCCGTCGGTGTCCGGGATCGCGGCGAACGCGCCCGCGCCGTTGAGCACCGGGCCGAGGATCGGCTCCAGCGTGTCACCGTTGGCGTTGACGTACCCGCCGCGGGCGTGGTTGGACTCGATCCGGCCGATGCTGGCGATCAGCGCCCAGTCGAGGTGGCAGTTCGGCTGCTCCTTGGCGAGGATGTCGGCCGCGTTCTTGTACGCCTTCAGCATGCTGCCCGGGATGCCGAGCGACCCGGAGATGCCCGCGGAGCCGGCGCGCCCGCCCGGCACGACCAAGGGCTCGGGCAGCGGCGGCTGGGGCAGGCTGCCGTCGACGGCGATCGGCGGCATGACGATGTTCGGCTGCTGCAGCGGAGCCGCGCCGGCCTGGTCGGGCAGGCTGTCGCCGGCGTTGGCCACCACGACCGGCGCGGGCAGGCCCGTGGTCAGTGTGGGCAGCACGACGAGCGCTCCACCCGCGAGCGCGGCGGCGGTCCGGCGGACCGAACGCCCGCTCTTGCGACGTGGCCGGTGCTTGGGCATGGTCGTCCCCGCTTCCCTCGATCTGTCGCTGATCGCCTCACCCGATCGGCCTCACCCACCGGTACTGACCGGTAGGAGCAAGCTATCCGATGGAACCAAACTTTGGCGAATGGCACAGCGAAATCGGGCCGTGGCGGAGAAGTTCGTCTGGATGGCACAAAACCTTCGTAGGAAATCTGTCAATTTCACCAGGACTTGACGCGGTGTTGCGGGCGGACGGGCGGATCCGCGGGCGCATCCCGCTGCCTCTTGGTGCGTCCGCGGATCCCGCTGCGGAAAATCCGCGCCGCGAGCCCGGCTCTGCAACCGTGGGTGAACGAGCCTTTACACGGCCTTGAACCGTTCCTATGATCGGCCGTCCGGACGCGTTGCCGCCCGTCCGGACGGCCCAGGTGGAGGGTTTGATGGCACGCAGGGCTCCGCGCCGAGAGCAGGTCACCGTCGCCGAGCTGCTCGTCCGGTCCGACGCACCGCGCGACCGCTACCGCGACGAGGACACCGTTGTGCTCCCGCGGGCTCGTCACCGGGGAGAACCGCAGGTCCTGCGTTCGCTGACGCGGTTGCGGATGCTGTCGGTGGTCGCCGGAGCACTGGCGTTGACCGGCGGGGTCAGTGCGGCGGTGTCGATGCCGGTGCAGCGCCACGCGGGCGCGGCGTGGCCACCGGCCGGCCTGGAACCCCCGGCGGTGGCCTTGGTGCCGCTGCCGGCGGACGTCGTCGTGCCGCCGGCCAAGCCGGTTCCGAAATCCGTGGCGCCGCCGGTGGAGCCGGCCGGAATCACCCCGGCGGTCGTGGATCCGCCACCGGATCCGGGCCGTCCGGCCGCTCACCGCGCCACACTGGCCCGGGCGGTCAAGATCGTCGAGAAGGCGAAGGCGCCGGCGAAGGCGAAACCGAAGCCGACCGGGCAGGTGGTGCCGGTGCGCCACGAGATCCCGGACGTCCCGCTGTGGTCGCGCGGCCGCCCGAAGACGCCGGACTGGGCGACGATGTGGACCGGCCGCCGTCCCGCGGGCCACCACGAGTGCGGCGGCGGCCGTCACCGCCGCTGACCTCAGGCGTCCAGCGGGATCTGGTACTGCATGAACCCCTTGTCGAGGGCGACCTGGTCGTAGAGCCGCCGCGCGGTCGTGTTCGACGTGTGGGTGTGCCAGTAGACGCGGACGCACCCGCGCGCCCGCGCCCAGCCGGCGACGGCTTCGATCAGGGCCCGGCCGGCCCCGCGCCCGCGGGCTTTGCCGTCGGTGAAGAGGTCCTGCAGGTAGCAGACGTCGGCGGAAGTGGTGCTGACGTGCGTGAAGAAGTGGACGATGCCGACGAGTTCGCCGTCGAGCCGGGCGCCGAGGGCGTGCATGCGCTCGCCGCTCGCGAACTCGCGCCAAGCCCGGTCGACGAGCTCCGGGGCGAGTGTCCTGCCGTAGAACGTGTTGTAGCCGGCGAACAGCTTTTCCCAGGCTGCGCGGTCTTCTCCGGTGAGGCCCCCAACGGTGATCATGGGCCGAGGCTAACGCGCGGGGGACACGCACCGGACACAACTCGTCAGTAAGGTGACGAACCCGAAAGGAATTCATAGAATCGGGATCCGACCGGCGAAGGCAGCGGAGGTTCCTGATGGCGCGCACGGCGCACCGTGCCAGTGGCAGACCCGTCACGGTGGGGGAGCTGATGCTGCGACCGGACGTCCGTGGCCGGCGCCGTCCCGAAGACCTCGAAGTGCTCGAACTCGCCTACCGGATGCGCCGCCGGATCGGCCCGGAGGCGGCGGTCCGGACCCCGTCGCCCGGCGCCAGGGCGCTGGCCGTGGTCACCGGCCTTTGGCGGCGCAGGCCGCGGTAGCCGTCCCGCCGCGAACGGCGGTGGCCGGAAAATTGGGGCCGCGCGCGGGTTTTGGCGTTTCACGATGACGGAATCGCGCACCGCCGCGTGGCAGAAGAATTCCACCACGCGGCGGAACCGTCAAAACCCGATCGTCGACGGCGGTTTCGGCCCGGCGATCCTCGCCTGGGCCGTACCCGGTTCGACCGCGGCGCAGTGCGTGCCCTTGGCCGGGAGCCGGCCGGTGATCAGGTAGTCGTCGGTCGCCTTGACCACGCAGTCGCTCTTCTTGAAGTACGCGCCGTGGCCCCAGCCGTCGTAGGTGAGCAAGGTGCTGCCGCTCTGCCGAGCCGCTGTCCGCGACCACGCGTACGGCGTCGCCGGGTCGTGGCGGCTGCTCAGCATCAGCAGCGGCGGTGCCCCGTGGATCTGCGGCGGGTGCTGCGGGTTGCCGGTGCGGTTCGGCCAGCCGATGCAGCCGGTGACCGCGGTCCAGCCCAGCGAGTTGACCTTGACGTCCGGCGCGAGCGCCGCGGCCGCACGGCGGTAGACCTCGAGCTCGGCGAAGTTGTGCACGGGCAAGCGCCAGTCGTCGCAGAACACACTGGGGAGGACGTAGTTGACCGGGATGTCCGCACGCAGCCGCGTCGCGGCCCCGGCACCGTCCGCGAAGGACTTGAACACCGAAGCGAGCCGATCCCAGCTCGGGCCGTAGAAGTTGCTCTGGATGATCGTGGCGAGCGTCAGCGGCGTGACCGGATCACCGCTTCGCGGGTCTTTCAGCTCGCCGCGCGCGGCCTTGTCCTGCAGGTCACGAGTCAGCTCGGAGACGTCTCGGCCGTGCAGCGCGCAGCTCGGCGTCCGGTCGCACCAGGCGGCGAACTCGCCGAACTCCGCTTGCACCGACTGGGTTTCGCTCTTGATGAAGTCCCACGCGGTGAGCTGCGAATGGTCCATGTTGCTGTCCAGCACGAGCGCGCGGACCTTGTCCGGGAAGAGCTCGGCGTACTGCTGGCCCATCAGCGTGCCGTAGGAAACGCCGTAGTAGGTCAGCTTCCGCTCGCCGAGCGCGCCCCGGATGACGTCCATGTCCCGCGCGACGCTCTTGGTGTCGCCGAACTCCGCCAGCGGCCCGGTGAGCCGGGTGCAGCTTTCGCCGAGGTTCCGGTTGTACGCCGCGAGCTGCTCGAACTCGGCTTGGTTGCGGGGGACCTGCGGGTAGTCGGCGATCAGCTCGTCGAGCCCGCACTTGATCTGGGTGCTGCCGGCGACCCCGCGCGGGTCGAAGCCCACGGTGTCGAAGCGCTTGGTGATCTCGGGCGAGAGCGACCAGCCGGCTTTGACCTCACCGGTGCCCGAACCGCCGGGCCCGCCCGGGTCCATCAGGACCGAGCCGATCCGGGCCTGGGGATCCGTGGCCTTGCGCCGGGCGAGCGCGACGGTCGTGGTGCCCCGATCCGGGTGGGCCCAGTCGATCGGCACGGTTACCGTGCCGCAGTCGACGCCGGGCGCGTCCGCGCAGGGCTGCCAGTCGACCGCTTCCGCGGCCGAAGCCGGTGTCGCCGCCAGCAGGCTCCCCAACACCGCGGTTACGGCCGCGGCCGTCAGCCACCGCTTGTCGACCCCCGTCATGCCCAGCCCTTCCCCTCACCGACAGTGCACGATCGGCTCCAATAAATCACCGATCCGGTGATTACGCCACCCTCCGACCGACTCAAGCCGTGCTGTCCATTGTGGACGAACGCTCGGCGTGGCGGAGCCAGGCCGTGGCCAGCGCCCCCAGCACGCACAGCACCGCCAGCACGCCGAAGGCCCAGCCGAACCCGGTCGCCGGCCCGGTGGTCAGGCCCCGGGACAGCACGATCACGCACAGCGCGCCGCCGAGTGCGCCGCCCACGCGCAGCACGATGTTCACCAGCGCGGTGGCGTGGCCGAGTTCGGCGGCGGCGACCGACGCGTACGCCGCCGTCGACGCGGGGATGATCGACAGCCCCAGCCCGGCGCCACGGACCAGGAGCAGGGCCTGGATCAGCCACATCGGCGAGTCCGGGCCGAGCCACGGCATCGGCACCGTGCTCGCCAGCACCACCAGTGACCCGGTGAGCGAGACGGTGCCGCCGCCGTAGCGGTCGGTCAGCCGCCCGGCCACGAACACGAACACCGTCGTGGCCAGCCCCATCGGGGCGAGCAGGACCCCGGACTCGGCGGGCCCGGCGCCGAGCCGGACCTGGAACCACAGCGGGAGCAGCAGGACAGCGGCGAACATCCCGGCCCCGCCGAACAGCACGGACGCGAGCGCGGAGCCCAGCACCGGCCGCGCGACGAGGCGCAGCTGCAGCACCGGGTGGGGGGTGCGCAGCGACCGCCAGGTGAACAGGCCCATGGCGGCGGCGCCGACGGCCGTGAGTGCGATGTCGAGCGAGCCGGGGGTGGCGAGTTCGGTGAGCCCGTAAACCAGCAACGGCAGGCCGAGCGACACCAAGGCCAGACCACGCCAGTCCACCGGCGGCGGCTGCTGCCGGTCGCCGCGCGGCACGTACCGCAGCGCCAGCCCGAACGCGAGCAGCCCGATCGGGAGGTTCAGCCAGAACAGCACCGGCCACGAGAAGTGCGCGAGCAGGAACCCGCCGACGCTCGGCCCGACGACCGGCGCGAGCCCGACGACGAGCGCCAGCGTGCCCATGGTGCGGCCCAGCCGTTCCGGGCCGACGGCCAGCCCGATCACGGTCTGCCCGGCGGTGACCATGACGCCGGCGGCCATGCCCTGCACCGCGCGGACGCCGATCAGCGTGCCGGCGTCCGGGGCGAGCGCGCACGCCACCGACGTGAGCAGGAACGCGGCCAGTGCGCCGAGCCACAGCCGTCCGGCACCGAACTTGCGCCCGAGCCAGGGCGTGAGCGGCAGCGCGGCCGAGAGACCCAGCAGGTAAGCCGTGGCGACCCACTGGATTTCGACGAGCGCGGCACCGAGGTCGTCCCGCATCGTTTCCAGCCCGACGGCGACGATCGAGGCGTCCATGTTGCCGAGGAAGCCGCCGAGCGCCATCACGCCGGAGGCGATCCAGACAGTGCGCGGGATCGGGGGCAGGGCGGTGCGGAGTCCGGTCATGCCGCCGACGGTAAAAGCTCGAGAAAGGTTGAAGTCAACCGCGCCGGCCCCGGGGTAGCGGATCAGGCGCCGCCGGCCGGCCTGCGCCCGGACGCCCGACCAGCCGGCAGCCCCGCGGGCTCATGCGGCGGCCGGCGAAGACCGGCAGGACGTGGTTCCGCCGGTCCCGGCTGTGCGGGCCCGCCGCCTTCGCCGGGGCGTCCGGCAGCGCGGCGATCGTGTCACTGGGCCGGCCGGCGGCCCATCGTGCGGTCCCGGTAGTGCTCGAGCGCCGCCACGGACTCGGTGACCTGCTCGAAGCTGGGCAGCGCCCGCACGTTGGCCACCAGCGTCATGTCCTTGCGCGGGATCTCGACGAAGCACACCTCGACGCCGGCCTGCTCGGCGAGGGCGGCCACCTCGGTCCGCCAGCCGGGGAGATCGAGCTCGTCGCCGAGCCATTCGTGCAGGTAGACACCCCACTTACCGCGCAACAGCTCGCCTGCGATGGCTTCCAAGCCGACCAGGTACGGTTCCGTCACGTGCTCGGCCATGACCGTTCCCCGCAACACCAAGGCACTGCTTCCCTCCTGCACCCCGGCGGCGACCCATACCGCCGGGAAGCGCTCTCTCGGAGGTGGCCTCCCCGCTTCCACCGAGCAGCGCGTACCCCGGTGACCGATGGTCGAGCACCGGGGCCCGCCAACTTACCGGTGGATTTGGTTCCCAGCAACCGTTTCCCGAAGATCACCGGAAGCGCGTGCACAATCCGCGTGCGGATGCACGGTCATTTCAGCCGGGTGCGCAGCAGATTGGGCGATCCGCCGAAGTACGCGCTGTCGGCCACGTACAGCGTGTCACCGCGGACGGCCACCGACGTCGGGTTGGCCACCCCGTCCGAAGTGGACAGGATGGTCCGCGTGCGGCCGTGGCTGATCGTGACCACCCGGTTCTCCTGGTTGACGGCCGCGACGACGGTCCCGCCGTGGAAAGCGAAGTCGTCGACCGGTCCGAGCCCCTCGGCGACGACCCGGCCGGGTGTCCCGCTGATCGGGAACCGGACCAGCGTGCCCCGGTCCGGATTGGACACCCAAACCGCGCCGTCGTGGACTTTCACGCCGTTGGCGCCGAAGCCGTTCACCGGGGCGAGCAGGTCGCCGGTGGCCCAGTCGGTGACCTGCCCGGTGCGCGGGGAGACGCGCCGGACCACCGAGCCGAACGAGTCGGCGACGAAGACGTCGCCGCCGGCGGGATCCCGCGCGACGCCGTTGTGGAAGCCGGCCGGCGGCAGGGCGGCCACCTGCACCGGCGCGGTCCCGGGCCGCACGCGGTACAGGCCGGTGGCCGCCGTGCCGGTCGAAACGGCCACGTACAGGTCGCCGCCGGGGGCGCGGGTGATCCCGCCGAGGAACAGTTTCCGGTGGACCACCGGGACGTCGCCGTCGGCGGGGACCGGGATCCGGGCGAGCACGCCGACCCGGCCATCGGGAGTGACGCGGCCGATTTCGCCGGTGTAGGCGAAGGTGAGGTCGGCGGAGCCGTCGGGCTCCAGGGCGATGTTTTCCGGCTGCTGCCCGGCGGCGAGGTCGAGCGGAACGATCCTCGACGCCGCCTGTGCGGGTGCGGCCAAGACGGCGGTCGCGAGCACCGCGACGCCGATCAGCTTGAAGCGCAAGGGGAACTCCGGTTCGTGGGGGGAACGGCGGATCGCCGTGCCCCCGACGGTAGGCCCGGTGCGCGCCCGGCCGCCAATAGCTCAGCCTGGCGGGCCCATCG
Organism: Amycolatopsis sp. A133; assembly: GCF_031082405.1. Taxonomy (GTDB): domain Bacteria; phylum Actinomycetota; class Actinomycetes; order Mycobacteriales; family Pseudonocardiaceae; genus Amycolatopsis. The sequence continues at coordinate 180,071 of NZ_JAVHJU010000015.1, forward strand.
GAAAACCGATCACAGATCGCGAGCGAAGCAGCGCGAGATCGGCTCGCCGCGGTAGGGCCCGTACGCCTCGATCGGTTCGTAGCCTTCGCGCTGGTAGAAGCGGATGGCGTCCGGTTGCCCGGTGCCGGTTTCCAGCAGCAGCCGGCTGATGCCGAGGTTCCGCGCGTGGTTTTCGAGGGCGCGCAGCAGGGCGGCGGCAACGCCGGTACCGCGGGCCGCGGGTTCGACGTACATGCGCTTGACCTCGCCCGACCCGGGTCCGAGCGGCCGCAGGCCACCGCACCCGACGGCGCCGCCGCCGCCGTCGCGCGCGACGAGGAACACGGCGACGGTTTCGGCGGTGGGCAGCGCGCCGGGTTCGTGGTCGTCGGTGCCGTAGCGGGCGTCGAGTTCGGTCCGCTGGGCCTCGCGCAGGCGGACGGCGTCGGGATCGTCCCAGGCCACCGCGGTGATCGTCAGCGTGCCATCGAGCATCAGAGCGTCCTTTCCGTAACAGTTGTTACCGTAGCACCTGTTACGCTTCCGGGCGATGCCGAAATCACGTGACGTCCAGGCGCAGCGCGAACTGCTGTCGAACGCGACGTGGCAGGTGCTCGCCGAGGACGGCCTGCCGGGGTTGACGCTGCGCGCGGTGGCCGAGCGAGCGGGCTGCACGACGGGCTTGGTGCTGCACGCGTTCCCGACGAAGAAGGCGTTGCTGCTGCACGCGCGGGATCTGCTGTACGAACGAACGGCGATCCGGGCGGACGCGGCCGAGGCGGCGAGCGCCGGCGCGTTCGACGCGCTGGCGGCGGTCCTCGGCCAGGCGGTCGACCTCCCGCACGGCCACCACGAGGAATCCCGCGTGTGGGTGGGCTTCCTGGCGGCGGCATTGGCCGACAACGCCTTGGCCGAACGCCACCGCGCGGCAAACCGTTCCTTCCTGGCCAGGATCCGGCGGCTGGTGGCGGCGTGCCGTCCGAAGTGGACGGACGAACGGCTGGAGCTGACGACGAAGAGCCTGGTGGCGCTGGTGGAGGGGCTGAACGTCCTGGCCGCGGCCGACCCGCAGACGTATCCGGCGCGGGTGCAGCAGGCCGCACTGGCGGCGGCGCTCGCCGAGCTGGAAGCGCCGCCTGCTTGACGGCTGTCCGTCATCACCGAATGTAGCTCCGCCGAGTGGGTGAACCATTCGGCGAGATTCACCTGATGACGGTCCGGCGCTCGGCTTTCCCGCCGGACAACGGTTTTTCACGGCTGTCCGGGCGCTGGTCCCGGCTACCCTGCGATGGGTCGGCGGGAGGAGAATTCGTGGCGGAGAAACCGCCGCCGGAGGCGGCCAACCACATCAGCGGTGCCGTGACCGGGTCGGCGTTGCAGGTCGGTGCGCTCCACGGCGACATGTACGTCCGCCTCGCGGACGGGGCACCGGCGGCCGAACCGGTTCCCGTCGATCCGCCCGCGGACTGGTCGGACCTCCCCGAGCTGCCACCCAGGATCGGTTCCCTGCTGCGCGCGCAGATCCGGCACGCGGAGAGACTGCCTTACCGGCTGCGAGGGGCCCGTCGTCCGGCACTGTCGACCGTCTACGTCCGCCAAGACGTGACGACCGGGACGGAGCTGCAGCCGTCCGACCAGGTGCGGCCGCTCCCCGTGCTCGACAGCAAGGGCAGGCTCATCGACGTCCCCGTCCCGCCGGCGGCGCGGCTCACAGTGCGGCCGCCGTCGCGAAGCATGCGCGAAGCGCTCGACGGTGGTGAGCATCTGCTGGTGACCGGCGGGCCGGGGCAGGGCAAATCGACCCTGTCGCTGCAGCTGGCCGCCGAGGCCGCCCGGTGCTGGCAGGGTGACGGCGACACCCCGCCCTTGAGCGAGCCCGTCCTTCCGCTGCGGCTGACCGCGCGTGAGCTCGCGACCCGCCTCGAGCTGCCCTTTTACGAGGCGCTGTCCGAAACCGTCCGCGGCGAGTACGGCGCGATGCTCGCCCAGCCGCTGCGGCCGGACGACCTGGCCGGGCGCGTCGCCGGCTGCCGGTGGATGCTGCTCGTGGACGGGCTCGACGAGGTCGCCGACACCGCCCTCCGGGACCGGCTGGTCACGGTGCTGGCCGCATGGGCCTCGGACGCGGCCTACCGCGTCGTCCTCACCACCCGGCCGATCGAGGGGGCGACGCTGGCGCCGTTCCAGCGCATCGGCGCGGCACGCTACGAACTGCTGCCGTTCGGCGAGGAAGCGTTCCGCCTGTTCGCCGAGCACTGGTTCACGGAAAGCGCCGGTGCCGCGGAGAAGTTCGTCCGCCAGATCCGGGAGGCGCACCTGGACGAGCTCGTCCGGGTGCCGTTGCTGGCTACGATCGCAGCGATCATCTTCGAGCAGTATGCCGACCGGCCGCTGCCGGACAACCAGTACGAGCTCTACGAGACGTACCTGGAGTACCTGAGATCCGCGCATCACGTGCCGCCGGGGCCGTTCGACGAGTGCTGCGGGATGCTGCTGGAGCACCTGGGCCGGGTCCGGCTCGAAGAGGACACGTCCCTGAGCACCGCGGCCTGCCGGTGGGTGGGTGAGCAGCGGCCCGAACTGGGCGCCGAGGCCGGCTGGCGCGAACAGCTCATCGGTCACTTGGCGGCCGTGGGCCCGTTTCTCTTCCGTGCTGACGACCTGGGCTTCCTCCACCACAGTTTCGCCGAGCACCTCGCGGCGACGGCGAAGTCCCGGTTGCTTCCCGAGACCTTCGATGGGGCGCACCCCGGCTTCGCCGAGCTGCTGCACGCGGCCGAGCCCGACGAGCGCGGCCGCTACGCCCGGCGAGTCTTGGTGCACTACACGCGGCTGCATCCGGCTGAGGCGGACCACCTGATCCGGTACCTCCACGACGGCCGGCCGCTGCGGCACTTGCTCGCAGCGCGTCTGCTCGCCCGGCACGTGCCGGCGGGAACGGACGCCGTGGACGCGTTCCTGGAGACGGCGCGCGCCTGGGCCGCCACCTCCCAGTACCCGGGCGCGAAGATCCTCGCCGAAGTCAGCCGGGCCGCCCACCACCCCGGCTTGGTGGGCTGGCTGCGAAGCCTTTTGCGCGATGAGGGCGTGCCGTGGCCATCGCGGGTCGAGGCCGCCGTGGCGTTGGGGACGCGACTCGACAGCGATGCCCGCGCGGAGGCGGTGGCGATGCTTCGCACGGTCGTGCGCAGCACGGGCATCGACGTGCAGGCCCGGCTCGACGCCGCGGAGGCGCTTTCGCAGTGCGGTGCCGACGAGCGCGAGGCGGCGGTGGCCGGCCTGGCGTCCGTGCTGGAAAGCCCGGCTGTCACGGCGACGCAGCACGGCGATGCCGCGGTCGTCCTCGCCGGCTTGGGCTCCGGCCCGCGGGTCCGAGCGATCGGTGCACTGACGGCGGTGCTGGACAGTCCCGGCGCGACCGACCAGGACCTCGTGGCCGCCGCGGTCAGCCTGCTGGAAATCGACGTCGAGTTCCACGAACGCGGTGCGACGGTGTTCCGGGCCGTGCTGCATCGCCGCTCGTGGTCGACTCTCGGAGTCGAGGACGCAGCGGTGGGCTTGGCCTCGGTGGGACCGGGGTACCTGGTGGAGGCGGTGACCGCGCTCGAAAACCGGGTCGCCGACCGCCGGCGGCACTACTCCGGCAGGCTGTACAGCGCTCATGTCCTGGCCCGGTTGGGCTCACAGCACCGCATCAGGGCGGGCGAGCTGATCCTCGAGCTGGCGACCAGCTCGGCCGGGGCGGGGTTCGACCGGGCTTACACCGCGTCGCTGCTCGCCGATTGCGGGCCCGAGTTCCACGAGCAGGCTCTGTCACTGATCCGTTCGGTGCTGGACGATCCGGCCGCGGCCGACGGGTTTCTGCTCACCGCGGGGAGCAGACTGACCGACCTGGGGCCCGGCCACTGGCCGGAAGCCGCGCAGGCGTTCACTCGCGCCGCCGATCACCCGCTGGGCTTCGACCAGCTCACCATGAACGCACTCGGGTCCCTGGCCGCGCTGGGTGAACCGCACGAGGCGCCGGCCCTGGCCAGGCTCCGCTCCGCGATGAACCGGCCCGAATCGACCGTCGAGACGCGGTACCGGGCCGCCTTGGAACTTTCCCTCCTCGGCCCGGAATTCCATCCCGAAGTGATCGACCTGCTGATTCGCCTCTCAGGAACGCCGCTTCCGCTGACGCTCCGGTGCGAGATCTTGCGACAGCTCAGGCGGCTTGCCCCAGACCTGGCACAGCAGCCCCCCGCAGGGGTGATCGGGCAGCTGATCGGGCGAAAGGACAGTGAGAGCCGGGCCGAAGGGCTCCCGCATTACCGGTGGGACGTGCCCGATCCGGACGAGCTGGCCCGAATACTGGAAGAGGTGATGGACGACCGGGAACGCAGTGGTCGTCAGCGGTTCGACGCGGCGGTCAATCTGACCTTGATGCACCGCCGCTACCACGCCGCGGCCGGACGAGGATTCGTCAAGCTGCTCCGGGACGGTGTCGTCGAGGACAACGAGATCTTCTTCATGGGACGCCAGGTCAGCCGGGGTGGCGTCGAACTGCGCCGTCTGGTGTCCGGGGCGTTGCGCGAGGTGGTGCTTTCGCCGGCCAGCCGTCCTGGCCGGATATGCAGTGCTGCGGACGCGATGGACGCACTGGCCGCGTTGGACGACGATGGTGTGCTTTCCGTGCTGAGCAGGGTGGCCGCCGACTTCTCGGCCGACGCCCCGGCGCGGTGCGATGCGGTTGTTCTCCTGCTGCGGAACAACATTCTGCTGTCTGCGGATGCGGTCGACATGGTTCTCCGGCTTCGCTCCGGACTGGAGAATTTCGGCTGGACGCGCTATGTGCGCAATGTCGTCGAGTTCGGTGCGGATGTAGTGGACGAGGTACGCGCGGTGGTGCTCGATCACGACGTGGACTGCTATCAGCGGCAGCAATCAGCTGTTCTCATCACGGAGATGCTGCCGGTCCCGGGGGTGCCCGAGATGGCCGAACTGAGGTCGCAGGCCGAGGACCCGTTCATCGACACCGGTTGCCGAAGCGGTGCGATGACCAAGCTGGCCGGCCTGGATCCCACGACCGTCGCGGTGACCGCCGCCGCGCTGCGCGCGACGATGGCGGATGAGCGGAAGCCGATCGGCCAACGCTGCGATGCCGCTTACGAACTCGCGCGCATCGATGGACCGGCGGGGGAACTCGCCCGCCGGACCTTGCTGTCGATCGCCGGAGCGCCGGAGCCGACTCCGGCGGAACGGGGTGAAGCGCTGACGTTCCTCGGGTTCTTCCGGATCGACGGCTCGACGATCCGGTGCCGGCTGGCACTGGCTCACGACCCGGTGGTCACGTCCGGCGAAGTCCGCGCTGCCGTGGTGCGCCACCTCACGGGTGAGGAGCGCCGGTCGGCCGCACGCGCGCTGATATCGGACCGCCTGGTCTCACCGGCGACTTGGTCGGATTGCGTGAGCCGGTGGAAAGACGGTCCCTTCGCCCGGGAAGCCGAGCGGGTCCTCCTCGATCGGCTGGCCGGTCCGGAAACGGCGCCGGCCGAGCGGATCGACGCAGCTGTGGCCCTGAGCAAGATCTCCCCGGCGCTCGTGCCGGGAGCCGTCGAAGAACTCGAGAAGCTGAGCCGTGGTCGTGTGGCCGTTCGTCGCGCGCGCCGGGAACTGGCGTTGCTGGACCCGCGTTGGCGTGAGCGTGTCGTCGCCGACGCGCGAGCGGTGCTGGCGGATGCCGGACGGCCTGGGCGTGAGCGGGCCGAAGCCGGCCTCGTCCTGCTCGACGTCACCTCCGAACTCCCCGGGCCGTGCCGCAAGCACCTGGAAGACCTGCTGGACGACGGACGGATGGCCGGTCGTCTCCGGCTTCGCATCCTGTTCGGCTTGAGGCGCTTGGACGACGTCCGGGCGATCCGCGACGACCGGCGCTTCCCGTTCGCGCTGCGGCGGGACGCCGCCGGCAAGCTGTCCCGCTACGACCGCCAAGACCGCGTTGCGGCCGCCGGGCTCCTCCAGGCGATCGCCGCCGACCCGGACTGTCATCCCAGACTGCGCTGGTCGGCGGCGGACGACCTCGCCGGGCTGGGAGTTCGGGGCCACGAACTCGGGACGGCGGCGCTGGAGTCGTTGATGAAGGACGAAACGCTTCCCGGTCCCGCGCGGCGGGACGCGGCCGGCCGGCTGGGGGTGCACAGACCCGACTTGCGGGGCGAGGTGCTCCACGTGTTGCGCGGCTTTGAAGGCGAAGGAGACGCGCTGGTCTGGAAGACGATCGGTGACTTCCGACCCGAAGAAGCGGTACTCGGCCTCCTCGACATGGCCCGCGACCGAAGCCTCGGCCCGGTGGTCCGCTGCCGCAGCGCCTGGGCCGCTGCACGCCTGCACCGCGACCACCGCGAAGCCGCCGCCATCGTTGCCCGCGAGCTCGCCCACGACGAGCGGGCGCCGCTTCACATCCGCATCTCCGCCGCCCGATTGCTGGCCTCGGTCAGCGAACTGTGCCGCCCGGAGGCTCGTGAGCTCCTGGAGCGCTGGAAGATCAAGCCGCCGGGCCGAAGCGGCGGCGATAAGCGCTCGGGCTGAGACCCGTGTGACGCCGCAGCTGGGCCCTCAAGTTCGCCGCTGTTCCGAAGCCGCTCAACGCCGCCACTCGATCCAGCCTCAGCTCGCCGCGCTCGATCAAGCGGCATGCCAGCGTCACGCGTTCCGTTGTCAGCCACGCCAGCGGTGTGGTGCCCAGCTCCGCGCGGAACTTCCGGTGCAGCGTCGCCGGGCTGGTGGCCGCCCGGGTGGCCAGGTCCGCGACCGTCAACGGCGTGTCCAGCCGCTCCAGGGCCCACGCCAGGACCGGGGCCAGGGATGTCTCCGGCACCGCCGGGACCGGGCGGGCGATGAACTGCCGCTGGCCGCCGTCGCGGTGGCCGGTGAACACCAGGCGGCGGCTGACCGCGTTGACCACCTCCGCACCGTGGTCGCGGTGGATCAGGTGCAGGCCCAAATCCAGTGAAGCCGCGCTGCCCGCCGCCGTGAGGACGTTGCCCTCGTCGATGAACAGCACGTCCGGTTCCCAACGCACGAGAGGGAACCGCGAAGCCAGCGAAGCGGCCCACTGCCAGTGCGTGGTCGCGCGCCTGCCGTCGAGTACGCCCGCCTCGGCCAGCGCCAAAGCTCCGGTGCAGAAGCTGACCAGGCGGGCGCCGCGGGCGGCCGCCCGGCGGATGGCCGCGATGATCGCCGGGGCCGTCGGCACGTGGGTGTCCGGGCGGGCGGGCACGATCAGCGTGTCCGCTGTGTCGGCGGCCTCGAGACCGGCGACGCCGGACAGCGTGAACATCCCGAGGTTCATCCGGACCGAAGGTGTCGCCGCGCAGAGCGTGAAGTCGTACCAGGGCCGGTCGAGTTCGGGGCGCCGGAGGCCGAACAGCTCGGTCGCCACACCCATTTCGAACGGGTTCGACTCCTCGGTGACGATCGCGACGACCCGGTGCGAGAATTCTTGCGGCATGTGCGATTCCTAGCACTCGCGCCGGCGAAACACCAGGTCGAGCATGGGACGCATGAACCCGATCGACCTCAACGAGGTGCTGGCGAGCTTCGACGCCGCCTGGAGCCCGCGCATCGTCACCCGCGTCAACGACTACGACATCCGCCTCGCCCGGTTCGACGGCGAGCACGTCTGGCACGTCCACCAGGACACCGACGAGTTCTTCCTGGTCCTCGACGGCGAGATCGAGATCGGCCTGCGCGACCCGGCGGAACGGGTGGTCACGCTCGGCCGCGGGCAGGTCTTCGTGGTGCCGAAGGGCACCTTCCACAAGCCGTCGTCGAAGACGGGTGCGAGTGTGCTCCTTGTCGAACCGGCGGGGACGCTCTCGGTCGGCGACGCGCACGACGAGGTCCCCGGCCACGTCGACGTGACCACCGGCCACCTGGTCTAACGCCGGCACCATGCTGACTGTCGTGCCGGCCGACGAGGTGTCCTGGGCGGACCTGGAGGCGATCGCGGCGACGCGGCGGCCAGGACTTCGAGACACGCCCGTCGAGTGACGTTCGGACACCCCCGAAGAACGCGCCGAGCGGCTCCGCGCCCAAACCGCCGACCACGCGACCGGGCTCGTCGCCCACCTCGACGGCGAGCCCGCCGGCTGGTGCGCGGTCGAACCCCGCACGGCCTACCGCCGCCTGCTCGACAGCCGGCTGGTCTGGGCCGGTCGCGACGAGGACAAGGCGGACGGCGGCGTCCGGCGGTCACCTGCTTCGTCACCTGCAAGGGCTGCCGGCGCCAAGGGGTGAGCACGGCCCGCCCTCCCTGGGGGCTGCCCCCGCCTCCAGCGTATCGAGGGGGCCGGACGGAAAATCGGGAATCAGTTCGCCGAGGGCCCGGTTGTCCACACCCCGGCCGAACTGTGCACAACCAGACGTCCCCGCGGGTAGCGCCCCGCCTGACCTGCTGAGTCTTTCCCTGGAACGGCGTACCCTCAGCCGCATGAAACGGACATCGTTCGCGCAGTGGCCGTGCTCGATCGCGCGCACCATGGACCTGCTGGGGGATTGGTGGACCCCGCTGGTGCTGCGGGACGCCTTCTACGGCGTGCGCCGCTTCGACGAGTTCCAGCAGGCGCTCGGCATCGCACGCAACACCCTCGCCGACCGGCTCAAGCGGCTGGTCGACGAGGGGCTGCTGGAAAAGGTGCCGTACCAGGCCGAGCCCGTGCGCTACGACTACGTGCTCACCGAAAAGGGCCGCGACTTCTATCCGGTGCTGCTCGCGATGACCCGCTGGGGCGACAAGTGGCTGGCCACGGAGGCGGGCCCGCCGATCACCGTGCACCACCTCGCCTGCGGGCACGACACGCACGCCGAAATCGTCTGCGCCCAGTGCAAGGAACCGATGACGCCGGACGACACCCGGATGCGCCGGGGCCCCGGCTTTCCGCCCCGGCTGGCGCAGCGCCCGGACGTCGAAGAGCGGTTCTCGCGGCAGGAGTGACGTTGACACGCTAGGTCTATCTACGCAACTATCGTGGTCAACGGCTCTTCGAGAGGAGTGCGACCACGATGGAGTGGACGGGTGCGCGGTACGCCGACCGGCCGACGGCCGAGGTCTCGACCTGGATCGACGCCGCGCCCGAAGACGTCTGGCCGGTCGTCTCGGACATCTCGCTGATGCCGGAGCTGAGCGCGGAACTCCAGTCCGTCGAGTGGTGCGAAGCCGGCCGCAAGTTCCTCGGCCGCAGCAAGCACGACGCGTTCGGTGAGTGGGAGACGACCTCGTACGTCGTGGAATGCGAAGCGCCGCGGGTGTTCGCGTGGGCCGTGCAGGACCCCGATGAGCCCAGTGCTGTCTGGAAGTTCACCCTCGAGCCCGACAACGGCGGGACCCGCCTGAGCCAGTGGATGCGGATGGGCCCCGGCCGGTCCGGGTTGTCGTTCGCCATCGACCGGATGCCGGAGAAAGAACAGAAGATCGTCTTCGTCCGCATGCGGGAGTTCGAGACGGCCATGACGGGTAACCTCGCCGCGATCAAGGCCCGGGTCGAGAACCGATGAGGACCGCGACGACCGTCGAGTTCTCCACGGACACCCGCGCGACGCTGGACTTCGTGCTGGAAGCGGAAAAGCTGGGCCTCGACGTCTGCTGGGTGGCCGAAGCCTGGGGCTCGGACGCGCCGTCCGCGCTCGGCTACCTCGCCGCCCGCACCGACCGGATCCGGCTCGGCTCGGGCATCATCCAGCTGGGCACGCGCACGCCGGTCGCGATCGCGCAGGCCGCGTTGACGCTGGCCGACCTGTCCGGCGGGCGGTTCGCGCTCGGCCTCGGCGCGTCCGGGCCGCAGGTGATCGAAGGCCTGCACGGCGTCCCGTTCGCCAAACCGCTGACGCGCATGCGCGAGACCGTCGAGATCATCCGCCGGGCCTTCGCGGGGGAGAAGATCCTGTTCTCCGGCCGGGCGTTCGAGATCCCGCTGCCCGGCGAGAGCCGTCCGATGCGGCTGTCCACGGCGCCGAACCCGGACATCCCGATCTACCTCGCGACGCTGTCGCCGAAGCTGCTGGAGCTCACCGGCGAGGTCGCCGACGGCTGGCTCGGCACCAGTTTCGTGCCCGAAGGCGCCGAGGCGTACTTCGCCCACCTCGACGCCGGCCTCGCGAAGGCCGGAAGGCAGCGCGCGGACATCGACGTCTGCCAAGGCGCCGAAGTCGCCTTCGCGGACAACGAAGACGAGTTGCGCGCCATGGTCGGCAGCCGCAAGAAGGAACTCGCGTTCAGCCTCGGCGGGATGGGCTCGGCCAGCACGAACTTCTACAACAACGCCTACAGCCGGCAGGGCTGGGCCGACGTCGCCGCCGAAGTCCGCGAACGCTGGCAGGCCGGTGATCACGACGGCGCCACCGCGCTCGTCACCGACGAAATGGTGCTCGGCACGACGCTGATCGGCACCGAAGAGATAGTGCGTGAACGCCTGCGCGTCTGGCGCGGCGCCGGCATCGACACGGTCCGGCTGTACCCGGCCGGCGAAACACTCGAAGCGCGTCTCACGACGCTGGGCCGCGCGCTGGACCTGCTGTGAAGGGGACCGCCATGGGCGAGTGGCAGCGCACCGCGTGCAGCCTCTGCTACCTCAACTGCGGGCTGGAGGTGCAGCTCGACGGCCGGAAGATCACCCGCGTCCGCGGCGACAAGGCGCACCCGCGCTCGGGCGGCTACCTCTGCCAGAAGGCACAGCGCCTGACCTTCTACGGCGACCACGAGGACCGCTTGACGACGCCTCTGCGACGGCGTCCCGACGGCACGCACGAGCCGATCGGCTGGGACACCGCGCTCACCGAGATCGCCGCGAAGCTGCACACGATCCGGGACGTCGACACCGCCGCCGGGCGGCCGGGCTCGTTCGCCTACGTCGGCGGCGGTGGCCAGGGCAACCACTCCGGCGGCGCGTACGGCACGTCGCTGCTGAAGTGGATGAACTCGACGCGCCACTTCAACGCGCTGTCGCAGGAGAAGACCGGCGACTTCTGGGTCAACGGGCAGCTGTTCGGCTCGACGCTCGTGCACACCGCCGAGGACGTCGAGCACTGCGACCTGCTGGTCGTGCTCGGGTGCAACCCCTGGCAGGCCCACGGGTTCAGCAACGCCCGGCACGCGCTCAACACGCTCAAGAACGACCCGGACCGCCGGATGATCGTGCTCGACCCGCGGCGCACCGAGACCGCGGAGCTGGCCGATCTGCACCTCCCGCTGCGGCCGGGCACCGACGCCTACCTGCTGGGGGCGATCCTGGCGCTGCTGCTCGACCGCGGTGCGGCGGACGAGGAGTTCCTGGCCGAGCGGACCGAAGGCTTCGACGAGGTCGCCGCCGTGCTGGCGAAAGTGCCGGTGGACGACTGGATCGCGCACGCCGAAGTGTCCCGTGTGGACGTCGAAAGGGCCGTCGACCTCATGTGCGCGGCGAAGGCGATGACCGTGCGCGTCGAGCTGGGCATCCAGCAGGGACGGCACTCGACGCTCAACAGCTACCTCGAGAAGCTGCTGTACCTGCTCACCGGGCACTTCGGCCGCCGCGGCACCAACAACCTGCACTCGTGGCTGCTGCCGCTGTGGGGCGCGACGACCGGGCAGCGCTCCGAGATCACCGGCTTCGAGTACATCGGCGGCCTGCTGCCGGCGAACACCCTCGCCGAGGAAATACTCGCCGACCACCCGAACCGCGTCCGAGCGGTGTGGGTGGAGTCGTCGAACCCCGCCAACACGTTCGCGGGCACGCGGGAGGTCGAACGCGCTCTGGAGGCCGCGGAGCTGTCCGTGGTCGTCGATGTCGCCTACACCGAGACGGCCGCGCTGGCGGACTACGTGCTGCCCGCGGCGTCGCAGCACGAGAAGTGGGAGTTCACGCTCTTCACCTTCGAGTGGCCGACGAACTACTTCCAGCTGCGGCGGCCGTTGCTGGACCCGTTGCCGGGCACGCTGGTCGAGGCCGAGATCTACGCGCGGCTGTTCGACGCGCTCGGCGTGCTGCCGCCGTCCGGCGTCCTGGCCGAGCTGGCCGCCGGGCCGCGGCCGGAGCTGCAGGCGGGCCTCGGCGCACTGGTCCAGGCGATGCCGGAGCGCGCGGCGATCCTGCCCGTGCTGCTCTACCGCACTCTGGGCGCGTCGCTGCCCGACGGTGCGGCGTCGATCGCGCCCCTGTGGGCGGGCTGCCACCGCGCGGCGAGGTCGATGACCGTGCCGGTGCAGCGCGCGCTGGGCAGCTCCGCCACCGGGCCGCAGCTGGGGGAGGAACTCTTCGAGCGGGTCCTGGCCGGTCCGACGCCGTTTTCGGTCCACGAGCAGGACGAGGTCTGGAGCCTGCTGCGCCGCGAGCGCGTCCGGCTGGCCGTGCCGGAACTGCTGGACTGGCTGGCCGCGCTGGACCCGGCCGCCGAACGACCCGACCCGGCGTTCCCGTTTTCGCTGCTCAACGGGCAACGGCGGGCGCACAACGCGAACCAGATCCTGCGTGACCCGCGCTGGCGCCGCACCGATCCGGACGGCGCCTTGCGCGCGCGGCCCGAAGAACTGGCGTCGATCGGCGCGTCCCCGGGCGACTGGGTGGCCGTCGTGACGGCGGCCGGACGGGTGGTCGTCCGGGCCGAAGCCGACCCCGCGCTGCGGCCGGGGCAGCTCTCCCTGCCGCACGGTTACGGCATGGCCCACCCGGACGCCCACGGCCGCCGGGTGGTCAGCGGCCCGCGGATCAACCTCCTGACGGACGCGCTGGACCGCGACCCGATCGCGGGCACCCCGCACCACAAGGACGTCCCGGCGCGCCTGGAACCCGTGACCGAACAGGAGCGGGCCCGGGCGGAGGCGGACAGCGCGCGCGTGCGCGAGACCGTCGCGAGTGGACGGCGTGGACGTTTCGCCGGTTTATAGTGGGCCCATGCGCAAGATCGTCGCGAACCTGTTCATTTCGCTGGACGGCGTGGTCGAAGCGCCGGACAAGTGGTCGTTGCGGTACTGGAGCGACGAAATCGGCCAGGCGGTCGGCAGCGGGATGGCCGCGGCCGACGCAATGCTGCTCGGGCGCGTCACCTACGAAGGATTCGCCGAAGCGTGGCCCGGCCGGACCGTCGAGGACGACGAAGGCGCCCAGTTCATGAACAACGTCCGCAAATACGTGCTTTCGTCGACGTTGTCCGAAGTCGGCTGGAACAACTCGACGCTGCTGACCGGCGACCCGGCCGAAGCCGTCCGGACGCTGAAAGCCTCGCCCGGCGGCGACATCATGACCAGCGGCAGCACGACGGCGGTGCGGTGGCTGCTGTCCGAAGGGCTGGTCGACGAGCTGAACCTGCTGCTGTACCCGGTCGTCGTGGGCCGCGGAAAGCGCTTGTTCCCCGAAGAAGGGCCATCGTTCCCGCTGGAGTTGCGGAAGTCGGCGACGTTCGGCAACGGCGTCGTGCAGCTGACGTACGCGCCGGCATGATCACGCCGTTCCGGATCGAGGTCCCCGAGGCGGACCTCGACGACCTGCGCGCGCGGCTGCGCCGGACGCGCTGGCCCGAGGCCGAATCGGTGGACGACTGGAGCCAGGGCACGCCGCTGGGGTACCTGCGTCCGCTGTGCGAATACTGGGCGGCTTCGTACGACTGGCGTCGCACGGAAGCGCGGCTGAACCGGTTTCCGCAGTACCGCACCGAAATCGACGGGCTCGGCATCCACTTCCTGCACGTGCGCTCCTCGCGGCCGCACGCGCTGCCGCTGATCCTCACGCACGGCTGGCCCGGCTCGTTCCTCGAGTTTTCGAAGGTGATCGAGCCGCTGTCGGAGGAGTTCCACCTGGTGATCCCGTCGCTGCCGGGCTACGGCTTCAGCGACCGGCCGTCGGCACCGGGCTGGGGCATCGAGCGGATCGCGGCGGCGTGGGCTTCGCTGATGGCCCGTCTGGGCTACTCGCGTTACGGCGCCCAGGGCGGCGACTGGGGAACGTCGATCACGACGTCGCTGGCCCAGCTGGACGCGGCGCACCTGGCGGGCATCCACCTGAACCCGCCGATCGCGGCCCCGGACCCGGCGACGTTCGGCGACCTGACGTCGGCCGAACGTGCCGCGCTTGCCGCGTTGGAGCACGCGCAGCGCTGGGAGGACGGGTATTCGGTGCTGCAGTCGACCCGCCCGCAGACGATCGGGTACGGCCTGCTCGACTCCCCGGCGGGCCTGTGCGGCTGGCTGGTGGAGAAGTTCCACGCCTGGTCCGACGGCTTCCCGTTCACCCGTGACGAGCTGCTGGACGACATCACGCTGTACTGGCTCACGGGCACGGCGGCGTCCGCGGCCCGGCTGTACTGGGAGAGCATCCGCAAGGTCCAGAAGTGGTTCTCGGAGGCCACGGACGACACGGTCGACGTCCCGGCGGGGTGTTCGATCTTCCCGAAGGAGATGCCGAGGCCGTCGCGTCGGTGGGCGGCGAAGCGGTACACCGACATCCGGCATTGGCACGAGCTCGAGCGGGGCGGGCACTTCGCGGCTTATGAGCAGCCCGAGCTGTTCGCCGAGGAGGTGCGGACGTTCTTCCGGCTGGTCCGCTAGTTGACCTGCCTCGACTGCCCCCGCCAGAACGGCTCCCGCAGCTTGAACTTCTGGATCTTGCCGGTCGCCGTCCGCGGGAGCTCGTCCAGGAACTCCACCCGCTTCGGGCACTTGTACCCCGCCAAATACCCGCGGCAGTGCCGGATCAGCTCTTCCGCCGTCACCTCCCCCTCCACCACGACCAGCGCCGTCACCAGCTCGCCCCACTTCTCGTCCGGGGTGCCGATCACCGCGGCCTCGCGGATCGCCGGGTGCGAGTTCAGCGCGTCCTCCACCTCGATCGACGACACGTTCTCGCCGCCGGAAATGATCACGTCCTTCTTGCGGTCCGCGATCGTCAGGTACCCGTCGTCGAACGAACCGCCGTCGCCCGTGTGGAACCAGCCGCCTTCCTGGACCCGCGCGGTTTCCGCCGGGTTCTCCCAGTAGCCGTCGAGGTTGTGGTTGGACTGCGCGAGCACCTCGCCGTCGCGGTCGACGGCGATCCGGACGCCCAGCGCCGGCGTCCCCGCGCGGCCCAGCAGGCGGGCCTGCTCCTGCGGGTCGAGGCCCGCCCACTCGCTGCGCATCCGGTTGACCGTCAGCAGCGGCGCGGTCTCGGTGAGCCCGTAGATCTGGATGAACTCCCAGCCCAGCTCGGCCCGGACCCGCTCGATCGTGCGCGTCGGCGGCGGGGCGCCGGCCACGACGATCCGGACGCGGTCGCGGCCGGGGACCTCGCCGGTCCAGGTCGTGGCCGCGTCCAGCGCCGCCGTGACCACCGCGGGGGCCGCGCAGAGGATGGTGACGCCGTGTTCGTCGATGCGCCGCAGGATCTCGGCGCCGTCGACCTTCCGCAGCACGATGTGCCGCCCGCCGAGGCCGGTCACCGCGTACGGCATGCCCCAGCCGTTGCAGTGGAACATCGGCAGGGTGTGCAGCAGGACGTCGTTGTCGCTCAACGTCGTGTGCAGGCCGAAGACGGCGGCGTTCAGCCAGAGGTTGCGGTGGGTGAGCTGCACGCCCTTCGGCCGCGCGGTCGTCCCCGACGTGTAGTTGATCGTGGCGGTCGCCGACTCGTCGCCGTCCCACGGCCGGGGCGTTCCGTCGCCGCCCCAGATGGCCTCGTCGTCGCGGCCGAGGACGAACACGTGCTTCGCCGTCACCGTGTCCAGCAGGTGCGCCAGCTCCGGGTCGACGATCAGCACCTCCGCCCCGGAGTGCTCCACTATGTACTTGACCTCGGCCGCGGCCAGCCGGAAGTTCACCGGCACCAGGATGCGGCCCCAGCCGGACACGCCGAAGAACGACACGAGCAGGCGGGCGGCGTTGTGCGACACCACCGCGACGCGCCCGCCGGCCGGCACACCCAGCGCGTCGAGGTTGGCGGCCTGCGCGCGGGCCCGGCGCGCCACCTCGCGGTAGGTGAGCGAACCCCAGCTCGGGGCGGGCTGGTCCGGCTCGTCGACCACCGCGACGCGGTCCGGGTACACCGTTTCCGCGCGGTCGAGGAAGTCCCGGACACCCAGATCGAAGAACATCCCCCGATGATGACTCTTCGCAGGTGCCCGCACCAGTCCGATGTGGTTCGCTGGACCACGATGGACTTCGACACGGTGGCCGGCGAGCTCTACGGGGGTGACCTCGCGGAGTTCGTCAGCGCGCGCAACGCGGCGGCGAAGGCCGCGAAGGCCGAAGGAGACGCGGAGCTCGCGAAGCGGATCCAGGAGCTGCGGAAACCGACCACGGCCGCGGCGATCGTCAACGGCCTGGCCAGGGACGACTCCGCGCAGCTGCGCGAACTCGCCGAGCTCGGCGCCGAACTGCGGGACGCCCACACCCGCCTGGCCGGCGACGACCTGCGGGCGCTGACCCGGCGCCGCGGCGAGCTGGTGCGGCGGATCCTCCACGAGCTGCCGTCGACGAGCGATTCGGTGTCCCGCGAGGTCGAGGCGACCCTGGAAGCCGTCGCAGCCGACCCCGACACGGCCGCGCTGGCGCTGGCCGGGCGGCTGACGTCGGTGGCGCACCAGGACACCGACCAGTGGTTCAGCCTGGCCGCGAGTGTGCCGCCCGCCACCGGGAAGCGCCCGGGGAAGCTGGTGGACAAGTCCGAACCGGCCAAGCCGAAGCGGGACCACCGGCGCGAGGAAGAGGACCGGGCACGGGCCCGCGCCGAACGCGAGCGCCTGCGCAAGGAGGCCGCCGAGCGGGACAAGGAACGCGCGGCGGCCGAGCGCGACCTCGTCCGCACCGAGCGCGCGGCCGAGCAGGCCACGGCCCGAGTCGACGACCTGCGCGAGCGGCTCGCGGAAGCCGAGGAACGCGCCGGTCGGGCGACGGCGGAGTTCGAGACGGCGAAGGCGGCCTTCGACGAGGCCGACGCGGCCGCCACCGCCGCGCGGAAGGCCGCCGACGCCGCCCGCTGAGCTATGCGGTTAAGGGATGGCCGACGGCCGGCCCGGTTGGTAGCGTGTGATTGCGCCCCGGATGGGCCGACACACGGAGGTAGTGGCTACCAAGCCCCCTTGAGATCGACACGTTCCGCCTTTCCCTGGCGGAGCTGTGCCCTCCGTGTCGCCCTCTCGGCCTCCGGTGATTCCGTCATCGGAAAGGACAACCCAGCTTGATCATGCTCACCACGACCGGCGCCCGGACGGGCCGGAAGCACCGCGTTCCCTTGGGAGCCCTGGACATCGACGGCCGGCTGGTCGTCATCGCGTCGGCGATGGGGTCGCCGAAGCACCCCGCCTGGTACCACAACATCCGGCGCAACCCCCTTGTCCTGGTGGAAACGGACACCGAAACGTACGAGGCGATGGCGGCCCTCCCGCCCGATCGCGATCGGCTGTTCGCCGAGGTGATCGAGCGGGAGCCGGGGTTCGCGGACTACCAGGCGCGAACGACCCGGATCCTGCCCGTCGTCGAGCTGCACCGGTTCGACACCGCACGCCGCATGGGCGACTGGCTCGTCGAGATGCACGACTGGCTGCGCGGTGAGCTGAAGGAAATGCGCGCCGAACTGGATTGCGGCGTCCCACTGCAGCTGCGCACGCGGTGTGCCGGCTTCTGCACGGCCCTCACCCGGCACCACACCGGGGAGGCCAGGAACATCTTCCCGGTGCTGGCCGAGCGGTTCCCGGCCCTCAAGCCCACGTTGGACAAGCTCGACGAAGAGCACGTCGTCGTGGCCCGGCTGCAGGAGGAGATCGAGCGGCTCGTCGAGGAGGAAACCGACCCGGTCCGGCTCCGCGCGGAGTTCGACCGGCTCCAGTCCGCCTTGGACAGTCACTTCGCCTACGAGGAGCGCACGCTCGTCGCGGCGCTGAACGTCCTGCTGCCCGCGCCCGGCTGATCAGAGCAGCAGCTCGGCCAGCCGCCGCTGGTCCGCCAGCTCCGCTTCGGGTGACGCGCCGAGCACCTGGACGGCCACGTGGTCGGCGCCGGCGTCCAGGTGGGCCCGAAGTCCCTTGGCGACGGTTTCGGGTGTGCCGTGCAGGACGAGGTCGTCGATCAGGCGGTCGCTGCCGCCACCGGCGACGTCGGCTTCGGTGTACCCGTGGCGCAGCAGGTTGTTCACGTAGTTGCTCAAGCCCAGATAAGGGGTCTGGACGTACGGCCGCCCGATGGCGCGCGCGGCCACCGGGTCGTCGTCCACGACCACCTTGTGCTCCGGTGCCAGCAGCTTGCCCGCGCCCAGGATCGACCGGGCGTGCCGGGTGTGCGTGGCCGGCACGAGGTACGGGTGCGCGCCCGCGGTGCGCTCGGCGGCCAGCTTCAGCACGCGGTCGCCGAGCGCGGCGAGCACTCGGGCCTCGGCCGGGACGCCGGCCGCGTCGAGCCGGTCGAGGTAGTCGACGATCTTGGCGTACGGGCCGCGGTATCCGGTGACCGACTCGGGGTGGCCGACGCCGATGCCGAGCAGCAAGCGCTCGCCGTAGCGGCCGGCGAGCCGGTGGTAGGACTCGGCGAGCGTTTCCGGCTCGTCGACCCACATGTTGACGATCGCCGTCGCCACGGTGATCCGCTCGGTCGAGTCGAGGAGGTCCTCGACGAACGCGAGGTCGCCGACCGAGTTGCGGCCGGTACCGAGCCAGACCGTGCCGTAGCCGAGCCGGTCCGCCGCGACGGCGTGCGCCTTGCGCGTCACGTCGTCGCGGTGCGGGGCGAGGAACAGGCCGAACTGCTTCGCTACATTTGTCATAGCGAGCAATGTATCAAATGTAGCGGCGGCTGTCAGGTGGCCAGGCGGTGCAGCCATTCCCGCAGCATTTGACGCTCGGTGGTGGTCAGCGCGCCGGTGTCGTCTTCGAGGGCGGTCGACAAAGCGACAGCGAGGGCGCTCACGGACGAGCCCTCGGCGGGGCGGTCGACGAGCAGTCCGGCCAGCACCGACTCCCTGACCTGGGTCGACATCGCCAGATCCCGGCTGTCTTCGGGCTGGGCGATCAGGCTGAGCGTCACGCCGCTGTTGGCCGCCGCGAACTGCCGCGCGGCCTCCGCCGCCTCGACGCGCAGGCGGCCGTCGCGCGCCAGCGGCGTGAACAGCTCCAGCAGCATCGCTTCGGCGCTCGACGTGAGGTTGCACGGCACGCCCGGCTCGATCTGGCCGTAGAGCAGCACGTAGAACGCGGGGTGCTCCAGGCCGTATTCGACGTGCCTGTCCCAGCCCGTGCGGATCCGGTCGACCGGGTCGCCGTCCGGTGCCGGGGCCTGGACGTACTGGGTGAAGCCGTAGTTGACGACGGCGTCGAGCAGGCCCTGCTTGCTGCCGAAGTGGTGGTACAACGTCGGGGCTTGGACGCCGGCGCGCTCGCAGATCGCCCGCGTCGACACCGGGCCGTCGCCGGCTTCGTGCAGGAGCTGGCCGGCGGCCAGCAGCAGGCGGTCGCGGGTACTGGTGGCGTTGCTCGATCGTCCGGCCATATAGCAATTGTAACGCCGCACTTTCACGTGAAAGTGCCAGCTTGCAATGCCGCACTTTCAGGTGAAAGTGCGGCCTGGCGGGTCAGCGGAGGCGAAGCTGGACCCGCCGGAGCCCGGCGAAGGCGGCCAGCACCCCCGGGTCCGTCGTGGCCGCGGCCGGCCGCACCGACCGGTAGCCGTCCAGCAGCGCTTCGCGCAGTTCCTCCCGCTGCGGCAGGTGCCGGAGCGCGTCGAGCGCCACGGCGAGGTCGTAGGCGTAGTGCCCGTAGCCGCAGTCGTCGAAGTCGATCGCGTGCACGCTGCCGCGGTGCAGCAGGTAGTTCTCCTGGTGCAGGTCGCCGTGCACCAGGCCGAAGACGTCGGCGCCGTACCCCAGCTCCGCCCGCACCGCGCGAGCGCGCGCCACGGCGTCGCGGATCCGTTCGTCGCCCCCGGCCGCCGCGACGGCCCGGTCGACGACCGCCGGGGAGAAGCCGTCCACCTGTGTGCGGCCGAACTCGGTCAGGTCGTCGACGCGGCCGCGGTCGAGGCCGTTCATCCGCCCGCCGTGCAGGTGCAGCCGCGCGGTGAACTCGCCCACCGCGTACAGCTGCGGCGCGCTGAGCCGCTCGTCGAGGAACCGGCCCTCGACCCAGTGGCTGAGCACGCAGGTGCGGGGTTCGGGCACGGCCGGGTCGGCGACCACGGTGACCAGGTCCCGTGCGCGCGTCGGCACCGGCCACGGAACGACGAGGTCGGTCTCGCGGCGCAGCGTGGCGAGCCAGGCCATCTCGGCCCGCACCTGCGCAACACCGGGCCCGTCCGGGCGCTGCACCCGCAGCACGTACCGGTGGCCGTCCGCGCCGTCGACGCGGAACGTCGTGTTGTGCCCGTGGGCCAGCGGGGTCAGGCGGGCCACCGGCACGGCGTAGGCGGTCAACGCCGCTTCGGCGAGCCGGCGCAGGCGTCGCGTGCGGCCGGCGCGGTCGAGCTCGGCGAACGGCCGGGAGTTCGCCTGGAAGTCGGCCATCGCCCAGGTGCTCAGCTGATCGACCGTTCCGGCTCGCGGGCGTGGGAGACCAGCTCGATGGCCGGCGTCGTGTGCCGGCCGCCGCCCAGCCGCTCCACGCCGCGCAGTCCCTCGACCAGCCGTTCGACCTCGGTGTCCGGCCGCACCCCGAAGCGCATGAACTGGCTGGTCATGCCGATCTTGTTGCCGCACTGGCGCACCAGCAGGTGGTGCTCGGCGAGCAGGTAGTCGCACAGCTCGGCGCCGTCGACCGAAGCGGGCAGCTTGACGAGCAGGAAGTTGGCCTGCGACGGGAACACCGTCAGCTCCGCGAACTGCCCGAGCTGCGAATGCATCATGAACCGGTCGAGCGCGAGCTTCTTGAGGCTGTCCTCGTACTCCGCGCGGCGCTCGGCGAGCATGAAGATCACGGTCTCGGCGAGCGAGTTCAGGTTCCACTTCGGCAGCGCGGCCGACAGCTTGCGCGTCAGCGCGGGGTTCGAGACCTGGTAGCCGAACCGGATCCCGTGCAGCCCGAAGTTCTTGCCGAGGCTCTTCAGCACGATCACGTTCGGCCGGACGACGGCTTCGGCGGCCACCGACGGGTTCCGCTCGACCTCGACGAAGTCGATGAACGACTCGTCGATCACCACCAGGTCGAGGTCTTCCAGCGCGTCCATGAACCGGATCACCTCGCGGCGCGGCAGGTACCCGCCGTCGGGGTTGTTCGGGTTGCACAGCACCGCGACCCGCGAGCCGCGGCGCTTGATGAAGTCGAGGTAGTCGTCCACGCGCAGCTCGAAGTTGTCCGCTTCCTTAAGCAGGAACATGTCGACGCGCTTGCCCGTCTCCATCGGCTGGTCGGTCCAGCGGCCGAACGTCGGGATCGGCACGGCGACGCTGGAGCCGACCAGCAGCCGGTCGATCCAGGTGATCAGCTCGGTCGAGCCGTTGGCCAGCGAGATCGTCGACGGGTTGAGCCGCAGCACGCTCGCCAGCTGCGCGGTGATCGCGCCGGCGTCGCTCGGGTAGAACTTGAGGATCGTGCGGAGGTTCCGTTCGAGCTCGCCGAACATCTCGTCGGTCGGGAAGTACGGGTTGCAGGGGATGCAGAAGTCCGCGAGGTCGTCCGCGTGCTGCCCCATCGCCCTGGCCACCGAGAAGAACGACGGGCTGTGGGCCTTGTTCTGCTGGAAAAGGCCGTGGGTGGTCATACCGTGCCGCACGCGTGTTCTCCGTCCGCCGCTTTACCGGCCCCTTGCCTTCCCGTTGAGGACACGTGCGAATCGGGCAGCCGGTTCAATGCCGGACAGCGCGTGGATCCCGGTGCCCGCCAGCACGGCGGCGGCCAGCGCGGACAGCACCATGAGCGGCAGCGGTGCGGCCAGCGGGTCGATGCCGGTGAAGGACTCGACGCCGATCACGGCGGTGAGCAGGGCATCGGCGGCGACGGCGGTCTTCACGATGCGCAGCCGGTGTGGCTCGGGGTGGGGGGTGAAGCGCAGGATCCAGGCGAGCGCGGGCAGCACGAGGATGGCGTGCATGGCGACCGCGTGCAGCGGCTTGAGGGCACCGGCGGTCGTGTAGGCGAGCTGCGGATCGCCGCCGCGGGCCGCGACGACCCCGCGTCCGATCATCACCGCCCCGGTGGCCAGGGCGGCCACCAGCACGACCAGGCCGGCGCGGACGGCCAGGCGCAGGCTCGGCGCGTCCGGGCCGGGCTCGACGAGCGCGGTGGCCGTGAAGCCGACGACGGTCAGGACGAGCACCCCGCCGCCCGCGGCGAGCGTCATCGAAACGACGTTGTCGAACGGCGTCCCGAAGTTGAAGTGCGACGGGACGCCTCGCCACGCCTGCATGCTGACCAGTACGACCTCGGTCACGCTCGCCCAGGTGAACGCGCCGAGCAGGACACCGCGCAGCCGCGGGCGCATGGTGAGGAAGGACGTCGCCCAGGCGACCGACGCCAGCGTCAGCCCGAAGGACAGGCCGAACGTGACGGCCTTGCGCATCGACAGCGGGCCCAGCCACGAGCCGCCGGTGGCGACGAGCACGAGCGCGTGCACGACACCGCTCAGGAACAGTGCCGCGCCGACGGCGTAGGCGATCCGCTCGGCCGGTCTGCCGTCGTACCGGATCCGGGTCAGTGCGTTCATGTCCCGGAGTGTCGTCTCGCAACGGGGGCCGGCGCGTCGGCCCGGCGGCGACACCACGACGTACGACGACGGGCGTACGGTAATCGGCTGATATGTGGAAAAAGCGCTGGTAAAGGAATTCCGATGTTCTTGACGGAATATTAACGGAAAGGGTGCCCGGTGCCACTCGCCAGGCGGATGCGGTGGCGGCGCCAGCGTTCTACTCTGCGAACATGTACATCGCACTGTTGACCTATACGGCGCCCGAAACAGAAGTCGACTACGCACTGCCCGACCATTCGGAGTGGGTTCGCAAACAATTCACGAAGGGACTCTTCCTCGTTTCCGGAAAGGGCAACGGCGCGGCCGATCAGGTGATACTGACCCGCCCGGTGCTGCGCGGCAAGCTCGACGCCGTGCTCGCGAGCGATCCGTTCGTGGTCCGGCGGCTCGCTCGCTACGACGTCATCGAGTTCACCGCCACGCGCACCGCTCGGGAGCTGCTGGCGATCAACGAGGCCATTGCCTCCTGACGCTCCGTCATGGTCGGGTGGCCCGGCGACGTTGCCCCGCCACCTGACGGCGAAGAATGCTCACCCGCCGGCTCTCGCTTATGATCGCGAGGACGTCCAGCAGGGAGAGTGCGATGAAGACCCCCGACCTCGTTTTCCGGGGCCGCCGGTTGAGCAGTGACCGCGCGCTGGTGCTGGCCGCGATCGAGGTGCTCCCGGAGCCCGCGGCGGTCCGGGACGCCGTCCGCGCCGCCGTCGCCGACGGCGCCGATCTCGTGAGTTTCGCCGGAGCCGGCGCCGAGCCCCTGGTCGAGTGGGCACGTGAGACTTTTCCCGGCCTCTTCGTCGGAATCGACACCGCGGACCCGTCGGTCGCCGCTGCCTGCTGCGAAGCGGGCGCCGATCTGATCATCGCGCGCGCCGACCTCGCCGGCGTCGCGGCCCGGTTCGGTGCCGGTTATGCCGCTTCTTCGGTGCCTGCCGACGCCGGTTTGCCTGTTTCGGGCACCGTCTTGGACGTCGGTGTGCTGCGGACCGCGCTGCCGGAAGGCGTTCCCGTGCCGGCGGAAGGCTTTCCCGTGCTGGTGGAGGTGGCCGGGGACGGAACGCCCGCCGGGCTGGCCCGGGCGGCGCTCGCGGCGTCGGCCGGAGTGGCGATCATCCGCACGAGGCACGTGCGCGAAGTGCGGCACGTGGCGGAGATGGCGGCAAGCATCGCGGGCACGCGCCCGCCGGCGAAGGCGGTCCGGTGGGAGTGATCAGCCAGGTCTGGCCGTCCCCGCGCGACCTGACCGACGCCGACCTCGAGCAGCTCTACCGCTACCCGGCGGACCCCCGCTGGCTGGCGGTGAACTTCGTGTCGAGCACGGACGGCGCGATCACGGTGGAGGGCCGGTCGGGCGGCTTGTCGACCCCGGCCGACCGGATCGTCTACCGGCTGGGCAACGACCTGGCCGACGTGGTGCTGGTGGGCGCGGGAACGGCCATGGCGGAGGGTTTCGAGGGAATGCGCCCCGACGCGCGAACGGCCGACCGCCGCCGCCGGTTCGGCCTGGCCCCGATCGCGCCGGTGGCGGTGGTGACGACGGGCCGGTCCCTGCCACCGGACGCCCCGGTGATCACGAAGGCGGCGGTCCCGACGATGGTCTTCACGTGCTCGGCGGCGCCTTCGGCGTTGCGCGAAGCATGGGCGTCGAACGGCGCCCGGGTGTTCGTCGTCGGCGAGGCGGAGGTGCCGGCCGAGCGGGTGGTGTCGACGCTGGTGGCGGAAGGCTTGGGCCGCATCGATTGCGAGGGCGGGCCGAGGCTGTTCGGTTCGTTGATCGAGGCGGGAGCGGTCGACGAGTTCCGGTTGACGGTGGCGCCGTTCTTGGTGGCGGGAACGTCCGGCCGGGCTTCCTTCGGTGCGGCGGTCGACCCGGCCGAGCTGGAGCTGGCTTCGGTGCTCACCGATGGTGCCAGTGTGCTGCTGCGGTACCTCGCGCGTCGCTAGTTTTGTCGGTCCCTTCCGGTAGTGTGGAATTCGGGGGCACCCTGGCCCGTTTTCCGTTGTGGCACAAGGGAAACCTCTGCTCGGCGCCATTTCGGAGTTCACCCGGTTCAGCGATGATGTTCGAACCTCTGTTCGGGTACCGTCGGAGACATGACCACGACCCGAAGACCGCCGCAGCACCCCGAACCGGTGCTGCGCCAAGGAAAAACCCTATCGATCGAGCAGCCGCCGGAAGTGGTCCGGCAGCGCCAGGTCCCGGGCCTGGGCCCGCGTCAGCCAAGCGAAGTCGTCGTGCTCCTCGGGGTTGAGCACAACCTCGCCGGCTCCCTCTTCTTCCACCGTGTAAACGAAAGCGTGGATGCGCAGGGCGCGTCCCGCGACGTCCGGCCACGCGTCGCGCGCCAGCTCACCCGTCACGCGGACCGTCAACCCGGTCTCCTCCGCCGCTTCGCGCGCCGCTGTGTCTTCGAAGCGCTCGCCTGGCTCGGCCGTTCCGCCGGGCAGTTCCCAGCGGCCCGCGAGGAACACCCCCGGCCCGCGGCGGAGGAACAGCACCCGGTCGCCGCGGGCGATCCAGCAGTAGGCCAGGTGCTTGTGCGCGAGCTCGGTCATGCGCGCGATTCTCGCTCAGTTGGTCTTCGACGTCGGCAGGTGGGCGCCCAGGTACCCGACGTACACCGTGCCCGTGCGGTCGGTGTCGTCGAGGAAGTGCAGGCGCGGGGCGGGCGATTTGAAGCGCTCCAAGGCGATGTGGGCACCGAAGTAGTCGCGGCCCGCCGGGTTGGTCCGGGGATCGACGCGGAACGTGCGGGCCTGTCGGAGCCGCTCGTTCGTGGTCACCGTGTCGGACTCGGCCAGGGCGATGATGTTCGCGCTGATGAGCGAACCCGGCTGTCCGGTGCGGGCGAACGCGAGCACGTCCGACAGCTCGGGGCCCGGGTCCTGGCCCGCATCCAGCAAGGACGTCCGGGCACCCGCGTAGGCGTCGAGGGTGCGGAGCGCGTCCCACGCCTTGCGGCGCCAGGCGGCGGCCTTGGGGTGGTGGTCGAGGATCGCGGCCGGCGCCGGTTCGGCCGTGATGGCGAGGTGTTTGAGCGAGGCCGTCGCGGCGCCGATCAGCTCGGCGAAACTGGGGAATTCCTCCGGCGGCCGCTCGGCGGCGGCGACCTCGTCGTCGGCGTCGTGGTGGCGGGCGAGCCGGCCCGCCAGCAGCCCGTTGACGCGCCTGAGCTCGTCGCGCTCGGCCTCCGTCTCCTCGAACGCCCGCGCGTAGTCGTCCACCTCCGCCTGCAGCTGCGCGAGCTGCTCGCGCAGGCAGGCGACGTCCGTCGCGCACGCTTCCTCGAGGCGGCGGCGGAGCGTCTTCACCTCGCAGGCGTGCCGATCCCGTTCCTCGGCGTGGGCCTTGGCCTTCTTCCGCAGGATCGTGATCACGCCCCGCGCCTCGGCCAGCTCCCGCTCCGCGCGGCCGAGTTTCTCGAGCAGCTCGGCGTCGGGCTCGCGCTCCGGCGAAGCGAACGGATCGGCTTCGTACCAGGCTCGCACGCTCGGCACGTCCGCCCACTCCTCGGGCAGGGGCGTCCGGCCGCGTGCCTGGATGAGCCGCGTGATGGCCCCTTGGAGCGCCTCGCCGGACACCGGGCTCGCGGTTTCGACAAAATCCGGGAGCTGGTCGCACGGCGCCACGTACAGCCGCGCGCCCTGCGGCACCGCGCACCCGAGCGGAAGGTGCCGGTTGAGGGTGTGGCGGAAACGGTCGTCGACGTCGAAGACGTTGACCAGCCCGGGCCAGCCCTCGACCGGCACCGTCGGCGGCTCGGTGAGCACCAGCACGGCGGAAGACCGCCACGGCGCCACCAGCGCCTCGCCCAGGAGGTCGGCGAGGTGGTCGCACTCCTTGCGCGACCAGCCGCGCATCGCCAGCACCGGCGTTTCGATCGGGATTTCGTCGCTGCCGCTGGCGCCCAGTTCCTCCAGCCCGATCCGTTGCGCCGGTGCTTCGTGGCAGCTGCGCCACGGCCGCGTGCACGCTGCGGCCAGCAGCCACGTCACCCGGTCTTCGCCGGCGCGGTAGCAAAGCGAAAGCAATACCTGAACGGAGTAGCGGCCTTCGCCGTCCGCGTAGGCGAATTTGAGGTCGCACCGGCGCGAACCGCCGTCGTCGGACGAGCCGAGGTCGGTCCCCGTGTAGTCGTCGTGCTGCCGCTGGCGGCTGATCAGCCTGCTGCGCAACGCGTCCAGGGGGCGTTTTCCCTCGGTGGGGACCAGTCCGTGGTGCCAGATCCGGTGCACCCCCACAGGACTCAACTCCGTTCGCCGGGAACAGGACTTCCGCCGAACATAGCGGATCCTGTGACCGTTCGAACGCGGGGCGTCACCCCGAGCGGGTCCACAGGCAGAACGGGTGCCCGGCCGGGTCGAAGCAGACGCGGACGTCGTCCTGCGGCTGGAACTCGGCGACGACCGCGCCCGCCGCGGTCGCCGCCGCCGTCGCCTCCTGGAGGTCGCCGACCTCGATGTCGAGGTGCAGCTGCATCTGCTGCGCGCCGTCGGCCGGCGGCCACACCGGCGGGACGTGCCCGGTCTCCAGCTGGAACGACAGTCCCGCGCTGCCGTCGTCCGGACGCAAGGTCACCCACTCCGGTTCGTCGGTGCGGATCGGCCAGCCGAGGAGCTTCGAGTAGAACTCGGCGAGCGCACGGGGTTCCGGCGTGCCGAGCACGGTGGAGGTCAGCTTCATGATCGGACTGGTACCCGCGGGGCGGGCTTCCTACCGCGGTGTGCTCGCGTCGAAGCAGGCGACCGGCGTCGGTGTCCGCGGCCGGCCGGCGCGTCACGCGCTTGACCAGCGGCACTGCGGCACGCAGGCGACGGCTGTAGCCGGACTGGCCGGGCAGGAACCGCAACCAGCGAGCCTCGGAGGTGAACGCCCTGCGTCCGTCTCCGGTCACCACCCGGACTTACGCATCATTCGGCTAGGCCGTCACCGCCGCGTGGAGGGTGTGGATCAGGCGGGCGTTCTCCGGGGCCGCGCCACCCGGGAAGGCGAACCGGCGGCGGTTGTAGCCGTACGCGAGGCCGCTGCGCGGGTCGGCGAAGGCCTGGGAACCGGCCGCGCCGCTGTGGCCGAACGCGCCTTGGCCCAGCACCGGGTAGTCGTCCGACACGATCGCGAAGCCCAGGCCGAACGCGTTGTGGTTGCGCGTGGCGAGGTCGTCACCGATCGAGTGGATCTGCGCGAACTCCGCCGCGGTCTCCGGACGCAGGAGCGGCTCCGGCCCGCTGATCGCCGCCGCGTACATGCCGGCCAGCCCCCGCGCCGACGCGACGCCGCCCACCGACGCCGGGCTCAGCTGCCGGAACAGCTTGATGTTCGGCAGCTCCCAGAGCTCGGGCGCCTTCGGGTGGTTGCGGTTGAACGCGATCCCGGTGATGCTGTCCGGCCCGGTCGCGTTCGCCTCCAGCTCCGCCAGCTGCTCCGGCGTCGGCAGCATCGGCTGCGTGGTGAGGAACCGCGGCTCCAGCTCCTCCGGCAGCCCCAGGTAGAAGTCCAAGCCGAACGGCTTCCGGACGCGCTCCTCGTAGTGCTCCTGGATGCTGCGGCCGGTGACGCGCCGGACGACCTCGCCGGTCAGCGCCCCGATCACCAGCGCGTGGTAGCCGAACCCGGTGCCGGGCCGCCAGTACGGCCGCTGCGGGGCGAGCCGTTCGGCGATGACGCGATCGTCGGCGAGCTCTTCGCCCGTGAACCCGTCGTCCGCGCCGACGACGCCGGCGCGGTGCGCGAGCAGGTCCCGCAGGGTGATCCCGTCCTTGCCCGCGGCGCCGAACTCCGGCCAGCAGTGGGCGACTCGCTGGTCGAGGTCGAGCACGCCGTCCTGGACGAGCAGCGCGACCACCAGGTGCGCGGCCCCCTTGGTGGAGGAGAACACGCCGGTCAGCGAGTCGCCGGTGATGGCGGGGCCGGTCCACAGGTCGACGACGCGCTCGCCGTCGACGTGCGCGACGAGCTGAGCGGCGTAGTCACCGCCTTCCTCGCCCGCGACGGCGGCGAACTCCTCCCGGACGGACTCGAACCCCTCGGCGACGGTTCCCCGGATGTGCTCGGACGACATGGCAGCTCCCTCAGTGGTTTCAGCGCCTGGTGCCAGGGTGCAACCGACGCCTTGCCGAGGTATTCCGGTAGCGTGCCGCCGCTTCCCGGAGTCCGAAGCAGGGAACCCCGCGGGCCGGCCGCGGCACGACGATCGTGCACGGCGGACGCACCGTCGAAGGCGTCGCAGTCCGCATCACCCGACGCCTCCCGGCCCGGTCCACACAGGACACTGCGATCCGGACCGTCGTCACGTACCGTGGCCGGAGCGACACGCAGTCCGGCAGGCGGTGTCGCAGGTGCAGAATGCACGTCTGTAGTGGACGTCGTTACAGACTTCACTCTTTAGGACGTTCCGAGAGAGACATCAACCCTGCTCACGCGGTTGGGACTGACTTTCTGTAGCTAAAACTCTCCCGATCATTGCTCCGATGTGAAACCATTGGGCCGTTCGCGGGGAGAGGGCCTCGCGACGGGGGGACTCACCGTTACGGCAGCGTCCCCATGAAGATCCCCAGGGGAGAGGAGATCGACCATGTCGACGCCCACGGATGTCAAGCCGGAGGAAGTTCCGGAGCCGATCGTTCAGGCCGGCCCCGTTGTCCCGCACCCGGTGCCGGACGAGCACGGCTGGGTGCACATCGACCACGTTCCGGAGAAGCCGAAGGCCGGCCCGATCGCGACGCCGGACTGCGGCACGCCGTGCTACCAGGTGGTCAAGCCCTGACCTTGACCGATTCGTGACCGCCCGCCTGCCGATCTTCGCCTGGCAGGCGGGCTTCCTTATGCGACTCGCTGTGATGTCATAGGAGAGTGCCTGTGACAAACCTGGACCCGGTCTCCGTCATCGAGAGGGTCCGTGCGCTGCAGAAGGCTGCTACGGACGCATCCTGCCTCGGGCGTTATCGAGAAGGTGTCCGGCTGCTCAAGCGCGGGAAGAGCCTGCTCGAAACCGTCCGGCCGTCGACCGAGCGGCAGCGCACCGACTGGCTGGTCACCCGGATCCGCCTGGCGAGCACCCTCACGGCGATGTCGTCGGAGATCAGCGGCGACCTCGAGGCCGGCTTGGCCGGGTTGAACGAGGTGCGGCGGCTGATCGAGGACGTGCCCGATCCGATGCTGCAGGCCGAACTCAACGGCTCCTTGAACTACAACTACGCGGCGAGGCTGATGAGCGTCGGCCGCAACGAAGACAGCTTGGTGTCCTTCGACATCTCGGTGGAGCACCAGGAGTACCGGCTGGCCCACGGCCCGGAGCCGGAGTCTCGCATGGGCGGCTTCGTGCAGACTCTTTCGTCGAGGGCGTGGGTGCAGGTGCGGCTCGGCAACGTCACCGCAGCGCACGACGATCTCGCCCGCGCGCTCGAGCTCGCGGAAAAGTACGAACTCCGGTCGGTGGCCGCCGACGTCCGGCGGACGATGGGCATGCTCGCCCTGCGCGTCCGGGATGTGCCGGAAGCTCTCCGGTTCTACGACGAGGCCGAACGCACCTACCGGGCGCTGGAGATGGACGTGCCCGCCGCTCTGCGGTTCGAGCAGGCCGAGGCGCTGCTGGCGGCCGGCTTGGCCGACGAAGCCGCCTCGCACCTCGATGACGTGCTTCCCGTCCTCATCGAGGAGCAGAGCATCAGCAAGGAGCTCGCGCGGGCCGAGCTGTACCGCGCGTCCGCCGCGCTGCTGGCCGATGACCTCGAGCCCGCGCGCCAGATGGCGGACTCGGCCCGCCGCCGCATGCTGCGGGTCGGTTGCCGGACCTGCGTGGCCAACGCCACGATCATCGGGCTGCACGCCGATACCCGGGACGCCCTGCGGTCGGGTGAAGTACCGGTTGCGTTGCCCACCCGGGCCTTGCGCACCGCGGAGAAGATGCAGCTGCCCCGCCTGACCGAACAGGCCGCCACCGCCCGCATGCTCGCCGTGCGGCTGGACATCCGCCGCGGGAACCTCAAGCGCGCCGCCGAAACCCTCCGGAAGGTGCCTCGCCCCGGGCAGCTCACCCCCATCGACTACCGGATGCTGCGCCGGCTTTGCCGGGCCGAGCTCGCCGTGGCCCGGGGGGACCGGGCCAGGGCGCTCACCGAGATCCGGTCCGGGCTCACCGAGCTGGACGCCGTCCGGGATCGGATGGGTGGGCTGGACCTCGTCTCCGGGACCGCCCTGCACGGCCAGGAGCTCGCCGATCTCGCCGTCAAGCTCGTGCTCGACCGCCACGATGCCCGGCGGCTGTTCGTCTGGCTCGAACGGACCCGCGCCCAGACCTACCGCTACGAACCGCTCTCCGCCGGGACCGATCCCGCGCTCGCCGCGCGCGTGGCCGAGGTGCGGGGGCTCGGGCAGGCCATCCAGGAGGCCCAGCACGACGGGCACCCCATCGCCGGCCTGCGGGCGAAGTACAACGAACGGCTGCGGGAGGCCCAGCGGCTCGGCTGGCACACCGGGCGGTGGGGCCGGCCGCGGCCCGTTGCGGGGCTCGGCGAGGTCGTCGCGCGGCTCGGTGAGCGGGCCTTGGTCAGCTTCGCCGCTTCCGGGGACGAGCTCGTCGCCGTCGTCGTCGCCGGGGGTGAGTGCCGGCTCGTGCGGCTCGGGTCCGCCGGTGCCGCCGCCGAGTCGGCGCGCGTGCTGAACGTCGACCTCGACGCCCTCGCGCCGGACAACCTGCCCGAGCGGCTCGCCGAGGTTGTCATGGCTTCGGCGCGCAAGCAGGCCGACAAGCTCGACGTCCAGCTCATCCAGCCCTTGGCCGGCCTCATCGGCGACCGCGAGCTGGTCATCGTGCCGACCGGGCCGCTCTACGCCGTGCCGTGGGGCGTGCTGCCGGGCTTGCGGGGGCGGCCGACCGTCGTCGCGCCGTCGGCGACCGCCTGGCTCGCCGCCGAGCTGACGAAGTCCTCGCGCGCCCGCAGGATCGTGCTGGTCCGCGGGCCCGGGCTGGCCGGCGCCCGTGGTGAGCTCGAGAAGCTGACCACGCACTACCGCACCGCGACGACGATGACCGGCGCCAAGGCCACCGTGAAGTCCGTGCTGCGCGCGATGGACGGCGCGAAGCTCGCGCACTTCGCCGCGCACGGTGCCCACGAGCCGGAGAACGCCCTGTTCTCCCGGCTCGAACTCGCCGACGGTGCTCTCTTCGGCCACGAGATGGCCGGGCTGCGGCAGCCGCCGCGGCAGGTGGTGTTCGCCGCGTGCGAACTCGCGATGAACCGGATCCGGCCGGGCGACGAGGCGCTCGGCTTCGCCAGCGCCCTGCTGGCCAGCGGTTCCCGGACGGTGATCGCGCCGCTGTCGCGTGTCGGCGACCTCGCCTCGGCGGCCGCGATGGACGACTACTACCGCGCGCTGGCCGTCCGGGAAAGCCCGGCGCTGGCGCTGGCCGACGCGATCGCCGTCGACCCGTTCCGCCGCCCGTTCGTCTGCCTCGGCGCCGGTTAGGGCAGCTGCGCGGGCGGTGACCACACCAGCCGCGGGTCGGTCTGGACAAAACTGCCGAGCAGCTGGTCGATCCGGGTCAGCACGTCGAAATCGAGCCGGACGCCGGTGGCTTTGGCGTTCTCGGTGACCTGCTCCGGTGTGCTCGCCCCGGTCACCGTCGACGCGACCGTCTCGTGCTGCAACGTCCAGGCCAGCGCGAGCTGGGCCATCGTGAGGCCGGCGTCGTCCGCGACGCCGCGCAGCAGCTCCACCCGCTCCAGCAGTTCCGGCATGAGCAACGGCCGGGCGTGCGGCTGCTCGGCCGCCCGGGAGCCCGCCGGAATCCGGCCGTCGTGGTACTTGCCGGTCAGCACGCCCTGGGCGAGCGGTACCGAAGCGAACTGCCCGACGCCCATCCGCGCGCCCACCGGCATCACCTGGGCCTCGGGCACCCGCCACAGCATCGAGTAGTGCGGCTGGTTGGCGATCAGCGGCACGTCGTACCGCGAAGCGGCCTCGTGGGCCTGCAGCAGCTGCTCGGCCGTCCACTCCGACGTGCCGACGTACCGGACCTTGCCCTGCCGCACCAGGTCCGAGAGCGCGAGGAACGTCTCCGCGACGGGCGTCCGGTAGTCGAAGCGCAGCAGCTGGTAGACGTCGACGTAGTCGGTGCGCAGCCGGCGCAGCGAGCCTTCCAGCGACGCGATCACGCGCTTGCGGCTCAGACCCGCGTCGTTCGGTCCGGGGCCTTCCGGCCAGAACACGCCGGTGCACAGCACCAGGTCATCGCGGCGCACACCGGCGAAGGCCGCTCCGAAAGCGGTCTCCGCCGCGCCGCCGTCCCAGGCCGCCGCGGTGTGGAACGTCGTGACGCCGGCGTCCAGCGCCGCGGCGACGCAGCCGGGCGAGCTGTGCGTCAGCCAGTTGCCGTAGGCGAGCTCGCTGACGGCGAGCCCGCTCGTGCCGACCCTGCGGTACTCCACTTCAGCCTCCTTGGACAGCCATCTCGTCGATCCACGCGTCGACCGCGCCCGCCTTGCGGGCGAAGGACTCCCGCACCGATTCGTGCGGCAGGATCAGGAATTCTTCGTTGCCGAGCCCGCGAACGACCGCTTCGGCGACGTCTTCGGGGTCGAGCAGCGGGGCCGCCGCGGCGATGGCCAGCGCGGCCGGGTGGCCGGCGGCGATGCCGGGTTCGAGCAGCGCCGTCCGGACGCCGAGCGGGCACAGCGCGCTGACCCGCACCCCGCGTGGCCGGTAGGTGATCGCCAGCCATTCGGCGAGCCCGACGGCCGCGTGCTTGGTGACCGAGTACGGCGCGTCGCCGGGGATGCCGAGCAGGCCGGCGCCCGACGCGGTGATCAGCAGGTAGCCCTCGCCGCGGGCCAGCATCGTGGGCAGCACGGCCTGCGCGGCGTGGACGTGCTGCATGACGTTGATCTCCCACGACTTCTGCCACTGTTCGTCGGCCGCGTGCACGCCGGTGCCGAACGCCGCGCCCGCGTTGGCGCAGAACACGTCGACCGGGCCGAACTCGGCGCGGGCCGTCGCGACCAGGCCCTTGAGGTCCTTTTTGGACGTCGCGTCGGCGGCCACCGCGACGGCCCGGCCGCCCGCGGCGGTGATCTCGTCCGCCACCCGGGTGGCGCCCGCGGCGTCCACGTCGGACACGACCACCCCGGCCGCCCCCTCCGCGGCGAAGCGGCGGGCCATCGCGGCCCCGATTCCGTGTGCCGCGCCGGTCAGCGCGACCACGCGTCCAGTCAGTTCCACGCAAGCTCCAATATTTCAGATTCCCATTGTCACGTGCGTGCGGGAAATGTATTTCCCGGTTGCGACGTGGATGATAAAAGTGCTGGTCAGAGCCATGATCGTGCCTTGTTCCACGGTTTTGCACTTTAGCACGAGTATTGCGTTAACCGTGCTGTGTGCGTTATTCCTGAAGATCGCAACACCCCGCGTACAGGAGGTCCGCCGATGGCCGAGCTCGTCCCGCCGTCGCACGTTCGACGGCTGCGGTGCCTGGGTATCGGCGATCCGGACGTGGTCGCCGCGGTCGCCCGCGCCGGCGGCCTCGGCGTGCTCGACGGCGCCGATCCGGGCGACCTGCGGCTGGTCGCGGCCCGGGTCCGCGTGCCGTACGCGGTGCGCACCGACGGCCCGCTGCCCGCGGGTGCGGCCTTCGCTGTCCGCACGAAAGCGCCCTGGACCGGGGCGCTCGCCGAAGTCGCGGACGCCGCCACCGCCGCCGACGCCGTCCGCGGCGGCGCGGTGGGACTCGTCGCCCGCGGTGGCGAGCTGAGTGATTTCGTGCTGCTGCAACAGCTGCTGAACAGCTTCGACGTTCCGGTGTGGGGCACGGTCGCCGGGCCGCGGACGGCGGTCGGTGCGCTGGCCGGAGGGGCGGCGGGAGTCGTCGTCGAGTCCACAGTGGACGTGCGGCGGATCATCGGCGCGAAGGTGCCCGCGGCCGGGCTGGGCTCGCGCCTGTGCGAGACGCTCGGCAGCGCCCTGCCGGTCGTCCAGGGCCCGATGACGCGGGTGAGCGACCAGCCGGGCTTCGCGGCCGCGGTCGCCGACGCGGGCGGGTTCCCGTTCGTCGCGGTGGCCACGGCGAACGGCGCGCGCACCGCCGAGCTGCTCGCCCGGACCGCCGAGCGCCTCGGCGACCGGCCGTGGGGCGCGGGCATCCTCGGTTTTGTGCCCGACGACCTGCGCGTCGCCCAGCTCGCCGCGATCCGCCGAGCGCGGCCGCGGTGCGTGCTGGTCGCGGGCGGAAAACCGGGGCAGGCCAAGGCGTTGGAGGCCGAAGGGATCGCGACGTTCCTGCACGTCCCTTCGCCGGTCCTGCTCCGCCAGTACCTCGACGCCGGGGTCCGCCGGTTCGTCTTCGAGGGCGCCGAGTGCGGCGGGCACGTCGGACCACGGCCGAGTTTCGAGCTGTGGGAGGAACAACTGACCGTCCTCGGCGCCGCGAAGGACGTCGAGGTGCTCTTCGCGGGCGGGATCCACGACGCCCGCTCGGCCGCCATGGTCGCCGCGATGGCGGAGCCGCTCGACGCCGCCGGCGTCCTGATGGGCACCGCGTACCTCTTCACCGAAGAGGCCGTGGCGCACGGCGCGATCACCGGGCTGTTCCAGGAACGCGCGCTCGCCGCGGACGCCACGGTGACCCTGGAGACCGCGCCGGGGCACCGCACGAGGTGCCTGCCCAGCCCGTACACGGCGGAGTTCGAGCAGGTCAAAGCCGGTCTGGCCGAGACGCCCGAGTCGTGGCAGCGGCTGGAAGAGCTGAACACCGGACGGCTGCGCGTCGCGAGCAAGGGCGTCCGCCGCGACGGCGGGGCGCTCGACGCGGCCACCCAGCTGGCCGAGGGGATGTTCATGGCGGGCCAGGTCGCCGTCCTGCGGGACCGCCGGACGACGATCGCCGAGCTGCACCGCGAGGTCACCGCCGGGACGACCTTCGCCCGCGAAGAAGAACCGGCACCGGCCACGGACTCGGGCGACGTCGCGATCATCGGCATGGCCTGCACGTTCCCGGGGGCGCGCGACCTCGACGCCTTCTGGTCGAACGTCCTCCGCGGGGCCGACGCCGTCACCGAAGTCCCCCGCGACCGCTGGGACCCGGACGTCTACTTCGGACAGTCGGCGTCGAAGTGGGGCGGGTTCCTGCCGGCGCTGGACGTCGATCCGCTGGAATTCGGCATCCCGCCGTCCGCGATGGGCAGCATCGACCCGGCGCAGCTGGTGTCGCTGGAGACCGCGCGCCGCGCGCTGGCCGACGCCGGGTACGCGAACCGGGACTTCGACCGCGAGCACACGAGCGTCGTGTTCGGCGCGGAGGCGGGCGGCGACCTGGCGAACGCGGGCACGGTGCGTTCCCTGCTGGACGGCTACTTCGACGAAGTGCCGCCCGAGCTGCTCGCCCAGCTGCCCGAACCGACCGAGGACACCTTCCCGGGCACCCTCGCCAACGTCATCTCCGGGCGGATCGCCAACCGGCTCGACCTCGGTGGCGCGAACTACACGGTGGACGCCGCGTGCGGCTCGTCGCTGGCGGCGCTCGACCTCGCCGCGAAGGAGCTGCGGGCCGGGACGAGCTCGCTGGTCCTGTGCGGCGCGGTCGACCTGCACAACGGCATCCACGACTACCTGATGTTCACGTCGGCGGGGGCGCTGTCGCCGACGGGCCGTTGCCGCCCGTTCGACGCGGCGGCGGACGGCATCGCGCTCGGCGAGGGCGTCGCGTGCCTGGTGCTCAAGCGCCTGGCCGACGCCGAACGCGACGGCGACCGGATCTACGCGGTGGTCAAGGGAGTCGGCGCGGCCAGCGACGGCAAGGCGCTCGGCCTGACCGCGCCCCGCCCGGAGGGGCAGCGCCGTGCGCTGGAGCGGGCCTACCGGGACGCGGGGGTGTCCCCGGTGGACGTGGGACTGGTCGAGGCGCACGGAACCGGAACGGTGCTCGGCGACGCAACGGAACTGCGGACGCTGACGGGCTTCTTCACCGAGGCGGGCGCCGGGCCGGGATCGTGCGCGCTGGGTTCGGTGAAGAGCCAGATCGGCCACACGAAGTGCGCGGCGGGCTTGGCGGGGCTGATCAAGGCGGCGCTGGCGCTGTGGCACGAGGTGGTCCCGCCGACGCTGCAGCTGACCACCCCGAACGCCGAGTGGAACGCGGCGGCCAGCCCCTTCACGTTCACGACGACGGCCCGGCCGTGGGCCGACCCGGCCCGGCTGGCGGGGGTGAGCGCATTCGGCTTCGGCGGGACGAACTTCCACGCGGTACTGGGAGCCGGCCCGGTGGCCCCCGACCGCCGCCACGGCTTGCGCGACTGGGCCCCGGAAGCGGAGGAGGTTCTGGGCAAGATCCGGCGTAGCGATGCGACTCCCGGCAAGGTCGCCTTCCTCTTCCCCGGTCAGGGGAGCCAGCGCACCGGCATGCTCGCCGAGCTCTTCGTCCACTTCCCCGAGCTCGCCGACCTCCTCCGTCTCGCCCCCGACGTCGCCGCCAAGGTCTTTCCGCCGCGCGGCTTCTCCGCCGAGGTCGTCGATGCCCAGGAAAGCGCCCTCACCGATACCCTCGTCGCCCAGCCCGCGCTCGGGCTCGTCGAAATCGCCGTTGCCCGGCTTCTCGGCCAGGTCAACGTGCGCCCCGACTTCCTGGCCGGCCACAGTTACGGCGAACTCGTCGCCCTCTCCGTCGCCGGGGCCTTCGACACCGACACCCTCCTCCGCCTCAGCCGGGCCCGTGCGCAAGCCATCGCCCAGGTCGCCCGGCCCGGGACAATGGCCGCCGTCAAAGCGAAGCGGGACCTGCTCACCTCCACCCTCATCGGCCCCGATGTCGTCGTGGCCAACCACAACGCTCCCGAACAGGTCGTCCTCTCCGGACCCGTTCCCGCCGTCGAACGCGCCGTCCGGCGGCTCAAGGAGACCGGCATCGGCGCGCAGCGGATCCCCGTCGCCTGTGCCTTCCACAGCCCGCTGGTCGCCGCCGCCGGGGACGTCTTTGCGGAGGCACTCACCAACGAGTCCATCCAGGACCCGCAGGTACCCGTGTGGGCGAACCGGACCGCGAAGCCGTACGACGGCGATGTCCGCGGCGAACTGGCCGCGCAGATCGGTGCTCCCGTGCGGTTCCTCGACCAGATCGAGGCCATGTACGCGGCCGGGGCGCGCATCTTCGTCGAGGCCGGACCCGGGCGGGTCCTGTCCCGGCTGGTCGCCGACATCCTCGGGGACCGGCCGCACACCGTCGTCGCCTGCGGGCCCGATCTCGCCGCCTTCCTGACCGCGCTGCAGAAACTCGCCGAAGCCGGTGTCGACGTCCGTACCGAGCGGCTCGTCCGGCCGAAACCTCCCGAACCGTCCCCCACCGCCTGGGCCGTCGACGGGCGGTCCGCCCGCGCGCCCGGCTCCGGCGGTCCCGCCCTGCCCCCGGCCCGACGAATCCGGAGTACCGCCATGTCCCAGCCCGCGCCCGGCCGCGACCAGGCGATCGTGGACTTCCTGCGCACCACCCGCGAACTCGTCGCGGCGCAGCGGGAGGTCATGCTCGGTTACCTGGGCAGCGCGCCCGCCCCGCTGCCGGTGGTCGTCGACGAACCGGTCCTCACCGAGGAACAGCCGGAGGTGCCGCACCAGGAACCGGAAGCCGACGTCATGAGCACGGTGATCGACGTCATCAGCGAACGCACCGGCTACCCGGCCGAAATGATCGCCGTCGACCTCGACCTCGAAGCCGACCTCTCGATCGACTCCATCAAGCGGACCGAAATCGCGGGCACCCTGCTGTCCCGCCTCGGCCTGCCCGCCGACGACCGCACCGATCAGCTCAGCCGCGACCGCACGGCGAACGCCCTCGCCGCGCACCTCGAAGGCTGGCTGTCGCCGGCACCCCCGGCCGCCGCCCCGCGCCGGTACCGGCTCGACCGCGTCCCCGTCCCGCTCGACCCCGATCCCGCGCGGCTGCGCGGGAAGTCCGTGGCGATCCTGACCGACGACCACACGCTCCGAGCGGCCTTCAGCAGTGCCGGTGCCGAGATCGTCGAAGCCGGCGCGGACATCACCGTTGTGCCCGCCGCGGACGTCGTCGAGGTCTTCACGCTGCTCAAGACGCTGCGCGGCACCGTACTGGTGTCGGCTCCGCCGGGCACACCCGGGCTGCGTGGCCTGGTCCGGGCGGCCGCGCTCGAACGCGACGGCGTGACGCGGCTCGTCGAGGCCACGCAAGACGTTGCCAAGGTGCTGGTCGACGAAGCCCTCAGTGACGGGCCGTCCGTCGTCGGGCACGACGAAGGCGGCCGCTTCACGATCGAGCCGCGGCCCGCCGACCTGCCGTCGATCGCCTACGCCGGCGCCGGCCCGGGCGGTGGGGAGCTCGCCGCGCTCGGCCTCGGCGCGGATTCGGTGGTGCTGCTGCTCGGCGGGGCCCGCGGGATCACCGCCCGCGCGGCCGTCGCGTTCGCCGCCTCCGGCGCCCGGATCGAGCTGGCCGGGCGCACACCGTGGCCGGGCGAACCGGACGACCTGCCCGCCGATCCCGCCGCGATGCGGGCGGTGCTCGCCGGCCGCGGTGGCACGGTGGCCGGCATCGAACGCCGCGTGCGGACCGTGCTGGCCCAGCGTGAGATCGGCCGGACCCTCGAGGAGATCCGGGCCGCCGGCGGTGACCCGGCCTACCACGTGCTCGACGTCCGCGACGCGGACGCGGTGCACCAGCTGGTCAAGGGTTTCCACGGCCGGCTCGACGGCGTCGTCTTCGCCGCCGGTGTCCTCGACGACAAGCTGATGGCGGACAAGGACGAGCAGTCGTTCCGGACGGTCTTCGAGACCAAAGTGGATGGTGCGAGAGCGCTGCTCGCCGCGCTGCAGGACGTCGAGCCGCGGTTCGTCGCGTTCTTCGGCAGCATCGCCGCGGTGCTCGGCAACCGCGGCCAGACCGACTACGCCGCGGCCAACGACGCGCTCGAGACGATCGGGACGAACTGGCCGGGCCGGGCCGTGACCGTCCACTGGGGACCGTGGGCACCGGCCGGGGACCACGGTGGCATGGTGTCGCCGGAACTGGCGCGTGAGTACGAGCGCCGCGACGTCGCCCTGCTCGACCCGGCCGAGGCCACCGCGGCCCTGCTGCGCGAACTCGCTTACGGCTCGGACCGCTCGGTGCTGTACACGGCGTCGCTGTGGTGAGCCAGGAGCCGGTGGCGATCGTCGGCATGGGCGTGTTCCTGCCCGGTGCGTCCACAGTGGACCGGTACTGGCGGAACCTGGTGGACGGCACCGACGCCGTCACCGAGGTGCCGCCGCACCGGTACGACCCGGGCTTCCACGGCCGCGACGGCGCCGCACCGGACCGCACCCACGGCCGCCGCGGCGGCTTCACCGCGGACACCCTGGACTTCGACCCGGTCGCCCACGGCGTCCCGCCGACGTCGCTCGAGGGCACCGAGCCGGACCAGCTGACGGCGCTGGCGGTCGCCGTGACCGCCGTCGACGACGCCGGTGGCCTCGGCCGGCTCGGCGACCCCGAGCGGATCGGCGTCGTGCTCGGCCGCGGCGGGTACCTCTCGCCCGGGCTGCAGGGCTTCGAGCAGCGGGTCCGCACCGTCCGGCAGGTCACCCGCACGGTCGGCGAGCTGATGCCGTCGGCCGGGCCGGAGGTCCTCGAGCGGCTGCGGACGGCGTTGCTGGAGCCCCTCGGCGAATTCCGGCCCGAGACCGCCGCCGGGCTGGTGCCCAGCCTCGCCGCCGCCCGCGTGGCGAACCGGCTCGACCTCGGCGGCCCGGCGTACACGGTGGACGCCGCCTGCGCGTCCTCGCTGGTCGCCGTCGACCAGGCGATCGGCGAGCTGACCCGCGGCCGCTGCGACGTCGTGCTCGCGGGTGGCGCGCACCAGACGCAGGACGACACGCTCTGGTCGTTGTTCACGCAGCTCGGCGCGCTGTCGCCGAGCCAGCGGATCAGCCCGCTGTCCCGCGCCGCCGACGGCATGCTGATCGGCGAGGGCACCGCGATCGTCGTGCTCAAGCGGCTGGCCGACGCCCGCCGCGACGGCGACCGCGTGTACGCCGTGATCCGCGGCAGCGGCACGTCGAGCGACGGGCGGGGCGCGAGCCTGCTCAGCCCGTCCGTCGCCGGGCAGACCCTCGCCCTGCGCCGGGCCTGGGCGGGTCGCGACCCCGCGGAAATCGGCCTGCTGGAGGCACACGGCACGGCGACGCCCGCCGGGGACGCCGCCGAGCTGACCACCGTCGCCGACGTCTTCGGCCCGGCGGACGGGCCGCGCGCGGTGATCGGCTCGGTCAAGTCGATGATCGGGCACACCCTGCCGACGGCCGGGGTCGCCGGGCTGGTCAAGGTGGCCCTCGCCCTGCACCACGGCGTCCTGCCGCCGACGCTGCACTGCACCGACCCGAACCCGCTGCTCGACAAGACCCGCTTCCGGGTGCTGACCGAGGCCGAGCCGTGGGGCGCGCTGCCGCGGGTGGCCGCGGTCAACGCGTTCGGCTTCGGCGGGGTGAACGCCCACGTCGTGCTCGAAGCCGGTGACCCGGCGCCGAAGCGGCGCGTGCGTGTCGACGAGCCGGAACGCGTGCTGCGCGTGGCCGCGCGCACGCCGGAGGAACTCCTGGAACAGCTCGACCGGCCCGGTCCGGGCGACGGCCCGTGCCGGCTCGGGATCGTCGGCCCGGACGAGCGCAAGCTGGCCACCGCCCGCCGGGTGATCGCCAAGGTGGCGACCGGGGGCCGGTCGTGGCACGGCGCCGGTGACGTCTGGTGCAGCGTCGACCCCCTCCTGCCGGGCGGGAAGACGGTGTTCGTCCACCCCGGGCTGGAAGCCGACGCCGAACCGCGCCTCGACGACGTGGCGAAGCACTTCGGCCTCGACCGTCCACAGTGGTCGACGTCGAGCGTGCTCGACCGGGCGGCGAGCGTGTCGGCGACCGGGCTGCTGCTCGGCCGGGTCCTGCGGCGGCTGGAGATCCGGCCGGACGCGCTCGCGGGGCACAGCGCCGGGGAGTGGACCGCGATGCAGGCCGCGGGGATGTACCGGGCGGAGCCGGACGCCCTGGCGAAGTACTGGCCGGACGGCTTCGAGCTGCCCGAGGCGGACTACCTCGTGCTGGGCTGCCCGGCGGCGCGCGTGGCCGGGCTGCTGCCCGGCGACCTCGTCGTCTCCCACGAGAACGCCGCCAAGCAGACGATCGTGTGCGGCCCGCCGGACGCCGTCGCGGACTTCGCGGTGACCTGCCGCGGCCTCGGGATCGTGGCCAGGACGCTGCCGTTCCGGTCCGGCTTCCACACGCCGCTGATGGAACCGCACCTCGCGCCGTTCGCCCGGCTCGTCGCGGACCTGGACCTGCGCGAACCGGCGCTGCCGGTGTGGTCGGCGACGACCGCGCGGCCCTACCCGGCGGCCGCGGCCGACGTCCGGCGGCTCTACCTGGACCACCTGCTGCGCCCGGTCCGGTTCCGGCAGCTGACCGAGGCGCTGCACGACGCCGGGTTCCGGGTGTTCGTGCAGGTCGGCGCGGGTCAGCTCGGCTCCTTCGTCACCGACACCCTCGGCGAGCGGCGGCACCTGGTCCTCGCGGCCGCGTCCGGCACCCGCCCCGGGCTCGAGCAGCTGCGGCGACTGGCCACCGCGCTGTGGACCGAGGGCGGTGACCCGGACTTCGCGGCCCTGGAGCCGCGGCGGATCCGGCTCGCCACCGGGAACTCCCTGCTGTCGCTGGGCGAATCGGCCCGGGGCCTGCTTGACGACCGGAGCTCGCCCGACGAGTTCGGCCTGCCCGCCGGGGTGCCGGACGCGATCGTCGCCGAGTTCACCGCCTTGCTCACCGAAACCCGCCGGACCGCGGCGGACGTCGTCGCGGCGGCCGCGCGGCGGCGCATCGAGTCCACAGTAGACATCTCGGTCGCGGCGATGCCGTACCTGCGTGACCACCGGTTCTTCCGCCAGCGGGCCGGCTGGCCCGACGAGTCCGACTTCCGGCCGGTGGTACCCGCGACGACCCTGGTCGACCTCGCCTGCCGGGCCGCCGAACGCGCCTGGCCGGGTACAACGGCGGTCGCGGTGCGGGACGCGGTGTTCTCGCGGTGGCTGATTGCATCCCCGGCGCAGCGCGTCCCGCTGGTGATGAGCCGTGAGGGCGACTTCGTCACCGTCGAGATCGGCCCGTACGCGCTGCTGAACGTCGAATTGGGCGCCTTCGCGCCACCGCCGTCGCGCACTGGAGTGCCCGGGCCGGAGACGGCACCCCCGCTGAGCGCGGCCGAGATCTACGCCCGGCGGGAAATGTTCCACGGCCCCGCCTACCAGGGCTTGGCCCGGCTGACCGGCCTCGGCGAGCAGCACATCCGCGGCGAGCTGGTCGTCCCGTCCGCGCCGGGCGGGCTGCTCGACAACGTCGGCCAGCTGCTCGGCTGCTGGCTGATGGCCACCCGGACCGACGACCTGCTCGCGTTCCCGCGCTCGATCGGCCGGCTGACCTGGCACGGCCCCGAACCGGCACCCGGGACGCGGCTCGAGTGCCTCGTGCGGGTCCGGCTGCCGCGGCCGGACGTCCTCGAGATGGACGCCGAGCTGGTCGGCGACGGTGATGTTTTGGCGAGCATCGAAGGCTGGCGGGACGTCCGGTTCCCCTGCGACCGCGCGGCCCACCGCGTGTACGCGTTCCCGGCGGAGCACCTGCTGGGGGAACTCCGGGACGACGGCTCGGTCGTCGTCACCGACCGCTGGCCGACGGTCGCCGCGCGGGACATCTACGCCGGCATCTACCTCAGCGCCGAAGAACGCGCGGAGTTCGCCGCGGCGCCACCGCGGCAGCAACGCGGCTGGCTGCTGAAACGGATGGCCGTGAAGGACGCCGTCCGCGCGCGGCTCGGCGAACCCCTCTACCCGGCGGAAATCCGCGTCCACGACGACGGCACGGTGTCCGGGAGACACCGGGACTTGCCGCGCTTCGCCGTCTCGGTCGAGCTAGCAGGCGACACCGCCACCGCACAACTCAGGAGCACACGATGACCATCGACCACGCGTCCGCCACGTTCGACGTCGTCGCCGAACTGCTCGCCGAACTCGTCGGCGACGCCGAGGTGCTCGGTGTCGAGATCACCCCGGACACGACGTTCCACGAGGACCTGCAGCTGGAGAGCATCGACCTGGTGACCTTCGCGAGCATCCTCGCCGAGCACTTCGGGGCCGGCGTCAACCTCGCGGAATACCTGGCGGAGAAGGACCTCGACGACGTCATCGGGCTGACCGTCGGCGACATCGCCCGGTTCGTGGGGGAGCGCACGTGCCCACGATGACCGTCAACGGGCTGCGCAC
Source organism: Amycolatopsis sp. A133 (assembly GCF_031082405.1). Classification (GTDB taxonomy): domain Bacteria; phylum Actinomycetota; class Actinomycetes; order Mycobacteriales; family Pseudonocardiaceae; genus Amycolatopsis. The sequence goes on from NZ_JAVHJU010000015.1 coordinate 223,980, forward strand.
CAACGTGCAGCTCGTGCCCGCCGGCGGCACCGAGACCGTGGTGTTCCTGCACGGCATGGGCACCGACAGCCTGGCGAGCTTCTACCTGACCCTCGCCCCGCCGGTCGCGGCCGCCGGCATCGATGTGATCAGCTACGACCTGCGCGGGCACGGCAAGACCGAGCGGCCGGAGCGCGGGTACACCCTTGGGGACTTCGTCGCCGACCTCGACGACCTGCTGCGGCAGCTCGGCGTCGACCGGCCGGTGCATCTGGTGGGCAACAGCTTCGGTGGCACGCTGGCCTACAGCTACGCCGTGGCCAATCCGGATCGCGTGCGCAGCATCGTGTGCATCGAGTCCGAGCCCGCGACCGAGGTGTGGGCGGAGAAGATGAGCGCGATCCTGGCCCACACCGTGCGGTTCCTGCAGGTGGAGGAGAGCTTCGACTGGATCGAGGCCAATTTCAGCGCACACCACCGGCGGCTCGCGCGGATGGCGGCCGAGCGCATCACGTCGACGATGATGGCCGAGGAGGTCCCGCTGGGGCCGTTGCTCACCTGGGACCAGGTCGCGGCGATCGGCTGCCCGGTGCTGTCCATCCTGGGCAGTCACGGCTACCAGTCCGACGACCTCGAAGCGCTGACGTCGCTGCTTCCGAACGGCGAGCTGCACGTGTTCGAGGGGCAGGGGCATTCGGTGCTGGTGGAGCAGCACCGGGAGGTGCGCGAGCTGGTGCTCAAGTGGATCGGACGGCACGCGGCGTGAGATTCCTGCTGGTCGTCCCGCCGCTGGCGGGACACGTGGCGCCGCTGCGCGGGGTGGCTTCGGTGCTGGCCGCGCGGGGGCACGCCGTGGCCTGGTGCGGCCCCGACCCGGAACTGTCCACATTGGTCGCCGGCCGGGTGTTCCCGGCGGGTGATTCCCGGCCGTTCGCGGTGGCGCTGCGGCCGCCGGGACTGCGCGGGTTCGCCGCGTTGAAGTACCTGTGGGAGTCGTACCTGGTGCCGCTGGCCGACGCGATGGTGCCCGGGGTGCAGTCGGCCGTCTCTTCGTTCGAGCCGGACGTGGTCGTCGTGGACCAGCAGGCGATGGCCGGCGCGCTGGTGGCTTCGCGGTGCGGGCTGCCGTGGGCGACCTCGGCGTCGACGTCGACCGAGCTGGCCGATCCGCTGGGATCGTTGCCGAAGATCGCGTCCTGGGTTTCGGACCTGCAGGCCGGGCTGCGCGCGCGCCACGGCGTGCTGCTCGGTGACCTGCGGTTCTCCCCGCACCTGGTGCTGGCGTTCACGACCCGGGCGCTGGCCGGGGAGTCCGGCCTGGCCGTCCCGGTGTCCTACGTCGGCCCGGCCCTGCCCGCGGTTCCGGGTGAGTGGTCTCCGGCGGACGATCGGCCGCTGGTCGTGGTGACGCTGGGCACGTCGAACGCCGCCGCCGGCGCGCGGTTCCTCGCCGAGAGCGTGGACGCCTTCGCCGGAATGCCGTCCGTCCAAGGCCTGGTCGTGGACCCCACCGGTCACTTGATCAGCGAAAGCGCCGGGCTGGCCCGGTGGATCCCGCAGCCGGCGGTGTTCGCGCACGCGTCGGCGGTGGTCTGCCACGGCGGCCACAACACGGTGTGCGAAGCGCTGTCGGCCGGGGTGCCGCTGGTGGTGGCCCCGATCCGCGACGACCAGTCGATGCTGGCCCAGCAGGTGGTCACGGCCTCGGCGGGCGTGCGGCTGCGGTTCGACCGCGCGAAGGCGGCGGACATCCGCGACGCCGTCACGACGGTCTTGTCCACTTCGGACTATTCCGCCGGGGCGGCGCGGATCCGGGCGTCCTTCGAGGCGGCCGGCGGTGCGGAAGAGGCGGCGACCCACCTGGAATCGCTCGGCTAGCCGGGGGAGCGGAAGGTGCGGGCCGCGAAGAACGAGCCCGTCACCGCGGCCACCGCGGCGATCAGCAGCGCCACCGGCAGGGACCAGCCGAGCGGGCGGGCCAAGGCCAGCGCGCGGGTCGCGTCGATCGCGTACGTCAGCGGGTTGACCGCCGAGACCGCGCGGACCCACGCCGGCATCGTGTCCAGGGGCATGTACGCGCTCGAGGAGAACATCAGCGGGAACATCACCACGAACGACGCCGCCTGCAGCGTCTCCGCCTTGCGCAGCCACGTCGTGATCGCGACGAACACCCAGCTCAGGCACCACCCGACCACCAGCGTCAACACCAGCGCCAAGCCCAAGCCCGCCACTCCGCCCGCGGGGCGGAAACCCAGGAAGACCACGCTCGCCAGTGCCGTCACCACCAGCTGGACCCCCAGCCGCGCCGAGTCGGCCAGGGTGCGGGCCACCAGGACCGAAAACAGCGAGATCGGCAGGCACCGCAGCCGTCCGGTGAAGCCGCCGTAGATCTCCGCCAGCAGGCCCGCTCCCGAGCTCATCGCCGTCGTCATGGCGATGTTGACCAGCGTGGCCGGCACCAGGAAGTTCACGTAACCCTGGTACGCCGCGACACCCGGCAGCGCGCCGACGCCGCTGAAGACCTGGCTGAACAGCAACAGCAGCACCACCGGCTGCAGCAGCCCGAAGAAGACCAGGCGGCGGTCGCCGAAGCCCGTGCGCAGCGAACGCGCCGTCAGCACGCGGACCTGCGTCCAGAACCCGGCTTCCGGCCAGACCGCGGGGTCCCCGAGCGCGGCGACGGCCGCCCGGTGCCGGGACTGCGTCATGACGCCGCCGTCCGGTGCAGCGAAAGGTAGACGTCGTCGAGCGTCGGCTCGGTCACCGTCAGGTCCCGCAGCGGTGCGCCCGCCGCGTCGAGCGCGCGCACCACCACCGGGATGTCGCCCGGGCCGGACAACGGCACGGTCAGCACCAGCCCGGCGCGACCGGCCGTGATGCCGAGGCGCGACAAGGCGTCCACCGCGCGCCGCAGCGCCAGCTCGGTGCCGAACGTGCAGGTCGCGGTGCGGGTGCCGAGCCGGGCCTTCAGCTGCGCCGGCGTTCCCGACACGGTGATGTGCCCGAAGCCGAGGACGACGACGTGGTCGGCCAGCCGGTCCGCCTCCTCCAGGTACTGGGTGGTGAGCACGACGGTGGTGCCGCGCGCCGCGAGCCCCTCGACGATCGTCCACAGCCCGGACCGGCTCACCGGGTCGAGGCCGGTGGTCGGCTCGTCGAGGAAGAGCACCTGCGGGGCGCCGACGAGGCCCGCGGCCAGGTCCAGCCGTCGCCGCATCCCGCCGGAGTACGTCCCGGCCGGGCGGTCGGCCGCGTCCTCCAGCCCGAAGGCCGCGATCAGTTCGGTGGCGCGCGCGAGCGCTTGCCGTGGTTTCGCGCCCAGCAACCGGGCGATCAGCACGAGGTTCCCGCGGCCGGACAGAGCGTCGTCGACCGCGGCGAACTGCCCGGTGACCCCGATCCGCCGCCGGACCGCGCGGCCGCGCTGCACGACGTCGTACCCGCAGACCCGGGCGGTGCCCGCGCTCGGCCGGACCCGCGTGCTGAGGATGTCGATCAGCGTCGTCTTCCCGGCGCCGTTGTGGCCGAGGACCGCCAGCACCGCGCCGCGGGCGGCGGTGAGGCTGATCCCGGCGAGCGCGGTGACTTCGCCGTACTGTTTCGCGAGGTCCGTCACGGCGATGACCGGCTGGGACATGGCCGCTCCTTTCCTGGCCCGGGAAAAGGTATCGGGATCGGGGCGGGCCGGGCAAGAAGATCGCCGCCATTCGCCGTGCGGGTGACAGTTTTCGCGGAATCGGGTCGCACGTGCGTGACAAGGCCTGACCTGCGTGACCCTTCCGGCTCGGGTCGATCCTCTGCGCGTGACAAAGAATCGGTAGCCGCTTGTTCGGCCGGAAACGCGGAGGTAGCTTTGCCGAAATTCCCCCATTTCCCGAGGTGACGACACGTGAAGTTTTCGTGGAAGTCGAGAAAGCCCGCCTACGGCATGGCCGCCGTGACCGCCGCGGCTGTCGCGGCGACCGTCGCGCTCGTCGGGGCGGGCCCGACCCAGGCCGCGCCGGTGAGCCTGACGCTCGACTACAACTGCCCGTTCCCGCTGATCGGCGACCAGGTGCTGTCGGTGAAGATCGACACCAACCTGCCCGACAACGCCGTCGCGGGCGCCGCGTCGACGCCGATCACCTTCGACGTCGACGTCACCGTGCCGGAGACCGCCACCGAGGGCCTCGCCCTGGTCGGCGCCACCTCGCTGGACGGTTCGGCGAAGGCCGCGGCCGTGCTCAAGTACCCGGTCGCCAAGACGCTGAACCTGAACCTGCCGCTGACCATCGCGTCGACGCCGGTGCCGCCTTCGGGCGCGTTCCACGTCAAGAGCAGCGGCAAGGCGCCGGCGGTCACGTTCCCCAGCCCGGGCACCGCGTCGGTGACGGTCGGCAACTTCAGCACCACGATGACCCCGCGCACCGCGGACGGCCAGCCGACCGACCTCGGCACGTTCACGTCGGACTGCATCGCCGTCCCTGGCCAGAACCAGCAGCTCGGCACGTTCGAAGTCAAGCCGGCGGGCGGCACCACCACCCCGACGACGCCCACCACCCCGACCACCCCGACCACGCCGACCACGGAGCCGACGACCCCGACGACCGAGCCGACCACTCCGACGACGGAGCCGACGACTCCCACCACGGAGCCGACGACCCCGACGACGGAGCCCACGACTCCGACGACCGAGCCGACCACTCCGACGACGGAGCCGACGACTCCCACGACGGAACCCACGACCCCGACGACCGAGCCGACAACTCCGACGACGGAGCCCACGACCCCCACCACTGAGCCGACGACGCCGACCACGGAGCCGACGACCCCGACGACGGAGCCGACGACTCCCACGACGGAACCGACCACCCCGACGACGGAGCCGACGACTCCGACGACCGAGCCCACGACCCCGACGACCGAGCCGACGACCCCGACCACCACAACGACGACCCCGCCGAACGGTGTCGAGGTCAAGTACGGCGTGCGGGGCAAGTCGGTCCTCAAGCAGCTGCACGCCACGCTGCCCCTCGGCCCGGGCAGCCTGGACGCGAAGCTCGACGCCGCGTCCGGCAAGTTCGGCGCCCAGCTCAAGCTGCCGAAGTCGCAGGTGGACTTCCGCGTCTTCGGTTTCCTCCCGGCGTCGGCGACGGTCAAGCTCGACCAGGTCGGCACCATCGCCGGCACGCTCAACGCCGGTGTGGTCAAGGCGAACGCCCAGGTCGACATCCACCTGACCAGCGTCCGGGTGTTCGGCTTCCCGATCCTCTGCTCGACGTCGTGCCACACCACCAAGCCGGCCGACGTCCCGCTCGTGTCGGCGCCCGGCTTCGACCCGCTCAAGGGCGGGAAGCTGACCGCGACCTACACCATCCCGCGGTTCACCGGCTGCGGTTTCCTCACCGGCCTGATCAGCGCCATCACCTCCGGCCCCGGCAACAAGCTCGAGGTGACCCTCACGAAGAAGTGAACCACGGGGGCGGGAAACGCAGATGCGCGTGACAAGAATGCGAAAACCCTTGTCCCGCAACGAGAATCGTCAGTAGCTTCGGAAAGGTGAGGAAATCCGGATGTCAGTGCTGACCCGATTCTCGCTCCCGCTCGTGCTGGTGCTGACCGCGTTCTCGCTGGGTGCGGCGGAAGCCGCGCCCAGCGAGACGACAGCGCAGCCCCAGGCCGCGGCCACCCAGATCCCGTTCGGGTTCACCCTGGGGGACGCGCAGCAGCCGATCACCAGCCACGTGGCCAAGCTCGGGTCCGACATCGTCTTCCCGCCGGGCACCTTCGACGGCTTCCTCGGCGGCCTGACCAGCACCGTGCCGATCACCGGGCAGCTGAAGATCCCGCCTGCCGACGGCTACTTCGTCGCCTTCCGCTTCATGGCCACCACCGGCCGGGTCGAGATCATCCCGGACGGCGACGCCACGGGAACGGCCACCGTGCACACCGGAAAAGACAAGGACTGCAAGGCCACGCAGACGAACATCTGCGCCGACACGGACGTGACGGCGAAGGTGTTCATCAAGCTTTCGGACGTCAAAGTCGACGGCAGGACCCTCGATGTCGGGCCGGACTGCCGGACCGCCCAGCCCGCGGTGGTCACCATCAAGGCGCTGGTCCCCATTTCGCTCCCGGCTCCGCCGGTGAAGGTGAGCAGCACGTTCAGCACACCCCCGTTCGCCGGGTGCGTCGGGCACGAGGACGTGAGCCGGTTGCTGACCGGCCTGGTTTCCGGGCCGGGCAACACGTTCGTCGCCAACCTCACCTTGCGGTGCTTCAGCACGGGGTGCAAAGCATGACGACTTTGCTCAGCGAAGCCCCGCGGAAAGCGGCGAACGGCCTGCGCGAGTTCGGCCGGATGTGCGCGATGGGCCTCGACGTCCTCCTCGCGATGCTCCGCCGTCCGTACCAGGTGCGGGAGTTCGTCCAGCAGTTCTGGTTCATCGCCAGCGTGTCCATCATGCCGGCGATCCTCGTCTCGATCCCGTTCGGTGCGGTCATCTCGCTGCAGCTCGGGTCGCTCACCAGCCAGATCGGTGCCCAGCAGTTCAACGGCGCGGCGAGCGTGCTGGCCGTCGTGCAGCAGGCGAGCCCGATCGTGACGACGCTGATCATCGCCGGCGCGGGCGGCAGCGCCATCTGCGCCGACCTCGGCGCGCGCAGCATCCGCGAGGAGATCGCCGCGATGGAGGTGCTCGGCGTTTCGCCGATCCACCGGCTGGTCGTGCCGCGCGTGCAGGCCGCCGTCGGCGTGTCCGTGCTGCTGAACGGCTTGGTCAGCGTGGTCGGCGTGCTCGGCGGCTACTTCTTCAACGTCATCGTCCAGGGCGGCACGCCCGGCGCCTACCTGGCCAGCTTCAACGCCCTGGCGCAGCTGCCCGACCTCGTCGTCAGCTCGATCAAAGCCGTCATCTTCGGTTACCTCGCCGGAGTCGTCGCGGCCTACCGCGGCTTGAACCCGAAGGGCGGCCCCAAGGGCGTCGGCGACGTCGTCAACCAGTCGGTCGTCATCACGTTCCTGCTGCTGTTCTTCGTCAACACCGTGCTCACCGCGCTGTACCTGCAGCTCGTCCCGGCGAAGGGAACCTGAGTGGCCATCCTCGGCAAACCCGGCGACCGGCTGTTCGACCTCGGCGACCAGCTGCTGTTCTACGTCCGCGCGCTCGCGGCCGTCCCGCTCGCGGTGACCCGCTACTTCCGCGAGGTGGTGCGGCTGCTGGCCGAAGTGACGTTCGGCAGCGGTGCCCTCGCGGTGATCGGCGGCACGATCGGCGTGATGGTCGGGCTGTGCGTGTTCACCGGCGTCACCGTGGGCCTGCAGGGCTTCAGCGCGCTGAACCAGATCAACATCTCGGCGATGACCGGCTTCCTGACCGCGTACTTCAACACCCGGGAGATCGCGCCGCTGGTTGCCGGGCTCGCGCTCTCGTCCACGGTGGGCAGCGGGTTCACCGCCCAGCTCGGCGCGATGCGGATCTCCGAAGAGATCGACGCCCTCGAAGTGATGGCCGTGCGGAGCATGCCGTACCTGGTCACCACGCGGATCGTCGCCGGGTTCATCGCCATCGTCCCGCTGTACGTCATCGGGTTGCTGATCTCCTACCTCGGCTCCCGGCTCACCACGGTCGTCTTCTTCGGACAGTCCGGTGGCACCTACGACCACTACTTCACGCTGTTCCTGCCGCCCGGCGACGTGCTGTGGTCGTTCGGCAAGGTGCTCGTCTTCAGCGTCGGCGTCATCCTCACGCACTGCTTCTACGGCTACCGCGCTGCCGGCGGCCCGGCCGGCGTCGGCGTGGCGGTCGGCCGGGCCGTGCGGACGTCGATCGTGCTGATCAGCGTGCTCGACCTGTTCCTGTCGCTGGCCATCTGGGGCGCGACGACCACGGTCAAGGTGTCCGGATGAGCCGGTTCCGCACGCAGCTGGCCGGGGTCGCCTTCCTCGGCGTGCTGATCCTGCTCGGCTGGCTCGCGGTGGCCATCTACGACAAGGACTTCGACGACTCCGAACTGGTGACGCTGCGGGCCGACCGCGTCGGCAACCAGCTCGCGCCGACCGCCGAGGTCAAGGTCAAGGGCGTCCCGTTCGGCGAGGTCAGGGCGGTGCGCAGCACGCGCACGGGCGCCGAGATCGACCTGGCCCTCGACCCGGCGAAGATCGGGCGGCTGCCCCGCAACGTCTCCGCGCGGCTGCTGCCGAAGACGGTGTTCGGTGAGCGGTACGTCAACCTCGTGCTCCCGGTCAGTCCACAAGGGACGCTGCAGCGGGGGGACGTGATCGCGCAGGACCACTCCACCAACGCGATCGAGCTGGAACGCGTCCTCGGCGACCTGCTGCCGCTGCTGCGCGCGGTCCAGCCGCAGAAGCTGAACAGCTCGCTGGGCGCGATCTCCCAGGCCCTCGACCACCGCGGGAAGCCACTCGGCGAAAGCATCGTCCAGCTGAAGGACCTCCTCGCGCAGCTGAACCCGCTGATGCCGCAGTTCAAGGCCGACGTCACCGGGCTGGCGGACGCGGCCGACGTCTACACCGGCGCCGCGCCGGACATCCTGCAGGCGCTCACCGATCTGTCGACGACCGCGAAGACCGTGGTGGACACCCGCGCCGACCTCGACAACCTCTACGCGAGCGTCACCAGTGCCACCGGGCACCTGAACGAGTTCCTGCGCAAGAACAAGGACAACATCATCGGCGTCTCGGCGGCGGGCCGGCCGACGCTGGAGCTGCTGTCGCGGTACTCGCCGGAGTTCCCGTGCCTGTTCGACGCGGTCAACCGCCTCAAACCGCTGATGGAGAAGGCGCTCGGCAAGGGCACGAACGAGCCGGGCCTGCACGTGACGCTCACCGTGCAGGACCCGCGCGAGAAGTACGTCCCCGGCCGGGACACCCCGCGGTTCGACGCCACCGGCGGCCCGAAGTGCTACGGCGGCGGTGCGGCGGCTGCGGGGGCGACCGACGGTGACCTCGGCCCGGCGAACTCGCCCGCCGAACGGCAGCTCGTCGCCGAGATCCTGAAACCGGCGCTGGGTGACGTGCCGGACTGGAGCAGTGTCCTCGTCGGACCGGCGCTGCGCGGAACGGAGGTGACCGTCCGATGAGGAGCGTGGTGGGGCCCGCCGTCAAGGGGCTGGTGTTCTTCCTGGTCACCGCGGCCGCGACGGCCGTGTTGGCGATCACGATCGCCAACTCCGGCACCGGCGAGACGATCGGCTACACGGCCCGGTTCACCGACGCGACCTCGGTCAACCCCGGTGACGAAGTCCGGATGGCCGGGGTCCGGATCGGCCAGGTCGACTCGGTGCGGGTGGTCGAACACCGCCTCGCCGACGTCGGGTTTTCCGTCGGCCGCACGCACCGGCTCACCGCGTCGGCCTCGGTCACCATCCGCTACCGGAACCTGGTCGGGCAGCGGTACCTCTCGGTCGACCCCGGCGCCTCCGACACGGCACCCACGCTGGCCGAAGGCGCGGACATCCCGCTGGAACGGACCAAGCCGGCGCTCGACCTCACCGCGTTGTTCAACGGCTTCAAGCCGCTCTTCCAGGCCTTGTCGCCGAACGACGTCAACCAGCTGTCGTTCGAGATCATCCAGGTGCTGCAGGGAGAGGGGAGCACGATCGACAGCCTGCTGCGGCACACGGCGTCGCTGACTTCGACGCTGGCCGGGAAGGACGCCCTGATCGGCCAGGTGGTCGGCAACCTCAACACCGTGCTCGACACCCTGAACGCCCAGGGCGACCAGTTCGACACGCTCGTCGACACCACCGCCCAGCTGGTCACCGGCCTCGCGGCGGACGCGAAGCCGATCGGCCAGGCCATCGGCGGCCTAGGCGAGCTGACCACCGCGACGGCCGGGCTGCTCGAACAGGGCCGCCGTCCGCTCAAGGACAGCATCACCGCCCTCGGCGACCTGTCGAAGAACCTGGCCGACAACACCCCGGTGTTCCAGCAGTTCATCAACAACCTGCCGAAGAAGCTCGACCGGATCGGCACGCTGTTCTCCTACGGCTCGTGGGCGAACTTCTACCTGTGCGCGGTGGAGACCGACGCCAAACCGGCGCCCGGCGGCCCGCCGCCCGGCATCCCCGTGACGGCTGCGAGGTGCCGGTGAAACCGCCCCGCATCAAGCCCTTCCGGTCCCGCAACCCGATCGCCGTCGGCGCGGTGACCGCGCTGGTCATGGCGCTGATCGGCAGCGCGACCTTCTTCTCCGGCGACCTGCCGTTCATCGGCGGCGGCACCACGTACCGGGCCGAATTCCACGAAGCCGCCGGGCTCAAGCCGAACGACGAGGTCCGCGTGGCCGGGGTCAAGGTCGGCGAAGTCACCGACGTGCGGCTGGCCGGCGACCACGTCGAGGTGCTGTTCCGGGTCCGGGACACCTGGGTGGGCAACCGGACCACGGCGGCGATCAAGATCAAGACGCTGCTGGGTCAGAAGAACCTCGTGCTCGACCCGGTCGGCAACGGCGAGCTGAACCCGGACCAGCCGATCCCGGCCGAGCGCACGAGCTCGCCCTACGACGTCACCGAGGTGTTCAACGACCTGGCGAGCACCGTCGGGGCGATCGACACGAACCAGCTCGCGCAGGCGTTCCGCGTCCTGTCCGACACGCTCGGCGCATCGGCACCCCAGGACGTCAAGACGGCGTTCACCGGCGTCGCCGCACTGTCGCAGACGCTGGCTTCCCGCGACGAAGAGCTGGTCAAGCTGTTCCGCAACACCAACCAGGTCTCGAAGACGCTCGGCGAACGCTCCGGCCAGATCCAGGCGCTGATCCGCGACGGCAACACCCTGCTCACCGAGCTCAACGCGCGCAAGGACGCCATCGCGAAGCTGTTCACCGGCATCAAGAACCTCGCGATCCAGCTGCGCGGGCTGGTCGCGGACAACCAGCAGACCCTCGGCCCGGCGCTCGACCAGCTCGACCGCGTGGCGACCGTGCTGCAGCAGAACCAGGGGAAGCTGGAGGACAGCCTGCGCCTGGCCGGCCCGTTCTACCGGCTGCTCGGCAACGCCGTCGGCAACGGCCGGTGGATCGACACCTACATCTGCGGGCTCATCCCCACCGGCACCACGCCGGGCAGCTGCCTGCCACCGAAGAACGGGGGACGCTGATGGCGCACCGGGAAGCCGCACTTTCACGTGAAAGTGCGCCACTCGTCGATCTGGGGGCGCGGGCGCGATGGCGGACCCGGCTGCGGGCCCTCACCCTCGGCGTCGTGCTGGCGCTCGTCGTCTCGGCCGCGTGGCCGATCGCGACCGCGCCCGGCGAGCGGACGCTGACCGCGTACTTCAGCGCCGCCGTCGGCATCTACCCGAACTCGGACGTCCGCGTCCTCGGCGTCCCCATCGGGTCGGTGTCCAAGGTGGAGCCGAACGGCACCGACGTCAAGGTGACCATGACCCTGCGGCCCGACGTGCAGGTGCCCGCCGACGCCGGCGCCGTCGTCATCACCCCGAGCCTGGTCGCCGACCGGTACGTGCAGCTCACGCCCGTCTACCACGGCGGGCCGGAGCTGGGCGACGGCGCGTCGATCCCCCGGGAGCGCACCGCGACCCCGGTCGAGGTCGACGACCTGCTGCACAGCCTCAACCAGCTGATGGCGGCCCTCGGCCCGCAGGGCGCCAACAAGGACGGCGCCGTCAGCGAAGTCCTGACCCGGTCGGCGGACTACCTGAACGGCACCGGGCAGACCATCGGCCAGGCGATCAAGAACCTCGGCGAGTTCGCCCGCACCGCGAGCGACTCGAAGGACGACCTGTTCACCTCCGTCGACAACATCAGCAAGTTCACCGCGATGCTCGCCGCCAACGACGGCGAGGTGAAGCGGGCCATCGCGCAGATCGCGTCCCTCAGTGAAGTACTGGCCGCCCAGCGCGACCAGTTCTCCGGCGCGCTCACCGAGCTGACCCAGGCGCTGACCGTCGTCCAGGGGTTCATCAAGGACAACCGCGGCAAGGTCCAGTCCGATGTGGACAAGCTCGCCGACGTCACGAAGGTGCTCGTGAACCAGAAGGACTCCCTCGCCGAGGCGCTCGACGCGGCCCCGAACGCCCTGACGAACCTCCTGGGCGCCTACGACCGGGCGAACGGGACCATCGACGGCCGCGGCAACCTCCTCGAGTTCGCGGAGCCGAAATGAAGTCACCGGTCAAGCTCGCCGCGGTGGTGGCCCTCGTGCTGGTCACCACCGGCTGCGGCAGCGGGGTGAGCGTCTACGACATCCCGCTGCCCGGCGGCGCCACCCTCGGCGACCACCCCATCCACGTCACCGCGAGCTTCACGAACGTGCTGGACCTGGTGCCGCAGTCCGGGGTCAAGGTCAACGACGTCCCGGTCGGCCAGGTCGTCAAGGTCGAACTGGCCCCCGACGGGCGCAGCGCGCGCGTCGACCTGCTGCTCAACGGCGACGTCGACCTGCCGGGCAACGCCGTCGCCCGGCTGCGGCAGGCCAGCATCCTCGGCGAGAAGTTCGTCGAGCTCGCCCCGCCCGACGACGCGACGCCGTCGGGACGGCTCCTCGACGGCGCGACCATCCCGCTGGACCGCTCGACCCTGACCCCGGAGATCGAGGAGGTGTTCGGCGCACTTTCGCTGCTGCTCAACGGCGGCGGCGTGGCGCAGGTCCAGAACATCAGCCACCAGCTCAACGACGCGCTCGGCGGCAAGGAGACCGCGGCCCGCGAACTGCTGTCCAACCTGGACACCTTCGTGCAGGGCCTCGACGAACACCGCAGCGAGATCACGCGGGCCATCGAGAGCGTCAACAAGCTGGCGGCGACCTTGAACGCGCACACCGACCAGATCACCACGACGCTCAACGGCCTGACGCCCGGCATCGGCGTCCTCAACGAGCAGCGGGAGGCGCTGGTCGGGATGCTCAAGTCCCTGGACGGGCTCACTTCGGTCGCCGTCGACACGGTCAACCGGAGCAAGGACGACCTGGTCGCCGACCTGAAGGCCCTCGAACCGCTGCTGCGGCGGCTGGCCGACTCCGGGGACAAGCTGCCCAAGGCGATGGAGCTGATCTTCACCTTCCCGTTCCCGGACGCGGCCCTCGACACCATCCGCGGCGACTACCTCAACGGCTTCCTCAAGGCGGGCCACTGATGCTGACCCGGTTCGTGCGCGCCCAGGTGACGATCTTCGTGGTCATCGCCGTCGTCGGCGTCGCCTACGTCGGGGCCACCTACGCGGGGCTCGACAAGGTCTTCTTCGACCGCGGTTACACGGTCAGGGCGCAGTTCCCGACCGGCGGCGGCATCTTCACCAACGCCGAGGTCACCTACCGCGGGGTGCCGATCGGCCGCGTCGGGGAACTGCGGCTGACCCCGGCCGGGATGGAAGCCGACCTCAAGATCGACTCGGGCACCGCACCGGTCCCGGCCGACACCGAAGCTGTCGTCGCGAACCGCTCGGCCGTCGGCGAGCAGTACGTCGACCTGCGGCCGCGCACCGACGGTGGCCCGAAGCTGCAGGACGGCTCGGTGATCACCCAGGCCGACACGAAGATCCCGCTGCCGGTCGACGTCGTCTTGTCGACAGTGGACTCCTTCGCCGCGTCGGTGCCCAAGCCCGCGCTGCGCACGGTCGTCGACGAGCTGTACAACGCGACCTCCGACGCCGGCCCGGCGCTGGACCAGCTGATCGGCCGCGGCATCGAATTCGTGCAGGCGGCGAGCGCGCACGTGGCGCCGCTGACGCGGTTCGTCACCGACGCGCACACGGTGCTCGACACCCAGGTGCAGCAGGCCGGCGCGATCCGCAGCTTCGGCGCCAACGCAAAACTGCTGGCGTCGACGCTGAAGCAGTCCGACGGCGACCTGCGCACCCTGATCCCGGCGGTGCCCGCCGCCGCGAACGAGGTCGGCGCGCTGATCCGCGACGCCGGCCCGGAGCTGGGCGTGCTGCTGGCGAACCTGCTGACCACCGCGGACGTCCTGGAAACCCGCCAGGACGGCATCCGGCAGCTGCTGATCACCGCGCCGCAGGCGGTCGCCGCGGGCAGCGCGATCGTGCGGCCGGACGGCGTCCACATCGGGCTGTCGCTGACGTTTTTCGATCCACCGCCGTGCACCACCGGGTACACGACGCCGTACCGCAACGGCCTCGACACGTCGGTCCGCCCGCTGAACACGGCCGCGCGCTGCGCGCTGCCCAAGGGCGACCCGACGAACGTGCGGGGCTCGCAGAACGCACCGGGAGGACGGCCGTGAAGATCTTCGCGTGGCTGGCGCCGGCGGCCGCGGTGTGCGCGACCGCCGTGGCCGGGTGGTCGGGGTTCACCTGGTGGCAGGCGGCGCACGACGACGGCGTCGCGCGCGCGGTCGTCCGGGAACAGGCACTGCAGGCGGGCCGGACGGCCGTCGCCGGGCTGACCACTTTGGACTACCGGCAGGCCGCGCCGGGCTACCAGCACTGGCTGGACCTCTCCGGCGGCGCGTTGCACGACGAGCTCGCGGCCGGCCGCCAGGGCAGCCTCGACCGGATCGCCCAGGCCAAGACCGTCACCACCGGCAAGGTGACCGACGCCGCGGTGACCGAAGTGGACACCGGGGCGGGCACGGCGAAGCTGATCGCCTCGGTCGAGCTGGTCGTGGCCCCGGACGGCGGGGACGCCGTGACCAAACGCAACCGGTTCCAGGCCGACCTGACCCGCGGGCCGGACGGCTGGCGCGTCACCGGGCTCGGCCAGGTTCCCGCCGGGGAGGCACCGTGAAGACAGCGACGAAGAAACGCCCGGTGAAGGTGGCCGGCCGCCACCACGAGGACCCGGACTCTCGTGAGTGGCAAGGCGGGTTAGAACCCGCTTTACCACTCACGACCACCGGGCCACGGCGGCGGGTGCGGGTGGTGCTTGCGGTGGTGGCCGCGCTCATGGCCGGTCTCGCGGTGTGGTTCACGCTCGAGGCGCGGAGCACGAACGCCGTCGTCGCGCACAACGCGGCCCTTTCCGACGTCGCCGGGACCGCGGACGCCGGGAAGCAGATCGGTGCCGCGCTCGGCACGGTCTTCTCCTACCGCTACGACGACCCGGCCAAGAGCGAACAGGCGGCGAAGGACGTCCTCACCGGACCCGCCCTCGCGCAGTACGAACAGCTCTTCGGCCAGGTGCGCAAGCTGGCCGCCGACCAGAAGCTCGTGGTCACCTCCACCGCCGTCGCGTCCGGGGTGAAGCTCCTGGACGGTGACCGGGCGGCGGTGCTGGTGTTCCTCGACCAGACCGGCACGAGAGGCGACGGGCAGCGCAGCACCGGCGCCGCCCAGCTGAGCGTCACGGCCGAGCGCGTCGCCGGGAAGTGGCGCGTCACCGGGATGTCCGCCGCCTGAGGATGCGCGAGGAACCCATGCTGACGACCCTCTCGAAGCTGCTGACCCGCCGCGCCGCGGTGGCGGGCGAGGAGACGGCGATGACCTGGCCCGGCACCCGCGTCACGGTGACCTGGGCCGAGCTGGACCGCCGGGTCACCGCCGTCGCCGCGGCCCTGCGCCGGGTCGCCGAGCCGGGGCAGCGGGCGGCGATCTTCGCCGCGCCGTCACCCGGCTACGTCGTCGCGTTCCTGGGCGTGCTGCGGGCCGGCCTGGTCGCGATCCCCGCCGGACCGGACCACCGGGCCCGCGTCCTCGCCGACGCCGAGCCGTCGATCGTGCTCGCGACCGCGGACACCGTGGCCGCGACCCGGCGCTTCCTTTCCACTTTGGACACCTGCGGGCACCGCGTGCTCGCGGTCGACGCCGTCCCGGACGCTCCCGGCTTCGCCGAGGTCCCGCGTTCGCCCGAGGACGTCGCCTACCTGCAGTACCCGGGCGGGGTGATGGTCACGCACGCGAACATCGTGGCCAATGCGCGGCAGGCGGCTCAGGTGCTGGGACGGCGCGTCGTCGTCAGCAGGCTGCCGCCGAGCGATCCACTGGGCCTGCTGCTCGGGGTGGCCGTGCCGATCGTCGCGGGCCTGCCGGCGGTGCTCGGCGAGGACCTCCCCGCCGATCCGGCGGGATCCGGCACGCTGGTGCGCGCCGACGACCCGGACCTGGACCGGCTCCGGGCCGCGTTCGCTCCCGGGGTGCTGCGGACGTGTTACGTCGTCGCCGAAGCGACCGCGCTGGTCGCTTGTGGACAGCCGGCCGGCCAGCGGGTTGCGATCGTCGACCGCGACGGACGGCGGGTGCCCGCGGGCGAAGCCGGCGAAATCTGGGTGAGCGGGCCGAACGTCGCCCGTGGCTACTGGAGACGGCCCGAGGAGTCCGCACGGGTCTTCTGCGCCCTCATCACCGGTGACGACGAGCCGCGGTGGTGGCTGCGGACCGGTGACCAAGGCTTCCTGGACCCTTCGGGAGAGCTGTGCGTGACCGGCCGTGGTCTCGTCGCCGGACATCGCCCGGAGGAGCTCGAAGCGACGGCCGAGCAGGCGCACCCGGCCATCCGGCCGCGTGCGGCCTCGGCGTTCACCGTCCCCGGGGGCCAAGCCGTGGTGGTGCTGGAGCTGGCCGACGGCGCCGTCCCGCCGCGCGGCGAGGTCGAACGGGCGGTGCGGCACGCGGTGTCGGCGCGGCACGGGCTGACGTTGCGCAGAGTCGTCGTGCTCCAGTCCTCCCTCGGGGACGGCCTGTGGTGACCGGGCCGGCGGAACGTGCGCTGTCGCCGGGCGTCCCGTTCGCCACCACGTCCTTCGAGGTGACCTGGCCCGAGGTGCCGCTGCCGCCGGTTCCGGCGGCCGGGCCGGGCGCGTGGCTGCTGCTCACCGACGAGCATCCGGCGGCGCTCGGCCGGGCCGTCGCGCTCGCACTGACGCTGGCCGCGGCGGGCGACGAGGCGCTTTCGCTGCCGCGCGACGACCTCGACGAGCTGCCCGGGTTCCTGACCGGGAGGGCGGTGCGCGGCGTCGTCTTCCTCACCGGGTCGCCGTACGCCTACCACGACCCGGAGGCCGCCCAGGAGCTGCTGCTTTCGGTGCTGGCGGTGGTCGACCGCCTCGGCCCCGGCGTCCGGTTCCACCTGCTCACGCAGTCGGGCGGCGAGCCAGGGCTGGTGTTCCTGCGCGGGCTGGTGCGGGTGCTGGCGGTCGAACGGCCGCAGCTGCGGGCGAGCCTGGTCGACTTCGACGCCCGGTCCGATGTGGACGTCCTGGCGCGTGAGCTGCGGTCGGACGCCTCGGACGACGAAGTGTGCTGGCGACACGACGTCCGGTACGCGGCGCGGCTGACCCGCGTGCCGTGCGTTCCCGACGTGCCGGCCGGGCCGGGCGCGTACGTGGTCACGGGCGGGCTCGGGCCGTCGGCCGCGCGGTGGTTGGCGGACACGGGGGCGACCCGCATCGTCCTGTGCGGACGCCCCGCCGCCGGATCGCCCGATGCGGACGTGGTGGTGATCCCCGGGGACATCGCCGAGCCGGGCGTGGCGGAGCGGCTGGTGTCGGCCGCGACGGCGGACGGCCTGCCGCTGCGGGGGATCGTGCACACGGCGGGCGTGCTCGCCGACGACACCGAGGCCGGCTGGCGGCCCCGGGTGCTCGGCGCACGACGGCTGCACGAGGCGACCGCGGACACCCCGCCGGACTGGTGGCTGCTGTGTTCGTCGGCCACGGCGTTGTTCGGTGCCCCGGGCGGCACGTCCCGCGCCACGGAGGACGCCTGGCTGGAGGCGTTCGCGGCCTGGCGCCGCTCCCGCGGTCTGCCCGCCACGATCGTCCAGGTCGCCGCCGGCCGCCTCCTCGCCCTGCCCCGCCCTTACTTCTCCGCCCTCTGAGCCGGCCCGTCAGGGGAGGGTGGCGCGGAGGGCGAGGATCATCTCGAAGCGGTCGTCCGGGTTGCGGAGGTGGTCCGCGAACAGGGTTTCCAGCTCCTGGGCCCGGGCGCGGACCGTCTGCGGGTGGATCGCGAGGCGGTCGGCGATCTCGCGGACGTTGCCGCACGTCTCCAGCCACGCGAGCAACGTGTGGGCCAGCCGGTTGTACTGCTTCGGGGTCAACGCCGTCAGCGGGGCGAGCCGGCGCCGGGACACCTCCGTGACGAGGAACGGCTCCTTGCGCAGCCACAGCGTCGCGAGGTGGTCTTCGCACCAGGTCAGCGGCTCGTCCGGGAGCACTTCCGCCGCCACCAGGCGCAACGCCTCCTGCGCCGTCGCCAGCGACCGGCCCGCCTGCCGCGGCGGCACCGGCGGCCCCACCGCGGCCCGGTGCCCGGCCAGCGCCGCGGCCAGCGCGTGCCGGTCCGCGGGCGCGGGCAGCAGCAGCCGCGGGGTGCCGTCTTCGAGGTCCTCCAGCGCCTCCAGTGTCTCCAGCCCGGTGACCTCGGCGGGCCCGTCGAGGGCCACCGCGACGAGCCGGTGCGGCAACGGCCACTCGGCCGCCGTCGCGGCTTCCTGGACCGTCCGCGACGGCGACGGCGGGTCCGCCAGCAGCAGGTCCAGCAGCCGGCGTCGCCGTCGTTCCAGCGCGCCCGCTGCCCGTGCCTGCGCCGCCGCGTGCCCTTCGATCGACAGCGCGGACAGTTCGTCGATGTAGGCGAAGATCGCCTCGGCCAGCAGGCACAGCGTTGCCGACGGCACGCCGGCCCGCGTCCCCACCTCGGCCATCCGCCGCCAGGTCACCCGCGCGCCGACCCGGTAGGCGGCCTGCAGGACGTCGAGGTTGCGGCCCTGCGCGAGCTCGTGCACGCCGAGCCCGACGAACACCTGCCGGCGCTCGTCCGGCACCGGGCCGGACGCGGCGATCCGGTCGATGAACTGCAGGATCGCCGCCTGGACGCCGGTCCGCAGCGCCTTGCCGAACGCGCCGTCGAGGGGCCGCGCGTAGTCCGGGATGGTCCGCTGGATCTCGCGCAGCACCTCGTCGGCGACGTCCAGCAGCCGCGGCCGGAACACCGCGGCCAGCTCGCGGGGGAGCATGGCCCACAGCTGTCCCGGCCGGCCGTCGCCGCCGAGCATCGGTCCGAAGTTCGTTTCGACGGGCGGTCCCGTCATCGCCCACCCCATTGTGGAAGAGGAGTCAGGAACCGAGGAGAGCCTCCGCGCGCAGCGCGATCTCCATGTCGAGCCGGTCGTCGGCGTTGTTGAGCCGGTCGCCGAACAGGTCGATGAGCTGGTGCATGCGGTACCGGACGGTCTGCGGGTGCACCTTGAGCTTCTTCGCGATTTCGGGGGCGCTGCCGCGGGACTGCAGCCAGATCAGCAGCGTCTCGCCGAGCCGTGCCCGCTGCTTCGGCGTGAGGTCCTCGAACGGCTTGAGGCTCCGGGTGCACAGCTCGCGGACGAGGAACTCGTCGGACAGCAGCCACAGCGTGGACAGGTGGTCGGTGCAGCGCGTCACCGGCGAATCCGGCAGCACGCCGCGCTGGAGCAGCTTCAGCGTGCGGCGCGCCCAGAGCAGCGACCGCGGCGCGTCGGTGAGCCGCACGGTCGGGCCGATCACCGCGCGCCAGCCCGGCAGCCGCTCGGCGAGGTTCTTCAGGTGCCGGTCCGGGTCGCCGGTGACCAGGCACGGCTCACCGCCCTCGAGGTCGACCAGGACGTCGGAGTGCAGGTCCGGCGCGATGGTGTGCTGGTCGGTGCGGGGTTCGAGGGCGACGACCGTGACCTCGGCGGGCAGGGGCCACTGCGCGGTGGCGGCCTGCGCGGTGATGGTCTGCGGCGCGGACGGCGGGTCGGCGAGCAGCAGCTCCAGCAACCGTCGCCGGCGGCGGGCGCGGGTGCCCGCCGCACGCGTCTGCGCCGCCGTGTAGCCCTCGATCGAGAGCGCGGAAATCTCGTCGACGTAGGCGAAGATGGCTTCGGCGCTGGTGCAGAGCGTGTCCGCGGAGAGGCCGGCGCCTTGCCCGAACTCGCTGATGTGCCGCCACGCGACCCGCCCGCCGACCCGGTAGGCGGTCTGCAGGCAGTCGAGGCTGCGGCCCTCGTTGAACTCGATCTTGCCGAGGTTGCGGAACACGGTCGTCCACGTCTCGAGCGGCACGGCACCGGGCGTGCCGACACTGTCGAGGCACTGGATGATCGACTGCCGGACACCCTGCGTGATGATGTGCCCGAACGCGCCTTCGAGCGGCTGGCGGTACTCGGGCACCGCCCGCTGGACCTCCTGCAGGATCGCGCGGGCGAGCGGGTCGACCCGCGGCTTGAAGCGGACCGCCAGCTCGCGGGGCAGCGACGCCCACAGCCCGATCGCGCCGGAGGCGCGTCCGTGCCGGGGTTCCGCCGGGGTGCGCGGGGCGGGTGGGTAGGCGGGCCGGGGCCGGTCGGCCGACACGGACTGCTGCCGGTAGGCCGGTCCGGGAGTGCGCTCGCCGGGGTTCGGCCGTCCGGCCCGCAAGGCGGGGGCGGCGAACCCGGTGTCCACGTCGGTCATGTGATTTATCCTTGCTGGCAACAAAATCGGCCTCGTCGGCGGGGACGCCGATCCGGTTTTTGTGGCTCAGGCAACATAATTTCGCGCGAACGGCACTGTCAACGGGTTCTCCGCTGACTTTGCGGTAACCCGTCCGGACTACACCCGAACGGGTGGAACGTCGCGAGGGGAGGTGACACTTCCGGCGCGTGCGCATGGTGCGCGCGTGACAACTTTTCAGAGGGCTCGATCTTGGGCTGTCAGCCGCGTGACGATGTCGTCGAGCGTCAGGCGGGCGGGCGCGGTCTCCGAGACGAACTCGTTCAGCAGCGCGCAGAACCGGTCCGGGTCGGCCACGTGCGGAAAGTGTTTCACGTTTTCCAGCACCGTCAAGCGGCTGTCCGGCAGCAGTTCGGCCGTCCGGCGCCCGTGCGCCACCGGGATGAGCGGGTCGCGCGCGCCCCAGACGAGCAGCACCGGCACCGATTCGGCCAGGTAGAGCTTGTCCACGGCGCTCGCGCGCTGGCCGCGCAGGTCGATCAGGCTGCGCGCGATGAACAGGAACGCCCGCCGCCGCGCGGGATCGGCCAGCGAGCCGAAATGCCTGAGCAGCTCCCGTGTTTCGATTTTCAACGACCCGCCGAGCCGCCGTCCGAGCCGGGCGGCCGCCCGCGCGATCGCGAGCGTCACCCGGTTGACGGCCAAGGCCATTGTGGCCGGTGCGCCGGGCAGGGCGGCGGCCCGCAGCACCGGGCTCACCTCCGGCCCGAGGCCGGCGCTGCCGACCAGGACGAGGCGGTCGCACAGTTCCGGGAACTGGTAGGCGAACTGCAGCGCGATGCCCCCACCGAGCGAGTGCCCGACGACGGTCGCGTGCCGCACCCCGGACACCGCAAGCACGTCCCGCACGGTGCTCGCCATCGCGCCGAGGCCGTAGTCCGCGCGGGGTGCCTCGGATTCGCCGTGGCCGGGCAGATCGGGCGCCAGCACGCGGCGGCCGAGCCCGGCGCACCGCTCCAGCACCGGCGCCCAGGTTTCGGCGCTGCCCGCGATCCCGTGCAGCAGCACGATCGCTTCGTCGCCGGCACCCGCGGGTGGCACGTGCTCGTGCAGCCGGATCCGGCGGCCGTGCAGGGTCAGGTTCTTGACGGTCATCGGCGCCCTTTCTCGCGAACCCGAAATTAGGGCATCCGACTGCTGCCGCCGATGTGGTGAAGGCCACCACCTCGAATCATCGCCACGTGCATGACAAGAAGGATTGCGGAAAGCCGGCGGCGGGTGCGGGTTTTCCCGGCGTCACCGGGAATGCGTATCGACATTCCGCCGGTATCCGGTAATCCTCGGAGGCATGGTCGCAATGACGCACCGGACGCGCTGATGTCCTGCCGCGCGAGTTTCCATTTCGGTCACCCGGCTCAGGTGCCACCCCGGCGGCGGCCGGGCCGGCGCTCGTGGCGGCGGGTGCTGCCGGTACCGATGAGCAGACTGGCCCAGTGCGCCGACCGCCCGGCAGAGCCACCGGCCACCCGGTCGGCGGCCACCCGGCCGGCGGCCGGGACGCGCGCCGGATGTGCCTGATCGCGCTGGTCGGGCGGCCGGTCACCGGGGCGCGTGCCAGGCGCGGCCGAGCGCCCCAAGCGCCCCAATGTGGCGTTCGGTGCGTTGGACGCGCCCAATGTGGCGTTCGGTGCGTCCAACGCAACCAACGCCACATTGGGGCGCTTGAGAGCTCGCCGGTCCGTCAGGTCTCCGGGGGCCGGTGGGCGCGCATCAGCCGTTGGGCGCGCAGCGCCAGCTGCATGCCCAGGCGGTCGTCGGCGTCCTTGAGGCGGTCGCCGAACAGCTCCTCCAGCTGGCGCAAGCGATTGCGGACCGTCTGCGGGTGGACGCCGAGGCGCTGGGCGATCTCCGGCGCGCCGCCCCGCGTTTCCAGCCAGGCCAGCAACGTCTCGCTCAGCCGGTCGCGCTGCTTCTCGCTCAGCGAGGCGAACGGGTCCAGGCTCTGGCGGGCCAGCTCGGCCGCCAGGAAGTCCTCCGCGAGCAGCCAGAGCGTGGCCAGGTGGTCGCGGCACCAGATGATCGGGCCCGGGATGTCCGGCCCGGACAGCAGCAGGGCCCGCCGGGCGGTGCGCAGGGCCGCCGGGGCGTCGGCCAGCGGCACCGTCGGGGACACCGCCGCGCGCCAGCCGTCGAGCTTGGCCGCCAGCGGGGTCAGGTCGGCGTCCGGGTCGCTGGTCAGCAGGTACGGCTGCGGGCCGTCCAGGTCGGCCAGGACGCCGTCGCCGAGCAGGTCCGCCGGGAAGTCCGCCGCGTCGGGGCCGCGTTCGAGGGCCACCATCGCCGCCGTCTCCGGCAGCGGCCAGCCCGCTCCGCCCGCCAGGCCGGCGATGCTGCTCGCGGCACCCTCCGGCGCACCGGCGATCAGCTCCAGCAGCCGCCTCCGCCGGACCGGGACGGCCCCCTCGGCCTCGGCCTGCGCCTGCTGGTACCCCTCGATCGCGGTGGCGCACAGCTCGTCGACGTAGGCGAAGATGGCCTCCGCGGCGACCGAGATGACGGCCGGATCGACCCCGGCGGCGACCACCGCGGGGTGCATCGCGCGCCAGGCGACCCGGGCCCCGACCGTGGCGGTGTCCTGCAGCGCGTCGAGGTTGCGGTCCTCGGTGAACTCCATCCGGCCGCGTTCGCGGTAGAAGTCGATCCAGCGCTCGTGCGACAGTCCCGGCTCGCCCATCGAATCGATGCAGTGCTGCACCGCGTACTCGACGCTCCGCACCAGCACCTTGCCGAACACGCCCTTGAGCGGCTGGCCGTAGGCCGGGACCGTGCGCTGCACCTCCTGGATCATCGAGGCCGCCGCGTGCCCGATGTGCGGGCGCAGGCCCGCGCCCAGCGTGCGCGGCAGCGAGGCCAGCAGACGGAAGCTGCGGTACTCGACCACCAATCCCCCTTCGAGTTCTGCGCCGAGCGTATCCGACGCAGGTGTCACGGAAAAATTAACGACCGGCTCCCTGAAAGGGTGACGCGGGTCAGTCCTTTTGACACGGACGGGTGGGCGTCCTACGCTCCGTGTCAGGTGGCGAAGTTATTTCTGACAGCCAATTCCCCGTGAGGACCGAATTCCCCATGCGCGGTTCCCCTGCTCCGGACGGTTCCGTGTGGTCCCGGCTGCCGCACGAGCTCGGGGACGCGGTGCGTCCGCGGATCCCGGAGATCGCCCGGGCCTGCATCGACGCGATCGCCGCCGAGATTCCGGAATATTCCGGGAGATTCGACCACGGGGCCGGGCGCGCCACGGCGATCGAGCTGGCGCGGCGCGGGATCGAGCGGGACGTCGACCGCGTCGGCACACCCGCGATGTGGCAGGCCGACCGGCTGGCCGGGTTCCGCGGCCACGGGCGCGACGCGTTCCACAATGGCCTCAGCCGCGAAGCCGTGCAGGCGGCTGTGCGCGTGTCGAGCCGGATCACCTGGCGGTGGATCGCCGACATCGGGCGCGAAGCGGGCCTCTCCGGTGACGTTCTGTACGGCGCCGCGGAGGGCATGTTCGCCGACGTCGAGACGTCGATGGCGGCCATCGCCGAGGGCTACAGCGCCGCGGAGGCGGCGGTCACCGGCACCGGCGAACGGCACCGCCGCCTCCTGCGCGCCGTGCTCGGCGGGGGCACACCGGCTGCGGAGACGTTCAAGGAAATGGACCGGCTGATCGCCGCGTCCGGGCTGCCGGCGCCGGAGCGGGTCGCGGCGGTGGCGTTCCGGGCGTTGCCGGGCGCCCCGGAGTTCCCGCCGGGCCTGCTCCCGGAGCACGTCCCGGCCGACCCGGCGGGCGACCCACCGGCGGCGCTCACGCCGGCCCCGGACGTGGACTTGATCGATTTGACCGGGCTCCCCCCGGGCTGGACGGCAGCGGTCGGCCCGCTGGTGCCCCCGGCCGAGGCACCGGAGTCGTTCCGGATCGCCCGCCGCGCGGTCGACCTGGCCGCCCGCGGCCTCCTCGACGCACCGGGCCCGGTGATCTGGTGCCGCGACCACGTGACGACGCTCCTGCTGCTCGCGGACGAGTTCCTGGTCGGCCAGCTGGCGACGACGACGCTGGAGCCGCTGGCCGGGCTGACCGGACGCCGCCGCGAGCAGCTGGCCGAGACGCTGCTGGCGCTGGTCCGGACCCGCGGCAGCGCGCCCGAGCTGGGCCGGCTCCTCGACCTGCACCCGCAGACGATCCGGGCCCGGCTCAAGAAGCTGGGCGAGCTGTTCGGGGAGCGGTTGGACGACCCCGGCGAGCGGTTGCGGCTGGAGCTGGCTTTGCTGGCGGAGCGGGCCCTGCCGGACCGCGGCTGAGCGACCCCCGTCCGCGAGCGCGCGGCAGGGCCGATCACCCCCTCCACCCGACCCGAACCGCCCTTCCACACGCCACTCCGGCTCTAGGCTGCCGGGTATGACCGGATTGCTCACCGAGCGGCTGCGGCAAGCCTCCGACAACGCCATCGCCCTGTGGACCACCCTTGCCCGCGCCCGCGGTGACGATGTGTTCCACCACCCCGCCTTCACCGCGATCGACGGCCGCCGGTTCCGGATCATGCTGCGGACCGATGCTCCGGACGCCGCCGCCGTTGCCGACCTCACCGAGCTGGCCCGAGCGCGGCGGGGTGACGGGCGGGCCGTCGTCGTCGAGGATCCCTTTCGGGTGCTCGACCTGGGGGCGCTCGGGATGACCGCCGGGCAGCTGCCGGTCATGGTGCGGGAGCCGGGCCCGGCTCCCGCACCCGACGGCGTCGAGCGCGTCGAAACCCCCGCCGAGCTGGCCGGAGCCGAGGATGTTGTCGTCCACGGTTTTCCGCTGGAGGAGTACCAGCCCTACCGGCCCGGCACCGTCTTCCCGCCCGGGCTCCTGGACCAGGCCACGGCGTTCTTCCGCAAGGGCACCGCGGGCGCTTGCCTCGCCATGGCCCACGGCGGTGTCGGCGGCGTCTACTGGGTGACGACGATGCCCGAGCACCGCTCGCGGGGCATCGGGCGGGAACTGATGCACGCGGTGTTACGGCACTTCGACGACCTGCCCGTCACGCTGACCGCCTCGCGGTCCGGCCGTCCGCTCTACGACAAGCTCGGCTTCGCCACCCTCGGCGACGCGAACTGGTGGCGCTGACGGGAACACCCACCGCCGGTAGCCGAACCAGCGGAACGCCGTCCCGGCCAGGGTGCCCAGCAGCATCCCGGCGACGAAGTCCGCGATTTCCTGCGTCAGGTACCCGACGTGCGGCACCGACAGGTGCAGCACGTACCGCGACACCAGCGCCGGCACGAGGTTCACCGCCACCGCGCCCGCGTTGACGGCGAGGAACAGCGTCGCCTCCCGCAGCCGCCCGTGCCCGGCTCGCCCGGCGAACGACCACCGCCGGGACAGCAGGTACGCGAACGCCGTCGAGACGACCGTGGCGATCGCGAGGGCCGTCACCGGCTTCTCACGGAACACGGTGAGCTTCAGGCTGTAGTCGCCCAGTAGGGTGACCCCGTACGCGGCCAAGCCGACGACGGCGAAGCGGAGCAGCTCTCGCGGCTCGGGCATGGTTCCTCCAGGTGACGCCGACAGGGTGGAGGTTTTCGATGGCACGCACGGGCGGTGAGGGCGAACTCCCCACGGTCGCCGAATTGGTGGATCTTTCGCAGACGAGGCCGCTGGTCATCCGCGGTGAACTCGACGCGAAGCTCGCCGACGAGCCGGCCACCGAACCGGAGCCCGCTCTCGATCCGCTGGCCGTGCTCGAAGCCGAGCTCGCCGCCGGGGAAGCCGACGAGGACGGGCGCCCGCGGGAGGCGCCGCCCGCCGACCGGTCCCGCCGCGCGAAGCCGTACGTCCTCGCCGCGGGTGCGGCCGTCGGGCTGGGGCTGGCCGCCGTGGTGCTGCTCCAGCCGCACCAGGTGGGCGGGACGGCCGTGCCGCCGCCCGGGGTGCCCGCGCCGGTCGTGCCGCCGCCTTCGAGCGAAGCGGTGGAGACCATGAGCGCCTCCGCCGCCGCGCCGCCGCCGCTGACCGCCGAAGTGCGGGACTCCCCGGTGGAGACGACGAGCGCGCCGGCCGCCGCGGGGCGCAAGCCCGCGCGCCCCGAGCCGGCGCCGGCGTCGACGCCACCGGAGGACCAGTGGCGCAACTACGTCAGCTCGGTGATCAGCTCGTGGCAGCACCCGCACGGCGGCCGGAACCGCTGACCGGCAGCGCCGCCCGGCACCCGGAACCGCTGACCGGCAGCGCCGCCCGGCACCCGGAACCGCTGACCGGCAGCGCCGCACGGCGGCCGGAACCGCTGGTCGCGGGCGCGGACAGCGGGCGCGGCTTGCCCCGCACCACCCGTACCGCGGCCGGAGCCGCTGATCAGCAGCTCGCCGTCGCCGGTTTCCCGGCGATGCGGTCCTTCACGAACGCCAGGACGTCGGCGTTGCCCGTGTAGACCAGCGTGATGTGGTCGGTGTCGTAGGTCTTCCACGTCTCCGGCACCCCGGCCGCGCAGTACGCCTTGTGCAGGCTGTCGGCCTGCGCGAACTGCACCAGCTGGTCGCCGGTCGCGTGGTAGAGGAACACCGGTACCCGGGGCGGGGTCCCGCCGAGCTTGTTCTCGTTCAGCCGCGCCACCCACGCGGGCTTGATGTAGCCCGGGCCGGTCGTGTAGTCCGCGATCTTCTGGTTCGCGTACGTCGTGAGCAGCTCGAACGTGCACGCGCTCTGCCGCATCTCGGCCAGCTTCGCCCGGCCGTTGTCGCTGAGGAACGAGTCCAGCTGCAGTTCGGGGTAGGCCTGGTCGAGGCCGAGCAGCGCGTAGGCGAACACGCCGAAGCCGGACTTGCCGTCGAGCTGGAGCGTCACCTGGACGAGGTCGGCAGGCACCCCACCGGCCGCGATGCCGACGAGGTTCAGCTCCGGCGCGTACGCCGGCTGCAGCTCACCCGCCCACGCCGCCGCGCCGCCACCCTGGGAGTACCCGCGGAACACGACCTTCGCCGACGCCGAGAGCCCGGCCGCGCCGAGCCGCTGGGCCGCGCGGACCGCGTCGATCACCGCGGGCCCTTCGGAGCGGCCCACGACGTAGGTCGTCTCCGGCGCGGTCCGGTACCCCTCGTAGTCCGGGACGGCGACGGCGTACCCCGCGTCGAGCAGGTCGTCGAGGCCGGGCTGCTCGTAGAAGGCGCCGATGCCGATCATCGCCGACGGCGTGCAGGCGAACGCCGGGCCGTGCGTGCCCGGGGCGAACGCGACGATCGGCGCCGTCGCGCGGTCGGCGGTCTTCGGCACCAGCACGGTGCCGGTGACCGCGTCGGGCTGCCCGAGCGCGTTCGTCGACAGGTACATCACCTGCCACGCGTCGACCGAGGCCTTGCGCGGGCCGGCGTTCGACGGCCGCCACCGCAGCACGTCACCCGGCTTGCCCGCCGGCAGCGGGGACGGCGGGGTGTAGAACGAGTCGTCGAAGGGCCCGGTCCCGCCCGGCGGGGGCGCGGCGGCGGCCGCGGGGGCGAACCCCGCGGTCAGGACCAGCGCCACCAGCGCGGCGAGCACGCGGCGGGCGGTCACGAGCCGGTCCCGTAGACGCGCTTGCAGGTCGCGGACTCGCTGAAGGCCAGGTTCAGCTCCGGGTTGGCCTTGAGGTCCTTGATCGGGCCCTCCGGGTCGGCCAGCTTGCCCATCGTCGCGTCGGCTTCGGCGATGACCTGGCGCAGGCTGGCCTGGTCGGTCACCTTCGCCTGCTCCATCCGGGTCTTCGTCTCGGCCAGCCGGGACCTGGTCTCGGCGAGGTTGCCGGTGGCTTTGTCCACAACGGACTGTCCATCCGGGACGGGCGGGACACCGGCCGTGCGGATCCCGCCCGCCATGTCCTCGAGCGCCGAGCCGAGGCGGCCGAGGAAGCCGACCATCGCGTCCCGCGTCTTCACCGGGTCGGCGTCGTCGACCGCCGGTGGCTGCGAGAGCTTCGCCGAGCCCGCGGCCACGCCGGTGCACACCTTGTCGACCCAGGCCAGCGCCGCGGGGTCGGCGTGGCGGCCCGGGTCGGGCGGGGCGTCCGAACCGCACGCGGCGCACGACAGAAGCGCGGCCACCGACATCGCGAGCACCGCGCTGTGCATTCTTTTCATGGGTTTCGAAGCTACGCGGCGCGCTCCGGGGCGAGCAAGGAGAGAATGACCGGTTGGCACGTGCATCAACATTGTTGCGGCAGTATTTGTCACGCGCGTCAGCGGTTCGCTGGTGCGGCTGTGCTGGGGAAACCTTCCCTAGCCTGCTAGGAACCCGGACGACGTGGCGTGCTGGTGTGACAATTTGCCGTGCCCGCGTGACCTTTTTACGTGAAGCCCTTGATCGGTGCCTGTTCCGCTCGTTAGCTTACCGTTCGGTAGCGATTTCCGGGCGGTGTAATTCCCAGGAAGTGCGCCGCCGTTTCGTATCACTGTTGATACACGGAAGGACCATCGTGAGTCACCCAAGAGGCAAGAAGAAGACGGTTGCGGCCACCGCGGCCGCGGGTGCGGTGGGGCTCGTCGCCACCGCTCTGCTCGTCGGGGCGCAGACCAGCGCCGCCGACCCGATCTCGCTGACGCTGAACTACCACTGCACGCTTCCGCTGGTGGGTTCGCAGTCGCTGAAGGTGGTGATCAACACCGACCTGCCGACCACGGTGAACACCGGACAGGCGACCGGCGCCTTCGACATCAAGGCCGTGTCCACGATCAACGCGGACACCGTCGCCGGCCTCAGCCTGATCGGGGCCACGACGATCGAGGGCACCGCGACCGCCGCCGCGACCGTCGCGGCGCCGAGCCTCAACCTGCCGGTCAACGTCCCGATCACGCTGGACAAGACGAACATCCCGGCGTCGGGTGAGCTGAACATCAACGCGGCGGGCAAGACGCCGTCGCTGACGTTCACCCAGGCCGGCCAGGCGAAGATCACCGTCGGCGACCTGCAGCTCAAGGTCACCCCGCGCAAGGCCGACGGCTCGGTCACCGGCATCACGCCGGACGGCACGATCGACGCGCCCTGCACCCAGGACGCGGGCCAGAACAACACCCTGGCCACGATCACCATCAACGGCGGTGGCGGGACGACGACCCCGCCGGTCACCACCCCGCCGGTCACGACGCCGCCGACGACCACCCCGCCGGTGACGACCCCGCCCACCACCACACCGCCGGGCGGGGGCATCAAGTACTCCTTCGGCATCACCGGGCAGACCGCGCTGAAGTCGCTCGGCAGCACCGCGCCGATCACCGGTTCGTTCGACGCCGACGTCAACCTGTCGGCCAAGACGTTCACCGGGAGCCTGCAGCTGAACCCGACGCACACCGACTTCAAGCTCTTCGGCTTCCTGCAGGGCAGTTCGGACGTCAAGGTCGTCCAGAACGGCCCGCAGACCGGTGAGCTGGTGGGCACCGGCTTCAAGGCGCACATCAAGTTCGACACGTTCCTCACCACGGTCAACCTGTTCGGCATCCCGATCAGCACCGACCCGAAGTGCGGCACGGTCAGCCCGTCGACCAGCGAAATGACCACCAGCGCCGACTTCGACCTGCTCAAGGGCGGCAAGCTGTCGGGCACCTACTCGCTGTCCGCACTGCAGAACTGCGGTCCGTTCAACGACATCGTCAGCGCCTTCGCCAAGAGCGACGGCAACTCGCTGGACCTCGTGCTCGCCAAGAAGTGACCCGAACTGCCGGCCCCCGCTGCGCGCCGAGTGCCGCGGCGGGGGCCGGTGCCATGCACACCGGAAGGGAGAGCCCGTGCGGAAAGCCCGGTCGTTGCTCGCGGCGGGCCTCGCCTGCCTCACCGCGCTCGCCGTCGCCGCGCCCGCGGCGGCGTCGACGCCGATCGACAAGAAGCTCAGCTTCACCTGCCCGTTCCCGCTGATCGGCCAGCAGCGGCTGGACGTGGCGATCAAGGCGTCGTTCGACGTCCCGGCGGCACCGGGCGGCACGTTCACCACATCGGATCTGGCGGTCTCGGTGACCGTGCCGGACAAGTCCACCCGCGGCCTGGCCCTGGTCGGCGCGGCGAGCATCGAAGGGACGGCGTCCGCAGGGGTGACGCTGGCCAACGGTTCGCTGACGCTGCCGCTGAGCCTGCCGCTGACGGTGGCGAAGACGGCCGTGCCTGCTTCGGGCCCGTTCACCACGCCGGCGACCGGCTCGGTCCCGCCGGTGCAGCTGCCGAACGCGGGGAAGACGACCCTCACGATCGGGGACTTCAGCGCCCGGCTCACGCCGAAGAAGGCCGACGGTTCGTTCACCGGGCTGGGCTCGTTCACCTCGGACTGCACGCTCGACCCGGGTCAGGACCCGGTGCTGCTGAGCTTCGACCTCGGCAGTGCGCCGACCCAGCACCGCTACGCCGTGGCGGGGTCGACGGCGGTGAAGGCGCTGGGCGCGGCCGCGCCGCTCACCGGGTCGTTCGCGGCCGGTCCGGAGTTCGCCTCGGCGTTCGACCGGACGCGGGCGGAGTTCAAGGTGTTCGGGGTCGTGCCCGGGTCCGCGGACCTGCAGTTCACCCCGGACGGCCCGCAGACCGGCGAACTCGGCGGCGGCGGGTTCGCCGCGCATTCGACGTTCGCGCTGACCTTGCCGCAGGTGACGCTCTTCGGGCTGCCGGTCGCCGACGCGGCCTGCCGGGCGAGCGCGCCCATCCCGGTCGACCTGCGGACGGGAAGCGGCTTCACGCTCGCGACGGGCGGCCCGGTCGCCGGCACCTACACGATCCCGCCGCTGACCGGCTGCGGCGCGTTCACCGCTTACCTGAGTTCGCTGGTCCAGGGCGGGGGGAACACGTTCGCGCTGATGTTGACCGCGCGCTGACCCCGCGCACGGCGGGCGCGCGACCGCTCAGGCACGGCGGAACATCAGCGTGAACCCGGCTCCCGAAAGGACCAGCGCGGCCAGGAACAACCCGCCGTGCACGACGTCGCGCGCCACGACGTCTCCGACGAGCTGCGCCACCAGGTTCACGACGCCGGCACCGCCGGCGACCGCCAGTACCGGACGGGTGCCCCCGACCCCGCGGTACGCGGCGAAGACGAGCGCTGCCCAGAGCCCGGCGCCGACCGCGAACACGAGCACCGCGACCGGGAACGGGACGGCGCCGGTGATCGCGGTGTGGCTGCCCGTCAGGCGGCCGGCCAGCGTCCCGAGGAACCAGCACACCGCCGCACCCCACCAAGCGCGGGCGGCGGACAGGGCCATTCACGCAGCGTAGGCGCGGACTGGCCGGATCCGGCACGGTCGGCACCCGAACCGTTACCGAGCCGGTGGCACACCGGGTGCTATAAAACGCTACCCCGGTGGGACCGTTTCCCGGCCGTAGGCGGCCGCCGCCGGTGCCGCTAGGGTTGATCGTCCGGATGTGCTGGCTCGAACGCAGCCGAAGGGGAGACGCCGGTGACCGCCGCGCTCGACTCATCGTGGGATCCCCGCACGCGCCTGCGGGTGCTCCTGATCGAGGACGACGACGGTGACGCGCTGCTGGTCGAGGAGATGCTGGCGGACACGTCCGTGCCGTACACGCTCGAACGCGTCGAAACGCTCTCCGCCGCGCTGAGCGGCCCGCTGACCGCCGACTGCGTCGTGCTCGACCTGCAGCTGCCCGACGCCGTGGGGCTGACCGGGCTGACCAAGCTCGGGCAGCACGCGCCCGGTGTCGCGGTGGTGGTCCTGACCGGGCAGCACGACCAGGCCACCGGCGTCGCCGCGGTCGCCGCCGGCGCGCAGGACTACCTCGTCAAGGACCAGGTCGACGGGCCGCTGCTGGTGAAAGCGCTGCGCTTCGCCCGCGAACGCAAGCGCGCCGAGCAGGTCGAGCAGCAGTTCCTCCAGCAGCAGCTGCTCGCGCGGGAGAACGCGCGGCTCGAACGCGGCCTGCTGCCCAGCCCGCTGCTGCGCGACCCCCACCTCGACCTGGCCGCCCGCTACCGGCCCGGCCGCAACGGCTCCCTGCTCGGCGGCGACTTCTACGACGCGATCGAGCTCGCCGACGGCACGGTGCACATGATGATCGGCGACGTCTGCGGGCACGGCCCGGACGAAGCCGCGCTCGGCGTCGCTCTGCGAATCGCGTGGCGCTCGCTCGTGATGGCCGGCCTGCCGATGCCCGACGTGCTCAGCATGGTCGAGCGGGTCCTGGTGCACGAGCGGATCGAGCCGCTGTTCGCCACCGTCTGCATGGTCGTCGTCGCGCCGGACCGAAGATCCCTGCGCCTCTCGCTGGCCGGGCACCTGCCGCCGCTGCTGCTCACCCCCGGCGACGGGCACCTGCTCTCCGGGGAACGCCTCGGCGTCCCGCTCGGCGTCGTCGAGGGCGCCAAGTGGGACTCGCTGGAAGTCCCGCTGGAGCCGGGGTGGTCGCTGCTGCTGTACACCGACGGCGTGTTCGAGGGCCGCGTCGGCGCCGGGGCCGAGCGGCTGGGCCACGAACGGATGGCCGCCCTCGTGCTCGACATCAAGCACGGGACCGGGATCGACGGCCGGGCCCTGCTCGACGAGCTGATCGCCCGCGCCGAACGGCTCAACTCCGGCCCGCTCGACGACGACGTCGCTCTTGCCCTGCTCAGCCACGACCCGGGAGACACCGCCGATGAGCGCTGACGCACGAGGCTGGCCGATCCGCCGCTGGCTGGCCGTGCTCGCCGTCGGAGAGACGGTGCTGCTGCTGGCCGCGCTGGTCGCCGGCGGGATCGCGCTGAACAACCTGACCGACGCCCGCGCCCGCCTGCTCGACGTGATCGCGCCGCAGCGCCTGGCCGCGACGCAGCTGTCCACCGCGCTGCTGAACCAGGAAAGCGGGGTCCGCGGTTACCAGCTCGGCCGTCAGCCGGCGTTCCTGGTGCCCTACACCGACGGGGTCCGTGCGCAGGCCGACGCCGTCACGCAGCTGCGGCAGCTCGGCGCGGTCCCCGGCACCCGGATCGGCGACGACCTGGAAGCCGTCCTCCGCGCGGCGGCCGCTTGGCAGCAGGCGGCCGCGCCCGCCGTCGCCCCCGCCGCGCCACCGGTCACCCCGGCCCAGGTCGAACGCGGCCGGACGCTGTTCGTCGAAGTGCGCAGGGCGCTCGACACCCAGCTCGACCACCTCGCCGCGATCCGCGACGCCGGCCGCGCGGACCTGGACTCGGCGGCGGCCTTCCTGAACGCGATGTGCGTCGTCGTCGCCGTGCTGGTCCTGCTGCTGTTCGGGATGCTGTTCTTCGGCCTGCGGCAGGTCATCACCCGGCCGATCCTGCGGCTGGCCGGCGAGGTCCGCCGGGCCGCCGACTCCGACGTCCACCACCCGGTGCACGGGAGCGGGCCGCGCGAAATCGTGCAGCTCGGCGCCGACGTCGAGGCGATGCGGCAGCGCATCCTCGACGAGGTCGCCGAGCTGGAGGAAGCGCACGCGCTGCTGGACCGGCGCACGCAGGAGGCCGAGCGGTCCAACGCCATGCTGGACCGGCGTACGCGCGAGCTGGAACGGTCCAACGCCGACCTGGAGCAGTTCGCCTACGTCGCTTCGCACGACCTGCAGGAGCCGTTGCGGAAGGTGGCCAGCTTCTGCCAGCTGCTCCAGCGGCGCTACCAGGGCCTGCTCGACGAGCGCGGCGAGCAGTACATCGAGTACGCCGTCGACGGCGCGAAGCGGATGCAGGTGCTGATCAACGACCTGCTCGCGTTCTCCCGGGTCGGCCGGAAACCGGGCGAACACGTCGTCGCCGACGCGGGCGCGCTGGTCGACGACGCCGTCGCGAACCTCGAGGTCGCGGTGTCGCTCAGCGGCGGCAAGGTCACCCGCGGCGACCTGCCCCGGGTGCGCGTCGAGCCGGCGCTGATGACGGCGGTGTTCCAGAACCTCATCGGCAACGCGCTGAAGTTCAAGGGCGACACCCCGCCGGAAGTGAAGGTCACCGCCGAGCGCGACGGCGAAGACTGGGTTTTCGCCGTGTCGGACAACGGGATCGGCATCGAGGCGGAGTACGCCGAGCGGGTGTTCGCCTTGTTCCAGCGGCTGCACACGCGCACCGCGTACCCGGGCACCGGCATCGGCCTGGCCCTGTGCCGCCGGATCGTCGAGCACCACGGGGGCCGCATCTGGCTCGACACCGAAGCCGCGGACACGACGTTCCGCTTCACCCTGCCGGCCGACGAGGATAATGGGGACGCATGACCCAGGCGCCCGCTCCGATCGACATCCTGCTCGTCGAGGACGACCCGGGGGACGTGCTGATGACCCGGGAGGCGTTTGCGCACCACAAGATCCGCAACCCGCTGCACGTCGCGGCGGACGGCGTCGAAGCGCTCCAGTTCCTCAAGCGCGAAGGGCCGTTCCTCGAGGCGCCGCGGCCGGGGCTGATCCTGCTCGACCTCAACCTGCCCCGCAAGGACGGCCGGGAGCTGCTCGGCGAGATCAAGGAGACTCCCGGGCTGCGCACCATCCCGGTGGTCGTGCTGACCACGTCCGAAGCGGAGGAGGACATCCTGCGCAGCTACGAACTGCACGCCAACGCCTACGTCACCAAGCCGGTCGACTTCGAAAAGTTCGTGGAGGTGGTCCGGAAGATCGACGACTTCTGGGTCACGGTGGTGCAGCTGCCGCACCGGTAGCCCTTTGGCGGGGAGTGCGGCACGATGGGTGGCCGTGCCCCCTTCCACACCGGATCTCCCCGCCGCCGACCTGGCGGTCACGCTCGACTGGCGGGGCCGGGCCGCGGTCCTGGGCGTGGCGGGCGAGATCGACTTGGTCAGCGCCCCGGAGTTCGGGGACGTCGTCGACGCGGTACTGGCCGGCGAACCGGAGAAGCTGGTGGTCGACCTGCGCGAGGTGACGTTCTTCTGCTCGGCCGGGCTGCAGGTGCTCGCGTCGGCCCACCGCAGGCTGGCCGAGCGCGCGCTGCGGGTCGTGAGCGATTCCGCGGTGACGTCGGGACCGCTGCGGACGACCGGGCTCGACACGTGGATCGCCGTCCACCCGACCGTCGACGAAGCACTCCAGTGAGGCGGGTGAGGATGCCGGAACCGTTCCGCTGCCACGGCGTGCGCGCGGTGCCGGAGGTCCTGCGCCGTCTCCGCCACGAACTGATGGCGTGGGTGCTGGCGGCGGGCGTCGACGAAGGCCGGGCCGGAGACATCGTGCTGGCCAGTTACGAGGCGCTGGCGAACGTGGCCGACCACGCCTACGACGGTTCGGGCGAGGGGCTCGTCGACGTCGACGCCTCGGTCGCGCCCGGCCGGCTCGAGGTGGTGATCACCGACCACGGCCGGTGGCGGACGCCGGTGCCGGACCCCCGGCCGGTTTCCCTGCGGGGCCGCGGGTTGCTGCTGCTGCGGGCGAGCGCCGACCAGGCGGACATCTCCTCCGGCGCTTCCGGCACGGTCGTGACGCTGACCTGGGACCTGGACCCGGTCCACCCCTGACCCCGATTCCCCTCCGTGTACGCGAGCGAAACCCGCTCCGGGTCTCGGGTGTTCCACGCGTCTTCGG
>NZ_JAVHJU010000017.1 GCF_031082405.1 Amycolatopsis sp. A133
AGCAGCGGAGATGCACGGCCGAGTCGGAAGCGGCGGGCTGTCACGGGCGGGTCCTAACTGAAGCGGAGCAGGGTGGTGAGGTAGGTAAGGCGGGTTAGAACCCGCCTTACCACTCACGACAACTTGCGCCGGGACTCAGCCGAGGTTGATCGACTTGGCCACGTACGCCCGGGCCGGCGTCTCCAGCTGGGCGTGCAGCGCGAAGAACAGCTCGGCCGCGCGAATCCCGGACCAGCCGCGGGGCAGGAA
Organism: Amycolatopsis sp. A133; assembly: GCF_031082405.1. Classification (GTDB taxonomy): domain Bacteria; phylum Actinomycetota; class Actinomycetes; order Mycobacteriales; family Pseudonocardiaceae; genus Amycolatopsis. The sequence goes on from NZ_JAVHJU010000017.1 coordinate 250, forward strand.
CTCCGCCGGCAGACCGGGATCGAGGTACGGCATCCGCCGCCAGCCGGTCAGCACGCGGACGTAGTCGGCGAAAGCCTGTTCTTCGGTCACCGGCTTCCGGCGCAACGCCGGGCCGTGCTCGTCGAGGAACGTCGTGTAGAGCTCGTCCAGCCGGTCCAGGTCCCACCACTGGCGGACCTTCGCCACGACGTCGCCGAAGGCGAGGTGGTCGGCGCGGAACAGGTCGGCGTACCCGGCGAGGCCGAGCCGGGTGAGCGCTTCCTCGGTCGCCGCGTGGAGGTGGGCCGGGGCGATCCAGACGCCGGAGGCCGCGGTGCCGAACCCCATCCGGGAGAGCTGGGTGCGCAGGAGGTGCCGCTTGTGGCGTTCGGTCTCGGGGACGGAGAACACCGCGAGCAGCCAGCCGTCGGCCGGGGTCGCGCGCCCGCGGCGGAAGATCCGCTCGTCGCCCTCGCGCAGGATTTCGCGGGCTTCGTCGGACAGCTCGTAGCCGGCGGTGGCGTCGCGGCGCACGGCTTCGAGGATCCCGCGCCGCTTCAGCCGCGAGATCGACGAGCGCACGGCGGGCTCGTCGACACCGACGGCGCCGAGCAGGTCGATCAGCGAGGCGACCGACAGCCAGCCGCCTTCGGTGCGCGAGTAGAGGCCGTACACCGTCACGATGAGCTGACGAGGCTGAGCGGCCCGGCCGGAGCCGTCCAGTTCGGTTGCCTCGGGTACGGCCGTCATCGGGCCACGATAGCAACCCCGTCCGGGTCGCTCCGCTACGATTTCGCCGCGATGCTGCCAGCCACCAAGGGGATCTTCGACCGGCTCACCCGCCGCGGGCGCCTGATGACCAAGCGGGCCTGCGACCGGCAGGGCCATGTCGTGCGCAGCGGGCGCTTCCTGTTCCGGACGCCGACCGCGTGGGAGTACGCCGCCGCCGTGGCCGGGGGCAGTGATCCGGGCGCGCAGCGGTGGCTCGGCTGGCAGCGCGACTCGATCGTCGCCGAGGCGTCGCGGGCGGACGCGCTGCGCGTGGTGCCCGGCACCGGGCCGGACTGGGCCTCGCCCGATCCGCAGTCGGTCGACCTGGTGATGATCGACGTCGAGGCCAACCGCTGCGTCGGGCTGGTGAGCGTGCACACCGGCGAGGACGGCGGCCCGGAGACCGGCGGCTACCTCGCCCCGGACTACCGCGGCCGCGGTCACGGGCGGGTGCTCTTCGCGGCCGGGCTGACCCTGGCGCACGACCACCTCGGCCTGTCGCGGGTGCGCGCCGGCGCGGAGGTCGGCAACGTCGCCAGCGCGCGGTCGCTGCAGGCCGCCGGGCTCGTCCGGGTCGGCGGCCCGCCGACGTACCGGCTGCCGGACGGCCGGGTCACCGAGGCGTGGTGGTTCCAGCACGACGTCCCGCGCCCGGCGCGGTGCGGTGGTCCGCAAGCGACGTGGTTCCCGGTGTCTTCGGTGCTCTGATGCTTCGGTCTTCGCCGACGTTTCCCGCAGCTACCTTCGCCGCATGACTTCGCTTTCCGCTCCCGTTCCGCCCGTGCCTTCCGAAGTTGCGCTGGGCAGCATCGCCTGGCTGCGCGCGTCCGTGGCCCGCTTCAGCAACGGCCCCGACCACACCCGGCGGCGGGCGCTCGCGGTCGACGCGCTCGCGCCGGTCGACACCGATGCCTTGCAGGGAACGGCTTTCTCGCGGACCCACCGGATCGTCGCCGGTCTCGACGTCGTCGACGTGATGGCCGAGATCGCGCGGCCGGTGCCGGTCGGGGTGCTCGCCGAGGCGTTGGGCCTGCCGGACGTCTCCGCCGACGTCACGCCGGTCGCGGCCGCCTACCACCCGCACGTGCTGCCCGGCGCGGCCGCCGAAGCGGCGTTGACGCGGCTGATCGCGGAATGCGGCGGGCCGACCGAGCTCGCGGCGGCGCGGATCGGCCTGCTCGTCCAGGCCTGCGACGCCACGGCGGGACTCGTCGGCAACGGGCTTTTGGCTTCGCTGACCGGAAAACCCGCCGAGCAGCCGGTGCTCGCCACGCGTCGCCGGATCGACGGTGAGGACGTCACGGTGTCCCTCGACGGCACGCCGTTCGGGGCCGGCCCCCGCGCCTGCCCGGGAGCGCGGCAGGCCGTGGCCCTCGCGACCGGCGTTCTCGAGGCGTTGCGCGGTTTCCGCCTGACAGAAGTGGAAACGACGTGGGTTCCGGCGCCGAATCTCCGGATGCCCGCGGTGCTGCGGGTGACCCGCGGCTGACCGGTCAGGGGGTTCTGCTAAGACTTACCGCGTTCATTCTCGGGGGAAGGTGGGGAATTGCTGTACTTCAACGGCCTGCTCGGCATCATCACGTTCGGGTTGTGGATCTTCTGCCTGGTCGACGTGATCACGACGGACGAATCGTCCTGCCGCAACCTGCCGAAGGGGCTGTGGCTGCTGCTCGTGCTGGTGGTGCCGCTGGTCGGCTCGATCATCTGGCTGGTCGCGGGCCGTCCGCAGCAGGTGATGCGGGCGCGCGGCCCGTACGAGCGCCAGGCGTCGGCGTTCCCCGAATACGACCGCCCGGGCCGCTTCGCGGCGACGAGCCCGGAAGACGACGAGGAATTCCTCCGCAAGTGCCGCGAACGCGCGGAGGCCCAGCGCAGGCTGGCCCGCGAAAAGCGCGGCGACGCCTAACAGGCCGGTCCGTCGCAGGTGCCGCGTTCGTAGGCTTCCAGCGTGGTGATCACCAGCTGCCGCTCGGCCGGGGTCAGCGGGGTCAGCGCGTCGCTCCACGCCTTGGCGCCGCGGGCCAGCCAGGCGTCGACCGCCGGGCGCTTGCCCGGGGTGATGCTGACGATCGTGCGGCGGCGGTCGGCCGGGTCCTCGTCGCGGTTCAGCACGCCCTGCCGGCTGAGGTCGCCGACCATCAGGCTCGCCGTCGTCGGCGCCACCTGCAGGCGGGTGGCCAGCTCGGTCACCGTCATCGGGCCGTCGAAGAGCAGGTACGACAGCAGCGAAAGGTGCCGCGGCGCCAGCGCGCAGCCGTTCAGCTCCTCGGGCACCGGCGTGCGCTTCGCGCGGCCGACCAGGCGTGGCATGAGCAGCAGGAGCTGCCTCACGCCGTCCTCGACACTCGGTCCGGCCTCCGTTGACACCGCTCACCTCCCGTCGGTAGTTTTGCTTGCAAAGCAAACTCTTCGCCCGAGCGTACCTTCCGCCCGCTCGAGCCTACCGGCCAGAAACAGGGGATCCCATGACCGCACCAGCCGACATGAACGAGTTCAACCAGCAGCTCGCCGCCGAGTTCCGGGCCAACGAGGGCAAGGTCGGCGGCATGTTCGCGGACAAGAACGTGCTCCTGCTCACCACCATCGGCGCGAAGAGCGGCGAAGAGCGCCTGTCGCCGCTGGTCTACACCCGGGACGGCGACCGCTACGTCATCGCCGCGTCCATGGGTGGCGCGCCGAAGAACCCGGCCTGGTACCACAACCTGGTCGCCAACCCGAAGGTCACCGTCGAGGTCGGCACCGAGAAGTTCGAGGCCACGGCCACCGTGATCGCCGACCGCGCCGAGCGCGACCGCCTCTACGCGGGCATGGTCGCGCACGCCGAGGGCTTCGCCGACTACGAGAAGAAGACCGACCGGGTCATCCCGATCGTGGTCCTGGAGCGTTAAGAACCGACCGGCGCGGGCTCGGCGCGCGTCTCGGCAGGACGCTGTTCTTCCTGCCGCTCGGCGCGCCGGGCTTCCTTGCGGGCGATGAGCCCCTTGCCGACGTCGATCAGCGGTTTCTCGACCCAGCGGTGGATCAGGTCGGCGATCGCCAGCCCGACCAGGAACACCGTCAGCGCCGAGACCGTCCGGTGCTGCCCGAGCCCGGGCACCGCCTGCACCACGACGAAGTGCACCGGCCCCTGCAGCAGGTACAGCGAGTACGACCGCTCGCCGACGAACCGCATCGGGGCGGTGCCGAGCAGCCACCGCAGCGGGCCCGGGCTCACCAGCACGATCAGCAGGAGCATCGTCAGCGCCGCGTACCCGACCAGCAGCCACAGGTTGTTGCGGGTCTCGTGCCAGAGACGGTCGAAGTTCGTGTGCAGCAGCGCGAACGCCGCGACGATCGGGATCGCCGCCAGCGGGTGCGTCAGCGGCTTCAGCAGCGCGTACCCGCGGCGGTAGTGCAGCATGATCGCCAGCAGGCAGCCGCCCGCCAGGATGAAGTAGTGGATCGTCGACCGGTAGATGGCGGTCATCGAGTTCTCGAGCACCCAGCCGCCGGAGGTCAGCGGCACCAGCGCCAGCAGCACGGCCATCGCGACCGCGACCAGCAGGAACTTGCGCTTCGCCGCGCCGATCCCCACCGCGACCAGCAGGAACGGCCAGACCAGGTAGAACTTCTCCTCGATCCCGAGCGTCCACGAGCCGCTGAAGAAGTTGTCCGCGCCGTTGGTGTACGACGGCAGGAACTCGTTGAGGAACGTCAGGTAGAACTTCAGCGCGCGCGGGAAGTCACGCGAGTAGAACTCGCCGCGGAGCAGGACGAAGGCGACGATCCCGCCCAGGATCACCAGGTACGGCGGCAAGATCCGGAACACGCGCCGGATGTAGAAGTTCGACAGCGAGATCCGGCCGGTGCGGTCCTGCTCGCGCAGCAGCAGCGTCGTGATCAGGAACCCGGACAGCACGAAGAAGAGGTAAACGCCGACCCAGCCGGACAGCCACGTCCAGCCCGGCCCGCCGAAGTGGAAGAAGATGACCATCGTCGCGGCGAGCGCGCGCAGGCCGTCGAGCCCGGGGAACCGCCGCAGGCCGAGGTAGTCCTCGTGGCTCATCGTGCGCAAGGCGGTTCCCCTATCGGTCTGATCGGCCGGCCGAGTATATGGCTACGATTTCCGCGCCATTTCCCCGGCCGGGGTGCGCATCACCCGGCCCGGAAGCGGTTCCCGGGTCGTAGCGGCGCTTGAGCTCCCGGAGCCGCCGCAGGTCAGCGGCCGGAAAGACGCTCTCCGCGACCTCCTCCGGCGCGTGCTCGCCGTACACGAAGGGCAGCAGCCGGCCGGTCGTCCACGGCGCCAGCGCGTCGAACAGCTTCGTGTGCTTGCGCCGGACGGTCGCGACACCGTCGTCGCCGACCACCGACAGGGCCCGGACGACGTACTCGGCCGAGCGGTCCCAGCCCACGCCCGGCGTCTCCGGCGTCCGCGCGAGTGCGCCGCCCAGCCGGTCGATGATCAGCACCGGCGGTGCGGCCGCGCCCGGGCCGGCGTGTTCGCCGATCGCGTCGAGCATGGCGTCGTTCAGCTGGGAGACGGTCGCGTTGGTCCCGTGGTAGCCGTGCGGCTGCCGCGGCTCGGCCGCGATCGACCCGGACTCGGTGAACGGCATCGGCCTCAGCGTGTCCAGCAGGCTCGAGGCGGTGGCCCGCAGCGGCGCGACGAGGTCGTCGCCGTCTTCGCCGAGGTAGGCGATCCGGACCTGGGCGATGTGCCGGCCGCGCACGGGCGCCGGGACCATCGGCAGGTCGGGGTACTGGACCATCGCGAGCGACGTCGTCAGCGTGTCGGGCGCGGCCGCCGACCACGTCCGCCAGGCCCGCAGCACGGCCGGCACATCGGCGCTGTCGAAGGTGAGGCTGCCGCCGTAGAGCTCGCCGACCGGCATGAGGTCGAACTCGATCGCCGTGACGACACCGAAGCCGTCACGGCCGCCGCGCAGCGCCCAGAACAGGTCCGAGCCCGGCTCGACGCGCCGGAGCTCGCCGTCGGCGGTCACGACGTCGAGCGCGCGGACGTGGTCGGCGGCGCGGCCGTAGCGGCGGGCCATCAGCCCGAAGCCGCCGCTGAGCGTGTAGCCGACGACGCCGACGTCCGGCGACGAGCCGCTGAGCGGTGCCAGACCGTGCTTGCCGGCGGCTTCGATCACCGCTTCCCACCGGGCGCCCGCTTCGACGCGGGCGGTGCGGGCCGCGGCGTCGACGTCGACGCCGGTCATCCGGCGGGTGCTGATCAGGAGCCCGTCGGTGCCGGCGGTCAGGCCGTGCCCGGTGGCCTGGACCGCGACGCGCAGCCCGTGCTCGGCCGCGTAGCGCACGGCGGCGGCGACGTCCTCCGCGCTTTCGGCGGCGACGACGACCGCGGGCGAGCTGGGCACCGCCGTCTGGAAGCCGGCGGCTTCTTCGGCGTAACCGTCCTGACCGGGGCGGAGGAGGTTCATCTCGAGTCCTTTCGTTTGCTCCTTCCAGCTTCGGACGGACTCGATCAGAAGTCCAAGATCTGGTTTGTCTACCGACTAGAATCAGAGCTTATGGAACTGCATCAGCTCGCGTACTTCGTCGCCGTCGCGGAGGAAGGCAACTTCACGCGCGCGGCGGAGCGGCTGCACGTGGCCCAGCCCGGGGTGAGTGCGCAGGTCAGGCGCCTGGAACGGGAGCTGGGACAGGAACTGCTGGACCGCTCCGGCCGGACGGTCCGGCTCACCGACGTCGGCGCCGCGGCCCTGCCGCACGCCCGGGCCGCGCTCGCGGCGGTGCAGGGCGTGCGCGAAGCCGTCGAGGAGCTGGCTGGGCTGGTCCGCGGGCAGGTCGCGATCGGCGCGGTGACGTCGGCGGGCCCGGTCGGGCTGCCGGACCTCCTGGCCGGCTTCCACCAGCGGTACCCGGCGGTGGAGATCACGCTGTCGGAAGCCAACTCGGACACGATGCTGACGGCGCTGCGCGAAGGACGTCTCGACCTCGCCGTCGTCGGCCTGGCGACCGGCCCGCCGCCCGGCATCGCGACGCAGGTGCTGCTCGACGAGCCGTTCCTGGCCGTCACCGCGCCGACGGGTCCGCTGGCCGGCCGCGACGAGGTCGAGATCTCCGATCTCGACGGCCTGCCGCTGATGGCGCTGCCGAAGGGGACGGGCCTGCGGACGGCCTTGGACGCCGCCTTCGCGCGGGCGGGGCTGACACCGCGGATCGCGTTCGAGGCGGCCGACCCGAACGTCCTGGTGCAGCTGGCGACGCGGGGTCTCGGCGTGGCGATCGTGCCGGAGTCGCTGGCCCGGTACCACCAGGCGGAGCTGTGGGTCGTCGGCCTCGCCGGACCGGGGTTGCGGGGCGTGCTGGCGCTGGCGTGGCGGGCGGACGGCCCGGTGAGCCCGGCCGCGCGCGCCTTGATCGCGTTCGCCCGGGCGGCTTACGGCTCTGGTGCAGCGCTTCCGCGACCCGTCCGCTCGGTTGAGAGTTGACCGCTCCACCCTGGACCGCGAAGGTGGGCCGATGAGCGGCGATGAGGTTCGGCACGGCGTCAAGCTGAGCAGTCTCGACCAGGAGGTTTTCCCCGACGCGGGCGTCACCAAGCGCGAACTGCTCGACTACCTCGAAGCGGTGTCCGAACGGATGCTGCCGGAGCTGCACGACCGGCTGCTGAGCGTCGTGCGGGTGCTGCGCGGCCAAGGGCCGTTCATGCAGAAGAATCTGCCGAAGTACACGCCGGAGTGGGTGGAGCGCCGGGCGCTGTGGGCCGACCGGTCCCGGCGCGAAGTCACCTACGCGCTCTGCAACGACCTTCGCACGTTGGTGTGGTTCGGCAACCAGCGGGCGATCGAGTACCACACGACGCTGTTCCGCGGTGAGCCCGCGAACGGCCCGACGCACCTCATCCTCGACCTCGACCCGCCGGAGGACGGCCCGTTTTCCCTGGCCGTGGGCGGCGCGAAACTGGTGCGGGAGGCGTTGCGCAACGACGGTCTCGACGGCGCGGTGAAGACCAGCGGCGCCAAGGGCGTCCACGTCTTCGTGCCACTGGCGCCGGGACAGTCGACGGAGGACATCGCGGCGGCCACCCGCGCGGTCGCGGCCCGCGCCGAGCGCATCGACCCGGCCCTGGGCACGACGGAGTTCGTGCGGGAGCGCCGCGAAGGCAAGGTGTTCCTGGATTCGACGCGGGCGGGCGGCGCAACGGTCGTCTCGGTCTACAGCCCGCGCCACCGCCCGGGCGCACCGGTGTCGTTCCCGGTCCGCTGGGCCGACCTCGACGGCGTCAAGCCGGCCGACTTCACCGTCCACACGGCCCCGGCCTTGCTGGCCGGCGACGACCCGTGGACCGCCGAGATGCCCGAGCCGTTCGTACTGCCCGCCGACCTGGTCGAAGAAGGGCACACCATCCCCATCGCCCGGGTGGTGGCCATGCACGAGGGCAAGCGCCGAGCCCGCGCCGCCCGCGACTCCACCCCCAAGCCGTAGCTTTCACGTGAAAGCTACCCGGAGCGCTCACTCCGGATCACTTTCGTAGGGAAAGTGGCCTCAGGCGGCCTGGTTGTGGGTGGGGTGGGAGTAACGCAGGGACGTGCGGGTGATCGTGACGATGCGGGCCGGGCGGTGCTCGACGCGGTGCCCGGCCAGCCAGACGACGTCCCGGCCGAACGACCAGACCAGCGACGCCAGGGCGAGCGCGACCGCGGCGAAGGCCAAGGCAACCGGCAGCAGCCCGGACACCGCCACCACCAGGACCACACCCTGGACCGCGGCCACCGTCTTGCGGGCCATGCTCGGGTACAGCGGCGCCGTCAGCCAGGGCATCGCCCAGGCCGCGGCCACGAACGCGTACCGCATGAGCCCGATCGCGAGCACCCACAGCCCCAGCGTCCGGGACACCTGGATGCACAGCAGCAGGATCAGGAACGCGTCGACCTCCATGTCGAACCGCGCGCCGAACTCCGACGCCGTTCCGGTGCGGCGGGCCACCTGGCCGTCGAGGCCGTCCAGGAGCAGCGCCACGCCGACCAGCCCGACGAGCCAGCCGAGGGAAAAGTCACCCTCGGCGATCAGTTCGGCCGCACAGCCGACGAGCATCGCGCGGGCGAACGTGATCCAGTCCGCCGGTCCGAAGGTGCCACGGCCGCTGCGGCGCAGCCCCCACTCCGTGAGCAGCACCAGCGCGAGGCCGTAGACGATCCCGGTGACCCAGGCGAGCGGGGCGAAACCGCCCACGACGAACCCCGCGGCGAGCACCGGCGCCGGGATCACCGCACGCAGGAGAAGGTCCTGTTTGATCATCGTCGACTCCGCGAATAACTCATAGGGTGGCGACACCAGCCTCCGGTCGCCCGCTGAGGAGAAACACGTGGAACAGGCTTTCTGGGTTCAAAGTCCCGGCTCGGGACAGCTGCGGGAGGAGCGGCTGCCCGCGCCCGGGCCGGACGACGTGCTCGTCCGCACGCTGTGCTCCGGCGTCAGCCGCGGCACCGAGACCCTCGTCTTCCGCGGGGGCGTCCCGGCGAGCCAGCACGACGTCATGCGCGCCCCCTTCCAGGAGGGCGAGTTCCCCGGCCCGGTCAAGTACGGCTACCTCAACGTCGGCGTCGTCGAGCAGGGCCCCGCGCACCTCGAAGGCAAGACCGTGTTCTGCCTCTACCCGCACCAGACCGCGTACGTCGTGCCGGCGGCCGCGGTGACGCCGGTGCCGGACGCCGTCCCGCCCGGCCGCGCGATCCTCGCCGGCACGGTCGAGACCGCGGTGAACGCCGTGTGGGACGCGCGGCCGCGGCTCGGCGACCGGATCGCCGTTATCGGCGCCGGCATGGTCGGCTGCAGCGTCGCGAAGCTCCTCACCGGATTTCCGGCGACGCGGGTGCAGCTGATCGACGTCGATCCGGCCAAAGCGGACATTGCCGCGGCGCTCGGTGTCGACTTCTCGACGCCGGAGAACGCGCTCGGCGACTGCGACCTCGTTGTGCACGCGAGCGCCAGCGAGGCCGGGCTCGGCCGCGCGCTGGAACTGCTCGCGCCGGAAGGGGAAGTCGTCGAGATGTCGTGGTACGGCGACCGCCGGGTGAGCGTCCCGCTCGGCGAGAACTTCCATTCGCGACGGCTGGTGATCCGCAGCAGCCAGGTCGGAACGGTCGCGAGGCCCGACCGCAGCTACGCCCAGCGCCTCGGCGTCGCCCTGGATCTGCTGGCCGATCCGGCCTTCGAAGCACTGGTGAGCGGCGAGTGCAAGTTTGAAGATCTCCCGTCCGTGTTACCCCGGTTGGCCGCGAATGAACTTTCCGCCCTCTGCCTCCGTGTCATGTATCAGCCGCAGTGACCACGTCCACCCGAACGCATCGGAGGTCTTGGTGTTCAGCATCACCGTCCGTGACCACGTGATGGTCGCCCACAGCTTCCGCGGGGAAGTGTTCGGCCCCGCGCAACGCCTGCACGGCGCGACTTTTGTGGTGGATGCGACGTTCCGCCGCGCCGAACTCGACGAGGACAACATCGTCGTCGACATCGGCAAGGCCACGGAAGAGCTCAAGGCGGTGCTGAGCGACCTGAACTACCGCAACCTCGACGACGAGCCGGAGTTCAAGGGGATCAACACCTCGACCGAGTTCCTCGCGAAGGTCATCGCCGACCGCCTCGCCGACGCCGTCCACGCCGGACGCCTGGGCGAAGGCGCGCGCGGCCTCGACGGGATCACCGTTGCGCTGCACGAGTCGCACGTTGCCTGGGCGAGTTACGAGCGTGCACTGTGAACGGTGAGACCTATTCCGCCGTCGCCCGCCGCACGACTTCGGCGTCCACCAGCGGTCCCAGCGTGGGCGGCGGCGGGCTAGCCGAAATAGGCCTCAGTCTTTACGTGATCCTCCCCGGGGACGTCGACGACACGTCCGTCCCCAGTGGCGGCAACACCTACGACCGCCGGATGTGCGACCGGCTCGGTGCCGCCGGCTTCGACGTGCACGAGATCGCCGTCTCCGGCAGCTGGCCGCGGCCGGACACCGAGGCCCGCGCGGTGCTCGGCCACCTCCTCTCCGCGCTGCCCACCGGCTCGGCCGTGCTGCTCGACGGCCTGGTCGCGTGCGGCGTGCCCGAGGTCGTCGTCCCGCAGGCGCGCCGGCTGTCGCTGTCGGTGCTGGTGCACCTGCCGCTGGCCGACGAGACCGGCCTGCCGCCCGCGCTCGCCGCCGAGCTCGACGCGCTGGAACGCGACACGCTGCGGGCCGCCGGCTCGGTCGTCGCGACCAGCGAGTGGGCCGCGCGCCGCCTGATCGCCCACCACGGACTGGCCCCGCACCGCGTGCACGCGGTCACGCCGGGCGTCGACCTGGCCCCGCTCGCCGTCGGCACCGACGGGATGTCCCGGCTGGTCTGCGTGGCCAACGTGACCCCGCGCAAGGGGCAGGGCGTGCTCGCCCAGGCCCTCGAGACCGTCGCCGACCTGCGCTGGACGTGCGAATGCGTCGGCGGGATCCGGCGCGAGACCAAGTACGTCGAGCGGCTGCGCGAGCACCGGCTCGGCGCCCGCTTCACGCTCACCGGCCCCCGCACCGGCGCGGCCCTCGAGGCGACCTACCACACCGCCGACCTGCTCGTGCTGCCCTCGCGCGCCGAGACCTTCGGCATGGTCGTCACCGAGGCCCTCGCCCGCGGCGTGCCGGTGCTGACCACCGACGTCGACGCGCTGCCCGACACGGTCGGCGTCGCGCCGGACGGCTCGGTGCCCGGGATGCTCGTTCCCGGCGACGACGTCGAAGCGCTCGGTGCCGCCCTGCGCCGCTGGCTCACCGAACCGGCGCTGCGGACGCGGCTGCGCGCGTCGGCGAGGCTGCGCCGCGAGACCCTGACCGGCTGGGACGACACCGCCCGCCGGATCGCCGACATCCTCCTGCGGCAGGAGGCGGCGGCATGACCGCGTTCGCCCCCGACTGGCTCTACCTGCGCGAACCCGCCGACGCCGCGGCCCGCGCCACCGAACTGCTCGACCCGCTCCGCTCGTTCCTCCCGGCCGGCGAGGACATCGTCGTCCGCGACCTCGGCTGCGGCACCGGCTCGCTCGGCCGCTGGCTGGCCGCCCGCCTGCCCGGCACCCAGCACTGGATCCTGCACGACCACGACACCGCCCTGCTCGCCCACGCGCAGGAAAGCCTCCCGGGCACTGCGCTCGACGGCAGCCCGGTCGACGTCGTCGCCGAGCGGCGCGACATCACCGCGCTGCGGGCCGCCGACCTGGCGGGGACGTCGCTGGTCACCGCGTCCGCGCTGCTCGACCTGCTGACCAGGGACGAGGTCACGGCGCTGGCCACGGCGGTCGTCGAAGCGGGCTGTGCGGCGCTGCTGATGCTCTCGGTGACCGGCAAGGTGGAGCTGTCGCCCACCGATCCGCTCGACCCCGCCCTCGCCGCCGCGTTCAACGCCCACCAGCGCCGGATCACCGACGGCCGCCGGCTGCTCGGCCCCAACGCGGTGGACGTCGCCGCGGCCGCGTTCGGCAGGCTCGGCGCCCAGGTCGTCCGCGCGGACAGCGCCTGGCGGCTCGGCCCCGACCAGGCGGAACTGCAGCGGCAGTGGCTCGAAGGCTGGGTCGGCGCCGCCGTCGAACAGCTGCCGGAGCTGCGCCCGGTCGCCGGGGTCTACCTGCAGCGGCGGCTGGAGCTGGCGGCGGCGGGCGAGCTGCACGCGGTGATCCACCACGGCGACCTGCTGGTCCTGCCGCCGAACCGGGAGGCGGCGGCGTGAAGCGCGCACTGGCCTGGCTGCGGATCCTCGGCGCGGCGGGCATCCTCGCCGTGCTGGTCTGGCAGTTCGGCAGCGCCGCCTTCCTCGACGGCCTCGGCCGGATCAGCGCCGCCGGCGTCCTGGCCGCGCTCGGCATCGGCTTCGCGACGACGCTGTTCAGCGCGGGCCGCTGGCAGATCGTCGCCACCCGGCTCGGCCTGCGGCTGCGCCTGCGCACCGCCGTCGCCGACTACTACCGCGCGCTGTTCCTCAACGGCGTGCTCCCCGCGGGCGTCCTCGGCGACGTCCACCGCGCGGTGCAGCACGGCCGCGACGCCGGCGACGTGCCGCGCGGCGTGCGGGCCGTCGTCCTGGAACGCACTGCCGGCCAGGTCGTGCTGATCGCGTCCGCGGTCACCGTCGTGCTCGCGTCCCCGGGTGTCGTGCCCGGCGCGTTCCGCGAGGTCGTAGTGGTGGCCGGGGTGGTCGTCGTGCTGGCCGCCGTCACCGCGCTGGTTGTGGGCCGCCTGCTCGGCGGGCGCTGGATCCACAGCCCGTCGAAGTGGCGCCGCGGCTTCGCCGTCACCCTCGCCGACGTCCGGCTCGGCCTGCTGACCCGCGAGACCTGGCCCGGCGTGGGCTTCCTATCGGCCGCGACCCTGGCCGGGCACCTGGCGCTGTTCGTCGTCGCCGCCCGCGTCGCCGGGGTGGCCGCGCCGGTGGGGCAGCTCCTGCCGCTGATGGTCCTCGCGCTGCTGGCGATGGGTCTTCCGCTGAACGTCGGCGGCTTCGGTCCCCGCGAGGGCGTCTGCGCCGTGCTCTTCGGCGCCGCCGGGCTCGGGGCCGCCCAAGGTGTCACCGTCGCCGTCGTCTACGGCGTGCTCACGCTGGTCGCGAGCCTGCCCGGCGCCGGTGTCCTGTTCGTTCGGAGTGTCGCCGGTGCACTTTCACGTGAAAGTGCCGCACGAACAGCCCCGCACTTTCACGTGAAAGTGCGGGGGTAGAGAGGTGGAGGCCATGACAGCAAGAGAGGCGCGCCGGGCCGTGGTCGAGCGGGTGGTCGAGACCCGGCTACCGACCCGGCACGGGACGTTCCGCGCGGTCGGGTACCTCGACCGCACCGGCACCGAGCAGGTCGCATTGGTCTACGGAGACATCGCCGAACTCGGCACGCTGACCCGGGTGCACAGCGAGTGCCTGACCGGGGACGTCTTCGGCTCGACGCACTGCGAGTGCGGCGACCAGCTGGCGGTGGCGCTGGACCGCATCGTCGCGGAGGGCTCCGGCGTGCTCGTGTACGTCCAGGGCCACGAGGGCCGCGGGATCGGCCTGCTCGCGAAGCTCGAGGCGATGCGGCTGCAGCAGGACGAGGGCCTCGACACGGTCGACGCGAACGTGGCGCAGGGCCTGCCGGTCGACGCCCGTGACTACCACGCGGCGGCGGGCATCCTGACCGACCTGGGCGTCCGCTCGGTGCGGCTGCTGTCCAACAACCCGGAGAAGGTCGAACAGCTCACGCGCTACGGAATCCGCATCAGCGAGCGGGTCCCGCTGCTGGTCCCGCCGAATCCGGAGAGCCTGCGGTACCTGCGGACGAAGGCCGAGCGGATGGCCCACCTGCTGCCGCACCTCGACCAGGCCTGCTCAGGCGCCTAGCGCCTCGAGGACGCCGGCGAAGCGCTGGACCAGCGTGTCCAGCAGGACGTGCCCCTTGGCCGCACTGGCCAGCGAAGGGCGGCCGACCACCCCCGACTCCGTGTACGCCCGCAGGCCCAGCGTCAGCAGGTGGTCCCGGTCGGTGACGTGGTCGGCCGTCTCGTGTCCCGGGCGGACCAGGTGCGGGTGGGCGTGCAGGAGGATCGACGTCTCCAGCTCGCCCGCGTGCATGTCGTCGTCCAGCGACGTCCGCAGGCCGGCCGCGGTGTGCGCCGCCTGCCAGTCCGCGACGCCGGGGAACAGCGCCATCGCGCCCGCGGCTTCCTGGACCACATTGGACAGTACGTAGTTGCCGCCGTGCCCGTTGACCAGCACCAGCCGGTCCACCCCGGACGCCGTCAGTGACGCGGCGATGTCGGTGACCACGGCGTGCAGCGTGCGCGCCGAGATGCTCACCGTGCCCGCCCACCCCGCGTGCTCGTGCGAGCACGAGATCGTGATCGGCGGCAGGTGGAGCACGGGGTACGCGCCGGCCACCGCGCGCGCGAGGGTCGCCGCGATCACCGTGTCGGTCACCAGCGGGAGGTGCGCGCCGTGCTGCTCGAAGCTGCCGACCGGCAGCACCGCCACCGACGCCCGCCGCTCCTGCTCGTCGGCGGTGGTGGCGAGCGGGAACAGATCGGTCATGACCGCGGCCCTTCACTAGGTTGGTGGCATGACCGAGCATGCCGCACTACTGGACGTCGCGCGCGAGGCCGTGGCGAAGGCGACGGAGATCGTCCGGTCGCGCCCGAGTTTTTCCGTTTCCGCGAAAGGCGATCGGGACTTGGTGACCGACGTCGACACGGCGGTCGAGGACGCGCTGCGGGAGTTCCTCTCCGCCGAGACGCCGGAGATCGGCATCCTCGGCGAGGAGCGCGGCCTCAGCGGGGACGGCGGTGACCGCTGGTGGGCGCTCGACCCCATCGACGGGACCGCGAACTTCGCCCGCGGAATTCCGCTCTGCGGGATTTCCCTGGCGCTGGTGGAGGGCGAGCACAGCACGGTCGCCGCGATCGCGCTGCCGTACCTCGGTGTCACCTACACCGCGGCGCGCGGCGAAGGCACCTTCGCGAACGGAAAGCGCGTCGGCGCCTCCACGGCGACGGAGATTTCGGACGCCATGATCGCCGTCGGCGACTTCGCGATCGGCGAGCTCGCCGAGGAGAAGAACCGGGCCCGGCTGACGCTGCTGTCGGACCTCGGCGCGCGGGCGCAGAAGATCCGGATGCTCGGCACGGCGGCGATCGACCTCGCCTGGGTGGCGGACGGAAAGCTCGACGCCGCAGTGATCTTGTCCAACAACCCGTGGGACACCATGGCGGGCGTGCTGCTCGTGCGCGAGGCGGGTGGCGCCGTCGTCGACCGCGACGGCAGCGAGCACACGGTGGGTTCCGCGGCGACGATCGCCGTCGGCACCGGGCTGCGCAAGGAGATCGTGGACGCGCTTGATCGGGCGTACGGGGTTGTTCGTTAGGATTCCTGGGTACACCGTGGGCGGCGCCACAGCGCTCTTTTGCGCTGTCCGCGCAAGGCTTTCGGTTACGTTGGTACCGGTCGGCCGCCCAGGCTGGCATGCTGACCGGATCTCGTCGGCCACTTCGGAGAATGGTGGATGCTCGTGGAAAGTCGCCGGATCCGCGATCGGTACCGGCTGCTCGAGCCGATCGGCGGCGGCGCGATGGGCACGGTGTGGCGGGCCCAGGACGAAAAGCTCGACCGCACCGTGGCGATCAAGGAACTCCTGCTGCCGCACGACCACGACGAGCACCGCACCGAAGAGGCGAAGAACCGCGCGATGCGCGAGGCGCGGATCGCCGCCCGGCTCCAGCATTCCCACGCGATCACCGTGTTCGCCGTCCTCGAGGAGGAGGACCGGCCGTGGCTGGTGATGGAGTACCTGCCGTCGAAGAGCCTGGCCGTCGTGCTCGGCGAGGAACCGGCCACGGTGGACGACGCCATCCGCGTCGGCGTGCAGATCAGCTCGGCGCTGGCCGGCGCGCACCGCGCCGGGATCGTGCACCGCGACGTGAAGCCGGCCAACATCCTGGTCTCCGAGGACGGCACGGCGAAGATCACCGACTTCGGCATCTCGCGCGCGATCGGTGACGTCAAGCTGACGGCCACCGGGGAGATCGCCGGCACGCCCGCGTACCTCGCGCCCGAGGTGGCCCGCGGTGAGGACGCGGACTTCGCCGCCGACGTCTTCTCGCTCGGCGCCACGCTGTACGCCGCCGTCGAGGGCCAGTCGCCCTACGGCGTCGCCGACAACCCGATCGCCTTGCTCTACAAGGCGTCCAGCGGGGAGACCGCCCCGCCGGAGAAGGCGGGCCGGCTGACGCCGCTGCTGGTGCGGATGCTCGCCACCGAGCCGGCCGAGCGGCCGTCGATGGACGAGGTCGAGCAGGAACTGCGGGCGCTGCTGCAGGACGCGGAACCGGGTGACTCGGTGCTCGCGGCGACGTTGCCCGAAACCGAGCCGCCGGCGGTCCCGACCGTGCCGGCCGCGGTCACCGTGCCCGTGGGGGAGGTCACCACGGTGTCGCCGGGCGCGCGCAAGGGCCTGATCGCCGTCGGGGCGGGCGCGGCGCTGCTGTGCGTGGCGGTCGTCGTGGCGATCCTGCTGGTCGTGCGGCAGAAGCCGCCGCAGGACACCGCCGCGCCGCCGCCGTCGGAGACGCCGGCGACCTCGGCGTCGGCCACCCCCTCTCCGTCGCCTTCGCCGACGCCGTCGCCGTCCGCCACGCCGACGTCGGCGCCCTCGACCGCGCCGACTTCGCAGACGGTTTCGACGGTGGCTTCGTCGAAGTCCGCCGTCGACGCCCTCACCGCTTACTACGGGTTGCTGCCGAACAATCCGGCGGCGGCCTGGAACCTGCTGACGCCGCACTTCAAGGCTTCGCGCAACCAGACGTACGAGACGTACAAGAGCTTCTGGAGCCGGTACAAGTCGGTGAACGTGAGCAATCCCCGGGAGGTCGGGCCCGGCCGGGTCACCGCGCGCGTGTCCTACGACGGCGGGAACGCCGAGAACGACACCTTCACGCTCGTCCAAGAGGGCGGCGTCTGGAAAATCGACTCGCAGAGCAGCTGAACCTTCGCGGGTCGGGGTGCGTGTGACGTATGAGCCGTCACCGCCGTCGATCCACGCTGGAGGAAGCCGTGTCCGTTCCCGAACCCGACCTGCTCCGGCGCGCGCGATGAGACCCGCCGACCCGATGGTGTTCATCCTCCCGGCCGCACCGCCGGGCAGCGACACCTACGACAAGCGGATGTGCCAGAACCTGCCCGCCGTCGGGCAGCCGGTGCTGGAGCTGCCGATCGCCGGCGACTGGCCGGAGCCGGACGCGACGTCGAGACGCCGGCTGGCGCGGTCGCTGGCCGCGCTGCCGGACCGGACGGTGGTGCTGCTCGACGGCATGATCGCCTCGGGCGTGCCGGAGATCGTCGTCCCGCACGCGCGGCGGCTGCGGCTGGCGGTGCTGGTGCACCAGGCCCTCGCCGACGAGCCCGGGCTGGCCCCGGCGCACGCCGCGGAGCTGGACGCGTGCGAGCGCGAGACGCTGCGGATGGCCGGGATGGTCGTCGCGACGAGCCCGTGGCTCGCCCGCCTGCTGATCGACCGCCACGACCTGGACCCGAGCCGCGTGTACGTCGCCAAACCGGGCACCGACGCGGCCCCGCTCGCGGCGGGCGCGGACGGCGTGTCGCGGCTGCTGTGCGTGGGCGACGTGACCCGCCGCAACGGCCACGACGTGCTGGTCCAGGCCCTCGGCGAGGTCGACCACCTGGCGCTGTCGTGCGTGTTCGCCGGCTCGCTGGAGACGGACAAGGCGTACGTCGAGGAGCTCGGCTGGTCCATCGAGCGGCTCGGCCTCGGCAACCGGATCACGCTGGCCGGCGACGCGGTCGACCTCGGCGCGGCCTACAACGCGGCCGACCTGCTGGTGATCCCGGCCCGCGCGGCGACGTCCGGCATGTTCGTGGCCCAGGCGCTGGCCAGGGGAATCCCGGTACTGGCCACCGAGGTGGGCGGGGTGTACGACGCACTGGGCGTCGACGCCGACGGCGAGATGCCGGGCCTGCTGGTCGAGCCGGAGGACCCGTACGCACTGGCGGACGCCCTGCACCGCTGGTACGCCGATCCGGAGTTGAGAAGGTCCCTGCGCACGGCGGCGCTGGGCCGCGGAAGCGCGCTGGAGGAGTGGGAGGTGGCGGCGCGCCGGCTGACCCACGTCCTGTCGCGGCTGGCGTCGGAACCGCGGATCGTCGCCTGAGGCAGCCTCCGGAGCTCACCGATTCCTTTCACCGCCCGCACCGGTCGGCAAAGGTATGACCGTGGACTTCGAGCCGTACCGCCGGGAGCTGCTGGCCCACTGCTACCGCATGCTCGGCACCCCCGACGAGGCCGAGGACGTGGTCCAGGAGACCTACCTGCGCGCCTTCCGCGCCTACGACCGCTTCGAAGGCCGGGCATCGCTGCGCACCTGGCTCTACCGCATCGCGACGAACGCCTGCCTCACCGCGCTGGAGCAGCGCCGGCGGCTGCCGCTCCCCTCGGGGCTGGGCCCACCCACGACGGACCCGGACGCCCCGCCGGTCCTGGCCGACGCCTGGCCGCGGCCGATCCCGGACGCGCTGATCACCCCGGACTCGGCGGACCCGGCAGCCATCGCCGAAGCCCGTGACGGCGTCCGGCTGGCTCTGATCGCCGGCCTCCAGCTGCTTCCGCCGAAGCAGCGCGCGGTCCTGATCCTGCGCGAGGTGCTGGCCTTCCCGGCGGCCGAGGTCGCGGAAATGCTCGGCACGAGCGTCGCGGCGGTGAAGAGCGCGCTCCAGCGAGCCCGGGCCACCCTCCACGACGCCCCGGCGGTCGGCGAGCTCACCGAGCCGGAGCAACACGAGCTGCTGGACCGCTATCTGACGGCGTTCACGAACTCCGACCTGGCCGCCTTGGAGCAGATCCTGCGCGAGGACGCGGTGATCGAGGCGCTGCCGTCCCGGACGTGGTTCGCCGGAAAGCGCACTTGCGTCGCCTTCCTGCGACACGTAATCGGCGAGCCCGGGGAGTGGCGGATGACGCCGTCGCGCGCGAACGGCCAGCCGGCGGCCGCGGTCCGGTACCGCGGCGAGCCGTTCGGGGTGGTGGTGCTGACCGCGGGCCACGGCGGCATCGCGCGGATCACCGTGTTCGGCTTCCCTGACCTGGCGGAACGGTTCGCCGGGGAGCCGGCGAACCGGACCGTCACGCCAGGGTGAGCGCGTAGAGCTCCACCCGCGGGTCGTTCGGCAGGCTCACCGACTGCACCGTCTTCGCGCCGTCCAGCGCGGCCGAAACCCCGAACAGCCGGACCGGCGGCCCGTCGACCCCGCTCCCGGCCTTGATCCGGTGCGGCATCTCGAGCACGACCGGGCTGCCCGACCCCGCCCAGTCGCCGAACGTCACGGCCAAGTCTGCGCTGGTCCCGTCGGTGTAGTGCGCCGTCACCGTCGTCGACACCGGGCCGTTGTGCGACGACCCGACCAGCTTCAACGCCGCATGCTGACCGGCCGGGAGCAGCAGCGACTGCCCGCGGGCCTCGACGAAGTTGGGCGAAGTCCCCGAAGCGTCCGGCGCCGCGTACGTGACGCCGTCCCAGACCACCGGGCCCGCCGCCGGGAGCAGCGCAGCGTCGTAGCTCCACCCGCTGCCGTCGAAGTTGCCGTCAGAGGAGGCTTCCACCGTCGCCGTGCCGTCGTGGTTGCGGTCGCGGGCCAGGTCGACCGCGCACTGCGAGCCGGCGGAAGCGCACACCGACGGCATCCGGACCTCGATCGTCGCCGAGCGCGTCACCGTGTTCGCGCCCAGCCCGGACACCTTGACGTCCACCGGGTACGTCCCGAGCGCCGCTCCCGCCGGGACGTTCACCGTGATCGGCACCGTCTGCTGCACCGGCAGCCGTCCGGACCAGATCAGCTGCAGCGGCCGGACCCGCGTCTTCCACGCACCGGCCGAGACCGAAACCGTCACCGGCTGCAACGCCGGGTTCTGGGCGAGGACGTCGAGGTCGAGGTGCACCTGCTGCGCCGGGCCGGACGGGATCACCACGGACGTCTGCCGCAACGCGGCGTCGACGTGCCGCCGGGGGTCGCCCGGCGCCTTGTTCACCGACGGCGGTGTCGCGGACGGCGAAGTTCCCCACGACGACGGCCGCGACCCGAGCTTGTGCAAAAGCGTCCCGCCGTGCGCCAGCGCCGACCAGTCGAGGGACGTCTGCCGGACGTCCCGGCCGTTGAGCGACACGCTCTGGATGTACCGGTTCGCGTCGCTCGCGCCCGGCGCCGACACCGTGAGCGTCCCGCCCTGCGCGGAGCCGTACTGTCCGATCCGGACGGTCGCCGACTCGAACTGCGGGCTCGACAGCGCGAGGAAGTTCGCGCCGCTCATCGTCGGGTACAGCCCGAGCGACGAGAAGACGTACCAGGCCGACATGGTGCCGAGGTCGTCGTTGCCGGTCATGCCGTCGGGGCCGGTGGTGAACAGCGTCATCGCCGCGCGGACCACGGTCGCGGTCTTCGACGGCGCGCCGACCCAGTTGTACATGTAGGGCGCGAGCAGGTCGGGCTCGTTGTTCGGGTTGTAGGTCGGCTTGCCGTAGTAGTCGTACGGGCTGGCGATCCAGTCCTTCCGCGCGGTGCCCGCCGGGTCCTTCAAGAGGTTGTTGTAGGCGAAGAACGCGTCGAGGCGCTTCTCCGTCGCCGTCCGGCCGCCCATCAGGGAGACCAGCCCGGCCGGGTCCTGCGGCACCAGCCACTGGTACTGGTACGCGCCGCCCTCGTGGAACTGGTGGTCGGCGTCGACCGGGTTGTACGGCGACAGCCAGGTGCCCTCGGCGGTGCGGGGGCGGAACTGGCCGATCGAGGAGTCCCAGAGGTTGCGGTACCACTGACCGCGGTCGGCGAACACCCGCGCGTCGGCCTGGTGGCCGAGCCCCTTCGCCATCAACGCGAGCGCCGCGTCGGCCGCCGAGTACTCCATGGTCGCCGACGCCGGGTGCGTGCAGTCGTTGTCGCCGCCCTTGTCCGCGCAGTCCTTGCCGAGCGTCAGCCCGCTCGGGATGTAACCGCGGTCGTTGTAGTAGTTCACGCCGGAGCGGCCGTTGTACGGCGAGTCGGCGGGCGGTGTGCTCGTCGCGTTCTTCTTGAGCAGCGCGTAGGCCTCTTCTTCGTGCCCGGCGAGCAGGCCCTTCGACCACGCCTCGACGAGGAACGGCGTCACCGGGTCGCCGGTCATGATGTTCGTTTCGCTCTCGGCCAGCGCCCAGCGCGGCAGCCACCCGCCGTCCCGCCCGATGGCGACGACCGACAGCGCGACGTCCCGCGCGACCTGCGGTTCCAGCAGCTCCAGGAGCTGGTTCTGCGGACGGTAGGTGTCCCACAGCGAGAAGTTCTGGTACGGCGTGTAGCCGCTCGCGGTGTGCACCTTGCCGTCGAAGCCGGTGTACGTGCCGTCGGTGTCGCCGGCCAGGTTCGGGTGCAGCTGCGCGTGGTAGAGCGCGGTGTAGAACGCCGTCTGCCGCTCGGTCGTGCCGCCGGCGATCTTGATCGCCCCGAGCCGGTCGGCCCACTGCTGGTGCAGCGCGGCGCGCGTCGCGTCGAAGTCGTAGTTCGACGTCTCCGCCGCGAGGTTCTTCCGCGCGCCGTCGAGCCCGGTGTAGGAGAGGCCGACCTTGAGCACGACGTCGTGGTCGGTGGTCGCGTCGAAGCTCGCCCAGGCGCCGTTGCCGCCGGTGCCCGCGGCGTCGCGGCCGCCGGGCGTGCGCGTCGAATCGCGCCAGGTGCCGAACGAGCTGAACGGCCGGTCGAAGGTCGCGGTGAAGTAGACGGTGTGTTCGTCGTGCCCGGCGCAGAACCCGCCGGCGCGGACGCGGCCTTCGAGGGTCCGGTCGCCGACCACGTGGATCTCGGAGTCCTTGACGGACTGGTTGGCCTCCCCGGTGTTGAACAGGACGTTCGCCGCGCCGGTCGAGGGGAACGTGTAGCGCTGCCACCCGGTGCGCGCGGTCGCCGTCAGCTCGGCGTTGACGCCGTACTTCTGCAGGCCGACGCGGTAGTAGCCGGGCTCGGCGTGCTCGTCGTCGTGGCTGTACTCGGACCGGTAAGCGTTCTTGTCAACGTTGTCCACGGCGCCGGTCGTCGGCATGATCGGCAGCTCGCCCATGACGCCGCAGCCGACGCCGGACAGGTGCGTCTGGCTGAAGCCGTAGATCGCGTTCTGCAGGTAGTCGTAGCCACCCTGGCCGCCCGTGTCCGGGCTGACCTGCACCATTCCGAACGGCGCACTGGCGCCGGGGAAGGTGTTGCCGAAGTTCTGCGTGCCGACGAACGGGTTGACCAGGCTCACCGGATCGACCGGCGCGGCGGCGTGTGCGGTGGCTTGGCTCGTCGCGGCGACCACGAGCCCGACGGCCGCGGCGGCGATCAGCCGTCTGCTTTGCGACCCCATGGGGCGCACCTCCCAGTGGTGACAACGTTGTCAGGAGCGGACTGTCCAGCAGCTTTTCACATCGCCGGGGATTTGAGAAGGCGGCAACCAGGTCAAACCGTTGTCATAGCCTCGCGAAGCAGCCGCGCGGCGGCGTCGACGCCGGTGTCGGCGAGGTTGCCGTAGCCGAGGACGAGGGCGGGCTCGCCCGGGGCCGAGCGGTAGTCGTCGAGATCGGCCACCTTGACGCCCGCCGCCTTCGCCTTCCGGACGACCGCCGCGGCGTCTCGGTCGAGGTGAAGCACGAGGTGCAGCCCGGCCGCGGCGCCGGAAAGCCGCGCGGGCTCCAGCGCGGCGACGAGCCGGTCGCGCCGGGCGCGGTACCGCAGCCGGGCACTGCGCAGGTGCCGGTCGTAGCCGCCGCTTTCGACGTAGCCGGCCAGCGCGAGCTGGTCGACCACGGGCGGCGGGTGCGCCCGCACTGTCCACTGTGGAGGCAGCACGGCCCAGCCGAGCCCGAGCGCGGGGCCGAGCGTCTTGCTGACCGACCCGAAGAGCGCAACCCGCCCCGGGTCGGTGCCCTGGACGGTGCCGACGGGCCGCCGGTCGTACCGGAATTCGGCGTCGTAGTCGTCTTCGAGGATCAGCCCGTCGACGTCCCGCGCCCAGGCGAGGAGCTCGGCCCGCCGCCGCGGCGAGAGGACGGCGCCGGTCGGGAACTGGTGCGCGGGCGTGACGAGCACGGCGCGCACGCCCGCCGGAATCCGCCCGACGTTGATGCCTTCGTCGTCGACCGGCACCGGATCGACGGTCATCCCGGCGCTTTCGGCCGCCCGCCACAGCCGCGTCCACCCGGGGTCCTCGACGGCCAGCCGGGTGCGGCCGCGCTCGGCCAGGGCGCGGCACACGCCGGTCACCCCGTCGGTGACGCCGCCGCAGACCAGCACGGTGCCGGGCGCGGCGCCGCGGACGCGCCGGAGGTAGTCGCCCAGGACCCGCCGCAGCCGGGGGTGCCCGGCCGGCTCGGGCAGCCCGAAGTCCGGGTGCGGCGTGGTCGTGAGGACTTCGCGCACCGCTTCCGCCCACGGCCGGCGGGGGAAGTTCCGCAGGTCGGGCAGGCCCGGAGCGAGGTCGTACCGCGGCGGCGCCGGGCGCACCGGTTCCGGTGCCGCCACGGCGTCACCCACCCGCCGGACCCGGGTGGCCGACCCGGTGCGCCCGGCCAGGTACCCCTCGGCGACGAGCTGGGCGTAGGCCTGCGTGACGACCCACCGCGAGCACCCGAGGTCGGCGGCGAGCCGGCGGCTCGGCGGGACAGCGCCGTCCAGGACGCCGTCCCGGATCGCCTTGCGCAGGGCCCTGGCCAGCTGTTCGTGCTTCGGGCCCGGTCCGGCCGGTTCCAGCAGCACGCCCCAATCGGTCTGTGATCCCGCCACGATATTGGACTGTAGTACCGGACCGATCCGGGCTTAGCGTGGTCGGCATGAAAAAGGTGGAACTGGGCCGGACCGGCCAGTACGTGAGCCAGGTGTCGCTGGGCTGCATGCTGATGGGCACGTCGACGGACGAGCCGACGTCCGCCCGCATCCTGGACGCCTACCTCGACGCCGGCGGCGACTTCCTGGACACGGCGAACTGCTACGCCTGGTGGGTGGACGAGCAGTTCTCGGGCGGGGAGAGCGAAACCCAGCTCGGCAAGCTGTTGCGGGGCCGGCGCGACCGCATCTTTCTGGCGACGAAGGTGTCGGCGGGCATCACGGATCTCCCGGCGGCCCGCGCCGCCCGGCAGCCGGACGGCACGACGGACTGGGACGCGGTGGGGCGCGCGTTCGAGGGTGCCGGCGCGGCGGTGATCGAGCGCGAGGCCGAGGCGAGCCTGCGCCGCCTGGGCACCGACCACATCGATCTCTACTACGTCCACGTCGACGACCGGCGCACCCCGCTCGAGGAGACACTGTCCGCTTTGGACAATTTGGTCCGTTCGGGCAAGGTGCGGTACATCGGCTGGAGCAACGTCCGGACGTGGCGCCTGGAGCGCATCCGGTCGCTGGCGGCGGCCAACGGCTGGGCTTCCCCGGTGGCGGTCCAGGTCCAGCACTCGTACCTGCGCCCCACTGGCGCCGACGTTTCCTCGATCGCGGGCGCCGAGCTGCTGGACTGGCTCGACGAGCACCCGGATGTCTCCCTGGCGGCGTATTCCTCGCTGCTGCGCGGAATCTACGACGACGCCGCCTACCGGGAGTCGACCCCCATCTGGCGGTCGTACGCGGGCCCGGACAGTGAGGCGCGCTTGGCCGCGGTGTCCAAAGTGGCCTCCTCGCTGGGAGCCACCGGCAACCAGGTGGCGCTGGCGTGGCTGCTGCGCAAGGGAGCCCTCCCGCTGATCGGGCCGCGCACGTGGGAGCACTACGAGTCGATCGCCCCGGCCTTCACCTTGGAGCTGCCGGACGAGCTGCTGTCGGTGCTGGACAACGCGTAGGCGGTGGCGAGCAGCGCGGCGACGCTCGGCTTGTGCTCGTCGCGCCGCCGCCACGTCATGGTGACGTCGGTGGTCTCCCCGGCCAGCGGGACGGCGACCGCGCCATCGTGGTCGACGAGGGCGGGCACGAGCCCGCACCCCAGGCCGGCGGCCACGCACCGCGCGAGGGCGGCGAGGCTGCCGACCTCGGCTTCGACGACGGGTCCGTCGATCCGGTCCAGCATCTCCCGGAAGCCGCAGCCTTTCGGCGTCGCCAGGAAGCCCACGCCGTCGAGGTCGCCGGGCCGCACTTCTTCCTTGTCCGCCAGCGGATGTCCCGGCGGGACGAGGACGACGAGCGGTTCGGTGCCCAGGGACGCACTGGCGAGCGCCGGATCGGCGGGTGCGTCGCCGAAGGTGAAGCAAACGTCCATTTCGGACCGTTGGACGGCTTGGTACAGCTCGCCGCGGCCGCCTTCTTCGAGCCTGACCCGCACGCGCGGCCAGCGCGTCCGGTAGGCGCCGAAGAGGGCCGGGATCCGTTGCGCGCACAGCGTTTCGAGGGCACCGATGGTCAGCTCGCCTTCGGGTTCGCCGCGCTCGTCGTCGACCGCGGCCTTGGCTTCCTCGACGAGCTCGAGCACCTGGTCCGCGTACCCGATGAGCCGTTCCCCGGCGCCGGTGAGGCGCAGCCGCCGCCCGCGTTCGAACAGCTTCGAGCCGAGTTCGGCCTCCAGGGCCTGGATCTGCTCGGTGACGCTGGATTGCGCGTAGTGCAGCTCGGCGGCGGCGCGGGTGAAGTTGAGCGTCCGCGCGACGACGCGGAAGGTGCGCAGGTGGCGCAGTTCCATGGCAGCCCCCATCGGCGTTCCCGATACCCGCCATCGTAACTGCCTGCTTCCACCGGCGTCACCGAGCGTCCAGGCTGCTCTGGTGGCAAGACTCCTCACCGGCCTTTCGCTGGGTTACTTCCTGGTCATGCTGGACACGACGATCGTGACGGTCGCGCTCCCGGCCCTGTCGCCGTCTTTGCCGGCGCAGCAATGGATTTCGAACGGCTACACGCTGACGTTCGCGGCGTTCCTCCTGACGGCGGGAGCGTGGTCCGACCGCTTCGGCGCCCGCCGGGTGTTCTCGCTCGGCCTGATCGCGTTCGCGGCGCTGTCCGGTTTGTCGGCGCTGTCGTTCTCGACGCCGATGCTGATCACCCTCCGGGCCCTCCTCGGCATCGCAGGCGCGCTCCTGGTGCCTTCGTCGCTGTCGCTGATCGCGGCGGCCTACCCGGCGTCTGCCGCGCGGGCGAAGGCGATGGGGGTGTGGGCCGCGGTCAGCGGAACCGGCTTGGTGGCCGGCCCGCTCCTGGGCGGTGTCCTGACGGAGGTGTTCGGCTGGCGGGCGATCTTCGTGGTCAACGTCCCGGTGGCCGCGGTGGCCTGGGCGCTGTCCCGATCGGCTCCGGCGAGTCCGGCGCGGCCCGGCCGCATCGACGTCACGGGCCAGCTTTCGGCCGTCGTCGCTTTGTCGACATTGTCCTACGCGCTGATCGAGCGGTCGTGGGTTGCCTTGCTGCTCGCCGTCACCGCGGCCGCGGTGTTCGTGCGGTTCCAGCGGGTGCTCCCGGCGCGCCTGTTCCGCGCCCGCGCGTTCCCGCTCGGGCTGGCGGCCGGCGCGATCGTGAACTTCGGGTTGTCCGGGGTGCTGTTCGTGCTGTCGCTGTATTTCCAGGAAACCCGCGGTTATCCGCCGTCGACGACCGGCCTGGCCTTCCTGCCGCTGACGATCCCGACGGCGGTCAACCCGATTTTCACCGGCCGATTGGTGGCTCGTTTCGGCCCGCGAATTCCGGCGGTTTCGGGCTTCGTGCTGATGTCGGGAGGAACGCTGCTCCAGGCGTGCACGACGGCGGCCACCCTGTCGGTGGTCGCGCTGGCCCTGCTGGGCTTCGGGGTCTCGTTGGCGATCCCGTCGCTGCTCGCGATGGTGGTGGCCGCGGCCCCGCTCGAGCTGACCGGCGTCGCCGGGGGCGCGTTGAACGCCTCCCGCCAGGCGGGTGCGGCCCTCGGAGTGGCCATTCTGGGCGCCCTGCTGACCGCGACGACGACGTCGATTGCGCTGTTCACGGCCGCGGGCGTGCTCCTGGCCGGGGCGGCGGCGCTGAGCCGGGAACTGTTTCCTGTTCGTTTATGAAACAGGAAACCCCTTGTCGGTCAATGCGGTGACGCGAATCCTCGGTGGTGGGCACGGAATTCTCCGAAGCCCGGATCGATCACCCATTCCCGAGGAGGATTCGTCATGTTCAAAAAGCTGGCCAAAATCGGTGGCTCGGTGTTCGCGATCGGCGCCCTCGCGGCGCTGCCGCTGATCGGCTCCACCACGGCGTCCGCGGACGACAACGGCGGCGCGCCGGCCGCCCCCGTCGTCACCCCGACGCCGACGCCCACCACCGACGGCAACCCCTGGCACGGTTGACGGTTCGCCGTGAGTGGCAGCCGGGGCGGCCGCTCACGGCTCACCGCGGGCCGCAGGCGCAGCTCAGCGCCGAACGTTCCTCGCGGACCTCGCCGGCCTCCGGCAGGTCGAGGGCGGCGAACTCGGCTTCGGCCGCGGCCCAGTGGGCCACCGCGCCTTCGTGGTCGCCCATCGTGTGCAGCGTCTCCGCGACACCGCGGTGCGCCCGGGCCCGGTAGGCGCGGTTCCCGTTGCCGTCGGCCAGGTCCAGGGCCGATTTGCCGGCGGTGAGCGCCTCCTGCCGGGCCCCACGGGCCAGCGCCGTCGCGGCGCGGTCCAGGTACAGCTGCGTGCGCAGGTCCGCGTCCGGCACGTTCGCCGCCACTTCCCGGGCCTTGTCGTGGTAGCGCACGGCTTCGGCGTACCGGCCGCGCTGCCGGTGCACGTTCCCGATGTTGTTCAGCGCGTAGGCCTCGACGCAGTGGTCGCCGACTTCGGCGGCGTGCGCGTGCGCGTCGGTGTAGCTGGCCAGCGCTTCGGCGAGCAGGCCGAGCCGTTCCTGCACGGAGCCGAGGTTGTTGAGCGCGTGGGCCACGCCCTGGACGTGGCCGATCTCCCGCAGCATCCGCGCGGCGGATTTGTGCTGGTGCAGCGCGACCTGGAGGTTCCCGTGCAGCTCGTTGAGGTAGCCCAGCATGCTCAGCGCGTGGGCCTCGCCCCGCCGGTCTTCGGTCTCCTCGTACTTGGCCAGCGCGGCCTCGAGGTGCGCGATCGCCTGCTCGTGCTTGCCCAGTTCCATCGTGGGGATCGCGAGCGCGCACAGCGTTGCCGCTTCGCCGCGCGGGTCACCGAGGCGGCGCCACTTGGGCAGGGCCTTGGCGGCGCGTTCCAGTGCCTCGGCGAGCTCCCCGCGCCGGTCGTGCGCGGTGGCCAGGCGCAGCAGGACGTGCGCCTGGCCGTAGTCGTTGCCGGGGTCGGCGGAGACGATCCGCCAGGCGAGCTCGAGGGTGCCGACCCAGTCCTCGAACTGGTTGGTCGTGTTGAAGTAGCGCCACAGCAGCACGGCCAGCCGCCACGTGTGCTCGGGCAGCGCGTGACCGGCGGCGTAGCGGATGGCGGCGACGAGGTTGTCGCGTTCGGCGACGATCCAGCGCAGCCCGGCGTCGGCGTCGGCGAAGACCGGCGTCACCGGGCAGGACCGGTCCGACGTCGAAGGCAGCTGAGCCCGGTCGAAGGGGTACGCGGCGTGGACCGCGGCCGCCAGCGTGACCAGGTAGTAGTCGAGCAGCCGCACCAGCGCGTGCCCGGGCGACGGCTCGTCGGCGGCGAACTCCTTCAGCGGATCGAGCATCTGGTACCGCTCGGGCGCGGCCTCCTCCAGCAGGCTGACCTCGTGGAGGTCGTCGAGCAGCGACCGCGCTTCGGTGACGTCGCAGCCGGCGAGGGCGGCCCCGCCGGTGATGCCGACGTCCGGCCCGGGCAAGCTGCCGAGCAGCCGGAACATGGCGCGCTGCGGCTCCCCGAGCTGCTGGTAGGACACCCGGACGGCGGCGATGCCGTCCGCCTCGCCCCACGGCCCGTTCTCTTCGAGCAGGCGGAGCAGGTGCTCCAGCGGCCACCGGTCGTGCCGCCGGAACAGCGCGGCCGCGACGCGGATGGGCATCGGCAGGAAACCGCACCGCGTGACCACCGCGGCGACCTCGGCCGTGCGGCCGCGCAGCCGCGCCGGACCGGCCAGAGCGTGGAACAGCTCGGCCGCTTCCCCGGGCGGCAACGGCGAGAGCCGGATGTTTTCGCCGGTGTCGGCGTCGCCCATCCGCCGGCTGGTGACGACGGCCAGGCAGCCGTCTGCATCGGGCAGCAGCGGCCGGATCTGCTCCGGCGACGCGGCGTTGTCCAGCACGACGAGCGTCCGGGTGCCCCACAGCGTCGTCTGGTAGAGCGTGACCTTGCGGCCCACGGTGGCCGGGATCTGTTCGGCGGGCACGCCGAGTTCGACGAGCAGCTCGCTGAGGGCGTCGCCGACGTCGACCGCGTCGACGCCCGGGGTGAACCCGTTCAGGCGAACCAGGAGCTGGCCGTCGGGGAAGCGGTCGCGCAGGCGGTGGGCGGCCTCGACGGCCAGGCCGGTCTTGCCGACACCGGGCGCGCCGCTGACCCAGACCGCGCGCCGCCCGGCCGCGGCGGCCGTCTCGATGGCGGCGATCTCCGCGGCCCGGCCGGTGAACCCGCCGGGCCGGGACGGCAGCGAGCTGGGCGGATCGCCCTGTTCGGCCCGCGCGGCGAGCTTGCGCAGCACCGGCCCGGGCGCCATCCGCAGCCGGGCGAGGGCATCGCGAGTCGTGTTGAAGACGCGGAGTGCGCCGACCTGGTCGCCGCCGGCGAGCAGGGCGCGCATCAGGAGCGCGGCGTGCTTCTGGCTGGCCGGATCGGCCTGCACGAGCGGCCGCAGCCGGTCGCGCGCCGAGCGGTGATCGCCGGACTCGAGCTCGAGTTCGGCCAGGTCACCGACGACGTCGGGGTAGCTGTCGTCCGGCGAAATCACCTCGGGCCCGCCGACGCGGTCGATGTCGATGTCCTCGAGGAACTTCCCCCGCCACAGCCCGACGGCGGCGCGCAGCAGCGTGATCGCCCGGCGCGGGTCGTCGACGCGGACGTCCGCGGCTTCGGCGCGGAGCCGGGCGAACCGCGCGGTGTCCAGCTGGTCCTCGCCGACCCGCAGCAGGTAGCCGGTCGGGGTGGTTTCGATGGTCGCGTCCCCGACGACGTCACGCAGCCGCTTGATGTAGCTGCGCACGAGGGTGGGGCGGGTTTCCCGGCCGGCCCAGACGATCTCGGTGAGCCGAGCGGGCGGCACCGGCTTGTTCGCGTTCAGGAGCAGCACGACGAGGACGAACCGCTGCTGCTGGTCGCCCAGCTGCACCGGCACGCCGTCGTGCCACGCCTCCAGCGGGCCGAGCATCCGAAACTCCACGCGGCCTCCCCGGCGTCAGCTTGCTGTCCTCTTTTGATGTCGCGCAATCGGCCGTCCGGGTTTCGGAAATCCGCATTTCTTCCACGTTCGGTGCACGCGGGCTTGGCACACTCCGCCGGTCCACCCGGGGTGTGAAGGAGAAACCAATATGGGGTCCGACGTGTTGCCGTGTTACGTGGCCTGCGATGTCTCGCTTTCGATGACCGACCACATCGACGAGCTGAACACCGGGCTGCGCGAGTTCCGCGGCGCCGTCCACGCGGACGCGTCGGTCGCTGGCCGCGTGTTCTGCAGCGTGGTCGGATTCGGGGAGAAACCGCAGGTGGTCCAGTCGCTGCTGCCGATGGACGACCTCGCCGAGCTCCCCGAACCGGGGCCGTGCGCGGGAACGAACTTCGGCCCGCTGTTCACGTTCCTCAGGTCCTCGATCGACCGCGATGTCCGGGCTCTGGAGCGCCACC
Organism: Amycolatopsis sp. A133; assembly: GCF_031082405.1. Classification (GTDB taxonomy): domain Bacteria; phylum Actinomycetota; class Actinomycetes; order Mycobacteriales; family Pseudonocardiaceae; genus Amycolatopsis. The sequence goes on from NZ_JAVHJU010000017.1 coordinate 31,173, forward strand.
GGGTGCGCGTCCACCGCCCGCTGGTGTTCTTCCTGTCCGACGGCCAGCCGACGGACCCGGTGACCTGGCCTTCCGCGTTCGCGTCACTGACGGACCCGTTGTGGCCCCGCTGTCCCCGGGTGGTGGCGTTCGGCCTGGGCGACGCGGACCAGGACGCGCTCGACCGCATCGGAACGTTCCGCACGTACCTGGGCCGCGACGGCATCCGCATGGGCACGGCGCTGATCGCCTCGGTGATGCACGTTCTGTCCACTTCCCGTCCACCGGCCGACCGCACCCTGTCCGGGAAGGAGGCGTCATGGAAACGCACTGAAGGAGACAACGGTGGAGCGCGCTGAGCTGGTATCGGAGCTGAAGACGTTGCGGAAGGGCCGCGGCCTGCAGGCGAGCAGGCTCCCGGACCGGGTAGGTCCTTCGCTTCGCGCGGCGTGCGGGATTGCGGAGCCGGACGGAATGGTGGCGATCCGGGAAAAGGTGTCCGGCCGGCTGTCCGAGCTGGTGGCGCATTTACCGCAGGATTTGCAGGTAGCGGCGTTGGCGGCCTTCGCGATTTCGCCGGAGGCCCGCCAGCCGCTGTACCAGGAGAGAGTGCGGTGGGCAGCGGATCGCTTGGACCGAGACCCGCGAACGGTCCGGCGCCGCGTGGACGAGGCGATCGATTTGCTGGCGGAGCTGGCATCGCCGCCCCCGTCTCCGCTCGTCGAGCCGGGCCGCTGGCACACGGCGGCGTTGACGGTGGCGCTGGTGGTGGAGGAGTCGTGTGTGTTCGAGCAGCACCGGGTGGTGGCCGATCAGGACGGTCTGCGGTCGTTCGACCTGGCCTTTTCCGCCGGCGAGGGTTTCGTGCTGTACGGAGGAACGCTGCGGGAGGGGTCCGTGGAGCTGCCGGCTGCGTTGTCGCGGGGCGAGTCGTGGGAGTTCGCGGCGGTGTTCCCGGTGGAGCAGTCGTCTCGGATGGTTTACGTCCCGCGGCACCGGTGCGAGGTGTTCGACCTGAGGGTGCGGTTCGGCAAAGAGGGCCCTTTGGAGGTGGTGGCGCTGGACGGCGCGTTCGAGAGGGACATCGCAGACCCGGGCTATCGCGGGCGTGCCCTGCAACTGGACGCGGCGGGGGAGGCGCACTTGCAGTTCCGCTACCTGACGCCGGGCCTGGCGTACGGCGCCCGGTGGGCGGACCAGCTGTGAGCAGTCAGGCCCAGACGGTGTCGAAGGCCATCGGTCCCCGGAGTTCACCAGCATGCTTCGTGCGGTACGAACGATACTATTCCACCTTATGGCCCGAAGTTTGCCGAAATCTGCGATGCGGTTGGCCGGCCGGTGGCGGATCACGGAGATGAGCGCCTGGGACCGCGAAGCGATCGACCTGGACGGACCCGGCTTCATCGAGTTCGCCACCGACCAAACCGGACAGGTCAGGTTCATCGCCGTCACCGGATGGCTGGACTGCCGCGGGATCGAACGTGACGGTTCGCCCGGCGTCGAGTTCACCTGGGACGGTGTCGACGAGGGCGACCAGGTCAGCGGACGCGGCTGGGCGCTCTTGGTCGACGACAACACGTTGGAAGGACACTTGTTCTTCCACCTGGGCGACGAATCGAGTTTCCGGGCGAAGCCGTTCACCAGCGCTGACGAACTGGACGAGCCGTGAGCGAATACCAGTACTACGAGTTCCTGGCGATCGACCGGCCACTGGACGCCGGCGAACAAGCTGAGATCAGGTCCCTTTCCACCCGGGCGAGGATTACCGCCACCAGCTTCGTGAACGAATACCACTGGGGCGACTTCAAGGGGGACCCGCGTCATCTGATGGAGCGTTACTACGACGCGCACCTGTACGTCGCCAACTGGGGCACCCAACGCGTGATGTTCCGCCTGCCGTCTGAATTGCTCGATCCGGATGTCGCGGGGGACTACTGCGTCGGCGACGGGGTGACTGCCTGGGCAACGGGCGAGTTCACCGTGCTCGACTTCACGAGCGAAGACGACACCGGCGACTTCGACTACGACCCCGAAGATCTGCTGTCGGCGATCGTCGGAGTTCGCGACGAACTCGCCGCCGGTGACCTCCGGCCGCTCTACCTCGCCTGGCTGGCGGCTTACGGCGCATGGGAGCGCGACGAGGACATGTTCGACCGCGACGCCGACAACGACACCGAACCGCCGGTGCCGCCCGGGTTGGGCGCGCTCAGTGCGGCGCAGCGAGCACTGGCTGACTTCCTCCGCCTCGACGACGACCTCCTCGCCACCGCGGCCCAGGCTTCTCCGCCGCTCGAGGACACCGCCGAAGATCCCGATGATCTGGCAGCCTGGGTGCCCGACCTGCCGACCGCCGAAAAGAACCGGCTCCTCGTGCGTGTCCTGCTGGGGGAGGGCGCGCGGGTGCGAATGGAGCTGCTGCGCTGTTACCGCGGAGACACTGCTCCGGCCGTCCCCCTCCCGGCCCGCCGGACCGTGGCCGATCTGCTCGACGCAGCGGCGCGTCGGCGGGGCGATCACGAGCGTTGTGCGGCCAGGCAGCGCGCTGAAGAGGAGGCACGTTGGCAACAAGCGCGCTCCTTGGCCCGCGAGCGACGACTCGACAGGCTCGCCGAAGAGGGAGACGCCGCGTGGTCGCGCGTCGACGCGCTGATCGCTACCCGAAAACCGGCTGACTACGACGCCGCCGTCGCGCTGCTCACCGATCTCCGGGCACTCGCCGATCGTGAGGACCTCGACAATACTTTCGCCTTGCGTACCACCGCATTGCGGCAGACGCACGCGCGCAAACCCAGCTTCATCGAACGGCTGAACCGAGCTGGTATCTGATTGCCCTATGGCGGGTTCCGCCGAAGAGGTGGTCCGCTCGTGGGGCAGTCACTGAAAGGGAGGTTTTGATCGCCGGAGTGCCCGAGCGAAACGTGGTGTGCCCCCGGCAGGATTCGAACCTGCGACACCCGCTTTAGGAGAGCGGTGCTCTATCCCCTGAGCTACGAGGGCCTGCTACTGCCGGGTCAGCTTAGCCTGCCGAAGCCACCTGCAGCAGCAGGGGCACGGATGGAGTAACCCGACTCTCGTCGTCACCCAGGTGAGTGGTTCTCGGGCCTCTCCCACATGGCGGATACACCTCACCGGGTGGCGGACCGCACCTGACCTGGACGGACCAGTGCCTCACCTGGTCGTGTCTGGTTTCGAACTGCTGAACAACAGTAGGTAACCTTCGTTAACGGGATGCGGGGAGCCGCCTCCACCGGCTGTTGCGGAGGGCTTCGTTGATCAAGCTCATGTTCGCCGACGACGAGGAACTGGTGCGCTCGGGGCTGCGCGCGATGATGTCCGGGGCTCAGGACATCGAGATCGTGGGCGAGGCCAGCGACGGCAGGTCCGCCGTGGAGGTTGCCCGGCGCTACCACCCCGATGTGGCCCTGCTCGACATCAAGATGCGCGCTCCCGACGATGGCATCCGCGCGCTGCGGGCCATCCTCGCTCTCCCCGACCCGCCCACCGTGGCCATGCTGACCACCTTCGACATCGACGAGTACGTCAGTCTCGCCCTCCGGCTCGGGGCCAACGGCTTCCTGCTCAAGGACATCGATCCCGCCGCCCTCCTGCGTGCCGTCCGGGATCTGGCCAAGGGTGGTGCCGTGCTCGACCCCGGTGTTGCTGCGCGGATGGTTCAGTCGCACCGGGACGAACAACGTGCTGCTCAGCCCGCCCGGAAGCTGCTCGCCTCGCTGTCCGAACGGGAGCGTGAGGTTGTCGCGCTGATCGGGCAGGGCCTCTCCAACGCCGAGATCGGGGGGCGGCTTCACCTCTCCGAAGCCACCGTCAAGGGGTACGTCTCCGCCGTGCTCTCCAAGATCGGCGCGGCCAACCGGGTGCAGGCCGCGCTGCTGGCCTACCGCGGTGGCCTTCTCGATCAGTAAATGCTGCTCACGGCGCTGGAGTTCGTCGGGCTCGTCGCCTTCGCCGCGTCCGGCGCGCTCGCCGCCGTGCGAGCGCGGCTCGATGTCTTCGGTGTGGTCGTGGTCGGGCTCACCACCGCGCTCGGCGGTGGTGTCATCCGGGACGTCCTGCTCGGCATCCACCCGCCCACGACCCTGCGGCACTGGCCCTCCCTCGCCGTCTGTGCCGGGACCGCCCTGGTCGTGTTCGTCTTCCACCCGCAGGTCGCGCGGCTGCGGCGCGGGGTGCTGCTCGCGGACGCGCTGGGCCTCGGCATCTTCGCCACCGCCGGGACGACCACCGCGCTCAACGCCGGCGCCACCGTCTACGCCGCGTGTCTGATCGGGATGACGACCGGCATCGGCGGGGGCGCCGTGCGCGATCTGCTGCTCCGGGAAATCCCGCTCGTCCTGCGGAAGGAGATTTACGCCGTCGCCGCGCTGGCCGGCTCGGCGCTCGTCGCCGTCGGTCACGCTGTGCAACTTCCGGAAGGGCCGGTGACCGTCGCTGCGGCCGCGGTGGTGGTCAGTGTCAGGGTGGTCGCGCTCTGGCGGCGCTGGAACGCCCCGGTCGCGCGGGGTCCGGAGTGAGAAATCCTTTGTTGGTTCTGTGTGTGTTCTTAGGCGGGTCTCAGCACGCTGCGTAAAACTAGCGCCATGCGCATCCTTGTGGTGGACGACGACCGCGCCGTCCGTGAGTCGCTCCGGCGGTCCCTGGAGTTCAACGGCTACCAGGTCCAGCTGGCCAGCGACGGTGCGCAGGCGCTGGAGGCGATCATCGCCGACCGGCCGGACGCCATGGTCCTGGACGTCATGATGCCCCGGCTCGACGGCCTGGAGGTCGCCCGCCGCCTGCGCAGCACCGGTGACGACCTGCCGATCCTCGTGCTCACCGCCCGCGACACCGTCTCCGACCGGGTGTCCGGGCTGGACGCCGGCGCCGACGACTACCTGCCGAAGCCCTTCGCGCTCGAGGAGCTGCTCGCCCGGCTGCGGGCGCTGCTGCGCCGCGCCATCCCGGAGGGCCCGAACGGCCAAGCCTCGGAGGCCCTGTCCTTCGCGGACCTGACCCTCGACCCCGGCACTCGCGAGGTCCGCCGCGGCGGCCGCGAGATCAGCCTGACCCGGACCGAATTCGCCCTGCTGGAACTGTTCCTTTCCTACCCGAAGCACGTCCTCACGCGTGGCCGGATCCTGGAGGAAGTATGGGGTTACGACTTCCCGACGTCGGGCAACGCGCTGGAGGTCTACGTCGGCTACTTGCGCCGCAAGACGGAAGCCGAGGGGGAGCCGCGGCTGATCCACACGGTGCGGGGAGTGGGGTACGTCCTGCGGGAAACCCCGCCGTGACCGAACCCGGCGATCCCCGCGGCACGCGCTGGGGAGCCCGCCGGTTCTCGCTGCGCGGCCGGGTGACGCTGCTCGCCGCCGCCTGTGTCGCCGGCGCCGTCGCGCTGGTGTCGATCGGCGCGTACATGGTCGTGCGCAACAACCTCTACCAGCAGCTCGACGACAGCCTGATGGCCCGCGCGCAGGCGGCGGCCGACTCGCCGCAGGTGCAGACCGAGCTGCGGCAGGTCCCCGGCGCGTTCCTGGCCAGCGCCGACCTGCAGATCGGGCAGCTCAACGCCGCGCCCGACGTCCAGCACGCGGTGATGACCTACCCGTTGTCGAGCGCGCCGCCGCCGTTCGGGCAGGACGAGCTGGCCGTCGCGAACGGTGATTCGGCGGAGTCGCTGCGGACGGACTTCCGCTCCGACAGCCGCGTGGTCGCGCTGCCGACCGGCCACGGCGAGGCCATCGTGCTGGCCCAGTCGATGGGTCCGACCAAGCGCACGCTGAACGAGCTCGCACTGGTGCTCTTCCTGATCGGCGGGGCCGGCATCCTGGTCGCCGCCGCGGCGGGCACCGCGGTCGCGCGCACCGGCCTGCGCCCGGTCGACCGGCTGACGTCGGCCGCCGAGCGCGTCGCCAAGACCGGCGACCTGCGGCCCATCCCGGTCAGCGGCGACGACGAGCTGGCGCGCCTCACCCAGACCTTCAACACCATGCTCGGCACGGTCGCGGACTCCCAAGAGCGCCAGCGCCAGCTGGTCGCGGACGCCGGCCACGAGCTGCGGACACCGCTGACGTCGCTGCGGACCAACCTCGAGCTGCTGCTCGCCGCGAGCAAGCCGGGCGCGCCGCCGCTGCCGGACGCCGACCGGATCGACATCGTCGCCGACATCAGCGGGCAGCTCGACGAGCTGACCCAGCTCATCGGCGACCTGGTCGAGCTCGCGCGCCAGGACGAGCCGCGCGAGCGGTTCGAGCGCGTCGAACTGCTGGAGGTCGTCGAGCGGGCGCTCGACCGGGCACGGCGGCGGGCGGGTGAGATCAACTTCGACGTGTCGCTGCAGCCGTGGGTGCTCACCGGCGACAACAGCGCGCTCGAGCGCGCGGTGCTGAACCTGCTCGACAACGCGGTGAAGTTCTCGCCGCCCGATGCGACGGTCTGGGTGCGGCTGTACCCGCTCGGCGACGGCACCGCCGTCGTCGAGGTCGCGGACGCCGGGCCGGGCATCGCCGAAGAGGACCTGCCCAAGGTGTTCGACCGCTTCTACCGCTCGTCGGAGGCGCGGACGCTGCCCGGTTCGGGCCTCGGGCTGGCGATCGTGAAGCACGCGGCCGAGCGGCACGGCGGCAGCGTGTACGCCTCCCAGGCGCCCGAAGGCGGCGCGTTGATGACGATCCGGCTGCCGGGGGCGCCCGGCTGACCCTTTGTCGGCCAGTGTGGCGCTCCTCGCGTGGTGACCTGGACATTCGAAGTTCACCCTCCTCTGGACAGCGGAATCCTTGTTGAATCGTGTAGGATTTTGTGTGGTTGATTCGACGGGGACGGAGTTGAACGGTGCTGGCGCGTCAGCGACAGGCGGTGATCCTGGAAGAGGCACGGCGGACCGGTGCGGTCCGGGTCAGTGACCTCGTGACCAGGCTGGGCGTGTCCGACATGACGGTGCGCCGCGACCTCGACGTCCTCGCCGGGCGCGGGCTCGTCGAGAAGGTGTACGGCGGCGCCACTTCGATCGTCGGCAAGAGCACCGACGAACCCGGCTTCGAAGCCAAGTCCGTGCGCCAGCGGGCGCAGAAGGAAGCCATCGCCGAGCTCGCCGCGACGCTCGTCCGGCCCGGCACCGCGATCGGCATCTCCGCCGGCACCACCACGTGGACGCTGGCGCGGGCGCTCGACGCCATCCCCGGGCTCACCATCGTGACCAACTCGATCCAGGTCGCCGACGTGCTCCGCGGGTCGACGCAGCCGGACCGCACGGTCGTGCTCACCGGCGGGGTGCGGACGCCGTCGGACGCGCTCGTCGGGCCGGTTGCCGTGCACAGCCTGCGTTCGCTGCACCTGGACGTCGTCTTCCTCGGCGTGCACGGCATGGCCGACGGGCCGGGGTTCACGACCCCGAACCTCACCGAGAGCGAGACCGACCGCGCGCTGGTCGAGGCCGGGCGCAAGCTCGTCGTGCTCGCCGACCACACGAAGTGGGGCACCGTCGGGATCTCGACGATCGCCGATCTCGACGAGGCCGACGTCGTCGTCACCGATGACGGGATTCCGGGCGAGGCCAAGGAAATACTCGCCGAAAGGGCAGGGGAACTCATGATCGCCGAAACGGCGGAGACGGTCGAGGCCGAAGAAGCGTGAAGCGAACCGTACGACACCTGGCCGACGGCCGGGAGATCATCTACTTCGACCAGCCCGGCGCGCCGGATCGCGTCGCCGAGGACACCCGCGACCTGCCGCCGGTTTCGGCCGCGTCGGAGATCCGGCTGGACCCGCTGACCGGGGAGTGGGTCGCGATGGCCGCGCACCGGCAGACGCGGACCTACAAGCCGCCCGCGGACCTCTGCCCGCTGTGCCCGAGCAAGCCCGGCAAGCCGAGCGAGATCCCCGAAAGCGACTACGACGTCGTCGTCTTCGAGAACCGGTTCCCGTCCTTCGCCGAGGACGTCGTCGGCGAGCCGTCCACTGTGGATGGCCTCGGGCTGGTGCCGGTGCGGCCCGGCCGCGGCCGCTGTGAGGTCGTCTGCTTCACCAGCAACCACGACGGTTCTTTTGCGCAGCTGAGCGCGAAGCAGGTGCGGGCCGTGGTGGACGCGTGGGCGGACCGCACGACCGGGCTGTCCGCGGTGCCCGGCGTCGAGCAGGTCTTCCCGTTCGAGAACCGCGGCGAGGAAATCGGCGTCACGCTGTCGCACCCGCACGGTCAGATCTACGGCTACCCGTTCGTCACCCCGAAGACCGAGCGGATGCTCGACGTGGCGCGCGCCTACCAGGCCGAACACGGCCGCCCGGTGCTCGGCGACGTGCTCGCGGCCGAACTCAAGTCCGGCGCGCGCGTGGTGGCCTCCGGCGAGCACTGGACGGCGTACGTGCCGCCGGCGGCCCGCTGGCCCGTCCAGGTCCAGATCGTGCCGCACCGGCAGGTCCCGGACATCCCGGCGCTGACCGACGCCGAGCGCGACGACTTCGCCGACGTCTACCTCGACGTGCTGCGCCGCTGCGACGCCCTGTACGACCGGCCGCTGCCCTACATCGCGGCGTGGCACCAGGCGCCGGTGCACCGCGACCGCGAGCTCGGCTGGCTCCACCTGGAACTGTTCTCCGTGCTGCGCGCGAAGGACAAGCTGAAGTACCTGGCGGGGTCGGAATCGGGCATGGCGGTGTGGATCAACGACGCGACGCCGGAGCAGATCGCGCAACGGCTCCGCGCGGCGGGCTGAACCCGGCCATACTCATCTCCGATGCACAGGTTCGGCTCAGGAACCTCTCAGGACCATCGCGCAAGGTGAGGACATGACCGAGAACGACCCCAGCGCGCACGACCCCGCGGCGCCGCGGCACCCCGAGACCGGCCAGCAGGCGGCTCAGGGCGGTTGGCCGGGGAGCCCGTACGGTGAGCAGGCCCAGCCCGAGTCCGGCGGTGTGCCGCAGTACTCCGAGCCGTCCTACCACGCGGTCACGGGGGCCGATCCGGGGTACGGCGCGCAGGCCGCGAACCCCTGGTCCGCCCCCGGTGCGCAGCTGCCGTCCGGCCAGAACCCGCAGAGCGTCTACCCGCCGCCGAACCCGTACGGGCAGCACGGCACGTCCGCTTACCCCGCACCCGCACCCACGGAGCCCAAGCGGTCCGGCGGGAAGCTGCTCGCCGGCGTCGCGCTGGTGGCGCTGCTGGTCGGCGGCATCGCGGGCGGGACGGTCGGGTACTTCACCGGCGGGTCGTCCGGCCCGGTCGGCAACGCGCTCGACGCGCCGAAGCCGGCCCAGCAGACCGGCAACGCGCCCGCCGGCTCGGTCGAGGCCGTCGCGCAAAAGCTGTCGCCGAGCGTGGTCGAGCTGCAGGTCAGCGGCCAGCAGGGGGCCGGCGAGGGCTCCGGGTTCGTCATCAGCACCGACGGCTACATCCTGACCAACAATCACGTCGTCGAGGTCGCCGCGAACGGCGGGCAGATCCAGGCGGTGTTCCAGGACGGCAAGAAGGCCGCCGCCAAGGTCATCGGCCGCGACCCGACGACCGACATCGCGGTCGTGAAGGTCAGCGGCGTCAGCAACCTGACCCCGGTCGAGATCGGCCGGTCCGACGACCTGCGGGTCGGCCAGTCGGTGGTCGCCATCGGCTCGCCGTTCGAGCTGGCCGGCACGGTCACCTCGGGCATCGTCAGCTCGCTGCACCGGCCGGTGCGCGCCGGCGGCAGCAGCGGCGACCAGACCACGGTGATGGACGCCGTCCAGACCGACGCGGCGATCAACCCCGGCAACTCGGGTGGCCCGCTGGCGAACATGGCCGGGCAGGTCATCGGCATCAACTCGGCGATCTACAGCCCGCAGTCGGCCTCCGGTGGCCAGGGGCAGGGCGCCTCCGAAGGCGGCAACGTCGGCATCGGCTTCGCCATCCCGATCGACCAGGCCCGCCGCACCGCGGACACGATCATCAAGACCGGCCAGGCCGTGCAGACCTACATCGGCGCGCAGGTGAAGGACGCCCCGCAGGGGGGCGCCCAGCTCGGCGCCATCGACAGCGGCAGCCCGGCGGAGAAGGCCGGCCTCAAGGCGGGCGACATCGTCACCAAGATCGACGACCGCCCGATCGACTCGGCCGACACCCTGGTCGCGGCGATCCGCACCCGGGCCCCGGACGAGAAGGCGACGTTCACGCTGGCCGACAACCGCACGGTCGAGGTGACGCTCGGCGGCAAGCCCGTCCAGCCCAACTGATCCGTTCCAGAGACGCTCGGCCGCCGTGGTGCGGCCGAGACCAGCTTCGGCTCGACCCCCGTTTTCGGGGCCGGACCCCCAAGGCCACGCGCGACCAGGCACTCGATGCCGGTCGCGCGTGGCCGCATTTGTGGCCGGGGTCAGGAGCCGGGACGGTCGGCCGGCGTACCTGGAGGGTCGGCTCGTGTGCCTGGAGGGTCGGTTGGTGTGGCTGGAGGGGTATCTCGCGTGACTGGAGGGGCATCACGCGTGATTGGGACGGCTTCTTGCGTGATTGGAGGGGCATCACGGGTTGTTGGGGGGATGGCGCGGGGGCGGAGGGCGGTCAGGACCACGGCCAGCCAGACCGTTGCGGTGGTGAGGGCCAGGCCGAGGGCCGGGTTGCCGTCGTGGAGGCCGGGCATCGGCGGGGTGCCGTACGGGCGCCAGAGCAGCGGGAACGCCAGGATCGCCAGCGCGGCGGTGATGACCGTGCCCGCGATGACGGGGGTTCGCCAGTGGGGCGGGAGGAGGCGGGACAGGACGACGCCGAGCACGGCCGTCAGCGGGGCGATGACGGCGTCGTTGACGATCGGCCCGCCGATGATCCAGCCCACCGTCCCGAAGACGTCCGGACGCAGGGGCAGCGCGTACTCGGCGAACAGCACCACTCCCCACGCTAGCGCCGCAAGACCCGGCAGGGCGAGGAGCACGCGGACGGTCTTCACAGCGCCTCCAGCTTCGTGACCCACTTCGTCTGCAGCACGCCGGGCCGGTTCGGGGCGATGATCCGGCACGGGAAGCCGTGGTCGATGTCGAGCACCTCGCCGTTCAGCTCCAGCGCCAGCAGCGTCAGGTCGTCGGCGGTGTGCTCGCCGGGCAGCACACTGACGCCGTACAGCCCGGAACGCTCCGAAGAGGACACCCGGACCGCCGTGCCCGGTGCCGCGCCGACGGCTTTCAGCAGCGTGGGCAGGGAGATCCCGCGCCAGGTGGCCGACTGGCTCCAGCCCTCCACACAGGCGATCGGCAGCTCCGCCGTCGTCTGCGGCAGCGCGCGCAGCTCGTCGAGCGAGAACTTCGTCGTGCCGCGCGGGGTCACCACGGAGAGCCGCCAGGCCGGCGACCACGTGACACCCGCGGCCGCCGCCGTGCGGTTCACCGGCAGGTTCTGCGTGCCCTTGCCCGTCTTCCAGGCGAGGCCGGAAACCCCGCGCAGGAACGGAACCGTCGCACCGGCGGTGGCGACGACCGCGACTCCGGTCGCCAGCCCGGTGGTGACCAGGAAACCCCGCCGGGACAGCCCCGCGGCCGGTGGTTCCTCGACGGTCGCCCGGCTCAGCGCGCGGCGGATGACCGGCAGCTTCACCGCGACGTGCACCAGGATCGACCCGATCGCCAGCCACGCGACCGCGTAGTGCACCTGCGGGAAGTAGAAGCCCCACGGGTAGTTCTGCGCGACGTTCAGCAGCCCGGTCGTCAGCTCGAAGAACGCCGAACCGGACAGCACCAGGATCGACAGCCGCTCCAGTGCGTGCGGCAGCGAGCGGACGAGCGGCCGGCCGAACAGCTTCGGGTAGACGCTCCACAGTTTCGCCGGCAACAACGGGATCGACGCCACGCCGGAGATCACGTGCAGCCCCTGCGTGACGCGGTAGAGCCCGATCGGACGGCTGGGCCAGGAGAACCACGTCGGCGGGTGCTGGATCAGGTGGCTGATCAACCCGGTCACGAAGCACGTCGTGAAGGTGATCGCGAGCGCCAGGCCGATCTTCGACGTCACCCGCTCGTGGTGCGCCGGGGCCTGGAACTGTGCTTCCGCCGGGATGGGGAGCTTCACGGCCGCTCCAATCGCGCGAACCAGCGCTGCCCGCACCGGGTGGTCCAGCCGACGCGCAACCCGGCGCGCGCGGCGACTTCGGCGATCGCGTCCACCCCGACCCAGGCCCAGGTGAACCAGGCGACGTCGGCGTGGCCGGGCCGGAGCCGGACGCGCTCGTGCCGCAGGCCGTGACCGGGCGGCTCCAGCTCCACGAGGACGTCGCCGTCGGCGGCGATCAGCTGCGCCGTGCGCCGCAGCAGCGCCGCCGGGTCGCCGCCGATGCCGATGTTGCCGTCCGCGAGCAGGGCGTGCCGCCACCGGCCTTCGCCGGGCAAGCGGTCGAAGAGGTTGCGCTGCAGCGCACTCCCGCCGCGCCGCCGGGTCAGCCCGACGGCCGTGCGCGAGCTGTCCACGCCCAGCGCGACGACCCCGCGCCCGGCCAGCGCCGCGGTGAGCCTGCCGGGGCCGCACCCGAGGTCGACGGTCGGGCCGGAACACGCGTCGAGCAGGACGTCGTCGCCCTCGGACGGCGCGGTCCAGCGTTCCACCGGCAGCTCGATCCGGTCGCCGTTCGCCAGTTCGAGCCAGCACCGGTGGCCGAGCAGGCCGCGGTCGAACTCGTGCCCGCCGAGCACCGGGGCCGTCATCACGCGACCGCCCGTCCGCCGACGGCCACGACGGCGCGGGCGAACCGGCCGCCCGGGCAGGCCGCCGCCACCGAGCGCGCGTCCGCCATGGTGTCCACATCGGACAACCGGGCGGCCTGTTCCGGCCGCAGCCCGGAGGCGGTGAGGGCGCGCAGCGTGCGCTCGCCGGTGTCGTCGCGGGACATCGGGACGTCCGCGAGCACGTGCGCGTGCCGCGGCTCGGCGAGGCCCAGTGCCCACCAGCCGCCGTCCGCGGCCGGCCCGAGCACCGAGTCGTGGCCGCCGTGCAGGACCGGTGCGGCCGCCGCGGCGAGGGACTCCGGCGTGACCTGCGGGGTGTCCATGCCGATCTGCAGGATCGGCAGGCCGGCGTGCGCCGCGGCGGCATCGGCGTGGGCGTTCGCCAGCCGGACGCCGAAGTCCCGGCCACGCTGGGGGAGCACGGTGGTGCGCCGCAGCGCCACGCCGATTTCGGCGGCCCGGGCGGCCGCGCCGAGCTCACCGGTCATCGCGACGACGGGCACGGCACCCGGCACCGCGCAGACGGCGTCGAGCGTGTCGAGCAGCGCGGCGGCGGCGACCTCCGCCGCCTCGGCCGGCGTCGCCGGCGGGCAGAGCCGGGTCTTGGCCAGCCCCGGGATCGGCGCCTTGGCCACGACCAGCAGGACGAACGGGCGCGTCATCGGGCCAGCACCCGCCCGAAGTCGCGGACCGCGCGCAGCGTCCCCCGCACCGACCCGGACACCTTCGACTTCGTGCCCTTGGCGCGCTCGCCGTAGCGGACGTCGAACTCGCGGACCCGCCACCCGGCGCGCTGAGCCTTGATCAGCAGCTCCAGGGGGTAGCCGAACGCCCGGTCGGCGACGCCCAGGCGGAGCAGCGCCAGCCGGTCCGCGGCGCGCAGGGGCGCGATGTCCCGGACCGGCAGCCCGCGGCTGCGCAACAGCAGCGCCAGCACGACGTTGCCCGCTCGCGCGTGCCACGGCCACACCCCGGGACCGGCCGGCACCCGGCGTCCGACGGCCAGGTCCGCCCCGTCCTCGACCGCGCTCACCAGCCGCGGCAGGTCGGCGAGGTCCAAGGACCCGTCGGCGTCGGCGAAGCACACGATGTCCGCGGTGGCGGCTTCCAGCCCCGCGTGCACGGCCGCGCCGTAGCCGCGGCGCGGTTCGTGGACGACCTTCGCGCCGAGTGAGGCCGCCACCTCGGGGGAACCGTCGGCCGAACCGTTGTCGACCACGATCGCGCGGTAGCCCGGCGGGAGGCCCGCCAGCACGCCGGGGAGGGCCCTTGCTTCGTCGAGGCAGGGAAGGACGACGTCCACTTCTGAATCAGTCACGGCGCCGACCGTAGAACCGCCCGTGAACACCGCAGAACCCTTGCGGGGCTTACCGAATCATGACATCCGGCGAGTTCTTACCGCGTCGTTACAGGTGCCGTTCCGGCGGCGCCGATCACGGCCGTCGGACCTAGGGTGGACGGCGATGAGCGAGCCGACATCGGCAGCCCGGCTCGCCGAGCCGCCTGCCCGCGAACCCGAAGCCCCGGTCCCCGGCCGCCGCGCCGACCTCCTCGCCGTCGCCGCGGCGGTGGTGCTCGTGGCCGCGGCCACGGCGGTCGGCCTGTACTACAACCGGCCGCACTCCGGTGTGGTCATCTTCGTGTCGGCGCCGCCGTTGTTCGCCGACTGGCTGCCGCACGTCGGCCCGGGCTCGGTGTTCGCCGTGCTCGTCGCTGTCGCGGTGGTCCTCCACGGCCCGGCGCTCGCCGCCCGCCTGCCGTGGCGCCGCGCGCTCGCCGCCGGCTACCTCGCCTCCCTCGCCTGGATCTTCTCGCTGGCCATGGTCGACGGCTGGTCCCGCGGGTTCGCCGGGCACCTCACCATTCCGCAGGAGTACCTCCACGAGGTGCCCGGGATCACCGACATCCCGCGGATGCTGCGCGAGTTCTCCTCCCGCATTCTCGACTTCCAGCCGCACTCGTGGACGACGCACGTGTCCGGGCACCCGCCGGGTGTGACGCTCGTCTTCGTCTGGCTGGACCGGATCGGCCTGCACGGCGGCGCGTGGGCGGCCACGGCCGTGGTGCTCGCCGGCAGCCTGGTCGCGGTGGCCGTGCCGGCCACGGTCGCCCTGCTCGGCCGGCCCGAGGCGGCCCGCGCGGTGCTGCCGTTCGCCGTCCTCACCCCCGGCGCGGTGTGGAACGGGGTGTCCGCGGACGGCCTGTTCGCCGGGGTGACCGCCACCGGGCTGGCTCTGCTCGCGTTGTCCGCGAAGGGGTTCACCGACGGCCGCCGGTACGCCGTTCCGGCCGGGCTGCCGGCCGGCGTGCTGCTCGGCTTCGGGATCTTCCTGTCGTACGGCCTGGTGCTGCTCGGCGTGCTCGCCGTGGCCGTCGCCGTCCTCGGCCGGCAGTGGCGGGCGGCGGCACTGGCGATCGCCGCGGCACTGGCCGTCGTCGGCGTCTTCGCCTGGGCGGGCTTCTGGTGGCTCGACGGTTACCACCTGGTCGTCGAGCGCTACTACCAGGGTGTGGCGCTGGTCCGGCCCTATGCGTACTGGGTCTGGGCGGACCTGGCGGCGGTGGCCGTCGCCCTCGGCCCCGCGGTGGTGGCCGCCGTCCGGCGCGGTCTCGGGTCCCCGCGCCGGGCCCTGCTCACCGATCCGGTGCTCCTCCTCGGCCTGGCCGCGCTGACCGCCATCCTCTTCGCCGACGTCTCGGGCCTGTCGAAAGCCGAGACCGAACGAATCTGGTTACCGTTCGGGGTGTGGTTGCTGCCGATGACGGCGTTGCTGCCGCGGCCCGGGCGCCGGTGGTGGCTCGCCGCCCAGGCGGCGACGGCGCTGGTGGTCAACCACCTGCTGCTGACGGGCTGGTGAGGGAGACGTGATGCACGATCAGGCCGGGCGGGTGCTCGTGGTCGACGACGACGAGACGGTCCGCGACGTCGTTCGCCGCTACCTCGAGGTGGCCGGGTTCACCGTCGACATGGCCGGCGACGGTGCCCAGGGTCTGGCGAAGTTCGCCGCCCACGAGCCCGACCTGGTCGTCCTCGACGTCATGATGCCGGGGATCAACGGCCTGGAGGTGTGCAAGCGGCTGCGCCAGGTCAGCCAGGTGCCGATCGTCATGCTCACCGCACTCGGCGAGGAGGAGAACCGCATCGCCGGGCTCCAGCTCGGCGCCGACGACTACGTGACGAAACCCTTCAGTCCCAAGGAACTCGCCCTCCGCGTGGTGTCGGTGCTGCGCCGCGCGCGGATGCCGCGCCCGGAGCCGGCCGCCGCGGAGTTCGTGGACGGCGACCTGCGCCTGCAGATGAAAGCGCGCACCGCGACCCTCGGCGGCCGCGAACTGCCGCTCACCACCCGGGAGTTCGACCTGCTGGCGTTCTTCCTCGCCCACCCCGGTGTCGCCTACTCCCGCGCGGACCTGCTTGAAAAGGTGTGGAGCTGGGACTTCGGCGATCAGTCCACAGTGACCGTCCACGTGCGACGGTTGCGCGAGAAGATCGAGCGCGACCCGGCCAAGCCGACCCGGGTGGCGACCGTGTGGGGCGTCGGCTACCGCTACGACCGGGAGCAGCCGTGATCGGCCCGGGCGAGTCCTTGCCGGAGATGCTCACGCATCTCTGGCACATCCTGCCGTTCGCGCTGCTGTTCTCGCTGCCGGTCGCGGCGCTGGGCGGCGTCGCGCTGTACGTGCTGCGCCGCGGTTCGCTGGCCACCACGCTCACGGTGCTGGTGCTGATCCCGGTGCTCGCGACGCTGGTCGGGGTCCTGGGCATCAGCGGGTTCATGTTCACCCCGGCGCTGACCACGATGCTGCTGGTCTGCCTGCTCGTCGCCCTGGTCACCGTGCCCGCGGCGATCATCCTCGGCCGGGCCATCGCACGCCGCAGCGTGTGGGAACGCGAGGCACGCGAGCGGGAACGCGCCGCCGAGGCGTCCCGGCGCGAACTGGTCGCCTGGATCAGCCACGACCTGCGCAGCCCGCTGGCCGGCATCCAGGCGATGGCCGAAGCGCTGGCCGACGGCGTGGTGTCCGAACGCGCCGAGGTCGCCGACTACGCCCAGCGGATCAGCGGCGAGACCCGGCGGCTGTCCGGGATGGTCGGCGACCTGTTCGAGCTCTCGCGGATCACCGCCGGGGCCCTCGAGCTCACGATGTCCGCGGTGCCGCTGCGGGACGTCGTGAGCGACGCCGTCGCCGCCCAGGCGCCGGTCGCCCAGCGGAAGCGGGTGCGGGTGCTCGCCAACGCGTCGACCTGGCCGGTGGTGACCGGCAGCGACCCGGAACTGGCCCGGATCGTGCGGAACCTGGTGTCCAACGCGATCCGGCACACCCCGCCCGACGGAACGGTCGCGGTCCAGATCGGTGTCGACGGCGACGAGGCCCTCCTCGCCGTCGACGACTCCTGCGGCGGCATCCCGGACGACGAGATCAGCCGGGTCTTCGACGTGGCGTTCCGCGGGACGCAGGCCCGGACCCCCGAGCGCGGCGGGACGACCAGCGGCGGCGGGCTGGGGCTGGCCATCGCCAAGGGGCTCGTGGAGGCGCACCGCGGGCGGATCGGGGTGCACAACCACGGGCCGGGGTGCCGGTTCGAGGTGCGGCTGCCGCTGGCGATGTCCTAGACGAGTGATGCGTGACCCGATCAGTGGTCGTAGGCGGTCAGGGATCGGGTGATGGGTTGGCCGGTGGTGTGGTTGTGCCGGATGGCGGCGGTGCGGGCCAGGAGGCTTCGGGCGGTGCGGACTGCGACGCCTTCGATGGTGCGTCCCTCGTCTAGGTGTCCTGACCGTAGACGCGGTTCATCGCGCGCAGGGCCCTGAGCATCTCCGATCGAAGCGCCTCCGGGGCGATGACCTCGACGTCGCCGCCGAACTTGAGGAGGTCGGGGACGGCCGCCTCGATCGATTCGATGGGGATCTCGAGCTCGGTCCAGCCCGCCCGGTCCGGTCCGGCCGTCGTCCTGCGGGCCGCGACGACGGCCGGTTCCAGCAGGTGCGGCAGCCGGTCGAGGCCGCGGCGGGACAGCCGGACGACCGCGGTGCCGCGGTGGCGCCGGCGGTCGAAGTGGGCGAGGTAGCCCTCCCAGTGGCTCGCCAGGTCGAACCCTTCCGCGCGGTCGAACGACCGGTGGAGGACTTCCACCTCGAGGATCCGGGAGATCCGGTAGGTGCGGAACTGCTCCCCGCCACGAGCGACGAGGTACCAGTTGCCGGCCTTCAGGACCAGTCCGTGCGGCTGCACGGTCCGCGTGATCTCGTGCGGCTCCGCCCAGCGCAGGTAGCGGATCCGCAGGACGTGCTGGTTCCAGGTCGCGGCCGCGATCGGTGCCAGGTGGGGAGTCCGGTCGGCGCCGAGGTACCAGGGCGGGAGGTCGAGGTGGAACCGGTCGGCGACGCGGCCCGCGCGGCCGCGCAGTTCGGCGGGCAGGGCGGCCATCAGCTTGCGCTGGGCGGTGGCCGCCGCGGACGTCAGGCCCAGCTGGGCGGCCGCGGCCGGGAGATTGGTCAGGAAGAGCGCTTCGGCCTCGTCCGCGGTGAGTCCGGTCAGCCGCGTCTGGTAGCCGTCGAGCAGGCGGTAGCCGCCCTCGTGCCCGGGCTCTCCGTACACCGGCACCCCCGCGGCACTGAGCGAGTCCACGTCCCGGTAGACCGTCCGGACCGACACCTCCAGCGCTTCCGCCAGCTCCCGGGCGGTGATCCGGCCCCGGGACTGCAGCAGGAGAAGCAGGGACACCAGGCGGCTCGCGCGCATGCTCGCAAGTCTGCCGCGATCCACTGACAGGAGGTGTCAGGAAACCCGCTTTAACGTCCTGGCCATGCTTTCACCCCTAGCCGACCGCTACGTGGCGGTGTGGAACGAGCCGGACCCCGCCGCGCGACAGCGGGTCGTCGCCGAGCTGTGGGCCGAAGACGGTGCGCAGTACACCGAAACCGCCGAAAACCGGGGACGCGAGGCCATCGAGGCCCGGATCACCGGCGCGCACGACCGGTTCGTCGCGACGGGAGCCTTCGTCTTCACCGCCGCGGACGACGTCGTGACCCACCACGACGCGGTCACGTTCACCACCCACATGGTGCCCGCGGCCGGTGGCGCCTCGGTGTGGAGCGGCACCGTTTTGCTGCTGCTGGACCAAGACGGCCGGATCCGGCGCGACTACCAGTTCACCGGCGCGGCGGCGAGTACCCGGGCCGTCGTGACCGAGTTCCTCGGCCGCTTGGCCGATGGGGAGCCGGACCGGATCGCCGAGCTGTTCGCGGACGTCGTCGACTGGCGGCTCGACTGGCCCGAGGCGGGCCACCCCGCGGTGCCGTGGATCCGTCCGCGGTCGACGCGCGCCGAGGTCGCCGACCACTTCCGGGAGCTCGGCGCGGTCCACGAAAAGCGAGGTGGGATGACGCCGAGGATCCTGGTCGACGGCCGCGACGCCGTGGTCCTCGGTGACATCCGCCAGACGGTGAAGGCCACCGGCCGGGCCTACGCAGCCCGCTGCGCGCTGCACCTCACCGTCGACCATGGCGTGATCACGCGCTACCACGTCTACGAAGACAGCCTGACCGTCGTCCAGGCGTTCACGGGCTGACGGGAGCACGCAGCTCCGCTGTGGCGAAGTCGGCGATGCCCTCCGCGAAACCGATCTCCGCGGTGAACCCGAGCAGCTCGCGGGCGCGGGCGGGATCGGCGACCACGTGGCGGACGTCGGCCGGGCGGGCGCCGCCGATCACCTCGGGGGCCGGGCCGTTGCAGGCCCGGGACAGCTCCTCGGCCAGCTCACCCACCGTGTGAGGCACGCCGGAGCAGATGTTGACCGGGGTGAGGTCGTCCGGACCGGCTGTCCGGAGGGCCAGAACGTTCGCCCTCGCTACGTCGTGGACGTGGACGAAGTCGCGTTGCTGGCCGCCGTCCTCCAAGACCTGGGGAGCCTCGCCACGGACCAGGGCCGAGCGGAAGAGCGATGCGACTCCGGCGTACGGCGTGTTCTGGGGCATGCGGGGGCCGTAGACGTTGTGGTAGCGCATTGCCCACACGGTGCCGCCCGTCTGGCGGGCCCACGCGCCCGCCAGGTGTTCCTGGGCCAGCTTCGTCGCCGCGTACGTGCTGCGGGGATTCAGCGGCGCGTCTTCGGGTACGAGCTGCCAGGCCAGCTCTGCGTCGCAGGCCGGGCAGCGCGGCTCGAAGCGGCCTGAGTCCACATCGGACCGGCGTCGTGGTGACGGCGGCACCACGCCGTGGTCCGGGCACGCGTACCGGCCTTCGCCGTAGACCACCATCGAGGACGCCAGCACCAGCTTCCGCACGCCCGCCGCGTGCATGCCCGCCAGCAGGACCGCCGTGCCGTAGTCGTTGTGCAGGGCGTACGACGGCGCGTCCGACGGGTCGATCCCGTGCCCGACCACCGCTGCCTGGTGGCAGACCGCGTCGATGCCGTCCAGCAGCTCCGCGACGATCTCCGCGTCGGTGACGTCGCCGCGCAGGAACCGGTGCCTGCCCGTGTACGGCGGTGGGGTGCGGGAGCCGTGGGCCGTGGGGAGCAGGTTGTCCAGCACCACGACCTCGTCCCCGTCGTCCGCCAGGAGGTCGGCGATGTGTGACCCGATGAACCCGGCTCCGCCGGTGACCAGTACGCGCACACCGGCCACGCTAGGGGCCTTCGGCCGGCCTCGCGGGAACCCGCGGGGTGACGTCACGCAATCGTCAGAACTCACCCGGCACCTCCCGGCGGCGGGTCGTGGAAACCGGCTACGGTGGGCGCCATGGAACGGAGTGCACAACGGCTGGGCCGGGCCCTCGTGGTCATCGTGGACGATCGCGTGGCGCACGGCGAGCACGAGGACACCACTGGCCCGCTGGTCACGGAGCTGCTCGAAGAAGCGGGCTTCATCGTCGACGGTGTTGTGGTCGTCGAGGCCGAGACCGCGGGTATCCGCAACGCGCTCAACACCGCCGTGATCGGCGGCGCCGACCTGGTGATCACCGTCGGCGGCACCGGCGTGCTGCCGCGTGACCGCACCCCCGACGCCACCTCCGGTGTGCTCGACCGCCCGATCCCGGGCATCAGCGAGGCCATCCGCGCTTCCGGCCTGGCCGCGGGCGCGGTCGACGCCGGGATCTCCCGCGGGCTCGCCGGGGTCTCGGGCAGCACCCTCGTGGTCAACCTCGCCGGGTCGCGCTCCGCGGTCCGCGACGGAATGGCCACGCTGACCTCGCTCGTCCCGCACGTGATCGACGAGCTTTCGGGCCTCGAAGAGGTGTGACGCCCGGCTTCCGCATCGGCGGCAGGCTGGGTGTCCGCAGGCTCGGTTTCGGGGCCATGCACCTGCAGGCCGAAACCGGGCCCGGCCGGGCGGACGCGATCGCCGTCGCCCGGCGGGCCGTCGAGCTGGGCGTCACGCTCATCGACACCGCGCACCTCTACGGCGGCGGGGCCAACGAGGAACTCCTCGCCGAGGCCCTGCACCCCTACCCGGAAGAGTTGCTGATCACCACCAAGGTCGGCGTTGCGCGGACCGGCCCCGGGGGTGAGTGGCGGCTCGACGCCCGGCCCGAGATCCTGCGTGACCAGGTCGACCAGGCCTTGCGCCGGCTCCGGCTGGAGCGGATCGAGCTGCTGCAGCTGCATCGCATCGACCCGGGAACGCCGCTGGCCGACCAGCTCGGCACGCTCCGGGAACTGCAGCTCGCCGGAAAGGTCGGCCTGCTCGGGCTGTCCGAAGTGACGGTGGACGAGCTTTCCCGCGCACGGGAACTCGCCGAGATCTCCAGCGTCCAGAACCGCTACAACCTGCTCGACCGCGAGCACGAGCCGGTCCTGCGGGCTTGTGCCGCGGCCGGAATCGCGTTCCTGCCCTGGCGGCCGGTGGCTCCGGCCGCGGACGGCGGCGCGGAGATCGCCGCTGTCGCGCGTGAGCTGGGTGCCACCTCCGCCCAGGTCGCCCTCGCGTGGCTGCTGGCCCGCGCACCCGTGGTCCTGCCGATTCCGGGGACCGGCCGGATCGCGCACCTGGAGGAGAACGTCGCCGCCGCCGGGCTCGAACTGACCGCTGAGCACCTGCGCCGCCTCGAAGCGCTCGGGTAGGGGCGCGTCCGGCAATGCGTGGCCGGGATCGCGGCGCTCTCACTCTCTGGAGTTGTCAAACACCACGTCGTGGGACACTGGGGTCATGCCGGCCGAACAGCGGAAACCCCAGACCAGCGAGCAGCGCCGCCGGGTCGACGACATCTTCGGGGACGTCCTGCCCGAGACGACCTCCGACGAGCGCGACCCCGAGCGGCGCACCGGCCTCCCGGACGACTGGTACCGGGAGAACCGGCCACCGCACCACGACCGCTGACCGCTTCAGCCGCGGTCGGTTTCGCGCTGGTGCTGGGCGCGCAGCAGGTCGCGGATCTCGATCAGCAGCTCCACGTCCGTCGGCTCCGACGGGCCCGGCTCCTGGCCGCGCTTGCGGCGCTCCTGCAGCTTCTTCACCGGCATCACGATCACGAAGTACACCACCGCCGCGACCAGCGCGAAGTTGATCGCCGCGTTGATCACGCCGCCGAAGTCCAGGAACGTCGCCGGGTTGCTGGGGAAGATCTTGAAGCCCAGGCCCTGCGCGGCTTCCGTGCCGCCGATGGTGTTGATCAACGGCTTGATCAGGCCGTTGGTGAACGCCGTGACGATCGCCGTGAACGCCGACCCGATGACCACCGCCACGGCGAGGTCGACGACGTTGCCGCGCATCAGGAAGTCCTTGAAGCCTTTGAGCACCTTGCTCTCCTCACGAACCGGGAAGGGGACACCTCGCCCGTCTCGGCGGGCGCAGGCTAGCGGAGAGTAACCGCTACCGGACGCTCCAGTGAAACCGCCGCCACCCTCGTCGCGATCGCTTCCGGCAGCCGGAGCAGCACCAGCGGCCCCTTGCTCGTGGACGGCTCCTGGTGGCCGACCGTCACCACCGTCGCCCCACTGGCCAGCACGGCCGCCTCCGGCTCAAGGGCCGTGACGACGTCCACGCGCTGACCGGGCCGTAGCAGCTCGGCGACGGCCGCGTCGGCCAGCCGGACGGGCACGGTCGCCGAGCCCGGATCACCCCGGGCCGGCACCGTGGCCAGCCGGACATCGGTCAGCGGCTCGCCGGCGCGGACCGCGCCCGCCAGCACCTGCCCGTCGACGGAGCCGGGAGAGTTCAGCACGCCGGACGGCCGCGCATCGTCGGGGAATTCGGCCAGCCGGACATCGGCGGCGCGCAGGATCGCGCCGGAAGGGAGGTCGTGCGCCGCCACGACGGTCGGAGTCGTCGGTGCACCCCGGGCCAGACCGGGGCAGGCGAGCAGCAGGACACCGGCCAGCAACAGGACGGCGGCGAGCCAGCGGCGGATCAGCCGCGTCCGCCGGCTCGGCAGCCGGGTGAGATCGGGTATGCGGAGCTTCGACAGGACGTCCACGGGGCCCCCTCGGCCGGATCGGGTGCGGCGCTGTGCCGCACGAGATCGACGTTAGGGAAGCCGGACGGGCCGCCGGAAGGGCCGCGTCCGGCATCTGTGGACAACCGGGGTGTTGTGGACAACCCCGGG
Organism: Amycolatopsis sp. A133; assembly: GCF_031082405.1. Taxonomy (GTDB): domain Bacteria; phylum Actinomycetota; class Actinomycetes; order Mycobacteriales; family Pseudonocardiaceae; genus Amycolatopsis. The sequence continues at coordinate 54,372 of NZ_JAVHJU010000017.1, forward strand.
GGTCAGGACGCCGCGGCGGCCGTCTTCGTCGTTCCCGAGGAGGAGGATGCCGAGCTCGTGTCCGGCTTCGACTCCGTCTTGGTCTCGGTCTTCGCCGGCGTCGCCACGGTGCTCGACTTGCTCGAGTCACGCGAGTCGGTGCGGTAGAACCCGCTGCCCTTGAACACCACGCCGACCGAGCTGAAGACCTTGCGCAGCACCCCGGAGCACTGCGGGCAGACGGTCAGGCTGGGGTCCGAGAACGACTGCACGGCTTCGAACCGGTGGTCGCATTCTTTGCAGGCGTACTGGTACGTAGGCACTGACGGCTCCTTTGCTGGCACTCATCCGACCAGAGTGCTAACCCGATTGTGCGGGAAAACATTCCCCGAAAGCAATTCCTGGTTGCTCACACCGGCAGCTCGACCACGCCTCGACCGGGCGTCAAGGCCCCGGTCATGCGCACGTCGTGCGGCTCGCCGGGCAGCCGCTCGACGAGCTCTTCGTCCCGGACGACGGCCAGCAGCGCGGCGCCGGCCGAGGCGAAGACCAGCGAGCGATCGTAGTGGCCGGCCCCGCGCCCGAGCCGGACGCCCCGGCGGTCCACCGCGAGGGCCGGCACCAGCACCAGCTCCGCCGCCCCCACGGCGTCGGTACCCAGGCGTTCCCCGCCCGGCTCGCGGATGCCGCGGAACCGGCTGGGCACAAGATCGGCCTCGCCCGTGTACTCGGCCCAGTCGAGCGGACCCGGCTCCGGCCGGATGACGGGCAGCAGGACGCGCGCACCCCCGGCCGCCAGCGCGTCGACGAACGCAGTCGTGCCCGGTTCGGTGCCGAACGGCAGGTACGCGCACACGGTGCCGGCTGTGACCTTCGACACCGCACTGACCAGCGCCGACGCCTCCCTGGCGTGCAATTCGGCTGCCTGCTCCGCCCGTGCGCGGCCGAGCCGGTCACGCCACTCCGCTTTGCTCAGGTGCTCATTGCCCAGCGCGTGCATGACCTCACGTTAGGCTCTGCGCCCATGACGGGCGCCGCAACCTCCCAGACGTTCAGAACCGCCATCGTGCCTGCCGCCGGCCTCGGGACACGGTTCCTCCCGGCGACGAAGGCCGTGCCCAAGGAGCTCCTGCCCGTGGTGGACACCCCGGGGATCGAGCTGGTCGCGGCCGAGGCCGCCGCCGCCGGCGCGGAACGCCTGGTCATCGTGACCTCGCCGGGCAAGGAAGCCGTCGTCAAGTACTTCGAGGCCCAGCCGGAGCTGGAGGAGAACCTCCAGGCGAAGGGCAAGACCGACCTGCTCGACAAGGTCCGCCGGGGCCCCGCGCTGCTCGCGGTGGAGACCGCCGTCCAGGAGCAGGCGCTCGGCCTCGGCCACGCCGTCGCGCAGGCCGAACCGAACCTGACGCCCGAGGACGAGGCCGTCGCGGTGCTGCTGCCCGACGACCTGGTGCTGCCCACCGGCGTGCTCGAGCGGATGAGCGCGGTCCGCGCCCAGTACGGCGGCAGCGTGCTCTGCGCGTTCGACATCCCCAAGGCCGAGATCTCGCCGTACGGCGTCTTCGACGTCACCGACACCGACGACGAAGACGTCAAGCGCGTGCACGGGATGGTCGAGAAGCCGAAGCCGGAGGACGCGCCGTCGACCTACGCCGCGGCCGGGCGGTACCTGCTCGACCGGGCGATCTTCGACGCGCTCAAGCGGATCACCCCGGGCAGCGGCGGCGAGCTCCAGCTGACCGACGCGGTCGCGCTGCTGATCACCGAGGGGCACCCCGTGCACGTCGTCGTCCACCGCGGTGGACGCCACGACCTGGGGAATCCGGGTGGTTTCCTGCGCGCCGCGGTCGATTTCGCGCTCGAAACGCCCGAGTACGGTCCATCTTTACGGGCGTGGCTGACGGAACGGATCGGGACAGAGCGCCCATGACGGAATCCCTCGACGCGGCGCGGCCCGAAGTGGCCGGGGACGAGGCCGAGCTGCGCTCGGTCGACGAGCAGATCTCGATGACCTTGGACGCCGCCGTCCGGCCTCAGCCGGTACGCGTGGCGATCTCCGAGGCCCAAGGGCTGCTCTGCGCCGAGGAGGTGGTCGCCGAGCACGCGCTGCCCGGCTTCGACCAGGCCGCGATCGACGGGTACGCGGTGCGCAGCGTCGACGTCCGCACCGCCGGGCAGGAGCCGGTGCAGCTGCCGGTCGTCGGGGAGATCGCGGCGGGCTCGCGTCAGCCGCGGCGGCTCCAGCCCGGCCAGGCCGTGCGGGTCGACACCGGCGCGCCGCTGCCGACGCTGGCCGACGCGGTCGTGCCGCTCGCCTACACCGACGGGCACCAGGCCAAGGTCACGGTGCACCGCTCGGTGCCGTCGGCGGGGTACGTGCGGCGGGCGGGCGAGGACGTCCAGATCGGGGACGTCGCGGTGCGCCGCGGCGACACGATCGGTTCGGCCCAGGTCGGCCTGCTGGCCGCGGTCGGCCGGGCGAAGGTCCTGGTCTACCCGCGGCCGCGGGTGTCGATCGTGTCCGTCGGCGACGAGCTGGTCGACGTCGACCGGACGCCGTCGGTCGGGCAGGTCTACGACGTCAACTCCTACGCGCTGGCCGCGGCCGCCCGGGACGCGGGCGCCGAGGTCAGCCGGGTCGGCATCGTGCCGAGCGAGCCGAAGCGGCTGCGGGAGGTCGTCGAGGGACGGCTGCTGATGTCGGAGATCGTCGTGGTCGCGGGCGGCGCCGGGGGCGTCACCGGCGACGAGGTCCACGCGGCGCTGTCGGACCTCGGCCGGATCGACATGACGCGGGTGGCGATGCACCCGGGCTCGGTGCAGGGGTTCGGCAGGCTCGGCCCCGACTCGGTGCCGACGTTCCTCATCCCGGGCAACCCGATGAGCGCGCTGGTGGTGTTCGAGGTGCTGGTGCGGCCGTTGATCCGTGCGGCGCGCGGCACCCGCAACCCGCACCGGCGGATCGTCGGCGCGCGGCTGCTGTCGCCGATCACCTCGACCGAGGGCAGGCGCGGCTTCCTCCGCGGCCAGCTGCTGCGCGACGAGGCCAACGGCGAGTACCTGGTCCAGCCGCTCGGCCAGTCCGGTGCGCACCTGCTCGCGTCGCTGGCGGAGGCGAACTGCCTGATCAACGTGCCGGAGGAGCTGACCGAAGTCGCCGCGGGCGAGCAGGTGCAGGTCACCTTCCTGGCCCAACGGGCCTGATGAATTCCGTGTCGGGCGTGTCCTACCCGGTCGAAAGCCGGCACCCGGGCTGGCCGGCCCGGCTCGGCCCGCTGCGGGTGCCCGCGGGCGAGGTCGCCGTCCGGCCGGTCCGGCTGCGCGACGCCGGCGAGTGGAGCCGGATCCGGCTCCGGGACCGCGCGCACCTCGAAATGTGGGAACCGACGGGTGTCGGACCGTGGCCCGAACGCAACGCCTTCTGGTCGTGGCCGTCGCAGTGGGCGGCGTTGCGTTCGCTCGCTCGGCGTGGTCAGTGCCTGCCGTTCACGATCACCCTGGACGGTCGTCTCGCGGGACAGATCACTGTGGGTAACGTCATCCGGGCGTCGCTCCGGTCGGCCTGGATCGGCTACTGGGTGTCGTCCGACGTGGTTCGCGGCGGGGTGGCGACCGCCGCCGTCGCGCTCGTCACCGACCACGCTTTCGGCCTGGCCGGGCTGCACCGGCTGGAGGCCACCGTGCGCCCGGAAAACACGGCCAGCCTGCGGGTTCTCGCCAAAGCAGGCTATCGGCAAGAGGGCCTGTTCGAGCGCTACCTCGACGTCGCGGGGGCCTGGCGGGACCACTACTGCTACGCCGTCACGCGCGAAGAAACCGGGGCCGGGCTGGTGTCGCGGCTCGTGGCCGCGGGCCGCGCCGACTACGCCTGAACGTGATTACCCACCCGGGTCCGTAGCCGCGTTACCACATGCTGTGAGTTTCACCTAATTCGGTGAGGCTTTTCCGTGATTGAACCCGGCGAGTCTCCGCCCGATCTGTTACTCCTGTGACTAACGTGATTTCTGGTGGAAGGATCGGGGGAGGTGACGGGAGATGCCCAGCTCCGTGATCATCGTCGCGCTCGCCGCGGCATGGCTCGTCGTACTCGTGCCCATGGTCGCGCGACGGCGGCAGCAGGTCGCGAGAACGACCGACTCGGCGCTCGCGGCCAGGGTCGTGCGCAGCGGACGCAACGAAGACCGGGAGGAATTCGCCATGTCCGACGACCCCGGGAGGTCCCGGCCTTCGGTGGAGGACGACCTGGCCGAGCTGGAGGCCGAGCTCGAACTCGAAGACGACCTCGAGGAGCCCGAACCCGAGCCCGACCCACTCCCGCAGCCGGCCCGCGGCTCGCGGGCCGAACGCGACCGGCCCGGCTACCGGCCCGGCCGCGGCGGCTTCGACCCCGAAGCCGCCGAGATCGCGGCCCGCGCCAAGTACAGCTTCCGGCAGCGCATCGTCGTCATCCTGCTCGTGGTCGCGGTGGCCACGGGCGCCGTCGCCGGCTTCCTCTTCCCGATGGCCTGGTGGGGCCACGGCTTGATCGACGTCGTGCTCGTCGGATACCTCGTGTACCTGCGCCGCCAGGTGCGCATCGAGGAGGAGATCCGGCAGCGCCGGCTCGCCCGCTTCAACAGCACCCGCTCGCCGCGGCGCCCGTCTTCGCCTCCGGCTCCTTCTTCGGGTCCGGGTTCAACTTCGGCTGTGGCTTCGGCTTCGGCTTCGGCTTCGGTCGAGGAGGAACACGCGGAGGAGGATGTCGAGGTTGTCGAGCCGGCCCGTCGCGAGGTGGTCGAGCGCCGCCCGTCCCCGACATCCCGCGTCCGCCGCAGCGCGGTCGTCGTCGACCTCGACGACGAAGACCCGGCGTTCGAAGAGCTCGACGAGCCCGGGACCGGCCCCTACCGCCGCGCGGTCGGGGAGTGACCCCCCTGCGCGAGGTGCTCGTAGACCACTGCTAAGCTCTACGAGCACAACCAAGGGGCTGTAGCGCAGTTGGTAGCGCGTCTCGTTCGCATCGAGAAGGTCAGGGGTTCGATTCCCCTCAGCTCCACGTTTCGGAGGCCCGTGCCCGCGGAGGGCGCGGGCCTTTCTCGTGGAGCTTCCGTGTCTTGTGGGGGTGCAACCCCCACACCCCGCCCGGGGGCACGCCCCCGGACCCCCGGTTCGGTCGCGTTCGTGGGGAACTTCCGTTGGGTCTTGCGTAAGTTTCAGGTCGGTCTTGAACCGGCGTGCGGTGTGAGAATCCTTGCGGCGTAAGGCTAAATGCTGCTGCCGGGCGTGTGGGTGGTTGCGGGGTTCTTGGGCTTGGCTAGTGACAGCCGGGGATGTTAGCGCTAACGTTCCTCTCCGCTGCGTGCCTGGCGAAAGGGGAACTCGGGTGTCCTCGTCCTTTGATCGACGGCGGTTGCTGCAAGCCGTCGGCCTCACTGCCGTTGCCACTGCTGCCGGATCTGCTGTGGGGTGGGCGCCTGCGTCCGCTGCCGCCGGGGCGGTTCGGTCGGAGGTGGGGGTCTCCGCCTTTCCCTTTGAGCTCGGGCAGGTTCGGCTGACCGCCGGCCGGTGGCTCGACAACCAGAACCGGACGCAGAACTACTTGCGGTTCGTCGATGTCAACCGGCTGCTCTATGTCTTCCGGGCCAATCACCGGCTCTCCACCAACGGTGCGGCCACCAACGGTGGCTGGGACGCGCCGACCTTCCCCTTCCGCAGCCACGTCCAGGGGCACTTCCTGACCGCCTGGGCCCAGCTGTGGGCCGTCGCCGGCGACACCGTTTCCCGGGACAAAGCCACCACCATGGTCGCCGAACTGGCCAAGTGCCAGGCCAACAATGGCGCCGCCGGCTTCGGGGCCGGGTACCTGTCCGGCTTCCCCGAATCCGATTTCGACAACCTCGAAGCCGGGCGCCTGACGAACGGCAACGTGCCGTACTACTGCATCCACAAGACGCTGGCCGGCCTCCTCGACGTGTGGCGGTACATCGGCAGCACCCAGGCCCGCGACGTGCTGCTCAACCTGGCGGGCTGGGTCGACCGGCGCACCGGACGGCTCAGCTCCGGCCAGATGCAATCCGTGCTGAACACCGAGTTCGGCGGCATGAACGCCGTGCTCACCGACCTCTACCAGGCCACCGGGGACACGCGGTGGCTCGCCGTCGCGCAGCGGTTCGACCACGCCGCCGTCTTCGACCCGCTGGCGGCCGGGCGGGACCAGCTCAACGGGCTGCACGCCAACACCCAGATCCCCAAGTGGATCGGCGCCGCGCGGGAGTACAAGGCCACCGGCACCACCCGCTACCGCGACATCGCCACCAACGCCTGGAACATCACCGTCGGCGCGCACACCTACGCCATCGGCGGCAACAGCCAGGCCGAGCACTTCCGCGCGCCCAACGCCATCGCCGGCTACCTCAACCAGGACACGTGCGAGAGCTGCAACACCTACAACATGCTCAAGCTGACCCGGGAGCTGTTCACGCTGTACCCGGATCGCGCCGACCTGGCCGACTACTACGAGCGCGCGCTGCTCAACCAGATGATCGGCCAGCAGAACCCGGCCGACAGCCACGGGCACGTCACGTACTTCAGCTCGCTCAACCCGGGCGGCCGCCGCGGCCTCGGCCCGGCGTGGGGCGGCGGCACCTGGAGCACCGACTACAACTCCTTCTGGTGCTGCCAGGGCAGCGGGCTGGAAACCCAGACGAAGCTGGCGGACTCGATCTACTTCTTCACCGACACCACGCTGATCGTCAACCTCTTCGTCCCCTCGGTGCTCAACTGGACCCAGCGGGGCATCACCGTCACCCAGGCCACGTCGTTCCCGGCCGGTGACACCACCACCCTGACGGTCACCGGTGCCGCGAGCGGGACGTGGGCGATGCGCATCCGCATCCCGGGCTGGACCAGCGGGGCGACCGTCAGCGTCAACGGCGTCGCGCAGAACGTGACCACCACCCCCGGCGGTTACGCCACCCTGACCCGGTCCTGGACCGCCGGCGACGTGGTCACCGTCCGCCTGCCGATGAAGGTCGCCCTCAAGCCGGCCAACGACAACACGAACGTCGCCGCGGTCACCTACGGGCCGGTGGTGCTGGCCGGCAACTACGGCACCAGCTCGCTCAGCGCGTTGCCGGCCCTCAACCCGAGCTCGGTCACCCGGACCAGCAGCAGCGCGCTCGCCTTCAGCGCCACCGCGAACGGCGCCAACGTGAACCTGGTGCCCTTCTACGACGCGCAGGGCTTCAACTACACGGTCTACTGGAACACCGGCGGCTCCGGCGGCACGACCTACCGCCTGGTCAACGCGGGCAGCGGGCTGGTGCTGGGCGTCGAAAACATGTCGACGGCCGACGGCGGCCGCGCGCTGCAGTGGTCGGACAGCGGCACCGCGGACCACAACTGGGAGATGATCACCGACGGGACCGCCGTCCGGTTCCGCAACGCCAACAGCGGCAAGGTGCTCGGCGTCCAGGACATGTCGACCGCGGACGGCGCCCGCGTGCTCCAGTGGTCGGACAACGGCACCGCCGACCACCGCTGGACGGTCGTCGACCAGGGCGACGGGACGGCGAAGATCCGCAACGTCAACAGCGGGAAGCTGCTGACGATCGAGAACAACTCCAGCACCGCGGGTGCGTTTGCCTTGCAGGGGCCCGACAACGGGGCCACCACCAACCGGTGGCGACTCGTGCGCAACACCTGACCCGAGTCGATTACCCGCCGGTAACTTATCCTCGGCGTATCAAAAACCGCATACGCGCCGGCAACGCCGTGCTGCCTTGAATAAGGGGCATGGCCGCGGTGGGGATGACGATCTACGGGTGCGAACGGGACGAGGCCGTCCTGTTCCGGGCGCTGGCGCCTCGGTTCGGGGTGGCGCCGACCATCACGGAAGCCGCCGTCTCCGAGGCCAACGCCGGGCTGGCGGCCGGCAACCGCTGCGTCAGCGTCGGGCACAAGACGCCGATCGCGAACTCTGCGCTGCGCGCGCTCAGCCGGGCCGGTGTGGCGTACGTGTCCACGAGGAGCATCGGATACGACCACATCGACCTCGAGTACGCGCGGAGCGTCGGCATTTCCGTCGGTAACGTCGCCTATTCTCCGGACAGCGTGGCCGACTACACGCTGATGTTGATGTTGATGCTGGTGCGAGACGCCAAGTCCGTCATCCGGCGTGCGGACGAATACGACTACCGGTTGAACGAAGTGCGCGGGAAAGAGCTGCGCGATCTGACCGTCGGGGTGGTCGGAACGGGACGCATCGGCGCCGCCGTCATCGACCGGCTGCGGGGCTTCGGCTCCCGGGTGGTGGCCCACGACAGCCGTCCTCACGCTGCTGCCGACTACGTCTCCCTCGACGAATTGGTGCGGCGGAGCGACATCGTCACGCTCCACACGCCGCTCACGGCGGACACCCACCACCTGCTGGATCGACGGCGGATCGAGCGGATGAAGCGCGGAGCGTTCGTCGTCAACACCGGACGCGGGCCCCTGCTCGACACCGACGCTCTCGCCGCCGCCTTGGAAAACGGCCGGCTGGGCGGCGCTGCGCTGGACGTTCTCGAAGGCGAAGAAGGAATCTTCTACGCCGACTGCCGGGGCCGGCCCGTCGAAAGCGAACTGCTGCTGCGGCTGCAGAAGCTCCCGAACGTGCTCATCAGCCCGCACACCGCTTACTACACGGATCACGCACTGAGTGACACCGTCGAGAACTCCATCGTCAATTGCCTGAAATTCGAAAACGGGGAGAAGCATGGCTAGGGTCAAGGTCGGGATCATCTTCGGGGGCTGCTCCGAAGAACACCCCGTCTCCGTGAAGTCCGCGCAGGAGGTCGCGAGGCACCTCGACGCCGGGAAGTACGAACCGTTCTGGATCGGGATCACGAAGAGCGGGGCCTGGAAGCTCTGTGACGGCCCCGGCGCGAACTGGGAATCCGGGCGGACAGCCGTGCTGTCGCCGGACACGAGCGTCCCGGGCCTGCTTGTCCTGGAAGACGGGAAGTACGAAACCATCGGCCTCGACGTGGTGCTGCCCGTTCTGCACGGCAAGCTGGGCGAAGACGGGGCGATGCAAGGCTTGCTGGAACTCTCGGGGATCCCGTACGCGGGTTGCGACGTCCAGAGTTCCGCACTGTGCATGGACAAGTCGCTCGCTTACGTCGTCGCCCGGGGTGCGGGCATCGCCACGCCGGACTTCCGGACCGTCTCGGCGGGCGAGGACCTCGAACAGCTCACCTATCCCGTCTTCGTGAAGCCGGCCCGTTCGGGTTCGTCCTTCGGCGTCAGCAAGGTGTCCGGCCGGGAAGAACTGGCGGCTGCCGTGGCCACCGCAGCGCAGTACGACTCGAAGGTGCTGGTCGAAGGGGCCGTCGACGGCAGCGAGGTCGGGTGCGCCGTCCTGGGCAACGGCTCGGAGCTGTTCGCCGGCGAGGTGGACCGGATCGCCCTCTCCCACGGCTTCTTCCGGATCCACCAGGAGGACGCCCCCGAAAGCGGCTCCGAGAACTCGACGCCGATCGTGCCCGCCGACATCCCGGCGGACACCCGCGTGCGCGTCCAGGAGACGGCGAAGGCCATCTACCGCGCCCTGGGGTGCCGCGGGCTGGCCCGGGTGGACATGTTCCTCAAGGAGGACGGAACCGTGGTCCTCAACGAGGTCAACACGCTGCCCGGCCTGACGTCGTACAGCCGCTACCCCCGGATGATGGCGGCCGCCGGGGTGGCGCTCACCGAACTGATCGACCGGATCGTGTCGCTGGCCCTGACCGGAAATGCCCGATGAACGACGACTTCGCCTTCGTGGACGAGCTCGTGCCGGGCATCCGCTGGGACGCCAAGTACGCCACCTGGGACAACTTCACCGGCAAGCCGGTGGACGGCTACCTCGTCAACCGCGTCGCCGGTACCAAGGTCTTGTGCGCCGCCCTGCAGGAGGTCCAGGAGAAGGCCGCGTCGCTCGGCTTCGGCTTGCTCCTCTGGGACGGCTACCGCCCGCAACGCGCCGTGGATTGCTTCCTGCGCTGGGTGGACCAGCCGGAGGACGGCCGGACGAAGCTGTGGCACTACCCGAACATCGACCGTGCCGCGATGTTCGCGAAGGGTTACGTGGCGGCCAAGTCGGGCCACAGCCGGGGCAGCACGGTCGACCTGACCCTCTACCACCTGGACACCGGTGAGCTCGCGGCCATGGGCGGTGGCCACGACCTGATGGACTCCGTGTCCCACCACGGCGCTCGGGGTATTTCGCAGACTGAAACCGGAAACCGCCGCTACCTGCGGTCCATCATGGAGGACTGTGGTTTTGCCTCCTACGACCGCGAATGGTGGCACTACAGCCTGAAGGACGAGCCCTACCCGGACACCTACTTTGATTTCCCCATCGCGTAGCCGCGTCGTCGTCGCCGGTGGTCATTCGGCCGGGCACATCGAGCCCGCGATGAACTTCGCCGACGCGCTGCGCCTGCTGGATGCCGCCGCCGAGATCACCGCGCTGGGCACTGTCCACGGCCTGGACACCACGCTCGTCCCGGCCCGCGGCTACCCGCTCGAACTCATCCCGCCGGTGCCGCTGCCGCGCAAACCGAACCGGGCCCTGCTGCGGACGCCGGGCCGGCTGCGCGAGTCGGTGCTGGCGGCCGGGGCCGTCCTGGAGCGGGTGCGGGCCGAGGTCGTGGTGGGTTTCGGCGGCTACGTGGCCATGCCCGCCTACCTCGCCGCGCGCCGGCTGGGTCTGCCGATCGTCGTCCACGAGGCCAACGCCCGGCCCGGCGTGGCCAACCGCTTGGCGGCCCGGATGACGACCCGCGTGTTCACCGCCGCGCCGGGGGTCCGGCTGGCGCACGCCACCGCCATCGGGATCCCGCTGCGGCCGTCGATCACCGGGCTCGACCGGCCCGCGCTGCGCGTCGCCGCCCGGCAGCGGTTCGGGCTGCGGCCCGACGGGCCGGTCCTCGTGGTCACCGGCGGTTCGCAGGGCGCCCGGACGATCAACGCCGCGGTGTCCGGCGCGGCGGCGGCCTTGCGCGCGGCCGGCGTGCAGGTGCTGCACATCACCGGACCGCGGCACGTGGTCCAGGTGCCGGACGGTGACCTGCCCTACGTCGTTGTCCCCTACGTCCACGAGATGCAGTACGCCTACGCCGCGGCCGACTTCGCCATCTGCCGCTCGGGAGCGATGACGTGCGCCGAACTGGCCGCGGTCGGCCTGCCTGCCGCGTACGTCCCGCTGCCGTTGCGCGGCGGTGAGCAGCGGCTGAACGCCGAGCCGGTCGTCGCGGCCGGCGGGGCGCTGCTCGTCGACGACGCCGTCCTCGACCGGGCCTGGATCGAGACCACCCTGCTCCCGGTGCTCACCGATCCCGGCCGGATCGCGGCGATGTCGGCTCGCGCTTCGGCGGCCGGCGCACTCGACGCGGGTGTCGTCCTGGCCCAGTACGTGCTCAGCGCGGTCGCCGACCGGCGGAGGCGGGCGACGGCGCAGCGGGCAGCCGGACGGTGACGCGGAGGCCGCCGTCGGGGCGTGGTGCGAGGGTGAGGGTGCCGTCGTGGGCGTGGGTGATGCTCTTGACGATGGCCAAGCCGAGGCCGACGCCCGCGTGGTCGGTGCGGATGCGCTCGGTGCCGCGCCGGAACGGTTCGGCCAGGGTGGCGACCAACGGCTGCGCGAGGGGCTCGCCGGTGTTCTCGACGGTGAGCACCACGGTCCCGGGGTGACCGCCGGTCGTGACCCACACCGCGCCCCGCCCGGGCAGGTTGTGGACGATCGCGTTGTGCACGAGGTTCGTCGTCAGCTGCAGCAGGAGCGCGGATGAACCGACGGTGGGGGCGGCGTCGCCGGCCGTCTCGACGGTGATCCCCCGCTTCTCGGCGAGCGGCAGCAGCGTTTCGGCGGCTTCTTCCGCGATCAGGGACAGGTCGACGTGATCGCGGCTGAAGGACCGCTGTTCGGCGCGGCTGAGCAGCAGCAGGGCCTCGGTGAGTTCGATGGCCCGCGTGTTGACGACGCGGAGGCGTTCGTCGAGCTCGCCGGTGTCGCGTTCCGGATCGTTGCGGGCGACGTCGAGCAGGCTCTGCGTGATGGCCAGCGGCGTGCGCAGTTCGTGGGAGGCGTTGGCGGCGAACCGCCGCTGCTCGGCGACGTGCGCCTCGAGCCGCGCGAGCATGGTGTCGAAGGCGTCGGCGAGTTCGCGGAATTCGTCGGTGCGGCCCGGCAGCCGGATGCGGTGGGAGAGCGACCCGTTCGCGGCGACGCGGGTGGCGTCGGTGATGCGCGTCAGCGGGGCGAGCATCCGGCCGGCGAGGACCCACCCGCCCAGCAGCCCGAACACCAGCAGGAAGACCAGCACGACGGCGATGAACGGAGCGAACTCGCGGACGAGGAGCGCCCGGTTGATCATGAAGTTGCCGTCGGTGATGAGCCAGCCGTTGGGCAGGAAGTACAGGTAGAAGACGAGTACCGCGGTCAGCAGCAACGTCCCCGCGAGCATGACAAAACCGGCGTAGCTGAGCGTGAGTTTGAGGCGCGCGCTCGGCCCCGGTTCCCTATCCACGGCCCGCGCCCCCGGTGTCGATGCGGTAGCCGACCCCGGGCACGGTGGTGATGATCCCGGGTTCGCCGAGCCGTTTGCGCAGCACCGAGACCGTGATGCGGACCGCGTTGGTGAACGGGTCCGCGTTCTCGTCCCACGCCCGCTCCAGCAGTTCTTCGGCGCTGATCACCCCGCCTTCGGCCGCGACGAGGACTTCGAGCACCGCGAACTGCTTCCTCGTCAGCGCCACGTACCGGCCGTCGCGGTAGACCTCGCGGCGGAACGGGTCCAGCCGCAGGCCGGCGATTTCGTGCACGGGCGGCCGGTTGTGGGCGCGCCTGCGGTCGAGGGCGCGGAGCCGGAGCACCAGTTCCCGGAGTTCGAACGGCTTCGTGAGGTAGTCGTCGGCGCCGAGCCCGAACCCGGTGGCCTTGTCGTCGAGCCGGTCGGCCGCGGTGAGCATGAGGATCGGCATGCCGCTGCCGGAGGCGACGATGCGCCGGGCGATCTCGTCTCCCGACGGGCCCGGGATGTCACGGTCGAGGACGGCGATGTCGTAGGTGTTGACGCTCAGCAGTTCCAGCGCGGTGTCGCCGTCCCCGGCCGTGTCCGCCGCGATGGCCTCCAGCCGGAGGCCGTCGCGGATGGCGTCGGCCAGGTAGGGCTCGTCCTCGACGATCAAGACACGCACGTTCCCGATGCTACGAGCCGCCGCCTATCGGCCGCATATCGGAAACCACGTACGTGACGGCAACACCGCGCCGCCTTGACTCGGACGGTATGACCTCCAGCCAACGCACCTTCCCGGGCGCCCTCGGCAAGGGACACGGCGCCGTCCCGGACGGCCTGCCGGTCTTCGACGACGAGTCCCCGGCCGTGGCCAACCTCGATCCCGAGCTCCTCGACGCCCTGCGCCGGGCCGCGGCGGACGCCGCCGCCGACGGCGTCGGGTTCGTCGTCAACGGCGGCTGGCGGTCCTGGGCGTACCAGGAACAGCTCCGGCGTCAGGGCGTCGCGAAGCACGGCTCGGAAGCGGCGGCGGCCCGGTGGGTGACCACTCCGGACAGGTCCGCGCACGTGCGGGGCCAAGCGGTCGACATCGGGCCGGCCGCGGCCCGGGCGTGGCTGTCCGAGCACGGGGCCCGGTACGGGCTGTGCCAGATCTACCGCAACGAACCGTGGCACTACGAACTGCGGCCCGAAGCCGCCGAACGCGGTTGCCCGCCGATGTACGCCGATCCGTCGCAGGACCCGCGGACGCGGTAGTCAGCCGGCGAAGGCCGCCACGTGGTCGCGGACGGCGTCCACGATATGGCTCGTGCTACAGGGTCTTCAGCCAGTTGGTCACGACCCCGAAGTACGCCGGGGCGTTCGGGGCGTAGTTGATCGCGTGGCCGTAGCCGCCGAGGATGTACGTCTTCAGTGATGGGGTGCCGAAGAACGGGGCCTCCGATGCGCGCAGCGCCTCCGCGGACGAGCAGTCGCTGCCCAGGGTTCCGCAGAAGTGCGGGTCGTTGCCCACCACCAGCAGGACCGGGGCCGTGATGCCCCGGGACGCCGGGGTGATCACCGTCGTCAACGTCAGGCTGTCGACCGCTTCCGTGGCCGCGAAGACGTCCTTTGTGGACTCGTCGTACGCGATCGCTCCCGCGTCGAGGGGGCCCGGGGTGTGGAACGCCTTGTAACGCGTTCCCCGGCCCGTGGTCAGGTAACCCGCGTCGAGGCCGCGGGCGGACAGGGCCGGGTCCAGCGGGGCCGGGATCATGTTGGCCAGCACCGGGACCACCGTCACCAGGTTCATCCGGTGCGTCATGCCCGTCACCAGCACCCCGTCGACGTCGCGGTAGCGGCCCGCCTCGATCATCGCCATCGCCGCGCCGATCGAGTGGCCGCCGACGACCACCTTCGCGAAGCGGGGGCGGATCGACTGGATCACCTGGTGGGCCGCCACCGCCTGGGCGGACGCGCTGAGCAGCGTGCTCAGCGGCTTCGAGCTCCCGCCCGTGCCGAGGCGGTCCAGCGCCAGCGTCGCGACGCCCGCCTGGTTCATCGCCAGGCGGAACGAGCGGATCTCCGGCGTGTAGCCGATGTCCCAATAGGACGCGTTGTACGTGCCGCCGGGGATCAGGACCACCACCGTCGACGCTCCGGGCGGGGCGCACAGGCGGCCGTGCATCGTCTGCGGGAGCAGGGTCACCGTGACCGGGACGGACAGGTCCTCGCACGCCGGGGCCGCGCTCGCCGGGGCCGGGGTGAGGAACGCGGCCAGCAAAACGAAAAGGGCAGCACAAAGACGAAGACGTGACACGGGGGGACGACCTCCAGCTAGCGGGGGACTGCCGTCATCGGCAGGCTGTCGGGGTAAGCGGCGGAGGTGAACTTCACTCGCACCGGCCGGCCCGGCACCGGGACCAGCCGCCAGCGCGCGGCCACCGTGGCCACCGTGATGACGATTTCGTTCTGGGCGAAGCGGTTCCCGATGCACTGCCGGGTGCCCGCCCCGAACGGGACGAACGCGCCCTTCGGCGCCTCGGCGGCCCGCTCCGGCGTCCAGCGGCCAGGATCGAACCGGCGCGGGTCGCCGAACGAGGCGGGATCGTGGTGGAGCGCGTGCGGGCTGACGATCACCTCGGCCCCCTCCGGCAGCCGCACGCCACCGAGGTCGACCTCGGTGAGGGTCCGGCGCATCAGCATCCAGAGCGGGTAGCGCCGCAGCACCTCGTCGACCACCTGCCGGACGTAGGTCAGCCGGGCGAGGTCGTCGACGGTGACCGGACGTCCGCCCAGCACCTCGTCGACTTCGGCGTGCACCCGCGCTTCGACGTCCGGGTGCCGTCCGAGCTCGTGGAACGTCCAGGCCAGCGCCAGCGCCGTCGTCTCGATGCCCGCGGTGAGCAGGGTGAGCACCTCGTCGCGCGCCTGCTCGTCGGTCATGCCGGCCAGCAGCAACGTCGACAGCAGGTCGCCGTGGTCGGTGCCTTCGCGCCGCCATTCGTGGATCACTTCGGTGACGATCCCCTGCATCCGGGCGATGGCCTCGTCGAACCGGCGGTTCCCGGGTATCGGGAGCTTTTCGACGAACTTCGGTGACAACGCGCGAATCATCCCCTGCTGGATGATCACGTAAATCGACCGGCGGGCTTCGGCGATCGCCGCTTTTCCCAGTTCGGTGGAAAACAGGGCTTCGCCGACGATCGTCACCGCGAGGCCCTGCAGGTCTTCGTCGATCTTCCGCACTTCGCCCGGCCGCCACGCATCGCTCAGTTCCGCCGCCGCGCGCCGCATGATCTCCGCGTAGGCGGTCAGGCGGTCGCGGTGGAACGCCGGCTGCATGAGCCGCCGCTGCTGCAGGTGGAAGTCCCCGTTCGAAAGCACCAAGCCATTTCCGACGAAGGGCCGGAACTTGTCGAACATGGCGCCCTTGCGGAACTTCGGACCCTCGTTGACCAGCACTTCGTGCGCCAACCGGGGGCTCGCGACGAAGTAGACGGGTGCCGGGCCGAGATAGAGTTTCACGATCTCACCGTGCTCGTGCAATGCGTCGGTGAAAGCGAAGCGCTGCCGCAGCAGTGCCGGGGTGTGCCCCAGAAAAGGCCACCGGCCCGGTGCTACCGGGACGCTCATGCGGACTCCTCGTTGCGCCATTGTGTGGATTTCCCAAGGAGACGGCCCACGGTAGGCCTGTCCGGCCGAACGGGACAGTGCCCGATCGGGTGGTGTGGGCTCACGCGGATGGCCCAGTAGCCGAGCCGCGGGGAATCGCTAAGCTCTTCCCCGGCCCGACATACTGAGAAGGTGTTCTTCGTGACACGATCACCGGAATGGATTCCCCCGGGTGTCGATATCTCCGTGCCGAGCATCGCTCGCACTTACGACTTCATGCTCGGCGGCGGCCACAACTTCGCCGTCGATCGCGCGGTCGGTGCGGAGATCGAACGCGTGATGCCCGGCTTGCGCGACTCCGCGCGCGTGAATCGCGCGTTCCTCGGCCGCGCGGTGCGGTACATGGCGGGCCAGGGGATCCGGCAGTTCCTCGACATCGGTTCCGGCATCCCGACGGTGGCGAACGTGCACGAGGTCGCCCAGGCGCAGGATCCGGGCTGCCGGGTCGTGTACGTCGATCGCGACCCGGTCGCGGTCGCGCACAGCGAATTGATGCTCGCGGGCAACGACCGCGCGGCCGTGGTGCACGCCGACATGCGGGATCCGGAGAAGATCCTCGATTCGCCGCAGGTGCGCGGGCTGCTCGACCTCGACGAGCCGATCGGCCTGCTGATGCTGCTGATGCTGCACTGGATCCCGGACGAATCCGGGCCGCACGAGCTCGTCGCGCGGTACCGGGCGGCGCTGGCGCCCGGCAGTTTCCTCGCCCTCACCCACGTCACGGGCGACCACCAGGGCGAAAACCTGGAAGAAGCGACCGAAGTGATCAAAGAGAGCCGGAGCCCCGATCAAGTGACCCTGCGGACGCATGCCGAGGTTTCCGGGCTTTTTGCCGGATTCGAAATCGTCGATCCCGGATTGGTCGGCTGTGGTGAATGGCGGCCCTCGGGGCCGGCGGACATCGCCGACGCCGCCGCCATGAACATGCTCGTCTACGCCGGAATCGGCCGCAAGAACTGATGCGGACACCGCCGATGCCGATGATCGAATCCAGTCCGGACCAGCCCGCACCCGAAGCGGAACGCGGGCGGACCGTGCTCGCCCGGAAATGGGCCTACCTGCTCAGCGGGGTGACCGTCGTCTCATTGAGCCGCGAAGAGCTCGACGTCGAGCTCCGAACCCTGCTCGACCAGCTCTGCGACTCCTTGTGCCGCACGACGGCGGACCTGACCCCGGCCGAGCGGATCGGCGCCCGGCTGGTCGCGCTCGGCTACGTCGGCGAGCCCGGGCTGCGGTGCACGCTCGACGTCCTCGGGAAGGGCCTGCCCGCGCTGCCCGAACTCCAGGCGGTGGACGGCGGCGCCGACCGGGTCGTCGCGGCGCTGGGCGCGCTTTCCTGCGGCTTCCTGCTCGCGCACGAGCGCAGCGTCCTCGACCAGCAGGAGATCATGCACCTGTCGCTGCTCAAAGCGGTGCGGGACGCCCAGTGGAACCTCAAGCAGAGCGAAGCGCGTTTCGAAGAGGTGGTGACGTCGTCGGCGAGCGGCATCGCCGTGGTCGCCCTCGACGGCCGGATCGTGCGGGCCAACGCGGCGCTGGCCGAAATGCTCGGGCACCCGTCCGGCCGGCTGACCGGCTCGGTGCTGTTCGACGTCGTCCACCCCGAATCCGTCGACGTCCTCCGCGACGCGATGCTGGCCCTGCTGGACGGCGGCAAGGAGCGGATCCGGCAGACGCAGCGGCTGCTGCGCCGGGACGGCGACGTCGTCCGCATCTCGCTCACCGCGTCGCTGCTGCGCGACGCCGAGGACCGGCCCGCCCACTTCGTCGTCGTGATCGAGGACGGCACCGAGCTGATGCTGCTGCAGGGCGAGCTGAGCCGCCAGGCGCTGCACGACGTCCTCACCGGGCTGCCGAACCGCCAGTACTTCGGCACCCACCTGGAAACGGCGCTGCGGCGCGCCGACCCGGTGTACGGTGTCACGCTGTTCCACGTCGACCTCGACGCGTTCGGCATGGTCTGCAACAGCCTGGGCCGCCGGGTCGGCGAGCAGCTGCTGGTGCACTTCGCGCAGCGGCTCAAGGCGGTGATGGCCCGCGAGAAGGCGATGATCGCGCGGTTCCACAGCGACGAGTTCGGCATCCTGGTCGAGAACACGGCGTCGACGCCCGGCATCGGCACCATCGTGCGCGCGATCAACGACGAGCTCGCCGAACCGTTCTTCGTCGACGGGCACGGGCTCGCGCTGTCGGCCAGTGCCGGGGTGGTGCACCGGCCGGCGAAGGGCATCGACCCGGTGGAACTGCTGCGCCAGGCGGACCAGACGCTGCGGCGGGCCAAGGCGCGGCGGCGCGGCCAGTGGAAGATGTTCGACCGGGAGGCCGACGCCCACGACCGGCGGACGCAGGCGCTGGCCGTCGGCATGGCCGGGGCGTGGGAACACGGCGAGATCGGCGTGCGCTACCGGCCGGTGGCGCGGCTGGCGGACGGCGGCGTCGCCGGTGTCGAAGCCCGCCTGCACTGGGACCGGCCGGACGACACGGCGCTCTCGCACGAGTGCTGCGTGGAGCTCGCCGAGCCGACCGGGCTGACGCTCCCGCTCGGCGACTGGCTGCTGCGCGCGGCGGGCCGTCAGGGCGCGTGGTGGCGGCAGCGCGCGGGCTTCGGGCTCCCGATGGTCGCCGGCCTGACCGGGCACCAGGTGTCGGACGACGCGCTCGGCACGCGCGTGACGCGGCTGCTGCAGGACACCGGCCTGCCGCCCGAACAGCTGATGCTCGGCGTTCGGGCCGGGGCGCTCCCGGTGTCCGGCGTCATCGACAACGTCACCGCGCTGGCCGACCTCGGCGTCCACGTCATGCTCGACGAGTTCGGGCTGGGACCCGACGACCTGCGGGCGATCCAGGACCTGCCGGTGGACATCGTGCGCGTCGACCGGCGGCTCGCGGAGTGGCAGGCGTGGTCGGACTCGACGTTCCTCGGCGCGCTGGTGCCGCTGGTCCGGCAGGTCGGCGCGACGCTCGTCGTCGACGGGATCCACACCGAGGACCAGGCGAGCTGGTGGCGCACGGCCGGTGCGGAGCTGGCGACGGGCGACTACTTCGGGGTCGCCAGGCCGCCGGCCGAGCTCGCCGGGCAGTTCGCCGTCACCTGAGGCCGCCGGCGGGTCAGCCCCACGGCGACCAGCACGACCGCCATCCCGCCGAGGACCCGTGGGGTCAGCGGCTCGCCGAGGAAAACCGCGCCGAGCCCGACCGACACCACGGGCAGCAGGTAGCCGACCGTCGCCGCGGCGGTCGGGCCTTCGTCGGCGATGAGCCGGTAGTTGAGGTAGAAGGTGATCCCGGTCCCGAAGACGCCGAGGATCGTCACCGCGACGACGGCGGTGAGCGTGAGGTGCGGCGCGGTGGACGCGACCGGCAGCGCGAGCGCGGTCAACGCGGTGGCGGTCATCAGCTGCGCCGCCGAGAGCGCGAGCGGCGCGCCGTCCGGCGGCAGTTTCCGTGCCATGTAGGCGAAAGCGATCGCGTAGCTGAGGCCGGCCCCGAGCAGGGCCAGCGCGCCGCCGCTCAGCAGACCCGCCTGCTGCCACGGCGCGAAGATGATCAGGATGCCGGCGAAGCCGAGGACCAGCCCGAGCAGCCGCGCGGGGTTGAGCCGCCGTTCCGTGCCGAGCGCGACGCCGATCAGGAGCGACCACAGCGGGGTGGTGGCGTTCATGACCCCGGCGACCCCGGAGTCGACGGTGCGTTCCCCGATCGAGAACAGTGCGAACGGCAGCGCGTTGCAGAAGAACGCGGCGACTATCAGCCGGCCCCAGGTGCCGCGGTCCCGCGGAAGCCGCTGCCGGGCCGCGAACGCCATGGCGAGGAGCGTCAGCGCGCCGAGGGCGCACCGGACGAGGGTGAGGTGGACGGGGCTCAGCCCGGTCAGGGCCAGCTTGATCCAGAGGAAGCCCGAGCCCCACAGCAGCGCCAGAACCACCATGCGCGCCGAGGCGCCCCGTCCACCGTTCATGCGGTCAACGGTGCCGAACGAGATCCGTCAGGACAAGTGAAGAGTTCTGGGCGGATCCTTAAGGCCTGCTACAGCGTTCTGCGGCCACAGCCGATCCCCGAGCAGCGCCAACGCGGCAGGCAGCAGGACGCCGCGGACGATCGTCGCGTCGAGCAGGATCGCGAACGCCATGCCGAGGCCGAGCATCTTGTACTCGACCGCGGCGAGGCTGAGGAAGATGCTGAACACCCCGGTCATGATCAGCGCGGCGCTCGTCACCACGCCGGAACTGCTCGCGGTGCCTTCGACGATCGCCTGCCGGGCCGGCACCCCCGGCCGCCGCCGTTCGCGGATCCGGCTGAGGATGAACACGTGGTAGTCGGTGCTCAGCCCGAACAACAGCACGAAGAGGAACATCGGCAGCCAGCCGAGCACCCCGCCGTAGGGCGTGAAACCCAGCAGCGGGGCGAGAAAGCCGTCCTGGAAGACGAGGGTGAGCACGCCGTAGGCCGCGCCGGCCGAGAGCAGGTTGAGCAGGATCGACACCACCGGCACCGCGACCGACCGGAACACCACGAGCAGCAGCACGAACGCGAGCAGCAGGATGAACCCGAAGACGTACGGCGCGCGGGCGAGCACTTGCGCGGTGAAGTCGTGGGCTTCGGCGGTCCGGCCCGCCACCGCGTACCCGACGCCGTCGATCCGCCCCACCGTGCGCGGCAGCAGGGTTTCGCGCAACGCCGTGAGCGTGCGGCTCGCCGCTTCGTCGTTGCCGCTGCCGCCGAGCGGGATCCGGACGACGAGGGCCCGGTCCACCGGGACGACGACGGCCGGGTGCGGGACTTCCGCGGTCAGTTCGCCGATCGCCCGCCGCAGCGCCGGGGTGTCGACCGGGCCGCCGCGGGTGTTCCAGAGGACGACGTGCGCGGGCATCGTGACGCCGGGAAACGCTTCCTGGACGCGCACGGCCGCGTCGATCACCGGGATGCTGCGCGGCAGGCTCTCGGTCGGCGCCGGGTCCTGCAGCCGCATCCCCAGCGTGGGCAGGGTGAGCAGCACCAGCAGCGCGGTGGCGAGCCCGCTCCAGAGCGCGGGCCGCCGGGTGACGACGGTCGCCGCGGTGGCCCAGAACCGCGAGCGGGTCCGGCGCCGGCCCAGCAGGGGGATCCGGCCGCGGTCGAGGCGGGGGCCGAGCAGGGAGAGCGTCGCGGGCAGCACCGTCACCGCGGCCAGGACGGCCAGGCCGACGACGAGGACCGTGCCCACGGTCAACCCTCGGAGGTTGTCGAGCCCGGTGAACAGCAGGCCCGTCACGCACAGCACGACGGTCAGCCCGGACACGACGATCACGTGTCCCGACGTCCGCGCGGCGATCCGGATCGACTCGTCGACACCGTGCGCGCGTTCCTCCCGGACCCGGCGCAGGAAGAACAGCGAGTAGTCGACGCCGACCGCCATCCCGATCAGCAACGTGATCGCGGAAGTCGCGCTGTTGACCGGGATCCAGTTGTCCACAAGGGACAGAAAGCCGAACGCCGCGAGCACCGAGGTGCCCGCCAGCAGGACCGGGACCGCGGCCGCGACCAGCGAGCCGAACACCACCAGCAGGATCAGCACGGTGATCGGGAGCGAGCGGGCCTCCGACCGGCCGATGTCCTCCTTGATGCTCTTGTCGACCGCGCCGGAGACGGTGAGGTCGCCGGCCTGGGCCAGCCGGACGCCGGTGTGCCGGGCGGCGACCGCGTCGACGCTTGCCGTTGCCGTCGCGAGGCTCTTCCGGAGTTCGGTTCCGGTGCCGGTGAGCCGGAAGGTGACCAGGCCGGAGTGGCCGTCGGCGGACACCTGGGCGGGGTCGTCGAGCGGGGAGCGGATGTCCGCGGCCGCACCCGACGTCGTCAACGTGGTCACCAGGTCGGCCGTGGCCGCTCGAGAGAGGGGCTGGACGAGGGCGTTCTCCCAGAAGGGTTCCCGGGTGCTCTGGCGGTCGAGGACGGCTTGGCCGGTCCCGGCGTCGCCGGCGGGGCTCGACCGCGCGTCGGTGCCGGGTGCGAACGTGCCGACGGCCCAGGCCAGCGCGACGAGCGCCAGCCAGCCGAGGATCGCGGCGGCGCGGTGCCGCAGCGACCAGTTCGTGACGGTTTCGACCACCGGCCCCCGCCGGTGAGCCGAGGTGCCTGCAGGCAGCATGAACTAAAGTCCTTCCGTGAAGGAGTGATCCGATGAGAACTCGCCCTCGGGCGAGGTGATTGCTGCTTCCTCCTGGGTCGCCGAGTTGCCGCTCGGCGGCCCAGGGCCTCAGTTGCGTTTCGGGGGTTCCGGTGGCGGAGCCCCGGTTGTCACAGGTCAGTCGACCTCCTTGAGCACGCGTTCGATGGACCGAAGCCGGTCCTGGACGTCCCGCAGCTGCCGTTCGGTCTCTTCCTGCGTCCGGACGGCTTTCTCCGCGAGGCTCCGGTATTCCTGTTCGCGGGCGAGTGCTGCCTTGGCGCGCCAGGTCGCGGCCAGCTGCACGATCGCGATCGACAGCACGACGGTGATCAGGACGAAGACCCCGGTCACGCCGATGATCTCCTGCCACTGGTGCCAGTTCATGTCCGTCCCTCCTCGCCGTCCGCGTTTCCGTGAACGGAGTCCGGTGTGGTCAGCGTCGGCACGGCGGCCGCGATCGCCTCCGGCGTCAGCACGGCGGAGAACGGGGTGAGCTCGTAGAACCGCAGCGTCTTGCCGTCCTCGCCGACCTCGAAGCTGGCGGTGACCAGGCCGGCGGCTTCGAGTTTGCGCAGGTGGACCTGCAGCAGCGCCCGGCTGATCCGCAGCTCGCGGGCCAGCTTGCTGACGTAGGTGCGTTCCGCGTGCAGGGCAGCGACGATCCGCAGCCGGTGCGGGTTGCCGAGGGCGCCCAGCTGCCGCAGGAGCTCGTCACCCGTCGTCCACATGCCAACAAAAGTTAGCAGGTGTCGGCCCGGATGACCATCGGGGTGATCCCCGAGATCACCTCGGTGTTCCGGTCAGGCGTTCGGCTTCGCGTAAGTCGCCGGGAGGCTCAGCGCAGGGCCTTCTGCCGCCGGGTGAGCGCGGACGGGTCGAGGTTCGCTCTTGTGCCGGCGTCGTGGCCGTCGAGGTAACCGCTGCCGGACAGCCGCCGGGGCGAGGCGGCGCGCAGGTCGCCGTACTCGGAGTCGAACGCGTGCTGCACCATCTGCGCGCGGTCGCGGACCACCAGCTCCGCCGACCGCTCGCCCGGCACCGCCGTGCGGACGGCTTCCTGCTCGGCGTGCGAGAGCCGTTCGTGCACCGCGCGGGCGAAGCCGTGCAGCCACGTGCGCCGGTACGCGGCCAGGGATTCGCCGGGGAAGAACCCACCCGGCCGGACGCGGGTCAGCTGCGTGCTCGCCTGCAGCAGCAGGCTGGTGAACAGCAGCTCCACCCGGCCGAGGTCGGAGCGGAAACCGAACACCGTGACGCTCTCGACCTTCTGGCCGAGGCGGTGCAGCAGGGTCCGGCAGCGCAGCGGGTACGCGACCGAGGTGAGCAGGCTCGCCTTGTCCCGGCTGTACGGGTCGTCCATCGGGATCTTCAGCGTGCCGATCTCGTCGGTGCTGGCCCCGGACGCGGCGAGCATCGCCTGGTCGATGCCGTAGCGCGCGACGAGCTCGGCGGCCTTCTGGTTGTACGCCTCGGCTTCCGCCTCGGTGACCGCCGGGTCTTCCGCCTTGGCCAGCAGCTTGCGGATGCGCTCGAGCTGCGGGTCTGACTCGGTCATGCCGAGAGGGTATTCGACCAGGTGTTCGGGCGCGTGGACCGGGTCGGCGTGTCGCCCGCTCGAGACCAGGCCGGAGCGCTAGGTGAGGTACGCGTCGAGCGTGACGGCCAGTGCCGCTTCGGGGGACGGCGCAAAACTCGCCCCCGCCAACCCTCCCCACAGCCACAGCTGGGCGAGGCCGTGCAACGCGGCCCACAGCGACGCGGCGACCAGCCGCGGGTCGGCGCGGTGGTGGCCGACCGCGGCGACCAGCGCCGCGAACTCGTCGAAGACCGCGCTGGACACCGCCGCGAGCGCCGGCTCGTCCGGGTCGATCAGGTCGCGGCGGAACATCAGCTCGAACATCGCCGGGTTCTGCAGCGCGAAGTCGACGTAGTTGTGGCAGGCGGCGGTCAGCCGTTCGCGCGGGCCGCTGTCCGGCAGGCGGGTGCGACGGTCCAGCAGTTCCGTGAAACCCTGCGCGGCCACCGCCGACAGGAGTTCGGCGCGGCCCGAGAAGTGCCGCAGCGGTGCGCCGTGCGAAACCCCCGCGGCCTTGGCGATCCCGCGCAGCGTGACCGCGCCGACGCCTTCCTCGGCGAGCAGCTCCGACGCCGTCGTGATCAGGCGTTGCCGGGTGCCCACGCCTCGTCCAGTGCCATCGGGAGCAGGTCGGGACGCTTGGGGAAAAAGCCGTCGCCGGGCTGGCGGCCGATCATCCGGTTGCGCGTGCGCGTCACCGCGACCGGCAGCACCTCGCGGAGCAGCCAGTTCAGGTCGGCGCGCCGGCTGCCGGCCGCCGCGGTGCCGGGCAGCGGCGCGAGCCAGGCGGGGTCGTGGCCGACGCCGAGGCGGGCGAGGACGTAGGCGGCGAGCCTGCGGTGGCCGTGGGCGGACAGGTGGAGCCGGTCGGGGCCGAAGTAGCGCGAATCGGTGACGGCCTGGTCCGGCCACAGGTCGATGAGCAGCGCGCCGTAGCTGACGGCCGCTTCGCGGATGGCCTCGTTGAGGGCGATGATCCGCGGCCGCATCCGGGCGCCGAGCGGCATGCGCCGGGAGACGTCGCTGAGCGTGAACGTGACGACCACGGGCGAAATCTCGGTGCAGGCCCGGATGGCGGCGTCGACCCGGCGGGCGACGGTGCGCGCGTCCCAGCCGCGGCTCATGACGTCGTTGCCGCCGCCGAAGAGGGCGACCAGGTCGGGTTCGAGCCGGGCCGCGGCCGGGACCTGCTCGGGGACGATCTGGTCGAGCCGGCGGCCGCGGACGGCGAGGTTGGCGTAGCGGAAGCCCGGTTCGTCCTCCGCCAGGCGCGCGGCGACGAAGTCGGCCCAGCCGCGGTAGCGGCGCTGATCCGGGTACGGGTCGTCGAGGCCTTCGGCGCAGCTGTCGCCGAGGACGACAAAACGGTGGTGGCTCATCCCGATCTCCGTAACCCGTGGTTCACCTTGCCGACACTGTCTATCAAACTTCTGTAGACGGTGTCTACTTCGGGATCACCCGAGCCAGGGGCGGAGCTTGTCGGGGTTCCGGACGGCCCAGATGTGCGTGATCCGGTCGTCCGCGACGGCGAAGGCGTACACGGCGGCGAGGTCGTCTCCGCGGCGGAGGACCAGGCCGGGGAGGCCGTTGACCGTGCGCTCCTCGAAGGTCAGCGCACCGAAGGAGGCGAGCTCGGCCACGTACCGCGCGACGAGTTCGCCGCCTTCGATCGGCGCCAGTGCGGCGCGGACGCGGCCGCCGCCGTCGGCGGTCAAGGTGGCGCCCGGGTCGAGCAGCCCGATCAGGGCGTCGATGTCCCCGGCCGCCCAGGCCTGCTTGAAGTCGCGCACCAGCCCGGCCTGCCGGGTGGCCGGGACGGCGGGCCGATCGGCGCGGATCCGGCGGCGGGCCGCGGAGGCCAGCTCCCGGCACGCCGCCGGGGTGCGCCCGGTGATTTCGGCGACCTCGGCGAAGGAGTAACCGAAGACGTCGTGCAGGACGAGCGCGACGCGCTGGGCCGGTGTCATCGCTTCGAGCGCGACGAGGAACGCCATGCTCACCGACTCGTCCAGGGTGATCCGGTCGGCCGGGTCGCTCTGGTCCGGCAGCGGCTCGGGCAGCCATTCGCCCACGTACCGCTCCCGCCGCACCCGTGCCGAGCCGAGCACGTCCAGGCAGACGCGGCTGGCGACGGTCGTCAGCCAGGCGCCGGGCGAGGCGATCGCGTCCTGCTGCGCCGGGGACAGGGCGTACCAGCGCGCGTAGGTCTCCTGGACGGCGTCTTCGGCCTCGGCCAGCGAGCCGAGCAGCCGGTAGGCGAGGTTGACCAGGTGCCGTCGTTCGGCGACGACCGGTTCCGATGGCGTTGTCATGACTCCTCCGACGACACAGTGTTCCGGAACGTCAGGACCTGACGTCCGCGCCGGCTGCTTCGTCGTACTGGTCGGAACCGACCGAACAGGGGAGAACGATGATCAAGATCGGAATCGTGCTGGGCAGTACCCGGCCCGGCCGCGTGGGTGACCAGGTGGCCCGCTGGGTCCACGAGCGGGCGGCGCGCCGGGGTGACGCCGGGTTCGCCGTGATCGACCTGCGCGACCACCCGTTGCCCCACCTCGAGGAGCCACCGGGCTTTTCCGGCCGGTACGAGGACGAGCGCACCCGGGCCTTCGCGGCGGAGATCGCGGCGTGCGACGGGTTCGTGTTCGTCACGCCGGAGTACAACCACGCCATGCCGGGCGTGCTCAAGAACGCCCTGGACCACGTGCACGTCGAGTGGAACAGCAAGGCGGCCGGGTTCGTCTCGTACGGCGGCGTGGGCGGGGCCCGCTCGGCCGAGCAGCTGCGGCTGGTCTGCGGGGCCCTGCAGGTGGCCGACGTGGCCCCGCAGGTGACGCTGCCCCTGGTGACCGAGTTCGAGAACCGCACGCTCTTCCGGCCGGGTGACCACCAGCTCGCCGCCCTGGACACACTGCTCGACCTCGTCGTCGCCTGGAGCACGGCGCTGGCGCCGCTGCGGGGCGGGGAGGCGGAAGCCGCGATCAGGGGACGGCTCGACGAGGTCGTCGAAGCGCTCCGGGCCAAGGACCTCGAGGCCCTGCGGCAGATCTACGCACCGGACGTCGTGTCCTTCGACGTCGAACCGCCGCTGCAGCACGTGGGTGTCGAAGCGAAGCTGCAGAACTGGGCGAAGGTGTTCACGTTCTTCGAGAAGGTGGACTACGAGCTGCGCGATCTCACCATCACCGTGGGCGCCGGCCTGGCCGTCGGGCACGGCTTCGGCCGGGTCAGCGGGACGTTGAAGAACGGCGTGGTGGCGGACGGCATGTGGGTCCGGGCGACGTTCGTCTTCCGGAAGCTCGGCGGCGAGTGGGTGATCGTCCACGACCAGGCGTCCGTGCCGTTCGACATGGCGAGCGGGCGGGGAGTGGTGGACCTCGAGCCCTGACGGGGACCAGCGCTGCCCCGGCGAACCGGGAAACTAAACGAACGGTCGTGCTATCTTCCCGGTATGAACGTCGAGAGCGTGTACGTGGGGGAACCGAGCGTCTTGGGCTACCGCCGCGAGCGGCCGGTGCTGAGCGCGATCACCAAAACGCTGGTCACGGTGCCCGAGCTGACCCTGACCGAGCTGAACCTCGACGGCGACCGGCAGGCCGACCTCACCGTGCACGGCGGGGTCGACAAAGCGGTCTACGTCTACCCCGCCGAGCACTACCCGGCGTGGGCGGCCGACGGCCTCGAAGCCGGGCCGGGCGGCTTCGGCGAGAACATCTCGCTGACCGGCGTCACCGAGGACGACGTCCGGATCGGGGACGTCTGGGCCTGGGGCGACGCGCTGGTGCAGGTGTCCCAGCCGCGGCAGCCGTGCTTCAAGCTGGCCATGAAGACCGGCCGCAAGGACGTCACGCCGCTGATGATCGACAGCGGGCGCAGCGGCTGGTACCTGCGCGTCCTGCGGCCCGGCACGGTGCCCACGTCCGGGCCGGTCGAGCCGGCCGAGCGCGCGGACGGGCCGACGATCACCGAGGTGAACCTGGTCTCCTTCGCCAACTACGGGCAGCTGCCGGAGGACAAGGTCGAGGCGGCGCTGGACCTCGCCGACCGCGTGCTGGCCACCCCCGCGCTCGCGGCGTCCTTCCGCGACGGCGTCCAGTCCACTGTGGATCGCTGGCGGGCGCGGCGTGCCGGTTGACGGCCGGATCGCCCGCGGCGACGCGACCCGGCGGCTGGTGCTGCGCCGGGCGGTGGACGTCGCGTCGGTCGACGGCCTGGAGGGGCTGTCCCTCGGCAGGCTGGCCACCGAGCTGGAGCTGAGCAAGAGCGGGGTGTTCGCGTTGTTCGGCTCCAAGGAGGAGCTGCAGCTGGCCACGATCGACGCCGCGCTGGCGATCTTCCGTGCGCACGTCGTGACACCGTCGCTCTCGGCCGGCCCCGGGCTGCCCCGGCTGCGTGCGGTGTGCGAGAACTGGCTTAACTATTCGGAACGCCGGATCTTCCCGGGCGGCTGCTTCTTCTTCAACGTCGGCGCGGAGTTCGACGCACGCCCGGGCCGCGTGCACGACGCGGTGGCGGCGGCGAGTGGCGCGTTCGCGGAGTGCATCCGGGAAGCGGCCCGCGACGCGGTGGCGCTCGGCCACGTCGACGCGGATGCCGAACTCCTGGCGTTCGAGCTGCACGCGCTGGGCCGCGCGGCCAACGCCGACGCCGTCCTTAACGGCGGCACCCGGGCTTACGAACTGGCCAGGCGGGCGATCCGCGCCCGCCTGGCCGGCACGTGAACTACTTCCAGTCGACCTGCGGGGAGCGGTAGAAGTCGATGCCCTGCGCCACCCACCGCGGGGCCTGCTTCGCCAGCCGCGCGCGGTAGGCGTCCCAGTTGTGCGACGCCCGAGGGGACCAGCCGATCTCCGCGATGCCCGGCAGCCGCGGGAACGCCATGTACTCGATGTCGTCGGAAGTCCGGATCGTCTCGGTCCACAGCGGCGCTTCGACGCCCGCGATCTGGTTCTCACCGACGCCTTCGACGAGCGTTGCCGGGTCCCAGTCGTACCCGTCGCGCACCTCGATCAGCGCCGCCCAGTCCTGGCCCAGCGGCGTTGACGGGTTGTACTTCATGTCCAAGTACGCGTAGTTCGCCGGCGACATGAGGATCTTGTTGCCGCGGGCGGCGGCCGCCGCGACGTCCGGTGCCGCGCCGCCGAAGTCCCAGTACTGCGGGACCGCCGAGACCGGCGGGTTCGACTTGGCGATTTCGTGCCAGCCGGTGACCTTCTTGCCGTACTTCGCGACGATCGGCTGCACCTTGTGCTCGAACGTCAGGTAGTCCGCGGGCAGCGTGGAGTGTGCCTCGTCGCCGCCGATGTGCAGGTACGGGCCGGGGGTGAGCGCCGCCAGCTCGCGCACCACGTCCTCGACGAACTTGTACGTGATGGGCGAGGAGATGCACAGCGAGCTGTAACCGACCTCGGTGTCGGTCCGGGGCGGCACCGCGACGCCGTCGCAATTCAGCTCCGCGTACGTCGACTGCGCCGCGTTCGTGTGGCCCGGCATGTCGATCTCCGGGATCACCGTGATGTGCCGCGAAGCCGCGTACGCGACGATGTCCTTGTACTGCGCCTGCGTGTAGTAGCCGCCCGGGTCGCCGTACGCGGCCGTCTTGCCGCCGACCGTCGCCAGCTTCGGCCAGCTCTTGATTTCGATGCGCCAGCCCTGGTCGTCGGCCAGGTGCAGGTGCAGCGTGTTGACCTTGTACTGGGCGATCTGGTCGATGTACAGCTTCACCTGGTCGGGTCGGAAGAAGTGCCGGGCGACGTCGAGCATCGCGCCGCGCTCGGCGAAGCGCGGGTAGTCGAGGATCGTGCCGCCGGCGATCGTCCACGTCCGGTGCTGCACACGCTTGGCCTCGATCGCCGACGGCAGCAGCTGCCGCAGCGACTGCACGCCCTCGAAGAGGCCGTCGGCGGTGTTGGCGCGCAGGGTGACGCCGTCGCGCGCGACCTTCAGCTCGTAACCCTCGGTGCCGACGCGGGAATCGTGGCCCAGCTTCAGCGAGATCGACGGCAGGCCGACAGCGTGCGGTACGACCGGCAGCGGGTAGCCGGTCGCCGGGCGGAGCAGCCCGCGCAGGTAGTCCGCGACCTGGCCGGCGCCGCGGTCGGCCGCGATCACGGTGAACGGCGTCAGCTTGAAGCCGCCCCGTGGATCGGCTTTCGCCGAGACGGGCGCGGGCACGACGTCGGTCACGCTCCGTTCGGGCGCGGCCGTCGCGGCGGCCGCGGAGGCGGGCAGGCCGGCCGCCGTGAGACTCACGACAGCCGCGGTCAGGACGGCTCTGGACAAGCGCATCGGGGCACCTCCGGTCGGGGACTCCCCTGCAAAGGTACAGACCAGCCGGAGCATTTGGAACAATCCTTAACGAAGGGCGTTCCGGATCGCCTCCAGCACGCTGGGGTCCTCGATCGTGGAGGGCACCGCCTCGTCGCGGCCGTCGGCGATCGCGCGCATCGTCTTGCGGAGGATCTTGCCCGACCGCGTCTTCGGCAATGCGTCCACAATGGACACGTCGCGGAAGGCGGCGACCGGGCCGATGTCCCGGCGGACCAGGGCCACGAGCTCGTCGCGCAGCTGGTCCGCGGACACCTCCACCCCCGCCTTCAGCACCACGAACCCGCGCGGCAGCTGGCCCTTGAGCTGGTCGGCCACGCCGATCACGGCGCACTCGGCGACCGCCGGGTGCGAGGCCAGCACGGCCTCCATCGACCCGGTGGACAGCCGGTGCCCGGCGACGTTGATGACGTCGTCGGTCCGGCCCATGACGAACAGGTAGCCGTCTTCGTCGAAGTAGCCGGAGTCGCCGGTCAGGTAGTGGCCCTCGTAGCGCGAGAGGTAGGCCTCGCGGTACCGCTCGTCGTCACCCCACAGCGTCGGCAGCGATCCGGGCGGCAGCGGCAGCTTCACCGTGATGGCGCCTTCGCGCCCGGCCGGCAGTTCCTCGCCCGCCTGGTCGAGGATCCGGACGTCCCAGCCGGGGACCGGCTTGGTCGCGGACCCGGCCTTGACCTCCATCGGCTCGAGGCCGCGCGGGTTCGCCGCGATCGGCCAGCCGGTCTCGGTCTGCCACCAGTGGTCGACCACCGGCACGCCGAGCTTCTCGTGCGCCCAGTGGTAGGTCTCCGGGTCGAGCCGCTCGCCCGCCATGAACAGCGTCCGGAATCGCTCCAGCTCGTACTTCCCGAGCTCGCGGGCGTCCGGGTCGACCTTCTTGACGGCCCGCAGCGCGGTCGGCGCGGTGAACAGCGCCTGCACGCCGTGTTCGGCGATGACGCGCCAGAACGCGCCCGCGTCGGGTGTGCCGACGGGCTTGCCCTCGTACATCACCGTCGTCGCGCCGACCAGCAGCGGCGCGTACACGATGTAGGAGTGCCCGACGACCCAGCCGACGTCGGACGCCGTCCACCAGACGTCGCCGGCGTGGACGTCGTAGACCGCCTCCATCGAGTAGGCGAGCGCGACGGCGTGGCCGCCGGTGTCGCGCACGACGCCCTTCGGCTTCCCGGTCGTCCCCGACGTGTAGAGGATGTACAGCGGGTCGGTGGCCGCGACCGGCACCGGGTCGGCCGGGTCGGCGCCCGCCGCCAGCTCGCGCCAGTCGAAGTGGCGGCCGGCCGTGGCCGGCGCCTGCTCGCGCTGCAGCATGACGACGTGGTCGGGCTGGTGCTCGGTCATGCCCAGCGCGGCTTCGACGATCGGCTGGTACTCGACCACCCGCGTCGGCTCGATGCCGGCGGACGCGGCCAGGATGACCTTGGGTTTCGCGTCCTCGATCCGCGCGGCCAGCTCCTTCGGCGCGAACCCGCCGAAGACCACCGAGTGCACGGCCCCGATCCGCGCGCAGGCCAGCATCGCGATCGCGGCCTCCGGCACCATCGGCAGGTAGACGATCACCCGGTCACCCTTCGTGACCCCGAGCGAGCTGAGCGCGCCGGCGAAGCGCGCGACGGTGTCCCGCAGCTCTTCGTAGGTGTAGGTGCGTTGCTGTCCGGTCACGGGCGAGTCCCAGATCAGCGCGGCCTGGCCGCCGCGGCCGGCCTCGACGTGCCGGTCCAGCGCGTTGTACGAAGTGTTCAGCTCGGCGTCCGGGAACCACCGGTAGAAAGGCGGGTTCGAGTCGTCCAGCGCCCGCTCCGGCGCTCTGGTCCAGCTGATCGACTGGGCCGCGGCCAGCCAGAACGCGTCCCGCTCGGCCAGGCTGCGCCGGTAGGCTTCGGAGTACGCGCCCATGCTCCGCTCCTTCGGGTCGGATGTTGCGCCGATCTCCATCATGGCGCGGGAGCGGCGGGCCTGCCGGATTCCCCCGCGAAAGACCCGGCAACCTCAGGGAGCCCGGGAGCGTCCTAAGCTGGACCGCGGGGAAACGCCGCGTGACGGCCACGAAGTGAACACGGACAGTGAGGGGAGCCCGGCGGTGAACGGACTCGCGAGCGCGTTGCTCTCGCTAGCCCATTCCTTGTTCGGCCCGGGCTTTTGCCCCGGCGACTGGGTCTGGGCCACGAGTGCGGCCGGCGCGCTCGTCGCGCTGCTCCCGCCGATCGGCGCGGTCGCCGTGTCGATCATCCGGAAGGGCACGGGCAACCGCTACGACGCCACGACACTGGGCGTCTTCGGGGTGATCGGCCTGTTCAGCACGCTGGTGCTGCCGTGGCTGCTGGCCATCGGCGTCTCGGGCGTCTTCCAGGCGGCGTACGGCAAGCAGACGACCGGGCTGTCCTCGACCGAGCTCTCGACGCTGAACAGCGCCGGTGGCTGCTGGGTGGACAACCAGCGGGAGTACCTGGGCGGCGGCCAGACCGTCTTCGACGTGCTGTCCTCGCAGAACGGCAAGGACATGCCGTTCTTCGTCTACCTGCTGGCGTTCATCGTGCTCGGAGCCGGCTCGCTGTTCTTCGTGATGCTGCAGGGCCGCACGGCGTTCCGCCGCGGCCCGAAGTGGCCGTCGCGGTTCTTCTGGATCCCGTTCGCCGCGATGCTCGTGTTCAGCGTCGGCATGGAGGCGAACACCGCGCTGCACTTCTGGCTGGGCTTCCTGCCGTTCACCGTGCTGGGCCTGATCCCGGTCGCGATGGTCGGCCCGCCGCCGTGGTCGGTGATCAACCGGCCGGACCGCTCGGACGAGCCGCCGCCGCGCCGCCAGCCGGAGCCGCAGGGGCCGCCGCCGTCGCAGGTCCAGCCGCGCCCGACCCCGCCGCCTCCGCCGCCGCCCCCGGTCAACCGCCCGTACCCGAAGACGGCGCTGGCCTCCGCGCCCGAGCCGCCGTCGCCGCCGCTGGGCGCGCTGGCCGCGGCGCCGGGCCCGATCCCGCCGCCGCCCGGCTCCCGCAACGCGGGCGGCAGCCGCTACCGCCGGGTCAAGCAGCTCGGCGCGGGCGGGTTCGGCACGGTCTGGCAGGCCGTCGACACCCAGCTGAACCGCACGGTCGCGCTGAAGATCGCGCACGCGCCGGACCGGGACACCGCCGAGCGCATGCAGCGCGAGGCCCGCGCGCTCGCCGTCGTCAGCCACCCCAACTGCGTCAAGGTGTACGACCTGGCCGAGGAGCCGGACGGCCTCGCGCTGGTGATGGAGTACCTCGAAGGCCGTCCCCTGGCCGAGCTCGTCGACGGCCAGGGCCCGCTCGACGACGTCGCCGCGGGCCGCCTGTGGGCCACGATGGCGGGCGCGCTCGCCGCGGCGCACGAGAAGGGTGTCCTGCACCGCGACATCAAGCCGTCGAACATCGTCCTCGACCGGAGCGGCTTGGCCCACCTGATCGACTTCGGCATCGCCCGCAGCCAGGGCGACTCCAAGATGACGGCCACCGGGATGATGATCGGCACGCCCGACTTCGTCGCCCCGGAGCAGGCCATGGGAGCCACGGCGTCGCCGGCGTCGGACGCGTGGCAGCTGGCCGCGACGATCAGCTACGCGCTGTCCGGCCAGCCGCCGCGGGGAACGCGCGAGACGCCGATGGCGGCCCTGATGGCCGCGGCCCGGGCCGAGCCGGTGTCCCGGCTGCCCCAGCGAAGCGCCCACGCGCGGCTGCTGGCGGCGTCGCTGGACCCGGAGCCGCGTCGCCGCCCGACGCTGAACGCGGTGCGGCGCGAGGTCGAGGGCTGGCTGTCGCGGGCGGGCAAGTCCGCGGACGGCCCGGTGACCCGGGTCGTGCCCCGCCAGCCGGGGAGCGGGCTGCCCCGCCGCTAGCCGCTCGTGAGTGGTAAAGCGGGTTCTAACCCGCCTTGCCACTCACGAGCGTTGTGGCTTGACCGCCGAGAAGGTCACGATCTCCTTCGGCCGGCTCTTCACCTCGACCTGCTCGAAGCCCGCTCCGGTGAGGCGGGCGGGCAGGCGGCCGGCGTCGAGCACGTTCATCGTGTCGCCGATGTGCAGGAGCCGGAAGCGGAAGCTGAGCTGGCTGTCCGTCCCGCAGAACTTCCCGCCGGGCCGCAGCACCCGGGCGGCTTCGGCGAAGATCGTGTCCTGCAGCGCCGGCGTCGGGACGTGGTGCAGCATCGTGAAGCACACCACTGCCGAGAAGCGACCCGCGTCGAACGGCATCCGCGCGCCGCTGCCCTCGTGGACGTCGGCGCGGTCGCCGAACTTGGTGCGCAGCAGCTCGGTCGACGCCGGGTCGATCTCCAGGACCGTCAGCTTCGGGACGACGTCGAGCAGGACCTTCGTCGTCGCGCCGAAGCCGGGGCCGATCTCGAGGACGTCGTCGCCGAGGTCGTGGCGGGCCAGCCACGGTGTCAGGCGCTCTTCGACCGTGTCCGCCCACTTCGCGGAGCTGCAGATCTTGCGGTGGATGAGGTTCATCGGCATGCGTCCGACGCTATTGCGGCGCGCGGGTGGCCGGTAGCCGATACGCTGCCAACCGATGTCGCGAAACAGTCAAGCCGTGCTGCTGGGCGCCTTCGACCTGCCCGCCGGCACCTGGTTCCCCTGGCACGAGCACCCGGCGCACCAGCTGGTCTGGTCGGCCCGCGGCGTCGTCGCGGTCAAGGCGGGCGACGCGGGCTGGGTGCTGCCGCCGACGCGTGCCCTCTGGATGCCCGCCGGCGTCCGGCACCGCACCGGCGCACTCGGGCGCGCGGAGCTGCGCGGCATCTACACCGACCCGGCGCGGTCGCCGGTGTCGTGGCCGCAGCCGCGGATGGTCGTCGTCCGGCCGCTGCTGCGGGAGCTGCTGGAGTACCTGACCGGCGACGGCGTCGCGCCCGCGGCCCGGCTGCGCGCCGAAGCCGTGGCCTTCGACCTGCTCGAACCGCTGGACGTGCTGCCGATCGTGGTGCCGTCGCCCGCCGACCCGCGCGCCCTCGACGTGGCGGCGGCGGTGCTCGCGGACCCGGCGGACTCGCGCACGCTCGCCGAGTTCGGCCGGGACGTCGGCGCGGCCGAGCGCACGCTGGCGCGGCTCTTCGTCCGCGAGTGCAGGATGCCGTTCGGGACGTGGCGCACCCAGGTGCGGCTGCGTGCGTCGCTGCCGCTGCTGGCCGGGGGCAGCCCGCTGGAGACAGTGGCCCACCGCGTCGGCTACAGCTCGGCGAGCGCGTTCGTCGCGGCCTTCCGGCGGGCCGTCGGCGTCACGCCGGGGGCTTACTTCGCGGGCTGACTACCGCCAGGAGGGAAGCCAGCGCTCGGCTTCCCACTGGCCGTTCGTGATCGCGATGCCGTTCAGGATCGGCCACAGCCACGCGAAGTTCGCCACCACCAGCCCGACGTACAGCGACACGACGAGCAGGCCCGTGCCGCGTCTCTCGAAGCCGCGGCGGGCGCTGCCGAGGATCTGCCCGAGGCACAGCGTCAGCCCGAGCACCAGGAACGCCGCCAGCGGGGTTGCGTAGAAGAAGTACATCTGGCGGTCGATGTTGGTGAACCAGAAGGCGTACCCGCCGAGGTAGCCGACCAGCACGGCCGCGTAGCGCCAGTCCGCGCGGAAGATCGAGCGCCACGCCGCCCAGCCGAGCATCGGGATCGCCAGCCACCACATCGCCGGCGTGCCGATCAGCATCGTCGCGCTGATGCAGCGGGCCTCGCCGCAGCCGGTGACTTCGCCGTTGTAGCTGTAGAGCATCGGGCGCAGCCCCATCGGCCACGTCCACGGCTTCGACTCCCACGGGTGCGGGTTGTCCTTGGGCGTGACCAGCGTTTCGTGGAAGTGCAGGACGTTGCCCATGTAGTCGCCGAGCGAGCGCAGCGCCGGCGGCATCCACGACCAGAAGCCCGGGTCGATGGCCTTGATCTCGGTGTAGTGCCGGTCGGTGGCGGTCTCGCTGGCGAACCAGGCCCAGTACGCGGCGAAGTACATCAGGACCGGGATGACCAGGATCGCCCACAGCGCGGGCAGCACGTCCCGGCGGATGGTGCCCAGCCAGGGCCGTTCGACGCCGGCCGCGCGCCGCGCCGCGACGTCGAAGAACACGCACAGCAGCCCGAACGCGACGATGTAGTACAGCGCCGACCACTTGACGCCGAAGGTGAGCCCGATCATCAGCCCGGTCGCGAACCGCCACCAGCGGAACCCGAGCTTGGGGCCCCAGACGGACTCGTTGACCCAGCCCTCGCGGACCGCCGTCGCGAGCCGTTCGCGCACCTGGTCGCGGTCGGCGAGCAGGCAGGCGAACGCGGCGAGCACGAACAGCGCGATGAAGATGTCGAGCATGCCCATGCGCGACTGCAGGTGGAGCACGCCGTCGCTGATCACCAGGATGCCCGCGATGCCGCCGAGCAGCGTCGAGCGGGTCAGCCGGCGGGCGATGCGGATGGTCAGCAGCACGATCAGCGTGCCGGCCAGCGCGGGCATGATGCGCCAGCCCCAGCCGTTGTAGCCGAACAGCCACTCGCCGATCGCGATCAGCTGCTTCGCCAGCGGCGGGTGGACGACCAGCTCGTAGCCGTAGTTGTCCTCGTAACCGCCGTTGCGCAGCACCTGCCACGCCTGCGGCACGTAGTGCTTCTCGTCGAAGACCGGGCTGCCCTTGTCGGTCGGCTCGCCCAGGTTCTGCAGGCGGACGATGCCGCCGATCACGGTCAGCACGATGGTGACGACCCACCCGCGCAGCCGGTCGGCCGGCATGCCGCGGCCGAGCAGGGTCATCTCGCGGTCGGTGGGCGGCCGGAGCGCCTCGACCGGGTCCGGCCGGACGCTTTCGTCGTCGGGACGGGTCAGCACGGCGGTCACGGGGCGATCCTACGGGCGGGAGAGGGCGTGCGTCGTGGCGGATCCGCTGATCAGCCTAGGCTGACGGGGTGACTTCGGGCCGCTTGATCCTCGCCGCCACCCCGCTCGGCGACGTCCGCGACGCTTCCCCGCGCCTGGCTTCGGCCCTGGCGGACGCCGACGTCATCGCGGCCGAGGACACGCGGCGGCTGCGATCGCTGGCTTCCGCGCTGGAGGTGACCCCGCGCGGGCGGGTGGTGAGCTTCTACGAGGACGTCGAGACGGCGCGCCTGCCCAAGCTGCTGGAGGCGCTGCACGCGGGCGAGACGGTGGTCCTGGTGACGGACGCCGGGATGCCGAGCGTGTCCGACCCGGGCTTCCGCCTGGTGGCGGCCTGCGTGGCGGAGGACCTGCCGGTGACGTGCCTGCCGGGGCCGTCGGCGGTGACGACGGCGCTGGCGCTGTCCGGTCTGCCCTGCGACCGGTTCTGCTTCGAGGGGTTCGCCCCGCGCAAGCCCGGGGAGCGGACTCGCTGGTTGACATCGCTGCGCGACGAGCCCCGGACGGCGGTGTTCTTCGAGTCCCCGCACCGGCTGGGCTCGCTGCTGGCGGACGCGGCGTCGGTGCTGGGCGGTTCGCGGCAGGCGGCGGTCTGCCGCGAGCTGACGAAGACGTACGAAGAGGTGAAGCGGGGCCCGCTTTCGGAGCTGGCGGCGTGGGCCGCGGAGGGCGTGCGCGGGGAGATCACGGTGGTGCTGTCCGGGGCCGAGCCGAGGCAGGTCTCGGTGGCGGACCTGGTGGAGGAGGTCTCGGCTCGCGTGGCCACCGGCGAGCGGCTGAAGTCGGCGGCGGCGGAGGTCGCCGAGGCGGCCGGGGTGTCCAAGAAGGAGCTCTACGACGCCGTGCTGGCGGCCCGGGTCAAGTGAGCAGCGCCGTGACGGCGGCGTGCGCCTTCGCCGCGTCCGGGGCGTCCCCGGTGATCACGTCCGTGTACACGAACGACTCGCCGATCCGCACCAGCAGGTAAGCCAGGTCCGGCACCGGCAACGGCGGCTCCAGGCGTCCCGCGGCGACCTCGGCGGTCACCAGTTCGACCAGCTTCGCCGTGGTGCGTCGCTGACACACGCTCGCGCGGGTCGTCAGCAGCCGCAACGCCCGCTCCGGCTCGCGGCGCAGGAAGTCGCGGAACGGCGGTGAGTCGTTCGCGAACCGGACGTACCCGCTCACGAAGTCGGCCACCCCGGCCGCCCCGCGGCCCACGCAAGACGGCCACAGCCGGGCGATCGAGACCTCCGACAGCGACCACAGGATCTCGCCCAGGAGCCGGTCGCGGCTGCCGATCCGGCGGTGCAGCGTCGCCCGGCTGATCGACAGCTCCTGGGCCAGTTCGCCCATGTCCAGCCGTCGACCGGACAGGAACCACGCACGGGCCAGCTCGAACTCCTGAGACATATGCCAGAATGTCTCACAACCGCGACGGAGAGGGAACACGACATGCGCGCAGTGCAGGTGACCGAGTTCGGTGGACCCGAGGTGCTCACGCCGGTCGAGCTCCCCGACCCGGTGGCCGGGCCCGGCGAGGTCCTCATCGACGTCGAGCGCATCGGCGTCAACTACGCCGACACCCACCAGGCGGAGAACTCCTACCTCGCGCCGTCGCAGCTCCCGCTCGTCCCGGGTGGCGAGGTCGTGGGCCGGACGGCGACCGGTGAGCGCGTTGTCGCCCTGCTCAACGGCGGTGGCGGGTACGCCGAGAAGGCCGTCGCCCCGGCGGCCACGACGTTCCCCGTGCCCGACGGCATCGACGACCTCACCGCGCTGTCCATGCTGGTCCAGGGCACGACCGCCTGGGTGCTGCTCCGCAAGAACGCCCACCTGGCCGAAGGCGAGTCGGTTGTCGTGCACGCCGCCGCCGGTGGGGTCGGGACCGTGGCCGTGCAGCTCGCCAAGGCATGGGGCGCCGGTCGCGTCGTTGCCACCGCCAGCAGCGACGAAAAGCGCGCGCTCGCCCTCGAGCTCGGGGCCGACGTCGCCATCGACTCGCGCGCCGAAGACATGACCGAGGCCCTCCTCGACGCCAACGGCCGCCGCGTCGACATCGTGCTCGACATGGTCGGCGGGACGACGACCGACCAGAGCATCGCCGCGCTCGCCCCGTTCGGGCGGCTGGCCTTCTACGGCATGGCCGGCCGCGAGAACCCGAAGCCGGTCGAGCTGCGCAACGTCCTCGGCCACAGCACCACGATCAGCGGCATGTGGCTGCCGCACGTGTTCCGCCTGCCGGGCAACGTCTTCGGGACGGCGCTGACGGAGCTGTTCGACCTGGTGCTGGCGGGCAAGCTCAAGGCGATCCCGGGCGGCGAGTACGCCCTGTCGGACGCCCGGGGCGCGCACGAGGCCCTGCGCTCCCGCCAGACGGTCGGCAAGCTACTGCTCGACCCCGGCAAGTAGCGGTCGTGAGTGGTAAGGCGGGTTCTAACCCGCCTTACCACTCACGATGGGGTGGCAAGTAGGCGTTCCAGGGGTGCCGCCTTGTGGAGGCACTCCTGCCACTCCGTCTCCGGGTCCGAATCCGCCGTGATGCCGCCGCCCACGCCCAGTGCGATGGTGCCCGAAGCGATCTCGAACGTCCGGATCGCGACGTTCAGCTCCAGCCCCGCCGCCGGGGACACCAGGCCGATCGCGCCGGTGTAGACGCCCCGGCCGCACGGCTCCAGCGACGCGATCAGGTCCAGCGCGCGGATCTTCGGCGCGCCCGTCACCGAGCCCGGCGGGAACGTCGCGTCCAGCAACGCCGCGTCCGGCACCGACGGCCGCAGCACCCCGGTCACCGTGGAATCCAGGTGCCACACCCCCGGGGCCGGCCGGACCCGGAGCAGGGACGGCACCGTCACCGAGCCCACTTCGCACACCCGGCCGAGGTCGTTGCGCACCAGGTCGGTGATCATCACGTTCTCCGCCACGTCCTTCGTGGACCGGCGCAGCAGCAACGCGTTCCCGTCGTCCGCAGGCCCGCGGCGGGGGAGCGTTCCCTTGATCGGCGTCGACCGCACCGCACGGCCGTGGCGCGCCAGGAACAGCTCCGGCGAGAACGAAACCACCGATCCCCACGACCCGGACACGAAAGCCGCGCGGCGGGGGGACAGCGAAGACACCCCCGAAGCGAACAACGCCGCGGGCGAGCCCGAGAACGACCCCGTGAACCGGCAGCAGATGTTCGCCTGGAACAGTTCGCCCGCCTCGATCGCGTGCACGCACGCCTTCACCGCGTCCCGGTGTTCCGACGGCAGCGGCCGCCGCAGCGGTCCCGCCGTCCACGAAAGCGACGGCGGCGGAGCGGCCAGCAAGGATTCCATTGTGGACGCCGACGGGCCGCCGCCGTCGAGGGACTCCAGGTAGCACGTCCCGGAGGCGGACCACCGCAGCACGTGGTCCGCCCAGCCCCACGCGGACGCGGGCAACGCGCCCGTGCGGGCCGAAGGGTCCGCCAGGTCGTAGGCCAGGTACCCGAACCAGCCGCCGCCGATCACGCCGGGTGCGGCGTCGACCTCCGGCGGGAAGGAAGGCAGCGCGGCCGGGGAGACCGGCAGCGACGGCGCGATCACGGCCCGGGAAGAAAACCACTCACCGGACAGCATCGCCGGGGGCGGCAACCCCCGCGAAGCGGCGTGGTGAGCGAGTACCGAAAAAGCGCGCGAAGGGGTCACGTCCGTCCGGAGTGGCCTGCTCGTCACGCGCATGGCGACATTGTCGCCGCTCCTACAGCAAAAGGTCGCCCAATGTGAACGGGTACACGACGGCGTTCTGCTCCACCGGCGCGGCGATGCCGGGGACGTCCGGGGCGTACGCGTGCTGGTGCACACCGAGCCGCGAGTGGAACCAGCCCGGCCGCCCGGGGATGCCGTTGTGCCGGATCAGCCACAGCACGACCTCGCTGTCGGCCCAGCGGTCCGGGTGCAGCCGGTGGGCCCAGCAGTCGTGGTCGGCGTAGATCAGCACCCGCTCGATGCGCGCCGCGTGCCGGACGTGCTTGATCCACGCCTTGACGAACCGGTCGTCGACGCTCGGCGCCGCCACCTCCAGCGCCGGCGCGAGCGACCCGGTGGCGAACGCGCCGAGCCTGCTCGCCGTCCGCACGAAGAACTCCGCCTGGTCGTGCACCGCGCCGGGCCGGGCGTAGTGGCGGCCACCGGCGTGCAGGCCGGCCTCCTGGGCGCCGGCCAGGTTGCGTTCCGCGGCCGAGCTGCTCCAGTTGACGTTCTCGCTGATCGTCACCGACACGAACCGGGTCTGCGCGGCGCGCACCGCCTGCCAGTCGGCCACGCGCTCGCGGTGCGACAGCGAGATGCCGAGCTCGCTCTCCGGCT
Source organism: Amycolatopsis sp. A133 (assembly GCF_031082405.1). GTDB lineage: Bacteria > Actinomycetota > Actinomycetes > Mycobacteriales > Pseudonocardiaceae > Amycolatopsis. The sequence continues at coordinate 95,747 of NZ_JAVHJU010000017.1, forward strand.
CTGTCACGGTCCCGCCCCCGGCGCGTCGGTGGAGAGCACACCATACGTCGCCGGAGGCGGACCCGCAGTGACAACACCCGGGTTGCCCAGGCCGTGGTGATCAGGCGTTTTCCTTCTGGAAGGTGCGGGTGCCCCACCACACGGACAACACGGCCATCACCAGCACCACGACGCTGCCGGTGAACAGGGCGTCCACCGTGAAGTCGCCGCTGAAGGCGTTCCGTTCGACGTCGACGACGTGCCGGAACGGGTTGATCTGCGAAATCGTGTACAGCCACTCCGGTGCGACCCCGGACGTGATCGGCAGGAGGATCCCGGAGAGCAGCAGCAGCGGGATGAGCACCGCGTTGAGCAGGGCCGGGAACGTCTCCTCGCTCTTCAGCGTCAGCGCCAGCGCGTAGGAGCACGACGCCAGCGACACCGCCAGCAGGAACACGATGACCAGGCTCAGCAGCACGCCGCCGGCCGGCGCGTCCAGGTCGAACGCGAGATACGCCAGCGCGATGATCAACAGGGCCTGGACCACGGCCTGCAGCGCGCTGGCCAGCACCTTGCCCAGCAGCAGCGCGACCCGGCTGACCGGGGTCACCCGGAACCGCTCGACGACGCCGGAGCGGTACTCGGCCAGCAGCCCGAAGCCGACGAACGAGCTGCCGAACAGCGCCAGCTGGGTGATCAGCGCCGGCGTCAGCAGCATCCAGCCGTCCACTTCGGACATGCCCTGGGCCTGCACGGCCTTGACCATCAGCGGGCCGAAGAGGAACAGGTAGAGCAGCGGCTGCATGATCCCGATCAGCACCCAGGTCGGGTTGCGCAGCGCCGCCGTCATTTCGCGGCGGAAGATCAGCCAGGTGTCACGCAGCACGGCCGGCCTCCTCCGCTTCCCGCAGCGAACGCCCGGTCAACGTCAGGAAGACGTCGTCGAGCGTCGGCCGGTGGACCTGCACCGAGAGCATCGTGATGCCCTTGGCGTCCAGGGCCCGCAGCAGCTCCGGCAGGGCGACGTCGCCGCGCGGCACCCGGAACCGGACCTCCCCGCCGTCGACGGACAGCTCCTGCGCGCCCGCGAGCCGTCCCGCGATCTCCGCGGCGTCCGTGGCCTGCCCGGGGTCGACGCCCACCTCGACGCGGTCGCCGTTGACCCGCGCCTTCAGCGCGTCCGGCGTGCCCTCGGCGACGATCCGGCCGTCGTCGATCACGATCAGCCGGTCCGACAGCGCGTCCGCCTCGTCGAGGTAGTGGGTGGTGAGGAAAACCGTGACGCCCTGTTCGGCGCGCAGCCGGCGGATGTGGTCCCACAGGTTGGCGCGGCTCTGCGGGTCGAGGCCGGTCGACGGCTCGTCGAGGAACACCAGGCCCGGCGAGTGGATCAGCCCGAGCGCGATGTCGAGCCGCCGCCGCTGCCCGCCGGACAGCGTCTTGGTCAGCCGCTGGTCCAGCCCGGTCAGGTCGAGCTGCTCGGCGAGTTCGGCGCCGCGCGCGATCGCGTCGGTCTTGCTCATCCGGTAGAGCCGTCCCTGCAGCTCGAGCTCGTCGGCGACCTTGCTCTCCGGCGCGCTGCCGCCGCCCTGCGCGACGTAGCCGATGCGCTCGCGCACGCCGAGCGGGTCGTCGAGCAGGTCGCGGCCGCCGACGGTCGCGGTGCCCGCGGTCGGCTTCAGCAGCGTGGTCAGCATGCGCAGCGTGGTCGTCTTCCCGGCGCCGTTGGGCCCGAGGAAGCCGACCAGCTCGCCCGCTTCGACGTCGAGGTCGACGCCTTTGACCGCGTGTACTTCCCCCCCAGTGCGGCCCTTGCGGCGGAACCGCCGCTCGAGACCGCGTGCCGTGATCATGAAAACCCCTCTCGCGGTAGTCAATCAACTAGTCAATCTTGACTAGTTGAGGTGCACACTGTGCCCGAGAAGGATGCGCTAGTCAAACTTGATTACCGGGCTGGTGGTGCGCCGAACGGCTCGCCCGGCTCGTCGGCCATCACGTATTCGCCCGCTTCGAGCCGCTCGACCAGGCCCTGCAACCAGGTCAGGCTCGCGTCGGTGATCCCGCCCCACAGCCGGTACAGCTCGCCCACGTGCTCCGGGGTGCCCAGGCCCATGTTGACCTTCAGCTCTTCGAGCATCAGCCCCGCCTGCCGCTGCTCGGCCTCCAGGTGCACCAGCCGGTGCCGGAGCAGGTTGATCACGCGCGCCCGGGGCAGGGTGGTCATCAGCGAAATCGCGGCCGACAGATCGGGGTGGTTGAGCTGGGGATCGGACAGCGCCTTCGAGAGCAGGACCTGGTACTCCTGCTCACCCTCGGCGGTGAGCCGGTAAGCGACGCGGTCCGGGCCGCCCTCGCCCGGCTCGACGTCGACCTGCTCCAGCAGGTCCTCGGCCGTCATCTTCTTCAGCGCGTGGTAGATCGACCCGGGCTGGACGTTGGCCCACTTGTCCGCCGACCAGGTCAGCAGCTCGCGCCGCACCTGGTAGCCGTGCGCGCGGCCGTACATGCGCACCACCCCGAGCACGAGCAACCGTGTCGCCGACAACCGGGCCTCCCTCTCGACAAAGCGCGTGACGCCCTCCGTAGGCTAATAAGGTATGAGCACCCCTGTGTTGACCGCGGTGGCCTGGCCCTACGCCAACGGCCCCCGCCACATCGGCCACGTGTCCGGATTCGGCGTCCCGTCCGACGTCTTCTCCCGCTACCAGCGAATGGCCGGCAACCGGGTGCTCATGGTCTCCGGCACCGACGAACACGGCACCCCGATCACCGTCCAGGCGGACAAGGAGAACTCGACCCCGCAGGAAACGGCGGACAAGTACACCCGCCAGATCGGCACCGACCTGCAGGGCCTCGGCCTGTCCTACGACCTGTTCACCCGGACCACGACCGGCAACCACGCCGAGGTGACGCAGCAGATCTTCCTGGCGCTGCACCGCAACGGCTACGTCGTGCCGAAGACCACGCGCGGGGCGATCAGCCCGTCCACCGGCCGCACGCTGCCCGACCGCTACGTCGAGGGCACCTGCCCGATCTGCGGGTACGACGGCGCGCGCGGCGACCAGTGCGACAACTGCGGCAACCAGCTCGACGCCGCGGAGCTGATCAACCCGAAGTCGCGGATCAACGGCGAGACGCCGAAGTTCGTCGAGACCGAGCACTACTTCCTCGACCTGCCGGCGTTCACCAAGACCCTCGGCGACTGGCTGGGCACCAAGACCGACTGGCGCCCGAACGTCCTCAACTTCACCAAGAACCTGATCGACGACATGCGGCCCCGGCCGATCACCCGTGACCTCGACTGGGGCGTCAAGATCCCCCTCGACGGCTGGCGCGACCAGCCGCTGAAGCGGTTCTACGTCTGGTTCGACGCGGTGATCGGGTACTTCTCGGCCAGCGTCGAGTGGGCGCGGCGGTCCGGGAACCCGGACGCGTGGCAGGAGTGGTGGAGCAACGCCGACGCCCGGTCGTACTACTTCATGGGCAAGGACAACATCACCTTCCACGCCCAGATCTGGCCGGCGCTGCTGTTCGGGCACAACGGCGAGGGCGACAAGGGTGGCGAGCCGGGCAAGTACGGCAAGCTGCACCTGCCGGACGAGATCGTTTCCAGCGAGTTCCTCACCATGAGCGGCTCGAAGTTCTCGACCTCGCGCGGGCGCGTGATCTACGTCGAGGACTTCCTGCGCGACTTCGGGCCGGACACGCTGCGGTACTTCATCTCGGTCGCCGGCCCGGAGACCCAGGACACGGACTTCACCTGGGACGAGTTCGTCCGCCGGACCAACTTCGAGCTGGCCAACGAGTGGGGCAACCTGGTCAACCGGTCCATCTCGATGGCGCACAAGAACGTCGGCGCCATCCCGCGCCCGGAGGCCCCGACGGCGGCCGACGAAGAGCTGAAGGCGTTGTCGCGCAAGGCGTTCGACACCGCGGGCGCGCACCTGGCCCGGTCCCGGTTCAAGCAGGCGGCGAGCGAGGCGATGAAGGTCGTCACCGCGGCGAACAAGTACATCTCCGACCAGGAGCCGTGGAAGCTCAAGGACGACCCCACGCGGCGCGACACCGTGCTCCACACCGCGCTGCAGGTCGTCTCGGACGCGAACACGCTGCTGACGCCGTTCCTGCCGCACTCGGCGCAGAAGGTCCACGAGGCCCTCGGCGGCACCGGTGTCTGGGCCGCCCAGCCGGAGCTCAAGGAGGTCGACGACCTCGACATCGACGGCCGGGTCAACCCGATCCTCACCGGCGACTACGCGGCCGAGCAGGCGAAGTGGGAGTCGACGCCGATCGAGGTCGGCAAGCCACTGGAAAAGCCGTCGCCGCTGTTCACCAAGCTCGACCCGGCCCTCGGCGAGACCGGGCCGGAGTGGGCGCCGATCACCAAGGAGTAAGAGGTCATGCATGGGTGAACAGAAGCGCGAGCTGCCGCCGGTCCCGGACCGGCTCCCGGTGGCGGTGGTGGACGCGCACACCCATCTCGACGCGTGCGGCGCGGTCACCGCGGCCGATGTCACGGCCATGGTCGACCGCGCCGAGCGCGCCGGCGTCGCCCGCGTCGTCACGGTCGCGGACGACCTCGCCTCGGCCCGCTGGGTCGCCGAGGCCGCGGGCTGGGACCCGCGCGTCTTCGCCGCCGTCGCGATCCACCCGACCCGGACCAAGGAGTTCGGCGAGGCCGAGAAGACCGAGGTGGAGCGCCTGGCGGCGCACGACCGCGTGGTCGCCGTCGGCGAGACCGGACTCGACTACTACTGGGACTACTCGCCGCACGACGCCCAGCAGGAGGCGTTCCGCTGGCACATCGACCTCGCCAAGCGGCTGGGCAAGCCGCTGATGATCCACGACCGCGAGGCCCACGACGACGTGCTGCGCATCCTGGCCGAAGAGGGTGCGCCGAACGCCGTAATTTTCCATTGTTTCTCCGGCGACGCGGAAATGGCCCGCAAGTGCGTCGACGCGGGGTATGTCCTTTCCTTCGCGGGCACCGTCACGTTCAAAAACGCGAAGGGCCTCCACGAGGCCGCCCGGCTCTGCCCGGCCGGGCAGTACCTCGTCGAGACCGACGCGCCGTTTCTGACCCCCCACCCGTTCCGTGGGCGGCCGAACGAGCCGTTCGGCGCCGCCTACACCGTGCGTCACCTCGCGGCGCTCAGGGGCGAAGCTGTCCACGAAGTGGCCGAAGCCGTCCGGACCACCGCCGAGCGGATCTACCGACTCCCCAGTGTCACAACGGGTTGAACGCATTGCGACAACAGGGTTCCCGGCTCGTCCACCTGATGGAGTGACCCAGATCACGACACTCCGGGGGGTGTTTGCGCAACCCGCCGCAACCCGTTACTGTCCCGTGATCGTGCCGGTCGGTACTGCGGACTGCAGTTGCCGACTGTTACGCCCACAGTCACGTCAGTGCACGTCGGGGAAGCGGAACCAGGAGCGGTACGGCCTGGAACCGTGACGATGGCGCCGGCTGAGGGCCCAGACGTAAAGGTGCCGCCCCGAACGGCGCCTTGGGAAAGGGAACGACCCGGTGACAGGTAGCAGACAGGCTGGAGCGCGCTCCGCGGCCGTCCTCGAGCGCGATTTCGAGAACACTGCGTACGGCCAGCTCGACTTCTCCGACGACCCGAACATCACGCAGCAGGACATCCTCGCCGCGCTCGGCCCGGACGCCGACGCGATGATGGCCGAGATGGACGTCGACGTCGACGAACTGATCCGCCTCATCAACGCGGAGACGACGTACCTGCCGCCGATCGTCATCCCGGACGGCCTCGACGAGGACCGCACCGCTTCCCCCGAAGCGCGTCGCGCGGCCCTGGACGAAGGCCTCCGTCAGACGACCAAGGTCTGGAAGCGCCGGTTCCTCAAGGGCGCCGTCCTCAGCGTCATGATCAGCGTCGCCGGCGGCGGCGCGGCCGCGCTGGCGATGAACAAGAGCGTCACCGTCGACGTCGACGGCCAGCAGCAGACCATCCACTCGTTCGGCGACACCGTCGGCGAGGTGCTGGAGGACGCGGGCCTGTCCGTCGGCGAGCACGACTCGCTGTCCCCCTCCCCGCAGGCCGAGGTCGGCGACGGCGGGGTCATCAAGCTCGAGCGCGGCCGCCAGCTGAAGATGATCGTCGACGGCGCGGAGCACACCTCCTGGGTGCGGGCGACCCACCTCGGCGAGGCGCTGTCGCAGCTCGGCATGACCGGGATGGACAAGCCCGGCACGTGGATGTCGATGCCGAAGGACGGCGAGCTGCCGCTCCAGGGCGCCACCGTCGTCATCAAGACCCTGAAGAACATCACCCTGTACGACGGGGCCAACGCGCCGAAGCAGGTGAAGACGACCGCGGTCACGACGAAGGAGTTCCTGGGCGAGTACAAGCTCACCCTGGGCCCGGAGGACCAGGCCGAGGGTGGCCTGGACGTCAAGCTGACCGACGGCGCCGAGGTGCACATCAGCCGCACCGGCGTCTCGACGGTCACCCAGAAGGAGAGCATCGACCCGCCTGAGCAGCGCGTCGACGACCCGAACCTGGCCAAGGGCAAGACGCAGGTCGAAGACCCCGGCACGCCCGGCGAGAAGATGGTGACCTACAAGGTCACGCAGAAGAACGGCAAGGAGGTCGGCCGGGAGAGCATCTCCGAGGAGGTCATCACCCAGCCGAAGCCGAAGATCGTCCACGTCGGCACCAAGCAGGCCCCGACCCCCGCCATCGGCGACGGGTCCTCGTGGGACCGCATCGCGCAGTGCGAGTCGGGCGGCAACTGGGCCATCAACACCGGCAACGGCTACTACGGCGGCCTCCAGTTCGACAAGCGCACCTGGGACGCCTACGGCGGCGACCAGTACGCGAACCTGCCGAGCCAGGCTTCCCGCGAGCAGCAGATCGCGGTCGCGGAGAAGGTCCGCGACGCCCGCGGCGGCTACGGCGCCTGGCCGGTCTGCGGCAAGAAGGCCTGACCGCTTCCCGCAACGGCCCCCGTCCTCCCGGACGGGGGCCGTTCCGCGTGCGCAAAAAGGCATCACGCGTGTCCAGCAAGGCATCACGCGTGTCTGGAGGGGCATCACCCGTGATGCCCGCCCAATCACGCGAGATGCCCCGCCAATCACGTGAGTTACGGGCTCAATCACGTGAGTTCCGCCGCTGATCACGCGAGTTCCGGGGTCAAGTAGGCTCGTCCGGTGGTTGAACTGTTGGGACCTGCCGAGATCCGCGGGCTGGCGGCCGAGCTGGACGTGCGGCCGACGAAGAAGCTCGGGCAGAACTTCGTGCACGATCCCAACACCGTCCGCCGGATCGTCGAACTCGCCGGCGTCACCCCCGGCGACGTCGTCCTCGAGGTCGGGCCCGGGCTCGGGTCGCTGACCCTCGGGCTGCTCGCCACCGGGGCGCGGGTCGTCGCCGTCGAGATCGACCCCAAGCTCGCCGAACGGCTGCCGGAAACCGTCGCCGAGCGGGGCCCCGAAGCCGCGGGGAACCTCACCGTCGTCGGGGCCGACGCCATGCGCGTCACCCGGGAGGAACTGGGCGAGCCGACGGCCCTGGTCGCCAACCTGCCCTACAACGTCGCCGTGCCGGTGGTGCTGCACCTGCTGGCCGAGGTGCCGTCGCTGAAGACCGGCCTCGTCATGGTCCAAACCGAAGTCGCCGAGCGGATGGCCGCCGGCCCCGGCAGCCGGATCTACGGCGTGCCGAGCGTCAAGCTCGCCTGGTACGGCAGCGCACGCAAGGTCGCCGCCGTGCCACGCTCGGTGTTCTGGCCCGTGCCGAACGTCGATTCCGCGCTCGTCGCCTTCGAACGCGGAGACACCACCGCGTCCGAAGACCGGGAGCTGCTCTTCGGCCTGGTGGACGCCGCCTTCTCCCAACGCAGGAAGACGCTCCGCGCCGCGCTCGCGGGCTGGGCGGGCTCGGCCGAACGCGCCGGCGAACTCCTGACGGCCGCCGGGATCGACCCGAGGACCCGCGGCGAACAGCTGGACGTGCACGACTTCGCCCGGATCGCCGCCGCGCGTTAGCCGTTCCACAGTGGAGACGGGTAAAAATACGCCCTCCCCGCCGTGATCCCGCGATTCGGACACCGCCACTCGTGTGATCTGGGCCAACAGGCTTGCGTTCGCTCCTCGGGATCGGTTTTACTCAGTACGTCCATCCCGAGCGACTGAGAGACCTGGCTCGCCGAAGTCGCAGCAACCACCCTCCGCAGGGCAGGTGCTACCGCCAGGACCGATGGAGGCCGTTTTAGATGAAGAGGGTAGCCCGCCCCCTGCTCCTGACCAGGCGTCGCGTTGTCGACGAAGGCCGCCGCTCCGTGACCGCATGTCGACGCTCCAACTGAGCTTGTCGTAGCCGGTCCACCTCTTCTTCACGCACCGTCCGAACAGGACGGAACTCGCTTGCGGCCGGGTGCCGCGCCATGCGCGCACCCCGTTTTCTGGAGCCTTCGTGATCACCGTCGAAAATCTGTCCAAAACCTTTGCCACCAACGGAAATTCGGTCGTCGCCCTGCGGGACGTGAGCGTTGAGGTCCAGGCCGGCTCGCTGTTCGGCGTGGTCGGTCCCGCCGGGTCCGGCAAGTCCGTCCTCGCCCGCTGCATCGCGCTGCAGGAGCGCCCCGACCGCGGCGTCGTCCGCCTCGACGGCCTCAACACCGGCACCCTCGACGGCCGCCGCCTCCGCGAAATCCGCCGTCAGCTCGGGGTCGTGTCCACGAAGCCGGAGCTGATCGCCGAGCGCACCATCGCCGGCAACATCGCGTCCCCGCTCGAGCAGCTCGGAGTCGACGGCCCGCAGCGCCGCAGCCGGGTCGGCTCGCTGCTCGACCTCGTCGGCCTGACCCCGCGCGCCGCGCAGCACCCCGGCGAGCTGTCCGCCGGTCAGCTCCGCCGCGTCGCGGTCGCGAAGGCGCTGGCGGCGGCCCCCGCCGTGCTGCTTGCCGACGACCCGACCGCCGGCGTCGACCCGGAGGAGGCCGGTGCGGTGCTCGCCGTCCTCGACCGGGCGCGGTCCGAGCTGGGCGTCACCGTCGTCGTCACGACGCCGGACGCGGGCGTGGTCCGCCGGGTCTGCGACGACGTCGCGGTGCTGGAGGACGGCACGGTCGTCGAGCGCGGCACGGTGCTCGACCTGATCTCCGACCCGGCCAGCCGCACCGCCCAGGCGCTGCTGCCCGCCATCGAGACCAGCCGCGCGCAGGCGGCGCGCTACGACCGCTCGGCCGACGTCGTGCTGGTCGGCTTCGCGTCGGTGGGCGCGCTGCTGCCCGAGGCCGCGGGCCGCTTCGACGTCGAGTTCGCCACCATCGGCGGCGGCCTGACCCGGATCGGCGACACCCCGGTCGGCCGGTTCCGCCTCGGCGTCCGCGGCGAGCGGGCCGACGCGGCGCTGGCCTGGGTCGCCGAGCGCGGCGGGCACGTCACCCACACCGCCCGCGGTCCGCAGGGCATCGCGGCCGCCTGACCCGTACCGGCCCCAAGCGCCCCAATGTGGCGTTCGGTGCGTCCAACGCACCCAATGTGGCGTTCGGTGCGTTGGACGCAACCAACGCCACATTGGGGCGCTTTGGCGGGCACGTAGGCTGGTCGGGTGCTCGCCGTAGTTCCGCCCCCAGTCACCGTCCGGGTTCCGGCCAAGGTCAACCTGCACCTTTCGGTCGATGACCTGCGCGAAGACGGTTACCACGAGCTGGTGACCGTCTTCCAGGCGCTGTCGCTGACCGACGAAGTGACCGTCGCGGTCACCGAAGAACCCGGCATCGAGGTCTTCGGCGAAGGGGAGGGCACCGTCCCGACCGGCCCCGAAAACCTGGCCTGGCGGGCCGTCGAAGCGCTGGCCGCGCACGTCGGCCGCACCGAGGAGCCGAAGGTCCGGGTGGTGCTGCGCAAGGGCATCCCGGTCGCCGGCGGCATGGCGGGCGGCAGCGCCGACGCGGCGGCGACGCTCGTCGGCCTGGCGAGCCTGTGGAACCTCGACGTCACCCGCGACGAGCTGGCCGCGATCGCCGCCGGCCTGGGCAGCGACGTCCCGTTCGCGCTCTACGGCGGCACCGCGCTGGGCACCGGGCGCGGCGAACAGCTGGTCCCGGTGCTGTCGCGGCACACGTTCCACTGGGTCTTGGCCTTCGACGCCGAAGGGCTGTCGACGCCGAAGGTGTTCGGCGAACTGGACCGCCTGCGCGCGGCGGGCAACCCGCCCCGGATCGGCTCGCACACGCCGGTGGTCGAGGCGCTCGCCTCGGGTGACCCGCGCCAGCTGGCCCTGCTGCTGGGCAACGACCTGCAGGCGGCGGCCGTCTCGTTGCGGCCGGACCTGCGCCGCACGCTCCGGGCGGGCGTCAACGCGGGCGCCCTCGCGGGCACGGTGTCCGGCTCCGGTCCGACGTGCGCGTTCCTCTGCGAAGGCGCGCAGTCGGCGGTGGAGGTCGCGGCCGAGCTGTCGGGCGCCGGCGTGTGCCGGACGGTCCGCGTGGCCCACGGTCCGGTCCCGGGAGCCCGGCTGGTGGGCGGGGACGACGCGCCGCGCCCGGCGCCGCGGGTGCACGCGTGAAGCACGCCGAGTTCGCGTTCCCCGGTCCGCTGCGCGACAAGCTGGTCGCGGCGATCCTGCGCGGGGAAAAGACTTCGACCACCGGCCTGCTCGTCGAGTACGAGAAGTACGGCGAGGAGCTGCCTGCCGTCGGCGAGCGCGAGCTGATGATCGATTCGGCCGGTGCCGGGGTCGCGGTTCTCGAGACGACCGAGGTTCGCGTCCTGCCACTGTCCGAAGTGGACCTGCAACACGCCCTCGACGAGGGTGAGGGCTTCACGAGCGTCGCCGAATGGCGCGCCGACCACACGGCCTACTGGCACAGCGCCGAAATGCGCGCCGCGCTGGAGGACCCCGAATTCACCGTGGACGACACGACCATGGTCGTGGCAACCCGGTTCGTCATCGTAGAAAGGATCGGCTGAACGGATGGCCAACCTGGTCAATCTCGAGTCGGTGAGCAAGTCCTACGGGGTGAAGCCACTGCTGGACGGCGTTTCTCTCGGTGTCGCGGCCGGGCAGCGCATCGGCGTCGTCGGGCTCAACGGTGGCGGCAAGACCACCCTGCTGGAAGTCCTTTCCGGACTCGCCGAGCCGGATTCCGGGCGGGTCAGCCACGTCGGCGGCCTGCGGATGGCCGTGGTCACCCAGCGCACCGAACTCCCGGACGGCAGCACGGTCGGCGACGTTGTGCTCGAGCGGTACGGCGCCGAACACGAGTGGGCCGCCGACGCCCGCGTCCGCTCCATTGTGGACGGGCTGGGCATCACGGCGATCGGGCTCGACAAGCCCACCGCGAACCTGTCCGGTGGCGAGCGGCGCCGGGTCGCCCTGGCCGCCGCGCTGACCGGCGAACTTGACCTCGTTGTGCTCGACGAGCCGACCAACCACCTGGACGTCGAAGGTGTCCGCTGGCTCGCCGACCACCTGCTCGCGCGCCGGATCGCGGTTGTGGTCGTCACGCACGACCGGTGGTTCCTCGACACCGTCGCGACCCTGACGTGGGAGGTCGCGAACGGCCGCGTCGAGCAGTACGAAGGCGGTTACGCCGACTGGATCTTCGCGCGCGCCGAGCGGGCGCGGCTGGCCGCGACGGCCGAGGAGAAGCGGCAGAACCTGGCCCGCAAGGAGCTGGCGTGGCTGCGCCGCGGCCCGCAGGCCCGCTCGTCGAAGCCGCGCTACCGCATCGAGGCCGCCGAAGCGCTGATCGCCGACGTCCCGCCGCCCCGCGACTCGGTCGAACTGCAGGCGTTCGCGAAGCGGCGGCTCGGCAAGACCGTGCTGGAACTGGAAGACACGACGTACGCGGTCGGCGACCGGACGCTGCTCGACCACGTCACCTGGCGGATCGGGCCGGGCGACCGGATCGGCCTCGTCGGCGTCAACGGCTCGGGCAAGACGTCGCTGCTGAAGCTGCTCGGCGGTGACGTCGAGGGCAGCACCGGCCGCCGGATCGAGGGCAAGACGGTCGCGCTGGCGCACCTGCGCCAGGAGCTCGACGACCTGCCCGGCGACCTGCGGGTGCTGCAGGCGATCGAGCAGGTGGCCGGGCGCGTGGTGTTCGGCAAGCAGGAGATGACGGCGTCGCAGCTGGGCGAGAAGCTGGGTTTCCCGGCGGCCCGGCAGTGGACGCCGGTCGGTGACCTTTCGGGCGGCGAGCGACGCCGGCTGCAGCTGTGCCGGCTGCTGATGGCCGAGCCGAACGTGCTGCTGCTCGACGAACCGACGAACGACCTGGACATCGACACGCTGCAGCAGCTGGAGGACCTCCTCGACGGCTGGCCGGGCACGATGGTCGTCGTCTCGCACGACCGCTACCTGGTCGAACGCGTTTGCGACACGATCGTCGCGCTGTTCGGCGACGGCCGGATCACCCACCTCCCGGGCGGCATCGAGGAGTACCTGAACCGCCGGGCCCTCGCCAAGGAACCGGCGGCCGCGGCGGCTCCGACGGCCGCCAAGACCGAGGCGAAGAAGTCGGCGGCGGACTTGCGCGCGGCGCAGAAGGACCTCGGCCGGCTGGAGCGCAAGCTCGATCAGCTGCACGCCAAGGAGGAGAAGCTCCACGCGTCGCTGCTGGAGGCCGCGACGGACCCGGCGAAGCTGATGGAGCTCAACGCCGAGCTGAAGGGCGTCCAGGGCGAGATCGAGGACGTCGAGGGCCGGTGGCTCGAGACGTCCGAGCTGCTGGAATGAGGGTGCTCGGGCCCGACGAGCCCCTCGGCGTACCGCAGCTGCGGCGGATCGCGGTGGCGGGCGGGGCGGGCTCGGGCAAGTCGACCCTCGCGCAGACGCTGTGCGAGGGCCTCGGCGTGCCGTACGTGGCGCTCGAATCCTTCTACCTCGGGCCCGGCTGGACCGTGCGGGACACCTGGGAGGCCGAGGTGCTCGACTTCCTGGACGGCGACGTCTGGGCCATCGAGTGGCAGGGCGAGCAGGTCCGGGACCGGATGACCGCCCGCCTCGACGTGCTGGTGTGGCTCGACCACCCGCGGGCGCTGGTCATGGCCCGGGTCGTCATCCGCACGCTGAAACGTCGCTTCGGCCGCGGTTCGAAGATCGCCGCGGGGAACGTCGAAGGCCCGTTGCGCACCTTCTTCACCGACCGTGAGCACATCGTCAAGATGGCGTGGCGGTACCACCCGATCCTGCGCGCGCGGGTCCGTCAGGTGATCGGAGAGGACCGCTACCCCGGCCTCGTGGTCGTCCGGCTGCGGGGCCAGCGCCAGGTGAACCGGTGGCTTCGCGGCCCGCTTTCCGCTTTGCTCGGCGGACGTTGACGCCGAGACAGTAGTGTTCCCGCCATGAGCAGGTTCGTGGACACGCTCGTCGCCACCGCGACGAAGCGGGGGCAGCAGCGCGGCATGGTGACCGGAGAGCCGAAGGAACCGGTCCGGCGGACCTGGGCCGAGGTGCACGCCGAAGCCCGGCGGATCGCCGGTGGTCTGGTGGCCGGCGGGTTCGAGCGCGGGGGTGCCGTGGCGGTGCTGGCCGCGGCGCCGGTGCTGATCGCGCCGACCGTGCAGGCCGTGTGGCTGGCCGGCGGCAGCGTCACGATGCTGCACCAGCCGACCCCGCGCACCGACCTCGCCGAGTGGGCCGAGGACACCGTGCGGGTGCTCGGGATGATCGGCTCCGACCTGGTGCTGCTGGGCGAGCCGTTCGATCAGCTGGCGCCGGTGCTGGCGGAAAAGGGCATCGGCTTCAAGCTCATCACCGAGCTCGCGGAAGCCGAGCCGCTCGCCAATGTGATTGTCACGGACGAGGGCGACACCGCGCTCCTGCAGCTGACGAGCGGGTCGACCGCCGATCCGAAGGCCGTGCGGATCACCTACGGGAACCTGTACTCCAACGTCAAGGCCATGGTCGAGCGCGCGGAGTTCGACTTCGACGTCGACGTGATGGTGTCGTGGCTGCCGACGTTCCACGACATGGGGATGGTCGGCTTCCTGACCGTGCCGATGACCTTCGGCGTCGAGCTGGTCAAGATCACGCCGGTCGAATTCCTCTCCGGGCCGTTGATCTGGCCCGAGCTGATCACGAAGTACCACGGCACCACGACGGCGGCGCCGAACTTCGCGTACGCGATCGTCGGGCGCCGGATGGCCCGCGTCGACGAAGACGACGCCTACGACCTGTCGAAGCTGCGCATCGCGCTGAACGGCGCCGAGCCCATCGACGAGACCGCCGTCCAGACCTTTGTGGACGCCGGCGCCCGGTTCAAGATGCCTGCCGAGTGCGTCTTCCCGGCCTACGGCATGGCGGAAGCGACGCTCGCGGTCTCGTTCGCGCCGCTGTTCACCGGCCTCACCCTCGACGTCGTCGAGGCGGACGCGCTGGAGGCGGAGAACCGCGCGGTGCCGGTCCCCGAGGGCGACCCGCGGCGCGGCACCGACGGCGTCCGGTCGTTCGCGCTGCTCGGCCGGCCCCTCGACGGGCTGGAGGCGGAGATCGTCAACGACGCCGGCGCGCCGCTGGGTGAGCGCGAGGTCGGCGAGATCCGGCTGCGCGGCGAAGCCGTGACGCCCGGCTACCTGACCATGGACGGCCCGCTCGACACGCAGGACGCGGACGGCTGGCTGAACACCGGCGACCTCGGGTACCTGGTGGACGGCCAGATCGTCATCTGCGGCCGCCGCAAGGACGTCATCATCATGGGCGGCCGCAACCTGTACCCGACGGACATCGAGCGCGCGGCGACCTCGGTCGACGGGGTGCGCGCGGGCAACGCGGTGGCGGTCCGGCTGGACGCGGGCAGCCGTCGCGAGCGGTTCGCGGTGGTCCTGGAGTCGAAGCTGGCGGGCGACGCCGAAGCCGAGAAGAACCTGATGAAGCAGGTGTCGGCCCGGGTCCGCGACGCGGTGGACATGCGGCCGTACGCGGTGGTGGTGCTCCCGGCGGGCAGCCTCCCGAAGACGCCTTCGGGCAAGGTCAAGCGCGCGGCAACGGCCCAGCAGTTCGCCGACCGAATCAAGAAGAACGCCGACGCCTGACCCGTCACTTTCCCTATGAAAGTTGCGTGCCTGGGGCCTGGAGGCGTCACTTTCCCTATGAAAGTTGCGTGCCCGGCGCCTCGAGGCGTCACTTTCATAGGGAAAGTGACGTCTTAGCGTTGCTGGACGCGGATGGCGCGGAGCGTGGGTGGGGCGGCTCGCTCGGTTGTGGCTTCCGGGGCCGTGCGGGCGCCCGGGAGGTCCGGGGCCTGGCCGGTGCGGGCGGCGAGCTGGTGTTCCACCGCGTCGAGGAACTCGTCGACTTCGCGCTCGTCGTAGCCTCGCTTGCCGATCAGCGGCTTCGAGAACATCACGTGGTGCACTTCGGCGGCGGTCAGGTCGTCCTCCTCGCCGAGCGTCTTGGCGATCCGCCGGACGAACTCGTCGACCTCGTGCTTCGCGTAACCACGACGGCCGATCGGGGCGTTACCGAAAGTGACCTCGGCGAGGTCTTCGGCGGTGAACGACATGGAACTCTCCGATTCCGGGTTGGACGGGATGCGAAACTCCCGTACACCGTCCTAACCCGTGAACAGGCTGCCCGAAAGGGGCTTTCCCCAACCTCACCCCGAAGGACGGCCTCCGGCCCGCCTTCGGGTGACTCCGCGCTACCGAGCGCTGTGTGGCCGGCTTCACACCGTCAGCCGCGGCCGAACCACTTCCGCGGCCCCTGCGACGGCTTCTCGTCCTCGATGACCGGTCGCGGGTTGCGCAGCTCCACCAGCGCCGCCTCGGCCTCGTCGAGGAACAGGTCGACCTGGGCCTGGTCGTAGCTGCGCATGCCGACCGGCATGATCGTGAACTCGACGTAGTGGATGTCGTCCGGGGTCAGGATGTTCCGCCCGGCCAGCGCCTCGGCGATGAGGTCGAGGAAGGCGTCCACCTCGTCCTCGTTGTAGCCGCGACGGCCGAACCGGGGTTTGCCGAAAGCGATCGCCCGGACTTCGTCGGGGGTCATGGCTTCACCTTGCCACCCATGTCAGCCCGCGTGGAAGGCGTTCTGCGCGGCCGCGAGGCCGGTGCCGATCAGCGCTTCGGTCGCGTCCGCGCACCGATCCACCTCCAACGGGAGTTCCTTGCGCTCGACCGTCGAAAAGTCCTTCAGCACGAAGTCCGCGGGGTCCTGGCGGCCCGGAGGGCGGCCGATGCCGAACCGCACCCGGTAGTAGTCGCGGGTGCCCAGCGACTTCGAGATCGAGCGGAGTCCATTGTGGCCGTTGTCGCCGCCGCCGAACTTGAGCTTCAGCGCGCCGAAGTCGACGTCGAGCTCGTCGTGCACCACGACCAGGCCGGACGGCGGCACCTTGTAGAACTTCGCCGCGCCGACGACCGGCCCGCCGGAGAGGTTCATGTACGAACGCGGCTTCACCAGCACCACGCGGCGGCCGGCCAACCGGCCTTCGAGCACTTCGCCGCCGCTCTTGTGCGTCTTGAACTTGCCGCCGATGCGGGCGGCGAGCTCGTCCAGCACCATGAACCCGACATTGTGCCGGTTTCCGGCGTACTGGGGTCCGGGATTGCCGAGGCCGGCGAGCAAAATCAGCTCGCCGGCCCCGGGCACGTCTTCGGTCACGCTCGAAACGGTAACAGCGGCGTTATTCGGCGGCTTCGGCCGACTCTTCGCCCGCTTCGGCGTCGTCGTCGGCCTCTTCACGCTGCGGCTCGTTGACGGCCACGACGAGCGACTCCGGGTCCGTGATCAGGGTGGCGCCCTGGGGCAGCTCGACCTGGCCGGCCAGCACCTGGGAACCGATCTCCAGGCCCTCGATCGAGACCTCGAACTGCTCCGGGATGTGCAGCGCCTCGACCTCGACCTGCAGGGTGTCGACGTCCTGGTTGACCAGGCCGCCCGGGCCGGGGTTGCCGGTCACGACGACGGGGACGTCGACGACGATCTTCTCGCCGCGCTTCACGACCAGCAGGTCGACGTGCTCGATGTAGTTCTTCAGCGGGTGGACCACGATGGTCTTGGTCAGCGCCAGCTCGACCGAACCCTCCAGGTCCAGCGTGATGACGGCGTTCGAGCCGTTCTCGCGGACGACGCGGGCGAACTCGATCGCCGGCAGCGCGAAGTGCCGCGGGTCCGACCCGTGGCCGTAGAGGACGGCGGGGATCTTGCCGGCGCGACGCGTGCGGCGCGCGGCGCCCTTGCCGAACTCGGTGCGCGGCTCGACGGACAGACGTACCTCGGACACGGTGTGGCACTCCTTCAAATCACGACAGCATGCTGCGGCGGGGAAGCGTTGTGTTGTTCAGAAGTATCGGCGGCGAGTTTCCGGGCGTGCACGACGACGGGGGCTACTCGAGCCGCCGCGTCGATCACGCCGGGCACCCCAGAAGGGCCCCGCCTCGCCGAGACAACCTCAAGAGTGTAAACCAACCTCATCACGGTGGGTTGCGGCGGGTGCCCGGCCCAGGCTAGAACCCTCCTGAACCCCGGTGCGTGACGACACAAATCCGGTGGCGGGACGACGCCGGCCGAGGTGTGCTCGGTAGCGGGAGAGCAGGGGGCGGGAATGCGGGCTCGACGGAGCAGGGTGGCGGCGGTGCTGCTGCTGGGCGGGCTGCTGGCCGGCTGTCAGGTGGCGGTCGCCGGCACGGCCGGTGTCTCCGCGGCCGACCAGGCGACGGCGGACCGGCGCGCCGAGCAGCGCGCCGCGGTTGACGCGGCTCTCACCGCGCTGGGCCAGGCACCCGCGGTGGCGCTGAAGTCCACGGTCAAGGGCGCCGACCAGCAGTTCCGGGTCACCCGCGGCGGCAACGCCGTCGGCGGGCTGCCGCTGGACGGCCGCTTCGTCCAGGTGACGGCCGCCGCCGGCCAGTTCTACCTGCAGGCCGACGCCGACTACTGGAAGGCGCACGCCATCGACGAGGGTGCGCAGTTCGGCACGAGCTGGGTGCGTTCGCTCGGCTCCGAACTGCCCTTCGACCCGGCGGCCCGGTTCGCGCCACCGGCGCTGGCCGAAGGGCTGCGCAAGGCGCTGGCCGGTCTCGACCGCCTCGACGAGCCGGTCAAGGCGAAGCTCCAAGACGGCACCGAGGTCTACCAGCTCGGCGCCGCGCCCAGCGTCCTGCGCGTCACGACGGCCAAGCCGAACCGCGTCGTCAGCTTCGCCCCGGCGCTGCTCGACCCGCAGGCCGGCCCGAAGTACGGCGCCGAGTTCCAGGTCACCGCGCTCACCGGGGACGCGCTCAAGGCGTTCCACACCGACCTCGACGCCACCGTCGGCGGGCTGGGGCAGCCGTTCGAGGGGCTGGTGCAGGCCAGCGCCGTCGTCACGAACCAGGTCCTCGACTGCAAGGACTTCGTCGGCTCCTGCACGACGACGGTCGACGTCTCCAACAGCGTGGTCGGCACGCCGGCGTCGGGGGAGAAGAGCGTCGTGCACATCTCCCTCTCGGTCGAAGTCAGCGCCGAATCGCTCGGCGCGCAGACCTGCACGGCGGCCGGGGACGCGGAGCCGTACGCGACGATCAAGCTGTCCTGCGCGGTGAAGTTCAAGCTGCCCAACCGCACGGCCAGTTACCAGGTGCTGTCCAAGCCGAACGCGACGGCGGAGGTCCGCGCGGGCCTCGACGTCAACGCCGTCAAGCAGAAGGTCGCGGCCGAGTTCGCGGGCCTCGGGGGCTGACCTGGACGCATACCCCCAGGTGTGTAGCTCCCGTTGAAGTAGGTGATCTTCCGTTCCTAGCATCGGCTGCGGACAGCCGAGACGAACGGAGAAACAGACATGGCCAAGCTGGTCATTTTCGGGGCGACGGGGTACGCCGGGGGCAAGATCGGGGCCGAGGCGCTGCGGCGCGGGCACGAGGTCGTCGGCGTCGCGCGCCACGCCGGCTCGGTGCCCGAAGGCGTCGACGAGCGGCAGGGTTCGCTGCACGACGAGGAGTTCGTGGCGGGCTTGGCGAAGGACGCCGACGTCTTCGTGGTCGCCACCCCGGCCCGCGAGATCGACGGCAAGAAGCTCATCGACGCCGTCCCGGCCCTGGCGCGGATCGCGACCGAGCACGGCGTCCGGCTGTCGTTCGTCGGCGGCGCGGCGAGCCTGCACGTGGCCGAGGGCGGCCCGCGGCTGTTCGACACCCCGGAGTTCCCGGCCGAGTACAAGGAGGAGGCCGGCAGCCACGCCGAGGTCCTCGGCCTGCTGCGCGAGCAGCCCGAGAGCCTGGACTGGTTCTACGTCAGCCCGGCCGCCGAGTTCGGCGCGTGGACGCCCGGCGAGCGCAAGGGCGAGTTCCGCGTCGGCGGCGACGTCCTGCTGACCGACGAGAACGGCAAGTCGCACATCGGCGGCGACGACTTCGCGATCGCGTACGTCGACGAGATCGAGCAGCCGAAGCACCGCCGCGCGCGCTTCACCGTGGCTTACTGAAGTCTGCCGCGGCTGGTCGTGAGTGGTAAGGCGGGTTCGAACCCGCCTTACCACTCACGACGACTTGCGGGAGGCTCGTCACGGCAGCGCCCGGCGGAGCAGCTCCGCGAGGTGCACCGGCGTCCGGCCCGACTCCTGGGCGATCTGCGTCCGGCAGCTGAAGCCGTCCGACACGACCACCGTGTCCGGGGCGGCCGCGCGGATCGCGGGCAGCATCCGGTCCTCCGCCACCGCCTTCGAAACCTCGTAGTGGCCGCGCTCGAACCCGAAGTTGCCGGCCAGCCCGCAGCAACCCGAGTCCAGGGTCGTGTTCCGGACACCGGCGGCCGCCAGCGCGGACTCGTCGGCGCCGAAACCCAGCACGGCGTGCTGGTGGCAGTGCACCTGCGTGATCGCGTCGACGTCGAGCGCCGCGAACGGGATCGGCGCCCGCTCCAGCAGTTCCGCGAACGTGAAGGTCCGCGAAGCCAGCAGTGAGGCACGCGCGTCACCCGGCATGAGCGCGGGCAGGTCGCCGCGGAACAACGCCGTGCAGCTCGGTTCCAGGCCCGCCACCTCGCAGCCGTCTTCGAGGTAGGGCATGAGCACGTCCAGGGTCCGGTCCAGGACGCGCCGCGCGACGCCGAGCTGGCCCGTCGACACCCAGGTCAGTCCACAACAGACGCCACGGTCCGGCAGCACGACGTCGTACCCGGCCGCGGTGAGCACCTCGTGGGCGGCGTCGAGCACCGACGGCGTCAGGTAGTTGTTGAACGAATCCGGCCACAGCACCACCCGGCGCTCCCCCGTGGCCCGGCGGCGCAGATCCGCCCGGGCGCGGGTGAACGGCGACGGCGCGAACGACGGCAGCTCGCGTTCCGGGGCGATCCCGCCGAGCCGTTTCACCCAGCGCGCCAAGGACGACCGCCCGACGGCGTTGGCCAGCCGCGGCACCCGCGCGCTGAGCCGCAGCCACAACGGCAGCCAGCCCATCGAGTAGTGCGACGCCGGGCGCAGCCGCCGCCGGTAGTGCTGGTGCAGGAACTCCGCCTTGTAGGTCGCCATGTCGACGTCGACCGGGCAGTCCGACAGACACCCCTTGCAGGACAGGCACAGATCGAGCGCGTCGCGGACCTCGGTGGAGCGCCAGCCGTCCGTGATGACCTCGCCGTTGAGCATTTCCGCGAGCAGGTGGGCGCGCCCGCGCGTCGAGTGCTGCTCCTCGCGGGTGGCGCGGTAGCTCGGGCACATCACACCGCCACCGCCGGTGTTGCGGCACTTCCCCACCCCGACGCAGCGCCGCATCGCCTGGCCGAAGTTCCCGCGGTCCTCCGGGTACCCGAGGAAGACGGTGTCCTCGACGGACGACGGCGTCGATCGCACCCGCAGGTCGGCGTCGACCGGCCGCGGCGCCACCAGGATGCCGGGGTTCATCCGCCCGGCCGGGTCGAAGACCGCCTTGAACCGCGCGAAGACGTCCAGCATTTCCGGGCTGTACATCCGGGACAGCAGCTCGGAGCGCGCCTGGCCGTCGCCGTGCTCGCCGGACAGCGAGCCGCCGTGCGCCGCGACGAGGTCCGCGGCCTCCTCCAGGAACCGCCGGAACCCGGCGATCCCCGGCGGCGACAGCAGGTCGAAGTCCAGCCGCAGATGCAGGCAGCCTTCGCCGTAGTGGCCGTAAACGACGCTGCGGCGCCCGTGCCGCCGCATCAGTTCCTTGAACTCGCGCAGGTACGCGCCGAGCCGCTCGGGCGGGACGGCGGCGTCCTCCCAGCCGGGCCACGCCTCCGAACCGTCGGCGAGCCGCGTCGCGAGCCCGGCGCCTTCCTCGCGGATGCGCCACAGCCGGCGTTGCGCGGCCGGGTCGTCGAGGACGGCGAAGCCGGTGAGGTCGAGCGACGCGGCCAGCGCGCGGGCCCGCTCGGCGGGGTCGTCCCCGGCCAGTTCGACGAACAGCCACGCCCCGCCCGGCGGCAGGTCGCCCGCCCGGCCGGGGAGCATCGCGACGAGCTCGGCGTCCACACCTTCGACGGTCAGCGGGGACCACGGCAGGATCGACGGCACCGCGTCGGCCGCCGCGATGTCGGAGGGGAAGCCCAGCACCGCCAGCACCTTGTGGTCCGGGAGCCGCGCGAGCGAAACCGTCGCCTCCAGGATGGTCACGCACGTGCCTTCCGAGCCGACGAGCGCCTTGGCGACGTCGAAGCCGTTCTCGGGCAGCAGGTGTTCGAGCCCGTAGCCGGAAACCCGGCGCGGCCACGTCGAAAGTTCCCGGCGCAGCAACGCCAGGTTGTCCCGGACCAGTGCGCGCAGCTCGTCGAAGATCCGGCCCTCGGTGGGCTCGTCCGGGCCCACCCGCAGCCGCGTGCCGTCGTAGAGCAGGACCTCCAGCGAGCGGACGACGTCGACCGTGCGCCCCCACGCCACCGAGTGCGAACCGCACGCGTTGTTGCCGATCATCCCGCCGAGCGTGCAGCGGCTGTGCGTCGACGGGTCGGGGCCGAACCGCAGGCCGTGCGGGGCCGCGACCGTCTGGAGGTCGTCGAGCACCGTTCCGGGCAGCACCCGCGCGAGCCGGGCCTCGGGGTCCAGGGACAGCACCCCGCCGAGGTGGCGCGAGGTGTCGATCACCAGCCCCGGCCCGCACGCGTTGCCGGCGACGCTCGTGCCCCCGCCCCGCGCGATCACCGGCAGGTCGCGGGCGCGGGCCTCGGCGACCGCCGCGACGAGGTCGTCGACGGTCTCCGGCAGCACCACGCCGCGGGGCACGTGGCGGTAGTTCGATGCGTCGGTCGTGTACAGGGCGAGCGTGGCGGCGTCGGTGAGGATCTCCACACCCCCATTCAAGTCGACCGGAGGCCGTCGTACCTCTCCAGCCGGGTATGTCCGGAACCACACCCGGTGTGCGATCGTGACTGCGTGACGGCAAAGGAGCACGTCGCCGAGTACAGCGCGGTGCTGGGCGAGCTGCTGCGCGAGCGCGAAAAGCTGCTCGGCACGCTCGACCGGGTCGCCGCACTGCACGGGACCGCGCGCCTGATCCGGGAAGCCGTCGGCGCGAAGGCCGGGTTCGTCGCCGAGCTCGACCGGCCCGAGCCGGCCGTGATCCGCTGGATGTCCGGGACCCGGACGAACTCGCTGCAGGACCTCGAAGTGCCGGTCGGCCAGGGCATCGGCGGGCGGGTGCCGGCGCTGGACCGCCCGGTGCGGGTCGCCGACTACGTCAGCTCACCCGCCATCACCCACCACTTCGACGCCCAGGTCCGCGGCGAGGGCCTGGCCGCGATGCTCGCCGTCCCGGTCGTCGCGCGCGGGGAGACCGTCGCCATCGCCTACGCCGCCATGCGCGAGCCCGCCGACTTCGGTGACGACGCCGTCCGGCGGATGGAGGAGGTCGCGCGCGAGGCCGGCACGGCGCTGCACCTGGCGAGGGTCGCCGAAACGGACCGCACGGCGGCGGTGGCGGGCGAGCGCCTGCGGATGCAGAGCGCGCTGCACGACTCCGTCGGCGCGCTGCTGTTCTCCATCGGGGTCCAGGTGCGCGACCTGCACGAGGACTTCCACGGGAACCCCGGCCTGGAGGCGCGGCTGCGGCGGCTGGAAGGCGACGTCTCCGCGGCGGCGGGCGCGTTGCGCGAGTCCCTGCTGGCGCTGTCGGAGTGCAGCCCGGAGCGGGCGCTGCCGGTCGAGCCGGCCGAGCACTGCCGCTCGTTCCGGGCGCGCTGCGGCGTCCCGGCGCGGTTCGTGCAGCTCGCGGCGGTGCCGCCGCTGGACGCCGAGCGCACCGCGCTGCTGGTCGCCGCGGTCCGCGAAGGACTGCTCAACGTCGAGAAGCACGCACGGGCGTCTTCGGTGATCGTCAGCCTGCTGCCCAGCGACGACGGCGTGCAGGTCGTCGTCGCGGACGACGGCGCGGGCACCGACGTCGTCCCCGGCACCGGCATGGGCCTGCGGACGCTGACCGAGCGCGCCGCGCGGCTCGGCGGCCGGGTCAGCCTGGTCCGCGACGACGACGACGGCTGCACCCTGCGCGCGTGGGTGCCCCTGGTGCG
Source organism: Amycolatopsis sp. A133 (assembly GCF_031082405.1). GTDB lineage: Bacteria > Actinomycetota > Actinomycetes > Mycobacteriales > Pseudonocardiaceae > Amycolatopsis. The sequence goes on from NZ_JAVHJU010000017.1 coordinate 119,143, forward strand.
ACGGTGACCCCCGCGACCGTCTTCGTCGTCGACGACCACCCGGTGGTCCGCGACGGCGTGACGCTGCTGCTGCGCTCGGACCCGTGCCTGACCGTGATCGGCTCGGCGGAGTCGGGGCGGCCGGCGATCGAGCGGGTGGCGTCGCCGGCCCCGGACCTGATCCTGCTCGACCTGCGGCTGCCGGACATGCTCGCGCCGGAGGTCGTCACCGAGCTGCGCCAGGTCCACCCCGACGGCAAGATCGTGGTGTTCACCGCGCACGGCGACCACCAGGGCGTGCTGGCGGCCTCGGAGTCGGGCGCGCACGGCTGCCTGCTGAAGGACGCGGCCGGCGCGCAGCTGGTGACCGAGCTGCGCCGGGTCCTGCGCGGCGAGCGCGTGGTCGACCCGCGGATCCTCCCGGACGCCGGGCAGCGCTCGGACGCCGTGGCCCGCAGTGGCCTGACCCGCCGCGAGTACGAGGTCCTGCGGCTGGCCGCGCAGGGCCGGACGAACCCGGAGATCGCGGAGTCGACGGGGCCGGCGCGCAACACGGTGAAGACGTACCTGCAGTCGGCACTGCACAAGCTGGGCGCCCGCAACCGCGTCGAGGCGATCGGCAAGGCCGGCGAAGCCGGGCTGCTCTGACCGTCCACTGAGGACCGACGCGCGCCGGTCATGCGAAATCCACTTCCCTTCCGTGCGCCATCGACTGGTGGCCGGGTGCGCGCCCGCAGGACGATGCCAGTTCCGGATCGATCCGGCGAGGGAGGTGGTCACGTGGACGGGACGAGCCGAAGCGGCGAAGACCTTTCCGCCGCGGAGATCGTGGCTTGGGGCCGGGACCTGGTGACCCCGGCGCTCCAGGTGGTGGTGAAGCGCCTGCCGACGGAGATCGCCGACCTGGCCGCGCACCACTTCGGCTGGGCGTCCGGCGGGGACGGCGGGAAGGCCGTCCGGGCCACCCTCGCACTGCTCTCCGCGGAAGCGGTGGGCGGGCAGGCCGCCGACGCGCTCGACGCGGCGGTCGCGGTCGAGCTGGTCCACAACTTTTCGCTGCTGCACGACGACGTCATGGACGGCGACCGGACGCGCCGGCACCGGCCCACCGCCTGGGTGGCCTTCGGGGTCCCGGCGGCGATCCTCGCCGGGGACGCGCTGCTGGCGCTGGCCGGGCACGTGCTCGCCGAGAGCGACGGCCCGCTGGCCGGACCCGGGCCGTCGTGGCTGGCCGAGGCGCTCCTCGCCCTCGTCGAGGGGCAGAACGCGGACCTCAACCTGGCCGGCCGCGCACAAGTCGGGCTGACCGAGTGCGTCGAAATGGCCGCGGGCAAGACCGCGGCGCTGCTGGGGGCGTCCTGCGCGCTCGGCGCCTGCGCCGGCGGTGCCGGCACCGCTCGGACCGCCGCGCTGAAGGAGTTCGGCGACCAGCTCGGGCTCGCCTTCCAGCTGGTCGACGACCTCCTCGGGATCTGGGGTGACCCCCGGGTCACCGGCAAGCCGGTGCGCGCGGACCTCGCGGCCCGCAAGCGGTCCCTGCCGGTGGTGGCCGCGCTGAACGCCGGTGGCGCCGCCGCCCGCGAGCTGGCCGAGCGCTACGCCTCGCCGGAACCGTTCGGCGAGGAGGGGGAACTGGCCGTGGCCGCGCTGATCGAGCGGGCCGGTGGCCGGGACTGGGCCCGCGCCGAGGCCCGCCGCCGGCTCGACGCCGCACTGGCCGCACTGGCCGCCGCCGGCCCGGTCCCCCGCGCCGCCGCCCGGCTGACCCGCATCGCCCACCTGGTCGTCGACCGGGATCGCTGAGGCTGTCCGCGCCCGAGGAGACATGGTGCCCACCGTCAACGAACTGCTCGACAGCCTGCTCGCCGAACCGGCGGGCCGGGTCTCGCCCTCGGTCTACGCGACCGGGCGGCTGGTGACGTCGGCCCCCTGGCTCGCCGGGCACCGCGATCGCTGCGAATACCTGCTGGCCGGGCAGCAGGCCGACGGCACGTGGGGCGGGCCGGTGGGCTACCGGCTGGTCCCCACCCTCAGCGCCACCGAGGCGCTGCTGACCACCGTGGCCCGGGACGCACCGGATCCGGCACTGCGCACCCGCCTGCGCACCGCGGCCGAGTCCGGCCTGGCCGCCCTGGTCCGGCTGCTCGGCACCGGCGAGCCCGTCACCCTGCCCGACACCGTCGCCGTCGAACTGCTGGTGCCGGACCTGATCGGGCAGCTGAACGACCACGGGGCCGTCCGGCTGCCCGTGCCGCGCAACCTCGACGCCGCGAAGCCGGGCAAGATCCGGGCGGCCGTCGCCGCCGGGGCGCCGATCCCGGTGAAACTCGCCCACTCGCTGGAACTGGCCGGTTCGGCCGCGGCGGGCGCGGCCTCGGTCACCGCGTACGCCGGGTCGGTCGGCTGCTCACCGCCGTCCACGGCCGTCTGGCTGGCCGACGCGGAGTTCCGCCGCCGGCACCCCGAGAGCGTCGCCCACCTGGAAGCCCTGGTCGCGCGCCACCGCGGGCCGGTGCCGACGGTCGTGCCGATCACCGAGTTCGAACGGGCGTGGGTGGTGGCGGACCTGGTGCGCGGGTTCCCCGGCGTCCGCGTACCCGCACAGCTCGTGGCGGCCATGGCCGCCGCCGTCGCCGGCGGCCCCACCGGCGGCGCCGCCGGCCTGCCGCCGGACGCGGACACGACCAGCGCGACCCTCTTCGCGCTCTCCCGGCTGGGACGGCACCGCAGCCCGGAGTGCCTCTTCGAGTTCGAACTGGACACCCACTTCTGCTGCTGGCACGGCGAACGGACCGCGTCGCCGACCGCCAACGCCCACGTGCTGGAGGCTTTCGACGCCCACCTGGTCCACCGGCCCGCCGACGCCGTCCGCTACCGCGCGGCGATCGCGAAGATCGTCCGGTTCCTGGGCGAGGCCCAGGAGGCGGACGGCAGCTGGACCGACAAGTGGCACGCCTCGCCGTACTACGCGACCAGCTGCTGCGTCCAGGGACTGACCGTGCCGGAAGCGGCGGGCCTCGGTGCGGCGGCGGCCGTCCGCCACGCGGTGAACTGGGTGCTGGGCACCCAGCGCCCCGACGGGTCCTGGGGCCGCTGGGGCGCCACCGCGGAGGAAACCGCTTACGCACTGCGCGTCCTGCTGGCCGCCGAGACCCCCGAAGCGAGCCGGGCCATCGACCGGGGCAGCGCGTTCCTGCGCGGCATGGGCGGCCGGTTCGACCTGGTCCCGCTGTGGCACGACAAGGACCTCTACACCCCGCCCGCGGTCGTCGGCGCGGCGATCCTCGCGACGTCGAACCAGCTCCGGTACCGCTCGGCCGTCCGCCGGATCGCGAGCTGAGGCCGCGATGACCACCGAGGACCTCGCCCCGGCGATCACGCTGGACGACGCCTACGTCGACGACCTGTTCGGGGTCTCGGCGCGGCTGCGGGCCGCGGGCCCGGTGCACCGGATCGTCACCGCCGAAGGGGAAACCGCCTGGCTGGTGACGCGCTACGCCGACGTCCGGGCGGCGCTGGCCGACCCCGCGCTGTCGCTGGACAACACGAACGCCCGGTCCGGGTACCGCGGGTCCTCGCTGCCCCCGGCCCTGGCCCGGCACCTGCTCAACACCGACCCCCCGGACCACGCCCGGCTGCGCCGGCTCGTCGGCCAGGCCTTCACCGCCCGCCGGATCGACGGGCTCGCGGACGGGGTCCGGGCCACCGCCGACGCGCTGCTCGACCGGCTCGCCGGCCGGGCGGAGGCGGACCTGGTCGCCGACTACGCCGCGCCGCTGCCGATGGCCGTCATCTGCGACCTGCTCGGCGTGCCCGCGGCCGATCAGGACGAGTTCCGCGCCTGGACGCACACCCTGGTCGATTCGGCGCCGGACCGCGGGCGGCAGCTGCGGGCCGCGGTGGCCGGCATCGACGGTTACACCCGCGACCTGATCGGGCGCAAGCGCGCGGACCCCGGCGACGACCTCCTCTCGGCCCTGATCGAGGCCCGCGACGTCGGCGACCGGCTGTCCGAGGACGAGCTGACGTCGTTCACGTTCGTCCTCTTCGCGGCCGGTTACGAGACGTCCATGGGGCTGATCTCCGTGGGGCTGCTCGAAGTCCTGCGCCGTCCGGGCCTGCGCGCGGCCCGGCGCGCCGATCCGGCCGGGCTCGTCGAGGAACTGCTGCGGTTCTGCGTCCCCGCCGCGCTGGCCACCCGGCGGTTCGCGCTCGAACCGGTCGAGATCGGCGGCGTGCGCATCCCGCCCGGCGAACTGGTGCTGCTCTCGCTGGCGTCGGCCAACCGGGACCCGGACCGGTTCGACAACGCCGACGACCTCGTGCCGTCCCGCGCCGGGCACGGCCACCTCGCCTTCGGACACGGCGTCCACCACTGCCTGGGCGCTCCCCTGGCCCGGCTCGAGGCGCGCATCGCGATCGAGCGGCTGCTGGACCGCTTCCCCGGGCTCGGCCTGGCCGACCCCGCCGCGCCGCCGGAGTGGCGGCCGTCCACCCGCACGCACGGGCTCCGCCGGCTGCCCGTCACCTTGGAGAAGGAGCCAGCATCGTGACCGAGGCAGCCCGCGGCGACGTCGCGGAACAGACACAGGCGTTGTCCGACCGGTACCAGCGCAACGCGGCCCTGCTCGGCGCGGGCGACATCGTGGTCGCCACCGTGCCGGGCTCGGGCTCGTCCCTGTTCGGCACGCTGATCCTCGAACTGGGTTTCCAGCACCTCGACCAGTACTTCAACATCCTGCACGAGGACGGTTCGATCGGCACGGACCCCGCGTTCGCGGCGATCCGCGCCCGGATGTCCGGGTACGCCGCCCTCGACAGCGGCGAAAAGGCGGGCCCGGACGACCGGCGGGCCCGGTTCTACCGCTGCCAGGTCCCGCCGGCCGGCTTCGACCTCGGCGCGCTGCACGGCGCGGTCGTCCTGGTCCGCGACCCGCGCGACGCCGTGCACTCGCTCTACCAGTTCCTCGGCAAGTACGCCGCCCGCCAGGGACTCGCCGCTCCCGGCACGTTCGCGGAGTTCCTGGCGAGCACCGGGTTCAACGGCTCCCCGCCGGTGCGCGCGTGGACCGACGTCTACGCCGGCTGGCTCGCGGCGCGGCCGGAGCTGAAGCGGTTCGCGGTCGTGCACTTCGCCGACCTCAAGCAGCGGCCGGTCGAGGCCGTCACCGAACTGCTCGCGACGCTGGAGCTCGACGTGGCACCGGCGGTGGTCGAACGGGCCGTCGAGCGCAGCTCGTTCGAGTCGATGCGCGCCCACGAGGAGCGGGCCGTCACGAAACTGTCCGAAAAGGACGCTCCAGACCTGCGCATGATGCGGCGCGGCAAGGTCGACGAGTGGCAGGAGTGGTTCACGCCGGAACTGGCGCCGTTTTTCGCCGATCCCGAGTTGCGCGCGGTCGCCGCCGAACTCGGCTACCGCTGGGAAGGAACCGATCGATGACTCAGGTCGAGTACGGATACGCCGACTACACCGAGTACGCCGCGACGTACGAACAGCGGCCCGACTACGCGCCCCGCGCCATCGAGGCCGCCTTGCGCACGACGGGCGTCGTGCCGGGCGACCCCGCCTGCGACATCGGCTCGGGTTCGGCCCACCTGGCGCTTCCCCTGCTGGAGTACGGCCTCCGCGTCGACGCCGTGGAGCCGACGGCCGCGATGCGCGAGATCGGGCAGCGCCGCACCGCCGGGTTCGGCACCGTCGCCTGGTTCGACGGGCTGGGCGAGCGCACCGGGCGGCCGGGCGACGCCTACGAGCTGGTGACGTTCGGCAGCTCGTTCGACCGGACCGACCAGCCGGCCGCGCTGCGCGAGACGGCGCGGCTGCTGCGGCCCGGCGGGCACTTCCTGTGCTGCTGGAACCACCGCGACTTCGACGACCCGCTGCAAGGGGCGATCGAAGACCTGATCGCGAGCCGGATCCCCGGGTTCCGGCACGGCCTGCGGCGCGTCGATCCCACGAAGGTCATCGTGGCGAGCGGCCTGTTCACCGAGCCCGTGCACATCGCGAGCACCGTGGTGCACGAAGTCGACAGCGCGGCGTGGAGCGCGGCCTGGCGGTCGCACAAGACGCTCGGCGACCAGGCGGGCGAACACTTCGAGGAGATCCTCGACGGCATCGCCGCGCTGGTCGGCGAACACGCCGGCGACCGCGTCCGCGTCCCGTACACGACGCGGATGTGGGTCGCGAAGCTGCGGGAGGGCACCGGGGATGCGCGGTGACCCGATCCCCCTCGGCACCAAGGCCCGCACGCTGGCGCGGCTGACCGGGCGGATCCGCACGGCCGAGGTGCTCCCGCTCGACTTCGTCGACCACGCCACCTGGCAGGCCTCGCGCCGGGACACCCTGCGCCGGCTGTACGCCCACCCGTGGGCGGGCGGCGCGCTGATCGTCCGCAGCAGCGCGCTGGGTGAGGACTCGGCGACCGCGTCCGGGGCCGGCCAGTACCTGACGCTCACCCGGGTGCACGGCGCGCACGCCCTCGAAGTGGCGGTGGAGAAGGTGTTCGCCTCCTACGGCGAACCGCGGCCCGGCGACGAGGTGCTGATCCAGCCGGAACTGCTCGACGTCGTCCGGTCCGGGGTCGCGTGCACGCACGAAACGACCAGCGGGGCACCGTACACGGTGATCAGCTGGAGCGAGGAAGCCGACACCGACGTCGTGACCGGCGGCCGCGAAGGAGACCTGCGGACCTGGTACGGCGCCGCCTACTCCGGTGCCACGGGCCCCGGGCCGGTGCCGGACGTGCTGGCGCTGCTGGCGGAACTGCGCGCGCTCACCGGGCACCGGCGGCTCGACGTCGAGTTCGCCGTCGCCACCGGCGGGCGCCTGGTCCTGCTCCAGGTGCGCCCGCTCGCCTGCGTGTCCGACGAAGTCCCGGAGCCGGCGCACGACGCGCTGCTGACCCGCGTCGAGCACGCGGTCGAGGCGGCGACGGCGGCCCCCGGGGACGGGCTCGGCACCCGGACCGCGTACGGGATCATGCCGGACTGGAACCCGGCGGAGATGATCGGCCTGCGGCCCCGGCCGCTCGCGCTTTCGCTGTACCGCCGCCTGATCACCGACACCGTGTGGGCCGGGGCGCGGCACCGCTACGGCTACCGCGACCTGCGCGGCACCCCGCTGCTGGCGAGTTTCTGCGGACTGCCCTACGTGGACGTCCGGGCGAGCGTCAGTTCCCTGATCCCGCGCGAACTGCCGGACGGCCTCGCCACGCGGCTCACCGAGGCGTGGGTGGCGCGGCTGCTGGACCGGCCGGAGCTGCACGACAAGCTCGAGTCGCGCATCGTGATCTCGTCACTGGGGCTGCGCGAGCCGGGCCGGCTCGCCGGGCTGCGCGAGCTCGGCGCCGGGGACGTCCGGCTCCTGGAATCGGTGCTGCGGCGGCACACCGACCAGCTCCTCAACAGTCCGTTGTGGATTGAAGACCTGAACCGCGTCGGCCGGCTGCGGTCCCGCTCCGGCGGGCAGCCGGGACTGCTCGCCCGCCTCGGCCACTGCGCGGAGTACGGCACCCTGCCGTTCGCCGGGCTGGCGCGGGCGGCGTTCGTCGGGAACGAGCTGCTCGACGACCTCGTCGCCGAAGGGGTCTTCACCGAGGACGAGAAGGCGCGGTTCATCGGGGGCCTCGGCCTGGTGACCGGCGAGCTCAACCGGGACTTCGCCGCGCTCAGCCCCGAAGCCTTCCTCGCCCGCTACGGGCACCTGCGGCCGGGCACCTACGACATCCGCTCGCTGCGCTACGACGAGGATCCGGCGCACTACTTCGACTGGTCGGCCCGGCGGGCCGAGGAGCCGCCGCCGGCGTTCGCCCCGTCAGCCGCCCAGCTCGGCCGGATCGGCGCACTGCTGGAGCGGGCCGGCCTGACCGCCGGGCCGCAGCGGCTGCTGGACTTCATCGGCAGCGGCATCCGGGGCCGGGAGCTGGCGAAGTTCGAATTCAGCCGGGTGCTGTCCGACGTGCTGCGCGACCTGCGCCTGCTGGGCGAGCGGCACGGCTTTTCCGCGTGCGACCTGTCCTTCGCCGAGATCGGCGTGCTCGGCGAGCTGACCGGGGACCGCGGCCACGATCGCGCGGTGCTGGCCGCGGCGATCGAGCGCGGCAGGCACGAGTTCGAGGTGACCCGCCGCGTCACGCTGCCGCCGTTGCTGGCGGGGCCGGAGGAGGTCCGCAGTTTCACGCTCTCGTCGGTGCAGCCGACCTACGTCACCCAGGCCCGGGTCCGCGCGAAGGTCGCCGACGTCGACGCGGGCGTGCGGCCGGACGGCGCGATCGCCCTCGTCAGCAGCGCCGACCCGGGGTACGACTGGCTCTTCGCGCGCGGCATCGCCGGGCTCGTCACGGCCTACGGCGGGGTCAACTCGCACATGGCGATCCGGGCGATCGAGCTCGGCGTGCCCGCCGTCATCGGCGTCGGGGAGCAGGTGTTCCGGCAGTGGTCCGCGGCCACGGCACTGGACCTGGACGCGGCCAACCGGCACGTGGCGGTGATCCCGTGACTCCGGTCGCCGTCGGGATCACCCAGCGGAGCCTGCCGCCGACGGAGTTCGGCGAGCGCCGCTACGGGCTGGACAGCCGGTGGTTCCGCTTCCTCGCCGCGTGCGGCCTGGTCCCGGTGCCGCTGCCGAACCTCGCCGGCGTCGCCGTCCACACCGCCGAGGCGCTGGACCTGCGCGGCCTGATCCTCACCGGCGGAGACGACCTCGCGCGCTACGGCGGTCCGACACCGGAACGCGACGAAGCCGAGCTCGCCCTGCTCGGCTGGGCGCGCGCCGCCCGGCGGCCGGTACTGGGCGTCTGCCGCGGCGCCCAGCTGCTGCTGGACGCGCACGGTTCGGCGCTCGAGCCGGTCGACGGGCACGTCGCCGCCCGGCACGTGCTCTCCAGCGGCCGCTCGGTCAACAGCTACCACCGGTACGCGGCCTTGTCCGCACCGTCCCCGCTCCGGGTCACCGCGACCTGCGGCGGTGTGGTGGAGGCCTTCGACCACGAGCACGCGGCGATCACCGGCATCATGTGGCACCCCGAGCGGGAGGAACCGGCGGCGCCGGAGGACATCCGGCTGGTGCGGGAGCTGTTCGGAGGCCCGCCATGCGCGCGGTGATCCTGGCCGCCGGCCGCGGCAAACGGCTCGGCCCCTACACCGCAGACCGGCCCAAATGCCTCGTGGAACTGGCCGGCCGAAGCCTCCTCGACCGGCAACTGGCCGCTCTCCGGGCAGGCGGAGCCACCGACGTCGCCGTCGTCGCGGGCTGGCACGCCGAGCTGTTCGACCGCACCGGGCTCACCGTGTTCCGCAACGAGCGCTGGGCCGAGACGACCCAGGTGGAGTCCCTGCTGGCCGCGGACCCGTGGCTGCGCGCGGGTCCGGTCGTGGTGAGCTACGGCGACATCGTCTACTCGGCGGCGACCGTCCGGGAGCTGGCCGGCTGCCCGCACGACCTCGCCATCGCCTACGACCCCGGCTGGGCGGCCGTCTGGGCCCGCCGGTTCGCCGATCCGCTGGACGACGCCGAGACCTTCCGGCTCGGCGACGGCGGGCTGCTGGCCGAGATCGGCGGCCGCCCGGAGTCGGCCGAGGAGGTCGAGGGCCAGTACGTCGGGCTCCTCAAGTTCACCCCCGAGACGTGGGCGCCGCTGCGCGAAGCCGTGCTGACCGAGGTCGCCGTGCACGGCGCCGACCTGACCGGGTTGCTCCGGTACCTGCTGCGCGAGCGCGGCACGGCGATCGGGACCGCGCCCGTGCGCGGCCCGTGGTGGGAGTTCGACCAGCCGTCCGACGTCGAAGCCGGGCTCGGCGTGCTCGCCGAGCTGGACCAGCGGGAGCGGGCATGACCGAATCCGGTGTCGTCTGGCTGACCGGGTTGTCCGGGGCGGGCAAGAGCACGGTCGCCGAGCTGCTCGACGCGCGGTGGCGCGCCGAAGGCCTGGCGCCGGTGCGGCTCGACGGCGACGAACTGCGGGCGATGCTGCCCGTCCGGACCGGCTACACCCGGGAGGACCGGCTCCGGCTCGCGCGGTTCTACGCCCGGCTGGCCGCCGGCTTCGCCGCGCGGGGCCACCTGGTGATCTGTGCGACCATTTCGCTGTTCCACGAGGTCCACGCGTGGAACCGGGCGCACGTGCCCGGCTACTTCGAGGTCTGGCTGCGGGTGCCGGTGCCCGAGCTGCGCACGCGGGCGGGGCGCGCGGCGCTCTACCGCGGCGCCGACGAGGTCGTCGGCGCCGGGATCGAGCCCGAGCTGCCGCGGCGGCCGGACCTCGTGATCGACAACCGCCCGCCGGTGACCGCCGCGCGAGCGGCCGAGCTGGTCCACGCCGCCTGGCGGCAGCGGAACCGGAGGGAAGCCGCATGACGATCGACCTGCACACGCACAGCACCGCCTCGGACGGGACGACCCCGCCCGCGGAGATCCCGCTGCTGGCCGCCAAGGCCGGGCTGGACGTGGTCGCGCTCACCGACCACGACACGTTCGCCGGGCTGGCCGAAGCCGGCCGCGCCGCGGCGGACGCCGGGATCGAACTGGTGCCCGGGGTCGAGATCTCCTGCCGGCTCGACGACGCCGAGGTGCACCTGCTCGGCTACTTCGTCGACCCCGCCGACGGACCGCTGGCGGCCGAGCTGGAGCTGATCCGCACCGACCGCACCCGCCGCGCGGTCCGGATGGTCGAGCGCTGCCGGGAACTGGGTGCCCCGATCACCCTCGACGAGGTCCGCGCGATCGCCGCCGGCGCGCCGCTCGGGCGCCCGCACGTCGCGGCGGCGCTGGTCGCGGCCGGGGTCGTCGCCGACGCCCGCGCGGCGTTCACCGACGACTGGCTCGGTGACGGCGGCCGCGCCGACGTCCCGAAGCACGTCCTGCCCACGGCGGAGGCGATCGCGCTGGTCCGCGGGGCCGGGGGTGCGGCGGTGCTGGCCCACCCGCGGTCGGAGAAGCGCCGCGCCGAGGTGTCCGACCCGCAGCTGGCCGCGCTGGCCGGGGCGGGCCTCGCCGGGATCGAAGCGGGCCACCCGGAACAACCGGCGGAGGTCGCGCAGCGGCTGTGGGCCGTGGCCGCCGGGCTGGGCCTGCTCACCACCGGGTCGAGCGACTTCCACGGCGACCGCAAACCGGTCCGCCTCGGGGACTTCACGACGCCGCCGGACGTGCTGGCGGCCCTGCGGGAGAGGACGCGATGACCGCCGCCGCGCTCGACCTCTCGGGCGCGCCGTCGCCGGAACGCTACGCCACGCTCTGCGCCCGGTTCCTGCGCACGCACGGCGACCTCAGGACGTGGGCCGCGGGCTACGGCGACCTGCTGCCCGACTCGCTGCTCGAGCCGCTCTGCCTGATGCACGTCTTCCACGCGCCCTGGCAGAGCGCCGCGGAGCTCCGGCTGCACAACCGGATGGCCGCGTGGCTCTTCGCGCTGGACAACCACGCCGAAGAGGCGGCGACCCAGGCCGACCTGGACGCGCTGACCGACCGCTGCCGCCGGGTGCTCGACGGCGGCGAACCCGATCCCGCCGACGCCTTCGGCCGCTGCCTGAAGGACATCCGCGCCGAGCTGCGCACCCTGCCCCTGTGGCCGGCGCTCGGGGCGCGGTGGCGGGAGCTGCTCCTGGACACCCTCGCGGCCATGCGCGGCGAACGGCTGCTCCGGCACCGCATGGACACCGGCGGCGGCGCGCCGACGGTCGAGGAGTACATCGCCAACTGCGACAACGCCGAGGTCCGGATCGCCTACTTCACCTACTGGCTCTCGATGGACGGGACCGCCCTGCTCGACCACCCCGGCGTCCTGATGCCCGCGCTGTGGGAGGCCCAGGTGGCGACGCGGTGGGCGAACGACTACCGGAGCGCCCACCGCAAAACCGGCGAGCCCACCGCGCTCAACGCCCGGCTGCTCGGGATCGAACCGGCGGAGAGCCTCCGGCGGGCCCACGCGGCGGCCGAGCGGTGCCACCGGCTCCTGGAGCCGCTGCTGGCGGCCTCGGTGCCGGAAGCGGTCGTGCTCGACCGGATGGCCCGCGCGGTGGTCGGGTTCTACGGCACCAGCGACTACCGCCCCGAGGGCCGCATCTGACGGCCGTGTCCGCCTCGGCGGGTGCACCACCTCGCCGAGACCTGGTCGCGGCGCTCGACTTCTCCAAGCCGGGGACACCGGCGACGCGCCAGGTGTACGCGGCCACCCCGGACGCCACCGCGGACGGCGGCGTCCGGTACGTCAAGCCGCTGTTCGAAGCGCCCGAGGCTAAGGAGTACGTGGCCCCGCACCAGAAGTGAGCCTGCGCCCGGCCAGCGCGGCCGCCTCGTGCAGCGGGGTGGTCGCGTTGGCCTCGGCCGCGGCGAGGAGGGTGCGCACGGTGTCCTCGATCGTCTCGACGCGGGCGAGGGCGGCCTCGTGGTCCAGGCCCTCGGCTTCCCTCGAAAGGGTGTAGAGGATGCCGCCGGCGCTCGCCACGTAGTCCGGGATCCACCGCACTCCGCGGGCGGCGAGGAGGTCGGCGACGCTGTCGTCGGTGAGCTGGTTGTTGGCCGGGCCGACGACCAGCGGCGTGTCGAGCCGGGCCACCGTCTCGGGGCCGAGCACACCGCCGACGGCCGCGGGGATCACCACGTCGGCGGTGAGGGTGAGGGCCTTCTCCGGCTCGACCCAGGTCAGGCCCTGCTGCTCGGCGCCGGCCCGCTTGGCCGGGTCGATGTCGGAGACGACGACGTCGGCTCCGCCGGTGTGCAGGCTCGCCGCGAGGTGCGCGCCCACCGAGCCGTAGCCGTGGATCACCACCCGGCGTCCGGTCATGTCCGCCGAGCCCGCCGCCGCCCGGAGCGCCGCCAGCACCCCGATGGCGGTCGGGCCGCTGGAGGAACCGGTCCCGCCCGCGGACTCGGGCGTGCAGAACGCGTACGGCGAGGCTTCGCGGAGCACCAGCATGTCGGCCGGGCCGGTGCCCACGTCCGGGCCCGCCCGGTAGCGGCCGCCGAACTCGGCGACCAGGTCGGCGTGGTCGAGCAGGACGGCCCGGCGCTCCTCGGGCGAGAGCACGCGGCCCGGCTCGGGGGCGATGACGCTCTTGCCGCCGCCGAACGCCAGCCCGGCGACGGCGCACTTCGCCGTCATGGCGGCCGACAGGCGGAGGACGTCCCCCACGGCTTCTTCGAGCGTGGCGTAGGGCTTGAAGCGGCAGCCGCCGACGGCGGGGCCGAGAGCGGTCGAGTGGATCGCGACCATCGTGGTGATGCCGGATCGACGGCCCCGGCGGGCTACAAGCTGCTCATGTGCGGTCATGAGGGCCGAAGTTAGAGTGATGATCGGCAGGCCGGATTGGCTGCCGAACGAAATTCGGTACGGACCGGGAGGGTGCGGTGCTGGACGAACTTGATTCGGCGATCGTGCGGTTGCTGCAGGAAGACGCCCGCCAGACCAACCGGGACATCGCCCGCAAGGTCGGCATCGCGCCGTCGACGTGCCTCGAACGCATCCGGCTGCTGCGCGAACGCGGTGTCATCCGCGGCTACCACGCCGACATCGACCTGCCGAGCCTCAACCGCGGCGTCCGGGCGCTCGTCACGGCGCAGGTGCGGCCGCTGAGCCGCGCGGTGATCGATTCCTTCCAGCGGTCGATCGCCGAACTCCCGGAGGTGCTCTCGGTGTACGTCACGGCGGGAAACGACGATTTCCTGATCGAAGTGACCACCCCGGACATCGACGCGTTGCACGCATTCCTGACCGACCGGCTGGCGTTGCGCCGGGAGATCGTCGGGTTCCGGACGTCGATCGTTTTCCGGCACCTGCGGAAGACGACGCTTGAACCGCTCCCGTAGGGGTATCCGGGGGTACCCCGGAACGGCACGACACGCCGACCCCTACGTGGACCCCTGAAATACCCGGGTTCGCACGCTCGGAGGCGGAAACTGTCGGTGGCGGGGCGTCTAATGAGCACGACGGGAAGGAGGCGCCGCCATGATCACCACATTGAACCATCGTGAGCGGGCCACGTTGAGAGCCGTGGCCGGGGGTCACGCCGAGATCAGCTGCAGTTGCGAGCCCGACCTCTTCATCGACGGCCTGAGCTGCTGCGACCAGTCCACCGTGCACCGGCTCGCCCGGCTCGGCCTGATCGCACCGGCCCGCTCCGGCAAGTGCGGCGAGCGCGTGCCCGCCCTGCTCACCGAGGCCGGCTCGCAGGCGCTGGGCGAGGTCCTCGCCATCGCCGCGTAAAAGACGTTGCTCACCACTGGGGTCACTGCCAGCATCACCCGATGCACGTATTCCTCGAAACCGAGCGGTTGATCCTCCGCCGGTTCACCGAGAACGACGCCGACGCGCTCTTCGAGCTCTACGACGACCCGGCCGTGATGAAGTACCTCAATGGGGGACAGCCGGCGGACCGCGCCGAGATCGTCGCTTTGGATCTCCCCGCGTTCCTCGGTTACTACGAGCGTTTCCCCGGTTACGGGTTCTGGGCGGCGATCGAAAAGAGCACCGGCGACTTCCTGGGTTGGTTCCATTTCCGCCCGAAGCCGGAAGATCCGCCGGACGAGCCCGAACTCGGCTACCGGCTGCACCGGAAGGCCTGGGGCAAGGGCTACGGCACCGAAGGCTCGGCGGCCCTGCTCGCGCAGGGTTTCACCGAACTGGGGGTCACCCGGGTGACCGCGTTCTCCATGACGGTGAACACGCGCTCGCGCCGCGTGATGGAAAAACTGGGGATGAAATTCGTCCGCACGTACTTCGAGGAGTTCCCGGAACACGAGCGCGCCCCGGGTAGCGAGCACGGCGAGGTCGAGTACGCCATCACCCGCGACGAGTGGTCTGCCGCGGCCGGGTCGTGAGTGGTAAGGCGGGTTAGAACCCGCCTTACCACTCACGACAGCCAGCCACCTGCCCAGCGGAAGACGCTTACTTGACCGCGCCCATCGACAGGCCGCGGACCAGGTGGTTCTGCGCGATCCAGCCGACGATCATCACCGGCAGCGAGGCCAGCAGCGCGGCGGCGGACAGCTGCGCCCAGTACAGGCCCTCGCTGGTGATGAACCCGACGAGGAACACCGGGACCGTGCCGGCGCGGGCCGCGGTCAGGTTGACCGCGTAGAAGAACTCCGTCCAGGAGAAGATCACGCAGATCAGCGCGGTCGCCGCGATCCCGGGCGCGACCACCGGCATGATGATCTTGCGCAGCAGCGTCGGCAGGTTCGCGCCGTCGATCCGGCCCGCTTCGATCATCTCGTGCGGCACCTCGAGGAAGAACGACCGCATCATCCAGATGGCCAGCGGCAGGTTCATCGACGTGTACAGGATGACCAGCGCCCACACCGTGTCGAGCAGCTCGGTGTTCTGCGAGATGATGTACAGCGGGATGATCGCCGCCACGATCGGCAGCATCTTCGTCGAGAGGAAGAACCCGAGCGCGTTCGACGTGCCCTTGACCGGCGCCAGCGACAGCGCGTAGGCGGCGGGGATGCCGAAGAGCAGCACCAGCAGCGTCGAGACGATCGTGACGAACGCCGAGTTCGACAGGTACGGCAGGAACCCGCCGCCCAGGACGTTGCCGAGCTGCTCGAACGTCGGGGTGAACAGCAGCTTCGGCGGGTCGGTGTAGGCGTCCGCCTCCTGCTTGAACGCCGTGAGGATCATCCACAGCAGCGGGAAGACGAACAGGATCGCGATGATCCAGGTCGCGACGGTCAGCGCACCCTTGCCATAAGCTCGCTTGCGGGGAGCAACGGTCGTCATTTGATTCCTCCGCTCACGGAAAACGTGCGGAACATCAAGCGCAGCGCGAAGGTCGCGACGATCATCGTCAGGATCACGACGATCACGCCCATCGCCGAGGACTGGCCGACGTCGAAGCCTTCGAACGCGCGCTGGTAGATGTAGTACGGCAGGTTGGTGCTCGCCGTGCCCGGCCCGCCCTGGGTCATCAGGAAGATCGCGTCGAAGCTGTTCACGATGTAGATCGCGCCCAGCAGCGTGGCCAGCTGCAGGAAGCGGGCCAGGTGCGGCAGCGTGATGGAGACGAACGTCCGCCACCGGCCCGCACCGTCCACATTGGCCGCTTCGAGGACGTCCTTGGCCTGGCTCTGCAGGCCGGCGAGGATGAGCAGCATCATGAACGGCGTCCACTGCCAGACGATCTGCGCCATCACCGCGGCCAGCGGGAACTCCGAAAGCCAGTCGACGTCGGTGCCGAAGACGAAGTGCAGCAGCCCGTAGGTCGGGTCGAACACCGTCGTCTTCCACAGCAGTGCGCCGGCCGCCGGCAGGATCAGGAACGGCGTGATCAGCAGCGTCCGGACGACGCCGCGGCCGAGGAACTTGCGGTCGAGCAGGATCGCCAGGCCGAGGCCGAGCAGCAGCGCGACGAACACGCACACCACCGTCAGCACGACCGTGTTGAGCAGCGCGACCAGGAACGTCGTGTCGCTGAAGACGTCGACGTAGTTCTGCAGGCCGACGAAGTGCCGCGAGCCGGGCCGGACCAGGTTCCACGACTGGAACGAGTAGAACACGGTGAGCAGGAACGGCAGCTGCGTCACCGCGATGACGAAGATCAGCGCGGGCAGCAGCGGCAGCCGCCGCTTGGCCGCGGTGCTCAGGCCGCGTTTCTCCTCGACCTTCGCCTGCGAGGTGGACTTCGGCGTGGATACGGAGAGTGTGGACATCACTGCACCGCCTTGTACGAATCGCCCACGGTTTGCGCGTAGTCCTGGGACTGCTTCAACGCGTCTTCGACGGATTCACGGCCGGCGATCGCCGCCGACAGCTGCTGGCTCACCCGGGTGCCCAGGTCCTGGAACTCGGGGATGCCGACGAACTGGATGCCGGGGTAGGGCACCGGGCTCGCCATCACCTTCTGCTGGTTCGCGTCCGCGATGCCGTCCAGCGTGGGCTTCGCGTAGGCCTTCGCCGCGTCGGCGTACTCGGGGATCGCGTACGTCGACTGCCGCACGCCCGGCGGGACGCGGTTCCAGCCGTAGGTCTGGCCGACCTTCTGCACGTACGCCTTGTCGGTCATCCAGGCCATGAACTTCCAGGCCGCGTCCTTGTCCTTGGCCACCTTCGGGATGCCGAGGGCCCAGGTGTAGAGCCAGCCGCTGGCCTGGGTCTTGACGACCGGCGCGGGCGCGTAGCCGGACTTGCCGACGATCTTGCTGCTGGAGGGGTCTTCGTTGGTGCCCGCCATGACCGTGGCGTCGTACCACATCGCCGCGTTGCCTTGGGTGTAGCGCGTGCCGCACTCGGAGAACCCGGCGCTGGAGGCCCCGACTTCACCGTGCTCGCGGATCAGGTTGACGTAGAAGTTCGCGGCTTGCGTGAACTCCGGCGACGTCAGCTTGGCGTTCCAGTCCTGGTCGAACCACTGGGCGCCGAATGTGTTGGCCACGGTCGTGAACGGCGCGAGGCTCTCGCCCCAGCCGGGCTTGCCGCGCAGGCAGATCCCGGCGACACCGGCGGCCTTGTCGTCGAGCTTCGCGGCGAAGCCGGCGATCTGCGGCCAGGTCGGTTTGGCCGGCATGGTGATCCCGGCCTTGTCGAAGAGGTCCTTGCGGTAGGCCAGGAACGACGACTCGCCGTAGAACGGCACCGCGTACATCTGGTTCTGGTACGACAGCGACTGCTTGATGCTGGGGATGAAGTCGCCTTCGTCGTAGCCCGGGGTCGCGGCCATGTGCGGTTCGAGGTTCTCGAGCCAGCCGTTGGCCGCCCACTGCGGGGCCTCGTAGTTGCTGATCATGACGACGTCGAACTCGCCGCCCTCGGTGGCGGTCGACGCGGTGATCTTGGCGCGGGCCTGGTTTTCCGGCAGGGACACGAACTTCAGCCCGATGCCGGTGGCCTTCTCGAACTCCGGCGCGAGCGCGATCGCGTCCTTCATCTGCGGGTTGGACACGATCGCGATGACGAGCGTGCTGCTGCCGGTGCCGAGCGAGCCGGCACCCGCGCAGCCCGTGGCCAGCAGCGACGTCGCCGCGAAGAGGGTGAGGAGCTTACGCACGGCCACCTCCGGGGAGGACCTGCACCTTGAGGCCCGAGCCGCTGCGCATCTTGGCCAGCGCCTCGGGGTACTGCTCCAGCGGCAGGGTGTCGGTGAGCAGCGCATCGGTGTCGATCGCGCCGCTCGCGACGAGGTCGAGGGCGGCGCCGAAGCTGTGCAGCACGGCCATCGAGCCGACGACGGTGATCTCGTCGTTGTAAATGCGGAACGGCGAAAGCGCGACGCGGGCTTCGGCCGGGGCGACGCCGAAGACGAGCAGCCGTCCCCCGCGGCGGATCGAGTCGAAGGCGGCTTCGATGGCGGGCGCGGCGCCGGTGCAGTCGACGGCGACGTCGAACTTCTCGCCGTTCAGGTCGCCGACGTCCTTCGCGGTGGCGACGGCGCCGAGGGTCGTCGCCCGGGGCAGCCGGGCTTCGTTGCGGTCGACCACCGTGACCTGCGCGCCCGAGCGCTGCAGCAGCTGCTGCATGATCAGGCCCATGGTGCCGGCACCGACGACGAGGAAGCGCTCGCCGGCTTCGACACCGACGCGGCGGACGCCGTGCACGGCGCAGGAGACCGGCTCGACCAGCGCGCCCTGCTCCCAGGTCATCGAGTCGGGCATCCGGTAGCAGGTGGACGACGGAACGGCGACGTACTCGGCGAAAGCGCCGTTGACGGTGTCGCCGGTGGCGCCCCAGTTCGCGCAGAGGTTGCCGTGGCCGGCGCGGCACGGGCCGCAGTAGCCGCAGAACAGCGACGGGTCGACGGCCACGCGGTCGCCGATCTTCCACTCGCCCGGCACGTCGGCGCCGAGCTCGACGATTTCCCCGGCGAACTCGTGCCCGGGGACGATGGGGTACGGCGTGGGCGGGAAGTGCCCGTCCGCGATGTGCAGGTCGGTGCCGCAGATGCCGCACGCTCCGACCTTGACGACGACCTGACGTTCCCCGGGTTTCGGATCGGGCACCTCGCCGACCCTGATCTCACCGGGCCGGTCGACGATGGCGGCACGCATGCCTGCCCCTTCCTCGCGCTCAAACGAGCAACGTTGACCTATGGCGTCGAGAACATGTGAAGGCATTACAGGTCTGACGTCGGTATCTCGTCAACCTTTCGGGTGGATTTCGCGCTATTATGCTCATATGAGCGCCACTAAGAAGCAGGCTTCGTTGACTGAAGCCCTGCTGCTCGCCACCGTCGCCCGGCGCTTCTACGTGCAGGGACGGTCCAAACTGGAGATCGCCGACGAGTTCGGGGTCAGCCGGTTCAAAGTGGCGCGAATGCTCGACACCGCCATGGAGTCCGGCCTGGTCAGGGTGGAGTTCTCGCTGCCGGCGCCGGTGGACCTGGCGTTGTCGGACGAGGTGCGCTCGGCGTACGGCCTGAAGCGGGCGCTGGTGCTCGAACGCTCAACCGAGCGCGAGCCGAAGGAGGTCGTCCGAGCGAAGATCGGCGCGCTGGCGGCCCGGTTGCTCGAGGACATCGCCGTCCCCTCGGACGTCATCGGGCTGTCGTGGGCGCGGTCGGTGAACGCGATGGCGGAGGCGATCCGGTCGCTGCCGCGCTGCCCGATCGTCCAGCTCTGCGGGGTGCAGGCCGGGATGGACATGCGCGGCCGCTCGGTCGAGACGGTCAGCCGCGTGACGTCGGTGTCCGGCGGCGACGCGTACCCGATCTTCGGCCCGCTGGTGCTGCCCGACCGCCGGACGACGGAGACGCTGCGGCGGCAGCCGGGGATCGCGGAGACGTTCGGCCAGTTCCGGCTGCTGACCAAGGCCGTGGTCAGCATCGGCGCGTGGCAGCCGGGCGAATCGACGGTGTACGACGCCCTGGACGAGACCGAGCGAGCGGCGATCGCGGCCCGTGGCGCGACGGCGGAGGTCGCGGCCCGGCTCTTCGACGCGTCCGGCAACGCTCTCTCCACCGGCTTGGCCCACCACGTGCTGGCGATCAGCCACGAGGAGCTGACGGCGGTCCCGGAGGTGATCGCCCTGGGCTACAGCAAGCCGAAAGCGGCGGCGGTGGACGCGGTCCTCCGTTCCGGCATGGTCTCGACCCTGATCACCGACGCCGCCGCAGCAGTCCCGCTCCTGGCCCTGGCCGCGAAAAACCCCGTCGTGAGTGGTAAGTAGGGTTCTAACCCGCGTTACCACTCACGACCACCTGGGGAGTACGGCCGGTGCGGTGGTGTACTCCGGTGGGAGTAGGCGAGCGCGTCTCGGGTCCGGGGCGAAACCCGGGTCGCGCCCGATGTGCCCGCGCCGACGCTCGGCGAGCCTGGTTCCCGTGACTACCAAGACTTCTCCGCGCTGGCGCCAGGCCGTCGTCTGGCTGCACGTCGTGTCCTCGGTCGCCTGGATGAGCCAGGCCCTCGCCCTCGTGGTGCTGATGTCGCTCGCGGCGACGCGCCCCGCCCAGGCCGGCGCCGCGACTTCGATGGCCGCCCGGCTCGACTCCGTCCTGCTGGCGCCGATGGCGAACGTCTCCGCGTTCACCGGCCTGCTGCTCGCCGGCGCGACGGCGTGGGGCTACTTCCGGCACTGGTGGGTGCTGACCAAGTTCGTCCTGACGCTCGCCCAGCTCTACGCCGGGATCTTCCTGCTCTCCCCCGCGCTGCACGCCGCCGTCGCGTCCGGAGTCGTGCCCTGGCTGCAGATCGCCGGGACCTCGCTGATGGTGACCGCCCTGGCCTTCCAGGCGTGGCTCTCGGTCGCGAAGCCGGGGAAGAAGACGTCGTGGTCTCCGGCCGCAAAGCCGCCGACCGCACCGACCTGGGTGTTCGTGGCGGCAATCGGCGCGCCGGCCGTCGACGTCGCCGCCGGGATCACCCTCGGCTATCCGCTGCCGGCCTTGGAGCTGGTCATGCTGATCGTTCTGCTCGGGTTTGAGCGGCGACGACGTCGTCGCCGTGCTCAGCGGCCCAGCGCCCGAACCCCTCGATCGGCTCCAGCAGCGTCAACCCCAACGGCGTAAGCGCGTACGCGCCTTCGCGCCGCTCGACGAGACCGTCGGACTCCAGGCGCCGCACGGTTTCCGTGAGCACCTTCGCGCTGATGCCGCCGATGGTGCGCCGCAGGTCGACGTGCCGCTGCGGGCCGTCGCGCAACGCCCACAGCACAACCGGGTTCCACGTGTTGGCGACCAGGTCGAAGGCGAGCCGCGTCCGGCAATCCGCGAGGAAGTCCATGGTTACCGTTCGGTTCCTTCCCGGGTTCCTACCGTCGTGCCGGTAGCAAGCCAAGCACAAGGAGGACGCATGCGGATCGGCATTTTCGGGACCGGCGGGATGGCGGACGCGCTCGGCACGCAGTGGGCGCGGGCGGGCCACGACCTGGTGGTGAGCGGCCGGTCGGACCCGGCCGCCTTGGCCGGGCGGCTCGGCGCCGCCACCGGCACCTGGCGTGAGACGGCCGCCTTCGCCGACGTGCTGCTCCTCGCCATCCCCGCCGGAGCGATCGGCGACGTGCTCGCGGCAGCGGGCCCGCTGCCCGGGAAGGTGCTGGTGGACTGCACCAACGACCCCGGCCTGACCGGCACCCCGGTGGCGTCGCGGATCGTCACGGACGCCCACGTGGTGAAGGCGTTCAACCTGGCCCACGTCGACGTCTGGCGGATGACCCCGCCGGTGTTCGACGGCCGTCCCCTGTCGGTCCCCCTGTGCGGCGACGACCCGGCGGCGCTCGAGGCGGTGAGCACGCTGGTCCGGGACGTCGGCGCCAAGCCGGTGCGCGCGGGCGGCCTGGACCGCGCGGCCCTGCTGGAGGCCACGGCGGCGTTCGCCATCGGGCTGTGGTTCGCCGGCGAAGACGCCCAGGCGATCCTGACCCCGGTGAGCTGAGCCTCGGAGCCGGGCGCGGCTCAGTGCGCGCCCACCTCGGTCACCCGGACGACCGCCATCCCGGCCTCGTCCGACGCGGCCAGGTCGACCTCGGCGCTGATGCCCCAGTCGTGGTCGCCCGCCGGGTCGTCGAAGATCTGCCGCACCTTCCAGACGGCCGGCTGCTGCTCGATCAGCAGCAGCTGCGGGCCGCGCGCGTCCGGGCCGGTGCCGAGCGAGTCGTACTCCTCGAAGTAGTCCTCGATGGCGTCTTCCCACGCGTCGGCGTCCCACCCGGACTCCGCGTCCAGCTCGCCGAGCACGTTCCACGCCCGCCGCGCGAACAGCTCGACCCGGCGGAACAGCTCGTTGCGGACCAGGACGCGGAACGCGCGCTCGTTGCGCGTGACGGCCGGCGGCAGCTCCGGCGGCCGGTGCGACACCGGGCCTTCTTCCGACGGGTGGCGCAGCGCCTCCCACTCGTCCAAGAGACTCGAGTCGACCTGGCGGACGAGCTCGCCGAGCCACTCGATGAGGTCCTGCAGCGACTCGGTCTTCGCCTCGTCCGGGACCGTGTGGCGCAACGAGTCGTAGACGTCCGTGAGGTAGCGCAGCACCAGCCCTTCCGAGCGGGCGAGCTGGTAGAAGCCGATGTACTCGACGAAGTTCATCGCGCGCTCGTACATGTCCCGCACGACCGACTTCGGCGACAGCTCGTGGTCGGCGACCCACGGGTGGCCCTGCCGGTAGCTGTGGAACGCGCCCTGCAGCAGCTCTTCGAGCGGCTTCGGGTAGCTGACGTTCTCGAGCAGCTCCATGCGCTCGTCGTACTCGATGCCTTCGGCCTTCATCGCCTGCACGGCCTCGCCGCGGGCCTTGAACTGCTGCTGCGAGAGCACCGGCCGCGGGTTGTCCACTGTGGATTCCACAACGGACACGACGTCGAGCGCGTAGCTCGGCGACTCGAGGTCGAACAGCTCGATCGCGGCCAGGGCGAACGGCGAAAGCGGCTGGTTGAGGGCGAAGTCGAACTGCAGGTCGACGGTGAGCCGGATGATCCGGCCCTGCTCGTCCGGTTCGGGCAGCCGTTCGACGACGCCGGCGGCGAGCAGCGCGCGGTAGATCGCGATGGCGCGCAGGATGAGCTTGCGCTGCGACGGCCGGTCCTCGTGGTTGTCCTCGAGCAGGTGCCGCATCGATTCGAAGGCGTTGCCCGGCCGCGAGATCACGTTCAGCAGCATCGAGTGCGTGACCTTGAAGCTGGACGTCAGCGGCTCGGGGTCGGCCGCGATGAGCCGGTCGAACGTGCTCTCCGTCCAGTTGACGAACCCCTCGGGGGCCTTCTTCCGGACGATCTTCTTTTTCTTCTTCGGGTCGTCGCCCGCCTTCTCGAGGGCCTTGGCGTTCTCGACGACGTGGTCGGGGGCCTGGACGACGACGTAACCGTCGGTGTCGTAGCCCGCGCGCCCGGCCCGGCCGGCGATCTGGTGGAACTCCCGCGCCTTGAGGTGGCGCTGGCGGACGCCGTCGTACTTCGTGAGCGCGGAGAAGACGACCGTCCGGATCGGCACGTTGATGCCGACGCCGAGGGTGTCGGTCCCGCAGATCACCTTGAGCAGCCCGGACTGGGCCAGGGTCTCGACCAGCCGCCGGTACTTCGGCAGCATCCCGGCGTGGTGGACGCCGATGCCGTGGCGGACCAGCCGCGAGAGCGTCTTGCCGAAGCCGGCGGAGAACCGGAAGTCGCCGATCAGCTCGGCGATGGCCTCCTTCTCGGCCTTGGTCGTGACGTTGATGCTCATCAGCGTCTGCGCGCGTTCGATGGCCGCGGCCTGCGAGAAGTGCACGACGTAGACCGGCGCCTGGCCGCCGTTGAGCAGCTCGGACATGGTCTCGTGCAGCGGCGTGAGCGCGTACCGGAAGGTCAGCGGCACCGGGCGCTGCGCCGACGTGACGACGGCGGTCGGCTTGCCGGTGCGGCGGGTGAGGTCCTTTTCGAAGAAGGACACGTCGCCCAGGGTCGCCGACATGAGGACGAACTGGGCCTTGGGCAGCTCGAGGATCGGCACCTGCCAGGCCCAGCCGCGGTCGGGCTCGGAGTAGAAGTGGAACTCGTCGGCCACGACCTGCCCGACGGGGGCCTCGGCACCGAACCGCAACGCGATGTTCGCCAGGATCTCGGCCGTGCAGCAGATGATCGGCGCGTCCGGGTTGACGCTGGAGTCGCCGGTCATCATCCCGACGTTCTCGGCGCCGAAGATGTCGATGAGCTGGAAGAACTTCTCCGAGACGAGGGCCTTGATGGGCGCGGTGTAGTAGCTGCGGCGGCCTTGGGCGAGCGCGGTGAAGTGCGCGCCGACGGCGACGAGGCTCTTCCCGGAGCCGGTCGGCGTCGAGAGGATGACGTTCGATCCGGAGACGACCTCCATCACCGCCTCCTCCTGCGCCGGGTACAGCTCGATGCCCCGTTCGGCCGTCCAGGTGGTGAAGGCTTCGAAGAGGGCGTCAGCGTCGGGATCCGCAGGCAGGAGGTCTGTGAGAGTCATCAGACGTCCATCGTGCCATCCGCTCGTCGCAAAGTCGGCAGGGGCGATCGCATCGCGAGTGCGAAACCCGTAGGCTTCGCGGTACCGCGCGTCGACTGGGTGATACTTACAGTCCCGCGCGCACACGGGCGGTACTCCGGAGGGCTTAGGAATGGCACAGGACATCATCCCGATCGAACTCGGCCTGCCGCAGGGCGACGTCGTCACCCTGTGGGCGCCGCGCTGGCGGGAAGACGGCGAGGAGTGGGAAGCGTTCCTCGGCGACGAGGACGACCTGTACGCCTTCCCCGACGCCGCTCACCTGGCCGCCTTCGTCCGCACGTCCGAGCGGCACGACCTGCTCGACCACCCGGCCTGGGACGCGGTGCCGTCGCTGAACGTGCCCGAGCTGATCCCGGACGAGGACCACACGTACGACCTCGTCGGCGTGCCGGAGCTCGTCGCCGAGGAGCCGGACGTCTGGCACATCGCCGAGCTGGCGGAGATCGTCGGCATCGTGCGGTCGCTCGCCGACGTCTGCGACCTCGAAGAGGTCCACGAGATCCTCGACTCGACCGAGGGCTTCTCGCTGCTCGACCAGGGCACGCTGCCGTTCACCGGCAGCGTCGGCGTGCAGGTGTGGAACGACCTGTCCGAGACGGTGTCGCAGAAGTGGGACAGCGTGCTCGACGCGATCGACGGCCTGGTGACCCAGCCGGAGGTCGACGAGAAGGTGCTGGAGCAGACCGCCGAGGAGCTGGCGGCGTTCCACGAGGAGTCCGCCGAGGCCGAGGCCGGCACCGAGGGCGAAGAGGACCTCGAAGCACTGGACGTCGATTCTTCGGACGACGAGCCGGATGCGGTCGAGGAGGAGGGCCCGGTCGGCTTCTGGGCCGAGGTCGGCATCGACCCGATCAAGATCATCACGTCCGGCGCGGAGTACTACACGCTGCGCTGCTACCTCGACGACGCGCCGGTGTTCCTGGGCAGCGAGGGCGAGATCGACGTGTTCACGTCCACGGGCGCGCTCGCCCGGGCCCTCGCCGACGGCAAGGACCTGGCCGACACGGATCTGGCCGACGTGTCCACGTGGGACGAGGTACTGGCGAAGGCGACGGCGGGCGAACTCGAAATCGAGGTCGACCCGGAGAACACGTACGTGCTGACGGGCCTGGACGCGGACATCGCGGAGGGCCCGGAGGCGATCGACCCGACGCAGCTGGAACTGGCGGTCGAGCTGATCACGGACGCGGCGGAGTGGGCGGGCGACGACTCGGCCGAGACGGCACTGGCGGGCAACGAAAGCCTGGGCTGGCTGGTGTCGTTCGTGCTGCGCCCGGACCCCACGCGCCTCGAGCCGTCGGCCCCGTTCGACGCCGAGCAGGGCGCTTGGCGCAAGCTGGTGGAGACGTTCGAGAACCGCCTGACGGTGGCTTGAGTTTCCGGTTGGCCGAAGGCCGCCTCCCGTGGTTGGGGAGGCGGCCTTCGTCGTGGGCGGGGTAACGCGCCCGGAGCCATCCACAGCCTGGCCGGGATGTGGACAACCGGGCCCGCGGCCGGCGTCGGCGGCCGGTTTCCGTCGTAGGCGGCCGATACGCTGGAGACGGGGGGCGCCCCGCGGGCCCTCAGTCGTGTTCGCGCTCCGCGCGGGTCGGGACCACCGCCACCGCCAGCGCCGGGAAGATCGCCGCCACGCAGAACGCGAGCGCGTACCTGCTGTCGCCGATCACCAAGCCCAGTAGCGGCGGGGTCAGCGAGGCCGCGATGTTCTGGCCCGTGTTCTGCGTGCCCATCGCGCGCCCCGACCACGCCAAGCCCGCCAGCTCGGCCGACGCCGTGAAACCCAGGCCGTTGTCCGCCACCGTGATCACCCCCGCCAAGGCGAGCGCCAGCAGGACCAGCCAGGGCCACGAAGCGTCGCCCAACGCCACCAGCAGCATCACCGAGCAGCTGGCAAAAGCGAGCTGCCGCATCGGGCGCAGGCGGCTGCCGACCCGGTCGGACCACCAGCCCGACCCCAGCCGCCCGGCGGCGCCGAGCACCTGGACCGCCGCCAGGTACCAGCCCGCCGACAGCGGGCTCCAGTGCTGCACCGCCACCAGGTACACCGGTGCGAACGCCGACACCGCGAACTGCGGCACCACCAGCAGCGCGCTCGCCCCGTGCACCCGCCACAGCGCCGAATGCCGGTACGGCGACGGCGGCTTCACCCCCGAAGCCGATCGAGGCGGCCGCGGCGGGTCCGTCACCAGCCACGCCACCAGCAGCGCCACGACGATCGCGAGCGCCGCCGGCAGCAGGATCGCCGCGCGGAAGCCGAAGTGGGCGGTCAGCGGCGGCAGCCCCAGCGCGGCGACACCGACGCCGAGCGGCTGGGCCGTCTGGCGGATCCCCATCGCCACGCCCCGCTCGGACTTCGCGAACCAGCCCATCACGACGCGGCCGCTCGCCGCGTTCACCGAGGCCGTGCAGGCGCCGGCCGCCAAGAACACCCCAAAGAGGAGCCCGACCGGGTGATTTCCTGCCCCCGCGTACACCAGGAGTAACCCTGAGGCGCCCAGACCCAGCGCCATGATGAGGCGTTCTCCGTAACGGTCCGCAGCCGCGCCCCACACGATCAGGGTGAACAGCAGCCCGATGCTCGGCGCCGCGACGACCGTGCCCGCCTCGGCCAGCGTCAGCCCCTCCGCCGCGCGCATGGCCGGGACCAGGAACGGGATGCCGTAAAGGAAGGAGCAGCTCGCGGTCTGCGCGGCGAGGCCGAGCGCGAGGATGAGCCACCGCCGTGAACTGGCCTGCACCTGCTCACCCGCACCGCCCGCGACCTGCGCCATCTTCGCCACCGTCTCAAATTATGAGAAATACTTCCTACATGTTGAACAATAGTTGGCATGGCTAAGGACCGCAAGCAAGTTGCGGTCCTCAGCGGGGAAGGTCAGGCCAGTGCGGCGTACCCGGGCTTGATCACGTCGTCGATCAGCGCGAGCCGGGCGTCGAAATCGATGAACGCGGATTTCATCGCGTTGATGGTGAACCAGCGGAAGTCGTCGATACCATAGCCGAACGTCTCGTGCAGCGCAGCGAATTCGCTGGTCATCGTGCATCCGCTCATCAGCCGGTTGTCCGTGTTCACGGTCACCCGGAAGCGCAGCTTGGCGAGCAGGCCGATGGGGTGCTCGGCGATCGAGCGGACCGTGCCTGTTTGGACGTTCGACGTCGGGCAGATCTCCAGGGGGATGCGGCGGTCGCGGACGTACGCGGCCAACCGTCCAAGGTGGACCGTGCCGTCCGCGTCGGTCTTGATGTCCTCGACGATGCGCACGCCGTGCCCGAGCCGCTCGGCGCCGCAGTGCTGAATCGCTTCCCAAATGGACGGTAAACCGAAGGCTTCGCCCGCGTGAATGGTGAAATGCGCATTGTTGAGACGCAGGTATTCGAACGCGTCGAGATTGCGGGTCGGCGGGAATCCGTCTTCCGGCCCGGCGATGTCGAACCCGGCGACGCCGGCGTCGCGGTAGCGGACGGCCAGGTTCGCGATCTCGAGCGCCCGGGCGTGCTGGCGCATCGCGCAGAGCAACGTCGCGACGCGGATGGTGCCGCCGTTCGCGGCCACCCGCCGGGTGCCCTCCGTGAACCCCGCTTGAACGGCCTCGACCACCGCATCGAGTGACAGACCGCGTTCGACGAACAACTCCGGTGCGTAGCGCACCTCGGCGTAGACGACGCCGTCGGCGGCCAGGTCCTCCACCGCCTCCGCGGCGACCCTGACCAGCGCTTCCTCCGTCTGCATCACCCCGCAGGTGTGCGCGAAGGTCTCGAGGTAGGAAACGAGCGAGCCGGAGTCGGCCGCCCGGCGGAACCAGCTGCCCAGCTCGGCCGGGTCGGTGGTGGGCAGACCGGCATAACCGGTGGCGTCGGCGAGCTCGGCGACGGTCGCCGGGCGCAGGCCGCCGTCGAGGTGGTCGTGCAGCAGCACCTTGGGTGCGCGGCGGAGTGTCTCGGTGGGCAGAACAGGGCTTTCGTCAGGCATCCCCCAACGGTAACCTTGTTGTCATTCCCCTACATGGCCGTAACTCTCAGGTTCGGGTTCACCCTCAGCGTCGACGATCAGGTGACGAATCGGCCATCCGGGGGCGGCCTCCGCAATAGGCACTTCACGGGGGCCATACGCACAGCAATTTCGCAATCGATAAGCTTCGTGGCACGTCCCTCCATTTCCCCGCCGACGAAGGACACACAGCAGTGACCACTGACAACCACATTGCCGCCCCGTCCTTCGACCGGATGCGCAACATGCTGGTGCGCGCGGCCGAAGTGCGTGAGAGCGAGCAGCAGCAGATCTTCGACGCGCTCGACGACATCTACGCCCGCCTCGCGCCGGTGGACTCGCTGGGCGCGGTCCGCAAGCGGCTGTCCGAGATGCCCGACCGCACCGAGGTCGGCGTCCTGGCCGAGCGCCTCGACGAGACGATGTCCCGCCTCGAGGCGCAGGACACCGCGATCGCCGCGCTGACCCGCGCGGTCGAGAGCATCGTCGACAAGCTCGCCAAGCCCTTCGCGCAGCTCGACGGCCGTCTCGACGGCGTCGCCGCGCGCTTCGAAGGCGTCGCCGGCCGGATGGACGGGCTCGAGGACAAGCTCCAGAACATCCACCGCCGGATCGACGAGCTGGGCGGGCACCTCGACAAGCAGGACACGAAGATCGAGGCGCTGCCGCAGTCGGTCACCGGCCCGGTCCGCGAGCGGATCGAGCAGGCCGAGGCGTCGCTGCGCGACCGCGTCGACCACACCGACCACGAGCTGCGGGGCAAGGTCGACGAGCTGAGCCGCGTCACGCAGGAGCGCGTCGGCGAGCTGGGCCGCACCACGCACGAGCGGATCGACGCCAACACCGAGGCGCTCAAGGTCGCGCTGACCGAGACCGGCGAGATGATCGACGCGTCCGACCGGCTGGAGAACCTGGGCAACCGGCTCGAAACGGTCACCACCCGCCTGGACGACCTGGCCTCCCGCCTCGACAAGGTGGAGGACGGCTTCCTGTCCGGCATCGGCGACCTCGACGGCGCGCTCAAGGCCGGGCTGTCGAAGGTCGAAGGCACGCTGTCGAAGCAGCCGGACACCGACTCGGTCGACTCGCTGGTCCGCCGGAGCAACGACGAGAGCGTCCGCCGCATCGGCGGCCAGCTCGACGAGGCGATGGCGACGTTCGCGGAACTGATGCTCGGCGGCGGACCGGCGGTCCAGCAGATCGCCCCGCCCCCGCCGGCCCCGCGCCAGCCGCGTCGCAGCTCCCGCAACGGCCGCGCCCCCAAGCCGGCCGACACCAAGGCCAAGCCGAGCGAAGACTCGGAAGAAGCCACGGAGTAACCCCAGCCCCGCAAGAAGGCCCCCACCGGCACACGCCGATGGGGGCCTTCTCACGTTCCGGAGGCAACTCCTCCGGTTCACTTTCACGTGAAAGTGCGGGCCCCAGGTCGGAGCTTTCACGTGAAAGCTCCGGATGGGTCATCTTCGCGATGATCGTCACAGTCCGGCTAGCTGCGGATGGTCTCCGCGACGATCGGGCCCGGCGAAGGCGCCGACGCGGCGATCGTGAAGCCGCCGTCCAGGGCCGCCAGGGCCGCGGGGACCACGGCAGGCGTGTCCGTGTGCAGCTCCAGCAGGGGGTCGCCGGCCGAGACCGGGTCGCCCGGCTTGGCGAGGCAGAGGATGCCCGCCGCGGCCTGGACCGGGTCCTCCTTGCGGGCCCGGCCCGCGCCGAGCCGCCATGCCGCGACGCCGACCGCGTACGCGTCCAGCGAAGCCAGCACGCCCGAAGCCGGAGCAACTACCGTGTGCACGTGAGCGGGCGTGGGCAACGGCGCCGACGGGTCGCCGCCCTGGGCCGAGATCATCCGGCACCAGACCTCGTACGCCTCGCCCGAGGCCAGCACGGCCGCCGGGTCCACGTCGAGACCCGCGAGGGCCAACATCTCCCGTGCCAAAGCGAGAGTCAGCGCGACCACGTCCGAAGGGCCGCCGCCCTGAAGCACCGAGACCGACTCCGCGACCTCCACCGCGTTCCCGACCGCCCGGCCCAGCGGGACGTTCATGTCAGTCAGCAACGCCGTCGTCGGGACGCCGTGATCGGCGCCGATCGAGGTCAGCGCGGAAGCCAGCGACCGCGCCTGGTCCAACGACTTCATGAACGCGCCCGACCCGAACTTCACGTCCAGGACCAGCCCGGACGCGCCTTCGGCGATCTTCTTGCTCATGATCGAGCTGGCGATCAGCGGGATCGACTCCACCGTCGACGTCACGTCCCGCAGCGCGTACAGCTTCTTGTCCGCCGGTGCCAGCCCGGACGTCGCCGCGCAGATCACCGCGCCGACGTCCTCCAGCTGGGCCGCGATCTCCGAAGTGGACAGTGCGGCCCGCCAGCCCGGGATCGACTCCAGCTTGTCGAGCGTTCCGCCCGTGTGGCCGAGCCCGCGTCCGGAGAGCTGCGGCACCGCCGCGCCGCACGCCGCCACCAACGGCGCCAGCGGCAGCGTGATCTTGTCGCCGACGCCGCCCGTCGAGTGCTTGTCCACCGTCGGGCGCGACACCGAAAGCGACAGCCGCTCCCCCGACGCGATCATCGCGCGCGTCCACCGCGAGATCTCGGCGGTGGACATCCCCCGCAGGAAGATCGCCATCGCCAGCGCCGACATCTGCTCTTCGGCCACGACCCCGTGGGTGTAGGCGTCGACGACCCAGTCGATCTGCTCGTCGGACAGCGTCCCGCCGTCCCGCTTGGTCCGGATGACGTCGACCGCCGCGAACCCGGTCACGGCAGGTCGTCCGGGCCGAAGGCGTCCGGCAGGACGTCGGACATCGGCAGGATCCCGCTGGGCGTGTCCACCAGGCACGGAGATCCGCCGAGCTCGAACAGGATCTGCCGGCAGCGCCCGCACGGCATCAGCAGGTCACCCGCGCCGCTGCGGCACGCGACGGCGACCAGCCGCCCGCCGCCGGACAGCCGCAGCTGCCCGGCCATCGTGCACTCCGCGCACAGCCCGAGCCCGTAGGAAGCGTTCTCGACGTTGCACCCGGTCACGACCCGGCCGTCGTCGACGATCCCGGCGACTCCGACGTGCAGCCCCGAATAAGGCGCGTACGCGTGGGAAGCCGCTTCGATCGCCTGGGAACGCAGAGCGTCCCAGTCCACTGTAGACGTCATCAGTCTTCACCCCGTCGGTACGGCTGCCCGTCGGCCTTCGGCGGCCGCAGCCGCTGCGAAGCCACGGCCAGCACGATCAGCGTCACGAAGTGCGCGGTGTACGGGATCAGGTCCGACGACAGCGTGTCGTTGGACCAGTAGATCGCGTACAGCACGCCCGCGCCGACGACGCCGAGCCCGGCCGCGATCCACTGCTTCCGGAACAGCTGCACAACGACGATCACGGCGACCAGGATCACCGCGCCGTACAGCAGCGCGAGCACCGCTTCGCCGCCGCCGGCGAGCTGCAGGCCGTCCGCGTAACCGAACAGCGCCGCGCCGCCGAGCAGACCGCCCGGCCGCCAGTTGCCGAAGATCATCGCCGCCAGGCCGATGTACCCGCGGCCGTTCGTCTGGTTCTCCAGGTAGTCCGCGCCGCCGCGCAGCAGCACCAGCGAAGCGCCACCCATGCCGGCGAACGCACCCGAAATGATCACGGCGACGTACTTGTGCAGGTACACGTTGACGCCGAGCGACTCGGCCGCCACCGGGTTCTCGCCGCAGGAACGCAGCCGCAGGCCGAAGCGCGTCCGCCAGAGCACCCAGAAGCTCACCGGCACCAGGACGATCGCGATCATCGTCAGCGGCGCGACTTCGGTGACGAGCCCGCGCAGGATGCCGGCGACGTCGGAGATTCCGACCCGCTGCTCCTTCTCCAGGTCACCCAGCCAGTCCGAGAGGAACGACGCCGAGTAGGTGTCGAACTTCGGCACCACCGGCGACTGCCGCGGGTTGCCCGAGATCGGCGCGAAGATCAGGTTCGCCAGGTACTTCGTGACGCCGAGGCCGAGCAGGTTGATCGCGACGCCGGAGACGATGTGGTTGACGTTGAACGTCACCGTCGCCACCGCGTGCAGCAGCCCGCCCAGCGCGCCGAAGACGAGCGCGGCCAGCAGGCCGGACCACACGCCGCCGTAGTAGGAACCCCAGGCCGCGCCCCAGGTGCCGAGGATCATCATGCCCTCGAGACCGATGTTCACCACGCCCGCGCGTTCGGCCCAGAGGCCGCCCAGCGCGCACAGCAGGATCGGCAGCGCCAGGCGCAACGCCGTCTGCGCGGTGTTCGACGACGTCAGCGCGGCGACGCCGGTGGAGTAGGACGCCGCGGAGACGACGGCGATGGCGATCACGGCCCAGATGACCCCGCGGAGCCAGCCGGGGATCCGGCCGCGCTTGCGCTGCACCGGCATGGTCGAGCCGGACTCGGGAGCGACGTCGGTGATCACACCGCACCCCCTTCGGCGACCGAGGAACCCTTGCGGCCGGCGAGTGCGCGCCCGACCCTGCGTTGTTCGGCCGCGAGGTCGGCGCGCCGCACGATCTCGTACGCCACGACGACCGACAGCACGATGATGCCCTGCATGATCGTCGCGATCTCCTTGGACACGTTGATCTGCTCCAGCGACACCGCGGAGGTGTCGAGGAACGCCCACAGCAGCGCGCCGAGCGCGATGCCGCCGGGGTGGTTGCGGCCGAGCAGCGCGACCGCGATGCCGGTGAAGCCGTACATCTGCGTCGCGGTGATGCCGTAGCTGAAGTCGCGGCCGAGCAGTTCCGGCATGGCGACCAGACCGGCGACGCCACCGGAGAGCAGCATCGCGATCAGCGTCATCTTCTTGGCGTTGACGCCACCCGCGGCGGCCGCGGTGGTGGATTCGCCGGACGCCTTGAGCTCGAAGCCGAACCGGGTGCGGTTGAGCATGAACCAGTAGGCGGCGCCGACGATCGCGGCGATGAACACGAACCCGAAGAGCGTGCCCGAGCCGAGCGGGATGCCCGGGATCCGCCCCGAAGGCTCGATCACGCGGGTGCCGATGTTGTTGCCGGTCTGCACGCCGAACTGGTCGGCGTTGATGAGGTAGGCGATGATCCCGGCGACGATCGCGTTGAGCATGATCGTCGAGATGACCTCGCTGACCCCGCGGGTGACCTTGAGGATCGCCGGGACCGCCGCGTAGGCCATGCCCGCCACGACCGCGACCACCAGGATCGCCAGCACGTGGATCACCGGCGGCAGCTTCATCGCGCCACCGGCGATGGCCGCGACGACGGCGGCGAACCGGTACTGGCCCTCGACCCCGATGTTGAACAGGTTCATCTGGAAGCCGATGGCGACGGCGAGCCCGGACAGGTAGTAGACCGTCGCCAGGTTCACGGTGTCGACCGCGGTCGAGCCCTTGAACATCTGGCCGATCATCGTGCCGTACGCCTCCAGGGGGTCGGCCCCGGAGATGATCAGCGCGATCGCCGACAGCAGCACGGCGAAGACGATCGCCAGCAGCGGCGGCAGCAGTTTTGTGCGCCAGGAAGTCATTCGCCGTCACCCTCTCCTGCGCCGGTCATCGCCGAGCCCAGTTCCTGCGGCGTCACGGTGGCGGGGTCGGCCTCGGTGACGAGCCGCCCGCGCAGCATGACGCGGATCGTGTCCGACAGGCCGATCAGCTCGTCGAGGTCGGCGGAGATGAGCAGCACGGCGAGGCCGGCGGCCCGGGCCTGGCGGATGTTCTCCCAGATCAGCGCCTGCGCGCCGACGTCGACGCCACGCGTGGGGTGCGACGCGATGAGCAGCACCGGGTTGCCGGACAGCTCCCGCCCGACGATCAGCTTCTGCTGGTTGCCGCCCGACAGGGCCGCGGCCGGGACGTCGATGCCGGGCGTGCGGACGTCGTAGTCGCGCACGATCCGCTCGGTGTCGGCGCGGGCGCCGGCGATGTCGAGCAGCTGTCCCTTCGAGACCGGTTCGCGGGTCTGGTAGCCGAGGATCCGGTTGACCCACAACGGTTGCGTGAGCAGCAGGCTGTGCCGGGTGCGGTCCTCGGCGATGTAGCCGATGCCGGCCTCGCGCCGCGCGAGCGTCCCCGCCTTCGTCAGGTCGCGCGCCTTGCCGTCGGCGTCGACCAGCTCGATCGTGCCGGCGGACGGCTTGCGCATGCCCATGATCGTCTCGACGAGCTCGGTCTGGCCGTTGCCCTCGACACCGGCGACGCCGAGCACCTCGCCCGCGTGCACGGTGAAGGAGACGTCGTCGAGCGCGTTGCGGCCCGAACCCTCGGCGCCGAGCGTCAGCCCGGTCAGCCGCAGCACGTCCCGGTCGGTGACCGTGGACTCGCGGGTCTCCGGGCTGGGCAGCTCCGAGCCGACCATCATCTCCGCGAGCTGGCGGGAGGTGATGGTCTTCGGGTCGGCGGTCCCGACGGTCGTGCCGCGGCGGATCACCGTGACGGTGTCGGCGATCGCGCGGACCTCGTCGAGCTTGTGCGAGATGAAGAGGAACGTGTAGCCGTCGGCCTTCATCTCCCGGACGGTCGCGAAGAGCGCGTCGACCTCCTGCGGCACGAGGACCGCGGTCGGCTCGTCCAGGATGATGATCTTCGCCCCGCGGTAGAGCACCTTGACGATCTCGACGCGCTGGCGGTCGGCGACGCCGAGCTCCTCCAGCAGCGTCTCCGGCTCGGCGTGCAGGCCGGTCCGCTCGGCGAGCTCGGCCAGCCGCGCGCGGGCGGCGCGGCCGATGCCGTGCAGGGCCTCGGCGCCGAGGAAGACGTTCTCGCCGACGGTGAGGTTGTCGGCGAGCATGAAGTGCTGGTGCACCATGCCGATGCCGGCGCGGATGGCGTCCTGCGGGTTGCGCAGCTTCACCTCTTCGCCGTTGATCGCGATGGTGCCCTCGTCCGGCGGCTGCATGCCGTACAGGATCTTCATCAGGGTGGACTTGCCGGCGCCGTTCTCGCCACAGATGGCGTGCACCTCGCCGGCAGCGACGGTGAGGTTGACGTCGGAGTTGGCCACCACGCCGGGAAAGCGCTTGGTGATCCCGGTCAGCTGGACGGCGGGGGCGCCCCGGTCGGGGACGGCCTCGGCCGGGGCCTCGGCTGTGCTCATGGGCGGGAGAATTCCATATCTCGTCCAAACGCGTGAGGGGCCCGGAGGAAAAGTTCCTCCGAGCCCCGGCGCGTAGTGAGTTACTTCTGCGGCTTGTCCGAAACGGTGATCGCGCCCGAGATGATCTGGGCCTTGTACCCGTCCAGGACGTCCTTGATGTCGTCGACCTTGCCGCCGGAGGTGGCGTAGCCGACGCCGTCGACCTTGAGGTCGAACCGCTTCGGCAGGGTCGTCAGGTCGCCCTTGGCCAGCGCGGTGACGTAGTCGAACACCGCGACGTCGACGCGCTTGAGCATGGACGTGATGATGACGTCCTTGTCGGCCTCGACGGTCTTCTGGTTGTACTGGTCGGAGTCGACCCCGATGGCCAGCGCGTTGCCCGCCTTCGCGGCGTCGAAGACGCCCTTACCCGAGGCGCCCGCGGCGTGGTAGATGACGTCCGCGCCCTTGGCGATCTCGGCCGCGGCCTTCGCGTTGCCCTTCGGCGGGTCCTGGAACCCGGAGAAGTCACCGGCCGGGGTCAGGTACTCGTCCTCGATCTTGATCTTGGACGAAACGGTCTTCGCGCCCTGCAGGAAGCCGGCTTCGAACTTCTGGATCAGCGGGGTGTTGACGCCGCCGACGAAGCCGATGTGGCAGTTCTTGCTCTTGTACGCGGCGGCGACGCCGGCCAGGAACGAGCCCTGCTCCTCGGCGAAGACCAGCGACGTCACGTTCGGCAGCTGGATCGAGTCGTCGTCGACGATGGCGAACTTGGTGTTCGGGTACTTGGCCGCGACGGCCTTGACCGACGGCGCGTAGGCGAACCCGACCGCGATGATCGGGTTCAGGCCCGAGGAGGCCATCTGGTCGAGGCGCTGCTGCTTGGCCGACTCGGCCTCGCTGGCGGAGGCGGTGCTCTCGCTGACCGTCGTCACGCCGAGGTCGGACTTCGCCTTGTCGGTGCCCGCGGCGGCGGCGTCGTTGAACGACGCGTCACCCCGGCCGCCGACGTCGAAGGCCAGGCCGATCTTCAGCTTGCTGCCGTCGACCTTGCCACCGGCGGCGGTCGAGCTGCTCGCGGCGGCGGGCGCGGCCGGCGGCTTCTGCGCGGTGACGCAGTCGGAACCGCCCGTCGAGGCCGCGGTGTTGTTCGAGCTGTTACCACCGCCGGAATCCTTGGCGCACCCGGCCAGGGTGAGCACCCCGGCCATGGCCGCGGCGGCCAGCGCGGTTCCACGCATGCGACGCAACGTGTGTCTCCCTCCCCGCTGATCCAGCGGATGGTCAAGGGCACGACCCGGCCCTACTGCCGGGTCGACCGCCAGACCGTACCCGCCGGACCGGAATGCGCCATAGGAAAGGCACGCTACGTAACACAAACGTTTACTCGCGAGTCGCGCGCGCGACGAACCGGACACCCAAAGTGATCATCGCGCCGCCCCAGCGCAGCTTTCCCTGATTCAGTGCGGGTGAGGGGCCACCCAAAAGGCCGCGGCGTGTCACGGAGTGTGCCGGCCTGACCGAGGAGTGGGCCAGGCCGGTCACTCTGTGAGATGACGAGAATCAGCCGCAGGTGAGCCGGGCGGCGGCCCAGTCGCTGCGGTCGCAGGAGTTGCCGTCCCCGCCGTCGGTGACGACCAGCCGCAGGTACCGGGCCCCGTGGAGGTCCGCCGTCAGCGGCACCGCCGGGTCCTGCCACGTCCGGACGCCCGTGGCCGCCGCCTTCGCCCCGTCCGCGTAGACCTCGAACGTCGCCGAGCCCTGCTTGTTCGTCGCCTCGCGCTCGTCGTCGACGCCGACGTCCGCGGTGAACGCCGTGCAGCGGCCGCCCAGGTAGAAGACGACCTCGCTCGGCGCGTGCGCCCCGAGACCCTTCGGGTAGCCGACGCCGTTGATGGTCAGCGGTTTGCCGTCGCCGGCCGGGATGCTGCCGTTCGACATGTCACGCTCGACCGGACCGTAGCCGTTCTTCTCCGCCGCCCAGCGCAGGTCACTGGCCCACGCGGGCGTGGTGGGCGGCGCCGCCGGGACGGTCAGCCCCTGTTCCCCGGTCCAGGTGAGCCGGCCGAACCCGAGCGCGCGATAGGTGACGCCGCCGCGCAGCACCGCCGTCGTGCCTTCTGCCCCGGCGGGCGGGGTCACCCGCCAGCGGCCGGCCGCGGTCTCCCCGGTCCCGAGCACGACGGCCCGCGGCCGGGTCAGCTGCTCGACCCGCCAGCCCGCGGGCGCGGTGAGCGTCACGCGCGGGTCGAACACCGGCAGGCGGGCCTCGTCGGTCGCGGACACCTTCACTTCGAAGGGCTGCCCGGCGGGCGTGATCTCGCCCGGGACACCCGGCACCGAGGCCACGACCTCGACACCCGTGCTCACCAGCGGCGCGTTCTGCCACCACGAGCCGCCCGCGTGGACCCGGTAGACGACCGTCGCGTGCGGCGGGACGACCGCGGAGAGCCGGCCCGCCGTCTGCAGGTCGCGGCGCGCCCAGAGGTCGCGTGCGGTGTAGCCCGCGGACCGGGGCAGCCCGGCGGCGGCCGCGGTGGTGCCGATCGTGGCGCTCGACGTCGTCTCGTTGAACAGCGCGATCGCCACGTCGCCGTTCGACAGCGGCTTGGCGAACACCCAGTGTCCGTCCTGGTTGGACAGCACCCGGGCCTGGACACCGCGGCGGTCCTGGTCGAGGGCGATGACCTCGCTGTTGCGCAGGACGTCGAAATTCTCCGGCGACACCTTGCGCAGGTCGGCGCCGATGAGCAGCGGGGCGGCCATCATCGCCCACAACGAGAAGTGCGAGCGGTACTCCTCGGTCGTCATCCCGCCGTTGCCCACCTCGAGCATGTCGGGATCGTTCCCGTGCCCCGGCCCGGCGTAGGGCGCGAGCGGCGCGTTCGCCTTGAGGATCTGGAGCATCTTGGCCCAGTTGTCCTTGATGTCGCCGGTGGTCCGCCACAGGTGCCCGACGTCGGCGCCCCACGTCCACGGCTTGTTCTCGCCCCACTCGCAGAGCGAATACACGATCGGGCGGCCGGTCTTGAGGAGCGCGTCGCGCATCTTCGTGTAGCGCTCGAGCGCGGGCTGGCCCTGGTTGTTGCAGTTGTCATACTTGAGGTAGTCGACACCCCAGTCCGCGAACGTCTGCGCGTCGACGTCTTCGTGGTCGAGGGCGCCGGGCATGGTCTTCGCGCAGGTCAGCGTGCCCGCGCTCGTGTAGATGCCGAACTTCAGCCCCTTCGCGTGGACGTAGCCGGCCAGCGCCTTGATGCCGCTCGGGAACCGGGCCTTGTTCGCCTGCAGGCGCCCGTCGGCGTCGCGGGACGGCTCGGCCCAGCAGTCGTCGACGTTGACGTACTCGTAGCCGGCGGCCTTCAGTCCTTTGTCGACGAAGATGTCGGCGGTGTCGCGGATCAGCTGCTCTTCGACGGCGCACCCAGTGGTGTTCCAGTTGTTGAAGCCCATCGGCGGCGTGAGCGCCAATCCGTCGGGGAGTGCTTCCGCGGGCGTGACCGACACCACGGGCAGCAGGGCCGCGACGGCGATCACCAAGCCGAGTCGTCTCACCAGAACGTCACCCCATCGTGAGAGATCCGATGTTTGCCCGAGCAGGGCTAGGGAGGTGTTGCACTTGGTCAATGACACACGGAAACCACCAGCCCTTCGGCGTAGCGCATCAGATATCAGATATTGCAGAGGTCAGATGACCGGTGAGCGGGACAGGGAAGGCCGACGCGCCACCGAGTGCGCTGCACCACACCGACGGGTGGCGGCGCGGGAGTACCGGTGTCTGGTCCATCACAGAGAGGAACCCGGAGGTGAGCCGCGTGCCGGGGGCGGGTCTAGCATCCGATTCATCCAGGCTCGATGACGTTGACTTCGGCATAGCCGCCGTTCCCGCGGCGACTGCGGACCTCACGGCCACCGGGCGCACAGTCAGACGTTGGAGGCCGTTCACCGATGTCCACCACGGCGAGCACTGCCAGCGGGGTGGGTTCGCCCCCTTCGGGGGCGGGGACCAACACAGCGGCAGAGGCGAGCGATCGGGCGGGTGCCTCACGCCGGCAGGGGACCTTCTACCGGGGCGACCCCGGCATGTGGTCCTGGGTCCTGCACCGCATCACCGGCGTGCTCACATTCTTCTTCCTGTTCGTGCACGTGCTCGACACCGCGCTGGTGCGCGTGTCGCCGAACACCTACGACCAGGTCATCGAGACCTACAAGACGCCGATCGTCAACCTCCTGGAGGTCGGCCTGGTCGGCGCGGTGCTCTTCCACGCGCTCAACGGCATCCGCGTCATGCTGGTCGACTTCTGGTCGAAGGGCGCGCAGCTGCAGAAGGCGATGCTCTGGGTGATCGGCGTGGTCTGGGTCGTCGTGATGGTCCCCGGTGCGTTCTTCATGCTGAAGCGCACCGCCGAAATGCTCTTCGGGGGTAACTGACATGGCCGAGTCGCTCACCCTCGACAAGCCGCGCTCCCCGAAGCGCCCCGCCGCGCGCCGGAGCAACTTCGAGCTCTACAGCTGGCTGTTCATGCGGATCTCCGGGATGGCGCTGGTCATCCTGGTGCTCGGCCACCTGCTGATCATGAACATCCTCGACGGCGGCGTGCACCGGATCAACTGGGGCTTCGTCGCCGGCCGCTGGGCTTCGCCGTTCTGGCAGTTCTGGGACCTGCTGATGCTGTGGCTCGCCGAGATCCACGGCGGCAACGGCCTGCGCGTCATCATCGACGACTACGCCCGCAAGGACAGCACGCGGTTCTGGCTGAAGATCCTGCTCTACGTCTCGATGGTGCTGATCCTGGCCGTCGGCACGATGGTGATCTTCACCTTCGACCCGAACATGCCCGCGAACTGAAGCCACGGAGACTTTTTCGATGCAGTTCCACAAGTACGACGTGGTGATCGTCGGCGCCGGCGGCGCCGGCATGCGCGCGGCCATCGAGTCCGGCCAGCGCGCCCGCACCGCGGTCCTCACCAAGCTCTACCCGACCCGGTCCCACACCGGCGCGGCCCAGGGCGGCATGTGCGCCGCGCTGGCGAACGTCGAAGAGGACAACTGGGAGTGGCACACCTTCGACACGATCAAGGGCGGCGACTACCTGGTCGACCAGGACGCCGCCGAGATCATGGCGAAGGAGGCCATCGACGCGGTCCTCGACCTCGAGAAGATGGGCCTGCCGTTCAACCGCACGCCCGAAGGCAAGATCGACCAGCGCCGCTTCGGCGGGCACACGCGTGACCACGGCAAGGCCGCGGTCCGCCGCGCCTGCTACGCCGCCGACCGCACCGGGCACATGATCCTGCAGACGCTGTACCAGAACTGCGTCAAGTACGGCACCGAGTTCTTCAACGAGTTCTACGTGCTCGACCTGCTCACCACCCCGGACGAGAACGGCAACCCGGTCGCCTCCGGCGTCGTCGCCTACGAGCTGGCCACCGGCGAGCTGCACGTCTTCCAGGCGAAGTCGATCGTGATGGCGACCGGCGGCGCGGGCAAGATCTTCAAGACGACGTCGAACGCGCACACCCTCACCGGTGACGGCCTCGGCATCATCTTCCGCAAGGGCCTGCCGCTGGAGGACATGGAGTTCTTCCAGTTCCACCCGACCGGCCTCGCGGGCCTGGGCATCCTGATCTCCGAAGCCGTCCGCGGCGAGGGCGGGATCCTGCGCAACGCCTCCGGCGAGCGGTTCATGGAGCGCTACGCCCCCACCATCAAGGACCTCGCGCCCCGCGACATCGTGGCGCGCTCGATGGTGCAGGAAGTCCTGCAGGGCCGCGGGTGCGGCCCGAACAAGGACTACGTCGTCCTGGACGTCACGCACATCCCCGAGGAGACGCTGAACGCGAAGCTCCCGGACATCATGGAGTTCTCCCGGACCTACCTGGGCGTCGACCCGGTGAAGGAGCCGGTGCCGGTGTTCCCGACGTGCCACTACGTGATGGGCGGGATCCCGACCAACGTGCACGGCGAAGCGTTGCGGGACAACGAGAACGTCATCCCCGGCCTGTACGCCGCGGGCGAGGTCGCGTGCGTGTCCGTGCACGGCTCGAACCGGCTCGGCACGAACTCGCTGCTCGACATCAACGTGTTCGGCCGCCGCGCCGGCATCGCGGCCGCCGAGTACGCGCTGGCGCACGAGCACGTCGAGCTGCCGGAGAACCCGACCACGCTGGTCGAGGAGCAGCTCGCGGGCCTGCTGTCGGAGCACGGCGACGAGCGCGTCGCCGACATCCGCAAGGAAATGCAGCAGACGATGGACTCGCACGCGTCGGTGTACCGGACCGAGGACACGCTGAAGCAGGCGCTGACCGACGTCCAGGCGCTGAAGGAGCGGTACCAGCGGATCACCGTGGCGGACAAGGGCAAGCGGTACAACACCGACCTGCTCGAAGCCGTCGAGCTCGGCTTCCTGCTGGAACTGGCCGAGGTGCTGGTCGTGGGCGCGCTGGCGCGCAAGGAGTCCCGCGGCGGCCACGCCCGCGAGGACTACCCGAACCGCGACGACACGAACTTCATGCGCCACACCATGGCCTACAAGCAGGGCGCGGGGCTGTCCTCGGACATCCGGCTCGACTACAAGCCCGTCACCTTCACCCGCTACGAACCGATGGAGCGGAAGTACTGATGACCACCGCTACCGAAGCTCCCGCGTCGTCGACCGGCTCGGACCACACGCCGATCACGGTCACGCTGAAGATCCTGCGGTTCAACCCGGAGGTCGACACCGAGCCGCACTGGGAGTCCTACGACGTCCCGGCGCAGCGCACCGACCGCCTGCTGAACCTGCTGTTCTACGTCAAGGACTACATCGACGGCACGTTCTCGTTCCGCCGCTCGTGCGCCCACGGCGTGTGCGGGTCCGACGCGATGCAGATCAACGGCATCAACCGGCTGGCCTGCAAGGTCCTGATGAAGGACCTCCTGGCCAAGGACGGCAAGAAGACGACGATCACCATCGCCCCGATCAAGGGCCTGACGACGTTGAAGGACCTCTACGTCGACATGGACCCGTTCTTCGAGGCGTACCGCGCGATCAAGCCGTACCTGATCACCTACGGCAACGAGCCGACGCGCGAGCGCATCCAGTCCCAGGCCGACCGCGACCGCTTCGACGACACGACGAAGTGCATCCTGTGCGCGTGCTGCACGTCGTCCTGCCCGGTGTACTGGAACGACGGCTCGTACTTCGGCCCGGCGGCGATCGTGAACGCCCACCGGTTCATCTTCGACTCCCGGGACGAGGGGTCGGAGGAGCGCCTGGACATCCTGAACGACGGCGAGGGTGTCTGGCGCTGCCGGACGACGTTCAACTGCACCGACGCCTGCCCGCGCGGGATCCAGGTGACCAAGGCGATCCAGGAAGTGAAGCGCGCCCTGCTCTTCAAGCGCGTCTGAGTTTGCAGAAAGGCCCTCCGGCGGGACTCGCCGGAGGGCCTTTTCGTGCATGGGCAGGCAACCGGCGGCGGGCGACCGCGGCCGGCGGCCGGCAACCCAAGCCGACCACGACGTCACCAGACCTCCCCCGCCCCCTGCCGCGGCAGAAGCAAAAGACTGTCCTCGCCGGACGGGCAGGCTCTGGGAT
The DNA here is from genome assembly GCF_031082405.1 of Amycolatopsis sp. A133. Classification (GTDB taxonomy): domain Bacteria; phylum Actinomycetota; class Actinomycetes; order Mycobacteriales; family Pseudonocardiaceae; genus Amycolatopsis. The sequence continues at coordinate 162,112 of NZ_JAVHJU010000017.1, forward strand.
GGCCACCGCTAGCGCTAATCCCTCACCTTGTCGTTGGGCCGCTGGGTGGTCATCCCGTCGCCTGATTGAGGCCTATCACTTTGAGCCAGGCCCGCAAGCTTGCGTCTTCGCCTCGCCTTGGTTTTTCGGTTGCGGGCCTGGCTCAAAGTGATTTCACGGCCTCAGGCGACGGGATGACCACCCTGCTCCTCTTTCGTGTGATCTACCGGACCGCGTCCAAGGCGTCGACCAGGCCGTGGCCGTAGTACGTGTTGTTCTTCGCCGGGCCCGTGCACTCGGTCTCCGTGGCCGCGCACTTCACCGCGTCGGCTTCACCCGCCAGGATCCTGGCCAGCAGCTGCGGCGGGATCCCGCGGAACCGGGACGCGATCAGCGCCGCCACACCCGCCGCGTGCGGGGAAGCCATCGAGGTGCCGCACTTGGAGCCGTACTGGCCGCCGATCACGGTCGAGAGGGGGCAGGCCGGGCCCGCGCCGTCGGGCGGCGTCTGGAGGGGGTCACCGCCCGGCGCCGTCACGTCGATCTCGCCGTAGTTGCTGAAGTACGACTTTGTGCCCGCGTAGCCGACCGACGACACCGTCACGACCCCGTCGATCGCCTTCGGGAGGATGCCGCACGACGAGTCCACCGGGTGCGGGCGGTTCGGGTCCGTGGTCTGCTCGGTCGTGTCGAAGCCCGAGTTGCCCGCCGCCGCCACGTTCAGCACTCCACGGCGGCTCGAGAACTCCACCGCGCGGCGGACCGCTTCGAACGCCGCCGCGTCACCCGGCTGCTTCGGGCAGTAGAACATGCCCGGGTCGATGTAGTAGCTGTTGTTCGTCACCGGGAAGCCGTGCTGGGCCGCCCAGACGAACCCGCACACCGCCGACTCCGGGAAGATGTAGCCGGCGTCGTTGACGACCTTCACCGAGGCCAGCCGCACGCCCGGGGCGACGCCCGTGAAGCCCGCCGCGGGGTCCTTGCCCGCGATCGTGCCCGCCACGTGCGTGCCGTGGTCCGACGTCGTCGGGGCCCAGGACGCCGGGGAAAGGTCCGGCGCTCCCGTGATGCAGCCGGCCGAGGAACGGGCGTCGACCGCCGCCTTCAACGCCGGGTGGGTCGCGTCGATGCCCGAGTCGAGCACGCCGACCGTCACCGCGCGGCTGCCCTGGAAGATCTTGTTCGCTTCGGGCGCGTGGATCGCCTTCATGTCCCACTGCTGCGCCGAGAGGTCACCCTCGGCGGCGATCGACCGCGTGTCCTCCAGCGTCCGCACCGCGCCCAGCGAGCGGGCCGAGGCCGCGGCGCCCTGGGACGCCACGTCCTTGGCGCCCGAGTAGGCCCGGTAGACGCCGACCTTCTGCTGGAAGTCCGCGTTGCGCGAGCTGGCGATCGCAACACCGATCTCGGCGTAGTAGGCCACCTTCGTGCCGCACTTGGCCGCCAGTTCCTTGTCGACGGCCGACACGCGGGTGCCCGGCTGGTACGTCACGACGTAGGTGTACGGCGTGCTCGTCGTGTCGCAGACGGCCGGCGCGGCCTCCGCGGCCGGGGCCGCCGCGAACAGGCCGCCCCCGACGGCCAGCACGAGCGGGGCCGCCATTCGGCGTAAACGGGACATTCCACCTCCAGGTTCGGTGGCGCCAACCTAAACCGGGCCGCCGGACCGCGCCACCGACCAAGGAGGGGATTCAGGCGTCGACGCGCGAAGAGGCACGCACGCCGCGCCAGCCCAGCACGCCGATGACCGTGCCGAGCACGAACGAAACGACGGTCAGCACGGCGTGCACCACGAAGTACGCGGTGGGCGAGCCGTCGGGGCTCCAGGCCCGGTCGCTGTCCCACAGGTTCTTGGCGAACGTGATCCAGATGATCCACGACCACACACCGAAGGCCAGCAGGAACAGCGAGGTGCCTCGCGAAATGCGCATGCCCCTGAGTATGCGACGCGGGTCGCGGCGCTAGATTGCGTGGGTGCACTCCGTTGTCTCCCGGTCGCTCATGGTTTTCACGACGACGCTCGCCGCCGCCCTCCTGGCCCTGAGCACCCCGGCTCTGGCGGCCGCGGCGCCGCAGGGCCAATGCGCGAACCGCCAGGCTCCCCCGCCGCCGGTCGACACCTCGGAGAAGCCCGCGCCGGGCAAGCAGGCCCCGCCGCCGCTGGCCGTGCCCGCGGTCCCGGTCGGCGGCGACCGGATGGCCGAGTGCGGCCTGATCACCCCGGACGGCGCGCTCAACCCGCCGGACGGCAACACCGCGGCGTCGTGGCTGGTGCAGGACCTCGACACCGGCGCGGTCGTCGCGGCGAAGGACCCGCACGCCCGGCAGCGGCCCGCGTCGCTGATCAAGACGCTGCTCGCGCTGGTCGTGGTCACCGAGCTGGACCCGCGCCAGGTCGTCGTCGCGACGAAGGAGGACGCGGAGCAGGAGTGCACCTGCGTCGGCCTCGTCGCCGGCGGCCAGTACACCGTCGACCAGCTGCTGCACGGACTGCTGATGCACTCGGGCAACGACGTCGCGCACGCGTTCGCCACGGTGCTCGGCGGACCCGACGCCGCGCTGGCGAAGATGAACGCGCTGGCCGCCCGCATCGGCGCGCTCGACACGCGCGCCGCGACACCGTCGGGGCTGGACGGGCCGGGCATGTCGACCTCGGCCTACGACCTCAGCCTGATCTTCCACTACGCGATGAAGCAGCCGGAGTTCGCGAAGGTCGTCTCGACGAAGAACTTCGAGATCCCGCCGACCGGCGGCAAACCGGCCATCCCGATCTGGAACGACAACAAGCTGCTCGGCGTCTACCCCGGCTTCCTCGGTGGCAAGACCGGCTTCACCGACGACGCCCGCCACACCTACGTCGGCGCGGCGCAGCGCAAGGGGAAGCGGCTCGCGGTCGTCATGCTGCGCGCCGAGCAGAAGCCGACCAAGGTGGTCGACCAGGCGGCGAAGCTGCTCGACTACGGCTTCGAGCTGGAGGCCGACCGCGCCGCGCCGGTCGGCCGGATCACCTACCAGGCGCCCGCCGCGACCCCGTCGAGCAGCGACCCGTCCGTGCTCGCCGACGGCGGCACCGGCAACAGCGGCACGTCGTCGGCCGCCGCGGCCGCCAAGGAAGACCCGTTCGGGGTCACCGGCTGGATCATCACGCTGGTGGTGTTCTTGATCATCCTCGGCGGGTTCGTGGTCGGGCACCAGCGCAAGCGGGCCGCGCGCTAGCGGAACCCGGGCCCCGGCTCGGGGGTCACCTTGTCGGTGGCGATCGTGCCCCCGCAGTGCCCGCAGGCCACGACCGCCTCGGTGATCTCGCCGCAATCCTGGTGGCGCAGCAGGATCGGCGGCCCCTCCGGCCCCGCGAGGTACCGGTCGCCCCACTGCATGAGCGTGACGACGGCGCCGAAGAGGTCACGCCCCGCGGCGGTCAGCACGTACTCCGGCACCGGGTCGACGCGTTCGAGCACCCCCGCGTCGACGAGGGTCTTCAGCCGGGCGGACAACGTCGGGCGCGGGATCGACAGGGTGCGGGCGAACTCGCCGTAGCGGCGCACGCCGAAGAACGCCTCGCGCAGGATGAGCAGGCTCCACCGCTCGCCGACCAGGTCGAGCGCGCGGCCGACCGAGTCCGCCGTGAACCGGTGGGCGAGGCCGGTCACAGCTGATCCGTGCGGGCCGGGACGCCCAGCAGGAGCTTGCCGGACAGCTCGTAGCTGGCCGGGTTGACCTGGAAGTGGGCGGTCGCGGTGTGCGCGTCGCGGAACCGGCGCTGCAACGGCGAAGTCTCGTAGATCGCGGCGCCGCCACCGAGGTCGTACATGCTTTCGGCGACCTTCGCGGCCGTGCGCGTCACGTGCGTCGCGGCCAGCCGGAGGCCCAGCTTGAGCGAGTCCGGCACCGGTTCGGTGCCCTGCGCGGCCTGCCAGGCGTCGTCGATGCTGCGGTAGAACAGCAGCCGGGCCGCACGCAGGGCCGCTTCGGCCTCGGCGACGGCGGCCTGCGTCGGCGACCGCTCGGCCAGCGACCGGCTGGAGCCGAGGGGCCTGCGCGTCGAGGCGAGCTCGACCAGGTCGTCGATCGCCCCGCGCGCGTTGCCCAGCGCGGCGGCCGCGACCGACAGCGCGAAGAAGCCGAAGAGCGGGAACCGGTGCAGCGCCCCGGCTTCCGCGGGCGGCCCGGTCAGCACCGAGAAGACGCGGTGGTCCGGGACGAACAGCTCGTCGGCGACGCAGTCGTGGCTGCCGGTACCGCGCAGGCCGTTGGTGTGCCAGGTGTCGAGCACCTCGATCTCGGCCTTCGGCAACGCGGCGACGTAGAGCGCCTTCTCGTGGACGAACCCGGCGAAGAGCCAGTCCGCGTGCGGGATGCCGCTGCAGAAGGCCCAGCGGCCGGAGACGACGTACCCGCCGTCGGCCTTCTCGCCGGTCCCGTGCGGCGCCCACACCCCGGCGGCGACCGTCTTCGGGTCCCCGAAGACCTCCTCGGCGCACTTGCGCGGGGCGTAGGCCGAAAGCAGGCTGCTCGTCACGGCGATCGAGACGCACCAGCCGGCCGACGCGTCCCCGCGCGCGATCGTCTCGGCGGTTTCGAGGCTGACCGCGGGCGGCGCTTCGGGACCACCGAGGGAGGCGGGGACACCGGTGCGGAACAGCTGGGCGCCGGTCAGCTTCGCGACCAGCTCGGACGGCAGCGCACGCTGCTGCTCGGTGACGGGCGCGAGGGTCTTGGCGAGATCGGCACACTCGCGGGCGGCATCCAGCAGCACAAAACCCTCCGGTTCAAATTTCTTACCGGTTCAGTTTCTTTACTGGTTTGCCGGGTGTCAAGACTTGCGGCGGCCACCCAGCCACGCCAGCAGCGCCCCGGCGCCAAAGGCACCGGCGACAGCGCCGAGGCCCGCCCCGCGCTGCACGGTGACGCTCTGCTCGAGCCGGACCGGCGGCGGGGGCGCGACGACCTTGCGCTCGTTCTCCGCCGCCGTCGCGGTCCACGCCGTGATGAGCAGGAGGAAGCGCGAGACGAGGTTCGCGAACACGAGCAGCCCGATGACCGGCCCGAACAGCGCGGCCGACGGCGACTTCGTGACGCTGGCCAGGTAGATCGACCCGACCTGCTGCAGGATGACGAACCCGACGGCGGCGACCACGGCCCCCTTGACGGCACTGCGCAGCGCGACCTGTTCCCGGGGAAGGCGGGCGATCACCCAGATGAAGACGAGGGTGTTCGCGGCCAGCCCGAGCACGATGGTCGCCCCGCGGAGCAGGACGATCGCCCAGGTCGCCTGCTCGAGCCCGACGAGTTCGAGCAGGAACTGCCCGACCCCGCCACCGACGGCGGTCAGCGCGAAGGAGACGATGAGGGCAACCCCGAGCCCGATCAGCGCAACGAGGTCCTTGAGCGTCTGCTTGACGATCGGCTGCGGCTGTTTTTCCTGGCCCCACTGCGCGGTGAGCGCGTCCCGCAGGTTCGACATCCAGCCGATGCCGGAGTAGAGGGCGATGAGCAGGCCGAAGATCCCGATCCCGCCGCCGGAGTCGAGCGCGCCCTTGACGATGCCGTTGACGAGGTCCTTGAGGCCCTCGGGCACGGAGTCGTTGATGCCGTCGGTGATCTTCGCGATGATCGTCTGGTCGTGGTTGACGACCAGCCCGACCACGGCGAAGGCGACCATGAACAGCGGGAAGACGGACAGCACGCTGAAGTAGGTGATGGCGGCGGCGTAGTGGTTGCCGTACCGCTCGGTGAAGGCGTCGTTGGCCCGGATGAGGTGATCGAGCCACGGGTACTTCCGCCGCAGCCGCGGCAGGAGCTTTTCCTTCTCTTCGTTCGGCACCGTGAAACGCTAACCACGCCTGGTGCACCCCGCAACGCGAGCGGCCGGCACGGGGGAGGCCGGAGGCAACGAACCTCTTCGCGCGCGACGGCTCAGGTGAGGGCAGCCAGCAAAGCGGAATAGGCGTCCGCCGCGGTGATCACCGGCACGCACCGGCTCGCGGCGAACGCGGCGACCGCTTCGTAGGCGCGGTCCAGCTCCGGCTCGGTCAGGGGAGCCGCGGCCTCGACCTCCGACGAACCACGAGCGGCGAAGCGGCGCCGGGCCACCTCGGGCCCCGGCAACAGCACCACCTCGCGAAAGCTCGCCCCGCATTCGCGAGCCAGCGCTTCCAGACGTTCCGGAAAGCCCGCGCGCGCCACCAGTTGCGGCACCACCACGTCGTGCCCCGCCGCCAGATGTGTGCGCGCAGCCGCCACCGCGATGTCGCGCGCCAGCAGTCCCGCCTCGGCCGGCGATGAACGCCAGCCGCCGAGCATGGCGCGGATCCGGTCCACGTCCAGGGCCAGTGCCGGTGGGTGGTCGTCGGCGTAGCGCCGGGCGAGCGTCGACTTGCCGCTGCCCGGCGGGCCGTTGAGCAGGATCAGCTTCACCGCACCGGCGGCAGGAACCCGATCCGCTGGTACGTCTTGGCCAGCGTCTTCGACGCGACCTCGCGAGCGCGCTCGGCCCCCGCGGCGAGCACCTTGTCCAGCTCGGCCACATCGTCCAAATAGGACTTGACGCGCTCCTGGATCGGCGTCACCCACTCGACGAACACCTCGCCGAGGTCCTTCTTCAGATCGCCGTAGCCCTTGCCCTCGTACGCGCTCTCGAGGTCGGCGATCGGCCGCTCGGTCAGCGCCGAATAGATGGTCAGCAGGTTCGACACGCCCGCCTTGTTCTCGGCGTCGAACACCACCTCGCGCCCGGTGTCGGTGACCGCCGAGCGGATCTTCTTCGCGGACCTCTTGGGGTCTTCGAGGAGTTCGACGAGACCGTTCGCGCTGGAGGCCGACTTGCTCATCTTGCTCGTCGGGTCCTGCAGGTCGTAGATCTTCGCCGTGTCCTTGATGATGTACGGCTCGGGCACCACGAACGTCTTGCCCAGCCGGTTGTTGAAGCGCTGCGCGAGGTTGCGCGTCAGCTCCAGGTGCTGGCGCTGGTCCTCGCCGACCGGGACCGCGTCGGCCTGGTACAGCAGGATGTCCGCCGCCTGCAGGATCGGGTACGTGAACAGGCCGACGCTTGAGCGGTCGGCGCCCTGCTTCGCGGACTTGTCCTTGAACTGCGTCATCCGGCCGGCCTCGCCGAAGCCGGTCTGGCACTCCAGCACCCAGCTCAGCTGGGCGTGCTCCGGCACGTGGCTCTGCACGAACAGGGCGCTGCGCTGCGGGTCGATGCCGATGGCCAGCAGCTGGGCGGCCGAGACGCGGGTGCGCTGCCGCAGCACCTTCGGGTCCTGCTCGACGGTGATCGCGTGCAGGTCGACCACGCAGTAGAACGTCTCGTGCGTGTCCTGCATCCGCACCCACTGGCGCAGCGCGCCGAGGTAGTTGCCGAGGTGGAACGAGTCGGCGGTGGGCTGGATCCCGGACAGGACCCGCGGGCGGCGCTCTGCGACGGTCTGCTCTTCGGACACGCCAGGATTCTTCCAGGCCGGCACGACCGGCGGGCGCCGAGGGCCCTCAGGCGTTCGGGCGCTGGGTGAGGAACGGGCGGGTCGGCGTCGCGTCGACTTCGCCGAGGACGGCTTCGGCCATCGCCGTGACCGGGTCGGGGACCTCCGGCACGGCCGGGGCGGCCTCGGCCAGACGGGTCTTGCGGCGCTGCCGGAGCACACCCAGCGTCATACCGACGATGCCCAGGGCGACCGCGACCAGCCCGACGGGACCGAGCACGCCGAAGGTGTCCGCGTTGGTGTCGGCCTGCGCGAGCGTCGTGACCGCCGCGAACGCGCTGCCGCCGCCGGCCAGGAGCAGGCCGGCCGGGACGAGCGCGACGACCGCGGCCGCGCGGAAACCGTGCAGGGTGGACCGCAACAGGGTTCGACCTGGGTTGCGCACCGGAGTGCCTCCCGCGAGTGACGAGCGAAACGCTCACCCATTCGAGTGAGACGCTGCGTGCTACTGGTCAGAAAACTACCGAGCGTGTCAAGACCTGCCGGTGCTGATTGACTCGGAAGCGAGGGTAGCGCTCAACCGGTAATACGGGCCGGGCACCCCCACGGTTCACTCCGGCCACCCGACCGGGTGGCGGTTGAGCCGGACTGCTACTACGTGGAGTAGAGCGTGACCGGAGAGTGTCCGGTTCTCCGTCACCCATCCTTCGCAACACCCGCTCACGCTGCGCCATTCGCCGCAGGCCGGACTGCTCTGATCGCGTCGTCTCGGCGGGAAAAGTTTTCACCGGATAGTGATTGGTCTATACCTCTTGCGGTAGTCCGTTCGGCCCGGTCGGACCGCGCACGACCGGCGTGACAAGAGGAGTTCCGAATGCCGATCACCCGCTTTTTGAAGCGCGCCGGAGTGGCGATCAGCGCGCTCGCCACGGCCGTCGCGCTCGCCGCCCCGGCCGCGTCCGCCGCGTCCTTCGTGGTCAGCGAGTCGCAGTTCGAGCAGATGTTCCCGGGCCGCAATTCCTTCTACACCTACAGCGGTCTCACCGCGGCCCTGTCCGCCTACCCCGGCTTCGCCAACAGCGGCGACGACACCGTGAAGAAGCAGGAAGCCGCCGCGTTCCTGGCCAACGTCAGCCACGAGACCGGCGGGCTCGTCTACATCGTCGAGCAGAACACGGCGAACTACCCGCACTACTGCGACACCAGCCAGCCGTACGGCTGCCCGGCGGGCACCGCCGCCTACTACGGCCGCGGTCCGATCCAGCTGAGCTGGAACTTCAACTACAAGGCCGCCGGCGACGCGCTCGGCATCGACCTGCTCGGCAACCCGTACCTGGTCGAGCGGGACGCGGCCGTCGCGTGGAAGACCGGGCTCTGGTACTGGAACACCCAGAGCGGCCCCGGCACCATGACCCCGCACAACGCCATGGTCAACGGCCGCGGCTTCGGCGAGACCATCCGCAGCATCAACGGCTCCATCGAATGCAACGGCGGTAACCCCGCCCAGGTGCAGAGCCGGATCGACCTGTACACGCGGTTCGCCGGGATCCTCGGGGTCCCGACGGGCGGCAACCTCTCCTGCTGAGCCGGGCGCGGCGAGAAGGGCCTTTCCGGTTCCGGCCGGGAAGGCCCTTCTTCGTCAGCCGGGGAAGTCGATGTCGTAGGTCGCGGTGACGGGCGCGTGGTCGGACCAGCGCCGGTCGTAGGCGGCCGCCCGTTCGACCACGACGTCGACGACCTTCTCGGCCAGGCCGGGGGTCGCGAGCTGGCAGTCGATGCGCCAGCCGGAGTCGTTGTCGAAGGCCTGGCCGCGGTAGGACCACCAGGTGTACGGGCCGGGGCCCTCCGGGTCGAGCCGGCGCTGGACGTCGGTGAAGCCCGCCTCGGTGTAGACGCGGCCGAGCCAGGCGCGTTCCTCGGGCAGGAAACCGGAGTTCTTGCGGTTGCCGCGCCAGTTCTTGAGGTCGACGGTGTCGTAGGCGATGTTCCAGTCCCCGACGACCACGGCTTCCCGCCCGCCCGCGGCGGCCTTCGCCCGCAGCTCGACGAGGTAGGGCAGGAACGCGGCCATGAAGCGTTCCTTTTCGTCCTGGCGTTCGGTGCCGACGTCCCCGCTGGGCAGGTAGAGGCTCGCGACGACAACGTTCGGCAGGTGGACTTCGAGGTACCGCCCGCTGTCCTCGAACTCGGGCTCCCCGAAGCCGACGCGCACCTCTTCGGGCTCGACGCGGCTGTACACGGCAACACCGTTGCGCCCCTTGGCGGCCGACGGGGCGTGCACCGAGAACCACCCCGCGGGCTCGACGACGTCGGCGGACAGCTGACTCGCTTCGGCCCGCACCTCCTGGCAGGCGACGACGTCGGCCTTCGTGGCGGCGAGCCACTCGACGAAGCCCTTCTTGGCGGCGGCGCGGAGGCCGTTGACGTTCACGGTGGAGACGGTCAGCACGCCGTGCACGCTACCGGCCGGGCCGGCGCGGCCGGGGTGTCGGGGCCGGCCGGTACCGAGTGCCAGACTGCCGCGCATGGGTGAAGCGGTGAACCGGCTGACCGTGCTGGGCAGTTGTGGCGCGTGGCCGGAGCCCGGCCGTGCGTGTGCCGGGTTCCTGCTCGAGCACAACGGCTTCCGAATGGTCCTCGACCTCGGGTACGGCGCGGCCTCACGGCTGTTCACGCACTGCCCGGGCGGGCTGCCCGACGCGGTGGTGGTGACGCACGAGCACCCCGACCACTGCGCCGACGTCAGCGCGTTGGGGCGGGCGTGGCACTACACGGTCCAGCCCGGCACGCCGGCCGCCCGGCTGCCATTGCACTGCACACCCGGCACCGTCCGGCGGCTCGAGGCGATGGAGCCCCGCCCGCACCCGGAGACGCTGTTCGAGGTGCACGACCTGGCGGAGCCGGCCGGCATCGGGCCGTTCCGCATGACGCCGTACCCGCTGCCGCACCACCAACCGAACTTCGGGGTGCGCCTCACGGCCCCCGGGTCGACGGTGGCGTACACCGGCGACACGGGACCATCACCACAGCTGGCCGAGCTGGCGCGCGACGCGGACCTGTTCATCTGCGAGGCGACCCTCCGCACCCCACCGCCGGAGGGAGAGCCCCGCTACCTGATGACGGCCGCGGAGGCAGGCCACTGGGCGGCCGAGGCCGGAGCGCGCCGGCTGCTGCTCACCCACTTCTGGCCGGGGACCGACCGCGCGGCGGCCGCGGAGGAAGCCCGGGCGCGGTTCGGTGGTGAGGTGCTGGTCGCGGAAGAGGACCTCACGGTCGCGCTCTGACCCCCGTCTGAGCGCGACCGCGAGATGCAGGCCACCGCACCGGCTCGGGGTTGAGCGCGACTCACAGCCCGCCCGACCGCGAGATGCAGCCACCCCGCACCCGCCCGGCCGACCTCAGCCGACCGCGCTCGCTGCGCCGCCCCATCTGCGACCGCGAGGCTCAGGCCAACCCACGCACCGGCTCGGCCCCGGCCGGCGGCGCTCCCCAGCCCCGCCGGCGAGGCTGGAGGCTTCCTCGCGCCCGTCGGCGTAGCACCAGCCCCACCGCACCCGGTCAGCCTCCGCGGCCGCCCGGCGCCGGCCCGCCGAAGATCTCCCCTCGCGCTCCGACCCCCGTCCGAACGCATCCCCAGGCTCGATCCCTACGAACCAACACGCCACGCACCCAAGGCATCCAGCCCGCGAGACTCCCCCTGGAGACCCCGCGGACCACTCCAACCAGTGCCGCGATTCAGTTGTCGCCCGCCCCCGGACGTTCCTCCTCCCCGGCGACCCCAAGCCGCCCACCTGCGTTTTCCGACGTGATCAGTTCTAGCACCGCCCACCGACAAAAAACGGCGCGGCGAAACCTCCGAAGCCGTCAGCGAAGGCGTCGGAGGTTCCGGAGGGCTCGGAAAGAAGCTCAGCAGACGGAGCCGGCGACGGGCTGGGTGAATTCGGCGGCCACCCACTTGGTGTCGGCCACCTTGCGGAAGCCGTTCTGGACGCCCGGCATCGCGTCGAACTGGGCGTCGCGCAGGTACTTGCCGACGATCTTGGCGTTTCCGTCCGCCGCCTCGCGGGCGTTCAGCACGTCCGCGGTCACGGTCACCTTGCAGCCGGTCGCCGAAGCGCCCGAAGCCTGCTTGTCCGTGTTCATGACGTACACGACGATGACCAGAGCGATGGCGCCCAAGATGAGCGAAGTCTTCTTCGACATGCCTTCCTCCAACCCGCGAGCCCCATCCCCCGCCAAGGGTAGGCAATCCTTTACCCGGACGGCAGCGCCGGACGTCGCAACCACCCGGAGGCGCCAGCGGATCCCGCGCGAGGTGACAACGCGTGATCAAGCGGAAGGCCCCCTCCCGGCGAACCGGGAAGGGGCCCTCGAAAAACCGCGAACTCAGCCCTGGGCGATCTTCTTCGCCAGGTTGTCGTCCAGCGTCGCGAGGAACTCCTCGGTCGTCTGCCACGGCTGGTCCTTGCTGATGAGCAGCGCCAGGTCCTTCGTCATCTGGCCGCTCTCGACGGTCTCGACGACGACCTGCTCCAGCGTGTTCGCGAAGCCGATCAGCTCCTGGTTGCCGTCCAGCTTGCCGCGGTGCTCGAGGCCGCGGGTCCAGGCGTAGATCGACGCGATCGGGTTGGTCGACGTCGGCTTGCCCTGCTGGTGCTGGCGGTAGTGCCGGGTGACCGTGCCGTGCGCGGCCTCGGCCTCGACGGTCCGGCCGTCCGGCGTGCGCAGCACCGACGTCATCAGGCCCAGCGAGCCGAAGCCCTGCGCGACCGTGTCGGACTGGACGTCACCGTCGTAGTTCTTGCACGCCCAGACGTAGCCGCCCTCCCACTTCATCGCCGCGGCGACCATGTCGTCGATCAGGCGGTGCTCGTAGGAGATGCCCTTGGCGTCGAAGTCGGCCTTGAACTCGTTCTGGAAGATCTCCTCGAACACGTCCTTGAACTGGCCGTCGTAGGCCTTGAGGATCGTGTTCTTGGTGGAGAGGTACACCGGCAGGCCGCGGTCCAGGCCGTACTGCAGCGAGGCGCGCGCGAAGTCCTCGATGGACTTCTTGAAGTTGTACATCCCCATGGCGACGCCGCCGCCCTCGGGGAACTGCGCGACCTGGAACTCCATCGGCTCGGAGCCGTCGTCCGGGGTGTAGCTGACGGTCAGCTTGCCCGGGCCGGGCACCTTGAAGTTGGTGGCCTTGTACTGGTCGCCGTGGGCGTGGCGGCCGATGATGATCGGCTTCGTCCACGTCGGCACCAGCCGCGGGATGTTCTGGATGACGATCGGCTCGCGGAAGATCACGCCGCCGAGGATGTTGCGGATGGTCCCGTTCGGGGACAGCCACATCTTCTTGAGGCCGAATTCTTCGACGCGCGCCTCGTCGGGGGTGATCGTGGCGCACTTGACGCCGACGCCGTGCTTCTTGATCGCGTTCGCGGAGTCGACCGTGACCTGGTCGTCGGTGCGGTCCCGCTCCTCGATACCCAGGTCGTAGTAGTCCAGGTTCACGTCCAGGTACGGGTGGATCAGCTTGTCCTTGATGAACTGCCAGATAATGCGGGTCATCTCATCGCCGTCGAGTTCGACGACGGTGCCCTGGACCTTGATCTTGGCCATGAGCAGCGGTGCTCCTTCCGCGGATCTTCGCGTTGCTTCATACGTCTCGCCGGTAGCGGTACAAGCGTACTGCTTGACGGAGCTGGATGGTTCAAGTAGTGGTCGGCATCAAGTCTCCACCCGCCCGTTGTGGCACGGATCACGGGGCACCGAACCCGCCGGTCAGCCCAGCCGACCGCTTGCCGAGCGACCGTAGGTGTTCGGCGGTGAACCAGGGCACGATGCCACCCGTGAATCCATCATGCGGGAGGTGACGGCCATGTCGACCCATCGGTACGCCGACTACGAAGACGACTACGAGGACCACGACGACACCACCGACGTGCTCGACGAGCGGCCGCGCCGGGGCGCCGCGCACGTGGTCAGCGCGCTCGGCGGCCTCGTGCTCACGCCGGTCGCCCTGGGCCTGCTGAGCTGGGGCGGGCTGCGCCAGCAGCAGCTGATCCAGGCCACCCTGAGCACCAACCGCGACCCGCTGGGCATCGCGCTGCTGGCCGGCGGGGCCATCCTGCTGCTGGTCGTCGCCGCGCTCGGCGCGCTGTCGGCCGTCGGCCCGATCCTCGGCGGGCTGATCTACGGCGTGCTGCCCGGCGTCGCCGCGATGGCCGTGCCCGAATGGGGGTTCCGGCTGGTGAACCTGATGCCGAAGAGCGACATCGCCTACGGCGTCATGGACTTCCTGTTCATCGGCGGCCTGCTCGGCGTGGGCTTCCTGCTGGTCGGCAGCGGGCTGGCCAACGCGCTGGTCCGGCGGCGGCGCGAAGCCTGACGCACGCCGGTGGCATCATCGGGCGATGGGACTGTTCACCGTGGCCGAGGCCCGCGACGAACTGACGCGCCTGCGGCCGGTCCTCGACGAACTGGTGCGCGTGCGGGCCGACGCCGCCGAGCTCGCGGCATCGCTGCGGCCCGGCGGGCGGACCACCGGGCTGGGCGGGCTGCCCGAGTGGAAGGCCGCCCAGGCCCGGCTGGACGACCTGATGACGACGGTGCAGCGCACCGGCGCCGAGCTCAAGGGGTTCGCGCCGCTGCTGGTCGACTTCCCGGCCGAGCTCGACGGCACCGACGTGCTCCTGTGCTGGCTCGAAGGTGACCGGGACCTGAGCTGGTACCACCGCGCCGACCTCGGTTTCGCGGGCCGCCGTCCGCTGAAAACCGCTGGCCAGGACCGCTAGGTTGGGTCCGTGGACCACGACGTGAGGGCCGCCGTCTTCGACGGCACGGCCGAGCACTACGACGAAGACACCTTTCACGCACCGGTGGCGGAAGCGCTCGTCGCGCCCCTGCCGTCCGGTCCGGAACTCGTGCTGGACGTCGCCACCGGGACCGGCTTCGCGGCGTACGCGGCGTTGCGGCTGAAGCCGTCGCGGGTGCTGGCCGTGGACCTGTCGACGGCGATGCTCGCGCGGGCCCGGGCCAAGGCGGCCGAGCTGGATCCGTCGGGAACGATCTCGTGGCTGGCCGCGCCCGCCGTGCCGATGCCGGCCGACGACCACTCGGCCGACGTCGTGCTGTGCGCGTCCTCCCTGCACTTCCTGGGCGCCGCCGCGTTCCCGGACTGGCGGCGCGTGCTGCGGCCGGGCGGACGGCTGGCGTTCTCGGTGGTGTCGGGCGCGCGGTTCAAGCCGTCGGGGCCGTTCGCGCCGTTGGTGCCCGGGGACCTGCGGTTCCCGCACGACGAGGCCGAGGCGGCGGCGCTGGCCTCGTCGGCGGGCTTCGTGGACGCTTCGGCGCGGACGTTCACCGTCGACGGCGGCGACCGGGTCCGGAGCGTCTTCCTGGTGCACGCGACGGCTCCGTGACCTCAGCGGTGCAGCGACGCACCTTTGAGGATCTTGTCGACCCCGTTCTTCGGCCCGTGCACGGCCAGCCCGGCGAGCGCCAGCTTCTCCCCCGGCACCGCGCGCACCGCCGCGCGGTTGTCGGCGTCGTTGCCGGTGTGGAACAGCTCGTCGGTGAAGATCGAGAACCGCAGCCCGCGGCCGAGCGCGCGGCCGTGCGCCGCGGTCAGGACGGCCGCGGTGCCGGAGAAGACGAGCACCGGCTGGCCGAACATCGGCAGGTACTGCGTGCCGTCGGCGTCGGCGTAGGGCTCGCCCATCAGCTCCGGGGTCACGTGGGCGATTCCGCTCACCAGGAAGGCGGTGACGTTCAGCCGCTGCCAGGACGCCAGGTCGTCGCGGAGCAGGACGGCGATCTTCGTGTCGAAGGAACTCATGCCCCGCAGACTCGCCCGGCCGCGGCACCGGCGTCTTGTACGTTCTTGACATGGCGCAGGTCGAAGCTTGGCGGCCGGCGGTCCCGGGGATCGCCGAGGTCTTCCACGCGCGCTTCACCACGCACGCGTACCCGCTCCACACGCACGACACGTGGACGCTGCTGATCGTCGACGACGGCGTCATCCGCTACGACCTCGACCGCCACCACCACGGCGCACTCGGCCCGGCCGTGACGCTGCTGCCGCCGAACGTCGCCCACGACGGCCGCGCCGCGACCAGCCACGGCTTCCGCAAGCGTGTGCTCTACCTGGACACCGCCGTGCTGGGCGAGGACCTCATCGGCGCGGCGGTCGACCGGCCCAGCCTCGCCGACGCCCTCCTGCGCACCCGGATCCACCAGCTCCACGAGTCCCTCACCGAGCCGGGCGACACGTTCGAAGCCGAGAGCCGGCTCGTGCTCGTCGCCGACCGCCTGCGCACCCACCTGGGGAAACCGGTTTCGCACGAGCCGAAGCGCGGCCTCGCCGACGATCTTCGCGACCTGCTCGACGCGCACCTGCCGGAAGCGGTGACACTCGCCGAAGCGGGCGAGACGCTGGGCGCCCACCCGGCGTACCTCGTCCGCTGCTTCGGGGCGCGGTTCGGGCTGCCGCCGCACCGCTACCTGACGGGCCGCCGGGTGGACCGCGCACGCCGCCTGCTGCTCGGCGGCACACCGGCGGCCGAGGTCGCCGCGGCGGCGGGGTTCACCGACCAGGCCCACCTGACGCGGCACTTCAAGCGGTACCTGGGGACGACGCCGTCGCGGTACGCAAAAACCCGGTGACGGCGTTACTGAGCCTTCGCCGCAGCCTTCTCGGCCTTCTTGAACGCCCGGACCTCTTGCAGCGTCTTCGGGCTCACGACGTCCGCGATCGAGCGGCGCGACCCACGATCGCCGTACGCGCCCGCTGCCTCGCGCCAGCCCTTCGGGTGGACGCCGCACTGCTTGCCCAGCAGGGCCAGGAAGATCTTCGCCTTCTGCTCGCCGTAGCCCGGCAACGCCTTCAGGCGCTTCAGCACCTCCGCGCCGTCCGGCTTGGGGCGGCCCGCCGTCCAGATGGCCTCCGCGTCGCCGTCGTAGTGCTCCACGATGTGCTGGCAGAGCGCGTGCACGCGGCGGGCCATCGAGCCGCCGTAGCGGTGGATCGCCGGCGGTGTCACGCACAGCTGGACGAACTCTTCCAGGTCGGCTTCGGCGATCTTGCGGACGTCGAAGCCGTCCATCCGGTCGGCGATCTTCCGCGGCCCGATGAAGGCGACCTCCATCGGGATCTGCTGGTCGAGCAGCATGCCGACGAGCAGCGCCACCGGGTCCTCGCTGAGCAGCCGGTCGGCCGCTTCCTCGCCGGTCAGGTGCAGTTCACGCGTCATGCGGGCCATCTTGGCAGGCCGGGCCGCCGGGCGGGACCTCCGGGAGTGCCGAGGAGACCCGGACGCGCAGCGGGCCGAGCGATCCACGTCGCCTCGAACAACACCGTGAACCCCGGGAGGCCGAGCGTAAGGAAGCTGTCACCCCGACGCGTTCTCGGCCACCCGTTCGCAGGCCTGTCCGGGGCCCGGGACGGCTCCTACCCTGGACGTGGAGGTGAAGCCCATGCACGCAGGAGTAGGAGACGAGATCCAGGTGCACGGCCGGACGGTCGGGTCGGCCGAGCAGCGCGGCGAGATCCTCGAAGTCCGTGGCCCCGACGGCGCGCCGCCCTATCTGGTGCGGTTCGCCGACGGGCACGAGGGGCTCGTCTACCCCGGGCCCGATTGTGAGGTCCAGGCCCACGCCGATTAGCCGACGGCGACCTGTTCCCGAGGCTCGCGGACCCGCCCCCACGCCGAGCTCACCAGCAGCAGGGCCACGAGGGTCAGCGCGGCCGCGACCTCGGGCAGCAGCAGCGGGCCGCCCGAAGCCAGCACCGCTCCGCCGACCACGCCGGACAGGCCGACGCCGAGGTAGATCGCGGACGCGTTGAGCGAGAGCACCAGCCCGGCGTGGCCCGGCGACAGCTCGATCAGGCGGTGCTGCACCGGCGGGTTGAACGACCACGTCGCCAGTCCCCACACGAACAGCGAGATGCCGGCCGCGAGCGGCGTCACCGTCGTCAGCGGCAGCAACGCCATCACCGCGGTGATGGCCACGGTGACCACGAGCAGCGGCGTCCGCGAGCCCCACCGGTCCGTCGCCCGGCCGCCGGCGAAGTTGCCGATCGCGCCGCCGACGCCGTAGCAGAAGAGCAGGACCGTGACGGTGGTGCCGTGCACGCCGGCCGTCGCGGCCAGCAGCGGTGACACGAACGTGTAGACCATGAACGCCGCGAGGCACGCGAGCACCGTCGTGGCCAGCATGACGAGCACCCGCGGGTCGCGGCCCGCGGCGAACCGCTCGGCCAGGCTCACCCGGGGCGGCGCGGCGACCGTCGGCAGCGCGAACCGCACGGCCAGCGCGCTCACCAGCGAAAACGCGGCGACCAGCGCGAACGCCGTCCGGTAGCCGAGGTGCTGCGAAATCAGGCTGCCGAGCGGGACGCCGAAGATGAGCGCCACCGTCAGGCCGCCGAACACCAGCGCCACGGCGCGGCCCCGGCGCTCGGGCGCGGTCAGCTCGGCCGCCACGGCGCTCGCCGCGGGGGTGAACACCGCGGCGCCGACCGCGGTCACCACCCGGGCCACCAGGAGCGAGCCGTAGCCGGGCGCGAGCGCGGCGAACAGGTTGCCGGCGCCGGTGACGGCGAGCGCGGCGACCAGCAGCGTGCGGCGTTCCCAGGTGCCGGTGGCGGCGGCGAACAGCGGGGAACCGATCGCGTAGGCGATGGCGAAGGCGGTCACGAGCTGCGCCGCGGCCGTGGCCGAGACGTGCAGCTCGCCGGTCAGCGCGGGCAGCAGCCCGGCGACGATGTAGCCGCTGGTCCCGACGCCGAAAGCGCCGAAGGCGAGGACCGAGATCCTCGAAGGAGCGGATGCGGACATGGGCTGGGCCCCCAAAGCGAAGCAGGGATAAGTTCGATGAACGTCGTAGTTCGACAGTCACCGTACTACGCCGCTGCCACAATTTCGACCGGCGTCGTACAATGGGCAGATGGCCAAGACCGACACGCTGCCTCCGATCGCCCACCCGGCCCGGGAGGAGATCACCGTCGAAGGCGTCCTCCGCGCCCTCGCCGACCCGGTGCGGCTGGCCATCGTCCGGCAGCTGGCGGGCACCGGGCAGGAGATCGCGTGCGGCGGGCTCACCGTGCCAGTGACGAAGTCCACACTCACCCACCACTTGAGCATCCTGCGCCAGGCCGGTGTCGTCGCCGGCCGCCAGGAAGGCACCACGCGGTTCAACTCGTTGCGCCGCAACGACCTCGACGCGTTGTTCCCGGGCCTGCTGGCCGGAGTTCTGGCCGCTCCGCGCTGATCAGCGCGTTACGGTGTGGATCGTCACGCGATATCGGGATGACAACGACCCCCTTCGCTTGTTGGACTGGGCGTAGGCAGCTCACGGCGCTGGGGCCGATCGGCTGCTTTCTTTTTGCCCCTCTACTGAACCGATCCAGAACCTAGGCTCAGTAATCGATTACCCACCCTGGAAGGAGTGCCGTGCCCGTCGCGCTGCTCGCGCTCGCCATCGGAGCTTTCGGCATCGGGACCACCGAGTTCGTCATGATGGGCGTGCTGCCCCAGGCGGCCGCCGACTTCGGCGTCGACATCCCGACCGCCGGCTACCTCATCTCCGGTTACGCCCTCGGCGTCGTCATCGGCGCCCCCCTGCTCACCGCGCTCGCCGTCCGGTTGCCGCGCAAGACCATGCTGCTGGCCATGATGGGCCTGTTCACGCTGGGCAACGCCCTCTTCGCGCTGTCGCCCAACCAGGAGTTCGGCGTCGCGTTCCGGTTCCTCGCCGGCCTGCCCCACGGCGCGTTCTTCGGCGCCGGCGCGGTCGTCGCCTCGAGCCTCGTCGGCCCCGGCGAGCGCGCCAAGGCCGTGTCCATGATGTTCCTCGGCCTGACCCTGGCGAACGTCATCGGCGTGCCGCTGGGCACGCTGCTGGGCCAGCAGGTCGGCTGGCGCGCCACCTTCGGCGTCGTCGCCGTGATCGGGCTGGTCGCCGCCGCCGCCATCGCAAAACTCGTCCCGCACCAGGGCAAGCCCGCCGCCGAAGCGTCGCTGAAGAACGAGCTCGGCGCGTTCAAGCGCCCGCAGGTGCACCTGGCGCTGGCGATCGTCACGTTCGGGCTGGGCGGCGTGTTCGCCTGCCTGTCCTACATCACGCCGATGCTGACCGACGTCGCCGGCTACTCGCCGTCGAACGTCACCCTGCTGCTGTCGCTGGCCGGGGTCGGCATGACGATCGGCAACCTGCTCGGCGGCCGGCTGGCCGACCGCGCGCTGATGCCGGGCCTCTACATCGCGCTCCTGGCGCTGGCGTCGGTGCTGGGCATCTTCACCATCACCGCCCAGGGCAAGGTCGGCGCGGCGATCACGATCTTCTTCGTCGGCGTCGCCGGGTTCATGATCGGCCCGATGATGCAGGCGCGGATCATGGAGAAGGCGGGCGGCACTCCGTCCCTGGTGTCGGCCGCCGTCCAGTCCGCGTTCAACATCGCCAACTCGATCGGCGCCTACCTCGGTGGCCTGGTGATCGCGGGCGGCCTCGGCCTGGTCGCCCCCAACTGGGTCGGCGCCCTCCTGGCCGTCTTCGGCCTCACCTTGGCGATCGTCTCGGGCACCCTCGACCGTCGCGAAGCCCGCGCCGAACGCCGCGAACTCGCCCTAGCTTCCTGACAGTCACTCCCAAAAGCGGAGCTTTCACGTGAAAGCTCCGCTTTTGGCGGTTGTTCAAGAAGAGCTGAGGGGGCCGCCGATGATCGTCAGGGCGACGTACAGCACCGCGGCCGCGAGCGCGGTGAACGTCACGATGTCGACGACCTTGCCGCGGATGGCGAGCAGGCCCGCCTTGGCCGTCGGCAGCACCGCCCGCAGCACCGCGGCGAGGAGGAGGGCGACGCCGATCAGCCCCGCGCCCTCCCGCCAGTGGTACTGGAAGATCCGCAGCGCGGCGACGGCCACCACCAGCAGCACCGCCGCGAACGGCAGCTGGGCGAAGCGGCCCGGCCTGCTCCGGCGGCCGTCCAGGTCCCGCCGGTCTTCGGTCATCGTCATCGGTCCCGGAGCGAGCGCTCCGCCGCTTCGACGACGTTGCTGACGAGCATCGCCCTGGTCATCGGGCCGACCCCGCCCGGGTTCGGCGAAATCCAGCCGGCGACCTCGGCGACACCCGGGTGGACGTCGCCGGTGAGCTTGCCGTCCACATGGGACACGCCGACGTCGAGCACCGCGGCGCCCGGGGCGACCATGTCCGGCGTGATGATCCCCGGCACCCCGGCCGCGGCGACCACGACGTCGGCGCGGCGGACCTCGGCGGCGAGGTCGCGGGTGCCGGTGTGGCACAGGGTCACGGTGGCGTTCTCGCTGCGGCGGGTCAGCAGCAGGCCCAGCGTGCGGCCGACGGTGATGCCGCGGCCGACCACGGTGACGCGCGCGCCGTTCAGCTCGACGCCGTGGCGCTTGAGCAGCTCGATGATCCCGTACGGCGTGCACGGCAGCGCACCCCGCTGGCCCAGCACGAGCCGGCCGAGGCTGACCGGGGCAAGGCCGTCGGCGTCCTTCTCCGGGTCGATCCGCTCGAGCACGCGGTTCGCGTCGAGGTGCTTCGGCAGCGGCAGCTGCACGATGTAGCCGTGGCAGGCCGGGTCGGCGTTCAGCTCGTCGATGACGGCTTCGAGCTTCTCCTGGGTGATGTCGGCCGGCAGGTCGCGGCGGATCGAGTTGACCCCGATCTTGCCGCTGTCGGCGTGCTTCATCCGCACGTACGAGTGCGAGCCGGGGTCGTCGCCGACCAGGACGGTGCCCAGCCCCGGCGTCACCCCCTTCGCGGCGAGGGCCGCGACGCGGGGCTCGAGCTCCGCGAAAATGGCGTTCTTGGTGGCCTTGCCGTCGAGAATCTTCGCCGTCACGGGCCCCATTCTGGCAAAGCGACCCCCGCGCGTCGCTTCCAGGCGCGGATGGTCGCAGCCCGTAGAGTGGCCGCTACCCCACACGGTCCATTCGCGACGATGCCCGCGATCAAGCTGTGATCTACCGCACGTCGCATCACCCGAGGTCAGGCACTGTGCCACCGGGTGAGCGAGCGGCAAAACCCACATGCGGGGTGCACTCACGCGCGCGAGCAGTCAAAATGTGCGGGTGGCACAACCGACGACGCAGCTGAACGCGACCGAGCAGGACACCCTGGTCAAGCAGATCGGACTTGCCCTGCTCCGTGCCGCCCCGCGCGACTGGCGCAAGGTCACCGCGGAGTACCGAGCCGTCGGCAGGTACCACGAGCTGACCGGCGAGATCGTGACCGAGGACGGCACGGTGCACGAGTGGCTCGCCACCCACGACATCGCGACCCTGTTCGGCAGGCTCCGCGGCGGCATGTACCGCGACGGCCGCGGAACGTGGTTCAACGCGCGCTACCAGCTCGACCACCCGTCCAGCTACAACCTCGAGTACAACCGCGACGAACCGGTGTGGAACCTCGCGCCGCCGCCGCAGGCCTACTCCGACGAGCTGCGGATGTTCCCGCGCACCGAGGAGAACGTGCCCGAATGGCTGATCCGGCGGATGTCCGGGCTCGGCCCGGAGCAGCCGGGGCCGCACTTCCGGATCGCCCGGATCTTCGACACCGTCGGCCCGGCGGGCCGCCCGGTGATCAACCGCCCCGACCTCGAGGTCGAGGAGCAGGACCGGCTGCTGGAGTACCTCGAGCACGCACCGCTGGTGGTGCCCGAGCGCGGCTACGACATCGACCGGCTGGCCGCGACGCCGGAGGCCACCGTCCCGGTCGCCTTCCACAGCGACGGCCAGTGGATCTGGCCCGCCGCCGTCAACTTCTACCTCCACAAGTACGGCGTTTCACCCGAACCGGACCTGGTCGAGCACGTCCGCGCGGTCGGCTTCGCGCTGCCGCCGGTGGACGAGCCGACGCTGCAGGCCGCCGCCGCGTACCTGACCCGGGGCAACCAGCCGCCGCAGCAGCGCCCGGCCGGGCCGCCGCTCGGCGCACCCCCGCCCGGCGCGCCGCCCCAGGGCCCGCCCCCGCAACAGCCGGTGCCGCCGCAGCAGCAGCAGGCCCCGGCGGGCCCGCCGCCCGCCGCGCCGCCGCAGCACCAGGAGCCGCCCGCCCCGGCGGAGGTGCCGCTCGCGGTGCACGCCCCGGCCGAGCCGGAAGCGCCGGCCGAAGAGCACGAATACGTCGAAGAGGGCTACGACGACCAGGAGTTCGACGACCGCTTCGCCGAAGAGGACAACCAATACGGCGAAGAGGAGTACGCCCACCCCGAGCACGCCGCCGGGACGAACGGCTCGTCGCCGGAACCGGGCCGGGTGCCCGACCTCGAGGAGACCGCGGAGTACGTCCCCGACCAGCCGATCGGCCAGGAGCAGCAGCCGCCGCGGGACGGCGAGCCCTTCCCGCGTCACGACGACGAGCACGCCGCGTTCCAGCCGCCGCGGGAGGACGCCTTCCCGTCCGGCCCGGCCGACGGGCCGGTGTTCGAGCCGGGTCCGGCCCGGCACGAGGAGGACCAGGACGAGCCGTCGCACGCGGCGTTCGAGTCCGGTCCGGCCGGCCGGGACGACGAAGCGGGGCACGCGTTCGACTCCGGTCAGGCGGAGGCGTTCCCGGCCGGCCGGGCGGACGCGGCGTCGCACGCGGCCTTCCAGCCGCGGCCGGACGACGAGCCGTCGCACGCGTTCCAGTCCGGCCTGCCGCCCCGGCCGGAAGAAGCCTTCCCGCCCGGCCAGCCGCCACGCCACGACGACGAACCGGCCCACGCGGCCTTCCAGCCGCCCCGGCACGACGACGAGCCTCCGCAGGCCTTCCAGCCCCCGGGCCAGCCGGCCCGGGCGGCCGACGAGCACGCGTTCCAGCCCCCCGGTCAGCCGGCCCGGCACGACGAGGAGCCGTCGCACGCCTTCCAGCCGCCCGGCCGGCCCGCCGACGAGCACGCTTTCCAGCCGTCCCGGCGGGAGCAGCCGGCGTTCGACCCCGGCCCGCCGACGATGATCACCCAGCCCGAGGTGCCCGGGGTGCTGCCGGTGCCGGAACCTCCGGCCGCCCAGGCGGAGCCGCCGCAGCAGGCGCCCCGGACGGGCCGCCGGGCGCTGCGCCGCGAGACCCCGGACCACCCGGTGCTCGCCGGCCTGCAGGCCAAGCTGGACGAGCTCGACGTGCCCGAAAGCGGCTACAAGCTGGGCGAACCCGCCGAGCACGGGTGGAGCGTCGAGCAGGTCGAGGACGGCTGGCGCGTCGGCTGGTACGACGGCAAGCTCAGCAACCCGGCGGTGTTCGGCGACGCCGAAGACGCGGCCGCGTTCATGCTCGGCAAGCTGCTGCTCAACCCGGAGGGCCACCTGCCCCCCGAAGAGCCGCCCGCGCCGGAACCCGAGCCCGAACCGGAGCCGGCGCCGCAGCGGGTCGTCGCGACGCTGTCGCCGGAGATCGCGACCGGCTCGTACCCGGTCCGCAAGCCCGAGCCGGTGCCCGCGCAGGAACAGACGGCGTTCACCAGCACCGACGAGCTGTTCGGCGACCTCGAGGACGACGAGCCGCCGGCCCCGCCGCGCCGGCCCGCCCCGCCGGCCCCGGTTCCGGCCGGGCCGGGACCGCAGCCGGCGCAGCAGCAGGCCGGTCCGCCGCCCGCGGCCCCCGCGCCGCCCCGGCGCGAACCGCCGTCGGCGCCGACCGTCCTGGCCCCGGTGCCGCAGGGCGTCCTGCCGGTCCCGCCCACGCCCCCGCCCGCGCTGCCGCGCCGGGAGGAGCCGGCCCGCCCGGCCGTCAACGGCGGCGGTGGCGGTGGCGGTGGCCAGCAGCAGTGGCCGATCGGCCCGATGGCCGGCGAGCCGCCGCTGACGCTGTTCCGCGGCAAGGAGCTGCGCGAGCTGCCCGCAGGCAGCGAGCTGGACCGCTTCGGCGGCCCGAACGGCAACCTGACGTACGCGGCGGGCACGCCGTTCGCCGAGCGGTCGCTGGTGCCGGAGTGGGTCAACCGGCCGTACCACGTCTACCGGGTGCAGCGGCCGCTGGAGGCGCTGGCCGGGGTCGCGATCCCGTGGTTCAACCAGCCGGGCGGCGGGTCGGCCTACCTGCTGCCGGCGTCGATCGAGGAGCTGCTGGCCGAGGGCGACCTGATCGAGCTCGATCCGGGCGAACCCCCGATCGACTGAAGTGCTTCGAAGGCCCCGGCAGCGCGCTGCCGGGGCCTTCGTGTGTTCAGCGGATGACGAGACCGTGGGCGGCCGCGAAGGCGATCGCCGTTTCGACGTCCACCTCGGCGCCCCGCAGGTCGGCCTGCACCAGCGCGTTCGCGTCCAGCCGCGCGCCGCGCAAGTCGGCGCCCTCGAGCTTCGCGCCCTGCAGGCGGGCGCCGGTCAGGTCGCTGCCGCGGAGGTCGGCGCCGGTGAGGTCGGCTTCCATCAGGTTGGCTTCCCGCAGCCGCAGGCCCGAAAGCCCCAGCCTGCGCAGCCGCGCCTTCGCCAGCGACGCCAGCGACAGGTCGCACTCGGTGAGCGCGATCCCGCCGAACCCGCTGTCGCTGAACGACGTGCCCAGCAGCGAACACGCCGTCCAGCGGCTTTCGGCGAGCACCGTGCGGTCGAAGGTGCACGAGCGGAACGCCGACGCGTCGTGGCGCGAGCGCGAGAGGTCGGCCCGGGTGAACACGCAGTC
Organism: Amycolatopsis sp. A133; assembly: GCF_031082405.1. GTDB lineage: Bacteria > Actinomycetota > Actinomycetes > Mycobacteriales > Pseudonocardiaceae > Amycolatopsis. The sequence continues at coordinate 187,134 of NZ_JAVHJU010000017.1, forward strand.
GTCGAAGGTGCAGCCGCGGGTCCGCAGGCCGCTCAGGTCCGCCCCGGCGAAGTCGCAGCCGGTGAACCGCCGCTTTTCCCACCACTGCCCCGACAACACCGCTTCGCGGTAGTCCTCCCCGGTCTCCAGCACGGGCCCCAGGGTGCCACACCGGCGATCAGAGCTTCGCACCCTGGACGTAGTTCATCGCCGCGATGTATTCGGGAAGTTGCGCGCGTCGCATCATTTCGGCTTCGTCCAAGTTCTCCAGCCGGGTCTGGATCCACCAGAGGTTGCCGAAGGGGTCGCGGACGCGCCCGACCCGATCGCCGAAGAACAAGACTGTCTGGCGAGTCACCTCGGTCGCGCCCGCTTCGATCGCGCGTCGCTGGGTCACTTCGCTGTCCGGCACGTAGAGCCGCAAGAACGCCGGAGTGGGAGCCCAGTCGCCAGGGGCGTCGAAGGCCATCACCACGGCGTCGCCGATGCGGACTTCGGCGTGCCCGATCTTCCCGTCCTCGCCGACGACCCGGCCGAGCTCCTCGGCGTCGAAGGCTCGCTTCAGGAAGCCGAGCAGGCCGTCGGTGTCGCGGCCGATGATCCACGGGGTGACCGTCGTGTAGCCGTCGGGAACGGGGTTGACCATGTTTCCTCCTCGGTTCGTCCCGGGAACTTAGGACCGAAATAGGTCAGGTTCTGACCGCTGCATACTGGCGGCATGGGAATTCCGCTGCGGCCGGTGGCGGCGGGGTCGGTGTACCGCGAAGTGGCGCCGCCGCCCGCGCTCGCGGACGTGCTCGCCTGCGGCTGGCACGGGCACACCGGCTGGGCGCGGCCGCTGCGCGTGCTCCCGGACGGGTGCGCGGACCTCGTCTGGGACGGCGACGCGCTCACGGTCGTCGTCACCGTCGGAGCGCCCTTGTGGCTGTGGGTCCCGGCGTCCTCGTCGCGGGTCGGCGTGCGGCTGCGGTGCGGCGCCGCGGCCGCCATACTCGGCACGCCGATGCCGGAACTGCCCGCGGGCGAGGTGCGGCTGAGCGAGCTCTGGGGTGCGGATGCCCGGCGGGCCGAAGAGGTCCTGGCGGAGACGGCCGATCCCGATGGCCGGCGCGAAGTTCTCGAACGGCTCGTCGCCCGGCGCAGCGCGGCGCCGGACCGGCGGGTGCTCGCCGCGGTCCACGCGCTCGGCGTGACGGCTCGCGGTGCGGAGGTCGCCGAAGCGGTGGGCGTCAGCGAACGCGCGCTGCGGCGGCACCTCGTCCACGCGGTCGGCGCCGGGCCGCGGCAGCTGCACCGCGTCCGGCGGTTCCAGCGGTTCCTGCGCCGGCTCGATCCGCTGGCCGCGCGGCGGACGTCGCTGGCCGGTGTGGCCGCCGACCTCGGGTACGCCGACCAGTCCCACCTCGGCCGCGAGTGCCGCCGCCTGTCGGGCTCCTCCCCCGCGGCGCTGGTGCGGGTGGCCGAAAAGTTCCAGACGGCGCCCGCGGCCCGGGGCGACGATCACGGGCATGACCTTCCACGTCACCATCCCGGTGCGCTGTGACGACATCGACGCCAACGGCCACGTCCGCGGCCCGGCCTACCTCGCCTACGCCGACCACGCGCGCTGGGCGTGCGTGCAGGCCGCGGGGATCGATCCGGCGGAGCTGACCGCGCGCCGGATCGGCCCGGTCAACCTGGAGACGACCCTGCGGTTCCACCACGAACTGCGGCCGCGCGGCGAAGTCGACGTCAGCTGCGCGTTCCACTGGGGCACCGGCAAGACTTCGCGGGTCACGCAGGAGTTCCGCACGCCGGACGGCACGCTGGTCGCCGAAGTCGCGAGTGTGTCCGGCCTGCTCGACCTCGACCGGCGGCGGTTGCTGCCCGACCCCGGCGCGTACTGGCGGGAGCTGGCCGCGCGTCCGGAACTGCTCGGTCTGGGCCCGAAAACCGGATGAGGCTGCCGGCGTCGATCACTACGGTGACGCCATGCCCGACGAGCACTACGCCGACGCCGGCCTCGCCTCGCTGTACGACGCGATGAACCCGCGGGAGAGCAGCGGCGACTTCGCGTTCTACCTGCCGATGATCATGGCCGCGCAGTCCGTCCTCGACGTCGGGTGCGGCACCGGTTCCCTGCTGCACCGGGCGCGCGAGTCCGGCCACGAAGGACGGCTCGTCGGGCTCGATCCTGCCGAAGGCATGCTCGTCCAGGCGCGCCGCCGGGACGACATCGAGTGGGTGCACGGCGATTTGTCGACCGCCGCCTGGGACGGCGAGTTCGGCTTCGCCGTGATGACCGGCCACGCGTTCCAGGTGCTGCTGACCGACGAGGAACTGCGGACGGCGTTCTCGGCCGTTCGCCGCGCGTTGCGCCCCGGCGGCCGGTTCGGCTTCGAGACGCGCAATCCGGCCGCCCGCGGCTGGGAGCGCTGGACGCCTTCCCACGTCTGGGAAACCGGTGGGGTCCGGTCGTGGAACGACGCCGGGCCGTTCGAGAACGGGTACGTCAGCTTCACGACGACGTACGAGAGCCCGGACTGGGAGGCACCGAAGTACAGCGAGAGCACCCTGCGCTTCCTCGACGTCCCCGCGCTGAACGCGTTCGCCGAAGAAGCCGGGCTGGTCGTCGACGAGCAGTACGGCTACTGGGACCGTTCGCCGGTGACGGACACCAGCCCGGAAATCATCACGATCGTCCGGCGTCCCCTCACCTGAAGTCCCGCGACTTCGCTTTGATGCGCATCGGCAGCGGCTCGACGCGGTGGGCGAGAACGCTGACCACGCCGTCGGCCTTCTCCACCACCCCGCGGATCAGCAGCGCCGGGCTGCTGCGCGCGACCCGGTGGTAGCGCTGCCAGAGGCCGAGCGTGCAGATCACGTTCACCATCCCCGTTTCGTCTTCGATGTTGAGGAAGGTGACCCCGCCCGCGGTCGCGGGGCGCTGCCGGTGCGTGACCGCGCCGCCGATCAGCACGCGCGCGCCGTCCTCGAGGTCCGCCAGGCCGCTCGCCGGGACGACGCCCAGCTCGTCGAGGCGGTCGCGGATGAACTCGGTCGGGTAGCTGCCCGGCGACACCCCGGTCGCCCAGACGTCGGCCGCCGCGACGTCGAGCCCGTCCATCCCGGGCAGCACCGGCGCCTGCGCGCCGACCAGGCCGGGCAGCTTCTCCGGGCGTTCCCCGGCGACCGCGCCCGCGGTCCACAGCGCCTGGCGGCGGTCACCGCCGAAGCCGGCGAACGCCCCGGCCGTGGCCAGCGCCTCGATCTGCGGCGTGGTCAGCCGCACGCGGCGGGCGACGTCGGCCATGTCGGTGTAACCGCCGTTCGCCGTGCGCTCGGCCACGATCTGCTTCGCGACGTCTTCGCCGATCTTCCGCACGGTGCTCAGGCCGGTGCGGACGGCGTGGAGTTCTCCCCCGTCCGGCAACGGTTCCAGCGTCGCGTGCGGCAGGCTGCGGTTGATGTCGGGGCCGTGCACGGTGACGCCGTGGCGCCGCGCGTCGGCGACCAGCGACTGCGGTGAGTAGAACCCCATCGGCTGCGCGCGCAGCAGACCCGCCAGGAACGCGTCCGGGTGGTAGTGCTTGAAGTAGGCACTCGAAAACACCAGGTGCGCGAAGCTCAGCGCGTGGCTCTCCGGGAAGCCGAAGTTCGCGAAGGCCTTCAACTTGAGGAAGATCTTCTGCGCGAGTTCCGCTTCGACGCCGTTCGCGGCGGCGCCGTCGAGGAACCGCTGCCGCAGCCGGTCCATCTTCCGGTCAGATCGTTTCGATCCCATCGCGTGCCGCAGCTGGTCGGCCTCGGCCGCCGTGAAGTTCGCGACGTCCAGCGCGATCTGCATCATCTGCTCCTGGAACAGCGGCACGCCCTTCGTCTTGTGCAGCGCCTTTTCCAGCAACGGGTGGTCGTAGGCCCACTTCTCGCGGCCCTGCTTGCGGCGGATGTACGGGTGCACCGAGCCGCCCTGGATCGGGCCGGGCCGGATCAGCGCGACCTCGACGGCGAGGTCGTAGAACTCGCGGGGCTGCAGCCGCGGCAGCGTCGCCAGCTGGGCGCGGCTCTCCACCTGGAACACGCCGATCGCGTCGGCGCGGCACAGCATGTCGTAGATCTGCTGGTCGGCGAGGTCCAGCTCGGCGAGGTCGATCTTTTTGCCCTTGTATTCGCCGACAAGATCGATCATGTAGTGCAGCGCCGAAAGCATGCCGAGGCCGAGGAGGTCGAACTTGACCAGCCCGGCGGCGGCGCAGTCCTCCTTCTCCCACTGGATCACGCTGCGATCGGCCATCCGCGCCCACTCGACCGGGACGACCTGGCTCACCGGCTCCCGGCACATCACCATCCCGCCGGAGTGGATGCCCAGGTGCCGAGGGAAGTCTTCGAGCGCGAAGGCGAGCTGCACGACCTCGTCCGGGATGTCGTGGTCGTGGTCCTTTTCGGTGCTGTGCAACGAGCCCCAGCGGTCGATCTGCTTGCTCCAGGCGTCCTGCTGACCCGGCGAGTAGCCGAGCGCCCTGGCGGCGTCGCGGACAGCGGACCGGGCGCGGTAGGTGATGACGTTGGCGACCTGGGCGGTTCTCAGGCGGCCGTGTTTCCCGAAGACGTATTGGATGGCCTCTTCGCGGCGGTCGGACTCGATGTCGAGGTCGATGTCGGGGTAGCCGTCCCGGTCCGGGGCGAGGAAGCGTTCGAAGAGCAGCTCGTAGGCGACCGAGTCGACCTTCGTGATGCCGAGCGCGTAGCAGACGGCCGAGTTCGCGGCCGAGCCGCGGCCCTGGCAGAGGATGTCGTTCTCGCGGCAGAACCGCACGATGTCCCAGACGATGAGGAAGTAGCCGGGGAAGCCGAGCTCTTCGATGATCGCGAGCTCGTGCTCGATCTGGGCGTTCGCCTTTTCTTCGTGGGGCTTGCCCTTGAAGCGCTCCTTCGCGCCTTCCTGGGTGAGTTCGCGCAGGTAGGTCGTTTCGGTGTGGCCTTCGGGAACGTCGAAGGGCGGCAGCTCGGGCGCGATCAGCTTCAGCGGGAAGGCACATTCCACGCCCAGCAGGGCGGAGCGGCGGACCGCGCCGGGATAGCGGCGGAACAGGACGTCCATTTCGGCGCCGCTGCGCAGGAACGCCGTCCCGGCGGCCGGCAGCCAGCCCTCGAGTTCGTCGATCCCCCGCCGCGCCCGGATCGCGGCGAGCGCATCGGCCAGCGGCGCGCGCTCGGGCCGGGCGTAGTGCGCGGCGGTGGTGGCGACGGTCGGCAGGCCCAGCTCCCCGGCGAGTTCGGTCAGGAGGTCGTTGTGGGTGCTGTCCAGGGGCTGGCGGTGATCGGTGAGCTCGACGTAGACGTTGTCCCCGCCGAAGCGGTCTTTGAGTTCCCGGAGCTTCTCCGCGGCGGCCGCCGGGCCGTGCGCGACGAGGGCCGAGCGCACCGCGCCCTTGCGGCAGCCCGTCAGCACCACGCACTGCCCGGCGACCTCCTCGGCGACCGCACCGAGGTCGTAGACGGGCCGTCCCTTTTCGGCGTCGTGGTGGATCTGCCCGGCGGTGATGGCGCGGCAGAGGGCCCGGTAGCCCTGGTCGCCGCGCGCGAGCAGCAGGAGGTGCTCGCCTTCCGGATCGGGAACGCCGTTCTGCGGGCCCGGCAGCCCGAAGCTCAGTTCGGTGCCGAAGACGGTGTTGACGCCGAGTTCCCGGGCCGCCTCGGCAAACCGCACGACGCCGTACATGCCGTCGTGATCGGTGAGCGCGATGGCGTCCAGTTCGAGGCGCGCGGCCTCTTCGACGAGTTCTTCGGGGTGGCTGGCCCCGTCGAGGAAGCTGAAGTTGGAGTGGCAGTGCAGCTCGGCGTAGGGAACGCGGACGGTTTCGGCGCCATCGTCGTTGCGGCGAGCGGGGAGGTCTTCCGGCCGCCGGTAGCCGTCGCGGTGCCGGCTCCAGGCGGGACTGTCCCCGTGGTCGCCGGGAGGGAGGCCGCCGGCGAGGGTGCGGGCGAGGTCCTTCCAGCGGACGGGTGGGTTGTTCCAGCCCATCTAGCGGCTCCCGGGCTCGTCTCGCTGGTGTTTTTGGTGTTTTTGGTGTTGTTGCTGTTGTTCCGCTGCTCGGCGGCGGTGCCAGTTCGTGGGGTGGTTCCAGCGGGAGCGGGCCTCGGCTTCGCTCATGGGGCTCGGTTTCGGCGGCTCGGGGTGGCGGCCTGCGTTCGTCGGGTGGTTCCTGCGCGAGCGGGCCTCGGCGTCGCTCATCCGGCAGCCGTTTTCCCGCGACGGTCGCGGGACCGGCAGCGCGATCACCGGGCAAACCCAGTCATCGTCGTCGGCGGGTAGCTCCGGGAGCTGCCCGTGGACCGTCCACCTGCCGGGCGAGGCGGCCTCGTCCGAGGCCGGCTCGGGAATCCCGCGCAGCCACTCGCGCTCCTCCGACGTCGCGCCGGGTTCGGATCGCAGCCAGTTCCGCAGCCGTCGTGCGTAGTTCTCGTCCATGCTCAGTCGTACACTCCCTCGACCGTCCACAGTGGATTTTCCGTGCCCGCGCAGTGCACCAGCACCGCTTCGGGCGGCTCGTCTCCCTCGCCGGTCAGCACCAGCTGCAGCCGCGCGCGCCGCGGCCCCGGCCGCCGCCGGTCGCCCGCCAGGGGCCACGGCCCCGCCCAGCCCACGACTTCCCGGCCCGCGCCGCCCGCGATGGTGAGGCGTCGCGGGGGTGCCGTCACCTGGTCGCGGGCGGTGATCCCGACCGCGCGGCCACCGTCGTCGAAGACCTGTGCCGGCACCGGCCGGTCGAGGACCGTCGCCGGGGACGGGGACGGCAGCCGTCCCGGCCAGGTCGCGTCCGGCGGCGTCGTCCGCTCGCGCGGGTCGCCCCAGGGCACCAGCCGGACCCGTCCCGCGGGGTCGCGGCCGCCGTCGAGCACCGGGGTGAGCACGCCTTCGGGCCCGAGCAGGCCCTGGACCCGCACGAACGCACGGGCCGCACGCTCGTCGTCCTCGCCGGAGCCGCCGTTGCGCCACAGGTCGAGCTGCAGCGACCGGCCTTCGACGACCTCCTCGGGTTCCAGCCGCAGCCGCACCACACCGGACGTCGGACGCTGCCCCGGCGCGGCACGCAGCCAGCCTTCGAACTGCCACCGCACCCGGTCGGCGACGCCGGTGGGCGTCAGCGGTTCCGCGCACCGCCAGGCCCGGCCGAGGTGTTCGCCCTCTTCGGTGACGGCGTAGATGCCGAGCCGGGTGCAGGCGAGTCCGTGCCCGGCGAGGCCCGCGCAAAACCGGGCCGCGAGGCCCTTGGCGAGGAACGCGGCGACGTCGACCCGCTCGACGACCGGGTCGAACTCCTCGGTGAGCGTCAGTTCGGGCGGCGGGCGCCTGCGCAGCGGCGGCCGTTCAGAGCGGCCGCGCGCCAGCCGGTGGGCGAGCACCCCGGCCACCCCGAAGCGGGTGGCGACGTCGCGTTCCGGCAGGGCGGCGAACGCCCCGAGCGTCTTCAACCCGAGCCGGCGCAGCAGGTCGGCCAGCTCCGCGCGGTCGGCACCGGGCTGGTCGAGCTCGGTGATCGGAAGCGGAGCGAGGAATTCCGCCACCCGCCCGGGTTCGACGAACTCCCCGCACCGCGCGGCGAGCATCGCGGCGAAGAGCCCCTCGGCGACACCGACCTGGCACTCGACCCCGGCCGCGGCGGCAACCTCGTCGACGAGCCGCTCGACGAGGACGTGTTCCCCGCCGAAGTACCCCGCGGCACCGGCAACGGGAACGGCCACCAGCCCCGGCCGCACCACCTCGACCCCGACGACGAGCCCTTCGACCGCCCGCGCAACGGGCTCGAACAGCCGAGCATCCCGCCCATCGTCAGCACCGAAGACGGCCAGCTCCGGACAGTTCGACTGCGCCTCCCGCCGTCGCATCCCCCGCCGGACACCACTGCGCCGGGCCACGGCATTGCAGGCCACAACCCGATTGGCGCTGAAAACGCCGACGGGCTCAGCCGAGCCAACCCCACCAACGGCGGCCGCGGCGACGGCGGGCCAGTCCGGGCACCACAGGACCAGCATGCGGGTGGGGGTGCCGGAGGTGGTGCGTTGAGCTGGGACGGTCACGTGACCTCCAGCAGCCGACCGCCGAGACGCCTCGGACGGAGGTGGGGAAGTGGCCGGCTCGCGTGCTTGGAGGGTCGGCTGGCGCAGCCAAGCGGTCGGCTCGCGCGCGTGGCGGGTCGGCTCTCGTAGCCGGAGAGTCGACTCGCGTGCCCAAGCGGCCGGCTGGCGTACCCGGACGGTCGGCTGCCGTGCCCAGGCGGTCGGCTCGCGTACCCGAAGGGTCGGCTCGCGTACCCGAAGGGTCGGCTCGCGGGGGCGGGTCGGCGGTGCCGCGGGCAGCGGAACGGCACAGTCCGGTTAGGACGGAGAGGGAAGCTCATGCCGTGGCCTCGCGGACCCCAGAGCCCACCACCGAGCCCGACACCGGACCGGGCACCGCGCCGGTCACCCGGCCGCCCACATCAGGCAGGTGGAGCTCGGCCGAGACCGGGCGGGCCGCCGCGCCGCGGCCGTGGGCTCGGACTCGGACCCGGCGTGCACGGAGGTGGCCGTAGCCGTTCTCGGGGCCTGTCCAGCCCTCGCGGCGGCATGACAGCTCCACGTCCGCGCCCGGCCATGCTCCGGACGACAACAGCACCGCGCCGCGGTTACGGGCACGGGCCGACAGCCGCCGCGCCACGGCTGCCTGGACCGTCTCCGCGTGGACCGCCACCACGTCCACGCCGTCGAGCAGCGCCGCCGCCACCGCGGGGAGCTCTGGGCCCGGCCGTGGGACCAGTGCCAGCCGGGTGAGGTCCACTCCGTACTCGGCCGCCGCCGCGAGACCCAGTGACGGCATGCCGATCACCGCCGCCCACGCGCCCTGGGCGGTGGCCTCGGCGAGCAGCGCGAGCAGCAGCGACGTCCCCCCGTGGACCGCCACCGTGCTCCCGCGCCGGAGCCCGGCGCCGGGCAGCAGCCCGGCCAGCGCCGGGGCGACCGGGAGCACCCTTCCCGTCGCCCTGGCCCGCTCGGCCTGGGCCGCCACCCGGCTCGCCGTGCTGACCCCGGGCAGGGCCGCCAATCGGGCCACCGACGGCTCCACCACAGCAGTCACCGCACGCACCTCCCCACCACGGACTAGGGCCGGCGGCCGGGCCTCTCCCAAAACACGACCGACGACGCTGGCTCGCCGCGGGGAAGGCGGCGGTTCAACGTCGAACACCTGTTCGACGTAAACCAGTCAACCGCGAACCACCCGAGGTGTCAAGTCACCCGGTAGTGGGGCGCTGTAATGCAGTTGCCCCCACCGAACACGATCACTAGACAGACGGCGTGCAGCTCACCGACGCCCGCCCCGAAGACGGCCCGGAACTGCTGGTCCTGCAGCGCTGCTGCTGGGTCCAGGAGGCCGTCCTCAACGACACCCTCGACATCCCTGCCCTGCACGAAACCCTCGACGACGTGCGCGACTGGATCAAGACCTGGTCGGTGTGGGTGCTGCGGCAGGACCACCGCCTGATCGGCGCCGTGCGCGCCCGCCTCGACGACGACCGCTGGGAGCTCGGCAGGCTGATGGTCGCTCCCGACTTCGCCGGGCGCGGGCTCGGACGGCGGCTGCTCGCCCACGCCGAAGCCCACGCCCCCGCCGAGGCCCGCCGGTTCGCTCTCTTCACCGGGGCGCGCAGTGCCCGCAACATCGCGCTGTACCAGCGGGCCGGCTACCGGCTCACCGATCCGCCCACCACCGAAGGCCACATCCGCGGGGCCGTGTACCTGGAAAGGAACGTCACGCTGCGCAAAAAACCCGGTCCGGCCGCCTGACGCTGCGGCGTCGGCTAGATTGCCCGTGGACCTGGGGGTGACGATGACCGAACCGCGCAGACGGCCGATCCGGTGGATCGCCGGGGCGCTCCTCGCGGCGGGCGCGGTGGTCGCCGTCGTGGTGACCGCCGGCGGCGGGGTGCCCGGCGCGACGGCCGCGGCGCCGCCGCCGACGACCATGGGCGCCGAGTGGCGCTCGTTCCGCGCCGACGTCACCGGGATCCGCCCCGGCTCCGACAACCACAGCCTGTTCGTGCAGGTCGCGCTGCCCGGCAAGGACCCCGGCTGCGTCCGCGAGCCGCGGATCGAGCAGGTCGTGGAGGCGAAGACCGACATCCGCGCCGACGTCGTCTACTCGACGCGACCCGCGGCGGGCGGCTGCCAGGACAAGGTGCCCGCGGAGCTGCGGCTGACGACGTCGGGCCCGATCGCGGACCGGACGGTGATCCTCAACGCCGACACCGGCAACGCCTGGCACAAGCTCGGCGCGGGCTGGGGCCACTGCGACCGCCAGGGCGCCTGCGCCCCGCCCGCCGACCACTGCGACCCGGCGTGGATCGGCGCCGCGGTGTCCGCCGCGGGCGCCGAAAGCCCGGGCACCACGCGCGCCTGCGACCCGGGCTGGCTGGTCCTCGACCTCCTGGTGCGCCAGACCGAGCCGCCGTCCCGCACCGCCTTCCGCTGGGGCGGCACGGGGTGGACGTCGTTCGCGCAGACCCGGTCCGCCGGGTGCGCGGAGATAACGGCGGCCGAGCCGAAGTTCCCGGTCGCGCTCTGCAAGGCGCTGCCCGCGCCCGCCTAGCGCGGCAGCTTGTTGACGATTTCCGCGCCGACCGCCTGCACGGCGGCGTCGGTCTCCTCCTGAGGCATCGGCGAGTTCGAGAAGAACCCCTTGTCCCAGCCGGACACCTCGAGGATGACGACGGTCGTGCCCTTGAGGACGTGCAGCTCGGACCCGCTGAACGCGCTGTCGGTGGCCAGCCGGACCAGCACCGCCTTGTCGCCGATGCCGCGCACGTCCGTCGGCGGGATCGGCGGCGCCTTCGGCGTGAACAGGTCGTTCGCCTGCTCGCGCGCGCTCTCCCCGGAGTACCGCGTGATCTGGACGTGCATGGTGGCGTCGCGGACGTTCTCGTCCGGTCCCGGCTTCCAGCTGCAGCCCTGCTGCTTGATGCCGGGCAGGTCCTGGGTGCCCTGGCCGCCCAGGACGAAGCTCGGGAACCCCGCCCGCTCCAGCACCGGCGCCGGGACCTGGCACTCGGCGGGCACCGGCGACGACGACGGCGCCGCGCCGGTGCTCGCGAAGTAGTCGGACGCGAAGATGCCCAGCGGGATGCCCGCGCCGAGCAGCACGACCACGCCGCCGACGATGCCGAGGATCAGCCCGGTCCGCTTCTTCTTCGGCGGCGGCACCGGCGCGCCGTACCCGGCGGGCGGGTACCCGGGCGCCGGGTACCCGGGCTGCTGGGGATACCCGGGCTGCTGCGGGTAGCCCGGATAGCCCTGCTGCGGCGGGTACCCGGGCTGCTGGTGGCCCGGGTACCCCTGTTGGCCTTGGCCGTAGCCGTACTGCGGCGGTTGCTGCATCGAGCCCTCCCTCTCGAAGCGCGGGTCAGTGACATCCGGGGTTCCGCCACCCGGAGCCCCCGAAAGCGGTCAGTGCGCGAAGTGGCGCGTCCCCGTCAGGTACATGGTGACCCCCGCCTTCTCCGCGGCCGCGATGACCTCGGCGTCGCGGACCGAGCCGCCGGGCTGCACGATCGCGCGCACACCGGCCTCGACCAGCACTTCCAGGCCGTCCGGGAACGGGAAGAACGCGTCGGACGCGCCGACCGAGCCCTTGGCCCGGTCGCCCGCACGCGCCACCGCGAGCCGCGACGAGTCGACCCGGTTGACCTGGCCCATGCCGACACCGACGGTCGCGCCGTCGGCGGCGAGCAGGATGGCGTTGGACTTGACCGCGCGCAGCGAGCGCCACGCGAATTCGAGGTCGCGCAGGGTCTGCTCGTCGGCCGCGGCACCGGTGGCGAGCTGCCAGTTCGCCGGGTCGTCCCCGGCGGCGTCGATCGTGTCGGCCGTCTGCAGCAGGACGCCGCCGGAGATCGGGCGGAACTCGATCGGTGACGCCGGGGCCGCCGGCAGCTTCAGCAGCCGGATGTTCTTCTTGCGCTGCAGGATTTCCAGGGCTTCGGCGTCGAAGTCCGGGGCCAGCACGACCTCGGTGAAGACCTCGCCGATCTGCTCGGCGGCCTCGCGGCTGACCGGCCGGTTCGTCGCGATGACGCCGCCGTAGGCCGAAACCGGGTCGCACGCGTGGGCCTTGCGGTGGGCTTCGGCGATGTCCGCGCCGATCGCGATGCCGCACGGGTTGGCGTGCTTGATGATCGCGACGGCGGGCTCGGCGAAGTCGAACGCGGCGCGGCGCGCGGCGTCGGTGTCGACGTAGTTGTTGTACGACATGGCCTTGCCGTGCAGCTGCTCGGCGTGCGCCAGCCCGGGCCGGTCGCTCTTGTACAGCGCGGCCTTCTGGTGCGGGTTCTCGCCGTAGCGCAGGACGTCGGCGCGTTCCCAGGTGGCGCCGAGGAAGTCCGGGAAACCGGCGTTGGCAGCGTCCTCGTCGGGGGCGTACGCGCTGGCGAACCACGAAGCGACAGCCGTGTCGTACGCCGCCGTGTGCGCGTACGCCTGGGCGGCGAGGCGCTTGCGGTCTTCGAGGTCGAAGCCGCCGTCGGCGACGCGCTCGAGCACCCAGCCGTAGCGGGCCGGGTCGACGACGACCGCGACGCTGCCGTGGTTCTTCGCCGCCGCGCGGACCATCGCCGGGCCGCCGATGTCGATGTTCTCGACGCAGTCCTCGGGGCTCGCGCCGGACGCGACGGTCTGCGCGAACGGGTACAGGTTCACGACCAGCAGGTCGAACGCGGCGATCTCCAGCTTCCGCAGCTGCTCGACGTGGTCGGGGTTGCCCTGGTCGGCCAGCAGCCCGGCGTGCACGTTCGGGTGCAACGTCTTCACCCGGCCGTCCAGCGACTCGGGGAACCCGGTGACCTGCTCGACCGGCGTGACCGGGACACCGGCGTCGGCGATGGCCTTCGCCGTGCCGCCGGTGGAGACGATCTCGACGCCGGCCGCGTGCAGGCCGGTCGCGAGGTCCAGGAGGCCCGCCTTGTCCGAGACGCCGATCAGCGCCCGGCGGACCGGGCGCCGTCCCAGGTCAGTGCTCACGAAATGTCACCTTTCGTCCGTCCACGGTGCAGCCACCGCGGCCGAGTCGCTCGATCGTTTCCACCAGCAGCCTGCGTTCGACGGCCTTGATCCGTTCGTGCAGGACGTCTTCGTCGTCGTCGCTCTCCACGACGACCGCCTCCTGGGCGATGATCGGCCCGGTGTCGACCCCGGCGTCCGCGAAGTGCACGGTCGAGCCGGTGACCTTGACGCCGGCGTCGAGGGCGTCGCGGACCGCGTGCATCCCGGGGAACGACGGGAGCAGCGCGGGGTGCGTGTTGATCACCGTGAAGCGGCCGAGGAACTCGCTCCCGAGGATCTTCATGAACCCGGCGGAGACGACCAGGTCGGGCCGGTAGGCCGCGACGGCCTCGGCCAGCGCCTTGTCCCACGCGGCGCGATCGGGGTGGTCGGCGACGCGGACGGTGAACGACGGGATGCTCAGGCGCTCGGCGCGGGTGAGGGCCTCGATGCCGGTGCGGTCGGCGCCGACGGCGACGACCTTGGCCGGGAAGCCGGACCGCCCGGTGGCGTCCAGCACCGCCTGCAGGAGGGTGCCGGAGCCCGACGCGAGCACGACGAGCTTCACCGGGGTGGGCAGGTCCAACCGTTGAGACAGAGCGGGCTCCTTGCCGCGGGCGGTGCGCAGCCGGGCGCACGGCGCTTCACCAGGACGCGTCAACCCTAACGGTCGCCCTCGCCCGGCTCGACGTCGCCGCAGGTCTCGGTGCCTCCGGTCACAGCGCCGCCGGGTCCGGCGGAGCTTTCACGTGAAAGCTCCGGATCCCCGGAGGCGGAGCTTTCACGTGAAAGCTCGGGATCGGCCAGGCCGAGTTCGGCGTCGGCTTCGGCTTCGAACTCCGCGTCCTCTTCGGACGCTCTGGCCGCTTCTGCCGCTTCGAGTTCCTCGACGGCTTCGGATGCTTCTTCGGCGTCGACCTCGTCGGCGTCCTGGAAGGCTTCGTTGTCCTCGAGCGCTTCCGGCGGCGGGGCGGGCGGCTCGTGCTCGCCCGCGAAGAACGCGACGAACGAGCCCGGGATGACGATCCAGCAGAAGGCGACGACCGAAGCGACGCCGACCGGAACGCTCACCGGGTCGAACGGGCCGTCGCCGAGGCGGCCGCCCGCCAGCGTGCCCAGCACGACGCAGCCCAGCGCGACGACGGCACCGGCCACCGCGACGGCGCGGATGCGCTGCGCCGGCTCGGCGTCGACCCGGCGCAGCGACCAGCCGGTCAGCGCGCCGGCCGCCGCGGGCAGCACCAGCAGCGCCGGCCACCACGCCGCGTGGTGCCCCGGCAGGCCGCCGAGCAGCGGGACGGCGGGCACGTCGCCGCCGTGGTAGCCGAACATGCCGGCGGTGAGCGGGCCGATCGAGAAGCCGGGACCGGTGACGAAGGAGAGCGCGGCCGTCACGGCGTTCGGCAGGTACAGCAGCGAAAGCAGGAAGAGCCCGAAGCTCGTGCCGAAGCCGGGCTCGTAGGTGTCGGCCACCGCCGCCCACGACAGCCCGGTCGCGACCGTGAACACGGCGGCACCGCAGGCCACCAGCACCGCCAGGGCCATCGCCCCGGCCCGCAACCCGCGCAGCGCGAGCGGGTCGAGGCGCTCGGCGACGAGGTCCGGCAGCCCGCACGACCGGGTGATGCCCGCGCACGAGGCCGCCGCGGCGAGCAAGCCGGGCACGACAAAGGCGGCCACCGGGTTCGCCGTCACCGAGCCCTGGGCGCAGAGCGCGACGACGAGCCCGGACACGGCGTGTGCGCCGGTGATCGTGACGAGCACCGGCCGGGCTTCGCGGAACGAGCGGCAGCCGAGGCGGCGGGCGGCGCCGGACGCCGTCCGCGCGGCCAGCGCGACGACACCCAGCGTCGGCAGCAGCGGCAGCACCCCGAGTGGGTGACCGCCGAGGCCGAGGCGCACCTGGTGCGCGGCGAGCCAGCCGGGCCCGGCGGCCAGCAAGACCCCGGTGCCGGAGAAGGCGGTGCGGCCGGCGGTGAGGGCGACCACGGCCAGCACGGTCGCGACGGCGGCGTAGCCGGTGACCAGCGGGCCGAGGGCAGCGGCGAACAGCACGCGCACCCGGGCCGGCCCCGCGAGGGCGGCCTCGGGCCGGGGGTCGCCCACTGCTTCACCCGGCGGGTGGGGGTCGTCGGTGAGCAGCTCCATGATCCGCACCCTGGCATCCGGGCTGCTCCGTACGGGTGAGCCACGCCGCCGCCGGACAGCGTGGCTCACCCGGACGGGGCACCCCGAACACAAAACACCCGCTGTGACACCGAGCGTCACAGCGGGTGTTCGGTTTCGGGCTGCGTCAGTTCGACTTGCCGAACCCACCGGGCGGCGTGCCCGGGTTCTCCGGCGGCGGCTGCTGGAAGAACTGGCCCTGCTGCGGGGCGTACGTCGTGGCCTGCTGCCCCGGCGGCGGCGTGGTCGACGGCGGGTTCGGCGAACCGTACTGGCCCGGCTGCGAGAACGGCGCGTCACCGCCGGGCGCGACCGGCCCCGGCCCGTGGCCCTGCTGGCCGAACTGCTGGCCGGGCTGGCCGTACTGCTGCTGTCCCGGCTGACCGGCCTGCCCCTGCTGCCCGTACTGGCTGCCGTAGGACGGCGCGGCCGGCTTCGGCGACGGCGGCTTGATGACGTCGTGCGCGATCAGCAGCGCGCCGACCGCGACGAGCATCTGCAGGATGCCCAGGATCAGGATGACGGTGACGATGCCGGGCGACGTCTGCATCCCGACCAGCGCGTCCAGCACCTCGAGCGCGCCGAGGACGCTCAGCAGCGCGGCGAACGGCAGCGTCTTCGGGCCCTTCGGCAGCGCGTGCAGCGCGGCGAGGAGGCCACCGGCCAGCAGGAGCGTCCCGCCGAGGCCGACTTCGCCGTTGTCGGAGAAGCCGAGGAAGTACTGCACGAGGCCGAGGCCGGCGACGACCAGGGCGAGCAGCAGCGGCAGGTTCTGCGCCAGGCCCGCCGCACCGGACGGCGCCTGGTGCGAGTGCGGCTGCTGCGCCGGGAAGGCACTGGACGGCGGTCCGGGGGGCTGCTGGCCGCCACCCTGCTGGGGGTAGCCGGGCCCACCGCTGGGGAAGGTCATCGGATGCACTCCTGTCGGTTCGACCGGCACTCCGGGCGCGCGGGCGCCCGGGAGAAGACGAGGCGGCTTGTGTGCGCAGAACGCTAGCGCACTCGAAGGCCACCAGCCCACCAGACGCATGAATAGCCCGCGCGGTTTCGTGCCGGACGAGGAAAGGCCGGGCACCGTGTGCGGTGCCCGGCCCCACCAGGAGTTACTTCCCGGCCTCAGCCGAGGTTGTTGTACAGCTCACGTGCCAGGACGGCGGTCTCGCTCGGGGTCTTGCCGACCTTGACGCCGGCGGCCTCGAGGGCCTCCTTCTTCGCGGCGGCCGTGCCGGAGGAGCCGGAGACGATGGCGCCCGCGTGGCCCATGGTCTTGCCCTCGGGCGCGGTGAAGCCCGCGACGTAACCGACGACCGGCTTCGTCACGTTCTCCTTGATGTACGCCGCGGCGCGCTCTTCGGCGTCGCCGCCGATCTCGCCGATCATCACGATGACCTTGGTCTCGGGGTCCGCCTCGAACGCCTCGAGGGCGTCGATGTGCGTGGTGCCGATGATCGGGTCACCGCCGATGCCGACCGCGGTGGAGAAACCGATGTCCCGCAGCTCGTACATCATCTGGTAGGTCAGCGTGCCGGACTTCGACACGAGGCCGATGTTGCCGGGGCCGGTGATGTCGGCCGGGATGATGCCGGCGTTCGACTTGCCGGGGCTGATCACGCCGGGGCAGTTCGGCCCGATGATCCGGGTCGTGCCGCCCTTCGCGACGGCGTGGGCCCAGAAGTAGGCCGAGTCGTGCACCGGGATGCCCTCGGTGATCACCACGGCGAGCGGGATCTCGGCGTCGATCGCCTCGATGACCGCGTCCTTGGCGAACTTCGGCGGCACGAAGATGACCGACACGTCCGCGCCGGTCTCCTTGATCGCCTCTTCGACGGTGCCGAAGACCTTGAGGTCCTTGCCCTCGATGGTGACGGTCTGGCCGGCCTTGCGGGCGTTGACGCCGCCCACGATGTTCGTGCCGGACTTCAGCATCTTGGTCGCGTGCTTCATGCCCTCGGAGCCGGTGAGCCCCTGGACGATGACCTTGCTGTTCTCGTTCAGGAAGATCGACATCTCACGCACCTGCCGCGGCGAGCTCGGCAGCCTTGTCGGCCGCGTTGTCCATTGTGTCCACCACGGTGACCAGCGGGTGGTTCGCGTCCGCGAGGATCTGGCGACCCTCGACGACGTTGTTGCCGTCCAGGCGGACGACCAGCGGCTTGGCGGCCTCGTCACCCAGGATCTTCAGGGCCTCGACGATGCCGTTCGCCACCGCGTCGCAGGCGGTGATGCCGCCGAAGACGTTGACGAAGACGCTCTTCACGTCGGGGTCGTTCAGGATGACGTCCAGCCCGGCCGCCATGACCTCGGCCGACGCGCCGCCGCCGATGTCGAGGAAGTTCGCCGGCTTCACGCCGCCGTGCTTCTCGCCCGCGTACGCCACGACGTCCAAAGTGGACATCACGAGGCCCGCGCCGTTGCCGATGATGCCGACCTGGCCGTCGAGCTTGACGTAGTTGAGGTTCTTGGCCTTGGCCTTCGCCTCGAGCGGGTTCTCCGCTTCCTTGTCCACCAGGGCCTCGTGGCCCGGCTGGCGGAAGTCCGCGTTCTCGTCGAGGGTGACCTTGCCGTCGAGGGCGATGATCTTGTCCTGCGGGTCGCGGACCAGCGGGTTGACCTCGACCAGGGTGGCGTCCTCGGAGACGAAGGTCTCCCAGAGCTTCACCACGACGTCGGCGGCCTCGTCGATGATGTCGGCCGGGAAGTTGCCGGCCTTCAGGATCTCGAGCGCCTTCGCCTTGTCCACACCGGCGATCGCGTCGACCGGGATCTTCGCGAGCGCTTCCGGGCGCTCGACCGCGAGCTGCTCGATCTCCACGCCGCCCTCGGAGGACGCCATCGCCAGGAACGTGCGGTTCGCGCGGTCCAGCAAGAAGGAGAAGTAGTACTCGGACGCGATGTCCGAGGCTTCGGCCACGAGCACGCGACGCGTGATGTGGCCCTTGATGTCGAGGCCGAGGATGGCTTCCGCCTTCTCCTTCGCCTCGTCGGGCGTCTGGGCCAGCTTGACGCCGCCCGCCTTGCCACGGCCGCCGACCTTCACCTGCGCCTTGACGACGACCTGGTTACCGATCTGCTCCGCGGCGGCCTTGGCTTCTTCGGGGGTGCTAGCCACGGCACCCGGCAGAACCGGTACTCCGTGGGCGGCGAAGAGATCCCTCGCCTGGTACTCGTAGAGGTCCACTACTCCAGTCTCCTGACGACACGCCACTGCAGGTGGTCCGCGACCGGACCGCGCTGTCGGACCAGTCGAGGTTAGCGACCTGCGCAGACGCAGGGGACTCCGCACCTGGTGAAGTCGGTCACCGTGTGCGGTCAGACGGTGCTTCAGCGGTGTGAGACCGCCCACCGGCGAGCTGTTTCACCACTTCGCCGGCGGTCTCGGCCGTGAACACGCGGACGTCGCCGAGTGCGTCTTCGAGGTCTTCCGGCGGTGCGGCGCCGAGCACGCCGATCGCGTCCGGGTCTTCCTGTTCGGCCGTGCGGAGGATCTGCTCGACGGTGTCCACGGGGCCGGCGTGGACGACCTCCACGCCGTCGTCGCGCAGGACGCGGCCCAGCGCGACGGCGGCCGGGTCGGGGCGGGTGAACTCGACGAGGAGCACCCGCGGCCGGTCACGGCGCACGGCGTCCACCGGCGACGGCCACGGCGGCGGCGATCAGCAACGCGGCCGTGGCGGCGAGCGCGACCCAGAACCCGGCGGCCGGGCTCGCACCGCCGAGGGTGCCCCCGACGAGCGGCAGTTCCAGGGCGTGCAGCGCGGTGAGCAGGGCGGCGCCGGCGAGCAGAGCGGCCGCCGGTTTCGGCCGCGACCGCGTGGCGAGGGCGGCCGCGCCGGCGACGACCGCGGCGGCGGTCAGCAGCCCCCACGACGGGGTGTCGAGGTGGGACCAGAGGCCGGGGGCGACGTAGCCGGGAACGGCGAAGACGGGCAGCCCGAACGCGGCGACGGCCAGCACCGCACCGGCGGCGACGGGGGTGAGCAGGCTGCTTCGGGTGGTGTCCTCCCCGGCGTCCTCGCGTTCGACGACACCGGTGCCGACGGCGGCGAGGGAGGTGAGGGCGGCGAGCACGAGCGCGGCGACCGTCCAGGCGGCGCCGGCCCCGAGGTCGTAGGTGAAGACGGGGGCGGCCGAGCCCCCGAACCCGGCGAGGTTGCCGGCCTGGGTGGCGGTCAGCGCGGTGTTGAGGACGGCGGTGCCGGCCAGGACGATCCCGGCCCAGGCGACCCCGAGCACCGGCCGCGCGACGGCGGCGGTCTTGGGGACGAGCACCCCGGCGGCGGGAACGGCGAGCACAAGCGCGGCGACGAGGAGGAACCACCGGGCGGGACTTTCGGCGGCGGCGCTGACCGGCGTGGTGGCGCCGGGGTTCAGCGCGGTGACGGCGACCTGCGGGGCGAAGGCACCGATGAGCGCGGCGAGCGCGGTGGCCAGGCCGAGCAGGCCGGTGCCGAGGCGCCACCAGAAGAGACCGGGCAGTTTCGCGGTGCCGGCGAGGTCCGTTTCGGGGTTCCCGGTGCTTCCGGTGCTCCCGGTGCTTTCGGTGAGCCGGGTGCCGGCGAGTCCGGCGACGATCGCCGTCGCGACGAGCGCGAGCACGGGTCCCCAGGTGACGTGCAGGTCGTCCCGGAGGAGCCCGGCGAGAACGGGCGGCGCGGCCACCCCGAAGGCGGCGGCGGCCAGCCCGCCGAGCGCCCCGCGGGCCACGTGCTCGGCCGGAGCGGCGAGCGCGACCACGGCGGCCAGCGGCAGGGCGGCGGCGATCAGGAGGTAACCGCCGAGGGCGGGCCAAGGTCCTTCGAAGGCGGCCCGGGCGAGCAGGAAACCGTTGCCGGAGTGGACGGGAGCGGTCAGCAGCCCGGCCCCGGCGACGACGGCGAGCAGCGGAACGAGCAGCCGCCAGCGCCGTCGTTCGGGTTCTTCGTGGCTGCGGAGGGCCCGCCAGGCCACCAGCCCGGCGGCGGCGGTCAGGACGTGCCCGGAGAGCAGAAGCCAGAACCCGGCCCCGACGGCGGAGGAGCCGAGGAACCGATCGGGCAGGTACAGCTCTGGCCGGATGGTGAGCGGTCCGTTGACGGCGAACTGGAGGTCGAGGACCAGCCGCCCGGGCGCGAGGGCGGCCAGGCCGAGGAGGAGGCCACCGCCGAGCCCGGGTTTCCCGGCCCCGGCGAACCAGACGGCGGCGACGACGGGAGCGAGGGCGAGAAGGGCGAGCCACGGCCAGCTGGTGAAGCCGGGGCCGGCGGAGGGAGAGACGGGAACGACGGCGGCGGCGGTGAGCGCGGCGGCACCGAGGGTGGCGAGGGTGAGGGCAAGTTTGAGGGGACTGGAGGCGCGGGTTTCGGTGTCGTCAGCCCAGGGTGAGGTGAAGTCTTGCGCGCTGGAACCGCCCGCTGGGGGGACGGGATTTCGCGGCCTGCTGGAGGCGCTGCCGGCAACGGGGTCGGTTCGCGACCGCTCGCCGGGTGTCGCCGGCGTGGACTTGCCGGGACCGCCCGCGGAGTCTGGCGCACCGCCGGACCTGCCGGTGGGCGCCTCGGACCGCGACCGCTCGCCCGCACTGCCCGCTGAGGCGGCCGCGGAATCTTGCGCGCTGCCGGACCTGCCGGTGGGGGCCTCGGACCGCGAAGACTCGCTGGGTACCTGCGCGGCTCCGCCCGTGTCCGAGGGGCCCGGCTCGGGCTCGGGGGCACCTGCCGTGGAGGGCGCCGACGCCTGCCGTGCGCCGATGGGACCTGAGGCCGGTCCGCTCGGGCCTCGCGCCGGGGGTTCTTGGCGGGGGCCGGGGGTGCTTCCGGTGGGGGGCTCTGCGCGTGGGGGCATATTGCCCGCGACGCTAGCAAGTTCGCGTCGCCGGAGAACCGTCGGCGGGCGCGAGTCGTCGAACGCGCTTCAACCTCGCGCCGCAAACCGTTATTCCCGGGCCGCCGGGGCTCCGTAAGCCCCTCCGGCGGGCGCAATGGGTCTTCACCAACTCCACTCCATGTAAGGCAAGTCACACCGGACGCCGTAAACCCCCTCTAACTTTGGGTGATTTCCACAGGTGAGCGTGCTGCCGACTCCACCCGAACGGCCGACAGCGGGGGCACGCCTTGCCGACAGCGGTACCCCTTCGTTACTGTCCCGAGGTCCCCATTACAGTCAGGTCACGAAGTAGGACGCCGAGCAAACCACCCCCGAGGTTGGCTCACCGGGTTCCCCCGCCCGCAGTCCTCGACCCGGCTCCCCGACGATGGAAGGCCCTGTCTTGGCTTCACACCGCTCCCCCGGCGGCCAAGCTCCTTCCCCGGCATTGAAGGACGCACTGGAAGGTGCGGTCGTTCGTGTCCGGGGTGCGCACCGCATTGCCCCGCCCTCTTCGGCCCTTCGCGGCCGTGTCGTGGTTGCCGCCGTTGCGGCTGGTGCGTTCGCCGCCGCTGCTGCGGGCTCGACCCTCAAGACGATCACCGATTCGGACACCGCCGTCACCCCCCTGGCCAACAGCCAGGACGCCAGCGCTTCGCTGACCGCTGGAGGTGCGGGCTCCGGGGGTGCCCCGGAACTCCTGCCGACCGGCCACGCTGTCGACGCCTCCGCCGAGGCCGCCAAGCTCGCTGACAGCGCCTCCGTCACGCAGGCCCGCGAGCAGCGTGAAGCCGACGCCGCCAAGAAGGCCGCCGAAGAAGCCGCTCGCCCCAAGACCTGCCTGCCCGCGCACGGCAGCTTCACCTCGGGCTTCGGTGCCCGGTGGGGCACGAGCCACCTCGGTATCGACATCGCCAACTCGATCGGTACCCCGATCTACGCCGCCTCCGACGGCACCGTGATCGAGGCCGGCCCCGCCAGCGGTTTCGGCCTCTGGGTCCGGATCCAGCTCGACGACGGCACCGTCCAGGTCTACGGCCACATGAACAGCTTCAACGTCAAGGCCGGCCAGAAGGTCAAGTGCGGCCAGCAGATCGCCGAGATCGGCAACCGCGGCCAGAGCACCGGCCCGCACCTGCACTTCGAGGTGTGGCAGAACGGCACCAAGAAGATCGACCCCCGGCCCTGGCTGGCCGCGCGCGGCGTCGTCATCTGATCCGCCCGTTCCCCCGCCGGCAGGCAGCAGCGCGCACGACAGCGGAAGCCCGGCCGTAGAGCGAACACCCGCTCCGGCCGGGACACCGCGGACAGCCGCATCGAGCGCAGTGCGCTGAAAGCACGCACCCCGCCGAGCCGCTCGTGTGCTGAAGCCGTTCACAAGATCAAGGGTCGCCGCTGCGGGCCGACCGCAAACAACCGGATCGGGTGAGGCTTCCGGCGCGGGCCGCCGGGCCTCGACCGGTTCCGGCCAGAGATCCGGCAAGACCAGGCAAGAAGCCGCCGGAAGCGCGTCAGACCACCACGAACTCCCGCGGGCGCCCGGAGTCTCGCAAGACGCGATCCAGGCCGCCCACAAGCGTCTCAGCGCCCGAAACCGCCTACCGCTGCCCGCCCGGCAGGCGCCGGATGAAGTACGCCACCGCGACCTGCCACACCGTGCACAGCTCCGCCGGTCGCCGCACCGGCAGCCAGCCCCAGGGCGCAGCTCCCCCTGCGCCCCCCGCGGAGCGGACACGCCCGGCACTCCGGGCCCTGGTCGTCCAGCGGCGTCCCCGGCCGCAGGTGACACAACGCCCGTCCGCGCCGAGCTCGTGCTGCTTGAGCAGCGCTCGCCAGGCGGCGGCCAGCCGGCACGCCTCCGCTCCCGCACGCGAAGGAATTCCCGAAGTCCCCGCAGGCTCCCGACCCCGATCCGGAACCGTCGTCCCCAGGACTCCTCGCAGGTATTTTTGTACCCCTTCGGCCAGCAGCCCAAACAGCACCGCGTCCACACCACACTACCCCCTCCATCGAACCTTTGTTCGATTGCAGGGTCAGTTGTACCGGGTGGGTACGACGATTCCGGCGGCGATCGCCGGGATCGCCGCCGGATTCACTCGGACGGGTAACGCTAGAGCTTGACCATGGGGACGCTGCCGATCAGCATCAGGCGGACCTTGCCCGCCGCGCCGAAGTCGATCGTGGCCGTCGCGCGCGGGCCGACGCCGTCGCACGAGATCACCGTGCCGAGGCCGTACTTGTCGTGGCTGACGCGGTCGCCGACGTCCAGCTTCAGCGCCACCGTGTCCTTCCAGCCCTTGCCGAACGACGGCGTGCCCGAGGAAGACGGCGAAGACGTCCGGCGGCCGCCCCAGGTGGTCGCCGCCCGCGGGGTGCCGCGCGAACCGGACCCGAACGAGCCGAAGCCGCCGCTCGACGGCTCCAGCCGCCGCCAGTCGACGAGGTCCGGCGGCAGCTCGTCGAGGAACCGGGAAGCCGGATTCATCGACGGCTGGCCCCACGCCGAGCGCGTGATCGCGCGCGAGACGTACAACCGCTTCCTGGCGCGGGTGATCGCGACGTACGCCAGCCGCCGTTCCTCGGCCAGTTCCGTCGGGTCACCCAGCGCGCGCATGTGCGGGAAGACGCCGTCCTCCCAGCCGGTGCAGAACACCACCGGGTACTCCAGGCCCTTCGCGGTGTGCACGGTCATCAGCGTGACCACGCCCGCGCCGCCGTCGCCTTCCTCGCCGCCGTCGGGCGACGGCACCGAGTCGGCGTCCGCGACCAGCGAGACGCGCTCGAGGAACGCCGGCAGCGAGCCCGGCGCCGGGACGCCCTCCTCCACGACCAGCTCGGCGTTCTCGTCCGCGACGACCTCGGCGGTGATCTCGGTGAACTCCCGCGCCACGGTGACGAGCTCGTCCAGGTTCTCCACGCGCGTGTGGTCCTGCGGGTCGTCCGACTCCTCGAGCTCGCCGCGGTAGCCGGTCTTGTCCAGCACGGCTGCCAGCACGTCGTGCACTTCCGCGCCGTCCGAGACCAGCGCACCCAGCTCGTCGAGCAGCGCCACGAACCCGCCGATCGCCTTGACCGAGCGCGGGTTCAGCAGCGGCACCTTGCCCTCGACGGCGTCCCGCAGCGCCTGCGCGAACGAGATCCGCTCGCGCTCGGCGTGCGTCGCCACGACGGCTTCCGCGCGGTCGCCGATGCCGCGCTTGGGCACGTTCAGCACGCGCCGCAGGCTGACCGTGTCCTCGGGGTTCGCCAGCACCCGCAGGTACGCGATCATGTCGCGGACTTCGCGGCGCTCGTAGAACCGCACGCCGCCGACGACCTTGTAGGGCAGGCCGAGCCGGATGAAGATCTCTTCGAAGACGCGGGACTGGTTGTTGGTGCGGTAGAAGACGGCGACGTCGGAGTAGTCGGCTTCGCCCTTTTCGGCCAGCGCGTCGATTTCGCCCGCGACGAACGCGGCTTCGTCGTGGTCGTTGTCCGCGACGTAGCCGACGATCTTCTCGCCGTCGCCCGAGTCGGTCCACAGCCGCTTCGCCCTGCGGTTCGGGTTCCGTTCGATGACGGCGTTGGCCGCGGACAGGATCGTCTGCGTGGAGCGGTAGTTCTGCTCCAGCAGGATGGTGTGCGCGTTCGGGAAGTCCCGCTCGAACTCCTCGATGTTGCGGATAGTCGCGCCGCGGAAGGCGTAGATCGACTGGTCCGCGTCGCCCACCACGACCAGCTCGGCCGGCTCGACACCCGAATCGTTCGGCGCGGTCCCGGCCAGCTCGCGGACCAGGGTGTACTGCGCGTGGTTCGTGTCCTGGTACTCGTCGACCAGCACGTGGCGGAACCGCCGCCGGTAGTACTCGGCGACGTCCGGGAACGCCTGCAGCAGCGAAACCGTGCGCATGATGAGGTCGTCGAAGTCGAAGGCGTTGGCCTGGTTCAGCCGCCGCTGGTACTCGACGTAGACCTCGGCGACGCGGCGCTCGAGGTCGTTGCCCGCGTTCGCCGCCGCGGTCTCCGGGTCGGTGAGCTCGTTCTTCAGGTTGGAGATGTGCACGGCGAGCGTGCGGGCGGCGTACCGCTTCGGATCGATGTCGAGGTCCCGCGCCACCAGGGTGATCAGCCGCTTGGTGTCGTCGGAGTCGTAGATGGAGAAACTCGACGACATGTCCAGCGTTTTGGCTTCACGGCGCAGGATCCGCACGCACATCGAGTGGAACGTCGACACCCACATCGCGTTCGCGCGGCGCCCGACGAGCGCGGCGACGCGCTCGCGCATCTCCGCGGCCGCTTTGTTGGTGAAGGTGATCGCCATGATTTCGCCGGGGTGCACCCGGCGCTGGCCGAGCAGGTAGGCGATCCGGCGGGTCAGCACCCGGGTCTTGCCCGATCCCGCACCCGCCACCACCAGCAGCGGGCCACCGGCGTGGGTGACGGCTTCGCGCTGGGCGGGGTTCAGGTCGTCGAGCAGCTCGGCCTGCCCGCCGGCGGCGGCGGGCTTGCGCACAGGGGTCGCGGCGGGGAGATCGAAGAGGGTGTCCATCGTGCGTCCACGCTACCCCGGGTGGGTGGGAGTGCGGCACAGCGTGCCGACGCGGGAGGTGCGGTGGCGCGGAGTCCGGTGGTGGGTGGGTGAAGCGGCCGGGCCCGGGTGCCGGCGAGCGGCTACGGCGCCGGGCGTAGGCCGGGATGCCGCCTGCCGTCCGACGCGCGCGGGGTCCGGCGCGCGGAGCATCGACGGACATGGAAGACACCAGCCCCGCCCGCATCCGGGCCGCCGACGCCGACCGCGAACGCGTCGCCACCACCGTCCAGACCGCCGGCGCCGAAGGCCGGCTCACCCTCGACGAGGTCGAAGAGCGCCTCAGCCGCGTCTACGCCGCGCGGTTCACCGACGAACTGGCGGCGCTCACCACCGACCTCCCGCGGCCCGCGCCGCCGCGGCCCGGTTTCCCGCTCACCCGCGAGGCGCTGCGGCGGCATCCCGCGCTGCGCGTCCACCTCGCCGTGGTGGTCGCGATCGCGGTGCTGGCGATCGTCCGCTGGGCGGTGCTGGGCGCCGGGTTCTTCTGGCCGGCGTTCCCGATGTTCTGGCTCGCGGTGAGCCTCTTGGTTCATGCTCGGGTGCGGTCGTTCCGGGAGCGCATCGGTGGCGCTGTGCCATACTGAGCGCATGCGGCGCCACGCAGAGCGATTTTTTTACGGGACCCGGACTCCGGCTCCCGTGATCGCGTAGTGCCCGAACCGCCATCACGCCAGCCCCGGAGTCCACGGACCCGGGGCTGTCGCCATCCCTGGGGCCGGATCCGGGCTTCGAGGAAGAGGTCCCGATGAACGCACACGCGACGAACGCCGACGGCCAGCCCGCCGAGCACACCCCCGCGGGCGACGACATCGCGTCGCTCCGGGAGGAGATCGACTGGCTCGACCAGGAGATCCTGCGGTTGGTGAAACGCCGGGTCGAGGTGTCCAAGACGATCGGGGCCGCGCGGATGGCCGCCGGCGGGACGCGCATCGTCTACAACCGCGAGATGGACGTGCTCGCGCGCTACCGCGAGCTCGGCCCGGACGGCCGTCAGCTGGCCATGGCGCTGCTGAACCTGGGCCGCGGGCGGCTCGGCCGGTAACGGTTGCCCGAATTCCGGGTCTTCCCCGAGGCACCCGCGGGCCCGGTACGGGCAGACTGGGGTCATGGACTGGCTCGTGAACCTCATCGCCGTCATCGTCGCGCTCGGGAGCGTGCTGGCCGCGCTGGGCCATGTGGGGTATCTGGCGCTGCTCAACAACGCCGCGGGTAAGCGCGCCGGGGGTGCGCCGGTCGCGCAGTACGTCCGCGGCCGGTGGGCGGTGGCCGGCGGTACGACCGCGGCTTCGCTATTCGCCTGGTTGCTCACGGCCGGGGGACCGACGCTGGACGTCTTCGCGATCATCGTCGCCGCCGGTAGCGGCGTGGTGGCGACGAAGGCGCTGCAATCCACGCGGGACCGTTACCGCACGGGAGGCTGAAACCCCTGATCAGGGGCGATGGCGCTGGGTGAAACTGCACAGCGTCACCATCGCCCGTTCGGTCGCGCCCGACCGAGTGAAACCGCTGCAACTTGCAGGTTTGGGGGCGACTTTCTCCACCGGATGCTCCTAGGGTTGGCGTCGTGAGGACCCTTGCGTCTGGGTCGGGCGATGCCCGGAGGACGCGCGGGGGCATCGGCCCCGCGCGCCTGTCGTCGCGTGCGCGTGCATTTGCGCAGGATTCCGAACAGGATTCCGCGCGTGAGGGTGCTCCGATCGGGTCGTCCCGCCGCCGGACGGCGTCAGGACCGTTCCGCCGGGTGGTCGAGCCCACATGAGCCACGGCACGGAATTCCACGGACGCGCCGGCGCACCCGCGCATCCGGGGCGGCACCGGCGCGGCGGCGCGGAGAGCTGGACGCCGCCCCTGCCGCAGCACCGCCCCGTGCGGCACCACGCGGCCGGCCGGGCGCCTGCCGAAACCCCGGTTCCCGGTTCCCGCCCTTTTTGGCCCCGTCCCGCCGGACTGGCGCCGGTCGAACCGGCGGGGTCCGGTTACGCCTTCCTGCCGGGCCACTCCGCCGAGACCGGACCGCTGCCGCAGCACCACCCCCTGCAGCGCCGGGCCGCACCGGCCGGCCCGCCGGCGTCCGGATCGGCCCCGCAGCACCACCCCCTGCGGCACTGGGCCGCACCGGCCGATCCGCCGGCGTCCGGGCCGCTCCCGCACCACCATCCCCTGCAGCACTGGGCCGCACCGGCCGATCCGCCGGTGTCCGGGTCGCTGCCGCTGCCCCAGCCGCTATTGCCGCAGCCGCGTGACCGGCGGCCCGCGCCGCCGCTGTTCCCGGCCTCGCACGGCAGCCTTCCCCTCGACGGCTTCGAAGACCATGGCTTCGAAAACGACGGCTTCGAAGACGACGACCCCGAGTCCGCCCTGACCGGGGCGCCGGCCGCCGAGTCGCGCGCCGACCAGGCCGCCCGCCGGACCCGCGTCTCGCTGGCCGCGCCCGAACCGCGCGGGGCGGACCTCGACGACGACGTCCTCATCTACTCCGCGCCCCCGATCGACGGGCTGGGCGGCTTCACCATCGGCTCGGTGCCCGCGTCGGTGACGCCGCCGAAGACGTGGCGGAAGGCGGCGTGGTTCGCCACCGGCGCGTCCGGCGCCGTGGTCGTCGGCCTGCTGTGCGCCGGGTCATTCCTGGTCGGGAAACCGCCGGTGGACCAGGCGGTGCAGGGTGCGTGGCCGGGCTACCAGGGCGTGCCGACGATCGCCGATCCCACCGGCGAACACCGGCCGCCCACGGAAGGCGGCTCCGCGGCGGGACCGGAGACCGTGACCAAGCCGGACAACACCGCCGGGACGACCCGCAGTGGCGGGGGCGCCGGGCCCGTCGAAGGCGTGGCTCCCCCACCGCAGGGCACCACCACCGCACCGGAAACGGTGACGACCGGTCCGGCCGGACCGGGCCGGCCGAGCGCGCAGCCGCGGAAGCCGCCGGTCACGCCCGCCCAGCGCGAAACCCCGGTCCAGCCGCCGTGGTGGTACTCCTTCCCGCCGGACGCCCAGACCATGGGGGACAACTCGGAGAAGTTCTTCAACACCGTCACCACCGACCCGTCCGCGGCTTCGTCGGTGACCACCGGCCGGCTGCACGACCAGGGGCCACAGGCGCTCGCCGAGCGGTACGCCGGCATCGCCTACTTCGAGGTCAAGAAGGTCAGCATCGACCAGCAGCGCGGCGTCACGATCAACACCGTCGAGGTCACCCACACCGACGGCACCAAGACGATCGAGCAGCGCACGCTGACCTT
Organism: Amycolatopsis sp. A133; assembly: GCF_031082405.1. GTDB lineage: Bacteria > Actinomycetota > Actinomycetes > Mycobacteriales > Pseudonocardiaceae > Amycolatopsis. Next base: position 215,979 of record NZ_JAVHJU010000017.1, read on the forward strand.
CGGCGACGGCGACAAGATCACTGCTGACGGCCAGTAGCCAATCCTGCACGTGCGGTTCGCCCGTTCTGATGCACGTGCGGTGCGCCGAGCGGTTATCCCTGGTCCGGGTGGGTGACATAAGCTGCCGCTCGTCGTATTGCGACGGCATTCCGGCGACAGAGCCTGGTGATCGACGTCCGCACAGGGTTACCTGACGACAGCGAATCCGGAAACCGGCCACGAGTCGGCCGACCGGACCAACGGACGCCCGGCCGAACGGCCGTGTGGCCGTCCCGGAACCCAGAGCGAGGACTTTCGTGCTTGATCGGCAGCGCACACGGCGTGAGACACCCCACGCCGTCCGCGTCGAGGACGTCATTCCGGCCGAGATCCTGGACGGCGTCGCCGACGCCGACCGCGACCATCTCGAGCAGGTCTTCCGCGACCCGCAGAAGTTCCTGCCGGCCCGGACCGAACCGGCCCGCGAGCCGGCCCACGCCGAAGACGCCGGCGAACCGGAAAGCCGGTTCGCCCGCCGGGCCAAGCTCACCGGGCTGGTCGCCGCGGGCGCGCTCGTCGCCGGCTCGGTGATCGCCGCGCCGATGCTGACCAGCTCCCACCGCGCCGCGTCCTCCGGCGGCCAGTCCACGCCCGCCGGCTTCACCGGCGCCGCGGAGCTCGGCGGCCTCGCCGTGCCGCAGCACCAGGCCGGCGGCAGCGCGCCGGAGCAGCGCGGAACGGTGACGCCGCACCCCGAGGACCCGCCGACGGCGGCCCAGCCGGCGAACGGCACCCCGCGGACCCAGGCGGCACCGGCCGCGGCCACCCCGGTACCGGACAAGGCCGCCGACGCGCGCAGCGCGACCCAGAAGATCCAAGCCGTCAAGAACTTCTACGCCGCCATCGCCCGCGACTCGGCGGGCGCGCTGAAGCTGCTGAGCCCGTCGCTGGTCGACGGCACGGCCGGCGAACTGGTCCGCACCTGGAGCTCGATGGACGCCATCGACGTCCAGGAGGCCGACACGCAGATCAAGCCGGACGGCTCGATCCTGGCGGTCGCGACGCTGCACCGGCCGGACGGCGCGCTGGTGCGCGTCACCCAGCTGTTCCGCGTCGCCGACGCCGGCGGGTTGATCACCGAAGCCGAGCTCGTCTCGGCCCAGTACATGTAGCCCACCGCGATCACCCCTTCACCCCTGGTTCAAGTGCCCGTGCCGATTTCGTGTGCGCAGAGTGAGCGCCTAGCCTTGTCACGGGCCGGTCTCGGAAAAGCCGGCTCAGAGCCCACGACATGTGCATACGCTCCAGCGAAGCGGCATGCTCGTGGCCGCGTCACCAGGCACCGATCCGCACGCCCTGGTGAAGCCGGAGCCCAAAGGGAGGTCGCGTGAGCGACGAGGGTCGTCTGGTCGCCGATCGATACCGCATCGTCGGCCGGATCGGCACGGGCGCGATGGGGGCCGTCTGGCAGGCGCACGACGAGGTCCTGGGCCGCACCGTGGCCATCAAGCAGCTCCTGCTCCAGCCGCACCTGGACGAGCACGACGCCGAGGACGCCCGCCAGCGGACGATGCGCGAGGGCCGGATCGCGGCCCGGCTGCACCACCCCAACGCGATCTCCGTCTTCGACGTCGTCACCGACTCCAGCGGCCAGCCGTGCCTGATCATGGAGTACCTCAACTCCACCAGCCTGGCCGCCGTGCTGCAGGAACGCCGCACGCTGCCGCCGACCGAGGTGGCGCGCATCGGCGCCCAGGTCGCCGCGGCGCTGCGCGAGGCGCACGCGGTCGGCATCGTCCACCGCGACATCAAGCCGGGCAACATCCTGCTCGGCGCCAACGGGGTCGTGAAGATCACCGACTTCGGCATCTCCCGCGCCAAGGACGACGTCACGGTCACCAAGACCGGGATGATCGCCGGCACCCCCGCCTACCTGGCCCCCGAGGTCGCCATCGGCGGCGAGCCCGGGCCGGAGTCCGACGTGTTCTCCCTCGGCTCCACGCTCTACGCGGCGTGCGAGGGCCAGCCGCCGTTCGGGCTGTCCGAGAACACGCTGAGCCTGCTGCACGCGGTCGCGGCCGGGCAGATCAACCCGCCGCGCCAGTCCGGGCCGCTGGCGAGCGTGCTGGCCGTGCTGCTGCACCCGGAAATCGAGCACCGGCCGACCGCCGAAGAGTGCGAGGAGCTGCTCGCGGCCGTCGCGCGCGGCGAGACGCCGCTCGGCGGCCCCGCGGACGAGACCATGATGGCGCCGTCCGCCGGTGTCCTCGGCGCGGCCGCGGTCGCCGACCCGAACGCGACGCAGATGTTCGACGAGATCCCCGCCGGCCACTCGGGCACGCTGCTCGGCGGCGGGGCCCCGACGCAGGCCGTGCCGTACTACGACGAGGACGACTACCCGGAGGCCACCGGCTACCCGGAGGACGACTACGACGGGTACGGCCGCTACGGCGACGACGACCACCACGCGGCCGGGGGTGTGCCGCCCGGGCTGGCCGCGACCCGCGCCGTGCCGGTGCCGCCGCACGAGCGGGGCGGGTACGAGGACGACTACGACGATTACGACGACGAGCCCGCCCCGCCGCCCCCGCCGCGGTCGCGGCCGCAGATGAGCCCGGTCGACGAGGACGACAGCCGGCCCGGCGCGTGGAAGCGCCCGGCGATCATCGGCGGCGTCGTGGTCGTGGGCCTGGTCGCGCTCGTCGTCTGGCTGCTGAGCCCGAACAACCCGGAGGCGCCGGCCGCGCCGGTGTCCAGCCCCAAGCCGTCGCCCGCCGCGACGTCGAACTCGGTGCCGTCGACGACGGACGAGCCGGTCAGCACGGCCGATGTGCCGCCGCCGGTGTCGGAGACGACTTCGTCGTCGAAGCGCGCGACGACCTCGCGGAACACCGAGCCGGCGCAGACCTCGACCCCCAAGTCGACCCCCAAGTCGACACCGCCGGAAACGACTCCTGCCGAAACGACGCCCACCACGCCCATTACGCCCACCACGCCTCCTACTGGAGCCGGTACCTGATGCTCCGAGGTCAGTCTTGAGTTCTGAAGGCACCATCGTCGGCGGCCGGTTCCGGCTGGACCAGCCGATCGGCCGCGGCCGCGCGGGCATCGTGTGGCTGGCGTTCGACACGCGGCTGTTCCGCACCGTCGCGATGAAGCGGATGTACCTGCCGGTCGGCGCGGGCGAACGCGCCGAGCAGGCGCGGGCCGCCGCCATGCAGGAGGGCAAGGACGCCGCCCGGATCGAGCACCCGTGCGCGATCAAGGTGTTCGACGTGCTGCCGGACGGCCAGGACGTCTGGCTGGTGATGGAGTACATCCCGTCGCGCAGCATGGCGACGTTCCTCGCCGAGCACGGCAGGCTCACGCCCGACCAGGCCGCGCAGCTGGGCATTCAGCTCGGGAACGCCTTGGCGGCCATCCACGCGGCCGGGTTCGTGCACCGCACCCTCGAGCCGGGCACCGTGCTGCTGGCGGACGACGGCGGCGTGAAGCTCACCGACATCGGCATCAGCGGCGGCGGCCCCAGCCCGGCGTACGTGGCGCCCGAGGTCTCGCGCGGGCTGCCGGGCACGCCGGCGGCCGACGTCTTCTCCCTCGGCGCGACGCTGTACACCGCCGTGGAGGGCGTGCCGCCGTTCGGGGACGACGGCCAGTCGTCCGAACGCCCGCCGAAGAACTCGGGCGTGCTCACCGAGGCGCTGCGCAAGATGCTGCGCGCGGACCCGACGACCCGGCCGACGATGGCGGACACCGTCCACTCGCTGAAGGCGATCACCGAGGGCCGCGAAACGGCGTTCATCCCGCCGACCGCGCCGGCGATGCCGCCCATGCCCGTCGGCTGGCCGACGGGGCAGGGCGGCCACCCGATGCCGCCCCCAGGGCCGCCGATGCCGCCGTCGGGACCCCAGTTCCAGCAGCAGGTCCAGCCGATGCCGCCGTCAGGTCCTCAGTTCCAGCAGCAGGTCCCGCTGACGCCGCCGCCCGGCTACCCGCTGGGTGCGACGCAGCAGATCCCGCCGGTCCACGCGGCGACGCAGTACGCGCCGCCGCCCGCTCCCGGGCCGCAGCAGGCCGAGGCGTGGAACCTGCCGGTGTCGAAGAAGACGCTCATCACCGTGGCCGCGATCCTCGCGGCGGTGCTGATCGGCATCCTCGTCTCGGAGCTGTTCTTCGTCTAAGCGACCTTGGCGGTCGCCGCGCGCATGGCCTCCAGCAGCGTGCGCACGGCCGGGTGGCCCCAGGCCCGTGACGCCACCGCGGCGTGGATCGCGCGGACCGGCTCCGGGTGGCGGATCCGGCGGACGACCACGCCCGGGTGCTGCGCGCCGAGCCCGAGTTCCGGGATCAGGCCGACGCCGATGCCGGCGGCGACGAACCCCTGCGCCGTCTGGTAGTCCTCGGACTCCACCACGATGTTCGGGGCGAAGCCGGCGGACGCGCAGGCGCCGAACAGGATGTCGCGGCAGATGCCGGGCAGGCCGTCGACGCCGACCCACGGTTCCTCGGCGAACTCCGTCAGGTCCAGCACGCGCTTGCGGGCCAGCGGGTGGGTCTTCGGCAGCACGGCCCGGTACGGGTCGTCGAGCAGGTGGACCAGCTCGATGCCCTTGGCGGGCGGGGTCGTGCGCGGGAAGACGGTGATCGCGACGTCCGCCTCGCCGGATTCGACGTCCAGGATCGGGTCGTCGAGCTCGACCAGCTTGAGGTCGAGGCGCACACCGGGGTGCTCGCGGCGGACCGCGGCGATGGCGGGCGGGACCAGCGACGCGCCGGCCGTCGCGAAGTAGCGGATCGAGACGCGGCCGGTGCGGCCCTCCTTGAGCTCGGTCAGGGCCGCCTCGGCCTTGGCGAGCTCGGCGCTGAGCGTCTCGGCGTGCTCGGACAGCAGCGACCCCGCCGCGGTCGGCCGGACGCCGCGCCCGACGCGTTCGAGCAGTTCGGTGCCGGCCTCGCGTTCCAGCGTGGACAGCTGCTGGCTGATCGCGGACGGCGTGTAGCCGAGGTTGCGGGCCGCGGCGGTGATCGACCCGCTGGTGATGACGGCGCGGAGAACCTGCATGCGGCGGACGTCGAGCATGCCCTGGATCGTACAGCTCGACTTAAGTGTCCCTGCAGTTATTTTCGCTTGTCCTTACGTCTCCTCCGGGCGAAGCTGACGTCGGTTGTCGAAGGAGGACTGGGGTGGGCGAAACGAAAACCCTGCTCAGGATCGGTGCGCTGGCGCTGATGTGGGGCTCGAGTTTCTTCTGGATCAAGCTGGGGCTGGGGATGTTCTCGCCGGTGCAGCTGGTGCTGGCGCGGCTGGTGCTCGGCACCGCCATGTTGCTGGTGCTGTGCCGGCTGCACCGGGCGCGGCTCCCGCGTGACCGCCGGGTGTGGGGCCACCTGGCGGTGGCGGCGTTCTTCCACAACGCGCTGCCGTTCCTGCTGTTCGCGATCGGCGAGACGACGGTCGATTCGGGGATCACCGGCGTGCTGAACTCGACGACGCCGCTGTGGGTGCTGCTCGCGGCACCGCTGATGGGAACGTCGTCGCGGATGACGGGGACCCGGCTGGCGGGGCTGCTCGCCGGCCTCGGCGGGATCCTGCTGATCTTCGCACCGTGGCAGGCATCGGGCCTGCTGAGCTGGGGCGCACTGGGCTGCCTCGCGGCGGCGGCGAGCTACGGCTTCGCGTTCGTCTACGAGGGCAAGTACCTGTCCTCGTCGACGTCTTCGCCGTACGCGACTTCGGCCGGGCAGATGATCCTGGCCAGCGGGATGCTGGTGCTGGCGCTGCCGGCGGGCGGGTTCGCGCCGGTGCACGTTTCCCCGGGGCCGTTGCTCGCGGTCCTGGTACTGGGCATCGGCTCGACGGGCATCGCGTTCGCGCTGAACTACCAGCTGCTGGCGAGCGAAGGCGCGGTGGCGGCATCCGTGGTCGGCTACCTGCTGCCGGTGGTGTCGGTGCTGCTCGGCGCGGTGTTCCTCGGCGAGCAGCTGCACCTGCGGGTGATCGCGGGCATGGTGGTCGTGCTCGGCGGGGTGGCGCTGACGCGCCTCCAGAAGCCGGAGCGGGGGGTCGCGGAAGTGCCCGGTGACCAGGCGGATGGGCTTGGTGACGACACCACCGGGCGGGAGACGCGGCCTCTCGCTCCCCTGGCGGACTGACGGTTCGCGGACGTAACGGCACCGCCGATGGCTTTGCCACTCGCCCGCCGACGAGTGCGGTGGCGCGGAGTCCGGATGGAAGCGGGTGCCGTCGGGATCCTGGCCGGGATGATGGCTGCGGCGCTGTAGATCCTGATCTTGAGCCGCCTGACCCCCAAGGTGATCGTTTTGCCGGAGACCGCGGAGGATCCCGCAACGCAGGTTTTCGCATCAAGGTGGTCAACCTCAGCCGTCGCGCCGAGGTGGACTCCGCGTCGAAGCCCCACCTCGTGACGTCGATCGGGGTCCGGGGCGGCAGGAGCAAGCTGCAGATCTTCGCCCGCCACGAAGTGACCGGCATGGGGAAGATGTTCGAACAGCGCTACCACCACCCGGGCTCCGAGATCGTCACGGGCAGCTTCGTCCACGGTCACGACATGTCGGTGACGCGTGAAGCAGCTCAGACGAGGCGGCGGTCGGAGGCCCAGCGGGAGAGCTCGTAGCGGTTCGAAAGCTGGGTCTTCCGCAGCACGCTGGAAACGTGCGTCTCCACCGTCTTCACCGAAATGAACAGCTCCGACGCGATCTCCTTGTACGCATACCCCCGGGCCAGCAGCCGCAGGACGTCGCGCTCGCGGGGGGTCAGCAGGTCGAGCTCGGGGTCGTTGATCGGGGCCGATCCCGGGCGGTCGGCGAACGCGTCCAGGACGAACCCGGCCAGGCGCGGGGAAAACACCGCGTCGCCGTCCGATACGCGGACCACCGCTCGGACCAGTTCCTTCGACGAGATCGTCTTCGTGACGTACCCGCGGGCGCCGGCGCGGATGACCGCGATGACGTCCTCCGCCGCGTCCGACACCGACAGGGCCAGGAACACCACGTCCGGCAGCTCCGGGCGGACCCGGCGCAGCACCTCGGCGCCGCCGCCGTCGGGCATGTGCACGTCGAGCAGCACCACCTGCGGCTTCGTGCGAGCGATGCCCGCCACGGCCTCGGCGACCGAACCGGCCTCGCCAACAACGCGGACTTCGTCGGTGATCGAGTCGAGCTCGGTGCGGACCCCCGCGCGGAACAGCGCGTGGTCGTCGACGAGGAACACCTTGACCGGTTCACGCTTGCTGTCCGTCACGTCGTCGAGCATAGCCGCCTCACGCTGCTCCCTTGCCCGCTTTCACCGGCATGGCGAGCTGCACCTCGGTGCCCTCGCCCGGCGCGGTGCGGACCTTGCAGGTGCCGCCGTGGCGGGTCATCCGGCCGCGGATCGAGTCGGCGAGCCCGTGGCGGTCGTCCGGGACGAGGTCGGGGTCGAAGCCCTTGCCGCGGTCGCGGACGAACACCGTGACCGCCGTCGGCTCGACCTCGGCGAACACGCTGACCTCCTCGACGCCGGCGTGCTTGGCCGCGTTGACGATCGCCTCCCGGGCCGCCTGGACGAGCGCGACCAGCGATTCGTCCAGCTCGGCGTCGCCGACGACGACCTGGCCGACCGAGATCGCGAAGGTGTCCTCGACTTCGCCGCACGCCGTCGCGAGTGCTTCGGACAACTGGCCGGTGGCTTCCTCGACGTTCTCGGCCGGCTTGCCGTACCCGCCTGCGCCGTACAGCCAGCCGCGCAGCTCGCGCTCCTGGCTGCGGGCCAGCCGCGCGACCTCGCGCGGCTGCTCGCTCTGCTTCTGGATCAACGCGAGCGTCTGCAGCACGGAGTCGTGCAGGTGGGCGGCGATCTCGGCGCGTTCGTCGGTGCGGATGCGGGCCTTGCGCTCGTCGGAAAGGTCCCGGACCAGCCGCAGCCAGAACGGCACGGTCAGCACCGCGACCCCGATCAGGGTGGCGATGACGGCGATCAGCGCGAACTGGACCTGGTCGAGGCTGCCGCTGCGGAGCACGACGACGCCGATGCCGGTGATCACCAGCGCGACGCCGGCGACGATCCGGATGGCGGCCGACCAGCCGCCCCCGCCGAGGAACGCCCCGGCGAAGCCGTCCTTCGCGCCGACCCTCCAGCGGCGGCGCTGCGACTCGTCGGCTTCCCGCCAGACGACCGCGGCACCGAGCATGGCCACGGCCAGCGGCACCGCGACCCAGCCGCTGATGAACCCGGTGAGCGTCCCGCTGGCGACGGCGAGGCCGACGCCGAGCGCGATCAGGCCGAACGCCTGCTGCCGTTCCTTCGGGGTCGTCGCGTCCGCGGCTTCCTCGGACTGCTGCTGGACGAACACCCAGAGGAGGCCGTAGGCGAGCAGCCCGGCACCGTTGAGCGCGGCCAGCAGCGCGAAGGCCGTCCGCACCCAGACGACCGGCACACCGAGGTGGTCGGCGAGCCCACCGGCGACCCCGGCGATCGCCCGCCCGGACCGGCGCCGGAACATCTTGGGCGGGGACGGGTCCGTGGTGGTCGTGATCGCCTGCTCGGCGGTGACGTGGTCGAGGGACTCCTGCACGCCGTCCATGGTCACACGCACCGGTGTGCCGTTCCATCGGGGAAACCCCTGATCCGTTGCCCTGCCCCGAGCCAGGGGAAACCTCAGGGACCATCCCGGATGTCCCGCCGCGGCCGGTACCGCATGCTTCTCGGTATGAGTGGTGCGAGCGAAACCCGGTCGCCGAAGCCGGGTGCGTTGAACGGCTTCGAGGAGACCGTGAAGGACTTCTGGGTCAGCCGGCCGCGGCGGCCGCACGCCGGGCGGAAGCTGGCCGGGGTGGCCGCCGCCATCGGTTACCGGTACGGCATCGATCCCGTCGTCGTGCGGATCGCCCTGGTGGTCACCACGCTCTTCGGTGGCTTCGGGGTGCCCTTCTACCTGCTGGGATGGCTGTTCCTGCCCGGCGAGAGCGACGAGGTCTCCGGCTTCGAAAGCCTCATCGGGCGCGGCCGGTCGTCGGTGTCGCCCGCCTTCGCCGTCGTGCTCATGGTCCTCTCCGTCGTCAGCGCCGGGGGCTCGATCACCGGGTCGTGGTTCGACGGCGGCGGGCTGATCAGCTGCGCCCTCATCGCCACCGCGCTCTACCTGCTGCACCGCAGCCGCGGCCACGAGAACCGCCCCGCGCCGTTCGCCGCGCGGACGTCGTACCCGGCCTTCACCGGAAACGGAGCTTTCACCATGACCGACACCGCCGAGGCGCCGGCGCCGGCGCGCGGCTGGGATCCCCTCGCCGCCGATCCGGCCGGCTGGGACCTGCCCGACGCGCCGACGGCCCAGGAGCCGCGGCCCACCCCGCCGCCGTCGTACGAGGCGCCGCAGCGGCGGCCCCGGTCGAAGGTCGGCTCGGCGACGTTCGCGCTGGCCGTGGTGACCGCCGGCGCCGGGGTACTGGCCGGCCTCAACGGCGCCGGCTGGTTCGACGCGCAGCACATCGTCGGCCTGGTGCTCGGCGTGGTCGGCATCGGCCTGGTCACCGGCGCGTTCGCCGGCGGCGGCCGCAGCCTGATCGGGCTCGCGATCCCGCTGGCGATCGCCGGCCTGGTCCTGACGACGTCGCCGTTCAAGAACTTCGACGTCCGCGGCGGTCTCGGCGACATCACGGAGAGCCCGTCCGCGGTGACCGACCTCAAGCCGCTGTACCAGCACGCGGCGGGCGACATCGACCTCGACCTGACCAAGCTGCCCGCCGGGGCGCCGTACTCGACGACCGTGTCCAACGGCGCGGGCGACACCACGGTCATCGTGCCGGCCGACGCGGACGTCACCTTCGACTGCCGCACCGGCGCGGGCCAGGCGTCGTGCTTCGGCCGCTCGACCGACGGCGTCAGCCAGGGAGCGCTGACCGGGACGGACTACGGCTCCGACGGCCCGGGCGGCCAGAAGATCACCCTGAAGGCGGAAAACAGCGTCGGCAACGTGGAGGTGCGTCGTGCCTGATCAGAACCCTTACGCCTACGACGACCCGGCCGGCACCCAGCCCGCGAAGCGCGGTGGCCTGGACATCTTCACCCTGATCATGGGCATCGCGACGCTGCTGGTGTCGGCGTACGTCCTCTCGGATGGCGCGAGCTGGCTGCCCTCGTTCGACTTCCGCTGGGTGATCGCCGGCGGTGCGGTGTTCGTCGGAGTGCTGCTCCTCGCCGCGTCGTTCGGCAGCAAGCGACGGCGCTGAACGACCGCGAACTCTCGAGGCCCCGGATCCCACGCCGGGGCCTCGAGTCCTGTTCAGGGGCCGGTCACTCCCACTCGATGGTGCCCGGCGGCTTGGACGTCACGTCCAGGACCACCCGGTTGACCTCCGCGACCTCGTTGGTGATGCGGGTCGAGATCCGCTCCAGCACCTCGTAGGGCAGGCGCGTCCAGTCCGCGGTCATCGCGTCCTCCGACGACACCGGCCGCAGGACGATCGGGTGCCCGTAGGTCCGGCCGTCGCCCTGGACGCCGACGCTGCGGACGTCGGCCAGCAGCACCACCGGGCACTGCCAGATGCTGCGGTCCAGCCCGGCCGCGGTCAGCTCCTCGCGGGCGATCAGGTCGGCCGCGCGCAAGGTGTCGAGGCGCTCCTGGTCGACCGCGCCGATGATCCGGATGCCCAGGCCGGGCCCGGGGAACGGCTGGCGCTGCACGATCGTCTCGGGCAGGCCCAGCTCCATGCCGACCCGGCGGACCTCGTCCTTGAACAGCAGCCGCAGCGGCTCGACCAGCTCGAACTGCAGGTCGTCCGGCAGGCCGCCGACGTTGTGGTGGCTCTTGATGTTGGCCGTGCCCTCGCCGCCGCCGGACTCGACGACGTCCGGGTACAGCGTCCCCTGGACCAGGAACCGGTAGTCGCCCGCGGCCTTGAGGTCGCGCTCGGCCTGCTCGAACACCCGGATGAACTCGCGGCCGATGATCTTGCGCTTCTGCTCCGGGTCGGTGACGCCGGCCAGCGCGTCGAGGAAGCGTTCCCGCGCGTCGATGGTGACGAGGTTGACCCCGGTGGCGGAGACGAAGTCCTGCTCGACCTGGGTGCGCTCGCCCGCCCGCAGCAGGCCGTGGTCGACGAACACGCAGGTCAGCCGGTCGCCGATGGCGCGCTGGACGAGCGCGGCCGCGACGGCGGAGTCGACGCCGCCGGACAGTCCGCAGATCGCGCGGCCGTCGCCGATCTGGTCGCTGATCCGCTGGACCTGCTCCTCGACGATCGAGGACGTCGTCCACTGCGGCTCGATCCCGGCGATGTCGCGCAGGAACCGGCGCAGCACCTCCTGGCCGTGCGGCGAGTGCGCGACCTCCGGGTGGTACTGGACCCCGGCGAAGCGGCGTTTGACGTCTTCGAAGCCGGCGACCTCGGCGCCGTCGGAGGACGCGGTGACGACCGAGCCCTCCGGGGCCTTGGTGACGCTGTCGTTGTGGCTCATCCAGGCGGGCTGGTGCGCGGGCAGGCCGGCGTGCAAGACACCGCCGTCACCGGTCACGCGGACCTCGGTGCGGCCGAACTCGCGGACGCCGGTCGGCTCGACGACGCCGCCGAGCGCGCTGGCGAGCAGCTGGTGGCCGTAGCAGATGCCGAACATCGGCACGCCCGCTTCGGTGAGCTTCGGGTCCATGCCCGGCGCACCTTCGGCGTACACGCTCGAAGGGCCGCCGGAGAGGATGATGGCCGCGGGGTTCTTCGCGAGGATCTCTTCGGTGGACGCGCTGTGCGGCACGACCTCCGAGTAGATCTGTGCCTCGCGGACGCGCCGGGCGATCAGCTGCGCGTACTGCGCCCCGAAGTCCACGACGAGAACCGGACCGGTGGGGTTGGGCACCTGAGGACCTCCTGGCGAGAAGCGGGAATCCCCTCCATCGTCCCAGGTGGGCCCGGTCACCCGGATTCAGGGCCGGTGCTGTCCTGAATCGGGCCTACGGTGCGGTGCATGGCTGTGAACTGGACGAAGGAACTGACCGACCAGCTCGACTTCCACTGGAAGGTGCTGGTGCGCCCGAAGCTCGAGGGGCTCACCGACGACGAGTACTTCCGGGAGCCGGTCGCGGGCTGCTGGACCGTGCGGCCGCGGAAGTCGGACGACGAGCCCGGCACAGGTCCGTTCACCATCGACTTCGCCTTCCCCGAGCCGGCCCCGCCGCCGGTCACGACGATCGCGTGGCGGCTCGGCCACATCCTCGTCGGCGTGCTCGGCGCGCGGATCGGGTCGCACTTCGGTGGCGCGCCCATCGGCTACGACAGCTACCCCTACCCCGGGACGGCCGCCGAAGCGCTGTCGGAACTCGACAAGCTCTACGCCCAGTGGGTCGAAGGGGTGGAGTCGCTCGACGAAGAGGCCCTGGCACGCCCGTGCGGACCGGCAGAGGGGCCGTACGCGGAGTACCCGATGGCGACGCTGGTGCTGCACATCCACCGCGAGATGATCCACCACTGCGCCGAAGTCCTCCTGCTGCGCGACCTCTACCGGAGCCGGTCGTGAGCGGTAAGGCGGGTTAGAACCCGCCTTACCACTCACGACCGGCGCGGCAGACTGCAGAAGCCGAGCGCCAGGCCCAGCAGCAGCGGGAGGCCGTGGTTGTCGTGCACCAGCGTGTCCACCACGGCCAGCACCGGCGCGGCGAACGCCAGCACCCGGAACTGCACCGGAAGCTGCACGCCGTAGCGGCGCGACGCCACCATGACCACCGCCGCCAGGCCGCCGATCAGGCCGGAGACGCACATCGAGTTGCCCGCGCCGACCGGGTTGAGCCAGACGTAGCTCATGACCTGGCCGAACAGGCCGCAGCCGAAGTACAGGACGAGCCACCGAGCGCGGCCGGACACGCGCTCGGTGAGCGTGCCGAACACCGCCAGCCAGAGCAGGTTCGAAACCAGGCCGAAGGCCCAGCCGTCCTGGAAGAACATGCCGGTCACCAGGCGGTACCACTCGCCCGCGTTGATGCGGGCCGCGTCGCGGACGACCGCGTCGTACAGCGGCGGGTGCGCGAGCTGGGCGATCCCGCACGCCAGGGTCACCGCGAACACCGCGGCCGTGAGGATCGGGCGGCGCGGTCCCGTGGCGAGTGCCCCGAACGGGTGGCGAGCTGCGGCGCGAGTGGTCATGACCGAAAATCTAGGGGCGCCGCGGCCGCCGCACCCCCGCCGTTTGTCACGAGAACCACACCCGGGAATGCCCGTCCCCTCGCCGCCGATCTTACTTAGGGAAGCTAACGAAAGGACTTGCATGCGAGCGACAGTCATCTACGGCGCCGGCGACGTGCGGGTGGAGACCGTTCCCGACCCGAAGCTGGTGGAGCCGACCGACGCCGTCCTGCGGGTCGTGCGGTCCTGCATCTGCGGCAGCGACCTCTGGCCGTACGCCGACATGGCGCCGAGCGAGCACGGCAGGCGCATCGGGCACGAGTTCCTCGGGATCGTCGAGGAGGCCGGCGCGGGCGTCACGAGCGTCAAGAAGGGCGACCTCGTCATCGCGCCGTTCGTCTACTCGGACAACACCTGCCAGTTCTGCCGGGAAGGCCTGCAGACCTCCTGCGTGCACGGCGGGTTCTGGGGCGCGAAGGGCGTCGACGGCGGCCAGGGCGAAGCGGTCCGCGTGCCGCAGGCCGACGGCACCCTCGTCAAGGTTCCCCACACCGACGACGACGCTCTGCTCGCGTCGCTGCTCACGCTGTCGGACGTCTTCCCCACCGGTCACCACGCCGCGACGAAGGCCCGCGTGAGCCCCGGTCAGAACGTCACCGTGATCGGCGACGGCGCTGTCGGCCTTTCCGCCGTCCTCGCCGCGAAGCGCCTCGGCGCCGAGCGGATCGTCCTCATGGGACGCCACCAGGCCCGCACCGATCTCGGCCGCGAGTTCGGCGCGACCGACGTCGTCGCCGAGCGCGGCGAGGAAGGCATCGAGAAGCTCCGCGAGCTGACGAACGGCGAAGGCACCCACGCCGTCCTCGAATGCGTCGGCACGAAGCCCGCCTTCGAGATGGCCGTCGGCGTGGTGCGCGCGGGCGGTGCGGTCAGCCGCGTCGGCGTCCCGCAGTACGAAGAGGGCCCGATCGGCCCGGCGCTGTTCCGGCGCAACATCACCGTCACCGGCGGCGTCGCCCCGGCGCGGCACTACATCCCCGAGCTGCTGCCGGACGTCCTGGAGGGCAAGTACCAGCCCGGCAAGGTCTTCGACCGGACGATCGACGTCGAAGGCGTCCCCGGCGGCTACCGCGCGATGGCGGACCGCGAGGCGCTGAAGGTGCTCATCAAGCCGTGACCCGTCCGGGTGGGGGTGCCCCTGCCGGTCCCCCACCCGGATTACGTTGGTACGCATGGACATGATCACCCCCGAGCCGCGCCCCGCCTGGATCGCCGGCCGCCCGGAAGCGGGCGCCACCACCCTCGTCGTGCACCACCCGTACGACGGCAGCGAGGTCGCCACGGTCGCCGTGCCCGGGCCGGAGCAGGTCGAACGCGCGGTGGCCGCCGCGGCGGCGGTCGCCAAGGAGTTCCGGCGCAGCCCAGCCCACCTGCGCGCGGGGGCGCTCGACCACGTCTCCCGCGTGCTCGCCGGGCGCGCCGAGGAGATCGCCGAAGTGATCACCGCCGAGAACGGCAAGCCGCTCAAGTGGGCCGAAGCCGAGGTCAAGCGCGCGGTCTCGGTGTTCCGGATCGCCGCCGAGGAGGCCCGCCGCTTCACCGGCGAAGTCCAGCGCCTCGACACCGACCCCGCCGGCGAGGCGCGGCTGGCGCTGACCCGCCGCGTCCCGCGCGGGCCGGTGCTCGGCATCGCGCCGTTCAACTTCCCGCTCAACCTGGTGGCGCACAAGGTGGCGCCGTCGCTGGCGATCGGCGCGCCGATCATCGTCAAGCCCGCGCCGCGGACGCCGTTGTCGGCGCTGATCCTCGGCGAGGTCCTGGCCGAGACGGACCTGCCGGAAGGCGCGTTTTCCGTGCTGCCGCTGGGCAACGAGGAGACGCAGCAGCTCGTCGCCGATCCGCGGCTGCCCGTCGTGTCGTTCACCGGCTCCGGCCCGGTCGGCTGGTCGCTCAAGGACGCGGCGCCGCGCAAGCACGTCGTGCTCGAACTCGGCGGCAACGCGGCGGCCGTCGTGCTGCGCGACTGGCCCGACCCCGAAGGCGCCGCGCACCGCATCGCCACCTTCGGCAACTACCAGGCCGGCCAGTCCTGCATCGCGGTGCAGCGGGTGATCGTCGACGCCGCCGTGGCCGAGGAGTTCGTGCCCGCGCTGCAGGAAGCCGTCGAGGCGCAGCGGACCGGCGATCCCTACGACCGCAACACCGACGTCGGCCCGGTGGTCGACGAAGCCGCCGCCGAACGGATCGTCGCGTGGATCGACGAGGCCGTCGAAGCGGGCGCGAAGGTGCTGACCGGCGGCACCCGCGACGGCGCGACCGTCGCCCCGACACTGCTCACCGACGTCCCGCCGGACACCAAGGCCTGGACCGAGGAGATCTTCGGCCCGGTGCTCGCGGTGTCCGTTGTGGACGGTGTGGACGCCGCCTTCCGCTCGGTGAACGACTCCGCGTACGGCCTGCAGGCGGGCGTCTTCACCACCGACGTCCAGCTGGCGTTCCACGCCTCGGCGGAGCTGGAGGTCGGCGGCGTGATCATCGGCGACGTCCCGTCCTACCGCGCCGACCAGATGCCCTACGGCGGCGTCAAGGGCTCCGGCGTCGGCCGCGAAGGCGTGCTCGCCGCCATGCACGACCTGACGGAGGAGCGCGTCACCGTCTTCACCGGCATCGACCTCTAGCTGATCACGCCCTGCCCGAACCGGAAGACGTTCTGCGGGTCGTACTTCTTCGCGACGTCCACCAGCCGCTTCGCGTTGTCGCCGTAGTAGGCGGCCTTCCAGTCGGGCAGGGCGGGGTCGATGTAGTTGACGTACCCGCCGCCCGCACCGGCCGCGGCGAGCCCGGCGACGACTTCGCCGACCGCCTGCGTGACCTTCGTCCGGTTCTTCGCCGTCGCGGGCGCGTAGACCTGCACGCTGGCCAGCGCGTCGCGGTGCCAGAACGCGGTGGCGTCCTTGGCCGGCCCGGCGACCGCACCGCCGAGACCGTCGATGAGCAGGTCCATGCCCTGCCGGCCCTCGGCGACCGCGACGACCTTCGCGGCGTCGACCGGGGTGGTGATGATCCGCGACGACGCGATGAACGACTGACGGTTCGAGCTGCCCTCGAAGTACTTCATGGCGCCGAGGTAGTCCAGGCTCTTCACCACGCGCTGCGACGGCCGGGCGCCGGCGTTGGTGGTCAGGTTGTTCAGCAGCGTGTTCAGCCCCGCGGCGCCCCCGACGTAGCAGCCGGCGACGCGGCACTGGACCGGCGAGCCGCCCGACAGCACCAGGTTCGCCCAGAGCTCCGGCGGCATCGCGGTGATCCACTGCTGCCAGGCGGCGAACAGGCCGGCCGCGGACCCGGCCGGGAAGTGCAGCGAGAACACCGTCACCTCCTCCGGCGCCGGATCGGTGTCGAAGGTGAACTCGGTGACGATGCCGAAGTTGCCGCCGCCCCCGCCGCGCAGGGCCCAGAACAGGTCCGGTTCCGAGCTCGCGGACGCGGTGAGCGTCCGGCCGTCGGCCGCGACGACCTGCGCGGAGCTCAGGTGATCGCAGGTCAGGCCGTACTTGCGGGCGAGCACGCCGATGCCGCCGCCGAGGGTCAGCCCGGCGATCCCGACCGTCGGGCAGGTGCCGGCGGGCAGCGCGCGCCCGGCCCGGCCCAGTGCGGCGTAGACGTCCCTCAGCTTCGCGCCGGCACCGATGACGGCCTTGCCGCCCTGGACGTCGATCTTGTTCAGCGCCGCCACGTCGACGACCAGCCCGCCCTCGGGCACCGAGTAGCCGGCGTAGCTGTGGCCGCCGCTGCGCGCGGCGATGGTGACGCGCCCGGCGGCGGCCTTCACGCAGGCCTGGACGTCCTCGACGGTCGACGCGGTCGCGATGGCGACGGGGTTGTTGCTGTCGAACAGCGGGTTGAACGCGTGCCGGGCGGTGTCGTAGCCCGCGGCGCCCGGGCGCAGCAGGCCACCGGTCAGCTGGGTGCGCAGGTCGTCCCAGTTCGGCGGCCCGGTGGGCAGCCGGGTGGCGGGTGTGGTGGCCGTCGTGGCCGCCGGGGCGGTCGAGCCGGCCGGCACCGAAGGGGTGTCCGGCCCGCACGCGGCGACGACGGCCCCGGCCGCGGAGACCCCGGCGATCCGCAGGAACGTCCTCCGGGGGACGCCGGGCCGCCCCTGGTCGTGCTCACTGTCCACAGCGGACTCCTCGGTGCCGGGGACGCCCAGTGTAGAGCGGGCGCAGGGCGTTCACCGGGCGAAGCGGGCCGGTCACGCCCAGGCCGGGATCCGGGGCACGTCGCCGTCGAGGGCGGAGCCGTCGGAGCGCCCGCTGAGCCAGGCCAGCAGCGCACCGGCCGACCCGCGGACGGTCGTCTTCGGGGCGGCGCCCATCGTCCACTCGAACCCGTCGGTGACCAGGCGCAGGGCGGGCAGGTGGGTACCGCGGGAGGTGACGGCGTGCTGGACGACGTCCTCGGTGAGCGGGCCGAGCAGCGCCAGCACGCGGTCGAGGTCGTACCCGCGATCGAGGTCGGCGAGGTGGATGGTCAGTTCGGACAGCCGCATCCGCGCCACGACGGCCCCGGTGACGGGCGCGCCCTGCCGGTTGCGGGCCTCCCGCGCCCAGGCGTCGTCCGGCAGTTCGCCGGCGTACCGCTCGAAGCGCCCGGCCGACGCGACGAAGTCCGCGAGCAGATCGGCGGCCGCGCGCTGGGCCCCGGCTTCGATGTCTTCCTCGCGGGCTTCGGCGCTGGCGTACATCGGGGTCTCGACGCCGGTGTTCGCCCAGGTGAGCAGGTTGCGCAGCCCATCGGCGTTGCGCGCGACGTGCGCGAGGACGTGAGCGCGCGACCAGCCGGGCAACGCACTGGGGGCGCGCAGCTCGGGCTCGCCGAGGCCACCGATGGCCCGCGCCCATTCGTCGTCGAGCTTCCGGATGCCTTCGAGCAGCGCGGGTGCCTTCTCGGGTGCCGTCACGGCCCCGAGTCTAGGACCGTCGCAGGGCCGCCGGGGCAGCCGCCGGAACGGCCGGGTTCTTCGGCGCCACCGGCTCCAGCCGGGTGTAGGGCGCGTCCTGCGGGGGACGCAGGTCCTCCTCGCCCTTGTTGGGCCAGAAGGAGAACGCGCGCTCGGCCTGGGCCGTGATGGTCAGCGACGGGTTCACGCCCAGGTTGGCCGTGATCGCCGCGCCGTCCACCACCGACAGGCCGGGGTAGCCGAACACGCGGTGGTACGGGTCGATGACCCCCTCCTCGGCCGTGGCGCCGATCGGGACGCCGCCGATGAAGTGCGCCGTCAGCGGGATGTCGAAGATCTCGCCCCACGTGCCGCCCGCGATGCCGCCGATGTGCTCGGCCGTGCGCTCGTTGGCCTCGTGGCCGGCCGGGATGAAGCTCGGGTTCGGCTCGCCGTGGCCCTGCTTCGACGTGTACTTGCGGCGGCCGAACAGGCCGCGCCGGGTGTACGTCGTGATCGAGTTGTCGAGGCTCTGCATCACCAGCAGGATCACCGTGCGCTCGCTCCAGCGGTAGCCGTTGAGCAGCTTCGCCGCCTGGACCGGGTGCTTGAGCATGAACGTCACCGCTTGGCGCCACCGCGGCACCGGCAACGTGCCGTCCGTCGCGATCGTCTGCAGCAGGCTCATCGCGTTGCTGCCCTTGCCGTAGCGGACCGGCTCGATGTGGGTGTTGTCGTCCGGGTGGATCGACGACGTGATCGCGACGCCGCGGCTGAAGTTGCGGCTCTCGTCGACCTCGGTGCGCGCCGCGCCGATGATCGCCTCGGAGTTGGTGCGGGTCAGCTCGCCGAGCCGGCGGGACAACCGGGGCAGGCGTCCGGTGTCCTTCATCCGGTGCAGCAGGTTCTGGGTGCCCCAGGTCCCGGCGGCGAAGACGACCTTCCCGGCCGTGATCGTGGTCCGGAACCGCTTCGACGTCGTCCCGGTCTTCTTCAGCGAGACTTCGTAACCGCCGTCGACCGGGGTCACGGCCGTCACCGTGGTCAGCGGGATGACCTGGGCGCCGTCCTGCTCCGCGAGGTAGAGGTAGTTCTTGACCAGCGTGTTCTTCGCGCCGACGCGGCAGCCGGTCATGCACGAACCGCACTCGGTGCAGCCGACGCGCTCGGGACCGGCGCCGCCGAAGTACGGGTCCGCGGCGCGCTCGCCCGGCTTGCCGAAGTAAACGCCGACGGGCGTCGGGTGGAACGAATCGGCGACGCCCATGTCCTTCGCGACCGCGCGCATCACGACGTCCGACGGGGTGACGGTCGGGTTCGTGACGACGCCGAGCATGCGGCTCGCCTGGTCGTAGTGCGGGGCGAGCTCGGACTCCCAGTCGGTGATGTGCGACCACTGCCGGTCGGCGTAGAACGGCTTGAGCGGCCGGTACAGCGTGTTCGCGTAGACGAGCGAGCCACCGCCGACGCCGGCGCCCGCCAGCACCATGACGTCGTTGAGCATGTGGATGCGCTGGATGCCGTAGCAGCCGACCTGTGGCGCCCACAGGTAGCGCTTGAGGTCCCAGGACGTCTTCGCGAATTCGTCGTCGGCGAACCGCCGGCCCGCCTCGACGACGGCTACCCGGTAGCCCTTCTCGGTGAGCCGCAGCGCCGCGACGCTGCCGCCGAACCCCGACCCCACCACGACGACGTCGTAGTCGAGGCCACCGACACTGGTGATGGTGTTACTGGCAGTCACACCTGGAGCGTAACTCCGCGTCCGCGTTCTGACCAGAGGTAAGTTACCGGCCAGTCACCCTTCCGGACGCTTGTCCCACGACAATTGTGGGTAATGATCAGAGAGCTCGATGTTCACGACGGCGATTCACCGCCGCAACGGGACACGATTTCCGGGAGGACCACGATGGGCCCCCACAAGCTGACCGGTTGGCGCAAGTCGAGCCACAGCCACTTCGAAGAGAACGCCTGCATAGAGATCGGCACCGGACCCGGTGTTGTCGGCGTGCGGGACACCAAGCAGGCCGCGGTGGCGGCCCGCCCGGTGCTCGTCTACTCCGCCGGCGCCTTCGCCGCGTTCCTCGCGCAGCTCACCGGCGAACGGTGAGCCCCACGCGCTGGAACTCCTTGAGGTCCGAGTAGCCCGTCTTCGCCATGGCCCGGCGCAGCGCGCCGAAGAGGTTCACCGCCCCTTCCGCGTCGGACGACGGCCCGAACAGCAGGGTCTTGAGGTCGACGGCGTAGTCCGGACCCGCCGCCACGCGCGAGCGCGGCAACGACGGGTGCGCGGCCGCCGCCGTCCAATACAGGCCCTGCCCGGGCGCGTCCGACGCGGCGGCCAGCGGGGAGCCGAGCATGACGGCGTCCGCGCCGCACGCGATGGCCTTGGCGATGTCGCCCGACACCGTCATGCCGCCGTCCGCGAGCACGTGGACGTACCGGCCGCCCGTCTCGTCGAGGTAGTCCCGGCGAGCGGCCGCGGCGTCGATGATCGCCGTGGCCATCGGAACGCCGATGCCGAGGACGCGGTCGGTGCTCGTCACGCCCGGGGTGTAGCCGTGGCCGACGATGACCCCGGCCGCGCCGGTGCGCATGAGGTGCATCGCGGTGCGGTAGTCGCTGACGCCGCCGGCGATGACGGGGACGTCGAGGCGGCCGATGAAGTCCTTGAGGTTCAGCGGCTCGGCGTCGCGCTGGACGTGCTCGGCGGAGATGATCGTGCCCTGCACGACGAGGATCTCGACACCGGCCGCGATCAGGTCGGGGGTCAGCTCGGCGGCGTGCTGCGGGCTGACGCGCGCGGCCACCGTGACGCCGGATTCGCGGACCGTCTTGATGGCCTCGGTCAGCAGGTCGAGCCGGATCGGCGCGGCGTGCAGCTCCTGCAGGACGCGCCCGACCGCGGTCGGGTCCTCGAGGTCCTCGGCCGCGCGGACCAGCTGGAAGATGGCGTCCTCGACGTTCGCGTGCCGGGCCCAGAGCCCTTCGGCGTTGAGCACGCCCAGGCCGCCCAGCTCGCCGACGGCGACCGCGGTGCCGGGCGAGACGATCGCGTCGGTCGGGTGCGTGACGAGCGGCAGGTCGAAGCGGTAGGCGTCGATCTGCCAGGCGGTGGACACCACCGAGGACGAGCGAGTCCGCCGTGAGGGCACGATCTCGACGTCGTCGAGGTCATACGCCCGCCGCGCGGTGCGGCCCATCCCGATCTCGACCAGGTCCCGCACGTGAAGCCTCCTCCGACGACGACAATCTGCCGTGCCCCATTGTCGCTAGTCCGCGTGGGTGACGTGCGCACGGGGGTTGGAACAGCAGCACACGGGCAGTGCGCCCACCGGTCTCCCGGCACGGCTACACCCGCACGAACACGGCGACCGGCGCCAGCAAGGCCCCCAGCGCGAGGGCCAGCCACGTCGCCACCGGCGGGTAGACGTTGAGCCGGACCGCGCCGAAGTACACCGCACCCAGCGCCAGCAGGCTCGCGACGATCAGCAGGACCGGCCGGATGACGCCCGGGCGCAGGTCGACCACGCTGCCGCCCGCGCGCAGGTAGGCGACGCTCCCGTCGGCCGTGGAGATGTCGAGGGTCACCGGCTGGCCGGGCGGGAGGTCCAGCCCGGGGCCGACCGCGGTGACGCGGTAGTGCCGCCCGCCCGCGGCGTCCACGGTGATCGTGTGGCTCTCCGCGTCCTCGTCGCCGCCGAGCGGGAGCGCGCCCCGCTCGTGGGACACCACCTCGCCCTCGACGCGGTACGCCGGCGCGTCCCGGCCGGCCAGCACCTGGCACATCAGGCAGACCACACCGCCGAGGAACAGCGACACCAGCGCGACGGCCGTGAAGAACACCTTGCGCACTACGCGGGTGAACCGGTCGGCCGTCATGCGCTCAGTGCACACCACGACCAGCACGCAAGGCGATAGACCGATTACCGTAAGCACGCTAGGTCACGGTGACTTCCCGTTCGGACGTACGACCGGCGAAGGGGTACAGCAGGACGATCACATGCGTGTGCTCCCGCACGATCGCGCCGGAACCCGCCCGGTAGCTGGCCACTCGGCGGAGGCGGGCTCAAGCGCCCCAATGTGGCATTGGTTGCGTTGAACGCACCGAACGCCACTTGGGTTCTTGGGGTGGTTGCAACATCGTGTGGTTGGAGGGTGTTGTGGCTGGTCGGGTGGGTCGGGTGTCGTTGC
>NZ_JAVHJU010000002.1 GCF_031082405.1 Amycolatopsis sp. A133
ACCCCCGGCGCCGTCCGCGTCGCCCAGCACCGCGCCCTCGCGCGGCTGAGAAAGGTCCTGGCCGCGGAGGAGGTGATCTGAGTGAGCCGAAGGCCGGTGACGAGGCCCGGGGAACCCTGGGCGTACCAGGCTGTCCACCGGTCGATCGTGGCCGTCGACGTCGCGGGGTACGGGGACAGCCGCAGGACCAGCCCTCACCGGCTGGTCCTGCGGCAGGCGCTCTACCAGGCCCTGCAGCAGGCCTTCGGCGTGGCACGAGTGCCCTGGCAGGCCTGTCAGCACATCGACTGCGGCGACGGCGTACTGGTGCTCGTCCCTCCCGAGATCCCCAAGAGTGCCCTCGCAGACTCACTCCCTCGCGCGCTGACCGACCGCCTGCGGCGCCACAACGATCTGCACCCACCGGAAGAGCAGCTCGGTCTGCGGATGGCTCTGCACGCCGGAGAGATCGTCCGCGACGAGTACGGAGTTACTGCGCCGTCGATCAATCACGCGTTCCGGCTCCTCGCGGCACCGCCGGTCAAGGCCGCGTTGGCTGCCGCGGGACCGCTGGTCATGGTCACTTCCGCTTGGTTCTACGACGAGGTGGTGCGGCAGTGCCCCACGATCGACTCCGGCGCGTTCCGCCCGGTCGAGGTCGCGGTGAAGGAGACCTATGCGGTCGGGTGGCTGGCTCTCCCGGGGACCACTGCGGCGCCCCGGCACCCCTGACTCGGGCCTGTCGGGCCGGCCCGCGATCCCCGCCCGCTGCGCGGGATCGGGCCGGGGGTGGCCTCGGCCACCCGCCGGGACGCCCGCTCCGGCGTGTCGCGGGAAAAGTTCTCCGGAAGGGCCTCGGGTCCTATATGGACGACCACTGTGGACGGCTCCGGAACCGGGTTTTGCCTGTTCAGAGCCGTGCCGGGGGTCCGGGCCGCGCTCCGGGCGGCGTCCGGGGGAGGGCCTTCCGGAGGCGGAACCCGCCCCCGTACAAGGAAATATTTCGACCCCCGGTTGGATTTTGTGCGGTATTGGTAATACCGTGTGCAGTGTCGGCCGAGATGGGCCGTGTACTAGTAGTTCCACTATGGAGGACTGGAATGACGAACAAGGCCCAGCTGATCGAGGCGCTGTCGGAGCGTCTGGGCGACAAGAAGGTGGCTTCGCAGGCCGTTGACGGTCTGGTGGACATCATCATCCGGACGGTCAACAAGGGCGAAAAGGTCAACATCACCGGCTTCGGGGTGTTCGAGAAGCGCGCCCGCGCCGCTCGCACCGCCCGCAACCCGCGCACCGGTGAGGCCGTGAAGGTCAAGAAGACCAACGTGCCCGCCTTCCGCGCCGGCACCACCTTCAAGGACGTCATCTCCGGCACCAAGAAGCTGCCCAAGGCGACGCCGGTCAAGCGCGCCAGCGCGGCCACCAGCACGCGGGCGACCGCCACCAAGGCCGCCGCCACCGCTGCGCCGGCCAAGGCGACGACGACCCGCACCACCCGTGCGGCGGCGGCCAAGCCGGCCACCACGCGCTCGACCACCACGCGGACCCGCGCCACCGCGGCGAAGCCGGCCGCCAAGGCCACCACCGCCACCAAGGCGGCCCCGAAGACCGCCGCGTCCAAGACGACGGCGGCCAAGGCCACCACGGCGAAGGCGACCACCACGCGGGCCAAGACCGCCGCCGCCAAGCCGGCGGCCGCGACCAAGACCGCCGCGGCGAAGAAAACCACGGCAGCCAAGGCCCCGGCCAAGCGCACGTCGGCGGCCAAGAAGAAGTAGTAACCAGGGTTCACTCCCGGAAGGGCCCCGCACCGGCTGGTGCGGGGCCCTTCCGGCGTCCGGGGGTAGGGCTGAGGCCGCCGCTCCCGGCCTGCGGGGGAAATGTGGAGCGCCGGAGTGCCGATCGGGTGCCGACCGCTCTGGGGCCGCTTGAACGCCGCCGCCGGCGCTTTCCCACGCGGTGCGCCCGGCGGCTGCTGTGCGGACAGCCGATGGCGGGACGCCGGCCCGGCGAGGGAAGGCCCCGCCGGGGCTCGACACGTTTCGAGCCGCCGGCACCGCCCACAGGGACACAGCCCGGCTCAACACCGTTTCCAGCGCAACGGCGCCACCTCGCGGACATCGCCCGGCTCAACGCAGTTTCCCGGCAAAGCTCACCGGCGCCGCCCCCAAGGACACAGCCCCGCTTAACACCGTTTCCAGCGCAACGAGCTCACCGGCGCCGCCACGCGGACATCGCACCCCGCCCGGCAAAGAACCACCACTACCGCTTCCCTTCCCCTCCGCGAAGCACTTCGGAACCGGTCCCGGTCACCGGCACCCACCCCCGGCAATTCCCCCGCCTGTTCTAGGCCACTCGTTGGGGTGAACGCACGCCAAGGCGGTTTCCCCGCTCCCCCGACGGTTGCCTTCGCGGCTGCGCGGGTAGCCGTCGAAGACGGAAACGACCCTCGGCAAGGAGTGGTGATGACGGGGAACGAAAACCGGCCCGGCGATCCCGAAGCGGACCTCGCCCACAGCCGCCGGCTCATCAAAGAAGCCAAAGAAGCGGCCGAGGAGGCGCACCTGGCCGATCCCGCCGAAGGCGCCGCCGACGAGGCGCTGGCGACCGATCCGCCCTACCACCACGGTGAACAGGGTTCCACGCCCTCGGGTACCTAGATTTGCGCCGGTAATGCCGCCTCGCCGGCGTTCCGCCCGGGTCGCGGCCTTTCCGCCCGGAACTCCGGCGGCGGCCCGGTCCTATCAGGACCACCCGGGCCGCCGCCGTTCCGCGTTGTCGACAGGAAATTGCCGTACCTCTCCCCGGGTGGATACACTCCACCGAAGAACGCCGACCATTGTGCAACTTGTCACATGTCGCGTTCCCCGGACGCACATCCAGCTGAGGAGCATTCACGTGGCCCAGAAAGTCCTCGTCGAGATCCTGGACGACATCGACGGCACCACCGCCGCCCAGACCGTTCAGTTCGGCCTCGACGGCGTCACCTACGAAATCGACCTTTCGGACGAGAACGCCACCGCCCTGCGCGACGAACTGGCCCGCTTCATCGCGGCCGGCCGGCGCATCGGCGGCCGCAAGGTCCGCGTCGCCACCGGGCAGTCGACCACGACCAGCACGACCGACCGCGAGCGCAACCAGCAGATCCGCGCCTGGGCCAACGCGAACGGCTACGAGGTCTCCGAGCGGGGACGCCTGTCCTCCGAGGTGATCGCCGCCTACGAGCAGGCCCAGGTCGAAGAGGCCGAGGCGCCCGCGGCGCCGCCGCGCAAGCGCGCCCCGCGCAAGAGGGTCGCCGCCGCCAAGAAGTAACGCGGTGGCCGGGAGATCACTGGGGAAAGATCACGGTAGCCGGCCGCCCGGCGGCGAGGGCGCACCCCTCGCCGCCGATGCCGGGCCCGGCATTCCGGGCCGCGCGTGGGCGGCATCACACATCCCGCGTTGTCAGGAATTGTCAGCGCATTCCGCCGGGCCTTTCCGCAAAACCTGAGCGCGACCGCGGGAGCACCCAGAGCGAGAATCAGGAGCGCAGCGCCGGCCCGATCCAGCGGCGGACCAGCGCCCGCAGCTCGTCATCGGTGTGCGGCGGCGTCGACGGGTACTGCAGGAACGACAGGAAGAGCCGCATCAGGACCTCGGCGAGCCCCTGCAGCTCCGCCTCGGTGGTGATCCCGGCGGCCGCCCAGTCCACCGGCACGTTGCGCAGGATCCCCGCGCCGAACGAAAACGCGAGCGGGGACAGGACGCCGTCGGTGAAGTAGTCGGCTTCGCCCGCCTGCAGGAGCAGTCCCATGTGCGGCTCGCCGGGGATCGCCCGGACGGCGAACACCACGGACTCCACGGCGGCTTCGGCGGCACTGCCCGATGCCGCGAGGTGCCGTGCCATCCGCCCGGCGAACTCCTCGACGCCGGCCAGCGCGACCGCCCGCAGGATGTCCTTCAGCCCCGGGAAGTAGCGGTAGACGGTCTGCCGGGTGACGCCCGCCTCGGCGGCGACGTCGGAGAGGCTCGTCTTGGCCAGGCCGGCGCGGTCGAGGCACGCCGTTGCGGCTTCGACGATCCGGCGGCGTGCCTCGTCTTCGGTGCCGGGCGGGTTGCCCTGCCATCCGTGGTGCCCCATGTGGTCCATCTTCCCCGAGCCGGCGAGCTCAGCCGGGGGCAGGTGCCCCGGGGTTCTTCCGGAACAGCGCGATCAGCAGCAGCCCGGCCGCGGCGAAGCAGGCGAGCGCGTAGAGCCCGCTGCCGATCGGGGTGCCGTCCGCGGTGACGCCGTCGTGCGCGGCGAAGTAGGCCGGGAGGGCACCGATCCAGAACACCGCCAGCGCGCCCAGGTAGGCGGCCGGGTACCACCGCGTGAACGCGGACAAGGGCTCGCGGCGGGGAGACCGCAGGGCGGACCCGGCGATCCCGGCGCCGGCCAGCCAGATCAGCGCCAGCTCGGCGCCGAGGATCCAGGCCCGCGCGGTGGTGTGCTCGCCGGCGAGCCCCGACGGGATCCCGGCGATCGCCATGGCCGGCGGGGTGAGGACGCCCGCCAGCAGCGTCCGCAGCACCAGCGGCCACCCGCGGCGCGGCACCGGGCCGCCGGTGAGGCGCACGACCAGGTACGTCATGGCGGCCATCGAAACCGAAGCGAACAGCACCATGCTGGTCATCGGCACCGACGCGAGCGCCGGGTGGTTCACGACGGTGTTGCCCGGGTTCCAGGCCCACCACTTCAGCTGCGGGCCGAGGTGGTCGAAGACTTCGTAGAACACCTGGCAGACGAAGGCCACGGCCACGGAACCGGTCAGCGCACCCCGCCGGAAGATCCCGAGCGAGCGCACGACCTCGTAGGCGAGCTGGCTGATCACCGGGTAGAACGCCACGATGTAGAGCGGCAACCGGTCCGCCATGAACTGCACGGTGAACCGGTTGTGGGCGAAGATGAAGCCGTAGAGCCGGTCGAGGCCGAACCACTCCGGGAAGTACAGCGGCGGCTCGGTCACGAAGAGGTAGACCAGCGAGGCGCACCACAGCGCCAGGTTCACCGGATCGCCCTCGCGGCGACGGCGGAGCGCGTGCACCAGCGCGAACACCGCGCCGGCGACGATCAGCACCTCCAGCAGCGGCATCGTCCAGTGGGTCGGCGCCCACGGCGGGCGGAGCGAAACCACCGGCGAGACGTCGTGGCAGTCGAAACCGAGGCCGCGGGTGACGGCTTCGGCGTCCGGCCCGCACGCCGCGCTCATCGCGCGGTCGCCGTGGCCGGCGAGTAGTCGGTGGCCGGCGGCTCGGCCTGGGGGTCGAACCCGGACGGAACCCGGTGGCGGCCCAGCGCCGCGCGGACGCGGTAGCGCACCAGCCCCGCGAGCACCCGCGGGTTGCGCAGCATCTCCCCCAGCGGCTCGTCGAGGTTGAACACCTTCGCGAAGTGCTCGTCGACCACCTCGTCTTCGCGGGCGGCGCCGACGATGAGACTGAACGCCGGAGCCGACACGGCCGCGACGATGCGCCGCCGCCACTCGGGCAGTTTCTCGGTGCCCACCGCACACGCGTAGCCCTGGTCCCTGGCCATCGCCAGGGACCACGGCACGCGCAGCAACGCGCGTTGTGCCGCGTAGAAGCTCGAGGAGAACTTCGCGTCGAGCCGCCCGGCGCGGGACAGGTGCTCGCGCAGCAGCAGCGCCGAGGCCGACGCGGAGCTGATCCCCTGGGCGTAGAAGGGGTTGAACGCGCAGATCGAGTCGCCGACGAACACCAGCCGCCGCGGCGGGGTGCGCAGGCGGTCGTAGCGCCGCCACTTGTTGCCGGTCGAGCGGGTGAGGTGCACCGGCGACGCGGGGGCGCACCGGTCCATCGCGGCGGCGAACAACGGCGTCCGCACCCGGCGCGCCGTTTCGACGAACGCGTCGGTGCTGCTGGGCATCTCCAGTCCCCACGACCCCATGCAGGCGATGACGCGGTTGCCTTCGATCGGGAAGAAGTTGACCAGGAACTCGTGCTCGGCGGGGTGTTCGCCCTTGTCCGGCGTCGGCATGATCACCAGGTGCCGCCACCACCACGACGCGGGGCGTTCGGCGGGCAGGTCGTACCAGCGCGAGGTGTAGGTGACTTTGGCGTCGAGCGTCTGCACCTCGGGTTCGGGCCAGCCGGCCGCCGCCAGCCAGCCGGCGACCGGGGAACCGCGGCCCATCGCGTCCACCACGAAGTCGGCGTCGACGTGCTCCTCGCCGTCGGAGGCGGTGAAGCCGACCCCGGTGATCTCCCCGTCTTCCGTGGTGAGCCCACGCACCGCGACCCCTTCGCGGACGACGACGTTGGCCAGCTCGCGCACCTTGTCCCGCAGCACCCGTTCGATGAGGATCCGCGAGCCGTAGACCATCGTCATGGCGCTGCGCTTGCGGGCCGACCAGCCCGGCCCGTCGAGGTAGGCGGCATCCATGGACGGCATCAGCAGCAGCCCGCCCGCCGCGATGAGGTCGTCCTCGAACCCGGGGAACAGCGCCCCGATCGCGCGGCGGCCCGAGTTCAGCAGGAAGTGCGGGTGCTTGCTCTGCGGCACGCCGCGGCGGTGCTCGGCCCCGGCGGGCAGTTCGTCGCGTTCCAGCACCAGCACGCGGTCGAAGTGGGGGGCGAGCGCGCCGGCGGCGCACAGACCGGCGGCGCTGCCACCGAGGACGACGGCGGTCTTGCCGAGCCGCATGCGGATCAACTCCCGTCATTCATACAAAGAGACAATGAATGTATGAATGACCGCGACCGCGTGTCAAGCCCCCTCCGGTGTCCACAGTGGACGCTCCGGCCCGATTCGCCGGGGATTTCCGGGAGGCGCAGTCCTCGCCGGGTCCGGCGTTTCCCGCCCCGCCGCCGCGGGTAGCCACCCCCCGGCGACAGGAGGCGGGCCATGACCGACCACGAACCGTCCACGGCCGCGCACATGCAGGCCGTGGCCGCGGAACTCGGGCTGCAGCCCGAGGACACGCGCTCGCACACCGGCGACTTCGCGGGCGGGCAGATCCGGCTCGCGGGCCTCACCGCCGACCGCGAATCGAGCGACTACCTGCTGCGCTGGACCCCCGGCGAAGGCTGGCAGCTCGCCGCGGAGGACGGCCCGTCCCGCGAGCTGCGGACCGTCGCCGAGCTGCCGGGCCGGCAGCAGCACCAGCCCGAATCGGTGGCCGACTTCGTCCTCACCGCCCTGACCTCGCGCGGGGAACGCCCGGTGCGCCGGTCGGACGAGCCGGGACCGGAGACCCTCCCGCGAGAACCGGCTCAGCGGCGCTGGTAGCCACGGACCCGGCGACGAACAGCCCGGAGTCCGTCACGCACAAGGCAGGTCGGTGAGCGCACCCGGCGAAACCTTGGTGATCTCCTCGGCAGCCAGCGGACGGCCGACGGCTCGGCAGAGTTCCGCGAACCACGTGTCCGGGTTCAGGGTCACCGCAAAAGGCGCGGTCCTGGTGTCGACCACAAGGGTGTCTCCCTCAACGCGCAAGCTGCCGGCGACCGACGGGTCGGAAGTGATCCGCACGGTGCTGACGAAGCCGCGGGCGAAGTCCCAAGCGGTGACATCGGGCCAGCCCTCCGCGAGAACGGTGTCCCCGCGGCCGAAAGCGACGAGATGCCCCGGGACCGGGACCGGTCCGGCGATCCTGGCTCCGCTCTCGAGATCCCACACCGCCGGCCCGCCTTCGGGCGACAGGATCGCGATCTTCGCCCCCGCGGTGTCGATCACCGCCGAGCTCGAGGTGCCCTCCGCCACGGCGAACCCGAGCGGAACGGTCTTCACGACGAGCCGGCGTTCGACGTCCCGGATCCGCAGCACATCCGCCTGCACGGTGACGACCTCGTGCGGATGGCCCGGCCGGACCAGAACCACGTCCGGCTTCGTGCCGAACGGCACCGGTTCCCCCAGCGCGGCCCCGGTACCGGCGTCCCAGCGGTGGAGGAACGGCCCGCAGACCAGCGCCAGCTCCCGGTCCTGCGGGGTGAGCAGCGTGCTCTCGCCGGAGACACACGGCGACGCGGCGGCCGGCAGCCGGATCGTCCGCCGTGGCGTGAAGTACGGCGTGTCGAACACCGCGATCTCCGCGCCGCGGACGGCGACGACGTGGTTCCCGTCCGCGGTGAAGGCGGCCGAGGTGAAGTCGCCGGAATGAGCGCCGAGGACGGCACCGTCGGCGAGGTCCACCAGCTCGTGCCGCTCGCCGGCGGCCCGGAGGGCGTACCGGCCGGTGGGGTCCGGCCGTCCGCCGTCGACCGTGCTGTCAGGCACCTCGGGCGCCCGCAGGGTGAGCACCGACTTCCCCGCCTGCCGGCGGATCAGCAGGTCGCCGTTGTGGTCCGGCGCCGCCGTCGCCACAAAAGCGGTCTGCTCCGGGATCGCGGGTGCGCGGAAGAGGTAGTGCTTGCGCGTCACCAGGTCGACGGCGATCCCCGCCCGGTAGGGGTCGGCGGTGCTGCCGTCGAACCCGAAAAGGTAGCGCCCGCTTCGGTCGAGGACCGGGTCCGGACACGGGAAGGACGGGATGACGTACTTGTCCGCACCGGTCGCGACGGCGACGACGTGCACGGTCCCGTGCAGGTCGCACGTCACCACGGTGGCGCCGTTTTCGGCCGGGAGCGCCCCGGCCGGCAGGCCGCGGATCTTCTCCCCGGTGGCGATCCGGATCACCGCGCCCGGCAGGGGCTGCGGTTCGGTGAAAACGGGAGTGGACGGCGCCGGAGCCACCTCGACGAAGGTGTCGGATCCGGCCCCGAACGTCGCGTCGAACCCCGGCGGGAGGTCGTCGTGCCGTTCGTAGACGACCCGCCGGGCCGTCAGGTCCACCACGGCGAGCGGGGTGGGCCACTTGGGGTTGAGCTCGGCCCGGGGCCGCGCCCACAGCAGCAGGTACCTGTTGTCGGGTGAGATGCGCAGGGAGTCGGCCATCGTCCGGTAGGGCGCGGTCGCCCCGGCCGGCGTGAACGGCCGTGGGTCACCGCCGCCGGTCCACAAGTTCAGGGAACCCGATGGGCCGACGAACGCGATCGTCTTGCCGTCCCGGCTGATCGCGAACGAGCCCACGCTGCCTTCGGCGATCGTCCGGGAGCTCGGCGCCGGGCCGAGCAGTCCGGTCTGGACGACGAGCCGGGTTCCCCCGCCGGCGGTCCGGCTCGCCATCGCGGCGGTGCCGCCGTCGGCGGAGAAAGTCCACCCGGGGAGCTTCGTGCCGCCGGCGACGTCGTGGTCGATGTGGTCGACCGAACCCATCGCCAGGTACTGCCGGAAGAGCGCCTCGTACGCTTCCTGCGTGCCGTTGTCGTTGTGCCACGCGGCCAAGGCGAGCTGGAGGGACCGGACCGGCTCGGCTTCGTCGCGCGAGGCGCGGCCGAGCATGTGCGACCCCTGCGTGTGCAGCTGCCGTTCGTTCGCCACGCTCGTCCGCCACGCGAGGAGCCCGGCGATCGAGGCGATCACCACCAGCAACGCCAGCGAGACGACCGTCGCCCGCCGGATCTTCCTGGTGCGCTGCTCGTGGCGCCGCGACGCGTCCAGGAACTGCGCGCCGGTCGAGCTCAGTTCGAAGCGGTAGCGGGCTTCGGGCCGCTCGCCGGCGGTGTCCGTCGCCCACTCCAGCGCCGTCCGCAGTGCGTCGCCCCGGTACAGGCGGGAAGGCTCCCGGCCACCACGGTCCCAAGCCGTGGCGGCTTCTTCGACCTCCTGCCGCGTGAGGTGACCGGTGGGGTCCTCCTCGAGCCACTGCTCCAGTTCCGGCCAGCTGTGCAGGAGCACGTCGTGGGTGATCTGCACGGTGTCCTGCTGCCGGGTGAGCAGGCGGGCGTCGACGAACGCGTTCATCACCGCCGTCGCGGCAGGCGGTTGCGCGAACGAGCCGGTCAGCTCCGCCTGGGGCAGGCGGCGCCGGGTGGGATCGCTGTCGCCGCTCACCTTGATCAGGCGCAGGAACACGGCCTTCGCCAGCAGCCGGTCGCGCTTGTTCAAGCCGGCGAAGATTTTGTCGGCGGTCGTGGCGATGGCGTGCCGGATACCGCCGGTCTTCCGGTACCCCTCGACGGTCATTGTGGATCCGTGGCGTTCCCGCCAGGTGCCGCGCAGCGCGTGCGCGAGGAACGGCAGCCGGCCGGCCTCGTACCGGACCGGCGCGTCCGTGCCGGGGCCCGCGACCACGCCGAGGTCGCCGAGCAGCACGTCGACCAGCCCGTTTTCCAGCTCGAGGCCGACGTCGAGCGCGGGGTTGACGATCGCCTCGCGCAGCTGCGTCGCCGACAGCGGGCCGACGATCAGCGGCGCGTCCTCCAGCGCGGGGCGCAGTTGCGGACGGCTCGAGAGCTGCTCGTAGAGATCCGCGCGGACACCGAGGACGACCAGGCCGAGCGGCCGCCGTCCGCGGCTCCGTCCGCCGCCCGGGCGAGGAAGCCGAGGAACGTCCTGCGCTGCGCCTCGTCTTCGCAGGCGTCGAACAGCTCCTCGAACTGGTCGACGATCACCACGAGCCGGGCGTCCGGGTGCTGCGCGCGGATCGTGGTCCGCAAATCCGCGATCAAGGAGTCCAGGCCGGCTTCGGCACCGGCCAGGAGCCGCTCCTGCAGCGTCGCCCGGTCGGTGCCGGTTTCCGCCGCCAGCCGCGACAACAGCGCGTCCAGGGGTTCGGCGGTGGGGGTCAGGAAAAGCGTGGGCCACGCGTGCGAACCCGGCAGCGCGGCCTGCCGGAGCCGGGGCACCAGGCCGGCGCCGAGGAGCGACGACTTCCCGGCCCCCGAGGGCGCGAGGACGAGCTGGATCCCGCCGCCGTCCCGGCGCCGGTCGAGCCGGCCGACCAGCTCCGCGACGAGCTGGTCCCGGCCGAAGAACCACTTGGCCTGGTCCGGCCGGAACGGGGACAAGCCGGGGTAGGGGCACTCGGGCGGTGGCCCGCCGGACGTCGTGCGCCGCGTCCCCTGCGGGTAGTGGATGTGCTGGTCCCGGCCGGCCTGGTGAATCGAGCCCGGGCCGTGGTGGTGCGCCTCGAGGTGCGGGCCCGCGCCGGTTTCCCCGTCGTCGTGCGCCATCACGCCCCGGTGATGTGCTGATCGCGCCCGGCCTGGAAGACCCGGCCGGTGCCGTAGTTGTACGCGGTCATCCTCGTCGTGCCGGAGACTTGCGAGACCTCGTCGTCGTCCGGCAGCGGCGCCCCGGCGGGCGGGGTGATCCGGTCGGCGTGGCCGGCGGTCAGGACGGCCATCAGGTCCGCGATCCCGTCCGCGTCGAGGGAGCCGACGTGGTACCGGTCCGCGGAATGGGGTTGCAGGAAGTAGGGGATTTCGGCCTTCGTGTGCCCGGGCAGCACCACCGGCAGCAGCTTGCGCTTCCACCGCGGCCGGTCGCCGTGCAGCTCGTCGCGGATGACCGCCGCTTCCGACTGGACGCCCGGGTTCCGGAGGGAATCGTCGAGGTCGTCGGCGGCCCGCTTGTAGTCCGGTGACGCGATGACGATCGTGAAGTCGCAGCGCACGATGGCCCGGACCGCCCAGGTCCCCCAGTCCTGCCGCCCCGGGGGCACCCACTGGTCGAGAACGACTTCGGCGCCGCTGTCCCGGAGGAGTTCGGCGAACCGGCGGACCTGGTCCTTGTGCGCCGGTGAGTCGTGGGCGTAGGAGACGAACACGGTCGGCGGGCGGTGGCCGTCCTCTCCGGGCTCCCCGTCGGTTCCGGGCAGCGGCACCGAGACGAACCGCTCGGCACCGAGGCGGACGTCGTCCCGCAGCAGCCCGGCGAAGGCGTCGAACTGGGTCTCGGTCAGGTCTTCCCGCGCCTGTTCCCACTGCCGCCGTCGCCAGTCGCCGGGCTCGAGCCGGGGCTCCCGGACCGCCACCCGCAGGTGCTCCCCCGGAACGGCCGTAACGCGGCCGAGGTCGAACATCCGCAGGACGAGCCGCGTCAGCACCGGAACGGCGACCAGGTCGTGGTGGGCGTGCGCCAGGGCCGTGGTGACGGCCACGCCGTTGTACAGCAGCCTGCCGGCAGCGTCGGGCACCTCGACCGGCCGCAGATCCCCCGGCGTGCCGAACGTCGCCAGTTCCGCACACTGCCGGGCAAGCGCGGCGACAACGGGGTACGGGTCCGCGTCCGGCAGCCCCAGCGCCACGACCATCCGGACGAGCGACGCCGCGGTCACCCGCCGGCTCCCCGCCTCGGTCCCGGCACCGGCGAGATCTGCGGGCTCGGCCGCACCGTCGGCCACCACCGATCGCCTCCTCCCGCCGCCACGCACGGCAACTGACGACGAGGCTACCGGCACCCACCCCACCCGATCGTGTGGATGATGCCCGAATCCGGCGACCTTACGGTGAATTGTCCCGCTTTTGTCCACTACCTGCGGAGAAAGCCTTCAGCAGCAATTCCACTGTGGACAGTGGGCCGCTTTCGGTCGTCTCGCTACCGGTCGCCGGGTTGCCTCCCCGAAACTCGACGTCTGCGCGACACTGGCAGTGAACCGGCGAACAGCCGACCGTCCTACCGGGCGAGGGGGCCTCGGACGTGAACACTGCAGTCACCGGGAACCGGCGGGTGCTGGTCGTCGCCTACGACGATGCGCAGATCCTCGACGTCGCCTGTCCGAGCGCGTCGCTCGAGATCGCGAACAGCCACGGCGCCGGGCCGCCGTACACCATCGAACTCGCCACCGTCAGCGGGAAGCCCGTGCGCAGCTCGTCCGGGATCGGGTTGACCGGGGCCCGGCGGCTCGCCTCCGTCACCGGCCGGATCGACACGTTGCTGATCGTCGGCGGTCACGGGACCGAAGCCGCCATGGCCGACGACGCGCTGCTGACGCAGGTGCGGCGGCTGGCTCCCCGGAGCCGGCGGATCGCCTCGGTGTGCACCGGGGCCTTCGTGCTCGCGGCGGCGGGACTGCTCGACGGGCGGCGAGCCACCACGCACTGGGGGTACGGCGAGCTCATGGCGTCGGTGTTCCCCGACGTCACCGTGGACCTCGCGCCGCTTTACGTCCGCGACGGCAACGTCTACACCTCCGCCGGCGTCACGAGTGCGCTCGACCTCACGCTGGCCCTGATCGAAGACGACCACGGCCCCACGCTGGCCCGCGAGGTGGCGCGGGAACTGGTCACCTACCTGCACCGCCCGGCGGACCAGGCCCAGATCAGCACGTTCCTCGCGCCGCCGCCGGGCGACCGGGTCGTCGGCGACCTGCTGGGCTACGTCAGCGCCCACCTCCCCGAGGACCTGAGCCCGTCGGCGCTGGCCGCACGGGCCGGGATCAGCACCCGCCACCTGAACCGGCTTTTCACGCGCCAGCTGGGCATCACCCCGGCTCGCGCCGTGCGCGAAGCGCGGACCGAGGCCGCCGCGCACTTGGTGCGGGGCAGCGAACTGTCCCTCGCCGCGGTCGCCCGCCGGTGCGGGTTCCGGTCGGCGGAGACGCTCCGGCAGGCGTTCCTCAGCCACTACGGGCTGAGCGGGGACACGATTCGCAGGATGGCGGACATGCCCCAACCACGGGACGACGACCAGCCGCAGACTTCCCGGCGCAAGGGGCGCACACACGGGGGGTAGGCCGCTTCCCCGGGGAGGGGAAGCGGCTTCCCGGACCGCAAGCCGGTTCAAGCCTCCGTGTACCGCGCCCGTCAACGGTTATGGAGGGAACCACCATGCGCCGAACTTTCACCAGGCTCTCGCTCACGTTGTCCGGAGCGGCGATGCTCGCCGGAGCGGTCGTCCCGACGGCGTCAGCCGGCACCCTGTCCCCGCTCCACGTCGACTCGCTGGGCGACTGCCCGAGCGGACGCGTCTGCATGTGGACGGCGGGCAACTTCGCGTACGCGCCGACGGCCTACCCGGCCGTGTCGTTCCGCTCGCTCAACCCGGGCGACCACGACGGGGTCAGCAGCTGGGCCAACAAGACGTCGTACCAGTACTGCCTGTACGACAACGGCAACACGATCCTCCTCGACACGCTGGCCCCGGGCCGCTCGCGCGGAACGATGCCCGCCGGCACCAACGATCGGGCGGACGCCTACGGGCGCTGCTGAACCGAACCGCAAGACGCCGGAGGCCCCGCACCGGCTCGGTGCGGGGCCTTCGGAGTGCTTCACACAGAACACATTCCAGCAGCACCGAGAGACTCCCGGCCTTCCCGCGGCTCGGACCGTCGTCGAGTACGGCCGGCGCCGACGAAACTATCTCCTGGATCTGGTCCCACATCGTCTACGGCCTGCCCTCTGCGCCGACATCGCCTCGGCCGCCCAACCGAGCACTCTCGGCGTCGCTGCCAGCCGACAGAGCACGTTTGTCGGGGCACGACCGCACCTCGCTCCTGCTCAGACCCTGTTGACCACGGCGATTCCGCACCTGCCCCGGCCCCGGGCGGTTCCGCACCCCGTTGCGATGGACGAAGCCCTGAGCCGTGATCTGGAACTCCCCCCCGTCCTGGCCCGCGCTTGCCTTGTCGCACAATCCGCCGCCGAACGTCTCGCCCCACCCGCTGCCGGCGTTGATTTGATGACCGGAGCCGGGCGCCCGGCTCGACGAACCGACCGGCAGCTTGCAGGTCGCCGTCAACGATGACACCAACGCCGCGCAGGTCACCGCCGTTGGGGGTACCCCGGTCAAGGTCACCCGCGACCGGAACCAGCTGCGGCGTCTCAGCGGTGAAGGAGCCCGGCTCGCCGCCGGCGTACCTTCCGCGAGCGGGTGGGGCACCGAACCGATCACCGGCACCGTGCGCCCGTGGCTCCAACCCCACACGCTCCACCGGATCACCGACTGGAGGTGCCTTGCCGGGTCTGCACAACAGAGGTTCAGGTCACCCGAAGTCCGCGCTTCGATCAACCCCGCGATCGTTTCGGCGCGGCGAATGCGCAATTTCATCGTCGATCCATGGATCCCATTGCCGCATCTCGGCCCGGAAGCTCTCAGCTCCACTTCGGACCCAGCGACGCGTCCATGAAACTCATCGGGCACGCCCTGACACGAGCGCGAACGAACCTACACATCTCACGCCAGGGCATTCGCGGACATCGGTTTCAGAGATCGACATGCGCACTCCGTCGAGCAAGAGCTTTTTTAACCAGCGCGCTGCCGTCCGCGAATAAGATATAACACTTACGTCACTCATTGATACCGATATCATAACATCCTAAATGAGGGTCAGCTCGGCCCTCCGAAGCGGCATGCGCGCACTCAGCCAAGGGGGCGCCACTCAGCGTGTTCGCTGTAGCAGCAGCCGAACCAGGTGCGACTGAAAAGCCATGACCCGTTGCCCGGTTTTCGCCCGCACCCCATGACCACGGACGAAACCACACGATGGGGGGCCGCGTCCGGCTTCGATGACACCGATTCGGGCCTTATCGTGCGGACCATGCCATGCTCATGCTTCTGCACGTGCACTCAGTCGGGTATCGAGGTAGGCGGTTCGCCACGCTGCGCCGCTGAACCGCGGGTCCCGTGTGACTTGAGTGAAGGCGTGAGAGTGACATCGTCGATGAGCGAGAAGCGCACTGTAACCACCTCCGAACCGTGCACAGCTTCCCTTTTTACCCTGATCAAGGGTGACGAACGGGCAATGCTGCCGCACGCAACGGCACAGAGTCTGATTATCGCACCGCCAGGAGTCGGCTACGGTGCGCCCAATGGGCTCAAAGCTGGAGAGCGACCGCAGAAGCACGGTATGGTGGGACGCTCCAGAACAACATCGCACGGCGTTGAGTCACTCGGCGGGGAGCGAGCGAATGAGCGCTGAGACCGAGTCCGACAGGCTCGCGGTACCGATCAGTCGTCGTACCCCGATGGCTCGTTCGACCTCGGCGCCTTACACGCTCAACGACACCCCTCAGCAACTCCCACCCGAACCCTCGTTGTTCGTCAACCGGTCACGAGAGCTTTCGGCAATTTCCGACAAGGTACGGAAAACGGAGGACAACCGGGCAGCCGTGATCGTGCTGAGCGGGCTGGGCGGTGTCGGGAAGACCGCAGCAGTGCTCAAGTGGGCTCACCACCACCTCGAGCGCTTCACCGAAGGCCAGCTGTATGCCGACCTCGCCGACTACCGACGTCCCGGCGGCGTCGAGCTTTCCGAGGTGCTGGGCAGCTTTCTCCGTGTCCTCGGCGTTCGCGAGGACTACCTGCCTTCATCGTTCCCGGAGCGGGCCGCGATGTTCCGGTCCCGCACCTTGACGAGGCGACTGCTGGTGGTGCTTGAAAACGCGGACCTGGCGGCACAGGTGCGGCCGTTGATCCCCGGTTCCAGCAAGAGCGTCGTCCTGGTCACCAGCCGTCGCAGACTGGGCAGCCTCATCACCGACGGCGCCGAATTCATCGATGTCGCCCCGCTGACAGTCTCCGACGGCAAGCTGCTGATGACGGAAATCGTGCCGGAGCTCCCGGCCAACGACCGCGCAGCCGTCGGCGAACTGGTCGGCTTGTGCGGGGGCCTCCCACTGGCGCTGTGCGTGGCCGGCGCCCAACTGGCCTTGCGGAAACAGTGGTCCATACCACGTCTGATCCGGTATCTCACGGACGAGCGGCACCGGCTCGACCGGCTGGAGTTCGAGGGCGAGGACGGAGTGCGGTCCATGTTCGACGCGGCTTACAGCGAACTACCGGCCGATGCCGGACGGGTGTACCGGCTGCTGGGACTCCATCCCGGCCCCCAGTTCTCGCTGAACGCGGCGGCCGCACTGGCCGGGCTGACCCTCGATGCCGCGGACGAGCTCCTCGGCGTCCTCCTTGCGTCGAACCTCCTTCAGGAACTCGGCAACGACCGCTACCGGATGCACGATCTCGTCCATTTGCATGCTCAGGCCGTGGCCGAGCGCGACGAGCCGAAGGAATCCGGCGACACCGCCGTCACGCGCATGATCGACTGGTACACGCGCGCCGCGGCCGCAGCCGATCGGGCCGTGATGGGCGACGGCCGGTGGCGAGTCTCCGGCCGGGCGCCCGAGGAGTCGGAGCCACGGTTCGATAAACCGGGCGCGATGGAGTGGTTTTCGGCAGAGCGATCCCACCTCCTCGCGGTCGTTCAGGAAGCGTGGCGTCGCGAGATGCTCGATACGGTGTGGTGGCTCTGCGAATCATTGTGGGCTTTCTACTACAATATGAAGGTTCATTCGGATTGGATCGCAACACACCGGCTCGGCGTTGTCGCAGCGCACCGGCGCGGAAACGGCTCCGCCGAAGCGCGCATCCGCAACCAGCTTGCCCGGGCGTTCATCGAATTACGTGATTTCGAATCGGCTGACGAACAGCTGACGGCGGCTATTGCAGTCGCAGAAGGTGACCTGCATGCAGAAGCTGTGATAGCGGAATCACGGGGACTCTTGTTTCGCGCTTTACGCCGTTACCGGGAGTCCGAAGAAAACCTGCGCCGGGCCCGCGATCTCAACCGACGTCTCGGCAGCGACCGCGGCGTGGTCATCCAGTCTTGCCAGCTCGGGGATCTGCTGATCCAAGCCGGGCACACTGACGACGGCCTGCGCACGCTCACCGAAGCAATGTCCATCGCCGAACAGATCCAGGACAGCATGTGCGCCGCGAAGGCGGGCATCGCGCTGGGTAGCGCCTACGAAAGCCTGGAACGCTTCGAGGACGCGCGATCCGTGCTGCGGTCCGCGATCCAGACGACTCGCGACAGCCGGCTACCGGTGAAAGAAGCTCAGGCGCTGGAAATCCTCGTCAAGGTCGCCCAGCACGACAACGACCGCGAACTGCTTCGGCACTCGGCCAAGCGACTCGTCCAGCTCTACGAAGCAACGGGAAGCCCTTCGGTCAACGTGGCCAAGAGCCTGCTCGATGAAGACCCGTCCTGACTGCCGGATCACGGCACGGGAGTGAAGTCGAAGCGCTCGACCTCCCCCGGCCGGTAGCTGTATGCCGCACTTCCCGGCCGATCGAGCGGATTGCCGTCCAGCCACATGCGGTGCAGCACAGTCGCCGCAGCGAACACGTCGTCGCAGGCGACGTCGACACGAGGGCCGCGCCGCCAGCGCACAGCGCACCCGCCGGCATAGCGGTAGGCGGCCACCAGAGCGTTGGGCATCTCGGTCGGGACCCGATCGCCTCCGGGCCCGTCCTCTCCGTACGGGGTCAGCGTCGCGTGCACCCACTTCTCACCTTCGGCCTTGGTGATCGGGTGTGAGCGGAGCAAGAGCTCGCTGTTGTACCGGTACGTCCCGTCCACTTCGGCATCGTCGGCAACCTGCCAGACGTCGTCATCCGGGCCCGCCCACGAATTCCGGGCGATCCGGGGATAGCGTTCGATGAGGACGGCGCCATCGCCCGGCTTGGCCTTCGTCGAGACGACCCAGGCGGTGATCCGGCGACCCGTGATGGGCTCGGGATCACCCACCGGGGTCATCCGAGGCGGCTCAGGAAGGTCGGAAAGCCCGGCAAGGGTCCGGACGACGAACCGCACGTTGGCCCACGCGCTGCCCTGCTCCTGGAAGATCGAATCCGCGACGGCCTGAGGGGACAGCCGGCGCGGGCCGCGCAGGTGGCGCTCGATCTGAGAGCGGAGATCTCCCTCG
This sequence comes from Amycolatopsis sp. A133, assembly GCF_031082405.1. GTDB lineage: Bacteria > Actinomycetota > Actinomycetes > Mycobacteriales > Pseudonocardiaceae > Amycolatopsis. Next base: position 18,487 of record NZ_JAVHJU010000002.1, read on the forward strand.
AGATCCAGCGGGATCGCCTGCTCGCACAGCCGCGCCAGGGGCGACCCGGGAACGAGCTCCTTCCGCCCGTCGGCGGCCAGGAGGAACCGGCATCCGATCGATGCGGCGTAAATGGACAGTGAGGAGTGGTCCCCGAGGCAGAGGTCGAGCGCGATCAAACCGGGCTCCCACGGCGTGTGGGGCGGAACGACGACGAGCCCGCTGTCCAGTTCTTCGCGCAGCTTCACCTTGATGCAGGCCGGCGAGTCGGCGAACCAGACGTTCGGGTGCATGATCAGCAACACCGAGTACTGATCCATCGGCAGCTGCGCGAGCAGCCTCATCGGCAGGCTCGCGCAGCTGCCCACCGTGGCGTTCTGCCCCCACGTCGACGTAACCGCGATCAGGATCTTGCCCGGGCAAATCCCGAAGCGCTCCCGAAATTCGTCGCGCCTGGACCGCGACGCGGCGATCCGATCGAACACCGGATCGCCGATGACCACGGCCCGGCCGGCGGCTTCGGGCGCGCTTACCCGCAGCCGCTCGGCCTGTTCCTCGTGGGACACGCCGATGGCGGTGGGGATCACCGTCCCCGCGGCCGTCGTCAGCTGGCCGCTCACCAGGCCGGTGGCGAACTGGTCGCTACCGCTCGACCAGGACACCAACCGCTGGTATCCGGCGCCGTGCGGGATCACGAAGACCAGGCCGCGAAGCTCACCGAGAGCAGCAGTGGCATGGGCGGCCAAGACGACGTCGAAACGGGTGATCTTCGCTTCCGCCCAGGTGAGCACCTCGAAGCCGAGCTGCTCGATGTGCGGCCCGAGACCCCGGGCAAACTTCGATCCTTTCTCGACGACGAACTTGATGTGCGGCGGCTCAGGGGACAGCGCCTCGAGCAGCGTGAGCATGCGGTCGAGGGTGGTGAAGGTGCGGACCACCATGAGGACCGAGTAGGGCGCCCGCAGGGTTCGGCATTCTCGGCCGTCATCGTGCCGACCATCCACTCGCGATGCCCCGATCGTGCGTGCTTACTCACCAGTTGCTACTGCGGGTAGCAGATGGTACTACTATGGATCTATGGCGGACCGCCACCTGGCAGATTTGGAGACTGGCATTTTGCTCACCGGTCATCAAGCTAGCAGGCTGTGACCGGACGAGACCAGTAGAGAGTGGGCTGATCATGCTCGGGGGACGCAATCCGGTTACCGAACGACGTAGGCTGCTGGCCGAACTCCGGCGCTTGCGCAGCGCAGCGGGGCTGACCCAGAAGCAAGTTTCCGCTGGACTCGAGTGGTCGCTGTCCAAAGTGATCCGTATCGAAGGCGGCACCGTCGGCCTCTCGATCACCGACTTGAAGGCGCTGCTGACACTCTACGGCGTCGAGGACCCCGAGGTCGTCGACGACCTCGCGGCGGCCGCGAGAACCGCCCGCGAGAAGGCATGGTGGGACGACTACCGGCCACATGTGAGCCCGGCCCTGATCGACTTCATCGCGGTCGAGGCCGCGGCGACCAGCATGGCGGAGTACCAGAACTTCGTCGTGCCGGGCATCCTGCAAGTCCCCGCCTACATCCGCGGCGTCGGACAGGCCTTCGGCTCAAGCGAGGAAGCGATCGAGCGCTCTGTCTTCATGCGCACCGAACGCCGTGGCCTCCTGACCGGGCCCCAGCCGCTGGAGGCCCGGTTCATCCTGGATGAGGCCTCGATCCGCCGGACGATCGGATCCGCCGACGTCATGCGGGACCAGCTCGACTTCCTGGTCGAGCTCAACGAGCTGCCCAACATCACCATCCAGATCGCCCCGCTCGGCCGCGGCGTGACCGATGGCATGCAGTCCTCCTTCACGCTTTTCGAACTGCTCGACCAAGATCACGTGGTGTACCTCGACCAACCGGGGTACCAAGTGCTCGCTCGGACGGACCCCGACGAGGTCGGCCGGTACCTCGACGCCTTCGACAAGCTGACGGGTCCGGATTACGCCACGCCGCCGGACGAGCTGAAGGCCACTGTTGGCCGTGTCCGGGCATCCCTCGCCGAATGACCACCCCGGCCGGCTTCGTACGGCCAGGTACGTCGCGGACGGTGCCGGAATGAAACCGGTGCGTTTGCGAAAGGGGGTAGAATCGGGTGGCTCTGAAGCACGTCCATTGGCCGGGGTGATCTCCGGCCGATCATAGGTCGGGAGGGCCTCATGACCGGACGATTTGATGCGCCCATAGCCGAGTTCGATCAGCACGGCATTGCGTGGCACCGGAGTTCCCGGTCTCACCCGACCACGGAGCCGAAGTGCGCGGAAGCAGCTCTGGACGGGGAGATCGTGCGCGTTCGCGATTCGAAATCGCCTCGATCAGGTGAACTGCAGTTCAGCCACGGAGCGTGGGAGCACCTCACCCGTCGACTGAGCGCAAAGGCCGAACGCCAGAGCGACTGAACTGAATCGCGAGACCTCCGGCATTGGCCATACCGGGACCGCCCGGGAGTGAATGCACATGCCGATGCACACCTAACTTCATATTACATGTCCCGCGCACGTTTTTGTCAGCTTTTTGTCCAATTCGGCGAGACCGGTCGCATTCTCCATTACGGCCCACGAGTCGCAGGCACCGGCAAGCGCCGGCCGTGACGATGATCGCCCCTGAGAACCACCCCGCCACTGGCCGGTGATCGCGTAGCTCGGCGCGTAGCCTCGGGGACCGCTGCGGGCGTCGTGGAAGTACTCCCCCGCGTCGGACGGCAATGCCGCGCCCTCGCCCGGGAAGAGCGTGGGGATCCAGGAATACTTGTCGGACAGGACCCGGGGCGCGAGGCCGGCGCACCGGAGGGGGGCGAGGCAGGCGGAGGCTAGTCGGACGCCTGCGCGGCCCGCTTCGCCGAGTCCGGTGGCGTCGGCATCCGGATGCCCAGTTCGTGATCGCGTCCCGTCCGAGGTTGGCGAAGCGCTGGATGTTCTGCTTCGGGGTGTCCGGCACCGGGCTCACGATCAGGTGGGCCAGCAGGCCCACTCCGTCGATCGGCGCGTCCCACTGCATGAGCCGACTTCATCAGCACACAAACGCCGTCACTCTTCGCCCCGTCGGTCGGCATGCCGGGGCCGCAGTGGCGGTCACTCCCACAACGCCGGGGGCCTCTACTTTCGCCGCCAACCGGCCAAGGTGCGAAAACTGCTGCACGAGCTGTCGAGGTCACTCAGCTGGGGGCCAAAGTCCAGGGGAGGTGACGAGCACAGGCGAACTGCCAATGGATCAACCGCCGAAGACGGCGCGAGTCGCAGGAGGATCTTCGACGCCATGTCTGCCGATCGACCAAAAAGCCCGCCTGACCTGGGTCAGACGGGCTTGGTTACTGCTGGTACCCCCGATGGGATTCGAACCCACGCTACCGGCGTGAGAGGCCGGCGTCCTAGGCCGCTAGACGACGGGGGCTAGGATCTTCCCTGGTTTCCCAGGGGCTTTTCTGTTTTTCTTACCGGAGAGAACTTACCAGAGCCGCTTTCTCGCTCTGCAAGGGGGTCACTCTCCGCAGCTGGGGTACCAGGACTCGAACCTAGACTAACTGGACCAGAACCAGTCGTGCTGCCAATTACACCATACCCCAGTGAGGTACTGCTCCGGCTGGCCGGTTCAGCACCGCACGAGGAGAAATACTAGAGCACGCCGTTCCGGACGGTGAACGCGGGGGTGCCACTGCGGCGCTGGGCCGGGACACCGATCGTGGCGTACTCCGAAACCAGCAGCTCAGGCAGCTCGGCGAGGCCGGCCACCGTGTGGACGCCTTCGGGGGCCCGCTCGCCGATGCTGTCGCGGTCGAGCCACACCGCGCCCAGGCCGGCGTCGCGCGCGCCGATCGCGTCCGTGTCCAGTTTGTCGCCCACGTGGACCGCCTGGGCGGGGGCGCAGCCCAGGCCCAGGCACACCGTGTGGAACATCACCGGGTCGGGTTTGGCCACGCCCAGCTCACCGGCGATGGCGACGTGGTCGAAAAACGGCGAGAGGCCCAGGTCGGCGATTTTCTTCCGCTGGTGCCCGCCCGAGGCGTTCGTCACCGCGGCCAGCATCAGGCCGGCCGCGCGCAGCCACTCCAGGCAGTCGAGGACGTCGTCGAACAGCTGCCACGAGTGGTCGAGCAATTCTCTTCGGCGGCGCTCGAAGGAACTCACCTGCTCGGCGTCGGCGAGGATGCCGATTTCGGCCAGGAAGCAGTCGGTGCGCCGCTGGTGCATCGTCGCGTAGTCGAGTTCGCCCGCGACGACGAGCGCGACGTGCTCCTCGGTGATCAAGTCCCACAACGGCCACAGGTCGCCCCGGCCGGTGAGGATGTGGAGGCTCCGGCGGATGGCGGCCGTGCAGTCGATGAGCGTGTCGTCGATGTCCAGGCACACCAGCCGCAGCTCGGGCGGCGCCCAGGGCTCGGACGCCACCGCGGCGGGCGGGGCGGTTCGCGAAGGGGTCGGGGGTGCCAGGGCGAAATCCACCCAGTGAGGCTAGGGCAACCGCCGCGTTCGCGACGCTGCCAAAGAGGTGATTGCCGCTGCCCTGTTCCGGCGCACCGGCTCTACTCCCAGTTGGCGAACCGTCCCCATTCGGTTATCCGGCACCCCGCACCGGAGACGCCTCCCCGTCGACATAGGCCACATAACCCTTGTGCCGCTTGGGAATCCGCTCCGTCCACACGGGCACCTCGACCCCGGCCGCCGGCGCCGACCGCAACCGGAACACGGCCGACGAACTGTCGCGTTTGGACGGTTTCTGGTCACCGGGGCGCCCGCCGGCCCGCCGTAGCCCGATCAGCGTATCTCCGCTTCTGCCCCTTGACGCCGGTGCCGGTCAGGTGCATCCTCGAGTTATTCAACAGGCGATGAATAAGGGAGATGGTCGAGATGACCGAGCGCACGACCTGCGTCGTCATCGGTGGCGGGCCGGCCGGGATGGTCACGGGACTGCTGCTGGCCCGGGCCGGCGTCGAGGTGACGGTGCTGGAGAAGCACGCCGACTTCCTGCGCGACTTCCGCGGGGACACGGTGCACCCGTCGACGCTGACGCTGCTCGACGAACTGGGCCTGGGCGAGAAGTTCCACGCGCTGCCGCACAGCGAGCTGACCGCGGCGGGCTTCCCGCAGGAAAACGGCGAAATGATGAAGCTCGCCGACTTCACGCGGCTGAAGGTGGCGCACCCCTACATCGCGATGGTGCCGCAGTGGGATTTCCTCGATCTGCTGGCCGAGAGCGCCCGGAAGGAGCCGACGTTCGTCCTGCGGATGGAGACCGAGTGCACCGGCCTTGTGCGCGAGCACGGCCGGGTGCACGGCATCACCTACCGCACGGCGGCGGGCGAGACCGGCGAACTCCGCGCCGACCTGGTGATCGCCGCGGACGGCCGCTGGTCGCTGGCCCGGCGCGAAGCCGGCCTCGTGCCCCGCGAGTACGACTGCCCGTTCGACGTCTGGTGGTTCCGGCTCTCCCGGCACGAGAGTGAGGAGGGCAGCATGCTGCTGCCGAAGATGCGGGACCGCCGGTTCGCCGTGCCGCTCCCCCGCCCCGGCTTCTTCCAGGTCGCCTACCTCAGCCCCAAGGGTGACGACCTGCGCGAAGAGGGCATCGACGCGTTCCGCCACAACGTCACGCAGATCTTGCCGGAGTTCGCCGACCGCGTGGACGAGCTCGAGTCGATGGACGACGTCAGGATGCTCGACGTGCGGCTCAACCTGCTGCGCAAGTGGCACACCGACGGGCTGCTCTGCATCGGCGACGCGGCGCACGCGATGTCGCCGATCGGCGGGGTCGGGATCAACCTGGCGGTGCAGGACGCGGTCGCGGCGGCGACGCTGCTGGCCGAGCCGCTGCGCCGGGGCCGTCCGTCGGAAGCGGACCTGGCCAAGGTGCGCTCGCGCCGCCTGGCGCCGACGATGCTGGTGCAGGGGCTGCAGCGGCTGCTGCACCGGACCGTGATGCGGGCGGTGATGGCCGGCAGGCGCAACGGCCCGCCGGCGCCGATGATCAAGCTGTTCGCGCGGTTCCCGCGGCTGTCGTACCTGCCGGCCCGGCTCCTCGGCCTCGGGCTGCGGCCGGAGCACGCTCCGGCGTTCGCCCGGCGGCCGATGGAGCCGGTGGGCCGGGGTTAGACGTCCTCGACCGGGTTGGTCAGGGTGCCGATGCCTTCGATGGTGATCGAGACGCTCTGGCCGCCCTCGATCGGGCCGACGCCCTCGGGCGTGCCGGTGAGGATGATGTCGCCGGGCAGGAGCGTCATGACGCCGGAGACGAACTCGACCAGCTCGGGGATCTTGTGGACGAGGTCGGACGTGCGGCCGTCCTGCTTGAGCTCGCCGTCGACCTCGGCCCGCAGCGAGAGGTCCGACGGGTCGATCGCGGTCTCGATCCACGGGCCGATCGGGCAGAAGGTGTCGAAGCCCTTGGCGCGGCCCCACTGGCCGTCGGACTTCTGCAGGTCGCGGGCGCTGACGTCGTTGGCGATCGTGTACCCGAGGACGACGCTCGCGGCGCGGGCGGCGGGCACGTTCTTCACCGGCTGCCCGATGACGATCGCCAGCTCGCCCTCGAAGTCGACACGGCCGATGCCGGACGGACGCCGGATGGCCGCGTGGGGCCCGACGACCGTCGTCGACGGCTTGATGAACAGCATCGGCTCGCTGGGCACGTCGTTGCCGAATTCGGCCGCGTGCTTGGCGTAGTTGCGGCCGACGGCGATCACCTTCGACGGCAGGATCGGCGCGAGCAGCCGGACGTCGGCCAGCGGCCACCGCTTGCCGGTGAAGTTCGGCTGGCCGAAGGGGTGCTCGGCGATTTCGAGGACCTGGGCGTCGTCGCCGTCGCCTTCGATCGAGGCGAACGCGACACCACCGGGATGAGCAATTCGGGCTAGGCGCACGCGGCCAGTCTACGTGCGCCCCGCCCGTACCTCAGGCCACGGTGGTGCTCTTGTGGACGAGCGCGTCGCACAGCGCCAGCCAGCTGGCCTCGACGATGTTGCCGTGCACGCCCACGGTGGTCCACTCGCGCTCGCCGTCGGTGCTCTCGACCAGCACGCGCGTCACCGCGTCGGTGCCGGGGTGGCCCTGGAGGATGCGGACCTTGTAGTCGGCCAGCTCCACACTGTCCAACCAGGACAGGTGCGGCGACAGCGCCTCCCGCAGAGCGGCGTCAAGGGCGTGCACCGGCCCGATGCCCTCGGCGGTGGCGATGACGCGCCGGCCGCCGACGTGCACCTTGACCGTCGCCTCGGCCACGACCTCGCCGTCCTGGCGGTGGTCGAGCACCACCCGGTAGGACTCCAGCTCGAACGGCGCCTCCGCGGGGACGTCGGCCTCCTGGCGCAGCAGGAGCTCCAGGGAGGCGTCGGCAGCCTCGAAGGACCAGCCTTCCGCTTCGAGCCGCTTGACCTTCGTGATCGCGCTCGTCAGCGCTTCGGGCCGGCCGGCAAGGTCGACCCCGAGCTCACGTCCCTTGAGCTCGAGGCTGGCCCTGCCGGCCATCTCGGTGACCAGTACCCGCATGTCGTTGCCGACGGAAGCTGGATCGATGTGGTTGTACAACAACGGATCCACCTTGATCGCGCTCGCGTGCAGTCCCGCCTTGTGGGCGAAAGCCGACGCCCCTACGTAAGCCTGGTGGGTGTAGGGGGCGAGGTTGGCGATTTCGGCAAGAGCATGGGAGACCCGGGTGAGTTCGGCGGCGCCTCCGGTCGGGAGGACGTCCATGCCGAGCTTGGTCACCAGGTTTCCCGTCACGGCGAAGAGGTCGGCGTTGCCGGCCCGCTCCCCGTAACCGTTGGCGGTGCACTGGACGTGCGTCACGCCGGCCTGCACCGCGGCGACGGAATTCGCCACGGCGCAGGAAGTGTCGTCCTGACAGTGGATTCCGAGCCGGAACCCGGTCTTTTCCTTGATCGTCCGGACGGTCTCGGCGAGGCCGAGGGGCAGCTGACCGCCGTTGGTGTCGCAGAGCACGAGGACGTCGGCGCCCGCGTGGGCGGCGGCGTCGAGGACCTTGAGCGAGGTCTCCGGGGAATGCGCGTAGCCGTCGAAGAAGTGCTCGGCGTCGAGGAAGACCCGCCGTCCCTCTTTCGTGAGGAACTCGACGGTGTCTTTCACCATCGCGCAGGCTTCGTCGACGTCGACGCGCAGCGCCCGTTCGATGTGCCGGAGGTCGGACTTGGCGACGAGGGTGATGACCGGCGCCTCGCTGTCGAGCAGGGCCCGGACCTGCGGATCGGCGTCGGCGGTGGTGCCGGCCTTGCGAGTCGCCCCGAAGGCGACGAGAGCCGCGTGGCGGAGTTTCAGCTCGCCTTTTGCGGCGCGGGCGAAGAACTCCGTGTCCTTGGGGAGCGCCCCCGGCCAGCCGCCCTCGATGAACCCGACACCGAGCTCGTCCAGCAGCCGCGCGACGGCGAGCTTGTCCTGGACGGAGTAGGAGATGCCTTCCCGCTGCGCACCGTCGCGCAGGGTGGTGTCGTAGAGGTGGAAGGCGTCGCCGAGCGGGGTATCGGCGGGCTCCTTGCGGTTCACGGTCTTCTCCTAGCGTTCCGAGGCAACAAAAAAACCTCCCGCATGGGTGCGAGAGGTTGCGCGCCGGGGGCTCTTGTGGAGCTATCGTCCGGCGCGCTCGTCGATAATGATCGCGAAGCTGGTCACGGTCGCATCATGCCACAGCGTTCGCGGACAAGTCCAGAACCTGGGCCAAGCTCCCACCATCCGGGAATGCGGGAGGTCGCGAACGGCTCTTTCACCACGTCGGCGAGATGAGCGACCTGTTCACGATTCCGGGGTCGGCGCCGGCGATGAGAAAGTGCCACCTGGTGCGCCGATTGCCGGAATTCGCCTCCCCCGCCCGACGAGCAAGCCCCACCGCACCCTGGGGGCTGACCCCGGTCCAGTCTATCGGCAGCGGCGGACAGAACCGGCCACAAAGCCGTCGGACGGCCGGCTTGTCCACATCACGGCGGCCCTGTGGACAAGGCCGTCCGCACGGGCCGCCGTCGCGAGTTCTCCCGGCACGGCGGGGGCGAATCCGACCCGATCCCCAGGTCGCGAATGACTCATTCGAGACGTCCGGGGTCCCGAATGAGTCATTCGCGACCCCGCCCCCGCACCGGAGCCGCCGAGGCAAGGCCCCAGCGTCTGCCGAGGGGCACCCCGCTCAAGGGGCACGAAAAAGCCCCGCACCCAGCAAGGGCACGGGGCTTCCCCAAAAAGTCAGCCGAAAATCAGCCGGCCGTCCGCACGTTGGACGAAACCAAAGCCGCCAGCCGGTCACCGATCGCGGTCGTGGCTCCCGGCGAAGCCTGGTCGCGCGTCGCCAGGTCGAACGCCACCGACGCCTCGATCCGCCGAGCCGCTTCCTTCTGGCCCAGGTGGTCGAGCAGCAGCGCCACCGAAAGCACCGCCGCCGTCGGGTCCGCCAGCCCCTGGCCCGCGATGTCCGGCGCCGAACCGTGCACCGGCTCGAACATGCTCGGGTTGCGGCGGGTCATGTCCAGGTTGCCGCTGGCCGCCAGGCCGATGCCGCCCGTCACCGCGGCCGCGAGGTCGGTGATGATGTCGCCGAACAGGTTGTCCGTGACGATCACGTCGAACCGCGACGGGTCCGTGACCAGGTGGATGGTCGCCGCGTCCACATGGGAGTACGCGACCGTCACGTCGGGGTGCTCCAGCGAAACCTCTTCGACGATCCGCGACCACAGCGAACCGGCGAACGAGAGCACGTTGGTCTTGTGCACCAGCGTGAGGTGCTTGCGCGGCCGGGCCTCGGCGCGGCTGAACGCGTCCGCGACCACGCGCCGGACACCGAACGCCGTGTTGACGCTGACCTCGGTCGCGATCTCGTGCTCGGTGTCCTTGCGGATCAGGCCGCCGGTACCCGCGTACGGGCCTTCGGTCCCTTCCCGCACGACGACCATGTCGACGTCGCCCGCGTCGGCCAGCGGTCCCCGGACACCCGGGTAGAGCCGCGCCGGGCGCAGGTTGACGTGGTGGTCCATTTCGAACCGCAAGCGCAGCAGCAGGCCGCGCTCCAGGATCCCGCTCGGCACCGACGGATCACCGACCGCGCCCAGCAGGATCGCGTCGTGCTGGCGGAGCTCGCCGAGGACCGACTCCGGGAGCAGCTCACCGGTCGAGTGCCATCGGGCCGCGCCGAGGTCGTAGTTCGTGATCTCCGCCGTAGGTACTACCTCGCCGAGCACCTTCAGCGCCTCGGAGACCACCTCGGGCCCGATCCCGTCACCTGGGATCACCGCGAGCCGCATCCACACACCTCCGTCGACCGGACCACCGGCGCACCGATGGCCCACCGCAACAAAACGCCAGCAGCCGGAAGGTTACCGGCCGTAGACAAACGGCCGTAGCCGCACCACCCTTATGCCGCATCCTCCCGCAGGGTGAGACACCCGATCGGGTGAACAAAAGCGGGGTGTCCCCGGCGGAAATCCGCCGGGGACACCCGTTCCTGCATAAATCGATCTTCCCGGGGACTAGCGGCGACCAGCCCCGATCGGCTGACGGTCGTTCCCCGGCCGGGCGCCCTGCGCCGTGTCCACCTTGACCACGTTCGCGCGGTTGCCCGCGGCGTTGTGGTGCTCGATGGCCAGCAGCCCGAGCGCGTTGTCCGCCGCGGCCGAGGCCGCGTTCCGCGTCACGACCAGCGCCGTGCCCGGCTTGGCGACGTAGCCGAGCGCGGCGTCGCCGCCGCCCTGCACGAAGTAGCCCGGCGCGAGCGCGTCGAACGAAAGCGGCGTGCCGACGTAGTCGATCAGCCCGTTCGTCGTGCCCGGCGCGACGTAGAACCCGCTGACACCCACCGTGTAGGAGATGCGGTGGCTGTCGGCGTTCGCGTCGATGCCCAGCGCGGCCAGCGAAACCGGCAGCGTGAGCACGTTCGTGTCGAACACGTTGGTGTCGACGTCGCCGAGCTGGCCGTTGACCGCTTGGACGTCGACGGTCGGGAAGCCCGGGGTCAGCGCGACCGTGTTGGCCAGGAGCACGTCGGTCGACGTCGCCTTGGTCACGTAGGTCTCGAAGTCCGGCTGCCCGTCCCCGGTGGTGTCGATGTCGACGAACGGGGAGGTGTTGCTGCCGATGTTCGCCCAGTCGCCCCAGGTGGACAGGCCGAACGCGAGGATCGCGTTCTCCGGCTCACCCTGCTCCTTCGCCAGCGGAGCGGTCGACGCCGCGCCGATGTAGCGGAGGTCGCCGCCCTTGGCCGTCTTGTTCAGCGTGCAGTCGGTGACCACGTCCGCGTCGCACTCGGGCAGCTGCGGGGACTCCACCTGCAGCTCGAGCACGCTGATCAGCGAGCGGTACCGCTGCGCGCCGGCACCCTGGTCGACGCCCTTGCCGCTCAGGTTCAGCACGGCCTGGGTGGCGTCCGGCGCGAACTTCACCGACTGCGGCGTCGAAATCGTCGACACCGGCTTCGGCGCGGAGTAGACCGAAACCCGCAGCGGCACTTTCGCCCCGCTGACGGGCGTGAAGGCGACGCGGCCGGAGGCGTCGGCGACGAACTGCCGGGCCAGGCCGGCCTGGGTGGCCTGCATGGTCGGGTCCATGACCTTGCGCAGCGCCTTCGGATCGGTGATCTTCAGCGTCACCTTGACCTTCGCGGTCCCGCGCGGGGTCAGCTTCACCGACGGCTTGTCCACTGTGTACTCGACGCCGGGCAGCGCGTTGACCGCCTGGTAGGCGACGGAGTACTCGGCGGGCGTGACGCCCTTGTTGACGAGCTTGATCGTCTTCGACAGCGTCACCGGACCGGACGCCTCGACGGTGCCGAAGCTGACGCTGACCGCGCCCGGGTCGTCGACGACGTAGGCGAGCACCTGGTTGTCCAGCGCCGCCTTCGCGTCGATCCGGCCGCTGCCGACGCGCTGCGGTGCGTAGGTGTGGCCCGCGCCGTCGGAGACGTCGTGGCCGGCGGTGTCGATGACCGACGCCTTGACCTCCTCGACCGACCAGTCCGGGTGCGACTGGCGGACCAGCGCGGTGATGCCCGCGGTGTGCGGGGCCGCCATCGACGTGCCCGAGAGCACGGTCCGGCCGTTGCCGCTGCCGCGGAACGCCGAGGTGATCGTGTCACCCGGCGCGGCGACGTCCGGCTTGAGGGCCGGGCCGCGGGTGCCGCGCGAGGTGAACGAGCTCGGGGTGTCGACGATCGTCTTGTCGTAGGTCTGGATCGACGCGCGGCCGGCGCCGAAGAGCCGGACCTGCAGCGTGCCCGCAGTCAGCGCCGCGCGCAGCGTCTTCGTCGCGGACCCGGTGAACTGGAACATCGGGATCGCCGCGTTGCCCGCGATGCCCGCGCTGAAGTGCTCCAAAGTGGACGAGAGCAGCGCGCCCTTCGCCCCGGCGGCCTGCGCGTTGTTGGCGCGGGCGGCCGAACCGCAGGCGCGGGTCGAGTCGTTGTCGTCCCACTCCAGGAAGACGAACTTGCCCGCCGCCTTCGCCTTGTCCTCGGCGGAGTACGGCGCACAGCCGGCCGCGTTGGCCGCGGAGAGGGCCACGACCGGCGCGGTCACGTCCAGGGTGTCGTAGCCGGTGTAGTTCTGGCTGTACTGCCCGGTCTTCTGGCCCGCGGCGCCCGAGGGCGCCTTGACCTCGGCGGCGTCGCGCAGGATGCCCGCGTCGCGCGTGCTGGCGACGGTGAGCGCCTCGGGGGTGTTGCCCGGGGACCCGGCGATGTCGTTGATGTCGCCGCCGTTGCCCGCGGAGATCACCGGCAGCACGTTGTTGGCGGCGAGCTTGCGCACGAACAGCGAGTCCGGGTCGTCCGGCGCGCCGAAGTCGGAGCCGAGCGAGAGGTTGACGATGTCGAGGTGGTCGGTGAAGTCGCCGTCGCCGTCCGGGTCGAGCGCCCAGTCCAGCGCCTGCGAGGTGACGTTCGTCGAGCCCGCGCAGCCGAACACCTTGATCGCGTAGAGCAGCGACTTCGGCGCCGTGCCCGGGCCGATCTGCATCGCGTCGACCTTCTTGGCGTCCAGCTTCTTGTAGTCGCCCTTGAAGGTCTTGCCGTCGGCGGTGACGCCGAAACCGCCGATGGTGCCGGCGACGTGCGTGCCGTGCTCGCCGCAGGCGAGGGGGTTCGGGTCCGGCTTCGGGGTCGTCTTGCCCGCCGTGGCGGCGTCGTAGTCGTCGCCGACGAGGTCGGTGCCGCCGACCACCTTGGCGCTCGGGAAGAGCGGGGTCGGCTGGGTGCTGTCGACGCTCTTGTAGGCGGCCTGCGTGCCGGGGCCGCCGAAGTCGGCGTGGGTGTAGTCGATGCCGTCGTCGATGACGCCGACGCGGACGCCGTCGCCGAACCTGCCGGTCTGCTGCCACGCGGCGAGCGTGTTGGTCAGCTGTTCGGCGCTGGCGTTGGTGCGCGTCTTCGGCACGACCGTGCGCACCGCGATGACGTCGGCCCGCTTCGCGACCTCACGCAGCTTCGCGGCGTCGGCCGTGACGACCACGCCGGGAACGGCGTTGGCGGTCCGGGTGACGACCTGCGGCTTGGCGTCGGCCGCGCGCAGCTGGCCGACGACGGAGTCGATCGCGGCGGCGGTGTCGGCCTTGGCGCTGCGGGCGGCCCGCTTCGCCTGTTCCTTGCCCTGCGGCTGTGCGGCGGTGAACGCGTCGACGGCCGGTTTCCGGTCCAGCTCGACGAACGCGGTGACCCGGCCCTGCGCGGCCCCCAGGCGCGGCGACAGCTTGCCCTGCAGCTTCGCGTCGTCGATCTTGGCCGGTGCGACGCCGTCGGCGAGCGGAGCATCGGCTGCGCTCGCGACCGGCGCCCCGAGCGCGGCCGCCAGTACGACGGCGAAGGCCGCCGTCGTGGCGCGCGCGGGGAGGCGGGATCTGCTCATGAGTCGGCCCCTTACCGAGGTCTGGACCCGAACCTGCCTGCCGCTCCTGACACCCCCGACGGTGAAGCGCGGCACAGCGTCGTGCCCTCGACGACGCGTGGTTCGACCTCGCGCAGAGAACCTAATCCCCCAAAACACCTACTTACGTAGGCAAAAGACTCCGTTACGTGAATGTGATTGCGTAAGAGGGCCCCCTGCCGGGTGACAGGGGGCCCTCGAAAGAGTTACGTCAGTTGAAGTCGACGGCGCGGATCGTGTGCGCGCCGACCGAAGCCCCGATCGGGTCCAGCAGGTGCGCGTCGATGTGGCGGTCGACGCGCAGCAGCATCACCGCGTCGGAGCCGTCGGTGGTCTGGCTGATCTGCGCGGCCTCGATGTTGATGCCCGCCTCGCCCAGCAGCGTCCCGACGCGGCCCATCACGCCCGGGCGGTCCGGGTACTCGACCAGCAGGACGGTGCCTTCGGCGCGCAGGTCGAAGCCGCGGCCGTTGACCTCGACCAGCTTCTCGACCTCGTCGAGGCCGGTGACTGAACCCGACACGCTCAGCACCGCGCCGTCGGAGTGCACCGCGCGCACGGTGACCAGGCTGCGGAACTTCGGGCTCTCCGGCTCGGTCTCCAGCTCGACCTGTACGCCCAGCTTCTCCGCCAGCTGCGGCGCGTTGACGAACGTGACCTGGTCCTCGACCACGCCGGTGAACACCCCGCGCAGCGCCGCCAGCTGCAGCACGCCGGTGTCCTCGTTGGAGATCTCGCCCTTCACCTGCACGGTCACCGACGTCGGCGCCGTCGGGTTGAGCGCCGTCAGCAGCTGCCCCAGCTTCTGGACCAGCGACAGGTACGGACGGACGTGCTCGCCGACCGCGCCGCCGCCGGTGACGTTCACCGCGTCCGGCACGAAGTCGCCGCGCAGGGCCAGCAGCACCGACTTCGCGACGTCGGTGCCCGCGCGGTCCTGCGCCTCGGCCGTCGAGGCGCCCAGGTGCGGCGTCACGACGACGTTCTCCAGCTCGAACAGCGGGCTGGACGTGGTCGGCTCGGTGACGAAGACGTCGACGCCGGCGCCGCCGACGTGGCCCGAGCGCAGCGCGTCGGCCAGGTCTTCCTCGACGATGAGCCCGCCGCGGGCGGCGTTCACGATGATGACGCCCGGCTTGGTCTTCTTCAGCGCCTCGGCGTCGATGAGGCCCTTGGTCTCCGGCGTCTTCGGCAGGTGGATGGAGATGGCGTCGGCGCGGGTCAGCAGCTCGTCGAGGGTGACCAGCTCGATGCCGAGCTGGGCGGCGCGCGCGGCCGAGACGTAGGGGTCGTAAGCGATGAGGTGCGTGTCGAACGCGGCGAGCCGCTGGGCGAACAGCTGGCCGATCTTGCCGAGGCCGACCACACCGATGGTCTTGCCCTGCAGCTCGACGCCGGAGAACGAGCTGCGCTTCCACTCGCCGCCGCGCAGGCTCTGGTCGGCGGCCGGGACCCGGCGCGCGACCGACAGCAGCAGGGCGACGGCGTGCTCGGCGGCGGAGACGATGTTCGACGTCGGCGCGTTGACGACCAAGACGCCGCGCTCGGTCGCGGCGGGCACCTCGACGTTGTCGAGGCCGACGCCGGCGCGGGCGACCACCTTCAGCTGGGTGGTGGCCGCAAAAACCTCGGCGTTCACCTGGGTGGCGGAGCGGACCAGGAGCGCGTCGGCGCTCTTCACCGCCTCGAGCAGCGCGGACCGGTCCGTGCCGTCGACGTGCCGGACCTCCACCTCGTCACCGAAGACACTCAGCACGGAGGGGGCGAGCTTTTCCGCGATGAGGACGACGGGCTTGCTGGGCTTGCTCACGATACGGCTCCCACTATCTGGTCATTTCCAGGACGCTCGGTGTCGGCGGACGGTCTCAGCACGTCGTTGTGCCCCGGTCGAGGCGGAGTTTAACGCGCCGGCCGGACCTGTGGCGTCTCCTGGTGTTAACTCGCCCGCAATCCCTCGAAAACAAGAGCGAGGAGGCGGTGCATGCCCCTTTCGCCGGGCAGGTGACCGCCCGCCCAGGATGCCGCGTGCAGCAACAGAAGCAGCTCCTGCGCCGTGACGTCCCGGCGCAGCTCGCCCGCGTGCTTGGCGCGTTCCACCAGCTGGGAACCGGCCTCGCGCATCGTGTGGCAGGACTCGTACAACCGGGACGATTCGTCGTTCAGCGCGCCGGCGGTGAGTTCGGCCAGGCCGCGGAAGGTGCCGGTGGCGTCGCCGAGTCCGGCGAGCCAGGTCTGCAGGGCGTTGAGCGGCTCGGGGTGGGTCAGCAGTTCGCGGGCGCGGTCGGCCTGGGCGTCGAAGCGGGCGCGCAGGAGCGTCTCGAGCAGCGCGTCCCGGGTCGGGAAGTGCCGGTAGAGCGTGCCGATGCCGACTCCGGCGCGGCGCGCGATGTCCTCCAGGGACGCCTCGACGCCGTGTTCGGCGAAGGCGCGTTGAGCCTCTTCGAGGAGGCGCTCGTAGTTGCGGCGGGCGTCCGCGCGCATCGGTTTCACGTCGGTCATCGCCCTCCCGACCTTACCGGGTAGCCAAGCGGAGGCAGCCTCCGTAAGCTAACCGGAGGCAGCCTCAGCTTACTGGAGGGATCTTGTTCGTGAAATCCACTGTGGACACACCGGAGGTGGCGCGGTGAGCGTGGGAATCTGGCGGTTCTTCGACGGCGTCCCGATCGGCGTCCTCCGCGAAACGGCCGCTGAAATCGAAGAACTCGGCTTCGACGCGATCTGGTTCGGCGAGTTCGGGGGGCGGGAAGCGTTCACCCAGGCGTCGCTGCTGCTCGCGGCGACCTCTCGCCTGACGATCGCCACCGGGGTCGCGCGGTTCGACCAGCGGTCTTCGCTCGCGGCCGAAGGCGCCGTCCGGGCGCTGGGCGAGGCCCACCCGGGCCGGTTCATCGCGGGCCTGGGCGGGCACCGGCCGGGCGCGCGGCCGCTCGCCGCGTTGCGCGAGTACCTGGACGGCATGGACGCAGCCGAGCTGCCGGGTCTTCCGCAGCCGGACCCGCGCCCGCTCCGGGTCCTCGCCGCGCTGGGCCCGAAGCTCCTGGACCTGGCGGCCGAGCGCGCCGACGGCGCCCACCCGTACTTCGTGCCGCCCGAGCACACGGCGATGGCCAGGGACCGGCTCGGCCCGGGCAAGTACCTGGCCGTCGAGCAGGCGGTGGTGCTGGACGCCACCCCCGAAGCGGCCCACGCCATCGCCCGGGAGCACGTGGGTCCGTACGTCCGGCAAGCACCGCACCACCAGGCCAACCTGCGCCGTCTCGGCTTCACCGACGCCGACCTCGCCGACGGCGGCAGCGACCGCTTGGTCGACGCCATCGTCGCGACCGGCGAGCAGGCGGTGGCCGACCGGATCCAGGCCCACCTCGACGCGGGCGCCGACCACGTCTGCGTCCAGGTCCTGGCCCGGACGGAGAAGTCGTACCGCCGCTTGGCGGATCTGCTGCCCTGACGGGCGTACGCTGACGGGGCGCGGTGCGGGCCGCGCCCCGTCCGCGGAAAGGGCCGAGCCCACCCCTGCTTCACCGCATCACCAGCTCCGCACCTTCTTTCCTGCCCGGTGCCGGCGGACCACGGGCGACGAGGGAAGGAGGCACCATGGGCACGCTGCCCGCAAAACCCAGCCTGGACCAGCTCCGCAAACGCGCGAAGGACCTCGCGCGCGCCGAAGGCGTCAAGCTCGCCGAAGCGCAGTTCCGCATCGCCCGGGACCACGGTTTCCCGAGCTGGCCGAAGCTGCAGGCCTACGTCCGGCGCGTCACCGAACACGGGGAAGCCCTGCAGCACCCGTACCACCAGGACGCCGGGTACTACGCCGAACGCGCGCAAGGCCTGCTCGCCTCGGCGGACGACGGCACGCCCGGCGCCGAGGAGCCGTTCGACCGCTGGGGACAGCCGCGCACCCGCGACGGCGCCCGCGCGGTCGTCGCCCGGGAGCACGGTTTCGGCTCCTGGAAAGCCCTCCGCGAGCACGTCGGGTCTCTTGTGGACAGCGGAGAGCCGTTCGCCCGTGCGTACCGGGCGATCGAGGCGCGGGACCCGGCCGGGCTCGAAAAGCTGCTGGACGAGTTCCCCGGCCTCGTCGCCGCCCGCGGCACCAACGGCAACGACCTGCTCGGCATGGCCTGCGCGACCTGCGACGAGCGGCTCGGCCGGATCCTCCTCGACCACGGCGCCGACCCGGCCCGCGGCAACGTCCACGGCTGGACTCCCCTGCACCAAGCGGCCTACAGCAACCTGCCGCTCCTGCTCGACCTGCTGCTGCAGCACGGCGCGCCGGTCGACGTCCCGGCCCGCGGCGACGGCGGCACGCCCCTGGTCGTCGCCCTGTTCTGGGGCCACCGCGAGGCCGCGGAGAAGCTGGCGGAACACGGCCGGGCGCCGGGCAACCTGCGCGTCGCGGCCGGGCTCGGCGACGCCGCCCTCCTCGACGAGCTGCTCGAACCGGGCCACCCGGCGGCCGGCGCGCACCGGGGTTTCTACCGCCCCCACAGCGGCTTCCCGCGCTGGCAGCCGGCGGACGACCCCGCCGAAGCCCGGAACGAAGCCCTGGCCTGGGCGGCGCGCAACGACCGCGTCGACGCATTGAGGACCCTCGTCGCCCACGGCGCCGATCCGGACGCCGACGTCTACCGCGGCACCGCGCTGGCGTGGGCGGCGGCGCAGGGCAGGCTCGACGCCGTCCGGGCGCTGTTGGACCTCGGCGCCGACGTGAACCTCCCCGGCACGTTCGGCGGTCCGCACCACGGCGAGGGCGTCACGGCCCTGCACCTGGCCGCGCAGTCCGGGCACCTCGACGTCATCCGCGCCTTGGTCGAAAACGGGGCGAACCCCGGCGCGCGGGACGCGATCTTCGGCAGCACCCCGGCGAGGTGGGCGGAGGTGTGCGGGCAGCCGGCCGCACGGGACCTCCTCCAGTAGACAAACGGAGTCAGTAGTCCGTATCGTCGAATGCGGACTACTGACTCCGTTTTGCCCTCTGGGAGGACCTCATGAACTCACCTCGCGACGTGTTCGCCGCACTGTCCGACGGCATCAGCGAAGGACGCTGGGACGAGCTTTCCGCGCTCTACGCCGAAGACGCCGTCGTCGAACACCCCCAGGCCGTGCCGCGGCCCACGCGCATCACCGGTCGCGCGACGGTCCACGAACGGTTCACCGGCGCCCTCGCCGGCACCCTGCGGCTCAAGCGCAAGAACGTGGTCGTGCACGAGACCACGGACCCCGAGGTGATCGTCGCCGAGTACGACTACGACGCCGAAGCGGTGGCGACCGGGCGGACGATCCCGGCGGCCAACATCCAGGTGCTGCGGGTCCGCGACGGCCGCATCGTCAATTCCCGCGACTACCACGACTACCTGCGGCTCGCCGTGATCCGCGACGGCGTCGACCACCTGGTCAAGGCCTACGAAGAGGCGCCGCCGCGCGAGTTGTCCCCGATCCGGCAACGGACCTCGAGCGACCCGAAGAGCCGGCGCGGGGTGTTCGAACAGCTCGTCTACGGCGTTTCCGACAAGCGGGGAGAGGAACTGGCGGACCTGTACGCCGGGCAGACGCACGTCACGCACCCGTTCCTGCCGGGTTCGGCGGTCATCCGCACGCGCGAGGAGCTGCGGGCGCACTTCCGCCAGTCCACGGAGCTGGGGGTCGACCTCGACGCGACCGACCTGGTCACCTACGAGGGCACCGACCCGGAGGTCCTGATCGCCGAGTTCGCCTACCAGGGCGAATACGGCGGCCGCCCGGTCCGGATCGCGAACATCTTCGCCATGCGGATCTCGGGCGGCCTGGTCGTCGAATCCCGCGACTACGGCGACCACCTCGGCATCGCCGGCGACCTCGGCCGGATCCCCGAACTGGCCGCGAAGCTCTAAGCCTCCGCGGCGAGGTCCTCGGGCAGGTCGAACTCGCCGTCGCGGACGCCCTTGACGAACGCGTCCCACTCCCCCGGGGTGAAGACGAGGATCACGCCGTCCGGCTTCGCCGACTGCCGCATCGCCGTGTAGGTGACACCGTCGGTGTGCTCGATGAAGGCGTACTCGACGCAGTCGTCGAGGGTCACGCCTTCGGGCTCGGCCCGGATCCACTCGGCCTTGGTGAAGTCGAGGTGGTGCCGGATGTGCGCCTTGTCGTCGACCGGCTGATCACTCATATCACCAGCGTAGCGACCCGGGCACCGAACGCACTGAAGGGGACGCCCGGCACCGGGCGTCCCCTTCAGCGTCTGGCCGAAAAACGGTCAGGCGGTCTCGGTGATCGGCCGGTCCACCCACGACATCAGGTCGCGCAGCTTCTTGCCGGTCGCCTCGATCGGGTGCTGGTTGCCCTGCTCCTCGAGCTTGGTGAAGTTCGGCCGGCCGGCCTCGTCCTCGGCGACCCATTCACGGGCGAACGTGCCGTCCTGGATCTCGCCGAGGATCTTCTTCATCTCCTCCTTGACCGCCGGCGAGATGACGCGCGGGCCGCGGGTCAGGTCGCCGTACTCGGCGGTGTCGGAGATCGAGTAGCGCTGGCGCGCGATGCCGCCCTCGTACATGAGGTCGACGATCAGCTTCAGCTCGTGCAGCACCTCGAAGTAGGCGATCTCCGGGGCGTAGCCGGCCTCGGTGAGCACCTCGAAGCCGGTCTGCACCAGCGCGGAGGCGCCACCGCAGAGCACGGCCTGCTCGCCGAAGAGGTCGGTCTCGGTCTCCTCGGTGAACGTCGTCTTGATGACGCCGGCGCGGGCACCACCGATGGCGGCCGCGTAGGAGAGGGCGAGCGCCTGGGCGTTGCCGGTGGCGTCCTGCTCGACCGCGATGAGCGCCGGGACGCCCTTGCCGTCGACGAACTGGCGGCGGACCAGGTGGCCCGGGCCCTTCGGGGCGACCATCGCGACGTCGACGTTCGACGGCGGCTTGATCAGGTCGTAGCGGATGTTGAAGCCGTGCCCGAAGAAGATCGCGTCGCCGTCCTTGAGGTTCGGCGCGATGTCCTGCTCGTAGATGAAGCGCTGCTTGGTGTCCGGCGCCAGGATCATGATCAGGTCGGCCTCGGCCGACGCCTCGGCCGGGGTGAGCACACGCAGGCCCTGCTCCTCGGCCTTCGCCCGCGACTTGGACCCCTCGGGCAGGCCGATGCGGACGTCGACGCCGGAGTCGCGCAGGCTCAGCGAGTGGGCGTGGCCCTGGCTGCCGTAGCCGATGACAGCGACCTTGCGCCCCTGGATGATCGAGAGGTCGGCGTCGTCGTCGTAGAAGATTTCCACTGCCATGGGGGTTACTGCTTCCTTTCCTGACTTACTTCTTAACGCGGTGAGGTGGCGGTGATCGAACGGGCGCCGCGACCCACCGCGACCATGCCGGACTGCACGAGCTCGCGGATGCCATACGGCTCCAGCATCCGCAGCAACGCACCGATCTTGTCGGACGTCCCGGTGGCCTCGACGGTGAGTGCCTCGGGAGAGACGTCCACCACCTTGGCCCGGAAGAGCTGGACGGTCTCGAGGACCTGGCTGCGCACGGTGTTGTCGGCGCGCACCTTCACGAGCAGCAGTTCACGCTGCACGGCGGTCGACTGTTCCAGCTCGACGATCTTGATCACGTTGACCAGCTTGTTGAGCTGCTTCGTCACCTGTTCGAGCGGTAGCTCTTCCACGGCGACCACGATCGTCATGCGGGACACCTCGGGGTTTTCCGTGGGCCCGACGGCGAGGGACTCGATGTTGAAACCGCGGCGGGAGAACAGGCCCGAGACGCGCGCGAGCACACCGGGCTTGTTTTCGACCAGGACGCTCAGCGTGTGGACGCTCATCTCAGCGCTCACCTTCCCCAGCGGCTTCCGCGGCGGCTTCGGTCGTCTCGACCGAAACCTCGTCGTCGTCGAACAGCGGCCGGATGCCCCGGACCGCCATGATCTCGTCGTTGCCCGTGCCGGCCGCGACCATCGGCCACACCTGGGCATCCTTCCCCACGACGAAGTCGATCACGACGGGGCGGTCGTTGATCTCCATCGCGCGGCGGATGGTGGCGTCGACGTCTTCCTTCGTTTCGCACCGCAGGCCGGCGCAGCCCAGCGCCTCGGCCAGCAGGACGAAGTCCGGGATGCGGTGCTTGTGCGTCCCGAGGTCGGTGTTGGAGTACCGCTCCGAGTAGAAGAGGTTCTGCCACTGCCGGACCATGCCCAGGTTGCCGTTGTTGATGACGGCGACCTTGATCGGCGCGCCTTCGATGGCGCAGGTGGCCAGCTCCTGGTTGGTCATCTGGAAGCAGCCGTCGCCGTCGATCGCCCACACGGCCTTGTCCGGGACGCCGAACTGCGCGCCCATCGCGGCGGGCACGGCGTAGCCCATGGTGCCGAGGCCGCCGGAGTTGATCCAGGTGCGCGGGTTCTCGTACTTGACGAACTGCGCGGCCCACATCTGGTGCTGGCCGACACCGGCGGCGTAGACGGCGTCCGGGCCGACGAGCTGGCCGATCCGTTCGATGACGTACTGCGGCGACAGCGAACCGTCGTCGGGCCACTCGTAGCCGGCCGGGTAGTTCTTGCGCCAGTCGTCGGCCTGGGTCCACCAGTCGGCCAGGTCGGGCTGGCCGCTGTGGTCGAACTCCGTCTTCACGGCGGTGATCAGCTCGCCGATGATCTCCTTGCAGTCGCCCACGATCGGGACGTCGGCCTTGCGGTTCTTGGAGATCTCGGCCGGGTCGATGTCGGCGTGCACGATCGCGGCGTCCGGCGCGAACGACGACAGCTGGCCGGTGACCCGGTCGTCGAACCGGGCGCCGAGCGCGATCAGCAGGTCGGCGCGCTGCATGGCGGCGACCGCGGCGACCGTGCCGTGCATGCCCGGCATGCCGAGGTGCTGCGGGTGCGAGTCGGGGAACGCGCCGCGCGCCATCAGCGTGGTGACGACGGGGACCCCGGTCAGCTCGGCGAGCTGCTTCAGCTGCTCGTGGGCTTCGGCCTTGATCACGCCACCGCCGACGTAGAGCACCGGGCGCCGCGACTTCGCGATCAGCTTCGCGGCTTCGCGGACCTGCTTGCCGTGCGGGCGCAGCGTCGGGCGGTAACCCGGGAGGCGCAGCTCGGTCGGCCAGGAGAACGAGGTCATCTCCTGCAGCACGTCCTTGGGGATGTCCACCAGGACGGGGCCGGGTCGGCCCGTGCTCGCCAGGTGGAACGCCTCGGCGATGGTCCGCGGGATGTCCGCGGGGTCGGTGACGAGAAAGTTGTGCTTGGTGATCGGCATGGTGATGCCGCAGATGTCGGCTTCCTGGAACGCGTCCGTGCCGATCAGCGCGCGGGACTGCTGGCCGGTGATGGCCACGACCGGGACCGAGTCCATGTTCGCGTCGGCGAGCGGGGTGACCAGGTTGGTCGCGCCCGGGCCGGAGGTGGCCATGCAGACGCCGACCTTGCCGGTGGCCTGCGCGTAGCCGGTGGCCGCGTGGCCGGCGCCCTGTTCGTGGCGGACCAGGACGTGGCGGACCTTCGTCGAGTCGAGCAGGGGGTCGTAGGCGGGCAGGATGGTGCCGCCCGGAATCCCGAAGACCACCTCGGCGCCGACGGCCTCGAGCGAGCGCACGAGCGACTGGGCGCCGGTGACGCGCACCGGCGTTCCCGCCGGTGGCGCCGGCTTCGGACGTGCTCCGGGCGTTCCGGGCGTCGGCCCGGGTTTCGCGTCGCTGCGCGACGTGGCACTGGTCATCGGATCTGCCTCGTGGGTCTCGGTGTCACTCGTTCGGGTCTTTTTTGAGCTCGATTGGTGCGGTGGGGCCAGGAATCTCTTCCCTAGGGCAACAAAAAACCCTCGCCGACCGTAAGGTCGCACGAGGGTTCGCGCGTCGACGCAGCGGAAAGTCTTCCCTAAGCGTCGACGCGCTTGGGAAGTACGAGGCCGGTCAGCGGTGTCACGGCGATGACGCTAGACCGAACGCCGGGCAGGTGTCAACTCTGCGGGACGGTGTGTCCGCATGCTGGACGCCCGGGCGGCGTACGTCACCCCGGCGCGACCCGGTTCCGAGGCGGGCGTGCGCGCGGTGCACCATTTCCGCGTGGCCGAAAAACAGCAGGACGAAGGCCGGAAGGCCGTCTTCCGCATCCCCCGCACGTCGTTCATGGCGATCGCCCTCCTGACGGTCTGCGTGACACCGATCGCGCTCGGGGAGATCCCGTACCTGCAGTGGCTCTACATCTTCCCGATCGCGCTGGCGGTGTTCGTGGTCCGCCACCGCACCGTCGCGACGCGCTCGGGGCTGGCCGTCCGCACGGTGTTCGGCCACCGCGACATCCCGTGGTCGGCGCTGAAGGGGCTCGCGATCACCAAGAAGTCGCGCGTGCAGGCCGTGCTGAAGGACGACACGAAGGTGCCGCTGCCGACCGTCCGGACCCGGCACCTGCCGGTGCTGTCGCTGGTCAGCGAGGGACTCGTCGCGGACCCGAGCGGGGTGCTCGAGACCGGCGACCTCAAGCCCGGGACGTCAGCCGCCGAGTAGCCCCGCGGCGGACCCGGTGGGGTTACCGGCGTAAATTGGTCCTACCAGTTTCGCTGGCCACCCTTTGACCTGGGAGTTCCCGTGCCGCCTCTCCGTTCCCGGACCACCACCCACGGCCGCAACGCGGCGGGCGCGCGCTCGCTCTGGCGCGCCACGGGCATGACCGACAGCGACTTCGGCAAGCCGATCGTGGCCATCGCCAACTCCTACACCCAGTTCGTGCCCGGCCACGTGCACCTCAAGGACCTCGGCGAGATCGTCGCCGGCGCGGTCAAGGAAGCCGGCGGCGTCGCGCGCGAGTTCCACACGATCGCCGTCGACGACGGCATCGCGATGGGCCACTCCGGCATGCTCTACTCGCTGCCTTCGCGCGAGATCATCGCCGACTCGGTCGAGTACATGGTCAACGCGCACCAGGCCGACGCGCTGGTGTGCATCTCCAACTGCGACAAGATCACCCCGGGCATGCTCAACGCCGCGATGCGGCTCAACATCCCGGTCGTGTTCGTCTCCGGCGGCCCGATGGAGGCCGGCAAGGCCGTCGTCGTGGGCGGCGTCGCGCAGGCCCCGACCGACCTGATCACCGCGATCGCGGCGTCGGCGAGCCCCGAGGTCGACGACGACGGCCTCGACGTCGTCGAGCGTTCGGCCTGCCCGACCTGTGGGTCGTGCTCCGGCATGTTCACCGCCAACTCGATGAACTGCCTGACCGAAGCCCTCGGTTTGTCGCTTCCCGGCAACGGCTCCACGCTGGCGACGCACGCCGCGCGCCGCGCGCTGTTCGAGGCGGCCGGGCGCACCGTCGTCGAGCTGTGCCGCCGCTGGTACGAGGAGGACGACGCTTCGGTCCTGCCGCGCTCGATCGCGTCGAAGGCGGCGTTCGAGAACGCGATGGCGCTCGACATGGCCATGGGCGGTTCGACGAACACGGTGCTGCACATCCTCGCGGCCGCCCAGGAGGGCGAGGTCGACTTCACGATCGCCGACATCGACGCGATCGGCCGCCGCGTGCCGTGCCTGTCGAAGGTGGCGCCGAACTCCGATTACCACATGGAGGACGTCCACCGGGCCGGCGGCATCCCGGCGATCCTCGGCGAGCTGTACCGCGGCGGGCTGCTCAACACCGACGTGTGGTCGGTGCACTCCCGGGACCTGGACTCGTGGCTCGGTTCCTGGGACATCCGCGCTGCTTCCCCGTCCGACGTCGCGGTGGAGCTCTTCCACGCGGCCCCGGGCGGCGTCCGCACGACGCAGGCGTTTTCCACGGAGAACCGTTGGTCATCGTTGGACACGGACGCGGCGGGCGGCTGCATCCGCGACGTCGAGCACGCGTACACGAAGGACGGCGGCCTGGCGATCCTGCGCGGCAACCTGGCGGAGAACGGCGCGGTGATCAAGGCCGCGGGCATCGACGAGGACCTGTGGCACTTCGAGGGCCCGGCCCGGGTGCTGGAGAGCCAGGAGCAAGCCGTGTCGGCGATCCTCAAGAAGGAGATCCAGCCGGGCGAGGTGCTGGTGATCCGCTACGAGGGCCCGGCGGGCGGCCCGGGCATGCAGGAGATGCTGCACCCGACGGCGTTCCTGAAGGGATCGGGCTTGGGCAAGAAGTGCGCCCTGATCACGGACGGCAGGTTCTCGGGCGGATCGTCGGGCATCTCGGTCGGTCACATCTCCCCGGAGGCGGCGGCGGGCGGCCTGATCGGCCTGGTGGAGAACGGCGACCGGATCCTGCTGGACATCCACGAGCGCCGCTTGGAGCTGCTGGTCGACGAGGCAGTGCTGGCGGAGCGCCGGGCGAAGATGGAGGCGTCCGAGCGCCCGTGGCAGCCGAAGGACCGCCAGCGCCCGGTGACGGCGGCCTTGCGCGCGTACGCCCGGATGGCGACATCGGCGGACACCGGCGCGGTTCGCGACGTGAACAAGTAATCCCGGCTTCCGGCTGCGAAGGCCGTCCCGTTCTCGGGGCGGCCTTCGCGGCGTTTCCGCCTTTCACGGCCCTCAGCCGCGAGGGGGCTCCCCGGTTTCAACGTTACCGAAAGCCACCGACAATTCCCCGCCCCGGAACCGCAGTTGTCCACAGACCGCCGCGAACCACCCGAGTTGTCCCCAGGCCGCAAGGGCCACGCCGTTGCGGTGCCCGGTCTGGTCGGTCGGCTTCCGGGATCACGGCGGTGATATCGCGGCCGCGCAGATGCCTGCGGATCGTCCTTGAGGAGAAGGTCTTGTCGCCGCGGACGCAGTTGGGCCGGGTACGCGTTCGAAGCGAGCGACGGCGCGCCGCATCAGGTGCGGGACATCGGTGCATCCCTCGGCCTGTCCGGACCCCGTCAACGCCACCAGCGGTCGGTCGTTGCCGCCGACGAGGTGGTGCTCCAGCCGCCGAGCGCGTGGTCAGGCGGCTCGCCTCGTAGATCCGCGTCCCAGGTGCCGTCACCGGCCATCCGGCGGCGTCAAGTCCAGCTCGTCTGCCCCAGGCCGAACACCGCCGACCCTTACCGGCGCGGACCGCAGCAGGTCCTCGAACCACGCCACCGAACATCCGAAACCGCGGCACCGACCGACGACATCCCAGCCCGACGGCCGAGACATTTCGTCAGGAACGCCCCGGGGGACCCCCGGTTTCAACGTTACCGAAAGCCACCGACAATTCCCCGCCCCAGAACCGCAGTTATCCACAGACCGCCGCGAACCACCCGAGTTGCCCCCAGCCCGCTACCGCGTCAAGACGATGACCACCACGGCCGCCGCCGCGGCCAGCAGCAGCGACACCAGCCCCAACGGCAGCGGCCGCTTCCGCCAGGGCGTGTTCCGCTCCAGCGAGATCGGCCCGGCCCCGGTGAACAGCAGGCTCAACGCCGCCGCCGCGAGCAGCAGTTCGAGCTCGAATCCCTGCCCCTGCCTCTCGAAGAACCCGCCGTGGAACTTCGCGTACACGGCGTTGGCCGCGACGCCGAGCAGGCCCGCCGCCGCCAGCGGGGTGAACAGCCCGACGATCACCAGGACACCGCCGGCGACCTCGGTGACGCCGGTGATCCACGACAGCAGTGTCGTCTGCTTGTGGTAGCCGAACGTCTCGAGCACCCGCGCGAACCCGCCGATGCCCGGCCCGCCGAACAGGCCGAACAGGTGCTGCAGGCCGTGCGCGCCCATGGTCGCGCCGAGCGCCAGCCGCAGGACCAGCAGGCCGAGACCGAGACCGCGCTGGCGCGGGGTGTCGTCCGCCCCGTCGTCCTCGACCCCCGACAGGACGCTGGTGGGCTGCTGCGAAAAGTCGTCTCCACTGCTCACCCGCGCAGGTTAGGGGATCCCCGCGGGCCTGGCGAGCTCAGTATTCGCCGTGGACGAGGTTGTCCGGCAGCTCCCCGCCGGCGTACCGGGCGATCTCCGCCGCGGCGACGGCGTACGACCGGCCACGGACCCCGCGCACGGCCCCGCCGACGTGCGGGGTCAGCAGCAGGCCCGGCACCGTCCACAGCGGGTGCCCGGCGGGCGGCGGCTCGGGGTCGGTGACGTCGAGCGCGGCCCGCAGCCGGCCCGTGGTCAATTCGGCGACCAGGGCGTCGGTGACCACGACGGCGCCGCGGGAGACGTTGACCAGCACCGCGCCGTCGCGCATCCGGGCCAGGAACTCCGCGTCGACCATCCCGCGCGTGCGGGACGTCAACGGCACCATCAGCACGACGACGTCGTGCAGTTCGAGCAACGCGGGCAGCTCGCGCACGGCGTGCACGCCGTCCCGCGCGGTCATCCCGACCATCGTGCAGCGCACGTCGAACGGCTCGAGCCGGCGCCGCAGGTGCCGCCCGAGGTCGCCGGCGCCGATGACGAGCACGCGCTTGCCCTGGAGCGTGTCGGCCGTCTGGCGCTCCCACCGGCCTTCGCGCTGCGCCGTGGCGAAGACGTTCAATTTCCGGTAAATCGACAGCAGCGCCGCGACGACCCACTCGGCGGTGCTGCCGCCGTGCGCGCCGCGGCAGGTGGACAGCAGGACGCCGTCGGGCACCTTGCCGACCCAGTCCTCGGCGCCGGCGGACAGCAGCTGGATCAGCCTCAGGCTCGGCAGGGTGCGCCACAGCTGCTCGCCGGGCGGGTGCTTGCCGGGGATGAGCACCTCGGCCTTCGCAGCCTCGCGGGGCACCGGCTCGCCCCACTGGTAGCGCACGGGCAGGACCCGCGGAACCTCGGCGAGCACGGTCATGCCCTCGTCGTCGGGCACCAGCACGGTCAGCGTCATGATCCCCAACGTAATCCAGGAGTACTCACCCATGGTTCACGCACCGGCCCCTAGGCTGGGGGATCATGCGCACCCGGTACCGCTCGGCCCTGCTGGCGATCTTGGCCTGCGGCGTCCTGCTGCCCGCGGGGTGCGCGCGGTTCGACGACACCGCGGCGGGCCAGACGTTCAGCCCCGCGCCCGTGCCGAGCCCCGAGTCGCCGCCCGAGGTCCAGGGTCCCGGCGCGGACTCCGGGAGCGACGGCAAGCAGGCACGGCCCGGCCAGTCGGCCACGCCGGTGCCGCCGCCGCAGGGCTGCAAGGACTTCGACCCGTCGGTGATCGCGACGTGCCTGGACACCGTCGCCGCGGTGGCCGGCCTGCCGGGGGACGGCTCCACGCCGAGCGCGCTGGCCGGCGAGCGCAAGAGCGGCCGCGTCCTGCTGGCGACGGCCGGCAAGGACGCGACGGAATTCGCGAAGCTCGACGTCCGGGCGGACGGCGACGGCGGTTTGACCGGGCTCGCGACCTCGCCGTCGTACGTCGAGGACCAGCTGGTGTTCGCCTACATCACCACCGCGACCGACAACCGCGTCGTGCGGTTCGCCAAGGGCCAGGCGCCGAAGCCGGTGCTCACCGGCATCCCGAAGGGCGCGTCCGGCAACCGCGGCACGATCGGCACCGACAACCGCGGCGCGCTGCTGATCGCGACCGGCGACGCGGGCAACCCGAACGCCGCGGCCGACGCGAACTCCCTCGCCGGGAAGCTGCTGCGGATCGACACGTCGGGCAAGGCCGCGGCGGGTAACCCGAACGGCTCGCTCGTGGTGGCGACCGGCCTGCACGCGCCGGGCGGGGTGTGCGCCTCCGCCGACGGCGGCCGCGTCTGGGTCACCGACCGGCTCGCCGACAAGGACGCCCTCTACCGCATCGAGGCGGGCCGTCCGCTGACGACGCCCGCGTGGACGTGGCCGGACAAGCCGGGCGTCGCGGGCTGCGCCGACTTCGTCGACGCGAACGGCTCGATCTCGGTCGGCACGTCACTGGCCGGAAATCTGCAAAGCCTGCCGGTGACCCCCGAGGGCGCGATCAGCGGCAAGCCGACGGTGAGCCTCGACGGGAAAACCGGCAAGCCCCCGGTGACGTACGGACGGCTCGCGGGCATGAGCATGATCAACCCGCAGCTGGCCGTGGCGGGCACGGTCAACAAGGGCGGCGGCACCCCGGTCTCGAGCGACGACAGGGTCGTGCTGATCAGCCCGGCCACCTCCGGCGGCGGCAACGGCAAGGACTGACCCGCGGATATCCGCCTGTCGCCGATGATCGACCACGGCGTCACCATGGCTTTCGCCGGCCGAAGCAGTTCGCCGCGACGGGATCGACCGGCCGTGCGCCGCACGGCCGGCCCCCCACCTCGTCCGGCAGCCGGTCAGCTCAACGGCTTCAGCTCCACGCGGCGCCCCTCCGCCGACGACGTCAGCCCGGCCTCCGCCAGCTGCAGTCCCCGCGCGGCCGAGAAGAAGTCGTACCGGTGTTGCCGCCCGGCGACCACGTCCCGCACGAACTCCTCCCACTGCGCCTTGAAGCCGTTGTCGAACTCGGCGTTGTCCGGCACTTCCTGCCACTGGTCGCGGAACTGCTCGGTCGCGGGCAGGTCGGGGTTCCAGACGGGCTTCGGCGTCGCCGAACGGTGCTGGACGCGGCAGCGCCGCAGCCCGGCGACCGCGCTGCCCTCGGTGCCGTCGACCTGGAATTCGACCAGCTCGTCGCGGAACACCCGGGTGGACCACGACGAGTTGATCTGCGCGATGGCCCCCGTCTCCAGTTCGAAGATGCCGTACGCGGCGTCGTCCGCCGTCGCCGCGTAGGCCTCGCCCTGCTCGTCCCAGCGGCGCGGGATATGCGTCACCGCCTTGGCCGTCACCGCCGAAACGCGGCCGAAGAGGTCTTCGAGCACGTAGTTCCAGTGGCAGAACATGTCGAGCACGATCCCGCCGCCGTCCTCGGCGCGGTAGTTCCAGCTCGGGCGCTGCGCCTCCTGCCAGTCGCCCTCGAACACCCAGTAGCCGAACTCGCCGCGCACCGACAGGATCCGCCCGAAGAACCCGCCGTCGACCAGCCGCCGCAGCTTCCGCAGCCCGGGCAGGAACAGCTTGTCGTGCACGACGCCGTGGCAGATCCCCGCGTCCCGGGCGAGCCCGGCCAGCTCCAGCGCCGCCGGCAGCGTTTCGGCGAGGGGCTTCTCGGCGTAGACGTGCTTGCCCTCGGCGATCGCCGCCCGCACCGACGGCTCGCGCGCCGACGTCAGCTGCGCGTCGAAGTAGATCTCGACGTCGGAGAGCGCGGAGACGGCGTCGGTGGTCCACGCCGTCAGGCCGTGCCGGTCGGCGAGGTCCTTGAGTTTCGCCGCGTTGCGCCCGGCGAGGATCGGTTCGAGCTGCACGCGGCGGCCGTCCGGCAGGGCGACGCCACCCTGTTCGCGGATCGCCAGGACCGACCGGAGCAGGTGCTGCCGGTAGCCCATCCGGCCCGTCACCCCGTTGAGCAGCACTCCGATGCTGGACTGGTTCATCACTGCAAGCCTTCCTGGTCGAGCGGGATGTCGTATTCGGCACGGCGGCCGCACATGCCGTAGCCGTCGGGGTTCGACGGCGTCGCGACCCGCAGGCCGGACCGGTCGAGGTGGCTCCCGTCGCCGTCGGCGAGCGCCTTGAGGTGCGCGCCGGTCAGTTCGGCGGCCCGCAGTGCCCCGGCCCGCCAGCGCGGTACCCACTCTGCGACCTTCGGGGCGACCAGCGCGACGGCCGCGCGGTGGAACGCCCGCAGCGGTTCGGGATCGCCGTCTCGCAGAGCGTCACGCAGCGGCAGGTACCCGCGAACGGCCAGGTCACGGCGGTGCCGCGCGGCGTCGTCGGTTTTCGGCAACGCCGCGGCCTCGGCGTAGGCGGCCGCGTCGGCGAGCACGTCGGGCGGGAACGTGAACACGGCGTCCCCGGCCTCCGGCAGCCCGCTGTTCTGCATGAGGACCGTGACGCGCAGGTCGTCGTCCTGCACCATCCGGTGCACGGTGCCGGGCGCGAACCACGCGATCACCCCGGCGGCCAGGGGCGTCTCCGCGTAACCGCCGACGCTCAGCGTCTGGACGGCGCCACGGCCGCCGGTGACGACGTAGGCCTCGGTGCAGGCGAGGTGGACGTGCGGGCTGCCGCCGCAGACGCCGTCCTCGGCCTCCCAGTCGTAGGCGCGCAGGTGCGAGACGCCGATGCCGCCCGGTAGCGGAAATTCGTTCATGACCACCCGTGCCCGTCGAGGTAGCCGGTCACCCGGTCGCGGTCCCAGGCGCCGTCGGCGACGACGATCCGGTAGCGGTAGCTGAAGCTTTCACCCGGCGGGAGGTCGAATTCTGCAAAAAACGCCCAGGAGAACGCGACCATGGGCGTCTCCTGGGAACGGACGAACCAGTGCGACTCGTGGATCGCCTTGTCGTTCTCGGGCGCGTGCGCGAAGACGAGTGTCGAATGCGCGTCGACGTCGTCGTGCTCGCCGACGAACGCGAGCCACGGCGCCTGCGCGCCCATCATCTCCTCGCCCTCGAGGTCGCCGGGCCCGAGGACCCGGCCCCCGCCGAAGTCCCGGGGCCCTCGCCAGTGCAGGCCGGTGTACCCGGCCAGTTCGCGGCCGGCGGTGGTCGGGCTGCCGAACACGAGCGGGGTGTCGCGGACGTTGGTCAGCTCGATCCCCCAGTCGAGTGCCCAAGCCCCTTCGGCCGGCTCGACCGAGTGGACGACGAGGTCGCGCCGCTCCCGCGCCCACTCGCCGCCGCCGTCGGCGACCCAGGTGAGGTGTTCGGTGAGGCTCAGCCGATCGCGTTCGACGGTGAAGCCGGCGAATTCGTCGTGGCGCATGGAGCCGATGCGATCGGGCAGGTTCTGGTACCCCTGGCCGGGGACGTAGGTGTGGCCGCCCCAGAAGTTCTGCCCGGACAGGTGGCTCGCCGTCATCTGCAGGCCCTTGTGCCACCGGTGGTCGGCGGGCCGGTACCCGCTGACGGGCCGGCCGCCGAGGGTGCGCAGCGGGTGGGCGTAGGGCTTGCGCGACTCGAAGGCCACCGGGTCCGGTTTGTACACATAGGACATCAGCTGGACGCCGCCCGCCTCGACCGAGACGTGTTCGCCGTGCCGGTGGGTCACCGTGATGGCCGCGCTCATCCGCGCGCCCCGGTCTGGGTGCGGGTGCCGGCCATGGAACGGTAGAAGGCGTCGCCGGGCCCGATCTCCCCGCGCCGCACGCCGAGCCCGGTGGACGCGGACTTGTAGAGCGCCGCGACGAGCTCCAGCACCTGCCGCCCGTCGCCCCCGCTGCACGGCGGCCGCCGCCCGGCCCGGTAGGCGGCGAGGATCGGCGTGAACGCGGCGGCGTGCGAGCTGTCGACGTCGGCGGGCGGGGTGAGCCAGCGCTGCATGGCCTCCCCCTCGATGTGCGGGGCCGGCGTGTAGTGCCAGTTCTTGACCCCATACCCGTAGAGGTGGGTCAGCTCCGCGGTGGCGCGCTCGCAGTCGATCCGGATCCGGCTCACCTCGTCCGGCGAAAGGACGCTGTTGACGACGGTCGCGAGCGCCCCCGACTCGAACCGGACGAGCGCCGTGGAGACGTCTTCGGTCTCGACGTCGTGCACCAGCCGCGCAGTCATCGCGCGGACCTCGGCCCACTCGCCGAGCAGGTGGAGCAGCAGATCCATCTGGTGGATGCCGTGCCCCATGGCCGGCCCGCCGCCCTCGGTCTCCCAGCGCCCGCGCCACGGCACCGCGTAGTAGGCGGCATCGCGGTACCAGGTGGTCTGGCAGTGTGCGACGAGCGGACGGCCCAGTTCGCCCTCCGCGAGCAGGGACCGGAAGTGCGCGGCGGCCGAGCCGGACCGCTGCTGGTAGACGAAGGACGCGTACGGCCCGCTGTCTCGCTCGGCGACGGTCATTTCGTCGTATTCGGCGAGCGACCGGCACGGCGGCTTCTCGCACCAGACCCAGGCGCCGCTCTCGAGGGCCTGCTTGGTCTGCTCGACGTGCAGGCTCGGCGGCGTGCAGACCGAGACGAGGTCGGGCTCCTGCTCGACGAGCAGCGTGCCCAGGTCGTGGTAGGGCTGGACGTGGTCCATACCGGCGCAAAACGCGGTCACCCTGGCCTCGTCGACGTCGGCGGCGGCCACGATCTCGACGTCGTCGCCGTGGGCCTGGTAGGCGGTCCGGTGGCTTTCCGCGATGGCCCCGGTTCCGATGACGGCCACCCGTAAGCGCTTTCCTTCGGCCACCCGGGTCTCCCTCCTCGGTTCCGGCGCCCCTGCAGCGCCGGTCCGCATCGCCCGGCCCCCGCGGGGTGGCGATCTCCGCGGCTGGGCTGCGCCTCTCCGACCGTTCCAGAAAGCGCTTTCTCATGCAACGGGCGGTCACGATGTCAACGTTGTCAACGACCGCGATCAGCCGGTCGGACGACACGGGTATCCCGGTCGGAAATTCCCCAGCGGCAGGACTCTTACCGAAGGGACCGGGCGGCGCACTCGAAGGTCAGCTGCTCTTGCTGCGGGTCTTCCGCGGCTGCCGGCTTTCGGCCCGCATCGCCAGCATGTCCAGGAAAGCGGCCACGCCGGACACCAGCGCGGCGAACAGCCCGAGGAACCGGCCGACGCCCGGTCCGATGGCGACCCCGGCCGCCTGGAAGATGCCGCGCTGGTCGGCGTCGAACTCCCAGTCCAGCGTGAACCAGCCCAGCGCCATCAGCAGCAGCGACGCCGCGGCGACGATCAGCCACAGGTGCGGCAGGCCGCTGACCCGCAGGCTCCGGTTTCGCCCGAAAACGACCACGACCAGCCCGACCAGCAGCAACGGCAGCGGCGGGCACCAGGCGAAGAAGCTCGAGTGCCACGCGTCGCGGACGACGTCACCCTGCGGCAGCTGCGCGAGGATGTCTTCGATGTCCGGTCTGTCGGCGGTCAGCGTGGTCCACGGAAGGAACGTCGAGCCCGGCGCGAGCAGCCCGGCCGCCAGGCCGAGCCACTCGCGCCAGGTGACGCTTTTGACGAATCCCGGCAACGTCAAGAACCGACGCGCTCGATGATCAGTTCACGGACCCGCTTGGCGTCGGCTTGGCCCTTGGTCGCCTTCATGACCGCACCGACGATCGCACCCGCCGCGGCGACCTTCCCGCCGCGGATCTTGTCCGCGACGTCCGGCTGCGCCGCCAGGGCTTCGTCGATCGCGGCGAGGAGAGCCGAATCGTCCGAGACGACCTTCAGCCCCCGCTTCTCGACGACCTCCCGCGGCTCACCTTCACCGGCGAGCACCCCCTGGACGACTTCCTTCGCCAGCTTGTTCGTCAGCTCGCCGGAGGTGACCAGCCCGATCACCTCGGCCACCTGGGCCGGGGTGATCGCCAGCTCGGCGAGCTCGACCTCGCGGGCGTTGGCCTCCTGGGCGAGGGTGTTGACCCACCAGCCGCGGGCGTCATCCGGCGACGCACCGGCCTCGACCGTCGCCGCAACGAGGTCGACGGCGCCGACGTTCAGCAGGTCACGCAGGGCTTCGTCGGAAAGCGACCACTCGGTCTGGATCCGCTTCCGCCGCTCGGACGGCATCTCCGGCAGCGTGCCGCGCAGCTGCTCGACCCACTCGCGCGACGGCGCGATGGGGACCAGGTCGGGCTCCGGGAAGTACCGGTAGTCCTCGGCGGTCTCCTTCGTCCGGCCGGACGAAGTGGTGCCGTCGGCCTCCTGGAAGTGCCGCGTCTCCTGCTTGATCGTCCCGCCCTCGGCGAGGATCGCCGCCTGCCGCGTCATCTCGTAGCGGACGGCGCGCTCGACGCTGCGCAGCGAGTTGACGTTCTTCGTCTCGGTCCGGGTCCCGAACTCGGTCGCGTCCTTCGCCATCAGGGAGACGTTCGCGTCGCACCGCAGCGAGCCCTGGTCCATCCGGACGTCGGACACGTCGAGCGCGCGCAGCAGGTCCCGCAGGGCGCTCACGTACGCCCGCGCAACCTCGGGAGCCCGCTCGCCGGTGCCCTCGATCGGCTTGGTGACGATCTCGATCAGCGGCACGCCGGCCCGGTTGTAGTCGAGCAGCGAGTGCTCGGCACCGTGGATCCGCCCGGTGGCGCCGCCGACGTGCAGCGACTTGCCGGTGTCCTCCTCCATGTGCGCGCGCTCGATCTCCACGCGCACGACCTCGCCGTCGTCGAGCGTGACGTCGAGGTAGCCGTTGAAGGCGATCGGCTCGTCGTACTGCGACGTCTGGAAGTTCTTCGGCATGTCCGGGTAGAAGTAGTTCTTCCGCGCGAACCGGCACCACTCGGCGATCTCGCAGTTCAGCGCGAGACCGATCCGGATCGCGCCCTCGACGGCCTTGCCGTTGAGGGCAGGCAGCGCGCCGGGCAGGCCGAGGCAGGTCGGGCAGACCTTCGTGTTCGGCTCGCCGCCGAACTCGTTTTCGCAGCCGCAGAACATCTTCGTGTTCGTGTTCAGCTCGACGTGCACTTCGAGCCCGAGCACGGGGTCGAAGCGTTCGATGACGTCGGCGTAGTCCATCAACTCGGCCACGGCAGTCACTTCGTTCCTCCCAGCTCCGGGACCTTGTGGATGAGCGCCCCGCCGGCGGCGGCATCGCGGGCGGCCTCGTAGGCGGCGCCGACCCGGTAGAGCCGGTCGTCGGCGAGCGCCGGGGCCATGATCTGCAGCCCGACGGGCAGCCCGTCCTCGTCGGACAGCCCGCTCGGCACGCTCATGGCGGCGTTGCCGGCGAGGTTCGACGGGATCGTGCACAGGTCGGCGAGGTACATCGCCATCGGGTCGTCGACGCGCTCGCCGATCTTGAACGCCGTGGTCGGCGTCGTGGGCGAAACGAGGACGTCGACCTGCTCGAAGGCGGCGTCAAAGTCGCGCGTGATCAGCGTGCGCACCTTCTGCGCCGAGCCGTAGTAGGCGTCGTAGTAGCCGGACGACAACGCGTAGGTGCCCAGCATGATCCGCCGCTTGACCTCGGCGCCGAAGCCCTTCTCGCGGGTCAGCGACATGACCTCTTCGGCGCTGTGCGTGCCGTCGTCGGCGACGCGCAGGCCGTAGCGCATGGCGTCGAACCGCGCGAGGTTCGACGAGCACTCGCTCGGCGCGATCAGGTAGTACGCGGGCAGCGCGTAGACGAAATGCGGACAAGAGACCTCGACGACCTCGGCACCGAGCGCCCGCAGCTGCTCGACCGCGGCCTGGAACGACCGCAGCACGCCCGGCTGGTAGCCGTCGCCGCCGAACTCCTTCACGACGCCGACCTTGACGCCCTTCAGGTCGCCGTTCGCGCCCTGGCGCGCCGCGGCGACGACCGGCGGCACCGGCGCGTCGATGGACGTCGAGTCCCGCGGGTCGTACCCGGCGATGACCTCGTGCAGCAACGCGGCGTCGAGCACCGTCCGGGCGCAGGGCCCGGCCTGGTCGAGCGACGACGAAAAAGCGACGAGCCCGTACCGCGACACCCCGCCGTAGGTCGGCTTGACCCCGACGGTGCCGGTGACGGACCCGGGCTGCCGGATCGACCCCCCGGTGTCGGTGCCGATGGCGATGGCGGCTTCGAAGGCCGCGATCGACGCGGACGAGCCACCGCCCGACCCGCCCGGGATGCGGGCGTGGTCCCACGGGTTGTGCGTCGGGCCGTACGCCGAGTTCTCGGTCGAGGACCCCATGGCGAACTCGTCCATGTTGGTCTTGCCGAGGATGACGACACCGGCCTCGCGCAGCTTGCGCGTCACAGTTGCGTCGTACGGCGGGATCCAGCCCTCGAGCGTTTTCGAACCACAGGTCGTCGGCACACCCTCGGTGGTGAGGACGTCCTTGAGCGCGAGCGGCACGCCCGCCAGCGGCGACGCGGGCGCCTTGCCGTCGGCGATGCCCTCGTCGACGGCCTTGGCCGCGGCGAGCGCGCCCTCGGTGTCGACGTGCAGGAACGCGTGGATGTGGTCGTCGACCTCGGCGATCCGGTCCAGGTGGGCCTGGGTGACCTCGACCGCGGACACCTCGCGCGAGTGGATCTTCCCCGCCAGTTCCGCGGCGGTCAGCTTGATGAGCTCGGTCACTGCTCTTCCCCCAGAATCCGCGGCACCCGGAAACGCCCGTCCTCGGCGGCCGGCGCACCGGCCAGCGCCTGCTGCTGCGTGAGCCCGGGGACGACGACGTCCTGCCGGAAGACGTTCGTCAGCGGCACGGCGTGCGACGTGGGCGGCACATCGTCGGCGGCGACCTCGCTCACCTTGGCCACCGAGTCCAGGATCTGGTCGAGCTGGCCGGCGAAGACGTCGATCTCGTCGTCGGTCACGGCCAGCCTGGCCAGCTTCGCGAGGTGCGCGACCTCGTCTCGGGAAATGTTGGGCACGCGGGTGACTCCCGGGTTGTGCTGTGCGGGTTGTCTCGGAAGCTGCAAGTCTATGGTGGCGGCGTGGGCGGACTCGACTGGGTTACGCCCGGCGCAAGCCGGCTGCCGTCCGGCGACGCTCACATCCCGCCCGGCGGACAGCAGGTCCCGCGAGCCGGGTGGGTCTGTCACAATCGGCGACCGGCATCGAGCGTCCCACGGCAAGGCTGGGACGCCAGAGGTGAGAGGGGCGCGTGGTGTCGTTCCTGATCCGGGTCCTCCTTCCGGACAGCCCGGGGACCCTCGGCGCGGTGGCCACGGCGCTCGGCACGGTAGGCGCCGACATCCTGAGCGTGGACGTCGTCGAGCGCGGCACCGGCCTCGCCGTCGACGACCTGGTGGTCGAGCTCCCATCGGGCCGGCTGCCCGACGCGCTCATCACGGCGGCGGAGAGCGTCGAAGGCGTCGAAGTGGACGCGGTCCGTCCCTACGCAGGCGTCCTCGACACGCATCGTGAGCTCGAACTCGTCGAAGAAATCGCCGCCCAGCCGAAGTCGGGCCTCGACATCCTCGCCGAGGGCGTGCCCCGCATCGTGCGCGCCGGCTGGGCGATGATCGTCGAACATTCCGAAACCGGCGCGGTCCGGCTGGCCTCGTCCAGCGCGGCCCCGGAGACCCCGATCACCGACCTGCCCTGGCTGCCGCTCGAGCGCGCGACGGTCCTGGACAGCGAGGAAGCCTGGATCCCGGAGACGTGGAAGGAGCTCGGCACCGAGCTCGCCGCGACCCCGCTCGGCAAACCCGGCAAGGCGCTGCTCGTCGCGCGCCCCGGCGGCCCGAACTTCCGCGCCGCCGAGGTCGCCCGGCTCGCCCACCTCGCCGGCATCGTCGCGGTCGTCCTCGACGGCTAGCGCGAGATCGTCACGTCGTCGAGAAAGGGCGAGCCCGCCGCGGCTTCGTCCCTTTCTCGACGACGCCCAGGTCAGACGTCGATCTGATAGGCGAGCAGGATGATGTGCGGGAACGGCCGCCAGTCCCGCTCGGCCAGCCGCGCGAACCCGAGACGTTCGTAGAGCCGATGTGCGCTGTGCATCCGGTCGCCGCTGCTCAGCACCACCTTGCGGAGCCCCAGCGCGCGAGCGCGGTCGAACACCGCCCTGATCAGGGCTTCGCCGACCCCACGGCCACGCGCCGACGGCGCCACCGCCAGCATCCGGAACTCCAGCTCTCCCGGACGCGAGATCTCGGCGTACTCGGACCCGGGGTGCACGACGGTCACGGTGCCGAGTACCTCCCCCGCCCCGTCCACGGCAACGAGGACCTCAGCTTCTTCGACCCGCCGCGCAACATCACGCAGCCTCGCGTCGTAGCCGACGTCGTCGTCCAGGTGGCCGTCGGCTTCGTACGCCTGCACTGTGACCTCGCCCGCCGCGGCGTACTCCTCGGGCCGCGGCGGCCGGATCTCGACATCACCCATCCGTCTCCCCAGTCTCTTCTTCGGCGGTCTCGTCGCCGGTCGGCAGCGCCACCTCCCGCGCCGCGTCGGGGCCCTGCTCCAGCAGGACGCGGAAGCCGGCTTCGTCGAGCACCGGCACCTTGAGCTGAACGGCCTTGTCGTACTTCGAACCAGGCGAGTCCCCGGCGACGACGAACGCGGTCTTCTTCGAGACCGACCCGGCGGCCTTGCCGCCGCGGGCCATGATGACCTCCTTGGCCTCGTCGCGGGAGAAGCCGTCGAGCGACCCCGTCACCACGATCGACAGACCCTCGAGGTGGCGGGGAATCGATTCGTCGCGCTCCTCCGCCATCCGGACGCCGGCGCGTCGCCATTTTTCGACGATCTCGCGGTGCCAGGCGACCTCGAACCACTCCTGCGTCGCGTGGGCGATGGTCGGGCCGACGCCGTCGACCGCCGAGAGCTCCTCCTCGGTGGCCTGCTCGATCCGGTCGATCGACCCGAACTCGCGGGCCAGCGCCTGCGCCGCGGTCGGCCCCACGTGCCGGATCGACAGTGCGACCAGCACCTTCCACAACGGCCGGTCCTTCGCCGCGTCGAGGTTGGCGAGCAGCTTCCGCGCGTTCGCCGACAACTCGCCGGCCTTGGTCCGGAACAGCTCGACCTCGGCGAGGCTGTCCTCGTTCAGGTCGAAGACGTCGCCCTCGTCGGCGACCACCCGCGCGTCGAGCAACGCGACCGCCGCCTCGTACCCGAGGACCTCGATGTCGAAGGCGCCGCGCCCGGCCAGGTGGAAGAGCCGCTCCCGCAGCTGCGCGGGACAGAACCGGGTGTTGGGGCAGCGGATGTCCTTGTCGCCTTCCTTCTGGTAGGCGAGCTCCGTGCCGCATTCCGGGCAGTGGGTGGGCATGACGAACTCGCGCTCGTCGCCCGTGCGCGCGTCCACGACCGGCCCGAGGACCTCGGGGATGACGTCGCCGGCCTTCCGGATGACGATCCGGTCGCCGATGAGCACACCCTTGCGCTTGACCTCCTCCTGGTTGTGGAGGGTGGCCCTGGCCACGGTCGACCCCGCGACCGTGACGGGCTCGGTGACCGCGAACGGCGTCACCCGCCCGGTCCGCCCGACGCCGACCTGGATGTCCAGCAGCGTGGTGATCGCCTCTTCCGGCGGGTACTTGTAGGCGATCGCCCACCGCGGCGCGCGCGACGTCGTGCCCAGCCGTCGCTGCAACGTCACCTGGTCGACCTTGATGACCACGCCGTCGATCTCGTGCTCGGCGTCGTGCCGGTGCTCGCCCCAGTAGGCGATGTGCGCAGTGAGCTCGTCAGCCGAAGTCAGGACTTTGCTGTGCGGCGACACCGGCAGCCCCCACGCGGCCAGCG
The DNA here is from genome assembly GCF_031082405.1 of Amycolatopsis sp. A133. Classification (GTDB taxonomy): domain Bacteria; phylum Actinomycetota; class Actinomycetes; order Mycobacteriales; family Pseudonocardiaceae; genus Amycolatopsis. The sequence goes on from NZ_JAVHJU010000002.1 coordinate 59,236, forward strand.
CGTCGTACGCCTCCGACTGGCGCTGGGGCTCGAAGCCCTCGCGCTTGCCGAGCCCGTGGCAGATCAGCCGCAGCCGGCGCTCGCGAGTGATCTTGGGATCTTTCTGCCGCAGCGAGCCGGCCGCGGTGTTGCGCGGATTCGCGTACGGCGGCTTGCCGGCTTCGACCATCTTCGCGTTCAGCTCGAGGAAGTCCTCGACGCGGAAGTAGACCTCACCGCGCACCTCGACCAGGGCGGGCACCGGGAACTGATCGGTGCCGGTCAGCGTCAGCGGGACCTGGTCGAGGGTGCGGACGTTGAGCGTGACGTCCTCACCGGTCCGGCCGTCACCCCGCGTGAGCGCGCGGGTCAGATGGCCGTTTTCGTACAACAGGTTGATCGCCAAGCCGTCGATCTTCAGCTCGGCGAGGAACTCGGTGCGCCCGACCTCCTTCTCGACGCGTTCGACCCACGCCAGGAACTCGTCTTGGTCGAACACGTTGTCCAGGCTGAGCATGCGCTCGAGGTGGTCGTGCGCGGTGAACTCGGTCGAGAACGTGCCCCCGACCCGCTGGGTCGGCGAATCGGGCGTGACCAGCGCCGGATGCGCTTCCTCGAGCCGCTGCAGTTCGCCCAGGAGCTCGTCGAACTGCCCGTCGGAGATGATCGGCGAGTCCAGGACGTAGTAGCGGAACTGGTGGTCGCGCAGTTCCTCGGCGAGGGCGCTGTGCCGCTCGCGCACGTCGGCCGGGACGTCGGTGACGTCCTCGGCGGCCACCGGGGCGTCGACCGCCGCCACCTGGTCCTGGGGAAGTTCGGTGCTGCTCACGGGTGGTAACCCTAGCCGGAGGTACCGACATTTTCGTCCGGTCCGGTGCCCAGTCCGCGGACCAGTTCACGGAGCTCCAGAAGGGTGATGGCACCGGCCGGCTCGGTCTCCGCGGTCTCGACGCGCCGTAACCGTTCGGCGGCGAGCCGTTCACCGAGTGTCGCGTCGAGCGGCAGGAATGTCATGGTCCGCCGGGTGGCGTCGTCGAGGTCGCCGAAGCCCGGGTGGAAGACTGCGACGTCGACCACGTGCTCGTCGTCGTCCACCTGGGCGACGACGCGGACGTCGGCCAGCGCGATCCGGTGCTCGCCGAGGTTGACCGTCACCTCGGTCGGATCGGGCACCGGCGGCACCGAATCGTGGTACTCCCAGATCGCGTCGTCCGGCGGCGCGGCAGCACGCCACGCGTCGGTGAACGGCCGCACTTCGGGGTCTTCCTGACCGGTCACGACCAGGGCGTAGATCGCCTGGCGACCACGCTCCAGCGAGAAGTGCAGCCGGGGGTGCAGGGCCTCGACCAGCTGGCAGAGCTCGTGCTCGACCCGGTGCGGCTCTCCCTCGCCCAGCGCCGCGCTGACCATCGGGAGCAGCTCGAACCAGCCGTGCCAGAACGCCTCCGCGGCGGCCGCCGGGTCGTCCGGCACGGGCTGCTCGGGCCACGCGGTGCGCGGGTCGGGCGGATCGGCGGCGGCGCTTTTGCGGCGGAACAGGCGCATGGTGACGGGTGGTCCTCGTTCGGTCGGCTACCCCGACACGCTACTTGCCGGCCGGAGGGGACGTCGGCGAGTTGCCGGATCCCGTCACCAGCCTTCCGGCGGCTCCAAGAAGGCCTTGCCGAGGTCCCGCGTCAGCGAGAGGGCCCGGCGCATCCAATCCGGTGTCGCGCCGGCCAGACCGCAGGCGGGCGTCGGTACGGCCCGTTCGGCGAGGACGCTGCGGTTGAAGCCCAGCCGGTCGGCCAGCCGGAACGCCGGCTCGCCGAAGTCCTTCAGACTCGGCGGGGACGCGGGAGAAGTGGCCGGGACCGCACCCAGGAACAGCGTCGCCTCGCCGTCCCACACTTCGCCGATCTCGTCCAGGAACGCGGCAGAGGCGCCGTCGAGCGCGGCGAGGTCGAAGGCCAAGGCGTCCGCACCCGCCTCCCGCAGCAGTCCCAAGGGCGGCTTCCCGGCGCAGCAGTGCAGGATCACCGGACGGTCGGTGATCCGCCGGGCGCCGTCGATCACGGTGGCGAGCAGCTGGCGCGCCTCGGGCTCCGGCACCGCCGGGACGCTCCCGTAGCCGGACGGCGTCGACAGCCCGCCTGCCAGCACCGTGGGCAACGACGGTTCGTCGAACTGGACGACCACCGGAGCCCCGGTCCTGGCCCGCACTTCCGCGACATGTTCGGCGAGACCGTCCAGCAGGGACGACGTGAAGTCCCGCAACGCGCCGCGATCGGTGAGCACCCGATGGCCACGGGGCAGTTCGATCCCCGCCCCGAGCGTCCACGGCCCGGCCAGCTGGACCTTGAAGACGGGCGGGGTGACCCCGGCCGCCTCACGCGCTTCCTGCACGGCGTCGAGATCCCAGCGAAGCAGGTCGACGGCCCGGCGGTGCTCGTGCCCGGGCCGGGACGCAACGCGGTAGCCACTCGGCACGACCTCGACGGCCAGGTCGACCAGCAGCGCGGCGGTCCGGCCGAGCATGTCCGCCCCGACACCGCGAGCCGGCAGCTCGGGCAGGTGCGGGAAGTCGGGCAGTTCGCCGAACACGACCGCCGCTGCTTCGGCGGGGTCGCTGCCCGGCATCGAGCCGATCGCCGTCGCCGCTCCGCTGGGCCAGATTCGCTCACTCACGACCGCCGATTCTGGTCGACCCCCGAGTGCGGGCACCGGCCGGGGCGCCAAGATGCGGACATTCACCGCATTTCCCTTGAGCAACACCATGAGCGGGTCCGCGGCGATAGGCTGACCGGCCATGACGAGTTCGCCACCGCAGCCGGGCTGGTACCCGGACGCGCGGGACCCCCGTCTGCACCGATGGTGGGACGGACAGGCCTGGACCGCCGACACCCGGCCGGCGTACCAATCCCCGCCACCGAGCGACTCCGAGCCGATCGAACTGGACATCGAACGCGCCCACGACCCTGCCCGGATCCAGAACCAGGTCAATCGCGCGACACGCGGTCGAAGCGGCACGCACACCGGCGGCGGCACTCTGTTCACCGAGCCGGTGCTCGTGGTCAACCAGCGCGCCAAGCTGATCGAGATGGCCAACGAGTTCGGCGTCTTCGACCAGCACGGCAACCGGCTCGGCGGGGTCGTCGAGGTGGGGCAGAGCACGTTGAAGAAGGCGATCCGCCTCCTGACCAACTACGACCAGTTCCTGACTCACAAGTTCGAGGTCCGCGACGCCAACCACAGCACCGTGCTCAAGGTGACGCGGCCGGCGAAGGTGTTCAAATCCCGGTTCCTCGTCACCAGGGCCGACGAGACCCCGATCGGTGAGATCGTCCAGGAGAACGTCTTCGGCAAGATCCGGTTCGGCTTCGTCGTCGACGGCCGCTCGGTCGGCGGGATCTTCGCCGAGAACTGGCGCGCCTGGAACTTCTCGATCCGCGACCACGCCGGCACCGAGGTCGCCCGGGTGACCAAGACCTGGGGTGGTTTCCTCAAAGCCGCCTTCACCACGGCCGACAACTACGTCGTCGAGATCCCCCACCCGCTGCCGGATCCGCTGGCCAGCATGGTGGTCGCCGCCGCCCTGACGATCGACACCGCCTTGAAGCAGGACACCGACTGATCTAGTGACCGGCGTCTCATCTCAACCAGGTGGACAGCGGGCCCGGCACGGCTCAGGGTGAAGAAAGGCCGGGACGCCGCAGTCTCGCCGGGACGGAGGTCACCGTGGAACCGTTGCCGGAAAGCAGCGACAGGAACTGGACCGAGCCCGGAATCTACGAGGTCTCGGCCGGCGTCTACCGGATCCCGTTGCCCCTGCCCAACGACGCTTTGCGCGCGGTCAACGTCTACGCGGTCACCGACGGCGAGAAGCTGGTCCTGGTCGACTCCGGATGGGCGCTGACCGTGGCCCGGCAACAGCTCGCGGACGCCTTGGGCGGGATCGGCGCCACACTCGCCGACGTCAGCGAGTTCCTCGTCACCCACGTGCACCGGGACCACTATTCGCAAGCTGTGGTCCTCCGCCGGGAATTCGGCTCCAAAATCGCACTCGGCCAGGACGAAGAGCCGTCGCTCAAGGCATCCGGCAACCCCGACCGGCTGCCGATGGAAGCCCAGGTCGATCTTCTGTTCCAGGCCGGAGCCGGCGAAGTCGTGGAAGCGCTGGCCCGGGAATTCGGCACGAACCGACGACACACGGAAGCCGACCTCTGGGAAGCACCCGACGAATGGCTGACACCCGGTCCTCGTCCGATCCTGCCCGGGCGCCAATTCGAAGTCGTCGCCACTCCGGGACACACCTCCGGGCACGTCGTCTTCGTCGACGACAATGCCGGCCTGCTGTTCTCCGGTGACCACGTGCTACCGCACATCACGCCCTCGATCGGGTTCCAGCCCGTGCCGGCCGAGTTGCCGCTCAACGACTTCATCGGCTCACTTCGCCTGGTGCGCGCCATGCCGGATCGCCGCATGCTTCCCGCACACGGCCCGGTGTCCGAAAGTGTGCACACCCGAGTCGACGAACTGCTGGAACACCATCGACAACGCCTCGAGACCATAGCCGCGCAAATCGTGGCCGGCGCAACCTGCGCGTACGAAGCCGCACACCGGATCGGCTGGACTCGCCGCAACCGCAAGCTGTCCGAAATGGACTCCTTCAACCAGACCCTCGCGGTCCTCGAAACCGCGGCACACCTCGACCTCCTGGTGTCACAAGGCAAACTCGGCGCTCAGACCGTCGAGGGGATTCGGCGCTACGCGGTGGCCTGAAGCCCACATGGCCGGCACTGCGGGTAGCCGCCTAGTTGCAGTTATGTCCGTCGTCCGGCCTCCTGCATACTGGGTGAAATGGATGTCATCAGACGTGCCCGGGCAACGGACAACGAGGCGCTCGTGCGCCTGTTCGGCGCGCCGGGCGAACCGCTGGCAGCCGCGCTCCGCGAACTCATGAACACCCCGCACGTCACGCTGGTCGTGGCCGAGGACGACAACGGCGTCGTTGGCACCGCCCAGCTGACCGTGCTCCGCGGCCTCACATGGGACGGTGCGCCCCGCGGCCTGCTCGAAGGCATCCGTGCCGCTCGGCGCGGCGTGACGAGCGCGCTCCTGACCTGGGGTATCGACGAAGCCCGCCGACGCGGCTGCACGCGAATCCACCTCGACTCGGGCATCAACCGCGGCGACCTGCGAGACTTCTACGCCCGCTTCGGTTTCGAGTACAGCTACCAAGGATTCACCCGCCTCCTGTGATACTGGCGGCGTGGCCGACTACACCATCCGCAGAGCACGACGTGAAGACATCGGTGCGATCGTGCGCATGCTGGCGGACGACCAGTTCGGCGCCACCCGGGACGGATCCAGGCGACCTCGGGCCGTACCTGCGTGCCTTCGACGAGATCGACGCGGATCCGAACCAGTTCTTGGTGGTCGTCGCGTCCGGCGACGAGCCGGTCGGCACCCTGCAGCTGACGATCATTCCGGGCTTGGCCAGGCGTGGTGCACTTCGTGGTCAAATCGAAGCTGTGCGGATCCATGCCGACCACCGGAGTGCCGGACTGGGCGCCGATCTCGTGCGCTGGGCGATCGACGAGTCGCGGCGGCGCGGTTGCGCCCTCGTACAGCTCACGTCGGACACCTCCAGGACAGAAGCGCACCGGTTCTACGAGCGCCTCGGATTCACGCCGAGCCACACGGGGTTCAAGCTCAAGATCTGAGCAGTAACAACGGCTACGCGCACCGGAGCGACGTCTGTCTATTTCGGACACCAATCCTCCCTTGACCCCAACGTGGATGCCCACGCACGCGCACCATCCCGAAACAATTGCGATCCGTCAAGCCTCGAACGGCACGAAAGGGCGGGTTCGCGCCCTTCCGCGCCCTTATACCACCCATTCCTCCGAACTTTGGTGACTTTCCTTGCGAGCCGTCCTACGGTCGGATGCATGACATCTTCACAACCAGTCCACGAGCTCGTCACTGCAACCGCTTCCCAGAGCGCCGACGCCGAGCTTCCGTTCGCGCTGCGATCGGTCCGCGCCGACCCGAACACGTTGCAGCACATGAAAGACGACCAGGTCATCGATCTCATCCGCGACACCGATGCGGAGATCTCGAAGCTGCAAGCGTTGCAGCTACGAGCGATCGCGGATCTGAGCGTGCGCCGGAGACGGGCGCCCAGCACGTCGTCGGAAATCGCGTTGGCCTTGTCCATAACGGAACACCGCGCCAGCGCCATCGTCTCCGCGGCCAACGCGCTGATCGCTCGCCTCCCCCGCATGCTCAACCTCATGGACGACGGCCGGCTCGACCTCTATCGCGCCATGAAGGTCACCGATGCGACGGCATGGCTGTCGGGAGATCACGTACGTGTCGTCGACGCAACGCTCGAGGACCGGGTTCCGGGCCGGAACGCCACCCAGATCCGCCGGGCCGCGGCCTATGCGGCTGCGCAGGCCGACCCCGAGGGCGCAGCGCAGCGCACCGAGCGAAAGCTCCTCGAGCGGCGGGTCACCCTGCACCACCAGGACGCCGGCGTGGCCCATCTGTCGGTCAACAACGCGCCGACGGAGAAGGCGACCGCTGCCTACGCCCGCGTCGATCAGGCCGCCCGTGCGTTGAAGACGCCGGACGAACCGCGAACGCTGGACCAGCTGCGTGCGGATGTGGCCATCGACCTGCTGCTCAGCGGCACCGGCGGCCCGAGCGAACGCACCGAGGTCTTCCTCCACATCGACCTGGCCACCTACCTCGGCCTCAACCAGTCACCTGCCACCTTGGCCGGTCGCGGGCCCGTGGCGGCTGCGCTGGCTCGTCACATCATCGGAGGACCGGATACGACCCTGCGTCGGGTCCTCACGGACCCGCGAACCGGTCACGCGGTCGAACTGTCTCCGACCCGCTACCCGCTCGAGCAGGACGAGTTCATCCGGGTTCGCGACCAAGAGTGCCGGCAGCCCGGATGCACGCGTCCCGCGCAGAGCTGCGGGATCGAAGCGATCCACGCCAAGGGCGAGGCCGAAGGAGTTGCGGATCAGCCGGTCACGTTCTGCTCGCGGCACGGCAAGCTGAAGAGCCAGCCTGGCTGGAACTACGAAGTCACACAGGACGGCATCGTCAACGTCGCGACACCGGGAGGGCAACTGCATTCGACTAAGCCACCGTCAGTGCACTCGGGCCGCCGGCGAGCGAACCGACTTCGGAAGAAGCCGCGGAAGGACCGATGATCAGCGAGTGCCCGAGATCTTCGCGCTGCCGAGAACGACGTCCCCACCCTCGGGATCAGGGCGGTAGAGCACGACGACCTGGCCCGGAGCGACTCCGCGCAGCGGCTCACGCAGGTGCACTGTCATGGTGTCGGCGTCCACGTCGGCGACCGCGTCCACGATGCCTCCGTGGGCCCTGACCTGGACCACGCATTCGGTGGGTTCGGTCAGCGGCCGGCCACTGGGCCAGATCGCGCGGTCAGCCTCGATCACCTTGACGCCGAGCCCGGCCACGGAGCCGACCTTGACGGAGCCCGACACCGGTTCGAGCGACAGGACGTACCGAGGACGGCCGTCCGGCGCCGGAGCGTCGATCCCAAGGCCCTTGCGCTGGCCGACCGTGAATCCGTGCACCCCAGTGTGCTGGCCGAGGACCGCACCCGTTTCCGCGTCCACGAGCTCGCCGGGCCGCTGCCCCAGCCGGTTCTCCAGGAACTTCTTGGTGTCGCCGTCCGGGATGAAGCAGATGTCGTGGCTGTCCGGCTTGTTGGCGACGGACAGGCCTCGTCGCTCCGCCTCGGCTCGCACCTCGGTCTTCCAGGAGCCACCGAGGGGGAACATGGCGTGGCTGAGCTGTTCCGGTGTCAGCGAGGCGAGCACGTACGACTGGTCCTTGCCGCTGTCCGCACTACGACGCAACTCGGGCACACCGTCGACCACCGAGAGGCGCGCGTAGTGGCCTGTGGCGACCGCGTCGAATCCCAGCGCCATCGCCTTTTCGAGGAGCGCTTCGAACTTAATCTTCTCGTTGCAGGTGACACACGGATTGGGGGTACGTCCAGCGGCGTATTCGCCGACAAAGGTTTCAACGACCTCTTCGGTGAAGCGCTCCGCGAAATCCCAGATGTAGAAGGGGATCCCAAGGATGTCGGCGGCCCGCCGGGCGTCGTGCGAATCCTCGATCGTGCAACACCCGCGTGAGCCGGTACGCAGAGTTCCCGGTTTCGCCGACAGGGCCAGGTGCACGCCGACGACGTCGTGCCCGGCGTCGACCGCGCGCGCCGCGGCGACCGCCGAGTCCACTCCTCCGCTCATCGCGGCCAAAACCCGCATTGCCTTACACCTCTTGCTTCTGAATCTGCTTGCGCATTCCGGCGAGGCCCGCCTGCCGGGCGCGCATGACGACACCACCGATCTCCGCAGCCACCGCCTCGACGTCGGCGGCGGTGGACGTGTGGCCGAGGGAAAACCGGAGGGAACCACGGGCCGCCGCCGGGTCGGCTCCCATGGCGAGCAGTACGTGGCTCGGCTGGGCGACGCCTGCCGTGCACGCAGAGCCCGTCGAACATTCGATGCCCCTGGCGTCGAGCAACATCAGCAGGCTGTCGCCGGCGCAGCCGGGGAAGGTGAAGTGTGCGTGGCTGGGCAGTCTCTCGCCATCGCCACCGTTGAGGACGGCGTCGGGCACCTCGCGCCGGATGGCCTCGACGAGCCCATCGCGGAGTTCCTCGACACGCTTCGCGTACTCGGCTCGGGTGGCGACGCTGATCCGGACGGCAGCCGCGAACCCCACGATCGCCGGGACGTCCAGGGTGCCGGAGCGGACATTGCGCTCTTGGCCTCCGCCGTGCAGCAAGGGCGCACAAGGGACGTCGCGTCTGAGCAGGAGTGCTCCCACTCCGAACGGGCCTCCGAGCTTGTGGCCGGTCAGAGTGAGCGCGGCCGCGCCACTGGCCGCGAAGTCGACCGGAGCGGCGCCGACAGCCTGAACGGCGTCGGTGTGGAACGGGATGTCGAATTCCGCGCACACTGCCGCCAGCTCGGCGATCGGGTTGATCGTGCCGACCTCGTTGTTCGCCCACATCACGGTGGCCAACGCGACGGTCTCGGGTTCCGCGGCGATGGCTGCACGGAGGACGTCGGGCGAGACCCGCCCCTGGCTGTCGACGTCGAGCAGAACGACCTCGGCGCCGCTGTGGGCTTCGAGCCATTCGACGGTGTCCAGCACGGCGTGATGCTCCGCGGCACCGCATAGGATGCGACGACGCTGCTCCTGCTCGTCGCGGCGGGCCCAGTAGATGCCCTTGATCGCGAGGTTGTCGCTCTCGGTGCCGCCGCCGGTGAAGATCACCTCGGAGGGACGGGCGCCCAGCGCGTCGGCGATGGTTTCGCGAGCTTCCTCGACCATCCGGCGAGCCCGGCGGCCCGAAGAGTGCAGCGCCGAGGCGTTGCCCACGGTGGACAGCGCCTCGGTCATCGCCGCTATGGCTTCGGGCAACATCGGAGTGGTCGCCGCGTGGTCGAGATAGGTCATCGCTATTTCAGGGTAGTCCGCTCCAGCGCGTGACGGAGCCCGCCCTGGCTCTCGAAGTGGGCTGTCACACCTTCGACGGCCACCGGCCGGTCAATCGGACGCCCACCATCGCGAGCGCGACCAAGGCCACTGTGAGCAGGGCCATTGCCGGAGACGGGTCGAGAACCGAGCCGGCCACGCTGAGCAGGACGCCACCCAGGCCGATGAGCAGCGCGGAGCCGACCCAGTCCGCCAGCTGCATCGCCGAGGTGTTGAAACCGCGCTCACCTTCGGGTGAGTAGCGGAGCAAGAGGACGGAGATGGCGGGCATCGCGATCCCCATGCCGGCGCCGCCGATCGCGCAGGCCACGAACGCCACCCAGCCGGGGAACCACGGCTGCGAGACCAGGCCGAAGCCGACCAGGCCCGCCGCGACCAGCCAGAAGCCGGTGCGCAGCGACGCCTCCCTCGACCAGCCGAGGTACCGGCCTTGCGCCGCCGAGGCCGCGGACCAGCCCAACGCCGTGATCGTCAGCGGCAGGCCGGCGAGGGCGGGGCTGTAACCGTGGACCGCGCTCATCGTCAGCGGGAGATACGCCTCCATTCCTGCGTACGCGCCGGCGATCAGGGCCCGGGAGGCGACGACGGTCGGCAGGCCCGGGCGGGAAGTCAGCGTCCCGGCCGGCAGCAGCGTCCGGAGTGCGTAGCCCAGCGCGATGAGCCCGACCGTGCCGTAGCCGAGCGCAACGAGTGACTGGTGCTGGGCAGCCCACGTCAACGCTGCGACGCCGAGCGCGGCGATGATCGCCCGGGACACGCTCGCCTGTCGGCCGCCGGTGGCGGCTGCGTGCGCAGGCAAGCGCCGGACGACCACCAACAGCATCAGCACCCCGACGGCCACGAGCGGGACCAAGCCCAGGAAGACCCACCTCCAGCCGACGCTGACCGTCACGACTCCGGCCACCGAAGGCCCGATGACCGCCGGCAGGACCCAGGCCGCAGCGTTCGCGGCGTAGATCACCGGACGTTCGTGGTCGGTGAACGTCAGCGCGATCAACAGCGAGACCGAGACCAAGAGCAGTCCCGAGCCGAAGCCCTGCAGCGCGCGGCCGAGGAGGAGCATCGGCATTCCGCTCGCCGTTCCCGCGACGACGAGGCCGATCGCGAACAGCAAGGGGCCAGCCAGCAGCGCCGGCGCCGGACCGCGGCGGTCGCCGATCCGGCCCGAAAGCACTGTCGCGACCACGCTGGAGATCAGGAAGATCGTGAAAGGCCACGAGTAGAGCGACAACCCGTGGAGGTCGGCAACGAGGGTGGGCATCGCCGTGGCCACGCCCATGCTCTCGAACGCGACCAAGGTGACCACGAGCAGCAGCGCGATCGTGGTCAGGCGGTGTTCCGCACTCCAGAGCACACTTCGGCGACGGGGTGCGGAGTCGATCGTCGAGGCCATGATCAGCAGCGTGCAACCTCCAGCCCAGTGGAGGTCAAGGCGATTCAGGCGGAGCGATGCGTCACCGGTTCCAGCGGCAGGTCGCGGGCCAGCGCGGCCGCCTCGCCGCGGGAACTCACGTCCAGCTTGTCGAGGAGGTTGCGGACGTGGAACTTCACCGTGTGCTCGCTGAGCTGCAGTTGCTCGGCGATCTGCCGGTTGCGCAGGCCTTGGGAGATGCCCGCCAGCACCTCCAGTTCGCGCGGGTTGAGCCGGTCGAGCGGGCGCAGCTCCGGCGGTTCCGCCACGCCGAGCGAGAGGACGGCGGTGACTGTCGTGCCCCAGCCGGGTACCGCGTCGACCTCCCAGTGGCCCCCGAGAGCCGTGAGCCGCTCGGTCATACCCCGTGGCGGGACTGCGTCGGCGATTTCGGGGCAATCGTCGCGGACCGTGATCCGCAGCTCCGAGCCGTCCACGCGCCAGGACGCCCGCAAGCGCGTGGTCTCGGGACGGTCCAGGGCGGCGAGCACCAGGCCGCGGGTCAGGGTGCGGGCCGTGTGGGCGATGTCCTGGGGGAGGGACGCGTCGCCGATCGGGTCGGGCAGGTCGACGTCGACCTCCGTGTGCCGGACCAGGTCGGCGAGCTGAGTCTTGAGGACCGCGAACGCCGCCTCCGCCTGCTCTGCGGACAGGACTTGGTCGCGGTCGACGACGCCTTTGAGCTCGAGCAGCGCGTTGGCGGCGAGGTCGACCGCGGTGCGGCGGGCAACGGTGTCGGAGAGCCGGCCGGAGCGGAGCACCGCCAGGAGCGTGACCAAGGTCGCCGCCTGCGTCTGACCGAGGTCGGTGATCGCCTGGGCCCGTGCGGAGGCCGCAGCGAGGCTGCTGGCCAGGACGTCCGGGCCCGGATCGGTCGCACGCTGGCCTGCGTCGGTGCTGACGATGTGCCACAGCTGGGCCGCCAGCTCCAGTTCCGCAGACGGCAGTTCCCCGGCGTCCGGCACCACCGCGAGCACGGCGCCTTGGCCGACTGCCGGTGTCGAGGCGAGCAGGACGAGACGGCGCTCGACGCCGCCGAGCACGCCGTCGAGCACCAGGGCTTTGCCCGGCTCGCTGCGGTCGACCAGGCGCTGCAGCTCGACGCTCGTCACGGCTTGGGTGATCGCTTCGTCGCCGATGGCCTTGAGCGGGCTGCGGGGGCAGTCGCCCGTCTGCATCGCGGCCGCGCGGTGTGGGATCAGCTTTCCCAGCTCGGCGGAGATCCGCCCGAGGAACTGGGGCCGCGGTGCCGACAGCAGCCGCTCGACGACGTCCAGCACGTGCCGCGGATCCGACCAGGAAGCGTCCATGGGGTCCAAGGTAGGCGCGTCCGCGGTCCGGCGACCTGCTCGTCCGGCTAGTGAACACTGCTCGTCCGGACGGTTCGGCGGCTCCGCCGGGCGAGTTGACTTCCCGGAGAGGACATTCGAAGCCGAAGGTCACGAATCGAGGAGCGAAACCACCATGCGAGCGATCATCTTCTCGGCATACGGCGGGCCGGAAGTCCTGCAGCTGTCCGACGTTCCGGCGCCGGAACCGGGCCCGGGACAAGTGCGGCTGGCCGTGCGGGCCGCCGGGGTCAACCCGATCGACTGGAAGATCCGCAACGGCGCCATGCAGCAGAACTTCCAGGTCCCCTTCCCCCACATCCCCGGTCTCGAGGTCGCCGGGGTCGTCGACGCCGTCGGCGACGACGCGGACTTCGCTGTGGGCGACGAGGTGTTCGGCTGGTCGGAAACCGGTGCCTACGCCGAGTACGCGCTGGCGAAGACGATCACGCCGAAGCCCGCGAGCCTCTCGTGGGCAGACGCCGCCGCGCTGCCGGTCGCCGGCGAGACCGCGCTTCGCGTCCTCGGGCTGCTCGGTGTCCGCGAGGGCGAGACGCTGCTGCTCCACGGGGCCAGCGGCACGGTCGGGCGGTTCGCCGCTCAGGTCGCCGTCGCGCGGGGTGTGACCGTCGTCGGGACCGGGGGAAGCCGGAGCCTCGAAGACCTGAAGTCGCTGGGCGTCGTTCCCGTGCGCTACGGCGACGGCTGGGTCGAGCGGGTCCGCGAGGCCACGTCCGGGCCGGTGGACGCCGTGTTCGACGCCGCCGGGCACGGGGTGCTGCCCGGTTCCGTCGAGCTGCGGGGCAGCAAGGACCGGATCATCACCATCGCCGATGCGGCCGCGTTCGAGCTGGGGATCCCGTTCTCCAGCGGGGGCGAGCAGACCCGTGAGGTTCTCGACGAGATCGCCGGCTGGGTGACCGACCGCGGGATCGGCATCGCGCAGGGCCGGAGCTACCCGCTCGCCGAGGCGGCCGCGGCGCAGGTCGAGAGCGAGGGCGGGCACCCCGGCGGAAAACTGACGATCGCCGTCGGCTGAACGAACCCGGACGGGACCTGCCACCGGGTGGCGGTGGCAAGTCCCGAACCTGGGCCTGCCGCCGGATCGCGGCGACAGGGCCCGGATCACTTCGCGGGAGGCGAAGCCAGTGGCGCCGCCTGGCGGCGCGGGGTCCGGCGCCGCGGCTGGGCCGGGATCTGCACTGTGCCCAGCGCGGAATGGACCGCGGCCTCGGCGAGGGCGGCCAGTTCGCGGCGGGTCTCCGCGCGGCCCGGGGCGATTTCCGGGCAGACGTGGACCTCGAGCACCAGGCCGCGCAGGGCCGCGACCCGGCGCAGGGATGCGATCAGCGACTCCGGGCCGATGAACGCCGGGCGGCTCGTCTCGCGGCCGTCGGCGAGGCGGTACCGCAGCGCGATCGGGCGCACCGGGACGCCGCCGTCGATGGCCGCCTGGAACGTCGCCGTCGTGAAGCGGCCCGAGGCCAGGCCGCACCACGTCGTGCCTTCCGGGGTGACGCTCACCAGCGACCCGGACCTGAGCGCGTCGGCCAGCGACGCCATCGTGGCCGGCAGCGACGTCAGCCGCTCGCGGTCGAGGAAGATGCTGCCGCCGCGGCGGACCAGGCCGCCGAGCACCGGCCAGCCCGCGATCTCCTTCTTGGCCAGCGCGCGCATCGGCCGCAGCGCGTTGATCGCGACGATGTCGAGCCACGAGATGTGGTTGTTGACCACCAGCGCGCCACGGCCGGCGGGCGCGGTCAGGAAGTCGGCGCCGCCCCGGATGTCCAGCCGGACGCCGAAGGCCCGCAGCACGCCGAGGAAGATCAGCCGGAGCAGGCGCTCGCGGCCCGGGGCCACCAGCAGCAACGGCGCAGACAGCACGGCCGCGAAAACGACGGAGATCGCCGCCGCGAAGCGCAGGATCCGGCGCGGGAAGCCGACGACCGGGTCGTCGGCGGTGAGGCAGCCGTCGCCGCACGGCGAGGACGGCATCCAGGCGTGGCTCATGCCTGGTCCCCGAGGAAGTACTTCAGGTAGCGCTCGTCGACGTTCTGCAGGTCCAGCACCACGAAGAAGTCCGCGACGCCGAAGTCGGCGTCGAGCGCGGGCGGCCCGTGGACCTTGGCGCCGAGCCGGACGTAGCCCTTGATCAGCGGCGGCAACGTGGCCCGCGCCGGGCGCTCGATGCCGGAGGCGTCCCAGGGGATCAACGGGGTGACGCGGGTGGTCTCGTCGGAGTAGTGCTTGGCGCGCAGGACGTCCCACACGCCGGCGGCGAAGGAGCCGTCGTCCACCAGCGGGACGGACGCGCAACCGGCGAGGTAGCGGTGGCCGGAAAGCAGCATGTAGCGGGCGATCCCGGCCCAGACCAGGCTGACGACGGCGCCGCTGCGGTGGTCCGGGTGCACGCACGACCGGCCGGTCTCGACCAGTGACGGTCGCAGGCCGTCGATCGAGGTCAGGTCGAACTCGCTGTCGGCGTAGAGCTTCCCGGCCTGGACGGCGCGCTCCGGCGGGAGCATCCGGTAGCAGCCGACGATGTCGCCGGTGTTGTCGTCGCGGACCACGAGGTGGTCGCAGAACTCGTCGAACTCGTCGACGTCGAGACCGGGCCGCAGGGAGTGGAGGCGCGCGCCCATTTCCTCGGCGAAAACCCGGTGGCGCAGTTTCTGCGCCGCAACCACTTCGTCGTTCGCGTGCGCGACGAGAAGTGAGTACCGAGGGGCGTCGGCGGGGCGCTCGGCACCCGCCTGATCAGTGCTGACGAGGAGCTGTGACGTCGTCATGGTCAAGGTTTACCTGCGCGGAGGAAGCCGCGGAGAGTGCCATCCGATGACCGATCAGTGCACGTTCAGTTAATGGCGGGTTCTCAGGCTTCTCTCAGGTCCCCGGAATGCACGAAAGGCCTCCCGGGACGTGCCGGGAGGCCCTTCGAGGAGGCTGGAATCAGCCCTTGCGCTTTTCGACCGCTTCGGTCAGCTGCGGCGCGACGTTGAACAGGTCGCCGACGATGCCGAAGTCGGCGATCTCGAAGATCGGCGCTTCCGCGTCCTTGTTGACGGCGATGATCGTCTTCGACGTCTGCATGCCGGCGCGGTGCTGGATCGCGCCGGAGATGCCGAGCGCGATGTACAGCTGCGGCGAGACCGTCTTGCCGGTCTGGCCCACCTGGAACTGCGCCGGGTAGTAGCCGGAGTCGACAGCGGCACGCGACGCACCGACAGCCGCGCCGAGCGAGTCGGCCAGCTTCTCGACGACGTCGAACTTCTCCGCCGAACCGACACCGCGGCCACCGGAGACCACGATCGAGGCCTCGGTCAGCTCGGGGCGGTCACCGCCGGTCACCGGCTCGACGCCGGTGATCTTGGTGGCCTTCGCCGCGTCGACGGCGGGGACCTCGACGGTCTCCTCGGCCGCCGCGCCCTCGGCGGGCTCCGCCTCGACCGCGCCCGGGCGGATGGAGACGACCGGCGCGCCCTTCGCGGACTTGGACTTCACCGAGAACGCGCCACCGAAGATGGACTGGTCGATGACGCCGTCGCCGTTGACGCCCACGGCGTCGTAGATGAGGCCGGAGCCCAGGCGCACGGCCAGGCGGGCGGCGACCTCCTTGCCCTCACCGCTGGCGGTGACGAGCACGGCAGCCGGGGACGCCTGCTGCGCGAGCGCGGCGAGCACGTCGACCTTGGGCGTGACCAGGTAGTTCGCGGCGTCGTCGCCTTCCGCGACATACACCTTGGCGGCGCCGTGCGACGCCAGCGCCTGCTTCGCCTTGGCGGCGGTGCCGGTCGGGCCAACGACGACGGCCGACGGCTCACCGAGCGCGCGGGCGGCGGTCAGCAGCTCGAGCGTGACCTTCTTGACCTCACCGTCGACGTGGTCGACGAGGACGAGTACTTCAGCCATTGTTCTACTTCCTCCTCGAAGAGCCGTTGTCAGATGAGCTTCTGGCCGACCAGGTACTCGGCGACCTTGGTGCCGCCGTCGCCCTCGTCCTCGACCTTCTCGCCGGCGGTGCGCGGCGGCTTCGGCGCGGACTCGGTCACCGTGGACCACGCGTTGGCGAGACCGACCTCGCCCGCGTCGACGCCCAGGTCGGCGATGGTGAACGTCTCGACCGGCTTCTTCTTCGCGGCCATGATGCCCTTGAAGGACGGGTAGCGCGGCTCGTTGATCTTCTCGCCGACGCTCACGATCGCGGGCAGGCTCGCCTCGAGGCGGGTGAGGCCGTCCTCGGTCTCGCGGGTGGCCTTGATCGTGGTGCCCTCGACGGTCAGCTCGCGCACGTAGGTGACCTGCGGCAGGCCGAGCAGCTCGGCGAGGATCGCCGGGACGGCGCCACCGCGGCCGTCGGAGGACTCGTTGCCGGCGATGACCAGGTCGAAGCCCTCGACCTTGGCGATCGCGGCGGCGATCACCTTCGCGGTGGCGATCGCGTCGGAGCCGTGCAGCGCCTCGTCGGAGACGTGGATGGCCTTGTCGGCGCCCATGGACAGCGCCTTGCGGATGGCGTCGGTCGCGCGGTCCGGGCCCACCGAGATCACGGTGACCTCGCCCTCGCCGGCTTCCTTGATCTTCAGCGCTTCTTCGACGGCCTTCTCGTTGATCTCGTCGAGCACGGCGTCGGCGGATTCGCGGTCAAGGGTGTGGTCGGACCCGTTGAGCTTCCGCTCCGAGTAGGTGTCCGGTACCTGCTTGACCAGGACGACGATGTTGGTCATGGGTCTGCTTCGACCTCCCGGTTCGTGGCCCGCGGGCGACCACGGGTCAGTGCTCTACTGGCCGGTAGATTAGGGCCAATCGGCGCGCAGGACCCGTCGAGGTGACGCCATTCACCTGGATGCGCAATCTAGTGGGACGATCGTCCCGGTAGTCGACCGGTTACCCCGCCCGAACGGCCGTTCGTCCAATCGGCCCAACTACGGCCTACTCGCAGTGGGTGCCAGGCATTAATCTCCCCCACCATGCCCGCGCGCATCGCCGTCATCACCGACTCGAGCTCCTGCCTCCCCGACCTCGTCGCCTCCCGCTGGGCCATCGGGGTCGTCCAGATCCAGCTGAGCCTGGGAAGCCATTACGACGACGAAAACCGCTTCGACCGCGGCGAGGTGATCGACGCCATGAGAGCCGGGCAGATGATCACCACAGCGCCCCCGGATCCGGGGGCGTTCTTCTGGAGTTACCAGGAAGCGGCCGCCTCGGGCGCGACCGCCATCGTCAGCATCCACATCTCCGGCCGCATGTCCGACACCGTTCGCGCGGCCCGGGAGGCCGCCCAGCAGGTCCGCATCCCGGTGCACGTCCTGGACAGCCGGACCACCGGCATGAGCCTCGGCTTCGCCGCCGTGTCCGCCGCCCGGGTAGCGGCGGCCGGCGCTGACGCCGACCGCGTCATCGAAGCCGCCGAACGGCGGTGCACCACGAGCACCGAGTTCATCTACGTCGACACGCTCGAGTACCTGCGCCGCGGCGGCCGGATCGGCGCCGCGCAGGCCATGCTCGGCAGCGCCTTCTCGATCAAGCCGCTGCTCACGGTCAAGGACGGCGAGGTGGCGCCGCTGGCCCGCATCCCCGGCACGCGGCGGGCGCTGGCCAAGATGGTCGACCTCGCGGTGAAGAAGTCCGGCGGTTTCCGCGCCGACATCGCCGTGACCCGCTTCGGCGCCAGCGACCACGAACTGGAGATCGGCAGGCAGATCGAGCGCCGGGTGCCGGCGATGGTCGAAAGCATGGTCGTCGAAGCGAGCACGGTCATCGGCGCGCACCTCGGCCCCGGCGCGCTCGGCATCACGGTGTCGCCGGTGGGCTGACCCGCCGCCCCGGCATCGCCAGCACCGCGAGCGGGATCACGACCCCCAGCCCGGTCGCCGCGATGATCAGCACCTGGTCGATCTGCTCGAAGTGCGACACGTGGCCGAGGTGGTAGAGGAAGTGCGGCAGGCCGAACAGCAGCCCCGCCACACCGGCGAGCCGCGCCAAGGCTGTGGTACCGATCACGGCGGCTCCGACCAGCAGTGCGGCGAGCGTCAGGTTGAGGCCGCCGAAGTCGCGCAGGAGGTGCTCGTTGAAGGGCCCGTCCATGGCGACCCACCCCGTGCGAAATCCGGGAAAGTCCTGGTAGAAGCCGGTCGGCGACACCAGTGGCCAGATTCCGACCACAGCCTCGACCAGGCCGAAGAAGACGAGCAGAAGGCGGGTGATGGTTCGTTGCATGACGACGGAACGAGACGGCGGTCCCGGACGTGACACCGCTAGGGTCGCGGAGGTGACCACCCCAGCCACCCGGGCCGAGGCGCTGCACCTGACCGGCGAACGGACCGTCCCCGGCATCGCCGAGGAGAATTACTGGTTCCGTCGCCACGAAGCTGCGTACGCCGCCCTGCTCCCCCACTGCGCGGACGCGACGGTGCTCGAAGCCGGCTGCGGCGAGGGCTACGGCGCGAGCCTCCTCGCGACGACAGCCCGCCGGGTGCTCGCGCTCGACTACGACGTCCCGACCACCGAGCACGTCGCCCGCCGCTACCCCGAGGTCGCCGTCGCGCGGGCGAACCTGGCGTTCCTGCCGCTGCGGGACGGCGCCGTCGACGTCGTGGCGAACTTTCAGGTCATCGAGCACCTGTGGGACCAGGCCGGGTTCCTCGCCGAGTGCCGGCGGGTGTTGTCGCCGAACGGCAAACTGCTGGTCACGACGCCGAACCGGCTGACCTTCACGCCGGACAGCGACACGCCGCTGAACCCGTATCACACCCGCGAGCTGGCGCCGTCCGAACTGGCCGAGCTGCTCACCGACGCCGGCTTCGAGATCGAATCGCTGCACGGGCTGCACCACGGCGAGGCCGTGCGCGCGCTCGACGAGCAGTACGGCGGCTCGATCATCGACGCCCAGCTCGACGTGGTCATGGGCGAGCTGCCGGGCCAGGCGGTGTGGCCGGAGGCCTTGCTCGCCGACGTCGCCGCGATCGAGGCCACCGGCTTCGACATCCACGGCGACGACCTCGACACGAGCCTCGACCTCATCGCCGTGGCGGTGCGCCGATGAGCGAGGGCACCTTCTGCCTCGTCCTGCACAGCCACCTGCCGTGGCTGCCGCACCACGGGAGCTGGCCGGTCGGCGAGGAATGGCTCTACCAGGCGTGGGCGCACTCCTATTTCCCGATGGTCGAGCTCCTGGAGCGCTTCGCCGACGAGGGTCGCCGCGACGTGCTGACGCTGGGCGTGACGCCGGTGCTCGCCGCGCAGCTCGACGACCCGTACAGCATCCGCGCGTTCCACGACTGGCTCGGCCACTGGCAGCTGCGCGCCCAGCACGCGTCGACGCTGTGGCGCGGCGACCCGCTGCTGCGCGAGCTCGCCGCCGCCGAGCACCGGACCGCGGTCCGCGCGGCCGAAGAACTCGGCACGCGCTGGCGGCACGGCTTCTCCCCCGTCCTGCGGTCCCTGGTCGACAATTCGACGATCGAGCTGCTCGGCGGGCCCTTGGCGCACCCGTTCCAGCCGCTGCTGGACCCGCGGGTGCGGGAGTTCGCGCTGAACGCCGGTCTCGCCGACACGGCGCTGCGGCTCGGAACGCGGCCCGAGGGGATTTGGGCGCCCGAGTGCGGTTACGCGCCTGGTATGGAAAACGACTACGCGGCCGCGGGCGTGCGGCGGTTCATGGTCGACGGGCCGTCGCTGCGGGGCGAGACCTGGGCGGCGCGGCCGGTCGGCGGCACCGACGTCCTCGCGTTCGGCCGGGACCTCGAGGTCACCTACCGCGTCTGGTCACCGAAGGCCGGCTACCCCGGCCACGCCGCCTACCGCGACTTCCACACCTGGCAGCACGAGGTCGGCCTCAAGGCGTCGCGGGTCACCGGGAAGACGGTCGAGCCGCCGGACAAGGCGCCGTACGACCCGGCGCTGGCGGCGGACGTGCTGGGCCAGCACGTCAAGGACTTCGTCGAGACCGTCGTGACGCGGCTGCGGTCGTTGAAGCAGCAACACGGGCGCGAAGCACTCGTGGTCGCCGCGTACGACACGGAGCTGTTCGGGCACTGGTGGCACGAAGGACCGGCGTGGCTGGAAGGCGTGCTGCGCGCGCTCCCGGATGCCGGGGTGCGGGTGACGACGCTGGAGGGCGCGATGGAGGCCGGCCACGTCGGTGCGTCGATCGACCTGCCTTCCTCGTCGTGGGGATCGGGCAAGGACTGGCGCGTCTGGGACGGCGCGCAGGTCAAGGACATGGTCGCCGCCAACTCCGCGTTGCAGGAGCGGCTGCTCGGCCTGGTCGCCGGATTGGACACCACGGCGCGGGACACCGTCGCCGACCAGGCCGTCGCCGAAGCGATGCTGGCGCTGGAAAGCGACTGGGCGTTCATGGTCACCAAGGACTCGGCCGCGGACTACGCACGGCGGCGCGCCGCGGTCCACACCAAGCGCTTCGACGCGCTCGCCGGCCTGCTGCGCCGCGGCGATCGCGCGCGGGCCGCGGAGCTCGCCGCGGCCTACCGCGCCGACGACGGACCGTTCGGGCACCTCGACGCCCGGGCGCTGAAGCACAACTGAAAGGGACTCACCGGATGGGCATCCACGAAATTCCGCTCAAGACCCTCGACGGGCGGGACAGCTCGCTCGGCGAGTTCGCCGGGAAGGCGCTGCTGGTGGTCAACGTCGCGTCGAAGTGCGGCCTGACCCCGCAGTACTCCGGTCTCGAGCGGCTTCAGGAACGCTTCGGCGGGCAGGGCTTCTCCGTCGTCGGATTTCCGTGCAACCAGTTCGCCGGGCAAGAACCGGGCAGCGCGGAGGAGATCCAGACGTTCTGCTCGACGACCTACGGCGTCACGTTCCCGCTGTTCGAGAAGATCGACGTCAACGGCGAAGGCCGGCACCCCCTCTACGCCGAGCTGACCGAGACCGCCGACGCCGAGGGCGCCGCGGGCGACGTCCAGTGGAACTTCGAGAAGTTCCTGATCGGCGCCGACGGCGAGGTCCTGGCGCGGTTCCGGCCGCGCACCGAGCCCGAAGACGAGACGGTCGTCAAGGCCATCGAAGCGGCGCTTCCGGCTTGAGACGACGGCGGGGGACGCTGATCCCCCGCTCACAAGCCGAGCTGGTCGCGCCCGACGGCGTTCAGGTCGTCGATCGTGGCGCGGCCGGCCCAGTTCACTTCGTAGTCTTCGGGCGCGAAATCGCCCGGGCTCTTGCCGTCCAGGAATGCGCGGCCGCATTTCCCGGCGTAGGCGGCGTTCTTCGCGCAATACGGGCTCGCCGGGATGTACATGACGTTTCCCCAGCGGTCCGGGTTGGTGCCGTCGGCGACCGCGTGGACGACGTCGCCGTGCCACCACACCGTGTCACCCGGCTGGACGTCGGGGATCGACGTCAGCGCGGGCAGCAGGACGTCGTGGTACTTGTCGCCGACCGGCAGCGCCTGGCCGTTCACCGCGCCGCAGAGGTCGTCGTCGGGGATGTCGTACTGCAGCGCGCGAAGCAGGACGTACATGATTGCCGACGGGATCGGCACGACGTGCAGCACACCGTCGCCTTGGCGCATTTCCGACAACGCCGTCCAGCCTTGGAATGTCCGGAAGGCCGAGCACATCACCGTCGAGGGGTACTCGTCGACTTCGGTGCGGTATGCGCCGTCCCACGGGTCGTAGCCGCGCCAATCGCCGTCGAAGACGTGCCGGAAGACGCGCTGATAGGCGGGCAGGAGCCAGCGTTCGACCGAGCCGGAGTCGGTGTGGGCGGACAGCCCGAGCGACGCCGAGCCGGGGGCGCGGCGGCGGATGCGGTCCGGGTAGGCCGTGTCGCGATCGGGGTCGAACCAGACGCGGCCCTCGGACTCGTGGCGCCAGAAGGAGTTGAGGAACCGCCGGACCGCGACCATGCGCTCGTCCTGCCGGGCCTGCATCTGCGGCTTCGACCAATAGACGGGGTAAATCTGGGGCTGGCCGGACGCGAGGCCGGCGAAGACGTCGTCGGCCGGGCCCTGGTAGGTGCCGGCGAAGTCGTTGTCCGCGAGGTATGCGGCGAGTTCGGCGTCCCAGGCTTCGGCCGTTTCGCGCGCGAAGGTGCCTTTGACGACGGCGCAGCCACGGCGCCGGATCGCCTCGGCCGTCCGCTGCGGCACGGTGCCCTCGGCGATGTCGCGAAAACGGACCACGGGGAAAGCGTCGGGATCGGCGGCAACGGCGTCAACCTCTCGCCGCATCCGGTCGCGGACCCCGGCGAACGCGCCGGCGACGTCGCCGATCCGGGCGCGCAGCTCCTGCTTGGTTCGCGAGATGGCTTCGGACATGTTCGCGGGCAGTTCGGTGGTGGTCATCGGCGTCCTCCGTTTTGGTTAGGACTCCTTACTAGAATCGTCCGGCTACGGTAACCCCTGTCCGATCCCCGCCACAAGAGGTGCGATGTCCGACCCCGACCGGCCGCTCCCGCGCCTCGCGATGCTGCGGGCCATGACCGACCGCGCGGTGCTCGACCAGGTCTTCACCGAAAACCGGACCACGCGCGCCGAGCTCGCCACAGCCACCGGGATTTCCAAGCCGACGATCTCCGAGTCCGTCCGGCGGCTCGAGACGGCGGGCGCGCTGCGGGCCTCCGGCACTGACCAGACCGGCCGCCGCGGCCGGATCGCCACCTTCTACGAGCTGGCCGCCGACGCCGGCCGGGTCGTCGCCGCCGAGGTGAACCAGCAGGGCATCCGCACCGTGACGACCGACCTGACCGGGACCGTCCTGGCCACCGAGCGGCACGCGCCCGGCGACCGGCCGATGGCCGCCGCGGTCCGGGCGGCCGTCGCCGCCGCGGGCGCCACCGGGAGCGGGCCGGTGCGGGCGATCGTGATCTCGGTGGCGAACCCCGTCGACCCCGTCGCGCACCGAGTCGTCGCTCTGCCGGGGTCGCCCTTCCCCGAGGGCGCGCTGCGGGCTGAAGAGATCGGGCCGGACGTCCTGCTCGACAATGACGTCAACTTTTCGGCGCTTGCCGAACGGCGAGAGGGCGCCGCGCGGGAGGCGAGGAGCTTCGCGTACGTCTACGTCGGTGCTGGGCTCGGGGTCAGCCTCTACGTCGGCGACCATCTCCTCCGCGGCGCACACGGCCTGGCGGGCGAGATCGGCTACCTGGACAGTTCGGGAACCACGCTCGCCGACGAGCTGGCCGGCCAGGGCTTCGGCCGCGCGGACGCGCCTTCGCTGGACGTCGACGCAATGCTGACCACGCTCGACGACGCGGCGGCCGGGGACGCCGTGGCCGCCGGACGACTACGGCAGCTGGGGGCCACGCTCGGCCGGGCGGTCGCCGCGATCTGCACGATCGTCGACCCGGACCTGGTGGTGCTGGGCGGGCCGGCCGGGGGCCGGGCGGAGCTCGTTGCCGAAATCCGGCGAACGGTTCGCGCGGCGGCGCCCGGGCCGGTCCGGGTGGAGGCCGGCGAGGTGACGGACTCGGCGGCGCTGCGAGGTGCGCTGCTGTCCGCCCTCGACCGCGGCCGCGACAGCCTGGTCAGAGCGGTTGCCGAAAACTGACCACCGCTCCACCCGGCAGCCCAGCGGCCCGGAGTCAGGCCGACGAATCGACGAAGGCGTCCGGCGTGGTCGAGATCAGGACGAGCCCGCCGCGATCACCGCCCTCACGCACTTCGCAACCACCGCCGGGTCCGCTTTGACCACGCGACGGTCATACGTCAGAAGCCCGTTGACCTCGTTTTCGACATCCGTCGTCTGGGTGTAGACGGCCCCCGACAAGCCGCGCTCCGCGACCACTCGCTCAAGCGAGGCGCTCACCTCGGCGTAGCGCTCGGTGAGCCGCTCCGAGGTCGACGTCATCTCGTACGCGTTCGGCGGGCCGGGCCAGCGGTAGTCGTCCAAAACGAGACCAAGGCCGCCGTACTCGCCGTCGACGATCGCGCGGCCGTCGCGGACCGACGGCTCTCCGGGGCCCACGTACGTGTGGTCGTCGTAGACGTCGCCCGCGCCGCTGTCCGGTCGCGAGAAACAGCAGTTGACGCCGCTGTTCGCGATCACCAGCCGCGTCGGGTCCAGGGTTTTGACCGATTCCGCGACACGGGCCGTGTCGAACTCGCCCCAGCCCTCGTTGAACGGCACCCAGCCGACGATCGACGGGACCGCCCGCAGCTGGGTCACCATTTCGGTCAGTTCCGCCTCGAAGCGCTCACGCGCCCGCGGGACCGGGTCCGGCGCGATCCCGGGCGGTCCGTCGAACGACACGGTCAGCGACGGCATGTCCTGCCAGACGACCAAGCCCAGCGTGTCGGCCCAGAAGTACCAGCGGGCCGGCTCGACCTTGACGTGCTTGCGGACGAAGTTGAAGCCCAGCTCCTTCGTCTTCTCGAGGTCGAACCGCAGGGCGTCGTCGGTGGGCGCGGTCGAGATGCCGTCGGGCCAGTAGCCCTGGTCGAGCGGGCCGTGCAGGAAGGTGATCCGGTCGTTGAGCGCGATCCGCGGACGTCCTTGCGGGTCCGGGAGCAGGCCGATCGTCCGGAGGCCGGCGTAGCTGCCGACCTCGTCCGAAATCGCACCACGCCCGTCGAGCAGCTGGACGCGCAGCGTGTAGAGGTGCGGGTCGTCGGGCGTCCAGAGACGTGGCGAAGGAACGTCCACGCGCACCGCGCCGGCCGGGCCCGACGCCCGCGCCACCTCGGTGTCGTTCGCCGAAATGACGACGACGACTTCGGCTCCGCCAGTGACCTGCGGAAACACCGTCACACCGGTCAGGTCTGGCGTCAGGTCCAGGCGCTCGACGCGGGTGTCGGGGACCGGCTCCAGCCACACCGTTTGCCAGATTCCCGACGACGCCGTGTAGCAGATCCCGCCGGGGGCGTTGCGCTGCTTGCCGACCGGGAACGGCTCGATGTCGGTGCGGTCCTCGGCGCGGACGGTCAGTTCCTGCGGGCCCGAAGCGCGCAGGACGTCGGTGATGTCCGCACTGAACGCCGTGTAGCCGCCTTCGTGGGTCGCGACGAGCTGGTTGTTGACCCACACCTTCGCCGTCTGGTCGACCGCGCCGAAGTGCAGGAGCACCCGGGAGCCGCACCAGTCGTCCGGGATCTCGACCAGGCGGCGGTACCAGAGGACCTCGTCTCGTCGTCCGATTCCCGACAACGCCGACTCGGGCGGGAACGGGACCAGGATGCGCTCGGCGTAGCCGGACGGCCGTGACTCATCCGGCGACGACGGCCGGCCCGCGTACTCCCAGACGCCGTTGAGGTTGAGCCAGCGGGGCCGGGTCAGCTGGGGCCGGGGGTACTCGGGCAAGGCGTTGGCCGGGCCGGCCTCGCCGGTCCACGGGGTCGACAGGGGCGGGTCGAGCCGGCGCCAGCCGAGGTCCTCAGGTGAAGTCATCCCGGCCGATGGTGGCAGAGATCGGCCGGCTCGCCGGTGAATCGGCTCACATTCACCGGGCGCGTTGGCCGGTCGGCTGGCCCGGGCGCCGCCGGGCGCTTCCGACTCGCGAGTAACCTCTGCCCATGCGTGTGCTGATGCTGTCCTGGGAGTACCCGCCCGTGGCCATCGGGGGCCTGGCCCGGCACGTCCACGCGCTCGCCACCCACCTCGCCCGCCAGGGCCACGAGGTCGTGGTGCTCTGCAGGCACGCCGCGGGGACCGACGCGGGGACGCACCCGCGCACCGACCGCATCGTCGAGGGCGTGCGGGTCATCCGGGTCGCCGAGGACCCGATGCACGTGACGTTCGAACGGGACCTCGTCGCCTGGACGCTGGCCATGGGGCACGCCATGGTCCGCGCCGCGCAGGACCTGCTGCGCACCTGGCAGCCCGACGTCGTCCACGCGCATGACTGGCTCGTCGCCCACCCGGCCATCGCGATCACCGAGGCCGCGCGGGTGCCGCTGGTCGGCACGATCCACGCCACCGAGGCGGGCCGGCACTCCGGCTGGCTGTCGCACCCGCTGAACCAGCAGGTCCACTCGGTCGAGTGGTGGCTGGCGAACCGCGCGGACGCGCTGATCACCTGTTCCCAGGCGATGCGCCGCGAAGTCGCGCACCTCTTCGAGGTCGAAGCCGACGACGTCACGGTGATCCACAACGGCATCGAGGAACGCGGCTGGCAGGTGCCCGCGGACGAGATCGCGCGCGCCCGCGAGGTCTACAGCCCGGCCGGTGCGCCGCTGTTGCTCTACTTCGGACGGCTCGAATGGGAGAAGGGCGTGCAGGACCTGCTGGCCGCGCTCCCCCGCATCCGGCGCCGCCACCCGGGGACGCGCGTGGTCGTTGCCGGAAAAGGACGACACTTCGACGAGCTGGTCGAGCAGTCGCGGAAGCTGCGGGTGCGGCGCGCGGTCGACTTCGTCGGGCACCTGTCCGACCGCGACCTGCGCGCGGCGCTGGCCGCAGCCGACGCCGTGGTGCTGCCCAGCCGGTACGAGCCGTTCGGCATCGTCGCGCTGGAGGCGGCGGCCGCGAAGGCGCCGCTGGTCGCGTCGACGGCCGGCGGGCTCGGCGAGGTCGTGGTGGACGGCGAGACCGGTCTGGCGTTCAGCCCCGGGGACGTCGCCGCGCTGGCCGCCGCGGTGACGACGGTGCTCTCCGACGCCGAGGCCGCCGCCGAGCGGGCGCGGGCCGCGCAGTCGCGGCTGGCCGCGGACTTCGACTGGGGCCGCATCGCCGAAGCCACCGCCGAGGTCTACCGGCGGGCGAAACCGGGCGAGCCGGTCGAGCTGCCCCGGCCCAAGATCGCCACCGGCAACGCCTTCGAACCGGTCCCGGCCGGGATCCCGGAACAGTAAGTAGCCGCCCGCTCAGAACCGGCAGGGCCGGAAGCACTCCGTCCGCGACGCGGCGGGCGCGGGGGTAGCCCCGTCGACGATGAGCGCGAACGAACACACGACGAAGAGAGTGGCAACGGCAGCTCTCAACCTGCTGGTCATGGAGACTCCTCGGGGATAGCGGCGCGATCGGCGCCTGAAGCGAGCATCCGCGCCGCCTCCCGGGGAAACAATAAGCGGAACAGCAGGGGCCGGTACGTATTCGCCTTCCGTGACCGGAACCCGGTTCAGCGGGTTCCGGTCAGCAGCCGGATCCGCACGCGTTCCCGCAGCGGACCGTGCGGGGCCACCGCCTCCCGCACGCGCTCGGTGAACGCCGGCCGCGCGTCCGGGCCGGGCAGCTGCTCGGGGCTCATTGCCGAAAAAACGCCACCGGCCATTTCCTCGACGCTCAGGAGCGCGAAGTACTCGACGACCGTCGAGTCCACGGCGTACCCGGCGGCGGCGAGGGCCTTTGCGTACCGCTCTTGGCTTGCGTCGTCCGTGCCGCAGGTCCGGTGCAGCGGGGTGCCGAGGTAGGCGGAGAGGACCTCCCGCAGCGCGGCCGACCACGCCGTGTCCTGCAGCCACAGCGGTTCGCCGTTGGTCACCACCGCGACACCGCCGCCGGGCCGCAGCAGCGGGCGGACCGCCGCGAACAGCCGCTCGTGGTCCATCCAGTGCAACGCCTGCGCCACCGTCACCGCGCCCAGGCGCTCCGGCCCGAGGGTGGCCGTCAGCGCGCCGACGTCGGAGTCCGCGCCGAGCAGCCAGCTGACGTTCGGCTCCGCCGTCGCCTGGCGGGCCTGCGCGAGCATCGCCGGTTCCGGGTCCATGCCCAGCACCGCCCCGACCCGCGGCGCGAGGACCCGGGTGAGCTGACCGGTGCCGCAGCCGAGGTCGAGGACGACGTCGTCGCGGGTCAGCGCGAACGCCGTGACCAGCTCGTCGGCCACCTCGGGCGGGTAGCCGCGGCGGAACCGCTGGTAGTACTCGCTCACTTCGCCGCCGAACGCCGAGGTCGTCATGTCCCGAGCATGCCGACGACCCCGACCGGCCGGACGTCGTTCCGCCGAGGGCGGATTCAGAAGACCGGCAGCAGGACGCCGTGCTCGGACTGCGGGCGCGGGCCGAAGATGCGACGGTCGGCTTCGGTGATCGGAACGTCGTTGATGCTCGCTTCGCGCCGGCGCATCAGGCCTTCGTCGCTGAACTCCCAGAGCTCGTTGCCGTAGCTGCGGAACCACTGGCCGTCGGCGGTCCGGGACTCGTACTGGAACCGGACGCCGATGCGGTTGCCGCGGAAGCCCCACAGTTCCTTGCGCAACGCGTAGTCCAGCTCACGCGCCCACTTCGCGGTGAGGAACTCGACGATCTGCGCGCGCCCGGCGACGTGCCGGTCGCGGTTGCGCCACACCGAATCCTCCGTGTACGCGAGCGAAACCCGCTCCGGGTCTCGGGTGTTCCACGCGTCTTCGGCGGCTTGGACCTTTTGGCGGGCGGTGTCTTCGTCGAACGGCGGGAACGGCGGCCGTGGGGTCATGACAGCTCCATAAGATTGTTGGTGTTCAGGACGGGATGTTCTGGATGCCCAGGGCGATGGGGTGTGGCTGATGACGGCTTGCCTCGTGTGGTGGCTTCGAAGGAGTGGCCGCCCCGTCGTTCTGGACGCCCTGGCCGCTGATTGAAATCTGCGCTCGGTCGCTGTTTATGGAGCTGTCGGCGGGTCGTCCACCGGGCTGAACTGCGAAGACGGGAGGACAGACTGCGTGGCAGTGCGCAAGATGTGGGCCGGGATCGACGTCGGCAAAGGCTTCCACCACGCCTGCGCGGTGGACGAGACCGGCAAGATCGTGTTCTCCCGGAAGGTCGCCAACAGCCAAGCCGCGATCGAGCAGCTGATCGCCCGCACCACCGCGAAAGCGTCCGAGGTGGTGTGGGCGGTCGACATGACCTCCGGTGCGGCGAGCCTGCTGATCACGTTGCTGCTGGCCACCGGCCAGCCGGTGGTGTCCGTGCCGGGCCGGTTGGTCAACCGGATGGCCGGCGCGTTCGCCGGCGAAGGCAAAACCGACGCCAAGGATGCCCGCACCATCGCCGAAACCGCCCGCCTGCGCGGCGATCTCGCCCCGGTCACCAGTCCCGATGCGGTCGTGACCGATCTGGGAGTGCTCACCGCGCGCCGGGAAGACCTGATGGCCGACTGGGTCCGCGGGGTCAACCGGATCCGGGAGCTGCCGGCCTCGATTTTTCCCGCACTGGAACGGGCGTTCGACTACTCCACCCGCTCGGCGCTGGTGCTGCTCACCGGGTTCCAGACCCCGGCCGGCATCCGCGCGGCCGAAGCGGCTGGCCTGTCGGCCTACCTGGCCGAGCACGGTGCCTGGGCCAAGGGCATTCCGGCCATGGCAGACAAGGCCCTCGCCGCGGCAGCGGAGCAAACCGTGGCACTGCCGGGGGAATCGGTGACCGCACCGTTGATCGCCCGGCTGGCCCGGCAGCTGCTGGAACTGGACCGGGAAATCAAAGACCTGGACAAGCAACTCGGTGCCCGGTTCGCCGAGCACCCCGACGCCGGGCCCATCACCAGCCTCGACGGATTCGGCCCCATCCTCGGGGCCCAGCTGCTGGCCGGGACCGGCGGCGACCTGCAGGCCGCGTTCCGCAGTTCCGCACATCTGGCCGCCTACGCCGGTCTCGCGCCGGTGCCGCGTGATTCCGGGCGGATACGGGGCAACCTGCACCGGGCGAAGCGCTACCACCGCGGCCTGCGCCGGGTGTTCTACCTGGCCGCCCTGTCGGCCATCAAACGCCCCGACGGTCCCTCTCGGGCTTTCTACCTGCGCAAACGCGGCGAAGGGAAACGGCACACCCAAGCCCTGATCGCCCTGGCCCGCCGCCTGGTCGACGTCATCTGGGCGTTGCTGCGCGACGGCCGCGAGTTCCATCCCTCACCACCGAGCACGGCCACAGCCGCCGCTTGACACGATCATTGAAACTCCTTCCGAACGCAGAGAACGTGCGTTCTCCACTGCTGACGCTAGACTAGAGAACGATCATTCTCGGCGCCAGGGACAGGTGACATGGATTCCGCGGAGGCAACCGACCGGCTGCTGGAGGCCGCCGAGGACCTCTTCTACGCCCATGGCGTGCAAGCGGTCGGGATGGACGCCGTCCGCGAACGCTCCGGCGTCTCGCTCAAGCGGCTCTACCAGTGCTTCCCGGCGAAGAACGACCTGGTCGAGGCGTACCTGCTTCGCCGCGATGAACGCTGGCGCGGCTCGTTGCGCGATTTTGTCCACGCCCGCGGCGACGACCCCCTGGCCGTGTTCGGCTGGCTGGAGAACTGGTTCGCCGAGCCGGGCTTCCGCGGCTGCGCGTTCATCAATTCCTTCGGCGAGTTCGGTGAGCCCGCGCCCGGCATCGCCGCCGCGATCCGCAAGCACAAGGACGAGGTCCGCGCCTACCTGCACGGCCTCGTGCCCGACCGGCGCGTCGCCGACCAGCTGTTCTCGCTCGTTGAAGGCGCGACCGTGCTCGCCGCGATCACCGGTGACCCGCGCGAAGCGGATACGGCCCGCGAAGCCGCGAAGGTGCTGTTGAAAGCGCTCGTGTGAGTGACGACGCTGCGCAACGAGCTGCAGCCAGGTTCCCTGCTGCGAAAGACGTGAACCGGCCCGGTGACGGGGAGCCGCCGTCACCGGACCGGTCCGGACCACACCATCCCAATCAGTGTGGATCCGGCCGCCCCTCGTCAGGTAGGGGCGACCGGGGCCCTGCTACCGGGCGTCCGTGAGGTACCGCGCGTAGGCACCCGTGGTGAGGAAGCTCGGCAGCTTCTCGCCCAGCGCGGTTTCGGTGAAGATCTCGTACGCGTCGTCGAGGCGGTTGCCCTCGCCGAGGTCGGCCCGCACCGAGGCCAGCTCCTCGTCCAGGAACTCGACCGCCAGCTCGCGCGTCAGCGCCGTGCCGTCCTCGAGCTTCGTGCCGTTGCGGATCCACTGCCACACCTGGCAGCGCGCGATCTCCGCCGTGGCCGCGTCCTCCATCAGGTTGTGGATGGCCGCCGCGCCGGTGCCGCGCAGCCACGCGTCGACGTAGCGCAGGGCGACGTTGATGTTCGCGCGCACGCCCGCCTCGGTGACCTCGCCGCCGGCGCTGGCCACGTCGAGCAGGTCTTCGGCGGTGACGTGGACGTCTTCGCGCCGCTTGCCGAGCTGGTTCGGCCAGCCGCCGAGCACGCCGTCGAAGACCTCGCGGCAGACCGGGACCAGGCCCGGGTGCGCGACCCACGAGCCGTCGAAGCCGTCGCCGGCCTCGCGTTCCTTGTCGGCGCGGACCTTCTCGATCGCCGTCGCGTTGATCTCCGGGTCCTTGCTCGGGATGAACGCGGCCATGCCGCCGATGGCGTGCGCGCCGCGCTTGTGGCAGGTCCGCACGAGCAGCTCGGTGTAGGCGCGCATGAACGGCACGGTCATCGTCACCTGCGCGCGGTCCGGCAGCACGAAGTCGGCGCCGTGCGCGGCGAAGTTCTTGATCATGCTGAAGATGTAGTCCCAGCGCCCGGCGTTCAGGCCCGCGGCGTGCTCGCGCAGCTCGTAGAGGATCTCCTCCATCTCGAACGCGGCGGTGATCGTCTCGATCAGGACGGTCGCGCGGATCGTGCCGCGCGGGATGCCGAGCTCGCGCTGCGCCAGCAGGAAGACGTCGTTCCACAGGCGCGCTTCGAGGTGGTTCTCCAGCTTCGGCAGGTAGAAGTACGGGCCGACGCCGCGGGCGAGCAGCTGGCGCGCGTTGTGGAAGAAGAACAGGCCGAAGTCGACCAGGCTCGCCGACACCGGGCGGCCGTCGATGCGGATGTGCTTCTCCACCAGGTGCCAGCCGCGGGGGCGCGCGACGATCGTCGCCGGGTCGTCGCCGATCGTGTAGCGCTTGCCGCCCGCCGACGAACTCTTTCCCGCGGAGGCGGCATCAGACACAGTGGTCGTGAAGTCGATGTTCCGGCGGATGGCGTCGTAGAGGTTGAGCTGGCCGTCGATGACGTTGTGCCACGTCGGCGACGTCGCGTCCTCGAAGTCCGCCAGCCACACCTTCGCGCCGGAGTTCAGCGCGTTGACCGTCATCTTGCGGTCGGTCGGGCCGGTGATCTCGACGCGGCGGTCCTCCAGGCCCGGCGCGGTCGGGGCGACGTGCCAAGACTCGTCGTCGCGGATCCGGCGGGTTTCGGGCAGGAAGCCGAGCGGCTTCTCCCCGGACTGCAGTTCCTCGCGCCGCACGCGGCGGGCGTCGAGCAGCTCGCGCCGGCGACCGGCGAACGTGTTGTCCAGCTTGGCCAGGAAGTCGAGGGCCGCCGGGGTCAGGATCTCGGCGAACCGGCCCTCGACCGGCCCGGTGACCTCGATGCGGTAGTTCAGCCGATCAACCATGGGGGTGCCTCCGCGAGCTGTGGGCAGGGAAGGAAAGAAGGGGAAGGTCGCGGCCTGACGACGATGGGGGGTGCCGTCGTCAGGCCGCGGCCGGGATCAGTGGAACTGGGCTTCTTCGGTGGAGCCCTTGAGCGCCGTGGTCGAGCTCTCCGGGTTCAGCGCCGTCGCGACGTTGTCGAAGTAGCCGGTGCCGACCTCGCGCTGGTGCTTGGTCGCGGTGTAGCCGCGGCTCTCCGAAGCGAACTCGCGCTCCTGCAGGTCGACGTAGGCGGTCATGCCCTCGCGGGCGTAGCCGTGCGCCAGGTCGAACATCGAGTAGTTCAGCGCGTGGAAGCCGGCCAGCGTGATGAACTGGAACTTGTAGCCCATGTGGCCGAGCTCGCGCTGGAACTTCGCGATCGTGGCGTCGTCCAGGTGCTTCTTCCAGTTGAACGACGGCGAGCAGTTGTAGGCCAGCATCTGGTCCGGGAACTTCGCCTTGATCGCCTCGGCGTACTTGCGCGCCACCTCGAGGTCCGGTTCGGAGGTCTCCATCCACAGCAGGTCGGCGTACTGGGAGTAGGCCAGGCCGCGCTCGATGCAGGGCTCGATGCCGTTGCGGACCTCGTAGAAGCCCTCGGCGGTGCGGCCGCCGGTGAGGAACTGCTGGTCGCGCTCGTCGACGTCGCTGGTCAGCAGCGTCGCGGCCTGGGCGTCGGTGCGGGCGACGATCAGCGACGGCACGTTCAGCACGTCCGCGGCGAGGCGGGCGGCGTTCAGCGTGCGCTCGTGCTGCTTGGTCGGGATGAGGACCTTGCCGCCGAGGTGGCCGCATTTCTTCTCGGACGCGAGCTGGTCTTCCCAGTGCACACCCGCGGCGCCGGCCGCGATCATGCCCTTCATCAGCTCGAACGCGTTGAGCGGGCCACCGAAGCCTGCCTCGGCGTCGGCGACGATCGGGGCGTACCAGTCGATGTCGGTGTTGCCCTCGGCCCAGCTGATCTGGTCGGCGCGGCCCAGCGCGTTGTTGATGCGGCGGACCACGGCCGGCACCGAGTTGGCCGGGTAGAGGCTCTGGTCCGGGTAGGTCTGGCCGGACAGGTTGGCGTCGGCCGCGACCTGCCAGCCGGACAGGTAGATCGCCTGCAGGCCCGCCCGGACCTGCTGGACGGCCTGGTTGCCGGTGAGCGCGCCCAGTGCGTGGATGTAGTCCTCGGTGTGCAGGAGGTCCCACAGCTTCTCCGCGCCGCGGCGGGCCAGGGTGTGCTCCTCGACGACACTGCCGCGCAGCTTGATCACGTCTTCGGCCGAGTAGGAGCGCTGCACGCCCGCCCAACGGGGGTCGCTCGCCCACTGCGCGGCCAGCTCCGCGGCCGCCTGCTTGGCCTGTTCCGTCATCGGACTCTCCCGGTGTTGCGAAGTTTGCGATTGCTCGCCTTGCTTGGCCTGACCCTGACACGCCAGCGAAAACGCGGTCTAGTTGTCCAAGTTGCCAATTTGTGCGAAGAGTCCGTACGCTCTTTGCAAAGGTTGCGAATCGCAGATTCGCAGGTGATCGAAAATCCGCGTTCTTGACCGTTCACGTAACCGTTCAGGACCGGAAACCTTCCGGGAAGGAGGGCACGAATGGAGAAGACTTTCGCCGGCGCGCGATTGCGGCACCTCCGTGAAAGCCGCTCGATGAGCCAGGCCGACCTGGCTCGTGTGCTGGAGATCTCACCCAGCTACCTCAACCAGATCGAGCACAACTCGCGTCCGCTGACCGTGCCGGTGCTGCTGCGGATCACGCAGGCGTTCGGCGTCGACACCGAGTTCTTCGCCAACAACGACACGTCCCGGCTGGTCGCCGACGTCAAGGAAGCGCTGCTCGACGAGGCCCTGGGCATCGACGTCACCATGAGCGAGCTCAACGAGCTGGCCACGAACCTGCCGGCGATCGCGCAGGCGCTGGTCAAGCTGCACCGCAGCTACCGCAACGCCGTCGAAAACACCGCCGCGCTGACCACGGAAAACGGCCTGGGCCTGCACGGTAGCGCCGCCGCGCCGCTGCCGCACGAGGAGGTCCGCGACTTCTTCTACGAGCGTGAGAACTATGTCGCGGAACTGGACGAACGCGCCGAGAGGATGGCCGCGGACATCCCGCTGCAGCGTGGGCAGGTGCTGCGCGCGTTGAAGGAACGCCTTTCCCAGCGCTACGGCGTCGAGGTGACCAGCGAGGGCATCGACGAAGCCGCCGGCCAGCAGCACCGCTACGAACCGGTGACGCGGGTGCTGCGGCTGGCGCCGAGCCTGCGGGTCGGGCAGCAGGCGTTCCGGATGGCTTCGCAGATCGCGCTGCTCGAGTACGACGACCTCATCACCGAGCTCGCCGACTCGTGGGCGTTCTCCGGGCCGGCCGCCCGGTCGCTCGCCCGCGTCGGCCTGGCGAACTACTTCGCCGGGGCGCTGATCCTCCCCTACGGACCGTTCCTCGCCGCGGCCGAGCGGTTCCGCTACGACATCGAGCGGCTGTGCGACCACTACGGCGTCGGCTTCGAAACGGTCTGCCACCGGCTGTCCACGCTGCAGCGGCCCAAGCAGCGCGGGGTGCCGTTCTCCTTCGTCCGGGTGGACCGGGCCGGGAACATGTCGAAGCGGCAGTCCGCGGCCGGGTTCCACTTCTCCCGCGTCGGCGGGGCCTGTCCACTGTGGAACATCTACGAGGCGTTCACCCAGCCGGGCAAGATCCTCACCCAGATCGCCACCCTGCCCGACGGCAAGAGCTACTTCTGGATCGCGCGCACGGTGTCACGCAACATCGGCGGCTACGGCAGTCCCGGAAAGACGTTCACGGTCGGTCTGGGCTGCGAACTGCGCCACGCCGGGCGGCTCGTCTATTCGACCGGCCTCGACCTGGACGAGCCGGCCGCCGCGACGCCCATCGGGATGGGCTGCAAAGTCTGCGAACGGCCGGCCTGCTCCCAGCGCGCCTTCCCGACGATCGGCAAGCAGCTCACCGTCGACGAGAACACCAGCACCTTCGTCCCCTACCCGGCGGTGCCCAAGGGCTGATCAGCCGATCACGTGCGGCGTCCACTTCGACTCGTCCGGACCGATCAGCGTGATCCGGCTCAGCAGCTCCTGCGAGGTGATGCCCGCGGCCTGGGGCTTGTCGATCGCGACGCACGCCCGCAGCCCGTTCTTCGTCGTGCACACGGGCTTGCCGAGACCGTCCGCGTGGCCACCCGGCAAAGAGACGGTGATCGTCGCCAGAGCACCGTTCGACGAGTACTGGAGTACCGCCCGCCACGGGACGCCGTCCTGGTCGAGGCGACGCCACAGCCCGATGTCGGCAACGCGGAACGCCTCCGGCAGACCGGAGATGTGCAGCGGCAAGGGCACCGCACGGTTCGCGAACGTCACCTCCCCGGCGACGCGCAGCAAGACCTGCTCCAGGTCGGGAACGGCAAGGTAGTACGCGTTCAGCTCGGCCCAGCGGCCGTCCGCGGTCGGCCAGCGCAGGTAGCTGTTGCCCTGGTTCAGCGGGTCCCGGGCATCGGCCGTGACCCAGTAGCCGTCGCGGTCGCCGACCCGGACCGGGACCCGCACCGCCCGCCCGCCCATGTCGTGCCTGCGGTCCAACGGCGGTTCCTGGTCGTACACCGCGAGCCAGATCATCGGCGCCAGGTCGCCGCGGCCGATGGCCAGCGCGTAGTCGCCGTGGCCGCCGACGCCGTACTCGATGCCCTTGACGGGCTCCGGCAGCCAGCCGAAGCTCGCCTTCGCCACCAGCGGATTGTCGGTGGGCGCCGGCGCGACAGGCGGCGACTTGGGCAGGACGGCCGCCGGCACGATCGGGGGCGTGGGCCGCAACGCCGACACCGCCGTCAGACCGCCGGCCGTCACCACCGCGGCGCAGCCGACGACCAGCACGGTGGTCCGCACGCGCCGGCGGCGTCCCCCGATCCGGCGCGCGCGATCGACGTCGATCCGGGGCGGCGGCGCGGGCGTCTCGGCGAGTTCCTTCAGCTTGGTGGCCAGCTCGTGGTCGGTCATGCCCGTCCCTCCCGGATCGGTTCGCGCAGCAGCTCGCGGAGTGCGTCCACGGCCTTCGCGGTCTGGCTCTTGACGGTGCCTTCGGCACACCCCAGCGCCCGCGCGGTCTCCGCGACCGGCAGGTCGCAGAAGTAGCGCAGGACGACGGTCGCGCGCTGGCGGGCCGGCAGCCGTTCCAGCGCCGCCCGCAGGTCCAGCGCCATTTCGACGTCTGCGCCCGGGGCGGGCGGGTCCTGGTCGTTTCCGCGCAAATCCACCCGCCGCCACCACGACGTCCGCTGTTCGGCCAGGAACGTGTTGACCAGCGTGCGGCGCGCGTAGCCGTCCAGGTTGCCGGCGCGGGAGGCGCGTGGCCAGTTCGCGTAGAGCCGGGTGATCGACGACTGGACCAGGTCGTCGGCCCGGTGCCAGTCACCGCAGAGCAAGTACGCGACCTTGCGCAGCCAAGCTGCCCGCGCGGTCACGTACTCGGTGAATCCGGCGTCCATCGGCGCCCCCCATCTCGTTCGTCACCCCTTTGATGCGCCCGGAGGCCCGAGCGGTTGCCCGGGACGCGCGAGTCGTAGATTCAGCGGGGTGCACGACATCGACACGGTGACCGCGGCGACGATCGAAAAGGCCGCCGAGCGGCTGGCCGGGGTGGTGACCCGGACGCCGCTGGAGCCGAGCGCCCGGCTGTCGTCCCGGGTGGACGCGCAGGTCTGGGTGAAGCGCGAGGACCTGCAGACCGTCCGGTCGTACAAGATCCGCGGCGCCTACAACTTCATCGTCCAGCTCGACGAGGACGTCCGCGCGCGAGGCGTCGTCTGCGCCAGCGCCGGCAACCACGCCCAGGGCGTCGCGTACGCGTGCCGGCGCCTCGGCGCCAACGGCCGCGTGTACGTCCCCGGCACCACGCCTCGGCAGAAGCGCGAACGCATCGCGACGCTCGGCGGCGCGCACATCGAAGTCATCGTTGTCGGAGAAACGTACGAAGACGCCTTCGCCGCGGCCAACGAGGACGCCCAGCGCACCGGCGCCACCCTGGTCCCCGCGTTCGACGACGTCCGCACCGTCGCCGGCCAGGGCACGGTCGCGCTCGAGGTGGTCGAGCAGCTCGGCTTCGTGCCCGACGTCGTGGTCGTGCCGGTCGGCGGCGGCGGGCTGCTCGCCGGGGTCGGCAGCTGGCTGCGCGAGCGGCACCCGGACGTCCGGGTCGTCGGCGTCGAACCCGCCGGCGCCGCCTGCATGGCCGCGGCCATCGAGGCCGGGCACCCGGTGCGGCTGCCGGCGCTCGACTCGTTCGTCGACGGCGCCGCCGTGCGTGAAGCCGGCGCGGTCACCTATCCCCTGATCCGCGAGAGCGGCGCCGAGCTGACCGCGGTCGCCGAGGGCGCGGTGTGCACCGAGATGCTCGCGATGTACCAGTCCGACGGCATCATCGCCGAACCCGCGGGCGCGCTCGCCGCGGCGTCGCTCGGCACCGTCGTCGGCGTCGAGCCCGGCCAGACCGTCGTCTGCCTGGTCTCCGGGGGCAACAACGACGTCAGCCGCTACAGCGAGATCCTCGAACGCTCGCTGATGCACGAAGGGCTGAAGCACTACTTCCTCGTCGGGTTCCCGCAGGAGCCGGGCGCACTGCGGCGGTTCCTCGAGCAGGTGCTCGGGCCGGAGGACGACATCACCCGCTTCGAGTACGTCAAGCGCACCAATCGCGAGATGGGCCCGGCCATGGTCGGCATCGAGATTGCCCGCTCGGCCGACCTGCCGGGACTGCTGGCCAGGATGGCCGCGAGCCCGCTGCAGGTGGAGCGGATCGAGCCGGGCAGCCCCCTGTTCCACTTCCTGCTCTGAGCGCGTGGTCCACTAGTCGGATGGTGAAGGTCGACGGTGTCCGCAGTGTCGAGGCGTTGCGCGAAAAAGTCCACGAGGGTGCGGAGCCCGAATACCTGCTGTTCTACGGGCACACGCCCTCGAAGTCCGGGCGGGTGACCTCCAGCTGCCTGAGCCAGTGGTGGGTCGACCCGTTCGAGGCCGACGGCGTGCTCTACCCGACCGCGGAGCACTACATGATGGCCGGCAAGGCCGAGCTCTTCGGCGACCACGAGAAGGCCGAGCTGATCCGGGCCACGCCGGACGCGAAGACGGCGAAGGTGCTCGGCCGCGAGGTCGCCGGGTTCGACGCCGCGATCTGGGAGCGGCACCGGTTCGACATCGTCGTCGACGGCAACCTGGCCAAGTTCCGCGCCCACCGCGACCTGCGCCGGTTCCTGCTCGGCACCGGTGACGCCGTGCTCGTCGAGGCGTCGAAGAAGGACCTCGTCTGGGGCACCGGCCTCGCGCGCGAGGAGAAGAACGCGACCAAACCGGACTACTGGCGAGGGCTGAACCTGCTCGGCTTCGCGCTGATGGAGGTCCGCGAACAGCTGCGGGCCCGCATCTGACTCACGGTGCCGGGATCGGCGGCCCGGCGCACGACGCCGACGTCGTCCGGCCCGTGTCGAAGAAAGTGACCACGGCTCCGGCGCAGGGCAGCGACGAGAGCGAGCCGTGGGCGTCGTCCTCGATGGTCATGAGCGCGCCGCCGATCCGCTGCTGCATCGCGATCGCCCAGCCGATCGGGGTGACCGGCTCGTAGACGTGGCCGGCCAGCTGCAGCGGGCTTGTCCCTTTTTCGAACGACCACGGCCGGGCGGCCGGCGGCCAGCCGATGCAGAGCTGTTCGTAGAAGCCGTAGCCGCCCGCGACCGGGAGGCGCTTCATCCGGTCGAGGCGGTGCTGCCAGACGGTCTCGAAGTCGCGGGGGCTCGGCGACTCGTTGCAGAGCAGGGCCGTCTGCTGGAAGTGGTTGAACGCGTGCGGCTCGCCGTCCCAGCCCAGGCCCCCCGTTGTCTTCTTATCGACGACGGGCACGCCGCCGTCGCGGATGGCCGCGAGCTGCTTCGCCAGGCCGGCCCACTCGCGGCGCGGGTTGGCGAGCATGCCGTTGACGGTCGCGCCGTACTCGTCGCGCAGGTCGATCAGGGCTTTCGCGACCGCGGGCTCCGTGGTCCCGAATCGGTAAACGGCGTCGTACCTGGCGATCCACGACGCGAAGTCGTGGAAGGTGTTCTCGCCCGCGGTCGCCTGGCCGTCGTCCATCGCGGTGACGTCCAGGTCCGGCGGCATGACCGAGTCGAGCAGCATCTTGTCGACGTGATCGTCGAAGAGCGTCCGGTACTGGGCGCCGAGCGCGGTCCCCCACGAGACGCCGTAGTAGCCGATCTTGTCCTCGCCGAGCGCCACGCGGATGCGGTCGAGGTCGCGGGCGATCGTCGGCGTGGTCAAGTTTCGGACGAACGCCGGGTGGGCGTCGATGCACCTGCGGTTCGCCTCGGCGGCGCGCTCCGCGGCCTCGCGGGCCTTCTTTTCGTCGGGGACGCCCGGGTCCGGCTCGGGGAACTCGACCGGGCACGGCAGGTCGGCGCTGTAGCCGACGCCGCGCGGGTCGAACCCGACGAGGTCGTGGTGGACGCCGATGCCGCCGGCGTGGCTGTCGGCGATGCTGCCGGGCATGGTGAGCCCGGACTGGCCGGGGCCACCCGGGTTCAGCAGCACCGCGCCGGTCCGCGTCCCGGTCGCCCGGATCCGGCTGACGGCGATGTCGATTTCCGGACCACCGGGATCGGCGTAGTCCACGGGGACCGGGACCTGCGCGCACTCGGTGCGGTGATCGCCGGGGTCCCAGCCCGGCGCGACGGTGGCGCAGAGCTGCCAGGAGAGCCCGTCCGCGGCGGCGACCGCGGGGACGGCGGGAAGCAGCGCCGCGGCGGTGAGCAGCGGGACGGCGAACCGGATGATCGACATGGCCCTCAGGCTGCCGGGACCGAGGGCGGTGGAGATCGGCCGATCAGCCGAGGGTCGGCGCCGAACGGCCGGGAACGACCGTGGCCGATTCTCGACCAGGGGAGAATCGCAGGTCAGGGGCGGCCGCGGTCGCCGACGGAAACGAGCTCAGCCACCCGGGCAGTCGTTGCCGCCGCCGCTGCGTTCGACGCAGTGGCGGGGTCCGGGTGGAGGCGGCGGGCGGTGCCGGAGGTCGTCCGCCCAGTTCAGCGCCGCCACGACCGCGGCCAGCGCGAGGCAGATCCCGAAGAACCACGTCCACCCGCGGCGTCGTGTGGTCGCCGAAACGACCACGCCCGCCATCGGCAGGCCGGCGCCGAGCCAGGCCGCCCAGGTCAGGAGGTCGTCGCCCTCGTGCGTGCTCGTGCCGAACACCGGCGCGTTCGCCAGCGCGCCCTGGAGCACCAGGAACGGGACGACGATCAGCCACCCCACCGCCGCCAGCGCGAGCACGGCGGACACGGTGACCTCGCGGAACTCCCCCATGCGACCACTATGGCCGGAAAACGACCACGCGGCCTGAGTAGTCCTACTGCTCGCCGAGGGTCTTCTGCAGGGCCTTGTTCGCCTTGCGGGCCATGTCCGCGACGGCCTCGCGACGCGCGGCGTCGGCGGCGTAGTCGTCTTCACGGTTGCGGACGACCCGGGCCGGCGCGCCGACCGCGATCGAGTAGTCCGGAATGTCACCACGGACGACCGCGTGCGCGCCGAGCACGCTGCCGCGGCCGATGCGGGTTCCCTTGAGGACGCTGACCTTGGTGCCGAGCCAGGTGTCCGGGCCGATCCGGACCGGGGACTTCACGATGCCCTGGTCCTTGATCGGGACGTGGATGTCCGAAATGACGTGATCGAAGTCACAGATGTACACCCAGTCGGCAACCAGCGTGGCCGCGCCGAGCTCGATGTCGAGGTAGCAGTTGATCACGTTCTGGCGGCCGAACACGGACTTGTCGCCGATCCGCAGCGAGCCCTCGTGGCAGCGGATGGCGTTGCCGTCGCCGATGTGGACCCAGCGGCCGATCTCTA
Source organism: Amycolatopsis sp. A133 (assembly GCF_031082405.1). GTDB lineage: Bacteria > Actinomycetota > Actinomycetes > Mycobacteriales > Pseudonocardiaceae > Amycolatopsis. Next base: position 100,597 of record NZ_JAVHJU010000002.1, read on the forward strand.
GCCGCCCGTAACCCGGGCGGCAGTGGATCTCGACGTCCTTCCCGAGGAAGAGCATCCCCCGCAGGATGATGTGCGGGTTGGCGAGCCGGAACTTGAGCAGCCGGTAGTACCGGACCAGGTACCAGGGCGTGTACGCGCGGTTGCGCAGCACCCAGCGCAGCGAGTCGGCGGTCAGGAACTTCGCCTGCCGCGGGTCCTGCCGGGCGCGGCGCCAGGCCCGCACCCGCGACAGCGCGGGCGCACCCCACATCGACGTCATGCCCGTGACCGTAACCTGTGTGCGGGACGGGTTCGCAGGCAAGGGGAGCTGGATGGGCACGAAGCTGATCATCGACACCGACCCGGGCGTCGACGACGCGCTGGCGATCGCGCTGGCGGCGCTGTCCCCGGACGTCGACCTGCTCGGGGTGACGTCGGTTTTCGGCAACGTCCCCCTCGACCGCACGACGTCGAACGCACGGCGGCTGCTGGAGCTGTTCGGCCGCGCCGACGTGCCCGTGGCCGCGGGGGCGCCGCGGCCGCTCGTCTACTCCAAGCCGCGTGACGCGAAAGAGGTCCACGGCGGCGACGGCCTCTCGGGCCACTCCTACACGCTGCCCGAGGCCAGCCGTCCGCTGGAGGAACGGGACGCCGTCCAGCTGATGCTCGACCTGCTCGAGACCGCCGGCGAACCGGTGACCATCGCCCCGATCGGGCCGCTGACGAACATCGCCGCGCTGCTCGCGGCGCACCCGGGCGCGGCGGCGAAGATCGCGCGGCTGGTGATCATGGGCGGCGGGGTGACGTTCGGCAACAGCACGACCGCCGCCGAATTCAACATCTGGAGCGACCCCGAGTCGGCCCGCCGGGTGCTGGTCGAGGAGGACGTCCCGGTCGTGCTGGTGCCACTGGACCTCACGCACCGCTGCGCCGTCGACGGCGAGTGGCTGGCGAAGCTCGCGGCGTCGGGGCCCGTCGGCGCCACCCTCGAAGGGCTCACCTCGACCTACCGGCAGCACTACACGCGCGTGTTCGGCGAAGACCGGATGGTCATGCACGACGCCGTCGCGGTCGCCGAGGCGATCTCGCCGGGCATCCTGCGCACCGAGACCTACCGGGTCGACGTCGACTGCGGGCTCGGCCCGGCGCGCGGGCAGACGCTGGTCGACCGGCGGCGGCTCGGCGAGGACGATCCGCAGTTCTCCCCCGGCCGCCCGATCGAGGTGGCGATGGACACCGACCTCGATGGCCTGCGCGGCTTCGTCCTCGACCGGTTGACCGGAGCGGCCCGGTGAGCGAAGAGCCCGAGGTCGTCCCGGCCGGCACCGACACGCCCGAACCGCGCCGCCGGAAGCCCGTGGTCGTGATCGCGGCGGTGGTCGTCGTCGCGGGCGCGCTGGTGGCCGGCATCCTGCTGGCGCCGAAGCAGCAGGAGACGACGAACGCCGCCGCGACGGCCACCCCGGCGTCGCCGGTGCCGTCGAAGCCGACGTCCAAGCCGCCGACGACCGCGCCACCGCAGACCCCGACGCCGCCGAAGGTGCCCGAGGCGAGCGAGTTCGACGCCTGGGCGTCCAAGACCAGCCAGTGGCTCGACGTCCCGCTGCGCGCGATGGTCGGCTACGCGAAGGCGACGACAAAAATCGGCAAGGACGTCCCCGGCTGCCACCTGTCCTGGGTGACGCTGGCCGCGGTCGGAAAAGTGACCACGGACCACGGCCGGGCGCAGGGCGGGCAGCTCGGCACCACCGGCGTGCTGGACAAGCCGCTCGGCACGATCGAGGTGCGCGACTTCTACAACAAGGTCGTCTCGACGGCGAACGCCGCCGGGCCGATGCAGCTGTCGCCGGCGATCTGGGCGAAGTACCAGGCGAGCGCGTCGGGCGCGAAACCCGATGTCCAAAACATCGACGACGCCGCTCTGACCACCGGCCGCGCGTTGTGCGCCGACGGCCACGACCTCTCCCAGGGCCAGGTGTGGTGGAACTCGGTCGGCACGCTGCAGCCGGCGCCGCTGTTCCTGCACCGGACGCTGGCCACGGTGAACGTCTACGGCACGGTCGGCCAGGGCTCGGCGGCGCCGAACCCGGCGGTGCTGAGCGCGGTGAACTTCGCGATCGACAAGATCGGCCTGCCCTACATCTGGGGCGGCAACGGCACCGGCGGCCACGACCCGGGCTTCGACTGCTCGGGATTGACCACGGCGGCGTACGGGAGCGCCGGGATCAAGCTGATGCGCACGGCCGACACGCAGTTCCGGAGCGTGCCGCACGTGACCGACCCGCAGCTGGGCGACCTGATCTTCTACGGCGAGCCGGCGACGAAGATCCACCACGTCGGGCTCTACATCGGCAACCAGCAGATGATCGACGCCCCGCAGACCGGCCAGGCGGTCCAGGTCCACTCCTACCGCCGCGACGGCGACGACTACGCGGGAGCGGGCCGCCCGACGGCGTGAGCCGGGGGCCGGGCGCCGGGCGCCGGAAAAGGGTTGGACGGCGTTGCGCCCGGGCGGTAGCTTGCTGCGGACGTGACACTGCCCGAGGAGGTGAGACCCATGAACGCTGTATCGACGTGGGTGCTCCCCCTTCCCGTCACGGCCGGCGATTGACGTAGGTGTCGCCGGGAGCGCCTCCACCAGGCACTCCCGAAAGGCACCACCATGGACTCTCCGTCCCCCGAATTCGACGTGATCATCGCCGGCTGCGGCCCGGCCGGCGCGGTGCTGGCCGCCGAACTGCGGCTGCACGAGGTGCGGGTCCTCGTCCTGGAGAAGGAAACCGAGCCAGCGTCGTTCGTGCGCATCGTCGGCCTGCACATCCGCAGCCTCGAGCTGATGGCCATGCGCGGACTGCTGGATCGCCTTCTCGAACGCGGGCGGAAGCGCCCGGCCGGCGGATTCTTCGCGGCCATCCCCAAACCGGCGCCCGCGGGCCTCGATTCCGCGCACGCCTACCTGCTGGGCATCCCGCAGCCGGTCATCGTCGACCTCCTCGAAGCCCACGCGATCCACCTGGGTGCGCAGGTCCGGCACGGGTGCGCGGTGACCGGTTTCGAGCAGGACGACGAGGGGGTGACCGTCGAACTGGCCGACGGCGAACGGCTGCGTTCGCGCTATCTCGTCGGCTGCGACGGCGGACGCAGCACGGTGCGGAAACTGCTCGGCGTCGGCTTCCCCGGCGAGCCCTCGCGGACCGAGACGCTGATGGGCGAAATGGCGGTGAAGGCGCCGCCGGAGGAGATCGCCGCGAAGGTGCGCGAAGCGGGCGAGACCCACCGGCCGTTCTGGCTCAGGCCGTTCGGCGCGGACGTCTACAGCGTCGTGGTCCCCGCCGCGGGCGTCGGCGACCGCGCAAAACCGCCCACCCTCGAGGAGTTCCGGCAGCAGCTGCGCGCCATCGCCGGAACCGACTTCGGCGTGCATTCCCCGCGCTGGTTGTCCCGTTTCGGCGACGCCACCCGGCTCGCCGACCGTTACCGGGTCGGCCGGGTCCTGCTGGCCGGCGACGCGGCCCACATCCACCCGCCCCTCGGCGGACAGGGCCTCAACCTGGGCGTCCAGGACGCGTTCAACCTGGGCTGGAAGCTGGCCGCCCGGATCCGTGGCCGGGCGCCGGACGCGCTGCTGGACACCTACGAGGCGGAACGCCGCCCGGTCGCCGCGGACGTGCTGGACAACACCCGCGCCCAGGGGCAGCTGGTGTCCGCCGAACCGGGCGCGCGGGCCCTGCGCAAGCTGCTCACCGAACTGATGGACTTCGAGGAGGTGAACCGCTACCTGATCGAGAAGATCACCGCGATCGGCATCCGCTACGACTTCGGCGAAGGCCCCGACCTGCTCGGCCGCCGCCTGCCCGACATCGACGTGAAAGCGGGCCGCCTCTACGACTTGCTGCACCGCGGCCGCGGCCTGCTGCTGGACCGCACCGAACGCCTGACGACCGGCGGCTGGTCGGACCGGGTCGACCACCTCGCGGATCCGACGGCGGCCCTGGACGTTCCGGGCCTCCTGCTGCGCCCCGACGGCCACGTCGCCTGGATCGGCGACGATCAACAGGAGTTGGACAAGCACCTCTCGCGGTGGTTCGGCGAGCCCGCCGGCTGATTCCGCGGGCTGTTCCGGGCCTTCGCGGTGACGTCCGGGCGGTGGCGAGCACTTCTTCGTGTTCGCCACCGCCGGCTCAGCCCCGGGCGATCACCGTGCGGGCGCCGGTTCCCGGACCCGCAGCGACGGTGCGAGGAAGAGGATCCCGAAGGTGACCACGGCCGCCGACGACAGCGCCCAGTGCAGGCCGACGCGGGTCGCCAGCGCGCCGACCAGCACTGGTTCCACCAGGAACCCCAGGTAGCCGCAGGCCGCGACGGCGGCGACCGCCCGGCCTGGCGCGTCCGGCTGCTTCCGGCTCGCCACGCTCCACGCGATCGGCACGATCCCGGCCACGCCGAGCCCGACGACCGCGAAGCCGAGCACCCCGGCGACCGGCCACGGCGCGACGAGGACCACGGCGAAGCCCAGGACCGCGACCACGGCCGCCACCCGGACGAACGGCACCGCACCCGTCCGCGCCACGACGCGGTCGGCGACCAGGCGGACCGCGATCATCGTCCCGGAGAAGGCGAAATAGCCGAGCGAGGCGAGCGCGGGCGTCGCGCCGGTGACGTCGGCGAGGTACACCGCGCTCCAGCTGTTGACCGCGCCTTCGGCGACGAACCCGCAGAAGGCGATCACCCCCAGCGGCACCAGCGCCCGGCTCGGCCACGCGAACGCCGCGCCACCCTGGCCACGATCGGCACCGGCGAGGAACCGGGTGCGGGCGGCCCACAGCGCGAGGGCGAGCAGCACCGCGCCGGCGGCCGGGAAGTGCACGGTCACCGGGACGTGCGTGGCTTCCATCAGCGCGTCGACGCCGGAGCCCGCGAGGCCGCCGATGTTCCAAAACGCGTGGAAGCCGGCGAAGATCGGACGCCCGTAGCCTTCTTCGACGCGGGCCGCGTGCGCGTTCATCGCGACGTCGAGCAGGCTGTTGCCCACGCCGAGCACGAAGAGCGCGGCGAAGAACACCGGCGCCGACCAGGCGAACGCGACCAGCGGCAGCCCCGCGCACAGCACGACCGCGCCGAGCACGACGGCCGCCCGGCTGCCGATCCGGGTGAGCAGCGCGCCCGCGCCCAGCAACGCCAATACCGAGCCGGCGGCGAGGCCGAACAGCCCGGTCGCCAGCGCGCCGGTGCTCAGCCCGAGCCGTTCCTGCACCGCCGGCACCCGGGCCAGCCAGGTCGCGAACGCGGCGCCGCACACCGCGAACACGACGGAAACCCCCAGGCGGGCCCGCTTCAGCTCCCCAGTCACCCCGCCACCCTACGGATCATGACGCCGGGCGCGGCGGGCGTCCAGGTCCCCGGAGGTCGTCTTCGGGGCAGCCGATCACGACCCCACGGCCGCGGCCGGAGGGCCTACGGTGGCCGGGTGAAGTCCTTGAGCCACGACCGGCTGGCCGCCGCCCTCGTCTCCGAAGCGGACCGGTTCGGGACGACGATCGCGGGCGCCGGCCCGGACGTCCGCGTCCCGACGTGTCCCGAGTGGACACTGCGTGAGCTGACCTGCCACGTCGGGCTCGCCTACCACAAGTCCGCCGTGATCATCGCGAGCCGGCCCACGGGGTACGTGCCGTTCGAAGCGGTGACCGTCGACGACCCGCCGGCGTTCGAGGCCCTCGGCGGCTGGCTGCGCGACGGCGCGGAACGGCTCGTCGCCGCGGTGACCGAGGTCGGCCCCGAAACCCCGACGTCGACGTGGACCCCCGATCGGCGCGCGGGGTTCTGGACGCGACGGCTGACCCACGAAACGGTCGTCCACCGCGCGGACGCCGCCTTCGCGACGGGCACGCCGTACGACGTCGACGCCGACCTCGCCGCGGACGGGATCTCCGAAGGCCTGGACCTCGTGGCCGTCTTCTCGCGCTTGCAGCACCCGGCGCTGGACCGGACGCCGCTGCGGGGCGCCGGCGAAACGCTGCTGTTCCACGCCACCGAACCCGGCCTCGGCTGGCTGGCCCGGCGGACGCCGTCGGGCGTCGAAGTGCGCGAGGAGACCGCCGAAGCCGACGTCGTCGTCGAGGGCCGCGCCGCCGACCTGCTCCTCGCGCTGACCGGCCGCATCGCCGCGGACGACCCCCGGCTCGCCGTCTCCGGCGATGCGGGCCTGTTCCACCACTGGCTGGAGCACACGCGCTTCTAGCCGTGGTGCACCCGCCGGCTTGACGGCCGTCGTATAGTCGGTTCCGACTAATAGGGAGCGACTAGTGCCACGCAAGATCCGCAACACCCTCGCGCTGGCCCTGCTGGGTCTGCTGCTGGAACGCCCGATGCACCCGTACGAAATGGCGTCCACGCTGCGAGAGCGCTACAAGGGCTCGACGTTCAAGATCAACCCGGGTTCGCTCTACGACACCGTGGAGTCCCTGGCGAAGCACCGCTGGATCGAGCCGGTCGAGACGGTCCGGGAGGGCAACCGGCCGGAGCGGACCGTCTACGCGCACACCGAACTCGGCCGTCAGGAGTTCGTCGCCTGGCTCGACGAGCTGGTTCGCGAGCCGGTCGCGGAGTACCCGAAGTTCGTCGCGGCGGTCAGCTACCTCGGCGCGCTCGGCCCGGACCGCGCCGCCGACGCGCTGGAGGAACGCGCGCGCCACCTCGCCGACCGCATCGACGGCGCGGACACGGCACTGGCCGAAACCGTCGGCAAGGGCGCGCCGCGGCTGTTCATGATCGAGGTCGAGTTCGTCCGGCACGCCTGGCGGGCGGAGCTCGACTGGGCCCGCCGCACGGCCGCCGAAATCCGGTCCGGCTCGCTGCCGTGGCCCGACCACTTCTGAGGGGAACACATGCTCGAAACCGACGTCCTCATCGCCGGCGCCGGCCCGGCCGGCCTGCTGCTCGCCGCGGAGCTCGCGCTGGCCGGCGTCCGCACCACGATCGTCGAACGCCTGCCGGAGCGTCCGCCGTATTGCCGCGGCTTCAACCTCAACGCGCGTGCGCTGGACCTGCTGGCCCGCCGCGGGCTGGCCGAGGGACTGGTGGCGGAGGGGCACCGGGTGCCGCACGCGCCGGTCACCGGCCTGCCCGGGCCGCTGCTGCTCGACGGCGCGGCGACCGACCACCCGTTTTCGCTGGGCATCCCGCAAACCCGCGTCGAAGAGGTCTTGGAGGCGCGGGCCCTCGAACTCGGCGTCGAGATCCTGCGCGGGCACGACCTGCGGTCGTTCACCCAGTCCGCGGACGACGTCGCCGCGGTGGTCCACAACGGACGATTCGGCCGGACGGTCCGGGCGCGCTTCCTCGCCGGCTGCGACGGCAGCCGCAGCATCGTCCGCAAGCAGGCGGGCATCGATTTTCCGGGTGCCGACGCGCGCTGGTACGCGCTGCTCGGCGACGTCGAATGCGAGCTGCCGTACGGCCCTTCGGCGGGTCCGGACGGGCGAAGCGTGTTCGTCATCCCGCGGCCCGGGTACGTCCGGATCGTCGTGCGGGAGGACGACCCGCCGTCGGACAAGAACACGCCGGTCACGCTGGAGCGGCTGCAGGCGCAGGTGGACGCGGTGCTCGGCCGGCACGTCGAGCTGCGCGCGCCCCGCTGGCTGAGCCGCTTCGGCGACGCGGCGCGGCTGGCCTCGCGGTACCGCTCCGGACGCGTCCTGCTCGCCGGCGACGCGGCGCACATCCACCCGCCGGCGGGCGCGATCGGCGTGAACGTCGCCCTCGACGACGCCTTCAACCTCGGCTGGAAGCTCGCGGCGACGGTTCACGGAACGGCCCCGGAGGGCCTCCTGGACACCTACCACGAGGAGCGGCACGCGGCGGGTTCGCGGATTCTGGCGAACACGCGGGCGCAGGTGGCGTTGGAGGAAGCCGGCGAGGAGCCGTGGGCGGACCTGATGCGGCGCGTGGCGGCGCACCCGGCGGGCAACCGCGCGCTGGCGGAGATCATCACGGGGCTGGACGCGTGCTACGAGCCGGGCGGGCACCCGTGGCTGGGCCGGCTGGCCCCGGACGTGCCGCTTCAGGTGTCGGGCACCGAGACGCACCTGGCGGCACTGCTGCATGCCGGACGTCCGGTGCTGCTGGACCTCACGGGGTCGTTCGCGGCGTGGTCGGCGGGGATGGAGGTGGTCGCGGCGTCGAGTTCGTCCACTTCGGACATCGAGGCGGTGCTGCTGCGGCCGGACGGGCACGTCGCCTGGGTGGGCACCCCGGGTTCGGGTGAGGCGGGGTTGGCGGCGGCTGTGCACCGGTGGGTCGGTGATGTTCCGGTTCCGGCGTCCGCTTGACCGGAGCGTTCGCGCGCCCCTGCCGACTGGGGCGGAGCCGGGTTGCGTGGTCGCTATTGCTGCCTGCGTGAGACGACCTGGGTGCGGCGGACGGGACGATCCAGGACCGCCCGCTGCTCCTCCCGGCCGTCCAGCGTGAACTTGCTGTGCGGCGTGAACCCGAGCTTCTCCACGACCCGCGCCGAGGCCTTGTTGACCGGTTCGTACACCGCCATCAGGCGGTCCGCCCAGCCGGATTCGAAAACCCGGTCGCGGACCGCCGTCGTCGCTTCCGTCGCGTAACCCCGGCCCCAGCCGGTGGGGGCGATCCACCAGCCCATCTCCACCGCCGGCAGGCCGAGGCCCGACTCCGTGGCGCCGCGGCGGACCAGGGACACCACGCCGTCGAAGGAACCGGGGGCCGCGGACACCGCGAACCAGCCGAAGCCGTGCTCAGCCCAGTGCGAAAGCGTCGCCTGGTGCTTGCCGAGCGTGTATTCGCGGGTCCACGGCTCGCCGGTGCCGACGTAGCGGACCGTCTCGGGAATCCGGGCGAGGGCGAACAAGTCGTCGAAGAACTCATCGGACCACGCGTGCAGCGTGAGCCGTTCCGTGGTGATCAGCACCGCAAACAGTCTAGGTGTGCGCGGTCTTCCCGTCATCGATCACCGGCTGAGCACCGCCGGCCGGGCCGCGTTTCGACGCCGGGCAGGCGCGGCCGTCCGTCAACCCTGCTGGTGTTCTCCCAGCAGCACGCCGATGCCGTCGAGCTGGCGGCGCAGCCCGAACTCGAACGCCTCGTCGAGGTCGACGTCGTCCAGTCCGGTCAGCACCTCGGCCAGCTCCGGGAACCGGCCCGACTGCAGGTACCCCAGCAGCAGGGACTGGTCCGCTTCGAGCCGCTGGTCGCCCGAGATCCCGCTCTCCTGCTCGGTCTGGACCTCGAAGGAGTTGCTCACCGCGAGGCCGCCGACCCAGCCGTTGAGCGTCATGATCACCTGCAGCTTGACCCGCCGCCGCAGGCCGGTGCCGGCCAGCGCGCGCAGCGACCAGTCGACCAGCCGCAGCCCGGACGCCACGATCGGCGGCCGGACCAGCGAGTTCAGCAGGATCGGCGCGAGCCACGGGTGACGGCGGTAGGCGCTCCACTGCGCACGGGCGGCCAGTTCGAGCCGCGGCCGCCACGGCACCGGTCCCGGCTCCGGGAGTTCCGCTTCCCCGAGCGCCGCGTCGGCCATCAGGCGGAGCAGCTCGTCCTTGTCCGGCACGTGCCGGTAGAGCGCCATCGGGCCGACGCCGACCTCGGCGGCGAGCCGCCGCATCGACAGCGCGGCGAGGCCTTCGGCGTCGGCGAGCGCGACGGCCGCGCGGACCAGACCGTCCCGGCCCAGCGGCGGCTTGACCGGTGCCCGCTCGGCCACGACCGTGCCACTGCCCGGCACCGCGCGCACCCAGCCCTGCTCGCCCAGGACGGAGAGCGCTTTCGCGGCGGTCGCCATCGCGACCCCCCAGTCGCGGACCAGCGCGCGGGTCGACGGCACGCGGTCACCGGGCCGCAGTTCACCGGCGCTGATCCGGCGCCGCAGGTCCGCCGCGATCCTCAGGTAGGGCGCCGGTTCGGCCAACATCCACCTCACACCGTTCTAGAACACTTCACCAACCAGCCTAGAACACTTCCAGGGTCCTCCCCCATTGTTCCCAGCAAGCATTGCCGACCCATCCCGCCGGTCAATACGGTCCCGATACACCGTACGAACAGGGGGATGCATGACCACGATCAAAAAGCCCGAGGCCCGGCCCGCGAAGAAGGCGTGGTGGCGCCGCCCGTGGGTGTTCCCGCTGGGGCTGCTCGTCACGGTGTTCCTGGTGTACTCGCTCCCGCCCTACCTCGGCCTGGACGCGGCGCAGTCGCGTGTTCCCGCGCCCGCCGGCGCGAGCTGGTACTACCCGGTGCTCGTGGCGCACATCGGCTTCGCGAGCATCGCGATGGTCACCTGCGCGCTGCAGATCTGGCCGTGGCTGCGGCAGCGGTACCCGGCGGTGCACCGCCGCACGGGCCGCGTGTACGTCTTCGCCGGGGCGATCCCGGCGTCGATCGCCGGGTTCTTCGTGGCCCTCGGCGCGGCGTTCGGCCCGATCGGCGCGGTGTCGACGGTGCTGCTCTCGCTGCTCTGGTTCGGCTTCACCGTGCAGGGCTACCGGATGGCGCGGGCCCGGCGCTTCGGCGACCACCGGCGCTGGATGATCCGCAGCTTCGCGCTGTGCATGTCGATCATCAGCAACCGGATCTGGGGCATCGTGTGGTTCCTGGTGTTCACCCCGCAGCTGGAGACGACGTTCGGCGGCAGCGAACCGGCCATGGTCCAGGCGATCGCCGGGATCACCACGTGGACCGGCTGGGTACTGCCGCTGCTGCTCGCCGAATGGTGGCTGGAGCGGGGCCGGGGACGCCGCCGCGCGCCGGCCCCGGGCCCTGCGGACCGCGCGCCGGCGTCGACGACGTAGAACACGAAGTCACCAGCGGGCGGCGTCGGCCAGCAGCGCGTCCCGCACCGCCGCGGGACCCGGGCGGCACGGCTCCGTCCGGGTGACCGCGAAGAGCGTGTTGATCGGCGGCTCCTCCGGCTCCAGCAACACCACCAGCTCCCCCGAAGCCAGCTCGGCCGCGCACAGGTACCGCGGCAGCACGCTGACGCCGAAGCCCGCCAGCACGCACACCAGGACTCCGCGCAGGTCGGGGACGACCACCGCGGGACCCGCCGGTGGACGCGCGCCCAGCACCGACCGCCAGTAGCGGCGGATGATCGGCAGGTCCTCGGCGTACGCCACCAGTGGCGCCGTCTTCGGGTCGCCGGTGAAGCCGCGGGCGCCGACCAGGACGAACTCCTCGTCGGTCAGCGGGGTGGCCGTGAAGCCGCGGCCGCGGGGGCGGATCGTCGAGACCACCAGGTCGAACCGCCGCTGCGCCAGGCCGGCCAGGAGGTCCTCGGCCAGGCCGAACGTCACGCGCAGCCGGAGGCCGGAGGCGACCAGGCCCGCCAGTGCGGGCAGGACCCGCGCGGTCGTCAGCTCGGCCGGTCCGGCCAGGTGCACCGGTGCGGCGAAGACGTCGGCCTCACCGACGGTCAGCGCAGCCAGCGCGTCGATGTGCGGGGCGATCCGGGCGGCCAGTTCGTCGGCGATCGTCGTCGGGGTCACGCCGCGGGCGCGCCGGACGAACAGCTGCCGGCCGAGCTGCTCCTCCAGGGCTCTGACCTGCGCGGTCACCGTCGGCTGGGACAGACCCAGTGACGGTGCCGCGCCGGTCAGCGAGCCCGCGCGGTGGACGGCCAGGAACGTGCGCAGCAGGTCGAGGTCCAGCTCAGTCCTCGACCAGCTCGATCGAGTCCACCACGTTCGGGTAGAACGCGACGTGGTCCTTGATCGGCGCGACCGCGTCGTACGGCTTCTCGTACGTCCAGATCGCGTTCTCGGCCTTCACCTCGCCGGCGTTGAGGCTGTAGTAGCTGCTCTCGCCCTTGTACGGGCAGTACGTCTCGTGGTCGGTCCGCTCCAGCACGCTGAAGTCGACGTCCTCCCGCGGGATGTACTGGACGGCCGGGTAGGTCGATTCCTGCAGGGTGAGCGCGTTGCGGCTGTCGGCGACGACGCGTCCACCCGCCTTGACCACCACGCGGGCCTTCGTCGGCTCGACGGTGATCGGGTGGTCCGGGCCCGGCTGCAGAACCTTCTTCGCCATGTCAGCTCCCTTGAATCCGTGTATGGGGAGCAGCACGCCGGGCCCGGTGGTTATTCCGCGATCAGGGCAGGTAGTACATCGGGTTCGGCAGCTTCACCGGGCGCAGTGCGTAGCCGCCTTCGAGGTCGCTGAACTGGTCGCCGAGGTTGAGCACGATCTTCGCGCCGGTCGCCTCGATGTGCGCCCGCGTGCCCGACTTGTACTGGACCGTGGTGCAGGTCAGGCCGCACGGCAGGTAGGCGGGAGCCGTGGTCTTCGGCTTGAAGAACGCGCCGGCCGGGGCGGGGTAGCCCTCGTCGGCGAGGTTCTTCAGCGACTGCGGGCCCTGGAACTCGTTGCGGCCGGTCAGGAAGTAGACCTGGACGCCGTGCTGCGCCGCCCAGTTGGCCAGCTCCAGCACCGGCTTGTTGGCGACGAACGTGCCGTTGTCGATGGCCTGCTGCTGCTTGACCGGGTCGAAGCCGAAGTCGTTGTCGGCTTCCCAGCCGTAGGTGATCTCGGACGTGTCGTCGACGTCCAGCACCACCGCCGGGTTCTTCACCCGGCCCAGCTGCCGCTGCAGGAAGCGCTTCGCGTCCGAGACGATCCGGCTGGTGTCCTTCACGAACCGGCTGGTGTCGGAGTAGTGGTGCTTGCCCGCGGCGTCGACGTAGTCGCCGTAGTACGCCTTGACGTCCAGCTTGACCTGGCCGATGTTGGCCGGCTCCGTCGAGCGGGCCGCGGTCGATTCGTCCGATCCGGCCAGCGCGGTGGCGCCCGAAGCGACGGTGGCACCGATTGCCGCGGCGGCGGCGAGCTTGACGAGACCTGACCATTTCTTCGACACGGCGACCCTCCGGTGGTGACTTGGCGACCGGGGGAACCTACGTCACGGTCACCTGGAGTTCCACCCCTCGAAAGTTTCCGTTCACGTGATTCTTTCGGCACGGCACAGGAACGCCACGGGCGACCGCCCGATCCGCGTCAGCACCACCGACGCCTCGGCGCCGCCACGCGGTTTCAGCCGCCGCCGCAGCGCGTCCGGGTCGACGTCCAGGCCCCGCACCAGGATTTCCAGCCGCCCGACGTCGTGTCGCTTGAGGACGGCCTTCAGCGCCTTCTCGGTGTACGGCCCGTGTTCCAGGACCCGGAAGGCCCGCACGCCCGGTGGCGGCGTGTGCCCGGTCAGGTACGCGATGCGTTCGTCCAGCTGCCACAACCCGTGCCGCGCCGCGTAGTGGCGGACCAGCCCGGCCCGCACGACGGCACCGTCGGGGTCGACGATCCACTCCCCCGGTTCACGCGTGGGCAGTTCGTCCGGTTCGGCGTCGGTGACCGTCCACTGTGTCCCATCCGAACGCAGCACGGTCGCCCGGCGGGTGACGCCGGTACCCAGCCCCCGCCAGAGGCAGGATTCGCGCACCTGGCCGTCCAGGGACACCAGCTCGACCTCGTCCGCCCACGGCGTCAGCGCAAAATCGAGGCCGGGCGCGCACTTGATCGCCAGCGGACGCCCCGGGCAGGCCTCGACCAGCCCGTCCAAGGGCGGGGCGAAGTCGGCGGGTTTCCACGCCCGGCGGCCGGCGGAATCCCGGCGGGCCGGATCGGCAACGACGACACCGGAGCGGCTGACCGGACGCAGTGCGTCGGCGCGCGCGAGTCCGAACGCGACACCCGCGGCAAGCCCGTTGTGGCGGGCCATTTCGAGCCGGACGGGGTCCACATCGGACCCCAAAGCGGACCGGGCCACCCTGGCGATCTCGACGAGGTCCGCGCCGACCGAGCAGGTGACGTCGTGGACATCGAGCCCGGCGAAGCGGGCGGCCCGGTGCCGCGCCACGATCGACGCACTCGCCTGCTGGAGCGCGTCGGCGGTGAACAGCCAGTCCACACCGGACAGCTTGCCGACGGCTTTCCGCCGCAGCAGCACGGTTTCCAGGACGGCGGCCGCGTGCTCCGCACCGGCGACGCGACGCACCGCGGCAACGGAAGCGATCCGGTCGGTCAGCGGCAGCGCCGAGACCTCGGCGAGCGCCGCCGTACCCGCGTCGGACCGCAGGTAGGCGACGTCGCCGAGGCTGAACGAATAACCCAACTCAGGACGGCCGTTTGGTCCCGGTGATCATGACGTTGTAGAACAGCTCGCGCGGCAGGATCTTCGCCAGGACCTTCTTGTCCACGGCGGACAGCCGCAGCCACAGGTGGTAGGCGAACAGCCGCCAGCGCACGGTGAGCTTCTCCGCGGGCACCGCGGCCTCGAACGTCCGGATCGGCCAGCCGGCCAGTGCGGCGGCGAACTCCTCGGTGACCGCGCGGACGTCCTGGGCGCCGGCCCCGCGGGCCCACGACTCCAGCTCCGACGGGTCGAAGGTGTGGATGTCGACGACGGCTTCGAGCGCGGCGGCGCGCGAGGACTCGTCGAGTTCCTCCTGCGGACGGCGCCAGCCGCTCAGCGCGGGCAGCTTCGTCACGCGGGTCGTCAGGAACCAGGTGAACTGGCCGAGCTTGCGGGCGTAGAAGTCGCCGACCTTGGTCGGTTCGCCGGCGAAGACGAACCGGCCGCCCGGCTTGAGCACGCGCAGCACCTCGCGGAACGCCGCCTGGACGTCCGGGATGTGGTGCAGCACCGCGTGCCCGACCACCAGGTCGAACGTGTTGTCCTCGTACGGGATGCGCTCGGCGTCGGCGACCCGGCCGTCGACGTCGAGGCCGAGCTTCTCGGCGTTGCGCAGCGCGACCTGCACCATGCCGGGCGAGAGGTCGGTGACCGAGCCCTTCTTGGCGACGCCGCCCTGCATCAGGTTCAGCAGGAAGAAGCCGGTGCCGCTGCCCAGCTCCATCGCGTGCTGGTAGGGCTGGCCGTCGTCGCCCGCGACGGCGTTGAACACGTCGGTGGCGTAGGAGATGCAGCGCTCGTCGTACGAGATCGACCACTTCTCGTCGTAGGTGCCGGCTTCCCAGTCGTGGTACAGCACGTTCGCCAGCTTGGGGTCGGCGTAGGCGGCCTGGACCTCTTCGGCGGTGGCGTGCGGGTGGGGCGCCGGGTCGTTCACGTCGGTCAAGGCGTCATTTCCCTTCGAAAGTGGCCTTGCCGGGCCCGTTTTCGATGAACGACTTCATGCCGTTCTGCTGGTCTTCGGTCGCCCAGAGCGCGGCGAACAGGTGCGACTCGAGCTTGAGCCCGTTCGCCAGGTCGGTGTCGAGGCCGCCGTCGATGGCCGCCTTCGCCGCGCGCAGCGCGACCGCGGGACCGTTCGCGAACTGGGCCGCCCACTTGTGCGCGGCCGCGTAGACGTCGTCCGGGGCGACGACCTGGTCCACGATCCCCAGCTGCAGGGCCTCTTCGGCCTTGACGAACCGTCCGGTGTAGACGATGTCCTTGGTCTTGCTCGGCCCGATCAGCCGGGCGAGACGCTGGGTGCCGCCCGCGCCGGGGATGACGCCGAGCTGGATCTCGGGCTGGCCGACCTTGACGTTGTCGCCGGCGATCCGGCGGTCCGCGGTCAGGGCCAGCTCGAGGCCGCCGCCGAGGGCGTACCCGGTGATGGCCGCGACGACCGGCTTCGGGATGTTCGCGATGGCCGCGAGGGTGCCGGTGAGGGTGGCGCCGAACTTCGCGATCTCCGGGTAGGTGCGGGTGGCCATCTCCTTGATGTCCGCGCCGCCGGCGAAGGTCTTCTCACCGCCGTAGAGGATCACCGCGCGGACGTCGTCACGCTCGGAGACCTCCTTCGCCAGCTCGGCGAGCTCGGCGGTGACCTGGGCGTTCAGGGCGTTGACCGGCGGCCGGTCGAGCCGGATCGTGCCGACCCCGTCCTTGACCTCCAGCGATACGAACTCTCCCACGCCCATCCTCCTCGTTGACGAACTGTCAACAACGGCACTTTCACGTGAAAGTGCCGTTCTTGACGCCCTGCCAGCACCCTACCGGCCGGTAAGCGACAGCTTAGCGACGACGGGCGAAGAAGCGATCCCCGGAACGCTCGAGCACGAGGTCCTGGTCGAACGTCTTCGACAGGTTTTCGCTGGTGATGACGTCGTCGACCAGGCCGGAGACCACGGCGTGGCCGTCGCGGAGGAGCAGCGCGTGGGTGAACCCCGGCGGGATCTCCTCGACGTGGTGGGTGACCAGCACGAGCGCCGGGGCGTCCGGGTCGAGCGCCAGCGCGGACAGCCGGGCGACCAGGTCCTCGCGGCCACCGAGGTCGAGGCCGGCGGCCGGCTCGTCGAGCAGCAGCATCTCCGGGTCGGTCATCAGCGACCGGGCGATCAGCGCGCGCTTGCGCTCACCCTCGGACAGGGTGCCGAAGGTGCGGTCCGCCAGGTGCCCGATGCCCATCGCGTCCAGCAGCTCGGTCGCGCGGGCGGTGTCGAGGGTGTCGTATTCCTCACGCCAGCGGCCGAGCACCGCGTAGCCGGCGCTGACCACGACGTCCTTGACGAGTTCGTCGCCGGGGACGCGCTGGGCGATGGCCGCCGAAGTGAAGCCGATGCGCGGGCGCAGGTCGAAGATGTTGACCCGGCCGATCCGCTCGCCGAGCAGGTCGACCTCGCCCGTGGTGGGGTGCAGCTCGGCCGCGGCGAGGCGCAGCAGGGTGGTCTTGCCCGCGCCGTTCGGCCCGAGCACCACCCAGCGCTCGTCCAGTTCCACGGCCCAGTCGAGGCCGGCGAGGAGGTCGTTGGTCCCCCGGCGGACGCCGACACCGGCCATCCGGACCACGAGGTCGTCAAGTTCGCTGGGCTGGATCGGCTCGCTCACGAGGCCCATTCTGTCTGCCGTCGCGCGCGCGTGCGCACCCGCCCGGGCGAGACGGTGAACACGCAGGTCGGCGGTGTCCACGAGGTGGAACACCGCGGTCCGCGGCGACCGGGTGTGGCACGATCGGCAGCATGTCCGCCGACGCGCCCGCCACCGGAGTCACCCGGGGCTCGTTCTGGCGCCGTCGCACCATCGACCTGCTCCTCGTCGCTTCGGCCGGGTGTACGCGGGCGCGGCTCCGCTGATCCCTCGCGTCCTCTTGTGACGCGTGCGGTGTCGCGCTGTTCCGGCGTCCGATTCCCTTTCGCGTTGCGAGGAGCACCCGCGTTGACCACGTCCCTGGTTCGTCCGCCCGTCGAGATCCACCCGCAGCTGACCGACCCGCTGCTGCCCGAGCTGCTGCACCCGTCGCGGCTGCTCTGGACGCCGCGCGAGCTGGCCGAGCTGACCACGACCGTCGCCACCGAGCTGACCGCGGGCCTGCGGGGCGTCCTGCGGTTCGACGAAGACCGCCGCTGGTGGGCGCGGCTGGCGCTGACCGACGGCGTCGAGCTGTGGCTGCTGTCGTGGCTGCCCGGCCAGCACACGAAGCCGCACGACCACGGCGGCGCGTCCGGGTCGTTCACCGTCGTGCAGGGCGAACTCGGCGAGGAGTACCGCTACCCCGGCGGCCCGGTCCGGCGCCGGACGCACGTCGCCGGCCAGGGCCTGGGCTTCGGCGCCGGCCGCGCCCACCAGGTCACCGGCCTCGGCGACCAGCCGGCGGCCAGCGTCCACGCTTACTCACCGCCGCTGGTGGCGACACGCGAGTACACCTCGCTCGCCGACGTTCCGGCGGAAATCCCGCCGCTGCCCGCTATCGTCCGGTCATGAGCGCCGTCGATTCACTGCTGACCTCCGCGCGGTCCGGCCTGGACCGGGTCACCCCGGCCCGGGCCCGCGAATTGCAGGAGGCGGGGGCGCTGCTGGTCGACATCCGGCCGCTGGCGAACCGCCAGGCCGAAGGCGAGATCCCCGGCGCGGTGATCGTCGAGCGGATCCACCTGGAGTGGCGGCTGGCCCCGGACAGCGAGTGGCGGCTGCCTTCGGTGACCGGGGACTCGACGGTGATCGTGGTGTGCAACGAGGGTTATTCGTCGAGCCTGGCGGCGGCCGACCTGCAGCGGCTGGGCCTGCGCCACGCGACCGACCTCGACGGCGGGTTCCGCGCCTGGGCTGCCGCCGGCCTGCCCGTGCAGACCGGCGGCAGCCCGGCGGTGCCTTAGCAGCCCCCGTTTTCCACGCTACCGGGGAGAACCGACAGTTCAGCCGGCCAACGCCGGGGCGACGTGCTCGGTGAACAGGTCGATGCCGGCGCGGTCGTACGCGGCTTCCGGGAAGTTCAGGATCGCGTACGACATGCCGCGCCTGCCCAGCGCGGCGAGGTGCTCGGCGACCTGCTCCGGCGTGCCGACCGTCGGGCCGCTCGCGAAGGTGGCGATCGCCCGCTCGGCCTCCTCCTCCGGGACGTACTTCGCGTAGTGCGCCCTCAGCCAGGCCACCTTCTCCTGGACGTCCTTCTCGGTCTCGCCGAGGACGACGCTGACGTTGCCCGAGCGCACGATCGCGTCGAAGTCGGTGCCGACGTCCTTGCAGTGCGCCGCGAGGATCTCCGACTTGCGCGTGAACGTCTCCGGCTCGGGGTAGAAGTTCGTGTAGCGCGCGTACTTCGCGGCGATCCGGAGCGTCTTCTTCTCGCCGCCGCCGGCGATCCACAGCGGGATGCCGCCCTCCTGCGGCGGCAGCGGCCGCAGGATCGCCCCATCGGTCTGGTAGTGCTTCCCGTCCAAAGTAGACGTACCGGTGGTCCAGAGGTCCCGCATGATGCGGACGCCTTCGTCGAGCTGGCCGAGCCGCTCGCCGGCGGACGGGAAGCCGTAGCCGTAGGCCCGCCACTCGTGCTCGTACCAGCCGGCACCGATGCCCATTTCGACCCGGCCGCCGGAGATGAGGTCGGCGGTCGCGGCGACCTTCGCCAGGTAGGCAGGGTTGCGGTAGCCCATGCAGGTGCACATCTGCCCGAGCCGGATGGTGTCGGTCGAGGCGGCGAACGCCGAGATCAGCGACCACGCCTCGTGCGTGGCCTCCTCGGTCGGGACCGGCACGGTGTGGAAGTGGTCGTAGACCCAGATCGATTCGAAGGGCCCGGCCTCCGCGTGTTTCGCGAGGCCGAGCATGGTCTTCCAGTGGTCCGCGGGAGCGATGCCGGCCAGGTCCAGCCGCCAGCCCTGCGGGACGAACATTCCGAAGCGCATGCCTACAACTTAGCTTCGCTCAGCGTTGCGCGCGGCGTGATTTCCGGGCTGGAGCAGCTCCAGGCCGGCGTGGCCGGCCGACCTGGCGTGGACCGGCGCAGTACCGCGACGAGCTGCGCCAGGAGCCGGCGGCCCACCGGAAACGCCTGGGCGCACCGGAGCGCTCAGTCCGCTTCCGCGCCGTCGCCGCCCGGGCGCGGGTGATGACCTCAGGCCAGGACGACCCGCGCCAGCTCCGCGGGCGTCGCCAGCAGACCGTGCCTCGGCAGGACCCGGACCGTGTACCCGATCGCTCCCGGGCGCGGCAGCTTCACCCGGGCCGCGAACGCGCCGATGCCGTCGGCCGTCATCGGGACCGTCACCGCGTCGTGCAGCTCGTCGTCGTCGCCGACGCGGCCGACCACCGCCTGGATGTCCACTTCGGACGGCTCGAGGCTCGCCAGGTCGATGCGGGCCCTGATCGTCACCTCGGTGCCCACCACCAGCGGCTCGGTCGCCTCCACCAGCAGCTCCGAGTCGAAGATCCGCACCCGCGGCCACGACACCTCGAGCTTCGTGCGGTAGTCCGCCAGCGACAGCGCGCCGCGATAGCCGTCGCCGGTCGCCGCCGCGACCGTGCGGGAGGCCGGGAGGTAGCCGTTGTCGACGTACTCGCGGACCATCCGGGACGCCTGGACGCGCGGGCCGAGGGTTTCCAGCGTGTGCCACACCATCGACAGCCAGCCGGTGGGCACGCCGCCGTCGGAGCGGTCGTAGAACAGCGGCGCGATCTGCTGGCCGAGCAGCTCGTACAGCGCCGCGGCCTCCAGGTCGTCGCGGCGCAGCGGGTCGGTGACGCCGTCCGCGGTCGGGATCGCCCAGCCGTTGCTGCCGTCGTAGCACTCGTCCCACCAGCCGTCGCGGATGGACAGGTTGAGGCCGCCGTTCAAGGCCGACTTCATCCCCGACGTGCCGCACGCCTCCAGCGGCCGCACCGGGTTGTTCAGCCACACGTCGCAGCCGCGGTAGAGGTAGCGCGCCATCGACATGTCGTAGTCGGGCAGGAAGACGATCCGGTGCCGCACGTCCGCGCCGTCGACGAACCGGACGATCTGCTGGATCAGCTGCTTGCCGTTCTCGTCGGCCGGGTGCGACTTGCCGGCCACGACCACCTGGATCGGCCGCTCCTCGTGCAGCAGCAGCGTGCGCAGGCGCTCCGGGTCGCGCAGCATCAGCGTCAGGCGCTTGTACGTCGGGACGCGGCGGGCGAACCCGACGGTCAGCACGTCCGGGTCGAAGACCGAGTCCACCCAGCCCAGCTCCAGCGGCGACGCGCCGCGCTGCAGCCACGCCGCCCGCACCCGGCGCCGGACCTCGTGCACCAGCTTCTCGCGCAGCTCGCGCCGCAGCTCCCACAGCTGGGCGTCGGAAACGCCGTCGCGCAACGGCCCCTCGCCGACGTCGAGGCCCCACTCGCGGCCGAGCAGCGTGCTCAGCTCGCGCGCCACCCACGTCGGGCCGTGGACGCCGTTCGTCACCGACGAGATCGGCACCTCGTCGTGGTCGAAGCCGGGCCACAGCCGGGAGAACATCTTCCGGGTGACGCGTCCGTGCAGCTGGGACACGCCGTTCGCGCGCTGCGCCAGCCGCAGGCCCATGTGCGCCATGTTGAACAGGCCGGGGTTGTCCTCGGCGCCGAGGGCGAGCACCCGCCGCGGGTCGATGTCGGGCACCAGGCGGCCGTCGTTGAAGTAGCGCTGCACCAGGTCCACCGGGAACCGGTCGATGCCCGCGCTGACCGGGGTGTGCGTGGTGAACAGCGTCCCGGCCCGGACCGCCGGCATGGCCTCGTCGAACGCGAGGCCGTCGGCCTGGACGATCTCGCGGGCGCGTTCGAGGCCCAGGAAGCCCGCGTGGCCCTCGTTCGTGTGGAACACCATCGGCTGCGGGTGCCCGGTCAGCTCGCAGTACTTCCGCACCGCGCGGAACCCGCCGATGCCGGCCAGGATCTCCTGCCGCAGCCGGTGGTCGGCGTCACCGCCGTAGAGGCGGTCGGTGACGCCGCGCAGGTCTTCGTCGTTGGCCTCGGTGTCGGTGTCCAGCAGCAGCAGCGGCACGCGGCCGACGCGGGCCTGCCAGATCTGCGCGCACAGGTCGCGCCCGCCGGGCATGGCGACGCCGATCAGCACCGGCCGCCCGCCGGCGGTCAGCAGCTCCAGGGGGAACGCGTTCGGGTCGATCACCGGGTAGTGCTCGACCTGCCAGCCGTCGAGCGACAGCGACTGCCGGAAGTAGCCGTTGCGGTAGAGCAGCCCGACGCCGACCATCGGCACGCCCAGGTCGGACGCGGCCTTGAGGTGGTCGCCGGCCAGCACGCCGAGGCCGCCGGAGTAGTTCGGCAGCGCTTCGGTGACGCCGAACTCCATCGAGAAGTAGGCGACCGCGGGCGGCAGTTCGGGGTCTTCGCGGCGCTGGTACCAGCGCGGCTCGGACAGGTACTTCTCCAGGTCCTCGGCCGCGGCGCGGGCGCGGGCGAGGAAGCCGTCGTCGACGGCGAGCTCGTCGAGCCGGGCCGGCGGCAGCGCGGTGAGCATCCGCAGCGGGTCGCGCACGGCGTTGAAGAGCTCGGCGTCCATCGACGCGAAGAGGTCGCGCGTCGGCGGGTGCCACGTCCAGCGCAGGTTGGTGGCCAGCGCGCCGAGGCCGGAAAGGGACTCCGGGAGGCTGGCGCGGACGGTGAACCGGCGGACTGCACGCATGGGAAGCGACGATATCGGGCCGTGGCCCGCCCTGCGCAGGGAGTGAGGCTTGTTCTGGTCAGGCCGCCGCGCCCCGCCCGCACACCGCCGATCAGCGCGAAAGTCATGCGGCGGCCGACGGCTGAACAAGTCTCATCAGTTCGGGGATAACGTGCACGCTCCGCGAATGCCCTGGGTAGGGTCCTGCCCGTCGGTACGGGTGGGGACGAGAGCGAGTGAACAGATGATCCCAGGGGGAGGGCGGCGCGCGCTGGTCGCGTTGCTGGCCGTCGCGGCCGTGGCCGTGAGCGGCTGCAACGACAAGGGCGGCGCGAGCGGGGACCCGGCCAAGGACACCGGCGCGGGCTCGGTCTCCGGGCTGCCGGTGACGCACTTCGAGAGCGGCCTCAAGCCGGACGCGCCGACACCGAAACTGGACGTCCGCAACGCCGACGGCGGCGAGGACGACAAGCTCGCCACCGCGGCGATCGACGACGTCCAGACCTACTGGGGCGAGATGCTGCCGGCCAACTTCGGCGAGCAGTTCGAGCCGGTCAAGTCCCTGCTGTCCTACGACGCGCAGAGCGACACCGAAGAGACCGGCTGCGGCAGCGTGAAGAAGCTCGTGAACGCGTTCTACTGCCCGGTCGACGACTCGGTGGCGTGGGACCGCGGCGTGCTGCTGCCGATGCTGCGCCAGCGGTTCGGCCCGATGTCGGTGGTCGTGGTGCTCGCGCACGAGTTCGGCCACGCCGTGCAGTACCGGCTCGGCGACAAGGCGGGGATCGCCAAGAGCACCCCGACCGTGGTCAAGGAGCAGCAGGCCGACTGCTTCGCCGGCGGCTACTTCCGCTGGGTCGCCGAGGACAAGAGCAAGTACTACCGCGTGTCGACGTCCGAGGGCCTGAACCAGGTGATGGCGTCGATGTTCCTGATCCGCGACCAGGCGGGCACCAGCGCCGCCGACAAGGGCGCGCACGGAACGGCGTTCGACCGCACCTACGCGTTCCAGACCGGGTTCGAGAAGGGCCCGAAGGAGTGCGCGGCGATGAACACCGAGAACGTCAAGGCGCGGCTCACCGAGCGCCCGTTCGACCGGGGTGACAAGGGCAAGGGCGACGCGAAGTTCACCGCCCAGACCGTCGAGCTGCTGAAGAAGAGCCTCGACGAGGCGTTCAAGGGCGCCGGGGTGGCCGCGCCGGAGATCACCGACGGCGGCAGCTGCCAGACCACGCCGCCGGCGTCGTACTGCCCGGACGACAACACCGTCAGCATCGACCTGACCAAGCTGGCCCAGCTCGCCCAGCCGATCGACCGCGAGGCCGAGATGAAGGGCGAGGACCCGGGCGGCATGGGCGACTTCGCGGCGTTCTCGGAGGTCGCGGCGCGGTACGCGCTGGGCATCCAGAAGGGTGTCGGCGCGTCGATCGACAACGCCAACGCGGGCCTGCGCACGGCCTGCCTGGTGGGTGCGTGGGCGGCGTTCACCAACCGCCCCGGCGACCTGCGCCTCTCGGCGGGCGACCTCGACGAGGCCATCGCGGACCTGCTGCAGCCGGAGAGCCTGGTCTCGGCGGACGTCAACGGCAAGCGCCCGGACAGCGGTTTCGACCGGGTCGAGGCGCTGCGTCGCGGGTACCTCGAGGGCTCGTCGGTCTGCTCCAAGCAGTACGCCTAGCTTCATGAAAAAGGCCCCCACCGCGGTGGGGGCCTTTTTCGTGCGTTCCTAGAAGAGGGCGCTCGCGAGGTCGCGCCGGGCCTTCATGACCCGGTCGTCGGCCGGGTCGAACAGGTCGAACAGGGCCACCAGGTGCTCACGGACCCGGTTGCGGTCCTCACCCGCGGTGCGGCGGACCGCGTCGATCAGGCGCTTGAAGCCCGCCTCGACGTCGTTCTCCGCGATGTCCAGGTCGGCCGCGTCGAGCTGGGCCGCCAGGTCGGACGGGTCGGCGTCGGCCTTCGCGCGCGCCTCCGGGTCCGCGCTTTCGGCGCGGGCGGTGAACTTGACCTGGGCCAGGGCGTTCTTCGCCAGCTCGTTGGCCGGTTCGACGTCGAGGATGCGCTCGTAGGCGGCCTGCGCCGCGGCGAAGTCACCCCGCTCGAAGGCCTCTTCCGCCTCGGTGAAGCGCGGGTCTTCCGGCTCCTCGGCCAGGCCGCCCGCCGCCTCCGCGTCGCGGATCCCCGGCAGCTTGTCGCGCAGGGCGTCGAGCAGCGCGTTGATCCACTTGCGGATCTCGGGCTCGGGCAGGGCGCCGGAGAAGGCGTCGACCGGCTGGCCGCCGGCGATGGCGACGATCGTCGGGATGGACTGCGCGCCGAACAGCTGCGCGATCCGCGGGTTGGCGTCGACGTCGACCTTCGCCACGACCCACGCGCCACCGGACTCGGCGGCCATCCGCTCCAGGACCGGGGACAGCTGCTTGCACGGGCCGCACCACTCGGCCCACAGGTCCACGACCACGAGCTGGTGCAGGGACCGCTCCACGACCTCGGCCTGGAAGGTGGCCTCGGTGACATCGATCACGGCATCGCCCGGCGCGGACCGCGGCGGCGGCCCCTCGCCACCGGCCGGGCCGGCGGACGGGGCCGGCTGCCTCTGCGCCGCTTCGGCGCGGGCCTTGAGCGCGGACAGGTCGACCGCGCCGGAAAGGGCGGCGGACAAGGCCGCTGACTTCGCTGCAGATCCGCGTGGTTGTGTCACGGTTCCATCCTGGCACGGGCGCCGGAGAAGTTTCACCGGGTGGTCGGCCGTCGCGGCGGTCCGGCTTGCTCGACCGCCGGTTCCGGGGCGGCCTTGGCGTCAAGTCGAGGTTTCGCCGGGTGCCCGGCAGCTGCGGCGGTCCGGCTTGCTCGGCCCCCTTCGGGAGGGCGAGCTCCGGTCTCGACAGCCGGGGGCGCGGGGGCCCGGGTTCTGAAGCCGCGGGCAGCTCGGCGGGCGGAATCCGGCGGGTGCGCGAGCCCACGCGCCGGTTTCGGGGCTCGTCCCGGCCCGTCCGCTTGGCAGGACGGCACCGCTGGGGCAGGCTCGGCCGGGTGCACATCCGGCGTGACGTGAAGGTGGGTCTCTCGATCGCCGCCGCCGTGGTCTGGATCGGCGCGGTGACGCTGCTCATCGTGCACGAACCGGACCCGGGCGCGGCCTCGCCCGGCGAACTGCGCGACAAGCTCGCCGCCGCGCTCACCGGCCACGACGCCGACGCCTTCGCCGGCCTCCTCGACTACCCCGGCTCGGGCGGCGACGACTTCGCGAAGGACTACGTCTCGGTGCTCGCCGACCGCGGCGCCCACGACGTGCGCGTCGAGCTCGGCCCCGACGCCGGCTCACCGACCCGCGCGACCGTCTCCGGGGCCCTCGGCGACGGCAAGCCGTTCAGCTACCCCCTGGCGGTGACGAGCGAAGACGGCCGCTGGACGGTCGCCTTCACCCCGCCCCTCCCCTAGCCCCCAGCGCCCCAAGCGCCCCAATGTGGCGTTCGGTGCGTCCAACGCACCGAACGCCACATTGGGTGCGCTGGACGCAACCAACGCCACATTGGGGCGCTCGGCACAGGTCAGGAGTCGCGGAGGTGGGCCTCGATCCGCTCCACCTTCGCTTCGAGCTGGTCGGAAAAGCCCGGCCGGATGTCCGCCTTCAGCACCAGGCCGACGCGGGCCGAGCCCTCGCCGGCGGCCTCGACCGCGCGCTTGACGACGTCCATCACCTCGTCCCACTCGCCCTCGATGTTCGTGAACATCGCGTTGGTCGAATTGGGGAGCCCGGATTCACGGACCACCTTCACCGCACGGGCGACGGCTTCGCTCACCCCGCCGTCGGGGTCCCCGCCGGACGGGCTCACGCTGAACGCGACGATCATGCTCGGAAGTCCCTTCTTCGGTGGTCATTTCCGCCAGTCGTGCGACACCCGCCGGTACCCGCTGGTAACTTCGCGTGTCATGAACCGTCCGCTGCCGTTCGACCCGATCGCCCGCGCGGCCAGGATCTGGGAGGACCGGATCGGGCCCTCCGGGACCATGGCCGCGGTGACCGGGGTGATGCGGGTCCAGCAGATCATCCAGTCCGCGGTGGACGGCGCGCTCAAGCCGCACGGCCTGACCTTCGCCCGGTACGAAGCGCTGGTGCTGCTCACCTTCGCCCGCAGCGCCAGCCTGCCGATGCGGGTGATGGGCGAGCGGCTCCAGCTGCACCCCACCAGTGTCACCAACATAGTGGACCGCCTGGAGCGCGACGGGCTCGTGAAGCGGGTTCCGCACCCGACCGACCGCCGCACGACGCTGGTGGAGATCACCGACGAGGGCCGGGCGCGCCGCGAGGCCGCGACCGAAGCCGTCACCGCCATCGACTTCGGGCTGAGCGGGCTGACCGAGCGGCAGACCGAGCAGCTGACCGACCTGCTGACGAAGGTGCGCCGCGCCGCCGGGGACTTCAGCGAGTGAACGGAAAGGGCCCGCACTCGGCGAGCGCGGGCCCTTTCTCACATACCGGGATCAGACGGCGACCGGTTCCTTCGCCTGGAACAGGCCGACACCGCCGTGGGACAGCCGCTGCGGGCCGTCGAGCTTGCCGTTGCGCAGCGCCCACTTCTCGAACAGCCACGTGAACAGCGGCGGGATGCTGGCCAGCAGGGCCAGCACCAGCGTCTTCGGGCGCCAGCCGAGCGGCTTCGCCACGGACAGGGAGATCACCACGTAGAGGACGAAGACCACGCCGTGCACCATGCCGAGGACGGGCACGCCGCCCTCGCCGGAGGAGTGGACGACGTACTTGAGGAACATCCCGACCAGCAGCGCGGCCCACGAGAGAGCTTCGGCTACTGCGGCCACGCGGAACGCATAAGCGGCCTTGCTGGACACTTCTTCCTCCTGTGGGGTCTCACCACTTTGGTCTCACACACGAAAACGCCCGACGTGCACCGTCCAAGGCGGACTGCCTGGTACGTCAACGGCGATGTCGGACGTGGTGATACCCAGTGTGAGGCGTGACGGCCCTCACGGGAACACCGGGGCCCGTGACGATGCTCACGGCCGTGGTCCACTGTGGTCTGAACCACGGCCGTGAGCGCCGGTCGCTACCCCGCGCAGGGCGAGGGCGGAGCGGACGACGGTGACGTCGCCCACGTCGCCTTCGCGGCGTCGGTGGTGAGGGTGAAGTCCAGCGTGGCGCCGCGTTTCAGCTGATCGAAGCCGACGTAAACGCGGTCACTGGCCTTCGAGCCGACCTTCAGGCCGGAGACGTACTGCAGCTTCGCCCCGTCCGCGCCGGGCGCCTGGATCCTGATGTCCTTCCCGTTCTCCAGGTGCACCACGGACTTCGCGAACCGCGGAGTGTTCAGCACGAAGTTCCCAGTCCCTGGGACGGCGGGATAGAGCCCCAGCGCGCTGAAGACGTACCAGGCCGACATGGTGCCCAGGTCGTCGTTCCCGGTGACGCCGTTGGGCGCGTTCGTGAACAGCGTGTGCGCGGACCGCACGACCGTGGACGTCTTCGCCGGCTGCCCGGTGAGCGCGTACATCCACGGCGAGTGCAGGTCGGGCTCGTTGTTCGGGTTGTAGCGGAACTGGTCGTAGTAGTCGTACGGGCCGACGACCCAGTTCTCGCGGACCGCCTTCGCCGGGTCCTTCACCAGTTCGTCGTAGGCGAAGAAGTCGTCGAGGCGCTTGCCGGTGGCCGCGGGGCCGCCCATCCGCTGCACCAGGCCGGGCACGTCCTGCTGCACCAGCCACTGGTACTGCCAGGCCGTGCCCTCGTGGAAGCCGTCCTGGCTCTGCGGGCTGTACGGCTTGTCCGCGGGTGAGAACCACGCGCCGCCGTGGACCTTAGGCCGGAAGAAGCCGGTGAAGCCCCGATCGGCCTGGGTGGAGTCCCACAGCGTCCGGTAGGTCCGGCCCTTCGCCGCCAACGCCGCCGCGTCGTCCTTCTTGCCGAGCGCGGCCGCCATCACCGACAGCGAACAGTCACCGAGCGCGTACTCCAAGGTGGCCGACGCGCCGTGGTTCGGATCGGTGTCCTGGCCCTTCTTCGGGAAGTCCGGGTCGTACTGGACGAACCCGTCCTGCTGGTAGCTGGCGTTGCCGGAGCGGCCCTGGAACGGCGACGACGCCGGCGGGATCTCCCGCGAGTTCTGCAGCAAGGCGTCGTACGCGCGCAGCTCGTTGCCCGACAACGCACCGAAGCGCCAGAGGTCCACCAGGAACGGGGTGACCGGGTCGCCGGTCATCGTGTTCGTCTCCTGGCTCGCGTACGCCCACCGCGGCAGCCAGCCGCCCTGGTCGTGGATCGCCAGGATGCTCTTCGCGATGTCCCGCGCCCGTCCCGGCCGCAGCAGCGCCAGGAGCTGGTTCTGCGTGCGGTAGGTGTCCCACAGCGAGAAGAAGTCGTAGTAGGTCCACCCGACCGCGCGGTGGATCTTCTTGTCGAAGCCGTAGTAGCGGCCGTCGGCGTCGTTCGCGGTCAGCGGCTGCAGCAGCGCGTGGTAGAGCGAGGTGTAGAAGACCGTGCGATCGTCGGGTGTCCCGCCCTTGATGTCCACAGAGGACAACTCGCGTCGCCAGCTGCGCTGGGCGTCGGCCTTCGCCGAGTCGAACGAGCGGATGTGCTCCGAGGCCAGGTTCACGCGCGCGCCCTGCGCGTCCACCTGGGAGATCGCGGTGGTGGCGGTGACCTGGCCGCCGCCGCCGAAGGTCAGCCACGCACCCCGCAGGCCCGCACCGCCTTCGGAGGAGCGCGAGCCCGGCGTGCCGCCGGTCGGCGACCACGTGCCGAACGCCTTGAACGGCTTGTCGAACTTCGTCGTGAAGTACGTCGTGTAGGCCTTGCCGCCGCAGAACGCCTGCGACTCCACGGTGCCCTCGACGGTCCGGTCGTCGACGACGCGGATGCTGCTGCCCGTCACCGGTTCCTTGTCGTTGGCCTGCCCGACGTTGACGAAGACGTTGGCGTCACCCGGCTTCGTGAAGGTGTACCGCTCGGCACCCGCCCGCGTCGCCGCGGTCGTCTCGACGTCGACGCCGCCGTAGCCGGTCAGGCGGACCTTGTAGTAGCCGGGCTTGCCGACTTCGCCGTCATGGGTGAACGGCGAGGCGTACTGCTTCTGGTCGAATGTCACAGCCGCCCTCGTGTCGAACGCCTTGCCGGGCCCCACTTCCCCGGTCGTCGGCAACGTCGAGACCAGGCCGCCCTGCTCCCAGCAGCCCGCACCGGACAGGAAGAAGTGCCCGAACCCGCGGATCGCGGTGTCGGTGTAGCGGTAGCCGGCGTAGTGCGAGGTGATCGGGCTGACCTGCGTCATCCCGAACGGCGCCGAAGCGCCCGGGAAGGTGTTGCCCTCGTCCTGCGTGCCGATGAACGTGTTGACGGCGTCCAGCGCGTCGCCGCCGGCCGCGGCGGCGACGGTGGGACTGACCACCGTCGCCGCCGCGGCGAGCGTCAGTGCGCTCGCCAGGACCTTGCGCCTCATGCGCCGATGCCGATCGCGAACACGTGCAGTGCGCCGCCGCTGACGTTGTCCGGCAGCGTCACGCTGGCCACGGTCTTGCCCGCGTCCAGGGTGATCGGGTTGGTGCCGAACACCATCGTCCGGATCTGCTGCGGGTCGCTGCCCGAAGCGTTGCGGTACGGCGTCGACAGGACGATGCGGTTGCCGAACGACGGCTGGGCGCCGCCGCCACCGAGGGTCCAGTCGGAGAACCCGATGGTCGCGGTGGACTTGCTGCCGTCGGTGTAGGTGACGGTCAGCGTGCCCGAGGCGTTGCCGTTGGACGCCGAGCCGAGCAGCGCGAGCCGCCCGGAGCCGGTGACGTTCACCGTCTGGCCGCCGGCGACCACGTTGTCCGGGTCCCCGGCCGGGAACGCCGGCCAGGTGAACTTGATGCCGTCACTGGTCACCGTGCCGCCCGGGGTGGCGCCGGCCGCGGCGAGGGCCTCGGCCGAGTAGCTCCAGCCGCCGCCGTCGAAGTTGGCCGCACCGGAGTTCGCGTCCGGGGAGATGCCGGCGTTGTTCACCGTGGCCAGCCAGCTGTTCGGCTGGGCCACGAGCACCGTGAGCACGGCCTGCGACGAGGCCAGGCCGGGCGCGGAGAACGTCACCGGGATGCGGCGGGCGCCGTCGGCCAGCCCCGCGGGGACCGAAACCGTCAGCTCCGCCTGCGCCTTGCCCGCGGCGGGCACCGCGATGGTGCCCGTCGACGGCGTCAGCGTGATCCCGTCGACGCTGCCCGCGCTGTAGGTCCAGGTCCGGGCGGTGCCCGACAGGTCCTGGACGCCCACGGAAGCCTTCGACGTCGACCCCGCGGGCGTCACCGCCCGCGCCGGGTCCACGAAGGACAGGCTCGGCTTCTCCTGCTCGCGGAACGACGGCGGCGCGTCGGCCGGCGCGCTGCCCCACGCGGTCGCCGTGGCGGAGCGGGTGTAGTCGAGCGTGCCACCGCCGGAGATCAGGCCCTCCGGCAGCCACGCCTTCGCGGCCGCACCGCCGTTGACCTTCAGGCTGCCCACGTAGTCGCCGGTGCCCGGGGCGTTGATCGTGATCTTCTTGCCCGCGCCGGTGGTGAGCACGGCGTGCTCGAAGCGCGGGGTGACCAGCAGCGTCTCGGCGCGGCCCGGGATCTCCGGGTAGATGCCGAGCGCGGACCACACGTACCAGGCCGACATCTGGCCGAGGTCGTCGTTGCCGATCAGGCCCTCGGGACGAGGGTTGTACAGGTCGTCCATCGAACGGTGCACGATCGCCTGGGTCTTGGCCGGCGCGCCCGCGTACGAGTAGACGTAGGGCGCGTTGGAGTTCGGCTCGTTGCCCATGAAGGCGTACGGCTCCTGCGTGCCCGCGTTCAGCTGGGTGAAGAAGGTGTCCAGCCGGGACTGGGTCGCGGTGTTCCCGCCGAACGCCGTCACGACGCCGCCGAGGTCGTAGGGCACCATCCACTCGTACTGCGCGCCGTTGCCCTCGACCCAGCCCTGCGAGCTGGCCGGGTCGTAGGTGCCGGCGAACGAGCCGTCCGCGTTGCGCGGCTGCAGGTGCCCGGTGCCCGGGTTGTAGAGGTTCTGCCAGTTCTGGGCGCGCTTCATGAACGTCGTGTACGTCGCGCTGTCGCCGAGCCGCTTCGCGAACTGGGCGATGGAGAAGTCGGCGCTGGTGTATTCCAGGGTGTCCGCGCCGGCGCCCGGCACGTAACCGAGCTTCTGGTAGTCGTCCAGGCCCGGCCGCTCGGTGTAGCCCTGCGTCGGCTGGGTCGCGCCCTTGATCATGAGCAGCAACGCCTTCTGGGCGTCGAAGTCCCGCGCCCCGAACGCGTACGCGCTGGAGACGATGATGTGGTACGGGTCGCCGTTCATGACGCCGGTGTAGTCGTTCGCGACCGTCCAGCGGTCCCACGAGCCGCCCTGTTCGGCGTAGGCCATCATCGACCGGACGATGTCCGACGTCTCGTGCGGCGCGATCGTCGCCAGCAGCGGGACCTCCGAGCGGTAGATGTCCCAGCCGGAGAAGTTCGTGTACATCGCGTGGTTCTTGTCGGCCGTGTGGATCCGGCCGTCGAAGCCGATGTACTGCCCGTTCGCGTCGGAGAACACGTTGGGCTGGATCAGCGAGTGGTACAGCGACGTGTAGAACGTCGTCAGGTCCGCGTCGGAACCACCGGTGACGGCGATCTTGCCGAGCTGGTCGTTCCACGCCTTCCGCGCGCCCGCCGCCACGGTGTCGAAGGACTTCTTCGTGTTCTCGGCCTTGAGGTTGGCCTTCGCGCCGTCGACGGACACAAAGGACAGTCCGACCTGGACGTTCACCTGGGCACCGTTGAGGTTCGCGAAGGTGACGTACCCGCCGCTGCCCGGGCCGCTGACGGTGGTGTTCTGCGGCGCGGCCTTGGCCGGGCGCGCGATCGAGGCGTCGACGCCGTTGGGCTGCGCGACCTTCGCCTTGGCGCCGCCGGTTTCGGCGGCCTTGTTCGGCGTCACGGCGCCGTTCTTCCAGGTGCCGATCGACTCGAACGGCGTGTCGAACTTCGCCGAGAAGTAGACGCGGTAGCTGTTCCGGGCCCCGCAGAAGCGGCCGCTCGCGGCCCAGCCGCTGATGGTGTCCTTGCCGATGGTGATCGACGCGTCGTCGGTGCCGTTGACCGAGCCGGACGTGTTGACCAGCAGCGTCGAGGACGCGCCCGCCGGGTAGGTCAGCCGCGCCGAGCCGGTGCGCTGGGTCGCGCTGAGCTCGACCTTCGCTCCGCTGTCGAGGGTCACGTCGTAGGCGCCCGCGGTCGCGTGTTCGTTGGCGTGCGAGAACTTCGACGTGTAGTGGGCCGGGTCGGTCGCCGGGGAAGTCGTCACTTCACCGACATAAGGGATGAACGGGATGTCCTGATAGGTCGAACAGCCGGCGCCGGAAAGGTGCGTCAGGCTGAACCCGGTCAAGGCGTTGTCGTCGTAGAAGTAGCCGCCGGGCTGGGATTTCACCGTGTCCGGGCTCCACTGGACCATGCCGAACGGCGCGACCGCGCCCGGGAACGTGTTGCCGGCACCGCCCCCGGTGCCGTGGTCGGCGCCACCGGGCCGGGTGCCGACGAAGGGGTTGACCCACTTCGCGAAATCCGTGCCGGTAGCCGCGGCAGCGGGCACAGCGGGAGCCACCGCTGCGGTCACCGCCAGTGTCAAAAAGGTCAAACCGGCTCTGAAGCGCAATCGCGCCATGGCCATCGCCTTTCACCTCGTCAGCGCGACCAGAAACGGTGTGTCATGACAACCTTGTCGCGCAGTCGGTCGAACCGGGCCACCTTGGGCAGCGGTTCACCGGATCGTCAAGGGGTCCCGTCAAGACCTGTCCGCTTCCGGACAGCGTCATCAGCCGTCTGTCCTACGCCGTCAGTAGCCGAATCGGCACAATCCACGCAGGAGGCGTTGACAAGCCACCGGGTCGTGGCGTTCAATCCCGGTCACTATGACAACGTTGTCTCCCCCCGGCCGGGACCGTGACGGCAGCACGCGCACCGCCAGCAGGCGGGCCACGATGAGCGACGTGGCCCGGCTCGCGGGCGTGAGCATCAAGACCGTTTCGCGCGTGGTCAACGACGAACCGGCGGTGCACCCGGACACCGCCGAGCGGGTCATGGCGGCCATCGAGCAGCTGGGTTTCCGGCGGAACCTGGGCGCGCGCAACCTGCGCCGCGGGTCGACCACCGGCACCATCGGGCTGATCGTCGAGGACGTCGGCAACCCCTTCTACTCCGAGCTGAACCGCGCGGTCGAGCGCATCGCGACCTCGTTCGGCCGCCAGGTGCTCACCGGCTCGTCCGAAGAGAACTCCGACCGCGAGCGCGAGCTCGTCCTGGAGTTCTGCGCGCGGCGGGTGGACGGCATCCTCGTCGTCCCGGCCGGGCTCCAGCACGGCTACCTGGTGCCGGAGATGCGCGCGGGCACGCCGGTGGTGTTCATCGACCGGCCGGCCGGCGACATCGTGGCCGACACCGTGCTGGTGGACAACCTCGGCGGCACCATCGAAGCCGTCTCGCACCTGGCGCGGCACGGGCACCGCCGGATCGCGTTCCTCGGCGACAGCCCGGACATCTTCACCGCGGCCGAGCGCCTGCGCGGGTTCCGCGAGGGCTGCGTGCGCAACGGGATCTCCTACGACGAGTCGCTGATCTCGATGGGGACACCGACGCCGGAGGCGGTCGGCGACGCGGTCAAGCGGCTGCTGGACGGCCCGGACGCGGCCACCGCGGTGGTCGCCGGCAACAACCGGGTCGCCGTGCACCTCCTGCGCGCCCTCGCGCACGCCGAACACCGCCCGGCGATGATCGGGTTCGACGACTTCGAGCTGGCGGACCTGCTGAACCCGCCGGTCACCGTGGTCGCGCACGACGTCAGCGCGCTGGGCCACGCCGCGGCCGAACTGCTGTTCGCCCGAGTACAGGGAGATCAGTCCCCGCCGAGAAAGGTAGTCCTGCCCGTGCATCTCGTCGCCCGTGGTTCCGGTGAGGTCGCCCCGTGACCCTCGAACCGATCCGGCTCCCCGCCAACCAGCCGCCGCAGTTCTACCGCGGCGGCGACGCCATCGCGGCGCTGCGCGGCGCGTCGCCGGACAAGAAGTTCGGCCCGGAAGACTGGGTCGCCTCGGTGAGCACCATGTTCGGCCAGGAGACCAACGGCCTGACCCGGCTCCCGGACGGCGCCTGGCTGCGCGACACGGTCGTCGCGAACGCGACCGGCTGGCTCGGCGCGAAGCACGTCGAGGCGCTCGGGACGTCGACCGGGCTGCTGGTGAAGCTCCTCGACGCGGGCCAGCGGCTGCCCGTGCACTTCCACCCCGACGACACGTTCGCGAAGCGGCACTTCGACTCCCACTTCGGCAAGACCGAGGCGTGGATCGTGGTCGGCACCTACGGCGACGACCCGCGCGTCTACCCGGGCTTCAAGGAGACGCTGTCGAAGGCGACGGTGTCCGAGTGGACGCGCGAGCAGGACGTGCCGTCGATGCTGGGCGCGCTGAACAGCGTTCCGGTGACCGCCGGCGACACCGTCTACATCCCGGCCGGGCTGCCGCACGCGATCGGCGAGGGTGTCTTCGTCGTCGAACTGCAGCAGCCGACGGACTTCTCGCTCACCATCGAGTGGCGCGACTTCCTCGCGTCGCCGGAGAAGGGCCACCTCGGCCTCGGCTTCGACACCGCCATCGAGGCGCTGGACACCTCCGGCTGGGACACCGACCGGCTCGAGACGATCATCAAGCGCACCGCGGGCGACCGCTCGTCCACTGT
This sequence comes from Amycolatopsis sp. A133, assembly GCF_031082405.1. Lineage (GTDB taxonomy): Bacteria > Actinomycetota > Actinomycetes > Mycobacteriales > Pseudonocardiaceae > Amycolatopsis. The sequence goes on from NZ_JAVHJU010000002.1 coordinate 135,111, forward strand.
GGACCTGCTGGCCGGCGGATCGGAGCGGTTCTTCCGAGCCGACCAGCTGCGTACCGACGAGGCGACAACGTTGTCACTCGATCCGTCGTTCGCGGTGCTGGTCGTCCTCGACGGCGAAGGCACCCTGCGGACCGAGCACGGCGGCGAGTACGCGCTGGCGAAGGGCGACACCTACGTCGTCCCGTTCGACGCCGGCCAGACCGAGCTGTCCGGCACGGCGACGGTGATCCGCTGCCGGCCGCCGGCGCCGGAAGAGAGGCACGGATGAGCGAAATCCTCCTGGACGCGATCGACCTCACCAAGCACTACGGTTCCGTCGAAGCTCTGCGCGGCGCGTCGTTCCAGGCGCGCGCGGGTGAGGTGACGGCCCTGATCGGTGACAACGGCGCCGGCAAGTCCACGCTGGTCAAGTGCCTCTCCGGCGCGGAGCAGCCGACGTCGGGGAAGATCCTCCTGGACGGCGAGGAAGTGCGCTTCGACTCGCCGACCACCGCGCGGCGGCTGGGGATCGAGACCGTCTACCAGGACCTCGCCGTCGCACCCGAACTCGACCCGGCGGCGAACCTGTTCCTCGGCCGCGAGATCCACCGCAAGGGCATCCTCGGCAAGCTGGGCATGCTCGACAAGGCCGAGATGCGGCGGCAGGCGGTCGAAGAGTTCCAGCGCCTCGGCGTCACGCTGCAGAGCACCGACGTCCCGATCGGCTCGCTGTCCGGCGGCCAGCGCCAGAGCGTCGCGGTCGCGCGCTCGGTCGTGTGGGCGTCGAAGGTCGTGTTCATGGACGAGCCGACCGCGGCGCTGGGGGTCGTGCAGCGCGAGCGTGTGCTCGACGTCATCAAGAAGGTGCGCGACAAGGGCATCGCCGTCGTGCTGATCAGCCACAACATGCCCGAGGTGCTTTCGGTCGCCGACCGCGTCGAGGTGCTGCGGCTCGGCAAGCGCGTCGCCCGGTTCACCGGGACGGACACGAAGCTCGAAGACCTCGTCGCGGCGATGACCGGCGCGCTCGTGCAAGAGGAGGCCGCGTGACCGTGTCGACCCCCGCGAAGGAAATCCAGGAGTCGCCCGAAGCGGGCTTCGGCAAGCGGCCGCTGGGCAAACGCCTGGCCGGCGCCAACACGTTCTGGATCGCGCTGGTCCTGGTGGCGCTGATCATCGTGTTCAGCGCGATCGCCCCCGGCGAGTTCGCGACGCTGTTCACCTTCCAGACGCTGCTCATCGAGACGGCCGTGCTGCTGGTGCTCTCGGTCGGGATGACGTTCGTGATCATCACCTCCGGCATCGACCTGTCCGTCGGCTCGGTGCTGATCTTCGCCGGCATGGTCGCCGGCAAGGTCATGGAGGCGATGTCCGGCGGCAACGCGTCGAACGCCGGCTGGGGCGTCATCACGGCCGGCCTGGTCGCCGCGGTCGTCGCCGGGACGGCGTGGGGCCTGGTCAACGGGTTCCTCATCGCGGTGGCGGGGATCCCGCCGCTGATCGTCACCCTCGGCACGATGGGTGCGGCGCTCGGCGCGGCCTACCTGCTCAACAACGGGTCGGACGTGCGCAGCGTGCCGGTCGCGCTCAACCAGACCCTCGGTTACGGCACGTCGTTCGGCATCGTGCCGAACCTGGTCATCGTGGCCGTGGTGATCACGCTGATCGGCGCGTGGCTGCTGCACACGACGAAGTTCGGCCGGTACACCTTCGCCGTCGGCTCCAACGCCGAGGGCGCGCGGCGCGCCGGCATCGGCGTCACGCGGCACCTGCTGAAGGTGTACACGCTGACGGGTTTCCTGGCCGGGATCGCCGGGTTCCTCTCGCTGGCGTACTACGCGTCGACCACGATCTCGGCGCACACCACCGACAACCTCAACGCCATCGCCGCGGTCGTGATGGGCGGCACGAGCCTGTTCGGCGGCGTCGGTTCGGTGCTGGGCACGGTGATCGGCGTGTTCATCCCGGCCGTGCTGAAGAAGGGCTTCAACATCACGCACGTCCAGGACTTCTGGCAGATGATCGCCGTCGGTGCGGTCCTGATCGCCGCCGTCTGGTTCGACCAGCGGCGCCGCCGTCAACGCAACTCCCGCTGAGTTCCCCCGAGTACAAAGAGGTGCTTATGAAACTCACCAAGACTTTCGCGGCCGTCGGTGCGCTGGCCTCGGCCGCCGCGCTGCTCACCGCGTGCGGGTCCGGCACGGTCGGGCAGACCGGGTCCGGCGATTCCGCCAAGCCGGCCGGCAGCAAGAAGCTGGCGCTGATCCCGGGTGTGCAGGCCGAGCCGTTCTACATCTCGCTGCAGTGCGGCGCGCAGGCCGAGGCGAAGAAGCTCGGCTACGAGCTGACCACGCAGGCGCCGCAGAAGTTCGACGCGGCGATGCAGACCCAGCTCGTCAACGCCCTCGGCTCCAACCCGCCGGCCGCGCTGCTCATCGCCCCGACCGACGACACGGCGATGCTCGCGCCGATCCAGCAGGTGAAGGCGCGCGGCGCGAAGATCGTCGAGGTCGACACGTCGCTGAAGGACACGAGCGTGGCCGCGTCGTCCGTCTCCTCCGACAACGCCTCGGGCGGCAAGCTCGCGGCCCAGACGATGGCCAAGCTCGCGAACGGCAAGAGCGGCTCGGTGCTCGTCCTCGACACGATCGCCGGCACCTCGACCACGGCGGCCCGCGCGAAGGGCTTCGAGGACGAGCTGAAGAACACCCCGAACCTGAAGTCGATCGGCGTCCAGTTCACCCAGAACGAGCCCGACCAGGCGGCGTCCAAGGTGACGGCGGCGCTGTCGTCGACCCCGGACCTGATCGGCATCTTCGCGACCAACCTCAACACGGGTGAAGGCGCGGCGACCGGCCTGCGCAACGCGGGCAAGGTCGGCGCGGTCAACCTGATCGGCTTCGACGCGAGCCCGTCCGAGGTCGAAGGCCTCAAGAACGGCCAGTACCAGGCCCTGATCGCCCAGGACCCGGCCTCGATCGGCACCCAGGGCGTCCAGCAGGCGGTCGCGGCGATCGAGGGCAAGCCGGTGACGCGCACCCTCACCGCGGAGCTGCACTCGATCACCAAGGCGGACATGGACGCCAACTCCCAGTACTTCTACAAGCAGAGCTGCTGATCCCGTCCGTCAGAGCCCTGCGAGCGGTACACACCCGCTCCCAGGGCCCTGACCAGGGGTGTTCACCGCCGGTGAACACCTGCTGCCGGTCACCGCGGTGGGAGAACCGCTCACCGCACAGCCCGTTTACCCGGACGGGTGTTCCGCGTCACACTCATCTGCACATGCATCTGCACTTTCAGATGCATGATCGCAGGGAGGGTGCGATGAAGTACGAGCGGCCGGCTTTGCACCGGACGATCTTCGCCGTGGACGTCGAGGGCTACGGCGACCAACGCAGGACCACACCACACCGGCTGGCGTTGCGCGAAGGGCTGTACCGCGCGCTCTGCCGGGCGTTCGACGACGCCGGCGTCCCGTGGGCGGCCTGCCGGCGCGAGGACTGCGGCGACGGCGTCTTCGTCCTCGTCCCGCCGGAGATCCCGAAGGGGCTCTTCGTCGAGTTCCTGCCCGCCGCGCTCGCCGTCGCGCTGCACCGGCACAACCGCACGCACGACCCCGGGGCCCGGATCCGGCTCCGGATGGCGCTGCACGCGGGCGAGGTCGCCTACGACGACCACGGCGTCACCGCGCCCGCGATCAACCAGACGTTCCGGCTGCTGGAAGCGGGCCCGCTGAAGGAGGCGCTCAAGGCGTCGCCCGGCGTGCTGGCGCTGATCACGTCGGCGTGGTTCTTCGACGAGGTCGTCCGGCACAGCGACGGCCTCGACCCGACCACGTTCCGGCCGGTGCCGGTGGCGGTCAAGGAGACCCGCACGACCGGCTGGATCTCGCTGCCGGACCGGCCGTACCCGGCGAACGCGAGCCTGCTGCGCGGCTTGACCGCGATCGACCACTACCGCACCTGGCGCCGGTTCCGCCGCCACGCCCAGGTGCTGGCCGACCGGGAGGACGCCGCCTGGCCGTAGGATCTACCCGCCAGCCGCCGAGGGAGGCTCGATGACCGCGCTGCGCCTGCGCCCGGCGTCCCACGCCGACCCGCTGCCGGTGCTCGCCGCCGCCCGCCGCATCACCGACGACCTGCGCGACGGCCTGTCCGGCACACCCGCCCGCCGCGCCGCGCACCGCCTGCGCCGGCTGTTCGGCTTCCCCGGGCTCGGCCTCACCGACCTCTCCGGGTCGCTGCTGTGGTCCGGGCGGCCGGGGCCGGACGCGGTCGTGGCGACGGTGCTCGACGCCGTGCTGCACACCGAGGAGCCCGGTTCCGCGCCGGACGTCCTCGTGCTGCCGCTGCACGTCCGCGACGAGCTCGCGGGCGCCCTGCTGGTCGTCGGCGACGTCCGGGACGCGGTCGCCGGCCATGCCGCCGACCTGGTCGTCCAGGCGCTCGAGCGGGGCAGGCTCGAGGCGTCGGCGGAGCAGGCGGCGCAGGCCGAACTGCGGGCGCTGCGGGCGGAGATGTCGCCGCACTTCGTCTACAACGCCCTCACCGTCATCGCGTCGCTGGTGCGTTCGGACCCCGACCGCGCCCGCGACCTCATGCTCGACTTCGCCGACTACACCCGCTACAGCCTGGCGCGCCACGGCGAGTACACCGTCGTCGCCGAGGAGTTCCGCGCGATCGAGACGTACCTGGCGCTGCAGAAGGCGGTGCTCGGCGAACGGCTGCGCGTCCAGGTGCGGGTCGCGCCGGAGATCCTCGCCGTCGCGGTGCCCTACCTCGTGCTGGAGCCGCTGGTGGAGAACGCGATCCGGCACGGCATCGAGCCGCGGTCGGGCACCGGGCACGTCCAGGTGCACGGACAGGCGGAAGGGAACGACTGCGTGATCTTCGTCGAGGACGACGGGGTCGGCATGGACCCGGAGCGGGCCGCGGCCATCCTGGCCGGGCGCACCGGCGAGGACGATGCCGCAGGTATGGGATTGGCCAATGTGGACAGAAGGCTGCGGGACGTGTACGGCGCGTGGTACGGCCTCACCGTCGAAACCGAGATCGGCGCGGGCACGCGGGTGATCGTGCGGGTACCGCGGTTCCAGCCGGGGGTGCTGCCGTGACCGGGCTCCGGGTGCTCGCCGTCGACGACCTGCCGCCCGCTTTGGACGAGCTCTGCCGCATGCTGCGCGAAGCGCCCGAAGTCCGCGAAGTCGTCGGCGCGGGTGACGCGCTGAAGGCGTTGAAGCTGCTTCAAGCCGACCGGTTCGACGCGGTGTTCCTCGACATCTCGATGCCGGGCCTCGACGGCCTGGAACTGGCGTCCCTGCTGGCGAAGCTGAGCGAGCCGCCGGTGATCGTGTTCGTCACGGCGCACGACGGCCACGCGGTGGCGGCGTACGGCATCGGCGCGGTCGACTACCTGCTCAAGCCGGTCCGCACCGAACGGCTGTCCGCGGCCTTGGCGAAGGTGCTGCGGATGGCGACCCCGGCGTCCCGGCCGACCCCGGACGCGATGGCCGCGCTGCCGGTCGAGTCGGGTGGGCGGACCCGGTACGTCCGCCGCGACGACGTCCTGTTCGTCGAGGCCCACGGCGACTACGTCCGCCTGCACACGCGCGGCGGGGTGCACCTGGTGCGGATGCCGATCTCCCGGCTCGAGGAGTACTGGGAGGGCACCGGGTTCAGCCGGGTGCACCGGGGTTTCCTGCTGGCCGTCGGAGCGGTGCTGGAGCTGCGCAGTGACAGCGCGGGAGGGCTGCTGGCCCACACCGAAGCCGGCGACGTCCCGGTGAGCCGCCGCCACGCCCGCGACCTGCGGGACCGGCTGCTGGAGGCCGCCCAGCGCGGCCAGCTGGGGCCGGGTGTCCGGTGAGCGCCCGGCAGCTCGGGGCCGCCGGCTTCCGGCCGGGCCCGCGATGAGCAAGATCCGGCGGGTCGCCGTCACCAGCCCGCAGACCCGCCTCGCCCACGCCCGCCGCCGGTCGCGCGGCCGCTGGCGCCAGCCCCGGCTCCCGGCGGGCGACACCCAGCGCGCCACCGCCCTCTACGCCGCCCAGCGCCGTCGCGGCATTCCCGCGCTGGTCCTCATGTTCGCGCTGCTGCTCGGCCTCCCCGGCGTCTTCGCGATCTTCCCGGCCCTGGACTCTGTCCGGTTGCTGGGCATTCCGTTGTCCTGGCTGCTGCTCGCGGTCTTCCCCTACCCCGCGATGGCCCTCTTGGCCCGCTGGCAGCTGCGCCGCGCCGAGCGCCTCGAGGACGAGTAGTGGGCATCGCGCTCGCCGTCGCCCCGGTCGTGCTCGTGACGCTGCTGATCGGCGTCCGCGGAGTCGCCGCGATGCGCACGACGTCGGACTTCCTCGTGGCGTCCCGCCGGATCTCCCCGCTGGTGAACTCGGCCGCCGTCTCGGGCGAGTACCTGTCGGCCGCGTCCTTCCTCGGCGTCGCCGGGCTCGTCGTCAAAGACGGCATCGGCGCTCTCTGGTACCCCGTCGGCTTCACCGCCGGCTACATCGCGATGCTCGTGCTCGTCGCCGCGCCGATGCGGCGGTCGGGCGCCCTGACCGTCCCCGACTTCGCCGAAGCCCGCCTCAACTCCCCCGCGCTGCGCCGCCTCACCGCCGTCGTCGTGCTGGTCATCGGCACCATCTACGTCGTCCCGCAGTTCCGCACCGCCGGCCTGGTGCTCACCGCGGTCGGCGGCACCCCGTACTGGGTCGGCGTGGTGCTGGCCGGCGCCGCGGTCAGCGTCACCCTCGCGCTCGGTGGCATGCGCGCGGCGACGTACGTGCAGGCGTTCCAGTTCGTGCTGAAGCTGCTGCTGTTCCTCATCCCGGCGATCTGGCTGGTGCTGCAGGCCGGCGCGGTCAACCGGACCGACGCGCTCCACCCCGTCGAGTTCACCCACTTCGCCCGCGAGACGCCGGTGAAGTTCGAAGTCGACGTGACGATGGAGATCCGCGAGCCGACCACCGCGCGCGTCAACGGCGTCCCCCGGATCCTCGCCCCGGGCGAGTTCACCGCGCACAGCCAGGACCAGGTCGTGTTCGGCGAAGGCGCCGCGGTCCCGGCCGTCCGCGGCGGGGCCCCGCTCGGCGGTCCGGATTGGCGGCGGCCGCTGCTCGACCTCGGCGACCAGGGCTACCCGCTGCTCGGCACGTGGGCCGTCCTCATCGCGACCATGCTGGGCACGATGGGCCTGCCGCACGTCCTGATGCGCTTCCACACCAGCCCGGACGGCCGCGCCGCGCGCCGCACCGCCGCGATCACCGTCGCGCTGCTCGGCGTCTTCTACCTCTTCCCCGGCGTCTACGGCGTGCTCGGCCGGGTCCTCGTCCCCGGCCTGTACCTCTCCGGCGCGACCGACACCGTGGTCGTCGCACTGCCGTACCAAGTGGACAGTGGCTGGGCCGGCGGCCTCTTCACGGCGTTGCTGACCGCGGGCGCGTTCGCCGCGTTCCTGGCGACGTCGCTCGGCCTGCTGCTGGTGATGTCGGGCGCGATCGCGCACGACCTCGTGCCCGGCGGGCTGCGGCGGCTGCGGATCGCCGTGTTCGGCGTCGCCGGGGCGATGGTGCTGCTGGCACTGCGCTCGGCGGAGCTCGACGCCGGCGTCCTGGTGACGTGGGGCTTCACCGTGGCCGCGTCGACGTTCTGCCCGCTGCTGGTGCTCGGCATCTGGTGGCCGCGGCTGACCGCGACCGGCGGGATCGCCGGCGTGCTGGCCGGGCTGGTGGCGTCGTCCGGCTCGATCCTGTTCGCCCTCGCCGGGCCGCCGCTGCGCGGCTGGGTGGCGATCTTGGTGCAGCAACCGGCACCCTGGTCGGTACCCTTGGCATTCGGCGTAATGGCGCTGGTCTCCCTGCGGGGCAGGCCACCGGCCTGGTCGACGGCGGCGATGCTGCGCCTGCACCTGGACGAACCCCGTTCGACCGGACCGCGCGACCGTTCGTCAACCGTTCGTCGTCTCGCCCGGCTGTTGAACCGCTGAATCTTCACTCGAGACTCACACGTCCCTACGGTGTCGCAGGTCACTTTCCGCAACGTCGCAGGGAGCAGCGATGAGCACGACGGACACCGGCGGGCCCCCGGACACGTCAGAAACCATCTGGGAACGCGCGCACGAAAGCACCGAGTTCCGCGAGCTGCGCAGCCGCCTGCGCCGGTTCGTCTTCCCGATGACGGCGGTGTTCCTCCTCTGGTACCTGCTGTACGTGCTCCTCGCGGACTACGCGCACGGCTTCATGAGCACGAAGGTGTTCGGCAACATCAACGTCGGCCTGATCTTCGGCCTGCTGCAGTTCGTCTCGACGTTCGTGATCACCGGGCTCTACGTCCGGTACGCCAACCGGAAGCTCGACCCGGTCGCCGAGAAGATCCGTGAGGACATCGAGGGCGACTCTGCGAAGGAGCAGGCATGACGAACATCGCCGCGGGTGTGGAAGGCAGCAACCCGCTCCTGAACATCCTCATCTTCGCCCTCTTCGTGGTCATCACCCTGGTGATCGTGTTCCGGGCCAGCCGCAACACGAAGACGGCGTCGGACTACTACGCCGCCGGCCGCGCCTTCACCGGCCCGCAGAACGGCATCGCGATCTCGGGTGACTACCTGTCGGCGGCGTCGTTCCTCGGCATCGCCGGCGCGATCGCCATCAACGGCTACGACGGCTTCCTCTACTCCATCGGCTTCCTGGTGGCGTGGCTCGTCGCGCTGCTGCTGGTCGCGGAACTGCTGCGCAACACCGGCAAGTTCACGATGGGCGACGTCCTGGCCTTCCGGATGAAGCAGCGGCCGGTGCGGGCCGCGGCCGCGACGTCTACGATGGCCGTGTCGTTCTTCTACCTGCTCGCGCAGATGGCGGGCGCCGGTGGTCTCGTGGCGCTGCTGCTCGGTGTCGAAGGCGGCGGCGCGCAGGCGCTGGTGATCGCCGTGGTCGGCATCATCATGATCGCCTACGTCCTGATCGGCGGCATGAAGGGCACCACCTGGGTGCAGATCATCAAGGCCGCGCTGCTGATCGTCGGCGCGCTCGTGATCACCCTGTGGGTGCTCGGCAAGTACAACTTCAACTTCTCCAGCCTGCTGCAGGCCGCCGTCGACAAGGCGGGCAAGGCCGGGGAGACGCTGCTCGGCCCGGGCAAGCAGTACGGCGCCACTGGCACGTCCAAGCTGGACTTCCTGTCCCTGGGCATCGCCTTGGTCCTGGGCACCGCGGGTCTGCCGCACGTCCTGATGCGCTTCTACACGGTGCCGACGGCCCGCGACGCACGCCGCTCGGTGGTCTGGGCGATCGTCCTGATCGGCGTGTTCTACCTGTTCACGCTGGTGCTCGGCTACGGCGCCGGTGCGCTGGTCGGACCGGACACGATCAAGAAGGCGCCGGGCGGGGTCAACTCCGCGGCGCCGTTGCTCGCGCTCGAACTGGGCGGGCCGGTGCTGCTGGGCCTGATCTCCGCGATCGCCTTCGCGACGATCCTCGCGGTGGTCGCCGGCCTGACGATCACGGCGTCGGCGTCCTTCGCCCACGACGTCTACGCGAACGTCGTCAAGCGGGGCAAGACGTCGCCGGACTCGGAGGTCAAGGTCGCCCGGATCACCGCGGTGGTGATCGGGATCCTCGCCATCGGCGGCGGCATCCTGGCCAACGGGCAGAACGTCGCGTTCCTGGTCGCGCTGGCCTTCGCCGTCGCGGCGTCGGCGAACCTGCCGACGATCCTCTACTCGCTGTTCTGGAAGCGGTTCAACACCCAGGGCGCGCTGTGGTCGATCTACGGCGGCCTGGCCATCACGATCGTCCTGATCGTGTTCTCGCCCGCCGTTTCCGGCAAGAGCACGTCGATGTTCAAGAACGCCGACTTCGCCTGGTTCCCGCTGAGCAACCCCGGCATCGTCTCGATCCCGGCCGCGTTCATCCTGGGCTGGCTGGGCACGGTCCTGTCCAAGGAGCACGACCAGAAGAAGTACGCCGAGATGGAGGTCCGTTCCCTGACCGGCGCGGGCGCCGAGAAGGCCGTGGCGCACTAACCGGTCTTCCGGGGTTCCGGTTGGCGGAGCCCCGATCCGGCCCAGTTCCACCGACCCCGAAGGCCGCCGCGAGGGTGTTCCCGATCCCCTCGCGGCGGCCTTCGGCCATCAGTACGGCAGCTTGCCCTGCGCGACACCCGCGACGGCCGCTTCGAACTGCGTGCGGACGTACTGCCACAGCCCGCCGCCCAGCGAAATCCTCGCCACCCCCAGCTCGGCGAGGCCTCCGAGGCCCGGGCTGCCCGGCCACGCGGGCGCGTTGACCGCACCGCCGGTCCCCCGCACGAACTCCGCGATCAGCTCCGGCGTGCGCAGGTGGATCGGGTAGACGCAGTCGGCGCCCGCTTCGAGGTAGGCCTTCGCCCTGGCGACGCCGGCTTCGAGAGCTTCTTCCGGATCCACTCCGCGGAAGGAGTCGACCCGGGCGTTGATCACCAGCCCGTCGCCCGCCGCCTCGCGCAGGGCGGCGATCCGCGCCGCCTGGTCGGCGACCGGCCGGACGCCGCCGGTGGCGTGGTCGGTGTCCTCGAAGTTGCAGCCGACGGCGCCGGCGTCGAGCAGCCGGGCCGCCAGTTCGGCGCCGGACAGGCCGTAGCCCGACTCGGCGTCGACGGTGACTGGGACGCCGACCGCCTTGGCGATCCGCGCGGCGGCGGCGAACATCTCCTCCGCCGGAGCCTGCTCGCCGTCGGGGAAACCGAGCGCGGCCGCGACGGCGACCGAGCTGGTCGCCACGGCGGGGAACCCGGCGGCCTCGACGAGCTTCGCGGTGTCGGCGTCCCAGACGTTCGGCAGCACGACGGGCTTGCCGGGGACGTGCAGCGCCCTGAGCGCGGCGGCGGTCACGAGTCCCGCTCCGGCAGCGGCGTGTGGCTGGTGATGGTCATCCGGTTCCAGCTGTTGATCGCGATGATCTCCCAGGCCACGGCCTGGTACTGCTCCTCGGTGAACACCTGCACCGCCCGCTCGTAGACGTCGTCGGGCACGGTCTGCGTCGCGGACAACTTGGTCATCGCTTCGGTGAGGGCGAGGGCGGCCTGCTCCTGCTCGGTGAACAGGTCGGTCTCCCGCCAGCCGTCGAGCACGAACAGCCGCCGCGGCGACTCGCCCAGCTCGAGCGCGTCGCGGCTGTGCATGTCGAGGCAGTAGGCGCAGCCGTTGATCTGCGACGCGCGGGTCTTCACCAGTTCCAGCAGTTTGGGGTCGAGCCCCGCGTTGGCGCCGGCCTTGTTCACCTCGGCCTGCAGGTTCGCCATCGCCTGGTAGAGCTCGGGAGCGCCCCCGAGCCCGATTCGCTTGGTCATGCAGTCCACGCTAGTGCGAACTGGTCCACGGGTATGGTCCAGTCACATGACGGAATCGTGGTCCAGTTCCGGGCTCGACGTCCACCTCGGCTGGGATCCCTCGACGGGCCGCGGCGGCCTCGCTTCGGCGATCCGCGAAGCCATCCGGGACGGCCGGTGGCAGGCGGGTGCGGCGGTGCCCTCGACCCGCGCCTTGGCCCACGACCTCGGCGTCGCGCGCGGCACGGTCACCCGCGTGTACGCCGACCTCGCGGCCGAGGGCTACCTGCGCACGGCCCAGGGCGCGCCGACCCGGGTGGCGACGGCGGGATCGCTGCCCCAGTCCGCACCGCGGCAGGCACCGCGCGACCCGGCACCTCGCTGGGACCTGCGGCCGGGCCGCCCGGACCTGACGGCGTTCCCGCGCCAGGCGTGGATCACCGCCACCCGGCGGGCCCTGCTGCGGACGCCGGCGTCGGCGTTCGGCTACGAGTCGGAGCTGGGCGCGCCGGAGCTGCGGGACACCCTCGCCGGCTACCTGGCCCGCGCTCGCGGGGTGGTCGCCGACCCGGCCCGGATCGTGGTGTGCCACGGCTTTTCGCACGCCATCGCGGTGTTGTCCCGGGCGCTGCACGACCTGGGGGTGGGCGAGATGGCGTTCGAGAACCCGTCGCTGGGGCTGTACCGGTCGATCGCGGCGGCACAGGGCCCGCGGATCGTCGGTGTGGACGTCGACGCGCACGGCCTCGACGTGTCCGCTGTGGACAGTCCGGCGGTGGTCGTCACCCCGGCGCACCAGTACCCCACCGGCGTCACGCTGGCCCCGCCCCGCCGTGCGGCGCTGGCCCGCTGGGCGAGCGAATCGGGGGCGTACGTGCTGGAGGACGACTACGACGGCGAGTTCCGCTTCGACCGCCAGCAGGTCGGGGCGCTGCAGGCGCTGGCACCGGAGCGGGTGGTGTACGCGGGCACGGCCAGCAAGACGCTCGCACCGGCCCTCCGGCTGGCGTGGCTGGTGCTGCCGCGGTCACTGGTGGAGCCGGTCCGCGCGGCGATGGCCGGCAGCGGCTCGCGCCCGGCGCTGCTGAACCAGCTGGTGCTGGCCGAGCTGATCGACTCGGGTGCCTACGACCGGCACGTCCGCCGCAGCCGCGCGGAGTACCGCAGCCGCCGTTCGCGGCTGCTGGCGGCCCTGCCGGATTCGGTGCGCCCGCACGGCATCGCGGCGGGTCTGCACCTGCTGCTGATGCTCCCGCGGGAGGGTCCTTCGGAGGCCACGGCCCTGGCGGCCTGCCGCCGCCGGTCAATCGGCCTCGAGGGCCTTTCGAGCCACTGGATGACCCCCAACGGCCCCGGCGGCCTGATAGTCGGCTACGCGGCCACGCCGAAGCACGCCTTCGCCGGCGCAACCCGAACCCTGGTGGAAGCCCTCTGGGAAATCACCCCCTAACCCCCACCCGAGTCCCGTCCCCAATCACGCCAGTTCCGCCCCCAATCACGCCAGTGCCGTCCCCAATCACGCGAGTCGGCCCTCCAAGCATTTGTGATGCCCGTCCAATCACGCGAGATGCCCCTCCAATCACACGTGATGCCCACTGGATCACGCGTGATGCCCCTCCAATCACGCGAGATGCCGCGGGCCACCCCACCGGAGTGGCCCGCAACCCCCGTCAGAACCAGCAGTCCGGCCGGACGCGGAGCAGTTCCGTCCGGAGCACCGGCGTGCCGTCGACCGGCGCCGGGTCCTCCGCGGTCGGCTGGATCCCGCCGGCCGCGACCTTGTCCAGCGTCTTCAGCCCCTCCGCGCCGACCGTGCCGAACACCGTGTAATTGGGCCGCAGCGCGGAATCGCCGTAGACGACGAAGAACTGCGAACCGTTCGTGTCGGGTCCCGCGTTGGCCATCGCGAGCAGGCCGCGCGCGTAGACGCGCCGGGCGCCGGTCGGGTCGGTCGGTGCCGGCGGCAGGTCCACCGGCAGCTCGTCCTTGTACCTGTAGCCGGGCCCGCCTTCGCCGGTCGCCGTCGGGTCGCCGCACTGCAGCACCTTCAGCGTCGGGTACGCGGTGAGCCGGTGGCACACCGTGTGGTCGTAGAACCGGTGCCGCGCCAGGTGCAGGAAGCTCTGCACGGTGCACGGTGCCTTCGCGCGGTCGAGCCGCAGCGGCAGCGCGCCCTGGCTGGTCGGGATCGCGACGTCGACCTTGCCGTGGCTCGGCGTGTGCCGCGGGTCGGGCGGCAGCGGCACCGGCCGCGCGGGCGGTTCGTCCGGGGTTTCGGTGTACTGGCAAGGCCCGTGGGTCGTCTTCGGTGGCGGGGCGTCGGCCGCGGTGGCGACGCCTTGACCGGCCACGAACAACGCGCCCGCCGCCAGCGCGGTGACGAGTGTCTTCTTCATCTGCACGCCCTCCCAGTGATCGCCCGGTTCCGGAGCGCTCCGCAGTCTAGGGCCCGGCACCGACAGCCAGAACCGGCGAAAGTCGCCCTCGTCAGCCCATCGGGTGAACCTCGGGGCCTGCACCCCGGAAATTGTCGGACCCCCGGCGCACGATGGTCAGCACGCGGCAAAAACGCCGCACACCGAGGGAGGGCATCATGGCAGTTCGGCGAAGAACCGTTGCGGTGGCACGGTTTCTGCTCGCACGGCTCACGTCGGCCGTCCGGATCGCGCTAACCCCGCAGATCCGCGATCAGTTCCCCGGCGGCGGCGAAGGGATCCAGTTCGCGCGCCACGACCCGCTCGGCGACGCCGGCGAGCCGTCCCCCGCCGCGCAGGTCCACCAGCTCGGCCCGCAACCGCCGGAGCGCGATGGCCTCGACCTCGTCGCGCGCCCTCGCCACCCGGCGCCGGGCCAGCTCGTCGTGCTCGACCAGCCAGTCGTGGTGCGCGGCCAGCGCCCGCACGACCTCGTCGACGCCCTCGCCCTTGGCCGCGACGGTCCGCACGATCGGCTGCCGCCAGCTCGGCCCGCGAATCTCCCGGCGGGCCAGGGAGATCATCTGCTTGAGGTCGTGCACCGTGGCGTCGGCCCCTTCCCGGTCCGCCTTGTTCACGACGAAGACGTCGGCGATCTCCAGCACGCCGGCCTTCGCGGCCTGGATGCCGTCGCCCATGCCCGGCGCGAGCAGCACCACCGTGGTGTCGGCCAGCTTCACGACGTCCACTTCGGACTGACCGACACCCACGGTCTCGATCAGCACGACGTCGAAACCCGCGGCGTCGAGCACGCGCACGGCCTGCGGGGTCGCCCACGAGAGCCCGCCGAGGTGCCCGCGCGTGGCCATCGAGCGGATGAACACGCCGGGGTCGGTGGCGTGCTCGGTCATCCGGATCCGGTCGCCGAGCAGTGCCCCGCCCGAGAACGGCGAAGACGGGTCGATCGCGAGCACCCCGACCCGCTTGCCCTCCGCGCGCAACGCGGTGAGCAGCGCCGAGGTCGATGTCGACTTGCCGACGCCGGGAGGCCCGGTGAGTCCGACGATCCGGGCCCGCCCGGTGTGCGGGGTCAGCGCCCGCGCGATCTCGGCGACCCGCGGGTGGGCGTCCTCGACGAGCGACAGCAGCCGCGCGACGGCACGGGGCTGTCCGTCCCGCGCGCGGCCGACGAGGTCGTCGAGGTCGAGTGGTCCGGCCACTTACGCGGACGGCACCCGCAGCAGCAGGGCGTCGCCCTGGCCACCGCCACCGCACAGCGCGGCCGCGCCGAGCCCGCCACCGCGGCGGTGCAGCTCGTGGATGAGGTGCACGGCGAGCCGGGCACCGGAGGCGCCGATCGGGTGGCCGAGCGCGATCGCACCGCCGTTGACGTTGACCTTCTCCGGGTCGAGGCCGAGCTTCTCGGTGGAGACGAGCCCGACCGCGGCGAAGGCCTCGTTGATCTCGACGAGGTCGAGCGCGTCGGCGGTCAGGTTCGCCTTGGCCAGCGCGGCGAGGATGGCGTTCGACGGCTGCTCGTGCAGGCTCGCGTCGGGCCCGGCGACGACACCGTGCGCGCCGATCTCGGCGAGCGGGGTGATGCCGAGTTCCTCCGCCTTGGCGCGGCTCGCCACGACGACCGCGGCGGCGCCGTCGGAGATCTGCGAGGCCGAGCCCGCGGTGATGGTGCCGTCGGAGGCGAAAGCGGGACGCAGCTTGGCGAGGCCTTCGGCGGTGGTGTCGGCGCGGACGCCCTCGTCGGTGTCGAAGACGACCGGGTCGCCCTTGCGCTGCGGGATGGCGACCGGCGCGATCTCGTCGGCGAAGTAGCCGTTCTTGATCGCCTCGGCGGCGCGCTGGTGGGAGCGGGCGGAGAACGCGTCCTGCTGCTCGCGGGTGATGCCGTAGCGGGAGTTGTACTTCTCCGTCGAAGCGCCCATGGCGACCTGGTCGAAGGCGCAGAAGAGACCGTCGTAGGCCATGTGGTCGACGAGGGTGGTGTCGCCGTACTTGAAGCCGGAGCGGGACTTGGGCAGCAGGTGCGGCGCCTGGGTCATCGACTCCTGGCCGCCGGCGACGACGAGGTCGAACTCGCCGGCGCGGATGAGCTGGTCGGCGAGCGCGATGGCGTCGAGGCCGGAGAGGCAGACCTTGTTGATCGTCAGCGCGGGCACGCTCATCGGAATGCCCGCGGCCACCGCGGCTTGGCGCGCGGGGATCTGGCCGGCGCCGGCGGTGAGCACCTGGCCCATGATCGTGTACTGCACCGCGTCCGGGGAGACCCCGGCGCGTTCGAGGGCCGCTTTGATCGCGACCCCGCCCAGCTGAGCGCCCGTGAAGTCCTTGAGGGAGCCCAGCAGGCGCCCGATCGGCGTACGGGCGGCACCCAGGATCACGGAACCGGACACGGCGTCCTCCAAGCATCGGCGCATGGGCAGTTTTCCCGACCATACCCGGGAGCAGGGCTTCTTGATGGAGCCAGTGTGAGGCGGGGCACGCGACGATTCCACCTCGAAGCGGCGCGCGGGCCCCCTATCCTGCCTCCATGAATGACGCCCTGCGGCCGTTCGTGACGGCCATCGACCACGTCGGCATCGCGGTCCCGGACCTGGACGCGGCCATCGAGTTCCACCGCGCGCACTTCGGCTTGGAGGTCGCGCACGAGGAGGTGAACGAGGAGCAGGGGGTGCGGGAGGCGATGCTGCGCGCGCCGGGGACGGCGGGCACGGAGACGCAGATCCAGCTGCTGGCGCCGTTGCGCGAAGACTCGGCGATCGGCAAGTTCCTGACCAAGAGCGGCCCGGGGCTGCAGCAGCTGGCGTACCGCGTGTCCGATGTGGACGCCGCGGCGGCGGCCCTGCGCGAGAAGGGCCTGCGCATGCTGTACGAGGAGGCGAAACGGGGCACGTCCAACAGCCGGGTGAACTTCGTCCACCCGAAGGACGCGGGTGGGGTCCTGGTGGAGCTGGTGGAGCCGGCCAAAGACGCGGCGGGACACTGAGCGGAGGCGGACCCGTTCCGGCGTAACGAGTCCGGGCGCCGGAACCGGTCCGCGATGCCAAGAGCCGACCAGCGACGGCAGCCCGCCCGCGCGACGTGGCCGCGCGACTGCCAGGCATGCGGCCTCGCCACGGCCACGCAGACTCGCCTCACAGCGGCCCGGCAGGCGCGGTCCCGCGGCGGCTCGGGTGGGCGCGGTTCCGCGGCGGCCTGGGCGGGCGCAGTTCCGCGGCCCGGGCGGGCGCGGTCCTGTGGCGGCCAGGCGGGCGCAGGCCACGACCCGCCAGACGAGCCGAGCCTCGCGTAAGCGAGGCGGCTCCGCCCTCGGCGGCCAGGCGAGCGCAGCCCCGCGGCAGCATGCAGGCGCGGCCCCGCGGTGCGGGCGGGCGCGACCCCGCGGCGGCCCGGCAGGCAGGCGGCCAGGTGAGACAGCCCGCAACGGCTACGCAGGCGCGGCCTTCGAGGCCAGGGCGTCGGCGATGAACGTCAACTCGCCGTCGAACTCCGCCGGGAGGTCGTCCTCCGAGTGCCGGGCCGTCGCGTGGCGGTGGCTGACCGCCCGGGCCAGCAGGCCCGAAGCGCGCTCCACGTCGGCCGCCGGCAGGCCGCCGCCCGTTGCTGCGAGGATCACCGCGCGGACCTGGCGGACCAGGACCTGGAAGCGCTCATGCAGCGCGTCGCGGACCACGTGATGCGTGTCCGCTTCGCGCCACAGCAGGTGCGAAAGCCCCAGCGATCGGCTGAAGCGGTGGTCGAGTTCGCGGACGAGCCGTCGGAGGCTGCCCGCGAGGTCGCCCGGGACGACGACCACGGCCGGCTCGATGCGCTCGTCCGGAAGCCTGGCGACGAGCGCCGTGAGCAGGTCCGACTTGTGGCGGAAGTAGTAGTGGACCAGCCCCTTCGGGACCCCGGCCCGCTCGGCGATGCGGGACGTCGGGGTGGCGTCGAAGCCGGACTCGGCGAAGAGCGCCTCGGCGGCGCAGAGGATGCGCTCCTTCGCCGAATCCTCGGTCATGCCTGTGCCTCCTGCGTTGTCAGTGCTGGCCTGCCGTGCGGTGCGCGGCGTTCGCGACCGGCATCGCTGCCGCGCCGGCGATGACCGTCAGCACCCCGGCGATCCAGGACGTCCAGGACGCGCCGTTGAACTCCGTGTACCCCATCACCCACGGCGCGATGAAGAGCAGCACGCCGAGCGCGATCTGGATGCCTTCGCCGTAGACCATGCCCGGCATCGCCAGCGAAACCAGGCCGTCGAGTGCGATCAGTGCGCCCAAGACGACCATCGTCCACATCGCGGTCGTGTCCGTGCTCAGCCAAAGGGGTGAAAGAGCGGCGACCACCCCGATGACGACCTCGGCCCAGTCATGGGGCCGGGTCCACGCGCGCGTCGAGACTTCACTCATTCGTGCTCACCTCCGTCGGTGAAACTGCTGGCCGGGTGGTGTACCCGCCATCGATGATCCGCTTGACTGGCCAGCCGGTCAAGATGTAATCGTGCTGTCCGTCTCGTACAGTTGTGGTCGCGTGTTACCGGCGAGTAATTTCTGCCGCCAACGCCCCCCATCTCCGCGGAGGAACCGATGACGCAGCTCGGCGAGATCCAGCAGGCCATCCTGACCGGCGAGTCCGCCGCGGTCGGCTCGTTGCCCGTGCCCGAGAGCTACCGCGGGGTGACCGTGCACGCCGACGAGGTCGACATGTTCGAAGGCCTCGAGAGCCGGGACAAGGACCCCCGCAAGTCGCTGCACGTCGACGACGTCCCCGTCCCCGAGCTGGGGCCGGGTGAGGCGCTGGTCGCGGTGATGGCGAGCGCCATCAACTACAACACCGTGTGGACCTCGATCTTCGAGCCGATCCCGACGTTCAAGTTCCTCAAGAAGTACGGGAAGCTCTCGCCGCTGGCGAAACGGCACGACCTGCCCTACCACGTCGTCGGCTCCGACCTGTCGGGCGTTGTGCTGCGCACCGGGGCCGGTGTGCACAACTGGAAGCCGGGCGACGAGGTGGTCGCGCACTGCCTGAACGTCGAACTGGAGAGCCCGGACGGGCACAACGACACGATGCTCGACACCGAGCAGCGGATCTGGGGCTTCGAGACCAACTTCGGCGGGCTCGCGGAGATCGCGCTGGTCAAGGCCAACCAGCTGATGCCGAAGCCGGACCACCTGACCTGGGAAGAGGCCGCCTCCCCCGGCCTGGTCAACTCGACCGCCTACCGCCAGCTCGTCTCGCGCAACGGCGCGGACATGAAGCAGGGCGACGTCGTCCTGATTTGGGGCGCTTCGGGCGGCCTCGGCTCCTACGCGACGCAGTACGCGCTGAACGGCGGCGCCATCCCCGTGTGCGTCGTGTCCAGCCCCGAGAAGGCGGCGATCTGCCGGAAGCTCGGCGCCGAGCTGATCATCGACCGCAGCGCCGAGGGCTACCGGTTCTGGAAGAACGACACCGAGCAGGACCCGAAGGAGTGGCAGCGCTTCGGCGCGAAGATCCGCGAGCTGACCGGCGGCGACGACCCGGACATCGTGTTCGAGCATCCGGGCCGGGAGACCTTCGGCGCTTCCGTCTACGCCGCGCGCAAGGGCGGCACGATCGTCACCTGCGCTTCGACATCCGGGTACATGCACCAGTACGACAACCGCTACCTGTGGATGAACCTGAAGCGGATCATCGGCTCCCACTTCGCGAACTACCGCGAGTCGTGGGAGGCGAACCGGCTGATCGCGAAGGGGCTGATCCACCCGACGCTGTCGAAGACCTACGCGCTCGAAGAGACCGGGCAGGCCGCGCTGGACGTGCACCGCAACGCCCACCAGGGCAAGGTCGGCGTGCTCGCGCTGGCCCCGGAGGAAGGCCTCGGCGTCCGCGACGAAGAGAAGCGCGCGAAGCACCTCGACGGGATCAACGCCTTCCGCGGCGCCTGAGCCGCGACGGCGCCGGGAGCAGGGCCGGGAACCGTCGCGCTCCCGGCGTCGAAAGCGGGCCCGCTCCCGGTGTCGGGAATGCCCGGGGAGCCGCCGGAATCCGGCGGTTCCTTTCGCCGCGGCAGACGGCGCGTTCGGCGCAGGGCCCGGGTGCTCACCCTTCCGTGACCCGGCTGCGGCTACGGTAGGCCCCATGAGCCTTGGCGATGAACGGGAGCTTGTGCCGCTGGGAGCCGGCTTCGACGTGGCGAAGCGCGGGTACAGCCGGGCGCAGGTCGACGAGCACCTCGAACGGCTGGACGCCGATCTGAAGATGCTCACCGCGGATCGGGACGCCGCCATCGCGCAGGCGGGCGACCTCGCCCGCCAGCTGGAGATCGCGCGCGGCGAGATCGCGGACCTGCGCGGGCAGGTCGACCGGCTGGCCCAGCCGCCGACGAGCGTCGAAGGCCTGTCCGAACGGCTGCAGCGGATGCTGCGCCTGGCGCAGGACGAATCCGCCGACACGCGCGCCCGCGCCGAAGCCGAGGCCGGGCACATCCGGGCCAAGGCCGAAACGGACGCGAGCGCCATGCGGGCCCGCTACGAGCAGCTGCTCACCGAGCTCGACCTGCGGCGCAAGGAGATGGAAGCCGAGCACCGCAAGGTGCTCGAAGACGCCCGCGCGCAGGCCAAGGAGATCACCGACAAGGCCGAGGCGGAGCGCAAGCGGCTCGACACCGAGTCGGCCGACCGCCGCACCAAGGTCGAAGAGGACTTCGAGATCGCGATGGCCTCGCGCCGCACCGAGGCGATGCGGGTGCTGGCCGAGCAGGAGGCGGCGAGCAAGGCCGAAGCCGCGCGGCGCGTCCAGGAGGCCACGCAGGACGCCGCCGACATCCGCGCGAAAGTCCTGGAAGAGGAGAAGGCCGCGAAGGCCGACCTCGACCGCCGTCAGCGGGAGTCGGTCGCGGAGGCGAACAAGCGCCGTCAGGACTCGATCACCGAGGCCAACGCCCGGCTCGCGGAAGCCGCCGACGAGGCGCGGCGCCGCGTGACGTCGGCCACGGAAGAATCCAACCGGCGGATAACCCAGGCGAACGAGCGGGTCGACGCGCTGCGGAAGGTGCGCGGCGGGCTGGCCGAGCAGGTGCGCGCGGCGCGGGCGGTGCTGGCCGAGGCGCACACCGTCCTCGGCGACGAGGTGAAGGTGCCCGCCGACGTCCAGGCCGACCTGGTCACGGACAAGAAACCGGACGCCGTGGACGAGACCGAGAAGACGGTCCGGGTCACCGGCGTCGAGGAGACGATCCGAATCCGGGCCAGCGACGTGCCCAAGCCGAAGCCCGGGACCAAGCCGGCCCCCCAGCCCGCGGCCAAGGCCGGCCCCGCAGTGCCTCCCAAAGCGCCTCCCAAAGCAGCGCCGAAGCCGGCTCCGCGGGCGAGCGGAGCGCAGAAAGCGACTGGCGAGTAACCTTCCACCCGACACGGGCGCGGACGAGCCTGCGCGGTCGGTACCGACCGGCCATCGTCCCTGCTCACGCGGGATCACGTGGAGGTTTTGCGCATGGGTGCGGCATATCGGACCGTGGTGGTGGGCACGGACGGCTCGGAATCCTCGTTCGCGGCGGTGGAGCGCGCGGCGGCGGTGGCCGGCGACGCCGGCGCCACGCTCGTCATCGCGTGTGCGTTCTACCCGGCCAGCCAGTCCGACGTCGACAAGGCCCAGGACGTCCTCGGCGAGGAGGCGTACCAGGTCGTCGGCTCGGCGCCGGCCGAAGACACCCTGCAGTCGGCGCGGGACCGGGCGGCGCGGGCCGGCGCGGAGAAGATCGACACGGTCGCGGTGAAGGGCGACCCGGTCGACTCGCTGCGCAAGGTGGTCAAGGAGCGCGAGGCCGACCTCCTGGTGGTCGGCAACCGCGGGCTCAACACGATCGCCGGCCGGATCCTGGGCTCGGTGCCGTCGGAGGTGGCGCGCAAGTCCGGCGTGGACGTGCTGATCGTCCACACGACCTGAGCCGTGACCGATTCGAGCGAGGAACTTCAGCAGCGGCTCGAACGCGTCCTGCTCGGCGGCAGGCGGAAGTACACCCGGCTCGAAGTGGCGGAGAAGGCCGGCGTGCCCGAAGAGCGGTCACGCCGGCTCTGGCGCGCGCTGGGGTTCGCGACCGTGCGCGACGACGAGGTGGTCTTCACCGACGCGGACGTCGAGGCCATGCGGACGGCGGACCAGCTGGTCCAGTCGGGGCTGATCGACCCGAGCATCGAGGTGTCGGTGACGCGCGCGCTCGGCCAGCACCTGTCGCGGCTGGCCGAGTGGCAGGTCGACATGCTGTGGGAGCTGATCAAGGAGCAGCCGGAGCTGGGCCGCAGCGAGCGCCAGGTGACCCGCCTGGTCGACCGGCTGCTGCCGGAGCTCGAGCGGGTGCAGAACTTCGTCTGGCGCCGCCACCTGGCGGCGTACGCGGGACGGGCGTTCGCGGCGTCGGACGAGCACCTCGAAACCCGCACCGAAGTGGTCGGGTTCGTCGACATGGTGGGCTACACGCGGCTGACGCGCCAGATCGGCGAGGACGAGCTGAGCCGCGTGCTCGACGCGTTCGAGACGCTGTCGACGGAGGTGATCGCCGAGCACCACGGCCGCGTGGTGAAGATGATCGGCGACGAGGTTCTGTTCGTGGCGGACGCCCCGGCCGACGCGGCGGAGATCGCCCTGACCCTGACCGAACGCACCTCGGCGGACGAGACGTTGCCGGCGGTCCGCGCGGGCATGGCCTCGGGCCGGATCCTGTCGCGCTTCGGCGACGTCTACGGCTCGGTGGTCAACCTGGCGGCGCGCCTGACGTCGGTGGCGCGTCCCGGCACGATCCTGGTCGACCGCGAACTGGCCGCGGAACTGGCGGACGAGAAGGCGTACGAGCTGCGCGTCCGCCGGCCGGTGACGGTCCGCGGGTACAACCGCCTGCGTCCGGCGGCGCTGCGCCGGGCGAGCGAGGCCCCGACGGGCATGTTCGCGAGCTCCCAGCAGCTGGCGGCGGAGATGCTGGGCCTGGCCGATCCGTCGGCCCGGGAGGAACCTCCGGAGGACCAGGCGACGGAGACCCCGGAACCGAGGCCCCGCCGACGGCGGCGCCGCATCCGCTGACCCGGCCGGCCGGGACCACTTGGGTAAACTCCTCCCCTCGCGAGGACGAGGGAGGTGCGCGTGGCCGGGCACGGTGGTGATTCCGGTGCGCCGGGCACCCGGGACGGCGTTTCCCGGCCGGCGGTGTTCCTCTCGTACGCCCGGGAGCCGGACGACCCGGCGCACGAGGAGTCCGTGCTCCGGCTCTGGACGTTCCTGCGGTCCTGCGGGGTCGACGCCCGGCTCGATCTGGGCGAGGCCGGCGAGCGCCGGGACTGGGCGTTGTGGATGGCCGCGCAGATCCGGGAAGCCGGCTATGTGCTCGTGATCGCCTCGCCCGCGTATCGCCGGAGCGCCGAGGGCCGCGGTCAGGCGCACGAGGAACGGGGCGTGCAGTGGGAGGCCCGGCTGATCCGCGACGCCTTCTACGCCGACCCGCACGCGCTGAACCGGTTCGTCCCGGTCGTCCTGCCCGGCCAGAGCGTGGCCGGCGTGCCGGATTTCCTGGCCCCGGCCACTTCGACGGTCTACCCGGTCTCGGACTTCACCGTCGAGGGCGCCGAGCAGCTCCTGCGGCTGCTGACGAACCAGCCCGAGTTCATCCCGCAACCGCTGGGGCCGGTGCCCGCGCTCGCGCCACGGCCGGGGCGGCCGCCGGACGCCGGCGTGCGGAACAGCATCACCGGCGACGTCACCGGGATCGTGATCCAGGCGGGGAGCATCACCGGGCCCGTGACGCTCTCCTCCCCCGGGCCGCGAGCCGGAGCGGACGCCGATCCGCGGACCGGGAACACCGCCGAGGACGCACCCGGCCGCGACTGAGCGCTCAGGCGTCGAAGTCGACCGTCAACGTCTCCGAGACCGGGTACGACTGGCACGTCAGCACGAATCCCGCCTCGACCTCCGCCTTCTCCAGCGCGAAGTTGCGCCGCAGGTCGACCTTGCCCTCCGTCACCTTCGCGCGGCACGTCCCGCACACCCCGCCCTTGCACGCGAACGGCAGGTCCGGGCGGAACTTCTGGGCCCCGTCGAGCACCGACGTCGAGCGCGGCAACGTCATCGGCGTCGACCGGCCGTCCAAGACCACCGACACCTCCGACGACTCCCCCGCCACCGCCGGGTCGAGGTGCTCCACCGGGGCCGGGGGCGTGTCCACGTAGAACAGCTCCTGGTGGATCCGCTCGCGAGGCACGCCCAGTGACGCCAGCAGCTCCTGCGCGCCGGTCACCATTTCGAACGGGCCGCACAGCCACCAGTGGTCCACGGACGAAACCGGCACCAACGAGGAGAACAGCGTCCGCAGCTTCGGGACGTCCAGGCGGCCCGTGAACAGCTCCGCCTCGCGGGGCTCGCGCGACAGCACGTGGATCAGCTCGAGCCGCGAGGGCGCGCTGTCCTTCAGGTCCGCCAGCTCGTCCGCGAACATCACCGTGTCCGTGCGGCGGTTGCCGTACAGCACCGTCACCGTGGCCTCGGACGACTTCAGCAGCGACGACACGATCGACAGCACCGGCGTGATGCCCGAGCCCGCCGCGATCAGGACGTGGTGGCCGCCCGCCGAAAGGTCCGGCGTGAACGAACCCGTCGGTGGCGCGACCTCCACCGTGTCGCCCGGACGGACTTCGTTCACCAGCCACGACGAGAAACAGCCGTCCGGCACCAACCGGACGCCGACCCGCGGCGGTGCTCCCGCCGGGGCGCAGATCGAGTACGACCGGCGCTCGTCACGGCCGTCGATCGAGCGCCGCAACGTCAGCGACTGGCCCGGTTTGAACGCGTACTCCGAAGCCAGCGACGAAGGCACGTCGAACGTCACCGCGACGGCGTCGTCGCACAGCCGCTCGACCCCGGCCACCGTCAACTCGTGGAACCGCGCCACCTCAGATCTCCTTGACGTGTTCGAACGGCTCGAGACAGGCGCGGCAACGCCGCAGCGCCTTGCACGCCGTCGCGCCGAAACGGGACTGCTCTTCGGTGTCCGCCGAGCCACAGTGCGGGCACAGCACCCGCGTCACCGGCGCCGACAGCGTCAGCGGGATCGGGCCCGATCGGCGGGGCGCCGCACCCGGGGGCGCGATCCCGGCCGCGGCCAGCTTTTCGCGCCCTGACGGGGAAATCCAGTCCGACGTCCACGCCGGCGCCAGCTGCGTCCGGATCTCGACGTCCGAATAGCCCGCCGAAACCAGCGCGTGCTCCAGATCGTCGCGCATGGTGTCCATCGCCGGGCAGCCCGTGTACGTCGGCGTGATCGCGACGACCACGCGTCCCTCGGACTCCGACACCGAACGCAGCACGCCCAGGTCCGCCAGCGTCAGCATCGGCAGCTCGGGGTCGGTCACCGTGGCGGCCACGGCCGCGGCGGTCACCATCGCGCGTCCGGCATCGCCCGGGCGACGCTCTGCAGCTCCGCCAGCAGGTACCCGAACGACTCGGTGTGGATGCCGTCGCGGCCGGTCCGGCCCGACACGCCGGCGAGCTCACCGGAAACGGGCCGGGAAAGCGTCGCCGCGGACAACGCCTGGTCGAGGACGAGGTCGAACTCCGGGCGCAGCGAAGCGGCGTCCACGAACTCCGTCGCGTGCGTGCGGAACAGCTCCCCCACGTACGGCCAGACCTCGTCCAGGCCCTCCTGCATGCGCGAGTGCGACAACGGCGTCCCGTCGCCGAGGCGGACCAGCCACTGCGCCGCGTAGTCGCGGTGGTAGGTCAGTTCCTTGATGCCCTTGTCCGCGATCGCCGCCAGCACCGGGTCCACCGAGGAAACCAGCCGCTGGAACAGCGCCAGCCGCCACGTCGAGAACACGAACAGGCGCGCGATCAGGTGGCCGAAGTGCCCGCCGCCCAGCTCCGCGAGCCGGACGTTGCGGAACTCGTTCTCCGGGCGCTGGAACGCGTACGAGTCCTCCGAACGACCGGACCCGTCGGCCTTGCCGGCGCGCGCGAGCAGCAGCCGCGCCTGGCCCAGCAGGTCGAGGGCGATGTTGGCGATCGCGACCTCGTCCTCCAGCTCGGGGGCGTTGGTGCACCACTCCTGGAGCCGGTGGGAGAAGATCAGCGCGTCGTCGCCCAGCATCAGGCAGTAGGCCGCCAGCTGCGCGGCATCGACCCCGGACGGCACCGAAGTGTCCACTCCGGACAGCGGGTCTTCGAAGCCGGTGCCGAACGCCCAGCGGGCGTCGTTCTCCTCGGTGATGGCCTCGTACACGTTGTCGAAACTCATATGTGCGGCACATCCTCGGGAATGTCGTAGAACGTCGGGTGCCGGTAGACCTTGTCGCCGCTGGGCGCGAAGAACGGGTCCTTCTCGTCCGGCGACGACGCCGTGATGTCGTCCGCGCGCACGACCCAGATCGACACGCCTTCGTTGCGGCGCGTGTAGAGGTCGCGCGCGTGGTGCAGCGCCATCCGGTCGTCGGCCGCGTGCAGCGACCCGACGTGCACGTGGTTCAGCCCGCGCTTGCCGCGGACGAACACCTCGTACAGCGGCCAGTCGTGCTTGACCGGGCCCGGAGCCGCGGGGACGCCTTCCAGCGGGACGGCGCCGTGGCCGCCTTCGGCCGTCAGGTCGCTCACTTGCGCTCCTTCTTTCCAGCGTGCGCGACGGCGGCTTCCCGCACCCACGCGCCGTCTTCGTGCGCACGGCGCCGGTGCGCGATCCGGGAAGCGTTGCAGGGCCCGTTGCCCTTCAGCACGTTCTTGAACTCGTCCCAGTCCACGGCGCCGAAGTCGTAGTGCCCGCGCTCGGCGTTCCAGCGCAGCTCGGGGTCCGGGAACGTGACGCCGAGGGCTTCGGCCTGCGGCACCGACATGTCGACGAAGCGCTGCCGCAGCTCGTCGTTGGTGTGGCGCTTGACCTTCCACGCCATCGACTGCGCGGTGTTCGGCGAATCGGCGTCCGGCGGCCCGAACATCATCAGCGACGGCCACCACCAGCGGTTGACGGCCTCCTGGACCATCTCCCGCTGCTGGCCGGTGCCCTTCATCATCGTCATCAGCAGCTCGTAGCCCTGCCGCTGGTGGAAGGACTCCTCCTTGCAGATCCGGATCATCGCCCGTGCGTACGGCCCGTACGACGACCGGCACAGCGGCACCTGGTTGCAGATCGCCGCGCCGTCGACCAGCCAGCCGATCACGCCGACGTCGGCGAAGGTCAGCGTCGGGTAGTTGAAGATCGACGAGTACTTCTGCTTGCCGGTGATCAGCTTGTCGGTCAGGTCGGCCCGGTCCGCGCCCAGCGTCGCCGCCGCCGAGTACAGGTAGAGCCCGTGGCCGGCCTCGTCCTGCACCTTGGCCAGCAGGATCGCCTTGCGCCGCAGCGACGGTGCCCGCGTGATCCAGTTGCCTTCGGGCTGCATGCCGATGATCTCCGAGTGCGCGTGCTGCGCGATCTGCCGGATCATCGTCTTGCGGTAGCCGTCGGGCACCCAGTCGCGCGGCTCGATCCGCTGGTCGCGCTCGATGGTGTGCTCGAAGTGCTCCTCGAGGGACAAAGTGGCGGTCACGGCTGCTCCTTCGAAACCAGCGTCAGGACGTCGTACTTGGCCACGGACTCGCCCTCGGCGTTGGTGACGTCGGCGTCCCAGCGGACCTCGCCGTAGTCCTGGTCGATCCGCGGGGTGATCTGCTTGGCGGTCAGCGTCACCGTCAGCGAGTCGCCGACCTTGACCGGGGTGAGGAACCGGAGGTTCTCCAGGCCGTAGTTGGCCAGCACCGGGCCGGGCTCGGGCGAGACGAACAGCCCCGCGGCGAACGAGACGACGAGGTAGCCGTGCGCGACGATCCCGCCGAACAGCGGGTTCGCGGCCGCCGCCTCGGGGTCGGTGTGGGCGTAGAACGTGTCGCCGGTGAACTCGGCGAAGTGGTCGACGTCCTCCTGCGTCACCGTGCGCGGCCCGGCGACCACGGAGTCGCCGATCTTCAGCTCGGCCAGGGACTTCCGGAACGGGTGGACGTCGCCCTCGGTGCGCGGTGCGCCGGTCACCCAGCGACCGGTGACGGCCGACAGCACCTCGGGCGAGCCCTGGACGGCCGTGCGCTGCATGTGGTGCAGCACCCCGCGGATGCCGCCCATCTCTTCGCCGCCGCCCGCGCGGCCCGGGCCGCCGTGGACCAGCTGCGGCATCGGCGAGCCGTGCCCGGTGGACTCCTTCGCGTCGTCGGCGTCGAGCACCAGCAGCCGTCCGTGGAACGGCGCCGCGCCGAGGACGACTTCGCGGACGAACTCCTTGTCGGCCGACACCACCGACCCGGCCAGGCTGCCGCCGCCGCGCGCGGCGAAGTCGACGACCTGCTCGGTGGACGTGTACGGCATCAGCGTCGAAACCGGGCCGAAGGCCTCGACCTCGTGCGGTTCGGAGCGTTCGGGGTCGGCCTTGAGCAGCACCGGCGAGATGAAGGCGCCGCGCTCGGCGTCGGCGTCGACCACCTCGACGCGTTCGGGGTCCCCGAAGACGACGCTGCCGGCGTCCAGCAGCGCCTTCAGCGACCGCCGGACCTCCTCGCGCTGCTCCAGGCTGGCCAGCGCGCCCATCCGGACGCCTTCCGACGCCGGGTGGCCGACGGTCACCTTCGCCAGCCGCTCGGACGCCGCCGCGGCGACGTCGTCGAGCAGCTCCGCCGGAACGAACGCGCGCCGGATGGCGGTGCACTTCTGGCCCGCCTTGACGGTCATCTCGGTGGTCAGCTGCTTGACGAACAGGTCGAACTCCGTCGTTCCGCGCACCGCGTCCGGGCCGAGGATCGAGCAGTTCAGCGAGTCGGCCTCGGCGTTGAACCGGACGGCGTGGCGCACGATCGCCGGGTGGGTCCGCAGCTTCTGCGCCGTCGACGCCGAGCCGGTGAAGGACACCAGGTCCTGGGCGGTCACGTGGTCCAGCAGGTCGCCGGCGCTGCCCGCGACGAACTGCAGCGAGCCTTCCGGCAGAATGCCCGACTCGATGATCAGCTCGGCCACGCGCGCGGTCAGGTAGGCCGTCTGGCTCGCGGGCTTGACCAGGCTCGGGACACCGGCGAGGAACGCGGGCGCGAACTTCTCCAGCGGCCCCCACACCGGGAAGTTGAACGCGTTGATCTGGACGGCGACGCCCCGCAGCGGCGTCGCGATGTGCTGCGCGACGAACGTGCCCCCGCGCGAAAGCGGCTCGACGTTGCCCTCGACGTAGACGGTGTCGTTCGGCAGTTCCCGCTTGCCCTTCGAGGCGTAGCTGAACAGCACGCCGATGCCGCCGTCGATGTCGAACTTGGAGTCACCGAGCGTGGCGCCGGTCTTCGCCGAGAGTGCGTACAGCTCGTCGCGGTGCTCGCGCAGGTGCGAGGCCAGGGCCTTGAGCAGGGCCGCACGCTGGTGGAAGGTCAGCTCGCGTAGCGCCGGGCCGCCCACACGGCGGCCGTACTCGAGGGCGGCCCCGAAGTCGACGCCCGCCGACGAGATCCGGGCGACCTCCTCGCCGGTGGCCGCGTCGTGCAGCGGGACGCCCTCGTCCGCCGCCGTGTGCCACTCCCCGGAGACGTAGCTGCGCAGCAAAGCCATCAGGTCCCTCTCGCCGAATTACCTACCGGACGTTCAGTTAATCGCATGGTAGCCGCCGGACCCGAAGATCGGAAGGGTCGGACGCTTGACACCGGCGCCGACCACTGCCTTTACTGAGCGGCACCGCGAGGTGACCGTCCATTCGGTCAGTGGGGACGGAGGGTGCATGACCAACGCCGCGCACGCGATGTTCGCCGCCGACGAGGCGTCCCGCGCGCTGGGGATCGAGCTCGTCGAAGCGGGCGACGGCCGGGCCGTCGCGACCATGACGATCACGTCCGCGATGGTCAACGGCCACGACATCGCTCACGGCGGGTACGTCTTCCTGCTCGCCGACACGGCGTTCGCCTGCGCCTGCAACACCCACGGCCCGGTCACCGTCGCGGCCGGCGCCGAAATCTCCTTCGTCGCGGCCGGCCGGCTCGGCGACCACCTCGTCGCCACGGCCACCGAGCGCACCCGCTACGGCCGCAACGGCATCTACGACGTCACGGTGCACCGGGAGACCCCCGCGGGGCCCGAGGTCGTCGCCGAATTCCGCGGCCGCAGCCGCGTCATCTCCGCGAAACGGGACGAAGCATGATCGAGGCGAACCTCTCCGCCGACGAGCTGGCCGCGCTGCAGCTCGAGCGTCTGCAGTGGACACTCCGGCACGCCTACGCGAACGTGCCCGCGTACACGCGGAAGTTCGACGAGGCCGGCGTCCACCCCGACGACTGCAAGGAGCTCGCCGATCTGGCGAAGTTCCCGTTCACCACCAAGCAGGACCTGCGCGAGAACTACCCGTTCGGGATGTTCGCCGTGCCGCAGGACCAGGTGCGGCGCATCCACGCCTCCAGCGGCACCACCGGCAAGGCCACCGTCGTCGGGTACACCGAGCAGGACATCGACACGTGGGCGACGGTGATGGCCCGCTCGATCCACGCCGCCGGCGGCCGTCCCGGGCACAAGGTGCACGTCGCCTACGGCTACGGGCTGTTCACCGGCGGTCTCGGCGCGCACTACGGCGCCGAAAAGCTGGGCTGCACGGTGATCCCGGCGTCGGGCGGGATGACCGCGCGGCAGGTGCAGCTGATCACCGACTTCCGGCCCGAGATCATCATGGTGACGCCGTCGTACATGCTGACGCTGCTCGACGAGTTCGAGCGCCAGGGCGTCGACCCGCGGGCCAGTTCGCTGCAGGTCGGCATCTTCGGCGCCGAGCCGTGGACCGAGCAGATGCGTGCCGAGATCGAGGAGCGGTTCGCGCTCGACGCCGTCGACATCTACGGGCTGTCCGAGGTGATGGGCCCGGGCGTCGCGCAGGAGTGCGTCGAGACGAAGGACGGGCTGCACATCTGGGAGGACCACTTCTACCCCGAGGTGATCGACCCGTACTCCGAGGACGTCCTGGGCGGCGGCGAGACCGGTGAGCTGGTGTTCACGTCGCTGACCAAGCAGGCACTGCCGATCATCCGCTACCGCACCCGCGACCTGACCGAGCTGAACCCGGGCACCGCACGGCCGGCGTTCCGGCGGATGGCCAAGGTCACCGGACGCACCGACGACCTGATCATCCTGCGCGGGGTCAACGTCTTCCCGACGCAGATCGAGGAGATCGTGCTGCGGACGGCCGGGTTGAGCCCGCACTTCCAGCTCGTCCGGTCCACACGCGGCCGGCTCGACCACCTGACCGTGCGGGTGGAGGCGCGCCACGACGCTTCTTCCGCCTCCCGGGAGCACGCCGCCGCTTCGCTGCTCAGCGGCGTGAAGGACGGCGTCGGCGTGACGGTGTCGGTGGAGGTCGTCGACCCGGACACGCTGGAGCGGTCCATGGGCAAGATGCGGCGGATCGTCGACCAGCGGGAGAAGCCGTGACGGCCCCGCGGCGCGGGCGCCCCGGCTACGACCTCGAATCGCTGCTGCAGGTGGCGGTGAAGCTGTTCAACGAGCGCGGCTACGACGGCACGAGCATGGAGGACCTCTCCCGCAAGCTCGGCATCACGAAGTCGGCGATCTACCACCACGTCCCCAGCAAGGAAGAGCTGCTGCGGCTGGCGGTGGACCGGGCCCTGGACGGATTGTTCGAGGTCGCGGCGGAGACCGCTCAGCTCGACGGGCGCGCGATCGACCGGCTGGAGCACCTGGTGCGCGGCAGCGTGCTGGTGCTGGCCGACCGCCTGCCGTTCGTGACGCTGCTGCTGCGCGTCCGCGGCAACACGAAGGTGGAGCGGGCGGCGCTGGCCCGGCGGCGCGAGTTCGACCGGATGGTGACGGACCTGGTGAAGCAGGCCGAAGCGGAGGGCGACATCCGCGCGGACGTGGATCCGGCGGTGACCGCGCGGCTGGTGTTCGGCATGGTCAACTCGCTGATCGAGTGGTACAAGCCCCGGCGCGGCTCGTCGGCGGCCGAGGTGGCGGACGCGGTGTGCAAAGTGGCGTTCGAAGGCCTGCGCACCGGCTCGTGAGTGGTAAAGCGGGTTAGAACCCGCCTTACCACTCACGACGGGCCGGGCGGGGTCAGTCCTCCGCGGTCTGCTCCGGCCGGCCCGCCTGCCAGAGCAGAGCCTCCCGCAGCTGCTCGATCAACCGCTCGTCGTCCGCTTCGGACGGGTCCACGCCCAGCGGGATCCAGCGCTCCGAGACCTTCGCTCCCTCGTCGTAGCCCGTGATCACGATGCCCGAGTACGACAGGGACGCGTCGTCCGCGCAGTCGCCGTCCGGCAGGGGCTCGTCCGCTTCGAAGCCGTCGTCGAAGCTGACGTGGCGATGCTGCAGGCGGACGCTCACCCAGCGCCCGGCCGGCCGGATCGGCGCGCCTTCTTCGTTCATCTGTTCCTACCCCCGGTCGCGGGTCCCTGCCGTCTCGTCGCATCCGGGTGCCGGGAAGTTACCGGCGGGTTGTTCCGGTTGCGTAACGACAAAGGTTGGCGCGAAACACCGCTTGGGCGCCACCGGAGCCACTCTTTTGACAACGGGTCAACTACTTGTTGACAGCGTGCCGATCCCCCGCGAGGCTGGGTTCATGACCAGTGGCACCCGGCCCCGGCGCCGCCGGCTCGAGCCGGCCGAGCGGCGCGCGGAGATCCTCGCCGCCGCCCGGCGCCTGTTCGGGGCGGGCAGCTACGCGTCGGTGTCCACTTCGGACATCGCCGAGGCCGCCGGGGTGGCGCGCCCGCTGATCAACCACTACTTCGGCGGCAAGCGCGAGCTGTACCTGGAAGTGGTGCGGCAGATGATGATCGTGCCCGCGCCGGTCACCGAAGCCCTGCCGGACACCACCATGGAGCAGCGGCTGGCGATCGGGGTCGAGCGGTGGATCGAAGTCGTCGACCGCAACCGCGACGCGTGGCTGACCGTGATCGGGCCGGAGGCGGCCGGGCGTGATCCCGAGATCGAACGGATCATGCTGGAGGCCGACGAGATCGCCGCCGACCGGGTCTTGGAGGCCGCGCTGATGACCGGCGTGACCGAGGGGCGCGAAGAGCTGCGCGCGATGATCCGGTCGTTCGGCGGGATGCTGCGCGCGGCGTCGCGGGAATGGCTGATCCGCGGCACGCTCGACCGCGCGGCCCTGCGCACCTTCCTCACCGATTCGATCCTCAACCTACTGAAGATCACCTACCCGGCGGTGCTTGCCGAGCGGCGCGGAAGCGGCGGGCGAACGCCGCCGGCGTCATCCCGGTCCAGCGCTTGAACGCGTGGATGAAGCTGGACGCCTCGGCGTACCCGAGCCGGTAGGCGACGTCCTCGACCGACAGCACGCCGGTGTCGAGCAGCTCTTCGGCGAGCGTCTGGCGGACCTCGTCGACCAGCGCCCGGTAGCTCGTGCCGGCTTCCGTGAGCCGGCGGCGCAGGGTGCGCGTGCTCAGCGTCAGCTGCCGGGCGATCTCGTCCATGCGAGCGTCGACGCCGCCGAGCCGCACCAGGCGTTCCCGCACCTGCTGGGAAATGCCCGACCGCTGCCGCCGCCGGGCGACGAGCGCTTCGCACTGCGCGGCGCACAGGGCGACGGTCTGCTCGTTGGCCTGCGGCAGCGGCCGGGTCAGCAGCGCCGGGTCGAGCGTCGCCCGGCAGGCGTCGGCGCCGAAGCGGGGCCGCACGCCGAACGCGGCCAGGTACGGCTCCGGAGTGGACGTTCCGTGCCGGAACGTCAGCTCGTCCAGCGCGATGTCGGGCAGGAGGTCGCGCATGACCGCGAAGATCGCGGCCAGGTCGCGCAGGACGAGGAACCGGGCGACGTCGGCGGGGACGCGGCTGTCGTCCAGCTCCAGCGTCAGGCGGTCGGCGCCGAGGACGACGTGCGGGATGCAGAACGCGAAGCTCAGGTCGAAGTAGCGGAGGGCGAACAGCATCGCGTCGCGCAGCGTCGGGCTGCTGATGCAGGCGAAGCCGAAGATGCCGAACGTGGTGACCCGGTACCGGCGTCCCAGCTCCAGCGCCGTCGCGTCCGAACCGTCCTGCTGGGCCAGCGCCCGGACGACGGCCAGCTCCTGACGCGCGTCGACCTGGACGGAAGGGTCGGCGAGCAGTTCCGGCGTGAGCGTCGTCGCGGCGAGCAGCTCACCGCCGGCCAGGCCGCGCTCGGCGGCGAACCGGGTCATCAGCTCGATGCTCGCGGTGCCGCGGGGGAAGTCCCAGTCCCCGACGGCGGGCACGGCGAGCTCGGCCATGGCCGGAATTCTGGATCACCGGCGGAGAACGTGTCCAATCGAGGACCGGAACTGTCCTCGGTGATCGTTAGGGTGACGGCGTGGAGACCTTGAGCCGGCGAGCCCTGAACCGCGCGACCCTGGAACGCCAGCTGCTGCTGCGCCGCGTGAAGATGACCGCCTACGACGCTGTGGAGCACCTGGCCGGGCTTCAGGCGCAGGCACCGTTCCCGCCGTACTTCGGGTTGTGGGCGCGGTTGGAGGGGTTCCGGCCCCAGGAACTCGCGGAACTGCTCGAAAACCGGCGCGTGGTCCGGATCGCGCTGATGCGCGGCACGGTCCACCTGGTCACGGCGGCGGACGCGCTGGCGTGGCGGCCGGTGGTGCAGGTGCTCTACGACCGCGACCTCAAGCAGAACGCGCTCCACGCCCGCGAGCTGACCGGGCTCGACCACAACGTCGTCGCCGAGGCGGCGCGGAAGCTGCTGCTCGGCGGCCCGCTGCCGGGGACCGCGCTGGGCGCCGAGCTGGCGCGCACCTGGGACGTCCCGGCGGCCTCCCTGACCCACCTGGCCCGGGGCCGGCTGCCGCTGGTGCAGACCCCGCCCCGGGCGATCTGGGGCAAGGCCGGGCAGACGACGTACGCGTGCCTGGACGAGTGGGTGGGTGCGCCGCTGTCGCCGCCTTCGCCCGCTTCGCTGATCTCGCGGTACCTGCGCGCGTTCGGACCGGCCACGGTGGCGGACGTGCAGACGTGGGCGGGCATCACGCGGCTGGGCGAGGTGGCCGCCTCGATGGACCTGCGCCGCTACCGCGACCCGGACGGCCGCGAGCTGCTGGACCTCCCGGAACTGACGGTGCCGGACGAGGACGTCCCGGCCCCACCGCGGCTGCTGGGCCCCTTCGACCAGACGATCCTGTCCTACGCGGACCGGACCCGGGTCATTTCGGACGTCTACCGCAAGCGCGTGATCTCGCACAACGGCCTGGTCAAGGGCACGCTGCTGGTCGACGGGCAGGTGTGCGGCTTCTGGGAGATCAAGGCATCCCGCAAGGCGGCGGCGATCGAGCTGTCGCCGTTCGAGAAGCTGGCGAAGCGGGACTTGGCGGCGCTGGAGAAGTCGGCGGCAGAGCTGGTGAAGTGGGCCGAGGCGGCCGCCGGGACGCACGAGGTGCGCGTCTCGGCACCGGAGTGAGGCTGGCCGGAATTCTCGATTGAGTGACCGTTCGTGGCCTGTTGTCACAGGCGTCCGGTGCGTAGCTTTTCCGGCATGACTGGTTCGGCGAAGGGGCCGTCGGTGCTGATCGTGGGCACCGGGTTCGGCGGCATCGGGAC
The DNA here is from genome assembly GCF_031082405.1 of Amycolatopsis sp. A133. Taxonomy (GTDB): domain Bacteria; phylum Actinomycetota; class Actinomycetes; order Mycobacteriales; family Pseudonocardiaceae; genus Amycolatopsis. The sequence goes on from NZ_JAVHJU010000002.1 coordinate 170,324, forward strand.
GGCGATCGAACTCAAGCGGGCGGGGTTCACCGGCTTCACGATCCTGGAGAGCGCCGCCGAAGCCGGGGGCGTCTGGCGGGACAACACCTACCCCGGGGCCGCGTGCGACATCCCGTCGCCGCTGTACTCCTTCTCCTTCGAACCCAACCCGCGGTGGCCGAAGCGCTTCTCCCACCAGCCCGACATCCTCGCCTACCTGCGCGGCGTCATCGCCAAGTACGGGCTGGAACCGCACATCCGGTACCGGACCGAGGTCACCGGGGCCGCGTTCGACGAAGAGCGCAACCTCTGGCGCGTCGAGACGAAGAGCGGGGAGACCTTCGAGGCGAACGTCTTCGTCCCCGCCGTCGGGCAGCTGTCGCGGCCGGTGCTGCCGGACATCCCGAACCGCGAGAGCTTCGCCGGCGACGCCTTCCACTCCGCGCGGTGGGACCACGGCGTCGAGCTGACCGGCAAGCGCGTCGCCGTCATCGGGACCGGGGCCAGCGCCGTGCAGTTCGTGCCCGAGCTGCGGAAGCACGCCCAGCACGTCACCGTCTTCCAGCGCACCCCGCCGTACGTCATGGCGAAGTCCGATCCGAGCTACCGGCGCTGGCAGCACTGGCTGTTCGAGCACCTGCCACCCGCCCAGCTGCTCGGCCGGCTGCGGATCTTCCTGCTCGCCGAGTACGCCACCTACGCCATGACGCGCCACCCTCTGCTGGCGAAGATGTTCGAGCTGCGGACCGCGCAGCTGCGTCGCCGCCACATCGAGGACCGGGAGCTGCGCGCGAAGCTGACCCCGGCCTACCCGCTGGGCTGCAAGCGGATCCTCTTCACCAACGACTACCTGCCCGCGCTGGCCCAGCCGGACGTCGACGTCGAGACGCGGCGGATCCGCGAGATCACCGAGAAGGGCGTGCGGGTCGAGGACGGCACGGAGATCGAGGCGGACGTCCTGATCTACGGCACCGGGTTCGCCGCGACGGAGTTCCTCGGCCGGATGGCGGTGCGCGGTCTCGGCGGCCGTTCGCTGCAAGAGGAGTGGTCCGGTGGCGCGCGGGCGTACCTGGGCATGACCGTGCCCGGCTTCCCCAACCTCTTCTGCGTCTACGGCCCCAACACGAACCTCGGCGCGGGATCCATCATCTACATGATCGAACGCCAGGCCCGGTACATCCGGCAGGCGGTGGAGCGGCTCGCCCGCCCCGGGGTGTCCACGCTGGACGTGCGCCCCGAGGTCGAAGACGCCTACGACCGGGAGGTGCAGCAGCGGCTGGGCCGCAGCGTGTGGACCGCCTGCACGAGCTGGTACCGCCAGGCCGACGGCCGGGTGACGACCAACTGGCCCGGCCTGGTCACCGAGTACGACCGCCGGACCCGGCGCTTCGACGTCGCCGACTACCGGGTGGCGGGCTGATGGACTACGACGTCCTGGTGATCGGTTCGGGGTTCGGCGGCAGCGTCACGGCGCTGCGGCTGACCGAGAAGGGCTACCGCGTCGGCGTGCTGGAGACCGGCCGCCGGTTCGCCGACGACGAGTTCGCGAAGACGTCGTGGCGGCTGCGGAAGTACCTGTGGGCGCCCGCGCTGGGCTGCTTCGGCATCCAGCGGCTGACGCTGCTGAAGAACACGTTCGTGATGAGCGGCTCCGGCGTCGGCGGTGGTTCGCTGGTGTACGCGAACACGTTGTACGAGCCGCCGGAGCAGTTCTACGCCGATCCCCAGTGGGCGCACATCACCGACTGGAAGAGCGAGCTCGCGCCGCACTACGACCAGGCGAAGCGGATGCTCGGCGTGGTCGAGAACCCGGCGACGACGGCCGCGGACCGGGTGCTTCGTTCGGTGGCCGAGGACATGGGCATCAGCCACACGTACCGCCGCACCCCGGTCGGAGTCTACTTCGGACAGTCCGGGGTGGACCCGTTCTTCGGCGGCGCGGGTCCCCTGCGTTCTTCCTGCACGCTGTGCGGCGAATGCATGACCGGCTGCCGGGTCGGGGCGAAGAACACGACCGTGAAGAACTACCTGTACCTGGCCGAGCAGGCGGGCGCTTCGGTGCACCCGTTGACGACGGCGGTGTCGGTGCGGCCGGTTCCCGGCGGGTACGCCGTGGACACCGTCCGCACCGGCCGCCGCGCCCGCCGGACGTTCACCGCGACGCAGGTCGTGTTATCCGCGGCGGCTTTGGGGACCCAGCGCCTGCTGCACCGGATGCGCGACACGGGAACGCTGCCTTCGCTGTCGCCCCGGCTGGGGCTGCTGGCCCGCACGAACTCCGAGGCCGTGCTGGCGGCCCGGTCGCTGCGCCCGGACACGGACTACACGCGCGGTGTCGCGATCACGTCGTCGATCCACCCGGACGAGGTGACGCACGTGGAGCCGGTGCGGTACGGGCGCGGCAGCAACCTGATGGGCCTGCTGGCCACGGTGCTGGTGGACGCGGCCCCGGGACGCCGTCGGTGGGTGCTGGGGCTGCGGGAGCTGTGGCGTTCCCGCCGCGACCTGGTCCGCATCCACAACCCGCGGCACTGGTCGGAGCGGATGATCGGGCTGCTGGTGATGCAGACGCTCGACAACTCGGTGACGACGTACACCAAACGCGGGCTGTTCGGCCGGCGCATGACGACTCGCCAGGGTTCCGGAGCGCCGTCCCCGGACTGGATCCCGGCCGGCCACGAGGTGACGCGCCGGGTCGCGGAGAAGATCGGCGGCCTGCCGCAGGGTGCCTGGACGGACCTGGCGAACATCCCGATCACAGGCCACTTCATCGGCGGCTGCGCGATCGGCGACTCCCCCGAGACCGGGGTCGTCGATCCGTACCAGCGGTTGTACGGGTACCCGGGGCTGCACGTGGTGGACGGCTCGGCGATCTCGGCGAACCTGGGCGTGAACCCGTCGCTCACGATCACGGCACAGGCCGAGCGGGCGATGGCGTTCTGGCCGAACCACGGCGAGCCCGACCCGCGGCCGCCGCTGGGTGCACCGTACCGGCGGGTGACGGCGGTGGCCCCGAAGAACCCGGCGGTGCCGTCGGCGGCACCGGGAGCCCTGCGGCTGCCGATCGAGCCCGCCTGAGCTGAACAGGCCCTCCCGGACCGCGCCGCCGGGAGGGCCGCTCAGCGCACGGTTACGGCAAGCCCGCGAGGCCGGCCGAGACCGTGTTGGCGAACGCGTACCCCTGCGACGCGTCCCAGTTGATCGACCACGTCATCGCGCCGCGGATGGTCGGGTACGTCGTCGACGGCTTGAACGAGCCGCACGAGGTTCCGCGGGCCAGGCAGTTCAGCGCCGACACCGTGTTGGCCGGGGACTGGTAGCCGCCGCCCGCCGCTTGCGGGGAGGCCGGGAGGCCGAGGCCGACCTGGTCGGCGCGCAGGCCGCCCTGGAGCTGGATGCAGGCCAGCGCCGTCAGGAAGTCGACCGTGCCCTGGGAGTAGACGTTGCCGTTGCAGCCGTTCATCGACCCCGAGTTGTAGTACTGCATGTTGACGATCGTCAGGATGTCCTTGATGTTCAGCGCGAGCTGGAAGTAGCCGCCCGCCGTGGACTGCATGTCGATCGTCTGCGGTGCCATCGTGATGACCTTGCCGCCGCCGTTGTGGATGCTGCGCAGCGCCTGGCCCATGTACGTGGCGTTGATGCCGTTCTCGAGGTCGATGTCGACGCCGTCGAAGCCGTAGTTCGCGATCAGCGACTTGATGCTGTTGGCGAAGTTGGTGGCCGACGACGAGTCGGCGACGCTGATCGTGCCGTTCTGGCCGCCGACCGAGATGATCACCTTCTGGCCGCGCGACTGGACCGTCTTGACGTCGGCCTTGAACTGGGCGTCCGTGTAGCCGCCGAGCTGCGAGGACAGGCCGGAGTCCAGCGTGAAGCTCACCGCGCCCGGCGTGCCGGTGGCGTCCGCGAACGACACCGCGATGATGTTGTACTTCGTCGGGACGTCGGCGAGCTTCAGCGCCTTGGCGCCGTTGTAGAAGTTCTGCCAGTAGCCCGTGAGGACGTGCTTCGGCAGGTCACCCTGGGTGGGCGGCGTGGTGGTCGTCGTCGGCGGAGTGGTCGTGGTGGTCGTCGTCGGGGTGGTGGGCGTGGTCGGCGTGGTCGGTGTCGTCGGCGGCGGGGTGCCCGGGCCGTCGAGGCTGACGTCGTCGGCGTAGTACCCCGGCTGGCCGTACCAGCCGTGCAGGTAGACCGTCAGCGACGTGCTCGAGCCGGTCGTGAAGCTCAGCGACAGCTGCTGGTAGCCGCTGGTGCCGGGCGTCCACGTGCTGGTCGTCGCCGAACCGGAGACGCCGACGTAGACGTAGCTGCCCTGGACCCAGGCCGACAGCTTGTACGCCGTGTTCGGCGAGACGGCGAGCGTCTGCGAGCACTGGGCGTTGTCCGACCCCGACGGCGTCGCGCTCAGGGCGCGGCTGCCGCTGTGCACCGGCGTGCTCACCGCGGCCGGCGTGCCGGTGCACGTCCAGCCCGTCGTGCCGGCCTCGAAGCCGGGGTTGGCCAGGATGTTCGCCGCCGAAGCGCTGCCGGCGAGCACGAACGTCACGCCGAGGGACAGCGCAACCACGGATAGTAACGAGAGCAGAGCGAAGCGAACTTTGGGGACCACGGGACCTCCACGGCCTTGGTGAGGCAGGTCACCACAAAATGGACTAGACCAATCTGATTGTCAAGGAGCCCCATCCGAAAGTCGGGGTGCCGGAAACGGCAGAATGAGACGATCGGATCCAGGTCTAGCAGGAGCGTGTTGGAGTGAGCGTGTCGGTCGAGCAGAAGATCGCCGAAGAACTGGGCGTGCGCGAAGGACAGGTGAAGGCCGCCGTCGAGCTGCTCGACGGCGGGTCGACCGTGCCGTTCATCGCGCGCTACCGCAAGGAAGTCACCGGCATGCTCGACGACGCGCAGCTGCGCACGCTCGAGGAACGGCTGCGCTACCTGCGGGAACTCGACGAGCGCCGGCTCGCCGTGCTGGAGTCCGTCCGGAGCCAGGGCAAGCTCGACGACGCCCTCGAGGCCCAGATCCTGGCGGCGGACACGAAGTCGCGGCTGGAGGACATCTACCTCCCGTTCAAGCCGAAGCGCCGCACGAAGGCGATGATCGCGCGCGAGGCGGGCCTCGAGCCGCTGGCCGACGGCCTGCTGACCGACCCGTCGACCGACCCGCAGGCCGCCGCCGCGGTGTTCGTCGACGCCGACAAGGGCGTCGCGGACGCGCAGGCCGCACTCGACGGCGCCCGCGCGATCCTCGTCGAGCGCTTCGCCGAGGACGCCGACCTGATCGGCGAGCTGCGCGAGAAGATGTGGGGCCAGGGCCACCTGGTGGCCAAGGTCCGCGCGGGCAAGGAGGAGGAAGGGGCGAAGTTCTCCGACTACTTCGACTTCTCCGAGCCGTACACGAAGCTCCCCTCGCACCGCATCCTCGCGATGCTGCGCGGCGAGAAGGAGGAGGTCCTCGACCTGACGATGGCGCCGGCGGAGCCCTCCGACGAGCCGCAGGTCGGGCCGACGGAGTACGAGCAGCGCATCGCGGCGAAGTTCGGCATCGCGCAGCAGGGCCGCCCGGGCGACAAGTGGCTCGGCGACACCGTGCGCTGGGCGTGGCGCACCAAGATCCTCCTGCACCTGGGCATCGACCTGCGGATGCGGCTGCGCCAGGCGGCCGAGGACGACGCCGTGCGCGTGTTCGCGGCCAACCTGCGCGACCTGCTGCTGGCCGCGCCGGCCGGCACCCGCGCCACGATGGGCCTCGACCCGGGTTTCCGGACCGGCGTCAAGGTCGCCGTCGTGGACGCGACCGGCAAGGTCGTCGACACCCACGTCATCTACCCGCACCAGCCGGCGAACAAGTGGGACCAGTCGATCGCCGAGCTGGCGGCGCTGTGCGCGCGGCACAAGGTCGAGCTGATCTCGATCGGCAACGGCACGGCGTCGCGTGAGACCGACAAGCTCGCCGTCGAGCTGATCAAGAAGCACCCGGAGCTGAAGCTGACGAAGGCCGTGGTGTCCGAGGCGGGCGCTTCGGTGTACTCGGCGTCGGCGTTCGCTTCGGCGGAACTGCCGAACATGGACGTCTCGCTGCGCGGCGCGGTCTCGATCGCCCGCCGGCTGCAGGACCCCCTGGCCGAGCTGGTGAAGATCGACCCGAAGTCGATCGGCGTGGGGCAGTACCAGCACGATTTGTCCGAGGTTTCGCTGTCGCGCTCGCTCGATGCGGTGGTCGAGGACTGCGTGAACGCGGTCGGCGTGGACGTCAACACGGCGTCGGCACCGCTGCTGACCCGGGTTTCGGGCATCACGACGGGCCTGGCGGAGAACATCGTCGCGCACCGCGACACGAACGGGCCGTTCCGGTCCCGGATGGCGCTGAAGGAGGTCGCGCGCCTCGGCCCGAAGGCGTTCGAGCAGTGCGCGGGCTTCCTGCGCATCCCGGACGGCGACGACCCGCTCGACTCGTCGTCGGTGCACCCGGAGGCGTACCCGGTGGTCCGCCGGATCCTGTCGAAGACGGGCACGGACATCCGCGGGCTGATCGGCAACACCCGGACGCTGTCGTCGCTGCGCCCCGGCGAGTTCGTGGACGAGACGTTCGGCCTCCCGACGGTGACGGACATCCTGTCCGAGCTGGACAAGCCGGGCCGCGACCCCCGCCCGGCCTTCAAGACGGCGACGTTCGCCGAGGGCGTGGACAAGATCGGCGACCTCAAGCCGGGCATGCGCCTGGAGGGCGTCGTGACGAACGTGGCGGCGTTCGGCGCGTTCATCGACGTGGGGGTGCACCAGGACGGCCTGGCCCACGTTTCGGCGCTGTCGAAGAACTTCGTGAAGGACCCTCGGGAGGTCGTGAAGCCCGGGGACATCGTGAAGGTGAAGGTCCTGGAAGTGGACGTGCCGCGCAAGCGCATCTCGCTGACGCTGCGGCTGGACGACGAGCCGGGCGCGGGGACTTCCCGCGGCGGTGGCGGTGGGGAGCGCCGGGACCGGGGCCAGGGTGGTCAGGGTCAGGGCCAGGGTCAGCGCCGTGGCGGCGGCGGTGGCGGTGACCGGCGCGGTGGCAGCGGTGGCGGTGGCGGGGCCCGGGATCGCGGCGGGAACGCGAGCGGCTCGATGGCCGAGGCGCTTCGGCGGGCCGGGTTCGGCAAGTAGGACTTCCGTGAAGGCCATCCTCCGGGGTGGCCTTCACGGCGTTCGGGCCGTCACCCGTCCGAAGGAATTCTGGTGACGGAACAGATACGGCCCTCCGAAGATCGTAACGCAGCGCAATGACCGGCCGAACTACTCACCGTTCAGCCCACGCGCCGGGGATTTTCCGCCCTGCTCGATCCAGGAGACGCCGCCATGACCGCTCCCTACTCGCCGCCCCCGGCCGGCTTTCCGTACGCGACTCCCGCTCCCGCCCGGAAGCCCGCCAAGTTCGCTGCTCTCGCGTGGACCGCGTTGATCCTCGGCATCGTCGGAGTGGTCGGCTCGCCGGTCATCTTCCTCAACAACCTCACCGCCGTCGTGGCTGCGGTCGGGTTCGTGCTCGGGGGCATCGCCCTCTTCGGCAGCAAGAAGATCCTCGCCGCCATCGGGGTCGTGCTCAGCGTCTTGGCGATCGTGTTCACCGTCATCGCGCAGAATGCCGCCGTCGAAGATCTGCAGGACAAGCTCGGGCTGCCCGCCACCGACGACAACGCCGCGGGGCAGACGTACCAGATCGGGCAGACCCACCGCGGCACCGACGTCGACATCACCATCGCCGACGCCAAAGCCTTCACCACCGGCGACACTGCCGCTCCCCAGCAGAACGCGCCGGCCACCAGCTTCCAGGTCACCATCGCGAACCACTCGGCCAAGCCCTGGTCCGCGGCCATGCTCATGGTGCAGGCGACCGCCGGTAACACCACCGCCGAGCAGGTCTTCGACACCGACCTCGAAGGCTCCCCCAGCCAGGACGTCCTGCCGGGCAAGGAACTCACCTACCGCATCGGCTTCCTGGACGCCCCGGGCGACCTGACCATCCAGGTCGGCGCCGTCGGCGGGGACAAGGTCTACTTCGTCCACCAACGCTGACACGCTGGGTGGGTGCGGGCAGGCTTTCCCTCGGCAGCCCGCACCACTCCTCGCACAACCGGGGCCCGTGCGTCCTAGCGCAGCGCGAACAGGCCCACCGCGAACAGCACCACCGGTACCACGGCGGCAGCGGCGCTGATCAGCCACAGCCCCCCGCGCCACCCCACCGGGGACGCGTCGAGGACCAGCCGCCGGACCAGCGCGGCCTCCACCACCGCCGTCAGCAGGAAACCCAGGCCGACGCTGAAGATCGCCGTCGCGCCGACGAACAGCAGGCCCGACGTCGAGGCCGCTCCCAGCGGGGCCGCGACCTCCCAGCGCACCACGCCCGCGGCCGCCGCCAGCAAGGCCAGCAGCAGCACGAACGCCACGAAGAAGCCGATCCGGGCCGTCATCGGGTGCGGGCCGCGCGCGAAGATCCAGTAGCCCGCGTCCAGTCCCGCCACGACCAGCGCCAGCACGACGAAACCTGCACGGAACGTCAGCACCCGATCACCCTAGCGGGCGGAACCTCGCTTCCACACTGCCCAGCTCGCCGAAGTCCGCCACCACGTGACCGCCCGCCCGGATCGGGCACGGCGGGGTCGCGGTTCCCGTCGTCACGATGTCGCCCGGGCGCAACGCCCGGCCGTGGCGGGGCAGCTCCATCGCCAGCCAGTGCAGCGCCAGCCTCGGGTCGCCCAGGACCAGGCTGCCGCTGCCGCGGGCGAACTCCTCGCCGTCGGCGTGGAGGACCACCGGCCGGCGGGGCAGGTCCAGGTCACGCCATCCCGGCACCGCGCGCCCCTCGACGAAGCGGCCCGCGCACGCCGCGTCGGCCAGCAGCTGGGGGCCGCCGACGTGGCGGTGGTCGGTGTAGCGGCTGTCCGGCAGCTCGATCGCCAGGAACATCGTGTCGACCGCGTCGAGCACCGCCGCCAGCGACGGCGACAACCCCGGGTCGGCCTTCAGCCGGAACGCGAACTCGGGTTCGGCGACACCCATGGTCATCGTGTCCGCCGGTACCGGGGCGCCCTCGACGTGGTGGAACCGCTCGAACATCGCGCCCGGCAGGGGGCCGGGGACGCTCAGGTACTGCCGGGCGTACACGGTCGTCGCCGCGATCTTCCAGCCGGACACCGGCCCGGCCAGCTCGGCCAGCGCCGCCTGCGCGGCCATGCCGTCGGCCAGGTCGCCCGGGCGGGCGTCGTCCGGGAGGCCCTCCAGCCGCTTGCCGGTCAGCCACGCGTCCCAGATCAGCTCCGCCGCCCGCTCTCGGTTCACGCCCGCGATCTTGCCAACCGGAACACCGGGTGTCGATCGGCTTCCGCGGCGAAGGCCTCCGCGGGGTCGGTCAGCTTCGCGTCGAAGAACGGCGCCGTCACCGGGATCTTGCGGACGTACGCGCGCAGCACCCGGCCGGCCGTGGCGGCGTCGGCCTCCTCGACCTCCCACGTCTCGCGGCGGCGGCCCCGCCACAGCCGGGCCGTGGCGTCGGCGCGCAGGTTGTGCACCCAGCCGACCCGCCCGTACGGCGACACGAGCCAGCGGTCGCCGCCGACCTCGATGACGTTGACCGGAGTCGTCCGGTCCACGCCGCTCTTGCGCCCCCGCGTGGTGAGCAGGAACCCGGTGCTGCCCGTGACCGGGATCCCGCGCTCCAGCATCGCCTTCACGAGGACGTTCGCGGCCTTCCGCGTCACGCCCAGCCGGTACTTGCGCGCCATCACGGGTGCATAGCGTAGACCCCGGAGAGCTCCCGCACCCGCGCCCAGACGTTCTCGAACCGCGCGGCGTCCACCACCGGCTTCCGCAGCGCGGCCAGGGCGATGGCCTGCTGGGCCTCGGTCGAGCTCGCCTTGCCGTTGAGGTCCACCGCCGCGACGCTGAAGTCCTGCACCAGCACCGCGAAGATCTGGTCGGCGACCTCGTCGTCCAAGCCGGTGATGCGGGCCTGCTCCAGGATGAGCTGGCCGTACACGATCAGCGTGAACAGCTCGGTGAGCGCGAGCCCGAAGTCGAGGTCGGCCTGCTGCGCCTCGTCCGGCGCCGCCTCGGTGAGCAGCTTGACCAGGTAGCCGGCCTGCTCGGTGAACAGCGCGACGTTCGGGATGTGCGCGGCTTGCGCGTAGGCGGTCTTCCAGTCGTGGAAGCGGACCTTCGACAGGCCGCGCGCCGGGCCCTGGCGGAAGAGGAACTCGTCGTCCGCGGCGTCGGTGCGGGTCGGCACCGGCGCGTACTCCTGCGGCGCGAACAGGTAGTTCGGCATGAACTTCGCGATCAGCGCGAGGTTCACCGCCACCGTGCCTTCGAGCTTCGGCAGGCCGTCGATGTCGTTCTTCGACATCGCCAGGTAGGTGTCGGCTTCGAAGCCCTTGGCCGCCACGACGTCGGCGACCAGGCCGATCACCTTCTGCGCCTCGGTGGTCACCTTCATCTTGGTGATCGGGTTGAACAGCAGGTAGCGCCGGTCTTCGGGGTGCGCGCTGCGGAAGTAGTCGACGGCGCGGTCGGAGAACAGCTTCATGCCGGTCAGCCGCGCGTAGGCCTCGACGAATTCGCGGCGGACGTGCGGGAAGTCCGTGACGGGCTTGCCGTAGAGGACGCGGTTGTGCGCGTGCGTGATGGCTTCGTACAGCGAGTGCGTCGCCATGCCGATGCCGCCGAAGCAGAGGTTGAACTTGCCGATGTTGACGGTGTTCAGCGCGGCGCTGAAGGCTTCGGCGCCGACGTGGAGGATGTCGTCGGCGTGCACCGGGTAGTCCTCGAGCCGGAACTCGGCGACGTACATCTGCGACGGCACGACGTTCTTCACGACGTGGTAGTTCGGGTGCTCGGAGTCGGCGTAGAAGAAGACGTACTGATCAGGGCCGTCGACGCCGTCGATGCGGCCGAACACCGACACCGTGCGCGCGCAGTTGCCGTTGCCGATGTAGTACTTGGAGCCGGTGGCGCGGTAGCCGTCGCCGTCCTTCGTGAGCACCATGTCGGACGAGTAGATGTCGGCGCCGTGGTCCTTTTCGGACAGTCCGAAGGCGCCGACTCCCCCGGCGTCCAGCGCGTCGGCCGCGCGCTTGCGGGCGGCGGCGTTGCCGCTCTGCCACACCGGGCCGAGGCCGAGGATGGTGACCTGCCAGGGGTACCAGTAGTTCAGGCCGTAGAACCCGAGGATCTCCGACAGCGCCGCGACGCGGCTGGTGTCCCAGCGCTTGTCCGGGTGGCCCTCGGCGTTCGCGGCCGGGGTCAGGAAGGTCGAGAACAGGCCTTCCTTGCCCGCGAACTCGATGAAGTCCGCGTAGAAGGTGCGGTTGTGGTAGTCCTCGGTCAGCTTCGCCTTGCCGCGCTGCTCGAACCAGTCGATGGTGGCGCGCAGCAGGCGCCGCGTCTCGGCGTCGAAGTGCGCCGGGTCGTACTCGCGCGGGTTCAGCAGCATGGTGGGTCCTCCTCGATTACCGACCGGTAACTTAGCAAGGCGCCGCGGGTGCGGGCAATCTCACTGGGAGTACGTCACCCTCTCCCGCTATACTGATCTTGCGGGCCGCTCAGTTCTGCCTCGGCCCGCTGCTGTTGTCGACTACCACGCGCCGCGGCCGTTGACGGTCTGCGCCGGGCAGGACAACCCTTCTCAGGTTATGGAGACCAGGGCGCTTCCACGCCCGCACGCACCCTATGAGCACTTTTTCCGAACTCGGCCTGCCCACTCCCCTCGTGGCCGCGCTGGCCACCCAGGGCGTCACCGAGCCCTTCCCGATCCAGGCGGCGACCCTGCCGCACACCCTCGCCGGACGCGACGTGCTGGGGCGCGGCCGCACCGGCTCCGGCAAGACGTACGGCTTCGTGCTGCCCTTGCTGGCCCGCCTCGCCGCGGGCCCGACGCGGCGCAAGCCCGGCCGTCCCCGCGCGCTGATCCTCGCGCCGACGCGCGAGCTCGCGACGCAGATCGAGGCGTCGATCCTGCCGCTGGCGAAGCCGCTGGGCCTGAAGACGACGACCATCTTCGGCGGCGTCAGCGCGAACCCGCAGATCACCCGGCTGCGTGACGGCGTCGACATCGTCGTCGCCTGCCCCGGCCGGCTCGCCGACCACATGCGCTCCGGGCACGTGAAGCTCGACGCCATCGAGATCACCGTGCTGGACGAGGCCGACCACATGGCCGACCTGGGCTTCCTGCCCGAGGTCCGGCGGATCATGGACGCCACGCCGTCGCGCGGGCAGCGGATGCTCTTCTCCGCGACCCTGGACAACGGCGTCGACGTGCTGGTCAAGCGCTTCATGACCGACCCGATCACGCACAGCGTCGACTCGGCGCAGTCGCCGGTGTCGACGATGGAGCACCACGTCCTGCACCTCGAGGAGACCCACCGGCTGCCGGTGCTGGTCGACCTGACCGCGGCGCCGGGCCGCACGCTGGTGTTCACGCGGACCAAGAGCCGCGCGAAGGCGCTGACCCGGAAGCTGGTGGCGTCGGGCGTCCCGGCCGTCGAGCTGCACGGCAACCTGGGCCAGAACGCGCGGACGCGCAACCTCGAGGCGTTCTCGTCGGGCGCGGCGAAGACGCTGGTGGCCACGGACATCGCGGCCCGCGGCATCCACGTCGACGACGTCCGGCTGGTCATCCACGCCGACCCGCCGGTCGAGCACAAGGCGTACCTGCACCGCTCGGGCCGCACCGCGCGCGCCGGGGCGTCCGGCACGGTGGTGACGCTGATGACCGACGCACAGGTCCGCGACGTCCGCGACCTGACCCGCAAGGCGGGCATCAAGCCGACGACCACCCAGCTCGGCCCGGGTCACCCGCTGCTGGCGGAGCTGGCCCCGGGCGAGCGGACGTTCTCGAAGGCCCCGGCGGTGGACAACCGGCCGAAGAAGGTCACCGCCACGGGCGCGGCGCCCGGTGGCGGCCGCGGTCGTCGGGGTGGCCCGGCCGCGCCGAAGGACAACCGGGGCGGTCAGCGTTCGCGGGTCGCCGGGCAGGAGCGTTCGGCCGGGTCCGGTTCGCGCCGCTCGGACGGCGCAGCCGCCTCGGGCGGTCCCCGCCGGTCGGGCACCACGGGCAAGCCGAGCGGCACCGGCGCCCCGGCCGCGGGCAACCGCCGTTCGAGCGGCGGAGCTGCGGCCTTCTCGTCCGGAACCCGGGCCGGCGGCCGCCGCCCGCGCTGAGCGGTCTGCCACGGCTTGTCGTGAGTGGTAAGGAGGGTTAGAACCCTCCTTACCACTCACGACCCCGGGCCGGAGGGGTTTCTACAGCGATGACGTGAGCCCGCGGGCCCGCAGCACCGCGCGCTCCAGCGGGCGGAACACGATCAGCTCGATCCCCACGCCGACCAGCAGGATCAGGAAGATCGCCGCGATCACCGTCTCCATGCTGTTGAACGACGAACCCTGGTTCAGGTACGCGCCGAGGCCGATGCCCAGCTGCGGGGACAGCGCGATCAGCTCGGCCGCCATCAGCGAACGCCAGGAAAACGCCCAGCCCTGCTTGAGCCCGGCGAGGAAGCCGGGCAGCGCCGCGGGCAGCAGGATGTGGCGGGCCGACGACAGCCGGTTGGCGCCCATCACCTGGCCGACGCGCGGGAGGATCGGCGGGATCTGGTCGATACCGGACACCAGGCCGTTCGCGATCGACGGCACCGAGCCGAGCAGCACCACGAAGTAGATGGCCGCGTCGTTGATCCCGAACCACAGGATCGCCGCCGGCACCCAGGCCACCGACGGGAGACTCTGCAACCCCGTCAGCAACGGCCCGATCGCCGCCCGCACCACGCGGACCTTCGCCACCACCAAGCCGAGCGGCGTGCCGATGAGCACGCCGGCCAGGAACCCGAGCGCGGCGCGGTGCACCGACGTCCAGACGAACCCGAACACCTGGCCGTCGACGACGATGCCCCGGAATTCGTTCCACACCGCCAGCGGCGCGGGCAGCTGCGCCTCGGGCCAGAACGCGGCCGCCCACAGGATCTGCCAGACGACGACCAGCACGACGAGCGCGCCCACCGGGGGCAGGAACCCCCAGGCGAACCGCTTCCAGAAACCCGGGCGCCGTTCCCCGACCGGGGCGTCGAGCGAATCCAGTCCGGCGCCGACCGCGTCGAGGTCGGCCTCCGCGGACCGGTCAAGCTGCGGCATGGGTGCTGATCACCTCACGCAGGTGCCCGGTGATTTCCTCGGTCAGCTCCGTGGCGTCGGCCAGCGGCACGTCCGTCCACTCCCGCACGACCCGGCCGGGCCGCGACGACAGCAGCACCACGCGCTGGCCGAGCCGGACCGCCTCGCGCACGTCGTGCGTCACGAACAGCACGGACGTGCCCGTGCTGCGGTAGACGCGCAGCAGCTCGCCCTGCAGGACGTCGCGGGTGATGGCGTCGAGCGCGGCGAACGGCTCGTCCATCAGCAGGAGCGACTGTTCCGGGTCACCGCCGACGCGCAGCGTCGCGGCCAGGGCGCGGGCCAGCGCGACGCGCTGCCGCATCCCGCCGGAAAGCTCGTGCGGCCGCTTGCCGCCCGCGCCGTTCAGCCGCACCAGGTCCAGCAGCTCGGCGGCCTTTTCGCGGCGCTCGGCCCGGCCGAACCCGGCCAGCCGCAGCGGCAGCTCGACGTTGCGGGCCGCGGTCAGCCACGGCATCAGCGCGGCTTCCTGGAACATCACCGCGGGCCGGGACGTGTTCAGCGTGATCTCGCCCGCCGACGGCGCGTCCAGCCCGGCGACCAGGTTCAGCAGCGTGCTCTTGCCGCAGCCGGAGGCACCGAGCAGGCAGACGAACTCGCCGGGCGCGACCGTCAGGTCCACGCCGTCGAGCGCGACGACCGCGCGGCCGGCGGTCCCGAACGTCTTGCGCACGCCGTCGAGACGCACCGCGGTCGCGCCGGTGAAATTCGACCGGCCGGTCGGGAGGGTGGTGGTCATCGGTGGCTGCCTCTCCGGATCACTTGGTCAGTTCGGGAGCTACGACGGCGGGCAGGTTCTGCGCCTTCAGCACCGCGTTCAGCGGCCCGAAGTCGGCGAAGCCCTTCAGCGCCACCGCCGACTTCACCACGCCGGCCGTCAC
Organism: Amycolatopsis sp. A133; assembly: GCF_031082405.1. Classification (GTDB taxonomy): domain Bacteria; phylum Actinomycetota; class Actinomycetes; order Mycobacteriales; family Pseudonocardiaceae; genus Amycolatopsis. The sequence goes on from NZ_JAVHJU010000002.1 coordinate 185,383, forward strand.
CGAGTCCTGCGCGAGCTGCGGGAATTCGGTGGCGATGGGGTCGGTGGTCAGCTCGATGCCGGAGAACGCGCGGTCCAGGACCGCTGCACTCAGGGTACTGCCGGCCAGCTCCTTGAGGGCGCCGTTGACCACGGTCTTCGCGTCCGCCGGGTTGGCCTTCGCCCAGTCGATCGCGGCGAGCTCGCCCTTGAGGAGCGCGCGGACGGTGTCCGGGTGCTGCTGCAGGAACTCGCTGCGCACGATGACGACGGTGGACGGGAAACGCCCGCCCGGCCACAGCGTCTTCTCGTCGACCAGGACCTTCGCGCCGGCGTCGAGGACCAGCCGCGACGCCCACGGCTCGGGCAGCCAGCCGCCGTCGACCTCGCCCTTCTTGAAGGCGTCGAGCGTCTTCGGGTTGTCGAGGTTGGTGATCTTGACCTGGTCGGTCAGCTGCTTGCCGGCCAGGAACTTCTTGAGCGCGACGTCCTGGGTGTTGGCCAGCTGCGGCGTGGCGATGTTCTTGCCCTTGAGCTGCTCGACGCTCGTGATGTCCGGTTTGACGACCAGCTGCGCGCCGCCCGAGACGGCGCCGGAGACCAGCTGGATGGCGCCCTTGGACTTGGTGAAGGCGTTGATCGCCGGCCCGGAACCGATGAACGCGACGTCGAGGGAGCCGCCGAGCAGGGCGTTGACCTCTTCGGGGCCGGCGTTGAAGGTCTGGGTGGTGAGCTTGGCCGAGCCGAGCTCGTTCTTGAAGAAGTCCTTCTTGACGCCGATCAGGGCGGGCGCGTGGGTGACGTTCGGGAAGAACCCGACCCGGACCTCACCGGCGGCGCCCTGGTCGGCGGCCGGTGCGGTGGTGCTGTCCGCGCGCGAACAGCCCGCGAGCACGCCCACGACGGTCAGAGCGGCCAGCGCCGAGGCCAGGGTTCTCCGGGAGGTGCGCACGTCAGCATCGCCTTTCGTCGGTGTCGGGGCGAGGTTCGCACGGTCACCCACTCAGGCGCATAGCCATCCGCATCCCGGGACATCCGGTGAGATTTCTTGACATCGGCGGCCCCGGCCCCTACGGCCACCGGAGAAAGTCACCGGCGCGGGCAACCGCCCGCGTCACCCGGACGTGGTAAAGGTGACCACGGATTCGGGAGGAAGTCATGACGAGCACCGCACCTCGACGGGGCGTCGGCGTCCGCGTGGCGCTGGTGGTGTTGTTCATCGGGCTGGGCCAGGCGTCGTTCGAGTGGCTCAGGTCGTTGGGGATGGACCCGCTGACGAGCGCGGTCGTCTGGGCGATCCCGGTGACCACGGGTGCGGCGGTGACGCTGGTGCTGTGGGTGGCATCGGACCGGGCGTTCCTGCTGCGCAACTGGCTGCCGGTGGCGATGTCGATCCCGGTGTACCTGGGCGGGGCGTTCGGCCTGGCCACCGGGACGGCGAGTTTGGTGGCGTCGATCGTCAGCGGGGTCGGGCTGGGGGTGGCCGCCGTGGTGGTGGCCGGGTTGCTCCGCTCGCGGCGGCAGGTCGAAGCGGGCCGGTAGGGGTTGCTGGCCGGGTTGTCCACAGGTGGGTGGGCCTGTGGACAACCCGGGCTTGGCAGTGGGGTTTTCCGGTTTTTGTCGGGAGGGCCGGATACGCTGGACGCGGGGCCGGACCCCCGGAGAGGGCGGGGGCTGCTTGAGGGCCCGGGCTGCTGGGGGCCGCCACCGGCACCGGCGCCACTGACCGGGCGACCGAACCCGCTCGTAGGGCGGCCCTGCTCGAAGGCCCGGCCGGCGTCAACGCGAGCCTGCCCGACCGCGGCGAATCAGCCGCGACTCACCGGCGCAGCAGGAGCGACACGTCGCCGAACTCGTGCCACAAGTACCGCTGCTCCACCGCCGCGTCATACGCGCGCTGGACCACCTCCGCTCCCGCCACCGCCTCCAGCAGCAGCAAGTGGGACGCGTCCGGGGCGTGCAGCCCCGTCACGATCCCGTCCACCACCCGCGCCGGGCGGTCCGGGCCCAGCACCAGCTCCGTCCAGCCCTCGGCCGCGCCGACGACACCGCCGTCGAACGCCGACTCCAACGCCCGAGCCGCTGTCGTCCCCACCGCGATCACCCGGCCCCCGCGGGACCTGACCCACAAAACCAGGGCCGCCGTTGCCGGGGGGACGCGGAACCGCTCCGCCTGGGGTGGCTCGCCCGCCTCCGGCGAGGACACGCCCGTGTGCAACAGCAGCGGTGCGAACAACACCCCGTCCGTCACCAGCCCCGTCACCACCCCCGCCGTGAACGCCCGGCCCGCCGAGGGCATCTCCGCGCTGCCCGGCTCGCGGGCGAACACCGTCTGGTAATCCGCCAGCGGCCACTCCCGCGGGACGTACCCGTAGCGGATGGGGCGCCCCACCGTCGCGAGGAACTCCGGCACCTCGACCGACACCGCCGCCCGCCACAAGCGGGCCGTCCCCGCGACCGCCGGGGCCAGCAACGTCAGCGACGCGTCCCCGGCCAGCGAAAGGCGCTCCCCCACCCGACCGTCGAGCAAGGGACCTCCCGGCGCGCGCAGCTCGACGACCCAAGAGCCGTCGTCGAGCGCCGTCGAGAAGTGGACCACGACCGGGCGCCCCGCCCGTAGAGCGTCGACCGCCGCCGGGAGTGTCCCCGAGGTGTTGACGACCAGCAGGTCACCCGGCCGGAGGTACTCGCCCAGCGAGGTGAACACCGTGTGGTGGACGCCGGACGGCGATGCGACCAGCAGGCGGACCTCGTCGCGCGACAGGCCCCTGGCCTCGGGCGGGGCCGACGCCGACAGCTCCGCAGGCAGGTCGAACCGGATGTTCATGCCGTCACCAGGAGGTCGGCGGCGCGGTAGCGGCCGCTCGATGGGCGCTCGTCGAGCAACCTCAGGAACGCCGGGACGGCCGTCTCCGGCAGCGGGCGGTCCGAGATGTCCGCACCGGGGAACGCTCGCTGGTGCATCGCCGTGCGCAGGTCGCCCGGATCGACCGCGTACACGGACAGGTCCGGGTGTTCCACGCCCAGGACGGCGGTCAGCTGGTCGAGGGCCGCCTTCGCCGAGCCGTAGCCGCCCCACCCTTCGTACGCTTCGACAGCAGCGTCCGAACTGACGTCGATCACGACGCCGCGCGCCGCGGTCAGAGCGGGTAGCAGGAGCTGCGTCAAAGCCAGCGGTGCGAAGACGTTGACGCGGTAGACGTCTTCCAGCGCCGCCAAGGGATAACGGCCGAGCGGTGGGAGCGGGCTGACGCCCAGGGAACTCGCGTTGTTGACGAGCAGGTCGAGCGCAGGACAGGCGTCGGCGAGCGAGGCGCGGTGGGCCGGGTCGGTGACGTCGCCGGGGATGGCCGTGAAGCCGTCCTCGCGAGCAGCAGAACGCAACGCGGCCGCGTCGCGGCCGTCGCCGATGACCGTCCACTGGCGACTCACGAGGGCGGCCGCGAGGGCGCGGCCCAGGCCGGCGGAAGCACCGGTGACGAGTGCGGTGGGCATGGTTCCTCCTTCGAGGGGTTGCCCACCATCGTCAGACCTCTATATTACTCGAGGTCAACCGCGATCGGCCGCGCAGCAGGAAATACGCTGCCAGCGAAACGACGAGGCCGACGTAGTACGCGAGGTCCGCGCCGTGCAGCGCCGCCGCGACCGGTCCCGTGTAGAGGGACGTGTTCATGAACGGCACCGCCGCCGCGAACCCGAGCACGAACGCCACCACCGCGGCCCAGGGGCGGACGGGAACCGAAGCCAGGACGTCCACCCGCCGCCCGCCGCGGGTGCGCGCGAGCCAGTCCGGGAGCACCACGCCGAGGAACGGCGGAATCCAGTAGGAGACGAACAGCAGCACGTTCTCGAACTTCGCCGAAAGGTCGCCGCTGTGCATCCAGAGGATCAGCGCGAACGCGAGCACCGTGACGACCACCGCCGACACCGGGCGCCGTAGCCGGACGCCGACGGTCTGCAGGGCCAGCGAGCCGCTGTAGTCGTTCATCGCGTTCGACGACACCGCCGCCAGCGCGATCACCGCCAGCGCCAGCGCGCCCAGGAACCCGCCGCCGAGCAGCTGGGCGATCCCGGACGCCGTGTGGTCGCCGAGCGACGACCCCAGGGCGAGCCCGAGCCCTTCGCCGATCGCGTACGACACGACGAGGCCGAGCAGCGTCGCCCAGAAGACCGCTCGCGACGAAGCCGAGACGGGCAGGTAGCGGCTGAAGTCCGCCGCGTAGGGCGCCCAGGAGATCGCCAGCGACAGCGTGATCGTCGTGAACAGGACGAAGCCGCCGGCCAGGTCGGCGCCGGACGCGGTGTCGGCGACGGCGATCGCGTGTCCGGAAACGACTTTCCCGATCAGCGCGGCGAACGCGAGCACCAGCAGCACGCTCATCACCGCCTGGACGCGGTGGATCAGCGCGTAGCCGAACACGCCGAGCGCGCACTGCAGCACGAGCACGATCAGCACCGCCGCCCAGAACGGCAGCCCGGTCAGCTCGGCCAGCGCCTCGCCGCCGAACAGGCCGACGAGGGCGTCCCAGGCGATCGAGCCGAGCCACTGCACCAGGCCGGGCAGCACGACGCCGCCGCCGAACGGCAGCCGGGCGAGCGGCAGCTGCCCGGTGCCCGTGCGCGGGCCCCACGTCGACAGGTACGCCACCGGCAGCGACCCCAGCACCGTGCCCAGGAGCATCGCGGCCAGGCCCGTCCGGAAGCCGAGGCCGAGCGACGCCGCCAGGGTGCCGGTGAACACCGCCGTCATCGTCAGGTTGGGCGCGAACCACACGCTGAACAGCCGCCACGGGCGCCCGAACCGGTTGTCCTCCGGCACCGGTGTGATGCCGTGGGTTTCGATCGCCAGGTCGCGCCCGCCCGCCGGCATCCGCCCGCCGAAGACCTCAGCGTCCAAGCCACGTCCGCTCATGTCCTGCCTCTCGTCGCGATCACCCTAAAGCGCAGCCGCGTGGTGTAACGCGACGGCCCGAACGGACGAATCACGGTTAGCCGTTGCCGGACCACTTCACACACCCGCCAAGAAGCCGCCGGGGAGGGGTCGCGAAGTGCAGCACCCGCGGACGTCGGTGATGACGGGCCTCCTGGCGGCCGGCTGCGCGCTCGGCGTGGTCGCGCTGACGCTCAAAGCCGCCGAAGGCACCCACTCCGCGCTCGACACCGCGCTCAGCACCACGACCGGGTTCCTCTTCCTGCTCGCGGGCGCGGTCGCGCACGTGCGGCGCCCGGCCAACCCGATCGCGGTGCTCATCGCCCTCGCCGGCGTCGCCCTGTTCCTCGAGGACCTGCAGTTCACCCGGAACCCGGTGCTGTACACGATCGCCGTGCCGCTGCGCGCCGCGTCCAGCCCGGTGATCGCGCACCTGGTGCTCGCGTTCCCGCACGGGAGGCTGCGCTCGCGGTGGGAACGGCTGCTGGTGGCCGCGGCCTACGCCGTGGTGCTCGGCATCGGCGTGATCGGCTTGCTGGCCAACGACGACCCGCGCGACCTGCTGGCCGTCTCGGCCGACGTGCGGGCCAGTCCCGCGGTCGGCCGCGCACTGGCGCTCGCCGCGACGGCGACCAGCGCGGGCGTGGTCGTCGTGCTGCTCTACCGGTGGCTGACCGGGCGGCTCCCGCAGCGGCGGCTGCTGTCGCCGGTGGTGGTCATCGCACTGGCGGGCGCGCTGACGTCGGCGGCGGGCACGGCGCTCGGCGACGCGCACCCGCTGTCCGGCCCGCTGCTGCAGGCGTACCGGATCCTGTACTGCCTGTGGCCGCTGGCGTTCCTGGCCGGGGTGATGCGGGCGCGGGTCGGCAACGCCGAGATGATCCGGCTGCTGCTGGAGCGCGACGGGACCGGGCTGGCCGCGCTGGTGCAGGACGACGAGGTGTGGAAGGACAGCCGGTCGATCGACGCGCTGAACGCGGCCGCCGGGCTGGTGCTGGACAACCAGCGGCTCACCGCCGAGCTGGAACAGCGGCTGGCCGAGGTGCGCGCGTCGCGGGCGCGGCTGGTCGCGGCCGGGGACGAGGAGCGCCGCCGGCTCGAACGCGACCTGCACGACGGCGCCCAGCAGCGGCTGGTCAGCGTCGTGCTGCTGCTGCGGATGGCCGCCCGCCGCTCCGGCGCCGAGCTGCCGCCGGAGCTGCGGGCCCTGCTGACCGGCGCGGTCGACGAGCTGCAGACGGCGATCACCGAGCTGCGGGAGCTGGCCAGGGGCATCCGCCCGGCGATCCTCACCGAGGCGGGCCTGGTCGCGGCGGTCCGGTCGCTGGCCCACCGCATCCCGATGGAGGTGGCGCTGACGGTCGGCACGGTGCCGCGCCTCGACGCGGCGGTGGAGGCGACGGCCTACTTCGTGACGTCGGAGGCGCTGACGAACGCGCTGAAGCACGCCCGGACCGACCGCGCCGACGTCCGGATCGCGGTGGACGGCGCCGAACTGCGGGTGGAAGTGACGGACGCGGGTGTCGGCGGCGCGGACGCCGAGGGCGGCAGCGGCCTGGCCGGGCTGCGCGACCGGGTGCAGGCCCTCGGCGGCGAGCTGGACGTGGCCAGCGGCCCCGGCGGCACCACGGTGACCGCGGTCATCCCCCTCGCGGACTGAACGGCTCCTGACCCTGGCTGCACTTTCACGTGAAAGTGCCCCCTCGCCGGGAGCGGCGAGGGGGCACTTCCTTCGAGCACTGACTAGACGAGCAGCAGGAACAGCAGCCCGTTGGGCACCCCGAGCCCGGTCACGTCGTCGTAGCCGGGGGTGGTGTGGATGGTCAGGCCCTGGTAGTCCAGCGTCCGCGCCGAGCGGAGCAGGCCGTCCGAGGCGTCGACCGAATTCGCGTAGTCGACCCGGGCCACCGCCTGGCCGTCCACGTGCTTCACGTCGCTGATCGCCGCGGTGCGGGAGGTCAGCTTGTAGATCACGGGGTTGATGAAGCCGTGGTGGAAGTGGTCGAAGCTGTCGGCCACCGCCATGATGCCGGCGAACACCGGCGACGCGAGGCTCGTGCCGCCGATCCGGTACTGGTCGTAGTGCGCACCCTCCGGGAAGGTCTGCGTCTGGCCGACCAGGAAGCCGGTGTTCGGGTCGCCGACCGCGGAGATGTCCGGGACGACCCGGCCCTTCTTCTTGCCGGTCTGGTTCTTCGTCGCCAGCGCGTCCGGCACGACGCCCTTCTGGTAGAAGGGCTGCTCGAACAGCCGGCTCGTGCCGCCGCCGGAACCGCTGGTGTAGGCGGCCGGGCCGTAGACGCCGCCTGCCAGCAGCGACTTGCTGGTCTCCCAGCCGGTCTCGAAGATCCGCTTGCCGTCCTTGCCGATCGCGATGGACGTGCCGCCGACCGCGGTGATCCACGGCGCCGAGGCGGAGAAGTCCGGCGACGGCGTGCCGAGGCGCGCGACCTCGTCACCGTTGTCGCCCGAGGAGAAGTACACGCCGATGCCCTCGAGGACCGCCTGCAGCGAGATCTGGTTGAACACCTTGACCTCGTCGGCCGGGATGTCCTCGCCGGTGTCGCCGTAGGAGTTCGACACGATGTCGGCCTTGTGGCCGGCGATCACGTAGTTCAGCGCCACGTCGAGGGCGTTGTCCTCGCAGGACTCCCCGCCGACGTACAGGATGTTCGCGCCCGGCGCCATGCCGTGCGCGGCCTCGACGTCGAGGGTTTCCTCGCCGTACCAGCCGGCCGCGTCGCACTGGTCCGGCGGCTCGAGGACCGGGTTGGCCGGGAAGATGTGCTGCGAGAACTGGCTCTGCTTCAGCGGGTGCGCCGGGTCGTTGCGCCGCGCGTACTCGCTGGCGTCGGCGTAGATGGTCGGTGAGGCGAAGGCGTCCACGATGGCGATCGTGGTGCCCTTGCCGTCCGCGCCGACCTTGTCGACGCCGTAGGCCGACCGCAGCTGTGCCGGGGTGTAGCCGCAGGGCGCGTATGGCAGCTGCTTGCCGTTGTAGGCGGGGTCGGTGGTGTCGATCTTCTCGCCGTAGTAGGCGCTGCACGGCGGCGCGTTGCGGAACCCGGGGCCGGGCGCGACGTCGGACGGCTGCACGGACTTGGCCGCCTGGCCCGAGTCGATGCCGTCGGTGTGGTCCGGCTTGAACAGGTTGGTGGCCTGGTCGACACCGACGACGCCGAGCACGTCGCCGGCCAGGTTCGACGGCACCGACAGGTTCTTGTCGGCGGCGCGCAGCGTCTGGCCCTTGACCCGGTACTTGCCGAGGTCGACGGCGAACGCCTGCTCCGTCTGGCCCGCGGTGCCGGTGGCTTCGACGTAGGCGCGGTTCGACGGGACTTCGCCGATGCTGAAGCCGTTGCCGGTCAGCCACGCCTTGACGGCGTTCACGGTCGCGTCGGTGGCCGCGAAGCGGTCACGCACCTGGCCGGGGCTCAGGAACTGGCGGTAGGTCTTGCTGCCCGGGTCGGACACGGCCTGGGCCAGCGCCTCGGCGCCGGCGTTGTCGCGCTGGTTCAGGTAGACGCGGAAGCTCAGCTTCGCGGCGGGCGCCGTGTCGGCGACCTTCGCCTGCGCGTTCGCCCACAACGGGTGCGACTGCGGAATGTCCTGACGCCCCTGCGCGGACGCCGTCGCCGGCAGGGCGCCGGTCAGGCCACCCACCACCGCGAGCGAAAGGAGCAGGGTGGAGCTTCTTCGCACAGAAATCTCCCTCTTCGAAACGGCCCCCGGAAAATGGGCCTTGGAACACCCGGCTGAGACTAAGCCGGTGTTCCGCTCGCGGGGAAGTGCGTGCGGAACCGTTATCCGGCCGGGAATTCCCGCGCTGTGCACCGTGGGACGGAAATCCGATTTGTCGCGACGAAAACGCGAGGAATGTTATTCAGTGCGAGGTTGGTCCGTTTCGTGCTGGTACCGCGGACCACGCCCGAGGAGCGTGCGCCACCTACTAAAGTCGGTCGCTCCGTCCACTCGGGACAGTCCGGCGGTGGCGGTACTTCGGCCGTCACGCCAGCCGCCGGTCCACCTCGGCGGGGGCGAACACCGCGTCGACGACCATCGCGACCGCGCCGGCCACCGCCATTCCCTCGCCCCGGCCGCCGATTTCCACGCGCAGGTTCTGCGTCGCCCGCGGCAGCGCCCGCCGGTAGAGCACCTCCCGGACACCGGCCACGAAGTGCGGCTCCGCGAGGTCTCCGGCGATCACCACCACCCCCGGGTTGACCACGCACACCAGCGTCGCCAGCACCTCCCCCACCTGGCGGCCCGCCACTTCGGCGAGCCGCACCGCGGCCGGGTCCCCCGCCGTGATCCGGTCGCGGACACCCGAGCCCGAGTCCGTCGGCAGGCCCAGCTCCGTCAGCTTCGCCGCCAGGGCCCCGCCCCCGGCGACGGCCGCCAGGCAGCCGCGGGAACCGCACAGGCACGGCGCCTCCGGGTGCCCGGGGAGGCGGATGTGGCCGATGTCGCCCGCGCCGCCGTCGATCCCGCGGTACACCTCGCCGCCGAGGACCAGGCCCGCGCCGATCCCGGTCGACACCTTGACCACGACCAGCGCCGCCGAGTCCGAATACCGGGCGCGGTGCTCGCCCAGCGCCATCAGGTTCGCGTCGTTGTCCACCAGCACCGGGGCGCCGAACCGCGCGCCGAGGTGGCCGTCGATCGGGTAGCCGTCCCAGCCCGGCATGATCGGCGGCTGCGTGACCCGGGCGCGGCCGGGCTCCACCGGGCCCGGCACCGAAACGCCCACGCCGCACACCGGACGGCCCGCCTCGGCCCGCAGCGCCTCGAACCACTCCGCGATCCGGTCGAGCACGGGCTCCGGGCCGTCGGCGACCCGCAGCTCGCCCGCGCGGCGGGCCACTACCCGACCCGACAGATCGGTGACGGCCGCCTCGGCGTGCGTCGTGTCGATGCTCGCGGCGAGGACGACGGCGTGCCGGTCGTCGAACCGCAGCTGCCGCGCCGGGCGGCCGCCGGTGGAGTCCTCCTGGCCGCCCTCGGCCAGCAGGCCCGCCGTTTGGAGCTGCTCGAGGCGCGCGGTGAGCGTCGAGCGCGACAGCCCGCTGCGGACCTGCAGCGCCTTGCGGGTGCTCGCCTGCCCCGTCCGGACCAGCTGCAACAGCTCGCCGGCGCTGGTCATCGCAGAGCCCCCTTCAGACTTTTGTCCATTGACAAGACACAAGTCGGAGATAGATTGGACATATGAACGTAACACGGGAGCGGGCCGCGGCTGTCCTGGCCGGCAACTGGCTCGGCTCGTCGACCGTGCCCTCGCGTTCGCTCTACCCCCACCAGTGGAGCTGGGACTCCGCCTTCATCGCCTTCGGCCTGCGCCACCTGTCGCCCGGGCGCGCGCGGCGCGAGCTGCTGACGCTGTTCTCCGCGCAGTGGCCCGACGGCCGCGTGCCGCACATCGTGTTCGACCCGGGCACGCCGCCCGAGGCGTACTTCCCGGGCCCGTCCTTCTGGCGGGCCGGGCGGACGTCGGGCCTGGTCCAGCCGCCGGTGCACGCCCGTGCGGTGCTCGCGGTGCACGAAGCCGCGCCCGACCACGCCTTCCTCGCCGCGCTGTACCCGAAGCTCGTGGCCTGGCACGACTACCTGCGGACCCGCCGCGACGCGGGCGGGCGCGGGCTGGTGGCGATCGTGCACCCGTGGGAATCCGGCATGGACAACAGCCCGGCCTGGGACGGTCCGCTTTCGCGCGTCACGCCCGCCACCGGGTTCGTCCGCCGCGACCTGACGCACGGCGAGGCCGGCGACCGGCCGAGCGACGACGACTACGGCCGGTACGTCCGGCTCGCCACCGCTTACCGGGACAGCGGCTACCGCGCCCCCGGGGACTTCGTCGTCGAAGACCCCGGTTTCAACGCCTTGCTGGCCGACGCCGAGCTGGCGCTGGCCGAGATCGCCGAGGAACTCGGCCTGCCCTCGGGCGCGCACCGCGAAGCCGCGGCACGCGTCGAGAAGGCGTTGCAGGAAACGCTGTGGGAGAACGGCTTCTTCTTCGCCCGCGACGTCCACACCGGCGCGCTGATCCGCGAGCACACCTGCGCGGGCCTGCTGCCGCTGGTGCTGCCGGACCTGGCGGTCGCGCCGGCCCTGCTGGCCACCGCGACCGGCCCGCGCTTCGGGCTCGGCCGGGTGCACGGCGTCCCGAGTTACGACCTGACCGCGCCGGGCTTCGACCCGGGCCGCTACTGGCGGGGGCCGTCGTGGTCCAACGTCGGCTGGCTGGTCCGGCGAGGGCTGCTCGGCCACGGTGAGCACGCCCTCGCCGAGCGCTTGCGGGACGACCTCGTCGAGACCGCCTTCGGGACCGGCTTCGCCGAGTACTGCGACCCGCTGACCGGCACCGGCCACGGCACCCGCTCGTTCAGCTGGACCGCGGCCCTGACCGTCGACCTCCTGACCGCTCAGCCCGCCGCGGTCGCGTAGGCCGAGCCCAGCCAGGTCTCGTCGATCCGCAGCCGCTTGTAGCGTGAACTGTCGCTCGAGGCCGCGTACGTGCTCGTCACCTGGAGCCGCACGTACCGGGCCGTCACCGCGGAAAGGTCGACGAACCGGACACCGCGGTGGCTCGGCAGCGTCCCGGACTTGACGGCACTGCCCCAGTCCTTGCCGTCATCCGACACGAACACCTTGTACGCCTTGATCCGCGCCGACTGTTCGGTGTCCGAGCGGGCGTAGCCGACCGAGTCCTCGCGCTGGTTGACCCCGAGGTACTGCACCTTCTTCGCTGCTCCGAGGTCGTAGTCCAGGTTGACCGGCAGCGTCTTGTTGTTGTCGAAGTAGGTGAGGTAACTGCCGTCGCTCGCCGACTGTCCACTGTGTCCACTCGCCGAAGCGCTCGCCTTGAGCGTCACGGTCTTCGGGTCGTACGTGCCGGCGCGGCCCGCCGTCTCGACCTTGAACACCGTGTCGTAGGGATCCCAGCCGGACAACCCGGTCAGCGTCAGGCTGCCGCCGCCCTGGGTGAAGGAGATCGCCGCGCCGGTGCGCAGGTTCGTGACGCGGCGGATGCGGTAGCCGTTGTCGCGGATCTTCAGCGTCGACGTCGACGGCCTGGTCAGGACGTGCACGTACTGCGTGTCGCCCTTGATGGTGATGACGCCGTGGGCGCCGTCGTTCCAGAAGCCCGGCTGCATGCCGCCGTACAGGTACCCGGCGCCTTCGGTGCCGCCGAGAGACTCCCAGATCGCGTCCAGGTAGGTCTTCGCGAAGTTGTTGAACCCCTCCTGGTTCGAGGGGAACCTGCCGTTCACCATGGCCGTTTCCGCCATCAGCGACTTGATCGACGAACCCGAGTTCGTGATGAGCCGGCCGATGTTCAGCATCTTGTTCACCGCCGAGTTCGACCCGCTGTACCACCACGCGCCGGTGTCGGGGAGCTTGAAGCACGCCTCGGTGAGCCGCGGCATCGCGGTGTACGTCGCCTGCGGGTAGTCGTACGACGGCGACATGCCGGTCTTCTGCTCGTTGCTGATCGTGTCCATGATCGGCGTGTCTTCGTTGTTGTTGCTCAGCAGGTAGCCCGGACGCCGCTGGTAGATTTGCCGGTACAGGTCGTGCGACTCCCAGTAGGCGTTGTCGTTGTCGATCCAGAAGCCGCCGAGATCGGGGTAGTTGTTCATGACCTCGAAGAAGTTGTCGTAGCTGAACTGACCGAAGCCGTCCTGGCCGTCGAGGTTCACGGTCTTGCCCTTGTACTTCGAGTAGCCGGCGGAGTCGAGCCACTCGTGGCCGCCCTCGTCGTGCCACTGGGCGTCGTTGGTCATGTACAGGATCACCTTGAGCCCACGCGGTTTCGCCGCGGCGATCAGCTCACCGAGGAAGTCCCGCTCGGTGGTGCAGCTGCCCGGGATCTCCGACGGCCAGGCCCGCGAGTAGCCGAGGCGGCTGTGGAAGGACGCGAGCACGAGGTACGACGCGTGCAGCTTCTCGGCCTCGGTGACCCAGTAGGCGGGACTCCACCCGCCGTCGGTGATCGCCTTTTCCCAGGCGCTGCAACTGGTGTAGCCGGGTGAGGTGCGCATGCCCCAGTGCAGGAACAGCCCCGCTTGGCTGTCGCGCAGCCACTGCTGCGACGGCTTCTGCAGGTCGGCCGAAGCCGGCGCGGTGAGGAGCCCGGACACCGCCAGCATCGCCGCGCACGCGACGAGCGCCCGGCGGAGGAACCTGTCTGCCATGACGACCTCCAGTGGTCTGGTCCACCCGGTGTGTACTCCTGGCGGCGACAAGCGGTCAAGGTTTTAGATCCGACCTTTCCGCGAAGTTTCGCTGGCCGGTACATCTTCATTGCCGCCGTTCGGGTTAAATATCTGATATATGACGCAAGAGATCCGATCTCTCTTGACGCCGTGTCCGGGAGGCGAGTAGATGTTTTCCCCGAGAGCGCTTTCGCTCCCAGACCATCGCTCCGGCGACACGGGCAGCACGCCGCGCCCCCCAGAGCTGGTCGGGATGCCGACGGACGGCGGATCGGCATCCCGGCCACCCTTTCACCGCGTCGCGGGGCCAGTGCACGAAAGGGACGACGCATGTCCGAACATCCCCTTCGCCCGACCCGGCGCGCGGTACTGGGCGGCACCCTCGGCGCCTTGGGCGCCCTCGCCGCGGCGGGTCCCCTCGCACGGGCGTCGGACCGGCTGCCCCCGATCGGCGGCGCCGCGCCGCCGCCGGACTGGTCCCGCGCGGTCATCGACTCGACGATGCAGCGCTACCCACCCGACAAGATCGGCGGCTGGGGCTACACGCTCGGCCTGTACCTCTACGGGCAGTACCTGTTCTACAAGCGCACCGGCGAGAAGAAGTACCTCGACTACATCATCGCCTGGTACGACCGCTTCATCACCGACAGCGGCATCTCGAACAGCTTCACCAACCTGGACTCGATGCGCTCGTGCCAGCTGCTGCCGCTGCTGCACGCGGAGACGGGCCGCAAGAAGTACCAGACGGCGGCCGACCAGCTGCGCAAGCGGTTCCCGTCCTACCCCCGCACGTCCGACGGCGGCATGTTCCACGCCACGAGCAAGGTCGGCCAGCTGTGGGGCGACGGCGTCTACATGGCCCAGCCGTTCCTGGCCCTCTACGGCGCGGCGTTCGGCGACGGGAGCTACTGCTTCGAAGAAGCGGCGAAGAACATCGCCGTGTACTTCGGCCACCTGCGCGAACCGGCGAAGGGCCTGCTGTACCACGCCTACGACGAGGACGGCTCCGAGTCGTGGGCGTCCGGGTCCGGCCACCACTCGAAGTACCACTGGGCCCGCGCGATCGGCTGGTTCGGCATGGCCACGATCGACGTCCTCGAGGTGCTGCCGGCCGACCACCCGCGGCGGCAGGCGCTGATCGACGTCGTCCGGTTCCTGGCCGCCGGTTACCAGCGCTACCAGGACCCCTCGACCGGCCGCTGGTACCAGGTGGTCGACCGCGGCGGGGACGCGAAGAACTGGCTGGAGACGTCGGCGTCGTCGATGTACACGTTCACGCTGGCCCGCGGCGTCCAGCGCGGCTACCTGCCGTCGTCCTGCCAGGTGGTGGCGGATCGCGGGTACGCCGGTGTGCTGAAGAAGGTGTCACTCGGCTCGGACGGCCTGACGAACATCACCGACATCTGCGAAGGCACCAACGTCGGCGACCTGCCCTACTACTACGCCCGGGCCCGCAAGACCAACGACTTCCACGGCCTGGGCGCGTTCCTGATCATGAACGAGCAGTACTCGCACTGACTCCTCTCGCGCCGCAGAAGGGGCCCCGGCTCACCAGCCGGGGCCCCTTCGTCACGTGCGGAAACCCGGACCTCGCGTGATCCGGGACGGAACTCGCGTGATTGGAGCCGGAACTCGCGAGTTACGGCCCTGATCACGCGAATTCCGGCTTCAATCACGTGGGATACGGGAAAGCGTCAGCAGGTCGAGGTGGAGCCGGAAGCGTCGATCCGCAGGGCGGAACCCGAGGTGGTGGCCGAGTTCTTGACGCAGTAGCCCGTCACCGACTGGAAGCCGACGTCGAAGGGGCTCTTCGTGCCCTTCTCCGCCGTGAAGTGGTCGAACGTGATGTCCGAACTGTTGTTGACGATGCTCGCTGGGCGGCCGTCGTCCTCGGCGAACTCCACCGAGCTGTCCACGAACCGGATGCCGGCCGCGTGGTGCAGGTACCAGCCGTACGACGGGCGCGTGCCGATGCTCTTCGGGTTGTAGTCCGTCGCCGTGTTGCTCGGCACGCCCGTGCCCATGGTGCCGTGGCCGCCGGGCACGGTGAGCTTCACGCCGGTGAACGTGACACCGGAGACGCGGTGGCCGCTGTCCGCGCCCCAGATCGTCGGGCTGAAGCTGCTGCCCGTGTGCGTGCCGGTCACGTTGTCGAACGTGATGCCGCTGATCGACCCGACGCCGGGGTTGTTCCCGCAGCGCTTGCGCGTGCCGATCTTCATCATGATCGGTGAATACGTCCCGGACATCGTGATGTCGCGGTAGTGGACGTCCGAAATCTTCGCGCCGTCCATCGAAACGATGCCGATACCGGATTTGTGGGCGCCGGTGATCGTGATGCCCGAGAAGTGGTAACCGGTGAAGTCGCCGCACGTCTCGGACCCGAACATCAGCGCGTTGCAGCAGACGGCCGACAGTTTTGCACCCGTCACCGTCACGTTCCCGTTCGGCAGTTTCGCGCCGAGCGCGTAGTCGCTCTTGAACACCAGTGCGTCGTCGTTCGCCGCGATGTTCGCGTTGGTGATCGTGACGTTGGTGGTGCTGATGATGTTCCAGCCGTCGCGGTCGCTCGCCGTGTCGATGGTCAGGTGGTCGGACCCGACGTTCGTGCAGCCGTTGATCAGCGCCGCGAAGTGGCCACCGCGGCGCAGCTTGATGCCGGACAGCGTCAGCCCGTCACACCGGGTGAGAGACAGGATCTTGTCCGCCTCGCCGGACTTCGGGTTGCCGGTGATGAGGTTGCCGCCCCCGTCGATCGTGCCGGCGCCGGTGAAACCGATGTTCGTCAGCTTGTCGCCGGAGAACATCGCGTTGCGGAAGTGGCTGTGGCCGTAGTCCTGGTAGTCGTCCCACGGGTTCGGCTCGGGCTTGTCGTAGGTGTCCGCACCGGACCCGGTGATCGTCGCGCCCGCGTCGAGCTGGATCGTGACGTTGCTCTTGAGGTGGACGGTGTTCGCCGATTTGTAGGTGCCGGCAGCGAACCGGACGGTGCCGCCGCCCGCCGCGGCGGCCGCGGTGATCGCCTTGTCGATGGCGGCGGAATCGTTGGCCGACCCGTTTCCCTTGGCGCCATAGTCCCGCACGTCGTAACCGCCGCCGGGTGCGGCGGAGGTGACGCCGGCGCCGGCCACCACCAGTCCCGCCACCGCGCAGGAGATCAGCAAGAATTTTTTCACCGGGGACCGCCTTGTCATGGAATCGAAGAATCTCGGCATGACGGCGGAACAGCCAGATTACGAGCGAAGCGAACCGGATGTCAAGATCGCCGGGATCGGAGGACCCGCGCCACCCCCAGTAGGACGCGGGTCCCCCGTGGCTCGGGGGTGTCCATTCAGGATTCGGGCAGTTTACCTTCGCCCGGCCTACGGACCCTGTGCGTTTTTCATGGTCCGGGCCATGAATGCGTCATGATCGGCGCGGTCACGGGAACCCTACGCCGGACGACAGCAGCGTGAACGCCCGTTCGGCCGCCGCCAGCGCCTCCGGGTGGCGCCGGCGGGCGGGGACGCCGGCCACGATCGCGTCCATGTTCGCCGTGGCCAGCGTCCGCCGGACCGCCGCGATCTGCGCCGCCGCGAGGCTCGCGTCCGGGGCGGGAACGCCGGCCTCGGCGAGCGCGGCGGCCAGCGCCGCCTCCCCCGCGGCGGCGAACTCCGTCAGCCGCGCGGCCAGCGCCGGCGTGCCGGTGACCAGCCGGAACACCGCGACGACCTCGGGGAGGTCGCACAGCCCGGTCACCGGTTCCCGCTCCTCGAGCCCGCGCACGAACGCCTCCCGCAACGCGGACAGGGGCCCCTGGTCCGGGCGGCGGGCGCGGACGACGTCCGCCGCGTCGGTCTCGTGGTCGGCGAACCGGTGCAGCACGAGGTCCTCCTTGGCCGGGAAGTAGGCGAAGAGCGTCCGCTTGGACACCTCGGCCACCCGCGCCACCTCGGCGACCCCGACGGCGTCGAACCCGCGCTCGAGGAAGAGCCCGATCGCCGCCGCCGAGATCGCCGCCCGCGTGCGGAGCTTCTTGCGCTCCCGCAGGCCCAGTTCGTCGTTCACGTCACGCAGCGTAGCTTCAGACCTTCTGCAGGCCGGGCTTCCCCGCTTGCACCACGTAGCTGACGTCGTTCTTGATCACCACCGCCGCCGGGTCGTAGACGCTGGTGTCGGACGTCGTCATGAAGTCGGCCCGCGTCTGCGACGGCGTGGTCGTGACGCGGACGTAGCCGCGCTCGCCCTTGCAGTACTTGACGTGCGGGTTGTTCGCGTACCAGGCGGCGCTGGGTGCCCCGGCGGTGTCGCTGTTGCTCGTCACCGACGTCGTGACCAGCTCCGAGCCGATGACCGGGTCGCTGTGGTCGAAGTAGTCGAGCCGCAGGTCGGCGGCCCAGTGCCGGTGGACGTCCCCGGTGAGCACAACCGGGTTGGCGACCTTGCGGTCGACCCAGCCCTGCTGGATCCGGTTGCGGGAGGCCTCGTAACCCTGCCAGGAGTCGTTGCTCTCGCAGGTGGCCTTGTTGCCGTCGGCGTCACGCGTGGCGAAGAAGACCTGCTGGCCGAGGAAGTCCCAGGTGGCGGGGTGCGACTCGAACTGCTTGAGCAGCCACGCCTCCTCCGTGCTGCCCAGGATGCTGCGCGAGGTGCTGCGCATGTCGGTGCAGGCCGGACCGGCGTCGCCGGCGGGGTCGGGCACCTGGGCGCTGCGGTACTGGCGTGTGTCGAGCATGTGGAACCGGGCCAGGTTGCCCCACATCAGCTGCCGGTACAGCTGGATCGACGCGCCGTTGGGCTTGGCCGTCGAGCGGATCGGGGTGTTCTCGTAGAAGGCCTGGAACCCGGCGGCCTTGCGCGCGGCCGTGGCGGGCGCGGTGGTGCCGTTCCAGTTGTTCATGACCTCGTGGTCGTCGAACACCACGACCCAGGGCGCGATCGCGTGCGCGGCCTGCAGGTCGGCGTCGGTCTTGTGCTGGGCGTGGCGGGCGCGGTACTGCGCGAGCGTGGTGACGTCCTCGGTGAAGGCGAGGCTGCGCGGGTTGCGCTCCTGCGCGGTCCGGCCGGACTTCTTCTCGTAGATGTAGTCGCCGAGGAACAGCACCAGGTCCGGGTCGTCGGCCACGATGCCCTTGTACGCGTGGTAGTAGCCCTCCTCCCAGTGCTGGCAGGAGCTGAAGCAGTACTTGAGCTGGTTGACCGCGGCACCGGCGGCGGGCGCGGTGCGCGTCCGGCCGACCGGGGAGATGTAGCCGGAACTCTTGAACCGGTAGAAGTACTCGCGCGCCGGCTGCAGCCCCACCGGTTCGATGTGGACGCTGTGCCCGGACGCGCTGACCGCGTTCACCGAACCCCGCTGCACGATCGAGCCGAACGCCTCGTCGTTCGCGATCTCCCAGTCGACCGCGTACGTGGCGTCCGGCATGCCGCCGAAGCCGTCCGGGGTGAGCGGCGCCGGTGCCAGCCGCGTCCACAGCACGACGCTGTCGGGCAGCGGATCGCCGGAGGCGACGCCGAGCTGGAAGGGATCGCGGACGGCGGGGGCGGCGGCCGTGGTGCGGGCGTTCGCCCACGACGGCAGCGCCGCCGAAGCCGCGGTGGCGGTGACCGCGGCGAGCCCGCCGAGGAGCACCTTGCGCCGGTTGACCTGACCCATGGGAAAGCCCTTTCTCGTGGTGGACGCGCCTCAGGCCGCGTAGTCGGTGATGCCGTCGCTGCAGGACTTCAGGTCGGGCTTGGCGGTCGTGTAGTTCGCGACGCACACCTTGTAGAAGACCCAGGTGCCGTGCGGGACGGTGACGGCCTTGTCGACCTTCGTGCCCTCGCCGGTGGAGTTCCAGACGTAGAACGGCCCGGCACCGCCCTTGAGCCAGTACGCGACCACGGCGGAGTAGCCGTCGGAATTCGTGTCGTAGACCAGGAAGTGCGAGTCGGACGAGCGGTACTGCGCCTCGCCGGCACAGGCGTCGGAGCACTGGCCGCTGCCCGAGCCGGCACCGCAGTCGGGCGCGATCCGCGTGTCGGAGTTGGTGAAGACGTAGGTGTCCGAAATGTACCCGCCGAGCGCGGGCACGTAGTCCCACAGCGTGCCCGTGCCGTAGGTGCCGGTCACCGACGAGCCGGTGATCTGGCAGTCGATGGTCACGGTGGCGCCGTTCGCGACGGTCTTGACGGCGGTGGCACTCGCGGTGGGTGCCCGGCGGACGTTGAGGGGGTCGCCTGCGGTCTTCACGGTCCCGCTCGCCGCTGCCGACGCTTCGAGCGCGCCGCCGGTCAGGAGCGCGCCGACGGCGGCCAGTACCAGGCCGGAACCGGCGATACGCCGGAATTTCGTACGCTTCATGCCGAGGAGCCTGGCTCCGGGCCGTACACGTCTCGTACAAAGCCCGGAGTGGGCGTGCACACACACTCCGAATGGATCTAGCCCCCTGCGCCGGACGGTCCTAGAGTCCGGGACATGGGGGAACTCATCGGGCAGGTTGAGACCACCTCGCTTACCATCCGCGTCCTCGGTCCGCTGGAGGTCACCGCCGCCGGGCGGGTGATCGCCCTCGGCGGGCCGAAGCCCCGGCTGCTGCTGGCCGCGCTGGCCCTGCAGCCGAACGTCGTCGTCTCGACCGACGTGCTGGTGGAAGTGCTGTGGCCACAGGCGGCGCCGCGGTCGGCCGCGGCGAACATCCGCACGTACGTGCATTCACTGCGAAGACGGTTCGCGGAGATCGACCCCGGCTTGGGCGAGCGGATCAGCAGCCGGGCCTCCGGCTACCTGCTGACCGCGTCGCCGGACGAACTGGACCACCTCGCCTTCGCCGCTTTGGCCGGCGAAGCGCAGGAAGCGCTCGACGGCGGCGAAGCCGAAAACGCACTCAAACTCTTCGACAAGGCCGACGCGCTGTGGCGCGGCGAAGTCCTCGAAGGCCTTCCGCACGACCACAGCTGGGGCGCGACCGTCGCCCGGCTCGCCGAACTGCGGCTGTCGGTGCAGGAACAGCGCCTGCGGGCGCGGATCGGCCTCGGCCGGTCCGGCGAGGCCATCGCCGAGCTGCGCGGGCTGGTCACCGAACACCCGTTGCGCGAAGAGCTCTGGGCGCAGCTGATCGTCGCGCTGCGCGCGGCGGGCCGGACCGGGGACGCGATCGAGGCGTACGAAGCGGCCGAGCGCGTCCTGCGCGAGGAACTCGACGCCGAGCCGGGCGCCCGGCTGCGCGAGCTGCGCGCGACCCTCGTGCCGGAGAACGTGCTCGTCCCGCGCCCCGCCGACGTCGCCCCGGTCTGCCAGCTGCCCCTCGACCTGCCGGACTTCACCGGCCGCGACACGCTGATCCACGACGTCGTCACCCTGCTGCGGGAACGCGCGGACTCCGGCACCCCCGCCGTGGTCGTGCTGTCGGGCGCGCCCGGTGTCGGCAAGTCGGCGGTCGCCGTCCGGGTCGCGCACGCGGTCCGGGACGAGTTCCCCGACGGCCAGCTGCACGTCGACCTGGCCGGCACGTCGTCGTCGCCGCGGGCGCCGATGAGCGTGCTCGCCGAGCTGCTGCGCGCGCTGGGCATCCCGGACGCCGGCCTGCCGCGCGAGCTGGCCGAGCGCTCGGCGCTGCTGCGGTCGCGGCTGGCCGGGCGGCGGATGTGCGTCGTGCTCGACGACGCCGGCAGCGAGGCCCAGGTGCGGCCGCTGCTGCCCGGCGCCGGGGCCTGCGCGGTGCTGCTGACCAGCCGGATCCGGCTGCCCGGACTCGCCGGCGCGAAGCCGGTGGACGTCGACCTGCTGCCCGAGGCCGAGGCCGCGCAGCTGCTGGAGGGCATCGTCGGGGCCGAGCGGGTGGCCGCCGAGCCGGAGAGCGCCGCGGCGATCCTGCGCCAGTGCGGGCACCTGCCCCTGGCGATCCGGGTGGCCGGCGCGAAGCTGACGCACCGGCCGGGCTGGACGCTGCGGCTGCTGGCCGACCGGCTGGGCGACGAGCGCCGCCGGCTCGACGAGCTGCGCGTCGGCGACCTCGCCGTCCGCGCGAGCGTGACCCTGTCCTACGACCTGCTGCCGATGTCGGCGGCCACGGCGTTCCGCGGGCTGGGGTTGCTCGGGCCGGTCCAGTTCCCGGCGTGGACGGTCGCGGCCGTGCTGGGCCGCCGCGACGCCGAAGACGTGCTCGACGTGCTGGTCGACGGCCACCTCGTCGAGCTCGTCGGTTCGGATTCGGCCGGGCAGCCGCGCTACCGCCTCCACGACCTGCTGCGCGTGTACGCGGTGGAGCTGGCGGAGCGGAGTGACGCGGCGAAGACGCGGGCCGGCCTGCGGCGGGTCCTGGAGGGCTACCTGGGGCTCGCGCTCGAGGCGGCGCGCCGGATGCCGCTGCACTTCTTCGGCATGTACTGCGACGACGAGCTGCGGCGCCCGGCGGTGGCCGAAGGCGTGCTGCCCGATGACCCGGCCGCGTGGTTCGCCGCCGAGCGGCACACGACGGTCGCGGCGGTTTCGCTGGCGGCCCAGCAGGGCTTCGACGACCTCGCCTGGCAGCTGGCTTCGGCGCTGACGCCGTACTTCGACCTGAGGGGTCCGCAGGACGACTGGCACACCACCCACCTGGTCGCACTGGCGGCGGCCCGCCGGGCGGGCTCGCCGCGGGCGGAGGCGATCGTCCAGCGCAACCTCGGGCAGTACCTGCTCTACCTGGACGAGTACGCCGAGGCGCGGGTGGCGTTCGAGGAGTCGAGGAAGCTGTTCGAAGCCGTCGGAGACGTCCAGGGTGTCGCCGTCGCGCTGACCGGGCTCTCGACGATCGCGCGCATCGAAGGCGAAGACGACCTGGCGCTCGACCACTGCCACGAGGCCCTGAAGCTGTTCGCGGAAGCCGACGATCCGAACGGCGAAGCTGTGGCCCGCCTGGGCGCGGGCGCGGTGTGGATGTCCCGAGGCTGTTACGCGGCGGCGAAGCGCTGGATCACCGACGCACTGGAGCTGTCGGCGTCGATCGGCGACCGCCACCGGGAGGCCCACGCGCTCAAGCGCCTGGGCCTGCTGTTCCAGCGCCAGGGGAACCTGGCGGCGGCCCGCGAGCACGTCGACCGGGCGATCGCGATCTTCACCGACCTCGGCGACGACCATTGTGTGGGGTACGCGAACCAGAACCTCGGCGAGCTGTGCCTGCACAGCGGCGACTTCGCGCACGCGCAGCTGTTGCTGGTGAACTCGCTGGCGGTGCACCGCCGCAACGGGGACCGGCGGTCGGAGGCCGAGGTGTCGCAACTGCTCGGGGAGCTGCACCGGGCGCTTCTGCAGCCGGAGCGGTCGCGGGACTATTCGGAGCGGGCGCTGGCCATCTGGCACGAGCTGTCGGCCCGGCCGAAGGAATCGCCGGCCGTCGTCGAGGAGCGGCCGCACACCGCTTCCGCCTGAGCCACCACGATCCTCCGCTCAGCCGGACCCGGGTGACCTAGGATCTCGCCGTGACTTCGGCGAATTCCCGGCGCGGTGAGACCACCGGACTCTGGTCGATCAGGAGACACATCGTCGCGGTGGTCCTGATCGGTCTCGGCGTGTTCGCGGTCGCGACCGTGCTGTTGTGGCTGGCGCTGGGACTGCCGGCCGCACCCGGCCCGGACACGAAGCTGAACGTCGTCAAAATCGCGCTGTCGGTCGTGGCGGGGGTGGGCGGGGTGGTCGCGCTCGTCGTCGCCTACCGCAAGCAACGGATCGGCGAGGCGGCCGAAGCACGCGAGCACGTCAAAGTCCTGAACGAGCGGTTCGCCGGCGCGTGCGCCCAGATCGGCCACGAAAAGCCGACCGTCCGGCTCGCCGGGATGTACGCCATGGCGAGCCTCGCCGACGAGTGGGCCGAGCAACGCCAGGTGTGCATCGACGTGCTGTGCGCGTACCTGCGCATCCCGTACGAACCGGCGTTGGATTCGCCGTGGCACCACGACGAGGAATCCGAAGTGCGCTTCTCGATCACGAGCGTGATCAGCGATCACCTGCGCCCGGGCGCACCGGTCAGCTGGCAGGGTCACGAATTCAACCTCCTGCGGGTCATTCTCCGCTCCGCGGATTTCGCGGACATCCAGGTGACCGGCGGCCGGCTCCTGTTCAGCCTGGCCCGGTTCCCCGGCGGCTGGACGTCGTTCGACGGAATGCACGTCAGCGGCGGCGAAGTCTGGTTCGGCGGCGCGGAGTTCCTCGGCGGCCGGGTGAGCTTCGACAACGCCGAGTTCAGCGCCGGCCGCGTTCAGTTCGACGGCGCCACCTTCACCGGCGGCGAAGTGACCTTCCGCGGGGCCAGGTTCACCGGCGGCGAAGTCGACCTCTCCAAGGTCAGCCTCGACGACTACACCACCCCACCCGTGTTCGATCCGTGGGAGACCCCGCCGCCCGGGCTCCTGCTGCCGGGCGCGTAGCTCTCAGGCAGCCTTCGCACAATCTGCTTGTACGGATCATGTACGCGGTCCCGTCAGTCTTCCTCCACCTTCGAAACGAACAGGTGCGAGAGGAGAACCGGGGATGATCCGGATCATGAAAGCCGGCCGCGTGACCGCGGCGGTTCTGGCCGCCGGGGCGGTGACGGCGCTGGCCGGAGCCCCCGCGCAGGCCGCCGCGGCGCCGTCGGCCAACACCGGCTGGACCGCTGATTTGTCCACTGTGGACGGCGATGACGTCAACGTCACCGGTGCGGGTGGCACGCTCACCCTGGCCGACGCGGCGTGGCACCGAACCGCCGTCGTGTTCGCCGGCAGCGAGGGCAGCCTCGTCACCGCCGGGCACAAACTGGGCTCGCCGGCGAACCGCGTCAGCGCGGAACTGACCGCCGAAACCCCCAAGGGCACGTCGATCGACGTCGACGTCCGCGGCCGGACGAGCGGCGATTCCTGGACCGAGTGGACCCCCGCGGGCACCACGCTGAAGAGCTCCGTCAGCGAGGTGCAGGTGCGGATCGGCCTGCACAGCACCACCGACGGCGTGCGGCCCGCGGTCAAGAGCGTCGCGTTCCGCGCCGACAGCGCTCCGCAGGCCAACGCCGTGACCGCCGGGACCGAGCTGACCTACAAGGTCTACGGCACCCGCGAAGGCCTGACCGGCCGCACCACCGCCAACGGCCACGTCATCACCAGCCGGGACCACTTCGTCGCGCTGCCGTCCGGCAAGTCGTTGTCCCCCAAGGGAACCGGCAACTACTCCGTCCGCGTCTGCCGGACCGACGGCAGCAAGTGCGAGTACGCGCCCGTGTGGGACGTCGGCCCGTGGAACGAGCAGGACGACTACTGGAACCCGGCGTCGGTGCGCACCAAGTTCAAGGACCTCCCGCAGGGCCAGCCCGAGGCGTACGCCGCCTACTACAACGGCTACAACGGCGGCAAGAGCGGGCTCAACACCAAGGTGGGCAACCCGGCCGGCATCGACCTCGCCGACGGCGTCTTCTGGGACGGGCTCGGCATGTCGGACAACGGCAACGTCAACGTCACCTACCTGTGGACCGGCTCCGGCCCGGCCGGCAACATCAGCACCGCCGGCGACCCGATGAACGTCCGGGCGAGCGCCAGCACGTCGGCCGCCGTCAAGGGCATCGCGGCCAACTACGCCCGGGTGAACATCGAGTGCTACGTCGAGGGCGACACCGTCACCGGCAAGCTGGGCACCAGCAACATCTGGGACCGGATCGGCCCGGACCACTACGTCTCGGACACCTACGTCCAGACCGGCTCGGACGCCCCGGTCGCTCCGCACTGCTGAACCCCGATCGTCGCGTGGTTGACTGCCCTCACCTGCGCGACAACCGCGAAGGCCCGGTGTCCCCCGCCGGGCCTTCGCCTATTTCCGCGCTATTCCGCTCACCGGCACACAATTCACAACCGTGAACAAATGTCCGCCGGGTGTACAACGGCCCGCCGGTCGTGCAAAAATTCCGGGCACTCTCCTTCCCCACGGAATCACGGAATGGCGGTCACCTGTGAGCGTTTCCCGGAGAACCCTGCTGACCACCGCGGCCGGTGCCGCGGTGGCGGCGAGCGCCGGCCCTTCCACACTGGCCTCTGCGGCCACCCCTGACGGCTCCGACCAGGCATCGGTCACCCGGACGCTCCGCCAAGCGGCCGACTACGCCGTGGCCAAGCTCGGCGCGGTGGCCCCCGGCGTCACCGCGTTTCCGGTCGGCACGAAGTTCGAGAAATGGACCTATTCGCAGAATGGCGACTGGGTCGGCGGATTCTGGCCCGGCCAGTTGTGGCTGGCCTGGCTGCACAGCGGCGACGACCGGTTCAAAACCCTCGCGCTGGCGTCCGCGGAGAAACTCGCGCCGCGCCAGAACGACACGGGCACGCACGACCTCGGTTTTCTCTTCTACCCGTCGTGGGTGACCGCCTGGCGGCTCACCGGCGACGAGAAGTGGCGGGCGGGCGCGGTGCAGGCGGCGTCGTCGCTGATCAAGCGCTACAACCCGGCGGGCCGGTTCATCCGCGCCTGGGGATCGCTGTCCGACCCGAACAACGCCGGCCGCGTCATCATGGACACGATGATGAACCTCGACCTGCTCGCGTTCGCCAGTGCGCAGACCCAGGATCCGCGGTACCTCGAAATCGCCGTCGCGCACGCAAAAACGGCGCAGCGGAACTTCCTGCGCCCCGACGGGTCGTCGCCGCACGTGTTCGACTTCGACCCGGTCACGGGCGCGCCGATCGGGCCGAACACGGTACAGGGCTACAGCCCCACGTCGTGCTGGTCGCGCGGGCAGGCGTGGGGCGTCTACGGGTTCACGACGATCCACCGGCGCACCGGGGACGCGGAGTTCCTCACCACGGCCCGGCGGCTCGCGGACTTCGCGCTGTCCCGGCTGACACCCGACCACGTGCCGGTGTGGGACTACCTGGCCCCGCAGGCCCCGAACGACGTCAAGGACGCTTCCGCCGGTGTGATCATGGCGTGCGGCCTGCTGGACCTCGCGGAGCTCACGCACCGCCCGCACTACCGGGAAAGCGCGCTGCGGATCCTCACCGCGGTGTCGCGGACGTGCCTGACGACGAAGTCCGCCCGCGCCGAGGCGAGCGTCGCCCGCTGCACCCGCAACCGGCCGGCCGAGGACGGCGTCGAGGTGTCGCTCCCCTACGCCGACTACTACCTGCTGGAAGGCATCCTCCGGGTGCTCGACCGGCGGAAGGCCGACCGCGCGATCGACCTGTCGAGCGTGTAGCGGCGCCCGGGGAGGCCGCCACCTCCCCGGACGCGCTGGTCAGTGGTGGTGCGCGTGCACCTTGGCGTGGCCGAGACCGCGCCCGATCATCCACTTGTTCACCGGCACCGTGACGACGAACGCGACCGCCAGCGAGAGCGCCAGAGCCAGCCAGAAGAGCAGGCTGGCCAGCCCGGCGTCCATCGCCCCGGGAACCGCCACGATCACGGTGTTGTCGATCAGCTCCATGACGGCGATCGACACGGTGTCCGCGGCCAGCGCGACCTTGAACGCGGCCGCCGCACCCAGCCCCGACTTCAGCACCCCCCGCATGGTCAGGGCGTAACCGAAGACGAAGGCCAGCACGATCGACAGGACCACGGTCGCCGCGTTGTGCAGGCCGAACGCCGTGCCCAGCACCATGCCGAGCACCTCACCGATGGCACAGCCGGTCAGGCAGTGCAGAGTCGCCTGGATCGCTGTCGCCCACGAAGCTCCGTGCTGTTCGCTCATGCCTGGGAGAATACCCCCTGGGGGTACTTGGCGCACGCTCCACGCGTCACATCGGCTCGGCAAACGCCGCGAATGGACGCCGGCACGGAAAGACCACCCCGCCATCACTCACCGTCACCAATACCGCCGACCAGCGGATCTTCCCTGGTCGGCCCTCCGAGCAGAACTCACTTCCGTAACCCTTTGCGCACATCCCGTTGACCACAGTTACCCGGGGCCCTACGTTCGCCCTTGGTCTCCACCGTGCGCAGACCGATCGAACTGATCGAATTTCCTGAGAAATGGGTGGGGATGCGAGGGCCGACGAAGACCTTCCGGCTGGTCGCGACGTTGCCGCTGCTCGGGGCGCTCGTGCTCGGGGGCTGCTCGGACCAGCTGGGCAGTGCTCCCGCGCCGTCGCCGACCCGGATCGAGTTCGTGCCGAAGGTCCGGGACATCCCGTACTTCGAGGCGATGGACACCGGTGGCCTGGAGGCGGCGAAACAGCTGGGCGTGGCGTGGCACTCGACCGGGCCGTCGACCGTCGACCCGGCCGCGCAGGTGACGATCCTGCGTGACCTGATCGCGAAGAAGGTCGACGTCATCGTCGTGGCGCCCAACGACCCGGCCGCGCTCGCGGACGTGATCGCCGAGGCCAGGGCGAAGGGCATCCACGTGCTCACCTCGGACACCGACGCGCCGGGCACGCAGCGCGAGGTGTTCGTCAACCAGGCCAGCGCCCACGGCATCGGCACCGCGCTCGTCGACGCGCTGATGGCGAAGACCGGCGGCGCCGGCCAGTACGCGATCGTCTCCTGCGGCGCGGCCGCGGCGAACCTCAACACGTGGATCGCGGTCCAGAAGGAGTACGCGGCCGCGCGCTACCCGAAGGCCGAGCTCGTCGAGACCGTGTACGCGGGCGAAGACGAGAACGCCGCGACGACCCTCGCCAAGCAGCTCATGGCCCGCCACCCCGGCCTGACCGGGCTGATCGGCGAGTGCACGACCTCCGCGCCCGGCGTCGCGAAGGCCGTCGGCGACGAGCAGAAGATCGGCCGGGTGTTCACCGTCGGCGTCGGCACGCCGCAGGCCATCAAGCCGTTCCTGCTCGACGGCTCGTGCTCGCAGTCGGTGCTGTGGAACGTCGAGTCGCTGGGCTACCTGACCGCGTGGACGGCGAAGCAGGTCGCCGACGGCAAGCCGCTCCAAGCCGTCAACAAGGTGAGCCTGGAGCTGCCGTCGGTGAAGTACGACACGGCAACGAAGACCGTCCTGCTGGGCGACCCCCTGCTCATCACCGCCGACAACGTCGACCAGTTCAAGTACTGACGGCTCACCGGTGCCGGCGCCCGTGCGCGGCCGCCGCGCCCCCGCCGAGCACGAGGATCAGCGCCGTCATCCCCCAGCGGCGTTTCTCCTCGGTGCGCACCCCGGTGTCCCGGACCACCGTCTCGGCCTCCTTCACCGGACGCGCGCGGGACGTCGTCGTCGGGGGCGGTTCCGGTGCAGACGGCGCGGGCGTGACCACCGGCGACGGCGGGGGTGCCGGCACCGGATCCGGCGGCGGGAGGACGACGGGCTGCTCCACCGGAGGCGGCTGCGGCGGGGGTGGCGGCTCCGGCGGCTGCGTGGCCGGCGGTGAGGAGGGAGCCGTCGACGGAGGCGGGGGCGACGACGGAGGCGGCGGCGTGGACGAAGGCGGCGGAGGAGGCGGGGGCGGAGGCGGTGCCTCGGCGAGGCAGCCGGCCGCGTCGCCGCTCACCAGCGGCGGGCCCGAGGCGACCTCGTTGGCCGGGTGCGAGCCGTCGCGCGGCAGGCGGTAGGTGACACTGCGCTGCCCGTCGTGGTTGGCCGTGGCGTAGATCGTGCCGGGCGCGAGCACCACCGACCCGTACGCGCCGCCGTGGGGGAACCGGAGCCCGGGCACCACCGCGACCTTGCCGCTCGCGGGGTCGATCCTGACCACCGAGCTGTCCCCGCGCGAAGTCGCCGAAACGCCGTAGAGGAGCCCGTCCGCCGGGTCGAAGGCGAAGTCGTCGACGCCGGTGGCGAGCGAAACCGGCCGCAGCGCCGTCCGGTGCACCACCCGCACGTAGTCCGCGCTCGCCGGGTCGATGTCCACCGTGTACAGATCGCTGCCCTGCCGCACGTACCAGCGGTCGCCGTCGATCGCACCCGCGGTGGCGCCGGTGACCTGGCTCCACACGGGGTGGGGCCGGCCGGCCCGGCCGATCACCCCGAGGTCGGTGATCTTGCCGTCGTCGTCGATCCGCACGGCGTGCGCGCCGTGGTACCGGCCGGTGCGGGTGCCGTCGGCGACGCCGTAGACCACGCCCTGCTCGGTGGAGTAGCCCATCGCGTTGATCCAGTACCCGGCCCGGGTCACCCGCTTCGTGCCGCCGCCGGGCAGCGCGAGCAGCCGCAGCGTCGTCGGTGCGCCGGGGCGTTCGTTCTCCGCCTGCAGGACCTTGCAGCCGTCCGGCTCCTGCGCCACCCGGACGCGGGACGCCGGGGGCGCGAGCCAGCCCGTCGCCGCCAGCAGCGCCGAGACCGCCGCGGCCACGCCGGCCATCGCCGCCCAGCGGGCTCGCGCGCCGGTCAAACCAGCCTGGCCAGCGCTGAGGAGAACGCCTCGGGCGGCACGCTCACCCCGCCGCTGAACGGGTTCTGCAGCTGGTAGATCGCGAACAGCAGCAAGGTGATCGTGCCGGCCAGGGTGGACACGATGACGATGTGCGCGGCCAGCCGGGTGCCGCCGAAGAGGTTGGGCAGCAGGATCGCGGTGATCAGGCTGCCGAGGACCAGCGCGAACCAGACGACCGCGCCGACCCCGCCTGCCCCGGAGTGGGACAGCCGCTGCTGGCGGGCCTGGTAGACCGACCAGAGCTGGTTGCTCGCCTCGGTCTTGCGGTCCAGCACCCAGTCGTCGTCGGCCGGGGCTTCCGCCACCGCCTGGCGCATCTGGTCCAGCTGCGTCGCGCCCGTGGCGGGCACCTCGACGCCCTCACCCAGGCGCGGCCACTCCTGCTCCTGCACCGTGCGCGCGTAGGCCGCGGCGAGCCGGTGGACGCGCTCCTTCGTCGCCTCCGGCAGCGCGTCGGCCGCCCAGGTGGCCGCGACCAGGCTGTCGGCTTCGGTCTGCGCGTTGTCGCTCACGGTGGCCACCGAGTCGTACAGCGAGATGAGCACGAACGCGACCAGGACCGCGTGCAGCCCGCCGACGATGGTGAACACCTGGCCCGCCGCGTCGTTGTTGCCGGGCCTGCCCTCGTCCTCCCGGCTGAACCGGCGGACCAGGTAGGCGATCAGGCCGCCGACCACGGCCGCACCGGCCACCCAGAGAATGCCGGCCACGAAGATGTTCATCCGGGTCCTTTCGCCCGCGAAGCGCGGGAAGCGCTGCCCGGCGCATTCCACGCCCGGGACGGTTCAAGTTAGCCATCCCTTTACGTACGGACAACCGCATATTGTTCGATTCATCCTGCTGGCCTCACCCTCGCGGCGATTATCGCCGTTTCGGCGCAATTTCCGCGTGCCCGACCGGCCTCACCATCTCCCAGGGCGACCGTGGACGTCGGTGCGGGGCGGGAAATCTCACGACCGAGTGACGCATGCGAACAGGCGGTGACCACCGCCTTCGAACATCATCCGAAAACGATCAAGGGCCGTGTCCACGGCTTTGCCGTTGACCCGATCGTGTCATTGTGCGGCCGGACGCGGTTGCTATGTTTATTTCGCGGCGCCGAGAAACCGCGCACTTATCAGCAATAACAGGTCATGACCGGCGTGCCCGCTGGGGCCGGCACGTACCGTACGCGAATGATTGGGTGGTTTTCTGGTGACTGTCACCGATCCGGTGGAATCCGAGCAGGTGCCCTCGAGCCTGGGCCGGGCGGCGGCCCGGACACTGGCCACGACGACCAAGTCGGTCCCGCAGATGCAGGGCATCTCCTCACG
>NZ_JAVHJU010000004.1:0-400081 GCF_031082405.1 Amycolatopsis sp. A133
CTGGATCAGCCCTGCAAAGAAGCTCACAATGTTACTGTCCTAAATAGAGCATGTTGCGACGACCGCATGAATCCGCCCCACATTCGGTGCGCTCAACGCACCGAACGCCACATTGGGTGCGTTGGACGCACCGAACGCCACATTGGGGCGTATGAGGCGGGCGGGTGCGGCCCGCGTGTCGACCGCCCCGGCCCGGCGGGCGGGCTGGCAGGATCGCGGCATGGAACGCGTGCTCGGAATCGGCGGGTACTTCATCCGCGCGGCGGACCCGGCGGCCCTCGGTGCCTGGTACCGGGACTGCCTCGGCCTGGACACCGACGAACACGGCCTCTGGCACCCGGAAACCGGGCCGACCGTCTTCGCGCCGTTCGAAGCCGGGACCGGCTACTTCGGCTCGCCCGGCCAGCAGACGATGCTCAACTTCCGGGTCCGCGACCTCGACGCCATGCTCGCCCAGCTGCGCGAGCGCGGTGCCGACGTGGCCGAGGACGTCCAGGACATGGCCGGCGTCGGCCGGTTCGGCTGGGTCACCGATCCCGAAGGCCACCGCATCGAGCTTTGGCAGCCCGCCTAGAGCACGAATCCCGTCGGGAACGGGTCCGCCGGGTCGAGCAGGTAGGTCGCGGTGCCGGTGATCCAGGCCCGGCCGGAAAACTCCGGGATCACCGCCGGCACCCCGCCGACCGTGGTCTCCGCGACCAGCTCGCCCGTGAACGTCGTGCCGATGAACGAGCTGTTCTCGAACGGCGTGTGCAGCGGCAGTTCGCCGCGGGCGTGGAGCTGGGCCATCCGGGCGGACGTGCCCGTGCCGCACGGTGAGCGGTCGAACCAGCCCGGGTGGATCGCCATCGCGTTCTGCGACGTCCGTGCGTCGGAGCCCGGTGCGAGGAACTGGACGTGCTTGCAGCCGCCGATCAGCGGGTCGGCCGGGTGCTTCGGCGGCCGCTGCTCGTTGATCGCGGCCATGATCGACAGCCCCGCGGCGAGGATCCGGTCCTTCTCCGCCCGGTCGAACGGGATGTCCAAAGACGACAGGTCGAGAATCGCGTAGAAGTTGCCGCCGTAGGCGAGGTCGTAGCGGACCGGGCCCAGGCCCGGCACCGAAACCTCGGCGTCGCGCTCGGCGAGGAACGACGCCACGTTCCGCAGCTTCACCCGGGACGCACGCCCGTCGCGGACGGTCACCTCCGCGTGCACCAGCCCGGCCGGGGTGTCCAGGCGCACCACCGTCGTCGGCTCGGTCACCTCGACCATGCCGGTCTCCACCAGCACCGTCGCCACGCCGATCGTGCCGTGGCCGCACATCGGCAGGCAGCCGGACACCTCGATGTACACCACGCCCCAGTCCGCGTCCTCGCGGCACGGCGGCTGCAGGATCGCGCCGCTCATCGCCGAGTGGCCGCGCGGCTCGTTGACCAGGAACTGCCGGAGGTGGTCCAGGTGCGCCATGAAGTAGCGGCGGCGCTCGGCCATCGTGGCGCCGGGGATCGGGGCCACGCCGCCGGTCACCACCCGGGTCGGCATACCCTCGGTGTGCGAGTCGACCGCCGTGATCGCGCGCGAAGACCGCATCTACGCCACCCCCAGCGCCGCGAGCGCGCGGCCCATGTCGGCGCGGACCTGCTCGCGGTGGACGTCCGAGAGCGGCCCCCGCGGCGGGCGGCACGGCCCGCCGCGGCGGCCCACCAGGTCCATTCCGAGCTTGATGGCCTGGACGAACTCGGTGCGCGAGTCCCAGCGGAACGCGGCCACCAGCGGCTCGTACAGCGCCCTGGCCTCTGCCAGCTTGCCCGCCGTGGCGAGCTCGAACAGCCGCGCCGACTCGGCCGGGAACACGTTGGGGAACCCGGCGAACCAGCCGGTGGCGCCCATCAGCAGGCTCTCCAGCACGACGTCGTCGGCGCCGCCGATCACCGCCAGCCCCGGCGCCCGCTCGCGGATCTCCAGCACGCGGCGGACGTCGCCGGAGAACTCCTTGACGGCCACGACGTTGTCGATCTGCGCGATCTCGGCCAGCAGCTCGGGCGTGAGGTCGACCTTGGTGTCGAAGGGGTTGTTGTAGACCATCACCGGCAGGCCGGCCGAAGCCACCGCTTCGAAGTGGGCGAGCACCTCGCCGCGGTTGGCGCGGTAGAGCGTCGGCGGCAGGCACAGCACCCCGTGCGCGCCGTCCTCGGCCGCCGCCTCGGCCCAGTACCGCGCCTGGTGCGCGCCGGGGCCGTGCACGCCGACGACGACGATCCCGTCCGTCCCGACGGCCTCGATCGCGGTGCGGGCGACGCGGCGGCGTTCTTCGTCGGTGAGGGAGGAGTACTCGCCGAGGGAGCCGTTCGGGCCGACACCGCGGCAGCCGTTGTCGACGAGCCACCGGCAGTGCTCGGCGTAGGTGTCGTAGTCGACGGCCAGGCCGGCGGGCGCGGTGTCGTCGGCCCGGTAGGGCAACGCGGCGGCGACGACCACACCGCCGAGGTCGCGGGTGTTCATGGAGACTCCTTCGGATCGGCGAGCTCGCCCAGGCGGATCGGCTGGGCGATCGGACGGTGGTGCCGCTCGGCGCCCCCGCAGAGATCGGCGACGGCGGGACCGCACATCCGGCCCTGGCACGGGCCGAGCCCGGCGCGGGTGCCGAGCTTGAGGGCGTGCGGGCCCGGCGTGACGGGGTGTTCGGCGGCGCGTTTCAAGTCGCCGTAACGGGTTTCCTCGCAGCGGCAGACGATCGTGTCCGCGCGCAGCCAGCCGGGCCACGCCGCGCCGATCGGGTGGGCGGCAGCCAGGCGGCGGGCGAAGGCGCGGGCGTGGTCACGCCGCTTGAGCAGGGCGCGGCCAGGTGTTTTCCCGGCGGCGGCCCACCCGGCGACCGCGCCTTCCGCCGCGGCGGCGACCGCACCGCCGATGCCGGTGAGCTCCCCCGCGGCGAACACCGCGGTGACGCTGGTGCGCTGGTCGTCGCCGACCCGGACGAACCCGCCGTCGAGGACGCAGCCGGCCGCGACGGCCAGTTCGGGTTGCGGTACAAAACCGTGCCCGACGCAGAGGGCGTCGACCTCGTAGGTGCGTTCGGTGCCGGGCACGACCGACCAGTCCGCGCGGACGCGCGCGGTGACGGCTTCGCGGACCCGGTCGTCGCCGCGGGCTTCGACCACCGCCCGGCCCATGCGGTACGGGACGCGGTGCCGGGCCAGCGTGCCGGCGTACCGGACCAGTTCGTTCACCTTGCCGAGGTGGGCGGCCGCGCGCCACGACCATCCTTTCAGGACCGTACGTGCCGGGTTCGCCTCCAGGACAGCGAGTACTTCGGCCCCGACGTCCACGAGGGACTCGGCGACGGGCAGCAGGAACGGGCCGGCGCCGGCGACGAGCACCCGCTGTCCGACTGCGACCCGCTCCCCCTTGGCCAGCGCCTGCGCGGCGCCCGCGGTGAACACGCCGGGCAGCTGCCAGCCGGGGAACGGCAGGACGCGGTCGTGCGCGCCGGTGGCCAGGACCAGCGCGTCGGGTTCCAGGGTGTGGCGCCGCCGGTTCGTCCCGTCGGCCGGGCCGCGCAGGACGTGGACCCGCGTGCCCTCCAGGGCCCAGACGGTGCTTTCCGGCCACCAGGTGCACCGGTTCAGGAGTGCTTCGAAGCGGTGCGAGGCTCCCCGGTGGTACTGCCCGCCGGGTGCCTCGGCCTGGTCCAGGACGGTGACTTCGGCGCCGGCGGCGAGCGCGTGCTCGGCCGCCGCGAGCCCGGCCGGTCCGGCGCCGACGATGACGACGTGCGTCACGCGCCCTCCTCCCGCGACTGGGTGCGGATCTCGTCGCCGTCGGCGGCGCGGCGGCGGCACGCGCGGACGTCGGCGACGCCGTTGACGGTGAGCAGGCAGTCGAAGCAGGCGCCGATCCCGCAGAAGACACCGCGCGGCGCGCCGGACCGCGTGGTGCGCCAGGACAACCGGCCGGCGGCGAGCAGCACGCCGGCGACGGTCTGCCCGGCGACCCCGGTCACGGTCTCGCCGTCGACGGTGAGCACGATCGGCCGCTCGCTCACGCCAGCACCGCCGGACGGTCCACAGTGAACTCGGCCACCGGCATCGACGGGGTCGCGCCGGTCAGCAGTTCGCGCAGCAGCCGGGCCGTCCCGACGCTCAGGCCGATCCCCGCGCCTTCGTGTCCGGTGGCGTGCCACAGGTTCTCCAGCCGCGGATCTTCGCCGAGCACCGGCAGGTGGTCGTCGACGTACGGCCGGAAGCCGCCGTACGCGCGCATCACCGCGGCATCGGCCAGGGCCGGGAAGAGCCGGGCCGCCTTGGCCGCGATCGCCCCCAGCACCTCCGGCCGGATCGTGTCGTCGAAGCCCACGCGGCGGCGGGACGAGCCGATCAGCACCGTGCCACCCCACGTCGACTCCACCACCGCCGACGTCTGCAGGTCGCCGCTGCCCGTGCCGACCGCTCCGACGTAGTCTGCGTCGTAGACCTTGTGCCGCACCACGCCCGGCATCGGCGTGGTCACCAGGACCTCGCCGCGGCGGGGGCGGACCGCGATCGGCGCGCCCAGCCGGGCCGACACGAGCCCCGACCACGGGCCCGCCGCGTTCACCACCAGGTCCGCCTCGACCGCTTCGCCGTCCACGCGGACTCCGGTGATCCGGCCGCCCCGGGCCACCGCGCCCGTCACCTCGGCCCCGGTGCGCAGCCGGGCGCCGTGGGCGA
Source organism: Amycolatopsis sp. A133 (assembly GCF_031082405.1). Taxonomy (GTDB): domain Bacteria; phylum Actinomycetota; class Actinomycetes; order Mycobacteriales; family Pseudonocardiaceae; genus Amycolatopsis. The sequence goes on from NZ_JAVHJU010000004.1 coordinate 4,692, forward strand.
GCGCCGAACCCAGCAGGGCCAGCGCCGCGCCGGCCGGCTGCACCTGGGCGTCCTCCGGGTAGCGCACGGCGGCGGTCACCTCCCGGGTCAGCGCGGGTTCGGCCGCCGCGACGGCCGTCTCGTCGAGCTGCTCGGTGCGCACCCCGGCCGCGGCCTGCGCCCCGGCGAACGCGAGGAGCGCGCCGGCGCCGGCTTCGGTGGTGGCGACGACGATGCCGCCTTTCGGGTCGAACTCGGACGCGGCCGCCGCGCGCGGGTCGCCGTCGGCGATCTCGGCCAGCAGCTGCGGCCACAACCGGGCCGACAGCTGCGCGAGCGCGAGCTCGGCGCCGGGTCCCTTGTCGGAGACGAGGAGATTGCCTTCACCGTGCGAAGTGGTGCCGCCCGCCGGCCGTCCGCGGTCGAGGACCAGGACGTCGAACCCGGCCAGGACGAGCTCCCTGGCGCACGCCGCGCCGACGATCCCGGCGCCGATCACCACCACCCGCGTTCGGTTCATCAACCCTCCAGCGTTCGGTATAGCGAACGATAGGTCTCGATCGGGAGGGGTGTCAATCCTGCAGAACGGGGTGCGGCTCACCGTCGAGCCGCTCGTCGGCGCGGTACTGCAGCAGCAGCACCGACTGCACGGGAGCGGCCAGCGCGGTGTAGCTGTGCGGCTCGCGGGCGTCGAAGGCGACGTAGTCCCCTGGCCCGAGGTCCACCGTCCGGCCGGCGACTTCGACCCGCAGCTGCCCGGCCTGCACGACGGTGTGCTCCACGCCGACGTGGCCCTGCGAGCGCTGCGGCGCGTCCCCGCGGACGACCTGGTCGTAGACCTCGAAGACGCTGTTCTCGGCTTCGATCCGGCGCAGGGGCCGCAGGTCGACGCCTTCGCCGCGGAGCACCTCGACGTCGGCGGCCCGCACGACGGTCAGTCCCCCGCGCGGCCGGTGGTCGAGCAGGTCGGAGATCGCCACTTCGAGGACCCGGGACAGGCTGAACACGGTTTCGATGGTCGGGTTGCCGGTGCCGCCCTCCAGCTGCGACAGCGTCGCCTTGCCGATTCCGGACCGACGGGACAGCTCGGACAGCGACAGCCCGCGGGCCGACCGCGCCGCACGCAGGTTCACGGCCAGCATGTCGCGGATCGAGGGAGCACCGTCGCCGTTCGGTAAAGTGTCCACCAGCCACGACCTCCGTTCGGTTTGCCGATCGGATGTCATGATGTCACGTCGTTGCCGGCCTTGATTGGGGGAACAGGCGATCCTCGCGCCGACCGACCGGCGGGTGCGGTGCGGTGCAGCTTCTTCGGCCCGGAGCCGGGTCGAGGCTGCGGCTGGAGTGCTGGGCAGCGCTGGTGTGGTGGTGGACGGGCCGCTCGAGCCGCTGGCTCGGGGCGCTCCCGCCGCTTAGGGCGATTCGGGCGTTTGGGCCGCTCCGGCAGCGCACAACCGCCGCCCCGGCTTGCCCCGCGACTCGATTCCGCGGGGCAAGCCGGACAGCGTGCTACTTGGTGTACGTCAGGCAGTTGGCGTCGTGCCCGCCGTCGCCGGGGCCCACGCGGATGCTCGATGCCGTGCACTCCAGCGAGGAGTTGTGGCGGCAGTCCGTCCGGGAACAGGCGCCGACCTGGGCCACGACCCGGTCCAAGCCGCCCTTGGTGTTCAGCGGGACGAACGTGCCGCAGTCCGCCGAACCGTTGTGGCCGCCCACGGTGATCGCGAACGCGTGGCAGCCGTCGTGGTTGTAGGAACATCCGCTGACCGTGCACTCGTGCACGGCCGGCATTTCGGTGGTGGTCATCCGCACTCCTGGTTCCGTGGTGGGAAAACAGCCGGTTCCCCGACGCTCCCACCACGGACCGGACCCCGCAACGCACGCGGCCGCGCCCGGGTGAACTCCGCGCCCGGCCGGGTGACAAACGGCCCCGAACGAGCTCAGTGGGTCAAGATCTTCGGGTCGCTTGTGCTCGGACGCCCCGTCTCGACGTGCCCGGCCAGCCGGCGCAGGAAGCGCGGATCGTGGTCCGAAACGATCGAGACGTCGTACCAGCCGCCGCTGCGCCGCGTGTCCACCACCTCGGTCACCCGCGCGCCCGGCCGCAGGAGGCGGGTCGTCGTGCGGCGGCCGTACGCGTCGGTCAGCGTCAGCCGGACCGGGGCCTTGCCGCTGTTGGTGAGGACCAGCGCGAGGTTCCCGCTGCGGCCCTCCGGACGCGCGCTCACCTCCGGCCCGGCGGCCGCGCCGCCGCGGAACTGCCGGACGAACCCGTTCGGCCCGTGGACCGTGCAGTCGTACCCGCCGGCGACCGGCAGCGCGGCGGCCAGCGAGCAGCCGGCGCCCGCCGTGTACGTCCGCGGGTCGCCGCCCGGCGAAGTGACGGAGAACGTCGCACCGGCGCGGCCGCGGTTGACGAAGGTCAGGTCGAGGACGGCCGCCACCCGGGCCTCGACGGCCAGGTCGTACGGCAGCGCCCGCGCCGGGCGCAGCCCCGGCTCCTGCTTCGGCAGCACCGTGCGGGCCGGCACCGCGGGCACGTAGTCCGGGTGCCGCTCACGGTCCGGCGGGAGGTAACCGGCGGTGTCCGGCAGCGCCGGCACCGCGGTGTCGGTCCGCGCGAAGTCGAACGCCGACGTCAGGTCGCCGCACACCGACCGGCGCCAGGCCGAGATGTTCGGCTCGTGCACGCCGAAGCGGCGCTCGACGAACCGGATGATCGACGTGTGGTCGAACGTCTCCGAGCAGACCCAGCCGCCCTTGCTCCACGGCGAGACGACCAGCATCGGCACGCGCTGGCCGAGCCCGTACGGACCGGCCGGGTTCGACGCCGAGCCGGGGTAGATCTCGCCGGTCGTGTCCACAGTGGATTGCCCGGCCGTCGCGTACGGCGGGACGACGTGGTCGAAGAAGCCGTCGTTCTCGTCGTAGGTGATGAACAGCGCGGTCTTGCTCCACACCTCCGGGTTCGCGGTGAGCGCGTCCAGGACCTGCGCGATGTACCAGGCGCCGTAGTTCACCGGCCAGTTCGGGTGCTCGCAGAACGCTTCCGGCGCGGTGATCCACGAAACCTGCGGGAGCCGGTTCGCCTTGACGTCGGCGCGGAGCCGGTCGAAATAGCCTTCGCCCGCCTTCGCGTTCGTTCCGGTGCGGGCCTTCTCGTACAAGGCGTCACCGGGCTTGGCGTTGCGGTAGGAGTTGAAGTACAGCAACGAGTTGTCGCCGTAGTTGCCGCGGTAGGCGTCGTCGATCCAGCCCCAGCTGCCGGCGGCGTCCAGGCCGTCACCGATGTCCTGGTAGATCTTCCACGAAACGCCGGCCTTCTCGAGGCGCTCCGGGTAGGTCGTCCAGGAGTAGCCCTTTTCGTCGTTGCCGAGGACCGGCCCGCCGCCGGTGCCGTCGTTGCCCGTGTACCCGGTCCACATGTAGTAGCGGTTCGGGTCGGTCGAGCCCATGAACGAGCAGTGGTAGGCGTCGCAGACCGTGAACGAGTCGGCGAGGGCGTAGTGGAACGGGATGTCCTCGCGCGTCAGGTACGCCATGGTGGTCGAGCCCTTCGCGGGCACCCACTTGTCGTACCGGCCCTGGTTCCACGCCGCGTGCGTGTCCTTCCAGCCGTGCGGGAGGTCCTGGAGGAACTGCAGGCCCAGGTTGTCCGCTTCGGGCCGGAACGGCAGGATGTCGCGTTTGCCGTCCGACTGCTCCCAGACGGACTTGCCCGAGGCCAGGGTCACCGGCCGCGGGTCGCCGAAGCCGCGGACCCCGCGCAGCGTCCCGAAGTAGTGGTCGAACGACCGGTTCTCCTGCATCAGCACCACGATGTGCTCGACGTCCCGCAGCGTCCCGGTGCGGTGGTGCGCGGGGATCTCCGCCGCGCGCGCGATGCTCGTGGACAGTGCGGAAAGGGCGGCCGTGCCGCCGGTGAGCTGCAGAAAACGCCGTCGGTTGACGTCCGTCATGGGGACTCCGGGGGTGTCGTGGTGGGGAGCCGGGTCAGTATGGGTCGCCGATGGCGAACCTGTGCGCAGAGCGAGGCTAACGCCGGGCGAAAGCCTGGTTAACGCCCGCGAGCGGACAAGCCGTTGACAGAGATACGGAAGTACGTACTAATGTAGTACTTCATTATGAACGACGTATCCAACTTCGCCCGCGACGCGGACGGCCTGCTCTACTCCCCCGACGTCCGGAGTGCGCTGGCCGGCTTCACCCTCGGCGAGGACACCGGCGTGCTGGAGGCGGCCGCGGCCGTCCGCACGGCCGCGCGCAGCCTCGAGCAGCTGCGGTCCCGGGGCACCGACAGCCGCGGCCTCAGCCCCGGCGCCCTCGACATCCTGATCCGCCTCGGCACCGGCGGGTCGAACATCAAGGACCTCGCCGCCTCCGCCGGCGTGAGCTCCCGGAACGTGACCGGCCTGGTCGACACCCTGGAACGAGCCGGGCTCGCGGAGCGGGTGCCCGACCCGCGCGACCGGCGGTCGGTGCTGGTCCGGATCACCCCGGACGGCCGCACGTGGCTCGACGAGTTCCGGCGGCCGTCGCAGCTGGCGATGGCCGCGCTGTTCCGGGGGTTCACCGCCGCCGAAACGACCCAGCTGCGGCACCTGTGCCTGCGGCTGGCCGAAAACCAGCACCACCTCGCCCGCTACCTGGAGGACCGATGACCGCACAGACCAGACAGACCGTCCAGGCCTACCACCGTGCCCGGTTCGGCGGCGACGTGACCGCCGCGGCCGCGCAGCTGGCCGGCACGTTCCGCTTCTCCAGCCCGCTGCTGGCCTCCGCCGACGCGCGCGGCCACCTCGACGGGCTGGCCGCGTTCGTCGGGATCGTCACCGGGGTCGACCTGATCAGCGAGCTCTACGGCGAAACCGAGGCCACGCTCGTCTACGACGTGCACACCGCGACCCCGGTCGGCACCCAGCACACGGCCGAGCACTTCCGGCTGCGCGACGGGAAGATCGAAGCCATCACCCTGATCTTCGACGCCACGCGCTGGCACCCGCTCATGGCGGCCGTGCAGCGGTGATCACCCGCCTGCCCGGGTTGTCCCGGGGCGGGCAGCGGGAAACGCGCGGAGGTCGCCTGCGGGAATCCGGAATCCCGGGCAGAATCCGGGGCGGGGCGGCGGTTGCGCCTCGCGAAACGGCGAGAGGAGTCCGATGGCGGGGTTCGACGCGCTGCGCCGCCGGCGCGGCGCCTTCGTCACCGAACGGGCGCCGTGGGCCCGGCGCGGAGCACGCTGACGTGGGCCGCGCGGAATACCTGCTCGTCCTGGGTGCGTGCGTGCTGGCGACGCTGCCGATCGAGCTGGCCGGCGCGCGGGTGTACCGCAGGCCCGCCCGGCTGGCGCGGGCGGTGCTGCCGGTGGCGGTGGTGTTCCTCGTCTGGGACGCACTGGCCATCGCCGCCGGGGTCTGGCACTTCGACCCGGCGTTCGTCACCGGCCTGCAGGCGCCGTTCGGGATCCCGCTCGAGGAAGTCCTCTTCTTCGCCGTGATCCCGGTGTGCGGCGTCCTGACCTACGAAGGGGTCGGCCTGACCGGGCGGCTGCTGCGGCGGTTGCGGCGGTGATGCCGTGGGGCTACACGGTTCCGGCCGTCGCCGCCGTGCTCGTCGTGGTCGCGGCGGAGCTGGTGGTGCTGCGCACCGGGCTGTTCCGGCGGCCGGCGTACTGGGTCACCATGGCGATCGTCGTCGCCTTCCAGGTGCCGGTGGACGGCTGGCTGACGAAGCTGTCGGCCCCGGTCGTCCGGTACGCACCGGACGGCATCACCGGCTGGCGGTTCCCGTGGGACATCCCGGTCGAGGACTTCCTGTTCGGCTACGCCCTCGTGACCGCGGTGCTGCTCCTGTGGGAGCGCGGGAAGAAGAGAGCGTGAGTCCCGCTTCCGCCCAGCGGAGGTCAGAGGGGGGTCGACCTGCGAGCGGAAGCGGGAGCTGAGGGCCGGCACCGTGAAGGCGAGGGGCGGGATCCGGGAACACCGCCGTACCGACACCCTGTACAACGTCGCGCCCCCGCCGGAGTTCCGGGCGGCGGGGTGACGTGCATCGCTCACCGGGAGCTCGCGGGCTCGGCCGGCTGCCGCGTCCGGACCGCCCAGCGGGTCAGCGCCGGCACGGGCGCGACGGCCGCGAGGAACACCGCCGCGACCAGCAGCCACCCCGGTCCGCCCAGACCGCCGACCGCCAGCGTGAACACGCCGGGCGCCACCATCTGCACGGTCGCCGTGGCCGCTTCGGTCACGCCTTGGTAGGCGCCCTTGGCGTCTTCGCGCATGAGCCGCACCGACAGGCCCCAGGCGGCGGCCACGTACCCCAGCTCCCCCACGACGTGCAGCACCGCGGCCAGCACCACCACCGCGACGGCGCCCGCCCCCGAGCCGCCGGCCGTCGTGGCGAACAGCACGCAGCTCGCCGCGAGCACCACCCCGGACACCACCGCCGTTCTCGCAGCCTGGCCCACCGTGCGCGCGAACCGCGCGAACGGCACCTGGAACACCGCGATACCCACCGAGCTGAGCACGACCACGATCCCGCCCAGCCCCAGCGGCAGCCGCGTCCAGCCGGACAGCCACAGCGGCAGCCCGGCCGACAACATGGCCCAGCACAGCGAAAGCACGGCCGTGGCCCCGGCGACGGCCAGGTACGGCCGGTCGCCGAGCACCACCCTGGTTCCCGGCCGTCCCGGCGGCCTCGCGGTGCGGGCCGGCGCGGGCACCAGCAGCGTCGCGCCGGCGAGGACGAGGAAGCTGACGGCGTTGCCGGCGATGGCCACCGTGTACGCCCACCGCGTGTCGGCGGTCAGCACCAAGGCCCCGAGCCCGGCGCCGGCGGCGTACCCGACGTGCTGGGCCACCCGCTGCCGCGCCAGCACGCGCACCCGCTCCGCGGGCTCGGTGACCAGCCCGGTGATCAGGGCCGTCCGCACCGCGGTGCCGCCGGTCGCCAAGGCGGTGAACGGGATCGTCACGGCCAGGAACGACCAGGTGCCGTCCACCGCGAGGTACCCGGCCATCGCGACGGCCCGCACCAGCGTGAGCGCGACGAGCACCGGCCGCGCGCCGGCCCGGTCCGCGAGCGCGCCCAGCGGCACCGCCGCGACCATGCCCACCGCGCTCGCCACGGCCAGTCCCGCGCCCACCGTGACCGGCGGGAGCCCGGCGATCCGGGTGAAGTACAGCGCCCAGATCGTGAACCAGAGGCCGTCGCCGAGCGCGGAAACCCCGCGGCCCCACAGGAGGCTCCGCAGTCCGGTCATCCCACCACCCTTCACGAAGACGTGAATGGTGGCACGGCGATCGCCGGGCCGCAACCACCATTCAGCAATTCGTGAATCGTGCTAAGCTCACGCGGGTGACGGGTGGACTGGTCGATGCGGGCAACGCCGTCCAGGGCGCGATCGTCGAGCTGACGCGCGAACTGGCCGATCCGGTGCGGCTCACGGCCCTGCAGGTGCTGGCCGCCGAGGGCCCGCACACGATGGTGCAGCTGGCCGACGCCCTCGGCGTCACCGCACCCCGGCTGGGCAACCACCTGGCGCGGCTGCGGGCCGCCGGGCTCGTGACGGTCGAGCACGCCGGACGGCACGCCGTGTACCGCGTCGGCCGCGAAGACCTCTTGGCCGTGCTCACCGCCCTCGCGCACTACGCGGGCAACGACGCCATCACCCCGCCGGGCCGCGCCGAGTCGGGCGCGGACATCGCGCACACGTGCTACGACCACGCGGCGGGACGCCTCGGCGTGGCGGTGTTCGCCCTGCTGGTCGAGCGCGGCGCACTGCGGCCCCCGGACGGTTCCGCGGCGGAGGTGTCCCTCGGCGACGACCTCTCGGCGTTCCACGACCTCGGCGTCACCCCGGCGGAGGCCGCCCCCGGCCGTCGCCGGCCCGCGACGGCGTGTCTCGACCGGACCCACCGCGTCCCCCACCTGGGCGGCGTGCTCGGCAGCCAGGTCCTGACGGCGTTCCTGGCCGACGGCCTGGTCCGCCGCGGCCCGGAGGACCGCGAACTGCGGATCACCCCGCGCGGCCGGCGCCGGTTCGGTGCCCTGCTGCCGGGCTTCGCTCCGGCCTGAGCGGCCGATCCTGTGATGACAATGGCATCACGATCGCTCCGGAAAATGCGGTGATGCCGACGTGCAAGCTTAGCATCCGGCGTCATGGAGAGGGTATTCGGCAGCCCGGTGGCGGGTGTGTTCATCACCGAATCCGGGCGTGTGCAGAATGGGGTCGAACCCGGTCAGCAAGTGATCAAACCCGAGGCGGTCGCGACCACTCTTCCGGCTGACTTCGGGCTCAAGATCGGTCAAATTCCCCTGAAACAGTTCTCGGACAGGAGCGGTGGCCTGGTCGGCGGAATTGCGGACGCCTTCCACCTCGAAAAGGACGTGAAGGACGCCCTCTCCCTGGTCGTCAAGGTCTCCGAGATCGTCTCCGGCGTCATCGGCGGCGTCGGCTTCGTGATGAACGCGCTCAACTTCCTGGGCGTGTTCGGAAGACCCGAGGACCCGTACAACCTGCTGTTCGAGCGGATCGATGCGCGACTGAAGGTCATCCTCGGCGCCACCTTGGCGGGCAGCACCCTCGACACGATGCAGAAGATCCAGGAACTGGTGGGTTACGCGCAGACGTCGGCGAAGATCGCCGACGAGCACGTGCGCGCGGGATTTCCCGCCGACGATCTTTCCGTGGGGCGGCTCAGCCAGGCCGACTTCAACTCGCGCAGAGCGGTGGACACACTGGCCCGCGATCCGTACTGGCTGCGCATCTACGACGAGCACGGAATCGCGGAGGGCCGGTGGCAGACGGTCATCCAGCAGCGCGCCGCGGTCGACAGCCACAACCTGGTCTGGGACTACCGATACACGCTGCCGCTCTACCTCCAGGCGGTTTTCGCGCGGGTTGCCGTCATCCACGCCATCGACCCGAATTTTCAGAACCTGCAGTACCACGGCGAAATCATGGGCTACGCCAATTTCACCCGGGTCATCGAAGGCAAGATCCGCGCCGGCATCGTCAAGGCGGTCGCTCAGCCGGCGAACCTGTGGGGTCTCATTCAGTTGCGCCCGCTCGAAACCGGCGTGGCCGACGTCTTCACCGGGGCGAGCATCATCCGGTGGTGGAACCCGTTCGACCCCACGGCGACCACCGAACCGACCGTGGATCCGCTCGCTTCCCACGTGTTCGCCGCTCTGGGTGCTCCGCGCACCTACGCCGACTACGTGCGAAGTCACGACTCGTACGCCGAGGCGATGTTCTGGGAGCTGTACCGGCGGCTCGGGATGTTCAGCTTTTGGCAGATCACTCCGGATCTGGAAAAACTCGCCCGGAAGTACCTGCCGCACAGCGACGAACTCCACCTGAACCCGAATCTCGTACCGATCGCCCACCTCAACCCGGGGCTCCCGGGCGAACCCGATCCGCACGCGCCACCGGGCGAGTGGCTCACCTACGTGCCCGAGCCGCCGTGGTGGGGTGACATGCAGTCGCAGCTCGACAGCGCCAACTCACCACAGGTGGCCGGTCTCGTCGACCGCGGCATGGCGGCGTTCGGCAGCTAGGGCGCGCGACGCGAGCGCGCCGTGAAGTCAGCGGCGCCCGGACCGGCTGGCCGCGAGGAATTCCCGGTTCAGCGCCGCGATGCTCGCGAACGGGATCCCCTTCGGGCACGACGCCACGCACTCGCCGGTGTTCGTGCACCCCCCGAAGCCCTCGGCGTCCATCGCCTCCACCATGTCGAGCACCCGGCTCGCGCGTTCCGGGCCGCCTTGGGGCAGGAGGCTCAGGTGGGTCACCTTCGCCGCCGTGAAGAGCGTGGCCGAGCCGTTCGGGCAGGCCGCTACGCAGGCGCCGCAGCCGATGCACGTGGCGTTGTCGAACGCCAGGTCCGCGTCCGGTTTGGGGACCGGGGTCGCGTGGGCGTCCGGGGCGCTGCCCGTCGGGGCGCTGACGTAGCCGCCGGCCTGGACGATCCGGTCGAGCGCCGAACGGTCGACGACCAGGTCCTTGATCACCGGGAAACCCTTGGCGCGCCACGGTTCCACGTCGATCACCGCCCCGTCGGCGAAGGACCGCAGGTGCAGCTGGCACGCCGTCGTGCGTTCCGGGCCGTGCGCCTGTCCGTTGATCACCACGCCGCACGCGCCGCAGATGCCTTCGCGGCAGTCGTGGTCGAACGCCACCGGCTCGTCGCCGGCCTCGATCAGCCGCTGGTTCAGCACGTCCAGCAGCTCCAGGAACGACATGTCCGGGCTGATGCCGTCGACCGGATAAGCGACCAGCCGTCCTTCGGCGGCCGGGCCGGCCTGCCGCCAGACGCGGACGGTGAGTTTCATGTGTAGCTCCGCTGAGTCGGGTGGACGTGCTCAAAAACCAGTTCTTCGCGGTGCAGCACCGGCTCGGCGCCGTACTCCCACGCGGCGACGTGGGCGAAGTTCTCGTCGTCCCGCAACGCTTCGCCCTCCGGGGTCCGGTGTTCCTCGCGGAAGTGCCCGCCGCACGACTCTTCGCGCGCGAGCGCGTCGACAAGCATGAGTTCGGCCAGCTCCAGGAAGTCCGCGACGCGGTTCGCCTTCTCCAGCTCCTGGTTGAACTCCGCGCCGCGGCCGGGAATCCGGACGTCGCGCCAGAACTCCGCCCGCAGCGCGGGCACCCGGTCCAGGGCCTTGCGCAGGCCTTCGCGGGTGCGGGACATCCCGCAGTGGTCCCACATCAGCAGGCCCAGCTCCCGGTGGAACGAGTCCACCGAGCGCGTCCCCCGGATCGCCAGCAACCGGGAAATCCGGTCGCGCACCTCGGCTTCCGCTTCGAGGACCGCCGAAGCGGGGACCTCGTCGAGCCGCGTGCCGCCGAGGTAGTCGTTGACCGTCGCGGGCAGCACGAAGTAGCCGTCGGCCAGCCCCTGCATGAGCGCCGACGCGCCGAGCCGGTTGGCGCCGTGGTCGGAGAAGTTCGCCTCGCCGATCACGAACAGCCCCGGGATCGTGCTCTGCAGGTCGTAGTCCACCCAGAGGCCGCCCATCGTGTAGTGGATGGCCGGGTAGATCCGCATCGGCACCGCGTACGGGTCTTCCGCGGTGATGCGCTGGTACATGTCGAAGAGGTTGCCGTAACGGGCTTCGATCGCCGGCCGGCCGAGGCGTGCGATCGCGTCGGCGAAGTCGAGGTAGACGCCGAGGCCGCCGGGACCGACGCCGAACCCGGCGTCGCACACGTTTTTCGCCGCCCGCGAGGCGATGTCCCGCGGCACGAGGTTGCCGAAGCTCGGGTACTGGCGTTCGAGGTAGTAGTCGCGCTCGTCCTCGGGGATCTCCCCCGGCGGCCGGGTGTCACCCTGGCGCTTCGGCACCCAGATCCGGCCGTCGTTGCGCAGCGACTCGCTCATCAGCGTCAGCTTCGACTGGTGCTCACCCGACCGCGGGATGCACGTCGGGTGGATCTGGGTGAAGCACGGGTTCGCGAAGTACGCGCCGCGTTTGTGCGCCCGCCAGATCGCGGTGGCGTTGGAGCCCTTCGCGTTCGTCGAGAGGTAGAAGACGTTGCCGTACCCGCCGGTCGCGAGCGCGACGGCGTCGGCGAGGTGCGTGGTGATCTCCCCGGTGACCAGGTCGCGCGCGACGATGCCGCGGGCCCGGCCGTCGACGACGACCAGGTCGAGCATTTCCGTGCGCGCGTGCAGCTCCACGTTCCCGGCGTCGATCTGCCGGGACAGCGCCTGGTACGCGCCGATCAGCAGCTGCTGGCCCGTCTGGCCGCGCGCGTAGAAGGTCCGCTGCACCTGCACGCCGCCGAAGGACCGGGTGTCCAGCAGGCCGCCGTACTCGCGGGCGAACGGCACCCCCTGCGCCACGGCCTGGTCGATGATCTGCGCCGACACCTGGGCGAGCCGGTACACATTGGACTCCCGGGCCCGGAAGTCGCCGCCCTTGACCGTGTCGTGGAAGAGCCGGTACACCGAATCGCCGTCGTTGCGGTAGTTCTTCGCGGCGTTGATGCCGCCTTGGGCCGCGACGGAGTGCGCACGCCGCGGCGAGTCCTGGAAGCAGAACTGCACGACGTGGTAGCCCTGCTCGGCCAGCGTCGCGCCGGCCGAGCCGCCGGCCAGCCCGGTGCCCACGACGATCACGCGGTGCCGTCGCCGGTTCGCCGGGTTCACCAGTTTCGCGGCGAACTTCCGTTCGTCCCACCGCTGCTCCAGCGGAACGCGGGGAGCGCGGGTGTCGGCGATCGGGTCGCCGATGCGGTAGCCGTCCATGGTCAGTGCACCAGTCCCGTCATGATCGCGACCGGGACGAGCGCGTAGCCGCCCGCGACCACGACCGCCGTTGTGCTGCCGATGATCCTGATCGCCCGTTCCCGCCGCGGGCGGGTGACGCCCAGCGTGCGGGCGGCGCTGGCGAAGCCGTGGTGGATGTGCAGGCCCAGCATGGCCAGGGCGACGAGGTAGATCACGTTCACCCACCAGACCTGGAAGTCCGCCACGAGGTTGTGGTACGGGTCGCCGGGGACGAAGTCCCGGTTCACCGCGCCGACGGTGAAGTCGAGGATGTGCCAGACGACGAACAGCGCCAGCGTCGCGCCGCCCCAGCGCATCGTCCGCACCGCGAAGGTCCCGCGCGGCGGCTGCCGGTGGACGTACCGGACCGGCCGGGCGCGCAGGTCGCGCCGGGCCAGCTGCACCGCCGCGATGACGTGCAGGACCAGCGCGGCGAGCAGGACCGCGCGCTGGAGCCAGAGGAACCACTCGCGGCGCAGCACCGGTTCGCCGATCGTGCGCAGCCAGTGGGCGTAGTGGTTGAGGTCGCCGGCGCCCAGGAACGTCTTGAGGTTGCCGGCCATGTGCGCGACCACGAAGGCGAGCAGGAGCGCGCCGGTCACCGCCATGACGGCCTTCTTGCCGATCGTCGAGGCCCAGAAGCGCCGGACGGCGGAGCGCCGGGGCGGGGCGAGGGTGGTCACCACCCGACCGACGTTAGGAGCGCGTCGACCAGAGGTCAAAGACATGATAGCTCTCTTGTCGATAGGCTGTTCCTATGCAGTTTCAGCAGCTGGCCTACTTCGTCGCCGTCGCCGAGCACCGGCACTTCACCCGCGCGGCCGAACAGGTGCGGGTGGCCCAGCCGTCGCTGTCCCAGCAGATCCGCGCGCTCGAACACGACCTCGGCGCGCCGCTGTTCCACCGGATCCGCGGCAACGTCACGCTCACCGAGGCCGGCGAGACGCTGCTGCCGATCGCGCGGCGGATCCTCGCCGACACCGAAACCGCGCGGCTGGCCATCCGGGAACTGTCCGAGCTCGACCGCGGCCGCGTCCGGCTGGGTGCGCCGCCGAGCCTGTGCACGGGCCTGCTGCCCTCGATGCTCGCGGCGTTCCGCCGCCGGTACCCGGGCATCCAGCTGGAGCTGCACGAAAGCGGGTCGGGCGACCTGCGGCAGCGGCTGGCCGAGGGTGCGCTGGACCTGGCGCTGCTGGCGGGCGCCCGGATCACGGCCGACGCCGGCCTGACGGCGACCCCGCTGCTTCTGGAGGAGCTGGTGGTGATCGCCGCCCCGGACGCGCCGGTCGACGGCGACCGCCTCGGCATCGCCGACCTCGCCGACGTCCCGCTGGTGATGTTCCGCCGCGGCTACGACGTCCGGGAGGCGACGGTCAACGCCTGCCGCGCGGCCGGGTTCGAGCCGTCGTTCGCGATCGAGGGCGGCGAGATGGACGCGGTGCTGGAGCTGGTCCGGGCGGGCGTCGGCGCGGCGGTGGTTCCGAGCACGGTGGCGGGCGACCGGTTCCGGATGACCCGCTTCACGCCCGACGCGGGGATGACGCGCGTGGTGCAGCTGGCCCACCGAGCCGACCTCGAACCGACCCGGGCGGTGCGCGCGCTGCGGGCGGCGATCGCGGGCTTCGTGGCCGACCGGGCCCGGCGGGCGAGCCTGCCGCCGGGCATCGAGTCCCTGGTGGACGACGTCAGCTGAGACCGAACCGCGCGGCGAACCCGGCCATCTCCGCCCGCCTTTCCGCGGGTTCGGCGGTGCCCGGCGTGACGACGATGCGGGTCACCCCCTGCCGGGCCGGGCTCCTCGACGTCCTCTGTGGACATTTCCGGCGATCCCCAGCGCGTGTACTGGAGGTTTTCCGGGTCGCTCGCGGTGGCGCGGGCGAGCTCGAACCGGCGGCGGCGCTCGTCCGCCGTCAGCGCTCCGCCGGGGAAGTACCCGTCGCCGCGCCGGCCGGCCCGGCGGGCCGCGGCCGCGCTCGAACCGCCGACGTGGATCGGCAGAGCGCGGACACCGACCGGCTTCGGAAAGCTGCAGACTCCCTCGAAGGAGAAGAATTCGCCGGCGAAGGAAACCCCCTCTGCCCCGCCCGCCCACAGCAGCCGCACTACGTCGATCGCCTCGTCCGCCCGGCGGCCGCGGGTGGCGAAGTCGACGCCGGCCGCCTGTGCCTCGCCGGGCAGCGCGCCGACCCCCACCGTGAGCAGCCGCATGCGGCCGCCGGAGAGCACGTCGACCGTCGCCGGCCGATTGGCCAGCACCACCGGGTGGTGGTAGGGCAGCAGCAGGACACCGGTGCCGAGCAGGATGCGGTTCGTGACGGCGGCGACGAAGCTCAGGCACTCCAGGGGACCCGCGTAGGGCAGCGACGGCGGCAGCTCCACCGGCCCGATCTTCGCCCCCGGATACAGCGCGACGTGCTCCGGCAGGTACAACGACTCGAACCCGCACTCCTCCGCGTCCCGGGCGAACCCGGCGAGCACTTCCGGGTCGGAGCCGAAAAAGGGCGTGCTGTAACTGATTCCGAACTTCACTCCCGAGAAGCTGGACGTTGACGCCGACGTCAAGGCAACGGGCGGATCCTCGTCAGGCGGACGAGGGCGGCGAACCCGTCGTCGGTGCCGGGCCAGTGGGCGCGCACGGCGTCGAGCCCGGCGCGGCGCACCACCGAGCGCAGGACGGCGCTGACGATGATCGCGTCGTCGGCGTACCCGAGCACCGGGATGAAGTCCGGCACCAGGTCGATCGGCAGCGCGAGGTAGGCCAGCAGCAGGCCGAGCCGGATCCGGACGCCGCGGGGCAGGGTCCGGTCCGCGGCCAGCCGCCGGACCAGGCGCAGCACGTCCGGCAGCAGCCGCAGCGCTTCCCGGAGCAGTCCGCCGCGGGGCCGGACGACCACGAGCGCGACGACGAGGGCGGCCCAGGCGAGCACCAGAGCGGCCGCCACACCGATCAGCAGGTCCCACCCGGACGACCCCGTCACCCGCGCGAGGGTACGTCCGTCCGCGGCCGCGGTCCAGCCACGTCGCGCGATCGGGCGGCGGAGTTTTGACCTCCGGCCACCGGGGGAACGCCGAGCGGAAACGGTCGGCAGGCGGAGGTCGGTGTGCTCGCAGGGTTGTTCGCGGTGACGAAGACGGGGATGGTGCTGGCCTTGGCCGGCCCGGTCCTCGTGACGCGGCAAGCGAAAAAGGCGGTCTCGGCGATCGGCCCGCTCGCCGGGGAGCTGGCCGCGGGGGCGGCCGGGACCGCGGGTGAGGCGACCCGGACGACCGGCCGCACGGCCGTGCGCGCCGCGCGGGTGGTGCGCAACGCCGCGGGTGCGCGCACCGCCGTCTGGCGCGCGGGACGGCGCCTGCACGTGCCGCTGCGGCCCGGGGACGACGCCGGCCGCCCGGACGGCTCCGCGTTCGCCGCCGAGCTGGCCGCGCACGACGGCGTGGCCGGCGCCTACTGGGACGGCGGGCTCGGCAGCGTCGTCCTCTACCTGGCCGAAGAAGCCGCCGCCGACCGCGTCCTCGACTGGATTTCCGACCGTTGCGAGCGGCACGGGCTGACCCCGGCCGAGCCGGGTGACTGCGCCCCGGCGCACCCCGGCGACACCTACGGCGTGCGGACGGCGGCACTCGCCTTGGTGATGGACGTCGCCGGTCTGGCCGTCTCGGCCGGCACCCGTGCCGTGCGCTCCGGACGGCTGCACGAGACCGTGCGGGCGGCGGTGTCCGCGGCACGGGAGCACCCCGCCGTCCGCGCGGCGCTGGACGAGCGGTTCGGCTGGTACACGGCCGAGCTGGCGCGCTCGGGCGTGTCGGCCGCGGTGCGGGGGCTGAGCCAGGATCCTCTGGAACTGGTGCTGGACGCCCTCCTGCGCACCGGGCAGCTCACCGAGGCGATCGCCCGCCTCACCGCGTTCGACGCCGGGCACGACGAGCTCTGCTCGCCGGAGCGGCCCAGCCTCGGGGTGACGCCGCAGCAGCGCCGGGTCCCGATCCCCATGGAGGACTACGCCCGCAACGCCGTCGGCGGCGGCCTGCTCGCCGCGCTCGCCGATCTGCTGGTGCGCCGCAACCCCCGCCAAGCCGCCGAAGCGTTCCTCGCGGCGTCCCCGCTGCCCGCCCGGTACGCCGACACCGCCTTCCACACCGCGATGGGCACCGCGTTCGCCCGCGAAGGCGTGCTCGTCCGCGACCCGGACCGGGTGAAGGCACTGGACACTGTGGACACCGTGGTGCTGCACGCCGACGCGCTGCACGGCGAAGACGGGCTGGACCCGCACGCCGAAGCCGTGCTGGACGCGGCCCGCCGGGCGCAGGCGCGGGTGGTCATCGCCGGCGACGGCGCCCGCGAGCGGCTCGGCGAGTTCGCCGCGCTCGCCGACGACGTCGCGGAGGAGCCGTTCTTCGGGCTGGTGACGCGGCTGCAGGACGAAGGCCGGGTCGTGCTCACCGTCGGACGGCCGCCCGCGCGGTGCGCACCGAACTGCGACGAGGTGGCGGGCCTGCTCGCCGGCGACCTCTGCGTCGCCCTCGCCGACCGCGACGCGCCGGTGCTGTGGGGCGCCGACCTCGTCGTCCGGCCGGGGCTCGCCGGTGTGTGGCGGGTGCTGCGGGCGGCCGGCGCCGCGCGGGTCAACAGCAAGCGGGCCACCCGGGTGGCCACGGCGGGCAGTCTGCTCGGCGGGCTGCTGCTGATGTCGCGCCGCCGGCGGACACTGGTCCCGTTCGTGCCCCGGCTGGACCCCGTCCTGCTGGGCGGGCTGACCGGGCTGACGATGGGCACGTTCGCCGCGGTGCGCGTGGCCGCCGCCCGTCCCCCGGCCGGCCGGACCCGGGTCGCCTGGCACGAGCTGACCGGCGAGGAGGTCGCCGAACGGCTGGCGGCCGCGGAAACCGAGCCGACGCACTGGGACCTGGCGACGCGGCGGGTGCGGGCGGCGGCCGGCGCGGCGGCCCGGCACCCGGCCGCGGTGCCGGTCAGGTTCGGCACGGGCCTCGCCGCCGACGTCGTCGCCGAGCTGAACGACCCGCTGACCCCGGTGCTGGCCCTCGGCGCGGTCGCGTCCGCGGTGGTCGGCTCGCCGGTGGACGCGCTGCTGGTGGCCGCGGCGATGGGCCTCAACGCCGTCGTCGGCGGGGCCCAGCAGTTCCGCGGCCGGCGCGCGCTGGCGAAGCTGCGGGACGGCGAGCGGCAGCGGGCCCGCCGGGAAGGCGGCCGGGTCGTCGACGCGCGGGCGCTGGCGACCGGCGACCGGATCGAGCTGCGCGTCGGCGACGTCGTCCCGGCCGACGCCCGCCTGCTGACCGCCAACGACCTCGAAGTGGACGAATCCGCGCTGACCGGCGAGTCGCTCCCGGTCGCCAAGCAGCTCGACCCGGTGCCGGGCGCGCCGATGGCCGAACGCAGCTGCCTGGTCTTCGCCGGCACGACGGTGGTCAGCGGCGAGGGGACGGCGGTGGTCGTCGCGACCGGCCCGGACACCGTGGCCGGCCGGGCGGTCGAGCTGGCCACCCGGACCGCGGCCGCGGTGGGCATCCAGGCCCGGCTGCAGGACCTCACCCGCCGGGCGCTGCCGCTGACCATGCTCGGCGGCGCGCTCGTCACCGGCCTCTCGGCGATCCGCGGCCGTCCGCTGCGCCGGGCACTGGCCGGCGGTGTGGCGATCGCCGTCGCCGCGGTGCCCGAGGGGCTGCCGCTCGTCGCCACGGTGGCGCAGCGGGCGGCGGCCCGGCGGCTGTCCGCGCGGGGCATCCTCGTCCGTGCCCCGCGGGCGCTGGAAGCGCTGGGCCGCCTGGACGTCGTGTGCTTCGACAAGACCGGCACGCTGACCGAAAACCGGCTGCGCGTGGTGACGACGACCGGGCCCGACGGCGAGGCGCGCGAGCCGGGCCCCGGCGACGTCGTGGTGCGGGCCGCCGCCCGTGCGTGCCCGGGCACGCTCGACGACCCGCACGTGCGGGCGCACGCCACCGACCACGCGGTGCTGGACGCGGCCGGCCCGGACGAGGGCTGGACCGAGCTCGCCGGGCAGCCGTTCGAGGCGAACCGGGGCTACTCGGCCACCGTCGGCCGGGAGGAGGACGGCGAGCCGACGCTGGTCGTCAAGGGCGCCCCGGAGGTCGTCCTGCCCGCCTGCACCGGCGCGGACGAGCTGGCCCGCGCCGCGGAAGCGCTGGCGGACCGGGGGCTGCGAGTGCTGGCCGTGGCGTCGAGGAAGGCCGGGCCGTCGCTCGACGGCGACGACCAGGAGGTGCTGGCGGACCTGGAGTTCCTCGGCTTCCTCGGGCTGGCCGACACCCTGCGGCCGACGGCCGAGCCGCTGATCAGCGGGCTGCGGGCGGCCGGGGTGGCGCCGGTGATGCTCACCGGGGACCACCCGAACACCGCGCGGGCCATCGCGGCTTCGCTCGGCTGGCCGTCCGACGCCCCGGTCGTCACCGGGGACGAGCTGGCCGCGCTGGACCGCGCCGGCCGGGCCGAGCTGCTCTCGGGCGCCGGCGTGATCGCCCGCGTCGCGCCGGAGCAGAAGCTGCAGGTCGTCGAGGCGCTGCGCGAAGCAGGCCGGGTGACGGCGATGGTCGGCGACGGCGCCAACGACGCGGCCGCCATCCGCGCCGCGGACGTCGGCATCGGCGTGCGCGCCCGGGCCTCGACCGCCGCCCGCACCGCGGCCGACGTCGCGCTGACCGGCGAGGACCTGACCGTCCTGCTGGAGGCGGTGGCGGAGGGCCGCGCGCTGTGGCGCAGCGTGTCGGACGCGGTGGTGATCCTGGTCGGCGGCAACGCGGGCGAGATCGGCTTTTCGGTGCTGGGCACGCTGCTCTCGGGCGACTCGCCCCTGGGCACCCGCCAGCTGCTGCTGGTCAACCTGCTGACCGACCTGTTCCCGGCGATGGCGGTGGCGGTCACCCGCCCGGACGACGACGGCAGCGGCGGTGCCGACGGCAGCGGCGGTGCGGGCGGCCTCGGCAAGGACCTGACGCGCGCCATCACGAGCCGCGGCGTGACAACGGGCGTCGGCGCGACGACGGCGTGGCTGTTCGGCCGGTTCACCCCGGGAACGGTCCGCCGCACGAGCACGATGGCGCTGTGCGGCCTGGTCGGCACCCAGCTGGCCCAGACCCTGCGCGGCCGTCGGCGCAGCCCCCTGGTCGTCGGCACGGCGGTCGGGTCCGCGCTCGCGCTGGCGGCGATCGTGCAGACGCCGGGGGTGAGCCAGTTCTTCGGCTGCACCCCGCTGGGCCCGTTGGCCTGGACCGGCGTCGGCGCGGGAGTCGCGACGGCGGCACTGGCTTCGTCCCTGCCGATCCTCCAGCCGGCCCCGGAGTCCGATCAGGACAGTCACCGCCCCGGCCCGGCGTGATCCGACCCGGAACTCGCGTGATCAGGAACGGAACTCGCGTGATCAGGGACGGAACACGCGTGATCGGAGCCGTAACTCGCGAGTTCCGGGCTTGATCACGCGAGTTACGGCTTCAATCACGCCAGTTCCGGCTTTGATCACGCGAGTTCGGGTCGAGCCGGGGCCGTTCCCGCGGTAGCGCTGGCGCTACCTCCGGTCCGGTGGCCTGCACTGCTGATCTTCGCGCCGGATCCCGGCATCGTGAACGTGTCGATCCGGTCGGAATAGGGAGCAGGAAGATGAGCACTTCGGTGGTGCGCAAGGGTGTGGTGGTCTTGGCCGTGGCGGGGCTGCTGGGCGCGACGGCCACGGCGGCGGAGGCGGGGCCCGCCGTCGTCCAGCGGAAGCTCGACGCGCTGGTGAGCCAGGAGAAGTTCCCCGCCGCCCTCGCCTCGGTGAGCCGCGGGGGCCACCCGGTGCCGCTGGTCGCCGGTTCGTCGCGGCTCGGCAGCCGGGTCCCGGTGCCGCCGGACGGGCGGGTCCGGGCGGGCAGCAACACCAAGACCTTCACCGCGGTCGTCGTGCTGCAGCTCGTGGCCGAAGGCCGGGTGGAGCTCGACGCGCCGATCGAGCGGTACCTGCCCGGCCTGGTGCCCGGCGGGTCCGCGATCACCGTCCGGCAGCTGCTGCAGCACACCAGCGGGCTCCCGAACTACACCGAGCACCTCGGGCTCGAGGACTTCGCGAAGCTGCAGCACCGGTACTTCCAGCCCCACGAGCTGCTCGCACTGGCGCTGGCCCACCCGGCCGAGTTCGCGCCGGGCACGAAGTGGCAGTACAGCAACACCAACTACCTGCTGGCGGGCCTGCTGGCCGAGCGGGTGACCGGGCGCCCGGTGGCGGAGCAGGTCACCGAGCGCGTGATCAGGAAGGCCGGCCTGCGCAACACGTACTGGCCCCAGGTCGGCGACCAGACCATCCAAGGTCCGCACCCGCAGGGGTACGCGCTGTCGGCCGACGGCTCCGTGATCGACGTGACCGAGCTGGATCCGTCGTGGGGCTGGGCGGCCGGCCAGCTGATCTCGACGCCGGGCGACCTCGCGCAGTTCTCCCGCGCGCTGCTGGACGGCAGGCTGCTGCCGGCCCCGCAGCTGGCGGAGATGCGCAAGACCGTCGAAGCGCCGTTGTTCCCGGGCTGGCGCTACGGCCTCGGCGTGTTCAGCGTCCCGTTGAGCTGCGGCGGCGAGTACTGGGGCCACGGCGGCGACATCCACGGCTTCGAAACCCGCGGCGGCGCCACGGACGACGGCCGCGCGGTCGGCCTGGCGGTGACGGCGCTGCCGGGAACGTTCGGCGACACCGACCGGGCCGAGCGGGCGGTGCTGTCCACAGTGGACGCGGCGTTCTGCCGGTGAGTCAGGCGCCCGGCACCGAGCCCGGCGGCAGGAACTCGACGTCGTGCAGCGCCGACAACCGGACCACTTCGGCCGGGTCTTCGAGGTCGTGCAGCCGGTCGAACAGCTGCGCGAGCCGCCCGGCCGGGCTCACCCAGAACAGGGCGCGGGTGACGTCCTCGCTGCGGTTGTAGTAGGCGTGCGGGAGGCCCCGCGGCATCCGCACGGTGTCGCCGGGGCCCGCGCTCGTCCACTCGCCGTCGAGGTAGAGGGTGAACACGCCGTGCAGGACGTAGATGTGCTCGTCCTGGGTGGGGTGCACGTGCGGCGGCACCCCGGTCCCGGGCGGGTCGAGGGTTTCGAAGGCGAAGCTCGATTCGCTGACGGCTTTCGGGGAGTAGGTGTGCCCGAGGACGTTCCACACCTTCTTCGGCAGTCCCTCCCGCGCCGGCGTGATCCCCTTGGGCAGGGGACCGAGCACGATTTCTTCGCCGGTCATGGCACCTCCTGGTTTCGGGCGGTCAGGGCCGCGAGGGACAGCCTGTCACGGCCGGCGACCGAACACCCCGGCGACGAGCGCAGCCGATCGTGGCCTTCTCGCTCGTGCGCCGCCGGGGTTCCCGGTCCCGGCCATACTTCGTCATCCGCCGGTCTTGCCGGTCTTGGTCGCCGCAGCGCGGGCGTGGCCTTGCGGCCGTCGCCGAGCAGCTTCCCGGCGATCTTCAGTGCGCGCGGGCGCGCAGGTGCGCGCGTTCCCCGTGGCGGCCGAACAGGATGAGGAGCTCGACGGCGTTCCCGTCGGCACTGCCGAGCCAGTGCGGGATCGTGGTGTCGAACTCCGCCGCCTCGCCCGGCGGCAGCACCAGGTCGTGCTCGCCGAGGACCAGCCGCAGGTTTCCGTGCAGCACGTAAAGCCATTCGTGGCCTTCGTGGGTCTGGTGGTCCGGGACCGGCGGGCGGTCGCTGCTGGGGATGATCATCTTGTAGGCCTGCATGCCGCCGGGCCGCCGGGACAGGGGCACGAACGTCATGCCGTGGCGGTGGATCGGCGTGAGGTGGATGCGGGGGTCGCCGGTGCGGGGCGCACCGACGAGGTCGTCGAGCGGGACGCCGTAGGCGCGGGCCAGCGGCAGCAGCAGTTCCAGGCTGGCCCGCCGCAGCCCGCTTTCCAGCCGCGACAGGGTGCTCTCCGACACGCCGGTGGCGGCGGCGAGGTCGGCCAGGGTCATCCCGCGGTGCCGGCGCAGCGCCCGCAGCCGGGGGCCGACCGCGTGCAGCACGGCGTCGAAGTCGTCGCTCACCCGGCCATCTTGCCGGAACCGCAAGAAAGCGTGCCGGAACCGCCGGGGCCGGGTCAGGGTGGGCCCATGACGACCTCCCCCACCGAAGCGTCCCGGTTCTGGGACGACCACCACACGTCCCGCCGGCCGGCCGCCGAACCGCCCGCCAACGTCCGGCTCGTCGAGGTCGTGTCCGCCCTCGAGCCCGGCCGGGCGCTCGACCTCGGCTGCGGCGACGGCGGGGACGCGCTGTGGCTGGCCCGGCGCGGCTGGCGCGTCACCGCGGCCGACATCTCCGCCGTCGCGCTCGCCCGCCTGGCCGGCCGCGCCCGCGACCTCGGGCTCGCGGACCGGATCACCGGCGAGCGGCACGACCTGGCCGCGACGTTTCCGGCGGGCCCGTTCGACCTTGTTTCGGCGCACTACCTGCACACGAACTTCCCGCTGCCCCGCGACCACGTGCTGCGGCGGGCCGCGGAGGCGCTCGCCCCCGGTGGCCGGCTGCTGGTCGTCGAGCACGGGTCCGTCGCGCCGTGGTCGTGGAACCAGGACCCGGACGCCCACCCCGCCGAGCCGCAGGTGCCGTCGCTCGACCCGGCGATGTGGACGGTCGAGCGCGCCGACGCCCTTTCCCGCCGGGCCACCGGCCCCGGCGGGCAGACCGCCGACGTCGTCGACCACCTGCTGCTGATCCACCGCACCCCCTGAAAGGATCGACCATGCCCCGACCCCGGCGGCGGGACACCCCGCCCCCGCGCACCGGCCCGGCCGAAAAGGACGTGCTGCGCGGCTTCCTCGACCACCTGCGCTCCGCCGTCGCCGCCAAGGCCCGGGACGTGCCGGAACCCCAGGTCCGCACGCCCGGCGTTCCGTCGGGCACGTCGCTGCTGGGCCTGGTCCGGCACCTGGCGCACGTCGAGCGGTTCACCTTCCTCGGCGAGGAGACCGCGGACTGGCCCGGCACGTTCCGCCCGCGCCCCGGCGAGACCGTCGACTCGGTCCTGGCCGACTACCGCGACGCGTGCGAGCGGGCCGACGCGGTCATCGACGCCTGCACCGACCTCACGCAGCCGGTGGCGCGGCCCGGCCGCGCCGCGCCGTCGATGCGCTGGGCGCTGGTCCACATGATCGAGGAGACCGGCCGCCACGCCGGTCACGCCGACATCCTCCGCGAGCTGATCGACGGCAGCACCGGCCGCTGACCGCGGCGTAGTGCCGGGGCTGCCCGATGTGGACGGTGCCGGTGGCGGCCGCGAGCTCGGTAGCCGCACCTCGGCTGGCATGTGGAGGGCGGCCATCCTCTTCGGGTCGCGGATCGCCGGCGCGGTGTTCCCCTGCGGGCACAGCTGCCCGATCCGCCGCTCGACCGGCCGCGGCCCCGGCGGGGTGGCGGCGGTACCGGTGCCACCCCCGGCCGCCGCCACCGCGGCCGCACCCTTCCGATCTTGCGCATTCTCGCCCCCCTGCCGGGCAATCGCTTACAAATCCACTGTGGAACGGCGGCCGGAAGGGGAATTCCAGCGCCCGGCCCGGAGCGGGGAAGAGTTCGGCCGGAACCGTCACGTCCGTTCGCTCTGCAGGTCACCCGGAAGAGTGCTATTTGATCGCTATGAGCGAATCACCGAACTACCCGCAGTCGACTTCCGCCTCGACGGGCCAGGCGCCCGCTCCGCCCCGTCCCGGCACGATCGAAGGCGCCTTTTGGGCGTTCATCGCCGCGCCGGTCATCGGGCTGATCGGCGCGCTGCTGATCTTCGGCAACCGGGACCAGATCGCCACCACCCTGCGCGACACGAACAGACAACGCGGCGGCAACCTCACCGACGCGCAGATCGACCAGACCGTGAACGTCACGATGATCACCGCCGTGGTGATCGCGGTGGTCATCGCCGGGCTGTACCTGCTGTTCGCCTTCAAGCTGCGCGCCGGCCGGAACTGGGCGCGCATCGTGCTGACGGTGCTCGCCGCCCTGCAGCTGATCTCGGTGCTGACGGGCCAGAGCACGATCGGCGGCTACGTGGCCGTGCTCGCGGCGGTCGTCGGCGTGGTGCTGTCGTTCACGGCTCCGTCGAACGCCTACTTCGCGGCGGTCAAAGCCCGGCCGTGACGCTCATCCGCGCGGCGGTCCGGTACGGGCCGCCGCGCGGATCGCCGCGGCCGATGCGTTCGCCGGCTGGGCGACGCAGCTCGCCGGGGCACGGTGCGGAGCCCACCGAAGCCGAACAGCCCGCCACTCCGGTCGTCGCGGCCGTCGAGGGCGCGGTGGCCCTGTGCCGCGCCCTCCCGCTCGACCGGGTCGCCGTCCCCCTCGAAAGCCTGCCGCGATCGACGGCTGAAAACCGCCTCCCCGCGGCGAAAAACGGCCGTGGTGGTCACATCACGGTCCGTGTTCTTCGGCACTCGTCCAGGTAATCACCCTTCCGTGTCGGATCAGGCCGTGTCCCCCCTCGAATGCCGCAGCGGGCGCTACTGCCCGTTGACAGTTCCCGGGAAACTCCCTTCCGGGGCGCCACTTCCAGGTAACCGCCGCAGTTCGAGATCACTTTTTGCGCACCGCCGTGGCCGGTGCCGGTTCCCGGGATCCTTGCCGGGCGCGGCGATTTTGGTAGCTTGGCCGGGCTTCCTCCCCGCGGACCGGTCGACGTCACCGGTCCGCGTCCCCGCTCGCGTTCCCGCATCCGTTGCCGCTGAAAGGAATTCTTCATGCGCACCACTCTGCTCCGAGCCGGGAGCCTGGCCGGGGCGACCGCCGCCGTTCTCGCCGCTTCCGGCGGCGTCGCGGTGGCGGACGACGCTGTCACGACGTCGGCCTACGGCGCTTCCGCCACTGTTTCCCTGCTCCCCGGCGCGCTGGCCGGCGGCACGGGAACGACCGTCGACACCGGGCGGCTCGCCGCGTCCCGCAGCGGGGGCCCGGCCTCGGCGAGCGCCGCCGACGTGCCGCTCGAAGGGCTCGTCACCGCGAAGGCGATCAGCAGTTCCGTGGTGACCGGCGCCGGTTCCGAGGCGGCCAAGGCGTCGGTCACCGAAGCGACGCTGCCCCTGCTCGCCCCCGCCGCCGGCCGCGTGCCGTCGCTCCGCCTGATCAGCGCCCGCTGCGCGGCGGCGGACGGCCACGTGACCGGCAGCAGCGACCTCGCCGGCGTCGCCCTCGGCCGGCTCGGCACCCTCCCCGCCGCCACCGCGCCGAACCAGCGGCTGGGCATCCCCGGCGTGGTGGAGGTGATCGTCAACGAGCAGCTCCAGCGCTACGACGGCAGCCTCGAAGTGACGGCACTGCACATCAAGCTCCTCGGCGGCGGCACCACCGGCGCGCTCGGCCGCGGCGACGTGAAGCTGGCCTCGGCGACCTGCGGCCCGTCGCGGGAACGCGCACCGGAGGCGCCGCGCCAGGTGACCATCGTCCCCGCCGGCGCACCGCAGACCGGCGACGGCAGTCTCGCCGCGGAGGCCTGAGCCGATGCCCCGCCGCGCGATCCTGATCCCCCTGCTCGCCCTGCTGCTCACCGCCTGCGGCGCGCCACCCCCGGCTCCGCAAGCGCCCGTCCCCGCCGCTCCGGCGCGGTCCCTGCCAGCCGGACTCGAGGTCCCGGCCATCGAGGCGAAGTCGTCGCTGGTGCCGCTCGGCCTCAATGCCGACCGCACGGTCGAGGTCCCGCCGGTCGACCGCCCGCTGCAGGCCGGCTGGTACGAATACGGCCCGACACCGGGCGAGCCGGGCCCGGCGGTGATCCTCGGCCACATCGACGGCGGCCACCGCAAGGGCATCTTCTGGCGCCTGCACGAGCTGGAGCCGGGCAACGAGGTCCACATCGACCGAGCCGACGGCCGGCGGCTGACGTTCGAAGTGACAAAGGTGGAGCAGATCGCGAAGAACGCATTCCCGACGGAGGCGGTGTACGGCGACACGGCCGACCCGCAGCTCCGCCTGATCACCTGCGGCGGCCGGTACGACGCGGCGAACCGGAACTACCTCGACAACGTCATCGCGTACGCGAAGCTCGAGCGGTGAGCAGTCCACTGTAGACGCCGGTCAGCTGTTCCACATCCGCGCGGTCAGCCGGAGGAACTCACGGTCGTCGCCGGCGCGGAGCGCGGCGGCGCGGTCGGGGTAGACGTCCAGCACCCGGTCCGCGCCGCTCAGCCGCAGCGCGCGGCTCACCACGACGTTGCCGCCGGTGACCGTTCTCAGCCGGGTGTGCTGGGCGGCGGCGTGGTCGGTCATCGCGCTCAGCACGCGGACCGTCGCCGCGGCGAGGAAGTGCAGCCCGGCCAGGTCCAGCACGATCACCCTCGGTTCCGGGCCGGCGGCCAGCGCGGTGGCCACGGCCTCCACGAGGACGGGGGCCGTTCCGGTGTCGAGCTCGCCGGCCAGCACCACGAGCACCGGCTCACCGTGCGAGCAGGAGACCCGCAACCGTTTCGGCGGGCAACCGGAGGAGGCCACGGAAAACACCCCTCCTCGAAAACGCCGGTACGAAAGGGAACGCGGCTCCTGCACGACCCGCCGTCGCGTCAGGCTAATGACGCTCCTTCGCCGATCACAAGCGGTGACCGCGCGAGTCGACCCGATCGTGTTTCGCTGAGAGAAGACGGGGGAAGTCACGCGGGGCGGTTCGGCTCTCAAGGAGGTTGTCATGGCGGCAACACCCGACTCGGCGGCGACCGGGGTGCGGACGCTCATCCCGGCGCGCATCGACCGGTTGCCCTGGTCCCCGTTCCACACCCGGATGGTGGTCGCCCTCGGGGTGGCCTGGATCCTCGACGGGCTGGAGATCACGGTGGCCAGCGCGGTCGCCGACACGCTCACCAAGCCCGAGACGCTGAACATGTCGTCGGCGGCCGTCGGGCTGCTGGCGACCATCTACCTCGCCGGCGAGGTCGTCGGGGCGCTGTTCTTCGGCAGCCTTTCGGACAAGCTGGGCCGCCGGAACCTGTTCATGCTCACCCTGGCCGTCTACCTCGTCGGCAGCGGACTGACCGCGCTGACCCTCGGCAACGGCGCCGGCTGGGTCGTCTTCCTCTACGCCACCAGGTTCGTCGCCGGCATGGGGATCGGCGGCGAATACGCCGCGATCAACTCCGCGATCGACGAGCTGATCCCGGCCCGCTACCGGGGCCGGGTGGACATCGCCGTCAACGGCACCTACTGGGCCGGGGCCGTGCTGGGGACGATCGGGACGTACATCCTGCTCAACCGGATGGACCTGTCCCTCGGCTGGCGGCTGGGCTTCCTCATCGGGCCGGTGCTCGGGCTGGTGATCCTGCTCGTGCGGCGGCACCTGCCGGAGAGCCCGCGGTGGCAGATCATGCACGGCAAGGCGGACGCCGCCGAAGAGTCGATCAGCCAGATCGAGCGGGAGGTCGAGCACGGCGGCCGCAGCCTGCCGCCGGTCGACGAAAAGAAGGCCATCCAGGTGACGCCGGCCGAGCGGATCGGGTACGTGGCCCTGGCCAGGGTGCTGTTCCGCGAGTACCCGTCGAGGGCCGTCCTGGGTGCGTCGCTGATGATCAGCCAGTCGTTCCTGTACAACGCGATCTTCTTCACCTACACGCTGGTGCTCGGCAAGTTCTACGGCGTCTCGTCGGAGGCGACGCCGATCTACCTGATCGCGTTCGCGGTGGGCAACCTGGTCGGCCCGTTCACGCTCGGCCGCCTGTTCGACACCATCGGACGGCGCAAGATGATCTCGGGCACGTACGTGGTGTCCGGTGTCCTGCTCGCCGTCACGGCGGTGCTGTTCTACGCGGGCGCGCTCAACGCGGTCACCCAGACGATCGCGTGGTGCGTCATCTTCTTCTTCGCCTCCGCCGGGGCGAGCGCGGGCTACCTGACGGTGAGCGAGATCTTCCCGCTGGAGGTCCGGGCGAAGGCGATCGCGGTGTTCTTCGCGATCGCGCAGTGCTTCGGCGCACTGGGCCCGGTGATCTACGGCGCGCTGATCGGCACGGGCGAGCACCCGGTCCGGCTGTTCGTCGGCTACCTGCTCGGCGCGGCGGTGATGATCGCGGGCGGCCTGGTCGCCCGGTTCCTGGCGGTCGACGCGGAAGGCAAGTCCCTGGAGGACATCGCCGAGCCCTTGGCGGTCGCCGGCCGCCGGGGCCGAACCCGCGCCGAAGGCGCCTCCTCCCCCTTCTCGACATGACCACATTCCCACGTTCGGAGAACCAGCCTCCGGATCACTTTCATGACGAAAGTGGCGCTTGGAGCCGGGGTGGGGCGTGAACAGGCGGGGTGAACCGGCGGTGGCCGCCTCCAGCCGGTGGGTGGACGACGAGGGCGTGCGGGCGCCCGGCGGGTCCGTGCACGCCTGGCGGCCGGGGACCAACCAGACCCTCTGCGGGGTCCCGCTGCACAAGGCCGGACTGGAACGCTTCCCCCACGTGCTGTGGATCGACGCGCGGTGGCTCGCCGACACCACCGACGAGCGGATCGTGCTCTGCCACCGGTGCGCCGCCGCGGCCGGCGACCGGCCCGGCCGTCCCCGGTGGACCCGGGACCACCCACGACCCTGACAAAACGGACCCCCGGCGTCGGTGCGGTCGCCGGGACCGCCGGGCCGGTTTAGGCTCGGCAGACCCGGGTAGCCGGACCGGACGCGAGCGGGAGGTGACATGGGACCCCGGAAGTGGCTCGAGTCCTGGCCCGTCTACCGCCAGCTGACCGGCACCGACCCCCTCGGCCGCGGCAAGGCGGCGGAATCCCCCCGCTCCGAGGCCCTGGTCCCCCGCACCGCGAGCGCCGACCGGGTGGCGAAGTCGGTCTGCCCCTACTGCGCCGTCGGGTGCGCGCAGCAGGTCTTCGTCAAGGACGAGCGGGTCGTGCAGATCGAAGGCGACCCGCACAGCCCGATCTCCCGCGGCCGCCTCTGCCCCAAGGGGTCCGCGAGCAAGCAGCTGGTCACCGGGCCGCAGCGCGAGCAGAAGGTCCGCTACCGCGCGCCCTACGCCACCGAGTGGACCGATCTGGACCTCGCCACGGCGATGGACATGGTCGCCGACCGCGTGCTCGACGCCCGCCGCAAAGGCTGGCAGGACACCGACGACCACGGGAAGCCGCTGCGCCGCACGATGGGCATCGCCAGCCTCGGCGGCGCCACCCTGGACAACGAAGAGAACTACCTCATCAAGAAGCTCTTCACCGCCCTCGGCGCGATCCAGATCGAGAACCAGGCCCGGATTTGACACTCCGCCACGGTTCCCGGTCTGGGGACTTCCTTCGGTCGCGGTGGCGCGACGGACTATCAGCAGGACCTGCAGAACTCCGACTGCGTCGTCATCATGGGCTCGAACATGGCCGAGGCGCACCCGGTGGGGTTCCAGTGGGTGATGGAGGCGAAGGCCCGCGGGGCCGAGGTGTTCCACATCGACCCGCGCTTCACCCGCACGAGCGCGCTCGCCGACGCCCACGTCCCGCTGCGCGCCGGCACGGACATCGCGTTCCTGGGCGGGGTGATCCACCACATCCTGAGCAACGACCTGGACTTCCGCGAATACGTGGTCGCCTACACCAACGCCTCCTTCCTGGTGCACGAGGACTACCAGGACACCGAGGACCTCGACGGCCTGTTCAGCGGCTACGACGAGGCCAAGGCCGCCTACGACCCTTCGACGTGGCAGTACGAGGACATCCGGGCGCGGGACACCGCGCACGGCAAGGAGACCTCGGCGTCCGACCAGCACGGCTCGGGCGGCCCGGTGCTCGAAGGCGGCAGCGAGGAGATCACCGCCGACCCGACGCTGCAGCACCCCCGGTGCGTGTTCCAGATCCTCAAGCGCCACTTCGCCCGCTACACCCCGGAGATGGTCGAGGCCACCTGCGGGACGCCGAAGGAGCTCTTCCAGCGGGTCTGTGACGCGTGGACGCGCAACTCGGGCCGCGAACGCACGGCCGCGCTCGTCTACAGCGTCGGCTGGACGCAGCACAGCGTCGGTGCCCAGTACATCCGCGCCGGCTCGATCATCCAGCTGCTGCTCGGCAACATCGGCCGGCCCGGCGGCGGGGTGTTCGCGCTGCGCGGGCACGCCAGCATCCAGGGCTCGACCGACATCCCGACGCTGTTCAACCTGCTGCCCGGCTACCTGCCGATGCCCACGCCCGAGCACACCACGCTGGAGGAGTACCTCGGCAGCGTCCGCGGTGACAAGCAGAAGGGCTTCTGGCGCAACGCCGACGCCTACACCGTGTCGCTGCTGAAGGAGTACTGGGGCGAGAAAGCCACCCCGGACAACGGCTTCTGCTTCGACTACCTGCCGCGGATCAACGGCGACCACGGCACCTACCGCACCGTGATGGACATGGTCGACGGCAAGGTGTCCGGGTACTTCCTGCTCGGGCAGAACCCGGCCGTCGGGTCCGCGCACGGCCGGCTGCAGCGCCTCGGCATGGCCAACCTCGACTGGCTGGTGGTCCGGGACCTGACGATGATCGAAAGCGCCACCTTCTGGAAGGACTCGCCGGAGATCGAGACCGGCGAGATCGTGCCGGAGCAGTGCCGCACCGAGGTGTTCTTCTTCCCCGCCGCTTCGCACGTCGAGAAGGAGGGGACGTTCACCCAGACCCAGCGGATGCTGCAGTGGCGCGAAAAGGCCGTCGAGCCGGCCGGGGACCAGCGGTCGGAGCTGTGGTTCTTCCACCACCTGGGACGGCTGCTGCGGGAGCGGCTGGCCGGGTCCGCCGACGAGCGCGACCGGCCGGTGCTCGACCTCGCGTGGGACCACGAAGTCCACGGTGACGAGCCGTCGGCCGAGGACTTGCTGCGGCGGATCAACGGCCAGGACCTCACCACGGGCCGGGAGCTCTCCGGCTACCTCGAGCTCAAGGCGGACGGCACCACCTCCTGCGGCTGCTGGATCTACAGCGGCGTCTACGCCGACGGCGTCAACCAGGCCGCGCGCCGCAAGTCGCGGTTCGAGCAGGACTTCTACGCCCACGAGTGGGGCTGGGTGTGGCCGCTGAACCGGCGGGTGCTCTACAACCGCGCGTCCGCCGACCCCCAGGGACGGCCGTGGAGCGAGCGCAAGGCCCTGATCTGGTGGGACGCCGATCGTGGCGAATGGACCGGCCACGACGTCCCCGACTTCGAGAAGACCAAGCCACCGGACCACGTCCCGCCGCCGGACGCCGTCGGACCGGCCGCCCTGCGCGGCGACGACCCGTTCATCATGCAGTCGGACGGCAAGGCGTGGCTCTTCGCGCCGTCGGGACTGGCCGACGGACCGCTCCCGACGCACTACGAACCGCACGAATCGCCGTTCCGGAACCCCTTCTACACACAGCAGGGCAACCCGGCGCGGAAGGTCTACGGCCGCCGGGACAACCCGTCGCACCCGTCGCCGCCCGAGGCCCGCGGCGAGGTGTTCCCGTTCGTGTTCACCGCCGCGCGGCTGACCGAGCACCACACCGCGGGCGGGATGAGCCGGACGCTGCCGTACCTGTCGGAGCTGCAGCCGGACCTGTTCGTCGAGGTCTCCCCCGAGCTCGCGAAGCTGCGCGGGCTTTCGCACCTGGGCTGGGCGCACGTCGTCACCGCGCGGGCCGCCGTCGAGGCGCGGGTGTTCGTGACCGACCGGATGGCGCCGCTGCGGGTGCAGGACACCGTCGTGCACCAGGTGTGGATGCCCTACCACTGGGGCAGCTCCGGGCTGGTGTCCCGCGACGTCGTCAACGACCTGTTCGGCGTGGTGCTGGACCCCAACGTGTTCATCCAGGAGAGCAAGGTCGCGACCTGCGACGTCCGGCCCGGGCGGCGGCCGCGCGGGGCCGGGCTGCTCGCGTTGCTCGAGGAGTACCGCACCCGGGCGGGGATCACGCCCGAAACGGGTACCCGGGTCGCCACCGGGCACGACACCGAGCACGTCGAACCCGGCCACACGACGGAGGACCGAGCATGACGACCGAAAACCGGCTGTCCGGGCCGCTGCCGGACGTGGCCGCCGAGGCCGGGCACACCGGGCACCCGCCGCGCGTCGGGTTCTTCACCGACACGTCGGTGTGCATCGGCTGCAAGGCCTGCGAAGTCGCCTGCAAGGAGTGGAACAACGTCCCCGAGGACGGGCTCGACCTGCTCGGGATGTCGTTCGACAACACCGGCGCGCTCGGGGCGAACTCGTGGCGGCACGTGGCCTTCATCGAGCAGGACCGGCCGCTGGGCGAGCAGTCACCCGGCCTGGCCGGGTTGCCGACCGGGCCGTCGGCGATCGACGCCACCACCGCGTCCGTCGCCGCGGGCCTGCACGGTTCGCCGCGCGGCGGCGGGGAGCTCGGCACCTCGCCGCTGGAGCGCCGCACCGAAGACCTCGGCATGCCCTCGTTCGACCTGCCGGGCGCGAAGACCGGCAGCGACGGCCGCACGGACTTCCGGTGGCTGATGGCGTCGGACGTCTGCAAGCACTGCACCCACGCCGGCTGCCTCGACGTCTGCCCGACCGGCGCGCTGTTCCGCACCGAGTTCGGCTCGGTCGTGGTGCAGCAGGACATCTGCAACGGTTGCGGCTACTGCGTTTCCGGCTGCCCGTACGGCGTCATCGACCGCCGCCCGGGCGACGGGCGGGCGCAGAAGTGCACCCTCTGCTACGACCGGCTCCACGACGGCCTCGAACCGGCGTGCGCGAAGGCGTGCCCGACCGACTCGATCCAGTTCGGGGAACTCGACGAATTGCGCGAGCGGGCGGCGCGGCGCGTCGAGGACCTGCACGAGCGCGGCGTGCCCGAGGCCCGGCTCTACGGCCACGACCCGGACGACGGCGTCGGCGGCAACGGCGCGTTCTTCCTGCTGCTCGACGAACCCGAGGTCTACGGGCTGCCGCCGGATCCGGTGGTGCCGACCCGCGAGCTGCCCGCGATGTGGAAGTACGCCGGGATGGCGGCGTCGGCGCTGCTCGCCGCCGCGGTCGCCGCGTTCGGAGGACGCCGCCGATGAGCGAAGACCCCCTGCTGCGCGAACCGCGCAGCGACGCACAGGCCGCCGATCGCCACGCGCGGACGTTCGGCCGCAAGCGCCGCTCCCGCTCCCGCGCCCGGGAAGAGCTGATGGTGCCGCCGGCGGAGTTCCGGTCGTACTACGGGCGGCCGGTGCTCAAGCCGCCGGTGTGGGAGTGGAAGGTGCCGGCGTACCTGTTCACCGGCGGGCTCGCGGCGGGGACGTCGCTGCTGGCCGCCGGGGCCGACCTGACCGGGCGGCCCGCGCTGCGCCGGGTGGGCCGCACCGGTTCGCTGGCGGCGCTGCTCGCCAGCGTGTACCTGCTGGTCGCCGACCTGGGGCGGCCGGCCCGCTTCCACCACATGCTGCGCGTCGCAAAACCGACTTCGCCGATGAGCGTGGGCACGTGGATCCTGAGTGCGTTCGGGCCGGGGGTGGCCGTCGCCGCGGCCGCCGAGGTGCTGCCGGCCGGGCTGCGCCGGTCCTGGCCCGGGCGGCTCCTGCGCGCGGCGGCCCGGCCCGCGGGGCTGTCGTCGGCGGTCTTCGCCCCGGCCGTTGCGTCGTACACGGCCGTGCTGCTGTCGCAGACCGCGGTCCCGGCCTGGCACGAGGCCCACCCGCAGCTGCCGTTCGTGTTCACCGGCTCGGCGGCCGCGAGCTCCGGCGGCTTCGCCATGGTGCTGGTGCCGGTGGCGGAGGCCGGCCCGGCGCGGGCGCTGGCCGCCTTCGGCGCGGCGACGGAGCTGGTGGCGTCGAAGGTGCTGGAGAAGCGTCTCGGCCTCACGGCGGAGGCGTACACGACGGGCAAGGCGCACCGGCTGCGCAAGTGGTCGGAACGGCTGACGGCGGCCGGTCTGCTCGGGGCGCTCGCCGGGCACCGCAGCCGCGCGGTGTCCGTGGCGGCCGGGACGGCGCTGTTCGCCGGAAGCGCGTTGCAGCGCTTCGGGGTGTTCGAGGCGGGGGTGGAGTCCACAAAGGACCCCAAGTACGTCGTCGTGCCCCAGCGCCGGCGCGCGGCACGGCCGTGACCGCGCGCTCACGGTCGCGGGGCTCCCGGCGCAGGTGAACGCCCGGCCGGCCCCGGCGGCGCGCTGGGCGAACAGCGGCACAGCGGCCCACCGCTCAGCGGCAGCGGCCGACCCCACCCGCCCCGCGGCCGCGACCGGTCACCTCGGCCACCCAGGCCTCAGCGCCGGCTCTCCCGCAGCCGGGGCAGCACGGTCAGCCACGCCAGCGCCGCCTCCACCCCGCGGTGGATCGGCAGCACCTGCTCCAGCCCCAGCACCCGGACCGGCCGCAGCACCGCGCGCCCGTCCGCCGCGATCGCGAACGGCACTCCGCTCACGTGCGCTTCCGAAGCCGCCACCAGCAGCTCGGTGATTCCGCCCGCGCCGCAGAACGTCACCTCCGTCAGGTCGAGCACCAGCGCTCGCGGCGCGAGGTCGAGCTCATCGCCCAAGCGGGTCCGGAGCCGGCCCAGTACCGGCAGGTCGATCTCGCCGCGGACCGCGACCACCGTCGCCTCCGCCGTGGCGGTCACCCGGAGGGTCATCGCGGACGGGACGTCGGCTCGGAACCGCGGAGCGGCGATCTGGTCGAGCACACAGGCCTCCTCGGAGCGAGGGACGGCCGGGAAGGCGGCCGCGCCTCCCCGGCCCACCCACGGGACGGACACGCAGGGGGGACGAGCGGCGGCTGCCGGTTGAACCGCGATCCCCCCACACCGTACGCCTCCGCGGCCGGAACTTCCGCGGCGACACCGAATTCGTCGAATTGCCGGAATGCGCCTCCGGCGATCCGGATAACGGTCCCGATCCAGTCGGCGCCGGAGCCCCACCGGCCGTCCGTTCTCTGCTAAAAAGTGCATCGTTTTCGCGTTTCGCCGACGACGCAGGGGTACGGGTGGCTTTCGAGGAACAGGTCGTCAACGGGCGGTACCGGCTCCTGGGGCACCTCGGCCGCGGCGCGATGAGCCTCGTGTGGCGGGCCAGGGACGAGCGGCTGGACCGCGTGGTGGCCGTCAAGCAGTTCCTGCACGAGCCGTCGGGCGAGCCCGGCGCCGGCGCGGACGTCTGCGAACGGGCCCTCCGGGAGGCGCGCCTGGCCTCCCGGCTGCGGCACCCGAACGCCGTCGCGGTGTACGACGTGTTCGAGGACGCCGGCTCGATGTACCTGGTCATGGAGTACGTGCCCGCCCGGTCGCTGACCGAGGTCCTCCTCGACCGGGGACCGCTGCCGCGGTGCGACGTGCTGCGGCTCGGGCGGCAGATCGGCGCGGCACTGGCCGCCGCGCACGGCGACTGGATCCTCCACCGGGACGTCACGCCCAACAACGTGCTCGTCACCGCCGACGGCACCGCCCGGATCACCGACTTCGGGGTGTCGCACGCGCTCGGCGAGCACCCCGCCGCCGGCGAAGGCGTCGTCGTCGGCACGCTCCCGTACCTGGCCCCGGAAGTCGCCCGCGGCGAGGCGGCGGGCCTGCCCTCCGACGTCTATTCGCTCGGCGCCACGCTCTACACCGCACTCGAAGGCACTCCGCCGTTCGGCACCAGCGACGACCCGATCACCCTGCTCCGGCGGATCACCGAGAACCAGCTGACCCCGCCGGCCCACGGCGGCCCGCTGACCGGCGTGCTGATGCGGATGCTCGAACGCGATCCGGCCGCGCGCCCGTCGATGCAGGAGGCGGTCGAGCTGCTGGCCGCGGTGGGCCGGCCGGTTCCGGCGGGCCGGTCCCGCGGCCGGTTCCGGCTGCGCCGTGCCGCCGTGACCGGAGCCGCCGCGTGCCTGACGTCGGTGAGCGTGGTGGCCGGCTTCGCCCTCGCCGACGGGCCCGCCGAGACCACCGCGGCCCCCGTCGAGCACCCGCCGACGACCGTCACCGCGGACCGCACCGTCCGCAGCACCACCACGGCTCCCGCGCCGGTACCGGCCCGCGCCCCCGACGGGCCGTCCCGGCGCCCGGCCGCGGCGCCCGCGTCGGCCGGGTGCAGCGCGCGCTACGAGATCACGAGCGCCTGGCCGGGCGGCGCCCAGGCGCAGGTGACCGTGCACAACGACTCCCCCGCGCGGCTCACCGGCTGGACGGTGACCTGGGTGCTGCCCGGCGGGACCGGCGTGCGCGACCTCTGGAACGGCACCGTCACCCGGGCCGGCTCGACGGTGACCGTCACCGACGCGGGCTGGAACGCACTCGTCGAACCGGGCGGCTCGGCCGCGTTCGGGCTGAACCTGGACGTCCCGGCGGGCCGCCCCGCCGTTCCGGTCCTCGGCTGCCGGTCGAACTGACTCCCCGATACCGTTATCTTTCCGTCACAACCGGATCGGCAATTCTTCCGTAGCGGCCGCCGGCATTTCCGGGATCCGGAACGAAATCGTCGAATGCTTTTCGGGCACCCACCCAGGTGAGTGAATTGAGCCGACGCGCCGAACTGCGTGCCGGAACCGGCCGTGTTCCCCGGTGACGGAAACGACAGAGGGGAGCGTGCCCGTGCACGAAGGGGCAGTGCTGGCCGGCCGGTACCACGTGCTCGGCCGGGCGGGTCACGGCGCGATGGGAACCGTCTGGCGGGCGAAGGACGAACGGCTCGGCCGCCTGGTCGCGATCAAGCAGCTCTTCCCCGATTCCGCCGCCGATCCGGCGGCCGGGGAGCGCACGCGCGCCCGGACGATCCGGGAGGCCCGGGTCACCGCCCGCCTGCGCCACCCGCACGCGGTCGTGGTCTACGACGTCGTCGAGCAGGGGTCCGCGGCCTACATCACGATGGAGTACCTGCCGGCCCGCACGCTCACCGAACTGCTGGAGGAGCACGGCCCGCCGGCGCCGGAGCACGTGGCGGAACTGGGCGCCCAGCTCGCCTCGGCACTGGCCGCGGCGCACGCGGCAGGCGTGGTGCACCGCGACATCAGCCCCAACAACGTCCTCGTCACCACCGACGGCTCGGCGAAGATCACCGACTTCGGGGTGGCCCACGCCCGCGGGGAGGGCACCGCCACCGGCCGCGGGCTGGTCGTCGGCACGCCGGCCTACCTCGCCCCGGAAGTCGCGGACGGCGCCGAACCCGGCTTCCCCTCCGACGTCTATTCGCTCGGCGCGACCCTCTACACCGCGCTCGAGGGAAGACCGCCGTCCGGCACCGACGAGAACCAGCTGGCCCTGCTCAAACGGGTCGGCAGCGGCCACATCACCCCGCCCGCCACCCGCGGCCCGGTCACCGATGCCGTCCTCCGGCTGCTCCACCGGGATCCCGCCGTCCGGCCCACGATGGCAGGGGCGGCGCGGCTGCTGACCCGTGCCACCGCGCCGGACGCGGTCCCCGCGGCGGCCCCGGCGGACGGCGGTCCCGCGCCGGCCGGCCGACGGCGCTCGCGGGTCGCCTTCGCCGGGACGGCGCTGGCGCTGACGGCGGCCGCCATCGTCGCGGCGACGGCGATCCCGGCCGGCCGGGAGCCCGCGAGCGCGGCGGCCCAGCTCGCTTCCGCGCCGTCCACGACCGCGTCCACGCCGCCGTCCGCCGGTCCGGCCGGCTGCGCCGCGCGCTACCAGGTCGTGAAGTCGTGGAACGGGGGTTTCCAGGGGCTGGTGACCGTTCGCAACAGCGGCCGGGCCGAGGTCACGGGGTGGACGGTCAGCTGGGCGACGCCGTCCGGCACGACCATCGACGACCTCTGGAACGGGCGGCTGGTGCGGACCGGGGCCACCTCGGCGATCGCGAACGCCGAGTGGAACGCGGTGCTCGAACCCGGCGAATCGACCACCTTCGGCTTCGTCGCCCTGGCCCGCGGCGGCCACCGCGGGATGCCGGTGACCGAGTGCCGTCCCGGGGAATGAATCGGGTGCGGCCCTTTCCCGCCGATCCGACGAAGGTGGCTTGACCAGCCGCGTTGACCGGCATTAGGGTCGGCCTTCTGCCGTTCCTGTTAGCGCTAACTTCCAGCCGGACAACGGACCGGACAATAGGCCTCGAGAAAGTCCTCACGAAGATGACGAAAATCCGCGACGTGGCGGACGAGCCGGCCGGCGGCGGCCGCGGCGCGGTGACGATCACCGACGTGGCGAACGCGGCCGGTGTCTCCGCGAGCACCGTGTCCTACGTGATCACCGGGAAGCGCACGATCTCCCCCGCGACCCGCCGCCGGGTCGAGGAGACCATCCGCACCCTCGGCTACCGGCGCCGCGGCGGCTCGCCGGCATCCCGCGCCGGCGTCCTCGCGGTGGCGGTGCCGCTGCACGGTGAGCGGCACCTGGGCCTGGAGATGGAGTTCTTCTCCGCGGCCGCGGGCGCGGCCCGCGAACTCGGGTTCGACCTGCTCCTGATCACCGACGACGAAGGCACCGCGGGCCTGCACCGGGTGACCGCGGC
The DNA here is from genome assembly GCF_031082405.1 of Amycolatopsis sp. A133. GTDB lineage: Bacteria > Actinomycetota > Actinomycetes > Mycobacteriales > Pseudonocardiaceae > Amycolatopsis. Next base: position 43,239 of record NZ_JAVHJU010000004.1, read on the forward strand.
CGCGCTGGCCGACGCGGTGATCGTGCTGGACGCCGGCGACGACGACCCGCGCGTGCCCGTCCTGCTGGCCTCCGGCCGTCCCGCGGTGCTGATCGGCGCGCCGGGGCAGCACCGCGGGCTGGCGTCGGTGACGCTCGACTTCACCCCGGCCGGCCGGGCCTGCCTCACCCACCTCGCCGACCTCGGCCACCGCTCGGTCGCCCACCTCGGGCCGTCGGCCAAGCTGCCGGGCCACCGGCTCCGGTACCTGCGTGGCTTCGGGGAAGGCTTCCGGGCCGCCGCCGGCGAGCGCGGCGTGAAAGCGGTTTCCCGGCCGTGCGCCCCGACACCGGAAGACGTCGGCCACGGCCTGGACGAGCTGCTCGCCGAAGGCGGCCCGACCGCGCTGGTCGTCCACGACGAAACCGCTCTCCCGCTGGTCATGGCCGCCCTCGAGCACCGCGGGCGGCAGGTCCCCGGCGACGTCTCGGTCGTCGCGGTGTGCTCGGACACCGTGGCCGGCCGGCAGCGGATCCGGCCGACCGCGGTCGTGGTCCCGGCCCGCGAACTCGGGGAGCTGGCCGTCCGGCGGGCGGTGCACCAGCTCGACGGCGGGCCGATCGCCGAGCCCGGTGTCGTGACCCCCGTGCTCGTCGACGGCGAAAGCACCGCGGCCGCCCCCGCCGTCCGGGAAGCGCCGTCGTTGTCCCGGGCCTGAAAAACTCCGCGAAAAATCGTCCCGCCGACCGAACCCGGTCCCGTTCCCGGCCGTATTCCTTTTCGAGGGCCGTCGACGTCGACAGGGGAACAACGGGTGGCAGCAAAAAAGGCAGCACTGGCCGGCCGGTACCGTTTGCTCGAACCCGCCGACCGGTATCCCGGCGGCACGGTGTGGCGGGCCAGGGACGAATTGCTCGACCGGTTCGTCACCGTCCGGCGGCTCCCGCCGGGGTGCCCGTTCGACGCGGCCCATTCCGATCGCGTCCGGGCCAAGGCGATCCGGGACGCGCGCGTGGCCATCCGGCTGCACCACCCCCACGTCGTCGTGGTGCACGACGTCTTCGAGCAGGACCTGACGCCGTACGTGGTGACGGAGGACCTGGCGACCCGCACGCTGGCCGAGCTGGTCGAGCGGCACGGGAGCTTCCCGCCGGAGCGTGTCGCGGCACTCGGCGCCCAGCTGGCGTCGGCGCTGGCGGCCGCGCACGCCGAGGGCATCCTCCACCGCCGGCTCGGCCCGGCCACCGTGCTGCTCACCGGCGACGGGACGGCCAAGATCGCCGGCTTCGGAGCCGCCACCGGCGGTTTCCCCGCCCCGGAGGTGGCCGGGGGCAGCAGCCCGGGTTTCGCCTCGGACGTCTATTCCCTCGGCGCCACGGGTCCTGGTGACGGGCACGGTGCTCGTAGTCGCCCTCGGCACGGCGGTGACGACCCGCGCCGCCCTCCGCCGCCTCTCGGCTTCCTGACTCCCCCAAGCGCCCCAATGTGGCGTTCGGTGCGTTCAACGCACCGAACGCCACATTGGGTGCGTTGAACGCAACCAACGCCACATTGGGGCGGGGCATCTTCGCCGCCGAAGACGACCCATTCGAATTCGAAGATTTCACTTTTCCCGTGATTCGGGCGCGCTTCCGCAGGATTCGCGCACCACGAGTGTCGGCCACAGCTGCAGGCGGTGCACGGGCCGCTCGGTCGTGTCCGCGAGCCGGGCCAGTGCGAGCTCGGCGGCCACCGCGCCGAGCCGGTGCTTCTGCGGGCACACCGCGGTCAGCGGCGGGTCGGACGCCGCCGCGACTTCGTCGTCGTAGGAGACCACCGCCAGCTCGCCCGGCACCGCGATGCCGCCGTCGCGGGCTCGTTCGATCAAGCCGATGGCCTCGCGGTCGGCGTGCACCAGCAGCGCTCGGACGCCGGCCCGGCGGCAGCGGTCCAGCAGGGCGTCGTACTCCCGTGCCCAGCCGGGGGAACCGTAGGCCGGGACGTCGAGATCCAGCGCGGTGGCCGCGTCCAGGCCCAGCGAGCCGATCGTCTCCCGCCAGCCGGTGCGCACCGCCGGGCTGTGCGGGCTGGACCGCGACGTGACCAGCCCGACCCCGCGGTGGCCGAGGGAAACCAGGTGCCGGACGGCCAGTCCCGCGCCGAGCGCGTGCGCCGTGGTCGCCGCGTCCAGCGCCAGCGTCGGCAGCTCCGGCGGCGGCAGGCGCTCGACGAGCACCACCGGGACGCTCAGCGAACCCAGCCAGCGCAGCAGGTCCAGCGCGCCGCGGCCGCTCGTGGCCGGCGCGACCAGCAGCGTCTGCACGCCGCGTTCGAGGAGCGTGGTGATCTGACGGCGGTCCTCGGCCGCGTCGTAGCTGGACGCGCGCAGGACCAGCCGGCCGCCCGCCGCGGCCACGGTGGACTGCGCGCCCTGGATCACCGGCGGCCAGTAGTACTCCACCGACGGCGCGACCATGCCGACCAGCGTGCCGTGCGCGACCGGGCCGAACGCCGAAGCCGGGCGCCCGTGCTCCGGGTGACCGCCGCGGGGCCGGGTCAGCGTGACGCCGCCGTGCACCCGCGTCAGCAGGCCGCGGTCGGCCAGTTCGGTGACGTCCCGCCGCACGGTGACCGCGGTGACGCCCAGCCGGTCCACCAGCTCGGCGAGCCGGATCGCGCCGTGCTCGCGCACCAGCGAAAGGATCAGCTGGTGCCGTTCGGAGGCGAGCATCACCGGACCTGCTCCGCCCGGACCCGCGCCGGGCCGCCGTGCACCACCAGGGTGAGCCGGCTGAGGTGCTCGCCCCAGGCGGCCCGCAGCAGGGGGTCGTCCAGTGGCCGCTGCTCGAGTTCCGCGGTCGTGTGCCGGGGATCCCAGCTCAGCCGCAGGACCCGCCGGCCGCCCAGGGACACGAAGGCTTCGCCCTCTCCCAGCTCGACGTCACCGGCGAGGACGTGCCGCAGCCGGACCGGCCGGACGGTCTCCTCGTCCTCCACGACAACGTGGGCGCGGGGACCGCGAACCAGCCGCACGGTCCGGATCCAGCGCGGAAGTCCCGGGTAGGCCCCGCCGAGGTCCGCGGACAGCGTGGACTCGGCCGCGGTGAGCTCCACCCGGACGTCCCGGGCCCCGAAGGCCTCCCCCGGTTCCTGCGGGACGCCCGGTTCCGGGACGTTGTGCCATTCGCTGCGCAACGGCCAGGCCCGGTACCGGTCCGGCCCGAAGCTGCCGGCCGTGTAGGTCGGCTGGCCGGCGTCCGCCACCACCGGCACGCCCTCGACCGCCACCCAGTAGGACCCGACGTCGAGGTGGTTGTGCCGCTCGCCGTTGTGCCCGCCCTTGACCGCCACGGTCAGCCCGCGCGGTGTGCCCGCCGTTTCCCGGGCCACGAGCACCTGCACCCGCGGCAGCCATTGTTCGCGGGCCAGCCAGCGACCGTCCGGGTTCCCCGCCAGCGCCGTCCGCCAGCCCGGATCGGCCAGACCGGCCAAGGCCCGGCCGAGACCGGCTTGGGGCCACACGGGCCGCCCGCTCGCCCGCGCCTGGCTCACCGCGTGCGCGCGGACGTCGTCGTCCCCGAACCGCTCGCCCCACCGGTGCAGGACGTGCCACGGCTGGGCGAGTGGCAGGCGGGCCGGGGCGTCGCCGGCGTTGACGTACGCGTCGCCGCCCAGGTGCATCCGGTGCGGGAAGCGGATCAGCGGCGCCAAAACGGGAAGATCGCGCGCGTCGAGGCCGGTTGCGTCGGCCAGGAGGTCGAGGCACTCCAGCAGGCGGCAGGCGCCGTGCCACCAATAGGCGACGCCCTCGTCGATGCCGCCGTCGTCGGGCAGCACGGCGACGTAGTGGTCGAGCCCTTCGACGACCAGCCGCACCAGCCGCAGGCGCCGGTCGTCGTCGGGGACGAGCAGCAGCGCGGCGGTGAGGACAGCGCTGTGGATCCAGGGGTTCCAGTTGTGCGCGTCGCCGTCGAGGCCGAGCCAGTGCCAATCACGGATGCGCTCGAACGGCGTCAGGACCCGCACTTCGACCTCGCGCCGCAGGCGACGGCGCAGTCCCGGCGCCCGGCTTTCGAAGTGCGGGCCCAGAACCTGGTCGGCCCAGGCGAACAGGGCCCCGACTTCGGCCGCGCCCAGGTCGAGGAACGGATCGTCGGGGTCGGCCAGCACCTCGCCCCGCGCGGCCGCGTGCCGGTCGTGCGGCGCCCAGCACCAGGTGGTCGCTTCGGCCAGCGCGACCAGCCCGTCGATCGCGCCGTCCAGGAACGCCGGCTCGTCCGGCGCCAGCACCGCGGCCAGCACCAGGACCGTCACGCGTTCGCGGAGCTCGCGAGCGGCGTCTTCGTACTCGGTGCGGACGCCGTCGCGGAACGTCCGGGCCCAGGCCGTGGCCGTCAGGACGGGCGCCGGCCGCGCGAGCAGGGCGCGAGCGTCGGCGAGCAGCGCGGTTCCGTCGGCCGCGGCCCAGACCGGCCGGTCGCGCACGTCGGGGACGGCGGCTCGCACCGCCGGGTGGCCGTCGAAGAGCGCGCTCAGCCGCTGCCGCAACACCGCGGCTCCTTTCCCTTCTGATCGGTTGTGATCGCTTTTGACGCAAATTGTTGACTCGCACTATGGCACACGCCGACAGTGGCAGCCATCACTTCGACGGAGGAGCAATGACGCTTCGGGGATCGGCGGGTTTGAACCGCCGGACGTTCCTGTCCGCCACGGCCGGGCTCACGGCCGGCGGCCTGCTCGGCGGCTGCGCATCGACGACCACGGCGTCCGGCGCCACCCGCGTGCGCCTCTGGTCCTGGCTCACCGGCATGGACAAGTACGTGGCCGCGTTCAACGCCGCGCACCCGGACATTTCGGTGGAGCTCAACGTGATCGCGTCCGGGCTCAAGGGCGGCTACGCCCAGCAGACCAACGCCCTGCGCGCGCACAACGCACCGGACATCCTGCACGCCGAGTACCAGGGCCTGCCGCAGCTGCTCACCACGGGCGGGCTGCGCGACCTCACCGGCGACCTGGCGGACCTGGAACGCGGCTACTCCCCCGCGGCCTGGCAGGGCGTCCGGCCCGGCGGGCGCACCTGGGCCGTGCCGATGGACCTCGCCCCGATGGTGCTCTACTACCGCAAGGACCTCTTCGACCGGCACGGGATCGCGGTGCCGCGCACGTGGGACGAGTTCCGCGTCGCAGCGCAGGCGGTCAAGAAGGCCGACCCGGCGGCGCGGGTGACGACGTTCCCGCTCAACGACGGCTCGTTCTTCGCCGGGATGTGCTGGCAGGCGGGCGATCCGTGGTGGCGGGTCGACGGCGGCTCGTGGCGGGTGGACATCGACGGCGAAGGGACGCTGCGCACCGCCGACTACTGGCAGGGCATGATCCGCGACGGCCTGGTCGCGACGGCCCCGACCGGCGACCAGAACTGGATCGGGGCGATGCACACCGGACGGCTGTGGGGCCTGCTCGGCGCTTCCTGGAGCGTCGGCTCCCTGGTGAAGTCCGTTCCGCAGGACAAGGACCGGTGGGCGGTCACCACGATGCCGACGTGGCACGGCGCCCCGGCCAACGGCGTGCAGGGCGGCAGCGCGTTCGCCGTCTCCGCCGAAAGCGAGGTGCCCGATGCCGCCGTCGAGTTCCTGCGCTGGCTGAGCACCGACCCCGCCGTCGCCAGGATCGGCACCACGTTCACCACCCCCTTCCCCGGCTACCTGCCGAGCCGGGACATCGCCCGGAAGGCCTACCAGGGCGGGTACTTCCTCGGCGCCCCGGTGTACGACGTGCTCGACGAAGCCGCCCGGCGCGTCCCGGATTGGACGTGGGGCCCCAACGCGCTGCGGATCTTCTCCACCGTCGTCGACCGGATGGGCGGGGTGAAGACGGGCGGCACGACCCTCGCCGCCGCCGTCCGGCAGACGCAGGCCGACGCCGTCGCCGAGCTGCGCGAACGGGGATTGACCGTGCTGGAAGGGAAAGCCTGATGACCGTCCTCACCCCCGAGCGCGCCGCGAGCGTGCCGGCGTCCGCGGGCCGTCCCGGCGCTTCGGCGAGCGAACGGCGGGGCCGCGGCCGCGCCGGCCTCGTGCTGGCGGCCCCGTTCGCGCTCCTGCTGACGGCAACCGTGCTCGTCCCGATCGGGTACGCGCTCTACCTGAGCCTGTTCACCGATCGCCTGTCGGGACTGGGTTTCTCCGGTCCGACGCAGGCGTTCGTCGCCCTCGGCAACTACGTCGACGTGCTCACCGACAGCGCGTTCCACGCCAGTCTCGGCAACGTGGCCCTGTTCGTCCTGGTCCACATCCCGATCATGCTCGGCCTCGCGCTCCTGCTGGCCCTGCTGATCGACTCCGCCGTCGTGCAGCTCAAGCGCGTGTGGTCCCTCGCCGTCTTCCTGCCCTACGCGGTCCCGACCGTGATCACCGGGCTCATCTGGGCCTACCTGTACAGCCCGAACTCACGCCTGACCGCGCTCCTGCCGTTCGACCCGCTCGGCAAGACCGGCATCCTGCCCTCGATCGTGAACATCGCGACCTGGCAGTGGGTCGGCTACAACATGATCATCTTCTACACGGCGCTGCAGGCCGTTCCCCGTGACGTCCTCGAGGCCGCGCGCGCCGACGGCGCCGGCGGCTTCCGGACGGCGTGGTCGGTCAAGGTCCCGATGATCCGGCCGACCATGTTCGTCGCCCTCGTGTTCACCGTCATCGGCTCCCTGCAGCTGTTCACCGAGCCCCTGGTGCTGCGCGGGTTCACCGGCTCGGTGACGAGCACCTGGTCCCCGAGCCTGTACGTGTACGAAGCCGCGTTCATCGCCAACGACTACGGCCGTGCCGCCGCCGCGTCCGTGCTGCTGGCGCTCGTTTCCGCTCTGCTCTCGGCGCTGGTCATGCGCCTGTCCGCCCGGAGGTCCCGGTGACCCTGTCCCCTGCCGCTGCGACATCCGAGGCTTCGCCCCGGGCCGGGGGCTCCGCCACCCGGAACCCCCGGAAAGCAGGTTCGCGGTGGACGTCGCGTACGGTCGTGCACGTCCTGCTGGTGCTGGCCGCGCTGTACGCGGTCCTGCCGCTGATCTGGCTGGTCACCTCGGCCACCAAGTCCGTCGGCGACTTCTCCACGACCGGGGCGTTCGAGTTCGGGCAGTTCAACCTCGGCGCGAACCTCGGTGCCCTGTTCACGCAGGAGAACGGCGTCTTCCTCGCCTGGATCCGCAACTCGCTGCTCTACGCCGGCCTCGGCGCGGTGCTCGGCTCGCTGATCTGCGCGGCCTGCGGGTACGCGATCGCAAAACTGGACTTCCCGGGCCGCCGCGCGCTGTTCGCGATGACGCTGGCCGGGGTCCTCGTGCCGACCACCGCGCTGGCCCTGCCGCTGTACCTGCTCGCCTCGCAGCTGGAGGTGGTCGGCACGTTCTGGGCGGTGTTCATCCCGTTGCTGACCAACCCCTTCGGGGTTTACCTCGCCCGCGTCTACGCCGAGGCCGCGGTGCCCGGTGAGGTGCTCGAAGCCGCCCGGACCGACGGGGCCGGCGAGCTGCGGACGTTCTTCACCATCGCGCTGCCGATGATGCGGCCCGGCCTGGTGACCGTCTTCCTGTTCCAGTTCGTCGGGATCTGGAACAACTTCTTCCTGCCGCTGGTGATGCTCACCGACCCGAAGCTGTTCCCGATGAGCCTCGGCCTCTACCAGTGGAGCACGCGCGTGACCCAGTTCCCCCAGTACAACCCGCTCGTCGTCACCGGCTCCCTGCTGGCCGTGCTGCCGCTGGTCGTCGCGTTCGTCCTGCTGCACCGGCAATGGCGGTCCGGGCTGGCGGCGGGCAGCGTCAAGTGACGCGCCGCCCGGAGACCCTGCTGGTGATGGCGCGGGACACGATGCGGCTGCAGTTCGGCGACGCGGAACTGGCCCGGCTGCGCGCCACGGCCCGGCTGGGCGAGCCGCTGTGCACCGACGAGCTCGGCTCGGCGCCGGTGCGCGCGCGGCTGGCGGAGGTGGAGGTGCTGATCACGTCGTGGGGCTGTCCGCCGCTCGACGACGCGGTCCTGCGGGCCGCGCCGCACCTGCGGGCGGTGCTGCACGCCGCCGGCAGCGTCCGCGACCACGTCGGCGCGGCGGTCTTCGACCGGGGCCTGCTGGTCACCACCGCCGCCGACGCCAACGCCGAGCCGGTCGCCCAGTACACGCTGAGCGCGATCCTGTGGGCCTTCAAGAAGGTGCCGTTCCTGGCCGCCGACGCCCGGAAGTTCCGGGAGGACTGGAGCTACCGCGACCAGCGGGGCGAGCTGTCCGGCCGCGACCGCACGGTCGTGCTGGTCGGCTTTTCCCGCGTCGGGCGCCGGGTCGCCGCCCTGCTGCGGCTGCTGGACGTGGCCCGGGTGCTCGTCGTCGACCCGGTGGCCGACGTGCGCGAGATCCGGGCGGCCGGTGCCGAGCCCGCTTCCCTGGCCGACGCCCTGCCCCGGGCGGACGTGCTGAGCCTGCACGCGCCGTCGCTGCCGGAAACCCGGCACATGATCGGCGCGGCGGAGCTGGCCGCCCTGCCGCCCGGTGCGGTGCTGATCAACACCGCGCGGGGCGCGCTCGTCGACACCGCGGCCCTGGAACACGCCTGCGCCGACGGCGGCCTGCACGCCGTCCTCGACGTCACCGAGCCGGAGCCGCTGCCCGCCGGCTCCCCGCTCTACGACCTGCCCAACGTGGTGCTCACGCCGCACATCGCGGGTTCGCTGGGCTCGGAGACGCGCCGGATGAGCGCCGAGGCGCTCGGCGAGCTCGAGCGCTACGCCACCGGTCTCCCACCCCGGGCCCCGGTGACCCGGCACTCCCTGGCCGTGCAGGCATGACCACCGCCGAGGACCGGCGCCTGTCGCCGTACACCGGCTGGACCCGCGGGCACTGGGCGGCGTACGCGGACCGGCTGCTGGCGGCGGCGGGCCGGTACCGCTCCCCCGCGGGCGCCCGGATCGACCTGCCCGGCCCGGCCAGCCGCAACGGCCGCGTCTCGGACGGCCTGGAGGGGTTCGCCCGGACGTTCCTGATCGCCGGTTTCCGCGTCGCCGGGGAGGGCGGCGCGGATCCCGGCGGTGTCCTCGAGCACTACGCGCGCGGGCTGGCCGCCGGCACCGACCCGGCCTCGCCCGAGGCGTGGCCCCGGCCCGACGAGCTCGGCCAGTCCAAAGTGGAGGCCGCGTCGATCGCGCTGGTGCTCCAGCTGACCCGGCCGTGGCTGTGGGACCGCCTGGCCGACGCCGTCCGCGACCGGGTCGTCGCCTGGCTCGCCACGGTGATCGGACAGCCCTACCCGCCGATCAACTGGGTGTGGTTCCGGATCGTCGTGGAGTCGTTCCTGCGCGAGGCGGGCGGCCCGTGGTCGGCGGCGGACGTCGAGGAGGACCTCGCCGTGCACGCGTCGCTGCGGCGGCCCGGCGGCTGGCTCAGCGACGGCGACGAGCGCGCCTACGACCACTACACGGGCTGGGCGCTGCACCTGTACCCGTTGCTGTGGACGCACTTCTTCGACGTCACCGGCACCCTGTGCCCCGGCTCGCTGCGCCACCGGTGGGCGGCGGACCTGCGCGGCTACCTCGACGACGCGGTGCGGCTGGTGGGCACCGACGGCTCGCCCCTGCTGCAGGGCCGCAGCCTGGTCTACCGCTTCGCCGCCGCGGCGCCGTTCTGGACCGGCGCGCTCACCGGGACTTCGCACCTGTCCCCGGGCCTGACCCGGCGGGTGGCCGGCGGGATGGTCCGGCACTTCGCCGGTGCCGGCGAGCCGGACGGCCTGCTGAGCCTCGGCTGGCACCACGCCTGGCCCGCCATGCGCCAGGCGTACTCCGGGCCCGGTTCGCCGTACTGGGCGGCGAAGGGGCTGCTCGGGCTCGCCCTGCCCGCCCACCATCCCGTGTGGACGGACGTCGAGGAGCCGCTGCCGATCGAGACGGGGGACGTCGCCCGCGTCGTCGCCGCGCCCGGCTGGCTGGTGTCGGGACGGCGCCGCGACGGCATCGCCCTGGTGGTCAACCACGGCACGGACCACGCGCGCCCCGGCGACCAGCGCGGCGACTCGCCGCTCTACGCCCGGCTCGGCTACTCGACCGCGACGTTCCCGCTCGCTTCGGTTCCCGACAACACGGTGGCCGTGCTCGACGCGGACGGCCGGGCGAGCCACCGGGCGGGGTTTTCGACGTGCTACGCCACCGAACTGCCGGGCGGGGTGCTGGCGGCCGCGTCGCAGGGGCGGGTCCGCTGGGTCGGCACGGCGGCCGACGACTCACCGGACCACGGCTCCGGCCGCAGCGGGCCGGTGGTGCCGGGGCCGGTGCTGACCGTGGCTTCGGTGGTGCGGTGCGGCATGGAGGTCCGGTTCGCGCGGGTGGACGGCGACGGGGGCCCGGTCCGGGAACTGCGGCTGAGCGGGTGGCCGGTGGCGGCCGCGACGCGGCCGGTGACCGATCCGGGGGTGGCCGCCGCGCGGACACCGGACCTGCGCTCGGAAGTGCGTCCGCTGCAGGGCTTCACCACGGCGGACGTGACGGTCGAGTCCGGCACGTCGCCGCTGGGCGAGTGGACGGCGATCCCGTTCGTCGCGACCGAGGGGCCGCCGGAACCGGGGAGGGTGTTCGCCGCGGTGGTGGTCCTGGACCGCGGCGGCCCGGCTGATCCCGACCCCGTCCCGACGATCGCCGAGGACGGCCGCGGCGGTCACCGCGTCACGCTCACCTGGCCCGACGGCGTCACCGCCGAAGCCGCCCTGCCCGCACCCGAGTGAAACGGGGTTCCCGTACGTCCCGATGCGGAGAGCTCACCTCCGGATCACTTTCCCTACGAAAGTGACGTCCGGGCCGCGGCAGAACTCGCTTTCCATGCACCGAATGTCCCCTTGACCGTGCCGCTGCGGTGATGTTCCATTTTGTTGGCTTCTGTCCGAATCATGTCGGAACATGGAGGTTCCTCCCGTGCGGCTGCGCACTCTGAGTGTGGTTCTGGTGGCTCTCGCGGGCGTCCTGGTCCCGGCCGGTTCGGGTTACGCCGCGCCGGCGCCGCCGGACGACGTCTACTCCTACCTGGAAGATCCGGGGAAGGTCGGTGAAGGCCAGGAGCCGCCGCACGCGTTCCTCGCTCCGCACGCCGATGTTGCGTCCGCCGTCCGGGGACGGGAACAGACGCCGTTCACCCAGACGCTCGACGGCAAGTGGCGCATCGCCATGGCCGGCAACCCCGCCCAGGTCCCGCCGGGCTTCCACGCCGACGGGTACGACACGTCGGGCTGGCGCGAGGTCTCCGTGCCGCACACCTGGCAGACCGACGGCCTGGACCACCCGGTCTTCCGCAACATCGCCACCGAGATCCAGCCGGACGCGCCGCCGCGGGTGCCCCGCGACGTCAACCCGACCGCCGCCTACACCCGGGACTTCGACCTGCCCGCCGGCTGGGCGCAGCGGCGCACGTCCCTGCGCTTCGACGGCGTGACCTCGGCGTACTTCGTGTGGGTCAACGGCCGGTACATCGGCTACGACCAGGGCGGCTACACGCCGGCGGAGTTCGACATCTCCGCCGCGCTGCGGCCGGGCCCCAACCGGCTCGCCGTCCAGGTGCACCGCTGGAGCGCGGGCGCCTACCTGGAGGACTACGACCAGTGGCGGTACGCGGGCATCTTCCGCTCGGTGACGCTGACGTCCACGCCCGCCACCCACCTCCGGGACGTGACGCTGCGGACCGACCTGGACGCCACCTACACCGACGCCGTCCTCTCCGCCGCCGTCGAGGTCGCCCGCAAACCGGGCGGCACCACCGGGAAGCACACCGTCGGGCTCAGCCTCCGCGACGCGGCCGGCCGGGAGGTCGGGACCGCCGCCCGGGACGTCGAGGTCGGCGACACCGGCGGGGCGGTCACCCTCACCCTGCCCGTCCGGAACCCGGCCAAGTGGACCGACGAGACGCCGAACCTCTACACCACCGTGCTGACGCTCACCGGCCCGGACGGCCGGATCACCCACATCACCCGCGAAACGACCGGCTTCCGCGAGATCGAGATCCGCGACCGGCAGCTGCTGGTCAACGGCAAGCGGGTGCTCTTCAAGGGCGTCAACCGCGCCGAGACCGACCCCGAGCACGGCCGGCACGTGCCGCGCCGGGCGCAGGAACGCGATGTGGCGCTGATGGAGCAGCTCAACGTCAACGCGGTCCGCACCTCCCACTACCCGTCCGATCCGTACTTCTACCGGCTCGCCGACGAGCACGGCCTCTGGATCGACGACGAGGTCGACATCGAGACGCACAACCACGAGAACTGCGCCAAGTGGTGCCAGGCGAACCAGCCGGAGTGGCGGGACGCCTTCCTGGACCGGTTGATCGGCATGGTGGAACGCGACAAGAACCACCCCAGCGTCTTCCTGTGGGACACCGGCAACGAAGCCGGCCTCGGCGCCCACCACTACGCGATGGCCGACTGGCTGCGCGCCAACGACCCGACGCGCCCGATCTACCACCAGTCCAACAACCCCGACGGGGACGCGCCCTTCGCCGACGTGTGGGGCCCGCGCTACCCGTCGCCGGAGAAGTTCGCCGACCAGGCGAAGAAGACCACAAAACCGCTGATCTTCGGCGAGTACGCGCACGCGATGGGCAACAGCCTCGGCAACTTCCGCGAATTCTGGGACATCATCCGCGCGAACCCGCAGACCCAGGGCGGGTTCATCTGGGACTGGGCCGAGCAGAACCTCCGGCAGCCGGTGCGCCTCGTCCCGGACGTCTCCGGGAACGGCATCTCCACCCACCTGTCCGGCGCGGCGAAGCTCGTCGACGGCCACCGCGGGAAAGCCCTCGAACTGTCCGGGCTGGACGACTTCGCCGAGGTCTACCGCGACCGCAGGCTGGACCTCACCGGGACCGCGGTGACCCTGGACGCGTGGGTGAAGCCCGGCAAGTGGACCGGCGAATTCCCGATCATCACCAAGGGCGACCACCAGTACTCCCTGAAGATGAAGAACGAGACGACGCTGGAGTTCTTCGTCCACAGCGGCACGTGGATCCCGGTCCAGGCACCGGTTCCCGCGGACTTCTACGGCAACTGGCACCGCGTCAGCGGCACCTACGACGGCGCCGCGCTCCGGCTGTACATCGACGGCCGCGAGGTCGCGCAGAAGGCGTTCAGCGGCCCGATCGACCCGTCGTCGGCCGAGGTGAACATCGGGCGCGACTTCGAGACGTCGTGGAACGACCCGTCGACCATCGGCTGGCTGGCACGTGGGCTGGTGGACGACGTCCGCATCCACGACCGCGCGCTCACCGCGGCGGAACTCGCGGGGCCGGCGCCGGTGCCGGGGGCGGTGCTGGCTCTCGACTTCGACAGCGTGACCGAGCGCGGCACGTACCTGTCCTACGGTTCCAGCCTGTCCGGTGTGGACGGTCTGATCGGCTCGGACCGCAAGCCGCAACCGGAAACCGCGCAGATGGCTTGGGCGCACCAGCCCCTTCGCTTCGCCTACGCCGACGGTGTGCTGTCGGTGACGAACGAGCGCCAGTTCAGCGACACCTCCGACGTCCACCTGAAGTGGCGCGTCACCGAAGGGTCGAAGACGGTGGCGAGCGGCGAACAGCCGCTGCGCGTCGCCGCGGCCACCACCGGCCGGATCCCCCTGCCGGTCAAGGCGGGCGACCGCGAGCGCTTCCTCACGGTCGAGGCCGTCGTCAAGCCCGGACGGCCGATGCTGCCCGCGGGCCACGTCCTGGCGCACGACCAGTTCCCGCTCGGCGGCACCCGCGTACCCGGTCTCGACAAGGCACCCCTCGACTGGGGCCTGGTGACGGCGCGGGAGACCGCGGACACGGTCACCGCCTCGGCCGGGCCGGTCGCCTACCGGGTGGACAAGCACACCGGGACGCTGTCATCGATGCAGTCTTGGGGCAAGGAACTGCTCGTCAGCGGCCCGAAGCTCGACGCGTGGCGCGCCCCGATCAGCAACGAGACGTTCGCGTGGGGCCGGGCCGAGGGCGAGGACTGGCGCAACCGCGGTCTCGACCGCCTCCAGGCCACGGTCACCGGCGTTCGCGTGGAACGGCCGGACCGGACCAGCGTCCGCGTGGTGGTGGACAGCCGGGTGGCCGCGCCGGACGTCGCGGGCGCGTGGTTCGACCAGACCATGACGTACACAGTGGACTCGGCGGGCGTGCTGCACCTCGGGCACCAGGTGACGCCGCAGGGCACACTGCGCACGCTGGACTACCTGCCGCGCATCGGGGTGTCGCTGGGCGTGCCGGACAGCTTCCGGCGGTTCGCCTGGTACGGCCGGACCGCGGAGAGCTACCCCGACCGCCGGGACGGCACGCCGATCGCGGTCAACCGGTCCACAGTGGACGAGCAATATGTCGACTACCACCGCCCGCAGGACCACGGCAACCACACCGACACCCGCTGGGCCCTGCTGACCGACGGCCGGCAGTCGGGGCTGCTGGTGAGCGGGGCGAAGGACGTCAGCGTCACGCCGTACGACGACCTGGACCGGGCGGCGTACCCGTTCCAGCTGCAGCGCAACCGCGGCTGGTTCACCCTGCACGCCGACCACGCGGTCACCGGCGTCGGCGACACCCCGAACCCGGTGCGGGAGAAGAGCCAGGTGGCGGCCGACACCACGTACGAGTACACGCTGTCGCTGCGCCCGCTGAGCTTGACCGAGGCGTGGGCGGGCTTGCCCGCGGGCGGCTGACCGGCGCGGAAGCGGAAGGGGCCTTCCTCTCGGACGAGGGGAAAGCCCTTTTCGGCGGGTCCGTCAGAGGCCGCTTCCGGCGGTGGCCGCGGAGCGCTCTTCGGCCGGGAGGGTGTGGCGGCGGCGCACCGGCAGCACCGTCGGGTGCGAAACGCTCCAGGCGGCGCTCCGGCAGATCAGTTCCTTGATGCGGGCGGCCGTCCTGCCGGTGGCCGCCGACGGCTTCGGCCGGTCGTCCGGGGTCACCCACTGCACGACGGCGTCGTGGCGGCCGAGGCTGATGCACTGGCCGAAGTAGCCGATCTTGTTCGGGGGCACCCGGCCGCCGGTCAGGCGGGCGGCGATCGCGTCGGCCGCCAGGCGGGCCGACGGGACCCCCGAGGCGCAGGACATCCGCAGCGGCGAGCCGCTCGCGCCCGGGGCCAGCGCGGCGTCGCCGACGGCGTAGACGTCCGGGTGCGAGACCGAGCGCATCGTCTCGTCGACCTCGATCTGGCCCGTCGCGGAAACCCGCAGGGTCGTGGCCGCGGCGAGGGGGTGGACGGCGAACCCGCCCGTCCAGACGGTCACCTGCGCCGGGATCGCGCGGCCGTCGGCGGTGACCGCGGCGGCCGGTTCGACGCCCGTAACGGTGGTGTGCTCGTGCACGGTGATGCCGAGCCGGTCGACCGCCTTCCGCAGGTGGTTGCGTGCCTTCTCGCCGAGCCAGTCGCCGAGGCCGCCGCGGGCGACGAGGGACACGTCGAGGTCCGGGCGGGCTTCGGCGATTTCGGTGGCGGCTTCGATGCCGGTGAGGCCGCCGCCGGCGACGAGCACGGTCCCGCCCGCGGCGAGCTCGGCCAGCCGCGCCCGCAGCCGCAGCGCGGACTGCTTGCCGGCGATGTGGTGGGCGTGCTCGGGAACGCCGCAGTCGTCGGCGGTGCTGCCGAGGGCGTAGACGAGCGTGTCGTAGGCGATTTCTCCAGGACCATCGGCCACGGTGACGGTTTTGCGTTCGACGTCGACCGCGGTGACCTGAGCGATCCGCACGCGCACCCCCGTACCGGCGAAGACGTCGGTCAGCAGGCGGGGCTTCAGGTCCTGGCCGGTCGCCAGCTGGTGCAGGCGGACGCGCTCGACGAACCCGGGGCCGGCGTTGACGAGGGTGATTTCGGTGCCGGCCGGGTGCAGCCGCTTGGCGAGGCGGCCGGCGGCGTTGGCTCCGGCGTAGCCGGCTCCGAGGACGACGATGCGGTGCTTCATGGTCTTGCTCCTGTCCGGTCGGTGTGTGCTCCCTGAACCGGACAGCGGCGCGAAACCTGACAGCGGACGGACGTGACGTGGGTCACCAGGTGCCGGCGAGCGGTTCCCCGTGGCCGGCGGCGCTCCACTGCCGCGCCGCGCGCCCGAGCTTGCCGGGGTTCACCTGGGCGTGGACGGCCGCGATGCCGTCGGTGGTCACGTCCAGCGAAACGATCCCGGCGACCCGGTCGCCGACCAGCAGCACCAGCGCCGGGACCCCGTTGGCGACCGCGGCGTGCAGGACGGGCCGGCCGCCGATCAGCGCCCACTTGGCGTCGCTGGGCTCGAACAGCCCGCGCAGGAACCTCGCCACCCGCACCGCACCGGTGACCGGCCGCGGCAGCGAGAAGAGCACGCCACCGCCGTCACCGATGCTGACCGCGTCGTCGGTCAGCATCTTCACGAGCAAGTCGGTCCGGCCGCTGAGCGCCGCCGCGAGGAACTCTTCGACGATCTTGCGCGCCGCGGCCGCGTCCACCGGGACCCGGCGGCGGTCGGCGGCCAGGTGCTGCTTGGCCCGCCGGTGGATCTGCTGGCAGTTCGCCTCGGTGAGGTCGAGCACCTCGGCGATTTCGGCGTGGGCGTACCCGAACGCCTCGCGCAGCACGTACACGGCCCGTTCCTTGGCCGAGAGCCGCTCCATCAGCGTGAGCATCGCGATCGACACCGATTCGCGCTGCTCGGCCGTGTCGGACGGGCCGAGCATCCGGTCCCCGGCGAAGACCGGCTCGGGCAGCCACTGGCCGACGTAGGTCTCCCGCCGGGCCCGCGCCGAGGTGAGCCGGTTGAGGCAAAGGTTGGTGAGCACCTTCGTCAGCCACGCCTCGGGTGTCTCGACGAGCTCGCGGTCGGCGGACTGCCAGCGCAGGAACGTGTCCTGCACGGCGTCCTCGGCGTCGCTCGCCGACCCCAGCAGGCGGTAGGCGATGGCCTCCAGCCGCGGCCTGGCCCGCGCGAACACCTCGACCTCGTGCGCACCCACCGGCATGAGCCCAGTCAACCATCCCGTCCGCCGCGGCCGCCTTCTCACACGGCGGAATGCGCTTCGCCGTCGCCGACCGCGAGGCCGAGCGCGGCGACCAGATCGGCCACCCGGTGGTGCGCCTCCAGCGGGTGGCGCAACCGGCCTTCCGGGTGGATCTTGTAGTGGTTCCGCCTGCCGACCCGCTCGCGTTCGACGTAGCCCTCGGCGATCAGGTCCGCGAGGACGAGCTGCACCCCGCGTTCGGTGATCCCCACCCGCTCGGCGATGTCGTGCAGCGTCCGGTCGGGGTCCGCGGCCACGCACAGCAGGACGTGCGCGTGGTTGCTGAGGAACGTCCACGAAGCCATACCGGCCACAGTAGACGTCCGAACTTGACAGACGAAGTGCAGTTCGTCATTCTGGAGTCAGCGCAGTGCATCGGAGGGGAGTACCCGCCCGGTCCGGCATCGTCAATCCGGCTGCCCCACTGCAGCCCGGTGCCGGCGTCACCTTCGGGTGACCGGGGAGACCTCCGGTTCGTCACCGAACCGGAGGAGTGTCTCGTGACCGTTCCGCTCTGGGCCTGGGCCGCCGTGCTCGGCGTCATCCTGGCCATGCTCGCGATCGACCTGGCCGCCCACCGCAAGTCGCCGGTCGTCGGCGTCCGGTCGGCGCTCGCGTGGTCCGGGGCGTGGGTGGTGCTGGGGCTCGCCTTCGGCGCCGTGGTCTGGTGGGCCTGGGGCGCGGAGTTCGCGGGCCAGTACTTCGCCGGCTACGTCATCGAGAAGTCCCTGGCCGTCGACAACGTCTTCGTGTTCGCGATCATCTTCGGGTACTTCGCCGTCCCCCGCGAGTACCAGCACCGCATCCTGTTCTACGGCGTGGTGGGTGCCCTGGTGTTCCGGGCGGTGTTCATCGCCGCGGGCTCGGTCCTGATCGCGAGCTTCGCCTGGATCCTGTACGTGTTCGGCGCGTTCCTGGTGATCACCGGGGTGCGGATGGCGCTGCACAAGGACGAGACGGTCGACTACGAGCAGAACGTCGTGCTGCGGGCGTTCCGCCGGATCGTGCCGTCCACCGACGGCGACCACGGCGGCAAGTTCCTGGTCCGGCAGGCCGGCCGCTGGGTGGCGACGCCGCTGCTCGCGGTCCTGGTGCTGATCGAGGTCACCGACGTCGTCTTCGCGGTCGACTCGATCCCGGCGATCTTCGCGGTGACCCAGGAACCGTTCCTGGTGTTCACCTCGAACGCCTTCGCCGTCCTCGGCCTGCGCGCGATGTACTTCCTGCTCGCCGACGTCATGCACCGGTTCGTGTACCTGAAGCTCGGCTTGGCGCTGGTGCTGGTCTGGGTCGGCGTGAAGATGCTGCTGCTGGACGTCTGGAAGATCCCGACCGCGCTCTCGCTGGGCGTGGTGGGCGCCATCCTCGCGACGGCGGTCGCCGCCAGCTTGCTCCGGACCCGCACCACCGCTCTCACTCGGAAGGAATGACCATGCGCTTCACGACAACGGTCCTCGCCGGAGGTCTCCTGCTCACCCTCACGGGCTGCGGGGTGGCCGCCGAGACGGCGGGCCAGGTGGGCAACGCCGCCTCGACGGCCGCGGTGTGCGCCCAAGCGGTCCAGATCGCCACGAAGACCCCGGACTTGTCGGACCCGAAGGCGGCGGCCGACCGGGCCCACGCAGCGGCCGACGAGCTGACGGGCCTGGCCTCGAAGGCAGCGAACACCACGGCCGGCGAAGCGATCGACAAGCTGGCGACGACATTGCGCGAGACGACGGCCGACGAACTGGTCAAGACCCCGGCGGCGTGGGCGCAGGAGAAGGCGGACCAGGTAGCGGCTTTGACCAAGGCCTGCAGCGGCTCCTGACGGCGGATCGTGCGGTGCCCGGTTGCGGCCGGGCACCGGCGATCCCGTGGCGGCTCGGCCGAGCCCGGCCCCGCCGCCGCACCCGCCAACCTCGCGCCTGATCCGGTCGCGACGCCCGGCAGCCGCTGCCGGGCAGGCCGCCCACGGCACGACCGAGCCGGGTACTACTTGCGCCACCCAGCGAGACCGCTCGCGGCTCGGCCGAGCCCAGCCGCGACACCCGGCAAGACCCGGCGCCGGCGACTCACCCGAGCCAAGCTCGCCACCTCACCTCGCGACTTCACAGCACGCCCGATCCGGTCGCGACGCGCGGCAGCCGCTGCAGGCCAGGCCGCCCACGGCACGACCGAGCCCGCCCCCAACCCCCCCCGCCCCGCCCCGAGAGGACCTCATGACCGGCTCCCCCACCGCACCGGCCGCCACCGGAGAACTGACCGGGGTGGCCGGGTGGGCCGTCGGGCTGATGGAATCCCTCGGGGGTCCCGGGGCCGCCCTCGTCGTCGGGCTGGACAACCTCTTTCCGCCCCTGCCCAGCGAGCTCGTCCTGCCCCTCGCCGGGTTCGCCGCCGGCCGTGGGGCCTTCGGCCTCGGCGAAGCCGTCTTCTGGACCACCCTCGGTTCCGTGGCCGGTGCCGTCGTCGTCTACCTGCTCGGCCGGCGGCTCGGGCACGATCGCACGCGCCGGCTGGTGGGCCGGCTTCCGCTCGTCAGGACCGCCGACTTCGACCGGACCGCTGCGTGGTTCGCCCGGCACGGCGGCAAAGCCGTCTTCCTCGGCCGCATGGTGCCCGTCTTCCGCAGCCTCGTCTCCGTGCCCGCCGGGGTCGGGCGCATGCCGTTCGGGCGGTTCCTGCTCTACACCGCGGCCGGCAGCCTGATCTGGAACACCGGGTTCGTCGTCGCGGGCTTCCTGCTCGGCGAACACTGGCCGCTGGTCGAGCGGTACGCGTCGATCTTCCAGTACGTCGTTTTCGCCGCCATCGCCGTCGCCGTAGCGCTGTTCGTGGTCCGCCGGGTCCGGAATTGAGGGTTCGCGGTCAGGGCAGCCGGGCCGGCAGGCCCGCCGCCGTGACGAGCTCCGGGTCGTGGAACTTGATCGCACCGGAGAAGCGGCCGCCGGTGACCGTGAACACCCACAGGCTCTCGGCGCGCCAGACGCCCGAGTCGTCGGCGCGGTAGCTGCCCGCGGCCGGCTGGCCGTTGGCGCGCGTGGGCCGGAACCGGGCGCCCCCTCCCCGTGCCGAGAACGTGCGTTGCAGGAACGGCAGGCACACGGCCACGCCCTTGAACCAGACCGGGTGCGGCACGGCTTCGATGCTGAAGTCGTCCTGGATGACCGCCCGGATGGCCGTGGTGTCTTCGGCTTCGAAGGCGGCGATGTAGCGGTCGAGCAGCGCGCGTTCTTCCGCCGGGGCGGGCGTTTCCGGTGCCCGGCCGTCGAGGTCCAGTTCGTCGAGCCGGCCGCGGGCCCGCTGCAGGAGGCTCTTCACCGCCGGCACGCTGATGCCGAGGGTGGCCGCGATCTCGGTGGCCGACCACGAAAGGACTTCGCGCAGCAGGAAGGCCGCGCGCTGCCGCGCCGGGAGGTGCTGCAGCGCCGCGACCAGCGCCAGCCGGACGGACTCGCGCCGCACCACGACCTCCCCCGGGTCGCCGAGCACGGCGTCGGGCAGCGGCCCGAGCCACGCGACCGAGTCGTCGGCGAAGATCCGCGTCGCGGGATCGTCCGACGGCGCACCGAGCCCGGCGGGCAGCACGCGCCGGCTGCGGTGGTTCAGTTCGGTCAGGCACGTGTTGGTCGCGATCCGGTAGAGCCACGTCTTGAGGGACGAGCGCCCCTCGAAGGCGTCCACGCCCCGCACCGCCTTGAGGTAGGTCTCCTGGACGACGTCTTCGGCGTCCTGGTAGGACCCCGTCATCCGGTAGCAGTGCGCGACCAGCGCCGGGCGCAGCTGCCCGAACTCGTCCCGCAGCTGCTCGCTGCCCGTCCGGTGGATCGCCTCGGAAGACACACGCACTCCCTGTTCGTCATGGACATCGTCGGTCAAGAAAGCGGATCGCGCCCGAGAACGGCGAGCAGGCGCTCGGCGGCCGGGCGGTCCGGCGCCAGGACGACGGGCTCGGCGAACATCCCCCGGCGGGTGTCGCGGTCGAGCACCGCAGGCAGTTCGGCGAGCAGCCGGACGGCCAGGTCCTCGGGGATCGGCCGGGCCCGCGCCGCGTCCCAGCCGTGCACCGCGGCCTCGAGCGCGCCGACGACGATCAGCTGGTGGCACGGCAGCGGCAGCCCGTCGACGGCGACCGAGCGCCGCCCGCGGAGCTCGCGCACCGCGGCCCCGAGCGCGGCGGCCGCCCGGCCGAGGTCCCGGCGCAGCGTTCGCGCCGTGACCGGCCCGGAGGGCGTCGGCGCGGGATCCGCCGGCACGACGCCGACGGCCAGCGACGTGGCCACCGACCGCAGCGACCGCGTGAGGTGCGCCAGAGCCTCGGCGACGGTCCACCCGGCACAGGCCGACCGGCGCCCGAGATCGCCGAGCCGGATTTCCGCCGCGGAGGTGACGGCGTAGTCCAGGGCGGCGGCGAGCAGCGCCTCATCGGCGGAACGGCCGGGCATCAGGCGCCTCCCTCCCCGCCGGACGACGCCGGTTCGCGCCCGCCGCGCGGCCACCCGGGGCTCCCCCTCCCGCCGGGCGACGCCGGTTCGCGCCCGTTGCGCGACCACCCGGAGCTCCCGTTCCCGCCAGGCGACGCAGACTCACGCCCGTTGCGCGACCACCCGGAGCTCCCGTTCCCGCCAGGCAACGCAGACTCACGCCCATCGCGCGACCACCCGAAGCTCCCCCACCGCCGGGCAACGCACACTCACGCCCGCGCACCGCGCCCCCTAGCCGCCCCACCACTCCCGGCCGCCCCCTCGCAACCGACCCCGCCTCACGACGCCCCGGCACCCGGCCCCTCCTCCATCCCCGCCGCGCGGCGCAGTTCCTCGAGCCCGTCGCGCATCGCGGCGAAACCCGCCCGATAGAACCGGGGCCCGAAGGACACCCTGGCGACCCCCAGCGACGCCAGGGCGGCCAAGTCCAGTTCCGCGCCCGCGTTCCCGTTGACCGGCCCGGGCACGCCCTTCACGAGCCGGCCGATGTCCTCCGCGCTCGCTACCCCGATCGGGTACACGCAGTCCGCGCCGGCCTCGCGGTAGAGCCGGCCGCGGCGGAGGGCCTCCGTCGTGCGG
This sequence comes from Amycolatopsis sp. A133, assembly GCF_031082405.1. Taxonomy (GTDB): domain Bacteria; phylum Actinomycetota; class Actinomycetes; order Mycobacteriales; family Pseudonocardiaceae; genus Amycolatopsis. Next base: position 65,240 of record NZ_JAVHJU010000004.1, read on the forward strand.
TCCGCTCCGGACAGCCCGCTGGGCGGCAGGAACGTGTCGATCCGGGCGTTGAGGACGAGCGGCACCCCGGAAGCGTCGGCCGCCGCGCGGATCCGGGCCAGCCGGTCCGCGTGCGCCGCCGCGTCCACGAGGCCGCCGGCGCGGTGGTCGGTGTCCTCGATGTTGCAGCCGGCGGCTCCCGCTTCCAGGAGCTCGGCCACGAGCCGGTCCGGTGCCAGGCCGTAACCCGCTTCCGCGTCCACGGTCACCGGAACGGGGACCGCCCGGGCGATCCGGGCGACGGCGGCGAACATCTCCCGCCACGGCGCCCGCTCCCCGTCCCCGTGGCCCAGCACGTCCGCCACGGCGGCGCTGGAGGTCGCCACGACGGGGAAACCCGTCTCGACGACGAGTTCGGCGCTGGCCTCGTCCCAGGCGTTCGGCAGCACCAGCAGGTTCCCGTGGTGCAGCTCCCGCAGCAGGTCGGCGTGGGCCTTCAGGTCGGACATGGGTCACTCCTTCGGTTCGCGGCGCGGGATGAGGGAACCGGCCAGCGCACCCGCCGCGGCGAGGACGGCGCTGACCACGGCGGCGGCGGTGAACCCGGCGGAGAAGGCCTCGCGGGAGGTGTAGCTGCCGGCCAGCGAGAACCCGGCGACCAGGATCGCGACGCCGAACGCCCCGCCCAGCTGCCGCATCGAGCTGAAGGCGCCGGAGGCCTTGCCGAGGAACCGCGGCTCGACCGAGGTCAGCACCGCGCTCTGGGCGGCGGGCAGGCACATCGCGATCCCGGTCCCGGACAGCACGAGCGGCGCGGCGATCGCCCAGTAGCCGATCGACGGGCCGGCGACCAGGGCGATCCAGAGCATGGCGAGCCCGTGCAGGCCCAGCCCCGCGACGATGAACGGCCGTTCGCCGAACCGGCCGACCAGCCGGCCCGCCACCTGCGGGACGACCGCCGTCGTCAGTCCCCACGGCGCCAGCCCGAGCCCGGCGGCCAGCGGCCCGTACCCCAGCCCGTCCTGCAGGAACTGGGCCATGAAGAACACCGCACCCAGCGCCGAAGCCCAGTGGAAGAAGATCACGGCGTTGCCGGCGGCGAACCGGCGGGAGCGGAACAGGTGCAGGGGCAGCATCGGGTGGGCGGCCCGCCGCTGCCACGCCACGAACGCCCCGATCGCCACCAGGCCGGCCACCAGCGGCCCCAGCACCGCGAGGCTCGTCCAGCCGGCCGCGTTGCCCTGGACCAGACCCCACACGACCCCGAACGAGCCCGCGCCGGCCAGCACCAGGCCGCGGACGTCGAGGGCCGGATCCGGGCCGCGGCTCTCCTCGATCCGGGTCAGGGCGAAGCCGACCAGGGCGACCCCGACCGGGACGTTGATCCAGAAGATCCACGGCCAGGAGATGCCCTCCACGACGGCGCCGCCGAGCAGCGGCCCGAGCGGCACCGCGACGCCGCTGACGCTCGCGAAGACCCCGAGCGCCTTAGGCCGCTCCGCCGGCGGGAACGCGGCCCCGAGCAGGGCGAGCGTCAGCGGCATGACAAACGCGGCGCCGGCGCCCTGCAGCACCCGCCCGGCGATCAGGACCTCGACGCCGGGCGCGACCGCGCAGATCAGCGACGCCAGCGTGAACAGGGTCACCCCCGCCACGAAGACCCGGCGCCGTCCCCAGCGGTCACCGGCGGCCGCCGCCGTCATGAGCAGGACGGCGAAGCTCAGGCCGTAGGCGTTGACCGTCCATTCGAGCTCGGCGACCGACGCGCCCAGGTCGGTCCGGATCGCCGTCAGTGCGGTCGCCACGACCAGCGAGTCGAGGACGACCATCATCGAGGCGACCGCGGTGATGGCCAGCACCCATCTTCGCCGGGCCCGCCCCGCGGCCGGTGTCACCGGCGTGGGTGAAGTCGTGGTGCGCACTCGCGTCTCCTTGCCTCCGGTTGCCGGCGTTGCGCCGCTTCCGAAGACATGGACACCGCGCGGCCCCCGAAGGAATCGGCGATCCTCAGCTTCCGCGTGGCCGCGGGGCCGGTTCGCGGGCCCCGCGGGACGCCGTCGCGCCGGTTTCCGGCGGCTCGGCCGTCCTGGCCAGGTGGTCCTGCAGCCGGGCGTGGCGGAACTGGTAGACCGCGCCCGCCTGGCGGAGGATCCCGCGGCGGTAGGCGTCCTCGAGGAACGCGGCCGTCGCCCACGGCAGCCGTCCCGTCAGCGGCAGCCACACCCGGGACAGCATCAGCCACTGGCCCCACGCGGTGAAGGCGAACACGTATGCGACCGCCCCGCCGAGGCCGCCGACCGCACCGACGACCAAGCCGCCCGTGAGGGTCCAGACCAGCGGCCCGAAGACGCCCTGCAGGAGCTCGACCACGATCCGGCCGCCGGCCGCGATGGCCAGGGCCAGCAGCGGGCCGAACGCCAGCGCCTGGCGCAGCACCGTCGTGCGGTTGGCGCGCAGCAGCGTGGCGGGGCTGGCGGCGGAGCTGATGTCGAGCGGGGTCTCCAGCACGGCGACGAGCCCGAACGTCGCCCCGGCGGCGAGGCCGAACACGAGCCCGCTCACCAGCGTGTTGACCAGCGCCGTCGTCACCAGGTCCTCGATCCGCGGCGGGAAACCGGTGGCCATGGCCCGGGAAAGCACGGTCACCGGGCCGTAACCCAGCCCGACGACGAACCCGCCCAGCAGCCCGGCGCCGAACCGGCCGGCGTAGCGGCGCAGGAGGCCGCCTTCGGGGCGGCCCGTCCGCCCGCGCAGCCGGACCTGCATCCGGGACGGCTCGAACACGAGCCCGCCGTAGACCACCATGATCCCGTGGACCAGGCCGAACGCGAGGCCGACCACCGAGCCGACGAGCAGGCCGTCCACCAGCGCGGCCCGCAGCCCGGGCAGGAAGCCCAGCGCGGCGACGTCGACCGGCACGAAGAACAGCCAGTCGGCGACGGCGGTGGCGAGCATGGCCGAGAGCACGACGGCGAGGATCCGGGACGACCGCCGCAGTGAGCCGCCCAGCCGCCACCAGGCCAGGTCGTGCGTGCCGAGCCGGTCGAGGTGGCGGGCGAGGTGGCCGAGCCAGCGGCGGGCGCGGCCGGGGTCCCACCGGGGCCGGTCCCGGTACACCGTCGGCACGAAGCTGCCCAGCAGGTGGTCCTCGACGGCTTCGGCGGTCGGGAAGCGGGTGGTGTCCAGCAGGACGGCGGGGTCTTCGCCGGGCGCGTCGCTGTACACCGTCCGCGCGAGCACGACCATCAGCGGCGTGCTCAGGACGGCGGCGAGCGCGGCGCCGCCCGGGCCGGTGAGCACGGGGTTCCACACCGTCCCGGGGCCGCCGCCCGGCGCCGGGCGGCGGGTCGTGCGGGGCAGGTAGCCGAGCAGGTCGCCCGGGGTGAGGTCGGTCAGTTCGACACCGGCGGCCGCGGTCAGCACGTCGGTCGCCGCGACCGCCACGGTGTACTCGGCCGGGCGGCTGGTCAGCACGAGCGGCAGGGTGGTGCCGTTGAGCGCTTCGAGGGCGGCGCGGTGCAGGCCGTCGGCGATTTCGTCGAACCCGTCGAGCACCGGCAGGACGTGCCCGGCCTCGACCAGCGCGGCGGCGAGCGTGGAGCCGCCGGGCGCGGCCGCGGCCAGGCCGGGGTAGTCGCGCAGGAGGCCCTCGGTCAGCCAGTCGCGCAGCGCCGTCGCGCCGGGGTCCCACGAGCCGAGGCCGAACAGCACCGGCACCGGGTCGGCGGGCGTGCGGGTGCGCAGCCGGTCCAGGACGAACCGCAGGGTCAGGACGGTCTTGCCGGACCCGGCGCGGCCGAGCACCACCAGCCGCCCGGACGGGATCCGCCGGTAGGTCGCGGCGATCTCGCCGAGTTCGCCCGAGAGGTCCAGGGGTCCGGCCGTGCCACCGGCCGGGACGCGCCGGATGTTGGCCCAGTGATCGGTCAGCGGAGCGGGCAGCGGCCGCCACCGGACCGGCAGGGGGAAGGGGTCGTGGATCCGGCGTTGTTCTTCTTCCCGCTGCCACCGCCCGGCGACGGCGTGGGCGAGCTGCTCGGCCGCGTCGGCCAGCTCGCCGAGGGGGGTCCGCCGCGGCAGTACGGCATCGGGCGCCGGGGTCGTTTCGGCTCCACCGGCCGGCACGCCACCGGGCGCCGCGCTCGACCCGACCTCTCCGGCAACGCCCTCCGGCGCCGCAGGGCCACCGGCCGGCTCCCCACCGGCCGCCGCGCTCGACCCGACCTCACCGGCAACGCCCTCCGGCGCCGCCGGGCCGCCGGCCGCCTCCCCGCCGGGCACCGGCCGCGACATGGCACCACCGGCCGCCGAGGTGCTCTCGGCCTCCCCGGCCGGCTCCCCGCCGGCCGCCGGCGTCTCCGCCGGCACCGCACTGCCGCCGGCCGCCGCGGCCAGGAGCCTCCGGTGGTCCTCCGGGGCGATGCCCAGCGCGTCGGCGAGCAGCTTCACCGTGCCCAGGCGGGGGTTGCTGCCTCCGTCGCGTTCGAGGCGCCTGATCGTGCGCACCGCGATCCCGGCCCGCCCGGCCAGCTCGTCCTGGGTCATTCCCGCCTGCCGCCGCAGTTCTCGCAGCAGCTCGCCGAACCCGCTCGTCACGTCCGCGCATCCCCCCGGCAGCGGTGTTTCGTCCCCGATCGACCCTAGCGTGCCGACCGGCCTTATTTGGCCGGTCCGCGTCCTGGTGCGCCGACCTGCGCGAACCGCACGCTCAGGTGGTCGAGACAACTACGAGAGGGGATCCCGTGGAGAGTCATTCACCGAGGCGCGGGGCGGCACTGGTGGCCGTCTTCGCCGTCGCTTCCGCACTCGCGGCACCGGTGGCCGCCGCTGAGACCGGGCCGCCGCGCTTCGCCGACGGCTTCGGGCTGACCGTCACCGAGCAGCCCACGTGGGTCGACGACCACCACCGGACGTTCACCTTCGCCGTCCGCTCCGACCAGGTGCCCACGCCGTCGGTGCTGCCGGGCCAGACCCCGGGGCAGCACGTCGTCATGGTCACCCTGCCGGTGGGTTACGACGGCGCGGCCGCCACCCGCTACCCGGTGCTGTACTCGCTGCACGGCAACGCCGACCTGCCCAACACCCAGCGGAACCTGGACATCACCGAGTCGTCGACGCGCTCGGCGCCGCTGATCACGGTGCACCCCAACGGCGGCCGCAGCTGGTACTCGAACTGGGTCAACCCCGGCGCCCTCGGGCCGCAGAACTGGGAGAACTTCCACCTCGGCCAGGTGATCCCGCTGATCGACGCCGGCCTGCGGACCATCCCGGACCGCACCGGCCGCGCGATCGCCGGGCACTCGATGGGCGGCTTCGGCGCGGTCCACTACGCCGAGCACCGGCCGGACCTGTTCGGGTACGTCGGCAGCTTCTCCGGCGGGCTGGACCTGCAGAACTCCGAACAGCGCGCGGTGGTGGCCGAGACCGCGCTGGATCCGGCCTCCGGCACGCCGACGACGTCGGTGGACGCGATCTTCGGGCCGCCGATCTGGCCGTTCGACGGGATCTGGAACGCCCAGAGCCCGGCCCAGCACGTCTTGGCGCTGCGCGGCACGGGCGTGGCGCTCTACATCGGCAACGGCGGCGACCTGACCGTCGACCCGCTCCACGCGGTGGTCGAAAGCCGGGCCCGGGAGACGAACCTGGTGACCGCGGCCAACCTGACCGCCGAAGGCATCCCGTTCACCTTCGCCGACTACGGCGACGGCAGCGCGTGGGCGCCCGGCTGCACCGGCAAGCACAACCAGCAGCCGTGCCTGCAGGCGGACATGGACCACTTCGTGGGCCTGCTCATGCGGACGCTGCAGCACCCCTGATCGTCGGGGCCGGGCGGTGACGGGGGCCGCCCGGCCCGGACCCCGCTCGACGAAAGGAGGCCCGATGGCCGCGAACTACCGCTACTGGTGCGGCGAATGCTCCTACCGGACGCCGTGGTTGACCGAATCCGGCGGCGCCGCCACCCAGGCGAGGCACTACGCCCAGCGGCACGCGCGGACGATGCCCGGCGGCCGGGTGGAGGTCCGCGCGAAACGCACCGAAGGCGGCGGCTGTGTGTGGCTGGTCGCGGTGCTGTTCCTGGTGCTGCTGCTGGCGTCCACGTGCCGGCAGGAGGCACGCAGCGCGCCGGCGCCGCAGGTGTGCGGCACGTGCGCGGTGACTTCCGCCCGCTGACCGTCCCTCAGCCGGCCGCCTTGCCCAGCCGGGCCGCCAGCGCCCGGATGTGCTCGACGAGTTCCGGTGGCTCGTGCACCCGGAAGTCGAAACCCTTGCCCGCCACGTAGATCGCCAGTTCGTCGAGGGAGTCGGAGCCGGCGCGCAGGGTGCAGCTGTGCTCGTCGATCGGCTCCAGCGCCGCGGTGGTCGGGGCGATGCGCTCCGCCGCGGTCGCGGCGCTGACGTGCAGGGTGAAGCGGCCCTGGTAGCGGTAGGGCGACGTCGAGATCGCCCGGGAGGTGTAGCCGCCGGGATCGGGGTCCGGCGGGGTGCGCGGGGTGAACCGCGGCCCGGCCGGCGTGCGGGGTTCGAGGCGGTCGACGCGGTAGGTGCGCCAGTCCTCGCGCTCGACGTCCCAGCCGAGGAGGTACCAGCGCCGTCCGGTGTGCACCAGCCGGTGCGGCTCGGTCGTGCGGACGCTTTCGGTGCCGTCGTGGGCGCGGTAGCCGAAGCGCAGGCGCACCGAGTCGCGGACGGCGGCGGCGATGGCGGTCAGGGTGTCCGGGTCGGCGGTGGGGCCGGTGCTGGCCAGCGGCACGGTCGCCGACCGCAGGGCGTTGATCCGGTGGCGCAGCCGGGACGGCAGCACCTGCTCGAGCTTGGCCAGCGCGCGCACCGACGTCTCCTCGATGCCGGTGATCGAGCCACCCGCGGCGGTGCGCAGACCCATCGCGACCGCGACGGCCTCGTCGTCGTCGAGCAGCAGCGGCGGCAGGTCCGCGCCGGCGCCCAGCCGGTAGCCGGCGGTGCCCGCGGTGGCCAGCACCGGGTAGCCGAGGGCGCGCAGCCGTTCGATGTCGCGGCGCACGGTCCGCGGGGTGATCCCCAGCCGCTCGGCCAGTTCGGCTCCGGACCGGTCGCGGCGGGTCTGCAGGAGCGAAAGCAGCCGCAGCAGCCGCGCCGAGGTGTCCGCCATGCCGCGAAGTCTGCCAGCCGCTTAGGACCGAATCTGACCTAACCGGCTCCTACGGTTGAAGACATGCAGAACCACAGCGAACTCCGGCCCTTCACCGTCGACGTCCCGCAGGCCGACCTGGACGACCTGCGCGACCGGCTCGCCCGCACCCGGTGGGCGGCGGACCTGCCCGGGGCCGGCTGGAGCCGCGGGGTGCCGGTGAGCTACCTCAAGGAGCTGGCCGCGTACTGGCGCGACGGCTACGACTGGCGCGCGCACGAGCGGCAGCTCAACCGGTTCCCGCAGTTCGTCACCGAAATCGACGGCCAGGACATCCACTTCCTGCACGTCCGCTCGCCGGAGCCGGCCGCGCTGCCGCTGATCCTGATCCACGGCTGGCCCGGCTCGATCGTGGAATTCCTGGACGTCATCGGCCCGCTGACCGACCCGCGGGCCCACGGCGCCGACCCCGCGAACGCGTTCCACCTGGTCATCCCCTCGATCCCCGGCACCGCCTTCTCCGGGCCGACCCGCGAAACCGGCTGGGACACCGGCCGCATCACGAGGGCGTTCGCCGAGCTGATGCACCGCCTCGGCTACGACCGCTACGGCGCCCAGGGCGGTGACACCGGCGCCGTCGTCGGCCCGGGGCTCGGCCGGCTCGCCCCGGACAAGGTCGTCGGCGTGCACGCGAACGGGCTCGCGGCGTTCGGCGCGCCGGACGAGGGCGCCGAGCTGACCGAGGCCGAGCAGGCGCGGCTGAAGCACCTCGAGTACCTGAAGACCGAGCAGTCCGGGTACGTGGCGATGCAGACGACCCGGCCGCAGACGCTGGCGCACGGCCTGCACGATTCGCCGGCGGGCCAGCTGGCCTGGATCGTGGAGAAGTTCAAGGAGTGGACCGACCCGGCGGCCGAGCTGCCGGAGGACGCGGTGGACCGCGATCTGCTGCTGACCAACGTGATGCTGTACTGGCTGACCGGCACCGGCGGCTCGTCGGCCAACTGCTACTACGAGACGGCCCACGCGGGCGCCTGGGGCGCGAGCGAGCGGTCCCCGGTGCCGACCGGGGTCGCGGTGTTCCCGCTGGACGTGTCGATCCGCAGCGCCCTCGACCGCGAGCACACGATCGTCCACTGGTCGGAATTCGGCCGCGGGGGCCACTTCGCCGCGATGGAGGCCCCCGATCTGCTGGTGGCCGACGTCCGGGCGTTCTTCGCCGGGCTGCGCTGAGCACGGCGCCACCGGGCCGGTGTTCGCTCGTTCCACAAAGGACCGGTGGCAAGCTGGACCCATGAGCGAAGCACTGATCGTCGGCGACATCCAGCGGGGCATCATCGGGCAGTTCGGGTTCACGCGGCAGGTGGTGGCTCCCTTGACCGGCCTGCTGCCCCGGGTGCGTGCCGCCGGTGCGCTCGTCGTGCACGTCCAGACCGCCTTCCGCGTCAACCGCGCGGATCTGCCGCCGGGCAACGCGCTGTTTTCCACCTTCTTCGACGCCGGCGACGTCTTCCACGAGGGTTCGCCCGGCATCGAGCCCGCGCTGCCGGTACTCGGAGAGGACGTCGTCGTGCGCAAGCGCCGCGCGAGCGCCTTCGCCGGCACCGATCTCGATCTGGTGCTCCGGGCGCGCGGGGTGGACGCGGTGACGATCACCGGCGTGGCCACGAGCGCGATGGTCGCCGCCACGGCTTACGACGCCGCCGACCGGGGGTACCGCGTCGCCGTCTTGGCCGACGGCTGCGCCGACGAGGATCCCGCCGTGCACGGGTTCTTCATGGAGCGGGTCTTCCCCGGCCGCGGCTTCGAGGTCGGGAGCTGCGCCGACCGGCGGTGACCCGGCGGCGGGCTCACGAAAAACGGAACTCCGGATCACGGGCGGGCACAAAGGGTTGCCGACGTTGACACGACCGGGCGCGCACCGGCGGGCAGAGCCCGCCGGATGGCCGCGCACGTCGGGCTCCTGACCACTGTCGGTGACGAACCGGGCAGGAGGCCGGCGTCCGGCCGTGCCGATGCACGCCCATCCGCAGGGCCGTAGAAGCACTTACAACCGTTGAAGCACAACAAAAGTCCGCGCATCCGTCAGGTGACGGATGTCTGATTCGGCCGCACCGCGAAACATTGTTCCACGGAGCCGATGCTCCGGCCTCGACGCCGAGGAGGAGCGATGTCGCGTGCTGCCAACACCGTTTCCACCGCTGTGATCTTCGTCCTGGCCATCAACCTGCGGCCGGCCGTGACGAGCCTGGGTGCGGCCCTGCCGGACATCTCGGTCGCCCGTGAACTCGTCGCCGCGGTGCTCGTCGCGCTCCCCCTGTGGGCGATCGGCCTCGGCGGCTGGGCGACGCCGTGGCTGTGCAGCCGGGTGGGGACGCACCGGACCGTGACCGTGGCCCTCGTCGGGCTGGTGCTGTCGCTGGCCGGGCGCGTTCTCGGCGGCTCGGCGGAACTCCTGATCGGGACGGCGCTGGCGTGCCTGTCCATCGCCGTGCTCGGCACCATGCTCCCGCTGCTGGCCAAGGGGTCCGCCGCCTTCACCTTCGGGCTCGGGCTGGGCAGCACGGCCGGTGCGCTGATCACACCCACGGCCGTCATGTCGTCTTCGTGGCGGCTCGCGCTCGGCGTGTGGGCGACCGCGGCGCTGGTGGCCCAGCAGGTGTGGCAGCGCACTCCCGGCGAGTTCGTGTCGCCGCGGCGCGCCTCCGGCACGGTGTCCGCCTCCGCGCTGACCATCCACTTCGGACTCATTTCGACGGTGACGTTCCTGGTCATGGGCTGGCTCCCCGGCATCCTGCGCGACGCCGGGGTCCCGCCGACCACCGCGGGCGCGTGCCTGGCGTTGTCGATGGCCATGGGGCTGCCCATGATGCTGCTGGTCCCGGGCTGGACGCGCCGCTGCCGCAACCAGACCCTGCTCGTCGGCGCGCTCGCGGTGCCCAACATGATCGGGGTGACCGGCCTGCTCGTCGCGCCCGCGGCCGCGCCCTGGCTGTGGGCCGTCGCCACCGGCACGGGCATGGGGTCGCTCGCGTTCGTGCTGACGACCGTCTCGCTGCGCAGCAAGGACAGCTCGCTCGCGCTGTCGGCCGTGGTCCAGGGCGTGGGGTACGTCATCGCCGGCTTCGGCGTGCTGGCCTGCGGCTGGCTGCACACGCAGACCGGGGCCTGGCGAACCCCGCTGCTGCTGGTGCTGGCGATCCTGCTCGGCCAGGTCTGGAGCGGCCACATCGCGGTTTCCCGCCGGGCTCCGGCACCGCCGGTCGCGCGCCCGCTCGTCGTGCGCCGCCAAGGGGACGCTTCGGAGATCGGGTCCGACCCCGCCGCGGCTTGAAGCTCAGCCGGACGCGGACTGGTGGCGGGCGGCTTCCCGGGCGATGTCGATGCGCGAATGGACGTCGAGCTTGGTCAGGATGTGCGACACGTGCGTGCCGACCGTGCGCGGGGACAGGTAGAGGCGGGCCGCGATCTGGGGGTTCGACAGGCCCTCGACCACGAGCGCGGCGATCCTGCTCTCGGTCGGGGTGAGACTGTCCCAGCCGTGCGTGGCCTGGCGGTGCTTCACCGTCGGGCCACGCCGGATGCCGAACGCCCGGAACAGGGCGCGCAGCCGCGCCACGTCCCACTGCGCGTCCAGCTCCGTGTACAGGTCGATGGCGTGGGTGAAAGCGGCCCGCGCCGACCCGCGGTCTTCGGCGTGGGCTTCGGCGAAGGCGATCGCGGCCGCTTCCAGTGCCTTGGCCCGGGAGAGCGGCCGGCCCGCGTCGCGGTAGCCGTCGGCGGCTCGCAGCAACGTCGCCGCGTCCCGCTCGAGCAGGCCGCGGCAGTACAGGGCCAGCGCGCGGCGGTGCGGCACGGCGGACTCGGCGGCGATCGCGCGCACCCGGGCCTCGATCTCCGCCACGGTCTGCACGTCGCCGAGCGTCGCGGCCAGCCGGGCGGCGTCGCCCAGCAGCTCCTCCCCCGCGTCGTCGCCGGCCGGCACGGCGGTCAGCACGGCGAGCGCCCGATCCGGCGCGCCGGCGTGCTCGAAAGCGAGACTGCGGGCCCGCACGAGGGATTCCACGACCTGGTCGCCGATGCGTTCCGACTGCAGCGCCGCGAAGTCGAGGTGCCGGCGGGCCGCGGCCGTCTCGCCGCGGTGGAAGTGGATGATCGCGGCGACGCCGTGGTCGCAGCACACCACGCCCGGGTCCTTGCGGTCGTCGGAGACGACGTCCACCTCGGCCAGCGCGTCGTCCCACCGGCCGGCGCCCAGCAGCAGCTGCCCGATCGCGCTCTGGACCTGGGTCAGCCGCGCGACGCTGCCGGTGCGGTCGGCCAGCTCGCGCGCCTGCCCGGCGGCGGTGAGCGCGTCGGTGTAGCGGTCGAGCGCGCCGAAGGTGACCGACTGGTTGATGCGCAGCAGCAGGGTGAGGTCGATCAGCGTGGGATCGCCCCGCACGATGGCCATCGCCCGCTCGAACAGCGGCAGCGCGGCGGCCCATTCGCCCCGGGTCATCGCGCCCTGGCTCAGCACGTGCAGCGCCCACCCGGTCGCCCAGCGGTCTTCGGCTTCACCGAGCTCCGCCAGCGCCGCGGAGGCGGCCCGCCCCGCCGAGTCGACCTCGCCGAGGTCCCGGCGCGTCCGCGCGATGAGCACGAGCAGCCGGGCCCGGTGCCGGGCCTGCAGCCCCGGCTGGCCCAGCGCCTCGTTCAGCGCGGCGAGGGACTCGGCCGAGCGGCCGGTCGCCCCGCGGCACTGGACGATCGTCGTGTGCAGGTCGACGCGCACGTCGGGATCGCGGACGCGGTCCAGTGCGCGGCAGGCGATCCGCTCGGCCTGGGCCACGTTGCCCACCCGGTAGTACGCATCGGCCAGCCGGCAGGCCAGCGCGCCGGTCACGGCGTCGTCGAGCGGCGCGTCCCGCACCGCCCGGCGCAGCAGCGCGACGGCGACCACGGGGGCCTGGCCGATCAACGGCATGGCCACGTCGAGCAGCCACCGGACGGCCCAGGGCGGCACCGGCACCCGGCTGTCCGTCGTCGACACCATGGGCAGCAGCTGCCGCGCGACCCGCTCGACCGGGGCGTGCGCCTCGGCCAGCGCCGACGCGGCGGCCTGGTGCCAGGCGACCCGGACCGCCGTCGGCATCTCGTCGTACAACGCCCGGCGGATCAACGGGTGCCGGAACGCCAGGTCGTCGTCCAGGGCCACCAGCACCCCGGCGGCACGTGCCTCGTCGAGGGCGGGCAGCAGCTCGTGGAGCGAGCGGTTCGTCACGGTCGCCAGGTCCGCGACCGAGAAACCGTCCCCGAGCAGCGCCGCCGCCCGCAGCACGGACCGGGCCGCCTCGGACAGGAAACCCAGCCGGTCGGCGATCGCCTCCGGCAGGGAGTCCGGCGTGGCCGTGCCGGTCAGCTCCACGATGCCCGCGGTGTCGACCTCCAGGCACGAGCTCCTGCTCAGCGCGTCGACGAGTTCGGTGAGGTACAACGGGTTCCCGGCCGCGCCGGCGGCCAGCTCCTCCAGCCGGGCGCCCGGCTTGCCGCCGGCCAGTGCGGCCACCAGCTCGAGCACCGCCGGTTCGGCCAGCCTGCCCAGCCGCAGCCGCTCGGACGGCCGGACGATCCGGAAGAGCGTCCGCAGGTCGTCGCGGCGCGGCACCGGGCGCATCACGCCGATCAGGAGCAGCGGGAGCTGCCGGACCGAGCGGGCGAGCCTGCTCCACACCGCCACCGTCGTGCTGTCGGCCCACTGCAGCTCGTCGACGACCAGCACGGCCGGTCCGTCCTGGCAGAGCTGGTCCACCAGTGCGATCAGCTGCTCGGCGGCCGCGGCGGCGAGGTCGGCGCCCTTGCCCGCGACGGCGTCGCCGCCCAGCAGCTCGGAAACGGCGTCACGCCGGGGGTCCCGCGTGACCGGCGTGATCTCCAGGGCGTCCAGGAGCGGCAGCAGCGGCAGCGCCTGCCCGAGTTCGTCGCCGGCTCCCCAGTACACCTGGCAGCCCTCTTCGGCGGCGGTGACGCAGGCGGCCCGGACCAGCGCGGACTTGCCGATCCCCGGTTCGCCGTCCACCAGCACGGCCTGGCCGCGGCCCGCGACGACGTCACGGATCCAGGCGGCCAGCCGGGACAGCTCGCCATCCCGGCCGACCAGCAGCTCGGTACCGTCCGTGAGCGGTCGCACACGAAGATAATAGAAGTAAAACCGGTTCCCCAACAAGAGGTATACTTGGCAAACCCGGATCGTCGGCCGGAGTTGGCCGGGACTTCCCCTCCGGGAAATACCCCATTCGACAAATGCGCCGATTCGTGACCCGGGCGTGATTCCCCGCCCCGGCATCGGCGGTCCGGCCACCAGGGCCGGCGGGCGTGGCCCGGCCGGACGGAGCGAGGCCCGGCCCCGGGTGGCCCGGCGAATTTTTCGTTGCGGATCAAGGGAAGCCGTCACATCCACGGCCGGAGCCCGGGCCGCTCCACGCCCGCGAACAAGGCGTTCGACGTTTTCGACGACGCCGCGTCCACCGTAAATAGACTCCAGCCGGTCCGGTTTCGATTTGCGGTAAGGCGCCGCGTTCACCGCCGCGGAATGTCGCCGCCGATCCGTTGTTTTCCGCTTCGGCCGAGGCGCTCCGGCCACGTTTTCCGCACTTCACCGGCGGCCCCGGCACCCCCGCCGGGCCGGCCGGGGACCACAGCCCGCGACGGGTCGGGCCACGCGGTCCAGACCACGGCGATCGGCTCGCCCCCGGTCCGCAGGGGCGCCGCACAGGCCGGCCGGGCCGGCCGGAATCCGCGATCCCGGCAGCCCTCCTTTCGCGGATCAGTGGCCTGCAACCTTCCAGCCGAAGTGATTCGTAGAAACATTCCATGATCGGTATTCGAATACAAGATCCTCGATCAAGCATTCGTGCCGCCATTCTGGTGAAATCCTCACCGGGGCCCACACCACGGATTGTCAAGTGTTGACGGGGTCCCTACAGTGTCCTGCCTGACGCCGGCGAATAATTAACGCACCTCCGTTGGATTCGGTACATCAACCGTCACCTCCTTCCAGGAGCAGGCCTTGTTTGGAATCACCAGGCGCAGTGGCCGGGTTCGCGCCCGTCACGTCGCCCTCGCCCTCGCGGCCGTCATGACCGCCACCGGTTGCGGCGCACTCGGTCCGGACGGCTCGAACGCCTCCTCGAGCGGCAGCGGCCTGGAAAAGCCGACGCTGAAGATCTCGATCCTGCCCACCACCGACCTCGCGCCGTTCTGGCTGGCCCAGGACAGCGGCTACTTCAAGGACGAGGGCCTCACGGTCGAATCGGTCGTCGCGTCCAGCGGCCAGGCCTCGTTGGCGAAATCGATCTCGGGCGACGCCGACATCGCGTTTTCGACCTATCCGCCGTTCTTCACCGCGAAGAGCACCGGCGCCGCCGACATGCAGCTGGTGGCCGACGCGACGTCGGTCAACGCGAAGTCGAATGCGATCGTCACGGTGCCGAATTCACCGGTGAAAACAATCTTCGACCTGGCGGGCAAGAAGATCGCCATCACGGCCAAGAACACGGCTTCGGATCTGCTGACCCGCTCGGTGATGCAGGATCACAACGTCGATTTCGGCAAGGTGAAATGGGTGCTGATCCAGCTGCCCAACATCGCCGCGGCGCTGCAGCAGGGCCAGGCCGACGCCGCGTACCTGCCGGAGCCGTACATCACGCAGGCCGCCCAGACGGCCGGCGCGATCCCCGTGATCGACATCAACACGGGCGCAACCCAGGACTTCCCGCTGACCGGCTACGGCGCGACGACGAAGTGGGTCCGCGAGAACCCGAAGACGCTGTCCGCGTTCCAGCGGGCGATGCAGCGGGCCACCCACGACGCGACGAACGACCGCGCCAAGGTCGAGCCGCTGCTGGTGCGCTTCGCCAAGATCGACGAGGACACGGCGAAGCTGCTGACCCTGCCGGGCTACGGCTCGATCCTGGACGCCCGCCGCCTGCAGCGGGTCCCGGACCTGCTCCTCCAGCTGGGCGCGATCCCGAACCCGATCGACGTGAACTCGATGATCGGCCCGCAGGCGGGAAGGTGACGATCGGCTCGGCCGCCCGGTGGGTGGCCGAGCCGGGGATCGCCCGCCGGCGCGCGTTCGGCTACCACGGCGTGGCCGCAACCGCCTTGACCACTGCTAACCGAGGCTCTCGTAAGGGTCGGCCGGCGCCGCCACGGGCCGGGCCTGCTCGACCTCGAGGAACGGAACCGCCCCGCCGTTCACCGGATCCTTTGCCTGCTCGGCGGTGTACCTCCCGGTGACCTCGAGCCACGAGTCGGGCTGCAGCACCGGGGGCACCAGCCCCGCCAGGCCGATCTTCACGGGCTGGGCGTCCGCGGCGCAGCAGTTGAGGAGCATGCGGACCAGGTACGGGGCGCCGGCCCGGTCGAACGCGACGAACCCGGTGATCGTCACCGTCCGGCCGGCCAGTGACCGGCCGTGGTCGTAGACCGCGCGGTCCGCGTATCCGATCACCGTCAGGCGGACGGGGTTGCCCTCCGGGAGCGGGGCGACGATCCGCGGTGCCGTCACCGCCGTGCCCGTGCGCATCGCGCTGTAGGAACCCAGTGCCGGAGGTGCGGCCAGGACCAGCGCGAACACCGGCAGCACCAGCAGCCACGAGATCCGGGGGCCCGGCTGCCCCGCCGGGCGGCGCCGCGCGTAGAAGACGGTGGTGATGGCCGCGATCACCAGCACCACCCCGGCCACCAGCACCAAGGGCCGCAGGCCGGCCTTGACGTAGCGCAGGTACAGCCCCGTCACGCCGGCGTGGAGCAGGACGCCGCCGACGAGGAACAGCAGGATCGCCTGCACCGTCCGGTTCACAGCAGCACCGCCCCGGTCAGGACCGCCGTTCCGGCCGCCACGACGAACGTCACCGGGGCGAACCGCAGCGCGAACCCGCGGCCGAACGTGGCGGCCTGCATGCCGAACAGCTTCAGGTCGATCATCGGGCCCACCACCAGGAACGCCAGCCGCGCGGTCGGTGAGAACTGCGTCAGCGACGACGCGACGAACGCGTCGGCCTCCGAGCAGATCGACAGCAGCACCGCGAGCACGGACAGGGCCAGCACCGCCACGACGGGGTGGCCGGCCGCGGCGTACAGCCAGCCCGGCGGCACCACGGCCTTGAGGGTGGCGGCGGCCATCGCGCCGCCGACGAGGAACCCGCCCGCGTGCATGACGTCGTGGCGCACCGATCCCCAGAACGCCTCGGCCTTGCCTTCGCCGTCGCCTTCGCCGTCGCCTTCGCCGTGTCCGTGGGCCCGGGCGCGCAGGCGCAGCCAGTCCGGACGGCCGAGCCGCTGCCACAACCAGCCCATCACGCACGACGCCGCGAGACTCGCCGCGAACCGGGCGACGACCATCCGCGGCTGCCCGGGGAACGCGACCGCCGTCGCGGTCAGCACCACCGGGTTGATCGCCGGCGCCGACAGCAGGAAGGCCACCGCGGCCGAGGGTGTCACGCCGCCGCGCACCAGCGCGCCGGCCACCGGCACCGACGCGCATTCGCAGCCGGGCAGGACGGCCCCGGCCAGCCCGGCGACCGGCACCGCCACCGACGGCCGTTTCGGCAGCACGCGGGCGAAGAACGACGGCGGCACGAAGACGGCGAGCCCGGCCGACAGCAGCACGCCGACGACCAGGAACGGCAGCGCCTGCACGACCACCGCCACGAACACCGTCAGCCAGCTCTGCAGCACCGGCATGGCCAGCAGCCGCCGGACCGGACCCTGCAGCAGGAACCCGGCCAGGAGGACAAGGGTGAGGACGAGGACGGGATCGACGTTCCAGCCGGTTCGCCCGTCCCGGTCACGGCGCCCGGCTCGCCGGCTTTCGTCGATGGCAGTCACCAGCAGCTCTCCCGTGCTTTCCGCTCCGCACCCGTTCCCCCACACGGCCGGCGGACCGGTCCGGTTCACCCGCGGCATCCACAGTGGAGGTTCGCGGCCCGGCGGCCCGATCCGCTGGAACCGGGACGGGCTCGTGGCCGACTACCTGGTCGTGGACTGCGCACTTTTCCGAGAATCGCTCTCGGCCGCGATGGACGGCGAGCCCGGCCCCCTGCCCGGAGCGGAGGTGGACCGCCACCTCGGCGGCTGTGCCGCGTGCCGGGCCTGGCAGGAGGAGGCCACCCGGCTGCGCCGGTCCATGCTGCGCCGGGCGCCGGTGGTGCCCGACCTCACGGCCGCGATCCTCGCCGCGGCGCCACCGCCCGCGCGGGAGAAGTGGACGGCCCGGATCGCGCTGGCGACGGTCGGGCTCGTCCAGTCCGGGCTCGGGTTCGCCGAGTTCCTGCTACCCGGCGGCGGGCACACCGGGCACTCCGGCGGCGTGCCCGCGATCCACTTGGGCAACGAGAGCGCCGCCTGGAACCTGGCGCTCGGGATCGGATTGCTGTGGGCGGCCCTGCACCCCCGGGCCGCCGGCGCCCAGCTGCCCCTGTTCGGCGGCTTCGCCCTGGTGCTCACCGCCGTGTCGGTGGTCGACGCCTCCGGCGGCGAGGTCGGCCCCGGCCGCCTGCTCAGCCACGGCCTGCTGCTGGTCGGCCTGGTCCTGCTGGTCGTGGTCCACCGCGAACACCGCCGCCGGCCCGCGCCCGCACCGCTGACAGCCGGCGCTCTGGACACCGGCGACGACGCGACGCTGCCCGGACCGGACGCCCCGGAGGCACCGGCGCCGGCCCGCCCGCGGTTCCCACGACGGCCCGCCGGGCGGCACCGCGCGGCCTGACCCGCCGGTGGCTCTCGGGCCGCGTCGTTCCCCACCCCCGGAGAGGTCCCGGATCAGCCGGGGCGCGGTCGTCCGTCCCCGCCTCCGGTGACCTTCGGCGGCACCCGGTGCAACCCGGCACGCGGGCCGTCCCGTCCGGGAAGCGACGAGCCAAGGAGGGGCCCCCATGCGCAAGCAGGCCGCCGTTTCGGGCGTGCTGTTCCTCGTTCTTTCCGCCGCCGCGTGCGGCCGCGGCGAGCAGGGGGCCGGCGGCGGGGAGCCGCTGTGCTCCCCCTCGTACGAACCCCGGGAACTCGTCGACCGCGGCCCGCTGTTCCCGGCGCTGCCCTCCCTCCCGGGCCGCACCCCCGCCCCGCCGGACGAACACCGCACCACGGACCCGGCCGCGATCAGGAAGATCGCCGCCGCCGCGTGCTCGCTGCCCACCCCGCCGGGGGACGTGGCCTGCACCCTCGACCTGGGACCGGGCTTCGAGCTGCGGTTCGTCGACGTCCAGGGCCGGACGACGACCCTGACCGCCGCCGGCTACGGCTGCCAGTTCGTCGAAGGCCTGGGCGCCCGCCGGTACCGCGCGAAGCCCCTTTGGGACGCACTGACCGCGGCGGGGCTCCCGGCACCGCACCCCCGCTGAACCGCGGCCGCCCCGGCCGCGGGACGGCGGTGAATCCTTTGGCGGTGCCGTCCCCTCTTATGGGTGTCACGTCGAGAGGGAGAGGTGCGATGGGGTGGGTCAGCGAGCAGCTCGTGGAAGCCGCGCAGGGCGGGGACCGGAGTCGATCACGGCGGTGGTGCACGGGGCCCATCCGCACGTGCGGCGCTTCGCCGACCACCTCTGCGCGTCGCCGCAGGACGCCGAAGACGCGGCGCAGGAGGCCCTGATCGTCCTCTACCGCAAGATCGGCTCGCTGCGGGCCGCGGCGGCGCTGGCCTCCTGGATGTTCCGGATCGTGCGGAACGAGTGCCTGCGCCGCGCCCGGCGCCTGCTCGACGACGGCGCCGAGCCCGGCCTCGCGGCGTCGGCCGAGGACGAGGTCCTCAGGCGCCTCGAAGCCGAGCGCGTCGCCGAAGCCATCCGGGCGCTGCCGGACGTCCAGCGCCGGGTCCTGATCATGCGTGACGTCCTGGGGCACCCGGGACGAGCGGTCGCCGACGCGCTCGGGCTGAGCACCGCGGCGATGAAGTCCCACCTGCACCGGGCCCGGACGGCCGTCCGGGCCCGGCTGCACGGCTCTCCCACCGTCTGAACCACGAAAGGAACCCTCGTGCTCGAAGCCGGATCACCCGCACCGGAGCTGGTGCTGGAAGACACCGACGGGCAGACCGTCCGCCTCGCCGACCACCGGGGCCGGCACGCGGTGCTGCTCTACTTCATGCGGTCGACGACGTGCCCGGTCTGCCGCCGGCACGTCCGCGCCCTCGCCGAGGACGCCGCGCTGCCGGCGGCCGGGGTCCGGGTCCTGATCGCCGTCCCCGAGGACCGCGCGACGGCGGCCGCGTGGCGGGCGAAGCACCGGATCCCGTTCCCGGTCCTCACCGGCCGTCGCGGCTCGCCCCACGAGCTGGTCGGGCTCAGCCGCACGGTCTTCGGCGCGCTGCAGCGGTCCGGCAGCATCCTCGTCGACGTCCACGGCGTGGTCCGCCACGCGCACGGCGCGGCCCTGCCCACCGGCAGCTACGACTCCGGCGGCATCGCCGCGGCCGTCGCCGCGCTGGGGGCGCCGGCCTGAACCCGGCCGCGGGGTCAGCGCAGCGGCTCGAGCGCCTTCGCCAGCGGCTCCAGCACGGCCGGGGTGTGCGGCGGCGGCAGGTAGACGATCGCCAGGTCCACGCCGGCTTCGCCGAGTGCCTCGGCTTCGGCGGCGACCTTCGTGTAGTCGAGGTCCGGCTCGAGGCGCACGTGCGAGGACAGCGTGATCTCGGCCGGGTCGCGGCCGACGTCCGCGCAGTGGCGGTGCAGCACGTCACGCTTGCGGGCGAACTCCTCGGGCGTGCCGCCGACGAAGTTCCAGTGCTGGGCGTACTTCGCGGCCGTGCGCAGGGTGCGCTTCTCGCCGCTCCCGCCGATGCAGATCGGCGGGTGCGGCCGCTGCACGCCCTTCGGCTCGCAGCGGGCGTCGGTCAGCTGGTAGTGCTCGCCGCGGAAGGTCGTGGTCTCCTGCGTCAGCAGCCCGACGAGGACCTCGCAGGCTTCCTCGAACCGGTCGCTGCGCGCCTTGATCGAGCCCAGCTCCATGCCGTAGGCGCCCGACTCCTCCTCGTTCCAGCCCGCGCCGACGCCGATCTCCAGCCGCCCGCCGGAGACGATGTCGAGCGTCGCGGCCATGTTCGCCAGCAGCGCGGGGTGGCGGTAGTGGATGCCGCTGACCAAGGTGCCGAGCCGCAGCCGCTTGGTCGCCTGGGCGAGCGCGGTGAGCGTCACCCAGCCCTCCAGGCACGGGCCGGTCGAATCGGAGAAAATGGGATAGAAGTGGTCGAAGGTCCAGCCGGACTCGAACAGCTCGATTTCGTCCGCGGCCTGCCACACGGCGAGCATGCCGGCCCATTCGGTGTTCTGGGGCGAAGTCTTGATGGCGAATCGCATGATCTTGATCGTAAACCCGCAGTTCCTCCAGCACACCGGGTTCACTGGCCGAGGCGGCCGTCGATCCGTTCGCGCAGGAGGTCGACGTGCCCGAGGTGGCGGGCGTATTCCTCGATCAGGCCGACGAGCGCCTCGCGCAGCGAAATCGGCCCGCCGCCGCTGCCGTGGCGGTTCGCCGGGTCTTCGGCACCGACGTCGAGGCTCGGTGCTTCGGCCACGAACCGCGTCGCGAAGTCCGCCTCCGCCCGCCACGCCGCCCACGCCTGCGCCACGACCGCCGGATCCGCCACGGCGCCGTCGAAATCGGCGTCGCGGTCGGCGCCGGTGCAGTAGAGCCGGGGGACGTCCTGGCCCGCCAGCAGCACCCGGAAGGTCGCCCGCTCCACCTCGGCCAGGTGCCGGACCAGGCCGAGCAGCGACATCGTCGACGGCTCCACCGCCCGCTTCGCCATCGCCTCGGCGTCGAGACCGGCGCACTTCAGCTCCAGCGTGAGGCGCAGGCAGCGCAGGGATTCGGCGAGCGTGATGCGCTCGTCGCCGAGGCGCACCCGGTGCTCGCGCGGGTCGTCGGGCGACGGCCTGCCGTCGGCGGTGAACATGTCGGCTCGTCGGGTCGCCATGGCCGTCATCGTCGGCGACCCGCGGAACCGGCGGCAAGCGGTTTTTGTCGGTGGTGCCCGGTAACGTCCTCGGGCGTGGACGCTCAGGAACGCATTCAGGAACTCGCCGACCGCATCACGGTGCTGCGCGACGCCTACTACCGCGGCTCGCCGCTGGTGGCCGACGCGGAGTACGACGCGGTCGAGGACGAGCTGCGGAGCCTGATCGGCGCGCACCCGGCGTTCACGCCCGACCCGAACCCCCTCGACCAGGTCGGCGCGCCGGCGGTGCTGCACGCGCCGATCCGGCACTCGCGCCCGATGCTGTCGCTGGAGAAGGCGACCAAGCCCGAGCAGGTCGCGGCCTTCTTCGACCGCTTCCCCGGCCAGCCGGTGGTCGTCATGCCGAAGCTGGACGGGCTGTCGCTGGCCGTCGTCTACGAGAACGGGCGCCTGGCCCGGGCGGTCACCCGCGGGGACGGCACGACCGGCGACGACGTCACGGTGCTGGTGCGGGCGCTGACCGACGGGATCCCGGAGCAGGTCGGCGCGCCGGGCCGGGTCGAGGTCCGCGGCGAGGCCGTCATGCTGCGCTCCACGTTCGCCGCCTACAACACCGCCCACCCGGACAAGCCGCTGATCAACCCGCGCAACGCCGCCGCGGGCACCCTGCGCGCCAAGGATCCCGCCACCGTCGCCGAGCGGCGCCTGCGGTTCTTCGCCTTCGACCTGTACACCGAGCCCGACAGCGCGGAGACCGACCTCGGCCGGGCGCTGCACACGCTCGGTTTCACCGCGGCCGACATGCGCCGCTGCGCCGACGCCGCCGAGGCGCAGAGCGTGATCGGCGAGATCGAGCGGCAGCGCAACGAGCTGGACTACGACCTCGACGGTGCCGTGCTGCGGCTGGCGAGCCGGGACGCCTACGCGGCGGCCGGCACCCGGTCGAGCTCGCCCCGCGGCGCGCTGGCGTTCAAGTTCGCCGCCGAGGAGAAGACCACCGTGCTGGCCGACGTCGTCTGGGACGTCGGCAAGACGGGCAAGATCGCCCCGGTCGCCTGGCTGGAACCGGTGTTCGTGGGCGGGACCACGGTCACCCGCGCGACGCTGGCCAACCAGGAGGTGATCCGCGCCCGCGGCATCAAGATCGGCGACACCGTGCTGGTGCGCCGCGCCGGTGACGTGATCCCGTTCGTCGCCGGCGTGCTCGACGCCTCGAAGCGCACGGGCGCCGAGCGGGAGATCGTCCCGCCGGACGCGTGCCCGTCGTGCGGGCAGCCGCTGACCGAGCAGGGCAACAGCCGGGAACTGTTCTGCACCAACGTGTCCTGCCCGGCGCAGACCGTGCGCCGGCTGATCCACTGGGCCTCGCGCGCGGCGGCGGACATCGACGCCATCGGCGGCGTGTGGATCGAACGGCTGGCCGAGGCGGGGATCCTGGAGCACCCGTCGGACTTCTACGGGCTGACGAAGGAAAAGCTGCTGGAGTTCGACCGCATCGGCGAGGTCTCGGCGACGCGGATGATCGAGTCGATCGACGCGAGCCGGTCGGTCGGCCTGCGCCGGGCGCTGATCGGGCTGGCCATCCCGATGGCGTCCGAAGGCACGGCCGCCCGCCTGTGCCGGGCCGGGTTCGGCTCCCTGGAAGACGTGGCGGCCGCGGGCGCCGACGGGCTCGTGGCCGTGGAGGACATCGGGCCGAAGGTCGCCGCGTCGCTGATCGAGCACCTCACCCGGCTGCGCCCCGAACTCGAACGCCTGCGGAAAGCGGGCGTCTCGCTGGACGTGCGCGAGGAGGACCTGCCGCCGGTCGTCGCGGCCGGCGCGCCGCTGGCGGGCAAGACGGTGGTGGTCACCGGCGCGATCAGCGACCCCCGCTCCGGCGAGAAGGTCCCCCGCCCGACGTTCCAGCGGCTCTGCGAAAAGGCGGGCGCGACCACGGCCACGTCGGTTTCGGCGAGCACCGACCTGCTCATCACCGGCGCGGACGTCGGGGCGAGCAAGCTGACCAAGGCCGAAAAGCACGGCGTCGAGGTCGTCGACCAGGGCGAGATCTGGCAGCAGCTGATCGCGGCGGGCATCGTGTAGCCGCCGCGGCGTCTCGCTTCCCGGACGCGGGTCACCCGGTCGTGGAAAGCCGCCAAGCGCGACACTGAGCGTGAGTACCCGACTTCGTTCGAAGGGACCCGCGATGACCACGCCCGACCTCATGGTCACCCGCCAGCTCGGGGTGCACGAGTTCCTCACCGCGCGGGGCTGGCACCTCGACGGCGACAGCGATCCGGCCCGCGTCTGGTTCACCAACGACGTGCACGCGGGCTGGCACTACCCCGAAACCTACGGCGGGCTGCCCATCAACGACGTCGGCGACACGACCCCGGTGCGGCTGCAGTGCTACTTCACCTTCGGCAACGAGGGCGACGAGGTCTTCACCGTCGTCCCGGCGGGCAACCTCCGCGGCAGCGGCTGCGCCGAGCACGACACGCGGGAGCGGTTCTTCCCCTTCACCGCCGACGGGGTCGTGGACCTGGACGAGATCGCCGCGCTGCTCGACACCCTCGAGCCGCGCGCGCGGTCCCTCGACCCGCGAGCCCTGATCGAGTGCCGCTACTTCGGCCCCTGCACGCGGTGACGCGGCCGCTGGTCGACGGCCGCGCGGCTGCGGCATGGCGGCAAGCCCCCACGACCACGTGTGACGTTGGCCACTGGCGTCCCGGCGCGGCCCCGGCTTCCTCGGCAAACCGGGCCGGACCACGCGGGATGGCGGAAATCTGCGTACGTTGGCACCGAAATGCGGGCCGCTGGCCGTATCGTCAGTGACCAACCGCTTAGTAGGCTCGCGGGCACGAGCCCGCTTTCTCAACGACGAGGAGGTCCCCTGTGACCGATTCCCCTTCCCGTGTCGCCGTGGTCACCGGTGCCGGCCGCGGCATCGGCGCCGCCGTCGCGGCGCGGCTGGCCGATGACGGCTTCGCCGTCGGGCTGCTGGACCTGGACGAGGCCGGCGTCAAGCAGGGTGCCGAGGCGATCGTCGCCAAGGGCGGCAAGGCCGTCGGTGTCGCGCTGGACGTCAGCGACGCCGAGCAGGTCGAGGCGGCCGTCGCCCGGGTCGCCGACGAGCTCGGCCCGCCGGTCGTGCTGGTCAACAACGCCGGCATCACCCGCGACAACCTGATCTTCAAGATGACCGAGCAGGAGTGGGACTCCGTGCTCGGCGTGCACCTCAAGGGCTCGTTCCTGATGACCCGCGCGGTGCAGAAGCACATGACCGAGCAGAAGTACGGCCGGATCGTCAACCTGTCGAGCACTTCGGCGCTGGGCAACCGCGGCCAGGTCAACTACTCCGCGGCGAAGGCCGGCATGCAGGGGTTCACCAAGACCCTCGCCATCGAGCTGGGCAAGTTCAACGTCACGGCCAACGCCATCGCGCCGGGCTTCATCGCCACCGACATGACCGCGGCGACCGCCGAGCGGCTCGGCATGAGCTTCGAGGACTTCAAGGCGGCGGCCGCGTCGCAGATCCCGGTGCAGCGCGTCGGCACGCCCGAGGACATCGCCAACCTGGCGTCGTACCTGGTCAGCGAGGGGGCCGGGTTCGTCTCGGGCCAGGTCATCTACGTTGCCGGCGGACCGAAGGACTGAGGCCGATGCGGGAGTTCCAGAGCCTCGACGAGTTCGCCGCCGCGGCGGGCGAGCACCTCGGGTACAGCGAGTGGCTGACGATCACCCAGGAACGGGTGAACCAGTTCGCCGACGCCACCGACGACCACCAGTGGATCCACGTCGACGAACCGATGGCGGCCGCGGGCCCGTTCGGCGGCACCATCGCCCACGGTTTCCTGACGCTGTCGCTGCTGTCGGCGTTCGGCCCGAAGATCTACCGGGTCAACGGGATCAAGATGGGTATCAACTACGGCCTCAACAAGGTCCGCTTCCCCCAGCCGGTGAAGGTCGGCTCGAAGGTGCGCGCCGGGGCGGAGCTGCTGGAGATCACCGACATCCCCGGCGGCAAGCAGGCGGTCTCGAGGTGGACGGTCGAAATCGACGGCGAGGCGAAGCCCGCCTGCGTCGCCGAATGGGTGACCCGGTTCCTGGCATGACAGCCGCAAGGGCGGAGCTTTCACGTGAAAGCTCCGCTTTGTGGCGCAAAGTGCAGCTTTCACGTGAAAGCTGCGTCGGCTGACCCCGCTGTACTGCATACCGACTGGTCGGTATGCTCGGCTGGAAGCAGTGTGAGGAGGCTTGATGAGCCGCACCGACCCGCCGGGTCTCGACCTGGGCCGCCTGCGTGCCCACCTGGACGCGCGGCGGCCCGGCCTGGTCGCCGGGGAGCTGACCGCGGACGTCGTGGAAGGCGGCCGGTCGAACCTCACCTACGTGGTGGGCGACGGCCGGTCGCGCTGGGTGGTGCGCCGCCCGCCGCTCGGGCACGTGCTGCCCACCGCGCACGACATGAGCCGCGAGTTCCGGGTGATCTCCGGCCTGCGCGACACCGCCGTGCCGGTGCCCGAAGCGCTGCTGCTGTGCGAGGACGCCGACGTCGTCGGGGCGCCGTTCTACGTGATGAGCTTCGTCGAGGGCACGCCCTACCGGACCGCGGACGAGCTGACCAGGCTCGGCCCGGCCCGCACCCGGGCGATGGCCGATGCGCTGGTCGGCACGCTCGTCGACCTGCACGCGGTCGACCCGGCCGCCGTCGGGCTGGGCGATTTCGGCCGCCCGGAAGGCTTCCTGGAACGGCAGCTGCGGCGCTGGAAGAAGCAGCTCGACGCGTCCCGCAGCCGTGACCTCCCCGGCATCGAAGAGCTGCACGACCGGCTCGCGGCGGCGGTGCCGGTGTCCGGCGAGCCGTCCATCGTCCACGGGGACTACCGCCTGGACAACGTGCTGGTCGACGGCGAAGACCGGATCTCGGCGGTGCTCGACTGGGAGATGTCGACCCTGGGCGACCCGCTGACCGACCTCGCGCTGCTGGTGGCCTACGCCGAGCGCGACAAGGTGTCGCTGCCGTTCGTGTCCAACGCCAGCTCGGCCCCGGGCTACCCGGCCACCGACGAGGTCGTCGCCCGCTACGCGGAACTCTCCGGGCGGGACGTCTCGCAGCTGAACTGGTACGTCAGCTTCGCGTTCTTCAAACTGGCCGTGATCCTGGAAGGCATCCACTACCGCTTCGGCAAGGGCCAGACGGTCGGGGCGGGCTTCGAAGGCGTCGGGGCCGGGGTCGTGCCGCTCATCGCGCACGGCAACGAGATTCTCAAAGAGGAGAAGTAAATGGACTTCGCGTTCGACGAGAAGACCGAGGAGCTGCGCGGGCAGCTCCTCGAGTTCATGGACTCGCACGTCTACCCCGCCGAGCCGGTGTTCGAGCGGCAGCTCGCCGAACGCGACGACCCGTGGGCCATCCCGCCGGTCGTCGAGGAGCTCAAGGCCGAGGCCCGCAAACGCGGCCTGTGGAACTTCTTCCTCCCCGGCGACCGCAGTGTTGGTGCCTCCAATGCCGGCAGGCATGGGCAGGGGCTGACGAACCTGCAGTACGCCCCGCTGGCCGAAATCACCGGCCGCAGCATCCGGCTGGCGCCGACCGCCGTCAACTGCGCGGCCCCGGACACCGGGAACATGGAAGTGCTGGCCATGTTCGGCAACGACGACCAGAAGAAGCAGTGGCTGGAACCGCTGCTGAACGGGGAAATCCGCTCGGCGTTCGCGATGACCGAGCCGGACGTCGCCTCCTCCGACGCCCGCAACATCGAGACCTCGATCCGGCGTGACGGCGACGAGTACGTGGTCAACGGCCGCAAGTGGTACATCTCCGGGGCGATGAACCCCGCCTGCAAGATCTTCATCGTCATGGGCAAGACCGACCCCGAAGCCGCGCCGCACAAGCAGCAGAGCATGATCCTGGTCCCGCGCGACACGCCGGGCCTGACGGTCAAGCGGGGCATGCACGTCTTCGGCTACGACGACAGCGACCACGGCGGGCACGCCGAGGTGCTCTTCGAGGACGTCCGCGTGCCGGTGGAGAACCTCGTCGCCGGCGAGGGCGACGGGTTCGCCATCGCCCAGGCCCGCCTCGGCCCCGGCCGCATCCACCACTGCATGCGCGCCATCGGCATGGCCGAGCGGGCACTGGAGCTCATGTGCCGCCGGGCGATCTCGCGGGAGGCGTTCGGCAAGCCGATCGCCCAGCAGGGTGTGGTGCAGGACTGGATCGCCGAATCGCGCGTGAAGATCGAGCAGCAGCGGCTGCTGGTGCTCAAGACCGCGTGGCTGATGGACACCGTCGGCAACCAGGGCGCGCACACCGAGATCCAGGCGATCAAGATCTCCACCCCGAGCGCCGTCGAGTGGATCCTCGACAAGGCCGTGCAGGTGCACGGCGCGGGCGGCGTCAGCCAGGACTTCCCGCTGGCCGCCATGTGGGCGGGCAACCGCACCCTGCGCCTGGCCGACGGGCCGGACGAGGTCCACAAGCGCTCGCTGGCCCGGCGTGAACTGAAGAAGTACCTCTCGGAGGGCGCGAAGTGACTGTCACCGCCGAAGACCTGACCCGCCAGGCGACCGAGTTCCTGGCTTCGCACGACCCGAAGACGACCGACCCGCTGGAGTTCCTGCGGGCCCGGTTCGACGCCGGTCTCGCCTGGATCCACTTCCCCGCCGGGCTCGGCGGGCAGAACGCGCCGCGCGCGCTGCAGTCCGCTGTGGACAGTGTGTTCACGGAGGCGGGCGCGCCGGACAACAACCCGCGTCGGATCGGCATCGGCCTCGGCATGGCCGCGCCGACCATCCTCGCCTTCGGCACACCGGAGCAGCGCGAGCGCTTCCTGCGTCCACTGTGGACCGGCGAGGAGGTGTGGTGCCAGCTGTTCTCCGAGCCCGGCGCCGGTTCCGACCTCGCCGCGCTCGGCACCCGGGCCGTCCGCGACGGTGACGACTGGATCGTCACCGGCCAGAAGGTGTGGACCTCCGGCGCGCACGAGTCGCAGTGGGCGATCCTGGTCACCCGCACCGACCCGGACGTGCCGAAGCACCAGGGCATGACGTACTTCCTGTGCGACATGACCGCCCCCGGCGTCGAGGTCCGGCCGCTGCGCCAGATCACCGGCGAGGCCGAGTTCAACGAGGTGTTCCTGACCGGCGTGCGGATCCCGGACACCCAGCGCCTCGGCGCGGTCGGCGAGGGCTGGAAGGTCGCGCAGACCACGCTGATGAACGAGCGCGTCGCGATCGGCGGGTTCGTCCAGCCGCGCGAAGGCGGCCTGATCGGGATCGTCGCGAAGACCTGGCGCGAGCGGCCCGAGCTGCGCACGCCGGAGCTGCGCGACCGCCTCGTCCAGCACTGGGTCGAGGCGGAGACGCTGCGGCTGGCCGGCACCCGGCTGCGCCAGCAGCTGACGGCGGGCGCGCCGGGGCCGGAGGGTTCGGCCATGAAGGTCGCCTTCTCGGAACTGAACCAGGCGCTCACCGGCTTGGAGGTCGAACTGCTCGGCGAAGAGGGCCTGGCCTACGACGACTGGACGTTCCGGCGCCCGGCGATCGTCGACTTCACCGGCCGCGAAGCCGGTTACCGCTACCTGCGCGCGAAGGGCAACTCCATCGAGGGCGGCACCTCGGAGGTCCTGCGCAACATCATCGCCGAGCGCGTGCTGGGGCTGCCCTCGGAGCCGCGCGTCGACAAGGACGTCGCCTGGAAGGACCTCCCCCGATGAGTCAAACCCCGCGTGATCTGCTGTATTCCGACGTCGAGGAAGATCTGCGCGCCTCGGTCCGCGACCTGCTCAAGGACAAGGCCGGCCCCGAGGCGCTGCTGGCGCGGGTCGAGACGGCGGAGGGCTACGACTTGAAGCTGTGGCGCACGCTGGCCGACGAGGTGGGCGTGGCCGGGCTGGCCGTGCCGGAGGAGCTGGGCGGCCACGGCGCGTCGGCCCGCGAAGTCGCCGTCGTGGCCGAAGAACTCGGCCGCAGCGTCGCCCCGGTGCCGTTCCTCGGCAGCGTCGTGCTGGCGACGACGGCACTGGTGCACGCCGGCGCGCGCGACTTCGTCGGCCGGCTCGCGGCGGGCCAGGCGATCGGCGCGCTGGCCGTGCCGCTGTCGACGGCGCCGGGCGCGGGCTTCCCGTCGTCGGTGACGGCGAACCCGGACGGCACGCTCACCGGCCGGGTCGGCACGGTCGCCGACGCGTCGGTGGCGGACCTGCTGGTCGTGCCGGCCGCCGGCCCGGACGGCCCCGGGCTGTACGTGGTCGAGGCGACGGCGGCGACGGTGTCGGAACTGGTGTCGTTCGACCTGACGCGCCGCGTGGCCGACGTGGAGCTCTCGAACGCGGCCGCGGTGCTCGTGGCGTCGGGCCCGGAGGCGGCTTCGGCGCTGGAGAACGCCTTGCTGTTCGGGGCGGGCATCCTGGCGTCCGAGCAGACGGGCGTCGCCGAGTGGGCGCTCACCGAGACGGTGGCCTACCTCAAGGGGCGGTACCAGTTCGGCCGCCCGGTCGGCGGGTTCCAGTCGCTCAAGCACCGGCTGGCGAACCTGTACACGAACCTGGTCCTCGCCCGTGCGGCGGCGCGCAACGCCGCGGACGCGCTGGCCACGGGCACCGACGTGCCGATCGCGGTGGCGGTGGCCCAGGCCCGCAACGCGCCGATCGCGGTCAAGGCGACCGAAGAGGCGATCCAGCTGCACGGCGGCATCGGGATGACGTGGGAGCACCCGGCGCACCTGTACCTGAAGCGGGCGAAGGCGGACGAGATCGCCCTCGGCACCCCGGGCCGGCACCGGGCCCGGCTGGCGGACCTGGTCGACCTGCCCGCCTGACCTCCCGGAAACGGCCCGTCCCCGGCCCGGGGACGGGCCGTTCCCGCGTCGCGCAACACATTCGGCCGTGCCGGGCGGAGCGTCGGCTGCCGTACGCTGGCCCGTACGGTGAGGCGATCAGCCGGGAGGTCCGCTCCGATGGCGCAGGCCATTCAGATGCACCTCAACCAGGCCCTGATGCGCATTCCCCGGCGCGCGGAAAGCGCCGACCGGTCGACGCTGGCCGCGACCTACGTCGCCGCGGGATCGTTTTCCGCGATGATCAATTCGGCCGATCACCAGATCCTCTTCGGCCGCCGCGGCACCGGCAAGACCCACGCGTTGCTCCACCTGCAGGAGCTCCTCGAACGCACCGGGGACATCGCGATCTACCTCGACCTGCGGACGATCGGCTCCACGGGCGGCCTCTACGCCAACACCGCGGTGAGCCCGGCCCAGCGCGGCACCCAATTGCTGGTGGACACCCTGGAGGCGGTGCACGACCGGCTTTTCGCCTTCGCCGTCGACGGCAATCCCCCGCACCAGGAAGCCGTGCTGCGCGGGCTCGACGCGCTGGTCTCCGCCGCCACCGAAGTCGAGGTCATCGGCGAAACCGAACAGGAACAGACTTTCGGCGACGCCGTGGAACGGGAAAGCTCGGCGGAATTGTCGATCGCCCCGAAGGGCGGTGCCCGGGCTTCCGCACGGCACCGGACGTCGGCGACGGCGTCGAACCGCCGCAAGCGCACCGGTGTCGAGCAGCACCGCGTGCTGTTCGGCCCGCTGAGCCGCGCCGTCCAGGCGGTGGCCGACGGCGTCCGGCCCGCCCGGCTGTGGCTGCTGCTCGACGAGTGGAGCAGCGTGCCGCTGGACCTGCAGCCGTTCCTGGCGGACCTGCTGCGCCGCAGCGTCCTGCCCGTCCGCGGGGTCACGGTGAAGATCGCCGCCATCGAGCACCGCGCCCGCTTCTTCGTCCCGCTCGACGACGACTACCTGGGCATCGAGGTCGGTTCGGACGCGGCGTCCGCCGTCAGCCTCGACGACGCCCTCGTCTTCGACCAGTCGCCGGAGGAGGCGCAGGCGTTTTTCCGGGAGCTGTTCGCCAGCCACGTCCGGCCGATCCTCGCCTCGATGCTGCGGACGGCGGTGCCCGGCGAGTTCGTCGACGCCGCTTTCCACAGCGGCGCGTTCCCGGAGCTCGTCCGGGCCGCCGAGGGCGTCCCGCGGGACGCGATCAACATCGCGGCCCTGGCCGCCCAGCACGCCCACGGCGGGAGGATCGCCCTGGCGCACGTCCGGCGGGCGGCGCGGGACTGGTACCTGCGGGACAAGCAGTCCGTCATCAGCCGGGACGAGGACGCCGAACGGGTACTGGGGCTGCTGGTCGACGAAGTCGTGGGACGGCGGCGCTGCCGGACGTTCCTCCTGCCCGCCCGCGAGCGCACGGCGGCGATCGACACGCTGTGCGACGCGCGGCTGCTGCACATCCTCCGGCGCGGCGTGGTCGACCCGCGCCGCCCGGGCCGGCTGTACGACGGGTACGCGATCGATTACGGCTGCTACGTCTCCCTGCTCGGCGGCGCGGCCACCGACCCCGCGAAGAACATCCCCGCCGACGTCTTCACGGTCGACAAGGCGGTGGTGGACCTCCAGCGGCTCGACCGGCATTCATGAAGAACATTCAGTTTTGATCGGGGTTTTTGCTCACCTGAGCGAGAATTTTGTGAGCCAGGCCACTTCACGGGCAAAAGGGTGACAAAAATGCCCTTCTTCCCATGGTTCTCGTCGACTCCCGGATCTAACCTGTGCGCCATGGAAACAGCCGTCGCGCCGGCCGACACCGGCGCGCTGGAGCAATTGACCGTCACCGTCGGCGGCCACCACCACAGCGCGCTGGCGGCCGGGCCCGCCTCGGGCGAGCTCGTCCTGCTGCTGCACGGCTGGCCCGAGTTCGCCGACGCCTGGACCGAGCAGCTCCACGCCCTCGGCGAGGCCGGCTACCGCGCGCTGGCGGTCGACCAGCGGGGTTACGCCACCGGCGCGCGCCCGGACGGCGTCGAGCACTACACGCTCGATCACCTGGTCGGCGACGCCTTGGCCTTCGCCGGCAGCCAGGGAGCGGACCGCTTCCACCTGGTGGCGCGGGATTGGGGCGGCATGGTGGCCTGGGTCCTCGCGGCCACCCACCCGGACCGCCTCCGCTCGTTGACGGTGCTGTCCACCCCCCACCCGGCAGCGCTCCAACGAGCGGCGGCCACCGACGACGGCCAGTTCCACGACCTCGGCTACATCCGCTTCTTCCGCCGCGCGGTCGGCCGAGCGGAAAAATACCTCTTACGCGACGAAGCCGCACAATTACGCGCTGTCTACAACAGCCGCATTCCGGAAGCCGTCGTGGAACGCGCGGTGGCCCGTCTTTCCGAACCGGGCGCGCTGACGGCGACGTTGAATTGGTACCGGGGAGCCACGAACGACGAGTTCGACGTCCCGGCGGGCCGCATCAAGGTGCCGACGCTGTACCTGTGGGGCCGCGAGGACCCGTACCTGGGCCAAGGCGCGGCCGAGCAGACGGTCCACCACATCGACGCGGAGTACCGCTTCCAGATCGTCGAGGGCGCCAGCCAGTGGATGGCGATGGAGGCCCCGGACGAGGTCAGCGCGCTGCTGCTGGACCACCTCCGGCGCCACTAGCCCACCGGCGGCCTCAGGGCGTCCAGCAGCAGGTCCGCGTAGTGGTCCCCGATCTGCCGGGCCGTCAGCGACCCGCTCCGCCGGTACCAGGACCCCAGGTGGTGCACCGACCCGAAGAAGAAGTCCACCACCACGTCGGCCGGCTTGTCCGTGCGGAACTCGCCCGAGGCCTGCCCCTCCTCGATCAGCCCGCGGAACCGCTCGTGGTACTTGCGCCGCTCGGCGCGGACCGCTTTCTGCTTGTCCGGGGACAGCTGGTGCATCGACTGCAGGAAGATCGTGTTGTCGTCGAGGTTGTCGATGCTGGACACCACCACGTCGGACGCCGCCGCCGCGAGGCGCTCGCGCAGCGGTGCGCCCGAGGAGGCGACGCTCTCCAGCTGGCGGGTCTGCTCGCGCAGCACCCGGGCGTAGATCTCGTAGAGCAGGTCGTCCTTCGAGCCGAAGTAGTGGTACATCGCGCCCTTGGTGACGCCCGCCGCCTCGACGATCTCCTGGACGGACGTGCGGTCGAAGCCCTTCTTGGCGAACAGCTTCGTGGCGTGCTCCAGCAGCCGCCGGGGAACGGCCGCCTGGTCGTCGCCGGTGGCCTCGCCCGGCTTGCGGGTGCTTGCTCGGGTCACCGCAGTACCCCCTCTCAGGACGCACCAGGATAACGCCACGAGAGGAACCGCCGCGGGTTGTCCACGAGCATGGTCGTGATGTCCGTTTCGGACACGCCGCGCTCCCGCAGCGCGGGCAGGACGTCCCGGGTGATGTGCAGGTAGTGCCAGTTGGGCGCGATTGCGGGCAGCTGCGCCGCGGGGAGCCAGTCGATGTAGCAGGACGCGTCGTGCGAAAGCACCATGCTGCCCGCGTAACCGCGTTCGCACATCGCCGCGACCGTGTTCACCCGCTCCTCGAACGGCAGCAGCAGGTCCAGGCCGAACCGGTCCATCCCGAGCAGCGATCCGCGGTCGGCGAGCTCGGTCAGGTACCCCAGGTCCGTCGAGTCGCCCGAGTGCCCGATGAGCACCCGGGTCAGGTCGACGCCCTCGGACTCGAAGACGGCCTGCTGCTCCAGCCCGCGCCGTGTGCCGGCGTGCGTGTGGGTCATGATCGGCGCGCCCGTCTCGACGTGTGCCTTCGCGACGGCGCGCAGCACGCGCTCGACGCCGGGCGTCACCCCCGGTTCGTCCGTCGCGCACTTGAGCAGCCCCGCTTTGACG
Organism: Amycolatopsis sp. A133; assembly: GCF_031082405.1. GTDB lineage: Bacteria > Actinomycetota > Actinomycetes > Mycobacteriales > Pseudonocardiaceae > Amycolatopsis. The sequence goes on from NZ_JAVHJU010000004.1 coordinate 98,947, forward strand.
CCGGTGCCCGCGATGCCCTCGCGCAGGTCGCCGACGAACATCGCGACCAGCGGGTCCTCGCCCTGCAGCAGCGTGCCGGGCCCGCGGAAGTGCAGGTAGTGCGGCACGTCATTGTAGGTGTAGAGCCCGGTCGCCACGACGATGTGGACCTCGACCTCGGCGGCGACCCGCTGCACGCGCGGGATGTAGCGGCCGAGCCCGATCACCGTCGGGTCGACGATCGTGTCGATCCCGGCGTCCTTCAGCTCCTTCAGCCGCCGGATCGCTTCGGGGACGTGTTCGTCCTCGCGGAACCCGTCGTGTTCGGGGTAGTTGGCGACGAATTCGGGGCTCAGCACGAAGAGGTGCTCGTGCATCAGCACCCGGCCCAGCGCTTCCGGCGCGATGGCGCCGCGGACGGTCTCGACCACCGCGCTACCCCCGGGCCCGCAGTTCGCGGCGCAGGATCTTGCCGCTGGTCGTCTTCGGCAGCTCGTCGAGGACTTCGACGGTGCGCGGGTACTTGTAGGCGGCGAGCCGCTCCCGGCACCAGGCCACCAGCTCCGCGGGATCGGCGGTCGCCCCGGGCGCCGGGCTGACGTAGGCCTTGACCGTCTCGCCTCGGTATTCGTCGGCGATCCCGACCACGGCCGCCTCGCGGACCGCCGGGTGCGTGTAGAGGACGTCCTCGACCTCGCGCGGCCAGACCTTGAAGCCGGACGCGTTGATCATGTCCTTCTTGCGGTCGACGACGTAGACCCAGCCGCGTTCGTCCATGAACCCGATGTCGCCGGTCAGCAGCCGCCCGCCGGGCAGCGACTCGGCGGTGGCGTCCGGGCGGTTCCAGTAGCCCGAGACGACCATCGGGCCCTCGACGGCGATCTCGCCCGCCTGCCCGGGCGGCAGTTCTTCGCCGTTCTCGCCGAGGATCCGGACGATCGTGTCCGGCACCGGCAGGCCGATCGAGATGGTGCCCGACTCCGGGTCGATCGGCGCCTCGAGGGTGCCGGGGACGACGACGCAGCCCGCCGTCGTCTCGGTGAGGCCGTAGCCGTTGTGGATGTAGTGCCCCGTCTTCGCCCGGAAGGCCTCGACGACGGCGGGCGGCAGCGCGGCGCCGCCGGAGTACAGCAGCGAGAACGAGCCGAAGTGCTCCCGGCTGAACGACGGGTGGGCCATCAGGGCCATGTAGGCCGTCGACGGCCCGACCGTGTACGACGGCTTGTGCTCGAGGAAGGCGTCGAGGACGACCCCGGGTTCGAAGCGGTAGGCCAGGGCCAGGGTGCCCTCGATGTCGATCGCGGAGCCGAGTTCGCAGACCATGCCGGTGATGTGGAACAAGGGCGCGAGCCCGAAGAGGGTCGAGCCGGCGGGCAGGCCGCTGAACGAGCCGAGCCCGGCGGCGTTGGTGCCGATGTTGCCGTGGGTGTTGGTGGCGCCCTTCGGCGTGCCGCTGGTGCCGGAGGTGTAGCTGATCAGGGCGGTGTCGCCGAGCGCGAAAGCGGGTTCCGGGGGCTTCGGGCCCGGCGTGACCGCGGCTTCGAGGAGTTCGGTCGCGCCCGGGGTCGCTTCCTTCTCGACCTGGGCCAGGACGCGCTCGTCGTCGCGGGTCTGGAACTCCAGTTCGCTGGTGGTGAGCGCGATGTCCAGGCCGGCCGCCGTCTGGGCGATGTAGGCGTTCCAGCCGCGCTGCGAGCAGACGATCGCCTTCACGCCGGCGTCGGTGAGCACGTGCGTGAGCTCGCGTTCGCGGTACATCGGGTTGACCGGCACCACGATCCCGCCGGCCTTCCACGCGCCCAGCAGGGCGATGACGAACTGGGGGATGTTCTGCAGCACCAGGGCGAGCCGGTCGCCGCGGGCGAAGCCGTGCGCCGTCAGGTACCGCGCGACGCCGTCGGAGAGCTCGTCGACCTCGCGGTAGCTCAGCTTCGCGTCGAAGTACGCGATCGCCGTCCGGTCGGGGACGTGGTCCGCGGCGCGGCGGAACGTCTCGGGCAGCGTCGTCGGCTTCGCCGGTCCCGCGGCCCGCACCCGTTCGTCGTAGCTCGCGAGCCAGGGCTTCGCGTCGTACCAGCTCATCCAGTGACCTCCTTTGGACACCGACCGGTCGGTATGCCGACGCTAGGAGGCGACGGCAGCCCGCGTCAAGCCCGGCTTCGCCGCCGAAATTGCGCACGCAATTCCGACGTGCCGCTGAATCAATCGAAACAAATGCAGCCAGATGCCACCGTCACCGGGGTACACGTACCCCGGTTCAAAATGGTTCAGATCTTCTTTTTCGGGCGGATCACACTGGACAAACCCCTGTTCCGGAGGCCACCATGACGTCGGCGACCAGATTGGTCCGCCCCATCCGAATACTCCGCCGTATCCCCCGAACACGGCGGGGCACCCATATGTTCACGCTAACTCAAGCACGAAATCGGAGTCATTCATGCCAGCATCCGGTGGACGACACCGCCTGTCCCGGCGGACGAAGATCGCGACGGCGGCCCTGGGCCTCGCGATCGCGGGCGGCGCGCTGGTGATCGCCACGACCGTCGGCGACCCCGGCAGCGCCAGCGCTGCCTCGGGCGGCCAGGCGGCGGCCGGGCAGATCTCCTGCCCCGACGTCGCGAGCAAGCTCCCGGCCATCCCCGCTCAGGCCCAAGCCGAAGTCCAGCGCAACCTCGACCTGCTGAACACCCAGCTCGCCGAAGCCAACAACCGCCTGGTGACCAGCGCCGGGCAGGGCGGCCCCAACTTCGTGCAGAACGCGATCCTCGGGCCGCTGGCGGACAAGCGGAAGTCCACGATCGACCGCATCGCGATCTCGATCGGGCGCCGGGCCGAGAAGCCACAGGGCCTCGACAGCCTGGCCACGTGCGCCCTGGGCGGGCAGCCCGGCACGGGCGCGGGTGCCGGCGCTCCGGCACCGGCCCAGGGCTCCGGCGGCCAGGGCGACACCGGGCAGAACGGGACCACCGGCAACGCCGGGGCCGGCCAGATCTCCTGCCCCGACGTCGAGAGCCGGCTCCCGGCCATTCCTGCCCAGGCCCAGGCCGAAGTCCAGCGCAACCTGCAGCTGCTCGACACGCAGCTCGCCGAGGCGAACAACCGCCTGGTGACCAGCGCCGGGCAGGGCGGCCCGAACTTCGTCCAGAACGCCATCCTCGGCCCGCTCGAGGACAAGCGCGTCGCGACGATCAACCGGATCGCCACCGCCATCGGCCGCAACGCCGAGAAGCCGCAAGGCCTCGACGCCCTCGCTCCCTGCAGCCGGTGACCGCCGCGGCCCGGCGGGGGGTGCGCCCCGCCGGGCCCGCGGTCAGCGGGCCAGCAGCGCGCTGATCCGCAGGAAGCCCCGCGCGGTCATCGTCATCCGCACTTCGCCGGTCACGACCGGGTCGAACGCGAACGTCGTCGGGTCGTTCGCCCCGGTCCCCCACGTGATCCGCAGGTTCCGCACCGGCTCGAAGCCCCGGGCCGTGCGGTGGGCGACCTCGACGGCGACCGGGAGCGTCAGCGTCCCGTCCACCACGAAGTTCGCCGTGACGGCGGTGATCCGCTGGGGTGACGGCCAGGCCAGCGACACCCAGTCCTGGGCCCGCGGCCTGCTCACCGCCTTCAGCGTCGCCGTCGCCGGTTTGACGTAGTAATTGGACCAGCCGGTGGCCGGGTTGCCGTCCAGCATCGCCGACGGCAGCGTGTCCGGGGCTCCCGAGTAGCTCGCGTCCGCGGTCGAGACAGCCGGGACCACGGGTGCTTCGACGGCGCGGGCGCCCGGGCCGTTGCGCTGCCCGAGGGAGGTGCCCGGCAAGGTGATCTTCCCCGGCACCAGCCCCGGGGCACTCGCCGTCACCGAGATCGGGCCCCGGCCGCCGGTCGCCGCGACGACGGCGACGGCGAGCCCGTTGAACGCCGGGATCGTCGGCTGCTGGTAGCTCTGGGCGAGTTCCTGCCTGCCGTTGTCGACGCCGGCGAGCCGCCCCGGCCCGCGGACGGCGAACCGCAGCACCGGCCCGTCGCCGGGCACGACGGTCCCGCGGGCGTCCACGACCGACGCCGTCACGAACGTCATCGCCCCGGCCACCACCCCGCCGCCCGGCGCGTCCACGCTCAGCTTGACCGCCTGCGGCGGCCCCGCCGTCACGAGCCGGTCCCGCGCCACCTCGCGGCCGCCGGACCGGGCGATCGCGGTCAGCGTGCCGGGCTCGAAGGGCACGGTCCAGCTCAGGTGCAGCTTGCCGGTGCTGCCGTTCGGGCTGACGTAGCTGCCGGAGGGGTCGTTCTTGTCGTCCCCGGCCGGTTCCGCCGTCTCCAGGTACGGCCGTCCGTCCACTGTGGTCTTGCGGTCGAACCTCTTGGTTCCCAGCGACTTCCCGTTCAGCACCAGCTCCACGGTGTCCACAGTGGAGTAGACCCACACCGCGACGGGTTCGCCGGCGCGGTGGTTCGTCCAGTCCATTGGGACCAGGTGCACCATCGGCGCGGTGGACCACTGGCTGCGGAACAGGTGGAAGGCGTCCTTGGGCAGGCCGGCGCTGTCGACCGCGCCGAAGAACGACGTCTTGACCGGGAAGACGTCGTAGGGCGTCGGCTCGCCGAGGTAGTCCTGCCCGGCCCAGAGGAACTGGCCCTGGCAGAACTTCCGGTCGCGGTCCTTCTTCAGCGAGTACTCGCCGCTGAAGGTCCACGAGGCCAGGTTGTTGTCGTAGGACGACGTCGCCCGCTTGCCCGGCGTGTGGTTCTCGCCGGTGTTGAGCAGGTCGGGATCCTGGTAGACGCCGCGCGTCGAGGTCTCCGACGACGACTCGGATTCGAAGAAGAACTTGTCCGGGTACTGCTGGTGCAGCCCGTCGATCGACTGGGCGGTGTTGTAGTTGACGCCGAGGCCGTCGAGCTGCTTCAGGATGAGGTCCTGCGGCGAGCCCGGCGCGGGCACGCCGCGGTAGCGGTCCGAGCCCATGACGACCGGCCGGGTGGTGTCGATCGCGCGGACCACCGCGATCAGGTCCGCCGCGATCTGCGGGCCGCCCGCCATCGACGCGTCGGGCACCTCGTTGCCGATCGACCACAGCACGACCGCGGGTGAATTCTTGGCCGCGTGGACCATTTCCGCGATGTCGCGCGCGCTCCACTCGTCGAAGTCGCGGTGGTAGTCGTACTCGAGCTTGCCGGTCCGCCAGCAGTCGAACGCTTCGACCATCATGACGATCCCGAGCCGTTCGCAGACCGTCACCAGCTGCGGGTCCGGCGGGTTGTGCGCGGTCCGCAGCGCGTTGACGCCCATCGCGAGCATCAGCCGCATCTGGTGTTCCAGCGCGGCCGGGTCGACCACCGCGCCCAGCGCGCCCTGGCTGGAGTGCAGGTTGACCCCGCGCAGCTTCGTCGGCACGCCGTTGAGCGAGAACCCGTTGTCCGGGTGGAATTCGGTGTAGCGGAAGCCGAAGTCCGCGGTGGTCGTGTCGAGCACGCGCCCGGCCACGACGACCTCGGTGCGCAGCCGGTACAGCCGGGGTGTTCCGGTCGACCACAGCTGGGGCTTCTCGACCCGCAGGCCGGTCACCGCCGTCGCCGTCCGCCCGCCGTCCACCGCCACGGAGGTGGAGCCGGTCGCGACGACACGGCCCGCCGGGTCGGTGACCGTCGTGCGCACCTGGGCCGTGACCGCGGCGCCGGAGTCGTTGACGACGTCGGTGGCCACCCGCACCGTGCCCTTTCCGGCGGCGATGTCGGGGGTGGTGACGAACGTGCCGTGCCGGGCGACGTGCACCGGCTCGGTCACGACCAGCCGGACGCGGCGGTAGATGCCGCTGCCGGAGTACCAGCGGCTGCTGGGCAGCGGGTTCGTCGCGCGGACGGCGAGGACGTTCGGCGTCCGGCCGTCGGTGTGCAGCCGTCCGGTGAGGTCGAAGGCGAACCCGGTGTAGGCGTACGGGTGGTGGCCCAGCAGCTCGCCGTTCAGGTGCACGTGGGCGTCCGAATAGACGCCGTCGAACTCCACCGACACGCGCTTGCCGGCGAGCGAGGGCGGCAGGGTGAACGTCTTGCGGTACCAGCCGAGCCCGCCGCGGAAGAACCCGGAACCGCTGCTGGTGCCCTCGGCGGTCGGCGGGAGCTCGATGCTCCAGTCGTGCGGGACGTCGACGACCTGCCACGCCGAGTCGTCGAAGGCGGGCTTCGCGGCGTCGGCGAAGCGGCCGCCGGAATCGGTGACGCCGTCGGGGTTCGCGAGGACGAACCGCCAGCCGGTGCCGAAATCGGTTTCCCGCGCCTGCCCCGGCCGGGCGAGCGCGTCGGCGGCCCGGGCGACCGGCGCGACCGCCGACGTGGCGACGGCGGCACCGACCCCGCCCAGCACGAGCCGTCTGCGCAGACCGCTCGGTTCTACTTCCGGCATCGGGCTGTCCCTTCCAGGGGCGATGTGCGGCCGGAAAGCACTATGGCACAGAGGTTTCCGGACAACCAACGAGTTCGATAATTTCGAACTCCACGCCGTGACAAATACCTGAGCGACCGCTTAGTATGGTGACCGACCCGAGGAGGCGGCCATGTCCACTGTGGATGGTGTGCGGTACGAGACGGACGGCGCGATCGCGACGTGCACGTTCGACCGGCCGGACCGCAGCAACGCGATGGACGTGCCGATGCAGGCCCGCTACGGCGCGCTGCTGCGGCAGGCGGCGGCCGATCCGGAGGTCCGCGCGGTCGTCGTCACGGGCGCGGGCCGGGCCTTCTGCCCCGGCGCCGACCTTGGCCTGCTGGACACGGTCGCCGCGGCACCGCCGGCCGAGGGAGGCGAAAACCACCGGGACGTGCTGGCGGCGGCCTCGGTGGGTGTCCCGGTGGTGGCGGCGATCAACGGCGGCTGCGCCGGCCTGGGGTTCGTCATCGCCTGTTCGGCGGACGTCCGCTTCGCCGCCGCGGGCGCGAAGTTCACCACGGCGTTCGCCCGCCGCGGCCTGATCGCCGAGTACGGCATCGCCAAGCTGCTGCCGGAGCTGGTCGGCCAGGGCCGGGCCCGCGACCTGCTGCTGTCCGGGCGGACGTTCACCGCGGAGCAGGCCCTGGACTACGGCCTGGTCCAGGAGGTCGTCCCGCCCGGCGAGCTGCCGCTGCGCGCCCACGCCTACGCGACCGAACTGGCGACCTACAGCGCACCGCGGTCGATGGCGGTGATGAAGGAGCAGTTCGCCCGCGAGGCCGGGCTGCCGCTTCCGGAGGCGGCCCGCTCGGCGACCGCGTTGATGATCGAGTCGTTCGGCCGTCCGGAGCTGGCCGAGGGCCTGGCCAGCTGGAACGAGCGCCGTCCCCCGCGGTTCCCGCCCCACCGATGAGTTTCCGCGGCGCCGCTCGTCAGTACCGGCGTCCGGCATTCTCACGGAGGTGGGCCCGATGGCCAAACTGCTCTATGCGTTCAGCTGCTCGATCGACGGTTTTGTGGCCGGCCCGGGCGGCGACATGTCCTGGCTGACCCCGCACCTGGCCCCCGACCCGGCGGTCGACGACCTGGTCCCCCGGATCGGAGCCTTGCTGGTGGGCCGCCGCACCTTCGACGGCGACGACCCCCACCGGGGCGGGCCGGGCGAGGGCAAGGCGTTCGGCGGAGGCTGGGAGGGGCCGCAGATCGTGCTGACCCATCGGCCGGCCCGGCCGGTTCCCGGGGTGAGTTTCTTCGGTGATCTGGCTTCGGGTGTTGCTGCGGCCAAAGCGGCTGCCGGGCAGAAGTACGTCAACGTTCTCGGCGCCGATGTCGCTCGGCAGTGTCTTGAGGCCGGGGTGCTCGACGAGGTTCTTGCTCTGCCGGTTCCGGTGTTTTTGGGTTGCGGGGTCAGGGTTTTCGATCGGGTTGGGCCTCCGGTTCGGTTGGAGGCGGTAGGGCCCTTCTGGTATCGGGTGGTTTCTTGAGGCTTCGTCGGGTGTTCTGATGGGCGGACAGTCGGGCGGTTTCTTGCCCGATCGTGTGGTGAACTTGTGTTCGATTGCCGGTAGTTTGGGGGTATGACCAGCGACGCGATCCAGCACCCCGATGCGGTGGCTTTGGCCGACCGTATCGGTGAGCTGCTTGCGTGTATGCGGTCGGCTGAGGCTTCGCTGGGCGCTCTGCTGGTGGAGATCGAGCAGCGGGGTGTCATGGAACTCTTCGGCTACCGGTCGGCTGCTCGTTTGCTGGAGCATCTTGGAGATGTGCCGAGACAGGCGGCCGAACGCGCGGTGAAACGGGCCCGGGCCCTTAATGCCGGTCGGACCCTGGACGGCAGTCCCATTCCCGCCGTGGCTCCCGCGACCGGTGCTGCCGCCCGCACGGGCCGGTTGAGCAACCCGATGATCGATACCATCGTCGATGTCCTGACCCACGTTCCTCTCGAGCACCGCGACAGTGCCGAGGAGAACTTGCTGGCCTTTGCCGAGGAGGCCGGGCACAAGCAGGTCGCGGCCCTCGGTGCCCGGATCCTGGCTCACTTGGATCCCGACGGCACGGAACCCGACACCGCCGAACCGGTCGTTCCGGCTCGTGAGCTGTTTCTGCGCCGTAAGAGAACCGGTATGTGGGAGTTGAACGGGACGTTCGACGACGAAACCGGCACCCGCGCCAGCGCCCTGCTCGACGCCCTGGCCGAGCGCCGCACCACCGACGAGGGCCCCGACTTCCGCACGCTGCCCCAACGCTACGGCGATGCCTTCTCCGACGCTGTCGACCTGGCGCTGAACTCTCCGGACCTGCCGATGCAGGCCGGTGAACGCGCCCATGTCATGGTCGCAGTGTCGTTGGAGGACCTGCGGTCGGGTGTCGGCTGCGCGACCCTGGGCGACACCGGGGAGATGACGGCCGCGGAGGCTCGGGTGCACGCTTGCGACAGCATGATCATCCCGGCTGTGTTGGGTGAGAAGAGCGAACCCCTCAACCTCGGCCGCCTGCGCCGCCTGATTTCCGCCGGTCTGCGCCGGGCCCTCTTCTTACGTGACCGTGGCTGTGCTTTCCCAGGATGTCATCGCCCACCTCGGCATTGCCAGGGTCACCACATCCGGCATTGGGCCGACGGCGGCCCCACCGACTTGAACAACCTGGTCTTGTTGTGCGCCCACCACCACCGGCTGATGCACCGCTCCGGCTGGGAAGTCCGCATCGCCCCCGACGGCCTCCCCGAGTTCCTCCCACCAACCTTCATCGACAAACGCCGAAAACCCCGACGCAACAACCTCCACGAACCACTCCCATTCGCAGCCTGAACACGGGAAAGGCCCGCAGCCACACGGCTACGGGCCCACACCCACGAGCGCAGCAGCCAAAGAGCCGACACCGCCGCACAGGCCAAGGTCAACCAACGGGGACAACACCTCAGGTGCCTGGGTATTTCCAGCTGACCAGCCACTCCCCCGTCGGCACGCCGGTGTCGCCGATGAGCGGGTTCAGGGCCTCCACCACGACCGTCACCGCCTGACCCTTCATCGGGATGGTGATCGCTTCGCCGTAGTGCACGGGGGCGTCGAACCCGAACCTCAACCACATCAACTGCCCGGTTCCGTTGCCGAAATCGGTGACGCGGCTGATGCCGGGGTCCTTGGTCGCGTCTCGGGCATCGGCCAGGCTCTGGCGCGCCTCGATCTTCTCGGCTTCCTCCTTGGACGAGGGCTGGTAAGCCGGCGACGCCTGGCTCACCGACAGCGACCACTGCTGGGACCACGCCTGCGTCGACTCGTGCAGTGCGGTCACCGTGGACAGCGGGAACGGGTACTGCTCCTGCTGCTTCTCGACCGCCTCCACCAGTTCCTCGTGCAGGTCCTCCACCCACGACTTGGCCGTCACCAGGTGCCCGGTGGCCTCGACCAGGGAGGCACTCGGCTCCTCGGCGGCGCTCAACTGCTGCTGCACCTTCACGGTGGCGCTGAGCATCGGCCCGAGCAGCGAGGTGTCCCTCGCCTTCACCAGCGTGGACTGCACTTCCAGCAGCGCGCGGGCGACCCCGCCGGACGCTTGCTTCATCAACGCGATCTGCGCTTCGGGAACGACCGCCGTGCCCGAGGGTGCGAGTTTGCGGACGATCTCGGCCTGGTTGCCCAGATCGGGAAACCTTGGCCAGCAGGCTGATCGCGTCCTCGGTACGCACACTGGTCGAGGGCGTCCATTGCCGGGCCAGCAGGTGCCGCATCTTCAGGTTGGCTCTGAGAGTGGGACCGGTGAACGGCACCGGCGCGATGTATTCGGTGACCTTCATGTCGTACGGTGCACCGAGAGTGGGGGCAGCCGGGTCGTCGGGCACCCGTACCGCACCAGGCTTCGAGGTCGGCGTCAGGCTGTGGGCGGTGAGAGTCCACAGGTGCGGAATCCGCCGGGCCACGGTGATCGGCTGGGTCGGGTAGCGGGTTCCGGACGGGATTATCCCACGCCGCACCAGTTCCGCCGCGTTCATCGAATAGTCCGCCGGGTACTCGAGCTCGACCTTCATCATGATCTTGTCTCTCGCCGCACGCAGCGAAGCGCGGATCTGTTCCTCCACGCCCGCGTACGCCGGGGTGTTGAACTCCGACACCTGCGGCGCCAGATTCCAGAACTCGAAGGACTCCGCGGCCTCGCCGATCAACTGGTCGGCGACCAGGTGACCGGCGTCGTAGAACTTCCTCAGGTCCGCGCCCTGCAACATCATCTGCTCGGACCGGGCCAGGCTGGTCACCACCCCGAGTTTGGAGTGCTTCTTGCGTTCCTTCGTGCGCAGCGACTTCTTGTCGATCACGGCTTCGACCGCCCTCGGGCGATCCACCGTGCCCAGCGGCTGGTTCCCGGGCAGGCTCTGCTGGTTCTTGTTGACCCGGTAGGTCGCCTTGATGAGCTCGGCAGCGGTGTCCACGCTGTCCGCGGCGTGGCTGGTGAACTTCCGCTGGACCGTCACCCCCGGCCGGGCCGCCGCCAACCCGGCGGCGACGGCACGGTTGCCGGCCGTGCCCTGGAGCCGGAGCAGCGCGTTGCGCTCCGGGGCGAGCCGCACGGCCGGCTCGCCATCCTCGCCCCGGCGGTGCTTCCGGTCGGCTCCCCGCGCCCGATCACGCCCCATCCGCCCGACGGTAGTCGCACCGTCACGCATCGCACACGACCGATCGGGCAGCCAAAAGGGCAGCACCCACCTGTCCGTGAACACCGGCAGCAAATCCCCTAAGGCCGCATCCCGAACGACGGCCGGCCCACCAGTTTCGGCAGCACCGCGTAGGCGTCCACCACCCACTCGCACAACCGCGCCCGCGTCTCCCGGGGATCGATCACGTCCTCGACCGAGAACCGCTCCGCCGTCCGGAACGGCGATCTCACCTCGTCCAACCGCGCCCGGATCTCCTCGATGTGCGCCTCGCGGTCCGGCGACGAATCCAGCTCGGCTCGGTAGGCCGCCTCTATTCCGCCCTCCACCGGCAATGATCCCCAGTCGCCCGAGGGCCAGGCCCAGCGGCGGACCATGCGGTGGCGGTTGACCTGGCCCGCTCCGCCCACTCCGAACACCCGGCGGATGATCACCTCCGCCATCGGTACGCGGGCCTGGTACACCGCCGTCACCGCGCGGGCTCCGTGGCGGATCGCGCCCGCTCTCTCGGCCGCCGCTCCGATCACCATGCCCGCCTGGTCCGTCAACGACACCAGCGGCAAGTGGAACGTCTCGCACAAGTCCACCAGCCGCGTCAGCACGTCCGCGCCCTCGGGGGTCAGTGTTGCGCCGCGGTAGGGGTCCGTGGCCAGCACGCCGACCGGGTGGCCCGCCAGCCGGGCCAAGCCCGCGTACGCCGAGCCCCCCGATACCGCGTAGTCGAACACCGAACCGTCGTCGAACACTCCGTCGAGCAGCGGCCGCAGCCGGTACGGGTGGCGGCGGTTGCGGGGAACCAGCGACAACAACGCCTCGTCGCGGCGATCCGACGGGTCCGAAGTGGACGATACCGGCGGCAACGAGTCCACGGAGGACGGCAAATACGACAGGAATTGCCTGGTCAACCGAAATGCGTCGGCCTCGGAGGCCACGATCCGGTCCACCGCGCCGCTGCGCCGGTGGACCTCCGCGCCGCCGAGTTCCTCCTTGGTGAGGTCCTCGCCCGTCGCGTGCTTCACCACCGGGGGGCCGGCGACGAACAGCTGGCCCGTCCCCTCGACCAGCACGCACAGGTGCGACATCACCGCCCGCGCCGCGCCCAGGCCGGCGACCGGGCCCAGGCACAGCGACACCACCGGGACCGCCGACAGGTTGTCCACCACCAGGTCCCAGCCCGGATTCACCGGCACGTAGGCGAACCCGTGCTGCTCCAGCAGCTTGACGCTGCCGCCACCACCGGTGCCCTCGATCAGCCGCACCAGCGGCAGCCCGAGCTCGTTGGCGAGCCGCTCGGCGTAGATCTGCTTCTCCACGATCGCCGCGTCGGCCGCGCCGCCGCGCACCGTGAAGTCGTCGCCGCCGATCGCCACGCGGCGGCCGTCGAGCTTGGCCGTGCCGAGCACGAAGTTCGCCGGCGTGAACGACGACAATTCGCCGTCCACATAAGCCGCTGTGCCCGCCAGTGCGCCGATCTCGTCGAAACTGCCCGGGTCGGCCAGTGCCGCGATCCGCTCGCGGACCGTCGACCGCCCGGCGGCGTGCTGGCGGGCCACCTTCTCCGGCCCGCCCATGCGCTCGGCCAGCTCGCGCCGCCGGGCGATCTCCTCGACCTCGGGCTGCCAGTTCACAGCTCTCCGACGGCCTCTTCGACCTTGCGCTGCAGCTTGTTCATGCCGCCGAGCCACCGGTCGGTCTCGGTGGCGCGCGCCGCGTAGTAGCCCGCGACCTCGGGGTGCGGCAGCACCAGGAACCGCTTCTCCGCCATCGCCGCGAACAGCGCGTCCGCCACCTGCTCCGGCTCGATCGCCGACGCGCCCATCAGCAGCTGCCCCGCGGTGCCGGTGCTCTCCAGCATCGCCGTGCGCACCCCCTGCGGGCAGATCGCCTGCACGGTGATGCCGCGGTGGCGGTAGGTCGCCGACAGCCACTCGGCGAACGCCAGCGCGCCGTGCTTGGTCACCGAGTACGGCGCCGAGCCGAGGCTGGTCAGCAGGCCGGCGGCGGACACCGTCGCGACGAAGTGGCCCCGGCCGCGCTCGAGCCACGCCGGCAGCAGCAGGTTCGCCGCGCGGACGTGCGACATGACGTTGACCTCCCAGGTGCGCGCCCACACCTCCTCGCCGCTCTCCGCTCCGCCGAAGGGCGCGATGCCCGCGTTGGCGCAGAAGACGTCGATTTCCCCGAGCGCCGAGCGCGCGCTGTCGATCAGCTCCGTGACGCCTTCGACGCTCGCGACGTCGCCCGCGAACGCCGTCCCGCCGACTTCGGCGGCCACCTCCGCGGCCTTGTCCCCGTCGAGGTCGGCCACGAGCACCCGGGCCCCGTCGGCGGCGAAGCGGCGGGCCAGCGCGGCGCCGATGCCCCCGCCGCCCCCGGTGACGACGACGCCGGTCACAGGCCACCGCCGAGGGTGACGCCGCCGTCGAGGACCACGGTCTGGCCGGTGATCCAGCCCGCGTCGTCGGACAGCAGGAACGCCACCGCGCCCGCGATGTCGGACGGCACGCCGAGCCGCTTCATCGGGTACGCCGACGCGACCTCCTCCTCGCGGCCTTCGTACAGCGCGGTCGCGAACTTCGTCTTGACCACGGCCGGCGCGACGGCGTTGACGCGGATCTTCGGCCCCAGCTCGGCGCCGAGCTCGACGGTCAGCCGGATCAGCGCGGCCTTGCTGACGCCGTACATGCCGATGCCCGGCGACGCGCCGAGGCCGGCGACGGAGGCGACGTTGACGACGGCGCCGCCGTGCTCGCCCATCCACGCGTCGCGGGCGCGCTTGGTCCAGCCCAGCGGGGCGAGCACGTTCACGCCGAGGATCTTCGCCGCGGCGGCGGGGTCGATGTCCAGGGCCGGGCCGTAGACGGGGTTGATGCCGGTGTTGTTGACCAGGTAATCGAGCCGGCCGAAGGTCTCGATCGTCTTGGCGACCGTCTCGTCCTGGTGGTCGGTGTCGTCGGCCTTGCCGGCCACGAACATGGCGACGTCGGGGCCGCCGAGGGAGCTGACCGCCTCTTCCAGTGCCTCCGGCTTGCGCGCGGTGAGGCAGACCTTGGCGCCGCGCTCGACGAGCGTCTTCGCGATCCCGAGGCCGATGCCCCGGCTGGCCCCGGTGACGATCGCGACGCGATCCTTGAACGAGTTCACGGCAGTGTGTCTCCTTCGGGTGTGGTGCCCGGCACATACCAAGCAGTCGGTCAGGGGCCATTATGCGCGATGCGGCCCGGGGCTCAAGGCGGACACACGTCACACCGCGCGGTCGCCGGCCCCCACTCACACCCGGAGCACGAGCTTGCCGGTCGTCGAACCCGACTCGATGCGGCGGTGCGCGGCCGCCGCGTCCGCGAGCGGCAGGGTTTCGACGTCGACGCGCAGATTGCCGTCCGCGACGGCGGTGACGGCGCGGCGCAGGGCGCGGCCCACGGTTCCCGGCGCGACGGCGGAAAACGCGGCGAGGTTGAAGCCGGACACGGTCCTGGTGGTGAACCACAGTTCGTTGGCCGGGATGCCGACGTCTTCGGCGCCCGAGGCGTTGCCCATCACCACCAGGCGCCCCATCGGGGCCAGCCGGTCCAGGCTCGCGCGGCGCGCCGGCCCGCCGACCATGTCCACCACGACGTCGAACTCGCCGGTGCCCGCGACCTCGTCGCGCAGGACGACCTCGTCGTAGCCGAACGCCTTCGCGGCGGCGATCTTCGCTTCGCTGCCGACGGTGCCGACCACCCGGCCGGCCCCGAGCAGGCGGGCGACCTGGCCCAGCTGGCTGCCGGCCCCGCCGGCGGCGGCGTGCACCAGGACGCGTTCGCCGCGCTCCAGCCGGGCCACGCGCTCGAGGACGAGGAAAGCGGTGGTGCTGTTGGACGGCACCGCGGCCGCCACCTCCAGCCCCGTCCCGTGCAGCGGGGCGACGAGCTCGGCCGAGGTGGTGACGACTTCGGCGTAGCCCCCGCTCGCCACGATCGTCAACGCGGCCACCGGCTCCCCCACCGACAGGCCGGTCACGCCTTCGCCCAGCGCGCGGATCCGCCCGGAAACCTCGATGCCGGGGACGAAGGGCAGCGGAACGTCCACGACCCCTTGCCGGTAGAGGACCTCGGCGAAGTTGGCGCCGGCGTAGGCGACGTCGATCGAGACCTCGCCCGGCCCGGGCTGCGGGATCGCCACGGCGTCGAGCCGCAGCACGCCGGCCGGGCCGAACTCCGGGATGGTGACCGCCTTCATGCTGTTCGTCATGCGGCGATCCTGCGGCCGCCGTGCGCCCCGGACCAGGTCCGGCCGAACCTGGGTCCGCCAGGACCAGGCAGCGCCGCCGGGTCAGCGCGGCACCAGCGACAGCACCGCCTCGACCAGCTGACGGCCCTCGAGCAGCACCGGGTCGTTGTGGTCGGCCCCCGGGACTTCCACCAGCCGGGCTGACGCGGCGGCCGCCACCTCGCGGCTCTGGGACGGCGGGACGATGGAGTCCCGGCCGCCGACGACCACCACCGCCGGGAGGTGCAGGCGCGCGGCCTGCTCCTGCACCGGGAAGCGGTCGCGCAGCAGCAGGCGTACCGGCAGGTACGGGTAGACCTCGGCCCCCACGGCCGCGAGGTCGGTGAACGGGGACCGCAGCAGCAGCCCCGCCGGCGGGTGTTCGAGGGCCAGCTCCGTCACGACGGCGCAGCCCAGGCTCTCGCCGAAGTAGAGCAGGCGCCCGGGCGGGACCCGCCGGTCCTCGGTGAGGAAGCGGTGGGCCGCGCGGACGTCGAGGGCCAGGCCCTCCTCGCTCGGGTCGCCGGAGTTGCCGCCGTACCCGCGGTAGTCGAGCAGCAGCACGGCCAGCCCTTCCCGCGCGAGCTTCGCGGCCAGCGGGGCCCGTCCGGCCCGGTTGCCGCCGTTGCCGCCCGCGACCAGCACCGTCGCCGCCGGCTCCGGGCCCGGGGGACGCAGGTACCAGGCGCCCAGCTCCAGCCCGTCGGCGGTGCGGAGGCGGACGTCCTCGGCGCCGGGCAGCACGGTCGCGGCGGCGGGCACCGGCGCCGGGTCCGGCAGGTAGATCAGCCGCCGCTGCAGCACCCAGACGGCGGCCAGCAGCAGCACCACCACCACCACGGCCACCAGCACGACGCGCACGAGCACGGTCCTGGTCAACGTGACCTCCACCCCGGCGGGAAACAACGGCGACGTGGACACGTTGTACCCCGTGATGACTCCTCCACTCCGGTTCTGCGTCCTCGGCGACTCGCTCGCGGCCGGCGTCGGCAGCACCCGCGAAGACGACACCCTCGGCCGGCGGCTCACCCGGCTGCTGCGCGACGCGGGGCACACCGTGCACCTGCGGAACTCCGGCGTGCCCGGCGCCCGCTCGGCCGACCTCGAACGCCAGGTCGGCGTCGCCCTCGGCGCGGGCGTGGACCTGGCGCTGATCGTGATCGGCGCCAACGACCTCGCCGGGTTCGTCTCCCCCGCGGTCGGTGCCCGGCAGCTGCACGACGCCGTGGCCCGGCTGGTCCGCGCCGGTGCCCGGGTCATCGTGGTCCCGGCGCCCGACCTGGGGATCGTGGCGCGGGTGCCCGGGCCCTACCGGCAGCTGGTCTCCGCGGCCAGCGGCCACTACGCCCAGGCCCAAGCCGAAGCCGCCATCCGGGCCGGGGGCGCGGTGGCCACCGCCGGGCCGGAACTGGCCGCCCGCTTCGCCGCCGAGCCCGCCCTGTTCTCGGCCGACCGCTTCCACCCCTCCTCGGCCGGCTACGCCGTGATCGCCGAAGGCCTGGCCCCGCACGTGCTGGCCGCGGCCGCGCAGCTCGCCGCCTAGGGTTTCCCGAGAAGGGGTTTTGCCCGGCTTTAACCGGCACCCGGCAAGATCGGATCCGCCAGACGGTCGGTGCGAGGGGCTGGGATCCGGAACCTCACCGGCAGGGGGGACGTGCCGGTGAACGGGGCACCGGTCGTCTGGCACCGGGGGCACCAGGGGGAACACATTTCTCGCGTCGATCACGACGCGCGTCGCGGGCTGGGGGCTCGCGGCGCCCGCCCCTTCCGTCACGACACGGGAAAGAGGGCAGACATGAACCGATTCGTGCAGCGGGCGGCCGTCGTGGGAGCGGTCGCCGCCGGCGCGCTCGCACTCGCCACCCCGGCCGCGCTGGCCACGGCGCAGGGCGGCATCTCGAAGACGTGCCAGGACAGCGCCTGCCAGACGAACGAGGTCTGGTTCCCGGGCGGCACCCTTTCGGTCGATGCCGACGTGCACGGCAGCGGCCCGGCGGAGTGGATCGTCCGCAACGACAACGGCGGCAACATCTGCCGCACCGGGTTCGCCGCCGGCGACCCGCCGCGGTCCTGGACCTGCTCCAACGTGGCGGCCCAGTGGCTGTACGGCATCGTCTCCGGTCCCGCCGGGCCGTCCAACATCGGTCTTCGCTGGTGACACCCGGGATCCGCTGATCCGGCGCCGCGGCCGGGGTCGCCGACCCCGGCCGCGGCGTTTCGGCCTGCGGATCGGCGGACCCGGGCCGGTGTCCGGCTCCCTGTTCTCCCCACCGGTGCGGCCCGTACGGCCCGGGTGATCGTTCGGCGCTACCCTCACGGTGGGAATGACCGGTTCGTCCGGTCAGCGGGGGGTGCGGAGAAGTGCTCAGCTTCGGGGTGCTGGGACCGTTGCAGGTCGAGCGGGACGGCGTGCCCGTCCCGGTCACCGGGCCCAAGGTGCGGGCCCTCCTGGCGGCGTTGCTGATGCGGGCGAACACGACCGTGTCGCTCGACCGGCTCACCGAGCTGCTGTGGGGCGACGACCCGCCGGAAACCGCCCGCAAGAGCCTCCAGGTGCACGCCGTCCGGCTGCGGCGGGCGCTGGGCGACGGCGTCGTCGAGACCCAGCCGACCGGCTACCTGCTGCGCGTGCCGCCGGCGCGGCACGACCTGCTGCGGTTCCGCGAGCTCACCGCCGCCGCGCGGGCCGAGCCGAGCCCGGACGCCGAGCGCGAGCTGCTCGCCGCCGCGCTCGCCTGCTGGCGCGGACCGCTGCTCGCCGACGTCCCGGCCGAGGTCCTGAGCCGGGAAGACGTCGACCAGCCCGCCGAAGAGCGGCTGCTGGCGCAGGAGCGCTACTTCGAGGTCAGCCTCGAACTCGGCCGTCCCGGTGAGATCACCGGCGAACTGGCCCGGCTCACGCGCCAGCACCCGTGGCGGGAAGCGTTGTGGGCGTTGTACCTGGAGGCGCTGCACCGGGCGGGCCGCCGCGCCGACGCACTGGAGACCTACCGCGCGGTGCACCGGATGTTCACCGGCGAGCTCGGCGTCGGCCCCGGCGACCGGGTGCGCCGCGCCCACCAGGCCGTCCTCGCCGACGAACCCGGCGCGCAGCCGGAGTTCCGGCCGCGGCAGCTGCCCCCGGCCGTCGCCGCGCTCGTCGGCCGCACCCGGCTGCTGTCCACATTGGACGAGGTGCTGGGTCCGGACCGGCCGCCCGGCACGCACCCGCCGATCGCCCTGCTCGTCGGGCCGGCCGGGGTGGGCAAGACGACCGCCGCGGTGCACTGGGCGCACCGCGCCGCGCGGCACTTCCCGGACGGCCAGCTCTTCGCCGACCTCCAGGGCTACTCGACGGTCCCGGCGCTCGCGCAGCTGGAGGTGCTGACCCGGTTTTCGCACGCGCTCGGCGTCCGGCCCGGCCAGGTGCCGACCGACGTCGCCGACGCCGCCGCGCT
Source organism: Amycolatopsis sp. A133 (assembly GCF_031082405.1). Classification (GTDB taxonomy): domain Bacteria; phylum Actinomycetota; class Actinomycetes; order Mycobacteriales; family Pseudonocardiaceae; genus Amycolatopsis. The sequence goes on from NZ_JAVHJU010000004.1 coordinate 117,665, forward strand.
CTACCGCTCGGTGCTCGCCGACCGGCGCGTGCTGATCGTGCTGGACAACGTGGCCGGGCCGGAACACGTGCGCGCGCTGCTGCCCGGGAGCCCGGGCTGCGCGGTGCTGATCACCAGCCGCGACCGGCTCTGCGGCCTGGCCGCCACCTTGGACACCCGGCTCGTGGAACTGGCCGAGCTGTCGCCGGACGACGCGCTCGCGCTGCTGGCCTCGGTGGTCGGCGCGGACCGGGTCGCCGCCGAGGAGGACGCCGCCCGCGAGCTGGTGCGGCTGTGCGCCGGGCTGCCGCTGGCGCTGCGGATCGCCGCGGCGAACCTCGCGCTGTGGCCGGACCGGTCCCTGCGCGGCTACCTCGCCGAGCTGGCCGGGCCCGACCTCCGGCAGCTCGGCGTCCGGGGGGCCTTCGACCTGTCCTTCGACGCCGTTTCCCCGGCGGCGGGCCGGTTCTTCCGCCTGCTCGGGCTGGTGCCCGGCGCCGACGTCGGCGTGGCGGGCGCGGCGGCGCTGGCGGGGGTGGACGACGCCCGGGCCGGCCGGCTGCTGCGCGAACTGGCCGCGAGCCACCTGGTGCAGCCCCGCGGCGACCGGTTCGGCCTGCACGACCTGCTCCGCGCGTACGCCGCCGAACGCGCCCGCGACGAGCTGCCGCCGGCCGAGCGGGCGACCGCCCTCGACCGGCTCCTCGGGTACTACCTGCGCGCGGCGGCCCGGGCGGCGACCGCGCTCTACCCCGATCTGCAGCGGCTGCCCGACGCGCCCGAAGACGGCGAAGCCGTCGAACCGGCCGAAGCCCGCCGCTGGCTGCTGGCCGAGCACGGCAACGTCCTGTCCGCGATCCGGTGGACCGCCGGGACGGACCGGGAATCGTTCGCCTGGCGGGGGGCCGACCTGCTGCGCGGCTTCTTCCACTCCCACCGGCTCGACGCCGGGTGGCAGGCGGCCGCAACCGCCGGGCTGGCCGCCGCGCGGCGGGCCGGGGACGAGCGGGCGGCCGGAGCCATGCGGCACAGCCTGGGCGCGCTCGCCTGGAGCCGCGGCGACTACGAGACGGCGCTCGCGGAGCTCGAAGCGGCCCAGCGGTCCTACCACGCCGCCGGGGCCCGCGAAGGCGCCGACTCGGTCCTGCACGCGCTCGGCGTCGTGCACCTGGACCTCGGCCGGCTCGACCGGGCGATCGAGCACTTCACCGCGGCACTGGACGGCACGCTGCGGCACGGCGAGTCGATCCGGGCGGCGAACGGGCTGATCAACCTGGGTGCCGTGCTCATCGAACACGGCAGGCTCGCCGACGGCATCGAGCACAACGAGCGCGCGCTCGACCTCTGCCGCCGGCTCGGCTCACCGCACGCGGCGGCGATCGCGTTGTGCAACCTCGGGTACGGCTACCGCGCCTCGGGCGATCTCGCCCGCGCGCAGACCGTGCTCACCGAAGCGCTGGAAGCCCTGCGGCAGCTGGGTTCCCGGGACGACGAGGCGGACGCGCTGGTGCGGCTCGCGGCGGTGCACCGGGCGACCGGCGACCTCGCGCGGGCGTGGCCGGCGGCGCGGCTCGCGGTGACGGTGGCGCGGGAGGCCGGCAACCAGCGGTTCGAGACCGACGCGCTGTGCGCGCTCGGCGACCTCCACCGCCAGGAAGGCGACCCGGCGGCGGCACTGGCGGAGTACACCGAAGCCCACCGGCTGGCGGAGAAGATCGGCTACCTCCGCGGCGGGATCACCACCCGGATCGGGCTGTCCACTGTGGATAGTGCCGAGGCGCTGGGGCACGCCGGAACCGCCTTGCGCGACGCCGCCCAAGGCGGTTTCCGGCTGCTGGCCGAGCAGGCCCGGACCAGCATGGCGTCGGCTTCGCTGACCGCGGGCGACCCGGCGGCCGCGGAAACCCTGGCCGTCCGGGCGGTTTCCGGGTTCCGGGCCACCGGGCACCGGCTGGGCGAGGCGTACGCCCTCGTGGTGCTCGGCAAGGCGCGCCTGAGCCTGACCGGCCCCGCCGCGGCCCGCGCCTGCTGGCGCACGGCCGAGGAGGTGCTCGCCGCCGCCGGCGAGCGCCCGGTGCTGGCGGTGGTGCGCACCCTGCTGGCCGAGTGACCTCTGCCGCGGCTGGTCGTGAGTGGTAAGGCGGGTTCTAACCCGCCTTACCACTCACGAGGGACTCGTCAGCGGCGGGCGGACAGCTCGGCCGGGTGCAGGTCGTAGAGCGCGTACGCCTTCCGGATCACCGGCTGCGCCACGTTCCGCACGCGCACCCCGCCCGGCGTCACACCCTGCTCGCACCCGAAGTGGGCGTGGCCGTGCAGCGCCAGGTCGGCCCCCACCTCGTCGATCGGCTCGCACAGCAGGTACGACCCGAGGAACGGGTGGATTTCCGGCGGCTCGCCGTGCAGGGTCCCGGGGATCGGCGCGTAGTGCGTCAGCGCGACGACGACGTCCGTGTCGAGGGTTTGCAACGCTTTGCGCAGCGAATCGGCCGACGCCATCGTGTGCTCGACGAAGTCCTTCATCTCCCGCTCGCCGAACCGGCTGGCGCACTTGCCGGCGAACCCGCCGCCGAAGCCCTTGACCCCCGCGACGCCCAGGGAGCCGTCCGGCAGGTCGAACCGGACCGCGTCGCCTTCCAGCACCTCGACGCCGGTCTCCCGGAGCAGGTTCGAGATCATCTCGCCGGCGTCGCTGTGGTGGTCGTGGTTGCCGAGGACCGCGGCGATCGGCACCCCGAGCCCGGCGAGCTCGTCGGCCACCACGCGGGCCTCTTCGACGGTGCCGTGCCGGGTGAGGTCCCCGGCCAGCAGCAGGACGTCGGCGGTGCCGGCGAGGTGCTCCAGGGCCGGCCGGAGCAGGCCGCGGGAGTCCTCGCCCAGGTGCACGTCCCCGACCGCGGCGATCCTCATCGGCCGATCTCCTCCGCGCTCGCCGGTTCGCGGACGTCGGCGACCCGGACGTCGTTGTGCACCAGCTCCCCGGTCAGGTATTCGCCGACGACGGCGTCCACCTCCGCCTTCCGCGCCGGGCAGGTGACTTCGCCGGTCAGGTGGACGTGCTCACCCCGCACGGTCACGTGCACGCCGAGCTCGGCGGTGCGGGGGTCTTCGGCCAGCGCCCGGTGGAGCCGGGCGACGAGGTACTGCGGTGGTTCGGGCACGAGTGCCTCCTTCGGGTCGATCACGGCCAGGTCGCCGAGCAGGGCCAGGAACGCCCGGGCGTAGGGGGACGCCTGCACCTGCACGGCGACCTCGGTCCAGTCGACCTGCTCGCGCAGGTCGCGGGCGATCCGCAGCAGCGGCGCGAAGTCGCACCGGTGCGCGCTCAGCACGAGCAGCTTGTCCACCAGCAGGTCGGTGCCGCAGACGACCGGCGCCGCGGTGGACCCGATCCGCATCAGCGCCGCGCGGTCGAGCAGCTCGTCGGTCACCGGCCGGTGGTTGGGGCCGTGGATGAGGTCCACGAGGATGTCCCCGTCGTAGACCTTCGTGAGCCAGTCCTCCGGCGGGTGCACCCGCCGCAGCCCGGCCGCGGTGAGCACCTCGGCCGCCTTTTCCGCGTCGCCGGGCTTGAGGAACAGGTCGACGTCGTGGTCCGACGGCGGCCCGCCACGGGCGTACACGGCCAGCCCGCCGGCGACGGCGAACCGGATGCCCGTGCCGTCGAGCGCGGTCACGACTCTGGTCAGGCTCTGCAGCAGCGCCTCCGCTTCCATGGCAGAGGACTACCCGCGGGTGGGCCGGCCCTAACCGCCGCCTCAGGCGACGCCGCCGGGCCGCTGCCGGATCCACTCGCGGGCGCCGTCCACCGTCGGGTGCAGCGCGACCGTGGCGTCGAGGCGGGTGATCTGCAGGGACCGCAGCACCGCGTGCCGGTCGGTGACGACCGCGAACGGCAGCTCCGCGGCCGCCGTCGCCGTCACGAGCTCGGCGATGACCTGCAGGCCCGCCGAGCCGCAGAAGGTGATCGCGCCCAGGTCCACGATGAGCGCACCCGGCCGTCCGGTCAGCGCGGCCCGGGCTCGCGTGCGCAGCACCGGCGCGGTGCCGAGGTCGAGATCGCCGGCCGCGGCGACGACGACGGCTTCGGGCACGGTGCGCGTCCGCACCGTCAGTGCGGGCATCCGGTCGTCGGTCACGGGGGCTCCTCTTTCGTCGCTGCTGCCCGACCATAGAGCGGTTGCATCGTTTTGTCATCGATTTGCCGGGTATCCGGGGACCGGACCACCCCGCCCCTTGGAGAGAGGACTTCACCGCGATGAGCACCGTCACCGAATCCGTCGACGTCGAGACCGACGTCACCACCGCCTACAACCAGTGGACGCAGTTCGAGTCCTTCCCGCGGTTCATGGAGGGCGTCGACGAGATCCGGCAGCTCGACGACACCCACACCCATTGGAAGATCACCGTCGGCGGGCAGACCCGGGAGTTCGACGCGACGATCACCGAGCAGCACCCGGACGAGCGCGTCGCCTGGAAGTCCGACTCCGGCCCGACGCACGCGGGTGTCGTGACGTTCCACCGCCTCGACGACCGGCAGACCCGCGTCACCGTCCAGCTCGACATCGACCCGGACGGCTTCGTCGAGAACGTGGCCGACAAGCTGGGCATCATGGACCGCCGGGTCAAGGGCGACCTGGGCCGGTTCAAGACCTTCATCGAGGACCGCGACGGCCGCGAGACCGGCGCCTGGCGCGGCGACGTCGCCCGCCCCGGGAACTGAGCCTGCCGGTGGACCGGCCCGCCACCGCCCCCGCCGTCACCTGGACGGCGGGGGCGGTGGCGCGGATGCTCGGCCTGCCCGCGTCCACGCTGCGCGCGTGGCACCGCCGGTACGACCTCCCGCTGTCCGCGCCGCAGACGGGCAGCCACCGCCGCTACGGCCGGACGGACGTCGACGCCCTGCTCCGCATGCAGCACCTGATCGAGCAGGGGCTCGGCCCCGCAGCCGCGGCCGCACGGGCGTTCCGCCCCGGCGGCCGGACCGACGTGGGCACGCTGCTGACCGCCGTCCGGCGGCTGAAGCTCGACACCGCGGCCGCGCTCCTCGACGCGCACCTGGCCGGCCGCGGCGTGCCCGCGACCTGGGACGAGCTCTGCCGCCCGGCGCTCGGCGCCCTCTGCGGCCCGGACGCCGACCGCTGCATCGACCTGGTGCACGGGCTCGCCTGGGCCATCGCCGCGGCCCTGCACCGCATCCCCGCCCCCACCGGCGCCGGGCCGCCGGTCCTGCTGGCCTGTGTGGACGGCGAGCGGCACACGCTGCCGCTGGAAGCCCTGCGCGCGGCGCTGGCCGAACAGGGCCGCGCGGCCCTGTTCCTCGGCGCCTCGATCCCCGAAAGCGCGCTCCGGCACGCGGTCGACCGGGTCCGGCCTGCCGCCGTCGTGCTGTGGAGCAGCCACCCGGTGACTCCCCCGAGCGGGCTCCCGGTAGCCCGGATCGTCCTGGCCGGTCCGGGCCGGCCGTCCCCCGGCCGCCCGGACAGCCTCCGCGACGCCGTCTCGCTGCTGACGACGGGGGAGTGAAGGGCGGGTCCGGTTTATCCCCGGACCACCCGGGTAGCCAGCCGCCCTACCAGGCCGATGGTCGCATCGGCACCCACGTAGGCGCGGAAGTGCCTTCCCCGCAGGAGGTCGAGATGACGCAGGGACCCGGCGGTCAGTCACCGCCGCAGCAGCACGGCAGCGGATCGCCGTCGATGCCGGAAACCGCCAAGGACGAAGCCCGCGAGGTGGCTTCCACAGCCGCCGATCGGGGTGGCGAAGTCGCGCAAACGGCCGCGGACCAAGCAAAACACGTGGCCGCGCACGCCCAGCAGGAAGCACGCGACCTGGTCCGCGAAGGCCGGGAACAGCTGCAGTCGCAGGCCAGGGACGGCCAGCGGAAGGCGGCCGAGGGCCTCCACCAGCTGGCCGGTCAGCTGGAGCGGATGGCGGAGCAGACCGACTCCCCCGGCATCGCCGGCGACGTCGCGCGCCAGGTGTCCGACCGGACGCGGACGGTCGCCGACTGGCTCGAGCACCGCGAACCGGGTGACCTCTTGGACGAGGTGCGGCGCTTCGCCCGCCGCCGTCCCGGCACCTTCCTGGTCGGTGCGGCCGTGGCCGGCGTCCTCGTGGGGCGGCTCACCCGCGGCGTCGTCGCGCAGAAGCAGGAGGAAAACTCCTCGAACGGGCAGGCGGGCGCCCCGCAGCCGCACGCCGGCCCCGCCGCGACCCCGCCGGTACCTCAGCCGGGTGCCGGGTACGCGCCCCCCACCGGGTATCCGGCGACTGCCGGGTACGAGACGCCGCAGCCGGGCACGGCCCCCGGCGGGTACAACGCGCCCCAGCCGGCGGGCGGGCTCCCGCAGCCGAGCCAGCCGGGGACGGTCCCCGGCGGGTACAACGCGCCGCAGCCGCCCGAAGGCCTCCCGCAGCCGAGCCCCCGCTTCTCCGCGCCGGGCCAGGTGCCGTGATGACCCAGCCACCCGGGCCCGCCCCGCGGGCCGGCGAACCCGTCGACGTCGCCGACGTCTCCGTCGGCGAGCTGATGTCCAACGTCATGAAGGACATCTCCACCCTGGTGCGGCAGGAGGTGGAACTGGCGAAGGCCGAAGTGAAGGCCGAGGCGGGCAAGGCCGCGAAGGGCGCGGGCATGCTCGGCGGCGCCGGGTTCGCCGGCTACATGGTCGCGCTGTTCCTCTCCATCGCCCTGTGGCAGGGCCTGGCGAACGTGATGGATTCCGGCTGGGCGGCGCTGATCGTCGCGGTCGTGTGGGTGATCGCCGGCGCCGTGCTCTACACGACCGGCCGGCGCGAAGTCCGCCGGATCAACCCGAAACCCGAACGCACCGTCGAGACCCTGCAGCAGGTCCCGGACGCACTGAAAGGCGAACGACCATGACCGAACCGGAGCGGATCCGCCGCGAAATCGAAGGCACGCAACGCCATCTCAGCACCGACGTGAACGCCCTCACCGAGAAGGTGACCCCGGGCCGGATCGTCGAACGCCGCATCGGCCGGATGCGCACCGCGGTGGGCAACGCGCGGGATCGCGTCATGGGCACGGCGGCCGACCACGCGTCGACGGCGGGCGACAAGGTGGGCTCGGTCGCCTCGACGGCCGGGGACAAGGTGAGTTCCGCCGCCGACGCCGTCAGCGAGGCCCCTGCCTCGATCCGGCGTGGCACGCGGGGCAATCCGCTGGCGGCCGGCCTGATCGCCTTCGGCGCCGGCTGGCTCGTCTCGTCCCTGCTGCCCGCGAGCGAGCCGGAACGCCGGCTCGCCGGCCAGGCGACCGACCTCGCCCGCGAGCACGTGGCCCCGGTCGCCCAGCACGCGGCCGAGGAGCTCAAGGAGAACCTGCGCGAGCCCGTGCAGCAGGCGGCGGAGTCGGTGAAGTCCGAAGCCGCCGACGCGGCGTCCACGGTCAAGGACGAAGCCCGCTCGGCGACCGGCGACGTCACCGATCGCGCCCAGGAGGCCAAGGAAAACGTGCGCTCCCAGAGCTGAGGAGCACGCAGTCCGGGGCGCGGCCCGCCCGGCCGCGCCCCGGCCCTGTGCCGGAAGGAACCCGATGCCCCCGTACGCACCGCCCACCGGTGACAGCCTGATGTTCGTCGGGACCGCGACCACGGTGCTCCGGCTGGGCCCGTTCACCCTGCTGACCGACCCGAACTTCCTGCACCGCGGCCAGTGGTCCTACTTCGGCCAGGGCCTGTTCTCGCGGCGGCGCACCGAGCCCGCGCTGCAGCCGGCGGACCTGCCGCCGCTGACCGCGATCATCCTGTCCCACCTGCACGGCGACCACTTCGACCGGATCGCCGCACGCGAACTCCCCCGCGACACCCCGATCCTGACCACCCGGCACGCGGCGACCCGCTTGCTGCGGCGCGGTTTCCACGCGCCGCTGCCGCTGCCGACGTGGACGGCGGAAACCTTCTCGGACGGAGACGCGCGGCTGACGGTGACGTCCGTGCCCGCGCGGCACGCCCCGGGCCCGGCCCGGCGCCTGCTCCCCCCGGTGATGGGCAGCGTGCTGGAGTACCGCGCGGCACCGGAGGCCGATCCGCTGCGGATCTACCTCAGCGGCGACACCGTGCTGCACGACGAACTCCGCACCATCCGCCACCACTTCCCCGACCTCGACCTGGCGGTCGTGCACCTGGGCGGCACCCGCGCGTTCGGCGTCCTCGTCACGCTCGACCACCGCGGCGGGGTCGACCTGCTGAACCTGCTGGAGCCCCGGCGTGCGGTCCCGGTGCACTTCGACGACTACGGCCTGTTCCACTCGCCGGTGTCGAACTTCCTGGAGGAGGTCCGGCTGCGCCGCCCGCCGACGCGGGTGCAGCTGCTGCAGCGGGGCGAATTCCTGTCGTTGTGATCCCGGCGCGGTCCCGGCATCCCGGCGAAGGACCTAAAGCCCGCGGGCCAGCACCGCCTGTGTGACGCGGTCGTCGATGGACGACGTCGGTGCCTCCCGCCCCACCCACGGGTCACCGCCGAAGTAGGTGCGGAAGATGTTCTCCGCCGTGCGGGTCGCCACCGCCTGGGTCGTCAGCGTCGGGTTGGCGCCGCCCGCCGCGTTGGGCAGGGCCGAGTTGTCGGCGATGTACAGCCGGTCGACCCAGCGGGCCTCCGCCGTGCCGTCCAGTACCGAGTCGGCCGCGTCGAAGCCCATCCGCATGCTGGACTGCACGTGGAGCAACAGGGGCGCCCAGTCCAGCCGGTGCACCCGCCGCGCGCCCGCGAGCCGCATCAGCTCGGCCGAGCGCGCCGCGAGGTACTCGCGGTTGCGGCGGGTGCGCGCCGTGCGGGCGCGGTGGCGGACCTCCACGCGCGGCACCGGGCCGTGCGGGTCCGGCGGGATGACCGCCGACCGCGTCACCCGGTTTTCGGGCTGGACGTCGTCGTCGGTGACCACCAACGCCGTGAGCAGCTTGTTGACGTCGCCGAGCGCCGCCTTGAGGTCGTTGCCGACCAGCCGCCCGAGCGTGTCGGCGCCTTGGGGGCCGACCCCCGCCCCGTTGTCGTAGAAGCCGGACATCCCGGCGTCGCTGTAGGCGAACGCGAAGGCCTGCAACGCCGGCGGCAGGCAGACGTTCTCCACGCCGCCGTAGCCGGGGAAGTCCATCCGGCAGTTGGAGCCCGCCCCCTTGGACTCGCCGGTGTAGGAGTCGAACACCCCCACCACCCAGTCGAGGTGGTGCTCGGTGAGCCCGCGCCCCACCCAGTCGTTCGGGTTGGGCAGGCCGCTGTTGAGCCACAGGCGCGGGTTTTCGACGCAGCCGCCGGCGAGCACGACCACGCGGGCCTCGACGGTGTGCAGCGCGCCGTCGGGCGTGCGGTAGACGACCCCGCGCGCCACCGTGCGCGAACCGGACTGCTCGGTCAGCACCCGCACGACGTAGGCGTCGGTGATCAGCTCCGCGGCCCGCCCGCCCGGCGACCACGCGTCGGCGGTGAGCATCATCGGCACGTAGGAGTTGTCGGTGGAGCGCTTGGCCTTGAGGTTGCGCGGCGCCCGCCGGGGTTCGAGGCAGCCCTGGAAGCAGTGCCCGCAGAAGGTGCAGCCCTGCGCTTCCGGGAAGAGCAGCCGGGCGGGGTCGCCGGTGCGGCCCGCCGTGCCGTGCGGCTGCAGGATCGCGTTCTCCTGCGCCCGGTAGGACGGGCCCCGCAGGTCCTTCCAGGTCTGGTGGGTCAGCCCCATGCGTTCGGCGCCGCGGAAGAAGACGGCTTCCTTGGTCCCCATGGGCGCGGTGCGCACCGGCAGCGTCTCCTCGCACCATTCGAAGTACGGCCGGAGTTCGGCGTAGGTGAAGGGAAAGACGTGCGCGGTGTCGTACTCGGTGCGATCGGCGCCTTCGTAGCCGGCGAACACACCGGGGGCCGGGCGCGGGTTGTTGCCGAAGTAGTGCAGCGTCGTGCCGCCGACGCCGGCGATCTGCCAGACGAACGAGTTCTGCGGGAAGTCCCGCAGCCACGGCGCTTCCGCGCGCCGCGACGGCCCGACCCGGAACCGCCCGGTGATCGGGTTGTTGGTGTCGTCCTCGAGCCGCGTCCACTCCTGTTCGGGCCGCAGGTGCCGGGCCCCGGCTTCGAGCACGAGCACGTCCAGGCCGCGGGCGGCCAGTTCTTTGGCCACGACGGGTCCGCCGCCGCCGGCCCCGACGACCACGATGTCGCGCATGAGCAGGGTCCTCCCTAGTCGGTCACCCGGTCGATTCCGCGGTAATAGCCCCGGAATTCGTTCCACCCGTCGCCGATCCCCTGGTACGCGCTGAGCTCCCAGCCCAGCGGAATGGCGGTCAGCCGGTTCGTCGCCCGGTCGAACACCGGCGCTTCCGAATACGAGACGAATGCGGCGAGCGTCGGGAGCGTGTCGAGGATGAACCGCACCGGCGTGCCGTCGGCCAGTCCCGGTTCCTCGAGCCGCCGGAACACTTCCACCTTGCCCGCGAAGGAGAGGTTGGCGAACGACGCGGCGAACGGGCCGAGCGCGGCCGGGGGGTCCACCTCGATCGCGACGAGGTTGAGAATGGCCGCCACCGCGGCCGCGCCGGGCAGGTTGAGGTCGAAGGGCCGCCCGACGATCGGGTACGGGATCGCCTGGTCGTAGACGTACCGCAGCGCGGGGGCGGCACCGGCCGCGACACCGCCGTCCGTGCTCGACGTCCGTCCCTGCCGGACCGAGAACGGATCCCGGCCCGGCACGAGGAAGGCCACGAGCCCGGCCATGGCGTCGTCGACGGGCGGCAGCGGAAGGGCTTCGGCCCGGGCGGTGTCCCAGGCGAGGAGAACGGGAACCGCCACGGCGGCGCCGAGCACCACCCGCCGCCTGATCGCCGGATTTCCCGGGGGTTCCGGAAGAGGAGCCATGATCACCACCACGTTTCGCGTCCGGTCGGGGAATGCGTCGGGAAACGTTCGTGGTGGACGACTTTAGGCGCGTTCCGCTCCTTCGCCGCCCGGCACCGGCGGATCACCCGATCGGCCCCGGCCGGGTTGTGGCGGCAGACGGGACCCGGGTCGCTTCCCCCGTCCTCCGGTGACAAATTCTCCGGATACACCCGCGCGGAGCAGCCCGGCGGCGCCGCGTTCACCGGGCGTCCCCGGGCCCGGGCCGATGGGGCGGCCCTGGTTCCGCCGCCTTCCGCCGTTCAGTGACCGTTCAGTTCGCCTCCGTGCCGGAAAGCGCTCTCTCGAATCGGTTTCCGGGACTCGGACGGTGGCCGGGCGCGGGCGCGGCACGTATGGTCGTCCGGCACAACCTTGGGAGCGCTCCCGAATCCGGCCCCCGACGAAGGAGGACAGCGTGGTTCCCCGACGGATCCGACCCCGCAAGACCTTGCTCTCCCTGGTGGTGACGGCCGTGAGCGCCGTGCTGCTGGGTGGTGTGCTCACCGGTGTCGCCGACGCGCACGGCTCGGCCACCGACCCGCCCTCGCGCAACTACGGCTGCTGGAACCGCTGGGGCAGCGACTTCCAGAACCCGGCGATGGCGACCAAGGACCCGATGTGCTGGCAGGCCTGGCAGGCCGACCCGAACGCGATGTGGAACTGGAACGGGCTCTACCGCGAAGGCGTCAAGGGCAACCACCAGGGTGCGATCCCCGACGGCACGCTGTGCAGCGGCGGCCGCACGCAGGCGCCCCGGTACAACGCCCTCGACACCGTCGGCGCGTGGCAGATGGCGAACAAGGACAACCGGTTCACGCTCACCATCACCGACCAGGCCCGCCACGGCGCCGACTACCTGCTGGTGTACATCACCAAGCAGGGCTTCAACCCCGCCACCCAGCCCCTCGGCTGGGGCAACCTCGAACTGGTCGCGCAAACCGGCAAGATCGCTCCCGCCGGGCAGTACCAGGTCGCGGTGAACGCGGGCAGCCGGACGGGACGGCACGTCGTCTACACCATCTGGCAGGCGAGCCACCTCGACCAGTCGTACTACTTCTGCAGTGACGTGAACTTCTCCGGACGCTGACGATTTCCGGGAGGAGCCGGGCCGCGGGCCGACCGCGGCCCGGCTTCCGGGGTAAGTTACGTTACATACGCTGATCGTAATGCAAGGCGTACGCTCGGGGCATGGAGCTGACCTTCCCCTCCGGCCCGGCGTGCGTGACCGCCACCGAGGTCGCGGCGGCCTACTCGGCGCCCTCCCTGCTCAACCACTCGATGCGGGTGTACGCCTGGGCGGTCGCGCTCGGCGGCGTCCACCACGTCGATTTCGACGCCGAGCTGCTGTTCGTCGCGGCCATGCTGCACGACGTCGGGCTGGCCGCGGAGTTCGACAGCCACACGAAGCCGTTCGAAGTGGCCGGCGGGCACGTGGCGTGGGTGTTCGCCGCGGGTGCCGGCTGGCCGCCCGGGCGGCGGGCGCGCCTGACCGAGGTGATCGTCCGGCACATGCAGGCCGACGTCGACCCGGCCGAAGACCCGGAGGGCTTCCTGCTCTCGCGCGCCGCCGCGGCCGACATCGCCGGGCGCGACGTGGCGGACCTGCCCGCGGGCTTGCGCGCCGAGGTGCTCGAGCGCTACCCGCGGCTGGACCTGGTGGACGAGTTCCTCCGCTGCTTCCGCGACCAGGCGGACCGCAAGCCGGACAGCTCCGCCGGCGCCGCGATGCGCAACGACCTCGCCACCCGCATGGCCCGCAACCCGCTCGAAGGGAACTGACTTGCAAGCCATCACCGTCCGGGACCGCACCGCCGAACCGGCTCTCACCGAACTGCCGTACCCCCACGCCGCGGAGAACGACGTCGTCGTCCGGGTGCACGCGGCCGGGTTCACCCCCGGCGAGCTGACCTGGCCCGCCACCTGGACCGACCGCGCCGGCCGGGACCGGACACCGAGCGTCCCCGGGCACGAGCTGTCCGGTGTCGTCGCGGCACTCGGCTACGGAACCACCGGCCTGAGCGTCGGCCAGCGGGTCTTCGGCCTGGCCGACTGGGCTCGTGACGGCTCCCTGGCCGAATACACCGCGGTGGAAGCGCGCAACCTGGCACCGCTGCCGTCCGACGTCGACCACGTCACCGCCGCCGCCCTGCCGATTTCCGGGCTGACGGCGTGGCAGGCGCTGTTCGACCACGGACGGCTCACCGCGGGCCGGACCGTCCTGGTGCACGGAGCCGCCGGCAGCGTCGGCTCGCTCGCGGTGCAGCTCGCGCGCGAAGCGGGCGCCCGGGTGCTCGGCACCGGCCGGGCCGCCGACCGGGACACCGTGCTCGGGCTCGGCGCGGACGCCTTCGCCGAGCCCCTCTCGGCGGAGCTGGCGGACCTCGGCCCGGCGGACGTGGTGCTCGACGTGCTCGGCGGCGAGGTCCTCGACCGCTCGGCCGCGCTGGTGCGCGAGGGCGGCACGCTCGTCACGATCGCCGAACCGCCCCGCATCCGGCCCGCGGACGGCCGGGCGGTGTTCTTCGTCGTCGAGCCCGACCGGGCCCGGCTCGCGGACCTGGCCCGCCGGGTCCGGGAGGGCCGCCTGCGCCCGCGGATCGACACCGTCCGCCCGCTCGCGGAAGCACCGGCGGCGTTCGGCGCGCGGGGCAAGACCGTGCTCCGGGTCGGGTGACTACACCGGCGCGTACCGCTGGAACCAGGCGGCCGCCGCGCGCAGCGGCACGTCGACCGGCGCGATGCCGGGGTACCAGGCCTTTTCCCACTCCAGCGACACCCAGCCCGCCCACGACCGCAGCAGCTCGCCGCAGGCACCGAGCGGGACGGCGCCCGCCCCCGGCGGCACCGGGGTCGGGTCCGGCCGGCTCACGGCGTCCTTGACCTGGAAGTAGCCGAGGTACGGGCCGAGCACGGCGAAGGTGGCGGCCGGTTCCTCACCGGCGCGCCACGGGTGGACGGCGTCCCAGAGCACGGCGGCCAGGTCCGGTGCGCCGAACCCGGCGACCAGCCCGAGGGCCGCGGTCCCGGTGGGGTGCGAGTCGTGCGTCTCGACGAGCAGCCGCACGCCGGCGTCGCGCAGGTCCCCCAGGACGGCACCGATGCGGCGCTGCGCGTCCCCGTCCCCGTTCCCGCCGGGGAAGACGCGCACGGAGGGGGCGCCGATCCGGTGGGCCAGGGCGATCAGCGCCTTCAGTTCGTCGACGACGGGCCGGTCGGCCCCGGGCGCGGCGACTTTCGCGTACCCGGCCAGGCAGGCGATGGCCAGGCCTTCGCCGTCCAGGGTGGACCGGATGCCGTCGACGGCACCCCCGGACAGTCCCAAGTGGACCTGTTCGTCGGGGTGCACGCGCAGTTCGAGGCCGGCGCAGCCGTGGGCGACGGCGGTCCGGGCGGCGTCCACGACGGGGGTCCCCGGCATGCCGAGCGTGCTCACAGCGAACCGCCAGCCCATCGACGACCTCCTGCCGGGTTTCGGCGACGGACCGAGTGTAAGCGCTTTCAGCGGGTGAGACGACCGGCTCCGGGCAAACCGCTGCCCGCACCCGTGATCACCTCGGGTGCGGGCAGCGGGGACCCGGGCTAGTGGGCCTTGTTCTGACCGCGGCCCGCGGGCGCGCGGCCGTTCGCGCCGTCGGTGGTCTTGCCCGCCGGCTGCGGCTTGACGGCCGCCGGCTGCGTGGCCGGGGCCGGCGGTGCCGCCGGCGTCGGCTTGGCTGCCTCCGGGGCCGGCGGTGCCGCCGGCGTGGCCGGCTTGGCCGCCACCGGCTTCTCGGCGGCCGGCTTCTCGGTGGCCGGCTTTTCGGCGGACAGCGCGGCGGTGTTCCCCGTCGGCTCCGTCGCGGGCTTGTCGGCCGGCTTCGCGGCGGCCTCCTCGGCCAGCGGGTTGGGCCGCCGGACCTGCACGACCGCCACGATCGCGGCCGCCACCGCACCCAGCGCGAGCAGCCACGGCCAGCGGGCGCGCTTGGTGCGCTCCCCGCGGGCCACGCTCTTGGCCTCCTGGAGCGCCACGGCCAGGTCCCGCTTCGCGGTGGCCACGGCCTTCCGGCGCCGCCGGCCGGACTCGCCCTTCGAGCTCACCACCGTCGCCACCGCCTGGGCGGCCTTGCGGCCCGGGTCGCGCATCTTCGCCGCGCGGGCCATGACCTCGTCACGGGCGGCGCCGGAGTTCGCCAGCACGTCCCGGCGGGAGGAGCGCGTGCTCTTGTCGAGCTCCTTGGTCGCCGCCCGGCCGACCTTCGCGAGTTCGTCCTTGCCCTCGGCCAGCTTCCGATCGGTGATTTCGACCGCCCGCGCGGCCGCGGCCGCCCCCACCCGCGCGGCCTCCGCGGCGAGATCCCGTACGCCGGCCGCCGCCGTCTTCACCGATCGCCCGACCGGGGCGTCGCCCTGGCTCATGTGATCACCTCTCACTCGTCGCAGCAGGCATGGCCTGCTCAGCTCACGCCTAGGGGCTACCCAGTGGAGGCGGATCCGGAACGTCGACCACCCATCGGCGTCTGGGGCTCACGCCGGCTTCACGTCCAGCGGCAGGTGCCGGACGCTGACGATCACCGACGGGTTCTGGAACACGACCTCCGCATCCCTCGCCACCGCCAGCTCCCGGTACCGCTCGAACAGCACCTCGAACGCGATCCGCCCTTCCAGCCTCGCCAGGGGCGCGCCGAAGCAGAAGTGGATGCCGTGGCCGAACGTCAGGTGCGGGTTCGGGTTGCGGGCCGGGTCGAACGCGTCCGGGCGGTCGAAGAACGCCGGGTCGCGGTTGGCCGACGCCAGGTCGGCCATCAGGATCGAGTTCTCCGGGATGCGGTGGCCGCCCAGCTCGATCTCGCGAGTCGTGCGGCGGCCGAGCTCCGGGAACGGCGGCAGCAGCCGGAGGACCTCCTCCAGCGCCGGCGGCAGGCCGGCCGGGGCGGACCGCAGCGCCGCCGCGGCCGCGGGATTCCGGTCGAACGTCACCACCGCGTTGCCCAGCAGCGCCGTCGTCGTGATGTGGCCCGCGATCAGCAGCAGCGCGACGAACCCCACGATCTCCTGGTCTTCCAGGCGCTCGCCGTTGAACTCCGCCTCCACCAGCCTGCTGGTCAGGCCCGGGCCCGGGTGGGCGCGGTGGTGGCGGATGTGGTCGAGGATGTAGGCGTTCATCTCGCGGATCGTCGGGGCGATCGCGTCCAGCGCGCGCTGGATGTCCGCCATGTCGGCCGACTCGCCCAGCTGGTCGCCGCTGAACAGGACCTGGGCCCAGCGGGTGAACAGCGGGCGGTCGGCCACCGGGACGCCCAGCAGCTCGGCGATCACGATGATCGGCAGCGGGTACGCCAGCGCGTCGACGACGTCGAAGCGGGACGCCCCGGCGACCTCGTCGAGCAGCTCGCCGGCGATGGTCCGGATCCGGGGTTCGAGGCCGGCTACCACGCGCGGGGTGAACGCCTGGCTGACCAGCGTGCGGAGCTTGCGGTGGTCCGGCGGGTCCATCCCGACGAAGTTGCCCTTGCGGAAGGTCTCGAAGTCCTCCTGGACCGGGGTGAGCCCGCTGAAGTCCGACGAGAACGTCGCCGGGTCGGACAGCACCCGCGAGACGGACGGGTGGTCGAGCACCCGCCACAGCCCCCGCTCCTCGTCGTGGTGCACCGGGCCGCGCTCGCGCAGCCCGGCCGAACGGGCCAGCAGGTCTTCGAAGGCGAAAGCGAGGTCGGGTTCCTGGGTCGTCATGACGTCTTCTCCTCGGTCGTCGGCTGGGGGGCGGGGGTCAGGGAGTCGGCGCGGGGGAAGCGGCGCAGGGTGGGGCTGATCGTGACCACCACGGTCACCAGCGCGATCCCCGCGGCGCACAGCAGGACGGCGTCCGTGCCGGGGAACGCCTGCACCACCAGGCCGCCGAACGCGGGCCCGGTCGCCGCGGACACCCCGCCGATCACGCCCATCACGCTGGTCAGCCGTCCGCGCAGCCGGTCGGGGGTGAGCAGCAGCTGGTAGGTGCCGATCGTCGTGTTGGCGGTCGGCGGGAGCAGGGCCATCCCGACGAACAGCGCGCCCAGCAGGTAGCCGTCGTGGATCACCGCCGCCAGCGGGGTCAGCAGGGTCAGCACCCAGAACACGCTCATGATCGACACATACGGGCTCAGCCGCCGCTGCAGGTACGGCGCGATCAGCGAGCCCACCACCCCGCCGACGCCGAGCATCGCGGCCATCACGCCGATCTCGCCCGAAGTGACGCCGCGCTCCTTGGCCAGCACGATGATGACGATGTAGTAGGCGCTGAAGAAGAAGTTCAGGCTCACCGCGCACGCCACCGTGACGCGCACGTGCCGTTCGCTCCACACCCAGCGCAGCCCCTCGAGCATCTCCTTCCCGAGGTGGCCGTCGCCGGTCGCCGCCGCCTCGCGCTGCGGCGCCCGGACGAAGGTCAGCGCGACCAGCGAGATCAGGTGGACGAGCGCGTCGAACGCGAACGGGACGACCCGCCCGAGGCCGTAGAGGAACCCGCCGACCGCGGTGCCCGACAGCTGGCCGAGCGCGCCGCGCGCGGAGTTCATCGCCACCGCGGTGGGCAGCTGGGCCGGCGGCACCACCCCGGCCAGCATCGCGCCTTCGGCGGGGCCGAACAGCGACCGGCAGCAGCCCAGCACGGCCGCGACCGCGATGAGGTGCGGAATGCGCACCGCCTCCCACCAGATCGCCGCCGCCAGGCTCCCCACCGCCAGCGCGTACACCGCCTCGCAGCCGAGCAGGATCTTCTTGCGGTCCCAGCGGTCGGCCAGCGCGCCCGCGGGCAGCCCCGCGACCAGCTGGGCCATCGCGTCCACGCCGAGCACCAGCCCGGACAGCGCCGGCGAGCCGGTCACCGCCAGCACCAGCAGCGGCAACGCGATCATCGAAGCGCTGAACCCGGCTTCCGACAGCGCCTGGCTGCCCCACAGCAGCCGGTAGTTCCGGTTCCGGGAAAGCCGCGTGGTCACCGCCGCTCCTTCCGGCGGGCCGGGTCCTGACTGTCGGCGGCGATCAGCCGCAGCGCGGCCGCGAAGTCGCCGGCCACCGCTTCGACGGTCTGCCGGTCGTGGCGGCCGGGCTGGTAGATCAGCGAAAACACCAGCTCGCCGTCCTGCACCGCGCCGACCAGGTCGAGCAGGTGCGGGTGGTGCTCGGCCGGGTCGTGGTCGAGACCGAGCGAGCCGCAGACCTCGGTGTAGAGGCTCTCGGACGCCGCCGTCCCGGCGGACCCGGACCCCTCCCACTGACCGAGGTAGTTGAACGAAATCTGCGGCTGCGGCCCGGAGCCGGCGAGCCGCTCCCGGACGTCCGCCTCGCCGAGGTGGCGGAGGGCGCCGTAACCGAACCCGTTGCCCGGCACGGCCCGCAGCTGCTTGCGGACCGACTTGACCAGCGTCCGCCAGTCCGGGCTGTCGGCCTCGTCGGCGGCGGCGGCGTTGATCGACAGCGCCACCGGGTACAGCGTGGTGAACCAGCCGACGGTCCGGTTGAGGTCGACGCCGTCGAGGACGTCCTCCCGGCCGTGGCCCTCCAGGGCGATCGACACGTCCGGGCGCCCGGTCCAGCGGGCCAGTGCCCAGGCCAGCGCGGTCAGCAGGACGTCGTTGACGCGCGTGCGGTAGGCCGACGGCGCCGAGCGCAGCAGGGCGGTGGTGTCGTCGCTGCCGAGCACCACGGTGACCTCCGCCGTGCCGGTGCCGCCGCCGTCCCGGTCCACCGGCAGCTCACCCGAGGCGGGCAGGCCGGTCCAGTAGGCCAGTTCGTCGTCGAACCCGCCGGCGCGGACGTGGTCGCGGAGGCGGTGCGCCCAGTCGCGGAACGACGTCGTCCGCGGGCCGAGGTCGGCCGGGACACCCCGGGCGGCCTGCCGGTAGGCGGTGTCGAGGTCGTCGAGCAGGATGCGCCAGGAGACGGCGTCGACCACGACGTGGTGCGCGGCCAGGAACAGCCGCGGCCGCCACGCCGGATCGGCGGTGACCAGGACGGCGGCCAGCAGCGGGCCGTGCGTGAGGTCGAACCCGGCGTGGACGTCGTCGGCGATCTTCTCCAGCGCGGCCGCCCGCTCGGCCTCGGGCACGGCGGTGAGGTCCTCGTGGCGCAGCACCGGCACCGGCTCGACGTCGGCGTTGTGCTGGTGCCAGCCCGCTTCGGTGCGGGTGAACCGCATCCGCAGGGCGTCGTGGTGGGTCCACACCGCGGCCAGCGCCCGCCGCAGCGCGCCGGCGTCGAAGCCGTCGGCCAGCTCGACCAGCGTGGACTGGTTGAAGTGGTGCGGGTTGACGGTGTGGGTGGCGAAGAACCAGTCCTGGATGGGGGTCAGCGGCACGGGTCCGGTGACCGGGCCGTCCGGCTCCGCCGTCTCGGCCACCGCGCCGGCTTCCGGGGCCAGCGCGGCGACGGTCTGGTGCAGGAACAGGTCCTTGGTGGACAGCTGCAGCCCGGCCTGCCGGGCGCGGGACACGACCTGCATGCTGAGGATGGAGTCGCCGCCCAGCTCGAAGAAGTTGTCCGCGGTGCCGACCCGGTCCAGGCCCAGGACCTGGGCCCAGATCTCGCACAGCACCCGCTCGGCCGGGGTCACCGGCTCGACGTGGCGGGTGGCGGGCTCGGCCGCGGCGGCCACCACGGGCAGGGCCCGGCGGTCGACCTTGCCGGTCGGCCCGAGCGGCAGCGCGGGCAGCTCCAGCAGGGCCGAGGGCACCGAGTGCCCGGGCAGCGACCGGGCCAGGAACTCGCGCAGCCCGGCGGCGCCGACGGACTCCGTCCCCGGTTCGGCGACGAAGCAGGCGACCAGGCGCTTGTGGCCCGACTCGTCCTGCTGGACGGCCGCGACGGCGGCGGCCACCCCGGGGTGCCGGGTCAGCGCGGCCTCGACTTCGCCGAGCTCGATCCGGAAGCCGCGCACCTTGACCTGGTCGTCGGCCCGGCCGCCGAACTCCAGGTGCCCGGCGACGGTCCACCGGACGACGTCGCCGGTGCGGTACATCCGCTCCCCCGGTGCCCCGAACGGGTTCGCGGTGAACCGGTCGGCGGTCAGGCCCGGCCGGTCGAGGTAGCCGCGGGCCAGGCTCGGCCCGGCGACGTACAGTTCGCCGGCCACGCCGATCGGCACCGGTTCGAGCGCGGCGTCGAGCACGTAGACGCGGGTGTTCGGGATGGGCCGGCCGATGGGTGGCGGCGTGCCCGGGACGAGCGGCTCGCTCCAGGTGGCGACGATCGTGGACTCGGTGGGGCCGTAGGCGTTGATCATCCGCCGTCCGGGCGCCCAGCGGTCCACCAGCTCCGCCGGGCAGGCGTCCCCGCCGACGACCAGGGTGCGCAGGTCCGGCAGGTCGGTCGCCGGAACGGTGGCCAGCGCCGCGGGCGGGATCAGGGTGTGGGTGATCCGGTGGGCGGCGAGGAACTCGGCGAGCGGTTCGCCCAGCAGCGGCTCGGGCGGGACGACGACGAGCGCGGCGCCCGAGGGCAGCGCCAGGCAGAGTTCGAGCACGGAGGCGTCGAAGCTCGGCGAGGAGTAGGCCAGGACCCGGTCGCCTTCGGTGACGCGGAGGTGTTCGGCTTCGGCGGCGGCGAAGGAGGCCAGGCCGGCGTGGGTGACGACCACGCCCTTCGGACGGCCGGTGGAGCCGGAGGTGTAGATGATGTAGGCCGGGTGCCCGGGGCGGACGGAGACGGGCGGCGCCGGCTCACCCTCGAACAGCGCCGGGTCGTCCAGCGTCAGCACTTCCACGCCTTCCGGCACCGGCGGTGCCAGGCCGTCGGAGGTCAGGACCAGCGCCGGGCGGGCGTCGGCCAGCATGAACGTGATGCGCTCGATCGGGTACGTCGGGTCGACCGGGAGGAACGCCCCTCCCGCCTTCAGCACCGCCAGCTGCGCGACCACGATCTCCGCCGAGCGGGGCAGCGCCAGCGCCACGATCCGCTCCGGGCCGATGCCGTGCCCGGCCAGCACCCGCGCCAACCGGGACGCCCGGGCGTCCAGCTCGGCGTAGGTGAGGGACTCGTCCGCGAGCACCGCCATCGCGTCCGGCGTCCGCCGGGCGCGGGCCGCGATCAGCTCGGGCAGGGTCGACGGCTCCACCGGGCGGGCCGTGTCGTTCCAGGGGCCCAGCACCAGTTCGCGTTCGGCCGCGCCGATCAGCGGGAGCCGGGACAGCGGCCGGTCCGGGTTCTCGGCGACGCCCGCGAGCAGAACGCCCAGGTGCGCTGCCAAGCGGTCGATCGTGGCCGCGTCGAACAGGTCCGTGTTGTACGTCAGCGCCGCCCGCAGCACTCCGCCGTCCGGCTGGAACTCCAGCGTCAGGTCGAAGTTGGCCGCCGTCGCCGGCTGCGGGAGTTCCTCGGTCTCCAGGCCCGGCAGGCGGGTCGCCGCGCGCGGGCTGTTCTGCAGCACCACCATCACCTGGAACAGCGGGGTGCGGCTGGGGTCGCGGCCGGGCTGCACGGCGTCGACGACCCGGTCGAACGGCAGGTCCTGGTGGTCGAACGCTTCGCGGACGCCCGTGGCGACCTCGTCGAGGAACGCCGTGAACGCCGCCTCCGGGCGGACCCGCGACCGCAGGACCACCGTGTTGACGAAGAACCCGACCAGCCCCTCGAGCTCGGGCCGCTCCCGGCCGGAGGTGACCGTGCCGACGGCGACGTCGTCCTGGCCGGCCCAGCGGCCCAGCAGTACCTGGCACGCCGCGACGAGCGTGGTGAACAGGGTCGTCTCGCGCTGCCGGCTCACCTGCTCGAGCCGGGCGGTCACCGCCGCCGGGACGACGATCTCGCGCGTCGCGCCGCGGGTGGTGCGCACCGGCGGGCGGGGCCGGTCGGTGGGCAGCTCGAGCGGGGCGAGGTCGCGCAGGCGCTCGGTCCAGTAGCCGGCCTGGCCGGAGAGGACCCGCTCGGCGAGCCGTCCGCGCTGCCAGGCCGCGAAGTCCGCGTACTGCACCGGCAGCGGCGGCAGGTCCGCCGGTTCGCCGCGCAGCGCGGCCGCGTAGAACGCGCCGACCTCTTCGGCGATGAGGCCGTTCGACCAGCCGTCGGTGACGATGTGGTGCACCGCCACGGTGAGCACGTGCTCCCGCGGGGCGAGCCGGATCAGCTTCGCCCGCAGCAGCGGCCCTCCGCTCAGGTCGAAGGGCTGTTCGCCGTCGGCGCGCAGGATGTCCGCGAGCTCTTCCTCCCGGGCCTCGACGACCGGCAGCGGCACCGCGGAGGGCGGGTGCACGACCTGGACCCCGTGGCCGTCGGCCGAGCCGAACGTGGTGCGCAGCGGCTCGTGCCGGGCGACCAGCGCGGTGAACGCCCCGGCGAGCGCGGCGACGTCCAGTTCGCCGCGCAGGCGCACCGCCGAGCTGGTGACGTACTCGGTGCCGCCGGGCTCGAACTCGTCGAGGAACCACAGCCGCTGCTGGGCGAAGGACTGCGGCAGCTCCTGGTCGCGGGGCACGGCGGGGATCGGGTCGGTGGCGGTGGCTCCGACGGTTTCGATCGCGGCGGCGAGCCGGGACACCGTCGGGTGGGCGAACACCGCCCGCGGCGACAACGAGACGCCGCATTCGGCCAGCAGCCGGGAAACCAGCCGGATGCTGAGGATCGAGTCGCCGCCGAGCTCGAAGAAGTTGTCCTTCGCGCCGACCCGTTCGACGCCGAGCAGCCGCTGCCAGATTTCGGCGACCGCACGCTGGGTCGGCGTCGACGGCTCGACGTAGGGCCGCTGCGACGGCACCGGGCCGTCCGGGGCAGGCAGGGCGCGGCGGTCGACCTTCCCGTTGCGGTTCAACGGAAGCGCGTCGAGCACCAGCACGACGGCGGGCACCATGTACTCCGGCAGTGCCGCGGCGGTGTGCCCGCGCAGCTCGTCAGGATCCGCGGCGCGCTCGAGGACGACGTGCGCGATCAGCCTCCGGGTGCCGGAGGGATCGGTGTGGATCGTCGCGACCGCCTGGGCGACCGCCGGGTGCGCGGCCAGCACGGCCTCGACCTCGGCGAGCTCGATCCGGAACCCGCGCAGCTTGACCTGGTCGTCGGACCGGCCGAGGAACACGAGTTCACCGTCGGGCCCGCGCCGGACGACGTCGCCGGTGCGGTACATCCGCTCCCCCGGCGCGCCGAACGGGTCGGCGACGAAGCGCTCGGCGGTCAGGCCGGGGCGGCCGAGGTAGCCGCGCGCCAGTCCGGCGCCGGCCAGGCACAGTTCCCCGGGTGCCCCGGCGGGCAGCGGCCGCAGCTCCGCGTCCAGCACGTACGCGCGCATGCCGTCGAGCGGGCGGCCGATCGGCACGGGCTCGGGCACGCCCGTGTCCCCGGTCATCCGGAAGGACGTGGCGAAGGTGGTGGTCTCGGTGGGGCCGTAACCGTCGACCACGACGAGGCCGGGGCACGCGGCCTGGACCGCCCGCACCACGGCGGGCGGGACGACGTCGCCGCCGGTCCACACCTCGCGCAGGCCGCGCAGGCCGTCCGGGGCGTCCTGGGCGAGGAGCCGGAAGAGCCCGGCGGTCAGCCACGCCGCCGTCACGTCGTGGGCGGAAACCGCGCGCCGCAACGATTCGACGGTCAGGTCGGGCCCGTCGGGCAGGACGGTCGCGCCGCCGGTGAGCAGCGGCACCCACAGCTCGTAGGTGGAGGCGTCGAAGGCGAGCGGCGAGTGCGCGAGCACCCGGGTGTGGGCACCGCCGGCGAACCGGCCGTCCTGGGCCAGCGCGGTGATGTCGCGGTGGCGCACGGCGACGCCCTTGGGGACGCCGGTGGAGCCGGAGGTGTACATGACGTAGGCGAGGTTTTCCGGAACCACCACCGGTTCCGGCGCGGTCCGCGACCGCTGCTCGCCCACGGTCAGCAGCGGTCCACTGTGGACGATTTCGGCCGTCGGCACCCAGGTGTCGCCGGCCACCACGACGGAGACACCGGCCTCGGCGAGCACGGCACGCAGGCGCTCCTGCGGGGCCCGGGTGTCCAGCGGCACGTAGGCCGCGCCGGCCTTGAGCACGGCGAGTTCGGCGACGACGTGGTCGACCGACGGCTCGAGCAGCAGCCCGATCCGGTCCTCGGCGGCGACGCCGAGGCCGGCCAGCCGCCCGGCCAGGTGGTTCGCCCGCTCGTCGAGCTCGACGTAGGTGAGCGTCCGGTCGACGGCGAGCACGGCGGGGGCGTCCGGGTGCCGCCGCACCTGGTCGGCGAACAGCGCGGGCACCGTGGACGGCGTCCCGGCGGCGCCCGGGCCGTGGGCGTCGGCGAGCACCCGGGCGCGTTCGGCGGCGCCGGCCCAGGGCACCCGGGCCAGCGGCCGGTCCGGGTCCGCGGTGACGGCGTCGAGCAGCAGGACGAGCCGGTCGGTCATGGCCGTGACGGTTGCGGGGTCGAACAGCGCCGGGTCGTAGGCGAGGTCGAGGGCGAGGCCCTCGTCCAGGGACGCCCGCAGGCACAGCGGGAAGTTGGTGGCGTCGGCCGAGGACACCTCGGCGACCCGGGGCGCGCCCGCGGTGGCGGGTTCGCTGATCGGGTAGTTCTCGAACACCACCATGCTGTCGAACAGGTTCTGCCCCGCGGGGACGTCGCTGAGCGGGCGCAGCCGGGCCAGTGACACGAAGTCGTGGTCGCGGGCCTCGCTCTGGGCCGCCTGCAGCTGCCCGAGCCACCGCGCGACCGGCTGGGCGCCGGGCACCCGGACGCGGGTGGCGATGGTGTTGATGAACAGCCCGATCATGGTTTCGACGCCGGCCAGGTCGGCCGGGCGGCCGGAGACGGTGGTGCCGAAGACGACGTCACGGTCGCCCGACAGCATGGCCAGCAGCAGCGCCCAGCCGCCCTGCACGACGGTGTTGACGGTGAGGCCGTGGGTCTTGGCGAACTCCCGCAGCCGCAGCGTCGCGGCCGGCGGCAGCTCGACCCGGACCGAGTCGGTGGACCGGGACTGGTGGGCCTCGGCCGGCGGACGGTCGTACGGCAGCGCCGTCGGGGTGTCGAAGCCGGCGAGGGTGGCCCGCCAGAACGCGTCGGCCGCGGCCTGGTCGCGCCCGGCCAGCCAGCCGAGGTAGTCGCGGTACGGGCGCCGGGTGACCAGGGCGGGCCGGACGCCGGCGGTCGCGGCGGCGTACTGCTCGCAGGCCTCGGCGAAGACCTGCGCGGAGCTCCAGCCGTCGAACAGCACGTGGTGGGAGGTCCACACCAGGTCGACCTCGTCGCCGGGCAGGGCGGCGATGGTCAGCCGGGTCAGCGGGGCCCGGGTCAGGTCGAACGGGACGGCGCGGTCGGCCGCCAACGCCTCGCGCAGGGCGGTTTCGCGGTCCGCCGGGCCGAGGTCGCGCCAGTCGTGGTGGGTGACCGGCAGGGTCGCCGCGCGGTCCACCACCTGCACGGGCTCTTCGACGCCGGTCCAGACGAGCCGGGTGCGCAGCACCGGGGTCCGGTCGACGACCCGCTGCCAGGCCGCGGCGAGCGCGGCGGGGTCGGCGACGCCGGCGAGCCGGATGCGGACCTGCTCGAAGTAGGCCGGGGAGCCGTCGTCGAGCAGGGTGTGGAACACCATCCCGGCCTGCAGCGGGGTGAGCGGGTAGACGTCCTCGACCGCGCGGCCGTCGCCGGCGACGGTGTCCAGCTCGGCCTGGCTCAACCGGGCCAGGGGGAAGTCCGACGGCGTGCGGCCGCCGGCGGCCGGGCCGGCGCAGTGCGCGACGATGTCCCGCAGTGCCGTGACGACCTGCTCGGCGAGCCCGCGCACGGTGTCTTCGCGGTGCACGTCGGGCGCGTAGGTCCAGGCCAGTTCGAGGCGGCCGCCGTCGACGATGCCGACGACGTCCAGGAGGGCCGTGCGCGGCCGCTGCGGGTCGATGTCGGGGCCGAGGTCCCCGCCCCAGCCCCGGTACAGCCCGCTCTCGTCGCCACCGGCGGTCCACTGTCCGTGGTAGTTCAGGGAAATCTGCGGCACCGGGTCGTCGTGCCGCCGCAGCGCGCCGTAGCCGAGCCCCTTGCCGGGGACGGCCCGCAGCTGCTCCTTGACGGCTTTCAGGGTCGATCCCCAGTCTTCGGTCGCGGGGAGGGTGAGCGCGACCGGGTACTCGGCGGTGAACCAGCCGACCGTGCGGGACAGGTCGAGGTCGTCGAAGATTTCCTCGCGGCCGTGCCCTTCCAAGCCGACCAGGACGCGTTCGCGGCCGGTCCAGCGGGCCAGCACCCGGCCGAGCGCGCTGAGCAGCACGTCGTTGATCTGCGTGCGGTAGACCTCCGGGACCTGGTGCAGCAGGGCGTCGGTCGTGTCGCTGTCGAGGCGGACGGTGACCGTGCGGGCGCTTCCGGCGGTGTTCTCCCCCGCCGCGTCGACGGGCAGGTCCGGGACGACGCCGTCGAGCACCTCCGTCCAGTACGGCACTTCGGTCTCGAAGCTGTGCCCGGCCAGGCGATCCGCCCAGCGGAGGAAGCTGACCGGCGCCGGGCCGAGGTCGATCGGCCGGCCCGCGATCGCTTGGCGGTAGGCGGTTTCCAGGTCGTCGAAGAGGATGCGCCAGGACACGCCGTCGACCACCAGGTGGTGGACGACCAGCAGCAGCCGCGGTGCCCGCCCGGGAGCGGTGACCAGCGCGGCCGCGACGAGCGGGCCGCCCTCGACCCGCAGCGCCGCCCGGGCCTCGGCCGCGACCGTGCTGATGTCCCCATCGGACACGTGCCGTAGGGCGGGGACTTCGGCGTCCGGCCGGAACTCCTGCCGCCACCCGTCGCCGGTGCGGGTGAACCGGGTGCGCAGGGCGTCGTGGCGGGCCAGCACCGCCTGCAGCGCGGTTTCGAGCGCGGGGAGGTCCACGTCCGGGTCGAGCTCGGCGAGCGTGGACATCGTGAAGTGGTCGTGGTGGCCGGTCTCGAAGAACCACCGCTGGATCGGGGTGAGGGGCGCCGCGCCGGTGAAGCCGGCTTCGGGCTCGGCCGCCGCTTCGGTGCCCGCGACGAGCGCGAGCTCGGCGATGCTCTGGTGGCGGAAGACGTCCCGGGACGTCAGGCGCAGGCCGTGCCGCCGGGCCCGGGAGACGACCTGGATGCTGAGGATCGAATCCCCGCCGAGGGCGAAGAAGTTGTCGTCCACCCCCGGTTCCGCGACCCCGAGGACGTCGGCCCAGATCTCCGCCAGCAGCCGTTCGCCGTCGGTGCGCGGGGCGGTGCGGCCCTCGGCCGGGGCCGGGTGGACGGCGGGCGCGGGCAGCGCGCGGCGGTCGACCTTGCCGCTGGTGGCCAGCGGCAGCACTTCGAGGGGGACGAACACCGACGGCACCAGGTGGTCGGGCAGGGTCGCCTTCAGCGCCGTCCGCAGCCGCGCCGGGTCCGCCGGGGAGCCGCCGGCCGGGACGACGTAGGCGACCAGCCGGGCGTGGCCGTCGTCGCGGCGGGCGACGACGACGGTGTCGGCGACCTCGGGCAGGGCGCGCAGCGCCGCCTCGACCTCGCCCGGCTCGACCCGGAAGCCGCGGATCTTGACCTGGTCGTCGGCGCGGCCGAGGTACTCCAGGTACCCCTCGGCGGTCCAGCGGGCCCGGTCGCCGGTGGCGTACATCCGGCTGCCGGGCGGCCCGAAGGGGTTGGCGCGGAAGCGGTCCGCGGTCGCCCCGGGGCGGTTGAGGTAACCGCGGGCCAGCTGCACGCCGGCCAGGTGGAGTTCGCCGGGCACGCCGATCGGGGCCGGGCGCAGCCGGTCGTCGAGGACGTAGGCCCGCACGTTCCCGACCGGGCGGCCGATCACTTCGCGGGTGGTTTCCCCGATGCGGCAGAGGGTGGCGTCGACCGTGCATTCGGTCGGGCCGTAGAGGTTGAACGCGGTGACGCCGTCGAGGTCGCTCAGGTCGCGCCACAGCGCTTCGCCGACGGCTTCCCCGCCGATCAGCAGCACGGACGGGCGGTGTTCGCCGAACCCGGCGTCCAGCAGGTGCCGGACGAACGACGGCGTCGAGTTGACCAGGTCGATCCGGTTCCGGGCGACGTACCCGGCGAGCACGGCGGGGTCGAGCCGGGTGTCGGCGTCGATCACGTGCAGCTCGTGCCCGCCCGTGAGCATCAGCAGCACGGTTTCCCAGGACGCGTCGAAGGTGAACGCGGCGGTCAGCGCGACCCGCAGCCGGTCCTTCCCGGCCGCGGCGGTGAACTCGTCCGCGTGGTCGACGGCGAAGCTGGCCAGCGCGCGGTGGCCGACGAGCACGCCCTTCGGTGTCCCGGTGGAGCCGGAGGTGTAGATCGCGTAGGCGGCGTGGTCCGGGGTGAGCGGCGCGAGCCGGTCCGCATCGGTGAGGTTCGTGTCCGCTTCCTCGGAGGGAACCGGTTCGGTGAGCACCAGCACCGGCCGGGCGTCGGCCAGCAACGCCTCCCGCCGCCGCTCGGGCAGCTCCGGATCCAGGGGTAGGTGCACGGCACCCGCCTTGAGCACCGCGAGGATCGTGACCACGAGTTCCGCCGAGCGCGGCAGGGCGACGGCCACCAGCCGCTCGGGCCCGGCACCCCGGGCGACGAGAACCCGCGCGACCCGGTTGGCGCGGGCGTTCAATTCCGCGAACGTCAGCGTCGTGTCGCCGCAGACGAGCGCGGTCGCGTCCGGGGTCCGGGCGACCATGGCCTCGAACAGCTCGACGACTCCTGCGTCCGGCACCGGCCGGCCGGTGCTGTTCCACGTCTCGACGACGAGGTCGTGTTCGGCCGCGGGCAGCAGCGGGAGCGCGTCGACGGGCCGGTCCGGCTCGGCCGTGACGGCGGTGAGCAGGACCGTGAGGTGTTCGGCGAAGCGGCGCATCGTCGCCGCGTCGAACAGGTCGGTGTTGTAGTTGATCGAGCCACGCAGGCCGTCGGGCCGTTCCTCGAACTCGACGCTCAGGTCGAACCCGGCGGTGGTCATCGGCAGCGTCAGTTCCCCGGCGGTGAGCCCGGCGAGGGCGGGCAGGCGGTTGCCGGCGTTCTGCAGCGTCACCAGCACCTCGAACAGCGGGGTGCGGGCGGGGTCGCGGTCGGGGCTCAGCTCGTCGACGATCCGCTCGAACGGCACCTCCTGGTGGGCGAACGCGTCCAGGACGGTCCGGCGGACGGCACCGAGCAGCTCGCCGAAGCCCGCGCGTCCGTCCACCCGGGACCGCAGCACGACCGTGTTGACGAAGAGGCCGACCAGGTCCTGGACTTCCGCGTGGTCCCGGCCGGAGGTCACCGTGCCGACGGCGACGTCGTCCTGGCCGGACCAGCGCCGCAGCACCAGCTGGCAGGCCGCGACCAGCGCCGTGAACAGCGTGGTGTCGCGGTCCCGGGCCAGCCGGCGCAGCCCGGCGAGGGCCTCGGCGCCGAGGGTGAACTCGTGTTCGGCGCCGTTCGACGTCCGCGTGGCCGGCCGGGGGCGGTCGGTCGGCAGATCGAGCGGGCGCAGGCCGTCGAGCTCGTGGCGCCAGAAGCCGAGCTGGTCGGCGAGGAACTCGCCGGTGAGGCGATCACGCTGCCACGCGGCGAAATCCGCGTACTGGACGGGCAACGGCGGGAGCTCGGCCCGCTCGTCGCCGTAGAGGGTGGCCAGCTCCCCGACGAGAACGCCCATCGACCAGCCGTCGGTGATGATGTGGTGCAGGGACAGGACCAGGGCGTGCTCGTCCGGGGCCAGGCGGACGAGCCGGGCCCGCAGCAGCGGGCCGCGAGCGAGGTCGAACGGCCGGGCGAGGTCTTCGGCCAGCAGCCGCCGCAGGTCGTCTTCCGCCGTCGGGCCGGCGAGGTCGGTGACCGGCAGCGCGAGCTGCCACGGCTCCCCCACGACCTGGCGGGGGCGCCCGTCGACGGCCGGGAACGTGGTGCGCAGCGACTCGTGCCGGGCGATCAGCGTGGTGAGCGCCCGGGCGAGCGCGCCGGGCCGCACGTCCCCGCGCAGCCGGACGCCGAAGACGGTGACGTGGTCGGTGCTGCCGGGGGCGAACTCGTCGAGGAACCACAGGCGCTGCTGGGCGAACGACAGCGGCAGCTCGCCGTCGCGGGTCACCGGGGTGATCGCCGCGGACAGCGGGGTGGCCGGCGCGGCGGGCAGCGCGGCCGCCAGGCCCGCCACCGTCGGGTGGTCGAACACCGTCCGCGGGGACACGTCGACGCCGAAGGCCTCGCGCAGCGCGGAGGTGAACCGGATGCTGAGGATGGAATCCCCGCCCAGCTCGAAGAAGTTGCCGTCGGCCCCGACGCGGTCCAGGCCGAGCGTGGCGGCCAGGACCGCCGCGACGGTGCGTTCGGCGTCGGTCCGGGGTTCGGCGAACCCGGCGCTCTCCGTGCCCGCCGCGACGGGCGCCGGCAGGGCCCGGTGGTCGAGTTTCCCGTTGCGGGTCAACGGGAGTTCGCCGAGGGTGACGAACGCCGAGGGCACCATGTAGTCCGGCAGCGACCGGCCCAGGTGCTCGCGCAGCCGCGCGGTGCTCGGCGGGTCCTCCGGCGTCGCCGGGACGACGTAGGCGACCAGCCGCTTGCGGCCGGGTTCGTCCTCGCGGGCCAGCACGGCCGCCGAGCCGACGTCCGGCAGGGCGAGCAGGGTGGCCTCGATCTCGCCGGGCTCGATGCGGAAGCCGCGGATCTTGACCTGCTGGTCGGCGCGGCCGTGGTAGCGCAGGGCTCCGCCGTGGGTGCGGGACACGCGGTCGCCGGAGCGGTACATGCGGGACCCGGGCGCGCCGAACGGGTCGGCGACGAACCGGGCGGCGGTCAGCCCGGGACGGCCGAGGTAACCGCGGGCCAGGCCGTCGCCGGCCACGTAGAGCTCGCCGGGCACGCCGGCCGGGACCGGGTTCAGGTCGGTGTCGAGGACGTAACCGCGCAGGTCGGGCAGGGCGGTGCCGATCAGCCCGGTCGCACTGTCCACATCGGACGACAGGTCGTGCTGGGTGACGTGCACGGTCGTTTCGGTGATGCCGTACATGTTGACCAGCCGCGGCGTGCGGTCGCCGTGGCGGGCGAACCAGCCGGCCAGCCGGCGCGTTTCCAGGGCTTCGCCGCCGAAGACGACGTACCGCAGCGCGAGCCGCGCGCCGGCTTCGGGATCGTCCTCGTCGGCCCGGACGAGCTGGTAGAAGGCCGACGGCGTCTGGTTGAGCACGGTGACGCCTTCGTCGGCCAGCAGGCGCAGGAATTCCCGCGGCGAGCGGGACACCGCGTGCGGCACGACGACGAGCCGGCCGCCGTGCAGCAGCGGGCCCCAGATCTCCCAGACGGAGAAGTCGAACGCGTAGGAGTGGAACAGCGTCCAGACGTCGCCGGAGCCGAAGCCGAACCGGGCGGCGGTCGCGGCGAACAGGCGGGTGACGTTGCGGTGCGGGATCACCACGCCCTTGGGCAGCCCGGTCGAGCCGGAGGTGTAGATGACGTACGCGGGGTTCTCCGGGGTGCAGCGCAGCGGCGGATCGGTTTCGGGACCCGTCTCCACGGTGACGTCTTCGGGAGCGAGGACGGCGACGGGATCGGTGTCGGCGAACATCCGCTCGACGCGTTCGGCGGGTGTGGCCGGATCGATCGGCAGGTAGGCGGCCCCGGCCTTGAACACGGCGAGGATCGCGACAACCTGGTCCGCCGAGCGCGGCAGGCGCAGGGCGACGAACCGCTCGGGCCCGGCGCCGAGGTCGATCAGCTTGTGCGCCAGGCGGTTCGCCCGCGCGTTCAGCTCGGCGTAGGTGAGCTGGGTGCCGTCGGCGGTGAGCGCGACCGCGTCCGGGTTCGCCGCCACCTGGGCGGCGAACAGCTCGGTGATGGTCGGCGTGGGCAGCGACGGCAACGGGTCGGCGGTGAGCCGGGCGCGGTCGGCGGCCGAGAGCCACGGCAGCCGCGCGATCGGGCGGTCCGGGTCCTCGGCGATCCCCAGCAGCAGCGTCTCCAGCCGGGCCGCCAGCGCTTCGGCGGTTTCCGCGTCGAACAGGTCCGGGTCGGTGCCGAGCTCGAAGCCCAGGCGCCGGTCGACGTAGGCGCGCAAGGTGACCGGGAACGTCGTGGCGTCGAGCGCGGTCACCTCGCGCAGGGTGACGCCCGCCTGCGCGGCGGCGTTCTCGTCGAAGGGGTAGTTCTCGAACGCGACCATGCTGTCGAACAGGTTCTCCCCCGAGGGGACGTCGCTGAGCGAGCGCAGCTTCCCCAGCGCGACGAAGTCGTACCGCCGGGCCTGGTTCTGCTCGTCCTGCAGCCGCTGCAGCCACGCGAGCACCGGCTCGCCGCGGTCGATCCGCGTCCGCGTCGGGACGGTGTTGATGAACATCCCGATCATGGTCTCCACGCCCGGCAGGTCGTCGGGGCGGCCGGAGACGGTGGTGCCGAACACGACGTCGGACTCGCCGCTGGAGTGGGCCAGCAGCAGCGCCCACGCGCCCTGCACGAGGGTGTTGACGGTCAGGCCGTGGCGCCGGGCGACGTCCCGCAGCCGGTCGGTGTCCTCCGTGGACAAGGAGGTCCGGACCGAGCGCGACGAGCGCGTCCGGTGGGCCTGGGCCGGGGGCCGGTCCCAGGGCAGCGGGGTCGGGGCGGCGAAGCCCGACAGCACGGACCGCCAGTGGTCTTCGGCGGCCGTGACGTCCTGCGCGGCGAGCCAGCCGAGGTAGTCGCGGAACGGCCGGTGGGCCGGCACCCGCGGTACCCGGTGCTCGGTGATCGCGGCGTACTGCTCGCACACCTCGGTGAAGATCTGCGCCAGG
Source organism: Amycolatopsis sp. A133 (assembly GCF_031082405.1). GTDB lineage: Bacteria > Actinomycetota > Actinomycetes > Mycobacteriales > Pseudonocardiaceae > Amycolatopsis. The sequence goes on from NZ_JAVHJU010000004.1 coordinate 150,157, forward strand.
CTCCAGCCGTCGAGCACGATGTGGTGGGAGGTCCACATCAGCAGCACGCGGTCGTGGGTCAGCGCGACGATGCCCAGCCGCATCAGCGGGGCGGTCGCGAGGTCGAGCCCGGCGGCGGCGTCCTCGGCCGACAGCCGCGCCAGCTGGGCGGTCTGCTCGGCTTCGGACAGCCCGCGCCAGTCGTGCCGGGTGATCGGCACGGCGGCCCGGTGCCGCACGACCTGCAGGGGTTCCTCGACGCCGGCCCAGACCAGCTCGGTCCGCAGCACCGGGGTCCGGTCGGCGACCTGCTGCCAGGCCAGCGCGAAGGCATCGGGGTCGCGGACGCCGTCGAGCAGCATCCGCGCCTGGTCGACGTAGGCGTCGGCGGTGGGATCGAGCAGGCTGTGGAACAGCATGCCCGCCTGCAGCGGGGTCAGCGGGTAGATGTCGTCGACGTCGCGGCCGTCGCCGGCCAATCTGTCCACTGTGGATTGGTCGAGCCGGGCCAGCGGGAAGTCCGACGGCGTGCGGCCGCCGGCGTCCGGGCCGGCGCAGTGCGCGACGATCTCCCGCAGGCCGGTCAGCATCGCTTCGGCCAGCTCGCGGACGGTGTCTTCGTCGTTGACCTGGTCGGAGTAGGACCACGTCAGCGACAGCTCGCCGGACTCGACCACGCCGGTCACGTCCAGCTGGTAGGTGCTCGCCTCGTCCGGGGCGATGTCCGCGCCCGGGCTGTCGTGCCGGCCGCGGAACAGCCCGGCCGCCCCGGCCTGGGCGTCCCAGCGGCCGTGGTAGTTGAAGCAGACCTGCGGCAGCGGGAACGCCTGCAGGGCGTGCCCCGGCGCGCCGGGCTCGCCGAGGTAGCGCAGCGCCTCGTAGCTCAGGCCGCGGCGCGGGACGGCCCGCAGCTGTTCCTTGACCGCCTTGAGGGTGGCGCCCCAGTCGCCCGACGGCGGCAGGTCGAGCGCCACCGGGAACTGGGTGGTGAACCAGCCCACCGTGCGGGAGAGGTCGACGCCGTCGAGGACGTCTTCCCGGCCGTGTCCCTCCAGGGCGATCAGCACGCCGTCTTCCCGGGTGCGGTCGGCCAGCGCCCGGCCGAGCGCGCTCAGCAGCACGTCGTTGACCTGGGTCCGGTAGGTCGCCGGCACCTGGTGCAGCAGCGCGTCGGTGTCTCCGGCGCCGAGGGTCACGGTCAGCGTGCGGGTGGAGCCGGTCGTGCCGGCCCCCGCGTGGTCGGCCGCCAGCGCGGCCGGGACCCGGCGCGCCACGCGCGTCCAGTGCTCGAGGTCGTCGTCGAACCCACCGGAACGGACGTGCTGCTCCAGCAGGTGCGCCCACTGGGTGAACGGCGTGGCCGTGGCCGCGAGCCGGACCGGCGCCCCGGCGACGACCTGGCCGTAGGCGGTTTCGAGGTCGCCGAGCAGCAGCCGCAGCGACACGCCGTCGGTCACCACGTGGTGCACGGCCAGGAACAGCAGCGGCGGCCGGGTGCCGCGCAGGAGCAGCGCCGCGCCGGCGAGGGTGCCGGTGGTGAGGTCGAGACCGGCGCGCACCTGCGCGGCGGCGGCTTCGATGCCCGCGCGCTGCCCGGCGTCGCCGAGGGACGACAGGTCGCGGATCCGCAGGACCCCGGTCGGCGGGGTGGGGGTGATCTCCTGCCGCCACTGCCCGTCGACGGTGAAGAACCGGGTCCGCAGGGCCTCGTGGTGGGCGACGACCGCGTCGAGGGCGGTCCGCAGCGCCTGCTGGTCGACGTCGGCGGGCAGCTCCAGCAGCTGCGACATCGTGAAGTGGGCCAGCGGCCCGTGGGTGTCGAAGAACCAGTGCTGGATCGGGGTGAGCGGCGCCGGGCCGGCGATCGGCCCCGCCGCGGCCGGGGCGTGCGCCGCGGCGGTCTGCACCGCGGTCGCGAGGCCGGCGATGGTCTGGTGCAGGAAGATGTCCCGCGAGGTGAGCCGCAGCCCGGCCTGGCGGGCCTGGGCGACCACCTGGATGCTGAGGATCGAGTCGCCGCCGAGGCCGAAGAAGTTGTCCTCCACCCCGATCCGGTCGTTGCCGAGCACCTCGGACCAGATGGCCACCAGCTGGTGCTCGACGGCGGTGCGCGCGGGCACGTAGGTCTGCCCGCCGTCCGGCGGCGCGTCGGGGGCCGGGAGCGCCCGGCGGTCGACTTTTCCTTGCGGGGTCAGCGGGATCGCGTCGATCGGGACGAACACCGAGGGCACCAGGTAGTCGGGCAGGGTGGCCCGCAGCGCCGTGCGCAGGTCCGCCGCCGGCGGCGCGGCCTCACCGGCTCCGACGACGTAGGCGACCAGCCGGGCGTGGCCCTCTTCGGGCCGGGTGGCGACGACGACGGCCGCGGCGACCCCGGGCAGGCGTACCAGCGCGGCCTCGACCTCGCCCGGCTCGACCCGGAAGCCGCGGATCTTCACCTGGTCGTCGAGGCGGCCCAGGTACTCCAGCTGCCCGTCCGCCGTCCAGCGGACGCGGTCGCCGGTGCGGTACATCCGCTCGCCCGGCTCGCCGAACGGATTGGCGACAAAACCACCGGCCGTCCGGCCCGGGCGCCCGAGGTAGCCGCGGGCGAGCTGCGCCCCGGCGAGGCACAGCTCGCCGGGCACGCCGGCGGGCACCGGCCGCAGGTGCTGGTCGACGACGTAGGCGCGGGTGTTGGCCAGGGGGTGGCCCAGCACCGGCCGGGTCGTTTCGCCGACCCGGCAGGAGACCGCGTCCACCGTGTACTCGGTCGGGCCGTAGAAGTTGTGCGCCACGGTCACTTCGGCGTCGGCGAGTTCGCGCCAGAGCTTTTCGTCGAGGGCTTCGCCGCCGAGCATGAGAATCTTCGGCCGGTGGCGCGGGTCGGTGAGCAGCCCGGCGGGGATCAGGCGGCGCAGGTAGGTCGGGGTCAGGTCGAGGAAGTCGATCCGGCGCTCGGCGATGTGGTCGACCAGCGCGTGGGCGTCGAGCCGGACGTCCTCGCCGATCAGGTGCAGCTCGTGGCCGTCGGCCATGAGCAGCGGGCCCTCCAGCGACGTGTCGAACGACAGCGTCGCGGTCAGCGCGACCCGCAGCCGCCGTCCCGGGGCGGCGAAGTCGTTGCGGTGGTTGAAGAGCAGGTTGGTGAGGTTGCGGTGCGGGACGGCCACGCCCTTCGGACGGCCGGTGGACCCGGAGGTGTAGATGACATAAGCGGTGTTGTCCGGCCGCAGCGGCGCAAGCCGGTCGGCGTCGGTGAGGTCCGCGGCGGAGTACTCCGGCCGCGCGGCCGCGATCTCCGCGGGGCCGAGGACCAGGGTGGCCCCGGCGTCCGACCGCAGCAGCTCTTTCCGGTCGGCGGGCAGCGCCGGATCGATCGGCAGGTACACCGCACCCGCCTTCAGCACCGCGAGGAAGGCGACGATCGCCTCGGCCGTGCGCGGCAGCTCGAGCGCGACGACCCGCTCGGGGCCGGCGCCCAGCGTGACGAGGTGCCGGGCCAGGCGGTTGGACATCGCGTTGAGCTCGGCGAAGCTCAGCGCGACGTCCCCGGCGACGAGCGCCGTCTCGTCCGGGCTGCGCTGGGCCTGCGACTCGAACAGCTCGGTGACGGTCGCCTCGGGCACGTCCAGTGCGGTGGCGTTCCAGCCGGTGAGCAGCCGGCGCTCCTCGTCCCCGGTCAGCAGCGGCAGCTCGCCGACGGGGCGCCGCGCGTCGGCGGCGATCGCGGTCAGCAGCACGGTGAGGTGCTCGCCCAGCGCGACGGCGGTCCGCTCGTCGAACAGGTCGGTGTTGTACTCCAGCGACCCTTCGAGCGCGTCCGCGGCCGGCTGGAACTCCACGGTGAGGTCGAAGTTGGCCGCTCGGCGGGCCACTTCGACCGGCTCGGCCGTCAACCCGGCGAAGTCCGCCGGGCCGCCCGCGCTCCCGTGCAGCAGCACCATCGCGTCGAACAGCGGGTTGCGGCTGGCGTCGCGGTCGAGGCGCAGCGCTTCGACGAGCTTCTCGAACGGGGCTTCGGCGTGCTCGAAGGACTCCAGCACGGTGGTGCGGACGGCGTCGAGGAACGTCCCGAACGGCGCCGTGTGGTCCACTGTGGACCGGATGACGACGGTGTCGACGAAGAAGCCGACCGTCCGCTGCAGCTCCGGCCGGTTCCGGCCGGAGACCACCGTGCCCACGGCGATGTCGGAGCGGCCGGTGTAGCGGGCGAAGAGCACCTGGCAGGCCGCGACGAGCACGGTGTACAGCGTGGTGTCGTGGACCCGGGCCAGCTCGGCCAGGCCGGCCGCGACCTCGGCCGGGACGCTGAAGTGGTGCACGGCACCCGCCGTCGTGCGCACGGCCGGCCGGGGCCGGTCGGACGGCAGGTCCAGGGGTTCGACGCCGGCCAGCTGCGTGGTCCAGTAGGCGAGGTGCCGGTCGAGGGCGGGCCCGGCGAGCCGGTTCCGCTGCCACACGGCGAAATCGGCGTACTGGACCGCCGGTTCGGGCAGGTCCGCGGGCTCGCCGCGGACGGCGGCCGCGTACAGCGCGGCGAGCTCGCCGACCAGGATGCCCATCGATTCGCCGTCGGTGACGATGTGGTGGGCGGTGATCAGCAGGACGTGGTGTTCGTCGGCGACCCGCACGAGCAGCAGCCGCACCAGCGGCCCGCGGCGCAGGTCGAACGACCGGCCGTACTCGGTCCCCAGCACCTCGTCGAGGTCGGCGGGCCGCAGCGCGGGGTCGGTGGTCAGGTCGACCGTGCGCACCGGGATCTCCGGGGCGGGGTGGACGACCTGCACCGGGGTGCCGCCGGCGTCGTCGACGGTCGTGCGCAGGGATTCGTGGCGGGCCACCAGCTGCGCCAGCGCGCCGGTGAGCGCGCCCGGGTCGAGCGGGCCGGTCAGCCGCAGCGCCACGGCGCTGTTGTACTCCGCGTCCCCCGGGCGGAACTCGTCGAGGAACCACAGGCGCTGCTGGGCGAACGACAGCGGCAGGGCGTTCTCCCGCGGCGCCCGGCCGATGACGTCGGACCGCTCCGCCCGCCCGGCCAGCCGGCGCTTGAGCGTCTCCCGCAGCTCCGCGGGTAGCGCGTCGATGCGGCTCTTCCTCGAGGTGGTCATCGCTTTCGTGTCCTTACAACGCAGTTCGGGTGGTCCGGGGACGGGAGATCAGGAGGCGCGGCGGCGGCGCCGGGCGACGCGGCCCCCGGCCTGCATGGCGCTGACGGTCCCGGTGGCCGGGTCGGTCAGGAAGCGGCCGCCGATGATCCGGCGGCCGGTGCCGGGTTCGCGCACCGAGAACGAGCCGTCGCGCAGCAGCGCGAGCTCCGGGTAGACCTCGCCGTCGACGACGAGCACGGCCCCGCCGTCCGCGCGGACGTCCACCTGGTACTCGAGGTCGCCGTTGGTGTAGCGGCCCGACAGGTCGGCGGCCGGGCGGGCGGCCCGGTCGAGCTCGCCGGGCAGCTCGTAGTCGCCGACCGGGAGGCCGTCGGCGCGCAGGGCGGCGACCAGGTCCGTCCACAGTGCCGCACCGGTGCTGCCGTTGGTGGTGAGCGCGACGACCCGGCCGTGCTCGGCGTCGATCCGCAGGTGGCAGGAGGTGCCGTCGGCGGTGCCGTCGTGGCCGGTCCAGTCCGCGTCGGCGCCGCGGTAGCCGGCCAGGCCGAGCCCCCAGGCGTCGGCCAGCCCGAACGGCTCCGCCCCCGGCACCGGACGGCGCATGAGGTCGACGAGGTCCGCCGGCAGCGGGCCGGCACCGCCGCAGACCATGCGGCCGAAGGCGGCGAGGTCCTCGGCGCTCAGCGCGAGCGCCCCGGCCGCCGCCTCGGCGGGGGTCAGGGTCTGCGCGACCGGCCGGGCCCGGCCGGTCGCCGCGTGCACGGCGTGCCCGCTGACGTGGCCGCCGGTCCGGCGCCGCGCGCCCGGCTCCACGACGAACGCCGGCGTGATCCCGAGTTCGCCGAGCAGCAGGCTCTCCATCGCCTCGTGCCAGCTCATCCCGGTGATGGCCTCGACCACGTAGCCGGTGAGCACGTAGCCGACGTTGGAGTACGAGAAGCCCAGGCCGGGCGGCTGGACGAGCCCGGCGTCGCGGCAGGCCCGCAGGTACCGGCGGGCCGAGCCGCCGTCGGCGGCGGCACCGAGCGCGGCCGGCAGCCCGCCGGTGTGGCTGAGCACCTGCCCGACGGTGGGTCTGCCGACCTGCGGGCCGAGCCCGTCCAGGTGCTCGGCGAGGGGGTCGTCCGGGTCCAGGTCGCCGTCGGCGACGAGCAGCATCGCCAGCGCCGCGGTGAACGCCTTGGTGATCGAGCCGACCGGGAACTTCGCCGTGGCGGCGATCCCGCCGGTCACGGCGGAGCGCGTCCGGCCGCCGTCGTGCACGACCAGCTGGGCGGCGGGTACGCCGTGGCGGTGGGCCAGGCCGGTCAGCAGCCGCTGCAGCCGGGCGTCGGTCGTGGACCGTGGTTCCGGGACATCCCGGACCGGCACCCGCAGGGACTGGGAGAACGTCGAAGGAGAGGGCATGGGCGGGAACCTTCCGCGTCGGTTCGGTGGGGACGGCGGGGACGGCGGCGGCTCAGCCGTCGGCCGCCATCTGCCGCTGCAGGCTCAGCGGCCGCATGTCGGTCCACACCTCGTCGACGTGGTCCATGCACTCCTGGCGGCCGCCGCGGAACCCGTCGGCGCGCCAGCCCGCGGGGACCTCGTTGGCCACCGGCCACAGCGAGTACTGGCCCTCGTCGTTGACCAGCACCTGGAATTCGGCGTCGTCCTGCATGTGCGTTCACCTTCCTGTAAGGGGTTTTGTTCAGTGGTCTTGGCCGGCGGCGAGCCGCTCGAGGTCCTGCAGGACCCGTTCTTCGACGAGCTCCGCCAGCGCCAGCACGGTGCCGGCGGTGAGCACGTCCTTGGGGGTGAGCTCGACGTCGAAGGCGGACTTCGTCATCGAGGTGATCCGCAGGCTGCGCAGCGAATCGCCGCCGAGGGCGAAGAAGTTGTCCTCGACGCCGACCCGGTCGAGTTCCAGTGCCTCGGCCCAGATGGCCGCGAGGACCTCTTCGGTCTCGGTTTCCGGGGCCGCGTACCCGGCGCTTTCCTCCGGTGCGGCCGGGGCGGGCAGGGCCCGCCGGTCCAGCTTCCCGTTGGCCGTCAGGGGAAGCGCGTCGAGCCGGACGAACGCGGCGGGCACGAAGTGGGCCGGCAGGGCGGCGGCGACGTGTTCCCGCAGCCCGGCGCCGGGCTCGCCCACCACGTAGGCGATCAGCCGCTGGCCGTCCGCGACGACGGCGGCGTCGCGGACGCCACTGTGCTTGCGCAGCACCGCCACGATCTCGCCGGGCTCGATCCGGAAGCCGCGGATCTTGACCTGGTCGTCGGCGCGGCCGAGGAACTCGAGGGTCCCGCCGGCGCGCCACCGGACCAGGTCGCCGGTGCGGTACATCCGCTCCCCCGGCGCCCCGAACGGATCGGCGAGGAACCGCGTGGCGGTGAGTCCCGGCCGGTCGAGGTACCCGCGGGCGAGCCCGGCACCGGCGACGTACAGCTCCCCCGCGGCCCCGATCGGCACCGGCCGCAGTGCGGCGTCGAGGACGCGGACGCGGGTGTTGCGGATCGGGCGGCCGATCGGCGGGGTGGCCCCGGGTTCGAGGGGGTCGCTCCAGGTCGCCACCACCGTGGTTTCGGTGGGCCCGTAGGCGTTGATCATCCGGCGGCCCGGCGCCCAGCGGGCCACCAGGTCGGCCGGGCACGCTTCGCCGCCGACGACCAGCGTGCGGAACGCGGGCAGCTCGACGTCGGGCACGCTCGCCATGGCCACCGGCGGGATCAGCGCGTGGGTGACGCCTTCGTCGCGCAGCACGGCGGCGAGGTGGTCGCCGAGCAACGGCCCGGGCGGCGGTACGACCAGGGCGGCGCCCGCCGGCAACGCCATGCACAGCTCCAGCACCGAAGCGTCGAAACTCGGCGACGAGAACTGCAGCACGCGGTCGCCCGGCCGGACGTCGAAGTGGGCGATTTCGGCGCTCGCGAAGCTCGCCAGGCCGGCGTGGGTGACGACGACGCCCTTCGGGGTGCCGGTCGAGCCGGAGGTGTAGATGACGTACGCCGGCGCGGTCAGCGGCACGGACGGGGCCACTGGGGCGGCCGCGCCGTCGGCCTCGGAGCCGTCGAGGACGAGCACGTCGGCCACCGGCAACGGCGTTCCCGGCTTGGTCACCACGACGACCGGCTTCGCGTCGGCGAGCATGAACGCGATCCGCTCGGCGGGGTAGTCCGGGTCGACCGGCAGGTAGGCGGCGCCGGTCTTGAGCACGGCCAGCTGCGCGACGACGATCTCCACCGACCGCGGCAAGGCGAGCGCGACGATCCGCTCGGGACCGGCCCCCCGCGCGGCCAGCAGCCGGGCCAGCCGGTCGGCGCGGGTGTCGAGTTCGGCGAAGGTGAGCCGTTCCTCGCGCGAGACCACCGCGACGGCGTCCGGGGTGCGGGCCGCCTGGGCCTCGATCAGCTCGGTGAGGGTGACCGGCGGGACCTCGTGGTGGGTGTTGTTGAAGCCCACGAGGAGCTGGTCGCGTTCGGCGGCGCCGACCACATCCAGGTCCCGCAGCGGCCGGGCCGGGTCTTCGGCGATCGTCTCCAGGAGGTGTTCGAGCTGCCGGGCCAGCCGCTCGACGGTGGTTTCGTCGAACAGCGCCGGGTCGTAGCCCAGGCCGAGCGACAGGCGCGGGCCGGGGGCGGCCACGACGCTGAGCGGGTAGTTGGTCGTCTCCATCGCCTGCAGGTCCCGCAGCCGCACGCCGTGCGCGGCGACATCGTCCGCGGTGACCGGGTAGTTTTCGAACACCACGAGGCTGTCGAACAGGTTCCGGCCGCCCTCGACGCCGCTCCAGGCCTGCACCGCGGTCAGCGGGACGTGCTCGAACCGGCGCGATTCGGCTTGGGCCGCCTGCAGGCCGCGCAGCCAGCCGGCGACCGGGGCCGCCGGGTCGGCGGTGACCCGCACCGGCAGGGTGTTGATGAAGATGCCGGTGATGTCGTCGACGCCGGCCAGCCCGGCCGGGCGGCCGGACACGGTGGCCCCGAAGCAGACGTCGTCCTCGCCGCTGTGCCGGGCCAGCAGGAGCGCCCAGGCGCCCTGCACGAGGGCGTTGGCGGTGAGCCGCTCGCGGCGGGCGAACGCCGCCAGCCGGCCGGTCGCTTCTTCGCCGAGGTCGCGGCTCACCCACGTCGACGAACTCGATTCGTGGGTGGCCGTGGGGATCCGGTCGTAGGGCAGCGGCGTCGGCTCGGTGACGCCGCCGAGTTCGCGGCGCCAGTATTCTTCGGCGCCGTCGGCGTTCTGGCCGCTGAGCCAGGTGACGTAGTCGGCGAACGGACGGCGGTGCGGCAGGGCGGGTGCCGTGCCGTCGCGCAGCGCCGCGTAGGCGGTGCAGACGTCGGACAGCACCTGGAAGACGCTCCAGCCGTCCAGCAGGACGTGGTGGAACGTCCAGACGAGCTGGACGGCGTCGTCCGGCAGGCGCGCCAAGGTGACCCGCAGCAGCGGCGCGGCCGCCAGGTCGAACGGCTGGGCCCGGTCACTCGCGAGCAGCTCGCGCAGGGCTTCCTCGCGGTCGCGGTCCCGCCAGTCGAGCTCGGTGACCGGCACCCGCGCTTCGCGGTGGACCACGAGCAGCGGCTCGGGGACGTCCTCCCACACGACGCTGCCGCGCAGGACCGGCGTCCGGTCGACCACGTGCTGCCACGCCCCGGCCAGGAACCGCGGCTCGGCCACGCCGTCGAGGACGGCGGTGACCTGTTCGAAGTAGACGCCCTGGGATTGCTGGGAAAGCCCGTGGAAGACCATGCCGGCCTGCATCGGGGTGAGCGGGTGGATGTCGCTCACGCCACGGCCGTCGCCGGCGATCCGGTCGATCTGCCGCTGGTCCAGCCCGGACAGCGGGAAGTCGCTCGGGGTGCGCCCGCCCGCACCGGGTCCGGCGCAGTGCGCGACGGCTTCGCCCAGCGCGGCCACCAGTTCGGCGGCCAGCTTCTCCACCGTCGCGGCGGTGTGCGTGTCGCGGGAGTAGTACCAGGTCAGCTCCAGGGTTTCCCGGTCGACCCGGCCGACGACGTCGAGCAGGTGCGCCCGGCCCGCGCCCTCGCCGACCGCAGAATCCAGGCTGCCGGCGGCGCCGTCGAGGCGGCCGAGGTAGTTGAAGCTGATCCCGGGCTCCAGCGTGGGCGCGGTCCCGGTCAGGTACCGCAGCGCACCGAAGCCGACGCCGCGGCGGGGCACCGCGCGCAGCTGTTCCTTCACCGACTTGAGCAGGACGCCCCAGTCGTCGTCGATGCGCAACGCGACCGGGTACAGCGAGGTGAACCAGCCGACCGTGCGGGACAGGTCGACGTCGTCGAACAGCTCCTCGCGGCCGTGGCCCTCCAGGTCGATCAGCACGCCGTCGCGGCCGGTCCAGCGGGCCAGCACCCGGCCCAGTGCGGCCAGCAGCACGTCGTTGACCTGCGTCCGGTAGACGCCCGGGACGTCCTGCAGCAGCGCCCGGGTCAGCTCGGCGTCCAGCCGCGTGGTGACCGTGCCGGTGCCGTCGTCCGCGGCGCCGGCGTCGACCGGCAGGGAGGCGTCGACGGCGAGCGCGGCGCGCCAGTACGGCAGTTCGTCGTCGAAGCCGCCGGCCTCGGCGTGCGCGGCGAGCCGGTTGGCCCAGTCGCGGAACGAGGTCGTCTTGGGCGGCAGCGGGCCACCGCGGTAGGCGGTTTCCAGGTCCTCCAGGAGGATCCGCCACGAGACGCCGTCGACGACGAGGTGATCGACCGTCAGCCGCAGGACCGCGGGCTCCAGGAGTTCGGCGGTGAGCAGCGGCCCGCTCGCCACGTCGATCTCGGCCCCGAGGATTTCGGCCGGTTCGGCCGGGGCGTTTTCCTGGCCGTCGCCGGTGAACCGCATGCGCAGGGCGTCGTGGTGCTCGACCAGGGTGGCCAGCGCCTTGCGCAGGGTCTCGACGTCGAACGGCTCGGCGCGCTCGAGGCGGACCGACTGGGTGAACGCGGCCGGGTCCCCGAAGCCGCCGTCGAAGAACCAGCGCTGGATCGGGGTCAGCGGGGCGGGGCCGCTGACCGGGCCCTGCTCGGCCACGGTCACCGCGGCCGAGCCCGCCGCGACGGCGAGCGCGGCGACGGTCTGGTGGGCGAACAGGTCCCGCGGGGTGAGCGCGAGGCCGTGGCGCCGGGCCCGGGAGACGACCTGGATGCTGAGGATCGAGTCGCCGCCGAGCTCGAAGAAGTTGTCCTCGACGCCGACGCCGGGCACGCCCAGCACGTCGGTCCAGACCTCGGCGAGCAGGCGTTCGGTCTCCGTGCGCGGCGGCACGTACCCGGCCACCGGCTCCGCGGCGGGCTCCGGGAGCGCCTTGCGATCGACCTTTCCGTTGGCGCTCAGGGGAAGCGCGTCGAGCGTCACGAACGCCGAAGGGACCATGTAGTCGGGCAGGTCCCGCTGCAGCCACGCCCGCAGGTCCGGCTTTCCGGCCGTGACGACGTAGGCGACGAGCCGCCGGTCCCGCGCGACGACCACGGCTTCGGTGACGTCCGGGTGCGCGGCCAGGACCGTCTCGATCTCGCCCAGCTCGATCCGGAAGCCGCGGATCTTCACCTGGTCGTCGGCCCGGCCGACGAACTCCAGCACGCCGTCGCCGGACCAGCGGACGACGTCGCCGGTGCGGTACATCCGCTCCCCCGGCGCCCCGAAGGGGTTGGCCACGAAGCGTTCCGCGGTGAGCCCGGGCCGGCCGAGGTAGCCGCGGGACACCCCGGCCCCGGCGATGAACAGCTCCCCCGTCACGCCCGGCGGAACCGGCCGCAGCCCCTCGTCGAGGACGTAGGCGGCCATGTTGTCCAGCGGCCGCCCGATCGGCATCGCGTCCGGCACCGCGGCTTCGGGGGCCAGGAAGTGCCGGCTGGCGAAGGTGGTCGTCTCGGTGGGGCCGTAGCCGTCGACGACGGTCAGCCCCGGGCAGGCCGCGCGCACCTGCCGGACGGCCGCGGCGGGCACGACGTCACCGCCGGTCCACACCTCGCCGGCCCCCCGCAGGCAGCCGGGGTCTTCCTGCGCCAGCAGCCGGAACAGCCCGGCGGTCAGCCACAGCGCGGTGACGCCGTGCCGGGTGATGACGTCCCGCAGCACCTCGGCATCGACGTCCCCCGGCGGGGCGACCACCACGCGGCCGCCGTTGAGCAGCGGCACCCACACCTCGTACGTCGAGGCGTCGAACGCCTGCGGCGAGTGCAGCAGCACGGTCCGGTGTGCCTCACCCGCGAACGAGCGGTCCGAGGCCAGGGCCACGATGTCGCGGTGGGTCACCGCCACGCCCTTCGGCTGGCCGGTCGACCCGGACGTGTACATCACGTACGCCAGGTTTCCGGGCCGCACGGGGACATCCGGCGCACCCTCCGGGCCGGTCTCGTCCACCCGCACCGACGGTCCACTGTGGATGTCCTGATAGGACTCCGCCGCGATGACCACGGAGACGCCCGCTTCGGCCAGGACCAGGCGCATCCGGCTCGCCGGCGCGCGCAGGTCGACCGGGACGTACGCGGCCCCGGCCGTGAGCACCGCCAGCTCGGCGACGACGAGGTCGGCCGATCGCTCCAGCAGCAGCCCCACCCGGTCCTCCACCCCGACACCCAGCTCGCTCAGCCGGGACGCGAGCCGGCCGGCGCGGGCGGCCAGCTGCGCGTAGGTCAGGTCGTCGACCGCCGGAGCGTCCGGCGTCCGGCGGACCTGGTCGGCGAACCGGCTCACCACGGTGGCCTCGGCGACCGGGTGCGCCGTGTTGTTGAAGGTCCGCAGCACCTTCTCGCGGTCGTCGCCGGTGAGCAGGTCCAGCTCGCCGACCCGCTGTTCCGGCTGCGCCGCGATGCGCTCCAGGACGAGCAGCAGCTGCCCGGCCAGCCGGTCGATCGTGGCCCGGTCGAACAGGTCGGGGTCGTGGTCGAACGACACCGTCAGCCGCTCGCCCGGCGTGACGACCACGCTGAGCGGGTAGTTGGTCGGCTGCAGCTCGCCTTCCTCGTGCAGGCCGATCCCGTGCTCGGCCACGGCGTCGGTGTCGAACGGGTAGTTCTCGAAGACCAGGATGCTGTCGAACAGCGTGGTCCCGCCCGCCCAGCCCTGCAGCTGGGCCAGTGACACGAAGTCGAACCGGCGGGAGCGGGACTGGGCCGCCTGCAGGTCCCGCAGCCACTGCGCCACGGTGAGTCCGTTGTGGACGGTGACGGGGGCGGGCAGGGTGTTGATGAACAGCCCCGCCATCGCTTCGACGCCCGGCAGGTCGGCGGGCCGCCCGGACACGGTGGTGCCGAAGACGACGTCGGACTCCCCGCTGGCGCGGGAAAGCACGAGCCCCCACGCGCCCTGCACGATCGTGTTGAGCGTCAGGCCGGCGCGCCGCGCCAGCTCTCGCAGTCCCTCGGCGGGCGCCGACACGCGGACCGACGCGGCGGACCGCGCGCGGTGGGCCTCCACCGGGCGGCGGTCGTACGGCAGCGGTGTCGGCGTCCGCAGCCCGGCGAGCTGCTCGCGCCAGTGGGTTTCGGCGGCCGTGGTGTCCTGTTCGCCGAGCCAGCGCAGGTATTCGCGGAACGGCGGGCGGTGGCCCGGCGTGGTGGCACCCGCGTACCGGGCGCACACCTCGCCGAACACCTGCGCGGCGCTCCAGCCGTCGAGCAGCACGTGGTGGAACGTCCACACCAGCAGCACGTCGCCGCCGGGCAGCCGGGCGAACGCCAGCCGCAGCAGCGGGGCGGCCGTCAGGTCGAACCCGCGCGCGCGATCAGCCTGGAGGAACCGCTCCTGCTCCCGAACGCGCTCGGCGTCGTCCAAGCTCGTCCAGTCGAGGTGGACGACCGGGACTGCGGCGGTCCGCTCGACGAGCTGCACGGGTTCGTCGAGGCCGTCCCAGACGACGCGGCTGCGCAGCACCGGCGTGTCCGCGACGACCTGCTGCCACGCACGGGCCAGGCGCTCGGGGTCGGTGACGCCGGTCAGCCGCAGCCGCACCTGGTTGAGGTAGGTCCCGGCCTCGCCGTCGACGAGGCTGTGGAAGACCATGCCCGACTGCATCGGGGTGAGCGGGTAGATGTCCTCGACCGTGCGGCCGGTGCCGGCGAGGCGGTCCACTCCTGCCTGGTCGAGGCGGGCCAGCGGGAAGTCCGACGGCGTCCGGCCGCCGGCGTCCGGGCGGGCGCAGTGCCCGACGATCCCGGTGAGCGCTTCCAGGAGCGCGCCGGCCAGCCGGCGCACGGTGGCCTCGGTGTGGACGCCCGTGGAGTACATCCAGGTCAGTTCGAGCTCGTCGCCGACGACCGCGCCGACGACGTCGAGCTGGTGCCCGCGGGTCTGCTCGGGGTGCGCGGCCCCGCCCAGCCCGCCGCCGTGGTCGAAGCGGCCGAGGTAGTTGAAGCTGATCCGGGGTTCGAGGCGCGGAGCGGTACCGGTGAGGTACCGCAGAGCGCCGTAGCCGATCCCGCGGCGGGGAATCGCGCGGAGCCGCTCCTTCGTCGTCTTCAGGGCTTCGCCCCAGTCTTCGCCGGACGAGGTCAGCTCGACCGGGAAGATCGAGGTGAACCAGCCGACGGTGCGGGAGAGGTCGAGGCCCGCGAACAGGTCTTCCCGCCCGTGGCCTTCGAGGTCGACCAGGACGCGCTCGCGGCCCGTCCAGTCCCGCAGGACGCGGCCGAGCGCGGTGAGCAGGACGTCGTTGACCTGCGTCCGGTACGCCGCCGGCACGTCGTGCAGCACCGCGCGGGTCGCTTCCGCGGGCAGCCGCACGACCACCGAGCGGGCCGAGCCGTAGGTGTTTTCGCCCGCCGCGTCGACCGGCAGGGCGGGGTCGGCGTCGATCGCCGCCCAGTGGCCGAGTTCGTCGTCGAAGAAGCCTTCGGCCGCGTGGCTCGCCAGGGTGCGGGCCCAGTCGCGGAAGGACGTCGTCCGCGGGGCGAGCCGGCCGCCGTCGAAGAGGGTTTGCAGGTCCTCCAGGAGGATCCGCCACGACACGCCGTCGACGACCAGGTGGTGCGCCTCCAGCGTCAGCGTCGTGCCGGACAGCTCGGCCCGCAGCAGCGGCCCGGTTTCGAGGTTGATGGTGGCGCCGAGGACATCCCCGGCGTCGGGCGCGTGGTGCTGGCCGTCCGGGGTGAACCGCAGGCGCAGGGCGTCGTGGTGCAGCTGGAGATCGCGCAGCGCGCGGCGCAGCACGGCCGGGTCCGGCGGGGCGGGCAGTTCCACGGAGACGGACTGGGCGAACCGTTCCGGGTGCACCGGCCGCGGGTCGAGGTACCAGTGCTGCACCGGCGTCAGCGGCACCTCGCCGGTGACCGGCCCCGCGTCGGCGGCCGCGGCGGGCGCGGCCGGGGTGGCGGCGAGCGCGAGCGCGGCGACCGTCGGGTGGTCGAACACCTGGCCGGGCATCAGGTTCAGACCGGCCCGGCGGGCCCGGGAAACCACCTGGATGCTGAGGATCGAGTCGCCGCCGAGCTCGAAGAAGTTGTCGTCGGCGCCGACCCGGTCGACCCGCAGGACCTCGGCCCAGATGCCGGCGAGCAGCCGCTCGGCGTCCGTGGCGGGCTCGCGGTAGCCGAGGCCGGACACGAAGTCGGGTGCGGGCAGCGCCCGGCGGTCGACCTTCCCGTTTTCGTTCAGCGGCAGGGCCTCGAGCGGCACGAACACCGACGGCACGAGGTAGTCCGGCAGGGACCGGAGCAGGAATTCACGGAGGTCCGGCGTCCCGGTGGTGACGACGTAGGCGACCAGCCGCTTGCTCCCGGCGGACTCCGCCGCGACGACGACGGCCTCGGCGACGTCCGGGTGGGCGGTCAGCGCCGTCTCGATTTCGCCGAGTTCGACGCGGAAGCCGCGGATCTTCACCTGGTCGTCGGCGCGGCCGACGAACTCCAGTACGCGAGCGCTGGTCCACCGGACGAGGTCGCCGGTGCGGTACATCCGCGCACCGGGCGCGCCGAAGGGGTCGGCCAGGAACCGTTCGGCCGTCAGCGCCGGCTGCCCGAAGTAGCCGCGGGCCAGCCCGGTGCCCGCCAGGTACAGCTCGCCCACGGTGCCCGGCGGCACCGGGCGCAGCCCGTGGTCGAGGACGTAGGCCGCCGTGTCGTCCAGCGGCCGCCCGATCGGCAGCACGGCCGGCACCGGCTCGCCCGGCGGCATGGGGAACCGGGTGGCGAACGTCGTGGTCTCGGTGGGGCCGTAGACGTCCACCACGGTCAGGCCGGGGCAGGCCGCCGCCAGCTGCCGCACCGCGGCGGGGGGCACCACCTCGCCGCCGGTCCACACCTCCTCCACGCCCCGCAGGCAGGCGGGATCTTCCTGCGCCAGCACCCGGAACAACCCCGCCGTCAGGAACACCGCGGTCACCCCGTGCGCGGCGACGACCCGGCGGAGCACCTCGGCGTCCAGGTTGCCCCGCGGCGCGACGACGACCCGGCCGCCGCTCAGCAACGGCACCCACGTCTCGTACGTCGACGCGTCGAACGCCAGCGCGGAGTGCATCAGCACGGTCCGGTGGGCGGGGCAGGCGAAGGACCGCTCCCGCGCCAGGCCGACGATGGCCCGGTGGCTGACCGCCACACCCTTGGGCGTTCCCGTCGAGCCCGACGTGTACATGACGTAGGCGAGGTTTTCCGGCCGGAGCACCACCTCCGGCGCGTCGGACGGCTCGGTCCCGGCGTCGTCGATCGACACCACCGGTCCACTGTGGACGTCGTGGGCGAGCGCCCGGCCGGCGTCGTCGGTCACCAGCACGCGGACGCCCTCGAGCAGAGCCGTCAGCCGGCTGCGGGGCGCGCGGGCGTCCAGGGGCAGGTACGCGCCGCCGGCCTTGAGCACCGCGAGTTCGGCGACGACGACATCGGCCGAGCGGCCGAGCAGCAGCCCCACCAGGCCGTCCCGCTGCGCCCCGAGGGCGAGCAGGCGGTGGGCCAGCCGGTTCGCCCGGGCGTCCAGCTCCGCGTAGGTCAAGGTTTCTTCGCCGGTGACGGCGACCGCGTCCGGCGTGCGGCGGACCTGGTCGGCGAACAGCGACGGCACGGTCGTGTCCGGGTGGTCCTGCGCGGTGTCGTTCCACCGCACCACGACGTCGTGGTGCTCGGCTTCGGTGAGCATGCGCAGCCGGGCGAGCGGCTCGTGCGGCCGGGTCGCGAACTCGGAAAGCAGGGTCTCCAGGTGCCGGGCGAACCCGGCGATCGTCTCGGCGTCGAACAGGTCCGGGTCGTAGCCGAACAGGACCTCCAGGCGCTCCTCGCCGGGGTAGGCGACGACGCTGAGGGGGTAGTTGGTCGTCTCCACGCCCCGCAGGTCGCGCAGGCCGAGCTCCGCGGTCACCGGGTAGTTCTCGAAGACCAGCAGGGTGTCGAACTCCCCGCCCCAGGTCTGCAGGCGCGCCAGGGAAAGGTGGTCGTACCGGCGGGCCTCGGCCTGGGCGTCCTGGAGGTCGCGGAGCCAGGCGGCGGCCCCGGCGCGCTCGTCGACGTCGGCGACGACCGGCAGCGTGGTGATGAACATGCCGGTGATCCCGTCGGCCCCGGGCAGGTCGGCGGGCCGTCCGGAGACCGTGGTGCCGAAGCAGACCTCCGGCCGTCCGGTGTGGCGGGCCAGCAGCACCGCCCAGGCGCCCTGGACGAGCGTGTTGAGAGTCAGCCCGTGGCGTTGCGCGGCGGCGCGCAGCGGTCCGGCGGGCAGTTCGATCCGCAGCGAGGCCGTCGACTCGACCGGGTGCCCTGGGGACCGGGGGCGGTCGGTGCGCAGCCGGACCGGCTCGGGCCGGCCCGAGAGCTGTCCGCGCCAGAACCGTTCCGCCGCCGGGGTGTCCTGTTCGGACAGCCACCGGACGTGGTCGCGGAACGGGCGGCGGGCCGGCAGCGGACGCCCGGCGTGCGCCGCCGAGACGTCGGAGAGCACCTGGAAGAGGCTCCAGCCGTCGAGCAGGAGGTGGTGGAACGTCCAGACCACGCGGACCTCGGTCGCCGAGACGCGGGCCAGCAGCAGCCGCATCAGCGGGACCTCGCCCAGGTCCAGGCCGGCGTCCCGGTCGGCCGCCAGCACGGTGTCGAGGTCTTCCGGTGCGGTGGTCCAGTCCCGGTGCTCGACGGGCAGGGTGACCTGCCGGTGCACGACCTGCACGGGCTCGTCGAGGCCGTCCCAGACGACCTGGCTGCGCAGGACCGGCGTCCGGTCCACCACCCGCTGCCAGGCGCGGCCCAGCGCGGCCGGGTCGGGGACGTCGCTCTGCACGAACGTCACCTGCTGGAGGTAGGCGTGGCGGCCGCCGCCGGTGAGCCGGTGGAAGAGCATGCCGGACTGGGCCGGGGTGAGCGGGTAGATGTCCTCGACCGCGCGGCCGTCGCCGGCGAGCCGGTCCACCGCGGCCTGGTCGAGGCCGGCCAGGGGGAAGTCCGACGGCGTGCGGCCGCCGGCGCCCGGTGCCGTGCAGTGCGCGACGATCTCCGCCAGGTGGCCGACCAGGTCGTCGGCGACCGCGCGGATGGTGGTTTCCCGGTGCAGCTGCCCGCCGTAGAACCAGGTGATCTCCAGGCGGCCGCCGGTGACCCGGGCGACGACGTCGACGGCGTGCGCGCGGACGTCCCCGGGGTGCTGCGAAAGCTCGAGTTCCCGCTCGAGCCCCCGGTAGAGCTCGCCTTCGGCCTCGAAGCGGCCGAGGTAGTTGAAGCTGAGCCGCGGGGTCACCGCGGGGGCGGTCCCGGTGAGGTGCCGCAGCACGCCGTAGGACAGGCCGCGGGCCGGGATCGCGCGCAGCTGCTCCTTGACGGACTTGAGCAGGCTCGCCACGCCCGTGTCGGGGACCTCCAGCGCGACGGGGAACATCGACGTGAACCAGCCGACCGTGCGGGACAGGTCGACGTCGTCGAACAGCTCCTCGCGGCCGTGCCCCTCCAGGTCGACGAGCACGCGGCCGGCGCCGCTCCAGCGGCGCAAGGCCCCGCCGAGCGCGGCCAGCAGCACGTCGTTGACCTGGGTCCGGTAGACGCCGGGGACGTCCTGCAGCAGCGCGCGGGTCAGCTCGGCGTCGAGCCGGGTGGTGACCGTGCGGGTGCCGGCCACCGCGGCGCGGTCGCCGGTGTCCGGGTCGGCGTGGTCCAGCGGGATCTGGGCGCCGTCGACCGCCTGCCAGTACGGGAGGTCGCCGTCGAAGGGGTGGCCGGCGAGCCGGTTCGCCCAGTCCTGGAAGGACGTCGTCCGGGGGCTCAGGTCCCGTCCGTGGTAGGCGTGGTCGAGGTCCTCGAGCAGGATGCGCCACGAGACGCCGTCCACCACCAGGTGGTGCACGGCCAGGCGCAGGGTCGTGCCGTTGAGGTCCGCGCGCACCAGCGGGCCGTGTTCGAGGTCGATCTCCGCGCCGAAGACGTCGACGTCGCCGGGCTCGGCGTGGAACTGCGTCCAGCCCGCGGTGGTCTTGCGGAACCGCAGCCGCAGGGCGTCGTGGTGGGCGACGACCGTGTGCACCGCCGCACGCAGCCGGTCTTCGTCGAAGTCTTCGGCGAGCCGCACGCTCAGGTGCTGGACGAAGTGGTCCGGATCGGCCGGCTCGGTGTCGAGGAACCAGTGCTGGATCGGGGTGACGACCACCTCGCCGGTCGCCGCGGACCGTTCGGGCGCGGGCGCGCTCACCCCGGCCGCGGCGGCGAGCGCGGCGATCGTCTGGTGCCGGAAGACGTCCTTGGTGGTGATCCGCAGGCCGGCCTTGGCCGCCTCGGACACGAGCCGGATGCTGAGGATCGAGTCGCCGCCGAGCTCGAAGAAGTTGTCCTCGACGCCGACCTCGGGCAGCCCGAGCGCGTCGGCCCAGATGGCGGCCAGGAGCCGTTCGGTCTCGGTGCGCGGCGCGACGCGGGTGGTGCCGCCGGTCCAGTCGGGGGCGGGCAGGGCGCGCCGGTCGAGCTTGCCGCTGGGGTTGAGCGGCAGCCGCTCGAGCGGCACGAACGCCGACGGCACGAGGTGGGCGGGCAGCGAGGCGCCGAGGAATTCCCGCAGGTCCGCGGGCGCCTCGGGCACGACGTAGGCGACCAGCCGCTGGTGGCCGGCGTCGGTGCGCGCGACCACCACCGCCTCGGTCACGTCCGGGTGCTGCCGCAGCGCGGCCTCGACCTCGCCGGGCTCGATCCGGAAGCCGCGGATCTTGACCTGGTCGTCGGCCCGGCCCAGGTACTCCAGCTCGCCGCGGGCGGTCCAGCGCACGACGTCGCCGGTCCGGTACATCCGCATCCCCGGCTCGCCGAAGGGATCGGCCACGAACCGGACGGCGGTCAGGCCCGGCCGGCCGAGGTAGCCGCGGGCCACCCCGGCGCCGCCGAGGTGCAGTTCGCCGGGCACGCCGACGGGCACGGGCCGCATGCCGCGGTCCAGCACGTAGGCGCGGATGCCGGCGATCGGGCGGCCGATCGGCGGCGTGCGGTCGGTGTCGTGGTACCACGCGGTGGCGTACACAGTGGACTCGGTGGGTCCGTAGATGTTCGCGAGCCGGCTGCCGGGCAACGCTTTCCGGATGTCGTGCAGCGCGTGCAGCGTCAGCGCCTCGCCGGCCAGGACCACGGTGGACGGCCGCACCGTCACCGCGCCCTGGGCCAGCAGCTGGGCGAACGCCGAGGGCACCCCGCTGACCAGGCCGACGGGCCGGCCGGTCTGCTCGCCCTCACCGAGGGCCAGCACGTCCCGGACGATCTCGACGGTGGCGCCGGTCATCAGCGGCGCGAAGATTTCGAACACCGAGACGTCGAAGTTGAGCGACGTCGAAGCGACCACTGTGGACCCGGGGCGGAAGACGTCCCCGAAGTCGTGGCCGGCCCACGCCATCAGGTTCGCGGCGCTGCGGTGGGCGATCACCACGCCCTTGGGGCGGCCGGTCGAGCCGGACGTGTGGATCACGTAGGCGGGGTGGTCCGGGTTCGTGGCGCGGCCGACCGGCTCGGCGGAGGAGCCCTCGAGCAGCGCGGGGTCGTCGAACGCGAGGACGGGAACGGTGCCCGGCCCCCGCCCGTCCCCGGTGAGCAGCAGGGCCGGGGCGGCGTCGTCGAGGATCAGGGCCTTCCGGTCGGCCGGGTAGGCCGGGTCGACCGGGAGGTAGGCCGCGCCGGACTTGAGCACGCCGAGCAGCGCCACGAGGATCCGTTCGGTGCGCGGCAGGGAGACGGCGACGAACCGTTCGGGCGCGGCACCGCGGCCGAGCAGCACCCGGGCGAGCCGGTTGGCCTGTTCGTCCAGCTCGGCGTAGGTGAGCGAGCGGCCATCGCAGACGACGGCGACCGCGTCCGGTGTGCGGGCCGCCTGCGCCTCGAACAGCTGCGGCAGCGTGGCTTCCGGCGCTTCGAGCACCGGCCCGCGGGACAGGTCGTGCAGGTGGGCCAGCTCGGCGCCGTCCATGATCGGCAGCTCGGCCACCGGCCGGTGCGGATCGGCGACCACCGCTTCGGCCAGCACCCGCAGGTGCCCGGCGAAGCGGTCGATCGTCGCGGCGTCGAAGAGCGCGGTGTCGTATTCGATCGCGACCCCCCGGCCTCGCGGCCGGAACTCCAGCACGAGGTCGAACCGGGCCCGGGGGCGGGGCAGATCGTGCTCGCCCAGGCGGAGGGCGCCCGCCTCCCGGGGCCGGACGAGGTCCTGCTGCAGCACCAGCAGGACCTGCACCAGCGGGGTCCGGCTCGGGTCACGGGCCGGCCGCAGGTCGTCGACGACCTGGTCGAAGGGCACTTCGCCGGCGGCGAACGCCGCCAGCGTCGTCTCCTTGACCCGGCCGAGGAACTCGTCGAACGGCTGGGCCGGATCGACCGCGGACCGCAGGACGAGGGTGTTGACGAAGAAGCCGGCGAGCCGTTCGAGCTGCTCGTGGTCGCGACCGGACACCGCGGTGCCGACGGCGACGTCGTCCTGCCCGGTGTAGCGGGCCAGCAGCAGCTGCACGAGGGCGGTCAGCGTCGTGAACAGGGTCGCGCCGGTGTCCTGGCCCAGCTCGGCGAGGCCGGCGGGCAGGTCGTACCGGCGGATCGCGCCCCGGGTGCCGCGCACGGGCGGGCGGGGCCGGTCGGTGGGCAGGTCCAGGGGTTCGAGCCCGGCGAGCTGCTCGCGCCAGTACGCCAGCTGCCGCTCGCGCAGCGGCCCGGCCAGCCGGTCGTGGTGCCAGCGGGAGTAGTCGCGGTAGCCGATTTCGAGCGGGGCGGGCTTCTCCCCCGCGTAGAGCGCGGCCAGGTCGTCGACCAGCACGCCGACCGACCAGCCGTCGGTGATGATGTGGTGCTGGCACAGCAGGAGCAGGTGCTCTTCGGGACCGCGCCGGAGCAGCAGGGCGCGGGTGAGCGGTCCGGTGGCCAGGTCGAAGGGGCGGTCCAGCTCGGCCGCGAGCTGCGCGTCCGGGTCGTCCCCGGCGTCGGCCTCCCGCAGCGGGATGGTCCCCTCGTCGGCGACGACCTGGACGCCTTCGCCGTCGACGGTCCGGAACGTCGTCCGCAGGGATTCGTGCCGCGCGGCCAGCCCGTCCAGTGCGGCACGCAGGGCGTCGCGGTCGAGCGGGCCGGAGAGGGTGAGGCCGACCCCGGCGTTGTATTCGGTACTGCCGGGGTTCTGCTGGTCGAGCACCCACAGGCGGCGCTGGACCGGCGACAGCGGCACGACGGCGCCGGGCGGCACGGGCTCGATCCGGCCGGCCGGGGCGCTGGATCGAGCCGGCAGCAGCTCGGCGAGTTTCGTGATGGTGCGGGCGTCGAACACCACGCGCGGGGACAGCTCCGCCCCGAACCGGGCGCGGATCCGGGCGAGCGCCCGCGCCCCGAGGATCGAGTCGCCGCCGAGCTCGAAGAAGTCCGCGTCGACGCCGACGTCCGGCACGCCCAGCACGTCGGCCCAGATTTCGGCGAGGGCCCGCTCGGCGTCGGTGCGGGGCGCGGTGTGGGCGGCGCGGACCTGGGCCTGCCAGTCGGGGGACGGCAGCGCGTCGCGGTCGAGCTTGCCGTGGTGGGTCAGCGGCATCGCCTCGAGCCCGGCGATGGCGGCCGGGACCATGTACGGCGGCAGCCGGTCGGCCAGTGCGGCGCGCAGCACGGCGGGATCGGCGTCCCCGACGACGTAGGCCACCAGGCGTTTGACGCCGGGCTGGTCCTCGCGGGGGACGACGACCGCCTCGCGGACCCCCTCGTGCCCCAGCAGCACCGCTTCGATCTCTCCGGGCTCGATCCGGAAGCCGCGGATCTTGACCTGGTGGTCCGCCCGGCCGACGAACTCCAGCTCGCCGCCGGGGGTGCGGCGCACGACGTCGCCGGTCCGGTACATCCGCTCGCCGGGTCCGGCGAACGGGTCGGCCACGAACCGGCTCGCGGTCAGTCCCGGCCGGTCGAGGTAGCCGCGGGCCAGTGCGGGGCCGGCCAGGTAGAGCTCCCCGGTGGCGGCCGGGCGCAGCGCCTCGTCGAGCACGTACGCGGCGGCGCCCGGCAGCGGGCGGCCGATCGGCGGCGTGCCGCCGGGGACCAGCGGATCGCTCCAGGTCGCCACGACGGTGAACTCGGTGGGGCCGTAGGAGTTGATCATCCGGCGCCCGGGTGCCCAGGTCCGCACCAGCTCGGGCGGGCAGGCGTCCCCGCCGACGATCACCGTCCGGAAGCCCGGCAGCGAGGCCGCGTGCTCCGCGGCCAGCGTGGCCAGCGCGACCGGCGGGATCAGGGCGTGGGTCACCCCTTCGTCGCGCAGCACGGCGGCGAGGTGCTCGCCCAGCAGCGGGCCGGGCGGCGGCACGACCAGCGCCGCCCCCGCCGGCAGGGACATGCCCAGCTCGAGGATCGACGCGTCGAAGCTCGGCGAGGAGAACTCCAGGACCCGGTCGCCGGGCCGCACGTCGTACTGCTCCCGCATGGCCGCGAAGAACCCGGCCAGGCCGCGGTGGGTGACGAGCACGCCCTTCGGCACGCCGGTCGAGCCGGACGTGTAGATGAGGTAGGCCGGGTGGTCGACGGCCAGCGGGCGCGTCCGGTCGGCGTCGGTGGGGTCGCCGTCGGGCAGGCCGTCGAGCAACCCGGGTGCACCGAGGTCGAGGACGGTCTCCACGCCGGCCGGACGGGCGGACGAACGGGTCACGACGAGCACCGGCCGCGCGTCCGCGAGCATGAAGGCGATCCGCTCGGCGGGCTGGTCGGGGTCGACGGGCAGGAACGCCGCACCGGCCTTGGCCGCCGCGAGCTGTGCGACGACGAGGTCGGCCGACCTCGGCAGGACGAGCGCGACGACCTCTTCCGGGCCGGCGCCGTGCCGGATCAGCAGCCGGGCCAGCCGGTTCGCCCGTGCGTTGAGCGTCGCGTAGGTCAGGGTGCCGTCGGCGCCGGTCAGCGCCGGTTCCCCGGGGGTGCGGGCGGCCTGCGCCTGGAACAGCCCGGCGAGGGTACGCGCGGGTACCGATCTGTCGTCGCCGTCGGCAGGAACCGAGACGTCGTATCGCGGCATTGCGGAAACCTTTCGAGCACGGGGTGACGTCAGCGCAGGGCCGTCCGGGCGCTGGGAGAGGACACGCAGGGGTGGCCTGCGACCTGGGAATTCACGGAAACGGCGGCCGTCCGCCGTCTTTTTGCCACTCGTTCAACAAATCGGCCCGGCGTGCCACACACCGGGCGAACCCGCAGGAACGAGCGCGAGACACATTGATCCTTTCCAGCGCGCCGGCCGCGCGACGGCTCCCGGAAACAGTTCCGATTTCGACGGCACCCCCGCCGCGCCGTTCAGGCAGCAGCGACCGCCGAACGCGCGCGACAACCAGCGTTCTTCGTGCAACAGGTCGGTCACCCGGCAGTCAAGTACCCCCAAGACCAGCCGGATTGGCATCACGCTACCCAGTGAAAGCCCCGCTCGTACCGCCGAACGGAGCATTGGCAAAAATGTCCAAAAATCGCGTGGCTTTGCCCAGACAGCGAGTAGTACGACGTCGATTAATGTTCACTCTTCTGCCGGAAAATGTTACCTCGATTGGGAGGTTTGACTTTCCGGCAGAGCGCTCACCTGGGAAGATACTCCCGGCAGCCGGGTGACGAGCGGAGCCGGGCGGGGAAGTAAGCGCGTATCGGAAGTCGTGTTCCAGCTTACGCCACATCACCCGTTTGGCGGGTAACGCGGAAGACCCGGTCACATCGGTGAAATGATCGATTGAAGACAGCGGCTCCAAGCGCCTACTACAGATCTTGCGCCGTCTCGTCAAGCGGGCAAAGCCGGCCCCGGAATGCGGGGACCGCCGGGCGTCCGGATGATCTTCCGCCGAGCGCGGGCAGCGGCCTCACCGCGCCGGGGCCGAGATCACCGGGCCGCCGGGGCGGCGACCCGGACCGCCGGACCGGTGACCGCCGGCGGCCCGGACGGCCGGACCGATGACCGCCGGCGGTCCGCTCGCCACCGGACCCACCGACGGCGTCCGCCCCACCCGGCAGCGGAACCGGCGGAACCGGCGGAACCGGCGGAACCGAATACGCGAGCCGCCGGGCAACCGGCGGTTCCGCGTTCACGCGCCCGGCACGACACACTCCCGGGATCTCCGGCCGTCACCCGGCTCGCCGAAGTTGTTCTTCACCCGTTGAGGCGACGTTGCACCAATTCACGGACCCCCCGCTCACCTCGGCACCCGCCGTGCTTCCGCTCCGATGCGGGCAATTACGCCGAACGGACCCGCCCCGTTTCCCGGTGGGGGAAATTTCCTTTCCGGCCCGGTTGTCGATACACTTCCCGACGGACGCTGCGCATTGTGCTGTCGCGTTCCTGGACACACATCCACCAAGAGGAGCATGAAGTGGCCCAGAAAGTCTCCGTCGAGATCCTCGACGACATCGACGGCAGCACCGCCGCCCAGACCGTGCAGTTCAGCCTCGACGGTGTCACCTTCGAAATCGACCTCTCGGACCGGAACGCGTCCGCCCTGCGCGGCGAACTGGCCCGCTACATCGGCGCCGGCCGCCGCGTCGGCGGGCGGAAGGCCCGCGCGGCCACCGGCCAGTCGACCACCGCCTCCGACCGCGAGCGCAACCAGCAGATCCGGGCCTGGGCGAACGCGAACGGCTACGAAGTCTCCGAACGCGGCCGACTCTCCTCCGAAGTGGCCGCCGCCTACGAACGAGCGCACGGCAGCGAAGCGGAATCGGCCGCCCCGTCGCCCCGAAAGCGCAAGAAGGTCGCCGCTTGACCCCGATTACGGTGGTTTTTGCCGGGCGAAGCCGCCGAAGTACGCGCAGCCGAGGCCGAGGGAAAGAACAAGACCGTTTCTCCGCCGAATCGCCGTGCAGCCTCGAGGTCACCGATCACCGGATGACCCGGAGGACGTGAACTCGACGCGGAACAGGAATACCGACCACCCGGTACGCCGAACTGGACGGCGGCGGCTGTGGTCGCGGTGGAGAACAGCCGGGCCGCCGGCGCGCGCAGTCGCGCCGGCCGGCCTCCGGGAGCGCTCCCGCCGACCGATCCGCCCTTGTGGGCCGGACCCGGGGAGCCCTACGGTCGGAGGCTCCGGGTCGGCGCGGGGAGGAGCCTCGGATGTGGGGAACGGTTCTGGCGAGCGCACTCCTGCTGGCCGGCGGCACCCCCGCCGTGGCGGAGGCCGCTTGGTCGCCGTCGCCGATCGTCTGGGCGGCCTGCCCCGACGACCCGGACAGCCCCGGTGCGCCGGACGGCGAGTGCGGCACGCTGCGGGTGCCGCTGGACTGGAACCGGCCGGCCGGGCCGTCGATCTCACTCGCGCTGGGCCGCCACCGGGCCACCGATTCCGCACACCGCCTCGGGGTGCTGCTGGCCGATTTCGGCGGCCCCGGCTCGTCGAACGCGGAAATCGCGCTGACGCCGGGGGTGTACAGCCCGGAGGTCCGGGCCCGCTTCGACGTCGTGGGCGTCGACGTGCGCGGCACCGGCCGCAGCGAGTTCATCCGGTGCGAAACCACGACCGCCCCGCCGGGCACCGAACCGCGGAACCGGGCCGAGTTCGACGCACTGCGGGCGTACCACCGGAAAGCGGTCGCCGACTGCCGCGCGCACAACCGCCCCGTCTTCGATCACGCGAACACCGCCGACAACGCCCGGGACATGGACGCGGTCCGCCGCGCGCTGGGCGAGGCCCGGATCAGCTTCCTCGGCATCTCCTACGGCACGCTGCTGGGCCAGCAGTACGCCGAACTGCACGGCGACCGGGTGCGGGCGATGGTGCTCGACAGCTCCATCGACCACAGCGCCGACGTCCGGCGCTTCCTGGGCGACCGGGCCACCGCCGCGGACGAGCTGTTCCGGCAGTTCGCCGCGTGGTGCGACCGGACGACGACCTGCGCGCTGCACGGCCGCGACGTCCTGGCCGCCTGGGAGCAGGCCCTGGCGATCACCGGTAACGGGCCCGACCTGCGCGACCGGGTGTTCAAGGACATGTACGGCCCGAACTGGGACGACCTGGCCGAGGCGATCGCCGGCACCCTGGCCGGCCGGCCGCCGGTGTCCGCGCAGTTCGAGTACAACTACGCGTCGATCCGCTTGGCCGTCGTCTGCCAGGACTTCGACCTCCGGATCCGGGACTTCGCGCAGTACTCGGCGTTGCACGCCGAAGAGCTGCGCCGCGGGCCGATCATGCGGGGCAGCATGCTGAGCCACGACGAAGCGGTGGCGTGCCTGGGCGTCCCCGGCCCGCCGGCGAACCCGCCGCACCGGCTGAGCATCCCGCGAGCGCCGCGGATCCTGCTGCTGAACGCCCGCTACGACCCGGCGACCCCGTACGCGTGGGCCCTCGCCATCCACCGCCAGGCACCGGCGAACACGACCTTGCTGACGTACGAGGGCTCGGGCCACGGGGTTTTCGAGCGCACGCCCTGCACCCTGTCGGCCGTGAACCGTTACCTGCTGACGCTGCAGCTGCCCCCGCACGACGTCAGCTGCCCGGCGGCCTGACCTCCCGGTACTCGCGGTCCGGCAGCGCCCGCGGGGTAGCTGCCGGCCCGAGTCACCAGCGGTAGTTGCGGCGCAGGGCCCGCTTGACCACCTTGCCGGTGGCGTTGCGCGGCAGCGAGTCCACGAACACGACGTCCCGCGGCACCGCGAACCGGGCCAGCCGCTCCCGCACGTGGGACCGCACCGAGTCGACGTCCAGCCGGGCCCCCGGCGCGAGCACGAGGTAAGCCGCCAAGCGCTGGCCGTACTTGGGGTCGTGGACGCCGACCACCGCCGCCTCGCGGACTTCCGGCAGGGTCAGCAGGACTTCCTCCACCGCGGCCGGGGCCACGTTCTCGCCGCCGGACACGACCATCTCGTCTTCGCGGCCCTGGACGAACAGCAGGCCGTTGGCGTCGACGTACCCGCGGTCGCCCGTGTCCATCAACCCGTCGCGGACGTCCAGCTGCGCGCCGTCGGTGTACCCGTCGAACAGCAGGCGGTTGCCGACGTACAGCCGGCCGGTCACGCCGGGCGGGACCGGGTTGCCCGCGCGGTCCAGGACGCGGATCGCCGTGCCGATCGGGGGACGGCCCGCCGTGCCGTGGGCCGCCCGGAGTTCCCGGGGGCCGGCGATCGCCGCCCACGACACCTCCGTCGAGCCGTAGAGGTTGTAGAGGATGTCGCCGAACGCGTCCATGAACTCCTCCCCCAGCCGGCCCGGCAGCCCCGCGCCGGAGCTCGCGACCACGCGCAGCGAAGAAATGTCGTAGCGGGTCCGCGTTTTCTCGGGCAGGTCGAGCAGCCGCCGCAGCATCGTCGGCACCGCGAACAACGCCGTGCACCGCCGGCGCTCGATCATCGCCAGCGTCGCTTCCGCGTCGAACCGCCTGGGCAGCACCAGACCCGCGCGCAACGCCATGCCGAGCTGGAGCGCCGCCAGGCCCCACGTGTGGAACAGCGGCGCGGCCACCAGGATCGGTTCCCCGGCCCGCAACGGGATTTCCGACAGGACCGCGGCGGCGTCGGCGACGCTGTGCGGGGTCGGACGGCGCGCGCCCTTCGGCGGGCCGGAGGTGCCCGAGGTGAGCACGACCAGCCGGCCGGGCCGCTCCGGCGGGGAGATCCGGGCGAGCGGCTGCGCCTCGATCAGCTCTTCGATGGTCGGACCGTGCCACCCGCCACCGGGTGGCCAGGTCCACAGCTGCGGGACGTCCGGCGGCAGCTCGGCGCGCAGGGCGGCGAACTCGGCGTCGGCGAGCACCAGCCGCGACCGCTGCCGCACGGCGAACTCGGCGGCCTGGCCGAGCGCCAGCCCGGTGTTCATCAGCGCCACGTCCGCACCCAGCTTGCTGCAGGCGATCATCGCCTCGACCATCGCGTTGTGGTTGCGGCACATCAGGAGGACCCGCGTGCCCTCGGTGATCCCGTAGCGCTGCAGCACCGCGGCCAGCCGGGTGGTGCGCTCGTCGACCTCCCCGAAGGTCCGCTCGGACCGCTCGTCGCAGAGCGCCAGGGACCCGGGTGCGCGGCGCCCCGCCGCCTCGTAGCCGCCGGCCAAGGTCGAGCCCCAGCGGCCCACGGACCTCAGCTGCCGCAGCGTTCCGGTGGGCTGAGCCGGGGTGAGGACCCCGGCCCGGACCAGGATCCGCGCGAGTTCGCGCTTCGACGGGCGGGCCGGGAGCGCGTCCGCCGCCGGCACCCCGCCGAGGTGGTCGCCGATCGCCGCGATCGCGTCGAGGATCCGCTGCCGGATCCGCGGGACCGCGGGCGAACGGCCGTCGAGCAGCGTGAGCAGGACGGTGAGCGCGGTGCCTTCCGGCACCGGCCGCAGCACGACGGACATCCGGTGCGGCCTGCCCTCGACGCCGGACCACGCCAGGTGCTCGTCCCGGCGGTGGACGAAGATTTCGGCCGCACCCTCGCCGCCGGCCCGGTACCGGTAGCGGGCGCCCCGCCCGGTTGTCTCCGAAACCGGCTCACACGAGGTGATCCCGCGGACGAACCGCGGGTAGAGGTGCGGGCTGCCGACGATCGTCCACACCGCCGAGGGTGAGTGCGGCACGGTGGCGGTGATCTCGACGAGTTCGGGCTCCATCGACGTCGGTCACCCAGCCACCCGGCTCGGCCGCCCGGGCGGTGCCACCGGCGAGATCGTCATGACTGGAGTTCTCCCTTGCCGGCGCGGAGTTCGGCCTTTTGGCCGGTACGCCGAGCATCCGTTTGCACCGACCGGCGTGTCAACACGGGTCCGGACGATTCGACGGATTAAACCACGAAGAGCGCGGAAAACCCGGTGAACCGCCGAAGTCTTCACGTGCTCCTCACGCCGGGCGGTCACCGCGGACCGGGCGCCGCTCCCGGGCGGCCGTCCACTCCTGGGCCGCGGACCCGGGCGCGGGCACCTCCGGCCGCGCGCCGTCCATTGTGGACTCGCCGGCCACCGACAGGACGCGGCCCGCGTTCGCCGGCGTGGCGTACCCGCTGGGCTGCCGCGTGATCACCCACTGCGTCGCCGTGGTCTGCTGGACGACCGCCGTGCCTTCGACGCCGAGGTCCAGTCCGGAGTGGTCGTTCGTCAACGTGCAGCCCGCCCGGCTGTGGCTCGTCACCGGCACCCGCGCCGAGCCGTGTCCGCATCACCGTCGAGAACGAGAAGCTCACGTCGGTCACCGCCGTCGGGAAGCCGTGCAGGCGGGCACCGCCGGCATCGACGTCCGCGACCCCGGCGGCTGGGCGGGCCCGATCGGCGAGCGAGCTGCTGCACCACCACGCGATCAACGGCGGCGGGCGGGACATCGCGGTGGCCCTTCGAAGCCTGCTTTCACCGGCCCAAGACATCACATGTCTCAGCGCTCAGAACACTCAGACGCGCGACCTCCCGCCCACTTCCCGGATAGACATCATACGACCCTTAGAATGGCCGGAGCAGGACCCACCGTCCGAGGAGCGCCATGGCGAGGTCGTTGACCGACGAAGCGATCGACCGGATCCGGGAGTTCGTCCGATCCGGCCGGTTCCCGGCGGGCGCCAAGCTGCCTCCCGAACACGAACTGGCCACCGAGCTGGGGATTTCCCGCAGCCCCACCCGGGAAGCCGTGAAGGCGCTGGCGCTGGCGCGGGTCCTCGAAGTCCGCCGTGGCGACGGCACGTACGTCACGAGCCTCGCGCCGAGCCTGCTCTTGGAGGGCCTCGGCAGCGCGGTGGCGCTGATGCAGGGCGGGAGCGTCCTGGAGCTCACCGAAGTGCGCCGGCTCCTGGAGCCCGCGGCGACCGGCGTGGCCGCCACCCGCATCACCGACACCCAGCTCCGCACGGTCGGCGAGCTGCTCGACGCGATGCACGAAGCGATCGAGGACGTCGAACGCCTCACCGTGCTCGACGCCGCCTTCCACCGGGCGGTCGTCACCGCGACGGGCAACGAGACCCTCACGGCGGTCCTGGACGGGATCTCCTCGATGACCCTGCGCGCGAGGATCTGGCGCGGCACCGTCGACCGGGGCGTCACGCACGTGACGCTGTCACAGCACAAAGCCATCTACGACGCGCTCGCCGACCGCGATCCCGCGGTGGCCACCGCGGCCGCGCTGATGCACGTCGACACGTCCGAACGCTGGCTGCGGGCCCACCTGGCCGACCTCCGGGAACTCGGCTGATCGGTCCCGGTGGCGCGGCCGTCAGGTCTGGCGCTTGCCGCTGGTGATGCGGGACATCACCAGCGCGATCAGGATGATCGCGCCGTTGAGCGCGCCGATCCACTGGGCAGGCACCCCGGCCAGGGTCAGCACGTTCTGGATCATGTACAGCAGCAGGATCCCGGTGAACGCGCCGAACAGCGTGCCACGGCCGCCGTTCAGGCTCACCCCGCCGATCACCGCGGCGGCGAACACCGTGAAGATGTAACCGTTGCCCTGCGCCGCCGCCACCGACGCGAGCCGGCCGGACAGCAGCAGCCCGCCGAGCGCGGCCAGCACGCTCGCGCCGATCAGCACGATCCACCCGATCCGGTCGGTCCGGATGCCCGCGGCCTTCGCCGCGTCCTCGTTCCCGCCGATCGCGTAGAGGCTGCGGCCGAACCGGGTGTAGCCGAGCAGGACGATCCCGCCGGCGAACAGCAGCACGCAGACCCAGATCGACGCCGGGATCCCGGCCCACAGCGTGGTGCCGAGGTAGAGCACCGAATCGGGCAGGCCGAAGAAGGTCTGGCCACCGGAGATCCCGGTCAGCAGGCCGCGCAGCACGATCAGCATGCCGAGGGTGACGACGAACCCGCTCAGCCCGAACCGCACGATCAGCAACGCGTTGAGCGCCCCCACCACCACACCGACCAACAGCACCACCGGCACCGCGGTCCAGGACGGCAGCAGCCCCAGGGAATGCCCGCCCCCGATCGTCAGCCAGGCCGCCACGCCCGGCGCGAGACCGAAGGTCGATTCCAGCGAGAGGTCCATCTTGCCGACGATCAGGACCATCGTCTGGGCGAGGACCAGCAGGGCGATCTCCGACATCGTCTGCAGGATGTTGAGCACGTTGTCGTACTGGAGGAACACCGGGTTCACCAGCTGGCCGACGACGGCGATCGCGACGATCCCCGGCACCAGCGCGAAATCACGCAGGCGGGCGAGGGCGATGCGCCGGCTCGGCCGGGTGGCGCCGGGTCCGGTCCGCGGCGGGACGCCCACCGCGGCGGGGCTGTCAGGCATCGAGGTCGACTCCTTCCATGGCGGCCACGACCTCGCGGTCCGGCCGGCCGGCGGCGATTTCGGTGGTGAGCCTGCCGTGGACCACGACCAGCAGCCGGTCGCACAGGCGCAGGTCGTCCAGCTCGTCGGAGGCGATCAGCACCGCGGTGCCCGCCGCGGCGGCCTCGGCGACCTTGTCCAGGAGGAACTCCTTCGACCGCACGTCGACCCCGGCGGTCGGGGTGATCAGCACGAGCAGGCGCGGGTCGCCCGCGAGCGCCCGCGCCATGACGACCTTCTGCTGGTTGCCGCCGGAGAGAGCCGACACCGGGAGCTCCGGCCCGGGCGTCTTCACCGCCAGCCGCGTGATCAGCTTCCCGGCGAGCCGGTCGCGCAGGCCCGACCGGACGAAGATGCCGGGACCGAGCCGGTCCAGCACGCTCATCGTGGTGTTGTCCGCAATGGACATCTCCGGCACGAAACCCTGGTGGTGGCGGTCTTCCGGGACAAAACCGATCCCGGCGGCCAGCGCGGACGGGACGTCGCCGGGCCGCGGCCGCCGGCCCGCGACGAAGACCGTCCCGGAGGTGGGCTTGCGCAGCCCGGCCAGTGTCTCGGCGAGTTCGGTCTTGCCGCTGCTGCCCGACCCGGCCAGCCCGACGATCTTTCGGGCGCGACGTCGAACGACACGGCTTCGTAGTGCGGAGCGAGACTCAGGTCGTCGACCCGGAGCAGGGGGCCGGCGCCGGCCCGGACCGACGAGGGGCGCTCTTCGGCCACGGTTGCGTTCTCCCCCGTCATCGCTGCGACGAGGCCGGCCTTCGGCAGCTCGGCGACCGGCGCGGTGAGGACGTGCCGGGCGTCCCGGTACACCGTCACCGTGTCGCAGATCTCGTACACCTCCTGCAAGTGGTGGCTGATGAACAGGAACGTGACACCTTGGCGCTGCAGCTCGGCGATGTGCCCGAACAGCCGGGTGATGGCGGCGCCGTCGAGCTGCGCGGTCGGCTCGTCGAGGATGACGAACCGGGCGCCGAACGACAGCACCCGCGCGATCTCGACGAACTGCCGCTGCTCCACGCTCAGCTCGCGGGCCGGGCGGTGCACGTCGACGTCCACCGACCAGCGTTCGAGCAGTTCGGCGGCCGAGCGGCGCAGCGCGGCCCAGCGGACGAGCCCGCCGCGGGTCTCCTGCCGGTTGAGGAACAGGTTCTCCGCCACCGACAGCTCGGGGATGATCGTCGACCGCTGGTAGACGCAGGCCACCCGCGACCGCCAGGCGTCCCGGTCGGCCAGGGCCGGGACCGGTTCCCCGTTCAGCCGCACGGTTCCGGCGTCCGGCCCGATCAGTCCGGTGAGGACGGACACCAGGGTCGACTTGCCCGCCCCGTTGCGGCCGACGAGTGCGTGCGTCTGTCCCGGTAGGACGGTCAGGTCGGCGTGGTCGAGCGCGACCGTGGCGCCGTAGCGCTTGACCACCTGACGGGCTTCGACGACCGGCACGGTGCTCATGTTCGCGTCCTCTCCGAAAACGCCTCAGCTCTTGCTGTTGCCCCACAGGGACCGGTCGTCGACCTTGACGCTGCTCACCGGCCCGAAGGTGCCACCGTCGGCGGTGACCAGCGGCGCGGCCAGCTGGTCCTCCATCAGGCCGTCGCGGACGGCCACGATGGTGCTGTCGTGGTCGGTCTTGCCCGGCGCCGGCGTCTTGCCCGCGATCGCGTCCTTGACGTACTGCAGGGCGTACTGGGCGAACAGGTCGGCGGGCTGGGACACGGTCGCGTCCATCTCCCCCGCCCGGATCTTGGCCAGCTCCTCGGGGATGCCGTCGTTGGACACGATGTACACGTGCTTCGGATCGGCCGCCGGGACGAGCAACCCACGCTGCTTCAGCAGCTGCAGCGTGCCGGACAGGGCGAAGCTGGACTGCATGTAGACGCCCTTGATGTCCGGGTTGGCGGTCAGCCGGGTCTGCAGCTTCTGGGCGGCGGTGCCGGCGTCCCAGTTGGTGGCCTCACCGAAGACGGTGATGCCGGGGAAGTCCTTCTTCATGCAATCGTTGAAAGCTTCGGTGCGGTCCCGGCCGTTGATCGAGGCGAGGTCGCCCTGCAGCATGACGACCTTGCCCCGGCCGGCGAGCTTGGTGCCGAGGAACCGGCAGGCCTTCTCGCCGTAGGCGCGGTTGTCCGCCCGCACCACCATGTAGACGTTGCCCTGGTCCGGCCGGGTGTCGACGGACACGACCGGGATCTTCTTCGCGGCCAGCTGCTGCAGGGTCGGGATGATCGCCGCCGTGTCCTGCGGCGCCATGACCACGCCCTTGACGCCCTGGCTGATCATCGTCTGCACGTTGGCCGTCAGGTTGGCCACGTCGTTCTGCGAGTTCGTGGTCTTGAGGTCGAGACCGAGCTGCCCGGCGAACCGGGGCACGTACTTGATGTAGGCGTTCCAGAAGTCGGTGTCCGAGCGCGGGTAGTCGACCCCCACGACGGTTCCCCCCGACGCGGCGGTGGAACCGCCGCCGCTGCAGCCGGCCAGTGCGGCCGCGGTCAGGACGCCGGCTGTGACGACAGCGGCGGCCCCCAGGTGCTGGAACTTCATGGCCTCTCCTCGTTGACGGGTTTCGGGCTACCGGGTCGGGACGCCGCCGGTCAGGCGACCACCACCGCGTCCTGCTGCCAGGCCGGTCCGTCGGGAAACCGGTACCGCGCCACGGATTCGTCGTGCAGCCGCGCGCCGAGCCCCGGCTCCCGCGGAGCCAGGTAACGCCCCCGCTCGATCCGCACCGGGTCGACGAAGTGCTCGTGCAGGTGGTCGACGTACTCGATGACGCGGTCGGTCCGGGTGCCGCTCACCGCGACGAAGTCGAACATCGACAGGTGCTGCACCATCTCGCACAGCCCGACCCCGCCCGCGTGCGGGCACACCGGGACGCCGAACTTCGCGGCCAGCAGGAGGATCGCGATGTTCTCGGTCACCCCGGCGACCCGGCTCGCGTCGAGCTGCAGGACGTCGATCGCCTCCGCCTGCAGCAGCTGCTTGAACACCACCGCGTTGGGGGTGTGTTCGCCGGTGGCCACCTTGATCGGCGCCACCGCCCGGCGGATCGCGGCGTGGCCGAGCACGTCGTCGGGCGAGGTCGGCTCCTCGATCCAGTACGGGTCGAACTGCGCCAGCGGCCGGAGCCATTCGATGGCCTGGCCGACCCCCCAGGCCTGGTTGGCGTCGATGGCGATCCGCACGTCCGGCCCGACGACCTCGCGCGCCAGCCGCAGCCGGCGGACGTCTTCGTCGAGATCGGCGCCGACTTTGAGTTTGATCTGGGTGAACCCGTCCTCGACCGCCGCCGCCGCGAGGGCCGCCAGCTTCTCCGGGGAATAGCCGAGCCAGCCCGGAGTCGTGGTGTAGGCGGGAAAACCGGACTCGAGCAGCTCGGCCTGGCGGGCCGCGCGGCCCGGTTCGGCGCGGCGGAGGATGTCGAGGGCTTCGTCGCGGGTCAGCGCGTCCTGCAGGTACCGGAAGTCGACCAGGTCGGCCAGCTCCTCGGGCGGCAGCCCGGCCAGCAGCCGCCACACCGGCTTGCCTTCGCGGCGGGCGCGCAGGTCCCAGGCCGCGTTGACGATCGCGGCCGCAGCCATGTGGATCGCGCCCTTGTCCGGGCCCAGCCACCGGAGCTGGCTGTCCCCGGTCAGCCGGCGGGAGAAGCCGCCGAGGTCGGCGAGCGCGGCGGCCACCGGCATCCCCACGACCAGGGGCACGAGCGCCCGGACGGCGGCGACCTCGACGTCGTTGCCGCGTCCGACGGTGAAGGCGAGCCCGTAGCCCTCCTCGCCGGCACTCGTGCGGATGGTCACGTACGCGGCCGAGTAGTCGGGTTCCGGGTTCATCGCGTCCGAACCGTCCAGGCTCAGCGAAGTCGGGAAGCGGACGTCCACGGCGTCGATGGCGC
Source organism: Amycolatopsis sp. A133 (assembly GCF_031082405.1). Taxonomy (GTDB): domain Bacteria; phylum Actinomycetota; class Actinomycetes; order Mycobacteriales; family Pseudonocardiaceae; genus Amycolatopsis. The sequence goes on from NZ_JAVHJU010000004.1 coordinate 186,673, forward strand.
TGATCACTTCAACCACCGAGGCCACCTCCCGCTCGACGCAGACAACATATGTATGGCTACGCGGCGGCTCGGCGAATGTCCAGTGTTGGGCCGTAACACGGCAATAACTTGGACGAGCAGTAACTGGTGACTACGGTACGTGCGTTTAGATGTGATGACTCGGCGACAATTTGATCGAGACATCATATGTCTGCTACGGTCCCCGCGACGCGCGCCGGCACGCACCAAGCGGGCGGGCGCGGCCGCGGAGCCGCTCATCGCCGGATCGAACGCGGTCTCCGCCCAGGGCCACAGGTCCCGGAGTTGCCAGTGCGCTGCGAACGCCGTTGATCGACGGCCTGCCGCCGTCCGAACGCGGAACCGCGACCGGCGGATAGGGGCGCGGGACGCGGCGGTTCGAAGCTCCGGAGTTACCGTCGCGGTTCTCGGGCCTGAACGACCGCGGAACGCACAAATAGACGGTGGTGCCCGCGGTCAGCGGGCGCCGACGTAGCTGCGGTTCAGCGGCCGCGGCGGCCCGACGGGTCGTGGGCGCGGGTGGTCGCCGCGCGGTGCCTCCGCTGCGGGCCCGGGGTGGTCTCGCCGTCGGCGGCGGGTTCCGGGGTGTACACCGGCTGGCGGAACAGGCTCCCGTACCGGTCGCTCTGGGGCGCGGCGAGCGCTCCGGGGCGGGGTTCTTCGGCGACGGGGTGGCTGAACAGCGCACTGTCCACTGTAGAAGTAGTGATCGGGGATCCTTTCGTGGACGCCACCGGCGGTGGCGTGGGTTCAGGCGGGCAGCGGTACGCCGCCCGGGGTGGGCCCGGCGACGGCACCGGCGGTGCGCGGGTGCGCGCCGCCGCCGTCCGGGCCCGCGGTGGTCGCGAGGACGTGTTCCGCCTCGTCGGCGCCGGTTTCCGGCGGGACCACCAGCAGGGTCAGCCGTCGCCGGTCCCAGCCGACGACCGTCAGGGTGCCGCCGGATTGCGACCGGAAGCCCTCGAGCCGGACGACGCCGTCGTCGACGGTGAGCCGGCGGCCCGGCCCCGGCCACTCGCCGAGGCCGTAGGTGACCCGGTCGGTCCGGCCCAGCCGGGCGGCCACCGCCGCGAGCAGCGGGGGCAGCTCGGCGGCCAGGTCACGGGTGCGGGGCCACCGGCTTCAGCCGCAGGCGTGGCTCGCTGGCCGGCTTGGGGCCGAGGACGGCACAGGTTCGACCACTTGCGCACGAAATGCTCTCGGACAACACCCAGCGTACACGACGACTGCGCCGAGCAGCGCAAGCCGGTGTGTTAAGACTGGGTCCTAGCAAAAGGGGCCCCCTTGCAGCAGCTCAGTCTCGGCGTCATCGCGCGTTCACGGAAAGAGAACGAACGGCGGTTGCCGATCCACCCCCACCACCTCGACCGGATCGACGCCGATCTCCGGAAGAGCATCTACCTCGAACACGGCTACGGCGAACCCTTCGGCGTGCCCGACGAGGACCTGGCGGCCGCCGTCGCGGGGCTGCGCACGCGCGAGCAGCTCATCGCCGAATGCGACGTCGTCCTGCTGGCCAAGCCGCTGCGGGAAGACGTCGCCGGGATGCGGCCCGGTCAGGTGCTGTGGGGCTGGCCGCACTGCGTGCAGGACGCCGAGCTGACCCAGCTGGCCGTCGACCGGCGGCTGACCGTGATCGCCTTCGAGGCGATGAACCACTGGCGGCGCGACGGCTCGTTCGACCTGCACGTCTTCCACAAGAACAACGAACTGGCCGGCTACTGCTCGGTGCTGCACGCCCTGCAGCTGATCGGGTCGACCGGGGACTACGGACGGCGGCTGCGGGCCGTGGTGATCGGCTTCGGCGCGACCGCGCGCGGCTCGGTGACCGCGCTGAACGCCCACGGCATCCACGACGTCGACGTCCTGACCGCTCGCGGTCTCAGCGCGGTCGGCTCGCCGATCCACTCCGCGACGATGGTGCACCTCGACCACGACGGGAACAACCCCGGCGATCTGCGCCGCAGCCACGCGATCACCGACCACGGCCGGGTGCCGCTGGCCGGGTTCCTCGCCGAGCACGACATCGTCGTCAACTGCGTGCTGCAGGACACCGACGCGCCCCTGACCTTCCTCGTCGAAGACGACCTCGCCGCGTTCGCGCCCGGCAGCCTGATCGTCGACGTCTCCTGCGACGAAGGCATGGGTTTCAGCTGGGCCCGGCCCACGACGTTCGCCCGGCCGGCCTTCACCGTCGGCGACGGCGTCACCTACTACGCCGTCGACCACAGCCCGTCGTACCTGTGGAACTCGGCGACCTGGGAGATCAGCGAAGCCCTCCTGCCGCACCTGCGGGCGGTCCTCTCCGGACAGTCCACATGGGACGAGGACGAAACCGTCCGGCGCGCCGTGGAGATCCAGGACGGCACGATCCGCAACCCCGCCATCCTTTCCTTCCAGCACCGCTCGCCGGACTACCCGCACCCGCCGCGCTGAGCCCTCGCTCACCGCGAAATAGGTAACGGAGCCGGCAAGTTATTTGCCCACTTCCGGAAATGTCACCTTTCGCCGAATTCGACGCCCAGCTCGGCGGATCCCGATTCACGAGGACGCCGGATTGCACAATCCGCCCGCACGGATTATACGTTGTTCCGGCGACCGCCCAGGCTCGCGCTGCCGTGAAAAAACGATTCGAGGGTGTGAATTTTTCCGACCTTTCCGAACGGCGGACGGCGCGGGAAATCTGGGGAAAACGAGCTGAGGCGGAGGGTTCCGACATGCATCGAAGACCGATGGCGATCGCGGCGGTGATGACGGTGGTGCTGGCACAACCCGCGCCGGCGGCGGGGACGCCGGCCGCGGTGCCCCGCGGCGACGGCGATCCCGGGCAGGCGGTCACGCTGATCACCGGCGACCGGGTCCGGGTGCTGCCGGACCACCGCGGTGCCGGCACGGTAGTGGTCGAACCGGGGCCGGGCCGCGACGGGATCGGCTTCTTCCGCGCCACGAACACCGGCACGAACACCGCCGCGAACAGCGGCACGGGCAGCGGCGACATCACCGTGGTGCCGTCGGACGCGCTGTCCCTCGTGTCGTCCGGAAAATTGGATCCCCGGCTGTTCGACGTTTCCCGGCTGCTGAAGCAGCACCTCGACGACTCCGCGCCGGGCCTTCCCCTGATCGTCACCCATCCGGCCGCGGCTCCCGCGCCCACGCCGCCCGCCGCCACGACCGTCCGCACCCTGCCGAGCGTGCGCGGTGCGGCCCTGCGCCAGGACCGGCGCCGCGCGACGGAGTTCTGGAGCTGGCTCACCGCCGGGGCCGCGCTGCGGGCCGGGATCGACCAGGTGTGGCTGGACGGCCTGGCCGAGCCGGCCCTCGACGTCAGCGTGCCGCAGATCGGCGGCCCGGCCGCCTGGCAGGCGGGCTACACGGGCAGCGGCGTCACGGTCGGCGTGCTCGACACCGGCGTAGAAGCCGATCACCCGGACCTGGCGGGCAAGGTCGTGGAAGCGCAGGACTTCACCGGCACCAGGCCGGACGCGAGCGACGACCTCGGGCACGGCACGCACGTCGCCGGCATCATCGCCGGCACGGGCGCCGCTTCCGGCGGCCGTTACCGCGGTGTGGCGCCGGACGCCCGGCTGATCAGCGGCAAGGTCTGCGTCGCCTACGGCTGCCCGGAGTCCGCGGTGATCGCCGGCATGGAGTGGATCGCGCCGAAGGTGCGCGTGGTCAACCTGAGCCTCGGCGGCGACGCGACCGACGGCACGGATCCGGTGTCCCAGGCGGTGAACGCGCTCACCGGCCGGTACGGCACGCTGTTCGTCGCGCCGGCGGGCAACGACCGCTCGCTCGACCTCCCCGAACCGGGACCGGTCGTCGCGCCCGCCGCGGCGGATGCGGCGCTGGCCGTCGGCAGCGTCTCGGCCCAGGACACGACCAGCGCGTTCTCCAACCGCGGCCTGCGCCTCGGCGACCACGCGGTCAAGCCGGACGTCGCCGCGCCCGGTGAGGGCATCGTCTCGGCCCGGGCCGCGGGCACGCGCGACGGCGACACCGCTCCGGTGGACGCCGCCTACGCCCGGCTCTCCGGGACGTCCATGGCGGCGCCGCACGTCGCGGGTTCGGCGGCACTGCTGCTGCAGCGGCACCCGGACTGGCTCGCCGGCCGGCTCAAGTCCACGCTGACGAGCACCGCCAACCCCACCGCCGACGTCCTCGAGCAGGGGGCCGGCCGGGTCGACGTGGCACGCGCGGTCACCCAGCAGGTCACCGCCACCACGGGCAGCCTCGGTTACGGCTTCGTCGCCTGGCCCCGCACCGCGCCGGTCACGAAGACCGTCACCTACCGGAACGACGGCGACGCCGCCGTCACCCTGACGCTCACCACGGGCCCGGAGCCGCTGTTCACGCCGTCGGCGCCGTCCGTGGTGGTGCCCGCGCACGGCGAGGCCGACGTCGGTGTCACCCTCCGGGCGGGCCCGGCCGGTGCCGGGCCGCAGGGCGGCAGGCTGACCGCAACGGCGCCGGGGATCACCGTGCAGACCGCGCTCGGTGCGTTCCTGGAGCCGGAGAGCTACAACGTGTCCGTGCGGCTGATCGGCCGCGACGGGCGGTTCACCGCGGGCGTGGCCACGCTGGTCGACACCACGACGGGAGCCGCGTTCGGCGTCCGGCCCTTCCGCTCCGACGGCACGGCCGTGGTGCGGGTGCCCAAGGGGCGCTACGACCTCAACGCGTTCGACGTCTCCGGTGATCCCACCGGCCAGACCCGGCCGGCCGCGGTGACGCTGCTGTCCCGGCCCGGTCAGTCGGTGACCGGCGATGTCTCGGTCACGCTCGACGCGCGGGCGGGCAAACCCGTGCGCGCGGCGGTCGACCGCCGCGACGCGCGGCTGCAGGGCGGTGAACTGGGCCTGGTGTCCGGAAATCCGGCCGGGAGCCGCACCAGCACGCTCGCCTGGATCGTCCAGCCGGGCAACGAGCTGTACGCGGTGGGTTCGGGCGGCGAGGTCACCGACCACACCTACGCGCTGTACTTCCGGGCGACCCTGGCCGCCCGGCCGCCAGGGGCAGATCCGAACGGTTACGTCTACCAGCTGGCCTTCCTCGAGCGCGGCCGCGTGCCGGCCGACCCGGTCTTCCGGGTGCGCGACCGGGAGCTCGCGGTGGTCGACACCCGCTACCACACCCAGGGAAAACCGGCGGACAGCCTGCGCCTGGACGACGTCACCTTCGGCTTCCCGGGCGCCGACAGCGGCACCTACCAGCTGCTGCCGCAGGTGCTGCCGAGCCGGCGCACCGAGTACTACACGACCGGGGTGAGCTGGCAGCACCTCCTGGCGGTGTACCCGACGCCGCTGACCGACGCGGAGAACAGCTTCTCGTACCGGACCTACCGCGCCGGGCCCCAGCGCTCCGGCTGGAACCGCGCCCCGGTCGGGCCGGCCTTCGGCGCACCCCAGGACGGCTGGGGCGTGCTCCGCGCCGGCAACCAGCTGGTGTACGCGATCCCGCTGGTCTCGGGCAGCGACCCGGAGCAGTACACCGCGCCGCCGGGCGGGCTCACCGGCACGGCGACGCTGTCGCGCGACGGCGTCGTGCTGGGCACCACCGAGAACCCCGCCATCGGGGCGTTCACCATCCCGGACGGCCCGGGCACCTACACGCTGCGGTCCGTCGCCACGCGCAGCGTGCCGTGGTCGGTGGTGGGCACCCGGGTCGACGTGGCGTGGACGTTCACCGAGCCCGGTGCGGCGGCCCCGGCGAAACCGCTGCCGCTGATGGTGGTCCGCGCCGAGGGCGCGGTCGACGACCAGAGCCGGGCGCCGGCCGGCAAGCCGTTCGTGCTCGCGCTGACCGCGCAGCGGCAGCCGGGCGCCGGTGAGTTCCGGCTGGCGGAGCTGCGGGTCGAGTCGTCCGCCGACGACGGCACGACCTGGACGGCCGTCCCCGCCGTGCGCCTCGGGAACGGCGGCCTCGCGGTGGTGCGCAACCCGCCGGGCGAGGGGTTCGTGTCCCTGCGGATCACCGCGCGCGACGGGCAGGGCAACACGCTCACCCAGACCGTGATCAGGGCGTACCAGACCACGCCCTGACGGCGATCGCGGCGAGCGGGACGACGAAGGCGGCCCCGGTCAGGAACCTCAGTTCCCGGCCGTGGGCCCGCCATTCGCCGTCCCAGCCGTTGTCCGGGTCGTAGCGCAGGTTCGCCGTGGTCATCAGCGCCCGGCCGAGGCCGAACCCGGCACCCGCGCCCAGTGCGGCGGGCAGCGCGGCGGTGAGGGCCACGGCGGCCGCGGCGGCGTAGGGCAGGCCGCTGGGCAGGTAGGTGCGCGCGCCCGTGCCCATCTCGAACCCGAACTGCAGCGGGCCGAGGTGCCGGCCGTGCCGGAACACGGTTTCCGGCACCAGCCGCCGGTTTTCCGGCAGCCGGAACGACCACACCCCCGTCTCCCGCAGCAGCACGGCGCCCAGCGCCGCGGCCACGGCGGCCCAGCGGGCGAAGTCCGGAAGCGGGGCACGCAGCAGGGAACCGGCCACGATCAGGACGAGCGCCGCGCACGCGCCGCCGCAGACCAGTCCCGCGCAGAACGCGAGTGTCGGGGTGCCTCGCCAGACCGGCGAGCTCAGCACGAAGGCCGAGTTCCGGCTTCAACTGGAGCCGCTGGTGGCGAACCCCGCCGCCGCGCCCATGACGAGCCACGCGCTCGGCAGCAGCCCACCCGGCCGCACCAGCACGAGCGCGCTCGTCAAAACGGCCGCGAGCACCAGCCCGGCCGCGATGGTGCGCGGGTGCCACCGGCGCCGGGGAGTCCCGTGCGTCAAAGAACCGCCCGGCAGATGGTCAGGTACGTCTGGCCGGTGTACCCGGCGCCCCAGAAGGTGGAGAAGCCGTCCGAGCAGCGGTACACCTTCGAGTCCGGCGTCGTCCACCGCCACGCGTTCTTGCCGACGAACTGGCCGCAGGTGTTGGCCACCGGCTGGTGGTCGACCTGCAGGCCGCCTTCGTTGTAGGTGCCGTACTTGTGCCAGCCCGCCTCGCAGTAGGTGCTTCCCCGCCAGAAGCCGCCGAAGCAGGCGGCGTAGGTGGCGGTGTAGGTGCCGCTGGTGTCGGGGAGTTCGGCGTAGCCGGTGGGGTAGGCGTCCCGGCAGTCGTTGCGGTCGTAGCCGGGCATGCCGTACGGGCTGAACTCGGCGTTCGCCTTCCTGGTGCGGGACAGGCCGGACCAGTCGAGCGCGGTCGCGCCGAGCGTCAGCGCGCCGAGCGCCACCGCACGCAGGAACGTCCTGCGCGTGCCGCCGGCCTTCAGCTTCCGGCCCGCGCGGGTGTCCCCCGCATCCGGGCCGGGCCGGTCATGGTCGGGAATGTGCGCCAACACCAGGGTCACCGGTATCGCCTCCTGCCTCCGGGACGGCCCATTCGGCCAGTGTCGTGTCCACCTCGCCGGCCCGGACCGGGAGCAGCAGCCGGCGGACGCGGCCGGTCCCGTCGAGCAGCATCAGCACCGGCGGTGCCAGGTGGGAGATCGACCGCCACGCTTCGCCGTCGCTGATCACCGGCAGCCCGCGGGCCAGGTCCGTCCACGTGGTGGGCGGTTCGTGGGTCAGCAGGGTCGCGCCCGAGCCGAGCACGGCCAGCCGCTCGACCACCACCAGGCACAGCGGGCAGCCCGAATCGACCGCCGCCACGATCCGGCCGCCGTCCCCGGCGAACCGCGGGCCGAGGACCAGATCCGGGGGTACGGCCACAAATCCGTCCGTGCTGCGCGTGACCATCCCGCGCAGCAGCCGGACTTCGCGCAGGACGGCCGCGAGCCCGAAGAACAGCAGGATGATCGCCGCCCAGGTGAGGAGGGTGACCGCGATCGACGGCGGCATCGGCGTCCCCTCCCCTCAGCCCCGGGCCCAGGCGATGTCGATCCGGTCGAGCCAGTCGAGCCGGTCCCGCTCGGTCTTCGCCGCCGTGTCCGCCAGGTGCACCTCGGCCAGCCCCGCCGGGCACCCCAGGAGGAATGAGCGCGCGGAATCCTTCGTGTAGCCGGCCTTCCAGACTTCGCCGTGCTGCGTGCGGGCGCCCGCGTGCCGGGGGATCATGGCCGCGGCCTGCCGCGGCGCGGGAACGGACAGCGAACCGTGGTCCTTCACCACGATCACGAAGTGCTCGTTCGCCGGGTCCAGCAGGGTCGCCGCGCGGGGGACGACGGTCATGCCGTCGACGTGGTCTTCGATCCGCAGCGAGCCGAACAGGGCCAGCACGCGGTCGCGGCGGGGAGCCGGTCCGGCGTAGACCGTCATGAGCTCGTGGTACGCCCCGATCAGGGTGGCCACCGACGACTGCCCGTCGTGTGCCTCGGCGACGACCACTTCCCGGCCGTGCACGACCAGGCGTTCGCGGGTTCCGGCCGGCGCGACGTGGGTGCAGGCGAATTCGTGGTAGCCGCGCGGCCCGATCTGGAAGCCGGTGCCGTACGAACCGCCGACGAAGCGGACGCCGGCCACCACGTGGGACACGGGAGCCGCCGCGGGCAGGTCCACGGTCAGCCGGTCACCGCTCGGCGCCACCAACCGCAGCCGTTGTGTCGCCATGGGACCTCCGATTCCCCCGAATCCGATTCGCGAGACACTAGCCGACGGATTCGGCGGCGGCCACGATCGTTTCGCAACGGTTTCCGAATTGGTCCGAACGGGGACGGTATTTTTGTCGGTCGTTACCGTGGTTCCATGACCGTTTTCTGGACCGCCGGAATGACCGTCCTCACGGCACTCGGGGCGATTCTCCTGGCCGCGGCGGGCGTGGCCCACGCGGCGCGCCCGCGGGAGCACCGGGCCGTGCTGCGCGCCCACCGCCTCCTGCCGGCGGCGTCGGCGGCACCCGTGGCGGTGGCGGTCACCGCCGCGGAGGTCCTCGTGGGCGCGACCGTGCTCGCGGTCCTGCTCGCGGCGCCGGGCGCCGCGGTCCTGCCGTCCACCGCTCAAGCCGCGCTGTACTGCGCTTTTGCCGGTTACGCGGCGGTGCTGCGGACGCGCCGCCCGGGTCTGCCGTGCGGGTGCTTCGGCACGGCGGAGGTGTCGTGGGCGGTGGTGTCCCGAGCGGTCGTGCTCGCCGCGGGCAGCGCCGGGTGCGCGGTACTCGGCGCGCCCGAGCCGGTGCCGGACCGCTGGGCGTGCGTGGCGGCCGGGGTGGTCCTCGCGATGGCGAACCACCTCGTCCCGGTTTGGCGCGGAGCCAACTATCGAAAATCCGGCCGCTCCGCTTGATGATTTTTCCACGGTTTCCGGGACCGGCGGGAAAATCGGCGGACGGTTGCCGGAAAATCACCGTCAGCGGTTCGTTTCCCGGTTCAGCACCCGCAGGACGAGCCATTGGTCGAACCACGCGCCGGCGGTGGTCACGACGAGCATCACCAGCCCGATGACCAGGTGCCGGTAGCTGTGCAGCGGCGCGGCTTCGTCGGTCAGCTTCGCGAGCCCCACCTGCAGCAGCAGCCGCAGCGCCACCAGCACGACGACGAGTGCGAGCGCCTGCTTGCTGCGCCACACCGCGCGGAGGTACCGCCGTCGCCGGGACAGCAACGTGAACCACAGCGTCAGGTGCACCGCCAGGAGCACCAGCGGCAGGAACGCGACCCAGCCGTACCGGTCGCGGAACTGCACGCTGAGGTCGTTGCTCGCCACCAGCAGCCCGACGAGCACGAAGTACCAGCCGGGCAGGCCCTCGATGTCGCCTTCGACGGGCCGCGTGCCGGCCGTGGTTTCGGCCTCTCGCATGAGCAATCCTCCATTCGGGTCGTCCCCCGAGTCTTGCGGGGACCCACTCACCCGCGATCGGACGGCGGTACGAGATCACCGCCGCCGTCTCGTACCCGGGTACGAGATTCGCGGCGCGGAGGCGCGCGGTGGGGCACCATCGGCAGATGACCTTCGCCCGCCACCCGCGGATCCCGTGGACCGGCCGCCGTGGCCCGCTCGTGGCCGAGGCGGCCGTCCTCGGCGCGCTCGTGGTGCTCGACACCGTCCTCGCGGCCCGGGCGGGCCCCGGCCGGGGCGAGTTCGCCTCCATCGCCATCGAGTTCGCGCCGGGGGTCGGGCCGGTCGTGGCGCTGCTGGCCGTGCTGCGCCGCCGGTTCCCGGACCACATCGCCGGTCTGGCCGCCGCCGTCTCCGGGTTGTCGCTCCTGGGCACGGCCGTCGCGGCGGCATTGGCCGTGACGGGGGCGCGGCTCCCGCCCCAGCCCGGCGCGGCCGAAGCCCTCGCGCTGGCGCTGATGGTCGGCGCGTGCTGCCACCGGCTCTCGCCGAAAGCGGCCACCGTGCAGGCGGTCCTCGGCGGCTGCGCCGCGACACTGGCCCCGATCCTGCGCTACGGCGCCGAAACGCCGTCCGCGCTCTACGCCGCCGGGGCCGCGGTGGTCTGGGGCGGTGCGCTCGCCGGCGGCCTGGTCCTGCGCGACGCCGACGTCCGCCACCGCGTCGACGTGCTCGAGCTCCGCAACGCCGAACGGCTGCGGCTGGCCCGGGAACTGCACGACCTCGTCGCCCACCAGATCACCGGCATCGTCGTGCGCGTCCAGGCCGCGCACCGCGTCGCCGAGCGCACCGGCGGCGACACCGCGACCTTCGCCGAGCTCGAAACCGCCGGTGCGGCGGCTCTGTCCGCGATGCGCCGGCTGGTCGGGGCGCTGCGGACCGGCGACGAAGACCTCTTCGTCCCGCCGGCCGACCTCGCCACCGCCGTGGACCGCGCGGTCCCCGACGACGACCGCATCCACCTCGACGTCAGCCCCGATCTCGGCGCGCTCCCGGTCGCGCCGGAGGTCGTCACCACCGCGCACCGGCTGCTCACCGAGTCGCTCACCAACGTCCGGCGGCACGCGCCCGACGCCGCCGAGGTGCGGGTGCTCGTCCGCCACGAGCCGCCCGGCGAGCTGCGGGTCGAGGTGGTCAACGACGGCGCCGCCCGGCCCGCCCGCCGGGGCGGCTACGGCCTGCTGGGGATGGCGGAGCGGGTGGCGGCGGTGGGCGGTACCGTGCAGGCGGGTCCGGCGGGCGGCCGGCGCTGGCGCGTCGTCGCGCGGCTGCCGCTCGAACCGGGCTGAGGCGAGGGGAGACCGGGTGCCGACGCGAGTGCTGATCGCCGACGACCAGGCGATGGTCCGCGCCGGGTTCCGGCTGATCCTCGAAGGCGAGCCGGACATCGAGGTCGTCGGCGAGGCCGCCGACGGGGACCAGGCGGTGCGCCTGGCCCGGCAGCTGCGCCCGGACGTCACACTGATGGACATCCGGATGCCCGGCGTGGACGGGCTGCGGGCGACGGAACTGCTGGCCGGCCCGGACGTCGCGGAGCCGCTGCACGTGGTGATGGTGACGACGTTCGGGCTCGACGAGAACGTGCACGCGGCGCTGCGGGCCGGGGCCTGCGGCTTCCTGCTCAAGGACGCCGGGCCGAACCTGCTCGTCGAGGCCGTGCACGCGGCCGCCCACGGCGAGGCGCTGGTCTCCCCCGCGATCACGACGCGGCTGCTGGCGCACTTCGCGCGCCGCGATCCCCGGCGCGCCACCGCACCGGAGAACCCGCTCACCCCGCGCGAGCTCGACGTCGTGAAGGCCGTGGCCCGCGGCAGGACGAACGACGAGATCTGCCGCTCACTGGTGGTGTCGATGCCGACGGTCAAGACCCACATCGGCGCGGCCAAGCGCAAGCTGGGGGCCCGCAACCGCACCGAGATCGCCATCTGGGCCTGGGAAAGCGGCCTGGTCCGCTGACTTCGGGACGCGCACGACGACCGTGCGCGCGACGATGTCCCCGAACCGCTGGCGGCGGGGACTCACCAGCATCACCACGATCCCGGCCAGACCCCAGGCGAACCCGTCGACCAGCATCAGCAGCTCGCGCACGAAGAACGCACCCAGCGACGGGTGCGTGCCCTCGAGCGTCACGACCCGCAGGCGCAGCCACCGCATCGCCGGCGTCTGGCCGCCGTGCCGGTAGGGCCACCAGGCGTTGACGAACCACTGGCCCACCAGGACCAGCGCCAGCATCGCGTAGCAGACGACCTTGAGGAAGGTCAGGATCGGCCCGGGCGGGTGGAACAGCCAGACCACGGCGATCGCGAGCAGCAGCATCGGCACGAAGACGAGCAGCTCGTCCAGCAGGAACTGAGCGAGGCGGCGTCCGACGACGCCGAGCCCCGGCCGCGAACCGGTCATGGGCCCATGATCTCCGCCGTGGCCGCCGGGCGCGCGCCGGGTGCGTCTCATACCCCGGGCCGAGGCGGACGCGGCGAGTTCGTCCCGCGGGCTGATCACCGGCGGGCGCCACCGGGCCAGTCTCGGGCGCACCCCCACCCGCCGACGGAAGGATCCCGGTGCGTTTCTCCCGGACAGGACTGGTGGCCGCGACGGCCGCCCTCTTCGCCGCGACGGTGCCCGCCGCGGCCGCCGACCCGCTCACGCCGTACACGACGCAGCAGCTGAGCTGGGGCAGCTGCCCGTTCGAGCCGGCGGCGGACGAGAAGCCCGCGCAGTGCGCCCGGGTCACGGTCCCGCGGGACTGGGCCGACCCGGCCGCGGGGCCGCAGCTCGAGGTGTCGATCAGCCGGGTCGCCGCGACCGGCGAGCGGCGCGGCGCGATCCTGCTCAACCCCGGCGGTCCCGGCGGCCAGGGCACCCCGCTCGCGGGCTCGCTCGCCGCGCTGCAGCCGACGGTGAACGAGCTCTACGACTTCGTCGGCATGGATCCCCGCGGCACCGGCCACGCCGGCACCGGGGACAACGGCTTCCAGTGCCAGGTGCCGGTCGGGCGGCTGCCGCAGGGCCCGCTCGACGCCCGGGACCGCTCGGCGGCGAGCATCGCCGCCCACCAGCAGGTCCCCCGGGCCGTCGCCGAGGCGTGCCAGAGCGACGCGCTCGCGCCCTTCGTCACGACCTGGCAGACCGCCCACGACATGGACCTGATCCGCACCCTGCTCGGCGACGAGAAGCTCAACTACCTCGGTTATTCCTACGGCACCTGGCTCGGCGCCAAGTACGCGTCGCTGTTCCCGGAGCACACCGGCAAGACCGTGCTCGACTCCAGCGTCGACTTCGAAGGCAGGCTGCAGGCCGACTTCGAGGCGTTCCCCGTCATCGACCAGAGGCAGTTCGACGACGTCTACCTGCCGTGGCTGGCGCGGAACTTCCCCGCGCAGCTGGGCGCAACGGCCGCCGAGGTCAAGGCGAAGTGGGAGCGCGTCCGCGCGTACTACGGCACGCACGGCCTGGCCCCCGACACCTACGACGGCGTCTTCGTCGGCAACGGCAGCCACCTCCGGTGGGTGCTCGGCGCGCTGATCTTCGTGCTGGGCGCGCAGGCCCTCGACGGGACGCCGCCCCCGGACCCGGCGGCCCTGTCCGGCGACCTGGACGCGGTGTCCCGCACGACGTTCGGCGTCCCGGCGGCCGAGCTGACCACCGACCGGGTGGCCGCGGCGAGCCTCGCCCCCGACTACAAGCAGGTGCCCGGAACCCGCTTCGCCGTCGCGTGCGGCGACCAGCCGACCCGCTCGGCGGCCTGGTACAAGCGGCTCAGCGACCGGCAGGGCCCGCGGTACCCGCTGTTCGGCTGGGCGTACGGCCTGGGCGAGACGTGCGGCTTCTGGTCGGACAAGCCGCGGCAGGAGCTCCCGGACCTCCCGCCCGAAGCGGCGGCGAACATCCTGGTCGTCCAGGGCGAGTTCGACCCGCAGACCGGCTACGAGCAAGCGGCGTCGGCGGTCCGCTCGGCCGGCGTGCCGCTGGTGTCGGTGGACGACTCGCCGTTCCACGGCCAGTACGCCCTGGCGGGCAACCCGTGCGTCGACGGTCTCGTGAACGTGTTCCTGGTCAAGAACTCCCGGCCCCGCACCACGACCTGCCCGGGTGTTCCGCTGCCGGGCGAGGAGCAGGTGTACCCGGTCGCCGGACCGGTGCGCGACACGGCGTTGTCCGTCCAAACGCGACTCTCGGCTGACGTCTCGGCGTTGCGCGCGCGGGTCCAGGACGAGATCGGCGCGGTCAACCGGTACCGGTGAACCGCACCGCGAGCCGATCGTCCGGCGGCGCTTCGTTTCCGTGCTGCCGGCGGGTTCGGTGAGGGGGCCGAGGTCAGCGGGATCCCGGCCGCGGAACGCGGACGCCGGCGGCACGCAGCTCGGCCTCGAACAGCTCGGCCAGCCGCGCCGCGGCCGGTGTCCGCTCTTCGCCGTGGTGGGCGATCAGCGCGTACCGGGCCGCGGCGTCGGTGCGGGCCTGCAGCCCGGTCACCGTCTTCAGCAGGGCGGGGTCGGCGAGGTAGAGCCCGGCGGCGTCGGAGGCGAGTCCGGCGAGGCGGGGGTCGTCCGCGTCCCAGGTCGCGGCTTCGGCTGCGCGCCGGCCCAAGGCGACGAGCCGGGGGTCTTCGACGGCCTGCCCGAACTGGGTGAGGTAGTCGTCGAAGCCGTCGGGGACCAGGGCGCGGGCCAGCACCCAGCCCTCCCGGGTGGCGGCCACCTCGTCCGGGGAGAACCCGAGGCCGGGCAGCCGCGCCAGCAGCGCGACCGCGCGGCCGGGCAGCAGGGCCCGGTCCTCGTCGGCGAGCCGGTTCAGCGTGGCACGCCGCGCCTTCAGGTCCTCGATCCGTTCGGTGAGCCGCCGCTCGACGTCGGCGATCGCGGCGGCGAAGCCCGCGGCGTCGGTGTCGAGCAGCGGCCCGATTTCGGCCAGCGGCACCCCGGCCGCGGCCAGCGTCCGGACCTGCACCAGCCGCAGCAGGTCGGCGGAGCCGTACCGCCGGTAGCCGGAGCCGTCGCGTTCCGGCTCCCCGGCCAGGCCGAGCTTGTGGTAGTGCCGCACCGTTTTCACCGTGACGCCGGCGAACGCCGCCGCCTGCCCGATCGTGACCCCGTTCCCCATCCACTCAGCCTGCCGTGTCCCGGCCGGCGGCGCCCGGTCCCCCGCCGAAAACCGCCTCGACGAGCCGCTGCTGGGCGTTCCGGAACGCGGCCGCGACGGACATCCCGGCGTCGTCGACGCAGTTCAGCGCGGCGGTGAGGGTCTTGCGGCCGTCGGGCGTGCTGTACATCAGCGCCGCGTGGCCGACGGTGGCGCCGTTGTGGGAGACGAGGGTGCCCCCGTTCAGCAAGAACACGCCGAGGCCGTAACCCATGTCCGGGAGGCCCGTCGGGCACGGGGTGCGCATCTCGGCCAGCAGCCCGGCCGGCAGCAGCCCGCCGCCGTTGAGCGCGGCGATGAAGGTGTGGAGGTCCCGCGTGGTCGAGATCAGGTCTCCGCCGGCGGAGATCCAGGACGGGTTGTGACGGGTGACGTCGATCGTCTTCGGCACCCCGGCGTCCTCGTACCGGAAGTAGGCGCGGGCGTGCGGCTCGGGGATCTCCGGCGAGGCGTCCGGCACCACGGTGCCGGACAGCCCGAGCGGCCCCAGGATCCGCCGCGGCAATTCTTCGGCGAGCGACCGGCCGGTGACCTTCTCGATCAGCAGCCGGGCCAGCACGTAGTTGGTGTTGGAGTAGCTCCACCCCGTGCCCGGCTCGAACCGCAGCGGCCGGGCCGCCGCGAGCCGGACCAGCTCGCCGGGCGAGTAGGTCCGGAACCGGTTGGCCACCCATTCTTCGCCGGTGCCGAGGTAGGGGACGGGAATCCCCGGCACGACCGTCCCGTCGTCGCCGACCTCGCCGCTGAAGTTGAACACCCCGCTGGTGTGCTGGAGCAGCATCCGCACGGTGATCCGCTCGTCCAGGCCGGCCCCGGGCAGGTGGCCCGCGGCGGGGGTGTCCAGCCCGATCCGGCCCTCGGCGACCAGCTGCAGCACCACGGTGGCGATGAAGGTCTTGGTGTTGCTGCCGATCCGGACGTGCCCGTCGACCGGCGGCTTCGCGGCCCCGCCCAGCTGCGCCGCCCCGGCGCTGCCGGCCCACTCGCCCCGCTCGTCGTGCACCCGCAGGGACACCCCGAGGAAACCGGAGCCGGCGATTTCTTCGATGGCCTGCCGCAGTTCGGGACGGTCTTGCTCGGACATGGTGATCGCTCCTCGGATCGGGTCGGCGGCGCTTCGCCGCTGCGGCGAGCTTGGGCCCTGACCCGAGGTCAACCTCAACGGTGATCCGCCTCACCCGGTCACGGGATGCGCTCCCGTTCCGAGCAGGCCCCAGAGCCCCATGGCCCTGCGAGCCTTCGACACGAACGCGGTGGGCACCGACATGACGGCGGCCTTCGGCATCGGCCGGTCCCAGCAGGAGAGCGCCGGGACGGTCGTGCGCCTGGCCACCCTCGGCGCCGACGGCCCGACCGGGACTCTCCAGGACGAGAACGGGGAGCTGCCCTGGTAAGCCGGTTTCGGTCGCGGCGCGGACGTCGAGGTTGGGCCGGCGGCCGGGCGATCCCGCCGGCTCCGGCGAGCGCTGGAGGGCGAGCAGCCGCGCCGGGCCCACCGCGCGGCGAAACGGCCCGTTTTGCCGGTTCGGCCCCCGGCCAACTACCGCAGCACTTTCTTCGTCCCGCCGCCCGATCCGGAGCCACTGTGCCGGCCGCCACCCACCCTTGCACTTAGGTAAGCCTGACCTTATTGTCCTCCCGTGTCCCCAGTTCCCCACCGTCCCGATGCCGGTCTTCACGCCCATGACATCGACGTCGCCTACGGCAGCAACGTCGTCGTGCGTGCCGCGTCCGTCTCGTTGCGTGCCGGTACCGTCACCGCGCTGATCGGCCCGAACGGCAGTGGGAAGTCCACGCTCCTGCGCGCCCTCGCGCGGCTGCACCCGCCCGTCGGCGGCTCGGTCGCCTTCGCCGACGGTGCCGACCTGCGTGCACTGTCCGGAAAGGACATTGCCAAGCGGATCACCCTGCTGTCGCAGCAGCGGACCGCTCCGGGCGGCGTGTGCGTGCGGGAGCTGGTCGAGTTCGGGCGGCACCCGCACCGGTCCCGCTGGGGCGGCCGGGATCCCGAGGGGCCCGCGGCCGTCGAGCGGGCGATGGAGCTGACCGGTCTCTCCGGGCTCGCCGACCGGCCGGTGCAGGCCCTCTCCGGCGGGCAGGCGCAGCGGGTCTGGCTGGCCGCCTGCCTGGCCCAGGACACCGCGCTGCTGCTGCTCGACGAACCCACGACCTTCCTCGACCTGCGCTACCAGGTCGAGGTCCTCGACGTCGTCCGCGACCTCGCCGACCGGCACGGTGTCGGGGTCGGCCTGGTGCTGCACGACCTCGACCAGGCCGCCGCGGTCGCCGACCGGGTGCTCCTGCTGGAAGACGGCCGGGTCACCGCGGAAGGCGGCCCCGCCGACGTGCTGACCGCGGCGAACCTCAGCCGGGCCTACGGCATCCGCGTGGACGTCGTGCTCGATCCGGCCGACGGGCGGATCCACACCCGCGCGGTGGGCCGCTTCAACGACGCGCGAGTGCGCACCGCGTCGGTCTGACCGATACGCCTTTCCTCGACAAACAGGAGAAAAACCCATGCGGATCACCCGGATGATCCTCGGCTTGTCCGCGGCCGCCACGTTCTTCGTGGCCGCCTGCGGCACCACCGAGGAACCCGCCAGCGGCGCCGCCGCCGCGACCGGCGGCGGCCCGGTCACGGTCGTCGACTCCCGCGGCAAGGAGGTGAAGCTGCCCCGTCCGGCCAAGCGCGTCGCGGCGACCGAATGGAACGGCGTCGAGCACCTCGTTTCGCTCGGCGTCATGCCGGTCGGCGTCTCCGACATCAAGGGCTACGGCCAGTGGGTGAGCGCCGCGCCGCTCGACAGCACGCCGAAGGACATCGGCACCCGCGGCGAGCCGAGCCTCGACACGCTCGGCTCGCTGGGGCTGGACCTCGTGGTCGTCACCGACAGCGTCACCGAAGGCGCGCTCGAGCAGATCGAGGCGAAGGTGCCGGTGATCGTCATCAACGGCGGCAACGCCGAGGACCCGATCGCCGGGATGTACGCCGGTCTGGACGTCATCGCGAAGGCCACCGGCACCGAAGCCAAGGCGGCGCAGCTGAAATCCGCGTTCGAGCAGAAGCTCACCGCGGGCCGGGCCGAGGCGGAAAAGCTGGGCGCGGTGGGACAGAAGGTCGCGTTCTCCGACGCCTACGTCACTTCCGGCTCGGTCAGCATCCGCCCCTACACCAAGGGCGCGCTGGTGTCCGCGGTGTTCGGCAAGCTCGGTCTCGAGACGGCGTGGCCGATGGCGGGCGACGCGGCCTACGGGCTCGCGCAGGCCGACGTCGAGGGTCTGACCCAGCTGCCCGACGTGCGGTTCTGGTACATCGCCAACAACGCCGACGGCGACCCGTACCGGCAGCAGCTGGCCGGCAACGCGATCTGGCAGAACCTCCCGTTCGTCAAGAGCGGCAAGGTGCACCGCTTCCCGGACTCGTTGTGGATGTTCGGCGGCCCGAAGTCGATGGAGCAGTTCGTCGACGCGGCCGTCGCCGCGCTGAAGGGATGACGCGGCCGTGGTCACCCTGACCGAGCCCGGGCCGCCCGTGGTCACCGTCCGGCGACGCGGGCGGCCGGCGCTGCTCGGGATCGGGCTCACCGCCTTGATCCTGCTGGGCTCGGCGGTGCACCTGACGCAGGGCACCGCGAACCTCGGCGCGCTCGACGTGCTGCGGCTGGTGTTCGGCGGCGGCACCGGCGACACGGCCGCGGTGGTCCTCGAGTCGCGGTTGCCGCGGCTGCTCGCGGCGCTGGTCGTCGGCGCCGCGCTCGGCGTGGCCGGCGCCGTGCTGCAAACCGTGTCCCGCAACGTCTTGGCGTCGCCGGACACGCTCGCCGTCAACGCCGGTGCGCACCTGGCGGTCGTCGCCGTCGCGGCGTTCGGCGTCTCGCTGCCCCTGCTCGGCGCGACCGGGGTGGCGTTCGCGGGCGGGCTGGGCGCGGCCGTTTTTGTGCTCGCGCTGTCCGGCACCGGGGGCACCGGGATCGTGCGGCTGGTGCTGGCGGGCACCGCGATCGCGCTGGCCCTGATCTCCGTGACGCAGGTCCTGCTGCTGCTCTACGCGCAGGAGACCCGGGGCCTGTTCGCGTGGGGCGAGGGGGCGCTGGAGCAGAACGGGCTCGGCGGCATCGGCACGCTCGGCCCCCTCGCCGGCGTGGCGGTGGCGGTGTTGCTCGGCATGGCCCGGCACCTCGACCTGCTCCAGGTCGGCGAGGACCACGCCCGGACGCTGGGCGTCCACGTCGGACGGGTCCGCTTCGCGGCGATCGCGCTGGCGGTCCTGCTGGCCGCGGCCGCGGTGACCCTGGCGGGCCCGATCGGTTTTGTCGGCCTCGCCGCCCCGGCCCTGGCGCGGCTGCTCGCGTCCGCGGTCCCCGGCCTGCACCGGCACGCCGCGCTGATCCCGGTCGCCGCGGCGCTGGGCGCGGCGCTCCTGCTGGGTGCCGACGTGCTGCTGCGGACGATCATCAGCGCGCAACGAGCCCTGGAAGTGCCCACGGGGGTCGTGACGACGATCCTGGGCGCGCTCTTCCTCGTGGTGCTGGCCCGCACCGCCCGGATCACGTCGGCGACCGCCGAACCACCCGCGGCGGGCGCGCGCGGCGGGGTGAGCGTCCTGCGGTACCGGGTGGTCCTCGGGGTGCTGGTGCTCGCGGCGGTCGGCGCCGCCGTGGGAGCCGTCCTGCTCGGGGACGCGAAACTGCTGCTGGGCGACGTCGTCAACTGGCTGACCGGCCAGGCGGGCCCGCTCGTCACCGGCGTGCTCGACACCCGCGTCCCCCGCGTGGTGGCCGCGCTGCTGGCGGGCGCGGCGCTGGCCCTGGGCGGTGCGCTCACCCAGGCGGTGGCCCGCAACCCCCTGGCGGAGCCGGGGATGATCGGCGTCGTCGGCGGAGCGGGCCTCGGCGCGGTCGCGGTGATCACGCTGGTGTCCGGCGTCGGTTTCTGGACCCTGACGGGATCCGCGGGCCTGGGCGCGGCGCTGGCGATGGCCGTGGTCTTCGCGGTGGCCGCCCGCGGCGGCTTCACCAGCGAACGCCTGGTGCTGATCGGCTTCGGTGTGCACGCGGCGTCGCAGGCGCTGGTGACGCTGCTGATCACCCTGTCCGACCCGTGGAACGAGACCAAGGCGCTGACCTGGCTGGGCGGCTCGACCTACGGCCGGACCTTCACCCACCTCGTGCCGATGGCGCTGGCGCTGCTGCTGGTGGCACCGGTGCTGATCCGCATGCGGCGCGAGCTCGACCTGCTGGCCCTGGACGACGAGACCCCGCGGGTGCTGGGTGTCCCGGTCGCCCGGTCGCGGCTCCTGCTGCTGGCGTGCGCGGTCCTGCTGACCGGCGCGGCGGTCGCCGGCATCGGGGTGCTGACGTTCGTCGGGCTGGTCGCCCCGCACGCGGCGCGCGCGATCGTCGGCAGCCGCCACTCGCGCCTGCTGCCCGCCGCCGCGCTCCTGGGTGCCATCCTGGTCTGTCCGGCCGACACCCTCGGCCGCACGGTCATCGCACCGGGCCAGCTCCCGGCCGGGTTGATGACCGCGATCATCGGCGCGCCCTACTTCGTGTGGCTCCTGTACCGGCACCGCACGAAGTCCCTCCGGGGACGCTGAACGGGGGCGGCGGCGCACACGAGAGGATCTCCGGATGCAGTACCTGGTTTCCGTGATCGACGACAAGGGCACTCCCGGCCGCACGGACCGGCAGCCGGCCATCAGCGAGTTCAACGAGCGGCTGATCGCCGAGGGCTACTGGGTGTTCGCGGGCGGGCTGGCGGACACCGGCACCGCCACGGTCGTCGACAACCGGGGTGAGCAGGCCGTGTTCAGCGACGGGCCGTTCGTGGAGTCGAAGGAGTACCTCGCCGGCGTCTGGGTGTGGGAGGTCCCCGATCCGGAGGTCGCGCTCGAGCTCGCCACCGAGGCGTCGAAGGTCTGCGACCGGAAGATCGAGGTGCGGCCGTTCCGGTGATCGACGTCGACGAGGCGGTCACCCGGGCCCACCACGAGGAGTGGGCGCGGGTGGTGGCCATCCTGACCAGGCGGTTCGGTGACCTCGACATCGCGGAGGAGGCGGCGGCCGAGGCGTTCGCGACCGCCGTCGAGCGGTGGCAGGCCGACGGCGTGCCGCCCGGCCCCGGCGCGTGGCTGACCACCACCGCCGTCCGCAAGGCGATCGACCGGATCCGGCGCGAGAACAAGCGCGACGACAAGCACCACGAGGCGTGGCGGGTGCACGACGACGAACCACCCGAGCCCCTCGGCGCCATCGACGACGACCGGCTCCGGCTGATCTTCACCTGCTGCCACCCGGCGCTGGCGATGGAGACCCGCGTGGCGCTGACGCTGCGCATGGTCGGCGGCCTGACCGTGCCCGAGATCGCCCGCGCCTTCCTGGTGGCCGAAAGTGCCATGGGGCAGCGCATCACCCGCGCGAAGGCCAAGATCAAGGCGGCGCGCATCCCCTACCGCCTGCCCTCCGCCGAGGACCTCCCGGCCCGCGTCACCGGCGTGCTCACCGTCCTGTTCCTCGTCTTCAACGAGGGCTACCTGGCGACCGGTCCCGGCACCGGCCCCGTCCGCCACGAGCTGACCGCCGAGGCGATCCGGCTCACCCGCCTCATCCGGGCCCTCCTGCCGGACGACGGGGAGGTGGCCGGGCTGCTGGCGCTGATGCTGCTCACCGAAGCCCGCCGCACCGCCCGGGTCTCGGCCGGCGGCGAACTGGTCACCCTCGACGAACAGGACCGGGGCACCTGGGACGCGGCGCTGATCGCCGAGGGCCACCGGCTGGTGCGCGAGCGCCTCGCCGCCGGGGCCGCGCCGGGCCGCTACCAGATCCTCGCCGCGATCAACGCCGTGCACACCTCGGCCCGCGACGTCCGCGACACCGACTGGTCGCAGGTCGTCGCCCTCTACGACCAGCTCGTCCGCCTCGACCCCTCGCCGATCGTCGCGCTCAACCGGGCCATCGCGGTCGCCGAGCTCGACGGCCCGGAGGTGGCGCTGGCGGCCATCGACCGCTTGGGCGGCACCTTGGCCGGCTACCACGCCTACCACGCGGCCCGCGCCGACCTCTTGCGCCGGCTGGGCCGCAGCGCGGACTCGCGCGCGGCTTACGGCAAAGCGATCGAGCTGGCGGGCAACACCGCCGAGACCGCCGCCCTGACCCGCCGGCGCGACCGGCTGGGGTAGGCCGGCGGGCCCGGTTCCCTCAGAAGCCGGGGAACACGCGGCGCAGGTCGTCGAGCGTGACGGCGCCCTCGACGGTGACGCCCTTGTCGTACGGTGCCTTGAGCCGGCCGCTGACCAGCCGGACGAACGCTTCCGCCGGCCCGTGGAACGTCGCGGAAGGCGACTCGAGGTCGTTCACGACCGTGACCGCGTCGTCGATCACCAGGGCCGCCCCGGGAACCGCGACCGACACCGGGTTCGCGAGCTCCGCCGGCTTCGCGAGGAAGCTCAGCATGAAGCCGACGGGCCCGGCCAGCAGGTCGACGAGCACCTCGGCCGAGCCGGCGTCCACCCCGGCGTCCGGGTCGAAGGCCACGCGCACGTCCCACGAGTGGTTGGCCACCTCGCTGAGCCGCATGCCCAGTGCGGTCAGCAGCGAGACGGGCTCCGGCAGGAAGCCGAGGTCGACGGTCAGCGACGAGCGCTGCTCGGGCGTGAGCGCTTCGACCGTTTCGAGCCAGCGGCCGTTGTGCTCCAGGAACCCCTCGGCCTGCGCGCGCGGCGCGGAGGCGTCCCAGCGGGCCCAGATCGTCTGGTTGTCCTCGGCCGCCACGGTCTCCCCGGCGGCCCTGGCGATCGGTGCGCGGCCGATCTCCGCGCCGCTGCCGAGGTGGGAAAGGGCCTGGGCGACGGTCCACTCGTCGGCGCCGCTGGGAGCGGCCAGCTGCTCGTCGGTGAGGGTGCGGACGAGGCCGGCGAGCGCGTCGTGCTCGGCGCGCAGGGCGGCGATCGTGCGATCCACGAGTTGGTTCATGCCACGCTCAACTCCCGGGGGCACGCCGGTGTTCCGCCGATCACTCCCGATCTGGACCGGGCCGCCGCCCCCGTGCTAGAAATAGAACCTGTTCCAGTTCTGCCCGCCGGTGCCGGGAGGTGCGCGGATGAGCGTCCCGACGGTGACGGAGCTCCTGCTGGCCCGCGCCGGGGACGAGCGTCCCAGCCTGCGGTTCGAGGACGAGACCTGTTCGTGGGCCGCGCACGTCCGCGCTTCGGCACGCTGCGCGGCCGGCCTCCGGGAGACGCTGGACCGGGACAAACCGCCGCACGTCGGCATCCTGGCCGACAACATCCCGGCGTTCTCCGTCCTCCTGGGGGCCTGCGCGTTCGCCGGGGCGGTGCTGGTCGGGCTGAACCCCACCCGGCGCGGGGACGCCCTCGCGCGGGACATCCGGCTCGCCGACTGCCAGTTCGTGGTCGCCGAACGGAAGTACCGGCCCCTGCTGGACGGACTGGACCTCGACGGGATCGAGGTGCGGGAACCGGAATCGTGGCCGGCGGGTGACGCGCCGATCGATCCCGTCCCCGCGGCGGCGGACGACCTGCTCATGCTCATCTTCACCTCCGGCACCAGCGGCGACCCGAAGGCCGTGCGCTGCACCCACGGCAAGATCGCCTTCCCCGGCGCGATGCTCGCCCAGCGGTTCGGGCTGTCCGCATCGGACACGGTTTACGTTTCGATGCCGCTGTTCCACTCCAACGCCGTCATGGCCGGCTGGGCGGTCGGGCTTGCGGCCGGGGCGACCATCGCCCTGCGGCGCCGGTTCTCCGCGTCCGGTTTCCTGCCCGACGTGCGGAAGTTCGGCGCGACCTACGCCAACTACGTCGGCAAGCCACTGTCCTATGTGGTCGCCACGCCCCCGCGGCCCGACGACGCGGACAACCCCCTGCGGCTGGTCTACGGCAACGAAGGGGCGAGCGCCGACCTGGCGGTGTTCGAGAAACGCTTCGGCTGCACGGTCGTCGACGCGTTCGGTTCCACCGAGGGCGGGGTGGGGTTCGCCCGCACCGACGACACGCCGCCCGGCTCGCTCGGCCGGCCGGCCGGGGACGTGGCGATCCTGCACCCGCACACTCACCGCCCCTGCCCACCCGCCGAGTTCGATGCCGACGGCCGCCTGCTCAACGCCGAAGAAGCCGTCGGCGAGCTGGTCAACACGACCGGCGCCGGCTGGTTCGCCGGGTACTACCGCGATCCCGGAGCCGACGCCGAACGGCTGCGCGACGGCCGGTTCCACACCGGCGACCTCGCCTACGCCGACGCCGACGGGTTCTGCTACTTCGCCGGGCGGCTCGGCGACTGGCTCCGCGTCGACGGCGAAAACCTCGGCACGGCCCCGATCGAGCGCATCCTGCTGCGGCACCCGGCGATCACCGACACCGCCGTCTACGCGGTGCCCGACCCGGTGACCGGCGACCAGGTGATGGCCGCCATCGTCACCGGTGGCACTCCGCTGGACCCCGCCGAATTCGGCCGCTTCCTCGCCCGCCAGCCGGATCTCGGGCCCAAGCAGGTGCCCCGGTACGTGCGCACGGTCCGGGAACTGCCGCGGACGTCGACGTTCAAGGTCCTCAAGCGCCGGCTTTCCGCCGAGGGCCTGGACTGCCCCGGCGAAATCTGGGAGCGCTCGGGACCGGGCATCACCTACGCGGCCGGCCAAGGCGGCCAAGGCGGCTCGACCGGCACCGGCCGGTGAACCGGGTCGCGGCCGGCCCACCCGCCGGCCGCGACGACCACGGACAGGCCGCCCGCGGCGAGGAGCAGCCCGAGTCCGACAGCCGAACCGCTCTCCTGCGGGTGACCCACCGTCCAGCCCAGCAGGGGGCCGGCGAACGCCAGCCCGGTCAGCACGGCCGCGGCGACGAGCACCGCCACGCGCGATCGGCGCAGCACCCGCTGCGCCAGCGCGAGACCGGCACCGATCCCGGCCAGCCACAGGGAGAACACCAGCCAGAGCCCGGTCGGCACCCCGGCGTTCGAGGTGAAGAACGCCACCAGGCCGGTGAGCGGGAGGGCCGACACGACGAGGAGGCTCAAGGGAAGCACGGCGGCGCGCACGCGGGCACCCCGGGCCCGGGCCCGCCCGGCCGCCACCGACATCCCGATCAGCAGCGCCAGCAGGGTGATCAGGCCGGCGTCGTTGACGTAGTCCCCGATCGCCCGGCCGAACCCGGTGAGCGGCACCGGCCGGATCGTCGGCCCGGAATCGCCGGCCACGAACGGCACGCGCCGCCAGGTGCCGTCGGCGCCGCGGACCGCCAGCCCGTCCACCCCGTTGGCCACGATCACCTCGTGTCCACCGGGGACGGCGCGGACCACGACGTCCACACTGGCCACCTTCTCCGGGCGGTCCAGCCCACCGGGGAACGGGTGCTGGCGCAGGACGAACGGCCACCGGCCGGCGGGCACCTCCCAGGCGGTGCGCCAGGTCCGGCCGGCGTCGGTCGTTTCGTCGACGCCGAGCAGCCTGCCACCACGCGGCAGTGTCTCACCGAAGTCGGCCTCACCGAAGCCGGCCTCACCGCCCCCGTGCACCCGGTAGCAGTGCGCGGCCACCTGCGGCACACAGGCTTCGACCTGCCGCCGGCGCTCCGCCGGCGGCGCGTCCGGCAGGAGCGTCCAGCCGTCGACGCCCGAGGAGGAGCCGTAAAGCGCTCCGTCCGCCTCGACCACGATCTGCGTGCCCGTCTCGCCGCCGGTGCGCACCGAGTCGACCGACGGGAGCGTTTCGGCGGGCGCCGACGTCGCGGTGATCGCCAGCACCGCGAACGGCCCCGCGATCACGATCCGCCACCGCACCGCCCGGCCGGGCGGCTGCGGCGGGGCCGCCGCCCGGCGCCAGGCCCACCAGGCGAGGCCGAGCGCGGGCAGCGCAAAGAGGTCGCCCGGATCGGCCAGGACGACCGAAGGCCCGTTGACCACCGACCACGCCGCCGAGGCGACCCCGGCGGCCGCCGGGACCAGCTTGACCACCGCGAACCCGGCCCCGGTCAGCAGCACCGCGGCCGCGGCACCGGCCCGGCCGGCGCCGAACAGGCCGAGCAGCAGCCCGAGCACCGGCGGTGCCACCACCAGCCCGGCGACGTCGCTGAGCTTGCCGGTGACGAGGCCCGGCCACACGTGCTTGACCACGTGGTCGTTGAGCAGCAGCACCGCCGTGGCCCCGACGGTCAGCGGGTGCGCCAGCCAGCGCACGAAGACCCCAGTTCGCATCCGGTACAGCCTGCGGTGCGGTGATCACGACCGCGACACGGCCCGGCCCCGGATCGGCGCGGGGCCGGTGGCGGTTCGCTCGCGCACCGTCACGGGGTGCGGTGGCGCGGGGACTGGGCACGGCCGGGGAGATCTCGTTGACCCGGCCGCCCTCGCACTTGGCGCCGGGCCGGCCGAGGGCGGGGCCGACGAGGCGGGAGCCGCTGCCCGATCAGGCAGCCGGACGCACAACCGGCTTCGAATGCGCTTTTCCGCCCCTCGTTCCGGACAACGATTTTGCCGTCCACCTGTTAGAATCCGGCCCGTTTTGCGTTGTCCGGCTTCGGGGTGGCGAGGCGGACAAAGAATGTCCGGCCAAGGGGAGGGAGACGGACATGGGTGCAGGTCGGCCTGAACAGCCGCTGGATCCGCTGGCGGGGCCGGTGCAGCTCTTCGCGTGGGAGCTGCGCCAGCTGAGGGAAAAGGCCGGGCGGCCGACGTACCGGCGGCTGGCTCACCAGGCGCATTACTCGGTCACGACCTTGGCGGACGCGGCCAAGGGCGACCGGCTGCCCTCGCTGGAGGTGGCGTTGGCGTACGTCACCGCCTGCGGGGGCGACCGGGCCGAATGGGAGGCCCGGTGGCGGGCCGTGGCGGCCGAATCGGCGCCCGCGCCGCCCGTTTCTCCCGGCGAAGAAGAAGTCCCTTATGTGGGATTGGCGGCTTTCCGTTCGGAGACCGCGGATCGATTCTTCGGGCGGGAACGGCTCGTCGGCGAGCTCGTGTCCAGAATGGCGTCCCGGCGCTTCCTCGCGGTCGTCGGCGCCTCGGGCAGCGGCAAGTCGTCCCTCTTGCGCGCCGGCCTGGTCCCCGCTCTGCACGCCGCGGGACAGGCGCAGTCCGTGGTGCTCACCCCCGGCGCGAGGCCCGTCCACGAGTGCGCGATCCGGCTGGCTCCGCTGTCGGGCTCCTCCCCCGGTGCCCTGGCGGCCGCGTTGGCCGAGGATCCGGCCAATCTGGGCCTCGCCGTGCACGAAGCCCTCGCCGACCGGCCTCCGGAGGCCGAAGTCGTGTTCGTCGTCGACCAGTTCGAGGAGGTCTTCACCCTCTGCGACGACGAGCGGGAACGCGACCGGTTCATCGCCGCGCTCCTGACCGCGGTCCGGCAAACCGGCAGCCGGACCCGCGTCGTGCTCGGCGTCCGGGCGGATTTCTACGCCCGGTGCGCCGGGCACCCCGATCTCGTCGCCGCGCTCCAGGACGCCGAACTGCTCGTCGGGCCGATGACGGCCGAGGAGCTGACCGAGGCGATCACCCGGCCCGCCGTCCGCCAGGGGCTGGTGGTGGAACGGGCGTTGACCACGGCCGTCCTCGCGGACGTGGCCGGGCAACCGGGGTACCTGCCGCTGGTGTCGCACGCGTTGCTGGAAACGTGGCGCCGCCGGCGCGGGAACGCGCTCACCCTGTCCGCCTACCTGGCCACCGGCGGGGTCCGGGGTGCCATCGCCCAGACCGCCGACCACGCCTACCACGCTCTCGACGCCGATCAGCAGCGCGCGGCCAAGCAGATCCTGCTGCGGCTGATCGCCCTCGGCGAGGACACCGAGGACAGCCGGAGACGGGTCCCGGCCGCCGAGTTCGACACCGGCCCCCACCCGGCCGCGGTGCTGGACGAGCTGGTGCGGGCCCGGCTCCTGACGGTCGGCGAGCACACGGTGGAAATCGCGCACGAAGCGCTGATCCGGAACTGGCCCACCCTCCGCGCCTGGATCGACGAGGACCGCGAACTGCTGCTCGCCCAGCGACGCCTCACCGACGCCGCGGCCGAGTGGGAGCGCAGCGGCCGGGACGAGGAGTTCCTCTACCGGGGATCCCGGCTCACGGCGTGGGACGAGCGCGATCTCGGGCGGCTCAACGACGCGGAGCGGGAGTTCCTCGAACAGAGCTGGCGGCGGCACGGGCGCGAGCTCGCCGCGACCCGCCGCCGGGCCCGCCGGACGCTGATCGGCGCCGGCGTCGTCGTCGTGGTGGTGAGCCTGCTCGCGGTGCTGGCGCTGGTGTCCGCCGGCCGGGCGAGCGGGGACCGGGATCTGGCGTTCTCCCGGCAGCTGGTGGCCAACGCCCGGGCTCAGCTGGCGCTCGATCCCGAGCTCGCCCTGCTGCTGGCCCGGCAGGCCTACCGCATCCGGCCGACCGATGAGGCGGAGGCGGCCCTCCGCCAGGCCAGCCTCGACTCGCGGGTGGTGGCCACGGTGCCCGCCGGCCAGCGCGAGGTGTACAACGTCGCCTTCAGCCCGGACCGGCGGCGCGTGGTCAGCGCCGGCACCGACGGCACCGTGCGGCTGTGGGAGCGGGCCACCACCGGCGTGGCGCCGGCCGGGTCCGTGGTGCTGCCCGGTCACCAGCGCGAGGCCGCCAAACTGGCCTTCACCCCGGACGGCAGCCGGCTGGCGAGCGTCGGCGAGGACGGCGTGATCCGGATCCGTGCGCTCGCCGGGGGCGAAGACCTGCTGCTGAAGGGCCACCGAGGCGCGGTGCGCGGGGTCGTCTTCGACACCGGCGGGACCCACCTGGCGAGCGCGGGCGACGACGGCACCGTCCGGGTCTGGGACGCGCGCACCGGCCGCGAGACCGCCGTGTTCCGCGGTCACCAGGGCCCGGTCTGGAGCGTCGCCTTCGGCGCCGACGGGCGGCTGGCCAGTGGCGGCGACGACGGGACCGTGCGCCTCTGGAACCTGGCCGGGGGCCGCCAGGACCTCGAGTTCCCCGCCCACGACAACACCGTGAAACGGGTCGCGTTCAGCCGCGACGGCCGGCTCGCCACCGCGAGCGACGACGGCACGGTCAAGGTCTGGAAGGAGCCGGGACAGCGCGATCCCCTCGTCCTGCGCGGGCACGACGGCACCGTGGAGACGCTGGCGTTCAGCCCGGACGGGCGGAACGTGGCCAGCGGGGGCCAGGACGGGGTGATCCGGATCTGGAGCGTGGACAGCCCGGTCGATCCGCTGACCCTGCGCGGCCACCGCGGCGTGGTGTGGGACTTGGCGTACGACCCGGACGTGCCCTCCCGGCTGGCCAGCGCGGGCTCGGACGGCACCCTCCGCTTCTGGGACGTCACCGCCCCCGGGGATCCGATCGTGCTCCGCGGGCACCGCGGCCGGGTCGCGCCGGTCGAATTCAGCGGTGACGGCCGGCGCGTCGTCACCGGCGGCCGGGACACGACCGTCCGTGTCTGGCGGTCCACCGGCGACAGCAGCCCGGTCGTCCTGCGCGGCCACGAGGGCGAGGTGTGGGACGCGACGTTCAGCCCGGACGGCCGGCGCATCGCGAGCGCGTCCCAGGACGGGACCGTGCGCGTGTGGAAGGCGGACGGCGACGATCACCCGGTCGTCCTGCGGGGGCACCAGGGTGATGTCTGGGACGTGGCGTTCAGCCCCGACGGGCGGCACCTGGCCAGCGCCGGCGAAGACGGCACCGTGCGCATCTGGACCACCGATCCGGACGACCCGCCGACCGTCCTGCGCGGCCACGAAAGCTCGGTGTACAACGTCTCCTACAGCCCCGACGGCACCCGGCTGGCCACCGCCGGCCTGGACGGCACCGTGCGGATCTGGAGCACCGCGGCCGACGGCGACCCGATCGTCCTCCCCGGCCACCAGGGCGGCGCCCGGTCGGCGGTGTTCAGCCCCGACGGGCAGCGGCTGGCCACCGCGAGCGCCGACGGCACCGTGCGGATCTGGCGCTCGCTCACGGACCGGGACCCGATCGTCCTCGAAGGCCACCAGGGGCCGGTGGCGGGCGCGGTCTTCAGCGCGGACGGGCAGCACCTGGCCACCAACGGCAGCGACCGCACGGTGCGCATCTGGAAGGCCGACGGAGCGGGCGGCTCCGTGGTGATCAAGGGGTACGGGTCCTCGGTCAGCACTCTCGCGTTCAGCCCCGACGGGCATTCCTTGATCACCGCGCACGGCGACGGCACGGCCCGCATCGCCCGGTGCGAACCCTGCGTACCCGTCGAAGAAGCGCTGAAGACGGCCGAGAAACGGATCACCCGGGACTTCACGCCCCAGGAACGCAAGGTGTACCTCAACGAGCCGTGAGCGCCCGCCCAGGTCGGGGGCGGCCCGATTGTCCGGAGGTTGTTTGTCCGGCGGTCCGGCACTGGCACCGGACAAATCCCGCGCGCTACAGCTGGTCGTGGCACCAATTTCGAGGAGGAACCTTGTTGAAGCGCATCGTCTCGGTCGGCGCGGTCACCGCCGGCCTGGTCGTCCTGATGACCCCCGTGGCCCACGCCGACACCCCGACGGCGAACTACGACCTCGGGCTGCAGTACGGCAACGTGCACCGGGCCACCCTCACCGAGAACGCCGACGGCTCGGGCAACCGGATCCGGGTCTTCGGCAGTTCGCCGTGCACGACGTCGACGTCGGACCGCGACAACGTCGTCGGGGTCGTGCCGTCCGGCTGGAACGACGCCATCTCGCGCGTCTACGACTACAACTCGTGCGACACGAAGCTGTACGAGGACGGTGGCGCCGCCACCGGCGACGCGCAGACCGGGTGGATCGACGGCGGCTCGGCCGGCGTGTACGTCGGCCCGAACTGGAACGACCGGGCGTCGTCCTTCGCCCTCAGCTGATGAGGAGGTTGATTGCGGCCGTGGCGGGAGCGGCCGCAATCGCCCTGCCCGCCGGCTGTGCCACGGGTGAGCCCGGCCTGCCCCCGTCCGTGGCCCCGATCGAGCACGGCACCCAGCTGCACCTGCCGATCGCCGGCTACGTTCCGTCCGCCGAAGAGGACGAGGTGATCGGCCGGGCCACCCTGGTCCTCACCGAGGGCTGCGCCCGGCGCTTCGGGGTGCACTACACCGTCGGTTCCGTCGAGCAGCCGGGCATCCTCGACGGCGCGGACCGCCGCTACGGCGTGATCGACGTCGAGGAAGCCGCCCGATCGGGTTACGCGCGCGCCGGCAAGGAGCGCCGGGGAGCCGGGCCGTGGCGGCCGTCCGGACGCGAGTACGAGGTCGTCACGGGCCGCACCCCCACCGGCGGCCCGGCCACCGCCCGCGCGGCCGACGGGGCACCGGTCCCGGCGGGCGGGTGCGCGGACGAGGCCTGGCGGCGGCTGGGCGGCGGCGGTGAACTCACCCGCCTGGTCGACGAGGTGCTGAGAGAATCCTGGACGCAGACCCGGGCCGACAGCCGCGCTCGCGCCGCCGAGACGGCCTGGACGGAGTGCATGCGGGAGGCGGGCCACGACTTCCACCACCGCTGGGACGCGGCGGAGTCGGTCGGGACGTCGCCGCCCGCGGAGCAACGCACGATGGCGAAGCTCGACGCCACGTGCGCCCGGCGCGTCAACTACGTGGGCATCTGGCACGCGGTGGACTCCGCGTACCAAGAGCGCGCGATCGCCCGGCTCGGGGATCGCCTGCCCAGGGCGTCGGCGGAGCGCCGGGACCTCATCGCGCGAGCGGCCGGGATCGTCGGAACGGGGTAGCTCGCGGTCACCGATGCTGCGGCGGCGCCGCCGCCACGCGTTCGAGTCGTCGACACCGAGTGCCCGCAGCCGGTCGAGGATCCCGG
The DNA here is from genome assembly GCF_031082405.1 of Amycolatopsis sp. A133. Classification (GTDB taxonomy): domain Bacteria; phylum Actinomycetota; class Actinomycetes; order Mycobacteriales; family Pseudonocardiaceae; genus Amycolatopsis. The sequence continues at coordinate 218,357 of NZ_JAVHJU010000004.1, forward strand.
CCACTTCCGGGGGCAGCGCCAGGCTGTCCCCGGAGACCAGCCGGGCGATCCGCTCGCGATGCCGTTCCCGCAGCCGGATTTCGGCCCGCAGCCGGTCACCGATGTCGGCGACCGCGGCAGCGAACTCCGCCGCACCGGCCTGGAGCAGCTCCCGGACCCGCGCCGGCGGAACCCCGGCCTCGGCGAGGGTCCGGATCCGGAGCCAGTTCGCCGATGGTCAGCATCGCTCCGGTGTCCCGCCCGCAGCCGGCTACCGCGGATCAGCCGGGCGACCTCCGGAGCGCGGGTGACGACGAGCCGGTGGTCGCCGTCAACCCACGACACGGCCACGCGCGGACGAGCCGTTCGACGCCGGCCCGCCAGTTCCGGTTGCGCCACCCCGTACGCCCGGCATCGCCGTCCCCGGCCATCGAGGTGGCCATGATCATGCGGATCGGGCGGTCGATCTGTAGGTACCGGTCGAGGATGCCGGCGCGCACCGCCTCGATTTCGAGGTTCGGGTCGAGGAAGTCCTGCGGGGCGAGCAAAACCTGCCGCGCGGTGCCCTCGGCCTGAGCGAAGGAACGGTTCGGGCACCGGATTCGCCCCATCAACGAGAACGAGCCCGGCCACCCGGTCCGGGTGATCGGCGGCGTAGTGCACGGCGAGGTCGGCACCCAGGGAGTGCCCGACGAGCGTGGGCCGGGATCCCAGTTTCGTGAGCACGGCCGCAAAATCGCCGAGAAACGCCTCGAAGGTGTACTGGCGGCCGGGTGAAGAGAGGCCGTGACCCCGGAGATCGAAGGTCACCACTTCGTGGTGGTGACGCAGTATCCCGACGAGTTCACAAAGGTCGGCTTGGGTCGTGAGGAGGCCGGGACACAGGACGAGCAGTGGTCCCCGGCCCGCGCGGTATCCCAGTCGGGCCACAGGTGTGTAACACCGGCGCGCTCTTCACGACCTTCTCTGTGTGCTCGCTGCCTTGACCGCAACCTGACGAACGTGTCAACGGCTTCGCAGAAGGCCTACGAGCAGGGCGAACATCGACATCGTGAGGATGATCGGCAACGATGATGCGACGAGTCATCGAATTCCTCGTGCCGTTGATCGGGCTCGCCGTGTGGTATTTCATCAAAGATCCCGAAGCCGCAGTGGCTGCGGGCATCAGCGGCACAGCGCTGTACCTCACGAATTTCCTCATCGAGAAATGGGCGGGTGACCGGCTGCCGGCAAAGACGCCGAAAGCAGCTCCGCGGAGCGAGGCACCCCCGCTCCGCCCCCGAACCGACAGGAAGGTCACCACCGGATCGGCCTCACCGGCGAGGGTCGCTGCCCCCACGCCCATCGAACGCAAAATCGCCGTCCCCCGCGAAAAAAGCCGAAGAGCGAGACCGCTGGTCCGGAGGCGGACGATACTGTTCGCCGGCACATCGGTCGCTGTCGGCGGCGTGGCGTCGTGGCTGATCGTCGAAGACAAGCGAGACGACTCGATCCGGACGTTCGCCGGGCACACCGACGTCCTGTTCTCCGTGCGGTTCAGCCCGGACAGCAAGACGCTGGCCACCGGCAGCATGGACGGGACCGTCCGGTTGTGGGATGTCGAGGCGTCGAGCACCCGGAAGACGCTGACAGTGGACGGACCCATCGGCGGCTTGGGTGACATCCATTTCACGCCGGACGGTTCGACCATCATGGCCGGCGCGGGCTGGGCGCCCGGCGTCGGCCAGCAAGTCGTCTTCTGGGACGCGCGGAGCGACAGCCCCACCAGGAAGTTCCCGATCCCGGGTAAGCGTTCTCGCTGCGCGATGAGCCCCGACGGCAGGATCGTCGCGGAGGGCGGCGACCAGAAGGTCATCACCCTGCGGGTCCGCCGGACGTGGCGACCGCTTGGCACGCTGTCCGGACACACGGATGTCGTTTCCGACATCACCTTCAGCCGAGACGGCAAAGCGCTCGCCAGCATCAGCGCGGACAAGACCGTCCGAGTCTGGGACGTCGGCACCGGGAAAGAGATCGCCTTGACCCGCGACCAGGAAATAAGCAGCTCGGGAGGACAGGTGTCGATCAGCCCGGACGGTACCCTCGTCGCCTACACCAAGGGCTACCACGCCACGAACATCTGGCGCCCTTCCGCCGGAGCGGCCGTGCACGCGGTGACCAACGGCGTGCACCACTTCGCCGGCAACCCGGTGTTCAGCCCCGATCGCCGTCACCTCGCCTGCGTCGATCAGTGGGAGGGTTCCCACGTCATCCGGATCTTCGACGTCGGCACCGGCGTCGAGGAGAAGATGCTGTACGGACACGAAAGTTCGATAGCGTCGCTCGTCTACAGCCCTGACGGCACGAAGCTGGCGAGCGCCGGTTCCGACAAAACCGCGCGGCTTTGGTCAGTCGGATAGCGAATTCAGGCGTTGGCCGCGGGCCGGCTTGGTGAAGTGTGGACGTCTCGCGTGTACGACCGGAGCCGGCAGACCGCGTTGGAGAGACAACCCGGGCGATCCTCCGGGCGTCACCGTCATGAGAGACATCCCACGGCGGAATCCGTCCACCGGATCGTCCACAAAGCGGCCGCTTACAATGGGCAGGACCGGGCCGGCCGTCTTGGCCGCCGCTGGGGCGGGGCGATCTGGGAGGATCACCGGATGACGATGTCGCTGTCGGCCGAACTGTGGCCGGACGTGCAGCCGGAAACCGCGCGGCGGCTCATGCTGGCCGGGGTGGAAGCCTTCGCCCAGCGGGGGTACCACGCCACCACCACGCGGGACATCGCCGGCGCCGCGGGGATGTCGCCCGCCGCGCTCTACGTGCACTTTCCCTCCAAGGCCGCGCTGCTGTTCGCCATCAGCCGGTACGGCCACGAGCAGACCCTCGCGCTCGTCGAAAACGTCGTCGCGAAGGAGTCCGATCCCGTCGCGCGGATCCGGCTCATCGTCGAGGACTTCGTGGCCTGGCACGCGCGGCGCCACACCGTCGCCCGGGTTGTCCAGTACGAGCTGCAGGCGCTGCCCGAGCAGGAGTTCGAGGTGGTCGCCGCGCTGCGGCGGCGGATCGAGCGCATCGTGCGCGAAGTCATCACCGAGGGCGCCGACGGCGGCGTGTTCACGGTGTCCGACCCGCACGTCGCCGCCCGGGCGGTGCTTTCGCTGGGCGTCGACGTCGCCCGCTGGTACAGCGAGCGCGCCCGGCAGACGCCGACCGCGCTGGGCCAGGAGTACGGCGGGCTGGTGCTGCGGATGCTCGGCGTCGCCACCGAGACGCCGGTCACAGAATAAGCAGTCGTTCAGCGAGCGGCCTCGCCGTACCGGCGGGCCAGGAGCGCGAAGGCGTCCTTCAGCTCCTCCGGCCCCACGACCTCGATGTCGGCGTCGAACCGCCCGATCGTCGCCGCCAGCCCGGTCCACGACCACGCCCCGAGCACCAGCCGGCAGCGGTCCGGGCCGAGTTCCTCCACCACCCCGTCCCTGGCGTATTCGGACACCACGTGCGCCGGCCGGCCGAGGATCACCTCGCCCCGGCACGGCCAGTCCCCGGAGAGGTCGCGGCCCGAGAACCGGCTCGCGACGAAGGCGGCCACGTCGCCGCCGGGCAGCTCGCGCGGGGCGAAGCGCGGCCCGGCCGGGATCCGGGGCGTGATCCGGTCGACGCGGAAGGTGCGCCAGTCGCCGCGGTCGAGGTCCCACGCGACGAGGTACCAGCGCCCGCCCCAGGTCACCAGGTGGTGCGGCTCCGCCCGGCGCGGCGGACCGGCCGAGGACGCGTGGTCGAACCGCAGCACCTCGCGGGCCTGCACAGCCGCGCTCAGGGTGGCGAGCACGGCCGGATCGACCGGAGGCACCGCCGGGGAAACGGCGGTGACGTGCAGCGCGTCGACGCGGTGGCGCAGCCGGGCCGGCATGACCTGCCGGACGGTGGTCAGCGCCCGGGCCGCGGCTTCCCCGAGCCCGCCGCCGGCCGCGGTGCGCAGCGCGACGGCGAGGGCCACGGCCTGGTCGTCGTCGAACAGCAGCGGCGGCAGTTCCGAGCCGGCGCCGAGCCGGTAGCCGCCGTCGGGGCCCTTGGTGGTGGTGATCGGGTAACCGAGCTCCCGCAGGCGGTCGACGTCGCGGCGCACGGTGCGCTCGCTGACCTCCAGGCGCCCGGCCAGGAGCGGGCCCGGCCAGTCCCGGCGGGTCTGGAGGAGCGAGAGCAGGGCGAGCAGCCGCGCGGAGGTTTTCGGCACGGCTGTCATCTTGCCCGCAGTAGCGGACACACCCTGTCCGCTACCCCTGACACGGTGGTCCTCGTGCAGAACGAAACCGAACGCCACGACCTGATCGCCGAACTGGCGGCCGCCCGCGCCGCCCTGATCGCCACCACCCACGGGCTCACCGACGAGCAGGCCGGCGCCCGCCCGACCGTCAGCGAGCTGTGCCTGGGCGGGCTCGTCAAACACGTCGCCGCCATCGAAGAAGGTTGGCTGCGCTTTGTCGTCGACGGCCCCTCGGCGCTGCGCTACGACCTCCCCGAGGGCGTGACCTGGGCGGACATGGCCGCCGGAACCGCCCGCGAATTCCCGCAGTGGGCGATCGACCACCAGAACGCCTTCCGGATGCTGCCCGGCGAGACGCTGGCCGAGGTCCTCGCGCGCTACGAGGACGTCGCCAAGCGCAGCGAGGAAATCGTCATGACCGTCCCCGACCTGTCCACGACGCACCCGCTGCCGGAAGCGCCGTGGAACGCACCGGGCGCGGTGCAGAGCGTGCGGCGGGTGCTGATGCACGTCATCGCGGAGACCGCCCAGCACGCCGGCCACGCGGACATCCTGCGCGAGACGCTCGACGGCCGGAAGTCGACGTGACCGTCCTGGACACGCGGGCGCTCAACCGCGCGACGCTGGCCCGGCAGCTGCTGCTCGACCGCACCGGCCTGCCCGTGCTCGACGCCGTCGCGCACCTCGGCGGGCTGCAGGCGCAGGAGCCGCAGGAGCCGTTCACCGGGCTGTGGTCGCGGCTGCGCGCGTTCGACCCGGCGGCGCTGGACACGCTGCTGACCGGGCGGCACGTGGTGCGGACGCACCTGATGCGCCGGACCGTCCACCTGCTCACCGCCGGTGACGTGCTGGCGTGGCGGAGCCGGTTCGACACGATGTTGTGCCGGCGTGTCCTCGGCACCTACCGCCGCGAGCTCGAGGGAGTGGATCTCGCCGAGCTCGCGGCGGCGGGCCGGGCGGTGCTGGCCGACGGCGAGCCCCGCTCGATGGGTGAGCTCGCGCGGGCGGTCGCCGGCCGGTGGCCCGCCCCGGGCCCGCGGGCGCTCGGCGAACTGCTGGTCGCCGGGCTGATCCCGTCGGTGCAGCTGCCGCCGCGCGGGCTGTGGCGCACCAAGGCGGGTGTGCGGAACCTTCCGCTGGCCGCGTGGCTCGGCCGCGACGCCGACCCGCTCGACCCGGCGGACGGCGCCGGACGGGCGCTGGTGCGGCGCTACCTGGCGGCGTTCGGCCCGGCCGCCACGGCGGACCTGCGCGCGTGGTGCGGCCTGACCGGGTTGCCGCCGGCGGTGAAGGCGCTGCGCGAGGAGCTGGTGGTCTTCCGCGACGAGCGGGGACGCGAGCTGCTCGACCTGCCCGGAGCCCCGCGCCCCGACCCGGACACGCCCGCCCCGGTGCGGTTCCTGCCGGCGTTCGACAACTCGATCCTCGGCTACGACGACCGCTCCCGCATCATCGACGACGCCCACCGCGGGCTGTCGGTCGCGGGCGAGCGGGTGGTGCTGGTGGACGGCCGCGTCTCGGCGACGTGGACGCTGGCAGCCGACGCGGTGGTGGTGCGCCCGCTGCGGCCGCTGACGAAGGCCGAACGCGAGGAGGTCACCGCCGAAGGCAGCGACCTGGCCGCCTTCTTGACCGACCGCGAGAGCGACCGCGTACGGGTGGAACCCGGCTGAGCCGTGGCCGCCCTCCCGCGACCTGGGCCGGGTCACCCCACCGCCCGCGCGAACCGCTCCGCCACCTCCCGCAACCGCTCGACCAGCCCCGGCGGCGCCTCCTCGACGACGAAGTCGTAACCCCACTGGGCCAGGTGGTACGGCACGGTGTCCAGGGTGTTCGCCCCGGTCCGGACCCGGCAGCTGTGCTCGTCGATCCCCTCGACCACCCCGGCGGTCGGCGGGATCCGGCGCGCCAGCACCGCGGCCGGGGCGGCGACCCGCAGCACCAGCTGGTGCGGGTAGGGCGCCGTGGAAATCTGCCGGGAGACGTACGCCGCGAGGTCTTCGGCCGGGGGTTCGCGCGGGGTGAACCGGAAACCCGCGGCCGGCGCCCCGGCGATCCGGTCGACCCGGAACGTGCGCCAGTCCGCGCGATCGAGGTCGAAGGCGACCAGGTACCAGCGCCGCCCCGTGTGGACGAGGCGCAGCGGCTCCACCGCCCGCTCCGTCGAGGCGCCGGACCGGTCTCCGTAGCCGAAGCGCAGCCGCTCGTGGTCGCGGCAGGCCGCGGCGATCGTGGTCAGCACCGACGCGTCCACCGTCGGGCCGGCCCCGGGCAGCGACACCGTCGCCGCGTGCAGCGCACCGACCCGCGGCCGCAGCCGCGCCGGCAGCACCTGCTCCAGCTTCGCCAGCGCGCGCACCGACGTCTCCTCGATGCCGCTGACCGTCCCGCTCGCCGCCGTGCGCAGGCCCACCGCGACCGCGACGGCTTCGTCGTCGTCCAGCAGCAGCGGCGGCAACGCGGCACCCGCGCCGAGCCGGTAGCCGCCCGCCACCCCCGGCGTCGCGTGCACGGGGTACCCCAGGGAACGCAGCCGCTCGACGTCCCGGCGGATCGTGCGGACGTCGACCTCGAGCCGGGTCGCGAGGTCCGCGCCCGGCCAGTCCCGGCGAGCCTGCAGCAGGGAAAGCAGGCGGAGCAGGCGTTCCGAAGTGCCGTACATGGCACGCAGTGTGCCAGACATCGAGGACAGAACCGGTCCGCGATTCGCCGGAAGGTGCCGTCGGAGGGCCGAACACTTGCCAGGCACCGCCCCGGGCGAAAGAGTGACGCATGCCGATCGACCCGCACACCCTGCTCGCCGTCGCCCGCGAAGAAGCCGAACTGGGCCGGGCCGAAGGGGGCGTGCCGATCGGGGCCGCGCTGTTCGACACCGCCGGCACGCTGCTGGGCCGCGGGCACAACCGGCGCGTGCAGGACGGCGACCCGTCGATGCACGCCGAGACCGCGGCGTTCCGCAACGCCGGCCGCCGCCCGCACTACCGCGACACGATCATGGTCACGACGCTCTCGCCGTGCTGGTACTGCTCCGGGCTCGTCCGTCAGTTCGGTATCGGGCGCGTCGTCATCGGTGAGGCCGAAACGTTCCACGGCGGTCACGACTGGCTCGCCGGGCTCGGGGTGGAGATCACCCTGCTCGACGATCCCGGCTGCACCGCGCTGATGACGGAGTTCATCGCCGCGCGCCCGGACCTCTGGTTCGAGGACATCGGGGTCGAAAAGTCCGAATAGGACAGTGTTGACCAACGGCAGTGTTGAACAACAGCAGTGGGACAACAGCAGTGCCTGACAGGAGCCGGTATGCCGTCATCCGTTCCGCTCGTGGACCTTTCGCCGTGGTTCGCGGGCACGTCCGAGGGCCGGGCCGAGGTGGCGGGGCGGATCGACACCGCGCTGCGCGAGTCCGGCTTCCTGCTGGTCACCGGGCACGGCGTGCCGGACGAGCTGCGCCACCGGACCCGGGAGCTGGCGCGGGAGTTCTTCGCGCTGCCCGAGGACGTCAAGCAGCGCTACGCCGTCACGGTCGGCGGCCGCGGCTGGCTGCCGCCGGGCGTCGAGGCCAACGGGTACGCCGAGGGCACCGAGACCCCGCCGGACCTCAAGGAGTCCTACTCGGCGGGCGCCGACACGCACACCGGCGTCGCCGAGATCGACGGGTTCTGGTTCCAGTCCAACGTCTGGCCGCACGAGGTGCCGGGCCTGGGCGAGGCGGCCACGGAGTACATGCGCCGGATGCGGGCGCTGTCGGACCACCTGCTGGAGATCTTCGCCGCGGCGCTCGGCCTCGCCCAGAGCCACTTCACCCGGCACACCGGGCACCCGACGTACACGTTCAACATCAACTGGTACCCGCCGATGACTCGCGTCGGCCCGCCCGCGCCGGACCAGTTCCGGATCGGCCCGCACACCGACTTCGGCACGGTCACCGTGCTCGACCGCCAGGCCGGGGTCGGCGGGCTGCAGGTCTGCACGGCCGACGGCGAGTGGGTGGACGCGCCCTTCCACCCGGACGCGTTCACGGTGAACATCGGCGACCTGATGGCCCGCTGGACCGGCGACCGCTGGCGCTCGACGCGCCACCGCGTCCTCCCGCCGGCGGCGATGGCACCGGACGAGGACCTGGTGTCCCTGATCTTCTTCTACGAAACCGACCACAACGCGCGGATCACGTCGCTCGCGCCGCCGCTCGGCACCCGGACCTACCCCGAAGTGATCGCGTCGGACTACCTGAAAGAGAAGCTCGACGCCATCACGATGAGCTGACGTCCGGTTCGGCGCAGACCGTCCGGTTGCGGCCACCCGCCTTCGCCCGCAGCAACGCCTGTTCCGCGGCCAGCAGCGCGTCCGCGAGCACGCCGCCGGCCGCACAGTCCGCCACGCCGATCGACACCGTCACGCCGACGAACTGCGGGCCGTCCCCCGAGTCCTTCAGCGCCACCAGCGTCGAAGCGATCCGCAGGCGGATCCGCTCGGCGATCGCCATCGCGTCGAAGCGGCCGGTGCCGGGCAGCAGCACCGCGAACTCCTCGCCGCCGGAGCGGCCCACGAGGTCGGCGGCCCGGACCTCGTCGCGCAGGGCGCCGGCGACCGCGCGCAGGACAGCGTCGCCGATGCGGACGCCGTAGCGGTCGTTGAGCAGGCGGAAGCGGTCGAGGTCGAGCAGCAGCACGGCCGGGCCGGGGCCGTGCCCGCCGAGCCGGTCCAGGCGGGCTTCGGCGGCGCCGCGCCACGACGAGGCGGTCAGCACGCCGGTGCCGGGATCGAGGGTGACGTGGTCGCGGCGGCCACCGCCCGGCCCGCCGCGGTGCAGCACGACGGTGGCGCCGGCCAGCAGCGGCACCAGCAGCGGCGCGGCTCCGGCGGCCCAGGCCAGCGGCAGGCCGAACGCCGTCATCGCGGCGTCGAAGGCGTGCCCCGGCGCGGCTTCGCGCGGACGGCGGGGCCCGTCGGCGCCGGTGACGAGCGCGGCGTTCACCGCGAGGAACACCAGCCCGGCGACGGTGAGCAGGAGGACGGTCCGGGTGTCGAGGGCCTCGCCCAGCGGCCGGATGCCGGTCGCGGTGAGGAAGGCGCCGGCGACAAGACCGGCCAGCGCCGTCGCCGCGGCGCCGAACACCTGCCGGTACACCGGTCTTCTGCGGACCCGGAACCACTGGTGCAGCGCGGAGAGCACGACCAGCGCGACGGCGAGACCGGGCCGGAGCACGAGCACCCCGGCGAAGATCCACGGCGTGTCGACGCCGGGCCCCAGCAGGGTGTCCTCGCGGTGCCGCTCGACCGGGCGCGCGAGCTCCGCCGACCCCAGCATCCCGGCCGCGAGCAGCGCGAACGGCACCAGCATCGACGCGAGCGGCGGGAACCGGACGGCGGCGAGCACAACGGCGGCGACGGCGAGCGTGTCGACCCCGACGAGGTAGCAGACCTGGCCGCGGCGCGGCAGCCGCCACAGCGCCCACCGCCGCAGGGCCCAGCGCCGCAGGACGAGGGCGGGCAGGAACCGGCCCGGGCGGCGTTCCCCGCCGGCGGCGACCGTGGAATCCCCCACCATTTCGGCAAAGTAGCCGGAATGCGGGCCCGTGTCGATCCGCCTTCAGGGGAATTTCACATCGCCGGCCTCGAAGATCCCGTGGGTCATTTTCCCACCGACGGAGGGTTGACACGCAACATTGGTCTAGTCCACTGTGTGGTGGCACACAGCACTCCTCCCGGGATGATCCCGCCGCCTCAAACCGGAGGTGCTCCACCCTGCGCGTTTGGAGGACCCCCATGAAATCGATGCGCCGTCTGGTCACCCTCGCGGTCGCGGCTTCGGCCGCGATGGCGACGGCAGTCGGTCTCGCCCCGCAGGCCATGGCCGCGGTGGACCCCGTGCTCGCCTCCCCGTACCTGTACCAGTGGGGCGGCCAGACCAGCCCGACCGCCGCGATGTCGGCGACCGGCGTGAAAGCGTTTACCCTCGCGTTCGTGCTGTCCGACGGCACCTGCATCCCGAAGTGGGACGGCAGCCGCTCGCTGACCGGCTCGGACAAGACGATGATCCAGAACATCCGCAACGCGGGCGGGGACGTGATCCCCTCCTTCGGCGGCTGGTCCGGCACCAAGCTGGGCTCGAAGTGCACGTCGGCCTCGGCGCTGGCCGGTGCCTACCAGAAGGTGATCGACGCCTACGCGCTCAAGGCGATCGACCTCGACATCGAAAACACCGACGAGTTCCAGAACGCGACGGTGCAGGACCGCATCCTCAACGCGGTGAAGCTGACCAAGCAGGCCAACCCGAACCTGAAGGTCGTCATCACCATCGGCACCACCACGACCGGCCCCGACACCTGGGGCAAGCGCCTGATCAACCAGGCCAAGGCGATCGGCGCGGGCGTCGACGTCTGGTCGGTCATGCCGTTCGACTTCTCCAGCGGCGGCGACATGGCCGCCCTGACCAAGTCCGCGGTCGACGGGCTGAAGAACCAGCTCAAGACCACGTTCGGCTGGAGCGACGACACCGCCTACCGGCACAGCGGCCTCTCCTCGATGAACGGCAAGACCGACAACGCGGGCGAGACCGTCACGGTGGCGAACTTCAACTCCATCCGCGGCTACGCGGCGAGCCACCACCTGGCCCGCCTCACGTTCTGGGCCACCAACCGCGACTGCAGCGGTGGCGGCGAGTGCAGCGGCATCACCCAGGACAAGTACGCATTCACCAAGATCGTCGCCGGCTACACCGGCTGACGCACCGGACCCGTAGTGGGGCTGTCGGGGGCCCTCTCACCGGCATCGGGGTCGGTGAGGGGGCCTTCGCGGGTCAGCGCCGCCAGCCACCGCAGTAGTACGGGTAGCACCCGTAGTGGCTCCACCGCGGGTCCCTTGTGGACGGCGGGGCGCTCGGCTTCGCCGTGGTGGCCGGGGGCGGCAGTTCGACCGTCACCGTCGGGGTGGGGGTCGGCGTCCGGCGCGCGTGCATCACCGCCGGCGACGGCGTGGTCGTCTCGGTCGGAACGGCCAGGGCGGTCGACGACGCCGGGGCCGCGGTGGCCGGCTGCAGCTGCGGGAACTGCGTGGAACCGGGCACCGGATCCGGCCGCGTCGCCAGCACGAGCACCAGCCCGCCCAGCACGACGATCACCGCCGAGGCCAGCGCCAGCCGCGCCGCCCCGCTCGGCCCGGGTTCGGGCGCACGGTCCCGGCGCGCCGCCAGCTCGGCCGCCCGCGAGCCGGGTTTGCGCGGCCGCGCCCCCGTCTGCTGCAGCAGTTCGTCGACCGTGACCCGGTCCCGCCGCCTGCGCGCACTGCGCGTCATGCACGACCTCCACCCGTACCCCCGCCGCCGCGCTCGCCCGCGGCCGCCTGATCCCGGTGGATAGTAGAAACCCGTGCAGCAAATGTAAACGCGCTGATCGCCGCGCTCCCGTTACCGTTTCGAGACAACCGGATCGGTTCGGTGGCCGTAGTCGTCAACGAGCCGCGAACCGCCGCCACAGCCCGGCCACCCGCCGGGTCACCGGCGCGAACTCCGGCAGCTTGAACAACGCCAGCAACCCGAACGGCACGGCCATCCCGAGCAGTCCCTGCACCGGCAGTTTCACCCACGCCGCGGGGATCGCCCCCAGCGACGCGGGCACGGCGTGCCCGGCGAGCACCGCCGCGACCACGCCGAGCCCGCTCACCGAGAGGGTGATCAGGCCGACCCGCAGCGACCGCTTGCTGCGCAGGTGCCCGAGCCGGACCCACAGCCAGACCTGGCCGAGGACGGCCCCGACCACGAACCCGGCGCCGTTGACGAGCATCACGCCGTAGACGACGTGCTCGCCGTCGAGCAGCCCGCGGCAGAGCAGCAGCAGCGGGATCTTCACCGCCGTCATCACGAGCATGATCAGCGTGGGCGTGCGGGCGTCCTTCATCGCGTAGAACACCCGCAGCTGCAACATGACCAGCGCGAAGGGCAGCAGCCCGACCGCGGAGACGGCCAGGGTCTGGCCGAGCCGCTCGGCGTCGTCGAGGGTGCCGCGGCCCCAGGTGAAGATCGCGATGCCGATCGGCGTGCCGACCACGGCCAGCACCGCCGAGATCGGCACGAAGAGCACCGTGGACATGCGGGAGGCGAGCGAGAGGTCCCCGACCAGCGACACCGTGTCGCCGTCGGCGGCGGCGCGGCTCATCCGCGGCATCAGCGCGGTCAGCAGCGAAACGCCGAGAATGCCGTAGGGCAGCTGGAAGAGCAGGGACGCGTAGCTGTAGGCCGTGACGCCGCCGCTGTTGCCGCCGGTCAGCACGCGGGTGGTGACGACGAACCCGACGTGGCTGACCACGACGTAGCCGAGGATCCACGCGGCCAGGCCGCCGAACTCCTTGATCCGCGGGTCGAAGCCCCAGCGCCAGCGGAACCGGAACCCGGTGCGCAGCAACGCCGGAACGAGCACGAACGCCTGCGCGACGATGCCGAGCGTGGTGCCGAGGCCGAGCACGAGCAGCTTCGGGTCGCCCATCCGGACCGGGTCGAGGGTCAGCTCCCCCGGCACGAGGGCGAACACGACGAGCGTGCCGGTGACGACGACGTTGTTCAGCACCGGCGCCCAGGCCGGCGGGCCGAAGACGTTCTGGGCGTTGAGGATCGCCGAAAGCAGCGCGAACAGGCCGTAGAACAGGATCTGCGGCAGCAGCAGGTACGCCAGCGCGGTGGTCAGCCCGGAGTTGGCGGTGGCGGACGATTTGTCGACGTAGAGCGCGGTGAACAGCGGCGCGATCGCCACCGCGACGGCCGTGCCGACGGTGAGCAGCACCAGCGCCATCGTGATCAGCCGCTGCGTGTAGGCGCGGCCGCCGTCCGGGTCGTCGTGGGAGCGCACCAGCAGCGGCACCACGACACTGGCCAGCACGCCGCCGAAGAGCAGCTCGAACACGATGTTGGGCAGGGTGTTCGCCACGGTGAAGGAGTCGTTGACGATCCCGGTCCCGACCACGGCGGCGAGCAGCAGCTTCGCGACGAACCCGGTGACCCGGCTGACGGCGGAGGCGACCGCCATCCGGCCGCTGGAGCGGGCCAGCGACGAGCCGGCACCCTCGCCGCGGCCGGCGCTGACGGGCGAGGCGGGCGGCCGCGCGACGATCTGGCCGGCGAACTCGTCGTAGGGCCGCCGCGAGACGTCGGGGTCACGGGTCGGCCAGTGCGGGCCCCGCAGGTCGCTCGGGAGGAAGACCGTCGCCTCGTCGTCCACCGGTGGTGGGTGCTCCGCCATGGGGACAAGCCTGCCAGGTCGGCGACCCGCGATAAATCGAACGCACGAGCGAAATCACGACCGTGCGTAGTGCGTGACCACCCGATCAGGCGGCGACGGCCACCGCCAGCACGGCCCGCCCCGCCTCGGTCAGCTCGGCGGCCACCCGCCCCGTGGCGCCTTCGGGGGCGGGCCGGAGGTAACCGCCGTGCGCCAGCGCGTGGGCGGTCATTTGATCGCAACAGGCGAATCCATCGATGAAGAGGTCCGGCTCGCAGCTGCACGACATCTGCGCACGACCGGCGGCCACCGCCCTCAGCATGGCCATCGCGCGGTGGGTGAGCTCGACTCCTGAACCGGACACCGGACTGCCTTCCCCTCAGAATCACTACTAACTGTCATTCGCCCATTGGGCCGATTGTGTTACTTACGGCACTATGACGCGGGGGATGCGGCCGAGGTTCCGCTTCGAGCCTGGTCGGGCGACTGACCCGCGTACGCTGGGCTTTGCGGTCCACGGGGCGGGGGACAGCGGTATGGATGTTCGGTGCACGGTGACCCGGCGAGTGCTGGTCGTCGCCTACGACGACGCGCAGATCCTCGATGTCGCGTGCTCGAGCGCGACGTTCGAAATCGCGAACGAGTACGGGGCGAACCCGCCGTACGCGGTCGAACTCGGGTCGGTGACCGGGAGGGCGGTGCGCAGCTCGTCCGGGATCGGTCTGACCGGGGGCCGGAGGCTGGCGTCGGTGACCGGCCGGATCGACACGTTGCTGGTCGTCGGCGGCCACGGCACCGAGACGGCGATGACCGACGAAGGGCTGCTGACGCAGGTACGGCGGCTGGCTCCCCGGAGCCGGCGGATCGCCTCGGTGTGCACGGGCGCGTTCGTGCTGGCCGCGGCGGGGTTGCTCGACGGCCGCCGGGCCACCACCCACTGGGGCTACAGCGAGCTGATGGCCTCGGTGTTCCCCGCCGTCACCGTGGACCCCGCCCCCCTCTACGTGCGCGACGGCAACGTCTACACCTCCGCCGGTGTCACGAGTGCGCTGGACCTCGCGCTGGCGCTGGTCGAGGACGACCACGGTCCCACGCTGGCCCGGGAGGTCGCCCGGGAGATGGTCGCCTACCTGCACCGGCCCGCCGATCAAGCGCAGATCAGCACGTTCCTGGCCCCGCCGCCGGGCGACCGGGTCGTGCGCGACCTGACCGGCTACATCGCCACCCACCTCGCCGAAGACCTCAGCCCGCCCGCGCTGGCGGCCCGCGCCGGGATCAGCACCCGGCACCTCGCCCGGCTGTTCACGAGCCAATGGGGGGTCACGCCGGCGCGGGCGGTCCGGGTGGCGCGGACCGAAGCGGCCGCCCACCTGGTGCGCGGTAGCGAACTGTCGCTGGTCGCGATCGCCCGGCGCTGCGGGTTCCGGTCGGCGGAGACGTTGCGGCAGGCGTTCCTGAGCCACTACGGGATGACCGGAGACACGATTCGCAGGATGGTGGACATGCCGCCACCGCTGGGCAAGGAGGATCCGAAGACTCTCCGGCGTGAGGGGCGGACCCGCGAGCCGTAGGTCCTCGTCCGGGCTTTCGCGGGCCACGCCCACCGAACCGGAGAACGGAGACCACCATGCACCGCTTCTTCACCAAGGCTTCCCTCGCCGTGGCGGGTGCCGCAGCACTCGTCGCCGCGGCGGCGCCGGCCACGGCGAACGCCGCCACCGCACCGGTGCTGTACGTGGAGGCCGCGGGACTGGCCGACTGCCCCGCCGGCTCCGTGTGTCTGTGGCAGCACATCAACTACACCGGATTCATGGCCGGTTGGCGAGCCGGTACCTACACCCCCGACTTCCGGACCATCAAGTGTTCGGGGTGCAGCGGGGGCGACTTCAACGACGACGCCAGCTCCTGGGCCAACTTCACCGGCCAGAAGTACTGCGTCTCCGCGGGCATCAACGGCGGCGACCCGGACAACACCATGCCTGCCCCGAGCAACGGGCCCTTCACCCCCGACTGGAACGACCGGGCTTCGTCGATCGGCTTCATCGGTTGCCCGTAGTCCCGGGCGGCGCGAACAAGCCGGTCCTCGGCGGCAGCTCGTCGTCGGCGTGCTGGCCGCCCAGGTGATCGACGCGCGTCACCTGGGCGGCTCACCCGGCCAGCCGCAGCTCCAGCGTCCGGGCCCACTCCCGCACGATCTGGCGCCGCCGCCGGGTGTCGTCCGTCAGGAGGTTCGCCAGCCCGAGCCCGCGGGCCAGGTCCAACGTCGCCTGGACCAGTTCCCGCACCCCGGGCCGGGACTCGTCGACGCCGAGCAGCTCCACCGTCACCCGGTGCGCCTCGCGCCCGACCCGGGCCTCCAGCGGCACCAGCACGTCACGCAGGGCTTCGTCGGTCGCCGCGACCGACCACAGCTGCAACGCCGCGCGGAACAGCGGTCCCGTGTACAGGTTCAGCACCATCTCCACAACGCGCTCGATGCGCGACGCCCCGCTCGGCAGGCCGGCGGCCTGGGCCCGCAGCTCCTCGATCTGGGCCTCCCCGAGCAGGTCGACCGCCGCCACCACGAGGTCCTCGCGCGCCGGGAAGTGGTGCTGCGCCGCGCCGCGGGAGACGCCGGCGCGCTCGGCGATCCCGGCCACCGTCACGCCGTGCCAGCCGCGCTCGCCGAAGCTGTCGAGCGCGGCCTCGATCAGCCGCCGCCGCGTCGTGCGGCTGCGCTCCTGCTGGGGTTCGCGGACGCCGGTCAAGCCGGTTCCACCCAGAAGTCGAGCTGGAGATCTTCTTCCGCGGTGCCGCCGACGCGGTACTTCGAGAAATCCGTGACACCGGAAGCGCGCAGCACCTCGTCGTCGAGGAAGAAGTTCCCGGTTGCCTCGCCGCTCGGTTTGGTGAGGATCGCGTACGCCGCGTCGGCCATGATCTCCGGCGTCCGGCTGCGGTCGGCCAGCTCGGCGCCGACGACGTTGCGGATCGCCGCCGTGTTGATGGTCGTGCGCGGCCAGAGGGAGTTGACCGCGACGCCGTCGGCGCGCAGCTCCGCCGCGAGCCCCACCGTCACCAGGCTCATCGAGTACTTGGCGATGCTGTAGGCGAGGTGCCCGGCGGTGAACCACTTCTCGTCGAGGCTGATCGGCGGCGACAGCGTCAGGATGTGCGGGTTCGCCGCCCGGCGCAGGTGCGGAATGGCCAGTTTGGACAGCAGGAACGTGCCGCGCGCGTTGATGTCCTGCATCAGGTCGTACCGCTTCATGCTGACCTGCTCGGTCGGCGTCAGGTCGATCGCGCTGGCGTTGTTCACGACGATGTCGATGCCGCCGAACTGCTCGACGGTCTTCGCCACGGCCGCGGCCACACCGTCGTCGTCGCGGACGTCGCCGAGGATCGGCAGCGCGTGCCCGCCCGCCTCCTCGATGGCCTCCGCGGCGGTGTAGATGGTCCCGGGCAGCTTCGGGTGCGGCTCGGCCGTCTTCGCCAGCAGGGCGACGTTCGCGCCGTCCTTCGCCGCCCGGACCGCGATCGCCTCACCGATGCCGCGGCTGCCACCGGACATGATGATCGTCTTGCCACCGAGATCGGACATGCATCCCTCCGGCGAAAGCGGAGCTTTCACGTGAAAGCTACGCTTCCGGTTCTGTAGTCAGTAGGACTTGGGGAGGCCGAGGCTGTGCTGGCCGACGAAGTTGAGGACCATCTCGCGGCTGACCGGCGCGATCCGGCCCAGCCGGACGGCGGTGACCAGCGTGCCCAGGCCGTACTCGGTGGCCAGGCCGTTGCCGCCGTGGGTCTGCACGGCCTGGTCGGTCGCGCGGATGGCGACTTCGGCGGCGGCGTACTTGGCCATGTTGGCCGACTCGCCCGCGCTGAAGTCGTCACCCGAGTCGTAGAGCGAAGCCGCCTTCTGCGTCATCAGCTTGGCCAGCTCGAGCTCGATCTTGATCTCGGCGAGGGGGTGCGCGAGGCCCTGGTGGGTGCCGATCGGGGCGCCCCAGACCTGGCGCTGGTTGGCGTAGGAGACGGCTTTGGAGAGCGCGTACCGGGCGATGCCGAGGGAGAACGACGCGCCCATGATGCGTTCGGGGTTGAGCCCGGCGAACAGCTGCGCGATCGCCGCGTCCTCCTCGCCGACGAGCGCTTCGGCCGGAAGCTTGACGTCGTCGAGGAAGAGCGAGAACTGGTCCTCCGGCGCGACGATGTCCATCGGGATCTTCGTGTACTCGAAGCCCGGGGTGCCCGTCGGCAGGATGAACAGCGCGGGCTTGAGCTTGCCGGTCTTCGAGTCCTCCATGCGGCCGACGACGAGCACCGCGTCGGCCTCGTCGACGCCGGAGATGTAGACCTTGCGCCCGTTCAGGACCCAGCCGCCGGCGTCACGGCGCGCGGTGGTGGTGATCTTGTGCGAGTTCGACCCGGCGTCCGGCTCGGTGATCGCGAAGACCATCCGCTTGGTGCCGTCGGCGATGCCGGGCAGCCACTGCTTCTTCTGCTCTTCGGTGCCGAACCGGGAGATCACGGTGCCGCAGATGGCCGGCGAGACGACCATGAGCAGCAACGGCGAGCCCGCGGCGGCCAGTTCCTCCAGCACCGCGGCGAGGTCGGCGATGCCCGCGCCCCCGCCGCCGTACTCCTCGGGGATGTTGACACCGAGGTAGCCCAGCCGCCCGGCCTCGTCCCACAGCTCGTGGGTCTTCTCGTCCGCGCGGGCCTTGCGGGCGTAGTACTCGTGCCCGTACTTGGCGCCGAGCTCGGCGACGGCCTTCCGGAGCGCGATCCGCTCCTCCGGCTCGATGAAGTTCATGGCGTTCATGCTTCGTCTCCCACCACAGTGTCCGATTGCGCGTCTCCGACGACGGCGAGGATCGTGCCCACTTCGACCTGTTGGCCCACGGTCACCGGCAGCTCGGTCACCACGCCGTCGGCCGGGGCGGCGATCCGGTGTTCCATCTTCATCGCCTCGAGCCACAGCAACGGGTCGCCGGCCTTGACCGGATCCCCGGCCTGCACAGCGAGCCGGACGACGGTGCCCGGCATCGGCGCGACCAGTGACCCGGCCGCCAGGGCCGCGTCCGGGTCAGCGAAGCGCGGCGCCACCGTCAGCGCCACCGACCCCAGCGCCGAATCCACATAGGACACACCGTCGTGCCGGGCGACGTCGAAGGTGCGCCGCACCCCGCCGACGTCCAGGACGACCCGGCCCGGCTCGGCGGTGACCAGCTCGGCACCGAACCCTTCGGCGCGAAGGCCGTCACGGGTCAGCGAGTAGTCCACTGCGTACTCGCGATCCGCGACGGTGAAGACCTTGCGCTGCCCGGCCGAGCGGACGTTGCGCCAGCCACTGGGCAGCCGCCCCTGCGTGGTCGCCGACGCCCGGTTGCCCGACGCGTCCGCCAACGCCGCCGCGAGGGCCGAGAGCCGTTCGGTATCCACTGTGGCCAAGGGCGCGGCCAGGGTGTCGAGGCCATGGCGGTCGAAGAACGCCGTGTCCGTCTCCCCGGCCAGGAACGCCTCATGGCGCAGGATGTTCACCAGCAGGTCGCGGTTGGTGACGACACCGTGGATCTTCGCCACCGCCAGAGCCTTGGCGAGCCGCCGGGCGGCCTCCGCGCGGGTCGGCGCCCAGGTGATCACCTTGGCCAGCATCGGGTCGTAGTGGACGCCCACCACGGAACCACTCTCGAAGCCGGAGTCGAGCCGCAGGCCGGGCCCGTGCGTGAACGAACGGTCCACATCGGGCACTTCGAACGTGTGCAGCGTCCCGCTCTGCGGTTGCCAGCCGGCCGCCGGGTCTTCGGCGTAGAGCCGGACCTCGATGGCGTGCCCCACCGTCGGCGGCGGGTCGGCCGGGAGGCGCTCGCCCTCGGCGATCCGCAGCTGCAGCGCGACCAGGTCGAGGCCGGTGACGTTTTCGGTCACCGGGTGCTCGACCTGCAGCCGGGTGTTCATCTCGAGGAAGTAGAACCGCCCGTCGGGCCCGGCGAGGAATTCGACCGTGCCCGCGCCGACGTAGGCGATCGCCTTGGCGGCCTTGCGCGCGGCGTCGAACAGCTCCTCGCGCATCCCCGCGTCGACGAACGGCGACGGCGCCTCCTCGACGACCTTCTGGTGCCGGCGCTGGATCGAGCACTCCCGCTCCCCCACCGCCCACACCGTCCCGTGCCGGTCCGCCAGCACCTGGACCTCGATGTGCCGCCCGGTCTCCAGGTAGCGCTCGCAGAAGACGGTCGGGTCGCCGAAGGCGGATCCGGCCTCGGCACTGGCGCCCTCCACCGCTTCCGCCAGCTCGCCGAGTGAGCGGACCACGCGCATCCCGCGGCCGCCGCCACCGGCGGACGCCTTGACCAGCAGCGGGAGATCGGCGTCGGTCACCGACGCCGGGTCCAGTTCGGACAGCACGGGGACACCGGCGGCGGCCATCAGCCGTTTGGACTCCACTTTGGAGCCCATGGTCTCGATCGCCTCGGGCGGCGGCCCCACCCAGGTGAGCCCGGCATCGAGCACGGCTCGTGCGAACGCCGCGTTCTCGGACAGGAAGCCGTAACCGGGGTGCACGGCGTCGGCGCCGGTGTCGGCGGCGGCCTTCACCAGCAGCTCGGCCCGCAGGTACGTCTCCGACGGTGCGTTGCCGGGCAAGCGGACGGCTGCGTCGGCTTCGAGGGCGTGCGGGGCGGCGGCATCGGCGTCGGAGAACACCGCCACCGTGCCGATCCCGGCGTCACGGCAGGTGCGGAAGACGCGGCGGGCGATCTCACCGCGGTTGGCGACCAGCAGGTTCTGGATCATCGCTCGCTCACATCCGGAAGACGCCGAAGCCCTCGGCGCCCTTCACTGGTCCATTGTGGATCGCGGACAGGCTCAGGCCGAGCACGGTGCGGGTGTCGCGCGGGTCGATGATGCCGTCGTCGTAGAGCATGCCGGAGAGGAACATCGGCATCGACTCGGCTTCGATCTGGCCCTCCACCATGGCGCGCATGGCCTTGTCGTGCTCTTCGTTGTACTCCTGGCCGCGGCTTTCGGCCGCCGCGCGGGCCACGATGGACAGCACGCCGGCCAGCTGCGCCGGGCCCATCACCGCGGACTTCGCGCTCGGCCACGCGAACAGGAACCGGGGATCGTAGGCGCGGCCGCACATCCCGTAGTGGCCGGCCCCGTAGGACGCTCCCATGAGGACGGACAGGTGCGGCACCTTCGAGTTCGACACGGCGTTGATCATCATCGCGCCGTGCTTGATGATGCCGCTCTGCTCGTACTCCTTGCCGACCATGTAGCCGGTCGTGTTGTGCAGGAACACCAGCGGTGTGTGGATCTGGTTGGCCAGCTGGATGAACTGCGCGGCCTTCTGCGACTCCTCGCCGAACAGCACGCCCCGGGCGTTGGCCAGCACGCCGACCGGGTAGCCGTGGATGCTCGCCCAGCCCGTCACCAGCGACGATCCGTAGAGCGGCTTGAACTCGTCGAAGTCGGAACCGTCGACGACGCGGGCGATGACCTCGCGGGGGTCGAACGGCACCTTGAGGTCGGTCGGCACGATGCCGAGCAGGTCCTCGGCGTCGTACAGCGGCTCTTCGTAGTCCGGCTTGGGCGAAGGCCCCTGTTTTGTCCAGTTGAGCCGCTTGACGATGTTCCGGCCCAGGCGGATGGCGTCCTGCTCGTCGACGGCCAGGTAGTCGGCCAGGCCCGAGGTCCGCGCGTGCATCTCGGCGCCGCCGAGCGACTCGTCGTCGGACTCCTCGCCGGTGGCCATCTTGACCAGCGGCGGCCCGCCGAGGAACACCTTGGCGCGTTCCTTCACCATCACGACGTAGTCGGACATGCCCGGCAGGTACGCCCCGCCCGCCGTGGAGTTGCCGAAGACCAGCGCGATCGTCGGGCAGCCGGCGGCCGAGGCCCGGGTGATGTCCCGGAAGATCCGGCCGCCGGGGATGAAGATCTCCTTCTGCGTCGGCAGGTCCGCGCCGCCGGATTCGACGAGGTTGATCGACGGCAGCCGGTTCTGCGCGGCGATGTCCGCCGCCCGGAAGCTCTTCTTGGTCGTCCAGGGGTTGCTCGCGCCACCCTTGACCGTCGGGTCGCTGGCCGAGACCAGGCACTCGACCCCTTCGACGACGCCGATCCCGGTCACCAGGCTCGCGCCGACGCGGTAGTCGGTGCCCCAGGCCGCCAGCGGCGACAGCTCCAGGAACGGCGAGTCGGGGTCGAGCAGCAGCTCGATCCGTTCCCGGGCCAGGAGCTTGCCGCGCTTGCGGTGCCGCTCGACGTACTTCTCGCCGCCGCCGGCGACGGCCTTGGCCTGCTCGGCGTCGATCTCGGCGAGCTTTTCCAGCATCGCCTCGCGGTTCGCGCCGAACTCGGCGGCCCGCGTGTCCACTGTGGACCTCAGAGTTGTCACGAGGTGTATCCCAATCGCTTCGCGGCCAGGCCGGTGAGGATCTCGGTGGTGCCGCCGCCGATGCCGAGGATCCGGACGTCGCGGTAGTGGCGTTCCACTTCGGACTCGCGCATGTAGCCGAGCCCGCCGTGCAGCTGGACGGCCTCGTTGACCACCCACTCGGCGGCTTCGACGGCGGTGTTCTTGGCGAAACAGGCTTCGGCGATGACCTCCTCGCCCGAGACGTGCCGGATCGCGGCCTGCCGGGTGTAGGTCCGGGCCACGTCCACCCGCCGGGCCATTTCGGTGAGCTTGTGCTGCACGACCTGCCGGGAGATGAGCGGACGGCCGAACGTCTCGCGCAGCCGGCACCAGTCCAGCGTCAGGTCGAGGGCCCGTTGCGCGTGCGCGTACGCCTGCACGGCCAGCGACAGCCGTTCGGTGACGAACTGGGTGGCGACCTGCGCGAACCCGCTGTTCTCGGTGCCCACCAGGTTCTCCACCGGCACCCGGACGTCCACGTAGGACAGCTCGGCGGTGTCGGAGCAGAGCCAGCCCATCTTTTCGAGCTTGCGCGACACGGTGAACCCGGGTGTCCCGCGCTCGACGACGATCAGCGAGAGCCCGTGCGCGCCGTCGCCGCCGGTGCGCACGACCGTCGTCACAAAATCCGCTCGGCAGCCGGAGGTGATGTAGGTCTTCGCCCCGTTGATGACGTACTCGTCACCTTGGCGGACGGCGGTGGTCCGGATGCCGGCGACGTCCGAGCCGCCGTCGGGCTCGGTGACGGCCAGGGAGCCGATCTTGTCCCCGGCCAGTGCCGGGCGCACCCAGCGTTCGACCTGGACCGGATCGCCCGCCTCGGCGATGTGCGGAACGGCGATGCCGCAGGTGAACAGCGACGCGAACAGCCCGCCGGAACCGCCCGCGTAGTGCATCTCCTCGGCGACGACCAGCGCGTCGAGGTAGTTGCCGTCCCCGCCGCCGATCTCCTCCGGGAAGGCGACGCCCAGCAGGCCGAGGTCACCGGCCTTGCGGTGCAGTTCGCGGGGCAGTTCGCCGGCGCGTTCCCAGCCGTCGAGGTGCGGCAGGACCTCCTGCTCGACGAACTTCCGCACGGTCGTGCGCAGTTCGG
This sequence comes from Amycolatopsis sp. A133, assembly GCF_031082405.1. Taxonomy (GTDB): domain Bacteria; phylum Actinomycetota; class Actinomycetes; order Mycobacteriales; family Pseudonocardiaceae; genus Amycolatopsis. Next base: position 241,291 of record NZ_JAVHJU010000004.1, read on the forward strand.
CCCGTTCGGGGGTCCGGAAGGGGTCGGTCACAGCAGCGCCTCCGGGATGTCGATCTCCCGCGACCGCAGCCACTCGCCCAGGGCCTTGGCCTGCGGGTCGAACCGCGCCTGCGACGCGACGCCCTCGCCGAGGATGCCTTCGACGACGAAGTTCACCGCCCGCAGGTTGGGCAGCAGGTACCGCGTCACCGGCAGGGCCGCGGTCTCGGGCAGCAGCCGCTGGAACTCGGCGACGGTCAGCCGGTGCACCAGCCACCGCCAGGCCTCGTCCGACCGCACCCAGACGCCGAGGTTGGCGTTGCCGCCCTTGTCGCCGCTGCGGGCGCCGGCGATCGTGCCCAGCGGCACCCGCCGCACCGGCCCGTGGCCGAGGGGTTCGGGCAGGGCGGGCTCGTCCACTTCGGACAGCTCGCGCGTGTACGCCGAAGGCGGTATGTCGACCCGCATGCCGTCAGGCAGCACGGCGACGTGCGGGACTTCGCCGGCGTCCACGTAGGCCGCGGTGTAGACGCCGTACGGCGAGGCGTCCGACGGCGGCGCGGTGACGTGGAAGCCGGGGTAGCTGGCCAGCGCGAGTTCGACGGCGGCGCCGGTGAACGCGCGGCCGGCCACCTTCGGGTCGGCGTCCTTGACGGCGACGTGCAGCAGTGCGCTCGCGGTCTGCTCGGTACCGGCATCGGCGTGGTCGGTGCGGGCGAGGGTCCACCGCACGTCGGCGGGCGGCCGGTCCTTCATGGACGCTTCGAGCTGTTCCCGCACCAGCGCGGCTTTCGCCTCGATGTCCAGTCCGGTGAGGACGAACGTCGTCTCGTTGCGGAAGCCGCCGAGGGTGTTCAGCGCCACCTTCAGGGTCGGTGGCGGCGCTTCCCCGCGGACGCCGGAGATGCGGACGCGATCGGGGCCGTCTTCGGTGAGCGACAGCGTGTCGAACCGGGTCGTGACGTCCGGCCCGGCGTAGCGCGCGCCGGTGATCTCGTACAGCAGCTGCGCGGTGACCGTGCCGGCGTTCACCACGCCCCCGGTGCCCGGGTGCTTGGTGATGACGCTGGAGCCGTCGGCCTCGATCTCGGCGATCGGGAACCCCGGGACGCCCAGGGCGTGTTCGGTGAAGAAGGCGTAGTTGCCGCCGGTGGCCTGCGCACCGCACTCGATGACGTGCCCGGCGGCGACCGCGCCGGCGAGGGCGTCGTAGTCGTCGCGGGCCCAGCCGTAGTGCGCGGCGGCCGGGCCGACGATCACCGAAGCGTCGGTGACCCGCCCGGTGACGACGACGTCCGCGCCCGCGTTCAGGCATTCGGCGATGCCCCAGGCGCCGAGGTAGGCGTTGGCGGTCAACGGTTTCCCGAGGCCCAGTTCTTCGGCGCGGCCCACGAGGTCGTCGCCTTCGACGTGCGCGATCTTGACGTCGAGGCCCAGCCGGCCGGCCAGCTCGCGGAGCGCGCCGGCGAGCCCGGCGGGGTTGAGCCCGCCCGCGTTGGTGACGATCTTGACGCCCTTTTCCTGCGCCAGGCCGAGGTTTTCCTCCATCTGGCGCAGGAACGTCTTGGCGTAGCCGCGGGTCGCGTCCTTCATCCGGTCGCGGCCGAGGATGAGCATGGTCAGCTCGGCCAGGTAGTCCCCGGTGAGGACGTCGAGCGGCCCGCCGGTGAGCATCTCGCGGACGGCGGAGAACCGGTCGCCGTAGAACCCGGACGCGTTGCCGATGCGGTACGGCTGTGTCACTGCCGCCTCCGCGGAGGAGAGTCCGTCGGCGGTGCGAACTGTCCCGGCTTCCGGCCGCTGCCGGGCGGGCCGGCGAAGGCCTGCGCGATGCCGAGCCACTCTTCGACGTCGGCGCCGTGGGCGGCCAGATCGGTGTCGGCCGGGTGCCGCCGCTGGGTGACGACGAGACAGAAGTCCAGCGCGCTGCCGGTGAGCTTCTGTTCGGCGTCCTCGGGGCCGAACGCCCAGGTGGAGCCGTCGGGCGCGGTCAGTTCGACGCGGAACTCCTTCGCCGGCGGAGCGAGCGAGTGGGTCAGGTAGGCGAAGTCGCGGGTGCGGGTGCCGAAGCGGGCAATGTGCCACAGCCGCGCGGTCGGCTCCCGGGTCCGGCCGAGGGCGTCGAAGACGTCCTGGCCGTGGGCCCAGGTCTCCATCATCCGCGCGGTCGCCATCGAGGCGGCGCTCATCGGCGGGCCGTACCAGGGCAGTTTCTGCCCGCCGGGCACCGCGGCGAGGGCTTCGGCGAGCTGTTCCCGGCCCGCCCGCCAGTCTTCGAGGATTTCCCCCGGCGGTCGCTGCGCCCCGGCGGCGGCCCCGTCGTCGACGTAGGTCTCCCCGGCTTTGAGGAGTTCTTCGACTTCGGCTTGCCAGTGCTCCGGGTGCGCGGCCGCGATCAGGGCCTTGCGATCGGTCCAGGCCAGGTGCGCGATCTGGTGCGCGATCGTCCACCCTTCGGCCGGTGTCGCACGCGCCCACTCCGCCGCGGGCAGCTCCGCCACCACATCGTCGATCGTCCGTGTCTCCGCGTCGAGATCCCCGAGGATCACGCCGAGATCCGCCATCGCCCGCCTCCTTGCGTCCTGCGGCCAGCGTCGCACCGGGGGGCGGAAAAATCAAGCACGCCTGATTGTTTCGCTGCGACACCAGACGGCCGCGCAGCCAGAACCTCCATCAGCCCGGACCGGACTAGCGCCGCTCCAGGGAGAACCGGCGGAGAACCTCGAACGCCCGGCCGCGATCGGCTCTCGGTACTCTCCGGTCGCGGCTCAGGTCGTCGATCAGATCGATGATCATGACCCGGTCCAGGTCGACGTTGCCGACGGGGTCCACCCGGAAGTCTTCCGAGAGGTGTGTCCGGACATCCACCGCGTCCGGCAGCCGAGCGTGCTCGCCGAGCAGGAAATGGGCGAGCAACTCGGCCGCGTCGACCCTTGCCACCCCCGCCACCCTGCGGTCACCGATGAAGTCGATGAGGGTGCGAACCGCGGCCGGCCGGTCCACGGAACCTTGGAGGCCCGCGACGAAGACGCGGGCGCGGTCGCCGAGAGAACGGTCGCCGACCAGCGAATCCACCGCGTCGGCTCCGCGACGGCCACCGGTTTCGAGCATGATCTCGAGGATCCGGAGCCGTCCGTCGTCGTCGAGCGTCGTGTCCCGGACCAGCGACTCGAGCAGCTCCATCGAGTGGTACTCCCCCATGGCGGCCAGCATTTCGACCGCGCCGATCCGCACGTTGTGGTCACTCAGGTGCTGCGTCGCGATGCGTTCGAGCTCCTTCAGCGCTTCCTTGTCCCCGTGTTCGGCCAACGCACCGGCAGCACGGATCCCGACGTGCGGATCGATCGAAAGGTCCGAAGCCAGCTTCGACAACGCGTTCTCCGCCTTGGAACCGCCGTGCTTGACCAGCGCACGGACCGCCTCCTCGCGCACGTAGACCGGAAGGTCCGCGGCCCGGGCCAGTCCGTCGAGCAATTCGATCCCGCGCACGTCCCCCGCACCGGCCAGGACGCCGGCGGACCGGATCCGCGAGTACCCGCTCATCCTGGTGTCCAGGGCGAGTTCGGCGAACAGATCCGACGCCAGTGCGGCTTCGTGGCCGCGCAGGGTCATGACCGACGCGACCCGTTCCCGCCCGGCCAGCGTGGCGTCCCGAGCGAGATCGACGAGCAGGCGGGACACGTAGTCCGGATCCAGCGACTCGACCCGCGCCGCCAGGGTGGCTCGCATCCGCGAGCCGATCGATTCGTTCCTCGCCAGCTCATCCAGAAGCCCGACCGCGGCGGTGACATCGACGTCGAGGTCGACGACCGCCTCGGCCGCCCTGGCACGGACGGCGGGGTGGAGGTCGGCGTCGCGGGCGATCGAGCGCAGCCGATCGAGCGCGTCCTCCGCACCGATGGAGGCCAGCAGGCGCAGGGCCAGGAAAGCGTTTTCGAACCGCTCCTGATCACTGCGCACCACACCTCGGGCGCGACGAGGAGGCGCGGGATTCGCGGTGTTGCCCAGGACCCAGACCAGGTCGACGAGCTTCCTCGCCATCGCCAGGACGACCCGTCTCGGAACATCGGTGCCGAGGCGGAGCAGCACGGCGATGAACCCGCACCCGGCCAAGCCGCCGCGGTCGACCAACCGGAGCAGGTGATCGGCGACCGCATCCTGGACTTCGCCGCACTGGTCGAGCACGAACCCCGTGAACGACGTGTCCACCTCCGGCGGCGGCGGGACACGCCGGCCGAGAACCCGTTCGAAGCAGGAGACGCGACGCCTCCCGAAGAGGGCGGCCAGCGACTCCAGGCAGGCGGGCGCCGATCGCGTCGCGTGGGCCGCGGCCAGGAACTCCTCGACCGTCTGGTGGAAGAACGACAGTTCCCCGCCACGCAGGACCAGCAGGCCGCTGCGCAGCAACAGGCTTTGCAGGTACTCGCGCCAAACGGTGGCCGGTACCCGTTGAGGACACGCGGCGCCGGGCAGTCCCGAGAAGATGTCCAGGATCGGCGCCGGGCAGCCACCGCGCAACTCTGCCGCCGACTGGGAGATCAGTTCCGGCAGGCGCTCGAGTGTCCGCCAGCCCTCCCCCAGTGCCTCGTCCCCGTAGCGGGCCAAGCCGGCCCGCACCTGAGCCTGGATACCCGACAGATCTGCGCTCTGCATGCGCCGGGTCAGCTGCTCCACGTACTTGCGGTAGATCTCGCCGCGGCTGGCCGGCAACGGAGCGTCCGGGTTCGCACCGTGCAGCTGACAGAGCAGCGCCGCCATCAGCGGCGTCCGGGCCAGCCCGAAGACTCTGGTCCGCCGCACCGTGCTCGCGAACCGCTCGGCCACCCGGTCGGGATTCTCGAGTCCGAGGACCCGGAACCAGTCGGTGGAAACGCGGTTCAGGTCCGACCAGGTGAACGGTTCCAGCTCGTACACCGGAGCCTGCGCTCCGAGGACGCCGAGCTCCCATTCGGGCAGGGGACGGGTGGCGATGACGAACCGGTACTGACGCCCGCGGCTGCCGTCGGAGATCTGCTCCAGCGCGGCCAACAGGTTCCGGCGGGCGGCGGTATCGGTGATTTCGTCGAGTCCGTCGACCATGACCAGCCACGGCACGTCCTCGTACGGGCACTCCTTGAACAGGGCGTCCGGCAGCTTCTCGAGCAGGCCGAAACTGCTCAGTTCGGCGGTCGCCGCCTCCGCGAGCGCCGCCGCCAGCGGTTTGCCCGACAAGGCGGCCGCGGGCACCAGGATCGGCAGCGAAGTTTCGAGCTCACCCGCCCTCCTCGCCTCCACCGCCCGGATCAGGTGGGTGCGGAAGAGGCTGGTCTTGCCCCCGCCCGGGGTGCCGACGACCACGCAGAGGCGATCCCTGTCCAGGATTTCTTCGGCGGACATCCGGCCCGAGACACGCCGGGGCGGCGGCACGGACGTCCACGGAGCCGCCTCGCCGGCCAAGGCGGAGACCGGGCGCGCGAATTTCCCGGGTACCGCCGATCGCGCGCGCGGGTCTCCCACCCGCACCCGCTGACGGACGTAGACCTCGGTCAGCGGAGGCGTGTTCCCCGGCAACACACCCGGGTACGGGTGTTCTCGAGCCGCGCGGACGGCCGCCGCGATGTAGTCGTCGATCAGGGAGTGGGCCGGATTGCCTGCCGGATCGGCCTCGGCCGCCGTCCGGCTCTTGGCGGATCGGCCGGGCTGGGCAGCCTCCAGCAGGTCGGCCCAGTACCGCTCGGCCGGAGCGGTGACACCGGCCAGTTCGCTCCAGACCCGTACCAGCGCGAAGACGGCGGCCAAACTGCCGACCGACGGCGTCTTGGTCTTCGAAAAATCTTCGGCCAGCCAGTCGCTGAGGCGCTGGCCCCGAAAATCGGCGACGAGATACGGCGATTTACGCAGGATCCGTTCGGTTTCGTCCTGAGACAACGGACGAAGTCCGGCTTTGCGGCGCGCAGCGTCGGCCCTCCCTCTGAGGGCGCGCAACTCGTCGTATAGACGACGCTCACTCCGCGTAGCGATAACTCCCTCCCCGCCGCCATTCATCCCCCGCAGCGGGTGAAATGTCCACCCGAAGCAGCATGCAGCGTAGCCCACAGCCTGCCCGCTTCACCCGTTCGATACCTCGACTCGCCGGAGCCGACGAAGGATCTCTCCCCACCGACCCATGGCCGAGGAGGACCCGTGCACAACCGGAAACACGGATGCCACGAGCACGCGACAACAACGGAGCAGATCGGCCTCATCTCAGGCGAAGAATTGCACCGGCGTTCCACGGCCATCGGTTCTCCGTTGCTCAACCGGGTGATCGGTCTCGCGGTCACCGGCGACCGGGAAACCTTTGTCAGGATCGTTTCACTGTTCATTCTGGTGGTCGGCGCCGTGGTCCTCGTCGGCACGGTGATCCCCTGGGTCGCCGCCGCGGCAGCCGGCGGCGGTTCGGCCTGGGCGAGCCGCCGCGCGCGCCGCCGGACCGGCGAGGACGCTGCGGACCCACTATTGACATCTTGCCAGTAGCGTCCGCCTGCAATAGCGTCTTCGCATGGCCGACTACGCCGAGATCACCTACGCCGTCGCGGACCGGGTCGCCACGGTGACGCTGAACCGCCCCGAAGCGCGCAACGGCTACACGATCCGGATGGCCGACGAGCTCGGGGCCGCGATGGACCGGGCCGACCGTGACGAGGATGTCCGGGTCGTCGTGCTGACCGGGGCCGGGAAAGACTTCTGCGTCGGGGCCGATCTTTCACAGGGCGGCTTCGACTTCGACCCCTCGACCGGCCCGGACGCGGCGTGGCAGGAACCCGCCGGCCGGTGCTCGAAGCGGATCTTCACCATGAACAAGCCGGTGATCGCGGCCCTGCACGGCGCGGCCGTCGGCGGCGGCATCACCATCACGCTCTCGTGCGACTACCGGCTCGCGGCGGAGGACTCGCGGTTCGGCTTCGTGTTCACCCGCCGCGGCATCTACCCCGAAGGCGCGTCCGCGTGGTTCCTCCCCCGGCTGGTCGGCATGGGCACCGCGCTCGACTGGATGATCAGCGGCCGCGTCTTCACCGCCGCCGAAGCCCTCGAAAAAGCCCTGGTGCACCGGGTTTTCCCCACCGGAACCGTGCTCGACGAGGCCTACCGGCTCGCCGGGGAAATCGTCGAGAAGACGGCGCCGGTGTCGGTCGCGGTGACCCGCCAGCTGCTCTACCGGATGGCGAGCGCGGACTCGCCGTTCCCGGTGCACGAACTCGACTCCCGCCTGATCGGCGGCCTCGGCACGAGCCCGGACGCCGTCGAGGGGGTCCTGTCGTTCCTGCAGAAGCGGCCGCCCGCGTTCGGCATGCGCGTCGAGAAGGACCTGCCCGACTACCTGCCCTGGCTGGAGAAATGACCCCGTACCCGCCGCAGCCCTGGAACCTGACCGCCGACGCGCACGTGTCGATCTGGCGCGTCCCCGCGCGCGACGTGCACCCGGCCGCCCTGTCCGTGGCCGGGTACACCTCCGTGTTCACCGCCTGGATCGCCTACCGCGAGCCCGGGCAGCTCAGCTACCACGAGCTGCTCGCCGCGGTCCCGGTGCGCGGCAAGCGGACGACGTGCACGATCACCCGGATCTGGGTCGACTCCGAGGTGTCCCTCGCCGGCGGCCGGGAGCTGTGGGCCATCCCGAAGGACCTCGCCGACCTCCGGTTCACCGACCGCACCCACACCGCGGCCACGGCCGACGACTGGATCGCCACGGCGGCTTTCACGCCGAGGCCGGGCTCACCGCTCGCGCTCCCGTCCGGGTTCGACGTCCTCCAGGACCGCGACGGCACCCCGGTCCGGACGCCGGTGGGCGCGAAGATCCGTCCCGCGCTCGCCGCGGCCGACTGGGCGATCAACGCGCACGGCCCGCTCGGCTACCTGGCCGGCCGCCGCCCGTTCCTGAGCCTCGCCCTGCCCGGCTCGCAGCTGCGCTTCGGCGCCTGAGCGGGGATTTCGACCGCCGATTCCCTCTTGAGCGAGCGCAGCTCCCGGGTCAGCTTGACGCACAGTGTAACGATGGTGAGTGCCTGTTCGATCGTTTCCCATGTCTGCATGAACACAGGCAAGCGCGTCGGGTCGGCGCTCGGGGATGATCGCGAACGTTCGGCGAACGCGACCGTTCCGACCAGCGTCAATCCCCCGCGATCTCGGCGTTCGGCGAACTTCGGAGGGGGGCGCGGTGAGTCGTCCCGGCCCGTCGGCACCCGAAGCGGTACGAGCTCTGGCCGCGCGCCTGCGCGACGCGATGCGGGAAGCCGGCTATCCCTCTCAACGCGAGCTCAGCAAGGCCGCCAAGCTGAGCGCCTCGACGGTCTCCGAGGCACTGGCGGGACGCCATCCGCCGAGTTGGGAGACCATCTCCGCGATCCTCAAAGCCTGCGGCGTCCCCGCCACGAGGAACTGGGCGGCCGCCCAGGAAGCAGCCAAGGCGGCTGAAGCCGAAGAGCTCCGGCCACCGGATCGGCCGCCCACCGCGGAGCCGAACGCCCAGGGCTTCTACTCGGTCCGGCCTCCTCTGGGCATGCTGCCCGCCCGTGTCCGCGGGCGAGACGACCTGCTCCGGCGCCTGCAGGACCGCCTTCCCGGCACGTCCGCGCGGATCCAGGTGCTGCACGGCTTGGGCGGGTGCGGCAAGACGACCATCGCGCTGGAACTCTCCCGGTTGGCCGCCGAAGCCGGTCAGACCGTGTTCTGGGTCGCCGCCGATCGTCCCGAGGGCATTTCGACGCTGATGCGCGAGATCGCCATCGAACTCGGTGTCGACCAGCTCCTGATCGATCGAGCGTGGTCGGGGCAGGCCAGCGCGATGGACCTTCTGTGGTCTGCGCTCGACCACGCGGCGGATCGCTGGCTGCTGGTGTTCGACAACGCCGACGAACCACGGCACCTCGCCGCGGCCGGTGCGATGGCCGGGGAAGGCACCGGCTGGGCGCGGGCGAGCGCGGCCGGCACCACGGTGATCACCACGCGGATCGGCCTCCCGGAGATCTGGGGCAGCCAAGCGGACCGGCACGCGGTCACCGTGCTCGACTCCGGCACCGCGGCCGACGTGCTCATCGACCAGGCTGGGCACGCCGGTACCCGGCGTGACGCCCTGGCCTTGGCCGATCGCCTCGGCGGCCTGCCCCTCGCACTGGCGTCGGCCGGCCGGTACCTCGCCCGGGCGGCCCGGGGAGCGGGATTGCTGCGCAGGACGGCGTCAGCACGCATCACGAGCTTCGACTCCTACCGGGAGGCACTGGGAGAAATCGGCCCCGAGCTCCTGGACGAACGCTCACCGACCCAGAACCAGCAGGAAGAACTGCACCGCAGGCTCGTGGGGCGCACCTGGGAACTGAGCCTGAACCTCCTCGAAAGCCAGGGGGTCGCCGGAGCCCGCGGCCTGATGCGGCTCTTGTCGTGTTTCGCGGCCGCACCGTTCCCGGTCGACCTGCTCGAAGCCGACGCGCTCGCACGCGCGGGCCTGGTCACCGGGGCGTTCGCCGGCGACGACCTGGATCGCGCGCTGGAAGCTCTGGTCGACCTCAGCATGCTCGAGGCCGGGGAAATCGGCGACGTCGGCGTCCGCCCCGAGCCGGTCTTCACGCCGGTCGTCTACCTCACCGCCCACCGGCTGGTGCTCGAGTCGGCGGCTCAACGGCTGAAGAGCTGTTCGGACTCCGAGCAGGTGTCGACGTGGCGCGCCGCGGCCGCGGCCCTGGACACGGCAACCGCGCTCGCTCCGGAGGTCGAAACGAACTGGTCGTGGTGGCGGCTCATCGCACCTCACGTGCTCTCCGCATTGCTGCGGCTTCCCCCGGCACCGTCGAAAATCGGCGAGACACTCGAGGTGATGATCAATTCCGGCCTTCGGGCGTTCGCCTACCTCGTGTTCACCAAAGACCGCGGCGACGCGGCAACACTGATCGAACGGGTTCGCGAGCTTGCCGGAAGCCTTCCCGGCGAGCACCCGGCCCACTTGGTGATCAGGCACAGACTTGCGCTGATCTTCGCCACGGAGCCGGAAGCCAGGTCTGCCGAGCTCGCCGCCATCTTGGCCGAGCAACGAAAGGTACTGGGCGAACGGCACCCCGAAACCCTCATCACCTGGCACGACTGGGCGAGCACCCTGGAGGGCGAAGAACAGGAACGGCAATTCGCCGGTGTCCTCACCGCCCGCCGCGAGGTCCTGGGCGAACTCGACCCCTATACCGTCCTCACGCACCGGCGGTGGGCGATCGCCCTCGCCGGCACCGGTCACGAAGCCGAAGCCGAAGCCGCTTTGCGCGGGCTTCTCGGCTCGTGCCGCGAGCAACTCGGTGTCATCAACGAGCGGACGCTCGCCACGATGTCGGCACTCGCCAGGGTCATGGACCAGCGCGGACACTCCGACGCTGTAGTTTCGGAATACAACCAGTTGTTCGCCCACCCCGCCCGTGCGAACGATGCAGGCAACCGGCTCATCTCGCTGGAGACCCGGCACCAACTCGCGCATACTCTCGATCGAGCCGGCCGCTACGAAGAAGCCGAGAACGAATACCATTCGCTCCTCGAAGAGCTGGAAGAGCGGGACGAAACGAGTGGCATGCTCTTCCACGACCTCCAGGTCTGCCTCGCCCGCAACCTTCGCGAACAAAAACGTTTCGAAGACGCCAACTCCGTCTATGAACGCATCTTGAGTTCGCCGGCACCACCTTCGCCTGAGTTCGTGCTGCGCCTCCGGCATGAACGTGCCGACTTGCTCGGAAAACTCGACCGCGACGACGAAGCCGTTCAAGAGATATCGTCGATCCTCGCCGCCAGAGTGGCTGCGGGGGCATCGGACGAGGATTCCGTTGTCCTCACCGAGAGGCATTGCCTCGCGCACACCTACGAACGCGTCGGCCGGCTCGAGGATGCGGAGAAGGAGTTCCGCACGGTGAGCGAGACCTTCGGCCGGATCCTCGACCCGACCGCCAAACAGGCCAGGAGAGCCGGCTACTGCCACGGGCTGCTGCTCGAGAAGCTCTCCCGGTACGAAGCCGCCGAAACCGTCCTGGACGCCACCAGGGACGCCGAAGCCCGCGCGCTCGGCTCCGACGCCCCGGAAACCCTCGTGACCGCCGCGCACCTGGCCGTCATCCGGCATGCCCGGGGCAAGCTCACCACCGCCGAAGCCAAAGCGGAGCTCGAGACCCTGCTTCCACCGATTTCCCGGGAGTACGCCGAGGACTCCCGCAGTGTGCGGTACGTCCGCCGGGCAATCGCAGACCTCGATGGCGTCGAACCTGCCTGAACGAGCCAATCGCGGTCCTCCCCCAGCGGCCCCGGAAGCTACCGCCACCCACCCCCGCCCGCAGCGCGAGCAGCACCTCTCGGTGATCACGTAACCCGGCAGGGTGAGCCTGCGACACGCCATCTGGGGTCCCGCGCACACCCCGACCCCAACATGTAGTCTCTCAACACCGGCAGCCCCCAGCGACGGGGAGACCGCTGCAGAGGGTCGCCGGGCAGCTTTGAAGAACCTGCAGCGCACGGCCTTGTGCGGCCGTGCGGCGATCCGACGCGCCCGAAACCTGGAGACACGCATGTCAGTCGAAACCGGTCAGCGGCCCTCCGCTGCCGACACACCCACCGCGATCCGGGTCATCCGGCGGGACGGCAGCGTGTCGCCGTTCGACGCCGGGAAGATCTCGGTCGCGCTGACCAAGGCGTTCCTCGCGGTCGAGGGCGGCGACGCCGCCGCGTCCTCCCGCGTGCACCACGTCGTCGCCGAGCTCACCCAGCAGGTGGAGACGACCCTGCTGCGCCACGCCGGCCCCGAAACCGCCCTGCACATCGAGCAGATCCAGGACATCGTCGAGCTCGCCCTCATGCGCGGGGAGCACCACAAGGTCGCCCGCGCCTACGTCCTCTATCGCGAGGAGCGCGCGAAGGCCCGCGAGGCCGTCAAGCCGGTCGCGGCCGAGGTCGCGCTGAACGTCAAGGGCACCGACGGCGTCCTGCGCCCGCTCGACTGGGCCCGCGTGTCCCACGTGGTGGGCGAGGCCGTCGACGGCCTCGACGACGTCACCGCCGAGCCGGTGCTGGCCGAGACCAAGCGCAACCTCTACGACGGCATCAGCGCCGACGAGCTCGCCCTGGCCCAGATCATGGCCGCCCGCGTGCTCGTCGAGCAGGAGCCGAACTACTCCTACGTCTCCGCCCGGCTGCTGCTGGACAAGCTGCGCGGCGAGGCGCTGAGCTACCTCGCCGGCACCCCGCGCCTGGCCAGCCAGGACGAGATGGCCGGCGAGTACCCCGCGTACTTCCGCGCCTACCTGCGCCGCGCCATCGAGCTGGAGCTGGTCGACGCCGAGCTGCAGCGCTTCGACCTGGACAAGATCACTGCCGCGATCCGGCCCGAGCGCGACCTCGACTTCGGCTTCCTCGGCCTGCAGACGCTCTACGACCGGTACTTCCAGCACCACGACGGCACCCGCTTCGAGCTGCCGCAGGCGTTCTTCATGCGCGTCGCGATGGGTCTGGCGATCCGCGAGGACGACCGCGAAGCCCGCGCCATCGAGTTTTATGAACTGCTGTCCAGCTTCCACTTCATGGCGTCCACCCCGACGCTGTTCAACTCGGGCACCACCCGCCCGCAGCTGTCGTCCTGCTTCCTGACCACGGTGGACGACGACCTGGACTCCATCTTCCAGGCCTACAAGAACAACGCGCTGCTGGCCAAGTACTCGGGCGGTCTCGGCAACGACTGGACCCCGGTCCGCGGCCTCGGCGCGCACATCAAGGGCACCAACGGCCAGTCGCAGGGTGTCGTGCCGTTCCTCAAGATCGCCAACGACACCGCCGTCGCGGTCAACCAGGGCGGCAAGCGCAAGGGCGCGGCCTGCGCGTACCTCGAGACGTGGCACGTCGACATCGAGGAATTCCTCGACCTGCGCAAGAACACCGGTGACGACCGCCGCCGCACCCACGACATGAACACCGCGAACTGGGTGCCCGACGAGTTCCTCCGCCGCGTCGAGGCCGACGCGCAGTGGACGCTGTTCTCGCCGAACGAGACCCCGGACCTGCACGACCTCTACGGCAACGAGTTCTCCGCCCGCTACGCCGAGTACGAGGCGATGGCCGAGCGCGGCGAGATCAAGGTGTTCCGCAAGGTCCGCGCGGTCGACCTGTGGCGCCGCATGCTGACCATGCTGTTCGAGACCGGCCACCCGTGGATCACGTTCAAGGACCCGTGCAACCTGCGCTCGCCGCAGCAGCACGTCGGCGTCGTGCACTCGTCCAACCTGTGCACCGAGATCACGCTGAACACCAACAGCGAAGAGGTCGCGGTCTGCAACCTCGGCTCGGTGAACCTGCTCAAGCACGTCACCCCGGCCGGGTTGGACACCGAGCGGCTCGAGAAGACCGTGCGCACCGCCGTCCGCATGCTGGACAACGTGATCGACATCAACTTCTACACGATCCCGGAGGCGCGCCGCTCCAACCTGCGCCACCGCCCGATCGGGCTGGGACTGATGGGCTTCCAGGACGCGCTGTTCGAGATCGGCGTGCCGCTGTCGTCGGAAGCCGCTGTGCAGTTCGCCGACGAGAGCATGGAGCACATCTCCTACTACGCGATCTCGGCGTCGACCGACCTCGCCGAGGAGCGCGGCCAGTACCAGTCGTTCGAGGGCTCGCTGTGGAGCAAGGGCATCCTGCCGATCGACTCGATGCAGCTGCTCATCGACGCCCGTCAGGGTGACGCCCTCGACGTCGACGTGTCCACGACGCTGGACTGGGCGCCGCTGCGCGAGCGCGTCAAGACCGTCGGCATGCGCAACTCCAACGTGATGGCGATCGCGCCGACCGCGACGATCTCCAACATCTGCGGCGTCGGCCAGTCGATCGAGCCGCTGTTCCAGAACCTGTTCGTCAAGTCGAACATGTCCGGCGACTTCACCGTGGTGAACCCGCACCTGGTCCGCTCGCTCAAGGCGCGCGGGCTGTGGGACGAGGTCATGGTCAGCGACCTCAAGTACTTCGACGGCAGCCTCGGCCAGATCGACCGCGTCCCGGACGACCTGAAGGCGCTGTACGCGACGGCGTTCGAGATCGAGTCGAAGTGGCTGGTGGACGCGGGTTCGCGGCGCCAGAAGTGGATCGACCAGGCGCAGTCGCTGAACCTCTACATCGCGGCGCCGAGCGGCCGCAAGCTCGACCAGCTCTACCGCTACGCGTGGCACAAGGGCCTCAAGACCACGTACTACCTGCGGGCGCAGTCCGCGACGCACGTGGAGAAGAGCACCCTGCGCGGCACCGACGGCAAGCTGAACGCCGTCGCGGCCACCCCGGCTCCGGCGGCTCCCGCCGCGGTCACCCCGGCCCCGGCTCCCGCGCCGACGCCGGCGCCTGCTCCCGCCCCTTCGCCTTCGCCGAAGCCGGAGCCGGACGTCGACTTCGTCGCCACCGAAGGCGCCGCCTGCCGCATCGACGACCCCGACTGCGAAGCCTGCCAGTAAAGGAATCCCTGCACACATGACCAACGTGGAGACGACGGACGCGACCGGCCTCGGGGAGATCGAGGTCGGCGCCGCCCGGATCAACGTCGACGACAAGCGCATGATCAACGCGCGCGCCGACGTCAACCAGCTGCTGCCCATGAAGTACAAGTGGGCGTGGGAGAAGTACCTGGCCGGCTGCAACAACCACTGGATGCCGACCGAGGTCGCCATGCAGGCCGACATCGCGCTCTGGAAGTCACCGGACGGCCTCACCGAGGACGAGCGGCAGATGCTCAAGCGCAACCTGGGCTTCTTCGCGACCGCGGAGTCCCTGGTGGCCAACAACATCGTCCTCGCGGTGTACCGGCAGATCACCAACCCCGAGTGCCGCCAGTACCTGCTGCGCCAGGCGTTCGAGGAGGCCGTGCACACGCACACCTTCCAGTACATCTGCGAAAGCCTCGGCCTGGTCGAGGGCGAGCTGTTCAACATGTACCGCGAGGTTCCGTCGATCTCGGCGAAGGACGCGTGGGCGCTGAAGTACACGCAGAACCTGGAGAACCCGGAGTTCGAGACCGGCACGCCGGAAGCCGACCAGGCGTTCCTGCGCGACCTCGTCGCGTTCTACGTCATCTTCGAGGGCATGTGGTTCTACACGGGCTTCGCGCAGATCCTGTCGCTGGGCCGCCGGAACAAGATGGTCGGCATCGCCGAGCAGTACCAGTACATCCTGCGCGACGAGTCGATCCACCTGAACTTCGGCATCGACTGCATCAACCAGATCAAGATCGAGAACCCGCACCTGTGGACCGAGGAGTTCCAGGCCGAGGTGCGCGGGATGCTGAAGGACGCGTGCGAGCTGGAGGTCGCGTACGCGCGTGACACGATGCCGCGCGGCATGCTGGGCCTGTCGGCGCAGCTGTGCGAGCAGTACATGCACTTCATCACCGACCGGCGCGCGCAGCAGATCGGGCTCGCCCCGATCTTCGGCGAGACCGAGAACCCGTTCCCGTGGATGTCCGAGGCGATGGACCTGAAGAAGGAGAAGAACTTCTTCGAGACCCGCGTGATCGAGTACCAGTCGGGCGGCGCCCTCGACTGGGACTGAGCTCCCGGTGCACCCGGCCCCGCCCTGGTTCGCCGGGGCGGGGCCGTTTCACGCCGTGGCCACTCGCGCGGCCAGCTCCGCGTCCAGCGGGCTCAGGTCCGCGTCGACGGGTTCGCCGGGCGGCCACCAGCGGAAGCCGGTCCCTTCGTCGCTGAGGGTCAGCCGCGGCGCGATGGTCAGTTCGGTCCGGTAGACGGCGAGGAATTCGCGGCGCGCGGGCTCGGTCAGGGCGAACTCGGCCACCGCGGCGAAGGTCAGCGCCACGCCGCGGATGCCGGTCTCCTCGGCCAGCTCGCGCGCCGCGGCTTCCCGGCAGGTTTCGCCGGGCTCCCGCATACCGCCGGGCAGTTCCCACTGCCTGCGCCACTTGCCGAACATCAGGAGAACGGCGCCGGCGTGGACGGCCACCACCAGAGCGGCGGGCAACGGGACCAGCCGCGGCAGGTCGCTTTCCGCGGGGTGGTGCACGGCGAGCAGCACGTTGCCCGCTCGGTCGCGCAGCGGCAGGTCGGCCATCCCGCTCCTTGCTCAATACACGGTGCGGCGCACGGTTTCCGGGTGGATCACCAGGCGTACCAGGTCCGTCTTCAGCATCGCCTCGAGGTCGGCGGCGCGCACCGGGTCGTCCAGGTCCCAGTAGCGAGACGCCAGGCGCGTGGCCAGGTCGTGCGCGCCATCGGGCTCCAGCGAAACGCGGCCGGCCACCGACACCCACCGCTCCTGCTCCCCCACCGGCGCCGCGACCACGATCGACGCCCGCGGGTCCCGGCGCACGCGCCGCACCTTGAGCGCGTCCGCTTCGCTGAACAGCTGGATCAGCCCTTCACCGGTGGCCTCGAACCACACCGGGCGGGGCTCCCCGGCGGACACGGCCAGAAAGCCGTGCAGCGGGCGTTGGAGGAACTCGAGATCGTCGGGCGTCATGGTGTTCATGAGGTCCAGTGAACCGCACCGAGCCGGACGATCCCATGGGCGAGAAGCCGGAATCCCTGTCCGTTCGTCTAATGTCGGACGGCGTGGACGTCTTCGGTGATCTCTTCCGCGGCGTGCGGGCCCACGGCTCGCTCTTCGGCAGTTCGGCCCTGTCCGCGCCCTGGGCCCTGCACTTCGTCGACGGCGCGCCGCTGACCCTGTGCACCGTGCTCTCCGGCGGCGGCTGGATCGTCCCCGAGCGGGGCGAGCCCGAGCCGCTGCGCGCCTACGACACCGTCGTCGTGCGCGGGCCGGGCACGTTCACCTTCGTCGACGAGGTCGGCACCCGCGCCGAGCCGGTCGCGTGCGGCGAGTTCTGCGCGGCACCCGAACTGGGCGGGACGCGGCACCGGCGCGGCTGGCACGACGACGGCGACGGCCCGACCACGCTGATCGTCGGCGCCTACCCGGCCGGCGGCGAGGTCAGCCGTCCGCTGCTGGACGCCCTGCCCGTCGTGCTCCGCGTGACCGGGGCCGGCACGGGCGACGCCGTGCTGGACCACCTCGCCGCCGAAGTGGGCGTCGACGCGCCGGGCCAGCAGGTGGTCCTCGACCGCCTGCTCGACTGGATGCTCGTCTGCACGCTGCGCGCGTGGTTCGACCGGCCCGGCGGCGAACCCCCGGCGTGGTGGACCGCCCAGCGGGACCCGGTCGTCGGCCCCGTGCTGCGTCTGCTGCACGACGAGCCCGCGGCGCCGTGGACCGTCGGCGCGCTGGCCGGCCGCGCCGGGGTTTCGCGTTCGACGCTGGCCAAGCGGTTCGCCGAGCTGGTCGGCGAACCGCCGCTGACCTACCTCACCCGGCGCCGGATGGCGCTCGCGGCGGACCTGCTGACCGAGCGGAGCACCGCCACCGTCTCGGAAGTCGCCCGCAGCGTCGGGTACGCCGACGCCTTCGGGTTCAGCGCGGCGTTCAAGCGGATCCGGGGCAGCACGCCGAGCGAGTTCCGCAAACACCGCCACGGACCACCCGAAAAGACGGCCCCCCAGGTATTGTCAGACCGTCAACAAGGGTGCATCGTGGAGGCATAGCCGATCTCGACGGGGAGATGGTCACTTTGCCGGGCACCGTGAGCCGAGCCGCCGAAGCACTGCGCGAGCGCGTGCCGCCGCTGACCGCCCTGCCGCTCCCCCGGGGTGTCGACGAGCGCTGGCTGCACTCCCGCTGGCCCGTCAAGGAGCTCGCGACGCCGCCCGCGGGCAGCGGCCTCAAGCCGGTGCTCGGGGACGAAGGGCCGCCACTGGTCGGGCACATGCTCGAGATGATGCGGTTCGGCACCGCCTTCGGGCTGCGCCGCCACGAGCTCTACGGCCCGGTCTCGTGGACCGGCGGGTTCGGCCGCCGGATCGTCGCGCTGTCCGGGCCGGAGGCGACGCAGATCGCACTGGTCAACAAGGACAAGGCGTTCTCGCAGGAGGGCTGGAAGTTCTTCATCGAGCGGTTCTTCGAGCGCGGCCTGATGCTGATGGACTTCGGCGAGCACCACCTGCACCGCCGGATCATGCAGGAGGCCTTCACGCGCCCGCGGCTCGCCGGCTACGTCGGCGAAATGGGCCCGGCCCTGCGCGACGGCGTCGCCGCATGGGGCAGCGGGCGGCCGCGGCTGTACTGGGCGCTCAAGCAGCTGACCCTCGACGTCGCGTCGCGCGTGTTCATGGGCATGCCCAGCGGTGACGACGCGGCGCGGATCAACCGCGCGTTCGTCAGCTCCGTGCGGGCCGGCACCGCGCTCGTGCGCGTCCCGGTGCCGGGCGGGCGCTGGTCGGCCGGGCTGCACGGCCGGAAGGTCCTCGAGCGCTGCTTCGGCGAAACCCTGCCCGCCAAACGGCGTTCCGGCGGGGACGACCTGTTCGCCGCGCTGTGCCAGGCCACCACCGAGGACGGCGACCGGTTCTCCGACACCGACGTCGTCAACCACATGATCTTCCTGATGATGGCCGCGCACGACACGACGACGATCACCAGCAGCGCCATGGCCTACTACCTCGCCAAGTACCCGCAGTGGCAGGAACGCGCCCGTGAGGAGTCACTGGCCCTCGGCGACGACCTGCCCGACATCGCGGCGCTGGAGAAGCTGGAAACCCTGGACCTCGTGCTGAAGGAGGCGCTGCGGCTGGTGGCGCCGGTGCCGTCGCTGGCGCGCAAGACCGTCAAGGACACCGAGGTGCTCGGGCACTACATCCCGGCGGACACCCTCGTCGGCGTTTCGCCCACGGTGAACCACTTCTCGCCCGAGTGCTGGACCGACCCCTTCGCGTTCGACCCCGAGCGGTTCGCGGAGCCGCGCCGCGAGGACAAGGCGCACCGGATGGCGTGGATGCCGTTCGGCGGCGGCGCGCACAAGTGCATCGGGCTGCACTTCGGCAGTCTCGAGGTGAAGTTGCTGATGCACGAACTGCTGCGGGCGTACCGCTGGTCGGTTCCGGAGAGTTACACCGCGCGCTGGGACTACGTCTCCCTGCCGGTGCCGGCGGACGGTCTCCCGGTCCGGCTGACCCCGCGCTGACCCGGCCGGCGTCCACCACTGCATACGCCCGGTAACGAAATGTTACCGCTTGTGGCGATTCGTTCACTCGTTCAGCCGGTAGACACCCCGTGACGTACATGATGGCGTGACATCGATCGTGGGCGAAGGCTGCCTGGTGTGGCTTCATGATCCCCGACACCGTGTCCGACCTGGCCATACCTGTGCGTGAAGAGGTGGAGTGTGCCTGAACCCGGTGCCGCGTCAGGGCTCTTGGACGTGGCGCGCCGGTGGGCGGCGACGTTGGCCGACACCAAAGGAGTAACGCTTCCCCCGGAAGAGCTCGAAGCGCTCCTGCTGGAGGTTGCGCACGACGCCGTCGACCAAGCCGGCTCCCAGCACGACGGCGCCCTGCTGCGGTTCACCGCGCTCTACGCCGCGTCGCCGATGGGGATCGCGCTGGCCGACCCCGACGGCGCCATCGTGGAGGCGAACCTCGCGCTCGGCCAGCTGCTCGGCTGCTCGCCGGATCGGTTGCGGGGCAGGCACCTCACCGACCTCGGCTCCACCGACCACGACGTCTCCCGGCTCGAGGCGGGCCTGGAGCAGGTGCGCTCGGGACGGGACCGCTACCAGGAGCGGATGCTGCTCGACCACACCGAGGACGGCAGGCTCTGGACCGACGTCACCCTCGCCCGGCTGCCCGGCGACCGGCCCGGCTCGATCTACCCGGTGTTGATGGTGTCCGACGCGAACGAGCTGCACTTGCTGCAGGAGCAGCTGCTGCACCAGAACGTGCACGACCCGTTGACCGGCCTGCCCAACGCGTCGTCGTTCACCACCAAGCTCGAAGCCGCGCTCGGCGCCGGCGCGCGCGACGAGATCGCGCTGATCTACCTCGACGTCGACGGCTTCAAGGTGATCAACGACGGCCTCGGCGCCGGGGTCGGCGACCAGGTGCTGCGCGGGGTCGCGAACAAGCTGTCGGCGGTGTTCACCGGCCACCACGACGGGTTCGTCGCGCGACTGTCCGGTGACGGCTTCGCGGTGCTGCTGCGGGGCGAGCTCACGGCGACCGAGGTCGTCAGGCTGGTCGAGCGCGCGCTGGAGGACCTCAACGAGCCGATCTACCTCGGCGGGCACGGCATCGGCGTCAGCGCGAGCGCGGGCATCGTCGTGCGCGCGGCCGTCGAGGGCGGCGCCGCGGAACTGCTGCGGGCGGCGGAGATCGCGCTGCACCGGGCCAAGGAGGCCGGCAAGGCGCAGTGGATGCTGTTCGACCCGGAGCTCGACGCCCGCGACCGCGGCCGCTACCAGCTGGGCGCGGTGATCGCCGGCGCGCTGGAGAACGGCGAATTCTCGCTCGTCTACCAGCCCACGGTGAAGCTCGCCCGGCCGGACGAGCTCGCCGCCGTCAACGCCGGGCTGCGCTGGAACCACCCGGAGAAGGGCGAACTCGGCTCCGACGAGTTCTACCCGCTGGCCCAGACCACGGGCATGACGGTGCCGCTCGGCCGCTGGCTGCTCGCCGAATCCCTGGCCGCCACGGCCCGCTGGCGGACACACCTGGGCGACGCGGCCCCGGACGTCTGCGTCCGGCTGCCGGCCCGGCTGGCGATCGACCCGGACCTGGTGCTGCTGGTGAAGGAGCAGCTGGACAAGCACGAGCTCCCGGCCCGGGCCCTGCGGCTGTGCACGGACCGCGAATCGATGCTCGACCCGCGCGGCGAGGTCCTGGACTCGCTGTCGGTGCTGGCCGACCTGGGCGCGCAGCTGGTGCTGACGATCTCGGGGTCGGCGGACCTGGAGCTGATCCCCCAGCACCAGCTGCCGGTCCGGCACGTGATCCTGTCGGGCCCGGTGGTCGACGCACTGGACACCGACGAGCCCGCGGAGCCCGACCTGCGGCACCTGACGCAGCTGATCACCCGCGCCCGCGAGCTGCACCTGCGGGTGGGAGCCGAGGGAGTGCGCACGTACGAGCAGGCGGCCCGGCTGCGCCAGCTCGGGGTGATCGCGGCCCGCGGCCCGTTCGTGGCGGATTCGGCGACGGGCGACGAGGTCGACGAGATGATCGCCCGCCACCCGCCGAAGTAGCGCCCAACCGCCCCAATGTGGCGTTGGTTGCGTCCAACGCACCCAATGTGGCGTTCGGTGCGTTGAATCGGCACTGCGGCGCGGAGCGCCTCCGTTGAGGGCGGTGGCGGGGGCATGGATGGAGCACCGAACGCCACATTGGGGCGCTTGGCAACCGCGCGTCCGACCAAGCCGGTGTCCCGTCGGCTCCGAACACCCGGCAGGATGGGTTCTGCCGCCGACGAGAAGGGACGTCCATGGACGCCGGAGACCTCGCCCCCGACTTCACCCTGCCCGACGACCGGGGCCGGGAGCGCACGCTCTCGGACTTCCTCGCCACCGGTCCCGTCGTGCTGTTCTTCTACCCGGCCGCGATGACCGGCGGCTGCACCGCGGAGAGCTGCCACTTCCGCGACCTCGCCGCCGAGTTCGCGGACCTCGGGGCGCACCGCGTCGGGATCAGCCCGGACGCCATCACCAAACAGCGGGCCTTCGCCGAAGCCAACAGCTTCGACTACCCCCTCCTGTCCGATGTGGAGGGTGAGGTCGCCAAGCAGTTCGGCGTCTGGCGGAAGCTCGTGCCGCTGCACACCAAGCGCGCCACCTTCGTCATCGGCGAAGACCGGATGGTCCTCGCGAAGATCAAGAGCGAGCTGAACTTCACCGTCCACGCCGACCAGGCGCTCAAGGTGCTGCGGGAGCGGAACCCGGTCTCCTAGCGAGCCGCCACACGTGGTTGGTGCCCGTGCACGACGGTGCCAGCGGCTTCTCCGCCGGTTCCGACCGCACCTTGGTGAAGCCGAGGCGCGCGGGCACCGCTCCACTTCGGACGTTGAGCTCGTCGTGCTTGATCTCGACGTACCCGGCGCCGAGGCGGAACGCCTCCTCGGTCAGCAGCGTGACGGCCCGGGTCATCAAGCCGCGGCCGACAAAACCGCGAGCCAGCCAATAACCGATTTCGACGCCGCCGTCGCGCCTCATCAAGCCGACGCTGCCGGCCAGTTCGGCGCCGAGCATGAGCGCGTATTCGTACGCTTCGCCGCTGTCCCAGCGCTGCCCGGTCAGCCGGAGGAACTCCGACGAGTCGTCGTCGGTGTACCCGCCGGTGGCCCAGATCATCCACGCGCCCAGGTGCTCGAGGGACCCGCTGACGACCGCCGTCAGCACCGTCCGGTCGCCGGGGTGCCAGCGGGTCAGGGTCAGGTCACCGTCGCGGTAGGTCTCGGCCGGGGCTTCCATGCACCTCATGGTGCCCCGGCCGGGACTTCCGGCGCGAAATCAATTGACGATGATGCTGTCCGGGATCTCGGTGTCGTTCTTCAGCGCGTCGAACAGCTGCTTCGACTTGGCCTTGTCCCAGTTCTCCGCCGACCCGCTGGTCACCGGCACCGTCGTCGTCACCACGCCACCCGAGGAGATCCCGCGCATCGCGATCGCCAGGCCGGCGAGGTTGTGCACGTGGTCGCCCGAGTCCATGGTCAGCGCGTCCGGCGCCGAGGACAGCAGCGGGAAGAAGTCGAACGGGTTCAGCAGCGTGCCGGGGCTGGCGATCTGGCTCACCAGCGCGCCGATGAACTTGCGCTGGTTGGCGACGCGGTCGAGGTCCGAGCGCGGGGTCGCCGCGCTGTGGCGCATCCGGACGAAGCCCAGCGCCGAGCGGCCGTCCAGCGACTGGCAGCCCGCCTTGATGCTGATGCCCGTCATCGTGTCGTTCATGTCCTTGTCGATGCACATGTCGACCCCGCCGATCGCGTCGACGATCTTGGCGAACCCGCCGAAGCCGATCTCCGCGTAGTGGTCGATGTGCAGGCCGGTCGCGCCTTCGACGGTCTGCGCGAGCAGCTTCGGGCCGCCGAGGGAGAACGCCGCGTTGATCTTGTTCTTGCCGTGCCCGGGGATCGACACCTGCGAGTCGCGCGGGAGCGACAGCAGCGTCGGCTTGGTGCTGTTTTCCGGGATGTGCGCGACCATGATCGTGTCGGTGCGCTGCCCGCCGCCCGCCGCGGCGACGTCGCCCGTCGCGAGCCGCTCCTCGTCCTCCGCGGTCAGGCCCTCGCGGCTGTCCGAGCCGACGATCAGCCAGTTGGTGCCGGACTCCGCGACCGGGCGGCCGGAGTAGTCGGCGAGCGCGTCGACGCGCTTGATGGAGAACTCGAGGTAGACCCAGATGCCGGCGAGGAACACGACGAACACCAGCACCAGCGTGAGCAGGATCCGGCCGAAGCTCCACCGGCGGCGGCGCGGCGGCCGGGACGGCGGGTAGCCGTCGTCGGCCGGACGCCCGCGCGGACCCTGCCGCGGCGGCGGGGGCGGCGCGTACTGCGGCTCCTGGTCGCGGGTGCCCATCGGGCGGGTGCGCTCGTCGTACGGGCTGCGGCCCCGCCCGGGCAGCGGCATCATCTGCGCGCGCTGGTGGTCACGGGGGCGCGCGGGAGGCCGGGGCGGCATGCGGCGCCCGCCGTCGTCGCCACGGTACGTCATCTCCATCACCCAATCCCGATCCGGACAAATTGTCGCCGTCAGTACACCGCACGTCCTCGGAAGAGGGACGTTCGGCACCGGGGTCGGGTTGCCGCGGGCGGTTACCGGCCGGTCGCCTCGAAGCCGAACTGGTGGACCTCGAGGTACCCGGACCGGAACCCGGCCTCGGAGTAGGCCAGGTAGAACTCCCACATCCGGCGGAAGACGTCGTCGAACCCGAACCCGGCGATGTCGGCCCAGCGGTGCAGGAACCGTTCGCGCCACCACCGTAGCGTGCGCGCGTAGTCCTGGCCGAACTCGCGCATCCCGGCCGGTTTGAGCCGGGTGTTCGCCTTGACGCCCTCCTCGATCGACCGCACCGAGGGGATCAGGCCGCCCGGGAAGATGTACTTGTGCACCCAGCCGTAGGCGCGCGAGGCCGCCAGCATCCGGTCGTGGTCCATGGTGATGGCCTGCAGGCCGAACCGCCCGCCCGGGCGCAGCCGCTCCCCGATCGTGGCGTAGAACGCCGGCCAGTAGGACGCACCGACGGCCTCGATCATCTCGACGCTCACCACGGCGTCGTAGCGGCCGCTCGACTCGCGGTAGTCGCACAGCTTGACTTCGACGCGGTCGGCGAACCCGGCCGCGGCGATGCGTTCGGTGGCCAGCGCGCGCTGCTGCTCCGAAATGGTCAACGACGTCACGTGCGCGCCGCGGGCCGCGGCGCGGATGGCGAGTTCACCCCATCCGGTGCCGATTTCGAGGACCTCGCTGCCGTCGCGGACCCCGGCGTAGTCGAGCACGCTGTCGATCTTGCGGTGCTGCGCGGCGGTGAGGTCGTCGCCCGGCGCGAACAGCGCCGAGGAGTACGTCATCGACTCGTCGAGGAAGGCGCCGAACAGGTCGTTGGACAGGTCGTAGTGACGGTGGATGTTGGCCCGCGCGCCCTCGAGGGTGTTCTCTTCGGTCGGCGGCTGCGTCCGCTCGGCGAGCCGGCGGAACTTCTGCAGCACCGGCGGGACGAGCGTGCCCATCCGCTCGGCGAACGGCGTGAGCACGTCGGCCAGGTCGGAGGCGGTCCAGTCACCGGCCATGTAGGACTCGCCGAAGCCGATCTTGGCGTCGACGCCGAGGCGGTGGAAGAACGCCCGGGGGCGCAGGATCCGCATTTCCGGCGACTCCGGGCCGCCGGCGCCGAGCACGGTGCCGTCGGGGAAGAGCACACGCACGGCGAGGGGGCGGGCCGCGTGGCGGAACAGCGCGGCGGCGATCCGCGCGCGCAGCGCGGAATGCGGCGGGGTGGCCAGGCCCGGCCACCGGGTCCCGTCCGGGACGTCCCGGGCCGACGCCCGGTCAGCGCTCGAAGTGGTCACGGGTACTCCCTCCGGCCGGCCGGGTGCGCCGGTGATCGATCCTGGTCGCCCGCACCTGGCGCGGCGCGCCGAATGCCCCGTCCGGGGCGCTTTCACACCGGTATCCGCAGCCGTTCGGGCCCCTTTGCGGCCCACGCGCCGCGGAGGGCCCCGCCGTCCTCCCCGGCGAGCAGATCCAGCGTGAAGGCCACCGTCAGCCGGGTCCACACCCCGGCCCGGCGCAGCATCGCGTGACCCTCGTTGGCCATCTCGAACCGGGCGACGCGGGCGGCGACCGCGCCGGCCCGTTCGGCGAAGGCGTGCGACTCCGCCGGGCTCGTCATCCGGTCGCGGGTGCCGTGCACGATGAGCACCGACCGCCCGGCGACGGCCTCGACCGGCTCGCCCCGCGGTGTCCACGGCGCCAGTGCGCAGACCCCGCGCACGGCCGGGTCGTCGGCCACGCGCAGGGCCACCCGTGCCCCCATCGAGTGACCGACGAGCACGACCGGCAGGCCGGGGTGGTCGGCCTGGATGCGGTCGAGGGCCCAGCGGGCGTCGTCGACCGGGTCTTCGGCGGGGGCGTTCCAGCCGTAGCGGCGGTTGCGCAGCAGCCGCACCTCGACGCCGTCCTTGCGGCCGGCCCGGTGCAGGGCGCGCGCGATCGGGACCATCCTCAAGTAGGCCGGTTTCCAGGGTTGCACCCGGCCTGTGCCGTGCTCGGCACCGCCGTGCAGCACCAGCACGACCGCCCGGGTCCGCCCGCGCGCCCGCCGCACGGACACCGCCGGTTCCGCCTCGCTCACCCGTGTCCTCCTCGCCCGCATTCCGGGACAACCCCGGCCGCCCGTCCGGCTATTCCACCGCGTATTCCCATCTTCGCGGTAGATTCGGCGCCCGATCCCCGACGGAAGGGTGGGTGTGGTGAGCGCCACGGACATCGCAGGCAGCGTCGCCAAGCAGCTGGCGGACGTCGAGCAGGCCAACGCCGAAGCGGTGCGCGCCGCGGCGGACCTGGTGCTGGGGGTGATCCGGGCCGACGCACTGGTCTATACCGCCGGCGCCGGGCACTCGCTGGCCGCGGTCGCCGAGACGTTCTACCGGGCCGGCGGGCTGGCGTGCGTCTACCCGCTCTACCACCCGGACCTGCTCCCGCTGCACGGCGCGGTCTCCAGCACGCAGACCGAGCGGCGCACGGGCCTCGCGGCGGAGGTGCTGGCCGAGCGCGCGCCGGGGCCGGACGACGTGCTGGTGGTGTTTTCGACGTCCGGGTCGAACCCCTACCCGGTCGAGCTGTGCATCGAGGCGCGCAAGCGGGGCGCGGCGGTGATCGCGGTGACGTCGCGGGCCTGCGTGGCGGCGGCGCCGCGGCGGTCGTCGAGCACGCTGGTCGAGCAGGGCACGGTGGTGCTGGACTCGCTGGTCATCCCCGGCGACGCGAGCTACCCGCCGGACGCCCCGCGCACCGCACCTCTGTCCACTGTGGTCAACGCGTTCCTGTGGAACCTCGTGCTGGCCCAGGTGTACGACCGCGGCACGGCCGAGGGCCTCGAGGTCCCGCTGTGGCGCAGTTCCAATGTGGAGGGTGGCGACGAGGCGAACGCCGCGCTGCTGGCCAAGTACGGGGAAATCGTCCCCCGCCTGCGGTAGTTCGTCGGAAAGCACCGGCCGGGCGCGTCTTGACGGACGCGCCCGGCCGTCCTGGCGTCGACATACCGACTGGTCGGTGTGGATCGGTCGTTCCCGGAGGAGGTCCGATGGACGGTGCCACGGCGACGGTGCACGGCGAGTGCGCTCCCGGCTTCGAACCGGTGCGCGAAGCCTTCGAGGAGAACTTCCGCTCCCGCGGCGAGCTGGGCGCGGCCTTCACCGCCATCCGCCACGGCGAAGTCGTGGCCGACCTGTGGGGCGGGTCGAGGGGCATCACGCGTGATCAGAGGGGACACACCCGTGACTGGAGGGGACACACCCGTGATTGGAGGGGACACTCGCGTGATCAGCGGGGCATCACGATGATGCCCGCCCAATCACGCGAGATGCCCCTCCAATCACGCGAGATGCCTCCCCAGTCACGGGTGATGCCCCGCTGATCACGCGATGGCGGGTTCCTCGTCGGCGAACTGGGTTGCGTGGAGGGTGGCGTAGCGGCCGTTGGCGGCCAGGAGTTCGTCGTGGGTTCCGCGCTCGACGATCTCGCCGTGTTCCAGGACCAGGATCTGGTCGGCCGCGCGGACCGTCGAGAGGCGGTGGGCGATCACCAGGGCCGTGCGGCCGGCCAGTGCGTGGGTCAGGGCCTCGCCGACGGCGGCCTCGGACTCCGAGTCCAGGTGGGCGGTCGCCTCGTCGAGGACGACGACCTTGGGCTGGGCCAGGAGCAGCCGGGCGATGGTCAGCCGCTGGCGCTCGCCGCCGGAGAGGCGGTAGCCGCGCTCCCCCACCGTCGTGTCGAGGCCGTCGGGCAGCGACCCGACCAGCTCGCCCAGCCGCGCCCGGTCCAGCGCCTCCCAGATCTCGTCGTCGGTGACGTCCGGGCGCGCGTACGCGAGGTTGGCGCGGATCGTGTCGTGGAACAGGTGCCCGTCCTGCGTGACGACGCCGACGGTTTCCCGCAGCGAAGCGAAAGTCAGGTCCCGGACGTCCACATCGGACAGCCGCACCGCACCGGAGTCGACGTCGTACAGCCGCGGCAGCAGCGACGCGATCGTCGACTTCCCCGCGCCCGACGACCCGACCAGCGCGACCATCTGCCCCGGCTCGGCGCGGAACGAGATGCCGTGCAGCACCTCTTCCCCGCCGCGGTGGTCGAGCGTGACGACGTCTTCCAGCGACGCCAGCGAGTACCGGTCCGCCGCCGGGTAACCGAAGCGGACTCCCGTGAACTCGACCGAGACCCCGCCGGAGGACGAAGCAGGCACAGCACGCGCGGAGGGCTTTTCCTCGATCATCGGCTTGAGGTCCAGGACCTCGAAGACCCGCTCGAACGACACGAGCGCGGTCATCACGTCGACGCGGACGTTGGCCAGCGCGGTCAGCGGCGCGTAGAGCCGGGTCAGCAGCAGCGCCAGCGCGACGACGGTGCCCGGCGCGAGCTTGCCGGTCAGCGCGAGGTAACCGCCGAGGCCGTACACGAGCGCCTGCGCCAGCGCCGAAACCAGGGTCAGGCTCGTCATGAACCAGCGGGTCAGCATCGCGGTCCGCACGCCGATGTCGCGCACGCGCCCGGCCCGCAGCCCGAAGTCGTCCGCCTCCTGCACGGGACGGCCGAAGAGCTTCACCAGCGTCGCGCCCGGCGCCGAGAAGCGCTCGGTCATCTGCGTGGTCATCCCGGCGTTGAGGTCCGCGGCCTCCCGCTGCAGGCCGGCCATCCGGCGGCCGAGCCGGCGCGCGGGGATGACGAAGATCGGCAGCAGCACCAGCGCGAGCAGCGTGACCTGCCACGACAGGGTGAGCATGACGGCCAGCGACAGGGCCAGCTGGATGACGTTGGTGACCAGCCCGGACAGCGTCGCGGTGAACGTCCGCTGCGCGCCGATGACGTCGTTGTTGAGCCGCGAGACGAGCGCACCGGTGCGGGTGCGGGTGAAGAAAGCGATCGGCATCCGCTGCACGTGCTCGAACACCGCACGCCGCAGGTCGAAGATGATGCCCTCGCCGATGCGCGCGGACTGCCACCGCTCGATCAGGCCGAACCCGGCGTCGACGACGGCCAGCGCGGCGATCACGACGGCGAGCCAGACGACCAGCGACACCTCGCGCCCGCCGACGATCGCGTCGACCACCTTGCCCGCCAGCACGGGCGTCGACACGGCGAGCACGGCCGAGACGACCGTCAGCACGAGGAACGCCAGCAACCGCCGCCAGTGCGGCCGGGCGAAGCGCGCGATGCGTTTCAGCGTGCCGCGGGTGAGCGCCTTCGGCGTATCGCCGGCGCGCATCGCGGAGCTCCACAGCCCCCACATGTTGTCCACGGGAAACCCCCAGTGTCTGGAAACCTCTACATTAACTGAGGTTTTCGCCGGATATGACCTGGACAACGCCCTGGTTGCCCGTTTGCTTCCCGATGCCGTTCACCCCGCGCGAACAACCTGGTGCAACGCCGAGCGCAGCCGCCCGGCGTCCTCGGCGGAAAGCGGCTCCAGCAGCAGCGCCTCGGCTTTCCGGGTGACTTCCGCCCCTTCCGCCCGGACGCGCTCCCCCTCCGGAGTCAGCGTCACGAGGCGCTTGCGGCGGTCGCCCGGCGCGACCTCGCGCCGGACCAGCCCCTTGGCCTCCAGTTCGTCGACGAGGGCGACCATCGTCGTCCGGTCGACCCCGAGCCGTGCCGCACCGTCCTGCTGCGACTGCGCCGGCCCGTCACCGAAGAGCGTGAGCAGCGCGAGCTGCCGCCCGGTGACGCCGAGCGGGGCGTACAGCGGCTCCGCCAGTTCGGCGAGCCGCAGCTGGGCGTGCTTGAGGAGGTAGCCGAGCCGCTGGGTGACGGCAGGGGGCGCGCTGGACATGAGCAGACTCTACACCTACGCTGATCGTCAGTATCGCTGATAATTTTTACGACTGACAATCAGGAGCTCCTCATGACCACCATCGGGCTCAAGCCGCCCCAGCAGCACATCGGCATCGCCGCCCTCCGCGAGATCTGGGCGATCGCCGACGACGCCGGCTTCGACGGGTGCTGGACGTTCGACCACCTCGCCCCGATGGGCCCGGATCGCACCGGCGACGTCTTCGACGGCTGGAGCCTGCTGGCCGCGATGGCCGAAGCGACGCACCGGGTGCGGATCGGCTGCCTGGTCTCCGGCAACACCAACCGGCACCCGGGCACGTTCGCCAAGATCGCCGCGACCGTCGACCACCTCTCCGGCGGCCGGCTCGACGTCGGCCTCGGCGCGGGCGGCGACACCCTGACCGACACGATGATGGGCACCCCGACGACGTCGGCGGTCGAACGCGTCGAACGGCTGGCCGAGACCTGCGAAATCCTCGGTCTGCTGTGGACCCGGCCGGAAACCGGCTACCGCGGCCGCCACTACACGCTGACCGGCGCGATCAGCGACCCGAAGCCGGTGCAGCGGCCGAAACCGCCGCTGTGGCTGGGCAGCAGCGGCGAAAAGCGCGGTTTGCGGGTCGTCGCCGAACACGCCGACGTCTGGCTCAACGCGGCCCTGCCCGGAACGGAAATCGCCGAGCTGCAGCGGCTTTCGCGGGTCCTGGACGCGCACTGCGCCGCAGCCGGGCGCGACCCGGCGGCGGTCCGCCGGGCCGTGCAGTTCCGGCTGCCGTCCGATGCGGACAGTGCGGTGCGCCTCGCGCGCAGCTACGTCGACGCCGGCTTCACCGAGCTGGTCTTGATGCCGGCGGGGCCCGGCGGCGTCGTCGCGGCTTCCGAAGCGGCCGCGAAGCTGCTGCCCCGGCTGCGAGATGTCGGCTGAACCGGGCGGCCGGCCCCTCGGTAGCCTGACGACGTGGAAACGGAGGTGGGCCAGGCGCCCGCACGGCGGCGCATGGCCCGTCTCTTCACGGCTCCGGCGCACCCCGGGGAGGCCGGCCCGCTGCGCTGGGACCTGGGATTTTACCTGGCCTGCCTGGCTTTCGCGCTGCCGACGGCGCTGGTGTCGGAGTTCTACGGCTACCGCGTCTGGGGCAACTTCGCGACGGCGGCGTACGGCTTCGCCGCGGCGCACAGCGGGTACCTGCTGCTGGCCGCCCGCAAGGGACGTACGCCGCGCGGCCTAGCGGGTTCACGCTGGTGCGGCATCGCCGCGGTCGCCTTGTTGGCGATGATCTTCCCGTTGGCGCTTCTCGTGATTCGCCGCCTGACCGGAGTGGACTGGCTGATCACGCCGGTCTCGTGGGCCGCGCAGCCCGAGGTCTGGGTGATCGAACGGTCCGCGGATCTGCTGCTGCACCACGGAACCCCGTACGTCGACGTCACCGCGCTCGGCCGGCCGCCCGTGGTAAACGATTACACGCCCTACGGCCCGGTGATGGCGGTCTTCGGCCTGCCGCGGGCGCTGTTCGGCGGCACCCCGCTGACCGACGCGCTGACCGACGCCCGCTGGATCTTCGCGCTGGCCGCCTGCGCGTGCGTGCTGGGCACGCTGAAGCTGCTGAAGTGGCCCCGGGTGCCGGTCGGTGCCGCGCAGCTCGCGCTGGCCTGCCCGCTCACCGCGCTCACCTGGGCCGTGGCCGGCCCCGACCTGGCGATCGTCGGCCTGCTGGTGCTCAGCTGCGCGCTCGCGGCCACCGGGCGGGTCGCCTGGTCGGGCCTGGTACTCGCGCTGGTCGTCAGCGCGAAGCTCATCGTCGCGCCGGCGGCCGCCGTGCTGGCGGTGCTCGTGCTGGTGCGCCGCGGCCCGGTTCCCCACAAAAAAGGTCCCGGCTGGGCGGCACTGGCCCGGTTCGCGGCGGCTCTGGTGGCGACGACGGCCGCCCTGCACCTGCCGGTGTACCTGGTGGACCCGGCGGCGTTCGTCGAGCACGTCTTCCGGTTCCCGCTCGGGATGGGCGTTGTGCGGTCGCCCGCGGCCAGCCCGCTGCCGGGCCACCTGATCGCCGGAACCGGCCCGTTCGGACAGGTGGCGGCGTTCGCGCTCGTCGGCGCCGCGGCCGTGGCGATGGTCGCCTGGCTGGTGCGCCGGCCCCCCGCGAACGGCTCCGGCGCACTGCTGCGCATCGCCGTCGGACTCGGCGCGTTGATCCTGCTCACCCCGGCCACCCGGTACGGCTACCTGGTGTACCCGCTGGTCCTGCTCGGGGCCCACCTGGCCTTCCGCGTGGCCGAAGATCCCGCTGCGCCCCCCGCGCAGCAGTCCGCGACTACTTCTTCTTGACCCTGGTGGCCCCGCCACGCCCCCGCAGCTGGACGCCGGACTCCGACAGCACCCGGTGGACGAACCCGTAGGACCGCCCCGTCGACTCCGCCAGTGCCCGGATGCTCGAGCCCTTCTCGTATTTCTTCTTCAGGTCAGCGGCCAGCTTGTCGCGCGTGTTGCCGGTGATCCGCGCGCCTTTCTTGAGATCAGCCACGTCGATCGCCTTCCCGCCGAGAGTGTTCTGGGCCACATATCGGCCCCTGCCGGGGCAATGATCGAACACTGAGCGCCGGAATGCCAGACGACAGACGCGAAACAGCCGAAATTGCGATCACATTGGGCCATTCCAGTGCTCTACGGCGAGTGATCTTGCACCCGAATGGACGCACGGCTCAGGCGAGCTGGACAAGTTCGAGGTAGTCCGCCGACCAGTGATCCTCGGTCCCGTCGGGCAGCAGGATGACCCGCTCGGGCTCCAGCGCCTCGACCGCGCCGGGGTCGTGCGTCACCAGGACGACGGCACCGGCGAAGCTGCGCAAGGCGTCCAGGACCTGGGCCCGGCTGGCCGGGTCGAGGTTGTTGGTCGGCTCGTCGAGCAGCAACACGTTGGCAGCACTGGAGACCAGGCCCGCCAGCGCGAGCCGGGTCTTCTCGCCACCGGAAAGCGTGCCCGCCGGCTGGTCGAGTTGTTCGCCGGTGAAGAGGAACGAGCCGAGCAGGTTCCGCAACTCCTGCGCCCCGGTGTCCGGAGCGAGATGTCGGATGTTTTCCCACACCGACGCTTCATGATCAAGAGTTTCGTGTTCCTGTGCGTAATACCCCAAACGCAATCCGTGACCCGGAACGACGGATCCGGTGTCCGGGGTTTCCATTCCGCCGAGCAGCCGGAGCAAAGTCGTCTTTCCCGCGCCGTTCAGGCCGAGTACGACAACCTTCGAACCGCGGTCGATCGCGAGATCGACGCCGGTGAAGATTTCCAGGGAGCCGTACGACTTCGAGAGGCCCTCGGCGGTGAGCGGGGTGCGGCCGCACGGCGCGGGCTCGGGGAACTTGATCCGGGCGACCTTGTCGGCGTGCCGGGTGTCCTCGAGGGCGGACAGCATCTGCTCGGCGCGGCGCGCCATGTTCTTGGCCGCCACGGCCTTCGTCGCCTTCGCACCGAGCTTCGCGGCCTGCTGCTGCAGCGCCGACGCCTTCTTCTCGGCGTTGGCGCGCTCCCGGCGGCGCCGCTTCTCGTCGGTGGCGCGCGCGTCGAGATAGCGCTGCCAGCCCATGTTGTACAGGTCGAGCTCCGCGCGGGTGGCGTCGAGGAACCACACCTTGTTGACCACGTCGGCCAGCAGCTCGACGTCGTGGCTGATCACGACCAGGCCGCCGTCGTGCTGCTTGAGGAACCCGCGCAGCCAGTTGATGGAGTCGGCGTCGAGGTGGTTGGTCGGCTCGTCGAGCAGCAGGATCGTTTCGGACTTGCCGCCGGCACCGGCTTCGGCCGCGGCGAACAGGATCCGCGCCAGCTCGACGCGCCGGCGCTGGCCGCCGGAAAGCGTTCCCAGCGTCTGCGCGAGGACCCGGTCGGCGAGGCCCAGGTTGGAGCAGATCCGCGCGGCTTCGCTCTCCGCGGCGTACCCGCCGAGGGAGGCGAAGCGCTCCTCGAGCCGGGCGTAGCGGTTGATGGCCTTGTCGCGCGCGGCGTCGTCGACGAGCTCGGCCATCGAGGCCTGCGCCTTCTCCATGTCGCGCATCAGCTTGTCCAGACCACGGGCGGAGAGCACGCGGTCCTTCGCCGTGACGGACAGATCGCCTTCGCGCGGGTCCTGCGGCAGGTAACCGAGCTCACCGGTGCGGCGCACGTCGCCCGCGTGCGGCTCGCCTTCGCCGGCGAGGACCTTCAGCGAGGTGGTCTTGCCCGCGCCGTTGCGGCCGACGAGACCGATGCGGTCGCCGGACTGGATGCGGATGCTGACGCCGTTGAGCAGGATGCGCGAACCCGCGCGCAGCTCAAGGCCGGTGGCCGTGATCAAGGGAAACTCCCGTGGAAAGGGGGTGAACGGAGGACAGCGTCGAACAGCCGGTCGGCCGCGGCGTCACTCCAGCTGGATATCCACGGAGACCAGTGTACGGGCTGGGGGCCAGCGGTTTTTCCGGACGTGTGCCGACTCACCCGTCGCGTAGCGTGACCTGCACGGACAGCGCGCGCACGGCGGCTTCCTCGAGCACGGCCCGGCTCGGTTCGCCGACGTCCAGCACGCGCGGTTCCGCCCGGGCGAACAGCGGGACCAGCCGGCGGTCCTCGCGCAGCTCGTCGAGCGCCCGGCGGTCACCGCCGAGCACCACGGCATCCACTTCGGACAGCCGGGGCACGAGCACCTCGAAGACGTCCTTCGCCGCGTCCTGGAGCGCGTGGCGCGCTTGGCCCGCGCGACGCCGGGCGAAGCGCTGCTGCGACCAGCCGCCCGCGGCGGAGCGGCCCTGCACGAGGTGCCGGTCGGTGCGCGAGACCTCGATCCGGCCGGCACGGGCGATGCCGACGCTGTGCCCGCCGCGCCGCACCAGCACGAGCGCGATCCGGCGCGGGAGCAGGACGTGCGCGACGAGGGCCTCGACGGACGGCTCTTCGAGGGAGCCGAACGGAACGGCGGCGGTCGCGGTCGTGCCGTCGGCCGCGGTCACGCGGACCTCGCGCGAGGTGGCCTCGGTGCGGGCGATCCCGTCGTGCCGCTCGGCGAAGCGGGCGAAGAAGCCGTCCAGCCGCTCGGGCGGCACCTCGACCGTGCGGCCGCCGCCCGCGGCTTCCCGCGGCTTCACGGGAACCGTGCCTTCACAGGAAAAGGGTACGGGGCCGCCGCGATCACCGCGACGGCCCCGCACCGGATGCTGCTTACAGCGGGTGCACCGGGCCGTTGTGCGTCACGGCCCGCACGTTCGACGGCGCGCCGGCCGCCGCGGGCTGGACGAACCCGTTGATGTGCAGGGCCACCGCGCGGATCGAGCCCGCGTCGCCGCCGGCGGCGTCGACCACGGAGAACGTCCAGGTGCCGTCCGCTGCCGCGGCGGTCAGGCCGCCGGTCAGGGACTGCGCCGGCCGCCAGGTGCCGGTGAACGGCGCGTTGGCCGAGGTCACCGTGCTGAACGCCGCCGCCGCGTCGTCGGCGAAGACGACCTTGCACAGGTTCTTGCCCGAGCCGCCGTTGCGCTGGAACACCGTCGCCTTGGCGCCCGAAGGCGCGGTCAGCGTGCCGACCAGGTCACCGACGTACGAGTGGTTCAGACCCACCGTCGTCGACGTGGCGTCGGTGCTGCAGGTGGTGCCGTCCACGGAGAACGCCACCTTGGACGCGCGGCCGACCCCGGTGACCGGGATGGTCACCGACGCCCCGACCGGGCTGTTGTCCGGGATCGCCACCGGCGCGCCGGTGTAGGCGAAGTCCTGCGCGACCGGCGACGGGGTGCCGACCGGGAGCGAGAACGTCGACGTCGTCGGCGAGTGCGAACCGGCGAAGGTGACGCGGGCGTTCAGCACCACCGGCGCGCCGAGCTGCTGGCTCGCCGGGACGGTGATGGTGAAGTCGTTCACGCCGGTCTGTCCCGGGCTGATGGTGCCGTAGGACTTCGACCGGGGCGCCACCGTGACCCCCGGGGTCGGGCTGGTGAGCACGACGCTGGTGGACACCGCGGTGCCGTCACCGTCGTTGGTCACCGGCAGCGTCACCTTGGCGGTGTCGCCCGGGTCGAGCGCCGAGCCGCCGTCGGCCGGGGTGACCGTCGGCTGCTTGGCCACCGCGAGGGGCTGCGGGCTGGCGCCGGTGTAGGCCAGCACCTTGTCCGCGAGGATGACGCCGGCCCCGGTGAAGTTGTCGCGGCCCGGGGTCTCGATGTCGATCGCGGTGTTGATCAGCGCTTCCCGCACCTCCGCGGGCGGCAGGCCGGGGTTGCCGGACAGCACGAGCGCGGCGATCGCGGCCGCGTGCGGCGCGGCGGCCGAGGTGCCGAAGAACGGGTTGAACCCGGTCACGCTCGTGGTGACGCCGTCGGCCGCGGTGATCTCCGGCTTGTTCCGGACCTCGCCGCCGGTCGACGACACGTTGCCCGGGGTGATCGGCGTGCCGTCGGCCTCGTAGAACACCCGCCGCGGGCCGTCGGAGGTGAACCGCTCGGCCTTGGTGGCGCCGCTGAACGAGCCCGGGTACGGGCCCGCCGGGTTGGCCGGGTCGCCCGGTTCCAGGGCCCGGCCGAACGCCTTGGCCGCCGGGGCGGCCGCGACGCTGACGGCGTCACGCGCGGCCGAGTGGCCGACCGTCACGCCCGGGGTGTTGTAGGCCTTGAGCCCGTCGGCCGAGTCGGAGAACCGGCCGCGCAACGCCGAAAGCGACAGGTAGCGGTTCTGGCCGGAGAACTTCACGACGGCCAGGCGCAGCCCGGTGCCGCCGAAGGCCGGCGTCTGCAGGATCTCGTACGGGTCCTGCGTGCCGTCCTGGACGTTCTGGCTGAAGCTGACCACGCCGCCCGCGGAGTTGAGCAGGTAGAGGTCGTAGTCGTTGGCGGACGCGCCGATCGGGTCCGACCAGTGCAGCGTCACCGGGACGCCGGCCGAGGACGCGTTCGAGATGGGCTCGTAGATCTGGGTGCCCGCCGCGCCGGCGAAGTTGTGCGCGGTGCCGGCGAACTTGCCGACCGACTTGCCCGAGTCGACGAAGTCGCCTTCCCAGTGCGCGGCGGTGCCGCTGGCGACGTTGCCCTCGTTGCCCGCCGAGGAGAAGTACAGCGCGCCGTCGGCGGTCACGTCGTTCACGGCCTGGGCGATGATCCAGTCCTGGAACGGCGATTCCTTGAAGTAGATGACGTCGTCGACGATGACGTCGCAGTGCGACTCGAAGCGCAGCTTGCGGATGTTGTCCGCGAAGCTGGCGTCCGAGTTGAACGCCGACGCGAAGCCGAGCGCGGCGCGGGGCGCGAGGTCGTGGAGGATCTCGAGCATCGCGGTGCCCTCGTCGCCGTCGCCCTCCTGGCCGGCGATGACGTCGACGTCCGGCAGCTCGCCCTTGGCCTGCGAAGCGGCCAGGGAGTCGACGCCGTCGGACAGCGCGCACGCCTTGACGCCGACGCCGGTGACGCCGAACTGCTGGCGGGCGAGGTCGGCGTTGTGCGCGCGGTCGCCTTCGCTGACCAGCGGCGCGGCCGCGGCGGCCGCACTGCGCTGGGACTTCGCGCTGACGGCCTTCTGCAGCTCCCCGGCGATGCGGTCGGCCTTCTGCTGCTTGGTTTCGGTCTTGCCCGGCGTCGTCGCCGGCGTGGCCAGTTCCCGGGCGGTCATCGCCTGGTCGGCCTGCTCGACCCGCTTGACGTCGCCGCGGGCGGCGATCTCGCCGACCTTGGCCAGCGGCACTTCGGCGCGGACGCTGCCGTAGCGGTCGGACACCGCGCGGATGCCCGCACCGGCCTTGGCGAGCCCGGCGAGGAGGTCCGGTGAGACCTTGCTCGCGCGGATGTCGACCAGGACGGTCCCGGTCGCGGAAACGGTGGCCCCAGCCTGCAAACTGTTCAGCTGCTTCCCCACGCCCTTGGCGGCGACGAGCAGCTTGCTGTCCACTTTGGACTCGGCGGCGGTGCGGCCCGCCTTGACCGCCTGCAGGGCGGCGATCTGCTGTTGCGCGGTTTCGCTGAACGCGTCCGGTGCGGACGCGGTGGCGGCCCCCGCTGCGGGCGGGGACACCAGGCCGAGCGCGGCGAGCAGAGCCGCGGCCCCGGCGGTGAACACAGTGGATCTCGATCTTGTGGAACGGGTACGACGCACGGGCGCCCTCCGAATCTCCAGGCGCGTGCCCCGACTCACGCTGACCTACGCCGGTGATCACCGGCTGGACCCAGCTAAGTACCGGTAGTTCTCCGTAAACATCAGCCGTTCGAGTGACAAAGGACGGATAATTTCCCGAATAGGCCGGATGACGTAGGCCAGTCAGCGCAGCGGCGAACCGGTCACCGGACACGCACCGGACAAGTGATCGTCCCACCGCCGGCCGCAAGGGTGACCACGGACTGGGATGTCCACATGCAACTCGCCGGAGGCGTGCAACCGGCGGAACCACGGGGAAAGTCCGTTACCGCGCGAGGCGGCGCGGCGAGCGGGCGAGTTACGCCTCCGATCACGCGAGACACGGGCCGCCGAGTACGCGAGCCGTCCGTCCAGGTACGCGAGTTCGCTGGTCCGGCCACCCCGGCGTCTCAGAGCACGAACGAATCGGACCACGGCTGCGCGGCCCGCCCGGACAGGGCGTCCAGCAGCGTCACCGCCTGCTTGTCGGTCAGCGAAGCCACGAAGTCGACGACGGCCCGCCCGCGGGCCAGGCCGCGCACCGCATCCGCGCCCGTCACCGGCTCCCCCGTGGCCCCCACCAGCAGTTCCGGCGCCGAGCGCGCCAGCTCGGTGTACTCGGCACCGGCCAGCTCGACGAGGTCGTGCAGCCGGCGCGGCAGCCGGGACACCTCGTCGCGGTCGAGCAGCCACGCGTCGAGGGCGTCGACCAGGCTCGTCACCACCCCGGCCTGGCCGCGCTGGTGCAGCGCGAGGTCGGGGCGCAGCAGCACGAACCGGCGG
The DNA here is from genome assembly GCF_031082405.1 of Amycolatopsis sp. A133. Lineage (GTDB taxonomy): Bacteria > Actinomycetota > Actinomycetes > Mycobacteriales > Pseudonocardiaceae > Amycolatopsis. Next base: position 279,550 of record NZ_JAVHJU010000004.1, read on the forward strand.
TGCACGAACTTGAGCACCTGCACCTCGTGCCACTGGGCGGGCCGCAGCGAGACGTGGCCGGCGCGGGTGGACGGCGAGGCCAGCAGGAACACCCCGTCCACCAGCCGGGCGGTCCAGTTCGCGGAGAACGCCGCCGTCGTCTGCTCCGCCTCGATCGAGCCGTCGAACTCGCCGGCGAGCAGGCCGTCGACCAGCTCCGCGCGGACCCGCGCGACAGCCGCGGCGAACGCGTCGTCGTCGACGATCCACGCGTCCTTGGCGTGCATGCGGCGGCGCAGGCGTTCCAGCGACCGGCCCGGGCGGCGCAGCTGGACGTGCAGCGTCTCGTCGTCCAGCGAGGCCAGCTCGGCCGCGTGCTCGAGCCACTCCCCCAGCTCCGCGGCGACCGGCGCGTGCTGCAGCACCCCGATGCGGTGGAAGTCCTGCAGGTCGTGGATGGCGTAGGCGATGTCGTCGGCGGTGTCCATCACGGACGCTTCGACGGTCTGCTGCCAGCCTTCGACGCGGCCCGCGAACGCCGCGCGGGCCTGCTCGAAGTCGTCGAGTTCGGTGGCGTAGGCGGAAAACTTGCCCGCGCCGGTGCCCGGCAGGCCGCCCGGCTCCCCGGCCCCGCGGGGCGGCACGGCCATCTCCGACGGGTGCGGCGAGGGGTGGTGCAGCCGCAGCCACGGGTACTTGAGGACGGCGGCGCGCACCGCGGCGGTCAGGTCGAGCCCGATCGCCTCCGGCCCGCGCACGTCGGTGGTGGTGATGATCCGGAACGTCTGCGCGTTGCCCTCGAAGCCGTCGGCGAGGCCGAAGCGGTGCCGGGCGATGCGGTCGAGCGTCTGCTCCCCGAGGTGCCCGAACGGCGGGTGCCCGAGGTCGTGGGCGAGCGCGGCGGCCTCGGCGACGTCGGGGTCGCAGCCGCCCAGCTTGTCGGCCAGCCCGGCGTCGGGCCCGGCGGTGATCCGCTCGGCGACGGCGCGCGCGACCTGCGCGACCTTCAGGCTGTGGGTGAGCCGGTTGTGCAGCAGCCCGGCGCCGCCGGCGCTGACCACCTGCGTGACGCCGCCGAGCCGCGCGAAGAACGGCGACGCCGCGATCCGGTCGCGGTCGATCCGGAACGGGCTGGTCGCCAGGTCGGTGAACCCGCCGACGTTCGCCACGGGGTCGCGCCGGGCCGCCCGCGGGTCGGGGTGTTCGCTGGCCTGATCCATGCGCACGACCCTATCCGGAGGTTCACCTGAACGGCGGGCAGGCGCCGGGGTACCCCGGGGGCATGTCCCGACGCACGCTCACGGCCCTCGCGGTCCTCGCCTTCGCCCCGGTCGCCTGCGGCACCCAGCCCGCCGAGCCGGGCACGACGACGGTGGTCACCACCTCGGCGTCGGCCTCGACGTCGGCCTCGGCTCCCGCGAAGCTGATCAAGGTCCCGGACGTCTCCGGCATGAACCACCAGGACGCCCAGGACGCGATGCAGCGGGCCGGGCTCTACAACCTGCGCGAGGTCGACGGCACCGGCCAGGGCCGCGCGCTGGTCGTCGACCGCAACTGGCGTCAGACGGGCCAGGACCCGGCACCCGGCACGGAGGTCCCGGCTGACGCGGTGATCACCCTGACCGCGGTCAAGTACGACGACCGCTGACCCCCAACCCCGAGCTTTCACGTGAAAGCTACCCGGAGCGCTCACTCCGGATCACTTTCGTCGGGAAAGTGACGGCGTCGCTTTCCGGCGATCACGGGTGATCAGGACTCCGGCTGGGCGGTGTAGGCGGCCAGGCAGCGGCCGGCCTGCGCGCGGGCCACGGCCTCGTCCTCGCCGCCGGCGACGTGCGCCTCGTACCAGGCCTCTCCCGCCTTCGTCACGAACTCGACGCCTTCCGGCGACGCCATCCAGGCCATCGCCTCCTGCGGGTCGACGACGTACCCGGGGCCGGCCGCGAGGTGGCGGACCAGGGCGGTGAGCGCCATGTCCCAGCCGATGCCGACCGCGCCGGGGCCGAACTGGTCCCAGTGGTCGTCGACGTGCGCGACGTGCTCCAGCTCGAACCGCGTGCCATCGCCTTCGGGCGTCAGCCGGACCTCGATCCAGCTGACGCCGCCGTGCATCTCCCACGTCGCGGCGAAGCTCTTCGGCGGGTCGCAGCGCTCGACCGTGCCGCCCGCGTTGCCCTCCAGCTGGTACTTCCCGCCGACGCGCAGCTCACCGGACACCGGCAGGAACCAGCGCGGGATGCGCTCGGCGCTGGTCACCGCGTCCCACATGTCGTCGACGTCGGTGTCGTAGACCTGGCTGATGGTCATCACGCGCGCCTCCCCCGCCTCGAGCACGCGCCGGCCGACCGTCCGGCGGACGGCGCTGATCTGGTGACTGACGTCGATCACGAACTTTCTCCTTCGGTGAGGCGCCGGGCACGTTTGCCGCGGGCGATTTCGGTGGCCAGCGCGTCCAGTGGCGGCGTCCAGTGCCGGCGGAACCGGTCGAGCCAGACGTCGACGTCACGCAGCGGGGCGTGCCCGACCGCGTACAGCCGCCGCGTCCCGTCCTGGCGGACGACCGCGAAGCCGTTCTCCCGCAACACCTTCAGGTGCTGGGAGACGGCCGGCTGCGAGATGCCGAACTCGGCCCGGATCACCTCGGTCACCGCGCCGGCGGCTCGTTCGCCGTCGGCCAGCAGCTCGAGGATCCGGCGGCGGACCGGGTCGCCGAGGACGTCGAACGCGTGCACCCCGCCAAGCTACAAGCAGTGACTTATATAAGTCAACACTGAAACTATTACTCCGATGTGGGTAAGCCCCGGTGAACATCAGCCGACATCGGTTCCGCTCCGCCGCACGACCCGCGACGATCGGGCCGTGCAGTCGCCACCCGCGGTCCGCTTCGCCTTCCAGCCGCTGTACAGCCTCCACACCGGAGGCGTCGTGGCGCACGAAGCGCTGGCCAGGCCCGGCCGCGGAACCGTCCCCGAGCTGCTCGCGCAGGCGCGCCGCGACGGCAGGCTCGCCGAGGCCGACCTCGGGCTCGCGGTCGCCGCCGTCCGGCAGGACGCCGGAAACCCCACGTCGCTCCCCCTGCACCTGAACCTCTCCGCCCGCACCCTGGCCGCGCCGCAGGCGATGTTCGACGACCTCCTCGAGGAGCTCGGCCACGCGGGCCGGCGCACCCGCGACGTCGTCCTGGAAATCGGGCCGCCCTTCGCGCCGCTGCCCGCCGGCCGCGCGCTCGCCGGGATGCGGGAGCTCACCGAGCTCGGCTTCCGGGTCGCGCTCGACGGCCTCGGCCGCGGCGACCTGCCGCTGGGCCTGCTCGTCGAGGCGCCGATCGACCTGGTGAAGCTCGACCGCACCGTGCTGCGCGGGCTGCCGGACGAGCCGGCGCCGGTCGCCGTCGTCGAGGCGCTGCTGCACTACACGAACCGCACCGGCACCCGGCTCGTCGCGACCGGCGTGGAGACCGGCGAGCAGCTCGACGCCGTCCGCGGCCTCGGTGTCCGGATCGCGCAGGGGCACCTCCTCGCGCCGCCGACCGCGGCCGGTCCCGCGCCGGCCCTGCTGACGCGCGGCCGTCCCGCGACCGGGGCACCGGCCCCGTGCGTCGGCGACTTCCTCCGCCCGGCCACGACGTTGCCGGAATCCGCGACGTGCGACGAGGTCCGCGCGGTGCTCGCGGCGGCGGACGCGCCGTCGGGGGTGGTCGGGGTGGACGAGCTGAACCGGCCGCGCTGGTCGGTCGACCGGACCCGGTTCCTGGTCGCGGTCACCGGCCCGTACGGGCACGCGCTGCACGCGAAGCGCCCGGCCGCCCGGCTCGCCGACACCCCGCACACGATCGAGGCCCGCGCCGGCGCGATGGAGTTCCTGGAGCTGGTCACCGACGCGGACTGGGCCCGCACCGGCGACGACGTGGTGGTGGTCGACGAGCTCGGCCGCTGCCTCGGCGTGGTGCTGGTGACCGAGGTGGTCCGCGGCGTGGCCGAGGCGAAGGTCGAGGCGGCCGCGGCGCTGAACCCGCTGACGCGGTTGCCGGGCAGCGACACGATCGCCCGCGACGTCGCCCGCCGCATCACGATCGGCGAACCGTTCGTGGCGGCGTGGCTGGACATCGACGGTTTCAAGGCGATCAACGACACGGCGGGCTTCGCGGCGGGCGACAACCTGATCCGCGAGCTGGGCGCGGCGCTGACGGAGCTGTCCGGCGGCCTGCGCCGGATGCGCGTGAGCCACGTGGGCGGCGACGACTTCCTGGTGGTCTGCGACGTCGACGAGATCGCCACGGTGGCGGGGGCGCTGCTGGACCGCGGGTGGTCGGCCGAGGGCCTGCCGGTGACGGTGTCACTGGCGACGCTGGTGTGCGCGAGCGGCGCAATCGGCTCGTACCAGGAGGTTTCGCGGCTGCTGGCACCGTTGAAGAAGCGCGCGAAGGCGGTGCCGGGGTCGAGCTGGGTGCTGAGCCGCCCGGGTTCGGAGCGAGTCGAAGTGCTGCGGGGCATCGGAACCCGGGGCTTGCAGGCGGCCGCGGGTTAGCGGACGCCGCGGCCGCCCGCACCACGTCAGCAGGGCCCGCGCCGTCGGGAGCCGGTGCTCACTGCCAGTCGAGGGTCAGCTGGGCCTGGATCGCCATCGCCGCCCAGCTCACGTAGTCCTCGTGCGCCCAGCCGCACACCTCCGTCAGGTGGTCGTACGCCTCGTGCGACATGACCAGCCCGATCGCGTCCGCCAAGCGGCCGGCCTCCGCGCCCTCCGGTGCCAGCCCCGCCGCGCGGAGCCGGGCCGTGATCTCCGTGCGGCGGGCCACCGCCTGCTCCGCGCGGACCGCCGCCACCGCCGGGTCGGCCGCCGCCGCCGTGGTGAACGCGCGCCAGATCGGCAACGACCTGCGTACTCCCGTCGCCACCCGGGACACCACCGACGGCAGATCCGCCGGGCCGGCCGGGCCCGCCAGGGCGTCCAGGTTCATCGCGTCCGGGTCGCCCGCGAAGCCGGCGCGGAACGCGGCGATCAGCAGCTGCGGCTTGCGGCCCGTCTGCGTCACCGTCTCCAGGCTCACCCCCGCCTCCGCGGCGATCTGCCGCATGCTCGTGCCCGCATAACCACGCGAGGCGAACAGCTTCCCGGCCGTTGCCACCACGTGGGCCCGGGTGCGCCGGGCGCGGGCCTCGCGCACCGGCGACTCGTAACGGCGCCGCGCGTCCTCGGAATCCGGTATCGTCATCGTCATTGGATAGTACAGTGTATCGGTCAATGAAGGGACGTGCCGTGGCCCGGATACTCGTGTGCGTGCAGCCCGCCCGCGGTCACGTCGGGCCGACCAAGCCGGTCGTCGAAGCGTTAATCACCGCCGGCCACGACGTCGCCGTCGTCACCGGCGCGCGCTACCGGCGGGCGTTCGAAGAACGAGGTGCCGAGGTCAGAGTCCTGCCGCCGGAGGCCGACTTCGACGAGACCGACCTGGACGGCACGATCCCCGGCCGCGCCGGGCTGAGCGGGCTGAAGCTCGCCCGGTTCGAGCTGACCCACTTCGTGCGCGCCATGCCCGCGCAGCTGAGCGTCATCGACGCCCGGCAAGCCGACGTCGTGCTGTGCGATCCGCTGATGATGGCCGGGCTGGCCCTGGTCCGGCGCGACCCGCGGCCACGCCTGCTGACGCTGGGGTTCCTGCCGTTCATGCCGCCGGTCCCGACCGGCCCGCCCGGGCACCCCCTGCGCGGCGCGCTCCTCAAGGCGCTCGCGCCGTGGGTGACCGGGCCGGCCCGGAAACTGGCGAACGACCTGCTGGGCGGCGACCCCGGCATGCTGTTCACGGACTGGCCCCTGCACAGCGACGGTGTGCTCCAGATGACCTGCCCCGGCTTCGAGTACCCGCGCGAGGGAGCGCCGCTGCACTTCATCGGGCCGACGACGGTCAGCGCGGCGAGCGAGCACCCGCTGCCGCCGTGGTGGAGCGACCTCGACGGCGCCCGGCCGGTGGTGCACGTGACCCAGGGAACCGTGGCGAACGACGACCTCGGCCGGCTCGTCGAACCCACCATCGCCGCGCTGGCCGGCGAGGACGTCCTGGTCGTCGCGACGACGTGCGGCGGGCGGCTGCGACCCGGCCCGCTGCCGGAGAACGTCCGGGTGGCGGGCTTCCTGCCCTACGACGAGCTGCTCCCCCGCTGCGCGGCCATGGTCAGCAACGGCGGGTACGGCGGCGTCAACCACGCCCTCCGCTACGGCGTGCCCCTGGTCGTGGTCGGGGCCAGCGAGGACAAGCGCGAGGTCGCCGCCCGGGTCACCTGGTCCGGCGCCGGGATCGGCCGCGCCCGCGCTTCGGCCTCGCCGCGGACGCTGCGGCGGGCCGTCCGCACGGTCCTGGCCGATCCGCGCTACCGGAACCGGGCGCGCGAACTGGCCGCCGAAATGGCCGCCGGACCGGCGATGGACGAAGTGGTGAAGCTGATCACGGCCCCCTGCCGCAGCTTGTCGTGAGTGGTAAGGCGGGTTCTAACCCGCCTTACCACTCACGAGCCGTGGGCCGAGAGGTAGCTCGCGAACCGCTCGTCGACCTCCTCGGGCGTCAAGCCGAAGTCCGCCAGGCGGTAGCGGTGCACCGGTTTCCGTTCCCCCGTCCGGCTCACCTCGTGCACGGCCGTCATGGCCGCCCGCGCCTCCGGGGTGAAGTCCAGTCCGAAGTGGTCGTACACAGTGGACACCGTGCCGATCGGGTCCGCGACGAAGTCCTCGTACCGGACGTCGCAGAACTGCGCCGGGTTGTGGCGCGCGCGGGCCCAGCCGAATTCGTCCGCTCCGCGCGCCCACAGCTCGAGCTGCCCCCGACCGATCACTTCGCCCCGGAACGTCGAGGACCAGCCGTCCGCGGCCTTCTCGGCCAGGCTGCACATCGACGCCATGATCGTGCTCGGCGCCCGGTGCGTCTGGATCACCAGCGCGTCCGGGTAGTTCGCCATCAGGGCATCCAGCGCGAAGAGGTGGCTCGGGTTCTTGAGCACCCAGCGCTTGCCCGCGTCCGGCAGCCCGATCAGCTGCAGGTTGCGCTTGTGCCGGGCGTAGGCGTCCGTCCAGTCCTGTTTGGCCAGCCAGCGCGAGTACCGCGGCAGGTGCGCGAGGCATTCGAAGGACACCGACCGCATCGACTGGCGCAGCAGCTGCCAGCACTCCTCCACCTGGTCGGCGGACATGTGGTGCACCCCCATGAACTCCGGGTGCTCGACGTGGTGGCGTTCGTAGCCGGTTTGGATGCCCTGGAAGACCGGGTTCTCCGCCCACGTCGCACGCGGCGGCCGCGGCTGCGGCACCTCGGCGAGCCACACCTCCAGCCCCTGGTGCGCGGGGTCCTCGGCGAGCAGCCGGTGCAGCGCGGTCGTGCCGGTGCGCGGCAGGCCGGTGACGAAGATCGGCCGCTCCACCCGGACGTCCGCGTACGCCGGATGCTGTTTCCACGACGCTTCGCTGAGCAGCCGCGCCACCAGTGCGCCGCGCAGGAACGCCCGGTGCACCTTGTTGCCGTACGGCGTCAGGTCCTCGTCCGCCTCGTACGACTCCAGCAGCACGCGCAGGCCTTCGACGTACTCGTCCGCGCCGAAATCGTCGAGCCCGGTGAGCTTCGACGCCGAGGCGTGCAGGTCCTCGACGGTGCCCACGTCTTCCCTGCCGGGGAGCATCGAACCTCCTAGTGGTGGTACTCGCCGCCGTTGACGTCGAGGCACTGCCCGGTGATCGCGCGCGCCATCGGCGAGGCGAGGAAGACCACGGCGTCGGCGATCTCGTCGGGTTCCGGCAGTTTGCGCAGGTCTATTGTGGACGCCGTTTCGGCGTAGACGTCTTCCGGCGTGATGCCGCGTTCCTTGGCCAGGTAGGTGAAGTACCACTGGAGGTTCGGGCCCCAGATGTACCCCGGCGCCACGGTGTTGACGCGCACGCCGTCCGGCCCCAGCTCGCTGGCGAGGCTCTGGGAGAGCGACAGCAGCGCCGACTTCGCCATCTTGTAGGCGCCGAAGGTGCGCCGCGAGTGCCGCAGCACGGCGGAGTTGATCATCACCAGCGAGCCCCGGCTCTCCTTGAGCGCGGGCAGGAACAGCCGGGTCAGCCGGAGCACGGAGATCGCCGCGGTCTCGAAGCCCGCGCGGACGCCGTCGAGGTCCACAGTGGCCAGATCGGTCAGCGGCGGGACGGCGAAGGCGTTGTGCACCACGGTGTCGACCCGCCCGAACGCCTCGATCGACTGGCTCACCAGGTTCGCCGCGGAGTCCGCGTCGTCGATGTCGGTGCGGACCGCGACCGCCCGGCGGCCGAGGTCGGTGACCTCCTTGGCGACCTCGGTGAGCCGCGACTCGGTGCGGGCGGCGAGCACGACGTCCGCGCCGGCCCGCGCGCTGCGCACGGCGATCGACCGGCCGAGCCCGGGGCCGATCCCCGAAACGACGACCACTTTGCCCTGCAACAGGTTCTCCACGCTCACCCCAGCATCCGGGCGGCAACGGCGTCCTGCCGGGCCGCGATCCTCGCCGCCCACTGCTCCGGCGTCACCCGCGCGTCGGCGTGGTGGGGCAGCCGGTCGGGCAGTTCGTCGGCCTTGACCACCTCGACGACCGGGCCGTCGTCCGGGCCGAGGTCGCGGGCCAGCCGCTGCCAGCGGATCTGCACGTACCCGCGGTCGTGGCCGGTGAGTTCGAGCCAGTTCACCAGGCCGGGGTCGCGCTCGGCGATGACGAACCGGATCTTGCCGTCCGGGTCGACGCGGGCCTGGTCGGCGGTGAGGCTCGTCTGGTGGTTGACGTAGTCGAGCGAGACGTACCAGAGGCTGCCGAGCTGGATGCCCTGGTACGGCGCGTCCGCGCAGCGCGGCACGGTGACGATCATCGCTTCCTCGGGACCGAGCTCGTAGTGCCCGGCCGAGGAGAACTGCGTGGTGAGCCCGCCCGGCGTCGAGCGCGGCTCGGTCATCGTGTTCACCGGCAGGTCGTAGTAGAACCACTTCGGGAAGGCCAGGAACGTCTTGAGCCGGCTCAGCAGGATCTTGCCGGTGACGCCGTAGCGCTTGGCCAGTGCGGACCGGTCCGGCACCGGCGGCGCCTGGCCGGCCGTGTCGACGCACCGGATGCGGATCTCGCCCCGCCGCTCGGTCGCCCAGTCGCTGTAGACCTCGCGCACCACGAGCATCGACGAGCCTTCGCCGAGGACGAAGTAGTTCGGCCCCGGGTTCTCGCGGGCCGGGCCGAACCGCAGCTCGAACCGGCCTCCCCCGCCGATCTCGATCTTCCGGTCGTCGAACGCGGCGAGGCTGTCGGGCACCTCCACCGGCGAGTAGTCGCCGTTGAGGACCTGGAAGCTCAGGTCGGCGGTGGTCCCGCGGACGCCGGTGACCAGGTACTCGCGGTCGGCGCGGATGTTCGCGTTGAAGTACAGCGTGTCCGGGTTGTCCAGGCCCATCTTCGTGTAGGGCCCGGTGGACGCGGTGAAGTACGGGAAGTCGCGCTGGTAGGCCCAGGCCATCTGCAGCGACGCCCGGATGCTGCCCGCGAGGTAGTCGTAGCCCTCCAGGAGGCCCTGCTCGGTCTGCGCCGGCGGAGCTTCGGCGATCAGCTTCTCGGCCTCGGCGATGGCGTCGGCGAACGGCCGGGTCAACGAGAACTCGTTCTCGATCATGCCGGGACGGCCCAGCGGTTCGCGAGCAGCCGAAAACCCGGCAGGGCGTCCCAGGACAGCATCGATTCGTAGGTGCGGACGTACCCGATGTGCGACATCCGCCAGGCGCCGTCGCTCTCGCGGCGGTAGGTGTCCTCGTAGAAGGCGGCCCCTTCGATGATCACCTTGTGCTCGGGGACGATCACCCGGTCGGTGAACGACCACCGCCCGGTCGCGGTGTCGCCGTCGACGTCGATCTCGGGCTGACCTGCGTGGTGCACCGTGATGATGCCGTTGCCGAGACTCTGGGTGAGGAAGCCGACGATGGCGTCGCGGCCTTCGAACCGCTTCCCGTCGCCGCCCACGGCGTGCGTCCCGTAGTCGGCCGTGGCGTCGGCGGTGAAAGTGCCGGCCACCTCGTCCCACAGTTTCAGGTCCACCCCGCGCAGGTACCGGTACTTCAGCCGCTTGATCTCTTCGAGTACGACCAGGTCCATGCCCCCAGCGTCCCGCACCGCTTGACCAAAGACAAGAACATGTTCTACTTTTTTCGGGTGTCCGTGACCTCGTACGAGCTCTCGCACCTGGCCGCGCTCGAAGCGGAGGCCGTGCACGTCTTCCGCGAGGTCGCGGCGACCTTCGAGCGCCCGGTCCTGCTCTTCTCCGGCGGCAAGGATTCGGTGGTGATGCTGCACGTCGCCGCGAAGGCGTTCTGGCCGGCACCGCTGCCGTTCCCCGTGCTGCACGTCGACACCGGCCACAACTTCGACGAGGTGCTGCGGTTCCGCGACGAGACCGTCGCCGCGCTCGGCCTGCGCCTGGAGGTCGCGCGCGTCCAGGACGACATCGACGCCGGCCGCGTCGCCGAGGAGACCGGGCCGCGGGCCAGCCGCAACCGGCTGCAGACGGTGACCCTGCTGCGGGCGATCCGCGAGGGCGGCTTCGACGCCGTGTTCGGCGGAGCCCGCCGCGACGAGGAAAAGGCCCGGGCGAAGGAGCGGGTGTTCAGCTTCCGCGACGAGCACGGCCAGTGGGACCCCCGGGCGCAGCGCCCGGAGCTGTGGAACCTCTACAACGGGCGGCACCGCCGCGGTGAGCACATCCGGGTGTTCCCGCTGTCGAACTGGACCGAGCTCGACATCTGGCAGTACATCCGGGACGAGCGGATCGCGCTGCCGCCGCTGTACTACGCGCACCGGCGGTCCGTGGTCCAGCGCGACGGCATGCTGCTGGCAGCCACCCGTTTCCTGTCCCTTGTGGACGGCGAGACGCCCTACGAGGCGACCGTCCGCTTCCGGACCGTCGGCGACGCCACCTGCACCGGCTGCGTCGAGTCGTCGGCGGCGACACCGGCCGAAGTGGTCGCCGAAGTGGCCGCCACCCGCGTCACCGAACGCGGCGCCACGCGCGCCGACGACCGGATTTCCGAAGCGGGCATGGAAGATCGCAAGCGGGAAGGCTACTTCTGATGCAGCTGCTGAGGATCGCCACGGCGGGGAGCGTCGACGACGGCAAGTCGACCCTGATCGGCCGGCTGCTGTTCGACTCGAAGGCGATCTTCACCGACCAGCTCGCCGCCGTCGAGCGCGCCAGCCGCGCCCGCGGCGAGGACTACCCGGACCTCGCGCTGCTCACCGACGGCTTGCGGGCCGAACGCGAGCAGGGCATCACGATCGACGTCGCGCACCGCTACTTCGCCACGCCCAAGCGCAAGTTCATCATCGCGGACACGCCGGGGCACCTGCAGTACACGCGGAACATGGTGACCGGCGCGTCCACCGCCGACCTGGCGCTCGTCCTGGTGGACGCGCGCAAGGGCGTGCTGGAGCAGTCGCGGCGGCACGCGTTCCTCGCGTCGCTGCTCGGGATCGGGCACCTCGTGGTGTGCGTGAACAAGATGGACCTCGTCGGGTGGTCGCCCGAGCGGTTCGCCGAGATCCGCGAGGACTTCCGCCGCTTCGCGATGAAGCTCGACGTCGCCGACCTGACGTTCGTGCCGGTTTCGGCGCTGCACGGCGACAACGTGGTGCACCGCAGCGCGAGCATGCCTTGGTACGAAGGCACTTCGCTGCTGCACCAGCTGGAGGAGGTGCACGTCGCCTCCGACCGCAACCTCATCGACGCCCGGTTCCCGGTGCAGTACGTGATCCGCCGGTCGGACTTCCGCGGTTACGCGGGCACCATCGCCGGCGGGGTGTTCAAGCCCGGTGACGAGGTCGTGGCGCTGCCGTCGGGATTCACGTCGAAGGTGCGCGCGGTGTGGGGTCCCGGCGGGCAGCCCCTCGAAGAGGCGTTCACCGGCCAGGCGGTGGCGGTCGAGCTGGCCGACGACCTCGACCTCGGCCGCGGGGCGATGCTGTGCCGCCCGGGCAACCGCGCGGAGTCGGCCCGCGAAGTCGACGCGCTGGTCTGCTGGTTCTCCGAACGCGCCGCCTTGACGCCGGGCGCGACCTACGCGGTGCGGCACACGACGACCGAGACGCGCGGCACGGTGGACCGGCTGGAGTACCGCCTCGACGTCACCACGCTGCACCGCGACGAGACGGCGGAAGCGCTGTCCTTGAACGACATCGGCCGGATCCGCCTGCGCACGCGGGCGCCGCTGCTGTTCGACCCCTACCGCCGCAACCGGGCCACCGGCGGCTTCCTCCTGGTCGACGAGCACACGGGCGACACGGTCGCGGCGGGCATGATCACCGGCGCGGTCGCCTCCCCGGTCGTCTGGCACACCGCCGCGGTGCGGCGCGAGGACCGCCCGACCCGCGGCGCGACGGTGTGGCTCACCGGGCTTTCGGCGTCGGGCAAGTCGTCGGTGGCGGTCGAGCTGGAACGCCGCCTGGTCGCGGCGGGCCGCCCGGCGTACCTGCTCGACGGCGACAACCTGCGCCACGGGCTCAACGCCGGGTTGGGCTTCAGCCCCGAGGACCGCGCGGAGAACGTCCGGCGCGTGGCCGAGGTGGCGCGCTTGTTCGCGGACGCGGGCGTGGTCGCGATCGCGTCGCTGATCAGCCCGTACGAAGCCGACCGGGCCCGGGCCAGGGCGGTTCACGAGGGGCTGCCGTTCGTGGAGGTCTTCGTCGACACGCCGCTGGAAGTGTGCGAAGCCCGCGATCCGAAGGGCATGTACGCAAAGGCCCGCGCCGGGGAGATCACCGGCTTCACCGGCATCGACGCCCCCTACGAGCGCCCGGCGTCACCCGATCTGGTGCTGCGGCCGGCCGACGGCGACCCGGCGGCGATGGCCGCGGCGATCCAGGCGCTGCTCGACGAGCTCGGCTGAAAAATTCTCTTGCCTTGGTCCTTAGAGTGGCGGCATGAGTCCGGTCAGGCAGGTTCAGGTCACCTTCGACTGCGTGGATCCGGCGCGCGTCGCCCGGTTCTGGTGCGAGGTGCTGGGGTACGAGCTGCAGGGGGACACCGCCTGCGTCGACCCGGCGGGTGTGGGCCCGCGGCTGTACTTCCAGCGCGTCCCCGAAGGCAAGGTCGTCAAGAACCGCGTGCACCTCGACGTCCGGGTCGGTACCGGGCTCGTCGGCGACGAGCGGCTGGCCGCGCTCGAGGCCGAGTGCGCACGCCTGGAGGCGCTCGGCGCGGTCCGCGGGCGGCTGCTGCTCGCCGACGAGGAAAACGAATCGTGCCAGAACATGCAGGACATCGAGGGCAACGAGTTCTGCGTCGACTGAGGCTTACCCGGCTTCCAGGACGAAGAACAGGAAGCTCGGGAAGGTGTCGAGGATTTCGAAGTCGCCGGGGAACAGCTCCCGGGCTTCCGGCACCGGGTGGGGTTCGCTGATGACGGCGATCCGGAAGCCGGCCGCGGTGAAGGCGTCGGTCATCGCGTGCAGCGGCTTGTTCCAGAAGGTCATCCGCGCTTTTTCGCCGTGCAATTCGAACTCGTCGGTCCAGGTGTAGGCCTCGAAGTAGTCGGGCCGCGGCCCCTCGTGGCGGTGCGTCACGTTCACCATCATCGGGTGGTTGACGGAGGCGATGAGGCGGCCGCCGGGCTTGAGCACGCGCCGGAATTCGGCGAGCACCGGCGCCCAGTCCCGGAGGTAGTGCAGCACCAGGGACGCCACGACGTCGTCGAACTCGCCGTCCGGGTAGGGCAGGGGGCCGGTCAGGTCGGCGACCCGCAGGTCCGCGTCGTCGCCGAGCCGGCCCCGCGCGTGCTCCACCATGCCGGCACTCTGGTCGAACCCGCTGACGACAGCGCCCTTGTCCCGCAGTGCGGCGAACAGCGGACCCGAGCCGCAGCCGGCGTCGAGGATCCGCCGCCCGGCCACGTCGCCGGCCAGCGCGAGGGTGGCGGGCCGCTCGTAGTAGGCGTTCATCAGGCTGGTTTCGTTTTCGGCCGTGTACGCTCCGGCGAAGGCGTCGTAGGTGGCAGCCATGCGGCCCATGGTGCCCGAATCAGCCCGACGGTGCCACGAAGCCCGATTCGTACGCCCGGATCACGGCCTGGGTGCGGTCGCGCACGCCGAGCTTCGCCAACACGTTGCCGACGTGGGTCTTCACCGTCTGGATGCCCAGGTACAGCTCGCCCGCGATCTCCACATTGGACAGTCCGACGGCCATCAGCCGCAGCACTTCGCGCTCGCGCTCGGTCAGTCCGGCCGACGCCAGGCCGTCGCCTGCCGGGGGCGCGTGCCGGGCGGCCAGCCGCCGGATCGCGGCCGGGAACAGCAGTGATTCGCCGGCCACGACGGTCCGGATCGCCGCGACGATCTCCTCCGGCCGGGCGCGCTTGAGCAGGAAGCCGCTGGCGCCGGCGACGAGCGCGTCGTAGACGTAGTCGTCGTTCTCGAAGGTGGTCACCACGATCACCTTCGGCGGGTGGTCCACCGCGGACATCAGGTGCGTGGTGGCCCGGATGCCGTCCACCGCGGGCATCCGCACGTCCATCAGCACGACGTCGGGCCGCAGCCGGGCCACCAGCCCGGGCACTTCGGCCCCGTCGGCGGCTTCGCCGAGCACGCTCAGGTCGTCCTCGCTGTCGACGATCGCCCGGAGCCCGGCCCGGATCAGCGGCTCGTCGTCCACCAGCAGCACACCGACCCTCATCGCCCGCTCCCCCACGGCACCCGCACCACGACCTCCCACCGCCCGTCCACCGGACCGGCCGACAACTCCCCGCCGAGCACCGCCACCCGTTCGGCCATCCCGCGCAGGCCCCGGCCACCACCGGACCGGCGCGAGCCGCTTCCCAGCGGGTTGACCACCCGGGCGACCAGCTCGTGCGCCGCGACCTCGACGGTCACCGACACCGGGACCCTACCGGCGTGGCGCACCGCGTTGGTCAGGCATTCCTGCAGGATCCGGTACACCTCGCGGGACACCACCGGCGGCACGGCAGCCAGGTCGCCGCCGAGGTCGGCGGTGACGTCGGTGCCGGCGAGCCGGGTGGTTTCGAGCAGGGCGGGCAGCCCGGCCAGCGTCGGCTGCGGCGTCCGGCCCGCCGCCTCCTCCCGCAGCAGCCCCAGCACGTGGTCGAGGTCGTCGAGCGCCGTGCGGGCGGACTCCTCGATGGCGCCCAGCGCCCGCTCGGTGAAGTCCGGGTCGGTGCGCAGCGTCCGCCGGGCGGCACCCGCCTGGATCGTGACGACGCTGAGCGCGTGCCCGACCGAGTCGTGCAGCTCCCTGGCCAGGCGGTTGCGCTCGGCGAGCTGCTCGGTCCGCCGTTCGAGCCGGGCGATCCGGTCGGCGGCCGTGGCCCCGAGCAGCCCGGTCGCGGCCCGGCGCAGCAGCCCGCCGATCGCCCCGGCGGCGTAGATCAGCAGCACCAGGCCGGCCACGAAGACCACGGGGAGCCACGCCGACGCCCAGCCCTTCGGCACGGTGACCGCGTCGCCCTCGCCGGCCTGAACGAGGTGCCCGGTGAACACGGCGCTGATCGAGAACCCGATCGCGACGGGGGCGGCGAGGCTCAAGGAGCTGACGACGAACCCGGCGCCGACGTGCAGCACGAACATCACCGCGGCGCGCCGGCGGCCCGGACGGCTCTGCGGTTTCGCGGGCGCGTCCGGCACCGGATCGTCCAGCAGCTCCCGGACCGCGGTGGACTCCAGGACGTGCACCGCGGGCAGGAACGCCGTCCCGGCCAGGACGGCCAGGGTGAGCAGGCCCCCGACGACGGTGGCTTGCTCCACCGTGGTGACGAACGGCAGCAGCGACGGCACGGCGACCGCGGAGAACAGCAGGTAGGGCACGCTGATGGCGCCGCCGAGCACGAGGTAGACCCAGCGGCGGTAGGTCGCCTTGCTCGTCAGGGGCCGGAGGATGCGCACGGGCCGATCTTCGCAGCCGGACCCCCGCGCGCGCCTCCCTCCCGCGGTGGAGGTGCCTCAGCTTCCGCCGTCGGGCGGCGTCACGACGGTGCGGCGGAAGTGGCTGAAGATGACCGAGGTCCGGACGTCGACGATCTCCCGGCGCTGGGTGAGCCGGTCGAGGACGAAGCCGCTCAGGTGGTCGTTGTCGGCGACGGCGATGTGCAGCAGGAAGTCGTCGCTGCCGGACATGACGAACACCGACAGCACCTCGGGCAGGCCGGTCACGAAGGCGCGGAACGATTCGATCACCGCGCGGTCGGGCGGCCGCAGCCGCACCGCGACCATCGCCTGCACGGGACGGCCGATCTTCTTCAGGTCGACGTCGACGGTGTGCCCGCGCACGATGCCGCGCCGGGTGAGGTCCCGCACCCGTTCGAGGCAGGTCGACTGCGCGATGTGCAGGCGGCGGGCGAGCTCCTTGTTGGTCTGCTTGGCGTCCTCCTGGAGGAGGGTCAGCAGGGCCGTGTCAAGTTCGTCCATCGGGCCTTGCTCCGCCTCTCAGGCTCATGCGATTCGGCATTTTGCCGGTTCACCGAATCTAGCACGGCATTCATCGGTCAAGTCCCGGCTCTTGTTTACCGTGACGCCCATGATCACCGATTCTTCTCGCCGGGGCCTTGCCGTCGCTGCCGTCCTGGGCGCGGCCCTGATCTGGAGCAGTTCGTTCGCGGTCACCAAGGTGGTGCTGGCGGAGGTCCCGCCGATGACGCTGGGCGCACTGCGGTTCGTGCTGGCGGCGCTGATCCTGGCGGTGGCGGTGCACGCGGGCCCGGAGCGCCGGCGCCTGCCGGCGCCGCGGGAGCGGCTGTTCATCGGCTTGGCGGGCCTGCTGGGGATCACGGCGTACTTCGCGCTGGAAAACGTGGGCGTCGACCTGGCGTCGGCTTCCGATGCGACGCTGATCGTGGCGTCCTACCCGATTTTGACGCTGGTTTTGTCCGGCCGCACGGTTTTCTCCCCGGTTCGGCTGACGGGCATGCTGGTGGCGGTCGCGGGGGTGTGGCTGGTGGTCCGGGGCGACGGCTCGCACTCGCTGTGGGGCGACGTGTTCCTCATCGCGGGCGGCGTGGCCTGGGCGGCGTACAACCTCCTGGCCCGGCGGGACGGATCCGGCGCTTCGCCGATCGTGGTGACGTACTACCAGACGCTGGCCGGGGCGGCCGGGTTCGTCCTGCTGTCGCTGTCCGAAGTGGACCGGTGGAGCGTGCCGAGCGGGGCGAACGTGCTGCGGATCGGGTTCTTGGCCGGGCTTTGCTCGGTGGCCGGGTTCCTGCTGTACAACCACGGACTCCGGCGGCTGGAGGCGAGTGTCGCGGTGAACCTGCTGAACGTCGTCCCGGTGGCGGGACTGGGGTGGGCGGTCGTGCTGGCCGGGGAGCGGCTCACGCTCGTCCAAGTGCTCGGCGGGGCCGTCGTCATCGCCGGGGTCACGCTCGGCCTGCACCGGAGGAAGAACGTGGCCTCCGGCGCACCACCCGCACCGAAGGCCACCTCCGCGAGTCAGTAAGCGACCGCGCGGCTCTCGGCCGCGGCCACCAAGCCGTTGACCCACAACGACTGCACCTTCGCCGCCTCGGCCGCGGACGGCTTGGCGTTCTTGCACGCCGTTCCCGGGCCGTGGCCCGACATCAGCTCCGTGCACGGGCCGCTGTAGTGGTCCGGCAAGCCCAGGTTGTGGCCCAGCTCGTGGGCCGCGATCCGGGTCGGATCGTAGCCTTCGGCCACCTGGCTCGTGTCCAGGTAGATCTGCCCGCGGCCGTGGCCGTTGGTGTTCGTGTACGAGCCTCCGCTGTGCACCTCGTGGAACACGATCGTCGCGCCCGTGGCCCGCTTGACCAGCTTCACGTCGGTGACGGCCGCGTTCCAGCTGGCCGCGCCCTGGTCGATCTGGGTCAGGTAGTCCGGCGCGCCCGACGAGCTGTAGTACAGGGTCGTGACCGCCGCCGCCGAGGCGGCCGGGGCGGTGGCGAGGCCGAGGCCCAGCGGGGCCGCGACGGCCGTGGCCAGTGCCACGACCCGGCCGATCACGCGTCCGTTCATCGTGTCTCCTTAGTCCGATTCAGGAAGCACTTCACCGTGGTTCGCGCGATCAGGTTAGAAGGTCACCACCACCGCGGCCAACGGCCGAAAGTCGTTCCCTCGCGGGAGGGAGCCGCCTCCCGCCGCCGCGTGAGCCGCCGGCACCGGCCGCCGTGGTCTGCTCGGCGCCGGCGAAAGGGAACCGATGGACATCTTGCTGGGCCTGCTGACCCTCCCCCTGTACGTGCTGGTGCTGTGGCCGCTCGTGGCCGCGTCGCGGCGCGTGCTCGGCGTCCGGATCGGCGTCGTCCGCGCCCTGTGCGCCGCGGCGTTCGGCTGGCTCGTCGCGGGCGGGATCGGGCGGGCGTTCCCCGTTTCGCTGCTGCACAACGGCGGCGCGGCCCTCGGCCTGCTGATCCCGTTGGCGGGCAGCGCCTTCCTCGCCACGCTGATCTTCCTGCTCGTCGCCGAGATCGCGCTGCCCCACGGCGTCGGGCTCGGCCGGCTGCGCGGGCGCCTGTCCCGCACCCGCCGGTACGCGCAGATCAGCCGGATCGCGGTCAAGCACGGTCTCGGCCGTTACCTGGCCGGACGGCGCGAACCCGGCCTCGCGCCGGGCCGGCCCGCCAAGCTCGCGCGGTCCCTGCGCCGGGCCCTCGAGGAGGGCGGCGTGACGTTCGTGAAGCTCGGCCAGCTCCTCTCCACCCGCGCGGACCTGCTGCCCCCGGTGTTCGTCGACGAGCTGAGCCGGCTCCAGGACCAGGTCACGCCCGCCCGCGCCGAAGCCGTGTGGGCCCTGCTGGCCGCCGAGCTCGGCGGCTCCCCCGACGACGTCTTCGCCGAGTTCGACCCCGAACCCCTGGCCGCCGCGTCGGTCGCGCAGGTCTACCGCGCCAAGCTGCGCAGCGGCGAAGACGTCGTGGTCAAGGTCCAGCGGCCGGGCGTGCGGGAGCAGGCCGAGCGCGACGTCGCCATCCTGCGGCGCGTCGCCGCGGCACTGGAGGACCGCGCGGACTGGGCGCGGTCGCTCGGCGTCGCCGAGCTGGCCGACGGCTTCGCCCAGGCCTTGGCCGAGGAACTCGACTTCACCGTCGAAGCCCGCAACATCGCCGCCGTCACCGCCGCGGGCCCGCCGGACGTGGCCCTCCCGAAAGTCCACAAAGGACTTTCCACCGATCGGGTGCTGGTCATGTCCCGCCTCGACGGCAAGCCCCTCGCCGCGGCGAAGGACGCCCTGCCGCCGGCCGAGCGCAGCCGGCTGGCGCGGTCGCTCCTGCGTTGCCTGCTCGACCAGGTCATGATCGGCGGCGTCTTCCACGCCGATCCCCACCCGGGCAACCTCATGCTGCTGACCGACGGCCGCCTGGGCCTGCTGGACTTCGGCTCGGTCGGCCGCCTCGACGCCGGGCTGCAGGGCGGCCTGCAGAACCTGCTGGTCGCCTTGGACCGCGGTGACCCGGCGGGCCTGCGCGACGGGCTGCTGGAAATCGTCGACCGCACCGGCGAGATCGACGAGCAGCGCCTCGAACGCGCGCTCGGCGCCCTGGTCGCCCGGCACTTCGGCCCCGGCCGCACCCCGGACCTCGACCTGTTCACCGGCCTGTTCCGCGTGGTCGCGGACTTCCGGCTCAGCGTGCCCCCGCCGGTGGCCGCGGTCTTCCGCGCCCTGGCCACGGTCGAGGGCACCCTGGCCGCGCTGGCGCCCGGCTTCGACGTCGTCGCCGAGTCGCGCGCGTTCGCCGTCGAGCAGGCCGGCGCCGGGCTGCGGCCGGGCCCGCTGGGCCACACGGCGCTCGGCGAGCTGACGGCGTTGCTGCCGGTGCTGCGCCGCATCCCCCGCCGCATCGACCGGATCGGCGCGGCGCTGGAGGAGGGCAGGCTGTCGGTGAACGTCCGGCTGTTCTCCGACGAACGCGACCGCGACGTCGTGACCGGCCTGGTCCACGAAGCCCTGCTGGCCTTCGTCGGCGCGGCGACCGGGCTGATGGCGGTGTTCCTGCTGACCGGCACCGGCGGCCCGCGGATCCTGCCGGACCTGACGCTGCACCAGGTGTTCGGCTACAACCTGCTGGTGATCAGCGCCCTGGTGGGGCTGCGGCTGCTTTTTGTCGTTTTCCGGCGTTCCGGACGAGCGTCACGATCAGCCCGATGAAGCCGGCGACGAACAGGACGAACCCACCGACGAACCACCAGCGCAGACTGGGCAGGGTCGAGTCGGTGAACGGCGCCCCCGGCAGGCCTGCGTCCGTGAACGCGGTCACCGCGGACAACGAGCCGCGGTTGTCGCCTTCGACGAAGATCGTGCTTCGGGCACCTTGGCCGAGAACTCGAAGAGGCCCTCGTAGCCGGGGGTGACGTAGGGCTCGGTGATGGATATGCCGTTGACCGAGAGGTGCTCGCCGGTGCAGCAGGCGACGGTGTCCCCGGCCACGCCGACCACCCGGACCACACTGACACCGGGAAACCCGTCGGTGGCGTACGCACGGCCCTCGATGAGCACCAGGTCCCCGCGGTGCACCTCGCCGCCGTCCGCCCGGCGCACCACGAGCCGATCGTCCCGCTGCAATGTGGGACTCATGTTCCCGCTCAACTGCACGTAGGGCTGGTACCCCAGGAACATCCGGCCGAGGCCGTAGGCACCGGCGGGAAAGACATTTCGGTCACGAAGATCCATCGCGCCGCTACCTGCGACGTTACCCCGTGCGCGGCGCGTACATGATCACCGCAACCCCGGCCAGGCACAGCAGCGCGCCCATCACGTCGTAGCGATCAGGCCGGTAACCATCCGCGACCACGCCCCAGGCCAGCGACCCGGCCACGAACACCCCGCCGTACGCGGCGAGGATGCGGCCGAAGTGGGCGTCCGGCTGGAGGGTCGCCACGAAGCCGTACACGCCCAGCGCCACCACTCCGCCGCCGATCCACAGCAGACCGCGGTGTTCACGGATCCCCTGCCAGATCAGCCAGGCGCCGCCGATTTCGCACACCGCCGCGGCCAGGAACAGGAGGATCGACCGCAGGACCACCCCGGGATACTAGTCCCCGTGCCGTTCACGCTCTGTCACCCGGCCGCGGTGCTCCCGCTGGCGAGACACCCCCTGGTGCCCTCGGCGCTCGTCGCCGGGTCCGTCGCGCCGGATCTCTTCTGGTTCCTGCCCGCGCCGGACGGGTTCGGCCTCTCCCGGACCCACGAGTTCACGGCGGTCCTCTGGCTGGACCCCCTCCTCGCGCTGGCCCTGCTCACCGTGTTCCACCTGCTGCTCAAGCGGCCGCTCCTGGCGCTGGCGCCCCGGTCACTGGCCGAACGGCTCCCCCGTCACCCCTTCGGCTGGAAGCGGCCGGGGTGGATCGCCCTGTCGCTCGTGCTCGGCGCCGCCACGCACGTCGGCTGGGACGCCTTCACCCACAAAAACGGCGGGCCGGCGTTCCTGCGGATCCCGCTCGTCACCGGCGTCGACGTCGGACGGCTGATCCAGCTGGTCAGCACCCTCGCCGGGGCCGCCGTGCTCGCCTGGTGGCTGCGGCGCTGGTACCGCACCGCCCCGGTCACGCCGGCACCGCCGGGCACCCGGCACCGGAAAGCCGTCGCGGTGTTCCTGGCGGGCGGCGCGCTCACCGGGGTGCTGGTGTCCGTGGTGCCGTTCCTGGCCCACCACGACCCGATGACCCGGGCGGGCGTGGCCGGCAACGCCACCTACCTGCTGGCCACCGGCGCCTGCAGCGGGTTCGCCGTCGCGCTCGGGCTCTTCGCGCTGGCCTGGCACGCGCGGTATAGGTCGTTATACGCAAAGAAGGCCGCTCCGGAGAGCGGCCTTCTCGACGAAGAAGAAGTCAGACGGTGAAGCCGAGGGCGCGCAGCTGCTCGCGGCCGTCCTCGGTGATCTTCTCCGGGCCCCACGGCGGCATCCAGACCCAGTTGATCCGGAAGTCCTTGACCAGGCCGCCGCTGGTCAGCGCCGCCGACGTCTGGTCTTCGATGACGTCGGTCAGCGGGCACGCCGCCGAGGTGAGCGTCATGTCGATCGTGGCGGTGTTGTCCGGTTCGACGCGGATGTCGTAGACCAGCCCGAGGTCGACGACGTTGATGCCGAGCTCGGGGTCGACGACGTCGCGCATGGCTTCCTCGACGTCCTCGAGCTTGGCGAGGTCGATGTCCTGCTTCGCGGTGGCCTCGGCCTCGAGGTCGGCGGCGGTGCGCCCCTCACGAGTGGCGGTGTCTTCGGTCATGCCTTTTCAGCTCCACTGGTCGTCCGGGCGACGGCGTCCTTGAAAGCCATCCAGCCGAGGAGGGCGCACTTCACGCGGGCGGGGTACTTGGCAACGCCCGCGAAGGCGATCCCGTCCTCCAGCACGTCCTCGTCCGGCTCGACCTTTCCCTTGCCCTGCATCAGTTCCACGAAGGCGTCCATGGTGGTGAACGCCTCCTCAAGCGTGTGGCCGACGACGAGATCCGTCAAGACCGACGTCGATGCCTGGCTGATCGAGCAGCCCTGGCCGTCGTAGGAGACGTCGGCGACCTTCCCGTCGTCGAGCTTCACCCGCAGCGTCACCTCGTCGCCGCAGGTCGGGTTGACCTGGAACGACTCGGCGTCGTACGGGTCGCGCAGCCCGCGCCCGTGCGGGTGCTTGTAGTGGTCCAGGATGATCTCCTGGTACATGCTCTCGAGGTTCACTGCGCCACCCCGAAGAACTTCTGCGCCTCGCGGACGCCCGCCACCAGGGCGTCCACTTCGGACAGGTCGTTGTACAGGTAGAACGACGCGCGCACGGTCGCCTGGGCGTTGCAGGCCCGGTGCAGCGGCCACGCGCAGTGGTGGCCGACGCGGACGGCGATGCCGAGGCTGTCGAGGACCTGGCCGGCGTCGTGCGGGTGCACGCCGTCGATCACGAACGACACGGTCGCGCCGCGGTCGGTCAGGTCGGTCGGCCCGATGATCCGGACACCCGGGATCGAGCCGATGCCCTCGAGGGCCGCCGCGGCGAGCTCGTGCTCGTGCGCCGCGATCCGGTCCATGCCGATGGCCGAGAGGTAGTCGACGGCCGCGCCGAGGCCGATGGCCTGCGACGTCATCGGCACGCCGGCCTCGAACCGCTGCGGCGGCGGCGCGAAGGTCGAGCCCTCCATGCGGACCATCTCGATCATCGACCCACCGGTCAGGAACGGCGGCATCGCTTCGAGGAGCTCGGTGCGCCCGTAAAGGACGCCGATGCCGGACGGGCCGAGCATCTTGTGCCCGGAGAAGACCGCGAAGTCGACGCCCAGCGCATGAAAGCTCACCGGGAAGTGCGGCACGGACTGGCAGGCGTCGAGCACGGTGAGCGCGCCGACGGCCTTGGCCTTCTCGACCAGCAGCTTCACCGGGTTGACCGTGCCGAGGACGTTCGACTGGTGCGCGAACGCGACGACCTTGGTGCGCTCGGTGATCAGCTCGTCCACATCGGACAGATCAAGGCGGCCCTCGGGGGTCACCTTGAACCACTTCAGCGTCGCGCCGGTGCGCTGGCACAGCTGCTGCCACGGCACGAGGTTCGCGTGGTGCTCCATCTCGGTGATGACGATCTCGTCACCGGGCCCGACGACGAAGCGCGCGGCTTCCGGACCGGCCGTGGCGGCGTTGCTCATCGAGTACGCAACGAGGTTGATGCCCTCGGTGGCGTTCTTGGTGAACACCAGTTCCTCGGGGTCGGCGCCGACGAACTCGGCGATCTTCGCCCGGGCGGACTCGTAAGCGTCCGTCGCCTCTTCGGACAGCTGGTGCGCGCCGCGGTGGACGGCGGCGTTCGAGGTGAAGACGTAGTCGCGTTCGGCCTCGAACACCGCGGTCGGACGTTGCGACGTCGCCCCGGAGTCCAGGTACACCAAGGGTTTCCCGTCGCGGACGGTGCGCGACAGGATGGGGAAGTCGGCCCTCAGGGCCGCCACGTCGAGTGGCACAACCGCCGAAGCGCGCTTCTCAGCTGAGGCGGCATCAGCACTGCTGGCCGAGGTGGTGGTCATCGGGCCGACTCCTCTCTTCTCGGTGTAATAGAACGTGTCAGACCGCGGCGGGCTCGGTCTTGCCGGTGTACTTGACGTACCCGTGCTCTTCCAGCTCGTCGGCCAGCTCCTTGCCGCCCGACTCGACGATCTTGCCCCCGGCGAAGACGTGCACGAAGTCCGGCGTGATGTGCCGCAGGATCCGGGTGTAGTGCGTGATCAGCATGACGCCGACCTCGCTCGAAGCCTTGTACGCGTTCACACCCTCGGAGACGACGCGCAGGGCGTCGACGTCGAGGCCGGAGTCGGTCTCGTCGAGGATGGCGAACTTCGGCTTGAGCAGCGCCAGCTGCAGGATCTCGTGGCGCTTCTTCTCGCCGCCGGAGAAGCCCTCGTTGACCGAGCGCTCGGCGAACTCCTGCGAGATCTCGAGCTTGCCCATCTCCTCCTTGACCTCCTTGACCCAGTGGCGCAGCTTGGGGGCCTCGCCACGGACCGCGGTGGCCGCGGTGCGGAGGAAGTTGGACATGGACACGCCCGGCACCTCGACGGGGTACTGCATGGCCAGGAACAGGCCGGCGCGGGCGCGCTCGTCAACGCTCATCCCGAGGACGTTCTCGCCGTCGAGCAGCACCTCGCCGGAGGTCACCTGGTACTTCGGGTGGCCGGCGATCGCGTAGGACAGCGTGGACTTGCCCGAGCCGTTGGGGCCCATGATGGCGTGGGTCTCGCCCGACTTGATCGTCAGGTTCACGCCCTTGAGGATCTCCTTGGCGCCCTCGTCGGTGTCGACCGAGGCGTGCAGGTCCTTGATTTCCAGGGTAGCCATTCTTCGTTTCCTAAAGTCTGCGGTGGGCGGCGTCAGGCGCCGACGGCTTCGAGCTCGGCCTCGATCGCGGCTTCGAGGCGCTCGCGCACCTCGGGAACGTCGATCTTCACCAGGATCTCGTGGAAGAACCCGCGCACGACCAGCCGGCGGGCGGCTTCTTCGGCGATCCCGCGCGACTGGAGGTAGAACAACTGCTCGTCGTCGAACCTTCCCGTCGCGCTCGCGTGGCCGGCGCCTTCGATCTCGCCGGTCTCGATCTCGAGGTTCGGCACGGAGTCCGCGCGGGCGCCCGGCGTGAGCACCAGGTTGCGGTTGAACTCGTAGGTGTCGGTGGCTTCGGCCGCGGCGCGGATCAGCACGTCGCCGATCCACACGGTGTGCGCGCCTTCGCCCTGCAGCGCGCCCTTGTAGCCGACGCGGGACCGGCAGTTCGGCACCGCGTGGTCGACGAAGAGGCGGTGCTCCTGGTGCTGGCCGCCGTCGGCGAAGTAGACGCCGAGCATCTCGACGTCGCCGCCCTTGTCGGCGAAGGTCGCGGTCGGCGAAACACGGACCAGGTCGCCGCCCAGGGTGATGACCGTGTGCTTGAGCGCGGCGTCGCGGCCGAGCTTCAGGTGCTGCTCGGAGACGTGCACCGCGTCGTCGGCCCAGTCCTGGACGCTGACCACGGTGATCTTCGCGCCGTCGCCGATGACGAACTCGACGTTGTCGGCGTAGGTGCCGGAGCCGACGTGGTCGAGCACGATGAGCGCTTCGGCGAACGGCTCGGCGCGGACCTGCAGGTGCCCGTAGGCGACCTGGCCTTCGCCCGGGCCGTGGATGCGCAGCACCGACGGCTTGGACGCCTTCGTCTCCTTGGGCACCGTCACGATGGTGGCCTTGGTGAACGACGAATACGCCTGCGCGGCGATCCGGTCGCTGGGGACGCCGGCCTGGCCCAGCCGCGGGTCGTCGCGGCCGACGGTCACGATGCCCAGCTCGGGCGCGGCGTCGGCGTCGAGGGTGATCTCGCCGGTGGCGACCGCGCTGCCGTCGTGCAGGCCGCGCAGCCGCTTCATCGGCGTGAAGCGCCAGTTCTCCTCACGGCCGCTCGGGACCTCGAAGGCCTCGACGTCGTAGGAGGTGAAGCGCTCCGCGCGGGAGGCCGCCGGAATGACAGTGCTAGTGCCTCCATCGCCGGCGGGCGAGGCACCCTCGCGAAGAGCCTCGGAAACGTTGTTCTCGGTAACCGACATGACTAGCCGACGGACCCTTCCATCTGGAGCTCGATCAGGCGGTTCAGCTCGAGCGCGTACTCCATCGGCAGCTCGCGCGCGATGGGCTCGACGAACCCGCGCACGATCATCGCCATGGCTTCGGCCTCGTCGAGACCGCGCGACATCAGGTAGAACAGCTGCTCTTCGCTGACCTTCGACACGGTGGCCTCGTGGCCCATGGACACTTCGTCGTTGCGGATGTCCACGTACGGGTACGTGTCCGACCGCGAGATGGTGTCCACCAGCAGCGCGTCACAGACGACGCTGGAGCGCGAGTGGTGCGCACGCTTCGCCACGCGGACCAGGCCGCGGTAGGAGGTGCGGCCGCCGCCGCGCGCCACCGACTTCGACACGATGGTCGAGGACGTGTGCGGCGCGAGGTGCTCCATCTTGGCGCCCGCGTCCTGGTGCTGGCCCTCGCCCGCGAACGCGACCGACAGGACCTCGCCCTTGGCGTGCTCGCCCATGAGGAACACCGACGGGTACTTCATCGTCACCTTGGAACCGATGTTGCCGTCGATCCATTCCATGGTCGCGCCCTCTTCGCACTTGGCGCGCTTGGTGACCAGGTTGTAGACGTTGTTCGACCAGTTCTGGATGGTCGTGTAGCGGCAGCGGGCGCCCTTCTTGACGATGATCTCCACGACCGCCGAGTGCAGCGAGTCGGACTGGTAGATCGGCGCCGTGCAGCCCTCGACGTAGTGCACGTAGGCGTCTTCGTCGACGATGATCAGGGTGCGCTCGAACTGGCCCATGTTCTCGGTGTTGATCCGGAAGTAGGCCTGCAGCGGGATGTCCACCTTGACGCCCTTGGGCACGTAGATGAACGAGCCGCCGGACCACACCGCGGTGTTCAGCGCGGAGAACTTGTTGTCCCCGGCCGGGATGACCGAGCCGAAGTACTCCTGGAACAGCTCCGGGTGCGTCTTGAGCGCGGTGTCGGTGTCCAGGAACAGCACGCCTTGGGACTCGAGGTCCTCGCGGATCGAGTGGTAGACGACCTCGGACTCGTACTGCGCCGCGACACCGGCGACGAGGCGCTGCTTCTCCGCCTCGGGGATGCCCAGCCTGTCGTACGTGTTCTTGATGTCCTCGGGAAGGTCTTCCCAGCTCGCAGCCTGCTTCTCGCTGGAGCGGACGAAGTACTTGATGTTGTCGAAGTCGATCCCGGAGAGGTCGGCCCCCCAGTTGGGCATGGGCTTCTTCTCGAAGAGCTTGAGCGCCTTCAGTCGCGCTTCGCGCATCCACTCCGGCTCGGACTTCTTCCCGGAGATGTCGGTGACGACATCTTCGTTAAGCCCGCGACGGGCGCTGGCGCCCGCCTCGTCGGAGTCGGCCCAGCCGAACGCGTACTTGCCCAGGGACTCGATGGTCTCTTCCTGGCTCAAGGGCGCGGTGGTGGGAGTGCGCTGCTCGGCAGCGGCAGTCATGCGGGTTTCCCTCCATTCGGGATCCGTGCTGTGCGCCCCTCGGGGGACACCGTTCTTCCCGGCTCGGGATGGGCCGGGTGACCCGTCGGAACGGGTACGTGGGTGGTGCACGCGGAATCACCGCGTGCGATGGTCGCCAGCCGCTGGACGTGGGTGCCCAGCAGCCGCGCGAACGCCTCCGTCTCGGCCTCGCACAGCTGCGGGAACTCCGCGGCCACGTGGGCGACCGGACAGTGGTGCTGACAGAGCTGTGCGCCGACGTTCTGACCAGGAGCCGGCGCGCCGACCTGACGGGTCGACGCAGCGTAGCCTTCCCTGCTCAGCGCGGTCGCGAGGGCCTCCGCGCGCATTGCGGGATCACTCGGACCGGTGATCGCCGGGCGGTGCGGCCCGACCAGCTTCTCGATGCGGCGCTCGGCGAAGGCGCGTACGGCGTCTTCGCCGGCGTGTTCGGCGAGGAAGCGGATGGCGGAGACGGCCAAGTCGTCGTAGGCGTGCCCGAAGCGGGCGCGCCCGGCCTCGGTCAGCAGGAACAGCTTCGCCGGACGGCCCCGCCCGCGGGGCCCGCGACGCGGCGCGTCCCGCGTCTCGGCTTCGCCATCCACGAGAAGTGCGTCGAGGTGGCGGCGGACGGCGGTGGGGCTGATGCCGAGCTGCTCGGCGACCACGACGGCGGTCATGGGACCCTGTTCCAGCAGCAGCCGGGCGACCTCGTGCCGGGTCTTGCCCTCGGCGCTGACCTGCGACGGAACGGGCGGGTGCGCGGCACGCGGCAGATCGCCGCCCACCTGGTCGCCCGCCTCCGTCTTTTTCACAACACAAGTGTGTCTTATTTCCGGGTGATCGGCAAAGGCGGGGTGTCCGGCAGTGACCCGACTCACTCGGGGGCGGACCGATACCCTGCACGCGTGGCAGTGGGCGAACACCCGGCGCAGCCGGGCGGGCAAGTGGCACGGATCGCGACCGGGCGTGTCCCCGCGGTGACGCTTTCGCCCGTCCACCCCCGCGAGCCCCTGCCCCTCGAAGCCGGCGAGCAGCGCGGGCTGAACGTCGTCCGGCGCTTCGGCACGGTCGGGTCCCTGTTCCTCGCGCTCGGCTCCCTCGGCGCCGGGGCCGCCCCGGTGATCAACCCGGTGCAGGAGATCCCGGTGCTGCGGCTGTTCACCCGCATCCCGACGGTGTCGCTGGCCATCGCCATCTCCGGGATGGGCATCCTGGTGCTGAGCTGGCTGATGCTGGGCCGGTTCGCCCAGCCCAGCCGCGCGCGGCTCGCGTCACAGGGCCAGCTCGCGCGCACCATCGCGCTGTGGGTGCTGCCGCTGCTGGTCATCCCGCCGCTGTTCTCCCGCGACGTCTACAGCTACCTCGCCCAAAGCGAGATCGTGCACCGCGGGATGGACCCCTACACCCTGGGCCCGGCGCAGGCCCTCGGCGTCGCGGACAAGTTCACCGCCGGCGTGTCGAACATGTGGCGCGAGACGCCGGCGCCGTACGGGCCGGTCGTGCTGCGCCTCGGCGGCTGGCTCGCGCCGATCTCCGGCAACAGCATCGCGATGGGCGTGCTCATGCAGCGCGCGATCGCGCTGGCCGGCGTGGTCCTGATCGTCTGGGCGCTGCCCCGGCTGGCGCGCCGCTTCGGTGTCCAGCCCGCGACGGCGCTGTGGCTCGGGGCGGCCAACCCGCTGCTGATCTTCCACTTCGTCGCCGGCGCCCACAACGACGCGCTGGCCATCGGCCTGATGCTCGCCGGGCTGGAGGTCGGCATCCGGCGGCTGCCGATCCGGGTGAAGGGCGACACGCCACCGCCCCTCGCGCGCGGGGAGCTGCTGTACATCGCGCTCGGCGTCGCGGTCATCACCCTCGGCGTCGCGGTGAAGCTGCCCGCGGTGTTCGCGCTGCCGTTCTTCGCGGTGATGGTGGCGCGGCGGTGGCACGGCAGGCTCAAGGACCTGTTCGTGGCGGGCGCGCCGATGGCGCTGTGGTTCGGGCTGGTCCTGGTCGTCGTCTGCTTCGGCACCGGGCTCGGCTTCGGCTGGTTCGGGGCGACCTTCAACACCCCCGGCCTGGTCCGCTCCTGGATCTCCCCCACCGCCGAGCTGGCCAACCTCTCCGGCGTCCTCGGCATCGCGCTCGGGCTCGGCAACCACACGAACGCGCTGGTGCCGATCCTCGGCGCGCTCGGTTACCTCGTCGCCGTCGCGATCACCTTCAAGTTCCTCTGGGACAGCTTCAAGTGGCGCTACCGGCCGATCATCGGGCTCGGCGTCTCCCTGGGCGCGGCGATGATCCTGCAGATCAACCTGCAGCCCTGGTACGTGCTCTGGGCGGTGATCCCGCTCGCCGCCGCGGCCGGGACGTCGCGGTTCCGGGTGGCGGCGGCGGTGCTCTCGGCCGCCCTGCCGTTCCTGCTCCCGCCCACCGGCAGCACCTTCGACGGCCGCCCGTACGTGCTGCCGTTCGCCTACGTCGCGGCGATCGTCGTCTGCGGCGCCGGAATGCTGATCGTGCGGCGGCTCGCTCCCGTGTTGCTCTCCCGGCCGTCCCCGCGGGTGCCCGCGCGGGCCGACGCCGTATCGTGACGCGATGTGAGTGTCCCTGCCGTCGAGATCAGCGGGCTGGTCAAAAACTACGGCTCCACCCGCGCGGTCGACGGCCTCGACCTGCGGATGGAGCGCGGCAGCCTGCTCGCCCTGCTCGGCCCGAACGGGGCCGGCAAGACCACCACCGTCGAGGTCTGCGAAGGCTTCCTCCGCGCTGACGCGGGCTCGGTTCGCGTGCTCGGCCTCGACCCGGTGCGCGAGTCCGCCGACCTGCGCCCGCGGGTCGGGATCATGCCCCAGGGCGGCGGCGCCTACCCGGGTGTCCGGGCCGACGAGATGCTGCGGCTGGTGGCGTCCTGCGCGGCGACCCCGCTGGACCCGGCCTGGCTGCTGGACGTCCTCGGGCTGGCTCCGGTGCGGCGGACGCCGTTCAAGCGCCTCTCCGGCGGGCAGCAGCAGCGGCTTTCGCTGGCGTGCGCCCTGGTCGGGCGGCCGGAGCTGGTGTTCCTCGACGAGCCGACCGCGGGCATGGACCCGCAGGCCCGGCGGCTGGTGTGGGACCTGCTCGGCGCGCTGCGCGCCGACGGCGTTTCGGTGCTGCTGACCACCCACCTGATGGAGGAGGCCGAAGCACTGGCCGACACCGTGGTGATCGTGGACCACGGCAAGGTCGTCGTCTCCGGCGCGCCCCAGTCGCTGACGATGGACGAAACGGGCAACGCGGGCCTGCGGTTCAAGGCCCGCACGCGGCTCGACACGGCGCTGCTGACCGCGGCGCTGCCGGAGGGCTACACGGTGCGCGAATCGGCGCCGGGCACGTACGTCGTGGTGGGTTCGGTCGACCCGCAGGTCGTGTCGACGGTCACGGCGTGGTGCGCGCAGCAGGGCGTGCTGCCGGAGGAACTGCAGGTCGGCAAGCGGACCCTCGAAGAGGTCTTCCTGGAGCTGACCGGACGGGAGCTGCGGGCATGAGCGTTTTCGAGCCCGGCGTCTTCACCCCGGCGCCCGGACGGGGATCCCTGGGCCGGATGCTGCGGACGCACGCGCGGATCGAGGCCGGCCTGACGCTGCGCCACGGCGAGCAGGTGCTGCTGACCCTGCTCATCCCGCTGGCGTTGCTGATCGGGTTGTCGCTGCTGGACATCCTGCCCGCGGCCCAGCTGGGTTCGACGTCCAAAGTGGACTGGATCACGCCCCGGATCCTGGCGCTGGCGGTGCTGTCGTCGGCGTTCACCGGCCAGGCGATCGCCCTGGGGTTCGACCGGCGCTACGGCGTGCTGAAGCGCCTTTCGGCGACGGCGTTGCCGCGGTGGCTCCTGGTGGCCGGCCGGCTCTCGGCGGCGCTGGTGGTCGTGGTCCTGCAGTCGGTGATCATCGGCGTGGTGGCGGCGTTCCTGGGCTGGTCGCCGTCGCTCTCGGGCCTGGCTTCCGCGGTGTTGCTGCTGGTGCTGGGGACGCTCGCGTTCGGCGCTCTGGGCGTCCTGCTGGGTGGCGCGCTGCGCGCGGAAGCCGTGCTGGCCCTGGCGAACATCGTGTGGTTCGTGCTGCTGCTGGCCGGCGGGATCCTGCTGGCGCCGTCTTCGCTGCCCGCGGGAATGGCTCGCGTGGTGGAACTGCTGCCTTCGGGCGCGCTGGCGGAGGGCATGCGCGCGGCTCTGGTGGACGGCTCGTTCGCCCCCGGGCCGGTTTTGGTCCTGGCGGTGTGGGCGGTTCTCGCGGGCGCGCTGGCTTCGCGCACGACGAAACTCACCTGAATCCGATCAGGACGGGTAGAACTGACCTCACGAACCGCCCGCCGCTGCTGGGAAGGTCCTCCGGACACATCCGGATCCGAGGGGGCTGTTCACATGGTTTCGAAAACCCGCGTCCTGCTGATCATGCTGCTCCTGCTGGCGGTCGCGATCGGCCTGATCGTCCTGCTGATCAAGGTGGACGCGGGAGCGTTCTGGATCAGGACCGTTCCCTTGGCCGTGCTGGGGTTCGGTGCCGTCGTCGCCCAGTCGATGGGGCTGTTCCAGAAGAAGGCCAAGAAAACCAAGTGACCTTGGTCCCTTGCGCGCGCCTCGCCGTTCTGGGCGCCCGGACCTGCCGAAAGCGCGTTTTCCGCGCGCTCTACCATCGATGCCGTGCCGTTCACCAGCCTCGTCGCCCGTCTGCCGTTTCCCTCCGCCTCCGTGCAGCGGGCCGTCGGGATCGCCGCCGTCCTCGCGCAGGCGCTGATCGGCGTCACCGGGTCCATCGTGCGCGTCACCGGGTCCGGGCTCGGCTGCCCGACCTGGCCCGAGTGCGTCGCCGGGAGCCTGGTGCCGAAGCACGACTCCGGGATCGACGCGCTCAACCAGTGGATCGAGTTCGGCAACCGGCTGCTCACCGGCGTCATCATCGTCGTCGCTGCGATCGCGGTCGTGACGGCGTGGCGCGTGCAGATCGACCACCCGGGCCGCAAGCGCCTGGTCAAGCTGGCCTGGACGATGCCGGGCGGCGTGGTGCTGCAGGCCGTCGTCGGTGGGCTCACCGTGCTGGCGAAGCTGGAGTGGTGGACCGTCGCGATCCACTTCCTCGCGACCACCCCGCTCGTCTGGCTCGCCGTCCTGCTGCTGCGCGCGTTCCGCGAAGGCGACGAACCCGCCCGGCCGCTGGTCCCGTCCTCCGGGCGCACGGTCCTGGTCCTGCTCGCGGCCGTGATGTGGCTGGTGCTCGCGGCGGGCACCACGGTGACCGGCGCCGGCCCGCACAGCGGCGACCTCAACACGCACCGCCTCGACGCCCCGGTCGAGGCGCTCGCCCAGGTCCACGGCGGGCTGCTGGTGCTCTACCTGCTGCTGCTCGCGGTGTTCGGCCTCCAGCTGCTGCGCATCGGCGCCCCGAAGAGCCTCTGGCGGCGCTACACGGTGGTCTGGGTGGTCGCGGTCGCGCAGGGCGGTCTCGGCTCGCTGCAGTACGCGCTGGGCGTGCCGGAGGCGATGGTGTCGTTCCACGTCCTCGGCGCGATGGCGGTCATCATCGCGACGGCGTCGCTGTGGACGGGCAGCCGCGACCGCGGCCCCGTGACGTCGCTGACGGCGGCGCCGCGCGAACTCACGGCCGCCTGACGGCAACGCGGGCTTAACTCGGCGTCGGCGTGCCCGTCCGGCCCGTGGGTTAGGGTTCGCGCATGACGTCGCGCGCCGCGCCCAAGCCGCTGATCTCCCACCGCCGTGGCACCGGGGAGATGCTCGTGCTCAAGACCTTCCTGCTCGTGCCGTTCGCGGCGCTCCTCGTCGCGGTCCCGCTGGTCTGGGGCTGGGGCATGACCTGGATCGACCTGATCCTCGCGGCGGCGTTCTACGTGTTCGCGACGCTCGGGGTGACGGTCGGCTTCCACCGCTACTTCACCCACGGCGCGTTCAAGGCGTCGCGTCCCCTCCGCGTGGTGCTGGCCATCGCGGGCAGCATGGCGGTCCAGGGCTCGGTGATCTTCTGGGTGGCCAGCCACCGCCGCCACCACGCGTTCGCCGACCGCGAGGGCGACCCGCACTCGCCGTGGCTGTTCGGCACCTCCCCCTCGGCCCTCCTGCGCGGCTTCTGGCACGCGCACATGGGCTGGATGTTCGGCCGCGAGGTGACCAACGCGGACCGCTTCGCCCCGGACCTGGTGGCGGACCCGGACGTCCGCTGGGTCAACCGCTACTTCTGGCTGTGGATCACGTTGAGCCTGGCCCTGCCGGCGATCCTGGGCGGCCTGCTGACGTGGTCCTGGTGGGGCGTGGTGACGGCGTTCTTCTGGGCGGGCCTGGTCCGCATCGCGTTCCTGCACCACGTGACGTGGTCGGTGAATTCGGTGTGCCACCTGATCGGCGAGCGGCCGTTCGCCAGCCGCGACCGCGCGGCGAACTTCTGGCCCCTGGCCCTGCTGTCGATGGGCGAGTCCTGGCACAACTCCCACCACGCCGACCCGACGTGCGCACGGCACGGGGTGCTGCGCGGCCAGGTGGACGTCTCGGCGCGGGTGATCTGGGCGTTCGAGCGGCTCGGCTGGGCGACCGACGTCCGGTGGCCCCGGGCTGAGCGGCTGGCCGCGAAGCGCGTCTGACTTCGATCGGGGGTCGGACAGCCCACCCGGCAAGACACCGGGCGCCTTGTCACGACCCCGGCAAGTCACCGGGCGCGGTCGGGTTGCAGCACTTCGAGCAGACCCGGCCGCCGCCCCGGTTCCGCCTCGGCGGTCGCACTCCCACCTCGGTGACCGCCCCTCAACCGGCTGAAGCCTCGACTGCTGTTCCGCAACGGGTCGACGCAGAGTCAGGTAATCCGATGGGGCTGGTCGCTCAGCGGTGTACTAGTACACTGCGGTAATTTCTCTCGCAACGGTTTCACCGGAAACCCAACGAGAGGGAGTCACGTGCACCAGCAAATCGGCCAGGCCATCGGCGGCGGCGAAGGAGGCGGCAACACCGGCAACTGACCTGGCGCCCGCGCCGGCTTCCCGAAGGAGGAGAGCAAGCCATACAGCCGATGCGACTTGCTCTCCTCTGTCACCCCTGAGGCCACCTGAACGCGATCCCGTAGTTCTCCCGCGGTTGACAGCAAGACTTGAACGCATGCTGCACAAATCCGTCGCCGACGTCGAGCAAATGGGGATCACCGGCCGGCGGCCGCCTCCGCCTTTCGACGTCAAGCTGCTCCGCATACCACCAGCAGGCCTCGGGAAGGCATTCCGGGTCGAAATTCACCTGCACCATCAGCCCGCCGACCAGTTTGCCCTCTTCATTGAACGCGGCCGGCGCAATGCCGTGGTGATCCACCTCCACATTGATCCATTCGCGCTTCTGCTCACGGTCTCCCTCGAACGCTTCGGAGACGAAGTGGTAACGCTCCCCGCAGCGGAGCTTTTTCCTGAAGAGCAGGCGAGCCGTCAGCGGGTCACCCGGGTGAACCGCAGGCAGCATCCTGGGCCGGCATGCCCACACGGCCCTGACCGGTATTTCGGCCAGATCGGCCGTCCACCCGGTCGACGCCGAAACGTCGTAGCCATCGACCGCGTCCTCGCACGCGATGACATCACGCTCGGTAGATCGCCGGGAAACGGTTTTCCGGTGCATGACCACCTGGACGAGCATGCGTTCCATGAAGATCGGTTGCGCACCGCGGGACGGAGCTCGATACCCGTTCAGCCCGTGCACCGATCGGCCACGCGGTATCGGACTCGCCACTGCCCGGCCTATTTCGGCGTAGGTCGGCCACTCCTGGCCGTCGAACCGGAGCCGGCCCAAATGCCGCAACACGTTCTCGGCCAACTTGTCGACCGCCCGCCGCCACGCCTTGTGCATCGGTGTGGTCGTGGTGGGCGGGGGATCGCCGAAGACGCCACGAAGGCCCACCAGCTGCCGAAAGCGGTCATCGAGCGTGGCTTTCCATCCGGTGTCCGGGGCCGGCGGCAACCGGAAGGCCGCCATCAAGGTGTTGCGGCGGCGTGAATCCTCTGCCGATCCCAGCTTGCTGATCTCGTCGGCGATCAGCCCCCACACTGCGAACGCCCGCGACTCCGGGGTGGATTCCGGCATGGTCGCAGCCGGTTCGACAAGACAGCCCAACATCAGTGCCGACTCGCTCGCCGGGTCTTCGAGCGCGTACCGGAGGAAACGCAACGGCTCGCCTTCCTTGCGGATCGCCAACCACCGCAACGCGGCTTCGATCCCCGGCGACGCCTGCGCCGGTCTCGGGACTTCGCGGTCGATCTCGATGGTCACAACGCCTCCTCCACCTCATCGTGGTTCACGACAACCAGCGACAAGAGCAGACGACAGCGCAACCAGCAGAGGCACCCGCCCGACGACGAAAGACTCCCAGCGGACACAAAAGATCATGCCCGGCAACGGTTTCCGTCAGCCATCATCTACCCAGGCGTACTAGTACACCATAAAAGGGGTAGCACAGTGACCAAGAAAATCACAGACCCTGACCCCGGCAACTCCCGGCGAGAGCTGCCCGAGCTGGTCAAAGCCGGCCTGGCCGGGATCGGCGGGCTCTACCTGGTGACCGGCTCCCTGGCCGTCACCGCGATCGGGGCGGTCGTGGCGCTCGTTCTGGTGGCCGTGCAGGTGGCCCGGTGAAGCTACGCCAG
This sequence comes from Amycolatopsis sp. A133, assembly GCF_031082405.1. Lineage (GTDB taxonomy): Bacteria > Actinomycetota > Actinomycetes > Mycobacteriales > Pseudonocardiaceae > Amycolatopsis. The sequence goes on from NZ_JAVHJU010000004.1 coordinate 315,636, forward strand.
CTGCTGGCGCACCGCCGATGCGAACCGCAGCGCCGCGCTCGGGTCCGTCTGGCGGAAGCCCAGCGACGGCTCCGTCAGCTCCAGCTCCAGCAGCAGCGGCTTCCCGTCCGCCCCGCGCACCAGGTCCACCCGCGCGTACAGCAGCTCGGCCCGCAGGATTCCCAGCAACCCCGTCGCCGCATCCAGGACGTCCTCCGCCAGCTCCACCGCGTCCGCGGGCGGGTCCGCCTTCGCCAGCTGCTCGGCCAGGTACAGCCCGGACGAATCCGTTGTGGACCCCAGCATGGCACCCTTGGCGAACGCGTGGGAGAAAGTCCCGCCGAGGTACACCAGGGCCAGCTCGCCCTCGGTGTCCACACTGGACTGGTACGGCTGGATCAGGGCCGTCTGGCCCTCGGCGTGCAGGGCGGCCACGTGGGCCGAAGCGTCGGCGCCCGCCGCGAACCGGGCCGCTCCGCGGGAACCCGCGCCGACCGAAGGCTTGACCACGAACTCCGACGACGGGGACGTGGCCGGCGAGCCGGGCGGGACCAGCGAAGTGGGCACCACCGCCACCCCCGCGTCCAGCAGCTCCACCAGGTACGACTTGTCCGTGTTCCAGCGCACCACAGCCGCCGGGTTGAACAGCGACGGCACCGACTCGCACCACGACAGGAACTCGGAGCGCCGCGAAGGGTAGTCCCACGTCGCCCGCAGGATCACCGCGTCCGCCGCCGAGAAGTCGAACCCGGAGTCCCACGGCTCCCACGACACCGAGAAACCCAGGGAAGCCAGCGCCGGCACCACGGCGGCGTCGTCGCCGTCGCCTTCGGGGAGTTCCTTGCAGCTGACCAGGATCGCGGTGCGGCTCACCGGCGCGCCATCTTGCGGCGGTGCTCGGCGCCGATCTTCGTGGCCTGGACCGTCTCGGCGTCCCACGTCGCGGCTTCGAGGTCCTCGACCGCCTCGACCAGCGCCTCGCCGGTCGCCACCGAAGGCACCACGACGTCACCGAGAGCGCCGTCCGCGCCGACCAGCACCACCCGGGCACCCGCCCGGCCGATGTTCTCCACCACCGCACGGGACGGCTTGCCGTGCGCCTTCACGAACTTGCGCGCCGCGTCCAGCTGCGCGCTGGTCGGCGGAACGACGGTCTCAGATGATTCGGCCACGTACCGAACCATAACCAATGTCCCGCCGGAACGCGGAACAGCGTGGCCTCGGCCATAGTTGCACCGGGAGGACCCGACCCGAGGAGGACCCATGCCCACCGCAGTGCAGGTGACGAAGACCGGCGGCCCGGAAGTGCTCGAACCGGCCGAAGTGGACGTCCGCGCCCCGCAGGACGGCGAGCTGCTGGTCGACGTCGCCGCGGCCGGGGTCAACTACATCGACACCTACCAGCGCCAGGGCATCTACCCGATGGAGCTGCCCTTCGTGCTCGGCCTCGAGGGTGCCGGCACGGTCGTCGAGGCGGCCGCCGGCACGGGCTTCGAGCCCGGCGACCGCGTCGCCTGGCAGGGATCGCTCGGCAGCTACGCGGCCCGCAAGCTCGTCCCGGCGTCGGTGGCGGTGAAGGTACCCGGAAGTGTCTCCCTCGAGACCGCCGCCGCGACCATGCTGCAGGGCATCACCGCGCACTACCTGGTCGCCTCGACGTTCGAGGTCAAGCCGGGCCACGACGTGCTGGTGCACGCGGCCGCGGGCGGCGTCGGCCTGCTGCTGGTGCAGCTGGCGAAGGCGCGCGGCGCGCGCGTCATCGGCACGGTGTCGACCGACGAGAAGGCGAAGCTCGCCCGCGAAGCCGGCGCCGACGAGGTGATCCGCTACGACCGCGACGACTTCGCGAAGGTCACCCGCGAGCTGACCGGCGGCGCGGGGGTCGACGTCGTGTACGACGGCGTCGGCAAGGACACCGTCGACGGCAGCCTGGCCAGCCTCAAGGTCCGCGGCCTGCTCGCGCTGTTCGGCGCCGCCAGCGGCCCGGTGCCGCCCCTGGACCCCCAGCGCCTCAACGCCGGCGGCTCGCTGTACCTGACCCGCCCGACGTCGGGCCACTACGTCCGCACCCGCGAGGAGCTGGACTGGCGCGCCAAGGAGCTCTTCGACGCCATCACGGCCGGCGAGCTGAACATCCGCATCGGCGGCAAGTACCCCCTGGCCGACGCCCGCAAGGCCCACGAGGACCTCCAGGCCCGCCGCACCACCGGCAAGCTCCTGCTCATCCCCTGAACGACACCCGCACTTTCACGTGAAAGTGCGGACCCGAGAGCGGCACTTTCACGTGAAAGTGCCGCTTCCGGGCGTCAGGCGGCGGCGACGGAGACGGCGTCCGTGACGAACACCAGGGTCTCGTTCGGCTTGATGCCGTTGCCGCCCTCGCCGTATGCGAGGTCCGGCGGGATGATCAGCAGGCGGCGGCCGCCCTGCTTGATGCCCACCAGGCCCTGGTCCCAGCCCGGGATGACGTTGCCCGCGCCGAGCGAGAGGTCGAACGGCTTCCGGCCGAACGAGCTGTCGAGCACCTGCTTGTCCGACCACGTCACCAGGTGGTAGTTCATCTCGAGCTGCTGGCCGGCCTTCGCGCCGTCACCGGTGCCCTGGGACAGGTCCTTGGTGATCAGCTTCTTGGGCGGGTCGCAGTCGTCCGGGATGGTGATCTCGGGCTTCTCGCCGAACTTGCCCGTCGTCTTGATGTCGTCCGCGGTGCACTCGCGGCCCTTGCTCTGGGGCGCCTGGGCGGCGCTCGACGACGGCACGGCCGGCCCCGCCGGGGCGGCCGTCTCGGTCTTGGCGGCCTGGCCGCACGCGGCCAGCGACAGCACCGCCGCGGCGGCGACCACGATCTTCCCGATGTTCTGCATGCCGGGCACCCTAGCCAAGCACGGAGAGTGCCGGGACGTCGTCACCGGTGGTGACCACGCCGAGCCGCCGGGTCGCGCGCGTCAGGGCCACGTACAGGTCGTTGAGGCCCCGCGGTGATCCCGCGACGACCTCGTCCGGCGCGACCAGCACGACGGAGTCGAACTCCAGGCCCTTCGACCGCTCCACGGTCAGCACGCTCAGCCGCTCGTCGTGGTCCGAAAGCCACGCCGAGACCGCGCGGAAGCGGCCCGTGGGCACCAGCACCGCGACCGTGCCACCGTCCACAGCGGACAGTTCGGCGGCCACCAGCCCGGGCAGCTCCGCGGCCAGGTCGGCCGGGTGCGCCGACCACGGCGGAACTCCGGTTTCCCGCACCGAGGACGGCGCGGACAACGACGGGTCGACTTCGGCGAGCACCCGCGCGGCGACGGCCATGATCTCGGCCGGCGTGCGGTAGTTCACGGTCAGCTGCTCGAGCCGCCAGCGGTCCTCGACGTACGGCGAGAGCACCTCGCCCCACGACCGCGCCCCGCCCGCCGCGCCGGTCTGGGCGACGTCGCCGACCAGCGTCATCGACCGGTTCGGCGTGCGCCGCATCAGCAGCCGCCAGTCCATCGCCGAGAGCTCTTGGGCCTCGTCGACGATCACGTGCCCGAACGTCCAGGTCCGGTCCTGCGCGGCCCGCTGGGCGGCGGTCAGCTCGCTGCGCGCCTGCTGGCGTTCGGCGAACAGCTCGGCGTCGAGGACGTCGGAGACGCGCAGCAGCTCCTCGTCGATGATCTCCTCGTCCTGCTCGAGGATGTCGAGCACGCCCTCGGCGTACGCGCGGTCCTCGCGCTCACGGCGTTTGCGCTCGACGCGGGCCTCGGTGTCGTCGACGCCGATCAGCTCGGCGAGCTCGTCGAGCAACGGCACGTCGGCCGGTGTCCACTTCCCGTCGCGGCCGCTCTCCAGCAGCGCGCGATCCTCCTGCGACAGCAGCTTCCCGGCGGCGCTGTCGAGGCGTTCGCGGTCGGCGAACAGGTCGTCGAGCACGCCTTCCGGGGTCAGCACCGGCCAGAGCGCGTCGAGCGCGGCGGCCACGTTCTCGTCGGCGGCCAGCTCGGCGCGGATGTCGGCCACGTCCTGCCCGTCGAGGAGGTCCTCCCCCAGCTTCCGGGTGGCCTGGCGGGTCAGCGCGTCGAGGACGTCGGAGACGAACAGGCGCCGCGCCGGGTTGTGCGGGCGCCGGGAGCGGCGGGCGCGGGTCCGGGCGTCGGTGCACGTCTTGCGGTCGAGCTTGAGCACGTCGTGTTCGTACTCGATCTCCAGCACCGGCTCGGGCACGCGCTGGCGGTCGCGGACGGCGTTGGCGAGCACGTCGGCCAGCACCAGGCGCCCCTTGACCTCGGTCGTCTCGCGCGGCTCCACGCCGTCGGCGACCAGGCCCGGGTAGAGCTGCCCGACGGTGGCGAGCAGCACGCCCGTCTCGCCCAGCGACGGCAGCACCTGGCCGATGTAGCGCAGGAACGTGCTGTTCGGGCCGACGACGAGCACGCCGCGCGTGGTGAGCTGCTGGCGGTACGTGTAGAGCAGGTAGGCCGCGCGGTGCAGCGCGACGGCGGTCTTGCCGGTGCCCGGCCCGCCCTGCACGACCATGACGCCGCCGAGCGGGGCGCGGATGATGCGGTCCTGCTCGGCCTGGATGGTCGCGACGATGTCGCTCATCTCGCCCGTGCGGCGCTGCTCCAGCGCGGCCAGCAGCGCGGCTTCGCCGGCCAGGCCGAGGTCCTGGCCCTGGTCGGCGGCGGTGAGGTCGAGGATTTCGTCGTCGAAGCCGGTGACCTTGCGGCTCAGCGACCGCAGGTGCCGGCGCCGCCGCACCCCTTCGGGTGACGCCGCGGTGGCCAGGTAGAACGGCCGCGCGACCGGCGCCCGCCAGTCGACGAGCAGCGGCCGGTAGTCGTCGTCTTCGTCGAACAGCCCGAGCCGGCCGACGTAGGTCGTCTCCTCGGCGCTCTCGGGGACGAAGTCGAGGCGTCCGAAGGCCAGGCCTTGCTCGACCGAGCCGAGCTGGGCGAGCCGGTCGGTGTAGAGGGTCGTGGCGACGTCGCGCTCGGTCCGGGCCTGCGGGGTGCCGCCGGTCTGCCGCAGCGTCTGGTCGAGGCGCCGCTGTGCTTCGAGGCGCTCGGCGTCGAGCTTCGTGTAGAGGGTGGTGACGTACGCCTGCTCGCGGGCGAGCTCGGCGGAAAAGTCGTCCGAAGACAAGGATCCTGCTTTCGCCTCAAGGAAAAGAGCCAACGAAGTGTAACGGCGGTCGCCGCGCGGTCATTCCGTCCGCAGGTCGCAGTAGGGAGAGACCGCACTGCCCGGCGGCACGGCGGCCGGCAGCACCTTCTCCCCCGTGGCGCACCACACACTCGCCGCGGGCAGCTGTTCGCCACCGGTGATTCGCCCGTCCGGGGCACGGAACAACACCGCGGCACCCCGGCTGGTCAGCGCCCGGCAGTTCCCGGAGCGGTAACGAACGCCGCCGGGAACGACATCGGCGGTCACCGGCGTGAAGCCGCCGAGGGACTCGGGTGCGAGCCAGATCACCGGGCCGACCACGGGCCGGTCGAGGACCACCCCGATCCGCTGCCCCGGGGTGAGCACCGGGATCTCGACGGTCCGGGAGCCGGACGTCACCGGGATCCGGTAGGCGGCCAGCGTGCTGGTGTTCTCCAGCACAGCGGCACCCCGGCCTTGTTCGGCGACCCGGACGGCGCCGCCGTCGGGAGCCGGGCCGGGGACCGCCGTGATGCGGGACGGGATGGTGCAGCCGCCGGTGAGCAGGCTCTCGTCCAGGGCCGGGAGCTTCCCGCGGCCGAGGAGGGCGAGCAGGCCGAGGACGACGACCGCGGTGAGCGCGGTCCCGATCCGCCTCAGAGCCGGATTCAGAACGGCAGGCCGAGGGTCGGCAGGCCGATCGCCGAGTCGACGGCCAGCGCGACGAACACGATCATCAGGTACGTGTTCGACCGGTGGAACAGCGCCATCGGCTTGGTCTCTTCACCGCGCCGCACCGCGGCCTGCAGGCTGTGCGCGTAGAAGAGGAACCAGCCGCCCGCGAGGATCGCGAACGTGCCGTACAGCCAAGACGTCACCGGGAGCAGCAGCAGCGTCCACGCCACCATCACCCACGAGTAGATGACGATCTGGCGGGCGACGTGCTGGGCCGTGGCGACCACCGGCAGCATCGGGACGCCGGCGCGCTCGTAGTCGTCGCGGTACTTCATGCCCAGCGCCCACGTGTGCGGCGGGGTCCAGAAGAAGATCACGCCGAACATCACGAACGCCGGCCACTGCACGGTGCCGGTGACGGCCGCCCAGCCGATCACGACCGGCATGCAGCCCGCCGCGCCGCCCCAGACCACGTTCTGCGACGTGCGCCGCTTGAGGCCGAGCGTGTAGACGAAGATGTAGAAGAGGATGGTCGCCACGGCCAGGATCGCCGAGAGCAGGTTCACCGTGAGGTAGAGCACGACGGCCGAGGCGACGCCCATGACCAAGCCGAAGATCAGCGCGCCGCGGCGGGGCACCGAGTCCTTGACCAGCGGGCGGCGCTTCGTGCGGTTCATCACCTTGTCGATGTCCGCGTCGATCACGCAGTTGAGCGCGTTCGCGCTGCCCGCGGCCATCGTCCCGCCGACCAGCGTGGCCAGTACCAGCCACGGCGAGGGGATCTGACGGCCGGCGAGGAACATCGCCGGGATGGTGGTCACCAGCAGGAGCTCGATCACCCGGGGCTTCGCCAGCGCGGCGTACGCGCCCACGACCCGGCGGAAGTTTCGCCGGTCACCGTGCGGTCGCTCACCGGTCGGGTGCACGGCGCTGGTGTCGTCACTGCGTCCGTGCGCAGCGTTCACCGGCGACATTTCACTCCCTGCGTCAGGTTCGGGTGGGGCCACAGCTCGGTTAGACGTGGGGCAAGCGAGGAACCCGCCGGACTGAACCCTGAACCGATGTTAGACGTGGTGAATCCCGTGGGTGATCGCGGGTCCTCGACCGGCCCAAGCACTAGGCTGGCCGTGACGGGCCGCGATTGCCTCTGCGCAGGGTCGCGAGCAGGAATATCGTCCCTTCGGGATCGATTGAGATAGATGACCCCGCGCACGGGTAACCGGAACGAGGAAGACCAGCCGCAACCATCATCACCGGGAGTTGGAGTTCAGTGTCCGATACTGCCCCTACCAGCGAGAACAACCCACTCCTCCGGCGTAACGTCCCCGCCGACTGGACCGACACCGACACCCGCGCCGTGGACACCGTCCGGGTACTCGCCGCGGACGCGGTCGAGAACTGTGGCAGTGGCCACCCCGGCACCGCGATGAGCCTGGCTCCGCTGGCCTACACGCTGTTCCAGCGCACCATGCGCCACGACCCGAACGACCAGCACTGGCCGGCCCGCGACCGGTTCGTCCTCTCGGCCGGCCACTCGAGCCTCACCGTCTACATCCAGCTGTTCCTCGCCGGCTACGGCCTCGAGCTGGAGGACCTCAAGCAGCTGCGCAAGTGGGGCTCCAAGACCCCGGGTCACCCGGAGTACCGCCACACCGACGGCGTGGAGACCACGACCGGCCCGCTGGGGCAGGGCCTGGCGAACGGCGTGGGCATGGCGATGGCGGCGCGCCGCGAGCGCGGCCTGCTGGACCCGGACGCCGCTCCCGGCGAGAGCATCTTCGACCACCACATCTACGTGATCGCCTCCGACGGCGACATCGAAGAGGGCGTCACCTCGGAGGCCTCGTCCATCGCGGGCCGCCAGGAGCTGGGCAACCTGATCGTCTTCTACGACGACAACAAGATCTCGATCGAGGACGACACCAACATCGCGCTGTCCGAGGACACCGTCGCGCGCTACGAGGCCTACGGGTGGCACACCCAGGTCGTCGAGGGCGGCGAGGACGTCGTCGCGATCGAGGAGGCCATCAAGGCCGCCAAGGCCGAGACGCAGCGGCCGTCGTTCATCGCGCTGCGGACCGTGATCGGCTACCCGGCGCCCAAGAAGATGGGCACCGGCAAGGCGCACGGCGCCGCGCTGGGCGGCGAAGAGGTCGCCGCGGTCAAGGAGATCCTCGGCTTCGACCCGGAGCAGACGTTCCAGGTCGAGGACGACGTGCTCAAGCACACCCGCCAGGCCGCCGAGCGCGGCCGGCAGGCGCACGCCGAGTGGCAGGAGAAGTACGAGGCGTGGGCCCAGGCCAACCCGGAGCGCAAGAAGCTGGGCGACCGGATGGCCACCCGCACGCTGCCCGAGGGCTTCGCCGACAACCTGCCGAAGTGGGAGCCGGACGCCAAGGGCGTCGCGACCCGCAAGGCCTCCGGTGAGGTGCTCAACGCCCTCGCCGAGCCGCTGCCGGAGCTGTGGGGCGGCTCGGCCGACCTGGCCGAGAGCAACAACACGACGATGAAGGGCGCCGACTCGTTCGGGCCCGAGAAGGCCGCCACGGACATGTGGCAGGCCAACCCGTACGGCCGGACGCTGCACTTCGGCGTCCGCGAGCACGCCATGGGCTCGATCCTCAACGGGATCGCGCTGCACGGCGGCACCCGCCCGTACGGCGCGACGTTCCTCATCTTCTCCGACTACATGCGCCCGCCGGTCCGGCTGGCCGCGCTGATGAAGGCGCCGGTCACCTACGTCTGGACGCACGACTCGATCGGCCTCGGCGAAGACGGGCCGACGCACCAGCCGATCGAGCAGCTGTCGGCGCTGCGGGCGATCCCGGGCCTCAACGTCGTCCGCCCCGCGGACGCCAACGAGACCGCGTACGCCTGGAAGGCCGTGCTGGAGGACACCGACCACCCGTCCGGGCTGGCGCTGACCCGCCAGAACGTGCCGGTGCTCGAGGGCACCAGCGCCGAGGGTGTCGCCAAGGGCGGGTACGTGCTCGCCGACTTCGGCAAGGCGGACGACGAGCACGTGGTGCTCATCGCCACCGGCTCCGAGGTCCAGCTGGCCGTCGAGGCCGGCCAGGCCCTCGCCGAGGAAGGCATCGCCGCCCGCGTGGTCTCGATGCCGTGCGTCGAGTGGTTCGACCGGCAGGACCAGGCGTACCGCGACTCGGTCATCCCGCCGTCGGTGAAGGCCCGCGTGTCCGTCGAGGCCGGCATCGCCCAGTCGTGGCACCGCTTCACCGGTGACGCCGGGGTGAACGTTTCGATCGAGCACTTCGGCGCCTCCGCCGACGCCGCCACGCTGTTCCGCGAGTTCGGGTTCACCGCGGAAGCCGTCGCCGAGGCCGCCCGTCGCTCGATCGCCAACACCAAGAACTGAAGGGACTGAAGCAGCAATGAGCACCGACAAGCTCGCGCAGCTGTCCGAGGCCGGCGTATCGATCTGGCTGGACGACCTCTCGCGTGAACGCCTGAACACCGGCAACCTCGCCGACCTGATCCGCGACAAGCACGTCGTGGGCGTCACGACCAACCCGACGATCTTCGCCAACGCGATGTCCAAGGGTGACGCCTACGACGAGCGGACGCGGGAGCTCGCGGCCCAGGGCGCCGACGTCGAGGCGACCATCCGCGACCTGACGACGACCGACGTGCGCAACGCCGCGGACCTGTTCCGCGACGTCTACACCGCCACGAACGGCGTCGACGGCCGCGTCTCCATCGAGGTCGACCCGCGCCTGGCCAAGGACACCGACAAGACGGTGGCCGAGGCGAAGGACCTGTGGAAGACCGTCGACCGGCCGAACGTGCTGATCAAGATCCCGGCCACCGAAGAGGGCCTGCCGGCGATCACCAAGACTCTGGCCGAGGGCATCAGCGTCAACGTCACGCTGATCTTCTCCGTCGAGCGCTACAAGAAGGTCATCGAGGCCTACTTCGCCGGTCTGGAGCAGGCGAAGGCCAACGGCCACGACCTGCGCGGCATCCACTCGGTCGCGTCGTTCTTCGTGTCCCGGGTGGACACCGAGATCGACAAGCGCCTGGAAGCCATCGGCACCGACGAGGCCAAGGCGCTGCGCGGCAAGGCGGCCGTCGCCAACGCCCGCCTGGCCTACGTGGCTTTCGAGGAGCTGTTCGCTTCGGACCGCTGGAAGGCCCTCGCGGCCGACGGCGCCAACGCGCAGCGCCCGCTGTGGGCCTCGACCGGCGTGAAGAACCCGGACTACTCCCCCACGCTGTACGTCGACGACCTCGTGGTGAAGAACACCGTCAACACCATGCCGGAGAAGACCCTCGACGCCGTCGCCGAGCACGCCGACCTCAAGGGCGACCGGGTCAGCGGCCACGGCAAGGACGCGCAGCAGGTCTTCGACCAGCTCGAGGCCGTCGGCATCGACATCACCGACGTGTTCCTCGCGCTGGAGAACGAGGGCGTCGAGAAGTTCGAGAAGTCGTGGACCGAGCTGCTGGAGACCGTGAACGGGCAGCTCGAGAAGGCGAAGGGCTGACGCACGACATGACGACAGGTGAGAAGACCGGCGTCGAGATCGTGGACGCCGCACTGGCGGAGCGCGCCACGCCGCTGGCCGAGCGGCTGGTCGGCGACCAGGCCGCCTCGAAGCTGGCGGCGCAGGACGCGACGCTCTGGGGGCCGGACGCCGAATCCGAGGCGTCGATCCGGCTGTCGTGGACGACGCTGCACAAGTCGTCGCGGCCGCTGATCGGCGAGATCGAGGCGCTGCGGACCGAACTGCGGTCCGAGGGCGTCGACCGGGTCGTGCTGGCCGGCATGGGCGGCTCGTCGCTGGCGCCGGAGGTGATCACCGCGACCGACGGCGTCGCGTTGACCGTCCTCGACACCACCGACCCCGGTCAGGTCGCCGACGCGCTGGCCGGCGACCTCGAACGCACGGTGATCGTGGTGTCGTCGAAGTCGGGCGGCACCGTCGAAACCGACAGCCACCGGCGGATCTTCGCAAAAGCGTTCGCCGACGCCGGGATCGACGCAGGCCGGCGGATCGTGGTCGTCACCGACCCCGGCTCGCCGTTCCAGGAACTGTCCGAAAAGGAGGGATACCGCAAGGTGTTCCTCGCCGACCCGCACGTCGGCGGCCGCTATTCGGCGCTGACCGCGTTCGGGCTCGTCCCGGCCGGGCTCGCCGGCGCGGACGTCGCCCGGCTGCTCGACCAGGCCGCTTCGGTGGCCGAGGACCTCGCGGCCGACGACGTGGCCAACCCGGCGGTCAAGCTGGCCGCCGCCTGGGCCGCCGCGCACGAAGCCGGCGCCGAGAAGGTCGTCCTGGCCGACTCCGGTTCGGGCATCAAGGGCTTCCCGGACTGGGCCGAGCAGCTGATCGCGGAGTCCACCGGCAAGCAGGGCACCGGTCTGCTGCCGGTCGCGGTCGAGGGCACGGAGGCCGCCGGTTTCGCCGACGCGAAGTCCGACGCCACCGCGGTCGCCGTCGGCAGCCCGAAGGGCGCGGCGAAGATCGCCGTCACCGGCTCGCTCGGCGCGCAGCTCCTGCTCTGGGAGTTCGCCACGGCGCTGGCCGGCCGGCTGCTCGGGATCAACCCGTTCGACCAGCCGGACGTCGAGGCGGCCAAGAAGGCGGCCCGCGCGCTGCTGGACGACCCGGAGAAGCTGAAGGGCGGCGAAGAGGCGTCCAATGTGGACGGCCCGGTCGAGATCTTCGGCTCCGACGGGGTGTCCACGGACGGCAGCCTGACCGACGTGCTCCGGGCGTTCTTCGCCTCGGCGCCGGAGGCGGGCTACGTCGCGGTGCAGGCCTACCTCGACCGGCTCGACGACGCGTCGACGGCGGTGCTGCGCGGCGAGATCGCCAAGCGCACGCAGCTGCAGACGACGTTCGGCTGGGGCCCGCGGTTCCTGCACTCCACCGGGCAGTACCACAAGGGCGGGCACCAGAACGGCGTCTTCCTGCAGCTGACCGGCGCCGTCGAGCAGGACCTCGACGTGCCGGACCGGCCGTACACGCTGGGGCAGCTGCAGCACGCGCAGGCCCTCGGCGACGGGCAGGTGCTCGCCGGGCACGGCCGCCCGGTGCTGCGCCTGCACCTGACCGACCGGGCCGCGGGCCTCGCGGCCGTCGTCCGCGCGGTACAGGAGGTCGCTGTACAGGAGGGGCAAGCATGACCTGGACCAACCCGCTGCGCGACGAGCGGGACAAGCGGCTCCCGCGCATCGCCGGGCCGTCCAGCCTGGTGATCTTCGGTGTCACCGGCGACCTGGCCCGCAAGAAGCTGATGCCCGCCATCTACGACCTGGCCAACCGCGGGCTGCTGCCCGCGGGCTTCTCGCTCGTCGGGTTCGCCCGCCGCGACTGGGAGCACCAGGACTTCGGCGAGCTCGTGCACGACTCGGTCAAGGAGCACGCGCGGACGCCGTTCAAGGAGTCGGTGTGGAACCGGCTCGCCGAAGGCATCCGGTTCGTGCAGGGCACCTTCGACGACGACGACGCCTTCGACCGCCTCGCGCAGACGGTCCGCGACCTCGACGCCGAACGCGGCACCGGCGGCAACACCGCGTTCTACCTGTCGATCCCGCCCGGTGCGTTCCCGGTGGTGACCAAGCAGCTGGCCCGCTCCGGGCTGGCGAACGCCGACGAGAACACCTGGCGGCGCGTGGTCATCGAGAAGCCGTTCGGGCACGACCTGAAGAGCGCCGAAGAGCTCAACTCGATCGTCAACGACGTCTTCCCCGAGGAGTCGGTGTTCCGCATCGACCACTACCTCGGCAAGGAGACGGTGCAGAACATCCTGGCGCTGCGCTTCGCGAACCAGCTGTTCGAGCCGATCTGGAACGCCAACTACGTCGACCACGTGCAGATCACCATGGCCGAGGACATCGGCCTCGGCGGTCGCGCGGGGTACTACGACGGCATCGGCGCCGCCCGGGACGTCATCCAGAACCACCTGCTGCAGCTGCTGGCCTTCACCGCGATGGAGGAGCCGCTGTCGTTCGACCCGCGGGCCCTGCGCGCGGAGAAGATCAAGGTCCTCTCGGGCACCAAGCCGCTCGGCCCGCTGAGCCAGACGAGCGCGCGCGGCCAGTACGCGGGCGGCTGGCAGGGCGGCACGAAGGTGCCGGGCCTGCTGCAGGAAGAGGGCTTCGCGAAGGACTCGAAGACCGAGACCTACGCCGCGGTGACCCTCGAGGTGCAGAGCCGCCGCTGGGCCGGGGTGCCGTTCTACCTGCGCACCGGCAAGCGGCTCGGCCGCCGCGTCACCGAGATCGCCGTCGTGTTCAAGCGGGCGCCGCACCTGCCGTTCGACTCGACCTCGACCGAGGAGCTGGGGCAGAACGCCCTGGTCATCCGGGTCCAGCCGGACGAAGGCATCACGCTGCGGTTCGGCTCGAAGGTGCCGGGGACCACGATGGAGGTCCGCGACGTCACGATGGACTTCGGGTACGGGCACGCGTTCACCGAGTCCTCCCCCGAGGCCTACGAACGCCTGATCCTGGACGTCCTGCTCGGCGAGCCGTCGCTGTTCCCGGTGAACGAAGAGGTCGAGCTCTCCTGGAAGATCCTCGACCCGATCCTGGAGCACTGGGCCAAGGAAGGGGCGCCGGAGCAGTACGCGCCGGGCACGTGGGGCCCGCCCTCCGCCGACGAAATGCTGGAGCGCACCGGCCGGAAATGGAGGCGCCCGTGATCATCGACCTGCCGTCCACCACGACTTCGGCACTCAACAAGAAGCTGGTGGAGATCCGCGAACAGGGCGGGCAAGTCGCGCTCGGGCGGGTGCTGACGCTGGTCATCGTGGCCGACGACGACGCCCACCTCGAAGAGGCCATCGAAGCGGCCAACGGCGCGAGCCGCGAGCACCCGTCACGGGTGATCGTGGTCGCCAAGGGCGCCCGCACGGCGGCGCCGCGCATCGACGGCCAGATCCGGGTCGGCGGCGACGCCGGCGCGAGCGAGGTCATCGTGCTGCGCCTGTACGGCCCGCTGGCCGCGCAGGGCCAGAGCGCGGTGGTGCCGCTGCTGCTGCCGGACGCGCCGATCGTGTGCTGGTGGCCCGGGGCCGGCCCGAAGGACCCGGACAAGGACCCGCTCGGCGAGCTGGCCCAGCGCCGGATCACCGACTCGGCCGCGGAGAAGAACCCGGTCAAGGCGCTGACCACGCGGGCGAAGGCGTACACCGAGGGGGACACCGACCTGGCCTGGACGCGCCTCACGCACTGGCGCGCCCAGCTCGTCTCGGCGCTCGACCTGCCGCCGTACGAGAAGATCACCGCCGCGACGGTGACCGGCGAGGCCGACTCGCCGTCGACCGAGCTGCTGGCCGCCTGGCTGGCCCAGTACCTGAAGGTGCCGGTCAAGCGGGTCAAGAGCTCGGGCGCGGCCGGGATCATCTCGGTGACGCTCGAACGCCGCTCGGGCCCGGTGGAACTGCACCGCCCGGACGGCCGCGTGGGCACGCTGACCCAGCCGGGCCAGCCGACCCGCCGGCTCGCGTTGCAGCGGCGCAGCACGCAGGACTGCCTGATCGAGGAGCTGCGCCGGCTCGACCCGGACGAGGTCTACGAAGCGGCCCTGCACGGCCTGGGCAAGATCACGTCGGGCACGAACGGCAAGACGGGCGCACCGCCCAAGGCCGACGTGACGTCCCCGGCCGCGGCGGCGGCTGCTTCTTCGGGTCCGGCTTCGGGTTCGGGTTCGGCCGCCGGTCCGGCTTCGGGCAAGGCGAAGAAATGAGCAAGACGGAAGTCGTCGTCTACGCGAACCAGGACCTCCTGGCCGCCGCGGCGGCGGCTCGTCTGGTCACCCGCCTGGTGGACGTCCAGGCGGCGAAGGGATCGGCGTCCCTGGTGCTCACGGGCGGCGGCACGGGCATCGCGGTGCTGTCGGAGCTGCGGGCTTCCTCGGCCCGCGACGCGATCGACTGGTCCCGGCTGGACGTCTACTGGGGCGACGAGCGGTTCGTGCCGGCGGATTCGGACGAGCGGAACGAGAAGCAGGCCCGCGAGGCCCTGCTGGACCACGTGCCGCTGGACCCGAAGCGGATCCACGCGATGGCGCCGTCGGACGGCGAGTTCGGCGACGACGTCGACGCGGCAGCCGCGGCTTACGCCGACGTGCTGGCTTCTCAGGCGGGCCCGGAGGACCACGGCGACGTGCCGTCGTTCGACATCATGCTCCTCGGCCTGGGCGGCGAGGGGCACACGGCATCGGTGTTCCCGGAGTCCCCGGCGGTGTACGAGACCGAGCGATCGGTGGTGGCGGTGCGCAACTGCCCCAAGCCGCCACCGACCCGGGTGTCCCTGACCCTGCCGGCGATCCGCCGGGCCCGTGACGTGTGGCTGATGACGGCCGGCGAGGCCAAGGCCGACGCGGTGGCGTTGGCGTTGGCCGGGGCCGGCGAGGTTCAGCTGCCGGTGGCCGGGGCCCGCGGGCACCGGCGGACGTTGTGGCTGCTGGACCGCGCTGCGGCGGGGAAGCTGACGAAGGTGTATCAGCCGCCTACCGCATGAGTGTTGTCGGTGAAGGCCCTCTGCTTCGGCAGGGGGCCTTCACTCGTTGGCGCGGGCCTGCCGATACGCGGGACCGGACACGCATCGGCGTCACTCGGTTCGCCAGCCGCGCTCCAGGCGGGCGAAGATCTCCTCCGCGGCCCGGCGGGGCTGGCTGTCGGCCAGGATCAGCTCGCGCGACGCCAGCGTGAAGCGGGCCAAGGCCGCGCACGCCACGTCGCCCTCCGGGGCTGCGCTCTCCTCGGCGATCGCGCGGGCCAGCGCTGTCTCGTGGCGCATCCACATCCGCCGCGCGTAGTCGCGCAGCGCCGGCTCGCTCTCGATCAGGTGCAGGAACTCGTCGCTGGGCGCGCTCACGGACAGGCGCAGGAGGTGCTCGCGCAGCGCCTCCACGACCGTGCAGCCCGGCGGCCGGCCGTGCACCGCGCCGACGAGCGCCGCCTCGATGTCCTCGTCCTGGTCGAACACCAGGGCTTCCTTGCTCGGGAAGTACTTGAACAACGTCGTCACCGAGACGTCGGCGGCGTCCGCGATCTCCTTCACGCTGACCTGGTCGTAGCCGCGGTCGAGGAACAGCTCGAGCGCGGCGTCGGCCAGTGCCTTGCGGGTCTGCGCCTTCTTGCGCTCGCGGCGTCCGATCACTTCGGTCATGCACTGAAGTCTAACTCACTACAAAAGTTAAGTCATTGCATCTTTTGAGTCACTCTGCTTTCGTAGTGACATGACTTCTTCTCGTATCGCGATCGCCGGCGCCGGGCTCGGCGGCCTCGCCTGCGCCCGCGTCCTGCAGCTCCACGGCCTCGACGTCACCGTCTTCGAACAGGAACCGGCCGCCGACGCCCGGCCGCAGGGCGGAACGCTCGACATGCACGGCGACACCGGCCAGGTCGCCCTCCGCACCGCGCGGCTGCACGACCGGTTCCGCACCTTGGCCCGCCCGGAGGGCCAGCAGATGCGCGCCCTCGACCCGCACACGGCCGAGGTGGTCATCGACGAGCTGCCCGAGGGCGACTTCCGGCCCGAAATCGACCGCGGCCAGCTCCGCGGGATCCTGCTGGACTCCCTCGCCCCCGGCACCGTCCGGTGGGGACACCCGGTCGCCGACGTCACCGCGACCGGCGACGGCGCCCGGCTGACGTTCGCCGATGGCCGAGCTCAGGACTTCGAGCTGGTCGTCGGCGCGGACGGCGCGTGGTCCCGCGTCCGGCGCGCCCTCACCGGCGTCCGGCCCGAGTACAGCGGGGTCACCTTCGTGGAGTTCGGCCTGGACGAGGCCGACCGCCGTCATCCGGCGCTGGCCGCGCGGACCGGCCAGGGCACGATGATGACGAAGGTCGACGGGAAGGCGCTTGTCGCCCAGCGCACCAGCAGCGGCCACATCCGCTGCTACGCGACCTTCTACGCCCCCGAGGACTGGGCCGCCGGCCTCGACTTCGCCGACACGGGCGCCGTGCGGGCGAGCCTGCTCGAGCGCTACGCCGGCTGGCACCCGGATCTGCTCGCGTACCTGCGGGACCTCGACGGCGGGTTCGCGCACCGGCCGCTGCACGTCCTGCCGGTGCCGCACGCCTGGACGACCACGCCCGGGCTCACGCTGCTCGGCGACGCCGCGCACCTGATGCCGCCGCTCGGTGTCGGCGCGAACCTCGCCATGCTGGACGGCACCGAGCTGGCGACCGCGCTGGCCACGGCGCCGAGCGTCGGGGAAGCGGTCCGGGCGTACGAAGCGGGGATGCTGCCGCGGTCGATCGAGACCGCGAAGGCGTGCGCCTCGGGCCTGCACGACCTGCTGAGCGACGACCTCGGATCCATGGCCGCCTGAGAACTACCGCCGGACGACCACACGTGGGTAACATGATTCCCACGATGTGGTCGTCTTGGCACACGTTGAGAAACAGCACCCCCACCCTGGGTAGCACTTCTCGCCGGCTCTGCCCCGGACGGCCCAGCCAATTACGGAATCCGGACGCCGGAGCATCGACTGCGGGTGAAACTAACCGTCTCCGTACGCGACCTCGTTAGCATCCGCACATTTGTCTGCCGCTGCGCGTCCCGATCGGGCCCTGAGCGCCTCTCACCAACAAGTCCACAAGACGAATGGGGTCGCCAGCGATGAGTACAGAGGGACTCTCGATTCCAGGCATCTCGATCGCCGGCTCGGGGCCGTCGGCCGCCGAGCGGGTGCGCAAGCGCGGCCTGAGCCTCTTCGGCTCGGTGCCCCGCCCCGCTGTGGTCACGTTCGCCATCGAGGCGGCCGCGGTCATCCTGGCCGTGCTCGACGTCTGGCTGGTCATTCCGGAGAAGGCCCAGCCGTACTCCATCTACCTGTCCGGCGCGGCCTGCCTCGCGGTGGTGTTCCGGCGGAAGTTCCCGTTCCTCGCCGTGCTCGTCGCGGTCCCCGGCTTCCTGGCCGGCTGGGCCCAGCTCGCGTCGATGATCACGCTCGGCATGCTCGCCACCCGCCGTCAGCTGCACTGGCAGGTCTGGGTCGGGGCCGCGCTGGTGTGGACCTGCCGGTTCGTGCAGTGGCCGCTCGAGGACTTCGCCCAGCTGAGCTGGCGCGAACACATCCTCGACGGCATTTACGGCGTGCTGGTCGCCGGCATGCCGATCGCGATCGGCCTGCTCGTCGGGGCGCGGACCGAGGTTTCGAACAAGCTCGCCGAGCTGGCCACGAGCCGCGACCGTGAGCGCCGCTTCCACGCCGACGCCGTCCGCGCCGAGGAACGCGCCCGGCTGGCCCGCGAGATGCACGACGTCGTCTCCCACCAGATCACGCTGATCGCCATGCAGGCCGGCGCGCTGCAGGCCCAGACCACCGACGACCGGGCGCTGGAGACCGCGCAGGTCATCCGCACGTTGTCGAAGCGGACCCTGGAGGAGCTGCGGTCGCTGGTCAGCGTGCTGCGCGCCGGTTCGGACGACGACGGCCCGCGGCCGGGCATCAACGAGCTCGACCGGCTGATCCGCACGTCCGAGGTCCCGGTGCACCTGACCGTGGAGCACCTGCCGGAGGCGCTGCCCAACCAGGTCTCGGCGGCCGCCTACCGGACGGTGCAGGAGTGCCTGACGAACGTCCACAAGCACGCCCCGGGTGCGACGGCGACCATCCGCATCCAGGGTGAGCACGGCGCACTCAAGATCGAGGTCCGCAACGAACGGGCCAACCGGCCGACGGAGGGTCTGCCTTCGGGCGGCCACGGCCTGACGGGCCTGGCCGAGCGGGCCCGCCTGCTGGGCGGAAGCTTCGAGACCTCGGGCACGGAGGACGGCGGCTTCCGGGTCCGGGCACGCTACCCCCTGGACCGCTGACCGCCGGCCCGGTCTGCAGGACGTGTGATCCGGCGGGCATCACCCGTGTCCCCAGGGGCATCTCGCGTGATTGGACGGGCATCACCCGTGTCTCAGGAGGCATCTCGCGTGATTGAGCGGGCATCGCGATGATGCCTATCCAGTCACGCGTGATGCCCCGCTGATCACGCGTGATGCCCCGCCAGTCACGCGTGAGGCCTGCTTGAGCGCGCGGAAAGCCACCTCGAGGGGTCTGCTGCCCTCGGGGTGGCTTTTCGGGTGGAACGGTTAGAGGATTTCCCGGCGCTTGCGCAGGCGGGCGAGCGCCTCCGCCAGGATGGCCTCGCCGTCGGCGTCGCTGCGCCGCTCCTTCACGTAGGCCAAGTGCGTCTTGTACGGCTCGGTCCGCGGCGCGGCCGGTGGGTTCTTTTCGTCCTGCCCGCCGGGGAGCCCGCAGCGGGGGCAGTCCCACTCGTCGGGGATTTCCGCGTCGAGCGAGAACGACGGCCGTGCCTCGTGCCCGTTGGCACACCAGTAGGAGATGCGGCGTCGCGGCGCCGACTCTCCCCGTTCCGATTCGCCCGTAGGACCGGCACCCACCCGGGTGCCCCGAATCGCGTTACCGCCAACCATGAACCCTCACACCTAGGAATCGGCGGCGCGCCCCCCAATAGGCACGCCGAATCACTGCGCCCCGCCGCCTCGACCCGGTCTCGGCTCGACGACGGAACGCCGGACGCCTCACACCTTGAGCAGCAGACCCAGGCCCACGATGCTGATCAGCCAGACCGCGCCCAGCAGCAGGGTGATCCGGTCGAGGTTCTTCTCGGCCACGCTCGACCCGGCCAGGCTCGACTGCATCCCGCCGCCGAACAGCGACGACAGGCCACCGCCCCGGCCACGGTGCAGCAGCACAGCGACCACCAGCAGGACGCTGGAGACGATCAACAGGATTTGCAGGAACAGCTTCATGTCATCCTCTGGGCTCTAGGAGAATGCAGGGGTACGGCATGGTCGTTTCCGACCACCACCGTACCCCTGGACTCGTCCACTGCTGTGTGACGGACCGGATACACAGGCTACCCGGTCGTGGCCTCGATCAGGGCAGCGGCCCGCCCGCGGCGAGTGCGCAGAGTTTCGTGAACTCTTCACCGTCCAGGCTCGCTCCGCCGACCAGGGCACCGTCGATGTTCTCCCGGCCCACCAGCTCGCTGATGTTGCCCGACTTCACCGATCCCCCGTAGAGCACCCGGACGGACGAAGCGACCTCGTCGCCGTACTTCTCCTGGAGGGTGGCGCGGATGGCCTTGCAGACCTCTTCGGCGTCCGACGACGACGCGACCTTGCCGGTGCCGATCGCCCAAACCGGCTCGTACGCGATCACCACGTCCTTGACCTGCTCGGCCTTGAGGCCCTTCAGGCCGTCGATCAGCTGCGTCGTGGTGTGGTGGATGTGCTCGCCGGCCTCGCGGACCTCGAGCTTCTCCCCGATGCAGAGGATCGGCGTGATGCCGTGCTTGAGCGCGGCCTTGACCTTCTTGTTGACCAGTTCGTCGGTCTCGGCGTGGTACTCGCGCCGCTCCGAGTGCCCGACCGCGACGAACTTGCAGCCCAGCTTGGCCAGCATCAGGCCGGAGATGTCACCGGTGTAGGCGCCGGAGTCGTGCGGCGAGATGTCCTGCGCGCCGTAGGTGAGCGACAGCTTGTCGCCGTCGACCAGGGTCTGCACGCTGCGGATGTCGGTGAACGGCGGCAGCACCGCCACGTCGACCTTCGCGTAGTACTTCTCCGGCAGCGCGAAGGCGATCTTCTGCACCAGCGCGATCGCCTCGAGGTGGTTCTGGTTCATCTTCCAGTTGCCGGCGATGAACGGCTTGCGTGCCACTAGTTCTTCTCCTCCAGGGCGACCTTTTCCAAGGCAGAGACGCCCGGCAGTTCCTTGCCTTCGAGGTACTCCAGCGAGGCACCGCCACCGGTGGAGATGTGCGAGAAGCCGTCCTCGGGCAGGCCCAGCTGCCGCACCGCGGCGGCCGAGTCGCCGCCGCCGACCACGGTGAACGCGTCGCTCTTGACCAGCGCCTCGGCCACGGCACGGGTGCCGCCCGAGAACGCCTCGAACTCGAACACGCCCATCGGGCCGTTCCAGAACACGGTCTTGGCGTCGGCCAGCTTGCTCGCGAACAGCTCGCGGGTCGCCGGGCCGATGTCGAGGCCCTCGCGGTCGGCCGGGATCGCGGTGGCCGCGACGACCTCGTGCTCGGCGTCGGCCGCGAACCCCGTCGCGGCCAGGACGTCCACCGGCAGCACCAGTTCGACGCCGCGCTTCTCGGCCTCGGCGAGGAAGCCCTTCACCTGGTCGAGCTGGTCGGCCTGCAGCAGCGAGTTGCCGACCTCGTGGCCCTGGGCCTTGAGGAAGGTGTACGCCATCCCGCCGCCGATCAGCAGCCGGTCGACCTTGGTCAGCAGGTTCGCGATGACGCCGAGCTTGTCGGACACCTTCGCGCCGCCGAGCACGACCACGTACGGCCGCTTGACGTCGTCGGTGAGCTTCTTCAGCACGTCCAGCTCGGCCAGCACCAGGCCGCCGGCGTACGCCGGGAGCACCGAAGCGACCTCGTAGACCGAGGCCTGCTTGCGGTGGACGACGCCGAAGCCGTCGGAGACGAACGCGCCGCCCGGGACGAGCGCGCCCAGCTCGGCGGCCAGTTCGGAGCGGTCCACGGCGTCCTTGCTGGTCTCACGCGCGTCGAAGCGCACGTTCTCCAGCAGGACGACACCGCCGTCGGCGAGGCCGGCCGTCAGCGCCTTCGCGGACTCGCCGACCAGGTCACCGGCCAGCGCGACCTCGGCGCCGAGCAGCTCGGACAGCCGCTTGGCGACGGGCGCGAGGGTGTACTTCGCGTCCGGCTCGCCCTTCGGGCGGCCGAGGTGCGCGGTGACGACGACCTTCGCGCCCGCGTCGGCGAGCTTCTTGATCGTCGGCAGCGCGGCGCGGACCCGGCCGTCGTCGGTGATGCGGTCCCCGTCGAGCGGGACGTTCAGGTCGCTGCGCACCAGCACGTAGCGGCCCTGGACACCAGCACTGTCCTCGCTGAGCAGGTCTTCGAGGTTCTTGACGCTCATCGGGTTCAGGAGATCTTCGTACCGACGAGCTTGACCAGGTCGGCGAGGCGGTTGGAGTAGCCCCACTCGTTGTCGTACCAGCCGACGACCTTGACCTGGTTGCCGATGACCTTGGTCAGCGGCGCGTCGTAGATGCAGGACGCCGGGTCGGTGACGATGTCGGCCGACACGATCGGGTCTTCGTTGTAGCGCAGGATGCCGGCGAGGGGGCCCTCGGCGGCGGCCTTGTAGGCGGCGTTGATCTCCTCGACCGTGGCGGCCTTGGTCAGGGTCACGGTGAGGTCGGTGGCCGAGCCGGTCGGGACCGGGACGCGCAGCGCGTAACCGTCCAGCTTGCCCTGCAGCTCCGGCAGCACGAGGCCGATGGCCTTGGCGGCACCGGTGGAGGTCGGGACGACGCTCAGCGCGGCGGCGCGGGCGCGGCGGAGGTCCTTGTGCGGCGCGTCCTGCAGGTTCTGGTCCTGCGTGTAGGCGTGCACGGTGGTCATCAGGCCCTGCTCGATGCCGAACGCGTCGTGCAGCACCTTGGCCAGCGGGCCGAGGCAGTTGGTGGTGCAGGAGGCGTTGGAGATGATGACCTGCGAGCCGTCGTACTTGTCGTCGTTGACGCCGAGGACGATGGTCAGGTCCTCACCCTTGGCGGGCGCGGAGATGATGACCTTCTTGGCGCCGCCGGCGATGTGCGCCTTGGCGGCGTCGGCGTTGGTGAAGAAGCCGGTCGACTCGACGACGACGTCCACGCCCAGGTCGCCCCAGGGCAGGTTGGCCGGGTCGCGCTCGGCGAGGGCCTTGATGGTCTTGCCGTCGACGACGATGCCCTCGTCGCTGACGCTGACCTCACCCGGGAACCGGCCCAGGATGGAGTCGTACTTCAGCAGGTGGGCCATGGTGGCGACGTCGCCGAGGTCGTTGAAGGCGACGACCTCGATGTCGTGGCCGCTGGCCTGCACGGCGCGGAAGAAGTTGCGGCCGATGCGGCCGAAGCCGTTGACACCTACGCGAACGGTCACTGCTGCCACTCCTCTGAGGATCGGCCGGGACCCCCGGCCGTGACTTGCGGGCTCGCGGTCACCCTAGCGTGCGGGCATGCGCGTCCCTGACTGCCCTGACGAGACTTCCACCACTTGGCGAACGGGTCAAGAATCGATTAAGAAGCCGGGGCGTTCCGCGGGGGTTTTGCGGGGTCGGCGGCCGGGGTGCGGCGCAGGACCGGCTGGGACCGGTTCCGGCTGATCGTGCCGGGTGTGCCCGGCTGCACGACGCCGAGGACGAGGGGCGACTCGATCGATTCAGCCGACGGGGCGTTCCGAGGCCGTGGAAGGCGGCGTGGAAGAAGCTTCGCCGCGGCTCGACCGCGGACGTGAGGTCGGTGACTCGACCGATCCAGCGACACCTCGGCCCGCCGGCCCGGCGGGCCGGGCGGGCCCGGCGGGCAGGGCGGCAGGCGGGCGGCGGAATCGCGCTTCGCCACGCCAGGCACCCACAGCGGTTCACCCGGCCAGCTCCCGCTCCAGCGGCGTGCGGAACCGCGGCACCGCCCGCACCTCCCCGAACCACGCCGCGCACTTCTCCGCCTCCGCCGCCACCCTCGCGCCGGTCTCGACGCCCACGTCCTCCAGCAGGCGGTACGCGATCTCGCCCGAGGACCGCTGGGCCCATCCGCCCACCACCCGCCCGGACGCCCACACCGTCGGGCCGATGTTGCCGCTGCGGTCCAACAGGGCCGCGCGGTGCGGCCCCAGGAACCACTCCCGGTCCTGCCAGCCCATCGGCGTCGGGTCCAGGGCCGGCAGGAACGCCACCCACGGCGGGGGCTCGGGCAGCGGAGCCAGATCGTCCGCCAAGACCACCGCGGGCGAGCCGTCGAGGTCCACCTCCGCCGGGGACAGCGCCGCCAGTGCCTTCTTCGTCTGGCCCGCCGTCCAGCCCGTCCACCACCGGAGGTCGGACGCCGGGGCCGGGCCGTACGCGCGCAGCCACCGCCGCGCCAGCTCCGCCCGGGCCTCGTCCGGGTCCCACGGGGGCAGGCCGCCCGGTACCCACTCGTCCAGGGGGTGCCAGACGTACTGGCTGCTGAGCCAGCTGCCCCGGGGACGGCCGCGGGCGATCCGGCCGCCCGCCGCCAGCAGGAACAGCACGCGGCTCGTCACGTTGCCGATCGCTTCGTACGGCTTGCCCGCCGCCATCAGGAGCTGCTGGCGCAGGCGGGGCTCGTCTTCGCTCAGCTGCTGCGCCGTCGCCGAACCGCGGGCCCGCAGCGCCGCCTCCACCGACGCCTCGACGTCGGCCAGCCACTTCCCCGGCTCCGGCACGTTCTCCGGGTGCCCCTGCTTACCGAGGTGCTGTTCGAGCAGTTTCCGCTGCTTGACGACGATGTCCGCCGCGCAGCCGGCTTGCACGAGGGCCGCCGTCTCCAGGCCCGTGACGAACACCGTGCGCCGCATGCCCAGCAGCCGCAGCAACGTCCGGTCCTCGTAGAGCGCCTGCTCCACCGAAGCCACCGCCGGCCCGGCGAGGCGGGCGGACGCGGACAGGTGGACGGTCGCCGGGTCGGTGGCGTGCAGCGCGACGACCCCGGCGACGGCGTCCGCCACCGTGGCCGCGGGCGCGGCCAGGTGGTGCCGGACGGCGAGGCGGGCCCGGCGCTGCTCGGTGCTGATCTTCGGAGGCACCCGCTTTTCCTACCACCCGGCACCGACAGAAACGCCTGGTCCTGCGCCGCGACCGGCGATAGCCTCGCGAGATGGTCTCCGGTGCGCACTTGGCGGCCTTCGCCGCGCTGACGTTCCTCATGGTCGTGGTCCCCGGGCCGAGCGTGCTGTTCACGATCAGCCGCGCGCTCACCGTCGGGCGGCGCGACGCGCTGCTCACCGTCGTCGGCAACTCCGCGGGCGTGTACACGCAGGTCGTCGCGGTCGCGTTCGGCCTCGGCTCGCTGGTGACGACGTCCGCGGCGGTGTTCACCACGATCAAGGTCGCCGGCGCGATCTACCTGGTCTACCTGGGGATCCAGGCCGTGCGCCACCGGCGGAAGCTGACCGACGCGATGACCGCGAAGGTGCGCGCCACACCGGGCCGGGTGCGGGCCGTGCTGCGCGACGGTTTCGTCGTCGGGTTCGCGAATCCGAAGTCGATCGTGTTCCTGGCGGCGCTGCTGCCGCAGTTCGTCGACCCCGCCGCCGGGTCCGTGCCCGCCCAGATGCTGGTCCTCGGGCTGTGCCTGCCGGCGATCGCGCTGGCCACCGACAGCGCGTGGGCGCTGGTCGCCGGCACCGCCCGCGCGTGGTTCGCCCGCTCGCCGAAGCGCCTCGAAGCGGTCGGCGGCACCGGCGGCCTGGTGATGATCGGGCTGGGCACCACCCTGGCCTTCACGGGCCGGGGTGACTGAGCACCAGGTCGAGCAGGCCCGGGAAAACGGCGTCGAATTCGGGGCGCCGCAAGCGGTTCAGCCGCCGCGGGCCCTCGTCGCGCTGTTCGATCAGCCCGGCCGCGCGCAGCACCGCGAAGTGGTGGCTGCGGGTCGCCTTCGTCACCGGCAGGTCGAACGTGCCGCACGCCTTCGTCCACTCCGGCACGGCCGCCAGCTCGCGCAGGATGCTGCGGCGCACCGGGTCGGCGACCGCGGCCAGTGCGTCCTGCAGCGGAACTTCCGCCGGGCGCGCGTGGGTCAGCCCGCGCGCTCGCGCAGTGTTCGATGATTGTCGTACACTCATCCGGTCGACCTCCGTCGAACACACTCTAGGAGCAATCGTGCCCCGACTCCTCGACACCACTTTCGGCCCCGGCTCGCGCAACCGGCTGGACGAGGCCACCCGGCCCGGCCGCGAAGGCGCCCTCGCCGCCCTCGAGTCGTTCTACTACGCCTTCAACCAGCGCGACCTCGACGTGTTCCGCCGGGTCTGGACGGGCGATCCCCTGGCCCAGCTGAACAACCCGCTCGGCGGCATCCTCCGCGGCGGCGAAGCGATCACCGAGCTGTACGACCGGGTCTTCCACGGCCCGGCCCGGGTCACCGTGACGCTGGGCGACATCGTCGAGTACTCCGGCGACGGCCACGCGGTGTTCGCCGGGCGCGAGACCGGCGAGTACCGCGTGACCGAAACCGTTCCCCTGACCATCCGCACGACGCGGTTCTTCGCCTACGAGGCGGGCCGGTGGGTGCAGGTCCACCACCACGGCAGCATCGACGACGCCGAAGCCCTCGCCGCGTACCAGCGGGCGATCCGCGGTTAGGCCAGCGCCGTCACCAGCTCCGGCCACCACTCGCGGGGCAGGCCGTCGAGCGGGACGACCACCTGGTCGGCGCCCGCGGCCCGGTACTCCCGCAGCCGCGCGGCGACGGCGTCGAAGTCGCCCCACACGGTGAGGCCGTCGACCAGCCGGTCCGACCGGTCCGCGATGTCCGCATCGGTGAAACCCATCCGGCGGAAATTGGCCGCGTAGCCCGGCATCCCGGCCAGGAAACCCAGCGAGCCGCCGCGCACGACCTCGCGCACCTCGGCCTGATCGGTTCCCGCGACCACGCTGAGCAGGACCGCGAGCTGCCGGTCCGCGCCCAGGATCTCCCGCGCCGACGCGACGTAGTCCGTCGTCACCAGGTACGGGTACGCGCCCGACGCGCGATCGCGCGCCAGCTCGAGCATCCGCGGCCCGAGCGCCGACAGGATCCGCGCGGACGGCGGCACGGTGTCCTCGATCTCGTCGAGGTAGTCGCCGAGCGTGGCCAGCGGACGCGCGCCGTGCGCCCCGCCGAGGCCGACGACGAACCGGCCGGCCGGCAGTTCCGCGTACGCCGAAGCCACGGCGGCCGGCGGCACCCGGTCCACCGACAGGATCCCGCTCGCCACCTGGATCCGCGAAGTGCCGCGGACCACCTCGGTGATCCGCGGCAGGTTGTTCCCCTGCCCCCCGGCCAGCCAGAGCGTGTCGAAGCCCAGCTCTTCGAGCTCGGCCGCCACGGCCGGATCGGTGTCCAGTGCGGTGTGCGTGGCCCCCAGCGGCCCCAGTATTGTCATGTGCCCGGCAACCCCGGACGAGGCCGTGTTGTTCCCCTCAGGCCGGTTGTTCGTCCTCGGCGGAATCGGCGGTCCGGGTGAACATCCGGGTTGCCGACAACCGGGCGACGCCGTCCGGCTCGCCCAGGTCCTCCAGTGAGGTGCGGATCGTCGCGTCCACCGACAGGTACTTCCGGCCCGCCCGCAGGTCGGCGTCGTTGCGCAGCCGCACGATGAGCGGGAACTCCGACAGCGCGCCCGCGTCGAACAGGCCCGTCGTGTAGATCAGCTGCACACCCAGCGCCTCGGCCACCGCCCGCTGCAGCTCCAGCAGGTACCCGGCGGAGGCGCGGCCGATCGGGTTGTCGAGGAACAGCACGCCCGAGTGCCGGTTGCGGGCCTTGCCGCGGTTGTTGGCCCGCAACGCGGCCAGCGTGCAGTACAGGATGATCGCCGCGGTCAGCTGCTGGCCGCCCGAGAACACGTCGCGGATTTCCGAGACGCGCTGGCGTTCGGTGCGCAGCACCGAGTCCGGCTTGAGCATGTCGACCCGGAAGCCCTTCGGCGCCGCCGCCCGGACTCCGCGCAGCACCAGGGAAAGCCCGTCGCGCTTGACGTCCCGGCCGTCCGCGGTCTTGCCGACGGCGGCTTCGTCGACGACCTCGCCGAGCTTCTCGGTGAGGTCGTTGTCCTCCAGCTCGGTGAAGCGGATGCGGAGGAACTCCTGCCCGGACCAGTCGCCGAGGCCGTCCGGCAGCCGGGAAACGCGCTGGGCCGAGCGCAACGTCCGGAGCGCGCCGTCGACCATGCCCTGCAGGCGGGTGATGATGCCGCCGCGGTGCCGGTCGATCTGGGCGAGGTCGTCGGTCAGCGAGCGCAGCCGGGGCCGCAGCGCCTCCGCCCACTCGGCGGCGTGCGCGGGCAGCTGGTCGCGCTTGACGGAGATGACCTGCTGCCGCACCGGCGTGCTCAGCTTCTCGAACCGCTTCTCCGTCGCGTACTGCGCGAGCTGGTCGGCGGCCGCCCGCACCCGCCGGTCGCCCGCGTCGGCGGCTTCCTGGGCTTCGGTGAAGGTCGCGTTCAGCCGGGCGTGCTGGGCGCGGGCCGTGTCGACGTCGCCGTCGTAAGCGGCCGCATCCGTGTCGGTCACCAGGTGCGCCAGCGATTCGGCGAGCAGCGAGAAGCCCGACGCCGAGCTGCGGGCCGACTCCAGCGTCGCTTCCGCCGCGGCCCGGCGTTCCTGCAGCTCTTCCCACTTCCGCGCGGCCGCGGACGCCTCCAGCCCGGCCGCGTCGATCAGCTCCAGGCCGTGCTCGATGTCCCGCGGCTTCTCGCCGTTGACGCCGTTCTGCAGCGGCAGCGCGTCCAGTTCGGCGCGCCGCGTCGAAACGAGCCCGATCGCTTCGGTGCGCTCGTCCTCCAGGCCGTCGACGACACGGCGGGCGCGGGCCAGTGCGGCCGCCCGCGCCGACGCGTCGGAGCCGTCGGGTGTCTCGAGCAGCTCGGCCGCGCGGGCCCGGACGGCCTCGTCCAGGGATTCGACGGCCGACCCGGCGGCCGCTTCGGCGGATTCGGCCTGCTCCAGCTCGGCCCGCAGGTCGCTGCCGACCTCGACCTTCGCGTACGACTCGGACGCCGACAGGTAGGTCCGGCGCAGCGCGTCGACGGGCTCGGCGGGCACCGGGCCCGCGGCCGCTTCGGCCGCGCCCGGGACCTCGGCCAGCTCGGCGCGCGCGGTGGTCGCGGTCCGGCGGTGGCCGTCGGCGGTGCGCTGCTCCTCCCCCGCCTGCTCGCGCAGCCGCGCGGCCTTGCCCGCCGCGTCGGACGCCTGCAGGTCGGCGCGCTCGGCGATCTCGGTCGCGCGCTCGGCCTCTTCGGTCCACTGGGCGATCCGGGCACTGCGAACGCCCAGCTCGCCCAGCCGCCGGGCCTTCTCCTCGGCTTCGGCCGCGGCCGCCCGCAGCTCCGGGACGCGCTCGCGCAGGGACGCCGACTTCTCGCTCAGCCGCGCGAATTCCGCGTCGGCCTGCTCCAGCGCCGTGCGTGCGGTCTCCCGCGCGGTCCGGGCCGCCTGGGCCTGCTCGGCCAGGGTCGCGATGGCGCCGGGCGGGTAGTCCTCGCGCCACGTCGTGAGCTTCCACGTCAACGCGCCGTCCGCGGACAGTTTGGCGGACAGGGCTTCGAGGCGCCGCTGCCGCTCGGTGTGCCGCCGCGCCACGGCTTCCCGCTCGGCGTCGGCGGCTTCTTCGTCGTACATCGCGGGGTTCGGCGGCACGAGGAACTCGACGCCCGGCGCGGCGGCCGCTTCGGCCAGCAGCGCTTCGGTGGTGCCGACGGCGATGGTCGCGGACGGCAGCAACCGCCGCTTCGTCAGCACTTCGCGAGCGCGGTCGGTGTGCGCGGCGTCGTTGAGCAGGACGCCGGAAACCAGCTGTGGCAGGTTTTCCAGCACCTCGGCCCGCCGCGGAGCGTCCAGTTTGGACAGATAGCGCCAGCCGGACCACGCGGTGATCCCGGCTTCCTCCAGCGCGTCCAGGGCGGCCTGGACGTCCTGCGGTGGCGGCAGCAGCCCGCCGGAGCCCAGCGCGGCCAGGGCCCGCTCGTCGGCGGACTCCTCCATCCGCAGCGCGGTCTGCTCCTTCTCGACGGCCGCGCTCGCTTCGCGCAGCCGCTCCAGCAGCACCGGGAGGTCGCTTTCCAGGGCGACGTCGTCCGCGCCGAGCAGCTCGACCAGCCGGCTTTCGGCCGCGAGGGCGTCGGTCCGGCGGTGCGCACGGCCGAGGTCCTCGGTGGCGCGTTCCAGGCGGTCCTGGGTGGTGCCCGCGAGCTGGTGCGCCTCGTTCACCGCCCGTTGCGCGGCCTGGAGATCCGCGCCGATGCGGTCGAGTTCCTGCTCCCGCCGCGCGAGTTCGGCGGTGGCCGCCTCGGCGGCGCTACGGGCCGCGCGAGAAGCCTCGGCGACGTCGGCGCCCGAGGGCAGCAGCCCGGCGCGGACGGCGTTCTGGACCTCCTCGCGCAGCTCGGTGATCCGCGTGGTCAGCCCGCGTGCTTCGGCCCGCCGGGCGGCCGCGAGGTTGGCGGCCTCGTCCCGCTCGGTCTGCGCCTTCTCGGCTTCGGCGCGCAGCGCGCCCGCGTGCGCCTCGGCCTTGTCGGCCTGCCGCTGGGCGTCCTGGGCCAAGGCGTGCAACCCGCGTGCGAGCGCCGAAGCGGCGTCATTGCGCGCCTGCAACGCCGGACGCGCCTTCTCTTCGCGGCTGCCGACGAGCTCGCGCAGGTCCTTCGCCTTGCGCGCCGCGTTCAGCTGGTTGAGGACCGTCGCCGTCTCGCGCCAGGCCTCCGCTTCGGTTTTCGCCGAAGCGAGTTCGGCGTCGACGCGTTTGCGGGCCTCCTGGGCCTCGTCCAGCCGCAGCACCGCGACCAGGCGGCGCAGTTCCGTGACGGCCGCGGCGAGCCGCCGGTGGTCGCCCTCGGCGAGCTTCTCCGCGGACTTGACCTCGCTGACGTGGTCTTCGAGCCCGGACAGCCGCGCGTTCTCGAGTTCGTTGCGGGCGACGACGCGGCCGGCCAGCTCGGCCATGTCGGCTTTCGCCGATCCAGCTATCTTCCGCGACTGCGCGGCGACACCTTCTTCGGCGGCCAGCGGCCCCAGCAGGTCGAGGGCGCCCGCGACGAAGTCGCGTTCGGAGAGCAGATCCCCGCGCTGCGCCAGGTTGTGCGCGTAGGTCGCGACGACCTCGGCGAGGTCCTTCGGCTCGTCCTCGGAAATGACCGCGCGCAGCAGGAATTCGACGAACGCGTCGTCGGTGCCGAAGGCGAACGCGTCCGCCGCCTCGCCTTCGCCCGCGTTCATCGCGCGCTGGTACCGGAACAGCTCCGTGTCGAGGCCCAGACCGTCCAAGCGGCCGGTCCACTCGTGGTGGCGGCGGGTCCAGGACAGTTCCAGCTCGGGCTCGGCCAGCTGGGCCGCGGTGAGCTTGTCGTGGAAGCCGGACATGGTGAGCAGCCGGCCGTCCTGGGTCACCGGCAGGGAATCGAGCCCCAGCGCGGCGGTCGGGCGGAAGCAGTACCAGGAGTCGACGAGGTTTTCGGAGTCGGCGGACACGACGTGCCCGCGCCATTCGGAGACCTTCCCGGTGATGATCCGGTGCCCGCTCTCGACGTGCAGCCACTCCAGCACGACGTGCGAGACGTCCTTGGCCGCGACGAACTTCTCGAGCACCTTGGTGCTGGTGGTCCCGACGACCTGGCGGCGGCCGGGCAGCATGACCGAGAAGATCAGCTTGATGAGCACGGACTTGCCGCCGCCGTTCTCGAGGAACAGCACGCTCGCCGGGGACGGGCGCCGCAGCTCGGCCGGCCCGGTCGCGTGGATGCCGGCGCTGAACAGGGCGTCCTGCTGGGGCGCGGTGATCTTGGCGCCGACGCCGCTGAAGTCGAGCACGACGTCCTGGTAGCGGGCACCCGCGGGGCCCACCGAATGCAGGCGGACCCGCGAAAGCTCGTACATCGAATCCCCTCTTAAAGCGTGTCGGACGCCGCCGCGCGCAGCGTGCCCCCGGCGGTGGCGACGGCCACGACGTCGAGCGCGAGCAAGTCGTCGAAGGCGGTGTCGGCGGCGAGTTCGCGGACCTGGATCTGGTAGCGCGGCGTGGTCCGGTAGGTGCCGCCCTGTTCGTCGCTCACCGGGACCAGGAAGCCCTGGTCGGCGAGGAACCGCAGGGCGCGGCTGACCATGCCGCGGGTGGTGTCGGCGGCGAGGCGGCCGTCCTTGGTGGCGGCCGCGGCGGGACGGCGGGCGTAGGCGCGCCAGGCCTGTTCGAGCTCGAGCGCGTCGGCCAGGGGGTCGTTGTTGGCCTCGGCCGCCGCGGCGCGTTCGTCGAGCATCCGGGCGGCTTCGCGGACCATCGCGTCGACCTGCTCGACGCTGACGCGGCCGATGTAGGTGTCGTTGGCGAGGTCGTCGGGGCGCGGGTAGCCCAGCGCCGCGGTGGCGAGGTGGATCAGGCCGTGCAGCACCTTCTCGGTCTCGCGGCGCTCGCGGATCTTGGCCTGGCGGGCGTAGGAGTCCATCTTGATCTCGAACACGGACTCGTCGGTAGCCGCGAGGACCGCGCCGGCCTGCTGGTTGACCTCGAGGACCATGAGACCGAGCCCGGCGGCGACGGCGTGGGTGAGGGCCTTGAACGCGTTGTCTTCGTTGTAGCGGCGGACGAGGTCGCCGTACACGACGTCGCGGGCCGGCAGCTGCTTCGGCCGCATGCCGAAGGCGACCAGGCGGGCCGCGGCTTCGGCGTCCACGCTGCTGTGGGACAGCGCCATTACGCGACTTCCTCTTCTTCGTCGGCCCGCTCTACGGCGGCGGTGGACAGGAGCAGGTCGGCGCCGCCGAACTCCGGGTCGTCCAGGAGCGTGCCGTCGTCGACGGCGAGCAGCACCTGCCGGTCGCCTTGGCGGCGGGCCGCACCGACCCCGGGACTGTAGGCGTGGACAGCGCGCAGCGCGACCAGGGCGGCGAGGCCGGGCTGGCGGCTGCGGCGGGCCTCTTCGAGCAGGCCCGACAGCCGGCGAGGCACTTCGGGGAGGTCGAGGAGCTCGTCGGCCGCGCGCCAGACGTCGTCGCCGAAGCGATCGGTTGTTTCCGCGGGCATGAGCTCCGGCTCGGGGATTTCCCCGACCAGGTGGTCCCGCTCGGGTGCGGGCCGCAGCAGCAGCGAGACCAGCGACGACAGCGACGGGACGACCGGCGCGGAGATGCCCGCGACGGCGTGGAAGAAGTGCTCGGCCGGGGCGACGGCGTCGGCCAGCGGCAGCCCGAGCGTCGGGACGAGGAGCTGGCCGAACAGGTCGAGGGTGGCGCGCTGGGGCGGGCCGGAGAACTGCTGGCGGTCCTGCTCGGCGCGGAACACCGCACCCGCGTCGGCCAGCCGGGACTGCAGGCGGGTGTGGCGGCGGATGCAGTCGCCGACGATGTCGACGAGCTCGGCGGCCCGGCGTTTGCGGTCGAGGTCCTCGGTGTCGTCGCGGGCGGTGGTGATGTTCTTGAGGATGGCGTTCTCGGCGCGGAACCGGGCTTCGATGTGGCTCAGCGCGCTGTCCAGCAGTTCCGGGACTTCGCGCTCCCAGTCGACCGAACGGACGTCGCGGCGGGTCGCGTCGAGCTTCGCGCGCAGCGTTTCGCCGTACTGGACGGTCCGGTAGCGGGCCTGCTCGGCGGCGAGCTTCGCGTCGGCCAGCCGGCCGCGGTTGATCAGGTTCTCGAGCTTGACCTCGGCGGCGATCTGGGCCGACTCGACGTCGGTGTCGAGGGCGCCGACGAGCACGTTGATGGCCTCGTCGGTGGCGCGCAGGTAGACCTCGCCGTCCGGGGCGGCCAGCTCGACGAGCAGCTTGAAGTCGAACTGGCGCCGCTGGTAGCCGCCGGGGCCGATCGAGCCGTAGACGCGCCGGAAGCCGCGGTCGGTGGTGCCGACGTTGATGAGGTTGTCGAGGACCCACTTGGCCACGCGGACGTGCTCTTCGGGCATCCGCGACGGCGCCTGCTGGGCGATGAACGGCAGCAGCCGGTCGATGACCTCGTCGTGACCGGCGCCGGTGTCGAAGTCCATCGCGATGGTGACCTGGTCGATCGTGTGCAGCGCGATCTCGGCCATCTGGTAGATCGTGGCGTCGGCCCAGTCGAGCTTCGCCTTCCGCGCGTCCAGGTCGTGCAGCGGCGCGGTGCAGGCCAGCGCCTTGAGGCGGCGCGTCAGCCCCTCGTCGGCCAGTCCCGTTGCCCCGGTGTCGTCTCGCACAGCAGGCCAGGCTAGTCGGCCACCCTCTGCGCACGCCCGGGTGACGGGCTAACGTCCCTCTCATGCGTGAGATGAGCCGTGACGAGTGGTGGAAGTTCGTGTCCGAAGGCACCCGGACCGGCATGCTGGGCCTGGTCCGGAAGGACGGCTCCCCGATCGTCACCCCGATCTGGTTCCTCCTGAACGAGGGCCCGGACGGCGACGAGCTGATCTTCACCACCGGCACCGAGACGCTCAAGGGCAAGGCCATCGCCCGGGACGGGCGCATCTCGCTGGCCGTCGACGACCAGCGGCCGCCGTACTCCTACGTGCAGTTCACCGCCGAGGCGCGGCTGACCCACGACCTCGACGACATGCTCGCCTGGGCGACAAAACTGGGCGGCCGGTACATGGGTGCCGAGCAGGCCGAGGCGTACGGCAAGCGCAACGCCGTCCCGGAGGAATCCCTCGTCCGGGCGAAGATCACGAAGGTGATCGCCCGCGCCGACATCGCCGGCTGACCCCGGTTCGCTGGTAATCTGCCTCCTGGGGGTGGGGGTATGCCTTCAGGGGACAGACACGACGCCGTCAAGGCGATCGTCAGCGCCGGCCAGCGGGAGCTGGTGGCCGAGCTGGAACGCCTCGACGGCGAGGGGCGCTTCGGCCGGTCCGGCCGCACGCGGGTGCTGGAAAACGGGCAGGTCTTCGAACGGGCCGTCGTCGGCACGGTTTTCACGGACGAGTTCTTCACAGCCGGGCTGTCGGTCGTGCTCCACCCGCGCAACCCGTACGTCCCGGCGTTCCAGGCGCACTTCCGCTACCGCGAAACCGCGGACGCGTGGTGGTTCGGCGGCAGCGTCGACCTCCTCCCCTGCTACGGCTTCGCCTCGGACGCGACCCACTTCCACCGGGTGCTGAAGAGCTTCTGCGACACGCTCGACCCGGCGTTCCACGCGCAGGCGAAGCGCGCGTGCGACGACCGCTTCCGGCTCCCCCACCGCGACGAGGCCCGCGGCATCGGCGGCATCGTGTTCGACCACCTGCGCCTGCCCGGCCCGGACGGCTGGCGGCGCGCGGCGGCGTTCACGGCGGCGGGCATCGCCACGATCGCGCCGGCGTACTTCCCGATCGTGCGGCGGCGCAGGGACATCCCGCACGGCGAGCGCGAACGGCAGTGGCAGCTCTACCGCCGGGGCCGGTACGTGGAGTTCACGCTCGTCCACGACGCGGCGACCGCGGTGCGGGCCGACGCCGAAGCGATCCTCACGGCGCTGCCGCCGCTGGCGCGGTGGGAGTCCGAGTTCACGCCCGAGCCGGGGAGCGCGGAGGCGGACCTGGCGTCGTTCCTCGTTCCGCGCGACTGGGCCGCCGAAACCCCGGTGACGGCAGGCTGACCCCGAGCGGTCCGGCGCACCGCTGAGCGGGAAAGCATTGGCACACTGCGTGAGCCGTCGTGTCGAGTATTGACAGGGCCCGCTCGGAGGGTGTGTGATCTGTCCCATAGATAGGAAACTTTCCTAACTATTGCTCGCCGGTGGTCCGCCGACCATTCCGCCCCCGGTCACCCCCTGTCCCCCGACAACGCAGGAGGCTCCCAGTGGCACCCCGTCCACCGTGGCGCGCGGCACTGGCCGGTACCGCCGTCGCGGCGCTCGGCCTCACCGCCGTCAGCCCGGTAACCGCTTCCGCCGCGGACACCGGCTACGAGTCCGAAAGCGCCACGATCTCGCAAGGCGCCGTCGAGTCGAACCACGCCGGCTACTCCGGCACCGGGTTCGTCAACTTCGACAACGTCGCCGGCAGCTACGTCGAATACTCCGTGAACGCCGCCCAGGCGGGCACGCACACGCTGACCTTCCGCTACGCCAACGGAACCGCCGACAACCGGCCGGTGAAGCTGACCGTCGACGGCGGCGACAAGGGCACCGTCGACTTCCCCGGCACGGGCGCGTGGACGACCTGGAAGACCGTCACCGCGACCGTCCAGCTCACCGCCGGCGTCAACAAGGTCCGCACCACCGCGACCACCGCCAACGGCGGCCCGAACGCCGACAAGCTCACCGACACCTTCACCGCGCCGGTCGACGGCGAACCGCCCTCGCCGCCGTCGAACCTCAAGGCGAGCACCATCCTGCCGACGGCCGCGACCTTCACCTGGACCGCCGCGACGGACAACGTCGGCGTCGTCCGCTACGAGGTCAACCGCGGCGGCAACATCCTCAAGACCGTGGACGGGACGACCACGAGCGCGACCGTCGACAACCTGACCCCGAACACGGCGTACGACATCTCGGTCGGCGCCTACGACGCCGCAGGCAACCCTTCGCAGCAGAGCAACGTGGTCACCTTCACCACGCCGCCGAGCGACGACACCACCCCGCCCAGCGTGCCGGGCAGCCTGCGCGCCACCGGCGTCACCGCGAACAGCGTTTCCCTGGCGTGGAACGCCTCCACGGACAACAGCGGCACGATCGCGGGCTACGACGTCTACCAGGGCACCGCGAAGGTGGCGACGACGACGTCACTGAACACGACGATCACCGACCTCGGCCCGAACACCTCCTACACCTTCACCGTCAAGGCCCGTGACCCCGACGGCAACACCTCGGCCGCCGGCAACGCCGTCACGGCGAAGACCAGCGCCCCGGGCGGCGCCGGAGGCATCCCGGAGTACGACCGGGACATCACGAAGGTCGACCTCGGCTGGTCGGTGGGCTTCCTCCCCAACGGCAACGCGCTGGTGACCGAGCGGGACCGGTTCGAGGTCCTGCTGGTGACGCCGTCCGGCCAGAAGACCACGCTGGGCAAGGTGCCGGGCGCGGTCGGCACGAACGGCGAAGGCGGCCTCCTCGGCCTGGCGATCTCGCCGAACTGGGCCTCCGACCACACGATCTACCTCTACCACACGGCATCCGGGGACAACCGGATCGTGAAGATGACCTACGACGGCACCACGCTGTCCTCGACGTCGACGCCGGTGCTCACCGGGATCGCGAAGAACCGCTACCACAACGGCGGCCGGATCAAGTTCGGCCCGGACGGCAAGCTGTACGCCACCGTGGGTGACGCCAAGAACAGCGACAACGCGCAGAACAAGAGCTCGCTCAACGGCAAGATCCTGCGGCTCGACCCGGACGGCTCGGCGCCGTCGGACAACCCCTTCTACGCCACCGGCGGCAACGCCCGGTACGTCTGGAGCTACGGCCACCGCAACCCCCAAGGCCTGGCCTGGGACTCCCGCGGCCAGCTGTGGGCGGCGGAGTTCGGCGAAAGCAGCCAGGACGAGCTCAACCTGATCCAGAAGGGCGGCAACTTCGGCTGGCCGAGCTGCGAAGGCACGCAGGGCAGCTGCAGCGGTTACCTCGCCCCGAAGAAGACCTGGTCGACGTCGCAGGCCGGGCCGAGCGGGCTGGAGATCGTCAACGACTGGATCTACATCGCCGGCGTCACCGGGCAGCAGCTGTTCGCCACGCAGATCAACGCCGCCGGCACCGGTATCGGCACGGTGTCGACGCTGTTCTCCGGCCGCTGGGGCCGGCTGCGCTCGGTCACCAAGACCCCGGACGGCGGGCTGTGGCTGACGTCGACGAACAACGACAAGAACGGCGGCACGCCGTCGGCGCTGGACAACGTGATCGTGCGGCTGAAGTTCCCGGGCGGTACCGCCCCCGGCGGCTTCAAGCTGGCCAGCTCCGCCTTCGCCGACAACACGACCATCCCGGACAAGTACACCTGCGCCGGGGACGGCACGGCGGGCCAGGACCCGTCGCCGCCGCTCGCGTGGGGGGCCGCCGACGGCGCCAAGGGCTACGCCGTCGTGTTCGCCGACGTCGCCAACAACGGCACCAAGCTGCACTGGGCGATCTGGGACGTCCCCGCGGCGGCTCGTTCCCTCCCGGAGGGGCTGGGCGCGGGCTACACCGTGCCGGACCAGGGTGGCGCCAAGCAGAAGGCGATGGGCAGCGGGGCGAACGCGCAGAAGTTCTTCGGCCCCTGCCCGGGCGGCTCCAGCCACCCGTACACGTTCACGCTCTACGCCCTGAACACCGCCTCGGTCCCCGGCCTGACGTCGTCCTCGACGATGGCCCAGATCGAAACGGCGATCAAGGGCGCGTCGACGGCGAACGTCGTGCTGCGCGGCAAGTCCAGCGCCGCCGCCTGAAAGCCGCGGCAGGGGTGACCGGAGCGGCGCCGGTCACCCCTGCCGCCCTCACTGCGTCCCCGCCACCCGGCGCAGGTGGGCGTCGACGTCGAACCCGTGTTCTTCCAGCCGGCGCCGGGCCAGCAGGAGCTCGTCGGGGGTGAACAGGTCGGCGTACTCCTCGCGGAGCATGACCGCCTCGGAGCTGCGGCCGAGCTGGTTCTTCTCCCAGAGCACGGTGAACCCGCCCGCGGTGCCCGCCCCGCGCAGCAGCAGGCGGGCCGCCTCGACACCGCCGTGCTCGCGCACCATGCGTTCGAACTGGGCGGGCCGGTAGCCGTAATCCTTGGCCAGGACCCGGCAGCCGTCGAGCAGGTCCTCGGTGAACCGCGCGGCGAGCCGGGGATCGGCCGGGACGGATGCGGCTGGTTCGGGCATGGGACACCTCTCGACGAACGGCTTCCCAGATTAATCGCGGATGAGGCCGGTTTCGCTACGCCATTCGAGCAAGGAATCTGCGCGGGGCACTCTCCGTGTCCGCGAAAGCGGGCAAAGCGGCAAATCGCAACGGACGGTGGTCTCCGCCATGCCGACCGGCCTGCGCACCGTGGCCCACGGCGACGTCCACTGTGGACAGATCCCGCGGATGGAGACCGAAGCCCCGCACCGCACCTCACCAGCCGAAGAGCCCGCCCATGATCCGGGCGCAGCGGGCCGTCATCGCGCCGGCGTCTTCCTCCGGGCGGTCGATCCACCAGCCGATCAGCGAGTCGACCACGCCCGTCCACACCTGCGCGACCGCCTCGATGTCCGCCGGGTCGGCCAGGCCGCGGGAGGTCAGCAGCTGCGTCGCGCCGAGCACGGCGAACGCGTCGAGGCGGCGGCGGTAGTCCGCGGCCGCCGCGGCGATGTCCCCCGTCGCCGGCACCGTCGCGTCGCGCAGGAGGCGCCAGGCGTAGCGATCGTGGTCGAACGTCGTGAAGATCGCGGACAGGACCTTCAGCGGCATCTGGTCGGGCTCGCCGCCGGCCGCCATGGTCGTCGCGACGCCCTCGGTGAGCCGGTCGCCCGCGCGGTGCAGGCAGGTCAGGTAGAGCCCGTCCTTCGAGCCGAAGTACTGGTACAGCAACGGCTTGGTGACCCCGACCCGGCGGGCGATCTCGACCATCGACGCCCCCGCGTACCCGGCCCGGCCGAACTCTTCGGTGCCGGCCACGACGAGCTGGGCCTCGCGCTCTTCGCGGGGCATCCCCTTGGTCCCGACCGCCCTTGACTCCGTCACACGCGAGAGCCTACCGTGCGTAAAGTGACCCGACGGTAAGTTACCGTCAGGTCAGATTCGAGGAGGCGACGTGGCCGAGTTCCTGGCGCACCTGCGCGATCCCGTGCTGTTCGCGGTTCCGGTGTTCCTGCTGTTCGTGACGATCGAAATCGTGGCGGTGCACGTCCTGGGCCACGACGACGACGTCGTCGGCTACAGCGTCGCCGACACCCGGACGAGCATGCTGATGGGCACCGTCGCCGTCGGCGTCAACGCGCTGTTCCGCTTGGTGATGCTCGTCGTGTTCGCCGCGCTCTTCGAACTCGCGCCGGTGCAGCTCGATCCGCGCGACTGGTGGACGTGGGTGCTCATGCTGCTCGGCCAGGAACTGGTGTTCTACGCCTACCACCGGGCCAGCCACCGCGTGCGGCTGCTTTGGGCCGGGCACCAGGTGCACCACTCGAGCGAGCACTACAACTTCTCCACGGCGCTGCGCCAGAAGTGGACCCCGTACTTCCAGCTGCCGTTCTGGTCGGTGCTGGCGCTGTGCGGGATCCCGCCGTGGATGATCCTCACCGGGCTGTCGATCGACCTCGTCTACCAGTTCTTCGTGCACACCGAGAAGGTCGGCAAGCTGCCGCGCTGGTTCGAG
The DNA here is from genome assembly GCF_031082405.1 of Amycolatopsis sp. A133. Classification (GTDB taxonomy): domain Bacteria; phylum Actinomycetota; class Actinomycetes; order Mycobacteriales; family Pseudonocardiaceae; genus Amycolatopsis. Next base: position 355,127 of record NZ_JAVHJU010000004.1, read on the forward strand.
TACGTCTTCAACACCCCGTCCCACCACCGCGTGCACCACGGCAGCGACGCCGAGTACCTGGACGCCAACTACGGCGGCATCCTGATCGTCTGGGACCGGCTGTTCGGCAGTTTTGTGCCGGAGGGCAAGCGGCCGACCTACGGGCTGACGACGAACATCGGGACGTACCACCTGCTCAAGGTCGGCTTCCACGAGTACGGCTCGATCCTGCGCGACCTGCGCGCGGCGCGGACCTGGCGCGAGCGCGCGGGGTACGTGTTCGGGCCGCCCGGCTGGCGGCCCGGACACGACCTACGCGATGTCCCTCAGCGCGAGGCTGTTCAGGGGCGGGCGCTGCGGTGAGGTGAGGTCGGTCAGCACGATCTCGCGTTCGACGCCGGGCGACGTCCCGCGCCGGAACTGTGCGAGCAGCGTGGCCGGCGGGACCGCGGTGACGAGCCGGCCGTAACGCTCGAGGCGGTCGAAGAGCGTCTGCATGATCTGCCCGGCCATCCGGCCCAGCGCCTGGGTGCTCTGGTGGCGGTGCGCGCGGTGGCCGAGGTCGACCTGGGCGAGTGCGTCGAGGCCGCGCTGTTCCAGCAGGTCGATGAGGTGGCCGATCTCGACGCCGTAGTTGGCGACGAACGGGATGCTTTCCAGCACTTCGCGGCGGCCCGCGTATTCGCCGGCCAAGGGCTGGACGAAGCCGGCCAGCTCCGGCCAGAACATGTTGAGCAGCGGCCGCGCGACGAGCTCGGTGACCCGGCCGCCGCCGTCCGCTTCGGTGCCGAGCGGCCGGTGGTAGAAGCCCTTGACGTAGGCCACCGACGGATCGGTGAGCAGCGGGCCGAGCAGCCCGGTGACGTAGTCCGTGGTGAAGTCGTGGAGGTCGCCGTCGACGAAGACGACGAGGTCGCCGGTGGTCGCCGCGACGCCCTTCCACAGCGCTTCGCCCTTGCCGGCCAGCCCTTCGAGCGCCGGGAAGACCGCGTCCTGCGCGACGACGGTGGCCCCCGCGGCGGCGGCCACCTCGGCGGTGGCGTCGGTGGACCGGCTGTCGACGACGAGGATTTCGTCGACGAGCACGCCGTGCAGCTCATCGCGGATGGCGGCGACGATCGCCCCGACGGTGGCTTCCTCGTTCCGGGCCGGGATGACGACGGACACGGTGGTGCCGCGCTTGGCCGCGACGAGCTCCTCCGTGGTCCAATCCCCGGCCTTGCCGCTGCGCCGGGCGAGCCAGGTGCCGATCTCCGGCGAAACCTTCAGCATGCGGTTCCCCTTCCCTCGTTCGGCTCCGAGGTTCGAGGTCGCGCATTTCGAGGGCCGCACCGCGGTGCTACCGGGGTGTTACGAGATGGCGGCTCCGGTTAACCCCGCGCGGCGCTACGATCCGAGCCACCAGGGGGGGGGACACCATGACAGCTGTGCACGACGACGAGGACCGGCGGTTCCGCCTGGACGTTCTCGCCACCACCGTCCGGGAGGAGCTGGTGGCGGCCGGGCTGACGGTGACGTCCGGCGACACCCCGGTCGGCGTGACCGGCGCCGTCGTGCAGGTCGACGTGCTCGACCTGCGCGGCGTGACGGTCGACTGGCAGGCACACACCGTCTTCTGGGACGCGAGCGCGGAAGCCTGGGCCGAGGACCCGCTCCAGGAAGGCGCCGAATGCGCGGCTTTCGGCCGCCTGGCGGGCGCGATCGGCGAGGCGATGGCCGAGGCGATGCGGAAGATCCTCACCGCGGCCGGGCTCGAGGTCGCCGACAGCGGCAACGACTACGCGCCCCACCAGCTGCTGGTCACCCGTTGCCTGGCCCGCTCGCCCTGGCAAGTACGCCGCGACGCCAAGTTCGGACGACAGCAGGAAACGATGCGCGCGGCCTGGAACGCGAAGCACGAGGCCGAATGCCCCCACCACGGCCGCGCGGACGACGACGGCTGACCGCGCCACGTCCTCGTCAGGCCTCTTCTTCCTCCAGCATTTCCGGCGTCACCGCGGACTCGGTGTCCGGGATGTTCAGGTCCTTGGCCCGCTTGTCCGCCATGGCCAGCAGCCGGCGGATGCGGCCCGCGACCGCGTCCTTCGTCATCTGCGGCTCCGACAGCTGGCCCAGTTCTTCCAGGGACGCCTGCCGGTTGGACAGCCGGAGCCGGCCGGCCGCCAGGAGGTGGTCCGGGGCCGTGTCGCCGAGGATCTCCAGGGCGCGCTCCACGCGGGCCGCCGCCGCCACCGCCGCGCGGGCCGAGCGGCGGAGGTTGGCGTCGTCGAAGTTGGCCAGGCGGTTCGCCGTCGCGCGGACCTCGCGGCGCATGCGGCGTTCCTCCCACTGCAGGACGCTCGTGTGCGCGCCGAGGCGGGTCAGCAGCGCGCCGATCGCGTCGCCGTCGCGGACCACCACCCGGTCCGCGCCGCGGACCTCGCGGGACTTCGCCTGGATACCCATCCGGCGCGCCGCACCGACCAGCGCCAGCGCCGCCTCCGGGCCCGGGCAGGTCACCTCGAGCGACGACGAGCGGCCCGGCTCGGTCAGTGACCCGTGGGCGAGGAACGCACCCCGCCACGCCGCTTCGGCGTCGGCCACGCCGCCGGACACCACGGCCGCGGGCAGCCCGCGCACCGGGCGGCCCCGCTGGTCGATCAGCCCGGTCTGGCGGGCCAGGCCCTCGCCGTCCTTCACCACGCGCACGACGTACCGGGTGCCCTTGCGCAGGCCCCCGCTGGCGGTGATGACGTGGACGTCCGAATGGTGGCCGTACAGCTCGTGGATCTCCTTGCGCAGCCGTCGCGCGACCGAGCCCGTGTCCAGCTCCGCCTCCACGACCACCCGGCCGGCCACGATGTGCAGCCCGCCGGCGAAGCGAAGCAGCGACGCGACCTCCGCCCGGCGCGGCCCGATCTTCGTGATCTCCAGCCGGCTCAGCTCGTCCTTCACCGCGGCGGTCATCGCCATTACTGCCCCTCCCTGCCTTTCGCTCCTCCCCCGTGCTCCCCGTCCCTGCCGAGACCGAGAGCCTCCCGCATCGTCCGCGCGAGCGCATCAGGATCATGCCGTCCCGGCACTTCGGGGTCGGCGACCGCCCCCAGGTGCGCCCGGCCGCCCAGCCGTTCCGCCGCGCGGCGGAGATTCGCCGGGTCGGGCACGGAATCGCGGTCCGCGATCACCGCGTCGACCCGCAGATCGGGCGCGTGCTCGAAGAGGACGTCGAGGTGCCGCTCCGGCGAGAATCCCGCGGTTTCCCCCGGCTGGGGGACAAGGTTGAGCACGAGCGCCTTCGTCGCGGCCGTGCGCACGAGCGCGTCGTGCAGCCCCGGCACGAGCAGGTGCGGCAGGACACTGGTGAACCACGAGCCCGGCCCGAGGAACACGACGTCCGCGTTCAGCACCGCTTCGACCGCTTCGTCACACGCCAGCGGCGGACGCCCGGCCCGGCCCGGCGAGCGCAGGCTGACCCGCCGCACCTGACCCGGGGTCGAGGCCACCGCGACCTGGCCGCGGATCGTGCGCAGCGCCGCCGGGTCCTCGCTGTCGAGGCCGCTGACCTGGCCCTCGATCTCCAGGGGCTCCGGCGACATCGGCAGCACGCGGCCCGAGACGCCCATCAGCCGGCAGGCTTCGTCGAGCGCGGCGACCGGGTCGCCGAGGACCTCGAACAGCCCGGCCAGCAGCAGGTTGCCCACCGCGTGCCCGGCCAGTGCGCCGTCGCCGCCGAAGCGGTGCTGGAAGACTTCGGCCCACAGCGTGCCGCCGTCTTCCGCGGCGAAGGCCGCGAACGCCTGCCGCAGGTCGCCCGGCGGCAGCAGGCCGAGTTCGCGCCGCAGCCTGCCGGACGATCCGCCGTCGTCGGCCACGGTCACGACCGCGGTGACGTCGGGGGTGACCCGCCGCACCGCGGACAGCGTGGCGTGCAGTCCGTGGCCGCCCCCGAGGGCGACCGCGCGCACGTTATTCACGACCAAGGTCGCGGTGCACCACCTTCACGGCCATTCCGTCCTCTTTGGACAGACGCTGGGCGAGTTCCACGGACAGCGCCACGCTGCGGTGCTTGCCGCCGGTGCAGCCGACGGCCAGCGTCAGGTACCGCTTGCCCTCGCGCTTGTAGCCGGCGCCGATCAGCCGCAGCAGCTGGTGGTAGCGGTCGAGGAACTCCTCGGCGCCCTCCTGGGAGAGGACGTAGTTGCGGACCTCGCCGTCGAGGCCCGTGTGTTCGCGCAGCTCCGGGATCCAGAACGGGTTGGGCAGGAACCGGACGTCCATCACCAGGTCGGCGTCCATCGGCAGACCGTACTTGTAGCCGAACGACAGCACGGTGACCCGGGTCTGGGTGCTCGCCTCCGAGCCGAACGCGTCCTCGATCTTGGCGCGCAGGTCGTGCACCGACAGCGACGACGTGTCGAGGACCAGGTCGGCCTCCTCGCGCAGCGGCTCCAGCAGCGTCCGCTCCGCGGTGATGCCGTCGGCGAGCCGTCCGTCGCCCTGCATCGGGTGGCCGCGGCGGACGGCCTCGAAGCGCCGCACCAGCACGGCGTCGGTCGCCTCCAGGAACAGCACCCGCGGCTTGTAGCCCCGGGCGTCGAGGTCCTTGATCACCGAGGCCAGGTCGTCGGTGAACGCGCGCGAACGCACGTCCATCACCACCGCCACCTTCGTGATCGCGCCGCGGGCCTGCGCACCCAGCTCGACCATGGTGGCGATCAGCTCCGGGGGCAGGTTGTCGACGACGAACCAGCCCAGGTCCTCCAGGCACTTGGCCGCGGTGCTGCGGCCCGCCCCCGACAACCCGGACACGACCGCGACCTCCATGCCGGAGCCGCGGATCTCCTCTTGCGCACTCACTGTGTTTCCCTACTCCCCTGCTCCTGTGCCGTTGCTCGCGCCGGACTCCCCGGCCAGCGCGGCGACCACGGCCTCCGCGGTGCGCCTGCCGAAGCCGGGCACCGCCTCGATCTCTTCGACCCTGGCCTGCTTGAGCTTCTTCACCGAGCCGAAGTGCTTGATCAGCGCGCTGCGGCGAGCCTGCCCCAGCCCGGGCACACTGTCCAATTCGGACGTCACCAGCCGCTTGGACCGCTTCTCGCGGTGGTAGGCGATGGCGAAGCGGTGAGCCTCGTCACGCAGCCGCTGCAGCAGGTACAGCCCCTCCGACGTCCGGGGCAGGATCACCGGATCGGGGTCGGCGGGCAGCCAGACCTCTTCGAGCCGCTTGGCCAGCCCCACCACGGAGATGTCGGTGATGCCGAGCTCGGCCAGCACGTCCGCGGCCGCGGTGGCCTGCGGGCCCGCACCGTCGACGACCAGCAGGTTCGGCGGGTAGGCGAACTTCTTCGGCCGCCCGGTCTCCGGGTCGAGGCCGGGCGTGCTCGACTCCTCCGCGGTTTCCTTGAGGTAGCGGTAGAACCGGCGTCGCACGACCTCGGCGATCGAAGCGACGTCACCCTCGGTGGCCGCCTCCCGCAGCGCGAAGCGCCGGTACTCGGACTTGCGCGCGAGCCCGTCCTCGAAGACGACCAGCGACGCGACGACGTCGCTGCCCTGGATGTGGCTGATGTCGATGCACTCGATGCGCAGCGGCGCGGTGTCGAGGCCGAGGAACTCCTGCAGCTCGGTGAGCGCCGCCGAGCGGGCCGTGAGGTCGCCGGCGCGGCGCAGCTTGTGCTGGGTGAACGCCTCCCCCGCGTTGCGCTGCACGGTCTCGGCCAGCGCCTTCTTGTCGCCGCGCTGCGGTACCCGCAGCTGCACCCGCGTCCCGCGCAGCCCGCTCAGCCACTCCGCGACCGCGTCGGCGTCCGCCGGCAGCTCCGGCACCAGGACCTCGCGCGGCACCACCGGCCCCGCGTCGACGTCGTCGCGGGCGTCGAGCTCGGCCTCGTCGCCGTAGAACTGGGTGAGGAAGTGGTCGACCAGCGCCGGGACGTCCATCTCCTCGGCCTTGTCGATGACCCAGCCGCGCTGGCCGCGGACCCGGCCGCCGCGCACGTGGAAGACCTGGACGGCGGCCTCGAGGTCGTCGTGGGCGAATGCGACGACGTCGGCGTCCGTGCCGTCGCCGAGCACCACGGCCTGCTTCTCCATGGCCCGGCGCAGCGCGCCGAGGTCGTCGCGCAGCCGGGCGGCGCGCTCGAACTCCAGCTCTTCGGACGCGGCGGCCATCTCGGTATCGAGGCGCTTGATCATGACGTCGGTCTTGCCGGCGAGGAAGTCGCAGAAGTCCTCGACGATGTCCCGGTGTTCGTCGGCCGAGACGCGGCCCACGCACGGCGCCGAGCACTTGTCGATGTAGCCGAGCAGGCAGGGCCGGCCGATCTGGCCGTGCCTGCGGAACACCCCGGCCGAGCAGGTGCGCGCCGGGAAGACGCGCAGCAGCAGGTCCAGCGTCTCGCGGATGGCCCAGGCGTGCGCGTACGGCCCGAAGTACCGGACGCCCTTCTTGCGCGCGCCGCGGTAGACGTGCAGGCGCGGAAACTCCTCGTTCAACGTCACCGCGAGCATCGGGTAGCTCTTGTCGTCGCGGTAGCGGACGTTGAACCGCGGGTCGAACTCCTTGATCCAGTTGTACTCGAGCTGGAGCGCCTCGACCTCGGTCGTGACGACGGTCCATTCGACGCTCGCGGCCGTGGTCACCATCTGCCGGGTGCGCGGGTGCAGGCCGGCGAGGTCGGCGAAGTAGGAGTTCAGCCGGCTCCGGAGGCTTTTCGCCTTGCCGACGTAGATGACCCGCTTGGTCGCGTCGCGGAATTTGTACACGCCAGGGGCATCCGGGATGCTCCCCGGCGAGGGACGGTAGGTGGTCGGGTCAGCCACGTTGTCAAGACTATGGGGCGGCACCGACAGTTTCCGCACACCCCCGGGACTGCCCCACCGGAAGTAGGGTGTTCGTCCGTTTCCGACCTTCGTCGGTGTCCGCACCTGTGACGCGGTGGTTACTTTCCGACCGGCCGATCCGGTCCCCCACCGAAAGGATCACCGCCTTGCGTTCTCTCCGTCTCTTCGGCGCCGCCTCCGCGGTCGCCGTCGCCGCGACCCTCGCCGCGGTCGTCCCCGCCTCCGCCCAGACCGACATCGTCGGCGGCACCACCGCGCCGTCGGTTTCCTGGGGTGCCCAGGTGTACGTGAACACGCCCGGGCGCGACTACCAGGGCTTCAACTGCTCGGGCACGGTCATCGCCTCGCGCTGGGTGCTGACCGCCGTGCACTGCCTCGACCAGGACGGCTCGGGCATGTACGTCCGGGTCGGCAGCAACACGCTGCTGTCGGGCACGAAGATCGCCGTCGACCGCGAGTACGAGTCCCCGAACGGCGACATCGCGCTGCTGCACCTGGCCGCGGCCACGAGCACCTCGCCGATCTCGCTGGGCAGCTCGGACCCGGCCACCGGCAGCACCAACCAGATCTACGGCTGGGGCCGCACCACCCCGACCGGCCCGCCGGCGACGTCGCTGAAGACGGCGAACGTCCAGGTGACCGGCCGCTCCACGGACGCCTACGGCGGCCGCGCGATCCAGAGCGTCGGCGTCAACGGCTCGGCGTGGAAGGGCGACTCGGGCGGGCCGCAGGTCTCCGGCGGGGTCCAGGTCGGCGTCGCGTCGACGGTCCAGAACCAGAGCGGGTCGAACACGCGCGGCACAAACAACTACGCGAGCGTGGCGGCGAGCCGGTCCTGGATCCGGACGACTTCGGGCGTCTGACCGGGCTTTTCCGGGGCGGCGCTGCGGCGCCGCCCCGGTTCTGTCGGTGGCGTGTGGGATGCTCGCGGGCATGCGGATCGCCACCTGGAACGTGAACTCCATCGTCCCCCGCCTGCCCCGCGTGCTGGGTTTCCTGGAGGAGACGGCGCCGGACGTGCTGTGCCTGCAGGAGCTGAAGAACACGACCGAGGCGTTCCCGGCGGCCGAGATCGAGGCGCTGGGTTACGAGGTCGCGGCGTACGGGCTCGGGCGCTGGAACGGCGTGGGCATCGTCTCGCGGGTGGGCCTGTCCGACGTGGTCCGCGGGCTGCCGGGCGAGCCGCAGTTCGACGGGGCGTCGGAGGCCCGCGCGATCGGGGCCACGTGCGGCGGGGTGCGGGTGTGGTCGGTGTACGTGCCCAACGGGCGCGAGCCGGACAACCCGCACTACGCGTACAAGCTGGAGTGGCTGGAGGCGCTGCGGTCCCTGGTCGCTTCGGAGGTGTCTTCGGGGCCGTTCGCGGTCCTGGGCGACTTCAACGTGGCGCCGACGGACGCGGACGTGTGGGACATCGCGCTGTTCGCGGAGTCGACCCACGTGACGAAGCCGGAGCGCGACGCCCTGGCCCGGCTGCGGGACCTGGGCTTGTCGGACGTCTTCCCGCGGCCGCTGAAGTACGACCACCCGTTCACGTACTGGGACTACCGGGCGGGGAACTTCCCGAACAACAAGGGCATGCGCATCGACCTGGTGTACGGGAACGAGCCGTTCACGTCGGCGGTGACGGATTCCTATGTGGACCGGAATGCGCGGAAGGGGAAGGGCCCTTCGGACCACGCGCCGATCGTGGTCGACCTGAACCTCTGACCCCCGGCCCCAAACGCCCCAATGTGGCGTTCGGTGCGTCAGACGCACCCAATGTGGCGTTCGGTGCGTCAGACGCACCCAATGTGGCGTTCGGTGCGTTGGACGCAACCAACGCCACATTGGGGCGCATGAGAAGCCGCGCGTCAGCCGCCCGTGGCCGCGCGGTGCAGTTTCCGCAGGGCCCGCACCGCTTCCACCGCCCGGTCCCGGTCGACGGCCTGGACCGCCATCACCGCGTGGTACTCGTCGTCCGGCAGCTCCAGCCGCGCCCACGACGCCCCGTCGGGGAAACTCACCGACAGCACGTCGCTCCACGCGAAACGGCGGGTGACCAGCACGTTGCGGACTTCGATGCCCTCGGCGTCCGCCCGGACCCGCGCGATCGCGAACAGCATCACCCCGCACGCCAGCAGGATGCCGATGCCCACCATCGCCGCCTGGTCGGAGCGCTGGAAGCGCACTCCCGTGTCGCCGTTGCGCAGCAGGACCGCCACCACGACGAACACCGCCAGCAGCGCCACCGCCAGCACGCTGCACATGATCATCGCGCGCCGCGGGCGGATCACCAGGAGAGTCTGCACGCTCACACGAAACCCCGCTCGGTCCACGGCTGGCGCAGGCTCCGCAGCACGTGCGCGGAGTCCAGGGCGGCCACCGTCGCCTCGTACCCCTTGTCCTCCTTCGCGCCCGGACGGCCCGACCGGTCGACGGCCTGCTCGTGCGTGTCGCACGTCAGCACGCCGTTGCCGACCGGGGTGCTCTCGTCGAGCGCCACCCGGGTCAGGCCGGCCGTCACCGCGTCGCACACGTACTCGAAGTGCGGGGTGCCGCCGCGGATGACGACGCCGAGGGCGACCACCGCGTCGTGGTTGCGGGCCAGCGCCTGCGCCACCACCGGGAGCTCGACCGCACCCGCGACGTGGACGACCGTCGGCTCCTCCTCGAGGTCGGCCTCCTTCGCCGCGACCAGCGCCCGCTCCAGCAGGACGCCGGTGATGTCCGCGTTCCACCGGGTGGCGACGATGCCGAGCTTCAGCGACTTGCAGTCGGAGAGGTCCAGCTTGACGTCCGGACGGCCTTCGCCGCTCACAGTGCTCCTCCATCGGCGTGCTCGGGGCCCGCGCCGACCTGGTCGTAGTGCTCCAGCTGGGCCAGGTCGTGGCCCATCCGGTCGCGCTTGGTCCGCAGGTAGCGCAGGTTCTCCGGGTTCGGCGAGATCGGCAGCGGCACCCGCCCGGTGACGCGCAGGCCGTAGCCCTCGAGACCGATCCGCTTGGCCGGGTTGTTCGACAGCAGCCGCATGGTGCGGACGCCGAGGTCGCACAGGATCTGCGCGCCGGTGCCGTAGTCGCGGGCGTCGGCCGGGACACCGAGGGCGAGGTTGGCGTCGACGGTGTCCGCCCCGTCGTCCTGCAGCTGGTAGGCCTGCAGCTTGTGCAGCAGGCCGATGCCGCGGCCCTCGTGGCCGCGGATGTAGAGCACGACGCCGCGGCCTTCGGTGGCCACCGCTTCCAGTGCCGCCTCCAGCTGCGGGCCGCAGTCGCAGCGCAGCGAGCCGAAGACGTCGCCGGTGAGGCACTCCGAGTGCACGCGCACCAGGATGTCCTGGCCGTCGCCGATCTCGCCGTAGACGAACGCGACGTGCTCGATGCCGTCCAGCAGCGAGTCGTAGCCGACCGCGCGGAACGTGCCCGCGGCCAGCGGGATGCGGGCCTCGGCGACCCGCTCGACCTGCTTCTCGGTGCGGCGGCGGTAGGCGATCAGGTCGGCGATGGTGATGATCGCGAGGTCGTGGTCGGCGGCGAACACCTCGAGCTCGTCGCGGCGGGCCATGTCGCCTTCGTCCTTCTGCGACACGATCTCGCAGAGCACGCCGGCCGGGGCGAGCCCGGCCATCCGGGCCAGGTCGACCGACGCCTCGGTGTGCCCGGGGCGGCGCAGCACACCGCCTTCCTTGGCCCGCAGCGGCACGACGTGGCCGGGACGGCGGAAGTCCTTCGCCGTGGACGACGGGTCGGCCAGCAGCCGGATCGTGTGCGCGCGGTCGGCGGCGGAGATGCCGGTGCTGATGCCCTCGGCGGCGTCGACCGTGACGCTGTACGCGGTGCCCCGCGCATCCTGGTTCGTGTGGTACATCGGCGGCAGGTCGAGCCGGTCCGCTTCGGACTCGGTGAGCGCCACGCAGACGTACCCCGAGGTGTAGCGGACCATGAAGGCCAGCAGCTCGGGCGTCGCCTTCTCGGCGGCGAAGATCAGGTCGCCCTCGTTCTCGCGGTCCTCGTCGTCGACCACGACGACCGCGCGGCCGGCCCCGATGTCCGCGATCGCCCGCTCGATGGCGTCGGCGTCGAACACCGCTCCGCTGCCGCACGGGGTCCAGCCCGCTTCGGGCTCTGCCGCACTCGTCTCGCTCATGACCGCTCCTCCGTGCCGCCGTCCCGATTGTGCACCTGGTCGCGGATGTGGGCCTCGGCCAGCTTTTCCACGTACTTCGCGACCACGTCGACCTCGAGGTTGACCAGGTCGCCGGCCTCCCGGCCGCCGAGCGTGGTCGCCTCCAGGGTGGTCGGGATCAACGCCACCTTGAACTGGTCGGCGCCGACCGCGGCCACCGTCAGGGAGATCCCGTCGACCGCGATCGAGCCCTTCTCGACGACGTACCGCGCCAGGTGCGCGGGCAGCGCGAACGTCGTGACGCCGTTTTCGTCGCGGCCGAGGAACACGCCGGTCCCGTCGACGTGACCCTGCATGATGTGCCCGCCGAGCCGGCCGCCGGCCGGGGTGGCGCGTTCGAGGTTGACCCGGTCGCCGACCGCGACCTTGGCCAGGCTCGACCGCTGCAGCGTCTCGTGGACGACGTCGACGGTGAACTCGCCGCCCGCCACCTCGACCACGGTCAGGCACACGCCGCTGACCGCGATCGAGTCGCCGTGCCCGGCGTCGCTGGTGACCAGCGGGCCGCGGACGCGCAGCCGGGCCGCGTTGGTCAGCTGCTCGACCGCGGTGATCTCGCCGATCTCCTCGACTATGCCGGTGAACACGTGCGCTGCCTCCCTGTAAGCCAGTCTGTGAGCCGGTCCTCCCATCCAACACCCGCGGCGGCCCGGTGGCTTCTCCGGTGCCGCTCCCGCGTCAGCCGGCGCGGCCGCGGGCCGCCTGCTCACGCAGCGCGGCGACCGCCTTGCCCGGGTCGCCGGCGCCGTAGACGGCGGATCCGGCGACGAAGCAGTCGACGCCCGCCTCGGCGGCCTGCTCGATCGTGTCGGTGTTGATGCCGCCGTCGATCTCGACGATCAGCTTCAGGTGGCCGGTGTCGACCAGCCGCCGCGCGGTGCGGACCTTCTCCAGGACGTCGGCGATGAACGACTGCCCGCCGAAGCCCGGCTCGACCGACATGACCAGCAGCGTGTCGTAGTGCTTGAGCGCGTCGAGCCACGGCTCGAGCGCGGTGCCCGGCTTGATCGAGAGACCGGCCTTCGCGCCCGCGGCGCGCAGGTTCTTCGCCAGCGCCACGGGGTCCTTCGCGGCCTCGGCGTGCACGGTGACGTTGTAGGCGCCGGCCTCGGCGTACCCGATCGCCCAGCGGTCCGGGTCGTCGATCATCAGGTGGCAGTCGATCGGCAGGTCGGTGCTGTCGATCAGGGCCTTGGCCACGGGCAGGCCGAGGGTCAGGTTGGGCACGAAGTGCGCGTCCATGACGTCGACGTGGACCCAGTCGGCGCGGGTCTCCCCGCTGCCGGCGACAGCGGCGATCTCCTCGCCGAGCCGGGCGAAGTCCGCCGCGAGGATGCTGGGTGCGATCAAAGGTCGGTCGGCCACGTCCCGAGTGTAGGAGGACGGCGCTAACGCTCGCTAACCGGTTGTGACCAGGATCTGGCTCCGGAGAGGGAGGTCACGGCCCCCGGGCGCCCCCTAACCTCGGCGGCATGTCCGGTTTCCTGCGTTCCCTGGTCCAGTTCGGCGGCTACCGCAGCGTGCCCTACGCCCTGCTCGGGATGGCGCTGGCGCTGCCCGCGATGCCGTTCGCCCTCGTCGCCGCGTTGTACCCCGGTACGCCCCGGCTGCTGTTCGCCCTCGCGCTGCTCGTGGTCGCCACGGTGCTGGCGATGGCCGGGCTGAGCGGACCCATGCGGCGCTTCGGCGTCGCCGTCGCCAACGCGGTGCTCGGCACCGACCTGCCGTCGCCCGGCCGGGCGCGGCCCGCCTGGCCGGACCGGCTGCGCTCGGCCGCCTGGCTGGTGCTGCACGCGGGGCTGAGCGGGCTGTTGCTCACGATCGGCGGCATCCTGGCGCTCGGCATGCTGACCCCGGTGCTGTGGCTGACCGGCGACGGGGCGCGCTTCTCGTTCTTCGGCACGACCGCCGTCGCCGGCGCGTGGACCGTGCCGGTCGCGCTCGCCATGCTGGCGCTCGCGCTGCTGCTCGCCGCAGCGGCGACCCCGGTGTTCCGGGCCGGCGCCACGGCGCTGCTGGGCCCGTCCGCGGCCGAGCGCGCGGCGCTGGCCGAACGCCGCTCGGCTGTCCTCGCCCAGCGCAACCGGCTCGCCCGCGAGCTGCACGACTCCATCGGGCACACGCTCACGACGTCGACCATCCAGGCGGCGGCCGCGGCCGCCCTGGTCGAGGCCGACCCCGCCCAGGTCCGGCGCACACTCGGCACGATCGAAGAAGCGTCTCGAAGCGCCCTCGAGGACCTCGACCACGTCTTGGGCCTGCTTCGCGAGGAACCGGCCGCAAAAGCACCGACGCGCACGCTCGCCGAAGTGGACGTCCTCGCCGTGCGCGCCCGCGAAGCCGGGCTCGACGTCCGCCTGACCGTCACCGGGCCGGTGGCCGCGCTGCCCGCCACGGTGTCACGCGAGGGCTACCGGATCGTCCAGGAGGGCCTGACCAACGCGTTGCGCCACGCCGGTCCCGGCGCGGTCGACGTCCGCGTCGAGGCCGGGCCGGACCGCCTCGGCATCGCGGTCGTCAACGCGCTGGCCGCCGACGGGCCCCGGACCGGGCGGCGCGGGCTGGCCGGGCTCGCCGAGCGCGTCGAAGCCCTGCGCGGCGAGCTCGACGCCGGTCCGGACGGCCGGCAGTGGCGGCTGAGCGCGACCATCCCGCTGCGGGCGGGCGCGTGACGCCGTCGGTGCTGCTCGCCGACGACGAGCCGCTGGTCCGCACCGGCCTGCGGGCGCTGCTGGAACAGCAGGGCCTGCCGGTGGTCGGCGAGGCGGCCGACGGCGGCGAGGTCCTGGAAGCGGTGCGGCGGACCCGGCCGGACGTCGTGCTGATGGACGTCCGGATGCCCGGCACGGACGGCATCGAGGCCACCCGGCAGGTGCTCGCGGCGCTCGCGGAACCGCCGAAGATCCTGGTCGTCACCACGTTCGACAACGACGACTACGTGCACGAGGCACTGCTGGCCGGGGCGAGCGGATTCCTGCTGAAGCGGGCGCGCAAGGAGGAGATCGCGCACGCCGTGCGGACGGTCGCCACCGGCGAATCGCTGCTGTTCCCGGAGGCGATCCGGCGGCTGGTGCGCGGCCGTCCGCCGGGCGGCGAGCACGCGCGGGCGGCGAAGACGCTCACCCGCCGCGAAGCCGAGGTGCTGCGGCTCATCGCCACCGGCCTGTCCAACCAGGACATCGCGGCGGCGCTGGTGATCAGCCTGGAGACGGTGAAGACCCACGTGGGCAACATCTTCGCGAAGCTCGGCGCCGGCAACCGCAGCCAGGCCGTGGTGATCGCCTACGAGGCCGGGGTCGTCGAACCGGGGCACCTGGCCGGTCCCTGACCGACGTGCTCCGGCCGACGTGCTCCCCGTCACCGCGCGGAAGCCAGGAGTTCGATCAGCCGCCACCCGGTGCTCACCCGGCGGCCGTCCGCGGCACACATGCACGGGGACTAATGGGCCGTGCCCGAAATCCGGGCGGAAATCCCCCGAAGTCCCCACCCGAGGAGAACCATGGCTTCGCTGTTCGCCGTCCGCCGCCGGTGGCTGGTCGCGGGCGCCCTCGGCGCCGCGCTGGTCGCCGCCGCCCCGGTCGCCCTCGCCACGAGCGGCTCCGGCAACGCCGACGCCCGGTCGGCCGGTACGGGCGACCGCACCGCCGACGTCCGCGCCGCGGTCCAAGGCGGGCACGCCCGCAACGTGATCCTGTTCATCGGCGACGGCATGGGCCAGTCCGAGATCACCGCCGCGCGCAACTACGAGCGCGGCGCCGCCGGACGGCTCGCGATGGACGAGCTGCCGCTGACCGGCGACTACACCACCTACGCCGTGGAGAAGAACAACCCGGCCAAGCCCGAATACGTGACGGACTCCGCCGCGTCGGGCACCGGCTGGGCCACCGGCACCAAGACCTACAACGGCGCCATTTCCGTCGACGCCTACGGCAACGCGGTGCCGACGATCCTGGAGCTGGCCAAGCGCAACGGCCTGCGCACCGGGGACGTCACCACCGCCGAGGTCCAGGACGCCACCCCGGCCGTCCTCGGTGCCCACGTCGTCAGCCGCGACTGCAAGGGCCCGGACGAGACCACCGCGAAGTGCGCGGTCAACGCCAAGGAGAACGGCGGCGCCGGCTCGATCGCCGAGCAGCTCGTGCAGACCCGCCCCGACGTCCTGCTGGGCGGCGGCGCAAAGTACTTCAACCAGAAGGTCAAGGCCGGGAAGTTCGCCGGCCGGACCGTGCTGGACCAGGCCAAGGCCACGGGCTACACCGTCGTCGGCACCGCGGCGGACCTGGCCGCGGCGAAGAAGGGCAAGCCGGTCCTCGGCCTGTTCGCCGACGGCAACATGCCGGTGAACTGGACCGGCCCGGCCGCCGTGCACGGCGGCACCGCGCCGGCCCGCTGCACGCCGAACGCGAACCTGCCGAAGACCCAGCCGAAGCTGGCCGACCAGACCCGCAAGGCGCTGGAGCTGCTGGACGACCGCCGCAGTGACAAGGGCTTCTTCCTGCAGGTCGAGGGCGCGAGCATCGACAAGCAGGACCACGCGGCCGACCCGTGCGGCCAGATCGGCGAGACGGTCGACTTCGACGCGGCGATCGCGGCGGGCACGGCGTTCGCCCGCAGCCACCCCGACACGCTGGTGCTGGTGACCGCCGACCACGGCCACAGCAGCCAGATCGTCGAGCCCACCGCCACGCCGGGCCTGACCGCGACGCTCGTCACCAACGAGGGCGCGAACATGACGCTGGCCTACGGCACCGCGGAAGCGGGCGGCTCGCAGTCGCACACGGGCACGCAGGTGCGCATCGCGGGGCTTGGCCCGCAGGCGGCCAACATCGTCGGCCTGACCAACCAGACCGACGTGTTCGGCACCCTGAAGCGGGCCCTGCGCCTGCGCTGAATGGTGGGGTAGACCCCAGCAAGACCGGGTGGTCTGCCCCATACCCCCTGGCGTTTCGGCTCCCTAACCTGGGATCACCGAGACACCAGGGGGTTCTCTTCATGCGAAAGTCCTTACCGGGCAGACGGATCGTCGCCGTCGGCACGCTCGTCGCCCTGCTCGCCGCCACCACCGCCGCACCGGCGCTCGCCGCCACGGCGGATCCGGTGCAGCGCGGCCTCGACGTCCTGACGGCGCAGGACGGCGTCCCGGGCGCCGAAGCCGTGCTCCAGGACGGCCACCGGACGCGGGTCGTCCGCAGCGGCACGGCCGACCTCGCCACCGGGAAACCGTTCCCGCGCAACGGTTCCTACCGTGCGGGCAGCGTCACCAAGACGTTCGTCGCCACGGTGGTCCTGCAGCTCGTGGCCGAGGGCCGGGTGCGGCTCGACGCGCCGGTCGAGCGGTACCTGCCGGGCCTCCTGCCCGACCGGCGGATCACGGTCCGGCAGCTGCTCCAGCACACGAGCGGGCTCTACAACTACACGGACGAGTTCGACCGGACCGACCCGGAAGCCTTGCGGCACCGCGGAGCCGAGCCGGCCGAGCTCGTGGCGATGGCGCTGAAGCACCCGGCGCTGTTCCCGCCGGGCACGAGCTGGTCGTACTCCAACACGAACTACATCGTGGCGGGGATGATCGCCGAGAAGGTGACCGGCCACGCGCTGACCGACGAAATCGCCCGCCGGATCACCCGGCCACTGGGCCTGCACGACACGTACCTGCCCCGCCGCGGCGACGAGCGGTTGCCCGCACCGCACGCGATCGGCTACGTACCGGGCAACGGGAAGCTGGTGGACTTCAGCGACTTCGACGCAACGATCGCCTGGGCGGCGGGCGGCCTGGTATCGACCCCGGCCGACCTGAACCGTTTCTACGGCGCACTGCTGAACGGGCGGCTGCTGCGCCCGGCCGAGCTGGCGGAGATGCAGCGAACGGTCCCCGCCGACCTGGGCGTCCCGGGCGCCGGCTACGGGCTCGGCCTGGGCCGGCTCCCGGTGTCGTGCGGGCAGTTCTGGGGTCATCAGGGCGGAATCATCGGTTTCACGAACCTGGCAGGAGTGGGCCCGCACGACCGCCGGGCGGCGGTGGTGCTGAACCAGAACCCCCCGCCGGCGGGGGTGAATCGGCACCTTTACGACGTCACCGAGGCGGCGGTGTGCTCGTAGGCGGTGGGCTTTGGCCGGGGGTCCGAATGCCGGTGGCCGGAACTGTCGGTGGTCGCCGGTAGCGTGGAAAACGGGGGGCGCCCCCGCGGCGGGTGCCCTCTCGGCCCCCGCGGCCGGTGCCCACTCGGCACCCCGCGGACAGCGCCGCCTCCCACCCCAGCCCTCCCCCAGCGGCGGACTTACGGCAGCAGGTCCAGCACCTCGGTCCACGGCCGCCGCACGTCGAGCCGGTGCAGCGTCACCCCGGCACCCGCCAGGGTGTCGAGGTGGCGCTGCCACGCCGGGTGGTGCGCCCGGGTGTCCTGGATCTGGTAGGCCACCACGATCGTGATGCCCGGCGCGCCCAGCACGTCGCCGAGCACCGTCAGGGCCTGGTTGTCCGCTATCCCCAGCGCGAGCTTCGCCACCGAGTTCGCCGACGCCGGGGCGAACAGGAACACCGCCGGGTCCGGGTGCGGCCGCGGCTCGCCCGGCAAGCGGCTCACGCTCCGGACCGGCAGGTCCGTGCCCGAAGCGACCTCGGCCAGCGCACCGGTCGCGTCGAGCCAGCGGTGAGCGGCCGGCGTCAGCGTGATCGCCGTCCGCCAGCCGCGGTCGGCCGCGGGGCGGGCCAGCTCGGCGGCGAACCGGGTGTCCAGCCCGCCGCACGAGCTGGCGACCAGCCCGAGGTCCCTCACGGTTTGCGCAGCACGGCGCAGAACATCGCGTCCGTGCCGTGGCGGTGCGGCCACAGCTGGACGTACGGCCCGTCCCCGAGCTCCGGGACGCCGGGGAAGAACTCGCGCGAGTCCAGCACTTCGGCCTTCAGCCGCCGCGCCGTCTCCGCGAACACGCCTTCGGTCTCGGCCAGGTGCGGCGAGCAGACGACGTAGGTGAGCGCGCCACCCGGCCGCAGCAGGGCGTAGGCCGCGGTGATCAGCTCGCCCTGCAGCTTCGTCAGGTCCGCGACGTCGGACGGCTGACGGCGCCAGCGCGCCTCCGGCCGCCGCCGCAGCGCGCCGAGCCCGCTGCACGGCGCGTCGACGAGGATCCGGTCGTAGCCCGGCTCCAGCCCGCTTTCACGGCCGTCGCCGACGTGCACCTTCACCGGCAGCCCGATCGTCGCCTTCTCGACGAGCTTCGCCCGGTGCGGCGCCTTCTCCACGGCGTCGACAGCCGCCCCGCTCATCGCCGCCAGCGCGCCGAGCAGCGCGGCCTTGCCGCCGGGACCGGCGCACAGGTCGAGCCAGCGCTCGTCGGAGCCTTCCAGCGGCACCTTCGTCGCGGCGATGGCGCAGAGCTGGCTGCCCTCGTCCTGGACCGCGGCCAGCCGCTCGCGGACCGGCTCGACGTCGGCCGGGTCGCCGGCGCCGGCGGGCAGGTGGACGCCGTAGGGCGAGTACGGCGCCGGGTCGCCGCCGGTGATCGCGGCGAGCTCGTCGGCGCTGATCTCGCCGGGGCGGGCGACGAGGTGCACCTCGGGGCGCGCGTCGTCGGCTTCCAGGGCGGCCTTGAGGCCGGCGCCCTTGTCACCCAGCGCTTCGGCGAAGGACCGCGCGATCCAGCGCGGGTGTGCCGTGCGCAGCGCGTAGGCGCCGATCGGGTCGGCCGCCTCGTCCGGCGCCAGCTCGTCGAGCCATGTCGCTTCGTCCTTTTCGGACACCTTGCGCAGGATGGCGTTCGCGAAACCCGTGGCCCACGAACCGGCTTCCGCACGCACGAGGTCCACAGTGGACGTCACGGCAGCGTGCTCGGGGATGCGCGTGCGCAGCAGCTGGTAGACGCCGAGGCGCAGCGCGTCGAGCACCGCCGGGTCGGTCTGCTTG
The DNA here is from genome assembly GCF_031082405.1 of Amycolatopsis sp. A133. Taxonomy (GTDB): domain Bacteria; phylum Actinomycetota; class Actinomycetes; order Mycobacteriales; family Pseudonocardiaceae; genus Amycolatopsis. The sequence goes on from NZ_JAVHJU010000004.1 coordinate 373,996, forward strand.
AGAGGGCGCTCGGCGCAGGACTCGATGATCGCGTCGAGCAGGCCTTGCGCCCGCGACGTGCCGTACGTCAGCTCGGTGGCCAGCGCCGCGTCGCGGCCGGTGATCCGGCGTTCCCGCAGCAGGTCCGGCAGGACCAGGTTGGCGTAGGCGTCCTTCGTCCGGACGGCGGCGAGGACGTCGTACGCGGCCTGCCGGGCCGGGTCCACCTCGGGCGGGCGGCGCGGCCCCTCCTTGCGCGGTGCCGGACGGCCCCGCTGCGGCCGTGACGGACGTCGTTCCCTGTGGTCGTTCACCGGAGGCGCTCTCCCTGGTCGATTCTGGTTCCGCGCGCCCAATCGGTGGCCGCCATCCGTTTTTTACCGGGTGCCTGGACCTCGCCGAGCCGTAACGGCTTCGTCGCCGTCCCGACCAGCACCCGCTTGCGTTCGACCACGATCTCGCCCGGCGGCGGGCCGGGTTCGTCGAGCACCGTGACCGGGCCGAGCTTGAACCGTTCCCCGCGGAACTCCGCCCACGCGCCCGGCTCGGGCGTGACCGACCGGATCTGCCGGTCGACCGCCGACGCGGGGTCGGCGAAGGACACCCGCGCGTCCTCGACCGTGACCTTCGGCGCGTAGGTGACGCCTTCGGCGGGCTGCTCCCGCGCGACCAGGCTGCCGTCGGCCAGGCCGTCCATAGTGGACAGCAGGAGCTTGGCCCCGGACTCCGCGAGCCGCCCGAGCAGCGCACCGGCGGTGTCGGTGGCCCCGATCGCCTCGGTGACGACACCGAAGACCGGGCCGGCGTCCAGCTCCTTGACGATCCGGAAGGTCGAGGCGCCGGTGATCTCGTCCCCGGCGCGGATCGCGGCCTGCACGGGCGCGGCCCCCCGCCACGCGGGCAGCAGCGAGAAGTGCAGGTTCACCCAGCCCAGCCGCGGAATGTCGAGCGCGGCCTGCGGCAGCAGGGCCCCGTAGGCGACGACCGGGCAGGCATCCGGCGCGAGCTCGGTCAGCCGGGCGAGAAAGGCGGGATCCCCGGCGCGCGCGGGCGTCAGGACCTCGATGCCGTGTTCGTCGGCGAGGGCCCCGACGGGCGACCGGACGACCCGCCGGCCGCGCCCGGCCTGCGCATCGGGCCGGGTGACGACGGCAACAACCTCGTGCCGCCCGGAATCGAGCAGGGCGCGCAGGGCGGGGACGGCCGGGTCGGGGGTGCCGGCGAAGACGAGCTTCATCGGCCCACCCCCGGCGGAAGCAGGGTTTCAGGTGGCTGGAACATCGCAGCCGAGTCTAGAAGGCCCCCATCAGCAGGGCGCGCCCAGCTCGGGCCTGGTTGTCCACAGGGTCACAGAGATGTGGACAACCAGGCCGACGGCGCGGCCTTTCCCGCCTTTTCGTCTGCCTCGCTCGATACGCTGGATCCGGGGGACCCCCCGGATCCCGGCGAAGTCGCGCCCGGCTGTCGCCGGTGCCGCGAATGACTCATTCGCGGCACCGGAGGTCCCGAATGAGTCATTCGCGACGTTCCCGCGCGCCGCACCCGGCCGGCAGCGGCGGCGGAACCATTCACGCGACCGTGCCGGAGCCCCACCCTCTCCGTTCAGGGGAGAGCGGGGCCGGTGCCGGACCCCCAGGGAGGGCGGGGGCGCGCCTACCAGCGGGTGGGCCACACCACCTGCGCCGCGCCCTGGCCGCGGCGGACCGGTTCCGCCGCCGCCAGCCAGCGGCCGTCCCTCAGGCGCTCCACTCCCGTGGCCGCGCCGATCTCCGCCGGAGCCGTCGAGAAGCCCTGGCCGCGGGCTCGCAGGTCCGCCGTCTCCGGCTGGTCCAAGAACGCCTGCTCCACCTGGGCCGCTGCCGAGTTGCGCTGCGATGCCCGCGGGGCCGCGATCGCGTCCTCCAGGGACAAGCCCCGGTCGAGGCGGCCGAGGATCACCTGCAGCACCGTGGTGATGATCGACGCTCCGCCCGGCGAACCCGTCGCGAAGAACGGGCGGCCGTGGTCCAGCACGATCGTCGGGGCCATCGACGAACGCGGGCGCTTGCCCGGGCCCGGGAGGTTCGGGTCGGGCACGCCCGGCGTCACCGGCGTGAACGAGAAGTCGGTCAGCTCGTTGTTCAGCAGGAACCCGCGGCCCGGCACCACGATGCCGCTGCCACCCTCCTGCTCGATCGTCAACGTGTACGCGACGACGTTGCCCCACTTGTCGGCGACCGTCAGGTGCGTGGTGTTCTCGCCTTCGTACGGCGTGGGCGCCGCCACAGAGCCGGCCGCGCACGGAACCGGCTTCCGGGGGTCGGCCGGGGCGACCGGGCTGGTCGCCGCCTTGTCCTTCGAGATCAGGCACGCCCGGGAGTCGGCGAAGCGCCGGCTCAGCAGCTCGCGCGCGGGGACGTCGACGAACGCCGGGTCGCCGATCCAGCGGTTGCGGTCGGCGAAGGCGAAGCGGGTCGACTCCAGGAAGTACTGCAGGTAGTCGGCCTTGCTCGCGTGCTTGAGGTCGAAGTTCTCGAGGATGTTGAGCGCCTCGCCGACCGTCAGCCCGCCCGACGACGGCGCCGGCATGCCGTAGACGTCGAGACCCTCGTAACGCGCATGAGTCGGGTTGCGCTCGATCACGTCGTACGCGGCGAGGTCGCCGGTGGTCAGCTTCCCGGGCCGGACGTTCAGCGTCGACGCCGGGTCGACCGGCGGCTTCTGCACGGTCTTGGCGATGTCCGCGCCGATCGGGCCGTGGTACAGCGCGTCGACGCCGTGGCGTTCGAGCTGCGCGTACGTGGCGGCCAGGTCGGGGTTCTTGAAGACCGTCCCGGGGGCGGGCGGTGCGCCGCCCGGCAGGTACAGCGACCGCGTCGACGGGAACGCGGAGAACCGCGCCGCGTTGTTCGCGATCTGCGTCTGGAACGTCTGGTCGACGACGAAGCCCTTGCGCGCGAGGTTCTCCGCGGGCTTCAGCGCCTTCGCCAGCGACCGCGTCCCCCACTTGCGCAGCGCCTCGGCCCAGGTCGCGGGCGTGCCGGGCACGCCGACGCTCAGGCCGCTGGTGACGGCGTCGGCGAACGGCAGCGGCTTGCCGTTCTCGACGAAGAGGTTCTCGCCGGCGGTCTTCGGCGCGGTCTCGCGGCCGTCGAGGGTGTGCACGCGGTGGGTCTTGGCGTCGTAGTAGACGAAGAACCCGCCGCCGCCGACCCCGGCGGAGAACGGGTCGGTGACCCCGAGCGCGGCCGCGACCGCGACGGCCGCGTCGACGGCGTTCCCGCCGTCGCGCAGGACCTGGGTGCCGATCGCGGTGGCGTCGGCGTCGATGCTGGCCACGGCGCCCCCGTAGCCGACGGCGACCGGCGACTTCGGGGTGGGCGTGGCGGCGGAGGCGGGCACAGCGACGCCGGCGGTGAGCACGGCGGCGACGGCCAGGACGAGCGTGGTTCGGCTCCAGTGCGCGGGCATGCGGGCGAGTCTGCCCCTTGACTTCCCCTCCTACAAGACGTCAATGGGGCCGAAAAACCCCTATTGTGAACATTTAACGCGATTTAGGGGTTCGGGAAATTAAATCACATGGAGCAGTGACGATCCGGTGCGCCCTGTAACACAATCGTGCGGCGCGGCCTGCACACCGCGCACCGCGAGGGCAACCGGAAGGAACCACCGAAGATGACTGCACCAAGACGGCACCGGCACCGCCTGCTCGGCGCCGCGCTCACGCTCTCGGCGTCCCTGCTGGCCGCGATGCCCGGCACCGCCGGCGCGGCACCGGGCCAGGACGCACCGGACAACCACGAGATGGGCGCGTCGATCCGCGCCCACGACGGGGTGGCCCCGGCCGGGCTCGCCCCGGCGTCGGTGGACGCGAGCGTCCCCGGCATCGACGTGAGCTCCTACCAGGGCAACGTCAACTGGGCGTCGTACTGGAGCGCGGGCAAGAGGTTCGCCTACGTCAAGGCGACCGAGGGCACCGGCTACCAGAACGCGTACTTCAGCCAGCAGTACACGGGGTCGTACAACGTCGGCATGATCCGCGGCGCGTACCACTACGGCCGCCCGGACCTCTCGGGCGGCGCGGCGCAGGCGGATTACTTCGTCGCCCACGGCGGCGGCTGGTCGAAGGACGGCAAGACGCTGCCGGGGACGCTCGACATCGAATGGGGCCCGGACAACGCCTGCTACGGCAAGACCCCGGCCCAGATGGTCGCGTGGATCAAGGCGTTCAGCGACGAGTACCACGCAAAGACGACCCGCTGGCCGGTCATCTACACGGCAACGAGCTGGTGGAGCCAGTGCACCGCCAACACCGGCGACTTCAGCTCGACGAACCCGCTGTGGGTGGCGCGCTACGCGTCGTCGGCGGGCACGCTGCCGTACCACTGGGGCTTCTACACGTTCTGGCAGTACAGCTCGTCGCCGATCGACCAGGACACGTTCAGCGCGGACATCTCGCGCCTGAAGGTGCTGGCGACCGGCTGATCCCGACTTTGTGCGGGTTCCGTGGGTGACGCGGCCGGCGAAGACTCGACCGCGTCGCCCACGACGTGGAGGGAAACCCGTGCGCCTGTCCGCTCTGCTCCCCCTGCTCACCGCCGTTCCGCTGGTCGCCTTCCCCACGACCGCCGCGGCCGCGCCCGGCTGCTTCGGTTCCGCCGCCGCGCTGACCGTCGAGGAACACCGCCTGACCGCTTCGTTGCCGGCCGGCGGCCCCGCTGTCGGCCCCGGACTCGTGCGGCTGGCCGGGCTCGACCCGTTCGTCGCCGGCGTGAAGCGCGATCTGTGCGCCGCCCGCACCCCGCGCCGCGCCGCGCGCGTCGTCACGCAGGCCGGTGACCGGCTGTGGCGGACGGCCGTCGATCGCGCCCAGGGCCGCCGTCCGGGCCTGGGCACGCTCGACCGGTTCGACGACCGGCCCCTGTACTGGGCGCGGCTGCAGCTGAGCAGCGCGATCCGGCAGTGGCGGCCGTCGTTCGCGCTGCCGGACCGGGGTGCCCTGCTCACGGCGTTCGACCGGGGTTCACGCGGCCTCGACGACGTCCGGTTCCCGCTCGGGAAGACGCGGCGGGTGCTGGTGAGCGGCTTCGACCCGTTCCAGCTCGACGGCTCCGGCGTCCGGATCTCGAACCCGGCCGGGGCGTCCGCGCTGCAGCTGGACGGACGGGTCCTGGCCACGCCGTCGGGCCCCGCAGTGGTGCAGGCGGTGAACTTCCCGGTGGTGTGGGGCTACTTCGACGAAGGCATCGTCGAAGCGGCGTACGGCACGGCGTTGCGCGACCGCGGCCGGCGGCCGGACGTGCTCATGACGATCAGCCAGGGCCGCCCGGGCCGGTTCGACATCGAGCGCTGGGCCGGCGCCTGGCGCGGCGGTTTCCCGGACAACAACAACGTGTCCGTCACGGGCGGCGTCCCGCCGGCGGCGGGCTGGCCGCAGCCGGACGTCCAGTTCATCGAGACGACCCTGCCGTACGCGCGGATGCTCGAGGTGACCGGCGCCTACCCGGTGAACTTCAACCCGGCGTTCTGCGTCTGGCCGGACGCCACGCACCCGGGCGCCGGACCCCGGTGTGCCGTTCGGACGCCCCGGCGCCCGGGGAGATCGCGGCGTCGGGAGGCGGCGGGAACTACCTGTCGAACGAATCGATGTTCCGCAGCAACCGGCTGCGCCTCGGCCTGGGCCTGACCGCCCTGCCGGGCGGCCACCTGCACACACCGGTGCTGGGCCAGCCCACGGCACCGGAAGCGTTGACGGACCCGGACTTCGAGGCGCGGCGGCAGGCCATCGCGGCCGAGGTGGTCTTGCTGGCCACGGCCGCCGCCGCGGGCGACCGGACTCCGGCCACTCCCCCGCCCACCGCGGATTCCCCGCGCGCCGCGATGGAGTCGCTGCCGGGCACGGTCCTGCCGGGCTGACGCCGTGCCGCCCCTTCGGCCACGCCTGATTCCCCTTCGGCCACCCGGGATCGAGGGGGCGGCACGGCTCTCTAAATGAGGTCCAGCGGATCCACCTGGACGCGGATCGGTTCCGTCGCCTTCTTCGCGTCCCGGCGGGCCGCCGCCGCGTGGATCGAGGCCGCCAGGGTTTTGCCCTCGGCCCGGGAAACGCGGACCAAAGCCCGCTCTCGCTCGGCGTTGCCCTCTTCGTCCACCTCGCCGATCGGGACCGGGCCCAGGACCTCGCCCGACTCCGGCAGGGGCAGATCCGAGAGAAAACCGGCCACCGCGTCCGGGCTGCCCTCCACGCTCGCCATCCGCATCGCCGGGGGGAAGCCCAGCTCGCGGCGCTCCGCCAGCTCCTGGCCCGCGTGCCACGCCGGGTCCCAGCGGACCAGGGCCTGGACCACCGCCAGCCCCGCCTCCGCGCCGACGATGACACGACCGCCGGACGCGGCCGGGCGGACCAGGGCCGCCGCCGCCATCCAGCGGCGCAACGTCTCCTCGCCCGCGCGGAGGTCCTGGCGGCCCAGCAGGGCCCAGCCGTCGAGGAGCAGCGCTGCGCCGTAACCGCCCTCCGCCACCGGCTCCGCTCCCGGGGTGCACACCACCAGCGACGGTTTGCCCGGCACCGATTCGAGGACCTCCGCCGCCCCCGACGTGCGGACCGGGACGCCCGGGAACGCGCGGCCGAGCTCCTCCGCCGTCCGCTTCGCGCCGACGATCACCGCGCGCAGCCGGACCGAGCCGCACGCCGTGCAGCGGAACGCCGTTTCGGGGACGCCGCACCAGCGGCACGCCGGCGGCTTCGGCTGCCCGTCGAGCGAGCCGCCGGGCAGCGCCAGCGGCCCCGCGCAGCGGCGGCAGTGCGCCGGTGTCCGGCAGTTCCCGCAGGCCAGGCCGGGCACGTACCCGCGCCGCGGCACCTGCACCAGTACCGGGAGGTCCGCCGCGAACGCCTGCCGCGCCGCTTCGAACGCCACCGCCGGCAGGCGCGCGACCCGGGCGGCCTCGTCGCGGGCGACGTCGAAGTCTTCGCCGACCGGGGTGACGCGGGGGGCCGCGGACCGCAGCGTCGCACGATCCGCGAGCACCGGCACGGCCCAGCCCGACTCGACCAGGAGCTGCGCTTCGGCCGTCCGGGCGAACCCGCCGACCAGCAGGGACGCCTTCGCCGCGTGGGCGCGGTCCATGAGGACGTCCCGGACGTGGGGGTACGGCGCGTGCTGGTCGAGGTGCAGGTCGTCGCCGTCGTCCCAGACGGCGAACAGGCCGGGGTCGTGGACCGGCGCGAACATCGCCGCCCGCGTCCCGACCACCACCCGCACCGCGCCGCGCAGCACGGCCAGCCAGCGCCGGTACCGCTCGGCGGGCCCGAGGCCGGCGATCAGCGCCACCACGGCGTCCTCGCCCACCAGCGCCGCGCAGGCCGCGTGCACCCGGGTCAGGTCGCGGTGGTCCGGCACCACCAGCACCGCCCCCCGGCCCGCGGCGGCCACGGCAGCCGCGGCCTCGGCGAGCCGCCGCGGCCAGTCTTCGCCCGGCAGGGCCTGCCAGACGGCGTTCGCGGGCTTGGCCTCGGCGAGGGCCTCCAGGAACGCCGGGCCGCGCTGGTAGCGCGCCCAGGCCGCGGTGTCCGGTGCCGCCGGCAGCGCCGCGGGCGCGGGCGGCGGCTCGCCCTCGGCCTTGGCGTGCCGGGGCGGGATCGCGAGGCGCAGGACGTCGGACAGCGTGCCGCCGTAGCGGTCGGCGACCGCCCGGCACAGCGCGTGCAGCGACGGCGGCAGCACCGGCTCGGCCGACGTCACGCGGTCGAGGAACGCCAGCTTGCTGCCGTAGTCGCTGGTCTCGCCGCGGTCGATCAGGTAGCCGTCGACCAGCTGCCCGGCGAACCGGACGCGGACGCGGCAGCCCGGCACGGCGGTCTCGTGCAGCTTCTCCGGCACGAGGTAGTCGAAGGTGCGGTCCAGGTGGGCCAGCGGGATGTCGACGACGACCCGCGCGACCGGCCGCTCGGGCGCGGGCTGCGGGGCGCCCTTCGCCTTCTCCCCCGGCTTCGGCTTCTTCCGGGCGCGCGAGGGTGCCGCCTGGGGTGCGGGCGGCTGCTCCGGGAGGTCCCAGAGAGCGGCGGGCTCGGTGCTGCTCACGCCCTGATCTCTACCAGACCCCACCGACAACGGGACCGGAGAGGCATCTCGCGTGACTGGGAGGGCATCACGCGTGATTGGAGGGGCATCACGTGAGATTCCCTCGGACACGAGGAAGGCCACCCCGGGGAACCCGCGGGGTGGCCTTCACCGGATCGTGCGTCAGGCGCCCGCCGCGGCCTTGAGGGCTTCGGCGCGGGCCGTGCTCTCCCACGGGAGGCCCAGCTCGGGCCGGCCGAAGTGGCCGTACGCCGCCGTCGGGGCGTAGATCGGGCGCAGCAGGTCGAGGTCGCGGATGATCGCGGCGGGCCGCAGGTCGAAGACCTCGGTGATGGCCTGCTGGATCTTCGACGGGTCGACCGTCTCGGTGCCGAACGTCTCGACGAACAGGCCGACCGGGGCCGCCTTGCCAATCGCGTAGGCGACCTGGACCTCGGTCCGCTGGGCCAGGCCCGCGGCGACGACGTTCTTGGCCACCCAGCGCATCGCGTACGCGGCCGAGCGGTCGACCTTGGACGGGTCCTTGCCGGAGAACGCGCCGCCGCCGTGGCGGGCCATGCCGCCGTAGGTGTCGACGATGATCTTGCGCCCGGTCAGGCCGGCGTCGCCCATCGGGCCGCCGATGACGAACCGGCCGGTCGGGTTGACCAGCAGGCGCGCGTTCGACGTGTCGATGCCCAGGCCCTCGAGCTCGGGGCCGACGACGTGCTCCTTGACGTCGACGCTGAGCATCCGGTCCAGGTCGATGCCATCGGCGTGCTGCGAGGACACGACGACCGTGTCGAGCCGGACCGGCTGGTCGCCGGCGTACTCGATGGTCACCTGGGTCTTGCCGTCCGGGCGCAGGTACGGCAGCACGCCGTCCTTGCGGACCGCGGTCAGCCGCTTCGAGAGCCGGTGGGCCAGCGCGATCGGCAGCGGCATCAGCTCGGGGGTGTCCGAGCAGGCGTAGCCGAACATCAGGCCCTGGTCGCCGGCACCCTGGCGGTTGATCTCGTCGTCGTCCGACTCCACCCGCGACTCGTACGCGGTGTCGACGCCCTGGGCGATGTCGGGCGACTGCGAACCGATCGCGACGTTGACGCCGCAGGAGTTGCCGTCGAAGCCCTTGGCGGAGGAGTCGTAGCCGATCTTGAGGATGACGTCGCGGACGATCGTCGGGATGTCGGCGTACGCCTCGGTGGTCACCTCGCCGGCCACGTGCACCTGGCCGGTGGTGATCAGGGTCTCGACCGCGACGCGGCTGCGAGGATCCTTCGACAGCAGGCCGTCGAGGATCGAGTCGCTGATGGCGTCGCAAATCTTGTCGGGGTGCCCTTCGGTCACCGACTCCGAGGTGAACAATCTGCTGCTAGACGCGGTCACGGTGGCCGTCACTTCCTCACCTAGACGTCGGATGCCCCGCAAGTTAGGCACCCCTTATTTGGTGCAAGCGTACTGACTATCGCTCGGGGGACGGTCAACGCTTCATGAAGCTCACAACAGCGTCCCACACCGTGGACGCCAAAGCGGCTTTCTGCGCGAGAGGTAGGGGTTGTTCTGTGGCATCGGCCCCGAGGAGCCAGCCCGAGTTGTCCTCGGTGCCGAACGCCTTGCCGTCGCCGACGGCGTTGACGACCAGCAAGTCGGCGCCCTTGCGCTTGAGCTTCGCGCGGGCGTGGTCGAGGACGCTGCCGTGCTCGTCGCCGGTTTCCGCGGCGAATCCCACGACGACCTGTCCGGGACGCCGGTTCTGCACCAGTTCGGCGAGGATGTCGGCGTTGCGGTCGAGGGTGATGACGGGGTCGGGCCGGCCGTCGGACTTCTTGATCTTGTGCTCGGCCCGGTTCGCCGGCCGGAAGTCGGCGACGGCGGCGGCCATCACGACGACGTCCGCCGACCGGGCCGCGGCGTGCACGGCCTGCCGCAGCTCCTCCGCCGTCGAGACGCGTTGCACCGTGGCGCCCGCCGGGTCGGGCAGGGCGACGGTGTGCGCGGCGACCAGGGTGACCTCGGCGCCGCGCTGGGCGGCGACGCGGGCCAGTGCGTAGCCCTGCTTGCCGGACGAGCGGTTGCCCAGGTAGCGGACCGGGTCGAGGGGTTCGCGCGTGCCGCCCGCGGACACGACCACGCGGACGCCTTCGAGGTCGCGCGGGAGGGCGTCCGGGCGGGCCAGCAGCAGCCGCGCCAGGTCGACGATCTCGGCCGGGTTCGCCAGGCGGCCCTTGCCGGTGTCGGCGCCCGTCAGCCGGCCGGAGTCGGGCTCGGTGACGACCATGCCGCGCGAGCGCAGCAGGGCCACGTTGTCGCGGGTCGCGGGGTGCTCCCACATCTCCGTGTGCATCGCCGGGAAGAAGGCGACCGGGCACCGGGCGGTGAGCAGGGTGTTGGTCAGCAGGTCGTCGGCGAGGCCGTGGGCGGCCTTGGCCAGGAGGTTCGCCGTGGCCGGGACGACCAGGACGAGATCGGCTTCCTTGCCGACGCGGACGTGCTGGACCTCGGGCACCTCGGTGAACACACCCGTGTGCACCGGGTGCCCGGAGAGGGCTTCGAAGGTGGCCGCGCCGACGAAGTTCAACGCGGCTTCGGTGGGGACCACGCGGACGTCGTGACCGGACTCCGTCAGCCCGCGCAGGACCTCACAGGCCTTGTAGGCGGCGATCCCGCCGCCCACGCCCAGGACGACGCGGGGTTTACTCACCCTCGGTGTGCTCGAGCAGGCCGCCGTGGATCTCGCGCAGCGCGATCGAGAGCGGCTTCTCGCGCGGGCCCGGCTCGACGAGCGGGCCGACGTACTCCAGCAGACCCTCGCCCAGCTGGGCGTAGTAGTCGTTGATCTGGCGGGCACGCTTGGCCGAGTAGATCACCAGCGCGTACTTCGAGCTGACCTTCTCGAGCAGGTCGTCGATCGGCGGGTTGGTGATGCCCTCGAGCTCTTCGGTCAAAGTTACCTGGGTGGTCACTCGTGGTGCTCCGCTTCTTCGGAAAACTGGTCAGCAGTAATCAAGCTTAGCAAGTGCTCGGCGGCCTCCCGCAGGTCGGCGTTGACGAGGCGGTGGTCGAACTCCCCCGCCGCCGCCAGTTCGCGCTCCGCTTCGGCCAGCCGGGCCTGTACCGCGGCCTCGTTTTCGGTGCCGCGGCCGGTGAGCCTGCCGACCAGTTCCTCCCACGACGGCGGCATCAGCATCACCAGCCGGGCCTCCGGCATCGCCGCCCGGACCTGGCGGGCGCCCTGCAGCTCGATCTCCAGGACGGCCGGGCGGCCCTCGGCGAGGGCCTTCTCGACCGGCTCGCGCGGGGTGCCGTAGCGGTTGCCGGCGAACTCGGCCCATTCCAGCAGCCGGCCGTCGGCGACCATCGTGTCGAACTCCGCGCGGTCGACGAAGTGGTAGTGCGCCCCGTCGACTTCGCCGGGACGCGGTTCGCGGGTGGTGACCGAGACGCTGAACCAGACGTCGGGCTCCAGCTTCCGCAGCTCGCCCACCACGCTCGACTTCCCGACCCCCGAAGGCCCCGATACGACGGTGAGCCGGTGCCGGGGGAGGTCCCCCGTCACCGGCTCACCGCCGCGGTCGGCGCCCCGGTTCACCGGGTAGTCACGACCGGCGCCGTTCACTCGCCGCTGAACTCGGCCAGCAGCGCCTTGCGCTGCCGGTCGCCGAGGCCGCGAAGACGACGGCTGGGGGCGATCTCCAGTCGTTCCATGGTCTGCTGCGCGCGGACCTTGCCGACGCCCGGGAGGGCCTCGAGCAGAGCCGAAACCTTCATCTTGCCGAGGACTTCGTTCTCCTCGGCCTGCTTCAGCACGTCGACCAGAGTGGTACCGCCCCGCTTCAGCCGCTCCTTCAGCTCAGCACGGATCTTGCGAGCGGCGGCGGCCTTCTCCAGCGCCGCAGCGCGCTGTTCCTCTGTCAGCTGGGGAAGTGCCACGTTTTCCTCCGGTAGTTCTCAAAACTGGGTGGGTGACGCGACGGTACCCACCCGTGAGCACCGGCCACAATGCGGGGGTGCCTGGTGGGGGCCCGTTCCGCGCCCTGCTATTGGTCGTTTTCCTGCGGGTCGGCCAGCACTTCGGCGACCCGTTCGACCGCTTGGCGCAAAGCCTGTTGCTCCGGACCGTGCTTCAGGATGTCCCGGGACGAGGCGGGCAGCACGCCCGGCAGGGACGCACCGAACAGGGCCCGCAAATCGGCCACAGTGGCTCCCTGGGCCCCGAAACCGGGCGCCAGCACCGGACCACTCAGCCGCGAGAGGTCGAGCTCCCCCGGCGGGACGGTGGCCCCGACGACGACACCCACATCGCCGAGCGGTTCCGCGCCTGCGTTGAGTGCCGCCGCGGAATCGACGATCGCCTGCGCCACGGTCCGTCCGTCCGGCAGCTTCGCGTTCTGCACTCCGGCCGCTTCGGGGTTCGAAGTCCGCGCAAGCACGAAGATGCCGCGGCCCGCCGAGACGGCCGTGGCGGCGCACGCGTCCAGCGAGCCGAAGCCGAGGTACGGGGAGACGGTGATGGCGTCGGCCGCGATCGCCGCGCCCTCGGCGACGTACGCGGCGGTGTAGGCACCCATCGTGGAACCGATGTCGCCGCGCTTGACGTCCAGCAGCACCAGCGCACCCGCGTCGCGGGCGGTTTCGACGACCCGTTCCAGCACCCGGACGCCGTCCGCGCCGAAACTTTCGAAGAACGCCGACTGCGGCTTCACGATGGCCGCGTGCGCCGCCAGGACCTCCGTGGCGGACAGCGCGAACCGCTCCAGGCCCGAGACGTCCACCGGGAGCCCCCAGGCCTCGATCAGGCCCGGGTGGGGGTCGATCCCGGCGCACAGCGGGCCGCGGGCCGCGACGGCCTTCGCCAGCCGCGCCCCGAACCGCTCCCGCCCGCTCACGACTTCGCCTTCAGCGCCGCCTGGAGCTCCTGCAGGGACTTGACCCCGATGTCGCCCCGGATCAGCGCTTCGATGCCGTGCACGGCCGCCGCGGCGCCCTGCACGGTGGTCACGCACGGGATGTCGCGCGACACGGCCGCGGTGCGGATTTCGTAGCCGTCGACGCGCGGGCCGCTGTTCCCGTACGGGGTGTTGATCACCATGTCGACGTCGCCGTTCAGGATGACGTCCACGATGTTCGGCTCGGCTTCGGTCGAACCCTCGTAGTGCTTGCGCACCACCGTGCACGGGATCCCGTTGCGCCGCAGCACTTCCGCGGTGCCGGAGGTGGCGAGGATCTCGAACCCGAGGTCCGCCAGGCGCTTCACCGGGAACACCAGCGAGCGCTTGTCGCGGTTGGCCACCGAGACGAACACCCGGCCGGACGTCGGCAGCGAACCGTACGCGCCGCTCTGGGACTTCGCGAACGCCTTGCCGAAGTCGACGTCGACGCCCATCACCTCGCCGGTGGACTTCATCTCCGGGCCGAGCAGCGAGTCGACGCCGTGGCCTTCGGGGGTGCGGAAGCGGTGGAAGGGCAGCACGGCTTCCTTGACGGCGACCGGCGAGTCGGCCGGCATCTGCCCGCCGTCGCCATCGGCCGGCAGGACCCCGCTCTCGCGCAGGTCCTTGATCGTCGAGCCGGTCATGATCAGCGCGGCGGCCTTGGCCAGCGGGACCGCCGTCGCCTTGGACACGAACGGCACCGTCCGGGACGCGCGCGGGTTGGCCTCCAGGACGTACAGGACGTCGTCCTTGAGCGCGTACTGGACGTTCAGCAGCCCCCGCACGCCCACACCGCGGGCGATCGCCTCGGTGGAGCGCCGGACGGCCTGCAGGTCGGTGTGGCCGAGCGTGATCGGCGGCAGCGCGCAGGAGGAGTCGCCGGAGTGGATGCCGGCTTCCTCGATGTGCTCCATGACACCGCCGAGGTAGAGCTCCTCGCCGTCGAACAGCGCGTCGACGTCGATTTCGATGGCGTCGTCGAGGAACCGGTCCACCAGCACCGGGTGTTCCGGGGTGACCTCGGTGGCGCGGCGGATGTAGCCGGCCAGGGTCTCCTCGTCGTAGACGATTTCCATGCCGCGGCCGCCGAGCACGTAGGACGGCCGGACGAGCACCGGATAGCCGATCTCGTCGGCGATCCGCTTCGCGCCCTCGAACGACGTCGCCGTGCCGTAGCGCGGAGCGGGCAGGCCGGCGTCGGTGAGGACTTCGCCGAACGCGCCGCGGTCCTCGGCCAGGTGGATGGCCTCCGGCGGCGTCCCGACCACCGGGACCCCGGCGTCGGCGAGCTTCTTCGCCAGGCCCAGCGGGGTCTGGCCGCCGAGCTGGACGATGACGCCGGCGACCGTGCCGGACGCCTGCTCGGCGTGCACAACTTCGAGGACGTCCTCGAAGGACAGCGGCTCGAAGTACAGCCGGTCGGACGTGTCGTAGTCGGTGGACACGGTTTCCGGGTTGCAGTTGATCATGACGGCCTCGAACCCGGCCTCCCGCAACGCGATCGCCGCGTGGACGCAGGAGTAGTCGAACTCGATGCCCTGGCCGATCCGGTTCGGGCCCGAGCCGAGGATGAGCACCTTCGGCTTGTCCGACTGCACGGCCACTTCGGACTGCGCGTCGGGGTCGGACTCGTAAGCCGAGTAGTGGTAAGGCGTCTTGGCCGCGAACTCGGCCGCGCACGTGTCGACGGTCTTGAACACCGGCCGCACGCCGAGGCGGTGGCGCAAGGTGCGGACCCCGTCCTCGCCGGCCAGTTCCGGCCGCAGCGCGGCGATCTGGCGGTCGGACAGGCCGGTGCGCTTGGCGCGGCGCAGGAGGTCGCCGTCGAGCACGGGTGCGTCGCGGACCTCGGCGCCGACCTCGCCGATGTAGGCGATCTGGTCGATGAACCACGGGTCGATGCCACTCGCTTCGTGGACCTGCTCGACGGTGGCGCCGAGCCGCAGCGCACGCTCCACTTCGTACAGCCGGCCCTCGTGCGGCGTGCGCAGCTCGTCCAAAGTGGACTCCAGCGTGACGCCCTCGGGGTCGGGCAGCGTCCAGAAGCCGGACGCCTTCGTTTCGATCGACCGCATCACCTTGCCGAGCGCCTCGGGGAAGCTGCGGCCGAACGACATCGCCTCGCCGACGCTCTTCATCGTCGTGGTCAGCGTCGGGTCCGCGCCGGGGAACTTCTCGAAGGCGAACCGCGGCATCTTGACGACGACGTAGTCCAAAGTGGGCTCGAACGCCGCCGGCGTCTCGCCGGTGATGTCGTTGCGGATCTCGTCGAGCGTGTAGCCGATGGCGAGCTTCGCGGCGATCTTGGCGATCGGGAAGCCGGTGGCCTTGCTCGCCAGCGCACTGCTCCGCGAAACGCGCGGGTTCATCTCGATGACGACCATCCGGCCGTCGGCCGGGTTGATCGCGAACTGGATGTTGCAGCCGCCGGTGTCGACGCCGACCTCGCGCAGCACCGCGATGCCGACGTCCCGCATCACCTGGTACTCGCGGTCGGTGAGGGTCATGGTGGGCGCGACGGTGACCGAGTCGCCGGTGTGCACGCCCATCGCGTCGATGTTCTCGATCGAGCAGACGACCACGACGTTGTCGTGCTTGTCGCGCATCAGCTCGAGCTCGTACTCCTTCCAGCCGAGCACGCTCTCTTCGATGAGCACCTCGGTGACCGGAGATTCGGCGAGCCCGGTGGAGGCGAGCCGCTCGAGGTCCTCGGGCGTGTGCGCCATGCCGGAGCCGAGCCCGCCCATGGTGAAGGACGGCCGGATCACGACCGGCAGGCCGAGGTCCTTGACGGTGTCGCGGACTTCGTCCATGTCGTGGCAGACGCGGGAGCGCGGGACCTCGGCACCGATGGTGCGCACGATGTCCTTGAACTTCTGCCGGTCTTCACCACGCTGGATGGCGTCGATGTCGGCCCCGATCAGCTCGACACCGTACTTGTCGAGCACACCGCGCTCGTGCAGGGCGACGGCGCAGTTGAGCGCGGTCTGCCCGCCGAGGGTGGCGAGGATCGCGTCCGGCCGCTCCGCCGCGATGACCTTCTCGACGAAGTCCGGCGTCACCGGCTCGATGTAGGTGGCGTCGGCGAACTCGGGGTCGGTCATGATGGTGGCCGGGTTCGAGTTCACCAGGGAGACGCGCAGGCCTTCGCTGCGCAGCACCCGGCAGGCCTGGGTACCGGAGTAGTCGAACTCCGCGGCCTGCCCGATCACGATCGGCCCGGAGCCGATCACCAGCACGTGCTGGATGTCCGTCCTCTTCGGCATCAGTTTCCTTCTTTCACCAGGCGCCGCAAGCCGTCGCGGAAGACCTGAAAGCTTTTGGATCGGTTGTTCTCGATGTCCATGTGGGGGGCGATCTCGCTCGCTGCCCGGACCTTCTGGAGGCCCTTCTTGTGGTAGCCGTGCTTCTGCAGCGCGTGCTCCAAGCCCTCCCACGCCCCGCCGGTGATGTTCTCCGGGTCGCGGAACTTGGTCTGGCTGTCCAGGCTGAGCGGCACCCGGGGGTAGGCCGCGTTCAACGCCGGGACGTCGCCGAGGAACCAGGCCTCGAGTTCCTCGATCACGATGCGGAACAGCGTCGCCTCGCCAGGCAGTCCGGCTTCTCGAGCGATCTCGACGAGGCGGTTCTTGAGCTCGGCGCAGTCGTCGTTGTCCCGGTCGAGCAGCACGACGATGCGCAAGCCCGTTTCGGCCCAGTAGCAGGTGTAGTCACGGAGCCGGACGGGGAGCTTGCGCAGCAAATCGGTCTTGCCGTTGAAGGGGACGATCCGGAAGTCGACGCCAGGGACGATCTTCGGGAGAAGAGCTTTCAGCGCCTCTTCCGCGGACGGTTCCTCGACGAGCACTTCGAGGCGGCAGGGAGCCAGCACGGTCACGGGCGCTCCCCGAGCGGGTCGCCGAACCGGAAGTATCCCTCGGTCCAGAGGTCGCCGAGCGCTCCCCCGGACTCGACCATGCGGACGATCGGCGCTTCGTCGGAAGCCCTTTTGGCCTGGGCGTTACCGTCGTTCCCGCGGGCGAACGTCCAGACCTCGTCCGGTCGCAACGCGTCGACGAAGCGAGGCGCGTGGGTCGCGACGATGACCTGGTCGGCTCGCGCGCCGCGCGCGTCTTCGGCGAGCGAATAGTGGAGTCGAGGGTGGACCTGGTTCTCCGGCTCCTCGATGAGGAGGACCGAGGCGTAGGTGCGCAATGCCAACAGGTAGCCGAGCAGCAGCAGCGTGCCGTCGGAGATGTTCTCCGGCCCGACCAGCTCTTCTTTCCCCTGCTCGCGCAGACGAACAATCCAGCTGCCGTCACCCTGCTGAAAAGATTCGATGTCTTCGAGCCCCGGGACATACTTCCGCAGCGACGCCCTGATGTTCTCCCACTCTTGAGGGAGCTCAAGGCTGAACAGCCGGACGACGGAACCCAAGTTCTCCCCGTTCGGTCTGAGCCAGACCGTTCTGCTCTCCCTCGAACCCTTCCGCATTGCGTCGAGATTCAGGTCCGCAAGAACGATCTGCCCGATGAACCGGCGAAACCTGCCGACTTCGACCTTGCCTGCAAGCTGGCTCACCACGCCCAGCCCGAGGAGGTCAGGGGCCGCCAATTCGAGGAGTTCCCATGCACCGGCATTGGCGAACCCACCGTCACCGCGCCGGAAGTGCAAGGCGTCGAAGGGCGTCTCGGCACCCTCGGGCTGCCAAGTCAGCTTCTCCTCGGCCACCACCGGCTCGTCATCGTCGTACTCGATGGCGAGCCGGTACGCGCCCACCGCGCCTTCGATGCGACACGTCAGTTCGATCTCGACCGGCCCGGTCGCACCATGGGTGACGATGTCGGAGGTACCCCCGCGCCGGTCCCACGCCGAGCGCAGCCCCACCCGGAGCGACTCGGAGAGGAAGTCCAGCGCGTCGAACATCGTGGACTTCCCGCTCCCGTTCGGCCCGAGCAACGCCGTCACCGGCGTCAGGCCGTCCAGCTCGACGTCCCGGAGCACCCGGTAGTTCCGGATCCGGAGCCGCTCGATGCCGGTCGTGAGGGTCACGGCCGCTTCTCCATGAGCGAAACGAAATCGTCGAACAGGGGTGCCGCGTCGTGCGGGCCGGCCGCGGCTTCGGGGTGGTACTGGACCGAGAACGCCGGGACGTCCAGCGCCCGCACGCCCTCCACCGTGTCGTCGTTGGGGCAGTAGTGGCTGATCTGCGCCGCCCCGAACGGGGTCTCGAAACGCTGCCCCGGCTCACCCTCCAGGGCGAACCCGTGGTTCTGGGCCGTGATCGCCACCGACCGGGTGGCCACGTCGATCACCGGGATGTTGATGCCGCGGTGGCCGTAGCGCATCTTGTACGTCCCGAGCCCGAGTGCGCGGCCCAGCACCTGGTTGCCGAAGCAGATGCCGAACAGCGGGATCTCGCGGCCGAGGACCTGCTTGGTCAGCTCGGTCGCGTGCACCGTGGTGGCCGGGTCGCCCGGGCCGTTCGACAGGAACACGCCGTCCGGCTCGATCGCCAGCACGTCTTCCAGCGAAGCGGAAGAGGGCAGGACGTGCACCTCGATGCCCCGCTTGATCATCTGGCGCGGGGTGTTGGACTTGATGCCCAGGTCCAGCGCCGCCACCCGGAAGCGCGGCTCGCCGTCAGGCGACACCACGTACGGCTTGGGCGTCGAAACCTGGCCGGCCAGGTCGGCACCTTCCATCTTCGGGCTCGCCAGCACCGCAGCGACCATGTCGTCGACCGTGCCCAGCGCGTCGCCGGAAAAGACCCCGGCCCGCATCGCGCCGCGCTCACGCAGGTACCGCGTCAGCGAGCGGGTGTCGACCTCGGCGATGCCGACGATCCCCTGGCGCACCAGCTCCTCGTCCAGCGTCCGGCGAGAGCGCCAGTTGGACGGCGTGCGCGCGGGGTCGCGCACCACGTAGCCGTTGACCCAGATCTTCGAGGACTCGTCGTCCTCGTCGTTCCAGCCGGTGTTGCCGATCTGCGGTGCGGTCTGCACCACGATCTGCCCGTGGTAGGACGGGTCGGTCAGCGTCTCCTGGTAACCGGTCATGCCGGTGCAGAACACCGCCTCGCCGAGGGTTCGCCCCTGCGCGCCGTAGGCAGCGCCGCGGAACACCCGGCCGTCTTCGAGCACCAGTGCGGCCTGAGCGCGCGCGTTCACTGGGCACCTCCCTTGATCTCGATCTGTTCGATCCACTGTGGATAGTCGTCGAGGTCGTCGCCGCGGAAACCGGTGTCGAGCTCGGCGTCGCCGAGCCGCCAGGTGACCACCAGCAGCGCGTCCGTGCCCATCACCTTCCCGGCGATCTTCGTGTCCCGCCGGATGCCGGTGACGGCCTCCCGCGGGATCCAGAAGTCGGGCGCTCCGCCGCGTTCGACCGCGATACCCCCGGGGTGCAGGCGCCAAACCGCGCCGGTGCGCAGTCCCGCGCCGCGGGTGACGATCCGGTCCTGCCAGTTCCCGGCCGTCGTGGTGGCCAGGTAGACGCCGGTGGACTCCAGCAGCGCCTCGCCGGCGTCTTCGGGTACGGCGGGGAACGGCGGCACCCGGGCGCTCTGCGAGCGGGACTTGCGCCGCCAGCCCACGTACATGCCGTACAGGCAGAGCAGGAAGAAGGCGACGATCGCCAGCACGAGCCAGAAGCGCTCCATCAGCAGATCTTCCCGTCCCGCGCGGTGATCCGCCCGCGCAGCAGCGTCGCGGTCACCACGCCGGGCAGCCGCATTCCCTCGTACGGGGTGTTGGCCGCGATGCTGGCCAGCTCCGCGCCCCGGACGGTCCACTCGGCGTCCGGGTCGACGAGCGTCAGGTTCGCCGGCTCACCGACCGCGATCGGGCGGCCGTGGTCGGCCAGGTTGCCGATCTCGGCGGGCCGTTCGCTCATGACGCGGGCGACGCCGCGCCAGTCGAGCAGGCCGGTGCGGACCATGGTCTCGGCCACGATGGACAGCGCCGTCTGGAGACCGAGCATGCCCGGCCGGGCCGCGGTCCACTCGGTGTCCTTGTCCTGGACGGCGTGCGGCGCGTGGTCGGTGGCGACGCAGTCGATGACCCCTTCGGCCAGCGCGGTCCGCAGCCGCGCGGTGTCCGATTGGGTGCGCAGCGGCGGGTTCACCTTGTTCACCGGGTCGTAGGTGGCCAGGCGCTCGTCGGTGAGCAGCAGGTGGTGCGGCGTGACCTCGGCCGTCACCTGGGTGCCGCGCTCCTTGGCCCAGGCCAGCACGTCCGCGGTGCCCGTGGTGGAGACGTGGCAGACGTGCAGCCGGGCGTTCGCGTGCAGGGCCAGCAGGCAGTCGCGGGCCACGATGGACTCCTCGGCGGCGGCGGGCCAGCCGGGGTAGCCGAGCCGGGCCGCGCGCTCGCCCTCGTGGGCCTGGGCGCCGACGGTCAGCCGCGGCTCCTCCGCGTGCTGCGCGATGACCACGTCCAGCGCGGTCGAGTACTCCAGCGCGCGGCGCATGAGCAGCGGATCGGCGACGCAGAGGCCGTCGTCGGAGAACACCTTGACCCGGGCCTGCGAGTTCGCCATCGTGCCCAGCTCGGCGAGCTTCTCGCCCTTGAGCCCGACGGTGACCGCGCCGACCGGGTGGACGTCGACCAGGCCGACCTCCTGGCCGCGCCGCCACACGTGCTCGACGATCACGGCGTTGTCGGCGACCGGGTCGGTGTTGGCCATGGCGAACACCGCGGTGTAGCCGCCGAGCGCCGCCGCGGCCGAGCCGGTGTCGATCGTCTCGGTGTCTTCGCGGCCGGGTTCGCGCAGGTGGGTGTGCAGGTCGACGAAGCCGGGCAGCAGCACCTGGCCGCTCGCGTCGAGCACGTCGGCGTCTTCCGGGACGTCGACGGCGCCGATCGCGGTGATCACGCCGTCCTCGATCAGGACGTCGACCGGGTCGCCTTCGCCGTAGGGGCGGGCGCCCTGGATCACGGTGCTCACGCTGCGGCTCCTTCGCTGGCCAGGAGGTGGTAGAGGACCGCCATGCGGACGTGGACGCCGTTGCGGACCTGTTCGGTGATGGCCGAGGCCGGGGAGTCGGCGACCGCGCTCGCGATCTCCATCCCGCGCAACATCGGGCCGGGGTGCAGGACGACCGCGTGGTCCGGCAGCAGCTTCTGCCGCCGTTCCGAAAGGCCGTACGCGATCGAGTACTCGCGCGCGCTCGGGAAGAACCCGCCGTGCATGCGCTCGGCTTGGACTCGCAGCATCATCACCGCGTCGACCGCGGGCAGCTCGGCGTCCAGATCGTGCGAAACGGTCACCGGAAGGCTTTCCACACCGTAAGGCAGCAACGTCGGCGGCGCGACGAGCACGACTTCGGCACCCAGGGCCGAGAGCAGGTGGATGTTCGAGCGGGCGACCCGGCTGTGCAGGACGTCTCCGACGATCGCGATCCGCCGGTCCTTCAGCGACCCGAGGCGCTCCCGCAGCGTCGCCGCGTCGAGCAGCGCCTGCGTCGGGTGCTCGTGGGTGCCGTCGCCGGCGTTGACCACCGACGTGCCGGGCTCGGCGAGCCACTCCGAGAGCCGCTGGGCGGCGCCGCTGGCCGGGTGCCGGACGATCACGCAGTCGGCGCCCGCGGCGGCCAGCGTCAGCGCGGTGTCCCGCAGCGACTCCCCCTTGTTCACCGAGGAGCTGGCCGCGGAAACGTTGATCACGTCCGCGCTCATCCACTTCCCGGCGATTTCGAACGACACCCGGGTGCGCGTCGAGTTCTCGTAGAACAGGGTGATCACCGTGCGGCCGCGCAGCGTCGGCAGCTTCTTGACCTCGCGGCCGAGCAGGGTGTGCTTCAGCTCGTCGGCGGTGTCGAGCACGGCCGTGGCCAGCGCCGGGTCCAGGCCGTCGGTGGCGAGCAGGTGCTTCACGAGTCCTCTCCAGGGGCTTCCGCGGCTGCTGGGGCTTCTGCGGGGCGCAGCAGGACCGCGTCGCGGCCGTCGATCTCGGCCAGCAGGACGGACACGCCCTCGGTGCGGGCGGTCGGCACGTTCTTGCCCACGTAGTCCGCGCGGATCGGCAGCTCGCGGTGACCGCGGTCGACCAGCACGGCCAGCTGCACGGCGCGGGGGCGGCCGTGATCACGCAGGGCATCGAGCGCGGCCCGGATCGTCCGGCCGGAGAAGAGGACGTCGTCGACCAGGATCACGACGCGGTCGTCGATGCCGTCGGTGGGCAGCTGCGTCTGCTCGAGCGCGCGCGGCGGGCGGCGGCGGAGATCGTCCCGGTAGAGGGTGACGTCGAGGGCGCCGGTGGGCGGGCGGACCCCGGAGAACTCGCCGATCTTGTCGGCCAGGCGGACCGCCAGCGGCGTGCCCCGGGACGGGATGCCGAGCAACACGGGCGGGGTAGTGCTCTCCGCACCGTTCGCGGTCTTTTCGATGACCTGATGGGCCATTCGGGCGATCGTGCGTGCGACATCGCCGGCCGTCAGGAGCTCGCGCTCCCCGGCCGAACCAGCCGCGTCACGCGGGCGTGACGACACTTCGGACTCCTTCCCCGCCTCACCGGACGGGTCCTTAAAGGACGTCTGTATCCCCTGCTGGTCGGGGCTTTCGCACCGACAGTAGCAGGCACTTTGCTCAGTCTTCCGGGTGGTGTGGCGTGATTCGCGGCAAGCTTCTGCTTGACCTGGTGACAACAATGCGTAACCATTACTCTGAGTATTCGACTCAGCGAGTCCCCCGGCCCGGTCACCCCGACCGGGAGGGGGTGAAGAACGGAGAACGACCAGATGGGCGATTACGCCAAGGCGCTCGGGGCCAAGCTCCGCGGGATCCGCCAGCAGCAGGGCCTGTCCCTGCACGGGGTCGAGCAGAAGTCCGGTGGGCGCTGGAAGGCCGTCGTCGTCGGCTCGTACGAGCGTGGCGACCGCGCCGTCACCGTCCAGAAGCTGGCCGAGCTGGCCGACTTCTACGGTGTGCCGGTGGTCGAGCTGCTGCCCGAGGGCCGGGTCCCCTCCGGTGCGGAGCCCGCCACCAAGATCGTGATCAACCTGGAGCGCCTGCAGCAGCTGCCGGCCGAAAAGGTGGGCCCGCTGGCCCGCTACGCGGCGACGATCCAGAGCCAGCGCGGCGACTACAACGGCAAGGTGCTCTCGATCCGCACCGAGGACCTGCGGTCCCTGGCGATCATCTACGACATGACCCCCGGCGAGCTGACCGAGCAGCTCATCGACTGGGGCGTTCTGCCGCCGGAGGCGCGGCCCTCCAAGGAGGACTGATCGCCCGATGTGGCGCGCCGGGCTCGTTCGGGGGCGAGCCCGCTCAGACGATTTCGCGCTGCAGGCGACCACGCCCGGGGGTCCGGGGGCTTGCCCCCGGGCGGGGTGTGGGGGCTGCGCCCCCACAAGACACGGCGGAGTGAGGCTCGGCTCGCGCTCTCCGCGAGCAGAGCTCACCCCTGAACGAGCCTCAGAGCACGGCGCGGAGGCGGTCGGCGATGGTGCCGATCCGGCCCAGGACGCCGTTGACGAACCGCGGCGAGTCGTCCGTGGACAGTTCCTTCGCCAGGCCGACGGCCTCGTCGATCGCGACCGGGTCCGGCACGTCCTCGGCCCAGAGCAGCTCGTAGACCCCGACCCGCAGCACCGCGAGGTCGACCTTCGGCATCCGCTCCAGGGTCCAGCCCTGCGCGTGCTCGGCCAGCAGCTCGTCGATCTGCACCCGGCGGGCGGTGACGCCCTCGACCAGGCTGATCGTGTAGTCCGCGATCGGGTCGACCTCGGTCGCGCCGACCCGGTCGGCCAGCAGCGTCACCGGGTCGGTGTCCCGCTGCGAGGCCTCGTACAGCATTTCCACCGCGCGGCGGCGTGCCTGACGGCGGCTGATCGCGCCGCCGCGGTTCGGGTGGGGTTTCGACGTCGGCATCAGCTGGAGACGCGGCCCAGGTAACGGCCGTCGCGGGTGTCGACCTTGATCTTCTCGCCGGTGGACAGGAACAGCGGGACCTGGATCTCCGCGCCGGTCTCCAGCGTCGCCGGCTTGGTGCCGCCGGTGGAGCGGTCGCCCTGCAGGCCGGGGTCGGTGTGCTGGACGAGCAGCTCGACCGACGTCGGCAGCTCGACGTACAGCGGCTCGTTTTCGTGCACCGCGACCTGGACCTCGGTGTTCTCGAGCATGTAGTTGGCGTTGTCGCCGACGACCTCGGCGGGCACCGTGATCTGGTCGTAGGTGTCGCCGTCCATGAACACGAAGTCCTGCCCCTCCTTGTAGAGGTAGGTCATGTTCCGGCGGTCCACCGTGGCCGTCTCGACCTTCGTGCCCGCGTTGAACGTCTTGTCGACCACCTTGCCGGTGAGCACGTGCTTGAGGGTGGTGCGCACGAAGGCACCGCCCTTGCCCGGCTTGACGTGCTGGAACGCGGTGACGGTCCACAGCTGGCCCTCGAGGTTGAGGACGAGCCCGTTCTTCAGGTCGTTGGTCGTGGCCACGAGCTTGCAGTCTCCTGTGTCGGATCTTCGGGTTCGGGGCCGCCGTCAGACGACCACGAGGTTCTTGGTGCTCAGGGTGAGGAGTTCGGGCTCCCCAGCCCGCACGACGAGCGTGTCCTCGATGCGCACGCCACCGTGCCCCGCCAGGTACACGCCGGGCTCGACGGTGACCGCCATACCGGCGGCCAGTGTACCGACGCCCGTCGCGGCGAGGCTGGGCGCCTCGTGGATCTGCAGGCCGACGCCGTGGCCGAGGCCGTGCGCGAACTCCGGCCCACGGCCCTCGGCCACGATCACTCCCCGCGCCGCGGAGTCCACTTCGGACACCGGGACGCCGGGGACGACGGCGGCGAGCCCGGTGGCCTGCGCGGCGTGCACGAGGTCGTAGACCTCCCGCTGCCAGTCCGCGGGGGCGCCGAGGACGAAGGTGCGGGTCATGTCGGAGTGGTAGCCGTCGACGGTCGCGCCGAAGTCCATCTTGACGAAGTCGCCGCGCTTGAGTTCGGCGTGCGTCGGCCGGTGGTGCGGGATGGCCGAGTGCGCGCCGGCGGCGATGATGGAGGCGAAGCTGGGCTCGGCCGAGCCGTGCTCCAGCATCCGGTTCTCCAGGTCACGGGCGATTTCCAGCTCGGTCCGCCCGGGGCGCAGGCCCCCGGCGGCGAGCAGGTCGTCCAGCGCCCGGTCGGCGGCGGCGCACGCCTGGCGCAGGGCTTCGACCTCGGCTTCGTCCTTGACTTCGCGCAGCCGCTCGACCAGGCCGGGGGTCCGCTTCAGCGGCACGTGCTCGTTGAGGGCTTCGTAGGCCTCGACGCTGACGTGCTGGCTCTCGAACCCGAGCTTGCCGTAGGTCTTGGTGTCCCGGGCGGCCTTGGCCACGAGGGCGGCGGCGCTCGCCCGGTCGACGACGGTTTCGAGGTCGGGCACCTCGGCGGCCGACTGGGTGGTGTAGCGGCCGTCGGTGCAGAAGAGCGTCTTCCCGTCGCCCTCGGCGTGCACCAGCACGGCGGCGTTCGAGCCGGTGAACCCGGTCAGGTAGCGGATGTTCAGCAGATCGGTGACCAGCAGCGCATCAACACCGGCTCCGGTCAGGAGCCCACGCAGCGCCGCCCGGCGTCGTCCATGGGTTTCGGGCACCCGTCCACCCTAGTGCGCGGCGTTCCCGGGGGAAGCGACTCGCCAGTAGGCCGCCTACACTCCGCAGGATGAGCGCCTGGGTGATTCGCGGACTGGTGATGGCGGTGCTGCACGGCGTGGCCCTCACGCTGCTGGCGAAGTACGCCGTGTACCACCCGACCGACCAGGCCCTGGCGGTTTCCCTGGCGCTGGCGGTCCTGGTCGGGGCGGCGGCGCTGTGGAGCGCCCTCGACGCTTGGCGAGGCCTCCCGGACCGCGGGCGCGTGTGGTTCATCGCGGCGCTGGTCGCGGGGCCGGTGGCGGGGATCCTGTACGTGATCGGCCGGGCGGTGTTCGTGGACCAGACGGGCGTGTCCGAGCTGGGCGGAGCCCTGACGGGCGGGGCGGCGTTCTCGGCGCTGCTGGTGCTGATCCCGGCGGGGCTGGGCTTGTTCGTCGGCGGGCGGATCGGGCGCTCACCGAGCGCCGACCGCGAACGCTGAAGGGCGCCGGGTACGTGCTCTGCCGTGCCGGCGGCAACGTTGCGCAGGCCTTCCTTGACCAGGGCCTGGGCGAGCACGGTGGCGGTGGTGGTGCCGTCACCC
>NZ_JAVHJU010000004.1:400091-784674 GCF_031082405.1 Amycolatopsis sp. A133
GGTCGTGAGTGGTAAGGAGGGTTCTAACCCTCCTTACCACTCACGACGGGGGTGCCTTCACCCCACCAGCGACGAACCCCGGGGATAGCCGTCCCACTGGGCGGTGGTCACCGGGCGGGCCGTCGAGCCGTTGTTGCCCACCACGCCGCCGTCCGGGACCCGCCAGCGGTGGTCGTCGAGCACGAACGCGAACCCGCGGTCCGGGGCCTCCACCGCCTCCGCGCCCGATCTCAGCCGGGCCGTCAGCGGGAGCGTCGCCAGCGCCGGCGGTGCCTTGTCGAGGACCTCGCCCGCCAGCGCCACCGCCACCGCGCGCCGGTCGACCCGGACCCGTGCGCCCGCGCGGACCAGGTCCATCGTCCGTTCCGGGGACGGCGCCGCCACGCCGTCGAACGTCGCCGCCAGCCGGCCGGGGCTCTCGCAGGCGCGGCTGCCCAGCAGGTCGAGCCCGAAGTGGCGCAGGTCGGTCGGGGCGCCGGCCCCGCCCAGCGAGGTCGCGCGCACGACGTCGAACGGCACCCGGTCGCACGGGTCGGCCGACGACAGCGGCGCGTGCCCGTCCGCCCGGCGCACCAGCCCCGGCCCTTCCCGCCACGGCCCGGGGATCAGCACGGGCCGGAACGGGTGCTCGGTGAAGTCGGCCGTCCAGAACGTCAGCGTCGTCCCGCCGTCGGTCTCGTGCGCGACGACGAACGCGGCGAGCGCCCCCACCCACATCAGGTCCGCGCTGAACCCGTCGACGATCGAGCGGGCGCGCGGCGCCGAGGTCGACGCCACCGGCACGAACCCGCCGACGTCCAGGCCCTGCACCCCGGACCCGAACGCCGGGTCGCGCGAGCGGAGCAGGAACTGCCCCGCGCCGTTCCAGCCCGCGGCGCGGCCCGTGGTGTCGGTGAACATGAGGTAGAACCAGCCGTCGAGGTAGACCACCGACGGCTGGCCGGCGCCGTAGACGTTGCCGCGGTGCACGTCGTGCGACGGCCCGAGGATCGGCCGCCCGCCCGCCGCGCGGGTCCAGTGGATCCCGTCGGTGCTGGTCGCGAGCCCGATCGAATTGCCGAGCGCGTGGTCACCCGCGGCGCCGGTGTAGTAGAGGTAGTAGGTCGAGCCGACGCGCAGCACCGACGGGTCGCAGGTGTGCATGCCGTCGAACTGCCCGGGCGCCCCGGAGAACACGGCGGCCGGGATGCCGCCACCCGGTCCGGTGAACGGCCCGTCCATCGACTGGGCCTGGGCGTAGAGGATGTCGTCCCCGGCGGGCCCGGCGCCGCCGTACTGGCTGCACCACCACATCCGCGTCTGCCCGCGATCGAGCATCACCGACGGTCCGTAGTTGTAAACGGCATCGGCCCCACCGGCGGCGATGACACCACCGCTGCGCCGGGGATCACCCGAAGGAAGTTCGACGTCGGCGGGCCGCGGCGGCGCGGCGGTCTTCCCGCCCGCGATCGCCGGCTGTTCCCCGGCGGCCTGCGGCTGGGCGTAACCCTCGGTGCAACCCGCGAGCAACAGCCCCGCCAGCACGCTGGCGAGCAAGGCACGAGCGGGTCGCCGACCCCCACGACGATACGGGTGCACGACATCGGAGTGTAGCGAGCGGCTTCACCCGTCCGAGCGGCCGCGCTCCTGTTCGACGGTCCTTCGATCGCGTGCAAGGTCGGGATCCTCCGCACCACTCACAGAAGCGTCGGCAGACGACGCATGGGACAACGTCCTCGGACGGCAATACCGCACACAATCAATGGATTGTTATCCAACGGCAATTATTCCACCAAGCCAAGTCGGCGCAATCGATCCATGCCTCTTCGCCCGGGCTTCTCCCGATGACTCGCGGGGTGTAACAGACCCCGGATTCCGAGCGACTCCCTGACCGCTTCGTTCATTACTGCTTGCGGCGGCCGGAATCGGGCGATTCGTCCCGACACACTCCCGATCCCGACCCGCCGGTGAACCCGTATCGAAGGAATGTTTTCCGATCAATTGCCGTCGTCGCCGTTTCCGCCGCCACCTCGCATCGCGGATCACCTCCGCCGAGACATGGACGGTCCGGACGGCCGGGCGCACTTCCGAAATCGTCGGTCGAAGATCAGCCGGCCCGGTCAGGAGAGGAGCACAGGGTGGTCTCAGCCCGGAAAACCGAGTGCGGAGAGCCGGGTGCGCAGGTCGGCGAGCACGGACCGGTGGCCGGATTGCCCGGCAGCGCCGTCCGTCGTCTCCTTGAGCCAGCGCTCGACCAATCGGACCAGCGCGTCGGCTTGGGCCAGGTCCTCCGCCGGGCTCTCCGCGACCCCGTGTTCCACGGCCTGCACCAGGACCGGCGCAGCCCTCAGCGCGAACATGCAGTTGTCCAGTGCGGGCCGGAGGCGGCGCGGCTCGTAAAGCGGATCCGCCAGTACCCGGTGCACCCAGGTGTGCGCCCGTCGCACCCACTGTCCGGCCTCGACGTCCTCACCGCGGTCCGTCAGCAAGGAGGCGAGACCGGAAGCGGCGTCGGCGGCGAGATAACAGCTGCGGGCCAGTGGCCGGATGTCGCGATCCTGGTTGTACAACCGGGTCCGGGCCGGGATGACGGATGTCGTGAACAAATGCAGGGCGGCGCGGAGGTCCTCGGCACTGTCCTTGTTGGCCCCGAGGAAAGCCGCATAGTTGTGCAACTGGAAGCTGAGCCCGCCGTACTCGCCGTCCGCTGCGAACAGATCGACCTCGACCGCCTTCGCGAAGGCCGCCCAGTACCGGCGCAGGGACGCGCCGGCTTCGGGACGATCCACGCCGGCCGACCGCAATGCGTTGAGTTCGATGCAGGCCACGGCCAGGAGATCGGCGAGCAATCCGGGGTCGATCCGGTCCGCGGCGCCCGCTTCCAGGCAGGCATCGGCAGCGGCCATCACCGCCGCCGCGGATTCCGGCGTGGAGCGCCCGGCGTGCCGCTCGGCGCCGGCCCGCTGCACCACCAACCGCAACCGGGTGTCCACCACCACCGGGTCCTCGGGGTCGAAGACCTGATCGAGCAGCGCGGACAGACTCGTGACCAGGCCGGCGAACTGCGGTCCGGCCAGCCAGGCGGAGGGCGCCAGCAGGCCCATCTGCCGGATGATGCCCATCGCCGCCAGTACGAACGCCCGCCGGGCGAGCAGCGGCACCGCGGCCAGCTCGGCCGGCCGGGGCAGCCGGAACGGCACCGCCATGGCGTCGGCCAGTGCGTCCCCGAACTCGTCCGGCCGTGGCAGGGAAGCCCGCCCGTACGCCCACGTCTCGACCAGCTCACGGACGATCCCCGAACCGGGGACCATGGCACAGACCAGCTCTTGCCCCGGGACGCGTTCGGTCACCCAGAGGTGGGCGACGCCGTCGCGGGTACCCATTTCCACGAACAACCCGATGAGCTGGTCGACCATCCGGTCGCCGACCCCGGCGGCCGAGCCCGCGGGTTCGCCGGTGGTGTTCTCCGGCAGGATGCCGCTGAGGTTGAGCCGGGCGGCCGCGATCCCGTCGAGGAAGTCCAGATCCTTCGGGTGGGTGACCGGGTCCAAGGTGCGCCCGGCGGGGGCGGCGCCGATCTCGCACCGGGCCCTCGGCTGGTCCGAAAGCCCCGGTGCCAGCGGAAACTGCGGCGCCGAAAGCGACGCGCGCTGGATCACCCGCGCGGTGAGCGCCGCGGACACCAGCGCAGGTTGCGACCGGTAGACCTCCACCGCGGTCGCCGCCCACGCGGCGATCCACTGCACCGGCGCGAGGTCACCGCCGTCCGCGGCGCGCAGCATGCCCAGCGCAGTCCGGATGGCGTCGGCCACCGGGGCGAGAAGGACGTTCGTCGCGGTGAGCACGATTGCGGCCTTGGTGTCGGGGCCGAAGCGGTTGATCGTCGCGGCGACGATCTCGTTGGGCAGCGCCCCGCGGTCCCCGGGTAACACCGCGCGATCGTGGACGAACCACTCGCCGTCGTGCGCCTCGCTCCGCAGCCGGGCCGCGGCGGCCCTGGTCGGCAGCGGAGCACCGCGCGCGATCTCCGAGACGGTGATCGCGGTGAAGTCGCAGACCCAGGTCAGCGGGCGGAACGGGTTGTGCTCGGACGGAACGCCGAACAGGGGCGCGACCTTGCGGGCCAAGCGGGCGGGCACCAGCTCCGAACGCTTCTCGACCAGCTGGGGCACCACCGCGGGCAGCAACACCATCCTGCACTCCACCTCCGCTGGGCCAATGGTGTCACAGCCGCTCGAAAAGCCGGTGCTCCAGCCGCCCCCAAGTCGATCAATCACAGTTCAGCCACGTCCTGGCATATAATTCTCTGTTAGTGTAGGAAGCTCTGCATGGTTGCGACCTCGTCCCCCATTCGGTCCTCCGAATCCACCCCCGAACTGACCACCGAGGTGGTCCGTGCGGTCTTCGCCGAGCTGGGCGAAGTACGGGACCAGCTGCACGCGAGCCACCGGGTCTCCCGGTGCGACCTGTGCGTTGCACTGCGTGAACTGCGGTACGGCCCGCCGGCGCCCGGCAGGTCGGGCCACCACGGGCTGGTGCTGTCCGGCGACTGCGTGTGCCGGGATCTTCTGGCCGACGTCCTGCACGTCGTCACCACCTACCTGACGGAGCACGGCGCCACGATCAGCAATCCGCCCGGCGCAGCCCGCATCCACGTGCGCAAACGCGTGCACGACGTGTTGCGGACCTACCGCTGCGCGCACGGTGCCCAGGCCAAGCCCAAGCAGGCACGCGGCAACCGCTACGGACGGGCGATGCCCGACGAGGAGCACCGTGCGGTGTTCGGGCACTTGGTCGACGAGGCGGGTTACTCCGCTCCGCTGCCCGGGGGCGGTTACCTCGTGCAGCGGCTGGCCGAGCGGTGCGCGGCCGAATTCGGCAAGCCGGTGCCCTACTACCTCGAACGGCTGCCCGCGATGTTGAGCACCATCCAGCGCGTGTGCCGGGGCGGCGCGCGGGTCAACGTCGGCACCAAGGCCGCGCCGGAGTACGTGACCTGGTACGACGCCTACATCGACCGACCGCTGGGACGCAGACCGGACACGGCGACCACCTCCCTGTCCGCCGACGACGCTTCCCGGTGGGGCCGCGACCACGTCGCCGACCCGAGCGCCCAGTCCGCCTTCACCGCCGTGGAGGCCGCCGGCCTCGACCCGAACCCCGACTCGACCGTCGTCGACACGGTGGTGAACCTGCTCGCCGAGTCGTCCCCGGCCGCCTGGGCGGGCGTCCTGCGATCGGCGCTCCTGGGCTTGGCCGACCGCGGCTTCCTGTCCCGGCGCCGCGCGGAGTCGCTGCTGTCCGACCCTCGGGGAATGGACGACGTGATGTCTCGTGTCCGGACGATCCTCGAGGTGCGGGGCGAAGGGGTGAACCGTGGCTGACGCGCACACGACCCGGGAGGACGCGGGCCGGCTGGCCGGGCGGATCCGGGAAGACCCGGATCAGGTCGACCCGGCGGTGGCGGCCGGAACGGGGATCGGGCTCCTCCACGAACTCGATGCCGGCACCGACCTCGAGCCCCTGCACCTCGCCACCGGCCTGATCGGGTTCGCCGTGCGGGCCGCGCCCGATCACCCCTCGGCTTCGGAGTGGTGGGGCGAGCTGGGCTTCGCGCACGGCTGGATCGCCGAGGAGACCGGCTCCGTCCCGGAATTCGAGAAGGCCATCGCGTGCACGCTCACCGCCACCTCGGCGCCGGCGGCGCCGCCCGAGATCGCCGAGCACGCCGCGGTGGAGACCGCCTACCTGACCGGCGCTCTGCTGCGCTCGGAAGCCGTCACCGCCGAACGGGCGCGGCAGCTGATCGAGGCGGTCGAAGGGATTCCGCTGTCCTGGGCGCAGGAAGTGGATGCCACGCGCTTCGACTTCGCGCGCGCATGGGCGCTGCGCTGGGCCTACCCGTTGACCGAGGACAGCGGGGACCTCCGGCGCGCCGTGGACATCCTGCGCCGGGCGCTGGCCACGCCGAAGCCGCCCGAGGTGGAGCAGGATTGCATCGGCGAGCGGGAACTCCTCGCCATGCTGCTCCGGCAGCTGTACCTCGACAGCGGCGACCACGCGCTGCTGGAAGAGGCACTGGCCGCCGCGGAGAAGGTGCGCGCACTGCTGCCGGCGAACCACGAGGGACTGCCCGACGCTCACGGCGTCGTGGCGGAGCTGGCCGAAGAGATCTTCTGGAACACCGATGGCGAGGCGAGCGCGGTCCTGGAAACCGCGGTCACCGCATACGCGGCGAAGCGCACCGCGCTCGGACTGGACGACGACGAGACCGTCTCGTACGCGGTGCTGCTCCAGGTGCGCGGCTGCACGGCCGAGGACGTTCCGGCATTGACCGCCGCCGTCGAAGTGCTGGAGACGCCTGAACGGGCACCGGGGGCGGAGGTGGTGCTCGCAGGCCTGCACGAGCTGCTCGTCGGCCACGTCGGCCCTCGGCACGCCTGGCCGGCCATCGACTGGGCGACCCGCGCGCTGGCCCGGCCCGATCCCGGGCCCGAGGTCGTTCTGCCTCTGCACGGCTGCCGGATCGCCGGGCTCGAGGTCGCGCTGAAGGCGTTCGGCGGCAACGAGGTCGCGGCCCGGTACGACGTCGACACCATCGTCGCCGAAGCCCTGGCGGAAGCGAAGGCCGGTGAGGACGCCGCCCGGGCGGAGCTGGAGCTGCAGATCGCCCAATTCCGCGGCCTGTGGACGGCCGACCGGTTCCCGCTCGACGTGAACCTGCTGCAAGCCACCTCCGTCGAGATGGCCGATGCCGTGCACCGCATGCGCGGTCACGCGGACGCGGACGCGCAGCCCAAACTCGACAACGTCGCCACACTTCTCGAAGACATGGTCCCGGTGCTGATGGGCGACCGGGACCCGAAGCCGCTCCACACCGCGCTCCAGGACGTGAGCCTGCAGGGCATGGATGACGCGGACGGGCTGCTGAAGTGGCTGGATCAGCTCACCGAGCTGCAGGCGATGGTCGACAACGGGCAACCGGTGGCAGCTCGGCTCCAGGAGCTGGTGGCGGACACCGCCGCACTGGCACCGGAGATGGAGACCAGCGCCATCGTTCCCTTCATGGGAGCCATCGCCGAGACCGCCGGCCTCGTGGAAAACGGCGACGCCACCGCACGGTCCGCCGGTTACCGGAAAGTCATCCGGATGTGCGACGAACTGCCGGAGCACCTGGCCTCGAGCCCGTTCGTCCGGCGCATCCGCGGCTCGCTGGCCGCCCAGCTGACCGTCGGGGGCCATGACGGTCAGCTGGGCGACCAGGCGGAGTCCGCCATCGATGATCTGGAACGCGCGCTGGAACGCTCCGGCACGAGCTGGGACACCATCCAGCTCACCGAACAGCTCGGCCAGCTCCTCCGCCGGCGCGCCGGCCCGGGGGACGTGGCCCGCAGCAGGCAGCTGGCCCGGGACGTGCTGACCGAGCACACCTGGCACACGCTGGTCCGGTCGCACCGGGAGGACGACCGGACCGCACTGCGGTTCACCCGGCTGGCGAGCGACTGGTGCCGGGAAGACGGCGCCCTCGACGACCTCGTCCGGATCGTCGAGGCCGAGCGGGGAGCGGCGCTGGCCCGCGGTGCCGGGACCGAACTGGTCCGCAGTCACCTGGTGGGTACCGGCCGCGCCGGACTCGCCGAAGAGTGGGTGACGGCGAGCAGCACCGGCGATGTCTGGGACCAGCGTCGCCTGGACCTGCACTCCCGGCTGTCCGATGAGGACAAGCGGAGCCTGGCCCGGCCATGGGGACCGGAAGAAATCCGGCTCGCGCTGAACGAATCCGGCCTGGACGCGCTCGGGTACCTCGTACCCCGGCAACCCACGCTCGGCGGCACGCTGGTGGTCGTCCCGGCTCGCGGCCCGGTCAGCTGCCGCCGCCTGCCCCTGCTGAGCGGGCAATGGTTCGCGTCCGCCGCGGCGGACGCCGTGGGCGGGTGGGCGTGGCTCGCCGCCGGCGCGGCCGTGCTGGCCGCCGCCGAAGCCGCGAGGCCCCCCGGGCCGGCCGGGGTCCCGCGCGTCGCACTGGTACCGGTCGGCCTCGCGGGCCGGGTGCCCTGGGCCGCAGCCTGGCGCGAGACGGAATCCGGTCGCAGATACCTGGTCGAGGACGTCGAAATCACCGGTGTCCCGTCCGCACGCTTGCTCGCCCCGGCACGCGCGGCGGACGGGGAACCGGTGTTCTTGCCAGGTGACGCGGACCACCTGTCCCGATCGGACTACGACGAAGCCCTCGAACCGTCGAGCGCACTGCTGGTCGAGGGCACGCGCACGGTGGTGCGTGCGGTGTGGCCGACCGCCGACGACTCGGTGCTTTTCCCGCTGTTCCGGCATTTCCTCCGCATGGCGCCGACGAACCCCGCGGGCGCTCTGCGCCGGGCGCAGCTGTGGATGCTCGACCCGGCGCGGTTGCCGCAACCGGGGCTGTCCGTGAGTCACCTCGAAAACCCGGCCGACATCACGAACTGGGGTGGATTCGCGTGCCTCGGGCGATGACGGGCAGCCGTCCGTCAAACCGGACTGTGGAGTGGAACACCGAGGAGCTCGAGTGGATCGCGGCCGCGACGGCCACGGCCGCGCTGGTGGTGCTGGGCGGCGCGAGAGCGGTCGCCGGGATCAGGTTCCGCCGGGACCGGACCCTGATCGCGGATGCATTGGAGCGCATGTGCGCTTCGGTGTCGGAGCCGGCCGTCCGGCCACGGCTCCGGAGCCTGGGTCGCGACGTGGTCGAGGTGCTGGTGTCGCAGGACGACACCGCACTGTCCCTGCGCGCGAAAGCGCCCCTCGTCGAGGACAGCACCGCCGGCCCGGCGCTGCTGATCACCGCGGACGCGGTGACGACGACGGTCGAACCGATGCGCCGGGAGCGGCCGGACGACAGCGTGTGGGAGGAGGCCGGCGTGGCTCCGAGCGTGGCTGAGCACCCCCAGCTCCGCGAGATCACCGGGCAGCTGGGCCGCAGCACCTCCCGGCTGATCGCGATGGGACGGCGGGTTCTCGACGAAGGCGAGCGGTTCGGGCTCCCGGAAGGCGAGGCGAAAGGATCTCTCGCGGCGGCGCTCGAACGGGCGCAGGAAGCCGTGCGCGACGCCGAACTGATGGCCGGGAACGGCCGGTTGCTCGCCGCGCTCGCCGCGCTGACGGAGCTGGCCGTTCCCGTACCGGAATCGGGTTTCCCCGGCCAGGCGGTGGCGGACGAGCTGCGCCTGCAGGTGAACGCGCTGGCCCGGCTGGGGATCCGGCACCACGCGGCCTTGGCGCAGTTCCGGGACGCCCGGATCCGGGAGGAGCGGCGATGACCGAGCGCGGTCCGGACGAGGCGTACAGCAAGCGCGACCGGCGTGCCGACCGGCAGCGTGGCCGCCGGGACGGCAAGCTGCGCATTCCGGCGTACAACGACGTGCTCGCCATGGCTTCCGGCGAAGGTGTGATCACCACGCCCTACCCGAAGCACTTGCAGAGCATCGCCGTGGGCGAGATGGCCCAGGAGCTGGCGGAGTTCGCGCGGCGCAGGAAGCCGCGCCTGGAGATCCGCGAAGTCCTGCGCCGTCAGTACGCCACCACGAAGCAGGACCTCGATCGCGCCTCCGACGGTGTCACCGGCGCGGAGGCCCCGCTCACGGAGGAGGAACTGCTGCCGCGCAGCCGCGCCGAAGTCCGACCGGATCAAGCGGTGGTGCTGCGCAGCCGGCGGGAAGCCGCCCGGGCGAGGCGGATCGTCGCCGCGCACGGCGGGGAAGCCGCACTGCACCAGAAGCTGGGCGAACTGGACGGCCGGATCGCCGAGGCCGAGGAGGCCGTCCGCGCCGACTTCGTGCTCGCTCAGACCATGGCCAAGCAGATCGGCGCCCGCAGCGCCATGCGGGTCAGCGCCTACTGGGAGCACCTGGTGCTGGCGCACGCGGAGGGCACGTACCTGGCCCCGATGATCAGGTACATCAGCCAGGTCCTGCCCTCGTGGGTGTTCGAACCCGCGGACGGCGACCCGGAGCTGCTCGGGCAGGGGGACTACGAACTGCACTACGTCATCGAGCGTCTACGCCCGGAGGCGCGCGCACCGGAATCCGCACCCGGCACCGAGCCGGAGAAATACGAGCAACCCGCATGAGGCTGAGAAAACCCCGGTCGGAACGCATTCCGCGGGCGATCACCCGACGGCTACGGGACCTGCACAAGCGGCCGCTGCCGGAAATCCCGGACGCCCAGCTGCTCGCGGACGTCGGCCGGAAGGTGGGTTCGCTCGGCCAGGACGGCGACGCGAGGCCGTACCTCAACGCCTACATCCAGGCGCACAAGGCGAAGTGGCTGCTGCAGCTCACGGCGAGCCACAACGAACTCGTGGACGAAATCCGGGCGCTCGCCGCCGAGGCCGAGGCACTCGTCGAATACCGGCGGATCCTCTGCCAGGACCAGCGGGACATCATGGACGACCTCGACGCCGCGGTCTCCCACGCCCTGGAGCGGGTGACCGACCCGGACGCCCCCTACCACGAGCCGATCCGCTTGAGCGAGCGCCGCGGAGGGAAACGATGACCGAGCCGATGCGTCCGGTGCGGGTCCTGTCCCAGCGCCGGCGGGTGATCCGCGGCGATGCCTCGCTGATCGTCGGCCTGCCGCCGACCACCGGCCTGCAGTACCTCGTGCTGCTGGCCGCGGCAGCCGTCGACGTCGTCGCGTTCAACCAGGTGCTCACGCAGGCGCTCGACGAATACGAGTGGGCGTTGTGGGGATTCGTCGGCGGGTTCACCGTCGTGTGCCTCGCGCTTTCGCACACGGCGGGCAAGAACTGGAAGGAAGCTTCGGTCCAGAGGCACGCACCCAACGCGAACCGCATCGCCACGGTGTGCGCCGGGGTGTGGCTGGCACTGGGGCTGGCGGCCTTCGCCTTCCGGTTGTTCTACGCCGTGCCGGTCAACGGCACCACCGCGGAGTACGACGACCCGGCGCAGGCGCCGGCGGCCGACGTCCCCCTGCAGGCCAACCTCCTGCCCGCGATCTTGTTCCTCGTGCTCTACCTGGGCACGGGTGTTCTGTCCGGTGCCGGTGCCTACAAGCTGCACAACCCGGCGGCCCGGCAGTGGGCGCGGGCGGTGGCCAAGCGTTCCCGCGCAGCCGCCCGCTTGGCCGACCTCGAAGCCGGGCTCCTGGCGGCCGAACGGTTCGCCGACCAGGTCACGGCCATGCGAAAGCGGGCCGACGACGACCGGGAGCTGTATCTGGCCCTGCCGGACAGTTCGACAGCGAAGGTCGTCGCCGACACCGACCTGAAGCTGCTCGGCCGCGGGCCGGCCGAAGACGAAACCGGGTCCGAAGAGGACGACGAGAACGACGAGAACAGGAAGGACCAAGAATGACTTTTCTCCGGTCCCGCGGTCGCTGCGGACGTCTGTGGCGTGCCGCCGCGGCGACGGCCACCGCCGCGGTCCTGCTGACCGCATGCGACGAGAAAACCCCGGAGGCCGCCCAGGGCAACGGCGCCGAGGCGCAGCAGGGTGACTGCGTGGCCGCTCCGGACAAGCCGGTCAGCCTCGTGGTGGGCGGCCGCATGGGCAGCCAGCGGCCGGTCATTCCCAGGGAAGTGAAGGACTTGCTCTCCGGCGCGGTGGTGAACCAGCAGGCCGTCCAGGTGTTCCGGGTCGACGGGGAACCCTCGCGCGTGGTCAAGGTCTCCCCCGCCATCGACGGCAAGAACGAGGCCCGGCGCAAGCAGCAGATCGAGGCCGCCGTCCAGCAGGTCACCACGGCTGTCGCCGGCGTCGTCCCGAAGAAGCCCGAGGCGGACGCTCTGTCCGCGCTGTCCCAGGCGGCCAAGCTGACCGGCGAAGGCGGCACGGTCGTGCTGATCGACTCCGGGCTTTCCACCGCCGGTGCCGTCTCCTTCCTGAACGACGGGATGTTCGACGCCGACCCCGGGGAGGTCGCGAACTTCCTGGCCGGCAAGCAGCTTCTGCCCGAGCTCAAGGACAAGACGGTGCTGCTCGTCGGGACCGGTCTCACCGCCGAGCCACAGCCCGCGCTCGACGACAACCTCCAGAAGCGGGTCACCGCTCTGTGGAAGACCGTCGTGGACAAAGCGGGGGCCAAGTGCTCCACCCTGGTGGAAGTGCCCAGCAAACGGGAGGAGGTCAAGGCCGACCAGCCGGTTTCCCAGGTCAAGCTGCCCGCCCCGGTGACCTTCCAGCCCTGCGGTACGACCGTCCTGCGCGACAGCGGACCGGTCGGCTTCCGGCCGAACGAAGCGAAACTGCGTGACGAGAAGGCTGCGCAGAGCACCCTGCAGGCGCTGGTGTCCCAGCTGACCGGCGGATCGCAGAAGGTGAACCTGGTCGGCAACACCGCCACCTACGGCTCGCCGCAGGACAGCGTGACGCTTTCCGGGCAACGGGCCGAGACGGTGAAGGCGCTGCTGGTCCGGGCGGGCATCGCCGCCGACCGCATCAGCACCGTCGGTGACGGCCAGACCGGGAAGTACCACGAGCCCGACGTCGGCCCGGGCGGGACGCTGGACCCGGCCAAGGCCGCCCGGAACCGGTCCGTGGTGGTCGAGCTGTCGTGCGCCCGGTGAAACCCGAGGTGACGGCCGGGTGACGACACCGGATGGCGCCCCGCCCACGGAGCTCGATCCGGGGCGGGGCGCGGCGCCGCCGCCGGACGGACCACCCACGGAGCTCGACCCCGGACGGGCGCCGCTCGACCGCGGCGCGCCGACCGAGGTCGAGCCCGGCCGTGCCCGGCCGCGCGGCGCTTCACCGGGGCTGCCGCCCGGGCTGGCCGCCCGGTTCAAGGTCGAGCTCGACATCACCGGGTCCGGCAACCAGGCCGACGTCTACCACGTGATCCGGCGGTCGGACAACGCGCAGCGAGTGCTGAAGGTGCACCGCCCCGGCTGGCGCCCGGTGGACGAGGTCGTCGGATTCCTCAGCGGTCCATGCCCCGCCCACGTCGTCGGCTACGAGGAAACCGGCGTGGACGAGGACCGCTTCTACGAGGTCATGGCCCACCTGACCGGCGGCACTCTGCTCGACATGCGCGATCGGCACCCTTCCGGGGTCGCTCCGGACGTCCTCACGGAGATCGTCCGCCAGCTCGCGTCGGGTCTCGTCGAAACCCACGCGGCGGGCATCGTGCACCGCGATGTCAAGCCCGCGAACCTGCTCGTCGCCGAACGCGAGCCGCTCACGGTCGGGATCGCCGACTTCGGCATCGCCGTCCACGTGCCCGCGGGCGAGTATTGGACGGACGAAAACCGGGTCGGCACCGTGCCCTACACCCCGCCCGAGTTCCTGAGCGGCCAGGTGCGCCCGGTCTTCGACTGGTGGTCCTTGGGCATCTGCGTGCTGGAACTCGCCACGGGGCAAGAGCTGTTCGCCGGGATCGAGGAGCGGAACATCATCCGCGGCCGGCTCGTCGCCCGCCCCCTCGACACCAGCCCGGTCGCCGACGAAGGTCTCCGCCTGCTCTGTGACGGTCTGCTGACCATCGACCCCGACGAGCGCTGGGGTGCCGGGCAGGTCACCGCCTGGCTGCGCGGCGAACGGCCGGAAGTCAGCAGGGCCGCGGTTCCCGACGCCGAGGCCGCCCGAGCGGCGGAGCCCTACGTGTTCGCCGGACACGAGTACTGGGACCGCCGGAGCCTGGCCGCCGACCTGATCAACGACTGGCAGCTGTCCCTGTCGATCCTGTGCGGCGACGACCACGGGCCGCGGAACCGTCTGCTCGCGTGGCTGGCGACGTTCCCCGACAACGGCGTCCGCGTTCCGGCGCCCGCCCGCCGCGCGCCCGCCGACGTCCGCCTGCTGCACGTCATCCGGGCGGTGGACCCGACTTTCCCGCCCTGGTACCGCCGGTGGAACATCACGCCCGGCCACCTCGCCCTGCTGGCCCAGGAGGGGTACGAGGGGACCATCCCGAGCACGGACATCGTCACGGAGCTGTGGGAGCACGACCTGTTCCGCCTGCTCGCCATCGGCGGCGCCACCGAACACGGCCGAAGCGGTGCCGGGCTCGCGGAGGTACGCGCCGCTTGGCCGCAGGCACAGGCGGATCTGGCCGTGCAGGCGGGCGTCGTCGGAGACGCCGGAGCGCGGCGAGCTGCCGAGCTCTTCCTCCGCGAAGAACGGGGCCGGGCGCTTTCCCTGGCGCTGCTCGCGGCGACGGCCAGCGCCGAGAACAAGCGGGAGATCCGGCGCACGCTCGACGAGCAAGCGCGTACTTTCCGCCTGGACTGGTTTTCCCGGCTGATCGCCGAACCGGACCACCACGGGATCGCGATGGCCCTCGTGTCCTATGCGGAAGCCGAATCGGCACGCCTGGCCGACGAAGCTCTCGCGCAGCGGACGCACGAGGACTGGCTACGCCGCACCGAAGGTCTGCGTGACTGGTCTCGACGGCAGAACCGCCCGCAGGCCCTCAGTTACGCCGCGGCCGGGGTCGCCGCCATCGCCGCCGTCCTGTTCGCGCTCGTCGGGCTCAGCGACGTGGCCGGCTTCGCCTCCGACATCCAGATCATCGATTCTTGGGTCGGCCTGGTCGCCGCACTCCTGCTCGGCCTCGTGTCGGAAAGCGTCCTGGCGTGGGACAGCGGCGGGCGGTTCCACCCCGCCTACTCGCTGCTCGGCGCGGGGCGGGTCGCCGTGGGCAGGCTGGCCCGGAGCCTCATCGCCCGCCGGGTCGCCGGCCCGGTCGCCCTGGCGGTCGTGCTGGGGCTGATCGCCCTCACCGTCTTCGCGCCCGCCGTCATGCCGTTCGCCGTGGCCTTTTCCCTGCTGCCGTGGACGGTCCAGCGGTCCTTGGCGTGGCGGGACCAAGACCGCCGCGAGCGGGAGATCCTGGCTCGCCCGCGAAACGACCGTCCGTCATCCCATCCCTGAGGAGGTAGCCATGAGTTCTGGAACCGTGGCCGTAGCGCCCGTCGGTCTGCCCATCGTCGCGGCGGGAGCCATCGTGGTCGCGGGAGCGCTCGCGGTGACCGCCGGTGCGGTGCTGCTGGCCCGGGCGGTCAACAGCGCCGCCGAAAGCGGGGTCCGCGCGCTCGGCGAATCGGGCGCCCGGCTCGAGGCCGAAATCGCCGCGATCGAAGCGGCGGAAGCGGCGGGTCAGTGGCGCCGGCGCGCGATGGCCGATGTCGTGGCGGTGAACGCCCGGCTCCGCTTGGTCCGCGAACGCGCCAAGAAGGCCGGCGTCGCTCTGCCCGTCCCTCGCCCGCTAACCCTCTCCGCCGAGGTCAGTGCGGCCCGCGCGGTCCAGTGGGTGTCCGAAACGGAGTACGAGATCGCCCGGCTCCACAAAGAACTGGACGCGGCCGCGCCGCCGCTGCGCGTCACCATCACCGCGAAGACCAGCCGGGCGAGCGGCGACATCTCGGCCGAGCTGGATCGCCTCCGCCGGGTGGCCACCGAACGGCACACCAAGCGGCCGGCCGCCGTGGCCGCCGCGTCGATCACCGAAGTGATCGGCCTGCTCGACCCGGACGCCACCACGCAGGAACGTGACGAAATGCTGGCCGAAGCCGCGGCCATCGTCGGGCGCACCGAGCAATCGGTGTACCTCAGCAGCCTGCGGTCCAAGATCGTCGCGACCCTCAACCCGCGCATCGAACGGCGCCGGCTGGCCGCCACCTGGGTGTCGGCGCTGGAGGACGGACCGCTCGCCGAGGTCGTCGCCGGCATCGACCCGCCGGCCCCGCTGCGCCGGACCGCCGCCGCGCTGCGTGAGGTCGTCACGGGCGCTCACGACCTGACCCCCGAGCTACGGTCGGAAGGCGTCCGCCTGATGGCGTGGGCCGGGGGCGTGGCCGACCGCGCGTTCATGCGAGACCTGGTCCGCAAGTGCCTGACCGAGGCCGGGCAAGAGGTGCTGGAAACGTTCGAAGGGGACGGGTTCACCGGTCTGCGGTTCGCCCGCCCCGAGTGGGGGGACGAGCACTCCACCGTCGTCCGGGTGCGCGACGGCAACATCATCGAGCACCACCTCGAAGCCGCCCACGCTCCCACCAGCGACAACAAAAAGCTGATCGGCGAAGAACGCTGTGCTGCCGCGAACGCGGGCATCCAGGCCGTCGCCGAAGCGGCCGCCGCTGCCGGAGTGCGGGTGCAGCTGACGGAATCCGCACCCCAGGTGTCCGGCCACGAGGCTCCGGCCGCGGAATACGGCACGGACACCCCGATCCACCGGTACCGGGACGGCCGATGACGACCGAATCCGTAGTGCAGCAGCAACGCCGGGTCCCGGCCTTCGCCGGCGAAATCGCCGGCACGCTGGCGGTGCACTCGCAGTACGTGCTGCACGGCAACATCCGCGACTCCTTCCTGGTCAAGGACGGCGGCGCGCTGCAGATCATGCCGATGGTCCCCCTGCTGTGGCACGTGCTGCGCCCGGCCGGGTTCGACGCGCTCGTCACCTACGACACCGTCGCCGGTGTCGGCGTCCACCCGGCCACGAACGAGGCGCACCGGGCCGTGGAACAGGTGCTGGGCTCCACCGTGCTGGGCAGGCGCCCGTCCCCGGAACGCTTGCGCGTGCACCTGACCAAGGTGGTCGGGGCGGCCGAGCAGCCACCACCGGAAAGCGACAGCACGCGCCCGGCCGCGGGCGTGCAGGCCGCCTGTGCGGGGCGCCCGCCCGCCCGGCTGGCCTTCGTGGTCGACCACGCGTCCCGGCTCGTCCGCTCCCCCACCCAGCTCGACCCGGCCGAGCGCGACCAGTTCCTGTTCTTCCAGAAACTCGCGCTCACCGCGCCCCAGTACGAATACCCGGACCGGCCGCGCGCCCTGCACAACCCGGTCATCTGGCTGGTGGAGGGCGAACGGGACCTGCCGGTCTGGTTCACCGCGGGGATCGAGGCGATCCGCACGGTGGCCGCCCCGATGCCCACCCTCGACGACCGTCAGGAGATGGCCCGGCTGCTGATCCCCCTGCTGCCCGAGGCTGCGGAGCCGGAGCCCGGCCGTCTCCCGCCCGACGAGGAGTTCGCCGGCCTCACCGAGGGCATGACCCTCGACTCCCTGCTCAAGATCACCCGGCTGGCGGCGGACCGCGGGCTGGGCGTCGACCGCATCGCCGACGCCACGCGGATCTTCAAGCTCGGGATCGACGACAACCTGTGGCGGCGGACCAGCGTCCGCGAACAGATCACCAAGGGGCAGCAGGTGATCGCCGAGCGGGTGCTCGGTCAGGACCGCGCGGTGGGCAAGACCCTGGACATCCTCAAGCGCGCGGCACTCGGCCTGTCCGGCGCCCAGGCCCGCACTTCGGGTCACCGGCCTCGCGGCGTGCTGTTCTTCGCGGGCCCCACCGGCGTCGGCAAGACCGAGCTGGCCAAGCAGGTCGCCGAACTGCTTTTCGGCGACGCACAGGCCTACCTGCGGTTCGACATGAGCGAATTCTCCGCCGAGCAGGCCGCCGATCGGCTG
Organism: Amycolatopsis sp. A133; assembly: GCF_031082405.1. Classification (GTDB taxonomy): domain Bacteria; phylum Actinomycetota; class Actinomycetes; order Mycobacteriales; family Pseudonocardiaceae; genus Amycolatopsis. Next base: position 417,479 of record NZ_JAVHJU010000004.1, read on the forward strand.
ATCGGCGCACCCCCCGGCTACGTCGGCTTCGAAGCGGGCGGCGAACTGACCGGTGCGGTGCGCCGACGGCCGTTCCAGGTGGTCCTGTTCGACGAGATCGAGAAAGCGCACCCGCTGGTGCTGGACAAGTTCCTGCAGATCCTCGAGGACGGCAGGCTCACCGACGGCCAGGGGGTGACCACCTACTTCTCCGAATGCGTGCTGGTGTTCACCTCCAACCTCGGGATCATGAAAACGGAGGGAGGAACGACCTATCGCCTGGTCGAGCCGGGTGCCCCCTATTCGGTCCTGGAGGAAAGCGTCCGCAGGGAGATCCGGAGCCACTTCACCACCGCGCTCAAACGGCCGGAGCTGCTCAACCGCTTCGGCGACAACATCGTCGTCTTCGACTACATCAACCCGCAGGTGGCCATGCAGATCTTCGAGCTGCAGCTGGGCAACGTCGCCACCAAGGTGCGCGCCGAGCTGGGTGTCCGGCTGGAGCTGGCGCCCGCCGTGCACGCGGACCTGGCCCGGCTGTGTTCCTCGGACCAGGACAACGGCGGCCGCGGTGTCGGCAACCTGCTCGAGAGCAACTTGGTGAATCCGCTCGCCAGGACGCTGTTCGACGAGAACGCGGGACAGGGTGATCTGGTCGAGGTCCTCGAACTGCACCCCGGCGACAAGGACGAAGGGCCCAGCCTGATCGCCCGGATCATCCCGGGTGGTGCCTGATGAGCCGGGTCTGCTCGGTGGACAGCTCCGAAGTGTTCGACGACGACAAGTCCCTGTGCCCCCGGCACATGTGTCCCCTCGTGGAGGCCGCCGACCGGGAACCGCCGGCGCCGGCGCCCGGACCGGCGCCCGCCGGGGTGCCCGATCGCGCGGGCGTGCCCGGCCCGGCCGCCGGCCAACGGACAGCGTGGAGCCGCGACCACTGCTGGTACTGCGGGCACGAGGCAGCCGCCGGCAACACCCGGTGCACGAGGATGTCGTGCGGCCGCCCGCTGACCCCACCCGCCCTGCACATCAGGTTCGCCGGCGGGGAAATCGAGCTGCGCGAAGGGGAGCGGGTCCAGCTCGGCAGGCTGGGTGACTGCCAACGCGTGTTCCAGGAGTACCCGAACGTCTCCCGCGCCCACGCCGTCGTGCGGGTCGACCCGGACGGAACCGCATGGGTCGAGCCGCTCACCACCCCGAACGGAACCTTCCTCAACGACGTCGAGATCCAGCCCGCGCTGAGCAGGCGATTGGCGTCCGGCGACCGGATCCGGCTCGCCCGCACCGCCGAGGGCTCGATCACCCTCTACGAACGCTAGCCCGGGGAGTACCAGCAGTGACCCATCCGCCGCAGAACCCGCCACCGGTGTGGGCGTCGCGACGCCGCCGGCCGCCCGCACCCCCGGAACCGCGGTTGCCGCACCCGATCGTGGAGCCACGTACCTCCGCGGCGGAGCTCATCGCCGAAGCGCGGGAACGTGGCGAGGCCGACGCGCGCAACCACGTGCGCGACGGCTGGTCGTTCACCGATCCGTTCACGCCCGGTCAGGACGCCGAGGCAGGCCACGAAGACTACGTCGAGGTCCTGCGCCAGCGTTGCTCCGCCGCGATCGCCTCGGCGCGGGAACGGCACCTCGCGGTATTGGAAGGAACCAGGACGGTGCGCAGACGACGGGAACGCGCGGCGCAGGAGATGGCGGACGCGCAGCGGATGATGAGCCGGCTGGCGGGGCGCGAAGCCTGGCTTCGGGAACCCGACCTCGACCGGCCACCGAGCGCCGGGAACTCGGAGCCCGCGGCGGAGGTGGCGGAGGACGACCCGGTGTGGGAGGGCGAAACCACCGCTCTCGGGCTCCGCTGGCGAATACTCATCCTGGCCGGGCTCGTCGCCACCCTCAGCCCGTTGCACTACCTGGTCTTCCACCACTTCCTCGACGGGGTGCTGCCCGCGGCGGCGAGCTGGGCACTGGGACTCTCGTCGGCCGTGCTCATGGTGCTCGGACCGCACGTGACCGCGTTCATGCTCCGCTCGTCCCGCGCCACCGGCAGCGATCGCGCGCTCCGGCCGGCGGCCGCGGTGCTGGCCATCGCCTGGGCCACGATGGCGGCGCTGCTGGGCATGGTCGCGGCGGCCGTCGTGGGTGTCGACCACGTGCGGCTGGCCTCGCTCGACATCACCGGGACGACGCTGGTGGCGATGCTGATCGCCGGGTTGCTCGTCGGCGGGTCCGTCTCGTTCATGATCGGACTGGCCCGCCGGCACCCGTTCCAGGAGGCCTACGCACAGAGCCGGCGCCGGTGCGAGGAAGCGGACGCGGAGCTGCAGGCGCTGGTCCCGCGGCTCGACCCCGGTTTCGCGGACTTCGACGTGGTGGCTCCGGAGAACGGCGACCGCCAGCCCGAGACCCTGATCGAGGCGATCCAGGCCGCCTACCGCGCGGCGGAACACGCCTACTTCGACGCCTTGTCGGCCACGATGGGCGATCCGAGCTTCACCGAAGCCGTCGAGCACCGGCTGAGCCTGGCTCGCCGGGAGGAAACGCCATGAGTGCAAAATTGCGGATCAGCCGGTCCCACTACCCCGTGCACGCCCTGGGCCCGGGAGAGCGGCTTGCCGTGTGGGTGCAGGGCTGCACCCTTTCCTGCAAGGGGTGCATGTCGCGGGACACCTGGCCGGCCGACGGCGGTGTGGAAGTGCCGATCGCCGAGCTGGCCGCGCTGTGGCGGTCCGCGGTCGACCGTGGTGCCGAAGGGTTGACGGTCAGCGGCGGCGAACCGCTGCAGCAAGCGGAAGGCCTGGCCGCCTTCCTCACCGCCGCGGACGAGGTGCGTCGCGACGCGGGCCGGGAGCTCGACTTCCTGCTCTACACCGGTTATGACGAGGGCGAGCTGGACGAGGCCCGCTGGGCCGCGGCCGGCCAAGCCGACGTCGTGGTCTTCGGCCGGTTCGACATCACGGAACCGACCGAGCTGGTGTGGCGGGGATCGGCGAACCAGCGGATGGTCCCGAGGACCGAACTGGGCAGGCGCCGCTACGCCGGCTTCATCGACCACGCACCCGCCGAAGGACCGCTCCAGCTGGAGATGCGGGACGGCGATCCCTGGATCATCGGCACGCCCCGCCCGGGCGTGCTGCGTTACCTCGACCGGTCGCTGAAGGGACTCGGGCTGCAGGTCACCGACGTCACCTGGCGCCCCTGAGCGGTCCGTTCCGGTGTCACACCGGTCTATTGCGGGTGCTCGAGGTGGTTCACCCGCCTCGCGGGTGGTCACTTTTCATCAAAGCGTTCCCGCTCCATCGAATTCGCGGGGACCGGCTCCTAGCTTCGCTTTCACCGAAGCATTTGTGACCCACAGGAGCCCTTCCCATGGCCGAGAACGACTTCGTCCGTACGGACCCCGAGCACGTCCGGCAGCTGGCGAGCCGGGGCGAGCTGGCCGACCACGCGGCCGCTGCCCGCGGCGACGCCCGCCGCTGCTTGCGGGCATCCGTGTTCGAGATCGCCCAGCCCGTCGTGTTCCGCAACCTCACCCGGAGGCTGGAACTCAACCGCGGCCACTACCGCTGCGCCAGGGCGGTCCAGCACCTCGACGACCCGTGCCTGGACCGGTTCCACGACGACATGGAAGCCGTTGTCGACGACGTGTTCCGGAACGCCCGGATCCCGATCGCCTCCCTGGAGGGCTGGATCCGCCGACGGCTCGTCCACGCCACGGTGGACGGCTACCGGCGACGGCGCAGCGAGCGCGGGGCCCTCCAGCGACCGCGGGTGCCCCGCTGGCTGGCCGCGGAGCTGGGCGGCGACCCCGTTCTGCTGGCACTCGCCGTCGACATCCTGGACTTCGTCGGAACCGACTCCGTGCCGAGCGCCGGTATCTGGCCCGTGGACCACTGGGCCGAAAACCGCGTGGCCCGCGGTGCGCCGCCGTCGACGGCCCGCCGGGCCGTCGAACACGAGACTGCCCTTGTGCTGTCGGCCATGCGCCGCCGGCCCCGGTGGTACGAGAACTACGTGGAACGGCCGTTGGGCTTCAAACGGCCGCCTTCCGTGCCGGTGCCACGCTTCGCGCCGGAGGACGGCACCGACCCGCTCGGCGAACCGGCGTTCCGCCAGGAGGAACCCGACGCACGTCTGGAGCGTGCGGTCGTCGCGGTGGCGGCGATCGAAGGCCGGATCGCGGGCGGCGAACCACCGGAAGCCGTGGTCGTGGACGTGGTGTCGTCCGTGTTCCACGACGAGCCGTGGTCCGCCGGGCCCGCGGCGGTCGACCGCATCCTCGCCGCACTGGTCGCGCGGTGAGGCGCTGCCCGTCGTCCGTCAAAGGAGAGCAGACCGGACGAGGGAGGCCACAGTGACCACCGGAGCGGGCGACGCGGCGAGCCTGGAAGCCGTCAGGCGGTGCCGGGCCGTCTTGGACGCGATGGCAGCAGGCACAACGGAGTCGTACGACCTGGCCGGCTTCCGGACCGATCTGGAAACCCTGCCCGCCGGTCACCCCCGGCGGGGCGAACTCGCGGCCACGATGATCACCCTGCTGACCGGTGGTGGCGGAGCGCCGCCGACGAGTGCCATGGCCGACATCGGGCCGCTGCTGGACATGGTGGACAGTGCGCCACCGCACTTGCTCGCCTGGCCGCGGGCGCGGGCGTCGGCCCGCGCCTTCCAGCTGGTGCACGACACCCAGGAACGGCGGGCCACCGCCGCCTCGGCCGTCGCCGAGCTCGACGAGCTCGCGGCCCGGCACGGCGATTTCCTACCGACGCTGAACGCCATCGAAACCGCGCGCAAGGGGATCAAGTTCGACGTCGCTTTCCAGCGCGGTGACGACAGCAGCAAACTCGGCATCATCGCCCAGATGGGGCAGCTGCTCGACCGGATCGGTGACGTGCCGCAAGCCGGCCCCATGCGGGAGATGCAAGCCGCGTTGCACGATCTTCTCGACGCACAGCAGAACAGCGACTGGGCCGCGGTGTCAGGCCTTCTCGACCGGCTGCGCGCCTCCTCGGCCGCGGCGGGGTTGGACCCGGCCGAGTTCGCGATGCCGGCGGACGGTGAAGCGATGCTCAAGCTCCTGTCCGACGCGGAGTCCGGGTCGGCGGAGCTCACCACCGAGGAGATCCTCCGGCGGCATGCCGGTGAGGGCAGCGGGCCGGCCGGCAAGATCACTGCCGCATCGATTCTCACGCGCGGGTGGCGGGAAACCGACTTGAAGCGCATCGAGCTCGCCATCGAGCTGCTGCGGCAGGCCGCCGCCGAACCCGGTCCCATGCAGGACATCGCGCGAAACGGGATCGCCGTCCACCTGTGGCGGCGGGCGGAGGTCCTGGGCACGCTCGAGGGTCTCGACGAGGCACAGGAGGTGCTCGAGGATCTCATCCGGGACCTGCGCGACCGCGGTGGTCCGGGGAGTCCGTTGTGGTCGGACGTCCACGAGCTGCTCGGGCACATCAAGCAGCGGGTGGGTGACCAGCAGGGGTCGGGCGACGTGAGCTTCGAAGCCATGTACCGATTCGCGCACAAGGCCTTGATGGAGTCGGATCCGGCGATCGCCCGGGAGGGCCTGCGCGAAGCCGCTGCGCTCGGGATGCAGATCGCCCGGCACCGGGTGCAGGTCGAGGACTTCCGGGGTGCACTCGACGCGCTGGACGCCGGTCGCGGCCTGATGCTGTTCGCCGAGGTGGAAATGCTCGACCTCGTACCCAGGCTGCGGGCGGCCGGACGTGACGACCTGGTACGCCGGTGGGAGGAGGAAGGTCCGGCGTCTCCCGGCTTGCGCACCGAGGCCATCGACGTGCTGGTGAACGCCGCGGGTGGCGTCGACAAGCTGCTGAAGAAGTCGTCTCCGGCGGACATCCGCGCCGCCTTGCGCACCGTCGACGCGGACGCACTGGTCTACCTGGTGCCTGCCGACCAGCAGCAACCCGGGCTGGCGTTGGTGGTACCCCGCGAAGGGCAGCTGGCCTACCTGCCGCTGTCCTACCTCGATGTGGAGCGGGGCGCCGGGGCCGGGGAGGACTACCTGAGCGCCCTGTCACACCTGTCGCGCGAGCTGTCCCCCGCCGTCCAAGCGCCCTTCACCGATCGCTTGGACGACCTCTGCGACTGGGCTTGGCGGGTGGCCATCGGTCCCCTCTTGGAGCGCTACTTCGCACGGGATGCAGCGAAGCGCGGCCGGGTGCCGCGCATCGTGCTCGTCCCGATGGCGAAGCTGGCGGACATTCCCTGGCAAGCCGCACGGAATCGCGAAGGCACGTATGCCCTGGAGCTGGCGGCCTTCTCCCTGGCGGTGTCGGCGCGCGAGTTCTGCGCGAACGCCGCACGGCCTCCGGTCCGGCTGACTTCGACCGGCCTCGTCGTCGGTGACCCGGACACCGCCGGGTCCGCGCGAGACCTGCCCGCCGCGCGGCTCGAAGCGTTCGAGATCCACAAGGCCTTCCTGCGCGCGGCCAAGTACGTGGGACGCCGTCCGACCGGATCGGTGAGCCCGTCCGGAGCGGGCACGGCCGGCCAGGTGCGATCGTGGCTGGCGGCCGGCGGCCCCCATGCGGGCGCGGTGCTGCACCTCGCCTGCCACGGCCAGTTCAGCTCCAGGAAGCGAGCCGCGAAGGCGTGCCTGGTGCTGGCACCCGATTCCGCGGGTGCACCAGGTGAGCTGGGCGCGGACGAGATCGTGCGGCTGCTGCACAGCACGCCGGACCGGCAGATCGGTCTCGTCGTGATGGCCGCGTGCCACACCGCGCGCTCCATCCACGGGTACGACGAGGCGTACAGCCTCGGCACGGCCTTCCTGGCCGGCGGCGTCCGCACGGTGCTTTCCACGCAGTGGGCGGTTCCGGACGAAGCCACCTCGATGCTGATGTACCTGTTCCACCACTACCTGCGCACGGAGAAGCTGCCCCCCTGGCAGGCGTTGCGGGCAGCCCAGCTCTGCCTGATCCGGCCGGACACCCCCATGCCCGAGGCCATGCCCGCCCACCTGCGCGAACTCGCCGCCGACCGCGAACACACGGGGGTCGTCGGCTGGGCCGGATTCGTCCACGCCGGCCACTGACCGAACTCCCGTTCAGAGAAAGAGACCCGGATGTCACAAAGCCCCGAAAGCATCGAAGAGCTGCGTGCGCGGCTGGCCGGACTCGAAGGCCCCGCGAGGGTGGAGCCGCTCGGCAACCTGGCGCAGAAGCTGTTCCAGCGGGTGGCGAGCACGCCACTGGATTCGCCCTCGGCGCGGGCCGACCTCGACGAGGCGATCCGGTGCGCCGAAGAGGTCTACCGCCACCATCGCGCCGGGGACCCGCAGCGACCACAGGTCGCCGCCTTCCTCGGTTACCTGCTCGGCTTCCGCGACCTCCAGATCCAGGGTGCCTCCACCCGGTCACAGGCCATCTCGCTGCTCGAAGAAGCCATCGCGGACGGGAAGTTCCCGGTCTCTTCCCTGGCGGCCCTCCGCGTGCTGCTCGCGATGCTGCTGATCACCGACTCCCAGAACCGGCTGACGAGCATGGTCTCGCTGTCCGCGATCGACATGATGGCCGGGCGGCGTTCGCCCGCCGCCACGCCGGACATCGATCGCGCCGAAGAGCTCTTGCGGACCGTGCGGGCGACCCCCGGGGTGTCCACCGACGTGTCGGACATGGCCGACCTGATGTCGCAGATGTGCGAGCTGATGAAGATGATGCTCGGTCTGGGCACGAAACCCATGGACCTGTCGGCGCTGGGGAGCATGTTCGGTCGCTTCACCGACCTGCAGAACCGGTTCCAGGCCGGCGGCACCGGGATCTTCGGGATCATGCGGATGGCGCTGGAGCCGGGGGCCGGTGTCCTCGACGTCCCGCGTGAAGAGTTTCCGGTGCTCATCATGGAGGACAGCGAACAAGAGGCCGACGCACCCGGTGAGCCGCTCCCGGCCGCCCCGGAACCCCGGCCCGAGCGACCCGGCCTGCTCCGCTCCCTGCTGGAGCTGCTGGCCCTCGACCAGGACGGCCGAAGCGCGTGGGCGGCGACGGCCCGGCTCCTGGAGCCCGGTTCGGAAGTGCCCGGCGTGGAAACCGTCGACGAGGCCGTCGCCTTGGCCAGTGAAGTGGTGGAAAGCGACGAAGTCACCCTCTCCGAAGAAGAGACCGCGCTCGCCCAGTTCGTCTACGCCGCAACCTTGTGCTTGCGGCAACGCACGGACCCCGACGGCGACAGCACCGACTGCGTGCTCGGCGCCGAGGCGCTGCTGTCCGCCGTGCGCGCGCTCCCGGCCGGCCACCCCGAAGTGCCCGTTGTCCTGCGCTCGCTGGGTGCGTTCCTCACCGCCGAACGGCCGCTGGCCGCGCTGGACGCCGTCGCCGCCGGGTTCACCGGGCGCTTCGATGCCGTGCTGGCCGGCGAAAACCTCGCCGCGGACCTCAAAGCGGAGCTGCACGCCCTGCGCTGCGCGTGCCGGGCGGCCTTCGCCGGAGCCGAACTGCGCAGGGCGGTCGAGGACCTGCCGGGCAGCTATCCCTGGCCGGTGTCCCTCAAAGCGGCGGCCTCGCCGCCCGCCTGAGCGCATCCGATGAACGGGTTCTTCGGCCGGGCCGCCGAACTCCGTCAGCTCGGGGAGCTGCTGGCCGCCGCGGCGCAGGGCCGTCCCTCGGCCGTGGTACTCGACGGCGAGGCCGGCTCCGGCAAGACGCGGCTGCTGCAGGAGTTCGCCCGCACCGCCCGGAAGTCCGGCGCGTTCGTGCTGTCGGGCGGTTGCCTGGAGCTGGCCGGCGACGGCATCCCGTACGGGCCGCTGACCGAGGCGCTGCGCCACCTGGTCCGGACCCGGGGCGAAGCTCGCGCGCGGGAGCTGGCCGGCCCGGCCTGGTCGGAGCTGGCCGGCTTGATCTCCGACTTCACCACCGGCCCGGGGCCCGCGCCCGGGTACGGCGCCCAGGCCAGGGTGTTCGGCGCGGTCGCCCGGCTGCTCGACCACCTCGGTGACCGGCAGCCCCTGGTGCTGGTGTTCGAGGACGTGCACTGGGCCGACACCGCCACGCTCGACCTCATCGCCTACCTGGTGCACACCCAGACCGACGAACGGCTGATGCTCGTGTGCAGCTACCGGTCCGGGCTCCGGACCGGACATCCGCTGCGGGTCCGGCTGACCGAGCCGGAGTTCGTCCGGCGGACGCGCCGGCTGACGGTGCCGCCGTTCAGCCGTCAGGAACTGCGGTCTTTCGTCGCCGCGCTGACCGGGGAGGACGTCAGCCCCGAGCGGGCCGACGAATACTTCGCGCTGTCGGAAGGCAATCCGTACTTCACCGAGCAGCTCGTCGCCGAGTCGGGCGCCGGGAGCACCCGGATCCCGCCCTCCCTGGACGACCTCATGCGCGAGCGCCTCGCCCGCCTCGGTCCCGGGGCGAGCGAGCTCACCAAGGTGGCGGCGGTGGCCGGTCGCCGGGTCGGCGACGCGCTGCTGGCCCGGGTGGCCGAGTTCGAAGACCGGACGCTCGACGCGGCGCTGACCGAGTGCCTCGGGCAGCGCGTCCTGATCGAGGACCGGGATGACGGGTCCTACCGGTTCCAGCACGCCCTGCTGCGCGAGGCCGCCTATGCGATGGTCCTCACCAGGGAGCGCAAGCGGCTGCACGCCCAGTTCGCCGAGGCGCTGGCCGCCGAGGCGCCGGCGAACCCGCGTCTGCTGCCCGAGCTCGCCTACCACTGGTTCGCCGCCGACGATGCCCCGCGCGCCCTGCACGCCTCGGTCGGCGCCGGCGACCTGGCCATGCGCCTGCGCGCGTTCACCGAAGCCGAGACCCAGTACGCTCGCGCGCTCGAACTGTGGCCGCGGCTGCCCGATGCGGAACGGGTGGCGGCCACCACGCGGGTCCGGGTGCTCGAAGTCGCCGCGAACGCCGCGCGGTGGGCCGGTCATCTGCAGCAGAGCGTGACCTGGGCCCGCGAGGCGGTGGCGGCGGCGGGCGGGACGGGTCCCGTCCGGCTCGGCGGCCTGCACGAGCGCCTGGGCAGCTACCTGTGGGAGGCGGGCTACGACGAGGAGTCGCTGGCCGAACTGCACTCCGCCGACCGCCTGCTGGCCGAGGTCCGGCCCAGCGCGGCGGGCTCCCGGGTCCGCTCGGCGCTCGCCACGGCGGCGGTGAAGTCCGGCCGGTACTCGGAAGCGCTCGAACTCGCCCGGCAGGCGGAAGCGGAAGCCGAGGCGGCGTCGGCGGTCCCGGAGACCGGCCGCGCGCGGAACAGCCGGGGACTGGCGCTGTCCGGTCTGGGCCGGCACCCCGAGGCCGTCGCGGCCGTGGAGGCCGCCCTGAAGATCGCCGAAGCGGAAGCACAGCTGGAGGATCAGCTGCGGGCGTGCGGCAACCTCGGCGTCTGCCTGGAGCGCGCGGGCCGGCTCACTGAAGCTGCCCGGCAGTTCCAGGCGGGCTTGGCCAAAACGAGGGAGTTCGGGCTGCTCGACTCCCGGCAGGCGGCGCTGCTGGCGAACAACGCCTGCGCCACCCTGTTCCAGATCGGCGAGTGGGACCAGGCCACGCTGCTGGCCGAGGAGGTGCTGCGCTACCACCCGGCGCGGGAGACCACCTTCCAGCGGCTCACCAAGGCCGAGGTCGACTTGGCCACCGGCCGGTTCGACGAGGCCGAGCGGTTGCTGCGGAGCATCCGGAACCTGCCCAGCACCCAGCCGCGGTTCCTGAGCCCCGTCTACCGGTGCTTCGCCGAGCTCGCCGCGGCCCGCGGCGACCTGGAGAACGCGCTGGGGACCGTGCGGCACGGCATCGAAGTGGTCGCCGCCGGTGAAGACGTGCTGCTGGTCCTGCAGCTGTGTGCCTACGGGCTGCGGCTGGCCGCCGACTGGCCACCGCCTGGCCCGCCGCCCGGGCTCCGGGCTTTCGCCGACGACATGGCCGCCAGGGCGATCGCCGACGACGATCCCGAAACCCGCGTGTTCGCGGCGCTCTGCGCGGCGGAACGGGCCCGGGCCACCGGTGAGGACACCTTCTCGATGTGGAGCCGGCTCGCGGGCTCGTGGTCGGCGTCGAACCGGCCGTACCCCGAAGCCTATGCACTGGCCCGCGCCGCGGATGCGGCCGCTCGGGCCCAGGACCGGCCGGCCGCGGCCGAGGCGGCGTCCCGTGCCGCGCACATCGCGGACCGGCTCGGGGCCAAGCCGCTGGCCGGGGCGATCCAGCGGATCAGACGGACGCACCGGCTTTCGAGCACGCGGCCGAAGAGGCCTTTCGGGATATCGGATCGTGAGCTGGAAGTCCTGACCCACGTCTCCCGAGGCCTGACCAACAGCCAGATCGCCACCCGCCTGCACGTGGCGAAGTCCACTGTGGCCAACCAGCGTGCGTCGGCGATGCGCAAGCTCAACGCCAAGAACGGTCCCGACGCGGTGCGGATCGCCCGCGAAAGGGGGCTCTTGGCGGACTGACGGTGCGCGGCAACCGGCTCGGGAACGGCCCGGCCCGGTTCGGCGCACCCGGACCCAGGAGGAAAGATGGTACGCAGGGCACTGCTGATCGGCTCGGCAACCGAGGGCTTGCGCGGCCCCGGCCACGACACCGCCGCCATGGCTGCGGTATTGGCGCGCCGAGGTTTCCAGCTCGTGGTGTGCGACGGGGAAAACGCCAGCCGGGCCGGCATCCTCGACGCCTACGAACGGCTGATCGGCCAGTCACGCCCGGACGACGCAGCCGTCGTCTACTACAGCGGGCACGGGACTTACGCCAAGGACCCGTCGCTCGCCGACGGCATGCCCGGACCGGGAGTGGTCCAGTTCATCGTCCCGACCGACTACGAGGAGTCGACAGAGGACGATTTCCGCGGGATCGCCAACGTGGAACTCTCCTTTCTGCTCAGCAAGCTCACCGAGCGCACGCGCAACTGCGCGGTCATCCTCGACTGCTGCCACTCGGGAACCATGTCCCGTGATCTCGAGACCGGCGCAGTGGCCCGGGTCTGGCCCCGCGCCGTGCCGGGCTACCTGGCCCGGGCCCACCTGGATGCCCTGCACCGCAACGGCCTCGACCTCTCGCGGCTGAACGCGGCGGGCAACCCGGACGCGGTCCGGATCGTGGCCTGCGCGCCGGACCAGAAGGCCTACGAGGCGCACAACGCCGACGACGTGATCATGGGGTACTTCACCGACGCGCTCACGCGGGTGCTCGGCGCGCTCGACCCGGAGTCCGGACGGTTCTCCTGGGCGACCGTGATCGACCGGGTCCGCCAGCTGGTCCTGGAACGGTGCGGCGTGCAACGGCCGGAGGTCGAGGGGCCGGGCGAGCGGGAGTTGTTCGGCACCGGGCAGGTGGAGCAGGTCGCGTACCTGCCCGCGTCCCGGCAGCGCCGATGGGTCCGGATCGCCGGCGCCCGGCTGCTCGGCTACGGCAAGGGGGACGAGTTCGCGATCCACCACGAAGACGACCTGCTCGGTGCCGTCGTGGTCGAGTGGACCGACGGGCACTCGGCCTTCGGCGAGCTGCGAGGACCGGAACCCGGCCTCGAGCTCCCGGTCGGGGCCCGCGCGCAGGTCGTCTCGACCGCCATGCCCGCCCTCCCCGTCTTCCTCGGAACCGGCTCGGGTTCTCTGGCGAAGCACGTCGAAGAGGACCCGGCCTTGCGGGCGGCGGCTGCGGAGGAGACCGGATCGGTGCGGGTGCTGGCGGGTCCTGGCGGCTCGGTCCTCCACGACGCCATCGGCCCGCTGAGTCACCCGAAGCCCGCCGAGCACCTGCTGGGGGACCTCAAGCGGATAGCGCGGGCGCGCGCGGTGCTGCGCTTGTCCGAAGACCCGGGGATGGCCCTGCCCGCTCAAGTGCGTCTCGAGCTGGCACGGGTCGTCGACGGGGTTCCGCAGCCGCTGCCCACCAGTGGCGCCGTGCTCCACCCGGGCCAGGCCGTCTGTGTGGTGGTGCACAACGACGGCGAACAGTACCTGTACGTGTCGCTGCTCGACGTCGGGATCTCCTCGCAGGTCACCTTGCTGAACCCGGCGCACCCCAGCGGCGTCGCGATCGCTCCGGGCACGAAGTACGTCTTCGGAGGGGACGACGTCACCGGTGCGCTGCCCGGCCTGGAACTGGGCTGGCCGTCGTCGGTGCCGCCCGAGCACCCCCGCCGGGAAAGCATCGTCGTGCTGATCGGCGAAGACCGTGCCGACGCGGTTCTCCTGCAGCAGGGCGGGGTCCGCACCGGCTCGACGCCGAACCGGCTGGAACAGCAGCTCCGGCGATGGGGTGCCCACGACAGCAGGGAGCTCATCACGCCGGCGCTGACGCGTCCGGTGCGTTTCGCGGTCCGGACGATCGACTTCGCCGTCGTCCCCGCTCCGGCGCCCGGCGCGGAACGGGCCGTGTTCGAAGTCGACGATCGTCCGGCTCCCGTGGCGCCGTCGAGCGAAGCCGGAGCGCCGTCCACGGTGGTCGTGCGCTTGCCCGCCCTGGTCGTGCACCACAACCGCACGTTCCGCAGCCGGGACTTCCGGCTCGACACCCTGGTCGTGACGACCGCCGCCGACGGGAACACCAGCCACCACGTCCACACCGCGCGGTTCAGCGGCGCGGTCGACGGCACCCGGCTCGCCGTCGAGGGCAACCCGCTGTTCCGCGGGGAAGTTCGCGAACGGCTCGACGTTGCCATGTGGGTGTCGCCGGTCCCGGAGGTCGACGCGGACTTCTCGGCGGTGAGCGGGAAGTCGGCCGCGGAGATCATCGACTCCGTCGAGGCCGTGCTTTCGGCGTCGTCGAGCCGGGTCGCCGGCCTGTACCGGGCGGGGTTCCTGGCCGGCGAGCGGTTCGGCACCGCCCGGCCGGCGGCCGAGACCAGGGTCCGGACGGCGGACTTCACCTTCGACCTCACCATCGAGCGGGAACCCGGCCGCGATCCGTCATTCCTTGGGTGACACCCGACGAAAGGACATGTTCATGGACACCAAGCGGATCCGGCTCGGCAACCAGGTGTGGAAGGTGGGCGCGGCCGAGGTGGCCTCGGTCGCGGCCACCGTCGAAGCGGCCATGGCCGAGGGCAAGGTCGTCAAGCTCACCCTCCTCACCGGCGACGACACCCCGGCCACGGTCCTCTTCAACGGACGGGTCGCCGACGTGGCCGTCATCGACGACGGAGCGGTTCCGAGGCCGACCGAGATCTCCGGTTCCCGGCCCTGACGCGGCGACGTCCCCGTGCCCGAAGACAGCGGCCGGCGCCCGTACCTGCGTTCAAAGGTGCGAGAAGAGCTCGTCAAGATCTTGGGCGAAGTGGCGCGGCAGCCCGAGTTCGCGACCGAGATCGCCGACGAACGCCTCGACGTGCGCCGGCTGATCCGGGAAGTCTCCACCGATCCGAGATTGATGGACCGTTCGGTGCTGGAGTACGAACCGGTGCTCGAGGCGGAGAAGGCCGTGTCCTCGCTGGCTCGGCGGCGACCTCCGCTTCGGGTCCGGGGATGGCGACCGGACCGGCGCAACATCGGCGCGGTGGTCGTCGGGCTCGCCGTTCCGCCGGCGTCGGTCTGGACGATGAGCAAGTTCTCCTTCTACACCGGGACGATCGCGTCGCTGGTACCGCTGGCCCTGGTCGGGGCGTCGTTCGCCGCGCTCGGCTTCCTGGTGCGCAACGGCCTTCCCGAGTGTGTCTGGGAGCGGCTGACCTGGGAAGCCGGCCGGCTGCGCGCCTGGGCCGCCCGGAAAGGCGAGCAGCTCGATTGGCGCCAGGCGGTTCGCGACGACGTGGTGGCGCCCTATGTCCGGGAATGGATCAACGGCGCGAAGGAGCCCACCTTCGACACCGTTCTGACGTTGCGGGACGGCTCCGCTCTTCTCTCCCGAACCCGGGACAGCCCGCTGGTGCAGACCAGGTCGATCGAGGCGTTCCGGCGGGAGCTGTCCCGCCCCGATCCGGGCGCCGTCGGCATCGCCGGGCCTCGAGGAGCCGGCAAAACGACCTTGCTCGAGCGCACCCTCGACAATGCCTTCACCGCCGCCGACGAACCACCGTTCCTCACCGTCGTGGCGAGCGCGCCGGCTCGGTACGACGCCCGGGAGTTCATCCTCCACCTGTACGCCATCACCTGCCGGGCCGTCCTTCGCACCGCCGGTCCCGACGAAAGAGTCCCGGCCGAAAGCGAAGACGAGTTCGTTTGGCGACGGCTCCAGCGAAGGGCGAGGATCGTGGCCCGGCTGCAGCGGGTCTGCCGAGTCGCGGCGGTCAGCGCGCTCGTGGGCACCATCGCCGGTGTGATCACGCTCTTCGCGCTCGATCTCGCCGACGCGAGCCGAAGCGCCGGCGTCGCCAGAGTCAACGCGATGCTCGACGGCCTGATCACCGAGCCGCTCCGCTACCTTTCTCCGTGGCGCTGGGATCTGGCACTGCAGATCCTGGCGACGCTGATGTTCGGTTACGCTTTC
Source organism: Amycolatopsis sp. A133 (assembly GCF_031082405.1). Taxonomy (GTDB): domain Bacteria; phylum Actinomycetota; class Actinomycetes; order Mycobacteriales; family Pseudonocardiaceae; genus Amycolatopsis. Next base: position 432,834 of record NZ_JAVHJU010000004.1, read on the forward strand.
GGCCGCCCGGTGTTGCTGATCATCCGCTACCTCGTCGACGGCTGCGCGGTGCTGCTCCGCGGCGAATGGCGTCGCCGCATTCGCCGGTACTACAGCCTCGACCACAAAGCTTTGTGCACCCTGGCCCGCCACGACCTGCGTCAGGTGCGATTCCTCCAGACCCGCACCGAGGGGTGGTCGGGCAAGTTGAGCACCGGCGGCGTGTTCGAGATGGGCCTGACCCGGACCATCGCGCGCGCCGAACGCCCGCTGACCCACCCCGAAATCGTCGACGACTACCGAAGGCTGCTCGAGCGGGTCGTCTCCGTCCTGGCTCCGGACGACATCAGCGGGGTGATCGTCGCCATCGACGAACTGGACAAGCTCGCCGACCCGGCGGAGGCGAGAGAATTCATCGACGAGATCAAGGGCGTGTTCGGGGTCAGCCGGTGCTTGTTCCTCGTGTCCGTCTCCGAAGACGCGCTGACTTCGTTCCAGCGTCGCGGCATCCCGATCCGGGACGCGTTCGACAGTGCCTTCACCAACGTCATCCGCATCGATCCCTTCACGCTCGACGACGCCAGGGCCTGGTTGGCCAAACGGGCATTCGGCATTCCCGAGCCTTTCATCCACTTGTGCTACTGCCTGTCGGGCGGATTGCCACGGGAATTGCGGCGTGTCGCCGTCGCGATGTACGACCTGCACCGCGACCGCAAGGCCGGGAGTGACCTCGCCACCATTGCCTCGTCTCTGGTGGCAACCGATCTCACCGCCAAGTGCAGAGCCTTCACCAGCGCGGCGGTCCAACTCGACGACGAAGCCGACCCGAGCGCTTTCCTCGCCGTCGTCACGACCCCGGTCTGCGATCAGGCCTCATGGATGATCGGCCAATGCACGGCGGCACTTCCGGACGGCCCCGGCCACTCCCCGAACGGCCTTCACCGCCTCCGCTGGGAAGCGGCGAGCTACCTGTACTTCAGCGCGACCATCGTCGAGTTCTTCACCAACGAGCTACGCCCGGAGACCATGCGCGCGGCCACGCCGAACGGGAGCACCACGGCTTTGGCGTCGGCGCGCCAGCAGATGTCCGTCGACCCCCGGGTGAGCTGGCAGTTGATCACCGGCTTCCGGCGACAATGGGGACTCGGCACCGTAGCGGCACCATCACCGGAATCTCATCAGGAACGCCCCGCAAGTGCGTAGGCCGGGACAGGTGACCGCCACACACTCGTGTTCGCCCAAGACGTCACGCGCCCGCGGGTGGTCCTTCCGCCGCGACCAGCTCGACCTCGAACCCGGCCTCGTTCTCCAGGTAAGCCGCGTAATGGGCCTCGCCGCCCGCGTGCGGGTACCGGTCCGCGAACAGCGGCCGCCAGCCGTGGGCGGCCGCACGGGCCGTCAGGTCGTCGACCTCGGCTCGGGTCGCCACGTGCAGCGCCAGGTGGTTCAAGCCCGGCCGGGTGCGCTCGTGGTCCGCCGCACTCAAGGCCGGGGATGCCTCCACCACCAGGTACGTCGCGCCCAGCCGCCAGCTGACCCCCGCCGGCCAGCGCTGGAACTCCCGCCAGCCGAGCTCGCCGAGCAGCCAGCCCCAGCTGCGCTCGGCCTCGGCGAGGTCCGGCACCCACAGCTCGATGTGGTGCGGCCGCCCGTGCACTGGGGGCAGGGCCACCAGCACGCGGTGCGGATCGCCGTGGTGCACGCCGCTGCCCACTTCGAGGAAACCCAAGCGCCCGGCCACTTTGCGGCTCGCCGCGTTCCGCTCGGGGACCAGCGCCCACACCGCCGGGAGCCCGAGCGTGCCGAGCCCGTGGTCGAGCAGTGCGCGGGCGGCCTCGGTGGCCAGGCCCTGCCCGGCGTGCGCGCTCGCGATGGAGCAGCCCAGCTCGGGCACCTCGCCCGGCAGCTCGCGCGACGGACGCAGGTGCGCGACGCCGATCACCTCGCCGTCGCGCTCGATCACCCAGTGGCCCTGACCGGCCGGGCCGGAGAAGTAGCGGCTCATCTCCGGGCCGGCGAACACCTTCACCACGGCTTCGCGATCGGCCTCGGTGAGCGGCCGCAGCGTCAGGCGCGGTGTCTCCAGCAGGGTCATCCCGGGTGCGCGGCCAGCCAGCGCAGGGCGAGGGGGTAGCCGTCCACGCCGAGGCCCGCGATCACGGCGGTCGCGATGTCCGACAGCACGCTGTGGTGCCGGAACGCCTCCCGCTTGTGCACGTTCGAAATGTGCAGCTCGATCAGCGGCGCCGTCAGCTGCGCCGCGGCGTCGCGCACCGCGATCGAGTAGTGCGTCCACGCGCCGGCGTTGAGGACGACCGGGTGACCGCCGTCGGCGGCCTCGTGCAGCCAGCCGACCAGCTCGCCTTCGAAGTCGGTCTGCCGGACCTCGACCTCGATCCCCAGCTCGTCGCCGGTCTTGACGCACAGCGCCGCGAGGTCGTCGTGCGTGGCCGAGCCGTAGACCGACGGTTCGCGCTTGCCGAGCCGGCCGAGGTTGGGGCCGTTGAAGACGAACGCCTTCACAGCAGCACGCTCCCGCCGCTGCGCGTCGTCTCCGTCGCGATCGCCGAGTACGCGGCCGCCAGCAGCGCCGGGTCCGGGCCCTCCAGCCGGCCCGGTTTGGCGAGAGCGTCGAGGACGACGAACCGCAGCGCTCCCGAGCGGGTCTTCTTGTCGCCCTTCATGGTTTCCAGCAGCTGCGGCAGCGCGTCGGCGTCGTAGGTCGTCGGCAGGCCGAGCAGCTTCAGCACGGCCGCGTGGCGCTCGGCCGTGGCGTCGTCGAGCCGCCCGGCCAGCCGCGCCAGCTCGGCGGCGAACACCAGGCCGACGCTGACCGCCGCGCCGTGGCGCCACCGGTACCGCTCGCGGCGCTCGATGGCGTGGCCGAGGGTGTGGCCGTAGTTGAGGATCTCCCGCAGGTCGGATTCGCGCAGGTCGGCGGCGACAACGTCGGCCTTGACCCGGATCGACCGCCGGACCAGCTCGGCCAGGACGTCGCCGGCCGGGTCGAGCGCACCGGCCGGGTCGGCCTCGATCAGCTCGAGGATCCGCGGGTCGGCGATGAAGCCGGCCTTGACGACCTCGGCCATCCCGGCGACGAGCTCGTTCTTCGGGAGCGTCTCCAGCGTGGCGAGGTCGACGAAGACCGCGCTCGGCTCGTGGAACACCCCGACGAGGTTCTTGCCGGCGTCGGTGTTGATGCCGGTCTTGCCGCCGACCGAGGCGTCGACCATGCCGAGCAGCGTGGTCGGCACGTTGACCAGCCGGACCCCGCGCATCCACGTGCCCGCGACGAACCCGGCGAGGTCGGTGACGGCGCCGCCGCCGAGGCCGACCACGGCACCGCGGCGGTCCAGCCCGATCCGGCCGAGCACCTCCCAGCAGAAACCCGCGACGGTCAGCGACTTGCCGTCCTCGGCGTCCGGGATCTCGACGCGGTGGGCGTCGAGGCCCGCAGCGTTCAGCTCGTCGCGGATGGCCTCGGCCGTCGTGGTCAGCGTGGGCGGGTGGATCAGCGCGATCTTCGAAGCGTCGGCCAGGTGCCCGGTGAGGTCGCCGAGCAGGCCGCGCCCGACCACGACGTCGTAGGGCTGGGCGGTGGCGACCGGGATGCGCACCGGATCGGACACGGCTAAATCACTCCTTGGCTTCGGCGGGCGCGGCGAGCTCCGCCACGAGGTGCGCGACGAGCTCGGCGGGCGACCGGTCGTCGGTGACGATCTCGACGGTGGCGACCTCGCGGTAGACGGGCACCCGCTCGTCGAGCAGTTTCTTGAAGGTGGCACGGGGGTTCACCCCGGCCAGCAGCGGTCGGGCGGAGGACAGCCCGGTGCGCTGCACCCCCGCGGCCAGGCCCACGTTGAGGAACACCACGGTGTGCCGGGCCAGCCGGGCCCGGGTGCCCGGGGTGAGCGGCGCACCGCCGCCGAGGGAGAGGACGCCGTCGTGCTCCGCCAAGGCGGTGGCGACGGCCGCTTCTTCCAGCGCGCGGAAAGCGGCCTCCCCGTCTTCGGCGAAGATGTCGGAGATGCTGCGCGCGGTGCGCGCGACGATGTCGTCGTCACTGTCCCGGAACTCGACGCCGAGCGCCGTTGCGAGGAGCGGCCCGACCGTGCTCTTGCCCGAGCCGGGCGGCCCGACGATCACCGCGCGAGGACTCACCACCGCTCCTCGAGGGCCTTGAGGTAGGCCTCGGCGTTGCGCTTGCTCTCGGCGAGCGAGTCGCCGCCGAACTTCTCGAGCGCGGCGTCGGCGAGGACGAGCGCCACCACCGACTCCAGGACGACGCCGGCGCGCGGCACCGCGCAGACGTCGGAGCGCTGGTGGATCGCCACCGCGGGCTCGCCCGTCTTGACGTCTACTGTGGACAGTGCTTTGGGGACGGTCGAGATCGGCTTCATCGCGACGCGCACCCGCAGCGGCTCGCCGTTGGTGATGCCGCCCTCGAGGCCGCCCGCGCGGTTGGACCGGCGGGTGACGCCGACCGGGCCGGAGCCGCGGTCGATCTCGTCGTGCGCCTGGCTGCCCCAGCGGCGTGCGGTGGTGAAGCCGTCGCCGACCTCGACGCCCTTCATCGCCTGGACGCCCATCAGCGCGCCGGCCAGCCGCGCGTCGAGCCGGCGGTCCCAGTGGACGTGGGAGCCGAGGCCCGGCGGGAGGCCGTAGGCGAGGACCTCGATGACGCCGCCGACGGTGTCGCCCGCCTTCCGCACGGCGTCGACCTCGGCGACCATCGCGTCGGTGCCCTCCTGGCCGAACGCGCGCACCGGGCTCTCGTCGATGGCGGGCAGGTCGGCGGCGACGGGCAGCGGGCCTTCGGGCGCCGCCGCGCCGCCGATCGAGACGACGTGGCTGAGGATCTCGACGCCGAGCAGCTGCTTCAGGTAGTTGCGCGCGACGGTGCCCAGCGCGGTCCGCGACGCGGTTTCGCGGGCGCTCGCGCGCTCCAGGACCGGGCGGGCCTCGTCGAAGCCGTACTTCTGCATGCCGGGCAGGTCCGCGTGGCCCGGACGGGGCCGGGTGAGCGGTTCGTTGCGCGCGAGGCCTTCGAGGATCTGCGGGTCGACCGGGTCGGCCGCCATGACCTGTTCCCACTTGGGCCACTCGGCGTTCTCGATCTGCACCGCGACCGGGCCGCCCTGGGTGAGGCCGTGGCGGACGCCGCCGAGGAACTCGATGTGATCGGTCTCGAAGCCCATCCGCGGGCTGCGGCCGAAGCCGAGGCGCCGCCGGGCCAGCTGCTCGGTGACGTCGGCGGTGGTGACGGCGACCCCGGCGGGCATGCCTTCGAGCACGGCGGCCAGCGCGGGTCCGTGCGATTCACCTGCGGTGATCCAGCGCAACATGGGCTCAATCCTGTCACGGGTGCGGTGCGGGGCGGGACATGCCTCCGGTCATCCCGCACCGGGGAAGAGGGGGCATAGGACCGTTCGCCGGGTTTTCGGCCGGGAATCACTCCTGTGGGCGACATCGCGGGTGGTTCGGGTGCGGTCGCGTCGCGTGGGCGGCAGGACGGCCGGCGGACCTGGACGGTCGGTTCGCGCACCCCGAGCGTCGGCCCGCGCACCCCCGGCATCGGCCCGCGCACCCCGAGCATCGGCCCGCCCACCTCAAGCGTCGGCCCGCGCACCCCCAGGGTCGACTCTCGTACCCCAGCCTCGGTTCGCGCCCGGAGGGTCGGTGGCGTGACTGGAGAGGCATCTCACGTGATCAGGCGGGCATCTCACGTGACTGGGCGGGCATCTCACGTGATCAGGCGGGCATCACGCGTGACTGGAGGGGCATCACGGGTGAACGGGTGGTGGGTGGCTCATCCGGAACCCCCTGCGGCCCGGACGAGCCACCACCCTCACAACGTCAGCCTGAGCAGGGCCAGTCCGCTTCCCGCGCGGATTTCCAGCGCCGCCAGGTCCGGCGTCTTGAGCGCCGTGCCGATCACGATGCGGGCCGTGTCGTCCGGGACCGCTTTCCACGTCGCCAGTTCCGTCTCGGCCCCGGACCGCGAGATCGCGATGAGGAGGTACTCGCCGCCGCTGCGGCCGCCCGTGTAGCTGCACGACATGTCGACCTGGGTGCCCCAGTCGAACGCCGCGAGGCGGGCGTCGGCGCGGACCGGGAACTGCCCCAGCGCCGTCATCGCCACCGAAGGCGGCGGCACGGGCGGAGCCGGGGACGGCCAGGCCACCACCACACCCAAGGCAACGCAGGCGGCGACCGCCACCGCCGCCGACCCCGTGGTCACCGCGAACCGGATCCGGCGGCCGCGCCGGACGCGGCGGAGCACCGACGGCAGCAGGTCCGGCGGGGGCGGCCCGGCGTCCGGCAGGGCCACCGGGGCGTCGACCCTGGCCAGCAGCCCGGGCAGCCCGGCCAGCTCGCGGACCGAAGCCGCGCACCGGTCGCACGAGCGCAGGTGCTCCTCGAAGCGCTGCCGGTCCTCGGGGGCGAGCGCCCCGAGCACGTACGCGGCGTCGAACGTCGCGAAGGGATCTTCGCTCACTGGGTCACTCCCCTCTCCTCGAGCACCAGCCGGAGTGCGCGCAGCGCGTAGTGCGTGCGCGACTTGACCGTTCCTTCGGCCACCCCCAGCTTCAGCGCCGCGTCGGCGACGGAGTAACCCTGGAAGTAGCACAGCAGCAGCACTTCGCGGTGCCGTTCCGACAGCTCGGCCAGCGCCTCGGCGACCAGCCAGCCCTGCACCGCGCGGTCGGTGCCGTCGGCGACCACGCGGTCCGGCGGCCGGTCGGTCATCACCTCCGACCGGGCCGACGCCGACCGCCAGCCGTCGATGGCGATCCGCCGGGCGACCGTGAACAGCCACGCCCGCGCCGAGCCCTGCGACTGGTCCAGCACCGCCGGCGACCGCCAGGCCCGCAGCAGCGTCTCCTGGACGACGTCCTCGGCCCGGATCCGGTCGCCGGAGGTCAGGTGCAGCGCGTAGGACCACAGCGCGGCCGCGTGCTCCTCGTGCAGCGCGCGCATGAGGGCGTCTTCGGCGACTTCTCCCACGAACTCAGGCCGTGACCCGGCGCCGGTCCTTCACGAACAGCAGCGCCAGACCGCCCACGATGCAGACCGCCTCGGTGATGACGCCCCAGTACTCGGGCTGGCTGTTGAACTGGTCGTGGTTGCCCATGAACCCGACCGTCGCGGCCAGCACGTACGCGCCGAGCGTCAGCGCCCCGAAGCCGGCCGCGCCCAGCGCCGGCAGCCAGTGCCGCCAGGCCAGGACGGCGATCGCGAGCACCAGCCCGGCGATCGCGTCGAGCAGGAACAGCGTGCCGGTCAGGCCCGGGTAGTCCTGCGTCCACAGGAAGTAGTGCACACCCGCCGAACCCAGCAGCGCGGCCGCCACGACGATGCGTAGAACCCAACTCACCATGATCGTTCCTCCACTCCACACCCGCTCCGGTACGTACACGAAGCGGAGGGCGATCCGGTTCACCGGAAATTGAACCGAACGGGTGCCGCTCTCGTTCTGTAGGACATGACAGCCGAACTGCACTCCCGCCGCACCGCCCTGACCACCGGTGCCGCCGTCGCCGGTGCCGCCGTCGGCGCCGTCGCGCTGACCGCCTGCTCGTCGGAGCCGGACGGCAAGTCGGGCACCGCGCAGGCGCCGATCGCCGCCGGGACGCCGCTGGTCGCGCTCGCCGACGTCCCGGTCGGGGAGGCGAAGGCGGCCAAGGCCCCGGACGGCTCCGACGTGATCGTGGCCCGGACGTCCGAGACGGCCGCGGCCGCGTTCAGCGCGATCTGCACGCACCAGGGCTGCGCCGTCACCCCCAAGGGGGCCGACCTGGTCTGCCCGTGCCACGGTTCGGTGTTCAACGCGCTCACCGGCGAGGTCAAGCAGGGCCCGGCGAACAAGCCGCTGCCGAGCGTGCCGGTCAAGGTCGAGAACGGGAAGGTCGTCACCGGCTGACGAGCCGGGCGACGCGAAGGGCCCTTGGGGACGATTCGTCCACAAGGGCCCTTCGCGTGACAAAACCGGCTCAGGCGTCCCAGCCGAACAGCCGGTCCCCGGCCACGACGTCGCGCTCGGCGTCCAAACCGGACAGCACGTCCGCCGAGGCGTCCAGCGCGACGACCGGGACGATCGCCGAGTAGCCCGCCGCGGTCACCGCCTCCGGGTCCCAGCTGACGATCGGCTGGCCGGCCCGCACCTGCTCGCCCTTGACGACGTGCAGCGTGAAGCCCTCGCCCTTCTCCTTGACCGTGTCGATCCCGAGGTGGACCAGCACGGCCTTGCCGTCCTCGGTCGCCACGACGTAGGCGTGCGGGTGCAGCGTCGCGACCGTGCCGTCGACCGGCGCGACCGCGTCCGCCCGCCCGCCCGAGGGCTGCACCGCGAGGCCCGGACCCACCATGGCCTGCGCGAACACCGGGTCCGGGACCTCGGTGATCGGCACCACGCGCCCGGCGACCGGGCTGAGGATCTCCAGGCTCACAGGAGGTCCTCGATGTCGCTGGCGATCGTGTCCGCCTCCGGCCCGACGATCACCTGCAGGGCCGTCGACCCCATCTTGACCACGCCCATCGCGCCGGCCTTCTTGAGCGCCCCCTCGTCGACGAGGCTCATGTCCTCGACCTCGCAGCGCAGCCGCGTGATGCAGCCCTCGACCTCGGTGAGATTGCCCGCGCCGCCGAGCGCCGCGAGGATCTTTTCGGGCCTGTCATCCGCCATCGCGGTCTCCTTGATCACTGTTTGTTCCCAACCTGACGCGAACCGCGTGTCCACCTGTACTACGCCGTTCGTCGGCATGCACGCCGCCGCGGGCCACGAACGGATAACGGTGGTTGACACCCGTCCGCACGGCGGAGCATCCTGCCCCATCGGATCATTGGTCTAGACCGGAACGTACCAATGTTCCGGGCCGGATGCGAGCACCGGTCCCCCGGTGAAGCGAGAACGAGGAGGGTGACGCCGATGAGCGCGGCCGCGCACGTCCCGCCACCCGACCGGGTCGTCAACGGGCCCACGCCCAAGCACGCCCAGCTGCGGGAAATCCTCCGCCGCACGGTGGAGCGCGAGCTCCCGCCGGGTGCGCCGATCCCGTCGGAACGCGAGCTGGCCCAGCGCTACGGCGTGTCGCGGCTCACGGTCCGGTCGGCGATCGGCAAGCTGGTCGAGGAGGGCCTGCTCGCCCGGGTCCGCGGCAAGGGCACGTTCACCGCGGCCCGGCGGATGGAGCTGCAGCTCTACCTGATGTCGTTCACCGACGACATGCGGAGGCGGGGGCTGACCCCGACGACCGAGGTGGTCTCGGCGGCCACCGAGGTGCCGCCCACCGCCTCGGCACACGCCCTCGGCCTGGCCGAAGGCGCGTCCGCGCACCACCTGGTGCGGTTGCGCCACGCCGACGGCGTGCCCCTGGCCGTCGAGCGCGGCTGGTACCACGCGGGCCGGGCTCCCGGCCTGCTCGGGCTCGACCTGACCCAGTCCATTTACGCGCAGCTGGCCGAGACGTACGGTGTGCGTCCCGACCAGGCGTGGCAGACGGTCTGGGCCGAAGGCGCGGACCGCGAGACGGCCCGGCTGCTCGGCATGCGTGCCGGCAGCCCGCTGCTCGTGTTCCGGCGGGTCTCCAGCGCGAACGGCGACCCCATCGAAGACATCACGTCCTGGTACCGGGGAGATCACTACCAGGTGACCATGCAGTTGGACCGGAACACCCCGGAACCCGGTCAACCACCCCACTATGGAGGATCCAGATGAGCTCCACCACCGCGGAGGGGGCGAAGAAGAGCGGCAGCGGTCTTGCCGGTCTTCAGCGCTTCGGCCGTAGCCTCATGCTTCCCATCGCCGTGCTCCCGGCGGCGGGCATCCTGCTCCGGTTCGGGCAGGACGACATGCTCGGCAAGGACGGCCTCGGCTGGAACAAGGTCGCCTCGGTGCTGGGCGCCGCGGGCGGCACGCTGTTCAACTGGCTGCCGCTGCTGTTCGCGGTCGGCATCGCGGTCGGCTTCGCCCGGAAGGGCGACGGCTCCACCGCCGTCGCGGCGGTCGTCGGCTTCTTCGTCTTCAGCGCCGTCGTCCAGGTGTTCGCCCCGCTGAGCGACCTGCCCGGTTACAAGGCGGGCGCGACCGAGCTGGCGCCGATCAAGTGGCCGTACTCGGTGCTCGCCGGTGTCGTGGTCGGCGTCGTGGCGGCGTTGCTGTGGCAGAAGTACCACCGCATCAAGCTGCCCGCCTACCTGGCGTTCTTCGGCGGCCGCCGGTTCGTGCCGATCATCACCGCGGGTGTCATGGTGATCCTCGGCGTGCTCTTCGGCCTGGTCTTCCACTGGGTCAACAGCGGCATCGAGGCCGCCGGTGACGCGGTCACCGCCGCCCCGGTCGTCGGTGGTGGCATCTACGGCGCGCTGAACCGACTGCTCATCCCGGTCGGTCTGCACCAGCTGCTGAACGTCCCCGTCTGGTTCATCTTCGACGGCGGCGACATCAACAACTTCGTCGCGGGCAAGATGTCGGCGGGCTCGTTCACCACGGGCTTCTTCCCGATCTTCATGTTCGCGCTGCCGGCGGCCGCCCTGGCCATCTGGCAGACGGCCCGTCCGGCGCAGAAGAAGGTCGTCGGCGGTGTGATGATCGCCGGCGCGCTGACCTCGTTCCTCACCGGTGTCACCGAGCCGATCGAGTTCTCGTTCATGTTCGTCGCGTGGCCGCTGTACCTGTTCCACGCGATCATGACCGGTACCTCGCTGGCGATCTGCAACGCGCTGGGCATCCACCAGAGCTTCAACTTCTCGGCCGGCGCGATCGACTACGTGCTCAACTTCGGTGCCCCGGCCGCGCAGAAGCCGTTGCTGCTGCTCCCGATCGGGATCGTCTACGCGGCGATCTACTACTTCGTGTTCCGCTTCGCGATCGTCAAGTTCAACCTGCGCACGCCGGGCCGCGAGGACGACTCGATCGAGTCGGACCTCGAGCGCACCGCCGCCGCGTAACATCAGCACCGACGTAAACCCGTAGGGAGAGGACGAACATGCCGGAGAAACGCGTCGCCGTGGCCAGCAAGGTGGGGCTGCACGCCCGGCCGGCCGCGCTGGTGGCGAAGGCGGCCGCGGCGCAGCCCGTCGCGGTGCAGATCGCCAAGGCCGGCGGGAACCCGGTGGCCGCCGGCAGCGTGCTCAACCTGATGACGCTGGCCGCCGGTTACGGCGACGAGGTCGTCATCAGCGCCGAGGGCGAGGGCGCCGAGGAGGCCGTGGAAGCGGTCGCCCAGCTGGTCGCCACCGACCTCGACGCCTGACGAACACCCGCGAAGGCCTTCGCACCGGTCCCCGACACCGGTGCGGAGGCCTTCGTTTCGTAGGGTGGGCGCATGGAGAGCGTGCGCCTGATCGACGAGTGGCCGGTGGACAACGCCGCGACGGCCGTGGTGGCGGCGGACGGGAGCGTCGCCGGCAGCCACGGCGAGACGGCGCGGAAGTTCCGGCTCGCCTCGGTCTCCAAGCCGCTGACCGCCTACGCCGCGCTCATCGCGGTGGAAGAGGGCGTCGTCGAGCTCGACACCCCGGCCGGCCCCGAGGGCTCGACCGTGCGGCACCTGCTGGCCCACACCTCCGGGCTCGCCTTCGACGCGCACAAGGCGATGGCCGCGCCGGGCGCGCGGCGCCTGTACTCCAACGCCGGGTTCGAGCAGCTGGCCGACGCGCTGGCCGAGCACTCCGGCATCCCGTTCGCGCAGTACCAGGCCGAGGCGCTGTTCGCGCCCCTCGGCATGACTTCCACCGTCCTGGACGGCTCACCCGCGTCCGGCGCGGTGTCCACTGTGGATGACCTGGCCGCCTTCGCCGCCGAGCTGCAGGCGCCGAAGCTGCTGGACCCGGCCACGGTGGCCGAAGCGACGAGCGTGGTGTTCCCCGGGCTTTCCGGCGTGCTGCCCGGGTTCGGCCACCAGAAGCCCAACGACTGGGGCCTCGGCTTCGAGATCCGCGACCACAAAAGCCCGCACTGGACCGGCGCGAACAGCTCGCCGCGAACCTTCGGCCACTTCGGCCAGTCGGGCACGTTCCTCTGGGTCGACCCGGTCGCGGGCGCGGCCTGCGTGGCACTGACCGACCGCGCGTTCGGCCCGTGGGCGGCCGAGGTCTGGCCGCGCTACACCGACGCCGTCCTGGCGGAACTGGGCGCGTGAAGCGAGCTCCCCTCGCCGCGCTACACCGACGCCGTCCTAGCGGAACTGGGCGCGTGAAGCGGGCTCCCCTCGCCGCGCTCCTGCTCCTGGCCGCCTGCACGGCCTCCACCGCCGCTCCGACCCCCGCGCCGTCACCGGAAGCCACCGTCGCCGCGCCCCCGGCGCTCGGCACGAACGGCGCCGCGGTGCCGGTGCTGCACTGGGCGCCCTGCCACGGGCCGTTCCGGTGCGCGGGCGCGACCGTGCCGCTGAGCTACCGCGAGCCGAAGGGCGCCACGATCACGCTGTCGGTGATCCGGCTGCCGGCGGGCGACCCGGGACGCCGGCTCGGCTCGCTGTTCGTCAACTTCGGCGGCCCGGGCACGGACGGCGTCGGCGAGCTGACGCGGTTCGCCGCCCGCTACCCGCCGGAGCTGCGCGCCCGGTTCGACCTGGTGAGCTTCGACCCGCGCGGGATCGGCGGGTCGGCGCCGATCACCTGTCCCGGCGCGGACCGCCTGCCCCCGGCCGGGTCGCCGCTGCGGCAGCCGGACGCGTTCTTCGCCGCGAGCGCCGCGACCGGCAAGGCCTGCGCGGCCTCGGGTGCCCTGCTGTCGCACCTCTCGACGGCGAACGTCGCGCGGGACCTGGAACTGCTGCGCCAGGCCGTCGGAGATGCGTCGTTGAACTTCTACGGGTACTCCTACGGCACGTACCTGGGCGGCACGTACGCGAACCTGTTCCCGGACGAGGTCCGCGCGATGACCCTCGACGGCACGCTGGACCTGGTCGCGAACGCCACCGGCCGGCCGGGCCGGGAGCACGAGCCGGTGGACGTGCGGGCCGACGTCGCGGGTGCGCAGCAGCAGGAACTGGACCGGTTCTTCGCGGAGTGCGCGGCGGCCGGGCCGAAGTGCGCCTTCTCCGGCGGCGACCCGAAGCAGAAGTTCGCGGGGATCTTCGCCCACGCCTCGCGCGGCCCGGCCGTGACGTCCTTGATGAAGACGGTCGACAGCGCGCTGTACCAGTCCGGCCGGTGGAAGCGGCTGGCGTCGACGTTGGCGGCGCTGCCGTCGGATCCGGGGCCGGCGTCGCCGGTGCTCGACCCATACGTGCCGACGCATTCGCCCGGGTTCCTGGCCGTCCAGTGCGTCGACAGCGACAACCCGCAGGCGGCCGCGGACTACCCGGCACTGGCCGCGCGGGAAAGCGCGCGGCAGCCGTACTTCGGGTTGAGCGCGGTGTTTTCGATGGCCCAGTGCGTCGGCTGGCCGGCCCACGACGCCGACCGGTACACCGGCCCGTGGAACCGCCCGCGCAAGAACCCGGTGCTGGTCCTGAACAACCGGTTCGACCCGGCGACCCCGCTGCACAACGCGGAGGCAACGGCGGCGGAACTAGCCGACGGCCGGCTGCTCGTCGTGGAGGGCTACGGCCACACATCGCTGGACGTCCCGAGCGCCTGCGCGTCGGCGGCCGTGGTGCGGTACCTGACGGAACTGACGGCGCCGCCCGCGGGGACGACCTGCGCCCCGGACGCGGTCCCCTTTCCCTGACGGAAAATCGCCGACCGGCCGGGATGCCCAACGGCCCGGCCGGGACAGGGTCCAAAGACCCTGCCGCCGCCCGGGCCGGCGTGGTGTCATCAAAAGGTGCAGGCCCGCCGCAGGGCCGGTGCGGGGACCTCGGGCCCCGGCGGGCCGCACACTTCTTCACTCCGCCATGACGCGGATCGGCTCCCCCGCCTGGAAGGCCGCGATGTCCTCGACCGCGTCGCCGTAGAAGATCTCGTAGACCTCGCGGGTGACGAAGCCGATGTGCGGGGTCAGGACCGCGTTGTCGAGTGTCCTCAGTGGATGGTCGGCGGGGAACGGCTCGGTGTCGTAGACGTCGAGTGCGGCCGCGCGGATCTCCTTGCGGCGCAATGCGTCCACCAGCGCCGCTTCGTCGACGATCGGGCCGCGCGAGGTGTTCACCAGCAACGCCGTCGGCTTCATCGCGGCCAGCTCGGCCGCGCCGACCAGGCCGCGGGTGCGCTCGCCGAGCACCAGGTGGACGGACAGCACGTCCGACCGCGCGAACAGCTCCTCCTTGGTCACCGCGGTGACGCCGTGCGGATCCGCCTTCTCCTGCGTCAGGTTCTGGCTCCACGCGATGGTTTCCATCCCGAAGACCTGCCCGATCTTCGCCGCGCCCGCGCCGAGCCTGCCGAGGCCGAGCAGGCCGAGCGTCTTGCCGTGCAGCATGGTGCCGACGCTCGTCTGCCAGCCGCCCTCGCGCATGGACCGGAACTCCTGCGGCAGGTTCCGCGACGCGGCGAGGATCAGCGCCCAGGTGTGCTCGGCGGTCGGCTCCCCGATGTAGCCGGTGGCGGACACGACGACCCCGTTGCGCCGGGCGGCCGCGACGTCGACGGCCGCGTTCCGCTTGCCCGTGCTGACCAGCAGCTTCAAGTCGGGTAGCCGGTCGAGCACCGCGGCCGGGAAGCGGGTGCGCTCGCGCATCGCGACCACGCAGTCGAAGCCCTGCAGCTGCTTGACGACGTCGTCCAGCGGCTCGGTGAAGACCGTGATGTCGGCCTTGAGCGAGTTCCAGTCACCGAAGGTCAGGGCGACGTTCTGGTAGTCGTCGAGAATCGCGATCCGCATGGCCTCACCGTAGCCCGACGAGCACGTCCACCCGGACCAGGTGGTGGTCGGAGGCGTCGTTCAGCCGGGCCAGCGGGTCGGACGGCACCGGCCAGAACACCTCGGCGCGCCAGGGCAGCAGACCCTTCGACGGCAGCACGTAGTCGGTCCGCAGGTTGCCCGGCGCGACGTCGTTGAAGTCGCCGGTGTCGAAGAACGGATCACTCTTCTGGCCCACGTTCGCGCCGCCCTGGCTCTGCGCGGCGAGCACCGCTCCCCGGCTGCCCGGGTGGGTCTCGACGACGCGCCGCGCGTGCAGCAGCCGGTCGATCGCGCCGGGGACGCTGTCGCCGTCGAGCGGGTCGGAGTTGTTGTCGCCCGCCACCACGAAGCGCTGCGACGCGCCGAGGCCGCCGCGGTGGCCCCCGTCGTCGTAGACGTACCCGCCCCGGCCCGGCGTCACGTAGTCGGCCCAGAAGCGGATCTCGTCGTTGTTGCGGGTGCCGTTGCGGTCCTCCGGGCCGTCGAAGCTCGGCGGCGTCGGGTGCGAGACCAGGAAGTGCACGGTCGAGCGGCCGATCTTCAGCGGCAGGTCCCAGTGCGACTTCGACGACAGCCGCAGGACGGCCAGCTCGGCGGGGCTGTACCAGTCGTGCGGCGCCGGCGTGGCCGGGTCGTCGGGCAGCAGCGCGCCCGGCATGTCCTGCCACCGGAAGTGCTGGAACGTCCGGACGTGCGCGAGGTCGATCGGGTACTTCGACAGCACGAGCAGCCCGTACTGGCCCTCGAAGGCCCCGAAGCCCTGCGCGTCGTTGCCGCCGCCGACGGTGCCGCTGCGGTCGAGGTCGAAGCCGGTGGGCACGCCCGTGTTGACCGGCGCGGTGTAAGCGTACGGGTAGTCGATGGGCGGCGCGCCGTGCTGGCCGATCGCCAGGTAGTTCTTCCGGAACAGGTCTGCGGCCGCGTTGCCGGGCACGTAGTCGAACTCGTTGATCAGCTGGACGTCGGCCCGGTTGCGCTGGACGACCTCGGCGACCTCCTGCGCCTGGGCGTTGCCGGGCGTGGACAGGTCGGCCACCAGCCGCCCGGCGGCGGCGCGGTTCAGCGAGGCGTTGAAGGTGGCGAACCGGACGCTGCGCCCCAAGCCGGCGTCAGCGGTGGCGGGAACGGACACGGCGACGAGCGCGGCCATCGAAAGCACGGCGATCGAAAGCACGGCGGCGAGGCGTTTCACGGCAGTCACCCTATGCCGGAAACCGCCCGTCGGGTGAGGGGCAAGGGACCATCCGCTGGCTTGAACATGTTCAAAAACCGGGCTACGGTCAGTTCTGAACAAGTTCAAAACCTGGAGGAACCATGGATCCCGTCGTCCTCGCGTATGCGCTCTACCTGCTGATCAGCATCCCGCTGACCGTCCTGGTGGCGCGGACGCTGAGCAAGCACGGCCGCACCTTCCTCGCCGAGGTCTTCGCGGACAGCCCCGGCCTGGCCCACGCCGTCAACCAGCTGCTGGTCGTCGGCTTCTACCTGATCAGCCTCGGCTTCGTGACGCTGTTCCTGACCAGCCGCGCCACGGTGCTCAGCGCCCGCGAGGTGTTCGAGCTGCTCTCGGTGAAGGTCGGCACGGTCGCGCTCGTCCTCGGCTTCATGCACCTGACGAACGTGCTGGTCTTCAACGGCATCCGCCGCCGGCACCTGGCCCCGAAGCCCGCGCCGGCGCCGTTCCCCTACCCCGGCGTGCCGCAGGCCCCGCCCTTCCCCGCGCCCTGACGCCGCCGGCGCTAACGTGCAGCGGGTGGCCAAGAGCGAGGAAACGCGGTCCCTGATCGTCACGACCGCGATGCGGCTGTTCACCGAGAACGGCTACGACCGCACGACGATGCGCGCGATCGCCGCCGAAGCGGGTGTCTCCGTGGGGAACGCCTACTACTACTTCTCGTCGAAGGAACAGCTGATCCAGGGCTTCTACGACGAGATCGCCCGCCGGCACCTGGCCGCAGCCCGGCCGCTGCTGGACGGCGAGCCCGGCTTCGCCGACCGGCTCAAGGCCGTGCTGCTGTGCTGGCTCGACGTCGCGGAGCCCTACCACCGCTTCGGCACGCAGTTCTTCGTCAACGCCGCCGACCCGGAGTCGCCGCTGAGCCCGTTCAGCGACGACTCCTCGGCCGCTCGCGAGGCGTCGATCGGCCTCATGCGCGAGGTCGTCGAGGGATCCGACGTCAAGCTCGACCCCGAGCTGCGCGACCAGCTGCCGGAGCTGCTCTGGCTCTACCAGATGGGCGTGGTGCTGTTCTGGGTCCACGACCGGTCGGCCGGCACAAAACGCAGCCGGCTGCTGGTCGAGCGCAGCGTGCCGCTGCTGGCGCGGCTGGCCGCGCTCTCCCGGCTGCGGGTGTTCCGCCCGGTCAGCCGGGAGATCACCGACCTCATCCGGGAACTCGCCCAGCGGGGCTGACCGCCCGGAAGTACAGGAACCTCGGCTTGGTCCGCAGGTTCGCCGCCCACTTCGGATCGGCTGCCTCGGCCTCCGGGACCGGCATCGGCTCCACCAGGCGGTCCACCGCGAAACCCGCGTCGCGGACCGCCTGGAACGTCCGGCTCAGCGGACGGCGGTAGAAGCGCACGACGTTGCCGGGCGGGAACTCGTCCTCCAGCAGCTCGACCTCGAAGTAGTTCTCCTTGCCGAACCACCGCCAGTCCTCGCCCGGGTGGTGGACCGAGAACACCAGCACCCCGCCGGGCTTCAGGACCCGGCGGAACTCCGCCAGCGCCGGTCCCCAGTCCTCGAGGTAGTGCAGCACGAGCGACGCGGTGATCACGTCGAACGAACCGGACGCGGCGGACAGCGGCCGGGTGACGTCGGCGACCTCGAACCGTGCAACAGCACCGAACTTCCGCCGGGCAACGGCAATCATCCCCGCGCTGGCGTCGACCCCGAGGACGTCCGCGCCCCGCCCGGCCAGCAACGCGCTCAGGTGTCCCGCCGCGCAGCCGACGTCGAGCACGCGCTGGCCCTCGACGTCGCCGGCCAGGTCCACGATCGCGGGCCGGTCGTAGCAGGCGTTCGTGACGGACTTCTCCGCGTGCTCGGCGTAGGCCTCGCTGTGGCCGTCGTACTGCTCGGCCCGCGCGCGGCCGAGGATCTCCTCGACCACCTCCGTCTTGGCGTCGGCGTAGTTCTGGACGTACTTCCACGTCCTCGCGGCGAGTTCACGCTTCTTCGCCGCGTACAGCTCCAGCTCCTCCGGGTGCGAGCGCAGGCGGTCGCGGAAGAGGCGGTAGCGCGGCGTCTGGCCGTTGCCGGGCGAGTACACGTGCAGGTTGACGTTCGTGTCCGGGCCCTTGAACATCCGGTGCTTCTCCCAGTCCGGCTCCCGGATCGTCAGCCGGTACCCGGCCGCCTCCAGGTCCGGGACGTAGGCGTCCTCGTCGTCGGAGTCCGGCACCTCCAGGAGGACGTCGATGATCGGCTTGGCGCACAGTCCCGGCACCGACGTCGAGCCGACGTGCTCGAGGACGAGCACCCGGTCCCCCAGGACACGCCGGATCCGCTCGGCTTCGCGGTCGAACAGCCGCGGCCACTGCGGGTCGTAGCCGGCGAGCGTGATGGTCGAGTTCAGCTTCGGCGCTTCGCCGACCCACGCCCCCTGGATTTTGTCGTCGCTCAACGCTTCTTGACCGGTCATTCCGGTAGACCCCCTTCGGCAAGGCAGTCGACCAGATTAGCAACGCGCGCAAGCCGTTCAGCCGATCGGCAGCGGCAGCAGGTTCCCGGTCGCCTCGCGCAGCGCGTCCCGCATCGCCGCCCGCGGGGCCGGGCGGCCGGTGAAGTGCTCGGCCTGGCCGAACGCCTGGTGCAGCAGCATGTCCAGTCCCGTCGCGAGCCGGCCCCCGCGCGCCGCGACGGCTTCGGCGAGCGGCGTCGGCCACGGGTGGTAGATGACGTCGAGGACGTGCGCGACCGCGGCGAGCTCGGCCACGTGCGCGGCGACCGCGTCCGGCGGGACGGTGTTCACCAGCACCGCCGCGGACCCCAGCGCCGCGAAGTCCGTCTCCGGCCAGCGCAGGACGTCGACGTCGAGCGAAGCCCGCTTCGCCGCGTCGAGGGTTTCCCCGGCCCGGGCGGGTTCGCGCACGACCAGGCGCACCTGCTTCACGCCGAGGGCCGCGAGCCCGACGACCGCCGCCGCCGCGGTGCCCCCAGCGCCGAGCACCACCGCGGTGTCCCCTGGTGCGGGCTGGTAGCCGCCCGCGGCGCGCAGCGCGCCGGTGACGCCCTCGACGTCGGTGCAGTCCGCGAGCCAGCCGCGCGGGGTGCGGACCAGCGTGTTGGCCGCGCCGACGGCGGCCGCGCGCGGCGTCACCTCGTCCGCGTGGTCCAGCGCCGCGCGCTTGCCCGGCATGGTGACCGAAAACCCGGCCCACTCCGGGCCGAGGCCGTCGACCAGGGCCGGGAGTTCCTCGGCGCTCGTCTCGATCCGTTCGTACGTCCAGCCGGTCAGGCCGAGCGCGGCGAACGCGGCGCCGTGCAGCACCGGGGACAGCGAGTGCGCCACCGGCTTCCCGAGCACGGCGGCCTTCCGGGCCTCAGATGACACCGCGTTCCTTGGCCAGGTCCCGGTTGCGGTTGTGCTCGTCGTTGGTGACCGCGAAGCAGGACAGGCCGTTCTTCTCGCACTTGACGAAGTACACCCAGGCCCCCGCCGGCGGTTTCACCGCGGCCTTGATCGCGTCCGGGCTCGACACCGCGATCGGCGTCGGCGGCAGCCCGGTGTTCTTGTACGTGTTGTACGCGCCGGACTTCAGCCGCTCGGCTTCGTCGGTCAGCAGGGTCGGCCGGTCGAGCACGTAGTTGACCGTCGAGTCCATCTGCAGCCGCATGTTGCTCGCCAGCCGGTTGTAGATCACCCGCGAGAGCTTGCCGAAGTCGGCCTTCACCCCTTCGCGTTCGATGATCGACGCGATGATCAGCGTCTGGTACGGCGTCATGCCCGGGCCGGCCGTCTGCGGGCCGAGGCCCGCTTCCTGGATCGCCGCGGCCGAGGCGCGCACCAGCTGCCCGAGGATCTCCGGCGCGGCGGAACCGGGCTTGACGTCGTAGACGCCGGGCGCGATCAGGCCCTCCAGCCGCCGGTCCTTGCGGTCGGCCTTGTTCGCGGGCTCGACCGCCCAGTCCGGCACGCCGAGCTGCTTCAGGTCCGCCGTGTCGACCGCCTTGCGCAGGTCGTCCGCCGAGATGCAGGTGCTTTTGCCGTTGAGCTGCGCGCAGGACGCCTTCGCCATCAGGCTGTACACGCCGGGCGTGACCTTGCCGTCGGGCTGGGTGATGTCGTCGAACTGCGTGTACGGCCGGATCTCCAGCTGCCCGACCCGCGAGGCCGGTGCGGTGAGCCGGTCGACCGCGCTGGCGCCGGACATGTGCGACTTCATCACGTAGAAGCCGTGCTGGATCCGGGCGAGCTTCGGGTTGCCCTCGCCCGCCTTCACGAACGCCTTGCCGCTGGCGACGATGCCCGCCGAGGTGAGCTTCGCGCCGATCGCCGACGTCGTGTCGCCGTCGTCGACCTGGAACAGCACGTCCTCGGTGCCGGCACCGTCGAAGTCGTCGTAGCCGAAGATCCGGTTGAAGCCGTACCAGGCCCCGCCCGCGAGCAGGGCGATCACCGCGACCGCGGCGATCCAGCCGAGGGCGCGCTTGCCCTTCTTCTTCCGCGGCTTCGCCGGCTCTTCGTCGTAGTCGTCGTAGTCCTCGTAGTCCGCGTCGTACTCCGGCTCGTCGTAGTCCTCGTACTCGTCGTAGTCCGCGTACTCGTCGTCCTGGGCGGAGTGCTCGGGTTCGTCCTGCGGCGCGCGGGGCGGTTCGGCCGGGGGCGGCGGCGCCAGCGCGGGCAGCACGTCGGTGACCGGCTCTTCGCGCACCGGCGGGACCGGCGGACGGCGGCGCCGCGGCTCGGCACCGGGTTCGGGCACGCCTGCGGGTCGGTCACCCGGCTGCGCGGGCCGCCGCGCGGAGTCGGGAGCTCCGCGGCGCGGGTCGGCGTCGGGCTCCAGGGCGCGGCGCCGACGCGGATCGGCGGCGTCCACCGGGTCGGGGGCCGGGCCACGACGGCCCGGCAGCTCGGCGGCGGGATCGGCACGGCGCCGCCGGGAAGGCGGCTCGACCGGCTCGCCGATGTCCATCGGCTCGGAGGTCAAGCCACGCCGGCCGGGCTGGGACTCGGCCGGGTCGGCGCGGCGCCGCCGCGAAGGCGGCTCGACCGGGTCGCCGATGTCCATCGGCTCGGGGGTCAGGCCACGACGGCCCGGCGGAGGCTCGGCCGGGTCGGCGCGGCGCCGCCGCGAAGGCGGCTCGACGGTGTCCATCGGCTCCGGGGCCGGACCGCGCCGGCCGGGCTGGGGCTCGGCAGCGGGATCGGCACGCCGCCGCCGCGAGGGCGGGTCGACCGGCTCGCCCGCGGCCATCGGCTCCGGGCCACGCCGGCCGGGCTGGGGCTCGGCTTCGGCCGGATCGGGGCGGCGCCGGGGATCGGGGGTGCCTGCCGGGTCGGGAGCGCCGCGACGGCGACCCCGCGGCGGCTCGACGGCCTCCACCGGCTCGGCGGCGTCGGCCCGGCGCCGTCTCGGAGGCGAGGGCTCGATCCGCTCCGGAGCAGCACGTCGCTGCGGTGGCTCGGCGGGATCCGGGGCCGCACGGCGGCGGCGCGGGGCCGCCGGCTCGATCTCGGAACCCTCGTCGAGACCGTGGCGGGCCCGGGCGGCGCGAGCGGGCGCGGCCTGCTGGGCCTGCGGGTCGAACTCGTCGTCGGCCGGGGGCAGCGTGCCCGGCGGCTCGAGCCGCCGCCGGCCGGACGGCGGGGCGTCGCGGCGCGGGTCGTAGCCCGGCTCGGGCCGCGCGCGGCGGGACGGCTGGGGCAGGTCGTGCGCGCCGCTGTGCCGGGACGGCTGCGGAAGCTCCTGGTACCCGCTCGGATGCGCGTCGGCCCGGCGCGGTGCCGGCCGGGACGGCGGCGGGCTCGCCGCGTCCGGTTCGCGCAGGCGGCGGCGTCCACGCTCGGGTGGCTGCTCGTTCATCGGTCTCCCTCCCGGGCGCGGTGCGCAGCGGCGGCGTCGATCCAGGCCTGCAGGATCTCGACGGCGGCGGCCTGGTCGACCACCGCGCGCTGCTTGCGGCCTTTGACCCCGCGCTGGGAGAGGATGCGGGATGCGGTGACCGTGGTCAGCCGCTCGTCGCCCAGCCGGACCGGCACGGGCGCTATCCGCCCGGCCAGGCGTTCAGAATACGCGATGGCCAGCTCGGCCGCCGGTCCCTGGCGGTTGGCGAGCGTTCTGGGCAGGCCCACGATCACCTCGACCACCTCGTGTTCGGTGACGAGGGCGGCCAGCTGGTCCAGATCACTGTCGTCGGTCGCATCGCGGGAGAGGGTAACCAATGGCGACGCCAGCACGGGGGCCGGATCGCTCAGCGCCACGCCGACCCGGACGGATCCGACATCCACGCCAAGACGCCGACCGCGCCCCGGATCGGCCACGCCGGGCCGGTCCGGGCCGCGGTTTCCGCGGTTAACCAATGCCGGCAATCGCCGCGCGCAGGGCCGTGACCGCCTCGGCCGCGCCGGCCGGGTTCGTGCCGCCGCCCTGGGCCATGTCGGGCTTGCCGCCGCCCCGGCCGCCGATCTTCCCGGCGAACGACGGCACCAGCTTGCCCGCGGCGATGCCCTTCTCCTGGGCCGCCTTGGTCGTCGCGACGACGAAGCTCAGCTTGTCGCCGGCCGGCGAGAACAGCGCCACCACGCCGGGCCGCGAGCCGAGCCGGCCGCGGATGTCGGACGCGAGCGCGCGCAGGCCGTTGCCGTCGACGTCCGGCACGACCTCGGCCACCACCGAGACGCCGCCCACGTCGGCCGCCTTGTCCGCGAGGGACCCCGCCGAACCCAGCACCTGCTGGGTCTTGAGCTGGGTGATCTCCTTCTCGGCGTTCTTCAGCCGGGTCAGGACGTCTTCGATGCGGCCCGGCAGCTGGTCTGACGGCACCTTGAAGGTGTTCGCCAGCTGCGAGACCAGCAGCTGCTCCTTGCGGACGTACTTCAGCGCGTCCGTGCCGACCAGCGCCTCGACGCGGTGCACGCCCGAGCCGATGGAGGCGTCGGAGACCAGCTTGACCAGGCCGAGCTGGCCGATCCGGTCGACGTGCGTGCCGCCGCAGAGCTCGCGGGAGTAGTCGCCCATGTCGACCACGCGGACGTCGTTGCCGTACTTCTCGCCGAACAGCGCGACCGCGCCCAGCTCGAGGGCCTTGTCCTTGGTCGTGGTGTAGCTCTGCACCTCGACGTTGGTCTGGAGGTAGTCGTTGACCTCCTCCTCGACCTCGGTCAGCACGTCGGAAGACACCGAGCCGGGGGTGGTGAAGTCGAACCGCATGCGGCCCGGCGAGTTCAGCGAACCCGCCTGCGCCGCGCGCTTGCCGTAGGCGCCGCGGACGGCCGCGTGCACCAGGTGCGTCGCCGAGTGCGAACGCTCGATGGACAGCCGGCGGTGCGTGTCGACCGAGCCGGTCAGCTTCGTGTCCAGGCCGACCTCCCCCTCGGTGACCTCGACGCGGTGCACGTACAGGCCCGGCACGATCTTCTGGACGTCCAGGACCTTCAGCTCGACGCCGTCGCCGAGCAGCACGCCGGTGTCGGCGACCTGGCCGCCGCTCTCGGCGTAGAACGGCGTCCGGTCGAGGACCAGCTCCGCCTTCTTGCCCGCGGAGACGCTGCGGACCGGCTGCCCGTCTTCGAGCAGCGCGACGACCTTCGCCTCGGCCTGCAGGTCGGTGTAGCCGAGGAACTCGGTCTCGCCGTGCTGCTCCAGGACCTTGCGGTACTCCGAGAGGTCGCCGTGGCCGGTCTTGCGGGCCGCCGCGTCCGCCTTCGCGCGGGTCCGCTGCTCGTTCATGAGCGTGCGGAAGCCGTCCTCGTCGACGGTCAGGCCCTGCTCGGCCGCCATCTCGAGGGTGAGGTCGATCGGGAAGCCGTAGGTGTCGTGCAGCTGGAACGCCTTGTCGCCGGCCAGCACGTCGCCGCCGCCGCGCTTGGTCTCCTCGGCCGCCATGTCGAAGATGCGCGAACCGGAGGTCAGGGTCGAGAGGAACGCCTCCTCCTCGATCCGGACGACCTCGTTGATCCGGTCGAACCCGGAGACCAGCTCGGGGTAGGTCGGGCCCATCGTGTCGCGCACGACGCTCGCGAAGGCTTGCAGCACCGGCTCGTGCACGCCCAGCAGGCGCGAGGAGCGGATGATGCGGCGCAGCAGGCGGCGCAGCACGTAGCCGCGGCCGTCGTTGCCCGGGGTCACGCCGTCGCCGATCAGCATGACGCCGGTGCGGGCGTGGTCGGCGATGACGCGGAAGCGGACGTCGTCGGCGTGGTTGCTGCCGTAGCGGCGGCCCGAGAACTCCTCGGCGCGGCCGATCACCGGGCGCACGAGGTCGGTCTCGTAGACGTTCTCGACGCCTTGCAGGATCGTCGCGACGCGCTCGACGCCCATGCCGGTGTCGATGTTCTTCTTCGGCAGCTCGCCGATCGGCTTGTGCCCGAGCTTGGGGCTCAGGTCGCCGCGGACGTCCTGCATGAAGACGAGGTTCCAGATCTCGATGTAGCGGTCCTCGTCGGCGACCGGGCCGCCCTCGCGGCCGTACGCCGGGCCGCGGTCGTAGTAGATCTCCGAGCACGGGCCGCCGGGACCGGGCACGCCCATGTCCCAGTAGTTGTCCTTGCCGTCGCGGGCCTGGATGCGCTCGCCGGGCAGGCCGGTGAGCTTGCGCCACAGCCCGGCCGCTTCGGAGTCGTCGTTGTAGACGGTCGCCCAGATGCGGTCCGGGTCGAGGCCGAAGCCGCCGTCGCTCTGGGGCTTGGTGATCAGCTCCCAGGCCGCCTCGATGGCGCCTTCCTTGAAGTAGTCGCCGAAGGAGAAGTTGCCGGCCATCTGGAAGAACGTGTTGTGCCGGGTGGTCTTGCCCACCTCGTCGATGTCCGGCGTGCGCACGCACTTCTGCACGGAGGTCGCGCGCGGGTACGGCGGCGGCGCCTCACCGAGGAAGTACGGCTTGAACTGCACCATGCCGGCGTTGACGAACAGCAGGTTCGGGTCGTCGAGGATCAGCGGCGCGCTGGGCACGCGCGTGTGACCCCGGCCCTCGAAATGGCGCAGGAAACGGTCGGTGATTTCGTGTGTGTCCACGGGAAAGTCCTTGTGCTGGTGGCGACGAACGGGGCCGGGCGGCGACGGCGGAGGGGTTCCGGGCGGGCCCGGATCAGCCCTCCGCCCGGCGAGCTCGCCGGGCCGGGCGCCGGGCCGCAGCGGCGTGCCGGCCCTCGGCGCGGGGCGCGGTCACGCCCGTCCGCTCCTCGACCATGTCGTGCAGCTCCTGTTCCCGCTCGCTCATGCCCGCGCGCACCTCGGCGCCGAACGAGCCCACGGCGCCCGCCAGCTCGCGCACGGCGTCCCCCAGGTTCGATGCTAACCCGGCCGGAGTGACCTGACGAGCCGTTTCGGTGGCCTTGCGGGAGAGCGCCACACCGGCGGCGACGCCGACACCGAGCCAGAACAGCCGCTTCATTTGCCGGCCTTCCGCGCGGCCTTCAAGGCGCTCTTCTTCTTGCGCGCCTTGATCGCCTTGCTGAGCCCGTAGGACAGCGCCGCGGTCTTGACCAGCGGGCCGCCCAGGGTCGCGGTGAACACGGACGCCAGCGCCGAGACGTTGCCGGTGACCGCCTGCGCGTTCGCGGTGATCCCGTCCACCCGCTCGAGCTGGGTGTTCACGTGCGTGATGGTCTCGTTCGCGCCGATCAGCAGCGGGTCGGTGTTGCTGTTGGTGCGCTCGATCGCTTCGGTGGCCGCGTCCAGCGTCTTGCCGAGCTTGATCAGCGGGATCGCCAGCAGGACGACCAGCACCACGAATGCTCCTGCGGCGATCAACGCGGCGATCTGCCCTGCCGACACGGGCCCTCCTCGGTTCAGGGGTCGGGATGCCGCCTGAGGTTACCGCCTGGCCGGGTTCCCGACCGTGTCACCCCGCCGCGCCCGGAAAACGCGTCGCTCCGGGCGCTGGACGCGTCCGCGGTCGAGCCGGCCGCGCCCCGGACCGAAGCGGGGGCTCGGGGACCGGGGTCAGGAGGACTTCAGGACCGCGCGGTAGAGCGCTGCCATGTCTTCCTCGCCGTGGCCCGCGTCCACCGCGGCTTCCAGGTGCGAAAGGACCGCACGGGCGCCCGCCACGTCCACGTCCTCGCCCGCGGCCTCCACCACCAGCCGCGCGTCCTTCGCCGCCAGGCCCGCCGGGAACGACGGCGGGTACTCGCCCGACAGCATCGCGCCGCCCTTCACGTGCGCGTAGCCGACGTCGAGGCCGCCGCCCTTGATCGTCTCCAGGAACAGCGCCGGGTCCAGGCCCAGCGACTGCGCCAGCCCGAGGCTTTCGGCCGTGGCGTTGGTCAGCGCGAGCACCCAGGCGTTCATCACCAGCTTCAGCCGGCTGCCGTTGCCCGCGGGCCCGAGCCACTGCGTCTTGAGGGCGACCGCGTCGAACACCGGCGTGGCCTTGGGCCGGGCCTCCTCCGGGCCGGACGCCAGGACCTGCAGCTGGGCCTGTTCCGCGGGCTGCCGGGTGCCGAGGACCGGCGCGTCGACGAAGACCGCGCCCGCCTTCTCCGCCATCGCGGCCAGCCGGTCGGTCCAGTCGAGGCCGACCGTGCTCATCTGCAGCCACAATGTCCCCGAAGCGGGCGAAGCGGCTTCGAACGCTTCGGCCACGGCGGGGCCGTCCGCGAGCATCGTCACGAGGATGTCCGCGCCTTCGGCCGCCGAAGCCGCCGAACCGGCCACCGTGGCGACGTCGGCGAGGGGTTCGGCCTTGGCCCGGGTCCGGTTCCAGACCCGGACGTCGAGGCCCGCCTTGGCGATGTTGGCCGCCATCGGGGCGCCCATGATCCCGGTTCCGAGAAACGCGACAGTCATGCCGCCATCGTGCCGAAGCCGGGCCGCGCCCGCGCGCTCAGTAGTCGCCGAGCAGGCAGAACGGGTGACCTGCCGGATCGGCGTAGACGCGCCAGCCCCGGCCGCCGAGGTCGGGGTCGAGCAGCCGGCCGCCGTGCCGCAGGACGACGTCGTGGGACTCGCGGAAGTCGTCGACCTCGAAGTCGAGGTGGAACTGCTGGGGGAAGGCCGGGTCCGGCCAGCGTGGCGGCCGGTGGTCGTACGACCGCTGGAAGCCCAGGACGATCCCGTTCACGTGCAGCGTCGACCAGTCCTCGTCGACCCGCCACCGCGGGTCGGGCCGGTCCACCTCGCCACCGAGCAGCGCCTGGTAGAAGCGGGCGAGCACGACCGGTTCCGGGCAATCCAGGACGATGCACTGCAGCGTCGCGGGCACGGTTGAGCCTCCTGCGGTCGCGGCGGCTCTCCCCTGGTGCGGGCCGCCTCAAGCCGCGAAGCTTACGAAACCCGATGATCTTGCCCCCGGCGGCCCGGCCGGTGATCATCCCACCGGCGATTCTTCCGCCCGGTTCACTTTTCCCCGCGGATGGTCCGGCGCAGCTTGGGGACGCGGTCGGCGAGCGTCCGCTCGGCGCCGCGCTGGGTCGGCTCGTAGTAGTCCCGGCCGACCAGCTCGTCCGGCGGGTACTGCTGCGCCAGCACGCCCTCGGGCACGTTGTGCGGGTACCGGTAGCCCTGCGCGTTGCCGAGCTTCTTCGCGCCCGCGTAGTGCCCGTCACGCAGGTGGGGCGGGACGGTGCCCGCCAGCCCCGCCCGGACGTCCGCGAGCGCCGCGTCGATGCCCTTGATCACCGAGTTGGACTTCGGCGCGGTCGCCAGGTGCACGGTCGCCTGCGCCAGCGCCAGCCGGCCCTCCGGCATGCCGATGAACTGCACCGCGTGCGCGGCCGCGATCGCCGACTGCAGCGCCGTCGGGTCGGCCATCCCGATGTCCTCGCTGGCGTGCACGACCAGCCGCCGCGCCAGGAACCGCGGATCCTCCCCCGCTTCGATCATCCGGGCCAGGTAGTGCAGCGCGGCGTCCACATCGGACCCGCGGATCGACTTGATGAACGCGCTGATCACGTCGTAGTGCTGGTCGCCGTCGCGGTCGTAGCGCACCGCCGCCTTGTCCACTGTGGACTCGACGGTGGCCAGGTCGATCGTCTTCGCCTCGGTGGCCGACGCCGCGTCCGCCGCCGCCTCCAGCGCGGTGAGCGCGCGGCGCGCGTCCCCGCCCGCGAGCCGGACGAGGTGGGCGCACGCGTCCTCGGTCAGCGTCAGCTCGCCGCCCAGGCCGCGCTCGTCGGCGAGCGCGCGCTCGATCAGCGCCGTGATGTCGGCGTCGGTCAGCGGGCGCAGCTGCAGCACCAGCGACCGCGACAGCAGCGGCGACACGACGGAGAAGGACGGGTTCTCGGTCGTCGCCGCGACCAGCAGCACCGTGCGGTCCTCGACCGCGCCGAGCAGCGCGTCCTGCTGGGTCTTGGAGAACCGGTGCACCTCGTCGATGAACAGCACGGTGTTCTCGGCGTTGTACTGGCGGCGCCGCCGCGCCTCCTCGATGACGCCGCGCACCTCCTTGACGCCCGCCGAAAGCGCCGACATCGCGACGAACCGGCGGCCGGTGGCGATCGAGACGAGGTTGGCCAGTGTCGTCTTGCCCGTGCCGGGCGGGCCGTAGAGCAGCACCGACGCCGGCGCGGCGCCCTCGACCAGCCGCCGCAGCGGAGCGCCTTCGCGCAGCAGGTGCTGCTGGCCGACGACCTCTTCGAGCGAGCGCGGCCGCATCCGCACGGCCAGCGGCGAGCTCGCCGGGTCCGCCTGCGGTTCCGCGGCCGCGTTCGACGTCGTGCGCTCCGGCGGAGGCGCGATGTCGGCGTTCACGGTGAAGAGCTCGTCCTGTGCCACGCCCATGACGTTAACCGACCCCGCCGGCAGAACCGCTTGCCCCGGCCCCCGCAGCGGCGCTACCGTCGGAATGACTGGTTGACCGAAAGTGCGATTCCAGTCAACCAGTCAAAAGCTCAACAAAATCACAGGTGGAGACGCATGAGCCATCCCAACCGCGAGCGCGCCGACCGGATCCTGGACGCGGCGGGCGAGCTGCTGCTGCGCATGGGCTACCGCAAGGTGGCGATCGACGACGTCGCGCGCGCGGTCGGCATCGGCAAGGGCACCGTCTACCTGCACTGGCGTACCAAGGAGCTGCTGTTCCAGGCGCTGATGATGCGGGAGTCGGCCGATCTGACCGACGAGCTGCTGACCAGGATCAAGGCCGACCCGGCGATGATCCTGCCCCACCGGATGGTCCCGTGCTCGTTCCTGATCACCCACCGCCGCCCGCTGGTGATGGCGATGCTGCGCGGCAACGCGGAGATGTTCGGCTCGCTCGGCGACCTGGCACTGAAGAAGCAGCAGGACGAGCTGAGCGTGCACTTCGAGACCGCGCTGCTGCGGCACGGGCTGATCCGCGCGGACATGCCGCACATGAGCTACGCGCTGCACGCCGCGACGCTCGGCTTCTACGTCGGCGACACGATTTCGGACGAGTTCGAGGGCATCCCCGTCGAGGAGAAGGCGGACGTCCTCGCCCACCTGATCCGCACCGCGTTCGAGCCGCCCGGGGAGCCCGATCCCGCCGCGGTCGCCGAGGTGGCGGCGGAGCTGAGTTCGACGCTCGAGGAGCTCGTCTCGGGCTTCCGTAACGGGATCTACGCACACGATCCCACCAGGGCCTCCGGCTGATCCCGGGGCCACATCGGGGAAAGGGGCGGAAAATGACCACCACACTCGCCGACACCTGGGGACTCCACGAGTCCCAGTTCTGGCTGCGGGGGAAGCAACCGGAGAAGCAGGTCGAGTTCGCCGCGGAACTGGGGATGTGGAACGTCTACGGGCACCCGGAGATCGAAGCGATCCTCCGCGACCCGGCGACGTTCTCGTCCGACACCACACGGCTGGTGCCGGAGGACCTGATGCCCGACTCCGACTACGACCCGTCGTCGGGCAGCATCCTGCAGCTGGACCCGCCGCTGCACAACAAGATGCGCAAGCTCGTCAGCCGCGCGTTCACGCCGAAGGTGGTGGCGGATCTCGAGCCGAGGATCGCCGCGATCACCCGCGAACTGCTCGACGCGGTCCCCGCCGGCGACCGGCTGGAGCTGGTGGAGAGCCTGGCCTACCCGCTGCCGGTGATCGTGATCGCCGAGCTGCTGGGCGTCCCGGCCGGCGACCGGCACCTGTTCAAGGGCTGGGTGGACAAGATGTTCGAGTCCGCCGACCAGGTTTCGCTGGTGAAGAAGGACGAAAAGCAGGACCAGGCGATCAGGTCGTCCCTGGAGGGCCAGAAGTCGCTCACCGAATACCTCGGCGTGCACGTCGACGAGCGGCGGAAGCGGCCGCGCGAGGACCTGCTGACGAAACTGGTCGAGGCCGAGCTGGACGGCGAACGGCTGTCCCGCGGCGAAGTCGTCAGCTTCGCGAACCTCCTGCTGCTGGCCGGCCACATCACGACGACGATGCTGCTCGGCAACGTGGTGCTGTGCCTGGACACGTTCCGGGACTGGGACGAGCGGGCGCGCGCGGACCGGGCGCTCGTGCCGCCGGTGATCGAGGAGTCGCTGCGCTACCTCACGCCGTTCGCGGCGGTGGCCCGCACGACCATGCGCGAGGCGGAGGTCGGGGGCGTCACCGTGCCGGCCGACCAGATGCTGCTGCTCTGGGTCGCGGCGGCCAACCGCGACGGGCGGGTGTTCCGCGCCCCGGGCACGTTCGACCCGCTGCGGGCGGAAAATCCGCACCTGGCGTTCGGCCGCGGCATCCACTTCTGCATCGGCGCGCCGCTCGCCCGGCTGGAAGGCCGGGTGGCGCTGAACATCCTGTTCGACCGCTACCCGGTGTTGCGCACGATTCCGGGTGAGCCGCCGAAGTTCCAGGTCAACCCGAACATGACGGGCGTGCGGGAACTGCCGCTGGCGACGGTGTAGCCGGCTTGCGCCCTGGGCGAAATCCCTCGCCCGGGGCGCTCGGCGTGCCCCATGGTGGCCGGGTGAACGTAGCGGTGCTGGCGGACGTGCACGGCGTGCTCCCGGCGCTGGAGGCGGTCCTGGCGGAGCCGGACGTCCGGGCGGCGGAGCGGATCGTGCTGCTCGGCGACCTGCTCGCCGGGCCCATGCCGGTCGAAACCCTCGAGCGGCTGCGGGCGCTGGGCGAGCGCGCGGTGTGGGTGCGCGGCAACGCCGATCGCGAGCTGGCCGAGTCGGCTCGCACGGGCGGCACGTTCGTCCCGGACCCGATTTTCCCGTGGGCGGCGAAGCAGCTGCGTCCGGCCGACCTGCCGGTGCTGGACGCGCTGCCGCTGACCGTGACGCTGGGCGAGGTGCTGTTCTGCCACGCGACCCCGCGCGACGACACCGAAATCGTGCTCGTCGACAGCCCGCCGGAGCGCTGGGCGGAGGTCCTCGACGGCGTGACCGCGGAAACCGTCGTGCTGGGGCACACGCACATGCCGTTCGTCCGGCTCGCGGACCGGCGGCTGGTCGTGAACCCCGGCAGTGTCGGAATGCCCTACGGGGCAAGGGGTGCGCACTGGGCGTTGCTCGGCGACGGCGTCCAGCTGCGGCGCACGGAGTACGACGCCGAAGCGGCGTGCCGGTTCCTCGCGGAGCACTGCGCGTACCCGGACATCGAAGAGTGGGCGGACTTCTTCGTCCGCAACCCGGCGTCGGACGTGGAGGCGTTGCGGGTGTTCAGCGGGCGCGGAACGAGTTCCACATGATGACGGCGGCGTAGGGCAGGAATTCGCGGCCGCGGCGCCAGAGCCACGGGATTCCCTTGAGCACCAGCCAGCCCACGTGTCCCGCGGTGCTCGGCTCGGCGCCCCCGCTGCAGGCGAGGCTGACCGGTTCCGGCACGGCGAACCCGGCTTCGGCGAGCAGGCCGGTGAAGCCGCTCGCGAGCATCCGGTGGCCGAGCTCGGAGGGGTGCAGCCGGTCGACGCTCCAGGTGGCGAGGTCGTAGGCGCCGGGCAGCCGGGCGAGGTCGAGGCAGGGCACGCCTTCGCGGGCGACGACCTCGTCGATGGCGGCGTTGAGTTCGGCCACCCGGGCACCGAGGGCGCGCTTCAGCGACGCCGGGAGGCGGAAGACCCGGCTGTGGTCGTGGAAGCGGACGGGCAGCACGGTGGTCCCGGTCTCCCCGAGGCGCCGGATCACCTCACCGAGGTCGGCGGCGACGCGCGCGGCGTCGAAGTCCGGCCGGAGGGTGTCGTTCATGCCGGCGACGAGCAGGGCCACATCGGCCCGGTGCGCCACGGCCGCGGGGACTTGGTCGGTGAGCACACACCGCATCCGCGCCCCGGCGAAGGAGGGGTTCAGGTAGCCGCTGCCATCGACCCCGAGCGCGGCGGCGACCAGCGGACCGACCCCCCGCCAGCCGCCGCGCCGCGGCAGCGGATCACCGAGCCCGACGGCGGTGGAGTCCCCGAGGACGACCAGCCGGCGAGCCCGTTTGAGCGGCGGCACGGCGGCCGGGCGGGGCCGGATGGGTTCGGGACGGGGGGTGACATCGACGCTCATCACGGTCACGTCCACGACCATCGGCCACGCAGGCTCACACGCGGTGAGGACGAGGTAACGCGCCTGCGACACCGGGCCTAATTCTTGACGCGCACTTCACGGGCGCCGGAAGTGTCCTGTTCGCGGCGGCTCCCGGCGCGGCAGCCGCGACCCCGGAGGTCCCCAATGACTCATTTGCGACCCCCAATTCGGCAGCCGGGACAGGCGCGCCTTCGCCGGCCCCGCGATTCCCACGCAGGGCGCCGGCGAAGCCATCACCGCGGCCGGCCGGCGGTTCGCCGAAGTCATGACCACTCCCCGGGGGCGCCCCCCGGGTCCAGCGTATCGGCGCCGGCCGACGAAAAGCGCGGGAAGAGCGGCATCCCGCCCAACCATCCCCAACCCGGCCGTCCTGGGGACAACCGGGCCGGGTCAGCGGAAGGCGGGGTAGAACGCCAGGTCGGCGTGCGGTCCCAGCCGGGCCGCCAGGGCCGCCGCCACCCGGGCCGCGAACTCCGAAACCGCCGTCATCCGGACATATCCGGCGTGCTTGGCCAAGTCGCGCCACCACGTCACGAATGCCGCCTCGCGGCTGACCGGGGCCGCGTGGCGGGACAGGTTCAACGATCCGAGCTCCTCGCCCGTGATCAGCCACACCCGCAGCAGCTCACTCGAAGTCAGGTGCGTCGCGAGGACGTCGTCGTCGGCGAACGCCGGCCACACCCCCACCACCTCCGCGCGCCACGCCGCGATCATCGCTTCGCTCATGCCGGCCGGCAACGCCAGCGCGTCCGGCCAGCTCGCGAACGGCAACCGCAGGTGAGCCGCGTCGACCAGGGCCGACCGGACGCAGCCGTTCTCGAAGTCGAGGAAGCGGACGCCCTGGCCGGTGACGAGGTTGTTGTCCGGGCTCAGCTCGACCGGGCTGAACGCGCGGAAGCCCGCCGCGCGCGACGACTCGAGGGCCGCCGTCACCTGGGCTCGCACTTCGCCGGGCACCGGGATGCCGAGCCGCTTGCGGATCAGGGCCGGCACCCGCTCGCAGAGCTCGTCGACGCTGCCGGAATCGCTCTTCGCCGGGCCGCCGAGGCGGCGCAGCAGCGCGTTGAAATCCGCTTCGCGGCCGGCGGTGCTCGCGTGCAGCCGGCCCAGCGACCGCGCCCAGGACAGCAGGGCGCGCTCGGCCGCGCGGGAGTCGCGCGCGTAGAGCTTGTCCTCCAGCGTCGGCGTGCGGCCGAGGTCCTCCAGCACGAGCACGCGGTCGCGGCCGTCGTGGGCCACCAGCTCCGGGCACATCCGCTCGTCGGCCGCCAGCGCGGTGAACAGCTGGTAGCTGACCGCCTCCTGGGCGAACGGGTCGGCGCCCGACTCCGGCCGGTCCCGGTAGTGCTTGATGACCAGGGTACGGGGCAGCGCGAACGACGACACCACCCGCGCGCGGACCACCGTGGCCGGCCCGCTCCCCGCGAGGTCCTCGGGCCCGACCAGGGTGATCGCGCTGCCGAACCTGCGTGAAAGAACGGACTCGCCCGCCGTGACCGCCGCGGCGATGGCGAGCTGCTCGGCTCCTGCACCGACTCCAGCATCGCCGGCGGAGGAGGTGTCGACTGTCATTGTCACCGACCCTACTCGTGACTGAGCAACCATGACTACTGACATCCGGACAAGAAGAGGCATCCCGCCCGGAGACGGGTCACCCGCGTGAAAGCGGACGCATTCCCCCCGGTGAACGTTGCCCATTCCGGCGCACGATCAACACAATGGCCGCAGCTGCAACGATTCCGAGAAGGTTGACCAGCAGCTGCCCGACCGACTGCAGGCACCGGTTCCACTCCCCCGCCACGGCCGCGACGACCGCGTACCCCGCGGCCGGCACCGTGGTCACGGAGATGAACACCCCCACCAGCGCGGCCGACTTCGCCGACGTCATGGCGAGCATCCCGGCGGCGCCGGCGAGCATCGCGACGACCAGGGACGGCACCCCGACGGAGAAGACGAAGTCGACTTCGTGGTTCCGGTCCAGCCGGAACGCGTCCGCGCCGAAGACGTCGGTCGCGTGCACGAGCAGCGCGCCGCCCAGCGTCACGACCATCGCCAGCGGGAAACCGACGCCCAGCGCGGCACCCGCCCGGCGGACGAGGTCCCAGCGGCGCAGGACCAGCCCGACCGCCAGCGCCGCCAGCGGCCCGAACTCCGGGCCGACGACCATCGCGCCGACGATCGTGACCGCGGAGTTCGTCAGCACGCCGACGGCGGCGAGCAGGCAGGCGATGGTGAGGAACGCCAGGAACGTCACGTTCATCCGGGATTCCTCGCCCGTGCGCGCGACCAGCTCCTCCCACACGACGGCGTCGGCCGCTTCGCCCGGCGCCGCTTCCTCCGCCTCGTCGGCGGCGTCGGACAGCGCGGTGTCGAGCGATTCCAGCGTGATCCCGCCGGTGTGGTCGAGGCCGAGCGCGCACAGCGCGTCGACGATCTCGTCCGTCGCTTCGCGCGCGATATCGGCCTCGACCAGGTCGCCCGCGGGCTCCACGGCGACGCCGCGGTGCACGATGAGGTGCGCGGTGCCGGCGTGGGTCCGCAGGATTTCCAAGGCCTCGGCGGTCTTGGCCGGCGGGCACACGGCCCTCAGGTGCAGCACTAGTTCTGCGGGGCGGTGGCCGGCTTCGCGTCGATCCCGGCTTCCTTGCGCTGCTGCGCGGTGATCGGCGCCGGCGCCGCGGTCAGCGGGTCGTAGCCGCCGCCGGTCTTCGGGAACGCGATCACGTCACGCAGCGAGTCGGCCTTGGCCAGCAGCATGACGATGCGGTCCCAGCCGAACGCGATGCCGCCGTGCGGCGGCGGGCCGAAGGCGAAGGCGTCGAGGAGGAAGCCGAACTTCTCCTGCGCCTCTTCTTCGCCGAGGCCCATCAGGCTGAAGACGCGCTTCTGGACGTCGCCGCGGTGGATACGGATCGAGCCGCCGCCGATCTCGTTGCCGTTGCAGACGATGTCGTAGGCGTAGGCGAGCGCGTTGCCCGGGTCCTGCTCGAACTTGTCGATCCACTCCGGGGTCGGCGAGGTGAACGCGTGGTGCACGGCGGTCCACTTGCCGGAGCCGACGGCGACGTCGTCGCCGATATCCTCGACCGGCGCGAACAGCGGCGCGTCGACGACCCACACGAACGACCAGGCGTTCTCGTCGATCAGGCCGAGCCGCTTGCCGATCTCGTCGCGCGCGGCGCCGAGCAGCGGCTGCGTCGAGGCGGCCTTGCCCGCGGAGAAGAAGATGCAGTCGCCCGGCTTCGCGCCCGCCGCCGCGGCGACGTTCTCGCGCTCGGTCTCGGACAGGTTCTTGGCGACCGGGCCGCCGAGGGTGCCGTCTTCGTTGACGAGGATGTACGCGAGGCCGCGCGCGCCGCGCTGCTTCGCCCACTCCTGCCACGCGTCGAGCTGGCGGCGCGGCTGGCTCGCTCCGCCGGCCATGACGACCGCGCCGACGTACGGGGCCTGGAACACGCGGAACGGCGTGTCGGCGAAGAACTCCGTCATGTCGGTGATCTCGAGGTCGAAGCGCAGGTCCGGCTTGTCCGAGCCGTACTTGGCCATCGCCTCGTGGTAGGTGATGCGCGGGATCGGCCGCGGGAT
The DNA here is from genome assembly GCF_031082405.1 of Amycolatopsis sp. A133. GTDB lineage: Bacteria > Actinomycetota > Actinomycetes > Mycobacteriales > Pseudonocardiaceae > Amycolatopsis. The sequence continues at coordinate 468,762 of NZ_JAVHJU010000004.1, forward strand.
CTCGTGCCCGATCAGCTTCCACAGCGCGGAGACGATGTCCTCGCCGAGCGCGATGACGTCGTCCTGCTCGACGAAGCTCATCTCGATGTCGAGCTGGGTGAACTCGGGCTGCCGGTCGGCGCGGAAGTCTTCGTCGCGGTAGCAGCGGGCGATCTGGTAGTACCGCTCCATGCCGCCGACCATGAGCAGCTGCTTGAACAGCTGCGGCGACTGCGGCAGCGCGTACCAGGAGCCGGGCTTGAGCCGGGCGGGCACCAGGAAGTCGCGTGCGCCTTCGGGGGTGGAGCGGGTCATCGTCGGGGTCTCGATCTCGACGAAGTCCTGGGCGTGCAGCACCTCGCGCGCGGCGCGGCTGACCTCGCTGCGCAGGCGCATGGCCGCGGCCGGGCCGGAGCGGCGCAGGTCGAGGTAGCGGTGCTTGAGCCGGATCTCCTCGCCGACGTCGACGCGGTCGTCGATCGGGAACGGCAGCGGCGCGGACTCGGACAGCACGTCGAGCTCGGTCGCGAGGACCTCGATCTCACCGGTGGGGATCTCGGCGTTGGCGTTGCCCTCGGGGCGCTGCGCGACCTCGCCGACGATCTTGACGCAGAACTCGGAGCGGAGGGCGTGGGCGCGCTCGGCCATCTCGCCCTCGCGGAAGACGACCTGGGCGACGCCGCTCGCGTCGCGGAGGTCGATGAAGATGACGCCGCCGTGATCGCGCCGCCGGGCCACCCATCCGGTGAGGGTGACGGTCTGTCCGGCCTGTCCGGCACGCAGGGTGCCGGCTTGGTGAGTGCGGAGCACTGCGACTGCTCTCCTTCGACATGGGTGGTTCTCGCCGCCGAGAAGGCTAACGAACCACCCACCGCTTTCGGGGGTCCGGGTCCCGGCTCGGGGCGAAGGCCCCGAGTGTCACAGCCTACGACGTCGCCAGGCTCACCTCGCGCAGTGGGCGACGACCCGCCACTTTCCCTATGAAAGTTGCGCCCACGACCCCTCCAGCCGCCACTTTCCCTACGAAAGCTCGGCCCACAACCCCTCGAACCGCCACTTTCCCTATGAAAGTGGCGCCCTCGAGTCGGTCAGAGGACGTACTTGGGCCGGGCCTCGAGCGCCGCGACCAGCCGGTGTGCCTGCGCCAGGTAAGCCGCGACCTGGTAGATCCGCCCTCCCGGGTTCGCCACCAGCCAGCTCGCCGCCGCGGAGGCGGAGGCGAAGAACGGCTGTCCCGCGCAGGCCACCCCGTCGACCCCGTCCAGCCCGAACCCGAGGTCGACCGCCGCGACCACCGCCGACGGCGGGTCGACCAGGAGGATCGCGTGGGACACCAGCTCGATGCGGATGCGCGTCCCGGTCACCGGGCAGATCGCCGCCGCGTGGACGCGCTCGCCGGTGGCGATGGCCAGCAGGAACATGTCGACCGTGCCGTCGGGGCCCGCGCCGAGGGTGCCCTCGGCCGGCTGCAGGCGGTGGTGGGCACCGCGGGGGGCCGGGCCGGTCGACACCAGGTCGCGGTGCAGGGTGAAGCCGATCAGGTCGACCAGCCGCCGGGCTTCGGCCGGGGCGACGCCGACCGTCGCGGCCAGCCGGTCGACGCCGACCGGGTGGCGGCCGGCCCGGGTCAGCTTCAAGGCGGCCCACGCGAGCCGGGCGGCCGCGACCCGGTCGGTCTGCGAGGTCGTCAACGTCCGGCTCCTTCCGCACTCCATCCCTTCGACGTTAGGCGCCGGTGACACGCGACGACAACGACACGATCGGACATTTTGCCGCAAGCCGGAGACAACGCCCCCGAACGGACCAGCGCCTCACCCAGCTGGTCCACAAAGGACCCCGGAAACTAGAGGAGGCGCAGCTGCTCGACCGGAGCGGCCTCCGGCGCGGACGGCGAAGGGCCCCGCAAATCGAACGCGGTCTTGGTGTCCAGGCCGTGCCGCCGCAACAACGGCCCCACCCGTTCCGCCAGCCCCTCCCGGTACGCCTTCCGCACGTAACTCCCCCGGGCGTACAGCTCCCGGTACCGCGGGACGAGCTCCGGGTGCGCGCCCGCCAGCCAGCGGCCGAACCACTCGCGCGCCCCGGGGCGCAGGTGCAGGGCGAACGCCGTGACGCTCGACGCGCCGACGTCGGCGAGCTGCGTGAAGAGCGCGTCCAGCGCCTCCTCGGAGTCGGTCAGCCACGGCAGCACCGGCGCCACCAGCACCGAGCACGGCAGCCCGGCCTCGCGGGCCTTGCGGACCAGCTCCAGACGGGCCCGCGGGCTCGGGGTGCCGGGTTCGAGGCGGTGCTGCAGCTCTTCGTCGAGCAGCGCGATCGACACGGCGAGCCCGACCGGCACGTCCCGGGCCACGTCCCGCAGCAGCGGCAGGTCCCGGGCCAGCACCGTGCCCTTGGTCAGCACCGACAGCGGCGTGCCGGACCGCGCCAGCGCCGTGATGATCCCCGGCATCAGCCGGTAGCGGCCCTCGGCGCGCTGGTAGGGGTCGGTGTTGGTGCCCATCGCGACGGGCTCGCGCCGCCACGACGGCTTCTTCAGCTGCGCGGTCAGCACCTGGGGGGCGTTGACCTTGACGACGACCTGGGTGTCGAAGTCGCGGCCGGCGTCGAAGTCGAGGTAGGTGTGGGTGTTCCGGGCGAAGCAGTTGTGCGACACCATGCCGTCGGCCACGAAGTCGCCGGTGCCGGTGGTGATGTCGAACAGCGGCAGCTGCAGGCCCAGCGGCTCGATCGCCTCCACGCGGCGGCGGCTCGCGCCGATCACCGCGCCTTCGAGGGACCGCTTCCACGTCACGGCGGGGTTGCTGACGTGCAGGAACCGCAGCACCTCGGCGACACCGCCGAGCAGCCGGATCTCCTGGCGCGTCGGGAACTTCGGCACCTCGTCGAGCTGGTGGGCGAAGCCGAAGCGGGCGAGCGCGGCGGTGAAGGCGTCGGCGATCTCGGGCTCGTCGTGCGCGACCGCGAGGACACCGCGGCCGTAGCCGCCCGCGAGGTCGAAGACGCCGGCGAGGAACCCGCGCTGCCAGTGCGCGTCCGGGTCCGGCGGCACCTTGAGGAACCCGACCGACGCCCCGAAGTCCGGCAGGTAGCGCAGCGCGCGCGTGGCGGCGTCCGGTTCGGCGGCGAACCCGCCGGAGCGCAGCATCCCGCACAGGTAGCCGGCCCGGTAGCCGAGCGTTTCGTCGGGGGTCGGCTCGAACCGGCCGACGCCGATCAGCTCGGTGCCGGGTTCCAGGTGCGGCCGCTGCGCGGCGCCGAACTTGCTGCCGGTGACGTGCTTCCAGCCCCTCGCCGTCAGGAACCGGTGATCGCCGCTCGCGACGAGCCGGGTGCCGTCTTCGAGGGTCACCCGGTACGCGGCGCGCAGGGTGGTCCAGTGCGCGAGCACCCGGGTGGGCACCAGCCGCCGGGACGCGCCGTGGCCGCGCGTGCCGTAGATCTCGTCACCGACCTGCAGGTCCGACAACGCCTTCGTCCGGCCGTCCGCCAGCAGGATCCGGGTGCCGCCTTCGAGGCAGTAGGTGCAGGCGTGGGAGCAGCCGCGGTACGGGTTGACCGTCCACCCGAAGGGCACGCCGGAGCCGTCGGGCACCTTGTTCAGCACCGACCGGGCGTGCACCTCGTGAAAGGTGACGCCGTCGAATTCCGGTGACCGCACCGATCGCACCAAGCCCTCGAGCCCGGGCAGTGCCGGTTCACCCTCCCCTGTCCGCTGCCGATCCCATCGCACGCCGTCAGTCGAACATATGTTCTAGACGAGTGTCAAACCGGTTCACCACAAGCGGATCACGTGGTGCTGGTGTGACTGCTGGGGCGCTCAGGACGTGAAGCGCTCCAAGGCCCGGATCTTGTTGGTCGCGTCCAGCGCGGCCACCTTGTACGCCTCCGAAAGCGTGGGGTAGTTGAACACCGCGTCGACGAGGTAGTCGACCGTGCCGCCGCAGCCCATCACCGCCTGTCCGATGTGGACGAGGTCGGTCGCGCCGGTGCCGAACACGTGGACGCCCAGCAGCGTGCGGTCCGTCGTGGACACCAGCAGCTTCAGCATGCCGTAGCTGTCGCCGGTGATCTGGCCGCGCGCCAGCTCGCGGTAGCGGGCGATGCCGACCTCGTACGGCACCGACGACGACGTCAGCTGGGCCTCGGTCGCGCCGACGTAGGAGATCTCGGGGATCGTGTAGATGCCGATCGGCTGCAGCGCGCCCAGCTCGTGGGCCGGCTCGCCGAACGCGTGGTACGCCGCGAGCCTGCCCTGGTCCATCGACGTCGCCGCCAGCGCCGGAAAGCCGATCACGTCGCCGACCGCGTAGATGTGCGGCACGGCGGTGCGGTAGTTCTCGTCGACCACCAGCCGGCCGCGCTCGTCCGCGGCCAGACCCGCCGCCTCCAGGTTGAGCTCGCCGGTCATGCCCTGGCGGCCGGCGGAGTACATCACGCCGTCGGCCGGGATGCGCTTGCCGCTGACCAGCGTCGTGATGGTCGCGTGGTCGGACACCGCCACGTCCGCGACCTTCTCGCCGAAGCGGAAGGTGACGCCGAGGTCGCGCAGCTGGAACTTGAGCGACTCGACGATCTCCGGGTCGCAGAAGTCGAGCATGTGGTCGCGCTGCTCGACCACGGTGACCCGCGAGCCGAGCGCGGCGAACATCGACGCGTACTCGATCCCGATCACCCCGGCGCCCACCACGACCAGCGACGACGGGATCTGCTCCAGGCGCAGGATCTCGTCGGAGTCGAGCACGCGGGCGGCGTCGAAGTCCACCTGCTTCGGCCGCGCCGGTCGGGTCCCGGTGGCGATCACGACGTGGCCGGCCGACAGCGCCCGCCGGTCGCCGCGGTGGCGGCCTTCGACCACCACGGTGTGCGGGTCGGTGAAGGAGGCGGTGCCGTCGACCAGGTCGATGTGGTTGCGCATCAGCTGCGCGCGCACGACCTGGACCTCGCGCCCGACGACGTGCTGGGTGCGCGCGAGCAGGTCGGCGATGGTGATGTCCTGCTTGACGCGGTAGCTCGCGCCGTAGAGCTCCCGCTGGTTCATGCCGGTCAGGTAGAGCACGGCTTCGCGCAGCGTCTTGGACGGGATCGTGCCGGTGTTGACGCACACCCCGCCGACCATGTCGTGCCGGTCGACGACCGCCACCCGTTTGCCGAGCTTCGCCGCGGCGATCGCGGCCTTCTGGCCGCCGGGGCCCGAACCGATGACGATGAGGTCGTACTCGTGCTCGCTCACGACGTCGAGCCTGCGCACCCGGCGGCCTCGGCGCAACCCCCCGCCGGTGAAGATCCGCGCAGTTCCGCGCGGCGAACGGCAGCGAGGCGCTGTCGCTGGTGTCCCGAATGACTCGTCCGGGACGTACGAGGTCCCCAATGACTCATTCGCGACCTCGGCCGTGCGCCCGCCCGGCAGCCGAGAGTCGTTCATGACCTGGCTGTCGCACCCGCCGGCCAGGCGCACCCCCCAGCGGCCGGATATCAGGAGCGGAGGGCGCCGCGGCGGCGCTGCCAGTCCGTGACCGTCTCCAGCCCCGCTTCGATCTCTTCCGTGAGCAACGCCGCCAGCTGGGCCGCGACGTCCCCGCCCAGCAGCTCCCCCACCCGGTCCGTCAGCGCCAGCGCTTCCCACGGCGACGCCGCGAGCGCACCGGCCGCGACGCCCGCCTCCGGCGGCGCCAGGCCTTCCTCCAGCCCGAACCGCCCGGCGGCGAGCAGCGCCGCGACGACGAGGTGGGGCTGGGCGTCGGCACCGGGGAACCGGAACTCCAGCCTGCGGTTCCCCGCGGGCCCGGCCACCCGCACCGAAGCCGTCCGGTCGTCGTGGCCCCAGCACACCAGGCGCGGGGAGAACGGCGCCGTCCGCAGCCGGACGTAGCTGTTCCACGTCGGCGCCCACACCGCCGTCAACGCCCGCGCGTCACGGAGGACACCGGCCAGGAACCCGCCCAGCAGATCCGGCTCCGACCCGTCCACTGCGGACAGCGAAAGGTGCACGTGCCCGGAACTGCCCTGCCCCGGCTCCGGGGCCGCCAGGTAGTCGGCGGTGACGCCGTGGCGCGCGGCGGTCCGGCGCACGAGAAGCTGCTGCAGCAGGACGTCGTCGCACGCGGCCAGGGCGTCGCGGTGGCGCAGCACGATCTCGTACTGCCCCGGGTGGCACTCCGCGCGCGCCGACTCGACGCCCAGCCCGGCGTCGTCCAGCTCCGTCCGCAGGTCGCGCAGCAGCGGCGCCAGGCGTTCGGTGCCGCCGAGTGCGTAGTCCACGCCGTGCGCGGTGAGCGGCGCGCCGTCCGGATCGCGGAACACGACCTCGTGCTCGATCCCGACCGACGGGACCAGCCCCAGGCCCTCCAGCGCCGCCAGCTGCCCGCGCAGCACCTCGCGCGGCGCCAGCTCCGTTGCGGCCCCGGACGGCCACCCGGCGTCGCACACCACCGCCCAGGTCCGGTCGCCGAGCGGGATCGCGCTCGCCGCGTCCGGCCGCACCCGCAGGTCGCCGAAGCCTTCGAGGTACCCGCCGAGCACGCCGGACGCCGGCAGCGGATCCCGCGACGGCGTCCACGCGAAGACGTAGCTGCAGACGCCGTAGCCGTCGGCGAGGACCTCGGCCGCGAAGGGCGCGGCGAGCTCCACCGCGGCGAACCGGGCGTGCGGGTCGGGGACCAGCAGGAGCAGCCGGGCGCCGTCCTCGGCGAGCACGCCGCGCAGCACCGCCTCCCCCGCCGCGGCCGCCGCGCGCCGGGCGGCCAGGTCCCGCGGGCCCGCCGGCCGCGCGAACGGCGTCACCACGCGCCACCCGGATCCGGGGCGTGCAGCGGGTTCGGCACCCGGCCCCAGCGGACGTCGAATTCGTCGTCGCGCTCGACCTTGTCGAAGCCCTGCCCGGCGAAGTGCTCGCGGTTGAGCGTCACGCGCTCGACGTCCGGGGCGAACAGCCGGCACGCGTCGAAGCGCGCGGCCAGGTCCGGGTTTTCGTCGCGGTAGCGGCCGACGATCTCCCGCACCGGCGCCCAGAACGCCGCCCGCGGCAGGCCCAGCTCGTCGAGCAGGAGCTCGGCCCAGAACCGGAACTGGCCGGAGAACACCGAGCTGAACAGCGACTGGGCCAGCAGGTGCGCGGGCCAGCGCAGCATGTCCGCCGCGGCCTCGGGCGGGAGGCTCTCGTAGCTTTCGACCTGCTCGTCGAGCAGGTCGACGCCCTGGGCGAAGTCCTTGATCAGCACCCGCTGCGGGGCGCCGCCGGCGTCGACGACGAGGATCAGGTTCTGGCCGTGCGGGCAGAACCCGACGCCGTGGCGCAGCAGCCACTGCAGCAGCGGCGTGAGCACCAGGTCGAACAGCCGCGTCAGCCACCCTGCCGGATCGCCGCCGCCGATCAGGTGGGCCAGCACCGAGACGCCGTCCGGCCCGCGGTACGGCAGCGCGGCGAACGAGATCGCGCGCTCCCCCTCCGCGAGCCGGATGGGCTCGCGCCACAGCGCACCCAGGGTTTCGTGGAACCGGTACGGCAGCTCTTCGAGGTGCCCGAACAGCGGGTGCTGCACCGACACGCTCGCGACCTCGCCGAGCAGCCCGAAGCGGTACTTCTCCGCCAGCAACGGGTCTTCGGCGCCGATCCGGCGCAGCCACGACGTGACCGCCGGGCCGGCGAGCGTCGCCGCGGAGTTGAGCCCGCGGTAGACGAGCGTGTTGCGCACCGACACGGCGGTCTTGACGTCGTGGCGGCCGGGGGTGCCCACGTTGGCCAGGGTCCGGACCGTCTGGTGCGGCCGGTAGGCGTCGGCGCTCTCCCCGAGGTCGATCACGACGCCGGTGGCGAGCTCGGCGGCGTAGAGCGTGCCGAGGATCTCGTCGGCCTGCCAGGGGTGCACGGGCACCCAGACGTAGTCCTCGGGAGCGCGTGCGGCGAACTCCGCCCGCAGTTCGCCGAGTTCGGCGTCCAGCAGCGCGTCCCGGCTCAGCTCGTCGACGCAGCGGAACTCGGCGTGGTCCGGGTGGACGGCGAACCAGCGCAACCGGAGGTCCGCACCGGCTTCGGGCGCGTACCGGGCCCGGTCGCGCGCGGAAAACCCGACACGGCCCTTGTTGAGCACCAGCCGCGGGTGGCCGGTGAGGTGCCCGTCCGCGATGTTGTAGTCCAGGCCGGCCAGTTCGGCGGCGGTCGGTGCGCGCCGCAGCCGGGCGGCCTCGTTGGCGACCGTCGCGGTCAGCTCGGCCAGGACGTCCGCCAGCCGCAGGCCGCTCAGCCCCAGGACCTGCCGGGCGTCCACGACGAGGGTGCGCGGGTCGGTGGCGGGCTCGCCGTTGCGGTGCGCGCTGCCGGGTTCGACCGTCCAGGCGTCGAAGGCGCCGCGCCGGGCGCGGAACGTGTAGCCGGCCCCGGGCAGCTCCAGCCGGTACGCGTCGCCGTCGGCGACCGGCTCCAGCAGGTGCTCGTAGGACAGCTCGCCGAGCATCTTGTGCGTGATCAGGGCGCCGGCCGCGCGCCAGGCGGCCGCCTCGTCGATGCTCACTTCTCCTCCAGGCCGAACGTGGTGAAGGCGGTGCGGTCGGGCAGCTCGTGCACGGTCTTGCCGCACACGGCGTTGAGGATCACGGCCGCCCGCCACGCGCCGAGACCGAGGTCGGGGGCACCGGGCCCGTGCGTGTGCCGCTCGGCGTTCTGCACGAACAGCGCACCCGGCACGTCGAGCGCGACGCGGTAACCGGCGTCGACTTCGAGGCGGCCCCGCCGGTCGCGGTGGACGGCGTCGCCGAGCCCGGCCAGCAGCGGCCCGATCGGCGCCTCCGCGTACCCGGTGGCCGCGACGACGGCGGCGGTGCGCACGGTGCCGCCGCGGCCCTGCTGCGCGTGGCGCACGCCGAGTTCGATGCCGTCGTCCACTGTGGACGCCGAGACGACTTCGACGCCGGGGGTCAGCACCGCCCCCGGTGGGCCGGTGATGCTGCGGCGGTAGAGCTCGTCGTGGATCGCGCCGATCGTTTCGGTGTCGATGCCCTTGTAGAGCTGCCACTGCGTGGGCAGCAGCCGGTCGCGGACGGCTTCGGGCAGGCCGTGGAAGTACGCGGTGTAGTCCGGGGTGAACTGCTCGAGCCCGAGTTTCGAGTACTCCATCGGCGCGAACGCCGGCGTCCGCGCCAGCCACCGCAGGCCGTCCACAGTGGACCTGGAGCGCAGCAGGTCGAGCACCACCTCGGCGCCCGACTGCCCGGACCCGACGACGGTGACGCTGCCGGCGGCGAGGAGTTCGTCCCGGTGCGTCAGGTAGTCGGCCGAGTGCAGCGCCAGGACGCCGGGATCGGCGACGAGGTCCCGCAGGGGCTCCGGGATCGACGGCACCGAGCCGACACCGAGCACGACGTTGTCCGCGAGCACCGGTTCCCGGCCGGCGATGGTGAGCTCGAAGGCGTCGCCGGCCCAGCGGATGCCGGTCACTTCGCGCCCGAAGTGGCACGACGGCAGCCGCGCGGCGGCCCAGCGGGCGTAGTCGTCGTACTCCACGCGGGGCAGGTGGAACCGTTCGGCGAAGTAGAACGGCAGCAGCCGGCCGCGGTCGCGCAGGTAGTTGAGGAAGGAGAACGGGTTCGTCGGGTCGACCAGCGTCACCAGGTCGGCCAGGAACGGCACCTGCAGCGTCGCGCCCTCGACGAGCAGCCCGGGGTGCCAGCGGAATTCCGGGCGGGCGTCGAAGAACACCGCGTCGAGGCCGTCGACCGGGGCGGCGAGCGCCGCGAGCGAGAGGTTGAACGGCCCGATCCCGACGCCGGCGAGGTGGTGGCGCCTCACGAAGCGACCGGGCTTTCCCGGCCGGCCGGCAGTTCGGCGCCGGCCGTGGCGGCGATCCGGTCGAGCAGCGGGAGGTAGTCGCCGGCGGTGGTGTGCGGGTGCAGCAGCGTCAGCTTGAGCCACAGCTGGTTCGCGCCGCCGGGCCCGGTCGGCAGGGCGGCCCGGCCGATGACGGCGGTGCCCTCTTCGAGGAGGGCGCGGCGCACGCGCGCGACGAGCTCGTCGCCACCCCTCTCGTCGGCCGCGACCGGCCGCAGGACCACGGTGGACAGTTCCGGCGGGCCCCAGAGCCGCAGGCCGGGGTGGGCTTCGACGCGCCGGGCGACCTCGGCCGCGGTGGCGCAGCAGCGTTCGACGAGCGCGCCGAGGCCGTCGGTGCCGAGTGCGTGCACGGTGACGGCCATCCGGAAGGCGTCCGGCCGCCGGGACGTCCGGATCGAGCGGCCGAGCAGGTCCGGCAGGCCGGCTTCGGTGTCGTCGTCGGCGTTGAGGTATTCAGCGCGGACGGTGAGCGCGCCGAGATCGGCGGCCTCGCGGGCGGCGAAGAGCCCGGCGGCGACCGGCTGCCAGCCGAACTTGTGCAGGTCGAGCGCGACGGAGTCGGCGAGTTCCAGCCCTTCGAGTTTGGTCTTGAGCGTTTCGCTGCACAGGGCCATGCCGCCGTAGGCCGCGTCGACGTGCAGCCGGGCCCCCGCCCGGCGGCAGATTCCGGCGATTTCGGGCAGCGGGTCGAGGGTGCCGGTGTTGGTGGTGCCGGCGGTCGCGACGACGACGCTGCCGGGGGTGAGGACCTCGGCGAGGGCGCCGGGGAGCAGGCGGTCGCCCTCGCACGGGACGACGATCGGGGCGGGCAGGCCGAGCAGCCAGGCGGCGCGGGCGACGCTGTGGTGGGCGTTGGCGCCGCAGAAGCTCCGGAAGATGCCGTTTTCCCGGGCTAGCAGGAGGCCGAGCAGGTTGGATTCGGTGCCGCCGGTGGTCACGACGGCGTCGGGGCTTTCCGCACGCGGGTAACACAACCGGGCGATCCCGGTGGTGAATTCGCGCTCGAGTTCGCTGGCCACGGGAGCCTGGTCCCAGGAGTCCATGGAGGGGTTGAGCGCGCTCGCGACAACATCGGCGGCGACCGAGACGGCGAGGGGCGGGCAGTGCAGATGGGCGGCGCAGGCGGGATCCGCCGGATCCGCGGAGCCGGCGGCCAGGAGGCGGCTGAGTTGTTCGAGCGCGGCTTCGGCCCCGACACCGCGGCGGGGCAGGGCACCGGTTCCGGCGGCCGGGGCGGGTTCGCCGCGCTGGGCGGGGGTGGCGCCGGGCGTAGGGACTTCGGGCTTGCGGCGCTCGGCAACCACTGGATCCGGCTCGCCCGGCACCGGCCCGGCACCCCGCACCGCGATCACCGGCTCGTGCCCACCGAGACCCGCGGCCGCCCGGCCCAGCTCGCCCGGCACCGGCCCGCCGCCCGGCACCGCGATCACCGGCTCGTGCCCACCCAGACCCGCCACCGCCGGACCCGGCTTGCGGTGCTCGGCGACCACCCGATCCGGCTCGCCCGGCGCGCCGGGCACCGGCCCGGCACCCCGCACCGCGGTCGCCGGCTCGTGCCCACCGACACCCGCGACCACCGGGCCCAGCTCGCCACGCTCCGCCACCAGGGCCGCCGCCACCGCTGCCGGGCCGCCTGCCGGGACCGGGCCGCCGCGTTCCGCCACGCCGGCCGCCATTCCGCGCAGGGCCACCGGGATCAGCTCGCCGAGCCGGTCCGCGCCGCCCTCGCCACCGGCCAGCCCGTCTGCCCGCATGTGCCCGCCTTCCTTAGGGTTGCCTTGCCTACGCTGAGCAACAGTACGGCGACCGGCGGCTGCCTGTCATCCGGCCCCGTCCAGCATGCTCGACCGGGTGGCCGAACGCGTCGGCCATCGGGAGTAGGTTCACCGCCGGGAGGTGATCAGCGTGCCCCGGTGGGACGTCCTGGCGGCGATCGGCGCCGGCGGTGCGCTCGGCAGCCTCGCCCGGTACGGCCTGTCGGTGGCGATCCCGCACGCGCGCGGCGAATTCGCCGTCGCGACGCTGCTCACCAACGTGCTCGGCTGCCTGCTCATCGGCGTCCTGATGGCGATCCTGACGACCACCGCCCGGCCGCACCACCTGCTCCGGCCGTTCCTCGGCGTCGGGATCCTCGGCGGGTTCACGACGTTCTCCACGTTCGTGACCGACACCCTCGACGCAGGCACGACCGGACGTCTCGTGGGATCGCTGGCGTACGTGGCCGCGTCGCTGGTGCTGTGCCTGGCGGCGGTCGGCGCCGGCCTGACGGCGACGCGCGCGGTGCGGAAGGGACACGCATGACGCCGGTCCTGGTGGCCCTCGGCGGCGCGGCAGGCTCGATCCTGCGCTACCTGATCGACCGGAAAGTCCAGCAGTGGCGCGATTCGCCGTTCCCGTTCGGCACGCTGACGGTGAACATCGCGGGCTCGTTCATCCTGGGCTTCCTGAGCGGCTGGCTCCTGCACGGCGCGGAGCCGTCATCGGTGCGCGCGCTGGTGGCGGTGGGCTTCTGCGGCGGCCTGACGACGTTCTCGACGTTCGGCTACGAGACGGTCCGGCTGTTCTTGGAGAAGACGCGGCTGTACGCGGTGCTGAACGTGGTGGTGACAGTGGCCGCGGGCCTGGTCTCGGGAGCCCTCGGCCTGCTGCTGGCCACGGCGATCTGGTCCTGACTCAAGCGCCCCAATGTGGCGTTGGTTGCGTCCAACGCACCCAATGTGGCGTTCGGTGCGTCCAACGCACCGAACGCCACATTGGGGCGCTTGGAGCCTGCGTCAGCGCGGGGCCAGGCCGCGCACCTGCTCGAACGGGTCCTCACCCGTCGGCAGCAGCGCGATGATCGGCGTTGTCAGCCCGTTGTCCACATAGGCCTGCACCTGCTCCCGGCACGACTCCACACTGCCGTGGATCACCAGCTCGTCCACCACCGAATCCGGGATCACCTGGTTCGCCTTCTGCCGGTCCCCGGCCGCCCATGCCTCGTGCATCGGGGCCAGCGCCTCACCGCGTCCCAGCCACTCGTGGAACGCCGCGTACACCGGGACCGTCAGGTAGCTCGAGATCAGCATCCGCCCCAAGCCACGCGCCGCCTCGGTGTCCTCCGTCGGGCAGACGAAGATCCGGGCCGCCAGCTCGACGTCCGGGCCCACGACGGACCGCACGCGCGGCACGTCCGAAGCCGCCAGCCAGTTCGTGATCGCGCCGTCGGCCTCGCGCGCCGCCAGGCGGAGCATGCCCGGGCGCAGGGCCGCCAGCATGATCGACGGCGGCGGGTCGGCCGGGCGCTCCAGGCGGAACTTCGAGACCGCGAACGTCTCGTACTTCTCGCTGACCTTCTCCCCCGCCAGCGCCGACCGCAGGAACCGCAGCGTGTCCCGGGAACGCGCGAACGGCTCTTCGAACGGCGCCGCGTTCCAGCTCGAGACGATCACCGGGGACGACGCGCCGATGCCGAGGACGAACCGGCCCGGGGCCAGCTCCGCGACCGTCGCCGCCTGCATCGCCAGCAGGCCGGGGCCGCGCGTGTACACCGGCACGATCGCGGTGCCCAGCCGCAGCTGCGGTGCCCACTGCGAGGCCAGCACGAGCGGCGTGAACGCGTCGGTGCCCGCCGTCTCGGCCGTCCACGCGTCGGTGTAGCCCAGGTCCGGCAGCTGTTCGACCAGTTCGCGGTGCGCCGTCAGCGGCACCCCGGTCAGCGGGATCGTGAGGCCCCAGCGGCTCATGCGCGGCCTTCGCTGACGCTCGGCCCGGCACAAGCCGGGGGCGCAGTGTTGAATGGTTCACTCGCAGGCTCGTTCACGCAGTCTCCTTTTCGACGACGGACAGCTCGCGCAGCAGCCAATCGACCTGCGTGCGCATCAGGTTCTCCGCGACCTCTTCGGCCTGCGGCGTCATGTGGGTGGCGCCCGCCAGCGGCAGGAAGACGTGCGGGCGGCCCTTCGCCAGCAACGCCGACGACAGCCGCAGCGCGTGCGCGACGAACACGTTGTCGTCGGCCAGCCCGTGCACGATCAGCAGCGCGCGGCTCAGCTCGCCCGCGCTTTCGATCAGCGAGTTGTGCGCGTAGCTTTCCGGTTCGTCCTGCGGCTTCCCGAGGTACCGCTCGGTGTAGTGCGTGTCGTAGAGCGACCAGTCGGTGACCGGCGCGCCCGCGACGGCCGCGTGGAAGACGTCCGGCCGGCGCAGCACCGCCAGCGCCGACAGGTAGCCGCCGTAGGACCAGCCGCGGATCGCGACGCGCTCGGTGTCCAGCTCCGGGAACTGCAGAGCCGCCGCCTGCAGGGCGTCGACCTGGTCCTGCAGGGTGACGTCGGCGAAGCGCCCGGCGATCTCGCGCTCCCAGACCGCGCCGCGGCCCGGGGTGCCGCGGCCGTCGGCGACGAGGACCGCGAAGCCCTGGTCGGCCAGCCACTGCGGGGTCAGGAAGGCGTTGCGGCTCTGCAGGACGCGCTGGGCGTGCGGGCCGCCGTACGGGTCGAGCAGCACCGGCAGCTTGCCCTCGCTCGGCTCGTACCCGCGCGGCAGGAGCAGCGCCGCACGCAGGCTCCGCTCCCCCAGCGTCAGCCAGGTAAGGTTCGGCACGACGTCCGGGTCCACAGTGGACGAAGTGATCGACGTGACCGGCGAGCCGTCGCGCAGCACCGAAACGCGCGGGCCGCTGTACTCCAGGCTCCACGACGAAAGCACGGTGACCGCGGCGGTCCCGGCGCCGACGTGCACGCCGTCCACAGTGGACAGGCGACGCACCGAAGCGCCTTCCGTCCGGAAGACGTGGATCTGGGTCGGGTCGTCCTCGGAAGCGCTGAAGAGGATCTCGTCGCCGATGTCGAGCACCGCCCGCAGCTGCAGCCCGGCCGGGGTGACGGCCTCGCCGCCGACGAAGAGCCGGTGGTCCCCGTCCACCATGCCCTCGGTGACCAGGCGCCCGTCGGGGGTCCACGCCGGCACGCCGCCGACGATGTCGGTCCAGTGCTGGTCGACCGCGGTGTGCACGACCGACGTCGAGCCGTCGGTGACATCCAGGGAAAGGACGTCCATCCGCTTCTGGTCGCGCGGCTGCACGGCCAGCAGCGGCGCGCCGCCCGCCGACCAGTGCACCGACGCCAGGTACTCCCACTCGCCCGGCCCGACGTCCACGCGGGAGCCGTCGAGGCCGAGCACGGACAGCGACACCAGTGCGTTCGTGGTGCCCGCGGCCGGGTAGGCGACGACGTTGGCCGGGTGCTGCGGGTTGGCGGGGTCGGCGATGGTCCAGCGCGGGACCGGGCCCCGGTCGGAGCGCTCGGCGAGGATGCTGCGGCCGTCCGGGGCCCACCAGTAGCCGCGGGTGCGGTCCATCTCCTCGGCGGCGATGAACTCGGCGAGGCCCCAGGCGATGTCCTCGCCGTCCTCCTCGACGAGCACGCGGTCGTCGCCGGTGGCCAGCTCCAGCACGTGCAGCCGCCGGTCCTGCACGTAGGCGACGTGCGTGCCGGCGGGGTTCGGCCGCGGGTCGATCACCGAGCCGTCGACGCGCAGCGTCACCTCGCCCGAAGCGAGGTCCAGGGTGTGGAGCTTGCCCGAGAGCGAGAACACCGCGACGGTGAAGGCCGCGTCGACGCCGTAGTGGACGACGCCGCCACCGGTCTCGCGAGCCCGTTCGCGCCGCGCGCGCTCTTCGGCGGGCAGCTCCTCCTCGCCGGGCAGCAGCTCGGCGGCGTCGACGAGCTTGGTCTCGGTGCCGCTCGCCAGGTCGGCCGACCAGAGGCTGTGCCGGGGGTCGGTGCCCGACTCCGCGCGCAGGAACAGCACGCGGGAGCCGTCCGGGGCGACCCGGAACTCCTTCGGCGCGCCGAGGGTGAAGCGCTGGGTCCGGGCCTGTTTGCGGAGGAACGGGAGGTCGTCGACATCGGTCACGCCCGCACTCTTCCAGACGATCACGA
Organism: Amycolatopsis sp. A133; assembly: GCF_031082405.1. GTDB lineage: Bacteria > Actinomycetota > Actinomycetes > Mycobacteriales > Pseudonocardiaceae > Amycolatopsis. The sequence goes on from NZ_JAVHJU010000004.1 coordinate 484,491, forward strand.
CGGGACGCCAACACCCTTGAGCTTGGCCAGCTCCGCGTCGACGTCGTAGTCCGGCGCCGGGAACCGCGGCTTCAGATCGGCGAGCGTCTCGATGAGCAGCTCGGCGACGGCCCAGTTCCGGTACCACTTGTGGTCGGCGGGCACCGCGTACCAGGGCGCCGTCTTCTCGAAGATGTCGGCGTAGGCCTCCTGGTAGGCGGACCAGTGCGAACGCGCCTCGAGATCGCCCGGGTTGTACTTCCAGCGCTTCTCCGGCGTGACGAGCCGGGCCTTGAGCCGCTTGACCTGCTCTTCCGGCGAGATGTGCAGGAACACCTTGAGCACGGTGGTGCCCGCTTCGGCCAGCTCGGCCTCGAACGCGTTGAGCTCGGCGTAGCGGCGGCGGCGCTCGGCGCCGGTGAGCAGGCCGTTCACCCGCGGGACCAGGACGTCCTCGTAGTGCGAGCGGTCAAAGACGCCGATCTGGCCGGGTGCGGGCAGCTGCTTGCGGATCCGCCAGAGGTAGTGGTGCCGCTGTTCGGCCGCGGTGGGCTTCTTGAACGCCGCGTACCGGACCCCCATCGGGTTCACCAGGCCGAGCACGTGCGAAACCGTGCCGCCCTTGCCGGAGGTGTCCATGCCCTGCAGCACGAGCAGGACGCTGCGCCGGCCGCCGCCGACGCCCTCGGCGTAGAGCGCCTCCTGCAGCGTCGACAGCCGCTCGCCCGCGCTGCCGAGCTGCTCGAGGGCCTTGGCTTTCTTGCCGGGCCCGACCGGGGCCGCGCCCGGGCCGGGCAGCTCACCGCCGATGCGCAGCGCGTCCCGGACCCGGCTTCCTTCGTCCTTCTTGGCCATCCGAGAAAAGTACCCGTTCAGGCGGCAGCTTTCGCGGCGAAGAGTTTCCGGAGTGCGAAGCGGGGTGCCACGCAGCGATTCGGGGGTCCGACGCGGATATTGCGCAACGAACACCGGGTGAAAGCAATGATTTGCGGCTGAACTCTGCGTGTTCTGCCTCTAACCTGAACACATGACGACGTTCGCCGGACGGGAGACCGCCGCCCCCACCGCCGCGAGCTTCATCGAGCTCGACGAGCGGTGGAGCACGCACAACTACCACCCGCTGCCCGTCGTGCTCGCCGAAGGCTCGGGCGCCTCGGTGACCGACGTCGAAGGCCGGTCCTACCTCGACTTCCTGTCCGGTTATTCGGCCCTGAACTTCGGCCACCGCCACCCGGACCTGATCGCCGCCGCCGTGGCGCAGCTCGGGCGCGTCACCCTGACGTCGCGGGCGTTCCACCACGACCAGCTCGGCCTGTTCTGCCGCGAGCTGGCCGCGCTGACCGGCACCGAGCTGGTGCTGCCGATGAACTCCGGCGCCGAAGCCGTCGAGTCCGCGGTCAAGCTCGCCCGCAAGTGGGCGCACCGGGTCAAGGGCGTGCCGGACGGCACCGCCGAGATCATCGTGGCCGGCTCGAACTTCCACGGCCGCACCACCACGATCGTGTCGTTCTCCACCGACGAGACCGCCCGCGCCGACTTCGGCCCGTTCACCCCCGGCTTCGTCACGGTGAAGTACGGCGACGCGGCCGCGCTGCGCGACGCCATCAACCCGCGCACCGCCGCGGTGCTCCTGGAGCCGGTGCAGGGCGAGGCCGGCGTCATCGTGCCGCCGGAGGGGTACTTCGCCGACGTCCGGCAGGCCTGCGACTCCCACGGCGTGCTGCTGATCGCCGACGAGATCCAGTCCGGGCTGGCCCGCACCGGCACCGTGCTGGCGCTGGACCACGAGGGCGTCCGCGCCGACGTCTACACCCTGGGCAAGGCCCTGGGCGGCGGCATCCTGCCGGTGTCCGCGGTGGTCGGCCGCCGGGACGTCCTCGGCGTGCTGAAGCCGGGCGAGCACGGCTCGACCTTCGGCGGCAACCCGCTGGCCTGCGCGGTCGGGCGCGCGGTCGTCAAGCTGCTGAAGACCGGCGAGTTCCAGCAGCGGTCGGCCGAGCTCGGCGCCCACCTGCACACGCGGCTGACCGCGCTGATCGGCCACGGGCTGTCCGAGGTCCGCGGCCGCGGGCTGTGGGCGGGCATCGACATCGCCCCCGGCGGCCCCGAAGGACGCGCGGCGTCCGAGGCGCTGGCCGCCCGCGGCGTCCTGTGCAAGGAGACGCACGAGCGCACCCTGCGCGTCGCCCCGCCGCTGGTGATCACCCGCGAGGAGCTGGACCGCGGCATCGACGCGATCGCCGAGGTCATCCGCCCCTGAAACCACCCGGACGCCGTCGGCTGAGCCTCCCGCCCCGGCGGCGTCCGGGAGCACAACGTCCCGCGCAAGATCGAGGGGCGGCCTCTGTCGGGCCGGCCTGCCGAGAAGCGCCCATCCCGCCGGGCCGACCGGCCGGCGCCCACCCACCGGCGTCCGGGAGCACAATGTCCCCTCCGGACGTTGTGCCCGGTATGGGATCAGGGGAATGGGTGGAACGGCCGCTGGTCGGCACCGGCAGCGTGACGCCGGCCGAGCTGTACGAACAGGGGAAGCGGCTCCGGGAGAAGACCCCGGCCGCGGTGCACGACCACCCGGTCGCGGCGCCGGACCGGCCGAGCGCGAAGTTATACTTCGAGGCCAGCCAGGCCGGACGGCTGCCCGAGCTGGCCGGATTGCGGCGGGAGCGGATGCTCGCCTCGCCGTTCACGTTCTTCCGCGGCGCGGCCGGGCTGATGGGCGCCGATCTCGCCGGCACGCCCTCGTCCGGGGTCTCCGCCCAGCTCTGCGGCGACGCGCACGCGGCGAACTTCGGGCTCTACGGCACGCCCGAAGGCAAGATCGTGATGGACATCAACGACTTCGACGAGACCGTGCCGGGCCCGTGGGAATGGGACCTCAAACGGCTCGCGGCCAGCCTCGTGCTCGCCGGCCGGGAGGGCGGCATCCGCGAGGCGGGGTGCCGCGAGGCCGCCGAAGACGCCGTCAAGTCCTACCGCCGGACCATCCGCGCGCTGGCCGAGCTGCCGTTCCTGCGCTCGTGGAACGCGCTGCCGGACTCGTCGGTGCTGTCGAAGGCGCGGGCCGACGAGCTGATCGACGACTTCGCCGACGCGGCCGAGAAGGCACGCAAGAACGATCACGCGAAGGTCGCGGCGAGGTGGACCGAGCGCGTCGACGACCACGAGACCGGCCTGGCCCGCCACCGTTTCGTCGCCGACCCGCCGGTGCTGACCCACGTCGACGAGAAGACCGCGGAAGCCGTCGCCGCCGGCCTGGTGTCCTATGTGGACACACTGCGCGAGTCGCGGCGCGCGCTGATCGGGCGGTACCGGCTCGCCGACGTCGCCTTCCGCGTCGTCGGCACGGGCAGCGTCGGGTTGCGCAGCTACGTCGCCCTGCTGCACGGCAACGACGACGAAGACCTGGTGCTGCAGGTGAAGCAGGCCCAGCGACCCGCGCTGGCGCCGTACCTGGACCTGCCGGCGGCGGAGCACGAAGGGCGCCGCATCGTCGACGGTGCCCGGCTGGTCCAGGCCGAGACCGACATCCTGCTGGGCTGGACCACGATCGACGGCGTCCCGTTCATCGTCCGCCAGTTCCGCAACCTCAAGGGCGACATCGACCCGTCGGAGCTCGAGAGGGACCACCTCGACGACTACGGCAGGCTGGCCGGGGCGCTGCTCGCCCGCGCCCACACGCGGTCAGTGCACCCGAAGCTGCTCGCGGGTTACTTCGCCGACGAGTCGGAGCTGGACGAGGTGCTGGGCGCGTACGCGGTGCGCTACGCCGACCAGACGGAAGCCGACCACGCCGCCTTCGCGAAGACCTGACCGGAGAGGAAGCCGGTCGGCAAGCTACCTCCGCCCGCGTCGCAGCACCGAACTCATCCGGCCGTGACCAGCGCGGCGACGTCCGCCGCGCAGCCCCACGCCAGGGTGATCCCCGCTCCCCCGTGGCCGTAGCAGTGCACGACCTCACCCACCCGCTCCAGCCGCACCTCGCGCCGGAACGGGCGCAGGCCCACCAGGGACCGCAGCACCTCCGCCCCGGCCAGGCGCGGCTCCAGGGCCCGGCAGCGGTGCAGGATGTCCGCCGTCACCGCGGGGTTCGGGTCGGTGTCGCCCCGGCCCGGCTCCTCCGTGCCGCCGCACACCACGTGGGTGCCGTGCGGGATCACGTACGTCACGCCCGGGCCCGTCTCGTCGACCACGAACTCCGGCAGGCCCGGGTCGGCCACGTGCACGACCTGGCCGCCGACCGGGACCATCGAGCCGTCGCCCGCCAGCGCGCCCGCGCCGAGGCCCGCCGCGTTGACCACGACGTCCGCGCCGAGGCCGGACAGCGACGTCAGCGACCGGTACTCGACGGGCACGCCCTGCTTGGCGATCCGCGAGAACAGCCAGTCCAGGTACACCGGCGTGTCGACCACCGCCGTCGTGAACTCCACGCGGTCGCCGTCACGGACCCCGCCGTCCACCGCCGGCAGCCACTGCGGGTCCGGCTGTCCCGGCGCCAAGAGAACCCGGCCGCGGCGGAAGCGCACCCCGGGCGCGTCCTGCCCGCGCAGCACCGCGAGGCTCGCCGCGGTCCACCGCACGATCCGCTCGTCCGGCCGCCGCACCGGCGGATAGACGACCCCGCCCGCGACGGCCGACGTCGATTCCCGCGGCGGGGCCGCCGCCACGACCGTGACGTCGTGGCCCGCTTCGGCCAGCCGGTACGCACAGCTCAGCCCGACGATCCCGGCCCCGGCGACGGTCACTCGCATCCCCGCATCGTGACGCACCCGGGGCGCCCGCGGGTCCGCGGGGTCCCGGCTACGCTCGCGCAGGTGAGGACGATCCGGGTGCCGGCCGCGTTGTGCGGCGTGCTCGCGTTGCTGCTGGGCCTGCCGTTCGCCGGCGGCACCACGCCCGGCGCGGTCGACGACACCGCCGCCGGCGCCATGGCCCACCTGAGCCCCGGCGTGGTGCGGGCGCTCGTGCTCCCCACCGAGCCGTCCGTGGTGCTCGCGCTGGGCCTGCTCGCGGTCCTCCTCTGCCTGCGCGCCGGACGGCGGCGGGAGGCCGCGTTCGCGCTCGGCGCGCCGGTGCTGGCGGTCCTGCTGACGAGCTGGGTGCTGAAACCGCTGTACGACCGGTGGAAGAACGGCACCCTGGTCTACCCGAGCGGCCACACGGTGAGCCTGGTGGCCGTGCTGACGGTGCTCGTCCTGGTCACCCGCCGGGTGGTCGTGGTGGTGCTGTCCGCGGTGGCGCTGCTCGCCGCGGCGGCCGGGCTGGTCGGCATGGGCTACCACTACCTGACCGACGTTGCGGGCGGGACGCTGTTCGCGGTCGCCGTCGTGCTGTTCAGCTGGCCGGCACGGCGTCACGGGCCAGCGCCGTCAACCGGCTGACCGCGCGCAGGTACTTCTTGCGGTAGCCGCCGTTCACCATCTCCTCGGTGAACAGCGACGGCAGCGGCTCGCCCGAGACCACCAGCGGGACGGCCCGGTCGTAGAGCCGGTCGGCGAAGGCGACCAGCCGCAGCGCCACGTTCTGGTCCGGCGCCGGGTGGATGCCGCGCAGGTGGACGCGGGTGACGCCGTCGAGCAGCCTGCCGTAGCGGGAGGGGTGCAGCTCGGCGAGGTGGGCGCACAGCGCGTCGAAGTCGTCCACCGTGGACCCTTCGTGCGCGGCGGCGGACGACGCCAGCTCGCCGTCGGAGACCGGGGGCGGGGCGTCCGGCAGGCCGCGGTGGCGGTAGTCCGGGCCGTCGACGCGGACCACGCCGAAGCGGGCCGACAGCGTCTGGATCTCGCGCAGGAAGTCCTCGGCGGCGAACCGGCCCTCGCCCAGCTTCTCCGGCAGGGTGTTCGACGTCGCCGCGATGAACACGCCCGCGTCCATCAGCTCCTGCAGCAGCCGCGTGACCAGCGTGGTGTCGCCCGGGTCGTCCAGCTCGAACTCGTCGATGGCCAGGATCCGGTGCCCGGCCAGCCGCCGCACGGCCTCGGCGAAGCCCAGCGCGCCGACCAGGTGGGTCAGCTCGACGAACGTGCCGTACGCCTTCGGGGACGGCGCCGCGTGCCACGCCGAGGCGAGCAGGTGGGTCTTGCCGACGCCGAACCCGCCGTCGAGGTAGAGCCCCATCGGCCCGGACGGCTCCGGGGACCCGCCGAACAGCCTGAAGCGCTTCTTCTCCTTGCGCGCGCCGACCTTGGCGGCGAACGCCGAGCACGCCTCGACCGCGGCGGCCTGGCTGGGCTCGTCCGGATTCGGGACGTAGGTGTCGAACCGGACGGCGTCGAAGCGCGGCGGCGGGACCAGCGCGCCGATCAGCTCGTCGGCGGACAGCTCGGGACGGCGGCCGGTCAGGTGCGCGGGCATGGTCGCAGAGCCTATCCGCGCCCCAGGTACCGGTGAGCGGGCATATCCCCCGGTAGAGACGGGTTTCACGTCCGTGCTGGGATGATCGGGTGCGGAGCGTGTGGCCCGGGTCGACGGGCGAACTGACCGGGGTGGACCTCGAAGAGATCTACGCCTACCCCGGCGGCCTGGAGCGGCCCTGGGTGCAGGTCAACTTCGTCGCGTCCGCGGACGGCGCCGTCGAGATCGACACCACTTCGGCGGGTCTCTCGCACGCCGCCGACCGCCAGGTCTTCCTGCTCGGGCGCGACCTCGCCGACGTCATCCTGGTCGGCGCCGGGACCGTCCGCGCCGAGAACTACCGCGGGGTCGTCGCGGGCGCGAAACGCCTCGAACGCCGGCGCCGGCTCGGGTTCACCACCGTGCCGCCGATCGCCGTCGTCACGCGCACCGCCGACCTCGATCCGGCGTCGCGGCTGTTCACCGAGACCGCCGTGCCCCCGATCGTGGTCACCACGGACACCGCCGACACGCGCGCCCTCGAAGCCGCCGGCGCCGAGGTCCTGCGCGCGGGCGGCGAAGACGTCGACCTGCCCCGCGCCCTCGCCCTGCTCGCCGCCCGCGGCCTGCGCCGGATCGACTGCGAAGGCGGGCCCGGGCTCTTCGCCCGGCTCGTCGCCGACGACCTCGTCGACCAGCTGTGCCTGACCGTCGCGCCGCTGCTGGTGGCCGGGACGGCGGGCCGGATCGCCGCCGGGGCCACGCCCGCGGTGCCGCGCCGGCTCGCGCTGGCGTCGATCCTCGTCGAGGACGGCTTCACGCTCTTGCGCTACCGCCGGGACGCGGGGTGAGCGACGACGCCGGGCTCCTCGCCCGGGCCGCGGAGGGCGACGAAACCGCGTTCGGCGCGCTGGTGCGGCAGCACACCCCGCGGATGTACCGCGTCGCGCTGCGCATCACCGGCAGCGCCGCCGAGGCCGAGGACGTCGTGCAGGAGGCGTGGCTCGCCGCGTGGCGCTCGCTGGCCGGGTTCCGGCAGGAGTCGGCGGTCTCGACGTGGCTCTACCGCGTCGTCACCAACAGCGCGCTCGCCGTGCTGCGCCGCCGCAAGCCGACGGTCTCGCTCGACGACCCCGCGCCTCAGTCCACTGTGGACAGCGCGCTGCTCGCCGCGGCGGTGCCCGGCCCCGAAGGCCGCGTCGTGCGGGCCGAAGAGGTCGACGCCGTGCTGCGGGCGGTCGGCAGGCTGGAGGTGTCCCAGCGCGTGCCGCTCGTGCTGCGCGAACTGGAGGGGCTGAGCTACGAAGAGGTCGCCGAAGTGCTCGACGTGAACGTAAGTGCCTTGCGTTCCCGGCTGCACCGGGCCAGGGTGGCGCTGCTCGCCGAGTTGAGGGAGCGGTGATGGCCGAGATACCGGATCCCGAGCGGGACCCCCGCTGGGACGCCGTGCGCGCCGCCGCCCGCCGCCGGGTCCCGACCCCGCCGGGCCTGGTCGAACGGGTGCTGCGGGCCGTCGCGCGCGGCCGCCGGACGGCGGTGGAGGCGCCCGGCGAAGCGGGCCGCCTGCGCGTCACCGAAGTCGACCGGCTGGCGCGGACGATCGCCGTCGGCGGCCTGCTGGTCTCGGCCGTGGCGGTCGAAGACGGCGTGGTCCGGGTGCAGGTATCGGTCCGGTCCGGCGTCGCCGCCGCCGAAGCCGCCGAGGCCGTCGACGCCTTCCGGCGGGAGATCACCGCCGGGCTGGCCCGGCAGCTGGGGGTCGCCTCGGCGGTGAACGTGCACGTCGTCGAGGTCCACCCGGGCCCGGATTAACCCGATCGGGGGACCTTGCGTGAGGGTTTCGCGCCGCCGGGCATCGTAAGGGCGAAGAGCCCGCCGCGAGAGGAGCCCGCACGCATGCACCCGGAACGGACCGAAAGCCCCGGCACGGTCACCCCGCTCAACGAAGAAGGCACCGCCGGCCGCACCACCATCTCGTCGCTGGTCGTCCAGAAGGTCGCCGGCCTGGCCGCCCGCGAGGTCGCCGGCGTGCACACGCTGGGCGGCGGCGGGGTGTCGCGCGCGATCGGCGCGCTGCGTGAACGGATCCCCGGCTCCGGCACCGTCACCACCACCGGGGTGTCGGTCGAGGTCGGCGAGAAGCAGACGGCGATCGACCTCGACGTCGTCGTCGAGTACGGCGCGCGCATCACCGACGTCGCCCGCGCGATCCGGCGCAACGTGATCACCGCGGTCGAGCAGATCACCGGCCTCGAGGTGATCGAGGTGAACATCGCCGTCAACGACATCTTCCTGCCGGGCGAGGAAGAACCCGAATCGACGCGGGTGGAATGAGCGACCGCTCGGCGTTCCGGGCGTTCGTCCGCACGCACCACCCCGACGTCGGCGGCGACCCGGCCGTGTTCGCCGCCGGGCTCGCCGGGTTCCGCGAGCCCGCCCCGGATTCCCGCTACGACGCGCCGGTGACCTTCGTGGCCCGCCGGCGCGGGCCGGCGGCCCTGCTCGCCCGCTTCCGCCGCCGCCCGCCCCGCGTGCGGTGACCTTCCCGTCCCAGTCCAAGCCGTCCAAGGAGGACATGTGAACGCAACGCAGACCGGGCTCCTGGCCGGGCTGATCCTCGGCCTGGCCGCCACCCAGGGGTTCACCGCGTTCCTGGTGACGCTGGCCGTCGGGATCATCGGCCTGGTCGCCGGCCGGGTCCTCGACGGTGAACTCGACCTCGGCGAGCTGTTCGGCAAGGGCCGCGACAAGTGAGCCCCGCCCTGGACGTCCCGCGCGAGCTCGCCGAACCGGCCGAGCGCGGCACCCTCACCATCGGGCACGCGGTGGTCCGCAAGGTCGCCCAGCACGCCGCCGGGCAGGTGCCCGGCACCGCGCGGGACGGCAAGAAGGGGCCGAAGGCGAAGGTCGGCGGCCACGACAACGACGTCGACCTCGCGCTCGACCTCGCCCTGAGCTACCCGGCGGCGGTCCGCGCGGTCGTCGGCGACGTGCGGGCGAAGGTGGTCGAAGAGGTCGAGCTGCTCACCGGCTACCGCGTGCGGACGATGGCCGTCACGGTGTCGGCGCTGCTGCCGGACGTCCCGCCGAGGGTGCGGTAGCCGTGCGCCCGTTCGTCCGCATCCTCGCGACCCTGCTGGGCCTGGCCTTCGCCGCCGCGGGGGCGCTGCTCGCCCTGGAAGTCGGCTGGCACTGGTGGCGCCCGGGCTCGGCGCCGCTGCTGGTGCCGTGGCGGCGCTGGCAGGCCGAGCTCGCGTCACTGGGCTGGGACGCCTACGCGGTCCGCGTCGGGGCCGGCGTGCTGACCGCCGCGGGCCTGGTCCTGGTGGCGTGCGCGCTCGCCGCCCGCAACCGCGCGGTGCGGCTGACCGACCCGGCGGCCGAGGTGAGCGTCTCGACGTCGCCGCGCTCGCTGGCCCGGCTGGTCGGGCTCACCGTGCGCGCGCAGGACAACGTCGCGGGGGCCTCGGTCACCGCGAGCGCCCGCCGCATCCGCGTCCGCGCGAAGAGCACCCTCGAGACCGAAGGCGAACTGCGGCCGCGGCTGCTCGCCACGGTCTCCGCGCTGCTCGACGAGATCCCGCTGGTGCGGCGGCCGAAGGTGACGGTCGTCGTCGACTCGCCGAAGGACCGCCGATGAGCAAAACGATCGCCGCGAAGGCCCTGTCCCGGTCGTACACCGGCGAACGCACGCTGACGTTCCTCGTCGGCCTGCTCGTGTTCCTGGGCGGCGCGCTGGCCCTGGTGGTCGGCCTGGGCGGGCTCGGCGAGTTCCGCGGCCGCCGCCCCCTGCTGGACCCGATGGCGGTGGACTGGCTCGGCGCCCACGCCACCCCGGCGCGCGTCACCGCGATCGTGCTCGGCGTGCTGCTGTTCGTGCTCGGGCTGCGGTGGGCGCTGCGTTCGCTGCGCCCGGAACCCCGGCCCGACCTGGACCTGGACCGCACCGAAGGAGCGGAGCTGGTGGTCACGGCCTCGGCGGTCGCCGGCGCGGTCCAGGCCGACGCGGAACGGCTCGACGGCGTCAGCCGCGCCCGGGTCCGCGCGGTCGGTTCGCGCACGGCTCCGGCGTTGCGCATCACCCTGTGGCTGCACGAAGGCACCGACCTCAAGGGTGTGTGGTCGGGGCTGGACGAGCGGGTGCTGACGAGGGCCCGGAAGTCGCTCGGCTTGGAGACGCTGCCCACCGCGGTCCGGTTGGAACTCGACACGAGCCCGGCGAAACGCGTGCGCTGAGCCGGGGTTTTCCGCAGAATGCGGGGCATGCCCCTACCGCTGCAGCCGCCGCTGAAGCCGATGCTCGCCAAGCCCGCCAAGGCCATCCCGGACTCCGGGGGCCTGCTGTTCGAACCGAAGTGGGACGGCTTCCGCTGCATCGTCTTCCGCGACGGCGACGAGCTGTACCTGCAGTCCCGCGCGGAAAAGCCGCTCAACCGGTACTTCCCGGAGACGGTCGCGCGGCTGCTGGACATCCTGCCGCCGCGGGTCGTGCTCGACGGCGAACTCGTCGTCGCGCGCGACGGGCGGCTCAACTTCGATGCCCTCACCGAACGGATCCACCCGGCCGAAAGCCGCATCACGCTGCTGTCGGCCGAACAGCCCGCCGAATTCGTCGCCTTCGACGTCCTCGCCCTGGCGGACGACCTGCTGCTCGACGAACCGACGTCCGTCCGCCGGGAACGTCTCGCCGAACTGGCCGGCGACCGGTTCCCGCTCACCCCGGCCACCACCGACCCCGGCACCGCGCGGCACTGGTTCGAGCTGTTCGAGGGCGCCGGCCTCGACGGCGTCATCGGCAAGCCCCTCGACGAGCCCTACACCCCCGGCAAGCGCGCGATGCTCAAGTACAAGCACCTGCGCACCGCCGACTGCGTCCTCGCCGGGCTGCGCTGGCACGTCGACGGCGGTCCCGGCGAACTCGTCGGCTCGTTCCTGCTCGGCCTGCACGACGACACGGGCGTGCTGCACCACGTCGGCACCGTCGGGTCGTTCCCCAAGGAACGCCGCCGCGAGCTCGCCGAAGAGCTGGCGCCGCTGGTCACCGACGGCGAAGACCACCCCTGGGGCGGCCGGGCCACCGGCGAGGCCCAGCGCATCCCCGGCGGCATCACCCGCTGGCGCGCCACCGAACACGAATGGGTGCCGCTGCGGCCCGAGCGCGTCGTCGAGGTCGCCTACGAGAACACCGAAGGCGGCATGCCGTCGCGGTTCCGGCACAACGCGCGGTTCGTGCGGTGGCGGCCCGACCGCGAACCCGCCTCCTGCGACTACGGCCAGCTCGACGAGCCGGCCCGCTACGACCTCGACGCCGTCTTCCGCGGTCAGGTCGTGCGGACCCGCTAACCCGCGTCCCACACCGGCCGTGCGAAGCTCGGCCTGCCCTTGATCGACGTTCGACGTGAGGACCCCGCCCGTGCGCCGCCGCCGTACCCGTCTCCTGGCCGCGCTGCTCGCCCTGGCCGCCGCCGCGGGTTGCGCCGCGGGGCCGTCGGTGCGCCCGGCGCTGGTCGAGAACGACGGGAAGACGACCGGCAGCACCCCCACCCGCACGCCCGGGGTCCCCCTGCCGCCGCTGACCGAGCCGCAGTCGCCGTCGCTGAAGTGGGCCGACTGCGACGACGACACCCGGCAGCGCATCGGCACCCCCGGCGTCCCGGACGGCCTGCACTTCACCTGCGCCCGCGTCACCGCGCCGCTCGACGCCCCCGGCGAGCCCCGCCGCTCGGTGGTGCGGCTGCTGGCGCTGAAGGCCGGCGCCGGGCCGGTGCCGCTGGTCGTGGTCAACGACGTCGACGGCGAACCGGGCAGCGTGTACGCCGCGCGGCTGGCCGCGACGCTGCCGCCCGCGTTCCTGGAGAAGTTCTCGCTGATCGGCCTGGACCGGCGCGGCACCGGGCTGTCCGGCGCCGCCCAGTGCGTCCCCGCCGACATCCGGCACGATCTCGTCGACGCCGACCCGGCGGACGGCGGCCTGGGCGACGTCCTGGACGCGGCCCGCAAGGCCGGCCAGCAGTGCGCCATCGAACTGGACGACTCCCAGACCGCGCTCGACAGCTGGCGCGGCGCGGGCGACCTCGACGAGCTGCGCAAGCAGCTCGGCGCCGAGCGGCTCGACGCGCTCGGCCACGGCGACGGCTCGAAGGTGCTGGCCGAATACGCGGTGCGCTTCCCCGGCCAGGTCGGGCGCATGGTTCTCGACGGCGTGCCCGACCCGGGCGCCGACACAGCCGCGGTCCTGGACGCGGTCGCCGCCGGCGCGCAGTCCACATTGGACGCCTTCGCCGCGGACTGCGCGACGCGGCACTGCGCCCTGGGCGATCCGAAAGCGGCACTGGCGGCGCTCACCGACCAGCTGCGGCGAACCCCGCCGCTGACCGGCGAAGGCGTCGCGTTCGGCCCGGGCGTCGCGATGTTCGCCGTCTACTCGGGACTCTCGCAGCGCTCGCGGTGGCCGGAGCTGGCCGACGCGATCACCGCGGCGCGCTCCGGGGACGTCGGCGCCCTGTCGGCGTTCGCCGCGCCGGTGCTGCAGGACACGCGCGCCCAGCCGTCGCGGATCGACGCCACGATCGCGACCCGCTGCAACGACAGCCAGACCCGGCTCTCGGCCGACCAGCTCGACCAGGTCGTGGCCGGGATGCGCGGCAAGTACCCCCAGTTCGGCGCGGTCGTCGCCCAGCAGCTGGCCTGGTGCGGCCCGTGGCCGGTGCGCACCGAGCCGCTGCCGGCGCCGGGCGTGCCGGGTGTTCCGCCGATCCTGATCGCGGCCACCGCCACCGACCCGGTCACGCCCCAGGTCGGCAGCACCCGCGCGGCCGACCAGATGCCGTCCGCGGTCACCATCACCTGGCAGGGCGCGGGTCACGGCGCGATCGGCGTCTCCCCCTGCGTCACCGACGCGGCCCGCGCCTTCCTGATCGACGGCAAAATCCCGGCCGACGGCACCCTCTGCCCCGCCTGACCGTGTGATTGGGCGGGCATCACGTGTGATCAGGAGGGACACACACGTGATTGGAGGGGCATCACGATGATGCCCCTCCAATCACGCGTGATGCCCGCCCAATCACACGTGATGCCCCTTCAATCACAGGTGATGCCCCTTCGATCACGGGGGAGCTGGGGTTAGGGGCGGGTGTTGAGGCGGGCGGCCTGGCGGGTGAGGTGGTCCACCTCGGCGAGGCTCGTCGCTTTCGCCGCCGCTTCGGCGTACAGCCGGGCCGCCGTCTCCAGGTCGCCGTCGCGCTCGTGGAGGTACGCCGACACCGCGGCGTAGCGCGGCACCGTCTCCTCCAGTTCCGCGAGGGCCGCCAGGCCCGCACGCGGTCCGTCCGCTTCGCCGACGGCGACCGCGCGGTTGAGCCGCACGACGGGGCTGCCGGTGAGGCGGACGAGCTCGTCGTACCACTCGACGATCTGCACCCAGTCGGTCTCCGCCGCGTCCTGCGCGTCGGCGTGCAGGGCCGCGACGGCGGCCTGGGCCTGGAACTCGCCCAGCCGGTCGCGGGACAGGGCCCGCTGCAGGACGGCCACCCCTTCGGTGATCAGCGCGGTGTCCCACCGCGACCGGTCCTGCTCGGCCAGCGGGACCAGGCTGCCGCTGTCCGTCGTCCGGGAGGCGCGCCGGGCGTGGTGCAGCAGCATGAGCGCGAGCAGCCCCGCCACCTCGGGGTGGTCGATCGCCGCCGCGAGCTGCCGGGTCAGCCGGATCGCCTCGGCCGCCAGGTCGACGTCGCCGGAGTAACCCTCGTTGAACACCAGGTAGAGCACGCGCAGCACGGTGGCGACGTCGCCGGGCTGGTCGAACCGCACCCCCGAGACGGTCCGCTTGGCGCGGCTGATGCGCTGCGCCATGGTCGCCTCGGGCACCAGGTACGCCTGCGCGATCTGCCGCGTGGTCAGCCCGCCGACGGCCCGCAGCGTGAGCGCGACCGCCGACGACGGCGTCAGCGACGGGTGCGCGCACAGGAAGTACAGCTGCAGCGTGTCGTCCACGGCCGCGGCGGGCCCGGGCACCACCTCGGCGTCGACGACGTCCTCGCGCCGCCGGCGGGCGGCCTCGGCCCGGGTCGCGTCGAGGAACTTGCGCCACCCGACGGTGACCAGCCAGCCCTTCGGGTCCCGCGGCGGGTCGGCCGGCCAGGTGCGGAACGCCTCGACCAGCGCCTCCTGGACGGCGTCCTCGGCCGCCGCGAAGTCGGCTCCGCGGCGGACGAGGACGGCCAGCACACCCGGGGTGAGGCTCCGGAGCAGAGCTTCGTCCACGGTTCAGCCGATCCGCTCGGCCAGCTCGACGATGATCCCCTCGGGGCCGCGGACGTAGCAGAGCTTGAAGCTGTCCTCGTACCGCACCAGCTCGCCGACGAGCTCGCCGCCGTGCGGCCGCAGGCGCTCGAGGACGTCTTCGATGTCCGCGACCTCGAACAGGACGTGCCGCAGACCGGGCGCGTTCGACGGCGCCCGCGGGTCCCCGGCCGGCCCCTCCGGCGTCCGGTACCGGATCAGCTCCAGCTTCCCGTGGCCGTCCGGCGTCCGCAGCATCGCCACGTCCGACCGGACGCCGGCCAGCCCGACGATCCGGTCGACGGCCCCGCCCTCGACCGTCATCTCCCCCTCCACCTCGAGGCCGATTTCGGCGAAGAACGCCTTGGCCGCCTCGAGGTCTCCGACGACGACGCCGACGTGCTCCAGCCGCGGCAGGACCCGGTAACCCATGGTGTTCCCCGTCATTCCGTGATGGTCGGCGGCGCGGTCAGGAACGGGCGCAGCTCGAGCCACTCGTGGATCGGCTCGCCGTTCGGGCCGGGTGCGGCCGACAGCTCCGCGGCCAGTTCGAGGGCGCGCTCGTAGCTGTCGACGTCGATCACCGTCCAGCCGGCGATGAGGTCCTTGGTCTCGGGGAAGGGGCCGTCGGTGACCGGCGGCCGTCCCTCGCCGTCGTAGCGGACGAACGTCCCCTCCGGGGCGAGCGCCTGGTGCTCGACGAACTCGCCGGTGGCCACGAGCTTGTCCCCGAAGTCCTGCATGTACTGCACGTGCGCCGTGATCTCCGCCGGCGTCCACTGGTCGATGGACGTGTCGCAGTTCGCCGGGGCCGGCGCGCCGCGGTAGTGCTTGAGCAACAGGTACTTGGCCATCGTGGTGCTCCCTCGGTGTGTGGCGGCCCATTCTGGCCGCTCGCACCCCGGGGACGGAGCCGGTTCCACCGTTTCGACATCGACGCCGGAAGTTTTTTCGCGGCCGCCCCGAGCGGGGCGGCCGCGAAGGACCTACTGGCGGTAGGACTCCACCTCGGAGACCGGCCGGGCCGCGGCGTCGTCCGGGTTCTCGTGGAACTCGGTTTTCGCGCGTCGCTGCCGCAGCAGATCCCAGCACTGGTCGAGCTGCTGCTCGACCGCGGTGAGGCGGTCCTTGTCGCCGCCGCCCAGTCCCACGCCGACCGAGCGCGACCGGAGCTCGTGCTCCTCCGCGATCAGCTCGTCGATCCGGCCCAGGATCTCGCCGTCGGCCATCTGTTCCTCCTCTTCGCGGGTACTCGCACCCAGACGCTACCCCGGCCCCGGGAATTCCCGCCGGGCCCGGTTCGTTGACCAGGGCATGAGCACCGTTGAGCTGACTGCCGAGAACTTCGACCAGACGGTAAACGACAACGAGTTCGTCCTGATCGACTTCTGGGCGAGCTGGTGCGGGCCGTGCCGTCAGTTCGCGCCGGTCTACGAGAAGGCCTCCGAGAAGCACGAGGACATCGTGTTCGCGAGCGTCGACACCGAAGCGCAGCAGCAGCTCGCGGCGGCTTTCGACGTCCGCTCCATCCCGACGCTGGCCATCATCCGGGACAAGACGCTGATCTACGCCCAGCCCGGCGCGCTCCCCGAGCCCGCCCTCGAAGACCTCATCAAGCAGGCTCGCGAGGTCGACATGGCCGAGGTCAAGCGCAAGGCCGCCGAAGCCGAGACCGAACAGGCCTGACCACCACCACAGACGAAGGCCGCCCCGCGGGGCGGCCTTCGTCTGTTCAGGAGCGCGTCGCGAGCCCCCGCAGGAAGAACGCCAGGTTGGCCGGGCGCTCGGCCAGGCGGCGCATGAAGTAGCCGTACCACTCGTCGCCGTAGGGGACGTAGACGCGCATCCGCGCGCCCGAAGCCGCGATCCGCTGCTGCTCCTCCGGCCGGATGCCGTAGAGCATCTGGAACTCGTGGTCGTCGTCCGTGCGCCCGTTCTCCTCGGCCAGCGCGGCGGCGATCTCGATCATGCGCGGGTCGTGCGACGCGACCATCGGGTAACCCTCGCCCGCCATCAGGACACGCAGGCAGCGGACGTAGGACTGGTCCACCTCGGCCTTGTCCGCGAACGCCACCGGCTCCGGCTCGGCGTACGCGCCCTTGCACAGCCGCACCCGGGACCCGGGCCCGGCCAGCTCGCGGCAGTCCTGCTCGGTGCGGCGCAGGTAGGCCTGCAGCACCGCGCCCACCCACGGGTACTCGCCGCGCAGCTCCCGCAGGATGCCGAGCGTCGAGTCCGTGGTCGTGTGGTCCTCCATGTCGAGCGTCACGGTGGCGCCGACCGCCTCGGCCGCCGCGCAGATCTTCCGCGCGTTCTCCAAGGCGACGTCCTCGCCGTCCGACGGCAGGAACTGCCCCACCGCCGACAGCTTCACCGAGACGTCCGCGCCCTCGGCCAGGCCTTCCGCGGCCAGCGCGGTCAGCACGGCTTCGTAGGCCGCCACGGTCGCCGCCGCCTGCGCGGCGTCGGTCGTGTCCTCGCCCAGGTGGTCGAGGGTGATCCGCCGGCCGTCCGCGGCCAGTTCCCCGGCCACGCGGACGGCGTCGGCGGTCCCGGACCCGGCCACGAACCGGCGCACCACCGATCGCGTGGCGGGCACGGCCTCGACGAGCCGCCGGATGCCCTTCGAGCGGGCGGCGGCGAGCAACGGCGCACGCAACATGACGGGACCTCCCTGTCTCCGGGGCTCAGCCCTGGTGCGGGTAGCGGACGCTGGTCGGCGGGACGAAGGTCTCCTTGATCGAGCGGGGACTCGTCCAGCGGAGCAGGTTGAAGATCGACCCCGCCTTGTCGTTGGTGCCCGAGGCCCGCGCCCCGCCGAACGGCTGCTGACCGACAACCGCGCCGGTCGGCTTGTCGTTGACGTAGAAGTTGCCCGCCGAGAACTTCAGCGCCTCGGCCGCCTTCGCCACGGCGGTGCGGTCGTTGGCGATGACCGCGCCGGTCAGCGCGTACGCGGCGGAGGAGTCGATCAGCTTCAGGACGTCGTCGAAACCGCCGTCCTCGTAGACGTGCACCGACAGGATCGGGCCGAAGTACTCGGTCGAGAAGATCTCGTGCTTCGGGTTGTCCGACACGAGGATCGTCGGCTGCACGAAGTACCCGACGCTGTCGTCGGCGGTGCCGCCGGCGAGGACCTCGACCGAGGCGTCGTTCTTGACGCGGTCGAACAGGTCCGAGTGCTTGGTGAACGCGCGCCGGTCGATGACCGCGCCGCCGAAGTGCGACAGGTCGGTGACGTCGCCGTAGGACAGCGCCTCGGTCTCGGAGACCAGGCCGTCCTTCAGCTCGTTCCAGACGCTGCGCGGGATGTAGGCGCGCGAAGCGGCGGAGCACTTCTGACCCTGGTACTCGAAAGCGCCGCGAACCAGCGCGGTGCGCAGGACGTCGACGTCGGCGGAGGCGTGCGCGAGCACGAAGTCCTTGCCGCCGGTCTCGCCGACCAGCCGCGGGTAGCCGCGGTAGCCCGCGATGTTCGCGCCGACCGTGCCCCACAGGTGCTGGAACGTCGCGGTCGAGCCGGTGAAGTGGATGCCGGCCAGGTCGCGGTGGGTCAGGGCGACCTCGGAGACGGCCTTGCCGTCGCCCGGCAGCAGGTTGATCACGCCCGGCGGCATCCCGGCCTCTTCGAGCAGCCGCATGGTCAGGTGCGCCGCGAACGACTGCGTCGGCGACGGCTTCCACAGCACGGTGTTGCCCATCAGCGCGGGCGCGGTCGGCAGGTTGCCGGCGATCGCCGTGAAGTTGAACGGCGTGATCGCGTAGACGAAGCCCTCCAGGGGCCGGTGCTCCATCCGGTTCCACATGCCCGGCGAGCTGATCGGCTGCTCGGCGAGGATGCGGCGGCCGAACTCGACGTTGAAGCGCCAGAAGTCGGCCAGCTCGCAGGCGGAGTCGATCTCGGCCTGGGTCGCGGTCTTGGACTGGCCGAGCATGGTGGCGGCGTTGAGCGTGGCGCGCCACTTGCCGGTCAGCAGGTCGGCGGCGCGCAGCAGGATCGCGGCGCGGTCGTCGTAGGACAGCGCGCGCCACTCCGGTGCCGCCTTCGCGGCGGCCGCGATGGCGTCGGTCGTGTCCTGCTGCGTCGCGCTGTGGATGGTGCCGAGGACGTGCGCGTGGTTGTGCGGCTGGACGACGTCGATCTGCTCGCCGCCGCCGGGGCGCTGCTCGCCGCCGATGGTGACGGTCAGGTCGATCGGCTCCGCCTGGCCCAGCCGCTTCAGCGCACCCTCGAGCTCGGCGCGCTCGGCGCTGCCCGGTGCGTAGGTCAGCACCGGCTCGTTCGTCGGGGCGGGGGTCTGGGTCACGGCGTCCACGGCGGCTCCTCTGCTGGTCCGTACGTCCTTGATGCCCCGAACGGTAACTCCGGACACGTCCCACGGGCTTGTCCGATCGGCTAAAATCGCCCGTATGAACTTGTCCGGCCGGATAACGCTGCGGTGACGTCCCTGCGGCACGTCCTCGCGACGCTCGGCGAGCCGCTGGTCGAGGTCGTCGTGGCGCCGCACGGCCTCGGCGTCACCGTCACCGACGTCGTGATCCTCGACCCCGAGGACCCCTTGGAGGCGTCCCCCGGCGACCTGGTGCTGGTGATCGGGGCCCGCGGCCGGGCGGCGGCGC
The DNA here is from genome assembly GCF_031082405.1 of Amycolatopsis sp. A133. Lineage (GTDB taxonomy): Bacteria > Actinomycetota > Actinomycetes > Mycobacteriales > Pseudonocardiaceae > Amycolatopsis. Next base: position 503,700 of record NZ_JAVHJU010000004.1, read on the forward strand.
CGGCCATCCGCGCGGCCGGGCGCGGCGGCGCGGCCGCGGTGGCGGTCAAGGGCGCGACGGGCGCCGACGTCGCCGCGGACGCGGGCGTCGCGCTGCTCACGGTGGGCGCGGAGGCGCGCTGGGAACAGGTGGAATCGCTGGCCCGCGGGGTCGTCGAGGCGGCGCGCGCGGGCGGGGAAGCGGCCGGCGGCGAAGTGCTCGGCGACCTGTTCGCCCTGGCCCAGACGATCGCGACGCTGACCGGTGGCCTGGTCAGCATCGAGGACACGGCGAGCCGGGTGCTCGCGTATTCGCGGGCGGGCGACGAGGTCGACGAGCTGCGGCGGCTGTCGATCCTCGGCCGCGAAGGGCCGGAGCGCTACCTCGCGATGCTCCGCGAATGGGGCGTCTACCAGCGGCTTCGCGCCGGGGAAGGGATCGTCCGGATCGACGAGCGGCCCGAGCTCGGCATCCGGCGGCGCATCGCGGCGGGCATCCACGCCGGCAAGCAGCCGCTGGGGACGATCTGGGTCCAGGAAGGCGCCCAGCCGCTCACCGAACGGGCCGAGACGGCCCTGCTCGGCGCGAGCCGCACCCTGGCGCCGCAGCTGATCCGGGCCCGCACGCTGCCGAGCCCGGAACTGCGCCTGCGGGAGGACCTCCTGGCCAGCCTGCTGGAGGGCCGGCTCGACGCCGAGTCCGTCGCGGACGACATCGGTGCCGACCCGGCGCGGCCGGCGCAGGTGCTGGCGTTCTCCCTGGAGCGGTCGGGCAACCGGCAGCTGCGGCGGGCCGAACTCGTGCACCTCATCGCCGTGCACACGGCGGCCTACCGGCGCAGCGCGCTGGTGAGCGTGATCGGCGGCCGCGTCTACGCGCTGCTGCCCGACCTGCCCGAGCACTCCGACGCGGCGGTGCTGGCGCTGGCGAAGGAGATCACCGGCACGGCCCGCCGCCACCTCGACGTCCCGGTCCGCGCGGCCCTCGGCGGCGTCGTGCCCCGGCTGTCGGAGGCGGCCGCCTCCCGGGGCGACGCCGACCGCGTCCTGGCGGCGATGACGCGCGGGCACTGGGCCGCCGACGTCGCCTCGCTGGCCGACGTCCGCGCCGAGGTGCTGCTGTCGGAGGTGCTGTCCTTCCTGGGCGAGCAGCCCCGCATCCGCGACCCGCGGCTGACGGCGCTGGCGGCGCACGACGCCGAGCACGGCGGCATCCTCGTGCCGGCGGTCCTGGCCTGGCTGAACGCGTTCGGCGACGTCCGGGCGGCGGCCCGGGTGCTGAACATCCACCCGAACACCGTCCGGTACCGCGTCCGGCGCGCGGCCGAGGTGTCCGGAGTGGACTTCGACGACCCGGCGCAGCGGCTGCTGACTCAGCTGCAGCTGCGCCTTTGACCCTGCTAGCTTCGCGCGGTGGATCTCTTCTCGCGCACGTGGGCGGCGTTGCGCGCCGCGGTGGCCTCCCTGCCCGGCACCGAGTTCGCGAAGCCGTCCGGCTGCCGGGGGTGGCTGGTCCGGGACCTGGTGTGCCACCTGGTGATCGACGCGCAGGACGTGCTGATCACGCTGGCCACCCCGGCTTCCTCGGCGTTGACGCACGATGCGATCACGTACTGGGCGGTCGGATCCGAGCCGCCTTCGGGTGAGGATCCGCTGTCGGCGCTGATCGTCCGCCTGGCGGCGGCGTACGAGGACCCGGCGCTGCTGAAGTTCCACCTCGACGACGTCGGTGCGGCGGCGGGCCGCGCGGCCGACCTGGCGGACCCGGGAATGCGGGTGTCGACGCAGGAGATGGTGCTGACGGCGGGCGACTACCTGTCGGCGTACGTGCTGGAGTGGACGCTGCACCACCTGGACCTGGTCACCCACGTGCGGTCGGTTCCAGGGCCGCCCGCCGAGGGACTCGCGCGGACCCGGGTGATGGTGGAGGAGATCGCGGGGACGGCGTTCCCCTCGTCGTTCTCCGACGAGGACGTGCTGCTGGTGGCGACGGGCCGCCGTGCCCCGACCGGGGCGGAGACGGCCGAGCTGGGCGACCTCGCGGCGCGGCTGCCGTTCGTGCTCGGTTGAGGCGGAAAACCACCACACGGAAATGCGCCCGCGGTAATTCTCCGACGCGTTGTCCGGCTATCGGGAAATCGGCTCACACAATCGCGTGCAGATCGGCCAGCCGGGCGAGAGAATCCAGCCGCGCGGATTGGTCGTACGCGGCGGTGGTCACCAGAACTTCGTCGGCGCCCGCAGCGCCGGTCAATGCGCCGAGCCGATCTCCGACTTCGGCCGGCGTGCCCGAAATCTGGCCGTCCAGGGTCTCCGCCAGGCGCCGTCGCTCGCGGTCGGACATCGGGGCGGCGAGGATCTCGTCCGGCGGGTCCAGGGGCGGGAAGACGCCGTGGGAGCGCGAATACACCGTCGCCCAGGCCTCCGACACGAGCAGGCGGCGCGCGGCCGCGGCCGAGTCCGCCACCGCGATCGCCGTCGACACCACCACGTACGGCTCACGCGCCCACGCGCTCGGCCGGAAGCCGTCGCGGTAGCGCGTCACGGCTTCGGCCAGCGCGCGTTCGCCGCGCACCGGGGCGATCACCAGCGGCAGCCCGAGTTCCGCGGCGAGGTCCGCGCCGGACCCGGTGGCCAGCAGGAACGGCGGCACGCGCAGACCCTCGGCGGGGTAGGCGTGCACGCCGGGGTAAGCGTGTTCCCCGGTGAAGAACCCGAGCAGTTCGCGGACCTGCGCACCGAAGTCGTCGGCGGCCTCTTTGCCGTGCCCCAGCGCGGATCGCACGCCGCCGGTGAAGCCGACCGACCGGCCGAGCCCCATGTCGATCCGGCCCGGGTGAAGCGCTTCCAGGACACCGAACTGCTCGGCGACGACCAGCGGGCGGTGGTTCGGCAGCATCACACCCCCGGTGCCGACGCGGATGCGGGAGGTCGCCCCGGCGACGGCCGCGGCCAGCACGGTCGGCGCGGACCCGGCGACGCCCGGCACGCCATGGTGCTCGGACACCCAGAACCGGTGGTAGCCCAGCCGTTCGACGCCGGCGGCGAACGCGACGGTGTCCCGCAGCGCCTGCGCGGACCCGGCGCCCCGCCGCACCGGCGAGCGGTCGAGAACGGAGAAGAGCGTCACGCGAAGTGCAACGCCGGGCGGGTGACGGGATTCCCGTCAGGGCCGCCAGCGCTCGCTGTACTCCGGGTGGTCGGCGTAGGGCAGGGCCAGCAGACGCAGCGTGAGGCACCAGTTGGAGCCGGCCTCGTCGGCGGGCACGTGGCAGGTCTCACACCAGTATTCGCTGCCGTAGAGCGGAAAACCGGGCACCTTCTCCGACACCGTGGTGCGGTGGGCGAGCAGGATCCGCCGGGTGGCCTCGATCTCGTTGATCATCTGGTTGACCACATCGAGCTCGAGATCGGTCAACCCGCGAATCCGCTGCTCCACGGCGACCTTCGTCTCACCGCGGTTCATCGTCTCGCCGGCCTTCGCCTTGTTGACGGCCTGCATGATCAACGCCTGCCGCGCGCCCACGCGCGCCGCGAGGAAAGCGATCAGGTCGTCCACGAAGGGCCTCCCTCCTCGAACCCGCCCCCCGATGGTCCCGGGGAGTCGTCGATCCGGGACCGCACGTTACGCCGTCGGAGACCAAGATCGTGACACGGAGATCGGCCGTGCAACATTTGTGACCCGAAAGGCGACAGCGGGCGTCGGCGCGATCACTCCGCGTCCCGGTTCGTTCTTTCGGCGGAGCGTATTTCCCAAACCCGCCTACCGGTTCGGTGACGGCCGCCACTGCCGTGGCCGCGGTGACAACCCACCGGAGAAGCCGCGGCCGCCTGCCGCCGGACTCCGCCTCACCCGGTCCGCCCGCGCCGTATTCCCCGCCGGCCGTTCCGCCGCCCCAGCGCCGCAGACGGCCAGGGGTGGTGGTGTGCTCGCTCGGGCGGCGGCCGAGCCCGTGGCAAAGGACTGCTCGGGGGATCTGGCCGTCCGGTTCCAGCAGTGCTTCGGCTCGGCGGGGTGCAACGTGGTCGTCGGAAAGCAACCGTCAGCTGCCGCAGGCCGTGACCGTCATTCGGGCCGCGCTTTGCTCGGCTGCACCCGCTTCGGCTCCCCCGGCATCTTCGGGTAATCGGGCGGGTAAGGCAGATCCCCGAGACCGTGGTCACGCACGTCCCGCTCGTACCACTCCAGCGCGGTCTCCAGGCCGAACGGCGTCTCGTCCATTCCCGCATGCAAGTCCCCGTACCGCTCCAGGAACGCCGGGATCGTCAGCACGTCGAAGTCGTCCGCGTCCACCTCGCCCAGCAGGTCCCACGTCAACGGCGTCGACACCGTCGCCCGCGGCGTCCCGCGGACCGACCAGGCCGACGCCACCGTGCGGTCGCGGGCCGCCTGGTTGTAGTCCAGGAACACCCTTCCGCCGCGCTCCTCCTTCCACCACGAGACCGTCGCCTTGTCCGGGATGCGGCGGGACACCTCGCGGCCCAGCGCGATCACCGCGTGGCGGACCGCGACGAAGTCCCACTCCGGCCGGATCCGGACCAGCACGTGGACGCCGCGGCCGCCGGAGGTCTTCGGGTAGCCCGTCAGGCCCGCGTCGGCCAGGACCTCGCGGACCACCTGGGCCACCTCGACCGCGTCGGCGAAGCCCGCCCTGTCCGGCGGGTCGACGTCGATGCGGAGCTCGTCCGGGTGGTCGGTGTCGGCGCGGCGGACCGGCCACGGGTGGAAGTCGAACGTGCCCAGGTTGGCCGCCCACGCGAACACCGCCGGCTCGGTCGGGCACACCTCGTCGGCCTTGCGGCCCGAGGGGAACGTGATTTCGGCGGTCGAAACCCACGACGGCGCACCCTTCGGCACGCGCTTGGCGTAGAACCACTCCCCCTCGACGCCGTCGACGTAGCGCTTCAGCGTCGTCGGCCGCTCGCCGATCGCGCGCAGCAGTGGCCCGCCGACCGCGATGTAGTGCTCGACGACCTGCCGCTTCGTGATGCCGCGCTGGGGGAAGTACACCTTGTCCGGGTTCGTGACGCGGACCGCGCGCCCGCCCACCTCGTACTCGACCGGGTCACCGTGCTTGGGCATGCGGGCCACGCTAGCGGTGATCGCGCACCGCGGCGCCCGCGAACGTGCCGGAGCTTTCACGTGAAAGCTCCGGCCCCAGGTGGGAGCTTTCACGTGAAAGCTCCGGCTGTAGGCTGGAGCGGGTGTCCGGCCGTACCAAACTGATCGTCGCGCTCGCCGTGCTCGCCGTCTTCGCGGCGGCCGCGGTGCTGCTGCCGATCCCCGGCCCGGCCGACCTGCGGGCCTGGGCCGCCGCCACCGGCCCCGCCACCCCGCTCGTGCTGCTCGTCGCGTACTCGCTGCTCACCGTGGCGCCCATCCCGCGGACGGTGTTCAACCTCGCCGCCGGCCTGCTCGTCGGCACCGCGGCCGGGATCGCGATCGGGCTGGTCGCCACCACCATCGCGGCCGGGCTCTCCTTCGGCCTGGCCCGCCTGCTCGGCCGGGACCTGGTCACCCGGCACCTGCACCGGTCGGCGGTGAAAACGGTCAACGACCGCCTTTCCGGCGGCGGTGTCCTCGCGATCACATCGCTGCGGCTGATCCCGGTGGTGCCGTTCGCGCCGTTCAGCTACCTCTGCGGCGTGTCGTCGGTCCGGCTCGCCCCGTACCTGGCCGGGACGCTGCTCGGGAGCGTGCCCGGCACCGTCGCCGTGGTCGTCCTCGGTGACGCGCTGACCGGCGACACGCCGCCCGCCCTGCTCGCCTGTTACGGCGCATTCGCGCTGGCCGGGACGATCGGGCTGGTCACGGTGTTCCGGAAACGGGCACCTGCCGAACCGGCGCCCGCCGGACCGGCTGGCTGACGCGAACTCCCGTGCCTCCGACCGCTACACTCGATCGGGTGCGCGAAGCGGGAACGCGCTGAGCAGGATCACCACCACCGGGAATTTCGTCAGGAGCAGTCGCCATCGACACCGGTCAGCTGATCGCGGGGCACTACCGCCTCGTCGAGCACATTGGTAGCGGTGCCATGGGTGTCGTGTGGCGCGCGACCGACGTGCGCCTCGAACGCACCGTCGCGATCAAGCAGATCCTGCCGCAGCCCGGCGTCTCCGAGACCGAACGCGACAACATGCGCCAGCGCGCGATGCGCGAGGCGAAGAACGCGGCCCGGTTCCAGCACCCGAACGCGATCGTCGTGTTCGACATCGCCGAGCACAACGGCGACCCGTGCCTGGTGATGGAGTACCTGAACGGGCCCAGCCTCTCCACGATCCTCTCCGAGGAGGGCACCCTCCCGCTCGGCCGGGTCGCCCGGATCGGCGAGCAGGTCGCGTCCGCGCTGGTGGCCGCCCACCGCGCCGGCATCGTGCACCGCGACGTCAAGCCGGGCAACATCCTCATCGACGAGACCGGCACCGCGAAGATCACCGACTTCGGCATCTCCCGCGCGGCCGGCGACATGACGCTGACGGCGACCGGCCTGATCGGCGGCACCCCCGCCTACCTCGCCCCCGAGCTGGCGCGCGGCGCCGACCCGGTGCCCAGCTCCGACGTCTTCGCCCTCGGCGCGACCCTCTACCAGGCGATCGAGGGCACCACGCCGTACGGCAACACCACCAACCAGCTCGCGCTGCTCTACGCGGCGGCGAACGGCCAGATCAACCCGCCGGTGCAGGCCGGGGCGGCGACCGCGCTGCTGATGAGCCTGCTGCGCAGCGAGCCGGGCGAGCGGCCGAGCATGGCCGAGGCCCGCGAGCGGCTGGCCGCGCTGGCCCGGACCGAGCCCGGCGGCATGACGGCGTCACCGCCGCTGCTCTCCGGCGGCGCGGGCCGCAAGCCCGCCACGCCCGCCGACGACGGCGAGCGGCCGCCGTGGCAGCGGACCGGCAGCAAGGCGCCGTCGTCCCCGCCGGTCGGCACGCCCGTCCCGGCGAACAAGGCCCCGGCCGGCAAAGCACCGTCGAACCCGCCGCGCCCGACCGCGGCGTTCATGCCGATGCGGTCCCCGGCCGCCCCGCCGAACACCCCGCCCAGACCGATGCCCGCGGCCGCGCCGACGGCCAGGGCGCCCCAGTACTCGTCGAACACCCCGAAGCCGGACAGCAAGCGCAAGTACGCGCTGTTCGCCGGGGGCGGCGCCGCGGTCGTCGTGGTCGCGGTGATCGTGTTCGTGCTGCTGAACTCGGGCGGCGGCGGGGGCTCGACCAACAACCAGGCCGGCCAGTCGACGGGCAACCAGCCGACCGCCGGCCAGAACACGCCCAAGACCACCGGGTCGAGCAGCAGCTCGAACGTCTCCGCGAAGCTGGGCCAGACCCCGACCGAGAGCCGGGTCAGCAACTTCAGCTCGGCCGGCAAGATGGTCATCGACTACTTCGGCGACCCGGCCGCGCACTGGGACCAGCTCACCCCGGCCGCCCAGCAGGTCTACGGCAGCGAGCAGAACTACCAGCAGTACTGGGCGGACAACAAGAGCGCGATCGGCCAGGTCAACACCGCGCACGCCGACTCGGGCGGCAACGAGAGCGACGGCTCGCTCATCATGAACGTCAACGTCGGAGGCAGCCGCCGCGCATATCGCCTGGTCATCGTGGGCGGGCAGACGCTGATCGACGCCGACACGAAGCTCGGCGGCTCGGGTTCGAGCAACTGAGACGTAACGCGCGTCCAGTGGGCTGAACGGTTCCGATGGCCTACCGTGGGGGCATGGCCGACGACGGAGCTTCGCTGCCGGGCCAGAATCCTCGCTTCCACGAGGACCTGGTCGGCCTGGACCCGTACGACCCGGAGGCGCGCGCGTTCGCCGAGCACCTCGACCGCATCGAGCGGTGTGGCCCCAACTTCACCATCGAAGCCGCTCTCGACGGCGTGGCCGACTTCGCCGATTCCAGCAACCGCCTCGGCGGGCTGCGCTACTGGGTGTCGGCGCTGATCGTGGTCCTCATCGTGCTCGGCGTGATCGTCGCCGCATGGGACATCGTGGTGCACGCCCTCGCGTGGCTCGCAGCGTAACGTGGATCGGGTGAAAGGTATGAAACCCGTTGTCGGCGCGACCCCGCGCGTCGTGAAGTCCGAGCAGGAATGGCGGGAGCAGCTCAGCCCCGACGAGTTCGCCGTGCTCCGCCAGGCGGGGACCGAACGGCCGTTCACCGGTGAGTACACCGACACCAAGACCACCGGTGTCTACGAGTGCCGCGCCTGCGGTGCCGAGCTGTTCCGCAGCGACACGAAGTTCGAGAGCCACTGCGGCTGGCCGTCGTTCTACGACCCGGCCGACTCCGACGCCGTGCTGCTGCGCGAAGACCGCACCATGGGCATGAAGCGGATCGAGGTGCTCTGCGGCTCCTGCCACAGCCACCTCGGGCACGTCTTCGAGGGCGAGGGCTACCCGACCCCGACCGACCAGCGCTACTGCATCAACTCGATCTCGCTGAAACTGGTACCCCCGTCGTAAAAACCGCCGTCGTAAATCCGCCGTCCTAAATCCTTCTTAAGCGAGCAACCCCCCGCCCTTCCTCGAACGTAGTCTCCGCACACGGACGAGGGAGGGCGGACTCATGACCGACACCTGGGGCATTCCCGGACCGGTGTTCGCGGGCCTGTACCTGGCGCTGCTGCTGCTCGTGGCGCTGGGCGCGGTGGTGCGCGCCGCGCTGCTCGCGCGGGGCCACGCCGGCGGGCCGCCGGAGCGGGCCGAGGAGCTCGCCCTGCTGCTCGGCGGCCGCACGCGGCTCGGTGAGCTGGTGGTCGCCCAGCTGCTCGAACGGCAGGTGGTCCGGCTGGACGGCACCGGGCGCCTGCACCGCGTCCGTGGCTCGGCGCCGGACGACCTGGGCCGGGCCGCGCTCGTGCGGATCGGCAAGACCGGCAGCTCCGTCGACCGGGTGCGCGCCGAGGTGCGCCACCACCCGTCGGCGACGGCGCTCGAGGCCGGGCTGGTCGCCCGCGGCCTGCTCACCGACGTCCGGAAACTCCGCCTGACCTGGGTGCTGACCGCCGTCGCGTACTGGGCGCTGTTCGTGCTCGGCGTGGTCCGGCTGATCGCCGGGTCCGCCACCGGGCACCCCGTCGGCTTCCTGCTGGGCCTGCTCGCGCTGAACACCGTCGCGGCCGTTTTCGGCACGGTCCGCGCCGCGAACAAGCGCGAGGTGAAAGCCACCGTGGCCGGCCGGGCAGCCGCCGAAGAGGCGCGCCGCGCCGGGACGCTCGTCGCGGGCCCGGCCGGGGCGGTCGCGGCGGACGGCTTCGGCGGCCACCCCGACAAGGACGTCCGGCTGGCCGTCAGCCGCGCCACGCAGCAGTCGACGGCCCGCCCCCGCCGGTCCCGCTGGGCGAACGCCGGGGGCGGCGCGGCCGTCGGCTACTACGGCGGCAGCTCCTGCAGTGGCGGTGGCGGGGGCAGCTCGTGCGGCGGTGGGGGCGGCGGCTGCGGAGGCGGTGGCGGCGGGGGCTGCGGCGGTTGAAACGCCGACGCGAGCGCTTGCGTCTCACAGCTACGGTGACCGCGACACTTCGAGGGGAGACGGGCGATGAATGACCCGTGGGGCATTTCCGGACCGGATTTTGTGGTCCTCTACATCGTGTTGCTCGGCGCGGCGCTGCTGGTCCGGGTCGTCGTGTCCGGGATCGTGCGCAGCCGCGCGATGCGGGCCGGCCGGGCGCCGGACGGCCCGCCGCCGACCGTGTACGAGCTCGCCTTCCTCGCCGGCGGCCCCGACCGGGCCACCGACGCGGCGATCGCGGCGCTGGTGGAACGCGGGCAGCTGCGCGTGAACAGCTACCAGCAGATCAGCAAGACCGGGACGCAGCCGGGCGAACCGCTGGAGCGGGCCGTCTTCGACGTCGCGAAGCTGAAGACGACCGCGATCATCCGGGCGAAGGTCCGCGGGTCCGCGGCGATGCGGGCCCTGGAGGAGCGCCTCGACCAGCGCGGCCTGCTGGTCTCGGCGGCGGCGAAGCGGCAGGCCCGGACGTTCGGCCTGCTCGCGCAGCTGGCCGTGCTGGCGCTGGGGGTGGTGCGGCTGGTCAACGGCATCTCCCTCGGCCGCCCGGTCGGGATCCTGGTGTTCCTGGTCGTCGTCGCGGCGGTGCTGGCGATCGTGGCGGCGGTCCGCCGGTCGAAGACCGGACCGCGGCAGCCGTCGGCCGCGGGGCAGCGCCTGCTCGGCCAGGCCCGGTCCGCGGCGAGCGGGCCGGTGCCGGCCGGGATGCTGGCCGGCGGCGTGCTGCTCGGCGGGGCCGCGGCCGCCGTCGCGCTGGGCGGCTGGTCGATGTACCCGGACGAGGAGCTGAGTGCGGCGCTGACCCCGCCGCCGTCGTCGTCGTTCGGCGGTGGTGGCTCGTCCGGCGGCGGGTCGTCCTGCAGCAGCGGGTCGTCGTGCTCGAGCTCGTCGTCGTGCAGCGGCGGGTCTTCGTGTGGCGGTGGCGGTGGGGGCTGCGGTGGGTGAGCTGGGCATCGGGATCGGCTGGCGGCACGAGCTGGACCTGTCCATCGCGCGGCTGCCGGGCGTCGACTGGGTCGAGGTCGTCGCCGAGAACCTGCACGCCGACCACCTGCCGGAGACGCTCGTGGCGCTGCGCGAGCGGGGCCTGCCGGTGCTGCCGCACGCCGTCTCGCTGTCCCTCGGCGGAGCCGAACCCCTGGACACCGGCCGCGTCCAGCACCTCGCGGAGATCGCGCGGGCCCTGGACGCGCCGCTGGTCAGCGACCACGTGTGCTTCGTGCGCGCGGGCGGGCTCGACTCGGGGCACCTGATGCCGCTGCCCCGCACGCGCGAGGCACTGGACGTGCTGGTGGCGAACGTCCGGCTCGCCCAGTCCATCGTGGACGTCCCGTTCGCGCTGGAGAACATCGCCGCGGTGCTCGACTGGCCGGACGCCGAGCTGACCGAGGAGCAGTTCCTCACCGAGCTGACCGAGCGGACCGGCTGCGGGCTGATCATCGACGTCGCGAACCTCTACGCCAACGCCCGCAACATCGGCACCGACCCGGCGGCGTTCCTGGACGGCATCCCGTGGGAGCGGCTGGCGTACGTGCACATGGCGGGCGGCGTCGAGCGCGACGGCGTCTACCACGACACGCACGCGCACCCGGTGCTGCCGGAGGTGCTCGACCTGCTGGCCGAGCTGCGCCGCCGCACCGACCCGCCGGGCGTGCTCCTGGAACGCGACGACGACTACCCGGCTGACGACGAGCTGGCGGCGGAGCTGGCGGCCCTGCGGGCGGCGGTGACGGGGTGAGCCGCGAGGACCTGGCCCGGCGGCAGGCGGAACTGCTGCACGCGCTGCTGGCCGGCGGCCCGCCGCCGCCGGGTTTCGACGCCGCCCGGTTGCGGGTCGAGGCGACCGTGCTGCGGCGCAAGCACGGGCGGGTGCTGGCCTACCAGCGGCCCGAACTGGCCGAGGCACTGGGCGACCGGTACGGGCCGCTGTTCGCGGAGTTCAGCGCGCAGCGGCCGAAGAAGGCGGCCGAGCGATCGGGGGCCTACGCGGACGAGTTCGTGACGTGGCTGATCGCGGGCGGCCACCTGCCGAAGCCGAAACGGGGCTGGCGGGCCCGGCTCCGGCGCCGTTAGGCCGTCCCGGTGCCCCGGGCGGCGGGGTCAGACGGTGAGGACGACCTTGCCGCGGAGGTGCCCGCGCTCGAGCAGCCGGTGCGCGTCGGCGATGCGCTCGAACGGGAACGTCTCCTGCACGTGGACCCGCAGCTTGCCCTGGTCGACGAGTCCGGCGAGACCGCGCAGGGCGACCGGGTCGGGGTCGACCCCGATGCCGCTGAAGCGCATTCCGGCCGCCTCGTACTTCGCGATGAGCGCCACGTCCTCCTCGGCGACCGCCGTCACCAGGTGACCGCCGGGGCGGAGCACGGCCAGCGACCGCTCGGCGGTTTCGCCGCCGATCGTGTCGAGCACGACGTCGATGTCGCGGACGGCCTCGGCGAAGTCGACCGCGGTGTAGTCGATCACTTCGTCGGCGCCGAAGCCTTCGACGAACTCCCGCTTGCCCGGGCCGGCGGTGGTGGTCACGTGCGCGCCGAGCGCCTTGGCGAGCTGGATCGCGAGGTGGCCGACGCCGCCGCCACCGCCGTGGACCAGGACGCGGTCGCCCGCGGTCACGCCGCCGAGGTCGACGAGACCCTGCCACGCGGTCAGCCCGGCGATGGGCAACGCCGCTGCCTCGACGTGGGAGAGCGACGCCGGCTTGCGCGTCAGGTGCAGGGCCGGCGCGGCGACGGCTTCGGCGTACGCGTTGGCCGCCCGGGGGAACAGCGGCATCCCGAACACCTCGTCGCCGGGCCGGAACCGCCACGTCTGCGCCTCTTCGACCACGCCGCTGATGTCCCAGCCGAGGACGAACGGCGGCGGGCCGAGCAGCGGGAACTCGCCGGCGCGCAGGCGCGGTTCGAGGGGGTTCAGCCCGATCGCCTCGACGCGGACGAGGACCTCGGCCGGCTGGGCCCGTGGCTCGGGCGCGTCGACGATGGTGAGGACCTCGGGGCCCCCGAAGGTGTGCTGGGTGATGGTTCGCATGACTCCACGATGGCCGCCCCCGGAACGGCGTACCACCGGTGTCCGGACAGGAAATTCCGGAAACCCGCCACAGCGGGGCTAGGCTGGACGGCGTGTCCGAACCCGTCCCCGAGCCGGTGTTGTCGGCGGGTGATCCGCCGGTCTGCGAGCCCTTGGCCCACGGCCAGGACATCGCCGCGCACTTCCACGACTTCGGCCAGCTCAGGTACGCCGCCTCCGGGGCGCTGGTCACCACCACCGAGGCCGGCACCTGGGTGGCGCCGGCGAACCGCATCACCTGGGTGCCGGCTTTCCACGTCCACCGCAGCCGCTCGCACGGCGAGACCGACGTCCGGCTGCTCCGGGTTCCGGCGGAACCGGCCGGGCGGCTGCCCGCGGAACCTTCGGTGTTCGCGGCCAGTGCGTTGCTGCGCGAGGCTTACCTGGCCCTGGCCGGCGACCACGACCCGGACGGCAGCCCCCGCGCGCGGCTGCTGCTCGAGGTCGTCATCGAGGAACTCGCTCGCGCCCGGCGGGAACCACTGCGCCTCCCGGAGCCGGGCGACGCTCGCCTCAAGGCCGTCACCGACCTGCTGCACGCCGATCCGGCGAGCCCGGCGACCCTGGCGGCGCTGGGACGCCGGACCGGCTCGAGCGAGCGGACCCTCAGCCGCCTGTTCGGCAGCGAACTGTCGATGAGCTTCCACCAGTGGCGCACGCTGCTGCGGGTCCAGCGGGCCCTGCTCGAACTCGGCGAGGGCACCTCGGTCACCGACACCGCGATCCGGCTGGGCTGGGCGAACCCGGGCAGCTTCATCGAAGCCTTCACCCACCTCGTCGGTCAGACACCGGGCCGCTACCGCGCCGCGGCGCGCCTGCCGCAGCTCGTCGTGAGTGGTAAGGCGGGTTAGAACCCGCTTTACCACTCACGACCGGCTGCTCAGGGCGTCCAGGTCGGTTTGTCGACTCCCGGCACCCGCGTCCCGAACTCCCAGTACGGCTCGGCGCCCGGCAGGCCGCCGGCCATCCGCACCCGCGTCAGCCGCCCGTAACCGCTGTCCGCTTCCTCCAGCAAGTCGCGGTGATCGACGTCGGCAGCGGCAGAATCCTTGCGGCCCAGGGAATCCAGCCAGTGGCCCGTGCCCGCCAGCGAAAGCCGGGCCCGCCACGTGCCGCCGTCGGTGACCTGGCGGCGCAACGCCGTCATCACCGCCGCCGCCGTGAGCCAGCCCGTCGCGTGGTCCAGCGCCTGGACCGGCAGCGGCGACGGCGGGTCGCCCCAGGCCAGGCCGCTCGACATCTGGACCAGGCTGTCGAACCCGCGCCGCCGCGCCCACGGGCCTTCCCACCCGTACGCGCTCAGCTCCGCGACCACCAGGCCCGGCCGCAGTTCGGCCAGCTCCTCCGGGCCGAAGCCGATCTTCGCCAGCGCACCCGGGCGGAACGACTGCACCAGCACGTCGGCCCGGCTGATCAGCTTCTTGAGCCGCGCGCGGCCGCCTTCGGTGTCCAGCGCGACGAACGCCGAGCGCTTGCCCTGGTTCGTGTCCCGCACCAGCGCCTCGACCCGCGGCAGGTGCGCCGCCCCGATGTGCAGGACGTCGGCGCCGTGGGCGGCCAGCACCCGGCCGGCCACCGGCCCGGCGAGCACGTGCGTCAGCTCCAGGACGCGGATCCCGCCCAGCGGCCGGTCCGAGTAGAACAGCGTCCGCTTCGGCGCGTCCCCGAGCGGGGCCAGGTCCACCAGCGGCAAGGACGCCACGGCCGCGCCTTGGGGGTGCGCGGCCCAGTCTTCGGGCGAGCGCAGCTCGGCGGCCGCTCCCCCGGCGCTGACGACGGCGTGCTCGACCTCCCGCGCGCTCCGCCCCGCGACGGCCTTCGCGACCGCCTCCCGGGTGCCGGGTACGCCGAGGCCCCAGCAGATCGCCGCTTCGTGCCGCGGGTAGTTCGCGTGCAGGCGGACCCAGCCGTCGGCGGTGCGGTAGTCGCCCGACAGCGGCGCCCAGGCCGGTTCCGCGCCGGCGCCGTCCACCCGCAGCAGCTGCTCGCTCCGGAACGCCGCCGCCGCGTGCCGCGTGTCCGCCGTGACGACACCCGGCTCGATCTCGCGCAGCTTGAGCATTTCCGCGGCCGCCAGCGTCGCGGCCGCGATCGTCGCGGAAGCCGCCGCCGCCACCCGGTACTCACCGGGCAGGACGTCTTCGGTGCCGGTCAGCTCGAACGGTCCGGGCTTCGACCCGGTGAGGGCGTGCCAGACGCCCTCGACGATGTCGCGCACTACGGGAGGGCCGCGACGAGCTCGGCGGGCGGCACGCGGGTGCCGGTGTAGAACGGGATTTCCTCGCGCACGTGCAGCCGCGCCTCGGTACCGCGCAGGTGGCGCATGAGGTCGACGATCCGGTGCAGCTCGTCGGCCTCGAAGGCGAGGATCCACTCGTAGTCGCCCAGCGCGAACGACGCGACGGTGTTCGCACGCACGTCCGGGTAGTCGCGGGCTTCCTTGCCGTGGTCGGCGAGCATCTTGCGGCGGTCGGCGTCCGGCAGCAGGTACCACTCGTAGGACCGCACGAACGGGTAGACGCAGATGTACTTGCGGGCCTCTTCCCCGGCCAGGAACGCCGGGATGTGGCTCTTGTTGAACTCGGCGGGCCGGTGCAGCGCGGTCTGGCTCCAGACCGGCGTCGCCGCGCGGCCGAGCGGGGTCCGGCGGAACCCGGTGTAGGCGGCCTGGACCTGCTCGATCTCCTCGGCGTGCCACCAGATCATGAAATCGGCGTCGGCCCGCAGCGCGGAGAGGTCGTAGACACCGCGGACGGTGACGCCCTTGGCCTCCAGGCCGTCCAGGTACTCCGCGGTCTCGCGGCCGGCCGTCCCGCGGTCCTCGCCCAGCCGGCCCGGCTCGATCCGGAAGACCGACCAGGTGGTGTAGCGGATGGTGTCGTTGAGCTCGTTGTAGTTGACCCGCGCCATGGGTCCATCCTGTCACCGCGGCGGCCCGGCCGCTGCCACGGGTCAGGTGAGAGCACTCACGAAGCCCGGCGGGCCGGCACCCCGGCCGCCCGGCCGAGCGGCGACCGTCCGGACCGAGGTCGCGAATGACTCATTCGGGACCTCGGAGGTCGCGAATGAGTCATTCGCGACCTCCCGGATCCGTCAGGTGGGCCGCGATCCGCTGGGCCGCCGCCTCCGCGGTCGCCACGCACGCCGGCAGCCCGACGCCGTGCAGGGTCGCCCCGGCGATCGCCAGTCCCGGCACCTCCGCCACGGCCTTCTCGATCCGCTCGACCCGGTCGAGGTGCCCGGTGCCGTACTGCGGCAGCCCGCCGCCCCACCGCGTCACCAGCGTCTCCACCGGTGCCGCCGTCACGCCCGTCAGCCGGGCGAGGTCGTCGCGGACCACGCGGACCAGCTCGACGTCGTCGGCCCGCAGCGCGCCCGGCTCGCCGAACCGGCCGACCGAACCGCGGACCAGCACCGGGCCGGTGCCGAAGTGGGCCCACTTGCGCGAAGAGAACGTGAACGCCTTCGACGCGTACGGCTTGCCCGAGGCGTCGCTTTCGCCGGCGCCGATCAGGATCCCCGAGGCCCCGGGCAGCGCGGTGCCGGGCGGCAGCGCCAGCGCGACCACGGCCATCGACGCCAGTTCGACCTCGCCGAAGGCCGCCGAAGCCGCCGGGACGAGGTCGGCGAGCAGGCGGCGGGCCGACGGCGCGGGCACCGCGAGCACCACCGCGTCGGCGTCGGCGAGGTTGTCCGCCGGCGCGTGGGCGGCCGGCGCCGCGCCGATGCGCAGCCGCCACCCGTCGCCGTGGCGCTCGATGTCGCACACGGGCAGGCCGGTCCGCAGCTCGGCGCCGGACGCCGCGGTGAGCCGGTCGATCACCGTGCCGAGGCCGCCCGGCACGGTGCCGAACACCGGCGCCGTCGAAGGGTTCGCGGGCAGCTGGGCGGCCGCCGCCGCGGTCAGCGAGCCCGCGCCCGCGGCCAGTGCGGAGGCCAGGCCGGGCATGGTCGCGCGCAGGCCGAGGCCGTCGGCCCCGCCCGCGTAGACGCCGCCGAGCAGCGGGTCGACCAGCCGGTCCACCAGTTCGTCGCCGAAGCGCTCCCGCAGCAGCGGCCCCAGCGGCACGTCCCCGCCCGGCAGCCGCAGCCCGGGCAGCGACGGCTCGGCCTCGACGGCGCGGCGCCCCGCCTCGGAAAGCACGCCGGCCACCGACTCCGCCGACGCCGGCACGCCCATGACCGTGCCGGGCGGCAGCCCGGTGACGGCGCCGCCGGCGTGGATCTTCGCGCGGGCCTTCGTCGGGTGCACGACGTCCAGCCCGAGCTCGCGGACCAGCGCGAGCATCTCGGGGCGGCGGACGAGGAACGCCTCGGCGCCGACGTCGTAGGGCACCCCGGCGAGCTCGGCCGTGCGCAGCTTCCCGCCCGGCGCCGTCGTCTTCTCGAAGACGGTGATCTCGGCTTCGGGGCCGAGCAGCCGCCGCAGCCGGTACGCCGCGGTCAGCCCGGAAACGCCGCCCCCGACGACCGCGACGCGCTTCACAGCTCGTGCACCAGCCCGACCACGCGGGTCAGCACGTCGGGGTCGACCCCCGGCAGCACGCCGTGGCCCAGGTTGAAGATGTGCCCGTCGGCCGCCTTGCCCTCTTCGGCGATCCGCCGGACCTCGGCCTCCAGCACCGGCCACGAAGCGTGCAGCAGAGCCGGGTCGAGGTTGCCCTGCACGACCGCCCGCCCGCCGAGGCGCCGCACGGCTTCGTCCAGCGGGATCCGCCAGTCGACGCCGACCACGTCGGCGCCCGCGTCCCGCATCGCCGCCAGCAGCTCGCCGGTGCCGACCCCGAAGTGGATCCGCGGCACGCCGTAGGAGGCGACGCCGTCGAGGACCTTCGCCGAGTGCGGCAGCACGAACTCGCGGTAGTCCCGCTCGGACAGCGCCCCGGCCCAGGAGTCGAACAGCTGGACCGCGTCGACGCCGGCGTCGAGCTGCGCGCGCAGGAACGTCAGCGCGACGTCGGCCAGGCGGCCGGCCAGCTCGTGCCACAGCGCCGGCTCGGAGTGCATCAGCGCCTTGGTGTGCTCGTGGTTGCGGCTCGGGCCGCCCTCGATGAGGTAGCTGGCCAGCGTGAACGGCGCGCCCGCGAAGCCGATCAGCGGGGTGTCGCCGAGCCGCTCGACCAGGAGCCGGACGCCGTCGGCCACCTGGGCGACCTGCCCGGGTTCGAGCTCCGGCAGCGCTTTGACGGCGGCGAGGTCGCGCACCGGCGCCGCGGCCACCGGCCCGGTGCCGGGCACGATGTCGATGTCGACGCCGGCGGCCTTGAGCGGCACCACGATGTCGCTGAAGAGGATCGCCGCGTCGACGCCGTGGCGGCGGACCGGCTGCAGCGTGATCTCGGCCAGCATCTCGGGGTCGAAACAGGCGTCGAGCATGGGCACGCCCTCGCGCAGCGCGCGGTACTCGGGCAGCGAACGACCGGCCTGGCGCATGAACCAGACGGGCGTGCGTGCCGGGCGTTCGCCGCGCGCGGCGGCCAGGAACGGGGCTTCGGGCAGCTCGCGGCGGCCGGACGTGGCGGATCGGCGCGGCAGGGGCGTGGTCTGAGACATCGCCGTCAATCGTGCCACGAGCCCGGGAGGGCCGTTCTCTCGGCGCGCCTGCGCCCGCAACTGGGCGTGCCCGCCCTAAAGTCGGCGCGTGACCGCGATGACGCCAGTGCCCGAACTCTTCCGCGAAGCAGTCGCGGCGCTGCAGTCCGTCCGGCCCCGCCCGGAGGTGCTGCTGGAGCCGATGCGCCCGCCGCAGCGGCTCGCGCCGTGGTCGTACGCGGTCAGCTGCGAAGTGTCCGGGCCCGCCGACGTGCTGGCGTCGGGACGGCTGGTCCTGCTGCACGACCCGGACGGCCAGGACGGCTGGGACGGCGTGCTGCGTCTCGTCATGTACGTGCGCGCGGAACTGGACCGGGAACTGGCGACGGACCCGTTCCTGCCGGCCGTCGGCTGGTCCTGGCTGACCGACGCGCTCGAGGTGTCCGGGGCGAGCTGGAAGGCACTGGGCGGCACGGTGACCGAGACGTCGTCGGCCCGCTTCGGCGACCTCTCCGGGCCGGCCCGGACCGACGACCTCGAGCTGCGGGCGTCGTGGACCCCGGCGGACGACGAGCTGCTGCCGCACGGGCAGGCGTTCTGCCAGGTGATGGCCAGCGTCGTCGGCCTGCCCCCGGTCGGGGTGACCCTCTTCGGGCAGCGCCAGGGCTCCTGACCGGCCGTCCGGGCGATCTTCGGCAACAAATCGGCAACGACGGGTCGCCGGCCGCCGTCCGGGAGCACTCCCTTGTACGGATGTGAGCAAAATTCACGTCCGCTGAACACCGTTCACCCCCTCCGGCGCTCTGAGCCGCCGCCGGACGCCCTCGGCGGCCCGGATGACCATCAGGCGCCCGGCGCACTCCGCCGATCTCCGAGGCCGTTTCACGTCTCCTCGTTCGTGACTTCCCGTGGTCACGCACCGCAACAAGATCAAAGGGACGCGCGGGCGGCCGTTGGCACCGCGCCACGGACACGGACAGTCACAGTCCCCCGCCACGACCAGCCCCGCCGGCGCCGCACACGGGTGCCGGTCGAGTCCCGGCGGGGGCCACATTCCGGGGGCCGTGGGCGCCCATCCGGCCCTCCGGCACTAGGCGCACCGGAAGCTGCACGCCTCATCTGCACGGCCATTTGGACGCCGGTAACCACTGTGCATCGTGTTCGCTGGGCTATCCGTTAGCAACCGGCCGTGTACTAGCCCGATCGTGTTACTACGAACCCACTGAGTGACTGTTCGTTTGAGATAGATACCCATTCGATCCCCCCGCAACGGCCTCAGGGCGGCTACAGTGCCTTCGACGACACCACTTTCGGTCTAAAGCTGGCGCGGCTGAACGGCCGAAGGTCCCGGTGCCGGTCGGGGGGCACGACCGACTCCAGGGAGGTAGTGACGTGGCTACCGTCGGCTTATCTCAGGCCGTCCGATCCACGCCAGCCGGTGCTTTGCCGGCGAGCATGGTTCCGCACCCGCGGGAAGAGCTTTTTTCCGTGTTGGTGGTCGATGACCACCCGCTGTTGAGGGAGGCAATCGCAGCAAGACTCGCACAAATGGGTGCGGGTACCGTCCACGAAGCCGCCACGGTGGCCGAGGCGAGGGCGCGAGCACAGGCCACCGGGCCTTGTGACCTGGCGATCCTCGATCTCGGACTGCCGGACGGCAGCGGCATCGAGCTGGTTACGGAACTCCGTAGCCACGGGTGGCCGCGCGTGGTGGTCCTCGCATCCTCGGACGACCCGTACGCGGTCCGCTCGGCCTTCCAGGCCGGGGCCCAGGCGTACCTGCTGAAGTCCGCGTCGCCGGTCGTCGTGACCGACGGCGTGCGGCGTGTGCTCGAGGGCGGCGTCTACGCCGACCCGAGCGTGGCTCCGGTGCTGGCCACCGGGACCCGCGTCGCGGGCACCGACAACACCCCGCGCGAGCTGTCCGCTCGTGAGGTGGAGGTGCTCCAGCTGGTCGCCGACGGGCAGTCCAACAAGGAGATCGGCGAGGAGCTTTCGCTCTCCGCCCTCACCGTCAAGTCCCACCTCTCCCGGATCGGGCGCAAGCTCGGCACGGGCGACCGGGCGCAGATGGTGGCACTGGCCATGCGAGCCGGCGTCATCCGCTGACGAAAGCAAACCTCCCTGCGGGGCGGGCGGACCAGGCGCGGTACGCCCGTCCCGTAGGGTCGTCAACCATGGGAAGCACAGAGGCCGAGGACACCGGGATGGAGATCGAGTCCACGGGCGGCCCTGTGCTGCTACGCGAACCCGCCGAGGGCACGCCCCCGGTGATCACCGACCCGGCCGCGCTGGCCGACGCCTGCGCGAAGCTCGCCGCGGGCTCCGGTGCGGTCGCCGTCGACACCGAACGCGCGTCCGGCTACCGGTACTTCCCCAAGGCCTACCTCGTGCAGCTGCGCCGCGAAGGTGCCGGCACGGTGCTGATCGACCCGATCGCGCTGGACGGCGAACTCGCCCCGCTGCGCGAAGTCCTCAACTCCCTGGAGTGGGTGCTGCACGCCGCCTCCCAGGACCTCCCCTGCCTCGCCGAGCTGGGCCTGCACCCGGCGGCGCTGTTCGACACCGAGCTGGCCGGACGGCTGGCGGGCTACGAACGCGTCGCGCTGGGCACGCTCGTCGAGCTGCTGCTGGGGTACACCCTCGAAAAGGGCCACAGCGCGGCCGACTGGTCGAAGCGGCCGCTGCCGGTCGACTGGCTGAACTACGCCGCCCTCGACGTCGAGCTGCTCGTCCAGCTGCGCGAAAAGCTGGAAGCGGAGCTGGGCGCCCAGGGCAAGCTGGACTGGGCCCGGCAGGAGTTCGAGTTCGTGCGGACGGCCCCGCCGTCCCCGCCGCGGGCCGAGCCGTGGCGCCGGACGTCCGGCGTGCACAAGATCCGCAGCCCGCGCGGCCTCGCGGCGGTGCGCGAACTGTGGCAGGCGCGGGACGAGCTGGCCCGCAAACGCGACCGCGCGCCGAGCCGGATCCTGCCGGACAGCGCGATCGTCAACGCCGTCACGGCCGACCCGAAGACGGTCGAAGAGCTGCAGGCGCTGCCGGTGTTCAGCGGCCGCGTCCAGCGCAAGTACACGGCGAGCTGGCTGCGGCACCTACAGGCGGCCCGCGCGCTCCCGGCGTCGGAATTGCCGTCGCCCTCCCAGCCGACGGACGGCCCGCCCCCGGTGAACCGCTGGGCGGACAAGGACCCCGACGCGGCGGCCCGGTTGTCGGCGGCCCGCGCGGCCCTGGCGGCGATCGCGGAGGACCGCCGGCTCCCGGTGGAGAACCTGCTGCTGCCGGACCTGGTCCGCCGCACGTGCTGGCGCCCCCCGGCCGAGACCGACGAGGACTCGGTGGCGGAAGTCCTGCGGGCGGGCGGCGCTCGGCCGTGGCAGGTGGAACTGACGGCGTCGGTGCTGAGCAAGGCCTTGCAGACCACCGCTTCCTGACAGATCCCGCCTGCCCTGCCCCACCCCGAGCGCCCCAATGTGGCGTTCGGTGCGTTGGACGCAACCAATGTGGCGTTCGGTGCGTTGAACGCAACCAACGCCACATTGGGGCGCTTGGGACCTGGTCAGTCCTCGACCGCCGCCAGCAGGCGGTGGGCCTCCGCCCGCAGGTCGTCCGACGGTTCGGGCAGGCCCACCAGCCGGACCACGCCGTCGGCGCCTTCTCGCACGTGGGCCTCGACGTCCAGGGCCGGGTCGTCCCTGCGGATCACCGCGATGCTCTCCACCAGCCCGAACACCAGATCCGTCCGGATCCCCGCCGCCGCCGGGGCCACGCCGGAAGCCGCCACCAGCCGGCCGTACGCCGCCTTCAGGTCCGCGCGCTCGGTGCGGAAGCGGGCCAGGTTGGGCGATCCGACCTCCGGCAGCAGGTACAGCGCGCCCAGGTTGTGCCGGGCGCCGCCGAGGAGGCCGATGTCCGCGTACGCCAGCGCCCACAACCGGACCGCTGCCGGGGCCGCGCCGGCCGCGAGGCGGGCCGCCAGGGCCAGTGACGGGCGGACCGTTTCGGCCAGCAACGCCGCGAGGATGTCTTCCTTCGCCGGGAAGTGGTAGTACAGCGACGCCTGGCGCAGGCCGGCGCGCTCGGCGATCGCTCTTGTCGTCGTGGCCGCGTAGCCGGCTCCGGTGAACAATTCCCCTGCCGCGTCGAGCACGGCTTGGCGCGCGTCCGGCCGGTTCGCCGCCGCCCCGCTCGCCCTCGGCCTGCCGACTCCCGACCCTTTGACCACGCACGTGATCTTGCCAGGTCTCGGGCCGTGCCACGCGCACGGAGGTGTGGTTACGCCCGGATGTCGTCATTGACGCGGTGTCGAGCACGCCGTTAACGGGCCCCTAACCCGGCGGAGATCATCGCGTCGCGGCGGAAACCTAATTTCTGTCAGGCGACCGAAACAAGGAGCCCGCATGACACCACCCGACGAACTCGCCGCCTTCGGTTACCGCCAAGAGCTCCGCCGGTCGCTGGGCGGGTTCTCCGCCTTCGCCGCCGGCTTCTCCTTCGTCTCCATCCTCACCACCGTCTTCCAGCTCTTCGGCTTCGGCTACACCTTCGGCGGCCCGCTCTTCTTCTGGACCTGGCCGGTCGTCCTGGCCGGCCAGCTGCTCGTCGCGCTGGTCTTCGCCGAGCTCGCGGCGCGCTACCCGCTCGCCGGATCGGTGTACCAGTGGGCGAAACAACTGACAAAGGGGTTCCTCGGCTGGTTGGCGGGCTGGATGATGCTGCTCGGCTGCGTCGTCGCCCTCGCCGCGGCCGCGATCGCGCTGCAGGTCGTGCTCCCGTCGGTGTGGGACGGCTTCCAGTTCGTCGGCGGCGACCCGTCGGTGACGTCGCCGTCCGGCGCGGCCAACGCCGTGCTGCTCGGCACCCTGCTGCTCGTCTTCACCACCGCCGTCAACACCGGCGGCGTCCGGCTGATGGCGCGGATCAACGACGTCGGCGTCGCGGCCGAACTGCTCGGCGTGCTCGTCCTGGTCGCCGGGCTCGGGCTGTTCGCCGTGCGGGGCCCGCAGGTGGTGCTGCACGACGCACCCGGCACGAGCGCCGGGATCGGCGGCGTGCTCGCTTCGGCGCTCATGGCGGCGTACGTCCTCTACGGCTTCGACACCGCCGCGTCGGTCGCGGAGGAGACGAAGGACGCGCGCAGGGCGGCCCCGCGCGCGGTGCTCCGCGCCGTGCTCGTCTCCGGGATCGGCGGCCTGGCGGTGGTCGTCACCGCGCTGATGGCCGCGCCGAGCCTCACCGACGGGCAGCTCGCCGGCCACGGCTTGCCGTACGTCATCACGGCCGTCTTCGGCGACACCCTCGGCCGCGTTTTCCTCGCCGACGTCGCGATCGCCGTCGTCGTCTGCACCCTGACGATCCAAACCGGCACCGTCCGGCTGATCTACGCGATGGCCCGCGACGGCGCACTCCCCGCCTCCGCCCGTCTCGCCGGGGTCAGCCCGCGCACCGGGACACCGGTCGCGCCCGCGCTGCTGTCCGGCGGGCTGGCCATCGGGCTGCTGCTGCTCAACGTCGGCAACCCGACGCTGTTCAGCACGATCACCGGGACGTCGGTGGTGGTCGTCTACCTGGCGTACCTGCTGGTCACCGGTCCGCTGCTGGTGCACCGGCTGCGCGGGCGGTTCCCGGCCGAGCCGGGCCGGTTCTCCCTCGGTCGCTGGGGTGTTCCGCTGAACGGAGCAGCCGTTCTGTACGGAATCGGCATGATCGTGAACATCGCCTGGCCACGGGCGGAGATCTACGATCTCGCCGGTTCGGGCGCACCCTGGATGCTCTTGTTCCCGATAGAGTTCGTCGGCGGCGCACTGGTGATCGGCTGGCTCTGCTGGCTGCGGCTGCGCCCCGCTCCCGCCCTCGAACCCGCAACCTGAGAGAGGACGACCATGAGCACCACCGCGACGACCTACGGAGCGCGCGACCACGCCCGCGCCCAGGCCGGCACCGTGGTCGACACGATGCCGTCGATCCCGGCGAGCGGCTGGCCGGCCCCACCGGCCGGGGTCGCCCCCGAGGCGCTGACCTGGGCCGAGACCGTGGCCGGCGGCGGGTACACGCACAAGGTGCTGGCCCGGGGCACGCGGCTGCGGCTGACCGACGTCGACGGCGACGCTTGCGCGCACCTGCTGCTGTTCAACGCGGACCAGCCGTGGGAACGGCTCAACGTCGCCGACACGGTCAAGGTGCAGTGGAACGCCTACCTCGGCGAGTCGGTGGCGCTCCTGTCGGACCAGGCGCGGGTGCTGGCCACGATCGTCGCGGATTCCGGCGGACGGCACGACGCCCTGTGCGGGACGTCCACTGTGGACGGAAACTCCGAGCGCTACGGCGACGGTTCCCCGCAGGGCCTCGCCCCCGCCGGGACGGGGCTGTTCACCTTGGCGGCGGCCAAGAACGGGCTGGGGCCGCGGGACCTCCCGCCCAGCCTGTCGTTCTTCCAGGGCGTGCGGGTCCAGCCGGACGGCGGGCTGGAGTTCACCGGCTCCGCGGGCGCCGGCCAGTCCGTCGACCTCCGGATCGAGATCCCGTCGATCGTGCTGCTCGCCAACGTCGCCCACCCGGTCGACCCACGCCCGGACTACACCGTGTCCAAGCTCGAAGTGCTCGCGTGGCGCGACCGGCCGACCAATCCGGACAGTCCGGAGTGGACGCACACGCCGGAAGCGCAGCGCGCCTTCGAGAACACCGCCGACTACCTGACCGCCCGGGGGATCGCATGAGCACGGCGTACGAGTCCCAGCTGGAAGTCAGCTTCGACGTTCCCGCACGGGCGCCGTTTTCGACGGTGCTGAAGCAGGGCCAGGAGCTGGCCATCATGGACCTGGGCGGCAACCAGGCCGTCGACTTCCTCTGCTACGACGCGGCCGACACCTCGAAGCGCTACAGCGCGGCCGCGACGATCGCCGCGCAGCGCAACATCTTCCTGACCACGGGCAGCGTCCTGCGCACCCAGGAGGGCGCGCCGCTGCTGACCGTCGTCGGCGACACCTGCGGCCGCCACGACACGCTCGGCGGCGCGTGCAGCAAGGAGTCCAACAGCCTCCGCTACGGGCAGCACACCCGCCACCAGCACGCCTGCGTCGAGAACTTCCTCATCGAAGGCGCGAAGTGGGGCCTGGGCAAGCGCGACCTGGTCAGCAACGTCAACTGGTACATGAACGTGCCGGTCGAAGAAGACGGCACGCTCGGCATCGTCGACGGCATCTCCGCGCCGGGCCTGGAAGTCCGGCTGCGCGCCGAGACCGACGTGCTGGTGCTCGTCTCGAACTGCCCGCAGATCAACAACCCCTGCAACGGGTTCGACCCGACGCCGGTGCGGATGATCGTCATCTCCCCCGGAGGCGGCGAGTGAGGCTGCTCGTCGCCAACCGCGGCGAGATCGCCGTCCGGATCCTGCGCAGCGCGAAGGAACTGGGCCTCGAGACCGTCGCGGTGCATTCCGACGCCGATCGCCTCGCCCCGCACGTGCGGCTCGCCGACCGGGCCGTGCGGCTCGGCCCGGCGCCCGCGGCGGAGAGCTACCTGCGGGCCGGCGCGATCATCGCCGCGGCGCTGGAGACCAGCTGCGACGCGATCCACCCCGGCTACGGCTTCCTCTCGGAGGACGCGGCTTTCGCGCGGGCCTGCGAAGACGCCGAGATCGCGTTCGCCGGCCCCACTCCCGAGCACTTGGAGGTGTTCGGCAGCAAGCACACCGCGCGCGAGGCGGCGATCGCGGCGGGCGTGCCGCTGCTGGCCGGTACCGGTCTGCTGGCCGATGTGGACGAAGCGCTGGCCGGGGCGGCGGCCATCGGCTACCCGGTGATGCTCAAGGCGACCGGCGGCGGGGGCGGGATCGGGATGCGCGCCTGCGCGTCGCCGCAGGAGCTGCGCGCCGCCTGGGACACCGTCCGCAGCGTGGCGGCCAAGAGCTTCGCCAGTTCCGGCGTCTTCCTCGAACGGCTCGTGCGCCGCGCGCGGCACGTCGAGGTCCAGGTGTTCGGCGACGGCTTCGGTGAGGTCATGGCCCTGGGCACGCGCGACTGCTCGCTGCAGCGGCGCAACCAGAAGGTCGTCGAGGAGTGCCCGGCGCCCGGCCTGCCCGCGGACGTCCGGCAGCAGCTCGTCGAGTCGGCTGTCGCACTGTGTTCGTCGGTGCGGTACCGCTCGGCGGGCACGGTCGAGTACGTCTACGACCCGGAGCGCGGCGAAGCGGCGTTCCTCGAGGTCAACACCCGGCTGCAGGTCGAACACCCGGTCACCGAAGCGGTGTACGGCGTCGACCTGGTCGCTTGGATGCTGCGGCTGGCCCAAGGCGACCGCGCGATGTTCCGCGCGGTCCCGGTCGCGCGCGGGCACGCCGTCGAAGCGCGCGTGTACGCCGAGGACCCGAACGCCGGGCACCGGCCGAGCGCGGGTCTCGTCACGCGGGTGACGCTGCCCCCGGACACGCGGGTGGACACCTGGGTCGAGCCGGGCACGACCGTCACCACGCACTACGACCCGTTGCTGGCCAAGGTGATCTGCACCGGCACCGACCGCGCCGGGGCACTGGCGAACCTGCGGCAAGCGCTCGCCGTCACCCGGTTCGACGGGGTGCAGACCAACCTGGGGCAGCTGCGCGCGGCGGCCGCCGACACCGCGTTCGGCGCCGCGGTCCACGACACGTCCACTTTGGACGACATCGACGACGCCGAGCCGCGGATCGACGTGGTCCGCGGCGGCACGATGACGACCGTGCAGGACTGGCCCGGCCGTACCGGGTTCTGGGCCGTCGGAGTGCCACCGAGCGGGCCGATGGACGACCTTTCGCTGCGGCTGGGCAACGTCGCGCTCGGCAACCCGGAGGGCGCACCGGGCTTGGAGTGCACTGTGGACGGCGTCGCGCTGCGGTTTTCGCACGCCACCGAAGTGTGCGTCACCGGCGCACCGACCACCGTGCTGGTCGACGGCGCCGAGGTTCCGTTGTGGACACCCGTCGAAGTTCCGGCGGGTGCGACACTGGACGTCCGGGCGTGCACGGCCGGGCTGCGCAGCTACGTCCTGGTGCGCGGCGGCGTCGACGTGCCGGAGTTCCTCGGCAGCGCGGCGACGTTCACGCTCGGGAAGTTCGGCGGGCACGGCGGCCGCGCGCTGGCCGCCGGGGACGTCCTGCGGCCCGGGCCGGCGCCCGCGGACCCGGTTGTCGGGCCGGTCGCTTCGGCCGACCGGCCGGCCTTTGCTCCGCAGTGGACGATCGGCGCGCTCGAAGGGCCGCACGCGGCCCCGGAGTTCTTCACCCCGGACGACGTCGACACGTTCTACGCCACCGACTGGCAGGTGCACTTCAACTCGGCGCGCACCGGTGTCCGGCTCGTCGGGCCGCGGCCCGAATGGTCCCGCGCAGACGGCGGTGAGGCGGGTCTGCACCCGTCGAACATCCACGACACGCCGTACGCGATCGGTGCCGTGGACTACACCGGCGACCTGCCGATCCTGCTCGGCCCGGACGGGCCCAGCCTGGGCGGGTTCGTCTGCCCGGCGACGGTCGCCACCGGCGAGCGGTGGAAGCTCGGGCAGCTGCGGCCGGGCGACACCGTGCGGTTCGTGCCGATCGGCACCGACCACGCGGCGGCGCTGCGGACGCGGCCCGCGTCAGCGGTCGAGCCGAGCCGGGCGGCCCGCGACGACGGCGGCGTGCTCGCGCGGCTGTCCCCTTCGGACAGTTCGGAATCTTCGGGCGAGCCGCCGGTCACCTACCGCCGCAGCGGCGACGACAACCTGCTCGTCGAGTACGGCGAGATGAAGCTCGACCTCGCCCTGCGGATGCGGGTGCACGCGCTGGCCGAGCGCCTGGCGGCCGAAGGCGTGCCGGGGATCGTGGACCTGACGCCGGGCATCCGGTCGCTCCAGGTGCACGTCGACCCGGACGCGTTGCCGGTCGGCAAGGCGCTCGGGCTGGTGCGCGAGCTGGAGCGGGACCTGCCGCCGACCCACGACCTCGTGGTGCCCAGCCGCCGCGTCCGGCTCCCGCTGTCGTGGGACGATCCGGCGACGCGCGAGGCGATCGAGCGGTACATGACCGGCGTGCGCGACGACGCGCCGTGGTGCCCGTGGAACATCGAGTTCATCCGGCGCGTCAACGGGCTGTCCAGTGTGGACGAGGTGTACCGGACGGTGTTCGACGCGGAGTACCTCGTGCTCGGCCTCGGCGACGTCTACCTCGGCGCACCGGTGGCGACGCCGCTGGACCCGCGCCACCGGCTGGTGACGACGAAGTACAACCCGGCGCGGACGTGGACGGCGGAGAACTCCGTCGGCATCGGCGGCGCCTACCTGTGCATCTACGGCATGGAGGGCCCGGGCGGCTACCAGTTCGTCGGGCGGACCGTCCAGGTGTGGAACAGCTGGCGCGGCGGGGACCAGCCGTGGGCGCTGCGGTTCTTCGACCGCATCTCCTGGTACCCGGTGTCGGCCGGGGAGCTGCTGGACCTGCGGGCGCAGAGCGCGTCCGGGACGCTGGAACTCGACACCACCGAGGGTTCCTTCGCCCTGGCGGACTACCAGAAGTTCCTCGCGGACAACGCCGAGAGCATCGCCGGGTTCCGGGCGACGCAGGCGGCGGCGTTCGAAGCGGAGCGGCGGGCGTGGGCCGCGGCGGGCGAGTTCGACCCGAAACCGGAGCCGGTCACCCGGCCGCCGTCCCGGGTCGAGGCACCGCCGGGCGGCCACGTCGTGGAGGCGCCGTTCGCGGCGACGGTGTGGCGGGTCGACGTCACCGCGGGCGAGCGCGTCGAGAACGCGCAGGCGCTGGTGACGCTGGAAGCGATGAAGACCGAGGCGCGGATCCCCGCGCCGGCGAGCGGTGAGGTGGTCGAAGTGCTCGTGTCCCCCGGTGATCAGGTGGCCCCCGGTACGCCCTTGGTGGTGCTGGGATGAGCGCCGTCGAGCGGGTGCGGGCCGCGTACCGGCGGATCGAGCGGGTGGACCGGCCGGAGATCTGGATCGACCTCCGGCCCGAAGCCGACGTCGTGGCCGAGGCCGCCGCGCTGGAAGAACGCGGGCTGCCGCTGTACGGCAAGCTCGTGGCGGTCAAGGGCAACATCGACGTCGCCGGCCTGCCGACGACGGCAGGCTGCCCGGACTACGCGTACAAGCCGGAGGCCGACGCACCGGTCGTCGCGCGGCTGCGGGCGGCTGGGGCGCTGGTGCTCGGCACGACGAACCTGGACCAGTTCGCGACCGGGCTGGTCGGGACGCGCAGCCCGTACGGCGCAGTCCGCAACGCCGTGGACCCGGCTTACGTGGCCGGCGGATCCAGTTCGGGGTCGGCGGTGGCGGTCGCGCTGGGCATCGTGGACCTCGCACTCGGCACGGACACGGCGGGCTCGGGCCGGGTGCCGGCGGCGTTCAACGGGATCGTCGGTCTCAAGCCGACCCCGGGCCCGCTGCCCACCGAAGGGGTCGTGCCGGCGTGCGCGAGCATCGACTGCGTGTCGCTGTTCGCGCGGACGGTCGAGGAGGCGTCGTTCGCGCTGACCTTCCTGGCCGAGCCCGCGCAGGGCCACCCGGGACGGTTCCGCCTCGGCGTGCCGTCGCCGGAGCAGCTGGGCCCCCTGGCGCCCGGCTGGGCCGAGGCGTTCGCGTCCGCCGTCGAGGACTACGCGGCCGCCGGGGCCGAAGTGACCACTGTGGACATCTCCGCGTTCCTCGAGGCGGCGCAGCTGCTGTACGGCGGCGCGTTCGTCGCCGAGCGGTACACCGCGGTCGGGGAGTTCATCGACGCCCACCCGGACGCCGTCGACCCGGTCGTGCGCTCGATCATCGCCCCGGCGCGGGACATCCCCGCGCACCGCCTGTTCGCCGACCAGGCGGCACTGGCCGGCCTGCGAGCGAAGGCACTGGCCGCACTGGCCGGCGTCGACGCGCTCCTGTTGCCGACGACGACCGAGCACCCCACGCTCGCCGAAGTCGCGGCGGACCCGGTGGCGGTCAACGCGCGCTTGGGCCGGTTCACCAACTCCACCAACCTGTTCGGGCTTCCGGCACTGGCGGTCCCGGCGGGATCGGTGGCCGGGCGCCCGTTCGGCGTGATGTTCCTCGGTGCCCCGCACGACGACCTGAAGCTGGCGGCCCTGGCCGGGCTGCGCCGCGAGCGGATCCCGATCGTGGTGGTCGGCGCGCACCTGCGGGGCCAGCCGCTGAACCACGAGCTGACGTCCCGGGGCGGCCGGTTCGTGTCCGCGGTTTCGACCGCGGCTGCGTACCGGTTGTACGCGCTCGACACGGTCCCACCGAAGCCGGGACTGGTGCGGGTGGCGTCCGGGGGTGTGGCGGTGGCCGCGGAGGTCTGGGAGCTGCCGGCGAAGGGCTTCGGCGAGTTCGTGGCCGGCATCCCGGCCCCCCTGGCCATCGGCAAGCTCGAACTGGCCGACGGCACGCGGGTGCCGGGTTTCCTGTGCGAGCCGGAGGCGACGGAGGGAGCGGAGGACATCTCGGCGAAGGGCGGCTGGCTGGCGCACCTCGGCGTCCGGTAAATGGGTTGCACGGCCTGTCGACACTGAAGTGGTGAAAGTTCTTTCGTGCGGCCACGTCGCTCCGGCCGCCGGGGCGCGGGTCTGCGCCCACCTCACCACCGACAACGGACCCGCGTGCTTCCGCGTGCTCACCGGGATCAAGACCCACTTCGACCTGCAGTGCCCGGACTGCGCCGATGCCGAGGCACCGGAGCTGCTCGACGCCTGTGTCGGCTGCTTCGACCGCGCCGAGGTACTGGCGCACATCGGCTGGCGCGGCTCGCCCGAGATCCTCCTGCGCGACCGGGAACTCGCCGGGACCTGGGCGACCCGGCCCTGTCCGATCACCCCGCTGAACGACCGATGCCTCGCTCCCCACCCGGAGGGCTGGCTCGCGCTCACCGCAGCGGGGTTCGTCCGGATCGACGAGGAGGACCAGTGGCTCCTCGGGCCGGCCGTGCTGCCCGAGGAGCGTGACGTCGAGCGGAACGACGGGCCGGACCGGCCACGTGGGCCCGCCCTGCACGTCTCACCCGACGGGCGGTTCGCGGCGATCGTCTCGGACTACGGGCAATACGGCACGGTCGTCGACCTGGTGGAGTGGATCACCGTGCTCGACCTCGACCGGGACTGGAACGACAACGAGTGGACCCGCTTCCCGTTCGCCTTCCTCGACGGGGGCAGGTTCGTCGCGGCCACCGACTCGAACCGGCTCGACGTCTTCGACGCGGCCACCGGCCGCCTGCTGACCGAGCGCCCCACCACTCGCGAGGACAACCCCGACGACTACCTCGACTACTTCTTCGGCGCTCTGCTGCCGAGCCCGTCCGGCCGTTCGCTGCTCACCGACGGCTGGGCCTGGCACCCGGTGGGCATCCCGCTGGTCATCGACTGCGCGGCGTGGCTCGCGGGCGACCGGCACGCCCCCGAACACGGACGCCACCTCGCCGACCGCGGCGACGTCTGGGACACCCCGATGGCCTGGCTGGACGAGACCACTGTGGCGCTGCAGGGCAGCGGGAGGCCCCTGCTCGACGGCATCGAGCTGCGCGACGCCGCGACCGGGCACTACACCGGGTCCTTCGCCGGACCCGCCGGGCGGATGTGGGGCCACGGCGGCCTGCTGTACGTCGCCGCCGAAGCCGGGCTCGAGGTCTGGGACCCCGCCGAAGGTGCCCGCGTCGGCTTCGCCCCGGGATTCCACCCCATCGCCCACCGCGACGGCACCTTCGCCGAGCTGCGTAACGATCAGCTGAGAACTTGGACAACTCCGCGGTAACAAGCCTCACCCCGGGGCACTTCGAGGCCGATTCTCCTCAGTAGACCCCCGGAGGCGGCCATGACGACGGCGACCACATCCCCGCAGAACACCCTCGTCCATTCGTACCTGTTCCTGCGGCGGGCCATCGGGCTGATCGGCCTGGCCCTGCCGTTCGTCCTGATCCTCGGCAAGCAGCTCGTCCAGGGCGGCGACCTGATCGGCTCACTGAGCGGCTACTACTACACCGACCTCCGCGACGTCCTGGTCGGCGCGATGTGCGCGGTCGGGGTGTTCCTCCTCGCCTACTACGGCCACGACTACGTCGACAACGTCGCGAGCACCGTGGCCGGGCTGGGGGCGATCGGGCTGGCGCTCTTCCCGACCACCCCGGACCACGACGTGACGGCCTGGGACCGGACCGCGGGCGTCCTGCACCTCGCCTTCGCTGCGGTGTTCTTCCTCTCGCTGGCGTACTTCTGCCTGCGGCTGTTCCCCCACGACGGCGAGCAGCCCGAGAAGTCCGGCGCGCTCTACCGCGCCTGCGGGGGCGTCATCCTCGCCTGCCTCGTGCTGATCGCGCTTTCGAAATACCTCGGGATCGCGCCGTCGCTGCACCCGGCGCTGTGGCTGGAGGCGATCGCGGTGGAGGCGTTCGGCGTCGCGTGGCTCGTGAAAGGACGGACGCTGGAGCCCAAGAGTGTGCCGTAGCCCACTCGACCGGGCCACATCACTGGTTACCGACCGGTAACAAGGGCTATCGTGCGGCTACCAACCTCTACTTCATGGAGCATTCGTGGCCGCACCAGCAACGCCGCTCGCGCCGACCGCGCGAGGCGTGCGCACCGTCGCCTTCGTCGAGGGGGTCCGCACCCCCTTCGGCAAGGCCGGCGACAAGGGCATGTACGCCGGGACCCGCGCCGACGACCTCGTCGTCAACGCCATTCGCGAGCTGCTGCGGCGGCACCCCGAGCTGCCGCCCGAGCGCGTCGACGAGGTGGCCATCGCCGCCACCACCCAGATCGGCGACCAGGGCCTGACCATCGGCCGCACGGCCGCGTTGCTGGCCGGGCTGCCCAAGTCGGTGCCCGGCTTCGCCATCGACCGCATGTGCGCCGGTGCCATGACGGCCGTCACCACCGCCGCGTCCGGCATCGGCTTCGGTGCCTACGACATCGCCATCGCCGGTGGCGTCGAGCACATGGGCCGCCACCCGATGGGTGAGGGCGTCGACCCCAACCCGCGGATCATCGCCGACAAGCTCGTCGACCCCACCGCGCTCGTCATGGGCCAGACCGCCGAGAACCTGCACGACCGGTTCCCGGCGATCACCAAGCAGCGCACCGACGCCTACGCCGCGCGCAGCCAGGAGCGCTACGCCGAAGCCGTCAAGACCGGCAAGATCGGCCCGGAGCTGGTCCCGGTCGCCACCCGTTCGAAGGAACTAGGCTGGGGCCTGGCCACCGAGGACGAGCCGCCGCGGCCGGGCACCACCGTCGAGCAGCTGGCGAACCTCAAGACGCCGTTCCGCCCGTTCGGCCGGATCACCGCGGGCAACGCGGCCGGCCTCAACGACGGCGCCACCGCCTCGATCCTCGCGGACGAGGAAACCGCCCGCGAGCTGGGCCTGCCCGTCGCGATGCGGCTGGTCGGCTACTCCTTCGCCGGCGTCGAGCCGGAGGTCATGGGCATCGGCCCGGTGCCGGCCACCGAGAAGCTGTTCAAGCGCACCGGTCTCTCCATCGACGACATCGGCCTGTTCGAGATCAACGAGGCCTTCGCCGTGCAGGTGCTGGCCTTCCTCGACCACTTCGGCATCGACGACGAAGACCCGCGCGTGAACCAGTGGGGCGGCGCGATCGCGTGCGGCCACCCGCTGGCCTCGTCCGGCGTCCGGCTCATGACCCAGCTGGCCCGCCAGTTCGCCGAGCGGCCCGACGTGCGGTACGGCATGACCACGATGTGCATCGGCATCGGCATGGGCGGCACCGTGATCTGGGAGAACCCGGCGTTCGAGGGGGCCAAGTAATGACTTTCACCGCTGAAGCAGCGAAGGCCGCGTTCCCGGACGAGGTCGTGACGGTCGCGAAGACCCGGCTGATCAAGGTGCCCGGGCTCCAGAAGCCCGTCGCGCTGATCACGCTCGACAACGGCCACGACCACACCCGGCCGAACACCTTCGGCCCCCAGGGGCTCGTCTCCTTGAACGCCGCGCTGGACGAGGCGTTCGCCGCCGAACCGGCCGCGATCGCCGTCACCGGCAAGCCGTTCATCTTCGCCGTCGGCGCCGACCTGTCCGGCGTCGAAGCCGTCAGCGACCCGGAGCTGGCGCGCGAGATCGCCCAGACCGGGCACGACGTGTTCCGCCGCCTCACCGAGTCGAAGATCCCGACGTTCGGGTTCGTCAACGGCGCGGTCATGGGCGGCGGGCTCGAGCTCGCGCTGTCCTGCCACTACCGGACGCTGTCGGAGAACACCGCCGCCATCGCGTTCCCCGAGGTCTTCCTCGGCCTGTTCCCGGGCTGGGGCGGCACGCAGCTGCTGCCGAACCTGATCGGCGCGGACGCCGCCGTCACGGTGATCATCGAGAACGCGCTGGCGCAGAACAAGATGCTCAGCGTCAAGCAGGCGGCCGAGCTCGGCATCGTCGACGAGGTCTTCGGCTCGGCCGACTACCTCGAGCAGTCGCTGCTGTGGCTGGCTCGCGTGGTCAACGGCGAGATCACCCCGGAGCGCCGGAAGATCGACCGCGGGTCCGGTTGGGACGCGGCCATCGCTCGCGCCAAGTCCATTGTGGACGGCCGCACGCACGGCGCGTCGCCGGGCGCGACGAAGGCCGTCGAACTGCTGGAGCTGGCCCGCGAAAACGATCTGGACCGCGGCTACGCGGCCGAGACCGACGGCCTCGCCGAGCTGCTCATGTCCGACGTCCTGCGTGCCGGGCTGTACTCGTTCAACCTGGTCAACAAGCGCGCCAAGCGCCCGGCCGGCGCGCCGGACAAGTCGCTGGCCCGCAAGGTCAACAAGGTCGGCATCGTCGGCGCCGGCCTGATGGCCAGCCAGCTCGCGCTGCTGTTCGTGCGCCGCCTGAAGGTGCCGGTCGTGCTCACCGACGTCGACCAGGAGCGCGTCGACAAGGGCGTCGGCTACGTCCACGCCGAGATCGACAAGCTGCTGGGCAAGAAGCGCCTCTCCCCGGACGGCGCCAACCGGCTCAAGGCGCTCGTCTCCGGCTCGCTCGACAAGGCCGCGTTCGCCGACGCCGACTTCGTCATCGAAGCCGTCTTCGAAGAGCTGGGCGTCAAGCAGCAGGTGTTCGCCGAGCTGGAGCAGCACGTCAAGCCCGAGGCGATCCTGGCGACGAACACCTCGTCGCTGTCGATCACCGCGATGGCGTCGAAGCTGCAGCACCCCGAGCGGGTCGTGGGCTTCCACTTCTTCAACCCGGTGGCCGTGCTGCCGCTGCTGGAGATCGTCCGCGGCGAGCAGACCGACGACGCGGCGCTGGCGACGGCGTTCTCGGTGAGCAAGCAGCTGAAGAAGTCCAGCGTGCTGGTGAAGGACGCTTCGGCGTTCGTCGTCAACCGGCTGCTGCTGCGCTTCCTCGGCGAGGTGCTGGTCACCGTCGACGAAGGCACGCCGTTCGACGTCGCCGACAAGGCCCTGGAACCGCTCGGCCTGCCGATGACGCCGCTGACGCTGATGCAGCTCGTCGGCCCGGCCATCGCGCTGCACGTCGGCGAGACGCTGCACGAGGCGTTCCCGGACCGGTTCACCGTGTCCGAGAACCTCGCGAAGTTCGTCAAGGCGGGCAAGAAGGGCGTCTGGATCTGGGACGCGCAGGGCAACGCCTCGGCCGATCCCGAGGTCGTCGAGCTGTGGACCCAGGGTGACCGGCCGTCCACTTCGGAGCAGGTGCGCGAGCGGGCCCTGTCCGCGATCGCCGAGGAAATCCGGATCATGCTCGACGAGGGTGTGGTCGCCGAGGCGCAGGACATCGACCTGTGCCTGATCCTCGGGGCCGGCTGGCCGTTCTGGAACGGCGGCATCACGCCGTACCTGGACCGCTCCGGCGTCTCCGAGCGCGTGAACGGCAAGCCGTTCCTCGCTCCGGGCGTGGCGTCGGTCCCGGTTCGCTAGTACTCGCCCTCTCTCGGGCACTTCGGCGGCGGCGCGGTGAGTTTCAGCTGCGCCGCCGTCGTGTCGGAGTCGATCACCGTCACCCGCTCGGCGGTCCGGAAGCGGGCGTGCAGCTCCTGCGCCCAGGCCTTCAGGTCGGTGCCCGGGACGGCGAGCAGGGAAACCGACGGCGGGTCCACGAACACCCGCCGGGCCTTCGGGTCGTCGTGGAAGGACTGCGCCGCCGCCTGCACCTCGGCGTCGGAGGGGAAGACCACGACAACCGCCGCGCACAGCGTGTGCCCGGCCAGGGGGGCCGGGTTCGTGTCCACCGGCAGCTCGGGTGGCCGGACGAGCGCGGCGATGAAGAACGCCAGCCCGACGCCGGCGGCCAGCGCCAGTGCGATCACCGGCACCAGGACGCGGGTGAGGGGCTTGTGCTCCACACCGAAGATCACAACACACGTTGGCCGCCGGGACACCGCCCGTTCACCCCGGCGGCTTAGCGTCCCGCCGTGACCACCGACAGACGCCGGTTCCTCAAGGGCGCCGGTCTCGCGGCCGCCGCCGCGAGCGTGCCCCTCCCGGCCCCCGCTCTCCCCGATCTCGACCTGGGCCGGCTGTGCGGCCGCTACCAGTGGCTGGTGGGCGATCACCACACGCACAGCCAGTACTCCTACGACGCGATGTACCGGATCGACCAGATCGCCGCCGGCGGGCGGGCGCACGGCGCGGACTGGATCGTCTTCACCGACCACGGCCACGCCGAGCACGAGAAGGTGGCGGTCGAGCCGACGGAAGCCGACTTCCTCGCCGCCCGGCGGAAGTACCCGGACCTGCTGCTGTGGCACGGGATGGAGTGGAACGTCCCGGGCGCCGAGCACGCGACCGTCTTCTTCCAGGCCGGGGACCGGCAGGCGGCGAAGCTGCGCGAATTCGAGCGGGCCTTCGACTGGCGGCTGACGAATTCGGAGGCGTCGAGCCCGGCGAACGAGGCCCTCGCGCTCCGGGCGTTGCGCTGGCTGGCCGCGGAGGAACAGGCGAAGCGGATTCACGCCCCGGTCGTGCTGATCAACCACCCGCTGCGCAACGGCCGCGTCGCCCCGCACGAGGTGCGCGCCTACCGCGACGCCGCGCCGGGCATCGTCATCGGCATGGAGGGCGCGCCCGGCGCGCAGGCGGACGGTTTCCCGAAGCCGCTCGGCAACGGCGGTGCGCGCGGCGGCTACGCCAACGCTCCCGGCGCGAACTCGTGGCCGGGCTACCCGCCCGAGGCGTACCGGACGCACGGCGGCTGGGACTGGGCGACGGCGAAGGTCGGCGGGCTGTGGGACTCGCTGCTCGCCGAGGGCAAGCCGTGGTGGATCACCACGAACTCCGACTCGCACTACAACCGCGGCGACACGCTGGTCCGCCCGGACGTGCCGGGCGACTGGTACGACACGCACGGCAAGTTCCCCGACCCCGTCGACACCGGCACGCCGCAGTTGCTCGCCCCCTACGCCGACTTCTACCCCGGTGAGTTCAGCCGCACCTACGTGGGTGTCACGCGGCGAAGCCTCGAAGGCGTCCTGGACGGCCTGCGGGCCGGGCGGATCTGGCTGTCGCACGGCGGTCTGGTGCAGGACCTGCAGGTCGGCGCGCACGGCGGCGGATCCTCGGCGACGCTGGGCGGCCGCCTGCGGGTGCGGCGCGGTTCGGACGTCACGGTCGAGGTCTCGGCGCGGCTCGCGTCGCGGCCGAACGGCGGCGGCTCGGTGCCGCGGCTGGCGCGCCTGGACGTCGTCGCGGGCCCGGTCACCGGCCCGGCCGGCGACCGCGACACGACGACCGCGCCGGGCACGCGGGTCGTCGAGTCGTTCGAACCGCGCTGGGCGCCGGGACGGACGGTCGTCTTCCGGCACACCTTCCGGAACGTGCGGGAGCCGTTCTACCTGCGGATCCGGGGCTCGAACGGCGATGCCGAGCCCACGCCGGACGTCATCGGGCAGGCGAACCCGTTCGAGGACTTGTGGTTGTACGCGAACCCGATTTTTGTGGACCTGTGCTGAACGGACTGTCCCGGCGGGTGCTCGTGTGGTCCATCATGAGCGGGCTGCGGTGGCTGCTGCGCCTGCCTTCACCGGTGCTGCGCGCGATCGCGGGCCGTCCGGTGGTGGTGGACGGCCGTCAGCCGGTGCCCACCGCCCGGGTGCTCATGCGGGTGGCGCGCTTCGCGCCGTTCGACGCGCCGCACCGGAACGGCAGCCTCGCGCGGGCCCGGACCGAGCTCAACCTGGCCGGTGCGCTCGCCGGGGCCGGGATCTGCCCCGGCGTCCGGACCCGGGACGCGTCGTGGCCGGGGCCGGCCGGGCCGCTGCCGCTGCGGCTGTACGAACCGGAGGGCCTCCCGGCCCCCGGGCCGGCGATCGTGTACTTCCACGGCGGCGGGTTCGTGCTCGGCAGTCTCGACACGCACGAAGGCGCGTGCCGGCTGCTCGCCGAGGAAGCCGGGGTGCGGGTCGTGTCGATCGGCTACCGGCTCGCTCCGGAACACCCGTTCCCGGCGGCGGCCACGGACGCGATCGCGGCGTTTTCCCACGTCTTTTCGCACGCGGCGGACTTCGGCGTGGACCCGGCCCGGCTGGCGGTGGGCGGCGACAGCAGCGGCGGCAACCTCGCGGCGGTGGTCGCCCACGCGGCGGCCCGCGGCGAGTTGCCCCGCCCGGCGTTCAGCCTCCTGCTCACCCCGGCGACGGACGCGCTCGGCGGGTCGGCGTCGCACCGGCAGTTCGGCTCGGGCTTCCGCCTCGACCGCGACGAGTGGGCCTGGTACCGCGCGCAGTACGTCCGCGACCCGGCCCTCTACCGCGACCCCCGCGCCTCGGTCCTGTACGACGACAGCCTGGCCGGCCTCCCACCGACGTTCGTGGCCACGTGCGGCTTCGACCTCCTCCGCGACGAAGGCGAGGCCTACGCGCGCCGGCTCGCGTCCGCCGGAGTCCCCCTGATCCACCGCCGTCACGAAGGCCAGCTGCACGGCTTCGCGAACCGAGTCGGCATAGACCCGGACGCCCGCGCAGCCATGCTCCACGCGGCCGGAGTCCTCCGCGCCGGCCTCGCCCTCAGCCGGTCGTGAGTGGTAAGGCGGGTTCTAACCCGCCTTACCACTCACGACCGGCTGCGGGTGCCGATCAGGGCTTCGATGCCGTCGAGGACGCGGGCGAGGCCGAAGCGGAAGGTGTAGGCCGGGTTCTCAGCAGCGTTGTGGAACTCCCCCGCGGCGGTGCCGACGCGGTTGGAGATCGGGAAGTGCGCCGGGTCGGCGGCCGGGATGCCGGCCAGGGCCGGCCCGGCGCGCTCCCACCACTGCGCGTCGGTCAGGCCGCTGGAGCGGACCAGGCGGGCGTTGTCCAGCGAGCTGCGCGCGGTCGTGCGGACCAGGCCGGTGACGAGGCCGACCACGGCGTCCATTTCGACGTCGCCGAGGCCGATGCCCTCGACGGCGCGCAGTTCGTGTTCGTACTTCGCGAAGCTGTGGGGCCCCAGTGCGGAGCGGCTGGTGGTGACCTGCAGCAGCCAGGGGTGGCGGTGGTAGAGCGCCCACTGGTCGTCGGCGATCGCGGTCAGCGCCGCCCGCCAGCCGAGCCCGTCTTCCGGGGCCGTGAGTTCGCCGTGGGCGTGGTCGATCATCAGGTCCAGCAGTTCGGCCCGGCCCGGGACGTAGGTGTAGAGCGACATGGGGGAGACGCCGAGCTGCTCGGCGACCCGGCGGATGGTGACGGCCTCGATGCCGTCTGCGTCGGCCAGTGCCACGGCCGCCCGCACGACGTCGGCCGGGGCCAGCTTGGGTTTCGGGCCGCGGCGCGGGGGCGCCGAAACGCCCCAGAGCAGCTCGATCGCCCGTCGTGGGTCACCGTCGCCGTTGTCCTGCGTGCGCACGCCGGTCATTCTGCCCGCCTTATCTCCGTACGACGTACAGAGTTGTGCTAACTTCTTCTTTGTACAACGTACAGAGTAAGGGGCAGGATGACTCCGCAGATCCACGTCGAGGGGCTTCGCAAGCGCTACGGCGACGCGTACGCCCTCGAGGGGTTCGATCTCTCCGTTCCGGCCGGCACCCTGTGCGGCCTGCTGGGACCCAACGGCGCGGGCAAGACGACGGCCGTGCGCGTGCTGTCCACCCTCCTGCGCCACGACGGCGGCGTCGCCCGGGTGGCCGGCTTCGACGTCGCCACCGAACCGGCGAAGGTCCGGTCGGCGATCGGGCTGGCCGGGCAGCAGGCGGCGGTGGACGAACTGCTGTCCGGGCGGCAGAACCTGGTGCTGTTCGGCCGGCTGCACCACCTGGGCCGCCGCGAGGCCGCGCGCCGCGCCGACGCCCTGCTCGAGCGCTTCGGCCTGGCCGATACCGGGCCGAAGCCGGTTTCGGCGTATTCCGGCGGGATGCGGCGGCGGCTGGACCTGGCCGCTTCCCTGCTGGCCACGCCGAAGGTGCTCTTCCTCGACGAGCCGACGACCGGGCTGGACCCGCGCAGCCGCACCGAGGTCTGGCGCGCGGTGCGGTCACTGGTCGCCGACGGCACGACCGTGCTGCTCACCACGCAGTACCTGGAGGAGGCCGACCAGCTGGCCGACCGGATCTCGCTGGTCGAGCACGGCCGGGTGATCGCCGAAGGCACCCCGGCCGAGCTCAAGGGTTCCCTGAACGCGACCCGGATCGAGCTCGTGCTCACCGACCCGGACGCGCTCGGCGCGGCGGCGGGCCTGCTGGCCCGGGTCACCGGCGCCGAGCCGGTCACCGAGGAGCTGCGGGTGAGCGCGGCCGCGCCGGACGAGGCGTCGGTGCTCACCGACGTCGTGCGCGAGCTGGCCGCGTCCGGGCTCGCGGTGGCGGACGTGGCGCTGCGGCGCCCGACGCTGGACGAAGTGTTCCTGCAGCTGACCGGCCAGGCGGAGGTGGCGCGATGAGGTGGGCGATCGAAGACGGCTGGACGCTGACCCTGCGCTACCTCGCGCAGCTGGCGCGGCGCCCGGCGCGGCTGGCCACGGTGGTGGCGTTCCCGATCCTGATGGTGCTGATCTTCGCCTACCTGCTCGGCGGCGGGATGAGCGTGCCCGGCGGCGGCTCCTACCGCGAGTTCCTGATGCCCGGGATGTTCGCGATGACGATGGCGTTCGGCCTGTCGGGGACGATGATCGCGGTGCTGGACGACGCCGCCAAGGGCGTCACCGATCGGTTCCGGTCGCTGCCGATGGCGCCGTCGGCGGTGCTCACCGGGCGCGTGGCGGCGGACCTGGTGAACGCGGTGCTCGCGCTGGCGGTGCTGCTGGGCTGCGGGTACGCCGTCGGCTGGCGGCCGCACGGCAGCCTCGGCGAGACCCTCGCGGCGCTGGGCCTGCTGCTCCTGCTGCGGACGGCGCTGGTGTGGGCCGGGATCTACCTGGGCCTGCTGACCGCCGACCCGTCGATGGTGACGCTGGCCCAGACGCTGGAGTTCCCGTTCGGGTTCCTCTCCAGCGCGTTCGTGGCGACCTCGACGATGCCGGCGTGGCTGGGAACCGTGGCGGAGTGGAACCCGTTGTCCTCCACGGTGACCGCGGCGCGGGTGCTGTTCGGCAACCCCGGCGCGGCCGGGACGTCCTGGGTGAGTGCGCACGCGGTGGCGATGGCGGTCGGCTGGCCGCTGGTGCTGCTGGCGGTGTTCGTGCCGCTGTCGGTGCGCCGGTACGGGAGGCTGGGAAACTGAACGTCCACTTCGAACCGGGCGAACCACCACGGGCGGGACGCCTCGTGGTCGACGGCCGCGAGCTGTCCATAACGGACGGTCTGCCGGAACTGCTGGGCGGCGCCGATCCGTTCTGGGCGACGGCGGCGCAGGCGGCGCTGCGGCTGGTCGCGGCGGGACGGCTGCTGCCCGGGGTCACCGGGGCCGGGCACGACGCCTGGCGCGCCGGCCCGCTGGAACCGGCGGAAGCCGCGTGGCTGCGGGACCTCGCGGCCGCGATGCCACCGGACGAGCGCGCGCCGGGGCCGCTGCTGCGGGCGTTCCTCGACGCCGTCGCCGACACGCTGCCCCGCACGCCCGCCGCGGCGAAAGCGGCCGGGACGCGGTTGTTCGCCGCCGTCGCACCGCAGCGCGCGGACTCCCTGCGCGACTGGGCGGACGAGCTGGCCGCGGGCCTGGATTCGGGGATCCGGGTGTCGCTGCGGGTGGAGGCGCCGGACGGCTTCGACGCCGGACGCTTCCGCGCCGTGGTGCAGGTGCACAGCCTCGCCGACCCCGGGCAGGTCGCGGACGCGGCCCAGCTGTGGGCGACCGGCCGGTTCGGGCCGCGGGCGCGCATCGACGTCGTGCTGGCGCTGCGGCGCGGTGCGCAGGTGTGGCCGGCGCTGGGCCCGTTGCTGACCTCGGCGGTGCCGGACGAGCTGGCTCTCGGCGAGGACGACGTGACCGAGCTGGTCGCGGCCGCGGCTCCGCGCCTGGCGGCCGCCGGGATCGACGTGCACTGGCCGGCCGAGCTGGCGGGGTCGCTGACCGCGCGGGCCGTCGTCCGCGCCGGCGACGCACCGGGTGACCTGCCGTCGTTCTTCGGCGGCGGGCGCGCACTGGCGTTCGACTGGCAGCTCGCGCTGGGCGGTGAAGTACTGACCGAGGCGGAGCTGGACGCCCTCGCCGAGGCCCGCCGCCCGGTGGTGCGGCTGCGCGAGAGGTGGGTGCTGGTCGACCCGGCGCTGGCGGCCAAGGCGCGGGAGCGGGCGCTCAAGCCGCTGAACCCGGTCGACGCGCTGGGTGCGGTGCTGTCGGGGACCACCGAGGTCGACGGCGAGCCGGTCGAGGTCGTCACCGACGGCTGGCTCGCACGGCTGCGGGAGCGGCTGTCCGCGCCACCGGAACCCCAGACGCCACCGGCCGGGCTGGCCGCGTCCCTGCGGGACTACCAGCTGCGCGGGCTGCAGTGGCTGGCCACCGTCACCGGGCTCGGCCTCGGCGGCTGCCTCGCCGACGACATGGGCCTGGGCAAGACGGTCACGCTGATCGCGCTGCACCTGCACCGGGCTTCGGGGGCGACCCTGGTGGTCTGCCCGGCTTCGCTGCTGGGCAACTGGGAACGGGAGATCCGCCGGTTCGCCCCCGGGGTGCCGGTGCGGCGCTTCCACGGCAGCGCCCGGTCGCTCGAGGACGTCGAGGACGCCGCCGGGTTCGTCCTCACGACCTACGGCACGCTGCGCACCGATCCCGCGCCGCTGGCCGGGGTGCGCTGGGGGCTGCTGGTCGCCGACGAGGCCCAGCACGTCAAGAACCACCGCTCCGGCACGGCCAAGGCCCTGCGGCTGGTGCCCGCGGCGGCGCGGGTGGCGCTGACCGGGACGCCGGTGGAGAACACGCTCTCGGAGCTGTGGGCGATCCTCGACTGGACCGCACCCGGCCTGCTGGGGTCGCTGAGCGAGTTCCGGGAGCGCTGGGCGAAGCCGATCGAGGCGGGTGATCCGGGCGCGGCGGACCGGCTGGCCCGGTTGCTGCGGCCGTTCCTGCTGCGGCGGCGCAAGTCCGATCCCGGGATCGCCCCCGAGCTGCCGCCGAAGACCGAGACCGACCGGCCGGTGGCGCTCAGCGCGGACCAGACGGCGCTGTACGAGGCGGTCGTGCGGGAGATGATGGCCGAGATCGCCGCGAGCGACGGCATGGCCCGGCGCGGCCGGATCGTCAAGCTGCTGACCGCGTTGAAGCAGATCTGCAACCACCCGGCCCAGTACCTCAAGGCCCTGTCTCCGACCGAGGGCGGCGGCCGCTCGGGCAAGGTGGAGCTGCTCGACGAGCTGCTGGACACGATCCTCGCCGGGGGCGGCGCGGTGCTGGTGTTCACCCAGTACGTCGCCATGGCGCGGCTGCTGGAGAAGCACCTGGCCGGGCGCGGGATCGCGACGCAGCTGCTGCACGGCGGGACACCGGTGGCCCGCCGCGAAGACCTCGTCCGGCGGTTCCAGGACGGGGAGGTGCCGGTGTTCCTGTTGTCGCTGAAGGCCGCCGGGACCGGGCTGAACCTGACCCGCGCCGA
This sequence comes from Amycolatopsis sp. A133, assembly GCF_031082405.1. Taxonomy (GTDB): domain Bacteria; phylum Actinomycetota; class Actinomycetes; order Mycobacteriales; family Pseudonocardiaceae; genus Amycolatopsis. Next base: position 547,670 of record NZ_JAVHJU010000004.1, read on the forward strand.
CCACGTCGTGCACTTCGACCGCTGGTGGAACCCGGCGGTGGAGGACCAGGCGACCGACCGGGCGTACCGGATCGGGCAGACCCGGCCGGTGCAGGTGCACCGGCTCGTCGCGGAAGGCACGGTGGAGGACCGGATCGCGGCGATGCTGCGGGAGAAGCGGGCGCTGGCGGATGCGGTGCTGGCCGGTGGCGAAGCCGCGTTGACGGAACTGTCGGACACCGAGCTGGCGGAGCTCGTCGAACTGAGGAGCCGCGGATGAGCGACGACCGGGTACGCGGTTTTCCCGCGTTCGGGGCCGCCGGGCGCTTCGCGCGCTCGTGGTGGGGGCGGGCGTGGGTGCGCGCGATGGAGGACACGGCGCTGGACCTGCGGCAGCTGAAGAAGGGCCGCCGGTACGCCGCGGCCGGGCTGGTCGGGTCGATCACGGTCAGCCCGGGCCGGATCGCGGCGGTGGTCGACGACGCCGACGGCGGCCCGTACCGGACGCAGCTGGAGCTGGCGGAACTGTCCGAAGCGGACTGGACGCGGTTCTTCGACCGGGTCGCTTCGCGTGCCGGGCACCTGGCGGCGCTGCTGGACCGGGACATGCCGCACGACCTGGTCGAGGCGGCCGCGGACGCCGGCGTCGACCTCCTGCCCGGGATCGGGGACCTCGAGCCCGAGTGCGACTGCCCCGGCTGGGAGCTGCCGTGCCGGCACGCGGCGGCGTTGTCGTTCCAGGCGTCGTGGCTGCTCGACGCGGACCCGTTCGTGCTGCTGCTGATGCGCGGCAAGGGCGAGCGGGAGATCCGCGAGGAGCTGGAAAGCCGCACCGCACCGCGGGAGCCGGAGTTCGCCGCGGCGGACCGGACGCCGGGTGAGCTGCCCGACTTGACGCGGTTCCGGCCGTCGGGGGCGCCGTCGATCCCGGCCGCGCCGGGGGTGCCCGCCGAGGCGTTCGCCCTGCTGGCCGCCAACGCCTCGGGCCGGGCCCAGGCGTTGCTCGCGGGGCAGCCGTGGCCGGGACGGCGGCACGACGCGGTCCGCCTGGCCGCGGACTTCCCGGCGGCGGCCGGCCGGCTGGGCGAGGGGAGCGGCTTCGAGCGCGCGGTCGCGGCGTGGCGGTGGGGCGGGCCGGACGGTCTGGAGGTGTCGGAAACGCCGTGGACACCGCCGAAAGCGGTCCTGGCGGCCGCGCGGGCCGCGCTCGCCGACGTCACGGAGGAGGAACCCCGGTTCGAGCGCAACCACTGCACGGTCGGCCAGGTGCAGCTGCGGCTGGATCGCCGGGGCCGGTGGCACCCGTACCGGCTGGAGGGCGACGTGTGGTGGCCGGCGGGGGCGCCGGAAAGCGATCCGGGGCTGTTGCTGGGCTGAAGCGCGGACCGGCCATGGGGCCGGGTTGTCCGGCAGCGGGGCGGGATCACCCGTGATTCCGGTGCCGGGCGATCGCGGGCGGAAATCCGCCTCTTTTCCCGGTATCCAGCGCGGTACTCGTTGTCTCCTGTCCCCCGACGGCGGGTTCCGCCGGGCCACTGGGGGTGCGGGCGCGCGGAGATCCCTTCCGCGCGCCCGCCCGGTTTCCGCCGGTGACGTTCGAAAGAACCCCGCTGTCGAGCTGGAGGGGGCTTCCGCAAGGGGCCCCCTCCAGCGTCAGGCCGTCGTCTTCACCGTGTAGTCCTTGACCCGCATCGAGTCGTGCATGCGCACACCGCCGGTGTTGAGCTTCGCGATCGCCCGTGTCAGCCCGGCCGGGAGCGCCGAGACCAGCCGGCCACCGTTGGCCAGTGCCCACACCCCGGCGCGGGAAGCCGGTATCAGGCTCCGGGCTGCCCCGGCCGCGAAGGCCCGGCTCTGCCGCACCAGCTCGCCCATTTCCCGTTCGTAGGCGGCGAAGGCGCGCTCGTGGTCGCCGCCCGCCGCGTCCAGCTCGCCGGCCAGGACGTACGCGCCGAGCACGGCGAGGCTGGTGCTGCCGCCGACGGCCGGGCCGGGGCAGTAGCCGGCGTCGCCCACGAGGGTGACGCGCCCGCGTGACCAGGTGTCGAGCTGGAGCTGGGTGATGGAGTCGAAGTAGAACGGGCCCGGGCCGTCCAGCTCGGCGAGCCAGCCGTCGACCTGCGGGTGCATCCCGGCGAACGCCTCGCGCAGCAGCTCCTTCTGCCGCGGGACGTCCCGGTGGTGGTAGTCGAGCTCCTCGGCGCGGCGGAACAGGAACACCGCGCGGGCCTCGTCCATGTGCCGGGCGCGGTAGATCCCCGTCGTGCGGCCCAGCCCGAGGTGCATGACGGTCTCGCCGTCGAGGCCGAGGGTGTCCGGCAGGGACAGCACGGCCAGGTAGGCCCCGATGAACTTCGTCAGCCCCGCCTCCTGCCCGAACACCAGGCGCCGCACGTTCGAGTGCAGCCCGTCGGCGCCGACGACGACGTCGAACCGGCGCGGCGCGGCGTGCTCGAAGGTGACCTCGCCGTCGGGGGAGAGGGCGGTGATCGAGTCGCCGAAGAGGTACTCGACGTCGTCGCGGCCGGCGTCGTAGTAGATCTCGCTGAGGTCGTCGCGCATGATCTCGACGTGCCGGTCCGAGGTGGCGCGGTAGATCTTGGACAGGTCGACCCGCACCGGCCGGGCCGCGCCTTCGCGGTGCAGCGTCATGCGGGTCGTGCCGGTGGCGAGGGCCTCGACCCGGGGCAGCACGCCCATCCGTTCGGTGATGTCCATGGCGGGCCGGAACAGGTCGACGGCGTGGCCGCCGGTCTTGCGCAGCGCCGGGGCACGCTCGACGACGGTGACGTCGAAGCCGTGCCGGGTGAGCCAGTACGCCAGTACCGGCCCCGCGATGCTGGCGCCGGAGACGAGTATCCGCATGAGTACCTCCCTGACTTAACGGTAGGTAAGTTGTACCACAGCTCCTTACCTATCGTTAAGTCAGTTATGCTGGGGGTGTGCCGAAACCCTCCGACACCAAGCAGCGCATCCTCGACGTCGCCCGCGACCTGTTCACCAGCCAAGGCGTGCAGCGCACCAGCCTGCAGGACATCGCCGACCGGCTCGGCATCACCAAACCCGCGCTCTACTACCACTTCCCGTCCCGCGAAGACCTCGTCCGCAGCATCGTCCAGCCGCTGCTCGACGACGGCGAGAAATTCCTCCTCGACCAGGAAGCCCGCGGCGACGCGCCGGTGCGCGAGCTGATCGAAGGCTTCTTCGACTTCAACTACCGGCACCGCGCCGACGTCGTCATGCTGCTGGCCGAGATGCCGACCCTGGCCGACCTCGGGCTCATCGACCGCGTCCTGGGCTGGCGGACCCGGCTCACCGAGCTGATCTGCGGCCCGTCACCCACCCTCGAACAGCAGGCCCGAGCCATCCTGGCGCTCGGCGGGCTGCAGGACGTCTGCATGCAGTTCCCCGACGTCCCGGTCGAGCGGCTCAGGGCCGCCGCGGTCGCCGGCGCCCTCGACGCACTCGGCCGCTGAAGCCGGGAAAATCCGCCGCCCGCGCGTGTCGAGAACGCGCCGCCGGCTCCGTCCCGGGGACATCAGGAGGCCACGCCCCGAGAAGGAGACCACCATGCAGCCGACCGAGATCGCCGAGGTCCTCGCCAAGCCGCTCAGCCGCGAACTGCTCGCCCGCGACCTGACCCGGCTCGCCTACGTCGCCCAGGACGGCACCCCGCGCAGCATCCCCATCGCCTTCACCTGGAACGGCTCGCAGATCGTCCTGTGCACGACGAAGAACGCCCCGAAACTGCCGTCCCTGCGCGCCAACCCCGCGGTCGCCCTGACCATCGACACCGAGGTGCACCCACCCAAGATCCTGCTCCTGCGCGGCCACGCGGAACTCGACGTCGTCGACGGCATCCCGCAGGAGTACCTGCAGCTGAACGGCAGCTACGAGATGAGCCCCGAGCAACGCGTCGAGTGGGAACGCGAAGTCCGCTCGCTCTACGACGGCATGGTCCGCATCGTCATCACCCCGACCTGGGCGAAGCTCATCGACTTCGAAGAGACCCTGCCCAGCGCCGTCGAGGAACTGGTCAAGCAGCGGGCCGGCCGCGGCTAGCGGACCACGGCGCGCTCGATGATCGCTCCCGTGTCGACGCCGGCCGGGAGCGTGCCGAACGCGATGCCCCAGTCGCCGCCGAAGCGGGAGGCGCAGAACGCGTCGGCGACCGCCGGATGACCGTGGCGGACCAGCAGCGACCCCTGCAGCACCAGCGCCATCGACTCCACCAGCCGCCGCGCCCGGTACTCGATGCCGTCGAGGTCGGTCAGCTCCTTGCGGAGCCGGTCCACGGCGTCGTCCAGCCGGGCATCGGCCCCGGCGGCCTGCTCGACCTCGGCGAAGAACGCCGCGACCGACTCCGGCTGCCGGCCCATCGCCCGCAACGCGTCCAGCGCGGCGACGTTGCCCGAACCCTCCCAGATCGACGACAGCGGCGCCTCCCGGTAGAGCCGCGGCATGCCCGACTCCTCGACGTACCCGTTGCCGCCGAAGCACTCCAGGGCCTCGGCCGCGTGCATCGGCGCCCGCTTGCACACCCAGTACTTCGACACCGCCAGCCCCAGCCGCCGGAACGCCCGCTCACCGGCGTCGCCGGGCCGGTCGCCCGCCGCGGCCAGCCGCATCGCCACCGTCGTCGCCGCTTCCGACTCGAGCACCAGGTCAGCCAGGACGTTCGCCATCAGCGGCTGGTCCACCAGCGCCTTGCCGAACGCGTGCCGGTGGGTCGCGTGGTGCACCGCGCGCACCGCGCCCAGCCGCATCCCGGACGCGCTGCCCAGCGTGCAGTCCAGCCGGGTGTTGTTGACCATCTCGATGATCGTGCGGACCCCGCGGCCCTCCTCGCCGACCAGCCAGCCCACCGCGTGGTCGTACTCGATCTCCGACGACGCGTTCGACCGGTTGCCGAGCTTGTCCTTCAGCCGCTGCAACCGGATCGGGTTGCGCGAACCGTCCGGCAGGACGCGGGGGAGCAGGAAGCACGAAAGCCCACCGGGTGCCTGCGCCAGCGTCAGGAACAGATCCGACATCGGCGCCGAGGTGAACCACTTGTGCCCGACGAGGGTGTAGCTGCCGTCCGCACTCGGGCTCGCCGTCGTCGTGTTGGCCCGGACGTCGGAACCGCCCTGCTTCTCCGTCATCGACATGCCCGCGATCAGGCCGCGCTTGCTGCCCGGTTCGCGCAGCCCGAAGTCGTATTCGGTCGCCGCCAGCAGCGGCTCGTACCGCGCCGCCAGCTCCGGGTTCGCCCGCAACGCCGGAATCGCCGCGTACGTCATCGAAATCGGACAGCTGTGCCCGGCCTCGACCTGACCCCAGACGTAGAACTTCGCCGCCCGCGCCGCGTGCGCGCCCTCGCGGGAATCCCGCCAGGGGGTGCCGTGCAGGCCGTGCGCCACCGCGACCCCCATCAGCTCGTGCCAGTACGGGTGGAACTCCACCTCGTCGACCCGGTGGCCGTACCGGTCGTGCGTGCGCAGCACCGGCTCGTTCTCGTTGACCAGCCGGCCCCACTCCTGCGCCTGCTCGCTCCCGGCCCGCCGGCCCAGCTCGTGCAGCTCATCGGCGACCCAGCCCGCGCCGGCCCGCTCGAGCCCGGCCAGCAGCGCCGGGTCGTCGGCGACGTCGTGCCCCGCCAGCGGCGGGACCTGGTTGGTGACCTCATGCGTGGCGGGCATCGGAACCTCCTAGAGCGCGGATGACGAACGTGCGAAGCTCGGCGACGTCACCGGCGTTGCCGCTGGTCAACGGGCCGATCAAGACCTCGGCGGCGGCGCCCACCAGCGCGGCGGCCGTCAGCCGGCCGTCCTGCGGCGGCAGCGCGCCCTGCGCCACCCCGGCGGTGACGTGCTCGGCGACCACCTCGGTGAACGCCCGCCGGAACTCCAGCCGCTCGGCGTCGATCAGCGCGTCGACCGGCTCGGCCAGCAAGGCATAGGCCTGCCTCGGGGCCTTCAGCGCGCGCTGGGCGAACGTCTCGACCACGGCCAGCACCCGTTCGGCGGGCTCACCCGGCGCCGCGGACGCCGCACGGACCGCGGCCACTTCTCGCGTCACGACCTGCCGGAACACGTGCACCACCAGATCGGCCTTGGTGGGGAAGTGCCGGTAGACGCTGCCCACGGCCACACCGGCGCGTTCGGCGACCGCGGCGACGGAGCAGCCGCTGTAGCCGTGTTCGGCCAGCTGGCGCGTCGCGGCGGCGACGATCGTCTCCCGCTGGGCGTCGAGGCGTTCCTGCACCTTCGGGGTGCGGCGGTAGGGCACGTCAAGAAGTGAAGCACTGATTCATTGCTTCAGCAATACTCCCGTCAATGCTCCAGCAGCCGCTTGGCCCCCCGCACCCCGGCCTCCACGTCCGCGCGCAGCTTCCGCCGCAGCACCGGCTCCGCCAGCCAGCGCAGGGGAGCGGCGAACCCGAACGCGATCCGCCGCCGCACCCGGATCCCGCCGTCCACCGGCACACACTCGAAGTGCGCCTCGAACGTCGAAACCCGGCGCGCGAGCCGGTTCTCCGGCCGGTCGGGCAACCGCACGTCCACCCGCCGGCCCGGGGTCAGCGTCATCCGGGACACGACCTTCGGCCCCCGCCCCAGCCCGGGCAGCGCCGAGCGGAACCGGAATTCGGTCACGGCACCGTCGGAGCGCACCCAATCGATCCGGCCCAGCTTGCGGTCGACCTCCGCGTACCGCCGCGGGTCCATGACCAGCGCCAGGAAGGCCTCCGGAGTGCACCCCACGGTCTCTTCCACGGTCACTTCCACCATAGAAAGAGAGTAGTTTCTCACTATGGCTCGAACAACCCCCGGCCTCACCCGCCGGCGCATCCTCGACGAAGCCGTCCACCTCTTCGCCACCCGCGGCTACGACGCCACCTCCGTCGCCGACATCCAGACCGCCTGCGGCCTGCACCCCGGCAGCGGCGCGCTCTACAAGCATTTCCCGTCCAAAGCCGCCGTCCTCGAGGCCGCGGTCCACGACAACCTCGCGCGCCTGACCGCCCGCACCGCCGAAACCGCCGACGCCCAGCTCCCCGACGACCCCCGCGAAGCGCTGCGCGTGCTAGCCGACGTCGTCTGGGCCTTCATGGCCGCCGACCGCGACCTCATCCGCCTGATGATCCGCGAATTCACCGGCTTCCCGGACCTGTTCGAAGCCATGTGGCAAGCCGTCGTCGCCACCGTCTACCGCCGCGGCACCGCCTGGATCACCACCCTGCGGGACCAGGGCAAAGCCGACGTCACCGACCCGGAAGCGACCGCCGCGGTGCTCGTCGCCGCACTGACCTACTACCCGATCCTCGACGTCCTCATCGGACACACCCCGGGCGACCTCGACCCGGACCGCTTCCTCGCGGCGTGGACCGACCACGCCGTCGCCGCACTCCGGCTCACTCCCCGGTGATCAGCTGCCGGCGCTGCCGTTCGTGCACGCCGGGCAGCCAATCCCGCCCGAACGCCGCCGACGGGCCGAGCCGCGGATCACCGGAACCAGCGGCCTCGCGCAGACCGTGGACGTACGCCCGGTCCCGGTCGATCCGCGCCCGCACCTCACCGGCACCACCGACGGACCCGTGCCCGGGGACCACCACACCGACCTCGCCCGCCACGCCCTCGAACAACCGCAGCGCGGCGAGGTAGTCCTCGATCGGATCCGCGGCGCCGCTCAGGTCGAGCATCGGGATCAGGACATCGGACAGCATGTCCCCGGCGACCAGCACCCCCTGCTCCTCGATCACCAGCGCCGCGTGCCCCGGCGCGTGCGCCCGGTGCCCCACGATCCGGACTCCGGGACCGTCCCACGGAACCCGCGCCGCATCGGCAGGCAGACCGGTGACCAAGCCGAGCAGGCCCAGCGGAACCTCCTCGACGATGTCCGGCGGCATCAGCCCGGTGACCCGGGCCTTCGCCTGCGCGTCCGGCAACCGCTCCCGGACGGTCGCCGCACAGCCGGCCGTACCGTAACGCGGCACCTCACCCAACGACGGGTGCCAGAGCAGGTGATCCCAGTGCGGATGCGTGGAAAACCCCGCCACCACCGGCCGGCCCAGCTCGCGCAGGTCGTTCGCGAGGCACTCCATCTCACGGCCGAGCACCCCGGGATCGACGAGCAGCACGCCGTCCCCGCCGAGCACGACGACGGCGTTGCTCCGGCAGAACTCGCTCTCGTGGACCAGCACACCCGCCGCGACCTGCCTCAGCACGGGGTTCCTTCCGCTCGTCGGTCACCGATCACCGCGCGACGGTACTCCGGCTCAAGTACCCCGCTTCACCAGCGCCACCAGATACCGGCAGGGCACCGGTCCCGGGTTCGCGAACACACAGTCCGCCGCGGCCCCCAGCTGCAGGCAGTCCCCGGCGTCCAGCTCGTGCACCTGCGCCCCCTCGTGGAACCGCAAGTGGCCCGCCAGCACCCAGATCTGCTGGTGCAGGAACGCATACGTCCCCGACGTCAGCGGCACTTCCGCCCCCGGCGGCAGCTCCACCTCCACCAGCTCCAGCGGACGGCCGGCCGCGGGGGAGACCGACCGCCGCCGGTACCCGGTGTCCGGATCCACCCACACCGGCTGCTCCGCCGCCCGCACCAGCCGCCGCTCGTCACCCTCGGCCCGCGCGATCAGCTCCGACAGCGTCAGGCCCAGCGCGGCCGACAGCTTCGCCAGCAATGCCGCCGTCGGCTGGACGTCACCCCGCTCGATCTTGCCGATCATCGCCCGCGACACCCCCGACCGGTCGGCGAGCGCCGCGGCCGAGAGGCCTTGAGACGTCCGGGCGGCGTGCACGGTGGCGGCCAGACGGGCAGTCAGGGGATCGGTCATGACTCTGGATACTATACGAGTCATTGTGGCTACCATGTGAGCCATGATCCGACACGCCACCACCCACGACGCCACCGCCTGCGCCGCCCTCTACGCGCCCTACGTCACCGACACCGCCGTCTCCTTCGAAACCGAACCACCCGACGCCGGCGAAATGGCCCGCCGCATCACCGGCGCCCACGCCTGGCTCGTCCTCGAAGACCAGGGGAGGATCGCCGGCTACGCCTACGCCACCCGCTTCGCCGAACGCGCCGCCTACCGCTGGTCCTGCGAAACGAGCATCTACCTCGAACAAGGCCGCCGCCGCACCGGCGCCGGCCGCGCACTCTACGAAGCACTCTTCGAACGGCTGCGCGCACGCGGGTTCTGCCAAGCCTTCGCCGGCATGACCCTGCCGAACGACGCCAGCGCCGGACTCCACCGCGCCCTCGGGTTCGAGCCCGCGGGCGTCTACCGCCGCGTCGGCTGGAAGCACGGCGCCTGGCGCGACGTCGCCTGGGTCCAGAAGGACCTTCGCGCAACTGAAGGTTGCACATCAGCGCCCGGCGAGCTAACGTGAAACGCAACCAAACGTTGCACGAGGAGCAAGCATGGAACACGGCACACTCGACCGCGAAATCCACATCGACGCCACCCCCGACGTCGTCTTCGACGTCGTCAGCAGCCCCCAGCACCTCCGCGAATGGTGGCCCGACGAAGCCGAATACCCCGCCGAACCCGGGGGAGCGGGACGCATCGGCTTCGGCGGCTCCTGGGTCCAGTTCACCGTCGTCGACGCCATCCCCCCGAAACTCTTCTCCTTCCGCTGGACCCACGCCGAAGGGGAGACCGCCGCACCCGGCAACTCCTTCCTCGTCGTCTTCGAACTCGAACCCGCCGGCACCGGCACCCGCCTCCGCATGACCGAAACCGGCTTCCGCGAACGCGGCTGGGACGAAGCCAAGATCGCCGCCGAATACACCGACCACGCCAGCGGCTGGGACCACTTCCTGCCCCGCCTGCCCGCCTACGCCGCCAAGGTCGGAGCCACCCGGTGAGCACCACCGTCGACGACGACCTCTGGTCCGCCATCGGCGACCCCACCCGCCGCCGCATGCTCGACTTGCTGCTGAACGAGGGGAGCGGCACGGCCACCAGCCTCAGCGAACACCTTCCGGTCACCCGCCAAGCCGTCGCCAAGCACCTCGCCGTCCTCGACCGCGCCGGACTCGTGCACGCCCACAGCGCCGGCCGTGAAAAACAGTTCCGCGTCGACGAAACCCAGCTCGCCCGCGCCGTCGCCCAGCTCGCCGACGTCGGCAACACCTGGGACGCCCGCCTGCGCCGCATCAAGCGCATCGCCGAAACCATCGAGCAAACCACCGAAAGGAACCGGTGAAAATGGACATCCTGCACCGCATCGGCATCCACCACGCCACGCCGGACAAGGTCTACGAAGCCATCACGACGATCGACGGCCTCGCCGGCTGGTGGACCGAGAAAACCGTAGGGGACACCGAACCCGGCGGCGTCATCGCGTTCCGCTTCATCCCGGGCGGCTTCGACATGAAGGTCCTCGAACTCGACCCGGGCCGGCTCGTCCGCTGGGAGGTCGTCGACGGCCCGCCGGAGTGGATCGGCACGACCATCCGCTGGGAACTCGAACAGCGCGGCGACTACACGATCGTCCTGTTCAAGCACGAAGACTGGCGCGAGGCGGGCGAGTTCATGCACCACTGCAGCACCAAGTGGGCGATCTACCTGATGAGCCTCAAACAGCTTGTGGAGACCGGGGAGGGCGCTCCGGCACCGCGGGACGTGATGATCAGCGACTGGCACTGACGTTACTTGACATAATGTACATTATCGGCACTTCGTGACGTGCTGGACCGAGGGCCGAGAGGGGCGGACGAACGCAGGTCGGACTGCCTGGTTGGCGGAAGGGTTCGCTTCGCCAGGACGGCTCCTGAGAGGGTTTGCGCGATGGGCCGCCGACGGGTGAGCCTCTCGGGACGCTCTGCGGGCCGTGAGAGCATCCCCTGAAGGACGTGGACTCGAGGTCCTTCCACTCGACCCTAAAACGTCACGGTGACGAAACTGGCGGACGTTTCTGTGAGTGGATTCGCCGTCGCGGCACAGATGGCGACGCTCGATTCATGACACTGCCCGGACCCCCAGGTCGCTGACGTCAGTCGCTGTCGAACATGTGTACGCATGCCCCGCCGGGGCACTCAAGGGGCCGGAAACGGCCTCCGGAGAGTTCCGTGTCCCCCAGGGGGAAGAACCTGGGTCACACCGGCTTTTCATGCATAATGGCAATTATGCATGAAAAGCCGGGTTCCGAGCCGGGTGCGGAAACTGTCGGTGGTGTGCGGTACAAGATCCACATGAAGGTTTCCGAGGCCCAGCAAGCCTTCTTCGCTGCCCGCCGTCCGCGCAAGGACTCCCCGCACACCACCGACGCCTACCGCCGCGATCTCGCCGGCATTACCGCTCTCCTGGTTTCGGAGCTCGGGCGCCCGGCCGAGGACCTGGAGGTCGCCGACCTCACCGGGCCGGCGCTGCGGTCGGTGTTCGGCGCGTTCGCGGACGGGCACGCGAAGAGCTCGGTGCTGCGGGCGTGGTCGACGTGGAACCAGTTCCTCACGTTCTGCGTGGCCGACGGGCTGCTGGCCGGCAACCCGATGGGCGCGGTGGCGCGGCCGCGGACGCCGGCGTTGACGCCGAAACCGTTGCGGGGTGAGGAGACCCCGGAGCAGCTGCTGTCGGCGGCGGCCGCGGGTTCGCGGCGGGCGCGGGATCCGTGGCCGGAGCGGGACGTGCTGGTGATCGCGCTGGGGCTGGTGGCGGGGTTGCGGGCGGCGGAGATGCGGGCGCTGACGTCGCGGTCGCTGGTGGGGCGCGCCGGTGAGCTGCGGTTGCACGTGACGGGGAAGGGCAGCCGGGATCGGTCGATCCCGGTGCAGCCGGTGCTGGCGGAGCTGATCGGGCGGTACCGGGAGTCGTGCCGGGTGCGGTTCCCGAACGTGCGGTTCTCCCCTGGTTCGCGGTTGTTGCTGGATCGGTCGGGTGAGCCGATCGGGCGGGGTGCGCTGGAGTACTTGGTGAAGTCGTGTTACCGGGGTGCGGGGTTGCACGACCGGGTGCCGGTGGGGGCGAATCTGCACGCGTTGCGGCACACGTTCGCGACGCGGTTGGCGGAGGACGGGGCGACGGCGTCGGAGATCATGGCGTTGCTGGGGCACGCGAGCTTGGCGACGAGCCAGAACTACATCGAGGCGACGGGCCGGGAGCAGCGCGCGGCGGCGGCGAGCAACCGGACTTACCGGGCGTTGGACGGCTTGGACTGAGGGCGGCGCGAGTGCGGGCTGTCCATGCCCGGCGCACGCGGAACGGACGAGATGGTTCGTTCACGGCCGGCCGGCGCGGCGGTGCTTGCGGCGGGGCCCGGCCAGCGAGCGGCCTTCTCCCCCGTGCGGGTGATCAGCGGAGCTGTTCGAGGTCCTTGGCGGCGCGGGCGATTTCCTCGGCCAGTCCGCGGAGTTCGCGGACGTCGGCGCCGTCGTCGGCGGCGGTGACGATGTCTTCCGCGGCGCAGCGGAGCTGGAACAGCCGGTCCTGGAGGGCGGCGATCTCGGTGTCGGAGAGCACGACGGCGTCCTCGGGCAGGCCGCTGCGCTGCAGTGCGGTCCGGCGTTCGTAGGCGCGCTGGCGGCAGGATTGGCCGCAGTAGCGGCGGCGGCGGCCGACGTTGCCGCCTTCGGGGAGGCGTCGTCCGCACCAGCCGCAGTGCTTGGGGGCGCCTCGGCGGGCCGGGGCGAGTTCGATCGTGGTCGGCTGGGTCAGTTCGGCGGCTTCCCTCACCCGGGAGACCCTAGCTGGCCATCGTTTGCTCATGCCGGGGTCATGGCGGAAGTGCACACTTGGGGGATGCACGCGTCGTTCCCGTACCTGGCCGATCCGCTCCCCCGCGCCTTCGCTCACCGGGGGTGGCACCTCGGTGAGCTCGAGGGGCTGGAGAACTCGTTGCCGGCGTTCAAGCGGGCGTGTGCGGAGGGGTACCGGTACCTGGAGACGGATGTGCACGCGACGGCGGACGGGGTGGTGGTGGTGCACCACGATCCGCACCTGGACCGGACGACCGATGGCACCGGGCCGATCGCGATGCAGACGTGGGAGCAGCTGAAGCACGTCAAGGTGGGTGGGAAGGCGCCGTTGTCGCGGCTGGAGGACGTGCTGGAGGAGCTGCCGGACGCGCGGTTCAACGTGGACGTGAAGGCCGATCGGGCGGTGGAGCCGTTCGTGCGGGTGCTGGAGCGGGCGAAGGCGTTCGACCGGGTGGCGGGGGCGGCGTTTTCGGATGCGCGGCTGGTGCGGTTGCGGAAGCTGGCGGGTCCGAGGCTGGTGACGGCGATGGGGCCGCGGTCGGCGCTGGCGTTGTGGGCGCGGGGGAAGCTGCCGTTGCTGCCGCTGGGGCGGCTGGTGCTGGGGGCGATGGCTCAGGTGCCGGTGCGGCAGGGGGCGTTGCGGGTGGTGGACAAGGCGTTCCTGTCGATCGCGGGGCGGTCGGGGATCGAGGTGCACACGTGGACGATCGACGATCCGGCGGAGATGCGGAGGCTGCTGGATCTCGGGGTGCACGGGATCGTGACGGACCGGCCGGATCTGCTGCGTGAGGTGCTGGTCGAGCGGGGTGCGTGGCAGCAGTCCCAGGAGTCGTGAGTGGTAAAGCCGGTTAGCACCCGCTTTACCACTCACGACGCGGGTCAGCGGGGTGGTTTGCCGGTCCAGGCGGCTTCCCAGGTCTTGGGGCCGAGGAGGCCGCTGTCCTTGATGCCGTTGGCGCGCTGGAGGTCGAGGACGGCGGTGCGGGTCTTTTCGAGGTAGCAGCCGGTGCCGGTGAAGCCGTAGCCGAAGGCGTTCATGCGGAGCTGGAAGGTTTTGAGGGGGTCGGCGCAGTCGCCGTAGCGGTAGACGACGCCGGGCCAGGCGGGTTTGGGGCCGCCGGGGCCGGGGGGTGGGGTGGGCTGGCCGCCCCCGCCGATGTAGGCGGATTCGCTGTAGGTGGGGACGCGTTTGCTGCGGGCGTCGGCGTCGCCGGGGAGCTTGAGCATGCCGGCGCACTGCCAGGGTTGCCAGCCGCGCATGCGGTAGAGGTAGAGGGCGCGGTAGTCCTGTTCGGCGGGGGTGGCCTGGTCGGGGCGGCCTTTTCCGCCGACGCTGCGCCAGGTGGGCAGGTCGAACTGGTAGGCGCCGTAGTAGCCGTTGCCGGTGTTGGTGGCGTAGCGGTTGCTCGACTCGCACATGCGGAGCTTGGCCCAGGCGCTCGACGCGGGGTCCGCGGCGGCGACGGCGGGGGTGGTGAGCGGCAGCCCCACGGCGGCGAGGGCGAGGAGCAGGAGTCTCGCCACGGTGCGTCGGCGGTGCTGGATCATGGGTGCACAGTAGGAGCGTGTCCCGGTGGCCACAACAGAAGCGACAAACCGGACACGCTTTTCGGTGGTGTGGTCACCGGTGCCGGTGTCTGCCCAGTAGTCTCCGCGCTGACCTGGAATTTCCCGAGGTGAGGAGCCGTGGATGACGCTGGCCGGGACGCGCTCGACCAGGCGCGAGCGCTGGGGCTGGTATTTCTACGACTGGGCGAATTCGCCGTTCTATTCGTCGACGACGACGGTGTTCGGCGCGCTGTCGATGAGCCCGATCGCGGCGGAGGACGCGAAGCGGAACTTCACCCTTAACGGGGACCGGCCGTGTGTCGACGCGGCGGGGCAGCCGGACACGCTGCAGCACTGCGACGTGTCGTTGTTCGGGCTGCACTTCCCGGCCGGTTCGGTGTGGGGTTACCTGCTGTCGGTGGCGACGGTCGTGCAGGTGCTGGTGCTGCCGATCGCGGGGGCGGTGGCCGATCGCAGTCACCACAAGCGGCGGATCCTGGGTGGGTTCGCGTTCCTGGGTGCGGCGGCCGCGGCGGCGATGTTCTTCTTGACGGGGTCGGACTGGCAGCTGGGTGCGGCGCTGTTCATCGTGGCCAACATCGGCTACGGCGGTTCGCTGGTCGTCTACTACTCGTTCCTGGCCGACATCGGCGGGCCGGACGAGCGGGACGGCATTTCGGCGAGGGGCTGGGCGTTCGGGTACCTGGGCGGTGGGCTGGCGCTGGCGTTGCAGCTGGTGTTCTACCTGAAGCACGACAGCTTCGGGGTGGACAAGGACCTCGCGGTGCAGATCTGCTTCCTGACCTCGGGGTTGTGGTGGGCGGCGTTCACCTTCCCGGCGGTGCGGGCGCTCCCCCGCCGGCACACGCCGGTGGACGTGGCGCCGGGGCGGTCGGTGCTGCGGGCGGGGTTCGCGGAGCTGCGGCAGACGCTGGTGGCGGCGAAGGCGTACCCGTTGACGCTGGCGTTCCTGGGCAGCTACCTGGTTTTCACCGACGGGATCAACACGGTGGTGACGGTGTCGGCGCAGTACGGGAAGGACGAGCTGGGGTTCGGCAACGAGGTGCTGATCGTCACGATCCTGGTGATCCAGTTCGTGGCGTACCTGGGTGGCACGCTGCACGGGCTGGTGGCGCGGCGGATCGGGGCGAAGCGGACGATCCTGGGCAGCCTGGTGCTGTGGATCGTGGTGCTGGGCGGGGCGTACTTCGTGCAGCCGAAGCAGATGCTGCAGTTCCTGGCGGTGGCGGTCGGGATCGGGCTGGTGCTGGGCGGGACGAACGCGTTGTCGCGGTCGCTGTTCAGCCAGATGATCCCGGCGGGCAAGGACGCGCAGTACTACTCGCTCTACGTCGTGGGTGAGCGGGGGACGTCGTGGCTGGGGCCGCTGGTGTTCGCCGGGGTGGGGCAGGCGACGGGGTCGTTCCGGCTGGCCATCGTGGCGTTGGTGATCTTCTTCGCGGTGGGGCTGGTGCTGGTGTGGCTGGTGCCGGTGCGGCGGGCGATCGTGGCGGCGGGCAACCGTCCGCCGGAGGTTCTGTAAGCACCGATAGGGTCGGGCGTCGTGACCTTGCTCAACGACCAAGCCGCCGGTTCCGATCCCACGGACGCTCTCTCGTCGGTCCCCGCGGCCGGTTCGCGCCGTGGGACGCCGCCGGTGGGCAGGCTGAAGTTCTGCTACGGGCCGATGGACTGCGGGAAGTCGACCCTGGCGCTGCAGATCGACCACAACCACGCGCGACAGGGCCGCCGGGGCCTGGTGCTGGTGCGCCACGACCGGTCGGGGGCGCCGCAGATCTCCAGCCGGATCGGGCTGACCCGGCAGGCGGTGGAGGTCGGCGAGGACACCGACGTGCGGGAGCTGGTGCGCCAGGAGTGGGCGCGGGGGCAGCACGTGGACTACGTCGTGGTGGACGAGGCGCAGTTCCTCTCCCCCGGTCAGGTCGACCAGCTGGCGGAGCTGGCCGACGGGGTCGAGATCGACGTCTACTGCTTCGGGATCGCCACGGACTTCCGGAGCCGGTTGTTCCCGGGGGCCGCTCGTCTGTTCGAACTGGCGGACGAGCTGCAGCCGGTTCAGGTGGAGGTGTTGTGCTGGTGCGGGCTGCCCGGGCGGTTCAACGCGCGGGTGGTCGACGGCGAGGTCGTGCGCGAGGGCGATACGGTGGTGGTGGCAGATACCGAACAATCCGTAGTTGAAACTTCAGCTTCAGCACGTTTTGAGGCCGAGTTCGCTACGGTGCGTTATCAGGTATTGTGTCGCCGCCACTTTCGATCGGGTGACTTGGGGCCGGTTACTGCTCATCACGGTCAGTTACGGTTGACCTGACTGAGGCGCGAGTAGCCCATCCGGGGGATATCAGCACTAAGAAGGCCGTATTGACGTCACGCCGGAGCGCGAACTGCCTCCTACTAGTGGAAGCTGTTGCAGGCGGGTGACGCAGCTCATCGTGAGCAACGACATGGTGTCCCGGGAATCCTCCGGGACCCCGGGTCGTTGCATAGGGTGAGCATCACCCTGGCTCCACCCCGGAGCTGACTGAAAGGACCCCACTATGGCCGACCGTGTTCTTCGTGGAAGCCGGCTGGGAGCGGTCAGCTACGAGACCGACCGCAACCACGACCTCGCCCCACGCCGCACCGTGCGCTATGCCTGCCCGAAGAACCACGAGTTCGAGGTGCCGTTCTCCGACGACGCCGAGATCCCGACGGTCTGGGAGTGCCGCCTGCACGGGAGCGAATCGGAGATCGTCGATGGCGGGCAGCCCGAGCAGAAGAAGGTCAAGCCGCCGCGCACCCACTGGGACATGCTGCTCGAGCGGCGCACGATCCCCGAGCTCGAGGATCTGCTCAACGAACGTCTCGCCGAGCTGAAGGGCCGCCGGACTTCCCGGTCGGCGTAACCCTCCGGACCTCGGCTCAGTAGCCAAGCTCTCACCACCACGAAAGGCCCCCGCGACCTCCCCCCGCGGGGGCCTTTCGGTTGCCCCTTTCCGGGACGGGTCAGCCGGCGCGGAACGGGCCGGTCAGGGCGGCCCACTGCAGGAGCATGATCGTCTTGGCGTCCGCGATCTCGCCCGTCCCGATCATCTCCAGTGCCTTGGTGAACGGGAGCTCGAGCACTTCGATGTCCTCCCCCTCTTCCGCGAGCCCGCCGCCTTCGCCGCGGGCGGCCGGGTCGTAGGGTGCGGCGTAGCAGTGCAGGCGTTCGGTCACCGAGCCCGGGCTCGTGTAGACGTCGAAGACGTGCTGCAGCTCACCGATGCGGACACCGGTTTCTTCCTCGGCTTCGCGGCGGATCGCCGTCTCCGGGTCGTCGGCGTCCAGCAGGCCGGCCGCCGTCTCGACGAACATGCCGTCCGGGTGGTCGTTGACGTAGACCGGGTAGCGGAACTGGCGGGTCAGCAGGACCGTGCCGCCCTCGAGGTCGTACAGCAGCACCGTCGCGCCGTTGCCGCGGTCGTAGGTTTCGCGCTGCTCGGTCGTCCAGCGGCCGTCGGCGTGCCGGTAGTCGAACGTCGTGCGGCGCAGCACGTACCAGGCCGACGACAGCAGCTCCACGTCGGTGACGCGGACGCGCGGGTTGCGGGACAGGCTTGTCGAAGAGGACATACCCCGACCATAATGTGCATGAATCGGAAAGAACAAGGAGGATCGTGCATGCTGGTCGGGGAACGCCGTGAACTGCTGCTCGCCCGGCTCGCCGCCGACGGCAAGGTGCTGGCCAAGGACGTCGCCGCCGAGCTCGGCGTCTCCGAGGACAGCATCCGCCGCGACCTGCGCGACCTGGCCGCGGCCGGGCTCTGCCAGCGCGTCTACGGCGGTGCGCTGCCCGTCTCCCCCGCCGTCGCCGACTACGCGAGCCGGACGGCCATCGCCGTCGGCGGCAAGGACCGGGTCGCCGCGGCCGCCGCCGCGCTGGTCCGACCCGGATCGACGGTCATCCTCGACGGCGGCACCACCACGCTCGCCGTCACCAAGGCCCTCCCGCACGACCTCGAAGCCACGGTCGTGACGCACAGCCCGACCGTCGCCGCCGCGCTGCTGGACCACCACGGCATCGAGGTGTTCCTGCTGGGCGGGCGGCTGTTCCGGCACTCCGCGGTCACCTGCGGCGCGGCCGCGGCCGGGGCCGCCCAGTCGATCAGCGCCGACGTCTTCCTGCTCGGCGTCACCGGCGTCCACCCCGAGGCCGGCCTGACCACCGGCGACGCCGACGAAGCGGCGATGAAACGCACCCTGGCCCGGCGCGCGGCCGACACCTACGTGCTGGCGAGCGCCGAGAAGCTCGGCGCGGCGTCACGGTTCACCGTGCTGCCCTTCGCCGACGTTGCCGGGATCATCACCGACGCCGACGACCAGAACGTGCAGGAACTTGCAGCCCGGGGTGTGCCGGTGCTGCGGGCGTGACCTCGGCGTACCACTCGCGGCCGGCCACCAGCCCGAACAGCGGCGCCGGCAGCCACACGAGCACCCGCAGCACCGCCGAGAGCCGCCCCCGCCCGCGCACGTCCGACACGTGCGCGGCCAGCGCCGCCTGCTTGCGCGCGGCGAAGCGCCGCACGTCGAACCGGTGGGTGATGGCCGAGGCCGGGCTGTAGGTGTGGCCGAGCGCGTCGACGTCGTACTCGAACGGGATCCGCAGGGCCCGGACCACCCGCACGAACCGCAACGCGAAGTCGCGGGGCAGGGTGGCCTCCAGCAGCCGCGTCCCGGTCAGCCGGGCCGCCCGGCGGGCGACTTCGTGCACCTTCACGTGGTCGCGATGCCCGTAGCCGCCGTTGCCGTCGTAACCGAGCAACAGGTCGGCGCGCTCTTCGTGCAGCAGGGCCGCGAGCCGGTGGGCGGCTTCCTCGGTGTCCGCGCGGGCGAAGCGCTGCCGTCCGGGCGGGTCCGCGTACAGCACGGGACCGTGGCCGCTGTCGGCGTAACCCAGGTGCACGACGCGCCGGACACCGAGGATGGCCGCGGCGGCCTCCAGCTCGGCCCAGCGCGGCGTCGGGTGCCCGTCGGCCTCGGTGGCCACCACGACCACCACCCGGTGCCCGTCGGCCGCGGCGCGGGCCAGCGTGCCGCCACTGAGCAGGACCGGGTCGTCGGCGTGGGCGTGGAAGGCCACGATCGTCGTCATCGGCCCCATGATGGCCGAGAACCGGCGAAAACGGCAGGTGTCAAGCGCGCTTGACGAGCTTGCGCAGCTGGTGCCAGCGGCGCTCGACGCCCCACTTGGCCACCCGCAGGAACGCCTCGCGGATGATCGAGCCGCTCATCTTCGACTCGCCGATCTCGCGCTCGGTGAAGGTGATCGGCACCTCGACGATCTCGAACCCGGCGTCGGCCGTGCGGATCGTGAGGTCGATCTGGAAGCAGTAGCCGTGCGAGTTGACCTCGTCCAGGGCCAGCTTCTCCAGCACCGGACGGCGGTAGGCGCGGAAGCCCGCGGTGATGTCGCGGGTGCGCATGCCCAGCGCGACCTGCGAGTAGATGTTGGCGCCGCGGGAAAGGACCTGGCGGTTGACCGGCCAGTTCACCACGGCCCCGCCCGGCACGTACCGCGAGCCGATCGCCAGGTCGGCGTCGCCGACCGCGTCCAGCAGGCGGGGCAGGTCCTCGGGCGCGTGCGAACCGTCGGCGTCCATCTCGACGATGGTGTTGTACTCCCGCGCCAGGCCCCAGCGGAAGCCGGCGATGTAGGCGGCGCCCAGGCCGGCCTTCTCGGTGCGGTGCAGCACGTGGATGTGCTCGTTGGCCGCCGCGCGCTCGTCGGCGAGCTCGCCGGTGCCGTCCGGGCTGCCGTCGTCCACCACGAGCACGTGTACGTCCGGGAGTACCTTGTGCAGGCGGTCCAGGATCGGGCCGAGGTTCTCCCGCTCGTTGTACGTCGGGATCACCACCAGCACCGGCTCTATTCCCCGGGCCCCCCGCGGCGCCTGCGACATCCGTGCTCCTCCGATATCCGCGGCGGTCAGTCCGCCGCTTCCCCTGCCGTGCCGGCGCTGCTGCGCCGGGTGCGAAAACGGAGCACGAGCCCGCCGGCCACCCCGGCGATCGCCAGTGCCAGCAGCCCGTACTCCGTCCACGCACCGAGTCGATCCGACAGCGTAGTCTGCGTCCGCAGCGGGACGCGCCCGACCAGGGAGTCCGCCGTGAAAAGGCTGGTCGAGGCGGTCACCGACCCGTCGGGGGTGATGAACGCGCTCACCCCCGACACCGCCGAGACCACGACGGACCGGCCGTGTTCGACCGCCCGCAGCCGCGACATCGCCAGCTGCTGCACGCTCATCTCGCTGCGGCCGTACCACGCGTTGTTCGTCGGCACCACCAGCAGCTCGGCACCGGCGCGGACGGCGTCGCGGGCCGGGTAGTCGAACGCGGTCTCGTAGCAGATGAACACGCCGACCTTGGTGCCCGCGACGGCCGGCGCCGGGTTCGCGCCGTCACCGGGGACCATGTCCACGGTCTCGGCGTCGAGGAACGGCGTGACGAGCTCGGCGACCTTGCGGGCCGGCACGTACTCGCCGAAGGGCACCAGCTGCTGCTTGGCGTAGCGGGCGCCGGGCCCGGTGTGCGGGTCCCAGACGATGACGGAGTTCTGGATGTGCCCGTCCGGGAGCGCGTAGAGCGCCCCGATCAGCGCCGGCACGCCGAAGGTGGCCACGAGCTGGTCGAGCTGCGGGTCCGGGCCGGTGACGGTGGTGGCGCTCTCCGGCCACACCAGCAGGTCCGGCTTGGGGACCCGCCCGGCCTGGACGGCCGCCAGCAGCCGCTCGCTCTCGGCGATGGTGTTGCGGCGCAGCAGGGCCCGCTCCCCCTGCAGCGCGAGCCCGATGTCCGGGGCGTTGCCCTGGACGGTCGCGACGGTGAGCTCGCCGTCCTGCGCGCCGGTCCCGATCGACGGCCACAGCGCCACACCCGCGACGACGGGCAGCAGCGTGCCGGCGGCGGCGAAGACGACCGGGCGGGTGAGCTTGCGCACTTCCCACAGCCGGGCGGCGAGCGCGGCCAGGCCGAACCCGGTGAGGACGACGGCCAGGCCGACCAGCGGGGCGCCGCCGATCGAGGCGAGCGGCAGGAACGCGCCTTCGGGCTGGCTGAACGCGACCCGGCCCCACGGGAAGCCGCCGAGGGGGAACCACGCGCGGGGCGTCTCCAGCGCGATGAACACCAGCGCGCCCCACAGCGGCGCGGCGGGCAGCCGGGACACCAGCGTGATCAGCCCGCCCGCCAAGCCGTGGTAGAGCGCCAGCGCGAACGACAGGCCCAGCCACGGCCACGGGCCGAAGTCCGGGCCGAGGAAGTCCAGCAGCCACGTCAGCAGCGGCAGGAAGAACACGAACCCGAACGCGAAGCCGTAGCCGAAACCGGCCCGGAACCGGCGTCCGCGCAGCACGAGGGCGAGCCCGGCGAAGGCCAGCGGCGTGAGCCACCACAGCGGGCGCGGCGCGAAGCTCAGGTAGTAGGCGAATCCGGCTGCGCACGCCGCGGCCGAGCGCAGCAGCCAGGCACGGGGGAACCGCCGCGTGCGGGCGGGCTGGTGCGGGGCGCCCGGTTCGGGGTCCGCCACGGTGACTGCCACGCCTGAGAACTCTAGGTGATGGTGTCGTGGAGGACTTCACCCGCGCGGACCGTGCGCAGGCAGCGCGGGAGGGCGGCGTCCGGTTCGAGCCGGGGCAGCGGCGGCACGCCGGCCCGCGGGTCGGTCGACCAGCGCTGCACGCGGCTGTCGGGCGTGGCCACGACGAGGTCGGTGGCGTCCCAGATCGCGTAGTGCGCCGGCGCGCCCGGGACGAGGCTGCCGGTGATGCCGTCGTTGACGCCGGCCGCCCGGTGCCCGGCCCGGGTGTGGGCGGTGAACGCCGCACGCGGGGACAGGCCCGCGCCCGGGGTCCGGTGGTAGGCCGCGGCGCGGACGCTCGCCCACGGGTCCAGCGGTGTCACCGGCGCGTCGGAGCCGAAGGCCAGCAGGACGCCTTCCGCGGCCAGCGCCGAGAACGGGTTGAGCCCGGCCGCGCGGTCCGCGCCGAGCCGCTCGGCGTACATGCCTTCCGGACCACCCCACAGGGCGTCGAACAGCGGCTGCACCGAGGCGACCGCGCCCCAGCCGGCCAGCTGCTTCGCCTGCTCGGCGGTGACCATCTCCAGGTGCTCGAGCCGGTGGTGGCGGGCGGCGAGCGCGCGCTGCCCGACCTCCTTCTCGGCCAGCCGGAAGCCTTCGACGACCTCCGCGACCGCGGCGTCGCCGATGACGTGGAAGCCGGCCTGCAGCCCGGCTTCGGTGCAGGCGGCGAGGTGCCCGGCGATGCGGTGGGCGTCGAGGTAGCGCGTGCCCGAGCCGGGGTGGTCGGCGTAGGGCGTCGTGAGAGCGGCGGTGTGGGAGCCGAGGGCGCCGTCGACGAACAGGTCGCCGGCCAGGCCGCGGGCGCCGAGCGCGCGGGCGGTCTCGACGGCGCCGAGCTCGCCCCAGTAGCCGACGACCTCGGGTGTGCCCGGTCCGGCGAGGGTGAGGAGGGCGGCGAGGTCGTCGCGGCCGGAGATGTCCGGGCCGGCGCATTCGTGGACGCTCACGATGCCCTGCTTCGCGGCCTCGGCGAGGAAGGCCCGCTGAGCGCGTTCCCGCTGCTGCGGGGTGATCGCGGCGCGCACGGCCGCGCGCACGGCGTGGTGGGCGGCGCGGGTGAGCGGGCCGCCGGGTGACCAGCCGTCGGCGTCGCGGGCGGCCGGGGCCAGCTCGACCAGGGCGGTGGAGACCAGCGCGGAGTGGACGTCGACGCGGCTGAGGTAGACGGGCGCGCCGCCGGCGGCCTCGTCCAGCTCGGCGCGGCTGGGCAGCCGCGGGTCGGTCCAGGTGGTTTCGTCCCAGCCGTGGGCGAGCAGGACCTGCCCTCCGGCGGCGGCGTCGCGCACGCGGGCCAGCAGGTCGGCGCCGCTGCGGACGCCGGTGAGGTCGAGGCCGGTCAGGTGCAGGCCGGTGGCGGTGGCGTGGACGTGGGCGTCGACGAAGGCGGGCGCGACGAAGGCGCCGTCGAGGTCGACGACCCGGGCGCCGGGGTGCAGGGCGCGGGCCGGGGCGTCCTGCCCGACCCAGACCACGGTGCCGCCGGTGACCGCCATCGCCGTGGCGTCCGGGCCGGCGGGGGTGTAGATGCGCCCGCCGAGCAGGAGCGTCGTGCTGTCGTCCGTCACGCCTTGAGTCTCCCCCGCCGTCGCGCCCTTCCTCCACGTGGGGGACAACGACCCGGCAAGCAGGAAGATTTACTCCGTGAGAACGTTATGACAGGATATTTTAACGCTATCCCGACGACTAGGAGTACAAGTGACTGCGATCCAGGAACCTGTGACGCCTGCCGCCGCCTTCGACCAGCCCTACGAGTACGCCCGCGCCGAGCTGGTGGAACCCGACTGGCGCCGCTTTCCTGGCTGGCACGACGTCACCGACGCCGAGTGGCGTGACGCGCAGTGGCAGCGGGTGCACTGCGTCCGCAACGTCAAGCAGCTGCGCGCCCTGATGGGCGACCTGCTGGAGGAGCGCTTCTACGACGACCTGCTCGCCGACCAGCGCGAGATGGCGACCATGTCGATGCTGCTGCCCCCGCAGATGCTCAACACGATGGCCCCGACGGCGGGCACCGACCCGGCCAAGGTGACCGAGGCCTTCTACGCCGACCCGATCCGCCGGTACATGCTCCCGGTGCACAGCGATCGTGACACCACGTGGCCGAGCCACCCGCACTCCGAGCGCGACTCCCTGCACGAGGCCGAGATGTGGGTGGTGGAGGGCCTCACCCACCGCTACCCGACGAAGGTGCTGGCCGAGATGATCTCGACCTGCCCCCAGTACTGCGGCCACTGCACCCGCATGGACCTCGTCGGCAACTCGACCGAGACGGTCGAGAAGCACAAGCTGACGCTCAAGCCGGTCGACCGCCAGGACGCGATGATCGCGTACCTGAAGAAGACCCCGGGCGTCCGCGACGTGGTCGTCTCCGGCGGCGACGTGGCCAACGTGCCGTGGCCGCAGCTGGAGTCGTTCCTGATGCGCCTGATGGACATCGACACGGTCCGCGACATCCGCCTGGCCACGAAGGCACTGGCGGCGCTGCCCCAGCACTGGCTCCAGCCGAAGGTCGTCGAAGGCCTCGAGCGCGTCGCGGTGACCGCCCAGCGCCGCGGCGTCAACCTGGCGATCCACACCCACGTCAACCACGCCCAGTCGGTGACCCCGCTGGTGGCGGAGGCCGCCCAGACGGCGCTGAACGTGGGGGTCCGCGACGTCCGCAACCAGGGCGTGCTCATGCGCGGGGTGAACGCGACCCCGGCGGCGCTGCTGGACCTTTGTTTTGCCCTGCAAGGGGAAGCGAACATCCTGCCGTACTACTTTTATATGTGCGACATGATCCCCAACGCCGAGCACTGGCGGGTTTCGGTGTGGGAGGCGCAGGAGCTGCAGCACTCGATCATGGGGTACCTGCCGGGGTACGCGACACCGCGCATCGTGTGCGACGTGCCTTACGTCGGGAAGCGGTGGGTGCACCAGCTGGCCGAATATGACCGTGAGCTGGGGATTTCGTACTGGACGAAGAACTACCGGACGGGCATCGAGCTCGACGACCCCGAGGCGTTGCAGCGGCGGTACCCGTACTACGACCCGATCTCGACCTTGCCCGAAGCCGGCCAGACTTGGTGGGCGAACCGCTCCCACTGACGCCGGTGCACCACCGTCCAAGACGAGACCCAAGGGGGCGCCACGAAGCCCGATCCGGGCCGTGCGCGCCCCCTCGGCCGTCTCAGACGTTTGAGCTGGTCAGGGCCGGTGAGTACCGGTTGCGACCGATCCTCATACGGCCAGAAATTCTACTGTGGACAGAGGTGTGTGTCAGGTGGCCACCTCAACCTGTCAGGTCGGAAAAATGCAGGCCCGGGCTCCACAGGGAGTTCGGCCGCACGCGCAAGGACGCGCTGCGCCCGCGCACCGGGCGCCGCAAGTCCAGTTTGCCCGCGGAAGGCGACACCCGCGCTGGCGAGCCGCCACCGAGAGAAGGACGCGCTCGTCGCCCAGCGGCTGCGCCCGGAGATCGCGCGGCGCATGGGTCTCCGCGCCACCGACCATGCGGATCCGGCGGCTGCGGCCATGATCGGTGCCACTTTTGCCTGCGTTGAAGCAGCATTGGCGTCATGGGTGTTCGACGATGAGGCACGACCGCTGGCCGAGCTCCTCGACCGCGCGATGAACGCCGTTTGCCGGGTCAACGACGAGTGAATCTTGGTTCCGGCACGCTGTCCGTGAGCTGAGCGC
Organism: Amycolatopsis sp. A133; assembly: GCF_031082405.1. GTDB lineage: Bacteria > Actinomycetota > Actinomycetes > Mycobacteriales > Pseudonocardiaceae > Amycolatopsis. Next base: position 573,177 of record NZ_JAVHJU010000004.1, read on the forward strand.
GGGGGGTCTGGTCATTGTCTCCGCGCCGCGCCCGGTCGGCGCCGTGCGGTGTCGGGTGGTTGCACCGCGGTGGCGCGGCACCGCGGTCAGCGGGCACGCACCACCCTGGTCTCCTCCCACACCGGTTCGTCGGACTCGTAGACCCGGCCATCCGAACCGAACACCAGGTAGCGGTCGAAACCGCCGGCGAACCAGCGGTCGTGCGTGATCGCCAGGACGGTGCCCTCGAACTGCCGCAGACCTTGTTCCAGCGCCTCGGCCGAGGTCAGGTCGAGGTTGTCGGTTGGCTCGTCCAGCAGCAGCATCGTGCAACCGGACAGCTCCAGCAGCAGCACCTGGAACCGGGCCTGCTGACCCCCGGACAGCGACTCGAAACGCTGGTCGGCAGCACCGTCGAGCTCGTACCGGCGCAGCGCACCGATGGCAGCGCCCCGGTCTCGGCCCGCCCGGCCCGCGTCGCCGCGGTGCAGGATCTCGGTCAGAGTGCGGCCGTGCATTTCCGGGTGGTCGTCGGTTTGCACGAACCAGCCCGGCACCACTCGGGCGCCGAGGGCGAAACGTCCGGTGTGCTCGACCGGTTGCCCGGCCAGCAAGCGCAGGAAGTGTGATTTGCCGGAACCGTTGCTGCCGAGCACCGCCACCCGTTCGCCGAAGTCCACCGCCACGTCGAACGGCCGCATCAGCGAGGTGAGTTCCAGGGACTCGCAGACCAGCGCCCGCACCCCGGTGCGGCCACCGCGCAACTTCATGGTGATCTTCTGCTCCACCGGCGGCTCGGGCGGTTTGGGCGATTGCTCGAAGCGGGCCAGCCGGGTCTCGGTGGCGGCCAGCTTCGACGCCATCGCCGGACTGATCTTGGCCTGCTCCCGCAGCGTGATCACCAGCTGGCGTAGGCGCTCGTGCTCCTCGTCCCAGCGGCGATGCAGCTCGGCCAGCCGCTCCCGCCGCGCCGTGCGCGCCTTGGGGTAGGTCTCCCAGGTCTCCCGGCTGCTCTTGCCGCCGTGCACCCAGACCCCGTGTCCCTCCAGAGTGACCAGCCGGGTCGCGGTGTTGGCCAGCAGCTCCCGGTCGTGGCTGATCAGCAGCACCGTCTTGGGCGACTCGGCCAAGGCGGCCTCCAGCCAACGCTTGCCGGGCACATCGAGGGAGTTGTCCGGCTCGTCGAGCAGCAGCACCTCGTCGCCACCGCGCAGCAGTGCCTCCAGCACGAGGCGCTTCTGCTCTCCGCCGGAGAGGGTGGAGAGGTCGCGGTAGCGGCAGCGGTCGAACGGCACGCCCAGGGCGGCGGTGGTGCACACGTCCCACAGCGTCTCGGCCTCATAGCCGCCCGCGTCGCCCCAGTCCGACAGGGCCTGTGCGTAGGCCATCTGCGCGCGCTCGTCGTCGCGCTCCATCATCTGGACCTCGGCCGCCGCCAGTTGTCGACCAGCGCGCCGCAGATCCGGTGCGGCCACGCTGAGCAGGAGGTCGCCCACCTCGGTGTTGTCCCGCACCGAGCCGATGAACTGGCGCATCACGCCGAGACCGCCCTGATGCGCGATCCGACCGCTGGTGGGCCGGATCTCGCCTGCCATCATCCGCAGCAGTGTGGTCTTGCCGGTGCCGTTGGCCCCGATGAGGGCGCACTTCGTCCCCTCACCACCCGAAAGGACACATCCTCGAACAGGACCCGCCCGTCAGACAGCGTGTGCCCGACGCTCTGCACGTCCAAATACCCCACGTCAGCTCTCCTCCGCCGGCGCACCGAACGCGACGGTCGAGGTCGCCCCCGCCGCCTGCACCGCCGGCGGCGCCGTCACTGTTCCGTCGCTGCGTTACTCGTCAATGTGTTGAGCCGCCTGCAGGCGAGCGGACAATAAGCCCCAAACCCGACGCAACCGGTCGAGGCCACCGCGAGCCCGTGGAGTCGTGCCAGGCTGGATGACACACGTCACGTGCTCAGGCCTGCCTCCCAGATCGACACATGTTTGGTGCTTTCAGCAGTGAACTCCGAGCGATCCCAGTCCGCCCAGCGGTGCTTCAGTTTCAGCCCGGCGATGCGTGCCATGAGGTCCATCTCGGCCGGCCACGCATATCGGAAGGGAATACGTCGGAACCGCCCCACCCCGTCCGGCGAGACGGTGACATGGTTCGACGTGAACCGCTGTGTGACGATGTCGTACTGGTCGAAACCGACATAGCCGCCGTCGGCGGCGCCGGGCGTCATCGCGAACGGAACGATGTCTTGCCCGGGTGGTAGGCGACGCAGGTCCGGCAGGCCCACCTCGACGAGGAACAACCCGCCCGGCCGCAGGTGCGCGGCCGCATTACGGAAGACGTCGACCTGCCCGTCCTGGGTGGTGACGTTGCTAATTGTGTTGTATACCAAATAGACCAGCGAAAACAGACCGGCCAACCGCGTCGTCGTCATATCGCCGATCGTGACCTTGACAGCGGCACCGCCCGGCTTGCTCGCGAGCCGCGCCGCCATTGCCCGGCTCAGCTCGATGCCGCTCACCGGCACACCGCGACCGGCCAGCGGCGCCGCGATCCGCCCGGTCCCGACTGCGAACTCGAGCACCGGTCCATCGGCCAAGTCTTCGAGGACATCCACCACGGACGTCACCACCTCCGGCACGTTCGCACCGCCCGGGGAGTCGTAGCCCGCAGCCACGCTCTCGGGGAACCAGCCGTCCGCCGGGTCATCTCCTGTGTTCGCCGAACCGATCATGGTCGCCGACGCTACGCCCGCGACCGCGCGCTCCACACCCCATTTTCGACACCTCGTAAGACGACGACACCCGGACGCTCATCGCGCCGATCACGATGTCGGCTTCCAGCCAACACCCATATCCAGATCGCTGAGCGGGAGATTGAAGCAGCCCACAAACGAAAGGACGTTCATCCGCCTCCAGCCGAGCCCCTTGATCAGTACCCGACGGGTGGCTCTACACGCTGACTTGACAGGGAACATCGCCGCAGCCGGCTGGCACTCACAAGAGGAATCCGACCCGCCGGCAGTACTCGAGTCAGCCGCGGTCAGAATCGCCGAACATGCGGCATGAGGAAATGGGATTACAGGCCGAACCATGGCCGACAACCCTCCATTCCCTCCACCTTAGCTGCAGGGCATGCCAGCGCCTGCCTGCTCCACGCTTTCCTTGTGAGTCGTAGCCGGTCGGAGACAAGAGCCTCCTGGCCGCGGGCGTCCACGGAGATCCCGTCGTGCTCGTAGCCGAGCTTACGCGACACACCCTGACACGCCGCCGCAGTCCATTCTCCGAGTTGGCTCCAGTGACTCTGGAGCACGAACCGCGCTCGATCTCGCGGGCCGCCATCTGTCCAGGGCGTCAGAAACGGACGCTCGTCCGGACGGTGCGCGCCTTTGCCCGCAAGGTGAGCGAGTTCGACCACTTCTTCCTCTCGTGGCAAGCGAAGCTCGAGTCGCGGCGTGACGACAGTGAGGCCGTATAGGGACCACAAGTCGGAAGGCATGGAACTCACTTCGGTCGAGGTGCGTGGTGTTGAGTCGCGATTGCCTGCACCCGGCCAGGAAGCTGCCACCGGTGCGCCACGCCGAGCGGTTCTCCCGGCCCGGCGTCCGTCGACATTCCCGCAAACCGATTCGAGCATTTCAATGCCGGTGACCAGGTGCAGCTAAAACGCACGGTCCGACTGATCAGAGTGCACGGACCTTCATCAGACCTCCTTCCTGCGAATGTCAATGGATCATCCTCCAGTGGCCACGCTACTTCAAGCGGTCCGGTGATCCGGAAGACGCCTATATCGATAACCGATGATTTATCCGCGATACGCAGCGCCGACGACCTCCTCCCGTGTGAGCGCCGGCTGAGCGTGGCTACAGCTCAGCGCAGCAGACCCACGGTCCGGAGCAAGCCCACCGTCCACGAGGGATACCACCGCCCTCGTGCGGCCGGCTTGCCGGCCGTCAAATGGGCGATCACGCGTCTCCGCTTGAAGCGGCTGTTCACCGGTTCCCGCCCGTGGTCCCTGCTGGCCGGCGCTGCTGGCGCGGTGCTCGTTTTGATCGGCACTCGCGCACGGCTCGGCCCCGACGACTGGGCAGGACTCGGCCAGTGGGTCGGCGGGCTCGGTGCGTTCTACGCAGCGTGGGCGGCGCTGCGGATCGCTCGGGACGAGGTTGGCCGGGAAAGCCGGCGGGAAGCCGAGCGCCAACGGGTGCACGCGTACTTCGTGAGTGGCTCGTGAGCCTACTCCGACACCTCCCACGTCGGGGTGAACAACCTGCCACAGAAGGAAGAGAACCCACGTCCCACGATCAAAATCGAGAACTTCGGGCCCGACCCGGTGACCGATGTCCAAGTGGTCGCGGCCAACTGGCTCGAGACCGGCGAGCGGCTACATCTTCGCGCGAAGAACGGTCCCAAGCGGACGCTCTTGCCCGGTAAGCCGTGGCAACCCGAGTACGAGCTTGGCTGATTCACCTGTCCGCGCGCGTCATGAGCTCCGATGGTGCTGCACCTGCACCCGGCCAATCCCGCCCCGCCCGCAGCGCCACCGTGGACCCGTGCCGGCCGCGGCCTCCGCGGCACCGTGCAACCCGACTACCCGCTGCGGCTCGGCCTCTCGCACGGCGCCGCCGCCGCGCCACCCGGCACCCTCGGTGCGGCAGCGGCCACGACGCATCGGATCGACCGGCTCCGCCACCCGCAGGCCGCCGGTCCGCGCGTGCTGCCGCGGCTGGTCACCCTGCTGCTCATCCCGCGCCGAGCCTCATACCGCCGCGGAGACGCAGGCCGGGAAGCCCTGGTGCTCCTGGCCGGGCACGGTGAATCCGGCGATCCCGCCGTCGAGCATCCGCGGTCCGGAGAACGTGAGGTCGGTCTGATGCCAGGTTGAAGCCACCGCCCCGCAGAATTGCGCCAGGGTGATCGCCCGGCCCGGAGGACGGGCGGCACCGAAGTCGTGGTTGCCGCGGTGGGGGGAGGACCCACGGCACCCACCCGAGGGGGAAGAAGGACGCCTTCAGCGCCGCGGATGCACTGAAGGCGTCCTTCCCGGACCGGAAGTCCCGGCCCTCAACTCCGGGCGGGCAACGCGGCCTCCGGAACGCCCAGCACCGTGAAGATCTCCAGAGCCGCCGCGCGCAACTCCGAGGCGGCCGCCGTGTCCCCGCGAGAATCCTGGACCGCGGCGGCCACCTGCAGGGCCCGTGCCTCGTGCAACCGCTGTCCGTTCTCCCGCGCAACCTTCAGCGCCCGGCCGATGTACCGCGAAGCCGCCGGGCGGTCGCCCAGGTCCAGGCACGCCGCCCCCAGCTCGGTCAGCGCCGCGCATTCCAGCACCCGCATGCCCGTCTCGTTCATCTTGGCCAGGGCCAGCTCCGTGTGCGTCACCGCGTCCGACGGGTGGCCGATCGCGCGGTGCGCGGCGGCGAGCCCGATGAGAACGGACGTCTCGCCGTAGCGGAAGTGGATTTTCCGGGCCAGCTCCAGCGCCACCGAGTACCCCTCGATGCTGTCCGCGACCCGTCCCCGCCGCCGGGCGACGGTCGCGAGAATCTCCAGCGCGCCCGCTTCCTGCCGGCGTTCACCCAGCTCACGACCCTTTTCCAAGGCCTGACGGGCGCGCTTTTCCGCGTCGCCGTAGCGGCCGAGGTCGCAGTAGGTCTCGGCCAGGCACACCAGGTTGTTGGTGAACATGTTCCACAGTCCCCACTGCTCGCACAGCAGCAGTCCTTCCTCGTGGCATTCCGCGGACTCCCGCATCCGGCCCGCGGTCCAGTGGGCCAGCCCGAGCCCGTTGAGCGCGAGCAGCCGGACGTACCGGTTGCCGCTCCGCGCGCTGAGCTCGACGGCTTCGGTGTGCCACCGGATCGCCGTCTCGACCCGGCCCAGCGACAGCAGCGAGACACCGACGTAGTTGGTCTCGCGCGCCTCGGTCCCCAGGTCGCCGATCTGCCGGGCGATGGCCAGCGCGCGCTCGTGGTGGCGCATCCCGTCGTGCGGCCTGCCCAGCTGCGAGTACACCCGGCCGAGTCCGTGCCGCGCCTCCGACTCGGCCGCGGGGTCCATGCCCGTCCCGCCGCATTCGAGAGCTTCCTCGTACAGGTCGAGAGCGGCGTCGTAGTCGCTCAGGTAGTAGGCGATCGTCCCGCGCAGCATGAGCACCGAGACCTCGGCGAGGCGATCACCCGCTTCGCGGGCGGCGCCCAGGGCGGCGTTGGCCACCGCGAGCCCGTCCGCCGCGAGCCCGCGCCCGGCGTAGTAGCCACGCAGGGTGTCGGCCAGCAACGTGCTGTAGCGGCGAAGCTCGGGCGACCGAGCCGCGCGTTCGACCGCGGCGACGAGGTTCGGGCGCTCCTCGCCGAGCCAGCGCATCGCCGGCTCGTCGTCCTCGAACGACGCCTCGGGCGCCGACGTGGCCAGGATCCGGCGGAACAGCGGGTACAGCCGCTGCGTGGCGGCCACCGCGGTGTCCAGGTAGTACTCGTACAGCCGGGCGTCGGCCGCGGCCAGCTCGCCGGGCACCTCGTCGGCCCGCGCGCGGTCGGCGGCGTATTCGCGCAGCAGGTCGTGGAACTGGAACCGGGTGGCGCTGCGCCGGGTCAGCAGGCTCGCCGCCACCAGCCGGTCGAGGCAGCGCCGGGTGTCCGGGCCGGCCAGCGCCTCCGCCGCGGCGAGGCCGAAATCGGGTCCCGGGATCCGGCCCAGCAGCCGGAACACACGCCGCGCCGGTTCGTCGAGCGCCTGGTAGGACAGCTGGAACGTCGCGCGCACAGCGACGTCCGGGTCGCCCTCGATGGCCAGTTCCGCCAGCGGGTCGGCCCGCAGCGCGCCCACGTAGTCCCCGATCGAGGAGTACTTGCCACCCACCAGGTTCGCCGCGGCGATCCGCAGCGCCAGCGGCAGGTGCCCGCACAGGCCGGCGAGCCGGTCGACGGACCGCGGTTCGGCGTCGACCAGGCCGGGGCCGAGCAGGTCGGTGAGCAGCGTCCGGGCGTCCGAGGTGGTCAGCACGTCCAGAGCGAGCACCCGGGCGTCGTTGAGCACGGTCAGCCCGCGCAGGTCGCCGCGGCTGGTCACCAGCGCCGCGCAGCCGGGGTTGGGCGGCAGCAGCGGCCGGACCTGATCGGCGCCGGCGGCGTTGTCCAGCACCACCAGCACCCGCCGTCCGGCCAGCAGCGTCCGGTAGAGCACGACCTGCTCGTCCAGCGTCACCGGCACCCGCGAGGCGGACACGCCGAGTGCGCGCAGGCACAGCGTCAGCGCCTGGGTCTTGGACAACGGCGAGGTCGACGCGTACCCGCGCAGGTCGACGAACAGCTGGCCGTCCGGGAAGCGAGCGGCCATCCGGTGTGCCCAGTGCACGGCCAGCGCGGTCTTGCCGATCCCCCCGGGCCCCGCGATCGCCAGCGTCCGGTTTCCGGGCGGGTCGCCGAGCAGCGCGTCGAGCTTGGTCAGGTCCGACGTCCGTCCGGAGAAGCTGGGCAGGTCCGCGGGGAGCTGGCAGACGGCGGGAAGCGGTTCGGCGGCCGCCGGCTCTTCCGCTGCGGTGAGGATCGCGCGGTGCGCCGCGCGCAGCCGCGGGCCCGGCTCGACGCCGAGCTCCTCGGCGAGCATCCGGTGCACGTCACGGTAGGTTTCCAGCGCGTCCGCCTGCCGCCCGCACCGGTGCAGCGCCAGGATGTACAGCGCCCAGAACGACTCCTGCCAGGGGTGTTGGCGGGTCAGGGTGGCGAGTTCACCGACGATTTCGCGGTGCCGGCCCAGCTCGAGGCTGACCTCCAGGTAGCGCTCACGGGTCCGCAGCAGCTCCTCGGTGAGCGGGACGGCCTCGTCGCGGTGCAGCGACTCGGACGGGATGTCGGCCAGCGGCGCACCCCGCCGGCACGCCAGCGCCTCGGCCAGCAGCGCCCGCTCGGTCTCCAGGTCGGCCTCGCGGGCCCGTCCGACGAGCGAGCGGAAGCGCTCCAGGTCCGACTGCCCGGGCTCCAGCCGCAGCAGGTAGCCGTCCGGGCGCGTCTCGATCAGGGCCTCGCCGAGCGCGCGCCGCAGCCTCTGCGCGTAGAGCTGCGCGCTCTTGCGCGCGGTGGGGGGCTGCTCGCCGCCCCACAGGTCCTCGGCGAGCCGGTCGAAGGTGACCGTGGCGTTCGCGCGCAGCAGCAGCGCGGCGAGCACGATGCGCAACTTCGGCCCGTTGACCGGGACCGGCGTGCCACCGCGTGTCACCTCGAGCGGACCGAGGATTCCGAACCTCAGATCGGATGTGCCCACGTCTTCCCCTCGCACGGGCAGCACGAGGTGGGACGGCTGTCCGCTGCCGACCAGGGTAACGGGGTGCTGCCGGCGGCGAGCGCGCTCGCCGCCGGCACGCGACGAGATGGCCGCTCCGATCAAGTGGGCGCGACCACCCGGGATGCGGTGGCCAGGCGTTCTGGTGCCGGAAGGTCACCGCACCCAAGGAGATCGTCGCCACGGCGATCGCGGTGCTCAAAACCGCCGTGCTCGACGTGAGGTCGGCCGCGAACCAGGCCGGCTGCGCATCGCGCTGTGCACCGCCGGCGCCATCAACCCCGCCCCGCACCAGCAGCGAGTCTTCCCGCACTGGCCGGCCCTGCGGCACCGGCGGATCACGCCTTCCCTGAAATCGTTCGGCCGGTCGATGAGGTTGGCGGAAACCCGTCTGACACCACTCGTTCGTGGCGGCCAAGGACTCGTTCGGATCTTGTCCGGCGATTCGCGGTGGCGGCATCCTGGGTTCCGTCCGCCTCAACCCACCACGTCGGGAGAACTCGTGCCGGTCAACGATTTGCTCAAAGCGAAGATCGAACACGGGTTCTCGCACTTGGACGTCGACGGGGACGGGCTGCTCACCGAACAGGACCACGTCCTGATGGGCCGGCGCGCCGCCGAGGCCCTCGGCCACACCCCCGGATCACCGCAGGAAAAGACCATCATCGACGCCTACCTGCGCATCTGGCGCGACCTGCACCTGCCCCACATCCCCGGCGGGGGCGACGCCATCTCCCGCGAGCAGTTCACCACCTCGACCGGTTCGCTGGCCGACGACCCCGACGCCGCCCAGGCCGGCCTCGGTGCGCTCGCCGAAGCCTTCCTGGCCATCGCCGACACCGACGCCGACGGCCGCGTCAGTCCCGCCGAATTCCTGGTCTTCCAACGCGGACACTTCCCCGGACTGACCGAAGCCGAGGTCACCGAGGCCTTCACCCACCTGGACACCGACGGCGACGGCCACCTCACCGCCGAGGAGTTCACCCGTGCCTGCGTGGAATTCTGGTCAAGCACCGACCCCGACGCCCCGGGAAACTGGTGGATGGGCCGCTCCTTCACATGACGTCGCCCTTCATCCCGACCGTACCGAGCACCCGCGTCACCACCTCAGCGAGCGGTATCCCGGAAGCCGAGTCCCAGGCGACGATGACGTCCGGGCGTAACAGCAGCGCGCCGTCGGCGAGCCACCTGGAGAACGAGTTCGATCCACTTCGCCCCGACGCCGCCTGAAAGCCGGGCGCCGGCGGATCCGCCCAGGCGGCCCGGCTCGCGGTGGGTATTCCGCCGCCGCGCCGAACCGGAACTGCGACGCCCAGGGTGCGCAGGGTGTAAAACCTCGCCATAGCCAGGCGACGTACTGGACTCTGCAAAGAAAGTCGCTTTCGGCGGGCCGAGCTACACGGCGTCGCCCGGTAAACCTCGTCATCGGTCCTTCGCGGTTTTGCACGGCCGCGGGCGGCGTTCCCCCGCGCATCCCCGCGATTATTTGGTTCCACCCCTTAGAGCGGCGGGCGGCCAAGGGTCAGCGGTCTTCGCCCTCTACCGAGGACGAACACGGCGCCCGCCACGCGGGTGAACACGTCGTGGCATCTGAGCGCCAGAATCAGCGTCGTAGATTTGGGTGACCACCGCCGCTGCCATTGTTCGACTGGGTCGCATCCCCAGTCGAACAACGGCACGTGAAATTCGACCGGAAATACGACAACGGGGTAGGATCGCTGGCATGCCGCGCCGAACGAAGGGGACAGCCGCGTGCTCAAGCTCGGAACGTGCCTTTACAACTTCATCTGGGAGAACTCGCTGCCCGATGCCGTTCGCCGGGCTGCGGACCTGGGGTTTCGCGGACTGGAAATCATGAGCACGCCTCCTCAGCTCGACACTCGCACGTTCGGCACCCGCGAACGAGACGAACTGTCGCGGGTCGTGGCGGAGACCGGTGTGGAGATCCTGTCGATCAACCCGACCTTTATCGATATCAACCTGGCCAGCCGCAGTGACGCATTCCGCAACGAGAGCATCCGCGAGGTGAAAGCGGCCACTGACGTGGCGGAGATGCTCGGCGCGCGCATTGTCGTCGTCGGTCCGGGGCGACGGCATCCGCTCATTCTGGAGCCAGTCGAGCTCAGCGACGGCCTGGCACATCCCGCGATGCGCGAGTGCATCGACTACGCCGCGGCGAAGGGCATCATCTTCGGCCTCGAGAACATCACGAGCCTCTACAAGGTGCGCAGCGAGGAGATCGCCGCCTTCGTCGACGAGGTGGACAACCCCTACTGCCGAGTCGTCTTCGACTCGGCGAACGCGCGGTACGTCGAGGACCCGGCGGCGGCTGTGCGGATACTGGGCGACCGGATCTCGCACGTGCACCTGTCCGACTGCGACGGCACCGTGCCCGCCCACTGGCCGGTGGGCACCGGCGACATCGACTTCGGCGCGATCGCCGACGCGCTGCGCGAGTTCGGTTACGACGGGTGGAGCCTGCTGGAGACCACCTGGATGGCCGATCCGGACCTGGCCATCCGGTCGAGCACCAAGGCACTCGGCGCCCACGGCTGGGAGCCGGTCGCGCCGCAGCCGGACCGGTCATGACCGAATTGGTGACGGACGAGGAGCTGCTGCGGCGCGGCGCGGCGCGGCTCACGGAGGCGGGCATCGGCGAGCCGGAAGAGGACGCTGCGCGACTGCTGCACAGGGCCAGGGCCCTCGGCGCGCAGGACACCGTCGCCGAGGTGTTCGACCGGCTCGTCGCCGAGCGGGCGCGGCACGTGCCAATGGGGTACCTCGCGGGCACCGACACGTTCATGGGTCACGAGCTCGCGGTGGACCCTCGGGTCCAGATCACCCGTCCGGTGATGCGCACCGTCGTCGAGGTCTGCGCGGAACTCGTGCGCGGGCTTGCCGGGGCGCAACCGTTCCCTGTGGTCGACGTCGGCACCGGAAACGGGGCCCTCGCCATCGCTCTCGCACGCCTGGCGCCCGCGGCACGGCCCATCTACGCCACGGACCTGTCCGCCGACGCGCTCGAGGTGGCGCGCTTGAACGTCGAGCGCGCCGAGCTCGCCGGTCACGTCGTGCTTCGCGAGGGTCACCTGCTCGAACCGGTGCCGGAGCCGGTCGGGCTGGTCCTGGCCAACCTCCCGTTCGTCAGCGCGGCCATGCGCGGCCTGCTGGAACCGGGAGTCGAGGAGAACGAACCCGCGACGGCCGTGTTCGGTGCGGGCGAGTCCGGCTGGGGCCTGCAGCACGAACTGCTCGAACAGGCCGGCCGCCGGGACGTGCCGCCGGAGGCCGTCGTGGTGACCTTCCACATCAGCCAGGAGCGGGAAGCACGGGCCGCCGCGGCCGGGCACCTGCCCGGCTACGAGATCTCCGTGCGGGAGCTACGGCCGGGGTGGAGCGGCGTTCTCGTCGCCACCAGGCCGCGCGGCTGACGCGTCGGCGCAACGAGACATTGAGGAGTCACATGCGGGAAAACGTAGCGGTCATCGGCATGGGGCACGTCGGCAAGACCATGTGTCGGCTGCTGGAACCGCACGCCGACATCGTCGGCTTTGACGCGCGGACCGACGAGGACTACCCGATGGCCGAACTCGGCGAGTGCACCCTTGCCATCATCTGCGTCGGCACGCCGCCCGCGCCGGACGGGTCGTGCGACACGTCGAACGTCCTCGATGCCGTCGACCGGATCCCGGTGCGGGACATCATGCTGAAGTCGACCGTGCCGCCGGGCACCACCGATCTGCTGATCGAGCGGACAGGCAAGAACATCTGCTTCTCACCGGAATACTTCGGCGAGACCAAGTTCTACAACCCGTTCTGGGCGGACGGCCCCGAGGCGATCTCGTTCCACATCTTCGGCGGCGCGCCCCACATCCGGTCCCGCTTCATCGACTTCCTGCTGCCCGTCGCCGGACCGAACAAGACCTACTTCCAGTGTTCCGCCGTCGAGGCGGAACTGATCAAGTACATGGAGAACTCCTACATCGCCGCGAAGGTCACGTTCGTCAACGAGTTCCGCAACATCTGCGACGCGCTGGCGGCCGACTGGCACACCGTCCGCGAGGGGTGGTTGCTCGACCCGAGGGTGAGCGCGTTCCACACCGCCGCGTTCCGTGAAACGCCCGGATTCGACGGCAAGTGCATCCCGAAAGACCTCCAGGCGATCATCATGTCCGCCACGAAGGCCGGCTACTCCCCCGACCTGCTCATGGAGATCCTCAACAGCAACGACCGGTTTCGCAGCGGGCTCACCCAGTAGCCGCGCGCAACGCTTCGACGAGTTCGGTGTCGACCGCCTCGGTCGCGGACAAGGCTTCCGGCAGGTTCGCGACGGGGCTGACCAGGCCACGTCTGCTCGCGTGCGCGAACGCCCTGGCGAGTTCTTCCCACCGCGCCGAGGATTCGCCGAGGACCTCGGCCAGTCGCGTCCCGCGAACCAGCTCCGGAGCGTCGAGCTCCAGGTAGGCACTCAGCAGTCGACGGCTGCCGATGACGTACTTGTGGATGCACGCGGCCAGGTGCCACCGCATGCTCAGCCGCAGGTGCCGCGAGTCGAGCCGGGGGAACGTCTCCTCGCTGAACAGGAGCCGCAGCGTGGCCAGTGCGTCGAGGCCACGGGAACGCAACTGCGGCTGCGGCCTGCCGACCGCGAGGTTGTCCGCCGAGCGCGCCAGCACCGACCGCACCTGCTCGGCCGGTGTCGACGGCGAGGGGCCGAGCTCGTAGTCCAGCACCCCCATCCCCCACCGCACGCTCGGTGCCAGCTCCGCGAGCTCGACGTCCACGTCGCGGCTCTCGGTGGTGTCGCCGATGGGCTGACGGTCCACCAGGTGCAGCGTGCCGGCGTCGCGGCCCAGCACGACGCTGGCGTGGCCTTCCGACTGGGCGAGCGGCGACTGTGGTTGCCACGGCACCAGCCACCGGTTGGCGAACACGATCGCGGGTTTGCCGGCTGCGAGCGTCGCATCGACGACGTCGCCGAGTGCGGCAACGTCGTCGACCCATCGGTAGGTGGCACGCAGGCCGTGCTCGAACGCCGGCTCCGACAGCTCCTCCTCGGCCGCCGAGCACAGCCAGGGACGGAACCGCGGGTCCACGGAGAGCACCACCTGGAGCGGGCGCACGACGTACCGGATCGTGTTGGTGACGCCGTGGCCCCGCAACACGTCCCGCACGCAGTGCAGCAGGCATCCGAGGTTCGCCGGGGACACGCCCGACTCGTCGCGGAAGTCGTCGAGGAACGCGTCCGGCCGCCGGAACTCCGGAAGGGTCACGCACACACCTCCTCGGCGGCCTTCTTGCCGCGCAGCACGGCGTCGTCGGAGTTGATGTACAGCCACTCGCCGAAGCGGCCCGCGCAGACGATGCCCGCCTCCAGAAGCGTGCCGAGCAGGTACTCGCGGTCGGCCGTGGTGTCGGACGTGTGCACCGGGTAGGCGTAGGGCACGGTGCACACCTCGGTTTCCCGGACCGCACCGGGGTCCACGAGACCCATGCCTGCTACCGCCGCCACCACCCGCTCGGCCAGGCCGTCGATCTCGACGTGCTTGAGCGGCGAGAAGCTCACCTCGGCCTGGATGCCGAACCTCGGCCGCGCCCGGAGCGCGGGTGAGGAGTTGGAATTCAGCACCAATTTGTGGAACGGCACCTCGGGGTCGGCCACGTACACCCGTTGCCGCTTGGTCACGCCCTCGGCGTCCACCGCGAGGTTCACCAGGTGCAGCGAGTTGTGCCGCAGGCGACGGGCCGCGTCCGCGCTGCCTGCCGGCAGACCGTTGACCCGCTCGACGAGCAGGTCGAGCGGCATGGTCGACACCAGCCGCGAGAACGGGAAATCCTCGCCGTCGCTGCTGTGGGCGGTTCTGGTGTCCAGGTCGATCCGGTCGATGTGGACACCGCAGCGCAACCGCTCCCCCACGTGCTTCACGAAACCCTGGTACAGCGTGGAAAAGCCGCCGTCGGCGGGATAGGTGACGCGCGCGTTGACGTAGTCGTCGTTGTGCCTCGGCTCCAGCGCGCCGGCAACGATGGCGTCGATGTCGGGGGTGACGATCCGCTGGCCCGTCCACGCGGGAGTGATCTCGCGAAGCGGGTGCGCCCAGAGCTTGGTGTTGTACGGCTCCAGGAAATGCCTGCGGATGCCGTCGCCGAACGTGCGCTCGATCCAGTCGGCCAGACTCGTGGGCGGCAACCCCTTGTCCCGTACGACGGTCAGCAGGCCCACGAGACATTCGCGCACCACGTCGGTCGGCAGACCGTGCAGGTGGCTCTGGAACGGGTAACGCACGTAGGTGCCGTGCGAGTAGACCCACGCGGACCGGGGCTGCTCGAACAACTCCACGGGGCACAGGCGGCCGATCAGCTCGCGCACTTCGGGGTGCCGGGTGAAGAACGCGTGCCCGCCGACATCGAACACGGCGCCGCCGAACTCGTGGCTGCGGCACAATCCACCCGGCTCGGCGCCGGCCTCGAGCACGATGTAGTCGTCGTGCGGCAGGTGGTAGGCGGCGCTCAGCCCGGCCGGACCCGCGCCGACGATCACGACCGGGTCAGATGAACGGGTCATAGTCTCCCACCGTCGGCTCGGCGGCGGCGACACCACTGAGCACCGCCTCGTTCTGGGCGTGCCGGATGCAGTGGAACCGGCAGTCGCGATCGGGTGAAAGCCGCTCGAGCATCTCGGCGCGCTCGCCGGACGCCCACAGCTCGCGGAACGACTGCTTCGCCACGTCCCCGTACCGGAACTCGGCCCGGCCGCGGTGGTACGGGCAGGCGTAGCACCCACTCGGGGTGATCACCGTGCGCATGTGCGTCGCCGGGCACCAGGAGTAGTCCTTCGGCTGGGTCAGGTCCGCCGACTCGAAGACGTGGAACATCGAGACCGGCATGTGCACCCGGAACGAGCCGGTCGCGAGTTCGGTGCACTCGTCGATGAGTTCCCGGATCCGCCTCAGCTCGTCCGCGGTCCAGATGGTGAGCTTGTGGTCCATTTCCATGGACGGCTTGCACTCGATGTAGTCGCAGCCGATCTCACGGGCGAGCCGGGTCGCCTCCACCATGTCCTCGATGTTGGTCCGGCCGTCCCGTTTCAGGAGCAGGAACGAATACCCGAGCGCGCCGCGCTTGACCTTCGCGAGCGCCTCCATCTGCCGCACGACGTGGTGCAGCGGAAGGCGGTTGCCCCTGCTCGGCCGGAAGAACGCGAACGTGTCGGCGTTGCCCGCGTCGACGGACACCCTGGTCCACGAGGCGCACTCGGAGACGGCGTCGAGGTGCCGGGAGATCAAGGTGCCGTTGGTCGTGATGCCGACGGCCATACCGTGTCCGTGCACGCGGCGGACCAGTTCGGAGAACCCCGGCGCGGTCATCGGCTCCCCGCCGCCGATGAAGATCACCGCCCGGGTGCCCAGCTCCGCCAGGTCGTCGATGGTCTGTATCAACTTGGTGTGCTCGAGCGAGCCCTGGTTGAGCAGCTCTCCGCTGATGCACTCGGGGCACGCGAGGTTGCACGCGGTTGTCGGATCGATCTCGGCCACGTACGGGCCGGTGGTCGGCCGGGACGGTGCGAGGCCGGAGATGCGGTCGTGCACGGATTCCTGACCGAGCTTTCGGACGAGATTGAAAGGGCCGTCGTCCTCCGAATTCGGCGCGCCCGGCGGGATTGATTCGCCGACCGTCGAACCGGACGTGCCGGCGCGCTCAACCGCGGCGTGTTCCATTGTCACAAATCCTCTCGGTATGGCCATTGTCGGACTGCGACCATGATTGACATCAACATAGTGGGGGTGGGTCGTCCACGAAAGGCACGGCAGGCGTTCGTCTTATGTCGGCCGAACATCGCGGCGCAGGCTGGGCACCGTGCGGAGCACGACGCCACCCATTCCGCGCTTGAAGTTGGTGACACCGTCGCTCTCGTCCCGCGGTCCGTCCAGGATGATCCCGCCCAGGTCGTAGCGCCGGCAACCGTGTTCCCGCGCCCACAGGATCGAATGCCACTGCAGGACGACGCCGAGCGGCGGGCGGCCGGGCCAGTGCGGTGCACGCGACCCCCACGCCAGATCGCCGCAGCGAAGCAACAACTGTCCCGAACACAACTCGCCGTTTCGTCGGCAGAGCAGAACTGTGCCAAGGTCGTCACCGAGGCCGCGGTCGCGCAGCTGTCTGAGATACCCGGACGGCATCGGGCTCACCGGGCGTATCCGCCCGAACTTCTGATACATCTCCTCGAATTGCCTCAGCCCCTCGTCGGAAAGGTCCTCGGTGACCGTGACGGCCGGGTCGTCGAGCTGCTGCCGGAGCAGGCTTCGTCTGTTCTTCGTCATTCGCCACATCAGCACGTCGTGTTCGGCGGCGACGTCGATGACGACGCTGGCCGCCTCCCATTTCGCCGGCCCGTCGTCGAACCCGCGTTCGCGCAGCGCGGCTTCGACCTGCTCGCCGCCACAGCCGTGCGCCAGGTACGGGCTCACCGTCAGCGGCAGGTCCGGGAACTCCGCCATGGTCGCGTCGACGGCGGCCAGCACATCGGCCACGGTGTACCCGGCAGGTCCCCGCGGCACCCACGCGGCGGGCGTGCTCGCGCCGTTCGTCACGAGCACGCCGGACACCCACCGCATGTCGGGGGCGTGCAGGGGGTGCAGCTGTGCGCCGTCGGTGGCCGCGCGGGCACGCAGCCAGCCGATCCGCTGGAACGGGGTGCCCGACGGCATGGCCAGGACGTGCTGGTCCCAGTCCGGCGTGCGCGGCCGCACCGTGGTCCGCCGGGCGACCAGGCCGACGACCGCCTCGGCGGCGCGGCGGCGGCCCGCGGACAGGTCCGCCACCGGTCTGCGTTCCGCCTGCCCCTCCAGCTTCCTGACGGCGCGCGCGACGCCGTCCGGGTCCCGGGCGTCCGCCGCGACGACGTTCGGGTCGTCGCGGGCCATGAGCCGCACGCGCGCGGTCTGGTTGTCGGTGGCCCGTACACCCGGCACGGCGACCACGCGCGCCCCCGCCGCGCGGGCCTCGAACAGGGTGTTGTACCCGCCCTGCGTGATCACGACGTCCGCGGCACGCATCAGGGTCGCGAGTTCCGGTTCGTGCCGGGTGACCCGCCAGCTCACGGGCGCGGCGCAGTCTCCGGGCAGCCCGACGATCCCGCGGAAGAAGTAGCCGAGCACCAGCACGCACACCGTGGGCGTGGTCGCGGTGCGCTCGACCCCCCGCGCGGCGGCCTCGACGAACAGGTACTGGTCCTCGAAGCCGCCGCCCCCGCCGGTGATGACGACCATCCGCTCGCCCCCGGACACGCCGTAGCGCGCCCGCACGTCGGCGACGGCGCCCTCGACGACCGGGCGGACGATAGGGCCGGTGAACGTGACCCGGTTGCGCAGCCCGGCGGGGATCTCACTGCGCGGCACCTCGTCCGGCCGGTGCGGGAGGATGACCAGCGCGAGGTCGTCGAGGTGCGGGCCGAGAGACTGCAGGAACTCACCCATGAACGTGTTGCGGCGCAACACGAGCGCGTGCGCGACCGCCGGTGGCGGCGCGGCCCGCAGCAGGTCGGCCGACACCACGGAGTCGTGCAGGGCGACGGTGGGCCGAACGACCTCGACCGCGGCGCGGATCGTCGCCGCGGACACCGCACGCTCCAGCGGCAGCTCCCCTCGCACGACACCGGGAACCCGGCCGACGTAGCTGTCCGGGTGCCCCGGCACGGCGACGTAGCGGAACCCCGACCTGCGCAACAGGTCGCTGTCCTGCTCGGCGACGATGCCGACCTCCGCGTCCGGCCGCAGCTCGCTGATCCCGTGCAGGATGTTGAGCAGTCTGGAGACGTGGCCGAGACCCTCGTGGTCCCAGGCGTAGGCCAGCACCCTCGGCGCGTCGCTCACCGGCCGCCCCCGTTCGCGATCGCCTCGTACTCGCGTTGTACCCCGACGGCGAGTGGCACGCTGGGGACGTAACCGAGCTCGCGGATGCGGTCGAGGACGAGCGCGCCCTTGGCCGGCAACGGGGTGCCGTCCTCGGTGGTCAACGGGCCTGGCCCGATGGCGAAGTCCCAGTCCGGCCGCACCGCCCGCACGGCCCCGGCGATGTCGACCGGTGAGTACGCGACGCCGCTCGCGAGGTTGTAGACGTCGTGCGCCAGCGAGGGTGCCTCGAGCAGGCGGCGGAACGCGTCGGTCGCGTCGTCGATGTAGGTCAGGTCGAGGGCGTGGTCCGCGCCGCCCGCCAGCGACGTGGTGGTGCCCGCGAGCGCGTCGAGGATCATCGACCGGGGTGCGCGCTGCCGGGGATAGCCTGGCCCGTACGCCCAGGACAGCCGGACCGCGACGTGCTCGACGCCGGTCACCCGCCCGATCGTGCGGCCCGCCGCCTCCGCGGCCAGCTTCGTGGCGCCGTACACGGAGGTCGGCAGGGCGCGGTCGTCCTCGGCGGCGACCTCGCCGGGGAAGTCGCCGTAGACCTCCTCCGAACTGACCGTCACGACCCGCCGCACCCCGTGCCGGGCCGCCGCGGTGACCACGCGGGCGGTGCCGGTCACGTTCACGTCGAACGCGCCGACCGGGTCGCGGTCGCAACTGGCGACGCTGGGGAACGCCGCGGCGTGGAGCACCCCGTCGACCTGGCCGCCGGACAACGCGCGCTCGATCGCGCCGCTGTCCCGGATGTCCGCGACGACGTGTTCGTGGCCGGTGTGGTCGGCGGGCGTGCGGTCGAAGGTCACGACGTCGTGGCCCGCGGCCAGCAGGTGCCGTGCGGTCGCGGCTCCGACGAACCCGGCGCCACCGGTGACGAGAAAACGCATGGTTGTTACCTCAAGACCTCTCGCATGGTCGCGAGCACGTTGTCGACGTCCTGCGCGGTGTGGACGATGCTCAGTGCGGCCGGGTGCAGCGGTTGCCACAGCACACCGGCGGCGACGAGGGCGAGCTGCGCGAGCCGGG
Organism: Amycolatopsis sp. A133; assembly: GCF_031082405.1. Classification (GTDB taxonomy): domain Bacteria; phylum Actinomycetota; class Actinomycetes; order Mycobacteriales; family Pseudonocardiaceae; genus Amycolatopsis. The sequence goes on from NZ_JAVHJU010000004.1 coordinate 592,360, forward strand.
ACGATTCGACGTCGGCACGCAGCAGCTCGCGGCGGTTGGTGACGGACGTGGCGCCGAGGTGGAAGTGCAGCATCGAGCCGGCGCCGGTGACCACGCCCGGCACCCCGGCGCGGTCCAGTTCGGCGGCGATGCCGGTGCGCAGGCGCTCACCGAGCGCGTCGAGCCGGGTCAGCGCGTCCGGCCGCTCGGCGAGCTCGTCGAGCACGGCGTGTGCCGCGGCGACCGAAACGGCGTTCTCCACGTAGGTGCCGGACTGGAACACCCGGCTCTCGGCGCTGCCGGCGAGAGCGAGGTCCATCAGGTCCGCCCGGCCACCGAAGGCGGCCAGCGGCAGCCCGCCCGCGACGCCCTTGCCGAGCGTCACGAGGTCGGCGGTGACCCCGTAGTGGGACTCGGCGCCACGCGGTCCCAGCCGGTAGCCGGTGACGACCTCGTCGAAGATCAGCACGATGCCCGCCGCGGCGGTCTCCCGGCGCAGGGTGTCGAGGAACTCCCCGGTCGCGGGCACGGCTCCGCCGGAGGAGAACAGGACCGGCTCGACGATCACCGCAGCGAGGTCGGCGGCGGACCTGCGGATGAGCCGCTCGGCGGCGGCCACGTCGTTGTACGGCAGCACGATCACGTCGTCGCCGACGGAGGGCGGCAAGCCCGCGTAGTCGGGCTTGGCGGCCGGTTCGCTGTCGGGGCCCGCCATCGCCGTCGAGTGCGTGGCGACGAGGAACGCGTCCCCGGAACCGTGGTAGCCGCCCTCGCACTTGGCGAAGCGCGTGCGGCCGGTCGCCGACCGCGCCACGCGCAGCGCGGACTGGGTGGCCTCCGATCCCGTGACCGTGAACCGGATCCGTGCCAGGCCGCGCTTCGCGCTCATGCGCTCGGCGAGGGCGAGGCCCGGTTCGTGTGGCATCGTCGTGCCGGAGAAGCGGGCCACCTGCTCGCTCACGGCGGCGACGATGCGTGGGTGGCCGTGTCCCAGCAACAGGCTCCCGCTGCCCATGAGCACGTCGAGGTACTCATGGCCGTCGACGTCGGTCACCCTGCTGCCCTTCGCGTCCGCGATGAACAGCGGATGGGGCGGGAAGTACTTCCCGTTTCCGCTGACCCCGTTCGGTTGCACCCGGGTGGCCCGCTCCCAGCGCGCCCGGGAACCCGGGGTGCGGCGGGCGTAGTCCCGCTCGGCGTCTGCGACCCGAGGCAGTCCGGCCCTGGCGACGGCCGTTGCTGCTTCCCGCACCTGATCACCTCCGTTCATCGGTCCTGGTCCGGCTCCGTCAGCAGCGCGGCCACCTCGTCGTCGCCGAGGTCGGCGACCATGAGCGCCAGCTCGGCGGCGGCCACCACGTCGACCGCGCACGCCCGGCCGGTCTCGACCACCAGGGCGGCCTGCTCGGTCACCGTCGGCCGTTCGAGCAGCCGGGGCAGGGGGACGTCGACGCCGAACGTCTCGGTGATCGCGCCGGCGATCCGCAGCGCGGCAAGCGAATGCCCGCCCAGGGCGAAGAACCCGTCGCGTGCGCCGAAGTCCTCCGTGCCCAGCACGGCCGACCAGCACCGGTGCAGCACCACCTCGACCGGGCCCTCCGGCGCGACGCGGGGCGCCGGGGCGGCCGGTGGGGGCGCGGGCAGTGCGGCGCGGTCGAGCTTTCCGTTCGGCGACACCGGCAGCGACTCGACCCACTGCAGCCGCGCAGGGACTAGGTAGGCGGGCAGGGACTTCGCCAGCTCTCCGCGTACGGCGTCGAGGTCGCGCGTCCCGCCCGCGGGTTCGAGGTAGCCGACGAGCACCGGACCGGATTCGGTGTCACAGCGGGCGACCACGGCACGGCCGACACCGGCGATGCGGGTGAGCTGGGCTTCGATCTCACCGGGTTCGACCCGCAGCCCGTTGACCTTGAACTGGTTGTCGGCCCGCCCCACGTAGTCCAGCGTCCCGTCGGCGCGCCGCCGCACGAGGTCCCCGGTGCGGTACATCCGGACGCCGGGCGGCCCCCACGGGTCGGGCAGGAACCGCTGCGCGGTGAGTCCAGGGCGCCCGAGGTACCCGTGCGTCACGCCGGCTCCGCCGAGGTACAGCTCGCCGAGGACGCCGACGGGCACGAGCCGCAGCGAGCGGTCGAGGACGTAGGCGCGGGTGTTGCGCATCGGCGCGCCGATCGTGATCGGCGCGCCCGCCGTGAGCCGGCGCGCGGTCGACCAGATCGTGGTCTCGGTCGGGCCGTACAGGTTCCACGCCTCGGTGGCGGTCCTGGCGAGCGTCTGCCCGAGGTCGGGCAGCAGCGCCTCACCGCCACACAGGGCGACCAGCGGCGTCTGCCCCGTCCAGCCCGCGTCGACCAGCAGCCGCCAGGTCACCGGCGTCGCCTGGAGGTGGGTGACGTCGCCCTTGGCGAGCCGGCCACGCAGCCAGTGCCCGTCCGCCACGGCCTTCGGGCCCGCCACCTCGACGCAGGCCCCCGCCGCGAGCGGGACGAGCAGTTCGAGCGCGGCGATGTCGAAGGAGAAGGTCGTCACCGCCAAGAGCCGCCGCCCGGGCCCCAGGCCGAACCGGCCGATCGCGTCGTCGGCCAGGTTGGCCAGTGCCCGGTGCGGCACCATGACCGCCTTGGGCCGCCCGGTGGTGCCGGAGGTGTAGATCACGTAGGCGAGCTGTTCCGGGTGCGTCACGCCCACGCCGTCCGGTGCTCCGGCCGCGAGTTCGGGGAGTGGTGGCAGGACCACGGCGGCGCTCGGTCCGGGCAGCGACACCGCGTGGTCGGTCAGCACCACCGCGGGACGCGCGTCCGCCGTCACGAATGCGAGCCGCTCGGCGGGCAGGGCCGGATCCAGCGGCAGGTAGGCACCACCCGCGAACAGCACGCCGAGGGCGGCGACCACCAGCCCGGTGCCACGCGGCAACCGGACGCCGACGATGGACCCCGGGCCGACGCCGTGGCCCGCGAGCAACGCGGTGACCGACCTGGCGGCGCGGACCAGCTCGCGGTAGGTGAGGGCGCCGTCGGCGCCGGCGACGGCCGGGGCGTCCGGGGTCGCCGCCGCACGGGCCAAGACCCGCCGGGGCAGGTCGTCGCCCGCGGGCGCGTGGTCACCGGTGAGCACGGCATCGGCCAGTTCGCCTGCCGACATCATGGCGAGCGCGCCGACCGGGGTGGCCGGGGCCGACACCGCCGCGCGCAACAGGTTCCCCAGGTGGCCGGACAGCGCGGCCACCGTCGCCCCGTCGAGCACGTCGGTGTCGTGAACCCACTGGCCGTGCAGCTCGTCGCCGACCCGCGCCATGGTCAGGGTGAGGTCGGTCTGCGTCTGCGTGCGCGCCACGGGGACCGGCACGAGCCGGACCGGACCGAGGTCCAGCGGCGGCGCGGCGACACCGAGGCCGAACCCGGCGACGGTGTCGGCCCGGCCGCGAACGGGCCGCATGAGGTTGAAGATCACCTGCACGAGGGGCACGTCCTGCGGCCGCGCGGCGAGTGCGACCACGTCCGCGAACGGCAGGTCGCCGTGGGCCAGTGCCCTTCGGGTGGCGGAATGGTTTCGCCGCAACCATTCCTCGAACGGCTCGCCGGGGCGCACCCGTCCCCGCATCACCACGGTGTTCACGAACAGCCCGACCGCGCGGGCCGTGTCGCGCCCGCGTCCGTGCACGGGTGTCCCGACCAGCACGTCGTCGCTGCCCGCGTAGCGCCCCAGCACCAGCTGCAGGCCGGAGAGCAGGACGGTGTAAAGCGTTGCGCCGCAGCGACGGCCCAGGGCGCGGAGGTCCTCGACCAGCGCGGCCTCGAGGGTGAACCGCACGCTCCGGCCACGCAGGCGCGGGACCGCCGGCCGCACCCCGGCCGGGGGCAGGGCCAGTGCGGCGGGCACGCCGTCGAGCTCGGCCCGCCAGAACTCACGCAGCTCGTCGCGCCGCTCGTCCGTCGCCGGCGCCGCGGCGACGAACCCGGCCGCCGCGGGCAAGTCCGGGTCGGCACCGGCGGCGAGTGCCGCGTAACCCGCGGCCAGCTCCTCGGCGAGGATGCCCATCGACCACAGGTCCGCGATCAGGTGGTGGACGCACAGCACGCACCAGCCGCCACCGTCCCCGGCGAGCACCTCCACCCGGAACAACGGGCCCGTCGTCACGTCGAACGGCCGCGACATGGCGGCCTGGATCCAGTCCTCGGCGTCCCGCTCGTCCAGCTCGTCCGGCGCGTCGGTCCAGCACAGCGCGGGCTCGACCGCGTCCGCGACCACCGCGACCGTCTCGTCGTGCGGGTCGGGGAACGTGGTGCGCAGCGCCGGATGGCGTTCGACGAGCACGGCGAGCGCCCGCCGCAGGACAGGCCGGTCCAGCCGGCCGGCGACCCTGGCGACGACCGGGATGGTCAGGGCCGTGCTGTCGGGCAGCAGCCGCTGCAGGAACAGCATCGCGCGCTGGTTGAGCGTGGTCTCGTGCACGGTCACGTCCAGCCCTCCCCCGCCTGGTCGCGGGCGCGGCGCACCTGCCGCGCCAGTGCCGCGATGGTCGGCTCGGCGAGCACGGCGCCGAGCGGGACCACCACGCCGAAGGACTCCTGGACCCGGGCCAGGACGTGGACCGCCTGCAGCGAGTGGCCACCGAGTCCGAAGAAGTCGTCCTCGACCCCGGGGGCGGCCACATCGAGCAGCTCCGCCCAGATGTCCGCCAGGGCGCGTTCGAGGTCGTCACGCGGCGGCACGTGCTCGGTCAGGTACCCGGTCATGGCCGGGGCGGGCAGCGCCGCCCAGTCGAGTTTGCCGTTGCCGTTCACCGGCCAGTCCCGCACGGCCACCAACGCGGCGGGGCACATCGCCTGCGGCAGGTGTGCCCGCAGGTGGCGGCGCAGCGCGTCCTCGTCCACCTCCGCACCCCCCGGCCGGTACCACGCGACCAGGACCGGTTCGCCCGCGGGCGAGCGACGTGGCCCGACCGCCGCCACGGACACGTCCGGATGGCCGGTGAGGACGTGCTCGACTTCACCCGGCTCGATCCGCACGCCGCGGATCTTCACCTGCCGGTCGATCCGCCCGAGGTAGTCGAGCGTGCCGTCGGGCAGCCAGCGGGCCAGGTCCCCGGTGCGGTACGCCCGCGCCATGGGCGTACCGAGGAACGGGTCGGCCACGAACCGCTCGGCGGTGAGGTCCGGACGGCCGAGGTAGCCACGGCCGCACGCGACCCCGCCGATCCACAACTCACCCGGCATGCCGACGGGTGCGAGCGCACCCACGTCGTCGACGACGTACAGGCGGGCGCCCGGGATCGGCCTGCCGATCGGCACCCGGCGGGCCGGCGGCCCGGCCGGGCACGGGTGCCAGCTGACGTCCACCGCCGCCTCGGCCGGGCCGTACAGGTTGTGCACCTGAACGCCGGGCAGTGCCGCCGCGGTCTCGGCGAGGAGCCGGGCGGGCAGCTCCTCACCACTGCACACGATGCGTTCGAGCACACCGGCGCAGCCGCTGGCGGCACCGGAGGCCAGGAAGGCGTCGAGCATCGACGGCACGAAGTGCACCGTGGTGACCCGGTGCGCCACGATCGCCTCGGCCAGCGCGCGCGGGTCGCTGTGCACACCCGGCGCGGGCAGCACGCACCGGGCGCCGGTGAACAGCGGCCAGAACAGCTCCCAGATCGACACGTCGAACCCGACCGGTGTCTTCTGCAGCACCGCTTCCCCGGCGTCCAACGAGAACGTCCGCTGCATCCAGCGCAGCCGGTTGACCACCGCGCGGTGCTCGTTCATCGCTCCCTTCGGCCGGCCCGTCGAACCGGACGTGTGCACGACGTAGGCCAGCGAGTCCGGCCCGGCGACCGGGCCAAGCCGGTGCACGGGCAGTGCGTCGAGCCGTTCGGTGCCGAGATCGACGACAGTGCTGTGCGGTGTCCCGGCGCCTTCGGTGATCACCACCGGGACCTGGGCCAGGACGGCGGCGTGCCGGGCGGGCGGGTGCCCCGGGTCGAGCGGCACGATGGCGGCGCCTGCCTTGAGCACGGCGACGAGGGCCACGAGCAGCCGCGTCGAACGAGGCACCAGCACGGCGACCGGCGTCCCGGCCGACACCCCGAGCTCGCGGAGCCGGTGCGCGAGCTGGTTCGCCCGCCGGTCGAGTTCGGCGGCCGTCAGCTTCTCGGTGTCGTCGACCGCCGCGATCCGGTCCGGCCAACGGTCGAACCCGTCCTCGATCAGCCGGGTCAGCGTTTCCTCGGCACCCGCCAGCGCGGGACCGCCGTCGGCGAAGCCGAGCACCTCGGCGCGGTCGGCGGCGGTCAGCACGGGCAGGTGGCCCACCGGGACGGCGGAGTCGGCCGCGGCCAGCACCGCGCCGAGCCCGCCGATCACGCGCCGCACGGTCGCCGCGGTGAACAGTTCGGTGCTGTACTCCACGAGCCCGGCCAGTGACCCGTCGGTACCGGGCGCCAGCTCGACGGTCAAGTCGAACTTCGCGGTCCCCGTGTCCAGCTCGTGGAAGCTCACGGTCAGCCCGCCGACGGCGACCTGCCGCGGCGGCCGCTCCTGGTAACGGAACAGATGCCGCACGAACGGGCTGCGGCCGCCGCGATCGCGCCTCGGCCGCAATCGCTCCACGAGCAGGTCGAACGGAACGCTCTCGTGCCGCTGCGCGTCCAGCACCCGTTCCCGGGCCAGGTCGACCAGGTCGCCGAAGGACCGCGCAGGGGCGACGTCCAGCCGCAGCGGCAGGGTGTTCACGAAGCAGCCGACCGTGCGGTGCAGCTCGGGCCGGGTCCGCCCGCTGAACGGGCTGCCGATCACCACGTCGGTCTGCCGCGACCACCTGGCCAGCACCACTCCCAGCGCGGCCAGACCGACGACGAACGGGCTCGTGCGGTGCGCGGCCGCGAGCCCGAGGAGCCGGTCACCGGTCGCGGCCGGGAGGGTGAACCGCTCGACGGCGCCCGCGAAGGTCGGCCGCGCCGGCGCGAGGTGGTCGGTCGGCAGCTCTGGTGGCTCCGCGTCACGCAGCAGCCGCGCCCAGTGGTCCAGTTCCTCGTCGAGCCGCCCCGGCGCCAGTGCGGCCGACTCCCACGCGGAGTAATCGCCGTACTGCACCAGCGGCGCCTCGGCGTGGTCGTCGAACAGTTGCTCCACGAGGAGTTCCACCGACCAGCCGTCGGCCACGATGTGGTGCACCACCACGATCAACAGGTGCTCGTCCGGGCCGGTACGCAACAGCCGTTGCCGCATGGGTGGGCCGGCCGCCAGGTCGAACGGGCGGCGCACGAACTCGTCGACGATCGCGGCCTCGTTTCCCTCGACGGGCTCCGCGGTCAGTTCGACCGCGTACGGCTCGGCCACGTGCTGCCGCAGCGATCCGCCGTCGTCGCTGAACGTCGTCCGCAGTGCCTCGTGGCGGTGGACGAGACGGGTCAGCGACGCGCGCAGGGTCTCCGAGTCCAGCGGGCCACGCAATCGGATCGCCCCGGCCATGTGGTAGAGCGGGCTGTCCCCCGCGAGCCGCTGGAGGAACCACAGCCGTTGCTGGGCGGAGGAAGCGGGCGCGTCCGAAGCCGGCCGGACCGGAATCGGCTCGGTGCGCGGCCGGACGCCGTGCCTGCCGGCGAGTCTCGCCAGCAGTTCGCGCCGGTCTCCGGCCAGCCAGTTCGCGGGCATGCCGCGGCCACCTCCCTCTCGGTTCACGCGAAGTACCTGGCCTGCAAGGTGAACAGCTCGGCGTAGACGCCCCCGGCGCGGCGCAACGTGTCGTGGTCACCGACCTCGGCGACCCGCCCGTCGGCCAGCACGACGATCAGGTCGGCGGCCCGCGCGGTCGTGAACCGGTGCGTGACCAGGATCGTCACGCCGCCGTCGAGCCGGTCGAGCTCCGCGAACCGCTGGAACAGCCGCTCCTCGGCCTGGGCGTCCAGACTCGCGGTCGGCTCGTCCAGCAACCGCAGCAACGGTTCGCGGCGCATCGCGGCCCGCGCGTTGGCCATCGTCTGCCACTGGCCGCCGGACAGTTCGGTCCCGTCCCACGACCGGCGGCCGAGGCGGGTGTCGAGCCCGTCGGGCAGCGACGCGACGATCGCCTCACCACCCGCGCGCCGCACCGCGTCCGCCACCCGGTCCGGGTCGGCACGGTTCGCAACGTCGCCGATCCCCACCGCGTCGCGCACCGACAGTTCGATCCGGGCGGGGTCCTGGAACGCCGCGGTGACCCGGCCACGCCACGCGTCCGGCTCGAGCCGCGCCAGGTCCGTGCCGTCCACGAGGATCCGGCCGCCCGTCGGCCGGTACAGTCCGGCGAGCAGCTTGACCAGCGTCGACTTGCCCGCGCCGTTCTCACCGACCAGCGCGACCGTGGCCCCGGCGGGCAGGTGGACACCGACGTCGCGCAACGACGGCTCGGCCCGTCCCTCGTACCGGAAGCCGAGCCCCTCGATGGTGATGCCGCCGGTCAGCCGGCCGGGCACCGCCGCGGGCGCGTCAGGCACGATCTCCCGCTTCTCCTGCTCCCCCTGGCGGACGACGTCGAGGTACGCGCCCGCGCCCCGGACCGCCTCCAGCACCCAGAAGACCCACGACAGCAAGATCTGCACCTGCCCGCTGATCTGGGCCATCACCGCGATCGCGGCGACGATCAGGCCCAGCGTGGCGTCCCCCGCGAGCGCCGCGCGCACGATCAGCGCCATCGCCGCGCCGTACGCGAGCACGAACAGCAGCCAGGCGAGCGCGACCAGCACACGGGCGCGTCCCTCGGCCACCGCGACGTCCCGGCCGCCGCGGTCCCACTGCTCCCGGTGGCGGCGGACCAGCTCGCGCGCCAGGCCGAACAGCCGGACCTCACGACCGGTCGGGGCGGTGGTGGCGACCGAGAACAGGTGCCCGGCGAGCCGGGTGCGGGACAACGCGTCGCGCACCGCCTCACCGCGCTTGTTCTCCGCGCGCTGGGTCGCGAGCAGCGCGGGCACGGCGAACAGCGGCAGCACCGCGAGCACCGGCACGATCGAGGCGAGCAACACCCCCGAAGTGACCAGCAGCAGCACGGCGCCCGCCAGCACCATGGCCGTGTCGAACGACTGGCCGATGTCCTCACGCGCCGCACGGACTGCGGCCGTCCGGTCCCGCCACGCCGGCCGCTCGTGGAGCTCGACGGTGGGCGTCGTGCCGACTACGTCGATGAACCTGGTTTCGACGTACTGCTGGGCCTCCTCACGCAGCCGCAACCGGGTGAAGTAGCCCGCGATGAAGGTGCCCTGGGTGAGCACGACGAACAGCGCGGCGCACCCGGACACCACCACGACGCCGCTGACCGAGCGGTTCGCCGTCACCTCGACGACGAGGCCGAGCAGCACGGCGAGCCCGACGCCGGTCGCCTGCTGCAGGATCGCGACCGCGGCGACGAGCACCGAGCGGGGGCGGTCGGTGCGCGGCCCGAGCGCCAGCACGAAGCCGAGCGCGGCGACGCGTTCCCGCACCGCCGTCATGACGCGGCCTCCTCGAACCGCCGCGCCTGGAGCCTGAACAGCTCGGCGTAGCGGCGGTCATCGGCGATCAGGCTGTCGTGCGGCCCGTCCTCGACAACCCGGCCGTGCTCCAGCACGACCACGCGCTCGGCCTTGCGCACGGTGGCGAACCGGTGGGAGATCACGATCGTGGTGACCCCCTCGGTCAGCTCGTGGAAGGTGTCGTAGAGCCGCGCCTCGGCCCGCACGTCCAGGCTCGCCGCCGGTTCGTCCAAGACCAGCAGCTGCGCGCCGTGCCGGAGCCCGAACAACGCCCTCGCCATGGCGATCCGCTGCCACTCGCCGCCGGACAAGTCCACCCCGCCCTCGTAGCCGCTCGACAGCACCGTGTCCCAGCCGTTCGGGAGCCTGCCGACGAATTCGGCCAGACCCGCCTTGGCCGCCACGTCACACATGCCCTCGAAGTCCTCGGCGTTGGCGGGGGAGCCGAAGGCGATGTTGTCGCGCAGGGACAGGTCGTAGCGGCCGAACTCCTGGAACACCGCGACGACCTGGCGCTGCCACGCGCCGCGGTTGGTGTCGTCGACGGCCGTGCCACCCGCCGCGACCCGCCCCGCGCTTGGCCGGTCGAGACCGGCGAGCAACCGGACCAGCGTGGTCTTGCCCGCGCCGTTGAGGCCGACGACGGCCAGCGACTGTCCACGTGGGATGGACAGGGTGACGTCACGCAGCGCTTCCTCTTCCGCCGCCGGATAACGGAAACAGACGTCCGTGCACGAGATCTCCGTGACCGGGGTCCGCCAGCCGTCGGCCGGTGCCGGTGACACGGTCCCGGCGGGGAAGCCGAACGACTCCGCCGCCGCGTTGGCACCGAAGCTGATCCGGATCTCGTCGCTGCCCGCCGACAACAGTTGCAGCAGCGCCCGCACGGCCAGCGCACCGACGGCCAGCCCACCGGCGTTCATCGCCCCGGTCGCAACCGAGTAGCCGAGGTACCAGAAGACTCCGCCCACCGCGGCGCCCACGACCGTGACGACGACGAGGACGAAGCCGTCGTGGTCGTGCCGCCGCTGCCAGATCCGGCCCATCGTGGCCCGCCACTCGGCGTGGTAGGCGTCGCGGAACAGGGACGTCAGGCCGAACACCCGGACCTCCTTCGCCGCGGCGGGGGTGGTCGGCACGTCACGCAGGTACGACGTGCGGCGCAGTTCCCCGGCCTGGGCCGCACTGTCGTGGACGCTCTCGCGGAAGTTGTGCGCGAGCCTGCGGTAGATCACCGCGAACACCACGAACACGACGAGTCCCAGTCCCCAGCTCAGCTGGGCGAGCAACGCCGCCGACCCGATGCCGGTCAGCCACACCGACCCCTTGTTGGCGAACCCGAAGAGCGCCTCCCCCGGAGGTATCTCGATGGTCCCGCCGCCGCGCGCGCCGGCGATCCGGGCCAGGTAGGCCGGGTCCTCGAGGTGACCGACGGTGGCGGGCTCGCACGCGGCGGCCATGACCCGCTCGGCGAGCCTGCCGGTGACCCGGTGCGCGAGCGCGCGGCCGGCGGCGGTGCGCGTCGAATCGGCGAGGTGGGTGAGCAGGAACAGGGCGGTGATGACGGCGACCAGCCCATAGCACTCCCGCGCCGCCGGGCTCGCGGTGCCTGCGCCGATCGCCGTGCTCAGCGCGTTCACCAGCGCGCCGGTCGCGACGGTGATGCCCACCGGGGCCAGACCGGCCACCAGCGCGCCCGACGCGGTGACCGCGGCAAGGACCGGCGCCGTCCGGAACGCGTAGCCGACGAGCGCGAACAGGGGCCACCGCCGCGGCAGTCCCGTCATCGGACCGGCCCGATCGGGGTGTGGGCGACGACGCGGGTCAGGCTCGCGCGGAACCGTCCGCCGGCGGAGTGCCGCTCTTGCTCGCCGAACCAGGCGGCGCCGTCCTCGGCCGAAACGGCGCCGGCCGTCACCGCGCGCTGGATCATCGGGCCGATGGGGACTACCTCGTTCATCCGTGACAGCGACGTCCAGGTGGTGACCTCGGGGTCGGCCCGCACCTCGGGAAAACCCGCCTCGGCGAGCAGGTCGGCGAGCTCGCCGCCGATCCCCGGGTGGCGGTGCGCGGCGCGGTTGGCCTCGACGAGCGCGGTGGACACCGCGGGGGCACCCGAGTCGAACGACAGCGACGTCCAGTCGGGTTCGAGCGCGACGACCCCGCCACCGGGGCGCACCACGCGGCGCATCTCCCCGAGCACGGTGGCGGGTGACTCGACATGCTGCAGCACCCGCTCGATCCGGCAACCGTCGAACACCCCGCCCGCGAACGGCAGCTCGTGGCAGTCGGCACGCACGACCGTGACGGGGTGGCCCAGCCGCGATGCGCGGTCCGCCGTGGCGTTGGCCATCCGAAGGCTCCGGTCCACCCCCACCGCGACAACGCCGGCGGCGGCCAGGGCCACAACCTCGTGGCCGCCGCCGCAGCCGACGTCCAGCACTCGGTCGCCCGGCTGCGCGACAAGACGGGCACTGACCCGGTGCTCCGGGTCCGAGGACAGGTCGAGGTATTCGACGAGACCAGGTGCGAGCCCGCTGCCGTCGACGTCGGTGAACGCCGACAGGGTGACGCGAGCCGAGGCGCCGCCATCCGCGGGTGCCGTGGCGGCGGGGTCGAGCACGCCCGTGTCGACCAGGGCCTCGAGCAGCACCTCCAGCAGGGGCGCGAGCCGGTAGTCGTCGGGGTTGGCACGCACCAAGGTCAGCGCCCCCGCGTCGAAGACGTCGTCCAGGAGCGCGTCCCCGCTGCCCACGGAACAAGCCGCCGCCAAGGGCAGGGCGACACCGACCGTCTGCTCTTCCGCGTACTCCCGGTCGTCGATCGCGACGCGGCCCTCGCGCACGGCGACGTGCACCACCAGCCGCTCGGCGCCGCCGTCGGTGAACGCGACCCTGGCCACCCGGTCGACGGTGGCGATGGTGGACACCGCGATGTCGTCGAGCCGCTCGGCGATGGCCGTGCGGGTCGGCTCCGGCAACATGTCTCCTCCTGGGGCGGACAGCGGCTCAGTCACGGCGCGTGCGCTCCGGGAATTCCTGGCCGAGCAGGGACAGCAGCGCCGCGGCCTTCACCGCGGTCTCCTCGTACTCCTCCTCCGGATCGGACAGTGCCGTGATCGCGCCGCCGACGCCGAACCGGACCCGGCCGGGCGAGGCGACCAGCGTGCGGATCGTGATGCTCAGATCGAGCGCGCCGGACAGCGAGAAGTAACCGACGCTGCCCGAGTAGACACCGCGCGGCCCGCACTCGAGGCGGTCGATGATCTGCATGGTGCGGATCTTCGGCGCCCCGGTCATCGACCCGCCGGGGAAAACTGCCGCGGCGCAGTCGACGGCGTGCACGCCGGGACGCAGCCGGGCCCGGACCGTGCTCACCATCTGGTGCACCGTGCTGTAGGTCTCGATGTCGAACAGCTTGTCGACGGTCACCGAGCCGATCTCGGCGCAGGAGCCGAGGTCGTTGCGGATGAGGTCGACGATCATCAGGTTTTCCGCCAGGTCCTTGACGCTCTCCGACAGGTCGATCCGCAGCTTCTCGTCGTCGGACGGCGTGCCGCCGCGTGGGCGGGTGCCCTTGATGGGCTTGGACTCGGCCACGCCGTCGGCGCTGACCCGCAGCAGGCGCTCCGGCGAGCACCCGAGCACCGACAGGTCCCCGAATCGCAGGAAAGTCGCGAACGGCACCGGGTTGTCCCGGCGCAGCCGCCGGTACGCGGGCCAGGGATCGAGCACAGCCGGGACCTCCATCATGTTGGTCAGGCACACCTCGTAGGACTCGCCGGCCCGGATCTCCTCCTGGCAGGCCTTGATGAGGCGCAGGTAGGTCTGCCGGTCGTGGCGCAGCCGGACCGGGCCGAGCTGCCGCACCGCCGGTCCGCTCGGTGCGGGCACCGGGCGCAGCCCGGCGATCCGGCGCTCGGTGTCGTCGAGCCACGCGACGGCCGGTGCCTCGTCGTCACCGCGGGCCAGTGCCAGCAGGTACACCTCGCCGCGCTCGTGGTGGAACGCGACCGCGCGGTCGGCGAAGATCATCGCGGCGTCGGGTTGGTCCGCGGTGTGCGCGAGGTCACCGGACGTCTCGGCCTTGAGCTCGTAGCCGAGGTAGCCGACCCAGCCGAGCGCGAAGTCGAACGGCAGCTCGGGAATCTCCACCCGCCGCGACGTCAGGTCCGCGCGGATCCAGTTCAGGAGCCGTCCCTTTCGGACACTCCGGCCGGCGGCCCCGGACACGACGACCTCGCCGCGCCGGACGTCGGCGTAGACGATCCTCGCCAGCGGGCCACTCGCGTCACCCATGAAGGAGCATCCGGCGCCGTGGTCCTCCGGCGGGTTGCTGTCCAGCCAGAACGCGTGGTTGCTGCCGCTGTAGAGCGTGTGGAACACCGACTCGGCGTCCACGTCGGTGCCGAGTCGCCGGACGAGCACCCGGTGGCCGGGACCGCTCGCCCCGACCGGGGCGGGCGGGGACGCGGCCGGCCGGCTCCGTGTGCCCGGCGGCTTCCGGGTGCCGGGACGGTGGGGCGCCCTGGTCCGGTCGACCATCCCGACGAAGTTGTGCAGCAGGCGCAGCCCGTGCTCCGTGCGGATCGACTCGGGGTGGAACTGCACGCCCCACAGCGGGCGGGACCGGTGCCGCATCGCCATCGGCAGGCCGTCCTCGGTGCTGGCGATCACCCGCAGTTCCGCCGGGATCCGTCCGGCCACCAGCGAGTGGTAGCGGACCGCGAGGAACGGCGACGGGATGCCGCGGAACAACTCCTCACCCGTGTGCACCACGGGTGAGGTCCGGCCGTGGTAGGGCTCCGGCGCGCGCAGCACCGTCCCGCCGAACGCGTGGCAGAGCCCTTGGTGACCGAGGCACACACCGAGCACCGGGATCCGCGCGGAGCGCATGATGTACCGGCAGACACCGAAGTCCCCGTCACGCTCCGGGCGGCCGGGACCCGGCGAGATCACGACGCAGTCGAACGCGTGCAGGTCGTCGAGCGTGAACGACGGGTCGTCGTTGCGGATGACGGTGACCTCGGTGTCGATCGCCGTCTCGGTCCGCTGGCCGAGGTAGTGGCAGAGGTTGTAGGTGAACGAGTCGTAGTTGTCCACGACGAGCGCGCGGACCGCCGGTGCTGCTGCCGTCACGTCCGCGACCCCTCCGCCCGCTCCGCGGCGTACCGGCTCCGCAGCCGCCGCTTGAGGACCTTCCCGGTCACGCCGACCGGGATCACCGCCCCGGCGCCGACGACCTCGACGCCGACGAGCGGTGGCTTGCCCAGTCCGCTCAGCACGTCGTTCGCCGCCGCCAGCAGGCTGTCGGCGGTATGTCCCGCGGTGTGCCCGGCACGCAGCTGCATCAGCGCGACCGCCTCGACCCGGCCGTCCCGCTCGGCCGCCACGACTGTGCAGTCGGCGACCTGCGGCAGGTGGGCCACCAGGATTTCCTCGGTGAGCACGGAGTACACCGGACCGGCATCGGTGCGGATGGCGTCGGCGGCCCGGTCCACGTGGTAGAAGCGGCGCGCCTCGTCGCGGTAGGCCAGGTCGCCGGACAGCCAGTAGCCGTTCAGCATGCTCCGGTAGGTCAGGTCCGAGTCGTTCCAGTAGCCGGGCGTGATCGTCGGCCCCCGCACCGCGAGCAGGCCGACCTCGCCGTGCGCCGCCGGGGTGCCGTCCAGTCGCAGCACCTCGACCTCCGCGAACGGCTGGGCGGTCCCGACGCACCGGTACGGCGGGGTGGCGCCGCGGACCGAGATCGCGCCGAGCACGCCACCCCAGCCCAGTTCGGAGGAACCGAAGCCGTCCACGAACATCGACCCGCGCACGGGGCGATCCCCATTCCAGTGCCTGCCCCGCTCGACGAGCGCCGCGACGTGTGCGTGGTGGGACGCGTCGCCGACACTCACCCACCGTTCGACGCTGTCCAGGCGCGCTGCCTCCAGCCCGCGCAGGGACAGGTCGGCGAACGTCGCGGCGAACCCCGCCACCACCGTCGCGCGGTACCGGTCCACCGCGGCGGCGACCGCCGGACCGTCCCGGTCGGACATGAGCACGAGCGGTACGCCGGACAGCATCGCCAGCACCGCGTAGCCGATCGCCGCCGCGTGCGACTGCGGCAGCGCGGACAGGATCACCGACTCGGCGTGGTCCGCGAGCCGGATCAGGTGCTCCCGGACGCCCGGCATCAGCTGACCGTGGGTCCAGATCACCGGCTTGGGCTCACCGGTCGTGCCCGAGGTGTGGCAGATCAGCACCGGGTCGCCCGGCACGTGCGCGAACGGGGGTGGCGCCGACGCGGTTCCCGGCGGAGCGGTGCCGGTGACCGACGAGATCCAGAACCGGTCGGTCTCCCGCTCGCCGGCTCCGGTGAGCCCGGCCAGGCGGGCGTCGTCGGTCTGCACCCCGCACACCTGGGTCCGGCGCAGGTGCGCCACGACGGTCACCGGGTCCAGCTCGCCGTTCACCGGTACCGCGATCGCGCCGAGGCGGCTGAGCGCCAGGTAGTGGATCAAGTTGTCCGCGCCGTCCCGGAGGTACACACCGACCCGGTCGCGTGGCCCGACGCCGCGCTCGACGTACCACGCGCACCAGGCGTGGACCAGGTCCGCGAGCTCGGCGAGGCTCAGCTCCGTGCGGTCACGGCCGCGGCCGTCCCGCACCGGCCGCTGAGCGTGCAGGTAGGGCGCGTGCACGTCCGGGCTCACCCGCAGCGCCGTGGCGAGCGCGTTGCCGCCGCCCACGGCCGGGTCGGCGACGATCTCCCGGCGCACGGCCGGGTCGACGCGAGTAGCCGACATCGTTCTGGTCCTCCTACTGTCCGGCCTGGTCCGCGGGCACGAGTTCGAGCAGCTGGAACTCGACCCCGGCGACGAGGCGCCCGGAGGTGCGCAGCTGCCGCTTCCGGTAGCCCACCCGCCCGGCCAGCCGGTCGAGCGCGGTGTGGTCGCCGAGATCGCTGAAGCCCAGCAGCAGCCGGCCGGAGGGGGTCAGCCACTGGCGGGCACCGGACAAGAAGCCGGCGTGGGCCCGGTATCCCGGGTCGAAGACGGCGCGCCGCAACCGCTCGTCGACGTCCGGCAGCATCGCCTCGGGCGGATCGATGAACGGGGAGTTCCAGAAGATCACGTCGAACCGCTCCTCCCGCCGGATTCCGTCGAACATGTCGCCGTGGACCACGGTGACCAGGTCGGCCACTCCGTGCCTGTGCACGTTCATCGTGGTGTTCTCGACCGCCGCGGCGCTGATGTCGGTGGCGGTCACCCGGGTGCCGGCGAGGGCGGCCCGCACCGAGGTCACACCGGCACCGCAGCCGACCTCCAGGAACGTCCCGTCCGCCGGGAACGGCAGGGAGTCGGTGAAGAACCGGGTGGACACGCAGTGCACCGGCGAGAACACCCCCGGCAGCAGGTCCCATTCGCGGCCGTAGAGGTGGAACGTGGTCGGGCGGCGCACCCCGGCGGCGGTGGTGCGCGCCAGCCAGGCGCCGCGCGCGGCGGCGTCCGCGGGTGTCGTCTTCCCGGCCATCACGCCTCCGCCGTGACGAGGTCGGCGCAGGCGTAGCTGTCGGCGGGGTCCTCGGCCAGCTCCACCGCCAGTGCGAGTACCCGGTCCGCGCTCCGGTCGGCCAGCACCACCGCGGCCAGCTCCAGTGCCTCCGCTCGGGGGTTGCCGGTCACGGCGAGGCAGCTCACCGGGCCGGTCAACCGGTAGTCGCGGGCGATGATGCCGAGCACCGCGGTCGGCAGCACCTGGTAGAACAGCACGGGGCTGACGCGTCCGGCGTCGACCTGGCGGACGGCCAGCTCGAGGGTGACCGTGTCGAAGCCGCGTGAGCCGAGCACGATCCCGGTCCGGTCGCCGGCCCCGCTCAGCAGGTGCCGGGAGTCCGCGGCGCCGACACACGACCGGGCCGCGGCGTACACCAGCGGCGCGAAGTCCGACACCATGAACCCGGGCAGCCGCGGTGGCCGGTCG
This sequence comes from Amycolatopsis sp. A133, assembly GCF_031082405.1. Lineage (GTDB taxonomy): Bacteria > Actinomycetota > Actinomycetes > Mycobacteriales > Pseudonocardiaceae > Amycolatopsis. Next base: position 609,778 of record NZ_JAVHJU010000004.1, read on the forward strand.
CCGCCACTGACCACGGCGCTCGCGGTGACCGTCGACCCAGTCACCGTCATCACGCCGCACCCAGCAAGAGGGCGGTGTTCAGGCCGCCCACCGACGAGTTGAGGCTCAGTGCGTACTGCACCGCCACCCGTCGTGGCTCGCGGACGTGCCGCAGCGGGTGCTCGCGGTCGGGCCGGTTCAGGCCCGCCGTGGGCGGGAGCGTCGCGTCCCGCACCGCCAGCGCCGTGATCACGGCTTCGAGCGCCCCGCTGCCCTCCAGCGCGTGTCCGGTGGTGCTCTTGGTCGAGCTGACGAACACGTCGCCGACGGCAGGGCCGAACGCGGTGTGCAGTGCGGCCGCCTCGGCCGAGTCGTTGAGCAGGGTGCCCGTGCCGTGGGCGTTGACGTAGGTGACCTGAGCCGGGGCGACACCCGCGCGCCCCAGCGCCTGCCCGATCGCCGCGGCGGTGCCCGCGCCGTCGGGCTTCGGCTGCGCGACGTGGTGCGCGTCGTCGGTCATGGCCCAGCCCGCGATGCGGGCGAGCGGCGGCGCACCCCGGGCGGCCGCGCTCGCGGCCGACTCCACCACCAGCACCGCGGCGCCGTCGCCGAGCAGCACACCCGTGCGGTCCTGGTCGAACGGGCGCAGCCGCCCGTCCGTCGCGAGCGCGAAGTTCGCGGCGAAGAGGCTGAACGCCTGGCGGTCCACCAGGAACGCGCCACCGGCCAGCGCGGTGGTGGCCACGCCGGCGCGGACCAGCTGGGCGGCGTGGATGATCGCGTTGGCGCCCGCACAGCAGGCGTTGACGAACGTGCGCCGGGGGGTGCCGAGGCCGAGCCGCCGGGCGACCTGCTCGGTCAGCTCGGCGGGCGGCTCGGGCTCCAGGGAGGACGCGCGCACCTTCGTCCCGGCGATCAGCGGCAGTGTCGCCCGGTCGGGCCGGCGGGCCATCTCGACGGCCGCCTCCGCGCAGGTGACCAGTGCGTCGAACGTGGTCGGCGCCGGGTCACCCGGCTCATAGGTCGCCGCCTGGTCGCACGCCTGGCCCGACACGTCGAACCGGGTGACGGTGCGGAACCCGGGGGTTCCGGAGAAGACGCCGTCGACCAGCGCGGGCCCGCCGAACCCGAAGGCGCTGAGCACGCCGAAGCCGCTGATGACCACGTCCACCGTCATGCGCCGTTCACACCCTCTTGCCCGGTTCCCCCGACCGCTCCATTGAGGACGGTGTGCAGTTTGTCCACCGAGTCGACTTCCGACGTGATTTCGTGGCTGAGCCGCACGACCAGACCGTGCCGCTCCTCCAGCAGGTGTTGAATCCAGGTGGCGGCGTAGGAGTCGATGACGATCGGGGTGTCGTCGTCGAATTCTTCCGGGAGGCCCATTCCCACGCATTCGGCGAGGATGCCGCGGACGTCGGCTTTGCTGATGGATTCCGGCGCGGTCCGGTCAGGCCTGTTCGCCGAACGCGGAGAGGAGTTGTTCTCGGCCACGGACTACCTTTCCGTTGGGAGTTTCCGGCAGCTTTTCCCGCAGGAAATAACGCTTGGGTGTCTTCAACGGGCTGAGCCGTTCCCGGCACCACCGCATGAGCTCGGCGTCGGTCAGTCCCCGGACGGCCGCGACGTGTGCCTCGATCACTTCGCCGAACGTCACGACCGCGCCCGCGACGCCGGGGTGTTCCCGCAGCGCCTGCTCGATCTCCATGAGATCGATCTTGACGCCGCCGACGGCGACGACCGAGTCGGCTCGCCCCAGGACGCGCACCGCACCGGTCTCCGGGTCGAGCTCGGCCCGGTCGAAGGTGCGCAGCCAGCCGTCGGCGAACCGGGCGACGCCGTCGGCCACGAGGTACGGCGAGGACCCCAGCCGGATGTACAGCTCGCCGTCGGTCACCCGCACGTCGACGCCGGGTGCCGGCCTGCCGACGGACGGGGGCTCATACCGGCCCGCGAGGTCCGCGGTGACCACGCCGGCCTCGGTCAGCCCGTAGACCTGGCCGAGGCGGCAGCCCGTCGCGTCGCGGAAGCGGTCGGCCACACGCTGGTCGGTCGTCATCCCCGCGCTGGTGGCGATCCGCAGCCCCGCCAGCGGCGGCGGCTCGGCCAGGGCACCCATCAGCTCGAAGTGCGTCGGCACGCCGAAGATCGCGGTGGCGCCGAGCCGTTGTGCCGTGCGGGCGATCGCACCACCGTGCTGCGCGACCGGGAACACCAGCGGCACCTGGTGCGCGAGGCCGTACAGCACGCCACCGACCAGGCCCCAGGTGTGGACCGGGGAACACAGGAGCAGCAACCGGTCCGCCGGGGTCGGCATGTCCTCGATGGCGGCGTACCGGTCGAGTTCGGCGTCCAGCGAGGCCGCCGAGCGGGCGACGACCTTGGCCTGTCCGGTGGAACCCGAGGTGAACTGCACCAGGCAGACCGGGGCAGGCACCTCGGCCGGGTCATCGAGGCGCTCGACCACCACGTCGCACCGGGCGGTGAAGGAGGCGGGCCGTGTCCCGGCCCGCACGACGAACGCGGGACGCCACAGCCCGGTCAACCGGGCCGTCTCCGCCTCCGTCAGCCGGTGGTCCAGCAGCATCACCCGCGCACCCAGCCGCCAGATCGCGGGCAGCAGCGCGGCGAGCGTGGCGCACGGCTCGAGCTGCAACGCGACGCAGTCGCCCGCGCCGGCCCCGTGCCCGGCCAGCAGCCGGGTGAGACGCCCGACCTCGTCGTGCAGCGCGCGGCGGTCGACGCCACCCGTCTCGTCCAGCCACACGGAACCGTCCGAGACCGGGCCGCACAGCCGATCGGCGAGGTCGGCGGAGGAGATCATGTTCGCCGACCCCGTTCGACGCTGTCCACGAACTCACCGAACGAGGTGGGCAGCGCCCCGTCGAGGAACCGGACGATGTCGGCGTCGAACTCGTCCTCCGCGCGCACGGCCAATTCCATGATCGTGAACGAGTCCAGGCCGAGGCCGCCCGCGCCGAGCGGCGTCTGGGCGTCGATGTCGTCCCGCACGGTCAAATTCAGGTCGGTGCGCAGGACGGTCAACGCGAATTCGCGGATGGAATCGTCCACCAACCACTCCGATCCGTTCGAGCCGGAACGCCACATCGCGGCAGATGTTACCGCCGGAGCGCAGGGGCTCCCAGGTGTTCGGCACGGAGTTCATCGCATTCACCGGGGAGCCGCCCTAGCGTGGTCGTCGACGACCTGGCGAGGAGATCCTTTGATGACCGAGACACAAACCGCGGTCCATGACGGCGAAACGGCCGTCGAGTCGCGCGGGCACTTTATCAACGGAACGGTCGTCCCCGGCGCCGGCGAACCGATTCGGCGGTACAGCCCGGCTACCGGTGAACTGGTTGCGGCATTCGCCAACGGTTCCCCTGCCGACGTGGACGCCGCGGTCGCCGCGGCGCGCACGGCCTTCGACACGGGTGTCTGGTCCGAGCTGCCGGGGCTGGAGCGCGGCCGCGTGCTGCTCCGGTTCGCCGCGTTGATGCGTGAGCACGTCGACGAGCTGACCGCCCTGGACGCCGACGAGGTCGGCAACCCGCGGCGGGTCGCCCGCGCGAACGTGCTCGGCGCGATCGACGACACCGAGTTCGCCGCCGCTCTCGCCGGTGTCGTGCACGGGGACGTGCACACCAACCTGGGTACGGACTTCACCGGCATGATGGTCCGCGAACCGATCGGTGTCGCCGGCCTCATCGTGCCGTGGAACTTCCCGACGCTGGTGCTGTGCCAGAAGCTCAGCTTTGCGCTCGCCGCCGGCTGCGCCGCCGTCGTGAAGCCCTCGGAGCTCACCTCCAGCAGCGCCCTGCTGCTCGCCGAGCTGGCCACGGCGGCAGGCGTGCCCGCCGGGGTGCTCAACGTGGTCACCGGCTACGGCGACCGGGCCGGGCAGCACCTGGCCGAGCACAAGGATGTCGACCTGGTCTCGTTCACCGGGTCGACCGCGACCGGGCGCAAGATCATGGCCGCGGCGCAGGAAAACCTGACGCGGGTGGCGCTGGAGCTGGGCGGCAAGTCCGCACAGATCGTGTTCGCCGACGCCGACCTCGACGACGCGGTCGAGGGCGTGCTGTTCGGCGTGGTGCACAACCAAGGCGAGTGCTGCCTGGCGGGTTCGCGGCTGCTGGTCGAGCAGCGGATCGCCGAGCGGTTCCTCGACCTGCTCACCGAGCGCGCGGCCGGGCTGCGGCTGGGCGGCCCGCACGACGAGGCCGACCTCGGTGCGCTGATCCACCCGGAACACCTGCACAAGGTGTTGCGGTACATCGAGACCGCCGTCAGCGAAGGCGCGAGCGTGCGTGCCGGCGGACACCGCCTCACCGGCGCCACGCACGCCAACGGCTGCTTCGTCGCGCCGACGGTGCTCGACCGGGTGACGCCGGAGCACCGCGCATTCCAGGAGGAGATCTTCGGACCGGTCGTCACGGTCACCCGGTTCACCGATCGCGACGAGGCGGCGGAGCTGGCCAACGCGGTCGAGTACGGGCTGGGCAACTCGGTGTGGACGAAGAACATCGACACGGCGCTGCTGCTGTCCCGCAGGCTGCGCAGCGGCACGGTTTTCATCAACACGACGATCGACGGCAGCCCGCAGCTCGCCTTCGGCGGCTACAAGGCATCCGGCTTCGGGCGGGAGAAGGGCACCACCGGACTCGAGGAGTTCACCCAGCTCAAGACCGTGCAGATCCGCACCGGCAAGCGCGCCGGTTCGTTCAACCTCCTCGGCTGAGCGCACGCATGACATCGCACCTGATGCCGACCTACGCAACGGCCTCGGCGACCTTCGTCCGCGGCCGGGGCACGATCCTGTGGGACACCGAGGGAAAGCGGTACCTCGACTTCCTCGGTGGCATGGCGGTGGTTTGCCTCGGACACGCCCACCCCGCGGTCGCCGCCGCGGTCGCCGAGCAGGCTCGCACCCTCGTCCACGTGTCGAACTTCTACGGCTCCCTGCCGGGCGAGCGGCTCGCTGCGGAACTGGACACCCTGCTGGGCGGCGACGGCCTGGTGTTCTTCGCCAACTCCGGAGCCGAGGCCAACGAGTGCGCGATCAAGCTCGCCCGCAAACGGGGCGGCTCCGGCAAGCACGTGGTGATCTCGGCGCTGGGCAGCAACCACGGCCGCACGCTGGCCACGCTGCACGCCAGCGGCGAGCCGGCCAAGCACCGGACCTACCAGCCGCTGCCGGAGGGTTTCCGCCATGTGCCGTGGCACGACCTCGACGCGCTCGCGACGGCCTTCGACCCCACGGTCGGCGCCGTGCTGCTCGAACCGGTGCAGGGCGCGGCGGGCGTGCGGCCCGCCACCGCCGAGTACCTCCACGGCGTGCGCAGGCTGTGCGACGAGTACTCGGCGCTCCTCATCATGGACGAGGTGCAGACCGGGCTCGGCCGCACCGGCCGCTGGTTCGGCCATCAGCACTTCGGCGTCCGGCCCGACGTCGTGACGGTAGCCAAGGCACTGGGCAACGGCGTGCCCATCGGCGCGTGCTGGGCCCGTCGCGAGGTCGCGAACTCGTTCACCACTGGCGACCACGCCACGACGTTCGGCGGGCAGCCGTTGGCGTCGAGCGCCGGGCTGGCCGTGCTCTCGGAGTTGCGCCGGATCGACGCGCCCGCGAGCGCCAGGCGCGCGGGCGAGCGCCTGGCGCGGGGGCTGCGTGGACTGGCCGGGGTGCGCGAGGTGCGTGGCCTCGGCCTGCTCGTCGCCGCCGAACTGGCCGATGGCCACGACGCCGACGAGGTCAGCGACCGCGCACTCGCCGCGGGCCTCGTGGTCAACGCGGTGACCGACACGGCTCTGCGCTTCGCACCACCGCTGACCGTCACCGACGACGAGATCGACGAGGCACTCGCCATCCTCGGCGGGGTGCTGGCCTGACCGGCCTCACCCGCCCGCCGCCACCTCGTCGGCGAGCCGGTGCAACGCCGCCCAGGTGACATCCGGGATCGACACGCCGTCGGCGTTGCGTGACCGCGCCTGCTGCTCCGGTTCACCCGGCAGCAACACGGTGCCGCCGGGTGTTCGCGGTGCGACGGCCTTCAGCCTGGCCTCGGTCGCGTCCACGAACTCGTCGAACTCCTCGCGCGGCCGCAGCAGGTCGGGCTGGATGGCGATCATCATCAACGCGCTGGCGGCGTCGGTTTCGGGCACCCGGTCTCCCCCGCCGAGCCCGACGGCCAGGAGCTCGGCGACGACGGCAAGGGCGTAGCCCTTGTAGCCGCCGAAGGGCAGCAGCAGACCGCCGTCGAAGAAGTCGGCGAGCCGGGCCGACGGATTGCCGTCCGCGTCGATGAACGAGTCCGCCGGGGCGGGCAGGCCCGCATCCATCGCCGCCTGGAGCTTGCCGATCGACACCACGCTGGTCGCATAGTCGAGCAGTACCGGCGGCCTTCCGTCGCTGCGGGGCACGGCACACGAGAAGGGGTTGGTGGCCAACGCTCCTTCCGCGCCACCGTGTGGCGCGACGATGTAGTACGCCTTGTGCCCCTCCCCGCCTGCGATGATCGCGATCAGACCGCGTGCGGCGATCCGCTCGGACCAGTTGCCGATGCGCCCGGTGTGGTGGCACCGGCGCAGCGCCACGCAGGCGAGCCCGGCCTCGGTCGCCAAGTCCGACACGAGGTCCGCGCCCGCCCTGGCGGCGAGGTGGCCGAAGCCACTGCCGCCGTCGATCACAGCCGCGCCGGCCAGCTGCCGGACGACCGTCGGTTCCGCGTCCGGGTGCAACATGCCCGCGCGGATGTCGTCGACGTACCGGGACAACTTACGCACCCCGTGCGAGTCATGACCGGTGAGATTGGCCTGTACCAACGACTCCGCCACACATCGCGCGGCCGGTTCCGGCGCTCCCACTCCCCGCAGGATCCGAACGGCCAGGTCCTCCGCGAACTCCGCCTGCACTACGGGCATCTGTCGAATTCCTTTCCTGTCACCAACAACGCCGCCGACACCCTAGGATCGCTGCATGACCGACGAGAGTTCCGTCCCGGTTCCCGCTTCGTTCCAACAGGAACGGCACTGGTACCGGCGCGACCGCACCACCAACGGGACGCGCCGCAACATGGCCTTCGCCGCGCGGTTGGACGCGGAGCTCGACCACGACGCCTTCCAGGCGAGCGTCGCGGAACTGGCCGCCCGGCACGAGGTGCTGCGCACGACGCTCTACGAGGACGGCGGCGAGGTCTGGCAGCGGGTGCACGGCCGGCCCATGGTGTCCTGCGACGTGGTCGACCTGCGCGACCGGCCGGACGGAGCAGCGACCGCGGTCGCGCGCGTGGAAGCGCGGCTGCGCGGTGAGTTCGACCTCGCGCACGGACCACTGGCCACGATCACCCTGTTCCGGCTCACCGAGACCGAGCACCTGCTCGCCATCGTCTGCAACCACGTCGTGGGCGACGGCTGGTCGTTCCGCATCGCCCTCGACGAGCTCGGCGAGCTGTACCGGAGCAGGGCTGCCGGGCGCCCCGCCGCCCTGCCGCCGCTGGCGAGCCAGTACGGCGACTACGCGCGGTGGCAACGGGAGTGGGCCACCAGTGCGGACGCGCGGGAGCACGCGGATTACTGGAAGCGGCTGCTGTACGGGCGGCCGGGGAAGCAACTGCCCCGCCACGCGGAGACCGGCGCGGCAGGCGTCGTCCCGATCGCGCTCGGCACCGAGCTGACCGGGGAGCTGCGTGCCTTCGCGCGGTCGGCCAGAACCACGGTGTTCGTCCTGCTGCTCACGGCTTACGCGATCGAGTTGCGCGACCGCCTCGGCGACGACGACGTGCTCGTCGCGATCGCGGTGGCACGCAGGCAGCGGCCGCAGACCCACCCACTGATCGGGTTCTTCGCAGGCGCGGTGTGCCTGCGGCTGAGCCTCGGCGGCGCCACGACGTTCGCCGAAGCTGTCCGTCGCGTCCACGACGCGAGCATGTCGGCTCTCGCGCACGAGGAGCTCGACCTGACCGCGTACCTGCGCCTCGTCGAACCGGACCGCGACGAGGACGCCGACCCGATCGCCTGCGCCGGCTTCTTCTTCGAACCACCGGTGTCCGGACTGGACTTCGCGGGAATCGGGCTGACGCCGGTCGAACTCGGCCGCGACTTCGTGCCCGGCCAGGTCGAGGCCGCGCTGCACGACGACGGGCAGCGGGTCACCGGCACGCTCAGCTACTCGGCCGGGGTGCTCGGTCAGGATGAGGCGGCGGCGTTCGCGGCGCGGTACCGTGAGCTCCTCGCCACCGCGGCGCACGACCCGAACCAGCGCATTTAGGTCCACTGTGGATGGCGATCAGCCGGGGGACGTCGCGTCGAACAGCTCGACGACCCGGCTTTCCAGGCGGGGTACGATCTCACCGAGCACGAGCCGGGCGAAGTGCGGCGTCTCACGGTGTGCCGCGAGCGCCTCCCGCGACGCGTACCGCTCCAGCAGCACCACCTCGCGCGGGTCGTCCGGCCGCTGGTAGACCACGAAGGACAGCGTGCCCGGCTCGGTCCTGCTGGCCTCGGCGAGCTCCGACAGCAGCGCCATGACGTCGTCGTGCGCGTTGTCCGCGATCGTGTACCGCGCGATCACCTGCAACTCGCCCATGCGGCTCCTTCCGGCGGTGTTCGACTGGGGAAGACCCCCAGTCGAACGGTGGGCAGCGGTCAGTTCGGTGCCAGGTTTTCCCGGCGGTTGACCTCGTCGAGTTGCCCGGCGAACGCCTGCCACCCGGCGGCGACCTCGCGCGCCAAATCGGCCACGGTCGGCGCCCAGTGCGCCGGGACGCTCCGGACCAGCTGATGCCACTCGTGCTTGGTCGGGTGGTAGGAGCTGAGCAGGTGGAGCAACGCGCGCCCGGCGTCGGTGAAGCGCAGCGACGGATCGGCCCGGAGCCGCCCGATGACCGCCGTCATCCGCCCGTGGCGGGCCACGTCTTCCGTTTCGGCGGGAGCCCGCCGGGTCGGCGGTGCGGGTGGCGCGACGTCGAGATCCGCGGCGCTGTCCGCGGTGGCCGGCGCGGGCCGGTCCGCCGGGTCGTGCCGGTTCTCCTCGGACCGCCGAGGGGGCGGCGCCTGATCTGCGTCGAGGCTCAGGCGCCGCCGCACGGCGTGGGCGGTGCTCACGGAGATCCGCGCGGCGGCGGCCACCTGGCGGAGTGAGGCGTGCGGATGTCGCCTGATGATCTCCTCGGCCACCGCGCGGCCGTAGCCGCGCGGTGGCCGGACATGGCCGTCCTGCCCGACCCGGAACGGCGTGTCGGCGAGGTTTCCCGGAAAGGCCTGCCGGATCTTGCCCACGGTCTTGTGCGACAGACCGCTGGTGGCGGCGATCGCCCGGTCCGACCAGTGCGGGTGCGACGCCACGATCCGGGCGGCCGCAGCCTTGCGGTCGGCGAAGGACAAGGGCAGTCCGTGGTTGATGTTCGCCCGCACCGCCTCGACGAAGATCTCCGAAGGCGGGCAACTGATGAACCGCACCGCGATCGTGCGCGCGCCCCGGAGCTCGGCGGCACGCAACCGGTGCAGACCGTCGACCACGACCATTGTCTGGCGGTGCACAAGAATGGGCGGCAACGGATCGCTGCACTCGGCGAGGTACCGCACGTGCCCCTGGTCCTCCCCGGCCTGCCGGGGCGACTCGCGCACCGTCACGTCCGCGATCCGGATCGTCTCGACACCGTCGGGCCCATCCGGACCGGGGCCCGTGAGAGGGTCCGCGCGGCCTGGTGCGAGCCCCGGACCGTCCCCCGCCGACACTGTGTCTAATTCCAAAGCAGCTCCACTCGCCCCGATCGTGATGCGCCCCGACGTCGACGGCCGGGACGTCTTTCCCAGCCTGACCAGCTCACCGGGGCTCGGCAATACCTTTTCCCGTCATCGAAAAGGAGCGGTCAACCTGCGATGTCCTCACCCGTCAGCAGTCGCTCGCCGAGGTGGCTGAGGTGGTGCAGCACCGCGCCACCCCGCCGGCGAGAGGTCGCGAGCCCGGCGTCTCGCAGCACCGCGGCCTGCTTGCTCGCCGTGCCGACCGACACGCCGAGGCGGTCCGCCAGTGCACTGGTCGTGCACGGTGTGGTAAGTGCGGCGAGACACTCCGCCCGGGTCCGGCCAAGCAGGGCGACCAGTTGCCGGGGCACACCGGACGCGCCGGGTTCGGCACCGAAGGGACCTGCCACCGGGTAGACCAGGACCGGCGGGAGTTCGGCGTCGATGAGTGAGACCGGCGCGGAACAGAAGTAGCTGGGGATCAACGTCATCCCGCGGCCCGCGAGGTGCACCGTGCGGGCACGCGGGTAGCTGATCCTGAGCACCTGCCCGTCCCACCCTGCCACTCCGGGAATCCCGACGAGCAGAGCGCCGACCCCGTCGCGGCCGAGGACACGCATCCGCTCGGCCCGGTCGGCCGCGACGGCGGCGAGGACGACGTCCCAGGACGGTGCGACCAACAGGTCGTGGGCGGCCTGGACGGAGTCCACGACGGACTCCAGCTCACTACGGCCACCGGCGGCCAGCTCACGAATCCAGCTGGGGGCAGCGGTGTCGGTGAACGTGGCGGCGAGGTCCTGCCGCAGCCGCCGGCGGCTGGTGCCCAGGATCGCCTCGCAACCGGCCCCGAGGTCGGCGACCGAGGGCGCCGGAGTGAGGAAGTCGGGGAAGTTTCCGGGATACGGCACCAGGCTGAACAGGACCTTCCGCCACCGGTGGGCATCACCCTGCACCTGGCGGCGGACCTGCCGCTGCCAGCGGGAAAGCCGCAGTTCGATGCTCTGGTCGCGCATGCGGTTCAGTGCGAGTGCCAGCTCCCACATCGGGTCGGGATTGGCCGCCAGCCGGACGCGCTGCAGGTCCGCCCGGCCGAAGACAATACGCAAAGTCATGTTCTCTCCCCCCCAGCCGACGTCCTTCGCAAGGAGTACACGCACGAGTGACCCGTACGGTTTGCACGTTCCCGTCCCTGCTCGCGAACGCCCGGCTACAGCGGCTGAGCGGGGATGTCCGCGTACTCCTTGCGAAGGACGTCGAGGATCGGGTGCGCCTCGGCGAACCCGACGCCGTCCACGGCGCTGATCGCCCGGACGCCCACGCCGGCATTGGTGGCGAACGCCGCACCCATGCCGGGCAGCTGACGGAGCGGGACCGGATCCGTGCGGACCGGGCCGCCGTGGACCTCGTTGAGCAACGCCATCGTCACTCCCGGCAGGACTTTCGCCCGCGGCCACACCAAGTGCTCTCCGTCGAAGAACCCGACGTTCCAGGTGGCCCCCTCGGCGACGAACGACCGCTCGTCGATGAACAGCACGTCGTCGAAACCGGCCAGCTGCGCGCGCCGCCGCCGGTCGATCGTGCCGAACAGGCCGACGTGCTTCACCTCCGGCCGCTCCCGCACGTACCGGGCCGCCTGCACCCGCATCGGCGACAGTGCCTCGGCCGGAGCGGGTCGGGTGGTCACCAGAAGGTGCGGTTCGGCCGCCGCTCCGGGATGCGCGAGCTCCAACGCCGGGTCGAACACGGTTACCCGGACTGTTGCCGCCCCTTTCCGCTCACCCAGCGCGTGACGAATCAAATATCGCACCCGTTCGGTGTCCAGGTCCGTTCCGAAAACTATCCGGCAGTCCCGCGACAACCGCTCCAAGTGCAAGGACAACCCCCGCACCCGCCCGTCCGCGACTCGCATGGTGGTGAAGTGGCCGTAGTTCGTCATCGCGAGTGCGCTCAGCTGGATGCGGTCCGCCGGTACTCCGTTCAGCTCCATCAAGTCGGCATCGTCTCGTATCCGCAGCACGGACGAAGCACCGAATTCGCCGCGGCGCTTGTCGAAGTGCTCGTGGAACTCCCGCCACTCGCCCGGGCGCGGTGTTCGTCTTCCGGGCCCAGTAACCCCGGCGTTCGAGGAACGCTTGGTGGTAGGCCGTGACGTCCTCGTGTGGTGCGCCGAGCGTCGCTCGCGCCGAGACCGACCCGGCGCGCCGGTACGGCGGCCGGCCGCGATGATTGCCGCGAGCAGCCCGGGTACCGCGGCCTGCGGGGCGGCCGGACCCGGTCCGGCGGCGGGATCTCGGTCCGGTTCGCGAAGCACTGTTCCTGCGCCGCGACCGTCGGGCGCGAGCCGCCGGCGATCCCGAAGAAGTTGTCCTCCGGCCGCACGTCGGCGACACCGAGCACCCTGCACCGGGCACGGTTGATGGTCTCGCCCACCCACATAGTCGCTCCCCTGTCCCGAAGGCCTGCGGCCGACGCTAGAAGCCGTTGCTCCACAACGGCTTCACTTCCCCTACACGCATCCGTGGAGCGCCGGAACCCGCTGAACGGGAACAAGCCCGGGCCGGGCCAGTTCACGGGCGAACAACCGGATCAACGGGTTCAGGTGGTAGTGACCGCGACGTGCGCGGTCCACCAGCCCGGCGTCGACCAGCTCGTCCAGCGAGTCCTCGGCGTCCCGTACCGAGAGCCGCTGGTCGCCGGCGACATCGCCCGGAGCGACCTCGCCGGTCTCGCCGGCACCGAGGCCTTGGAGCAGGGTGTGCGCCGCCGGACCGGCCACCGGGCCGAGGTGCCGCAACGCGCCGTGACACTGCCGGAACCGGTCCCGGACGGAGATGTCGTCCACGCGCAGTTCGTCCAGCCGCCGGCTCTCCGGGCGGAGGCGGTCGGCCAGTTCGGGCAGCGACCAGTGCCGTGCCTGCAGACGGGCCGCGGCCACCTGCAGCGCCAGCGGCAGATGACCGCACAGTTCCGCCAGTTCCCGCAGCGCACCCGGTTCCGGCTGCCCGCCCACCAGCACACCGAGCAGTTCCTCGGCGTCCGGCGGGCTGAGCGCGGGCAGCCGGACGTGGCGTACCCGGTCGAGCGTCGCCAGCACCCGCCTGCCGGAGATCAGCACGGTGGAGCCGGGACTACCGGTGAGAAACGGACGCGCGTGGGCGGCCGTGGCCACGTCGTCCAGCACCACCAGCACCCGGCGATCCGCGAGCGTCGAGCGCAGGACGGCCGCGGCCTCGTCAGCCGAACCGACCGGCAGATCCACGCCGAACGCCCGCAGCGCCCTCCGGAGCACCTGCCGTTCCACGGCCGCGCTCTCCGCCGCGTAGCCGAAGTTCATGTACAACTGCCCGTCGGGGCACCGTTCCGCCAGTCCCGCGGCCAGCTGCTGCACCAAGACCGACTTCCCGGTGCCCGGCAGCCCCGAGACGGCCACCGCCGCCGGGCTCCCCAGCTGCGCGCACAACTCCTTCGCGAACCGGGTCCGGGCAGCGGGCATCGACGGCGGCACCGGCAACTGCCGCGGCACCGGCCGCGCGGGCGGGCCGTGCCGCGGCGCGGGCGCCGGCAGGCCGTGCCGAATCTCTTCCCGGATCCGGCGGACCTCCGGCCCCGGGCCGACACCCAGCTCGCCGGCGAGCCGTTCGCGCAGCTCGGCAAAGGCGGTCAGCGCCTCCGCAGTCCGGCCGGATCCGGCGAGCGCGCGCATGAGGAGTCCGGTGAACCGTTCCCGCAGGGGATGCCGTCCGACGGCCGCGCACAGCTCGGGAATCAGGGCCGGGGCCTGGCCCAGCCGGAGGCCGATCTCGGCGTGGTCCTCCACGGCCGACAACCGCAGCTCGGTGATGCGGAGCACCTCGGCCATCGGGCCACCCGGCCAGTCGAGGTCTTCCAGCGGTTCGCCACGCCACAACACCAATGCCTGGCGGAGCAGTTCGACGGCAACCGGGTCGTTTCCGGTGCGTGACGCAGCTCGGCCTTGATCCACCAACCGGGCGAAATTCGTCAAGTCGAGCTCATGGTTGTGTACACGCAGTAAGTACCCGGCACTTTGCCTTTCGATGCGGGGTGTGCCCTGCCGATCGGCGCCGAGCAGGCCTCGCAACGAGGAAATGTAGGTTTGCAGGTTTCCCAGCACCGACCGGGGCGGCCGTTCGCCCCACATCGTGTCGATCAGCTCCGGCACACCGACCGGACGGTTGGCCTTGACCAGCAGCATTGCCAGCAGCAGCCGTTGCTTCGGCTTGCCGAGCGCGATCGCCCCGGCCCGGTCCGCACGCACTTCCAGTGCGCCCAGGATACGGTATTCCATCGCGTCATCCCCCGGATCCCCGTTTTGCGTGGCCGTGCGGAATGCACCCACCAGATCGGCGGCCGGCGTCATTCCAGCGCCTCTTCAACCATTCCGCACAAGGCTAGGATGAATCTTGTATCGGCAGGTAGTCCGCGTGTCGGGGTTCGGAGGGAGGAGTGCGCGTGCCCATCGAATTCCGCCTGCTGGGTCCGATCGAAGGCTTCGCCGGGGGCCACCCGCTTTTGCTCGGACACGCCAGGCAGCGCCTGGTGCTGGCTGCACTGCTCGTCGAGGCCAATCACCTGCTCCCGGCCGACAAGCTCATCGACCGAGTGTGGGGAGACCGGCCACCATACAGCGTCCGCAATACGCTGTATGGGTACATTCACCGGCTCCGTCGCGCCCTTTCCGGTACCGCCGGGGTCGACCTGGTCCGGGAATCCGGCGGTTACCGGTTGCTCGTCGCGCCGGTCGCGGTGGACCTGCATCGATTCACCAAGCTGCTCGACGAGGCGTCGCACGCCGAGGGCAGCGCTCGCCTCGCGCTCCTCGGCGAAGGGCTGAGCCTCTGGCGAGGCGAACCCTTCGCCACCGCGGACACGCCGTGGTTCAACACGCTGCGACAGCAGCTGGAGAACAAACGGTTCGCCGTCAACCTGGACCGCATCGACCTGGCGCTGGAGCACGGGCGCTACCGCGACGTCGTCGACGAACTCACCGATCTCAGCGAGGCGCTGCCGCTGAACGAGCGGGTCGCCGGCCAGCACCTGCTCGCGCTGTACCAAGACGGCCGGGCCGCCGAAGCCCTCGCCCGCTACGACCGGCTCCGGCGGCGGCTGGCCGACGAGCTGGGGTGCGATCCCGGGCGCTCGCTGCGCACGCTGCACGAACGCATCCTGCTCGCCGACCCGGTCCTGCTGCCGGGCCGCCGGACCCCCGACCGGCAGCCGGTTCCCCGGCAGCTGCCCGGGCGGCCGAGGCTGTTCACCGGCCGCGCGGCGCAGCTGGCCCTCCTCGACGACGCCCTGCTCGAGGACGAAACCACCGGTGCCACCGCGGTGATTTCGGCGATCGGGGGCAGCGGCGGCGTCGGCAAGACCTGGCTCGCGCTGCACTGGGCACACCGGCACCTCGACCGCTTCCCTGACGGCCAGCTGTACGTGAACCTCCGGGGCTACGGTCCCGGCGCGAAACCCGTCCACCCCACCGAGGCGCTGCACGGATTCCTGGACGCACTGGGGGTGAAGCCGGATTCCGTCCCCGGCGGCCTGGAAGCGCGATCAGCCCTGTTCCGCAGTCTCCTCGCCGAACGGCGGATGCTCCTGCTCCTCGACAACGCCCGCGACGCCGAACAGGTGCGCCCGCTGCTGCCGGGCAGCCCCGGCTGCACGGTGATCGTGACCAGCCGGGAGCAGATGGTCGGCTTGGTCAGCGCGCACGGAGCTCGTCCGGTCCACCTCGACGTGCTGTCCGCTCAGGAGTCCCATGACCTGCTGGCCGCGCGGCTCCCGGCGACGCGGCTGGCTCAGGACCCCGCCGCCGTCTCCGCGCTGGTGACCTACTGCGCGGGGCTCCCGCTCGCCTTGAGCATCGTCGCCGCCCGCGCGGCCGTCGAACCCCACAAGCCGCTCGAAGCGTCCGTCGCGGAGCTCGAGCACGAGAACACCCGGCTGGGCGCGCTCGACGACCCGGATCCGGCGGCGAGCATCCGCGCCGTGCTGTCTGCGTCG
The DNA here is from genome assembly GCF_031082405.1 of Amycolatopsis sp. A133. GTDB lineage: Bacteria > Actinomycetota > Actinomycetes > Mycobacteriales > Pseudonocardiaceae > Amycolatopsis. Next base: position 625,522 of record NZ_JAVHJU010000004.1, read on the forward strand.
TACTCCGCGCTGGAGCCGGCGCTGGCGGAGCTGTTCGGCCTGCTCGGCCTGGCGCCCGGTCCGGACATCAGCACCGCGGCGGCGACCGCGCTGATCGGCGGCGTCGTGGCCGAGGCAGCCGCCGCGTTGTCGGCGCTGGAAAAGGTGTCGCTGGTCCAGCGGCTCGACGGCGACCGCTTCCGCATGCACGACCTGGTCCGGCTCTTCGCCGCCGAGGTCGCCGCGGCCGACGTCCCGCAGCGCCGCCGTACCGCCGCGTCCGCCCGCCTGCGCGATTTCTACCTGCAAACCGGGCATCGGGCCGACCGGCTGCTCGACCCGCACAGCGCCGAGGTGGACCTCGGTACCGCCACGCCCGGTGCGGCGCCGCTGGCGCTGAGCAGCGAGGCGGCCGCCCTACGCTGGCTGGAAGCCGAGCGGTCCAACCTGATCGCCGTGCTGGACCGGTGCGTGCAGGACCGCGACCACGCGGCGGTCTGGCAGCTCGCGTGGGCCATGACGACCTTCAACCTCCGCCGCGGCTTCCTGGCCGACGACGTCGCCGCGTGGGTGGAGGGCCTTCGCGCCGCCCGCAGCCTCGGCGCCTACGCCACCGAAGCCCTTGCGCACCGGATGCTCGCGGACACCTACACCAGGATGGGCCGCCTGGAGGACGCGCTCGCCCACCTCCAGGAAGCGCTCACCCTGGCCGAACGGCACGGCGACGTACCGGCACAGGCCCACGCGCAGATCGTGCTCGCGCAGACCCACGCCACCGGCGGCGACCACCGGCGAGCGATCACCCACGCCAGGACCGCACTTCCCCTGTACCGGCAGCTGGGAAATACGGTGTGGGAGGCGCGGGCGCTGAACCGGATCGGCAGTTACGCCGTTGAGCTCGCCGACTTCGACACGGCGTTGTCCCACTGCCGCAACGCCCTCACGTTGAGCCGCGGCAGCAACGACCGCCGCGGCGAAGCCGACGCGTTGGCCAGCCTGGCTGTGCTCCATGCCCGTCAGGCGGACTACCCCCGCGCGGCCGAGCTCCATCGCCGTGCACTGCACCTTTACACGGAACTCGGCGCCACCTACGAGGAGGCAACGACACTGGAGCGGCTCGGCGCCGTACACGTGCACCTCGGCGAGCACGACCGCGCGAGCAGTGCGTGGCGAGACGCGCTGGAGCTGTACCGCATCCAGGGCCGCCACGAGGACGCCGAACGGGTCACCACCCGGCTCGGCGCCGCGGCAGGACCGGGCTGGTGACGCTGCGAAGCTCAACCCGGGACAGGGCGCAGGATGGGGAACGGCCGGCAGGTCGAAGTGCTCGAACCGGCCGGACCGGATCTCCCAGCGCACCAGCCGGCTCACGCCGCCGCGCTCGTGGGTGAACACCAGCGTCGTGGGTGTCTCCCAGAATGGGGCCGAGGGGATCGCGGTGCTGAGGTCGCAGCCTTCCGGCACCGGGTGTTCCTCCGGTTCGCCGTCGGCGCGTACCGGAACGCGTACAGCCTGCCGGTCCGGTGGGGGACGAAAAACGCCCACGCAGTGGTGCGAGGTTCAAGCGCGGCTCGGCTTCATCGGGGCAGGGTCGGCCACGTCGTCCGGGTGCGACAGCGCCCGGGTGATGGCGTGCCGCCGAGCCATCATGACCAGCCCGGTCACCGTCACGACCGTGCCGAGGGCGAAGAAGTAGACCGGGTGCCCGAGGACCTCGACCACGCGCGCCAGCTGGCTGCCCAGGCCGCCGCCCAGTGCGGCGAACAGCCACCACAACCCCAGCGCCTGCGAAAGGTAGGCCGCCGGTACCACGTCCGCCGTGGCGGCGATCCCCACGGCGGCGATGATCAGCTCGCCGCACGCGTGCAGCAGGTAGACGGCCAACAGCCACCCGACTGAAACCCGTCCGGACGCCGAGGCCAGTGCGGGCACGATCAGCAGCAGGAAACTGCCGCCCGCACACAGCAAGCCGAGTGAGAACTTCAGGGGCAGGCCGCCCATCCGCGGCAGCGCCCACGCCGCCGCCGGAGCGAGGAACAGCACGAACAGCGGGGTCGCCGCGGGCAGCCAGCTGACCGGGACCTCCATGCCGAACAGGGTCCGGTCGGTCAGATCACGGGCGAACAAGGCGAGCACGGAGCCGTCCTGCGCGGCGATCATCCAGAACAACGCCGAACCGGAGAACACCCACAGGAACGCCCGCAGCCGGGTCCTCGCCGCCGGGGCGAGGGCCGAGCCGAGCCTGCGGTAGCCGGCGAACGGGGCGAGCACGCTCGCCAAAGCCACCACGGCGATCGCCCCCGTCACCCCGAACACGATCCAGGCCGCGACCGGCACGACGAGCACCAACGGCGCGAACCACAGCCGGCGGGGCACCGAACCCAGCGGCCGGCCCGGGGCGTCCCCCAGCGGGCCGAGCCTGCGCCCGGCCACCACCAGCTGCACCACGCACACCGCCAGCACGGCCGCCGCGGCCAGGAAGGCCCACTGCCAGCGCACCCGCTCGCCCAGGTAGCCGATGACCAGCGGGGCGAGCAGGGCGCTGGCCTGGATCGAGGTGTAGATCAGCGAGATGCCGGCCTCGCGCCGGGCCCGGTCGCCGAACAGCAGGTTGATCAGCGCGAGGTGGTTGGGCTTGTACAGCCCGGTGCCGGCCGCCACCAGGACCAGGCCGATCGCGGCCCCCGCCCGCGCCGGGAACGCCAGGCACAGGTAACCGGCCATGATGACGACGCCGCCGGCCACCAGCGCCCGGCGCGGTCCCAGGCAACCGGTCGGCCACCCAGCCGCCGGGCAGGGACAGCATGAACATCAGCCCCATCCAGGCGCCGAACAGCGCGGTGGCGTCGGCGCGGTCGAAGCCGAGGCCACCCGCCGCGACGGGCGTGGTGGCGTAGAGCACCAGGATCGCCTGCATTCCGTAGAAGCCGAAGCGTTCCCAGACGTCCGTGAGGTAGAGAGTCGCCAGCCAGCGCCGCGAATCCTTGGCCGGGCGCGTCACGACGCGTAACGCATCTCGGTCGTGGCGAACTCGCGCATGCCCGCGTGGAAGCCGATTTCCGGGCGCCACGAAAGTTCGGCGCGCAGCCGGTCGGCGGAGGCGACGATGTGCCGGACGTCGCCGGGGCGGTACTCCCCCGTGACGACCGGCGCCGGGGTGCCCGCGGCCTCGGTCAGCGCCGTGGCCAGCTGGCCGATCGTGCGGGGTTCGCCGCTGGCCACGTTGAACGCCCGCATCCCCGCGCCCGTCCACCGCAGCGCGGCCAGGTTGGCCGAGACGACGTCGCTCACGTGCACGAAGTCCCGCGTCGGGCCGCCGTCTTCGAACACCCGGGGTGCGCGCCCGGCCCGCACCGCGGACCGGAACGTCGCCGCCACCCCGGAATACGGGCTGTCGTAAGGTATTCCGGGGCCGTACACGTTGTGGTAGCGCAGTGCGACCGCCGCGGCGCCGGTCTCGTTCGCCCAGGCGCCGACGAGGTACTCCTGCGCGAGCTTCGTGACCGCGTAGACGTTGCGCGGCGGGTCCAGCGGGTCGTCCTCCCGCACCGCACTGGCCACCAGCTCGGCACCGCACTCCGGGCAGCGCGGCTCGTACCGGCCCGCGTCCATGTCGGCCCGCGTGCGCCGGGACGGCCGGACCCGCGCGTGCTCGGGGCAGTCGTACCTGCTGTCGCCGTAGATGACGACCGAACTGGCGAGCACGAGCTGCCCGATGTCCCGTCGCGTCATCGCCGCCAGGAGGTTCGCGGTGCCGAGGTCGTTGCACCCGACGTAGCGGGGGCCGTCGAGGATCTCCTTCCCCCGCCCCACCATCGCGGCGTGGTGGCTGACCAGCTCGACACCCCCCAGCACGCGGTCGACGGTGTCCGGGTCCCGCAGGTCGCCGTGCACGAACTCCACCTCTTCCGGGAACACCGGCGGCGCACCGTGCACGAGCGCGTCGACCACCCGGACCTCGTGTCCGTCCTCGACCAGTTTTCCGGCGACCCGTGAGCCGATGAACCCCGCGCCGCCGGTCAGCAGAATCCGCATGGCGCGCACCCTGTCGTGGCCGCGTCCAGAACGGTTCGAGGTCCGCTCGACCCGCCGTTCCTACTGTGCGTCTCCTTGCGAACCCGGGAGAGGGAGCACGGTCATGAGACCTTTCGTGGCAGTCGTCGGTGCGACCGGTTTCATCGGCACCAGGCTGATCGCGGCGCTGGACCGCAGGGGCATCGCCACGGCCCGGTTCGACCGGACGACACCGTTCCTGCGCGCCGGCCGGCCGGTGCCGGAACTGGCGGCCGCCCGGCTCGTCTTCTACCTGGCGAGCACCATCAACCCGGCGCTCGCGGTGCGCCACCCGGAGCGGATCGACGAGGACCACGAGCGGTTCGCCGCGCTCCTGCGGGGCCTGCCGGAACGGACGACCGTCGTGCTGACCAGCTCGGGCGGGACGGTCTACGGCCCGCATCTCGCGGCGCCGTACCACGAGTCGATGCCGACCATGCCCGTCACGGCGTACGGCTTCGCCAAGCTCAACCTGGAGCGGGAACTGCTGGCCGGCACCGCCCGCCCGGTCATCCTCCGCCTGTCCAACGTCTACGGGCCCGGCCAGCGCACCAGCACGCTGCAGGGAGTGATCGGCGAGTGGCTGCTGGCCGCACGGTCCGGCCGGCCGCTGCGGGTGTTCGGCGATCCGAGCGCCCGCCGGGACTACGTCTACGTCGACGACGTCGTGCGGGCGCTGCTGCGGGTCCACGACTTGCGCGCGCGGAACCTGGGCACGCGCATCCCCCGCACGCTGAACATCGGCTCGGGCACTCCGGTCTCGCTGACCGAACTGGCCGCGGCGATCCGCACGACCACCGGGTGCCCGGCCCCGCTGGCCCCCGAGCCGGCCAGGGGGTTCGACCGGCACGACGTGTGGCTCGACTGCCGGCTGGCCGCGCGGACGCTCGCGTGGCGGGCCACCACCTCCCTGACCGCCGGACTCGCCGCCACCTGGCGGTTGGACCACCAGCCACATCTCGTATAGTGTCGGCTGCACTAATTTGGTTTGGAGTAATGCATGACGCCAAGACCACGCGAACTGGCGGGGCTGATCGTGCTCGGGCTCCTGCTGGAACACCCTCGGCATCCGTACGAGCTGCAGCGCATCTGCCGGGAACGGCACCATCCCCTGGCCGGCGGCCTGTACCACGCGATCAACCGGCTCAACAAGGCCGGTTTCGTCGAAGCGTGCGAGTCGCAGCGCGAAGGCCGCCGGCCCGAGCGGACCGTCTACCGGATCACCGGCGAAGGCCGCGAGGAGTTCTTCGGGAACCTGGGCGAACTGCTCACCGACGCACCGGCCGACCACACCGCGACGACGACGGCACTTTCGATGATCGTGCACCTGCCGCCGTCCGACGCCGCCCGCCTGCTCGGCGTGCGCAGGACCCTGCTGGAAGGCAGGATCGCCGCCCTCGATGCGCAGCAGCGGCTCGTCGCCGAGCACGCCCACCGGGTGTGCGGGCTGGAACTGGAGCACCTGAGCCAGGTATGGCGGGCCGAACTGACGTGGCTGCGATCCGTGCTGACCGACATCGAACGCGGCGACCTGGACTGGAACCCGGAAGCCGTGCGCGAAGACCCCGGGGTGCTGCGCGCCGGCGCCCCCAAACTGCGTGCCGTGCCCACAGAGCGGAGTAGATCATGAGCAACCACGTGTGCCGGCTCGACGAGGTGTCCCGGGCCGACGCCGAGGCCGTCGGCCGGAAAGCCGGGACGCTCGGCGAGCTCCTCAGCGCGGGCTTCCCGGTCCCTGACGGCTTCGTCCTGACCGTGGACGCCTTCGGGAAGACGGGCGGCGAAGAGGACCTCGCGCAGCTGCGCGAACCGGTGCGGGCCGCGCTCGCGGAACTCGGCGCGGACGACGCCTGGGCGGTCCGGTCGTCCGGTGTGGACGAAGACCTGGCCGGCGGCTCGTTCGCCGGGCAGTACGAGAGCGTGCTCGACGTCCGCGGCCTGGACGCCGTGCTGGACGCGGTCAAGGTGTGCTGGGACTCGGCCGGCTCCGACCGGGTCGCCTCCTACCGCCAGGGCCGGGGCATCGACGGCTCGGGCCGGATGGCCGTGCTGGTCCAGCGCATGGTGCCGGCCGAGGCCGCCGGCGTCGCGTTCAGCGCCAACCCGGTCTCCGGCGACCGCGCGGAGGCGGTGGTCAGCGCGGTGCGCGGGCTCGCCGACCGGCTGGTCTCCGGGCAGGCCACCGCCGACGAGTGGGTGGTCCGGGACCAGGCACAGCACCGGTCGGGCACCGAGCGGGCCATCACCCCGGAGCAGGCGTGCGGGGTCGCCGAGCTCGCCCGCCGGGTCGAACGGCACTTCGGCGCCGCACAGGACATCGAGTGGGCCATCGACGGAGGGGAGATCATGCTGCTGCAGGCGCGGCCGATCACCGCGTTGCCCGAAGCCCAGCGGAAGATCGAGTTCGAGGTGCCGGAGGGCTTCTGGCTCCGCGACTCCTACCTGCGGCGGCCGTGGACCCCGATGCAGCGCTCCCTCCTGCAGGACGGTCTCAACGAGGTCAACTGGCGGCTGTTCGAGTACGGCCTGATGTACGGCTTCGAGTACCGCGACATCGGCGGCTGGTCGTACCTGCGGTTCGTGCCGCTGGGCGAGCGCACCGGAGAGCGCGTGGGCCGGATCATCGGGGCGGTCGCCGCCGGGGAACCGGCGCGGGTGGTGGAACGCTGGTACACCGAATGGCAGCCCGACATCGAGGCGCGGGTGAAGGCCATGCGGGACCGGGACCTGACCGGGCTGTCCGACACCGGGCTCGCCGAGCACCTGCAGGCCGCGCGGGTCCTGTCGACCGTCTCCAACGAGGTGCACTTCCGGGTCGGCGGCGCCAGCTCGTTCGTGTGGGGCGAGCTGGGCTTCACCTGCTCGGAACTGCTGGGCTGGGACGCCTTCCAGGCGCTGCGGCTGATCGTCGGCGTACCGGGGAAGACCACCGAACCCGGGCTCCGGCTCACCGAGCTGGCTCGCATGGCCGCGGCCGATCCCGCGGTCCGCGAGCTGCTGCCGAGCGGGGACACGGCCCGGATTCTGGCGGCCGATGCGGAATTCGCCACGGCGTTCGGCGACTACCTGCGGGAGTACGGCAGCCGGACGATGGGCCAGGACATCACGCAGCCGACGCTGGCCGAGCAGCCGGAACTGGTGCTGCGGCTGGTCGAGGCGCAGCTCAAGAGCGACAGCGATCCCGAAGCCGAGTTCGGGGCCCTGGCCGGGAACCGGGAGCGGGCCTACGCGGAGGCCGTCGCCGGGCTCGACGACGCTCAGCGCGACCGGCTCGCCGAGGCCGTGCGGCTGGCACGGCGGAGCTACCCGGTCCGCGACGACAGCGCCTTCTACACGCACGTGATGCTGGCGGTGCTGCGCCGCGGGGTGCTCGAACTCGGCGGCCGGCTCGCCGCCCGCGGCCTGCTCGCCGACCCGGCGGACGTGTTCCTGCTGGACCTGGCGGAAGCGCTGGACGCGCTGCGCGACGGTGCGGACCGGCGGGAGCTGGCGGACGTGCGGCGGGCCGAACGCGCATGGGCCACCGCCCACGTGGGGCCGCCCTTCTACGGCGAGCCACCCCAGCAACCGTCCGAAAAGGACAGCGCCGCCTGGCTGGACTCGCTCGACCCGGCCTCCCGGCGGACCATCGAGATCGTGCTCTGGGTCGGGCGCACGGCGACACCGGTCGCGGAGGCCCAGGCCACCGCGACCGGGTTGCGCGGGCTCGCCGCGTCGGGTGGCCGCTATACCGGGACCGTGCGGGTGATCCTCGACGAGACCGAGTTCCACAAGCTGCGGCCCGGCGACGTGCTGGTCTGCCCGGAGACCAACGCGCAGTGGTCGGTGCTGTTCGGCAGCGTCGGCGCGCTGGTCACCGACACCGGGAGCATCCTGTCCCATCCCGCGATCATCGCCCGCGAGTACCAGGTCCCCGCCGTCGTCGCCACCGGCAACGGCACGCACGTCCTGCGGGACGGGCAACTGGTGACCGTCGACGGCGACTCGGGAACCGTCGATTTCATCGAAAGCTGAGTGAGGAGCCAAAATGGCTGGCAAAGGAGCGGGGTTCCGGGCGATGTTGCCCCGCCTGCTGGTGGACGTCGTACTCCCGGTCGTCCTGTTCGTCGTGCTGCACCGGGTTTTCGACGTCCGGGACCTGTACGCGCTGATCGCGGCCAGTGCCGTGCCGGCGCTCGGGTTCGCGGTGGAGCTCGTCCTCCACCGCCGGGTCGACGGCCTCGCCGTGTTCATGGTCTGCCTCTTCGGCGTGGGTATCGCGATGGCGCTGATCAGCGGGGACGCCCGGTTCGTGCTGGCGCGCGAATCGGCCTTCACCGGGTTCGTCGGGTGCGCCTTCATCGGGTCGATCTTCGTCGGGCGGCCGCTGATCAACGTCTTCGGCCGCAAGTTCGCCGAAAGCGGCGGCATACCGGAGATGGACGCGCCGACTTGGGACAAGTTCTGGACCGAGTCGGCGGAGTTCCGCAAGGGGATGAACTTCATGACGGCGGTCTGGGGCGTCGCGCTGATCCTCGAGTCGATCCTCCGCGTGATCGTGGTCTACACCATTCCGGTGGACGCCTCCGTATTCGTCTCCCCCGCGCTCTACGTGGTCACCTTCGGCCTCCTGGTCCTGTGGACCCCGAAGTACGCGGGGCGGATCAGGGAACGGGTCAACGCGGCCGCCTGATGCCGGCCGGTGCCGGCGGAGCTCAGCCCCCGGCGAGCTTCGCCAGCACCGGTACCACGTCGACGGGGGCCGCCAGGGCCGCGTTCTCGTCCCGCAGCCGCTCGGCGGCGGCCTGCCGGGCGGGCAGCGCGGCCACCTCGGCGGCGAGGCGGTCGAGTTCCGTGCGTTCGAGCACCGTGCCCGCGCCCGAGGCGGCCAGCAGTCCCGCGTTGAACCGCTGGTCCGGCAACTGCGGGACGACCAGCTGCGGCACTCCGCAGGTCACCGCGGACATCATCGTGCCGAGGCCGCCCTGCCCGACGAGCGCGGTGCAGGTGGGCAGCAGCGCGTGCAACGGCACCGGCGGCACCACGCGCGCGTTCGGGGGCACCGGTCCCAGCAGCTCCCTGTCCTCTTCGGACAGTGTGGCGACCACATCGGCGTCCACGTCGCCGAGCGCGCGCAGCACGTCGCCGACGACGGTCAGCTCGGCGTTCAGCTTGGTCGTCGAGGTTCCCCAGGTGACGCAGATCCTCGGCGCGCGCCCGGGTTCGAGCAGCCATCCGGGCGCCTGGCCCGGCCCGTTGTAGGGCACGTACCGCATCGACTGGCGCTCGGGCAGGCCCGCGCACTGCAGGCTCGGCGGGCAGGGATCGACGAGCAGCGCCCCCCGCACGCTCACCGGCCCCGCGCCGATCCGCTCGGCGAGCGGCGCCAGCAGGCCGGGCTCGTGGGCACTCGCCTGGTGCATGAAGTCCGGTCCCCAGCCGTGCCGGACGCCCGGCACGCCGAGCGCGGCCGCCGCCAGCGGCCCCGCATACGTGGTCGGCTCGTAGACGACGAGATCCGGGCGCCACCACCGGCCGAACGAGATCAGCTCGTCCACCATGGCTTCGGCGACCGCGGCGAACATGGACAGCCCGCGGAAACTGCCGCCGTCGCGCCCGGTCCCGCTTCGTGCGCCGTCGCGCATGCGCTGCTGGACCATGCCGGCCACGTCGACGTCGGCCCCGCCGGAAACAGCGGGCAGGCCGGAGTTTTCGACGACCCGCCGCAGCCCGGGCGAGCTGAAGACCCGGACGTCGTTGCCCGCGGCCCGGCACGCCCACGCCAGCGGCACCATCGGGTAGTAGTGCGAGGCCCACGCCCAGCTGGTGAACAGGATCCGCACGATCACTCCTCTCCGAACCGGGCACGGTAGGCGGTCAGGGCCGCAGAGGGCCGTCGCCCGGTCAAGCCCAGCACGTCCGTGTCGTACCGCATCCGGCCGTGCCGGTCGCGCGGATGACCGCGCACGTAGTCGTCGAGGGCCGCCTTAGCCTCGGCGGTGTACGGCACGCCGGCCGCGGCGAGAACGCGTTCGGCCACGCCGAGCGGATCGGTCACGATCTCGGTGAACGGCACGTGCACCGAGCACTCGGCGGGCACGGCCGCGTGGTCGGCGAGAAAGCGGCCGATGAGGTGCTCGATCCGGTCCGCCCAGTAGCTCGCGATGGCGGGGACGTCCACCACCCGCTGGATCATCCGGGCCGAGTAAGCGGCCATGGTGGACAGTGAGGCGACCGCGGTGGCGGGGTCGCGGTGCGTGAAGACCACGGTGGCGTCCGGGAAGACGGAGCACAGGGCGGGCAGCTGTTCCAGGTGCTGCGGCGCCTTGAGCACCCAGCGGCCACCGCCGCGCAGCCAGGTCAGCGCCTGGAGCACCCGCCGCAGGAAGGCGTACGCGGGCTTCTGATCCGTGCCGAGGTACCAGTCGCGGTAAGCGGGCACCGGCACCTGGCATTCGAAGTACGTCGACGAGAACGCGATTGCCAGCAGCCGGATGTCCTCTTCCGCCTCGCGCGCGTCCAGCTCGTGCATGCGTTTCAGGTGCGGCAAGGCCAGGTCCACGAACTCCAGTGCCCGGTGCGCCCGCTCCGGACGCGGATCGGGGTGCACCGGCGTGGCCAGGACCGGTTCCGCCGACTCCCAGTACGGCACGGTGCGGACCCCCGGCGCGGCGGCGAGCAACCGGTGCAGGTGCGTGGTCCCGGTGCGGGGCAGGCCCGCGATGACGATCGGGCGGTCCACCGGCACCGCGGCGATTTCGGGGTGCCGGGCGAACAGGTCTTCGACCAGCAACCGGTTGCCCAGCAACTGCACCAGGCCTGCTGCCAGGCTCACCTCGCCGACCGGGCTCAGCCCGGCCTCCGTGCGCAGGGCCGTGCAGAGGATTTCGAGTGGGCGGCGGAACTCTTCGCCGCCGAAGTCGGTCAACCCCGTCTGCCGGACGGCTTCGGCGAGCAGCTCACCGGGCCGCAGCGGCGTCCCGCCCGCGTCGAGCACCGCACGCAGGATCGGCTCGATCCGCGGGTTGGGACGTGGGGACGCCAGATCGTCGACTTCGAACCAGTTCATGGGAAAGCGGCCTCCGGGTGACGCGGGCGGGGAATCGGCCGGGACGAGGCGGACGCCGTCCAGCCTGGCATCCGGGCCCACGGCGGGAAAGCGCGGTCGAGCGATACTTCAGCGATGTTCGAACACCCGGTGTGACTGTCGCCTCCGCCGGAATGACGAGGGATTGCGAGGCGTCACATGATCGGCCGCAAGCGACTGCCCCAAAACCATCAGGACTGGAACAAACGGTGGAACGCGCCCTTCGGCGACGCACCGACCGGGCTGTCCGTCACCCAGCGGCTGGCCGACCCGGACCGGGAGCGGTTCGGCCCGTTCGCCTTCCAGTGGAACAGCATGACCCGGATTCTCGAGTACCCGTGGGCCTACCACGCGGCGGAGCTCGAACCGGGGATGCGGGTCCTGGAGGTGGGAGGTGGCCTGAGCGGGTTGCAGTACGTCCTGGACATGGAGGGCTGCGAGGTCACCAACGTCGACCCGTCGGCGACCGACGACGACGAGACGTGGCGCGCGATGCCGTTCCCCGGGTACGCGTGGACGCTCACGCCGGCCAACCACGCCCTGCTGAACAAGACCTTCGGGACCGGCGTCCGGCTCGTCGCCGAGCGCCTGCAGGATGCGGACCTGCCGGCCGGCGGGTTCGACCGGGTGCTCTGCCTGTCGGTGCTGGAACACCTCGATCCGGACGAAGGCCGGTCCTTGCTCGAGCGGATCGGCGAGCTGCTCGCGCCGGAGGGCCGGTGCGTGCTGACGATCGACCTCTTCCTGGACCTCCGGCCGTTCGGGGTGCTGGAGCGCAACGTCTGGGGCACCAACGTGGACGTGAGCCACCTGGTCGAGGGGTTCGAGCTCGTCGAGGGCGACCGGCGGGAACTCCACGGCTTCCCCGAGTTCGACCTCGACCACGTCGTCGGCCGGCTGCCCGAGCTGTTCGTCGGCAACTACCCCGCCCTGTCGCAGACCCTCGTGCTGCGGAAGGCGCGGTAACCGATGCGTGTTCTCTTCGTGTCGTGGGCCTGGCCGTCGCACTACTACCCGATGGTGCCGCTGGCGTGGGCGATGCGGGCGGCGGGCCACGACGTGCGGGTGGCGAGCCAGCCGGGCCTGCAGGCGGCGATCCGGTCGTCGGGCCTGCCCGGCGTTTCCGTCGGCCGGGACATCGACGTGATCACCCGGCAGCGGCCGCTGCTGGAACGGGTGGGCCCGGTGCGGGTGCGGGTTCCGCTCGACCAGCTGCGCGAGAAGATCACCACGGCCTTCCGCATCTTCGCCGACCTCGCCGACGTGATGCTCGACGACCTGCTGGACTTCGGCCGGGCGTGGCGCCCGGACCTGGTCGTGTACGAGCCGACGACCTACGCCGGGCCGCTCGCCGCCGCCGTCCTCGGGGTCCCCGCGGTGCGGCACACGTGGGGCATCGACTACACGTACCGGGCGCACGAATACGAGCCCGAAGTGCTGGCCCCGCTGTGCGACAAGCTCGGCATCCCCGCCGTCGAGACGCTCGGCACGGTCACCGTCGACGTGTGCCCGCCGAGCCTGCAGGTGCCGACCACCTACCGGCGGCTGGGCATGCGCTACATCCCGTACAACGGCCCGGGACTGCTGCCCCGGTGGCTGACCGAACCCAAGGAGCGGCCCCGGGTCTGCGTGACCTGGGGGACCTCGAGCACCCGGCTCGACGACGGCCTGTTCCTGGCCGACGACGTGGTCAAAGCGGCCGTGGACCTGGACGCCGAAGTGGTGGTCACGGTAACCCCTGCCGACCACGAGCGGCTGCGCCCGGTGCCGGCGCACCTGCGGGTCGTGGAGGCGCTGCCGTTGCACCTGCTGGTGCCCAGCTGTGACCTGGTGATCCACCAGGGCGGCCTCGGCACCACCCTGACCACGGCGTGGGCCGGTGTCCCGCAGCTGGTCATCCCCCAGCTGCACGACCAGGGCCTCAACGCCGTGCAGCTCAAGGCGGCCGGCGCGGGCTCCCTGGTGTACGGCGTCGAGGCCACTCCGGACCTGATCCGCGACGAGGCCGCCGAAGTGCTCGGCACCGCCGCGTACCGCACCGCCGCGCGCACGCTGGCCACCGAGATGAGCCGGCAGCCCGCACCGCACGAAACCGTCTCCGCACTCCGGGAAATCTGAGGGGAACCGATGCGTGTCCTGTTCACGACGTGGGCCTGGCCCTCGCATTTTTACCCCTTGGTACCGCTGGCGTGGGCGTTCCGCTGCGCCGGCCACGAGGTCCGGGTGGCGAGCCAGCCCGGGTTCGCCGAGGAAATCATCGAGTCGGGCCTGACCGCGGTCGCGGTGGGCGAAGACATCGACGTCGCCGCGTCGGCGAGGGAGACGCTCGGCGTGCGCGACGACGTCCGGCCGAGCGAGCTGCGGACCGGCAAGGGCGAGCGGGCGGTCAGGATGTTCGCCGGCATCGCCGCGTCGATGGTGGACGACCTGTCCGCGTTCGCCGGTGCGTGGCGGCCGGACCTGGTCGTGTACGAGCCCACCACCTACGCCGGCCCCATCGTGGCCGCCGCACTCGGCGTCCCGTCGGTCCGCCACCTGTGGGGCATCGACTTCTCCTACCGGGCCAAGGACTGGGAGTCCGCGGCGCTCCGGCCGCTCGGCGCGCGCTTCGGCCTGTCCTCGGTGGACACGATCGGGACGGTCACCGTCGATCCCTGCCCCGCCAGCCTGCAGCTGGCGGCACCGGTGCGCCGGGAGGACATGCGGTACGTCCCCTACAACGGGCCCGGGACCGTGCCGGACTGGCTGGCGGAGCCGCCCGGGAAACCGCGGGTGTGCGTCACCTGGGGCACCTCGACGGGCCGGCTCGACCCACGGCTCGTGCTCGTGCGGACGGTGATCGAGGCGATCCTCGACCTCGACGTCGAAGTGATCGCCGCCGTGCGGGCGGGGGAAGCGGACCTGCTCGACGGGGTCCGGGTCGTGGAGGACCTGCCCCTGAACCTGCTGCTGCCCACCTGCGACGCCCTGGTCGCGCAGGGCGGGCTCGGCACCATGCTCACCGGGTTGTGCTCGGGCCTCCCCCAGCTGATCATCCCGCAGCTGCCCGAGACCGTCTCCAACGCCGAACAGCTGCGGGCCACCGGGGCGGGCACGTTCCTGCACCGCGAAGAGGCCGGGAGCGCGGCCATCCGGGCCGCGGTCGCCGGTCTGCTCGAAGAACCCCGCTACCGCGAGGCGGCGGGCAAGCTGAAGCAGGAGATCGAAACGCGCCCGTCGCCCCTGGACGTCGTCACCCGGCTCGAATCCCTGGCAGGTGCCCGATGATCGGCAGGCAGAACCTTCCCGAGGAGTACCTGACCTGGAACAAGGTCTGGAGTGCCCCGTTCGGCACCCACGCGGTGCGCGAGCTGTCCATGCGCGAGCGGCTGGCCCACCCGGACCCGGCGTCGCTCGGGATGTTCGCCTTCCAGCACCCGAGCCTGACCCGGCGGTTCGAATACCCGTGGGCTTTCCACACGGCCGCGCCGGCTCCGGGCATGCGCGTCGTCGAGATCGGCGGCGGCCTGGCGGGCTTCCAGTTCGTCCTGGCCGACGCCGGCTGCGAAGTGACCACAGTGGACCCGGCGGCCGCCGAGGGCCCCGACCAGTGGAGCGGCTCGACCTACCAGGTGTCCTGGGCGCTGACGCCCGAGAGCCACCAGAAGCTGAACACCGTGTTCGGCACCGGCGTGCGGCTGCTGGCGGAGCGCTTGCAGGACTGCGCGCTGCCCGACGGGACCTTCGACCGGATCTTCTGCCTCTCGGTGCTCGAACACGTGCCGCCCGCGGAGGCGCGCGGCATGCTGGAACGGTCCGCCGCGCTGCTCAAGCCGGGCGGCCTGCTCATCCTGACCGTGGATCTCTTCCTCGACGTGATCCCGTTCGGCGTGCTGAAGAGCAACAGCTGGGGCACCAACCTCGACGTGCACGAGCTGGTCACCGGCCTCGGGCTCGACCTCGTCGCCGGCGATCCCCGCGAGCTGCTCGGCTTCCCGGAGTTCGACTTCGACCGGGTGGTGCGGCTCATCCCCGAGCTGATGATGGGCACGTACCCGGTGCTCTCCCAGGCACTGGCCCTGCGAAAGCCGGCCTGACGTGCGCATCCTGTTCACCACCTGGGCGTGGCCGTCGCACTACTACCCGCTGGTCCCGCTCGCCTGGGCCTGCCGGGCGGCCGGCCACGACGTCCGGGTGATCAGCCAGCCCGCGCTGGGCCCGGTGATCACCCGCTCGGGGCTGCCCGCCGTCACCACCGGCCGTGACCTTCCCCTGCTGAGCAGCGAGAGCATGCGGGGGTTCGAGTACCTGCTGTCCATCCCGGGTATCTCGCTGGAATGGGAGGACCTGCGGCAGCACGGCCCGGCCACGGTGGCCCTGTACGTGGAGATGGCCGAGTCGATGACCGCCGACGTCATCTCGTACGCGCGGTCGTGGCGGCCTGGCCTGATCGTCCACGACCCGACGACGTACGCCGGCCCGCTCGCGGCCGCCACGCTCGGCGTGCCGGCCGTCCGCCACGTCTGGGGCATCGACTACCCGTCGCTGAGCAGCGAATTCGAACCGGAGGCGCTCGCCGGGCTGCTGCGCCGGTTCGGCCTGGGCGAGGTGGGCACCCTCGGGGACGCGACCGTCGACCCGTGCCCGCCCAGCCTCCAGCGCGCCCGTCCGGTCCGGACACTGGCCATGCGGTACGTCCCTTACAACGGTCCCGGCGCGGCTCCCGGCTGGCTGCTCGAACCGCCTGCCAGACCACGCGTCTGCGTCACCTGGGGCACCTCCACCACCCGGATCTGCGGTGCCGGCCGGTTCGGCGTGCCGCAGGTTCTCGACGCGCTGGCCGGGCTGGACGTGGACGTGGTCGCGGCGATCTCCGCGCCGGAGCGGGAGCTGCTCGCGGACCGGCCCGGGGTGCGGGTGGTCTCCGACCTCCCGCTGCACCTGGTGATGGACAGCTGCGACCTCGTCATCGCGCAAGGGGGCGGCGGCACGCTCATGACGGCGGCGTGCGCCGGGGTGCCGCAGCTGCTGCTGCCCCTGCTCACCGACCAGCTGTACAACTCGCGCCGGCTCGCGGCGTCCGGCGCCGGCATCATGCTCACCGGCGCCGCCACCGGCGACATCCGCGAGGCGGCGGGAGCACTCCTGGGCGATCCCCGCTACCGCCGCGCCGCGGCCGGGCTGCGCGACGAGGCGCGCGCGCAGCCGGCCGCGGGCGAGGTGGTCCGGGCGCTCGAGCGGCTCACAGCGTGAGCCGCAGGTCGAACGCGGCGAGCCAGTCGTCGATCTGCAGCGCGAGGTCCATCTCGAAGCGGTTCATGACCTCGACGCGGCCGCCGGCGTCCGCCGCGAGCAGCGGGCGCACCGGCGTGTCGTCGCGGTCGAGCATCGCCCGGACCCGTTTCCGCAGCACCACCTCGTAGTCCGGGTCCTGTGTGGACGGATAAGGCGTCTTGGGCCGGTCGAGCACGGCAGCGGGCAGCAGGTCGGCGACCGCGGCGCGCAGCACCGATTTCTCCCGCCCGTCACGGGTTTTCATCGCCCACGGCACGTTGAACACGTACTCGACCAGCCGGTGGTCGCAGAACGGCACCCGCACCTCGAGCCCGTGCGCCATGCTGATCCGGTCCTTGCGGTCGAGCAGTCCCGGCAGGAAGCGGCTCAGGAACAGGTGACCGACCTCGCGCATCCGGCGTTCGCCCGCCGGTTCGCCGTCGAGCACGGGCACGTCCGCGAGTGCCTCCCGGTAGGCCTCGTCCTGGTACCCGGTGACGTCGAGCCCGGCGAACACCCGCGGATCGAACAGGGCGGACGGCGTGGAAGCCTGGCGCACCATCGCGATCCACGGGAACGTGGCCGCCCCGGCGAACCGCGGGTCGGTGAACCACCGGTACCCGCCGAACACCTCGTCGGCGGCCTCTCCGGAAAGCGCGACCGTGCAGTCCCGGCGGACGGCGCCGAACAGCTGGTACAACGACGTGTCCATGTCGACCAGCGCCGTCGGGAACTCCCGCGCGCGCAGGGCGGCGGCCCGGACTCCTTCGTCGGTCGCCTCGGCGTTGCCGACCACGACGTCGGTGTGCCGCGTGCCCAGGTGCCGCACCAGCGCGCGGACGTACGGCTCGTCCTCGGTCTCGCGCATCGCGTCGGGCCGGAACCCGCCGCCGAACCGGACGGAGAACGTCGGACTGTCCCGGCCCGCCAGCGCCGCGACCGCGCTGGAGTCGATCCCGCCCGAGGCCAGGACGCAGACGGGGACATCGGCGACGAGCTGCCCGGTGACGGCGTCGGCGAGCAGCTTCCGCACGGTGGCGACGGTGGTCTCCCAGTCGTCGCGGTGCTCCCTGGCCGTGAGCCGCCAGTACCGGCGCCGGGTGAGGCCGGCACGCGTGACCCGGACCAGCTCGCCCGGCCGCACCTGCACCATCCCGCCGACGAGGCCGCGGCCCGGCGTGTTCACCAGGCCGAAGACCTCCCGGATGCCGTCCGCGTCGACCGTGCGCGGGACGCGGCCGCTCGCCAGCAGGGCCTTGGGTTCGGAGCCGAACACCACCCCGCCCCCGAGCCGGTGGTAGTACAGCGGTTTGACCCCGAGCCGGTCCCGGACCAGCAGCAGCTGTTCGGTGCGCTGGTCCCAGACGGCGAAGGCGTACATCCCGGTGAGCCGGTCGACGAAGCCCTCGCCCCACTCGAGATAGGCCCGCAGGACGACCTCGGTGTCGCCGCGGGTCCGGAACCGGTGGCCGCACGCCACCAGTTCCGCCCGCAGTTCCCGGAAGTTGTAGAGCTCGCCGCTGTAGGTGAGCACGACCGACCCGGCGACCATCGGCTGCGTGCTGCCGGCCAGGTCGATGACGGCGAGCCTGCGGTGGCCCACCGCCGCGTGGGTGTCCAGCCACCGGCCTTCCGCGTCGGGACCGCGGCAGGCCATGGTGCCGGTCATGGCCCGCAGCACCGCCTCTTCGTCGCGCAGGTCCCGCGAAAAGTCGGCCAGCCCGGCGATGCCGCACATCTAAGCGGCCTGCTTGCGGGCGACCACCAGCGTCTCGGTCTCGCCGAGGGGATCGCACGTCACGTCGCCGAACCCCGCCTCCGCCAGCCACGTCCGGCACTCCTGCACGGTGTACTCGGCACCGCCGTGCGTGATGAGCAGCATGTCCAGGCTGATCAGCAGGTTCACCTTGTGCGTGAGCTCGTCGTCGAGCATCGCGTCGTAGATCAGCAGCGCGCCTCCGGGGCGCACCGCGCGGTAGGCCTTCCCGATCAGCATCCGGCGTTCCTCGTCCGACCAGTCGTGCAGCACGTGCCCGATGATCAGGATGTCGGCCTCCGGCAGCTCGTCGGTGAAGAAGTCACCGGCGTGGAACCCGATCCGCTCGCTCATGCCGAGCTGAGCCATGTGCTCTTCGAACGGCGCCTGCACCTGGGGCAGGTCGAAGACCGTGCCCGACAGGTGCGGCTGGGACTTGCACACCGTGGCGAGCAGGTTGCCCCGCGCGCCGCCGACGTCGACGACGGTCCGGCCCGCCGACCAGTCGAACGCCTCCACCAGCTTCGGGCCGAGCAGGTTGTTGACCGCGTCCATCATGGCCAGGAACTTCTTCAGTTCCGCGGGCTGCTGCGACATGTGGTCGAAGATGTCGCCGTCGCGGCCCGCGACCTGGGGCTCACCGGTGCGCAGGGCCTCGGCGAGGTTGCCCCACGCCGGGTACAGCTTGTGGTTGGCGCGCTCCAGGAAACCGCCGACGTAGGTCGGCTTGCCCCGCACCAGGTAGCGCTCCGCCGCGGGGGTGTTGGCGTAGTGATCGCCGTCGCGGCGCAGCAGGCCCAGCGAAACCAGGACGTTGAGCCAGTCGCGCAGGCCACGCCCGTTGAGGCCGAGCCGCTCGCGGATCCGCTCGCCGCTCGCGGGCCCGTCGTCGAGAACGGTGAACAGCCCGAACTCGGTGCCGGCGAGCACCGCCTTGGCATCACAGAAAGCGGTACCGAGCTGGATGATTTCCATGGGGCTCGGCATGGTCGACGGTTCGCTCATGAGTGAGGTGGCTCCTCTCGCGGGTCGGACCCGCATCACGTTGCCCGATCGGATTCGGGTGGGGCTGAACCCTCGCTGAAGTGGGCCCGCCTCAGCGCTCCACGGCGACGGTGGCGGCGCCGATCACCGCGGCGTCCAGGTCGCCGAGCCCGGCCGCGACCACTTCGGCGAACCGCTCGGCCGCCCGCGTCGTCACCGGCAGCTCGACCCCGAGCGCGGCCGCTTCCCGGGTGACCAGGTCCAGGTCCTTCGCCATCAGCCGGGCCCGGAACGCGGCGGGCTCGTACCGCGCCTCCCGCATCAGGGCGGCCCGGAAGGCCAGCACGCGCGAGCTGAACCCGCTGTGCTCGATGGCGCTGAGCAGCAGCTCGCGGTCAAGACCGGCCCCGACGCCGTACGAAACGGCTTCGGCCAGCGCGGCCAGCTGGGCGCCGAGCAGCAGGTTGAACACCAGCTTCGTGCTGGCCCCGTTGCCCGGCGGGCCGACGTAGCGCACCTCCCGGCCGAGGACGTCGAGCAGGTCTCGCACGCTTTCGACGTCTTCCGGCGCCCCGGCGGCGAGGACGCGCAGCTCACCCGCGCGTGCCTGGTGCGGGTTGCCGAGCACGCAGGCCTCGACCCGGCGGAGTCCCGCGCCCACCAGCCGGGCGGCGGCCGCCCGCGCGAACGTCGGGGACACCGTCGAGGTGTCGATCACCACCTGGCCGGCGGTGAGCGCCGGCAGCGCCTGCCCGAACAGCACCTGTTCGACCGCGGCCTCGTCGCCGAGACTGACCAGGACCGCGCGCGCCCCGGCGACGGCCTCCGCCGGGGTTTTCGCGAGCACGGCGCCACCGGTGACCAACGCGGCCGCCTTGGCCGGGGACCGGTTGTACACCGTCACCGGAAAACCGGCGGCCAGCAACCGGCAGGCCATCCCGGCGCCCATGTTGCCGAGCCCGAGCACGGCTGTGGGGTCCATCGCGCGCCTCAGCCCGCGGAGATCTGCGAGATGCAGCGCATCGTCGCGTCGCGGAAGTGGGCGGCGAAACTTTCCGGGGTGCTGGTGTCCCGTTGCTCCGCCAGGTACGGCGCCAGCTTGCCCTCCAGCTCGTGCACCCCGCGCTGGGTGGCCATGTGCCGGCCGACCAGGCGCAGATCGCCCTCGTAGTGGATCACCCGCACCAGCATGCCCTCGGTCATGAACACGGCGGTGCCGAGCAGCTTGCCCGCCTCGGCACCGGACTCGTCGCGCAGCACCGGGGTGTCCACCCGGCGGAAGCCCGCGAAGATGTCCGCGATCTCGTCGTCGTGGCCCGGCTTGATCCGGTAGGTGATGGCCGCGTACGGCATGGTGTTCTCCTCCAGTTCGTGGTCGTGATCAGATGCCGCCGTCGACGGGCAGGGTCACCCCGCTGATGTAGCGGGACGGCTCTCCGGTCAGGAAGAGCACCACGTCGGCGACTTCGTCGGGGGTCCCCAGCCTGCCGAGCGAGGTGAGGCCGGAGACCCGTTCCCTGATGTGCGGCGGCAGTTCGTCACCGGTGTCGATGAGACCGGGCGCGATCGCGTTCACCCGCACGCCCCGCGGTCCCAGTTCCTTGGCCAGTGACCGGGTCAGGCCGGTGACGCCGGCCTTCGCGGCGGTGTAGTGCGCTCGCTGCGGGATGCCCCGGGTGGCCGCGGACGCGCCGAAGTTGACGATCGACGCGCCCGGCCCCAGCAACCGCAGTGCGGCCTGGGTGACCAGGTAGGCCGAGGTGAGTCCGGTGTCGAGCATGGAATGCCACTCGCCGGCGGAGAGGTCTTCGACAGCGGCCTGCCCGTCGCGGCCCACGTTGTTCACCACCACGTCGAGCCCGCCCAGGTGCCGTTCGCACTCGGCGATCAGCCGCCCGGCGTCGTCGGGCCGGGTCACGTCGGCGGTCACGACGTGCACGTCGTGACCGGCCAGTTCTTCGTCGCCGTCCCCCCGGTGGCACGTCACCACCCGTGCCCCGCCGCGGGCGAACGCGAGCACGGTGGCCCGGCCGATCCCACGGGTGCCGCCGGTCACGAGGACACGCTTGTCCTTCACTGGGTTCCTCCTGCTGTTCGGGCGTTACCGGGCGGCGTGCACGGCCGCGTTGACGATGAGGGCGAGCACGGCGAGCACGGTGCGCACCAGGTTGAGGGCCCGCCACCGGCGCCGCGGGTCGGACCAGTCGGCCGGCACGTCCCCGCCCCGGCGGACCAGCCGGTTGAGCGGCACGTTGCCGAAGTGCGACACCGCCGACACCCCGAGCAGCAGCAGCGCGGCGAACACGTGCCACCACCTCGTAGCCGGGGCGAGGACGGCGAGGCCCAGGTCGGCCGCCGCACTCACCAACACGATGACCGGCATGGCCGGGTCGAAGTGCCGCCCGATCAGCCGGTGGGTAACCAGGTACTCCTCGGGCGGCAACGCGAAGAACAGCGGCACGACACTGAGGGCCACGCAGAACAACACGCCCGCGGTGAGCCCACTGCCCACGATGGCGAGGACGCTCAGCAGCACCGCCATCAGTACGCCGCTGTCACCTGGTAGACCTGGAACCCCGTCCCGTACTCGCGCAGGGGCGCGGTCGCCGGGCGGTGGCCGGGACCGTTCTCCCACTCCTGGAACGCGGCCAGGTCCTCCCACTCGCTCATCACGGCGAAGGCGGCCGGGTCCCGCACGGATCGCAGCAGTTCGTTGCCCAGCAGGCCCGGTGTCCCGGCGAGCGCCCTGCTGATGTCGTGGTAGGCGTCGGTGACCGCGTCCGCACCTCCGCCGGGCGCGGCGACGTACACGAGCACCCGCACCCGTGCGGTGGTCATCGCAGTTCGTGGACGACGCGCATCGTCGTCATCGAGCCGGCGGAGCGGTACGGGTGCAGCTGCTTGCGGTGCTCCACGTGGCGTTCACTGCGCTCGTACTCCCGGAACTCCTCCTCGCTCGTCCAGTCGCTGACGATGTAGTAGACGCTCTCCTCCTCCACACTGCGGGAAAGCGTCTGGCCGAGGTTCGCCGGCTGTTCGGTGATGATCCCGCCGAGCCGGTGCCAGACCTGTTCGAATTCGGCTTCCCGGCCCGGGTGGACGGTCATGCGCAACTGCACGCGGAACACGGTCAGATCCCTCCGTCGACGTGGATGGTTTCGCCGGTGATGTAGCTGGCCAGGCCGCTGGCGAGGAAGAGCACCGCGCCGCCGACCTCGTCCGGGCGCCCGAGCCTGCCGAGCGAGGTGAGGTTGCGGTACCGCTCGGTCACCTCGACGGGCAGCTGGCGCTCGGTCTCGATCACCCCGGGCGCGACGACGTTGATCCGGATGCCGCGCGGCCCCAGCTCCTTGGCC
The DNA here is from genome assembly GCF_031082405.1 of Amycolatopsis sp. A133. Taxonomy (GTDB): domain Bacteria; phylum Actinomycetota; class Actinomycetes; order Mycobacteriales; family Pseudonocardiaceae; genus Amycolatopsis. The sequence goes on from NZ_JAVHJU010000004.1 coordinate 647,969, forward strand.
AGCGACCGGGCGAGGCCGATGAGCCCGGCCTTCGCCGCCGTGTAGTGCGCGCGCATCGGCACGCCGACGGTCGCCGCCCGCGAGCCGATCAGCACGATGGACCCGCCCGGTTCCATCAGCGGCAACGCTCCCTGGACCAGCAGGTACGCCGCCGTGAGGTTCGTGTTCATGATCCGGTTCCAGTCGGCCGGCGCCAGGTCGGCGAACGGTTGATGGCTGATGGCGCCGGCGCAGTGCACGAGCACGTCGAGCCGCCCGGATCGGGCCTGGCACTCTTCGAGCAGCCGGCCGACCCCCTCGGGCGAGCTCACGTCGGCCGCGACGGCGTGGTGCCGGCCCGTCGTGTCCTTCAGCTCGCTGAGCAGGCTTTCCGCGGCCGCTTCGGCACGGTGGTAGCCGGCGATGACGTCGGCGCCCGCCAGCGCGAGCCCGCGGCTGATGCCCCGGCCCACGCCGCGGGTTCCCCCGGTGACGAGAACCTTGTGTCCTTCCAAGCGGATGGTCATGCGCTCTCCACGAGATCGTCGGTGTTCGGGACGGGATGTCCTGGTTGGTCACGGCAACGGTGTGGCTGACTCCTTCAGCGAAGTGCGGCGACGGCCGCGCCGTTGGCGACGAGCGCCAACGCGGCCAGGACGGTGCGGGCGTTGTTCCAGGCCCGCCAACGGTTTCGCGGGTCGTCCCTGGCCCAGTCCGGGGGTTCCTCGGCCGGGTCGAGGGCCATGACGTAACGGTTGATCGGCACGTTGCGGGTCACCGAGATGACCAGCACCACCGCGAGCAGCAGCGCCGCGGCGCTCGCGCACCACCGGACGGCGTCGCGCGCAAGGAGGGCGAGGAGCACGTCGAGCAGCAGCGTGGCCACGTGCGTGATCGGCATCATCGGGTCGAACCGCGGCCACAGGAACCGCACCATCCGCACGTACTGCTCATACGGCGACGCGACGAACAGCGGGACGAACCCGATCGCCGTGGCCGCCATGACGCCGACCGCGACACCGTTGCCGAGCAGGGCGAGCGCCGCCACCGCAGCGGTCATCACCCGGCCTCGGCCGCCGCCTGCTCGACCAGCTTTCTGATCCGCTCCTGCTGGACCTTCGTACTGCGGTCGATCCGGGCGGTCATCGCCGGGTCGTCGACCGGTGCGTCCGGCCGGAGCGCGAAGTCCTGCACCCAGCGCATCAGCGTCGCACCCTCCGGTGTGCTCCGGTAGGTCCAGTGGATCCGCATGTACTCGAAGGGCCCGGTCTCCACCCGGTGCGCGTGCACGCTCCACGTGTCGCGGTCGAGCGTGCGCTCGGACACCCACGTCCACACCGTGCCGTTCTCGTCGGGGTGCATGGTGAGCCGGAACCGCACCGTGTCCCCGCGCCGCTCCAGGACCTCGGCGGCGGAGTACTCGCTGAACAGGGCCGGCCACGTCTCGACGTCGTTGGTCATGTCCCAGACGAACGGCAGCGGCGCGGCGATCCGCACCTCGTTGTCGGTGTGCCCGGCCACGTCAGCCCACCGCCCGCACGCGGCTGACGTACGCGACGACCTCGTTGGGGGTGGTGAAGCCGGCGACCACGTCGTCGGGCACCTGCACCCCCAGGTCCCGGCCGAGACGGGTAACGGTCTCCAGCACGACGAGCGAGTCGTAGCCGAGGTCGGCGAACTCCACGTCGCCGAGGTCGGCGCCGGGATCGACGGGCTCGTCGGTGCCCGCGATCTCGCGCATCATCCGGTGCAGCCGGTCCAGCGTCAGTTCAGCCATGAGCAGCTCCTTCGGGGTGTACGAGTACGACGGCGGAGTTGAACCCGCCATGGCCGCGGGCGAGCACGAGAGCGGCTCGCACGCGGGCGTCCCGGGCGGTGTGCACCAGGTCGAGGCCGGGCACGGCCGAGCCGGACCCGAGTGTCGGCGGCAGGACCTGGTGGCGCAGCGAAAGGCAGGCGGTGGCCAGGTCCAGGGCCGAGCCGCCGGCGTACAGCCGGCCGGTCATGCTCTTCGGCGCGGTCACCGGAACTCCCCGTGGGCCGAAGATCCCGGCGATCACTTCGGCCTCGGCTCGGTCGAGGTCGGGCGAACCGGCGGCGTCGGCGAACACGACGTCGATCTGCTCCGGCCGCAGACCCGCGTCGGCCAGCGCCAGCCGGACGGCCCGCGCCAGGCCGGGGCCGGCGGCGTCGAAGGTCGACGCGTGCCCGGCGAACACCGCGTACGGATTCCGGGCGGCGGCCGCCGGCTCCATGATCAGGATCGCGCCGCCCTCGCCGGGCACGTAACCGGAAGCGGTGCGGTCGAACGGGAGGTAGGCCCGGGCCGGGTCCTCGTGCGCGCTCAGCCGACCGGTGGCGGTCTGGCACAGCAGGGCGTACGGGGACAGCGGGGCTTCGGTACCACCGGTCACGACGAGCCGCGTGCCCTGCCGCAGCACGCGCCGGGCCTGCGCCGCCGAGTCCAGGCCGCCCGCCTGTTCGGTGACCACGACCCCGCACGGGCCGCGCATGCCGTGCCGGATCGAAAGCTGGCCCGTGGTGGCCGCGTAGAACCACGCGATCGACTGGTACACCCCGACGTACTCCGGCCCGCGGGACCACAGGCGTTCGATCTCCCGCTGGCCGAACTCGTTGCCGCCGGAGGAACTCGCGGTCTGGACGGCCATGTCGTACTCCGGCAGGTCCGCCGGGTCCACACCGGCGTCGCGCAGGGCCAGTTCGGTGCCCGCCAGTGCCAGCTGCGTCCACCGATCGGTCTGGGTGACCAGCCTGCCCGGCACCTGGCCCGCCACCCGGTCGTCGGGCACCTCGCCGGCGCACCGCACCGGGTACGGTGCCGCGTCGAACCGGGAGATGGGCACGATGCCGGACTTCCCGGCGAGGGTGGCGGCCCAGTGGTCGTCCGCGCCCGTCCCGGTCGGTGCCACCACGCCGAGCCCGGTGATCACCGCCGTCATGCCGCGACGGTCCCGGGCCGCGCGAGCAGGATGGCCGTCTGGAACCCGCCGAACCCGCTGCCCACCGACAACGCCACGCGGAGCCGGCGTTCCCGTGCGGTACGGGGCACGTAGTCCAGGTCGCAGTCGGGGTCGGGCGTGGTCAGGTTGGCGGTCGGCGGGATCACGCCGTGCTCGATGGCCAGCACACAGGCCGCGATCTCGATGGCGCCGATCGAGCCGAGCGAGTGGCCCACCATCGACTTGATCGAGCTGACCGGGGTCGCGTAGGCGTGCTCGCCGAGGCTTCGTTTGAGGGCCGCGGTCTCGTGCCGGTCGTTCTGGCCGGTGCCGGAACCGTGGGCGTTGACGTAGTCGACCGCCGTCGGGTCCAGGTGGGCCCGGCGCAGGGCGACCGTGATCGCCTCGGCCAGCTCCCGCCCGTCGGGCCGCAACCCGGTCATGTGGAAAGCGTTGCCGCGGTTGGCGAATCCGGCGATTTCGGCGTGGATCCGCGCGCCCCGTCGTCGAGCCGCTCCGCTTTCCTCGAGCACGAAGACGGCCGCGCCTTCGCCGAGCACGAAGCCGTCACGGTGCCGGTCGAACGGTTTCGAGGCGTGTTCCGGGTCGTCGTTGTTCGGCGACGTCGCCTTGATCGCGTCGAAACACGCGACGGTGATCGGGGAGATCGGCGCCTCGGTGGCGCCGGCGACCATCACGTCGGCGCTGCCCTCTTCGATGAGGGCGGCGGCGTGCCCCACCGCGTCGAGGCCCGAGGTGCAGCCGGTGGAGATCGTCGACACCGGACCTCCCGCACCGCACTGCCCGGCCACCTCGGCGGCGAAGCCGCTCGGGACCAGCTGGTCGTAGAGGTGGGGCACGGCGTAGCGCGGATCGACGGTCCAGTGCCGTCCGCCGTCGCTCACGACGACGTACTCCTCTTCGAGGCTGACCGTGCTGCCCACCGCGCTGCCGATCGTGACTCCGGTGCGTTCGCCGAGCTCCTCGGTCAGTTCGATGCCGCTGTCGAGCAGTGCCTCGCCGGCCGCGACGACGGCGAACTGCGCCGCCCGGTCCAGCTTGCGGATCTGTTGCGGGCTCAGCCCTTCCGCGGCCGGGTCGAAGTCGCACTCGGCGGCGATCCGGGACCGGAAGCCCGCGGCGTCGAAAGCGGTGATCGCGCGGGTGGCGGTCCGGCCGGCGGCGATCTGCGCCCAGAACGCCTGGGTGCCGACGCCGCCGGGCGCGATCACCCCCATGCCGGTGATCACGGCCGTGCGCTTGCTCATCGAGTCACCTCCGGCTGTGGCAGGTGCGGGGCGGGCAGCGGCTCGGTGTCCACGTGTCCCAGTTCCGGCCGCGGGGCCAGCGGGCACAGGTGGAAGACCGCCTCGGCCGGCTCGCGGGTGGGGTTCTCCACCCGGTGCCGGGTGCCGATCGGCACGACCAGGCCCTCCCCCGCGACCAGGCCGACCGGCTCACCGGCCACTCGCACGGTGACGGCGCCTTCGATGACGTAAAGGAATTCCTCCGAGTACGGGTGGTAGTGCTCGCTGACGTACTCGCCGGGACCCAGCCGCAGCACCCCGAGGAACCCCGTGGTGGCGCCGGCGGTTCCCGGGCCGAGCACCACCCGGATGTCCCCGCCGCGGCGGCGGTTCGATGCGACCTGGCCTGCAGCCACCTTCCGGATGCGTTGCACGGTCGGCTCCTCTCTGGCTACTGGGCTCGCCACCGGTAGAACGGCGTGGCCATGGCGTCCTTCGGCTCGGTCCAGGTGCTCGGGTCGAACGGCGAGATGTACCGGCCGAGTTCCGCGTTCACCTCCGTGAAAAGGGGATGTCGCCGGACCTTCTCCAGTTCGGGCAATGGGTCTTGCCGGGCTTCGATGGCGTGGAAGTAAAGGCCGTGGAAATGCAGGAGCGTCCGGCCGGTCACGCCGACGAGTGCCGGCAGGCCGGTCGCATCCGATTCGGCGAATATCCGCGCGACCGCGCCGGCTTGAGCCGGATCCATCCGGGCGACGATCAAGGTTTGCAGCACCGGGTTCTCCTCGGGGTCAAGGCGCGTGGCTCGACACCGCGAACACTGGCGAAGCGGGCTGGACGACCGCTGAAGTGCCGCTCGAACACCGCGGCGCGGCAATTCAGCAGGGCGCCTTCTCGCGGGTTTCGTCGCGGGCGAGCTCACCGGAATAAATGCGGACGAGTTCCGGTATCCGGTAGAGGAACGGCCCGTCCGCGCGCAGCAGCCGGACCTCCACCAGCCGGTCGAGGGCGGCCTCGGCGTCGCGCTCGTCGACGGCGAGCAGATCGGCCGCCTCCGCCGCGGTGACCACCGGCCGCCCGAGCCCGCCGATCTCCCGGAACAGCCGCTGTTCCCGCCCGTCCAGCATCCGGTAGCTGTCGCCGAAACCCGCTCGCAGGTCGGCCCCGACCGCGCTCAAGGCCGACAGCCTGGCCGCCGGATCCTGCAGGCGGGCCACCGACTTGGCCAGCGGCCAGTGCCGGGACAGGCGCAACTGGTTGCCCACCGCGCGGATCGCCAGCGGCAGGTACCCGCACAGGCTGACCGTGTGCTCCGCCTGCGCGTGTTCACGGGCCACCCGGTTCCGGCCGACGATGCGGGCGAGCATCGACACCGCCTCGACCGGATCCAGCTCGCCGAGTTCGATCGCCATCGTCCCGAGCGGCCCGTGCAGGAACGTCCGCGAGGTGATCAGCACGGCGCACCGGCGGCCGCTCGGCAGCAGCGGTTGCACCTGCCCGGCGGAAGCGGCGCCGTCGAGCAGCAGCAGCACCCGGCGATCGGCGCTCCACGTGCGGAACATCCGGCTCCGCTCCTCCAGGGTCGCGGGGATCTCGTGCTGCCGGACGCCGACGACCCTCAGGAAGCCGGCGAGCACTTCGGCCGGATCGGCGGGCCGACCGCCTGCGGAAAGCTCGGCGTAGAACTGCCCGTCGGGGTAGGCGCCGCGCAGTTGGTGCGCCGCCTGGATCGCCAGCGCGCTCTTGCCTTCCCCCGCCGCGCCCACGATCTGCAGGATCTGCGCGCTGGGAACGAGCTCGGAGTGCGCGGTCAGGCTCTCCCTGATCGTGGCGAGTTCGTCCTGCCGCCCCGAAAAGTCCATCGTGCTCGGCGGGAGCTGGGCGGGGGCCAGCACCACCCCGGCCCGCGCGATGCCCTCGGCACTGGCCCGCGTGTCCAGCAGCGGGTCGGCGGAGAGCATCCGCAGCTGCAGCCGCCGCAGCGACGGGGACGGCTCGAGACCCAGTTCGCGGCGGATGACGCTGTGCAGGTGCTGGTAGACGTCGAGCGCCTCGAACCGCCGTTCCGAGCGGTACAGCGAAAGCATCAGCTGCGAGTAGAACCGCTCGTGCAAGGGGTGTTCGCTGATCAGTGAACGCAGCTCGCTGATCAGGGCGCGATGCCGGCCCAGCCGCAAGTCGGCCTCGATCCGCAGCTCGACGGCCTGGAGCTGGCTTTCCTGCAGCCGCACGGCGTGCGCCTCCAGGATCGGGCCGCACTGCACGTCGGTGAGCACCGGCCCGCGCCAGAGTGCAAGCGCTTCCCGCAACCGGGTCGCGGCCCGGACGGGGTCGCCGTCGTCCAACAGCGCGCTGCCCTGCTGGATCAGCCGCTCGAAGACGAACACGTCGAGATCCTCCGGATCGATCGCCGCGAGGTAGCCCGACGGGCGGGTGATCAGCATGCCCTGCTGGGACTCACCGGAAGTCAACAGCTTCCTGAGCTGATAGATGTAGGTCTGCAAGGTGGTCAGCACGCTGCGCGGGGGCGGATCCTGCCAGATCTCCTCGGTGAGGGCGTTGGTCGAGACCACCCGGTTGTGCTGCAGGACGAGCAACGCGAGCACACTTCTCAATTTCAAAGCAGTCGGCGTCAGAACGGTTCCGTCCTGAGTCACCGAAAGCGATCCCAGTACCTGAAATTTCACACCATCCCCCACGGAAAGAGCAACGACCGACAAAATGGGTGCACAAAGGTGGAGTTCCCAAGCGAAACCTGAATTCGTCCCCGCCCCACCGGGAACGCATTCGATTCTAGCCCCCGGCCGGTACCGGGCGCACTGTCCCGGCCGGGCCCTGCGGGTGCGCGCGGTGGTCCCGTGCGCGCACCGACGAGGAGTGCGACGGCCACCCCCACCGCGCCCTTCTGGTCCGCACCATGCCTACATCTGCAATAGTGCAGCTACGCCACACTCGTGACAAGGTGTCCCGTCGACGGGACGCCTGGTGCCCGCCAACCGGTGGCATCGGCCGCGGCAGTCGGCCCAACGCCGGCCGGAACCGCGTCGAGGCGGCGGTCAGCGCCCGGCCTGGCGCTCGCCGGCGTGCCCGTCCAGCGTCTGCGCGGCGGCCCGGTCCAGCATGCTCACCATCCAGTGGTCGAGGTCGGCACCCGAATTCTCCGCCGCCGCCTGCCACCGCTGGAACCGCGCGCGGGCCACCTCGATCCGCGGCAGCAGCAGGCCCGCAGCCCGGCCCCGGCCGGCGGTCCGCTCGCCCTTGAGCTGAGCGCGCAGGTGCTTCACCGACCACATCGACTCGACGGCGCGGTCGAGCCACTTTTCCTGTTCTTCGACCGGCAGCGCGGCGACTTCCGCGTGGTGCTGGAAACTGAGCCGGTCCCGCCGCCTGCCGCTGTCGAACCGGCGCGCAACCCACGCGTAGTTCCGGAGGGTCTGGTAGTCGAGGGCAACCGCGTCGACGGCCAGCTTGTAACGGTCGGCGTAGTGCGTTTTCCCGTAGATCAGCCAGTCACCCAGGCACCAGGCGGACGAGTCGGCGATGCCGGAAAGCTGATACCCGGCACGCTCCCACCGGTCGAACGGAAGACCTGCGGGAATGTCGAGTCCGACCCGGGTGATGAGGACTTGCTCCCATCTGGTGGTACCATTCCGCGACGGCTGGACCTGTCCGCCGGAGGTTCCGCCATAGGGTCTGCCATTGTTGTCCTGGTTTGTCCGGTCGCGCATTGCCAGAATCCCCCCAAGGCCGAGCATCAAGCCGACGACAAGGCCGCGATAAGATCCGACGGATCTTCCCGATCTTGATCCGGAACATGCTATCCGCGTCCGCGGCGAGGCACAAGAAGGCTCCGCGGCACCCGGGCGCCCATTCGACAGCCAGGCGGATCCCAGTACCGGCACCGTTCCGGGGTGATCTTTTTCGCCGACTGCCAAAAACTGTGCCGAAAGCGCTATGCAGCACGAGAATCAGCCGGTCCGGTCACCGCCGGAGGTCGATTCACCAATCGATACGGCGCTCACCGCGGAAAAAGCCGCCCGTCGGGCCGTCGTCTTCGAGCGTCGCCGCCCACACGACGTCGGCCGCCGCCTCACGCGCGGTTCGCTGGGCGTCCGGGCGCATCCTCGTGCGGACCAGTCCCGGGTTGACCGCGTTGACCAGGACGCCCGTGCCCTCGAGTTCGGCCGCCAGCATGACAGTCAGCGCGTTGAGCGCCACCTTGGACACGGCGTACGCGGAGAGCCCGTGCTGCAATCCGTTGCCGAACGCGCCGGTCCCGCTCGACACCATCACGATCCTGCCCCAGCCGCGCCGGACCATCCCGGGTGTGAACGCCTGCGAAACCCGCCAGGCGCCGAGCGCGTTCACCTCCAGGTGAGCGCGCACCAGGTCGATCGGCACCGCCGAGGGTGACTGCGGGGACGGCACCAGGATGCCCGCATTGTTGACCAGCACGTCGATCGGGCCCACCGCCCGCGCCGCCTCCGCGACGCCGGCGGCGTCGGTGACGTCGAGGTGGACACCCCCGATTTCCGCCGCGACGGCGGGATCCCGCACGCCGGGCACGACATCGTGCCCGCGTTCGCGCAGCAGGTCGGCGATGGCGGCGCCGAGGCCGCGGTTGGCCCCGGTCACCAGCACTCTTCTGTTCGTAGCCATGGCCGCAAGCTAGGCACGAGGCCTCAAGTGATGCTTGAACGCGTTTCGAGACCGCCTGGCCAACCTCGCCGCCATGCGCGTGCTGTTCACCACCTGGGCCTGGCCGTCGCACCTGTATGCCATGGTGCCGCTGGCGAAAGCGCTGCGCGCCACGGGACACCACGTACGGGTCGCCACCCAGCCCGGGCTTCTCCCCGCCGTACGCGCGGCCGGGTTGCCCGCCCGCCCGGCCGGCCGGGACGTGGACACCGTCTCGATGTTCCGGGACATCCTCACGGGCGGGCGGAAGCCGGGACCGCCCCGCGTGCTGTCGGTGTTCGGCGCGGTCGCCGAGGCCATGGCCGGCGACCTGGTCGACGAAGTCCGCCGGTGGCAACCGGATCTGGTGGTGTCGGATCCGACCTGCTGGGCCGGGCCACTCGCCGCGGCGGTCTCCGGCACGCCGGTGCGGCGGCTGCTCTACGGGCTCGACCTGCTCTCGGCGTTCCGGGACGACGTCGTTTCGGCACTGGGACCGCTCGCCGGGCGGCTCGGGGTGCCCGGGGCCGATCCCTATGCCACCCCGGCCATCAGTCCCTTGCCGCCCAGCCTGCGCGACGGCGGAGCCGAGCAGGCCATGCGGTACGTCCCGTACAACGGCCCCGGCCGGCCGGTCCGGCTGTCCGGGCCCCCGCGGAACCGTCAGCGGATCTGCGTGACGTGGGGACACACGATGTCACGACTCGGGGCCCGGTTCTTCCTTGCGGACCCGGTGGTTTCCGCCCTCGCCCACCGCACGGACGTGGAGATCGTCGTCGCGGTGACCCCGGCGCAGCGCGCCCTGCTCCCCTCGCCGCCGCCGTCGGTCCGGATCGTCGAATCGGTGCCGCTGCACCGGTTGCTGCCGCACTGCCGGGCCGTGATCGCCCACGGTGGCGCCGGGAGCATGCTCACCGCGCTCGCCGCCGGCCTGCCCCAGGTCCTGGTTCCGCAACTACCGGACCACCGCGCGCACGCGGCCCGGCTCGCCGCAACCGGAAGCGCGATCGTGGTGCCGCCGGACCTGACCGGGCTCGAGGCCGCCGTGACGGCCGTGCTCGACGATCCCGCCCGAGCCACCGCAGCCGGGAAGCTGCGCGCCGAAATGCTCGCCCAGCCGTCGCCTGCCGAAGTGGCCATGGCGATTTCACCGTTCGAAGGGGACATCCATGCTCGCCGAAGCGATGGTCGATGCGGGTCACCGTCTGATCAGGAAGTATCCGCCGGAAGGCCGCGCGTACTGGGCCGCCCGGTTCTGGGACCGGGACGAAGTGGAGGCCCGGCCGGACATCGGTGACGACTTCCGCGTCCAGAAGGCCCGCATCGCCGATTACCTCACCGCATACGGTGCCGATGTCGACCGCGTGCTCGAAATCGCCTGCGGCACCGGCGAATTCACCGCGATGGCCGCCGAGCTGACCAAGGCCGGGCGCATCGTCGCGACGGACATCTCCGAGCACGCCCTGAGGCGCGCCGGGGCCCGGGTGGACCACCCGGGCCTGGAACTGGTGCAGGGGGACTTCTGGACCGATGACACCCCGGCCCCGGCGCCGCTGGTGATGTGCGTCGACGCGATCCACCACCTCGGCGACGTCCGCCAGGTGCTGAAGCGGATGAGCGAGCTGGTCGAGCCCGGCGGGACGTTCATCGGCAACCTGTGGACCCTGGACAACTTCCACGAGTACCAGCGCAGCCGCAACGGGCCGGTGGGCCACCTCGGCCGCTGCGCGTTGTTCCTCGCGAACGCGCTGGCCATGAACGTCAGCCGCGGCCGGCTGCGGTGGGCCTCCTACCGCACCCAGCTGCTGCGCTCCCGGCAGGTGGAGCCGCTGCTGCGCGAGACGTTCGACGAGGTGCTCGATGTGACCGCCACCCGCTACTTCGTCGCGTTCGCCTGCCGTCGGGCCGGCTGACACTCCCAGGGAGGCAACCCCATGTACGACGTACGTACCTCCGTCCTGGTCGTCGGTGGCGGCCCGGTCGGCCTGTGCACGGCGCTCTTCCTGGCCCGGCAGGGGATCCAGCCGACCCTCGTCGAACGCCGGGACGGCACGTCGGAGCTGCCGCGCGCCCCCGGCCTGCAGGCCAGAACCATGGAGATCTTCCGCTGGGCGGGGATCGAACCGGCGATCCGGGACATCGAAATGCCGGACTCGGCGAAGTACTTCGAGGGCGGCATCCTGAAGGTGCCGACCCTCGCCCGGATAGCCGAAGCCGAGGCCATCGAGACGCCCCGGCTCGACGGCCCGGAGATCAGTCCCGCCCGGGTGGTCGGCTGCGGGCAGGACATGTACGAGCCGATCCTCCTGAACGCGGCGGCCGAAGCCGGCGCGCACGTGCGGTTCGGGCACCGGCTCGTCGACCTGGAGCAGGACGAGGACGGGGTGACCGCACTCGTCGAGCACGCGGGACGCACCCTGCGGATCCGGGCCGACTACCTGGTCGCCGCGGACGGCTCGCGCAGCCTGGTGCGCACCAAGCTCAGGGTCCCGCGGACCGGCGAAGGCATCTTGTTCAAGGCCATGAGCATCTACTTCCGGGCCGACCTCGACCAGGTGCTCGACGGCCGGAAGTTCATCCTCTGCTACGCGACCGAGCACCAGCCGCCGCTGGCCCTGTCCCGGTTGCACGGCCGCGATCCGTGGCTGTGCGCGGCGCTCTACCGGCCCGAGGAGGGCCAAGGCGCGGCCGACTTCACGACCGAGCACTGCGTGGACCTCATCCGCCGGGCCGCGGGCCGGCCCGACCTCGACGTGGAGATCGTGGCCACCAGCCCGTGGGAAGCCGCGCACCGGATCGCGGAAGAGTTCCGGATCGGCCGGGTGCTGCTGGCCGGGGACGCGGCGCACGTCCACCCGCCGGCCGGCGGGTTCGGCGCCAACACCGGCATCCACGACGCCCACAACCTGGCCTGGAAGATCGCCGCGGTGCTGCGCGGCTGGGCCGGCCCCGGGCTGCTGTCCTCCTACGACGCGGAACGGCGGCCGCTCGGCGCGGCCATGGCCGCGCAGGCGGTGCTGCGCAACCGGCTCCGCAACGGCACCAGCTCGAGCGCGGACCGGGCGTTGATGAAGGAGGACCTGATCGTCACCCTCGGCTACCGCTACTCCTCGGACGCAGTGCTCGGTGCCGGGGACGGCCCGCCGCTGCCGGACCGGTTCGAGCTGACCGGAGCGCCGGGCACGCGGGTGCCGCACGTCTGGGTGCGCCGCGACGGCCGGACGGTCTCGACGCTCGACCTCGTGCACGACGGGTTCGTTCTGTTCACCGGCACCCAGGGCGAGCCGTGGCTGCGGGCCGCCGACCGGTGCGGCACGCCGGTGCGCGCCTACCGGATCGGAGCCGGCGGCGACCTGGTGGACACCGAAGGCGCGTGGGCCGCCGCCACCGGGATCGGGGCGGGCGGCGCGCTGCTGGTCCGTCCGGACGGCTTCGTGGCCTGGCGTGCCGAAGCCCCGGCTGAGGAGCCCGAGCGTGCACTCCGTACCGCCCTTCGGTCAGTATTGAGCCTGTGACCCGTTCGTTGACTTCGCGTGAGATCGTCGCGCTGACCGTGCTCGGCCTGCTCCTGGAAGGTCCCAGTCACACGTACAACCTGAACCGGGAGATCCGGACCAGGAAGATGGCCTTCGTGACCGGTCTCCCGCGCAGCGTGTACCACGCCGTCGACCGGCTCGCCGCGGACGGCCTGGTGCGGCTGGTCGAGACGAGCCGGGACGGACGGCGGCCGGAGCGGTCGGTGTACGAGATCACCGAGGACGGCACCCGGCGGTTCTACGAGGAGCTGACCGACCTGCTGATGACGCCGACGGAGGACCGGCTGCCGTTCACCATCGCCCTGTCGTTCGCGGTCAGGATGACTCCGGAGACGGTCGCTCGGCTGCTGGCGACCAGGGCGAGCCGGTTGCGCGCCGAACTGGCCGAGGTCGAGACCATGCTCGACCTCGGCAAGACCCACGTGCACCGCCTGGCGCTGCTGGAATGGGAGTACACGCAGAAACTCCGTCAGGCCGAACTCGACTGGGTCGACCGGCTCGGGGCGGAGATCGCCTCGAGCCGGCTGGGCTGGGACCCGGAAGCCATCCTGCGCGACCCGTCGATCCTCTCGGTGTGAGCCGGCGTCAGCACGTCACGTCGGCGAGCCGGTGCACCTGTTCGGTGCCGGCCGCGCAGGGCATCAGGATCAGCTCGTCGCAGCCCGCGTCGGCGTACTCCGCGACCTTGGCCCTGATCGCGGCCGGGCTGGTCAGCGCCTGCCGGGCCACGACCTTGGCCCACTCCCCCGCGAAGGCGAAGTAGTCGTGCAGGTACCGGGCGGCCCGGACGTCGGCCTCCGGGCCCAGCGCGAAGTAGAGCTGGCCCATCAGCCACGGCCGGTCGGTGCGGTCTTCCCCAGCCCAGGCGGTCCGCGCCCGGGCGGCCAGTTCGGCGTAACCTGTCGCGGACGTCCCGCCGCCGATCCAGCCCGCCCCGAACCGGGCGGCCCGCCGCATCGCGGCCGGTGAGTGGCCGCCGACGATCACCGTCGGCCGCGCACGCGGCCCGACCACGTCACCGGACCACACCTCGTTCATCCGGCCGAGCATGGCGTCGAGCCTGCGGCCGCGTTCCCGGTACGGCACCCCGCACAGCTCGTAGTCGTCGGCCCGGCCGCCCGCGGCGACCCCGAGGACGAACCGCCCGGCGGTCAGCGCGGCCAGCGACGCGGCCTGTTTCGCCAGCGGCACGGCGTCACCGCGGGCCGCCGCCAGCAGCACCGTCGTGGCGAGCCGGATCCGGCTCGTCCGCGCCGCCGCCGCGGCCAGCGCGACCAGCGGGTCGCAGTTCGCGTAGGCCACCCGGTCGGTGACTCCCAGCGTGGAGAAGCCGTCCTCCTCCGCGGCCCGGGCCCAGTCGGCCGCCCGCCGCGCCGTCATTCCCGGCGCGTGCGCCGGGAGACCGATCCCGATCCTCATGCCAGCTCCGCTCGTCATGGCCCGCAGCCTGCAGAGATCCGCTCAAGCGCTGCTTGAGCAGGCCTGGACGGCCGCTCGCCACGATCCCCGCCGAAATGCAGGGGAGAGGAGTTCGGTCATGAAAGCACTCGTGCTGGCCGGCGGCATCGGCACCCGGCTGCGGCCGATCAGCCACACCATCGCGAAACAGCTGGTCCCGGTCGGGGGCAGGCCGGTTCTCCACCACTGCCTCGCCTCGATCGCGCGGGCCGGGGTCCGCGAGGTCGGCATCATCGTCGGCGACCACGCGAAAGCCATCGCCGGATCGGTCGGCGACGGCTCCGGGTTCGGCCTCGAGGTCACCTACCTGCACCAGCCGGAACCACTCGGCCTGGCGCACGCGGTGGTGGTCGCCCGGTCGTTCCTCGGTGACGACGACTTCGTGATGTACCTGGGCGACAACGTCCTCGCGGACGGTATCGACGAACTGGCGGCCGGCTTCAGGCGCGACCGCCCGGACGCCGCGATCGTGGTGTCGCACGTCGCCGATCCCACCCAGTACGGCGTCGCGGAACTCGACGGCGCGGGACGCCCGGTGCACGTCGTCGAGAAGTCCCCGACCCCGCCGAGCAACCTGGCCCTGGTCGGCGTCTACTTCTTCACACCGCTCGTGCACGCGGCGGTCCGCGCGATCAAGCCGAGCACGCGGGGCGAATGGGAGATCACCGACGCGATCGAGTGGCTGCTCACGACCGGCCGGGACGTGCGAGCCTACGAGTACAACGGCCACTGGACCGACACCGGGAACGTCGCCGACCTGCTGGCGTGCAACCACGCCCTGCTGGACCTGCAGCAGGGCGCCGTCGACGGCAAGGTCGACACGGAGTCCGAGCTCATCGGCCGGGTCGTCGTCCGGGAAGGCGCGTCCGTCAGCCGGTCGCGGGTCATCGGACCGGTCGTCGTCGGCACCGGCAGCACCGTCACCGACAGCTACCTCGGCCCGTACACCGCCATCGGCGACGACTGCCGCATCGACCGGGCCGGCATCGACTCGTCGGTGGTGCTGGACGGCGCGAGGCTCTCCGGCGTCCGGCACCTGACGTCCTGCCTCATCGGGCGCGGCGCCCGGGTGGAGGCCGGGCCGAGCACCCGGCTCGTGGTCGGCGACGACGCGGTGATCCGGGTGGAGCGATGACCGGGGAGCGCGGGCTGCTGCGGGAATTCTTCCTGGGCCTGGCCGCACTGGCGGCACCGGCGGGCTTCCTGCTGCCGCCGGCCGACGAGGACGACCCGCCACAGCAGTTCCCTTCCGAGAACGGCGCCACCGACCCCCCGACCGATCGATCGTCCCACCACCCCGACCGGAGGCCGACATGAATGCCACCAGCAGACGCACCTTCGTCAAAGCGGGCTGCGCCGCCGTCGCGGCGGGCTTCGTCTTCGCCGAGAACGCCGGCGCGGCGAGCTCGCCCCCGGCGGGCAGCCGGGTGCCAGGCACGCTCATCCCCATCGAAGGAGCCCTCAACGTCCGGGACGTCGGCGGCTACCGCACGGTCGAAGGGGCCACCGTGCGGTGCGGGCAGGTCTACCGGTCGGGCACGCTGGCGTACCTGACGCCGCTCGGCCTGAGCCAGCTGGCCGCGCTGGGCCTCAAGGAAGTCGTCGACTTCCGCACGGCCGCCGAACTCACGTCGCAGGGACCGGACCGGCTGCCGGCCGGTGTCGTCCCGATCTCGACCCCCATCGGGGAAACCGCTCCGCCGCACAACACCGGGGCCGCGACGACCGCGGCCGTCGACCCGGCGCTGCTCGACATCTACCGCGGCTACGTCGACAACGACAGCTGGCGGAAGGGGTTCGGCCGGACCCTGCAGCGGATCGCCTCCGCGGCCGAACGCCCGCTGACCTACCACGACAGCGCCGGCGCCCACCGCAGCGGCTGGCTCACCGCCGTGCTGCTGACGCTGCTGGGCGTGGACAAGGACACGGTGTACGCCGAATACCTGCGCAGCAACGACGCCCTGGGCGGGATTTACGCCTACCCCGAGTACCTCGACGAGGCGTTCGCGGAGGCGACCCGGAAGTACGGTTCGTTCACCGCGTTCCTCGTCCAGGGCCTCGAACTGAGCCTCCTCACGATCCTCCGGATCCGCACCGGCATGCTCACACTCGCTTAGGCCGCCCCGGCTCCTCCCGGCTCGAGGCGGTTCCGACCAGGACACCAGCGGCGGGAATATCTTCGGTGGATGAGCCCGACCAAGCCGGCGCCCGGCCGGAAGAGCGTCGCGGTGGTCGGCGCGGGTGCCGCCGGGGTCCTTGTCGCCGGCCGGCTCCTCGACCTGGCGGCCCGGCGGCGGATACCCCTCGACGTCGTGCTCATCGGCCCGGGTGAGCCCGGCCACGGGGTCGCCTACGGGACACGGGCCCCCGAGCACCTGCTCAACGTCCCCGCCGGGAAGCTGGGTGCCACCACCGACGACCCGGCCGGCTTCGCGAGGTGGACCGGGGGCCCGCCCGGCGAGTTCGTCGCGCGGGAGCACTTCGGCGCCTACCTGGCCGGCTACCTGCGGGCCGTCGCCCGCCACAGCGAACCCGGCCGGCTGTGGCGGGTCCGCGAGGAAGTCGCCCGTATCCGGCGCAGGTCCCCGGGGCTGAGCCTGGAGTCGGGGTCCGGCGTGCGGTTCGCGGCGGCGGCCGTCCTCGCGATCGGGGCAGGCTCCCCCGGCGTCAGGTGGGCACCGGACTCCCTCCGCGCCGGTGGACGGTTCGTCGCCGACCCGTGGGTTCCCGGCGCACTGGAAGACATTCCGCCCGCCGAGGACGTCCTGCTGGTCGGCACCGGGCTGACCATGGTCGACATGGCCCTGACGCTCGATCGGCCCGGACGGGTGCTCCACGCGGTGTCCCGGCACGGTCTCCTCCCCCGTCCGCACGCGGCGGCGCCGGTGCCCCCGGTGGCGCTGCCGGGCACTGCGGACGACCTGGCTTCGTTGCGGCTGCTGGTTCGCGACCACCTCGGGAAGTGCCTGCGCGAGACGCGCGACTGGCGCCCGGCCGTCGACGGGATCCGGCCGCGGACCGCCGAACTGTGGCAGCGGCTTTCCGCCGCCGACCGACGGCGGTTCCTCGCCGAGGACCACGCGTATTGGGAGGTGCTCCGCCATCGCATGCCACCGTCGTCGGCCGCCGGGCTGGCGCGGATCCGGCGTGCGGGACGGCTCACCGTCAGCCGGGGCGAGGTGCTGGCCGCCGAAGGTGGCGAGGTGGCACTGACCGGCGGCCGCGTCCGGGTGGGTGCCGTGGTCAACTGCACCGGTCCGGACCCCGACGCCAAGCGGAACCCCCTGGTGGCCCGGCTCGTGGCGGACGGTCTGGCCGCACCCGGGCCGCTGGGCATCGGCCTCGCGACCGCTCCCGACGGCCGGCTCCGGCCGACGAACGCACCACTGTGGACGCTGGGCGCGCCGCGCAAGGGCGACCTCTGGGAAACGACGGCCATCCCCGAGATCAGGCGGGCCGCCGACGACCTCGCCCGCTCGCTGGTCGCCGACGTCATCTCCGTCGACGACGGGGAGGGCCGGCCCGCGTGACCGGGCGGACGGTGTGGCTCACCGGGCTGCCGAGCGCGGGGAAGTCCACCATCGCGCAGGGGGTCGCCCGGCTGCTGCGGGCCGACGGAACTCCGGTCGAGGTTCTCGACGGTGACGAGATCCGTCGCCACCTCACGCCCGATCTCGGGTTCGGCCGCGCGGACCGCGAGGAGAACGTCCGCCGGATCGGGTACGTGGCGGTCCTGCTGGCGCGCAACGGGATCACGGTACTGGTGCCGGTGATCGCGCCCTACGCGGCGGGCCGGGACAAGATCCGGGCCCGGCACGCCGAACAGGGCATTTCGTTCCTGGAAGTGTACGTGGCCACCCCGGTGAGCGTGTGCGCGAGCCGGGACGTGAAAGGGTTGTACGCACGCCAGAAGTCCGGCGACCTGACCGGCCTGACCGGGGTGGACGCCCCGTACGAGCCGCCCGCGCGGCCCGAGCTGCGTGTCCCCGCCCACCGGCAGCCCGTCCAGGCGTCCATCCGTGCCGTGTACGAGCTGCTGTCGACGTGACCGCGCGCTGTGCGTCGGTCGAGCGCCGTGGTTTCCCCGGGTCCGCACTACACCAAGTCGCCTGCCGCGGACCGGCATCGAGCTCGGAGGACCGCCTTGCACGCCGCTGGACCTGCGCGTCCTTGCGGCGGAGTTCCGTGCCTTCCGCTGCCCCGCCGGGCACCCTGCAGGAGACCCCGAACCAGGACTACGGCGTCCGCGAGCTCGTGTGACGGGATCGGGGTTCGGTCGGCGAGAATGCGCCGGTGAGGTCACTCAACCGAGCGTTGATCCGGTGAGCCTGCTTGTCCGGGGCCGCTCGTCGCTTTGATGTCGCGGCGTCAGACCGTCGTGACCTTGCTCTTGTCGTAGAACTTCACTTCCCCGGTGGCCGGGAAATGGATGCCGACACAGTAGACATGAGCGTTTCCGGAGCCGAAGCTCTTGCCTTCGTCGACGACCCATCCGAGATCGTCGCGGTCGAGGACCTTCACTTGCCGCGGCCCCTGTCGTTCTTCGTTCGCGAACTGCATGTCGTCTCCTGTTCGAAGAGGCCGTGCACGGGCGATAGCACACTACGTGATCTCCTCGGCCCCACGGAATACCGAAGACACCGCCGCCGGCGGACGCGGGCCGGGGGTCCCCGCTCAGCGGCGTGGTGACATCCCGGGCACGCTGGAGCTCGCCAAGTCCGTGTCGGACCGGGTGGTGACATCGCGGAAAGGTGAACGCCCATGACAGCCGATCGTCCGGTGAGCCGGGAGCAGGAGTCCTCCGAGGAGGTCTTGTCCGTGGTTCCCTACGGTCTTCGGGTCGCGGCTGCCGTCTCTTGGCGCGCGCTGGTCGTCGCGGGTGCCCTGACCGTCGTGGGCTTCCTGGCCGTCAAGCTGGCCTCGGTGGTGGTTCCGGTCGCCGTCGCCCTGCTGCTGGCCGGCCTGTTCGCGCCTGCCGTTTCGTGGCTGGCGGTCAGGAAGGTCCCGCGCGGGCTGGCGACCGCGATCGTGCTGGTCGTGGGCATCGCGGTGGCCGGTGGCGTTGTCACGTTCGTGGTCATCACCGTCACCGTGGGCATGCCCGGCTTGATAGATCAGGTCACCGCGAGCGTGACGGACCTGCACACCTGGCTGCGGACCGGGCCGCTGCACCTGAGCCAGGGCCAGCTCGACGAGATGCTCGGCAACCTGACCGCCATGCTCGGCCGGAACAAGTCGGTCATCGCCTCGGGGGCGCTCACCACGGCGGTGACCGTGGGCGAGCTGCTCGCCGAGTTCGTGCTGGTGGTGTTCTGCCTGATCTTCTTCCTCGCCCAGGGCCGCGCGATCTGGGTGTTCGTCCTGCGAGCCGTGCCGGCACGCCTGCGTGACCGCGTCGACGTCGCCGGGCGCAGCGGGTTCACCACCCTGGCGCACTACATCCGCGGCACGGCGGCCGTCGCGTTCGTCGACGCCGCCGGTATCGGCCTCGGGCTGGTCATCATCGGGGTCCCGCTGGCGGCTCCGCTGAGCACGCTGGTTTTCCTCGGCGCGTTCGTCCCGGTCATCGGCTCGGTGATCGCCGGCGCGGTCGCCGTCCTCGTGGCGCTCGTGACCAACGGCGCATGGTCGGCGGTGATCGTGCTCGCCGTCGTGGTCGGTGTGATGCAGATCGAAAGCCATGTCCTGCAGCCGCTGTTGCTGGGGCGGGCGGTCCGGCTGCATCCGCTGGCCGTCGTCCTCGCTCTTGCGGCCGGGCTCGTCGCCGCGGGCGTCGTCGGCGCTCTGCTGGCTGTGCCGCTGGTGGCGGTCTTCAGTTCGGGCGTGCGGAGCTTGACCGCTGGGCCGGATCCGGAGTGAGCGTTCGAGGTGTACCACCTGTGGGGCTTTCGGTGGTACACCTCGCGGCTCAGTCGGTGGCGGGTTGGGGACGGGTGTGGCGTTGCTGGGCTTCGTGGAGCTGGTCTTCGAGGGTGATGATGCGGCAGGCGGCGTCGATGGCGGTGCCTTCGTCGACGAGGTGCCGTACTCGTGCGGCGATGCGCAATTGGTGGCGGGAGTAGCGGCGGTGCCCGCCGGTGGAGCGTTGTGGTTTGATCAGCCCGGTTTCGTCGAGGCTGCGCAGGAAGTTCTGGGTGGTGCCGAGCATTTCGGCGGCCCGGCCCATCGTGTAGCCGGGGTAGTGTTCGTCGTCGAATTTGTCGGCCGCGGGCGTGGCCGGGTGGTATTGGTCAGGGATCATTCGGCCTCCGCATGACAAGGGACCCCGGGTGCCATGCACGGCACCCGGGGTCCCAGGGTTGGGTTTCACCATTGTCGGCCGGCGCGACCGCCGGCTTCCTGTACTCGCGTCCGGCCGGGAGGCCGCTGACGCGGGGATCGCTGATTCGTAACCGAGAACCACCTGCCAATCCGATGGGACTGCGGTACCCGCGCGGCGCTACTGCCCAGCCGCTGCGGGCGATCCAATGATGGGCCCTGTCCCTTCTTTCCTGTGTTTCCTTCTTGCTGTGTCCTGCTGTCGCGGTCGTCACCGGCTGGAACCCTTTCACCGATCGGCCCCAGCACGCGCAACACCGCGGCCACTGCCCGGAACCCCTTACCCTGCTCGGTCCCGGCCACCTGGCTTACTTCACTGCCTACTGCGATCTAGCCAACTACGGGTACTGCTGCTACTGCGGACTAACTGACTACTGGGTACTGCCTTGCTCCGCGGGCACTCGAACTCCGCCCACGTCCTGCACTGCTTCACTTCACCGGGACCGCTACCTCTGACTTCATCTTCACAACCCGGTCCCGGGCACTGCTTCGGTCACCAGCCGAGACCTGTTCACTGATTGGCCCCGTCCTGCCTGACCGCTTGTCTCACTTCGCGGGTAGTTACGTCCTCTCCCGCGCCTGCTTGACGTTGTCTCTCTCGGTACGAGAAGGACTCTACACACACCCAACGCCGAATGTCTAACCCACCCGACATAGATTTACTGCGCGACCCGAACGAGTGACGTGTGCTCCCGGACGGCTCAGCTGATGAACCCGGCCGCCTTGAGCCAGTCGCGGGCCACCAGGCCGGGCTTCTGGCCGTCGACGCTGACCTTCTTGTTCAGGTCGGTGAGCGTGGCCGTGTCGAGCTTCGCGGCGATCGGGGTGAAGACCTGCTCCAGCTGCGGGTACTTCTGCGCGACGCCGGCGGCGATCGCGATGGCGGGGTTGTACGTCGGGAAGAAGTGCTTGTCGTCCTCCAGCACCGTCAGGTGCTGCCCCGCCACTCGCCCATCGGTGGAGGCGACCGAGCCGAAGCCGCAGGTGTCCCCCTTGCCGATGCTGGAGTAGACGACGGCGTCGTTGAGCACGTGCACCTGCGGCTCGGGCAAGGTGAACCCGTAGGTCTTCGCCAGGCCGGGGAACCCGTCGTCGCGGCTCTTGAACTCCGGGCCGATGCACGTCGAGGCCGCGGCCGGGTCCCGTTTCACCAAGGCCGCGTAGTCCGAGATCGTCTTCACCCCGGTGCGGGCGAGCGCCGCCGGATTGGCGGCGAGGGCGTAGGTGTCGTTGGCCGGCGAGCGGGCCCACCAGGTCACCCCGTTGGCGGCGTCGGCCTGCTTGACGGCGTCGTACTGCGCCTGCGCGTCGGCGATCGGCTCGGTCTGCTTGAGGTAGCTGATCCAGGCGGTGCCGGTGTACTCCCAGTACAGGTCGACCGCGCCGCTGGTGAGGGCCTGCCGGACGTTGCTCGAGCCGGTGATGTTGGTCTTGTCCTGCGGGCTCGCCCCGGCCGCCTGCAGCGCGACCAGGGCAATCTGCCCCAGCAGCAGCTGCTCGTCGAACTCCTTGGAGCTGACGCGGATCTGTGCGCCGGCCAGCGCGTCGATCTTCTTGATGGACCCCGCCCCCACCTGGGCGCCGGTCTGTTCCTTGCCGATCGTGCAACCGGCCGCGAGCGCCGCGGCCGCGGCGAGCGCGACGACCGCGGCCGTCGCGCGCTGGGACATCCTCATGGATCGGTCCTCCTCGGATCGTGGGGAAGAGCTACAGACCGCGCGGGTGCAGGACCTCCTCGGCGACCAGGCCCAGCCAGTCGGCGAAGAGCGCCAAAGCGGCGACGACGATGCCGAAGGTCAGGCTGAGGATCGGGCGGTACAGGCCGATTCCGGCGACGAGCCCGCCGCCGAGGCCGCCGCCGTCGATGAAGGTCGCCAGCGTCGCGCTCGCGACGGTGAGCACGAGCGCCGTCCGGACGCCGGCGAGGATCACCGGGACGGCCAGCGGCAGCTCGATCCGCCACAGGATCGCCGTCTTCGTCATGCCCATGCCCCGCGCGGCGTCGACGAGGGTCGGGTCGACCCCGTCGAGGCCGACGATCGTGTTGCGCAGCACCGGCAAGGTCGCGTAGACGACCAGCGCCGTCACCGCCGTCGCGGTTCCCGTGCCGATCCAGAGCGCGAGCAGCACGACCAGCCCGATCGACGGGATCGCCTGGCCGAGGTTGCCCAGACCCAGGCCGATCGGCCGGACCCACCGGGCGCCGGGGCGGGTGAGCAGGACGCCCAGCGGGAGGGCGAGGGCGATGGTGCACACCGTGGAGATGAGCGTGAGCCGCACGTGCGCGCCCAGCTCGGCGAAGATCTCCTCGGCGTTGAGATAGCGCTGCTCGATCGAGTCGAGCGGGTGCGCGCGCACGAGCAGGAAGAGCGCCAGCAGGGCGAGGGTGAGCAGCACCGGGCGCACCAGCAGCCCGAGCCGGCGCCGGCGGTGCCGCGGGGGCGGCCCGCTGTCCCGGCCGGGTGACGCCTGGGCGTCCGGGACCGCGGGCGGCGGTACCTCGGCCGCGGGCCGCAGCGCCGCGACGAGGCCGGGCACGTCGCACACCCCCAGCGCACGTCCGGTGCCGTCCTCGGTCACCACGACCGCGGTGCTGCCGGTGCGCACCATCGTGTCCAGCACGTCCCGCAGGGTGGCTTCGCGCGAGACCGGTGGCAGTCCGCCGGCCGCGGCCGGCGGCCGAAGCTCCAGGTCGGCCACCCGGATCAGCCCGAGCCGCTTCAGGTTCCTCTTCGAACCGGCGAAGGCGGCGACGTAGTCGTCGGCCGGCGCGGCGAGGATCGCCTCGGGTGTGTCGTACTGCGCGATCTCCGAGCGTGGCCGCAGCACGGCGATCCGGTCGCCGACCTTGAGCGCTTCGTCGAAGTCGTGCGTGACGAACACGATCGTCTTGCGCACCTGCCGCTGCAGGCGCAGGAACTCGTCCTGCAGCCGGGCACGCGTGATCGGGTCGGTGGAACCGAACGGCTCGTCCATCAGCATGACCGGCGGGTCCGCGGCCATCGCCCGCGCCACGCCGACGCGCTGCTGCTGGCCGCCGGAAAGCTCCCGCGGGTACCGGCTGCCGTGCTCGCGGGTCAGGCCGACGACGTCGAGCAGCTCGCGCACGCGGCCGGCGATGCGGCGGCGGCTCCAGCCGAGCAGCCGCGGCACCACCCCGATGTTGGCGTCCACCCGCAGGTGCGGGAAGAGCCCGACCTGCTGGATGACGTACCCGGTGTGCCGCCGGTGTTCGTCGAGGTCCAGTGCGGACACGTCGGTCCCGCCGATCGTGACGACGCCCGAGGTGGGCTCGACGAGCCGGTTGATCATCCGCATGGTCGTCGTCTTGCCGCACCCCGACGGGCCGGTCAGCACGACGATCTCCCCCGCGGGGATCCGCATCGTCAGGTGTTCGACCGCGGGCCGCGCCTGTCCGGGATAGTGCTTGCCGAGGTCCCGCAGCTCGATCGTCTCGCCGCCGGCTCCGGCCGCTTCCCCGGACGTCTCCGGAGCCGCCCATCGGCGGGCGCGCGGACGTCGCCGGGTGGTCAGCTTGCCGACCACCACGAAGGCCAGGTCGAACAGCAGCGCCAGCACCACGATCCCCAGGGTTCCGGTCAGCACCTGGTTGAGCGAGTTGACCGAGCCGAACCGGCCGAGCCCGTCGAAGATCTCGTTGCCCAGCCCGGGGCCCTTGACGTACGCGCCGATGGCCGCGATGCCGATCGTAAGCTGCGTCGAGACCCGGATGCCGGAGAGGATCACCGGCCAGGCCAGCGGCATCCGCACGCGCCACAGCAGCCGCACGCGGCCGTGACCCATGCCGCGCGCGGCGTCCACCACGGCCGGGTCGACGCCGCGCAACCCGACGATCGTGTTGCGCGTGATCGGCAGGAGTGCGTAGAGCACCAGCGCGAACAGGACGTTCGTCAGCCCCAGCCCGAACGGGCCGATCAGGATGCCCAGCAGCGCGATCGACGGGACGGTCAGGAACGCCGCGGTCGTCGTGGTCGCCACCGACCCGAGCCACCGCCGCCGGTAGGTGAGCACGCCGATCGTCATCCCGGTCAGCACCGCCAGCACCACCGCGGCGAGGGTGAGGTCCACGTGGAGGATCGCGTCGTTGACGACGTCGATCCAGTTTTCGCGGAGGTACTCCGACAGGCTCAGTGGCGCACTCCTCGACGTCGCGGGAGGCGGAAATCGACCGACCACCCCCGGGTCCGGCTGGGCCTCAAGCCCAGCACGTCCGCGGGTTCCTGTCCACCGCCCGGCCGGCTGCCGCCGGTTCACCGCGAAATCCGGGTCCGCTGCGCGGCGGTGGTGCCGTCGCGCAGCGGACCCGCGGCCTCTATGTCACCGCAGGCTCCATTGCTGGTTGGCCTGGCCACCGCAGGACCAGAGGATGATCTTCGTACCGTTGGCCGTGCCCTGCGCGTTCGCGTCGACGCACAACCCCGACTGGACGCCGGTGATCGTGCCGTTCGTGTTGACGTTCCACTGCTGGTTCACCTGGTTGTGGCAGTCCCAGATGATCACCTGCGTGCCGTTGGCCGTGCCTTGCCCGGACCCGTCCAGGCACTTGTTCCCGTAGACCATCAGCTGCTTGCCCGCGGTGTAGGTCCACTGCTGGTTCGTGGCCTGGCCGGTGCAGTCCCGCAGCTGCACCTGGGTCCCGTTGGCCGTCGACGAGTTCGGCACCTCCACGCACCGGCCGGACGGCTTCCCCACGATCTGCTTGCCCGACGACGGGGTGCCGGGCTGGCCCACACCGGATCCGGTGAAGTGGACCCAGTTGACGTTGAACAGGTAGGCGGCACCGCTCTGGCCGGCGGGGTTGCGGGCGACGAAGTAGAGCTTCCCGGTGCCGGCAGGCGGGTTCGACAGGCTGACCGTGAACTCCTGCCAGTTCTGCCAGCCGCCGGTGCCGGTGATCGGCACCGACGTGACCAAGGCGCCGTCCGGCGCGTTGCGGCGCACCTCCAGCGTGCCGCCGGCGCCGCCCGATGACGCCCGGACGTGCAGACCGGTGATGTTGTCGAGAGCCAGCGGGTCGAAGGACCACCAGTCGCCGTCCTGGACGAACGCCGCGCTGCTGCCGCCGCCGGTCGGATCCGTCGTGGCTTCCACCGTGACGCCCGCGGTGTCGGTGCCCTTCCCGTCCGCGGTGCGGCCGGTGGCGCCGAAGAACTCGGCCTGCTTCATCTTGGGCTGCAGGATCACCTGGGCGCGCCCGGTGACCGGGCCGGCTCCCCCGGCTCCGCCCTTGTCGGTGTAGGACGCTTCGACGACGTAGAAGAGGTTGTCGTTCTCGTTGTGTCCCGACGAAAGGGTGGTCTGCACCTGGGCGGTGCACCCCTGGTACTGGTCGAGCGGGTGCCCGTGCTCGTCGTGGCCGAGGTAGGCCTGGACGGTCACCTGCGAGCAGTCGATCGTCCCGTCCTCCGGGTCGGAGACCGTGACGGCGAAGTTCACCGCGTCGCCCCACTCGAACAGCCCGCCGGTCGGCGGAGCCGTGATGGTGAGCGTCGGTGCGGTGTTGCCCGAGGTGACCGCGACGCTCGCCGTCCCGGTGGCGCCGGCCGAGTTGGTCACGGTCAGCACCGCGGTGTAGTTGCCGGCCGCGTAGGTGTGGCTGGGGTTCGCCTCGGTGGAGGTGGTGCCGTCGCCGAAGTTCCAGCTGTACCGCAACGTGGATCCACCCGGGTCGGCCGAGCCGGCGCTGGAGAAGTTCACGGTGAGCGGGTCGGGCCCGCTGGTGCGGTCCGCGGTGGCCTTCGCGACCGGCGCGGCCGAGCCGCCGCCGAGGTAGTCGACCCGGACGATGGCCGCGTCGCTGTTGCCGCCGCCGTACCCGGTGCCCCACTCGATGACGTAGAGCGCGCCGTCCGGGCCGAACTCGAAGTCCATCGGCCGGTTGAACTTCACCGACGGCAGCAGCGGGTCGATCGAGGTCACGTTCGTGCCGCCGCTGTCGAGCTGGAAGGTGAACATCGAGCTGGTGTTCCACTCGGCGAAGACCGCGCGGCCGTCGAAGTCCACCGGCCACTTGCGCGCCGACGCGAGGCCGGGGTCGAACCGGTAGACCGGCCCGGCCATCGGCGCCCCGCCCGACAGCTGCGGGAAGTGCGCCGGGTCGGCCTGGTAGTGGTAGTACACCTGGGCCGGGATGGCCGGCGGCAGCTTCGTCAGCCCGGTGTTGTTGGGTGAGCTGTTGGTCGGGCCGCCGGCGCAGTCGAACTTCGCGCCGGACGCGCCGGTGGCGAAGTTGTACTGGTTGTAGGGCAGGTTCGGGCCGATGCAGTACGGCCACCCGGCGTTGCCCGGCTTGCTGACGACGTCCCATTCCACGGTGTTCTGGGGCCCGCGGTTCGGGTTGGCCGATCCGGCGTCCGGGCCGTAGTTGGCGACCAGGGGGTAGCCGGTCTTCGGGTCGAGGCCCATCCGGAACGGGTTGCGCTCACCCATCATGTAGATCTCCGGGCGCGTGCCGGCCGTGCCGGGGGCGAACAGGTTGCCCGAGGGGATCGTGTAGGTGCCGCCGGCTTCCGGGTGGATCCGCAGGAGCTTGCCGGACAGGCTGTTGGTGTTGCCCGCGGTGCGCTGGGAGTCCCAGTTCGCGCGCCCGGAGCGCTGGTCGAGCGGGCTGTAGCCGTCCGAGGCGAACGGGTTGGTGTTGTCCCCCAGCGCCAGCCACAGGTTGCCGTTCTTCTTGTCGATGACCAGACCCGCGCCGTGGTGGCAGCATTCGGCGCGCTGCACGGGCACGTCCAGCACGACCTTCTCGGTCGACTGGTTGATGGTGTCGCCGCTGACGGTGAACCGGCTCAGCCGGTCGACGTTGCCGGCGTTGTTCGGCGAATAGTAGACGTACACCCATTGGTTGGTGGCGAACCCCGGGTCGAGCGCGATGTTGAGGCCGCCGGACTCGTTGGCCGTGAAGACGTTCAGGTGCGTCGCGAGGACCGCGGTGCCGTTGGGCTTGACGACCTTCACGTCACCGAGCCGGTCGATGTAGAACACCCGCCCGTCCGGGGCCACGTCCAGCGCCATCGGGTTGGACGTTTCGGTGTGCAAGGTGACCTTCTGGAACTTCGAGTCCGGCGGCAGCGCCGCCGCGGCGGCCGTCGTACCCACGGGGGTCGTGAACACCGGCACCAGGGCGGCGGTCAGCACCGCGGCCACCGCCAGTGCGCCGCGGCGCAGCGCGGAAGATCCGGACATGGCTCTCCTCGGGGCGAAGGGGTGGCGAGAACGGTTCAGCGCAGGGACCACTGCTGGTTGGCCTGCCCGCCGCAGGACCACAAGATGATCTTCGTGCCGTTGGCCGTGCCGCGGCCGGAAGCGTCCAGGCACAGGTTCGACTGGGCACCGGTGATCGTGTTCGCGTTAACATTCCACTGCTGATTGGGTTGCCCGGTGCAGTCCCAGATGATCACCGGCGTGCCGTTGGCCGTACCGCGACCGGAGGCGTCCAGGCACTTGTTCCCGTACACCGTCAGCTGCTTGCCCGCGGTGTAGGTCCAGGTCTGGTTCGCCTGCCCGGCGACGCAGTCCCGCAGCTGCACCTGGGTGCCGTTCGCCGTCGAGGCGTTCGGCACCTCCACGCACCGGCCCGACTGCGCGCCCACGACCTGCTTGCCCGACGGCGGGGGCGTGGTGGTGACCGAGCAGTCCGCGGGAACCGCCCCGGCCGCGGTCCGGATCCCGCCCAGCAGCAGGTGCAGGAAGTTCGGTTCGCCGAAGCTCTCGGCGGTGTGCCCCATGCCGGTGTACCAGGCACGGCCGCCGTCGAAGTCGTGGCACCACGTGGTGGGGTGGTCGGCACCCATCGTGGCCCCCGAGTAGCTGGACTCGTCCACCGTCGTCAGGACGTGGACGGCCGGACGCGGGTTCGCCCGGAAGTCGTACCACTCGTCGTAGTGGGTGTACTGCGCGGGCAGCCCCTGCGTGGACGGGTGATCCGGGTCCGCCACCTTCACGAGTGCGTTCTGCTGCGCGGGGTGCTGCTTGAAGTAGGCACCGACCAGCTGGCCGTACCAGGCCCAGTCGTACCCGCTGTCGGAAGCCGCGTGCACACCGGCGAACCCGCCGCCGCGCTCGATGTACCGCCGGAAGGCGTCCTTGCCGGCCTGCGTGCCGACCGGGTCGCCGGTCGTGGACAGGAAGACCACGGCGGCGTACGGGGCCAGGCCGGCATCGGTGAACACCGAGTCGTTTTCCGTGGCGTCGACCGCGAAGTCGTTCTGCTGGCCCAGTTGCCGGATCGCGGCGATCCCGGCCGGGATGGAGTCGTGCCGGAAGCCGGTGGTCTTGGAGAACACCAGGACCTTGAAAGCCGCCGCGGGTGCGGCGGACACGGGCGTCGCGGCCGCCAGCAGCAACACGGCGAGCAGGGTGGCCGCGCGCAGGGCACGAGACAGCGTCGTCACGGGTACTCCTGTTCAGGAGCGCAAGGAGCGCGCGGGGTGCGCGCTGTGAAGTCGCCCGATCACCGAACGGGCAAGGCCAACATAAGATTGCCCGGCGACGACGTCAATGCACGATGAAACTTACTCGCCCGCAACGAATGCGTGCACGGCGAGAACGCCGACAGTCCACAAAGGAATGATCACGGCTGTCTCGGCCGGACAAGCCGAAGAGGGCCCGGACGCGTCCGGGCCCTCTTCACGCCAGTGAGAGCCGGCTCAGGTGGTCGTGCGGCTGTCGTCCCGCTCGACGACCTGGCCGGCGCCACGCTTGCCGAACGCCGCCCACAGGTTGAACCCCACGATGCCCGCGCAGACCGCGAGCCACAGCCACATGAACGGCTTGCTCAAATCGAACTGCACGACGGCGAAGACGATCATCGCGACGCCGACGAGCGCGGCGAAGATCGCCGCGGGTTTGGACGGGCGGATACGGTACATATTCGCTCCCCAGTGCTCGATCGTGTGACGTGGGATTGCCCGCCGGGGCCACGCGGTAAACGTCGGCGGCCGGTCAGCGGATCACCGTCCACACCGGACCGCCGCCGGTCAGTAGTATCCGGGCGCGCCCGCGTCACCGCTCTCGAGCACCTCTCCGCCACCGGCGCCCGCCCACCAGGAGCGCAACCCCCGCCACGACCACCAGGCCCGCCACCGCCAGCACCGTCCCCAACGACGCCGGCGACTCCGCTGCGGCCGCCGCCCCGCTCGGAACCACCGGCTGGGCCTGCACCGCCCCTCCGCCGTTCAGGGCGATCGCCGGGGGCCGGATCGCGCCCCACGGCTGGTTCTCGCCCGCCGCCATCGGGGCCGGTGGCGGGCTGACCACCAGCCGTCCCGGCAACGTGAGCGTGCCGATCTCGTAGTCGGCAAAACCGCCCTGGCGCGCCGACACCCGCCAACTCCCGTCGTGCGGCACGGCAATCGCCGTCGCGTAGTGCGCGGGCTCGCGCAACGCGACACCCGGGAACACGACAGGATCGCCCTCCGCGGGCGTGAAAACGAGCGCGGTCGGCCCCAGTTCTCCGTAACTGGGGTGGGAACCGTGCTGCAGCACCCAATACCCGACGGTGTAGGGCTGTCCGGCCTGGACCGGGTCCGGTAGCGGGTCCAGGTAGGTCGTCGCCCAGTTGCCCGCCACGGCACCGGGCGCCGACACCAGCATGGCCACCAAGACGGCAGCGAACAGGGAAACGATTCGTGGCTTCATGCCCGCACTACACCGCGGAGCCCGGACCGGTTCCGGTGGAACCTCCCGGCCGCGGCCGGTGTAGAGGAGGGTGGAACACCAGCCGGAAGGGGCGGACGACGGACGACGACGAAGTGGTGGCCCGGATTCGCGACGGCGACCCGGCGTCCTACGGGACCCTGGTCGACCGGTACACCTCGCTCGCCCACCGGACGGCCTACCTGCTCGGCGCCGGGCACGAGGCCGAAGACGTCGTCCAGGAGGCGTTCGTGAAGGCCTTTCGGGCACTGCCGTCGTTTCGCCGTGGCGCCTCGTTCCGCGCCTGGCTGCTGCGCATCGTCGCGAACGAGACGCACAACCTCGTCCGCTCCCGGCGGCGGCGCGCCGCGACCGAACTGCGCGCCGCCAGCCTGGAACCGGTCCGTGCCGACGATCCGGCCGCACAGGCGATGGCGGACGCCGCCGGCTCGGCGCTGCTGGACGCGGTGCGGGCCCTGCCCGAGAAGAACCGGGCCGTCGTGGTCTGCCGGTACTTCCTCGACCTCACCGAAGCGGAAACGGCGGAGGTGCTCGGCTGCCCGCGGGGTTCGGTGAAGTCACGGGTGCATCGCGCGTTCGCCCGGCTGCGGGCGCAGCTGGCCGAGCCGGACCTGGAGGCGGTCGGTGACTGATCCCCAGGACGCGCGGCTGGCCGCCGCACTGCGTGCGCTCGGCGACCGCCTCGACGTGCCGACACCCCCCGACGTGCGCGCGGCCGTCCTGGCGCGGCTGCCCGCCCCGCCGCGACGGCGTCCGGCGGTGCCGCGCTGGGCCACCGTCGCCGCGGCGCTCGTGCTGGCGTTCGCCACGGCGGTCACACTGTCGCCCGCGGTGCGCGCGACCGTGACCGACCTGCTGCGGTTCGCCGGCATCGAGCTGCGCAGCGAACCCGGCCCCACCGTCCGCGGCCAAGGCCTGCTCCCCGGCGAGCGATCGGTGGACCTCGCCGACGCGCGCCGCCTCACCGCCTTCCCGATCGGGCTCCCGGCCGCACTCGGCGAACCGGACGACGTCCGGATCACCGGCGACCCGACACGCGTCGTTTCGGTGCTCTACCAAGACGGACCGGGACGACCGGCCGCCGTCCGGCTCGACGAGTTCGACGGGCAGCTCGGACCGGTCTTCGAAAAGTTCCTCGGCATGTCCGGCGGCCGCCGGGTGAACGTCGCCGGAGCACCGGCCATCTGGATCGACCGGCCCCACCCGCTGATGTACGTCGACCGGGCCGGGGAGTGGCGCACCGAAACGACCCGCCTCGCCGCGCAGTCGCTCGTCTGGCAACGCGGCACCGTCACCTACCGGCTCGAAGGCGCGTTCACCCCCGAAGCCGCCGTGCGGATCGCGGCGACGGTCTCCTGAACATCAGGCGCACTCAGCTGTCAGGCCGCGCTTCCAGCGCGTCCGCGAGGGCCGACGCGACGAGGGCAACGGACCCGTCCCCGTCGCGTCCCAGCTGCCGCAGAGCATCTCGGGCGGCAGCTCCCGGCAGCTCGGCCAACGCCTGGGCCAAGCGGATCCGCACCGCCGGGTCCGCGGGGTGGGCGGCGAGCTCGGCGGCCAGCAGGCCCATGATCCGGTCCGCGTGCCCGTCGTCCAGCGACAACGTGCCCAGCACCTCGGCCGCCTCGACGTCGTTCGTGCCTTCGACCACCATGGCGGCCAGCACCGGCACGGCGGCGATCGCGCCGCGCCGGCCCGAAGCCAGCGCGGCGAGCCGGCGCACGGCCGGATCCGGATCACCGAGCGCCTCCTCCAGCACCGCGCCCGCCTCGGCACCGGGCAGCTCGGCGATCGCCCGCACCGCACGCCGCCGGACCTCGGCGTCGCCGGAACGCAGCCCGGACGCCACGCTCCCGACCCCGTCACCGCCCGCCCGGGCCAGGGCCCACCGCAGAGCGCCGGCGACGTTCGGGTCGGCTTCGGCGAGGATCGCCCTGGCCAGCGGATCGACGGGAACGGGCACGTCCTCGGTCCGCGCCAGGACGGCCTGCTGCCGGCGGGCGGCACTGGGCGAGCCGAGACCCCGCAGGAGCTCGACCACACGCAGGACGTCCTGCCAGCCCGACGGCGCCGAAGCATCGATCGCCCGCAGGCGCTCGAGCAGTTCCCGCTCCCGGTGCAACCGGTCTTCGGTCCGCCGGACGAGGTCACCGACCAGCGCCGACGGCGTGAAGGCCGGATCCTCCAGCGCACGCCCGATCTGCCGCAGCGACATGCCGAGCGACCGCAGGCCTTCCACGTGGAAGATCCGCCGGATGTCCGCCGCGGAATACTCGCGGTAGCCACCCACGGTCCGGCCCGTCGGCCGCACCAGCCCCAGGGACTCGTAGTGCCGGAGCATCCGCGTGCTCACCCCGCAACGGCGAGCCACCTCGCCGATCAGCACCCGGCTCCCCCGGCCCGCTCCGGACCGAGCGCCACGATCCGGTCCGCCTCGTCGACGGCCAGGTCGAACCCGGCGTCGGGGTCGAGCAAGAGCCGCTCGGTGGCCCGGGCGTGCGCCCGCACCACCGGGTCGGCACTCGCCAGTCCCGCCCGCAAAGCCGGTTCGATCGCCTCCCCGAGCGCGACGAGCGCCCGGCTGAGGCTCAGCTGCACGGCCCGGTCACCACGACCGAGCTGCCCGCCCAGATCGGCGGCCAGCGCCGGCCGCTCCCCGGCGGGCACCAGCACGACAGCGGCACGCCACGCGCTCCGCGCGACCTCGTCGTCGGCGTCGTGCAGCAACGACCTGGTGATCGCGGGCCACGTCGACCGGTCCCCGATCTTCGACAGGGTGTGCAGCGCCTGGCTGCGCGCCTGAGCCCGCCCGGAACGGAGCTCGGCGAGCAACCGCGGCACCGTGTCCTCCGCCGGGAGCCGGGTCAACGCCCAGGTCAGCATGTCCCGCACGAAGAAGTCCGGCTCGATCGCGCACCGGGCAACGAGCACGTCCAGAAGAGCCGGGTCGGCGCGCGTGCCCGCCACCAGCGCCGCCTGCAGGCGCGTGGACGAATTCCCGGCGCCCAACGCGGCGAGCAGGCGCTCGTGGTGCTGGGCGTCGGTGTGTGTCGGGTTGATGGGGATCACCTCCTGCACCCAGTCAAGACCTTGCCACAGTGTCAAGGTCAAGCGCGCGGCATCAGGTCACGGTGAAGCTCGCCGTCAGCGTCGCCGCCGAGCTGGCACCGACGTACACCTCGATCTCACCCGGCTCCACCCGGAACCTCGCCGCGTTGTCGTAGAACCCGACGTCCTCGGGGGTCAAGGTGAACCGCACCGTCCTCGACGCACCCGCGGCCAAGGACACCCGCTGGAAGCCACGCAGCCGCCGGACGGGCTGGACGATGCTCGCGACCGGATCCCGCAGGTACAGCTGGACCACCTCGTCGCCGTCGCGGCCCCCGGTGTTGGTCACCTGGGCGCTCACCTCGAGCCGGCCACCGCGCGCCGGCATCCGGGTGGCCGACAGGCGCAGGCCGTCGATGCGGAACGTCGTGTACGACAGCCCGTGGCCGAACTCGTAGAGCGGACCGGACTCCAGGTCGAGGTACTTCGACGTGTACTTGCTGGCCGGATCGGCCGGACGTCCGGTGTTCTCGTGGTTGTAGTAGATCGGGATCTGACCGACCGCGCGCGGGAAACTCACCGGCAGCTTGCCCCCCGGGTTCACCGTGCCGAACAGGACGTCGGCGACCGCGTACCCGCCCTGCACACCCGGCGCCCACGCCTCGAGGATCGCCGGCGCGTGGTCGTGCAGGTACGGGATCGTCAACGGGCGGCCGTTGACCAGCACGACCACGAACGGCTTCCCCGTCTCCCCGATCGCGGCCACCAGCTGCTGCTGCACCCCCGGCAGGTCGATGCTGCTGCGCGCGGCCGCCTCTCCGCTCATCGCGGCGGTTTCGCCGACCACCACAACGGTCACGTCGGCCGCCCGGGCCGCCTGCTGCGCGGCGGCGAACCCGCTCGTGTCCGTGCCCTCGACCGCGCAGCCGGCCGTGAACGTCACCGCCGCACCCGGCGCCGCGGCCTTGATCCCGTCGACCACGGTCACCGGCGGAGTCGTCCCAGCACCGGTACCCAGCCCCGCCCAGGTGCCGTTCAAGTCGTAGGTCGCCGCACCGAGCGGCCCGACAACGGCCACCGAACCGACCGACTTCGCCAGCGGCAGCACCGGCCCGTCGTTCTTCAGCAGCACCATGCACCGCCCGGCCGCCTGCCGAGACGCGGCCAGCGCGGCCGGAGAAGGCACTTTCACCTCGCCGGCTTCCTCGACGTACGGCCGCTCGAACAGCCCCAGCCGGAACTTGACCAGCAGAATCCGGCGGACGGCGTCGTCGACCTGCTCCCGGGTGATCCGGCGCTCGGCCAGCAACCGCGCCCCGAACCGCCCGTAATTCGTGCTGACCATTTCCATGTCGACCCCCGCGGGCAGCGCCGCGGCCGCGGCATCCGCACCGTCCCCGGCCAGCCCGTGCAGGATCAGCTCCTCGACGCCGGTGTAGTCGCTGACCACGAACCCCCGGAAGCCGTAAGCACCCTTCAGCACGTCGTGCAGGACATAACCGTTGCCGTGCGCGGGCACCCCGCTGATGGTGTTGAAGCTCGCCATCACGGTCGCCACACCCGCCTCGACACTCGCCTTGAACGGCGGCAGGTAGAAGTTGTGCAGCCGCTGCACCGAGACATCGACGGTGTTGTAGTCCCGGCCGCCTTCCGCACCGCCGTAGGCGACGAAGTGCTTGGCACACGCGGCCAGCCGGTCCGGCGACGCGAGATCGTCACCCTGGTAACCGCGGACCTTCGCCACGGCCAGCCGCGCGGCCAGGTACGGGTCCTCACCGAAGCCTTCGGCGATACGCCCCCACCGCGGCTCGTGGGTCACGTCCATCATCGGGGCGTAGGTCCAGTGGATCCCGCTGCGCCGCGCCTCCCGAGCCGACACCGTCGCATCGGCGCCCGGCACACCCGGATCGAAGCTCGCGCCCTGAGCCAGCGGAATGGGGAAGTTCGTGGTGTAACCGTGGATGACGTCCAAGCCGAAGATCAGCGGGATGCGCAACCGGGTCTGCTCCACAGCGATGCGCTGCAACGCGTTGAGCTTCGTCGCACCCACAACCGAAAACACCCCACCGAGGCGGCCGGTCGCCAGCGCGGCCCGCGCGGCGGTTTCGGTGCCGACGAGCTGGAGCTGGCCGAGCTTCTCGTCGAGGGTCATCTTCCTGAGCAGCGCCTCGACCCGCCCATCACGCTCCGGCCGGGCGGCGGGATCGGCCCCGGCGGGCGGGGCGAGCAGCACCGCCGCTCCCCCGGCGGTGAGGAGGCCACCGACACCGGCGAGCAGGCTCCGCCGGTTCACCCCGTCGGCGGTTTCCGTGGCTTCGTGACTCTCGGGCTGTTCCATGGCGGGGACCTTTCGCGAGAGAAAGAGACCCAACAGGATAAGCACAGCAGGCCGGTTTCCTGGGCGGTTCGGATCGCGGCGTCTTTGGCTTCTGTTTTCGTTTTATGGCAGATTTTTTCGGAAACTAGCCATAGGGTATAGGGCGTTATACATCTTAGTTTGACGTCAGACTGGCCGGATCGGGACCCAGGGCCCGGTCCAGCAGTTCCCCCAGCTGATCGAGCTGCACCGCCGAAAGATCATGGAACGAGGACTCGACCACGGCGTCCACGAGGTCCTGGCCCTCGGCGCGCAGCCGGGCCCCCTCCCCCGTCAGCCGGTGCCGTACCGCCCGGCCCGGGCCGGGGACGCGTTCGATCAGGCCGCGCTCGGCCATCCGGGTGGCGAGCGAGCCGAAGGACTGGTCGGTCTGGAAGGTCAGCACCGCCAGCTCGTGCAGTGATGCGTCCGGGTGGCGGTGCAGGTGGCGGAGGGTGTCCCACTGCACGAGCGAGAGACCCAGTGGTGCCAGCGCGCGGCTCAAGGCGCGGTGGTGGCGGTGCTGCAGGCGCTTGACGGCCAGGGCGACGTCGCCGGGGCGGTACTTCATGCGATCACCTTAACCCAGGTTGCTTATCTAAAGAAGCTTATATAAGGTTCCTTAGGTACGCGCTCCGCGACCGAGAAGGAACCATGACGACGCTCCCCACCGCCGGCTCGCTCCGGCCCACCCGCACCGAAACCCGCACCCTCGGCCCGGCCGAGGTGACCCTGCAGGACCGCGACCGCACCCGCCCCTTTCTGCTCCTGCACGGAGGTGGCGGCGTCGCGACGATGACCGGGCTCGCCGACCTGCTCGCCGAACGCACCCACTCCCGGGTGTTGCTGCCCACCCACCCCGGCTTCGGCGGCACCCCGAAGGCCGCGAGCCTCACCGGCGTGACCGAACTGGCCGAGCTCTACGTGGCCCTGCTGGATGACCTCGATCTGACCGACGTCACGGTGATCGGCAACTCCTTCGGCGGCTGGCTGGCCGCCGAGATCGCCCTGCGGAAGAGCCCGCGGGTCAGCGGCGCGGTGATCATCGACGGGATCGGCATCGAGGTCGACGGGCACCCCCTCACCGACATCAGCGGCATGTCCCCCACCGAGATCCGGGCGCTCTCCTTCCACGACCCGGGCAAGGCACCCGTGCCGCCGGGCGGCGGCGGCACCGGACCGACCCCGGATGTGCGCGCCCTGATCGGCTACACCGGCCCCACGATGGCCGACCCGTCGCTCGCCGGGCGGCTCGGCGAGCTCGATCTCCCCGTGCACGTGGTGTGGGGCGAAAGCGACGGCATCGTCGACCCGGGGTACGGGAAGGCCTACGCCGCCGCCATCCCGCTTTCGACGTTCACCCTGCTTCCCCGCACCGGTCACCTGCCGCAGGTCGAGACGCCCGAGGAACTGCTGGGCGCCTTGCTGGACCTCGGCCGCTGACTCTGAGAAGGAGAACCGGCATGCGCACCACACTGAGCGTGACCCGGATCGGGCACGCCTGCCAGCTGATCGAGATCGGCGGGCTCCGCGTCCTGACCGACCCGTGGTTCACCCAGGCCCCCACCTACTACCCGGGCGAACCGGTCGCCTCGGCCGTGGGTGACCTCGGCCGGGTCGACGCGCTCGTGGTCAGCCACGAGCACTACGACCACTGCGACCTCGACGCCCTCGTCACCGGCGGCTTCGACCTCGGCACCCCGCTGATCGGCCCCGGCACGGTCGCGGCCCTCGCGCGGGACAAGGGTTTCCGCGACGTCCGCGTCGTCGAGGCGTGGGAAACCGCAACGGTCGGCGACCTCACCGTGACGGCGACGCCGGGCAAGCACGGCGTCCACGAGGTCACCTTCGTCATCCAGGCCGGCGGCCGCACGGTCTTCTTCGGCGGCGACTCGCTGCGGGTTCCGGAACTGGACACCATTCCCGACCGGTTCGGGCCCGTCGACCTGGCCATCCTGCCGACGAACGGCCTCTGCATCCGGCCGATGCACCTCGAGCAGGTCGTCATGGACGCCGAGGACGCGGCCGGGCTGACCGCCGCGTTGAGGCCGGCGCTGGCCGTGCCGCACCACTACGCCT
Organism: Amycolatopsis sp. A133; assembly: GCF_031082405.1. Classification (GTDB taxonomy): domain Bacteria; phylum Actinomycetota; class Actinomycetes; order Mycobacteriales; family Pseudonocardiaceae; genus Amycolatopsis. The sequence goes on from NZ_JAVHJU010000004.1 coordinate 685,305, forward strand.
TCCACAGCGGACGGCTGGGCGACCGGATGATCACCAAAGGGGACCGGGATCCCCGCCACTACGCCGACGCCGTCGCGCGGATCGCCCCGGAGATCGCCGTCCGGCTGGCCCTGCCCGGCACGACGGTCCCCGTCCCGTGAGCAACCGGGGCGCGACGACGGCCGCCGCGCCCCGGTTCGGCGAGCCGTGGAACCGCGCGCAGAACATGAATCAGATTCGGCTACTTGCCGGTACGTTCGGCTTCGACCGGCTGGTGGACTGTCAGCCATGTCGTCGACATCCAAAGCACGTCTCGCCGTGGCCGGCGCCGCGTCCGCCGCCCTGCTGCTGCTCGCCGGCACCGGCACCGCCGATGCCCGTCCCGTCGCCGCGCCGGACCGGCGACCCGCCGCCGTGGCCGCCGCACCGTCCTACGCCACCTGGATCGCGGACGTCACCGCCGTCACCACGCCGGCCGCCGAGTACCTCGGCCGGCGGCTGTCCGTGCCGGGCGGGCGGACCGCGATCGTGCTCGACATCGACAACACCAGCCTGGAGACCTACTACTCCGGCGGGATCACCACTCCGGCGGTCAAGCCGGTCCTGGCGCTGGCCACCCTCGCCAAAGCCAAGGGGGCCGCCGTCTTCTTCGTCAGCGACCGCACCGAAGTGCTCCGGTGGCCCACCGAAGGCAACCTGAAGACGGTCGGGTACCCGCTCGACCGGCTCTACCTGCGTCCCCTGTTCAACTTCGACCCGGTCCAGACCAACAAGACCAAGGCCCGGGCCGCCATCGAACAGGCCGGCTACACGATCGTCGCGAACATCGGCAACAACCCGACCGACCTCGACGGCGGCCACGCCGAGCGGACCTTCAAGCTCCCCGACTACAACGGCACCCTGTCCTGACCGTCCGCCGGTTCAGGTGGCGGGGCGATCGTCTCCCCCGCCACCGGCGGGCAGGTCAGCAGCCGCTGCTCGCCCGCCCCGGTGGCCACGACGGACGCCAGCAGCCGCACCGCCTCGCGGCCGAGTGCGCGGTGCGGCACCTCGAAACCGCTGATCTCCGGGCCCGCCGTCCCCGACGGCGGCCGGCCCAGTACCGCCAGCGAGACGTCGCCGGGTGCCTCCACCCGCGCCGCGAGCAAGGCCCGCCGGGTTGCCGGGTACACGGCTTCGTCGACCACCAGCGCCGTCACGCCCTCGTCGAGCCAGCCCCGGACGGCCGCGTCGAGGCCGGTGCCGTCGGTGCGGACGACCAGGCCGGGCCCGGTGGCCACGGTGCGGACCCCGCGTTCGCGCTCGCGGGCCGCCGGGGTGTCGTCCGGCGTGCGCAGGTAGCGGATCCGCCGGTGCCCCGCCCGCGTCAGCCGGATGAGCACCTCGGCCGACGCCGGCGCGTGGTCCGCGTCGACGCAGGGCAGCCGGCTGCCCAGGTCCGGACGGCGTCCGATGTGGACGATGGGGAACCCGGTGGCGAGCAGTTCCACGGGAACGGGACCGCCGAGGAACAGGCAGCCGTCGGCGAGCCGGGTGCGGCGGACCGCGGCGGGGCCGGGTGCGGTGAACATGATCAGGTCCTTGCCGAGCGCGGCCGCCTCCGCCTCGACGCCGGCCAGGACCGGCTGGTACGCGTCGAACGCCGGAGTGGCGGCGCAGATCCCGAAGAGGTTGTGTGCCGCAGTGGTGCGCTTCACCAGCGGATCGGCGTATCCGAGGCGTTCCGCGGCCTCCAGCACCCGCAGCCGCGTCGACTCCGCGAGCCGGACCCCGGTGCGGTTGCCGCCCAGCACGACCGACACCGTCGCCTGCGAAACCCCGGCCACGCGCGCGATGTCGGCCTGCCGCACCCTGCCCATCGGGTACCTCGCTCGCCGGTCGCCGGGGTCAGCTGATCCGATTCAGAGTGCGGGGCCGCCCGAAGGCCGTCAACGGTTTTGCCCGAAACTGCAGCAAACCTGTCCCGACCGTACTAATACGTATTACTCCCTTGACCGTGCCCTTCGCGCCTTGTCACCTTCGCCCCGATGCCACGACGACGAAGGAGCGGCCATGACCTGCACCCGCCGCGGTCTGCTGACCGGCGCCGCCGCACTCGCCGCGGCCGCGCTCCTGCCCGCCGCCACCGCGGCCCCGGGCGGGATCTGCCTGGCGTACGCGAACTCCCTCGACGAGGAGTTCACCGATTACCCCGGCAACCCCGTCATCGGCAACTCGGCGAAAACACCGTCACCCGGCTGGCCAGTTCCGCGGACGGCATCCACTTCGCCTACGAGAAGGAAGTCCTCTTGACGCGGCTGCAGCCCGCGGGCACCACCGAGACGTCCTACGCCCGGGTCTTCCGCCACGACCTGCCGTCGAAGAACGCCCGCTACGTCATGGTGTTCATGCTCAACAACACGACCAACCACCGCGACATCGGCTGGGGCTGGTCACCCGATGCGCGCACCTGGACGTTCTCACCGGCGCCGCTGGTGCGGCACACCGACCACGCTCCCCTGTCCGGCGCGCCGGACAACGGGCGGTGCGCCGCGCCGAGCTTCGGCACCTACCAGGGCCGCGAGTATAAAGCCGGCGCCCGGCGTCGCCGGGAACATCGCCATCGCCCGGGCCGTCTGAGCCGGGGTGACTTTCGGCCTTGCCCTCCCGGCCCCTCGACGGCGTCCTCGTCGTGTCGTGCGAACAGGAACGTCGTCGCAGCCACTCCGCCACGCTGACCGGCCACCGCGGGTAAGGGCTCCGCCGGTCCGGGAGTGCGTGTTCGCCCGATGCGGCCGCGGACCCCTCAGGACGATCGTCGGTTTCCGGAGACGACGAGAGGAACAAGCCATGCGAGGCGATTGGATCCACGACTGGGTGCTGGTGGAGATGGCGTACCGGGCCGGGCCCCGCCCGGCGCCGGCGTTGCGGCCGCGGGAAGATCGGCCGCCGTCGAAGCCGTGGAAGGCACTGTGGACGGCGGTGTTCCCGGCCGGGCTGTCGCACCCGTGACGGCGGTCAGCGGGCTCCGGTGTGGACCCGCTCGACCGTCCCGGCCAGACCGTCGAGGCCGGGCAGGACCGCGTCCGCCACCGCCGGGTCGTGCGGGTCGGCGTGCCGGTTGATCCACACTCGCGGAATGTCCAGCGCCCGCGCGGGAACCATGTCGTGGAAGTGGCTCTGGGCCACGTGCACCCAGTTCGCGGCCGTGGCGTCGAAGGAGGCCGCGAACCGCCGGAAGTGGCCGTGCCCGGGCTTGTACTCGCCGACGTCCTCCGCGGTCACGACGGCGTCGATCGGCACCGCGAGCCGTCGCTGGGTCTCGCCGATGAGGTCGCGGTCGCAGTTGGTCAGCAGGGCGAGCCGCCAGCCCGCTTCCCGCAGTTCGGCCAGCGCCGCCCGGGTGTCCGGGAAGACCGGCCAGTACGGCAGCCCGGTCCCGAGCACGGACGCGTCGTCCGCGACCAGCTCCAGCCCGGCTTCGGCCGCGGTCCGGCGCAGGGACTCGGCGAGCACTTCGCGGTACCGCCGGACCGGCACCTCGGCCTGCACCTGCGGCTCGAACCGGTTGTAGACCTCCAGCAGCTCCGCGCCACGCCCGGGGAAGAGCAGCTCGAGCCCGGTGGTGATGCCGTGGCGCCAGTCCACCAGCGTGCCGAAGCAGTCGAACGTCACCCAGCGGATCATCGTGTCCTCTCGCCGGCTTGCGCAGATCGACATCCATCGGACTCCAGACTAATGAGGCAGCCGATCTCCCGGCCGGACCGTGACCGACGCGCCAGGCCGCAGGGTGATCGTGCGCCGCCAGGTCCCGGCCCGCACCTCGGTCCGGGTCCCGCCGACGCTGCGGAGCACCGCCCGCGTGACCTTCCCATCGTGCCAGGCGAGGTCGACCTCGAAGCCGCCGCGGGCGCCGATCCCGGTCACCCGGCCCGACGCGGCCCACGCCGCCGGCAGCGCCGGCAGCAGTTCCAGCACCCCCGGCCGCGACTGGACCAGCATCTCCACCATCGCCGTGGGCGCGCCGAGGTTCGCGTCGATCTGGAAGATCGTGTAGCTGCCCTGGCTGTACATGTCGAAGAAGTTCGGCGCGGTCCCGTTGCCGTTGTCCACCGACGGCCGCAGCACCGTGAGCAGGAGCTGGTACGCGCGGTCGGCGTCCTTGAGCCGCGCCCAGCACGCCGACCGCCACGCGCACGCCCAGCCGAAGCTGTCCGTCCCGCGCGCGATCAGCAGCGCCCGCACGCCGTCGAGCAGCTCGGGCGGCGCCGTGCCGGCCGCGATCCGGTCGCCCGGGAAGAAGCCGATCAGCGGGGACAGGTGCCGGTGGGTGGTCTCGCCGAGGTTGTCCGGCGACATCCATTCCTCCAGCCAGCCGGTCGTGGGGCTCACCTTCGGCAGGTAGAGCTTCTGCTGCAGCCCGCCGATCCGATCGCCGTAGGCGCGGTCCCGGCCCAGCACGGCGGCGGCGTCGCGGTAGTGCTCGAACAGGTCCCAGACGATCTCCTGGGCGTAGGTGATCCCGCGGGCGTCCTGCGGGCCGTGCTCGGGTGACCAGTCGTGGTCGTCGACGAGCACCTCGACGCCGTCGACCGTCATCGGCAGCAGCCGGGACTCCCAGAACTCGCACGCTCCCTTGAGCAGCGGGTAGATCCGCGCGAGGTACGCCCGGTCCTGGGTGAAGGCGTAGTGGTCCCACAGCGAGTTGCACAGCCACGCGTTGCCGCCGGGGTGCCACCACCAGCCGGAGCCGCCGTAGATGTTGGTGGAGAACGCGACCGCCCAGCCGGCGATCTTCCCGCTCGTGTTGCGGAAGCGGTTCCTCGGGTCGTTGAACAGGCGTTCCGTGCTGTCCGTCCACACGGGAAGCTGCGCGAGGCAGTAATCGGCCAGTGCAGTGAAGCTCTCGGGCAGCCCCGCGCGGTCGGCCAGCCAGTAGTTCATCTGGACGTTGATGTCGGTGTGGTAGTCGCTCATCCAGTCCGGCGTGTTGTTGTTCTGCCACAGGCCCTGCAAGCCCATCGGCAGGCCGTCGCGCGACCCGGTGATGGTCAGGTAGCGGCCGAACTGCAGGTAGCTCGCCTCCAGCTCCGGGTCGGGCACGCCCGGGTCGGCGTGGCGGGCGACCAGCCGCGACCACGTGTCGAGGGCCCGCTTCGCCGACGGCGACCGGCCCAGGTCGACGGTCATCCGGTCGTAGAGCCGCCGGTAGTCGGCGACGTGGGTGGCCCGCAGCGCACCGCCGCCGGTGGCCAACGCCGCAGCCGCCTTCCGCTTCGCCAGGGCCAGGGGGTCGAGCGACGCGTCGAGGAACCCCCGCGCCGCGTCGGGCACGTAGTTCGTGCCGCCGCTGAGCACGATGACGACCTCGCTGCCGCTGAAGGCGAGGCCGCCGGAGGTGGTCACCGAGCACGCGTACGCCAGGCCGTTGGCGAAGGTGCCGGTGAACGCCCCGGCACCGGCCGCCTGCTCGCCGCGGGTGGGCTCCAGCGACACCGACCCGGTGACGGGCCCCCCGCTGAGCCGGACCACCACGACGTCGTCGGGATGGCTCGCGAAGTACTCGCGGCGGTAGGACACCCCCTGGTGCCGGTAGGTGAGCACGACCAGGCCGTTGCTCAGGTCGAGCGTGCGCCGGTAGTCCGACACGCCGGTGTGCGCCGGCACCGCGATGCGCAGCTTCGCGAGCAGGCCGAGGGTGCCGAACTTCTCGCGCTCGTAGGGGAACTGGCCGTCGTCTTCGAGGACGTCGTTGGCGCCGCCGGTCCACAGCGACGCGTCGGCGAGGTAGAGGAAGTCTGCGGCCGGGTCACCGCCGACGAGCGCACCGATCCGACCATTGCCGATCGGCAGGCCCTGCTCGATGATCTTGTCCTCGCGTGCGGGCGCCGGGTACCACAGCGTGGTCGCCCGGGACGGCGGCACGAGGTCTTCGCTCACCGGGCGGACGACATCCGCGCTGGCAGCAAAGGGACGCAAGCCGCCGAAGGCGACTCCGGCACCTACTGCGCCACCAAGCTTGAGGAAGGTCCGCCGCGACGGCGGGAGGGTCTGGTCCGGCATGACGGGTCCGTTCGGCGTGGGGCGGATACCGGTCGAGGAGCCCGCCAAACATATGACCTATGCCGTTCCACGGTCAAGATTGTTCGTAATTGATCGCTTACTTGCCGTGGACCTGCCCGGCCAGGTACTCCCGGAAGGTGATCTCGCCTTCGCGGTGCTCCGGAGTCAGGTGGCCTCCGGCGGCGTACGCGCGGAACGTCTCCCCCGGCACTTTCACCGGCACGATCCGCCGGGCCCGGCCGCTCGCTTCGCCGACCGCCTCGGCCAGCTCGGCCGCCGGCAGGATCTCCGGGCCGCCGAAGTCCGGGGCGCGACCGGCCGGGTCGGCCTGCGCGAGGTCCGCCAGCCGCCGCGCCACGTCGTGGACGTCCACCGGCTGGAACGAGATCCGCGGCACCGGCACCACCGGCAGCCGGGACGCCCCCGCGAGCAGGGTGCGGACCAGGCCGTGGAACTGGGTGGCCCGCTGGATCGTGCACGGCAGGCCCGAGTCGGCGACGAGCCGCTCGGTCTCGTGCTTGGCCCGGTAGTAGCCGAGCGGGACCCGGTCGACGCCGACGATCGAGACGTAGACCAGGTGCGGGCCACCGGCCCAGCGGGCCGCCTCGACCAGCGTGCGCGCGAGCTGCGCCTCCCGCCCGAAGTAGTCGGTGGCGCAGTGGACGACCACGTCGACCCCGGCCACGGCGCTGTCGACACCGCGGCCGGTCCGCAGGTCGCCGCGGACGACGTCCGGTGCGGCCCGGCGGCTCAGCACGCGGACCTCCTCCCCCGTCGCCCGCAGCCGCGTCACCACGGCGCTGCCCAGCTGCCCGGTTCCGCCGGTGACCAGGATCCGCACGTCGACCACCTCCGGCGCCATCCTGGCACGGCGGTGCCCGCCGGGAAACGGTTTCCCGGCGGGCACCGGCGGTCCTCAGCCGCGGTTGATGGTGAACGTGGTGGTCCGGTTGCGGATGTCCTCGGCGTTGTCGGCCAGGGTCAGCCCGGTGAAGGTCGCCGAGCCGACGGCCGGGCCCTGGCCCGGTTCCGGCAGCTCGTTGACCCAGATCCCGATCCCCGACTTCGCGTCGAAGGCGTCCCCGCTGCGGTGGGCACCGGTGATCGACACGTTCGTCAGCACGGTGTCCTCGACCGGGTGCTCCGGACCGCCGTTGTACTTGGTCTGGAACATGATCCCGCTGTAGGTCGGGCTCTGGATGTCCACATCCGACACCCGGATGCCGCGGAACTCCTTGGACGCGGAGAACAGCCAGATCGCCGGGAACGTCTGCTGGCCCCAGAAGTGGCCGCCGGCCCGGACGATCGAGGCGTTCTGGACGGTCGTCGGCTGCGGCCCGAACCCGAGGAACGGGTAGCCGAAGTCGAGCGAGCTGATCGTGATGCCGGAGTAGGCCAGCGTGTCCGCGATGTAGAGGTTCCGGAAGGTGTTGTCGTACCCGCCGTAGACCGCGAGACCGGCCGCGCGCCACGGCAGGATCGCGGTCAGGTTCTCGAACACGTTGCCGTACTGGTTGCCCGGGTTGATGTCCGTGGCGGCGAACAGCGCGAAGCTGTCGTCACCGGTGGACCGGGCTTCGATGTTGGTGACGTGGTTGCCGGTGCTCCCGTTCGTGAGGTTCACGCCGTCGGCGAAGGTGTCGCGGATCCGGGAGTTCTTGATCGTGGTGTTGTCCACGTTGGTGCCCCAGACCATGACCACCTGGTGCTCGACCCAGATGTTGTCGATCGTCAGGTTCGCCACGTTCGTCAGGTTGAACACCTTGCCCGGGCCGTCGATGCGCGAGGTGTAGTTCCCGAACACCGCGAACCCGCTGAACGTCGACCCGTTCGCGCTCGCCTGCACGTCGATGCCGATGTCGGTGTTCTCCTGCCCGGAGGGTGCGGAGAACTTCGTGAACCACGGCCCGGCGCCGGTGACCGTCACGGCCTTGCCGTAGACGTTCAGCTTGCTCGACAGCGAGTAGTTCCCGGCCGGCAGGTAGATCCCGGTGAGGGTGGTGTCCTGCCGGACCTTGTCGAGGGCGTTCTGCACGTCCTGCTGCGTGAACCCGGTGGGCACCGCGAAGTGCGCCGGGTCCGGGTTGGCGGTCGCGGTGGCCTGCTCGAAGTTCACGAAGTCGATCGCGTAGTTCGTGCTGTTGGCCGCGTCCTTCTGCAGCTTGATCTTGTGCCCGGCGGGCACGGTCGTGCCGAGCATTGTGCTGGCCTCGTCGTAGATGTGGCGCGGCCCGGCGCCCGGCGAGTTGCCCGGTCCGGTTTCGGCGCCGTAGAGCCACGCGTAGTGCGAGGTCAAGTCGATGGCCTTGAGGAACGTGCCGTCGACGTAGACGTTCAGCGTCGAGTTCTGGCCGCCGCCACCGGCGGAGTCCGGGATGGAGAACCGGGTGACGAGGGTGTTGGTCGACGCGCGGGTCGTGAACTCCACCGACGAGCCGGTCGAGTTCAGCGTCACGGCCTTGCGGCCCGACGCCTCGCCCGCCAGGTCACCGATCGTGCGGTTCGGGCCGACCACCGACGCCCCGCCCGCGACGACACCGTCCTCGGCCTCGTACATGTCGTAGGGCATGTTCGCGCCGCGGCCGACGAACAGCGACTGCGTGCTGGTGTTGTTGCCCTGCTTCACCGGCAGCTCGTTGGCGTCGTTCGCGACGACGGTCTTCACGGTGTACTTGCCGTTGGCCGCCGTCCAGGTGCCGACGGTGACCGGGCTCGCGGTGGCGCCGGCGGCGATGGCGCCGGAATACGTCCCGCTGAGCGTCTTGACCACGGTGCCGTTCTGGTCGGTGATCGTCACCGTGACGCCGTGGGCGCCGGAGGCCGACGCGACCGTCCCCTGGTTGCGCAGGGTCGCGGTGAAGGTCACCGTGTTCCCCGCCGACGGGTTGTTCGGCGACCACGCCGTCGCCGCGACGAGGTCGGAGCTCGGCACCGGGCTGACGACGAGCGCCGTCGAACCGGTGTAGGAGTTGTTGGCCTCGTTCTGCTCGATGACGGCGTTGGCCTCGTCGACCTTGGCCGTGAGCTGGTAGCTGCCCGCGTCGCGGGTGCCGATGTTCGCCGACACGGTCGCCGACGCCCCCGCCGCCAGCGCGCCCACCGCGGCCGTGCCGACCTTGGTCGTGCCCAGGTAGAGGTTGACGTTCGTCGCTCCGGAAGCCGCGGTCCCGGCGTTGCGGACGGTCGCCGATGCGGTGATCGCGTCGGTCTCCACCGGGTTCTGCGGCGACCACGACACGGCCGAGATCGTCAGGTCCGGATTCGGCGCCGGAACGCCGAAGACCTGGAACTCGGCGACCTGCCCGCCGCCCGCGCCGGAGTTGGCGGTGACGCGCAGGCGGACGTCCGAGGCGCGGCCGGTGAGCGGGATGGTGACGGTGTTGCCGCTCGCGGGGTTGAAGCTGTAGGTCTGCGCGGCGGCGAGGGTGGTGAACGCGGACGTGCTCTGGTCACGGCCTTCGACGGCGATCGTCTGGGTCCGCGGCCCCCACGAAGGATCGGGGTTGAGCTTCACCACCACCTGGTTGAGGTCGGCGTTCGAGCCGAGCGCAACGGTGAGCAGGTTCGGGTAGGTCCCGCCGCCGCCCTCCCAGTACGTGGTCAAGGCGCCGTCGTTCGCGTTGGCCGCCACGTAGGTCCACTCCGTCGAGGACGCCGTGATCGGCTTGCCCAGCGCCAGGTTCGTCCCGGCCTGGGTGCCGGCGCGCGTCACGGTGGCGCTGTCGGCCGACTGGTTGCCCGCGGCGTCCTTCGCCCGGACGAAGTAGGTGACGGTCGCGGTGTCGGGCTGGTTGTCGGTGTAGGTCAGGGTCGTGCCCCCGACGCTGCCACGCAACTGGCCGTTGGCGTAGACGTCGTAGCCGGCGACACCGGTGTTGTCGGCCGAAGCCGACCAGGTCAGCCGGAGCTGGCCGCTCGCGGGCTGGGTGTAGGTCAGGTTGCCGGGCGCGGACGGCGGCTGCGTGTCCCCGCCGGCGGGACCGTGGATCTCGAATTCGGACAGCTGGGCGGCGGGCCAGCCGGTGTTGGCCGTGACGTTCAGCCGGACGTACCGGGTGCTGCCGGTGACGTCCACGGTGACGGTGTTGGCCGTCGCCGGGTCGAAGCGGTAGCCGGCCGAGGGCTTCAGTTCGCCGAAGGTGGTCCCGTTCGTGCTGCCCTGGACGCTCAAGGTTTCGGTGCGGGCCTCCCAGTTCGCGGGCAGCTTGAGCACCAGCCGGGCGACGTTCGTGGTGGTGCCGAGGTCGGCTTGGACCCACTGCGGGAACTGGTTGCCGGCGCTCTCCCAGTAAGTGGCCTGGTTGCCGTCGCCGACGTTCGAGACGGGGTAGCCGGCGAGCTGGCTGCCGGCCGTGTAGGTCGCGGCGGCGGCTTGGGTGGCGGGCTGGGTGGCGGCCGGAGCGGCGCTCGCCGACACGGCGGGGACGGTCAGGAGCAGGGACAGGGCGGCGTAGGTCGCCGCGCGCGACAGCAGTCGCTTCGTTCTCATGGGGTTCCTCTGATCCGGGAGGAGGGGAGACGGCTCGGGGCGAAAACCGGGGGACGGGACACGCAGCGGGCGCGGTCCGGGGGCGCACGCGGGCAGCACTCATCGGCCGTCATGGGCACCTCTTCGTCGAGGAGCTGAGCGGGATCTTCCCGACTGTTGCCGCGGTTTCTCGCGACGCTGTCGGGTTCTTGCACTGATTCGTTCAAGAGTTACAGTTGCGGCGGCCGCAAGTCAACGCCCGGACAGCAAAAAGGCCTCCTCGCCGGGACGCGAGGAGGCCTGGCCGGCTTCGGTCAGGAGTGCACGGCCCCCAGCCGGATCGGGTGGGTGCCCGGGGCGTTCACCGGTCCGCCGCAGTGCGCGCAGACGGTGGCCGGTTCCAGCACCTCGCCGCACGCGTGGCGCCAGAGGGTCGGCGGTTCGCCCTGGTGGACGTACTTGTCACCCCACGCCATCAGGCCGAGCAGGACCGGCTGCAGCGCGCGCCCGGCTTCGGTCGGGTGGTACTCGTGGCGGGGCGGGTGGGCTTCGTACCGGACCTTCTCGAGCACCCCCGCGTCGACGAGCTTGCGCAGCCGCGCGGCCAGGATGTCGCGGCTCGCGCCGGTGTTTTCGGCGATCTGGTTGAACCGCCGCTCCCCCAGCATGATCTCGCGCAGGGCCAGCAGGCTCCACCGCTCGCCGACGACCTCCAGCGCCTCGGCGACCGAGCATTCGCGACCACGCCGGACCATGCCACCTCCACGGGGTTGAAAATCCAACTTAGCACGTCAGCTTGGTGTGACCTGGCGAACAGGCGAGTTGTGGAATCCAACTGACACGGCGTATACCGAAGGCATCCCCGATCTGCGAGGAGGCAGACGCCATGACGGACGCGGTGATCGTCGACGCGGTACGAACCCCGATCGGCAAGGGCAGGCCGAACGGCGCACTGGCCGGGGTGCACCCGGTCGACCTGCACGCCCACGCCCTGCGCTCGCTCGTCGAACGCACCGGCGTCGACCCGGCCCGGATCGACGACGTGATCAGCGGCGCGGTCGGGCAGATCGGCGAGCAGAGCATGAACACCGCGCGCTGGGCGGCGCTGGCCGCCGGGCTGCCGGAGTCGGTGCCGGCGGTGACCGTCGACCGCCAGTGCGGCAGCAGCCAGCAGGCCGTGCACTTCGCCGCGCAGGGTGTCATCGCCGGCGCGTACGACGTCGTCATCGCCTCCGGGGTCGAATCGATGAGCCGGGTGCCGATGGGCAGCCAGGCGGCCGGGCGCGACCCGTTCGGCCCGCAGGTCGCCGCGCGCTACCCCGACGGGCTGGTGCCGCAGGGCATCAGCGCGGAACTCATCGCCGCGAAGTGGGGCTTCGGCCGGGCACAGCTGGACGAGTTCTCCGCGGAAAGCCACCAGCGCGCCGCGAAGGCGTGGGCGGACGGGAAGTTCGCCGGCGAAGTCGCGCCGCTCAAGGCGCCCGGGCCCGACGGGACGCTGCGCGAGGTCACCACCGACGAGACGGTCCGGCCCGGCACCACGCCGGAGGTCCTCGCCGGGCTGAAGCCTGCGTTCCGCGCCGACGTCTGGGAGCAGCGGTTCCCCCACCTCGGCTGGCAGGTCACCGCGGGCAACTCCTCGCCGATCAACGACGGCGCCGCCGCGCTGCTCATCACCAGCGGCGAGACGGCCGCGGCGCTGGGCCTCAAGCCGCGGGCCCGGATCCACAGCTTCGCCGTCGCCGGGGACGACCCGCTGCTCATGCTGACCGGCATCATCCCGGCGACGCGGAAGGTGCTGGCCCGCGCGGGTCTCGACGTGGCGGACATCGACGCGTTCGAGGTCAACGAGGCCTTCGCGAGCGTCGTGCTGGCCTGGCAGCACGAGATCGGCGCCGACCTCGCGAAGGTCAACGTCAACGGCGGCGCGATCGCCCTCGGTCACCCGCTCGGCGGCAGCGGCGCCCGGCTGGCGACGACGCTGCTCTCGGTGCTCGAACAGACCGGCGGCCGCTACGGCCTGCAGACGATGTGCGAGGCGGGCGGCCTCGCCAACGCAACCATCGTCGAACGCCTGGACTGACCGGTCGTGAGTGGTAAGGCGGGTTCTAACCCGCCTTACCACTCACGACCGGGGGCGTTAGGCGGCGGTGCAGGTGCTGCCGTTGAGCGTGAACGCCGACGGCACCGGGTTGGCGCCGCTGTAGGTGCCGTTGAAGCCGATGCCCGCCGAGGCGTTCGGCGCCAGGGTGCCGTTCCAGCTCAGGTTCTTGGCGGTGACCGCGCTGCCGGACTGGGCGAAGGTCGCGCCCCAGCCGGGCAGGGTCACCTGCTGGCCGTCGGCGAAGGTGAAGGCCAGCGTCCAGCCGTTGACCGCGCTCGTGCCCGTGTTGGTGAGGGTGAGGTTGGCGGTGAACCCGTTGCCGCCACCCCAGTTCGAGGCGGAGTAGGTCACCTTGCAGGCGCCGGTCCCGCCGCCCGCGCCGGTCGTCGCCGTGGCGGCTCCGGAGAGGGCCGAGGTGTTGCCCGCGGCGTCCTTGGCCCGCACCTGGTACCGGTACGTGCTCGAGGCGGCGAGGCCGCTGTCGGTGAACGACGTTGTCGCGGTCGAACCGACCACGGCGAACGTGCCCCCGCTCGCCCCCGGCGCGCGAAGGACGTCGTAACCGGTGACACCGACGTTGTCCGTCGAAGCCGTCCAGGTCAGCGTCGCCGAACCGGCCGTCACCCCCGACACGGCCGGGGTGCCCGGGACCGACGGGACCTGGGTGTCCACCTGGCCGCCGCCGTAGATGGTGGCTTCCTTCGACGTCTGGCGGATCCCGTTGGCACCGTTGAGGAACCGCTCGCCCCACGCCGTCAGGCTCGCCGGGTCGAAGCCGTTCGTCATGTCGAGGTAGGCGACGTCGCTGCTGTTGCCGCTCCACGACCAGCCGAGGTAGCCGAGGCCGCGGGCCTGCGCCTGGGCCATGATCGTGTCCTCGTCCGGGTTGCCGTCGGTGTGCATGTTGCCGAACTCGCCCACGACCAGGGGCAGCCCGGCGGTGCGGAACGCGTCGAAGTACGCGTTGATCTCGGCGGCGGTGTCGTAGACGCCGTACATGTGGATGGAGAAGACCGTGTTGCGCTGCGGGTCGGCGGCGAACACCGTGGCCGCGTTGTCCCGCATGATGTTCTGCCAGTCCTGGCCCCACATCGGTGCGTCGGCCATCAGCAGGTGCTGCAGCCCGGCGGCGCGCAGCCGCTTGATCGCGTTGCCCGTCGCGGTCGTCCAGGTCGCGCTCACCTGCTGGTCGTTGCCGAACGGCTCGTTGCCCAGGTTGATCACGGCGTAGTTCTCCTGGCCCTTGAGCGCACCGGCCACGCTGATCCAGTAGCTCGCCGCCTGGTCCAGGGTCGCGGCGCCGCTCTGCTCGCCGTACCCGGTGGTGTCGTGCACCTCCAGGACGCAGATCAGCCGGTTCTGCTTGCACTGCCCGATGACGCTCGTGACCTCGGCGGCCGGCGTCGGCCCCCACCGCTGCCCGCTGCCGAGGACGACGCGGACCGTGTTGGCGCCGAAGGACTTGATGTCGGCGAAGGCGCGGTTCTGGGTCGGGTACCAGACGTAGGCGTGGTTCACGCCGCGCATCACGAACGGGGCGCCGTTGGCCTCGAGGATCCGGGTGCCGTCGACGTGGAGGCCGGTCGCGGCCGGGGTGTCCGTTCCCAGCGCCGCCACCAGGGCCGGGTACCAGCGGCTCTCGATCTTCTGGATGCCGGTGGTGCTGTTCGGGTGGACGCCGTCGCCGGTGTCCGCCGCGGTGTCGAACCCGGTCCACTGGTCGACGACGGTGATGGGGGACGCGGTCGTGGAGTGCGCCTGCGCCCAGGCGGGAATGGCGTTGTTCAGCTCGACCACCCGCTGGCCGCAGGCCGCGCAGTTGGCCGGGTTCATCGGGATGATCTTGGCGACGATCAGCTTCGTCGCCGGGTTGGCGGCCCGCATCTGGCCGAGCAGCGTCGTGTAGGCGCCGAGGATCGTGCTCGCCGGGATGTTGTTCCACACGTCGTTGGTGCCCAGGTGCATCAGGACGATGTCCGGGCGGGACGCCGACAGCCAGCCCGGCAGCTGGTTGTCTCGGGCGATCCCGGTCGCCAGGAACCCGCCGTGGCCCTCGTTGTCGCCGTCGTAGGTGAAGCCGCAGCCCTGGGCCGGCAGGGTGCCGACGAAGTCGACTTCCGGGTGGCCGGTGTCCTGGAGGTGTTTCCACAGCAACGCCCGCCAGCAGCCGGGCGACCCGGTGATGGAGTCGCCCAGCGCCATGACCCGCGCGGGCGTGGCCGCACCGGCCGTGGCGGGGGCCACGACGGCACAGGCGGCCAGCAGCAGGCCGGCCACGGCCGCGCGGAGGAATCGCCAGTTCATTACCGACCTCCTGGAGAACAACTCGACAGGACTGTGCCCCGGCAAAACCGTTGCCCTGAGTGGACCGGGCGATCTGGGAGCGCTCCCACGGTAACACGGGAGACACCCGGCGGACACCGGCCACGAGACAGAAACCGGCCAGGCTGCTTAACTGTTAAGTGCTCCGGCCCGGTTCGAGAAAGCGTTTTCTCGACGGCCGGCCGGCGCGGCGGTCAAGGGCTCCAGCGGATCTGCGGGTTGAGCCGGCCACCGCGGTCGAAGACGGCCTGGTTTTCCCAGCCGTTGCCGGAACGGGCGATGTCGGCCGGGTCCCAGCCGTTGCCGTTCACCGCGTACCAGGTGGGTTCCCAGTAGAAAACGCCGATCGCCCCCGCCGTGCGGGCGGTGTTCTGCACCGCGGTGAAGTTCGCCGCCTGCCCGGCCGGCGTGGCCGGGTACCCCGCGCACGGCTGCGCGGACGAAATGACGTTCGGCGTGCCGTCGTCGTCGGCCGTGGTGTACGGGTACGCCGTCTCGGCGAGGATGACCGGCTTGCCGTACCGGGACCGCATGTCGGACACCACTCCGGCCATGTTCGCCATCGTGCCGTGCCAGTAGCAGTAGTAGGAGAGACCGGTGATGTCCCACTGGACGCCCTGCGCCCGGATGCCGTCGTAGAACCAGCGGGCGTGCGCGTCGCTGTCGGCGTCGGCCGTGTGGACGACGACCTGGGTGCCGCCGTTGCACGCCTTGGTGGCGGTGTAGCCCGCCTTGAGCAGCAACCCGAGGTTCGTGAAGTCGTTGTTGACGACTTTGCCGTCGTTCCACAGCATGCCGGTGTTGATCTCGTTGCCGATCTGCACGCTGTCGGGGGTCGTGCCCTGGGCCTTGAGCCCGGAACAGACGTCGTAGGTGTAGTCGTGGACGTCGGTCTGCAGCCGTCCGATGGAGTGCGACGCCCAAGCCGCGGGTTTGCTCTGGGAATCGGGATCGGCCCACGTGTCGGAGTAGTGGAAGTCGACCAGGAGCTTCAGCCCCTTGGCCTTCACCGCGCGGGCGTACTGCAGCACCTTGGCTTTGTTGTTGTAGCCGCTGCGCGGGTTGTGCCAGACGCGCAGGCGCACGTAGTTGACGCCGGCGCCCTTGAGGATGTCGAGGGGGTCGCCGGCCACGCCGGCCGCGTCGGCGTACTTCGCGCCGAGGTCGAGCGCCCGCTGGACGGTCGAGACGTCGGCACCCAGCACGCTGAGGGAGTTCGCGGCCGAAGCGGCGGGGACGGGCGGCGCGAGGGGCAGCGTCAGCGCCACCACGAACAGCGCCAGGCGGCCGGTGCGGGACACGGTCATCCGATCTCCTTTGATCGACGACGTGACGAGCCGGGGAAAGGGAGTTCACGGGCGCGGGCACAACCGGCCACGCGCCGTTCCGGTAAGAATGGAACCGCACGTGTGGAAAATTTTCAAGGTTGTTCGACGATTTCTGTGACCGCACGACTGTGTCCTCTGTGGACCGGGCCGCGCGTCCGCCGCGGGCGGCGGCTCGACTCGCGGACGACGAGCTCGGGCGTGAACACCACGTGCCGGTGCTCGTGCTCGGCGGGCGACTGCGATTCGGCGATGACCAGGGTCGCGGCCGTGCGCCCGATCTCGTGCCGCGGCTGGCGGACCGAGGTCAGCGGCACCGCGGCCGCGGCGGCGAAGTCGATGTCGTCGTAGCCGACGATCGCGAGATCCTCCGGGACCCGCACGCCCGCCCGCACGGTGGCCTGCAGCAGGCCCAGCGCCAGCAGGTCGTTCGCGCAGAAGACGGCGTCGGGCAGCACGGCCCTGGCCAGCAGCTGCTCGCCGGCTCGCAGGCCGCACGCGACGTTGAGGGCCGGCGCGGGCAGCACCTCGAGGACGTCCGGGGACCGGCCGGCCAGCCGGATCGCGTCCCGGGCGCCGCGGTGGCGCTCGGCCGCCTGGTGGATGCCGGCCGGGCCGGTGACCATCACGATCCGCTCACACCCCTCGGCCAGCAGGTGGGTGACCGCGAGCTCGCCGCCGTGGCGGTCGTCCACCGCGACCGAGCACAGGTCCGCCTCGGCCGTCGGGTGGTCGAGCAGCACCACCGAGATCCCCCGGTCCCGCAGCCACCGCAGCGACACCGCGCCGGACTGCACGGGCGTGATCAGCACGCCGTGCACCCGCTGCGAGGCCAGCAGCTCGACATGCCCGCGTTCCTTGCCCGCCGACTCGCCGCTGTTGCACAGGATCACCGCGTGCCCGGCTTCGCTCGCCGCCTCTTCGACACCGCGGGCGACGTCGGTGAAGAACGGGTTGCCCACGTCCAGCACCACCAGGCCGATCGTGCGGGCGGTGCCGGAGCGCAGCTGGCGCGCCGGCTCGTTGCGGACGTACCCCAGTGCGTCGATGGCGGCGAGGACCCGCTCGCGGGTGGCGGCGGCGACCACGTCGGGGCGGTTCAGCACGTTGGACACCGTGCCGACCGACACCCCGGCCCGGACGGCGACGTCCCGGATGCCGATCGGCGGTTTCACCGGCACTCCCGGGCGCGGACCGCGACGGCGGCCAGCACGAGCAGCCCCGGCGCGACGACCACGAAGGCCGGTGCCTGCCCCACGACGACGGCCACCACGACGATCGCGGTGACCAGCCCGAGGCTGCCGCGCCAGTTCAGGACGGTCTCCCGCCACGCCGCCGCACCCCGCAGGCCGGCGCGCAGCCCGAACCGTCCGTTCATCGGATTTTCCTTCCCGAATTCGTCCTTGAATCGGTTCAAGCACGGTAAGTGCCGTTCACTCGTGGCGTCAACCAGCGAAAATTTCGAGGAAAGGGCTGTCCGGATCGAACCCGTCGAAGGGATTCCACCCGACGAACCCACGATTGATCTTCGACTTAGAAAGCGCTTACTCGAAGACTGCACTGATCGGGTCGCCGAGGTTGACAACCCCTCGCCCGGGCGGTTTGAATCGGTTCATCGCGGTGGCGACGAGCTGACCGGAGGCCGACGATGTCCCCGCAGTCCCCCGAGTTCCCCCTGTCCCGGAGAGTCTTCCTCGGCGGTGTGTCCGCCCTGGCCGCCACGGCCGTCACACCGGCGGTGGCCACGGCGGCCACCGCCGCCGCGTCCGGCGGCGCGGTGCGCCTGCACTGGCTGGACGGCCGGCCCGCCGCCCCGGTGGGCTGCGCCTTCGGCGTTCCCTGGCCGAGGGGAACGCTGTCCAGGAACGTCCCGCTGGCCCTGCACGCCGGGGACGGCGCCGCCGTCCCCGTGCAGTCGTGGCCGCTGGCGTACTGGCCGGACGGCTCGGTCAAGTGGACCGGGCACGCCGTGACCGCCTCCGCCACCGCGGACACCTTCGCGCTGGCGCCCGGTAACCCCGCGGCGCCACCGGTCCCGGTCACCGTGCGCCGGTCACCGCGCGAAATCGTCGTGGCCAACGGAACGGTCGAGCTGAAGCTCGCCACGACCGGCGCCGTCGCCGTGCCAGCTCTCTCCCGGGCCGGGCGGGTCGTCGCCCGCGACGGCGAGCTCGTGCTGCGGCTGCAGGACCGGCCGGACGACGCCGACGACGACCGGGCACCCCGCCGCGAGGACTGGACGGGCATCGTCGAACGCGCCGAGGTCGAGCAGCCAGGCCCGGTGCGCGCGGTGGTCAAGCTGACCGGCCGGTACCGGCGCGACCGCGGCCGCGGCACCCGCGCGATCCTGCCCTGGACGCTGCGGATCTACCTCGGCGCGGGCGACGATTCCCTGCGTGTCGTGCACAGCTTCCGCTGGGACGCCGACGAACACCACGACTTCGTCCGCGGGCTCGGCCTGCGGTTCTCGGTTCCGCTGACCGACGAGCCGCACAACCGGCACGTCCGCTTCGGCACCGCGGCCGGCGACGTGTGGGGTGAGCCGGTCCGGGTGCTCACCGGCCTGCGCCGCGACCCCGGCACCGCGGTCCGCAAGGCCCAGACCGACGGCACCGCCACGCCACCGGTCGCGCAGTGGGGCCAGCAGGTGCGCGACGGCTACCAGAACCTCGCTCTGTGGAACGACTTCACGCTGTTCCAGGAATCCGCCCGGCACTTCGCCGTGTGGAAGCGCACGAGCGCCGCGGGCAGCTGGCTGAAGCACGCGGGCCGCGGCGACCGCGCGTCCGGCTTCGGCTACGTGGGCGGGGTCGGCGGCGGCCTGGGCTTCGGGCTGCGCGATTTCTGGCAGCGCGCCCCGCGCTCGCTGGACGTCCGCGGCGCGGCCACGGACACGGCCTCGGTGACGCTCTGGTCGTACTCCCCGCTGGCACCGGCGCTGGACCTGCGCACCTACGACACCGTCGCCCACGGCCTCGACCTGTCCTACGAAGACGTTCAAGAGGGCTTCGCGACGCCGCAGGGCGTGGTGCGGTCCACCGAGATGCAGCTGTGGGCACTGGCGGCCACCCCGACCCGTGACACGATCGCCGCGCTCTCGGCCACGCTGACCACGCCGCCGCAGCTCGTCGCCGACCCGGGCACCTACCACGCGGCCGGGGTGTTCGGCCGCTGGAGCCTGCCCGACCGCAGCACGCCCGCCCGCGCGGCCCTCGAAGACGGGATCGCCCGGGAGATCGGCTTCTACGCCGACCAGGTCGACGAGCGCGAGTGGTACGGGTTCTGGCACTACGGCGACGTCATGCACACCTACGACGCCGACCGCCACGAATGGCGCTACGACGTCGGCGGGTACGCCTGGGACAACGCCGAGCTCGGCACGGACGCCCTGCTCTGGTACGCCTTCCTGCGCTCGGGCGATCCCCGGACGTTCCGGCTCGCGCGCGCCATGACCCAGCACGTGTCCGAAGTGGACACCCACCACGGCGGCCGGTTCGCCGGCCTCGGGTCGCGCCACGCCGTTGTGCACTGGGGCGACGGCGCCAAGGAGGCGCGGGTCGGCGAATCGTTCACGAAGCGGTTCTCCTACTACCTCACCGCCGACGAGCTGCTGGGCGACCTGATCCGCTCGTCGCTGCAGGTCGACGAGACCCTGCGCACGGTGGACCCGCTGCGCGAAGTCCTGCCGCCGCAGACCAAGGCACCGGCCCGCGTCCGGATCGGACCCGACTGGTACGCGCTCGTCAGCAACTGGCTGACGGAGTGGGAACGCACCGGCGACGTCCGCTGGCGCGACAGGATCGTCACCGGCATGAAGGACATCGCCACGTTCCCCGCCGGGCTCTTCACCGGCGAGGCGGGCGGCGCGGTCGGCTTCGACCCGGCGACCGGCCACCTCGTGAACCTGGAGAAGGGCGACTTCGACGGCGGCTACAACCTCTCGATGGCCTTCCTCGGCGAGCAGATCCTCTGGGAGGCGCTCGACCTGGTCGACGTCCCGGAGTTCCGCCGGACCTACCTGGACTTCGCCCGGTACGCCCAGGCGCCGTCGGCCGAGAAGATCGCCCGGTACGGCCGCGACTTCAACCCGGGACTGTTCAAGACGATCTACTCGCGCGTCACGGCCTGGGCGGGCGAGCAGCTCGGCGACGCGAGCCTGCGCAAACGCGGCTGGGACCAGTTCACCGGCGACCCGGCGGGCAAGCCGTGGCCGCCCGCCGAGCGCGTCACCGGCTCCGCCGTCGCCGGTCCGGTGACCGAGATCCCCACGCGCACCACGACGAACCCCGCGGGCGATTTTGCCACGTTCGCGACGAACGACTTCGCCCAGCGGAACCTGGCCACCATCGCCCTGCTCGCCATCGCCCCGGAGGAAGCGCCGTGAAGATCCTCGCCGTGGTCGCCGCCCTCGTCCTCGGCTCGGTCCCGGCGGCCGCGTCCCCACACTGGACCGTGTGCACCGGCTCGTGCTCGTTCGACGTGCCGGCGGGCGACTACCAGGTCGACGTGGTCCTGGGCGGCCGCGACGCCGGGTCGACCGGGCTCGACGTCGAGGCCCGGCGGATCGCGCTGGCCCCGGTGGCGACCAAGGCGGGGCAGTACGCCGAGCGCTCGGTGACGGTCGAGGTCCGCACCCCGGAGGGGATGCCGAGCGGCCAGGACGGACCTGGCACCCCGGGCCTGCAGGTGCACCTCACCGGTCCGGCGCCGCAGCCGGTCCGGATCGCCGTGACGCCGAGGCCGAAGGCGCCGCGGATCTTCGTGATCAGCGACTCCACCGCCTCGGACTGGGCGAAGCTGCCGAAGAACGGCTGGGCCCAGGCCCTGCCGGAGTTCTTCCGCGCCGGGCCGAGCGTGCGGAACTACGCCCAGTCCGGCGCGAGCACGGTCAGTTACCTCGCGGACCCGCTCTACTTCGCCCGGGTGCGCCCGATGATCCGGGGCGGGGACACGGTCCTGATCCAGCTGGCGCACAACGACAAGCAGACGACCGAAGACGTCTACCGGGCCAACCTCGCGACGCTGATCGACGGCGTCCGGGCGCAGGGTGGGGCACCGGTGCTGGTCACGCCCCCGGTGCGGCACCGGTTCGGCGCGGACGGGAAGCTCACCCCACTCGGCCTCGTGGTCAACAACCTCGGCGTGGACCTGCCCGCGGTGATGCGGGACGTGGCCCGGCAGCAGAAGATCCCGCTGCTCGACCTCACCGCGCGCAGCCAGGCGCTGCTGGAAAGCCTGGGCGAAGCCGCTTCCTGGCCGCTCTACCTGACCCTCGCGCACGACGGCGTCGACGACGCGACCCACCTCAGCCGGTACGGCGCCGAGCAGTTCGCCGCGCTCGTCGCGCGGGCCGCGGCCCAGGCCCGGTTGCCGCTCGCGGCCTTCCTGCGTCCCGAAAGGCTCGGACGATGAGACGCCGTCTTCTCGCCCTCGTGCTGGCCCTCGCCACGGCGGCCGGGGTGAGCAGCGCGCCCGTGGCCGAAGCGGCCCCGGCCGCGAAGCACCGGATCACGTTCGACAAGTATTCGCTGATGCTGGACGGCCACCGGCAATTCCTCTGGTCCGGCGAGTTCCACCCGTTCCGGCTGCCGAGCCCGGACCTGTGGCGGGACGTGCTGCAGAAGATGAAGGCCACCGGCTACACGGCGGTCTCGATCTACTTCGACTGGAACTACCACTCGCCCGCACCCGGGGTGTACGACTTCACCGGCGTCCGCGACATGGACCGCGTCCTCGACCTCGCCGCCGAAGCGGGCCTGTACGTCATCGCCCGGCCCGGGCCGTACATCAACGCCGAGGTCACCGGCGGCGGCTTCCCCGGCTGGCTGGCCACGCAGCAGGGCACCGCCCGCAGCGACGCGCCCGACTACCTGGCCGCGGCCGACGAGTGGCTGACCGCGATCGACCGCGTCATCGCGCGGCACCAGTACGTCGACGGCCGCGGGTCCGTCGTCCTCTACCAGATCGAGAACGAGCTGGCCGCCACCGGCGTGGCCCAGCAGAACTACATCACGCACCTCTACGACAAGGTGCGCGCCGACCGCATCTCCGTCCCGATCTTCCACAACGACCGCGGGCGCAACGGCATCTGGGTGCCGCCGGACTCCGGCGTCCCCGGCACGGTCCCGGGCAAGGTCGACCTGTACGCGTGGGACACCTACCCGGGCGGCACCTGCCGTCCCGACGCCACTCCCGGGCCGCCCAACAACGCACCGGACTGGGGGCTTTACGGACCGGGCGGGGCGAAGGGCGGCGCGAGCGCGTCGCCGAACACGCCGGGGTTCACCGCGGAGTTCGGCGGCGGCTGGTTCGACTACTGGGGCAGCAACGGCACCTACCCCTGCACCGCGGTCCGCCAGGGACCCGGTTACGAGCGCGTGTTCTACGGCACGAACATCGCCAACGGGCTGACCATCCAGAACTTCTACATGACCTTCGGCGGCACGTCGTGGGGCTGGCTGCCGGCGCCGGTGGTCTACAGCTCCTACGACTACGGCGCGGCGATCGACGAAGGACGCCAGCTGCGGCCCAAAGCGCTGACCATGAAGGAACTGGGGTACTTCCTGCAGGCGGTGCCGCCGATCACCAAGCAGGACAAGGCGGATCCCGTCACGCCGTCTTCGACGGCGGTGAAGGTGTACCACAACGTCAACCCGGACACGCAAACCCACTTCTACCTGCCGGTGCACAACCCGTCGAAGGCCACCACGAACGACGTCTTCACCTTCCCGGTGTCCACACCGGACGGTGCGTACACCGTCCCGCAGGCGGGCACCCTGCGGCTCGACGGCCAGGACGCCAAGCACCTGGTGGCGAACTTCGACCTCGCGGGCCAGCACCTGGTGTACTCGACGTCGGAGATCATGACCTCGGTCGCGGGCACCGTGCTGCTGCACGGCCGTCCCGGCGAAGACGGGGAGACGGCACTGCGCTACCCCCGGGAACCGAAGGTGGAGGTGCTGGCCGGGAACGTCACGTCCACCTGGGACGCGGGTCGCGGCGACCTGCGGCTGAACCACGTCCACAACGGACTCGCCCGGGTGCGGGTCTCGGGCGGTGGCCGGCCGCCGGTCACCCTGCTGCTGGCCGACAGCCCCACCGCGGACACGTTCTGGCGGCTCGGCACCGCCGCCGGGCCCGTCCTCGTCCGCGGTCCCGCGCTGCTGCGCACCGCCCGGTTCCACGGCGGCGTGCTCGCCCTGACCGGTGACACCGCGCAGGCCGGTGACCTCGAAGTGTGGGGACCGGGCGCGAGGATTTCCTGGAACGGGCGGCCGATCCGGGCCTGGCAGACCTCTTCGGGGAGCCTGCTGACGCGGCTTCCCGGCCCGGCGGCCGTCGAGCTCCCTGCGCTGACCGGCTGGAAGCAGGCCGCCGGTTCGCCGGAATCGGCTGTCGCCTACGACGACTCGTCGTGGCCGGCGGCGACCAAGACGGACACCGCGAGCACCACCAAACCGCCGGCAGGTCAGCCGGTGCTCACCGCGGACGACTACGGCTTCCACACCGGCGACGTCTGGTACCGCGGGCATTCCCGCGACCCGGTCCCGGCCCAGCTGAGCCTGGACTACGGCGCGGGCGGGGCGGGCATGCTGCAGGCGTGGCTCGACGGGCACTACCTCGGCCGGCACGTGCTGCCGAGCGCACTGCCCGCCCCGCCGACGTCCGGCACGGCGACCTTCGCCGTACCCGCGGAACTGCGCGGGAGCGGGGACCACGTCCTGTCGGTGATGGTGCGCAACAACGGGCACAACGAAGACGGCGACGTCAACGACGCCCACAAGGAAGGCCGCGGGCTCATTTCGACGACGCTCACCGGGGCCGCCTGGAAGATCCGCGGCGGTGTCGCCGATCCGGTGCGGGGCCCGCTGAACAACGGCGGCCTCGACGGCGAGCGCGCCGGCTGGTCCCTGCCCGGTTACCCGGACGGCCGGTGGGCGGCGGCCCAGGTGCCCGCCGCGACGGCGGCCCCGGGAACCACGTGGTACCGCACGAACTTCACCCTGGACGTACCGAATGGACACGACGTCTCGCTGGGCCTGACCATCGGCGACCCGGCCACGCCGCGGTCGGGCGGTCACTACGGGGCGCTGGTCTTCGTCAACGGGTGGAACCTCGGGCAGTACCTCGCCGACGTGGGGCCGCAGCACACGTTCGTGCTGCCCAACGGAATCCTGGACCCGCACGGCCGCAACACCCTCGCCTTGGCCGTCACCGGTGACGGCGGTCCGGGCAACGGCCTCGAAACGGTGGCACTGACCAACCTCGGCACCGTCCGGGGCGGCGTCGCGGTCCGGCTGGTGGATTCTCCGCGGTACCGGCCCCGCCCAGGCGGGTGAGGCCCGCGGCAGGCCGGTTTCCGCGCGGCCCGCCGTGGGTATTCCCGTGTCGCCGGCAACACAACGACTGACCGTGCGTACCTGTGCGCGAGGTGAGGTCATGGTGACGACGACGACGCCCGATGGCGAGCCCCTGCCGTTCAACATCGAAACCACCGACGTCGCGGAGCTGGAAGCGGCCGTCGGAGTCCTGCGGGCACTGGACTACCGGCAGGGCGGCGGGTTCTGCCGCGACGCCGTCCGGGTGGTCAAGACGGCGAGCCTCCTGCTGCACTGGGGAACGGTCCCGGAGCCGTTGCGGGCCAGGCTGTACACCGTGCTGGCCGACGTGCACAACCTGCTCGGCTGGACGGAATTCGACATCGGGCACGGAGAACCGGCCCGGCGCCGGTTCGGGCGGGCACTGGAACTCGCGGCCGAGGCGGGCAACGACAACCTGGTGGCTAACATCCGTTACCGGCTCGGCCGCCTGCACCTGCACCGCCACGACGTCCCCCGCGCACTGGCGGAATTCGCCAGGGGCGGGGTGGCCGCGCGGCGCTCGGGTTCCCGGCGGGCCCTGGCTATCCTGCAGGCCAACGAGGCGTGGGCGTTCGCGATGGGCGGCGACGAACGGGCGGCCCTGAACCGGCTGGCCGAGGCCGAGACGGCGTTCACCGAGGCGGGTTCGTGGCTCCCGCCGCGGCCGTGGGAGGCGTTCTTCGGCGAGGCGGACATGGCGGCGATGTGCGGCACGGTGCTGACGGAGCTGGCCGAGTCGGTGGCCCCCCGTCACAGCGGCGCAGCGATCGTCCAGCTGACGGGCGCGGCCGGCCGCTACGGCGCCGACATGACCCGCAGCCGGTCGCTCACGTTGATCATGCTGGCCCAGAACCACGCGCTCGGCGGCGACTTCGACGAGGCCACCCGGATCGGCGCCGAGGCGATCGAGCTGGCCGGCCACGTGGGATCGGTCCGGCCGAAGGACCGCCTGGCCCCCCTGCAACGGCGGTGCCTCGAGCGGCGGAGCGACCCGGCGGTGAGCGTCCTGCTCGAGGGCATCGCGGAATACCGCAGCCGGCCACTTTCGTAGGGAAAGTTCCGCTTTGAAACGCAAAGCGGAACCGAGCCCCATCCGGGTGTTTGGTCTTCGGGGGAGGTGGGTAGTACCGATCCGGAGCGGACCGGCCATGGGTGCCGGGCTGCCCGCCGGACGACGGAGAAGGGATTTCCGCAGTGAGCGCTGACGGCAACCGGGTCCGGCCCCAGGACCTCTTGCGCGTGACGGCCCACCACTCCGAGGGCACGGTCGTGCTGGCGGTGGCGGGCGAGGTCGACCTGCTCAG
Source organism: Amycolatopsis sp. A133 (assembly GCF_031082405.1). Taxonomy (GTDB): domain Bacteria; phylum Actinomycetota; class Actinomycetes; order Mycobacteriales; family Pseudonocardiaceae; genus Amycolatopsis. The sequence continues at coordinate 711,209 of NZ_JAVHJU010000004.1, forward strand.
CGCCCCCATGCTCGGCACCGAGGTCACCGCGGCCCTCGCCGACGCGCCGGAGCTGCTGGTGGTCGACCTGTCGGAGGTGTCGTTCCTCGCCTCGATCGGCATCACGGTCCTGCTCGAGGCCCGCCGCGAGGCCGGCACCGGCACCAGGGTCCGGGTGGTGGCCCCCGAAGACGGCGTCGTCCACCGCACCCTCCGGCTGACCGGCCTGCACGAGGCCCTGGCCGTGGCGTCCACCAGGGACGACGCCCTCACCGGGTGATCAAGGACGGCGGGGCGGCGTCGAAAGCCCCTTCGGCTCGGGTTGGGCCGTTTCGGGGGCCGGACGTCGCTCAGCCGTGGCTGGCGGCGAAGCCGACCGCCACCCAGCCGTCGCCCTGGCGGCGCAGCTCGAAGCCGTACGCGAGCGCGCCGGGGTCGTGGCCGTGCAGGGCCCGCACGCCTTCCCACGTGTGGTCGCCCGGCTCGTCCGGGCGGTACGGCGCCGACCAGTACTGCGGTGACGTTGATGCGCCGCAGCTGCGGTGGCCCCAGAACCGGACCGAGCGGGTGCTGTCGGTGAAGACCGTGCGCGCCGGGTCGTCGATCGTCCACCAGTCGCGGCAGTCCGGGCTGCCCGCGTGCGCGGGCCCCGCGGCGAGCACCCCGCCCAGCAGCGAAAGCACGACTGCCGACCCACCAAGACGCCACGAACGCATCGAATCCCCCGTTTCGATCATGCCTGCCGTCAGGCTACCCGAAATGTCCGGTTCCGGGCTCAATCAACGTCCCCGCCGGGTCGATGGCAGGATGTCCCGGTGAACATGCGCACCCGGAACAACGTGACCGTCACCGGCCGGGAAGACGGGCCCGCGCTGCTGCTCGCCCACGGCTTCGGTTGCGACCAGAACCTGTGGCGCCTCGTCGTCCCGGAACTCGCGCGGCACTACCGGGTCGTGCTGTTCGACCACACCGGCGCCGGGCGCTCGGACCTGTCCGCCTGGACCCCCGAGCGCTACGGCAGCCTCGACGGCTACGCCGACGACGTCCTGGCCATCTGCCGCGAGCTGGACCTGCGGGACGTCGTGCTGGTCGGGCACTCGGTCAGCGCGATGATCGCGGTGCTGGCCGCCAACCTCGAACCGGACCGGTTCGCCAAGCTCGTCCTGCTCACGCCGTCGCCGCGGTACATCGACGACGAGGGCTACCGCGGCGGGTTCAGCCGCGAAGACATCGACGAGCTGCTCGCCGCGCTCGAGTCCAACTACCTGGGCTGGTCGGCGACGATGGCGCCGGTCATCATGGGCAACCCCGACCGCCCGGAGCTGGGCGAGGAGCTGACGAACAGCTTCTGCCGCACCGATCCCGCCATCGCGCGGGTCTTCGCCCGGGTGACGTTCCTGTCCGACAACCGGGCCGATCTGGCCAAGGTCACCGTGCCGGCGCTGGTGATCGAGTGCGCGAACGACGCCATCGCCCCGCCCGAGGTGGGACGGTTCACCCACGAGCAGATCCCCGGCAGCACGCTGGTGACGCTGGCCGCGACCGGGCACTGCCCGCAGCTCAGCGCGCCGGAGGCCACGGCCGCCGCGATCACCGCGTTCGTGGGCGAGCCGTGATGTGTGAAGACCACCCGGCCCCGGGTGGTCAGGAGAGCGCCGGACCGGCGTTTTCGGCACTGTTGGAGGACAGCACGGAAGACCTCTACGAGCACGCCCCCTGCGGGTACCTTTCGACGCTGCTGGACGGCACGATCGCGAAGATCAACGCGACGCTGCTCGGGTGGCTCGGTTACGAGCGCGACGAAGTGGTCGGCCGGCGCCGGTTCGCCGACCTGCTCACCGTCGGCGGCCGGATCTACCACGAGACGCACTTCGCGCCGCTCCTGCGCATGCAGGGCGAGCTCGGCGGCGTCGCCTTCGAGCTGAAGGCCGCGGACGGCAGCCGGCTGCCGGTGCTGGTGACCTCGACGGTCAAGACCGGCACCGACGGGGAGGCGCAGCTGATCCGCACCACCATCTTCGACGCGCGCGACCGGCGGGCCTACGAGCAGGAACTGCTGCGGGCCCGCGAAGAAGCCGAGCGGGAACGCGACCGGGTGCAGCGGCTGGCGCGGACGCTGCAGCAGACCCTGCTGCCGCCCGCACTGCCCGAGGTGCCCGGCCTGCAGGTCGCGGCCTACTACCACCCCGCGTCGGCCGACGAGGTCGGCGGGGACTTCTACGACCTGTTCCCGCTGACCGGCGAGACGTGGGGCTTCTTCCTCGGCGACGTGTCCGGGAAGGGCGCCCCCGCGGCCGTGGTGACGTCGCTGGCGCGCTACACGCTGCGTGCCGCCGCGGTGTACGACCCGGACCCCGCGGGCGTGCTGGCCCACCTCAACACCGTGCTGCACCACGAGTACCGCGGCTCGGATCCGCGTTACTGCACCGTCGTCCAGGGGCACATCCGGCTCGAGGCCGAAGGCGCGGCGGTCACCCTGGCCACCGGCGGGCACCCGCCGGCCCTGCTGATCCGCGCCGACGGCACGTCCGCGTTCCTGCCCGTCCCGGGCGGCCAGCTGGTCGGCGCGCTCCCCGACGCGCGCTTCGCCGCCGAGGACGTCCTGCTGACGCCGGGTGACACCTTGCTGCTCTACACCGACGGGCTGACCGAAGCACGCACGCAGGGCCGTCTCCGTTACAGCGAAGAGCAGCTGCAGGAGCACCTGACCGGCCTGGCGCCGACCACGGCACCCTCGGTGATCGAGGCGGTGACCGACCTGCTCGCCGGCTTCGGCGACGGCGTCGAGGACGACACGGCCCTGCTGGCGCTGGGCGTCCCGCTCCCCGGAGGCGTCCGACCGTGACCGGCACCCCGTTTTCCGCCACGGCCCGCAGCTCCGGGACGGGCCCGGTCGTCACCGTCACGGGAGAGCTCGACGTGGCGACCGCACCCCGGCTCCGCGCGGAAATCGGCGGCGCCCCCCTGGGCAGCGGCCAGCTGCTGGTGATCGACCTGGCCGGGGTGACGTTCTGCGACTCGAGCGGCATCTCCACGCTCATCGCCGCCCGCAACGTCGCCGAGGCGGCCGGCGCCGGGATCGCGCTGGTCGCCGTCCCCGCGCGGCTGAGCCGGACGTTCGGGCTGATCGGCTTGGCGGACTTCTTCCCCACTTATCCGAGCGCCGAGGCCGCGATCGCCGACCTCGGGAACTGAGCAGGCCTCAAGCGCCCCAATGTGGCGTTGGTTGCGTCCAACGCACCGAACGCCACATTGGGTGCGTTGGACGCACCGAACGCCACATTGGGGCGCTTTGGTCAGGCCGGAGGCGGAGGCGGGGTCAGTTCGGTCAGCAGCGCGCGGATCGCCGGGCTTGCCTCGGCGCTTCGCCGCCACACCGCCTGCACCTCCCGCTTCGGCGGCCGCCGCAACGGCCGGGCGATCAGCTCCTCCCCCAGCGGCGGCCGGGCGAGGCGCGGGATCAGGGCGACGACCTGCCCGGAAGCGACCAGCGACAGCTGCGTCGCGAAGTCGTCGACCAGGTGGCGCACGTCCGGTTCCTCCGCGAACAACCGCCGGAACCACTGGTGGCACACCGTTCCCGGCGGGCTGGTCACCCACGCGTGCCCGGCCAGCACGTCCCCGTCGAGGGGCGCGTCGAGCTCCGCCAGCGGGTGCGTGCGGCTCACGACCACGTCGCCGATGTCGGTGTGCAGCCACCGCTGCGCCAGCGACGGAGGCAGCGGTGCGGGCAGCAGCCCGTCGGCGTCGTGCACCAGCGCGAAGTCCGCCGTGCCCGCGCCGACGCTGCGCAGGGCCTCGTCGGGGTCCTGCTCGGTGACGTGCACGCGCAGCTCCGGGCACCGCGCCGCCAGCCGCGGCACGACGGGAGCGAGCAGACCGCGGATGGCGGTCGAGAACGCCACCACCCGGAGCGTGCCCCGCGGCGCGCCTTCCGCGACCGACTGGGCGGCTTCGGCGCAGCGCTCCAGCGCCTGGAACACCTCGGGCGCCGAGTCGGCGATGGCCTGCCCGGCCGGGGTCAGCACGACCCCGCGGCCCGCCGGCGCGAGCACCGGCACCCCGACCTGGCGCTCCAGCCGCTTGAGCTGCTGCGACACCGCGGACGCCGTGAACCCGAGCTCCTCGGCCGCCCGCGCCAGCGTCCCCAGCGCGGCCACCGAGCGCAACGCCCGCAAGGCTCCGACCTCGATCATGAAGCCAGGCTACGCAATATCGGCAAAAAACCATCGCTGGACCATCACAATCGGGCGGGGCAGGGTCGGAGGATGACCGAATTCGGCACCAACCTCGTCGCGATGGTGACCCCCATGCAGCCCGGCGGCGGCCTCTGCGAACCCGGCCGCACCCAGCTCGTCGAGCACCTGCTGGCCAGCGGGTGCGACGGCCTCGTCGTCGGCGGGACCACCGGCGAGTCCCCGACGCTGTCCGACGCCGAATCCGCCGGCCTCGTGCGGGCCGTGGCGGCCCAGGCCGGAAACCGCGCGCGGGTGATCGCCGGTGTCGGCACCTACAACACGGCCACGAGCATCCGCCGGGCCCGCGACGCCGAGGCGGCCGGCGCGGACGCGCTGCTGCTCGTCTGCCCCTACTACTCCCGGCCGACGCAGGACGGCGTGATCGCCCACTGCCTGGCCGTGGCCGACGCCACCGAGCTGCCGGTGATGCTCTACGACGTCCCCGCCCGCACCGGCGTCGCGATGGCGCCCTCGACCCTGATCGAGCTGGCCGGCCACCCGCGGATCCGGGCGGTCAAGGACGCCAAGGGCGACCTGTCCGAAGCGATGGCGGTGCTGAGCCGGACGTCGCTGGCGTACTACTGCGGCATCGACGAGCTCAACCTGCCCTACCTCGCGTGCGGGGCCGCGGGCCTGGTCAGCGTCGTGGGCAACGTGGCGGCCGGGCGCACCGCCGCCCTCATCCGCGCCGTCCGCGACGGCGACCTCGCCGAGGCGCGGGCGATCAACGACGGCCTGAGGCCCTTGACGGACACGATCATGCGCGCCGGCACCGGCGCGGCGAACGCCAAGGCCGCACTCGCGGACCTGGGTGTCATCCCGCACGCCACCGTGCGGTTGCCGCTGGTCGAAGCGATCAGCGGTCCGGCAGCCCGTACCCCGGAACGGGCGCTCCCGACGCCGTCGTGAACTCCAACCAGGTGGTCTTGCCCGATTTCGGGCAAGAATTTGGGCTTCGACGCTCCGGCAGGCATGATGGCCCGCGTGGAAGACACCGACATCGTCGAGCGCGTGGCCGCGTCCACCGGGCTCCCGCCCCGGGTCGCCGCCCGGGTCGTCGACGACGTCCTGGCCTTCTACCGGACCCCCACCGAGGACTACGTGCGCCGCCGGCACGCCGAGCTGCAGGCCCAGGGCCGGAAGAACCCCGAGATCTTCCCCCTGATCGCCGCCGAGCTCCGCGGCAGGCTGGTGGCCGCGCCCGTCCTCTCCGAGCGGCAGCTGCGCCGCATCGTCTACGGCTAGAGAGGTTCGCCCATGTGCGGAATCGTCGGCTACATCGGCGGCCAGAACGCCGCCCCCATCCTGCTCGAAGGCCTCACGCGGCTGGAGTACCGCGGCTACGACTCGGCGGGCATCGCCGTTCTCGGCACCAAGAACACCGCCCAGGTCCACCGGGTCGTCGGGCGGGTGCGCAACCTCGCCGCGGCGCTGCCCAAGCGGCTCGCCGGCAAGGTCGGCATCGGGCACACGCGCTGGGCCACGCACGGTCCCGCGTCGGAGGCCAACGCCCACCCGCACACCTCCGAGGACGGCCGCGTCTGCGTGGTCCACAACGGGATCATCGACAACGCCGACACCCTGCGCGCCCAGCTCGCCGACGCCGGGGTCACCCTGACGTCGGAGACCGACACCGAGGTCCTCGCCCACTTGATCGCGCGCTCGGCCGCAGACACCCTGGAAGACGCCGTCGTCGAGGCGGTCTCCCGGATCACCGGCACGTACGCGATCGCCGTCACCGACAGCGCGCACCCGGACCGCCTGGTGATCGCCCGCAACGGCTCGCCGCTGATCATCGGCGTCGGCGAGCGGGAGATGTTCGTCGCCAGCGACCTCGCCGCGCTCGTCCGGCACACCTCGCAGGTCGTGCACCTCGACGACGGCGAGTTCGCGACGGTCTTCGCCACCGGCTACCGCACGTTCACCGTCGACGAGAGCGACACCACCAAGCCGGCCACCGAGATCGACATCGACGCCGAAGACCTCGACCTGGGCGGCTACCCGCACTACATGGCCAAGGAGATCCAGGAACAGCCCGAATGCGTCGAGCGGATCATCCGCGGCCGCCTGGACGACCGGTTCGGCGTCGCCCGCCTGGACGGGCTCAACCTGACGCCGCGGGAGCTGCGCGGCTTCGCCCGCGTGAAGATCCTCGGCTGCGGCTCCGCCTACTACGTCGGCCAGATCGGCGCGACGATGATCGAGGAGCTGGCGCGGATCCCGGCCGACGCCGAAGCCGCGTCCGAATTCCGCTACCGCAACCCGATCATCGAAGCCGACACCCTCTACATCGCGGTCAGCCAGTCCGGCGAGACGATCGACACCGCCTTCGCCGTCGAGGAGATCAAGCGCAAGGGCGGCCGCGTGGTGGGCCTGGTCAACGTCGTCGGCTCGACGATCGCCCGCGCCTGCGACGGCGGGGTCTACCTGCACGCCGGCCCGGAGATCGCGGTCGCCTCGACCAAGGCGCTGACCAACATGGCCGTCGGGTTCGCGCTCATCGCGCTGGCCCTCGGCCGCGTGCGTGATCTGTCCAATGCGGACGGTCAGCGCATCATCGGCGCGATCCGCGCGCTGCCCGGCCAGATCAAGGCCGTCCTGGACTTCGAACCGGAGATCGCCGAGCACGCGAAGACCGTCGCCACCGCGAAGAGCCTGTTCTTCGTCGGCCGCGTCCGCGGCTACCCGGTGGCCAGGGAAGGCGCGCAGAAGTTCAAGGAGATCTCCTACCGCCACGCCGAGGCGTACCAGACCTCCGAGCTCAAGCACGGCCCGCTCGCCCTGATCGACGAAGAGCTCCCGACCGTCGCGATCGTGCCGTCGGACGAGCTGACCGAGCGCAACCTGGCCGCGGTGCAGCAGATCAAGGCCCGTGGCGGCTCGGTGCTGGCCGTGACCCACGAAGACGTCGACTTCGGCGAGCTCGGCGTTCCGCGGATCGTGGTGCCCAAGACCGAGCCGGAACTCGACCCGGTCCTGCTGACCATCCCGCTGCAGCTGCTCGCCTACCACGCCGCGCTCACGCTGGGCTACGACATCGACAAGCCGCGCAACCTGGCCAAATCCGTCACCGTGGAGTGAGCGTCCGACGGCCGGCCGTGATGTCCCCGCGCCGCTGCCGGGCCTGCTTGGGCATGTTCCAGCCGAGCACCCCGGTGACCTCGCCGCCGCGGCGGTACTGCGCCACGAACCGGCCGTCCCGCACCGATCCCTCCACAATGGACACTTCACTGTCCGCGAACAGCGTTCCGTGCACGTGGATGCGGGCGTCGAACTGGTTGGTCCAGAAGCAGGGCACGGGCGTGTACGGCCGGTCTTCGCCGAGGATGTTCCCCGCGACGGCGACCGCCTGCTCGGTGGCGTTGGTCCGGTTCTCCAGCCGCAGCAACGCGTCGAGTCCTTCGTGGTGCCAGCGGGCGACGTCGCCCGCCGCGTAGATCCCCTCGGCCGCCCGGCACCGGGAGTCGCAGACGACGCCGTTGTCGCACCGCACTCCGCTGCCCGCCAGCCATTCCGTCGCCGGCGCGGCACCGAAGGCGACCACAACGACACCGGCGGGCAGCACCTCGCCCGAGGCCAGGCGCACTCCGGCGACCCGGCCGTCGCCGGCCACCAGGCCGGTCACCGCGGAGCCCAGCCGGAGCTCGACCCCGCGAGCGGCGTGCAGCTCGGCGAGCAGGCCCGCGACGAGGGGCCCGAACTGGCAGGCCAGCGGCGCGGGCTGGGGACCGGCCAGGGTGACCGGCACCCCCGCCGCGCACGCGGTGGCGGCGATCTCCGCGCCGAGCACCCCGTCCCCGACGACCACCACCCGCTTGCCCGGCGTGAGGTCCGCGCGCAGGGCCAGCGCGTCGTCGAGGGTGCGCAGCACGTGGACCCCGGCGAGGCCGTCCTGCCCGGGCAGGGTGCGCGGCCGCAGCCCGGTGGCGAGCACGACCGAGTCCGCGGTCAGGACCCGCCCGGCCGCGGTGTGGACGGTCCGCGCGCGAGCGTCCAGCCGCACCGCGGGATCGCCGAGGACGAACTCGGTGTCCAACGCGGACAGCGCGCCGGGCGTCCGCAGCCGCGCCTGCTCGGGGGTCCAGCTCCCGCCGAGGACCTGCTTCGACAGCGGCGGCCGGTCGTAGGGCAGGTGCCCCTCGGCGCCCAGCACGGTCAACCGCCCGGCGTACCCCTTGCGGCGCAAGGCTTCCACGGTCGCGAGCCCGGCGGCCGAGGCGCCGACGACCAGGACGTCGCCGGTCATCCCGCCTCGCTGACCGAGATCGCGACGCCCGGGCACACGCTCGCCGCCTCGCGGACGACCCCGTGCAGCCCTTCGCCGGGGTGCTCGTCGAGCAGGACGACGATGCCGTCGTCGTCGCGCTGGTCGAACACGTCCGGCGCGAGCATGACGCAGGTGCCGGCGCCGCAGCACTTGGCTTCGTCCACGGTGACCTTCATGGCTGATCCTTTCGGTGGGGTTGCTTCGTGACCGGCGCGAGCCAGAGCCCGGCCAGTGCGTCGGTGAGGCCCGTGGCGGTCTCGCGCCAGCCGTCCCTCGGGGTGCCCGCGCCTTCGGCGAGGGCGCGTTCCCGCTCGGCCATCGCGTGCACCAGCACGAGCCGGGTGACGTCGTTGCGTTCGGCGCGGGCTTCGGCGGGCAGCCCGGGCAGGCACCGGTAGAGCCCCGAGACGGTCCGCACCAGTGACGGGGACGTCAGCGTCTCCTCGATGATGACCGTGCGCAGCGACGGCTCGGTCGTCACCTGGGCGGCGAACCGGGCGAACCAGGTGGGCGCGCCCAGCTCGGCCAGGTGCTCGGTCGTGGGGTACACCAGGCACCCGAGCCAGTCCCGCAGCGGCGAGTGGCCGCCGACGCCGCCGAGCCGGTGGCGGCGCAGCCGTTCGATCGGCCCGGTGTGCTTGCGGACGATGGCCCGCACCAGCTCGGCCCGGGTGCCGAAGTGGTAACCCACGGCGGTGTTGTTGCCCTGTCCGGCGGCCTCGCTGATCTGCCGGTTCGAAACGGCGAGCACGCCGTGTTCGGCGTAGAGCCGTTCCGCCGTCGCCAGGATCAGCTCCCGCGTCGCCTGCGCCCGGTCCGTCACCAGCGGACGGGCAGTTCCCGCAGCCCGCCGACGGCGAGCCCCTCGACCCGGCGCAGCTCGGCCGCCGGAACGGCCAGCTCGAGGGTCGGCAGCTTGCGCAGCAGCACTTCCAGGACGACCTGCAGCTCGGTGCGGGCCAGCGGCTGCCCGAGGCACGCGTGCGCACCGGCCCCGAAGGCCAGGTGCGGGTTCGGGCTGCGGGTCAGGTCCATTTCGGCGGCGTTCTCGAAGGCGCTCTCGTCGCGGTTGGCCGCGGCCATGCTGCACATCGCGGTGGTGCCCGCGGGCAGCACCGTGCCGCCGACCTCGAACTCTTCGGTGAGGTAGCGCTGCATGCCCACGCCCGCGTTCGCGTCCGCCCGCAGGGCCTCCTCGACCGCCGTGCGCACCAGCGAGGGGTCGGCGAGCAGCCGTTCCCACCGGCTGCGGTCGGCCAGCAGCATCGCCGTCATCTTCGCGATCATGTTCGCGGTGGTTTCGTGCCCGGCGATGAGCAGGCCGATGCCGGTGGCGGTCAGCATCGCGTCGGACCAGCCGGCACCCTCGGCGATCAGCGCGCTCAGGATGTCCTCGCCGGGCTCGGCCCGCTTGTTCGCGATGTGCCCGCCCATGTACCGGCCGAACTCCGCCTGCGCCGCGTCGAACTCGGCCTGGGTGTAGCGGGTCATGCTGAGCATGACGTCGGACCAGTGGGCGAACTGGTCGCGGTCGGCGTCCGGCACGCCGAGCATGTCGCAGATGACCCAGACCGGCAGCGGGAAGGCCAGGCCGGCCTTGAGGTCGCCGGGCGCGCCCTTGGCGACCATTTCGTCGATGAGCTGCCCGGCCATCGCCGCCATGCCCGGGCGCAGCGCGTTCATCCGCTTGGCGGTGAACCACTTCCCGAGCAGGCGCCGCCACTTCAGGTGCGCCTCGCCGTGCTGCGGGAGCACGGACGCCATCTCGCTGTTGAACACCCCGCCCGATTCGGTGTCCGCGACGCGGGCCGCGTTGTCCGCCGGGGTCGGCCGGGTGAACCGCGGGTCGGACAGGACGCTCTTGACGTCGTCGTAGCGGGTGATCAGCGCGGCCTCGTCCCCGCTGGCCAGCGCGACGCGCGCGACCGGGCACTTCGCGCGGAACTCGGCCCACTCGGCCGGCGGCTCCAGCGCCGCGGCGGCCTCGAACGGGAAACGCGGCAGCGGGTCGGTGTGGCTTGGCGTCATGGCGGGCCTCCCGTTGGTGAATGTCCCTTGTCCCGAGCATGGCGATGATCCGTGATTAAGTCAAGCAGTTGACTTAATAGCTCGGCACGGGATGCCGCGAATGACTCATTCGGGACGTCGGAGGTCGCGAATGAGTCATTCGCGACCTCGGCGCGGACGGGCGGCTACTCGCGCTCGACCTTGCGCAAGCCCCCTGCCGGCGTCCACCACTCGACGACCAGCAGCGTGGCCGCCTCGTTCAGGTGCGTGTGCACAACCTCGGCGACGTCGGCCTCGAACCGCTCGCCGTCTTCGGTGCGCACCCGCCCGGAGATCTTGGCTTCGCCCGGCCACTGCGCCTCGGCGCCCTCGACCGGGTCGACCGTCGCGCTGTGCAGCGCGAACCGCGGGTCCCGCCGCAGGTCCGCACCCTTGCGCGCGTTCGGCATCGAGCCGAAGACGAGCTCACCGCCTTCGAAGGTCGTTTCGATCCCCGAGATCCGCGGCGATCCGTCCGCCCGCAGGGTCGCGATCGTCTTGTGCTTGTGCGCGTCGAACAGCGTCCGCACCCGCTGCGCGAACTCCGGCTCCGCCGCTTCGAACTCCCGCCACGCCGTCATGCGTCCATGGTCCCGCACCGCAGCCCCGCAACGAGGAGCTTCACCATCCTCCGCGCGTCGTACCGGGGGTCGTCTGCGCCGATGCAGAGGTTGCCGACCCCGCGCATGAGGTCCAAGGGCGCCACGCCGGCCCGGACCTCGCCGGTCGCGACCGCCGCGGCCAGCAACTGCGCGCACACCGGCACCAGACGGTCGAGGAAGTAGGCGTGCAGCGCCTCGAAACCGGCGTTGTCGGACTGGAGCGCCCCGGCGAGCCCGTGCTTGGTCACCAAGAAGTCCACGAACAGGTCGATCCACTGCGTCAGCGCGACGTACGGCGATTCGTGCGAAGCCAGCAGCGCCGGTCCCGCCTCCGCGCAGGCCTCCACCTGGTGCCGGAAGACCGCGATGACCAGGTCCGCCCGGGTCGGGAAGTGGCGGTAGACGGTGCCCATCCCGACCCCGGCCTCGGCCGCGATGTCGCGCACCGGCGCGTCCACCCCGGACGCGACGAAGACCGCGGCCGCCGCGTCCAGCAGCACCTTTTTGTTGCGCCGGGCATCCGCCCGCTTGGGCTTGTGCTCGCCCACCGATCCTCCCGGGTGGCTAAGCGGAACATTGTTCCGTATGGTTAGCGGAGCAACGTTCCGGTTGCTCATCTTGCCACGGAGGCACTCCCCATGCAGTACCGCACCTTGGGCCGCACCGGTGTCCAGGTCAGCACCCTCGCGCTCGGCGCGATGAACTTCGGCGCCATCGGAAACACCACCCAGGACGAGGCCACCGCCATCGTCGACGCCGCGCTCGAAGCCGGCATCAACCTGATCGACACCGCCGACATGTACGGCCAGGGCGAGTCGGAGGTGATGGTCGGCAAGGCGATCGCCGGCCGCCGCGACGACATCGTGCTGGCCACGAAGGCGACCATGCCCATGGGCGACGAGCGCAACCACCGCGGCAATTCGCGCCGCTGGCTGGTCACCGCGCTCGACGACAGCCTGCGCCGCCTCGGCGTCGACCACGTCGACCTCTACCAGATCCACCGGTGGGACCCCGCCACGAGCGACGAGGAAGCGCTTTCCGCGCTGACCGACCTGCAGCGCGCGGGCAAGATCCGGTACTTCGGGTCCTCGACGTTCCCCGCGTACCGCATCGTCCAGGCGCAGTGGGCCGCCCGCGAGCACCACCTCGGCCGGTACGTCACCGAGCAGCCCAGCTACTCGATCCTGCAGCGCGGCATCGAAGCCCACGTGCTGCCCGTGACCGAGGAGTACGGGCTCGGCGTGCTCGCGTGGAGCCCGCTGGCTTCGGGCTGGCTGTCGGGCGCGGTCCGCGCGGGCCGGGAGATCAGCACCAACCGCGCGAAGGTCCTGCCGCAGCGCTTCGACCTCGACCTCCCCGCCAACCGGGCGCGGCTCGACGCCGTCGAGAAGCTCACCAAGATCGCCGAGCAGGCCGGGTTGACGCTGATCCAGCTCGCGCTCGGTTTTGTCACCGCGCACCCCGGCGTGACGAGCGCGCTCATCGGCCCGCGGACGCCGGAGCACCTGCGCTCGCAGCTCGAGGCCGCCGACACGGTGCTGCCCGCCGACGTGCTCGACGAGCTCGACGCCGTCGTCGCCCCCGGCACCGACCTGGCCCCGGGCGAGAAGTTCGACACCCCGCCGGCCCTGCTCGACCCGGCCCTGCGGCGGCGGCGATGAGCCCCAGTTTCGGCATCATGACCCCGCCGATGCAGGTGGGCTACGACGAGGTCCTGCGTGTCTGGCAGGAGGCCGACACGGTGCCGGAGATCGAGCACGCGTGGCTGTTCGACCACCTCATGCCGATCGGCGGCGACCCGGACGGCCCCATCTTCGAGGGCTGGACGCTGCTTTCGGCCCTGGCGGCCCAGACCCGGCGCCTGCGCGTCGGCCTGCTCGTGACGAGCAACCGCTTCCGCCCGCCGGCCGTGCTGGCGAAGATCGCCACGACGGTCGACATCGTTTCGGGCGGACGGCTCGACTTCGGCATCGGCGCGGGTTCCCGCCCGAGCCACCCGCTGGCCCGGCGCGAGTACGACGCGCACGGCCTGCCGTACCACGGCCAGGCGGACGCGGTCGCGGCCTTGGCCGAAGCGTGCACAGTGATCCGTCGCTTGTGGACATCAACGGAACCGTTCGACTTCGACGGCTCGCACGTCCGCCTGACCGGAGCGCTCGGCAATCCCCGGCCCGTCCAGCACCCCCACCCGCCGATCATGATCGGCGGCCGGGCGAGCGCAACACTGCGCGTGGTGGCCGAGCACGCCAACCTGTGGAACATCCCGGGCGGCGGCGACATCGAGGACCTCGCGGGCCGCAGCCGGCTGCTCGACAGGTATTGCGAGGAGATCGGCCGCGACCCGGGCGAGATCACCCGGTCGATCTTCCTGCCGGTGGACTACGAGCACCCCGACGTGACGCGGGGGAAGATCGCCGAGGCGGTGGAGGCGGGCTTCGGGCATTTTGTGCTGGGGCTGGCGAACCCGTACCCGGACGGGGTGGCGAAGTGGGTGGCGGATGAGCTGATCCGCCGCACGTGACCCAACAAAGGAGCAGGGTGGCCATCCCGTCGCCTGAGGCCGTCGAATCACCTTGAGCCGGGCCCGCAACCCAAGGGCAAAGGCGAGCCGAAGACGCAAGCTTGCGGGCCCGGCTCAAAGTGATAGGCCTCAATCAGGCGACGGGATGACCACCCAGCGGCCCCAACGACAACGTGAGAGGACCACGCTCCTGGTGGTCTTCCCGGAGCCTGCCCGTCCGGCGAGGACAGTCTTTTGATTCTGCTGCGTCTTGTCACGTCTGCCGCGGCAGAGGCGGGTCCGACCTCCCCCGCCCCTCCGGTGGGAGTTTCAGCGGCTGGGATGAGGGGCGGGGGAGGTCTGGTGACGTCGTGGTCGCCCTGCGGCGGGTGGCCGGCCACCTCGCGATCAGTCCGCGTTCGCCAGGTGGGCCAGCGCCGACCGCAGCAGCCGCCGGGTCTCCGGCGGCAAGCCCGCCAGCTTGCGCTCCTCCACCTCGCGGATCGCGTCCCGGACCGCCGCGTGGCGGCGGATTCCCTCCTGCGTCAGGCGGACCACCCGGGCGCGGCGGTCGGCCGGGCCGGGCTCGCGGGCGACCAGCCCGGCCGCTTCGAGGCCGTCCAGCAGGGCGATCAACCGGGTCTTGTCGTAGCGGATCTGCTGGGCCAGCACCAGCTGGCTCGGCGCCGCGCCGGGAGCCAGTGCCGACAGCACCACGTACTGCCACATCGAGAGGCCGTGGCGCTCCAGCACGGGCCGCTCGGCTTCGGCCAGGTTGCGTCCCGCCCCGGCGCAGAGGGCTCCGAGATCGTCGTCCTCGTTCACCGGCGGGATTTTACGCGTGGACAAATCATAAGCACCTGCGTATCGTTTTGCCCATGACACTGGGACGAGCCGAAACACGCACCATCTCCGTCGCCGCGCCGCCCGCGCGGGTCGTCGAATACCTGGCCGATCCGCGCCACCTCCCCGAGTGGGCACCGGGGTTCGCCACCGCCGTCGACCACGACCACGACGACATCTGGCGCGTCCACACCGAAGGCGGCCCGCAGCGGGTGGCCGTGCGGGTGGCGGCCGACCACGGCGTCGTCGACGTCGTCAGCGCCGACGCCCCGCACCTGGGCCTGTTCACCCGCGTGGTGCCGAACCTGACCGGCGCCGAGCTGATCTTCAGCCTGTTCTTCCCCGAGGACACCGAGCCCGCGGCGGTCGACGCGCAGATGGCGGTCGTCGGCGAGGAGCTGCGAGCCGTGCGCGAGCGCGTCGAAAGCGGCCGGTGAACGCCGCCGGCCACCGGGTGGGTGGCAGGTACCCCGCCACCCACCCGCGGGGTCAGGCGGCCGCGCAGAGGACGCCGTTGAGGGTGAACGCCGTCGGCAGGATGTTCGGCCCGCCGTAGTCGGCGGTGAACCCGACGTCGACGCCGGACGCCGCCGGGGCCGACGACGTGACCGTCACCGTCGTCCCGTTCTGGGCCCACGTGCCGTTCCAGCCGCCGGTGAGGCGCTGCCGCGCGGTGGGCCAGGTGAACGTCAGCGTCCAGTCCCCTGTCACGCCGGTGGCGGTGACGTGGATGCCGCCGACGAAGCCGCTCGCCCAGTCGGTGACGTCGGTCATCCTGGCCGTGCAGCTGCTCGTCGCCGGCGCCCCCGTGGTGAGCGTCAGCGGCGGGGAGGCCGCGGACACATTCCCGGCGGTGTCGCGCGCCAGCACGTTGACGGTGTAACGGCTGCCCGGCACCAGGTTCCCGACGTCGAGCGACGTGCCGGTGGTCTCACCCCACTGTTCGCTGACCGCACCGACCTGCCGGTAGACCTCGTACTTCGCGATCGGGTGGGCGCCGGGCGCGGCCGCGGGCCAGCTGATGGCCGCGGTCCGGTCGGTCGCCGTCCCGGACGGCTGCCCGGGTGCCCCCGGCCCGGCGGACGCGGTGGTCGCGGGGTGCAGCACCACGGTGGTGAGCGAGTACGGCGGCAGCGTCTGGGACGTGCTCGACCCGCTCGCGGCGCTCGAGATCGACGTCGCGCCGTTGGTGAAGGTGAACACCTGCGGCGCGCCCGGCGCCGGCGTGTAGCCCGCGTAGTCCAGCGTCACGGCCCTGGCCTGATCGGGATCCTTGTTGAGCAGCAGCACGGCCAGATCGCCGTTCGGACGGCGGACGGCGTGCGCGCCGACGAGCGGGTCGTCCGCGGCGGCGCGGACGAACTGGTCGCCGGGACGCGCGAAGGTGCTCATCATCTTCAAGCCGTAGTAGGGCGCGAAGGGGGTGTTGAGCGCGGGTTCGCAGCCGCCGTCCAGGCAGGTCGCGCTGGACAGCAGGCCGAAGTCGCCGTAGTCCGGTTGTCCGGCCACTGTGGACAGTTTCGTCGCTCCGTTGTGGACGTTCCACCAGTCCACGGTGAACACGCCGTTGGCCAGCAGCGAGCTGTAGGCGTCGGCGGCGAACAGCGCGCCGGGCTGGGTGTTCATGCCGACCGGGGTGTTCAGCTCGGTCATCGCGATGCCGATCCGGCCCGGGTTCGCACCCGCGTACCGGGTGATCTGCTCCCGCGCCAGGTAGAGCATGTCGGTCACCTGCTCGGTCCGGGTGAGCGCCTCGGCGGCGGTCGAACCGCTGGGGTACCAGTGCAGGATGACGAAGTCGATGTGCGGGCCCGCGATCGACAGCACGGTCTGGTTCCAGGTGGCGGTGTCACCGGCCCCGACGACGCCGTCCGGCCAGTTCGCCGGGGTCGTCAGCACGGCGCCGATCTTGACCGACGGGTCGACGGCCTTCATCGCGTCGGCGTAGGCGACGACGCCGTTGGCGTACCCGGTCGGGCTCTTGTCTTCGTGGTTGTCGGCTTCCCAGTTCGCCCCGTAGTGCCCGTTGCCGTAGAGCTCGTTGCCGATCTCCCAGTACTTGACGCCGTAGCCCTTGGTGACGTTGGCGTACCGCACCCAGTCCGCGGCTTCCTCCGGGGTGCCGGTGCCGTAGTTGGCGATGATCACCGGCTGGGCCCCGGCTCTTCGGACGCCGCCCATGAAGGTGTCGAAATCGGTGCCCGGCGCCACGTAACCGCCCGGCGCGGTGTTGTCCTTCCAGTGGTAGATGTCGCCGTAGGAGCCGCCGGGGTAGCGCATGGTGCGGACACCGGCGCCTCCGAGCAGATCGGCCACGGCGTCGGTTCCCAGCTGGCTGTCCCACACCGCGTGGTTGGCCCCGATCCCGGTGTCCGGCATGGTCGCCAATCCCGCACGGGCGTTGACGGTGACCGTGGCCGCGGGCGTGTCCGCCGCCCCGGCGGTACCGGCTGCCGGTACCGCCGCGGCGAGCACGGCGATCACCGGCCACGCTGCCCAGCGCAGACGTCGAGCTGTCATGAAGGTCCATCCTCACTCGTCGGGCACGAACGGATGACTGGGAGCGCTCTCAGCGAGAGAACCACCGAGGCGGCCCGAAGTCAACGGAAGTCGCGCGAGGGCCCCGTTCGCACCGAAAGATCGAGGTTTTCGATGCGATCCGCGACGAGCGTGACCACACCTTCTCCCGCCTGGACCCAGCCTCGGATGAGCAACGCGGCACTGGTCCGGGCGACCAGCCGCTGCCGGCGCCACAAGCCCGGCGACACGACGACGTTGGCCATGCCCGTCTCGTCCTCGAGGTTGAGGAAGGTGATCCCGCCGGCGGTGGCCGGGCGCTGGCGGTGGGTGACCGCGCCGCCGACCCACACCCGCGTTCCGTCCGCCGTGCGGGCGAGGGCCGCGGTGGTGATCGCGCCGCGCGCGTCGAGGTGCTCGCGCAGGTACTCCACCGGGTGGCTGTCCGGGGAGACGCCCGTGGCCCACAGGTCCGCGGCCGTCACCTCCAGCCGCGTCATCCCGGGCAGCGCCGGTGCGTCGAGGCCCGGGGCGAGGCCGGGCAGGTGGCCGGGCCGGGTCGCCGCGGCCGCACCCGCCGCCCACAGGTCCTGACGGCGGTCGCCGCCGAACGCCCCGGCCGTCGCCAGCGCTTCGACCGCGTTCTTCTTCAGCCGGACCCGGCGGGTCAGGTCGCCGATGCTCGGGTACGGGCCGTGGGCCTCGCGCTCGGCGACGATCTCCTCGGCGGTGTCCTCGCCGAGGTGGCGGACGCCGGCGAGGCCCAGGCGCAGGGCGACGCCGCCGGTGCTGCCGGGGTCGGGTTCGAGCGTGGCGCCGGCGAGGCTCGCGTTGACGTCGGGCTCCCGGATGCGGACGCCGTGGCGGCGGGCGTCGGCGACCAGGGACTGCGGGCTGTAGAACCCCATCGGCTGGGCGCGCAGCAGCCCGGCGCAGAACGCCGCCGGGTAGTAGCGCTTGAACCACGCGGACGCGTACACGAGCAGCGCGAAGGACATCGAGTGCGCTTCGGGGAAACCGTAGCCGGAAAAGGCGTGGATCTGCTCGAAGATCCGGGTGGCGAGCTCGCGGTCGAGGCCGTTGGCCGCGCAGCCGGCGAAGAACCGCGCCATCAACGCCTTCATCTTCGCGCTGGAGCGCTTGGCGCCCATGGCCCGGCGCAGCTGGTCGGCCTCGGCCGGGGTGAAGCTCGCGACGTCGACCGCCATCTGCATCACCTGCTCCTGGAACAGCGGCACCCCAAGCGTCCGGTCCAAACTGGACGCCAGCAGCGGGTGCGCGTGGGCCCACTCCTCGTCACCGCGGCGGCGCCGGATGTAGGGGTGCACCGAACCACCCTGGATCGGGCCGGGCCGGATCAGCGCGACTTCGACGACGAGGTCGTAGAACTCGCGGGGCCGCAACCGCGGCAGCGTGGCCAGCTGCGCGCGGCTTTCCACCTGGAAGACCCCGACGGCGTCCGCTTCGCAGAGCATGTCGTAGACCGCCGGGTCGGCGAGATCCAGTTTCCCGATGTCCACTTCTGCTCCGTGGTGCTCGGCGACGAGGTCGATCATGTGGTGCAGGGCCGAAAGCATGCCCAGGCCGAGCAGGTCGAACTTGACCAGGCCGACGGCCGCGCAGTCGTCCTTGTCCCACTGCAGCACGCTGCGGTCGGCCATGGTCGCCCATTCGACCGGGACGATCTCCGACACCGGCTGCTTCGAGATGACCATGCCGCCGGAGTGGATGCCGAGGTGGCGCGGGAAGTCCTCGATCCGCGCGGCCAGGTCGAGGACGTCGTCCGGGATCGCCCCGGCCGCCTGCTCTTTCGTCGCGGCGACCCCGCCCCAGCGGTCGACGAGCTTGCCGTAGGCGTCCTGCTGCCCGGAGCTGTGGCCGAGCGCTTTCGCGGCGTCACGGATCGCCGACGGCGCCCGGTAGGTGATCACGTTCGCGACCTGCGCGGCGTGGAACCGGCCGTGCTTTTGGTAGACGTACTGGATCGCTTCCTCGCGCCGGCCGGATTCGATGTCGACGTCGATGTCCGGCGGCCCGTCCCGCTCCGGCGCGAGGAACCGCTCGAACAGCAGGTTCCACCGCACCGGGTCGGCGTGGCAGATCTCCAGGGCGTAGCAGACCGCGGAGTTCGCGGCCGAACCGCGGCCCTGGCAGAGGATGCCCGCCTCCCGGCAGAACCGGACGATGTCCCAGACGACGAGGAAGTAACCGGGGAAACCGAGCTTCCCGATGACGTCGAGCTCGTGGTCGAGCTGGGCGTAGGCCTTCGGGTTCTCCTCCCGCGGCCCGTAGCGCTTCGCCGCGCCGCGCCGGGTCAGCTCGGTCAGGAACGACATCTCGTCGTGCCCGGCGGGGACCGGGAACGGCGGCAGGTCCGGCGCGACGAGGTTCAGGTCGAACGCCACTTCGACGCCCAGGACGGCGGCCCGGCCGACCGCGCCCGGGTAACGGCGCTCGAAGCGGCGGCGCTGCTCCATCCCCGAGCGCAGGAACGCCTGCCCCGACGGCGGCCGCCACCCCTCGAGGTCCTCGGCCGAGCGCCGGGCCCGGACCGCGGCGACCGCGTCCGCCACGACGGCGTCCTCCGGGCGGGCGTAGTGCACGTTGTTGGACACGACCGTCGGCAGCCGGAGCTCCCCGGCCATCGCGTCGAGGAGGTCGTTGGCCGCGTCGTCCCGTGGCTGCCGGTGATCGATCAGCTCCACGGCGACGTGCGAGCGCCCGAACCGGTCCACGAGCCGGGCCAGCTCGGTGTGCGCGGCGGCCGGGCCGCGCTCGGCCAGCGCCCGCCGGACGGCCCCCTTGCGGCAGCCGGTGAGCACGACGACGTGCCCGGCCAGCTCGTCGGCGAGCTCGTCGAAGTCGTAACCGGGCCGGCCCTTCTCCCCGCCGGCGAGCTGGGCGCGGGAGATGACGCGGCACAGCCGGTGGTAGCCCTCTTGCCCGCGGGCCAGCACCAGCAGGTGCGACCCGGCCGGATCGGGCACCCCGGCCTGCGGAGCGGGCAGCCCGAGGGACAGCTCGGCCCCGAACCCGACGCGCACGCCGAGCTCCCGGGCGGCGTCGTTGAACCGCACGGCGCCGTACAGGCCGTCGTGGTCGGTGAGGACGAGCGCGTCGAGTTCGAGCCGCGCGGCCTCCTCGACGAGGGTTTCGGGGTGCGAGGCGCCGTCGAGGAAGCTGAAGTTGGAGTGGACGTGCAGCTCGGCGTAGGGCGCCCGGATCCGGTCGCCGCCGTCGTCCCGGCCGCGCCGGTGCCGCAGGTCGAGCGGCGCACCGGCGTAACCCTCCCGCTTGCGCGACCACGCCGGGGCATCACTGCCGTCCCCGGGAACGGGAGGCCGCCCGGAAGCGATCCGTTCCACTTCGGACCACGGCACCCGCGGATTGTTGAACGCCAACGCCAGCTCCCACCGATTTCGCTGTGGGGAAGCCAGCGACTACTGTTCGAACACCTGAACGACTAATGTGCTCCGATCCTGAGCGCGGCGCCGCCCGGTGTCAACTGTGGACCGTCCGAAGTCACCTCCATCACAACCACGCTCAACCGGCTGACGCGGGTCAGCCGCACCAGCTCCGGCCGCGGGCGGAACTCGACGGTGACCACCGTGACGGCCGTCCACCTGACGGTGGCGACGCAGCCGCACGCCGCGGTGGAGGTGGGCGGGTCCGCCGCCGC
The DNA here is from genome assembly GCF_031082405.1 of Amycolatopsis sp. A133. Taxonomy (GTDB): domain Bacteria; phylum Actinomycetota; class Actinomycetes; order Mycobacteriales; family Pseudonocardiaceae; genus Amycolatopsis. The sequence goes on from NZ_JAVHJU010000004.1 coordinate 731,880, forward strand.
GACGGCGGCCGGCGCGGTCGTCACCGGGGCGCTCAGCAGCACGACGGCGAGCACAGCCGCGGCCCGGCGCCCGGTCTTCGAAGACAGGTCCTTCGCGCCGGCCATCAGGACCGGCTGCGGCACACCGGATCGCTCTTCCAGGCGACTTCGGTCCCGGTGCGGTGCCACGACGGCACGAAGAACCCGGGCGGCACCGCCTTCAGCGGACCCGTCGTCCCCCCGCGGCGCACCTTCGTGCTCATTCCCATCGTGGCCCCCCTCGTCAACACTGCCGGTCGGCGACGAGAGCCTGGCAGCGTTCACTGCAACCGCACTGCAGTCTTACGGAACGTCGCCGGTCGGAGGTACTCTCGCCCACGGGAGGGGGGCGTTGGCATGCCTGGTGTTCGATTCGGCGTGCTCGGGCCGGTCGCGGCCTGGCGCGGCGCGGCTCCGGTCGAAGTGGGGTCCGGCAAGTGCCTGCGGGTGCTCGGGGTGCTGCTGCTGCACGCGAACCAGCGGGTGGACCGCGAGCAGATCATCGAGGGCGCCTGGGGCGGTGGACCGCCGAGGAGCGCGGTCAACCTCGTCCAGAAGTACGTCGGCGAGGTGCGCAGGGCGCTGGAGCTCGACGACGGCTCGCTGCAGACGGTGGGCACCGGGTACCTGCTGCGGGTGGCGCCCGACCAGCTCGACAGCGCTCAGTTCGCGGCCCGGCTCGCCCGGGCGCGCGAAACCCGGAGCGACGGCGACCTGATCGCCGCCCGGCAGCACCTCGCCGAGGCGATGACGCTGTGGCGCGGGCCCGCCTTCAGCGGCCTCGACACCCCGGCGGCCGCCACCGAACGCGCCCGGCTGGACGAGTACCGCCTCGGCGCGCTGGAAGACCTCGCCGAGCTCGACCTGCTGCGCGGGGAGCACGCGCTGGCCATCCCCGAGCTGTCCCGGCTCGCCGAGGAGCACCCGTACCGCGAACGCGCGCGGGAGCTGCTGATGATCGCCCTCTACCGCAGCGGCCGCCAAGGCGACGCGCTCGCCGTGTTCCAGGGCATCCAGCACCTGCTGGCCGAGGAGCTCGGCGCCAACCCCGGCCACGGCCTGCAGCGCGTGCACGCGCAGATCCTGCGCGCCGATCCCGCGCTCGAGCCGGTCACCGCGGGCGGGGAGCAGCGGCCGATCGCCCAGCTGCCCGCGGACATCCCGGACTTCACCGGCCGTGCCGGGCCGCTGGGCGAGCTGCTGGACCTGCTGGCCGAGCGCCGGGTGGTGGTCGTCGCCGGTGCGCCCGGCACCGGGAAGTCGGCGCTCGCCGTGCGCGCGCTCCGCCAGGCACGGGACGCGTTCCCCGACGGCCAGCTCTACCTCGACCTCGCCGGCACCTCCACCGTGCCCCGCGACCCGGCGATGATGCTGGCCGAGCTGCTGCGCGCGCTCGGCGTCACGGACGCCGTCATGCCGCCCGGCCTGCACGAACGAGCCGCCCTCTACCGGTCGCGGCTGGCCGATCGCCGCATGCTGGTGCTGCTCGACGACGCCGCCGGCGCCCAGCAGGTGCGGCCGCTGCTGCCGCCGTCCGGCGGCTGCGCGGTGGTGATCACCAGCAGGCACCGGCTGGCGGACCTGGCCGGTGCCGAGCACGTCGAGCTGGACGTGCTGTCCGCGGAAGATGCGCGGAGCCTGTTGGCCCGCATCGCCGGCGCGGAGCGCGTCGAGCGGGAACCGGAGCCGGCCGACGCGATCGTCCGGCTGTGCGGACGGCTTCCGCTGGCCATCCGGATCACCGGGGCGAAGCTCGCGAGCCGGCGGGCGTGGACCCTGCAGGTGCTGCGCGAACGCCTGGAGGACGAGTCCCGGCGGCTGCGCGAGCTGCGGGTCGGTGACCTCGACGTGCGGGCCAACTTCGACCTGAGCCTGCGTCTGCTCCCCGGCGAAGCCGTCCGGGCGTTCCGGCTGCTGGGACTGCTGGGCGCGGAAACGCTCCCCGCGTGGGTGATCGGCCCGCTCCTCGGCCACCCGGCCGGAGACGACGTGCTGGACGCGCTCGTCGACGCCTACCTCGTGCGCCTGGTGACGACCGACCGCGCCGGCCAGCCGCGGTACCGGCTGCACGACCTCTTGCGCGCCTACGCGTCGGAAGGCGCGCACGACTGCTACCCGGCCGAGGAACGCCGGGCGGCGGTGGAGCGGGTCCTCGCCGCCTGGCTCGCCCTCGCCGAGCAGGCCCGTGACCTGTGCTCCCCCAGCCTGTTCCGGCCGACGCCGGGCCGCGCGCCGCGCTGGACCCCGGACCACACGATCGTCGACCCCATCGCCTGGTTCGACGCCGAGCGCGGGACGTTGCTGCGGGCGATCGAGCTCGCGGCCGAGTGGGAGCTGGACGAACTGGCCTGGGAGCTGGCGATCGCCGCGGTGCCGTACTACGACCACCGCAGCCTCTACCAGGACTGGAACCGCAGCCACCAGATCGCCTTGGAAGCCGCCGGCGCGGCCGGCAACACCCACGGTGAAGCCGCGTTGCTGCAAGGACTGGGCCAGGTGCACATCTACCTCGACGAAATGGCCGAAGCCCGGGAAGACCTGCACCGGTGCGCGAAGCTGTACCAGGAAATCGGCGATCGCCGCGGCGAAGGACTCGCGCTGGCGAGCCTGGGCACCGTGCACCGCGTCCGCGGCGAACTCGACGCGGCGCTGACCGTCGACAAGGAGGCGTTGACGCACCTCGTGGCCGCCGGGCACCGGCAGGCGGAAGCGCAGATCCGGGCCGCCATCGGCATCATCGGCTTCGAACAGGGCGCCGACGACGCGGGCGCGTGGATCGAGCACGGCCTGCGGATCGCGCGCCACCTTGGCGACCGGCACCGGCAGGCGGTGATCCTCCGCACGCTCAGCCGGTACCACCTGGGGATCGGCGACACCACGGCCGCGCTGCGCGACCTCACCGAAGCGCTGACGATCTTCAGCGAACTCAGCGACGAGCGGTGCGGCGCCTACACCGACCAGCGGCTCGGCGCGATCTACGCGGAACTCGGCGACCGGCCCCGCGCGGAGTCGGCCCTCCAGCGCGCCGCGCACGTGTTCCGCCTCAACGGCGACCGCAGCAACGAGGCGGCGTGCTGGCAGCAGCTCGGCGAGCTCGAAAGCGAACTCGGCGACGCGGCCGCGGCCCGGCACCACCTGGGCCTGGCGGTCGGGCTGTGGCAGGCCGTCGGCCTGCCGGAGCGCGCCGAAAGCGTGCAGGCCGCACTGGACGCGGCGGGCGGGTGAGGTCCGCCGGCTCGTCGATGGGCCGCACCCGTGTCACGCGTTGGCGATACCGCGGACCGCGCCGGCGACGGCACCGAAGTCCTTGCGCAGGATGGCACCGTGGTTGCTCGCCACCTTCTCGCTGGTGATGTTGGCCTTCCGGGCGACCACGGCGTCGAGGGCGGCGCGGATCCGCTCCTGCTCCTCGCCCTTGCTGCCGAAGGACGTGCCCGAAGCGATCACGTACCGGACCGGCACCGTGAGGCCGTCCAGCACCGGCCCCAGCGCGCGCTCGCGGGAGAGCTTGCCGAGTTCGATGTGGCTCTCGGCCTGCTGGGCGGCGGTCATCCGCGGGGTCAGGCCGGTCGGGCGCAGCAGCGGCATGAACCAGCTCATGCGCTTGAACAGCTTGCGGATCCGCAGCTCCATGGCGTCGTCGAGCCAGTCGTGCGGGTAGGCGCCGTCGACCAGGACCGCGCCGATCGCGCGGCGCGGGTTCCGCTCGGCCCAGTGCGCGGCGACGACGGCACCGTAGGACCAGCCCACCACCAGCGCCCGCTCCACGCCCCGGGCGGCGAGCACGGCGTCGACGTCGCGCACGGCGGCCTCGAAGGAGTAGTCGGCCGACCGCTTCGACTTGCCGCGGGCCCGCTCGTCGAAGGTGATGTGCCGGAACTGCGTGCCGAGCTCGGCGAGGACACGGCGCCAGTAGCCCTGGGTGGCGAACTGGCCGTTGAGGTAGACCACGGGGAGGCCGGGGCCGCCGGTGTCGGTGACGGCCAGTGCCGTGTCTTCCACCGGCACCAGGCCGGTCCAGCGCGCGGTCGTGGTCGTGGTCGTGGTCGGGGCGGTGCTGTTCTCGGTCATGCGGTTACTGTCGCCGTCCCGCCTGACACGGCCCTGACACCGCCCGGACACCCGCACCGGGGCCGGTCACCGCCACATTCCCCCAGGAAACTGGTCAGGGGATGACCTGTTTCGGTTGGCACGATGACGACCTGACCGCATCGGCCGCCGGCTGCGCCGACGCCTCGGACGACAGAGAGGACGTGCCATGGTCGACCCGACCGGCTTTCCCGAACCCACCCTTGTTCCCGTCAACGGCGTGGAACTCGAGGTCTTCGAAGCGGGCCAGGAGAACGCAGGAAAGCCCATCGTGCTCTGCCACGGCTGGCCGGAGCACGCCTTTTCCTGGCGCCACCAGGTGCCGGTCCTCGCCGCAGCGGGTTACCACGTCATCGTCCCGAACCAGCGGGGCTACGGCAACTCGTCCCGTCCGGCCGAAGTGACGGACTACGACATCGAGCACCTGTCGGGTGACCTCGTCGCGCTCCTCGATCACTACGGTTATGAGGACGCCACCTTCGTCGGCCATGACTGGGGCGCATTCGTCGTCTGGGGCCTGACCCTGCTGCACCCGAACCGGGTGAACAGCGTGGTAGCGCTGAGCCTGCCCTACCAAGAGCGCGGAGAGGTGCCCTGGATCGAGTTCATGGAGGCCGTGCTCGGCGCCGACTACTACTTCGTCCACTTCAACCGGCAGCCGGGCGTCGCGGACGCCGTGCTCGACGAGCACACAGCCCGGTTCCTGCGCAACCTGTTCCGGAAGAACGAGCCCCCGGAACCGCCTCGGCCGGGGATGGCGATGATCGATCTCGCCAGGACGGAGACACCCCTCGGCGAGCCCGTCATGAGCGACAGCGAACTGGCCGTCTTCGTCTCCGCCTTCGAGTCGACAGGTTTCACGAGCAGTATCAACTGGTACCGGAACCTCGACCGCAACTGGCGTCTGCTGGCCGACGTGGACCCGGTCATCCGACAGCCCGCACTCATGATCTACGGCAACCGTGACGCGGTCCCGAGGTCCGAACGGCTGGTGGAGTTCGTGCCCGGCGTGGAAGTGGCCGGCCTGGACTGCGGTCACTGGATCCAGCAGGAAAAGCCGGACGAAACGAACCAGGCGATCCTGAAGTGGCTGGACCGGCGGGGATCGTCGCCGGAACGCCGTCCCGCCTGACACCGCACCGCTAGTCGTAGCAGCCCTCGACCGTCCACTGTGGATCTTCGCCGACGGCCGCTCTGAGCAGCAGCGCGATGTCGCCGTCTTCCGCGGTGTCGCCTTCCAGCACCACCTGGATCCGGGCGAGGGGCGGTTCGCCGCGGGCGGGCAGCGCCGGGTGCACGATCCACGGGCCCGCCGAGCCGAGGACCCGGCGCGGCGGCCCGCCGCCGACGGCGACCGTCGACGGCGGGTAGCCGAGCTCGCCGCGCCCGGTGCAGCGGACGACGTCGCCGACCGCGTCGAGCACCTCGGCCGGCACCGGCCGCGGCGGCACGACGGTCGGCGAGGGCGCGGGCAGCCGCCCCGGCCACGGCCGGTCCGCGGCGAGGGGACGGCGCGGCTCGCCCCACGGGATGAGCCGGACGCGTTCGGCCGGGCCGCGGCCGCCGTCGAGCAGCGGCGTGACGACGGCGTCCGGGCCCAGCAGGCCCTGGATGCGGACCAGGGCGCGGCCGGCGCGTTCGGCGGCGTCGGCGTCGCGGCCCACCGAGCCGAGCTGCAGCTGCAGCGCCTGGCCGCCGACGACCTCTTCGGGGTCGAGGCGCAGCCGGACGATGCCGGCGGTGGGCCGGTCCCGGGTGGTGAGCCAGCCTTCGCACTGCCACCGCACGCGGTCGGCCGTCGAGCGGGCGGTGAGGGGTTCGGCGCAGCGCCAGACGCGTACGCGTTCTTCGCCGGCTTCGGTGACGGCGACGATGGCCAGGCGGGTGCAGGCGAGCCCGTGGTTCGCGAGCCCGGCGAAGAAGCGTTCGCCGAGGGTCTTCGCGACGAAGGCGGCTTCGTCGACTCTCTTCAGGGGTTCGTCGAAGCTTTCGGTGACGCTCAGGTCCGGCGGCAGGGCGCGGCGCAGCGGTGGGCGTTCGGAGAGGCCCCGGGCGAGGCGGTGGGCGGTGACGGCGTCCTTCGGGAAGCGGCCGGCGACGTCGCGTTCGGCCAGCGCGGCGAAGGCGCCGAGGGTCCGCAGGCCGAGCCGCTTGAGCAGGTCGACGAGCTCACCGCGCTCCTCACCCGGCTGGTTCAGCTCGGCGATCGAGAGCGGCGCGAGGAAGTCCGCGGTCCGGCCACGCGGAACGAGCGCGGCCCGACGGGCGGCGAGGGTCGCGCCGAACAGCCCATCGGCCACCCCGACCTGGCACTCGACCCCGGCCCGGGCGGCCACCTCGTCGATGAGCAGTTCGGCGAGGGCGGCCTCCCCGCCGAAGTACCCGGCGGCCCCGTCGACGGGCACGGCAACGAGCCCGGGCCGCACGACCTCGACCCCCACGGCCTGCCCTTCGACGGCGGCGGCCACGGGTTCGAACAGCCGCGCATCCCGATCGGGCTCGTGCTGGTGCACCACGAGTTCCGGACAGCGCGACTGGGCATCCCGCCGCCGCATCCCCCGCCCGACACCGCTGCGCCGCGCGGAGGCCGAGCAGGCAACAACCCGGTTGCCGGAGAAAACGGCGGCGGGCGAGGCGGGCGGAGTCCCGGCAGCAGCCCCGGCGGCGACAACCGGCCAGTCCGGACACCACAGCACCAGCAACCGTGGCGCATCACTCATCCGGCGGCACCGGCCGGCCACCTCATCGGGCTCAGCGCCGCGCTCATCCCGTGCGCCCGGCGTGGAGAGCCGGCACCGCACTCACCTTGACCGACCACCGTGTGCAGCCGGGCCACCCGCGACCTGGCCGCGCTCATCCCGTGCGCCCGGCGTGGAGAGCCGGCACCGCACTCACCTTGACCGACCACCGTGTGCGGCCGGGCCACCCGCGGCTTGACCGAGCTCAACGCCCCGCACAGCCGAACCACCCGCAGCTCGACCGGCCACGCCGCCGAGCTCATCCGGCCACCTCGACCAGCCGCCGCCCCGGTGAGCCGCCCGCCGTCACCGCTCCCGCCGGGCCCGGCAGCTGCAGCCCCACCGACAGCGGCCGGGCCGCCGCTCCCCTTCCGCGGCTGGTCGCCACCACCTCGCGGGTGCGCAGATGGCCGTGCCCGTCCTGCGTCAGGCCGTGCCAGCGGCGGCCCGAAACCCTCAGCTCCAGCTCCGCGCCCGGCCACGGGCCCGCCGTCAGCAAAACCGTTCCCCGGTTGCGGACCCGGTCCGCCAGGCGGCGGGCCGTCTGCGGCTGCACGCCGCCGGCCGGCGCGGGGCCGAGGACCACCACGTCGAATCCGTCCACCAGGGCCGACAGCACCGCCACCAGCTCCGCGCCCGGGTTCGGGACCAGGGCGATGCGCTCCAGGTCGACGCCGAGTTCCGCCGCCGCGGCCAGGCCCAGGTCGGGCAGGCCCGTCACCGCCGCCCAGGAACCGGTGCGGGTGGCCGCCGCGAGGAGGGCCAGTACCAACGAGGTCGCTCCGCGCACCGCGATCGTGCTGCCGCGCCGCAAACCGCCGCCGGGGAGCAGGCGGGACAGCTCGGGGAGCACCGCCAGCAGCTCGCCGGAACCCGGCTCACGCAGCTGCGCGGCCGTGCGGACCCCCGGTATCGCCGTGAGCCCGGCCAGCGCCTCCGGCACCGCCACCACCGACCACCTCCAGCACCACGTACTCGCACCGGAGACACCCGCGTGAGGAAGCCACAGGCGAACCCAGAACAATCATCGAACACTTGTTCGCATACTGCGAGACGAGCGGGCCCGCTGTCAAGCCGGACGGAACGTCAGGGGGAGCGGACGCCGCTGACGTAGCGCACGTCACCCGTGCGCAGGTCATCGACGGCCAAGGGTGCGAGACCGTGGGTGGCGAGCAGGTCGCGGACGGTGCTCCCGCTCAGCGTCCAGCCGCGTGCGGACAGGTAGGGCGCCGCTTCGTTGCGCTCGCCGAAGTACCGCAGCTTCGCCATGTCGGTGTCGAAGCTGTGCTCGCGCCAGCGCTCGGAGATCCGGTTCAGGCCTTCCTTCGTCCGGTCCTCGTCGCCCGGCCGCGGGGTGGGCCGGCTTTCGGTGGCCACCCGGCTGCCCGGCGCGCTGAGTTCGGTGACGGTGTCCAGCAGCCGGTCCTGCGCGTCGGGCGGCAGGTAGCCCAGCAGTCCTTCGGCGCTCCACGCGGTCGGCCGCGCCGGGTCGAAGCCGGCCGCGCCCAGGGCGCCGGGCCAATCGCCGCGCAGGTCGGCCGCGACCACCCGGCGGTCGGCGGTGGGCTCGGCGCCCAGCCCGGCCAGCGTGCGGGTCTTGAACTCGAGGACCTGCGGCTGATCGACCTCGTAGACGACGGTCCCGGCCGGCCAGGGCAGCCGGTACGCGCGGGAATCCAGCCCCGAAGCCAGGATCACGGCCTGCGGGAGGCCGGCCTCGCGGAAGAACTCGTCGTAGAACCGGGTCCGCACCTTGGCCACGTCGATCCACACCTGCTCGACGAGCTCGCCGGGCGCCACTTCCCCGCTCGCCAGCCGGGCGAGGAGGTCGACGCCGACCGCCCGGACGAGCGGCTCGGCGAAGGGGTCGTCGATGAGCGAAGGATCGGTGCGGGTCGCGATCGCCCGGGCGGCCGCGGCCATCGTGGCGGTCGCGCCGACGCCGGCCGCCAGGTCCCAGGTGTCGCCGTCATGCCTGTGAGAAGTCATCTCCGCCGATTCTGCCGCATCCGCTGTGACGCACGTCGCGGTCACACCCGCCGCCGCCACCTCGTCCACGGGGTGAAGCGAGAAAAGAGGACCAGATGCGTCGGATCCTGATCGTCGGCGGTGGTTACGCGGGCTTCTACACCGCCTGGAAGCTGGAAAAGAAGCTGCGGCGGGGCGAGGCCGAAGTGACCCTCGTCGAGCCGCGGCCCTACCTGACCTACCAGCCGTTCCTGCCCGAGGTCGTCGCCGGCTCGGTCGAGGCGCGCCACGCCGCCGTGTCGCTGCGGCGGCACCTGCGCCGGACCCGGATCGTGGCCGGGAAGGTGACCGCCGTCGACCACGGCCACCGCGTCGTCACCGTGCAGGCCGCCGACGGCGCTCCCTTCGAGATCGGCTACGACCTGATCGTCGTCACCGCCGGCGCGGTCACCCGGACGCTGCCCGTGCCCGGCGTCGCCGACCAGGCCATCGGGCTCAAGCACGTCGAAGAGGCTGTCGCGATCCGGGACCGGCTGCTCACCGCCTTCGACCGCGCCGCCGCGCTGCCCGAAGGCCACAGGCGGCGGAAGCTGCTCACCGTCACCTTCGTCGGCGGCGGCTTCTCGGGCGTCGAGGGCTTCGGCGAACTGCTGTCGCTCGCGACGGCGCTGCTCAAGCGCTACCCGGAACTGCGCCGCGACGAACTGCGGTTCCACCTCGTCGAAGCGTCGGACCGCATCCTGCCCGAGGTCACCGGCCGGCCGGGGCGCTGGGTCGTGCGGGAGCTGACCCGGCGGGGTGCCCACGTCCACCTGGACACCCTGGTGACGTCGGCGAAGGACGGCCACGTGACGCTCTCGACCGGAGAGGAGTTCGACTCGGAGCTGATCGTCTGGACCGCGGGCAACGACGCCAACCCCGTCGTCAGCCGGCACACCGACCTCCCGGTCGACGAACGCGGCTACGTCGTCGTGCGGCCGGATCTACGGGTCGAGGGCGTGGCCGATGCCTGGGCGGCCGGGGACGACGCCGCGGTGCCCGATCTCGCCTCGCCGGTTCCGGGCGCGCGGGCCGTGCCCAACGCCCAGCACGCGTACCGGCAGGGAAAACTCTTGGCCCGCAACATCATCGCGACGCTGCGCGGCCGGGAGCCGAAGCCGTACGTCCACCACAGCCTGGGCGCCATCGCGACCCTCGGCCTGGGCCGCGGCATCTTCCAGTACCGGCGGCTCGTCATCAAGGGCTTCCCGGCGTGGCTCGTGCACCGCGGTTACCACGTGCTCGCCGTACCCACCTGGGAACGCAAGGTCCGGGTCCTCGCCGTGTGGCTGACGCAGGCGCTGTTCGGCCGCGACATCGTCAGCCTGGCTTCGGTGCAGCACCCGCGGGACGCCTTCGTGGCGGCGGGCCGCACCGTCGCCGGTGCGGCCCGCCCCGGCGATCAGCCCGCGAAGGGACTGGCGTCGATCGAGCAGGTCTTGCCCGCGGCGGGGAAGGTCCCCGAGATCAGGTAGTCCCGCTTGACCTTTTCGGTGCACGTGCTCGGCACGTACATCGACGAGTGGCCGTAGCCCTCGGTCACGAACACCCGCGCCCGCGCCAGCTCCGCGGCGCCGTCCTGAGCGCCGTGCAGCGGGGTGGACGGGTCGTAGCGGTTGTTCAGCACGAGGATCTCCGCCGACGTCGGGCGGTTCCACGGTCCTGGGTAGCGGTCGGTGTCCTTCGCCTTCCAGAACGCGCAGCTCATCATGTCCAGCACGGCGATCCGCCCGAAATACGGGACGCGCTGGTCTTCCGACTCGGCGTAGCGGCTGTAGATCGCCGGGTCGGTGGGCACGTCGCTGTCGGAGCACTGGATGGCGTTGAACGCTTCGGTCCGGTTCGAAACGTACTGCTCACCCTTGACAGCCGCGGTACGCAGCGCGGGCGTGGCCGGAGCGTCGTAGAGCCGCTGCAGCAGCGCGGCGATGTCCGCCCAGCCCCGCGAGTCCGACAGGTCGGCCGCCGCGTTGACGATGCCCGAGTACGTCCAGGTCTCGCCGTCGCTGACGATCGGGGCCTGCTTGGCGCGCGCCGTCAGCGCCGCCCACTTCGCCTTCGGGTCGCCTGAAGAGAACGCGCACTTCGGGCCCGCTTCCGTGCACAGCCGCAGGAACTGCTCGAAGGTCTGCGCGATGCCGGTCGCGACGTCCTGCCGGGTGTCCAGCGGGACGCTCTTCCCGTTGCCGTTCCGGCCGGTGGAGTTGCCGGCGAAATCCATGGTGCCGTCGAACACCATCGCCCGGATCCGGTTCGGGAACAGGTTCGCGTACGTCGCCCCGAGCTGGGTGCCGTAGGAGATGCCGTGGTAGTTCAGCTTCGGGTCGCCGACCGCGCGGCGCAGCATTTCCAGGTCGCGGGCCGTGTTGGCCGTGGAGACGTGCTCGAGGATCGGGCCGGCCTTCGCCGAGCAGCGGTCGGCCAGCTCCTTCGACTTGGCGTAGAAGGCCGCGTTCCCGCTCGGGTCGCCCGGCATCTCCGGGAACGAACCGAAGAAGTCCTGCTGCTCGGCCAGGGAGTCGAAGCACCGGACCGCCGTGCTGTTGGCGATTCCGCGCGGGTCCCACGAAACCAGGTCGAACCGCGCGCGCAGTTCGTCGGAGAACAGCCACGGCCACTTGCCGCGTTCCCGCAGCCGCTGCAGGCCGGACGCGCCGGGGCCGCCGAAGTTGACGAACAGCGAGCCGATCCGGTGCGCCGGATCGGTGGCGGGCAGCTTGATGAGCGCGAGGTCGATCTTCGCGCCGGACGGCCGGTCGTAGTCCAGCGGCACCGATGCCTTGGCGCACTGGAAACCGTCCGCGCAGTCGCTCCAGCTCAGCTGCGGCGCCGGCAGTGTGTCCATGGATGCCGGTGCCGCGGACGCGACCGCCGGCCCCGCCGCGACGGCCATCGAGACACCGAGCGCGACGACCACGCCGCGGACGATGCCTCCCCCAGAAAATCGACGCACAAAAAGTCCCTTCGGAGAGGAAACGATCACTTCGCCTCCACAGACGCCGCAGCCACGGCGAGGTTGGCTCCGGTCCCGGAAAAGATCACTGGCCCCACTGGCACCACTTAGCTATAGTGCTAGGTAACTAGATAAATGGAGTTGCCCATGATCGAGTTCCACCTGGACGCGAGGTCCGGCCTGTCGCCGTACCAGCAGCTGGTCCAGCAGGTGCGGCACGCGCTGCGCCTCGGCCTGCTGAACGAGGGAGACCAGCTCCCGAAGGTCAAGGACGTGGTCGCGAGTCTCGCGATCAACCCGAACACCGTGCTGAAGGCCTACCGCGAACTGGAGCACGACGGCCTGGTTTCGGCCCGCCCCGGCGTCGGCACGTTCGTGACGGCGACCTTGAACGGCGGCGCGTCGTTCGCCGTGCTCGGGCCGTTGCGGCAGGACCTGCGCCGCTGGCTGGGCAAGGCCCGCAAGGCCGGTCTCGACGAAGAGAGCATCGAGGCCCTGCTGATGTCCACGTTTCGCGACTCCGCCAGAGAGGCAATAGCGTGACCGTCCTGCGCGCCCAGGGACTGGGCAAGAAGTACCAGCGCAAGCCGGCGCTGACCGGCTGCACGCTGGAGATCGAAGCCGGTCACGTCACCGGGCTGGTCGGCCCGAACGGGGCCGGCAAGTCGACGCTGCTGAACATCGCGGCCGGCATGCTGGAGCCGACGACCGGCACGATCGAAGTGTGCGGCGGGGTACCGGGCAGTGGCCCGGAGCAGCTGGCCAAGGTCGGCTACGTCGCCCAGAACACGCCGGTCTACAGTGGACTGACCATCGAAGAGCACCTGCGGCTCGGCGCCCACCTCAACCCGCGCTGGGACGCTTCGCTCGCCGCAAAACGCGTCGAACGGCTCGGGCTGGACCCGAAGCAGCACGCCGGCAAGCTCTCCGGCGGCCAGCGCGCCCAGCTGGCGCTCACCATCGGCATCGCCAAGCGCCCCGAACTGCTGCTGCTCGACGAGCCGGTCGCGGCGCTGGACCCGTTGGCCCGCCGGGAGTTCCTGCAGGACCTCATGGAAGCCGTGGCCGAACACGGGCTGTCCGTGGTGATGTCCTCGCACCTGGTCAACGACCTCGAGCGGGTCTGCGACCACCTCGTCGTGCTGGTCGCTTCGCAGGTCCGGGTGATCGGCGAGGTGGAGACGCTGCTCGCGACGCACCACCGGCTCTCCGGGCCGCGCCGCGACGTCGAGACGCTGCCGGCGGACCAGCACGTCGTCTCGGCGAAGCACACCGACCGCCAGACCACCGTCCTCGTCCGCACCGAGGCACCGATCCTGGATCCCGCGTGGACGGTCGGGCAGCTCGGCCTGGAGGACCTCGTCCTCGAGTACATGAGCAACCCCACCGCCGCCCGTCCCGCCCTGGAGGTCCTCCGATGACCTGGCTGACCTGGCGCCAGTTCCGCCTTTCCGCGTTGTCCATGCTCGCCGGCCTGCTCGCGATCGCCGTCCCGCTCGTGATCACCGGGCCGGATCTGGTGGGGCGCACGGACTTCTCCGACCAGGACACCCTCTTCGGCGGGACGATCCTGGCGCTGTACCTGTTGCCCGCGGTGATCGGCGTCTTCTGGGGCGTCCCGATGATCACGCGCGAGCTGGAAAGCGGCACGCACAGCCTGGTGTGGAACCAGACCGTCACGCGCAAGCGGTGGCTCACCACCAAACTCGGGTTCGGGATCCTCGCCGCGATGGTGGCGGGCGGGCTGCTGAGCGTGGCGGTGACGTGGTGGGCGAGCCCGATCGACGCGCTCTCCGCCGTCCAGACCGACCGCGGGATGCTGGCGCGCATCTCGCCGGTGGTGTTCGGCGCACGAGGCATCGTCCCGATCGGCTACGCGGCTTTCGCGCTCGTCCTCGGCGTCGCGGTCGGAATGCTGCTGAAGCGGACCGTGGCCGCCATGGCCGTCACGCTCGTCACGCTCGCCGCCGTGCTGCTGCTGGTCCCGATGTTCGTGCGCCCGTACCTGCTGCCGCCGCAGACGGAGACAATCGCGATCACCAGGGAGAACATCACGAACATCACCGGCGACGAAACCGGCGACATCCTGGAGATCGGCGTGCGGAAACAGCCCGGCGCGTGGGAACTGGCGAACGAAACCGTGGACTCGGCCGGGAAGGTGGTCACCCCGTTGCCGGACTTCGTGCAGAGCTGCGTTCCGCGGCCGGGCCGCGACGCGGGCCCGCCGCCGCGCGGCAGCCTCGAACAGTGCATGGCCCAGCTGGGCACCCACGGCTACCAGCAGCGCGTGACCTACCAGCCGGGTTCCCGGTTCTGGCCACTGCAGTGGCTCGAACTGGCGCTCTACCTCGCCGTGACGGCGCTGCTCACCTGGTTCTGCTTCCGCCGTCTCCGCCACCTGTCCTGACGAATTCCGACTGGGGGAGTCATGCGCACGCTCGCGGCAGTCACCGCACTCACACTCACGCTGTCCGCGTCGCCCGCTTCGGCGGCCACGACGCCTTACCTGCCCCGCCCGACCGGGCACCAGCCCGTCGGCGTCACTTCACTGTCCTTGAAGGACACTTCGCGCCCCGACCCGTGGGTGCCGACGGTGCCGTACCGGGAGCTGATGGTCTCCGTCTTCTACCCGGCGACCTCGGCGAACGGGCCGAAGAAGCAGTACATGACCCCGCTCGAATCGAAACTCAACCTCGAGCGGCAGAACATCCCGGGCCTGCCGCTGGACGCCTTCAGCACGGTCCGGACGAACGCCGTCGTCGACGCGAAGCCGGCCGGGCGGTGGCACGGCCTGCCGCTGGTCGTGCTGTCCCCGGGCTGGACGCAGCCGCGGGCGACGCTCACCGCGCTGGCCGAAGACCTCGCCAGTCGCGGGTACGCCGTGGCGGCGATCGACCACACCTACGAGAACCGCGCCACGACCTTCCCCGACGGGCACGTCACCGGCTGCGCCGCCTGCGAGGTCGACGACCAGCCGGGGTTCTGGGAGAAGTTCGCGCAGGTCCGGTCGAAGGACACGTCGTTCGTGCTTGATGCCCTGCTGTCTTCGAAGTGGGGTGCGCTGATCGACCCGCAGCGCATCGGCATGACCGGCCACTCCGCGGGCGGGGCGATCACCACCCAGGCGATGCTGGCCGACCCGCGCATCCGCGCCGGGGCCGACCTGGACGGCAGCGTCCACGTCCCGATCCCGGTGTCGGGGCTCTCGCGGCCCTTCCTGTTCCTGGGCAGCATGGACGGCTACACCCCGGGCGAGCCGGGGCCGTACGACGACTGGGAAACCGACTGGACCCACCTGACGGGCTGGAAGCGCTGGCTCATGGTGTCCGGCACCGTGCACCAGTCGTTCACCGACCTCGGCGTGCTCGCCGCCCAGCTGGACGTCGACCTCGGCGATGCGATCGACCCGTACCGGGCGCTGGCCATCACGCGGAACTACGTAAGCGCTTTCTTCGACCAGCACCTGCGCTGCCGTCCCCAGCCGCTGCTGACCGCGCCCTCGCCCGCCTACCCGGAAGTGACCTTCATCGGATGAAAACCGGAATCCTCATGGTCGTCACCACACTGGCGCTCACCCTGTCCGCACCGGCCGCGTCGGCGGAACCGGCGCTCACGCTGGCGAAACCGACCGGCGACCGGCCCGTCGGCACGACCGCCCTGTACCTCAAGGACACGTCGCGGCCCGATCCCTGGGTATCCACGGTGCCCTACCGCGAACTGATGGTCTCCCTCTTCTACCCGGCGGTTCCCGCACCAGGGCCGAAGAAGCAGTTCATGTCCGAAGCCGAGGCGAAGGCCGTCTTCGACGAAGCCGGCATCGAGGGCATCCCGCCGTCGGTGATGACGACCGTCCGCACCGACGCCGTCGTCGATGCGCGCCCGGCCGGGCGCGGTCTGCCCGCCGTCGTCTTGTCGCCCGGTTTCAAGCGGCCCCGCGCCGAGCTGACCTCGCTGTCCGAGGACCTGGCGAGCCACGGCTACCTGGTGGTCCTGGTCGACCACACCTACGAGAACGTGGCCACGACCTTCCCGGACGGCCGGGTCACCGGCTGCGCGGCCTGCGGCAGCTACCACCCCGAGTTCTGGCAGAAGCTGCAGCGCGGCCGGGCGAAGGACGTGTCGTTCGTGCTGGACTCGCTGACGCACTCGAAGTGGGCTCCGCTGCTCGACAGCTCCCGGATCGGCATGGCCGGGCACTCCGTCGGCGGCACGAGCACGGTGAACGCCATGGTGACCGACCCGCGGATCAAGGCCGGGATCGACATGGACGGCACACAGAGCGATCCCCTGCTCGCTCCGGGGCTCGACCGCCCGTTCCTGTTCTTCGGCCGCCAGAGCCTGTACGCCCCCGGCACCGGCGTCGAGTCCGGTACCTGGGACGCCGACTGGAAGCAGCTGAAGGGCTGGAAGCGCTGGCTGACCGTGGCCGGCATGGCGCACCCGTCGTTCACCGACATCGGCCTGGTCGGCGAACAGCTGGGTCTCGGCTTCGGCGCGACCACCCCGGCCGTGCGCGGCCAGGCGATCACCGCGGCCTACGTCCGGGCGTTCTTCGACCAGCACCTGCGCGGCAAGCCGCAGCCGCTGCTGGACCAGCCGTCCACGCAGTACCCGGAGGTCGCCTTCGCCCGGACGTCGACGCCGTACCTGCCCACCCCCACCGGGGACCGGCCGGTGGGCAGCACGGCGGTGTACCTGAAGGACACTTCGCGGCCCGACCCGTGGGTGCCGTCGGTCCCGTACCGGGAGCTGATGGTCTCGCTCTTCTACCCGGCCGCCTCGGCGAAGGGCCCGAAGACGCAGTACCTGACCCCGGCGGAGTCGGCGGCGTTGCTGAGCGGCAGCGGCCTCGACGTGCCGTCCGACACGCTCGCCAAGATGGTGACGAACTCCGTCGCCGACGCCCGGCCGTCGGGCCGCCGGCTGCCGCTGGTCGTGCTGTCGCCCGGCTACACCAAGCCCCGCGCCACGCTGAGCGCGCTGGCCGAGGACCTGGCCAGCCACGGGTACGTGGTCGCGCTGATCGGCCACACCTACGAGAACACCGGCCAGAGCTTCCCGGACGGGCACTTCGCCGGGTGCGCGTCCTGCGAAGTCCCGCACCAGAGCGCGTTCTGGCAGAAGCTGGAGCTGGGCCGGGCGAAGGACGTGTCGTTCGTCCTGGACTCGCTGACGCGCTCCCAGGCGGGACTGATCGATCCGGAGCGGATCGGCATGGCCGGGCACTCCATGGGCGGCGCCGGCACCATCCCCGCGATGGTCGCCGACAGCCGGATCAAGGCCGGGATCAACATCGACGGGCAGACCGAGCTCCCGCTCACCGCACCGGGGCTGGCGCGGCCGTTCATGTTCGTCAACCACGAGCAGGTGCCGAAGTGCGCACCGGGGAACGTGGAGTGGGAACGGGACTACGCGCAGATGACCGGGTGGAAGCGCTGGGTCGAGGTGGCGGGCACGCAGCACGCGTCGTTCACCGACGTCGGGCTGGTCGGGGACGAGTTCGGCGTCGACATCGGCGCCAAGGGCACGGCGGTGCGGGCGCAGGAGATCACCCGGGGGTACGTGAACGCGTTCTTCGACCAGCACCTGCGGGGCGAAGCCCGGCCGGTGCTCGATCAGCCGGGCTACCCGGAAGTTTCCTTCTGCCGGTAAGAGGTCTGCCGCGGCTGGTCGTGAGTGGTAAAGCGGGTTAGAACCCGCTTTACCACTCACGACGGCCACGGCAGACTCAGTGATCGAGGCCGAGGAACGAGATCGCGTACGCCAGCTGCCCGGTCATCGGCAGGGAGTGCCCGACGCCGGCGATGCTGACCCCCTCCACCGTGGCCTGGGTACTCGTGTTGCCGTACCGGGTGCGCGTCCACGACGACTGCGGGTGGTCGGTGAACGCCGGTGTCTGGCCCAGCCCGTTCAGGTTGGTCCACTGCTTGATCTCTTCACCGAAGTTCGGGTACGACAACGTCGTGTCGGTGGTGCCGTGCCACAGCTGCATCCGCGGGTAGCGGCCGGTGTAGCCCGGGTACATCGACCGGGCCAGATCGCCCCACTGCTGCGCGGTCTTGATCGACTTCCCGCCCGAGCACGTGCTGTTCCACAGCGAGCCGTTCGTGGTGGCGAAGCACCCGGCGGGCACGCCCGAGAACGCCGAGCCCGCCGCGAAGACGTCGGGGTACTGGGCGGCCAGCACGTTCGTCATCATCGCCCCGGACGAGAACCCGCTGACGACGACCCGCGCCGGATCGGCGTTGTAGCGGGACTTGGCGTAGGAGACCATCGACATGATCCCGGTCGAGTCCCCGCCGCCGTTGCGGCGCAGCGCATTCGGCGTCGAGACGTCGAAGCACTTCTCGCTGCGGGTCGCTTCCGGCAGCACGATGACGTACCCGTACCGGTCGGCCGCGGTGACGTAGTCCTTGCCGTTCCAGCCGAAGATCGAGCTCGCCGATCCACCGCAGTAGTGCACCAGCACCAGCAGGGCCGGCCGCGCCGCGACCCGGTCGGGCACGTAGACGTACATGTTCAGGTTCGTCGGGTTGTTGCCGAAGCCGGTCACCCTGGTCAGCGCCGCCGCGTGGGCGGGCGCGGCCAGGCCGGTGACCATGAGCACCAGCGCCAGGAGGGCACCGAGCACGCGTTTCATCGTGTCCCCCCTCCGGCCACGGCGACGCGCGGGTTGCCGATGCTCCCCGGGACCGACCGCAGGGCGTTGTACCAGACGGCCGCCATCTTGTCGTAGCCGGCGGCGTTCGGGTGGACGCCGTCGGGGAGGTCGGCGGTGCTCACCGCGCTGTGCAGGTCCACCAGGTGCACACGTTTGCCCGCGTTCACCTTGCTCTGCACGATCCCCGGCAGCGCGTTGTTGAACGTCCGCACGGCGGCGTCCCCGCTCGCCCACCCGATCGGGATGAGCTGCGCGACGAAGACGTCGGCGTTCGGGGCCGCGGAGGTGATGTGGTCGATCAGCGTGGACAGCCGGCCCGGCGCGCCCGCGACGTTGTAGTTCTGCAGCACGTCGTTGGTGCCGATGTGCAGCAGCACCGAGCGGGGGTTGTAGGCGCGCATCCAGCCGGTGGCGTTCGCGTCGATCTGGTCGATGCGCCAGCCGGGGTGCCCTTCGTGGTCGTGGTCCCAGAGGCTGCCCGGCCCGTTGAACTGCGAGCCGACGAAGTCGTTGGTGTAGCGGCCCGCGGCCAGGCGCTGCCAGAGGCCGATCCGGTAGCCGCCGGGCACGCCGGTGCCGTAGGTGATCGAGTCGCCCAGCGGCATGATCCGCACGCCGCCGTTCGACTCCGCGTGGGCGACACCGGGCGAGCCGGTGAGCGCGATGGCCAGGGCCGCCGCGGCGGCCAGGAACCTCTTCATCACGGTCCTCCCTCAGCAGTTCGAGTTCGTCTGGGTGAGCAGGCCGAGCCGCCAGGGCAGGCTGTTGTAGTCGCCGCCCGCGTCCGGGTCCTTGCCCTGGTAGAGGTACTGCAGCCGGTACGGGTTGATCGGCAGTGTCTGGTCGTTGCCGGAGCGGATCATTTCGCCGTGGCTGATGTCCTTGGTCCACTGCCCGGCGGGGAAGGTGACGTTGTTCGCCCGGGCGAAGGGGTTGCCTTCGGTGGCGGCCAGGGGCTTCCAGGTGCCGGCGATGCTCGAGGACGTCCAGGAGCGGAACCAGCGGCGCCCGTCGGAGCCGATCGCCTCCACCAGCAGCAGGTACTGGTTCCGGCCGGCGATCTTGTAGACGTTGCCGGCTTCGAACAGCTGGTACTTGTCGGAGTCCTGCATCGCGATCACCGTGTTGGTGAAGCCGTTCGGGAAGTTCGCCAGGGTGGTCTGCGACCGGTACAGGTGCCCGTTGTCGTCGGAAGAGAACAGGTAGCAGTTGGCGGAGTCGCAGATGACCCACATGTCGACCCAGTACCCGGATCCGATGTTCTGCTGGATGATGTCCGGCATCGCGCCGTAGAAGTTCTTCGGCGCGCTCCAGCCGTTCGGATCGGCGATGTCGCTGTTGGTGGAGTAGGCGGCGTTTCCGTTCTGGTAGACGAGGTACCACTTCTTTTGCGGCGCGAAGTAGAAGACCTGCGGGGCCGCCCGGTAACCGGGGCCGATGGCGGTTTTGTCGAGGTAGTACTGGGTGGCCGAACCGGCCTGGGACCAGTCGGAGAAATTCAGGTACACCAGATTGTAGCCCGCGGCGTTCGCGGTGCTGGCGAACACGTGGTACTTACCGCCCGAATAGACGACCGTCGGATCCTTGATGCCGGCGATGTCGTGCGTCGCATCGGACTTCGGGCTGATCAGCACCCCGCTGGAACTCCACCGGAAACTCCGCGGCAGCGCGGCATCCGCGGCGGGGGCGGCCGCCAGGACGGTCAGCAGCACCGCGGCGAGGGTGGTGAGGTACCGGATCCGGGATTTCACAGAACCTCCTGGGGACAGGGAGAAGCGAGCCGGCGGCGGCCGAAACTTTCGCCACCGGATCCGAAATTCGACGAATTCTCGAAACTTTCGTTGTTCTGTTAGCGATAACATTCGATTGTTGGGCTCAGCTTAAACCCGTGTACCGCTCCCTGACAACGGTCGATGACGGACCCGTCACGCGCCGCGAAGTCTTTTGTCCGTCGCAGACGGGCTCGCGCTTGCGGCCGGCTCAGTACGCCAGCAGGGTGACGCCGCCGGCGACGACCCAGGCGGCCCAGCCCAGCCAGCCGACCAGCCCCACCGAAGCGAGCCGGTTGGTGCCGTCGACGTGGTACGGCGCGGCCGACGCCGAGACGAACAACAGCGCGGCACTGGCGTACCCGAGCCAGACGTGCCAGCCGGCGAAGAAGCCCGCCTGCGCCCCCGCCACGGAGAAGCCGAGCAGCGCGGTCGCCAGGAACACCTGGTTGAACCCGAAGAGCACCGCGCTGAACCCCCACCAGCCGGCCGGCGAACCGCCGTCGCGGGCCGCCGCGGCCATGCCGAACCGCAGGGCCTCCACAACCGCGAACGTGGCGTTCTGCAGGAGCACACCGGCGAACCCGGCCAACGCCCACGCGCCGGGCAGGACCGAAAGCAGCCCGGCCGCGAAGGCCGTCGTGCACAGCCAGGACGCCGGCGCCAGCACCGACGGCCGTTTCAGCGCGTCGCCCGCCGCCGCGAAGCCGTGGGCGACGCCGTCCGGGTTCGCGCCCGGCATCGGGAGCCGGGCCCGGAGGTAGCAGACGTTGACCACCACGGCCAGCAGCACGAACCCGAGGCCGCCCAAGCCGGCCAGCACGGTGAAAGCCATGATCGTCCCCTTTGATTTTACGGGTGCTATATTGAATATAGCCAACGAAAGGGACTAATGGCAGAGCGGCGTTACGACTCACTGCGCCGGCTGGAACAGGCGCAACGCACCCGGGCGGACATCGCCGAAGCGGCCCGACGGCTGTTCGTCTCCCAGGGCTGGGCGGCGACCACGGTGCGGGACGTGGCGCGCGAAGCCGGGGTCTCGGTGCCGACCGTGTACGCGGCCTACCAGAACAAGACCGGCCTGGTCCGGGCGCTGGCCGACGCGGCGGACCTGACCGCCGACCTCCCGCGCCTGCTCGACGAACTGGAGGCCGCCGCGGCGCCCGAGGGCCAGCTGGCGGCCATGGCCGCCTTCGACCGGCGGCTGTTCGAGCGCGCGGGCGACCTCATCGCCCTGGTCCGCGAAGCGGGCCGCACCGAACCCGAACTGGCGGACCTCTACCGCGCGGCCCGGAAGACGGCCGACGGGACGCGCGTCCAGGTGTTCACGTCCTGGCCGGAGGGGACACTGCGGCCGGACGTCCCGACCGCGGTCGACGTCTACGCCGGCCTGTGCAACGTCGACGTCTACACCACGTTCACCGTCGAGCGCGGCTGGTCGCCCGGGCGGGTCGAGCGCTGGTGGGCCGGGGTGCTGGCCCGGGAACTGCTGAGCGAGCCGTAAACCGGTCTCCCGACGCCGTCACAGCTTCCCGCCCGCCACCGGCGGCATGTCCGGGGCGTCCTCGACCTCCGTGCCCGCCTCGCGGAACAGGTGGTTCTCGACCTCGAACAGGTTGCCGCCCGCCCGCTCGACCACGGTGAGCAGCGTGGACATCTGCGCCACCTCCTCGACCTGTTCCTTGAGGAACCAGTGCACGAACTGCTCGCCGAGGTAATCCTCTTCGACCCGCGCGGCCTTCGCCATCGCCTCGATGTCGGCCGTGACCGCGCGTTCCTGCGTCAAGGCCAGCTCGATGGCTTCGTGGACGCTCGAAAAGTCGTTCCGCACGTCGCCGGTGCCGGGGATCGCCACCGGCTCGTCGCGGTCGAGCAGGTAGCGCACCATCGCCAGCGCGTGGTTGCGCTCCTCGATCGCCTGCCGGTAGAAGCGCTTGGCCAGCCGCGGCAGGTCACGGGCGTCGAACCAGACGGCCAGGGCGGTGTACTGCTGGGCGGCGGTGAACTCGTGGCGGATCTGCGTCTGCAGCAGCTCGGCGAACTTCCGGGTTTTGGCCATGTCCCACAACCTACGGCCGATCCGGGCGGCGCAGCTACGATCGGCCCGGTGACTCCCCTGCCCGACCTGTCCGGCACCACCGCCTGCGTCACCGGCGCTTCCGGCGGGATCGGCCGTGGCATCGCGCTCCGGTTCGCCGAGGCGGGCGCGGCCGTCGCCGTGCACCACCGCCGCCCCGGCACCGCCGACGACGTCGTCGGCGCGATCGAAGCCGCCGGCGGGCGGGCTCGCGCGTTCGCCGCCGAACTCACCGACGACCAGGCCTGCCACACCCTGCTCGACGCGGTCGCGGACTGGGGCGGCCGGCTCGACGCGCTGGTGAACAACGCCGGGATCCAGCCGGTCGAAGCCCTCGACGGGCTGACGGCGCAGCGCTGGCGGGCCATGCTGGACGCGACCCTGACGAGCGCGTTCTCCTGCACCCAGGCCGCGGCCCGGCTGATGGGCGAGGGCGGCAGCATCACGCACATCGCGTCGATCGAGGCCCGCCAGCCGGCGCACGGGCACGTCCACTACAGCGCGGCCAAGGCGGCACTGGTGATGCACGCCCGCGGCGCCGCGCTGGAGTACGGCCCGCGCGGGATCCGCGTCAACACGGTGTCCCCCGGGCTGATTTCGCGACCGGGCTTGGCGCAGGACTGGCCGGAGGGCATCGAGCGGTGGCAGCGCGCGGCCCCGCTGGGCCGGCTCGGAACACCCGCCGACGTGGGTAACGCGTGCGTGTTCCTGGCGTCCCCGCTGGCATCCTGGATCACCGCCCACGACCTGGTCGTCGACGGCGGCGTCACGGCGCACCCGACCTGGTGATCCCCTGCGGGTCGAATCCGCCGGAAATCGGCCGCACCGTCGTCGACCGGGCCGTCGACCGGGCACTGCGCGAAACGCGCTGAACGCAGATCGCCCAGCTCCCGGCGGTCCGAACCGGTGCCGGTGACCATCCCCCAGCCCTGCTAGACTGAAACGTGTTCTAGTTCCGCGCCCCGGGGAGCACGATGTCCGACAATCCCTTCCCCGTCGTCGACGGCGTGCCACCCGGGCGGGCCCTGCTCGGCTCCCGGATCCGCGAGCTGATCGAGGCCTCCGTCTGCGTGCGCGACGACGAAGCCGGCCTCGCCGCCGCGGCGCGACAGATCGAAGACGTCACCGCGGCCCTGCGTGCCGCCGGCAGTGCGAAGCCGTTGCTGCTCGCCGCCCTCGAAGGTGGGGGGCACCTCAGCATCAACAACCCCCTCGAAGGACCCGGGAACCCGCTCGCGCCGCCGCTGTCGTGGGTTCACGTGGGACCGGAGTCGGTGTGCGCCGACGTCCTGCTCGGCGCCGCGCACGAAGGGCCGCCCGGGCGGGTGCACGGCGGCTGGGTCGCCGCCGTGCTGGACCACGTGCTCGGCCGCGCCACCGCCGCCGCCGGCTTTCCCGGGATGACCGCCTCCCTGACGGTCGACTACCACCACGGGACGCCGTACGCGGTGCCGCTCACCGCCGTGGGCCGGCTCGTGCGCCGCGACGGGCGGAAGCTCCACGCCAGCGGGGAACTCAAAGCCGGCGACGTCGTCTGCGCGAGCGCGACCGCGATCCTCGTCCACTTCAGCGCCGACCGGTTCCCCGTGAACACCCCGGACTAGGGCACCAGCGTCGTGTGCCGGGGCGCCTCCGAACTCGACGTCGCCATCAGGACCGCGCAGATCGGGACCGCCATCGCCAGCGCCGCCAGCACGAACACCGGGAACAGGAACGAGAACACCTCGGTGCCGGCCGGGTCGGGCGCCGCCGGGTTCAGGTGCAGGCGCACCGCCGCCATGCCCGTGTAGTGCATGCCCGTCACCGCCGCGCCCATCACCAGGCCCGCCACCAGCCGGGGCAGGAGCTTGTCCAGCCCGACCGTGAACCACAGCGCCGCCGTGGCCGCGACGACGGCGATCACCACCGAGAGCACCACCAGCGCCGGGTCGTAGCCGATCGTGCCCTTGACCTGCACCGCCCACATCCCCGTGTAGTGCATGACGGCCACCGCGAGCCCGGTCAGCAGGCCGCCGAGCAGCAGCCTCTTCCACGCGAACCGGTTGCGGACGCCGAACACCAGCAGCCCGCAGAACACCGCCACCACCGACAGGATCGCCGACAGCGCCGTGCGCACGATGTCGTACCGCACCGGCAGCCCGGGCGTCGAGAACCCGAGCATCGCGATGAAGTGCATGACCCAGATGCCGACCCCGCCGATCGACACCGCCGCGAGCACGAGCCAGGTCAGCCGGGTCCGCGGGTGGTCGGTGGACCGCGCCTGCAGCGTGCAGGCGAGGCCGAGGGCGCAGCCCACCACCGACGTGAGGTAGGCGAGCACGACGAGCCAGTTGCCCATCGCGAAGTCTTCGTGGTCCATGGGCATTTTCCGGGCTCCTTCAGGTGTTCCGTGGTCGGGGGGCGTGGTGCTCGGCGAGCGCGTGCTCGGCCGCGGCGATGAGGGTCTGCTTCGTCGACTCCGGCGAACGCGCGTCGCAGGTGACGACCTCCACCGCCGCCGGGATCTTGAGGGCTTCGCGCACCTGCTCGGGCCCGTGCTGGCGGGTGTCCTGGAACTGGTTGATGGCCACCAGGAACGGCAGCCCGCGCGACTCGAAGAAGTCGATCGAGGCGAAGGAGTCCGCCAGCCGGCGCGTGTCCACCAGGACGATCGCCGCCACCGCGCCGCAGACGAGGTCGTCCCACATGAACCAGAACCGGTGCTGGCCCGGCGTGCCGAAGACGTAGAGCACCAGGTCGTCGGCGAGGGTGAGCCGGCCGAAGTCCATCGCGACCGTGGTGGCGAACTTCCCCGGCACCGCTTCGGCCCGGTCGACGCCGACGCCCGCGGACGTCATGAGGGCTTCGGTCCGCAGCGGGTCGATTTCCGAAACGGCACCGACGAACGTCGTCTTGCCGGCCCCGAACCCGCCGGCCACGACGATCTTCGCCGAAGTGATCCGGCTTTTGCAGGCACCGCTGCCATAAGCACTGTCAGAGCGCACGTAGTCCACTGAGGACCCTTTCGAGCAGGTCGTTCCGTTCGTCCCAGGAGGCGTCCGCGGTGAGCGTGTCGCGGATCGACACCTGGCCGGCGCTGAGCAGGTCGCCGATGAGCACCCTGGCCACGCCCAGCGGCACGCCCAGGTGGGCGGCGACCTCCGCGACCGACCGCTGGTGCAGGCACAGCTGCGTCACCACCGCCAGGGGGTTGGTCGGGCTGAAGGGCGCCGTGCGGCCCTCCGCCGTCGTCTCCACGAGGGCCTCCACCGCCAGGTCGACCGTCGGCCGGGTGCGACCGGCGGTCCACGCGTAGGGGCGGGCCAGCGACGCCGCGTGCCGCCCGCCTTCGCGTCGCCGGCCTTCGGTCACCGGGCCGCCCCCGGGGAGGCCGCGGGCCGAGCCGGCGTTTCGACCACCTTCCCGACCCGGTCCACCAGCAACGTCATCTCGTAGCCCACCAGCCCGATGTCGCAGCCCGGGTTGGCCAGCACCACCAGGTTCGAGCCGTCGCCGACGTTCATCAGCAGCAGGAAGCCCTGCTCCATCTCGATCACCGACTGCACCACCCGGCCCGCGGTGAACAGGTCGGCGGTGCCGAGCGCGAGGCTGGACAGGCCGGACGCGATCGCCGAGAGCTGGTCGGCGCGGTCGCGGGGCAGGGCTTCGTCGGCCGCCACGAGCAGCCCGTCCGCCGAGACGAGCGCGGCGTGCGCGACACCGGGGACCTCCTGGGTGAACGCCGACACCAGCCAGTTCCGGGACCCTTCGGCCACTTGTGTTCCTCCCTGCCGGGTGCTCATCACTGCTCCGCCTCCGGTTCGCCCGCGACCCGGTGGCGGGCCGCGCGCATGCCGCTGTAGTGCCGGGAAAGGTTGTTCCGCACCGCGGCCGGGTCGCGGAAGGACGAGTCCGCGGGCTGCGGCGGACGCGGGGCGACCGAGCCCGGCGCGAACTGGGCGCCGGGCTGCCGGGCCGGCAGCCCGGAGCCGGTGAACTCGACGCCGTCGAGGGTGCCGACCGCGGCTTCCGCGGCCTCGCGGACCTCGTCGGCCGGGGTCGCCCACGCGCCGGGCCGGGCCG
This sequence comes from Amycolatopsis sp. A133, assembly GCF_031082405.1. Classification (GTDB taxonomy): domain Bacteria; phylum Actinomycetota; class Actinomycetes; order Mycobacteriales; family Pseudonocardiaceae; genus Amycolatopsis. The sequence goes on from NZ_JAVHJU010000004.1 coordinate 758,254, forward strand.
GGGTCGCCGGGGCCTCGGCGAACCAGTGCGACAGCATCTGGTCGAAGATCGGCGTCGGCGGGTCCGCCACGGCCGCGGGCGGCGGTTCTTCGGCGGGCCACCGGGGTTCGAGCTCGTGCCGGGCGGTGCCGTCGACCGGCGCCGACCGGGCCGGCGGGATGGCCCGTGGCGGCAGGTCGACCAGGATCAGCACGCCCGGGACGTGCACGCTGGCGGTGATGCCGGCGCTCGCGGTCCGCGTGGTCGTGGGCCGCAGCCGCACGGTGATCCCGTGCGACGCGGCGAGCCTGCTCACCACGAACAGGCCCATCCGGCGGGTGGTTTCCGGGCTCACCGCGGCTCCGGCGGCCAGCCGGGCGTTCGCCGCTCCGAGGTCTTCACGGGTCATGCCGAGCCCGACGTCGACGACCTCGATCAGCAGGCCGCCGTCGAAGCCCCGGTCGGCGGTGAGCACGACCTGCTCCTCCGGCGGCGACGACCGGATGGCGTTCTCCAGCAGCTCGGCGAGGATGTGCACGACGTCCGCCGCGGCTTCGGGCTGCACCGACCCGCGCGGGGCGTTGCCGAGCGTGACGCGCTGGTAGTCCTTGACCTCCGACGTCGCCGCCCGCAGCAGCTCGACCGTCGCGACCGGCCCGGCGTCCCGCCGCACCGGCTTGCCGCCCGCGAGGACCTGCAGGTTTTCGCCGTTGCGCCGCAGCCGGGTGGCGATGTGGTCGATCTGGAACAGCTCGGCCAGCCGCTGGGGGTCCTGCTCGTCGGCTTCGAGGTCCTCGATCACCGACAGCTGCAGCTCCACCAGCGACTGGCTGCGCCGGGACAGCGTCATGAACATCTCGCTGACCTGGATCCGCATCTCGGCCTGCTCACCGACGGCCAGGCGCACCGCCTGCCGGTGCATGTCGTCGAAGGCCCGGGCGAGCTGCCCGATCTCCTCCTCGGAGTCGACCGGCAGCGGCGCGGTCGCCCGCCAGTCGACGTCCTCGCCCTCGCGGATGCGTTCGATCGTGTCGGGCAGGCGGCGGCGCGCGGTGTCGAGCGCGGCCGTGTGCAGCCGCCGGATCGGGGCGACCACCGACCGGGCCACGGCCAGCGCGATGGCCAGGGCACCGAGGAGGGACGCGAGCACCAGCGCCGCGTCGCGCAGCGCGTCGGACCGCGCGGCGTTGGTCTGCACGCCGACCGCGTCCGAAAGCGTTTTCACCTGCTCGGCGAGGATGGTGCCGAGCATCGTGCGCTTCACCTCGGGGCCTCCGGCGCCGGTACTGGTCGCCGCCGCGAACCGGGCGGCCGCCGCGCCGGCGGGCAGTGCGCGCCGGAGTTGTCCGGTGAGCACGGTTTCCTCGGCCGCGGCGCGCCCGGCGGCTGCGACCGAAGTCCCTTCCGTCCGGCCGGCCAGCGCTTCTTGATCGGCGAGACTGGTCCTCAGCTGCACCAACGATTCGACGCCGGCGGCCGCGGCGCCGAGAGCACCATTTCCGGCCTGCTCCACGACACCCGAGATCACTTCGCTGAGCGCGACCGTGAAGTCGTGGTAAGCGACGGTTTTCCCGGCGGGTGAGCCGGTCTGCTGCCGCAGGTCGGCCAATTTGGCCAGCTGATCTTCCAATGATCGCGACAGCTGCGGGTTGAGCTGGGAAAATGCGGCGTCGCGGCGGACGACGGCGGCTTTCTCGTCGACCGCGGCGGTCTGGGCGGCCCCGCCGTCGTGGATCATCTCGTCGTCGACCAGCCCGGCGAGTTCGGAAATCCCTTGCACGACCGGCATTTGGTCGCGGACGGCGCTGAGCCCGCCCGCACGGGCGAGCTCGGCCTGCACCCGGCCGCCGGCCAGCAGCAGGGCGACCAGGACGGGCAGCAACAGCACAACGGAGATCTTGGTGCGCAACCGCCAGCTCCCGGGATTCCAGGAGGCGACGGAACGGCGGGACGAGGGTTCGTCTTCTTTCATCGGTGGCGTGGCTCGATTCGTACCGGTGGCCGAGAACGATTTACGGTTCCTTTTCCGCGTAATTCAGCCGGAGACATAACCTCGGCCAGTGCGGCGCTGTCAAGGAACACCGGTCGTTTCCCCCGTACGCACCAATGACACAGCGTGAACTGCCACCGCACGGCTTTTTACCCTTGCGGAGGGTGAAGGAAAGACGCCGGTACGGGTGGAATTCCGGGCCGGGTCCGTGAATTTCCGGCGGCGCCGGGAGGAGTGACCGCCCGTGTGCGGGCCCGGCGGCGCCGGTAACCTCGGCCGGGAAAGGGGGCGTTCGAGTGTTGAAAATCCACTTCACGGAAGCGGACCTGGCGAAGGTGACCATCGCCGAGGACGCCGACCCGATGTGGGAGCTGCTGATGAGCAGCTACCGGATCCGGCGCCCGGAGGGTGAGCCGTTCTTCGGCCGCTGGCGGCGGGGATCACGCTCCGCGGTCCCGCAGTCCGGGCGGCTGTTGATGTCCGCCGTCCCGCCGTACGGGTACTGCCCGGACTTCCTCACCCCGGCGGGTGCCCGCACCATCGGCGAGGGCGTCTCGGCGGTGCTCGAGACACCGGAGCGCACGCTGGCCGCGGACGTCGCCGAACTCGCGGCACAGGGCACCCACGTCCCGGCGTGGCTGCGCCGCATCGGCGACGGCGAGGCCCGCGAACTGCGGCGCCTCGGCGCGGCCCTGCACGACTACTACCGCCAGTGCGTCGCCCCGGACTGGACCGCGGTCCGGCGCGCGGTCGCCCGCGACCGCCACCGGCTGCAGGCAAATCTGGACCGCGGCGGGCCGCAGCTGCTGCTCTCGACGCTGCACCCGGAGGTCACGTGGAACCCGCCGGTGCTGCGGGTGCGCTTCCCGGTCGAGCAGGAGCTGCACCTCGACGGCCGCGGCCTGAGGCTGATCCCGGCGTTCTTCGCCCACGGCATGCCGACGACGTACAAGGACCCGGCCCGCCCACCGGCGCTGGTGTATTCGATCAGCCACCCGAGGTTCGACAGCGACGCCGAGCCCGGCCCGTCACTGGCGGCGCTGCTCGGCCAGACGCGGGCCAGGGTGCTGGTGACGATCGCGACCACCCGCTGCAACACGAGCGAGCTGGCGGAGCTGACCGGAATTTCCCCGGCGACGGCGAGCCAGCACGCATCGGTCCTGCGGGCGAGCGGGCTGATCAGCAGCACCCGGGCGGGCAAGTCGCAGATCCACGAGATCACAACCCTGGGGCTGGGGATCATCCGGGCAAGCTGACCGGCCCGCAGGAACGCACCCAATGCGGCGTTCGGTGCGCCCAACGCACCCAATGCGGCGTTCGGTGCGTTGGGCGCACCCAACGCACCGAACGCCACATTGGGGCGCATCTCCCCGAGCCGTCCGGTACCGCCCAGCAGCGCCGCCACTCGGTCTTGGTGCCAACCAAGCCGGGGGTCGTGCTAGCCTGTCGCCGTGCTGCGTCCGAGCCTGTCCTTGCGACTCGTAACCCGGCGCGCCGGCTGAACCCAGGTCGCCGGCGCGCTGCGTCGACGACCGCCCTTTTCCGGGACCTGGCCCCGATCTCATTCCCCCTTTCACCCGGGAGATCCGCCGTGTCCACTTCCTTCGCCGTTCCCGCGCCCCGCTCCGCCATGCTGCTGCGCCGGCGCATCGCCACCTACTTCGTCGGCGGCGCCGAGCAGATTCCCGCCCTCGTGTGCGCCCTCGACGGGCACCCCGTTCACGAACTGTCCGTCGACATCAAGGACGGGGTCCGCGAGAGCAGCATGGTCTGCGCCGTCCTGCTCGCCGCCGATGCGGCCGGCCCCCTGCTCGAGCGGCTGCGCGAGCTGCCGTCGGTCGTCTCGGCCGAGCTCGCCTAGCTGCGGACCAGCGTGCGGGAGCGCATCGCGTTCGCCACCATCGCCATGCCCTCCTCGGTGAACAGCGACTCCGGGTGGAACTGGACCCCCTCGATCGGCAGCGAGCGGTGCCGCACGCCCATCACCTCCCCCGTCGACGACCAGGCCGTCACGAGCAGCTCGGCCGGCAGCGACGCCGGGTCGATCACCAGGGAGTGGTAGCGCGCCACCGTCAGCGGGTTGCGCAGCCCGGTGAAGACGCCACGGCCGTCGTGGGCGAGCGGGGAGCACTTGCCGTGCATCGGCTCGGCCGCGTGCACCACCCTCGCGCCGAACGCCGCGCCGATCGCCTGGTGGCCCAGGCAGACGCCGAGCAGCGGCACGTGCCCGGCGAGGCGGCGGACCAGTTCGACCGAAATGCCCGCCTCCGCCGGGTCGCCCGGGCCCGGCGAGATCAGAACCAGCTCGGGGGCGAGCGCGGCCACGTCGGCCACGGTCACCTCGTCGTTGCGGTACACCTGGCACGAAGCGCCGAGGTCGCCCAGGTACTGCACCAGGTTGTAGACGAACGAGTCGTAGTTGTCGATCACGCAGATCACGCGGCCGCTCCTTCCACCGTCACGCCGAGCGCCCGCGCGCCCGAACCGAGCTTCGCCAGGCACTCCGCGTACTCCTCCGCCGGGTCGGAGTCGTGGACGATGCCGCCGCCCGCCTGCAGGCGGATCTCCCCGTCGCACCACACCATGCTGCGGATCGTCAGGTAGAGGTCCACGTGGGCCACCCCGAAGGAACCGACCGCGCCGGAGTACAGCCAGCGCCGCGACGGCTCGAGCGCGTCGATGATCTCCATCGCGCGCACCTTCGGCGTCCCGGTCATCGTCCCGGCGGGGAACGTCGCCCGGATCAGCTCGTCGGTGCCCCGCTCCCGCGCGGGCTCGCCCCACACGTCCGACGTCAGGTGCATGACGTGCGAGTACCGCTCGACGGCCATCAGCCGCCCGACCGAGACGCTGCCCGGGCGGCACACCCGCCCGAGGTCGTTGCGGGCCAGGTCGACGAGCATCCGGTGCTCGGCCAGCTCCTTCACCGACGAGCGCAGGTCGTCCTCGGCGAGCCGGTCGGCGTGCCCGTCGCGGCCCCGCGGCCGGGTGCCGGCGAGCGGGCGGATCAGCGCCTTCCCGCCCGAGAGGGTCATGCACGGCTCGGGGGACGCGCCGACGGCCTCGAACCGCGGCCCGCCGTACCAGAAGTGGTACGGCGACGGGTTGATCGTCGTCAGTCTCTTGTAGACGGTCAGTCCGTCCACAGTGGCGGGTGCGGTCCACGCGTTCGACAGCACGAGCTGGAAGACATCGCCGTCGAGGATGTGCTGCCGGGCGCGGCGGACGGCGTCGACGTACTCGTCGTAGGCGAACCCGAACCGGCCGGCGCCCACCGCGACGGTGCCCAGCGACGCGATCGCCAGGCCGTGCAACGTGCGGGCGACCTGCTCGGCCGCCGAGCGGGCGGCCGCGGCGGTCGTGCCGCGGCCGATCACCTGGCCCTCGGCGAACCGGACCAGCACCTCGGGCAGGAAGAACTCGTACACCGGCCGGTCGGTCGCCGGGTGGCGGCTCGGCAGCCGCTCGAAGTCCCGCGCGGCGTCGTAGCCGAGGAACCCGAACCAGGCCGCCTCGGCGTCGGTGGTGCCCGGCGGCAGCTCCAGGCCGCGGAGGAGGTCCACGGCGGCGGTCAGCGGCGAGCCGCCACCGGGGTGCGAAAGGACGGCCAGTTCACCGGCGGCGAGCACCGGAGCGGCGCCGCCGGTGCCGGCGGTGAGCATGGCGCGGCCGGCGGCCCGCAGCGCCGACGCGGCCGCCACCGGGTCCACCGCCGTGGCCAGCGGGACGACGTGGCGGTGCAGCCGGTCGCCCGGCGCGAGCGCGGAGGTGATCATCGGGCCGCGGCCCGGCCGGCCGGCACCCGGAACTGCGTCCGCTCGTGGTCGCCGACCGGCTTGCCCATGGCGTAGCGGAACGCGGCCAGCTGGATCGCGCGCGGCGGGCAGCCCTCGACGAAGATGCCCAGGTCCCGGCGTTCGTACAGGCAGTTGCCGACGAGCACCACTTCCCCGCGCAACGGCGGCAGCACCACCTGCGGCCCGGAGATCACCGTCATCTCCCCGTCCCACGCGCACAGTTCGCCGGCGAGCGCCTTCATGGCCCCCGCCACGAACCGGCTGCAGGCCGGGCACGCGTGCTCGGCGTACACGTGGATCCCTTCGCGCGGCACGACGATCTCGACCGGCGCCTTGACCATGTCGAACGCCAGCTCGGGAAGCGGTGTGCCGAGCAGCTCGACGTCGTCCAGCGCGAGCGGCCCCATCCCCCGCTCGTGCGCGTCACGCAGGTACGCGACGCTGCCGGGGTCGAAGCCGGCCAGTGTGCCGACGGCGACGTCGAGGGCCACGGCGTTGCGGCTCGCGGCGAGGAACCCGGCCTCCCTGGCCTGCCCGTCCATCGGGTAGTTGCCCTCGATCACCGTGGTCCCGTCGCACACCACGAGGTCCTGCGGCCGCATCAGGTTGAGGTCCACAGTGGACTCGTCGACGCCCGCCATGTGCACGATCCGGGTCGTGTACCCGGGCAGCAGCCCGACGAGGTTCTTCATCGCGTTGGAGTAGACGACGCTCGCGTGCGTGCGCAGCTGCGGGACGCCGATGAAGAAGTCGCAGTCCAGGATCAGCTCGGGCACGGCGATCGGCACGCGCAGCGACGTCGCACCGGGGATGCCGGTGATCCGCAGCGGCAGGTCGTCGAAGCTGACGACGCGGGCGTACTTCGCGGCTTCGTGGTCGTTCAGGATCTCGTAGATGGCGTGCGTGCGTTCGGCGATCACCGGCCGGGCCCCGTGCCCGGCGACGACCTTGGCGATCGCCGCCAGCAGCGCCGGGCGCACGTGGAAGCCCGGTGCCGTCTGGAAGAGGTTCGGCTTGATCAGCACCTCGTCGCCGGCCCGCAGCCCGGACAGGGGCGCGCCGAGCAGGCCGAGCAGCCGGTCCAGGCCGTCGGGCACGTCGGCGTCGCCGCCGACGGCCGTCAAGGCGACCTGCTCAGTCATCCGTTTCCTCCATCGCGATGACGCGCGCCGGCGCCGCCTCGGCCCCGGCGACCTTGGTCGGCAGCGCGAACAGCTGCACCACGGGCTTGGTCAGCTCGTGCATGTTGGTGACGTACTCCAGCAGCGGGATGCCGGCGGCCAGGAGCGCGTGGTGCACCGGCGAACCGGCGTCGCCCGGCTGCTCGGTGAGGCAGTCGAGGCCGAACAGGCTCGCGCCGTTCTCGATGGCCCACTCCGCGGCCGACGGCGTCAGGTACGGCGGCCGGTCCCAGTAGTCGGGCCGGCCCCAGTTGTGCCGCAGGTAGTCGGTGCGCACGAGCAGCCGGTCGCCCGCCCGCCACACCGGCCGCAGCGTCCGCTCCAGGTCTTCACCGGTGACGGGCTCGAGTTCGCCCTTGTGGGACAGATCGGCGACGCAGGCGCGGCCGATCAGGGTCTCCAGCGGGACCTCGTCGATGCCTTCGGTGCCGGGGTAGAAGTGCAGCCGGTACTCCATGTGGGTCCCGTTGTGCGGGAAGACGTGCAGGTAGGAAAAGGTGCGCTTGGTGCCGTACGGGTCGGTCTCCGGCGTCATCGAGCGTTCGCTGACGAACTTCGGGAACCAGTCGGCGGGGTAGGACGGCATTCCGTCGTAGAAGCCGTGGGTCAGGTCGACGAGTCGGGCCACCACAGGATCTCCTTGCTCAGCAGGTGCAGCGTTCAACAGGTACAGCGCTCAACAGGTGAAGAGGCAGGTGTTGCGGACGCTCGCGTTGTTGCTCATGGTGATGACCGACGTGCCGCCGGGCGGGATCGCGCGGATCCCGCCGCCGGAGAGGCCGGACGGCGTCATGAAGGCGGCCCAGAGCGCGTACCACTCGCTGCGGGCGCCGGTGTCCGGGTCGATCACCGGCTCCAGGTTCGGCCGCACGACCTCCTGCACCAGCGAGCCGGTCCGCGATCCCGCTTCGAGGGTCTCCCGCCAGGTCCGCGCGTCGACCTCCCGGCCGATCACGACCCCCTGGCCGCCGTACAGCCCGGTCGGCTTGAACACGAGGTCGTCCTGGCGCTGCACGCAGTCCTCGATGCGCCCGGTGTCCGGTCCGGCGCCGGGGCGGCCGAGCATCCGGGACCACGGCAGCACGCGCTCGATCACCGCCCGTTCGGCCGCCGTGAACACCTCGGCGTACTCCGACAGCATCGCCAGCGTGCCCTTGTTGCCGAACACGTTGGTCGGTGTCCAGACCACGACGGTGCCGGCTTCGTGGGCCCGGAAGACCGGCTCCAGCAGCTCGTCGCAGTCCGGCCGGGCGAGCATCTCCTCGAGCCCGTAGTACCGCAGGACCACGTCGACGCCGGTGCCGTCCAGGTACGGCTTGCCGCCGCGGAACTCCAGGTCGCCGATTTCCCCGGCCCGGCAGTCGATCCCGTTGCGCACCAGCATTTCGGCGCTCGAGCGCCGCTGGCGGCCGTAGGTGGTCATCCCGCCGGGGCTCTCGAGGATCGCGACCACCGGCTCGCCCGCGCCGATGGTCTTGCCCGCGTTGCGCAGCGCCGCGGCGAGGTCGGAGCCCATGTCGAGGTGGCCGAGGCCGTGCTCGGCGGCGAACTCCGCGACCGCCGGGACCCGCAGGTACGCCTGGGGCAGCGAGGCGACCATGTCCAGGCCGCCGAGCGCGCTGCCGATGTTGTACTCCAGCAGCTTGAACGCCGAGCCGTCGTAGTAGACGTCGGCCCGGCCGTACAGCGGCGGCGGTCCCTCGCCGAGCAGGCGGCACATGAAGCCGGCGTGCCGGTCGTCGATGCCCAGCGCGGTGCGGAACCGGTCGAAGTCGCCGTCGAAGACGCGCCGCGGCAGGCTCGTGACCAGGTCGAAGACGGTGACGAGGTCCCGGCCGAACGCCCGGTAACCGGCTTCGTCGACCATGATCGGCCGGGGCAGGAGCCGGGGCCACGACCGGCGTTGGGCCTCCGAGAGCTCGAGGCGGTCCCGCGCGTGGCGCAGCGGGCCGTCCGGCGCCTCGCAGCCGGCGAGGTAGGCCTCGGTGATCCGATCGGCGCGTGCCGACATGGTTCCCTCCCGGGATTTCTCAGACGGAGACCGGCGCCTCGGCGGGCGCCGGACGGCGGGCGAGGATCACCCGGTACTGCAGGACGACCACAACGCCGAAGAGCAGGTAGACGGCGGCCATGCCCTGCGCGGCCAGTACCGCGCTGAGGCTGATCAGCACCGAGTTGACGACCTGGCCGAACCGGATGTGCAGGTAGTAGGCGGCCAGGTACCGGGGACGGCCCTCCTCGGGGGCCAGCTCGGCCAGCAGCGCCTGCTGGACCGGCAGGTTCATCAGCTCGCCGACGGTCAGCACGACGACGGCGGCCAGCAGCAGCCACGCGTCGTTCGTGAGCGCGAGGACCACAAACCCGCCCGTGTACAGGGTGATGCCCGCGTAGACCCGGGCGCGGTCGGGCATCCGGCGCAGCAGCGTGTTGACGACCAGCGCGAACACCACCACCAGAGCCGTGTTGACCGCCTTGAGCACGCCGAGCATCTGCACGCCGCCGATGGCCCCGAACGGGAAGACGTCCTGGACCCCGAAGCCCGTCGACAGCCGGATCCCGATCGCCGTGCTCAGCTGCCCTTCCAGGGTGAGGATCAGGGTGGCGGCGACGATCAGCCGCCGGAACGTCGCGTCGGCCAGCACCACCTTGTAGCCCTCGACGAACTGGGCGAGGCCGGTCAGCTTGACCGGCGGCCGCGGTGTCTCGGGTTTTGTCTCCGCCACGAGCGTGACGGTGACGGTGAGGGCGACGGCCATGCCGGCGGCGGCGCCGATGATCACCGCGCCGAAGTGCGCGCTGTACAGGAACGCGCCGAGCAGGGCGCCCGTGCCGAGCGCGAGGTTGATCACCCAGTAGTTGACCGTGTAGACGAACTTGCGGTCCGACGGCGGTGTCACGTCGATGATCGTCGCGTCGTTCGCGGGCAGCGCGAGGTTCGTCCCGAACTTGACGATCGCGTAGCTGAAGTAGACCGCGAGCGCGCCCCAGCCGGCGTGGTAAGCGACTGCCATCAGCACCAGGAACGTCGTGCCGACGACGTCGCCGGTGATGAGCACCAGCCGCCGGCCGAACCGTTCGGAGAGGTGGCCGCCGGTCAGCATGCCGAACACCGCGAACACGGCGAACACCAGGATCAGCGCGCCGGCGAGGGCGACACCGACGTGCGCGGCGAGGTAGATCGCGATGAAGGTGAGGATCATCGCGTCGATCAGCTTGTGGACGAACGCCAGCCCGATCCGGAGCCGGACGTTGCGGTGCAGTGCGAAGAAGTTCCTCATCGGACCTCCACCTCGATCAGGGCGCGGACGCGGTCCGCGCGGGCCTGGGCTTCGGCGGCGTCCGCGGAGCCGGTCAGGATCACGTGGCCGTGCCGGGTCTTGGAGCTCACCGTCTCCGGGAGCACGTCCCCGGGGGCGAACGGGAAGTTCAGGGTGTGCACGAAGTCCAGTGCGCGCACTTCGTCCAAACCGGACACCGAGTGCAGGGTCCCGGCGGGGAAGGAGAAGTACGCGATGTGCGCCACTTCGCCGCCGGGTCCCGGCCGGGTCGTGCGCCCGGCCAGGGCGGCGAACATGGCGCGCTTGACGTCGAAGCCGCGGGCGATCGCGATCAGATCCGGGATCTTGTCTCCACCCAGCCGGGCCTGCGACTCCACGATCCGCGGCCCGGCCGCGGTCAGGACGACCTCGGTGTGCGCCGGGCCGCACTGGTACCCGGCGGCGTCGAGCAGCTCCACCGCGAGCGCGGCCACCAGCCGGGTTTCCGGGGTTTCCGGTTCCCCGAACAGGTGGCCCCGCTCCACGAAGTGCGGCAGCGGGCCGAGCAGCTTGCGGGTGACGCCGACGACGTGGTGCTCGCCGCGCACGGTCATCGTCTCGACGCTGAACTCCGGGCCGTGCAGGTACTCCTCGACCAGCACCGGCCCGTCGTAGCCGGCCAGTTCCCGGCCCCACGCGGGCAGCTGGGCCGGGTCGGTGAGCAGGAGCACCCCGCGGCTGGCGGACAACGCGGCCGGCTTGACCACGACCGGCAATTCGAAGCCCGTCAGCAGGTCCGCGACTCCGGTCCAGTGGTCCGCGGTGGCGAACCGCACCGGCGAAATACCCTTGTCGCGCAGAAGGGTGCGCATCGCGAGCTTGTTGTTGAGCAGGGCGACCGAGCGCGGCGAGTTGACGGCCTTCCCGAGCTCCTCGGCGACATCGTAGGCGAGCAGCATGCTTTCCTCGCTGCCGACGTGCCAGACGTGGTGAGCGCCGGTGTCCCGCACGGCCGCGCGGATCGCGCCGGCGTAGGCGGCCCGGTCGGTGAAGTCGACGAGGCGGAAGCCGTCGGCGAGCGCCTCGACCTGCCGCAGGTAGGCCGGAGCCTGGGCCCCGAACAGCCGGCGGGCTTCGGCGGGGTCCCAGAGCGCGGTGATCCGGAAACCCTCGGCCCGGGCCTTCTCCAGGTACGCCTGGTACGGCATGACCATCACCAGGTTCGCCATTTCGATTCTCCTGTCCGCACTTCGGTGCGCCCAGCCTCGCCGACGCGGCCATCGGCGGGACATCGGACGCGCATCGGCCGGCCCCCCGCCGTGGTGTCGCGAATGACTCATTCGCGACCTCCGAGGTCCCGAATGAGTCATTCGCGACCTCGGCCGTGCGGGCGCATCGGTCAGTCCCGGCGGGTGCGCACCACGATCTGCTGGGCCGCCGCCTCGGCGATCCGGCCGGCCAGGTACGGGCCGGCCGCGGTCGCCAGGACGTGACCGAACCGGTCTTCGTTGACCCGCAGCGGTTCGACGCGGTCGCCCGGCCCGACGGACACCGCCGCCTCGCACACCCCCGGCACCGCGGCGGCGATCTCCAGCCCGCCGACGCTCTCCACCACCCCGGGTTCCGCGGTCAGGTACCGGATCGCCGCACCGCCGATCGGCCGGGGGAGGTCCGGGACGGGCTCGCCGAGGTACTGGCGGATCACCAGCTCCATCGTGGACCGCCCGAAGCTGCGGTCCATCAGCTCGGTGATCCGGGCCCCGCCCGGGCGCGGGTTGAGCTCGACCAGCTTCGGCCCGGCCGCGGTGTACTTGAGCTCGACGTGCGCGAGGCCGAGGTCGAAGCCGACCGCCGTGGTCGCGGCCACCGCGGCCGCCTCCAGTTCCCGCCGGACGTCGTCCGGCAGGGCCGTCGGGAAGCTGTGGCCCAGCTCGACGAACCGGTTGTGGCCGCCGACGATCTTGTCGGTCACCCCGAGCACGCGGACGCGGCCCGCCTCGGCCAGCACCTCGACGCTGACCTCGAACCCGACCAGGCACTCCTCGACGAGCACTTCGGCCGCCCGCGGCTGCCCGCGCCGGTTGGCCGGCTCGGCCCGGATGGCCTCGAACGCGGCCACGACCTCTTCCGGCGTCGTGCACCGGACGACGTGGGCGCCGCTGGTCTCGTCGACCGCCTTCACCACGCACGGCCACCCGACCTCGGATGCCGCCCGCACCGCGTCCGGAACCGCGGTCACCACGCGGAATTCCGGGTTCGGCACCCCGCGCTCGGCCCACCGCCGCCGCTGATCGGCCTTGTGGCGGGCGATCCGGATCGCGGCCGGGTCCGGCCCGGGCAGGCCGAGCTGACGGGCCGCCTCCGCGGTTTGGACGACTTCGTACTCGGCCACCGAGAGCAGGGCGTCGAGCGGCTGCCGCGCGTCGGTGGCCTTGACCGCCGCCAGCAGCGGTTCGAGTTCGTGGGTCGGGCAGGACACGAACTCGTCGACACAGCGTTCGAGCACCTCGGTGCCGCCCGGCGTCGCGTGGTAGCGCTCGAGCCCGCTGCTGAAGAAGGTGACGTGCAGGCCCAGCGCGCGGGCCGCGCGCAGGGCGTCGAACCCGGAGCCGGACCGGTTCGACTCGACGAACCCGATGCGTTTCATGGCCGTTCCCTCACTCGTAATTCAGACCGGGCGTGCGTGAGCGCTTCAGCTCGAAGAAGTGCGGGTTGCGCGCGAGTGCCGCCGCACCGTCGAAGAGCTGCGCCGCCTCCTCGCCCCGGGGGATCGCGTTGAGCACCGGGCCGAAGAAGCCGGCTCCGTCGAGGTGGATCGCCGGGGTGCCGAGGTCCGCGCCGACCGGGGCCAGCGCTTCGGCGTGGCTCTTGCGCAGGGCTTCGTCGTAGTCCGTGCTCGCAGCCGCGTCCGCGAGCGAAGCGGGCAGCCCGACCTCGGCCAGCGCCTGCGCGACGACGTCGGGGAAGTCCTTGTTCCGTCCGTGGTGGATCCGGGTGCCGAGCGCCGTGTAGAGGTCGCGCAGCACCTCCTCGCCGTGGTGCTGCGCCGCGGCGACGCAGACCCGGACCGGGCCCCAGGCGCGGTCGCAGAACTCGCGGTACCACGGCTCGAGTTCGCGGTCCTCGTTCAGCACACCGAGGCTCATCACGCGGAACCGCAGGGTGATCTCCCGCCGCTGTTCGACCTCGAGGATCCACCGCGAGGTGATCCAGGCGAAGGGGCAGGCGGGATCGAAGTAGAAGTCGACCTTCACGGGGAGTCCTCTCCTCAGACGGCGTGCAGCCAGCCGAATTCGTCGGGGGTCACGCCGTACTGGATGTCCAGCAGCGTGTGCAGCAGACGGCGGGTGACCGGGCCGGTGCCGCCGTCGCCGATCGCCCACTCCCCCTCGGGCGTGACGGCGTGCCCGACCGGCGCGAGGGCGCGGGCGGTGCCGCAGGCGAACGTCTCGGTGATGCGGCCGTCGCGGCACCCGCGCTCCCAGTCCTCGAGCGTGACCGGTTCCTCGGCGACGGCCAGCCCGAGCCGCCCGGCGAGCCGCAGGATCGAGTCCCGGGTGACGCCGGCCAGCAGCGTGCCGCTCAGCGGCGGGGTGACCAGCCGGTCGCCCTCGACGAAGAACAGGTTGGACCCGCCGACCTCTTCGACGTACCGGCGTTCCCGCGCGTCCAGCCAGACGACCTGGTGGCAGCCGTGCGCCGCGGCCTCCTGCTGCGCGAGGTAGGACCCGCCGTAGTTGCCGCCGCACTTGACGGTGCCGGTGCCGCCGTCGGCGGCGCGGACGTACTCGGTCGAGGCCCACAGCCGGATGGGCGCCGGTTCGACGGCGGCGGGCCGGGCGGGGCTGCCGATCACGGCGAACAGGTACTCGGCGGCGGGCCGGTTGGACAGGTGCGTCTCGGCGGCGAGCAGGAACGGCCGCAGGTAGAAGCTGTGGCCGCGGGGCCGCGGCACCCAGTCGCGGTCGGCGCGCGTCAGCGCCGCCACGGCGGCGAGGAAGTCCGCCTCCGGCAGCTCGGGCATGGCCATCCGCCGGGCCGACCGCGCGAACCGGCGGGCGTGGTCGCCGGGGCGGAAGAGCACGTGCCGCCCGTCCGGCCGCCAGAACGCCTTCAGCCCCTCGAAGATCGTCTGTCCGTAGTGGAACGCCATGGTGGCCGGGTGCAGCGAGAACGCGGTGAGCGGGCCGGTGCGGGTGTCGTGCCAGCCCGCCTCCGCGGTCCACCGCGCGGTGACCATGTGGTCGGAGTACAGCGAACCGAACCCGGGCATGCGCAGCAGGGCTTCGCGCTGCTCGGCGGGCATCGGCCCGGTCTGCTCGGGCGGGGACTCCAGCGCGGTCATCGGCACTCCTTCACGACGTCGTAGCGGGCCAGGGCCCGGTCGGCCAGCGGGCCGGACAGCCCGGTGTAGCCCGCCGGATCCAGCAGGCCGGGTGGCAGGTCGACGTCGAGCACCGAAGCCAGGTCACGCCCCGTGCGGCCGGCTTCGGCGGCGGCGTCGGCCAGCAGGCGTTTGGCCGCCGCCTTGCCCAGCGACGGCGCCAGCACGGCGTTGACCCGCTCCGACACGATCGCGCCCCGGGTGAGCTGCAGGTTCGCCGCCATCGCCGCCGGGGAGACCCGCAACGACTCCGCCAGGCAGGCCGCGTTCGCCGCCGCGCCGGCCGTGATGCGCAGGGCGTCCCGCAGCGGCTGCCATTCCGCGTGCCAGCCACCCGAAGACCGTTCGTCCTCGACCGCCATCGACTGGAACAGCACGACGGCGAGCGGGGGCAGCTGGCGGGCCGCCGTCGCCACCAGCGTCGAGAACACCGGGTTGTGCTTCTGCGGCATCGCCGAGGACGCCCCCCGTCCCGGCGCCGGTGCCTCGGTGACCTCGCCGATTTCGGTGCGGGACAGCACGAGGACGTCGGCGGCGATCTTGCCGAGCGCGCCGGTGGTGACCAGCAGCGCGGCGGCGACGTCCGCGATCGGGGTGCGGATCCCGTGCCACGGCAGCACCTGGGGAGCCAGGCCCAGCCGGCGCGCGACCAGGTCCGGCAGCCGGAGCGCACCTTCGGCGGAGCCGTACTCCTGGTACGCGGACAGGGTCCCGGCCGCGCCGCCCAGTGACACCGGCAGCGAGACCCGGCGCACGCGCTCGACGGCGTCGAGCACGAGGTGCAGCCAGGTCGCGGCCTTGAGCCCGAAGGTGACCGGCACGGCGTGCTGGGTCAGGGTGCGCCCGGCCATCGGCGTGTCCCGGTGGGCGCGGACGTGCCCGGCCAGGCTCCCGGCCGTCGCGAGCAGATCCCGCGTGACGCGGTCCAATGTGGCCGTGCAGAGCAGCATCAGGGCGGTGTCGAGGATGTCCTGGCTGGTGCTGCCCCGGTGCACGTGGTCGGCGGCGGCCGGGTCGACGGCCGCGGTGAGCCCGGCGACGAACGCCACCACCGGGTTCGCCGTCTCGCGCACGCCGGCGGCCAGTGCGGCGAGGTCGAAGTGCTCCGGCACCGCGGCGGCGCGGATGGCCTTCGCCGCCGCCTCGGGGATCACGCCCAGTTCGGCCTGGGCCTCGGCGAGGGCGACCTCGGTGTTGAGCATCGCGGCGAGCAGGGCGTGGTCGTCGACGAGCGCATCGGCACCCGTCGCGGCCCACGCCGGAGCGAGCAGCCCGGTCATGCGGCCCGCCCCGATCCGACGCCGGCCGCGACCCGCAGGCACGACCGGGCGATCGCGTCCGCGTCGCCGAGGATCACCGAATCGACGCCCGGGCGGATGCCGGCCGCGGTCACCCAGTGCACCGCCTCGGTCGGCACGCCGAACGCGAACCGCCGCGGGTGGGGGCGGTTGCGCGCGTCCAGCAGGTGGTACGGCCGCCGGGTGACCGCCACCCCGCCGGTGACGTACTCCCCGATGCGGTACGGGCGGCACTCGCCGCGGGCGAGCAGGGCCCGCAGCAGCGGGTCGGTCGTGCGCCGCAGGTCGGTCTCCGGCAAGCGCGCCTCGATCAGCGTGGTGGCGTGCACGGTGACGTCGGGGCACGCGGCCGACCACGCCACGAACCGGCCGCCCGCACCGGTGACCCGCAGGTCCGGGCCGAGCACCTCGAGCACACCCGCGTCCAGGAGCGCACCGAACTGCTCGACCCGCTCGGCGGGCGGGCCGATCGACAGGAACGCGTTGAGCGGCATGTACCAGCGCTGGAGCTCGTCGCGGTAGGAGCGGCCGGAGATCCCGCCGTGGTCGACGACCAGCCGGATCTCGTTGCGGAGGTCGCGCAGGACGTCCGTCGCCGCCTTGACCGGCCCGGTCACGTTGCCCTTCGCCGCCTCCGCCAGCTCCTCGTCCACAACGGACCGCAGGCGACGGCGGAAGGCCGCCGTCGAAGCGAGGTCGGCGGCCGGGTACGGGTTCGCGACGCTCCGCCAGTCCCAGCCGGGGCCGAGGCCGAACTTGGCCAGCACGATCCGCTGGGCCTCGGTCTCCCGGACCGCCAGGGGGTCCCCGGCCGACGGCACCTCGGCGGGCCCGGCCGCCGCGAACGCCTCGGTGAACTCCCCGGCGTCGCACGCGCACCCCTGTTCCCGCACCTGCGTGGCGTAGAAGACCGTGCGGACCTCCTGGTCGATCAGCGGCCAGACGTCCCGGCGGAAGTCCGCGCCGTGCCGCAGCCGTTCGACGACCCCGGGGGTGAGGTACCGCGGCTCGTGCCGGCCGAAGGCGCCCTTCTCGTTGCGCGCCCGGGCCTGGTACGGCACGCCCCGCCGGGACCCGGCGATCAGCCGCGGTTCCCGGCCGGACGCCGTGTAGGTCAGCCTGCCCGCCGGGGTCCGGGTGAACGCACCGCCGCGGCCGAGCGTGAGCAGGGCCAGGTGGTCGAAGAAGTTCAGGCCCATCCCCCGCAGCAGCACCGGCTCGCCGGCGGCGGCCCCGGACGGCGGTGCGTCGGCCGGGTTGCCCGGCCCCAGGTACCGCAGGCCGTGCCGGCGCGCGTACCGGCTCAGCCCGGCTTCGGCCGGGGTCAGCTCGTGCGGGAGGTGGCCCAGCGCGAGCACAACGGCGTCGAGGCCGCCGACGGCGGTGCCGTCGTCCAGCACGACCTCCTGCCGCCCGGCGCCGGTGTCCCGGACGTCGACGGCCCGCGCCTGGTGCGCCTCGAACCGCAGCGACGGCGGCGCGATCCGGGTGATCCGCCGCCGCGTCCAGCGCAGGTAGCTGCCGTAGAACGCCCGGGACGGGTAGTCGTCCGGCCCGAGCGACGCGGCTTCGGCGCGGACGGCGTCCGGTACGAGCGGGCTGCCCAGCAGCGCGATCGAACGCGCCCACTCGTACAGGCTCGGGCCGGGCACCACCGGGCCGGCGCAGCCGACGCTCTCGTCGACGAACATGGTCACCTGGCAGGCGACCGTGTTCATCAGCAGCAGCCGGTCCTGCGTGCTCCGCCACACCCGGCCGCCTTCGGCCAGGTGCGGGTCGACGAGGTGGACGACGAGCCGGCGGCCCGGCGGCACGAGCACGGCAGCGTTGGCGCACAACCGTTCCGCCACCGACAGCCCGCGCGGGCCGAGCCCGACCACGGCGATCTCCGACGTCTCACCGGACACTGTTTCCCGCTCCCTGGCCGCGAAGGCCGCTCAGAGTGTCTGCAGGCTTCTGCCGAGCCCGGCGGCGGCACCGGCGAGCCGGGTCATCAGCCCGGCGAACTGGTCCGGCCGCAGTGCCTGGTCCGCGTCGCACAGCGCCTGCTCCGGCTGGACGTGGACGTCGATCAGCAAGGCGTCGGCGCCCGCCGCGATCGCCGCGAGCGACAGCGGCTCCACCAGTTCCGGACGGCCGCCGGAATGACTCGGGTCCACGATGACCGGCAGGTGGGTGCGCTGCTTCCACAGCGCCACCGCCGTCAGGTCGAGCGTGAACCGCGCCGACGGCTCGAACGTGCGGATGCCGCGCTCGCACAGCACGACCTGGTCGTTGCCCTCGAACAGCAGGTACTCGCCCGCGGCGAGGGTCTCCTCGACGGTGCAGCCGAACCCGCGCTTGAGCACCACCGGCAGGCCGGTCTGGCCCACCGCGCTCAGCAGCGCGAAGTTCTGCATGTTCCGGGCGCCGATCTGGAACCCGTCGACGACGTCGGCCAGCCGCTTGACGTGCTCGACGTCGACGACCTCGGTGACGAACGGCAGCCCCGTCCGCTTCCTGGCCTCCACCAGCAGGTCCAGCCCGCCGAACCCGAGCCCCTGGAACGAGTGCGGTGACGTGCGCGGTTTGAAGACCCCGCCCCGCAGGGCGACGGCCCCGTGCTCGGCGACCAGCGCCGCGGTGGCCGTCATCTGCTCCGGCGTCTCGACCGCGCACGGCCCGGCGATCACCGCCACCGAGCCGTCGCCGATCGTCGCCGGCCCCAGGGTCACCTCGGTGCCGCCGGGCCGCAGCTGCCGGCAGGCCAGCCACGCCGCACCGCCCCGCGGCACCCGCCGGGTCGGCGGCGGCAGGCTCGGCACCGCGGCGAGCAGTTCCGCACTGTCCACTCCGGACACCGGGAGCACGTGGCTGCCCCCGAGCCGGTACACCCGCGCCGGCGTGCCCGCGGCGCGCAGGTGGCGCAGCCAGCCGTCGACGTCGGCGCGGGTCACGGTGTCGTCGAACACGAGCAGCAGGTCTTGGTCGGTCACGGCGATCTCTTCTCCGAAAGGTCAGGCGAGCGCGTCGCTCGTCGCGAGGTTCTTGCCCCGGCGGTCACGGACGTGGACGGCGAGGTCGGAGTACTTGTCGCGCAGGAAGCGCTTGAGCGACTTGCCGGTGACGCCGAGCGGGAAGTCCTCGTCGCCGGTGGCCACCTCGACCACGGACAGCTCGGGCTTCCCGTGGGCGCGCAAGGCTTCATTGGCCGCGAACAGGACCTTCTCCGCGTCCACGCCATCGCCGGTCACGACGGCGACGGCGACCTCTTCGCCGTCGTGGTGCCCGGCCACCACCGTGCAGTCCTCGACCCCGGCCACCTCGTTGAGGATGAGTTCCTCCATCTGCACGGAGTAGCCCGGCCCGGCGGCGGTGTGCACCACGTCCACCGCGCGGTCGACCTGGTAGAAGCAGCCGTCCTCGTCCCGGTAGGCGACGTCGCCGGTGAGCCAGTAGCCGGCGAGCTTGCTGCGGTAGTAGGTGTCCTGGTTGCCCCAGTAGCCCACGGTCATCGACGGCGGTTTCGCGCCGAGCAGGCCGATCTCGCCGGGTTCGGCGAGGGTGCCGTTCTCCCGCACGATCGCGACTTCGGCGTAGCCCACGGACTTGCCGACGCACCGGTCGTTGCGCTCGGTCGCGAGGGTGCGCGGCTGCATGAGCACGCCCCAGCCCAGTTCGGTGGTGCCGAGCCGGTCGAGGAAGGCGGCGGGCGGCAGGCCCGGCGACCGGCGGCCCAGGATGTTCTTGAGGTGCCGCTCGTGGATGGCGTCGGCCATGGACACCCAGATGTTCACCGAGTCCAGCGCGCCCGGCGGCGTCTCGATCGCGGCCAGCTCCGGGTAGGCGTGGCCGAACGCCATCACCATGGTGGGCTCGTGCGCCTCGACGGCGTGGGCGAGTTCGGCGCCGGAGACGTCCCGCCACACGACCATCGGCTGCCCGCCGAGCACGGCGTAGGCGTTGAACGACACGCAGCCCTGGTGCGACTGCGGGAGGGCGTTCAGGATGACGGCGCCGGGCTCTTCCCGGTAGTTGACAGCCCGCCACTTCGGACCGTCCAAGATGGTCTTGTGGGTGTGGATCACCGGCTTCGGCAGCCCGGTGGTGCCCGAGGAGTGCATCAGGCCGACGGGATCGTCCGGGTGGTGCCGGAACCGGTCCGCGTCGGGCAGGACGGCCGACGGCGGGCCGTCCTGGCGGGTCTCGACCCACGTCAGGTTCAGCCGGTCGAGGTCGCCCGCGATCCGGTCGAGCCGTTCGGAGTCGGTGTAGAGGCCGATGGCCCCGCTGCGTTCGATCAGGGCGACCGCGCTGTCCCGCTTCGCGTTGCTGTTGATGAGCATCGAGATGGCGCCGATCTGCGCCAGCGCGCAGAGGTGGATGAAGTACTGGATGGAGTCGGGCGGGAAGACGGCGACCCGGTCGCGCGGCCGCACGCCCCGCTCGAGGTACCAGACCGACCAGCTCTGCACGAGGTGGTCGAGGTCCCGGAGGCTGAACCGGGTCCGCGTTTCCCCGTCGGTGTACGGGATCGGCGTCAGGGAGCGGATGAACGGCTCGTCGGGGCGCGGGTTGAGCTCCAGCATGGCGGGCAGCAGGTTCCCGCCCCCGATGGCCGGGTCCTCGAGAACCCTGGCCCGCAGCTCGGGGCTCAGGACGGTCTGGTGAGTGAACTCCATGTCATCACTTTCTGGTGCGGGCCCACGACGGCGACGGGACTGGGGGTTCGGTTCCCGGTTCACCCTGCCGGGAGCGGCCATCGGTGCGGCCTCGCCGACGCATCGGCCCTGCATCGGCGGCGGTGCCCGGGTGGCCGGGTTCGCGCAGCGCGCCGGCTCGGTGACCCACCGCCGAACCGTCACTTTCGCAGGGAAAGTTCCGCGCCCAAGCCGTCACTTTCGTAGGGAAAGTTCCGCGCCGGCCTCCTCCCGGAAGCCGGTTCGCCGGCAGACAGCGGGGCTCAGCCCAGGCTGTACTCCACTTTGGTCACCGAAGGCAGGGTGCGGCCGAACGTGGTCAAGAGGCCGTCGTCCGGCTCCTCCGTCTTCGCGCGTGCGTGTTCGTGGACCAGTTCGTGGAAGTGGTAGCACCCCGTCGCCCGCTGGCGGAGCATGTGCGCGTCGAACAGCTCCTCCAGCAGCCGCTCCGCTTCCCGCACCGGCTGGTTCACCAGCCGGGCCGCCGTGCCCGCGTCGAACTCCTCGCCGGGGCGGGTCGTGCCGCCCAGGATGCGGAACAGCCGGCGCTGTCCCGGCGACAGCTTCCGGTACGACACCTCGAACTGCGCGGCCACACTGCGGTCGCCCATGCGGAGCTCGGCGAGCCGGCCGGCGCGGTCGCGCAGCCGGAACACCAGGTCCTCCAGCGACCACGCCGGCCGGTTGTGGAACCGCCACGCCGCGATCCCCACCGCGAGCGGCAGGTGACCGCACAGGGCCACCACTTCGGCGACCGCGTCCGGGCGTTGCGCCGTGCGGCCGGCGCCCGCGACGCGGGTGAACAGCGCCGCCGCGTCCCCGGCCGGGAACACGTCGAGCGAGCGGGACGTCACCCCGTCGAGGCCGGCGAGCCGCCGCCGGCTGGTGATGATCACCTGCGCCTTTCCCGTGCCCGGCAGCAACGGGCGGACCTGGCCGGCGTCGAGGGCGTTGTCCAGCACCACGAGCACCCGCCGCTCGGCGACCTCCGCCCGCCAGCGCGCCGCGCGCTGCCCGGTGTCGCCGGGCACCTGCTCCGGCGCGAGCCCGAAGTCCAGCAGCAGCCGCTCCAGCGCCGTGCCCGGGTCCAGCGGCTCCTGCCCGGCGGTGTGCCCGTGCAGGTCGATGAACAGATGCCCCTCGGGGAACCCGTGCGCCAGCTGGTGGGCGAGCCGGACGGCCAGCGTCGTCTTGCCGACGCCGGCCATGCCGTCGATGGCCAGGATGCTCAACGCCGTCCCGGCCGGCCGGCTGCCCGTCAGGAACTCGAGCTCTTCGGCCCGGCCCGTGAAGTGCGCCGTGTCGTACGGCAGGAAGGACCGCCCGCCGGGTTCCGCGGCCTTGCGGTGCGGCAGTTCGTCACGCAGGATCCGCTCGTACAGCTCGCGCAGGCCCGCGCCCGGGTCGACGCCGAGCTCGTCCCGCAGCAGCCGCCTGCCCTGCTCGTACACGGTGAGCGCGTCGGCCGTGCGGCCGCACCGGTGCAGCGCGAGCATCAGCAGCTTGCGGGTCTCTTCCCGCAGCGGGTGCCGCGAGACGAGCTCGCCCAGCTGCACCACCACCGCCGCCGCGTCGCCGCCGTCCAGCCGCAGCACCGCGAGCCGTTCGGTCGCGGTCACCCGGTTCTCCTCGAACCGCGCGGCGGCGATCTCGAACGCCGGGCTGGACAACCCGGACAGCGCCGGCCCCTCCCACAGGGCGAGGGCCGCCTCCAGCAGCTCCACGGCCGCCTCGGTGCGCCCGACGGAAGCGGCCGCCGAAGCGGCGGCGACCATGGTGGCGAAGCGGTGGGCGTCGACGTCCTGCGCGGTCACCGTGATGCGGTAGCCGGGGCCGTCCTTGACGACGATGTGCTTGGCGGCCCCGAAGCTGCGCCGCAGCGCGGCCACCGCGTTGTGCAGCTGCCGCCGCGCCGTCACGGGCGGCGCACCGTCCCACATGGCCTCGAGCAGCCGGTCGGCGCTGACCACCTTGCCGGCGTCGAGCAGCAACATCACCAGGAGCCGCTGCTGACGCAGGCCGCCGAGGTCGACCCGTTCCCCGTCGCGCTGGACCCGCACGGTGCCGAGCAACTGGAAGTACACTTCGATCCTCCCCACCGTACGCGGACGGTTACCGTCGGCAGCGCCGTCGCACGGACCTGCCGGAACATAGCGGAAAAATGCGCTCGACCGGCCAGAGAAAGCACGATGAAGAATTACCGACACCATTCGGCGGCAAATATCGGGCACCCAGCACCGGCAAGCGGTGCCGGGAATTTTTTATGCTCCGTTCGATGACGGTAAAAATGCCCGCACCGCGGTCACGGAAATGATGCGCGCGGTTACTGCGGCGGCACGAGGACCGGCGCGCGATAAGCCGAAAGCGTCCCCGGGCCGGCCAGGCCGAGCCCGCCCAGCTCGGCCAGCACCGCCGCGGCGAGCCCCGGCCGCGCTTCGACGGCCGCGCGCGCACGGGCGTCCAGCTCCACCCGGAACCCCCGGCCGAGCAGGCGGACCCGCAGGTCACGGGTGCGGATCCCGGCCTCGGCCAGCCGCGCGCCCACCGCGATCTCGGCGCGTTCCACCAGTCCCAGCCGCCCCACGGAAACCGGCACCCCCACCGAGATCCGCGACGCCAGGCAGGGTGCCGACGGCTTGTCCGCCACCGGCAGCGACCAGGCGGCCGCCAGGGCCCGGACGTCGCTCTTGCCCAGCCCGGCCTCGGCCAGCGGCTCGGCGATCCGCAGCTCACGCGCGGCTCGCAGGCCCGGGCGGTGCACCGCCCGGTGGTCGTCGGCGTGGGTGCCGGTGGCCACGTGGGCCAGGCCGCGCCGGTGCGCGAGCCCGCTGATGGCGGTCAGCACCGTCTGCTTGCAGAAGTAGCAGCGGTCGCCCGCGTTGTCCCGGTAGCCGGCCACGTCCAGCTCGACGACCGGGACCTCGGCCAGCTCGGCGCCGAGACCGGCCGCGATCTCCCGTGCGGCGGCGAGTTCCGCCCGCGCGAGGCTCGGCGAGTCGGCGATCGCGGCCAGCACGCGCCCGCGCGGCAGGGCCCGCACGGCGGCGGCCAGGACGAGCGCCGAGTCGACGCCGCCGGAGAACGCCACGGCCACACTGCCCAGTGCGCGGACCCGGGCCAGCAGCCGGTCTTCGATTCCGGCGGACATTACGGCATTCCCGCTGGTCGATCGGTCATCGTGATCCCTTTCGGCCGAAAAGACACGTATCCTCCACTCGGAACTGTCTGTGGTGCGGCCAAGTCGACCGCGGTGGTTCCACCGAGTCAACCCATTGCCGCATTCGTGCGGCATTCCCGGCACTCGGTTTACAGCGCGAACGCGGCCTCACTAGCGTGTCGGCCGTGGTATCGACCGGAACACCCGCACCCGCCATCGCCGACCTCGGATTCGCCCGCCTGGACCTCGACCGCGCCGCCCGCACCGGCGACCCGGAAGTGGTGTTCGGCGCGGGGAAGACGCCCGAGCAGATCAGTGCGGCGCTCGCGCGCCTGCACGAAGCCCATCCCGGCCGGGCGGTCCTCGCCACCCGCGTCGACGCCGAGGCCCGGGCGCTGTGCCGGGAAACCCTGCCGGGCGCGGACATCGACGTCGCGGGCCGCACGGTGACGCTGGGTCCGCGGCCCGCGCCGCGCGGCCGGGTGGCCGTGGTGTGCGCGGGCACTTCGGACCTGCCCGTCGCCCGGGAATGCGCCACCACGGTCGCGGTCTTCGGCTCGGCGCCGGACCTCGTCGTCGACGTCGGCGTGGCCGGGCTGCACCGGCTGCTGGCCGAACGCGACCGCATCGACGGCGCCGACGCGGTCGTGGCGATCGCCGGGATGGAGGCGGCGCTGCCGACCGTCCTCGGTGGACTGTGCGGCACCCCGCTGATCGCGGTGCCGACGAGCGTCGGCTACGGCTGGCACCTCGACGGCCTGACCGCGTTCCTGACCATGCTCAACAGCTGCGCGCCCGGCGTGGTGACGGTCAACATCGACAACGGCTTCGGCGCGGGGGTCGCCGCGGCCCGCGTCGCCCGGCAGTCGGTGGCGTCGTGACCGTCGCCTGGATCGACGCGGGGAACGGGTGCGCCGGCGACATGCTGCTGGCCGCGCTGGTCGACGCGGGCGCGGACTTCGGCGGTGTCCTCGCGGGACTGGCGCGGCTGCGGGTCGACGACGTCCGGCTCACCGAACAGGTGGTGCGGCGGCACGGGCTGCGGGCCCGGCAGGTGGTCGTCGAAGCGCCCGAGACGCGGCACGCCCGGCACCTGCCGGAGATCCTCGAGCTGATCGGGAGCGCCGCGCTGCCCGGCGCGGCGGAACGCTTCGCCACCGCCGTGTTCGGCAAGCTGGCCGAGGCGGAAGCCGGCGTGCACGGCATCGAACCGGAGCGGGTGCACTTCCACGAGGTGGGCGCGCTCGACGCCATCGTGGACATCGTCGGGTGCGCGCTCGGGCTGGACGCGCTGGGGCTGCTGGACGCAACGGTCACGGTCTCCCCGATCGCCGTCGGCGGCGGCACGGTCACCGCGGCCCACGGCCGGCTCACCGTGCCCCCGCCCGCGGTGCTCGCGCTGCTCACCGGCGCGGCCGCCCCGGTGGCCGCGCACCCTGCCGCGCGCGAGCTGTGCACGCCGACCGGCGCGGCGCTGCTCGTCACGCTGGCCGACGGGTACGGCCCCATGCCGGCGTGCGTGCCGGTGCGGGTCGGCGTCGGCGCGGGCACCGCCGACCCGCCCGGGCACGCGAACATCGTCCGCGTGGTCGTCGGATCGGCCTCGACGCCGTCGCCGTCCTGGGTCCGCACGGCGATGACGGTCGTCGAGACCACAGTGGACGACCTGGATCCCCGGCTGTGGCCGGAGGTATTGGCCGCGCTGCGCGGCGCGGGCGCGGCCGACGCCTGGTGCGCACCGGTGACCGCGCCGAAGGGACGGCCGGGCGTGCTCCTGACGGCCCTGGCGGCCGAGGACCGCGTCGACGGCGTCTGCGCGGCGGTGTTCGCGCACACCACGACGCTGGGCGTCCGCCTGTCCCCGGTGGAGCGGCGCGCGCTGCCGCGCGACAGCGTCACGGTGGACTACCGGGGAACACCCGTCAGCGTGAAGCGCGGCTACCTGAACGGCGAGGTCGTCACGGCCCAGCCGGAGTACGAGGAGGTGAAGGCGGCCGCGGAAGCGAGCGGGCAGCCCCTGCGCCAGGTCCTCGACGAGGTCCGCGCGGCGGCGCAGGGCAGCGGGTTTGTCCGGGCCGGGGTGGGGTAGCCGGGCCCCCATGACGGATGTACGAGTTGAGCGGAGCGCGGCCCGGGCCGCCGCGATGGTGTTCGGGGTCGCGTTCCTGCTCGTGGGCGTGCTGGGGTTCATCCCGGGGATCACCGCGGATTACGACGCCCTGAAGTTCGCCGGGCACGAGTCGGGCGCGCAGCTGTTCGGCGTGTTCACCGTGTCGGTGCTGCACAACCTGGTGCACCTGCTGTTCGGCGTCCTGGGCGTCTTGGCCGCCCGCAGCAACGGGAGTTCCCGGGTGTTCCTGATGATCGGCGGCGGGATCTACGTGCTGCTGTGGGTGTTCGGCCTGGCGATGGACCACGACAGCCCGGCCAACATCCTCCCGATGGACAACGCCGACGACTGGCTGCACCTCGGCCTGGGCCTGGCGATGATCGCCGCGGCCATCGCGACCACGGCCGCCGACCGCAAGCGCGGCCAGTACCCGGAGCCGGAGAAGCAGGGCCACTGACCAAGCGCCCCAATGCGGCGTTGGTTGCGTCCAACGCACCCAATGTGGCGTTGGTTGCGCCCAACGCACCCAATGTGGCGTTCGGTGCGCCCAACGCACCCAATGTGGCGTTCGGTGCGCCCAACGCACCCA
>NZ_JAVHJU010000020.1 GCF_031082405.1 Amycolatopsis sp. A133
GGTAAGGCGGGTTCTAACCCGCCTTACCACTCACGACAGCCGCGGCAGACTCAGCTCGCGAGGGTGATGGTCACCGTGTTCGCGCTCGCGGTGACCGTGTGCGTGGCGGCGTCGTAGCTGCCGCCGTTGACCGAGTTCACGCCGGTGGTGAGGAACGCCGGCAGCTGGATGGCGACCGCGCCGCCGGGCAGGCTGCCCGACAGCGTCACCGTGACGACGCGCGCGCCGCCGGAGCCGCTCACCGCGAGGGAGACCCCGTAGGTGGACCGGCTGCCCGAAGCGACGTCGTAGGTGTTGGTCAGGTTGCCGACCGAGATCGTCTGGCCGGGCGTGAGCCAGGCGTTCGGCACGCCGCGGCCGATGTAGAGCGGGCGGGTGAACGTGTACGGCCCGGAGCCGCTCGCCGCCAGTCCTTCGGCCACCAGCGACTCCAGCAGGCCCTGCTGCTGCCCGGCGATCGGCCACGCGTACGGGCACGCGCCGAACTGCGGGCCGGCGTGGCTGCCGATCCACGGGTTGGCCGTGCTCGGCCCGCTGCCGTTGGCCTCCCACCAGGCGTTCGGACCGCCGGTGGTCGTCTTGAGCTGCCAGGCGTAGCTGGTGATCGGCAGGTCGCGGTAGTTGTTGGAGTACAGCCCGTCGGAGGCGTACGACGTGTTGTAGGCCGTCGAGTACCCGTTGAACGCCCCGAACGTCGGGAACGGGTAGCCGTTGGCCGACAGCCGGTTGAAGCCCCACTGGTACATCCGGTCGATCTGGCCGGGATCGCCCATGATGCCGGTCAGCGCGCCGCCGGACAGCATGGTCGACCACTGGTTCTGCCCGACCCACCCGGGCGAGGCCCAGTTGGCGTCGTTGAAGGTGTTGCAGCGGTTGGCGCTGTTGGGTTTGTCCACCTCACAGGGCAGGTAGTTGAACCCGTTGGCGGACTGGTTGCGGCCCACGACCGTGTTCAACGCGGTGAGCAGCGAGGTGTAGGCGGTGTTCGCCCACGTCGCTTCGGCGGTCTGGCCGATCTTGGTCGCGATGTACTTGTACGACGCCAGCATCTGCAACGCCGAGAAGTTGCTGAACAGCCAGCGCCCGGTGGAGTCGTTGTCGAAGTTGGCCCGCAGCGTGCCGTCCGAGGCCAGCTGGGCGGGGTACTTCACCCGGGCGATGGTGCGGAGGCTGGGTCCCCACGAGCCGGTGTCGTTGAAGTACTGGCTGACGAACGCGGTGTCGTTCGTCTTCGCCAGGTACGTCGCCCAGGAGCCCATCGTCTTCCAGACGCCGTCCCAGTACCAGTTGGCGCCGACCTCGTCCCAGTTGTCCTGCTGGGAGATGCGCGCGGTGAGCAGCAGGTTGCGCGCGTCCCGGAAGTCGCCGGTTTCGAACTTGGCCGTCAGCTCGCCGGGGACGTCGTGGTTGAGGATCCAGTTGTAGTTGTTGGCGCCGGAGAACTGCGCCTTGCCCACCTGCATGATCAGGTTGTAGACGGTGCCCGCCTTGTAGGCGTTGGCCATCGCGGTGCCCGGGTTCGCCAGGCCGCCGGTGTTGGGCAGGGTCGTGTTCGGCAGGCTGAAGGTGTTCGTCTCGGCCAGCCGCGAGTTCCAGTACGACGCCATCTGGCCGTAGGCGGTGTCGTAGTTCGGCGCACTCGACGACAACGTCGAGCCGGTCGGCAGAGCGACGCCGCTGCCGAAGTTGTCCACGGCCACCACGAAGTCGTGGTTGCTCGTCTGCCCCGCCGCCACTGTGTCCAATGTGGACGGCGTTAGCCGGACGAGGCCCGGGCCGGAACCACCCGGCGGGACCGTCACCGAGCCGGAGCCGCTGTTCTTGATCGACACCCGCGTGTAGACCAGCATGACCGCGGACCCGTTGATGGTGACCTTGACGGCGAAGTTCTTGATGGTGATCCCGACGCTGCCCGAGGTCCGGGACGTCGTCATCGCGGGCAGGTAGCCGTTGTCCTCGGTCCACTGCACCGACTGCGCGCCCGGGTTGCCGCCGTAGGCGTAGGCGCTGAACGAGTACATCCCGCCGCACAGGCCGTTGTACGTCGTGTTCACGCCGCGGGCGAAGAACGAGCCGGACAGGTAGCTGAACACCGGCCAGTAGTTGCCGTCCCAGCCGATCGCCGTCGTGTTCTGGAAGCCCTGGCCGTAGGGGTCGCTGGGGGTCTGGAAGTTCGTGCCGTACGACCGCGGCAGCCCCGAGTTCTTGCACGCGTTGGGCGCCAGGTCCGGGATGCCCTGGTAGGCGTCGGACGTGCCGGGCTGGTAACCCGGGACGCGCCAGGCGCTCGCGCTCGAACACGGCAGCTGGACGAGCGCGGTGCCCGCCGGGGTGATGCACTTGCCCGAGCCGGCCGCCACGACGTTGAACGCGCCGGTCCCGGCCGGCTGGAGCCGGAACTGCTGGTTGGTCTCCCCGTGGCAGGCGTACTGGATCACCGCGGCGTTGTCCGCGGTGGACGCGCCGTAGACGTCGACGCAGCTGCCGGAGGTGAACGTGCCGATCGTGTAGGCGTCGCCGGACACCGGGGTGAACGTGTACGACTGGCCGGCACCGGACGTGCAGGCCGCCTGGGTCAGCTGGGCCGCGCTGTCGCCGTTGGGGACGGTGGCGCACTGGCCACTCCCCTGGTTGACCATCGTGCTGCTGAACGTGGCCGCGGCGTTCGCCGGGACCACCACTGCGAAGCCGGCCGCCAAGAGGGCGGCGGCCAGCAAGGCCGGACGTCTCATCGGGTTCTCCGATTCGGAAGGTTCGGAAGGCTCGGAAGGTTCAGAAGAGGAAGGAGCCGTACGGGCCGTTGAGGATCCCGTTCTTCTGGCTCTGGCTGAAGTGGGTGTTCGGGTAGTCGTAGAACGACGCCGACATCGGCGTCCCGTCGGTCGAAGTGGAGTCCGGCAGGCCGAACGCGTGGCCCAGTTCGTGCACCATGCCGCCGTACCAGCGGTTCATCGGGCCGTTGATCCCGGCCGCGCCGTCGGCGTCGTGCTGGCAGAGGATCACCCAGCCGCCGCCTCCGCCGCCGCCGGCGCCCTGGCCCTCGGCGATGACCTCGCCGACGTTGAGCCACCGGCTGTCCGGGGCCTTCACGTCGAACCGGCGCAGCAGTTCCTGCTGCATGTTGAACACGGCCCACCAGTAGCGGTCATTGCCGTTGGGGGTGTTCTCGTACCAGCTCTTCACGTGCTCGCCGGTGACCACCTGCACCACCGGGTCGGCGAGCCGGAACGTCTTGCCCAGCTCCTGCCGGTAGTACCGCTGCGCTTCCCGCAGCACGTTCGCGATGCCGTCCGGGTAGCGCTGGTCGTAGGGCACGTCGGACGGCCGCAGCAGCCACACCCGCACGGTCTTCTCCGCCGGGACCTGCGTGCCGCCACCGGTCGGGTAGCCGGCCAGCCGCCACGCGGCGGCCGTGCCGCAGGACTGCTGGACGAGCAGGGCGTTCACCGCCGTGAGGCACTTGCCCGAGCCGACCGCGACCAGGCTGAAAGCGCTTTCACTGGCCTGGAGGCGAAACTGCTGGTTCGTCCCGGAATGGCAGGTGTACTGGATCACCGCGGCATTGTCCGAAGTGGACGCTCCGGAGATGTCCACGCAGCTGCCGGCGGTGAAGGTGCCGACCGTGTAGACGTCGCCGGACACCGGGGTGAACCGGAACGACTGGCCGGCACCGGAATTGCAGCTCGACTGGGTCAGCTGGACGGCGTTGTTGCCGTTGGGGACGGTGGTGCACTGGCCGCTCGAGGCATCGACCACCGTGCTGGTGAAGGCGGTCGCGGCTTGCGCACTGCCCACGGAGAGCAGTCCGGCCAGCAGGCACAGCACCACGGCAGCAGCGAGCTTGAGCACGCCACGGTTGGGCCGGGATACCACAGGACGCGTCATCGGGTCCTCGCAATCTTCGGTTTTGTGAGCGTTAACATTCGACGGCCGGGTGCGCTCCCGTGCTCGTGAGTGGTAAGGCGGGTTCTAACCCGCCTTACCACTCACGACCGTCAGGTGAGGTGGTTGCGGGTGGCGACCGGGAGCCAGACCCGCATCGGGCCGGGTTCCCGGTTGCCCCACAGGAAGTACGGGACGGCGGTCAGCTCGAACGGCTCGCCGGGCGCACCGGTGCCCGGGCCGTAGAGCTCGTCCGATGCCGGGAGCTCGATCAGGCCGCGCGCGGTGAGGGCCACCGGCACGTCGGGCAGCGACGCGTCGGAGAACGGCGCCGCGGGGTCGAGCCGCACGTCTTCCAGCGTCACGCCGGCCGGCAGGTCGGCCTGCTCCAGGCAGTACACGAGCGGCCCGCGCGTCACCGCGACGCAGCCGCGCACGGCGTCGATCCGCGGGTGCGGCCGGACGATCCGGGCCGGCATCGGCAGTTCGAGCGTCACCGTCGCGCCGCCCGTCCAGTCCCGCCGCACCTCCGCGTAGCCGTCGTGGACGTCGGCGGGCTCGCCGTCGACGAGGGCGCCGGCGGCCCAGCCGGGGATGCGCAGGGCCAGCACGATCGGCGCCCGAGTGGTCACGGTCAGCTCGATCCGGCCGTCCCAGGGGTAGCCGGTGCGCGTGACGACGTGGACGTCCGCACCGTCCACAGTGGTCCGGATCGAGCCGGCGGCGTACAGGTGCACCTGCAGGCCGCCGGGGTCGGTGGTCGCCACGTAGCCGGACAGCGACGCGACCAGCCGGGCCAGGTTCGGCGGGCAGCAGGCGCACGAGTACCACGGCAGCCGCTGCGACGGCGCGTCCTCGTGCGAGCCGTCGTGACCGGTCCGCAGGTGCAGCGGGTTGGAGTAGAAGAAGTGCGTTCCGTCGAGGGCGGTCGCCCCGGCGATGGTGTTGTACAGCGCGCGTTCCATCTCGTCGGCGTACTTTCCCTCGCCGGTGGCCAGCAGCAGCCGCCAGTTCCACTGGAAGCTCGCGATCGCGGCGCAGGTCTCGCCGTACGCCCGGTCGGGCGGCAGCTCGTACGGGTCGCCGAACGCCTCGTCGCGGTGGCGGGACCCCTGGGCGCCGGTGAGGTAGGTCTTGGCGCCGAACGCGTCGGCCCACAGGCGGCGGGCCGATGCCAGCAGCTCGTCGTCCCGGGTCTCGACCGCGACGTCGACGACACCGGCGAGCAGGTAGAGCTGGCGCACGACGTGCCCGGCGACCTCGCCCGCCTCCCGGACCGGCACGTGGTCCTGCAGGTACCGCGGGCCGAACCGCTCGCCGTTGAGCAGGCCGCGCCCGCGCAGGTCGAGGAAGCGCAGCGCCAGGTCCAGGTACGGCCGGTGCCCGGTCACCCGGTACAGCTCCACCAGCGCGGTCTCGATCTCCGGGTGCCCGTCGACGCCGTCGACGCTGCCGAAGCGCTCGACGATCAGGTCCGCGAAGCGCCGGGCGACCGTGACGAGCTGGGCGCCGACCCTGGCGCGGGCGGCGGCGACGGCGGCCTGGATCAGGTGGCCGGCGCAGTACAGCTCGTGGCTCCAGTGCAGCTCCTGCCACTTCAGTTCGGGCTTTTCGGCACTGAAGTAGGAGTTCAGGTAGCCGTCGTCCTCCTGGGCCTTGGCCACCAGCGCGGCGGTGGTGTCGAGGAACGCCCGCAGCTCGGCGTCGCCCGGGTCGCGGCCGAGCTGCCAGGCGGCGGCTTCGAGGGTCTTGTAGACGTCGGAGTCGGCGAACCACATGTTGCGGTGGTCGCCGTCGACCTCGCCGGTGACGCGCCGGAGGTTGTCCAGCGCGCCCGCCGCGTCGAGCTGCTCCACGCAGTGCGGCAGGGTGCGGCTCGCGTTGCGCGCCTGCCAGCCGCCCAGCAGGCTGTCCGGGGCGAAGGCAACCGCGCCGAGGAAGAGCGGCCGCAGCGCCGATCTCGCGGCGGACGTGGGGTGGACGGGCCCGAGGATGCGTTCGGTCATCGAGTGCTCCTGTCACAGCCGTGGAATGTCTCAGCCCTTGAGGGCTCCCGAGGTGAAGCCGCGGACGTAGTACCGCTGCAGGACGAGGAAGACCGCCACGCACGGCAGCGCGGAGACCACCACTCCCGCTTGCAGGGCCCCGAAGTCGACCGAGCCGAGGCTGCCGGACTGGAGGTTGAACAGCGCGACCGGCAGGGTGAACTTCTCGCCGTCGGTGAGGAAGATCAGCGGCGCGACGAACTCGTTCCAGGCCGCGAGGAACGAAAACAGCGCAACCGTGACGACGCCGGGGAGCACCCCGCGCAGCAGCACCCGCCGCAGCGCGCCGCCGATCGAGCAGCCGTCGATCAGCGCCGCCTCTTCGAGTTCCACCGGCAGCGCCTCGAAGGAGTTGCGCATCATGAACAGGCCGAACGGCAGCTGCAGCACGGCCAGCACCAGGCCCAGGCCGAGCAGCGAGTTCTGCAGGCCGAGCCAGCCGAGCAGGATGTAGAGCGGCACCAGGATCGTGGTGTAGGGCACCATCAGGATGGCCAGGGTGACCAGGAACAGCAGGGTGCGCCCGGGGAAGGCGAGCCGGGCCATCGCGTAGCCGCCGAGCGTGGTCGTCACGACCGTGACGCTCACCGCGACGAGCGCGACCACCGCCGTGTTGAGCAGGTAGGTGCCCAGACCGCTGCCGTAGTCGGCGAGCCGCCGGTAGTTGTCCGTCCCGGCGTCCCCGGCCTGCCGCCCGGTCAGCGACGAGTAGGCCGTCCACAGCAGGGGCAGCAGGAACAGCACGGCCAGTGCGGCGCTCGTGACACCCGCGCCCGCGGCCCGGAGCCGGTTCACTTCCCCTCCCGGCGGATCAGGCGCAGCTGCGCGACGTTGAGGACGATGAGCACGGCGAGCGTGGCCACCGAAACCGCGGCGGCGCGCCCGAGGTCCTGGGACAGGAACGCCTCGCGGTAGATGTCGATGACGACCGTGGCGGTGTCGTGGCGGCCACCGGTGAGGATGAAGAACTGGTCGAACGCCAGTAGCGAGCCGGTCAGCGACAGCACCATCGCCAGGGCCAGCGTCGGCCGCAGCAGCGGGAGCGTCACCCGCCGGAGGATCTGCCACCGGTTCGCGCCGTCGATGCGCGCGGCCTCGTACAGCGCCGGGTCGATGCCCTGCAGGCCGGTCATCAGGATGAGCATGTAGAACCCGGCGAACCGCCAGGTGATCATCCCGGCGGTCGAGCCGAGCGCGTTGCCGCCCGAGCCCAGCCAGTCCACCCGGCCCAGGCCGAGGAAGTCCACGAGGTGGTTGAGGGCCGAGGAGTCGGTGTTGAACAGGCCGTAGAACAGCAGGCTCGTCGACGCGAGCCCGACCGCGCTGGGCAGGAAGAACACCGTGCGGGCGACACCGGTGCCGCGCCGGTCGTGCTGCACCAGCAGCGCCAGCCCGAACGCGACGAGGCTCAGCACGACCGTCGTGACCAGGGTGTATTTCAGCGTGAACCCCACCGCACGAAGGAAGAGCGGGTCGCTCAGCGCGTCGTAGTTCCGCACGCCGTCGGGGTAGGACGCGCCGACCAGCGGCCAGTGGCTGACCGACATCCACAGCATCAGCCCGAGCGGGATGACGAAGAAGACGGCGACCAGCACGGCCATCGGAGCCGCGTAGGCGAGCCCCAGCCGGCGGCGGCCCCGGGCGATCGAGCCGCGGCGGCGGGGGGCCGGCGCCGGGGTCTCCGGCGCCGACACCCTCGGGGGGAGAAGCGAAACCATGATCAGCTGCCGCCGGAAAGGGACTCGGTGACGGCCGCGTTGTGCTGCTTCAAGGCCGATCCGGCGTCACCGCCGCCGAAGACCGCGTCGATCACCGTCGCCGTCCAGGGCCCGTTGGTGTCGTTGAACGTCTTGCCGAAGTTGACCGAGATCGGTGTCTGGCCTTCGCTCGCGAGCCGGTTGAACACACCGAGCCGTGGATCCTGCTTGGCGTAGGTGTTGTCCGCGAGATCGGACCGGACGGTGATGTTCTTGTTCTTCGCGACGACGTCGACCTGGGCCTGGTCGGACAGCGTCCAGGCGATGAAGTCCCACGCGGCCGCGGCGTGGGTGCTGTTGCTGCCGATGCCGAGCACGTCCCCGCCGACGAAGGACGAGCTGCCCCCGGTCAGCCCCGGGATGGGGGCGACGCCGACCTGCAGTCCCGGCCCCTCCTTCATGCCCTGCAACGCCGTCGCGCCCATCGGCTGGATGCCGATCTTGCCGTCGAGGAACGCCTGCGTCCACGTGGGCCCGGACTCGTTCTTCGCCGACGCCGGCACGACTCCGTCGGTGTACAGCTGCCGCAGCCAGGAGTACACCTTCGCCGCCTGGGGGCTGTCGAGCGTGGCCGCGGTGCCCTGCTCGTTGAGCACGGTACCGCCGGAAGCCCAGATCATCGGCCAGCTGGTGAACAGCTGGCAACCCGGGCAGGCGCCGCCGAAGAAGTAGCCCTTGACGTCCCCGCCGAGCGCGGCGATCTTGCGGGCGGCCCCGGCCAGTTCGTCCAAGGTGGACGGTGGCTTGGCCGGGTCGAGGCCGGCGCGGCCGAAGAGGACCTTGTTGTAGAACACCGCGGACAGGTCGATGTCGTGCGGCACCGCGTAGTGCTTGCCCGCGGCGGTGGCCGCCTTCATGTGGGCCGGGGCGAGGCTGCCGCCGAACGGCAGCTGGGTCACGCGGGCGGTGAGGTCGAGGAACAGGCCCTTGGCCGCGTAGTCGGGGGCGTAGACGACGTCGGCGGCCAGCAGGTCCGGCAGCTGCTTCGCGCCCGCGGCGGTCCCGACCTTCTGCTGGTAGGAGTCGGCCGGGAAGACGGTCAGCTTCACCTTGTTCTTGTGGCTCGCGTTGTAGGCGTCGATCAGCGTCTGGCTGAACGTGGCCGTCGGCGAGCGGGTCCACATGGTGATCGTGGTGCCGTCGTCCACGCTCGCGGTGTCCCCCGCCGCCGCCCCGGACGGGCCGCTCTGGCAGGCCGCGAGGACGAGCACGCCGGCGACGGCGGCCGCGGCACGCCCCCACCGTGCCCTGGTACGGATGTGCGAAGTCATCGACTCTCTCCTATCGGGAGGCCGCCGCCTGCGGTGTCGAAGAAGGAACCGGAATTCCCGGCTCAGAAACTTTAGGAAACCGGTTTCCGAATCAAGTTAGGGCGGTTCCACCAGCGCGTCAAGCGCTGTTTGCCGTAGTCCTGGAAGTTACCTTGGGTCGCCGCCGACCACGGAGGTACTGTGCCACCATGCCCCCGCGGAAACTTTCGGAAACTCCCGGCACCCTCGCCAAGCCGGCCACCATCAGCGAGGTCGCCCTGCTGGCCGGCGTGTCGGTCGGCACCGCGTCGAAGGCGCTCAACGGCCGCGGGTCGCTTCGCCAGGAGACCCGGCAGCGGGTGCTGGCCGCGGCCGAGCAGCTGGGTTTCCAGCCCAACCGCGCGGCCGTGAGCCTGAACTCCGGGCGCACCTACACCGTCGGCATGATCACCACCGACACGATCGGCCGGTTCAGCATCCCGCTGATGATGG
Source organism: Amycolatopsis sp. A133 (assembly GCF_031082405.1). GTDB lineage: Bacteria > Actinomycetota > Actinomycetes > Mycobacteriales > Pseudonocardiaceae > Amycolatopsis. Next base: position 9,427 of record NZ_JAVHJU010000020.1, read on the forward strand.
GGGCCGAGGACGCGCTGGGGGCCGGGGAGATGTCGGTCTTCCTCTGCGACGCCCGCGACGACCCGATCCGCGAGCAGTACTACCTGCGCACGCTGCTGTCCCGCCGGGTCGACGGCATCATCGTCACCGGCCGCCGCACCCAGGCCCGCCCGCCGATCGGCGCGGGCCTGCCGATCCCGGTGGTGTACGCCTTCATCAGCTCCACCGACCCGCACGACTGTTCCGTCGTGCCGGACGAGGCGGGCGGCGCGCGCAAGGCCGTCGAGCACCTCCTGGCGACCGGACGGCGCCGCATCGCCCACGTGACCGGGCCCGAGCGGCACCACTCGGCGACCGTGCGCGCGGCCGCCGCCGCCGGACGGCTCGCCGAAGCCGGGCTCGACCTGGCCGGCGTCCCGATGTTCGGCGAGTGGAGCGAGGCCTGGGGCCGGCAGGCGGTCCGGATGCTGCTGGGCGCGGGCACCCCGTTCGACGCCGTTTTCTGCGGCAGCGACCAGATCGCCCGCGGCGCCGCCGACGCGCTGCAGGCGGCCGGCCGCCGCGTGCCCGACGACGTCGCCCTGGTCGGCTTCGACAACTGGGACGTGATGGCGCTGGGCTGCCAGCCGCCGCTGACGAGCGTCGACATGGAACTGGAGGCGCTCGGGCGGACCGCCGCCGACCGCCTGCTGGCGGCGATCAACGGCGAGCCCTCCCCCGGCCGGCACACCCGGCCGTGCCGGCTGGTGATCCGGGAATCGGCCGCCTAGCGCCGGGTCCACTGCTGGTTGGCGCCGCCGCTGCAGGTCCACAGGATGAGCTTCGTGCCGTTCGCGGTGGCCGCGCCGCTCGCGTCCAGGCACAGCCCGGACACCGCGTTCGTGATGGTCCCGTTCGCGTTGACCGTCCACTGCTGGTTGCGCTGGCCGTTGCAGTCCCAGACCACCACGGCGGTGCCGTTCGCCGTCCCGCTGTTGTAGGCGTCGAGGCACTTGGTGCCGTTGACGACGAGTTGCCCGCGCACCGGCACCCAGGTCTGGTTCGGGCCCGCGGCGCAGTCCCACAGCTGGGCCTGGATCCCGTTGGCGATGCCGTTGTCGTCGACGTCCACGCACCGCCCGGAGGGCGCTCCGGCGACCTGCACGCCGTTGGTCCCGGGCAGGGGCAGGACGTCGACGGCGGTGAGCTGCGGCGGGGTACCGGAGAACGTCAGGGTGTTGGTGTTCCCCTTGCCCAGCGACACGACGGCCGAGACGGTCTTCGGTGCTCCGCCCGTCGCCGGGAAGGCGACGACGGTCGGCTGCTGGCCGTTCACCGCGAGGGTGGCGGTCTGCGTGCCGGTGGCGCTGTAGGTGAAGGTGGCGACCGCCAGACCGGTTGCGGCGGCGGTGATGCCGGTGAACCGGGAGCCACTGGCCGGGTAACCCGCCGAAGCGGCGTCGGTTCCCTGGACGGTCAGCAGCACCGAATCGCCGGCCGGGACGTTGACGCTGTAGCCGGTGGCGAAGGTGCCGGCATCGGCGGCGCCCCAGACGTTGCGGACCTTCGCCGCGGCCGGGGTCAAGCCCAGATCGGCCCACCGCACCGCCATGGCCGCCGCCGACGACGTCCGGTTGAGCAGGACCACCGCGCGCTTGCCCGATCCACTGAGGACCTTCGAGTGGACCTGGCGCCCGGCGGAGTCTTCGGCGACCTTGACGCCCTGCAGGCCGCGCGGGTCCTGGTCGACGGCGATGACTTCCCGGTTCGCCAGGATCGCCTTTGTGGCGGCGCTCATCGTCGCCAGGTTGTTGCCCGCCAGCAGCGGCGCCCCCGAAACGGCCCACAGGCTCATCTCCGTGCGGGCCTGCGCGTCGGTGAGGCCCGGCATGCCCACGGTGAGCATGTCCGGGTCGTTGACGTAGCCGGTGTGCTGCGACACCGGGTGCTGCGCCTGGTCGAAGTTCGTCAGCACCTGGCCCGGGGTGGCCGTCTGGCCGTAGTAGATGATGTCCGTGCTGGTCCGCCACATCGGGGCCGTTCCGGCGCCCCAGTTCCACGGGTTCTTCTTGCCCCAGTTGCAGATCGAGAGCACCATGCTCCGCCCGGTCTGCGCGGTCGCGGCCTTGTTGGCGTCGCTGATCGCCCGGTAGGTGCTCTGCGGGTCGAGGCCCTCGGCGTCCCCGCCGCACCAGTCGACCTTGACGAAGTCGAAACCCCAGCGCTGGAACTGCAGCATGTCCTGCAGGTAGTGGCCTTCGCTGCCGCTCCCGGGCGCCGCGGGCCGCCCGGTCGGGAAGTAGTAGCCGCAGCCGTCGCGTCCGGCGTCGGTGTAGATCCCGGCCTTCAACCCCTTGCTGTGCAGGTAATCCGCGATCGCCGACATGCCGCCGGGCCACTCGGCGGTGTCCACCGTGATGTTCCCGCCGCTGTCACGCGTGCCCTGCCACCAGCCTTCGTCGATGTTGACGTAGCTGTACCCGGCGTCCTTCAGCCCGGACGACACGAGCGCGTCGGCCTGCGCCTTGATCGTGCCGTAGTCGATTTTGGCGGCGAAGGTGTTCCACGACGCCCAGCCCATCGCCGGTGCGGGAACGGCCGCCTCGGCGGCGGCCGGGCTCGCCGCGGCGGAGCCCACCCCCGGGACGACCGCGGCGGTCAGCAAGAGCGCGGACAGGGCGTGGCGCAGCTTCATGGCGTCGCTCCGACTTCGTCGTCGAAAATTGTTAACGCTAACATTTGTGCTACGCATGAATTGTTGACTCGCCGGGACGCCACGTCAAGGGGCGGACGGCGGTACTTGTGTATCTAGCTTGCTAGCATGCTAGCCTTGAGGGGTGGGCGATGACGACGTCAAGCAGTTCAACGTGTACCTGCCGATCGGCCTGATCCGGCAGGTCAAGCACCGAGCCATCGAGACGGAGCGGTCGCTCTCGGCGCTCGTCGCCGACGCGCTGCGCGCCTACCTCGCCGAAACCGTTGCCGAAGAGGAGAACTGACATGACGACCGAGGGCATCGAGGCGCTGTACCTGGAGACCCGCAACTGGGGCAAGGCGGCGAAGTTCTTCCGAGCACTGGGCTACGAGCTCGAATTCGCGACCGACCACAACTCCGGCCTGCTGCGCAACGGCGACGGCCCGTCCCTGTTCATCGCCGAGGTGCCCGAGGACCGGGAGCCGCGCACGCAGGTCGTGTTCAAGGTCCCGGACGCCGACGCGTTCCGGGCCGGCGACGTCGTCGAGGTCGTCACCCCGTTCGAGGACACCCACTACGGGACCCGCGAGATGACCGTCCGCGATCCCGACGGGCGGACGTGGACGCTGTCCGCACCCGGGAAGGCCTGAGGTGGCCGCGCCGGACAGCACGGCGGTGCGGACCGCCTTGTGGCGGGCCCTGCACCTCGCGGTCGATCCGCCGCCCCACGTGTTCGCCGACGAGCTCGGCTTGCGGCTGGCCGGCCCGGGCGAGGGCTGGCGGGACCGCGACGACATGGACCCGGCCACCGCCGGGCGCTACCGGGCCGGCATGGTGGCCCGCGCCCGGTTCGTCGAGGACCTGGTCACCGAGCAGGCCGCCCGCGGGGTCGGCCAGTACGTGATCCTCGGGGCCGGCCTCGACACGTTCGCCCAGCGCCGTCCGGACCTCGCGTCCCGCCTGCGCGTGTTCGAAGTGGACCAGCCGGGCCCGCAGGCCTGGAAACGCGCCCGACTGGAGGAACTCGGCCTCGGGGTGCCGGACTGGCTGCGCTTGGTGCCGGTCGACTTCGAGACGGCGTCGTGGTGGGACCGGCTCGCGGCCGCGGGCTTCGCCCCGGACGAACCGGCGGTCGTCGCCTCCACCGGCGTCAGCATGTACCTCACGAAGGAGGCGAACGCGGCCACGCTGCGCCGGATCGCCGGGTTCGCCCCGGGCTCCACGCTGGCGATGACCTTCCTGCTGCCGGCCGGCCTGCTCGACGACGCCGAACGCGACCGGCACCGCGCCACCGCGAGCCGGGCGAAGGCGGCCGGCACACCGTTCGTCAGCTCGTTCTCCCCCGCGGAGGTGCTGGCGATGGCCCGCGACGCCGGATTCCGCGACGCGGTGCACGTTTCGGGGGCCGAACTGGACGAGCGGTACTTCGCGGACCGCGCCGACGGCCTCCGGATCGTCCGGGGCGAAGAGTTCCTCGTCGCCACCACCGGAGCTACGGCCGGGGCAGCTGACCCAGGTAGGCCCGCAGCATCGCCTTGAGCGGCTCCAGGAGTTCGGGGGCACCGTCGCCGCGGAACACCTCCTGGAGCACGGCGTCCGCGGCGAGGAACGCCGTGCGGCACGCCACCGCGGCCGCGTAGTCGTCGAGCAGGAAGCCCTGCGCGACGAGGATGCGGTGCACCCCGCCGGCCATCACCCGCTTGTGCGCGCGGTCGGCTTCCCGGGTCCCGTCGGCGAGACCGCGGCCGAACCACAGCGCGCGGAACCCGGGTTCCGCGCGGTAGAGCCCGGCGAAGGCGTCGACGAGCAGGCCGACGGGATCGGGCCAGGTCTCTTCGGCCGCTCGCTCGGCGAACGACGTCATGAGGTCTTCGAGGCGGGCGAGGTAGACCTCGCCCAGTGCCTCGGTGATGGCCTCGCGGTCGGGCAGGTACTGGTACAGCGCGCCCACCGAGACGCCGGCTTCGGCGGCGACCCGGGTCGTCGTCAGCGCTTCGACGCCTTCCTCGGCGAGCAGCCGATCGGCGGCGGCGAGCACCTTGGCCAGCTTTTCCCGCGAACGCGCCTGGCGCGGTACCCGGCGCAGCCGGCCCTCGGTCATCCGCTCCCCAAACCTGAACGTGACTTTGTTTCGTATTTATTCTAGCCTCGCAGCCATGGTTGCGGGGAGTTCGGTTCTCGAGGAGGCGCGGCGCGCGGTGGCCCGGGCCTGTCACGGCCTGGCCGGCGAGGGCCTGCTGATCGGCACGGCGGGCAACGTGAGCGTCCGGGCCGGCGAGCACGTCGCCGTCACCGCGACGGGCGTCGAGCTGGGCCGGGCCACCCCGGAGGACGTCACCGTCGTGGACCTGGACGGCGCGGTGGTCGCCGGGGAACTGGCGCCGACGTCGGAACTGGAGCTGCACCTCGGGATCTACCGGCGCTACGGCGCGGGCGCGGTGGTGCACACGCATTCCCCGCAGGCCACGGCGGTGTCCCTGGTGCTCGACGAGCTGCCGTGCGTGCACTACCAGCAGCTCGCGCTGGGCGGTGAGATCCGGGTCGCGCCGTTCGCCGTCTTCGGGTCCCCGGAACTGGCCGGCGAAACGCTCGCGGCGCTCGAAGGCAAGGCCGCGGCACTGCTGGCCAACCACGGCGCGGTCGCCCACGGCCCGACGCTCGAAGCCGCGGTCGACAACGCGCTGCTGCTGGAGTGGGCCTGCGGCCTGTACGTGCGGGCCGCAACGCTCGGCGCGCCCCGGGTCCTGGACCGGCACCAGCAGGACGCGGTGGTGGCGGCGGCCGTGCAGCGCGGCTACGGCCGGCCCCGGCGGCTCGACGAGCCGCGGTGAAGCAGACCCGGCCGCACACCGCCGGGGCGGACCCTCGGCCCGCACCGGTCCCGGTAGCCGCGGTTCAGCGGCCGTCCGGGCGGTCGAGCCGAATGCCGGACCGCGGCTCAGGCGCGGCACCGACAGCCGCGCGACCACGGTTCAGCCACCGCCGACGCCGCCCCCGGGCGCACCCGCCGATCGCCGGACCGCGGGCTCAAGCGCGACCGAGCAGCCTCGCCCGCGCTCCCCGGCGCCGCACCGGCAGCCGCCCGGCGACGGCGTCCTCCAGCAGCGATCCCACCGTCTCCCGGGCGCATGCCTTGTTCGCCCCGATCCCGCCCGATGGGCCGCGCTTGATCCAGCCCGCCACGTACACGCCCGGGCGGCCGGCCACCCGCCCGGCCTCGTTCGGGACGATCCCGGCCGCCTCGTCGAACGGCAGGCCCGGCACCGGAGCACCGCGGAACCCCGCCGCGCGGACCACGCGGCCCGCCGCGATCTCGACGTCGCCGTCCGGACCCGAAGCGACCACCGCGCGGACCTCGGTGTCGCCGCGGAACTCGACCGGAGCCGAATGGAAGCGCAGCACGATCCGGCGACGGCCGTCCGGCGGCGGGGCCGACCAGTCGATGCGCTCGCGCGGCACCCCCTGCAGCCACGCCGCCTTCTCGCCCGGCGCCGCGCCGTCGATCACGGCCGCCACGGGTGAATGCGCGTCCACCACCAGGTCGCCGCGGGCCGCCAGGGCCAGCAGTTCCGGCCGCGTGTAGGCCGCCGTCTCCGGACCGCGGCGGGCCAGCAGCACCACCTCGCGGACCTTGCCCGACCGCAGCCGCGCCAGCGCTTCCGGCGCGATCGACGTGCCCGCCAAGGCCGCCGGGTCCGCGGTGAGGATCCGGGCGATGTCGAGGGCGACGTTGCCGGTGCCCACGACGACCACGCGGTCCGCCGAGAGGTCGACGGCGTCCGGCTCGACGTCCGGGTGGCCGTTGTACCAGCCGACGACCGTTGCGGCCGGCAGGCTGCCGGGCAGGTCCTCGCCCGGGACGCCGAGCCGCCGCGCTTCGGTGGCCCCGACCGCGTAGATCACCGCGTCGTGCCGCTCGGCCAGTTCGGGACCGGCCTGGGTGCCGAGCCGCAGGCGGAGCCGCGGGTGGTCGTGGAAGCGGGCGAACGTCTCGCCGATCTTCTTCGTCGACGGGTGATCCGGCGCAACGCCGTAGCGGATCAGGCCGCCGGCCACCGGCAGGCGGTCGACGAGCATCACGCGGGCGCTGGTGTGCAGCAGCAGGTCTTCCACCGCGTACATCCCCGCCGGCCCGGTGCCGACGACGGCGACGTCCAGGGGCGCGAAGTCACTCGGCAGCACCCGCTTGAACGACGGCGGCGCCCACCGGTGGAAGTTCGGCGCGACCGACACGTCGGCCAGCACGTCCCGGCCGGCGTAGTACTCCGCGTTGATCTCCTCGTACACCCGCAGCGGCCCGGTCAGGTCGCCGGCCGGGAAGATCGCGTCGACCGGGCAGGCGTCGGCGCAGGCACCGCAGTCGATGCAGGTGGCCGGGTCGATGTAGAGCAGGTCGGTGCGCCCGAAGTCCGGCTCGTCCGGCGTCGGGTGGATGCAGTTGACCGGGCAGACCGACACGCAGGTCGCGTCGGTGCAGCAGGTCTGGGTGATCGCGAAGGCCATGTCAGATCAGGTTCGCGCGCTTGTAGAACCACAGCGACGGCTTGGTCAGCAGCCCCACCGAGTGCAGGAACTCCATCAGCCCGGAGCAGCTGGACCGCAGCATCGACTTGTGGTGCTCGTTCGCCTTCGCCTCGCGCCGCGCCCGCTTGCCGTCCAGCCCGGCGTTCTCGTAGACCTTGCCGTTCACCATGCTCGTGACGATGAAGTACGACGCGATCGCGACGACCAGGCCGTTGATCTGCCGACGCAGCCGGCCGGCGCCTTCGAGTCGCTCGCGGGTCTCGTCGCGGGCGAACTTCATGTGCCGCGACTCCTCGACCACGTGGATGTTGTTGATGGTCCGCACGAACGGGACCACGCGCTCGTCGCGCATCCAGTCGCGCTGCATCACGTCGAGGACCTCTTCGGCCACGAGGATCGCCGCGTAGGCGGCTTCCCCGGTCGCGGTGGCCTTGAAGACGCGGCCCAGTTCGACGACGAACCGGCGCGGCCGGTAGGCGGGCGCGCGCAGCTTTGCCGCGCCGCGGGCGAACATGATCGAGTGCCGGCACTCGTCGGCGATCTCGGTCAGCGCCCACTGGAACGCCGGGTCGGTCGGGTCCTTGGCGTAGAAGTCGCGCAGCACCATCTGCTGGAGGATCATCTCGAACCAGATGCCGGTGCTCGCGACCGACGCCGCCTCCTGGCGGGTCAGTTCGCGCTGCTGCTCCGGGGTCATGTCGGCCCAGTAGGAGGTGCCGTAAAGCGTGCTCCACTCCGGGCTCGCGCCGTGGTAGTCCGTGTCGAGCGGCGTCTCCCAGTCGACCTCCCGCACGGGGTCGTAGGAGAGCTGCTCCGACGAGTCGAGCAGCCGTCGCGCCACGGTCTCCCGATCCGACACGCCCGATTCGCTGATGCTCGTCACGACCGACCTCCTCGTCAGGTGTTACTGAAGTTCACTGTTACCAACCGTAACACATACCCACGCACCCGTCTGCGCGCAGTTGAGTGAACGACCGTACACTCAACGGGGTGAACTCAGGGCGCTCCTCCGCGGGACCGTTCGGCTCCGGGCTGCTCGGGCCGCTGGACCAGAACGTCACCGCGCTGCGGCGGCGCGTCCAAGGCCTGCTGACCGCGGCTTTGATCGCCACCAACGTCATCGGCGCGCTGGTCGTGGTCGGGCTCGCGGCGCTGCTCATGCCCGCGCCGGGCATGTCCGGCGACCTCGTGCGCGTCACCGCGATCGCCGTCCCGGTGTACGTCGTCGCGGCGATCGTCGCCGGCACGCTGTGGGGCACCCGCGGGGCCCTCCGCACGCTGCGCTGGGCCGCCGAGGGCCGCCGCCCGACCGACGCCGAACGCGCCGCGAGCCTGCGCGTCCCGTTGCGGCTGACCTGCGTGCAGGCCGTGCTGTGGGGCATCGCGACGCTGCTCTTCGGCGGCCTCGCCGCGCTCGTGCAGCCGAAGGTCGTGCTCACCGAGCTCCTCGTCGTCGCCTTCGCCGCGGTCGTCGTCTGCGCGATCGCCTACCTCTTCGGCGAGTTCGCGTTGCGGCCGTACGCGGCGCTCGCCCTCGCCGGCACCACGCCGCCGCGCCCGGCCAACGGCGGCGTCAACCTCCGGATGCTGCTGTTCTGGTGCCTGGGCACCGGGGTGCCGGTGGCCGGGCTGGTCGTCACCGCGGTGCTGGCGTGGGTGCGCGGGGACGTCTCCACCACGAAGCTCGCCGTGTCGGTCATCGCCCTCGGGCTGGTCGTGCTGTGCTTCGGCCTGCTGGTCACCGTGTTCACCGCCCGCGCGGTGGTGAACCCGATCTCCTCGGTCCGCGACGCGCTCGACCGGGTCCGGGCCGGCGACTTCGCCGTGGAGATCCCGGTGTACGACGGGACCGAACTCGGCCTGCTGCAGGCCGGGTTCAACGGGATGGCCGCCGGGCTGGCCGAACGGGAGCGGCTGCGCGACCTGTTCGGCAGGCACGTCGGCCACGAAGTCGCCGTCGAAGCCATGCGGACGTCCACCGAACTCGGCGGCACCGTGCGGACGGTGTCGGTGCTGTTCGTCGACCTCGTCGGCTCGACGGCACTGGCCGCGAGCCGCCCGCCGCAGGAGGTCGTCGGCCTGCTCAACCGGTTCTTCACGGTGGTGGTCGACGAGGTCGACCGGCACCACGGGCTGGTCAACAAGTTCGTCGGCGACGCCGCGCTGGCCGTCTTCGGCGTACCCACCCCGCTCCCCGACCACGCCACCTGCGCACTGGCCGCCGGCCGCGCGATCGCGGCCCGCCTGGCCGCCGAGGTCCCGGACGGCCCGGCCGGCATCGGCGTGGCGACCGGCGACGTCGTCGCGGGCAACGTCGGCGACCCGCGCCGCTTCGAGTACACGGTGATCGGCGACCCGGTCAACGAAGCCGCCCGGCTGACCGAGCTGGCCAAGAACGCCCCCGGCCGCCTCCTCGCCTCGTGGACGGCGGTCGAGGCCGCGGCCGCGGCCGAAGCGGCCCGGTGGACCGCGACCGAGGACGTCACCCTGCGCGGCCGCACCCGCCCCACGACGCTCGCCTCGCCGCGGCAGCCGGACGCCTGAGAATCCCGTCACAGCGGCGTTTCGCGAACCGCGGAAACGGCCACGGGCGGCCTGCCGAGCAGGGCACCGGCCCGCCGGTGCTGCGGTGGCACGGCCGGCGGGAGACAGCACGCTGCCGTCCCGGCTGAGCGAAGAGGACAACCGCGACCGGGAACGTCCGGCCGAGGTGAATGCGGCGCTGCCGGAGTTTTCCGAGCAGCTCCGAGCGGTCAGCGCCGCGGGTCGATGTGGACTTTCGGGCCCGCGCCGCCGATCCGCTCGCCCGCCAGCACGGCCCCGACCTCGTCGAGGCCGACGGTGCCCGCCACGAGGGGGCGCGGGTCGACGGCTCCGCTCGCGTACGCGGCGATGGTCTCGGCCAGTCCCGGGGAGGCCGACAGGACCCCGACCGCCGTGACGTCCTTCAGCACCAACGCGCGTGTGTCCAGGTGGCTGGGCGGCCCGGACAGTCCGATGTAGACGACCCGGCCCGCGGGCTCCACCAGCTCGACGGCCAGCGCGGGTGAGCCGGCGGCGCCGGTCGCGTCGACGACCGCGTCGAACGGCAGGGCGGGCAGGGTCTCCCGGGTCCACGTGTTCGCGAACCCCAGGCTGCGCGGGAAATCGAGGGCACCGACGCCCATCAAGTGCACCTCGGCGCCCGCCGCGCGCAGGAACATCGCCGTGAGCAGCCCGATCGTCCCCGGCCCCAGCACGAGTGCCCGGTCTCCCGTGCCCGCTCCGGCCGCGCGGGCCGCCCGCAGCGCGTTGCCGCCCGGTTCGACCAGGGCACCGAGCACGGCGTCCACCGAGCCGGGCAGCTCGTGCAGCGACCACGCGGGCACGGCGAGCCGTTCGGCCAGCGCGCCGGCCCGGCCGCCGCGGATGCCGACCTCCTGGCGGCGCTCGCAGGTGTGCTGGTGGCCCCGGCGGCAGCGGCGGCACGTCCGGTCGCCGAGCATCGTGTCGCCCATGACCCGGCGGCCGAGCCAGGCCGGGTCCACACCCTCCCCCACCGCGGTGACCGTGCCCGCCCACTCGTGGCCGAGCCGCATCGGGTACCCCGAGTGCCCCTGGTGGAGGTAGGCCATTTCCCCGGTGAAGAACTCGACGTCGGTCCCGCACACCCCGGCGCGTTCGACATCGACGACCACCTCGCCCGCGACGGCCCGGGGGGCCGGCACCTCCTGCACCGAGCACTCGCCCGGCCCGGTGAGCACGAAGGCCCGCATGGTCGAAGACATGCCCGCATGCTCGCATCTCCGCCGCCCGCGCGAGCGGCCGAGGGCGTCCGGGCTGGAGCTTGCGCGCGCTGATTGTCACTTGCCATTTTCTTGACAGGTGTCCATTATCAACCCCGTGGACAGCGACTGGACGACCGAAGCGCCCGCCAAGGACCGGCGGGTGCGCCGGTCGCGCGCGGCGCTGATGCGGGCCGCGGTCGAGCTCGTGTCCGAACGCGACTCCCCCGCCGTCGCGGTCTCCGAGATCGCCGAGGCGGCCGACGTCAGCCGGCAGGTGCTGTACCAGCAGTTCGGCGACCGCGACGCGCTGCTGCTCGAGGCCGCGCTCGACCTCGTCCGGCGCGAACTGCTCGGCGACCTCGCCGGCCTGGCCTCCGCCACCGACGAGCACGGATCGTTCCTGGCGCTGGGCCGGCACTTCGCCGCCCACCGGCGCTTCTACCGCGCCCTGCTGACCGGGGCCTCCGCGTACGCCCTCAACAAGGCGCTGACCGGCCTGTTCCTCCCCCTCAACCGCGAGCACCTCGGCCACGCGTTCGGCCGCCACCTCGACGCACAGGGTGCCGAGGACCTGGCCACCTTCCTGACCGGCGGCGCGGGGGCGGTCGTCAACACGTGGGTCGTCGACGGGCCGGACCCGCTCGACCCGGAGGAGTTCGCCGGGCGGCTGATGCGGATGCGCTCGGTCGTCACCGCGATGATCACGAAGGAGGCCGGCCGGTGATCAGCCGTCTTGTCGAACGCCTGCTGAAACTGCCCGCGCCGGCCACCCGGCGCCTCGTCGTCCAGCGGGACCTGCGTGTCCCCATGCCGGACGGCGTTGAGCTGCTGGCGGACCGGTGGGCGCCGCGCACCGGCGCGGACGGGCTCCCGATCGCGTTGCTGCGCACGCCCTACGGCCGCCGGGGCGTGTTCGGGGCGATCCTGGCGCGGCCGCTGGCCGAGCGCGGTTTCCAGGTGCTGATCCAGAGCACTCGCGGCAGCTTCGGGTCCGGCGGCGTCTTCGACCCGCTGCGGCAGGAGCGCGAAGACGGCCTCGCGACGCTGGACTGGCTCACAAAGCAGCCGTGGTCCGGCGACGCGATCGTGCTCGTCGGCGCCAGCTACCTGGGGTACGTGCAGTGGGCGGTGGCCGACCGCCTGCCGCCGCAGGTCAAGGCGATGGTCCCGCAGGTCAGCGAGTCCGGGCTGACGCTGGAATTCCTGCGCGAGGACGGCCTTTCGCTGGAGACGCCGTTCGGGTGGGGCGTCCAGGTCGCGGTCCAGGAACGCCGGTTCGCCCTGCTCCGGCAGCGCAGCCGGGCGAAGAAGCTGGAGCAGGCGCTGAACACCCTGCCACTCGCCCAGGCCGACGTCGTCGCCATCGGCCACCGCTCGGACTACATCCAGGACGTCCTCGCCCGCCCCGGGAACCACCCGCGCTGGGCCGAGGCCGACCACCGGGATCGCGTCGCGGACGTCACCGTGCCGGTCAGCTCGGTCGCGGGTTGGTACGACATCTTCCTGCCGGGCCAGCTGCGCGACTTCCGCACGCTGCAGGAGGCCGGACGGCGGCCGCGGCTCACGGTCGGGCCGTGGACCCACGCCGGCCGCGCCGACCTGCTCGGCGGGACGGGGCAGACGCTCCGGGAAACCCTCGGGTTCGGGCTCGCGCACGCCCGCGGCGAGGAACCGCCGGAGCGGGCGCCGGTCCGGCTGTTCGTCATGGGCGAGGAAGCCTGGCGCGATTTTGCTTCCTGGCCGCCGGAAGGCTATGCACCGCAACGGTTCCACCTGCACGCCGACGGCACTTTGACACCGGACGCACCCGGCGGGTCCGCTCCCGGCCGCTACCGCTACGACCCGGCGGACCCGACCCCCGCGGCCGGGGGTGTGCGGATGGCCCCCGACGCGGGCCGGGTGGACAACGCGGCGCTCGAAGCCCGCACCGACGTCCTCACCTACACCACCGTCGTGCTCGGGGAAGACGTCGAAGTGATCGGGGACGTGAGCGCGGAGATCTGGTTCCGGTCGAGCCTGCGGTTCGCCGACGTCTTCGTCCGGCTCTGCGACGTCGGCCCGGACGGCCGTTCGGTCAACGTCTGCGACGGCCTCACCAGCCTGCGCGACGCCGGCGATCTGGCCGCCGTCCCGGTGCGGTTGTGGCCGACGGCGCACCGGTTCCGCCGCGGGCACCGCATCCGGGTCCAGGTCTCCAGCGGCGCTTTCCCGCGCTACGCCCGCAATCCCGGCACCGGCGAACCCCACCCCACCGCGGTCACGCTGCGCGCCGCGGACCAGGAGGTCCACCACGACCCCGCGCACGCGTCGGCGATCTTGCTTCCCGTCCGCGATTTTCGGAAATAGGTTCGATCACGCGAAAAAACGGCGAAGCGGCGTGAAAAAGAATTCCCGGCGACTCGCCGGAAATAGTGTAACGCCCCCGGTGGCCGCGCGACTAACGCGGTGTTTCCGCCCCGCCCGCCGGGAGGCATCGTGGACGTCCAGACGGACCGGCAGTCCGGCCAGCAGCAGGCCGCGGCCGAGCGCGCCGCCGAACGCACCGGGCCGCGGCAGGCCAAGATCGCGTTGCTGCGCAAGCCCGGCGGGATCGCCGAGGCCGACGAACCGAGCCGGGTGGCCACCCGGATCGACCGGCTCGGCCGCTACTACCCCGACGTCCGGCCGGTGAGCCCGGCGGCGATCGCGGCGGGCGACCCGGCGGCGATGACGGCCGCCGGCGCGATCCTCGAACGCATCGCCGGAACCAACGACCTGCTCGGCGTGGGCTACCTCGAAGGCGGGGTCACGGCTTCGGCCGCCGTCGGCCGGGTGAACATCCGGAACGCCCAGGGCAGGCTCGCCGGCTACGGCACGGGATCGCTGGTGTCACCGGAACTGCTGCTCACCAACCACCACGTGCTGCCGGACGCCGCCACCGCCGGGTTCAGCGTCGTCGAATTCGACTACCAGGACGGCGTCGACGGCCTGCCGCGGCCGGTGCGGGCCTTCGCACTCGACCCGGACCGCTTCTTCGCCGCGGACCGGACGCTCGATTTTGCGCTCGTCGCCGTGAAGGCGACCGCGGACGAACTGCGCCCCTTCGGGTTCAACCGGCTGATCGCCAGCGAGGGCAAGGCGATCGTCGGCGACTTCGTCACCATCGTCCAGCACCCCGGGGGCGGCAAGAAACAGGTGGCGCTGCGGGAAAACCGGGTCGTCGACGTCCTCGACGACTTCCTCCACTACGAAACCGACACCGAACCGGGGTCGTCCGGCTCCCCGGTGTTCAACGACCAGTGGGAGGTCGTGGCGCTGCACCACGCCGGTGTCCCGGCGGGCGGCCGGGCGGAGTACGGCGGTTTCCTCAACGAGGGCGTCCGGGTCAGCAAGCTGCTGAAGTTTCTGCGTGAGCAGCCGTTCCCGCCGGACCGGCAGGCGCTGCTCGACCGGCTGGCCACCCGGCCCGAGCGCGCCCGGCCGGCCGACGGCGGCGCTCCGCAGGTGCTCACGCTCTCGATGCCGTTCGACATCCGGCTGCGCGCCGAACCGGCCGCCGGGCGGATCGACCCCGACTACTCGAACCGGGCCGGCTACGACCCGGGCTTCCTGCCCGGGCACACCGTGCCGCTGCCCGGGCTGTCCGCCGAGCTCGCCGGGCTGGCGGCGCTCAACCGGCAGGCCACCGGTGAGCCGCGGTACGTCCTGCCGTACCACCACTTCAGCGTCGTCATGCACAAGGAACGCCGGCTCGCGATGTTCACCGCCGTCAACATCGACGGGCGCACCAGCCGGGCGCTGCGGCGCGAAGCCGACCACTGGTCGCTCGACCCGCGGGTCGCGGTGACCGAGCAGATCGGCGAGGAGATCTACCGCGACAACCCGCTCGACCGCGGGCACCTGGTCCGCCGCCTCGACCCCGCGTGGGGCGCGACGGAGCCGATCGCGCAGCTGGCCAACGACGACACGTTCCACTTCACGAACTGTTCGCCGCAGCACAAGGACTTCAACCAGAACAAGACGACCTGGGCCGGGCTCGAGGACTACGTGCTGAACAGCGCGGACAACTTCGACCTGAAGGTCAGCGTGGTGACGGGCCCGGTGCTGGCCGCCGACGACGACCACTACCGCGGGGTGCGGTTGCCCCGCCAGTTCTGGAAGGTGGTGGCGATGGTGAAGGACGGCGGCGCGCTGTCGGCGACGGCGTACCTGCTGAGCCAGGAGGAGCTCATCAGGGGCCTGGAGGTGGCGGCCGGGTTCGACTACGGCGCCTACCGCACGTACCAGGTCCCGGTCCGCCGGATCGCCGAGCTGACCGGCCTGTCGTTCGGCGACCTGCCGGCCGCCGACCCCCTGGCCGGCCTGGAGTCGACGAGCGTGGCCCAGGAGGTCCGGACGGCGGCGGACCTGGTGCTCTGAGGAGCCGGCGGCGCCGGCGGCGGTGGTTACCATTCGGGCAAGAACCCCGGCGAAGGGAGCCCGATGACCGTCCTCGACTCGCCCATCCCCCGTTTCCACCTGGCGATGCCCGTGGACGACCTGGCGGCCGCCCGCCGCTTCTACGGCGAAGTCCTCGGCCTCGCACAGGGCCGCAGCGCCGAGACGTGGATCGACTGGAACCTGCACGGCCACCAGTTCGTGACGCACCTGGCCCCGGCCGGGCCCAAGCGCGTCCACAACCCGGTCGACGGCCACGACGTGCCGGTGCCGCACTTCGGGCTGATCCTGACGATCCCGCAGTTCCAGGCCCTCGCCGACCGGCTGCGGGCGGCGGGAACGGAGTTCGTGATCGAGCCGTACGTCCGCTTCGAGGGCCAGACCGGCGAGCAGTGGACGATGTTCCTCCTCGACCCGGCGGGCAACGCCCTGGAGTTCAAGGCCTTCGCCGACGACTCGCAGGTCTTCGCGAGCTGAGGCGCCGGCCCGGCTCGGCGGCCGTTTCGCGCTCGGTGCCGCCCGCCGCGCCGGCGCGGGCCGGCGTTCCGCTCCCCTCATCGCTGGGACTCGCGTCGATCGGCGCGGGTCCGCCGTGACCACCCGTGGGCCCGCGGGACCTCTCGTCGCGGCTCCGCACCGCGCCGGCCATCGAAGGCACCGGCCTGACCGATCGCCGAAAGCCCAGGTCAACGGCTCGGCCACCACTCGATCGGGCCGACCGGCCGTTACGGACATCGCTGTACCTCTTACTTTGGGTACCCGGACCCACAGAGCGTGCCGAACCCCGGGGAGAACGCGATGGAACCAGCCGACGACGAGCCGGACTCGGTGTTGCTCGCCGCCCTGCGGGCCGGGGATCTCGAGGCGGCCGGGCGGCTCTTCCGCCGGCATGCCGAGCCGCTGTGGCGGACCGCCGGGGCCTGGGCGCGGCAACCCACCGAACGCGACGACCTGGTGGCCGAGACGTTCGCCCGGGTGCTGACGATCGTGCGCGCCGGCGGGGGGCCGCACGGTGATCTGCGGCCCTACCTGGTCGTGACCATGCGCAACCTGGTCTCCCGGTGGAGCAGGCAGCGCAGCCGGGTCGAGCTGCGGGCCGCCGTCCCCGACGCGGCCGCCGGCGGGGCCGACGAGCTCGCGCTGCTGCGGTCGAACGCCAAGCTCGTGTGGTCGGCCTACTGCACGCTGCCCGGCCGGTGGCGGACGGTGCTGTGGCGGACCGAGGCCGAGGGGGGCACGCCGACGGAGGTGGCACCCTCGCTCGGGTTGTCGCCGAACAGCGTCGCGGCGCTGGCCATGCGGGCGCGGGAGGGGCTGCGGCAGGCCTACCTGCAGGTCCAGGTGCCCGAGACGGACGAGCCCGCCTGCCGCGAACCCCGGCGGCGGATGGGGGCCTGGGTCCGCGGTGCCCTGTCGCCGCGCAAGGCCCACGCCGTCGCCGAGCACGTGGCCGGCTGTCCCGCCTGCCGGCTGGTCGTCCGCGGCCTCGACGAAGCGAACCGCGAACTGCCCGGCTCGGCGGCGCGGCTCACCGGCTGAGCCGGGGACCGGGGAACCCGGCGGCGTCGCCGAAGAGCAGGGCCGTCCCGTGGGCGCGTTTGAAGTACAGGTGGGCGTCGTGCTCCCAGGTGATCGCGATGCCGCCGTGGAGCTGGATCATCTCCGCCGCCGCGTGGGTGAACGCCTCGCCGCACACCACCTTCGCGGTCGCGACGGCCTCGGGGTCGCCGTCCACCAGGGCCGCGTACAGCGCCGAGCGGGCCGCCTCGACGTGGACGTGCACGTCGGCCATCCGGTGCTTCAGCGCCTGGAACGACCCGATCGGGCGACCGAACTGACGGCGTTGCTTCGTGTACTCGACCGTGAGCTCCAGGGCCCGCGCCGCCGCGCCGGTCTGCTCGGCGGCGACGGCGACCGTCGCCGTGTCGCGCAGCTGCCGCAGCGGCCCGGCGAACCCGCCGGTGTCGAGCCGCCGGGCCGGCGTCGAAGCGCACTCGACGACCGCGAGGCGCCGGCCGGGGTCCAGGCTCGTGACGCGCTCGCGGCGAACCCCCTCGAGCGGCAGCTCGAACAGGCCGGTCCCGTCGTCCGTGCGGGCCACGGCGAGCAGGACGTCGGCGGTGTCCCCGTCCAGGACGTAGCAGGCGCGGCCGTCGAGCTCTCCCCGTCCGGACGCGGTCAGGGCGGGTGTCCACCGGCCGTCCTCGCCGGACCAGGCCAGGGTCGCCAGGGTCGTTCCGGCGGCGATGCCCGGCAGCAGCCGCTCGCAGGCTTCGTCGTTGCCGCTGCGGAGCAGGGCTTCGCCGCACAGCACCGCCGAGCCGAGCATCGGCGACGGCGTGAGCGTCCGGCCGAGTTCCGCCAGCACGACGCACGCCTCGGCGAGGCCGGCGCCCACGCCGCCGTAGTGCTCCGGGATCGCCAGTGCGGCGACGCCGATCTGCTCGCAGAGCGTGGACCACAGCTTGTCGTCGTGGCCCAGCGGCGACGCCATCGCGGCCCGCACCGCCGCCGGCCCCGACCGGCGCGTCAGCAGGGCCCGGACGGCGTCCCGCAGCGCCCGGGCTTCCGCCGTCTCCATCGGGTCGGTCATCGCAGGACCCGCGCCCGGTGGAACGACGCGGTTCCCCAGGCCCCGGCAAGGGCCCGGACCTTCGTCAGCCGGAGGCCGAGGTCGTGCTCGGCCGTGTAGCCGATGGCGCCGTGCACCTGCAGGGCCGTCCGCGCGGCGAGGTAGGCGGCGTCGCCGGCCAGCACCTTGGCCGCCGAGACGTCCCGGGCGAACGTCTCTCCGGCGACGGCGGCGCCGTAGAGCAGCGGCCGGGCCAGTTCCAGCCGGGTGACGACGTCGGCGAGGAGGTGCTTGACCGCCTGGTACTCGCCGATGGCCCGGCCGTACTGGTGACGCTGCTTGGCGTACGCCACCGACGTGTCGAGGAGCCATTGCCCGGCCCCCAGCAGCTGGGCGGCCACGGCCAGGACCCCGCGGTCGAACGCGGTGCCGCTCGATCGGCCGGCCGCGCCCGGCACCCGGAACAACCGCCGCGGCGGATCGATCGAGCGCACGGGCGCGGCTCCGGCGCCCGTGAGGTGCGCACCGGTGAGGTCGAGCACCACGCCCGCGATGTCGGCGTCGAGGGCCAGGGGGACCTCCGGCGGCGCGACGACGGTGGCCACGAGGTCGCCCTCGGCGAGCGAGGTGAGCCGGTGCCCGGTC
Source organism: Amycolatopsis sp. A133 (assembly GCF_031082405.1). GTDB lineage: Bacteria > Actinomycetota > Actinomycetes > Mycobacteriales > Pseudonocardiaceae > Amycolatopsis. Next base: position 28,004 of record NZ_JAVHJU010000020.1, read on the forward strand.
AGCAACGCCGGGGCGACCGCGGCCGACTCGGCCACCGGACCCGGGACGGCGTGGTAGCCGAGCGCTTCGCAGGCGAGGACCAGGTCGGCCGGGCCGGCGCCGAGGCCGCCGTGGTCCTCGTCGACCAGCAGCGCGAAGACCCCGACGTCGGCGAGCGCGCGCCAGAGCTTGAGGCCGCGGTCGTGCTCCCCCGCCGCCCAGGCCCGGGCGGCGGCCGCGGTGTCCGCGCCGCCCAGCAGCTCGTGCAGTGTCGCGGCGAACTGCCGTTGCTCCGGCGAGAGCTGGAACCTCATCGGCGGGCCTCCCTCGGGAGCTTCAGCAGCCGTTCGGCGATCGTGTTGCGCTGGATCTGGTCGGTCCCGCCGTAGATCGGCCCGGCGAGGGAGAACAGGTAGCCGTGCACCCAGGCCTCGTCGGTCTCCGCGGCCGGGCCGAGGACGTCGAGCGCGGTTTCGTGCAGTTCGACGTCGAGGTGCGACCAGAACAGCTTGTTCACGCTCGACTCGGGCCCCAGCTCGCCGCCTTCGGCCAGCCGGCTCACGGTGCCGAACGTGTACAGCTGGTAGGCGCGGGCCCCGATCCACGCATCGGCCACTCTGTCCTTTGTGGACTCGGGTTCGCCCCTGTCCCGCCAGAGGTCCACCAGGCGATCGGCGGCGGCGAGGAACCGGCCGGGACTGCGCAGCGAAAGCCCGCGTTCGTTGTTCGCCGTTGTCATCGCGACCCGCCAGCCCTGTCCCACCTCGCCGATCACGTCTTCGTCGGGCACGAACACCTCGTCGAAGAAGATCTCCGCGAACCCCGGCTCGCCGTCCAGCTGCGGGATCGGCCGGACCGTGACGCCCTCGGCGCGCAGGTCGGCCATGAAGTACGTCAAGCCGTGGTGGCGCCGGGCTTCCGGATCGGTGCGGAACAGGCCGAACGCGCGGTCGGCGAAAGCGGCGCGGGAACTCCACGTCTTCTGCCCCGACAGCAGCCAGCCGCCGTCGGTGCGCACCGCCGTGCTGCGCACCGCGGCGATGTCGCTGCCCGCCTCCGGTTCCGACCACGCCTGCGCCCACACCTGCTCGCCGCGGGCCATGGCGGGGAGGATCCGGTCGCGCTGCTCCCGGGTGCCGTGCGCGAACAACGTCGGGCCCAGCATGAAGATCCCGTTCTGCGAAACCCGGCCCGGTGCCCCGGCCGCGTAGTACTCCTCCTCGAACAGCAGCCACTGCAGCATCGACGCGTCCCGGCCGTGGTATTCGCGCGGCCACGACACGACCGACCAGCGCGCGTCGGCCAGCTCGGCTTCCCACTCGCGGTGCGCCGCGAAGCCCTCGGCGGTGTCCATCGACGGCAACGACCGGACGTGCCCGGCCAGCCACTCCCGGGCTTCGGCGCGGAACGCCGCCGACACCTCGTCGATGTCGAGGTCCATCACGTCCCCTTGTCCGCATCGCGCATCGACCGCGCCGACTGCCCGCCGAGGGAGTCTTCCGAGGTTTCCGCGTTGTGGGCGTGCGCGAGGTGGTGCAGGCCGAACACCGAGTCCATCCCGGACCGCAGGCCCATCAGGTCCTCGGCCTGGTTGACCGCCTTCTTCGCCAGCGCCAACCCGAACTGCGGCATCCCGGCGATCTTCTCCGCGAGCTCCAGGGTGCGCTGTTCCAGCTCCGCCCGCGGCACGATCCGGGTGACCATGCCCCATTCCTTGGCCTGCTGGACGGTGAACCGCTCGCCGGTGAACAGCACCTCCTTCGCCGCGCGCGGCCCGAGCACCCACGGGTGCGCGAAGTACTCGACTCCCGGGATCCCCATCCGCACCACCGGATCGGCGAAGAACGCGTCATCGGACGCCACGATCAGATCGCACACCCACGCCAGCATCAGCCCGCCCGCGATGCACGCGCCCTGCACACTGGCGATCATCGGCTTCGGGATTTCCCGCCACCGGCGGCACATGCCCAGGTACACCTCGGACTCGCGGGCGAACCGCTGGTCGCCGCCGGCCCGGTCGACGTGGTCCCACCACAGGACCGCCCGCCGGTCGAACGACCGGTCCGCGTCCCGGCCGGGGCTGCCGATGTCGTGCCCCGCCGAGAAATGCTTCCCTTCGCCCGCCAGCACGATCACCTTCACCTCGGCGTCGTTCACCGCGTCGGCGAAGGCGTCGTCGAGGGCGTAGGTCATCGCCGAATTCTGGGCGTTGCGGTAATCCGGCCGGTTCATCGTCACCACCGCGACCGGCCCCCGCCGCTCGTACCGGACCACCGGTTCACTCATGCCTTCTCCTCGGTCAGCAGCCGCTTCAGCACCTTGCCGGAAGCGTTGCGGGGCAGTTCGTCCAGGAACTCGACGAACCGCGGGGTCTTGTAGTTGGCGAGCCGCTCGCGGCAGAAGGCGACGACCGCCTCCGCCGTCAGCCCGGTGCCGACGACGAACGCCTTGCCGACTTCGCCGAGCCGCTCGTCCGGAACGCCGACCACGGCGACGTCGCGGACGCCGTCGAGCTCGGTCAGGGCGTGTTCGACTTCGGCCGGGTAGACGTTGAACCCGCCGCAGATGTACATGTCCTTGAGCCGGCCGGTGATGGTGAGGTTCCCGGCGGCGTCGAGCTCGCCGACGTCGCCGGTGTGCAGCCAGGCCTGCTCGTCGACGGCGCGGGCGGTGCCTTCGGGGTCGTCGAGGTAGCCCAGCATCACGTTCGGCCCGCGGACCACGATCTCCCCCGGCGAACCCTGGATCGCCACTTCGAAGCCCGCGGTCGCCCGGCCGGACGTCCTCGCGACGAGGTCCGCGTCGTCGCCGGGGCGGCACATCGTCACCACGACGGCTTCGGTGAGGCCGTAGGCGGTGAGGACGGTTTCGAACCCGAGCTCGGCCCGCATCCGGCGCACGAGCGAGGCGGGCACGGTGGCCGCCCCGGTGACCGCGAGCCGCAGTGACGACAGGTCGCCCTTGCGGGGCTCGTGCAGGAGCGACTGGAAGACCGTCGGCGCGCCCGGCAGCACGGAGATCCGCTCCCGCTCGATCACCTTCAGGGCCGCGCGCACGTCGAACACCGCCTGCGGGACGATCGCCGCGCCGGTCAGCAGGCCCACCACGATGCCGGCCTTGTAGCCGAAGCTGTGGAAGAACGGGTTGATCACCAGGTACCGGTCCTCCGCGGTGACCTGGCCGCAGTCCGCCCACGCCGCCGCGACGTCGACCGTCTGGCGGTGCGCCGAGAGCACACCCTTGGAGCGGCCGCTGGTGCCAGAGGTGAAGAGGATGTCGCTCACGTCGTCCGGGCCGACGGCGTCCGCCCGTGCTTCGGCTTCGGCCTCGGTGACCCGCTCGGCCAGCGCCAGGAACTCCTCCCAGCCCAGCGTGCCCTCGACCGGCCGGTGCGGCTCCTGCAGGGGCACCCGGACGACGGTGGCGAGGTCCGGCAGCTGCGCGCCGGTCTCCCGGATCGCCGCGTACCGGTCGGTGCCGAGGAAATCGGCGGCCACGACGAGCGCGCGGGCCCGGCCGCGGACCAGCAGGTCCACGGTCTCGGTGGCGGTGAAACGCGTGTTGACCGGGACCAGGGTCGCCCCCGCGTAGAGCGCGCCCAGGGCCGCCAGCACCCAGTGGTGGGTGTTGGGCAGGGCGATCGCGACCCGGTCGCCCGCCTGGACACCGCACGCGGCGAAGGCCCGTGCGACCGTCCGAACACGTTCCAGAAGCTGGTCGAAGCCGAGCCGCACGCGGTCGTCGACCAGCGCCTCCGCGGACCCGAACTTCGCGGCGGCGTCGCGGACAACGGCCGGGATCGTGGTCTGTCCCACCACACCCTCCTCTGGACCGGCAAAGTAGAACGTGTTCTCATTACCCTAGGTGCCGGACCGGCCCGGCAGCAAGGAGGCGTGCGTGGAACCGACGCGATTCCGCCGCGAGGTCGCGGGCTGGCTCGCGGACAACCTGACCGGCGAGTTCGCGCGGCTGCGCGGCCTGGGCGGGCCGGGGCGGGAGCACGAGGAGTTCGACCTGCGCCTGGCCTGGGAACGCCACCTGGCCGCCGCGGGCTGGACCTGCGTGGGCTGGCCTGCGGAGTTCGGCGGCCGCGGGCTCTCGCTCGCGGAGCAGGTCGCCTTCCACGAGGAATACGCCGCCTCCGGCGCACCCGCCCGGGTCAACCACATCGGCGAACAACTGCTCGGCCCGACGTTGATCGCCTTCGGCACCCCGGAACAGCAACAGCGGTTCCTGCCCGAGATCGTCGCCGTCGAGGAACTGTGGTGCCAGGGCTACTCCGAACCCGGCGCCGGCTCCGACCTCGCCGCCGTCTCCACCACCGCGGTGCTGCGCGACGGCGAGTGGGTGCTCAACGGCCAGAAGATCTGGACCTCACTGGCCCACGTCGCCGGCTGGTGCTTCGTCGTCGCCCGGACCGAACCCGGTTCGCAGCGCCACCACGGCCTGTCCTACCTGCTGGTCCCGTTGCGCCAGGACGGCGTCACCATCCGCCCGATCCAGCAGCTCACCGGCACCTCGGAGTTCAACGAAGTCTTCTTCGACGACGCCCGCACCCCCGCGGATCACGTCGTGGGCGAACCCGGCGAGGGCTGGAAGATCGCGATGGCCACCCTCGGCTTCGAACGCGGCGTCTCGACGCTGGGCCAGCAGATCGGCTTCCGCCGCGAACTCGACGACATCACCGCCGAAGCCCAGCGACTCGGCACCTACGACGACCCGCTCCTGCGCGCCGACCTCGCCCGCGCCCGCATCGGCCTGCGGGTGCTGCGCGCCCACGCCCTGCGCACCCTCGGCGAGGCCGCCGGGCCGGAAGTCGCCGTCGGGAAACTGCTGTGGGCCCAGTGGCACCGCGGGCTCGGCGAACTCGCCGTGCGGGCCCGCGGCGCCCGGTCCCTCACCTCCGACGGGGAGGAACTCGACGAGTGGCAGCGGCTGTTCCTGTTCACCCGCGCCGACACCATCTACGGCGGCTCCGACGAAATCGAACGCACCATCATCGCCGAGCGGGTGCTCGGCCTGCCGAGGGAGGCCCGCCCGTGATCCCCCAGTACCCACCCGGCCACGACCTGCTGCGGGGGAAGATCGTGGTGGTCACCGCGGCGGCGGGCACCGGGATCGGCTCCGCGGTGGCGAAACGCTGCCTCGAAGAAGGCGCGAGCGTGGTCATCAGCGACTCACACGTTCGCCGGCTGGGCGAGAAGGCCGCCGAACTGGCCGAGCTGGGCAAGGTGCACGCCATCCCCTGCGACGTCACCCGCGAGGACCAGGTCCAGGCCCTGATCGACGGCGCGGTGGCCCACTTCGGGCGCCTCGACGTGCTGATCAACAACGCCGGGCTCGGCGGCACGAAGTCGGTGCTGGACATGACCGACGACGAGTGGTCGAAGGTCCTCGACATCACGCTCACCGGCACGTTCCGCTGCACCCGCGCGGCGCTCAGGCAGTTCGTCGCCCAAGGGGGTGGCGGCGCGATCGTCAACAACGCCTCGGTGATCGGCTGGCGCGCCCAGGCCGGGCAAGCGCACTACGCCGCCGCCAAAGCCGGCGTCATGGCCCTGACCCGCTGCTCCGCGCTCGACGCCGCCGAGCACCACGTCCGCGTCAACGCCGTCGCCCCCAGCCTCGCCATGCACCCCTTCCTCGCCAAGGTGACCAGCGACGAACTCCTCGAAGACCTGACCCGGCGCGAGGCGTTCGGCCGGGCCGCCGAGCCGTGGGAGGTCGCCAACGTCATGGTCTTCCTCGCCAGCGATTACGCGAGTTACCTCACCGGCGAAGTCGTCTCCGTCAGCAGCCAGCACCCCTAGGAGCTCCCGTGCCCGAAGCCTTCCTCCTCGACGCGGTCCGCACCCCCGTGGGACGGCGTGGCGGCGCGCTGTCCGGGTGGCACTCCGCCGACCTCGGCGCGCACGTGGTCAAGGCCGTCGTCGAGCGCGCCGGCGTCGACCCGGACCTCGTCGACGACGTCATCTTCGGCTGCACGGACACGCTCGGCCCGCAGTCGGGCAACATCGCGCGCACCGCGTGGCTGGCGGCGGGTTTCGGCGACCACGTGCCCGGGGTGACGATCGACCGGCAGTGCGGGTCGAGCCAGCAGGCCGTGCACTTCGCCGCCCAGGCCGTCCTGTCGGGGACGCAGGACCTGGTGCTGGCCGGGGGCGTGCAGAACATGAGCCGGATCCCGATCAGCGCGGCGATGCTCGCCGGGCGCGAGTACGGCTTCGACGACCCGTTCTCCGGCTCGAAGGGCTGGCAGGAGCGCTACGGCAGTGCCGAGGTCTCGCAGTTCCGCAGCGCCGACATGATCGCCGAGCACTGGGACATCGGCCGCGCGGACATGGAGGAGTACGCCCTGCGCAGCCACCGGCGGGCGCTGTCCGCCATCGACGAGGGCCGCTTCGACGCCGAGATCGCCCCGGTCGACGGCTTCCGGCAGGACGAAGGCCCGCGCCGGGACACGTCCCTGGAGCGGATGCGCGGCCTGAAGCCGCTGAGCGAGGGCTCCCGGCTGACGGCGGCCGTCGCGAGCCAGATCTCCGACGGCGCCAGCGCGGCCCTGCTCGCGTCGGAGGCCTTCGTGAACGAGCACGGCCTGACGCCCCGGGCCCGCATCCACCACCTGTCGGTGCGCGCGGCGGACCCGGTGTGGATGCTGACCGGCCCGATCCCGGCCACCGCGCACGCGCTGCGGAAGGCCGGGCTGACGATCGGCGACATCGACCTGTTCGAAGTCAACGAGGCGTTCGCGAGCGTGGTGCTGGCCTGGCTGGACGAAACCGGCGCGGACCCCGGCCGGGTGAACGTGAACGGGGGCGGGATCGCCCTCGGCCACCCGATCGGGGCCACCGGCACCAAGCTCCTGGCGACGCTCCTGCACGAGCTGGAGCGCCGACGCGGGCGTTACGGGCTGCAGACGATGTGCGAAGGCGGCGGCACCGCCAACGTCACCATCATCGAACGGCTCTGATCAGCCCAGTGCGCGCAGCTTCGGCAGGACGTCCTCGGAGAACTGGGTCAGGAACCGCTCCTGGTCGTGGCCGGGGCCGTGGAAGACGAGGTGGTTCAGCCCGGCGTCGAGGTACGGCTTGATCTGGGCGACGGCTTCGTCGGGGTCCGAGGCCACGATCCACCGCTTGGCGACCTGCTCGATCGGCAGCTCGTCGGCCAGCCGTTCCATCTCCTCGGCCGAGGACACCGTGTGCTTCTGCTCCGCCGTCAGCGACAGCGGCGCCCAGAAGCGGGTGTTCTCCAGCGCCTTCTCGGCGTCGCGGTCGTAGGACAGCTTGATCTCGATCGTCCGGTCGATGCTCTCGGCGTCGCGCTCCGCGGCGGAAGCGCCTTCCTTGACCGCCGGGATCAGCTTCTCGGTGTAGAGGTCCATGCCCTTGCCCGAGGTGCAGATGAACCCCTCGCCCGAGCGGCCCGCGTACTTGGCGACCACCGGCCCGCCCGCGGCGACGTACACCGGCACCGGCTGCTCCGGCCGGTCGTAGATCTTGGCGTTGACCAGCTGGTAGTAGTCACCTTCGAAGTTGACGTTGTCGCTGGTCCACAGCTCGCGGATCAGCTTGATCGACTCCCGCAGCCGGGCGAAGCGCTCCTTGAACTCCGGCCACTCCCGCCCCGACACCGCGATCTCGTTCAGCGCCTCACCGGTGCCGACCCCCAGGATCACCCGGCCGTTCGACAGCAGCGACATGGTCGCGAACGCCTGCGCGATCACCGCCGGGTTGTACCGGAACGTCGGGGTCAGCACGCTCGTGCCGATCTGCACCCGCTTCGTCCGCTCGGCCACCGCCGGCATCCAGGCCAGCGCGAACGGCGCGTGGCCGCCTTCGTGCCGCCAGGGCAGGAAGTGATCGGACACCCAGACCGAGTCGAGGCCCACCTCTTCGGCGCGCACGGCGTACTCGACCAGGTCCCGCGGCCCGAACTGCTCCGCAGACGCCTTGTATCCGACCTTCAACGCCACGCTCATCCTCCCGTTTCCCGGCCGAGCCGCCGCAGGATCTCACCTGCCTCGGCCACTGCGCCCTCGACGATCTGCGCCACCGTGGGCAGGTCGTGGATCATGCCCACCACCTGTCCCGACGCTAGCACTCCCGCGTCCGTCCGGCCTTCGACCAGTCCCGCCCGCAACAGCATCGGGGTGTTGGCCGCCATGACCAGCTGGCTCCACGTCAGATCGTTGCCGTGCTTCATCACAAGGCCTTCTCGCAGCATCGCAACCGGGGAGAGGCCGGTGATATTCCGGAAGCGCAGTGCGTTGCGCGCGGCCTGCGCCAGGCCGCGGACGCGGCCGGTGCGTTCGAGCCGGTCGACGAGGCCGGTGCGGAGCACGCGGTGCGGCAGGCCGTCGACGCGCCGGGTGACGACCGTCCCGGTGAGACCCTGCTCGAGGTAGAGGCGCTTGACGTCGTCGGGGACCGTGCTCTCCTTGCTCAGCAGGAAGCGGGTGCCCATCGCGATGCCCGCCGCGCCGTAGGCCAGTGCGGCGGCGAGACCGCGGCCGTCGAAGAAGCCGCCGGCGGCGACGACCGGGATGTCGACGGTGTCCAGCACCGAGGGCAGCAGCAGCGTGGTGGCCACGCCTCCGGTGTGCCCGCCGCCTTCGCCGCCTTGGACGATGACGGCGTCCGCGCCCCACGCGGCGACCTTCTCGGCGTGCCGGGCGGCGCCGACCGACGGGATCACGACGACGCCGTGGTCCCGCAGCTTCGCGATCATCTCCTTCCGCGGCGCGAGGGCGAAGGAAGCGACCTTCACGCCTTCGCGGATCAACAGGTCGACGCGTTCACCGGCGTCGGCCGCGTCGGCGCGCAGGTTCACCCCGAACGGCTTTTCCGTCCGCTTCTTCACCTCGGCGATCGCCGCTTCCAGCTCGACGTAGGTCATCGTGGCCGAGGCGAGGATGCCGAGGGCCCCGGCTTCCGCGGTCGCCGAGACCAGCCGCGGGCCGGCGACCCAGCCCATCCCGGTCTGCACGACGGGGTGCTCGACCCCCACCAGCCGGGTGAGCGCGGTCTTCACGCCGGCACTTCCCGGTCGCGCAGGTGCTCCGGATCGAGCACTTCCCGGATCAGCCGCAGCTCGTCCCCGGTCGGTTCGCGGCTGGTCCCGGCCCCGGTGAAGTCGATGGCGAACGTCGTCGCCGCGACGACCTCCTCGCGCGTGACGCCCGGGTGCAGCGACACCGCCCGCATGGCGTGGTCCGGGCCGCCGAAGTCGAACACACCCAGGTTCGAGACGACCCGGTGCACGTCGTGGTACTTCTCCGCCGACGGGCCGGCCTTGGCCGCGTTGTCGTAGCCCACGCCCGAAACGACGTCGACGCTGTCCACGAAGACGCGGGCGGAGTGCCGGGGCACCCAGTAGCTGGTGCGGTGGTTGACGGTGTTGCCCGGCGCACCCCGCACGCCGAGCAGCTGCTTCTTCGGGCGGGCGTGGTCGCCGATGGCGGAGATGTTCTGGTTGCCGTACCGGTCGATCTGGTTGGCGCCCATCACGACGTGCCGCCGCCCGTGCGGCACGATCGTGTCGAGCATCTTCCGGAACGGCTGCCACCCCTCGACGACACCGTCCGGGGTGAGCAGGTACGCCTCGCCGTCGGACATCAGCAGGTCCGGCTCGAACGTCGAGCGCGCGAGTTTCGCGCCCAGCTGCGGGATGAGGCCCATCGGGCTGGCCACGATCTCGCCGTCGCCGCGGAACAGCTCGGCCACCGCCACCACGGCGATCTCGGCCCGGGTCGCGCTCATGCCGCCTCCGCCCCGAACTTGTCCACTTCGGACAGATAGGTGCGCTCGCCGCCGGACAGGAACCGGTCCGCGAACCCGGGCCAGGCGTCGAGGTCCTTGGCGCAGGCCGCGTAGTGCCGCTGGAAGCGCTCGTCCCGGCCGTAGTCCGGCACCGCCGTCGTGAAGTGCGCTCCCCGGGGCGCCTCGACGACGCCGTCCACGTTGCCGCGGTTGAGCAGCAGCGACTGCACCGGTCCCCCGGCCGTCAGCTCGGCGGTCTCGACGACCTTTTCCACCGACACGAAGCGTTTCTCCGCGGCGAGGCAGAACAGTTCGTCGAAGTACGGGTCCGGGCCGAGGTACTGGGCGTTGCCGCGGACGTCCGCGCGATTGAGGTGCACGAGCGCGACGTCGAGGTGCTGCGCCGGCACCGCCACCAGCTCCTCGCCGTCGGCGTACGGTGAACGCACCGTGCGGAGCTCGGGGTTGGCCCGCATCACCTCCGACCCGAGACCCGCCCGCGTCGGCAGGAACGGGAGCCGCTGCGCCGCCGCCGACAACGCCGTGCCGAACATGCCCTCGTCGTACTCGGTGACGTCGACGACCCCGGTCTCGCGGGCCCGGCCGAACCACGGGTCGAACGGGATCGAATCCAGGGTGACGAACCCGAACACCACCCGCTTCACCTTGCCCGCGGCGCACAGCAGGCCGACGTCCGGGCCGCCGTAGGACACGACCGTGAGGTCCTTGACCGGTGTCCGGAGGATCGCGCGGACCAGCGCCATCGGCTTGCGCCGCGATCCCCAGCCCCCGATCCCGATCGTCATGCCGTCCTCCAGCTCGGCCGCCACCTCGTCGGCGGTCGTGCGCTTATCGGCCATTCAGGAACTCCTCACGAGCCTCGTCGGACGCGCCGAGCAGGTTCAGCTCGAAGGTGAAGCCCTGCTCGAACCGGTAGCTGCGGTGCACCTGCTGGGTGTCGATCCCGTTCAACGCCTCTTTCGCCGCGCGGATGACCCGCGGGTCCTTCTTCGCGATGTCCCGGGCGACGTCCAGGGCGGCCTCGTCGAGGTCCGCGCGCGGCACCACCCGGTAGACCGAACCGTGGGTCAGCAGCTCGGCGGCAGTGATCTTGCGAGCGGTGAAATACAACGTGCGCATCAGGTGCTGCGGCACCAGCCGCGCCAGGTGCGTCGCCGCCCCCAGTGCGCCCCGCTCCACTTCCGGCACGCCGAAGGTCGCGTCTTCGGAGGCGATGACCACGTCGGAATTGCCCACCAAGCCGATCCCGCCACCGAGACAAAAGCCGTGCACCGCCGCCACGACCGGGACCTCGCAGTCGTAAACCGCGCCGAAAGCCGCGTAACAGCCCCGGTTCGCACCGACCAATGCGTCGTAGCCCGCGCTGCGCTGGATCTCCTTGATGTCCACACCCGCGTTGAAGCCGCGGCCTTCCGCGCGGAGGATCACGACGTGCACCCCCGCGTCGCGGCCGGCCTGCGTGATCGCGTCGGCGAGGTCGAACCAGCCCTGCACGGGCAGCGCGTTCACCGGCGGGTAGTCGACGGTGACGACCTCGACGTGGCCGTCGCGTTCGGTCCGGATGCCCATCAGCTCGCTCCGTAGACGGGTTCGGGCTCGGGCGCGCGCTCGAGCAGGCCGGCCACGACCGGGCCGAGTTCGGCCGGGTCCCAGCGGTCGCCCTTGTCCACGGCCGGGCCGTGTCGCCACGCCTGGGCCAGGGAAACCTTGCCGCCCTCGACCTCGAACACCCGGCCCGTGACGTGCCCGGACTCCTCACTGCCCAGCCAGACGACCAGCGGCGAAACGTTCTCCGGTGCCATCGCGTCGAAGCCGGTGGCCGGCCGCGCCATCGACGCGAACACCGCCTCGGTCATCCGGGTCCGCGCGGCCGGCGCGATCGCGTTCACCGTCACCCCGTACCGCGCCAGCTCCGCGGCCGCCACCACCGTCAAACCGGCGATCCCCGCCTTCGCCGCCGAGTAGTTGCCCTGGCCGACGCTGCCCAGCAAGCCGGCACCCGAACTCGTGTTGATCACCCGCGCGCTGGGCATCCGCCCGGCCTTCGTCTCGGCCCGCCAATGTTCCGCAGCGTGCCGCAACGGCGCGAAATGCCCCTTCAGGTGCACCCGCACCACCGCATCCCACTCGTCCTCCCCCAGATTGACCAGCATCCGGTCCCGGAGGAACCCCGCGTTGTTCACCAGCACGTCCAGGCGCCCGAAGTTCCCGACCGCGGTGCCGATCAGCTCGCGGGCCCCGGCCCAGTCGGCCACGTCCGAGGTGTCGGCGACCGCTTTTCCGCCGAGCTCCGCGATCTCGGCGACCACCCCGGCGGTCGCGTCCCCGTCCACGTCGTTCACCACCACCGGCGCGCCCTCGGCCGCGAACGCCAGCGCGTGCGCCCGTCCGATGCCGCGCCCGGCGCCGGTCACCACGACCACCCGGTCCTGGCACAACCCGCTCACGAATCCTCCCGATGGTTGACGTCGGCCGCGGCGAGGAACGCCGGGACCTCACCGCCGCCGTGCACGCGCAGGGTCGCGCCGGAGACGTAGGAAGCCAGACCGGAGGCCAGGAACGCGGCGCAGTGCCCGATTTCCGCCGGCTCGGCCAGCCGCCCGAGCGGGACGGTCTTGCCGACCGCCTCGACCGCGGCCTCACTGCCGTAGTGCAGGTGGGACTGCTCGGTCCGGACCATCCCCACGGCCAGGGCGTTGACCCGGACCTTGGGCGCCCACTCGACCGCGAGACTGGCGGTGAGGTTGCCGAGCCCGGCCTTCGCGGCCCCGTAGGCCGCCGTTCCCGGCGAGGGCCGCGTTCCGCTCACGCTGGAGATCATCACGATCGAGCCGCCGTCGTCCTGGCGCTGCATCACGGCGTTCGCGTGCTGCGCGACCAGCAACGGCGCCAGCAGGTTGAGCTGCACGATCTTCTCGTGCAGCCGCGGCGACGCCTCCGCCGCCGGCACGTACGGCGCCCCGCCCGCGTTGTTGACGACGACGTCCAGCCGCCCGTGCCGCTCGACGATCCCCTCGACCAGCGCGGCCACCTGCGCCTCGTCGCGGACATCGCACGCGGCGAACTCCGCCTCCGTGGGTGCCTCCCGCCGCGCGCAGACGACGACCCGGGCGCCGTGGGCGAGGAACACCCCGGCGATCCCCCGGCCCACCCCGCGGACGCCGCCGGTGACCAGCACCACGGTTCCGGCCAGGCCCAGCTCCGTCTTCACCGGCACACCACCTTCCGTCCCCAAAACTAGAACATGTTCTCGCTGGGGACAAGGTCGGGAGGCGAGCCGGGGAGCCGGCTACTCTTCGGGAGAGGGGAACTCGTTCCGGGCGATCCGCAGCCCCGACGCGCGCAGCGCGGCCTGCATGGCGAACCGCGCGTCGGGATCGTCGAGGCGCTCGCCGAACGCCTGCTTCAGCTGCCGCACCCGGTAGCGGACCGTCTGCGGGTGCACCGACAGGTCCACCGCGATCTTCTCGGAGTTGCCGCCGTTCTGCAGCCAGGACAGCAGGGTTTCGCCCAGCCGCCGCCGCGTCCGCTCCGGGAACTGCGCCAACGGGGCCAGTTCCTGCCGGGCCACCTGCTCCGCCAGCGGCGAGTCCGAGAGCAGCCACAGCTCGGTCAGGTGATCGGTGCACCACGTGACGGGGGCGTCCGGGAGCGCGCCGTCCGCCACCAGCCGCAGCGCGGTGCGGGCCCAGCGCAGGGAATGCGCGGCCGTGCCGAGGTCGGTCGGCGGCCCGACCGCGACGCGCGTGCCGAGCCGCGTCAGGCTCCGCGCGTCCACCGGTGCGGGCAGCAGCAGGTACGGCTGCGGCGGATCGAGGTCGGCGAGGACCTCGGGCCCCCATGACGTGCCCACCGTCGTCTCGGCGGCGACCGCGGCCACCTCGCGGGGCACCGGCCAGCCCGCCGCCGCCGCGAGTTCGGCGAGGACCGCGTCCGGGATGCTGCCCGGGCCGGTCAGCAGCCGCAGCAGCCGGCGGCGCAGGCCCGCCCGAGTGCCCTCGATCTCCGCCCACGCTTCGCGGTGGCCCCGGCTCGACATCCGGGCGAGTTCGTCCGCGTAGCCGAACAGCATTTCGGCCAGCTGCGCCATCACCGCGGACGACAGCCGGTGCCGCCGGCCCAGCCGCATGATCCAGCGCCAGCCGACGCGGGTGCCCACGCGGTAGGCCGCCTGCAGGTCGTCGAGGGTCCGGCCCTCGCGCGCTTCGCCCGCGCCGAGCCGGCGGCACGTTTCGTACAACCGGTCGCGCGAGGCCAGCGGATCCTCGACGAGGTCCACGAAGAGCGCGACGGCGCACTCGACGCCGTGCCGGGTCACGCGGCCGTAGGCCCCGTCGCCCGGCCGGGCGTAGACGGGGACCGCCCGCAGCACCTCGCGGACGATCCAGTCCGCCAGCGCCGGCAGCGCCGGGCGCATGAGCGCGGCCAGTTCTCTTCTCCTGAGGACTTCTTCGCCTGCGTCCCGGGGAGCCGGGACCGGTTGCCGGGCACTGTCGCGGGACACCAGGGTTCCTCCACCGGGGACGGCGACGGAGCGTGCTTTACCGGACAGTAAAGCAAGGAGTCCGTACAGTACACCTCCATGAGCCGGCAGAGTCCTCCTGATCGATCCAGCGCTCGCCGCAGCCCGGCCGCCCGGCCCACCGACGACGAGCTGCTCGACGCCGCGCGCGCCGTGTTCGCCGAGCGGGGGTTCGCCCAGGCCACCATGGGGTTGATCGCGGACCGCGCCGATTCCACCAAGCCGACCCTCTACGCGCATTTCGGCGACAAGGCGGCCCTTTTCCGCGCCACCGTCCGGCGGGAGGTCGCCGCGTTGCGCGCCTGGGTGATCAGCGCGTACGAATCGGCGAACGCCCGCCCGCTCGAGGACCGGGTCCGGTTGTCGGTGATGGCCATGTTCGGCTACGCCGGGGCTCATCCGGAAAGTTTCCGGCTGTTGTTCGATTCGGCCGTGGACGAGATGTCCCACGAGCGCCGCGCGCTGGCCGATTCCATCGCCACGCACGTCGTCGGCCAGATCCGGGACCACCTGCTCGCCCACGGGCGCCCCGTCGGCCCCGGCGCGGACCTGCTCGCGGCGATGATGGTGGGCCTGGTCGGCCGGGCCGCGATGCACGTGTCCCACTCCCCCGGGCTCGACCCGATGGCCGCCGGCGAACTGGCCGCCGGGTTCGTCATGGCCGCGCTGCGCGGGCTGGACCCCGTGCTGCTGGAGCGCCTCGACAGCCCGCGCCCGGCCGGGCAGTGCGCCACCTGAGCATCCACACCGGACCGTTTGTCACCGGCTGAACAATTCCCGGCACGCCGGCAAATCGCCTCTTGCCGGGTCCGGCGAGCACTGCGACGCTGCGTTCACCGCAAGCGACGCACGCCATTCCGCTCCCCACGGAAAGCGCTTGCCGACCCCCCTTTCCCACAAAGAGGTGTGATCAGCCATGATTCGCGTCCCCAAGAAACGCCTGCTTTCCGCCGCGACCGCGGTCGGCCTCGCCGTCGCCGGTCTCACCGTGGCCGCCGCGCCGGTGGCCTCGGCCGCGCCGTGCACCGACATCGACGTGGCGGTGGCCCGCGGCACGGGTGAACCCGGCTCGCTGGGCCTCATCGTCGGCCAGCCCGTCTTCCAGGCGGTGCAGAACCGGCTGCGGCCCCGGTCGGTGAGCAGCTACGGGGTGAACTACCCGGCCGACCTCGGCCAGCCCGCCTCGGTGCAGCGGGGCAACACCGACCTGGTCAACCACGTGCGGACCCAGGCCGCGGCCTGCCCGTCGCAGCGGTTCATCCTGGTCGGCTACTCCCAGGGCGCCAACGTCGTCGACAACTCGATCGGCATCAGCAGCGCCGGCGCCGTCGTCGGCGGCCCGATCGTCGCGACCATCCCCGCGGACCTCGCACCCCGGATCGCGGCCATCCTGCTGTTCGGCAACCCGATCCGCGCGATCGGCCGTTCGGTCACCGGCACCTACCAGAGCCGCACCAAGGACTACTGCGCCTTCGGCGACCCGGTCTGCCAGCTCGGCGGCCTCAACATCCTGGCCCACCTGAGCTACGGCGGCGAAGCCAACGACGCGGCGAACTTCGCCGCGAGCAAGGTCTGACGGTCGTGAGGGCCACCCCGGGGTTCCCGGGGTGGCCTTCACGCGGGTCTTCTCTCAGCAGTTCGACGGAGCCGGTTCGCCGTTGAACCGCTTCACGATCCACTGGTGCGCGTCCGCGTTGCCGGCGAGGATCCCGCCGGCGTGCTCGGCCAGGTAGGTGGTCCACTGCTCGCGCACCCCGGCCGCGCAGTACGCCCGGTGCAGCGTCTCCGCCTGCGGGGTGTTGACGATCTCGTCGACGCTCGCGTGGTACTGGAACACCGGCACCCGCGGCGGGTTCGCGCCCAGCTTGTTCTGCGCCAGCCGGGCCTGCCAGACCGGGGTGTTCAGCGGGTTCGTCGTTGTGTAGTCACTGATCTTCTTGAACGAATAGTTCAGCAGCAGCTCCGCGACGCAGGCGTTCTTCTTCGCGTCGGCCAGCTGCTGACGACCGGTGTCGTTGAGGAACGAATCCAGCTTCAGGTCCGGATAAGCGGCATCGAGCCCGACCGCGGCGAAGGCCAGGAACCCGAAGCCGAGGTAGCCGTCGAGGCCCTTGGCGACCTCGGTCAGGTCGGCGGGCACCCCGCCCGCGACAACGCCGACGACGTTCAGCTCGGGTGCGTACGCGGGCTGCTTCTCGCCCGCCCACATCGAGCCGCCGCCGCCCTGCGAGTACCCCTGGAAGATCACCTTGGCGCTCTTCGAGAGCCGGGCGAGCGGGAGGTCCTGCGCCGCCCGCACCGAGTCGATCACGGCGGGCCCCATGGACTGCCCGGTGATGTAGGTGGGCACGGTCGACGGCGAATAGCCCTCGTAGTCGGTCACCGCGACCGCGTAGCCGCTGGAGAGCGAGTCGTTGATCGCGGGCTGGTCGTACAGCGTGCCGCGCTCCATCGCCTTGGACGCCGTGCACTTGAACGCCGGGCCCTGGGTGCCGACGGCGTAGCCGACGATCGGCGCCTTGGCCGGGTCCACGCCCTTCGGCACGAGGATCGTCCCGGTCACGGCGTTCGGGCGCCCGAGTGCGTTGGTCGACAGGTACATCACCTGCCAGGCGTCGGCGTTGAGCGCGTTCAGCAGCGGCACCGAGGGCCGCCACCGGATGACGTCACCCGGTTTCCCGGCCGGCAGCGGGGACGGCGGGGTGTAGAACGAGTCGTCGAACGGCCCGGGCAGCAGCGGCGCCGCACCGGCGGGCGGGCTCGCGGCCGCGAGCCCGAGCGCCACCAGGCAACACGTCAGCAGCGCCGAAAGCACGGCGCGACAACGGGCATGCTTCACCACAACCTCCATCGGGGAAGGGGATGCGCTCAGGCCGGGAGGCCGAGCGCGCCGGCCAGGACCGGCCAGGACTGGTGCAGGGCCCGCTGCCAGTACGGCCAGCTGTGCGTGCCGGGCCCGTAGAAGTCGACGGTCGCCGGGATGCCCGCCGCCTGCAGCCGGTCGGTGAAGCTGCGGGTCGACAGCAGCGCCGACGGCTCGAAGATGTCGGGCGTCTGCCCCGGCTGGTCGAGCGGCCCGGTCTGCCCGTTGCCGCAGGAGATGTAGAGCGCGGTGCCGCGCAGCTGTTCGACGTGGTCGTAGGGGTTGTTCGCCGACCACATCGACCGCATCAGCAGGTCGCTGCCCCAGAGGTCGAGGTAGGTGAAGATGCCGGCCCGGGCCAGGATTCCCTTGATGAACAAGGGCGCTCCGCCGGACAGGGTGTTCGGCACGCCGCTGTAGGACGCGGCCGCACCGAACATCCCCGGGTGCTTGAACGCGTACGCGAGCGCGCCGTACCCGCCGATCGACAGCCCGGCGACCGCGCGGCGGGTGCCGCCGCGGTACCCGCGTTCGACGAGCTGGCGCACTTCGGCGGTGTGGAAGGTGTCCCAGTCGGGGGTGTTCTTCAGGCCGAAGTTCCACCACTTCGTGTACATCCCCGCCGGGCCGTCCGTGGGCATCACGACCAGGGCGTCCTTGGCGGCGGTGAACGCCTTGACGTCGGTGAACTGGTCCCACGACCGGTAGTCGACCGGTTCGCAGCAGCCGTGCAGCAGGTACAGCACGGGCCAGGTCCGCGTGGGCTGCGCCGCCCAGCCGGACGGCACGATCAGCCGCACCATCCCCGTGGTGCCCAGCGCCGGGGAACTGACCTCGAGGTCGACGGTCCGGGCGTCCACCCAGGTTTCCCGGACGACCTTCGCGCCGTCGTCGGCCACGGCCGGGCTCGCCTGGGCGGGTGCCACGCCGGCACCGGTGATCAGGAGGACGACGGAGAGCGCCAGCAAGGCGATCCGCTTCATAGGGACTCCTCAGAGGGGAATGTTTCCGTGTTTCCTGGCTGGCAGGCTCTGGCGTTTGGTGCGCAGCACCCGCAGCGCCCGCGCCACCTGCAGACGGGTCTGCGACGGCGTGACGACCTGGTCGACGTAACCGCGTTCGGCGGCCAGGTACGGGCCGCCGTGGCGCTTGCGGTACTCGTCGGTGAGCCGGCGGTGGGTCGCCTCCCGCTCCTCCGGCGGCAGGGCGGCCAGCTCGCGCCGGTAGAGCACGCGCACCGCGCCTTCGGCGCCCATCACCGCGATTTCCGCGGTGGGCCAGGCCAGCACGGCGTCGGCACCGAGGTGCTTGGAGCCCATCACCGCGTAGCCGCCGCCGTAGGCCTTGCGGACGACCACGGTCACCTTCGGCACGGTCGCCTCGGAATAGGCGTAGATCAGCTTGGCGCCGCGGCGGATGATCCCGCCGCGTTCCTGGTCGGTGCCCGGCAGGTAGCCGGGGACGTCGGCGAGGGTCAGCAGCGGGATCGAGAAGGCGTCGCAGAAGCGCACGAACCGCGCGGCCTTCTCCGAAGCGTCGATGTCGAGCGCGCCGGCCTGGTGCCGCGGCTGGTTCGCCACGATGCCGACCGTGCGGCCCTGCACCCGGCCGAAGGCGCAGATCATGTTGGGCGCGAAGGCGCCGTGCACTTCGGTGAACTCGCCGTCGTCGACCAGCCGGACGATCAGCTCGGCCATGTCGTAGGTCTGGTGCGGCGAGTCGGGCACCAGCCGGTCGAGCTCGAGGTCGGCGGCCGTGAGCCCGGGGCTGGTGTCGTCGGCGTACTCGGGCCCGGCGTCGAGGTTGTTCGCGGGCAGGTAGCCGAGCAGCGTCTGCACCCAGTCGACGGCGTCCTGTTCGCCGGCGGCGCGGTGGTGGGCGTTGCCGGAGACTTCGCTCTGGACGGCCGCACCGCCGAGCTCCTGCGCGGTGACGCGCTCGCCGGTGACGGCGTGCACGACGTCCGGGCCGGTGACGAACATGTGCGACGTTTCGTCGACCATCACGGTGAAGTCGGTGATCGCGGGCGCGTAGACGGCCCCGCCGGCGCACGGGCCCATGATCATCGAGATCTGCGGGATGACGCCGGAGGCGTGGGCGTTGCGGCGGCCGAGCTCGGCGTAGTAGGCCAGCGAGACGACGCCTTCCTGGATCCGGGCGCCGCCGGAGTCGTTGATCCCGACCACCGGGCAGCCGATGGTCATGGCCAGGTCCATCAGCTTGAGGACCTTTTCGCCGGAGACCTCGCCGAGGCTGCCGCCGAAGACGCTGAAGTCCTGCGAGAACACGCAGACCTGCCGCCCGTCGACGGTGCCGTGCCCGGTGACGACACCGTCGCCCCACGGCCGGTTGGTGTCCATCCCGAATTCGGCGCACCGGTGCCGCGCGAACTGGTCCAGTTCCACGAAGGACCCGGGGTCCAGCAGCAGCCCGATCCGTTCCCGCGCGGTCAGCTTGCCCTTGGCGTGCTGCCGGTCGACGGCCCGTTTCTCGGCGATCCGCACGGCTTCGTCCTGCCGCGCGGCGAGATCGGCGATCCGGAAGGCCGTGGTCGGGGTCAGCTCGTCCATCACCGCACCACCGTCCCGAGCCGCTCGGCCAGCACCGCCACGTGCGGCGGGTCGATCATGGACACGTGATCGCCCGGAACCCGCACGACCTCCAGCGCGCCGCAGTATTCGTCCCAGCCGAGGGTGTCGTCGGTGCGCAGGTACCGCGGGTCCAGCGCGGTGGTGAGCGGGTGCGGCTCCCGGGCGCGCAGCAGCACCACCCGCCCGTCGTAGCGCGCGGGGGTGTACCGCTCGGCGACCCGCGCGTCCACATAGGACTCGTACTGGTGCTTGAGGACGCCCGCGCCCATGTCCGGCACCTGCTCGGTCAGCTTGGCCATGACCCACCGGATCTGGGCGTCCTCGTCCAGCCGGGCCAGCTCGTCCCGCGGCACCTCGAACGGCACGCCGTAGGTCTGCGAGATGTGGCCGGCGAAGCGGTCGAAGCGGTCCAGCAGCAGCTCCCCGGCCGGCGTTCCGGGCGCGGGCAGCGGCAGGATGGTGTCGATCAGGAAGACGACTTCGGCCCCACCGAGGCGGCGCGCGGTCTCGTACGCCAGGCAGCCGCCGAAGGACCAGCCGCCGAGCCGGTACGGGCCGTGGGGCTGGACGGTCCGCACCAGTTCGGCGTACCGGGCGGCTTTGGTTTCGACGGTGTCCTCGTCGTCCAGGCGCTCGAACCCGTAGACCGGAGCGCCTTCGGGCAGCAGCCGGGCGAGTTCGCGGTAGACGCTCGCGGTCCCGCCGGCGGGGTGGAAGAGGAAAACGGGCGCGGCGGAGACACCATCGCGCAACAGCCGCATGTGGCCGCCCCCGCGCCCTTCGAGCTCGGCGCGCAGCAGATCGGCCAGCGCGGCGACGGTGGGGGTGGCGAACAGCCGGTCGGTGTCCGGGACGGCGGTGAGGTGCTCGGCGAAGGTCGCCCGCAGCGTCTGAGCCTGGGCGGGGGTGCCGCCGGCGGCGAAGAAGTCCTCGTGGACGCTCGGTTCGGGACCGCCCAGGACGGCGCGCCAGTGCCGGGCGACCCAGCGCTCGGCCGGATCCCGCGGCCCGGCGGGGGTGGGCGGCTCGGTGGGGTCCAGCGGACCGGCATGAACCCGCGAAGCCGGCCCCGAACCGGCCCGCTCGGTGGGGTTCAGCGGCTCGACAGACCTGGATTCGTCATCCTCCGCCCCGAAGCCCGCTTGCTCGGCCAGATGCCCGGCCAGCTCCGCCAAACTGGCCCCGCGCAGCAGCAGCGGAATCGGCAGCGGCAGCCCGAAGTCTCGCTCCACCGCGCCGCGGGCCCGCATCGCCGAGAGCGAATCCAGCCCCAGCCGGGTGAGCGGCACCGTCCGGTCGACCTCGGCCAGCCCCAGCAGGTCCGCGACCAACCCGGCCAGGTGGCCGGCGATCGCGGCCCGCGCGGCCTCCGGCGAACCGCCGCGCAAGGCGTCCAGTCCGTCCCAAGTGGACGTGGAAGCCCGCGGCGAGAAGAGCGAAAAGAACGGCCGCTGGGCCAGTCGCGGGAAGAGCTCCAGCACGGTCCCGGAGTCCACGCGCGCCACGCCCGTCGCCGCGAGGTCGCGCGCCAGCACGAAGTCCAGCGCCGCCAATGCTTCCCCGGTGGCGAGCGGGGCGAGCACCGGGTTGGCCGAACCGGCCGCCGCGCCCACCTCGCCCCATGCTCCCCAGCCGATCGTCGCCGCCGGGAGACCCTGGGCGCGGCGCCACGTCACCAGGGCGTCGGCCCACGCGTTCGCCGTGGCGTACGCGGCCTGGCCCGGCGAGCCGAACAGCGCCGCCGCCGACGAGTACACCAGCCACCAATCCAGGTCGTGCCCGGCCGTTGCTTCGTGCAGGCGCCAGGCGCCCAGCGCCTTCGGCCGCCAGACGGCTTCGAGCGCGTCGCCGTCGAGGCTGATCGCGGCGCCGTCGGCCAGGACGCCGGCGGCGTGCAGCACCCCGCGCAGCGGCACGCCCCCTTCGACGGCCACCGCGACCAGGGTCTCGGCCGTGCCCGGCGCGGCGATGTCGCCCGGCACCACCCGGACGTCGATGCCCAGGTCGCCGAGGCCGGGATCGGCGGCGTGCCTGCTGTTCAGCACCAGCCGTGTCGCGCCGCGCCCGGCCAGCCACTTCGCCGCGGCCAGGCCGAGGCCGCCGAGGCCGCCGGTGATGACGTACGCGCCGTCGCGGACCGGCTCGCGCACCGGGTCGCCGACGCCGGGACGGGCCAGGCGCCGCGTGTACCGCACGTCGCCGCGCCAGGCGATCTCGTCGTCGGGCCCGTCCGCGCGGACCTCGTCCCGCAGCCGGTCCGCTCCGCAGTCGACCTGGCTCACCCGCAGTTCCGGGTGCTCGAACGCCAGCACCCGGACGAGCCCGCGCAGCGCGGCCGAGCCGGGATCACCCCGCTCCCCGGGCTCGACGGCGTGCGCCCCGGGGGTCACCAGCCACAACCTGGGCGCCGCGGGCAGTTCGGCCAGTTCGGCGACGACGCCGGTCAGCGTCCCGGTCAGCTGCGCACCCCGCGCGGGATCCGGGTCGCCCGCTTCGCCGAGCAAGGCGAGCACCGCGGTCGGTTCCCCGTCGCGCAGCAGCTTCGCGAGCTCGGCCCGGTCGCCGAGGCGCGCGGTCCGGACGTCGTCGCCCGCGAACTCCCGGCTGACGTCGTCGTCGGACAGCACGATCCACCGGTGGTCCCGCTCCGGCGCGGCGGGCAGCGCGCACGGCTGCCAGGCCGCTTCGAACAGCAGCCGCGCCAGTGCCGCGTCGCGGTACCGGCGGCAGTAGACGTCGCGGAATTCGACGAGGACGACGTCGTCGGCGTCGACCAGCTGGACGCTGCCGAGCACGCCGTCGCCGGACTCCTCGGCCGGGCGGAGCACGGCGTCCACCCGCACGCCGCGGCGCGGATCGCCGTCGACCACCACCTCGCCGATGGTGAGCGGCAGGTAGAGGGCGTCCGCCTCGCCGACGGCCGCGGCCAGCGCGTGCAGGCAGGCGTCGGCGAGCGCGGGGTGCAGCACGTAGGCGGGGTGGCCGGCTTCCGGCTGCGCGATCGACGCCGACGCGCGCCCGGGTGCGGCGGTCACCCGGCGCAGGCCGCGGAACGCCGGGCCGTAGGACTGCCCCAGCTCGGCCAGCGCCCGGTAGACGTCGACCGGCTCCCCGGCGGTTTCCCCGAACGGCGCCGACGGCGTGCCGCCGGTGCCGATCCGCGCGGTGGCGTGCCGGACCCACGACCCGGACCTCGTGTGGACGCTCAGCTCGGTCCCGCGCAGGCTCGTCGTCAACTCGGTGTGCTCACCGAGCGGGAGCACCTCCTGCAGCTCGAGGTCGTGGACGCGCCCGCCGGGACCGGCCGCGGCGAGCGCGAGCTCGAGGAAGCCGGTGGCCGGGAACACCGGGGTGTCCCGCACGGTGTGGCCGGCCAGCCACGGCAGCGCCGCCGTGCCGACGTCGGCGCGCCAGAGGTGACCGCCGCCGGGGTCCTCGATGTGCACGCCGAGCAACGGGTGGGCGCCGCCGCCGGTGCGGACGGTCCGGCGGGGCCAGAAGCGCTCGTGCCGCCAGACCGGGCCGGGCAGCTCGACCGGCGGCGTCTGCGGGCGGGCGGCCAGCAGCCCGGGACGGCCGAGCACGTGCAGCCGGGCGAGGCTGGTCAGGAACGCCGTCCGCTCGGCCTGCCGGCGGCTCGCCGACGGCAGGCCGAGCACGCCGGACTGCTCGATCGCGGCCAGCGCCACCGGGTGCGGCGAGATTTCGACGAAGACGGCGTGCCCGTCGCCGGCCGCCGCGGCCAGCGCCTGGCTGAACCGCACCGGACGGCGCAGGTTCGCCGCCCAGTACCCGACGTCGAACGCGGGTGTCTCCCGCGGATCGTCGAGCACGCTGGTGTAGCAGGGGATGCCGGGCGTTCCGGGAGCCAGCCCGGCGACCGCGGCGCGGAAGGGGCCGAGCACCGGCTCGACGGCGGCGGAGTGCCCGGCGCCCCCGACCGGCAGCCGCCGGGCGAGCCTGCCGAGGCCTTCGGCGTGCGCGACCACGGCTTCGACCGCGTCGGCGGCGCCGCTGATGGTGCACTGGGCCGGCGAGGCGTACACGGCGATGGTGACGTCGGGGAATTGCGCGAGCTCGGCCGGCGAGAGCTCGACCAGGGCCATCGCCCCGCCCCCGCGTTCGTCGAGTTCGGCGAGCAGCCGCGCCCGGGCGGCCATGACCTTCAGGCCACCGGCGACATCGAGCGCCCCGGCCACGACCGCGGCGGCGACCTCGCCCATCGAGTGCCCGAGCACGGCGGCGGGCACGACACCGTGCGCCCGCCACAGCGCCGCGAGCGCGAGCTGCATCCCGAACAGGGCGAGCTGGGTCGCGGCGAGGTCGGGCAGTTCGCGCTCGAGCGCTTCGCGCAGCGAAAACCCGGCTTCGGCACGGAAGACGGGGTCGAGAGCGTCGATTTCGGTGCGGAAGGCGGGTTCGGAGCGGAGCAGCTCGCGCCCCATGCCCGCCCACTGCGAACCGTAACCGGAGAAGACGAAGACCACACCGCCATCCGCACCGAGCCCCCCAGCGCTCCGCCCGGCTCCCGAGCGCCCCAATGTGGCGTTGGTTGCGTCCAACGCACCGAACGCCACATTGGGTGCGTCCAACGCACCGAACGCCACATTGGGGCGCTCGATTCCGGCCGCCAGCGCGCGCAGTCCGTCGACCACGTCCTCCCGGCTCTCCGCGACCACCGCGCCGCGCACCGGCAGGTGGTCCCGCCGGTGCGCCAGCGTCGCCGCCACCGCGTCCAGGGGCGCCGAACCGTCTGCCAGCCAGTCCGCCAGCTCGCCCGCCCGTGCCCGCAGCGCCTCCGCCGACCGAGCCGAGAGTGCGAATACCTGCGGTCCGCCGACGTCCCCGGCCCGCGGCGGGAACGAAGCCGCCGGCCACTCCTCGAGCACGACGTGCGCGTTGGTGCCGCCGAAGCCGAACGCCGACACCCCGGCCCGCGCCGTCCCGGAGTAGCGCGGCCAGTCCGTGCCCGAGGCGGCCACCCGCAGCCCGGTGAAGTCGATGTGCGGGTTCGGCTCGCGGAAGTGCAGGCTCGGCGGCACCTTCCGGTGCGTCATCGCCAGCACGACCTTGAGCAGCCCGGTGATCCCGGCCGCGCCTTCGAGGTGCCCGAGGTTGCTCTTGACCGAACCGAGCAGCAGCGGCCGCTCCGGCGCACGCCCGGCCCCGAGCACCGCCGCCAGCGCCCCCGCCTCCAGCGGATCGCCCAGCGGCGTCCCGGTCCCGTGCGCCTCGACGTAGTCCACAGAGGACGGCTCGACCCCGGCCGTGGCGTACGCGTCGCGGAGCAGCGCCGCCTGGGCGTCCGGGTTGGGCGCCGTCAAGCCGTTGGACCGGCCGTCGGAGTTCACCGCGCTGCCGCGGATCACCGCCAGCACCCGGTCCCCCGCCCGCCGCGCCGCCCGCAGCGGCTTCAGGACGACCGCGCCGCAGCCTTCGCCGCGGGCGATCCCGTCGGCGGCGGCGTCGAACGGCTTGCAGCGGCCGTCCGCGGCCAGCACGCCGGCCCGGTGGAACCCGGCGGTGATGCCCGGCGAAAGCAGGACGTTCACGCCGGCGACGAGCGCGGTCTCGCTTTCGCCGCGACGCAGGCTCTGCACCGCCTGGTGCACCGCGACCAGCGAAGACGAGCACGCGGTGTCGAGGGTGAGGCTGGGGCCGCGCAGGTCGAGCAGGTACGACAGCCGGTTCGCCGCGATGCTCGCCGCCGCGCCGGTCCCGGACCAGACGTCGACGCCCGCGACGTCGGTCATCGTCAGTGCGCCGTACTCGGTGGCCGACAGCCCGACGAACACACCGGTCCGGCTGCCGCGCAGCGTGGACGGCGGGATCCCGGCGTGCTCCAGCGCCGCCCACACGACCTCCAGGAGGAGGCGCTGCTGCGGGTCCATCGCCTCGGCCTCGCGCGGGGTGATGCCGAAGAACGCCGCGTCGAACCCGGCGACGTCCTCGAGGAATCCGCCGCGCGACGGCACGCCGGCGAGGTCTTCGGCGGGGACGAACGTCTCCCAGCGGCCTTCGGGGACGTCGCCGGTGCCGTCGCCGCCCGCGTCGAGGAAGCGCCAGAAGGCCTCCGGCGACTCGATCCCGCCGGGCAGGCGGCAGCCGAGACCGACGACCGCGATCGGCTCGCCGTCTTCCGGCAGGGGCACGTACGCCGATGCACTATCCACAGTGGACAGGTGGTCGGCCAGCGCGGTGATCGTGGGGTACTGCCACACCAGGGTCGGGGCCAGGGAGCGGCCGGTGAACCGGCCGAGGTCGCCCGCGAGGCTGGTCGCGTCCCGCGAGGACAGGCCGGTTTCGTGCAGCGGCCGGTCGGGGTCGACCTCGCCGATCCGGGCGATGAGCCAAGCGCGGATCGCCGCGGCGTCGGGCGCGCTCATCCGAGCCGCCGCGCGGTGAGCGCACCGTCCAGGTAGGACTTCCGGCACCGGGCGCGGCTGATCTTGCCGCTGGAGGTGCGGGGAACCTCGCCGGGGGCGAGGAAGACGACGTCGTGCAGGCGCAGGCCGTGCCCGGCCGAAACCGCCGCGCGCACGGCCGCCGCGGCCGCGGCGATGTCGGCTTCGGTGTCCTTCGCGCGTTCCAGGACGACGACCGCGGCTTCGCTGTCGCCGCTGTCGATCGCGAAGGCCGCGGCCGAGTGCGGCCGGACGGCCGGGTGGTCCTCCGCGGTCTGCTCGATGTCCTGCGGGTAGTGGTTGCGGCCGTCGACGACGACCAAGTCCTTCAGGCGGCCCGTCACGAACAGCTCGCCGTCGAAGAGCACGCCGAGGTCACCGGTCGCCAGCCAGCCCTCGCCGGTGTCCGGATCGAGCGGCGGCAGGCCGAAGGTGGCCACCGACGCTTCGGCGCGGCCCCAGTAACCCCGGCCGACGTTCGGGCCGCTGACCCGGATTTCGCCGACCTCGCCCGGTTCGGCGGGCTCCCCGGTCACCGGGTCGGCGATCCGCACGCGCTGCCCGACCGGGTGGCCGCACGAAACGAGCGTCGTGGCGGACGCGCCCGCGGTGCCGGGCACGGCGTACCCGGCGGCGAGCCGGTCCCGGTCGAACGTCACCTGCCGGGGCGGTTTTCCCGCCTCGGTGACGGAAACCAGCACGGTGGCCTCTGCCAGCCCGTAGGACGATCGGTGGACCTCCGGCCGCAGGCCGCATTCGGCGAAGGCGTCCTGGAACCTCGCGATCGTGGCCGGCAGCACCGGTTCGCTGCCGTTGATCAGCGAGACCACCCGGCTCAGCTCCAGGTAGATCTTGTCGGCCTCGGTGACGCGCGAAGCGCAGTAGGCGTAGGCGAAGTTGGGCGCGGCGCTGATCGCGCCGGGACTGGCCGAAAGCGCACGCAGCCAGCGCGCGGGCCGTTCGATGAACGCCAGCGGATCCATCAGGACCGAAGCGAGACCACCGGCCATGGGCGCGCCGATGCCGAGGATGAGCCCCATGTCGTGGAACAGCGGCAGCCAGCTGACCGTCGAGGTGGTCCCGCTCTCGGCACCGTAGGCGGCGCAGGCCTGGCGGGCGTTGGCGAGCACGTTGCGGTGGGTCAGCACGACCCCGGCGGGGGAGCGCGTGGATCCCGAGGTGTACTGCAGGTAGGCCGGGGCACCGGGGTCGGGCCGGGGCCAGTCCCGGGGCCCGGGCGCGATCGTGGGCACGGCGTCGACGGCGAGCACGACCGGGTCGACCGGCGTGCCGGCGAGGAACCGGGTGACCGCCTCGCGCTCCCCGGCCGTGGTCAGCACGACGCGCGGGCCGCAGTCGGCGAGCACCGCGGCCAGCCGGCCCGCGTGCCCGGGCAGGCCGGGCGGGAACAACGGCACGGCGATCAGGCCGGCCCGCAGCGCGGCCAGGAACGCGACGACGTAGTCGGCGGACTGCCCGGCCAGCACCGCCGCCCGCTCGCCCGGACCGGCCACTTCGGACAGCCGGGCCGCGGCCGCGTCGACCCGTTCGTCGAGCTCGCGCCAGGTGAGCGTGACCGCCCGGCCGTCCGCGCCGTCGCGGTGGTCCAGGTGGGTCACGGCGATCCGGTCGCCGAGGCGGCGGGCCCAGTGACCCAGCAGGGTCGCGAAGGACTCGCCGTCGGCGTCGGGGGCACCGGTGACGGGAACCGGCTGGGAAATGGTTTCCATGCATCCTCGCAGAGAGCGTTTACCGGCGCAGTGAATAACCGCGCCGGTGCGGTTGTCAACGAATCATTCCCGGATACTCATGCGGAAACGGGTTACGGGACAGCACGTTTGTCACGCGGCGACGAGGTCCCGGCGGAACGGCGCTGCGGCACGCGCACCGCCAGCAGCGCGCCGGCGAACGTCAGCCCGGCCGCGGCGAGCAGGCCCGCGGTGTACCCGCCGGCCAGTGCCGCGCCGGCGGGCGCGCCCGCTTCGAGCCCCGCCGCGCGCACCGCCGTCAGAACCGCACCGATCAGCGCGACGCCGAGCGCGCTCGACAGCTCCCGGGCCGCGGTGAGCAGTCCCGACGCCGTGCCGGAATGCCGCTCCGCCACCACCTCGAGCGCGTGCGAGGTCATCGGGACCGTGAAGGCCGAGCCCGCGCCGATGAGGACCATGCCCGGCAGCCGTGGCCACAGCTCGGGAACGTGGTTGACCGCGGCGAGGGCGAGCAGGCCGGCACCGACCACGGCCAGCCCCGCCGCCACCGTCCGATGTGGACCGTGGCGGGCGACGGCCACCGGCACCAGCGGCGTCGCGGCGACGACGGCCACCGCGACGCCGGCCAGCGGGAGCCCGGCGCCGACCGGGCCGAGCCCGAGGAACTCCTGGTGCAGCAACGGCGTGAAGAAGAAGATCCCGGAGATCCCGAGCCCCCACAGCAGCTGTAGGGCGAGCGAGCCCAGGAACACGCGGTTCCCGGTCAGGGCCGCCGGGAGCAGCCGCTCGGCCGCCCGCCGTTCCCGGACGAGGAACGCCACCCCGCACACGGCCCCCGCGGCCAGCAGCGGGAGCCGGGCCCGTGGCTCGGCCAGCGCGGTGGTCGGCAGCACCAGGCTCGCCGTCACCAGGACCATCGCCGACGCCGGTGGCGCACGGGTGCCGGCGCCGCGGCCGGGCGGCACCGTCCCCGGCACCAGGACGAGCATCGCGGCGACGAACGGGAGGTTGACGAAGAAGATCCAGGCCCAGCCCAGGTAGGCGCTCAGGACACCGCCGAGCGCGGGGCCCAGCGCCAGCGCGGCCGCCAGGCACGCCGTCCACACCGCCGCGCCGAGCGTCCGGCCGCGTGCGTCGAGGTTGGTCCGCAGCAGGCTCAGCAGCCCCGGCACCAGGAACGCGGCCGCCACGCCCTGGAGCACCCGGGCGGCGACCAGCAGCCACGCCGAGCCCGCCAACCCGCCCGCCGCCGCGCCGAGGCCGAACGCGAGCAGAGCGGCCACCAGGACCGGCCGGCGTCCCCAGCGATCGATCAGCGTGCCCGCGACGAGCAGGAGCCCGGCGAACGGCAGCATGTACCCGAGCGCGATCCACTGCAGCGCCCCGAGGTCCAGGGCGAGGTCACGGGCGATCGACGGCACGCCCGCCGCGACGATCGTGTTGTCCAGCGTCGTGACGAAGGCGCCGAGCGCGAGCACCACCAGGGTCCGCCGGGTCATCGCACGCTCCCCGCCAGTTCGCCGGCGACCGCGGCTTTCCGGCGCGGGAACCACCAGTTCGCCGCACCGAACCGGGCCATCACCGCCGGGACGAGCACGCACCGGACCACGACCGCGTCCAGGAGCACGGCGACGGTCAGCCCGACGCCCGCTTCGCGCACCACCCGGGCGTCCACGAAGGCGAACGACACGAACACCAGCGCCATGATCAGCGCGGCCGCGGTGATCGTCCGGCCGGTCGCCGCGACGCCGTCGACCACCGCCGCCCGCGTGTCGCCGTGGCGGCGCCAGGCCTCCTGGATGCGGGCGATGAGGAAGACCTCGTAGTCCATCGACAGCCCGAACAACCCGGCGAACAGGAAGACGGGCAGGTACGGCTCGATCGGGCCGCCGAAGGCGAACACCACCGCGCCGGTCGTCGCGGCCGCGGTCAGCAGGTTCATCACCGCCGCGGTGAGCGGGATCAGCACGCTGCGGAACACCCAGGCGAGCAGCAGGACCGAAATCCCGACGACGGCGGCGAGGAACAGCGGCAGCCGCGCGGTGATCGCCGCGGAAAAGTCGGCCCGGGCCGCCACGACCCCGCCGACGTGGGCGTCCGGGCTGCCGAGGATCCGGGCCATCACCCGCGTCGAGGCCAGCAGTTCGCCGGTGGCCGGGTCGTCGGGCGCCGTCCGCGGGCGCACCGTGAGCAGCCAGACGTCCCCGGGCAGTGCGGCGGGCGGCCCGACGTCGGCGCTCGCGAGCAGCGCTTCCCGCAACTGGCCCACCGAGGAGCCGCCCGTCCCGGTCACCAGCAGCGGGGCGTCCGCGCCCGGCCCGAAGCCCTCTTCCAGCAGTTCGGCGGCGGTCCGCGTGACGCTGCCGGGCGGGTCGAGGGCGGCGTCCGGCACGCCGAGCCGCAGCCCGGTCATCGGCAGCGCGAGCACGGCCACGACCAGCAGGGCCGCCAGGGTGTACGGGCCGGGGCGAGCGGTCACCGAGCGCGCGAGCCGGGCCCACCCGCCGTCGCCGCCCTCCGGGCGCGGGCTCATCCGGCGGGCAAGCGGCCGCAGCAGCGCGGGCAGCAGGGTGAGCGCGGCGAAGGCCGTCAGCAGCACCGAGACCGCGGCGGCCACCGCGATCCCGGTCAGGAACGGCAGGCCGACCGTGAGCATGCCGGCCAGGGAAACGCACACGGTGACGCCGGCGAAGACCACGCTGCGCCCGGAGGTCGCGGCCGCGACGGCCAGCGCCGCCGCCGGCCCGGCGCCTTCCCCGCGACCCTGCCGGTAGCGGGTGAGCACGAACAGCGCGTAGTCGACGCCGACCCCGAGCCCGAGCAGCGCGGCGATCTCGGTGCTGATCTTCGGCAGGGTCGTGACGTGCGACAACAGGGTCACGGCGGCGAGCGCGCAGCCGACCGAAACCGACGCGGTGAGCACCGGGAGCAGGACGCAGCTCACCGAGCCGAAGGCCACCAGCAGGACCACGGCCGCGGCGAGCAGGCCGATCCCGGCGTTGCCCAGGTCCGGCGCGGCGGCCGTCATCGCGGCGAGCTCGCCGGAGGCCCCGGCGGTGAGGCCGCCGGCGTCGCGGAGGACGGCGGCCAGCGCGTCGGCCGTCCCCTGCCCGAGGTCGGCGGCCGGGGCGTCGAAGCGCACGGTGAGCACCGCGGTCCGCCGGTCGGCGGACAGCTCGCCGGGCGGCGGGCCGGCGGAAACGACGTGGGGCAGTGCCGCGAGCCGGGCGGCGAGAGCGTCGAGCCGGGCGCGGCCCGTGCCGCTGTCGACGGGCCCCTCCGGCGAGCGGACGACCACGCGTTCCGCGGCGCCACCGGCACCGGCCCCGCGCAGGAGGTTCGCCGCCGCCGTGCTGTCGGCGGCGGGCAGGTCCACCGTGTCGCGGAAGGCCGCGCCGGTGTGCAACGCGGCGGCACCGAGCCCGCCCAGCGCCACCAGCCACAGCACGACGACGATCCCGGCGCGGCGGAAGCACCAGGAAACGAGCGCCGTCATCGGTGTTCTCCTCCCGGGTGCCGGTTGATCACGCTAACAACGGGAAGGGCGCGAAGATACCGTCCCCGCTGACAAATCGAATCCCGGAAACCTTTGCCGCGGTTAGTGATCCTGGTTTGTCCGGCAGGTGACAAACTTCGGTGCGGCCGTTGAGTCCCGCGTGACAGAACCCGCTCCGGGCTCAGGGAAGGCGGTTGCCAAGTCCGATCGCGTGTGAGTACATGACCTCCGCGCCGACGACGGCGCGAACTCTCCACGAGGTGCGGCGAGGGGTGTGTGCCATGACCCGGACGTTCAAGCAGGCGGCGATCCCGCACCCGCGGGGCACCGGCCGCGCGCGGCAGCTGTGGTGCTCGCTGCCGACGGAACTCGCGGGCCGGTTCCGGCCGCACGCCGACCCGCTCGCCCGGCGGATCCTCGAGGAGGTCCAGCGGGCCGTGCCCGAGTACGCCAAACCCCTCGAAGGCGAATTCGGCAAGATGATCGTGCTGGCGATCGAGCAGGCGGTGCTCAGCTGCATCGACAGCATCGAAAACCTGGCGTCCACACAGGACAATTGGGCGAAGTTGTTCATGGAGGTCGGGAAGCGCGTTCACCACGACGGCGGCAGCCTCAACTCGCTGCAGGCCGCCTACCGCGCGGGCGGCCGCGCGGCGTGGCGCTACGTGGCCGAGCTCGGGCAGGCCCACCGCTTCCCGGCCGCGGTGCTCTGCGTCGGCGCGGAGGCCATTTTCGCCTACGTGGAAGAGATTTCCTCCTACTCGGTCGAGGGGTACACACTGGCGCAGGCGATGGCGACGGGCACGCTCGAAAGACGGCGGCGCCGGTTGTTCGAACTGCTGCTCGCCACCCCGCCGTCGTCGCCGGCCACGCTGGCGACGATGGCCAAGGCGGCGCAGTGGGCGATGCCCGAGCAGGTCACGGTCGTCGCGCTCGACCCGCGCACCGAGCACCAGCCGCCGCCCACCCCGCAGCTGGCCGGCGACGTGCTGCTCGACCTGGAAGGTCCCGAGCCCTGCTTCCTGACCCCGAACCCGGACCGCGACCTGCGGGGGCTCGAGGGCCGGCTGCCGGGCTGGCGCGCGGCGATCGGCCCCCGGGTCCGCCCGGCCGACGCGGCGACGTCGCTGCTGTGGGCCCGCCGCACGCTCGACCTGGTCCGCCGCGGCCTGGCCGGCGACCGCCCGGTCACCCAGACGGCCGACCACCTGGCGACGCACTGGCTGCTGATCGACCGGTTCCTGCTGGACGAGCTGTCGGCGAAGGCGCTCGCGCCTTTCGCGGGCCTGACGGTGAAGCAGCAGACCCGGCTGGCCGAGACGTTGCTGAGCTGGCTGGAGCACAACGGGAACACCCCGGAGATCGCCCAGGCCCTGCGGATCCACCCCCAGACGGTCCGCTACCGCGTGAGCCAGCTGAGCGAGCTGTTCGGCGACCGGCTGGCCGATCCGGCGCACCGGCTGGAGATCCAGATGGCCCTGCGCGCCCACCGGCTGCTCGGCACCCGTCCCCCGGCCGGCGAGCGCTGAGCCCCCGGGGTCGCCTCCACTGCCCTGGAGGCGGCCTCGGTCCTTGACCGTGCGGGGCGCCGGAACCTATCGTCTTCCCAGGCTGTTAGCGCTAACAGCCGGTTGGAGGACCCGCCGATGACCCCGCTCCCGCCCGGACTCACCCGGGAGTTCTTCGGCCGCGCCGACGGCGCGGACGTGCACCGGTACACGCTCGGCCGTCCCGGCGGCCCGCGCGTGCGCGTGCTCGACTACGGCGGCGTGCTCCAGTCGCTGGAGGCGCCGGACCGCGACGGCCGGCCGGGCAACGTCGTGCTCGGCTTCGGCGACCTCGACGGGTACGTCGCCAACAACCGGCCGGGAGCGGACCGGGTGTTCCTGGGCGCGGTGATCGGCCGGTTCGCCAACCGGATCGCCGGCGGCACCTTCACCCTCGACGGCGTCCAGCACCGGGTGCCGCAGAACAACGGCAAGAACAGCCTGCACGGCGGCCCCGCCGGGTTCGACACGCGGATCTGGGCGGCGACCGGGATCTCCGACGGCGACGGCGTCGCGCTGCGGCTCACGCTGGTCAGCCCGGACGGCGACCAGGGCTACCCCGGCCGGCTCACCACCGAGGTCACCTACCGCGTCGACGCCCGCGACCGGCTGCGCCTCACCTACCGCGCGACCACCGACGCGCCGACGGTCGTCAACCTGACCAACCACACCTACTGGAACCTGGCGGGCGAAGGGTCGGGCGACGTCCACGAGCACTGGCTGGAGATCGCCGCGAGCCGGTTCTGCCCCACCGGCGAGGACCTGATCCCGGCCGGCGACCCGGCCCCGGTCGAGGGCACCCCGTTCGACTTCCGCCGTCCGGCGCGGATCGGCGCCCGGATCGGCGAGCCCGACCCCCGGCTGGTGACCGGCCAGGGCTACGACCACAACTGGGTGCTCGACCGCGGTGCGCCGTTCGCCGCCCGGGCCTGGGACCCGGCGTCCGGCCGCCTGCTCACGATGTGGACGACCGAGCCGGGGCTGCAGTTCTACTCGGGCAACTACCTCACCGCGGACCTGGCCGGCACCGGCGGCCGCCCGTACCACCGCGGCGCGGGCTTCGCCCTGGAAGCCCAGCACTTCCCGGACTCCCCGAACCGCCCGGACTTCCCCAGCACGGTGCTGCGGCCGGGCGAGGTCTACCACCAGGAGACGGTGTTCGCCCTGACCACCGCGGACGAGCCGCCGGTGGCGTGAGCGACAATCGCGGGGCGCGCGCCCGGTGCCGTCGATACCCTCGCCGGTCATGGGAGATCTTTCCGCCGTCGCCCGGGACCTCGCCCCCACCGGCACACTGCGCGCCGCCGTCAACCTCGGCAACCCCGTGCTCGCGCACGGGACACCGGCGGAGCCGGGCGGGGTCACGGTCGACCTCGCGCGCGAAACGGCCGCACGGCTGGACCTCCCGGTGGAGCTCGTCTGCTTCGACGCGGCCCGGAAGTCGTTCGAGGCGCTGACCTCGGGCGCGGCCGACCTCGGCTTCCTGGCGATCGAACCGGCCCGCGCGGCCGAGGTGGCGTTCACGGCGCCGTACGTCGTCATCGAGGGTGGGTACGTCGTAGCGGACGGCTCGCCGTTCGAGGCGCCGTCCGACGTCGACCGGCCGGGCGTCCGGATCGGCGTCAAGCAGGGTTCGGCGTACGACCTGTACCTGACCCGCACCCTCCGGCAGGCGACGATCGTGCGCGGCGAGGACGGCGTCACGGCGTTCGAGACCGAAGGCCTGGAGGTCGCCGCCGGGATCCGGCAGCCGCTGACCGCCTACGCCGCCGCCCACCCCGGGACCCGCGTGCTCCCCGGGCGGTTCATGGAGATCCGGCAGGCGGTCGCCACGACCCCGGACCGCCGCCCGGAGACGATCGTGTTCCTGGGCGAGCTGGTCGAGGAGCTGAAGGCGAGCGGGTTCGTCGCCGACGCCCTGCGCCGCGCCGGCCAGGACGCCACGGTCGCCCCGCCCGCCTGACGGCGTTATCTGCCGGTCACGCCGTCGACGAGCTCGCGGCCGACGTCGACGTGCCCGGCGTGCCGGGCGAAGCTCTGCACCAGGTGGAACAGGATCCACGCGAGCGTCGGGTGCTCTTCGGCCCCGCCGCGGCGGGTGGTCCGGACCGCCCGGGCGTCCAGCGGGGTGACCGCGGCGACCCGGGCGCAGTTGTCCCGCTCGGCGCGGAAGAAGGCCGTGATGTCCGCCGAGGATTCCTCCGGCGCGACGAACCACTCCTGTTCGGCGGTGCGCGGCCAGGAGAAGTCGACGTCCTCCCCGGCGAACAGGTACCGGATCCAGAAGCGTTCGGTGCAGGCGAGGTGCTTGACCATCCCCAGCGGCGTCCACCCGGACGGCACCACGCTCCGGCGCAGCTGGTGGTCGGAGAGGCCCTCGAGCTTGCGCAGGACGGCGGCGGCGTTGTGGTCGAGGTACCCCAGCAGAAGCGCGCGCGGATCGGCCAGGGTGGGCGGGGGCTCGGGCGTCTCGACCATGATCAAAAACTAGCGGCCGGCGGCCCGCGGTGCGGCGATCCCGCGCCCCCACGACGGGGTGACCCGGGACCCGGGGGTCCCGGGAAAACGTGACAGTTCGCGGACAACTCCGCTCGACGGGCAGCGCGGACCGGGCGCCCGGCCGGCTCATCCCCGGATGATGGCCCGGTGACGGAGAATTCCGCTTCGGGCCGGTTCACCGGACCGGTGGTCCAGATCGGGACGGTACGGGGTGCCGTGCACGCCGGCGGATCCGGTCCGGTGCGCAGCTACTACCTCACCCGGGTCGAATCCTTTGCGCCCCGGTGCCTGGTCGGTCGCGACGAAGAACTCGCCGAACTGGCCCGGTTCTGCACCGACCCCGGCACCGGAGGGGCGTATGCCTGGTGGCGGGCCGAGGCCTGGTCGGGGAAGTCGGCGCTGCTGGCGGCCTTCGTACTGGATCCGCCGCCCGGGGTGCAGCTCGTCGCGTTCTTCATCACCGGGAGCCAGCCCGGCCAGAGCGATCGCCGGGCCTTCGTCGACAACCTGCTCGAGCAGCTCTGCGCAATCCGGGAAATACCGCTTCCGCAGTCGACGGACTCGACGCGCGAGACGCAGCTGCGGGGCCTCCTCGCCGAGGTCGCGGACCAGTGCCGCCGGCGCGGTGAGCAGTTCGCGCTCGTCGTGGACGGGCTGGACGAGGATCACGGCCTGGACGGCAGCCCAGACACCCACAGCATCGCGGCGCTGCTCCCGGAGCACCCGCCGGCGGGGATGCGCGTGATCGTTTCGGGCCGCAGCAGCAGGCCCCTGCCCACCGACGTCCCCGACGACCATCCCCTGCGCGAGCCGGCGATCATCCGCCCGCTCGCCCCGTCCGCAAAGGCCGGCGCCGTGCGCGATGCCAAAGAACGCGACCTGAAACGTCTCCTCCGCGGCGCTCCGATCGAGCAGGACGTCCTGGGCCTGATCACTGCGGCGGCCGGCGGCCTCACCGCACCGGACCTGGTCACCTTGACCGGCGCCATGCCCTGCGACATCGACGACTGCCTGCACACCGCGACCGGGCGCAGCTTCGCCTGCCGTCCACCGGAGCGTCCCGGGCTGACCGACGAGGTCCACGTCCTGGCCCACGAGCAGCTCCTGGTCACCGCGCGGGAGATGCTGGGGCCCCGGCTCGCGGGCTACCGGCAGCGCCTGCACGAGTGGGCGGACGGCTACGCGGACAAGGGATGGCCACCGGACACGCCCGAGTACCTGCTCCGGGGTTACTTCGCGCTGCTCCTGGCGGAACAAGACGTGCCCCGCATGCTGGCCTGCGCCACCGACCCGCATCGTCACACCCTCGCCCAGGTCCGCGCGGGCGGCGACGGCGCCGCGCTGAGTGAGATCACCGCGACGCAGAACTTGATCCACGCCTCCGGGCCGCCGGACCTGGTCGCCCTCGCCCGGCTCGCGGTCCATCGCGTGCACCTGCTCCGGGGCAACGGCCGGGTGCCACCGGCCCTGCCGTCGGGCTGGGCCAAGCTCGGCCACCTGGACCGGGCGGAAGCGATGATCGCCGCCATCCGGCACCCGTTCGACCGCATCCGGGCCTTGATCGCGACCGCGGCGGTTTGCCGCGCCAAGGGACACCCCAGCCAGGCGGCGAGCCTGCTGGATCAGGCGGAGGAACACGCGGCCGCGCTCAGCCAGTTCTTCGGCGCCGGCCCGGTGGTTTCGCTCGCCAAGGCGGCCGGCCGCGCCGGCGATCACGAACGCGCACGCCGCGTAACGGCACTCGTGCAGAACACCGCCGAACGCGCGGAAGCACTCGCGCTGCTGGCCGGCGATGCCGCCGCCGAGGCACCGGACCGGGCGGACGCGCTCCTGGCCGAAGCCGGGAAGCTGCTCGAAGGCGAGGAGCAGCACGGATCCGCGGAGGCGCTGAGCGCGATGGCCGCGGCCGCCGCCGAACTGGGCCGGCCGGACCATGCCGCGGACCTGCTGGAGGACGCGGAAACCACGCTCTCGACGGCCCGCCTGGCCGGGCGGACCACTTTTGCCGGCCCGGTGGCGGCCGACGCCGCCCGGGCCGGTGACGACGAGCGCGCCCTGCGGATCCTGGACACGCTGGAGGACGCGGAAAAGCGGGAGGAATGGCTGGGGGAGATCCTTCGGATCACAGCCAAGCAGGACCGCCACCGTGCCGAAGCCATCGCCCGGACGACGTCGGAGCCCGTGCGGTTGGGCGCCCGGCTGGCGGAAGTCGCTTCGTCGATCGGCACGAAGGACCCGGCCGGGGCGGCCCGCCTGAGTGCCGAGGCACTACGCATCGCCCTGGAGGCGCCGGACGCTCTCCAGCGCCGGAAAGCCCTGATCGCCGTCGCTCCGACGCTCGCGGAAACCGGGGACCCGCAGCGCGCGGCGAAGATCGCGCGGGAGTACGCGGAAAAGGGCAACGACGCGCAGGCGCTTTTTGTCGTGGCGGCCGCCCTCCTCCGGGCCGGCAGCGCGGACGAAGGCGCCGAAGTCCTCCAGCTGACCGAGCGGGTGGCCCGGGGGCTCGTCGGCGAGTACGACCAGCGCATCTCCGTGCTGTGGATCAGAACGATGGCCGACCACGAAGACTTCGACCGCGCGGAGCGCCAAGCCGCTCTGTTGACCGATCCCACGGCGCGGGCGTCTGCCTGGGCCGCCATCACCGAAGGCGCGGTGGCGGCAGGCGAGCTCGACCGGGCCGAACGCACGCTGGCCCGGGTGGCCGACCCGGCGCTCGAGTGGCGGCCGCGGCTGGACGTGCTCCGGGCCCTCTTGGCGGCCGGCCTGCCGGAACGCGCGCGAGCCGTCGCGCGGAACGCGGCCGATCCCCCGGACCGCGTGAACGCGGTGCTGCTGGTGGCGAAGCAGACGCGTGACGGTGATCTGCTCGACGAAGCCGGGCGCCTCGCCGAGGCGCAGCCCGACCCCGTCGAAGCGATGAACGGCCTGCTCGAGGTGGTCGCGGTAGCGGCGGATCGGGGTGACCGCGACCGCACGACGGCCCTGATCGACCGCCTCCGGCCCCTCGCCGCGCACTCGGCGAAGACCCGGCCGGCGATTCCCGCCCGGCGGCCCGGAACGTCCGGCAGGTCCTCGAGCTCTGCTCGGGCCGGATCCGGAGCCTGACCGAGCTCGGCCAAGAGGTCTCGACGTGGAGGGGCCTCAGTAAGGATTGGACGCGCAAGACAGCGACCTCCGCGGTCCCCGGCCGGTTCCCGGCCACCGACACCCGGGGCTTGTCCCCGGAGCGGGCGCTGGCGAAGCAGCTGGTCGAGCACGACTGGGCCTACGTCGTCGAGGACCTCGTCGACCGCTGCCCGGAGGCCTACCCGGCGATCATCGCCGAACTCGATGTGCTCGCCGGCGGCTGAACCGACCCGTATCGCTGTCTCGTTGCCGCCGTCAACGATGCGACATTGCGTCTTCTCGACGGTCGCAACGAGTGCTACGTTCCTCGTGGGGCAGGTCGAGACCGAGGAGCTGCGATGAGGCTTACTCCCAGCGCTCACACCGACTCCTTCTGCCGCGACCGGCTGCCGCCCGGTGAGCAATGGCCGCGGCTCGTGTTCGACCTGCCGGAGCTGCACTACCCCGAGCGGCTCAACGCCGCGACGGTGCTGCTCGACGACACCGCCGCCCGCCTCGGCCCGGACCGGCCCTGCCTGCGCTCGCCGCAGGAGGTGTGGACCTACGGCGAAGTCGTGGCGCGTGCCAACCGGATCGCCCACGTCCTCACCGCCGAGCTCGGGGTCGTGCCCGGCAACCGCGTGCTGCTGCGCGGCACCAACACGCCGTGGCTCGCGGCGTGCTGGCTCGGCGTCCTCAAGGCCGGGGCCGTCGCCGTCACGACGATGCCGATGCTGCGCCGCGGCGAACTGGACAAGATCGCCGACCGCGCGCAGCCGTCGGTCGCCCTGTGCGACGAGCGCCTGCTCGACGAACTGCCGCCCGGGCTGCCCGTGGTGTCCTACGGCACCGAGCGCGCCGAACTGGCCGGACGCTGCGCCCGGCACCCGGCGGCCTTCGCCGACGTGCCGACGGCCGCCGACGACGTCGCCCTGCTCGCCTTCACCTCCGGCACGACCGGGACGCCGAAGGCCACCATGCACTTCCACCGCGACCTGCTCGCCATCGCCGACACGTTCTCCCGGCACGTCGTGCAGCCCACCGCGGACGACCTCTTCTGCGGCACCCCGCCGCTGGCGTTCACCTTCGGCCTCGGCGGCCTGCTGGTGTTCCCGCTGCGCGCCGGCGCGTCGACGCTCCTGCTGGAACGCGCGACCCCCAAGGAGCTGGCGTCGGTCGTCGCCGAGCAGGCGGTGACGGTGCTGTTCACCGCCCCGACCGCCTACCGCGCGATCCTCGGCGCCGGCGACGGGCCGCTGCTGGCCGGGGTCCGCCGCGCCGTCTCCGCCGGGGAAGCGCTCCCCGCCGCCGTGGCCGAGCGGTACCGCGAGGTCGCCGGATCGCCGTTGATCGACGGCATCGGCAGCACGGAGCTGCTGCACGTGTTCATCTCCGCGGCCGGCGCCGACGTCCGCCCCGGCCGGACCGGCAAGGTCGTGCCCGGCTTCCGCGCCGCCGTGCTGGACGCCGACGGCCGGCCGGTGCCGGACGGCACGCCGGGACTGCTCGCGGTCCAGGGCCCCACCGGCTGCCGCTACCTCGGCGACCCGCGGCAGACCGACTACGTCCGCGACGGCTGGAACATCACCGGCGACACCTACGTCCGCGAACCCGACGGCTACTTCCGCTTCGTGGCGCGCAGCGACGACATGATCGTCTCCTCCGGTTACAACATCGCGGCTCCCGAGGTCGAGGAAGTGCTCCTGACGCACCCGGACGTCGAGGAGTGCGCGGTCGTCGGCACGCCCGACCCGGACCGGGGCGCCGTCGTGACCGCCTTCGTCGTGCTCCGGCCGGGCGCCGCCCCGGGCCCGGACGTCGTGCACGCCCTGCAGGAGCACGCCAAAGCCGTTGCCGCGCCGTACAAGTACCCGCGCCGGGTGCGCTTCCTCGACGCGCTGCCGCGCAACGCCAGCGGGAAGCTGCAGCGGTTCCTGCTGCGCGAGCGCTGACGGGGGTGACGGGCCCGCTGCCGAGGTGGGGTGGCGGTGGGCCCGTCACGTCTGAGGGGGTTCGAGGACATGCCTCCATCGTAGGCGAGCTTTCGAACATCTGTTCGCGGCTATTCAGGTGAAATCCGGCTACGAAAAGTGACCAGGAAGCCCGCTTTCCCGGCCGGCGCAACACTTCCGGGTGACATATGGTCCTCAGTGGACACTCCCGGACCACCGCAAACCCCGTCGCACCGCCACGCCGGACGTCGTCACGCGCACGCATGCGGCGGGTACGCCGGAGCGCGCAAACCCCGCGCCGTCAGCGGTAAAACTCCCACACGGCGCTGACCTGCGCCGAGGAGCATCACCCGCACGCGCCGCCGAGGCGGTGACAGACCCCGTGGCCCGACCCCATAAAGTCTTCGCGCAGCCATCCGGAGGTGAACGCCCGCGTGCCCGAGGTCGACTACTACGAGGTGCTCGGCGTCCGCCGGGACGCCACGGCGGCCGACGTCAAGACGGCCTACCGCCGGCTGGCCAAGTCCCTGCACCCGGACGGCGGCGGCACGGTCGGCACGTTCCGGCTGCTGCGCGAGGCCTACGACGTCCTGAGCGATCCGGTCGCCCGCGCCCGTTACGACTCCGGCGGCGCGGCCGTGGTGCCCGTGCCGGTCCGGCCGCGCCCCCGCCGCCGCTTCGGCGACGAGCCGGGGTTCGTCCCCGACCTGCCCGAACTGGACGCCGAGGACCTGAGCTGGTGGCACTGCGCCGGCGAGGACACCCGGATGCGGCACGGCCGCCGCAGCGGGCCCGGGCACACGCCGGTGGTCGCCGCGATCGCCGGGATGGTGCTCGTGCTGCTGCCGCTGGTGACCGGGGTCGGGTTTTCCCCGCCGGTGCTCGTCGTCTGGCTGCTGCTGACGGCCGGCACGGCGTTGCTGGTCCAGCGGCTGGCGCGCGGGTACCTGCGGGCCGCCCGGGACCGCGAGGCGTACGCCGAGGAGTTCGGCGGCCGCACGGTCTTCGGCGCTCCCGGCACCGAGCGCGACGAGCTGGCCGAGCGGCTCACCGCCGACCTGCTCGAGGGCTACCTCACCCGGCTGCCCGGCGCCCGCATCTTCCACGGCCTCGCCTGGCCCGGTTCGGTGTTCGCCGACGTCGACCACGCGGTGCTGTGCGGGAAGCGGCTGGTGCTCATCGAGTCGAAGCTGTGGCTGCCGGGCCACTACGAGACGGCCGAGGACGGCCGGCTCCTGCGCAACGGCCGCCCGTTCCGCGGCGGCGGCAGCCGGCTCGCCGAAAGCCTCGCCGCCTACCGCGGCCTGCTGCCCGACGTGGCGCTGAGGGGCGCGATGATCGTGTACCCGAGCCGCAGCGGCGACCTGACCACGGCCGACCCGGGCGACCTGCCCGTCGCGCCGATGACGCCGGAGGAGTTCCTGCACGAGATCGGCGAGTGGCTGGCGGCGGATCCGTCCACAGTGGATCACCCGACGCTGAGGACGATGCGCGACCAGGTCGTCGGCGGAGGCGGCCGGGCCGCGTGAGCCAGGTTCCCGAGCGCCCCAATGGGGCGTTCGGTGCGTCCAACGCACCCAATGTGGCGTTCGGTGCGTCCGACGCACCCAATGCGGCGTTCGGTGCGTTGGACGCAACCAACGCCACATTGGGGCGCTTGCCGGCAAGGGAGGCCGACCCGCCTCGGCCCGGTCCGATGAGCCCGGTCCGATGAGCCCGGCCTGATGAGTCCCGCCGCTACCCTCGCCACCGTCCTCCTGGCCTACCTGCCGGCCGCCGTCTCCCCCGGCCCGAACTTCGTGCTCATCGTGCACACCGCCGCCACCGGAACCCGGCGGGCCGCGGTTGCGATCGCGCTCGGCGTGGTCGCCGCGGGCGGGCTGCTGGCCGCGGTCGCCGTCTTCGGGCTGGGCGGTGTCCTGGCACGCACGCCGTGGCTGGCCACGGCGTTGCGCGTGGTCTGCGGCGCGTACCTGGCGTGGCTCGGCGCCCGGCTGTGGTGGCGCGCCCCCGCCGACCCCGCCACACCCGCCAAACCGCCGGACCAGGCAGTGAGCACCCCGGACCGCCCGGGAACCTTCTTCCGCCGCGGTGTGCTGAGCAACCTGACCAACCCCAAGGCCGTCGCGTTCTTCGGCAGCGTCCTCACCGCGACGCTCCCGCCCACCGAACCCACGGCCGTCAAAGCCGCCGCGGTCGCCCTGATCGTCGCCGCCTCGGCCGCCTGGCACCTCGGCGTCGCCCTGCTGTTCTCCTCCCCCGTCACCCAGCGCTGGTACGCCCGCGCGGAACCGGCCCTCAACCGCGTCGTGGGCACGGTTCTCGTCGTCCTCGGCGTCACCCTGGCCGTAACGCCGTGAAGGCCTCCCCGCGCGAGCGAGGAGGCCTTCACGTACCGAAAACCGGGCTACCGGACCCCGCCCGACGCGCGCTGCTTCTGCGCGTGCGCGGAGCGGGTGCAGACCTCGCCGACGTCGACCGTCTGGCCGCGGTCGGCGTAGACGTCCGCCACGCCGACGAGCTTGCCGTTCGGCGACGAGCAGGTCAGCTGGTAGGCCTCCTTCGTCCCGTAGGTCGGCGGGATCGGCGACGAGAACGACACGTCCCCGGCCCAGTCGTCGACCGCGGCCGGGTTCGCCTGGTCGTAGTTGACCACCACGGCCTTGTAGTCACCGGCCGGCGGGTCGAACAGCACGGCGTGCTCGGACGTCGTGCCGCCGTTCGCCGACGAGCTGACCAGGTTGCCCGCCGCGTCGTAGATGAACAGGTCCCAGTCGGTCGCGGTGTTCGCCCAGTTGATGTTGACGCTGAACTTCCCGTTGTCGACCTTCGGCAGGCCGTCGACGTGGAAGGTGAACGAGTCACCCGCCGGGTCCTCCGGGTAGTTCTGGTTGATCGGCGGCACGCCCGCCGGGTTCGTGACCGCGAAGCCCTGCTGCGCGGGGCCCTGCGGGTCGCGCCCGTACCGGCCGGCCACGTACGGCCGCGTCGACGGGTTGACCGACCAGGCGAAGCGCCCGCCGGTGGCGGTGAACTTCGAGTTCAAGTCGTCGGTGATGTAGATCGGCGGCTTGGTCGAGCCGTCGGGCTGGATCACCGGCGACGTCGGCGTCTGGAACGTCTTGTGCAGCTTGAGCTGGTAACCCTTCGGCGCCGAGCCGATCAGCGTCGAGTGCTGCTGCGGGTCGGCCGCGTTGCCCAGCATGTCCAGGAACGCCTGCCGGTTGCCGCCCTTGCCGGCCCCGGCCGCCGGGGCCAGGCCCGCGTACTCGGCCACGACGCTGTCGGCGTAGGGCCCGTGGAAGCCGTTGCCGCCGACCTCGATGGTGAAGCCCCAGCCGCCGGTGGCCCAGTACGACCAGTCCTCGGTGGTGCCGGTGGTGTCGTAGAGCGCCCAGCTCGGCTCGCTGGTGTAGCCGTTGCGCGAGGCCAGCTTGTCGCCGAGGGCCTTGTACTGCGGTTCCTCCAGCGGCGGGCGGATGTCGGCCACGCCCGGCGGGCGCAGCACCAGCGCGGCGACCGTGTGCATCGTCATCAGGTTGGTCACCTGGCGCGAGGACACGATCGAGCGCACGTTGCGCACCTCGGGCTCGCTGAACGGCGCGGACCCGCGGAAGGTGTCGCCGCTCCAGGCCAGCTCGGCGCCGGCGCCGCCCCAGAAGCCGCCGTAGTTGCGGTTGGGGTCGGTGCCGCGGAGGCGCCCGCCCGGGTTCGCCTTGCACACGCCGGTCGCGAACTGCGGCGGCGAGTCGTTGACGTT
Organism: Amycolatopsis sp. A133; assembly: GCF_031082405.1. GTDB lineage: Bacteria > Actinomycetota > Actinomycetes > Mycobacteriales > Pseudonocardiaceae > Amycolatopsis. Next base: position 72,216 of record NZ_JAVHJU010000020.1, read on the forward strand.
GCAGTTCTTGCGCTTCATCTCGTAGTCGAACCGGGTGAAGTCACCCTTGGGCTCGGCCTCGCGGGAGATCTCGAAGCCGTCCGGGTTGATGATCGGCACGACGATGTTGCGCGTCTTGCTCACCAGCCCGCGGATGGCTGCGTCGCGCGAATAGCCGTTGACCAGCTCGTACGCCCATTCGATGACGTGCTCACCCGCCGGCCACTCCCGGGCGTGGTGCACGCCCATGGTGAAGTTCACCGGCTTGCCGTCGGTCACGTTCTTGACGTCGGTGGCGATTTCGACGCCGACGACGTCCCGGCCTTCCCACGTCGATTCCGGCATCGTGAACGCCGAGACCAGGTTCGGGTTCTTGCGCGCCAGTTCCTTGAGCTCGTAGTTGTACTCGTAGAGGTGCCGGTAGCCGGTGCGCCCGGAGGGCAGCGCGGTCGCGGCGGTCTTCGCGGCGAACTCGCGGTCGATCTTCGCGTCCCGGATCGACTTGGCCGAGAGGTCCGCCTCGATGACCTTCGACTTGAAGCCGCTGTCCTTGAGCGTCTTGCGGTCGGCGTCGTCGGCGAGCACGACCTCGACCCCGGTCGCGTCACCCTTCTCCGTGACGTCGAGCCCGAGGGCGGTCAGCTTGCCCTTGTCGGCGCGCGTCGGCGTCTCGACGCGGACGAGCTCCGCGCGCTGGACCGCCGGCGCCGCACCGGTCGGCGTGCCCTGCGGCGTCAGCGCCAGGAAGTCGACCCCGAGCTGCGCCTGACGGGCCGAGCCACCGTACCGGCAGCCCTGGACGACGAGCTCCTGCCCCTTTTTCACGAAGCTTTCAGCGAGTTCGTGGCTGCGCAACGCGGCGGAGGCGGCGACCACCGCGCCCGTGGCCTTGTCGAAGACGGCGACGTCCCAGTCGCCCTCGGCGCCCTGCGCCGGCTGCAGCCGCGCCTGGACCAGACCGTCCACGGTGGACGTCAGCTCGCGGCGATCGGTGCCCGAGGTGCCCTTGGGCAGCACTTTCGCGAAGCACGAGCGGGCCACCGACTTGTCGGCGCGCAGGACGTTCTGCGCCGCGCCGGCGGTGCCGGACGGCAACGCGACGAACGTTCCGGCCAGCGCGACGGCCGAAGCCAGCAGCACTAGCCGTCTTGGTGAATTCCCCACGGAAAGCGACCTCCTTGACCGAGGCCGGCACGCACGGACGTACCGGTAGCGGAGGACCATAATGGAGGAAATCCGGCCGGGGACACCGCCGTAAGTCGGACAGCGTGCACCCTGCTTTTCACCGGGAACTCAACCACCGGTCGGCTACTGTGCGCCCATGGTCACGGTCCCTGCGCGGCGAGTGTCGGTCGCGGTCTCCCTGACGGGCATTGCGGCCTTGGTGATCGGCGCCGGCCTGGTGCTGCTGCTGCAGGTCATCCCGCCGACCGACGAGATCAGCGCCACCCGCCGCACGATCAGCGAGTACGGCCTGTCCGACCACAAGCGGGTCTTCGACGTGGCGGTGGTCCTGGTCGCGCTGGGCTCGGCGGCCGGCCTGGCGGTACTGCGCGGCCAGCGCCGCCTCCCGGTCCCGGCGGCCATCCTGGGAACACTGTGGACGGTGGGGCTCCTGGTCATCGTGGCGTTCCCCAAACCGGACTGGGCCACGGTCTCCCGCGCCGACTTCGGCGGCACGCTGCACCGGATCGCCAGTGTGGTGGCGTTCGTGGCGCTGCCGTTGGCGGTGCTGGTGGCGGCGCGGACAGCGTTCCCGTCGTCGCCGGGGCGTCGCCGGCTGGTGCGCGTGCTGGCGGTCGTGTCGCTCGGCTGGTTCGCGGTGATCCTGGGCGCGGTGGTGGTGGCGGCGCTGGAGGACGGCCGCTGGTGGACGTTGATCCCGCTCGGCTTGGTGGAGCGGGGAATGGCGGTGACGGAACTGCTCGCGCTGGGGGTGCTGCTGGCCCCGGTCGCGGAACGGCCCGGACGAACGCAGTGAAACGCGCCCTCAGACAGCACGCAGCTCCGGCTCGACCGTGTCGACCAGCCGCGGGTCGGGGCGCCCACCGGACATCGCCAGGAACCCCCGCGCCACCCGCACCAGCAACAGCCAGTTCTTCAGCTTCTTCTTGTCCACCCCGCCCACCAGCTGCTTGAGCATCGACAGCGTGTCGAAGTAGATCCGCTCGCACACCAGCCTCTCCTGCGCGTCGAACACGAAGTACGCCGTCATGCGGACGCGGAAGCGCGACCCCGTCGGCGGAACCGGGCCCAGCGGGCCCAGGTGCGTGCCCAGCAGCCAAAACTCGACCACGACCGCGTCGGCGCTGTGGCGCAGCGCGATCAGCTCGTGGTGCTGGTCGGGGAACGCCGTGCGCGTGTCGTGGTAGTAGCCGCGGACCGCCGTGGCGCCGTCGTGGACCGTCATCGTGGCCACCACCTCGTAGTGCGGGTGGGGGAACGTCGACAGCGTGGCGTCCCAGTCCTGGGCGGCTTCGTCGCGGAAGTGGTCGAGCACCAGCTTCTGCCGGGCCGCGAGGACTTCGGGGGCGGGGATGTCGAACTCGCTCATCGGAACTCCCATAAATCTACGCCGTAGGTAATCGACGATAACCTACACTGTAGGCACATCGACCGGAGGGGAAACCATGACCGCGGCTCTGGCCTGGACGAAACCCGTCGTGCGCTGGGGCCTCGGCCACGCACTCCCCCGTACCGTGCTGCGCCGCGAGGCCCGGCGCGGGGACCTGCAGGGCCGGATGGTGGTCGCCGCGGCCGAGGGGCAGGACCTGACCGGCCTGTTCGAGGAAATCCGCGCGGCCGGCCCGCTCGCCCGTACCCGCTTCGGCTGGATGACCACCACGCACGCCGCCGTCCGGGAGGTGCTGGCCAGCGACGATTTCCGCGTCGGCGTCATCGGCTCCGACGGCTCGGCGCTCGGCCGGCTGGTCGAGTGGTCGGCCGGCGAGCACCTGCACCCCGTCCGGCCGCCGTCGCTGCTCGCCGTCAACCCGCCCGAGCACACCCGCTACCGCAAGCTCGTCACCGGCGTGTTCACCGTGCGCGCGGTCGAGCAGCTGCGCGGGCGGGTGCAGGAGATCGCGGACGGCCTGCTCGACTCGCTCGACCCCGCCGCCCCGCTCGACCTCGTCGAGTCCTACTGCGGCCTGCTCCCGGTCACCGTCATCAGCGAAATCCTCGGCGTGCCGCCGTCCGACCTCGGCAAGGTGCTGTCGCTGGGCGCGGCCGCCGCGCCCAGCCTCGACCTCGGGCTCGGCTGGCGCACCTTCCGCGACGTCGAAACCGCGCTGGCCGAGTTCGACACCTGGCTCGGCGAGCACCTCGACCACCTGCGCCGCCACCCCGGCGACGACCTGTTCAGCAAGCTCGTCGCGGCCCGCGACGGCGGCGTCGGCCTCACCGAAACGGAACTGAAGTCCACCGCGGGCTTGGTGCTGGCGGCCGGCTTCGAGACGACCGTCAACCTGCTCGGCAGCGGCATCGCCCTGCTCGCCGCCGACCCCGCGCAGCTCGCCGTGCTGCGCGAACGGCCCGAACTGTGGGGCAACACCGTCGAGGAGGTCCTCCGGTACGACCCGCCGGTCCTGCTGACCGGCCGCGTGTCGACGCGCGCGACCGAGGTGGCCGGGGTTCCGCTGCCGCGCGGCGCGCTGGTGACGACCGTGCTGGCCGGCGCCAACCGCGACCCCGGGGTGTTCACCGAGCCGGGCGTCTTCGACGTCACCCGGGCCGGCGCGCGCGACCACGTGTCGTTCGGCGCCGGCCGCCACCACTGCCTGGGCGCCTCGCTGGCGCGCATGGAGGGCGAAATCGGGTTGCGCACGATCTTCGACCGGTTCCCCGGCCTGCGCGTGCTGCCCGGGGGCCGTCGCCGGTCGACGCGCATCCTGCGCGGCTACGAACACCTGCCCGCGGTGCTCTCCCCGTGACGGGCCGTCGCGGGCGTCCGCCCAAGGACGCGGACGCCCTGTCGCGCGACCGGATCCTGCGGGAGGCGCTGGCGCTGGTCGACGAAGAGGGCCTGGCCGCGGTGAGCATGCGCAAGCTCGCGCGCCGGCTCGGCGTCGACCCGATGAGCCTGTACAACCACGTCGACGGCAAGGACGCGCTGCTGGACGGGATCGCCGAGGTCCTGCTGGCCGCGATCCCCGCGCCGCCGGCGGAGGCGGACCTGCGGGAGACGATGTCCGCGCTGGCGCACGGGTTCCGGGCCGCGATGCTCGGCCACCCGCGCGCGGCGCCGCTCGTGCTCACCCGCCAGCTCGCGTCGATGACGGCGCTGACGCCGGTGGAGACCGTGCTCGCGCCGCTGCTCGCCGCGGGTTTCCCGCCGGACCGCGCGGTGCACGGGCTGCGGGCCGTGCTGGCGTTCCTCATCGGCACGCTGATGCGGGAGGTCGAGGCCGCGCCGACGTTCAGCGGCACCGACCCCGACGGGGCCCGCCGCCGGCTCGCGGAACTCGAAGCCTCGGGGCTGCCCGCCGTTTCGGCGGCGGCGCCGTTCCTGGCGGTGTGCGACCACGAAGCGGAGTTCGAGTTCGGCTTGCGGATCCTGCTCGACGCCCTCGGCGCGATGGCCGTGCGTTAGCGGATGCGTTCGTGCAGCGCGGCCATCCGGCGGTCGAGGTCGGCCGCGGTCCGGGCCGCCGCCGAGAGTTCGCCCGCGAAATCCGGCGGCACGCTGTCGCGGTACTTGTACGACAGCTTGTGCTCGACCGCCGCCCAGAAGTCCATGGCGATGGTGCGCAGCTGCACCTCCACCTTGACCTTTTCCACGCGGTCGGACAGGAAAACCGGGATGCGCACGATGAGGTGCAGGCTGCGGTAGCCGTTCGCCTTCGGGCTCGCGATGTAGTCCTTGGTGCGCAGCAGCTCCACGTCGTCCTGCGCGGTGAGCATGCGGGCGACTTCGTAGACGTCGGAAACGAACGGGCAGACCACGCGGATCCCGGCGATGTCGTCGAGGGCGCCGGCCGCGGAGACCCAGTCGGTGCCGAGACCGCGGCGGTGCACCTTCTCCTTGATCGCCTCCGGCCGCTTGACCCGGCTCGTGATGTGCTCGATCGGGTCGTGCTGGTGGACGAAGTCGAACTCCTCGCTGAGGATCCGCAGCTTCGTCATCAGCTCTTCGATGGCGAACTTGTACATCAGGAGGAAGCGAGGGAGCTGCCCGGCGACGGCGAGCTCGTCGGCCACCTCGCGCAGGGAAGCGTCCTCGGCCGCCGGGTCGGTGGTCACTGAAGCCTCGTGCTGTCGTCGGTCGTTTTCCGAGCGCCAGCGTACTGCGCTCAACGTGGTGAACGAACGGCGACGGGCCGGAGTTCCCGCCGGTCACCGGTTCGGGTCACCCGCGCCCGGCCCGGACCGGCGGTGGTGGCCGGTCCGGGCCCGGCGGGTTGCCGGTCAGCGCCCCATGGGGACCGTTTCGGCGGTGGCGGCCGCGACGCACCGGGCGGCGACCGCACCGGCCTCGTCTTCGGCCTTCTGCTGGGCCTTCTTGTCCTGGGCCTTCTGGTTTTCGGCCTTCTTGTCTTCGGCCTTGTGGTTCTGGGCCTTCTGGTTCTCTTCGACGGCCATGCCCTGCTGCTCGGCCGCGGCAGCGGGGTCGGCGGCCTGGGAAACGCAGTTCAGGACGGCCGCGCAGTCCTCGGCGGAGAGGTCGGCCTGTGCTGCATCTTCCTGCTTCGCCGCGTCGTTCTGCTCGGCAGCGTCCTTCTTGGCGGCCTTGCCGTTCCGGTCGGCGGCGTTGTTCTTGGCGGCCATACCGTTCCGCTCGGCGGGCTCGTTCTCGTCGGCCATGCCGTTCTCCGCGGCCATGCCGTTCTCGTCGGCGCCGCTGCCCGCGGCCATGCCGTTCTGCTCGGCAGCGTCCTTCTGCTCGGCCATGCCCTGGTGGCCGGCCATGCCGTTCTGGTCGGCGGCGTCGTTCTCGGCCTTGCCGTTCTGGTTCGCCATTCCGCCGGCGTCGGCCACGCCGGCGGCCTGGGCCAGGCACTTCTGGACCACTTCGCAGGCCTGGGCGGCAGCGGCGTCCTGGTCGGCCGCGGCGTCCTGGTCGGCCGCGTCCTGCTGACCGGCCATGCCGTTCTCGTCGGCTGCACCCTTCTCGGCCGCCGCGCCCTTCTTCGCCGCCATGCCGTTCTCGTCGGCCGCTGCGCCCTTCTTCGCCGCCATGCCGTTCTCGTCGGCCGCGGCGTTCCCGGCACCCATGCCGTTCTCGTCAGCCATACCGTTCCCGGCACCCATGTCGTTCTCGCCGGCCATGCCGTTCCCATCGGCCAGTTCGGCGCCGTCGGCTTCCTTCCCGGCCGCGGCCTCCTGCGCCGCTCCGACGACCGCCGCGCATTGGGCCGCCACCTCGTTGGCCGCCACCTGCTTCGCGCAGCCCGCGGCTTCGCGTCGCTGCTCGATCTGGTCGACCACCGCCTGGCGGTTCGCTATCCGCGCTTGCGATTGGGCGTCCGGAGCCGTGCGCTGGCTCGCGATGAACGTCAGGTTGTTCTGCAGCGCCGTGTCCAGGCCACCACAGCTTTCCGTGGCCGCGTTGCTCGCCGGGCTGGTCAGGGCGATGGCCGTGGCCGTGGCGCCCGCTACTCCCAGCAAAGCGACCAGTCCGATCGTCGCGGGTTTGCGGTGTCGTCCTGCCGTGCGCACGTGGGGCATCAGCCCCTCCTCTCTGGTCGCCACCTCACCAGGGCACACGGCTCACCCGGCGAAGCGGTTCACCCGGAAGGAAAATTCCCCACGTGTCCACTGTGGACAAACAATCTGGCTCAGCCGAGGCCGGCCAGCTGCGGCACCACCGGCGCCATACCCTCGATCCACGCGGCGGGCGACCCCGACGTCGGGGTGACGATCGCCGTCTGCACGCCGAGTTTCGCGTAGCCCGCCATGGCTCGGACGAAGTCGTCGCGGGTTTCCGGGGTCGGCCGCGGGTTGTTGGCGAGGATCGTCTTGCGGATCGTGTCGTAGTCGCGGCCGAGGTCGTCGCAGTGGCGGCGCAGCACGTCGAGCTTGTGCGCGACGTCCTCGACGGAACTGCCGAAGAGGTTGCACGCGTCGCCGTACCGGGCGACCAGCCGCAGCGTCTTGCGCTCCCCGCCGCCGCCGACGAGGACCTTCGGCCGGTTGATCGGCTGCGGCGAGCACAACGTCTCGGCCAGCCGGTAGTGCTTGCCCTCGAACGGGCTGTTGTTCTCCGGGTCCCACATCTGCGCGCAGATGCGCAGCGTCTCCTCCAGCCGCTCGAAGCGCTCCGCGACCGGCGGGAACGGCACGCCCATCCCCTGGTGCTCGCGCTCGAACCAGGCCGCCCCGATCCCGAGGACGGCCCGGCCGCCGGAAAGGACGTCGAGCGTGGTGACGATCTTCGCGAGCAGCCCGGGGTGCCGGTAGGTCACGCCGGTGACGAGCAGGCCGAGGTCGATCCGGGACGTGTGCGCGGCGAGGAAGCCGAGCGTGGTGTAGCCCTCCAGCATGTTCGACTCGGCGGGCAGACCGGTGGGCTCGATCTGGAAGTAGTGGTCCATGAACGACAGCCAGGTCGCCCCGGCCTCTTCCGCCGCGGTTCCCACGCGGGCGAGCTCACCGGCGATGGCGGTGGTCCCGCCGTCGATGTCGAAGATGGGGAGGTGGAAACCGAGTTCCATGGAACGTGCTCCTGACGTGGTCGGTGGAGGCCCACGCTAAGACCTGGAGCGCGCTCCAGGGCAAGCCCGGATCCGTTCAGCCGACGGCGGCGGCGAAGAAGTCCGCGACTTCGCGCTCGGACGACGGCCCCTCGGTCACCGGCACCCCCGCCGCGCGCAGGCGGGTCGCGAACTCGGCCGACTTCCGGCCGCCGTCGAGCAGGAACGGGGGTGCGCCCGGGCCGGCGTGAGTCAGCGGACTGGCCGCGCGCAGCGTCGACGGCGAGCGGCCCAGCGCCATGAGCACCGACGCGCGGGTGAGGGGGTCCAGCCCCGCGAGGTCGAAGCCGGCCGGGGCCGCCACCGCGGCCACCGCGCGGACCGTGCTGTCCTGGCCGGCGTACTGGCCGGTGTCCGGCCCCCGCGCGACGCCGAGCAGGGCCGCCAGGGTGCCGCCCGTGCCGCTGCCCCACACCGCGATCCGGGCCGGGTCGACGGCCAGCGCGGCCGCGTTGGCCTTGAGGAACCGGACCGCGCACCGGGCGTCGGCGAGCGGGGCCGGCCACGGGGCCGCGGGCGCGAGCCGGAAGTCGATCACGGCGACCGCGAACCCCCGGGCGATCAGCTCGTCCCGCAGCGGGCCGGACCACGAGCCGGCGAGCAGGGCCCCGGGACCGCCGGGTTTGCGGTTGCCGAGGACCAGCCCGCCGCCGTGCAGGAAGAGCACCACCGGGGCCGGCCCGCCCGTCCGCTGCCGGTAGAGGTCCATGGCCAGCGGGATCCCGTCGGGGCGGCAGTACTCGAAGGTGCCGGGACCGTCGTCGAGCAGCGTCGAGGCGGCGGTGCCGGTGCTGCCTTCGCCGGCCGCGACGGTGCCCGCCACGCCGGTGGCGAGCACGGCCACGACCACCGGGAACAGCACGATCCACGCCGCCACCCGCCGCGGCGCGGACGGCCACGGGTGCGCCCGGCGCCGGGCGACGACGAGGAAGCCGAGCACCGCGACGACCTGCAGCCCGGCGGCGACCCAGTCGGTGAAGCCGGCCACCGTGTCCGCCGGCTGCCAGGGGTCCAACCGCGTCAGCAGGCCGAGCGGACGGCTCAGCACCCACAGGGCGAAGCCCGCGAACGCCGCGAGCGCGCCGAAGTGCGCCGTCTTGCGGGTGGGCCACCCGGACACCGCGACGACGGCGACGATCCCGACGGCGGCCACCGCGCCGAAGAGCATCGCGTACAGCTGCCAGATCCGCCAGAGCCCGGGCAGCGCGGCCGCCGGGATCACCGCACCCCCGAGCGCCGCGAACACCGCCGTGACCAGCACCGGACCCCGGCGCAGCGGCGGCGGAACGGTCGCCGGCGGGCGGTACGCACCGCGCTGCCCGCCGACGACCTTCATAGCGCCAGTGTCACCCTGGTCGCGCGCGAGCGCACCTACCGACGGGCCGCGGTGTAGTTCCGGAACAGCAGGTAGGTGTCGAGGATGTCGGCCGAAGCGCTCTGGACCGACCGGTAGATCCCCCACTTGGGGCGGACGTAGTCGCCCTGGCCGGGGGAGTTCACCCCGCTCATGCTGCCCTGCGCGGCGATCGGCGCGCCGGCTCCGGTCCCGGTGCGGATGACGCACGCCGCCTTGCCCTTCGAGCCCGGCGTGAACGTCCACTCGACGGTGATCCACTTGTTCCGCAGCGGCGCCAGGTCCGTGGCCGCGATGCTCGGCGAACCCGAGTTGGCGTAGGCGCGCGCGTTGAGCATTTCCTTGCTGCCGCTGCGGGTCAGGTCGAGCGTCACCCACGGGCCGCCGTTGGTCGAGGGCGTCTTCGTCTGGAAGATGTGGGTGAACTTGCTCGTGCCGTGCAGCGACGACGGCAGGTACATCTCGTAGGAGATCGTCCACGTTTCGCCGTCGTGCATCTTGAGCGCGGGGCCGTTCTGCACCATGCCCTTCGACTCGGTGCGCTGGCGGTCGCCGCCGCCGGTGGTGTCGCGGTCGTCCTTCCAGATGTTGAAGCGGTAGTGGTCGCCTTCGACGACAACGTACTTGCGGTCGGGGTGGTGGTGGCCGCGGTCGGCTTCGATGCCCTCGAAGGCCTTCAGGCCGTCGGTGGCGGGGTCCGGGTGCCACAGCGGGGCCGCCTGGGCGGGCGTGCCCAGCACGAGCGGGACGGCGAGAACGGCGAGGGCGAACGAGCGCAGGGCGGCCCTGCGGGGGAAGTGCGGCATCGTCGGTGTGTCCTTCCTGGCGAGCAGTTCGGCAGGGGTGCACATCGGTCGGCGGACGGGCCCGGAAACCGGGCTGGACATCCGATGTCTTGCGCTATGAAGTTAGAAGGGACACCGCCTTCTGTCAACGCCACCCCGATTATCGCGCTGGTTCGCCAAGAATTCATCGGACCTCGTAGCAGGCGGCCAGCGCACCGAAAGCCGCCTTCGGTTCCCACGGCACGTCCGGGTACGCCTCGCCCGTTCCCTCCTCCAGCACCTTCACCACACCCCAGCTCGCCATGTCCAGGTCGGTGCGGGGATCGGCCCGGTGCACCAGGCCGTAACACACGAACGTGCAGGCGAACGCCGCGTCGACGCCCTCCGCCTCGAAGATCTCCACCAGTTCGCGCAGGTAGCGGGCCTGTTCCTGCTCGTCGCGGACGTACTCGCCCTTGAGCCGGACCGGGACGTCGCCGTCGTACTCCACGATTTCGCCGCAGCGGGCCCCCAGGTCGGCCGCGCCCCGGTAAGGCGTCACGCCGAACTCCGTGATCGCCACCGGCTTGCCCGCCGCGACGAGGCTCCGGACGCCCTCGCGGTAGCCGGCCTCGACCTCCTTCGACCGGTGCGCGTCCACCGAGACGATGTCGAAGGGCGCCCAGTCGACGCGTTCCAGGGGAACCGCCGCGTACGTGACGCGGCCGCCGAACCGGGCGCGGACCGCCTCGACCGCGCGGGCCAGGAACGCGTTGACGCGGGCCGGGAGCCCGGCGACGAGGTCACGCGAGGCCAGCAGCCGCCCGACCCGGCCGGAAACGCTTTCCCCGGGCAGGAAACCGTGGTTGAACAGGCTCAGCTCCGCTCCGGTGACGAACACGACTTCGGCGCCGGCCGAGCGAAGGCGTTCGGCGCGGGCCGCACCGTCGGCGAGCAGCGCCAGGATCTCGTCCGGGGTCCGGTCCCACGGGAACGGCGAAAACCAGATCTCCAGCCCCAGCTCGGCCGCCTCGCGGCCGGCGTGGTCGATCCGGTCCAGGTCGGTGCCGATGAGCCGCACCGCCGTGCAGTGCAGGTCGTCGCGGATGATCGTCAGCTCGCGGCGGACGAGGTCCGGGTCGAAGGGCCGGTTGAACCGCCCGCCGCGCTCCAAGCCGGTGTCGTAGCCGATGCCCTTGGCCCGCATGAGTGCTCCCGTCTTTAAGGTACGGTTCGTACCGTACCGTATCGGCTAAGGTGGTGCCCATGGCCGCACCGAAGACCCGGCGCCGGGGCACCGACCTGGAAGAGGCGATCCTGCGCGCGGCGGCCGGCGAACTCGCCGACGGCGGTTACCCCGGCCTGACCATGGAACGGGTCGCCCAGCGCGCCGGCACCAACAAGAACGCGATCTACCGCCGCTGGCCGAACCGCGCCGCGCTCGCCGTCGCCGCCTACCGCCACCTGGCCGAGGACACCCTCAAGCCACCCGGCACCGGCAACCTCCGCGAAGACGCACTGGCCCTGCTGCGGGCGATCAACTGCGGCCAGACCTCGCCCGCCGCCCGGATCCTGCGCGGCCTGCTCACCGGCGTGGGCGACGAACCGGAACTGCGGGAGCAGCTGCACGAACAGGCCGTCCGGGGCGGCACCGACACCTGGCTCACCCTCGTCGGCGAGGCGGTGGCCCGCGGCGAGGCCCGGCCGGAGGCCCTGCACCCGCGCGTCGCGACCGTCGCACTCGTGCTGCTGCGCCACGAATTCCTCACCCGCGGACTGACCACAGTGGACGACGGCGTCCTGGTCGAGATCGTCGACGAGGTCTACCTGCCGCTGGTGCGCGCGTGACGCACCGGCTCGCCCGCCACGGCAAGATCGCCGCCGCCCTGGCCGAAGCGGGTGACGATCTCCTGGCCGCGGCCCGCCCGCTCGGCACCGGGATCGGCGGGTCGACCTGGCTGCTTGAGGTGGCCGGCGAACCCGTCTTCGTCAAGCGGGTCGCGCTCACCGACGTCGAGCTGGCGAACCCCCGCTCGACGGCCGACCTCTACGGGCTCCCGCCGGAGTGGCACTACGGAGTCGGGTCCGCGGGCGGCGGAGCCTGGCGCGAGCTGGAAGCGCACCTCATGACCACGGCGTGGGTCCGCAGCGGCGAGTGCAAGAACTTCCCGCTCCTGCACCACTGGCGGGTGGCGCCCGGCCTGCCCCGGCCCCGCCCCGACATCGAGGCCGACGTGGCGTTCTGGCACGGCGACGACGGCGTGCGGCGAAGGCTGGAAGCCCTCGCCACAGCCACCACCGACCTCGTGCTGTTCCTCGAGTACCTGCCGCACAGCCTGGCCGCGTGGCCGGGGGGCGACCTGCCGCTCGAAGACGACCTGCGGCGGATCACCGGATTCCTGGCCGCACGGGGAATCCAACACTTCGACGCGCACTTCGCCAACATCGTCACCGACGGCGAACGGCTCCACCTCACCGACTTCGGCCTGACGGTGGCGCCGGAATTCGACCTCTCGGCCGCCGAGGCGCAGTTCCTCGCCGACCACGCCGAACACGACCGGGCCTACGTCCTGACCCACCTGGTCAACCGGACCGTCCGAGGCCTGCGCGAGTGGCCGGATCCCCGCACCCGCAACGACTTCGTCCGCGCGTGCGCCGCCGGCGCGGTAGCGCACCCGGACCCGCTCCTGCGGCGGTACGCCCCGCTGGCCGCGGTCGTCAACGACTTCTACTTCGCGCTCCACACCGAGAGCCGGAAGACGCCGTACCCGCGGGAAGAGATCGCCCGTCAGCTGGCCCGCGCGGACCTGCCGGCACCCGGGGGCCATCCTTCCGGCTCTTGACCGCCGGACGCCACCGACCTAAAGTCAGCGTACCCCGATCCATGTTAACGTTAACATGCACCGGTCCCCCGACGTGCCCCGAAGGAACCGACAACGATGAAGTTGTTCTCTCCACGCCGTTTCGGCGTCGTGCTGGCCGTCGTGGCCGCACTCGTCCCCCTCGGCAGCGCCGGCGCCGGTGCGGCGCCGTCTTCCGCTTCCGGCCCGGACCTCCGCGCCGCCGCGAGCACGCTGTCCGTACCCGGTATCGACGACGTCCGCGGCAACCTCACGCTGCCGGTGAGCGGCCCGGACGGCACGAGCGTCGCCTGGACGTCGTCCGCGCCTTCGGTGATCACCCCGACCGGTGAAGTCACCCGGCCGGCGACCGGGGCCGCGCCCGCGAAGGTCGTCCTGACCGCGAAGGTCAGCCTGGGCCGGCAGAGCACCACCCGGCGGTTCACCGCCACGGTGGTCCCCAAGCCCGCCCAGGAACCCCTATCCGGCTACAGCTTCTTCTACTTCACCGGCGAAGGCACCTCCAACGGGGAGCAGATCTACTCGGCGCTCAGCCGCGGCAACGACCCGCTGAACTGGACCGAGCTCAACAACGGCCAGCCGGTGCTGAAGTCGAGCCTCGGCGAATTGGGCGTGCGCGACCCGTTCATCCTGCGCTCCCCCGACGGCGACAAGTTCTACCTGCTGGCCACCGACCTGCGGATCTACGCCGGCCGCGGCTGGGACGCCGCCCAGCGCACCGGCAGCCGGTCGATCATGGTGTGGGAGTCCACCGACCTGGCGCACTGGTCGCGCCAGCGCAGCGTCCAGGTCTCCCCGCCGACCGCGGGCAACACGTGGGCACCGGAGGCGTTCTGGGACGCCAAGCGCGGAACCTACGTCGTCTACTGGGCTTCGAAGCTGTACGCGGCGAACGACCCGAACCACCTCGGGGACAGCTACAACCGGATGATGTACGCGACCACGCGGGACTTCGTCACCTTCAGCGCGCCCCAGGTGTGGATCGACCCGGGCTACTCGGTGATCGACTCGACGGTCATCAAGAACCAGGACACCTACTACCGCTTCACCAAGGACGAGCGCAACAACACCTCGTCGACGCCGTGCAGCAAGTTCATCACCGAGGAGAAGGCCACCGACCTGCTCGACCCGCACTACGGCTTCGTCGCCGACTGCATCGGCAAGGCCACGGCGACCGGCCCGGGCCTGTCCGCGGGCGAAGGGCCGACCGGGTTCAAGTCCAACACCGAGAACAAGTGGTACCTGTTCATCGACGAATTCGGCGGCCGCGGCTACGTCCCGTTCGAGACCACCGATCTCAACTCGGGCAAGTGGACGATGTCGGCCGGTGCGCACCTGCCCGCGTCGCCGCGCCACGGCACCGTTCTGCCGGTCACGCAGGCCGAGATGAACCGGCTGAGCGCACCCCCGGCGCCGCCGAAGGCCGACGCGAACGGCCTCGTCGCGCACTGGCCGCTCGACGCGAAGTCGGGCACGGTCGCGACCGACTCCACCGGGCACGGGTACGACGGCGCCCTCGCCGGTGACGTCTCCTGGGCCGGCGGCGCGCTGGCCTTCGGCGGCAAGAACGGGCACGTGCAGCTGCCGGACAACCTGCTCACCGGCGCCGCCGCGGCCACCGTGTCGGCCGACGTCCTGGTCGACCCGGCCCAGCAGACGCCGTACTTCCTGTGGGGGCTGGGCAACACGGCGAAGGACGGCACCGGCAACGGCTACCTGTTCACCACCGGCGGCACCGCGAGCGGCGGCTTCCGCGGCGCCATCGCGACCGGCAACTGGACCACCGAGCAGGCGGCCGGGGCGGGCGGGCTGCCGCGCGGGGTCTGGAAGAACGTCACGCTCACCGTCGGCAACGGCGTCGAAGTGCTGTACCTGGACGGCGTCGAAGCCGCCCGCAACACGAACGCCACGATCAAGCCGTCGGACCTCGGCGGCGGCGTCACGGCGGCGAACTACCTCGGCCGGTCCGTGTACGCGGGCGACAAGACCCTGACCGGCAAGATGAAGGACGTGCGGCTCTACAACCGGGCGCTGTCCGGGCTCGAGGTCGCCACGCTGCCGTCGAACAGCACCGCGATCCGCTCGGTGCAGCTCGACGCCCTCAAAACGCCCGCCGTCATCGACTCCGGCGCCGGCACGGTCGTGCTGCCGGTCAAGCCCGGCACCGACCTGCGCCGGCTCGCGCCGGAGTTCACCCTGGCACCGGGCGCGACCATCAAGCCGGACAACGGGAAGCCCGTGAACCTCGGCTCGCCGAAGCGGTTCACGGTCACCGGCGCCGGCGGTGACCGTCGCGTGTGGACGGTCGAGGCGCACGAGGTGCGCAGCCCGGTCCTGCCGGGCTACCAAGCCGACCCGAACATCGTCGCGTTCGGCGACACGTACTACCTGTACCCGACCACCGACGGCTTCGACGGCTGGAGCGGCACGAAGTTCTCGGCGTGGTCGTCGAAGAACCTCGTCGACTGGAAAGACGAGGGCGTTATCCTCGACCTCGGCAAGGACGTCGGCTGGGCCGACAAGAACGCCTGGGCGCCGACGATCGCGAAGCACAACGGGAAGTACTACTTCTACTTCTGCGCCGAGGCCAAGATCGGCGTCGCGGTGAGCGACTCGCCGACCGGCCCGTTCGTCGACTCCGGCAAGCCGCTGATCGCGACGAACCCCGACGGCGGCCAGGCCATCGACCCGGCGGTGTTCCTCGACCACACCGGACAGCCGTACCTGTACTGGGGCAACGGCAACGCCTACGTCGTCCCGCTCAACGACGACATGGTGTCCTACGACCCGGCGAAGATCACCCGCCTGACCGGCCTCGACGGCTTCCGCGAGGGGCTGTTCATGGTGGAGAGGAAGGGCACCTACTACCTCAGCTGGTCCATCGACGACACCCGCAGCGAGGACTACCGCGTCGGCTACGCCACCGCGCCGAGCCCGGCCGGGCCGTTCACCAACCGCGGCCTCATCCTGAGCAAGGACGCCCACCTGGGCGTCCTCGGCACCGGGCACAGCTCGATGCTGCAGGTGCCGGGCACCGACGACTGGTACCTCGCCTACCACCGCTTCGGCATCCCGGGCGGCGACGGCACCCACCGCGAGACGACGATCGACAAGCTGACCTTCCGCCGCGACGGCACGATCGCCCCGGTCGTCCCGACGCTGGAAAGCGTGCGGCCGCAGCGGATCCCGTGGCACTGCGGGGCGGTCCGCGCCAGCTGAGGGGTCACCCGACCCGATGAGACGGAGATCACCAGCGGCGGCGTTTACCCCGGTCCGGCCGGGGTAAACGTCAACCGTTCGGGTTGCTCAGCTGCTTTCCGCCTCAGGAGTCGTTTGATGACCAGCGTCCTGACCGACGGCGTCGGGAATTCGCGTCCGGTCCCCCGGCCGCGGCCCCGCCCGGTCACGTCCGACACGCTCGCGGAGCTCGCCCGCCTCGCCGCGCTGGCCGAGCTCGCCCGGCGCTCCTCGCCGTCCCTGATGCACCACGCGATCCTCGCCGGCACCTCCCCCGCCACGGTGGCCGCGGCCGCGAAGATCGACGTGGCCGAAGCGCACATCCGCTGGCACGAATGGGCCGACACGGCGGTCGGCCGCGACGAGTACCTCCGCGTGCACACCGCGTTCGCCCGAGCCGTGGTCGTCCGCCACGACGCCCTGGAGGAGGGATTGTGCCCGTAGAGACCGCGGGAACGACCTTGGCCGACCTGGCCGCGCTCGACCAGGCGGCGACGGAGCTGCTGGCGGAGCTCACCGAACAGCTGGCGGCCGCGGCGTCACGGCGCTGAGACGGGCGAACCACCCGGCGTAGTCCTCACCAGCGACAACGCCCGTCTGGACTTGAGTTCGAATTTGAACACCGGGTACGGTTGTGACATGGGTCGTCCGCGGTGGCTGAACGCCGAGGAAAAGCGCGCCTGGAACGCGTTCCTCAGCACCTCCGAGCTGCTCAACCGGCGGCTGGACCAGCAGCTCAAGCAGGACTCCGGGATCTCCCACCTCCAGTACGTGATCCTCGCGCGGCTGTCCGGTGCCCCGGACAAGGAGCTGCGGATGGCCGAGCTGGCCTGCGCCGTGGCGAACTCCAAGAGCGGGCTCACCTACCAGATCGGCCAGCTGGAGCAGGCCGGCCTGGTGCGCCGCCGCGCGTGCGAGAGCGATCCCCGTGCCGTCTACGCCGTCCTCACCGACGAGGGCACGGCCCTGCTGGAGCGGGCCGCGCCCGGCCACGTCGCCCTGGTCCGCGAGCTGCTGATCGACGTCCTCAGCCCGGACCAGCTGAGCGCGCTGGCCGACGGGCTCGGCGAGGCGAACCGTCGCATGCTCGCGGCCGGCGACGCCGGCTGTTCGTGACTCCTCGGGCAACTTCCCGCTCGAATCCCGCCGCGGACCCGGCCTTCCGGTGACCTGCGTCACTTTTGCCGTCGAACACCCGGATCCTGGAACCCGGTCCCCGCCGTCCGGCAACAGCAGACGACACCGGCTGGACCGAAAGGCGGGCGATGACCCCGGAAGACACCGATGCCGACGACGACGCGAGCCTGATCGCGCGATCGCGGCACGAGCCGAGCCTGTTCGCGGTCATCTTCGACCGCCACTCGCGGCACATCCACCGCTACCTGGCCCGGCGGCTCGGCGCGGTGACCGCGGACGACGTCCTGGCGGACACGTTCCTGATCGCCTTCGACAAGCGGGCGAAGTACGACCCGGCCCGCCCGGACGCCCGGCCGTGGCTCTACGGCATCGCCACCAACCTCGTCTCGCGGCAGCGGCGGACGGAAGTGCGCGAGCTGCGGCTCCGGCTGGCCGTCGGACCGCCCGCCGCCGAAGAAGGGCACGCCGACCGGGTCGCCGACCAGGTCAGCGCCCAGGCCCTCGGCAAGCGGCTCGACCGGGCCCTGGCCGCCCTGCGGCCCCGCGAACGGGACATCCTGCTGCTCGTCGCCGCGGAAGGCCTGGGGTACCAGGAAGTCGCCCAAGCGCTCGGCATTCCCGTCGGCACCGTCAAATCGCGGCTCAGCCGGGCCCGCGGCCGCGTCCGCGCCGAACTCGGCGCCCTCGACCTCGTGAAGGAGACCTCCGGTCATGGATGAACTGGACCTGATCCGCGACCGCGCGGAAACCGTCGGCTTCGTGCCGGCGGACCACCTCGCCCCGGCCCGGGAGCGGCTGCTGGCCGCGGCGCGCGGCGAACGGCGGCACCGGCCGCGCCGCTGGTTCTGGATCGCCGGCGCCTCGGCCGGCCTGGCCGCGGCGATCACCGCCGTCGTCGCGCTGGCTCCCGCCGACCAGGTCGGCGTCGGGGCAGGCGTGGCGCACGCCGACCCGGTCAAGGTGCTGACCGCGGCGGCGAGCAGCGTGCTGAAGGAGCCGGCCAAGCCGCCCCGCCCCGACCAGTTCCTGTACGTGAAGACCGAATACCCCATTCCTCCCAACCGCGAGGTCTGGTTCTCGGTCGACGGCACCCGAGACAGCCTGATCGGCGGCACCAAGGAAGGTGGCTGCCGCAACGGCAAGGCGCCGATGTACGGCACGAACGACCCGCGCGCGGAAGGACAGCTCCAGGACTGCGCCCCCCGCGCGGTCTACCGGACGGACCTGCCGACGACGGCCGACGCGATGCTGGCCTACCTCTACGACAAGGAGAGCGATCGCGACGGCCGAGCCACCTACATCGGCAAGGCCGTCTACAACCTCGCCTATGAGCAGGTCCTGCAGCCGGCGTCCTACGCGGCGCTGTTCGAGGCGGCGGCGAGGGTGCCGGGCCTGACGGCCCTGGACCACGTCACCGACGGCGCCGGCCGCCCGGGCGTAGGGATCGAGTTCCCGATGCCCCCCGGCTCGAGCCCGAAAGCGAAGCCGATCGTGCTGGTCTTCGACGCCACCACGTTCCAGTTCCTGGGCACGACCGACAGCGCGGTGACGGTGAAGACCTACGTCGACGAGGTGGGGCAGCGCCCCTGACGGCCGGGCCCGCCGGGCCCTCCGTTACGACCCCGTGCCGTATCGGATCGATTAGGCTTCCGCTCATGGCGCGAGCACGCAAGGCCGACGAGGAAGCCGCGCCGAAGCCGGGTGGACGTCCCCGCGACACCGCGCTCGACGAAGCGATCATCCTGGCCACCCGTGCGCGCTTGGTCCGCGACGGCTACTCGCTGATGACCATCGGCGACATCGCGGCCGACGCCAAGGTCAGCCGCCCGACGCTGTACCGGCGGTGGCGCACCAAGTTCGAGCTGGTCGTCGACGCGCTGGACTACGGCTTCCGCAAGCAGCGGGACTCCTACACCGTCGACCTGAGCGAAATGGCACCGCGGGAGGCGTTCACCGAAGCGGTCCGGCGGCTCGATCCGGCGTACTTCAACCCGGACGCCATGGTGCTGATGGGCAACTTCGCCGGCGAAGCCATCCGCACCCCCGAGCTGCTCGGGATCCTGCGGGAGCACGCCGTCGAACCGCGGGTCACGCTGGTCGAGAACGTGCTGTCGCAGCTGCAGGAGAGCGGCGCGGTCTCCGGCGGCATCGACCGGCACACCATCGCGACGCTGTGCTTCGGCAGTTACTTCGCCGCGTTCTACCGCGGTGAGAGCCGGGACAAAATCCCCGAAGCGGTCGTGTCCGTGCTGTGGCCGGCAATCGAAGCGAAGAAGCCGGCCCGCCGCCGACGCGGCTGACCGGCGCGGATGCAAGATCACCGTCGTCCTCGCAACCATTCCGGGCCTTCACCCGTGCATTGAAGTGTGAGGACCTCTTCGGATCGACGACGGCAGTTCCGGGCCCGGGCGGTGGCGGTCGCGGTGCTGGCCGGGGCCGGGCTCGCGTTCGCCCACGCCGTGACCGGGGCGACGGTGGCGGGGCCCGTCCTGGCCGCGGCCGCCGGCGGGCACAGCCTGCCCGACACCGCGGCCCCCGCGCCGGCGCCCGTGACCACCTCGGCGCGGCCGGCGCCGAACCCGGTCCTGCCGTTCAACGCCAAGCTGACCTCCGACGACATCCCCGTCCCGGGCGGCGGGGTGCGCAGCGGCGCCTGCAGCGGCGCACTGGTCGCGCCGCAGTGGGTCGTCACCGCCGGGCACTGCTTCCACGACCTGAAGGACGCGCGGATCGGCGGGCGGCCGCCGTACACGATGAGCGTGACCGTCGGCCGGCTGAAGGACACCGATCCCGGCGGCTACACGAGCGAGGTCGTCGACGTCCGGCAGTCGCCGGTGAACGACCTGGCCGTGGCGAAGCTCGCCACCCCGATCGACGACATCGTCCCGGTGGCGCTGGCCACGAGCCGGCCGTCGATCGGGAAGCAGCTCCAGTTCGCCGGCTGGGGGTCGCTCTCGGCGACCGTGCTCGGCCCGTCCGACCACCTCAAACGCGGCCGCTTCACGGTGTCGGGCATCGGCCAGGCGACCCTGGAGGCCCAGCCGGTCGGCCGGCGCACCGTCGAAAACGGGCCGTGCCCCGAAGACTCCGGCGGCCCGTTCTTCGTCTCGGACGACGACCGCACCGCCACCCTCGTGGCCATCGTCAACACCGGGCCGCCGTGCCCGCAGCCCGGCCCCGAGACGATCGCGCGGGTGGACGTCGTGGCGGACTGGATCCGCGAACAGACCGGCTGATCACCGCCGCCGCAGCGCGGCCAGCTCCTCGGTGATCAGCAGGTCCGGGTCGAACTCCATGCCGGCGAACTGGCCGGCCAGCTCGAGCGAGAGCACGCCGTGCAGCCGGGTCCAGAAGGACAGCGCCCGGTGCAGGGCCGCGGCCGGGGCGGGGTGCCCGCCCGCCCACTCGCGGTGGGTCTCGAGGTGCGTGTCGAACGGCGTCGGCGGCTCGTCGCCGGTTTCCTCCGCGCAGGCTTCGATCAGCACGGCCATCACCTCGGCCGAGATCGCGGTCGTGTCGTCCGGTGCGTGGTAGCCGGGTACCGGCGTGCCGTAGATGAGGAAGTACCGCTGCCGGTCGCTGCGCGCCCAGCCGCCGATGGCGTGCGCCAGCTCGAGCAGGCCGGCCCCGGCGTCGCGGGCGGCCCGGACGGTGTCGGCGACGCTGCGGTAGGCGTCGCGGATGAGCGCGGTGATCAGCTCGTCGCGGCTCGCGAAGTACCGGTACAGCGCCGGGCCGCTCATGCCCACCTGCTTGGCGATCGCGTTGAGCGACAGCGCGGCCACCCCCGCCGCCGCGATCTGCTCCCACGCGTGGCGCTTGATCTCGGCGCGCACCTGGGCTCGATAACGCTCTCGCGGGCTCTCGCTCATCACCGTTAGAGGCTATCACGCTCGCTATTGACACTCACTGCTGACGGGTTATAGCTTCTAACCATCAGAACAAGAACTAACAAACCGGAGGACACCTTGCCGTCCCGGCTGCGTTCCGCACTGCTTTCGCTCTCCCTCACCGCAGGGCTCCTGGGCACCGCCGCCTCGGCGGAGGCCGCCCCGGCGACGGCCCTGACCTGCCGGGGTGCCGGCATCGACCCCGCCGCCCAGCTCCACTACCGGACCGAAACGCTGATCAAGGCGCCGCCCGGCGCGGTCTGGAAACTGCACACCGACGTGGCGCGCTGGCCCGCCTGGCAGCCGGCCGTCACCGGCGCGCAGCGGCTCGATCCCGGCCCGCTGCGGCCGGGGTCGCGGTTCCGCTGGACCACCCCGGCGCCGCCCACGCCGACGACTCCGGCGACCACGCTGGTCATCACCTCGAAGGTCGAGCAGCTGCGGCCCGGCCGGTGCGTCCGCTGGACCGGCCCGGCGATCGGCGACGGCCTGCGCATCGACCGCGGCGTGCACGTCTGGACCTTCACCCCGGTTCCGGGCGGCGTGCTGGTCCGCACCGAGGAGAGCTGGACCGGCGCGCAGATCGAGACCGACCCCGCCACGGCCCTCCGGTACCTGGCCCCCGGGCTCGACGCCTGGCTGGCCGACCTCAAGACCACCGCCGAAGCCCGCTGAACCGCCCCCAGGAGAAGACGATGACCGTCACCGCCCCGCACCGCACTCCGAAGACCGTTCCCGTCGCGGCCTGGACCGTCCCGGTCCTCGTGGCCGGCCAATTCGCCCTGCTGGCCGGCGTGCCCATCGCCGTCGTGCTGCTCGGCTCCCTGCGCCGGCGGGCCCACCGCCGGTGGGCCGTCGCCCTCGCCGCGGTCTACGCCGCCGCGCTGGTGCTGTGGCTGGCCGGGCCGAGCACCGCGCCGAGCCTGTCGAAGTACCTGAGCCCGGTGGCGACCGCGTTGTTCGCCGCGGCCGGTGTCGTGACCGCGGTGGCGGTCAGCCGACGTGCCCGATGACGAACGCGGTCAGGAAGCCGATGGTGGCGAGCAGGCCGGTGTAGAGCTCCGTGCGTTCGAACGCCTCGGGGATCATCGTGTCGGCGATCATGGCGAGGATCGCCCCCGCGGCCACGGCCGTGATCGCGGCGACGGTCGCGGGGGACGCCGTCCGCAGCAGGAGGTTGCCGGCGAGGGCCGCGGCGCCGCTGACGAGCGCGATGCCGCTCCACACGCCGAAGACGTACCGGGCACTGCGGCCGGCGGCCTTCATGCCGGCGGCGCTGGACAGGCCTTCCGGGACGTTCGAGATGAACACCGCGGCGAGCACGGTGACCCCGATCCCGCCGCCGCCGAGCAGGGAAACGCCGAGCACCACCGATTCCGGGATCCCGTCGAGCAGCGCCCCGACGGCGATGGCCGCGCCGCTGCCCGCGGTGTCCTGTTCGGACGGTTGCTGCCCGCCGGAGCGCTTGCGGTGCCGGGCGCCGCGGCGTGCGAGGAGCACGTTGATCACGACGTAGACGACCGCGCCGCCGAGGAAGCCGCCCGCGGTCGGCACGAGCCCGCCGGAGCGCTGCGCGTCGTCGACGAGGTCGAAGGCCAGCGCGGAGATCAGCACCCCGGCCCCGAAGGCCATGATCCCGGCCACGACCCGCCGCGATACCCGCACCCACCAGGCGACGGCGGCGCCGAGCACCAGCGCCACCCCGCCGACCAGGCCCCACAGGCCCGCCTCTGCCCATTGCGGCACGAAAGCCACCTTCCGCCGGCTCGGTGATAGTCCGCAGGGAAACTACCCACGATCGCCGTCGCGGACACACGTGCCGACGTCGCGAATGACTCATTCGGGACCTCCGACGTCCCGAATGAGTCATTCGCGGCATTCGGTGCGGCTGAGCGGTGTGGCGCGGGTCACGGAATGTCCGGCGAGCTTCGGCGCTACACCCAGGAGAACCGTTCGTCCACAAGGGAGGGCCATGTCCGCCACCACCGCAGAAGAGTCCGTCGCCGTGCCCGAGCTGGAAGACTTCGACTTCCCGCTCACCGACGGCGCCGCCTGCCGCATCGACGACCCGGATTGCGAAGCCTGCCAGTGAAATCAGGCTCCGGCCACGGGCGCAGTTCGCGTGGCCGGAGCCTGAAGACCGGCTAGACGTGCATGGCGAGCCACAACGCCATCCACGCGACGCACGCCAGCGCACCGCCGACCCCGAAGGCCAGCAGTACGCGTCGCAGCGCCGCGACGGTTCCGGCCCGGCCGGACATTTCGGTGATCCCTGCTTCTGCCATGGCCGGAAGGTGCCCGGGTCCGGGGCCGCCAAACATCACGCTCCCATCACCAGGCCCTCGATCGTGTGTTTCTGGGTGATGGGCTCCAGGACGTCGACGACCGGGCAGTTCAGGTGCGCACGCAGCGATTCCGGCAGGGACGCCCAGAACTCGCGGGTCACCGCGGTGTCGTGCCGGGCGTCGTTGCCCGCCCCCGGCGCGTCGAGGCCCAGCACCAGCACCGGGCGCGACTTGGCCGAGTGGTTCGCGGTGCCGCGGTGGACCGTCAGCGCCGACCGGATCGAAATGTCCCCCATTTTCGGGAACTTGCGCGCCGCGAGTTCGTGGTAGCGCGGATAGGCCTCCCGCGGCGGGAACATGCCGTGGTCGAATGCGCTGCCGTCGTCCCAGTGCGTGCCGGGCGCGATTTCGAACGGCCCCATGTCCGGCTCGGTGTCGACAGCGGTCACGTTGACCGCCAGCGACGTCAGCTTGCGGTCGCGCGCGGTTTCGGCGGGCATCGGGAAGTCGCGGTGCCACGGCTGGTCCACGGCGCCGGCGAGCGGGACGTCGAAGCCGACCTCGACGATCCGGTACTCCGGCCCCAGCACCGCCTCGGCGACGGCGGTGATCCACGGGTGGCCGGCCAGCTCGGTGAACCCGCGCAGCTGCTCCGGGTGGATCTCGACGTAGAAGCGGTTCGGGCCGCGGCCGACGGCGCCGTCCGGCCGGGCCCTGGCCTCGGCGAACGCCGTGTCGATGTCTTCGCCGAGCTGCCGGACCCAATCTCGGCTGAACGCCCCGGGCAGGCCGATGATGCCGTCGGCGTGCAGGCGCTCGGTCAGCGCCGCGAGTTCGGCGGCGGGCAGCGGGGCGGGGACGGTCTGGTTCGCGGTCATCCTGGCCTCCTGGAGGGCACGACGGCGTGGCAGCTCAGTTTGCAACGTGGCATGCCACGTTGCAAGAGGTACCATTTGCCGGTGAACCCGAAACTGCGTGACGTGGCCGAGCACGCCGGCGTGTCGGTGCGCACGGTGTCCAACGTGGTCAACGGGTTCCGCTACGTGGCCCCGGCGACCCGCGAGCGCGTGCAGGCGAGCATCGACGCGCTGGGCTACCGGCCGAACCTGGCCGCGCGCACGCTGCGGCGCGGCCGGACCGGCCTGGTGGCGCTGGTGATCCCGGAGATCGACTCGCCGTACTTCGCCGAGCTCGCCGCGCGGACCGTGCGCATCGCCGGTGCCCGGGGCCTGACCGTGCTCATCGACCAGACCGACGGCGACGCCGAGCGCGAGAAGGAACTGCTGCACGGACGGCGCAGCCAGCTCGTCGACGGCGTCCTGTTCAGCCCGTGGGCGGTGGCTCCGGCGGAGCTGGCCGCGCGCACCGACACCGTCCCGCTGGTGCTGCTCGGCGAGCACGACGGCACCGGCGGCATCGACCACGTCGCGATCGACAACGTCGCGGCCGCGCGCGAGGCCACCGCGCACCTGCTGGCGTCCGGCCGCCGCCGCGTCGCGGCGCTGGGCATCCAGCCCCGCTCGCTCAACGCGACCGCCCGCCAGCGCCTCACCGGCTACCGGCAGGCCCTGGCCGAGGCGGGCCTGGCGGCCGAGCCGGAGCTCGAGGTGCCGGTGCGGCGCCTGCACCGCGCCGACGGCCACCAGGCGATGCTGCGGCTGCTGGACGCGGCGCAACCGCCCGACGCCGTCTTCTGCTTCACCGACGAGCTGGCCCTGGGTGCGCTGCGGGCCGCCGCCGACCGCGGCGTCACCGTGCCGGAATCCCTGGCGCTGGCGGGGTTCGACGACATCGAAGACGGCCGCTACAGCACCCCGGCCCTGACGACGGTGGCACCGGACAAGGACCGCATCGCCGAACTCGCCCTCGACCGCCTGGCGAGGCAGGCGGCCGACCCGGAACCCCCGAGGTCGATCGTCGCACCGCACCACCTGGAAGTGCGCGAGACGAGCTGAGCGGGCGGCGGACGCGGTGGCCCGGCCGGAACCGGCGGGCTCACCACCCGGCGACGGCCACCCGGTCACGGCCGGCCTTCTTGCCCGCGTACAGCGCGTCGTCGGCTGCCCGGATCATCTCGTCCAGGCCCGCTCCGGGCACCGCGGGGTGCAGCGCCGCGCCGATCGTCGCCGAGAGCGTCACCGGCTCGCCCGCCGGTGTGGTGATGCGCAGCGCCCGGATCCGCACGCGGATCCGCTCGGCGATCGCGCGGACCTCGGCTTCGTCGACGTCGGGCAGCAGGACGGCGAACTCCTCGCCGCCGTACCGGCCGACCGTGTCCCCGCGCCGGACGGCCCGGGTGAGCACCGTGGCCACCTCGGCAAGGACGTCGTCGCCGACCGGGTGACCGTGGGTGTCGTTGATGCGCTTGAACCAGTCGAGGTCGATCATCAGCACGCCGATCCGGCCGCGGGTGCGCTCGAGCGCGTGCTCGGCCTGTTCGTGCCAGGCGATCGCGTTGAGCAGCCCGGTGCGCTGGTCGGTGCGGGCGGCGACCTTGAGCTGGTCGAGCTGGACGCACTGGTGCAGCGCGAACGTCGGGATCATCATCAGCAGCGCGGCGGGCGGCCACCACAACAGCGCGAGCGCGACGAACACGCCGAGGGCCAGCTGGCTGACCTCCAGGAGGTTGTCCGAGGCGCTGCCCAGGAGCCGGCGGGGATGCTCGACGGTGACCGTCCAGGCGATGACCGTGCCGATGAGCCCGGTGTTGACCGCCCACTGCACCGCGGCCGCGGCGACCACGGCGGCCAGGTCGGCCCAGCCGGGCCGCGCGCCGCCCGTGAGGTGCTCGTGGACGCCGCTCGAGCGCAGCACGGCGACCGCCGCGGCCGCGGCCAGCGCGAGCGTGGCGGCGGTGAACACGGTGCGGTGCGGCGGCCGGATCGGGTCGAACCGGTTGACCAGCACCCAGCGGTGGGCGTAGAGCACCGCCACCAGCGCCAGTTCGAGCACCAGGGGCAGCACGATGGCCCCGGCGAAGATCCAGACGCTGCAGAGGTCGACGTACGGCGTGCCCGAGCGGTCGCGACGGCGCCGCTCGATGAGGTGCGAGGCGTGCAGGTGCGGCAGCGCCGCCGCCGCGAGCCAGCCCGCCGTCACCCATTGTCCCGGCGTCGGTGCCGCGCGGGCCGCGAGCGCCAGCACGCCCAAGGCCAGCAGGTCCACGCCCAAGACGAAGTACCGCACCCGGCCGGGCAACGACCACAGCTTCCACCCCGGCGGTACCCAGCTCCCGGATTCCCCCATCACAGCGCCTCCCCCGCGCCCGGTGATCCCCCGCTTGCCCACGGTAGTCGTGCCGGCGCCGGATGTCAGCCGTTTCCCGGTCACGCGACCCGACCGGGCGGCTGAGACCATTCCGGGGTATCCGGCACCGGACGAACCGCACGGAAAGGGGCAGCGATGAGCGACAAGGGCTGGTGAACTTTCACTTCCACTCCCCTGCCACCGGGAAGGAGCCCGCGATGAGCGACAAAGGCTGGTGAAACCTCAGGCCTCGGCCGGGAGCGCGGCCGAAACGGCGTCCGGGCGACGGCGTGCCCAGGCCGCGGCCGCGGCGAGCGCGACCAGCGCTCCCGCGGTCCCCGCCCAGGCGATCGCCGTCGCCGGCCCGACCAGCTGGGCGAGCACCCCGCCGGCCACGATCCCGAGCCCCTGCCCGGCGATCATCCCGGTCCGCGCGAACCCGAGCGTCCGCCCGCGCACCCGCGGCGGGGACAGCTGCACGAACGTCGCCCCCGCGGTGACCTGGTAGGCCGAGCACAGCCCGGACACGAACAGCAGCGCCAAAGCCGCGCCCAGGGTCGGCTGCCCCCAGAAGGCCACGAGCGGCGCCGACGTCCCGACCGCGAGCACACCGAGCGCGCGCACCCGCACCGGCCGGGCGACCCGCCGCAGCAGCAGCGCGCCGGCGACCGCACCCGCCGGTTCCGCGGCGAGGAGCACCCCGATCCAGCCGCCACCCGCCCCGACCTGGTGGGCGAACGGCACCGCGAGGCCCTCGGGGACGACGGTGAACAACGCCAGCCAGCCCAGCCACACCAGCGTGCCCAGCGTGCGGTCCCGGCGCACGGCGACCGCCCCCGCGGCGACCCGGCGCCAGGACCGCCGCCACCACGTCGCCCCGCTTTCGCCTTCCCCTTCCGCGGACGGCGGGTGGCGGCCGAGGCCGGCGCGGATCAGCAGGGCGGAGACGGCGAAGGTGGCGGCGTCGATCGCCAGTGCGGCGTGCGCGCCGACCCCGGTGACGACGAACGCGGCCGCGGCGAACCCGAGCACCAGGCACAGCTGGGTGGTGACCTGCTGAACGGCTTGACCGGCCTCGTACCGCGCGCCCAGCAGCTCCGGCAGGACGGCGCCCTGCGCAGCGGAGAACGGCGCCTCGGCCAGCTGGACCAGCACGAGCAGGGCCGCCATCAGCGGCAACGGCACCACGGGCACGGCCATCACGGCCACCAGCACCGCCCGCACCCCGTCGCAGGCCACCATCACCCGGCGGCGCGGGTACCGGTCGGCCAGCCAGGAGAGCAGCGCCCCGGACACGAGCGCCGGCAGCATCGACAGCGCGTAGGCGGCCGCGCTCAGCGCCGCGGAACCGGTGCGCTGGAAGACGAGTATCGACAAAGCGACCCGGGCCAGCTGGTCCCCGGCCACCGAGAGGAGGCCGGCGAGCCAGAGCACGCGGAACCCGCGGACCGCGAACGCGGACCACGTCGTGCCCATCCCCACCCTCCCCAGGCTGTCATGCTGTTACGCAGAGCGTTGCCCAAGATGCTCACAGTAGTGCGTGCGCGGGCTGTCCACCATCGCCGAAGGTGGGATGGCGGGGCGGATCACCACCTACCGACGCCCGCGGTTGGACCGCGCCCGGCGGGGTAGCCGGGACGGCATGCAGAGAGCCCACCCCAGTGAGACCCCAGCCCCGCCCCACCGTGCGTTGACGGCCGTCGAAGAGGCCGCGGTGCTCGATGCTCCGGCCACCGCCCTCGTGGAAAAGCTGCGCGGTGCGGCCGGGAGCGTGCCCGGCCGGCTGCTGCGCGGCCGCTGGCTGGGGCACCCGCTGCACCCGCTCGTCGTCACCGTGCCGATCGGCGCGTGGCTGTGCTCGGCCCTGTTCGACCTGGTGCCCGGCCAGGAGGAGGCCGCCCGCCGCCTGGTCGCCACCGGCCTGCTCGCCGCGCCGGCCGCGGTGCTGCTCGGCTTGTTCGACTACGCCGACCTCGACGAACGGCAACGCCGCGTCGGGCTCGCCCACGCCGCCGGCAACGCCGTCGCGATCGCCCTCTTCGGTGCTTCCTACACCGCCCGCAAGCGCGGCCAGGTCGCCCGCGGCCGGGTCCTGGGTGCGCTCGGCCTGGCGATGACCAGCGCCGGTGGCGCCCTCGGCGGGCACCTCGCCTACGCGCAGGGCGCGGGCGTCTTCCGCTGGCAGTCCGCCCGATGAGCGGCTACCTGGCCATCTACCTGCGGGACCAGCTGGCCCTCGGCGTGACCTGGCGCGAGCTGGCCCGGCGCGCCCGCGACCACAACCGCGGCACCGACCTCGGCCGGACGCTGACCGAAGTCGCCGACGCGATCGCCGAGGACGTGCGGACCTTCGAAGGGATCATGCGACGGCTGGAGGTCCGGCCGAACCCGGCGAAGGTCGCCGCGGCGGTCGTCGCCGAACGCCTCGGCCGGCTCAAGCTCAACGGCAAGCTGACCGGGTTCTCGCCGCTGAGCCGGTTCTTCGAGCTCGAGGCGCTCGTGATGGGCATCGACGGTAAGAAGACGCTCTGGCACACCCTCGGCGAGATCGCGGGCTTGCAGGAGCGGTTCCCCGACATCGACTTCGCCGCCCTGATCGCCCGCGCCGACGCGCAACGCAACGCGCTCGAACCGTTCCGCCGCAGCACCGGCCAGGCGGCCTTCGCCTCCTGAGCGGGCTCAGGCCAGCGGCGGCGTGCCGTGCGTGTGGAACGACTCGATCGTCTTGAGGCCCCACGCCTGTCCCTTGGCCCGCTCGGCTTCGGTCCAGGTGACCGGCTCCCAGTCGGGGGCGAAGATCAGCCGTCCGGTGGGGTTGCACAGCTCGATGCGGTTGCCGCCGGGTTCGTAGACGTAGAGGAAGAACGTCTGCTGGATCGCGTGCTTGTGCGGCCCGGTTTCGATGTGGACGCCGTTGTCGAGCGCGATGTCGGCCGCGCGCAGGATGTCTTCGCGGGTGTCGGTCGCGAACGCGATGTGGTGCAGCCGCCCGTGCGAACCCGTCCAGTCATCGGTATAGACCAGGTCGTAGGACTTCTGCGCGAAGTGCGTCCACTGCCCCGAAATCACGCCGCTGTCGAGCCGGATCTGCTCGGTCACCCGGCCGCCGAGGACGTCGCAGACGAACCGCCCGTTGGCCTCCGCCTCGCGGGCCAGGTAGTTGACGTGGTCGAGGCGGCGGACGCCGACCCCGCGCCCCGGGTACGCCTGCGCCTGGTTCTTCAGGGCCGGCCGCAGGCCCTCGGGCGGTGCGTAGCGCTCGGTTTCCCAGTAGAGCTCGAGTTCGTGACCGTCCGGGTCGCGGAACAGGTACGTGGCCCCGATCCCGGTGTCGCCGTCGACCCAGCCGACGCCGACCCCGCGCTCCTCCAGCGCGGCCACCCGCCGCTTGAGGGCGTCCTCGCTGGACGTCCGCAGCGCGGTCCGCCCGACGCCGGACGTCTTCGCGGCGGTGAGCTTCAGGCTGTGGTGCTCGTAGTCGTCCCAGGTGCGCAGGTACACCGAGTCGCCGTCGGCGCCGTTCTCGGTCAGGCCGAGCACGCGGACGAAGAAGTCCAGGCTCCGCTCCGGCTCGGCGGTGAACAGCTCGACGTGACCGAGGTGCGCGATCTCGTGGCGCGGCGAGGGATCGGGCAAGGCTGGCTCCTCAAAGCTCCTCAGTGGCGGGGGAAAACGGTGCCGTCGAACAGTTTCCGGGCCGTGCGGATGACCGTCGACCGGCTGACGCGGGGCGGGGTGACCGCGGTGTCGAACTCGATGCCGACCGCGAGCTTGCCGCTCGGGTGCTCGACTTCGACGGGTTCGCCCGCGGGCGGCGCGACGAGCAGTTCGCGGCCCACGGCCCCGTCGAGCAGCAGCGCGGTCACCACGCTCACCGCGCCGAGCACGCCGATCGAGGGGTGCGGCTTGACCGGGATGAACGTGCGGGTGCAGACGGCGCCGCCGTCGCGCGGCGCGGCGACCAGGGTGGTCTTCGGCACCGAACCGCCACCGACGTCACCGAGCCCCATCAGCTTCCCGGCTTCGGTGCGCAGGGCGTCGATCCGCCGGGCGAGCCCGGTGTCGGCGGCGAGCTCTTCGACCGGTTCGTACCCGGTGACGCCGAGGTCGCCGGCGCGGGCCACGACGACCGGCATCCCGTTGTCCACACAGGACACTTCGATGCCGCCGACGTCGTCGCGGACGTGGCCGGTGGGCAGCAGGCTGCCGCACACGGACCCTTCGGTGCCGGTGAAGTCCAGCTCGACCGGCGCGGCCGTGCCGGGCACGCCGGAGATGGCCGTGCCGCCGCGGTAGTCGACTTCGCCGCCGGGCGTGGCGAACGTCGCGACGGCGATCGAGCCGGTGTTGACCAGCCGCACGCGGACGGTGGTGCGCTCCGGCCCGGCGGGGACGAGCCCCCGCTCGACGGCGAACTGCCCGACGCCGGCGAGGAGGTTGCCGCAGGTCTGGCGGTCGGAAACGGTCGCTTCTTCGACACCGACCTGCAGGAAGAGGTAGTCGACGTCGTGGCTCGACTCGGTGGTTTTCGACTCGGGGGCTTTCGAGAGGATGGCGACCTTGCTGGTGACCGGCTGCGCGCCGCCGAGGCCGTCGATCTGGCGCGGGTCGGGGGTGCCCATGATCCGCAGCAGCAGGTCGTCGCGGGCGGCCGGGTCGGCGGGCAGGTCTTCGGCGAGGAAGTACGCGCCCTTCGAGGTTCCGCCGCGCATGAGCATGCAGCGCACGCCGGTCATGCCTGCTCCTTCTCGTACTCCTCGGCGGTGAGGTACCGGACGCCGAGGGCTTCGAGCTTCTCGCGCAGCCCGTAGCGGTCCAGGCCGAGCTGGCCGTTGGCGAAAGCTTCCCGCGCGGCGGCTTCCTTTTCGAGCCGCTGCCGGGCTTTTTCCAATCCGGTTCGGACATCTTCCCGACGGACGCACAGGACGCCGTCGTCGTCGGCGAGGACGGCGTCGCCGGGGCGGACGAGCTGCCCGCCGACGACGACGGGCACGTTGACCGCGCCCGCGGTCGCCTTGACGGTGCCCTGCGCGCTGACCGCCGCCGACCAGACGGGGAAGCCGAGGGCCCGCAGGTCGGCGACGTCGCGGACGCCGGTGGTGGTGATCAGCCCCCGCACCCCGCGGCGGCGCAGGGCGGTGGCGAAGAGCTCGCCGAAGAGGCCGTCGCGGCAGGGCGAAGTGGTGGTGACGACCAGGACGTCGCCGTCGCTGCACTGCTCGACGGCGGCGTGGATCATCAGGTTGTCCCCGGGCCAGCACAGCGCGGTGACGGCGGTGCCGCCGACGCGGGCGCCGTCCTGGATCGGCCGGAGACCGGGATCGAGCAGGCCGGAGCGGCCGAGGGCTTCGTGCACGGTCGCAACGCCGTAGTCCGCCAGCTGCGTGACCTGATCGAGGTCGGCCCGGGGCGGATCGGTGACGATGACGGGCTTCATGCTGTCACCGTACGATCCGGTTGACGAAATTGTCAACAATTTTGGCGGCCAAGTTGGCCGCTGGTTGGGCGCCGGCTTTGACTGGGGTGATGCAAGCCCTCGCCGGCGCGTTGCGTCAGGGGTGCAGCGGGGAAACCTCGGCGTCGGCGGCCTTCAGGGCCTCGATCACGCTGCTCAGGTGCCGCCGCGCGGCCTCGGCGGCTTCGTCCGGGTGGTTCGCGCAGATCGCGTCGATGATCGCCAGGTGCTCCGGGAGCGAGACCTGCGGGCGGCCGGGGCGCATGGCCAGGCGGAACTGGTGGCGGACGCTCTGGCCGCGGAGCCGTTCCAGCACCTGCGCCGCGGTGCGCTGGCCGCTGATTTCGCGGACGCGGCGGTGCAGCCGCTGGTTGAGCCCGGAGTAGCCGACGACGTCCCCGCCCGCCACGGCCATCTGCATCCGTTCGCCGAGTTCGCGCAGCTCGCCGACCTCGGCGTCGGAGATGCGCTCGGCCGCCTTCGCCGCGCACAGCGACTCGAGCATCATCCGGACCTCGGAGATCTCGACGGCCTCCTCCAGGGAAACGGCGCGCACCCGGGCGCCCCGGTTCTGCACCCGCTCGACGAGGCCTTCGTTGGTGAGTTCGATCAGCGCGGCCCGCACCGTGGCGCGGCTGGCCCGGAACTGGGCGGAGAGATCGGCCTCGACCAGCCGCTGGTTAGGCACGAATTCGCCGCGGACGATGGCGTCCCGGACGGCCGCCACCACCGAACGGTCCCCCGGCTGCCGGTCCGCAGCACTCTCGGTCATAACCTCGGCTCCGTCTTTGTTGACAATTTTGTCGAGCACATCGTGTACTCGATCGTAGCTGGCAAGGAGGATTCTGCTATGACCGGAACCATCGCGGTACTCGGACTCGGCGAAGCGGGAGGTGCGCTCGCCCGCGACCTGGCCGCCGCGGGAGCCGTGGTCCGCGGCTACGACCCGGCGATTTCCGCAGCCGAGGCCGCCGGCACCGGCCCGGCAGCGCACGGCACCGCCGGCAGGCGAGCCGAACCCGCCGACGAGCCGCCCGCGCCACCCCGCAGCACCACCACCAGCCCAACCCAACCCGCCGACAAGCCGCCCGCACCACCCCGCAGCACCGCCGCCGGCCGAACCCCACCCGCGAACAGGCCTCCCGCGCCACCCCAGCCCGCCACCGGAGCCGACCTCGGACTCGCCGGCGTCATCATCACCACTTCCGAAGCCGAAGCCGCCCGCGGGGCCGACCTGATCCTCAGCGTCAACAGCGCATCCGCCGCCCTCGAAGCACTTCGAGCCGGACTTCCCACCCTCCACCCGGGCGCCGTCTGGGCCGATCTGAACACCGCCTCCCCCGGCACCAAACGACAACTCGCCACCCTCGCCGCCGAGCACGACGTCCCCTTCGCCGACGTGGCGATCATGGCTCCCGTCCCCGGCCGGGGGCTGCAGGTGCCGATGCTCGCCACCGGGCCCGCCGCGGACACCGCCGCCACGGTCCTCAACGCGCTCGGCGCGGCCGTCGAGACCATGCCCGGCGAGGCCGGGCTCGCCGCCGAACGGAAGCTGCTGCGCAGCGTCTTCTTCAAAGGCATGTCCGCCGCCGTCGTCGAAGCCCTCCAGGCGGCGCGGGCCGCGGGCTGCGAAGACTGGCTGCGAAAGATCGTCGTCGACGAGCTCACCTCGGCCGGGGCCGCCACCGTGGACCGGCTCGTCGACGGCTCGTACCGGCACGCCGTCCGCCGCACCGCCGAGATGGCCGCCGCCGCCGAAATGCTCGGCGAACTCGGCGTGCGAGCCGATGTCGCCGCCGCCGCTCGGGACCAGCTAGCGCGCATAGCTGATTCACAGGATTGTTAACGTCGCGGGCCGCCTCGCCGAGGCGCTTCGGCGCCCGGCCGGTCGCCGTCGTCTGGTTCACGCTCACCGCGGGCGGGGTCGGCCTCCTGGCCGTCCGCATGCCGCTGCCGCTGACCTACGTCGTCGTGTTCCTCACCGGCGCGTGGCTGTTCAGCGCCCAGACCCTGGTCTACGCCGCCGTCGGCGCCCACTACCCCGCCGGCAGCCGCGCCACGGCGCTCGGCTGGGTCGCCGGGGTCGGCCGCTTCGGCGCGGTGTTCGGCCCGTGGCCGGGCGGCGTGCTGGTCGCGAGTGGACTGTCCACACCGGGCTTCGGCGGGTTCGCGGTCGCCGGCCTGCTGGGCGCGGCGATGGTCGCGCTGGTGCGACGGCCGGCACAGGTGACGGCGGGTTCCCCGCGGGTAGACTCGGAGGTCCCGAGACTGCGCAGGTGAACCTCTTCGTGACAGCGACCGACGCGGCCCTCGAACGGGAACGGCTGCTGGCGCCGTCGCGCATCTACGTCGAACCCGCCGCCGCCGCACTCCCCCGCGGGCGCCAGGTGCTCGACCGCTTCCCCGACGCGACGGTCGTCGAGGTGGACAGCCACTGGCGCATCCCCGAGCTGCACGGCGACGAGACCAACGTCCGCCGCTGGGTGCGCATCAAACGCGAAGCCCTCGTGCTGGGGGTCAAGAAGTCGCTGACGGCCCGGCCCAACGGGCGGTCCGCGGACTTCATCGCCCCGTCGACGTCCAACGGCTGCGCGATGGCGTGCGCCTACTGCTACGTCCCCCGCCGCAAGGGCTACTCCAACCCGATCACCGTCTTCGCCAACATCGAGCAGATCACCGGCTACCTGGCCCGTCACATCGCCCGGCAGGGGCCCAAGCCCGAGCCGAACCAGTGCGACCCCGCCGCGTGGGTCTACGACATCGGCGAGAACTCCGACTGCTCGGTCGACGCCCTCGTCAGCGACAACGTCGCCGACCTCGTCGGGCTCTTCGCCGGGCAGCCGACGGCGAAGGCGTCCTTCGCCACCAAGTACGTCCACCACGGGCTGCTGGACCTGGCCCCGCGCGGCCGCACCCGCATCCGGTTCTCCCTGATGCCCGAACGGCCCGCGAAGCTGCTGGACCTGCGCACCACCCCGATCGCCGACCGCCTGCGCGCAATGGACGACTTCGTCGCCGCGGGCTACGAGGTGCACGTCAACTTCAGCCCCGTCGTCGTGTACGACGGCTGGCTCGGCGACTGGGCCGCGCTGCTGCGGGACCTCGGCGACGCCACGAACGACAACACCAAGGCCCAGCTGGCCGCGGAGGTGATCATGCTGACGCACAACCGCGGCCTGCACGAGGTCAACCTGGGCTGGCACCCCAAGGCGGAGCAGGTCCTGTGGCGGCCCGACCTGCAGGAGACCAAGCGCAGCGAGGGCGGGGGCGTGAACGTCCGCTACCGGGCCGGCCACAAGCGGGCCCTGCTGGACGAGCTCCTCGACCTCATCGCCGTCCACGCCCCGTACCTGCGCGTCCGGTACGCGTTCTGAGTCAGACCCCGGCCGGCGCCGCGGCGGTGGTCTGCAGCCGCGCCTGCCGGGTCCGGGGCCCGAAGACCGCCAGCACCACCGCGCCGACCAGCCACGTGCCCGCGATGAAGTAGAAGACGCTCCGGTACCCGCTGCCGTTGTACAGCCCGGCCACGATCAGCGGCCCCACCGCGTTCGACAGCCGCCCCAGGCCGTACGACACGCCGGTGCCGAGCGACCGGCCGCGCGTGTCGAACAGCTCCGGCGAGTACGCGTACCCGAGTGCCGTGTACCCGCGCTCGAACATGTTGACCAGGAAGCCGAACACGACGATCAGGACCGGGTTGAACGTCAGCCCGTACAACAGCCCGCACAGCGCGATCACGGCGCCGAACGCGACCAGGCACCACTTGCGCTCGAAGCGATCGGTGACCAGGGCCGCCAGGTACGACCCCAGCGGCGCGCCGACCGTCGTGAGCGCCACGTAGAACACGGACTTCTCGACGCTGAAGCCCTCCTTGGCCAGCAGCGTCGGCGCCCAGCTCGAGTAACCGAAGAAGCCGATCGTCTGCGTCACCCACAGGACCGTCAGCAGCAACGTCGGCAGCAGGTACCTCTTACGCAGCAGCAGCCGCAGCGGCGCCTTGGTCACCGGCGCCTCGTCGATCGGCGGTGCCGGCTCCGGCAGCGGGCCCTTCTCCGCCGCGACCTGCGCCTCGATCTCCCGCAGCACCACGTCCGCCTTGGCGTGCTCGCCCCGGCTCTCGTACCAGCGGGGCGACTCCTTCAGCCGCCGCGTGAACAGCACGAGCAGGACGCCGAGCGCGCCCCACAGGTAGACCAGCCGCCACGACCAGCCGTTGAGCGGCACGACGGCACTGGCGATCAGGTTGGTCACCGGTGTGCCGCAGATGCCGATCACGATCGCGTAGGCCTGGTACTTGCCGCGGTTCGCCGCGGGGTACAGCTCGTTGACGTAGATCACCGCGACGACGGTCATCGCCGACAGGCCCGCCGAAGTCAGGATCCGGAACGCGCCCAGCGACACGATGTCCCACGAGAACACCGCCGCGAACGAGAAGACGCCGAACCACACGGTCGTCAGCACGAGGGCGTTCTTCCGGCCCCAGCGGTCGGCGATGGTGCTCGCGATGATCGAGCCGAAGAACATGCCGACGAACGACAGCGAGGTCACGTAGGCGACCTGGTTGACCGTCACGCCCCACAGCTTGATCAGCTTGGGCGCGGTGGTGGCGAAGCTGTTGATGTCGGCGAACTCGAAGAAGTAGGCGAACGAGACGGCGAACAGGGTGTACTTGTGGAACCGGCCGATCGGCAGGCGGTTCAGCCGGTTGAGCGCGTTGGCGTGCTGCATTGCATGCCCTTCAAGGGTTTCAGGGGGAGTTCAGGCGGTTTCGCCGGGCCAGTACAGGCGCATCGGGTTGTCGACGAGCAGCTTCCGCTGCCGCTCGGGGGTGTCCGCGATCCGCGGCACGTGGTCGACGAGCAGCCCGTCGTCGGGCATGTGGTGCTTCAGGTTCGGGTGCGGCCAGTCGGTGCCCCACAGCACCCGGTCGGGGAACTCCGCGACGACGCGGCGGGCGAACGGGACGACGTCGGTGTAGGCGTGGCGTTCGCCGTCCAGCGCCGGCGGCCCGGTCACGGTGAGCCGCTCGGGGCAGCTCACCTTCACCCAGACGTCGTGGGTGGCGGCGAAGGAGAGGAACCGGCCGAATTCCGGGCCGTCGACCGGCTTGGTCACGTCGGGACGTCCCAGGTGGTCGATCACCAGCGGCGTGGGCAGCGCCCCGAAGAACGGCTCCAGCTCGGGCAGGTCCGCGGCCTCGAAGTAGAGGACGACGTGCCAGCCGAGCGGGGCGATCTTCTTCGCGATGGCGCTCAGGTCTTCCCGCGGCGACGCGTCGACCAGCCGCTTGACGAAGTTGAACCGCACGCCCCGGACGCCCGCCGCGTCCAGCTCCCGCAGTTCGGCCTCGCCGACGTCGGGCCGGACGGTCGCGACGCCGCGCGCCCGGCCGCCTGCCGCCCGGACGGCGTCGACCATCGCGGAGTTGTCGGCGCCGTGGCAGGTGGCCTGCACGATGACGTTCCGGGCGACGCCGAGGTGGTCGCGCAGCGCGAAGAGCTCGTCCTTGCCCGCGTCGCAGGGCGTGTACTTGCGCTCGGGCGCGAAGGGGAACCCGGCCTGCGGGCCGAACACGTGGCAGTGCGCGTCCACCGCGCCGGGCGGCAGCCGGAACTGCGGGGTGGCCGGTGCGGCGCACCAGTCCAGCCACCCGGGCGTCTTCGGCGCGGTCACCGGCCCTGCCCCTTCAGGAGCGCGTCCAGGCGCGGGTAGACGGCGCGGGCGTTGTGCTCGCGGATCGCCGCCCAGTCCGTTTCGGACAGTTTCGCGGCTTCGGCGTACCGGCGGGTGTCGTCGAAGTGGTGGCCGGTGCGCGGGTCGACGCTGCGGACCGCGCCGATCATCTCCGACGCGAAGAGGATGTTGCGCGCCGGGATGACGTCGAAGAGCAGGTCCGAGCCCGGCTGGTGGTAGACGCAGGTGTCGAAGAAGACGTTGCCCAGCACGTGCTCCTCCAGCTCCGGCTTGCCCAGCGCCATCGCCAGGCCGCGGAACCGGCCCCAGTGGTAGGGCACCGCGCCGCCGCCGTGCGGGATGATCAGCCGCAGCGTGGGGAAGTCGGTGAACAGGTCGCCCTGCACCAGCTGCATGAACGCGGTCGTGTCGGCGTTGAGGTAGTGCGCGCCGGTGGTGTGGAACGCGGGGTTGACGCTGGTGCTGACGTGCACCATCGCCGGGACGTCGTACTCCACCATCTTTTCGTAGATCGGGTACCACGACCGGTCGGTCAGCGGCGGGGCCGTCCAGTGGCCGCCGCTCGGGTCGGGGTTGAGGTTCAGCGCGACGGCGCCGTACTCCTCGACGCAGCGGGTCAGCTCCGGGAGGCAGGTGGCGGGGTCGGCGCCCGGGGACTGCGGGAGCATCGCCGCCGGCGCGAACCGCTCCGGGTAGAGCGTGCTGACGCGGTGGCAGAGCTCGTTGCAGATCGCCGCCCACGCCGACGAGGTCTCGAAGCCGCCGACGTGGTGGGCCATGAAGGAGGCGCGGGGCGAAAAGATCGTCAGGTCGATGCCGCGTTCGTCCATCAGCCGCAGCTGGTTCGGCTCGATGGTTTCGCGCAGTTCGTCGTCGCTGATCCGCAGGTCGGCCCGGACGGGCGCGGGGCAGGCGCCGTCCAGGGCGGCGATCTGCCGGTCGCGCCACGCCGCGAGGGCGGGCGGCGCGATCGTGTAGTGGCCGTGGCAGTCGATGATCAAGGTGGTTCCTCGTCGCTTCGGGTCTCGATAGTCGCACAGTAATCGTCGATGAGATTGTTAACAATATCTACGACGAGGTTGTTACGGCCGTGTTCCCGGCTCGGCTTGAGCCCCGCCCGTCCGGACCTAGACTCTCCGCATGGGTGCGCGTTCCCGCCGAAGCACCGGCAACCTGCCCGCCGAGCTGACCAGCTTCGTCGGCCGGCGGCCGGAGCTCGGCGAGGTGAAGCGCCTGCTGTCGGCGGCCCGGCTGGTCACCCTGACCGGGGCCGGCGGCGTCGGCAAGACGCGGCTGGCGCTCCGGGTCGCCGCCGGCGTGCGCCGGGCCTTCCCGGACGGCGTGTGGCTGGCCGGGCTGGCCGACCTGGGTGATCCCCGCCTGGTGCCGAACACCGTGGCGACGGCGTTCGGCCTGCGCGGCACCAGCGACCAGGCGGCCGGGCTCGCCGAGTACCTCGAAGACAAGCAGCTGCTGCTCGTGCTGGACAACTGCGAGCACGTCGCGGACGAGTGCGCGATGCTGGTCGCGAAGCTGCTCGCGGGCTCCGCCGGTCTCCGGGTACTGGCCACCAGCCGGCACACGCTGCACGTGGAGGGTGAGCACATCCTGCACGTCGAGCCGCTGCCCGTCCCGCCGGCCGAGGACACCGGCGCCGGCCCGGCGGAGGCGGTGACGCTGTTCGCCGAGCGCGCGGCCGCCGTCTCCCCCGGCTTCGAGCTCACCCCGGGCAACCGGGCGGCGGTGAGCCGGATCTGCCGGCGCCTCGAGGGAATTCCCTTGGCCATCGAGCTGGCCGCCGTCCGCGTCCGCGTGCTCTCGGTCGACCAGGTCCTCGAACGGCTCGACGACCGGCTCGGCCTGCTCACTTCGGGACCGCTCGCCCCCCAGCCCCGCCGCCGGACCCTCGAGGCGGCGATCGGCTGGAGCTTCGAGCTGTGCACACCCGCCGAACAGCGGCTGTGGGCGCAGGCGTCGGTGTTCCCCGGCGGCTTCGACCTCGACGCCGCCGAGCAGGTGTGCGCGCCCGGGGAAACCGGCAGCACGCTGGACGTCGTGGCGGGACTGGTGGACAAGTCCGTCCTCAGCCGCCGGAACGGCACCTTCGGCCGGCACGCCTGGTACCGCATGCTGGAGACCGTCCGTGAATACGGCGGCGCCAGGCTGGCCGCGGAGGGCGGCGAGGCCGGCGTGCGGGCCCGGCAGGCCGGGTACTACGCGGACCTCGCGCGGCGCTACCGGGCCGAGGGGTTCGGCCCCCGGCAGTCGGAGTGGCTCGGCCGGCTCCGGCGCGAGCACGCCAACCTCCGGTCCGTGCTGGAACACTGCCTGTCCGGGCCAGGAGCGGGCCGGGCGCTGGACATCGCGGCTTCGCTGTGGAACTTCTGGTACGGCGGCGGCCTCGTGCCGGAGGGGTGCGGGTACCTGCGGCGCGGCCTCGAGCTGTGCGGTGAGCGCACGCCGGTCCGGGCCCGCGGGTTGTACGCGATGGCGTTCCTCGCGATCCAGACCGGCGCGCCGCACGCGGAACTGCTGGCGGAGCTGGCCGAGCTCGCCGAGGAGCTCGACGACGAACGGCTCCGGGCGGGCCACGCGGAGTGCGCCGGCATGGCCACGTTCTTCGCCGGCGACCTGACCGGCGGTGCCGCGCTGCTGGAGCGGGCGCTGGCCGGGTACCGCACGGCCGGTGACGCGCTGCTGGTGTTCGACACGCTGATCCTGCTCGCCGCCGCGCGCTTCTTCCTCGGCGACCCCCGCGGTGCGGCCGCCGCGGAGGAGGCGCTGGCGCTGGCCGACCGGCACGGAGCACGCTGGTCACGGGGCTACGCGTTGTGGGCCGTCGCGATCCACCGCTGGCGGGCGGGCGAGACCCGGGCGGCGGCGCGGCTGCTGCACGAGGCCATTGCCCTGCGGCTGACCGACCGCACGCTGCTCGCGTTCCTCGTCGAGGCCCTCGCGTGGTGCCACTCCGCCGAAGGCGCGCACGACCGGGCCGCCCGGCTGCTCGGGGGCGCCGGCGCGGTCTGGCGGCTCAGCGGCGCCCGCGTCGGCGAAATGAGTCCCTACCAAGGCGTCGACGAGCAGTGCGCGGCACAGGCCCGCAAGGCGCTCGGGAACGAAGCCTTCGAAGCGGCCTTCGCCGAGGCGGCCGGCTCCGGCCTCGACGAGGTCGTCCGGTGCGCCCTCGGCGAGCGGCCGCCCGCGGAAGCGGCGGGCAAGGCCGCGGGCAAAGCGGCGGCCGAACCCGGCGGGCTGACCCGGCGCCAGCGGGAGATCGCCGGGCTGGTGGCGCGGGGCATGAGCAACAAGGAGATCGCGGCCGCTCTCGTCCTCAGCGGACGGACCGTGGAGGGGCACGTCGAGAACATCCTGGTGAAACTCGGCCTCACCTCCCGCACCCAGGTGGCGTCGTGGCTGGCCGGGCCGCCACCCGCGTAGCCATTCGGGTAGTTTCCCCGGTCCGCTCCGGTCCCTTTCGGACGATCCTTTTCCCGCGATCACCCACCACGCGCAAGGAGGACGAGTTGTCCATCGACTCGGTGCCGCAGACCTGTCCCCGGTGCCGGCGCCCGACGGTCCTCATGTCCCACGCCTGGGGCCGCCAGTGGGTGCACG
Source organism: Amycolatopsis sp. A133 (assembly GCF_031082405.1). GTDB lineage: Bacteria > Actinomycetota > Actinomycetes > Mycobacteriales > Pseudonocardiaceae > Amycolatopsis. The sequence continues at coordinate 113,424 of NZ_JAVHJU010000020.1, forward strand.
TCGGCACCTGGCGCCCGCAGTGCGGCAACCCGCACTGGGCGGTGCACTCGGCGGGGCACCGGGCCCGCCCGGCCGGATAGGCCGCTTCGGACCAGCCGGACGCGCGTCGCCAACCTCGCGCGGCCCGGCGGAGCGTGGTGGGATCGGGCGATCCCCTCCCCCCAAGACCGCCCGGTCCCACCACGCTCATCCCTTTTGGAGACCACGCGGTGCGGGGGTGGCGGCGGATCAGCTGCCGCCAGGCCGCGCGACCTCCGGCCCTCTTCGCCGGCCCAGCAGCGGGGTCGCCGGGAGGCGATAGTCCGAAAAGGACAGTTCGCGGCTTTCGCCGGGAAATCGCGCGAGACGTGGAGGCCCGCGCCCTTCTCGGCCAGGAGGGGTTCGGCGGGCGGTGGTGCGCGGGGTCGTGACCTCCTTTTCCATCAAATCCATTTGATGTATTGTCCGGGGATGGTCGCCGAGCCGCCCGCTTTCGTCCGCCTGGCCGCCCACCCGCTGCGGTGGTCGCTGCTGACGGCGCTCGCCGGCGGCGACCTGCGGGTCCGGGAACTGGTGGAGCGCGTCGGCGAACCGCAGAACCTGGTCTCCTACCACCTGCGGCTGCTGCGCGTCGGCGGCCTGGTGACCGCCACCCGCAGCAGCTTCGACGGCCGGGACAGCTACTACCACCTCGATCTGGACCACTGTGCGGGCGCGCTGGCCGAAACGGGTGCGGCGCTGCACCCCGCGCTGCGCCCGGAAACCCCGCCGCCGGCCGGGCGGATCGCCGTGCTGTTCGTCTGCACCGGCAACAGCGCCCGCTCCCCGATCGCCGAAGCCCTGCTGCGACGGCGGACCGCCGGGAAGGTGACGGTGACCAGCGCGGGCAGTCACCCGAAAGCCGCCCTGCACCCCGAGGCGGTCCGGGTGCTGGGCGACGAGTTCGGCATCGACATCACCGGGCAGCGGCCGCGGCACCTGGACGCGGTCGCCGGGCAGCGGTTCGACCACGTCATCACGGTGTGCGACAAGGTCCGCGAGGTCTGCCCCGGGTTCCCGCACCGCCCGCGGCGCCGCCACTGGAGCATCCCCGACCCGGCGGCGGCGCGCGATCCCGGCTCGTTCGCCAGGACGGCGGCCGAGCTCGACACACGCGTCCGGCACCTGCTGCCGGATCTCGTCACCACGAAGGACAAGGAGGTCCGGTCGTGAGCGAACAGCACGCCAGTGTCCGGTACGTCGTCGACGACGTACCGGCGGCCGTCGATTTCTACACGACCCACCTGGGGTTCACGGTGCGCATGAGCGCGGGACCGGCGTTCGCCGACGTCGTCCGCGGCCCGCTGCGGCTCCTGCTTTCCGGCCCCGCCAGTTCCGGCGCCCGCGCCACCCCCGCGGACGCCGCGGCGGCCGGGCGCAACCGCATCCACCTGGTGGTCGACGACCTCGACGCCGAGATCGCCCGGCTCACCACCGCGGGGCTGGCCTTCCGCACCGACGTCGTGTCCGGGCCCGGCGGGCGGCAGATCCTCCTGGCGGACCCGGCGGGCAACCTCGTCGAATTGTTCCAGCCCGCGCACCCGAGCAGCCGCTAGGCTGCGGTGCCGTGCCCGGAACCCGCCTCGACCTCGCCCGGATCCAGGCGGCCCGCCGGGTGATCGACCCGGTTTTCCTGGAGACACCGCTCTACCGCTGCGAAGCGCTGGAACCCGCCCTCGGGTGTGCGGTGAGCATCAAGCTCGAGACGGCGAACCCGGTGCGCAGCTTCAAGGCGCGCGGCACCGAAGTCATCGCGAGCCGGCCCGGCTCGCCCGCGGTGGTGTGCGCCAGCGCGGGCAACCTCGGCCAGGCGCTCGCCTGGTCCGGACGCCGCCGGGGGCTCGGCGTCACCGTCGTCGCATCGCGGTACGCGACGACGGCGAAGCTCGAGCGCATCCGCGCGCTGGGTGCCCGGCTGGAACTGGTGGACGGCGACCACGAACTGGCTCGCGAGCGCGCGGCGGCCATCGCCCGGCGCGACGGCATCCGGCTGGTCGAAGACAGCCTGGACCTCGAGACCTGCGAAGGCGCGGCCACTATCGGCCTGGAACTGGTGGACGCCGGGCCGTCGTTCGACGCCGTCCTGATCGCCCTCGGCGGCGGGGCACTGGCCACCGGGGTGGGGCACGTGCTCCGGGCGCGCGCCCCGAGCACCGAGGTGATCTGCGTCCAGCCGCAGGGCGCTCCGGCGATGACGCGCTCCTGGCACGAACGGCGCGTCGTCACCACCGGCCCGACGAACACCATCGCCGACGGGGTCGCCGGGCGGTGTCCCATCCCGGAGGTCCTCGACGACCTGCTCGTGGTCGCCGACGACGCCGTCCTGGTCGGGGAAGCGTCGATCATCGCCGGGGTGCGGCTGCTGTTCGACCACGCCGGGCTGGTCGTCGAGCCGTCGGCGGCGCTGGGCGTCGCGGCGATCCTCGAAGACCCCCGCCGCTTCGCCGGACGGCACGTGGTGACCATCGTGTGCGGCGGCAACGTCGACCCGGCCGCCCACCGCGGCTGGACCCATCCGGCCTGAAGAACTGTTGTGGCCCGCCGGAACCCGGCTTACGCTGGACAGCCTGCACGGTTCAACCCCGAGCCATCCCCTGTCCCCCGTCGCGCGGGAGGGTGGTTCCCGACCATGCACCCGGCCGATCCTCCGCATCCGGGGCGGCTGACCGTCTCGCGGTCCCACGGCGATCCCGCCGTCGTGGCGCTGGACGGGGAACTCGACAGCGAAACCGTGCTGCTCATGGCCCGCGCCATCGCGCAGAGCCTGGCGCAGGATCCGGTGCCCGAGGTCGTCGTGCTCGACCTCGCCGGGGTCACCGCGCTGGCCGCCGCCGGGCTGCGGGTCCTGCTGCACGCCCGCGACCACGTCGCCCGCTGCCGGAGCTCGCTGCGGATCACCACGCCGCGGCACCCGGAAGCGCGGCGGACACTGCAATCGTCCCGGCCGTACGCCACCTTCGACGTCTACGCCGATCGCCGTGCCGCGCTCGACGCGGGTGACCGGCACTCCTTCCTGGAGCTCGTTCACCGGCTGTGGGCCACGGGCGGCTGAGCCGCCGAAATTACCAAAGGTAATTTCTGCCGCCTTCTTGACTTTACCAATGGTCAAGAGGAAGGTACTGGCCACCTGATTCGTCTAGACCAATCGGCGCTCCCCGCGGTACGGCATCCCAGGAGGAGACCCATGTCCCGCACCACCCGCACCACCACAGCAGCTTTGACGAGCCTCGCGACCGTGGCCGCCACGGCCCTGATCCTCTCCGGCGGGGCCGACGCCAGCCCGGCCGCCGCGGCGGCCGGCTGCGGCGTGCTCTTCGACGACTTCCACTACGCCTCGCCCACCGATTCCGCCTTCGGCGGAGCCGGCTGGACCACGCGCAACGACGTCGGCAGCCCCGGCGTGGCCGGCGCGCGCTGGCTCACGAGCAACATCAGCTTCCCGGCCGTGAACGGCGAACGCGTCGCCCAGCTCACCGCCACCACCGACGGCAGCGCGGCGGGCACGACACACGCCGAGCTGTACCAGAACCAGTTGCGGTTCTTCGAAGGCACGTACGCCAGCCGCGTCCGCTTCACCGACGCGCCCGACAGCGGCAGCGACGGGGACCACGTCAACGAAACCTACTTCACGATCTCCCCGCTGCGGTACGACCGCGACCCGCTCTACAGCGAACTCGACTTTTCCGAGTACCTGCCCAACGGCGGCTGGGGCGGTTCCCAGGCGAACTACCAGACCAGCTGGTACACCTACTGGAACAACCCGACGTGGGACGGCCTGCGCACGTCCACCGCGCAGAACCGCAGCATGGCCGGCTGGCACGACATCGTCACCCAGGTTTCCGGCGGGCACGTGAAGTACTACATCGACGGCGTGCTCACCGCGGACCACACGACCGACGCCCAGGGCAACCCGGTCTACCCGCGCACGCCGATGTCGATCAACTACAACATGTGGTTCATCGACACGGCCGGGCACACGAGCGGGAACAGCGTCTACACCGAACAGGTCGACTGGACCTACTACGCGGGCAACCAGGTCGTTTCGCCGTCCGACGCCGTCGCGCAAGCGGGTCGGTACCGCTCGAGCGGAACGTCCCATGTGGACTCGGTCAGCGGCTGCACCACACCGACCACCCCGCCGCGGACGACCACCACCCCGACGACGCCGACGACCCCCACCACGCCGTCCCAGCCCGCCGACTGCTCGACGGCGCCGGCCTGGGACCGGGGCACCGTGTACCTCGGCGGCCAGCGGGTGAAGCACAACACCCACCTCTGGCAGGCGAACTGGTGGACCCAGGGCTCCGAGCCGGGGCTCACCGCCCAGTGGGCCGACCTCGGCCACTGCTGACCCTCCCGCAGCCCGTCGTGAGTGGTAATGCGGGTTAGAACCCGCGTTACCACTCACGACCGCCGCGCCACCTCCACCCTCACGCCTTCGGGAAACCCCATGCGCAGACGCACCCTCGCCGCCGCACTGGCCGTCGCCGCCGTGACCGCCGTCGCCTGCGGCACCGACACACCCGCTCCCGCCGCCCACGGCGGTGAGCTGACCGTCTGGCTGATGAACGGCGACCTCAGCGACAAGGCCACCGCGGCGATCAACGCCGCGTTCGAGAAGGCCACCGGCGCCAAGGTCACCGTGCAGATCCAGGAATGGGACAACATCAACACCAAGATCAGCACCGCGCTGGCCCAGGACAACACGCCGGACGTCATCGAAATCGGCAACACGAACGTCCCGCTGTTCGCCGCCAACGGCGCGCTGACCGACCTCACCCCGCACCGCGACGAGCTCGCCGCGGGCCAGACCTGGCTGCCCGGCCTCGCCGGTCCGGCCACTGTGGACGGAAAGCTCTACGCCGCGCCGCTGTTCGCCGGCAACCGCGCGGTGATCTACGACAAGCAGGTCTGGGCCGACGCCGGCGTCACCTCGCCGCCGAAGACGTTCCCCGAGCTCACCGCGGCGCTCGACAAGATCAAGGCTAAGCACCCCGCGCCGGACTATTCGGTCTTCCACTTCCCCGGCCGGTACTGGTTCGGCGCGCTGCAGTTCGTCTGGGACGCCGGCGGGCAGATCGCCACGCAGCAGGACGGGAAGTGGACCGGTGCCCTCGGAAGCCCCGAGGCGCAGAAGGGGTTGCAGGCGTGGAAGGACTTCCAGAACGCCTACTCCTCCGCCGCGTCCCGCAACGTCGACACGAAGGCACCGGACCAGGCGGCGATCTTCTCCGCCGGCGGCGCGGCGGCCATCCTCGACACGAGCGTCAACACCGTGCTGAAGAACAAGCCCGAGCTGAAGGACCGCCTGGGCACGTTCCCCTTCCCGAGCACCACCCCCGGGAAGACGCAACCGGTGTTCCTCGGCGGCTCGGACCTGGCCGTCGCGGCCAAGAGCCGTCACCAGGACCTCGCACTGGCCTACCTCAAGACGGCGGCCGACCCGGCCGTGCAGCGCGACGCGATCGCCGGCCTCGACGGCTGGACCCCGGTCTCGACCGAGCTGATCGACCGGATCACGCCCACCCTGCCGCCGCTCAACGCGGCCTTCGCCACCGCGGCGAAGACCAGCGTCGCCACCCCGGCCGCACCCGGCTGGGCGACCATCGAAAGCGACAAGTCCATCAACGCGTTCTTCGCCGACATCGCCACCGGGCGACGGCCGGTCGCCGAGGCCGCCCGGGAATTCGACGCCCACCTGTCCGAGGCGCTGGGCGCCCGCTGACCGGCGGGGTGGCCCGGCCGACCAACGAGCGCCCAGCCACCCCGCCCCTGTTCGTGAAGGAGTCCCCGTGCTGCTGGAGAAAGCGCCGCCGCGCGCCAGGGAACGAACGGCGGCGTCCCGCCGTGGTTCGCTGCTGCCCTACGGCCTGCTCCTGCCCGCGGCCGCGTTGCTCGGGCTCGTGCTCGGCTACCCGCTCGTCCGGCTGGTCGTGATTTCGCTGCAGGAGTACGGCCTGCGGTCGCTGTTCACCGGCAAGACGGGTTTCGCCGGCTGGGACAACTACGCCGCCGTCCTCGGCGATCCCCAGCTGCTGCCGGTCCTCGCGCGCAGCGTCGGGTTCTGCGCCGCGCTGGTGGCCGGGACGCTCGTGATCGGTTCCGGCGTCGCGCTGCTGCTGCGGCGCCTGGGCCGCGGGATGCGCACGGCGGTCACCCTGTGCCTGATCGCGGCGTGGGCCCTGCCGAACGTGGCGTCCACCCTGGTCTGGCAGTGGCTCTTCCAGCCCGGGTACGGCGTGGTGAACTGGCTGCTGACCCGGCTCGGCTTCAGCGACCTCACCCAGCACGACTGGACGACGACCCCGGCGTCGGCGTTCACCCTGGTCTGGCTGCTCGTGGTGTGGCAGTCGGTCCCGTTCGTCGCGCTCACCCTGCACGCCGGCCTCTCCCAGATCCCGCGGTCCTACTACGAAGCCGCGGCGCTGGACGGCGCCGGGCCGTGGCGGGTGCACCGCACGATCACCCTCCCGTTCCTGCAGCCGATCCTCGGCCTGGTCACCATCCTCTCGGTCATCTGGGACTTCACCGTGTTCAACCAGATCTGGATCCTCACCCAGGGCGGCCCGGGCGGCGGCACGACGACCCTGGGCATCTGGACGTTCACCCGCGCCTTCAGCCGCAACGACTTCGGCCAGGGCGCGGCGATCGCCGTCGTCTCCGTCGTGCTGCTCGTCGGGCTGACCGCGGTGTACGTGCGGCGGCTCGTCCGCGCCGGGGAGGACCTGTGATCCGGCGGATCGGCCGGAACACCGCGGCCGCCCTCTTCTGCCTCGTGTGGATCTTCCCCGTCTACTGGATGGTGCTCACGGCGTTCAAGCCCGCGGGCAAGATCCTCAACCCCACCCCGGAGTTCCTGCCCTTCGACGTCACGCTGGAGAACTTCGCCGGCGCACTCGCCAAGCCCGGGTTCGTCCAGGACCTCGTCAACAGCGTCGTGGTCGTCGTCGCGGTCGTCGTCCTGTCCATCGTGGTCGCGTTCCTGGCCGCGACGGCGTTGACCCGCTTCCGGTTCTTCGGGCGCCGGAGCTTCCTCATCGGCGTGCTGGTGCTGCAGATGGTGCCGGTGCCCGCGCTGGTCATCCCGCTGTTCCTCGGCCTCAAGAGCGCGCACCTGCTCGACACGCTGCCCGGGCTCGTCCTGACCTACGTGGCGCTCGTGCTGCCGTTCACGATCTGGACGTTGCGCGGCTTCCTGCACGGCATCCCGGTCGAGCTCGAAGAAGCCGCGATGGTCGACGGCGCGACGCGCGGACGCGTCATGCGCTCGGTCCTGCTGCCGCTCGTGCTGCCCGGGCTGATCGCGACCAGCGTGTTCGCCTTCATCACCGCGTGGAACGACTTCCTGTTCGCCTACGTGATCATGAAGGACAGCTCGGGCTACACGCTGCCGGTCTGGCTGGTCTCGTTCAGCACCAGCACGGGCACCGACTACGGCGGCCTCATCGCCGCGTCGACGCTGTTCGCGCTGCCCGTCGTCGTCTTCTTCGCGCTGGTGCAGCGCCACCTGGTCGAAGGCATGACCGCGGGCGCGGTGAAGGGCTGATGCTGATCCCCCACCCCGCGCGGCTCACGCGCCGCGCCGGTTCCTGCGTGCCCACCGGAATCCTGGCGGGCCCGGGCACCCGCGGCCCGGCCCGGCTGCTCGCCGCGTACACCGGCCTCCCGCTGGTCTCAGGCGGACCCGTCATCCGGCTCGCGCGGAAACCGGGGCTCGGGCCGGAGGAGTACACCCTCGAGGTCACCCCCGACCGCGCGCTGCTCACCGCGTCCACGGACGCGGGCCTGCTGGCCGGCGTGCAGACGATCCGCCAGCTGGCCCCGCGGCTACCGTGCCTGACGATCCGCGACGCGCCGCGGCTGCCGTGGCGCGGGGTGCTGCTCGACGTCGCCCGGCACTTCATGCCGCTGGACTTCCTCCGCGAGTTCGTCGACCTCCTGGCGCTGCACAAGTACAACGTCCTGCACCTGCACCTCACCGACGACCAGGGCTGGCGGATCGAGATCGGCGGGTGGCCCCGGCTCACCGAGGTCGGGGCCTGGCGCACGGAGTCGATGGTCGGACCAGCGGGCAGCGGCGTCTTCGACGGCGTCCCCCACGGCGGCTCGTACACCCAGCGGGAGCTGCGCGAGCTGGTCCGGTTCGCCGCCGAGCGCGGGGTGCGGATCGTGCCGGAGATCGACCTGCCCGGGCACGTCCGCGCGGCGCTGGCCGCCTACCCTTCGCTCGGCAACCGGCCGGAAACGCCGTTGCCGGTGTGGACGGAGTGGGGCATCAGCCCGGACATCCTCGGCGTCCACGACGGCGCGTTCGCCTTCTGCCGCGACGTCCTCACCCAGGTCGCCGACGTCTTCCCGGCGCCGTACCTGCACATCGGCGGCGACGAATGCCCGACGGTGCAATGGGAAACCAGCCCCCTCGCGCGCGAAAAGGCCACGCGGCTGGGGTTGCGCACCACCGCCGAACTGCACCCGTGGTTCCTCGGCAAGCTGCACCGCGTGGTCGCCGGGCTCGGCAGGCAGGCGGTCTGCTGGGACGAAACCGGGCACGCCGCGGGACGGCTGCCCGCGGACCTGATCGTCACGGCCTGGCGCGACGCCGCCCACGGCGCGCTCGCCGTCGCCCGCGGCCACCGGGTGATCATGGCCCCGCACACCTCGACCTACTTCGACTACCGCCAGAGCGAGGACCCCGGCGAGCCACCCCGCGAGCCCGTGACGACCCTGGAAGACGTCTACCGCTTCGACCCCCTGGCGGGCGGGCTGCCGATCGCCGACGGGACCGGGCCCGGCATCCTGGGCACCCAGGCCCAGCTGTGGACCGAGCACGCCCCGACGCCCGACCACGTGCGCCACCTGGCGTTCCCGCGGCTGTGCGCGCTGGCCGAGCGGGCGTGGTCGCCGCCGGGCCGCGGTTATGCTGACTTCCACCAGCGCCTGACCGGACACCTCGGCCGGCTCCGGGCGCTGGGTGCCCTGCCGAAGGAGCGAGTCCGGTTCGCCGGCGCGCTCGGAGTACCCGGGAAGACGGTGCCTTGACCGCTGTGCCATCCGGGGCTTCGCCCCAAGCCGGGGACTCCGCCACCCGGAACCCCCGAAAAGAAGCTGTGACATCCGGGGCTTCGCCCCAAGCCGGGGACTCCGCCACCCGGAACCCCCGAAAAGAAGCTGTGACATCCGGGGCTTCGCCCCAGGCCGGGGGCTCCGCCACCCGGAACCCCCGAAAAGAAGTGGGCGAGCTGACGGACCGGCCGCCCACAGTGAAGCGCGACCGCGTCCGCCGGCACCTCCTGAAGGTGATCGAGAACGCCGACCCGGGCACCGGGCTCGCCTCCGAACGGGACCTGGCGACCGAGCTGGGCGTCTCCCGCCCGACCGTCCGCGCGGCCATCGACGAGCTGACCCGCACCGGGCTGCTGGTGCGCCAGCGCGGCCGCGGCACGTTCACCAGCCCGCAGAAGGTCACCCAGGAACTGGCGACCGGGCTCGCGGTGCCGCCGGCGGAAGGCCACTGGACCAGCCGGGTGGTCGCGTTCGCGGTGTCCCCCGCCGCCCGGACCCTGGCCGGGGAGCTGGAACTCGAGCCGGGCACGCCGGTGCTGCGGATCACCCGGGTCCGGTACGTCGACGACGAACCGATCGCGATCGAACGCCTCGCGCTGCCCGCCGGCCTGGTCCCCGGCCTGCGGCCGGCGGACCTGGAGGCGGGCAACTTCTACCGGCTGCTGCGGGAACGCTTCGGGATCGCCGTGCACGACGCGGTCCAGACGATCGAGCCCGCGGTCACCAACCCCGAGCAGGCCGAGCTCCTGGAAATCGCGGTGTACGCCCCGATCCTGCACATCGAGCGGCTCACCCGCGACGGAGGAGGCCGGATCGTCGAACTGACCCGCTCGGTCTACCGCGGCGACCGCTACCGCATCACGTCGAAACTCCGCTTCGACGCCGAATCCGGTTAGCAGCCGAGGCCGGATCCCCAGCGCCCCGAGTGCGTTGAACCGGCACTGCGGCGCGAAGCGCCTCCGTTGAGGGTGGTGGCGGGGGCATGGATGGAGCAACCGAGGCCACCTTGGGGCGGTGCCGTCAGCCGAGGGCGTCGAGCAACTCGCGCTCGCGGTGCGCGCTGAGGCCCGCGCGCCGATCCCGGTCCAGCCCCTGCTCGCGCTCCCAGCGCAGCGTGTCCGCCAGCAGCTCCGTCCGGGGCCGGTGCCGGAGCCCGGCGGCGCGCGCCGCGGACCCGTCCCGGGCCGACCACCCTTCCCAGCCCGGCTCGACCAGCCACATCGCCAGCGATTCGGGCCCCATGTACTCGGCCACGCCCTGGGCGAGCAGCCACTCGGCCCCGGCGGTGACCACCGGACCGGTGTGCCCGCCGGCGGCGCGGGACAGCTCGATCCACTCCCCGAACGGAACGACCGGGCCGACCGCGTCGTAAGTGCCGGTGGTGCCCGTCTCCGCGGAGTCGAGCAGCCAGGCGGTGAGGTCACGCACGTCGACCACCTGGGTGGGCACGGCCGGGGTGCCGGGGACCAGCATCGGCCCCCGCGGATCACGGGCCGCGCGGGCGGCCCAGTAGCCGGAGCGCCCGGTGTGATCGCCCGGACCGCCGATGAGCCCGGCCCGCGCGATGAGGAGGCGGTCGCCCACCGCGGCCGTCGACGCCTGCTCGCAGGCGACCTTCGCCTCGCCGTACACCTCGCGGTCGGCCTCGCCCCGGTCGGTCGGGGCGAGCAGGGCCGCGGATTCGTCGGCTCCCGGGGTGGCGTGCGAGGCGTAGACGTTGCCGGACGAGACGTATACCCAGTGCCCGGCCTTGCCACCCAGCGCGTCGAGCGCTCCGCGAACGAAACCGGGCTGCCACGACACCTCGACGACCGCGTCCCACACCCGGCCGAGCAGGGGGTCGTACGCCGACAGCAGGCGCCGGTCGGCGGCGATGAGGGTCGCTCCGTCCGCGGCTTCTCCGCTCTCGCCGCGCGCGAGGCAGGTCACCCGGTGGCCGCGTTCGATCGCCTGCCGCGACAGCTCCCGGCCCACCCACGCCGTTCCGCCCAGAACCAAGATCTCCATACCGGCACCCAAGCACCAAGATCACCGCCAGACCAGCGAATTCGCTCACAGCTGATGACGGGCCGCAGATCGGGCATTCGGTTAATAAATCTTCGGCCACGTCGGAAATGCGCTTTCTTAGCCCACCCTCGTTACCCGAACGAGTGAACGGGGACAGCATTCGGGTGACAACGACGCCGAAACCCGCTTGTCACGGCAGGTGCCCACCGCGGCAGATGGCCCAACAATTGCGCTGTTCGTTTCGCTTTTTCAGCGCCCGGGTGAGAGTGCTTCAACCGCACTGCCGGAACGGCATAGGATTTTCCTTCGCTCGGGAAAACGTTTCCCGGCGCATTCCGGCAAACGAAGAATCGAGGACCATCCATGCGAAGACGCATGCTGGGGGCGGTCCTGCCCCTGGTGCTCACGGCGGCCACGGCCGCCCCGCTGACCGCGGCCGCCGATCCCGCCCCGGCGGTCTCGGCGCTGACGAAGTCCGTGCAGGGCACCGGTTCGCCCGCCGCGCACGGCGCGACCGCGAACTGGGTCGTCGGCTACGAAGACCACGCCACCACGACCGGCGCCGCCACCATCACCGACGCCGTCGGCGCCGGGCAGACCTACCAGCCCGGTTCCCTGCACGTCCCGCCCGGCTGGACGCCGGAGTGGTCGACCGACGGCAGCACGTTCACCGGCGCCGAACCGGCGTCCGGGGTCACCGCGGTCCGCGCGACGAACCCCACCGCCGGTCCCGACGCGACCCAGCTGACCGGCGCCCTCACCCCGCCCGTGCAGGCGGTCACCACCGCGACCGGCGGCGACGGCTTCACGCCGATCCTGTACCGCACCCCGAGTGGCGTGCTGCAGGCGTGGAACATCTACCACCACCTGGGGGCCACCGCACCGAAGGTGGTCTGCACCGACCTCGCCACCGGGCAGCGGTGCCCGGGCGGCCCGTGGCCGAAGGTGCTCAACACCGCGCCCGGCCCGCTCGGCACCCTGGGGGCCGGCGACATCGCCACCACCATGGTCGAGCAGTACGTGCGCGACCCCGCGTCGCCCGCGAAGGTCTACTACCCCGCCGTCACGGCGGCTTCCGTCGGCGTCGCCTGCCTGGACATGGCCGCCGCGGCCAACTGCGGCTACTGGTCGCTGGCCGCCATCGGCGGCTCGCCCGCGGTGAGCGGCCTCACCGGGTTCGTCGAAACCGGCGGCAACCTGTACGGCCTGGTCACCAGCGGCGCGGTGGTCTGCTGGACCATCGCCACCCAGAGCGCCTGCGGCGGCCAGCCGTACGCGCCGATCGCGCCGCCGATCAGCGGCAACCCGTACGTCTACGGCGCGCTGGACGTCATCGCGGGCAAGGTGTTCGCGTCGTCGTCGAACCCCGGCACCGCGCAGCAGCCTTCACTGGGCTGCTTCGACCCGGCGACGGCCACGGCGTGCGCCGGCTGGGCGACCTGGCGGCCGACGGGACCGGCGGGGAACTTCACCTACAACGCGTACACGGCGTTCAACGCGGCCGGCGCCCCGGTGGGCGTGTGCTCGTCGACGACCGGCGGCACCAACGTCACGACGTGTTACGCGGTGGACGGTTCCGCACTGCCCGCACCGCCGGGCGCGGCCGCGCTGCCGGCCGGGACGTACGTCTTCAACCCCGAGGTCGTCACCGACCCGAGCGGCCACGTGCGCAGCTACCTCCCGGTGTGGAACGGGGGTATCGCGGGCGCGGCGCTGTGCCACGACTGGACGACGGGGGCGGCGTGCGCGGGGCTGCCCGCCCGCATCACCCACCCGTCGGTGAACGGGGGCGCGACGCGGGACTACGGCTACGCGTACGACCCGCCGACGGGCTGCCTGATCGGCCTCGGCGATGCGGGCGTGCTGTTCTCGATGGACCCGGCCACCGGCGCCACGCCGTGTGTCCGTTCCGGCGGGCAGGTCACGCTGCGCCCGGGTGATTTCTACTGCGACGGCGGAAGTCACGTCCAGGGTTACACCGCGGCGCGGCTGACGGGCATCGACCCGGCGAACGTCGACTTCGCGGCGTCCCGGGTGACGGTCGTCGACCAGGACGGCGCCGTGGTGCCGACGCCGGGCTTCGCCCCGGACGGCTCGGTCGACCTCACCGGCGTCTCGGTGGCGGCGCACCCGTCGATCACGGTGACGACGACACTGGTCCTCCACAGCGCGGCCGGCTTCAGCGGTTCGCTGGTGGTCGACTTCGCGGGCGACGCACCCCAGCTGTGCTTCCGCACGACGATCACCAACGACTGCATGGTGACGTCGGTGGCCAACACGGCGACCGGAACGGACTCGACGGGTTCGTTCACGTCCAACACGGTGACGCTCCCGGTGGCCCCGGGCGCCGCGTGCACCCCGAAGGTGACCGTGGAGAAGGAGATCTGCACGGCGGTCCACCCGGCCCAGTGCGGCCCGGGCGGCGCCGGACCGTGGGCGAAACAGGCCCCGGTCGGCCTGCTCGGCGTGCTCGCCGCGTCGGCGTACTGGCGGATCACGGTGACGAACCAGGGTCCGGTGGGGATCACGTCCGCACAGGTGGTGGACACCGTGGAGCCGACGTGCCAGACGGGTCCGTTCACGCTGGCGGCGGGCCAGTCGAAGCAGGTGTACTGCGCGACCTACGCGCTGCTGAACCTGTTCCCGATCACCAACAAGGCGAAGGTGACGTACGTGCCGGTGAACGTCCCGCCGGGGACGCCGCCGTCCACAACGGACTGGTCGTCGGCCAAGGCCTGTTCGCTGCTGTGCAGCCTGTAGGGAGGTGAGCCGGGCGGCCCGCGGGATGTTCCCGCGGGCCGCCCTCTCTTCGGCGGCGGCTCACACCGTGACGGCTTCCTCCGCCGGTGGCTCGGCGGCCTTCGGCGAGACCGCCGGCGCCATCAGGACCGCGCACAACGGCACCGCCATCGCGATCGCCGCCAGCACGAACACCGGGAACAGGAAGGAGAACACCTCGGCCCCCGCCGGGTCCGGGGCGGTCGTGTCCATGGTCATCCGGACCGCCGCCATGCCCGTGTAGTGCATGCCCGTCACCGCCGCGCCCATCACGAAGCCGGCCAGCAGCCGCAAGGAGAGCCGGTCGAGGAACACCGCGAACCACAGCGCCGCCGTCGCCGCCACCACCGCGATCACCACCGAAAGCGCCACCAGCACGCCGTCGTAGCCGAAGTCGCCCTTCACCCGCAGCGCCGACATTCCCGTGTAGTGCATGACGTTCACCGCCAGGCCCGTGATCACGCCACCGAGGGCGAGGCGCCACCAGCCGAACTTCGCGCGGCCGCCCACCACCACGAGCCCCGCGAACACCGCCGTCACCGAAAGAACCGCCGACAGCACCGTGCGGAAGATGTCGTAGCGGACCGGCATCCCGGGGGTGCTGAAACCGAGCATCGCCACGAAGTGCATGAGCCAGATGCCGACGCCGCCGATCGAGATCGCCGCCAGCACCAGCCACCGCATCCGGTGGCGGGGGTTCGCCGCGTGGCGGGCCTGCACCGCGCACGCCAGCCCGAGCGCGCAGCCGACCACCGACGTCAGGTAGGCGAGCACGAGCAGCCAGTGCCCCAGCGCAAAATGCTCCATGGCGGATCCTCTCTACAGGTCGCGCAGCCCGTGCAGCACGCGCTCCATCAGGTCGTGGCGCTCGCCCCAGGTGGCGGTGTCCGAAAGCGTGTCGCGGACGATCACCAGGTTGTCCTGCATCAGGTCCGCCACGAGCACGCGGACCACGCCGAGCGGCAGGGCCAGCAGCGCGGCGACCTCCATCAGCGACCGCGGCCGGACGCACAGCTCGAGGACCTCCGCCGGCGCGCTCGACGTCTGGTAGCCGGCTTCGGCCCGGCCGTCGCCGGTGGTCTCGACCAGCGCTTCGACGGCGATCTCGACCGACGGCGCCGTCCGGCCTTCCGTCCACGCGTAGGGGCGGGCGAGCGCCGGGCTGCGGCGCGGCTCGTCCCCGTGCGGACCGGGCGGCGGATCGTCGATCACCGGTGGTCCTGGGCCACCGGTATCTCGCGCGCGGGCACGTCGACCTTCTGCCCCACCCGCTCGACCAGCATCGTCATCTCGTAGCCGACCAGCCCGATGTCGCAGCCGGTCGAGGCGAGCACGACGAGGTTCGAGCCGTCGCCCACGCTCATCAGCAGCAGGAACCCCTGCTCCATTTCGATCACCGACTGCACCACCCGCCCGGCGGTGAACAGCTCCGCGGTGCCCAGCGACAGGCTCGATAGGCCGGCCGCGATGGCCGCGAGCTGGTCGGCGCGTTCGCGCGGGAGCGCTTCGTCGGCGGCCACGAGCAGCCCGTCGGCGGAGACGAGCACGGCGTGCGCGACCCCCGACACGTCCTGCACGAACCCGTTGACCAGCCAGTTCAGCGTGGCCGTCCGTTCGGGCGGCACGGCGGGGAAGGCCGGTGTCCCGCCGAAGGACCGGGACGGCGGGGCGGCGCGGCGAGTCGGGGAGCCGGGGAGTTCCGTCATCGGGGATCCACTTCGTCGTTTCCGGATCGTTCGGCGCGGGCGGCGGTTTCCCGCCGGGCCGCGCGCATGCCCTGGTAGTGGCGCGAGAGGCTGCTGCGGACGGCGGCGGCGTCGCGGAACACGCCCCCGCTCTGCTCGCGCCCGCGCGGAACGACCGCCCCGGGAGCGAGCTGCGCCCCGGGCCGCCGGGTCGGCAGCCCGGCGTCGGTGAGCGGCTGCGCGGCCACGGGCTTGAGAGCGCTTTCGGCGGCGTGCCGCGTGCGGTCGGCCGGCGTGTCCCACTCACCGACGGTTCCGGGCCGGGCGCCGGGCGCTTCGACGGAGGTGGGCGGGTCCGTGGGGTCGGCCGCATGCGACGCCGGCGCTGCCGGTTCGGCTGGAACGGTCCCGGCTTCGGCGCGGGCAACCGGGTCCACCGGCTCGGCCGGGGAGGCTCGATGCCCCGCACGGGATCCGGCCCCACCCGCCACCGCGACCGAAGACACCCGATCCCCCGGCTCGGCCGGAGAATCCCGGCGCCCTGCCCGAGAGCCGGCTTGACCGCCCTCGTCCACCGCCGGCCACTCCACCGGCGTGGCCACCCCGTTCCGGCGGACCACCGGCTCGGCCGGCGGCTCGGTGAACCAGCTCGTCACGACCTGCTCGAAGATCGGCGTCGAGGCCTGGGCCGGCACCACCGGCGGCCGCGGGTGGTGCGTGCGGTCCGGGCCTGCCGTCACCAGCCGGCCCGCGCCGATCGGGCGGGCCAGGTCGGCGAGCACCAGTGCGCCCGGGACGTGGACGCTCGCCGTCACCCCCGCGTGGCGCGCCGCCGTTCCGGTCGCGCGCAGGCGGACCGTCACGCCGTGCAGCGCCGCGAGCCTGCCGACCACGAACAACCCCATCCGGCGGGTCGTCTCCGGGCCGACCGTGCCGGCCGCGGCGAGGCGGTCGTTCACCGCCTCGAGCTCCGCCGGGGTCAGGCCCAGTCCCTGGTCCACGACCTCGATGAGCAGGCCTCCGTCGGCGCCGCGGTCGGCCGTCAGCGCCACCTTGTGCTCCGGCGGCGAGAACCGGGTCGCGTTCTCCAGCAGCTCGGCGAGGATGTGCACCACGTCCGCGGCCGCCTCGGGCTGCACCGAGCTGCGCGGTGCGTTGCCCAGCGCCACCCGCCGGTAGTCCTTGACCTCCGACGTCGCCGCGCGCAGCAGGTCGCGCGTCGGCACCGGTTCGCGGCCGTGGCGGACCGGGCGGCCGCCCGCCAGGACGTGCAGGTTCTCGCCGTTGCGGCGCAGCCGGGTCGCGATGTGGTCGATGCGGAACAGCTCGTCGAGCCGCCGCGGGTTCTGCTCGCCCGCTTCGAGGTCTTCGATGATCGACAGCTGCTGTTCGATCAGCGACTGGCTCCGCCGCGACAGCGTCACGAACATCTCGCTGACCTGCTTGCGCAGCTCGGCCTGCTCGACGGCGAGCCGCACGGCCTGGCGGTGCATGTCGTCGAACGCGCGGGCCAGCTGCCCGATCTCCTCGTCCGTCCGGACCCCCGAGCCGGGCACCGCGCGCCAGTCGACGTCGTGGCCCTCCCGGACCTGCCGGACGGTCTCCGGGAGCTGTTCGTTCGCCGCGCGCAGGGCGGCCGCGCGCAGCCGGCGCACCGGCGTGACGAGCGAGCGCACCACCAGCAGCGCGATCGCGAGCGCGCCGAGCAGCGCACCGAGGACCAGCGCGGTGTCGCGCAGCGAGTCCGACCGGGCCCGGTCGGCCGCGGCCGAAACGTCGTCCGCCAGTTTCGCCGCGACGTCGGTCAGCACGGCCGTCACGCCGGTGGTCTCGGCGGTGATCGAGGGCAGCAGCGACGCGAGCGGGCGGCCGCCGCCCGGCTCCTGGAGGGCGTCGAGCCGGCCGTCTGCGGCACCGGTCGCCGCGGTGAACCGGGTCAGCCGGTCGCCGGTCAGCTGGTGCTCCGCCTGTTCGACGAGGACCTCCTGCTCGGCGGCGGTCTGGATGACGGCCGGGCGCAGCGAAGCGTCGTCCGGGCTGTTCTGCGCGGCCCGCCGGTAGGTCTCTTCGGTGGCCAGTTCGCCCCGCAGGTGCACCAGCAGCCGGGCGGTCTCCGCGCCGGCCGCGGTCTCGGCGCCGGCGTCGGCCGGGACGAACGCGGGCACGAGGTCGCCGAGGGTGGCGATGATGTCGTTGTAGCCGGCGGCTTTCGTGCGGACGTCGCCGCCGCCGTCACCGGCCGCGCGGATCCCGGCGAGCTTGCCCAGCGCGGTGTTGAGCGCCCGGCCGGTGTCGGCGGGCAGCGGCGCGAAACCGGCGTCGCGCTGGATCGCGGCCACCTTCGCGTCGACGGCCGCGGTCAGCGTGTCCGGCGCGCCCGCCGGGACCGCCACCGCGGCGACCATCTCCTGGCCCAGCGCCCCGGTCAGGTCGATCGTGTCGCGCAGCACCGGCAGCCGGTCACGGGCCGCGCTGAGCGCGGTCGCCCGGTCGAGTTCACCCTGGATCCGGATTTCCGCGAGCGCCACCGCGACCAGGACCGGCAGCAGGAGGACGACGCTGATCTTGGTGCGGACGCTCCAGTGCGCCGGCCACCACGCGGCGTCCGCCGACCGGCGGAGCGTGGATCTGCTTTCGTGCATGGCGGAATCGCTCGATTCCCAGCCGCGCGCGCACGGCCGATGTCGAACTCGGACAGGACGAGGAACCCCAGGGGAAGACGTGGCGTTGATCGAGCCGATCAGCAGAAGACATCACGTCCGGCGCCCTTGTCAACCCCGCGCAGCGGCGTTTCGACCAGGCCGGATCGAATTATTTCCGCGGCTCACGCATTGTGGTCCGGCGGTCGCTGCTTGCACACCGTTCAAGCATGTTCGTGCAGCTCCAGGGCCTACCGAGGGGTAGACAAGGCCCGCCATCAAGCTGGCGGCAGAATTACCGACAGCGGCAGGCGGGGCGAATTCGGCCATTGTTCGGGCGGTGTGTTATTAATTCCCCGTGACCGATGTGGACGAAGGCGGCAAGCGGGTCGGGTGGGTCGAGCTGTACTTCGACCTCGTCTTCGTGTTCGCGGTGGGGCAGGTGGCGCACGGCGTCGTCGCGGACCCGCACTGGGCGCGCGCCGCCGCCGCGCTCGGCCTGTTCGCGACGCTGTGGTGGACGTGGATCGGCTTCGCCGTGCTGTACAACCGCCGCGGCGACGACGGCCGCGTCGCCGACCGGCTGTTCGTGCTCACCGGCACGATCCCCTGCGGGATCGCCGCCACCCAGGCGCACCACGTCTTCGAAGGGCACCCGGCGATCTTCGCGGTGGCGATGGCCGCGGTCCGCGTGGTCTTGGCGGCCGCGCACCGGTGGCCGGCGCGCAAGGGACTCGACCAGCGGCGGGTCAGCTGGGGCTACACGGTTTCGGCGGTGCTGTTCGGCGTGTCGGCGGTCGTCCCGCACGGGTGGGTGCTGTGGGCGTTCGCGCTGCTGCAGGAGGCGGGCTTCCTGTTGCTCGGCGACCGGCACGACCGGCATGACCGGCGCCGCGGCGAGCGGCCCACGCGGGAGGCGAGGTGGCGGACCATGCTCGCGCCGCCACGCGACCCGAACCAGGCGGTCGACTCGGCGCACCTCGCGGAGCGGTTCGGGCTGTTCATGATCCTGCTGCTGGGCGAACTGGTGATCACGGTCGGCACGGCGGCACTGGAACGGCCGGCCGACGACCTGGGGTACTGGCTGGCCCTGGCCGGCGGCCTGGTCCTCGCGGGCGCGCTGTGGTGGGTGTACTTCTCGTCGGCGGTGGAGATCTACGAGCGCATGCTCGGCCTCTCGGGCGGCAACCCGGCGCTGGCGTATTCGCTGTACGCGGGCGGGCACCTGATGCCGGCCTTCGCGTTGCTGCTGATGGCGGCCGGGGTGAACCTCTCGCTGCACGAGTCCCCGCCTCCGGCGGCGGTGTGGTTCACGACGGCGGGCCTGACGATGTACCTGGCCGGGACGAGGGTCTTCGCGGCGGGCTCCCACCGCTGGTACTTCGGGCTGGCCCGGGTGGCCGCCCTGGCGGCCACGGTGAGCCTGGCGTTCCTGGGCCGCCTGCTGCCGGCCCCGGCGGTGGTCCTGGTGATCGCCCTGTGGGCAGCGGCCTCGGCAACGGTGACGGCCCTGATCCGCCACCGCACCCTGACCAGTTTCGACGCCGACCCGGTCGCCTTCCTGCGGCAGGTCGCCGACCGGCGCCGGACGGGCGGGCCGAGCGAGTCCGACACCTGACCCGCGTGATCCCAACCGGAACTCGCGTGATTGAGGCCGGAACTCGCGTGATTCAAGGCGGAACTCGCGTGATTGAGGCCGGAACTCGCGAGTTACGGGTTCCATCACGCGAGTTACGGGTCTGATCACGCGAGTTACGGGTTCCGTCACGCGAGTTACGGGTCTGATCACGGGGGTTGCGGGTCTGAAGGCGCGAGCGACTCGCGGGAGCCCTGCTCGTCGACCAGGCTCCGCGCTTCCTCCAGCACCTGCGGGGACAGCATCAAGTTGGTGCAGTTCCGACGTTCGCGGGTACCCGTTCTTCCCAACGGAAAACCTTTTTTCCCGCCTTTACGTTGTGTCACGCAACAGTGGACGCGAATCCGCTTCGACCGCCCCCGCGAACCGCTCGAACGCGGCGATCGT
Organism: Amycolatopsis sp. A133; assembly: GCF_031082405.1. GTDB lineage: Bacteria > Actinomycetota > Actinomycetes > Mycobacteriales > Pseudonocardiaceae > Amycolatopsis. The sequence goes on from NZ_JAVHJU010000020.1 coordinate 133,637, forward strand.
GGCCGCGCGGGTCCCGGCGTCGAGCCGGTTCAGCACGCCCGCCAGCACCCGGCGGCGGTCGCGGTCGACCCGGTCCACGAGCTGCCGCCCCGGTGCGGACGGGGCGAGCAGCGTTTCCCGCCGGTTCAGCGGGTTGGGGGCCTTTTCCAGCAGGTTCAGCGCGACCAGCCGGTCACACGCTCGGGTGACCGACGACGGGTTCATCGCCAGTTCGCGCGCCACCCGGCCCATGGTGACGGGGGTCCGGTCGACCACCACCCGCAGGGCGCGGAACTGGGTCAGGGTCAGCTGCTCGGTGTTCCGCTCGACCGTCGAGTCGGCGATCAGAACCATCGCCCGCAGCGCCGCCAAGGCCGCGCCGGTGCCGTCTTGCTCCCGCCACGTTTGCGTCACGCAAGTATGGTAGACAGCAAAAGCGGGTACAGCGATTCGTGAGCGCCGACGGCGACCGCGAAAGGAGGCGTCCGCGCCGGTGAAACCCGATCCCGGGCACCTCGAGGCCACGGCCCTGCGCGACTACGTCGAGACCGTCGCCGAGCTGCTGCGTGTCGAACCGGCCGCGTCGTGGAGCGAATACGGCCCTCCGTCGACCGCCTACATCGCACTGGCCGCGCGGCACGGGGACCGGTTCCTGATGCTGCTGTGGGCCGCCGACAGCGGGTGGTGCCTGGCCGTGGAACCGGACGGAGCCGAAGAGCCGGCGGTACTGGCCCGGTGGCCCGAGCCGGCGCGGCCGCAACCGGCCGTCGTGGCCCGCCGGGTCCACCAGGCGCTCACCGAAGCGGCACCGCACGGCAAAGGGAGTACTCATGAGCCAGACAGTCGGTGACTACCTGCTGCAGCGCCTGCGCGAGTGGGGCGTGGAGCAGGTCTTCGCCTACCCGGGCGACGGCATCAACGGGCTCGTCGCCGCCTTCGGCAAGGCGGACAACCAGCCCCGCTTCGTGCAGGCCCGGCACGAGGAGATGGCCGCCTTCTCGGCGGTCGGCTACGCGAAGTTCAGCGGCAAGGTCGGCGTCTGCATGGCCACGTCGGGCCCGGGCGCGATCCACCTGCTCAACGGGCTCTACGACGCGAAGCTCGACCACGTCCCGGTGGTCGCGATCGTCGGGCAGACCGCGCGCAGCGCGATGGGCGGCAGCTACCAGCAGGAAGTGGACCTCCAGGCGCTCTACAAGGACGTGGCGAGCGAATACCTCGTCGAGGTCAACGTCGCCGAGCAGCTGCCGAACGCGCTCGACCGGGCGATCCGGACGGCGCAGTCGTCCCGCTGCCCGACCGCCCTGATCATCCCCGCCGACCTGCAGGAGGAGGCGTACTCGCCGCCGCAGCACGCGTTCAAGCAGGTGCCCTCGAGCCCGCCGAGCACGGCGTGGCCCCGGCCGGTCCCGCCGGAGCAGGACATCGACGCGGCGGCCGAGGTGCTCAACGCCGGCGAGAAGGTCGCCATCCTCGTCGGGCAGGGGGCGCGCGGCGCGGCCGGGGAAGTCCGCCAGGTCGCCGAGGTGACCGGCGCCGGCGTGGCGAAGGCGTTGCTGGGCAAGGACGTCCTGCCCGACGACCTGCCGTGGGTGACCGGCTCGATCGGGTTGCTCGGCACCCGCCCGAGCTACGAGCTGATGCGCGACTGCGACACGCTGCTGATCGTCGGCTCGAACTTCCCGTACAGCCAGTACCTGCCGGACTTCGGCCAGGCGCGGGCCGTGCAGATCGACCTGGACGGCCGGCTGATCGGGATGCGCTACCCGACCGAGGTCAACCTCGTCGGCGACAGCGGGGCCACGCTGCGCGCGCTGCTGCCGAAGCTGACGGCCAAGCCGGACCGCTCGTGGCGCGAGACGATCGAGAAGAACGTCGCTTCCTGGTGGGAGACCGTCGAAAAGGAAGCCGCGGTGGACGCCGACCCGGTGAACCCGATGGCCATCGTGTCCGAGCTGTCCAAGCGGATCCCGGAGAACGCCATCGTCACCGCGGACTCCGGCTCCTCCACCAACTGGTACGCCCGCAACCTCCGCATCCGCGGCGACATGCGCGGGTCGCTGTCCGGCACCCTGGCCACGATGGGCCCGGGCGTGCCGTACGCCATCGGCGCCAAGTTCGCCCACCCCGACCGGCCGGTGATCGCCCTCGTCGGCGACGGAGCCATGCAGATGAACGGCCTCGCCGAGCTGATCACCCTCGCGCGCTACCACACGCTCTGGAGCGATCCGTGCTGCGTGATCTGCGTGTTCCACAACAACGACCTCAACCAGGTCACGTGGGAGCTGCGCGCGATGGGCGGCGCGCCGAAGTTCGAGGAGTCCCAGTCCCTGCCGGATGTCGACTACGCCGGTTTCGCGCTGTCGCTGGGCTTGGCCGCCGTCACGGTCGACAAGCCGGACCAGCTGGCCTCGGCCTGGGAGACCGTGCTCACGGCGGGCAAGCCGGCGGTGCTGGACGTCCGCTGCGACCCGGACGTGCCGCCGATCCCGCCGCACGCCACCTTCGAGCAGGTGAAGTCGGCGACCGAGGCCGTCCTCAAGGGCGACCCCGACGCGTTCCACCTCGTCGCCCAGGGCGTCAAGACGAAGCTGCAGGAGTTCCTGCCGGGCGGGAAGGACCGGTGACGCGCGGGGTCGCGGCGGCGCGAGCGGTGTGGGGCGGCGGCATCCTCCTCGCTTCCCGGTCCCTGCCGGTCCCACGGGAGGTGGCGCTGGCGCTGGGCCTGCGCCACCTGGCCCAGGCCGCGGCGGTGCTGCGGCGGCCGGACGGCCTGATGGCCCGCTGGGGCTGGACGATCGACGTGGCGCACGGCGTGAGCATGCTCGGCCTGGCCGCGGTGTCCCCCCGGTGGCGGGCGGCGGCGCTGGCGAACGCGGTGGTCGCGGCCGCCTGGGCCCGCGCGGCCCGCAGTGGACAACGGAGGCAGTCATGAACCAGGTCGTCGTCGTGACGGGGGCCAGCGGGGGCATCGGCCGCGCCGTCGCCCGGGCCTTCGGGGCGCGGCACGCCCGGGTCGCCCTGCTGGCCCGCGGCGAAGAAGGGCTCGAAGCCGCCGCCGAAGACGTCACCCGCGCCGGCGGAACCGCGTTGCCGATCCGGGCCGACGTCGCCGGCTTCGACCAGGTCGACGCCGCCGCTTCCCGGGCCGAGCAGGAACTCGGCCCGATCGACGTGTGGGTGAACGTGGCGTTCACGTCGGTGTTCGCGCCGTTCGAGGAGATCGAGCCGGACGAGTTCCGCCGCGTCACCGAGGTCAGCTACCTGGGTACGTGCACGGCACGCTGGCCGCCCTGCGGCGCATGAAGCCGCGGGACCGCGGCACGATCGTGCAGGTCGGCTCGGCGCTGGCGTACCGCGGAATCCCGTTGCAGAGCGCGTATTGCGGCGCGAAGCACGCGATCCAGGGGTTCAACGAGGCCCTGCGCTGCGAGCTCCTGCACGACGGCAGCCGCGTCCGCACCACGATGGTGCAGATGCCGGCGGTGAACACGCCGCAGTTCTCGTGGGTCCGGTCCAAGCTGCCGCACCAGGCCCAGCCGGTGCCGCCGATCTACCAGCCGGAGGTCGCCGCCCGCGCGGTCCTGCACGCGGCCGCGCACCCGCGCCGCCGCGAGTACTGGGTCGGCGGCAGCACGGTCGGCACGCTGATCGCGAACGCCGTCGCGCCGGGTGTCCTCGATCGCTACCTCGCCCGGACGGGGTACCGGTCCCAGCAGACGGGTGCGGAGAAGCCGGCGGCCGGCCGGAGAACCTCTGGTCGCCGGCGGATCGCACGCGGGATTTCGGTGCGCACGGCCAGTTCGACGACGAGGCGACGACGAGGAGCGTGCAGCTGTGGGCGAGCCGGCACCACGGTGCCGTCGCCGCGGCCGGGGGTGCCCTGGCCGCGACGGCGCTGGCGGTGTGGCGGCGAGCGCGGGCGTAACTCGCGGTTCGTCCCCCGGTCGCCCGTCGAGAGGCGGAGCCCGGCGGCGATCGGGACGTAGCCGTCGGACATCGGCCGAAAGGACGAGGCCGCGACGCCCGGACCGCCCCTTCGGCCGAGGTGACCTGCCCCTTCCCTCCCTAGCTTGATCGTCAGGTGGGGAGGAGGGACCATGAAGTTCACCGCCAAGCGAGTCGTCGTCTCCGGGGCCGTGGCCGCGGTGGCCGTGGTCGCCGTCGGGGCCACCGTGCTCGCCACCGCCGCCGATCCCGTCTCGCCCGAAGTCACCAGCACCACCCCCGCCGAAGCCGGGCACGAGAACGAAGGCAAGTACACCGCCGGGGACTACGTGCTCAACGTGCACGAACTCAACGACGACGGCGAAGGCATCAGCACCGCCATCGGCCCGCACACCACCTACTACTCGAAAACCCTGCACCGCAACGGAAATCGCTCCCACACGGTTGTCAAGTTCTCGGCCGGGCCGGACGCCGACGGGCCGATCTTCTTCAGCTACCCCGTTCCCGCGCCCGGCCGGGTCGTCGGCTGCGTGGCCTCCGGGACCGAGGCCGCGCCGCAAGTGCGGTGCGAGACCCAGTTGCCCGCGAGGTGATCGGCTCGGTACAGTCCGAAGCAACGCCGCGTTGCCCCTTCGAACCCGGGAGCACGACGTGCGTATTCTCCTCTGCCTCGCCGCTGTCCTTCTCACCGTCCCCGTCGGCAGCGCCGACGCCGCCACCGCGCGGAACTGGCCCGGTGATCCGGCCGTCGCGGTCGCCGATCCCGCCGGGGTGCTCGGCGACAACGTCAGCGGGCTTTCCTTCGACGGCCCCGATGTGCTGTGGCGGTCAAGAACGGCCCGGGTACCCTCCACCGCCTCGTCCGCAGCGGGGGCAGCTGGCAGCCCGCCGCCGGCTGGAAGCTGCACTACCGGGACGGCAGCGGCGACCCGGACGCCGAAGGCGTGGTGGTGACGCCCGACGGCGTGTTCGCCGCGACCGAGCGCGACAACAACGAAGACGGCAGCCGGCTGAAGGTGCTGCGGTACCACCCCGGGTCGACGGCGGAGTCGCTCGACGCGGCCGCGGAATGGGACTTCACCGACGACCTGCCCGCCGTCGACGACAACGGCGGCTTCGAGGGCATCACCTGGATCCCGGACTCCTTCCTGACCGCCGGCGGCTTCCGCGACGACCGCACCAAGGTCCCGTACGACCCGGCCGCCCACCCCGGCCACGGGACCGGGCTCTACTTCCTCGGCCTCGAGGACGAGGGCCGGATCCACGCCTACGCCCTCGACCAGGCCGGCGGCGGGTTCACCCGGGTGGCGTCCTTCTCGGCCGGCTTCCCGAACGTCATGAAGCTGGAGTTCGACCCGGTGACCGGCAGCCTCTGGTCGCTCTGCGACGACACCTGCTCCGGCAAATCGGCGACGCTGAAGCTCAGCGGCGGCAAGTTCACCGTCACGGCGACGTACGCGCGGCCTTCGAAGATGCCGAACTACAACAACGAAGGGTTCGCGATCGCCCCGGCCTGTTCCGCCGGGCGCCGCACGGTCGTCTGGTCCGACGACGGCAACGACGGCGGCCACGCCCTGCGCACCGGGACGCTGACCTGCTGAGGGTCACAGCCCGAGCGCACTCACCAGCAAGGCGGACACCGCGGCCCGGTGCTCCGGGTGGTCCGCCCACCGCAGCCGGCGCCCGGCTTCGACCACCACGCCGAAGCCCGCGTGCACCAGCACCCGCGCCTGGCGCGCGTCGAGGTCCGGGCGGGCCTCGCGCAGGTGCTGCTCCCAGACCGCGATGTGCTCGCGCTGCGCCGCGACCAGGGGGCGGCGCAGCGCGTCCGGCAAGCCGGCGATCTCCGCGTTGGCCACGCTGTTGAGAGCGCTGTGCTCGAAGCTGTACGCCACGTACGTCGCCGTCAAGGCGCTCAGGGCGTCGTGCGGGCCGGCCGTCGCGCGGAGGTTGTGGTCGACCGCCTGGGCCAGCAGGCCCGCGGCCTGCAGGCACGCCGCCGCCAGGATGTCGGCCTTGCCCGGGAAGTACCGGTACAGCGCGGACGGCACCAGCCCGACCGCCTCGGCGATCCGGCCGTTCGTGACGGTGGCGAACCCGTCCCGTTCGAACAGGGGGACGGCGGCCGCGAGGATCTCCGAACGCCGGGTCCGGGGCACCGGCGGGGCGGGGATCTCGACGAAGGGCGCGTGCGCCGCGGCGGGGCCGGTCGCGGCCACGCGCCGGGCGGCGGCCCGCAGCAGGTCTTCGACCCGGCGCTGGGCGATCGAGTTGTGGTGCATCGTGACCGACCCGATGGCCCCGAGCGCCGCCACCGCCCGCAGGTGCTCGCCGGGCCACGGGTGCTCGCGCCGCACCGCCGCCGCCACGCGCTCGACGACGTGCGCGAACTTGCCCGCCAGCAGCCTGCGGTCGTCGCGCTCGAGGTACCGGGCCTCCCACCGGTACACACCACCGGTCTCGCGGTGGGCGACGGTGACCCGGGTGACGGCGGCGAAGATCTCCGCGAGGGGTGCGTCCGGGGGCACTTCGGCGAGCGCGGCCACGAGCCGGTCCGCCATGACGGTCGCGCACTCGGCGAACAACGCGTACTTGTTCGGGAAGTGCCGGTACAGCGCGGCCGCGGTGATGCCGACGCGGGCGGCGATCTCCTCCATCGACGCCGCGTGGTAGCCGCGCTCGCTGAACACCGCGGCGCCCGCCTCGACGATGAGCTGCCTGCGGTTGCGGGGCCGGACGGCCGCGGCCGGCTCGGCGGTCACCGCGGAAACCGGGCTGGGGTACGCGAGCGTCGGGCCATGCGTGTCAGTCAACCACAGGGCGGCCGGGTCTTGCCGACGCGCGAGTCAGCTTCTATGTTAATCAGGAATCTCCTCACGAAGAGCCCATTACCTATCAAGGAAGCTAGGTAAGTAAATGAGCAATCTCAGCAGGAGGAACGTTCTCTCCCTCGGTGTCGCGCTGGGTCTGGTGAGCGCGGCGAGCGCCGTCCCGGCCTGGGCGTCGACGGCGGGGGCCGACCCGTGGTGGGTCTGGGACGACGAGGTGGACCGCCTGGTGGCGGGGCTCGTCGACAGCGGCCGGGTGCCCGCGGTCAACACCGCGCTGCGGTCGTGGGTGGACAACGACGACCCGCTGCCGACCGGCTTGCCCGCCGACCTCGCCGCCTGGCTCCAGGGGGTCAACCGGCTGCCCTCCTGGGCCGACCCCGCCAAGCTGCGCCGCGCCGCGGACTTCAACCGGCGCAAGGACACCTACCTGTTCCTGCTCTACGGCCTGGGCAGCGGCATCATGAGCACGGTGATCCCGCGGGAGGCCCGGTCGGTCTACTGGTCCGCGGGCGGCGCCGACATGCAGGACCGCGCGGCCAAGACGTTCACCTTCGGCTACGACCTGAGCGAAGCCGGTGCGTTCGAACCCACCGGCCAGTTCGTCGTCACCGCCAACAAGACGCGCCTGGTGCACGCCGCGGTGCGCCACCTGCTGCCGCAGTCGCCGCGCTGGCGGGCGGTCGCCGACGAGCGGGTGCCGATCAGCAACGGCGACATCCTGGTCACCTTCCACAGCCTCGGCACCTTCGTGCACCGGAAGCTGCGCGAATGGCACGTCCCGATGTCGGCCGCGGACGAGGAGGCCTTCCTGCACCAGTGGCAGGTCGCCATCCACCTGCTCGGCGTGCGGGACGAGTTCATCCCGAAGACGTGGGCCGAGGCGGACGCGCAGTCGGCCCAGGTGCTCACCCCGCTGCTCGCCCCGACACCCGAGGGCAAGGAGCTGGCCGCCGACCTGCTCGGGCTGACCGCCCAGATCGACCTGGGCGTCACCCGGGGCTTCCTGAACGAGTTCGTGCGGTACGTGCTCAGCAACGAGGTCGGCGACTGGCTCGGCCTGCCGCGCGACTACGCCGCCGCCACCCTCGTCCGCACGGGGTGGCCCGCGTACATCGCGTTCCGCGAAGGCCTGCTGCCGATCGCCCCCGCGGGCTTCTACCTCTTCGACCAGTTCGTCCGCGCGCTCGCCATGCTGTTCCTCAACAAGGGCCGGTCCTCGACGAGCACGCCCATCACCATCCCCGCCGGCAACCGGCCCGGCGCCTGAACCCGCCGGACGTCAGGCCGGTCCCCGGCCCCACAGCCGCCAGGTCTGGTTGAGCGGGCTGTTCTGGGTGACCGGCCGGCACGTCCACTGGAGGACCTGGGCGCGGGCCGCGGTGGAGACGCCGCTGACGTCGACGCACTTGCCGCTGTGCCGGGCGACGAGCTGGTAGTCGTGGGAGTCGTTGCCGCCGTAGGTGACCCGCCGCGGCGTGAACTGCTGGTTCGTGGCGCCGTCCGTGCAGGTCCGCTGCTGCACCGCGGCACCGTCGTCGGCCGCGGCGCCGGCCACCTCGAGGCACTTGCCGCTCTGCTGGTTGACGACGGTGTACGCGCCCGCGGCGCCGGGCACCGGGCGGAAGGTCCACAGCTGCCGGTCGTCGCCCTCGCAGAAGTCCTGCTGCTGCCGGTTGCCGTCCGCCGTGCCCGAGTCCGTGTTGTCCAGGCACAGCTGGGAGTGCTGGGCGACGGCGACGGACTGGAAGCCGCCGTCCGACGGGGGCAGCAGGGTGATGCTGAGCGCGTCGTCGATCGTGGTGTGCGGCAGATCGACGGTCACGGCGTTGCCGGACACCGCCGCCACGGAGTCCCGGATGGTGACCGGGCTCTGGACCGCCGCACCGCCGTTGTACGGGATCCGCTGGACGACGACCCGTACTTGGCCGTTCTGCACGATGCCCGCGGTGGTGTCCAGGCGCTGCAGGGCGACCGAGACGTTCCCCGTCGTGCCGCCTCCGCCGACCAGGATCTTCGCGACGCCGGCCGCCTTCGTGGCGAACGCGTCGTAGGCCGGGCTGGGCTTCGTGGCCACGATCTGCCCGGTCTGCGAGCCGTAGAAGCGGTAGGCCCACCATTCGCCCTTGGGCTGGTGCCGTCCCGCGGAGTTGCGGACGAGCAGGTTGCCCAGATCGTTGTGCAGGTTCCCGCCGCCGGCCCAGTTGGCGCGCAGCCCGTCGGCGCCGGCGCGCTCGAGCCGGGTGATGTACCAGGCGCCGTCACCGGGGTTCTGCTCGTTCGAAGCCCCGTATTCGTTGATCTGGTACGGCCGTGGGTGCGGGATGCCGCGCGAGCCGAGCGACGCGTCCGCGGCGGCGACGTTGGCCACCGGGTCGCCCGGCAGGGAGTGCCAGCTGACGATGTCCGGCACCGTGCCGGAGCCGCGCACGAAGTCGAGGTACTGCGTCCACCAGCCCGGCGAGGTCGACGGGACCCCGGCGAGGCTCGGGCCGACGATCGGCTGCGCCGGGAACGCCGAGCGGACGCGCTGGTACGTGCGGCGCCACAGCTCGAAGTACTGGCTCTGCGGCCGGTTCCAGAACAGCGAGATGTTGGGCTCGTTCCACAGGTCCCACTCCACCGGGGCACCGGTGGCCCGCACGTCGCCGAGCAGGCGGGTGAGGAAGGCGTCGTAGTCCGTCCAGTCGCCGTTGTCGCCCGGGAACCGGGAGATCGGGTAGCCGTCCGCGCCCCAGAGGTCGTGCACGAGCAGGACGAACCGCCCGCCGAGCGACCGGGTGCGCAGCAGCTGGGCCCGGGTGGCGTTCCACCGCCGGTCGTACCGGCCCGACACCCAGCCACCCGGGCTGTCCAGCTGCGCGCCCCCGGCCCGCATCGCCTGGAAGCGCACGTCGCGGTAGAAGTGGTCGGCCGGGGCCGCGGCGTTCTCGGTCATGCCGTAGATCCACCCGGAGGCCCGGTAGGTGGGCGAGCCGCCCGCGGCGGAGAAGTCGGCCGAGATCGACTCGTCCGCGGCACTGACCGGCGCGGGAAGAGCCACGGCGGAGGCACCGGCCAGTGCTCCGGAGATCAGCAGGGCGGCCAGGCCACGGCGCACGCGTGGCCGCTGACGTGAGGTGTCCACGACGACTCCTTCGGCGGGGGACGTGCGGAGGTCGAACGCCGCTCATCGAACCGGTTCGACCAACAAGGAACGTACGCTGCACGCAATCCACCGACAATCGGCCGAATGGAGGCGAACCGGTTCGCGCACGCGACGACCACAGCACGGTCCACCGCGGATCGAGGCACGACCGGCGGCCACGCCCAGACCTCCCCCACCGCCCGGTCCGAAGCCGCAACACAATCGGTGGGCTCAACGAGAGGGGCTTCCCCCGCAGCACGCGAGGAAAGCCCCTGCCGTCCGCCCCAGCGGCTCAGCGGTAGCCGGCGGCGACCACGTTCGCCTGCACCGCGTTCTCCGTCGCGTCCGAGGGGTAGCCCGCGACCATCGCCCCTTCGTAGAACGTCCCCGCGCTCAGGTTCGCGCCGCCACCGGGTTTGCAGCAGTCGCCGCCGCTGCCCAGGATGATCGCGCCCTGCTTCTTCATCGGGCTGTAGCCGCCGGGGAGGCCGCCGTCCCACATGGTCGTGAGGCTGCCCGACTGGGCGTTGCTGCCCTTGAGCGCGAAGCGGGACGTGCCGTTGTTCTTCAGCATCGCCGTGACGAACTTGCTCGGCAGCGCCCGCTGGTTCGGGTTCCACTGCTGGCTGCCGCCCGGGTACAGCCCCCACTCGAGGTCGGCCTGCACCCACGGCCCGCTGCCGGAGCACCCGCCGAACCAGCACTGCGTGCCGAAGTTGATCGCGTCCATCGCGCCGGCGGCGTCGGCCTTCCTGGTCGTCTCGCTGTTGCCGTAGTCGAAGCAGCAGCCGCTGTTCACGTGCGTCCCGCTGGTCACCATGTACATGCCTTCGGGAGCGCTGCCGGTCGGCACGCCCGTCAGGTGCCCGTCCCGCCAATAGCTGTTGCCGGGGTTGATGTACAGCGAGTACGCCTTCGCGCCGCCGACCGTGAGCGACTCCGACGTCGCCTTCGCCGGGCTGCTCTGGTTCGAGCCCGGGACCACGCTCGAGCCCTGGTACCACAGGTCGTTCCCGCGCCCGGACTGGTCGTAGACCACCGTGATCACGCAGGACGTGCCGGTGCAGAAGGAATCCTGAGTGGCCGCGTCGACGGTGCCGCCCGCCGCCCGGACCCCGACGTTCCTGGTCGTGTTGTCGGACGAGCGCCGGACCTGGTACAGGTTGCCCGCGTAGGTGCCGTAGAGCGCCCGGACCGTGCTGTGCGCGGCGACGCACGGCGTGCCACCGGAAGCGTAGATGTCGCACGGCGCCGGGCCGCCCGGGAGCGGCGGGGTCGTCCCGGCGCTCCACTGCTGGTTGCTCCGGCCGTGGCAGGTCCACAGGACGACCGCGGTCCCGGCGGCCGTGCCGGCGCCGGTCACGTCCAGGCACAGGCCCGACTGGGCTCCGCTGATCGTCCCGTCGGCGTTCTGCCGCCACTGCTGGTTCGCCCCGCCGTGGCACGACCAGATGATGGCGGCCGTCCCGGCCGACGTCTGGTTGCCGTAGGCGTCCACGCACCGCGTGCCGTTCAGCGTCCGCAGCTCCCCCGCGGCGGTGAACTCGTACGCCTGCCCGGCTCCGCCGGTGCAGTCCTGGATCTCCAGCGCCGTCCCCGGCGCGTCGGTACCGCCCTTGACGTTCAGGCACCGCCCCGACGCCGCGCCCACCAGGGGCGCGGCAGCCGCCGAAGCCGGTACGGCCCCGGCCAGCGTCGCCACCAGCATCGCGGCCACCACCACGAACACGCGCACGATTCCTCCTCGTCCTCTGTGGACAGCAGTGTCACGCCGACTTGCGCGCCACCAGCTCGGTGTCGAGCACCGTGCTCCGGCGCGGGGCCGCGCCGTCGATCATCGCCAGCAGCTCGGCGGTCATCCGGGCGCCCATTTCCTCGACCGGCTGGCGCACGGTGGTCAGCGGCGGGTCGGTCCAGCAGCTGATCGGCAGGTCGTCGAAGCCGACGACGGCGACGTCACCGGGCACCTTCCGGCCCGCGCGGCGAAGCGCACGCAGTGCCCCGACCGCCATCATGTCGGAGGCGGCGAAGATCCCGTCGATGTCCGGACGCCGGCTCAGCAGCCGCGACGTCGCGTACTCGCCGGACGCCTGCCCGAAGTCGCCGCAGACCACGAGGCTCTCGTCGTACCGGCCGGCCCGCGTCATCGCCTGCCGGTACCCGAGCAGCCGGTCCACGCCCGCGGTCATGTCCTGCGGACCGGCGACGGTCGCCACGGTCTGGCGGCCGCCGTCGAGCAGGCGCTGGGTGGCCAGCCGCGCGCCCCCCTGGTTGTCCGCGTCGACGTACGGCAGCCGGGCCCGGCCCGCCTGGACCGGCCGGCCCCCGAACACCACCGGGATGCCGAGCCAGTCCAGGTCGAGCGGACGGCGGCCGTGCATGCCGACGACCAGTGCGCCGTCGACGTGCCCGCCGTCGAGGTAGCGCACCACCGGCGCCTGGTAGTCGTCGGTCGCCGGAACGGTGAGCAGCACGAGCTGCACCCCCACCGCGGTCAGCTCCCGGCCGACCCCGGCGGTGATGCGCGGGAAGTAGGGATCGGTGAACAGCCGCGGCACTTCCTCGCACACCACCAGCGCGATCGAACCGGTGTGCCGCGAGCTGGACGCCCGCGCGGCCCGCTGCCGGGCGTAGCCCAGCGCCAGCATCGCGGACTCCACCTGCTTGCGCCGTTCCGGGCTCACCCGGGGAAATCCGTTCAGCACGCGGGAGGCGGTGGCGATCGACACCCCCGCCACCCGCGCGACGTCGGCCAGGGTGGGACGGAAGCCGGACGGCTCGGCGACGGACACGGGCTCAGGCGCGCTGGAGCTGGAACCGCTGGTTGGCGTTCCCGGTGAACGTCCACTGGGATATCCGCGCGCCGTCGGCGGTGGAAACCCCCCAGACGTCCAGCGCCAAGCCGCTCGACCGGTTCACCAGGCTCACCGCGCCGCTGCCCTGGTCGACCACCCGCCACTGCTGGGCCGTGGCGTTGGTGTCCGCCTGCTGGCTGATGTCCGCACCGCTGTCGGCGCTCGCCGCCTGCAGCACCAGCCCGCTGTGGCGGGCCCGGACGCGGTAGTAGCCGTCACCGGAGTCGACGAAGTCGAACTGCTGGTTGAGGCCGCCGGTGGCCGACTGCTGCTGGATCAGCACACCGGCGGCGGTGGACGAACCGGCGATCTCGACGAGCTTGCCGCTGTGCTGGGCCGTCAGCTTGTAGTTAACACCCGTCTGCACCGGCGGGGTCGGCGGCGTGGTGGTGCCGAACTGCGTGATGAACTTCCACACCTCGCCGGAGGTCCAGGTCTGCCAGCCGCTGCCGCCGCCGTCCTTCGGACCCGGGTCGTGCCCGCCGTCGAAGGCGGCCCAGACGACCGGGTAGCCGGCCCGGCAGCCGGAGTAGGCGGTGACGATGTGGGTGCGGCTGCCGGCCGCGGGCTCCGGCGGGTTCTGCGGGGTGCAGCCGTTGTTCCGCACGAACTGGTCGCGCAGCTGACGACCGGAGGAGATGGGCAGGACGTTGTCCCCGATGCCGTGCATCCCGATGTACGCGACCGGCTGGGTGCCGCCGCTGCAGCCGCTGAGGTTCGCCCCGGAGTAGACGGCGACCGCGCGGAAAACCGTCGGCCGGGCGCAGGCGAGCGCGTAGCTCATCGCGCCGCCGTAGCTGAAGCCGCCGGCGAAGACCTGCGAGGTGTCGACGCACAGCGCCGCCTCGACCTGCCGCAGCAGGTCGTCGATGAAGGTGACGTCCTGGCCGCCGGGGTTGGCCCAGCCGTTGCCGTTGCCCTGGGGCGCCACGAAGATCGTGTTGTTGCCCGAGCTGTCCGCCAGCCGCCGGAGCCCGTAGTAGGACCAGTTGTAGCCGTCGGTCCCGCCCGAGTCGACGTCGTTCGCGGTGCCGCCCCGCCAGTGGAGGCCGACGAACAACCGGTACTGGTGGTTGTTGTCGTAGCTGTTCGGGACGCGCAGGATGTAACTGCGGTTCTGGCCGCCGCTGGAGATCGTGTGGTTGCCGCTCGCCAGCCCGGGGGCTTTCCCGCAGCCCGCGGTGCCGGCGGCCGCGGCGGCCGGCGCGTCGGGGGCGGGGACGGCCGGGGCGGCTTGCGCGGTGCCGCCCGCGGTCAAGGCGACCACGGCGGAAATCACGGCGGAAACGAGCAGGGATCTGTGCTTCACCATCACGCGGCTCCCTCTGGTCTTCGGACGTCGTCGTCCTCCGGCGGTTCGGGGAACCCCCGGAGCAGAAAGTCCACAATGGAGTGATCGCCGGTTTCCCGGGATCGGGTGGGTTCAGCGCCCGAAGAGCCGCCGCTGGATCTCCCGGCGGTAGTCCTCCAGGGTGTTGTCGAGGTGGATACCGGCGGCCTGGGCCGCCGCGTCCGGGTCGCCGTCGCAGATCGCCCGGTAGATCGCGCGGTGCTCGTCGATCGCGCCCTCCGCGTGCCCGCCGATCCCGCCGGACATCCCGATGATGTTCGACTGGCGTTGCAGGCGGCGGGCTTCGCGCACGGCCGCGACGAGGAACTGGTTGTGCGAAGCGGCGGCGATCCCGGCGTGGAAGTCGTCGTCGCCCCGGTCGAACAGCGCGGTCTGGCCGGTCAGGTGGCCGTGCCGGCAGGTTTCGGCGGCGGTCTCGATCGCGCGCAGCTCCACGGGGGTGGCGTTGGCCGCGGCCAGCCTGCTGGCCGCGGTTTCCTGGATCCGGCGGAATTCGAAGAGCATGTAGACGTGGTCGAGATCGGCGGGCAGGAAGAACCCGCCCCACCGGGAAGCGCCGAGCATGCCCTCGTCGTCGGAGACATACAGCCCACGTCCTTTGTGCGCTCGCACCCGGCCGATCGCCGAGAGGATCTTGACGGCCTCCCGCACGACGGTCCGGCTGGTTCCCATCCGCGCCGCCAGCTCGTTCTCGGTCGGCATCCGGTCACCCGGCCGCAGTTCCAGTTCGGCGATCAGCCGCAGGATCTGCTCCGCCACCACTTCGTAACCGGGGCGGTACGGGACAGGCGGTGCTATTTCCTCGTCACGGGTCACGCAATGAGTATGACTCAGTACCGGCCAGCACCTTACCTCGCTGACCCGGCATCCGGTCAATCTTTGCCAGAGCGGACTGAAAGTTACATACCTTCGGCTGTTGAACGTGTCGAAACGGCTCGGCCAGCGCGTTGATCCCTTGACGACAGCGGATCCATACCCTCGAATGAGTCGTACACATCCTCCCAGATTCCCCTGCCAGGCCGGCGAGCGGACGCCACAGCGAAGTGGAGCAGCTGATGCGGGAAAGACCACGCCCGGCCGTGCTGGCCGGCCTGCTCGCCGTCGTGCTCGCCGCGGGGTGCAGCACCGGCAGCGGCTCGCCGACCGCCCAGAACACCTTCAGCCCGGCCCCGCAAACCGACGGACCGCTGACGGTGTGGGTGGATTCGACCCGGATGGCCGCCGCCCAGCTGTACCAGAAGCAGCATCCGGAAGTGAAGCTGGACATCGTCGGCTACGACGGGGACGCCAACGGATCGAACTACCTGCAGACCAAGGTGAGCCTGTTCAACCGGACCGGCGAAGGCTGGCCGGACGTGGTGTTCAGCTCCCAGAACAACGAAGTGTCCTGGGCCCGGCAGGCGAACTTCACAGCGCCGCTGGACAAGGGCCTGATCCCGCAGTCCGTTTTGGACGGATGGGCACCGGGCGCCAACGATCCGTGCACAGTGGACGGTACGCTGTACTGCCTGCGCAACGACCTCTCCCAGACCGTGTTGTGGTACAACGCGGCGCTGATGCAGCAGTGGGGCTACCGGGTGCCGTCGACCTGGCCGGAGTACCAGGCGCTCGGCCGGAAGGTGGCCACCGAGCACCCCGGCTACCTCGTCGGGGCGGCGGGTGACACGTTCACCCCGGAGATCTACCTCTGGGCGAGCAAGTGCGGCGCCAACCGCATCACCGGCCCGAAAACCGTCACGGTGACCGCCACCGAGCCGAACTGCACCCGGATGGCGCAGCTGCTGGACACGCTGATCGCGGCCGGCAGCATGTCGACCAGCAGCGTGTTCAGCTCCGACTTCGACAAGAACTCCGCGGACAAGATCCTGCTGATGCCCGGCCCGTCCTGGTACGGCGGCTCGCTGTTCAAGGAAAGCTTCAAGACCCCCGCGGGCCAGGTCGCGGCGGCGCCGATGCCGCAGTGGCCGGGCGACCCGGCCCCGTCGGCGGGCAACGTCGGCGGCGGGACGTGGCTGCTCTCCGCGCACAGCCACCACCTCAAGGCCGCCACGGACTTCCTCACCTGGGTCACCACCTCGGACGACTACCAGGGCAAGCTCGCACCCGGTTATCCGGCGCACAAACAGGCGGCGAAGACGTGGCTGGCGAACCAGGCGTCCTCCGGCTACTACGCGGGGGACATCGCCGGGCCGCTGCAGGCCGCGGCCGGCCAGGTCTGGTCCGGCTGGGGGTACGGCCAGTTCAGCCAGGAGGCGATCTGGGCGGCCACCGTCACCCCGGGCCTCACGGCGGGCAAGAGCATCGAGTCGCTGCTGCCGGCGTGGCAGAGCGCGATCGAGAACCACGCCCGGTCCACCGGCTACGAAGTCAAGCAGCAATGAGCGCGCCGTCGGCCGCGCGAGGCCGGGCGGGCTACGGCTTCGTCGCCGCCTACCTCGTGCTGCTGATCGCGTTCGGCGTCGTCCCGACCGGCTACGCGATCTCCTTCGCGGTCACCGACGCGGGTGGTGGCTTCACCGGGTTCACGAACTTCGCCACGGCGGCGCAGGACTTCCGGTTCGCCGCGGCCGTCGGGCACGTCGCGCTGTACCTGGTCTTCTGGCTCGCGGCGCTGGTCGTGTTCGTGGTCGGGCTGGCCCTGCTGCTGCACCGCCTCGGCACGCGCGCCACCGGCCGGGCCCTGCGGTTCCTGTACTACATCCCGGGCGCCCTCGCCGGCGCGGCGAGCGTGCTGGTGTGGCTGTTCATGCTGGACCCGGCGGTCAGCCCGGCCGGGTTCCTGCTGCGCGGCCTGGGGTTCGACACGTTCGGCCAGGTCGTCGCGCTCGAGCACCTGCCCGTGCTGTTCACGCTGATCGCGTTCTGGACCGGCGCGGGCGGCTGGATCGTCGTGCTGTACGGGGCGTTGAACACCATTTCCCCCGACATCCTCGAGGCGGCCCGGATCGACGGCGCCGGTGCCTGGCAGACCGCGTGGCGGATCCAGCTCCCGCTGCTGCGCAAGTGGATCGTCTACATGGTGATCCTGGCCTTCGCCGGTGGCACCCAGCTGTTCGTCGAGCCGCAGCTGCTGTCCCAGGCCAGCGTCGGCGTGGCCGGCCGGGACTACTCGCTCAACCAGCTGTCCTACGACTTCGCCTTCCAGAACAACGACGTCGGCACCGCGGCCGCCATCTCGGTCGAGCTGCTGGTCGTCGGCCTGGTCGTGGCGGCCGTGTTCGTGACCCGGTCGAGGTTCTTCGATGCCGATTGACCTCGAGCGGCCCGCCGCACCGGCCCGCGCTCCGGCCGCCGCCCCCGCCCGCGCCCGCCGGAGGCGCCGGCTGCCGAACCCGCTGCCCGGCGTCGTGCTCGCGCTGTTCGTGCTGTTCTTCGTGCTGCCGGTGCTGTGGCTGGTGCTGGCCGCGACGAAGACCGACGACCAGCTCGTGCACGGCCACCCGCTGTCCTTCGGCTCCTGGGAGGCACTGGGCGGCAACTGGGACGCCCTGCTCGCCTACCAGGGCGGCGCGGTCTTCCGGTGGCTGGGCAACTCGGCGCTCTACGCGTTCTTCGCGCTCGCGATCACGCTGCTCGTCGCGGTGCCAGCCGGCTACGCGCTGGCCAAGACCGAGTTCCGCGGCCGGCGCTTGCTGCTGGTGACGACCCTGGTCGTCATGCTGATGCCGAACGCCACCCTCGTGGTGCCGCTGTTCCTGGAGCTCAACACCGTGCACCTGATCGGCACGATGTGGTCGATCGTCCTGCCGTACGCGTTCTACCCCTTCGGCGTGTACCTGGCCTACATCTACTTTTCCACCGCCCTGCCGGAGGAACTGCTCGACGCCGCCCGGCTCGACGGCTGCTCCGAGTTCGGCGTGTTCCGCCGGGTCGCCCTGCCGCTGGCCACACCGGTGGTCGCGCTGGTCGGGTTCTTCAGCTTCGTGGCCAACTGGACCAACTACTTCCTGCCGTACGTCATGCTGCCCGAAAGCGACCGGTTCCCGGTCCAGGTCGGCCTCGGCACCCTGCTGAACGACGTCCCGCAGTTCAACCCGACCGTCGGCGGGCTCGCCGTCCAGCGGCCGGTGCTGGCACTGGCCACGCTGCTGGCGATCACCCCGGTGCTGGTCGTCTTCCTGTTCTCCCAACGGTTTCTCGTCACCGGCATGCTCGCCGGCGCCACCAAGAACTGATCCGCCCACGCGAACGGGAGGACGCCAGGGATGGACCCCGTGCTCACGGCCTCGGTGCCGCTGCTCGAACCGCCGGGCTGGGCGCTGGCCCAGCGCGGCCTGTTCGCCCTGCTCGACCGCGCCTGGCGCGCGTTCGAGGCCGGCTTCACCGGCCCGGACGGCCGGCTCGCCTACCGCGGACGGCTCTCCACCCGCGACGGGGTCGACGACTTCTACGAGACCTTCTTCAACTGGCCGCAGCTCTACCTGCTCGGCGGGGCCGACGACCTGCTCCCGGCGGCCGAGCGGCACTGGGAAGGCGTCACCCGCCAGCTGACCGAGCTGGGGATGCTGCACGAGGAGTACGAGCGCGGGTACGACTGGTTCCACCAGGGCGAAAGCCTGCTGCTGTTCTACTTCCTGTGCCTGGCCGCGCCCGGCCGCTGGACCGGGCGGGCGCGGCGGTTCGCCGACCTCTACGTCGACCCCGCGCACGGCAACTACGACCCGGTGCACCGGATCATCCGCCGTCCGCACAACGGCAGCGACCCCGGCCGGGAAGGCCTGTTCGACGGCCGGTCCTACCCGTGGCTGCCCGAAGAGGCCCGGATGTACGGCTTCCCGCTGGACTGGGTCCTGCCGCCCGGTGCCGGGGAGCCCCCGCGCGAGCGCGATCCCCGGCTGGGCGAGCAGCTGCGCCGCCGGGTGGGCGTCGGCGACACCGCGGTCAACCTGGCCACCACCGGGCTGGTGCTCAACGCGCTGATGCTGACCGGCGAGCCGCGGTACCGGGACTGGATCGCCGAGTACGCCGGCGCCTGGTGCGCCCGCGCGGCCGCCAACGGCGGGATCGTGCCGGACAACGTCGCCCCGGACGGCACGGTCGGCGGGCTGCTGGAGGGCCGCTGGTACGGCGGGCACTACGGCTGGTCCTGGCCGCACGGCTGGTACAGCGTCGGGCAGGCCGCCACCGTCGCCGCGCTCGCCGCGGTGGCGGCCACCGGCGACGAGTCCTTCCTCGACCTGGTCCGCCCGGCCCTGGACGAGATCATCGCCCAGGGCAAGGTGATGACCTTCGCCGAAGCGGATTCGAGCCTGCAGTCCCGCTGGAGGGCCCAGCTCGGCACCGACGTCCGCGCGCCGACGCTGCACGTCCCCTTCCGGTACTCCGACCGCGGCTGGTTCGACCACAACCCCATGCTGATGGCCGTGCCCACCGCGTTGTGGCACCACTCGGCCGCCCCGGCCGACCGGGAGCGGATCGAACGGCTGCGCGCGGCCAGCGGGTACGACTGGCGCACCGTGCGGCCGTTCCGCAGCAAGGAGGAAGGCGGCCACGAGGAACCCTGGCTCGCCTTCCTCGCCGGGGACGACCCCGGTTACCCGGAGCGCATCCTGGCCGCGGCGCAGGCCCAGGTCCGCCACCGCCTGGCGCGCATGGAACGCCACCGCGGCGAGGACGTCGCCGAGGCCGACATCCACCTGTGGCAGCAGGCCAACCCCGTCGTCACCGAGGCGCTGGTCCAGCTGACCTGGGGCGGCCCGCAGGTCCTCTACAACGGCGGCCTGCAGCAGGCCCGCGTGCGCTACTACGACGCCGTCGCCGCCCGGCCCGGCCTGCCGCCGTCGGTGGCCGCGCTCGTCTCCCGCATCGAGCCCGAAGCGACGGTGGTCGACCTGGTCAACCTGGCCCCCTCGACCGATTGCGAGGTGATCGTGCAGGCCGGCGCGTTCGCCGAGCACAGCATCCGCACCGCCCGCCACACCGCCTGCGACGACCCGTCGTGGATCGGCGGGCTCTACGACTACGGCCACACCGAACCCCGGATCACCTCGGCCACGACCCGCGTCGACGGGCCGTGGCTGACCGTGCGGCTGCCGCGCTCCACCACCGTCCGGCTCACCTTGGAGCTCGGCCTGCGCACCCGGCCGCCGTCCTACCGCACCCCCTTCGACGCACCGTAACCCGTCCCCCGGAGAGGTCCCCGCCCATGCCGTCGCGCACCGCCGCCGCGCTCGCCACCGCCCTGGTGCTGACCGCACTGGCCACCCCACCCGCCCACGCCGCGACCGTCACCATCGCCGTCGCCCCGAACGGCGACGACACCAACCCCGGCACCCCCGACCGGCCGGTCGCCACGCCGGCGAAGGCCCAGCAGCTGGCCCGCGACCGGTCGGCGGCCGACGACGTCGTCGTGCAGCTCGCCGGCGGCACCTACCGGCTGCCGGCCCCGCTGCGGTTCACCAGCGCCGACTCCGGGCAGAACGGTCACACCGTCACCTGGCAGGCCGCGCCCGGCCAGACGCCGGTGCTCTCCGGCGGCACCCCGGTCACCGGCTGGTCGGTGCAGGACGCCGGGCAGAACATCTGGGTCGCGTCCGTGCCGCCGGGCGCCGACTCCCGGCAGCTGTTCGTCGACGGCGCGCTCGCCCCGCGCGCGGGGATCCCGATCTCCCGCAGCGACGTGCAGATCACCACGACCGGGATGACCATCACGAACCCCGCGCTGAACTACCTCGCGACGCTGCCGCAGCAGAACCGGATCGAGGTGGAGAGCCAGAACTCGTTCACCGACCGCTACTCCCCCGTCGACCGCATCAGCGGCACCTCGATCGTCATGCAGCAGCCGGCGTGGAACAACAACAACTGGGGTTACGACACCCTCGCGAAGCCCTTCGGCGGCGGTCAGCTGTTCCTCGAGAACTCCTACTCCTTCCTCAAGAACACCGGCCAGTGGTACCTGGACCCGCAGGCCGGGAAGCTCTACTACAAGGCGCCCGGCGGCTGGGTCCCCGGCAGCCACGCCGTCGAGCTCCCGCGGCTGACATCGCTGCTGCAGATCGGCGGCACCTACGACAACCCGGTGCGCGGCATCGCCTTCAAGGGCCTGAACTTCGAGCACACCACCTGGCTCACGCCCAGCACGTCGGTCGGCTACGCGAACCAGCAGACCGGCACGTTCCTCCCGGCCGCGGCCCCGATGCCGGGCGACTTCCTCACCTCCTGTCAGTCGGGCTGCCGCCAGTTCGAGGGCGCCCGCAACAGCTGGGCCCAGGCGCCCGCCGCCGTCCAGGTCTCGGCGGCCACCGGGATCACCTTCAGCGGCAACACCTTCACCCGCCTCGGCCAGGTGGCCCTCGGCATCGGCAACGACGCGAACGCCCACGCCTCCGGCATCGGGCTCGGGGCGTCGTCGATCACCGTGGACCACAACACGTTCACCGAGGTCTCGGGCGGCGGCATCGTCGTCGGCGGGGTGCGGCCCGACGCGCACCACCCGTCCGCCGCCGCGATGACGAACAAGGACGTCACCCTCTCCTACAACACGGTCAACCGGGTGGCCCTGGACTACCGGGAGATGGCCGGCATCCTGTCGACGTACGCGACGCACACCGTCATCACCCACAACGACGTCTCCGACCTCACCTACGACGGCATCGACGTCGGCTGGGGCTGGGGCGCCAACGACCAGGGCGGCAGCCAGGACTACCGCAACCGCGGCCTGTACGACTACCAGCCCGTCTACACCACGCCGACGACGCTGCGGGACACGGTCGTCAGCTACAACCGGGTGCACGGCACGAAGAAGCTGATGCACGACGGCGGCAGCATCTACAACCTCTCGGCCAACCCCGGCAGCTCCATCGACCACAACCACATCTTCGACAACAACCGCACGGTCGGCCTGTACCTGGACGAGGGCTCCCGGTACGTGTCCCTGTCGGCCAACGTGATCCAGGACTCCGGGGTCTGGGCGTTCACCAACGCCAGCGGGTCGAACAACACCAACGACAGCACCTTCGCCGGCAACTGGTACAACGGCGGCGCGACCCAGGTGGCCACCGGGCCGCCGCACAACAACGTCCTGAGCGGGAACGTCCAGGTCAGCGGCACGAACTGGCCATCGGGCGCCCAGCAGGTCATCGCCGCCGCGGGCACCGGCGGGAGCACGCCGGCCGCGGGCCCGGTGCGGGCCGCCGGTGCGGGCAAGTGCCTCGACGTCTCCGGTGCCGCCACCACGCCCGGCGCGTCGGTGCAGATCTGGGACTGCCACGGCGGCACCAACCAGTCCTGGAGCCGCACGGCCGCGGGTGAGCTGACCGTCTACAGCGGCGACAGCACCCGGTGCCTCGACGCCTCCGGCCAGGGCACCACGCCGGGCACCAAGGTCGTCACCTGGACCTGCAACGGCGGGGCCAACCAGCGGTGGCAGGTCACCGCGAACGGCACCATCACCGGTGTCCAATCCGGACTCTGCCTGGACGTGACCGGCAGCGCCACGGCGAACGGCACCCTCGTCCGCCTGTGGACCTGCACCGGCCAGGACAACCAGAAGTGGACGCTCGGCTGAGAGGAGCCCGGCATGTCCCCGTCCGCAGCCGGGCGCGCTCGAGCCTGCCCGGCATCGGCAGCTACCGCCGTACGTGGTGAAACTTACCTTCGCCGGGCCGGTTCCCACGCCCGGCTCCGGTCCCCCGCCCGCCGGGCCACCGGCACCGCGCTCGACGGCATGGGCAGCACCGCCGCCGGCAGAAACGGGAAAAAGATCACGGTCACACCCTTTCCTTGGCGAATTCCTTGTGGTTTCATCAAAACATCCGGCTGAGAGCGCTCCCAGAAACGCCACAACGACGTGGAGGAGACAGATGAAACTGAGGCATGCCCTGTCCGCCGCGCTGCTCGCCGCGGCGGGGCTCGCGGCACCGGTCGCCGTCGCGCCGGCCGCGCACGCGGACACGCTGATCTGCGACCAGTACGGATCGACCACCATCGGCGGCCGGTACGTGGTCATGAACAACCGCTGGGGCAGCAGCGCGCAGCAGTGCATCAACGTCACGGGCAGCGGGTTCCGGATCCAGACCCAGCAGGGCTCCACCAGCGGCGGAGCCCCGTTGTCCTACCCGGCGATCTACATCGGGTGCCACTACGCGAACTGCTCCCCCGGCACCAACCTGCCGCGGCAGCTGAGCCGGATCGGCAGCGCGCCGTCGTCGATTTCCTACAGCTACGCGGGCGGGGTCTTCGACGCCGCCTACGACATCTGGCTGGACCCGACGCCGAAGACCAACGGGGTCAACCAGATGGAAATCATGATCTGGTTCAACCACACCGGGAACGTGCAGCCGGTGGGCGGCCGGGTCGGCACCACCAGCGTCGGCGGCCGGAGCTGGGAAGTGTGGCAGGGCAACAACGGCGGCAACGACGTGGTGTCCTACGTGGCCCCGTCCGCCATCTCGGGCTGGTCGTTCAACGTGATGGACTTCGTCAACGACGTCGACAACCGCACCCGCGTCGACCGGTCCTGGTACCTCACCAGCATCCAGGCCGGGTTCGAGCCGTGGAGCGGCGGCGTCGGCCTCGCGGTCAACTCGTTCTCCGCGAGCGTCAACTAGCCCCCCGGCCGGCCGGACGTCGCGCAGACGTCCGGCCGGTACAACCGGTCCGAAGTGTTAGCGCTAACAGAACTGCGGAAAGAGGCTCCGATGCCCGCTCCAACCCGTTCCCGGGTCCTGCACCTGTTCGCCGCGACGGCGGCCGCGCTGTCGGTGGCGGTCGCGACGCCGGCCGCGGTGGCGGCCGCGCCGGGGTCCCCGGCGCTCACCCCGCCCCTGGGGTGGAACAGCTGGAACAGCTTCGGCTGCGGTGTCAGCGAAACCACCGTCCGCCAGGCCGCCGACGCGATGGTCTCCTCCGGGATGCGCGACGCGGGCTACCAGTACGTGGTGGTGGACGACTGCTGGTTCGACCCGCAACGCGACGGCCAGGGCAACCTGCGCGCCAACGCCTCGAAGTTCCCCGCCGGCATGAAGGCCCTCGGGGACTACATCCACGCCCGCGGCCTGAAGTTCGGCATCTACCAGGTCCCCACCGACCGCACCTGCGCCCAGCGCACCGGCACCTACCCCGGGTCCACCGGCAGCCAGGGCCACGAAACCCAGGACGCCCGCACCTTCGCCGACTGGGGCGTGGACTACCTCAAGTACGACTGGTGCTCCCCCGCCGGCACCCGCGACGAACAGGTCGCCCGCTTCGGTCTCATGCGCGACGCCCTGCGCGCGACCGGCCGCCCGATCGTCTACAGCATCAACCCCAACAGCTACCACGCCATCACCGGCGACAAGTACGACTGGGGCCAGGTCGCCGACCTCTGGCGCACCACCGAAGACCTGCTCGACATCTGGCAGAACGGCAACACCAACAGTTATCCCATGGGCGTCGGCAACGTCCTGGACGTCACGGCCCCGCTCGCCGCCCAGGCCGGCCCCGGCCACTGGAACGACCCGGACATGCTCGTCGTCGGCCGCCCCGGCCTGACCCTCACCGAATCCCGCGCCCACTTCGCCCTGTGGGCCCTGATGGCCGCCCCCCTGATGGCGGGCAACGACATCCGCACGATGTCCGCCGACGTCAGCGCCATCCTCCGCAACCCCCGCCTGATCGCCGTCGACCAGGACCGCCTCGGTGCCGGCGGACGCCGCGTCCGCGACGACGGCAACGTCGAGGTCTTCGCCAAACCCCTCGCCGACGGGTCCGTCGCCGTCGGGCTGCTCAACCGCGGCAGCGCCACCACCACCGTCAGCACCACCGCCGCCCAGATCGGGCTGTCCGGTACTTCGTTCACCCTGACCGACCTCTGGACCGGCGGCACCTCGGCGAGCGCCGGCGCCATCAGCGCGAGCGTGCCGGCCCACGGCGTCGCCGCCTACCGCGTCACCGGCGGTTCCCCGCTGGCCGCCACGACTTCACGGTTGCGCGACGCCGGCTCGGGCCGCTGCCTCGACGTCGACAACGCCTCCACCGCCTCCGGTGCGGGCACGCTGATCTGGGACTGCCAGACCGCCGCCAACCAGCTGTGGACCACCTGGGAGAACGGCGAAATCCGCGTCTTCGGCGACAAGTGCCTCGACGGGACCACCAGCGGCGCCCGCGTGTTCAGCCGGTCCTGCACCGGCCAGGCCAACCAGAAGTGGACCCTCGGCCAGGACGGCAGCGTCCGCAACGTCCAGTCGGGACTGTGCCTCGACGTCGAACGCGCCGCCACCGCCAACGGCAGCCACGCCATCCTCTGGACCTGCAACGGCCAGGCGAACCAGAAGTGGGCCCGCGCCTGACCGCGGCCGGTTCCGAAACTTTCAGCGCAAAAGGCGGCAGGAATGAAACTTACCCGGATTTCGTGGTCACCGGCACCGGGGCGCGGATACGCTGTTCGACCGAGCGGAATTCACCGCTCCCCGCGGGCCGGCCGGCATTTCCGCCGCCCGGGGCGAACCCGGACCGGAATCGCGTACCCGCCCTCCGGTGCACAAAGGACTTTCCGATGAAACTCGCAAAAACCATCGCCGGTCTGCTGGCGGCCGGTGCCGTGCTCGGCGCGGTGACGCCGGCCGCCGCGAACCCGGCTGCCGCCGTCGCCGCCGCGGTGCCGGTCATGCCGCTGGGCGATTCGATCACCCAGGGCGGCTCGATCGGTGGCTACCGCCTCGACCTCGGCGCGAAACTGCGGGCCGACGGACGCTCGATCGACTTCGTCGGCTCGCTGGCCGACGGACCGGCGAGCATGCCCGACCGCAACCACGAAGGCCACCCGGGCTGGACCATCGCGCAGATCGACGCCAACGTCTCCGGCTGGCTGAACACCTACCGCCCCCGCACGATCCTGCTCCACATCGGCACCAACGACATGTACGGCAGCGACCCGGCCGGCGCGCCGCGGCGGCTGTCGGCCCTGGTCGACCGGATCACCGCCCAGGCGCCGGACACCGAGCTCTTCGTCGCCACCATCATCCCGATCCGGTTCGCCGACCAGACCGTCCGCACCTTCAACGCGGCGATCGCCCCCGACATGCGGGCCAAGGCCGCCGCCGGCAAGCGCGTGCACCTGGTCGACATGTATCCCTCCGTTGCGGTCGCGGACCTGCCCGACGGCATCCACCCCAACGCCGCCGGTTACAGCAAGATGGCCACCACCTGGTACAACGCGCTCAAGGCGGTGCCGGGCAGCATCGGCGGGGACCCGCAACCCCCGGCCGGAGAGGGTCCCTGCACCGCGACACCGCGGGTCGTGGGCACCTGGAACGGCGGGTTCCAGGGTGAAGTGAGCGTCGCCAACGGCGGCACCGCGGCCCTCGACGGCTGGACCGTGCGCTTCACCCTGCCCGGCGGTCAGAGCGTCACCCAGGTCTGGGGCGGCACGGCGAGCGGCACCAGCCCGGTGACCGTCAAGAACGCCGCCTACAACGGCTCGCTCGGCGCCGGCGCCACGACGACCTTCGGCTTCCTCGTGTCCGGTCCCGGCGCGGCGAGCCTCGATGCGGCCACGTGCACCAGCCCGTGACCGCCCACCCGTCCCCACGAATGAAGGTGTGAACATGAAGATGACATCGCGGTCACTTTCCCGCGCCGCGCTGGCTTCGGCTTTCCTGGCGACGTCGCTCGGCGTTTCGCTGGTGCTCGCCACGTCGGCCTCCGGCGCGGCCACGACGCTCGGCGCGGCGGCGGCCCAGTCGGGCCGCTACTTCGGCACCGCCGTCGCGGCCGGGAAGCTCGGCGACTCGACCTACGTGAACATCCTGAACCGGGAGTTCAACATGGTCACGGCCGAGAACGAGATGAAGTGGGACGCCACCGAACCCAACCGGGGCCAGTTCAACTACAGCGGCGGCGACCGGATCCTCAACCACGCGGTGAGCAACGGCAAGCGGGTGCGCGGGCACGCACTGCTGTGGTACCAGCAAGAACCGGGCTGGGCGCAGCGCATGGAAGGCTCCGACCTGCGCCAGGCCATGATGAACCACGTCACCCAGGTCGCCACCCACTACAAGGGCAAGATCTACGCCTGGGACGTCGTCAACGAGGCGTTCGCCGACGGAAACAGCGGCGGCCGGCGTGACTCCAACCTGCAGCGCACCGGCAACGACTGGATCGAAGCCGCCTTCCGCGCCGCGCGGGCCGCCGATCCCGGCGCGAAGCTCTGCTACAACGACTACAACACCGACGGCGTCAACGCCAAGAGCACCGGCATCTACAACATGGTCCGCGACTTCAAGTCCCGCGGCGTGCCGATCGACTGCGTCGGCTTCCAGTCCCACCTGACCAACTCCGCGCCCGGTGACTACCAGGCCAACCTCCAGCGGTTCGCCGACCTCGGCGTCGAGGTCCAGATCACCGAGCTCGACATCGCCGGTTCCAACCAGGCCGCCGCCTACGGCGCGGTGACCCGGGCCTGCCTGGCCGTCGCCCGCTGCGCCGGCATCACCACGTGGGGCATCCGCGACACCGACTCGTGGCGCACCGGGGCGAACCCGCTGCTGTTCGACGGCAACGGGAACAAGAAGGCCGCGTACACCAGCGTCCTCGACGCCCTGAACGCCGCCACCCCGACCACCCCCACCACGCCCACCACGCCGACCACCCCGACGACGCCGACCACCCCGACGACCCCGACCACGCCGACGACCCCCAACCCCGGTGGCTGCACCGCTTCGGTCTCCCTGAACTCCTGGAACGGCGGGTTCGTGGCCACGGTGAAGGTCACGGCGGGCGCCAGTGCCCTCAACGGCTGGAAGGTGACGACGGTCCTGCCCGCCGGCGCGGCCGTGACCAGCTCGTGGAGCGCCGGCAACAGCGGCACGTCCGGTTCCGTCACCTGGTCCAACGTCTCCTACAACGGCGCGGTCGCGGCCGGGCAGTCGACCGAGTTCGGCTTCCAGGGCACCGGCAGCGCCGAGGGGCTGAGCGGCACCTGCTCGGCGAGCTGATCCGTCCCGTTCCCCGCTACCCACGGAGGTTTCCGTGCCCCACCGAAGGCGCCTGCTCGCCTGGATGACCGCGGCCCTGTGCGCGACGGCGCTCCTGCCCGGCACCGCGCGTGCGGACAACCCGATCGTGCAGCACATCTACACCGCCGACCCGGCACCGCTGGTGCACAACGGCCGGGTCTACCTCTACACCGGGCACGACGAGGACGGCTCCACCTACTTCACCATGAAGGAGTGGCGCGTCTGGTCGTCCGCGGACATGGTCAACTGGACCGACCACGGCTCCCCGATGAGCCTGTCGACGTTCAGCTGGGCCAAACAGGACGCGTGGGCCGGGCAGGCCGTCGAGCGCAACGGCAAGTTCTACTGGTACGTCCCGGTGGTCAACCGCTCGACCGGCCGGATGGCCATCGGGGTCGGGGTCGCCGACAGTCCCACCGGGCCGTTCCGGGACGCGATCGGCCGTCCCCTGGTCGAGAACGGGGAGATCGATCCCACGGTCTTCATCGACGACAACGGACAGGCGTACCTGTACTGGGGCAACCCGAACCTGTCGTACGTGCGGCTCAACGCCGACATGACGTCGTACTCGGGCGGCATCACCCAGATCCCGCTGACCACGGCCGGGTTCGGCACGCGTCCCAACGGTGGCAGCCGGCCGACGCTGTACGAGGAAGGCCCCTGGGTCTACAAGCGCAACGGCCTGTACTACAACGTGTTCGCGGCCAAGTGCTGTTCGGAGTTCATCGCCTACTCCACCGCACCCGGGCCCACCGGTCCCTGGACCTACCGGGGCACGGTCATGCCCACCCAGGGCGGCAGTTTCACCAACCACCCCGGGATCGTGGACTACAAGGGCAGTTCGTACTTCTTCTACCACAACGGCGCGCTGCCCGGCGGCGGCGGGTACACGCGCTCGGTGGCGGTGGAGAAGTTCGCCTACAACGCCGACGGCAGCATCCCCACCATCACCATGTCCACCGGCGGGCCGCCGCCGGCCGACACGCTCAACCCCTACACCCGGCAGGAAGCGGAAACCATCGCCTGGGGCTCGGGGATCGAGACGGAACCGGCTTCCGAAGGCGGCATGAACATCGGGTGGATCGAGAACGGCGACACCGTCAAGGTCCGCAACGTCGCCTTCGGCGCGGGCGCGAAGTCGTTCACCGCCCGCGTCGCCTCCGCGAACGCCGGCGGCACGATCGAAGTGCGCCTGGGCAGCGCCACCGGCACGGTGGTGGGCCGCTGCACCGTCCCCGGCACCGGCGGCTGGCAGACGTGGTCCTCGGTGTCCTGCCCGGTCACCGGCGCGACCGGCACCCAGGACCTCGTCCTGCGGTTCACCGGCGGCAGCGGCTACCTCTTCAACGTGAACTGGTGGCAGTTCTCCGCCTGACCTTTCCCCGCAGCGAAGGAAGATCATGTCCGCAACCCTTCACCGATCCGCAGTGGCCGCGGCGACCGCGGTCGTGACCGGCGCCGCCGCGACGCTGCTCGCGGTGTCCTCGCCCGCCGCGGCCGCGGCCGGGTGCTCGGTCACCTACTCGAAAACCTCCGAGTGGCAGGGCGGCTTCGGCGCGTCCGTGTCGATCACCAACCTGGGCGACACGATCAGCGGGTGGACGCTGGAGTGGTCGTTCGCTTCCGGCCAGCAGGTGGGCCAGCACTGGAACGCGACGATCACCCAGTCGGGCACCCAGGTCAGCGCGAAGAACGTCGCCTACAACACCGCGCTGCCCACCGGCGGCACGGCCGAATTCGGCTTCAACGGCACGTTCGCCTCGGCCAACCCGGCGCCGGCGGCGTTCCGGCTCAACGGCGTCCTCTGCACCGGGGGCGTGGACCCCACGGCTCCGACCACGCCGACGACCCCCACCACACCGACCACGCCGACGACCCCGATCACCACGACCACCCCGAACCAGCCGTCCACCTTCACGAACCCGGTGCTGTGGCAGGACTTCGCCGACATCGACATCATCCGGGTCGGCAACGCCTACTACTACTCCGCCTCGACGATGCACTACTCCCCCGGCGCGCCGATCCTGCGCTCCTACGACCTGGTGAACTGGGAATTCGCCGGCCACTCCGTGCCCAAACTGGACTTCGGCGCGAAGTACGACCTGAACGGCGGCCGCGGGTACGTGCGCGGGATCTGGGCGTCGTTCTTCAACCACCGGGCGAGCAACAACACCTTCTACTGGGGTGGCTGCATCGACTTCGCCAAGACCTACATCTACACCGCCACCGCCGTCGACGGCACGTGGTCCAAGCACACCACGATCGACAAGTGCTACTACGACGCCGGCATGCTCGTCGACGACGACGACACCATGTACGTCGCCTACGGCAACACCACCCTCAGCGTCGCCCAGCTGTCGAAGGACGGGAAGTCCGAAGTCCGTTCGCAGCAGGTCTTCCAGACCCCGTCGAACATCGGCACGCTCGAAGGATCCCGGTTCTACAAGCGCAATGGCAGTTACTACATCTTCGTGACCCGCCCCGCCAACGGCCAGTACATCCTGAAGGCGAGCAACCCGTTCGGGCCCTACACCGTGCAGCAGGTGCTGCTGGACCTGCCGGGCCCGATCTCCGGCGGCGGCGTCCCCCACCAGGGCGGGCTGGTGCAGACCCAGAACGGCGACTGGTACTACCTGGCCTTCGTCGACGCCTACCCCGGCGGCCGCGTCCCCGCGCTCGCCCCGGTCACCTGGACGGCGGACGGCTGGCCGCGGCTGCAGACGGTCAACGGCCGCTGGGGCACGACCTACCCGAAGCCGAACCTGCCACCGCCACCCCGTCAGGTCGAGCCGATGACCGGCACCGACACCTTCCCCGGCCCGGCGCTGGGACCGCAGTGGGAGTGGAACCACAACCCGGACACCACGAAGTTCTCGGTCGCCAACGGGCTCAAGCTGTCCACGGCGACGGTCACCGGCGACCTGTACTCCGCCCGCAACACCGTGACCCGGCGCATCCAGGGGCCGACCTCGACGGGCACCGCCACGCTCGACCTGACCTCGATGCGCGACGGCGACCGCACCGGCCTGGCGATGCTGCGCGACTCTTCGGCGTGGATCGGCGTCAAACGCGACGGCGGCCGCAACCGGGTGGTGATGGTCAACGGCCTGACCATGGACAGCAGCTGGAACACGACCGGCACCGGAACCGAGGTGGCGAGCGCAGCGCTGTCCGGCAGCCGGATCTGGCTGCGCGCCAACGCCGACATCCGCCCCGGCACCGGCCGCCAGGCCCGGTTCTCCTACAGCACTGACGGGGTGAACTTCACCCCGCTGGGGACACCGTTCACGCTCAACAACGCGTGGCAGTTCTTCATGGGCTACCGCTTCGCCGTGTTCAACCACGCCACCCAGGCGCTCGGTGGCGCGGTCACCCTCCAGCGGTTCGACCTGACCACGCCATAAGCCGCGGGCGCTCCCGGTGACCGCCGCGGCGGTCACCGGGAGCGGGCGGCGACGGCGGAAGTCCACAGCATCGCGGTGATCACCCCGGCGGCCAGGGTCAGGGTGCCGGCCCGGCCGCCGGTCATCGCCCACAGATTGCCCAGCAGCAGCGCGGTTCCGGCGGCCGCGGACAGCACGGCGGCACGGCGGTTCCCGGCGCGGGCGTACCGGCGGCCGAGCACAAGACAGACGGCGATGAGCGCGAGGAAGGAGAGGCTGCCGGCCACCAGGTGACCGAAGCCGTGCCACGACAGCGCCGCCGGCGGACCCTCGGGCGTGCCCGCCGGGAAGCCGGCACCGGGGTCCGAGGGCAGGAGCCCGGCCGCGACCATCCCGGCGCCGTACACCGCCGGCAGCCGCGAGACCGCTCCCCCGAGGCCGGGCGCACCGACGAGGACGAAGTTCGTGATCTGCACCCAGCCGAGGGTGCCGGTGCTGAGCGCGCTGAGCGGGTGGCGGGTCAGGTCGTACCCCCTCGCGGGTCGCGGCCTGGGTGAGCGTCACCGTGGCGACGCTGGTGGTCATGGCGAATGTCCTCTCGGGAGGGGGTTTCAGAAGGTGACGCCGGCTTCGGCGGCCGCGTCGTCGTCGAGGAAGTCCTGCTCGATGCGTGGGGAGGCGTGGATGCACAGCATGCGCAGCGGCTCGGGGCCGACGGCCCGGAACGCGTGCGCGGTGCCCGCGCCGACGATCACGACGTCGCCCTGGTGCGCCGTGCCCTCGCCGTCGGCGGTGCGGAAGAGCGCCTGACCGGCGAGCACCACCCAGGTTTCCGAGTACGGGTGGACGTGGGCGTCCGGGCCCTGCCCTTCGGTGTTGTGCACGTGGAAGAAGGAGATGCCGGAGCCGTGGGCCTCGCCTTCGAACCGGGCGGTGCGCCCGCTGCCGATGCGCAGGTCGTCTTCCTTCGCGATGACCACCATGGTGTTCCTTCCGGGTCGGTTGCCGTTGTGGTGGTGATCTTCGGGGCGGCCCGGGTGCCGGGGCATCCGTGGCGACCACGGAATGCGCCACGGAATCCACCACGGAGTTCCGGTACGGAGACGGCGACCGGGCATAATCGGGCCATGCCGACCGCGCCGACGATCTCGCCGCGCGAGCGCGAAGTCCTGCTGGCCGTCGCGGACCGGTTGACCAACGCGGAGATCGCCGAGCGGCTCTACGTGTCGGTGCGGACCGTCGAGAGCCACGTGTCCACGCTCCTGCGGAAGCTGGCCGCCCGCGACCGCCGCGAACTGGCCGCGCGGGCGCCGGGGCTCGCCGGCCCGCCGGCCGGGCTCGTGGTGGGGGCGCCGCGGCCGCCGACCAGCTTCGTCGGCCGGGCGGCCGAGCGCGACGCCGTGGTGCGGCTGGTGGCCGGGAGCCGGGTGACGACCGTGCTCGGCCCGGGCGGGATGGGCAAGACGCGGCTGGCCGTGGCCGCGACCGAAGCGGCGTCGCCCCTGTTCCCGGACGGCACCACCTTCGTCAACCTGCTCCCCAGCCGGCCCGGTTCGGTGCTCGAGTCGGTCGCGGCCGGGCTCGGCGTCCGCCCCCGCCCGCAGCAGCCGCTGTCGGACGCCGTCACCGCGCAGCTGGCCGGCCGGGCGCTGCTGGTGCTGGACAACTGCGAGCACGTGGCCGACGACGTCGCCGACGTGATCACCGCGCTGACGGCGGCGAGCCCGCGGCTGAGCGTGCTGACGACCAGCCGCGAACGGCTCGGCGTGCCCGGCGAAACGGTGCTGCACCTCGGCCCGCTGCCGGCCGCCGCCGACTTGTTCACCGAGCGGGCGAAGGCGGTCGACCCGGCGTTCGACGCGGACCCCGCGAAGGTCGCCGCGCTCTGCCGCGCACTGGGCGGCTCACCGCTGAACATCGAGCTCGCCGCCGCGCGGGTGGCCTCGCTGGGCATCGACGCGCTGCACACGGGACTGGCCGACGACCCGCTGCGCGTGCTGTCCGCCGGCCGCGGCCAGGACCGGCACCGGTCGCTGCGCTCGGTGCTCGAGTGGAGCCACCGCCTGCTGAGCGCCGAGGAACGCACGCTTCTGGCCCGGATTTCCCGGTTCCGCAACGGCTTCGCCCTCGGCGACGTGGCGGCGCTGTCCCCGGACCTGTCGGTCGGCGCGGTGTCCGACCTGCTCGGACGGCTGGTGGACAAATCCCTCGTCACGGCCCACCGTGAGGCCGGCACCTGGACGCTCTTCGACGGGGTCGCCCGCTTCGCCCGCGAACGGCTGGACGGCTCGCCGGAGGCGGCCGAGGTCACCGCCCGGTACCGGCGGTGGGCGGCCCACCGCGCTCGGGAGCTGACCACCCGCCTCGGCGGCGACTGGCGCGACGAGTTCGACCGCATCGCCGACGACCTGCGCACCTGCGTCACCGAGGGCGGCACGGCTTGCGGCGAGCACCGCCACGACCAACACGGCCGCCTCGCCGACACGCGCGCCACCGCGGACCACGATCACCCGCATGCCTCCGTCGCCGGCACCCCGGACCACCCCCACCCGCATGCCCCCGTTGCCGACACCCCGGACCACCCCCACCCGCACGCCCCCGTCGCCGACACCCGCGCCATCGCGGACCATTCCCGCCCGCGCGCCCCCGCCGCCCACACCCACGCCACCTCGGACCACCACCCGCATGCCTCCGTCGCGGACACCCGCGCCGCCCCGAACCACCCCCATCCGCATGCCCCCGCCGCCGGCACCCGCGCCACCGCGGAGCTCGACCACGACCTGGCCGCGAACCTGGCGCGGCTGGCCTACGCGCGCGGTTTCCTGGCGGAGGCGGTGACCCACTGGCGCACGGCCGCGGACCGGGCGCCGTCCGCCGCGGTCGCCGCCGGTGATCTCGCCCGTGCGGGCAGCGGCACGCATCTGCTCACCCACGCCCGCGACCACTTCGACCTGCTGCTCGTCGCGGCCGGGCGCGCGGCCGGCGACCCCGCCACGCGGGCGGTCTGCCTGGCCGGCGCCGTCGTACTGGCCGAACGGTTCCGCGGCGCCGGCTTCGTCACCGATCCCGTGCCGGAGCCCGAACTGGACCGGCTGCTCGCCGAGGCCACCGAAGCGGCCACCCGGGCACCGGCAGCCGCGGCGAGCGTCGCCGTCGCCCGCGCCTGGCGGTCCGGACCGGGCCCGCAGTCGGTCGACGCCGAGGCCGCCGGGCGAGCCGTCGCGGCGGCGTCCGGCGATCCGCTGCTGCTCAGCGCCGCGCTGGACGCCCAGTGCACGGCGCAGGCACTCGCCGGCCGTCCGGACCGGGCGTACCGCACCACCCAGGAGCGCCTCGCCCTCGTCACGACGCTCGACCGCACCGACCCGCACGCGGCGGTCGAGGTGCTGGACGCGTTCCGGGCCGCGATCACCTACGCCGTCGCCACCGGCGAGCTGTCCGGCGCGCTGGCCCTGAGCAGGCGCGCGGCCGGCGACCCGGCGCTCGCCGGCCACCCGTACTGGGGCACGAGCGGCCTGGTCACCGCCCTCGCGCTGACCGGCCGGTTCGCCGAAGCCCGCACGGCCGCCGACGAGCTGTGGCACACGACGGCCGAAACCGGGCCGCCGCGCAACGCCACCCTCGGCGTACCGCTGCTCGCGGCCGCGCTGGCGGCGGGCCTGTCCGGCGACGAGCCGTCGATGGCCGAATGGCGGACCCGCGCGGCCGCGGTCGCGGGCGTGGCGACGCCGGCCGAGTCGGCCAACCTGGCGCCGCTGGACGCGTTCGTCCGGGCCCGGGTGGCCCTGCACACCGGCACCGGCCTGGCCGGACTGCTCCCCGAAGTCGGCACCGCCTTCACCCCCGGCCGCTTCGACGGCTACGCGGCGGGCCTGGCCGCGGAACTGGCCGTGGCGCTCAACGCCCCGGACATTTCCCACCACATCGCCCGCGCGGAGCGGCACGCAGCACACAACCGCTGGACGGCGGCGGCCCTGACGCGCGCCCACGCCCGCCGCCAAGGCGACGCCGGCCTGCTGAAGGACGCCGCAAAGCAGTTCACGGAACTCGGCGCGGCCTTCGAAGCGGAAGCGACGTGACCGGCCACCGGCTGCGGGATCTCCTGGCTTCCCTGGCTTCCCTCGGCGAACTCCGGGCGACGTGCACGGCCGGGACCGGCGCCTCGTCGAGGTGGCAGCTGAACGGATCTCCGACGAGCCGACCCCCGGTCGAAACGAAGGCCGCCACTGCAGCGCCGGTCCGGTTCGATCCGGTCTGACCACCTCACGTGACGAGGGGTAGCCCGATGCGGGGAGGGGTTCGCGCATACTGGTGACGTCCCCGGCGGAAGGAGAAGCGGTTTGAGTGCCACCGCCGAGGCGGGTGCGGGCACCTTCGTGCACCCCGCGTTGTTCTACCGCGGTGCCGCCGAGTACCTGGCGGGCACCGTGCCGTTCGTGTGGGGCGGCCTCGCCGCGGACGAGCCGGTGGCGGTCGCGGTGCCCGGGGACAACCTCGCCCTGCTGCGACGCGAACTCGGCGCGGACGCCACGCGGGTCCGGCTGCTGGACATGACCGAGGCCGGGCGCAACCCCGGCCGGATCATCCCCGGCGTGCTGCGTGCCTTCGCCGACAGCCACCCCGGCCGGCCGGTGCGGATCATCGGCGAGCCGATCTGGGCGGCGCGGTCGGCCGTCGAGTACCCGGCGTGCGCCCAGCACGAAGCTCTCATCAACCTCGCCTTCACCGGCCGGGACGCGACGATCCTCTGCCCCTACGACGTCGAGTCGCTCGCCCCGGACGTCCTCACCGACGCCGAGGCCACGCACCCGGTCCTGATCGACGGCACCGGACGGCGCGCCAGCACCGGCTACGACCCCACCGGGCTGATCGCCCGGTACAACGAGCCCCTGCCCGTGCCGGAAGGGGCGTTCGAGCTGGCGGACACCACGGACCTCGCGGCGGCCAGGGCACTGACCCACGTCCGCGCGACCGCCTGCGGGCTGGGCGCCGATCAGGTCGCCGACGTCGCGGTGGTCGTCACCGAACTGCTGACCAACAGCGTCGAACACGGCAGCGGGTCCGGCACCGTCCGGTTCTGGGGCGGCGACGGCGAGTTCGTCTGCGAGATCCACGACCGCGGCCGGCTCACCGATCCCCTCGCCGGCCGCCACCCCGCGACGCCCTACCAGCCCCGCGGCCGGGGGCTGCTGCTCGTCAACCACCTGGCCGACCTGGTCCGCCTGCACACCGGCGACGACGGCACGACCGTCCGGGCCTACTTCCACGCCTGAACCGCCGGTCCCCCGGCACTACCACCGCACTACCGCCCGCGCCTGAACCGGCCACCCCAGCGCTACCGCACTACCGCCCGCGCTCACTCCCGCGCCTGAACCGCCGGTGCACGACGCCACCCGCGACCGCCCCCAGCGCCACACCGCCGTACACGTCGGTCGGCCAGTGCGCCCGCGTCCGGAGCCGGCTGTAACAAACCGCGGCCGCCAGCGGCGCGAGTGCGGCTCCCACGGCGGGCGCGTCGAGCGCGACCGCGACCGTGAACGCGGCCGCCGTCGTCGCGTGCGTCGACGGGAAAGCCGAGGACTTCGGTTTCTCCAGCAGCGCGCGGTGGGCCGGCAGACTGTCCGCCGGTGGCCGCCGGCGCCGGACCACGGCCTTCATGCCGTGGCCGAACGCCATTCCGGCCGCGGCGGCCACCAGCCCGCGGCCCGCGGCCCGGCGCCGGCGGCCCGGCCGCCACGCCAGCACTCCCGCCACGACCACCCACAGCAGGCCGCCTTGGGCCAGTGCGCTGAGCGTCGTGACCGGCCACGCCGGCCGGGTGACCGGAAGGTCGTTTTCGTCCGGTCCGTCTCCCTCACGAAACGGTGCTTCACTCGGCATGAGGACCAATTTCCCCGCCTGCCACCGGTTCAACCACCCGTTTGTCCACCGTGGAGCATCCACAGTGACGGACGGGCTCTTCAACCCGATGGCGCGGGAGCTGGTGGAGGTGCAGTACCAGCTTCGGCGGCATCGAGCCCACCCCGGCCGACGACGCACGGCGGGAAACGATCGGCGGCCTGCGGGCGCCCACCCCCGCCTAACTCTGGCTCGGGATCTCCGTGGCCCGTTCCCAGCCGGACGGCAGGCGGCTGACGTTGAGCGCGTGGTCGAGGCCGCTGGCCGAAAGGGCCCGGCGCACCACCCGGTTGTCCCCGGTGACGACGCGCAGGGTCGCGTTCTCGCGGACCACGCGGGCCTGGATGCCGCCGAGGGCGGCGAGCCCGGCTCCGTCGAGGAAGTCGACGCCGGACAGGTCGAGCACGAGGACCGGGAACCGGCGGTGCGCCCACGTGCTCAACGCCGAACGCACCTGGGGCGCGCTGTCGGCGTCGAGGGCGCCGCGGATCCGGACCATGACCGCGCCGAAGTACGGCCGGATCACCTGGATGTCGAACGCACTGCGCTGTTCGCGCGCCGACGGCGCTTGGGGAATCGCCGTCGCTGGGGGCTGGACGACCAACATTTTCCACGCCTCATTCGCAGATGACGTGCCGACCGGGTCTCGCCAACCCGCTCGTCCGCCGCAAGTCGGGGGAGGGATGGTGCTGCTGAACTGCACTTCGCAGCGTAGTCCTTGATCCGAACGGCGCAACCCCGCCAACGGCCGAACCCCGCACCGCCGCACGCGACCCGCACGCGCGCCGTTCAAACCCCCCATCCGGGTGAACCAGCACCGTGACCGGCGCCTGGAAACCCCTTCGGCCACGTGATCAGGCGAACCGCGGCCACCCGGCGCCACGGCCCCTTGACAGGAGCGCACGGCCCGCTCATCATCAGCTATCTCAGGGTTCCTGATATACACTCGCTCAGTGAGGAGCACGCCGATGACCGCAGTGGACGAGCGGCCGGGCCTGCGGCCTCGCCCGGACGTCGCGCCGGGATGGCTGTTCATCGGCGGCCGCTGGACGGAGACCGCGCAGCGCTTCGACGCCGTGGACCCGGCCGACCCTCGCCCGCGCGACGACCGCCGACGTGGACGCGGCCAGGCAGCCTGCAGGCCTGACGCTCGTGAGTGTTAAGGCGGGTTAGAACCCGCTTTACCACTCACGACAGGCGACCGCCCCCCGTCAGGAGATTCCCATGCCCACCACCACCGCGGCCGTCGTGGAATCCGCCGCGGTCACGCGCGTCGCCGGCCCGACCATGGGCGACGCGGAGACCCAGACGCTCGTGCCGGCGCTGGCCGGACTCGTCGCCTCCGGGCGGTTCCCGCCCGAAAAGCTGGTCACCCACCACGAGTTCGGGCAGATTCAGCAGGCAGTGGACGACGTGCTCGCGGGCAAGACGAGCAAACCGGTGCTCCGCCTGTGAAGGAGGCAGCAGTGAACTTCCCCGACTTCGGTCTGGGCAGCTGGCCCGCGCGGCGGGCGCGGATCAACCCCGGCCGGACCGCGCTCGTGCAGCGGAACCGGAGCCTGACCTACGCCGGGCTCGCCGAGCGGGTCGAACGGCTCGCCGGTGCGCTCACCCGGCTCGGCGTCCGCGCGGGTGACCGCGTGGCCTACCTCGGCGTCAACGACATCACCGTGTTCGAGACGCTGTTCGCCACCGCGCGGTGCGGCGCGATCTTCGTGCCGCTCAACTACCGGCTCTCCCCCGTCGAGATCCGGTACATGCTCGGCGACAGCGGCGCCTCGGTCCTGGTGCACAGCGCGGACACCGGTGACCTCGTGGCGGCGGCCGGTGCGCTGCCGGACGGCGTCGTCGTCGCGACGGACCCAGCTGGGGACGAACGGGACTTCGAGGCGGAGCTCGCCGAGGCCGGGCCGCCGCCGGACACCGCGGTGCGGCTGGAAGATCCGTGCCTGCTGCTCTACACCTCCGGCACCACCGGACGGCCGAAGGCGGCGGTCCTCACCCACGGCAACCTCACCTGGAACACCGTCAACCAGCTGGCGCACCTCGACGTCCTGGGCACCGACAAGGCGTTGTGCATCGCGCCGCTGTTCCACTGCGTCGGGCTGGGCCAGATCACGCTGCCGACGCTGTTCAAGGGCGGCAGCGTGGAACCGGTGGCGAAGTTCGATCCGGGCACCATCCTCGCCCGGATCGGCGAAGCCGGGATCACGAGCTTCTCCGCGGTCCCCACGATGCTCGAGATGATGTGCCGCCACGAGGACTGGGACCGCACCGACCTGAGCTCGCTGACCTGCGTGCTCTACGGCGGGTCACCGGTGGCCGAGCGCGTCGCCCGCACGTGGCTGGACCGCGGTGTGAAACTCCTCCAGGGCTACGGCATGACCGAAGCCGCTCCCGGCGTGTCGATGGCCACCCACGAGGGCACGCTCGACCACCCGGTCGCCGCCGGCGTGCCGCACTTCTTCACCGACGTCGCGGCCCTCGGCCCCGATCTCACTCCCCGAGCATTGAACGGGACACCGGCCGAGCTGCTGGTGCGCGGCCCGCACGTCTTCGGCGGCTACTGGAACCGGCCCGCGGAGTCGGCGGCGAGCTTCGTCGAGGGTGACTGGTTCCGCACCGGCGACGTCGTCCGCGTCGACGACGACGGCTGGGCCCACGTCGTCGACCGGGTCAAGGACCTGATCATCTCCGGCGGGGAAAACGTCTACCCGGCCGAGATCGAAGCGGTCGCCCTCCGGCTCGACGCCGTCGAGGCCTGCGCCGTCGTCGGGGTGCCCGACGAGCGCTGGGGCGAAGCCGGTGCGGCCTTCGTCGTGGTCCGGCCCGAGGCCGAACTGGACGAACCGCAGTTCCGCGCCCACCTCGAGCGGCACCTGGCGCGCTACAAGGTGCCGAGACACGTGCAGTTCACCGACGCCTTGCCGCGCAACGCCACCGGCAAGATCCGCCGCGTCGAACTGCGCACCCTCGCCGCCGAAACCTTCACGAACGGACCCGCATGACCACCCCACTCCTGCCCCCTTCGCTGCGCCTGGAGCTGCGGGACGACATCGCCGTGCTGTGGCTGGCCCGTCCCGAAAAGCGCAACGCCCTCGACGACGCCACCGTGCTCGGCCTCGAGACGTTCTTCGGCGCGCCGCCGCCGGGGGTCAAGGCCGTCGTGCTCGACGCCGTCGGCGACCACTTCTCCGCCGGGCTCGACCTTTCCGAGCTCACCGAGCGGGACGCGTTCGAGGGCCTGGAGCACTCGATGATGTGGCACCGCGCCTTCGAACGGCTCGAACGCGGGCGCGTCCCGGTGATCGCCGTGCTCAAGGGCGCGGTCGTCGGCGGCGGCCTGGAACTGGCGGCCGCCGCGCACATCCGCGTCGCGGAGCCCTCGGCGTTCTACGCGCTGCCGGAGGGGCAGCGCGGGCTGTTCGTCGGCGGCGGCGCGTCGGTGCGGGTGCCGCGGCTGATCGGCGCGCACCGGATGGCCGACATGATGCTCACCGGCCGCGTGCTGGACGCCGACGAGGGCCACGCCGTCGGGTTGTCGCACTACCG
Organism: Amycolatopsis sp. A133; assembly: GCF_031082405.1. Lineage (GTDB taxonomy): Bacteria > Actinomycetota > Actinomycetes > Mycobacteriales > Pseudonocardiaceae > Amycolatopsis. The sequence goes on from NZ_JAVHJU010000020.1 coordinate 174,492, forward strand.
CGTCGAAAACGGCCTGGAGCACGCGCTCGGGCTGGCCCGCAAGATCGCGGGCAACTCGCCGATCACGAACTTCGCCGTCCTCCAGGCCCTGCCCCGCATCGCCGAAGCCAACCCGGCCGAGGGTTACCTGATGGAGGCGCTGATGGCCGCGATCGCCGGCGGCAGCGCCGAGGCGAAGGAACGCATGCAGGCGTTCCTCGACAAGCGCGCCGGGAAGGTCGGCCGATGATCCTGCGCCCGGTCGCGCCCGACGTCCGCGAAACCACCGAGATCGGGCGGTACCTGCGGTGGCTGGAAGCCCGCGGGCACTCGTTCGACGGTTATCCCGGCCTGCACCGCTGGTCGGTGACCGACCTCGACGGCTTCTGGTCCTCGATCAAGGACTTCTTCGGTGTCCGCTTCCCCACCCCGGCCACCGCGGTCGTGCCCGACCGGACCATGCCCGGCACCGAGTGGTTCCCCGGCGCCACCCTCAACTACGCCGAGCACGCCCTCGGCCACGGGCCCGACGACGAGGCCGCGGTCATCGCCTACTCCCAGACGCGGGAGCGCACCGAACTCACCTGGGGGCAGCTGCGCGACCAGGTCGCGCGCGCTCGCGCCGGGCTGGCCCGCCTCGGCGTCGGGCGCGGCGACCGCGTCGTGGCGTACCTGCCGAACATCCCCGAAACCGTCGTCGCCTACCTCGCGGTCGCGAGCCTGGGCGCGATCTGGGCCTCCTGCGCCCCCGAGTTCGGCGCCCGCTCGGTGGTGGACCGGTTCGGCCAGGTCGAGCCGCGGGTGCTGCTGACGGTGTCCGGCTACCGCTACGGCGCCAAGGACGTCGACCGCCGCGCCGAGGTCGCGGAGATCCGCGCGGGCCTGCCGACCGCCGAACACGTCGTGCACGTCCCCTACGGCGGCCACGACCTGCCCGGCACGCTCTCCTGGGCCGACCTGCTCACCGAAAGTGCACCCGGGTTCGAGCCCGTCGGCTTCGCGCACCCGCTGTGCGTGCTGTTCTCCTCCGGCACCACGGGCAAGCCGAAGGCGATCGTGCACGGCCACGGCGGAATCCTGCTGGAGCACCTCAAGAACCACGGCCTCAGCTGGGACCTGCGCCCGGGCGACCGGATGCTGTGGTTCTCCACCACCGCCTGGATGATGTGGAACGCGTTGGTGTCGGGGCTGCTGACCGGCGCGTCGATCGTGCTGGTCGACGGCAACCCGCTGCACCCGGACCTCGCCTGGCAGTGGCGGTTGGCCGCGGAGACGCGCGCGACGCTGATGGGCGCGAGCCCGGGATTCCTGATGGCGTGCCGGAAAGCGGGCCTCGACCCGGCCGCCGAGTACGACCTGTCCGCGCTGCGGCAGCTGGGCGCGGCCGGCAGCCCGCTGCCCGCCGAGGGCTTCCGCTGGGTGCACGAGCGGTTCCCGGACGTCCTGCTCAACGTCGGCAGCGGCGGCACCGACGTGTGCAGCGGCATCGTCCAGGGCAGCCCGCTGCAGCCGGTCGTGGCGGGTGAGATCTCCGGTCCCTGCCTCGGCGTCGACGCCCGGGCGTTCGACGAGCGCGGCGCCGGGGTCGTCGGGGAGCTCGGCGAGCTCGTGATCACCGCCCCGATGCCGTCGATGCCGGTGGGATTCTGGGGCGACGGCTCGGGCGAGCGCTACCGCGAGACGTACTTCTCGACCTACCCCGGGGTTTGGCGGCACGGCGACTGGATCCGGTTCTCCCCGGAGGGCAGCTGCGTCATCGCCGGCCGCTCGGACGCCACCCTCAACCGCGGCGGCGTCCGGCTGGGCACCGCCGAGTTCTACGCCGTCGTGGAGGAGCTCCCGGAAATCGAGGACTCCCTCGTCGTGCACCTCGAAGACCCCGCGGGAGGCAACGGCGACCTCCGGCTGTTCGTGGCGCTGCGGTCCGGCGCCGAACTCGACGACGCGCTGCGCCACCGGATCGCGTCGGCGTTGCGGACCGCGCTCTCGCCGCGGCACGTGCCGGACGCGATCACCGCCGTGCCGTCGATCCCCCGCAACCGCACCGGGAAAAAACTGGAGCTGCCGGTGAAGAAACTCCTGCGCGGCGCCCCCGTCGGCGAGGTCGTCGGCCGGGATGTGCTGGCCGATCCCACGTCCCTCGACGCCTTTCTCCCGGAGCGCGCATGACCACCGTCGCGATCGTCGGGACCGGCGTGATCGGGGCCGGCTGGGCCGCGCACTTCCTCGCCCGGGGCTACGACGTCATCGCCACCGACCCGGCGCCCGGCGCCGAGGACCGCCTCCGCGCCGACGTCGCCGCACACTGGCCGACCCTGATCCGGCTCGGCCTCGCCGAAGACGCTTCGCAGGATCGGCTGAGCTTCGCCACGGACGCCGGCGCGGCCGTCTCGGAGGCGGATTTTGTGCAGGAGAACGGTCCCGAACGCGAAGACGTCAAGCACGCGCTGTTCGGCGTGCTGGACGAGGCCGCGCGGCCGGACGTGATCCTGGCGAGCAGCTCGTCCGGGCTGCTGCCGAGCGTCATCGCGCGCGGCTGCCCGAGGCACCCCGAGCGCGTGGTCGTCGGGCACCCCTTCAACCCGCCGCACGTGATCCCGCTCGTGGAGGTCGTCCCGGGCGCCGCCACCGCGCCCGAGGTCGTCGACCGCGCGGTGGAGTTCTACCTGGCGGCCGGGAAGCGGCCGATCCGGCTGACGCGGGAGGTACCCGGCCACGTCGCGAACCGGCTGCAGGCCGCGCTGTGGCAGGAGGCGTACTCCCTCGTCGAGCGCGGCGTCGCGACGGTCGCCGACATCGACGCCGCCATCGCGCACGGGCCCGGCCTGCGCTGGGCCGTGCTCGGCCCGTTCGTCAACCAGCACCTCTCCGGCGGCGCGGGCGGGCTCGCGCACGTCCTGCGCCACCTCGGCCCGCCCACCGAACAGTGGTGGCGCGACCTCGGCCGCGTCCACCTGACACCGGAACTCGCCGAAACGCTCGTCGCCGGTGTCGACGCCGAACTGGACGGCACCGACCACGACCGGCTCGTCGCCGCCCGCGACGCCGTCCTCGACCACCTGCTGGCCGCCAAGGCCGCGCAGCCCGACCTGCCCTGACCTGGAGCACCTCGTGGACCTTTCCTCCCTGACCGCCATCGACGTCCACACCCACGTCGAGCAAGACGGCCACGGCTGTTTCGCCCTCGACCAGGAACTGCTGGACGCGTCCGAGAAGTACTTCCGCGCCGGGCAGGACCGCACGCCGACGGTGACCGCGATCGCCGAGCACTACCGGGCCCGCAACATGGCCGCGGTCGTCTTCACCGTCGAGGCGCCGGCCGCGACCGGGCACCCGGCGTTGTCGAGCGAGGAGATCGCCGACGCGGCCGCGGAGCACGCGGACGTGCTCATCCCGTTCGGCTCGGTCGACCCGCACGCCGGCAAGGCGGCCGTGCTGCGCGCGCGGCGGCTGGCCGGCGAGCACGGGGTGCGCGGGTTCAAGTTCCACCCGAGCCTGCAGGCGTTCGAGCCCAACGACGTCCGGTACTACCCGCTCTACGAGGCGATCGCCGAGCTGGGCGTGCCCGCCCTGTTCCACACGGGCCAGACCGGTATCGGTGCCGGCCTGCCGGGCGGGCACGGGATCAAGCTGCGGTACTCGAACCCGATGCTGCTCGACGACGTCGCCGCCGACTTCCCGGACCTGACGATCATCCTGGCGCACCCGTCGGTGCCGTGGCAGGACGAAGCGATCTCGGTCGCGACGCACAAGGCGAACGTGTACATCGACCTCTCGGGCTGGTCGCCGAAGTACTTCCCGCCGCAGCTGGTCCGCGCGGCCAACACGCTGCTGAAGCACAAGGTGCTGTTCGGCTCCGACTTCCCGGTGATCACCCCGGACCGCTGGCTCGCCGACTTCGCCGCGCTCGACATCAAGGACGAAGTGCGGCCGCTGATCCTCAAGGACAACGCCATCGGAGTACTCGGGCTGGCTTGAACGCCGGATAACGTTTGTCCGCTACGTCCCCGGGCATCCGCAGCCTTCCAGCACTCACGATGGGAGGCGGCGTCGTGGCGGAAGGTGATGTGCACACCTACTACGAAGACGGACTGTGGAAGAACCGCGTCGAAGGCGGCCGCCGGGCGTCCAACACTTCCCCCCGGCGCGTCGACGCCGTCTTGGCCGGGCGGCAGATCGCGCGGAAGCGCCGCGTCGGGCATTTTGTCCACACGCCGGAAGGCGAAGTCGAAACCGAACGTGATTTCCGCCCCCGCCCCCGCCGCCCCGTGGACTGACCGCGGCCGATGACGTCCGTCACGGCGGACCGGCAGGTGTAACGGATCACCCGTTCGGACGATAGCCCGTTCGTGTCCGGGGACGCCCCGGCCTTCACGAACGGACTACCCATGCCTCGCCTCCGCCTGGCCGCGCTCCTCGCCGCCGGTTCCCTCGCCCTCGCCGGCTGCTCCGGTACCGCGGGCACCGCGGCCCCGGCCGCCGCCACGTCCGCCGCCCCCGCGGCCCCGTCCGCGACGGCGGCCCCGGCGCTCGACGCCGGCAAGGTGGGGGCCGCCATCACCGCCGCCGCCAAGCAGGCCACGGCCGTGCACGTCAAGGGCACCATGGCCCAGGAGGGCAGCACGATCAACCTGGACCTGCAGCTCAACCCGGACAGCGCGAGCGGCACGGTGGTGAAGGACGGCCTCGAGATCCCGGTGCTGCGGATCGGCGACAAGTACTACTTCAAGTTCACCGACTCGCTGGTGAAGCAGGCCGGTGTCCCGGCCGCGGCGGCGAAGCAGATCACCGGCAAGTGGGTTTCCTCGACGGCCAAGATCGGCGAGGGCATCGCGGCGGCCTTCAAGGTGTTCCTCGACTACAAGTCGTTCACCGAGGGCACCCTCGGCGAGCTGGAGAAGTCGAGCTTCACCGCGGGCCAGCCCACCACGCTGGCCGGCACGCCGGCGCTGACCTTCACCAGCCCGGACGGCACGGCCACGGTGGCCGCGACCGAGCCGCACTACCTGCTGCGCATGCAGGACCCGAAGAGCGGCGCCATGGAGTTCGGCGACTGGAACAAGCCGACGACCGTCTCGGAGCCCCCGGCCGCGGAAATCTACTCCGGCCCGGGTTCCTGACCGGCTCTGCCGTTGCGCTGGAAGGCCACCGTCCGGGCATCCGTTGCCCGGCGGTGGCCTTGGGTTTCACTGCGGCGGTTCAAGAACGGGCCAGCAGGGCCCACACGGTCTTCCCACCTGCCCTCGACCGGCTGCTCCCCCATGTCTTCGCCACCTTCGTGATCATCCGCAAACCCAGCCCCGCCGCGGCCGGATCGAGGTCCTCACGCAACACCGCCGGCCGGGCGCTCTCGTCGGAGACCTCCACCGCGAGCGTCCCGCGGCGCAGCTCGAGGCGCAGCCGGGGCGCGGAATCCGTGTGGCGCAGCGTGTTTTCGACGAGCTCGGTCGCGACCAGCTCCGCGTCCTCCGCCAGCTCGGGCACCATCCACTCCGCGCAGACCCCGCGGACGAACCCGCGGGCGCGCGCCGACGTGCGCGACGACCGGTCGAGCAGCCGGCCCACCCGCCGTCGTGCCGGGCGGGTCAGGGCGGCCTCCGCCGTGCCGGTGTCCGGGAACACCGGTACGCAGCGGTCCACCGCGGCCGCCGCGAGCACCGCTCGTTGTTCCGGCCGGCCCGTGACGAGCGCGAACGGGAGCGCCGGCCAGTCACCGACGCGCAGGGCGACGAGGGCGAACACCCTGGTCAGCTTCCGGTCACGCAGTTCGAGGCGCTCGATGTCGATCAGCACCCCGTCCGCGGAGTCCGCCGCGAACTCGAGCAGCCGGTCACGCAGCTGGGCGTAGGTCGTCCGGTCGAGCACGCCGACGACCGAAGCCCTCGCCGGCGCGCCGGGCCGGGACACCAGCCAGACGGATTTGTGCCGGGCGAGCACCGGCGACCACCTCCTCTACGACGACCACCCGTTCGGATATCCCGTACCGAACCCGTCAAACACGGCGATTTCCCGGTTGATACGGCCGTACGGGGGAACCCCCCGGACTCGGAAGGGAGACCACGTGTTCCGTCACACGAAGCTGCTGCAGTTCGAAGCCAAGCCCGAAAAGCCCGACCCCGTCTACGCCCACAAACTCCAGGAACTCATCGGCGGCGCCTTCGGCGAAATGTCCGTCACCATGCAGTACCTGTTCCAAGGCTGGAACTGCCGCATCGAAGGCAAGTACAAAGACCTCCTCATGGACACCGCCACCGAAGAAATCGGCCACGTCGAAATGCTCGCCACCATGGTCGCCCGCCTCCTCGAAGGCGCCCCCGCCACCATGACCGCCGAAGCCGTCAAAGACCCCGTCATGGCCGCCACCCTCGGCGGCATGGACGTCCAGCAAGCCATCGTCGCCGGCGGCGGCGCCCTCCCAGCCGACAGCAACGGCTACCCCTGGAACGGCCGCTACATCGTCGCCTCCGGCAACCTCCTCGCCGACTTCCGCGCCAACGTCGCCGCCGAAGCCCAAGGCCGCCTCCAAACCGCCCGCCTCTACAACATGACCGACGACCCCGGCGTCAAAGCCATGCTCCAGTTCAACCTCGCCCGCGACACCGTCCACCAAAAGCAGTGGCTCGCCGCCATCGAAGAGCTCAAGGCCGACGGCCTCGAAGACGAGATCGTCCCCAACGCCCTGCTCGACGAAGAAGACCAAACCCACAACCACACCATCTGGCACCTCTCCGACGGCCCCGACGGCGCCAAAGGCACCAGCTGGACCACCGACGCCGGCATCGAATACCTCATGGACCCCCAACCCCTCGGCGGCCCCGGCACCGCACCGAAGCCCGACCCCGCCCTCTACGGCACCTACGCGGCGCAACCGGCGGAAACCGGCGGCGAGCCCACGCTCGAACCGGCCGACGGCGACGTCGAGACGTTCTACGACGGCTCGGTCTGGAAGAACAAGGTCGTCGGGAACTCGCGCGCGTCCGGCAGCGCCGAGACGAAGTCCGACGCCGTCGCGGAGGGCCGCAAGCTGGCGATCAAGCGCGGCACGGCCCATTTCATCCACACGAAGGACGGCCGGATCGGCGAACGCCGGAGCTACCCGCGCGGCCGCTCCTGACCTCATTCCGGCGGCATGCCCCCGCGGTCGGCGCCCTCTTCGTCGCTCTCGCCCGCGCGGGGCGACTGGTCGCGGAACGTCGGCTCGGTGTGCTCCCCGCCGATGTCGGCGTCTTCTTCCATGCTCGCGGCGGTCACCGGGTCGATTTCGGGAGTGCTCATCGCTTCCTCCGATCGGGCGAAACCCGGGCATACCCGGCGGCACGAGCGGGCAAACGCGTTTGCGCGCCGCGCCGCCGGGCATGCCGCCCGGCGGGTCCCCCGGCCGAGGGATCCACCATCCGAAATCGGAGGAAGCGACCATGTCATCAATGGAGACCGAGGTCCGGCGCACCCCCCGCCAGCTTCTCGCCGCGATCGTGGGAGTGGTTTTCCTGCTGGTCGGCCTGCTGGGCTTCATCCCCGGCGTGACGACCCACTACGACATGCTCACCTTTGCCGGTCACCATTCCGGCGCGCTGCTCTTGGGCGTCTTCGCCGTTTCGATCCTGCACAACATCGTCCACCTCGCGTTCGGCGTCGCCGGGCTCGCGATGGCGAGGACCGCGAGCGGTGCGCGGGCGTTCCTCATCGGGGGCGGGGTGGTCTACCTCGTCCTGTGGCTCTACGGCCTCGTGATCGACCACGGCAGTGCGGCCAACTTCGTCCCGGTCAACACCGCCGACAACTGGCTGCACCTCGGCCTGGGTGTCGTGATGATCGCGCTCGGGCTGATCCCGCTCGGCGCCACGCGCAGCCCCGTCGCCGACTCGCGGTGACCGGGCGCCGGGCGGGGCGGCCGTTCAGGACGGCCGCCCGGCCCGGCTCCCCGCGTAGGCCCGCTCCCGCACCCGCACCAGCCAGTCCGGGGCGAACTCCAGCCCGTCGGGGTGGTTCAGCATGGGGTCGAACGACGGCGCGTCCCCGCCGGGTCCGGTGAGCGTCAGCACCGCGCTGTCGCACCAGCGCCCGTCTTGGCGGCCGGTCCGGAGCACGAACTCCCACTTCTCCGCCGCCCTCGCCGCGTCGAGCGACGCTTCGACGCGCGGCGACGAAGCCCCGGCCCACGCCCCCAGCCAGACGAGCCGGTCGGCCCGCCGGTACGGCACGAGGCTGCTGTAGGCGCCCCGGGTCCAGGCGCCCGCCGGCCGGGGCAGCATCCGGCCGAAGTGACCGCTGCCGGCCGTCGTCAGCAGGATGTCCCACGGTCCGCCGTTGCGGCCCGCACCGGGGATCCGCACGGCCAGCCCGAGCGCGTCCGGCAGCCGCCCCCGTGTCCCGGCGCCCTTGGACAGCCGCGCGACGACGGGCGACGGCCCGGACGGCCACGGCAGGTCGTCCGCGATCGCCCGGAGTTCGCCGCGCAGCACCACGCCCACCGGGTGGAACGCCGGGGCCCGGCGCAGCGCCGCCAGCCCGCGGAAGCCCGTCGAGACGAGGCCGGTCATGTGTACTTCCCTCCGGGCCGGGGTAATCGGATCACCCTCCCGATACCCGCGCGGAGCACGGAGAAACCCGCACCGAACCCGAGGAGACCACCATCGCCACCGCGGTCCTGTTCGACGTCGACGGCACGCTCGTCGACTCCAACTACCTCCACGTCCACGCCTGGCGCCGGGCGTTCCACGCACTGGACCGGGAGGTCGACTCCTGGCGCGTGCACCGCGCGATCGGCAAGGGGTCCGGCAAGCTGCTGAGCACCCTGCTGGGCGACGAAGACGCCGCCCGCATCGGCGACGAGGCGAAGGAGCTGCACAGCCGCTTCTACCTGGAAACGGCCGACCTGCTGCGGCCGTTCGACAAGGCCCCCGACCTCCTTCGCACCCTGGCCGGGCGCGGGATGCGCGTCGTGCTGGCGACGTCGGCGGCGCCGGACGAGCTCAAGGAACTGCGCCGGGTCCTCGACGTCGACGACGTCATCGCCGGCATCGTCTCCGGCGACGACGTCGAAGCGACCAAACCCGACCCGGAGCCGGTGCTCGCCGCCCTCGAGAAGGCGGGGACCGCACCGGAGGACACGATCTTCGTCGGCGACGCGGTCTGGGACGTCCACGCCGCCAAGAAAGCCGGCGTCCGCACGGTCTCGGTGCTCTCGGGCGGCGTCGGCGCGGCGGAGCTGACCGAGGCCGGCGCGGTCGCGGTCTACGACGACGCCGCCGCCCTGCTGGCCGGGCTCGACGAGAGCGTGCTGATCAGCTGACCTTGCGGGCGACCAGCCGTTCCACCAGCCCGAGCTTGAACCGCTCCCGCCGTTCCACCGGCACTCCCAGCGCCTCGACGAGCTTCAGCGGCCGCCGCCGGAAGTGCTCGCCGGCCAGCGGGACGCTCGCCAGCTCGACCAGCCGCTGCAGACCGCGCACCACCCACGACGACGACACGACGTGGTCGACCAGGATCAGCCGCCCACCGGGCCGCAGCACCCGCACCATCTCCCCGACCGCGGCCGCCGGGTCGGGGATGACGCAGAGCCCGAAGGTGCACAGCACGGTGTCGAACGAGGCCCCGTCGAACGGCAGCCGGTGGGCGCTGCCCTGGCGCAGCGTCACCGGGCGGCCGAGCCCGCGGGCGCGGTCCCGGGCGATGGCGAGCATCCCCTCGCTGAGGTCGAGGCCGGTGATCGTCACCTCCGCGGGGTACCACGGGAGGTTCAGCCCGGTCCCGACCGCGACCTCCAGGACCTCGCCCGAGGCCTGGCCGCAGGCCCACTCCCGCGAGTCGCCGAAGAGCCGGCGGTCCCAGCCGCTCATCTCCGCGTCGTAGGTCGTGGACTTGCGGTCCCAGTACCGGCGCCAGCGCTCCGCCTTCGTCATGTGCCCAGCGAAGCACGAACCGGCGTCGTCAGCCGGACATCCCGGGCTCGTAACTGCCGCCCTTCTGGTGGACGATCACCGCGAGCCGGTTGGCCGAGTTCATCTGCGCGACCAGGGCGACCAGCGCGGCGGTCCGGTCGTCGTCGTAGTGCTTCCGCACGCGGGCCCAGGTGTCGTCGGAGACGCCCGGGGCGGCGTCGGCGATCCGGGTGCCTTCCTCGGCCAGTGCCAGCGCGGCCTGCTCGGCCTCGGTGAACACGGTGGCCTCCCGCCAGGCGGCCACCAGGTTGATCCGGGCCGGGCTCTCCCCGGCGGCCGCGAGCTCCTTGGTGTGGATGTCGACGCACCAGCCGCAGCCGTTGATCTGGCTGACGCGCAGCGACACCATTTCCTGGGTGACCTTCTCCAGCGGTGACTGGATGATCGCCAGGCTCGCGGTGCCGAACCGCTTGGCGAACTTCGCGCCGATCTCGTTGTCGGTCAGGGTGAAACGGGCTTCCATGGCTTCGTCCTCGTTCGTGGTCTGGCGTTCCGGACGACCATGGGATGCCGGCGGCCCCGGTCCCCGTGACAACCGGGGCCGGTGACGACGGTCACTGTCACACCTCGGCGGTGCCCGGCATCTGAAGGGGACACCGAGAACCCGGAGGAGCCGCCCCATGGCCGATGCCGCCACCGAAGCCTTCCTCGCCCACCGCACCCTGCTGTTCACCGTCGCCTACCAGCTGCTCGGCTCGGCCGCCGACGCCGAAGACGTCCTGCAGGAGACGTGGCTGCGCTGGGCGGGCGTGGACCTCGCCGTGGTGCGGAACCAGCGCGCGTACCTGGTCCGGATCACCACCCGCCAGGCGCTGATGCGGCTGCGGGCGCTCGGCAGGCGCAAGGAGTCCTACGTCGGGCCGTGGCTGCCCGAGCCGCTGCTGACCGCGCCCGACGTCGCCGAAGACGCCGAGCTGGCCGACAGCGTGTCGATGGCGATGCTGCTGGTGCTGGAGACGCTCACCCCGGCCGAGCGGGCGGTGTTCGTGCTGCGCGAGGTGTTCGACCTGGGTTACGAGGAGATCGCCGAAGCCGTCGGCAAGAACCCCGCGGCCGTCCGGCAGATCGCGCACCGGGCCCGCTCCCACGTCGCCGCGCGCCGTCCGCGCGGCGCCGTCTCGCCGGCGGCGACCCGGGACGCCCTCGGAGCGTTCCGGCGCGCCGTCGAGACGGGCGACCTGCGGGAGCTGCTCGACGTCCTCGCCCCGGACGTCGTGTTCCTCGGCGACGGCGGCGGGGTCGTGCCGGCGGTGCTCTCCCCCGTCTGCGGGGCCGGCGACGTGGCCCGCCTGCTGACCGCCGGGCTGGGCCACCTCGCCGCCGCCGGCACGCTGGAGGCGGCCCAGGTCAACGGCTACCCGGCGCTGATCCTCCGTCGCGGCGGCGAGGCCGACACGGTCCTGGCGGTCCGCATCGACGACGGCCGCGTCACCGGGCTTTATGCCGTGCGCAACCCCGAAAAGCTGTCCCGCCTGGACGAGGCGACCACCCTGTGCCGCTGAGTCACTCGACGTGCGCCGCCGCGGCGAGGATCACCTCGGCGACGACCTCGGGCTGGGACACCGCGACCGCGTGCGAGGCGTCGATCCGGCGGACCGTCGACGACGCGCGCTCGGCCATGAACTCCTGCGCCGCGGCCGGGATCGCGTTGTCCTGGTTGGCGACCAGCGTCCACGACGGCAGCTTCGTCCACGCCGGGGTGCCCTCGAACGGAGCGGCCAGCGCTTGCTGCGCGACCGGCCGCTGGGTCACCGCCATGACCGCCGCGGTGGCCGCGGGCACGTCGGCGGCGAAGACCTCGGCGAAGTCCGCCGGCTTGATCGACAGCTCGGGCTCGCCGTTGTGCTCCAGGACGTTCGTGGTCTCCGGGCCGAGCTTGGCGCCCGGGTAGCGGCCGGACAGCTCGAACACGCTCTCCCCCGCGTCGGGCTGGAACGCGGCGATGTAGACCAGCGCGCGGACGTTCGGCGTCTCGGTGGCCGCGCGGGTGATCAGCGCGCCGCCGTAGGAGTGACCGGCCAGGACCACCGGGCCGGCCACGCTGTCGACGACGTCCTTCACGTAGGCCGCGTCGGATTCGACGCCGCGCAGCGGGTTCGCCGCCGCCACGACCGGATAGCCCTGCTCCTGCAGCTTCGCGATCACGCCGGTCCAGCTGGACGAGTCGGCGAACGCGCCGTGGACCAGGACGATGGTGGGCTTGCTCATGGCTGGCTCCTTCAGAGAGAACGATCGGTCTTTCTGCTAGCTACCCTGGCTTAAAGGGGCCGCCGTGGCAATGTGACGAAGCCGATCTGGCAGAACGATCGGTCTTTCTCTATGCTGCCGGGATGAGGACTGTCGAGCCGCACCCGAAGGACCGGCTGCTCGCGACCGCCGCCCGGCTCTTCTACGCCGAGGGCATTCACGCCGTCGGCGTCGAACGCCTGGTCTCCGAGGCCGCCGTGACCCGGGCGACCTTCTACCGGCACTACCCCACGAAGGACGACCTGGTCGCCGCCTACCTCACCGCGACCAGCCGGCAGATCCGCGCGGCCGTCGCCGCGGCGCGGGCGGGCAAGCCGCCGCGCGAGGCACTGGCCGACACGATGGCCGTGGTCGGCGACGCCACCTGCGGCGAAGACTTCCGTGGCTGCCAGTTCCTCAACGCCGCCGCCGAATACCCCGACCCCGAAAACCGGGTGCGCGCGGTCATCGACGACCACCGCAAGTGGTTCTTCGACGTCCTGCGCGAGCAGGCGGCCGCACTCGGCCACCCCGAGCCTGATCACGCGGCGCGCGTGCTCGTCCTGCTGCGCGACGGCGCCCTGCACGGCGGCGAACTCGACGAGCCCGAGAAGGTCCGCACGACGCTGCGCCGGGCCGTCGACGACTTCCTGCCTGGCTGAGAACAGGCGTTCAGGCCACGTTCACCTGCATAAACCCAGCAAAACTAGGCCGAACGGGTTACCTTGGGCGCGTGAGGTGACGGAGGTCCGAGATGGCGGCAGACGAGGCGTCCCGCGTCCCGGCCTGGGTGGAGCCGATGCTCGCCAAGGCCGACGGCGGACGGCTGCGCAGCGGCCGGGAGTGGGCCTACGAGTACAAACTGGACGGCTACCGGGCGTCCATGCAGATCGCCCCGGACGGCACCACCGTGCTCACCAGCCGCAACAACATCGACTTCACCGCGGAGTTCGCCGAGCTCGCCGGCGTGCTCGCCCCCGCGCTGGACGGCCGCGCCGCCTACCTCGACGGCGAAGTCGTCGTCTACGGCGAAGACGGCCGGATCGACTTCGAGCGGATGCAGGAGCGCCGCGGCCACTACGTCCGCCACCAGAACGGGCCGAAAGGCCTTGAGTTCAAGGACGCCCCGGTCCGGTTCCTGGCCTTCGACCTCCTCCGGCTCGGGGACCGGAGCCTCCTGTCCACACCGTACGACGAACGCCGCCGGCTGCTGGACGAGCTCCCGATGCCCGACCCGTACCGCGTTTCGGTGGTCCGCGCGGTCACCTTCGACGAGCTCGCCGCCGACCGCCGCACACCCGAAGACTTCCTCGCCCACGCCGCGTCCGCCGGGTACGAGGGCGTCGTCGCAAAGCTGCGGTCGTCGGCCTATGTGCCCGGGCAGCGGCCGGATTCGTGGCTCAAGCACCCGCTGATCCGGACGCAGGAGGTGATCGTCTGCGGCTGGCGGCCCGGGCAGCGCAGCTTCACCGGCACGCTCGGCGGGCTCCTGCTGGGCGCGCACGACCCCGCCACCGGTGATCTCGTGTACATCGGCGACGTCGGCACCGGGTTCAGCCAGGCCACCCGCGCCGACCTGCAGGCGCAGCTGCAGGCCATGGAGCGCCGGACGCACCCGTTCGTGACGACGCCGCCGCGGGAGGACACCGCCCGCGCCCGCTGGGTCGAGCCGCGCCTGGTGGGCGAGATCGTCTACCGCCAGTTCACCCGCGCCGGACGTGTCCGCCACACCGCCTGGCGCGGCCTGCGCCACGACAAGGACCCGGCGGAGGTCCTGGCGCCGCGCGCGGTTCCGCACGAGCCCGCCGTCCCGCCTTCGTCTCCGTCTCCGTCTTCGCCTGCGCCCTCGCCCTCGCCTTCGCTCGAGCCGGCAGGGCAGCGGATCACCGTCCAGGCGGGGAACCGGCGGCTCACCCTGTCCAATTTGGACAAGGTGCTGTACCCGGCGGACGGGTTCACCAAGGGCGAGGTGATCAACTACTACTCCCGCGTCGCGGCGGTGCTGCTGCCGCACCTCGCCGGGCGGCCGGTGACGTTCATCTGCTACCCGAACGGCGTCGACGGCCAGAAGTGGTTCGAGAAGAACGTCCCGAACGGCGCCCCGGCGTGGTTGCGCACGGTGCGCCTGGCCGGCACCGGCGGCACGATCGACTACCCGCTCCTGGACGATCTCCCGGGCCTGGTGTGGGCGGCGAACATGGCGGCGCTCGAGCTGCACGTTCCCCAGTGGACGGTGCAGTCGGGCGACCGGCGGCCCCCGGACCGGCTGGTGTTCGACCTGGATCCGGGGCCGGGCACGACGATCGTCGAGTGCTGCCGGGTGGCCGAGCGCCTGCACGAGGTCCTCACCGCGGACGGCCTGACCCCGTACGCGAAGACGTCGGGGTCGAAGGGGATGCAGCTGTACTGCGGAATCCGCACGCAAGACCCGGCGGCCCCGTCGGCCTACGCCAAGCGGCTCGCCCAGCGGCTGGCCCGCGAGACACCGGAAGCGGTGACGGCGGTGATGGCGAAGGCGCAGCGCCCCGGCCGGGTGTTCATCGACTGGAGCCAGAACAACCCGGCGAAGACCACGGTGGCCCCGTATTCCCTGCGCGGCCGTGACCACCCGACGGTCTCCACCCCGGTGACGTGGGACGAGGTCCGGGCGTGCCGCCACGTGACCCACTTGACGTTCACGGCCGACGAGGTCCTCGACCGCATCGACGAGCACGGGGACCTGCTCGCCGAAGTGGCCGGGACCTGCGCACCGCTGCCCTGAAGGGTTAGTCCCGCCGCAGAAGGCGCTTCGCCTTGCCGGCCAGCCCATGCACCCTCGACGGCCGCGAGTCGTCTGGCGGCGAAACGTATTCCCGGCGCGGCGCGGTCTCCGGCCGCGGCTGGGGCACACCGGAGGTTTCCGCCTCCGGAGGGCGTGCATGCCTGGGTTGCTGCGGAACGCCGGTGGCCTGCGGCTGGGCGCTCGCATCCCCGGCCGGGTGCTGTTGCGGCGCTTCGGCAAACCAATCCGGTGCGGCGGCTTCCGCCGGCTGAACCGCATGCCTGGGCTGCTGCGGAACCTCGGAGGTTCGTGGCTGCGAACCTTGACCCTCGACGGGGTGCCCTTGCGGCACTGCGTAAACCTGTTCCGGCGCGACATTCCCGGCCACCGGCTGCGCCTCACCCCGCGGCACCGGCGGAACCTCGGCCGGCGCGGAGGCCTGTTCCGGCATCACCGGCTGCGCCCCAGCCTCCGACACCGCCGGAACTTCAGCCGGCGCCGAAGCCTGCTCCGGCATCACCGGCTGGGCCTCATACCGCGGCACCTCCGCCGGCGCCGAAGCCTGCTCCCACATCACCGGCTGCGCCCCACCCTCCGACACCGCCGGAACCTCCGCCGGCGCCGAAACCCCCGGCTGCTCCCCTTCCCCCACCTCCACCGGCCGCGGAGCGGGGATCTCCCCCGCGATGACCCCCGCCTCCGGCACCGCAGCCTCCCGCGGCGGATCGGCCGGACCGGCCGGACCGCCCAGATCGGCCGGCTCCCCCGCGCGGCCCGGCGTCCCACCCGGACCACCCCGGTGCGCCAGCATCTCCGGTGTGATCGCCGGTGTCATCAGCGGCGTGTGCGCGGCGTCGGCGTTCGGCGTCGCCGGCTCGCGGGCCACCGGGTAGCGGGCCAGCGGGTCGTCCTCCACGGCACGGTGGCTCCGGAGGAGCCCGCAGCACCCCAGCAATCCGAGCAAGCCCGCCAATCCCCACCACACCGTCATGTCGCTCCTCCGTTTCCTCACCCCCGGATATCCGGCCGCCCGCTGCCCAACCGGAGCGTTACCCGGGTGGGTGACACTTCAGCCCAGCTTCGGCACGTCTCCCGGGAACGTGATCGGCAGCTCGTACAGGCCGCGGGCGATGCGGCCGCCGCCCAGCCAGCCGTGGAAGAAGATGTGGCCGTCCACCACGTCGGCGCCGCCCGGGGCGTCCACCTTGCCGCCGAGCAGGTCGGTCGACAGGAATTGCGCGTCGGCTTTCACGAAGGCGCCGCCCAGCGTCGGCGCGGTCGCGTAACACGTGTGGTAGCCCGTGCTCTGGAACGTGTCGGCCGAGTAGAACAGCACATAGCGGGACGGCGTCTTCACCACCGAAGGCGCCTCGACGATCGCCTTCTCGGCCGTGAGGTCCGCCCGCAGCAGCTCGGTGCGCGGGCCGTCGAGCGTGCGTCCGTCGGCCTTCAGCTTCTGCACCCAGATCGCCGACGGCGGCCCGGTGGCCACGCCGTCGCTCTTGTAGAGCAGGTAACGGGATCCGTCCGCGTCGACGAAAGTCTGCGGGTCGATGTCGCCGTGGTCTCCCGGCACGCACACCAGCGGGCGGTCGCCGGCCGGGGTGTACGGTCCTTCCGGTTTCTTTCCCGTCGCCGCGCCGAGGCACATCTCGCCGTCAGCCGTCTGGGCGGCCGCGAAGTACAGCACGTACGTGCCGTCCGCCAGCTGGGTGACGTCCGGTGCCCAGAACCCGCCGTCCGGCTTCGCCCACGCGGGGACGGCGGCGAGCGCGTCACCCGTGACGCGCCAAGGTCCTTCCGGGGCCGGGGCAGTGGCGAACGGAATCCGCGTCGTCCCCGTGCCCGTCGAAAACGCGAAGTACCCTGCGGCGGTCTTGACGACGTCCGGATCGGGGAAGTCCTGGTTGATCAGCAGCCGGGGCGCGCTGGCGGCCGCGGCTTCCGGGCACACCGCGAAGGCGGCCACCACGGCGATGACGGGACCGAGCAGGAGACTCCTGAAGCTCATAGGCGATTTTGGTGACACCCCGCAGGGTCCGGCAACGGCAGGCGGACGCCGTCACCGGGAAGCGTGGACTTGCCCCCGCGCCCCGATCGGGTGGATTTGCCCGGGTCGCGCCGGGTAGCCGCCGTCTCATGCACACAACGAGCGGCCGCGGGGCTTACCGCGCCGGACACCCCGTCGGCGAGGCCGAGGGCGCGGCGGCCCGGCAGCGGAAGCCGTTGGGTGCGCCGGGAAAACCCCTCGACCGCCGGTCGCCGTTCTTCACCGGGATGCTCGCCGCGGCCGGGGTGGTCGTCACGGTCGCGGTCGTCGAACTCGTCCTCGCGGCCTCCGACGTGCTGCTCCTGATCGGCATCGCGTTCTTCCTCGCGGTCGGGCTCGAACCGGTGACCGCCCGCCTCGCGCGCCGGGTGCCCCGCGCGCTCGCCGCCGCCGTGGTGGTCGTGACCGGGCTGGCCGTCCTCGGTGGCGCCGTCGCCGCGGCCGCCGTCCCCGTGGCCGCTCAGGCGTCGCAGCTGCGGGACGGCGCTCCGCGCTACCTGACCATGTTGCGCGACCCGGGCACCCTGCTGGGCCGAGCCAACGAAACCTTCGGCCTCGAAGCCGCCGTCCGGTCGATCCACCTGACGGACGTGGCGAAGTCGGTCGCCGGGCTGCTGGGTGACGCCGCGATCGTCGTGGTGCTGGCCACCTACTTCGTCGCCGACTTCCCGCGGATCCGCACGGCGCTCTACCGGCTGGCGCCGCGCTCGCGGCGGCCGCGGGTGATCCTGATCGGTGACGCGGTGTTCCGGAAGGTGGGGGCGTACCTCGTCGGCAACGTCGTGGTGTCGCTGATCGCGGGCGTGGCGACGTTCGTCTGGCTGTCGGCGTTCGGCGTACCCTACTCGCTCGTGCTCGCGGTGCTCGTCGCCGTCCTGGACCTGGTGCCGGTGGCCGGCTCGGTGGCGGCGGGGGCCGGCACGAGCCTCGTCGCGCTCACCGTGTCGATGCCGGTCGGGCTCGCCACATTGGGCTTCTTCGTCGGCTACCGGCTGCTGGAGGACTACGTGCTGCTGCCGAAGATCGTCGGCCGCGCGGTCCGGATCCCGGCGCTGGTCACCGTCGTCGCGGTGCTGCTCGGGTTCGAACTGCTCGGCGTGGTCGGCGCGTTCGTCGCGGTGCCGGTCGCGGCCGCGGTGCTGCTCGTCGTGCGCGAAGTGGCCGTGCACCGGCTCGACCGGACGTGAAAAAACCGCCGCGCGGGGCGCACCCCACGCGACGGTCCGACCGGGAGGGTCAGTTGCCCTGAGCGGTCCCGCCGTCGGCGATTTCACCGGCGGCGCAGTTTTCCGGGTTCTGGCCCTCGGCCTCGTGCTCGCCCGGGGAGAGCACCGGGATGCCGATGCCGTTGAGCGAGTCGTGGATCGGGACCTGGACGCCGAGCACGTTGATGTCGTTCTCGCAGACACCGGCGACCACGTTCAGGTTGTGCACCGCGTCGAGGTTCTGCACGTTGCCGATCAGGCCGAACTGGTCGCTGGAGTCGACCGGGTGGCCCGCGACGCTGACGTCGGACGCGGACGCGGACCCGCCGAGCACCGCCATCCCGGCGGCGAGGGCGGTGGCGACGAAGCCGAGCTGCTTGATCACGGGGAAAATACTCCTTCTGGGTACCCACCGGACGATCCGGCGGGGGATGGGGGAAAGAAACGGGCCCGGCTTCGGTTCGCCGGGCCCGGAAAAGTCCGTTGTGGTGCGCTCCTGCCGGGTGGGACCGGCGCACTTCTCCAGCGTCGTGCGCCCGTCCCACCCGGGTCGGCGCCGTCCGGCGTCGCGGCGTGGCCGGGACGCGGAGCCGGAGTGTGCAGCTCGTTCCTGTTCCGGGCACGGCCGACGTCGTCGCCGGCGGCCGGATTTCCGCGCCCGGACCGGCTTCCGCACGCACAGCAGGCCGGTCCGGGCGCGGAAGATCAGTGACCCTGGCTCGTGCCGCCGTCGGCGAGGCCGCCCGACGCGCAGTTCTCCGGGGACTCGCCGCTGGCCTCGTGCTCGCCCGGCGACAGGACCGGGATGCCGATGCCGTTGAGCGAGTCGTGGATCGGCACCTGCACGCCGAGCACGTTGATCTCGTTGTCGCACACACCGACCACCGCCTCGACGTTGTGCAGCACGTCGGTGTTGTTCAGGTTCACGAGGCCGACCTGGCCGGTGTGGTCGTAGCCGCCGTAGTGGTGGCCGTGGTGGTGCCCGTGGTGGTGACCGTCCGGGGTGTCGGCCGCGGCGATGCCGCCGGCCAGGAACGCCCCGGCCGCCGCGGTGGCCGTGACGAACCCGATCTTCTTCAGCATGGGTTTGCTCCTCGGTGAATTTCGGAGAACGGGACGGCAGTGAAGGTGTGTTTTTCGTCCCGTGTGGGGGAAACGTACTGATGCCGCGACGGTGTTTCCACTTCGTGCCACCATCGTGTGGGTACCGCAAGCCGCTGACCGCGCCGAGTGTGGTCCGATCGGGTTAATTGCGATCCTGTTCGGCGACAGGTTCTTTCCCCACTCTCCCCCTATATCTCTTGCGAGGCAAGGGAAAGAACCCGGGTATGCGAAAGAGCCCTGCGCGGTGGTGACGGCGCAGAGCTCTTTCGCGTCGGTTTCCTATCCGGGCCAGGCCTCGGCTTCGGCCGTGAGCGCGGTGGTCACGTCGATCTCGCCCGACCGCACCCGCCACGCGAGCGAGTCCGGCCGTGGCTGCAGGAGGTGCCACCCGGCGACGTCTTCGTCGCGGTAGCAAGGGTTTTCGTCGTCGCCGATGCCCAGCGCGGCGAAGTACTGGCGGGCGGGCCAGGTTTCGGGAACCCAGGCGCGGGCCCAGCGCACGACGATCCTGGCGAGGTCGTTTCGGCCGTCCGCCGGGTGGATCAGGCGGTCGCCGGTGGTGCAGATCAGGCGTGGTGTGAAGGTCGCGCCGAGCGGCGCGACGACGAGTTCAGTGTTCATTCCTCCCCCGGTCCACGGCGGTGGACGGTGTTTCCCGGCTCGGATGCGCGGCTGCGCGAAAAAAGGGAGGACGGCCGGAGGCGGACGTGCGCACACAGCGCGCCCTCGCACGGCTCGGGCTCGAACCGGAAGCCATCTTACAAAGGCCGGAAAAGCGGCGGAAACCGGGTCCGGCCGTCTTCGCTCGTTTCCGTGACAGCGCGAGTGAACCCGGGCAACGGGGGTACGCCGTCGAAGACCGACTGCCCGACCGGAAGGAAGAACCGAGATGAACAAGGTGGCGAGGAATCTCTGCTGCACCGGCGTCGCGGCCGCGGCGATCGCGCTGACGGGGGCGGTGCCCGCATCGGCGGCACCGGCCCTCGCGACGCCGGCGTGGCACCAGCAGACCGACGACGACGGCACGCACCACGACAACGCGCAGGACGACAACGACGACAACGGCCTGTGGGGCCTGCTCGGCTTGGTCGGGCTGCTGGGGTTGGCGGGGTTGGTGCGCCGCGACCCGAAGCCGGGCGCGATGGCGGGATACCCGGCGGCCCCTGCCGCCCCGGCCGCCGCCCCGACGAGCCCGCCGGCCAACACGTACCCGCCGGCCGAGCCGCGCCGGAACCCGCCGGGCGCCTGACGGCCGCCGGTAGCGCATGCCTGGTCCCCACCGGCACTACCGAGCCGGTCCTCACCGGACGCTGGAGCGTCGACGGCACCGCACCCCCGGCCTCCGCCGGATTTCGCAGCAGCACGGATCGCGCCCGTCGGCTCTCCGCCGCAGCAGAGCGTGCCGCCAGCACGCTCCCGGTCCTCACCGGACGCTCGAGCACCACCGATACCCTCCACCCGGCCCCCACCGGGTGCCCGAGTGACCATGGTGCCCCGCACCGCGGCTCCCCCTCCTCTTCGCGCAGAACGTCCCGGCGCCGTCGGCGTCGGGACGTTCTGCGTTTCCTCTCCGAATGGCGCCCAGTTCTCGGGTCTCGGCACCGAGAAGACCGAGAAGACCGAGAAGACCGCTGCGACCGCGGAGACCGCGGGTGCGGCCGGAACACCGGCCCCGCGGCCGCCCGTCAGATTAGCGAAACGCCCCCTGCGCGAGAAGCGCTTTTGCATCGTAACCTACTTAAGAGTGGCGTTCCGACCCACTGGCAAACGGGCATGATTACCCATCATACGTTTCCAGAAACCTCACGTTCGGGTGAAAGTCCCGTCTCACCCGAAACTGGTACCGATCGCACCTTCGGTGAAGAAAAGCGGAGCGATTCATCCATCCATGGTAATCGTCGAACACGAAAGAGTGGCAACCTCACTGAATGTAGCCGAAGTGCAAAACGGCTGAACACGTGCTTCACGCGAAGTCGATGTTTGTCGGCGGCAACCCGCCGGACCGTACACCGTGCGAAACCGGCCACCTCGCCGACGCGCGGGCATCCACTCGCGTTATCGCCGATCGGCGATCACGATGATCGCAGTCGGCATCGCACAATCCGGAGGAGTACGACATGAAAAGTGCACTGACCCGAGCGATCACGGTGTTCGTCACCGCGGCCGCGGTGACCCTGACCGGGGTGGGTGTGGCGACGGCGGGCGGCCCCGGTGGCAGCGGATCGTCGAGCACCACGAGCGCGGCGGCCGAGGTCCAGGGCCTGCGCGACCAGCTGGTGTCGCGGGCGGACAGCGGCGACGTGTCCGGCACGCAGGCCACCCTGGGCAAGCTGGACCCGCTGCTCACGGATCTGGCCCAGGGCAACCGGTACACGATCCAAGCCGCGGCCAAGGACAGCGCGGCCACGGCGCAGAAGGACAACGCCGAAGCGCGCAAGGGCGTCGACGAACTGGCCACCCAGCTGGAGTCCCGCCAGTCGCTGCCGCCGGTGTCGGCCCTGCTCAACGCGCTGCTCCAGCGAGTTCTGATCAGCCTTTCCGCTCTCGTGAACGACCTTCTCGGCGGGCTGCCCGTCGCGGCCCGCTAGGCCGGCCGCAACCCCGGACGGACAAGCCGGCGACGGCCCGGCGCGGCCCCCTCCCGCGCCGGGCTTTCGTCTTGCGCGGCCGGCGAAACGACAGCAGGCACGAAGAAGCCCGGTGCGGTGAACCGCACCGGGCTTCTTCGCTGCTGCGAGGCTATTCGTAGACGACGTAGGCGGGCGCCGGGTTCAGCGCCATGACCTCCTCCGGGCTCATCAAGGCCGCGCCGCGACGGGTGTCCTCCTCGAAGAACAGCTTGAACCCCGGCCGCACGTGGTCGGGCATGGTCGTCATCAGCGTCTTCCACGTCGCCTTCTTGGCGGCCGCCGAACCGATGCCGTCGACGACCTTGACGACCGAAACCCCGTGGTGCGGGAGCAGCAGCTGCTCGTCGCGCACCACGGACGCGGCGACCTGGTGGTAGATCATCACCTTGGCGGGCAGGCGGTGTGCGTCGGCCAGGCCCCCGAGGTAGCGGGCGACCTCGTCGAGCTCGGTGCCGGTCGTGCGGCCGAACTTCTTCCCCGGGATGACGCCGGGCTCCACCGCCCACTCGGGGTCGAGCGCGACGCCGACGTCGGGCTCGGTGAGCCAGCGTTCGTAGGACTGCACCTCGGGCAGGAAGTCGGCGCGGCCGGGCTGGATGTTCAGCAGCAGCAGGCCGTTCAGCGCCCGCGCGGCATCGAGGTACTCGCGGATGGTCGAATCCTCGCAGCGGCTGCGGAACATGCCGTCCGCGCCGGGCGAGCGGTGCACGGTGGTGGCGATCAGCTCGACGACCGGGGTGATCGGGCGTCCCGGCGGGAACGCTTCGATCCGCTGGCGCAGCGCGCGGCCCGCCTCCGCGAGGTCACCGGTCATGCGGCCGAGCGCCTTCGCGCCCGGGGCTCCGCAGTAGCCGACGAGGATGCCGGTCTCCAGTGGGTTCGGGGGTGGTGGCGGCGGGGCCGTGGAGGATGCCACGACCGGTACGGCCAGCGCCCTCCCCCGCTGCAGCGCCCCGCACGCGCTCGTGGCGAAGCCCGCGAGAGCGGCGGTGAGGACCAGGCGTCGATCGAAGTTTCGTTCGGCGGCGACCGCCTTTTTCGGGACCATCGCGGGGAAATACCCATTGGTGATCTTAACCAAACCCGTTTCCCGACGATCACCGAATCGTGCATGCGTCCATTTCGGACTCAGGCGCTCTGCCTGCGGAAACGCGCTTTTCCGGGTGGCGCCGGGCAATTCCGGTATCACCCGACCCGGTGGCCCGGCCCGCACCCGTCACGGGCCGGACGCACACTTCCGGCATGCGTTGCCTTTTCCGGTTCGGTGCCGGGTTCACCGCCCTCCTCGCCGTGGCAGCCTGTGGCGGTCCCGCGCCCGAGGCTCCGGCGCCCCCGGTGCCGTCGCAGCCGGCGCCGTCCGCCGCGCCGGTCCCCATCACGGCCGCCGCGGCCCGGCAGGTGGGCGCCGACGAGCTCGGCCGGGTGCCGGTCCTCATGTACCACCGCCTCGCCGCGCAGCCGCGGTCGGTCTACGACCGCACGCCCGCCGACTTCACCGCGGAGCTCGAGCGGCTCGCGGCCGAGGACTACGTCCCGGTCACCACCGCGGAACTGGTCAGCAGGCGGCTCGACCTGCCGGCGGGCGCGCACCCGGTGGTCCTGACCTTCGACGACGGCGACCCGAGCACGTTCAGCCTGACCCCGCAGGGACAACCGGCGCCGGGCACGGCGGTCCGGATCCTGCTGGACGTCGCCGCGGCGCACCCGCGGTTCCGGCCGGTCGCCAGCGTGTACGTCAACGAGCACCCGTTCGGCGGCGACCCGGACGGGCGGGCGCTGCGCTGGCTGGCCGAGCACCACTTCGAGATCGGCAACCACACGCGGCAGCACACGAACCTGCGCAAGGCCACGGAGAGCGCGGCGACGGCGGCGATCGCCGAGGGCGACGCCCTGATCCGCAAGGCGGTGCCGGGCTACCAGCCGACGACGCTGGCGTTGCCGTTCGGCAGCCACCCGCGGCGCGAGGAACTGGCGTTGCAGGGCCCGGGCTATTCCTACGGTGGCGTGCTGCTGGTGGGGGCCGGGCCGGCGCCGTCACCGTGTTCGGCCGAGTTCGAGCCGGGATCGATCCCCCGGATCCGCTCCCAGTCGGCGGGCGCGGAGGCGGCGTACGGGTCGGCGCATTGGCTCGACGAGCTGGGCAAGCCGGCCGGGCACCGCTACACCTCCGACGGCGACCCGGCGACGGTGTCGTACCCGCGGTCCGAGGGCGCTGTGGCGCCGGCGTGTGCGAGCGTGAGCCTTGCCTACTGAACGACACCCCCTGGCCCGCGTCGACTGGCTGCCCCAGCCGCGGCGCCGCCCGGAACCGCCCCGCGGGGTTCAGGCACCGAGGTCGCCCCGGATCCCGGCACCGGCGGCTCGGACGGTTCCGGCGGCACCCGCGCCCGCGGCTCCGGCGGTCCGGACAGCTCCGGAGACGCCGGCTCCGGTGGTGACGGCTCCCGTGGTGCCGGCTCCCGTGGTGCCGGCTCCCGTGGTGCCGGCCGACCCGCCGACCGCGCCGATCCCGGTCTGCGCGGCGCAGCTGGCTGCTCCGGCGGCTCCGGCCCCGGTGTCCGCGCCGGAGCCGCGGACCTCATCCGAGGCTGTGCCTTCGCTGGCACCTTTCCCGGCGGCTCCGGGCAATCCGGCAGGATCGGCACCGGAATCACCAAACTCGGCCGAAGCTGCGGCTCCGGTCCCGGCGGCCCAAGCTGCCTCGGCGGCACCCACCGCTCCGGCCGACGCACCAGCATCGGCAGAACCGACCTCGGCCAGGGCTGAGGCTCCGGTCCCGGCGGCTCAAGCAGCCTCGGCAACTCCAGCGGCTCCTGCCGACGCACCAGCATCGACACCTGAGCCACCCGCCCCGGCCTCCCAGGCAGCCCCGGCCCCGGCCGTCACGCCGAAGCCCTCGACCTCCACCGACGCAAGCACCCCGGCACCCCGGTCACCCCTCTCCACCCACGCTGCCGGAAAACCCCCGGCGATCTCGGTCGCCCCCGCGTTCTCCGTGGGTCCACCGGCGCCCCGGGTCCCGCGGGCACCGGCCACCATCCCCGAACCACCGCCCCTGCCCGCCCCACCCCCGCCGCCCAAGGCGGCGGCGGTCGCGTGGTGGCCGCCCGCCGTGCTGGTCTTCGCCGTTGCCCTTGCTCTCGCGCTTCTCCTCACCCCGCGAGCCGCCGAGCCGCGGCGGGTCTCCGGGGTCGCCTCGGCGCAGCCCACGACCGCGATTGCGACCGCGACTCCGGCTCCGCGCCCCGCTCCGGAACCGGCCGCGCTGCCCGATGGCGTTCCGGTCACCGAAACCGGGGCCGGGACCTGGCACGTCGTTCCCGGGCCGGGGGCGGACATCGGTACGGGCGAGAAAGTCCTCACCTACACCATCGAAGTCGAAGACGGTGTCGACGTTCCCGCGTTCGCGGCGGACGTCGACACGATCCTCGCCGACCCGCGCGGCTGGACCGGGCTGGGCGCCGTCACCTTCCGGCGGTTGAGCGAAAGCGCGGACACCGCGGACGTCCGGATCAGCCTGACCAGCCCCGGCACCGCCCGGCGCCCCGACCTCTGCGGCTTCACCATCCCCTTCGAGTCTTCGTGCCGCCTGGTCCGCGACCACCGGATCGTCGTCAACCTCGCCCGGTGGCTCCGCGGTGCCCACTCCTACGACGGCGACCTCACCGGCTACCGGGCCTACGCGATCAACCACGAGATGGGGCACGCCCTCGGCCTCGGCCACGTCGGCTGCCCGGCCGGCGGCGCGCCCGCGCCGGTGATGATGCAGCAGACCTTCGGGCTCTCCAACACCTACCTCGCGAACCTCAACCGCGCCGAACCCGGGGCCGCCTCGAAGGTCCGGCCCGACGGCGCCGTCTGCCGGCCCAACCCCTGGGTCACCGCACCGCAGTGAGCGCACCGGTTTGGCCCCTCACTCGAACGGGTACTTCCCCCGGTCTTCTGGGAGGGGTGCGCAATGGTGCGGAAACTTCTGGCCGGTGCGGGTGTGGTCCTGCTGCTCACGGGGTGCGGTGGCGTCGGCAGCGGCGGTGACACCGGCGCCGCGGCCACCCTGACGACGATGGGGTTCGGCCTCGGCGACGAGATCGCCACCACCCGGGCCGACCTGGCGGGCAAGGCGATCGCGCCGGCGACGGTGAAGATCGGCGGCAGCGCCTTCGACGCCCAGCAGTTCCTGGCCGCCGTCGCCTCGCACACACCACCGGACCTCGTCTACCTCGACCGGCAGCTGCTCGGCACCTACGCCGCCCGCGGCACCCTCGAGCCGCTGACCGACTGCATCGCCAAGCAGCGCATCGACGTCGGCCAATACCGGCCCGCCGCGCTGAAGGAAGTCACGCTCGACGGCAAGGTCTACGGCCTCCCGGAGTTCTACGACAACCGGATCCTGCTGGTGAACGACGCCGCCGTGGAAGCGGGCGGGCTCACGCCGCAGGACGTCTCCCCCGCCGACCGGGGCAAGCTCGCGACGGCCGGGCAGAAGCTGACCGCCCGCACGGGCTCCGGGCTGGCGCGCATCGGGTTCGACCCGAAGATCCCGGAGTTCCTCCCGCTGTGGGCCAAGGCCAACGGCGTGCAGATGCTCAGCGACGACGGCCGCACCGCGCACCTCGACGACCCGCGGCTGGCCGAAGCCGTGACGTACACCAAATCGCTGATCGACGCCCAGGGCGGCTGGAGCGCGGTGAAGGCGTTCCGCGATTCGTTCGACTTCTTCGGCGAGAAGAACCCGTTCAAGCAGGGCCAGCTGGCGGCCACCCTGATGGACGACTGGTACCTCAACGTCCTCGCCAACTACTCGCCGGACGTCCGGGTCTCCGCGGCGCCGTTCACCGACACCGCCGGCACCCCGATCGACTGGGTCACCGGCAGCGCCTGGGTGATCCCCGCCGGCAGCACCCACAAAGACCAGGCCTGCGCCTGGATCAAGACCATGACCGACGCGCCGACGTGGGTCGCCGCCGCCAAGGCCCGCGCGGAGAAGCGCAAAGCCGCCGGCAAGGCGTTCACCGGCGTCTACACCGGCAACCGCGTCGCCGATCAGGAGATCTTCGGCGGTCTCGTGCAGCTGAAGGACCGGCCCGCGTTGGACGCGGCCGTGCAGACGGTGCTGCGGGCGCAGGAAAGCGCCTTCACCATGCCCGCGTCCCCGGCCGGCTCCGAGTTCAAGACGGCCTGGCAGAACGCCGTCAACCGGGTGCTCTCGGGCGAGCAGCAGCCCGCCGACGCCCTGCGCCAGGCACAGCAGGAAGCCCAGCGGGCGCTGGACGCCGCGGTGGCGCACCGGTGAACCGGCGCCGCCGCGAAACCCTGGCCGCGTACGCCTTCTTGTCCCCTTGGATGATCGGCTTCGTCATCTTCATGGCGGTCCCGATGGTCGCCAGCCTGGTCCTCTCCTTCACCGACTACGACGCACTGCGCTCACCCGGCGCGGTGGGCTGGGCCAACTACCAGCGGCTCCTCGACGACCCGGCCGTGCGCAAGAGCCTGGTCAACACGCTGGTCTACACCGTCATGTCGGTGCCCGCGACGATGGCCGTCTCGCTCGCACTGGCCTCCCTGCTCACGCGGGCGGCGGGCCGGTCGGCCGGCTTCTTCCGCACGGTGTTCTACCTGCCCGAGATCACCCCGAAGGTCGCCGTGGGCGTGCTGTTCCTCATCCTGTTCAACGGCCAGGCCGGGCTGGTCAACGCCGTGCTGGGGCTGGTCGGCATCGATGGTCCACAGTGGAGCACCGACGGCCCCTGGGTGAAGCCGGGGCTGGTGCTCATGCACCTGTGGTCGGTGGGCAGCACGGTGGTGATCTACCTGGCCGCGCTGCGCGGCGTGCCGCGGGAGCTGTACGAGGCCGCCGAGCTCGACGGCGCGTCGGCGTGGCAGCGGTTCCGGCGGATCACCGTGCCGATGATCAGCGGGGCGCTCTTCTTCACCCTGATCGTCCAGACCATCGCGGCGCTGCAGTCGTTCGACGAGGCCTACACCGCGTTCTACGGCTCCGCGGCCTCGGCGACCTACAGCAACGACGCGGCGCTGTTCTACCTGATCTACCTGTTCCAGCAGGCGTTCGAGTTCCTGCACCTGGGGTACGCGTCGGCGATGGCGTGGCTGCTGTTCGTCGTGATCCTGGCGATCACGCTCGTGCAGGTGCGGCTGAGCCGCCGGTTCGTCCACTACGAAAGCGGTGACCGGTGACGGCGCGGCGCGCGCTCCGGTGGACGGCGCTGGCCGCGGCGACCGTGCTGTTCCTCTACCCGTTCTTCTGGCTGCTGAGCGCGTCGGTGAAGCCGCGCGCGCAGGTCTTCGACAACCTGCTGATCCCCCGGACCTGGGCCTGGGAGAACTACGTCGAGATCTGGCGGGCCGCGCCGGTCGCGGCGTGGTTCCTCAACAGCGTCGTGGTGTCGCTCGCGGCGGCCGTGGCCGTCACGCTGACGAGTTCGCTGGTGGCGTTCGGCTTCGCCTACTTCCGCTTCCCGGGCCGCAACGCGCTGTTCGGTCTGGTGCTGGCCACGATGATGCTGCCCGCCGCGGTCACGATGATCCCGGTGTACCTGATCTGGAACAGCGTCGGCCTGGCGCACACGCAGGTGCCGCTGTGGGCGGGCAACCTGTTCGGCAGCGCGTTCTACATCTTCCTGCTGCGCCAGTTCTTCCTCGGCCTGCCGCGCGAGGTGTTCGAAGCCGCTCGCGTCGACGGCGCGAACCACTGGACGCTGTTCTGGCGCATCGCGGTGCCGCTGTGCCGGCCGGCGCTGATCGTCAGTTTTGTGTTCGAGCTCAAGGCCAGCTGGTCGGACCTGCTCAAGCCGCTGATCTACCTGCGCGACCCGGCGCTGTACACGCTGCCGCGCGGGCTCAAGGCACTGTCCGACCAGTTCGGCCAGGCGGGCGAGCAGCGGTGGGAGATCGTGCTGGCCGGCAGCGTCATCACGACTGTGCCGCTGCTGATCGTGTTCTTCGTGGCGCAGCGCCACTTCCTCACCGGGATCACGACGGAGGGTCCCAGGCCCGCGCGGTGAGCGCGGTGCGCATCAGCCGGGCCGCGGCGGAAGGCCTGACACGGTCCGTTGCGCACCGTCATCCGGTCGGGTCGTCACCGATCTCGAACGGGGGGCCGAACTCCCGTCACCACCACCTCGGGCACGAGCGCCGCTGGGCCGGACGGGCCACGAAGTCCCAGCCCGAGTGAAGCTCCTTGTCCCTGTGAAACTCCCGCCACTAGCGTCTCCAGTGCAGGAATACCACCGCGCCACGTGCACAAACACTTGCCTGCCAAGGAAACGAACGAGGAGTGCCATAGATGACCGCTCTCGAGAAGCCCGTGACCCGGACCGCGTACCAGCAGTCGGTCGCCGACTACTGGAACGCGGAGAAGGATCCGGTGAACCTCCGGCTCGGCGACGTCGACGGCCTCTACCACCACCACTACGGCCTCGGCGACTACGACCCGGCCGTGCTCGAGACGCCGGCCGCCACCCGTGACGAAGCGATCATCGCGGAGATGCACCGGCTCGAGACCGCGCAGGCGGACGTCCTCCTCGACCACCTGGGCCCGATCGCGCCGGAGGACCGGCTGCTCGACGCCGGCTGCGGCCGGGGCGGCACGAGCGTCATGGCGCACCTGCGGTTCGGCTGCCAGGTCGACGGCATCTCCATTTCGGAGCAGCAGGTCGGGTTCGCCAACGAGCACGTGCGGCAGCGCGGGATCGACGGCTCGGTCCGCTACCACCTGCGGAACATGCTCGACACCGGCTTCGAATCCGGGGTGTTCCAGGGCATCTGGAACAACGAGAGCACGATGTACGTGGACCTGAACGACCTGTTCGCCGAGCACGCGCGGCAGCTCAAGCCGGGCGGCCGGTACGTGACGATCACCGGGTGCTACAACGACGTGACCGGCGGCCGGTCGCGCGCGGTGAGCCAGATCGACCAGCACTACATCTGCAACATCCACGCCCGGGGTGACTACTTCAAAGCGCTGGCCGCCAACGGGTTCGTGCCGATCAACGTCGTCGACCTGACCGCGGCGACGATCCCCTACTGGGAGCTGCGGGAGAAGTCGTCGGTCGCCACCGGTGTCGAAAAGCCCTTCCTGACCGCCTACCGCGAAGGCAGTTTCCACTACCTGCTCATCGC
This sequence comes from Amycolatopsis sp. A133, assembly GCF_031082405.1. Classification (GTDB taxonomy): domain Bacteria; phylum Actinomycetota; class Actinomycetes; order Mycobacteriales; family Pseudonocardiaceae; genus Amycolatopsis. The sequence goes on from NZ_JAVHJU010000020.1 coordinate 204,527, forward strand.
CGCCGACCGCGTCTGAGGCGGGCGGGGTGACCGGGGAGAGCACCAAGACCGCTTGTCCACAGTGGATCGGAGGGCGGCCCGCGGGGCTGTTCGGGCTCGGGACGTCGGCGGCGCGGATCGCGACCCAGTTCGCGCCGGCGCCGGGGCAGGACCCGGCGTACGCGTACCTGCCGTGGGGTGACGGCAGCGCATCGCCGTTGTACTGCCCCGTGCCCGGCCGCATCGACGACACGCTGGCGGCGGAGGTCGACCGGCGGCTGGTCGCGTGGGCGGAGGGCTGCGGGTTCACCGGCAAGGGCCTGGAGCAGATCGCCGGGGCGGGGTTCGGCAGGCTGGCGATGCTCGCCCACGCCGACTGCGACGACCCGGACCGGTTGCTCGTCGCAGCACAGCTCAACGCGGTCTGGTGGGCGGCCGACGACTACTACGCCGACGACAGCACGCTCGGCGCGGCACCGACCGAGCTCCCGCCGCGGCTGGCGCTCGTCATGGCGGCCATGGACCCGGTCGCCCCGGCCGGGGAATTCTCCGATCCCCTGGCCGAGGCGTTGCGCGCCGACCCGATCCTCGTCGGGCTGCACTCGGCCGTCGAGCACCTGGGCCGGCACGGCTCCCCGGTGCTCGTGCAGCGCGTCTGCTACGCGACGTTCTCGATGTTCGTCAGCTGGGACGCCTACGCCGCGTGGCGCCACACCGGTCGTTATCCGCCGGCGTGGGAGTACCTGGCGGCCCGTCAGCACGACAGCTTCTACACCTCGATGACCCTCGTCGACGCCGTCGGCGGCTACGAACTGGCCGCGCCGTTCTACTACGACCCGCGCGTGCGCGAGGCGATGATGCGGGCGGGGACGGCGTCGGTGCTGGTCAACGACCTCCACTCGGTGGCCAAGGACGCGGCCGACGAAAAACCGGTCTGCAACATGGTGCTGCAGATCGCCGCCGACCGCGGCTGTTCGCTCGACGAGGCGGTCGAGGCCACCGTCGCACTGCACAACAAGATGGTCCACGAGTTCGAGGACGGCCACCGGGAGCTGGCGGCCGTGCCCTCCCCGGAGCTGCAGCGGTTCCTCGTGGGTGTCCGTTCCTGGATGGGCGGCGGCTTCACCTGGCACGCCACCAATCCCCGCTACCAGTGATTGGGGTTCGTTGTGACTGTCACCGATCCGGTGGAATCCGAGCAGGTGCCCTCCAGCCTGGGCCGGGCGGCGGCCCGGACACTGGCCACGACGACCAAGTCGGTCCCGCAGATGCAGGGCATCTCCTCACG
>NZ_JAVHJU010000059.1 GCF_031082405.1 Amycolatopsis sp. A133
CTTGGGCACCGCGACATCCTCCCAGCTCACCATCACGGCAAGCCAACTCAGATGTCACCTACTGGTGCAGCAGACCCGACCGGGAGGAGGTCGCCGTGGTGACGGTCGAGGACACCGCGGCGGCCGGTGGGGACGCGTTGTGCGCGACCGCGCGATCGCTGGCGGAGGCCCTCGTCCGGCACCTGCCGTGAGCCGGGGACCGGTCCCCGGCGGTCCCGGCTAGAAAGGGAGAGCCGAGGCCGGGTTCGCGGGCCGCAGGAGACTGTTCGGATCATCTTTGGGGAGATCATGTCTAGTAGGGTGTTTTGGCAACGCTTGGTGATGGTGCTTCTTGTGGTCGGACTGGCGATTCCGCCACTCGTCGCGGTTCCTGCCTCCGCGTCGGCATCCGCCGACATCGCGATTCTCGACCGGACCCTTTACCTGAGTCGGAATCCGCCGGCAGGGTCTTCGGCAGGAAATAGCCGCTCGATCTACTTGAATGCCGGAAATTACACTTGGTCGGCGCAGATGGAAGGTGAACAATACTTCGACGGAGTTAACAGGGGCATTTACCTGGCCGCCGGCACGTATACATGGACCGTTACCGTCACGAAGATCGGACAGAATTTCGGCGAGTACCGAATCGCGTCGTCTCTGAGGCTCGCCGGCTCGTCGGATCCCGCAAATATAGGTCAAGACACGACGATTCGAATCGCTCAGGATTACTACCTGTCGAGCATCCTGTACTGATCCGGTGTCGGCCGTCGCGCGTAACTCGTGCGCGACTAGCTTGAGTTTTAACCTGTTCGGCGGGGTCGTGGATTGCTCGACTTGGTGTTCTTGCTGTGCTTGGGTTTTCGGGTGTTTGTGCTGGTGACGGTATGGACGTCGTGGTGTGACGCGGGTCGTTGGTTGGGTGTTCCGGCGGGACGTCCGGGTCCGGGCCGCGAGGGTTTCGGGACAGCGGCGGGACAGGCGAGTTGTGGACGTAGGTTCCGAAACCCTCGGCGGACCCTGGCCGGGGTGAGCCGCTGGGCTGGTCGGGGTTTCTCCCAGGGACGGCGCAGATCCGCTGTGAGGTCACGGGCGAGGCGCAGCTGGGTGTAGGCGGCCAGCAGCAGCCAGGTCCAGCGGTCCGCTGCGTCGGGTGCGCGAAGTTTCGGGGTGGTCCAGCCGAGGGTTTGCTTGAGCATGCGGAAGGTGTGCTCGATGTCGAACCGGCGCAGGAACGCCTGCCAGGCCAGATCCACCTCGGCGTGGTCCAGGCCGGTGCGGGAATGTCAGAGCCACACCGGTTTCGGGACCGCACCGGAGGGCAGGCGCTGGACTTCAAGCCGGATCACGGTGCCCTCGATGATCGGCAGGGCGCCGTCGTGGCCGGTCCAGGCGATGCGGTGGGTCAACCGTGGATGCAGCCGATCCCAGGCCCGGATCAGCGCGGGACCGTAGAGCCGGGTCGTGGTTTCGGTGACGACGTCGGGTTGCCCCCAGGTGGCCGGGTCGCCGAAAGCGAACTCGTTGCCGTGGCGGCGGGGTCTGCCCAGCGTGCCGGGCGGTTGCGGCGGGACCGGGCGGTGCAGGACCCGGTCGGTGCGCATTTCTCACCAGCACGGTGATCGGGAGATCGGCCAGCACGTGGGCCAGCCGTGGTCCGTCGTAGCCGGCGTCGGCGACCAGCAGGATGTCCGGGTCTCCCGGCCGCCAGTGCCCGGCTGCAACCAAACGGTCCACCACGTCGCGGATCTGCCGGGCGGTCACGCTCGCGGCGTTGTCGCCTGGCGCGAGCCGGACCGCGTCCAGCGGCGCGGTCCACGAACTGCGCCCGGATTCCAGCGCGACGACGACGGAGTAGGGCCAGCCCGGCACCATCATGTGCTGGTCCTTGCCGCGGCCGTAGGTGTGACACAGGATCCGCTGCGGACAGGTGTGGGCTTCCGGACGCAACCAGCAGGTCACATCTACTGCCAGCACCAGTCGCCCGTCCGCGGCCCGCGGTATCGGCGCCGCGCTCAGCGCAGTCTGCAGCCGCGGTATGTCCATCGTGCCGCGCGCGAGTGCGGCATACCCGCTGCCATACCCTCGGCGATGCTCGCCTACCAGGGACAACTCCGCGATCGACCGCACCGGCCCATCAGCACACAACACCGCGTCGGCCAGCTCGAACAACGCGTCCGCCCGCCGGTTCAGACACTCGTAGACCTGCTGCCGGAACCTCGACAGCTCCCCGTTGGCACGCCTGTCACTGGCGTCAGGCAAACTGATCACCGCAGCCCTTGTTCGATCTTCCAACTGTCGCAAGAAGGAATGATCGACCAAGGGCTGCGCTCATGATCGACAGGGGTAGGCAAGCACCACCCGAAGGTTAAAACTCAAGCTAGTCGAGGGTATGCCGTTATTGTTGTCGCCGACGTTCCAGTTCGACGTCGAGCTGAACGAGTTCTTCCGCTCGCCTGAGATGGCTCAGCGCGCGCAGCTGACGCAGCAGGGCTATGCACGCGACGTCGCGGCGTTCCTGTCGTTCCTGTCGTTCCTGTGGGCCTCGCGCGATCGCCGCGTCTGGCGCGACGCCACCGAGGCTGATCACCTGGCGTACCTGACTTGGCGACGCCACGACCCGGCCGGACCGCGGGTGTCCGACGCGACCTGGTGGTGGCCCAGCGGTAGCTGGGCGGTGGTTGAGCGCAGCGAGGACCAGCGCAGTTCCGAATCGGCGAAGCCGGTACGCCGGGTTAACCTCGATTCGGGTGATGAGGCCGCGCTGGTCGGTCCCGCATACGGCCACGCCGAGGATCCCGACGCTCTGGCCGTGCAACTCGATGACGATGTCGCCGATCGCCGCCGGCTGGCTCGGTGGCCGCGCCCGGACGATGAGCCCGGCCCGGTCGTCTGGTGGCGGATGGGAGATGCGGAGGTCCAGCTCGAGCCACGTCGCCCGGTCCGCGTGGGCTTCCAGGCAGGAGTTGCAGCTGGTGGTGTGCAGCCCGAGCGAGTGGTCGTAGCTGACGGTCTGCCCGCTCACCGCCAGGTGGTGCTTGCGGTTCAGGCACCTCGCGTGCGTACTTGCGGGTCGGACCGGAAGTCCGCTGTCGGTGCCGGGGCTGTGCCCACCGGCCTTCATCGTGGTCGACGGTCACGCTCGAACCGGGTCCACAAGCAGAGAGTGGTGTGGAGCCGGTAGCGGTGGCTGTACATCTGGGTCATGCCGTAGTGGGTGAGGTAGTGGCTGCGCAGGCACAGCACCGGGCTGCTGCGCGCGCGGCGAACGGGCAGAAGCTCGCCGAATTCCCCGCGGTCTCCGGAACGCGGGCCACCCACGACAGGTTGGCTGGTCATCGCCGCGGATTACCGGAAGTCACGGGACGGGCCCGTGGACATGGCCAGATCGAGGTGCTCCAGCCGGTCAGCCACCAGCGTGACCACGCCCTCACCGGCCTGCACCTGGCCTCATATGAGCAGGGCGGCGCTGGTGCGGGCGACGAGCCGCTGCCGCTGCCAGAGCCCGGGCGAGACGAGGACGTTGGCCATGCCCGTCTCGTCTTCGAGGTTGAGGAAGGTGATCCCGCCGGCCGTGGCCGGGCGCTGCCGGTGGGTCACTGCGCCGCCGACCCACACCCGCGTGCCGTCTTCGGTGCGCGCGAGTTCGGCGGTGGTGATCGCGCCGCGCTTCGTGAGCAGCTCGCGCAGGTACTGCACGGGGTGGCTGTCCGGGGAGACGCTGGTATCCCATAGGTCCGCGGTGGTGACCTCCAGCCGGGTCATGCCCGGCAGGGCGGGCGCGTCGAGGCCCGGAGCGAGGCCAGGGAGGTGTCCGGCGCGGGTGGTCGCGGCCGCGCCGGCGGCCCACAGGTCTTGGCGCCGGTCGCCGCCGAACCCGGCGAACGCCCCGGCCGCGGCCAGAGCTTCGGCGGCGTTCTTCTTCAACTGCACCCGGCCGGTCAGGTCACCGATACTTGCGTACGGGCCGTCGCGTCGCGTTCGGCGACGATCTCCTCGGCGACCGCCTCGCCGAGGTGACGGATGCCGGCGAGGCCGAGCCGGAGCGCGACACCGCCAGTGCTCTCGGCGTCCGGTTCGAGCGTGGCGCCGGCGAGGCTCATGTTGATGTCGGGTTCGCGGATGTGCACGCCGTGGCGGCGGGCGTCGGCGACCAGGGACTGCGGGCTGTAGAAGCCCATCGGCTGGGCGCGCAGCAGCCCGGCGCAGAACGCGGCCGGGTAGTAGCGCTTGAACCACGCGGACGCGTACACGAGCAGCGCGAAGGACATCGAGTGCGCTTCGGGGAAGCCGTAGCCGGAAAAGGCGTGGATCTGCTCGAAGATCCGGGTGGCGAGTTCCCGGTCGAGGCCGTTGGCTTCGCAGCCGGCGAAGAACCGCGCCATCAACGCCTTCATCTTCGCACTCGAGCGTTTCGCGCCCATGGCGCGGCGCAGCTGGTCGGCCTCGGCGCCGGTGAACGAGGCGACGTCGACGGCCATCTGCATCACCTGCTCCTGGAACAGCGGCACACCCAGCGTCCGATCCAGGGAGCCAGCGAGCAGCGGGTGGGCATGCTGCCACTCCTCCTCGCCGCGGCGACGGCGGATGTAGGGGTGCACCGAGCCGCCCTGGATCGGGCCGGGCCGGATCAGCGCCACTTCGACGACGAGGTCGTAGAACTTCCGAGGCCGCAGCCGCGGCAGCGTCGCCAGCTGCGCGCGGGACTCCACCTGGAACACCCCGACGGCGTCGGCTTCGCAGAGCATGTCGTAGACCGCCGGGTCGGCGAGGTCGAGTTTCCCGATGTCGACGGTGGTGTGGTGGTGTTCGGCGACGAGGTCGACCATGTAGTGCAAGGCCGAGAGCATGCCGAGGCCGAGCAGGTCGAACTTGACCAGCCCGACAGTGGCGCAGTCGTCCTTGTCCCACTGCAAGATCGACCGGTTGGCCATGGTGGCCCACTCCACGGGGACGATCTCCGAGACCGGCTGCTTGGAGATGACCATGCCGCCGGAATGGATGCCGAGGTGGCGCGGGAAGTCCTCGATCCGGGCGGCGAGGTCGAGCACGTCGTCCGGGATCGCCCCGGCCGCCTGCTGCCTGGTGGCGGCGACCCCGCCCCACCGGTCGACGAGCTTGCCGTAGGCGTCCTGCTGCCCGGGGCTGTGCCCGAGCGCTTTCGCCGCGTCACGGGTGGCCGAGGGCGCGCGGTAGGTGATGACGTTGGCGACCTGGGCGGCGTGAAACCGGCCGTGCTTTTCGTAGACGTACTGGATGGCTTCCTCGCGGCGATCGGACTCGATGTCGATGTCGATGTCCGGCGGCCCGTCCCGTTCCGGGGCAAGGAAGCGTTCGAACAGCAGGTTCCACTTGACCGGGTCGGCGTGGCAGATGCCCAGGGCGTAGCAGACCGCGGAGTTCGCCGCGGACCCGCGGCCCTGGCAGAGGATGTTGGATTCCTTGCAGAAGCGGACGACGTCCCAGACGACGAGGAAGTAGCCGGGGAAGTCGAGGGCCTTGATCACGTCGAGCTCGTGCTCCAGCTGCGCGTACGCCCGCGGCGACTCGGCGCGGGTGCCGTAGCGGGTGGCGGCGCCGGCCCAGGTCAGCTCGGCCAGGAACGACATCTCGTCGTGTCCGGCCGGGACCGGGAACGGTGGCAGGTCCGGCGCGACGAGCTGCAGGTCGAACGCCACTTCGACGCCCAGGAGGGCGGCCCGCCCGACCGCGCCCGGATAGCGGCGCTCGAACCGGCGCCGCTGCTCCATTCCCGACCGCAGGAACGCCTGCCCCGACGGCGGCCGCCAGCCCTCCAGCTCCTCGCCGGATCGGCGCGCGCGGACCGCGGCGACGGTGTCGGCGACGACGGCGTCCTCGGGGCGGGCGTAGTGGACGTTGTTCGACACGATTGTCGGCAGCCGCAGCTCCTTGGCCATCGTGGCGAGCTGGTCGTTGGTCGTGGAGTCCAGCGGGAGCCGGTGGTCGATCAGCTCGACGGCGACGTGGTCGCGGCCGAACCAGTCGACCAGCCGACCCAGCTCGGCACGGGCGGCCGCCGGACCGTGCTGAGCCAAGGCGGACCGGACAGCGCCTTTGCGGCAGCCGGTCAGCACGACGACGTGTCCGGCCAGCTCGTCGATTAGCTCCTCGAGGTCGTAGACCGGGCGGCCTTTCTCTCCACCGGCGAGCTGGCGTGGGAGATGACCCGGCACAGCCGGTGATAGCCCTCTTGTTGCCGCGCCAGGACCAGCAGGTGCGATCCGGCCGGATCCGGTTCCCCGGCCTGCGGTCCCGGCAGGTCGAGGGACAGTTCGGCGCCGAACCCGACCCGCACGCCCAGCTCCCGGGCAGCGTCGTTGAACCGGACCGCGCCGTAGAGGCCGTCGTGGTCGGTGAGGACCAGCGCGTCCAGCTCCAGGCGTGCGGCCTCCTCGACCAGGGTTTCGGGGTGCGAGGCGCCGTCGCGTTTACCGACCTTCACAAGACAAAATGTGACCCTGAGCAGCAGACTCATGTCGTGAACATGTGTGTGACGCGCTGTCGACAGCCCGCGCCGAGCTCGCGAGAATCATTCAGAGGAGGTCGGAGGTAAGCGGCTTCGGGACATGCGTCGGCTGGTGCCGCTATGCGTCGCGTTCAGCGGTGCCGCGTCCGCGAAGGAGCTGTGCGACTAACGCCGCTCCGCGACCAGCCACACCAGTTTGCGGAACTGGCCCGGCTCCAGCCCGGTGAACGGGCAATCCACTCCGGCCACAACACTCGGATCACTTGCACCACAAGAATATGATCGGTCTGCCGGACGTCGGGTACGAGACATACCTTAGGTCAGGCTCAACACGACACCGGTCCGACCCGCCGGGACTTCGCCGTGATGGGGAATCACGGTTCCGGCCGCAAACGTCTCGATGATCAGCATGGGCAGTCCGGGGTCGTGCACGAACCCGGCGCCGTTGGCCTCTCGGCGTCTCGGCGGTGCGTAGCCGGCGGCGACAGCCGCGTCGATCTGGGCTTGGAGAACTTCGGCGTTTTCACCATCTCGAAGGGTAATAACCCCCAATACCAATGGTCCGTTGGCGCCTTTGCCACCCGAGAACGCGTCCCTCAGGACGACGCCGTTCCGCGCGCCGATGCGATCCGCGACCGCGGAGAGGTACCTACCTCGCTGCCTGCGCTTGCGCCCGAAGACCATGGTGCCAGGCTATCTCGTCCACATAGGTCCGAGTAGCGGATAGACCCACGGACGATCGTCGCTCAGACCCGACCCGAACGTTGACCGACTACGTGCCGTTCTACTACGCGACCCGCCAAGCTACTGCGACGCGCTGAGTACTAGCGCCGCCCGCCCGGCCTCGTGGAGCCTTAAAACCGACGCCCGAGCCGATGTTCGCCATCGATGGCCGGCAAGGCTCGAACGCTGCACCCCCGTCGGCTCGGTGATCGTCCGGCACGGCGACTAGGGCGAACGCGGCAAGGCCTTAATGGCCGAAAGCCAAAGGCGCCGCGATGGTGTTCGGGCGCAGCTCGTTCGGCGGCGATGTCGTGGGCGTGCCGGAATGGCCGCCCGCCACAGCGGCGAGCGCTCTCGTCTTCCTCATCTGCTTAACCTACATACATAGACCTCCAGGCAGGCTGCGGCTGGTGGCGGTGGGGGAGCGGGATGTCGAGATCGCGCTGATCTTCGGCATCGGTTTCCGTACCGTGCGGGATTATCTCGACCGCGCGTAGAGCATCACCGACGGGTCGTACTGGAACATGCGCTGGGCGTAGACGTGATTGCCCATCAGGTATTCTACGCACGGGCGCGATTCGGCGGCCAGTTTCATTAGGGAGTAGACGTCGGTGTCCCAGTACCTGATGAAGCTGTGCGGGGCGTTTTCCTCGGTGGCCTGCCGGACGACGTCCCAACTGGCCTGTTCCTTCTTGAGCTGTTCGTATCGGTCTACCTCAAGCGCCGGTACCGCGCGTTCGTAATCTGCTTGGAATTCCGAAAAGGTTGCTGTGACGGGGATGGTCAGGCGGACCACCTCGTGCGGGAAAGTCTGGATGGAGTGGGAATCGCTGACGGACATGGCCTTGCCGTCCTTCGATCGTCATGGCTGTTGCTCGAGTGAAGTCGGGGGAACCGGTGAGCGGCTACGGTGCCGGTAGCCGACGGCACCGTGGCGGCCCGTCAGTCGCGGAAGAAGTCCAGTACCTGCTGCACGAACAGCTCGTGGTACTGGAAGATCCCGCCGTGGCCCGCGTCCGGGTAGATGCTCAACGTGGCGTTGGGCAGCAGCCGCGCGAGGTGGAACGAGCTGATCGTCGGCACCAGGATGTCGTTGTCGCCGTTGACGACCAGGACGGGCTTGTCCACATCGGCCAAACCGGCGGGCGAGGTGCCCTGCTCCCATTTCGCGGCCGCGGTCAGCTGGGCACCGACCGTCTCGTCCGTCACGGGCGTGTCGCGGTCCTCGGTACGCTCGTCCAGGCGAGCGAGGAAGGCATCCGCGGCGGCCTGGCTGCTCGGCGTCGGCGAGAAGAAGAGATAGTGCTTGGGGTGCTTTCCTTCTGCGGCCGACTTCCCGAAAGCGCTTTGCAGCCCGGGGCCCCACTCGGCAGGCCCTTCGTCACCGGCGGGCGCGGTGCCGGCCAGGACGATCCGCCGGACCAGATCGGGTCGCTGCTGGGCGACCGCCTGGGCCACCATGCCACCCAGGGAAAAGCCCAGCAGATCGGCCGCGTCCACCCCGAGGGCCTCGAGGAAGGCCACCGCGTCGGCGGCCATCGCCTCGATGCTGTCGGGGGTGGTGCCGCCGGAGGCGCCGACGCCCCGGAGATCCACCGCGATGACGCGTCGCTCGGCCGCGAAGCCGTCGACCACGGCGGGGTCCCAGTCGTCGAGCACCGCGGTGATGTGGTTCAGCAACACCAGCGGCACGCCGGCGGCCGGGCCCAGCTCGCGGTACGCGAACGGCGTTCCACCGACGTCCACCGTCTTGGCCGGTGCTTGTACAAAACTCGCTGCCATGTCTTACCTTTCCTGCGCGGTGGCTCCGCGCTCGTCGATCGGAATTCGCCTCCCGGCGCTGCTCGCCAGTCTCGCCGGGATCGATGAGGAGCCGCTTCCGTCGGAAGACCACCGGCGGGCAGCGCGACACTCCGCACCGGGCAGTCATTCCTCCGCGCCACCACTTCCTGCGCAGGTCGGCGCACCGGGACCAGTCGACGAAATCAGGATTTGTGATGATCTTCGCGTGCCGCTGAACCGATTGAGGTCCCGCTGGGACGGCGATCGACGGAATTCCCCTTGCCGTTACCGTGCAATCGACACTGCCTGCGCATTCCGGGTGCCCAGGGCCGGATCAACGAGCCACAGTCTCGTCGACAGTCATTCGACTCATGCGAACGGATTCCGTCATGCCGACACTGATGGGACAGCCGGGAGTGAGCTGATGACGGCGAGCCGGCTTGTGCCGGCCGTTCTCGGTCGCCGCTGCGCTTCCATGATCTGCCGAAGAGTAACGAGGAGCACCATGTCACAGATCGTCCTTGTTACCGGGGCTTCCAGTGACCTCGGAGCTGCCACCGCCCAGGCGCTGGTCGGTTCCGGCCACATCGCGTACGCGGGGATCAGCCCGGCTGTCCTCCACCCGGCCGGCCGGCTTGCCGAGCCGAGCGGTCACGGCCCGCGCCCCATCTCCTTGGACGTGGCCGACCAGCGCTCGGTCTCGACCGCGGTCGGTGACATCTTGGGGGAAACCGGAAGAATCGACGCGGTGGTCCACGCCGTCGGACCGGTGCCCAGGGGGCCACTCGAATCCTTCACCCCTTACCAGCTCGCGCAGATCTTCGACGCGCATGTGCTGTCCACTCAGCGCGTCAACCGTTCCGTGCTGCCGCAGATGCGCGAGCGTCAGGACGGCCTGCTGGTGTGGGTGGTGCCGGCGAACCAGGATGCCGAGGGCGCTCCCTACCTCGCGCTGCACTCCGAAGCGGTCACGATGATCGACCACCTCGCAGCGAGTTACGCCCGGGAGCTGACCGAGTTCGGGGTCGAGACCACCATCGTCGCCCCCGGTTTCCTGGTCCCCGAGACCGGCCCGCGCGTTCGCACCGTCCACCCGGACGACGCCGAGACGGCTCGAGCCTACGAAGGCCGATACCCCGGCCTGGTCCAGCGGGTGGACTCGAAGCTGGCCGAGCACGCCCTCACGGGCGCGGAGGTCGCCGTCGCGGCCCAGGCCATCGCGGCCGTCGTCGACAGCCCCAAGGGCACCCGTCCACTGAGGATCGCGCCAGGCCGGTCCGGCACCGAATCCGACCAGGTCGCCGTGTGGTAGGGCGGTCGATCGGGCCGGTCGACGAGGGGTCCGGCGGCTCGTCGTTCGTCACTGTGGCGGTGTCATTTCTCCAGGGCCGCGAGCGCGTCGCGAAGTGCAGCTCTGGAGGTGATCCCGAGCTTCGGAAAGATCTGGTACAGGCGTGCGCCGATGGTCCGGTGTGAGAGGTACAGCCGCTCGGCGATCTTTTTGTTGCTCAAGCCGGAAGCCGCGAGATCCGCAATTTCCCGCTCCTGGGGCGTGAGCACCTCTCCGCTCGCCGTGGTTCTCGGTGCGCCCCACCCCGTGGCACGGAGCTCCTTCGCGGCACGGTCCGCCCAGGGTCTGGCGCCCAGCAGCGTGAAGGCGTCGTACGCCAGACGCAGCGGCTCTCGGGAGTCGGCGTTCGCCCGGGCGCGCCGCAGCCGTTCCCCATACGCCAATCGCACCCGGGCCAGATCGAACGGCCACCTTTCGACGCCCGGCCTCTCCTGCGCCTCCTCGAACAGGCGCACCGCCTCGTCGTCGTCGGTCGCGCACAACGCCGCCGAACCGGCGGCAAGCAGGCTGAGCCGCGGAGACAGCGCAGCGATGTCGGCCTCCCGCATGGCACGCACGTGAGCGGCGGCGGCGCTGTGCCGGTCGGTCCGTACCGCGGCTTCGACGACGTCGAACGCCACCCACAGCGCGTGTGGCACGTGGGAGGCGAACGTACCCGCTGGGCCCAGGGCCGTCGCGTTCTGATAAGCGCTTTCGAAGTCACCGCGACCGGATTCGGCGACTGTGCGGACGTGCCGGGCGTAGTGCAGTGCTGCCCCCACTCCCCGAGGTGTGGCCCACCGAATGATCTGGTCAGTCGAGCGGTCGACCGCTTCGTCGTCGCCGCGGGCCGCGGCGACGACGGCTCGGCAGTACCAGAAGTACCAAGTGAAGAAGTGGTACCCGGAGTCCTGGCACACCTGGGTTCCTTCGTCGGCCAGTTCCAGGCATTCGTCCCACCTGCCGGTGAGGTAATCGTCCAGGCACAGGTGCATAAGCGCGCCGACGTGCCGGCGAGGCGGACCGCCGTCGCGCCCCTGGAGGACAACTCGCCACGAAGGCTCGCGGACATCCGTCAGGCGATCGACGTAAAGCGCACCGGTGCCGGCGCGAACGATCCGGCCGGGGTCGGTTTCCTTCTGCAGGTCGCCGAGAACGGATTCCAGTTGATCCAGAGCCCCGGCACCGGAACGGACTGGGTCGGAGAAGGTCTTGGCCGCCACCGACAACAGGGCGGGTGGCTCCGGTCGCAGGCGCCGGAGCGTTGCGTACAACGGGTCCCACAGCTCCGCGCGGCCACTGTAGAAGCACAGGAGCAGCAGCAGGTGGAGCGCGTCGACGAGGGCGCCGTCCTGGGCGTCGTAGCGGTGCACGCCGGACTCGACGGCGCCGGCCAGCAGTCGGTGGGCGGTGTCGATGTCCCCGTCGCCGTTGATGATCAATAAGACCGCGGCGGCCGCGAAGTGGAGGGAGCCCATCAGCTCCGGATCGGCCAAGCGGGCGCCTTCCAGCAGTTCCGACGCGTTGCGGAGTTGCCCGGTCGCGTCGGCGCCGACGTAGGCCGCCTCGGCGAGCCGGCGAGCGCGATGCGCGCCTTGGGGACTCAGATCGGCGGCCCTCACCAGCGCCGCCACCGCACCGACGGCGTCTCCGCGGGCCGCGATGCGACGCGCCGCTTGTTCGAGCTGTCCGGCCACCTGCTCATCCGGTTCGACGGAAGCTTCGCCGAGGTGCCAGGCCCGCCTCTCGGGGTGGCTCACCAGTACGTGGGCCAACGCTCGATGAGCCGCTCGGCGCTCGGCGCTCGTGCAGGCGTCCACGACCGCCGAGCGGATCAAGGGGTGCCGAAACACGAGCCGGCGCGTGCTCTCGTCGAAAGCCACCAGCCGGTCCTGCTCGGCCGAGGCGAGGTCTTCGAGGTCGGATTCGTAGCCGGCCTGCCGCGCCGACGCCTGCAGGACCGCGAGATCGCCGGTTCCCTCCAGCGTCGCGAGCAGCAGCAGCCGCCGTGCGGCGAGGGAGAGGACCGACACCCGGGAGACGAACAGCACCTGGAGCCGTTGGCTGAGCGGGAGTACCGCGGGAAGGTTCTCCAGGGCCGAACGCTGCTGCCCGCTCAACGCCGTGGGCAACTCGAGCAAAGCCAGCGGATTCCCCTCGGCCACCGACAGGAGTCGCTGACACACCCGAGCGGCCAGCGTCGGGAATCGAGTGGTGAGCAAGAGCTGTGAGGACTCTCCGTCGAGCGGCGGCACCTCGTACTCGGGCAGGCCACCACCGTTGAAGAAGGTCTCACTTCCCGAGCGCATGGCGCCGAGGAAGGTGACGCGGGTGCCGTTGAGCCTGCGGGCGACGAAGCCCAGCACGGCGGCGCTGGCCCGATCAAGCCACGGCAGGTCGTCGACGATCAGCAGCAACGGGCTGGCCTTGGCCACGTGACGCAGGAGCATGAGCGTCGCGTTCGATACGACGAGCCGTTCCGGCGGTGCTCCGCTCCCGAAGCCCAGGGCGACTTGCAGCGCTTCGGCGTGCGGCGGCTCGAGTTCCCCGAACGACTCGTAGACGGGGAAGAGGACCTGGTTCAGCCCGGAATAGCTCACGCCGGCCTCGAACTCGACACCGGCGGCACGCAGGACCCGCGAGCCATTCGCGACCGCCGCTTCCGCCACGGCGTCGAGCAGTACGGTCTTGCCCACCCCCGCCGCCCCCGACAACAGGAGCGCTCCACCGCGATCTGTGGCGTCGAGGAAGCCGCGAATGCGCTCGAGCGCCACGCCGCGTCCCACGAGGAATTCGACACCGCTGTGTTCGAAAGGGCCGCTGTCACCCACTGGATCACGCTCCCCCACCCACGTGGGCCGCCGAGACTTCCCGGCCTGGTGCGCGACCTCGCGGGCCGGACTGTCCACAAACGATTCGCTGGTGGTCACTGCTGGCTGTCAACGTAGGAATCCTTCACCCTGGCCACGCGGGGCGCCGGCGTCAGGTGTCGGGCGGACCTGGCGCTAAAGCACTCTTCCCACGTTGGGGCTTTCAGTAATTTTGGACGATGCTCCACAGCATCGCGTGAAATCTCGCGTGGTCACGGGTGGGAATCGAGGACAAGCGACGCATGATCGCCGTATCGCGCGCGATGGCGACCTGGTCCTTCACCTCGATGCCTTTCGCGGTTGCCCGGGGAAGGCGCACCCGCCGGTCACGGGAGGAGAGCTCGCGGACGACGAGCCCGTCGCGCTCCATCCGGTCGAGAATCGACACCAACGTGGTCTTGTCGACACCGAGCTCCGTGGCGATCTCCAGCTGCGTCCGCTCCGCACCCTTGCTGATGAGCTCGAGAACGAGCCAGTCGCGCAGATCGGCCAGCCCCGCATCCCGCGAGACCGCGTTAAACGCGTCGCCGAGCGCTGCCGCCGCGCGGTGAGCCAGCCAGGTCAGGTCGCCGATCGCCGAGGAGGCGTCGGGTGGCGGCAACGCGGCACGGCGGTTGCTCTTCGGAGACACTGCTCGACTGTATCATCCTCTGTCGGATCATCCGACCACGGATCGATTTTACTCAGATGATCCGATGACATACGGTCCACTCGGCAAACATGATGGGTGCCTCCTCCGTCGGGAGCGCCGGGTCCGTTCGGACGGAACCACTCGCGCACTCAGCGTCGCAGCCTAAAAGGAGGACGGAGCGAAAACATGGCTCAAGATCCGGAAGACTTTGCCGATTCACCACAGCCGCCGGCTTACGGCGAGCACGATGCGCTCTCGGACGTGTTGCAGGCGATTCACCTGCAGGGTGGCGAGGTGCGACGCCGGTCGGGCCCGCGTGAGCGGCATCCGGCCGGGGCCAGGGTGCTGCACCTCGTCGAGGAGGGCGGGATCAGCGTCGAGGTGGCGGGCGAAGACACGGTGGAGCTGGGCGCAGGAGGTTTGGTGCTGCTCGCGCGGGGTGATGCCCACGTCGTCCGAGCGACGCCGCACACGACCTGGGTGACCGGGGAGTTCGTCGTCGAGACGGTTGTCGCCGCGCCACTGCTCGGAGTTTTGCCGGCGGCGATCGTGATCCGCGGCGACGCGCGATCGGCGGCGTGGCTCCTGCCCATCAGGGAGCTTCTCGTGTTCGAGGTGACGAACTCGGCACCCGGCACCCGCGTGATGGTTTCGAGAGCGCTCGATTTGCTCTTCATCTGGTCGCTGCGGTCGTGGGCCGCATCCGGCGATGTGCGCCACGCCGGCTGGCTGACGGCAGCGCTGGACCCCGTGCTCGCGCCCGTCCTCACCGCGATCCACCGAGATCCCGGCCGTGACTGGCCCGTCGACGAGCTGGCCCGGCTCACGTCACTGTCGCGTTC
Source organism: Amycolatopsis sp. A133 (assembly GCF_031082405.1). Classification (GTDB taxonomy): domain Bacteria; phylum Actinomycetota; class Actinomycetes; order Mycobacteriales; family Pseudonocardiaceae; genus Amycolatopsis. The sequence goes on from NZ_JAVHJU010000059.1 coordinate 14,642, forward strand.
GGCGTTCGCGACGCGGTTCGCCGAGTCGGTCGGGGAAACGCCCGGTTCGTACGTTTTGCGGTGCCGGCTGGGCCACGCGGCGCACCTGCTGCGCGGCACGGCCGACCCGGTCGGCCGGATCGCGGCCCGCGTGGGCTACACGTCCGAAGCCGCCTTCAGCCGGGCCTTCTCTCGTGCCTATGGCAGTTCGCCACGGTCGTGGCGCGGCGGGGCCGGCTCAGTTTCGTTCGAAGGAACGCCGGAATAAATCGTCCGGTTCACGTCACCGGGTGCCCGCGACGGCCCGCTCGATGAGGTTGACAACAATCCCCGGATTGGTCACCTGTGCGGCGTGGGGGGTGTTGGCCTCGACGATGTGGGAGTGGGCGCGGGTGGCCATGAAGCGCTCGGCGGCCGGGGGGATCACGTGGTCGGCGGTGGAGACGAGGGTCCACGAGGGGATCGTCTTCCAGCCCGGCTCGCCCTCGAGGCCCTCGCCCAGGGCCGTCGAGGCGACGGGGCTCTGCGTGGCGGCGAGTGCCGCGGCGGTGGACACGGAGACGCGGTTGCTGAAGAACAGGTCCCGGTACTGGGCCGCCTTGGCGTACAGCTCGACCTCGGGCTGTTCGCCGGGGTTGAGGTAGGGGACGGGGACGGCGCTGAGGGCAGTGGGAGGCACCGCGGTGGGATCGGTGCTGAGGTGGCTGCCCGGGAATTGCCCAGCGAGGGCCGTGACGTTTTCCTTCGTGTCCGGCTCGAAGGCCGAGATGTACACCAGAGCCTTGACGTTGGGGTTGCCCGTGGCGGCACTGGTGATGACAGCTCCGCCGTAGGACTGCCCGACCAGGACGATCGGACCCTGGATGGTCTTGAGGTAGGAAGCCAGCAAGGCGGAATCGCCGGAGAGGCTGCGCAGGGCCGTCGGCGGGGCGACGACCGGGTAACCGGCCGCTTGCAGGGGCTTGATCACATCGACCCAGCTCTGGGAGCTCGACCAGGCTCCGTTGACGAAGACGATCGTCGGCTTCGGAGCCGCGGCCGGGTGCGAGAGCGCGACAGGCGCGGTCTGGGGGGCCGGTGCGGCCGATGCCAGCGTGGTCACGCCGGCGACGAGGGCGATCCCGGTCGCGCCGAGGACGGCGGAGCGGAAAACACGACGTTTACGCACGGTTTCTCCTTGTTCGACACAATTGTCATTGCTGTCCGCAGACGTGTCTGCCCGCGGGGGTTCGTGGTATTGGGTCCGGAGGCGCCGACGCTCAGGCACGAGCGGCGGCGTGTTCCTCAGCCCAGTTCAGGGCGTAGTCGGCGACTTCCTGCCAGCCGTCCTGGCCGATGATGAAGTGCGCGCGCCCGGGGAATTCCTTATACTCGGTGACGGCCGCGGACTTGCTGGAAAGCCGCAAGTTGGCCTTGTTGACCTTGGGTGGCACGAGGTGGTCGGACCCACCCGCGATGAACAGGAGCGGGGCCTGGCGCCTGCGGAAATCGACCCGCGTCGCGGCGCGGGGGTTGAAGTTGGCGAACGCCCCCTGGAAGAGCACGCGGGCCGAGCCAGGGACGGCATACCGCTCGTAGCGCGCAGCGGACTCGCTCTCGGTGAGCGTGTTGGTGAAGGCGTAGTGGAACTGCTCCGGCGTCAGCGAGACCGCTTTGTTCTTGTTGGCCGGGTTCCCCAGGACCGGGAAGGTCGACTTGAGGGTCGACAGCGGCAGCGGAAGGACTCCCTTGACAGCCGCCGAGTCGATGGCGACACCGACCCTGCCCAGCCCGCGGTCGAGCAGCATCTGGACGATGGTGCCGCCGAACGAGTGGCCCATGATGATCGGCGGACGATCCAGCGCGCGGATGATGTTGTCGTAGTGGTCGAGCACCTCGCGAAGGCCGACTCCCGCGATCCCCGTGGGGTCACGCCTGAGCTCTTCCACCTCGCGGTCGAGCCCCGGCCAGGCCGGGGCGAGGACCCGGTATCCGCGAGTCTCGTAATGGGGTTTCCACCCCTCCCAGCTGCGCGGATTCACCCAGAGGCCGTGAACGAACACAATCGTGTCGGCCTCGTTGGCGGAGAAATCATTCATGCGAATCTTTCCTTTGAGTAGGACGCTGTCTGCGCTGGAGCAGGCCTCACGGGCGCTCCTCGAAACCTGCTCCGATGCGGGCCGAGCACACATCGAGGCAGCCATCAGGATCCGGCCCCGCGTCGCTCCCGCGCTTCCGTCGGATGGCCACGGGGAATCGGCGCCGTCGCACCGATTCGGACAGTCGTTCGACAGGTGTCGGTGTCGCGCAGGGCAGCCGGCGGTGCGGCGGCACAACCCGGCTCCCGCGCCGGGCCCGATCCGTATCCGCCGGGCTGCACGGCCGGCACGGTCACCACGAGCCTCGGTCCGAATCACCAGGGCATAACCGGACAAAAGGAACCGAGCGTCGGTCGCAGGTGGAAGAGTGCCGGGGACAGGACCCCAGGGGCGAAGGCGGAACCAGTCAAATGACAGTGACCGCGGCCGTCTCGGATTCAGTACCGTCCAGGGGAAGGTCTGCGTGCCCCCTGCGTCGAGAGCGAGGACTCGTGCTGAACGAGCCCATCGTTCTGCTGCACGGCTTCTACCACGGAGCATGGGGTTGGACGGAGGTGATCGCCGAATTGGCAGGGCGGGGCCGCGCCGCGGTCGCGGTCGACATGGCGGAGCACGGCCGGGTGCCGCCGATGTGGCGTTCGGAAAGGCCCACCTGGAGAGCCTGGAATGCCGCGGACCGCGACAGCGGGTCCATGTCGTCATCGTTGATGACGACATGGACGAAGGTGACCCCGTCATCGAGCCAAAACGACGCGTAGCGAAGCCCGCCCGGGTCCCGGTCGTTGAGGTCCGCCATGACCTGCTCGATCAACTGATGGTTCTCCTCTGCGATCTCGGGGCAGGTCTGGTACCTCACGATGGTGAGGTCACGCATGGTGAGTGCTCTCTTTCTGGTTGGATGCGTCCGGCGAATCCGGCGTTCTCGAGCGGGTGGAAGTTCATCAGGATGAGGGTTTCGGCGGTGTTGGCCAGCCCGTCGTAGGCCTCGTGGAGGGCGGCGTGGATCTTGTTCGACAGGGTGCGGCGGGCGTCGGCGCTGTGCAGGTGGCGAGGCCGATGCCGCTGACTCCTCCGGTGATCGGAACCGTCTTGCCGGTGTAGTCGAAGCTGAAGCCGGCCGCTGCGCTGATGGTGATGCTCGTTCGTTCGGGAGGATCGTGTACTCCACGCCGGCGCCTGGCTTGCTAATAGCAAGTCAATGAGTGACTGAATCATATCGCTTCCTGTTCTGTCAGAGCTCAGGAAGCTAGGCTGGGGGGATGGCATGGTCGGCTTGTGAGCGTTACGCCCTTCAACCCGCTCCCGGCGGCCTCGCGCTAATCCAGGACCTGCTGAACACGCGGCCTCGGCTGAGCACGAAGACGCCGGACCTGCTGGGCACCGTGCAGCTGGCTCAGCAGTGGTCCGACACGGCGTTGCGGGAATGGGTCGAGGCGTCCGGCCGCCCGTCGCGCAAGGCGAAGCTGGGCAAGGCCGATGTCGAAGCGCTGCGCGGCATCAGGAGTCAACTGGTGTCCGTCCTGCGTGGACGCGACTACGGCGACGAGCCGGGCGCCGGATTGGTCGCGCTGGGCGGTGTCGAGGTTGGGATGACCGTGACGGAGACCGGGATGCTGCTGTTCGAGCCCTCCGGCTCCGGTTGGCGCCGGATCGCCGGCGCGGTGGCCATCGAGGTGCACGACGCGCAGGTGAGCAACACCTTCCGGCGGTTGAAGACCTGCCGGGACCCGCGCTGCCCGGGCGGTTTCTACGACCGCTCGCCCAACAACAGCGGCACCTGGCACGACGTGCGCACCTGCGGCAACGTCGCCAACCTCCGCGCTTCCCGCGCTCGCCGCAGAAGCGAGACCGCGTAAGCCTCCCGCCTGCTCGGGCGGTTCGTCGTGCCCTCCTCTTGACATAGGCACTGGCTCTCATGTTATGTCACGGTGTCGGGATGGCCCGACGGGAAGATGAGGTGAGCGGTGATCGTCGACGCGGAAGGCCTCGACGCGGAACACGCGTACAAGCTGCTGATCGGCAGCATCCTGCCCAGGCCAATCGCCTGGGTGAGCACCCGCTCGGCCACCGGGGTGGACAACCTGGCGCCGGTGTCGTTCTTCACAGCGGTGGGGCGCATTCCCCCGAAGGTGTCGCTCACCCTGCAGCCCCGGTCGGACGGGGTCACGCTCAAGGACACCTTTGTGAACATCCGCGACACCGGGGAGTTCGTGGTCAACATGACCACGCTGCCGCAGGCGGAGGCGGTGCACCGCTCGGCGTTCGAGTTCGACCCCGATGTGGACGAGTTCGAGGCGCTCGACCTGGCCAAAGGCGAGTGCGAGGTGGTGAACGTGCCGCGCGTGGCGGCCGCGCCGGTGGCCCTGGAGTGCCGCCTGGACCGGATCTTCGCCGCCGAGCACGGCAACGACCACGTCGTCTGGGGCCGGGTGGTCCGGTTCCACCTCCGTGACGGGCTCTACCTCGACCGCGGCCGCGTCGACACCGGCGCGCTGCCGGTCTTCGGGCGCCTGGCGGCCGAATACAACCTTGTCGACAACGTCTTCACCACGCCGGTCGAGCCCGATGTCCTGCAGGCACGAGAAGGCCGGCGGATGGTGCGACTGGACGGCAAACCCGACGACTTCTCGCCGATCGACACCGCCGGGTGGTCCGCCTCCGGCTCGACCCGATCCTGACCGGAAAGGCCACTCGACGATGAGCAGCTCGACCGTTTCCCGTCCCGGTCCCGTGGTGCTGCACCACCACGGCGCCGGCGCCCGCGCCGTCGTGTTCGTGCACGGCTTCCTCGACGACGCCCTCATCTGGGAGAACCTGATCGGCGCGCTGAGCGCCGAGGGGTTCGAGTTCGTCAGCCTCGACCTCGCCGGCTGCGGGCAACGAGCCGGTGCGGACGGCCCGTTCGACTACGAACGGTTCGCCGCGGACGTCACCGAGGTACTCGACCTGCTGGGCAAGCCGTGCGTGCTCGTCGGGCACAGCATGGGCGGCCCGGTGGCCGAGCTGGTGGCCGCCGCCCGGCCGGAGCAGTGCCTGGGCGTGGTGCTGGTGACCCCGATCCCGCTGGCGGGCGCCGGCCTGCCGGGCCCGGCGGTCGAGCCGTTCCGCGCGCTGGCCGAACAGGGCCCGGAGGCCAACCGGGCCGTCCGGCGGCAGCTGGCCCCGGCCTTTCCCGATCCGGAGCTGGACCGCATCTGCGTGGTCGACGAGGGCGTCCGCGCCGAGGTCGTCCGGGCCCTGGTCACCTGCTGGAACGACGGCCACGACCTGCCCGGGGAGCCCTTCGCGGGACCGGTCCTCGTGGTGCGCGGAGCCCGTGACGGATTCGTCACCGACGAGCTGGCCGCGGCCGCGGCGGCGCGGTACCCCCAGGCCCGCTCGGCTGTGCTCGGCAACGCCGGGCATTGGCCGCACGTGGAGGACCCGGGTGCCGTCGCCGCGCGGCTGGACAGCTTCCTGGCCACGCTGCAGCCGGTGCCCGCGGCGGGCTGGACCCAGGCGTTCGCCGACAAGTCCGCGGAATCCTTCGCCCAAGCCTTCGCCGAGGGCGTGGTGCTCGAGGCGAGCGTGCTGGCGCGACCGGTCCGGGGCCGCGACGCGGTCAAAAAGGTCATGGGCACCGCCAGCGGCATCTACGAGTCCCTGGAGTTCACCGAGCAGTCGCACGAGGACAACCGGTCCTACCTGGAATGGCGCGCGGTCGCCTTCGGCGGCACGGAGTTCGCCGGGGTGACCGTGCTGACCCGCGACGACGGCGGCGAGATCGTCCATGCCGCCATCCACCACCGGCCCCTCGGTGCCGCGCTGCGTTTCTCCCTGGAGTTGCGCGACCGCCTGACGGGCGAAATCCCCTCCGACCACTTCTACGACAGGACCACCCCATGACACGCCGCGAAGACGTCGAATTCACCGCCGAGGGCGGCACCACCCTGCGCGGCTGGCTGTTCCTCCCCGATGGCGACGGGCCCTGGCCGGCCATCACGATGGCCCACGGCTACGCCGGCACCAAAGACCACGGCCTCGAACCGTTCGCGCGGCTGTTCGCCGAGCACGGCTTCGCCGTGCTGCTGCACGATCACCGCGGCTTCGGCGCCAGCGACGGCCAACCTCGCCAGGACGTCGACCCGTGGCAGCAGATCGCGGACTGGCGGCGCGCCGTCTCCTACCTGGAGGACCGGCTCGAAGTCGACGCGGCCCGGATCGGCCTGTGGGGGACCAGCTACGCCGGCGGGCACGCCCTCGTCCTCGGCGCGACCGACCGGCGGCTGCGCTGCGTCGTGGCGCAGGTACCGACGATCAGCGGCTACGAGCAGGGACTGCGCCGCGTGCCCCCGGACGCCCTGGCCGCGCTGGAGGAGGCGTTCGCCGAAGACGAACGGGCGCAGTACCGCGGCGAACCGCTGCGGTACCAGGCCATCGTCGGCAAGGACCCGGCCGTGCCCGCCTCCTACCGCGCGCCGGACGCCATCGACTTCTACCTCCAGCCGTTGCCGGAGGGGGTGTGGGAGAACAAGGTGACCGTCCGCTCGACCCGCGCGGCCCGGATGTACGAGCCGGGCCAGTGGATCTCCCGCGTGTCACCGACCCCGCTACTGCTCGTCGTGGCCGAGCGGGACGTGATCACCCTGACCGACCTGGAACTGGCCGCCTACGAACGTGCCCTGGAGCCGAAACGGCTCGAAATCATCCCCGGCGGCCACTTCGACCCCTACCTGACCGAGTTCGACCGCGCCGGCATCGCCGCCCTGCGGTGGTTCCAGGAACACCTCGCCCAGTGAAGGACGCCACCGTGCCCCACCTGACGTATTCCCTCGACGGCGGCCTGGCCACCGTCGTGCTGGACAACCCGCCGCAGAACCGGATCGGCCGGGACATGGTCGACCAGCTGTCGGCCGCCGTCGACGCGATCGCGGCCAGCGACGCCCGGGCGGTGCTGCTGCGCGCCGAAGGACCGGACTTCAGCTTCGGCGGCGACATCGTGCCGTGGCCGGACTGGAACCGCCGCCAGCTGCGCTCGGCGTTCGAGCACTACCTGTTCACGTTCAACAGGTTCGAACAGCTTCCGCTCCCCGTCATCGCCGCTGTGCACGGCCTGTGCGCCGGCGGCGGGCTCGAACTGGCGGTGCGCGCCGACGTCATCTTCGCCGCCGAGTCCGCGCGGTTCGCCCACCCCGAACAGACCCTCGGCATCGTGACCCTGCTCGGCGGGGTCTACCGGGTGGCCGAGCGGGTCGGGCGCGCCCGGGCCGCCGAGTGGGCGTTGACCTCCGAGCAGATTCCCGCCCGGGTGCTGGCGGAAGCCGGTCTGGTCAACCACGTGGTGCCCGACGGTGAGCTGCGGAGCGAGGCCGAAGCGTTCGCTCGCAAGGTCGCCGGCGGCCCGACCCGGGCGCATGCCGCGCACAAGGCGCTCCTGCGCACCTGGGCGGTCGGCGGGGTCGCCGCGGCCGACGACGTGATGTTCGACGTGGCCCTGCCGCTGTTCGACACCGGTGATGTCGAGGGGGCGCTGAAGTCCGCGGTGGACGCCTTCCACGCGGGGAAGCCGCGCCCGGTCTACGGGTTCCAGGGACGGTGACGCGGAAGTGGGCAGGCCCACCGGGTCTGCCCACTTCCCCGTTCGGTCACCGCTCGATCGGCGCCCGCACCAGCGAGCCGTATTCGGTCCAGGAGCCGTCGTAGTTCTTCACCTCGGGCAGGCCGAGCAGTTCGTGCAGCGCGAACCAGCTGTGGCTCGACCGATCGCCGATCCGGCAGTAGGTGATGGTCCCCCAGTCCGGCGGCTTCGGCCAGCCCGCGCCGGGTGGGCCATCATCGGCCCGATGCCCTTGATCAGCCCGGAGCCGAGGTAGCGGCGGATGCCTTGGATGGTGGCGGGAAGGACGGTGGTATAGGAGGGCACCTTGAACTGTTCGCCGTATTTGGGGTGACTGCCCCACCAGCCTTTCCGCCGCAGGCTCTCCCCGACTTGGGCGCCGGACAGGGAGCCGATGACGGTGAGCAGGTCGGGGCCGGAGCGTTCGGTGGCGCGCGGGCGACGGTGTAGCCGGTGTCTCGCTGGCGTAGGTGATCCGCTCCAGCACACCGTCAAGCTGCGCCAACGTGGACGCATCGAAGGCGGAGTCGCAGCGGACACGAGGATCATTGTGCCGCGCCTCGTCTGGCTGCGAACAGAGTCGCGGACTCACCTATTCATGCTGGCGGCGCCTGGAGAAGCTAGGCCCATCGCGGTGCTGCCTAGGGTCGGCCACCGGCAGGCGTTTGTACCTGGCCGGGGAAAAGGGAAAGCAGGGCGGCAGAGGGTTCCGGTTTTGCCGCCTCGAGTTCTTCTTACGGCCCGGTTTGTCGGTCAGTGGCGGTTGCCGTGCGGTGCCCAGATCCGGAACTGGCCGCTGTCGTAGAGCAGCCCGAGCTGGTAGAGCATGCCGTCGTAATAACGGGCCCGACCGGTCGGGATGGGCGTGTTCCAGAAATCACGGACGAAGGCGTTCTTGTCCGGATTGGTGGCCGAAATCGCGGATGTCGAGTTCATCGCCACGAGCCCTTCGGCGTGCGCGGGTTCGTAGGTGTTCTGGCCGGAGGTCAGCGGCGTGCCGTCGAGGTGGTACCGGCTGACGTACGTGGCGACACCCTGCCCCTGGAAGAAATGCTCCAGCGTGTCGGAGTACCGCGTCTCCCACGGCTTGACGCCGTACCAGGAAGCGTCGACGTTGGCGTTGGCGATGGCTCGCCACGCGTCTTCCTGGAAGTTGTGGTCGTAGGCGTTGTCGGTGACCGTCTCGGTCGGCCGCAGGTACGGTGTGCCGTCGAAGTTGGCGTAGTCCGGCGCCAGTCCCGTCGCCGGGTTCGCCGCGTTCTGCAACAGGTTTTCACCGGCGGTGTACGCCTTGTCCCACAGGTCGCTGTCCGCTGGGTCGGCCGCGGCGAACACCTTGTAGAAACCGGTCAGGCTGTACGACGGATCGGTGAAGCCGACCGCGCCCGGCGGCGAGAACGTCGGCAGGAACGACTTGCGGTCGAACATGTCGACGCCGCCGTGGTCGGACTCGTGCCACATCGCTTGCAGGATCTGCTTCGCCTGCTGCCCGTAGTCGTAGGTCCCGGTCCCGTCACCCCACCGGCCCGACGCGAAGTCGAGCGCCGCGGCGATCCACTGGTCGCCGTCGGGCGCCACGCCGGTGTCGATGATCTTCCCGGTGGTGTCGGTGTGCCAGGCGAAGTAGTACTGCTCGGGCCCGCTCTGGAGCTGCATCTTGGTCTTGGCGAAGTTCCACAACGCGTCGAACTCCTGCTTGTGGCCCAGCTGCACCGAGATCATCATGGCGTACCCCATGCCTTCGGTGCGCACGTCGTGGTTGCCGATGTCCTCGACGTAGGCCAGGTCCGGCGCGAGCTGGTAGTACAGCGTCTGGCCGTCGTACCGGTCGGCGCCGGTGCCCGGATTGCCGTGGAAGAGCTGCTGCCAGGTGGCTTCGACCTTGGCGTCGACCTGTCTCTTCGTGTAGCCGGCGCGGGCGAAAGCGTCGGGATAGGGGCCGGCGTGCAGATTCCCCGGCGGATTGTGGGCGGGGGACGGTGCGGCGAATGCGGTCGCGGATACGGAGGACAACAAAGCGACGGCCGAGAGAATCACGGTGCTGAGTTTCGCTGTCTTGCGCACACGACACCTCCTCGTGTCAGAGCGGGCACGGTGGCTGCGAGGCCGTCGTCAACGTAGGAGCCGGAGATAGCGACAGTCAATAGCCAACTCTGGCCAGAAAGAGAGGAGGTTATTTCAAATCCGGGGCTAACCTTGCTAACGTCACCGGAGTGGAATCGCGACAAATGCGCAATCGGCGCGCAGTTCTCTCCGCGGCACGATTCGGGCGCCCGGTCACGCGCCTCGAGATCGCGCGCACGACCGGGCTCTCGGCCGCCACCGTCTCCGGCCTCGTCGCCGACCTGATCGCCGACGGCGTCCTGGTCGAACTGGAGCGGCGCGTCCCCCCAGCGGGGGTGGCGGGCGGGCGCCCGGCCGCGGCGCTCGCGGTCAACCCGGCGCTGGGCGTGCTGATCGGCGTCCACCTCGCCCACGCCGGGATCCGGATCCTGCTCGCCGGCGTGGACGGCACTGTGCGCGCGGAACACACCCACGACATCGACGTCGACCATCGGCCGGCCGACACCCTCGAGTACGTCGCTTCCACAGCGCTCGACCTCGTCGCCGACCTCGGAATCCCGCACCGGGAACTGCTGGGCGTCGGCGTGGCGGTCTCGGCCCCGGTGCTGCTGCATTCGCAGACCCTCGGCTCACCGCCCATGCTGAACGATTGGGGGGAGGTCGACATCGCGACTCGGCTCCGGAAGCGGATGGGCCTGCCCGTGCACCTCGGCAACGACGCCGACCTCGGCGCGCTGGCCGAATGGCGCCTCGGCGCGGCGGCGTCCGTGGACAACCTCGTTTACGTGATGCTGTCCGAGGGGGTCGGCGCCGGTCTCGTCCTGCAGGGCCGGCTCTACGATGGTGACGCCGGTGCCGCGGGTGAGCTCGGGCACGTCACGGTGGTACCGGACGGGCAGATCTGCCGATGCGGCAGCCGAGGCTGCCTGGAGACGGTCGTCGGTGCCCGCGCACTCGCCACCACACTCGCCCACAGTCACGGTCCCGCCTGCGGCTTCATCGACCTGATCACCCTGGCGCACCGGGGAGACCCCGGCGTCCGACGCCTGCTCGGCGACGCGGGCCGGGCCGTCGGCACCGCCCTGGCCCCGGTCTGCACCGTGCTCAACCCGAAACTGGTCGTCGTCGGCGGCACCCTCGCACAGGCCGGCGAGCCCCTGCTGAGCGGCATCCGGGAAACGCTGGGGCGCGGCGTTTCACCGGTCACCAACCGGACGCCGGAGGTCCTCCCGGGTGCACTCGGCACCGGCGCCGAAGCGCTCGGCGCGGTGATCACGGCGAACCAGTTCGCCGACCTCAGCTGAAGGCCGTCATGACTACGGCTGGGGTCCTGGTGGGACCAGGGGAGGGGGGTGCCGGCCGAAGACGCGTCGCTGGATCTCGCGGCGGTAGTCCTCCAACGTGTTGTCGAGGTGCACGGCGGCGGCTTGGGCGGCGGCCTCCGGGTCGCCGTCCCGGATGGCTTCGTAGATCGCGGCGTGCTCTTCGACCGCCTCCGCGGCATGCCCGCCGACCGTGCCGTGGAGCCCGATGGTGCTGGACTGGTGCTGCAGCCGACGGACTTCTCGGACGGCGGCCAGGAGGAACTGGTTGTGCGATGCGGCGGCGATCCCGAGGTGGAAGTCTTCGTCTCCGCGGTCGAACAGCGCCGCTTCGCCGGTCAGGTGTCCCCGGCGGCAGGTCTCCGCGGCCGCTTCGATCGACCGGAGCTCGACCGGGGTGGCCCGGGTGGCGGCCAGCCTGCTGGCCGTCATCTCCTGGACCCGGCGGAACTCGAACAGCATGTACACGTGGTCCAGGTCGGTCGGCAGGAAGAAGCCCGACCAGCGGGCCGACCCGAGCATCCCCTCGTCGTCGGCGACGTAGAGGCCCCGCCCCTTCTGCGCGCGCACCCGCCCGATGGCGGAGAGGATCTTGATCGCCTCGCGGACCACGGTCCGCGAGGCACCCAGCCGGGTGGCGAGTTCGTTCTCCGTCGGCATCCGGTCACCGGCCTGCAGCCGGAACTCGGCGATGAGCCGGAGGATCTGCTCGGCGACGCGTTCGTACCCGGGGCGGTAGGCGGCCTCCGGGGGCGGCCCGGGCTCGCCTGCTGCGCGCGACTCGTCCACCCAGTCGTCTCCTTCATCGGCGGCTCAGTGCCATGAACCCTACATCTGCCTGACCCCGGAAAGATGTGTATGACTTATTTTCTGGGGTTTGGGTCTTGACGAAGCCACTTCTACCAGCTGTGATAGGTCGCTGTAGAGACCGCCCGCAGCAATGTGTATGACACATATGACGTGTTCGCTACCTCGTCAGGTGTGACCTGCGGGTCCCACGATGAAGTGGAGTGCTTCATGACAGTTCAGGTGCGCGCCCCCGGAGCCAGAGGATCGTCCGGGCGCCGCCGGCGGTATGCGGGCCTGGTCGTAGGCGTCGCGGCCGTCCTCGCCGCGGTCACGGCCTGCGGCAACGGCGGGAACGGCAGTGGTGCCCAGGGCGGGTTCCAGCCGGTGCCGCAGACGGGCGGGAAGATCACCGTCTGGGTCGATTCCACGCGGCTGCCCGCGGCCCAGCTCTACCAAAAGCAGCACCCGTCGGTGCAGATGGACATCGTCACCTACGACGGGGACGCCAACGGCTCGAACTACCTGCAGACCAAGGTGAGCCTGTTCAACCGCACGCGCAGCGGCTGGCCGGACGTGGTGTTCAGCTCGCAGAACAACGAGGTCAGCTGGGCGGTGCAGGCCGGGTTCACGGCACCGCTGAACAAGGGGCAGATCCCCGACGCCACCCTGAGCGGCTGGACCGCCGGGGCCAACGACCCGTGCACGGTCGAGGGCACGCTGTACTGCCTGCGCAACGACCTCGCCCAGACCGTCCTCTGGTACAACGCGCCGCTGATGCAGTCGTGGGGCTACCAGGTGCCGAAGACCTGGGAGGACTACCAGGCGCTGGGCCAGCGGGTCGCTGCCGAGCACCCCGGCTACTTCGTGGGCACGGCCGGCGACAACTTCACCCCGGAGATCTACCTCTGGGCGTCCAAGTGCGGTGCCAACGAGATCACCGGCCCGAAGTCGGTCAAGGTGAACACCACGAGCCCGAACTGCACCCGGATGGCGTCGCTGCTCGACACGCTCGTCAAGAACCGCACGATGTCCACCAGCAGCGTGTTCAGCTCCGACTTCGACAAGAACGCCGCGGACAAGATCCTCATGATGCCCGGGCCGTCGTGGTTCGGCGGCTCGGTGTTCCAGGAGTCGTTCAAGACCCCGGCCGGCCAGATCGCGGCCGCCCCGCTGCCGCAGTGGGCCGGCGACCCGGCCCCGTCGGTCGGCAACGTCGGCGGCGGTACCTGGCTGCTGTCCGCTCACAGCGCCAACCTCAAGGACGCCACCGACTTCCTCACCTGGGTCACCACCTCGGACGAGTACCAGGGCAAGATGGCGCCGGGCTACCCCGCCCACGCGGCGGCGGCGAAGACCTGGCTGGCGAAGCAGTCCTCGAGCAAGTACTACGCCAACGACATCACGGCCCCGCTGCAGGCGGCCGCCCCGCAGGTGTGGCCGGGCTGGGGCTACGGCCAGTTCAGCCAGGAGGCGATCTGGGCCGCGACCGTGACCCCGGGGCTGACCGCAGGCAAGACGATCGTCTCGATGCTGCCCGAGTGGCAGACCGCGATCACGAACTACGCGCGGTCCAACGGGTACGAGGTCAGCCAGTGACCAGCGCCGCCCCGGCCAGGAGCCCGTCGCGACGGCGGGTGTTCTGGCCGGGCCGGGCCGGGCACCTGTTCGTCGCCGCCTACGTCGTCCTGCTGATCGCGTTCGGGGTCGTTCCCACGGTGTACGCGGTGTACTTCGCCTTCACCGACGCGGGGGACGAATTCACCGGTTTCTCGAACTTCGTCGAAGCCGCCGGCGACTTCCGGTACTTGTCCGCGGTCGGGCACGTGGCTCTCTACCTGGTGTGCTGGCTGGTTTCCCTGATCGTGTTCGTGGTCGGGCTCGCATTGCTGCTGCACCGCCTGACCTCGAGCGGGGCGAGCAAGGCCCTGCGCTTCCTGTACTACATCCCGGGTGCGCTGGCCGGGGCCGCGAGCGTGCTGGTGTGGCTGTTCATGCTGGACCCGTCGGTGAGCCCGGTGAGCGCGCTGCTGCGCGTGTTCGGGTTCGACACCTTCGGCCAGGTCGTCGCGCCGGACCACCTCCCGGTCCTGTTCACCCTGATCGCCTTCTGGACCGGGGCGGGCGGCTGGATCGTGGTGATGTACGGCGCCCTGAACAACATTTCCCCCGATCTGCTGGAGGCGGCCCGGATCGACGGCGCGGGACCGTGGCAGACGGCTTGGCGCATCCAGATCCCGTTGCTGCGCAAGTGGATCGTCTACATGGTCATCCTGGCGTTCGCCGGCGGGACCCAGCTGTTCGTCGAACCGCAGCTGCTGTCGCAGGCGAGTGTCGGCGTGGCGGGCCGCGACTACTCGCTCAACCAGCTCTCCTACGACTTCGCCTTCCAGAACAACAACGTGAACACGGCCGCGGCGATTTCGGTGGAGCTGCTGCTGGTCGGGCTGGTCGTCGCCGGCGTGTTCGTTGCACGATCGGGGTTCTTCGATGCCGACTGAAGTCCGCGTTCCCGCGCAAGTGGACGAGCCGGTGCGCCGCGCGGGCGCTCCACGGCGGCGGCGCACCCGGAAACTGCCGAACCCGCTGGCGGCCCTGGTGCTCGTGCTGTTCCTCGTCTTCTTCGTGCTCCCGGTGGCCTGGCTCCTGCTGGCGGCCACGAAGACCGACGACCAGCTCGTGCACGGCAACGCCCTGTCCTTCGGTTCGTGGCACGCCTTGGCGGACAACTGGCACGCGCTCACGTCCTTTCAGGACAACGCGATCTTCTCGTGGCTGGGCAACTCCGCGGTGTACTCGTTCGTCGCGCTCGCGATCACGTTGTGCGTGGCGATCCCGGCCGGCTACGCCCTCGCGATGACCGAGTTCCGCGGCCGGCGCACGCTGCTGGTCGCGACGCTCGTGGTGATGCTGATGCCGAACGCCACCCTCGTGGTGCCGTTGTTCCTCGAGGTGAACGCGGTGCATCTGATCGGCTCGATGTGGTCGGTCATCCTGCCGTACTCGTTCTACCCCTTCGGCGTCTACCTGACCTACATCTACTTCAACACCGCTGTGCCGCGGGACCTGATCGACGCGGCGAAGCTCGACGGCTGCTCGCAGTTCGGCGTGTTCCGCCACGTCGCCCTGCCGCTCGCCGCACCGATCGTCGCCCTTGTCGGCTTCTTCAGCTTCGTGGCCAACTGGACCAACTACTTCCTGCCCTACGTCCTGCTGCCGGAAAGCGACCAGTTCCCGGTCCAGGTCGGCTTGGGCACGCTGCTGAACTCGGTTCCCCAGTTCAACCCGACGGTCGGCACCGCCGCGGTGCAGCGCCCGGAACTGGCGCTGGCCACGTTGCTGGCGATCACGCCGGTCCTCGTCGTCTTCCTGTTCTCCCAGCGCTTCCTGGTGACCGGGATGCTGGCCGGCGCGACCAAGGAGTAACCGATGTATCCCGCCATCACCGCCTCGGTCCCCCTGCTCGAACCACCGGGCTGGGCGATCGCCCAGCGCGAGCTGTTCGAGCTGCTCGACGGGGCTTGGCGCCGGTTCGCCCGCGACTTCACCGCCCCGGACGGACGGTTGGCCTACGACGACGGGCTCACCAGCCGCGACGGCGTCGACGACTTCTACGAGACCTTCTTCAACTGGCCCCAGCTCTACCTGCTCGGCGGCGCCGGCGACCTGCTCGCCGAGTCGGAGCGGCACTGGGAGGGCGTCACCCGGCAGCTGACCGAACTGGGCATGCTGCACGACGAGTACGAACGCGGCTACGACTGGTTCCACCAGGGCGAAAGCCTGCTGCTGCTGTACTTCCTGTGCATGGCCGCGCCCGAGCGGTGGCGGGAGCGCGCGCTGCGGTTCGCGGAGCTCTACGTCGACCCGGCCCACGGCAACTACGACCCCGCGCACCGCATCATCCGCCGCCCCCACAACGGCAGCGATCCGGCGCGGGACGGGCTCTTCGACGGCGGCTCGTACCCCTGGCTGCCCCGAGAAGCCGCGACGTACGGCTTCCCACTGGAATGGCTGCTGCCCGCGGACGCCGAGGAGCCCCCGCGGGATCGCGACCCGCGGCTGGGCGAGCAGATGCGGCGGCGAACGGGGGAGGGGGACACCGCGGTCAACCTGGCCGCCTCCGGGCTCGTCTTCAACGCCTTGCTGCTCTCCGGGGACCAGCGCTACCGCGACTGGCTCGCCGAGTACGTCGGCGCCTGGCGGGAACGCGCGGCGGCCAACAACGGCATCCTCCCCGACAACGTCGCTCCCGACGGCACCGTGGGCGGGCTGCTGGAGGGCCGCTGGTACGGCGGGCACTACGGCTGGTCCTGGCCGCACGGCTGGTACAGCGTCGGGCACGCCGCCGTCGTCGCCGCGCTGGCGGCCGCGCTCGCCACGGGCGACGAGACGTTCACCGACCTGGTGCGCCCGGCACTGGACGAACTCATCGCCCACGGCAAGGTCATGGCCTTCACCGAGGCGGATTCCAGCCTCGGCTCCAAGTGGTCGGTGCAGCTGCGGGAAGACGTGGACACCCCGACGCTGCACGTCCCCTTCCGCCACGACGACCGGGGCTGGTTCGACTACAACCCGGTGCTGATGAGCGTCCCGGCGGCGTTGTGGCACCACTCGGCCGCGCCGGAAGACCGAGAACGCCTCGAGCGGCTGCGCGCAGCCGGCGGTCACGACTGGCGGACCGTGCGGCCGTTCCGCAGCAAGGAGGAGGCCGGGCACGAGGAGCCGTGGCTCGCCTACCTCGCCGGTGACAACCCGGACTACCCGGAGCGGATCCTGGCCGCCGCCCAGGCCCAGGTGCGGCACCGGCTGACCCGCATGGAGCGCCACCGCGGCCGGGCCGTGCCCGAAGCCGACATCCACCTGTGGCAGCAGTCCAACCCCGTGGTCACCGAGGCGCTGGTCCAGCTCACCTGGGGCGCTCCGCAGGTCGTCTACAACGGCGGGCTGCAGCAAGCCCGCGTCCGCTACTACGACGCGCAGGCGGAACGGCCGGGCCTGCCGCCGTCCGTGGCCGCGCTGGTTTCCGGCATCGAGCCCGAAGCGACCGTCGTCGAGCTGGTCAACCTCGACCCGCAGGAGCCGAGGTCGGTGGTCGTCCAGGCCGGGGCGTTCGCCGAGCACCACATCCGCGGCGTCGAGTACAGCGTGTGCGAGGACCCGTCGTGGATCGGCGACCTCTACGACTACGGCCACCGCGAACCGGTCGTGACATCGGCGACGGCCGAACTCGACGGCCCGTGGCTGCGAGTGAACCTTCCCCGGTCCAGCCGGATCCGCCTGACCCTGCGGCTCGCCCTCCGGGTCCGCACACCGTCCTACGCCACCCCGTTCGACGAGCGTGCCGCATGAAGCGACGACCACTCGGCGACACCGGGCTGGAGGTCTCCGAACTCGGCTTCGGCGCCGCCCCGCTGGGCCGGTTGCCCCGGGGCGGGGAACAACGCGGCATCGACGCCGTCCACACCGCGCTCGAGCTCGGCATCACCTTCTTCGACGTTTCCCCGTTCTACGGGAACGCGGAAACCGTGCTCGGCAAGGCGTTGCGCGGTGTCGAGCGCTCGGCCTACGTGCTCGCCACCAAAGTCGGCCGGTACGGCGAGGCGGAGTTCGACTTCGGCGCCGAGCGCGTGACCCGGAGTGTGCGGGAAAGCCTCGACCGGCTGGGGACCGGCCACCTCGACCTCGTGCAGTGCCACGACGTCGAGTTCGGCGACCTCGACCAGGTCGTGCACGAGACGATCCCCGCCCTGCGCGCCCTGCAGGAGACCGGCGTGATCGGCGCCGTCGGCGTGACCGGCTTCCCGTTGCCCGCGCTCGCCCACGTCGTCGGGCGCGCGCCGGTCGACACGATCATCTCCTACTGCCAGTACACGCTGCAGAACCGGCGGCTCGCCGCCTGGCGGGAGTGGTTCGCGCGCCGCGGAACGGCCATGATCAACGCGTCCCCGCTGTCGATGGGCGCGCTCACCAACCGCGGGGCCCCGTCCTGGCACCCCGCGCCGGAGGACATCCTCCGGCGGTGCGCCGAGGCCGTTGCGTTGTGCCGGGACCGGGGCGAGGAACTCGCGCGCGTCGCCCTCCGGTTCGCGGTGGCGACCGGTGGCTTCGCCTCGACGCTGGTCGGCGCGGCCGACCCGGAGGAGGTGCGCCGGGATGTCCGCTGGATCACCGAGCCGGTCGACGAAGACCTGCTGCGCGCGGTCGAGGAGTGCCTCGAGCCGGTCCGCGACCGCTCGTGGCCCAGCGGCCGCCCGGAAAACCAGGAGCCGGAAGTGGCGGCATGACCGCGGTCCTCGACTCCCACCTCCATTTCTGGGATCCGCGGCGGCTGCGCTACCCGTGGCTCGACGACATCGACCGGCTCAACCGGCCGTTCATCCCGGAGCACTTCCCCGCCCGGCACGACGTCATCGTGGTGGAGGCCGGGCGGGTCCCCGGCGACGCCGGCGCCGAGATCGCCTGGATGCGGCGGGAAGCGCGGCAGCACCCGTGGATCCGCGGGATCGTGGCGCACGCCGACCTCGAGCACCCCGGGGAGGCGGGCCGGTTGGCCGGCGACCCGTTCGTGGTCGGTGTCCGGCGCAACGTGCAGGACGAGGCCCCCGGCTTCCTCGAGGGCGCGGACTTCCGCGCGGGTGTCCGCTCGCTCGGGGAGGCGGGGTTGCCGTTCGACGCCTGCGTCCGCGCGCACCAGCTGCCCGAACTGACCGCACTGGCCGAAGCCTGTCCGCGGACCACCATCGTCCTGGACCACCTCGGCAAACCGGCGCCCGGCGGGCCCGGGTACGACCGGTGGCGCCGGGCCCTGCGCCGGCTCGCCCGGCACGCCAACGTGCGGTGCAAGCTGTCCGGCCTGGCCACGGAGACCGTTCCGGGCACCCCGCGCGCGCACGTGGTCGACGCCGTGAAGGAAGCCCTCGACAGTTTCGGACCCGGCCGGTGCCTGTACGGCAGCGATTGGCCCGTCATGACCTTGGCCACCGACCACGAGGCGTGGCTGGACGTCGTGCACGCCGCGCTCGACGGTCACCCCGCGGACGCTGTTCTCCGCCACAACGCCGAGCAGACCTACCTCGCCCGCGCCGGCCACGGGCAAACCGAAGGAAAGGACCCGGAATGAGTGCCCCACCGCAGAGCCCGCCCACCCGGCGGGTCGCCTACTCCGGCCGCCGGAACCTGGTCGTCGAGGCGGCGGATTCCGTGGCGCCGCCACCCGGCCACGTCCGGATCGACGTGGCCTATACCGGGATCTGCGGCACCGACCTGCACATCTACCACGGCGACATGGACGGCCGCGTCCATCCGCCGGGCGTGCTCGGACACGAAATGTCCGGGCTGGTCGCGGAGCTCGGCGCCGGCGTCGAAGGCTGGCGGCCCGGCGACGCCGTGACGGTCATGCCGCTGCGGTGGTGCGGCGAGTGCCCGGCCTGCCGGGCCGGCCACTCCCACATCTGCCACCGCCTGGTGTTCCTCGGCATCGACGCGCCCGGGTCGATGCAGAGCAGCTGGACGGTCCCCGCCGAAACCCTCGTCCGCCTGCCGTACGACCTCCGGCTCGACCACGCCGCGCTGGTCGAGCCGGTCGCGGTGGCCGTGCACGACGTCCGGCGGGCCGCTCTGCAGCCGGGGGAGCGGGCACTGGTGGTCGGCGGCGGGCCGATCGGGCTGCTCCTCGCCGTCGTCGCGCGCCGGTCTGGGGCGGCCGTCCTGCTGGCCGAGCCGGACCCGTTCCGCCGTTCGGTCGCGGAGGGACTGGGCCTGACCGCGCTCGACCCGCGTGCCGAAGGCTTCCCCGCCACCGTCGACCGGTGGACCGGCGGGGAAGGCGCTGCGGTGGCCTTCGAGGTGTCGGGCGCCGAAGCGGGCGTGGCGACGGCGGTCGGCGCGCTGGCCACGAGGGGCCGGCTGGTCCAGGTGGCCATCCACCCGGCGCCCCGGCACATGGACCTCCACCGGTTCTTTTGGCGCGAACTGACGCTGGTCGGCGCCCGCCTGTACGACCGCGACGACTTCACCGCCGCGGTCGGGCTCCTCGGCGAGGGCGCGATCCCGGCCCGCGCCCTGATCTCGCGGACCGAACCGCTCGAGCGGGCCGGAGAGGCCTTCGCGGCCCTCGAATCCGGCGCGGGCGTGATGAAGGTCCTCATCGACTGCCGCGCTGCCGGGGAGGCGCGATGACCCGGCTGTCCCCGTTCGACCTCACCGGCCGGTTGGCGGTGGTCACCGGCGCCCGCCGGGGGATCGGCCTCGGCATCGCCGAGGCGCTGGCCGCCGCTGGCGCGGACATCGTGGCCGTCAGCGCCCAGCAGGAGCCTTCGGGCAGCGAGGTCGAAAAGCGCGTCACCGCGCTCGGCCGCACCTGCACCGCGCTGAGCGCAGACTTCACCGAACGGGCCGCCGTCGCGGAGCTGGCGGACGCCCTCGCCGGGCTCGGGCGACCGGTCGACATCCTCGTCAACAACGCCGGCACGATCGCCCGGGCCCCGGCCGCCGAACACCCCGACGCGGACTGGGACCGCGTCATCACCGTCGACCTCAGCAGCCAGTTCACCCTCACCCGGGAGGTCGGCCGGCGCATGCTCGAGCGCAGCCGGGGCAAGATCGTGTTCACCGCTTCGCTGCTGAGCTTCCAAGGCGGCATCAACGTCCCCGGGTACGCCGCGGCGAAATCAGGCATCGCCGGGCTCACCCGCGCCCTGGCCAACGAATGGGCGGGACGTGGCGTGAACGTCAACGCGATCGTCCCCGGCTACGTCGAAACGGACAACACCCAAGCGCTGCGAGCGGATCCCGGCCGCTTCGCCGCGATTCTCGACCGCATCCCGGCCGGCCGCTGGGCGCGGCCCGAGGACTTCGGCGGCGTCGCCGTCTTCCTGGCCTCCGCGGCGTCGGACTACGTGCACGGCGCACTGGTCCCCGTCGACGGCGGCTGGCTGGGCCGCTGAACGCGCTCCCGTTTTCCCCACCGCAGGATCCTCAAGGAGGATGATCATGCGTCACCCCGTCAAGAAGGTGCTGGCGGCGCTGGCCGTCAGCACCGCCGCAGCGGCACTGACCGCCGTCCCGGCGCAGGCAGCCGGAATTCCCGGCTTCACGATCGTCGTGGCTCCGCACGGCAACGATCACAACCCCGGCACGGCCGGCCGTCCGGTCGCCACCCTGCAGCACGCCCAGAAGCTCGCCCGCACGCTGTCCGCGCTGGCGGACGTCCACGTCGAACTCGCGGGCGGCACGTACCGGCTGAGCGCCCCGCTGAAGTTCACCGGCGAGGACTCCGGCCGGGGCGGCCACACCATCACCTGGCAGGCCCGCCCCGGCCAGAAGCCGGTCCTATCCGGGGGCCAGGCGGTGAAGGGCTGGCAGCTGCACGACCCAGCAGCGAACATCTATGTCGCCGACGTGCCGAAGGGAGCCGATTCGCGGCAGCTCTACATCGACGGCGCGTCGGCTCCCCGGGCCGCGATCACCATCGCGCGCACCGATGTCCAGGTCACCACCACCGGACTGACGATCGTCAACCCGGCGTTGAACTACCTGGCTTCGCTGCCCGCCCAGAACCGGATCGAGGTGGAGAGCCAGAACTCCTTCACCGACCGGTACGCGCCGGTGCAGAGCATCTCCGGTACCACCATCACCATGCAGCAACCGGCCTGGAACAACAACAACTGGGGCTACGACACCCTCGCCCGGCCCTTCGCGGGCGGGACACTGCTGCTGGAGAACTCGTACGCCTTCCTGCAGAGCGGGCAGTGGTACCTCGACCCGGCCGCCGGGAAGCTGTACTACAAAGCCGCACCGGGACAGTCCCCGGCGGGCAAGGACGTGGAACTGCCGCGCCTGACGTCGTTGCTCCAAGTGAGCGGAACCTACGACCGCCCGGTCCGCAACCTCGCCTTCCACGGCCTGAGCTTCGAGCACACGACTTGGCTCGAGCCCGGGACGTCGATCGGCTACGCCGACCAGCAAAGCGGTGCGTTCCTCGCTTCGGCGTTCCCCCAGCCCGCCGACTTCCTGACCTCCTGCCAGATCGGCTGCCCGCAGTTCGAAGCGGCACGCAACAGCTGGCACCAGGTCCCCGCCGCCGTCCAGGTCTCGGCCGCGGACACCATTTCGTTCGAGGGCAACACGTTCGCCCACCTCGGCCAGGTCGCCCTTGGCATCGGCAACGACGCCAACGCCCACGCGAGCGGCATCGGTCTCGGCGCGTCCGGCATCACCGTGCGGCGCAACACCTTCACCGACGACGCCGGCTCCGGCATCGTGGTCGGCGGCGTGCAGCCCGACGCGCACCACCCGAGCAACCCCGCGATGACCACCAAGAACGTCACCATCAGCGACAACCTCGCCACGAACGTGGCGCGGGACTACAAGGACATGGCCGGGATCCTCAGCACCTACGTCACCCACGCCGTCATCGAGCACAACGAGGTGTCCGACCTCGCCTACGACGGCATCGACGTCGGCTGGGGCTGGGGCGCCAACGACCCGGGCGGCAGCCAGGACTACCGCAACCGCGGCCTGTACAACTACCAGCCCGTGTACACCACGCCGACCACGCTGAAGGACACCGTCGTCCGCTACAACCTGGTGCACGGCACAAAGAAGGTCTTCCACGACGGCGGCAGCATCTACAACCTCTCCGCCAACCCCGGCGCGGTCATCGACCGGAACTACATCTACGACAACCACACCACCGTGGGCCTGTACCTGGACGAAGGATCGCGGTACGTGAGCCTGTCGAGCAACGTCATCCAGGACGCCGGGGTCTGGGCGTTCACCAACGCGAGCAGCACCAACAACACCAACGACAACACCTTCACCGGCAACTGGTACAACAACGGCGCCACCCAGGTCGCGACCGGCGCCCCGCACAACAACATCCTCAACGGCAACGTCAAGATCACCGACGGAAACTGGCCACCGGCCGCGCAGGACGTGATGCGCAACGCGGGCATCTCGCCAACGCAGCCGTAGGGCCTGTCCTCAAAGCTGGTGCGGTGATCTGCTTTGATCTTCGGTCGTGGTGCGCAGGCATGAGTTGACCGACGAGCAGTGGCAGGTGATCGAGCCGTTGCTGCCGGTGTCGGGTGCGAAGGGGCGTCCGCGGTTGGATGACCGGCGGGTGATCAACGGAATGTTGTTCAAGGCCAAGACCGGTGTCGCGTGGCGGGACCTGCCGCAACGGTATGGGCCGTGGAAGACGGTCTACAACCGGTTCTGGCGCTGGTCACGCACCGGCACCCTCTCCGCCCTGGTGGCCCAAGTGCAGGTGCTGGCCGAGGTGATCGACGAACTCGACCGCGAGGTCTCGGTCGACTCCAGCATCGTGCCGGCGCACCAGCACGCCGCCGGCGCCCGCCGCACGGCCGCGTCTCACACAGGGGGAAACCGCGGCCTGCGGAGGACACAGCGAACCAGATGATCATGCCATCGGCCGGTCCCGAGGCGGACTTACCACCAAGATTCACCTCGCCTGTGACGGCCACGGACGGCCGCTATCGATCGTGCTGACCGGCGGCAACGTCAACGACTGCACCCAGTTCACCACGGTCATGGCCGGTGTCGAATTCCGACCGACAGCGCGGGCCGGACTTCGTCGCAGGAATGGGGCACCCGCGACCTGCCGCTGTCGACCACCGACGCGGCCGGACGCAAGTCGACGACCGTGTACGACTACGCCGACCGGCCGGTGGATTCCTACGGCCCCGCTCCCGCGTCCTGCTTTTCCGGTCAGCTGCCGGCCGCGAGCTGTCCCGGCGGCATGGCGCACGGCCACAATTCCTACGACGAAGGCATCAACGGCCTGGTCGCCGCGTACTACGACAACATGACGCTCTCCGGCGTGCCGAAGGTCCAGCGCACCGGCATCGGCCCGGCGGACGGCACGATCAAGAGCTCGTGGGAGTACAGCAACGACGTCGTCCCGGGGATCAGTTCGGACTCCTTCTCGCTGCGGCTCACCGGTGACCTGGTCTTCCCCGCCGCGGGGGCTACAAGCTGCGGGCCAACGTCGACGACGGCATCCGCATGTGGATCGACGATCAGCTCGTCATGGACTACTGGCAGGTGAGCAATCCGACGGTGCGGGAAGCCACCGTCCACAGTGACGCTGCGGGACAGGGCAAGAGGATCCGCATCGACTACTACGACAACGGCGGGTACGCCAAGCTCGACCTGACCTGGGTCGCCCCCGGCAAAGCCGAGGAATTCGTTCCCGGAACGGCGTTGAAGCCCCGGTACGGCTTGAAGACCTCGACGACGGCGTCGGAGTCCGGCGGGGGAGCCCGGCGGTCAACCAGGGCAGCATGGCGAAGCTCACCACGTCCCCGGCGCCCGCGTCCGGCCCGGCCCGGGTCGACGAGCTGGTGATCGACGCCTCCGGGCACGTGGTCGCCGAGGCCACGGGCGGAGAATGGACCTGCACCACCTTCGATCCGCGGGACCGGCCGCTGGAGGAGAAGGTGCCGGCGAGCAAGGACGCCCCGGCGCGCACGGTGACGCACAACTACGCCGTGGGCGGCGACCCGCTGACGAGCTCGATCTCCGACGACAAGGGCACGGTCACCACCACCGTCGACCTCGCCGGGCGGATCAGCTCCTACACCGACGTCAACGGCGTGCGCACGACGACCGGTTACGACCAGGCCGGCCGGGCCACCACCTCGACGGTCACCCCGCCCGATCCGGCGGACCCGCCGCGGACAGTTTCGTTCACCTACGACGACCCGGCCGGGTTCGCTCGGAGAAACTGGGCGACACGACGCGGCGGTGTGCACGGTGCCCGGCAGGCGCGGGTGCGGCTGGTCGGTCTTGGCGAGGAGGACGACGTTGGCGTCATCGCGGGCCGCCCGGACGGCGATCGCGAGCCCGATTCCGCGGCTCCCGCCCGACATGAGCAGGGTGCGTCCCTTCAACGTGGTCATGGTCGGCCTTCCTGGTGGAGAGTGCGGCGAGTGCCGCCGCCATGGTGTAACAAAGTTACACTGGACCGTAACGAGGTTACGATAATGTGGCAAGTGCTCTTGAGTGGCGGTGTCGGCCGCGGGATGGGATCGGGTGAAACGATGGGGACCATGTCAGGGGATGTGACTGCCGGCGGGGTGCCGGAGCGGCTGGTGCAGGCCACGATCGGACTGCTGGCCGAGCAGGGGCCGGCCGCGATCAAGGCGCGGACGGTGGCGTCCGCGATCGGGCTGACGACGTCGACCGTCTATCACCACTTCGGCGGGATCGCCGAGTTGGTAGCCGCGGTCGCCGACCACGGTTTCCGGGAGCTGGACAGCGCGTTCGCCGAGTTGCCGGTGACCGACGACCCGGTGGCGGACCTGTTCGCGATGGCGTTGACCTGCCGGCGCGTCGCGCGGGAGAACCCGCACCTCTACGACCTGATGTTCGGCCTGTCGACGCGGTCGACCTACCGGCCGCTCGCCGAGCCGGAGACGCGGCGGAGCGGGCGTTCGCGTGCCTTCCGTGGCGCCCACCTGCATGTCACCCGCGCCTGTGAACGGCTGGTGGCCGCCGGCCGGGCTCGAGCCCAGGATCCCGAGGTCATCGCCGCGCAGCTGTGGAGTTTCGTCCACGGCTACGTCGCCCTCGAGCTGGCCGAGCACTTCGCCGAGTTCACCGATCCGGTCACCCAGGTGCTGCTGCCGCTGGGGGTCAACTTCGCGGTCGCGCTCGGCGACGCGCGCGAGCGAGCCGAAGCCTCGCACCAGGCTGTGCTGCAGCGCGCGGCGACGAGCGTTCGCTGAAGCCCGGGTGCGCAGAACTCACGACGAGCCGCCGCGCTTCGGCCGTAACGACATCCGTCCGTTGCGGCGGATCATCGCAATCGCGGTGGCGAGGCGGCCGCGAGCCAGGTCGGGTTCGAGCCCTGAGCCCAGCCGGTGCAGCTGGTCGGTGTGCCAGCTGAGTTCCAGGATCCCGTCCAGGGTCTTGAGGTCGGTGACCTTGGCCAGGACCCGGCGGAGCCCGGCTCGTACCTGGTGGGAGACAACCGTTTCGGCACGTCCGGAGAGGATCGCATCGGCCGCGTCGGGCGTCGTCGCGGAGGGCCGGCCGATACCGACGACGTCGCACTCGCCGTCCGCGATCGCCGTGGCCATCCCCGCCCGGGACCGGAACCCGCCGGTGACGGCCAGCGGAACGTCTCCCACGAGGCTGTGGACCGTCCGTGCGTACTCCAGGAAGTAGGCTTCGCGCGCCCGGGTGCTGGCCGCCGCGGTGCCCATCATGGCCGGCTGTTCGTAGCTCCCGCCACTGATCTCGATCAGGTCGATTTCTTCCTTCGCCAGCGCCGCCACGACGTCACGGGACTCGCCTTCGGTGAAACCGCCGCGTTGGAAATCGGCCGAATTCAGCTTGATGCTCACCGAGAAGCCGGGCGTCACCCGCGTTCGGATGCGTCGCACGACCTCGAGCACGAACCGCCTCCGGCGTTCCGGGTCACCGCTCCAGGCGTCGGTGCGCTGGTTCGACAGCGGCGACAGGAACTGGGCGACCAGGTAGCCGTGCGCACCGTGCACCTGGACACCGTCGAAGCCCGCGGTCTCGCAGACCGCCGCCGCGGTGGCGAACCGTTCGATGATGTCTTCGATTTCGCTGTGCGTCAGCTCGCGGGGTGTGCTCGCGCCGGGAACGCTGAGCGGGATCGGGCTCGGGGCAACGGGGGTCGAGCGGGTTCGCCTGCCGTCCAGGGTGGTTGAGCTGTGCCCAGATCGGCACACCGGCGTCTTGGGTGGCCTTGGCCCAGCGGCTCAGGGCCGAAAGGTGGCGCTCATCCTCGATCACGATGTTGCCGGGCTCGCCCAGTTGTGTCCTATCGCTCATGACGTTGCCGGTGATGACCAAGCCGTAGCCACCGCGGCTCCAGGTCCGGTAGAGCTGCTCGAGCCGTCCGTCCGGGGCGTTCTGCTTGTCGCCGAGCCCTTCGCTCAGTGCGGGCTTCATGATCCGGTTGGGCAGCACCCGGCCGGATGGCAGCGTCAAGGGGTCGTGCAGTGCGGTCACGGAGTTCGACCTTTCCGGTCTCGGGATTCCAGGGGGCGTCGCTGCCCGCTATTCGGTCGACAGCAGTTCGCCGAGTGCTCCGCGGTGACGCTCCAGCCAAGCTGCTTCCTCGCCTGGCGCCGGCATGATCAGGCCGGCTTCCATGATGGACGTCGGGTTGAGCTCGTCGAGTCCGACCAGCAGACTGCGCCGATCTGTCCGGTGATCGCGGTCCACGCCTCCGACAGCCGGGTCAGCAGCTCGGCGCGCGACGCCCGGTCCCGGCCGGCCCGGATCTTTCCCCCGATCACGGAGACCGTGTTGGGTTTGCCGGCGGTGAAGAAGGACATCGGCTCGTATTCGGTGAACACGACGTTGACGAACCCGCGAGGTGTGCTCGTGACCGAGGTGTGGATGCCGGTGATCGCTTCGGCCAGCTCGGCGCGGTGACTTCGTTACAAACCGTCGGCAAGCCGTCGGGGTTCACCGCCCGAGGAATTCGAGGGCCTGGGGGACGAACTCGTGGTGGTGTTGGAAGATGCCGCCGTGCCCGGCGTCGGGGTAGATCTTCAGCTCGGCGTTCGGCAGGCGCCGGGCCAGGTCGGCCGAGTTCTTCGTCGGCACCATCCTGTCGTTGTCGCCGTTGGCGACGAGCACGGGCACCTTGACGACCGAGAGGTCGGACGGCTTCTCCAGCCCCCAACGGTGGATGGCCGAGAGTTGCGAGAAGTAAGACTTGAGGGCAATCGCCTTGTCCCGGTTGTTCGTGCGCTCCTGCAAGCGGGCCAGGAACTCCTTGCCCGCCCGGCGCCCGTTCGCGGTCCTGGTGAAGAACAGGAACTGCTTCGGGTCCTGGAACGTGAGCAGTCCGCGGACTGTGTCCAGATGCGACAGCTTGGTCACGTTCTTGATGCCCTCGCCGCCGGCGGGGCCCGTCCCCGCGATGATCAGCTTGCGGATCAGCTGCGGCTCTTCCTGGGCGATCACCTGGGCGATCATGCCGCCCATCGAGAAGCCGAGGATGTCGACCTTCGTCAGCCCCAGCGCCTGGATGAAGGTGACCGCGTCGGCCGCCATCGCCTGGATGGTCTTCGGCGTCGTGCCGGTGGACGCGCCGACTCCCTGGTTGTCGAAAGTGATCACCCGGTGGTGTGCGGCGATGCCGTCGACGACGCGGGGGTCCCAGTTGTCCAGCACCGCCGCCAGGTGGTTGAGGAAGATCACCGGCGTGCCGGTGTCCGGGCCGAGCTGCCGGTAGGCGTAGGTGACTCCGTGGACGTCGATGGTCTTGGTGGGCGCGTCCTGGTAGCGCGTGATCACGGTCATCGTAGTTCCCATCTATTTGGATTATGACCGTACTACCATAAGTCGCTCTGAGGCCGGGGCGCAAGGGGTTTCAGTGGCTTTGAATTATGACCGTAATTACATCGTTGACCGCCATGGGTCGAGCGAAGTGTTGCCACCAGGTTGTAACGAAGTTATGTTGTCCGTCATGAAACGAGACTTAGCAGGTAGAAGGCTGGTCGTGACGGGCGCGGCCCGCGGGATCGGGGAGCAGGTGGCCCGCATCGCCGCCGCTCGTGGCGCGCGCCTCGCCCTGGTCGGGCTCGAGCCCGACCGGCTGAGGAGCCTCGCGGGCGAACTCGGGCCGGGCACGGTCTGGCGGGAGGCTGATGTGCGCGACGGCGCCGCCCTGCAGGCGGCGATCGACCGCTGCGCGCAAGTCATGGCCGGCGTCGATCTCGTCGTCGCGAACGCCGGTGTCGCGGCCTACGGGACGGTCCGGCAGATCGACGAGGCTTCGTTCGAGCGAGTCGTGGACATCAATTTGAACGGCGTCTTCCGCACGTTGAAGTACGCGACTCCGCACCTCGAGCGCAGCCGGGGGCACGTGACCGTCGTGGCCTCGGCGCTGTCCTTCATGCCCCTGGCGGGGATGGCGGCCTACGGTGCCAGCAAGTCCGCGGCCGAACTGCTCGCGCTCGCCTATCGGCAGGAGGTGGCCCACCTCGGCGTCACGGTCGGCCTCGTGCACCCCTCGTGGATCGACACGGACATCGTGCGCGGCGCCGACGCCGACCTTCCGTCGTTCGGGCGGCTCCGCAGCCGGTTGCCCTACCCTGGCAACGTAACCACGAGCGTCGACAAGGCGGCGACGGCCATCGTCGACGGGCTCGTGCGCCGGCGCAGCCGCGTCTACGTGCCACGCGCGGTCGCCGTGGCCAACTGGCTCAAGGGCGCCCTCAACTCGCCGCTGGCGTGGCCTTGGATGCGGCGCTTCGCGAGCCGGGCGGTTCCCGCGCTCGAGCGCGAGGTCGAGGCGCTCGGCCGGAACGACCAGCTCGTGCCAGGCCGGGGACTCTCTGAAAAAGCCGCGCTTGCCGCACACATTATAACTTCGTTACACTTGATTGTAACCTCGTTACACTCACGGTGGCGCAACGCCGCCCACCACCTGCGGAAGTGAAAGCAATGACAAACACAGAACACGGTCACCTCGACGTAGAGGACCGCGGAGCCGTTGTGATCGTCCGTGTGGACGGCGGCCCGCACGGCCTGTTCGGCGCCGCAATCGCCGACCAGCTTGCCGAGCTGGTCGACCGGGTCGATCGCGACCCGGGTGTGCACGCCGTCGTCTTCACCGGGGCCCACCCCGAGCGGTTCGTCAGCCACGCCGATGTGCGGTGGCTGCAGGAGGGCGGTGCCGCGGTGCCGTCGGTCGGCCCTCGCAGTGCCTCCGCCATGGCGCGCACGGCGCGGGGCGTCGACCGCGCTCGCGTGCTGGGTCCGGTGTTCCGCAAGACGCCGCTGTGGCCGGCCGTCCAGCTGGAGCGCCTGCACGGGACGTTCCTGCGGATGAACTCGAGCGGCGTCGTCTTCGCCGCCGCGCTCAACGGCTCGGCGCTCGGTCTGGGTGCGGAGTTCGCCTGGGCGAACGACCTGCGCGTCATGGCCGACGGGGACTTCTTCATCGGGCAGCCGGAAGTGCTCCTCGGCATCATGCCCGGCGGTGGCGGCAGCCAGCGGCTTCCCCGCCTGATCGGGACCCACAAGGCATTGCTCGCGATCCTGGAAGGCAAGCCGTTCACCCCCGCGGAGGCCCTCGCCAACGGCGCCGTCGACGACGTGGTCGCGCCGGAGGAGGTGATCGCGCGGGCGACCGAACTCGCGCTGCACCTCGGTGCCCGGCCGAAGGGCTCGGTCGCGGCGATCAAGCGGGCCGTGTACTTCGGCGGCTCGATGTCGCTGACGGACGGCCTGCACGTCGAGCGCGCCGAGTTCCTCGCCAGGGCGCTGTCGGACGACGGCCAGGAGCTGATGCTCGACTACATGGAAACCACGGTCTCCGATGGCGAACTGCCCCTCTACAACCCGGACACGTACAAAGCCGCGCTCGCATCGGGCCGGGTGAGCCGGTCATGACTGCTTCGCACTCCTTCACCCGCCACGACGTCGATTTCCCCTCCGGCGACACCTTCTGCGCCGCATGGCTCTACGTGCCGGAGGGGCTTGCCGCGCCGGCTCCGGTGATCATCCTCGGACACGGCCTGGGCGCCACGCGCGAGATGCGGCTGGACGCCTTCGCCGAGCGGTTCGCCCAAGCCGGCTTCGCCGTGCTGGCCTTCACCTACCGGCACTTCGGCGACAGCGGCGGCAGCCCCCGGCAGCTCCTGTCGATCAACCGCCAGCTCGCCGACTGGGACGCGGCCATCGCGCACGTCAAGGCTCGTGGTGACGTCGACGGGACGCGCGTCGCGGTCTGGGGCAGCTCGTTCGGCGGCGGCCACGCCATCACGGTCGCCGCGCGCCACCCCGAACTGCGCGCGGCCGTGGCCCAGTGCCCGTTCACCGACGGGCTCGCCTCCGCCGTCGCGCTGGGCCCGGTGGCCTCGCTCAAGCTCGGTCCCGTCCTCGCGCGAGACCTGGTGGCCCGGTTCCGCGGGGCCGACCCCGCCATGATCCCGCTCGCCGCCGCACCGGGGTCGCCGGCGCTCATGAACGCGCCCGACGCGCTGCCCGGATACCAGGCACTCGTCCCACCGGGAACGACGTTCCGCAACGAAGTAGCGGCCCGGGTCGTGCCGACCATCGCCGGCTACCGGCCCGGGCGGGCCGCGAAGCGGATCACCATCCCCATCCTTTTCTGCGTCAGCAACACCGACAGCGTCACGCCACCAGCCCAAACCCTGCGCTACGCCCGGACCGCGCCTCGAGGGGAAATCAAGACCTACGACGCCGGCCACTTCGACTTCTACCTCGGTGAGCCGTTCGAGGCGCTGGTCCGCGACCAGACGGAGTTCCTCACCCGGCAGCTGAACCCGGCCGCGGCCACCTCGGCGGGCAAGCCATGAACTTCGCTTCGCTACCCGACCGCCGCGCCGAAGCCGATCCGCGGGGCGTGGCGGTCTCGGACGGGACCCGGTCGGTGACCAACGCGCAGTTGCTCGGCCGGGTCCGCGCGACCGCGGCGTACCTGCGGGAGCTCGGGATCGGCCCGGGGGACGTCGTCGCGGTCAAGCTCACCAACCGGATCGAGTTCGTGCTCCTGCTCTTCGCGGCGTGGCGGATCGGCGCGACCGTGACGCCGGTGAACCCGAGCATGACGGACTTCGAGGTCGCCCGGCAGCTCGGCGACTCCGCCGCCCGTCTGCTCGTGGTCGAAACCGGCGCGGGCGCGGTCGGCGAGGTCACCACGGTCACCGTCGGCGACCTGTCCGAAGCGAGCGCGCAACGGGACCAGGTCGCCCCCGCGGACCCCTCGGCGCTAGCGCTGCTCATCTACACCAGCGGCACGACGGGCGTCCCGAAGGGGGTGATGCTCGACCACGCCAACATCGACGCGATGGCCGAGATGGGCCGCCGGGCGCTGGACATCGGGCCGGGTGACCGGTGCCTGCTGATCCTGCCGCTCTTCCACGTCAACGGCATCGTGGTCAGCGTGCTCATGCCGCTGCTCGCCGGAGCCAGTGTCGTGATCGCCGACCGGTTCAACCCGCAGACGTTCTTCGACGTCGTCGAACGCCACCGTCCCACGTACTTCAGCGCGGTCCCGACGATCTACAGCATGCTGGCGGCGCTTCCCGACGCCGTCCGGCCGGACACCTCGTCCCTGCGGTTCGGAATCTGCGGCGCGGCGCCCGCCTCCGCGGACCTGCTGACCCGGTTCGAGGCGCGCTACGGGTTCCCCCTCATCGAGGGGTACGGGCTGTCCGAAGGAACCTGCGCATCCACCATCAACCCCATCGGCGGGCCCCGGCGGGCCGGGACCGTCGGCGTCGCCTTCCCCGGACAGGAAATCCGGATCCTCGGCCCGGACGGTGTTCCGGTCGAGTCCGGTGTGGACGGTGAGGTCGTCGTGCGCGGCCCCAACGTCATGCGCGGGTACCTCGGGCGCCCGGAAGACACGGCCCGGGTCGTCGTCGACGGCTGGCTGTACACCGGCGACGTCGGCCACCTGGACGCGGACGGCTACCTGACCCTGGTCGGGCGTTCGAAGGACATGATCATCCGCGGCGGGGAGAACATCTACCCCAAGGAGATCGAGGACGTGCTCACCGGCGACCCGTCCGTCCTGGAAGCCGCCGTGATCGGCGTGCCCGACGAAAAGTGGGGTGAGGTGGTCGTCGCGTACGTCCAGCCGCGCCCCGGCCGGACCGTCGACCCCGCGGAGCTGAAAGCACTCTGCGCAGAGAGCCTCAGCGGTTACAAACGGCCCACCGAGCTGGTCGTGCTCGACGCCATCCCGAAGAACCCGGTCGGCAAGATCGACAAGGGTGCTCTGCGGTCGGGGTACGCCGCCCAGTTGCCCTGAGCGATTCGGTGATTCGTGGAACACCCGCAAGATCGTCTTGCTGGGTGCAACGGGCTACACCGTGCTCCGTGAGCTCGTCGCGCGGCGCGACACCGACCTCGGCCGGCTGCGGCCGCACCAGGATGCTCGCCGCGGCCGGCCAGTTCGGTGCCGGGAGTGTTGCGTCAGCGCACCGACCTCAAGCGAAAGCCAGGGCCCGGGACGCTGTCGATGTCCTCGGCCCGGACATCGTGGTTTCGTTCGCAACGAATCCTGACGTCGACGTGGCCGCCGCATCCCCGGTGGGTGGAGCGCAGGGCGGGGCCCTCCGGGGCTTTCGAAGGCGTTCTGCGAGGACATTGCGTGGACACCCGAGAACGCGCTCGAAATCGCTGAACCGCGTCGAGCCGTACCAGGCCTCGCGGATGATGAGCATCGGCCACATCTCACCGGCGATTTCCCAGGTCCGCGCGATCGAGCAGTTGGTCGTGTCGCGATCGAGCCGGGAGTCCATCGGTGCCGGACCCGGTTCGTGCCGAGCTTCCACGGCATGAGCGTACTCGACCTGAGTTTAGTTTTTGATACTCAGATGGTAGGGTTACCGGACCACCGACCGGACCACGCAGAAAGCTGGCTGACATGAAGGCATTCGTCGTCGAGAAGTACGGCAAGGACACCGTGCGCGCCGCGGAGGTACCCGTGCCCGCGGTGGGGGACCGCGACGTCCTGGTCCGGGTGCACGCCACGAGCATCAACCCTCTCGACAAGATGGTGCGCAACGGGGAGTTCAAGCAGCTGCTGAAGTACAAGACACCGTTCGTGCTGGGCCACGACGTGGCCGGCGTCGTGACGAAGGTCGGTCCGGCCGTCCGTGGCTTCCGGGTCGGCGACGAGGTTTACGCCCGGCCGCGGGATCTGCGGATCGGCGGGTTCGCGGAGTACATCGCGATCGACCAGGACGACGTCGCGCCCAAGCCGGAGTCGCTGACGCTGCACGAGGCGGCCGCGGTGCCGCTGGTGGCGCTGGCCGCGTGGCAGATCCTCGTCGAGCGGGCGAACGTCCAGCCGGGGCAAAAAGTGCTCGTCCACGCGGGCGCCGGCGGTCTCGGCTCGACGGTCATCCAGCTCGCCAAGCACCTCGGGGCTTCGGTGGCGACCACCGCGAGCACGTCGACGATCGACCTGGTCCGCGGCCTCGGCGCCGACGTCGTGGTCGACTACGCCAAGGAAGACTTCTCGAAGGTGCTCTCCGGCTACGACCTGGTGCTGGACGCCCTGGGCGGGGTGAACCTGGAGAAGTCGCTGACGGTGCTGAAGCCTGGTGGCCTCGCCATCGGTGTCGCGGGTCCGCCGGATGCCGGGTTCGCCAAGCAGCTCGGCGCGCCGGCGTTGCTGGGGGTGGTCATGAACTTCCTCAGCCGCAAGGCGCGCAAGCGGGCCAAGGCCCTGGGCGTGCGTTACGAGTTCTTCTTCATGCGGGCCAACGGCTCCCAGTTGCGCGACCTCGGCGCTCTCTACGACAAGGGCGAACTCCGCCCGGTCATCGACCGGACGTTCCCGTTCTCCGAGACGCTCGAAGCGCTGGCCCACGTCGAGCAAGGGCGCATGAAGGCGGGCAAGGTCGTCGTCGCCGTTGTGCCTGAAGATGCCTGAGGTTTGCATCCGCCGGTCCCCGCCGGTGCAGCAGGCAAGTGATCGGCAAACTTTAGCGTATGATCGTACTTACAACGAGGTTGGCAGGCTGAGTCGGGCCGAGTGTGGGTAGGGGTGTGCGAAGTGGTGCGGTACGCGAAAGAGCACAAGCTGGAGACGAGACGCCGGATCGTCGAGTCGGCCGGTCGTCGGCTCAAGCGTGACGGCATCGACGGCTCCGGGGTCGCCACGCTCATGGCGGATGCCGGGCTGACCAACGGCGCGTTCTACGCTCACTTCGGTTCCAAGGAAGACCTGGTCGCGACGGCGGTCACGGATCAGCTGGCCGGCCAGCGGGAGCAGCTCGCCGCGGTGGCGCCGGGACGTGCAGGGGTCGAGCAGATCGTGCGCTCCTACCTTTCGC
Source organism: Amycolatopsis sp. A133 (assembly GCF_031082405.1). Lineage (GTDB taxonomy): Bacteria > Actinomycetota > Actinomycetes > Mycobacteriales > Pseudonocardiaceae > Amycolatopsis. The sequence continues at coordinate 49,302 of NZ_JAVHJU010000059.1, forward strand.
CCGGGCACCGCGACAACCCGGGCGAGGGCTGCCCGTCTGCCGCGCTGCTGGACGAGATCGGTCGGTGCGCGGAGTCGACGAAGCAGGCGTACACCGAGGGCGTGCTGGGCATCATCGACGACATGGCCGCCCGGCTCGTGCCGGAGGATCCGTTGTCGGTTCGGACCACGACGCTCAGCGTCTACGCGATGATGGTCGGGACGATGCAGCTTTCCCGTGCCGTGACCGACCGGCAGCTGGCCGACGACCTGCTGGAGCAAGGCATCCGCAACGCCCTTGCGATCTTCGACGGCGTGCAGCAGCGCTGATTCCCCGGAGGGCCGGAATGCCGTGCGGGACCCGTGTTCTTTCAGGCGGCAAGCGCTCTCTCCGGCTGGCAGTGCACAAGAAGTGCTCGGGCGCCAGGCGGAAGTCCACGACGAGCGAGCGGGCGCCTGCTGCCTTCGCGATGTGGCCGGCGGCCTTGCGGTCCGAGTTGCATCGAGGCCGTAACCGAGCCGCCGAAGTGGAAGTGGAGCAGCGCCCGGTCGGGGTCGGCGCCCTCGGGGATGCACCAGATACCGGGGACGCCGTCCACGTCCACCTCGGCGTAGCTGACGTCCTCCGGTTCGGTCGACGCGCGGTGGCTCGTCTCGACGATGTCGCGGATGATCGCCAGGTCGAGGCCGGCTGTGGCGGTCTTCGCACTCGCGCTCTCGAGGAACTGGGCGAACTGCTGAGCTTCCGGACTGACGGCCACGGTGAGGCTCCTTCTCGGGTGGGCCGTGCCGGATCTCCGGCGCGGCCGGGTGGTGTGCGGCCGACGCTACCGGCTGAGTACTAGATAGTAAACTCAGAGTCCGGTAGGATCACGCCGTGGATGAACGACACTCGGCTCCTGAAGGCATCGATGCGGACGCTCGCCTCGATCGGGACACGTCGAACTGTTCGATCGCGCGCACCCTCGAGATCGTGGGAGAGAAGTGGACGATCTTGATCCTGCGTGAAGTCTTCTACGGCTCGTCGCGGTTCGGGGAGTTCGAGCGAGTACTCGGGTGTCCCCGCAACCTGCTCGCGGCGCGGCTGCGCATGCTGGTGGCGGAAGGGATCCTGGCCACCGAGACCTATCAGGTGCCTGGGTCGCGGAGCCGGCCGAAGTACGTGATCACTCCCAAGGGGATGGATTTGGTCCCGGCTGTGCTGGGGTTGCTGCAGTGGGGTGACCGGTACCGCGCGGATCCGGAGGGGCCGGCGATGCTGACACGTCACCGCGGGTGTGGTGCGCCGGTCGGCGTCGAGGTCCGCTGCGAAGCGGGAGATGTGGTCGAGGCCGACGACATCGACAGTCTTCCCGGGCCGGCTTTCCGTCTGCGGAAGGCCGGATAGGCCGCATCGCCGGCCCGAGTACCGGCTGCGGAATCACTTGGACGGCGCAGCTGCTGGTCTTCCCTCTTTCCGCTTGATATTATGACCATAATATCAAGCGGAAAGGTGGTCGGGAACGATGAAGTGGAAGGATGCGCCGACGCGCACGATCAAGGTCGGCGGAGTGCCGTTCGCCTACCGGGAGCTGGGCACGGGCTCCGGCGTACCGGTGGTGTTCCTGCACCACCTGATGGCGGTGCTCGACGATTGGGATCCGAGGCTGATCGACGGCATCGCTGCGCACCACCGGGTCATCGCGTTCGACAACCGGGGCGTGGGCGCGTCGGGCGGATCGGTGCCGTCCACCCTCGAGGAGATGGGACGGGACGCGGTCGCCTTCATCCGTGCGCTGGGCTTCGAGAAGGTCGACCTGCTCGGGTTCTCGCTGGGCGGAGGAGTGGCGCAGATGGTCGCGCTCCAGGCACCCGGCCTCGTCCGCCGGATGATCCTCGCCGGCACCGGTCCCCGGGGCGGTGGTGGGATCGACGAGATCACCAAAGTGGCGGTGAAGGCCTATCTGAAGGCGGCTCTTACTCTGAGTGACGCGAGGAAGTTTCTGTTTTTCCCGCGCGCGGCCGAGGGCAAGCGTGCCGCGAAGGACTATCTGGCTCGGCTGAAGGAGCGAACCACCGACCGTGACAAGCGGATCTCGGTGCAGGCCCGGCGTGCCCAGCTGAAGGCCATCCGCGCTGCGGGGTTGAGCGACCCCGACGACCTGTCGGTCATTACGCAGCCGGTCTTCGTGGCCAACGGCGACCGTGACCTCATGGTCGACAGCAGCCACTCGGCCGACATGGCCGCCCGTATCCCCAATGCCCGCTTGAAGATCTACCCCGACTCCGGTCACGGTGGCGTTTTCCAGCACTACCGTGCCTTCGTTCCCGAAGCACTGGAGTTCCTCGCCGGCTGACCGTCAGAGCAACGGCATGAGAACGGCGTCGACGATCGCCGCGATGTCGTCGTCGCTGATCTGCCCACCGCGGACGAGTCCCCAGTGGTTCAAGAGAGCGACGGCGGCGGAGACCGCGATCGGCTGACCTCCCGACGGATCGGCGGAACGCGGGGACAGATCCCCGCGTTCCGCCGCGTGCGCCAGCACGCCCTCGACGGCCTGGTGCCTTGAGGATTCCGGTGAACAGGGCCGTTGTCCGGGCCGTCGGCCGCGAGCTCACCGTCTTGGCAAGCCGCAAGCACGACAGCGTCCTGCCGGTGCTCGACCAGTGTGGATCTCGAGCTCTGCGGGTCCCCTGGTAGAGCGCGTTGTGTTGCGCGAGCGTCTGTTTGAGAACCGCCTCGGGCATCAGACGTGCCTGCGCGTCCTGGGGCCGACGCGTGGCGGGGGCACTGTGGCAGCTGTCCAGCAGCGTGATGACCCTGACGCCGTCGGTGAACCTCGCGAACGCGCTGTCGATCTCGTCGTCGATCAGCATCCGGTCGTACAAGACCCAGGTTTCGTCCTGGCGGTCCGGCTCGTCAGCGTTCTGGTCGGCGATCCTCGCGCCGTGACCGGCATAGGTGATCAGGAAAACGTCTCCGGCGCGCAGCGTTCTCGCGGCGTCCTGGATCGCCCGCAGGACCTCGTCGGACCGTGCCCGGTGGGTGAGCAGCACCGTGGCGTCGAAGCCTTGCGACCGTGCAATGGCCGCCATGTCCCGCGCATCGTTCTCACAGGCCAAGAGTGCGCCGGCCCAGCCGTCGTAGCGCTGCGAGTCCACCGAATTGAGTCCTAAGTGGAGTGAAATGCCTCGTGCGCTCATCGGGACTCCCCGTCTGACAGCTCGTAACGTGACATCCCACTGTGAACCCGCGGTCGCGGCGTTTCATCCCTCGGCGAACCGAACAACCGAGTGGAACCACGGGTGTACGCGGCTCGGCCGTTAACCCAGCCGGTGTAGGCGAACCAGGCCGCCTTCGCTGAGCGAGCAAAGCCCCGAGAGCTGGGAAGTCAGGTCGTGGGCGGCGTGCGAGAGAGTCGTTCGCGCAGACGAGCGGTGAGTTCCGCCTCATCGGCCGTGACCAGCCGGTAGTCCCACACGCACAAGTCACCCGCCGACCCGGCACCCAGGTGCCCGAGTTCGGATCGCCCCAGCCCCGCGGCGAAACCCGCCGTGGCCATCCCGAGCACGGTGCGCGCGGGAAGCTGCGGCCCCACGAGACCGGAGACTGGAGGGCGAGCCGGGCACCGGCGAGCAGGTGGCTTTGGCCATCGAGACGCGTGTCGCGGCTGACCGTTCACCGGGCGACGACCTGCTGCACGACGCGGCACTGTTGTTCCGCACAGCTACAAGCGAGGCCAAGACCAAGGCGTAGCGCGGCCTGAAGGGCATGTGCAATCCTGGTGACTCTGCGCTACGATGTCTGCATGATCTCCCCGAACACGGGAGATATCCCACGTGTGGGGGTTCAAGCCTCGGACACAGTATTACCCCACGGATCGCGAAACGCGATCTTGAAACCGGGGTGACCGTAGCCTAACTTGAATCGATCTCCTTCAGGCGCCATCCGGCGTGGTCATAGACGATGATCTTTCTTGAGTCGCGCAGCGCCGCGGCCACGCGTCTGTGTCGTGGTCGGTCAAGCTCCGGCGTGTCGTGGCCGTCGTTGCCTCTTTCTCCGAGTCGGATGCTGATCTCCTCGACGAGGTAGTCCTCGCGGATGTAAAGCGTCTTCGGCCGCGACTGGCCCGCGCACTGAGTGCTGTTGTAGCCGTGACGGCGACGGTAGGTCGCACGTCCGTGGTTCCAATGCGAGTCCAGCCGCCGGTCGCAGACACCGCAGTGGATTAGGCCGGCCCGGGCGAACCGACGAGTCCGGCCGTCGTGGGCTGGTCGGGCCGCTCGGATCTGCTGCGCGGCGATGAAGTCCTGTTCGGTGACGAGCGCTAGATGGGCGGCCTTCCCTGACAGGGCCGGCGTTGCGGCTGGGCCTCTGGTGTCGGTGGCGCGGCGGTTCCAGGTCTGGCGGCCGGTGTAGCGCGGGTTCGCCAGGATCACGGCGACCGTGCGCAGCGTCCAGGCTCCGCGGGTGCGGTGCCGGTTGCGGTCCGGGTCGGCGCTCGATGGGCAGGGCACACCACGATCATTGCGGTGTCGGGCGATGCTGGCGACGCTGTGCCCGGCCAGGCGTTGCCGGAAGATCCAGGCTACGTGTGGCGCGGTTCGTGGGTCGGGTGCGAGGCGTTGGAGGCGCCGGCCCCAGCGGGCGTCGGTGGGGTTGGGGTGGGGGCCGGCGTCGACGAGTTGGTAGCCGTAGGGTGGTCGGCCGCCGAGGTAGCGGCCTTGCTGGGTGGCCTGGTTGTGCATCGCCGCCAGTACCCGGTGGCGGGCGCGGAGGACTTCGCGCTGTGACTGGGTGGCCAGCAGCGACATCAGTGCCCGGTGATCGCGGTTGCTTAAATCGACCGGACCGGCTGTCTCGGGGAGCCAGAGCTGAATACCGTGGCGGTTGGACCAGCTGTAGAGGGTGGCGAACTGGGTGCAGGTGAAGGCGCGTTCGTATTCACCGACCACGATCGCATCGATCGCGGACTCCGGGCTGGAGGTCTCGGTCATGAGCTGGGCAGCCTGCGGTCGCTGTCGCCATGGGACGCGGCGTGAGGTGCCGACGTCGAAGTAGGTGGCGACGACCTGGCCGTGGCCCCCGACCAGCTCATCGGCCATGTCGCGTTGCCAGCCCTGTGATGAGACGCGGTCTTGATGGCGGGTGGTCGAGGTCCGGCCGTAGAAGGCGAACCGCAAGCCGCTGCCGTGGTCGGGGCGGGCAGTGGTGGTTGTCGGCTTCTTGCTGTTCATCCACTGCGCCAGCAGGTCGGCCGTGCCGGCAGGTGATGCCGCTACGTGAGGTGAGGGCGGCTGGGGTGGTATCACGCTGGACGGATGTCGCGGCCGTGGGGTGATGACGGCGCGCTGTGAGCGGTTCATCCGATCAGCGCAGTCAACGCGTCATCTAGCCCGCGGCGCTCCCGACGCACGCGTTTTCCGCAGCTCCGGAGGTGAGGGTGGGTCGTCGTCTCGCAGGCTCGCCGCCAGCCAGTGACAGTGAGCGCTGATGTCGTAACTCAGCTCGGGGCAACGTCGTCCCACGTCTCCACTTGCTCCGAACGAGTGAACTTGAAGTTTCAATTTCTTACCCTAGGTAACTGTGGTGAGTCGGTCGCTCACTGCGGTCACCAGCGGAAATGATCGTGAACATCGTCGGCTGACTCCTTTTCGTGACCGGAAGCGGCTTTCGGGCACTGTTACGCGCGGGACGCGGATGTCGACGAATACCACAGAGCGTGACGCGCTCCGTTGCGTCGCCGCTGGACTGAAAGAGGCAGCCTCGTGTCTTACGCCCCCATGCCGCCGTCGGTGCCGATGCCGGTGGCGAACCAGCCCAAGAACGGCCTCGGCACGGCCGGGTTCGTGCTCGGCCTGATCGGGTTGATCTTCGCGTTCATCCCGATCATCGGGATCGTCGCGTGGCCGCTGACGATCCTCGGACTGATTTTCGGCATCGTCGGGACGCTGCGCGCCAACCGGGGCCAGGCGAGCAACAAGGGGCTGGCCATCACCGCCGTCGTGCTGTCGGCGATCGGGCTGGTCATCTGCGTGCTCTGGACCGCGGCCTTCGGCAAGGCGGTCAACGACGCCGCCAACGGGATGCCCGCCGCTGCCCTGACCAGCTCGGTCGCCGCGCCCGACCACATTCAGACCACCAGCCCCAACCTGAACGACGCCGCCGCTTCGGCCGCGGCCACTGCTCCGGTCGAGCCGCCGGCACCCACCACGAGCGAAGCACCCAAGTTCCCGCCGCAGGTCGAGCAGGCCCGCGCTTCCGCCCAGAACTACCTGAGCTTCACCGCGTTCTCGCGCAACGGCCTGATCCGGCAGCTGTCCTCGTCGGCGGGTGACGGGTTCCCGAAGGATGTGGCGACCCAGGCCGTCGACAGCCTGTCGGTGGACTGGAACGCGCAGGCGGTCAAGTCGGCGGAGAACTACTTGAGCTTCACGTCGTTCTCTTGCTCGGGGTTGAAGCAGCAGCTGTCATCGTCGGCGGGTGACGGCTTCACGAAGGCCCAGGCCGCCTATGGGGCTGGCCAGACTGCAGCCTGCAAGTAGATCCGCCGCAACCAACGGGAGTAACGGATGTCCTCACCCATACGACGTGTCGCGGAATTGGTCGCCGATCGTCGCCGAGCACGGGAAGTCGAGCGTCTCGCGCCGGGAAGCGGGTACCCGGTGCCGCGCCCGAAGGGCCTCGCGTCGTGACTGCGATCCAGCAGGAGCATGAGTGCCTGGTGGGCCGGACTGTCGACGTTCACCGGTCCGCTCGTTTCGGGCAGCCAGATCTGGACCCCGTGCTTGCTCAATAGCGCCGAGACGGTGGTGAACTGATCGCCGCAGAACACCCAGCTCGTACTCTCCGATGACGACGGCGTCGAAGTCGTGTTCCGGCTGAGCCGCATCGGCCGGTAGTCTCGCCGCGGCGGGTCGCTCGTGCCATGGCAGCCGACGTGAACAGACTTCATCGAAATACTCCGCGGTGATCACGCCCCGCCTACGGATCGTCTCCTCGACCACTTCGCGCTGCCATCGCAGCGACGTGTCGCGCTCTTGGAATTCGGACGTCCACATTCGGCCGTAGAAGGCGAATCGCAGCCCGCCTACGACGATGGTGCGTCGCGTGCGCGTTCTGGAGCCGGCACGGCCATGCCGTTCCTCACCGTCGATGGTTACAGGGCAGGGCTGAAACGCGACGTTCCGGCGCACCATGACGCGGGACCAGCCAGTTTACACGCGAACGGCCGCACTCGCGGCAGTATGCGCGGGTGCGGCCGGGACGGTATCTTGCGCGGCTCGTTTCGCAACTTCAAGCACGATCGCAACCTGAAACCGGTATGAGTCGTCGGATGGACGTGGCCGTGACGCGGTCGACGTGCAAGAGAACACGGCTCCGGCTCGCGATCCGCTCGCCGCGGGTGCTCTGGGCGCTGTACGTGGACGAGCGCGGGGAGATCCTGGAGCAGATTTCGGTCGGGTATCCGCACGGTTGCCAGGGTGCGTACGCCCGGACCGCATCCTCTGCTCGCAGGCGATGCTGTGGACTACTCGTGTGAGCGTGTCTCAGCGACTGATCCCGGAAGCCACCTCCACGGCGGAGGCTTGACTGCCAACGGTCTGCAAGTGGGTTGGGACGGCACTTACCGAACGAGGCGATCTGGTCGATGACCAGGCTGTTGATCTGCTGGCAATGTAGAACGAGGGTGACCCGGAGGCGACGCTGAGTGCGAATGCAGCCCTGACACCGGCATTAAATCGCGGTCTCGGACCGACCGCCGCCCGCCTGTGTAGTCCGCTGCCGCCTGCCGGCGCAGACGACTTCGGTACTGCCAACGTTGCGGCTCCCGGCTACGAGCGTTCCCGAAGCAAAGTCGCCGATTGTTGTGATATTCACAGAACCGGCGGTCTGAATTGTAAACTTGCCGCAAGTGGCCTATCTGAACTATTCGTTATCCCGGTGTTTACCCCTCGATACCAGCGCGCGTATCCGTGCGATTCTTCTGGCTCGACTTCATCGCGAATCCACCTCGATCCTGGGCGCTGTACCGGGCGTGCGGTCCCATAGCTGACCGGCCTACCTGCTCGGGTGGCCGACGGCGCGGTGTGCAAGCCCCGTGCGAGCGCTCCAAAGGCGTTACATCGACTTTCCCACCGGATTTGCCTATTGCATACTGAATGGTAGCCTGGTATGGGCGTCATTGTATTGCTGTTTGTTCCGGGAACCGGTTCCGGGGTGAAGAACGGCGGTGGCATGATGGCAGAATGCCAGTGATCAACCAGAAGCCTGGTGACGCTCATGCGTCGGATCCGTCCGAGTTGCAGCTGGTCGTGAGTGGGGCCGGCGCAGACTCGCAGCTGCGTGCGCTGCGCGAATGGCTGCTCCGCGAAGACGACCTGCGGGGCTGCCTGGAATTGCGGCATCGAGCGGTTGCGCCCGATGAAATGGGCGGAGTCCTGGACCTGCTCGCGGTGACGCTGGGCACCGGCGGCGCGGGAGTTGTGCTCGCTCAGTCTCTCTCGACATGGCTGACGCAGCGAAGGACCGACGTCACGGTCACCGTGAAAGCGCGAGACGGCCGCGAGGTCACTGTGGACGTGCGGCGCGCCCGCGATCCTCAGGCAGTCATCCGGGAGGTCGCGTCCCTGGTCGAGCCCGACGAGGGCTGACCGGATGACCACTCCCTGGTTCCCGGAGGCAGGTAAGTGTCGGGCGGTCTTGATCGGCACGAGCACCTACGGGGCGGCGGATCTGACCGCCATTCCCGCGGTAGCGAACAACCTGGCAGCACTGCGGGACGCCTTGACGGACCCGACGACGGGGCTGTTGACTGCAGAACACTGCGCGGTCGAAGGCCTCGACAGGCCGACATCGCTGGCCAGGGTCGGTATGGCGCTCGGCCGTGCCGCCCGCGAGGCCACCGACGTCCTGGTGGTCTACTACGCCGGTCACGGACTGCTTGACGACGACGGAAGCCTGCATCTCGGGCTCGAGGACACCGAGCCACAGAACGTCGGCTATAGCGGCCTTCCGGTAGCGCGGATCAAGCAGGATCTGGGGCAGGCCCGCGCCCGGGCGCGGGTCTTGATCCTCGACTGCTGCTTCTCGGGCCAGGCGATTGCGGCCATGGCTACTCCCAGCAGCCTCGTGGCCGGTCAGCTCACCCTCACCGGGACGTACACCCTCACGTCCAGCTCGGCCAACGTTCCTTCCCACGCCCCGGCCGGGGCCCGGTACACGGCGTTCACCAGTGCGTTATTGAGCGCGCTCGCCGAACCCGAGCCCCGCACACTCGACGAGATCTACCAGCACGTGCACGGCCGGCTGGTCGGGCTTGGCCTACCCGCGCCTCAGCGTCGGGCGACGAACACGGCCGGTCGGCTGGCGCTCGTCCGCGGCGCTTCGGCTGCATCCGGGGGCAGTGGCTCGGAACCCGACGTAGAACCGGCTGTTGACCCGCCTCCCACGTCGTCACGGCCTCGGACGAGCACGTTGGCCCGGGTGCTTGCCGAGGCCGGATCCACACCGGCGAAGGCTCCCCAAGTCCGGCGTCGGTCGGGCGCGTCGCGGCCCGGACCGCGGCCGATGCCCGGGACCGACGCGGACCGCGCAGCGATCGTCGAGTTCTGGAGCACGGTGGAGATGTTCAGCCCGCAGCCGGTGAAGAAGGTGAGCCGGCGGGAGAGGATCAGTTCGGTGGTGCCCGGTGAGCCGTTGCCGTGGGAACCCGAACACGAGCTGGCGCGCTACCGGCTGTCCCCCAAGCAAGCCTGGCGGCACTCGGTCTACCTGGGCGTCTACCAGCTCGAGCCGGTCTTCGACTTCCTCAACTCGGTGTTTCCGCCGGACGAGACGAGCTATGACGAGCGCCCGGCGGGGGAGAGCGCCTTGGCGGCGTTCGTCGTCTCGGGAGCAGGGCGTCCGCTGGTCGACTCGCAGGTGCTGTCCGGCTGTGCGTGGGCGACCGGCCGCGTGCTGAACCCCGGGCCCGACGCGCCTGGTTGGCTAAGCGGATTCGAACGGACCCGGCTTGACTTCGCAGCTCTGTTCGAGGATCTCGTCACGCCCGGCGGGGAGGCGGTGCGGGAAGCCAGGCAGTCCGGACGGGTGCATGAGGTGGGGAACCTGGCCGACGAGGAATTGCTCGCCGGGTGCTTCCGGTTGGTCGAGGACCTCGTCCGGCTCGCCGGCGTGGTGCCGCACGGTGAGATCCGCGTGCACAGCCAGATCGTGGCCAAGCGCAACGCTTTTGGCGTGGACGGCCACGACTTCCTCAACAGCATGATCGCCGACGACCTGGTCGCCGTGGCGACGAGCGCCGCGCAGGGCGGTGCCGGAGCGGCTCTTCGCGACTACCTCCGCCCTGATGCCGAGCTGGATCTCGGAGCCCGCGTGGACGTGCGGGACCGACCGGTCGCTGTGCTGCACGCCACCGCGCCCGCACAAGTCCCGCTGGGGCGGTGGCCGAGCAGCCCGGACCACTCATTGGCACTCGGACAGCAGCTGGCGGTCACCAGCGCGGTGCGGCCGCGGGACGGCGCCGGGCGGATCTTCGCCGTCAACGGACCGCCGGGCACCGGGAAGACGACCATGTTGCGAGACCTTGTCGCCGCGCTGATGGTCGAGCGGGCTAGTGTCCTGGCCGGACTCAGCCGGCCCGACGACGCATTCACCGGGACCACTGAGACGTGGATGACCGGTGACTACAAGCGGGTGATCCACACCCTCCGGCCCCAACTCACCGGGTTCGAGATGGTCGTCGGGTCGGCGAACAACGGCGCCGTTGAAAACGTCACGAATGAGATGCCGGCGCGGGAGGCCATCGACGACCACTGGCGTCGGACGGCCGAGGAGATCGACTACTTCGCGGGCACCGCGTCAGCGCTGCTCGCTGCGGACAAGGACCCGTCGACCCGCGGCTCGCAGCCGGTCGACGAAGAACAGGGTGGTTGGGCCCTGCTGACTGCGCGGCTGGGCAACAAGAACAACCGCAGCCGGTTCGTTGACGCGTTCTGGTACCGCACACCACCCAAGCAGCAGGCCGGCGCGAACGACGCCACGCCGGAGGACGACGAAGACGAGGAAGCTACGGACTTCGACCACTCGCAAGCCGGTCTGTTGACCATCCTCAAGGACTACGAGCTGACTACGCCGTTCGAGACGTGGCCGGAAGCCGTGGCCGAGTTCAAGCGGGTGCTCGAGCGCGCCGAGGCTGGTCAGACCGAGCGTGATCGCGTCTACCGGGCTTGGTGTGCAAAGCCGGAGGCGGAGAAGCACTTGTGGCAGTGTCAACAGGAGCTGTCGTCCGCCGGCAGACGGCTTGACGGCATCCGCGCTCAGCTCGCCGAAGCGAACAATCGCGTGCAGGCCTGGTACGCGGAGGGCCGGCGCCTCACTGGGCTACGGATCGAACACCAGCGGTTCCGGCCGGGGTTCCTGGAGTGGCTTACCTCGTGGGGACGCGCCCTGCGGGAATGGCGAAACCGCGATGCGAAGCTGGCCGGAGAGCTCACCGCTGCCGAGCGAGCGTTCGACCTGGCCCGTGATGTGGGGGCCCGACTGGCGAACGAAGCCAATACCGCCGCCGGAGCACAAGCTCGCGCGAAGACGCTTACGGAGCGGGCTCAGCACGCGCTGAATACTCTGCTCGCCGAACTCACGCGCGCGGAGGCAGCCCTCGGACCGCACTTCCCCGACGACGGCTGGCTCGACGACCGGTCTCGCCGCGAGTTGACGGCGCTCTGGACCGACTCCGAGTGGAATTCGGCGCGGACGGAGCTGTTTCTGGCGGCTTTGCGTCTGCACAAGGCTTTCCTTCGGCACGTGCCGAAGAAGATGCGCCAGAGCCTTCAGGGCGCGATGGACGTGCTATCGAGCAGCGCACCGCGAGACCTGTCCCAGAACGCTGCACTGGCGGCGTGGCAGGCCCTGTTTCTGGTGGTTCCGGTGGTGTCTACGACGTTTTCTTCCTTCGCTCGCATGTTCTCCCACTTGGGCGCGGAGACATTGGGTTGGTTGCTGATCGATGAGGCCGGGCAGGCGACACCGCAGAGCGCCGTCGGAGCCCTCTGGCGCGCGAAACGCGCGGTGATCGTCGGTGACCCACTGCAACTCGAACCGATCACGACGGTGCCGTTTCGGGCCGAACAGGCCATTCGCCGGGAACTCGGCGTCGATGAGCAGTGGTTGTCGGGCCGCACGTCCGTGCAGCGCCTGGCCGACCGCCTCACGCACCTGGGGACGTTGCTGCCTTCGGACGACGGGAAGATTTGGGTAGGCGCGCCGTTGACCGTGCACCGTCGCTGCGACGAGCCGATGTTCGGAATCGCCAATGATATTGCCTACGATGGGCTGATGATCCACGGCAACACGGTGGCGCACGCCGACAGGTTCGCCGAGGAGTACCCGTCGTTACCCGAGTCCAAGTGGATCGATGTGGCCGCCAGTCACTCGGAGGGCCACTGGATACCTGCGGAAGGCCAGCAGCTCGACCGGATCCTCGCGGCACTCGGCGCGTTGGATTTCGACATGTCCGACGTGATGGTCATCGCGCCGTTCCGGGACGTTGCCGACCGAGTTCGCCGGCGCTGCGACCGCTATCCCGACCTGGTGGCCGGAACCATCCACACGGCCCAGGGAAAGCAGGCGGATGTTGTGATCCTCGTGCTCGGCAGTGATCCCCAGCGCCCCGGAGCCCGGCGTTGGGCGGCGAGCAAACCCAATCTGCTCAATGTCGCGGCCAGCCGGGCGAAACGTCGTCTCTACGTCATCGGTGACCGGCGAGCATGGTCCAGCCAACGCCACTTCGACGTGCTGGCCAGGCGCTTGCCCTTCTCGGCTCCGCGGTAGCTCGTCGAGGGGCAGACTGACTCAGGAACCGGCTTACCTTGTGCTGTCCGTCCAGCGCTTCTTCAGTGCGCCGCTGGTGTCCTCATCGAATGACGAACCGAGTGGGCTCGCCGAGTACCTCCGCCGCCGCATCCAGGTCGGCGAGCCGAGCTCCCAACGTTGCCATGGCGAGCCGGCGGGGAAGGGCTTCGCTGAACTTCAGCCCCTCCATCGCCCGCTCATCGATGTCCGGGAGACACAGGCGCTGCGCGGCATCCGTGACACCTGACTGCCACATTTCGCGGGCCAAGTCAGAACGGAGCCGGACGGACACATCGTCGAACCGTTGCTTCTCGTCGGCCAGGTGACCCAAGGAGGTGGCCAAGGTCGCGTTGGCGCGGAATCCGGCCCACGTCCACCAGCGCACGTCGGTGCCCTGCCTGCTGATCACTGTGCCGCCGGGGTGTACCGAAGCGAGCCGGTCCTCGCGCAGTTCCGCGATGACCCGCGTAGCCCGCTGTGTCAGCTTTACCGGCGGATCCTCGCCGAGCAGCACGTCACGCGCGGCACGCGACAGATCGAACCCCACGCCACCGATGCCCGAGGTCATCCAGCGTGCGCGGCCTCCCGACTCCGCAGGCTCCACGAAACACCGGCGGCGTTTCCAGTCGATCCACGTGACCTTCCAGCTGCGTCCGCCCAGCAACAGCAGACGGGGGCCATCGACCTTTTCGGTCAGCAACGCCGGATCGGTTCGGCCGATCTCGCGGCGCCCTTCGAGGACGGTGAACTGCGGCGGAGCGGTGAACACGGCGGTCATTCCCATGAAGTGCTGGCGGCCGAAGCGACGTTCGGCCTCCTCACCGATGAACAGGAGTTCACCGTCTTGGTCGAGGAAGCCCTCCTCAACGAGGTAACGGGTGATCGGCTCCGCGCTGCGGTCGAACGGCGCGAGCCCGTTCCATGCGTCGCTCCACAGCCGATTGCCGACCGAATTCTCCTGCAGACACAAGGCGAGGATCTGCTGGGCGACGATGTGACGAGGCTCGGGCGGCGCGTGCACCGGCTCGACGAAACCGCGGCTCCACAGCAGGACCAGCGCATACGCCCACAGCAGAGAGTTCTCGTCGAGGGCGAGAAAGAGACAGTTCCGTGTGCTGCCGGGCCGGCGACCCGTCCGGCCGAGGCGTTGGAGGAACGAGGCCACTGTGGACGGCGCGTTGATCTGGATGACGCGGTCGAGGTCGCCGACGTCGATGCCCAATTCCAACGTGGAGGTGGACACGATGACACAGTCTCGCGCTTCGGCGAATGCCAGCTCGGCTTGTCTGCGTTCGTCGAGGGAGAGAGAAGCGTGCGAAAGATAGGTCGTCACGCCTCGCTCGCGCAGCGATGCCCCGATTTCTTCGACCAACTGCCGGGAGTCGCAGAACACCAGACGTTTCTCACCGCGGTGCAAGGCCGCGATCACGGTGGCTGCGTTGTGCACCGAGCCGACGTAGTCGATCTCCACGTCGCCAGGCGGAGCCGCCCCGGACGCTATCTTGATGTCGGGGGCCACCACACAGCCTTCTCGCGTGGCGCGGTTCGAACCCTGCAACCAGGTCACCAGCTCGTGCGGATTGCCGACCGTTGCCGAGAGCCCGATGCGCTGGATCGGCGCGCCGGTGATCCGGGTCAGGCGTTCGAGGACGGCGAGCAGGTGCCATCCGCGGTCGTCGCCAGCGAACGCGTGTACCTCGTCGACCACGATCGCCCGCACACCGGCGAAGAGCTGCTTGTGATCGACGTTGACGCTGACCAGCATCGCCTCGAGCGACTCGGGCGTGGTGAGCAGCAGGTCGGGCGGGTCGCGAAGGATCGCGCGGCGGGCGCTCGCCGTGACGTCGCCGTGCCAGACCCCGACTCGCCGGCCGAGCCACGTCGCATAGGTCTCGAGCCTCGGCGACAAGTTGTTCAGCAACGCCTTGAGCGGGCACACGTAGAGCACCGACAGACCGGTCCAGCGCTGTTCTTCCATCGCGGTCAGCAGCGGGAAACTTGCCGCTTCCGTCTTTCCGCCGGCGGTCGGGGCGAGCAGCACCGCATCGTCTCCACCAAGGACCGGCTCGATCGCCTGCTCCTGCAGCGGCCGCAGCGACCGCCAGCCCAGGGTGTTGACGATGTGGTGCACCAGCGCGGGATGCAGCCGCGCCAACGCCTGGGTCACGGCAGATCCAGCTCGACGTCGTCGGCGCTCGCAGCAGCGTTGCGCTCGGACTCAGTCAACTCCGTGTTCGACACGGTCAGCGCATAGTGGACCCGGGGATCGAAGTCATCGAACTCGTCGACGCGGTCCAGCACATCGGCCACCAGCTTGCGCAGATACAGCCGTGGCGCGACACCCCCTTTGCCGCCGAGCTGACCGGTCAGAGCCGAGGCCAGGGTCCGCAGGTAGGCGTCGTCGATCAGCGCGGCGATTCGATCGGGATGCTGCGCGACGCTTGCATACAGTTCGCGAACCTGCTGTCCCAGCTCGACAAGCCGATTCAGGTCGAAGCCCAGCAGCCGCAGCTGCACGGCACGAGGGGAGTCGAACCGAGCGTCGGTACCGAAGTCCGTCGCCAGCCGCTGGGCCAGCGGTGGCAGGCGCTGGACACCTTGCTGCCCGTCGAAGAACGCCGGCGTGCCCGTCATGACGACAAAGAGTCCCGGGAAGCGCCCAGCATCGATTTCGTCGAGCAGCTGCCGGAGCGCATTGAGCCCCTTCTCCCGCACGTCACCGCGCACACGCTGCAGTGTTTCGGTTTCGTCCAGTACGAGCAGGAGACCGGGGTGCCCGCAGTCCCGCAACACGGTCAGCAGCCCTTGGAGGAAGCCGAGCGCACCGAAATGGTCGAGGTCGCCGCGCACTCCGGCGGTCCGGCGAGCGGCCGCGGCGACCGACTTCTGTCCCCCGAGCCAAGCGATGAGAGCCTCCGCCGTGGCGTTGTCGCCGGCAGTCACCGCCTGCTGGTAGCCCCGCAGCGCCGCGGCGAACGCCGGGGTGGTCCGAGCGACTTCCGCGAGGCGTTGCTCCATCAGCTGCCCAACAGCCGCGGTCAGGGCCTGTTCGTCGTCCTCGGCGACGTCGCCGGTCTCGAGGACCTGCTCCTCGAGAGTGTAGAGCCAGGAATCGACGACTGCGCGCAAAGCGCTGGGCTGGTGGGTGGCAGTGGTCAGCCGCTCGGTCAGGCGCCGGTAGACGGTCTCCAGCCGGTGCAGCGGTGTTTCGGTCTCGGAGATCTGGATCTCGGTGGTCGCCAGGCCCCGGCGTTTCGCGCGCTCGGCCAGCCAGCGCGTGAAGAACGTCTTTCCGGATCCGTACTCACCACGCACGGCGTGGAAGGCCGCACCTCCGCGCGCCACGGTTGCCAGATCGTCCTCCATGGCGCGGGCGAACCGGTCCAGGCCGACAGCCAGCAAGTCGAGCCCCGACTGCGGCACGGTGCCGCGCCGCAGTGCGTCCACCGCCTCGCGTCGCCGCGCCTCACTCGCCTGGACGGTCATCGCACTCGCACTCCGAACTGGGTCTGAAGCATTTCGCGATCAAGCTTGACGCTCCGATCTCCGTCGCGCAGCGTCAGCACGGGGTAACCATCGACGTTCACCAGGCGCTCCAGGGTCCTGACGAAGAATTCCGGACGGCGTGCGGCCCGGCCGACCCGCTCCGCGACCGCGCTGAGCGACAGTGATCCGTCGGCATCGAGCAACGCGTCGATCACGGTCGCCACGACCTGCTTGTCCGGCGCCTTCGGCACGAAGGCCCGTTGGGCTGCGTAGAGCTCGGTGGCCACGACCTGCGTACCGACGGATTCGACCGGCGCGTCCACCGCGAACAGCGGTACGGCCGAGTCGGGTTCGGGCTTGCGACGGCCGAGCTTGCGAGCCGGCGTGGGCTGCTCCGGGAGCACCGTGCGCCGCTGCTCCCACCAAGCGGGGGTCACGGCCTCGGGAGAGAGGACGTGCCACCCGGCCGGCACGAGGTCGTCGGACGGCAGGAGGACCAGGACGGGCACGATCATTTCGGCGAGCGACGCGCCTCCGTGGTAGCCGGACTTCCGGGCGGTGTAGCGGATGTCCTCGCGCCATGGCACAGTCACCCGGCCGTCGCCGAGCAGCACGCGCGGTCCGGCCAGCTCGACCTCGCCGTTGCCCGCCGGTCCAGTGCGCCATCGTGCCGACGTCCCCTCGGCCTTCGACGGCTTCTCCGTCGGCCGTTGCAGGACGTGCCCGTGGTCGGATACGAGCACGACCGGGCGCCCATATCCCCTTGCGGCGTCCAGGAGTTCACGCAGGTAAGTGACGTCGCGGATCGACCAGCCGGCGCGCTCGCCCTCCTGACCGTGGTCCAGGGCGTCGTCGATCGTGTTGAGGACCACGCCGACGACACCGTCATCGGCGAGCGCGGTCAGCAGTCCTTCGGAGAGCCGGTAGCCGGCGTCGCCCGCCAGGTCGTTCTTGTGGAACAACGCGGCTTTGCGCCGGTGTTTCTGCCAGAACGCGGTGAAGCCGGCTCGCTCGGCCGATTGGTCGCCGGCCTTCGGCACTCCGGAAAGCAGGCTCGCGCGGCCCACCTGGGTCACCGAGGGGAACACCGTGACCGCGGCGACGCGTTCGCCCTGGCGCGGCGAGGCTTCTCGCCATCCTCCGGTAGCGGCTTCCTCGCCGATCGCGGTGGCGATCGCTGCGCTCATCCCGTCGAGGACGATGACCAGCGGTGCGCGCCGGCTCGCGACCGGGCGAGCGACGGTGTCGAGGACGTCCTCGATCAGCAGGCAGCCGCCGGGATCGATGCGCGACGCGCGGGGAACCCAGCTGGCCAGTCGCGCGGCGAACTGCTCGTCAAGCCGGTCTCGCCGGGCGCGGGCAGCCTCGTGCAGGGCTCGGTACGCCCGAGCGACGGCCGGATCGCCGCCGGTGTCGCCGACCCACAATGTTGTCAGGGCGCGGTCCACCCACGCCCAGTCCATGACCTGCCGGTTCGCGGCGACCGCGACCGAGCCGATGTCCGGAAGCGGCAACGCGAGCCATCGGTGGACTCGTACCGCCATCTCCGCCGCTTTGAGCCGGTGCGGTTCCAGCCGCGCCAGCCCGTGGTCGCGGACTTCGTCGAGCGCTCGCTCGACCGCGGTGATGCTGCCCTTGACGGGGGCCGGTGACAGCGCACTCGCCAGCGTGCCCAGCGCCGCCGCGTAGCTGGACGGCAGGAACCGGCTGTCGCGTAGAGCCTCGGTGAGGTGGGCGCTCGCGGCGAGCTGCTCGGCGCGCCTCGCGACGTCGAGGATCCGGTCCCGGGCGAGCTTGCCGCCGGACTCGGCCTCGCTGAGCCAGCGCTCCAACGTTCCTTCGACCGCGTCGGTGAAGGCGCGCAACGCCGGCGGCCGGACGCCGGCCAGCAGCCCGCCGAAGGCGAGCGCGGCCTCCGGGGAGGCATCCGGCTGGGTCGCCACCCTGCCGACCAGGCCGAGCGGCATGGCGTCGGCTGCCTTTCCCGCAGCCGCCAGCCGCAGGACGATCGGAGCGACTTCGCCGACCGAACCGGCCAGCCAGTCGGTCATGCCGGTCTGCTCGACTTCGGCGAACCGCGCGAACCGGTCTGGCCCGGTCGAATCGAGCGACCAGGCGAGCATGGCACCGGCATCGAGCGCGTCCTCGCGCAGCGTGCCGATACCGAGCCGGGCGCCGATCAGCGTGCGCATGGCCGTGTCGCGCGTGAGCACCGACCCGCTGCGGGGCCAGCCACCGGGCGGTTCAGCCTCGAGCAGCGCGTCGATCAGCCACGGCTCGGCGCGAACGCGCGGGTCGACGTCCGCGGCACCGAATCGCTGCGCCACGATCCGGGCCCGGTCTGCGGTTTGGGTGGAGCGCCCGAGCGCGTAACCCAGGATGTCCCAGCCGAGCTGGGCGTCGTCGACGCTCGTGGTCACCACGAGGACGTCGTCGGCGCCGCGCTCGGCCTGATGCCGCTGCCACGCTTCGACGATGCCCAACACGGAGTGTTGATCGGTGACGTGCACCCGCTTTCGGTCCGCCTCGGTGCTCAGGGCGAAGTCGCTGCTCCCGTCCTCGTACCGGCCGTAGATCAGCACAAGCCGACGCTCCTTGGCTCGCGGCAGCCAGTCCGTGAGCAAGGTTTCGATCATCCGCTTGGTCAGCTGCGGCGGTGCGGTGGTCACGACCGATCCTCGTGGACGATGCGCCAGTCCAGGACGATCTCGACGCCCGGATGGTCCTTCGCGTAGTCGCGAATCTCGGTCGAGAAGTCGTCCAGAATGGCTTGCAACCGTTGTTCGACGACGCTGGTCGTGATCCGGCGTGCGGCCGGCTTCGCTTGCCCGCCAACCGGTTGCGCGTTCTCCTCAGAACGGGACGACGGCGAGTCCAGCGGCAGACCCTTCTGGACCGGTGGGAGGGAAGGTGCAGGGGGAGGGGGCGCCACAGCGGCGAGCCCCGCGGCTTCCTCGATCAGCGTGACGGCGCGTCGGCGGACACCGCTCAGCACCGGCGGCAGCGAGCGGGTGAACTCGTCGACGGCTGCGGTGTCGCCGATGTCGGCCAGGAGCCGCCCTGCCTGCGCGTCGACCGAGTCCCCGCGTCCGACGAACCGGCGGACGGATTCGACGAGGTCCCACTCGACCCGGTCGAGGGCATCGAGCACCTGCGGCGCGGTAGCGATGGCATTGCCCAGCACCTGGTCGTTTACGGTGTCCTGGGCGGGTTCAGCCAGTTCACGCACGATCGCCGTGGCGTCGCGAGTGGCCGAGAGCCGGGCGAGCAGGTTGGCGGCGTAGCGCGCGATGGTGATGCGAGCGGCGGTCGCGGGCACACCTAGCTGATCGGCCCGCGTCTCCAGCGTCCGGCGGAGGTTGTTGACCGCTGTTTCGAGGCTTGTCACCTTTTCGCGCACGTCGGAGGCGAGGCGGTTGACGTTGCGCGCGACCAGGTATTCGGGCACGTTCACCCCGAACAGCACCGACGCCCGGGTGCGCGCGGTGGCGAACTCGTCCGACGAGGGGAGTTCCTGAGCCCGCAACGCGTGTCCGGGACCGATCTTGTCCAGCTCCGGCGCCTCGCGCAGCGGTGAGCCGTGCATGACCCAGGCGCGGTCGGACAGCAGTGCGTAGGTCGCGATGATCAGGTTGGCGACCGCCTTGTCCAGCCCGGTGTAGCCGAGCTCCTCGATCCACGAGCGGATGTTCTCGACGGAGTAGTCGCCGTCCACCCCGTGCTGTCCGGCCGCCTGATCGATGCGACGCCGCCACTCCGCGGAGACGTTGAGCGGCCCGTCGGAGACCTCGCCGAGCTCGAGCGGATGCACGATCCGCCGGACCAGCCCGAGCTGCGACCGGTCGACCACGATGCGGCGCTTGCCCTCCTCCATGGCCTGTGTGATCCAGCCGAGGACGGTCTTCAGCTCGCCGACGGTGATCGCCTTGCGGTTCCCGGTCGTGTCGAAGTTCGGGTGTTTCGGGTACAGCGCGGAGAACAGGCCGTCCGCGAGGGCGAGCCCGTTCTGCTCGAAGCCCGCGCCGGCCAGCAGCCGTGGCGTGTGCCCGGGCTTCAGCGACAGCACGTGTCCCTCGTCGCCGACCTGCGCGCCCAGCGTGGACTCTTCGGCCCGCGCGATGCCGTAGACCTGCATCAGGGACGCGGTGAGCTGTGATTCGAGGGTGTCGGCCTGGGCCTGCAGCTGGTGGCGGATCTTGACCCGGTTGTCCGCGGACATCTCCCCGGCGTAGTCGTCGAGCCGGTTGCGCTCAAGCAGGTACCGGATCTTGAGCAGCCGGCCCAGCTGGTTGGACTTCTGCGTCGACAGGAAATGCGGGACCCAGGTGATCGTGGCCGCGACGAATTCCGCCCGCTTGAGCCGGTTCACCCGTGCGATGTCGTCGCTCGGCGGGTGGCCGTGCTGGTCGAAGGGATAGTCGAGGATGATCCGGATCCGGCCTGGCACGCTGGGCTTGAACTGCACGTCTGGGAGGTCCTGGCTGTCGCGGATGTTGGCGAACACGAACTCCGCGGTGCGGCGCGTGCCCTTCCAGACGACCTCGCGCTCGCAGACGAACTCCTCGGCATCGCGGATGCCGAGTTTCTGCCACAGCTGTCGTTTGGTCCAGATCCGGCGGACGCCGATCGAGTCCTGCTCGCCGACGGCGTCCAGCAGCGGTTCGATGTTCAGATCGGACAGTTGCAGGCGGAACACCGGGTCCTCGTCGCCTTCGGAGCGCAGCTCGCCGAACTCCGCGGCCAATTCACGCAGCCGGCCGACCACCATCGTCCCAGGCGCGACGGTGCGCGAGCGGATGGAACCGTGGTTCAAGGCCGCCAGCCGCGCCCCGGTCAACCGGGCCAGCGCGGACACGTTCGGCGCCAGCGCGGCCAGCATCAACGTCTTGACGAACTGGTCGTCGGCGACGAAGCGCGGGTCGCTTTCGCTGCCGTACTTCTCGAGCAAGTGCGCGCGCACCTTCGCGTGGAACCGTTGCGCGGTCTCGGAATCCTGCCGCAACCGCTCGGTGAAGGGCTCCTGGGTGCCGTCCGCGAGGACGTCCCAGAGGGCACCCAGGGGAATCAGCTCACCGAGCTTCATGTCGGCGCGGCGCCGGTACAGCATTTCCTGCAGGAGCTTGAGACCGGTGCGTTCGCGCTGGAGCGCCCCGGACAGCGCGACGAGCACGTTGAGCAGGGCGGGAGAGAGCGGGTAGACGTCCCGGAAGTCCGTCCAGTCGGCGCCGGTGGCGCCGTTGGCGTCCAGCAATACGTCACGGACCGCGGAGTTCGTGGACTCGATGGCGGTGAACGCGCTTTCCAGCGCGGTTTTCGCCTGCGGCGTTTTCGGTTTGAGGACGCGCTCCTTGATGATCGCCGGCAGGTTGCGGTCTTCGAGCGAGATGATGTCGAACCGCTCGGCCAGGTACTGCACCTGTGCCTCGAGGTTCTTCACGTCCGCTCCGGTGACGTCCTCGCCGACGAGCTTGGACAGGTCTCGCTGGCGGGAAATGAAGGAGACGATCGGCAGCGCGCGGTCGGCGTTGCCCGATTCGATCAGCTTGACGAGCTTGCTGACTTGCGTGTTGACGAATTCCTGATCGGCCATGTGCGACTGGAGCCACAGGATCAGCTCGTCGAGGAAAAGGAGCAGTCCGTCGTAACCGAGGTCACGGGCGTGGCGGCTGATCACCGACAGGCCGTCCTCGAGCGGGATGAACGCGTTGGCGTCGCCAGTCGCACCCCGGATATAGGCCGTCATTGGCCCGGACAGCAGCGCCGAGACCAGGGCGTCGCGCACCGGGTCGCCCGCGGGAGCGCTGAACGCGTGATCGAGTTTGGCGGATGTCCAGCTGCGGACAGTGGTTCCTTCGATGACGTCCAGGTCGTCGAGGTCGTCGTCAGCGGCCGGAGCTTCGCTGCCCAGCCATTCGGCGAACCTGGCGTCGTCGGCGAGGAACTCCCGCTGTCCCTGGGCGTCGACGAGCATCGCGTCGGCGCGGTAGACCGGCGGAGTGGGCTTCCCGGGGTGCAGGTCGCGGACGGTGCGGACGTAGCCGCCGAGGATCGCCGAGTCGATGTCGGTCTGACCCACCAGGTGATAGGGCACCATGAGGAACTTCTTGCCGCGCAGCCAGTCGTCGTGCTCGGCGATCACAGGCTGCAGCCCGGGCTTGGCGCGGGCGACCGGAGCGTTGTTGAGCACCGCGTGCAGGACGGTCAGGAAGTGGCTCTTACCGGAGCCGAACGAGCCGTGCAGGTAGGCGGCGTGGGAAGCCCCGTCTCGTACGGCGGCCCGCACGAGTGACAGCGCCTTGCCGAACGCCTGTCGGAGCTGATCGGTCACTACGTACTCGGCGACCCGGGCGTCGGTCTCGACGAACCCCTTGGTGAGGTCGATCTTGAAGTTGCCCGCGTGGACGGAGTCCGGGATGTCGATGACGTCCCGGAGGTACATCTCGGTGCCGCTCACTGCTGATCACCCTTTGCGCTGCTGCGGCGCCCGCGCCGCGAAGCCTCGGGACGCCATGCGGTCAGGTCCTTGATCGCCAGCTGATGCTTGGTCAACTGCTCGTCAAGAAAGGCTTGATATTCGTCGGCCGGTACTCCGCCCCACTCGGCGTCGTACTCGCCGTGCCACTGCTTGACCCATGGCATGACCTCGGCGAGTCCGGCCAGCAACGGCTTCAGACGCTCGGCTTCCCAGCCGGCTTCCTGGGTGCGGTCGTTGATGACGTTGACCAGGGCCTGTGCTTGGTCCTTGTGGTCCCAGCCGGCCCAGCCGAGCAGCAGCGTCGGGTCGCCGTCCGGGCTTGCTTCGGGGTAGGAGATAAAGCGTTCCTTGGGTACGTCGAGCTTGCCGCGCTGGGACCAGTAGCTGATCTTGCGAAAATCAGCAGAGGTGTACTTCGGCGGCACCGGGATGTCGAGGCGCTCGCCGGTCTTGTCTTCTTCCCGCTGCTGCTCCCAGACCTTCTCCCACTGCGCGCGCTTGCGCAGCCCCAGGTCCCTGTAGCGCATCGCGGGGAGGAACGGGACATGCTCGTCTGCGATGATCTTTTCCAGGACCTGGGCCAGCGTGAGGTCGCGTTTGTCGAGGTGGTCGGTGGCGTAGAGCTGCGCGACGGACTGCATGTCAGCGTCGTCTTTGAACGCGTCTGCGAGCTGACTGATTGTTAGTACTCGCGGTTGTTCGAAACCGTCACGCAGGCTGTACCAGAGGTCGCGTCGCTCGCAGCGGTCCAGCAGCCAAGTTTCGAGCGCTTCGGCTTCCTTCTTCTCCCACGGCTGTGTCGCCCAGCGTCGCTTGCATTCCGGACGCTCGATCAGCGCGATGTCGCGGCGCTGCTCGATGATATCGATCCGTGCCTGTACGATCGCTCGGTACCACTCTGGCCAACGCGCGGGCATTTCGGTGACAGGCGTGGAGCCGTGGCGTTCGAACCACGCAGTCTCAATCTTGCCCGCAGCAGCCTTGCGTGCCAGCACGATTTCAAAGGCCCGCTCGCCAAGGTGGATCTCGGGAACATCGTCGCGGTCGGCGGCGGTGACCCGCGCGAGATCGCCACCCATCAGCAGCTCGTACAGGCGGTAGGTGTGCCAGTCGAGCTCTTCCTGCAGCGCGATCATCCGGCTCCGAACGCGCTCGTGCTCGCGTCGCGTCGCGTCGCGTCGCGCCCGCGACGGCACCTCATGGCCGGACAGCGCGCCTGGAGCCTGAGCCGCGAGATGCTGGGCGAGGGAATCCATGGTGCGGCCGAACTCAAGTGGCAGCTCACGCGGCAGCGGGAAATCCTGCAGCTTGGTGCTCGTGAACTCGTACCGCTCTTCCCATTCTTCGTCCTGGTGCCCGCGGCCGAGCCCGCTGCCACCCTTCCCCTGACTCACTTGCTTGAGCCAGAAGCACGCCGTCGACGAGTTCAGTAAGGCCAGCAGCGCCAGATGGTCATCCTCGCTCGCCCTCTCCGGCAGCTTGATCACCGGCGCTGACTGCTTGAAGACTTTTCCGCCCCGGTCAAGCACGAAGTGGTTATGTGTCGCCACAAACGCAAACGCGATTCCCATGGCGATTGAGAACCGCTCCGGGTGCCAGCGGCTCCATTCATACCAGGTCAGACCGATTTCTTCGTGGGTACCACCCGGTTCGCGGCGCTCTCGGAGATGAAAACGATGCAGCCAGAGGTGATGCGCCATCGGTCGATCACTCAGATCTGCTTTTAGGTCTGAATCGTATGGGAATAGGGCCTCGGTTGCGGCTGTAAGGTGCCAGTCTCGGACTACATCTCCCTCGACTAGTGGAATGAAATGATCGGATCGAACTCCTTGACGTCTCCAGGACTTGATAGGGGTGAAATATACCTCGTCGCTACCGGTGTGAGCAGTCCTGCCAGTGAGTCGAATATTTTCTACAAATTTTCTTTTGGCAGCAGACTCTATTTTGGTGAATAACTCTGAAGCTCCACCGCCGCTAAGTGACCACGGATGACTTGACAGGGTTGATCGTTCAATGTCTTCGACAGAAATCCAGTCGGACTCGCTGCCTGGTTGGTCAAGTTGCTCAACAATTGCTGACCAGGTCAATCCCTTTGCGGGGTTCTCCGGTTGACGCGGCTCGCCTCGGACGCTGAGAATGGCCCTGATTGGGTCGTTTTGGCGGTACTGGTGGTTGCGACCGACAAGGATCACTGTCGGTGTCCCGTGTCCTGGAATGTAAGCGCCTGAGGTGTCGATAACGTGGGTCAGGTTCACGGTCTTGAAGAAGCTCTCGATGAGCTTCTTTCCAAACTCGCGCTTCATGAATGAGTTCGCGGTAATTTGACCAACAAATCCGGCGTTGCGATCGTTGCCGTCGCGGCGGATCGCGAGCTGGAACAGTCGCTGCGCAAAAGGTACCGACAATGCGAACGCGCCGGAGCACGCATCATAGCCGTCGCGGTAGTTCTGGTTTTCCCGCTTGTCTTTGACAGTAATGTAGGGCGGGTTGCCGGCGACAACGTGGTAGGACGCCCGACCCAGGAAGTCGCACGAATTGATGAACTCGTCGACATCTTCGGTGGCGTACGTGTGGGGCTTGTCGGATGGGAAAAATTCGCCCTGAACTCCTGGTGCGCCTCGGCCGTGCATTAGGGAGTCACCGGCTGCGACGTTGACTGGGAACGTCGGGGCAGCTGCCAGGCGCGTTTCACCCGTCGCGCGCAGCGCCACGACAAGCAGGCGGAATCGCGCGATAGACACCGCGAACGGGTTCTTGTCGCAACCGTGCACCGACTCCAGTGAGCGCTTGATCAGCTCCCAGTCGTCGGTTCCGGGCTCTGCGTGGCGCCACTTGGCAAGCAGGCGCTTAAAAATGCCGAGTAGGAAGTGGCCGGAGCCGCAGGCAGGGTCGATCGTCCGCAGGCCCTTGAGGCCGAACTCCCTGACCGCCGGCTCCAGCGTCAGGTCGAGGATGAACTCCTCGACAAACTCCGGGGTCTGCAGCAAGGCAAAGGTCTTGCGGGCGTGCTCGGAAAGATCTTGATAGAGGTCGCCGAGAAAGCGGGTGTCCCACTCGGAATCGGTGAAGTCGTAGCGGAGCTCTTCGTCGGGACGCCGCCAGAACTTCAGCAGCGACGTTGCAGCCTCGTACGACGGTGTGATCTCCCACAGGGGGTTATGCCGCTTGTCGAAAAGCCCGGCCGCAGTGGGGTGAGCGTCGGCGATGTGATCGAACGCAGCGATCAGCCAGTCGCGGTCGTTGTGACCCGTGAACTTGCGGTTGTATGCCTCGTGGTGTTCCTCGGCATCTTTGAGCCGCTCGCCGGGGCCGGAGATGAACGGCCGCTCAATGAGCCCGTTGTCCTCGCAGAACCGCACGAACACTGTGCCGAGCACCCACGCGGCCGCGACCTGGGTGACCCGGGCGTCGAGCCATGACTCGTACGTAGCAGCAGTGCGCTTCTTCTCATAAGCGTCGTCGTACTCGGCCCGCAACGCGGTGGCGAACTCGGGCTCTTCGCCGGCGCGCACGCGAAGATCGTCCTCCAACAGTAGCACCTGGCGCTGCAAGTCCTTCACCAGCTGCTTGCCGTCCACCGCGCGCCCTGCCGTTGTCACGAGTAGTCCTTCATTCACGCCGCACCATCCGTGGTGTGGACTTCTTCGAGGAATGCGCGGTCGAGCACCACGCGTTCGCTCTCGGTCAGTACTTCGACGATCTTGCCGTCCAGCTGCGGCGTGTCGAGCGCCGACTCCGCCGGGCACAGGAGCCACAGGCCGTGCGGCGCGTCGTCGGGTCGGCGGGCGGCGTTCTGCAGCTCCGTCAGGAAGGCATGGCCGCCCTCGTCGGAGTAGCGGGCCACCATGCCCGCATGGTGCAGGAACAGCACCGTGCTCGCCCCAAGCGCCGCGTCGCCGATTCGGGTGCGCACCCGTTCCCACGTCGCCCGCACGTACGACGCCAAGCCTGGCGAGATGACGCCGGTTTCGCTGAACCTCGCGTCCAGCTTGCCAACCTTCGCCCACTCCTGCCCGCGCTCGGTGACGAGCGCCCGGAACGCTGTGACGAACTCGCGGTCGACGTCGATCGAACGCACCGGGTACCGGGCGGCGATGCCCTCCGGTGTGCCGGGCAGGTACGCCCCTCGCAAGGTAAGCGCGAGGAATCCGCCACGCTCGATCGCCGCGGCGAGCTTCCTCGTCAGAACCTCGTGGGGGTCCGTGCCGGCCGCGCGCCAGTGTCCGTGTCCGCTGAGCGCGGATGCAGAGGCGGAGAAGCGTGGCTGCTCGAGCGGCGGTGGCCGGAACACCTTGTCCGACGTGTCGTAGTTCAGCGGAAAGCCGGCGGCGTGCAAGGCATCCTCGAGCTCGACGTGGGTGAGCCGCTCGGCCACGTCGAGGGCGGGGAAGCGGGCCCGGACCTTGGCGATCAGGTCGGGCTGGGTGATGCCGCGGTCACGCACCCCGGCCGCGGCCTGCGAGATCCGCAGCGCGCGCACCAGGTCCAGCTCACGGGGGTACAGCTCCAGCCGCGGGGACGCCGCCGCGTGCTCGGACATCGCCGACGCTAGTTCGACGAGTCGGGTGTCGGCCAGCGGCGGCAGGCCCTCCGGTGGCGGCACCGCACGCAGTTCGCGCACGATGACGCCCCGGCCGGGCAGCGGCTCCCGTCCCACCAGTTCGTCGGCTCGGACACCGAGAGCGAAGGCGTAGTCCGCCATCTCCGGGGCACTCGGGTCCTGGGAGCCGGGCAGCGACTCCAGCGCGATCAGCACCCGGTGCCCACGTCGCTGCACCGCCAGGCGCGGGCCGGTGCCCTCCGCGTCCTCGGTGTGCAGGCCGGCCCAGACTTCGGTCTCTACGGCGGCCCGGACGATAGCCATCGCCCGCGCCATGGTGCGTTCCGCGTCGTCCTCGCCGGCGCCGTGCCGGGTACGCAGCGCAGCGGCCAGTGCATGGACGGTGACGACCCGGCCTGCCTCGGCCACGGCGTCGACGAGCTCGTTGCGGATCCTGGTCAGCCACTCCGCGGCCGCCCACTCCCTGAACGCGGCGTTGAGATGTCGCGATACCGAGGGCTGCGAGATTTCGAGGCGCTTGGCGACCGCACCTTGCGAGGCCCACGACTCTAGTGACTCGTTGCCGTTCGGCAGGCCGAGCGTCAACCGGATGACATCGGCCTTGTTCGACCCCCGGCGCGTCTGTGCAGGTGTGAGGAGCGCGGCCAGATCCTCGATGGTCAGGTGGTCTTCCCCGGCCGGGCGCGCAGCCGCGGATTCCGCCGCCTGCAGCAGCTGCTTGGACCACTGCTTGTGTCGACGGTTGAGCTCCTTGCGCACGACCGCGCCCGCGCCGCGAGCCTTCGCGATCAGGTGCAGCGGGACGTCGAGTAGCTGGCCGACCGTGGTGGCCTCGAAGCCTTGAGCCACCGACACCGCGCGCGGTGTGAGTCCGGCCAGCTCCAGCGGGGTGTCCAGCTTGGCGGCAGCCGCGTGAGCGTCACGGGTCGCCTCCAGCGATCCGATTTCCAGCCCCACCGTGGCCTGGGTGGTGGGCGGGGCGGCGGTGTCGGCATCGACGAACACTGCGCGCCACTGGTCTTCCATTTGCCGGTACGTGTCGAAGCGCCGGTCGACGTCGCGGTGGAAGGCACGCAGGAAGAACTCGGTGAGACCGTCCCGAAGGGCGGGGTCGAACAGATCCGACGCGATCGTCGGCGTCTCATCGGTCGTGGTCTGCGGGTTGTTCATGCCGTCGCCCCACACCGGGCGCTGCCCCGCGGCCATCTCGTGCAGGGTCACCGCCGCCGCGTAGCGCTCGGCGTGGTCGTCGAAGGCAGGGCGCCGCGCGGAGCCGAGGAACGGATCGAGGTAGCCGCGAGTCCCAGCGTGAACGTCGCGATCGGAGGCGTCAGCGAGCGAGAAGTCAAACAGCATGAGCTGCGTGGAGCGATCGGCTCGCCGGTATACCCCGAAGTTGTCCGGCTTGAGGTCCCGGTGGCGCACACCCTTGCCCGCCAGGTGATCAAGCGCGGTGAACAGGTCTTTGCCGTAGCGGTCCAGGTTGTGGTAGCTGAGCTTGCCTTCGGCGCGCAGCAGTGCGCCAAGCGTCGAACCAGAGATGTCCTCGCCACCGGCGAACTCGAGGTCGAGCACGGTTCGGCCGGCGAGCTCACGCGGGCCGTCGAGCAGGCGGACAATCACGCCGCCGCCGACCTGCTCCAATGCCGTCGCTTCGGCGCGGAGCCGAGCGGCCTTGGCATCATCCAATGCGACCTTGAAGACGCGCCGCTCGCAGTACGGCTTACCGTCCTCATCCTCCAGGTCTCGTTTGACGAGCAGAGCACGGGCGGTCGCGCCGGTGCCCAGGACCCGTTCGACCTCCCAGTCACCGTCGACGTTGTGCCCCGGCGACGCGGTGAGGGGGTCCACCTGCACCGCGGTCTCCTCGGCGGGAGAGGCGTCCTTCGCGGCAGCATCGAGGCGTGCCAGGAACGCCTCGGCTGAATCGAGCCGATCCGCGACGTCGGTGCGAGTCGCGTCGAAGATCAGCGCGTCGAGCTGGTCGGAAATGACGTCGGAGACGGCGTAGGGGTGCAGGCCCTTGTCGGTGGCCAGTCGTTCGATCAGGGCGCTGCGCTGGGCGGCGGGGGGTTGGCCGGTCGCGATGAAGTAGGCGATTGCTCCGAGCCCGAAGACGTCGAGGTCGACCGGATCGGCGAACTGCGTGTCGACCTCCGGCGCCAGGTACACGTCGGCCGAGTTCGAGACGTGCTCGCCCGGCAGGGAGGTGTTGCCGATCGAGGAGAACCCGGTGGTGTCGAAGTCGCGTGCTGCCGCCTGCCAGTCGATGATCCGCATGACCGGCTTGGAGCCGTCCTCTTTCGCAGACACGTAGACCGACCGCGCGGCCAGCGCACGGTGGTAAAGCGAGCGGCTGTGCGCGTAGCGGACGGCCTCGGCGAGCTGGCGCACCATGTCGAGGCGGACCTCGGCGCCGAGGTGCTCACCATGCACCGCGAGGTACGAATCCAGCCGAAGATCGTCCGCGCGGTGGTGGAACAGGATGGCCGGTCCGCCCCCGTGATCGCGGATCTGCACCGCCTGCGCGATTCCGCGATGGGTGATGCCTTGCAGCACCTGGTACTCGCGGCGTGCGGCGCGTTCGACGGACTGCTGCCGTTCGTCGCTCGCTTGCAGGGCCGTGAGGTAGATCCTGACCCGGCCCTCTTCGCGGACGATGTCCTTCCGCTCGG
Organism: Amycolatopsis sp. A133; assembly: GCF_031082405.1. GTDB lineage: Bacteria > Actinomycetota > Actinomycetes > Mycobacteriales > Pseudonocardiaceae > Amycolatopsis. Next base: position 79,312 of record NZ_JAVHJU010000059.1, read on the forward strand.
CAAGGCGGTCTTCCCAGGTCGGGCCGGCGTCGAGCAGGTCCGGACTCAGCGTCCAGTCGTCGCCGAAGCGCAGATGAGCCGTCGAAGCCCGGATCCCGATCTCTTCCAGGAGCTTCGGCAGGACCGACGAGAAGGCCGGCGTGATTCGCTGCGAGTCCCGTTGCGGCGGACGGGAGAGCAGATCACCCCACAGTTCCGGCAGACCGTGGGGGACACCGTCGCGGCCGTAGACCCTCGCGCGCTGCACGTCGTCCAGCTCGGATCGCAGATCCGGCGCGGACAGGAACACGGCGGGTTCGACGCGCGGCACCCGCTGGCTGACGTGCAGTCGCTTGGCGGCCCACTCCAGCCGGCCCTTGAGCTCCTTGGACTTAAGGTCGGTGAGGTGCAGAGGGTTGCGGAGAATGCGCGGCCGACGGGAGCCGTCTTGGAAGAACCGCCAGGTCTCGCCGTTGTTCACGACCCGCCCGGGGTGTCCTTTGAGCTCGACCAGGTAGAGGCCGCCCGGAACTGCGATGAGGAGGTCGCATTCGTTGATGCGGCCTGAGGCACCGGTGAACGAGAAGGTGGTCCACGCGCGGTAGGGCTCGGCCTTGGGCATGAGCCGGCGGACGTGGTCGAGCCCGTCCTGCTCCCACGGGTAGGGCGACGTCCGTTCCTGGAACCAGCGCTTCTGCTGCGGCGGGGGCGCAGGTTTGGGTACTGATGGTCCACCGCCCGACACGCAGCCTCCCCTTCTTCGCTGAACAACCGACCGCCGACGATCCTAGGTGCCTACGCCAGGTAGGTTGCTGCACCCCGCGGTGTCGAGCAGTTGATGTTCACTCACTCGGTATCGAGTCGGTGTCACGCAGCGTTACGTTACAAGCTGGCTGTGGTTCGGAACGGAGTTGGCACGCGACTCGCGTGGTCGAACAGGCTCGGCGGCGCGTCCCCTCGCACGCGGGCCAAGCGTGATTGGTTGCCGGACGAAGGGCATCTTCGCAGGTCAAGCAGCTCTCCGTGGTCAGCTTGCAAGCCTGGGCGCCCAGCTTCGTCTCAGTGGGCTATTTTCAGGCACGACGTGGTCCACCATCGCGGCGAGTTCACGTCGTCTGCGGTGCAGCATCGGCAGCACCGCTGGGATGGGTGTCGAGCTGGGGAAGGGCATGTCGGCAACCAGGTCCCGGAACCCGAAGTCGCCGTTCAGCCAGCGAGCCAACGCACGAAGGTGTTCGGCAGCCTTCGTCCTCAGGTCGGTGCGGGTCAAGTCGAGCCGGTAGTCGGTCCGGTCGATCCCCGCAGCAGACAGAAGGCCGGAGTGCCGGATGAGGCACGGGTAGCAGTGACCGCAGTTGAGCTGGCCTTGGTGGGAGTAGCGCGCGCTGCTGGGGTCGCCACAGCTGACGGTGCGAGCAAGATCGTCTGGTGTAAGTCCCGCCGTCAGAGCCTGACTGCACACCTCGCCCTTCGTGAACGGAAGCAGCGGGTTGACCACCTCGACAGCACCGCCGAGACCGCGGATCAGGCGGTTCGTCAGCTCCAGCGTCCACGGATGGACCGAGCGGGTCGAGAGGCCGGCCAACCGGTTCGGGGTTAATGGTGGGTTGATCGCGAGCTGCCCGTTCTCCGGTGCCTTGACCTGGCCGACACGGTGCGCCGATGCCGCCGCTACCGCGGTCGCCATGTAGAGCAGACCGCGTGTACGGGTGCTGCGCTCGAGCTTGCCACCGGGCCCCGAGAGCACTCGCTGGCCGATCTGTACCAGCTTGATCGGCCTGTGCCGGAGCTGGTTGATGAACCGGTGGACTTCTTGCTGCCGGGCGCGCATGTTGTCGTCGTAACCCATCAGCAGCAGAGTGCCGGTTGTCGCTTTCGTAGCAGCTTGAGCGGCATACGATGTCGAGTCCACACCTCCCGAGAACAGGGCCACCTCTAACGCTCGTTCTTCGTAGTCCATCCACTGCCGGTAGGCGGCACCCCCTACCACGCGGACGTGCCACGTATCGCTGGTCAGCGCAGCCAGCAATGCTGTCAGGTCCTCCAGCTGCGGCGTACCCCACCGCTCTGGCTCCGCGGCCTCGACCGAAAGGTCGATCGTGCGCGACCAGCCGTCGTCGGTCCGCCGGACATAGCGCTTGTCCACCAGATAGGCGGCGCGTGCCACTTGCAGGAGATCGCGTGCCCAGGGTTCCGCGGGCCCGGCCAAGGCCATTCCCTGATCGAGTCGAGCCTCCCGATCGTGGAAGTCTGCGTCGGAGAGTGGTTCACGCTCGGGGCTCACACGACGGCGGCCGTCCGCGGTGAAGCAGAACCGCCGGCCATCGCCGGTCACGTGTCCACCCGGGGAAGCCCCAATGCCGTGACCACTGCGTCCTGCAGCATGTCGCGGGCCAGTTCGACGATGGAGCGAGGATCGTCCGGGTGCTCGTTCTTCTCGGCACACGGCATCGGGAGCACCGCAGTGATCTGGTCGGCAACCCAGTCCGCGATCTGGCCGCTGGGGTCCGCAAGAACAAGTGCCGGAACCACAAGCTTGACCTTTTCGGCTATGACCGCATGAACAAACTCGGCCACATAGTCGGCGAAGAAGAGCTGGTAGATCTCACAGAACAGACCGTCGGGAAGTCTCCAGCCCGGCTCTCCCCGCTCGATCGCTTCTGCCGTGGCCGGACTAGCAAGGATCTTCTCGGCGCAGACCGTGGCAGCGCGCCGTGCGACGGCGTCAGCGATCGCAGTGTCTTCACCAGCCACGACGGAAACGAACCGATAGAGGAACCATTCCTCTCGGCTGCCGGGCCAGTCGGAATCGGGTACCAGGGCCACCAGCCCGTCGGTTTTGCCGATGCCCTCGACCGCATCGATCAGAGATCCGCCTGCCCGTGTCATTGTCGTTCGCAGCTCGTAGGCATCCGGGTCGTCACGCACCGCCGCTGTGAGCGCGTCCAGGCAACGCTGTCCTCGTTTCGCTGCCGACTCGTCCGAGATGGAGGGGTCCTCCGGCTGCCTCGGGCTGGGGATGTCTGCGGCGGACGTGGCCACTCCGGCGGCCGGTCGAAGCTGCGCGACGCTCCGTGACACAGCTGCCCACGCGGCCGTCTGTGGCCCGGCCCATCTGCTCGAAGTACCCACGCAAGCTCCTCGCGCCGGCGACCCCCTTCACGGTTACGCACAGATAGTCACATCGCAATAGCTATCAGTGAGACCACCCGTTCGGCTCAAGCCGGTCGTCCGAAAGCAAACCTCCAGGCTGCGAACGCCGTTGCCGGTGTAACCATGCCAAAGGCGCGCCCATTCACTCGATCGTGTAGAACTGTTCGGACGTACGGACGGACCGGTTCGAAGCCCGGGGGAGGTGGGGCCTGCGAACGCGCCCTGGCTGCGGACGACTGGTGCCGGGGGTGCAATCCGAGAGGTCTCGCGGCCTACGCCTGACCGACATGACCCGCTCGAGCACTTCGTCTCACTTGGCCACGTCTGATCGGTGAGAATTGCAAAAATCTTTCAAAGAAACTCGGTGGAATGGTTCAGAACAGGGCGGCAACGAATGGGTGGGAACCGCTGGAAGCTTATTACTCCGCCCGGGAGTTCCTTCGGGACAGTGCTACGCTGATACCGAAAATCGAGAACTGTTATAAGGAAGCGCATCCCCGTGGGGAGGCACCTAGTGACGCCGACGTGACATCCTGGCGGGAAAGCGTATACGCGCTGGCGTCCTTGCTGGACAGTCTGGGTCTAGATCGGGTCTGGATGTTCGTTGAATACCGCGTCGCTCCGGAAATGGCTCCCATCGACGTGGTTCTGGCCGGTTGTCATCCGGACGGTGGCCTGAGTTACGTGGCGATCGAACTGAAGCAGTGGAGCCGGATCGCACGTCCGAGGTCGGATATTGCAGACGGTCTGTGTTCGGCCTGTCGCCGAGCGGGGCCAGGGGTCCTGTGCGACAAGTGTGCCGTTGACAAGGTCTACTTCGATGCGTACGGCAGGCACAAGAAACATCCGGCCGTGCAAGTGTACGATAACGTGCTGGCGCTCAAGGTGTACCACAGCATGTTCGATGATCGTTACGTCCACCTCGCCGGTGCGTCATATCTGCACAATCTCAGGAACCCGGAACATCAATGGATCAGAAACGTCTCACCTCGCCGCGGGATGCCGACATTCACGGCTCGCTACCCCGGCGAGCTGGAGAAATTCCTGAAGAGCAACTTCAGTGCGGAGTCGGGCGCCGGTGCGTCAGAGGCCTTGCTCGGGCGGCGTCGCGCCAGGTCCTTGATCGGGCCCGATGCCGGAGCCATCGTGGCCGGGTACACGCAGTTCAGTCTCGTGGAGAACCAGCTGGTCGCCGTCACGAGCGTCACCAAGGCGCTGACTGAATGGTCTCCAGTCGGCGCGAAGAAAGTATTCGTCATCAGCGGCCGGGCCGGGAGCGGGAAGTCGCTGGTCGGACTGACGCTGCTCGGCCAAGCCCTCAACGCCGGACGGAAAGCCTGCTATGTATCCGGGGGAGTCGCTTCACGTGAGACCTTCAAACGCGCTTCTCGTGGGCGGCGCCAAGCTTTCGCCACCCTGAACAGTGTCGCAGACAGCCGAACGGCGAACGAGCTCGACCTGATTCTGTGCGATGAGACGCATCGGATGACCGCGCGCCCGATGAAGGGCTCCTACTCCATGCGGCCCGGCGAGTCGTCGGTCTCAGTGATCGTCACGCGGGCGAAGGTGCCGGTGTTCTTCATCGACGGCGACCAGCGTTTGTTCTCCGACGAGGTCTGGTCACCAGAAGCGCTCATCGACGAGATCCAAAGTCTTGGCATGGAGGTTGTGCCCATCAGCCTGGACCGGGTACTCCGCGCCGTCGGCAGCTCGACGTACGACACGTGGATCCAGCGCCTACTCGCCGGTGACCCGCTCCCCTGGAAGCCGGACAACGGGGACGAGCCAGAGCCGTTTCAGCTCTACTACGCCGACAGCGCCGCCACCATGGAGCGCTTCCTGCGCGACAGGGAAGACAGGGGGGAAAGCGCTCGGATGAGCGCGGGGATCTGCTGGAAGTGGGAAGACCGCAGCGGCACCGACCCGGAAGTCACCCCGGAACCAGGCTGGGCGCGCCCGTGGAACGCTGGCGACCAGCACGACACGCCAGGAGTCCCGAAGCGGCGTTTCTGGGCAACGGAATCCGGCGGGTTCGGGCAGATCGGCTGTGTCCACACCGCGCAAGGCCTGGAGTACGAGTGGGGCGGCGTGATCATGGGACAGGATCTCACTTGGGATGGCAATGGCTGGGCAGTCCACCGTGAACATGTGCTGAGCAAAGCCAGCAGGATTCGTGAGGACCACGACCTCGAACGTGCGATCCGGAACGCATACGGCGTGCTTATGACTCGTTCGATCCGCGGCACAGTGCTTTACTCAGTCGACCCGGCTACGAGAAGACTCTTCGCTGATCTGGGTGTTCACAAGCTGTGAAGGTCGAGCCATCCGAAGGCTCGAGGAAGCCGGTCCGCGGCGCACCCGGCCGCCGAGGCGACGCGGGCAACGCAACGGTTGAAGACACATCGACGAAGCGCATCGTCGATTCGAAGGATCCGGTCGGATTTCGCGATGCTGGAACGCGGACGGCTCACCCTGGCTCGGTCGATAGAAGGGGGCACTCCGTCGGCGCGCGCCACAGTCTGGGTCGTAAGCCTGTGAGCGGTGATGCTTTGTAGCTCTGACCTGCACGTATGCTTCTTGCTCAACGGAGCTCGAGCGTTGTGGTTAGCGAGCTCGGACACTCAATTACCCCATGAGGTGCGGGGTGGCTTCGGGGTTCAACTCCCGGAAACCTGCAGGTCAAGCATGGACTTGCAGGCGTGTGAACTGCGCTGATGCGTAGCATGCATGTTCGCCACGTGACCGGGTGCTGATCACGACCGCCCGTTGGGTGATCTTGCAAGGCAGCCCGGCCGCCGGGGTGGGTGGTCGGACCGCAGACACGGGTGCGCTTGCTTGTTGCGCAGGTGGTTCGGTCTGAGTCATGCGTAGTATCTGGGCTGCTGCCGAGAAACACTTCACGGCCTGCACTGGGCCATAAGGATGGCTGCGGTATTGGATCTACTGCGGACGGCTGCGCTTTCGCTTGGTGCCGAACAACCTGCGGCGCCCGTGAAAGTGCACAGCGTCGATGTGCCCCGCCTGCACAGCGGTTCCGTGCACCGTCCCGGAGATGTCGTTGTGGGTTGCGGTGTTCGCGCCATCATCGGGTGGCGGGCCGATTGGCGTCATCGCGTGTATTCGCTGCGTGGGATAGCCCCTGCCGATGCCGATGTACTCGTCTAGTTCCAGCTGGGCGATCTCACATGCGCCCAGTTCGGCTCTGGCCGCGGTCTCGCATGCGGCCGCCAACCCCGGCCTGCTATTCAACACTCGTTCCAGTTCGGCCAATCTAACCTGGGCTCGCACGCGGTCCGCCTCTCGTTCGGCCCCCGCGGCCGGACTTTCGGGGACATAGCGCCACTTCAGAGGTGGATTCGCGGCCTCCTTGACGGCGCGCCCAACCTTGCGGACCTTCTTGTCCAGACCAAGAAACTCGGTCCTGCGTGGGTTCGAGTGGACAACTTGTGCCATCTCAGATAGGTAGGACAGCACGGCGTTGTGGTCGGCGTCCGAGTCGGTGAGCTCATCGAGTTCCCTGCACCACGCGAGGTTCCGATCGGAATCGACATGCGCGATCATGCTCAGGTGTTTGCGCAACCCCTCGAACTGCGCGCTCACCTTCGCGACGGTCAGCAGCCTGCCCATGGTTTGTGGAGGGTCGCTGTCCGGTACCCACGCATGGTGACCACGGCCGATCGCCAGGTATTCGACCAGTTTAGTGAGTTCGTCGCGTTCCTCCAGTCGGTCCTGGTCGCCCGGCTCGTAGCCGGGGTGCGATGCGATTTCCTTGCACAGCCGATAGATGCTCGTCTGCGACCGGAGTTGGATCAGCACGTCCCGTTCGTCTCGCAAGCACAGCATGAGCACCGCAGGGAGCCGGCTTTCGCGAATGCCGAAGTAGGTGGCACAGCGGGTTACGGCCTCGGTCCAGGCGGCCTGCTGCACGTCCGCCGGATAGGGCGAGAGCGGGACCGGTCGGCCACGAGGAAAACTGTCCTGGCCAGGAACCACCAGCCGGGTGTGCGGAAGGTCGCGAGCCTCGTCGAGGGTCAGGTTCGACCAGTATCTGGTGACACTGTTCTCGTGCGTGTAATACCTGCCCTCCTTGTCCGACTTCTTCAGCACGAACCGGGGGTCCGGGCAAAGCACGGCAATGCTCTGGCCGATCAGTGTTCACGGCGCGCCGCGTCCACGACGTACGGCAGTGCCTCCGGAGCGGTGACCGGTACCTTCCACATGTCCGCATGATATTAGTGTTTGCTGCGATTCGGTCATGTGGCGGCGGAGGCTTCGATCCGAGCGGCGCAAGAAGGCAGGTGATGCTGTGACCTGCGGGTTCGGTGTGACCGTAAGAGCGGGCACGGCGTGTCTGGTAACGATCGTGGTTACCACACCCCGATCGGTTCGATGGTCGCTGCCGTGCCCACACGGTTCGCGGCGCACGGGAAGTTGCGCCTGCGCCGCTCGACCCGGGCCGAGGCCGCGGCCGGAGGTCGGGCCCTCTGGACGTCGGCTTCGATGGCGAAGGTGTTGCCGTCCGGGTCCTGGAACCAGGCGATACGCCCGCCGATTCATGGGTTTGATCGAGAACATGCGGCTAGGCCGCTACGGGATCACTCCTGGGCTAGAGCCCGGAGGCCTCGGCCGAAAGCTGACTGACCACAGGGGCACGCGCGAAAAGGGCCAGATAGTTTGACGCTGGTGTCCGCTGGCACATCAGGCTAACTGTCCCGCTGCTGGTCAGCACCTCGTCCGTGGCCACCCTCGCCGTCGCCGCCTACAGGGCTTCTCTCGCAGACTCACCTGACCGGTGCCGTCCCACCCACACGGTCGCGGACCTGCGAAAACGAATACCGCACGTTCAAATACTGCCTCTCCGCCAGCCGAATATCGCGGGATCGAATACGTGCACCGCACCAGCAGACCGGGTAGACCATCGCCGACCGTTCGGAGCGGGGACGCCCCCGGATTCACCGTCACGCTTCGGTGTCACGGCGAAGGCATCCGGGTGCCGCCAGCCGCCCGGACCGCATCGCGACCACGCGGTCGGCGAGGAGGATGGCCTCGTCGGCGTCGTGGGTGACGAGCAGGACGGCCGGGCGGTGCGCGGCCACCAGGTCCCGGACCACGGCGTGCATCTTGATCCGCGTGAGCGCGTCGAGGGCGGCGAACGGCTCGTCGAGCAGCAGCAGCCGGGGCTCGCGGACCAGCGCCCGGGCGAGGGCGACGCGCGGGGCCTCGCCGCCGGACAGCGTGACCGGCCAGGCGTCGAGGTGCCCGGCCAGGCCGACCTCGGTCAGCGCGCGAGCTGCTGCCTCCCGGGGCCGGCCGACGGCGACGTTCTGCCACACCCGCCGCCACGGCAGCAACCGGTGCTGGTCGGCAGCCATGCCGAAGTCGCGGACCTGATCGAGGAGTACCACTCGGTGGGCATCACGGAGTTCGTGCTTTCGGGTTACCCGCACCTGGAGGAGGCGTACTGGTTCGGCGACGGCGTCCGGCCGGAGCCGGCCCGGCGCGGCCTGCTGGCCGGCGTCCCGGCGTTGCCCCGGCCAGCGCACCCGGAGCGGAGCGTCGCCGCGCTGTGAAATCTCGGACGCCGGTGACTGCCGGCGGGGATGGAGGCCGCCGACCTCACGTCGAGTACGAGCCGACCGACATCGGCAGAAGCCTGGTGAAGCCGATCGACGCATGCGCGAGCGGAGTCAGCACCACCTGGCCGGGCCCGATTACCCGGCCTTGACGGCGTGCACCGCTCCGGCAGCCGAGAGCAGAGTGGCGATCGGGTCTTCGCCGAGGGGGTAGACACCGACCTGGTCGGCGCCGGCGTCTTGGTGGGCCAGCAGCCTGGTGGCGACGGTGGCCGGGTCGCCGTGGGCGACGAGTGCGTCGATGAGGCGGTCGCTTCCCGCATGGGAAAGGTCGTCGTCGGTGAAGCCGAGCCGCCGGAGGTTGTTGGCGTAGTTGGTGACGCCCAGCGCGAACCCGGGCGGGTTGGACCGGGCGACCGCCCGGGCCCGCTCGGCGTCGGCCTCGGTGAGGGCGAAATGGCCGGGAAGCAGCAGCTTGCCCGCACCGAGGATCGAGCGTGCTCGCCGGGTGTGTTCGACGGGAACCATGCACGGGATGGTCCCCGCCGTGCGGTCACGGGCCAGGCGCAGCATCCTCGGCCCGAGTGCGGCCAGCACCGTCCGGTCAGCCGGAACGCCCCCGGCGGCGAGCCGGTACAAATAGGACACCAGCGTGTCATACGGCGATGCCCATTCGGCGTGGACCTCGCGGTGCCCGATGCCGATACCGAGCAGGAACCGGCCGGGGTGCTTGGCTTCGATCCGGTGGTAGGAGGCGGCGACGGTGTCCGCGTCGGCGGTCCAGACGTTCACCACGCTCGTGCCGACGACCAGCCGGGTGGTGGCGTCGAGCAGCTGCTCGACGAGGGCAAGGTCGGCTGGCGGTGAGGCGTCCAGCCAGAGCGTGCCGTAGCCGGCTCGCTCGACTTCGGCCGCGGTTTCCGGAGTGACTTCATGCTCGCGCAAGTGGGCGCCGAGCAGGCCGAGATCGATGTTCATGCCCCGACTTCAGCACGACGGCGCGCCGCGAACCAGGATCAGGGTGCACGCGCAGCGATAACCTGAAGGCATCGTCGCAGGGGAGGGCCGGTGGAACTACGGGCGTTGCGGTACTTCGTCACGGTCGCCGACGAGCTGCACTTCGGCCGGGCCGCCGACCGGCTGCACATCGCCCAGCCCGCGGTCAGCAGGCAGATCGCGCAGCTGGAACGCGAATTGGGGGTCCGGCTGCTCGACCGTTCACCGCGCCAGGTCCGGCTCACCGCGGCTGGGCACCGGGTGCTCGACGCGGCGCGCGAGGCGCTGGCGGCCGCCGACCGCGTCCGGGTCGCGGCGAGCCCGCGGGCGGGCGTGATGCGCATCGGAACCGGCACGGGCCAGTTCACCGCCCGCCTGGAACGGGGGATCGACGCGTTGCGCGAGCAGGCCCCGGCCTTCGACGTGGTGCTCGTCGACCTGCCGCTACCCGCGCGCCTGAACGCCCTGAGACAGGGTGAACTCGACATGGCGCTCGCGCGGGGCGTGCGGGCGGCGCCCGGGCTGCGGGTGCTGCCGACGTGGACCGAGTCGCTGTTCGCGGTCGTGTCCGCGCGACATGCCGCTGCCGGTCGCGCGGCTGTCGGCGTGGCGGAACTGGCCGACGGTCCCTTCCGGACTTCCCAGGACCACGACCCGTCCGTGGTCACCACGCTGCGGGAGGCCGGCGTCCCGGTCCGGATGGGGCACCGGGCGGCCGCGGTCGGAGACACGATCGTCGAGGTCGGCTCCGATCCGCACAGCTGGACGGTGCTGCCTGCCGATCAGGTGGCGGAGCTTCGCTCGACCCGGGTGCGCGCGATCCCGCTCGACCCTCGTACGACGATCACCGGCAGCGTCGTCGTCCCGGACGACCTGCCGTCCCACTGCGCGACGGCCCACCGGGCAGCTTTCGGTGACTGACGCCCGGCCCCGGCTGGTCGCCCCGCCGGGCGCCTGCACGCCGCTTGGCTCGACGCGCACACGGAGTGGGGCCCGGGCTTCACGAAGACGGCTTCGGCCTGCTGGCCACCGACGAGGTCCGGACCCCGGCCGGGTTCTCCGCGTGGGTCACCCGCCTCGCCGGCGACGCGAGCTGTACGTACCGGTGGATCGTCGAGGACGGTCTGGTGCTCGGCGGGATCGCCTTGCGGCACGGAACCGGCGAATTCGCCCGGCGAGCCGATCGCATCGGCTATGGCATCCGGCCGTCCGCCCGGGGACGCGGTTTGGACACCTGGGCGCTGGGGGAGATCCTGGCGGAGGCCGCCCGACGCGGCATGGACCACGTCGTGCTCGTCTGCGCGGCGGACAACACCGCGCCGGCCAGGACGATCGAACGGCACGGTGGAGTCCTCGAGAGCCCCGGCGAAGTCCGGCGCTACCGCATCGCCATCGCTTGAGGATCAGCCGCCGGAGGCGGGGCTGGGCTCAGCGGTTCCAGTGCTCGGCGAGCAGTTCGTAGGACCGCACGCGGTCGGCGTGCGCGTGGGTGATGGTCGTGATGACCAGCTCGTCCGCGCCGGTCGCCTCTTGCAGCTGCCGCAGCCGGGCGGCGACTGTGGCGGGGGAGCCGGCGAACTGGGTGCCGACGCGGTCGGCGACCAGGGCCCGGTCCTCGTCGCTCCATTCGTGCATGGCGGCTTCTTCCGGTGCGGGGAAGGGAATCGCGCCCTCGGCGCGGCGGATGCTGCGTACCCAGAGACCATAACCCGACGCCAGTTCACGGGCGGTGGCGTCGTCTTCGGCGACGACGACGTCCGCCGACACCGCAAGGTAGGGCCGGGGGAGTTCGTCCGATGGACGGAACGCCTGTCGGTACGCCTCGACGGCTTCGAGCACACTCGACGGGCTGACGTGATAGTTGGCGGCGAACCGGAGCGAGTTGCGGCCGGTCACGGCCGCGCTCTGCCCGCCGCTGCTGCCGAGGATCCAGACCTGCGGCCGCGCGCCTTCTCCGGGCACCGCGTGGGCTTCCAGTCCCTCGGCAGAGCGGTAGGTTCCGCGCAGGAGGGCGAGGATGTCGTCGACCTGCTCGGCGTAGTCGGGCGATTCGGCGCCGGGCTGCTGCAGCAGCCCGAAGGTCAGGCCGAGCCGGGATGACCGGGTCAGGCTGCTGAAGTCGGGCTTCGGTGGGATGAGCAGGCCGTTGGCGGCCTGGGTGGGTGCTGGTCGTGGTGCCGCCGTGGCGTATTCGCGGACGAGCTGCTTGCCGCTGCGGCCGAGCCCGAGGTCGAGCCGTCCGGGGTGGAGCGCGTCGAGGAGACCGAACTCCTCGACCACGGCCAGAGGTGTGCGGTGGGCGAGCTGGACGCCGGCGGAGCCGAGCCGGATCCGTTCGGTGGCGCCGGCCACGAGGGCGATGAGAACCGGCGGGGACGCTCCGGCGACGCCGGGGTTGAGGTGGTGTTCGGCGAACCAGTAGCGGTGGTAGCCGAATTCTTCGGTCCGTCGGGCGAGGTCGACGGTGTTGCGCACGGCGTCGGCGACGTCGGACCCGGAACTGACGGGAACGAGGTCTAGCACCGACAAGGGGACGTCAGCCACGATGATTCTCCTGTTCGACAGCGGCTCAGAGCAGGGCTACCGGTGCTGATCTCTCGAAGCGGTACCCCACGCCGCGGACGGTGGTGATCGGATCCAGGTGCGGCTCGAGCTTGGCCCGGAGCTTGCGGACATGGACGTCGACCGTCCGGTCGCCACCGTGCTGCCGCGGCCAGAGCGCGGATTTCAACGCGGCGCGGGTGAAGACCCGGTCCGGGTGCGCGCGCAGGAAACGCAGCAGATCGAACTCCAGCCGGGTCAGCGTGAGCGGACTGCCCAGCAGGACCGCGCGCCGGGACTCCGTTTCGATGCGCAGGAGGGGATCCGAGACCAGGGTGAGGTGGGCGGCGTGCCGAGGGCGGGCAGTGGTGACGTTGACGCTCGCCAGTCCGTCGAGCGCGGTGGTCAGCCGGGTGGCGATAAGAGCGGCGTCGGCGGATCGGCCGGTGAGGTCGATCCGGATGTCCAGGTGGAACACCTCGGAGTTCGCGCGTTGTCCGGGCTGGGTCGTCATGAGCGCGATTGTGGGCCGTGACTGCCGCGGCGTGAAGGATGCCCGGCGGGTGGAACGACTTGACGGCACACGGCTCGTCGGCGGCACGATGACGGTGTTGCACGAAGGAGCGCGTGATGAGATTCCAGGTCCTGGACATCCTGCCCCACCTCACGAACCCGGTGACCGGTCGCCGCGTCCGGACCGACGAGCGCTTCGCCCAAGCACTGACGTCCGCGCGTTATGCGGAGGAGTTCGGATTCGACGCCGTCGCGCTCGGCGAACGGCACGCGGGGCACTTCCTGAGCAGCGGCGTCACCGTGCTGCTGGGCGCGATCGCGGCGACGACGAGCCGGGTGCGGATCCAGACCGGGGTCTCGGTGCTGTCGATCCACGATCCGCTGCGGGTGGCGGAGGACTACGCGACGGTCGACCAGTTGTCCCGCGGGCGGCTGGAGCTGGTGATCGGCAAGGGCAACGAGCTGCGCCAGCTGCCGATGTTCGGCATCGAGAACGGTGACCAGTGGGACGCGCTCGCCGAGAAGTACGAGCTGCTGCGGCAGCTCTGGCGCGAGGAGGACGTCACGTGGGAGGGCCGGTTCCGCAGTCCGCTGGACGGGGTGACCAGTTTGCCGCGTCCATTCGCCGGCGCGCCGCGGGTGTGGCATGGTTCGGCGACCACGGTGACGTCGGCGGAGCTGGCGGCGAAGTGGGGCGATCCGCTGTTCTCGGCCAACGCCCTCCAGCCACGGGACAGGTACACGGTGCTGATCGAGCACTACCGCAAGCACTACGCCGAGCACGGCCACGACCCGCGGTTCGCCTTCGTCGGCGCGGGATCGGGTTTCCTGTACCTGGCGGACACGACGCAGGAGGCGCGGGAGGCGTTCGGCCCGACCTACGAGAAGATCGCCGAGTTCTTCAACCAGCCGGGGAACCACACGCCGGGAAACCCGATGGAGTTCCCGACCGTCGACGACGCCATCGAGCGCGGTCCGGTCCTGGTCGGCAGTCCACAGCAGATCGCCGAAAAGATCCTGTGGTGGCACGAAGCCTACGGACACGATCTGCAGTCGTTCAGCCTGCCCACCATGATCCCGCACGAGCAGCAGCTGGACATGCTCGAACGCTTCGCCTCGGAGGTCGTCCCCGTCGTGCGCAAGGCCGCGCCCACGACACTGTGGACGGACGACGACCCCTACGGCGGCCGCCCGGCCGTGCACGGGCGCACCGCCGTGGACGCGGCGAGCGGCCGCTGACGGTTCAGGTGTCCAGGCCGAGGTGGCCGCGCAGGGTCGTCCCGGTGTACTCGGTCCGGAACGACCCTCGTTCCTGCAGCAGCGGCACGACCGTGTCGGCGAACTCGTCGAGCCCGCCGGGGGTCACGTGCGGAACGAGGATGAAGCCGTCGCTCGCGTCGGCCTGGACCAGGTCGTCGATCGCCGCCGCCACCGTCGCCGGGGAGCCGATGAACGTCTGGCGGCCGGTGACTTCGATGATGAGGTCGCGGGTGGAGAGGTTCTTCGCCTCGGCGAGCTGTCGCCATTCCCGTGCGGTGGCGAGGGGGTCGCGGTACATCCGGACGCTGGCGCGGCCGGGCGCGATCGTGGATCCGCCGACCACGGGGTCGGTCGAGGGCAGCGGGCCGTCGGGGTCGTGGCCGGACAGATCGGTGTTCCAGACCTGCTCGAGGAACTTGATCGCGGTCTGCCCGCTGACCTGCTGCCGCCGCACGGCGTGGGCGCGCTCGTGGGCGTCGGCGTCGGTGTCGCCGAGGACGAACGTCGCCGCGGGCAGGATGACGAGCTGCTGCGGGGTGCGGCCGTACTTCGCCAAGCGGCCCTTCACGTCGGAGTAGAACGCCTGGCCCGCTTCGAGGGTGCCGTAGCGGCTGAAGATCGCGTCAGCCGTGGCCGCGGCGAATTCCCGGCCCTCGTCGGAGTCGCCGGCCTGGATGATCACCGGGCGGCCCTGGGGGCTGCGGGGCACCGGGAAACGGCCTTCGATGTCGAAGTGCCGGTCGTGGTGGGCGAAGGCTCCAGCGCCGGGATCGCTCAGGAAGACGCCGGTTTCGGCGTCGGCGGCGATCTCGTCGCCGCGCCAGGAGTCGAACAGCTCCCAGGCCGTGCGCAGGAACGTCTCGGCGCGCTCGTAGCGCTGGTCCTGGGGAAGGAACCCGCCGCGGCGGAAGTTCTCGCCGGTGAAGGCGTCCCACGACGTGACGACGTTCCACGCGGCGCGCCCGGCGGAGAGGTGGTCGAGCGAGGCGAACTGGCGGGCGACCTCGAAGGGTTCGTTGAAGGTCGAGTTGATCGTGCCGGCGAGGCCGAGCCGTTCGGTGACCGCGGCCAGGGCGGAGAGCACGGTGAAGGTGTCGGGGCGGCCGACGACGTCGAGGTCGTAGAGCTGCCCGTTCTGCTCGCGCAGCCGCAGGCCTTCGGCGAGGAAGAAGAAGTCGAACTTCGCGCGTTCGGCGGTCCGGGCGAGTTTGACGAAGGAGCTGAATTCGATGTGGCTGCCGGCTTCGGGGTCGCTCCACACGGTCGTGTTGTTCACACCGGGGAAGTGCGCCGCGAGGTGGATCTGCTTGCGGGGCATTTCGGGTCTCCTCAGACGGCGGCGTAGCGGTTGGCGGGCCGGGAAAGTCCGAGCAGCCCGCGCAGGGTACTCGCTTCGTACTCGGTGCGGAAAGCTCCGCGCGAGCGCAGTTCGGGGGCCAGGCCGCGGGTGACGGCGGTCAGGTCGTGCGGGATCGCGCCCGGCCGCAGCCGGAAGCCGGAGAGCCCGGCGTTCTGCCAGTCGAGCAGCAGGTCGGCGAGGCCGGCCGGGGTGCCGGTGAAGATGTACGCGTCGGAGGAGTACTGGGCGCCGAACCGGTCGTCGAGGCGGGCTTTGCGGCCGGCGGCGGCCTGCTCGGTCTCGTCGAGGAACACGACGAGGTCGCCGAAGACGTGCAGGGTTTCCGCGCCGCGGCCTGCCTTCTCCTGCTCGTCGCGCACCGCGGCGACGATCGCGCCGGCCTGTTCCCGGTCGAAGGGTGTCACGTAGACGACGTCGGCGGAGCGGGCGGCGAGCCGGTAGGGGATGGCGGCGTGGGCGAGCGCGGTGACCGGTGGCTGGCCTTGAGGTGGCCGAGGGGTGATCGACGGGCCCTTGACCGAGAACCAGCGCCCGGTGAAGTCGATGTAGTGCAGCTTCTCGCGGTCGACGAACCGGCCGGTGGCGACGTCGCGGATTTCGGCGTCGTCCTCCCAGCTGTCCCAGAGCCGGCGCAGCACCTCGACGTAGTCCGCGGCCTCGTCGAAGAGGTCGGCGAGCGGGCTGGGCTGGTTCGGTTCGGCGGAGTCCTCGAGCCGGAACTCGCCGAACTCGCGGCGCCCGAAGTGCCGGTTGTCGGCGGCGCGCCCGGCGACCTGCACGCGCACGCCGGCGCGGCCGGTGCTGACGTAGTCGAGCGTGGCGATGGCCTTGGACAGGTGGAACGGCTCGGTGTGGGTGACCACCGCGGTCGGCACGAGCCCGATGTGGGAGGTCAGCGGCGCGACGCGGGCGGCGACCAGCACCGCGTCGAGGCGGCCTCCGACGATGTCGGTCCGCTCGCCCGGCCGGTCGAGGTAGCTGACGGTCGGCAGGGCCAGGGAGTCTTCGATGGTGACGAAGTCCAGCTTGCCGGACTCGGCTTCCCGGACCAGGTCGGCCCAGTAGCCGGCGGTGAGCAGCTCGCGCGGCCGCGCGCCGGGTTCCCGCCACGCGGTGGGGTGCCACCCGGCCCCGTCCAGCGCGACCGCGATCCGTGGTCCCGTTCCTGCGGTCATCCCGGCGTTCCCTTCTCCCGACCCATGTGCGCAGTGTGCGCCGGATTCCGCGCTTCAGGCGGGACCGGCCAACTGCTGGGACGCGCGTGGAACGCCGGGAATAAACCGCGGGTCACTGCACTTCGTTCAGCTTTCCGGTGGCGACGTCGAAGACGAAGCCCCGCACGGAGTCCTTCTTCGGGATGAACGGGCTGTTCCTGATCCGGGCAATCGACTGGCGGACGTCCTCGTCGAGATCGGTGAAGGACTCCGCGGCCCAGGCGGGTTTGACGCCGACCTCCTCCTGGATCGACTTCTTGAAGCCGTCGTCGGTGAAGGTGAGCATGCCGCAGTCGGTGTGGTGGATGAGGATGATCTCCTGGGTGCCGAGCAGCCGCTGGCTGATGGCGAGCGAGCGGATCTCGTCCTCGGTGACCACGCCGCCGGCGTTGCGGATCACGTGGGCCTCACCTTCGTTGAGACCGAGGACGCCGTAGACGTTGAGGCGGGCGTCCATGCAGGCGAGCACGGCGACGTGCTTGGCCGGCGGCAGCGGCAGCGGCCCGGTGAAGTTCGCGGCGTAGTCGGCGTTGTTGGCCAGGAGCTCGTCGGTGACCGACATGGTGGTCCCTTTCGCGTAGAGGAGTGGACCGAGTGGACGCGCCCATGCAGTCATGCGCAACCGTGCCCATGACCTGGGAGACCGTCCATTGCGGACGCTGTTCCGCTTGGCGGACACGAAACGGACAACGCGCGGCAGAACACCCGCACGGCGGGACACTTACCGTCCATATACTGAGACAGCGAATCAATCACTGGGTTCGGTAGGCCAACTTCCTAAAAGTCCTGAGCGTCACTCGATCGGCTGAACCTTGAAGGTGCTGTGGTCAACCCTCCGCCGACACCCACCGGTGTCCCGGCCCTCGCGGCACGTTCCCTGCCGGCCGCGGTGTGGCGCGTCGTCCGCTCCGGGTGGTGGACGTCCGTCTGCGCGTTCCTGATCGTCGTCATCGTGCTGCTCGCCGCCGGGGCGGACCTGTTCGTTCTCCTCGAAGGGCAGAGCCTGACCCCGGACAACGCGACGCCGACGCCGAGCGCGGTGCCCAGCACCGTCGCGCCGAGCCCGACCAGCAGCGACCCGCGCGCCGTGGGCGACGAGCGCGAAGAGGTCGACACCGGTCAACGGCTCGACGCCGAACCAGTGCGCCCCGCTCACCCCGCCCAGCGCCCCGGCGGGCAGCCCGGTCGGGCCGACACGAAGGAACTGCCGCCCAACCTGTGGGCGCCGATCATCGTCGTCGCCAGCCTGGCCATCCCGTCGATGATCGGCAGCGAGGCCGCTGGGAAAGGCCTCGCATGCCCGCGCTCCTGCCCCGTGGCGGACCACCCCGCCTGCTCGCCGTGGCGACTCTGGTCACGATGACCGGCTACGGCGTCTACCTGACCGCCGGAGTCCTGTACTTCACCCGGGCGGTGCACCTGCCCGCCGGTCAGGTCGGCGCCGGCCTGACCATCGCCGGCGCGGTGTCACTCGCGGCCGGGATCCCGTTCGGCCACCTCGCCGACCGCCACGGCGCCCGCACCGTCTACGCACTCACGCTCGTGCTCGGCGCGATCTCCATGACCGGCCTCTGCCTGGCCCGGGACTTCTGGTCCTTGTGGCCTTCGCGAGTCTCGGCGCCGCGGCCCAGACGGCGGACCGGCGGCACGCAGCCCGCTGGTCCAGGAGTACGGCGGCGACCGGCCGGCCGAGTTCCGCGGCTACCTGCGCTCGGTGACCAACCTCGGCATCGCGCTCGGCGCGTTGCCGGCGGGCTGGGGCGTCGCGGCCGACACCCCGCAACGCATACCTGTTGGTGATCGGCGGCAGCGCGGTGTCCTACGCGGCGAGCCCGGCCATCGTGCTGTTCCTCCCGGCGGTCCCGCCGAAGCCGGCCGGGACGGGACCGCGCTGGGTGGCGTTGCGAGACCGTCCGTACCTGGCACTGACCCTGCTCGACGGCGTGCTGGCGATCCAGTACCGGGTGCTGACCGCGGCGGTCCCGCTGTGGCTGGTCGCCCGGACCACGGCGCCGAACTGGACGATCTCCGGCGTGATGGTGGTCAACACCGTGATCGTCGTGTTCTTCCAGGTCCGGGCGAGCCGCCGGATCGATACGACCCGGGCGGGCGCGGTGGCGTTCCGACGCGCCGGCTTCGCGTTCCTCGCCGCCTGCGTGGCGATCGCGGCCAGGGCGGGCGCCCCGACGTGGCTGGCTCTCGTTTTCCTGCTGTCGTTTGCGCTGGCGCCCCCGCACGCGGTCGGCCAGTACCAGGGCCTCTTCGGGATGGGACTGGGGCTCGGCGTGACGCTGGGCCCCGCGGTGCTGATCGCCCTGTGCATCACTTGGGGCACACCGGGCTGGTTCGTGATCGGCGGCATTTTGGCCGCGACCGGCCTGGCCGTTCCGGCGGTGGTCCGCTGGGCCGAGCGCGACCGGTCGCGACAGGCCGCGGTCGAGCCACAGGTCGCGTGACCGTTTTGGCTTGTGTGTCAAGGGTCTGTCGTAACGGTGCCAGGGAATGAGACTCCGGTTCGCACAGTGGGACGGCCTCAAGCGCTTGGCTAGCGTCGCACTCGAAGACGCAACCGTTCCCTGCTGGAGGCCGTCCGGTGTCCCCACTTTCCTTCGCCCGCAACGCCGCGGCCGTGCTCGCCTTGCCCGTGCTGCTGACCGCCTGTTCCGCCGCGGGCACCGAACAGGCCGCCGACGCCGGTCCGCCGAAGCCAGGCGGCACGCTGCGGCTGGGCATCTCGTCGGCGCCCGACTGCATCGATCCGCAGCAGGCCGCCACGAACGCGTCGATCAACGTCGGCCGCCAGCTGGTCGACTCGCTGACCGACCAGGACCCGAAGACCGGGGAGATCAAGCCGTGGCTGGCCGAAAAGTGGGAGATCAGCCCGGATTCGACGGCCTTCACGTTCCACCTGCGCTCCGGCGCGACCTTCTCCGACGGCAGCCCGGTCGACGCGGCCGCCGTGAAGACGAGTTTCGACGGCATCAAGGCCCTCGACACGAAGGCCCAGCTCGGTTACGGCTACCTCGCCGCATACAAGGCGTCGACCGTCGTTGACCCGCAGACCGTGCGCCTCGAGTTCTCCGCGCCGAGCGCCCAGTTCCTGCAGGCGAGCTCAACGATGTCGCTCGGTCTCCTCGCGCCGGCGGCGTTCAAGCAGACCCCGGAGCAGCGCTGCCAGGGCACCGGCCTGATCGGCTCCGGGCCGTTCGTATTCGAAAGCCTGAAGCAGAACCAGGAAATCGTCCTGGCCAAGCGCAAGGGTTACGCCTGGGGCTCGTCGCTGTTCAAGCACCAGGGCGAGGCCTACCTCGACAAGATCGACTACAAGATCGTGCCGGAGCCCGGTGTCCGCACCGGCAGCCTCGCGTCCGGCCAGCTCGACGCGGCCACCGACATCCAGCCGGTCGACGAGCCGCAGTTCACGGGCAACGGCTTCAGCGAGAACATCCGGCCCAACCCCGGAGTCGTGTTCAACCTGCACGCCAATACCACCCGCGGCGTGCTCGCCGACGAGAAGGTGCGCCAGGCCGTGCTCAAGGGCGTCGACCGCACCGAGGTCGTGAACACCGTGCTGACGGCGTCCTACAAGCCCGCCACCAGCATCCTCGGCTCGGCGACGCCGCTCTACGACGACCTCTCGCAGCAACTCGCGTACGACCAGAAGGGCGCCGCCGCGCTGCTCGACGCCGACGGCTGGGTGCCCGGGCCCGACGGGATCCGCGTCAAGAACGGGCAGCAGCTGAGCGCGTCCGTCGTGTTCTCGCCGGTGTTCAACCAGAACCGCAGCGTGCTGGAGCTGGTCCAGCAGCAGCTCCGCAAGATCGGCTTCGACCTGCGGATCGAGCAGCACACGACGGCCGAGACGACGCAGATCCAGCTGTCCGGAAACTATGACTTCCTCTGGTACAACGTGACCCGCGCCGACCCGGACATCCTGCGCGGCCAGTTCTCCACGAAGGCGGGCAACCGCAGCAAGCTGACGCCGGGCAACCCGCTCGACGTCGCGCTCGACGCGCAGTCGTCCACCGTGGACAACTCCAGGCGCAAGCCGCCGGCCGACGAGGTGCAGAAGCTGATCGTCGACCACGCCTACGCGATCCCGGTGTTCGAGCTGACCCAGGTCGTCGCGCTCAGCTCGAAGGCGCACGCCGTCGGCTTCGAGGCGTCGTCACGGCTGCAGCTGTTCGACGCGTGGCTCTCGTGAGGCGGTACCTGCTCCGCCGCGTCGGGCAGGCGGTGTTCGTGCTGTGGGCGGCCTTCACGCTGTCGTTCTTGATCCTCTACCTGCTGCCGGGGGACGCCGTTTCGGCGAAGCTCGCCAGCGGGGAGGCGGGGTCGTCGGCGACGCCTGAGCAGCTCGCGGCCGCCCGCGCGGAGTACGGCCTCGACTCGCCATTGCCGGTCCAGTACCTGAAACGGCTAGTCTCGGCGCTGCACGGTGACTTCGGCCGCAGCGTCGCCACCGGCGATGATGCGACGCACATGGTCGTCACGGCGCTGCCGCCGACGCTCGCGGTGACCGGGCTGGCGCTGGTCTTCGCGGTTCTGTTCGGCGGCGGCTCGGCGTTCCTCGGCACCTTCACTCGGTTCCGCTGGCTGCGGCAGACGCTGCTGTCCCTGCCATCGCTGGCCATCTCGCTGCCGCCGTTCTGGGTCGGGCTGCTACTCATCCAGTTCTTCTCGTTCCGCCTGCGGCTGCTGCCGGCGCTCGGTACGCAGGGCTTCGCCGCGGTGATCCTTCCCGCGATCACCCTCGCGCTGCCGACCGGCGCGATCATCGGGCAGGTGCTGGCGAAGAGCCTGGCCACGCAGCAGGAGCAGCCGTACGCGGAGATCGCTGCGGCCAAGGGCGCGAGCCGCTGGCGCGTCCATTTCGGACACCTGCTGCGCAACGCGGCCGTGCCGACGCTGACCGTCGCCGGGGTGGTGGCGGGCAACCTCGTGGCGGGTTCGGTGATCACGGAGACGGTGTTCTCGCGCGACGGCGTCGGCCGGATCACCGCGGCCGCCGTCACCGCCCAGGACGTCCCGGTCGTGCAGGCAGTGATCGTGCTGGCCGCGCTGGTGTTCGTGGTGCTCAACCTGATCGTCGACCTGCTCTACCCGCTGCTCGACCCGCGCATCGCCCGGACGCCGGAGGCGGCCCGTGGTTGACCTCGCCACCCCTGCTCGCGTGGTGCGCCGCCCCGGTCTCGTGCTCGCCATCGCGGTGCTGGCGTTCGTGCTGCTGGCAGCCTTCGTGCCGGCGCTGCTGACCGGGTACGACCCGATCACCGGCATCCCGAAGGAACGGCTGCAGGGCCCATCGCTGCAGCACCTCTTCGGCACCGACGAGACCGGCCGGGACGTCTACGCACGGGTCATCCACGGCGCGGCGCTCTCGCTGCGCGCTACCGCGATCGCCGTGCTCGTCGCTTTGGTCGCGGGCTCCGCGCTGGGCCTGCTGGCCGGGTTCCGCGGCGGCTGGGCGGACACCGCGATCATGCGGATCGTCGACGTCTTCCTGGCCATCCCGCCAATCCTGCTGTCCCTGGCCCTGGTCACCGCGCTGGGCTTCGGCACGACGAACGTCGCGATCGCCGTCGGCATCGCCAACCTCGCGTCCTTCGCACGGGTCATGCGCGCGGAGGTGCTGCGCGTGCGCAACGGCGTGTACGTCGAAGCCGCGCGAGCCTCCGGCGTCCGCTGGTCGGGCGTGCTACTGCGGCACGTCCTGCCCAACGCGGCGGGACCAGTGCTCGCCCTGGCGACCCTCACGCTCGGCACGGCCGTGCTCGAGGTGTCGGCGCTGAGCTTCCTCGGCTTCGGCGCGACGCCGCCGACACCGGAGTGGGGTGCGCTCGTCGCCGGCGGGCGCAGTTTCCTGGCCACGGCCTGGTGGATGACGACGTTCCCGGGGCTGACGGTCGCGGCGGTGGTGCTGTCCGCGAACCGGCTGTCCCGCGCACTGGACGGAGGAGACCGATGACCTTACTGCGGATTTCCCAGCTCGCCGTGTCGTACAAGACGGTCCCGGCCGTCCGTGACGTCAGCCTCGACGTCGGCGCCGGTGAAGTGGTCGCCGTCGTCGGCGAGTCGGGCTCCGGCAAGTCGACCACCGCGCACGCGGCGATCGGCCTGCTGCCCCGGGGCGGGCGGGTCGACGGCGGCACGATCACGTTCGAAGGCCGCGACCTGCTCGCGCTGTCGGACAAGCAGTGGCGCGGGGTGCGCGGGCGCGAGATCGCACTGGTACCGCAGGACCCGGCGGTGTCGCTCAACCCGGTGCACCGGATCGGCGACCAGGTCGCCGAGGTGCTGAAGATCCACGGCCTCGCGGACCGCCGGTCCGCCGGCGTGCAGGCGATCGAGCTGCTGGAACGCGCGGGCGTACCGCAGCCGGAGCTGCGGGCACGGCAGTACCCGCACCAGCTGTCGGGCGGCCTGCGGCAGCGTGTGCTCATCGCGGCCGCGCTGGCCGGACAACCGAAGCTGATCATCGCCGACGAGCCGACCAGCGCACTCGACGTCACCGTGCAGCGGCGCATCCTCGACCACCTGACATCACTCGCCGCCGAATCGGGCACGGCGATCCTGCTGATCACCCATGACCTCGGCGTCGCGGCCGACCGGGCGTCGCGGATCGTGGTGCTCTCGCAAGGTTCGGTCGTGGAGGAGGGCTCGTCGGTCGTCAGCGCTCCGACCCACCCGTACACGCAGCAACTGCTCGCGGCAGCGCCGAGTATGTCGAGCGCCCTGCGTCCGGCAGCGCCGCCCGCCAAGCCGCTGGTCTCCGTGCGCGACCTCGCGAAGACGTTCGACGCCGGCATCCGCGCGGTCGACGGCGTCTCGTTCGACATCCCGCGCGGGCAGACCCTGGCGCTGGTCGGCGAATCCGGCTCCGGCAAGTCGACGACCGCGCGGATGGTCCTGCGGCTGGAGCGGCCGTCGGCGGGTTCGGTGCGGTTCGACGGCCAGGACATCACTGCGCTCGGCGGCGACGAACTCCGGCGGTTGCGGCGGCGGATGCAGATCGTGTACCAGAACCCGTACGCGTCCCTGAACCCGAGGTTCTCCATCGAGGACGTGGTCGCGGAGCCGTTGCGGGCGTTCGGGGTGCCGGACCGCCGGGCCCGCGTTTCCGAGCTGCTGGAGCAGGTGGCGCTGCCGTCGTCGGTGGCGCGCCGGAAGCCGGCGGAGCTGTCGGGTGGCCAGCGGCAGCGGGTGGCGCTCGCGCGGGCCCTGGCGCTGAAGCCGGATCTGGTGGTGTGCGACGAACCGGTGTCGGCGCTGGACGTCTCGGTCCAGGCCCAGATCCTGCGGTTGCTCGCCGAGCTGCAGTCCTCGCTGGGCCTGTCTTACCTGTTCATCTCGCACGACTTGGCGGTGGTCCGGCAGCTCGCGGACCACGTCGGGGTCATGCGCGCCGGGGAGCTGGTGGAGCTGGGCCCGGCTGCCCACGTGCTGGAGAAACCGGAGTCGGAGTACACGAAGGAGCTGCTGGCGGCGATTCCGGGGCGTTCGGTGCTGAGTGCTGCGAAAAGGTAACCCATGGGGCGGCTTTGCTCGAATCGGAGCCCATGACTACAGGACTGTAGGCCTCGCCGCGCCGTCGTAACAGTGCAGCGCCGGTTCGTTCAGTGCTTGGGAATCCGGGTTCTCATTCTCTGGATGCCGTTGCTGTGCGCGGCGCGGTACCCCACTCTGCCGATCATGACCCAGCTCCACGAACCTCTGAAATTCGCCTATTGGGTGCCGAACGTCAGCGGCGGGCTCGTCACCAGTGACATCGAGCAGCGCACCGACTGGGGGTACGAATACAACCGGGACCTCGCGGTCATCGCGGAGAACAACGGTTTCGAATACGCGCTCACGCAGGTGCGCTACACCGCAAGCTACGGCGCCGCCTACCAACACGAATCGACCGGCTTCAGCCTCGCCCTCCTGCTGGCGACCCAGCGGCTGAAAGTCATCGCGGCCGTGCATCCGGGACTCTGGCAGCCCGGTGTGCTGGCCAAGTTCCTGGCCAGCGCGGACGTCCTCTCCGGCGGCCGGGCCGCGGTGAACGTCGTCAGCGGCTGGTTCAAGGACGAGTTCACCGGGCTCGGCGAACCGTGGCTGGAACACGACGAACGCTATCGCCGGTCCGAGGAGTTCATCCAGGTGCTCAAGGAACTGTGGACGAACGACCACGCCGAGTTCTCCGGCGACTTCTACCGCATCCACGATTTCGACATCAAACCCAAGCCGATTTCGGGAGAGGGCCGTCCGCATCCGGAAGTCTTCCAGGGCGGGAACTCCACCGCCGCGCGCAAGCTGGCCGGCCGCGTGTCGGACTGGTACTTCAGCAACGGGAAGGACTACGACGGCTTCAGCGAGCAGGTGGCCGAGGTCCGCGGCTACGCCGCCGAAAACGACCACGCCGTGCGATTTGGCCTGAACGGGTTCGTGATCGCCCGCGAAAGCGAGTCCGAAGCGCGGGACGTGTTGCGCGAGATCGTCGCCAAAGCCAATGTGGAAGCCGTCGAGGGCTTCCGTTCCGCCGTGCAGCAGGCCGGCAACTCCACCACGGACAAGAAGGGCATGTGGGCGGATTCGGAGTTCGCCGACCTCGTCCAGTACAACGACGGCTTCCGCACTCGGCTCATCGGCACCCCGGAGCAGATCGCCGAACGCGCCATCGAATACAAGCGCCGCGGCGCGAGCCTGCTGCTGCTCGGCTTCCTGCACTTCCAGGAGGACGTGGAGTACTTCGGCAAGCACGTGCTCCCGATCATCCGGGAGCTGGAAAAAGACCTCGACCACAGCGCCGCAACACCCGAACCCGTGAGGAGCCGAGCATGACCGACTGGATCGAACGCGCCCGCGAGGTCGCCGCCAAACTCGCTGTCGACGCCGTCGAACGCGACCGTCGCGGCGAAACCCCGTACCAGGAAGTCCAGTTGCTGAAGGACGCCGGCCTGGTGACCCTCCTCGGCCCGGCCGAGCACGGTGGCGGCGGACAGACCTGGGAAACCGCGTACCGGGTGATCCGCGAGATCGCCGAGGCCGACGGCTCGATCGGGCAGCTGCTGGGCTACCACTACCTGTGGGCCTGGGCCGCGCGCTTAGTGGCCACGGACGCCCAGGTGGCCGCGGTCGAAGAGCTTTACACGACGGGCAATCTGTTCTTCGGCGGCGCGGTGAACCCGCGCGACTCCGACCTGACGATCACCGAGGACGGCGACTCCATCGTCTACAACGGGCACAAGTCGTTCTCCACCGGCGGCAAGGTGTCCGACCTGACCGTGCTCGAAGGCGTCCTCGAAGGAACCGAGGACCACATCTTCGCGATCGTCCCGTCGCTGCAGGAGGGCATCACCTTCCACGACGACTGGGACAACATCGGCCAGCGGCTCACCGAATCCGGCAGCGTGACGATCGAGAACGTCCGGGTGCCGTGGGAGTCGGCGGCCGGCTACGTCGACCGCAAGTTCCAGCCGCTGGTGTATAACACCCTCAACGTCCCGGCGATCCAGCTCGTCTTCACGAACTTCTACCTCGGCATCGCCCAGGGCGCACTGAAGACGGCGCTCGCCTACACACGGGACCGGACCCGGGCTTGGCCCTACGGCGGCGACGACAAGCAGGCCGCGTCGGAGGAGTGGTACATCCTCGACGGCTACGGCGACCTGCAGGCCAAGCTGTGGGCGGTCGAGGCCCTGGTGGACAAGGCCGGTGCGGCGATCTCCCGCGTGCTGCACGCCCCGCGGGAGGAGTTGACGCCCGAAGCGCGCGGCGAGGTGGCGGTGCTGATCGCCGCGGCCAAGCAGCGCACGGTGGACACCGGCCTGGAGATCGGCACGAGGATCTTCGAGCTGACCGGGGCGCGGGCGAGCGCGTCGAAGTACGGCCTCGACCGGTTCTGGCGCAATCTGCGGACGCACTCGCTGCACGACCCGCTGCCGTACAAGCGCCGCGAGGTGGGCGTGCATGCCCTGCTCGGCGAATACCCCACGCCGACCTGGTACACCTGAGCGGAGTTCAGGCCGGGGCGGGGACGATCCGGCCGAAGACATCGCCGGTCATCCGCCACGACGTGGTCATCGAGCTGTGCCGAGCGTCGCTCGTTCCTTCGTTGGGGACACCGACGTGGTCCGAGCTTCAGAGAACCGATGACCCGTCGTGGCGCGGGCGCCGACCGGCCGCTTGCCAGAGTGATAACCGTGAACACACCGACGTGGGAAATCTCCCGCGCAGAAGCGGGTCACCCAAGCGGCAGGTCAGTGGCGAACTTCAGGGTGGGGTTATGGATCAACTCGGTCTCTGCCACAGTAGATAGGTCTTGGAACAACGTTTCGGTGAGCACGCCGCAGTCGTGGTCATCTTCGTGTTCGGGCAGGTCTGCGTAGCGTTCGTCGAAGCTGGCCGCCTCGTCGTCACGGCGGCTTCCGCTGAGCGGAGGATGAGGTGCAGCGCCATCTCCTCGGCTGGACAGCGGGGTTGGGGCCAGTTGCCCAGCGGCGAGGTCGACGCTGAGGTCGTCGAAGGAGCGTGCGGCTTGCCGGCGCCGGTTTCGCCAGTCTGCGACCCAGGACGGCGGCCTCCGTGATCGCGACCGTCCCGCGCATGTCGGCGTAGCTTCACGCTGCGAGCGTCCGGATCAGCAGCGCCAGTTCCCGCGGTTTCGAAGCGAATGGCGAATGGCTGCTCTCGAGCGAGCCGATCCGGAAGCGGTGGGCTGGTGCGAACCGGTCGGCCTCGGCGATCATCCTGCGCTGCAGCGCGGGGGTGACGACCCGGTCCTGCGTCGTCAGCACGTACGAGCGCGGTATCGATCCCCGCCGTTCCCGGGTCGCGCCGACCTCGGCCGCGGCGATCCGGGTGGGGTTGTCCGGGACCAGACCGTTGGCGAAGGCCAGGAACCGCTTTTCGTCGACGTCGCCGTAGAAGGTGCGGTGCAGCAGCGCGCGGTAGCCGGTGTCGTGCTGCGGAAGTTGATCCGGGTCGCCCCGATCGCTGCCGGGTCGCCGATGTAGAGGTCCGGGTAGCGGGGTCCGGCCTCGGGCAGGCGGAGGTAGGCGGCGGCCGACCCGAGCAGCGTGGGCACGAGGGCCGCGACGTAGACGAGGTGGTCGACCAGGCCGGGAGCCTGCTTCACGGCCCGCGTCACCGTGAGCCCGCCGAGGCTGTGCGCGACGAGGACGAGCTTGCGCCCGGCACCGCGCAGCCGCCGGAGAGCGGCCACGACGACGTCGGCGGTGTCGTCCAGCGTCAGGTCCCGCAGCGGCGAGGCCTTGGTCGTGAGCCCCTGCTGCCCGGTGGTCAGGTACGACACCGGGAACCGCGCGTTCGGTCCTGCGCCCGGCAGGTCGAGAGCGCAGACGCGGGCGCCCGCCGCCGTGAGCTCGAAGCTCACCTCCGCCCAGACGGCACCGCTGTGCCACGCCCCGTGCGCCAGGACGAAGTCCGTCTCGGCTGCCGTGCCGTGACCCGGCGGCGGCTCGAACCCGGCCAGCAATGCGCTCCCGAGGATCGTGCGCCGGTTCGGCGGCGAGCTGGTCAAAGTCGGTTCCCTTCCCGGCTGTACCGCGCCGCGTGCCGGGCCGCGAGGTAGCCGGACGTCACGGCGCAGCCGATCCGGCATCCCGGTCCCGGATACTCCGACGCGGTGAACGAGTGTGCGTCGTCGCCACAGACGTACAGACCCGGCACGCCTGCTCGCCACGATGACGGAGATTTGCGCGGCCCTGCCGGGGATGACCGCGCGGGGCCGCGGCCACCTCGTCACCGTTTGCAGCATGAGCTCGTTCCTGCCGCTGCCCGGATACGCCGCCTACGGCGCCACCAAGCGCGCGGTGCGGGCCTTCCACCACGCGGTGGCCCTCGAGGAACGCCGTGGCCCGCTGGACTTCACGATCGTCCACCCCGCCGTCCACGCGCACGAAGATGCTGGAGCAGGAGCTGGCCGATCCGACCTCGGCGGTCGCCTTCGCGGAGAAGGCGGCCACCCCGGAGGACGTGGCCAAGGTCGTGGTCGCGGCGTTCGCCAAGAAGCCCGTGGAGGTCGTCTTCCCTGCCGTGGGCGGGCGAGTCCAGCGGCTCGCCGGCGCACTGCCGGTGCTGATCCGCCGGGTGATGCCCGTCGTCGAGGCGAAGGGGCGAAGGGCACGCGAACGGCTCGTCCGCGCCCTCGCTGATTTCCTCAGTTGCGGTGCTGTGGCAGGACCAGCAGGGTGATGGAGTTCGCCGGGTAGGTCGTGGTGACACTGCCGCGGTTCACCGGCAGATCGTCGCCCCGCACGATCGAGGAGAGATCGGCCGGGCTGTAGGTGAACCGCTGCGCCTTGCCGGTGCCGAACCCCGCGATCGACAGGGGAGAGCTGAGTTCGGTGCCGGTCTTGTTGATCACCATGAGCGTGAGTGCCCCGTCGCAGCGGCGTTGCGCGCCGTAGACGGCGAGCTGTCCCTGGTCGGTGCTGGCCGCCGAGACGCTGATGTCGCCGAACTTGCTTCCGGCGCCGTCGTAGTTGCGGTACATCCGGAACGCGTACGCGCCCGGGTCGGTCGGCTTCGGTTCTCCCCACATGGTGGCGAGGTCGAGGCCCTCGCGGCCGAAGACGCCGAGAATGTCGGCCTCGGCGAGCGCGCCGTTGATGTCGTCCAGCGCGCCCCAGTTGTACTCGGTGATGGCGGTCTTGGTGCCGGGGTTGTACTGGGCGATCCACGACTTCATCGTGCGGATGAACTGCAGCGGCGGCGCGTTGACGCCGCTCGGGCCGATCCAGGACTCCTCGACGTACGACGGGTCCCACAGCGACCGGATGGACCGCAGCCGCAATGCGTTGGCTTCGGGGGTCTTGTCGCCGCTGATCTGCGGGTAGAAGTGCTGGTCGAAGTAGTCGAGGTAGCGCTTGCCGCCGTGGGCGTCGCTGTAGTCCTTCATGTTCTTCAGGTACCACTGGGAGAGGTTGAGCCCGCCGTGCGCGGCCGAATCGGCGCCCGGTCCGCAACCGTCCACGCCGGACGCAACCCACTCGCAGTATCCCCAGCCGGACGGGCCGAGGACCGCCGCGCTGGGGTCGGCGGCCTTGATCGCCGCGGCGGCCGCGGTGCCCTTGCTGCCGAGTTCGTCGTTCGAGACGGGTTCGGGGTGCACGTCCCGGTGTGTGCTGGACCAGAGCACCGGTTCGTTGTCGAGTTCGTAGATCGGCACGCCGCCTTGGGCCGCCGTGCCGAACTGCGACACCAGGTGCGACACCATTTCGCCGTCGAACGCCGCGTCCGCGGGGATCGAGGTGTCGGTGGGGACGCCGGTGAGGTTCTGCTGGTTGAGCTTCCCGTTGCCGCAGTTGGGGTCCCACTGGTCGAAGCCGTCCTGCTGCGGGAACCGGGCCGCGGGGAACCCGCAGGCGAACGGGTGGGACGAGGGCGAGTCCTTGGCCACCCACCCGCTCAGGGGCACGGCGACGACCGGCTTGATGCCGCGGTCGAGGTTGGACTCGACCATCCCCTCGACGGAGTGTTCCTGGTCGGCGACGATGTTCTCGAAGTACCAGTCGCTGCCGGTGTTGTAGGTGTGGTTTTTGAAGTTGTAGCGGCTGGTGGCGTTACCGCCCCAACGCGCGACCGTCTGGCCGATTTCGGCGTTGAACGCCGGATCGCCGCCGTTGAGGCCGTAGATGTCCGGGCTGATCGGGTGCCGGCCCGCGAACAGGTTCACCGACAGGCTCAGCCCGGCGGCGGAAGCCGGTGGTGCTCCGGTGGTCAAGAGCGCTGCCACCAGGCAACCGCCCGCGGCGAGGGACTTGCCGGACCGTAAGCGATTCCGTCGCTGAACAGCCACCGGGAAACTCCTGACGTCGACGTGTGGGAGCGCTCCCATACGATACTCGCCGGACGTCGGTCGTCAATCGGCCGAGTGGAAGCCGGTGCCGTTCTCGTTGGCGGACCGGCACATTCGCGACGGCAGCGGTTGTAACTTTTCACCTGTCGGGACGGCTGCCTCGCTATTGGCGTCCGGGCGAGGCGACCAAGTCGCCAGGACCTCGCTGTTCTCCGTCAAGATCTCCATGACTGGTACTTCGGAGAAGAAGCTGGCGGCCTGTTCCTTACTCAGCGTGCCCAGAACAGTTATCCGAAGCTTCAAAATGCTCTGGGTCGAGGCCATGGACGTGGGCGAAACGCCCCTGTCCAACCACGAGACAAGGGCACTGCGCGACCTCGCCAGCGAACTCAGGCACCAACTCAGCGCAGACATCGGGACAGCCAGCCCGTCGCGGGTGAAGACCAAGCACCTCGGCTCGACGCCACCGCCGCCGGAGCGGTACAGCTGACCTTGGCCTGACCTCGTCTTCGTGGCGTTCGCCGACCCGGTCCCCGATCGAGCGACGTGGTCAGTACAGTTGGCCCGCGTCGTTGATCATGACGTTGACCTGGGGGATGGTCGGTGGGCGCTGAGCCTTTACCCGCTGTCGCGCCGGGCCTCGCCGCTGGTTTCCGCGTCGGGTTCCTCGGTCGCGACGGCGCTGATCAGCGTCTTCCACTCGACGCCGCGGCCGCGACCTCGCTGGCGGCGACCCTCACCGATCTGGATCCACGCACTCCGGCGGACTGGCCTGCCTATCGGATTGCCCTGTTCCATGCGCGGGCTCTGCTGGACCACACCACGCACGACATCGACACCACGCAGACCAGTCGGCTGCTCAACGCGCTAGGCGTCTACCTCCGCGACGTCGGCACCGCCATCGGCTACCTCACCCGCGCCTGCGACGGCTCAACGCCTCAACGGCCCCGACCACCCCAACACGCTGGGCGCGCGGAACAACCTGGCAAGCGCCTACGTGTCGGCGGGTGATCTCAGGCGGGCGATCCCGCTGTACGAGGCCACCCTCGCTGACCGGGAGCGGGTGCTGGGGCCCGACCACGCCGACACGCTGGGCGCGCGGAACAACTTGGCCTACGCTTACCAGGCGATGGGTGATTTGGTGCGGGCGATCCCGCTGTACGAGGCCACCCTCGCCGACAGCGAACGGGTGCTGGGACCTAACCACCCCGCAACCAGCGCCATCCGCTCGAACCTCGCCAGGGCTCGATCGGCCTGAGCCGCCACCGTGCGGTGGTTGCGGAACCGACCGACCGTGGCGCCGAATGCCCGCTCATCGGCATGACAGGACGTTCGCTGGTGCGAGAACACCGTCATGGCCGCCGACGGGCGCCTGTCGTCAAACGATCGTTCGACGACAGATGAGTCGGCTGAGCTGTTCCGGCGGGGGTCACCGGTCCGCGAGTACGCGTCGTACGAGGGCTGGAAGGGTCGTCGGGTCTGCCGGGATGGTGCCGCGCCAGGCGATGTGTCCGTCGGGGCGTACCAGGAGTGCGGCGTTCGCGTGGTCGGCGCCGAGGAGGCGTGCCCACTGTCGGGGGTCGGCTTCCTGCTGTCGGGCGGTGCGTACGGCCCGGAGGGTGAGGGGGTCCCGGCGTGCCGTACGGCTTCGGCCTGCGCCTGCCACCAGCGCATCCCGGGCGGCCGAGCGGTCGCAGGTACACCGGGAACAGCGGAGTCTCCAGCCACTGCACCAGCTCGGCCGGCTGCCACTCCGGTGGCGGCGGCTTCCGCGTACCCGATCCAGCCCGCATCATGACCCCGTCCGGCGAAGCCGCTCGGCGAGCTTGACCCGGGTCTCGTCATGGGACTGCTGGACGACGTCGTGGTAGGACGTCTCGTACCACGCACCGGCCGGACCATCACCGGTCGGCGGCCGGTGGCCAGCACGGAACCTGGGAGCACCGCTACGGCCGCCCGTGCACCCAGCCGACGTTCGCCGGCTCCCTCGTCCTGATGGTTTCCCGCCCCGCCGGGTCGTGAGCCCGGCGCGTCGTCAGGCCGGTCCGGTACCCGGCCGGCGCTCCGGCGGTGGTGTGAACGCGCGGACCTTGCGTTGCAGATGCAGAAGTGTGGTCGGCGGGTCGTTCGCGAGTTTCCGCGTGATCTCGTCGAGGACAGCCCAGTATTCCTGCTTCCGGTTCCAGGGCACGGAAGTCGTGGCGATTCGCGCGATGGCGCAGCGCACGGCGAGCCGGACGCGCAGTACGGTGTGCTCGCCTTCGTAGGCGGGTGTGTCGCATAAGGCCGGTATGGCGGACAGCTCGTCGACCAAGGCGGTGTGGGCCGCTTGCGCGGTGGTGCGGAGATCGTCGCCGTGACCCAGCACGCCGCGGACCGTGCGTTGCAGCGCCAGCGCGACGAGTGCGGTGATCGCGGCCTTGACCACTTCCTTGACCAGCGTGTCGCCGACCGCGAGCGCCGCCGGAAGCGCGGAGCCCGCTGCGATGCCCAACAGGACTCCGACCTTCACGATGAACCTGATGATGCGGTCCAGCAGCGAGTGGTCTTTGGTGATCTCCACTTGCCGCAGCTGCTTGCGGAGCAGTTCGATCCCGGTGAGCGCGTCGTGCCGCTCGGCCGGGCTCAGCCCGCCGTGCCGGATAAGGGAGTCGGTTACCGTGCTTACGTCCGTGGCAGGCAGGTTCAGGATGTCCGCCACTTCGGCGAGCGGAAGCGCGGCCAGGCTCGAGATCGCGACGAACCGCGGCACCGCCTCCTTGACCGTCTGCCGGGCGCG
Source organism: Amycolatopsis sp. A133 (assembly GCF_031082405.1). Taxonomy (GTDB): domain Bacteria; phylum Actinomycetota; class Actinomycetes; order Mycobacteriales; family Pseudonocardiaceae; genus Amycolatopsis. Next base: position 112,484 of record NZ_JAVHJU010000059.1, read on the forward strand.
CCCGCGATCCGACAACCGCAGCTGCGCCTCGGCCTGGCCGAGCAGGATGTCCAGATCGCCCACGACCGTCCTGAGCGCGTCGTCGGCGAGCTTCCGGTCGTCGGCCAGACGGGCGGCGGTACGAGCCTGCTCGTGTTCGATCAGGTGGCTGAGCACCGGCGGCCCGACGGCGGACTGCGTCACCTCCGGCCGGGGCGGGCGGGAAGGGACCGCGTCCGCCCGCTTCCCGGACCTGGCCGCCCGGCGCGCGGCTTCCCGTCGAGCGCGCTCGACGAGGGACTCCGCCTCCTGCTGGGGTGGGGTGGAAAGGTCGCGACGTCCTGGACCCGGCGTTATATAGCTCATCGTCCCCCTGCCGACAGCCGATGCGGACACCCAGAATAGGCCGGGTCGCCGAACGGCGCAGCAATTCGGCGGCCGGATGCCTATTCGGACGCAAGCAACTCCTGCAGTTCCAGTCACGGCGCGGCCCAGTTCCTCGGCGAAGCGCACCATCTCGCCCTCGACATGCTTGGGGGTGCTCAAGGAAATATCCAGCGTTCGGGCAGCGCTGGATGTTGTCCGACGGCGCGGAACTGGTGCTCAGGTAGGCGTTCCGCATCACCAGCCAGCCCGGCTAGGAGCAGAGCGCGGGGAATTCCGTTTCTACACGCCGTTTCCGGATCAGCTTGGGCACGGTCGTCCCGTAAGAACGGCGCGGACATCCGGATGACCGTGGACGCGGCGGAGACGTTGATCGAGTACCCCTCGGTGGATGCGTTCATGCTGGCCGGCGGGGACAGCGACTTCTCGCCGCTGGTGTCGAAGCTGAGGGAGCTCGGCAAGCACGAGTCATGTGCACCCACACGCAACCGCCACCCACCCGCGCCCGCCGCTTGATCACCGTCACGCCGCCGGAGGCGGCCCGCCGCACGAGCTCACCACCGCGACCGCCGGCCCGCCGATCACCGTTCCGCGACCGGCGCTGATGGCGGACCGCTTGATCTCCGACGGGTTCCCGGCGACCGTGGAAGGCGTGCTCGGCTGGCTGACGAAGTTGAACGAAACCGCGCTGCGCGGCGGCGACCCGGCCATCTACCTGCGGGCCTATGGCGAATCCGCGCTTCCACACGCGCCCGCTCCGCAAGGCAGCGGCCTCTACGCGCTCGTGACGTCCTTCCGCGACCACGCCGACATTCGCCCTGGCGAGCTCAAGCCCGGCTTGACCGTGACCTACGAGGTCACCCAGGGACTGATCAAGGGCACCGCCGACGGCGGCCGGTTCGCGGTGGTGTGCACGCTCGGGCAGCTGAGCTTCGACTACCAGGGCCAGGCCACGAGCACGGGCATCGGCGACTGCCAAGCCCTGCGCTGGACCGGCACCGCCTCGTGCATCGCCCCGGGCACGCGCGCGGCCTACGCGACCTGCGCGTGGCCGGGCAGCGCCGAATCGATCACCGCCGGCTACCGGCCCCTGCACCGGGACCGCGTCCGATGACGCCCCTGGAATTGCCGGAAAGCTGGGCGGGCCGGCCGGACTCGGGATCAGGGCGACCGCCAGCGGGGTCCTGGAGCCGCTCATGGCGGCCACCTGGGCCGCGGCCTCGTTCATCCTGCGCACCGCGTTCCGGCTGGGCGACCTAATTCTCCCTCTTCACCGTGTCCATCACGGACGGACCGGTCACGGCGCTCGTCCCCCCCTGGATTCACCCAGGCGAGTGATCCGCGATTGTGGCCGGCTGACAGCGGCCAGTTTCGAATTCCCCGCGGACGGCCAGTTCTGGGTCCACGGACAGCAGTCAGTGATGATGACGGAAAACCGCCAGCCCCTTGCCCGGCATCGGGCCTAGCGTGGCGGCATGTCCCACGACAATCGCGCCATCGTCCGGGCCGCATGGCAGGCGTTCGCCAGTCACGACGCCGATCAGATCTCCGCGGTCTTCACCGAGGACGCCGAGTGGCTCGCTCCACCGGAGAACGCCACCGCGATCGCACTGGACGGCCCGAGTCACCTGATCGGCAGTAAGGCGATCACTCGCTTCCTTGCCGAGGACTTCTCCCGGTTGTTCGTGCGCGACGTCGCCGTCACATTTCACGGCCTCCACGCCGACGGCGAGCAGGTGATCGTGGAGGAAACCATGACAGCGACGCTGGCCAACGGCAACCACTACACCAACGACTACTGCTTCGTCTTCGAGCTCCGGGACAGCCTCATCCACCGGGTCCGCGAGTACATGGACACCGCCCGCGGGCACCGGATGATCTTCGGGGAAGCCACACCAGTCATCCCCGGCCCCGAGAAGTCAGCAGCCCCGGCAGACAGTCCAATCACCGGCAAGCCGCAACCTTGAGTTACCACTGGCGGCCAGCTCCTTCCCCGCTAACTGGCCGCCAGCGGGGATTTCCAACTGGCCACCAACAGCTGGCCATCAACAGCAGGCCTCAGCAAGCGCGCGGAGCCTTACGCCGTGCTGGACTGCAGCATCGGCGAGATCATGACTCCGGAACCCGAGGCGTTCCCCCTCCCGACCGCCGACACATCCACCAGGCCGCCCCCGGCGGACACCGGCCCGACGTCGTCCCCAAGCGCCGTGACGGACGCTCGCTGCCGCCGACGTGACCGCGACGGACAGAGGCCCGGTCGGGTCATGCATCAGCTGCCTGGCCTGGGGCTACCCCGGACCGAGGGATCACTGTTCGGCCTGCTGCGCAACGGTCCGCAAGTGGGCCTGAGGCACCTGCCTCGCTGCCGACGAGTGACGCATCGCGCCGCGAATACTGCCGGTCGTGCCGGGATAACGCCCGGACCATCGCCCCCGGGACCCGCGACTCCGCCGGCGACCTCCGCCGGCCCGATCCGGGCGGCGTGGACTCAGGGGCGGACGGCGTCGGCCACGAGGTCCAGCAGCCGCCGGGTGCGCTCCGGGTCGTGCCCGGCGGGCGCCGACAGGAACACCCCGAGGAGCAGGAACGTCACGTCTTCGGGGTCGGCGTCGGGGCGCAGCGTGCCCGCCCGTGCGCCCGCCTCGAGGATCGCGCCGATCGCCGCGGTGATGCGCGCGCGGGTTGCGGGCGTGGCGATGCGGCCCGACGCCAGGTTCACGCGGAGGGCGTCGGCCATTCCGCGTTTCGTGGCGAAGAAGGCGGCGTAGCGGTCCATCCAGGCGCGGAGGGCCACCGCGGGCGGGTGCTGGGCGAGCAGGGCCGATGCGCTGGCGGTGACGTCGTCGAGCTCGGCCGCGTAGACGGCCTCGACAAGCGCCTCGCGGGTCGGGAAGTGCCGGTAGAGCGTCCCGATTCCGACGCCGGCCGCGCGGGCGATGGTTTCGAGCGCGACGGAGCCATCGGTGGCGAAGGCCGCCCGCGCGACCTCGACGAGCTTCTCGCGGTTGCGGCGCGCGTCGGCGCGCGCCGCACGCCCGGTTTCGGACGAAGACAAAACGGAGGTCCCTCCGGTTATGCTACGGTCGGCTTAGCGGAGGTTCCTCCGCTTAATCAGCATTGCACGAAAGCGGGACAACCATGCCCTCCAGCCAGCTCGCCGGCCACACCGTCTCCCGCGTCGGGTACGGCGCCATGCAGCTCGAACGCCACCACGACGACCGAGCTGCGGCCGTCGCACTCCTGCGCCGCGCCTTCGACCTGGGCGTCGACCACGTCGACACGGCCGAGTTCTACGGCAACGGCTTCGTCAACGCCGCGATCCGCGAAGCGGCCGGGGACGACGTCCTGGTGGCCACCAAGGTCGGCGCCGAGCCCGACCCCGGCGGTCCGGTCCCGCTCCGCCTCGCGCAACGCCCCGAACAGCTGCGGGCGAGCGTCGAGGCCAACCTGCGCAGCCTCGGCACCGAGCAGGTCGCACTGGTCAACCTCCGCCGCGCCGACCGCCGTCCGGGCGTGCTGGCCGAGGGCGACCAGCTGGTCGACGTCGACGCCCAGCTGGCGGTGCTCACGGCGATGCGCGACGAAGGCAAGATCGGCGCGATCGGCCTCAGCAGCGTGACGCTCGAGACCCTGCGCCACGCCCTCCCGGCGGGCATCGCCTGCGTGCAGAACGCCTACAGCCTCGTCTCGCGTGACGACGAGGAGATGCTGGCGCTGTGCGTGGCGGAAGACATCGCGTGGGTTCCCTACTTCCCGCTCGGCGGTGCCTTCCCCGGCCTGCCGAAGGTGACCGACGAGCCGGCGGTGCTGGCCGCCGCGGCCACGCTGGGTGCGACGCCGGCCCAGATCGGGCTGGCCTGGCTGCTGCACCACGCGCCGAACGTCCACTTGATCCCGGGCACGGCGAGCGCGGGGCACCTGGAGGCGAACATCGCCGCGGGCCGCCTGGTGCTGGACGAGGAGACGCTCGCGGCGCTGGACGCGGTCCCGTCGCGTTCGATGGACGCCGCTCTGGGCTGAGCGCACGTAGCCTGAACCGCGTTCCCGGGGCGAGGGGGATGGGATTTCGAGCGCCCACGACACGGCGGACCGGCGGGTGCAGGTCGTCGCCTACGACAACGCGCAGATCCTCGACGTCGCCTCCTCCAGCGCGACGTTGGAGATCGTGAACGAGTACCGGGCCGGCCACCGTACGCGATCGAACTCGCGACCGTGACCGGAAAGCCGGTACGCAGCTCGTCTGGGATCGGCCTCACCGGAGCCAGGCGGCTCGCCTCGGTGACCGGCCGGCGCGACACGATGCCGGTCGTGGGCGGCCACGGCACGGAAGCGGCGATGACCGACGACAACCTGCTCACGCGGGTGCGGCGGCTGGCGCCCCGCAGCAGGCGGATCGCCTCGGTGTGCACCGGCGCGTTCGTGCGGGCCGCCGCCGGGCTGCTCGACGGCGGCCGGGCCACCACCCACTGGGGCTACAGCGAGCTGATGGCCTCGGCGTTCCCCGCTGTCACCGTGGACCTCGCCCCCGCTCTGCACCCGCGACGGCAACGTCTACACCTCCGCCGGTGTCACCCATCACGCCGCCGACAGGCTGGTCTGGACTACGTGCGTGCCGGTCGCGGAACGACCGTGTTCACCAGCAACGACATCGAGAGCCCTGGCGAGTCCTCCAGCGTGCCGCCCGCGGCGAGTAGCCCTCGACCATCGTGGGCGAGGAGACCTGAGGTCGGCTGCGATCTACAGTGCCCCGGTGCGCTGGGCTACCTGGGCGTAGAGGTTCCCGCAGGGCTGGCCAGTACGCCAAAGATGGGAGATGCACGGGGAGGGTTCAACGGCTTTGTCGTCATTTGCAGGGGCGACGTCCAACAGCCCGCCGGAAGCGCTCAAGTGTTCGCTGGGGCAGCGACCACGATGAAGCCCCGGTTTTCTCGCTGCAGAGCTGATTCGGCCATTCCGAGTCGCGGGCTAGCCGTCGACGGAGATACGGGTCAGATACCGCGTGATTGGTTTGGTGCTCTCGTTGTCGAGGTGGCGCCGCTGGGTGTTCACCAGGTGTCCGGTGTTCAGGTTCTTCTTGGTCGACGAACCATCTACCGGAGACTTCGCTCATTCTCGAACACCAACACACCCAACACCGTCGCCGGCAGCTCGACCCATCGGAGACGAATTCGGTACACGCCTTAGCCGACACTCACCGGCACGTCGCTCAGCCGCCGGACCGCGTCCACGATCTCGTCCGGAGTCGCGTCGAGGGTGTGGGCGAGTACGAGGAACGGGCTGCCGTAGAGCTTCGTCCGCCAGCGCGTCATCGGGCGCACAGCCTTCTCGCCCTCGAGCGCCACATCGAAGACCACGGTCGAGGGCACCGCGCCCGGCTCGCGGGGCACGAACGCGATCACCCGGTACCGCTTCGGTTGCAGGATGAAGAACCACCGCGGCCGCAGGCGGCGGACCCGCACCTCCGCCAGCGCGGACCACGGCACGGTTTCGAACCCGCGCGCTTCGACGCCGTCCGCGCCCAGCCTCACCTGCCACGGTTTGCCGCGGGACCGGACGAACGAGACGACGCCGATGGCCAGCGCCACCACGAAGACGGCGGGCAAGGCGATGGCCACCCACGTCGGCAACAGGCCCCGCGAAGCGACGACCACCTCGAACACCAGGAACGCCGCCAGCACGCCCAGCGTCGGGAGCTGGCCCCGGGCCGAGGGCTTGAGCAGCAAAGGTTCCGAAGACTCGATTCCCATGCTCCGAGTTATACCCGGTGAGGTCGGTAACGAACTCCGCACACAGATGCAAGTTCAGCATAGATTCACGTAATCCTGCATCAATCAGTGCTTGCCGGATGGTTGAGCCGGCGTTATGTCGAAACCCTTACTGCATGGAAGCGCTTGCCGGCCGGTACGACTCGGTCGTCGACGCGCACGGCCGGGCGCTGCTGGAGGAGAAAGACAGCACGCGGTTCGTCGCCGGCGACATCTTCGAGCCGAAGTCGATGATCGAGGACGACACGGTGCGCGAGCACCTGGACTGATCCCGGCCGATCGCGCCGATGTTTGTCGTAACGCTGCACCACGACAAAGGCGATCAGCGCCCGGCTGAGATCATGCGCGTCCGGGCTCGGGTGAAGGTCGGCATCGGGGTCAGCTTCCACGACCTGCGGCACACCGGGCAGACCCTCGCAGCGAGTGCGGGAGCGACGCCGGCCGACTTGAGGAAGCGGCTCGGAGAATCGTCCGCTGCTGCGGCTCTGCGTTATCTCCACGCCGTGGAAGGTCGGGACCGGGAGGTTGCCGACGAACTGAGCAAGCTCGCTGCACGTGGGGACGCTGCCAAGCTGCCCAAGTCGATCATCGTCAAGCACTGAAAATGTCGGTGGTCGCTGAGACGATGCCAGTGTGACGGAGCGTAGGAAAGAGATCTGGGATGCCGAGGCGGCGTCGTTCGACGAGCAGCCGGATCATGGCCTGAGAGACCTGTCGGTGCGGGCAGCGTGGTCCGATCTTCTTCTGCCACTGATGCCGACGGCTCCCGCCACGGTGGTCGACCTTGGTTGCGGGACGGGCAGTCTCGCCGTCCTGCTGGCCCAGGCCGGGTACGCCGTGGACGGCGTGGATCTATCCAGCCGGATGCTCGCCGTAGCCAAGGAGAAGGCCGAAGCGGCAGGGGTGAGCGTCGGGCTTCGCGAGGGCGACGCCGCCAAACCCCCGTGCTCGCCGGGCACGTTTGATGTCGTCCTCGCGCGGCACGTGCTGTGGGCGATGCCCGATCCGGCCGCCGCTCTGGGCAATTGGGTGCGCCTCCTGAAGCCAGGCGGTCGCCTGGTGCTCGTCGAAGGTCGCTGGTTCACCGGGGCGGGAATCTCGGCGGACGAGTGCGAACGGCTCGTGCGTGCTCGCCGAGAGGACGCGACGGTGACCCTGCTGGACGACCCCGCCCTGTGGGGCGGCCCGATCGAAGATGAGCGGTACCTGCTTGTCAGCCGGAGCTGAACGATACCCAAGCCGCCTTTGTCGCCGAGCAACGTAAGGAACCGCGATCGTCACCATCGATCGGTTCGGCGGCCTTCGAATCAGTCGCTGGCCAGGTGCTTGCCGGCTGCGGCGGCGGACCGGGTGCTGCCCACGGTCACCGACAGGCGCAGCATGCTCGTGGGCTGGTGGGCGCCGGTTCGGGTGAAATTTGCCGTCCGGTGACGAGCTACCGTCCTCGGGCATGAGGACGGTAGCTGGCCCCCATGCACGCAAGCCTGCTTACGCCTGGGCCGCGCGGAATTGCATCCAGTGCAAGGAATTTACCGGTCATGCTGTCGGCGTCGGACAGCAATCAGGGCACTTCGACGCCGGGCCGCTGTTCGCCGGCTTCGGAGGTCATGACGCGCAGGATGTTCCGGTCTGGGCGGCGCCGAGACAGATGCATTCCCTGGTGCTGTCTTGGGTGCCATCTGCGAGCGCGGCTGGATAGGCGGTGCTGGCCGCGGTGGCCGCGTCACCCCGGAAGGTGGTGATGCTGGACATGGTGTCCGGCGCATCCTTGAGTAGTCCGGACGATTCGGCGATTGTGACGACTCGATTCTTCACCCCATCGGTGGGGTGGAAGTGGCGGTTCGTGCCGGGCGTGGCACCTCGCGACAGATTTCCGCGGCGGCTCCCCGCAGGGCCGCTACAAACGCTTCGGATGCGGAAGACGGGAGGCGGCCCTTGGCGGTCGCCGCGTACACCGCTCGTGCCGGTGCTTCCTCGTCGAGCACGGCCAGCAACACAATGTCGGGACGCACGGACGTGGCAGCCAGTGCGGGCACAAGAGTGACCCCTAAGCCAGCGGCGACGTAGCCTTGCTTGGCCAGCCATTCGGCGACCACGTGGGTGACGCGCGGCCGGAACCCCTGCCGGACGGCCGCCTCGAGCAGGGTGCCCTCGAGCCGGGCGGAACCCGAGATCCAGTCGTCTTCGGCGAGTTCGCCGAGCCGTACGGTAGCCCGTTCCGCGAGCCGGTGCCTGGTGGGCACTGCGACGTACAGCGCTTCGTCGAGCAGGTGGTGGAGGTCGTACGACTCCAACGGCGCGCGTCTCGTGGTCGAGACGACCGCCAGGTCGAGGTGGCCGGCGGTGAGCCGGTCCAGGAGATTGGGCGTGAAGCCTTCTTCGCGGAACAGCCGGACTCCGGGGCGACCGGCGCGGAATGTGGCCAGCGCCTGCGGCACCAGCGCCGCGTCGGCGGTGGCGAACGCGCCGAACCGCAGCCGGCCGCCGGCCACGTCACGCAACGCCGCCAGTTCGCGGGCGGCACCGTGCAGGGTGTCGGTGACGATCTCCGCGTGCGGAACCAGAGCGCGTCCCTGCTCGCTGAGCCGCACTCCCCGCGGCAGCCGGTCGAACAGCGGCGCGCCGCCCAACGCCGACTCCAAGGACGAGATCTGGCGGGACACCGCCGACTGCGTCCAGCCCAAGGTCCGTGCGGCGGAGGTGAACGAGCCCTGACGGGCGACCTCCAGGAACACACGGAGCCAGACGGTGGACAGCTCGGGACCGTCATGCGCAGTAGGCATGGGAACCATGCTATACATTTGCTTGTCGCATGTGGAGCGGATGCCTACCGTCGAAGTCATGGAGCACATTGCTTTTCTGGGTCTGGGGCGAATGGGCGCTCTCATGGCCCGCCGCCTGCTCACCACAGGCCATCCTCTGACGGTGTGGAACCGCACCGCTGACAAAGTCACCCCACTCGTCGAAGCCGGGGCCGCGAAGGCCACTTCGCCCGCGGAGGCCGTGCGTGAAGCGGACATCGTCATCACGATGCTCGCCGATCCGGACGCGCTCGCCGCTGTAGCCGACGTCATCGCGGATCACCTCCCCGCGGGCAGCCACTGGATCGAGATGTCGACGGTCGGCCCGGACGCGGTGCACCAGCTCGCGGAACGGATCGACCGGTCCGTCACCCTGGTCGACGCGCCCGTAATGGGCAGTAGTGACAAGGCCGCGACCGGGGGACTGCGCATCCTCGCCGGCGGCGAAGTCGGAGGTGTCGAGCACGTCCTCACCCGGTTGGGCACCATTTCGCGAACGGGCCCGCTGGGCACGGGCGCCGCGCTCAAGCTCGTCGTCAACTCCGCCGTCCTCGGCGGGGTCGCCGTGATCGCCGAAGCGATGCGGCTCGCCGACGCGTTCGGACTGCCTGAAGACGTCGCCCGCAGCGCACTCGCCACCGGCCCGCTGGCCGGTGCCGCTGCGCGCGCCTTCGCCGAGGGACTGCACTTCGCAACCCCCCTCGCGGTGAAGGACCTCGACCTGGCCGCCGACGCCGTCCACCTGCCAGTCCTCGAAACCGTATCCGGCCAGTACCGCCGGTTCGCCGGCACTGGCGACATCGCCGAAGCCGCCACTCGCATCCGTTTCGCTGAAGGGAAACCCGTGAAGATCACCATCGACAGCCCGGCTTCCGCGCCCCAGCCGCTCAATCCGTTGTACTCCCAAGTCGCGCGAGTCGAGCAAGCCGACGGCAGCGCGCTGTTGTTCCTCTCCGGTCAGATCGCCGAGGGCGACACGCTCGCCGAGCAGACGCGGGGCATCTTCGAAGCACTGCAGGCCCTGCTGAAGGCGCACGGTGCCACCCTCGCCGACGTTGTCAACATCCGCACCTACCTCACCGACATCGGCAAGGTGCGGGAGTACGGTGCCGTGCGCCGGGAGTTCCTCACCGGAACCCCGCCCACCAGCATGACCTTCGAGGTGTCGAAGCTCTTCCGGCCCGAAGCACTGGTCGAGGTGGAGGTCGTCGCGGTGACCGGCCCACGCACGAGGTGAACCACGGAGGAGTGCCCGCCCGGCGAGCAGGGCGCGGCGCTCCTTCCCCGGCCGTGGCATACACGCGGCGCGTAGGCGGAGCCGAGCTCTGGGTAACCCGCACGACTTGCGCGCAGCATGACCGAAACATCTGCCCGAGACGCACTGGCGGTGATCCGCGCGGGGCGACCGGGCCGCACCATCGCGATCGTGCGCCGACACTCCGGTGGGGCTCGCGCTCGGCCTTCCGCTGGTCGCGGAGCACGGTGTTCGCGGCGAACGTGCTGGCCTGGCCGCGCCGGTCACCCGGGAAACGCCGGAGGTCGGCACCGAAGTGCCATTGCGGACAGGTAACGGGTCACCGGTATGACCGCAGCCAGGCGGTAGAGCGAGAACGCCGAGCAGGCGCTCACCTACCGGAAGAGCAGGGTGCTGCCGTCCGGCGATGCTGCGTACAGGCATCCGCCGATCGGAGGTCGAGGCCGCAACCTGGGTTTGCAAGACGCGATGAAGCTGGGTCGGAAGCCCGGCCTGGTGGCCTGCGGACTGCCGCCGGAGTGTCTCTTGGACACTTATCCGGCTGAACGGCATCCCGTCGGCGAACCAGTACTGCGCAACCGTCGTGCGCAGGTGGCGCTGAAGTGGCGTGGTCTGCAGGCGGCGGTCATGCGGATGGCCTTTTCGAGGTGCTGGCCGTCCCCGCTCTCAACCGCTACTTCATCGCGATGGTCGACGGTGCCGACCTGCCGGGCCCCGCCCCGGGCATCCGTGACCTCACCGCCGTGCCACTGCGGCGGGGGTGCCTTCTCGACCTGGCCGGATCGGCCGGAGATCCGTTCCGCGGCAGCGGGCTGCTCCGGCTGGGTACAGACCACCGCTGGATCCGTTGCAACGCACGGCGACCCGGCCGGTCTGCTCATCCGTCCCGAAGCTGCGGCGCCTGGGCGTCCGCGGCAGCTGACCTGGCGGGCTTGCCCCAGGCGCTCGCGTCGTCCATAGGGCAGGCAGTGCGCCTTTGTAACCCACGGGCGGGCCGGCCCACCGCCCCGGGACGTACTTCCCGGCGTCGGCCCGGACGTCGGGGTTGCGTTGCCGGAGATAAGGGCACAGATGCAGCTGATCGCCCGGTACGAGGGGACGCCGCCCAGCTGCGGCTGGTTCGGACACCGGCACCGGCGGCAGTACCGTGCCCGCAGGCAGACCGGGACGCCGGGCGCGGTCCAGGCGAACACCCTGGACGCAGCGCGACAGATGGCACCGGCCGGGCCATGCAGGGCCTGGCCGACGTCGAAGGAGGAGCCGAACGCGGCATGGAGCGTCGTCGGGAGCTCGGCTGAGTCGCCCGCCGCCCACCGGCGGAAGACAGCGTCGGCGCGGCTGTGTGCCACGCGGCCCGCAGCCGCCGCAGGGTCGAGCTGGTCCGGTCAAGCCCGTCCGAAGCGGAAAGGGCCTCTTGGAGGGAACGCCGAGCCGAGGCCGAGCGGCCGGGGAAGAGCAGGCGGAAAGCGCGCGGGGCGAGATCGCTCCGGATTCGGCGGACAGCCGCAACTCGGCGGCGGCGCGGTCAGCCGGCGCCGCTCGCCATGCTCGGTCCAGTTCGCGCCCGCACGGGGTTGGCCGGGCGGCTGCGTGCGGAACTGGGCACCCGATCCGCTGCGGCGCCGGCGGACGAGCAGGCGGTCAGTAGTTTGCGTAGTGAATGACCCCGGTGGCGCCGAGTTTGCGGTTGCGCAGGCTGTGCGCCACCGAACGGGCGAAGAATCGCGCGGCGCGTGAGCGCGGAAATTGCTTGCTGAACGACAGATCCCGCGACTCTTGTCACGCTGCTCATCGCCCGATGCTCGCCGAAGTGGTCAGAAGCTGACCTGGCCGCAAGCGCGCCCGACCGAATTCACTCCGCCGTTCACGTGGGACCATCCTTCGACGCAGATCACGGACCCGTTGGGCAGGTTCCGGTTGACGGGAAGCGTGTAGCTGTTCGGGTACCCCCAGCTCTGGGTGACGGTGTTGCGATCCAGGCCACCGCCGTAGATGTGGAAATGGCCGTAAAATCGGCTGTTGGAAGTGAGCGACGCGCGGACCGACTTCACGTTGAGGCCGCTGCCGTCGATGCGGATGCACACGAGGTTGTTGCAGCCCGACATCCCGGCGTATGCGGGGGTGGCCAACGTGGCCGACGCGGTCGCGGCCATGCCGACCGCAGCCAGGCCGGTCACTACCCGGCCGACGGTGTTGCGTACAGACATTTCGAAACCCTTCAAGGCGCCCAGTCGTGCTGGCCGCCGACTGGTCCGGCGCAGCAGACAAACGATCAATTACTCGTGCACCCTTTCACAGATTTCCGGGCCGCCACAACGGCTACTTGATACGCATTGCGCAGGAACGATAAACGGTACTGCATGGATGTTGCTGTCGTCCGGTTCGTCGGCTGCTCACTTTGCCGCGAGAACCGCGAAACGGGCGGTGACGACCAGGCCGCCGTCGACGCGAGGTTCGGCGGAGACCGTACCCCCGTGGGCCCGGGTGATCGAGCGGACGATGGCAAGACCCAGCCCCGCACCGTCCCCCAGCCCGCGGCCGCCGCCGCGCTGGAAGGGTTCGAAGAGCGAGTCGACAGTATCGACCGGGACCGGGGGGCCGGAGTTGGCGATCACCACGCGTCCGTCCGAATGGGTCTGCACCGACACCCAGCCACCGCTGTGGTTGTAGCTCAAAGCATTGCGCAACAGGTTCTCGACCAACTGCGTCAGGAGTCCCTCATCGCCCATGACCACCAGCGGGTCGATCCGCACCTGGATCCGCGTGCCGGGCGGTGCGGCCGCTGGAGGAAGCGCGGTGTATTGCCCGGCCAGCCGGGTTGCGGTTGCGGCCATGTCGACAGGGTGACGCACGTCCAATCCGTGATCGCTGCGCGCCAGCAGGAGCAGGCCGTCGAGCAGGTTTTCGAGGCGGCGGTTGGCGGCCAGCAGGTCGGCGCGGACGTCGGCCAGGTCGGCGGGCCCGGGAGCGGCGAGGCGGACCTGGATTGTGGCGCGCTCCACCGCCAAGGGGGTGCGCAGCTCGTGCGAAGCGTTGGCAACGAAGCGACGTTGGCTGGTGAAGGACCGCTCCAGGCGTTCGAGCATGTCGTCGAACGTGTCGGCAAGCCTGCGCAGTTCGTCGGGAGGCCCCGGCAAGGCGATCCGCTCGTGGATGTTGTGAACGGACATGCTGCGAGCCTGTTCGGTGATGGCGTGCAGGGGACGCAGGACGCGGCCCGCCACCCACCAGCCGACCGCGCATGCGAACACCACGATGGCGCCGATGGCCAGGCTGGACGCCAGAAACAGCTGCCGCAGCGCCTCGTCCCGCAGTTGCCCGGCCAGCTCGTTGATTTGCCCCGGGCTCAACGGAGCCGCGGTCGCGAGTGAGCTGCCCTTGGGCACCACCGCCACGTTCTTCTGGTGTTCGGTGCCGACGGCGTCGCGCAGGATGACTCCAGCGTGGCCGGCGAGCGTCTGGCCGGAAAGCAGGAAGACCAGTCCGATCAGGACCACGCCGGAGAGCAGGCACAGCGCACCGTAGACCAGGGTGAGCCGCATGCGGATACGGTAGCGGGTCAGCCGCTGCCGAGCCGGTAACCGACTCCCTGCACCGTCTCGATCAACGGAGGATCGCCGAGTCTCGCTCGCAGCCTGCTCATGGTAATGCGTACCGCGTTCGTCAACGGGTCGGCGTTCTCGTCCCACACGTTCTCCAGCAGATCTTCGGCGCTGACCACTTGCCCAGCGCGGCTCATCAGCACTTCCAGCACGGCGAACTCCTTCCGCGACAGGCGTAAGAAGCGGCCACCTCGACTCGCTTGATGCCGCAGGGGGTCCAGTTCAAGGTCGATGTAGCGCAGTACCGGGGACAGCCGCCGACCGGCACGACGTCCCAGTGCGCGCACCCTGGCCAGCAACTCGTCGAAATCGAACGGCTTGGCCAGGTAGTCGTCAGCGCCCAGGGCCAGGCCGTCGACCAGATCCCGTTTGCTCGAGGCCGCAGTGAGCATCAAGATCCTGGTGTCGAGTCCGTCGGCGATGATGCGTTCGCACACCTGGTCGCCATGCACCCCCGGCAGGTCCCGGTCGAGCACCACCACCCCGTACTCGTTGACCGCCAGGCGCTCCAGTGCCTCGTCGCCCGTCAGCGCGACATCGACAGCCAGCGCGTTGCGGCGCAGGCCTTCCGCCAGCACAGCGGCCAGCGTCGCTTCGTCCTCGACGACGAGCACGCGCATGGACGACCCCCCGTTCTGCGTCGGCGCGACCCTAGCGCCTCGGATGTTTCACCGGCATATCGCCGCGGCGTTACGGTCCGGATAGCGGGTACGGACTAGAACTCGTCACCGTGAAGCCCAACACCATGACCACACCGCGGCGCCGGGCACTCGGCACGCTTGTCCTCAGCTTGGTCCTGGCCACGGCGGCCTGCTCGGAAGCCGATGCGCCGGGCGGTGCTCCGAGCACGGGCCCGGTCGCTGCCGACGGACCGGTGAAGTTCACCCAATGCCTGCGCGAGCGGGGCATCACCGTGGCAGATCCGCCGCCCGGCGCGCTGACCGTGCAGCTGCCGCCCGAGGCCAAGACCGATCCGGCAACTCGCGACGCGGTCGCTCAGTGCGGCCACCTGCTCGACACCGGCAGCGGGAAGAACCCCGCCGACCCCGCCGCGCACGACAAGGCCGTCCAGCTCGCCGGTTGCCTGCGGGCGCACGGCTTGGACATCGCCGACCCGGCCCCCGGCGAGCCGCTACGGCTCACCATCGACGCCAAGGATCCGGCCGCCATGCAGGCAGTGCAGGGCTGCCGAGACCAAGCACAGCGCAATGGCGGGTGAGAGGATGCCGCGGCAGTGGTGCACGGTGGTCGGGATCGTGGCGGTCCTTGTGCTGGCCGGGGGAGCGGCGCTGTGGTTGCGCCCGGCTCCCGCGGCCGAGAGCGCCGATGTGGGCGCGGCTCCTCCGACGGCCGCGGTCACCAGGACCGACCTGGCCGAACGGACGCGTCGGGAGGGGACTCTCGGCTACGACGGGAATTTTTCCGTACCTGGCGGTACGGGAGCGAGCCGGGTCACCTGGTTGCCCGCCGTCGGCGCAGTCGTCGCTCGCGGTGCCCGCGTGTTCTCGGTGGACAACCGGCCGATTCCGCTGCTGATTGGCGACACTCCACTGTGGCGTGAGCTGTCCGCGGGTGTGTCCGACGGTCCGGATGTCCGGCTGCTGCGGCAGAATCTCCACGACCTCGGGGTGGCGCCGAGATTGGACACCGCGAGCGAGCACTTCAGTGAAGCGCTGGGTGACGCGCTGGGCATCTGGCAGCGCGCGCTCGGCGTCGACGACACCGAACGGCTGGTACCGGCCGACGTGGTGACCGCTCCGGGAGAGCTGCGGGTGGTCGAGGTGCGCGCGGTGCTCGGAGCGCCGGCGCCCCCGGTGGTGTTGGTGGCGTCCGGCACGACGCGCGTTGTCACCGTCGACCTCCCCGTGGGCGACCAGACCTTGGCCACGGTGGGCGCGCCCGTGAGCGTGCTGCTTCCCACTGGTCCGAGCACGATCGGTCGCGTGCTTTCGGTCGGTGCCGTGGCGACCGCGACCGAAGCGCCGGAGTCCCAGGACGACCGGCGGGTGTCGGCGACAGTGCCTGTGCGGGTCACGCTCGACCGTCCCCAGGACGCCGGCGTCCTGGACCAGGCGCCGGTCTCGGTCGAGTTCACCAGCGCGGTGCACCGGCAGGTACTGGCTGTACCGGTCGTGGCATTGCTGGCGCTGCGGGACGGTGGCTACGCCGTGGACGTGGTCGAAGGAGGTCAGGGCTCGTCCTGGTCGCGCAAGCGGATACCGGTGGAGGTGGGATTCTTCGCCACCGGGCTAGTCGAGGTCCGCGGCGGTGGCCTGGCCGAAGGTGCTCGAGTGGAGGTGCCGGGACGGTGACCGCGGCGATCAGCTTGGAACGGGTGAGCAAGGTCTATCCCGGTGGGGTGTGCGCACTGGACGAGGTTGACTTGACCGTGGAACAGGGCGAACTAGTCGCGGTCGTAGGGCCTTCCGGGTCGGGCAAGTCGACGCTGCTGCAGCTGATCGGTACCCTCGACGTGCCCACCAGCGGGACGGTGCGGCTGCTCGGACACGACGTGTCCGGACTGAGCGACTCTCTCCTGTCCGCCGCGCGAGCGCGTTGGATCGGCTTCGTGTTCCAGCAGTTCTTCCTCAGCGGGACGCTGTCTGCAGTGGACAACGTGGCCACCGGCCTGCTCTACACCGGTGCCGGCCGGCGAGCGCGGAAGGAACGCGCGGCGGAAATGCTGCACCAGGTGGGGCTCGGCCACCGGCTCGACCACCGGCCCGCCCGGATGTCCGGCGGGGAAAGACAGCGGGTGGCCATCGCCCGCGCGCTGGTCGCCGGGCCGCGGGTGGTGCTCGCCGATGAGCCGACCGGCAATCTCGACACCGCCTCCGGGGCGGTCGTGTTGGATCTGCTGCGTGAGCTGCAGCGGGCGGGCACCACGGTCGTGGTCATCACCCACGACACCGAGGTGGCCGACCGGTTGCCGCGTCGCATCCGGGTGCGCGACGGCCGGGTCGTGGCCGACCGGCCGACGCCCCGCGGGGGCACTCGGTGAGCGCTTTGCCGGACACGCCGGTACCTCCGCTGCCCGAGGCCTCCCGGATCGCGGTGCCGGACCTGGTGCGGGAGAGCGCATCCGGCGTGCGTGGCAGGCCGGGCCGTGCGGTGCTTTCCTTACTCGGCGTCGCCATCGGGGTGACCGCTTTGGTCTGCGTGCTCGGCATCAGCGCAGCGGCACAGGCGGGACTGCTGGCGAAGATCAGCGGACTGGGGACCAACCTGCTGACCGTCTCACCCGGACGGGACCTGTTCGGCACGCAGACCGAGCTTCCCGAAGAGGCCGTGGCCATGGTCGGGCGCATCCCCGGTGTGCAGTCGGTGACGGCGGTCGGGGCGGTGGGTGAGCAGTCGGTGCGCCGCACCGACCGGATCGCTCCGGCCGAAACCGGCGGTATCGCAGTGCTCGCCACTCGGCTGGATCTGCTGCCCACGCTGGGTGGAGCCGTGGCCTCGGGGACTTTTCTCACCGAGGCCACGGCTGCCTACCCGGCTGTGGTGCTGGGATCGGTGGCTGCCGAGCGGCTGGGCGTCCGGACGCCGGGCGAAATGGTCTACTTGGGACAGCGTTGGTTCACCGTGGTGGGTCTGCTGGCGCCGTTGCCGCTGGCGCCGGAAATCGACCGGGCCGCGTTGGTCGGGTGGCCGGTCGCGGTCGCGGATCTCGGTTTCTCCGGGCGGCCGACCACAGTCTACGAGCGCTCCACCGACGCCAGCGTCACCGATGTGCGAGCGCTCCTGGCGGCCACCGCCAATCCGCGGAGACCCGAGACCGTAGCGGTGAGCAGGCCATCGGACGCATTGTCGGCTCAGCTGGCCGCGGAGACCGCTTTCAACGGGTTGTTCCTCGGCCTGGGCGCAGTGGCTCTGCTCGTGGGCGGGATCGGGGTGGCCAACACCATGGTCGTCTCGATACTCGAGCGGCGTGGGGAAATCGGCTTGCGCCGGTCGTTGGGAGCCACGCGCGGGCACGTACGAGCCCAGTTCCTGGTCGAGGCCGCGGTCCTCTCCGGAACAGGTGGCCTGCTCGGTACGGCGCTGGGCGTGCCCGTGTGCCTCGGCTACGCGCTGATCCGAGACCTGCCACCCACCTTGCCGTGGGCTGGGATCGGCGTGGGCCTGGCGGCAGCCGTGGGCACCGGGTTGGTGGCCGGCCTGTACCCAGCCGCGCGCGCCGCGCGGCTCAGCCCGTCTCAGGCGCTGGCCCTTGGATGAGCCATCGGGACGGTGCGGACGAGGTTGCGTGCCGGGTCGAGTGCGGTGCGTAACCGGGTCACGTGTGGGCGTCCGGCCTTGGACCGCTCGACCGGCGGCGAAGGTCCCACCGCCGGTCGAACAAGGACGACAGGACACGAAAGGTTCACGGCGAATCGGCCCGTTCGCTCGGGACCGCCCCTTCCGCGGCCGGCCCCGCGCGACTTGTGCGGTTGCCGGAACCATCGGTGTGGACCCGCACGCTGGACGGGCCGGGGTTCAGGCCGGGACCGAAGCGGCGCAGTGCCAGACCGGCCACACCGGCCAGAACCAGCTGCAGCACCCCGGACACGACGTACACGGCGGCGGTCTCCGAGGTCGCCTTCGCGATCAGGCCGCCGGCCAGTGCGCCGAGCGGGATAACGCCGAACACGACCGTCCGCCATGCGCCAAGCACGCGACCCAGGTACCGCTCGGGAACCGCGGTGTGCCGGACGGTGGCCGACACGACGTTCACCGCCATCACCGGAACCCCGAACATGCCGTACACGACCGAGGCCAGCACCGGGTCGTGGGTCATGCCCATGGCGGTGAAACAGGCGCCCGCGGCGAGCAGCCCACCGGTCAACGCCGCCCTGCGTCCCCACCGCGCGATGAGCTTCGGCGCGAGCGCGGCACCGGCCAGA
Source organism: Amycolatopsis sp. A133 (assembly GCF_031082405.1). Classification (GTDB taxonomy): domain Bacteria; phylum Actinomycetota; class Actinomycetes; order Mycobacteriales; family Pseudonocardiaceae; genus Amycolatopsis. Next base: position 131,153 of record NZ_JAVHJU010000059.1, read on the forward strand.
CCGCCGATTCCGCCGACGGCGCCGAACAGGCCGAACGCCGATTCGCTCAGCCGCAGGTGCTCCAGTGCGTAGAGCACGAGCTGGGCGAGGGCGAGCTCGTACACCACGCTGGCCGCCCCGATGAGGAGGATCAGCCGCAGCAGCAGCGGGCTGTCGCGGATCCAGCGCAACCCTTCGCGCAGTTCGGAGAGCACGGTCTGGGGAGGCGCCCCTCCAGGAGCGGGCGGGCGGCCTGCCTTGACCCCCAGCAGCAACACCGCGGCTACCGCGAAGCCGGCGGAGTTCAGCAGCAGGGGGAGTGCCGCGAACACGGCGAAGGTGAGGCTGCCGGCCGGTCCGCCGGCGAAGTTCTGTCCGAGCGTCTCGGCGGATTGCAACTTGCTGTTCGCGTGGTCGAGCCGCCCGTCCTGCACCACCGCGGGAACGAGGGCGTTGCTCGCCGTGTCTGCCACTGTCTCCGCGGCGCCGAGCAGCACGGCGGTGAGGTATACCGTCCACATCCCGGCCGCGCCGGCCGCCACCAGCACCGCGAGCCCGCCGATGAGCAACGCGCGGGCCGCGTTGGCCGCGGCGGCGGCCCTGCTGCGGTTCACCCGATCGAGCAGGACGCCCGCCGGCAGGGCACATACCAGCCACGGGAGGAACTGCGCGGCCGACAGGCCGGCGATGAGAGCCGGGTCGCGAGTGAGGGTCGTGGCCAGGAGCGGCAGTGCGACCTTCCCGATTCCGTCGCCGAGGTTGGCAAGGGCGTGGGCTGACAGCAGAAGCCCGAACCGGCTCACACGGGATCACCGTTCGGCACGCCGGTGTGTCGTGTGACGGGCCACCGGCGTGGCCGGCAGGGCAGCAGCACCGCATCGTGCGGACCAGTGCGCACCGCGAGGTCGGCGGCGGCCAACGACGCGAACAGAGTGGTGTCGGCCTTCCCGTCGTCCGCCAGGGCGGTGAACGCGGGCACCCATTCGCCCGGGACAGTGATCGAAGACCGGTGCCCTCCGGGGCGCAGATCGGTGATCGACACGAACCCCGGACCGAACCGGTAGGTGCACAGCCCGGCCTGGTGCTCCCGGCGCCATGAGGTGACCGCGGCGTCGGCTGACGGACGGGGCGGCGGCAGGTGGACGACCTGGCGCACCGAGAACGGCAGCCGCCCGGAGAGTGCCCAGCCGACCGGCAGGAGGTGACCGGCAGCGACGGAGAGCAGCCGCAGCAGCATGGCGTCTCGGCGGGCGTCGGGGCCGAACCGGATCGGCTCGGCCAGGGCCAGCGACTGACCGGCGGCGACAGCGCGGGGCACGCGGTCCAACACCGTGTCACCGGACAGTTCGCCGAGCTCGACGATCGCCGTGGGCGGCCAGCCCGGGTGGAGGTCCAGTACGCGCACCACGTCACCCCACCCGGGTACGGTGGTCGACGTCGCCGGGCGTGGTGACCGCCATGCCGGGGTCGGTGGCGAGGGCGAGCCAGGTGTGCCCGTCGGTGAACACGAGCCCGTGCGCGACCAGTTCGGCCAGGAACGCCTCGACGTCCTCTTCGGACCACGGGATGCCGGCCTCGGCGAGCCTGTGGACCAGCGCTCCCACGGTCCGCCCGTGCGCCAGTTCCGTCCACACACGAATCTCCCGTGCGGACTCCAGTACGTAGTCCTGGTGCGGGCGGCGGGCGCGCCGGTCGCGGACCACCACCACACCGGCCACTGCGCGGGCGACGAGACTGCTGTCCGGGTACAGCTCGGTCCACGTCCGATGCCAGGCGTGCAGACCGGCCGCTTGTTCTTCGGTGAGCCCGCGAGGAGGTGTCTCGAACGTGTAGGCCAGCTCGGCGAGCACGTCTGCCGGTCTGTCGTACACGTGGTGGAGGAACTCCGGTGCGGTGCGCTCGGCGAAGCCCAGCTCCGGCCGGTCGAAGTTGGGGGAGAAGCGGTGCAGCTCGACGCGGGCGACCGCGCTGGGCGGCTGCAGGTGAACGAGTGCGGGCAGCTGCTCGATCAGCGACCGGTAGGTGACCTCCGACTCGCCGGGAAATCCGTAGAGCCAGTTCCAGGCGACCGTGATCCCGGCACCTTCCCCGTCCCGCAACGTCCGCACGTTGTGTACCGACCGCACCCCCTTGTCCATAGTGGAGAGTACGTCGTTCGCGAGTGACTCGATGCCGGGCTGGATGTTCCACACCTGCCCGGCGCGCAAGGTTCGGATTTGGTCGGTGGTCAGGTTCGCCTTCACCTCGTAGTGCAGCTTGAGGTCCAGACCGCGGTCTTCGATTGCCGGCAGAACCGTACTGAGGTAGGAGGTGGGCAGGATGTTGTCGATGGTGGTCACGTCCAATACGCGGTGCCGGGCGACGAGGCCGGTGAGCTCACCGAGGAAGACGTCGGGCGACTTGGCCCGGAACGACATGGTCGCGCTGTTCAGTCCGCAGAAAGTGCAGTGGTGCTTTTCGCCCCACCAGCATCCGCGTGAGGACTCGAGCGTCAGTTCCGGAAAGAGGTGCTCATGCACCGCACTGGCGTCGAGGGCGGCGAACCAGTCATCGTAGTCGGGCCGGTGCATGGCCTTCGGCGTGACCGGTGGTCCCGGTTCGTTGACGTGCTGCTTTCCGTCTTCGTCACGCCAGCACAGGCCGGGTACACCGGCCGGATCGCCACCGGCCAGGGCCCGGAGCAGCAGGGGAAAACTCACGTCACCCTCGCCGCGCAGCACCAGGTCCACCCAAGGGTATTCGCGATGCAGCGCGACACCCATCGCGCCTTCGCAGTTGTAGCCGCCGAGTACGACCGTCAGATCCGGGCGCAGCTGCTTCAGCCGCCTCGCGACCGCAAGACTCGGCACGTTCTGCGAGAACGTGCTCGAAAATCCGACCAGCTCAGGATCCTCCGCCAAGATGTCCTGGGCAGCGCGTTCGATGAACGGCTCCGCCAACGCACGGATCGCGCCTGCGGTGCGCATCGGGACACCCATGCGTGCGGCGAAGTCCAGCATGCCGGACCATCCGAAAGCCGGGCCGTTCAGCACGCCCGCGAACGTCCATTCGCCAATCGCGTACTGGAAGCCGGCGTCCGCGATCGCGTCGAAATCGGCCACGGACAGCCCGGCTTCCAGCATCTGCTCGGCGAACGCCAACGTCCCGTGGTAGGTGTGCGGTACGGGCAGCCCGTCGGCGGCGCACGCCGCTCGGAGCACCCCGAGCGCGAGCGACGGCCGGTTCAGGGAGTGCCACGGCATCGAAACCAAGCAGGTACGTGGCGTGCGCGCGGTGGTCACCGGCCGGCGGTGCCGTTCCCGGCCGACCGGTCCAGGCTCGCGGTGGCCATGCCCGCCACGGTGTTGCTCCGGTTCCTGGTCACCCTCGTCCCCCGGCTGACCGGCCTGGCCTGCACGGACATCGTCCTTGTTTCCAGCGGATCCGACATATCCAATCCTCTCTGTCGTGAGCTGCCCCGAGCCTGGCAGAGGGTGGTTTCACTTCGGCTTCACCGGTCGGGCCCGTCGGGTGGCTTTCTGCCGCTGCGGTCGTTCGATGTACAAGCGGCTATCGATCTGCGCGGATCGGCATGGCGGATCTTCTTGACTCGCGCTTCATCCGTTGCTGAACTGCCGAAGACCGGGGACGGTCGAAGGGGCATCCACTACGAGCAGAGGAGGCGGCTTGAAGAACCGCGAGTACTGAAGCTCAGGCCGCAGAAGTTCGAGGTACACCACGATACGGTGAGGTAGCTTCACCGGTCCTCCCTCGCGGAGCGGCGCCGAATGCGGCGCCGCTCCGCTTTGCCGTCGGTACGTTCCGGCGTGCGCAGCCGGAAGGGCGAAGTCACCACGACGGCGGGTCTGCAGTCTATTGTGGACCGTTCCGCAACGCCCGCCCGAGCCGAGGCCGCCGGACAACGGCCTGGTGGCCTCGGCGGCCGGCGCGGCCCGGCCACCGTCGCCGGCTCGACGACGAGGCGGTCGTTCCCGGCAGCGTCAGCCCCTGGCCACCCGGAACCGCGCCGATCGCGCGGAACGCCGCTGCGCGGACCTCCGGCGACGCCGGCAAGGTGGGCACCAGGAAAACGAGCAGCTGAAGCAGCAGCCGTTCCCGGTGTTCCGCGGTTGGCGGGCCCGCCCTCGTCCGCTCGTCACTGTGCTTCGGTGTTTCCACAATCCAGTCCCACAACGCCAGGGTTCGGCGGGGCAGTGGGCTGGGCTGTTCCCCGCCGGCATCTGGTACTCCGGGAACACGCCCCGCACGAGCACTTCACGACAAGATAGGCAAGTTTCCCAAGGGGCTCACCCGCTGCGCCCGCCGGCGCGACACCAGCCCGGACCCGCACGTTTTGGCGTGCCCTGCCTGCTCTGTGGCCGCTACTTGTCGAGCAGTGCTGTGGCCATGTGCTGGATGGAACGGGTGAAGCGTCGGGGGTCGTCAGGACGTGTCGTCTTGCGAACCAGGTCACCGTCGAAGACGGCGAGCACGGCGTGAGCGAGGAAGTCGGTGTCGAGATCGGGGCGTTCTTCGGAGAGGAGCGTGCTGAGATGGCGGTGCCAGAACTGGTAGCTGGGGTCGGCGTACTTGTCCTCGGCACACGCTTGCTCATGTGCCGACAGCAGGACGGCGTTGCCTTCGGCGATTGCGCCCAATCGATCGAGGAAGGCGAGCAGTCGCTCCCGAGCGGACGCTCCCGGCCCCAGCGGCGCCGGGCCGTTGTCGATCGCGTCACGCAGCTCGCGAGACCTTTCCTCCAACAGTGCCTGCAATAGTCCGGCACGGTTGCCGAAGCGGCGGAACACGGTACCCTTCCCGACCCCGGCGAGGGCGGCGACGCGATCGAGGGACACGTGCTCACCACCGCCTTCGGCCAGAAGCTGTTCGGTCGCGTGAAGCACGGCACGGCGGTTGCGGGCCGCGTCAGCCCGTTCGGCACGCTGCTGAACCATCGGCATCCCCGGTTAGACGGACTTACGGTCCGCATATGCTACCGTGCATCAAGCGGACCAACGGTCCGGTTAAAGCTTGTGGTGGAGGAGTCGTTGAAGGACATGCGCGCGATCGTCGTCGATCCCGATGTGCCGGGGGCGCTGCGTCTCGGCCGGGTTGCCGAGCCCCAGGCCGCCCCCAACCAGGTGGTGCTCGAGGTGCGGCACATCTCGCTCAACCGCGGTGAGGTCGCCTTCGCCGGTCGGCGTCCGGCCGGAACGGTGCATGGCTACGACGCCGCCGGTGTCGTGGTACGCGCGGCGGCGGACGGCACTGGGCCGGCTGTGGGCACCAACGTGGCGGCGTTCGGCGTCGGCGCATGGGCCCAGCAGATGGCCGTGGAAACCACCGCGGTGGCCGAGGTGCCCGTCCAGGTCGATCTCGCCGATGCCGCCGCGGTGCCGATGGCTGGGCTTACGGCTCTGCGCACATTGCGCACCCGGTCCATCCTGGGCCGGCGGGTACTGGTCACCGGCGCGGCCGGTGGGGTGGGCCGTTACGCGGTCCAACTGGCGGCCTTGGGCGGCGCACACGTCATCGCCTCGATCGGGTCCACCCCCCGTGCCGCCGGCTTGACCGAACTCGGCGCCCACGAGGTGGTGGTCGGGCTGAAGGGTGTTGATCGGCCGGTCGACCTCATCATCGACAACGTGGGCGGACCGCAACTGGCCGCCGCCTGGGAGTTGCTCGCGCCGGGTGGGGGTGTGCAGAACGTCGGCTGGGCGTCCGACGAGCCCGCGGTGTTTGAGCCGTACTCGCTGTTCTTCATCGGTCCGGCCAAGACGATGAGCACGTTCGGCGACATCCGCGAGGTGGGGCCCGACCTGGCCACCCTGCTGGATTTCCTGGCGGCGGGAAAGCTGTCCCCGGAGGTCGCCTGGCGTGGCTCGTGGGAACGCGTTACCGAGGCCGCCCAAGCACTGCTGGACCGGCGCATCGCCGGCAAGGCTGTGCTGGACGTGGAACCGGCGACCCGCTGACACTCCCGCCACTTGCCCGTTGCCTGCTGCGGCGTGACTCTCGTTGGGCGCAGCCGAGGATGTTTGGACCTCGACCAGGCGGAGGATGGGAGTTGACCGCCGCTGTGTCGTGGCTGGTCCTGCCCGAACGGTTGCGTGCCGTTGGCGTCGAGGAAGGCCGAAGCGGGCAAGGTCGGCGTGCAGGGTGCCGATGCTGTAGCCGGCGTTGCCGACGAAGCTGAGCAACGACGGTTTCAGCCGGCTGCGGCCTTGGGATAGCCGGTCGGCGATGAACATGAGCAGTTCGACGAGTTCGGCGGCGTCGCCCGCATCGAGGTGGCCCTGGTCGTCGCACACGAACTCGATGCGCCCACCGGCCGGGTCGACACGACCCGCGGGTGCCCCCGCCCGGCGCACTCACTCGGTCGAGGCGTCCTGGGCAACGTCGGGACCGACGTGCTGGAACAGCACGTCGATGGGAGCTGGCCCAGCGCGCCGTGCGCGTGGGCCGGCGCGCAGGCGGTCCGGTGGCCGTTGCCGCGGCGTACGGCGCCGGCGGCGATCAGGGTTGCCAGGCGGGCACAGGCCCGAGGTCGGTGCTGCCGCGGTCTTACTCCGGCACCGCCACCACGGATACGCCACCGATGAATAGTCACGACAGCCTTGCTCGGAAAATTTTCATGCCTAATGGTTTATGGGTAGGCTCGAAGAGATGATAGATAGGTTCTTGCAGTGTGACTTGCGATCTGGAAAGGTTTGCCGGACCGCAAAGGCGCCAGATTTATTTTCAGTGCGGCGATGAGGGCTGACGCTCGCTGAGGCAGGAGGTATCCAAGGATGAATCACGTGGCGGCGCAGCAGTTCGTCAACAGCTGGCTGCAAGCCTGGAACACCCATGATTTGGACGAAATCCTTTCCCATTTTACCGAAGAAGTTACCTTTCGATCACCGATGGCGGTTCGGTTGCTCGACAGCAGTGATGGCGTGGTGCGCGGCAAGACCGCATTGCGGGAGTATTGGGCCGAGGGGCTGCGCAGAATGCCGGAACTGCACTTCGAGCTGATGGGCACGTACATCGGTGTCGACTCTTTGGTGATCAATTATAAGAATGAACGAGGCGGACTCGTCAACGAGGTGCTCATCTTCAAGGGCTCGCTTGTGGTAGAAGGCTACGGGACCTATCTTGGGGTGGATGCTGCTCCGGCTTCGGGTCTCTCCTGAGTGGTGTGTTCACTGAGGCCACCGGTCCGACGCGACGATCGCAGCGATCGCACTATGGCCTCTGTCGCCCGGTGGCATTGTGGCTGACTGTCGGTAGGGAGGCCCGTATCGGCCACGCGTCTTCGGCTGCTTGACGGATTGCCTTGACGACGGGCCGGTTCTCCGCCGTGATGTGCCAGGCCAGTGCCGAAGTGCACGGAGGCAAATCGCTCACCGCGACGTACGCGACGCCGGGACGGGGGAAGAACTGCCGTGCCGCTGCGGGCTGGAAGCTGATGGCCCCTCCTCTCGCGATTTCGGCGAACAGGGCTTCCATGTCCCTCACCATCGGCCCGTAGGTGACGGGAACGCCGCTGGGGCGCGGATCCGCGGCCCAGAAGTCGCGCCAGGCCTGCGGAGACTCGGGCGGGAAGGAGATCATCACGCGATCGTCCAGTTCAGCAAGGGTGACGCGGTCACGGCCGGCCAGTGGATCGCCGGCCGGCAGGCAAACCACCCTGGGTTCGGTCTGCAGGTGGTGAGTCTTGACTTCGTCGGGTGCAGGCGGACGGCAGAACACCGCGTCGACCTCGCCCGTGGTCAGGCTGCGAAACTGGGCACCCAGGTCGAGGAGCCTGATGTCGAGTTCGAGCGCCGGGTGCCGTTGCCGCAGGGCTTCGAGCACGACGGTGGTGTGCTCCATCGCCGCTTCGGCGCCGACGGTCCCGATTATCAACTTGCCCGTCAGGCCGCGTGAGTAATTGTCGGCTATCCGACGGAGTCTGGTGGCTGCTCGCACCACCGCGAGGGCGTCGGGCAGCAGCGCCGACCCGGCGGGGGTGATCGCAGCGGATCGGCTGGTCCGGGCGATTACCTCGACCCCCAGACGCCGTTCCAGTGCGCCGAGCTGGCGGCTCAAGGCAGGTTGACTCATGTAGAGCCGAGTCGCGGCTCGACCGAAGTGCAGCTCTTCTGCGAGCACGAGGAACGCTCGTAGTTGGTGGATGGTGGGAGCTGACGGCCAGTCTTCTTCAACGTATGTCATCGAAGCGCCCTTACGCACAGTGTTCGTTGTGTCGCTGTGACCTGGATTGATAGATCATTCTAGCGACTCTACCGCGTTTGCGCAGCTCAGGGCTGAGGGTCCAGCTGGCGAACATCACGAGTAGAGGGGACAGGGATATCGCGCACGCGGGACCTCACCGGTGTTGGCGGCCGGATCCGCCCCGCCGCGACCTGGAGTTTCCGGCCGCGTTGGCTATGGAGTGTGGCAGTGAGTGACTTCATCCTGCCTTCACCTGTACGGCCGCCGGCTTCCCCCGGAGGGGTGGCGGGCGAGGCCAACGGGTAGCGGTCGCAGTCACGGCGAACCGACGGGCAACGCGGTAGGTCGCGGCCCACTACTTTGCGCGAGCGCCGACGTCAGAGATCCGGCTCGGAGGAAAACGTGGCTTCGCCGCGTTCGCCTGTGTGCTGCGGCGCTATCGCGAGCATGCTCATCGCGTCGGCTGCGTACCCGGAGCCGGCGCCCTTCTGAAGCATGGCGAGCGCCACCCGCAGGTCGATGGCTGGCTGGAAGTGATCGCGCGCGCGGTCGCTGGAGCGGAAAGCCCGGCGGCCCGAGAAGTTCACAACCGACGCAAACCCGCTGCGACTGCAGCGTCCGGGTTGCGTCGGCCTCGTCGTGCCGGTGGTAGGTGGGTGAAATTGGGTGAGCAGCCCAGCTGCCGGTTCCCTCGTCCGCTTTTGCGGACCAGGGAACCGGCAGCCGGGTTCAGCCAACCAGGACCAAACGGTCGTTGTTCTGGATGTGTTTGACGTCGCCGCCCCCGGCCATCGGCCGCCACGTCGCGTCCAATCCGTCCTTCAGCAGGAAGTTGCCGTCGAGCACTGCACCGATATTGGCTCCTTCCAGCTGCCACTCGCTTGCCCGGCCCGCGGGATTCAATGTGTGCCATCCAGCGTCGCGTTCGTCCTTGGCCAAAATGACACCAGCACCATTGCTGAACGCGATCCGGGCGCCCTCCAGCTGGATGTGTTTGACGTCGCCGCCAGCCGCCATCGACCGCCACGTGTCGTCCAGATCTTCCTTCAGCCAAAAGCTGCCGTCGAGGATCGCGCCGATCCGTCGACCCTCGAGCACCCACTGAGAAGCGTGACCCGCCGGATTCAACGTGTGCCAATTACCGTAAACTTCGTCCTTCGCGAAGACCACGCCGGCACTGTTGCTGAACGCCATGCGGCCGCCGTCCAGCTGGATCTGCTTGACGTCGCCCCCGGTGGCCATGGGACGCCACAGTTCATCGAGGTTTTCCTTGACGAAGAAGTTTCCGTCGAGGATTGCGCCGACCCGGTTGCCCTCGAGGATCCATTGGGCTGCTCGTCCGTCGGGGTTCAACACGTGCCAGTCGCCGTCCATCTGATCCTTTGCGAAGATGATCCCGGCGCTGTTGCTGAACGCGATGCGGCCTCCGCTCAATGCGATCTGCTTGACGTCGTGGCCGCCAGCCATCGTGTGCCATGTGTCGAACAAACCGTTTTTCAGGAGGAAATCTCCGTCGATGATGGCACCGATCCTGTCGCCGTCCAGCACCCACTGCGACGCCATGGTTCCCGGATTCAACGACTGCCAGATCCCATCCCGCTCGTCCTTCGCGAAAATAGTCCCGGCCGTGTTGCTGAACCCGTACCGCGTCACCTTTGTGTACTGTGGCGGTACCGAATTCGCTACCTCGCTGAGTAAGGACGTCGCTTTCACCTGGGCGTCGTTGTAGCGGCCGCGAAGGTCCGTCCGTGGACGCTGAACGTCAGCGGCGATGTCGCCGGCCCGGTAGGTCGGGTGCGTCCGTTCGACGTTCATGGCGGCTTGGAAGTACCGCGTGGCGGCGTGGTTGACGTCTGTAATCTCGGCGGGTGTGCCCCACCCTTGGCTGGGACGCTGCTGGAAGACGCCGAGGGAGTCGGCGTCTCCGCACATAAGGTTGTTGAGGTGGGACTCGACCCATCCGGTTTCGAATCCGGACAGCATGACTCGTTGCGAGACCCCGAGCCCGACGCCGACCTGGTGGACAGCACGGCTGACGTTCAGATCCCGGTCAGCCGGAACCGCGCAGGCAACGGCAGCGGGGACTGCGCTCGCGAGCGGGGTGGCGGTGAGGACACCACCCGCGACCAAGGCGACAGCTGCGACGGTCTTGTTCAAAGGGAACAACACGAAATTCTCCTTGAAGCTGGGGCGCGGATCAACCGGCCTGTACCGCGCGGTCGTTGTTCTGGATGTGTTTGACGTCGCCGCCCCCGGCCATCGGCCGCCACGTCGCGTCCAATCCGTCCTTCAGCAGGAAGTTGCCGTCGAGCACTGCACCGATATTGGCTCCTTCCAGCTGCCACTCGCTTGCCCGGCCCGCGGGATTCAATGTGTGCCATCCAGCGTCGCGTTCGTCCTTGGCCAAAATGACACCAGCGCCATTGCTGAACGCGATCCGGGCGCCCTCCAGCTGAATCTGCTTGACGTCGCCGCCAGCCGCCATCGACCGCCACGTGTCGTCCAGATCTTCCTTCAGCCAAAAGCTGCCGTCGAGGATCGCGCCGATCCGTCGACCCTCGAGCACCCACTGAGAAGCGCGGCCCGCCGGATTCAACGTATGCCACGACCCGTCGCGATCGTCCTTCGCAAAAATGATTCCGTTTGCGTTGCTGAACGCGACGCGACCGTTGTGGAGGCTGATCTTCTTCACGTCGCCGCCGGTGGCCATGGGGCGCCACAGTTCGTCGAGATCCTCCTTGAGGAAAAAGCTTCCGTCGAGAATGGCGCCGATCCGATCGTGGTCGAGGATCCATTGGGCTGCTCGTCCGTCGGGGTTCAACACGTGCCAGTCGCCGTCCATCTGATCTTTTGCGAAGATGATCCCGGCACTGTTGCTGAACGCGATGCGACCTCCGCTCAATGCGATCTGCTTGACGTCGTGGCCACCAGCCATCGTGTGCCATGTGTCGAACAAACCGTTTTTCAGGAGGAAATCTCCGTCGATGATGGCACCGATCCTGTCGCCGTCCAGCACCCACTGCGACGCCATGGTGCCCGGATTCAACGACTGCCAGATCCCATCCCGCTCGTCCTTCGCGAAAATAGTACCGGCCGTGTTGCTGAACCCGTACCGCGTCACCGTCCTGGAAGACGGGGGGATGGAGCCGTCTTCGACGATGTTGTTGTAGCGCATGGAACTGAACGTGTTCGCGTAATTAGGCGACCACGCCCGCTCGGTGGCGTTGTGGCCGTTGTCGTACTCCTCGCGCACTACCGGACTGGTTCGCGCGGCGTCGTTCCAGCGAACGAACAACGCGATGTGACCGGTCCGCCACAAGGCGTCACCCGGTCTCAGGTCGGATTTCGCGATCGTGTGCATGACGGCCGGGAGGCTGGCGGTGGAACGACTGAAGCCCAGGTGCCAAGCCATCGACACGAAACCCGAGCAATCCTGCCGGTAGGTCCCGTACTGGTTGGTCCAGGAAATCGATTGGCTGTAGGGCACGCGCTGATCGATCCAGGACTGGGACCGGGAAAGCACTTCGCTGCGGGTGATCTGGCCGTCGACGACGGAACCGGCGGACGCGGGCGTCGCGACGGTCGATGCTGCGACAGCGAGCGAGGGGAACGAGACAACTGCCAGGGCTGTCGCTGCCAGCACGGTACGCCGGCGACACAGGCGTTGGGGAGACGGTTTCATGACTTGACCCTTCCGACTGAATTGCGAATCTGTGGCCACGGCGGACCGTAGTCACAAAGTAGAATTTGAGCTGCTGGGCAAGGCCACTCTCGTACGACGGCTGCGCGGCTCGATCACGCGGCGACGCCTACTGGATCACCCACACTCGACATGGCGAGCTATTTTGGCGACAGAACCGATCGTCTATCGCAAATACGAGAGCAGCGCGACTTTGTCGTGGATGACGTCGGCTGGGTAGGCCTCTCGCGCAGTCCCGGGTATCCCTCGGCTCGGCGGTTTCGCCATTGGACGTGCGAGATATGCCCAAGAAGACTGCGGTGGCCGAGGCAGCGTGTGTCTCGGCCACCGCAGCGTTCCGGCCGACCCAGCCAGCCGTGGGGGACGGCGGGGGCTGGGCAGCCGGGCTCGCGCGAATACGCGCGAGCTACGTGGCCCCTGGGGAGTGTGGCCACGCATCCGGGTGGATAGGAGCAGGCGGAAGAACTTGGTTCCGTAAGTCAGGTCTGCGCGTTCCAGCCGTCGTTCAGTGCACGGCGTTGAGGGCGTTGATCAAGCCGTGACCGTAGAACCCGGCGCCTGTGGCACCGCCTTCACAGACAGCGCGGTAGGTCCCCTGGCCGTCCGGATCGTGCACACCGGATGCAGGACACGGCAGTACCTCGGCACCGGCCGCGGCCGCGGCGATCAACAGGTTTCCGGACAACATCGGGTTGCGGCTCTTCAGCAACGCCAGGACGCCGGTGACGTGCGGCGCCGCCATGGACGTGCCCTGCATGTAGCCGTAGGTCCCACCGGGCAAGGTCGACAGAATCTGCCCGTTGGCGTCCGGAGTGGCCGGGATCTGGAACTTCCGGTCTCCGCCGGGAGCGGCGAAGTCGACGACCCCGGTGCCGTAGTTCGAATTGTAGTAACGGCTCTTCGAGGCCCCCACCGAGGAAACTCCGACGACCCCATTGAGCTCGACCGGCAGCTGCGCGCACCCGGCGCCCGCGGTGCGGGTGACCGGAGCCCCATTGGTGGGGCTCAGCGGATCGACGACGTCATGGGCGAGGTCCCAGTTGTAGTTGCCCAGTGACGCGACCGTGGTGACCCCGCGGACCGCGGCGTAGGAAACCGACCGGCGAATCGCCTCGGTCGTGGCGGCCTGGTCGGGGTCCGAGCCACACCAGAAGTACCACGGATCGATCGAGAACGAGCTGTTGGCGATATCCACTCCGTGGTCAGCTGCCCAAAGATACCCACACATGGCGGACTCGGGGTAGATGTACCCTTCCGCGTCGCCGACCTTGATGGCCGCGATGTGGACGTCCGGTGCGACGCCCGCAGTGCCGATCCCGTTCTTCGCCGCCGCCACGATACCCGCGACGTGAGTGCCGTGACCGAAGTTGTCCTGCCAGGACGCTTCGGCGGTGTCAGGAAGACCGTCATTCGCGCAGCTCACCGACGCCGACTTGTCCAGGTTGGGCGCCAGGTCCGGGTGCGTGGCGTCGATACCGCTGTCCAGCAGGCCGATCAGGACGTCCGGGCTACCCTGGTACTCCTCGTTCGCCTGGTCCGCGCCGATGAGCTTCATGTCCCACTGGTTGGCCGCCAGGGGTTCGGGCCCCAGCGCCCCGCGTTGGCTCGTCACCTGACCGTGAACGGGTACGGGCATCGACGTCGGCTTACTGGTCGTTGCCGTCAGTTCGGCGAGATTGCGGGTCGCGCCGGCTGCCGCGACACCTCCCTCGCGCCGGACCTTCGCGGCGAAATCCGCTCGCTGCGAGCGCGCGAGGACAACCCCAATCTGCGGCAATTTCCGTACGACGACCCCATCATTGGCGACCACCGCACTTTCGGCATCGTCGAGTGGTGCCCCTTTCGGCACCAGTACGACGAAGTGTGCGCCGGAAGCGGCCGCGCTGGCCGGCTCCGCGCTCACGGAAGGCGCCGAGGCCAAAGTAAGCCCGACGGTGAGGGAGCCGATCGTGGCCATGACGCGGCCTTGCGTTTTCGAATGGAATGCGAACATGTAAAGTAGACCTCCGCTATACACCCCAGTTATAGAATCCGTTGGGCGCTACACGAAGGCACAGCGTTACCGCCGTCGATGTGACCCCCAAGATCCTGATCGCCAGCCTGGCAGCCGGATCCGCGCGGGGCAAGAAGTGATCCATGCAAGATCGGTTCGCATCTATATACGGTGCGTGTTCGGCAGCGGCGGACTGCGCCGAGGATAGGTTATGACCGGCACCGGAGTGGCGGCCGACGACGTCGCGTCCGTCCGGCCCGGCCGCAGTTGACCGCTGACGCTCGCGGCCAGCCCCGCGCCACGGCCATCTCGGACGCGCTGTGACCGGCCCATGGAGCCTCTAAGAATTTCGGCCGGGGTGCCCAGGCTGCATGGCGCGACAATCATGTTCACCAGGCGCCGCCATGCACCTCGACCAGCCTGTTGGCTGGGTTCGCCGGCGCCAGGACGTATCCGACCTCCGCCCGCGGTGCGCCGCAGACCTGGCTCGCGGCCGCTGGGGATCGGGCCTTCGGTGTGGACGAGGTCGGCGGTGCTGCATGCGTGGCCTGGGCCATCGCCTTCGCCGGCATCGTCCACTGCGGGAACATCGCAGTGGTGCTGGCCTGTTTCGGCAGCTACGAACGTTCCCGTGCCCTTCACCCCGATAAACCGGCGCCACCACAGCAGGCCGCCAGCCAGGCACACGCCACACTCTGTAACAGGTTTCCTTCGGGTGTCGCAGGGGGTTGCGTGCGGCGGGCGGAGGGGCCCGCCCGGTGACCCTGCCGCGCACCGCCCGGTCCCCGTTCAACGCTGGTCCCACGTTCCGGCCGGGTCTCGCGGAAAGACTTCTCCGTCGTGATTCCGCGTAGCCGGGGTCCGGTGTTCCGGCGGACGATCCGCAACGCGTTCGTCGTGACGGACGGGATGGGTGTCGGGGATCGGGCTGTGCTGTGCGCGGTTGCTGCCGGGCGATCGGCACCAGGGACGTCGCCCTGGTGCCGATCGTCTGCGGTGTCAGGCCGATTGTTCAGGCTTCCTGAGCATTTCGACCAGCGCTGAAATGCTGTGATCGCGGTGGCCTTCGGCGATGGCCCGGTTGAGGATGTGGTGGATGGGGGCCTGCCAGGAGACGTCGACGTGTTCCTGCCGACCGTAGTGGCGCTGCTCCGCGAGGACTTCCTCGAAGATGCCTACGGTGGCGCCGATAGGGCCGGTGTAATCGCGGGTGTCGATTTGCTTGGCCAGGTGCGGAAGAGCAGAGATGATCATCTCCAGCCACTTGGCGGTGTAGCGCACCAGGGTGTCGGCTTGCAGGCCACGGGCGGTGACGTAGGTGGTTCCCTGGAAGAAGGCGAGCAGGGACGGCAGCAAGACCCCACCCACGGCCATCTCGTACAGAGCGGCCAGGTCGGGCTGCTCACCCAGGTGGACCGTGTCACCGCCCAGCACCCGCAGGGTCGCCTCGTGCTCGTCGAAGACGGCCTTGTCGCCGCTGTAGTACAGCAGCGTGTCCGGCTTGCCCACCGCGATGGGCACGTTCTTGATCGCGCCATCGAGGAATCGGGCTCCGTGCCCGCTTGCCCAGCCGGCCATTCGGCGGGCACCGTCCGGGGTTCCTGTGTTGAGGGTGACCAGGGTGTGCCCGGCCAGTTCGGCGCCGGCGTGCTCCAGTGTGTGGATGGTGGCGTCGTAGGTGGACAGACAGACAACCACCAGCGGGCTCGCGGTGACCGCTTCCCGCACCGTTGGAGCGGCGACCGCTCCCTTGTCGACGAGCGACCCGGCTTTGCCCGCGGTGCGGTTCCACACCGTCGTCGTGTGCCCGGCGCCGATGAAGGCCTCGGCCAGCGCCGAACCCATCGAACCCAGTCCGATGACAGTCACCGGTGTGTGGTCGTTCCCGGCCATATGTCGTGCTCCAGTTCACAAGTAAGTCTCGGATTCGCGGTGGTGGCTCTCGGGACTGCGAGTGCGTGTCGTCCGCGGCGGTCCGTAGAGGTCTGTGAGGTCTCGACATCGATCATGGAAGGTCGCGGAAGTTTCAACAAGTACCTACAATTTTGTCTGGTACGGACATTCTTGTTAGTGGGGGTGTGGATGAAGGGGAAAACCTTCTCGTGCGGGCTGGACGCCGCCATCGCCGTCATGGGCGGCAAGTGGAAGGCGCTGATCCTGTGGGAGCTGACCGAAGGGCCGCGGAGGTTCGGAGAGCTGCGGCGATCGGTGCCCGGCATCAGTGAGCGCATGCTGATCCTGCAGTTGCGGGAGATGCAGACCAGCGACCTGGTGGCCCGTGAGGCCTATCACCAGGTCCCGCCGAAGGTGGAGTACTCACTCACGGACTTCGGCCACTCACTGGTCACCGCGCTCACAGCGCTCGGCGAATGGGGTGAAGCACACATGGAACGCATCGAGGCCATACCCGATGCCAAGGCTCGATGAACCGGCGACCCGTGGCAACGTGGCCTGACCACCCCTACGGCATCCAGCCCGGTGCACTGGATCGCACCCATGCAGCACTGGGGAATGCCTCCGCCTCGACACCGCCCAGACCGGAAACATCCTGCGCGTCACGGCTTCCGAAGCCGGCGAACAGTGGCCCTGACTGGCCGCCGACCTCGGCGCCCACCAGCCCACGGGCATGGCCGACGACTGGTCCTTCCTCGACGACGCGCTGCGCACCGAACTCGAGGGGGAACTTGGGTCGACAGCATCCCCCTGTCCCCGGCCGATACGGTCGACAAGGTCCTGGCCGGGCAGAGGCCGCGGGTGGGTGCGGCACCGCGCGGGCCGGACCCGCTGACCGGGGTCGGCCGCCCTGGATCGCGCGGATCGTGCGCAGCCGTGCCCGCATGTGGTGCGCGCTGCAGCGCAGGAAGGCCCGTGCCTCTGGGGTGTAAGGCCTTGCCCCGCCATCGCGGCGAGGTCCACAGCCCGTGGCTGAGCGACTCGTACGCCTCGATGTAGGTCGACCGCTGAGCTCGAACCAGGCGCCCCGCGGGCGCACCGCCAGCCGCGTGACCGCGTCGACGTCCGGGTCGTAACGGCACGACATCTGGCTAGCTCGGGGTTCCGGTACGAGGTCCTTCGGCAACACCCCCGGCCTGTACGACGTGCACCCGCCCGAACGGGGTCGACCGATGACCGCGCGGCCGATCGGCTGACAATTAGGGAACGTCTGCCTTCATTGGAATGGAAGGCACGCGGAAAATCGTGACCGTAGGGGCCGAGGAGGTTCAGTTCCCCCGCCACCACGGCTTCCGGCTTGCCAGCTGGTCGGGGCCGGCTGGCGAGACCGGCGCCTGGGGCTCACCTACGCAAGAGGCGTGGCCCCAGGGAAGGGAGGCCACGAATTCGCGGAGCCCAGGCGACGAGTGCCACGCGCAAGACGGAACGGTCCGGTGGCGGAATGTGAGAGACGAGCTCCCTGGGCGGCGGCCAACTACGTTACCTCAGCGTGGAGCGTCAATGTACTCAATCGGACGGCGGTGGCTGGGCTGCGCTGACCGCCTCGCCCCGTCGCGTCACGGAATACCCGACAGCAGGTGGCGCGTATTGACAGCGAAGCGGAGTGACGCTGATCCTCCGCGGTGCCGGATGGAAATTCACTCGGCATCGGCGAAGGATCAGCGGGGCGCCGGAGGGGGCGGCCGAGCCACGAACCGACTACTCTGCGTATTCGTGCGGATCACCCTGATCGGAAACTTGAAGCCAATTGTCCCGTTTGTGGAACCAGCTTCAGAACGCAATGTGACCTCCACCTGGACGGAATCCGGGAGTAAGTGCTCGTACACAGCTCAAAGGGCGACCCCGTCCCGAATTCAGGTTTTCAGACTGACACCAGGAGATCCGTTCCGGCAAGGGTCCGGCGATGCGAGGTGGCGGTTATCCATACCTCGCCTGCATGGATCCGGCAAGACGAGCCACCGGATCCGGCTGACGCCAAAGCGCGAGTGCGGGTTGGCCATCAACCCGGTTCGCGCGGCTACGCCAGGCTTGTGCCGATGCCGGCCCGCGGCCGGGTCGGTGGAGTCCCGGACCGGCGCGTAGCCGAGGCATGCGCGCGGGCCGGCGCCGTGCATGAGGAGCCCGCCCGTGCCCGAGAGGACTGTGGTGTCGGCCAGGAACTGGATCGCCCGCGAGGGTGCCGAGTCGAGAAGCCGCTCGGCAAGCACCGGTTGGTCGCTGAACGCCCCGTTGCCTGGCGCTTGGGACGCCAGTGGCTGACGACCCGGTACGACCGCTACGCCAATCACTCCTGCGTGGTATCGGACGTCAGTCCTTCTTCCGACGCCGGCTTTTCACGACAGTGACCACGGGTATCGAAAGAATGATCAAGACGATGACTACCAGCAGCAGAACACCCAGTAAGCCATCCGGCAACAGCGGTTGCAGCACTCATCGATTGAACGCCAAAAAGGCAGCCACTGCCAGGCCATCAATTGCGAGTGTCAACCAAATACGTTTTCGCTTCACTGCCATGCCCCCTTGTCTTTTCCATGCAACCTCGTCCAGATCGATCTTGACTGGCCGGACAGGCTCGGCTTGGGTTCACGACACCATCCACTCGTCGCCAGTCATCCAACTCCGTTGCGGCACTAGGAGCCGGTGTCCTCGAGGAGGGGGGCTGCACCGGTGTCGGCGAGGAACTTCAGCATCGCGTTGGCGAGCTCTTCCGGTTGGTCTTCGGGGATGAGTGTCCATGAGTCGCGGATTTCGACCAGCCTGGCCTGTGGGAAGAGGTCCACGAGCCGGCGGCCGTGTTCCACTGGCATCATCCGGTCTTCGGTCGCCCACACGATCAACACGGGACGTTCGAAGTTGCTGAGGCTTTCGCTCCAGTCCAGCAGTACTTCGCGCTTGGGTGCGGAGGTCCCGAATTTGGCAAGATCGCGGCGGATATCCTTATCGCGCGTCGACGGGGCGAACCAGTCGTCGAGAACGCTGTCGGGAATGCCCTTCTTGCTCAGTACGCCGTAAAAACGAGGATTGTGGCGGAACAACTTGGTACGCATGATCTTGGTCATCAGCCAGGTGCCACCGGGGAGACCGACCAGTGTCACCAACGGCTTCACCGGTTTCGGCGGGAAATTGTCGAAAGCCTCGCACGCGACCATGACGAGCCTGCCGATTCGACTGGTTCTGCCCTCGTGCACCAGGAACTGCGGACCTCCCCAGTCATTCATCACTAGGGTGACTTCGGTCAGGTCGAGGCGCTCCAGCAGTTCGGCGATCAGGAGCGCCTGCCCGCGCTGGGACAGATCCGCGTCAGCGCGCATCGGCTGACGATGGCCGCCGAGTGGCAGCGTCGGCAGCACGCAGCGGTAGCCGCGGAGCAGCGGAACCACCCTGCGCCACTGAGTTTCGTTCATCGGAAACCCGTGCGTGAATACCAGTACGGGCCCGTCGCCACCGGTGTCGACGTAATCGATGCGTCCCGCTGACAGTTCGATGCTCGGCACGTGCACTCCTCTAGATAGATCGTTCTACTGATGGTACTCTAGGATGCCCGATAGCGAGTTGTCGAGGAGTCGAGAATATGGTCAGCGGACAAGCGGGCAACCGGGGCACTCGCGCGAGAGTGTTGGAGGCCGCGGGGCACCTGTTCCAGCGCAACGGGTATGCGGGTACGGGCGTCAAACAGATCGCCTCCGAGGCAGAGGCTCCGTTCGGCTCGATCTACCATTTCTTCCCTGGCGGGAAGGAGCAGCTCGCGGACGAGGTGATCCGCACGACCGGTCCCGAGTACTGGCGCCTGGTGTCGTCGTTGCTGGAGAGCAGTGGGAGACCTGTCGAGGCGCTTGATTTTGCCTTCCGCAAGGCTGCGGAAGACCTGGCGGCGACCGATTACGTGGATGCTTGCCCGATTGCGACGATTGCGTTGGAGGTGGCGAGTACGAATGAGATGCTGCGCATGGCGACCGCGGAGGTGTTCGCCGGCTGGGTGACAGGGGCAGCGGCTTGGTTCGGTCGCTTCGTGCCCGACAAGGGCCGGGCGCGGACCCTGGCGTTGGCGATGATCAGCATGCTGGAAGGCGCGTTCATGCTTTCCCGGGCGGCCAGGAGCGGGGAGCCGTTGCTGGCCGCCGGAAGGTCCATCGTCGAACTGACGCGAATCGCACTGTCGGAGGAAGCCGTGGATTGAGTCGTCTCCACCACGGGAGGAGGCCGGCACTTCGCTGCGCCAGTTGGTCGTCGGCTCTGCCGGGACCGCACTGCCGGCCAGGCGTCGGCCTGCATTCACCTTCGGGTGTCGGCGCTGTGGTCGCGCTCGCGGACGGGTACCGGAGCTATCTGCGGCGGTATCCGCACCGCACCGCTGCCTTGGTCGCCGACCCGGACCGCAATGACTTCAGGCGGCTTCGGGCGTCCCGAAGACATCGACGAGAGCTTCGAAGTTCTGAAGAAAATGCTCGTCGACGGTCTCACCACCTTGAAGAAGACTTCTCAGTAAAGGAAGAACAGATGACTCTCCTCGTTGCGGTACTTTTGTTCACCGTCGGTTTGGGTGTCCTCGACGCCCGATTCCCGTGGACGGAGACCCACAGATGATCGCCGGGCACTTCGGGCTGGCCGCCGCGGTGAAGGCGGCGCGTCCGGCAATTCCTTTGTGGATGCTCATGTTGGCGACCGCGTGGCTGGATGTCGTGTTCATCCCGCTCTACCTGATCGGCGTCGAGAAGATCGACGGCGCCGGCGGTTACGGCGAAGGCGTGATCCACGCTGACTACACACACTCTTTAGTTGGTGCGGTCGTCCTAGCTGCTCTGTTCGGCGCTGTTGCGGCGTGGCGCCTGGACCGTCAAGCAGGGTTTGTCCTCGGCGGCGTGGTGTTCTCGCATTGGCTGCTCGACCTCGTGGTGCACCGCGCTGACCTGCCGGTTCTGCCGGGTAACGCCGGTGATCTGCCTGTGTTCGGCTTCGGGCTCTGGCGTTCGCCCGGTGTCTCGGCGGTCGTCGAAGTGTTGCTGCTCGTGGTTGGCATCGGACTCTATTGGCGCGAGGCGGCGAAGCACGATCCAAAGCGTGCTTGCACGCTTGGCCTGACGTCGGCGTTGTTCGGCGCAGTCACCATCACCGCCGATTTGCTCGGCATCTGACTGGCAGCCGACGGTGTCCTCTGGGCGAGCAGCTTGCCCGGGTGGGTGGCGCCGAAAGCGCCGCCGTCACCACCGGCGGCGAACCCGCCCGCATCCTTCAGGCCGCGCCAAGACGTCGCTCGACTACACGACCGGATCGACGCCGGCGCGTGGTCAGAGGGTGATGAGGGCTTTAGGACGCGACGGTCGGTCATCGCCTGCTAGGCGCCCGGGACGTGATCGAGGGTGCCGGCCTGGTCGAAGACGCGACCGGGGGTGAATCGTGCCGTCGAGCACGTCGGGCAGCAGCCCGTCGATGTAGGCGCGGGCCGGGCTGGCGCCGCCGGTCAGGGTGACGTTCCGCATGATCATGGACTGGCCGACGGGGCCTTCGTCGCACTGGGGAACGCCCAGGCGGCTGATGGTTCCGCCGTCGTCGACCGCGGCGAGGGCGGTCTCGAGGGTCAAGCGGGTGCCGACGGCTTCGATGACCTCGGCGACGCTGTCACCGCCGGTCAGGTCGTGCACGCGGGCGGCGCCTTCTTCGCCGCGTTCGGCGACGACGTCGGTGGCGCCGAAGGGCCGGCCGAGGTCAGTGCGGTCGGTGTGCCGGTCCATGAAAACGATTTGTTCGGTGCCGGGGCGGGCGCCGGCAGTGACGGCGCCGTGGTGGCCGGTGCCCAGCAAGTCGGACAGGGTCAGCAGCGAGGAGTCCGCTTCGACGGGCAGCGGGACCAGGGCGCCTACGGCCTGCGGGACCCGCACTGCCTCACCTTGGCCGCCGTCCACACCATCGAGGCCGTACAGGGGCTGCCCCGAGGATCATTCTTCCCGGCCTCGCAGGGGCGTGCCACCTCTCTGGGCAGACGCTGCACGTGACCGGAGGAAGCCACACCACCCGCTGGAATCCACCGCGCCGGATTGCTGGACGTCGATCGGGAGCACGCGTTCGTGCTCATCCCGGTGGCCTGAGAGCGAGCACCGGTGATCAGGTGCGGGGAGTGGTCCGGATTTCGTCTTGACGGTTCGATGAAGCTGAACTGAAGCGCGGTGAGCCTAGGTTCTGGTCATTGCTCAGGTGCGCAGTACGTCTACTGAAGGAGCAGGGAATGATGATAAAAAGGCTTGCCGGGCTACTGATCGCGGTCGTGGGATTGATCATGCTCGGTGGGGCGACCGCGTCAGCGGAAGCGTTGACCGGTGCTGGCAACGTCCAGGTCACCGTCACTCAGGCCGCTGTTCGGGCCGAGCCAGGCCCTATCAATGTTCAGGGCGACGGGTGCACGTGGGCGCCGGACCAGTTCTATTGGGCGAACTTCCGCCCGGCGTGCGACGCGCACGATAATTGTTACAGCTCGGGAAGCAGAACTCCTCGACTGGTCTGCGACGATGTTCTGCGCGGATCGCTCAAAGTGGTTTGCGCTGGCGCGTTCGGTCCCAGCAATCCGCTACGGGCCGGCTGCTACAGTGAGGCGGAGACGTTTTACGTAGCGGTCCGCACGTTGGGAAAGCCGCATTACCAAGGATCCGGAAACCCTTACTAGGGCGTGCCTGACAATGCCTTGTTCCAGGTGATGGCCACGCCACTGTTTGGGCAGCCTGAACCGTCATTCGACGACGTTGCGGCCGCGGTGGCCGACCGGATCGGACACGAGTGGGCGGCCGCCGCGGGAACCGCGGCGTTTGCGGTGCCGGGCCCGATCAACCTGCTCCGGGATTTGCGAACAACCTCCGGGCGCAGATTGACCCATATCCGTGGTCGCCGATTGACCCTGTAGCACCGGTCAATCTCTGTTTAGAGTTCTGGTCGTGCGATCGACCGAACTCGGCATCGCGACCGGCTCCGCGCCGAATCTCGCGGACTCATCCAAGGGAAAACCATGACTCAGACCGCAGCTTCGCCCTCTCCCGCCTCGGCCGTGCGCGGCCGGGTTCTGCTCGCAGCCGACGCCGGCTTCGCTGAGGCCGCCCGCCCCTGGAACCGTCACATCGAACAGTCGGTGGCAGCGGTCGTCGAGGTTGCCGACGCCGACGACATCGCCGGCCTCGTGCGCTACGCCGGCACCCATGGTTGGGTCGTCACCGTGCAGCCCAGCGGACACGGCGCCACCGGCGATACAGGAGCAGAGGACGCTCCGGTGGTGCTGGTACGCACCGGACGGTTGAATCGGATCATCGTCGACCAGGTCGCTCGGACCGCCCGGGTAGGCGCCGGTGTCACCTGGGGCCAGTTGCAGGTCGCCGCGGCGCCGTCCGGGCTGACCGGGTTGCCCGGCAGCTCTCCGGTCGTCAGCGTGGTCGGGTTCATTCTGGGCGGCGGTCTGAGCTGGTTCAGCCGTCGGCACGGTTGGGGTGCCGACAGTGTTCTGGCCTTCGAGATCGTCGACGCGGCCGGTCGGCGGCGGCGCATCGGGCGAAGCAGCGATGGATCCGACGCCGAACTGTTCTGGGCGCTGCTGGGTGGCGGCGGCGATGTCGCCGTTGTCACCGAAGTCGAAGTCGAACTCCACCCGGCACCCGCGGTCTACGGTGGACGGATGGTGTGGCCTGCCACCCATGCCGATGAGGTGCTGTCGCGGTTTCGGGAAGTCACGGCGAGCGCTCCGGAATCGCTCACCGTCTGGACCGATCTGCTGCGGTTCCCCGGTGCCGATCCGCTGGTGGCGATCGACACCACCTACCTCGGTGACAGTGTCGCCGCGCGCGCTCTGCTGGCTCCGTTCGACCGCGTCAGCGGCCGGTTGTCGGATAGCCGTGCGGTGTTGCGCGCCGACGAACTCGGCGCGATCACGGCCGAACCGACCGCGCCGAGCGCCGGCCTCTCCTGTGCCACGCTGCTGACAGGTTTCGACGAGCACACCGCGAAGGCGTTGATCGCCGCGCCGACCGAGAGGCAGCTCAGCGTGCAGGTGCGCCACCTTGGTGGAGCGCTGGCCGGCCCCACGGCGACGGCGTCCGGACCGCTCGTCGAACCGTATCTGCTTTACCTTTTCGGTCTGCCGGGCACGCCGGAAGCCACCACTGCCGTTGAAGCCGGGCAAGAGGACACTCTCGCGGCGGTGGCCGGATGGCGGGGAAGCCGGGTCCCGTTCACCTTCCTGGCCCCGGGTCAGCGCGCCTCGGACGCTTTCCCTCCGGAGACCATCACGCGACTGCGGGAAATCAAACGACGCCACGATCCGGCGGGGACTTTCCGGGCGAATTTTCCGTTGGAAGGATGAGGTTCCCGCTTTCCTGCGGTCGGGCGTGCGATCGGGCGACGGCGAGACAGCGGGGAAGCGCGTCGAGCTTTCCCTCTCGGAGGTGGCCTGACGCGCGGGTGGCTGGAGGTGCGGGGGATCCAATTCAGCCAGGCGACGAGGGCTGCCGGGGATTCGCGGACACGGTGATCCCCGCACTCGGCACCCCGGGCCGGGCAGACGCGGGTTGACGTTCCTCGGTGCCTGCCCGGCCGGATGTCACCGGAAGTCGGCCGCGTGGTCGATTGCCCACTGGGCGAACGTGCGGGGTGGGCGCCCGGCAACCCGCTCGAAGGTGTCCGTCGGCGGTAATGCGCCGTCACCCTCGCGCGCGTCGGCAAGCAGCTCCAGACGCCAGTCGAGGTAGCCGGCCGGGCAGCCGTCGGCCAGCCATTGGACACGGGCTTCTTCGGGGGACAGCTCGTCGAGGCGCACGGGCTCGCCGATCGCGGCGGCGATGGCGGCCACCTGCTCGACCTGTGTCACCTTCGCCGGACCCGTGATCGTGAGTGCCTGGCCGACGTGGTCGTCGGTCACCAACGCCGCCACCGCAACGTCGGCGACGTCGGCCTCGTGCACTACGGGGTAGCCCGCCGATGGGTACGGTTCACGCACCACCCGCTCGGCTCGCACCCGTGGCGCCCACGCCAGTGTGTTGATCGCCAACAGGCCCGGCCTGATGTGTGCCCACTCGGCGCCGGTCGCCTCGACCGACGCCTCCACGGCGCGGTGTGCCACCCGCTCCTCCTCGAGGTGCCGGTCGAGTGCGGTGGCTCGCCCGCGCGGCGGGAAGCCCGCGGCCGCCGCGGAGTGCACGACGAACCGGCGGACCCCCGCCTCTGCCGCTTGTGCGACGAGTTCCGGCGGAACCCGGGAAAAGACGTACATTCGCGTCACGCCCGCCAGTGCCGAGGGCCAGGTCGACGGGTCGGTGAAGTCGCCGGTCACCACCTCGACCCCGTGCAAGTCCTGTGTTGTGCGGGTCATGGCCCGCACTCGCCGGCCCGCGCCGACCAAACCCGCCACGACGTGGCGACCGATGTTACCGGTCGCGCCGGTCACCAGAATTCGCATTCGCTTTCCTCCGCTTTGGCTGAACCAGCCCGAAGCTAGCTGCCATGGGAGACGTCCGCACATAGAACTTTTCGATAGCAAACTTCGCCTGGCGGACGCATGTGCGAACATCAGTTCCCAAACCATCATCGATCGATGCAAATCGTGCATCGAAAGGTTTGCGTTCGCATTGGCTACTGACGCGCTGCACGCCGTCCCCCGGACCCGGAAGTGGCCGGTCTTGAGCTGCGTCGCTTCGGACGTGGTCTGCACTCCGGAGGAGACCGGTCCCTTATGGACGGATCAGTCGACGCGTGAAGCTCTCAAGACAGACGTCCTTCTGAAAAGGTTCATCGCAGCCGTCGCATTTGTACTACCTTGGCGTTGGTGAGGTTCTCTGTACTCGGCCCGCTGGCGATCTACCACGACGGCGAGCCCGTCGAAATGACCACGGCCAAGCTCCGCGTGCTGCTCGTGACTTTGCTGCTGTCGGCGAACCGGCCAGTCCCGATGTCGTCCCTGCTCGACCGGCTGTGGGACCGATCGCCACCGGCCGACCAGTCCAAGGCCGCACGCCTGTACGTGACACGGTTGCGCGCCGCGCTCGGCCCGGCGCGCAATCTCGTCCGCACCGTCCCGGGCGGCTACCAGATCGACGTGCGCCCCGATCAGCTCGACCTGTTGCGCTTCGAACAGCTCGTCGCGGAGGCCGACACCACCGACGACTGCAGCGCACGAGCCGAAACGTTGGGCGCGGCACTGGCGCTGTGGCGGGGTGATCCGTGTCCCGACGTGGCCTCCGACGTGCTGCGGTCCGACGACTTGAGTCGGCTCACCGAACGACGTTTGCTCGTCGAGGAGCAGTACGCCGATCTCGGACTGGCGCTCGGCCGGCACAGCGAGCTGGTGCCCCGCCTTCGTGGCCTGGTCGCGCAGACGAGTCTGCGCGAGCGCTTGTGGGCACAGCTCGTCCTGGCCCTGCACGGCTCCGGGCGACGGGCAGAGGCCCTGGATGCCTACCGCACGATCGCCGCACAGCTCGCCGAGGAGCTGGGTGTCGATCCCGGCGAAGAACTCCGCGCGGCGCAGCAGGCCGTGCTCACCGACGGCTTGCCGGAGGCGGCAACGAACGGCGACGGTTCCCGGCCCCGCCAGCTTCCCGCGGACCTGGCCCGGTTCACCGGCCGCGGCGGCTACCTCGCGCAGCTCGACAGGTACATTCTCGACAGTGACGTCCCCGTCACGCTGGTTGCGGTCGACGGCCCCGCGGGAGTCGGCAAGACCTCGCTGGTGCTGCACTGGGCGCACCAGCGTGCGGACCGGTTCCCAGATGGACAGTTGTTCGTCGACCTGCGTGGGGGTCAGCGGTCGGCGAACGACGTGCTGGGAAGCTTCCTCAGAGCGCTAGGCCAGCCCGCTGACCGTATCCCCGTGGACCTCGACGAGCGGGCGGGGCTGTTCCGCAGCGTCACCGCCGACAGACAGCTGCTGGTCGTACTGGACAACGCGGATGACGCCGCACAGGTACGGCCGTTGATGCCGGGTCCCGGCGGTGTCGCGATGGTGACCAGCCGCCGGCGACTGCGTGGGCTGTCGGTACGCAACGGCGCGGAGCGGCTCGCGTTGGCACCGTTCGGGCGGGAGGAGGCGATCGAACTGCTGTCGCGGATCGCCGGTCCGGCACGAATCGCGGCGGCGCGAGACGCCACGGCGACGCTGACCGACCACTGCGGCCGCCTCGCCCTGCCGCTCGTCATCATGGCGGAACGGCTGGCCGACGGCACGCCGGTCGACCAGCTCCTCCACGACCTCGGCGACGAGCGGAAGCGGCTCGATGCGTTCGCCGTCACCAGTGATGCGGAGACGGATCTGCGGGTCACACTCGGGTCGGCCTACGCGGCGCTGCCCGCGGCGGCGGCACGTCTGTTCCGGCTGCTCGGCACGTGGCCGGGCCACCGCGTCGGCGCGTCGGCCGCAGCTGCCCTCGCAGGCATCGACAAATCCGCGACTCTCCAGCTGCTCCACACCCTCGCCGACGCCCACCACCTTCGGCAGGTCGGCCCGGGACGGTACGAGCTGCACGACCTGTTGCGCGCGTTCGCGGTGGAGCTGTTCGCCGCGGAACCAGACGACGAAGCGCTCTCGCGAATGCTGTCATGGTGCCTGCACAGCGCGTACAACGCCGCACGGCGGCTCGAGGACCACCGCCCGCTGAGACCGCCTCCGCTCGAACCCGGTGTCGCACCGATCGAGCCGGCTACCGAGCAGCAAGCCATCGGGTGGTTCGGCACCGAGCTGGACAACCTGATCGCCGCGGTCGCGCTCGCCGCAGAAAGGGGCAGGAACGACTACGCATGGCAGATCGTGGCGACTTTCAACGAATTCCGGGAGCGCAAGCTCCGCTGGGCCGACCACACTGGCGTGATCAACATCGCGTTGACCGCAGTGCGCAGTACAGGCGATCTGCGTGGTCAGGCGCTGATGTCGACCACACTCGCCAACAACCAGCAACACCTTGGCCGGTACACAGAGGCACTGGCCAACTACCGCCGCAGCCTCGACCAGTGCAGAGAACTGGGCGACGATGTCGGTGAAGGACTGGCGCTTGGCAACATCGGCCGGTCGCTGTACCGCCTCGGTCGTCACGAGGATGCCTCGACTCATTGGCAGCACTCACTTGCCGTGCACCGCCGGCTCGGCCGACGCGGCAGCGAAGCACAGGACCTGCACAACATGGCCATGTGCCGGCTTGACGCGGGCCATCCCGCCGAGGCGATCGCGCTGGACGAGCAGGCTCTGGAGCTTCAGCTCGCCCAAGGCGACCGCTTCGGCGCAGCACTGGTGCACGGTCAGCTGGGGGAGGCCCATCTCGCGCTCGGGCGGCACGTCACTGCAGTGACCCACCTGCGGACCGCGCTCACCATGCTCCAGGACGGCGGTGGCTCTGTGTACGAAGCCGACGCGATGAGCATGCTTGCGATAGCGCTGCAGCACGCAGGCGAACGCGGCGAGGCCACCGCGCTTGCCCGCGAAGCCGCACGCCGCCTCCACGCCGACGGTGCCCCGGCGACGAAGAAGCTGCTCGCCATGCTGCGCGCCGTGTTCGCTCCACCCATCATCGACACCGGCCGGCCAGTGAGCTCGGCGAAGCCGTACTCCGAGCCGGGCCCCCGGAAATGATGCGCTTGACCACCATTGCCGGCAACTGCGAGTTGTCGAGTGTCGTTGTGGCAGGGGGTTTGCCCCAGCTGTGCCCCCGTGAAATCGGTGAGAGACTGGCCGGGTCTATCTCGGCCATCTGGTGCAGCCCGCAGACGACTCAGGCATGGATCCAGACGAGCAGGATCAGGTCGGGCGGTGGGTGTCCTCGGCTTGAGACTGCCCGTGGTGGTCTCCCGAGTTGTCTCCACCCCTCCGGGATCTGTTGCCGGTCGTCGTCACTCCCCGATCTGAGGTTACGGACCGGACGCAGCAGTTGGCACGATCGGACTGTTTCGCACGCCGACTCAGCCAGGTGCTGGGGTCACATCCCGGTATGATCATCGTTCGTGGCCGTTGGTGCCAGAAAGGGGGCGCGGTGCGAAAAAATCTTCGATTTCGAGTGCTGGGCCCGCTCGAAGTGGTCGTCGAAGACGACGTCGTTCCGGTCAATGCGACGAAGCAGCGCATCCTGCTGGCGATGTTGTTGTTGTCCGCCAACAGCATGGTCACCGCCGATGACTTGGTCGACCAGCTGTGGGACCAAGACCCGCCGCGAGGTGCCCGTGCGACACTGCAAACCTACGTGCAACGCCTGCGCCGGGTCATCGGCGATGCCGACCGCATCACCGCGATGACCGGCGGTTACCGGATCCGGGTTGAACCGGGAGAACTCGACCTGCATCGATTCCGGGAGTCCGTCGACCGCGCCCGGCGGGTCGCAGACCTGGCACAGCGCAGCGAAATCCTGCGTGAGGCTCTTGCCTGCTGGCGTGGCGGGGCGCTCGCCGATACGCCATCGGATCTCCTGCGCACGGTCCACGTGCCTCGGCTCGAGCGCGAAAGGATTGCCGCTCAAGAGGCGTTGTTCGCTGCCGAATTGCAGCTCGGACGTCACCGGGAACTGGTCGGTGAACTCCAAGCGGCTGCGGATGCCGCACCGCTGCGAGAGAAACTGCACGGTCAGCTCATGCTGGCGTTGTACCGCTCCGGTCAGCAGGCCGAAGCGTTCTCGGTGTACAACCGGATCAAGGCCGCCCTCGCCACGGAGCTCGGTGTCGATCCCGAGGTCGAGCTGCAAGAGGTCTACGAACAGATTCTGGCGCGAGACCCGATTTCAGCGCCGCCTCCCGCGAGCCATGGCGCGGGGGAGGCGATGTCCGACGACCTGGTGCCGCACGAGCTGCCGGCGGACGTGCCGGACTTCGTCGGCCGGGACGAGCTGGTGGGCAGGATCGAGCGAGCTCTGTCGTCGTCAACGGGTGTTCCGGTCGTCGTGGTGACGGGTCTGCCTGGCGCCGGGAAGACGGCGTTAGCGGTGAAAGTGGCTCATGGGCTGCACGGCCGGTTCCCGGACGGCCGGTTGTACGTCGATCTGCGCGGTCACGCCGCTACGCCGGCGTTGACACCGACCGAGGTGCTGGCTCGCTTCGTCATCGCGCTGGGCGCGACGACCACCCGCCTGCCTTCCGGTCAAGAGGAACTCGTCGCGCTTTACCGCACCCTGCTCCGCAACCGGAAGATCCTATTCGTGCTCGACAACGCGGTCAGCCCGAGTCAGGTGCGACCGCTGCTGCCAAGCGCACCGGGTTGTGGCGTGGTGATCACCAGCCGGAACGACTTGCGTGGGCTGGTCGCGCTCCAGGGGGCCGCACTGTTCCACGTCGACGTGCTGTCCGAGGAACACGCGCAGGCATTGCTGACAACCATGATCGGTGCCGAACGGGTCGCGGTGGATCCGGACGCAGCGCGTGAACTGGCGAGCTTGTGCGGGTTCTTGCCCCTCGCGCTGCGGATCGCCGCTGCGAACCTGGTCAGCAGGCCGGATTGTTCTCTGGTCGAGTACGTCGCCGAGCTGCGCCGTGGCAACCGGTTGACGGCACTGGAAATCGAAGGGGACGAGGAAGCCACGGTCCGCACGGCGTTCCGGTCGTCCTACGTGAGGTTGGACCCGGTCACCGCGCGGGTGTTCCGGCTGCTCGGGCTCATCGCCGGGCCGGATTTCTCGGCCGCGGCCGTCGCTGCGTTGACTGGTTTGCCCGACGGCGCGGTCCGGGCGCGACTCGATCGGCTGACGGTGGCGAACCTGATCGTGCGGAAGTATGGGGCGAGGCACCAGTTGCACGATCTGTTGCGCGTCTTCGCCGCCGAGCGGTGCCTCGAGGACGACCGCGAGCAGGCGTTGAACTCGGCACTGGCCGGACTCCTCGAGTTCTACCTGCGGCACACGGAATCGGCGGGAAGTCTGTTGTACCCCACGTATGTCCGGCTTCCCTGGCCGGACGGGCTCACGCCGCCGGAACCGGCGGCATTCGCCCACCCCGGCGAGGCGATAGCGTGGATGAACACCGAATGCCTCAACGTACTGGCGGCCGTGGTCCGGGCCTCCGAGGGGCCGCAAGAACAGTTGGCCTGGCTTCTGGTCGAAGCTGTACGACCGTACCTGGTGACGAGCGGTCGCTATCGCGAAGAAGGGATGGGTGCCTTCACCGCCGCTCTGCACGCGGCGATGGCACGCGGCAAACTTCCCGCGATTGCCTCGGTCCATTCGTGCTTGGGCTCCCTCAGCTTCCGTCATGGTGACAACCGGGCCGCCGCACACCACTATGCGGAAGAGTTCGTGGCCTACCGAAAGGCAGGGCACCACGAGGGGCAAGCTCGGGCACTCATTGCTTTGGGCAGCGTGGACAGAGACGTCGGGCGAGTCGACGACGGTGCGGCGCAGATCCGTCAGGGTCTCGCCCTGGCCTCGAAAACGAAAAACCGGCCACTGCAACGTTTCGGCTGGCTCGCGCTCAGCTACGCCGAACTGCTGCGCGGGGAACTCGACGAAGCCGAAGGCGCCGCACGCCACGTGCTCCGCCTGTGTGACGTCTCAGGCGAGCGTGCCACAGAAGGCAACGTCCGGGGGATCCTCGGCGAAATCCTGTTGCTGCGCGGCCGTTGCCACGACGCCATCGAGCAGTTCACCCGGTCGCTGGACCTGCTGCGACGCGGCTCGGTCAGCCACTTCGAGGCCGATGTGCTCGGCCACCTCTCCCGAGCTTATCTCGAGGTCGGCGATCCGACAGCCGCCGGTCGGAACGCCCGGCTGGCACTAAGGATCGCTCGGGGCAGTGCCGCCAGGGAAGACGAGGCGGAGGCGCTGACCGCGCTCGCTGGGGCGCACGAGTTCAGCGGTGAGCTGGATGAGGCCCGTCGGCTCTACCGTTCGGCACTTGGCGTGTGCCAGGAGATCGGGTACCGCCGCGGGAAGGTATCCGCTCTCACCGGGTATGCCGAGTTCAGCCGGCTGACCGGGAATGTCCGGATGGCCGTTTCGCGTGCTCGGAGGGCCGTGACACTGTGCGAGGACGCCGGACTGCGCATCCTGGGTATGCGGGCAAAAGTCGTCCTGGCGCAGGCGGAACTCGACAGCGGCGACGTCGACACCGCGACCGCGCTCGCCGAATCGGCCTATGCCGAAGCTCAGCGCTTCGGGGCTCAGCTCGAACAGGCCCGGGCTTTGCGGGTCCTGGCGCTGGCGCGGCGGGCCGCAGGGGATCTGGCTGTCGCGGACAAGTACTGCCGGCTCGCCGTCGAGCGTCTCCGCGGTACCGGGCTGCCGGGTACGGCCGAGCTGCGGCGGTCATCGGCCGAGGCTTGCGGCAGGTGATCGCTCCGCGCTGCCGACGCGCTGCCAGGCGCGTCCGATCACCCCGGAGACGACCACGCCGAGCAGGCCGGCCGCTGCGATGACCGCTGAAGGCGGGAAGATTTCGGCGAGTAGCCCGTAACCCAGGATCGCGGTTCCTTGGACGAGCCTCAACAGTGCGAACACCAGGCCGCTCATCTGGCCGCGCATGGCATCCGGGGTGGACTGCACCACACCGGTGGTGACGGGGACCCAGAAGCACGTCGCGGCGCCGTTCACGAACCAGATCACCGCGTCGGCGACGAAGCCCGGGTGCCACGCGCATGCCACGAACGGTGCCGCCGATGCCGCCGCCAGCACGCTGAGCAGCCGCATCCGGGTCTCGGGACGGAGCCACCTGGCTACCGCCCACACGCCGACGACCATGCCCACCGAGCCGATGCCCATCAGCGCTCCGGCGGCAGCCTCACCGTTGCCCGACTCCACCGCGTAGGGTGCCGCCAGCGCGGTCGCCACCATGCAGATGCCAGGGATGACGGCGAACGATATCAGCGTGCGCAGCCGCCGGTCGGTGCGGACCAGCCGCGTGCTGGCCGAAAGAGAGCCCCACCAGCGAGCCGCCGGCGAGGTGCCCGGTCCCGCCATCGGACGGGACCGGACACCTGCCCAGATCAACAGCGCGGAACCCGCGAACGTGCCCGCGTTGATGTAGAGCGCCGTGCTCATGCCGACTTGCTGGGCGACGGCTCCCGCTCCAGCGAACCCCACGCCCACCGCCATATTGGCCAACATGGTGTTGGCCGATGTGCCGACCACGTAACGGTCGCCGGTGAGCACCAACGACAGTGTTGCCGTTTGCGCACTGCGGAACGGCGAATCGAGCAGGCGCACCGCGAGCAGCAGCAGCCACACCGCCGCGAGCGGCAGCCCGGAAGTCGCCATCACGGCGACCAAGCCGGCCCGCAGAAGGTCGGCCGTGATCATCACGGTCTTGCGGCTGAACCGGTCCGCGAGGCCGGACAGCAGCGCACCGCCGAGGAGATCGGGGAGGAAAGTCAGCGCGTAGGTGACCGCAGCGAGCATGGGCGACTGGCTCGATGCGTACACACCGATGGTCACCGCGCCCCTGGCCAGGAAGTCGCCGGCCGTCGACAGGCCGAACCCGCAGAAGATGGCCCTGAATTCGGAATCGGCGAAGACTTCCCGGAACGTGGTCACCTCTCCTCCCGTCCCGGACTACTCGCTCACCTGCTCCGGACGGGGCTCGGAATACGAGAGGAAGGCCGGAGTCGTGGTGTTGCGCGAGACGGCGTGGGCGTCTGCCCACGGCGCGGCGAGATCGGCCGGTGTGGTGAATTCGGCGTACGCCGCGAACAGTTCTTCGGAGTGCATTGGAGGTACCTTTCGAAGAAGATCGGTTCCCGGTTGAAGACCTTCACCCTGCATGCGGTCACACGCGGAGACAAGCGGGCAACGGGTGTGGCGTACTTCACAAATCGGGCGACGTGGTGTTCCGGAAGACCTTCGTCGCATCGACGTTCCCCGCCGCGAGCGATCGCGCCAGTTCCTCTTCTCGCGCTCCCGGGACAAGCAACGCGTCGGCGATCACCCGTGAGCGGTGCTCCCCGAAGCTGAGTCCGCGGTGCCCCGGCCGGGAATCAGCGGGGTCCCAGGCCGCCGCCACGCCGTCCGCGATGCGATGCGCGTAGGCCGACACCGTCGCACCCAGTCCCTGAAGCCCCGACAGTTCTTCCGCGATCTCCGGTGCGGCGTGCCACGCGTGGCGTCCCAGGTAGAGGACCAGCGCGTCCCGGCGGGGCAGGTGGAGGCTGACCTTGGCCCGATAGGGAACACCGAGCTCCTCCAGGAAGACGAGGACCGCGTGCCACGCGGCAGTCGCAGAACGCGGTTCGGCGAGGTGGAGATAGAGCCGAAGGGTGTGGTCACCGGACGCCAGCCCGTGTCCGGATGATCCGTCGACCAGGAAGAAGCCCGGAGCGAGATTCGGGCGGCGGCAATCGATTTTGATGGTGGTGACGGCGCCGACCGGCGGAGCGCCGGCCGCCGAAGCCGGCACGCGGACCCGCAGGCCGTCGATCTCGATGACGGCGTTGGCCGGGGCCGCGGACGACCGCACGCGGCCGTGAACGCGAGTGAGCTGGTGCGGTACGGCCGCGGCGAGCCGGTCGCGGAAACCGGCGAGTTCCGCTCCACTCCGGCTCTCCCCGGCGTGGAAGTGGTCGTACAGTGCCGTCGCCAGCTGCGTGCGCAGTGCGACCGGATCGGCCGCATGCAGAACCTGGCCGGCGACCACCGCGCGGTTTTTCCGGTGGTCGACTTCGACGGCGCGCAGGGTGTGGAGCAGGTTCCTGATCGATCCGCTCTCGGCGGGGAAGAGCGGGGTCACGCCACCAGCCCCAAGGTGGTGGCGAACCGGCGGGGGGCCAGCAGTACAGTGCGGCCGATTCCGGCGGCCGCACGTTCAACCGGGAGCAGCCTGGACTGCTCCTCGGCTCCGGCGAGGAGGCGGTCGAACTGGTGCCAGCCGGCGAAAGCCGCTGAACGTCGGACTAGATCGGCGTCCGGCTCGCGGCGGTCTTCCAGGTAGGCGAGCCAGAACGCGGTGACCAGCGGGCGCACCTCCTCGAACCGGGTGGCGCCGCGGGCGACGATCTCCTCGTGGCCGGCCGTTCCTCCGGCGTCCGCGATGCCCAGCGTGCTGCGGAACAACCATTCGCCGACGAAGGCACCGATGTCTCGTGCTGGGTCACCGCGTCTGAGCTCGTCCCAGTCGGTCAGCCGGACATCGCTGCCGCTGATCACAAACTGGTCGAGCCGGAGGTCGCCGTGCACCGGGGTGAGGGCCGCCCCCGGCGGGCTGCACAACGACCGGATCGCCGCGGTCAACGCCTCATCCCGTTGCAGCAGCCGCCACAGCTCGAGTTCGGCGGCGCACGCGTTGCGGTAGACCTCCAGCGGCAGCGCGTCGAGCTCGTCCAGTGGGGGGAGCCGGGGAATCGACGAGTCGAGCCACGGCGGGCAGGTCGCGTTGTGCAGCCTCGCCACGAGCCGCCCCAGCCGGCCGGCCGTCGCCTCGTCGAAATCGCCGTCGTCGGCCAGTCGTCGCCCGTCGCGTGCGGGAGCGACCAGTTCGTAGGCCAGCACCCCGGTTTCTGCGTTCCAGCCGAGGCACCGCGGCCTCGGCACGGGCGCCCAGTCCGACGACTCCAGTGCGATCAGCCTGCCGATCGTGCGGGCGCCACTCGGGGTGCCGGGTGCGATTCGCTTTACGAATACCTCGGTTCCGGAAACGGTTGCGCCCGCCCAATTCCGGTGCCTGCCGCCATATGCCCGCACCGAGCCGAGTGCGCCGAGGCCGAGCGTCACCAGCAGCGAATCGACAAGCTGCTGTTCCGCGATGTTCGTGTCGCCGGAGCCGGTTTCTGCCATCGGTCCCATGTTAACCTCCGGATCGGTGGCTGAGACAGGGGAGCAAGGGTGCGGGAGATTCGCGTCGACGCCGATGGTGTTCCGGTGCTTTCCTATCTCCGGCGTGAGAGCGCCGGGCGGCCGTGGGCCGATCGGGTCGAAGTGCTCGGCGCCGGCGCCGCGGAAGTCGCCATTCGGGAAATGTCCGGATGGGCGGCAACAGCTCCGCGGTCACTCGCCGAAGAACTGCTGTCCCGCGGTGCGCGGCTGGTCCGGGCGACCCATCGCATGACCTGTGACCTGTCCGCGCGACGCCCACCGGGTGACTGGGAGCGTGCGATGCCGGGATCGTCGCTGCGGTGCGAACCGTTCGACCGGCCGGTCGACGACCTGATCCCGGCGTGGCGGGCCGCGTACGCGCCCGATCATCCGGATTACCGGTACGAGTACGAGAACGTCGTCGCGGTGCGGGACCGGTTCGAGGCGCTGGTGGCGGGGACGTCGTACGGTCCGCTGTCGCCCCTCAGCGGTGTCGTCAGCCACGACGGCGTGGTGGTGGCCGGACTGCTGCTCAACAAGTTCCCGGGTGAGGTGCCCTGGGGCGGGTTCCTGATCACGGACCTGTTCCGGCACCCGGCGTACCCGCGGGCGGGGACGCTGCTGCTCCGCTGGACGCTGGCCCGCGCGGCCGCGGCGGGGCTCGGCGTGGTCGGCCTGGTCGTTACGGACGGCAACCCGGCGCGTCGCCTCTACGAGCGGCACGGTTTCGAGGTCTTCGAGAGCCCGGTAACCATCGCCATCCCCTGAGAACCAGCTCTGACCTGCATGGACGTCGGGCGTCTGCGAAACGTCTGCGGCGTCGGCGAGGCTCGCGGTGTCCGAAGGGGGAGTGGGACGGCCGCCGCGCGGTCGTCCCGGCTGCGGCCGGGGTCGGCGGTTGTCCTGCCCGGCCCTGACCAGGGGCAAAGGAGGGACGCAGGGTGAAGGGCCAGGTCGCCGGACGAACCGAACTGTCGGCGGTGCCGGAGAAGGTCCCGATCGTCCGGCTGGTGGCCGCGGATTCCCCGCGCGTCCACGGCGAGCACGCCGAGCACGTCAAGGCGCTCGCCGCGATGGACACGCCACTGCCGCCGATCGTCGTGCACCGGCCGACGATGAAGGTCATCGACGGGATACACCGCCTCCGGGCGGCTGTACTGCGCGGTGAAGAAGTCCTCGACGTGCTGTTCTTCACCGGCACGGACGCGGACGCTTTTGTGCTCGCCGTCGAGCTCAACCACGCGCACGGTCTGCCGCTGTCGACCGCCGACCGCAAGGTCGCGGCCGCTCGCATCGTCGACTCGCACCCGACGTGGTCCGACCGTCGGATTTCGGCGGTCACCGGCCTGGCGGCCAGCACCGTCGCGACGGTCCGGAAGTGTTCGAGCGAACGGATCAGGCAGTCGAACACCCGGATCGGCAAGGACGGCCGGGTGCGCCCGGTCGACGGCACCGAGGCACGCATGCGCGCCGCCGAACTGATGACGGCCAACCCGTCCGCTTCGCTGCGCGAGGTCGCGAAAGCGGTGCGGATCTCGCCGTCGACCGCGAAGGACGTGCGCGCCCGGCTCTCGCGGGGCGAATCGCCGGCGACGCCTCGGCAGCGAAAACGGGACGATCCGCGGCCGCCGGCCCGAGACACGGCCGCCGAACTCGTCGCGTCCCTCGCCCGGGATCCGTCCTTGCGGTTCAGTGAATCCAGCCGCGTCCTGCTGCGGTTCATCGGCTGCGCCGCGGTCGGTGACGAGCAATGGGAGGAAATGCTGTACGCGGTGCCCGTGCACCAACGGAAGACGGTGGCCCAGCTGGCTCGGGAATGCGCCTCGGCGTGGCGCGGGTTTGCAGAGCGTCTCGAATGCCGGCCCGATCGTGGTGCCGGGTCATGAGGAATGTGAAATCGGGTGACCGTCGAATGGTTGACGGAGATGATCGCTTCTGGCAATGTCGAAGTCCTGGGCGGGCTTGTCCAGGAAATCATTCGACATGGAACGGGAGAAATCATGTCCAATGTCACTCATGAATACACCGCGGAGCAGATCGCGGAGGCCGCCAAGGTCGCCCAGGTCATGGACGCGGTCGTCGGGCGCCTGACGTACGACAAGGACTTCGCGGCGGCACTGGCGAACAACCCGGTCGAAGCTCTCACGAGCGCGGGTTTGCGCATGGAGAAGGAAGCCGTCGAGGTCCTCATGGCGACCGATCCCGACCGCTTCGACCGGTCCTGCGAGGCGCTGTTCGACCTCGTCGACTCGGACTTCCTGCACAAGCTCGTGATGCCTTCGTGCGGCCCGCGCCTGGCGCCCGAGGAGCAGTACGACGTGGCCTGACGAGCGGGTGCACCCACCGCGGTGGCGGGTGAACCAAACCGATGGAAATGACGAGGCGGGCTCCTCAGCTTCCCCGACGGGGAGCCCGCCCGTCACCGGCGTTCGAACCGCATACTTTGGGAGTGGTGCGTGATGCAGCCGTTGGTCGAGAAGAGTTCGGAATACCTCCGGCAGTGGATCGATCGGAACGGAGTCGATCGGCGCGAGGTGGCTCGCATTGTCGAAGGGGTGAACCTCAGTTCGCGGCGCGAGGTGCCGGAACTGCCGGACGGACAGCAGCCCGAGATATTCATCCCAGGGCTGACGGCGTCGGCGTGGTGGGACAGCGGGGAATTTTCGTGGCTCGGGGCGTTGGAAGCCTCGACCGCCGACATCACCAGCGAGTTCCTCGCCGCGGGCGGTTTCGGCGGTGGTGGCGTGGTTTCGCAGCCGAGTGAGCTCACCGACCAGGGTCGGTGGACGGCGCTGTACCTGTACTGCATTGGGAAGGCCTACTCCCGGAACGTCGAGCTGTGCCCGGTGACGATGCGGGCGCTCGCCGCCGTTCCCGGCGCCACGGCGGCCGGCGGCGGAATGTGCTACTTCTCGATCATGGAGCCCCGGACGCACGTTTCGGCGCATACGGGCTACACCAACGCGCACCTGCGGTGCCACCTGGGGCTCGTGGTCCCCGGCGGGAGCCGGCTCCGGGTCGGTGGCGAAATTCGGGAATGGGAGCAGGGCAAGGCGTTCGTCTTCGACGATTCGTTCGAGCACGAGGCGTGGAACGACGCCGAGTCAGGGCGTGCCGTCCTGCTGTTCGACCTGTGGCACCCCGATCTGACCGACCTGGAGGTGCGGGCGCTCGCTCACATGACGGGCGTATGGCGGAGACTGACCGCACGCAGTTTCTGGTCCGCCGAGCTGGCCCGGTCGTAGGCGGGGGACGCAGATGGCTCGCGTCGCGCTGGTCAACCTGGCCAGCCTCCCCATGCCCGGCAACGACCCGATCTTCCCCATCGGCCTGCGCTGCGTCCAGGACGCCCTCGACCGGGCCGGGCACCAGACCCGTCTCGTCGATTTCGTGGAGAGTCCTGCGGCACTCGACGACCTTTCCTGGGCGGCCGAGGAGTGGGATGTCATCGGCTTCACGATCCGCAACATCGACCCGATCGACCTCACCTGCGACGGCCACGTCGATCACTACCAGGCGTTCCTTGAGCGGGTCAGGGAGGCCGTCGGCGCGGCCACACCGCTCCTGGTGGGCGGCGGACCGGGCTACAGCCTCTTCGCGGACGCGTTGCTGCGCCGGCTCGGGTTCGACGTCGGCGTCGTCGGCCCCGGCGAGCAATCGATCCTCGAAATCGTCGCGGATCCGGACGCGCACCGCGGATCCGCCCGGAACCTCGACGGTAAGCGCAACCCAGAGTTCCTCGAGAACGTCCTGGCGCACCCGCACTCGCTGATGTCGGCCTACGTCGACCGCCAAGGGCAGGTCGAAGGAACCATGATCGGTGTCGAAACGCGCCGCAAGACCTGTTACCAGGGGTGCGTCTACTGCCCGTACGCCTACATCAGCGGCCAGAACGAGGGGGACCTCAAGCCGGTCGACCTCATCGCCGCCGAGCTGCGTTCCATCCACCGGTCGGGCATCCGCCGGGTCTTCTTCACCGACGGCATCTTCAACAGCGAACTCAAGTACGCCAAGGAGGTCGTCCGGACGATCATCGAGCAGGACCTCCCCGGGCTCACCTGGTCCGCCTACTTCACGCCGAAGCCGTTCGACGACGAGTTCGCCGCGCTGCTCGGCCGGAGCGACGTCGAATTCGTGGTGGTCTCGCCGGACAGCCTCGACGACCGGATGATGAAGGTCCTCGGCAAGAGCTTCGACACCCGGCACGTGACCCGGTTCATCGACCGATGCCGGCGGTACGACCTCGGCATCCGGATGAACATCGTGTTCGGCGGACCGGGGGAGAGCCGGGAGAGTGTGCGCGCCACGGCTCGGTACGTCAACGCGAACCTGGCCACGGAAGAGCTGGTGATGAACCTGGGTTACCGGGTGCTGCCCGAGACCGCGCTCGCCCGGCGACTCTCGATGGCAGGAGACGACCTCCTCGACCCGACGTTCTACCCGTTCGACCCGGATTTGTTCTCCTGGGTCATCCAGGAACTCGGCAGTCGCTTCATGAACACCCGCGTGCTGCTGAACCTCATGGCCGCGCAGAGCTCGAGCCGCCGGATGACGAAGGTTCCGCTGCCTCCACAGGCGCCGGACGCCGTCGCCGCGAACTTCCCGTACCTCGCGTTGAGCCGGTCGCGGCCCGGCACCGAACAGATCGGGTAGGTCGCGAGTGAAAGCGGAGGACTGCACTGTGCGCCGGTTGACCACAGACGACACCGAAGAGATCCACGAGCTGATCACGTTCGACGGCTTGAGCGCGGCGCGGCTGGCGGTGGAGCTCTCAGCGGGCGACGACTACCACTGGGTGGGCCTTGCCGACCCGGCCGGCCGGCTGCGCGGCGTCCACCGAAGCATGCGGTGGGGCAGCCACCTCCTGCTGAAGGGCGTGTTCGTCGAGAAGTCCGCCCGCAGCTCCGGTGCGGTGCTGCGGCTGGCCTTCGCCCTGCGCGAGCTGGCTCGTGACGCGGGTTGCGTCGGGATCGCCGCGTGGGTGGAACCGTCCAAACCCGAGACCGCGTTGGCGCGCGTGCTGCGGCTGCGCACGGACGGCTCGCTGCTGCACCGCTTCGAGGTCCGGCTCGCCGATGGCGGCGAAGCCGGTCCAGGGGCCGGCCGCCCGCCGAACTCGGGCGTGCTCACCCGGCGGGCCGTGGGTGCCGCTCCGGGTGCGCCCCTGGTGGCCGATCTGCTTCGAGCCGACGAGACGGGCGAAAAAGTGGCCCACTGGGTGATCGACGGACGACGTGCCGTGTTGAGCGCCTGTCCCGTGTGGACGGTCGGCCAGCTCGATCGGGTGGTTTCGGCCGTGCGGGACCTGGCCGCGGATGTCGACGCCGTGGAATTTCCGTTGCCCGCCGGTGACCTGGCGGCCGCGCTGGTGCTGGCAGGGGCCGGGGCGCGGCGGCTGAGCCGGACGCCGATCCGGCTCGGCCGGTACGACTTCGCCGTTAGGAGGCCAGTCCCGTGTTGAGTCCTCGCGAAGCACGTGCCCTTTGCGCTGGTTCCGATATCGAGCCGGCCTTGCGGGTCCTCCGCCGCGAGCGCATCGGCGCCGTAGCGCTGAGAAAACTCCTGGCACAGCGTGAAGACGACGGCGAAGTGCCGCGGCGAGCCGCGGCCGAGCTGGTCGACCAGCACGGCGGGATCAGCGAAGCGGCGGTCCACGTTCCGGCCGGGATCCCCCGCGGCCGGCTCGGCGCCCTGATCGTCTTGCACGGCGCCGGTGGCTCCGGTCCCCAGGTGCTGCCGTACTTCAGAGCGCTCGGGGACCACGTCGGAGCCGCCGTGATCTGTCCGACGGCCCAGGTGCCGCCGCACTCGGCGGACGGCCTGGACCTGTCCGGGATCTTCGGCAAGCGGTTCGCCCGGCCGAGCTGGGACCTGCGTGGCGGAGACTTGGCGCTGGCCGCGTTGCGCTGGGCCCGGTCCGTGCTCGACGTCGATCCCGATCGCTGCTTCGTCGCCGGGGTGTCGATGGGCGGCCTGGCGACGTGGAACCTCGGCATGCGGTTCTGGCCGCGGTTCGCCGGAGCCGTTCCGCTCAACGGTGCCCTTTCGATGTGGGAAATGTTCGGCACGGACCGGCGGAGCCGCGCGCTGCTGCCCAACCTCCGCGCGCTGCCCTTGTTCGTCGTTCACGGGAGCGAGGACGAGCAGATCCCGCCGCGGTTCGACCGCCGGTCCGTGGCCACGCTCCGCGAACTGGGCCACCGCGACGTCGAATACGTCGAGGTCGCGGACGGCCAGCACGGCTTGGAGACGTTGGGGATGGGCCCCGGCACACCGCTCCACCGGAGGCTGGAGCACTGGCTGGCGACGCGGCGGCGCGCCACCTGCCCGGTCGCGATCCGACACCGGGCGGACGAGGACCGCCACGGGCGGGCGCACTGGGTCCAGGTTGCCGGGATCGGCAGGCAGGCGTCCGCGCGGGTGCAGGCTCACCGGAAGGCCCGCGGCCAGGTTGTCGTCGACGTCGAACACGCCACAAGCGTGACGCTCCACCTGAGCAGCGCGTGGGTTTCCCCGGGCGAAACCCTGCTGGTTTCCGTCAACGGCGAGACGTCGGCGGTCCGGTTCGAGCCGGACCTCGCGACCGTCGTCGTCTCATTCCGCGAGACGGCGGACCCGGAGTCGAC
This sequence comes from Amycolatopsis sp. A133, assembly GCF_031082405.1. GTDB lineage: Bacteria > Actinomycetota > Actinomycetes > Mycobacteriales > Pseudonocardiaceae > Amycolatopsis. The sequence goes on from NZ_JAVHJU010000059.1 coordinate 173,285, forward strand.
GGCCGAGCAGGTGGTCTCCTTCGAGGTTCCGCCCGCCGCCGTCAGCGTATCCGACACAGAAGCGAGGGACGATGCCGCTCACCCGATCCGAGATCCGCGAGATGCTGCTCGCCAGGGGCACCGAACAGGAGGAGATCTTCGCGCGGGCACGGCAGGCCCGTGAGGAGTGCTTCGGATCCACGGTCGTGCTCCGCGGTGTCGTCGAGGTCACGAACGTTTGCCGCGTGAACTGCGACTACTGCCCGATGCGCCGGGACAACACGAGCGGCAACGACCGGTACTTCATGAGCGTCGAGGACATCCTCGGCCGGGCCGAGCTGATCAAGGACGCGGGCATCGACGTCATCCTCCTGCAAGGCGGGGAGACGCCACGGGAGCTGTCGGCGGTCGAAGAGGCCATCCCGCGGATCAGGGCGCTCTTCGACGACCGCGTCGAGATCCTGCTGAACCTGGGCAACATGCGGAAAGCGCAGTACGCGCGGCTGCGCGAGGCCGGGGCGACCAGTTACATCCTCAAGCACGAGACCAGCGATCCAGCGTTGCACCGGAAGCTGCGGCACGAAAGCCTCGAAGAGGGGTTGCGGTGCATGCGGGACCTCCTCGACCTCGGCTACAAGGTGGGGACCGGGCTCATCTCCGACCTTCCGGGGCAGAGCCTCGACAGCGTGGTGGACGACATCGAGCTGGCGGGCGAGACCGGCGTCCACATGTGCAGCGTGAGCCCGTTCGTGCCGGCCCGGGACACCCCACTGCAACTCGGGGTGCCGGGCTCCGTAGACCTGGCGCTCAACGTGCTGGCCTGCCTGCGGATCAGCTACCCCGAACTGCTCATCCCGTCGGTGAGCGCCCTCGAGAAGACCAGCGCGGGAGGGCAGTCACGTGGGCTCGCGGCCGGTGCCAACGTCATGACGGTGAACTTCACCGGCGACTCCGACCGGCACCGCTACCTGATCTACGGCAAGGACCGGTTCGTGGTGAAGATGCAGCACGTTCGGGAGCTCCTCCGCGCGGCCGGCTTGCGAGTCCGCGGGTCGGTGTTCCTGGACGAAGGGGCACCGGTGGTGTCGCGATGACGGGTGAACGCCAGGAGCTCGCGGCGTTGCTCCTCGCACAGGGGACGAGGATCGACGGAGTGCCGCTGGAGGAGGGCGAATCCCGCCTCGAGGTGGTCGGCCGCGGGCTGGCCGGTGCGGGTGTCCGGCCCGGCGATCCGGTCGTGCTCGCGGACTTGCGGGGCCGGGACCTGCTGCTGGCGGCCGTCGCCGCGTGGCGGCTGGACGCGGTTCCGGCGCCGGTGCCGATGAGCTCGGGCGGAACCGCCGCGCTCGCTGGTGCATGCCGGGTGGGGACGGACCTGGCAGTCGCGCCGAAGGTGGCGGACGCGCCGGCCCTGGGCCTGGACGGCACGGCGGTGCTCCACCTCAGCTCGGGCAGCACCGGCCGGCCCAAGGTGGTCAAGCGGGGGGTGGGCAGCCTGGTCGTCGAGGCCGACGGGTACCGGGTCGGACTGGCGCTGGTGCCAGAGGACCGCGTGGCGGTCCCCATTCCCCTCGCGCACTCCTTGGGCTGGGGTGTCGCGGTCAGCGCGCTCGTCAACGGCAGCAGCATCGAAGTGACGCCGTTGGCGGGTGCCGGTTCCGTGGCGCGGCGGATCGACTCGGGCGCCGTCTCCGTGGTGGCGATGACCCCGCCCCTGGCGCGGGTTCTCGTTGCGACCCAGCGGCGGGGTGACGGCGGGCTGCGCACCGCGGTGGTCGGAGCGGGCCCGGTTTCCGGTGAACTCGCCGACGCATTCCGCACGCGGTTCGGTGTCTCCCCGCTGCGCGGGTACGGATCCTCCGAAACGGGTGGGACGTTCTGCGGGACGGAGGGGATCGGGCGGGCGTTGCCGGGGGTCGAAGTGGCCCGGCCCCAGCCGGGGGAGACCGGCGAGCTCGTGCTGCGGCTGGCGGCTCCGCTGCAGGGGTACCTCGACAGCGGCGAACCACCCTCGCACGAGTGGTGGACGGGTGACGTCGTCCGGCGCGAACCCGGCGGCACCGTGCGGTTCGTCGAACGGATCCGCGGTCCGCTCCGCCTCAACGGCCGGTTCGTCGACGTTTCGGCGATGGACGTGGACCTGCGCTCGCAGCCGGGTGTCGACGACGTCCACTTCCTCGTGGTACCCCGGCAATCGGCTCCGGAGATCGAGGACTTCTTCGTCGTGGTCGCGGGATCCGAGGTCGCCGAAGCGGCGCTGACGGACCGCGTGGAGCTCGTCGCGGCCGGATTGCCCGTCCCCCGGCTGGTCCGGTGCGATCGGCTGCCCTCGACCGCGATCGGCAAACCGGACCGGGACGCAATGATCGCGCTGGTGAGAAAGGACGACGCCGTTGCCTGACCATGAACTCCTCGTCGCGACCCAGCTTGCGGAGACCCTGGCCGAACGGGGAATCTCGGCCGGGACCGCGGAAGAGATCGTCCGGAATTACGAGTGGTGCCACCGGGACTTCGCGCTGCTCGGCCTGGGTTCCTTGGACTGGCTCGCCATCGCGGTCAAGGTCGAGGCTGCGGCCGGTGTGGAGCTACCGGAATACGCGTTGCTTGAACCGGAGCACCGGTGCGTGAGCGGGTGGGCCGCGGCCCTGACTCCGGCGGTCCCGACTGCGTTCGCGAACAGTGAAACCAGGAGGTCGGAATGAGAGTCTCCCAGCGTGGCAAGCGGTTCGTAGTCATCGACGACTTCCTCGACGATGCGAAGCTAGCGTCGGCGCGGGGCATACTCACCCGTCCCGGCTTCACCGAGGCGGAGAGCGTCATTTCGCCGGAGGAGGACGGCGTTGCCTTCCGGGCGAAAGGCATCCAGTACCGGGACGAGCTCAGTGCTGCCGGCGTGGGGGGACGGCCCGGTCACTACGAAGAGCTCGTGCGGATCGTGCACCGCGAGCGCGAGTTCTACGGTGAGTGGGGGACCGAGTGGAACCGGATCGCGTTCACCTTCTGGAAGTACCCGGCCGGCAGCAGGCTCGGCTGGCACAACGACGCCGGACTCGGCAGGCGAGGCGAGTTCATCCTGTTCCTCCACCAGACCTGGCGCCCGTCGTGGGGCGGCGAACTGTTGCTGCTCGACGTCGATCCCGAGGAACTGCGTGGGGTCGAGGCCGCGGGTGGTACGCCCGTGGCGCGGATGGAGGCGTTCCTCGACGCCTGCCCGATCAGCCCGGTGGCGATCGCGCCGAAACCGAACCGACTGGTCTTGGTGAAGGCCGAGACGGTCCACCAGATCCACCGCGTCGACGAGACGGCGGGTGAATCGTTGCGGTGCACGCTCACGGGCTTCGTTTCGCGGGACGTCCGTGATGAGAACGCGCCCAGCGCACGAGAAAGGCTGGCGGAAGCTCTTGATGTTCGCTGAACGGGGGATGAATCGGCTGCGCGTGTTGCATGTCGCCGGTGCGCTGCACGGACGCCCGGAGCGGTTCCTGGCGACGGCGATGGCAGTTCTGTACCTCGGAACCGGTCTTTCGTATTCGCTGCTCACCCTGTATTGCATCCGGCACCTCGACCTGAGTCCCGTGGCGTACGGCGCGGGGATGAGCGTAGCCGCGTTGCTCGGGATCGTTTCCGCGCCGGTGATGGGTTCGCTGGCCGACCGGTACGACGGGCACCGGCTGTACGCCCTCCTCGTGTGGATCATGTGTGTGGCCACCGCGGCGATCATCGTCGCGCCCGGCTGGCTGGCGCTGATCCTGTTGAGCGTGCTCACGATCTGCGGGCGTGGGAGTGCGGCCGTGATCGGGGCGTTGATCGGCCGCACGGTGGCCAAGGACCGGCGGATCCGCTATCGGGCTGTGGTCAAGACGTTGAGCAACTCGACGATGTTGATCGGCCTGGGGCTGGGGGCACTCGTGCTGGCCGAGGGTTCGAAAGGAGCGTTCCGGCTCGGGTTCGCCGCCGAGGCGCTGACCTTTGTCGTGGCGGGTGCGCTCGTCTGGTTGGTGACCCCCAGGGGAAACGCGAAAGCGACGGTTCCTGACGGGGAAGTGCGGGACCAGTCGGTCCGCCGATCCCGGTTCGAGGTGCTCAAGGACGGCAGTTTTGCGGCGCTGACCGTGCTGAACGGTGTCCTGACCTTGTCCGAGTCGATGCTCACTATCGCTTTGCCGTTGTGGGTTTCCGCGCGCATGCACGCTCCGCTCTGGCTCGTGTCGGTCGCGATGGTCGTGTACACGGTCGGAATCGTGATCCTGCAGATACCCGCCTCGCGCGGCGTGAAGGACGTGCGTACTTCGGTTCGCGCAAGCCGGCGTGGCGGCCTCCTGTTCGCCGCCGCCGCCCTGGTGTTCCCCCTGGCGGCGGTGCCTTCCGGGCTGTCGCTGGCGCTCGGCGTCGTCGTGCTCCTTGCGGTCACCGTGGTGGTGGGTGAGGTGTTCTACACGGCGGGTTCGTGGGGGCTCGTCTACGAACTCGCGCCGGAGGAGTCGCTGGGGCAGTACCAAGGGTTCTTCAACATCGGCTTCGACCTCAGCATGATGCTCGGGCCCGCCTTGTTCGCCTGGCTGGTCGCCGACCAGAGCATGGTCGGGTGGGGAGTGCTCGCGGCGGTATTCCTGGTCGCGGCGCTCGTGATCGCACCGCTCAGCACCCGCAGCCGGAAAAACAGGCCGGTGGAAGCGCCGAGCTGATTCGGTCCGAAAATCCGAATTGTCATAGCAGAGTTTCGTGCGGCCCTCCCTCGTTGGGGTGCTGCTTGGCGTGGCTCGGCCGGACAGCTCGTCGACCCGGACGTTCGCCCATCAGGCGGACAGCCTCGGCCGGACGGACATGGACGGCCGTGCCGGTCGATCCGTCCGCAGCGATCGGGACGAGATCGGTCACCGGCAGTGCTTGCTCATAACGCTGTCAACGCATTGATCCGCTAACCCGCTAAAGGGCCCGGTAGAGGGCGGCTGGCGTCAGTGGAGAACAGTCCGGCGATGCGGATGCGCAGCCGGCGCCACGAGCGGGCGCGCAGTAGGCCGGGCGCCGCGACGTCGAGCCCGTAGACTTCGTGCAGCTGATCTTCCGGGCGCTACCGTCACGAGACTGCGGGAAGCGGTCAGTTGCGGAAATAGTCGTGGTCGTATGTGTGGAAGGCTTCTGTGACATCGCCGTCCAGGATCATGGTCAGCGCGTAGGAGATGGTCCATATCCATTCTTCCAGTCGAACTGCTTCCACGTCGTCGATATGGCCGTCCCGGCGAAGCGGGCCGGCGGAGTCGAGGCCCCAAGCCCGCGCGAAGTGGCAGATTCCGATGACGCCGGAAACCACATCGCGTGGCACCATATCGGCCTGCAACGGTTCGGCGAGGGTTCTCAATGCCGACATGACCTCGTGGAAGTTTTCCTCCTGCAATCCGGTGAATGGCCGCAGCGAGCCAAGAAAGCCCCGCTGCCATCGCGGGCTGTCCACATCAGGGTGCTTGCACGAATGGAATAGGAGCGTCTCGCGTGCGTCGGCAGAAGTCACCGGTAACCTCCCGACCGTGTCACGGTCATATGCGGCCTGGCCGAGCGTCGTCTCGTCTGTCTGCACGGAGGCGATCCTGACGTTGTTCCACGAAGCGCTACCGTATCAGAGAAAGCAGCGTCTGAAGTGAGGTACGCTGGGTACCCTCGTGATGAGTGGCGTTGAGGAAAGCTTCCGTTTTGTCGCTGCCGGCGGTCGACTCCACGAGCGTGGGGACAGCCTGATCCGCAGCGAACGTTCGCGTGGAAACCGACTACACCGCGGCGTCGTGGATGCCATGTACACCGCCAGGATGTAGTTGGGGTGCCGGTCGCGGTCCTTGCGGGCGCGCTCGTAGCGCGTGGTCGTGCGCGGGCCGGCATGGTGGGCTGCGATCTGGGCGTCGCGTAGGTCGACGCCGGCGTCGAGCATGGTGGTGACGAAGGTGTGGCGGAGCACGTGTGGGTGCATTCGCGGCAGTCGCACGACTGACGCCCTCGGCCGGCCTGCGCAGCCGGCGGGTGGCGCAGTGTCGGTCCCTGCGTACGCCTCGTCGATTGAGCAGGGTCGGGCCGCGATCGCGGTGACCGACGGCTCGGTCGATCGCCCGTCTGACTCCTGCATCCAGCGCACGTACAGCTCAATCTGCGGCATGTGAGTGCGTCGAAGAGCCGGGCGCGGACAAATGGGTGGTGACGTGGGGCGGCGATCGGCACAATGAGCGGAGTGCAGTCCGGAACCACACCAGCCGACGACCAAGTTCCGCCCCTGGGCGGTGAACGACGTGCCTGACCACCGGCGCCACGCGGCGCCGTCCGTCACGATCCGCGAGGTTTGCGAAGACGACTGGCCCCGGGTTTGGCCGATCATCCACGACGTCATCACCGAGCAGCAGACTTTTCTTACGCCCCACCATGAGCGAGGTCGATGCCAAGCGGATGTGGCTATTGGGCGCATCAGCAAGGGCGGCCCACCCCGGGAGACGTTGGTCTCCGCATCATGTGGCTGGATCTGCGACGCCCAGGACACACGACCATCTGGTTCGACCCCCGCTCCGGCACGACTGGTGTCACCCGCGAGTCTTCGTGTCATCGGTCCGTGGTCGTCTCAACCGCGGGCGGCATGCTCCTCGGGATCGCTGCCGCCGCCTACCCGCAGCAGCTGTCCATGACCGTCGAAACAACTCCGGCCATCGATGCCGCGCTGGCGAGGCGTCTGGTCGACACGCAGTTCCCGCAGTGGGCCGAGTTGCCGCTGCTTCGGCACGCCCCGTCCGGCTCGGATCATGTGATCTACCGGCTGGGCGAGAAGCTGTCCGTTCGGCTGCCTCGCCATGCCGGCGCGATCAGACAGGCGGGAAAGGAAGCCGAGTGGCTGCCCCGGCTGGCCTCGCACCTGCCTCTGGCCATCCCCGTCGTGGTGGAGGTGGGCGAGCCGGACTTCGGCTATCCGTGGCCGTGGGCGGTGTCACGCTGGCTGGATGGCGAGGTGGCGACCGTCGATGCCCTGTCCGGCTCGCACGAAGCCGCCGGTGTGCTGGCCGAGTTCCTGACAGCACTCCACCGGTTGGCCGCCGACACCGCCGAGCACCTCACCGGTCGGCCGCTGGCCGCGCGGGACGCGGCGACGCGATCTGCCTTTACGAAGGTCGGCGACGCCTTCGACACCGCGGCGATGGCCGAGCTGTGGGATGCGGCTCTCGCCGCCCCTGGGTGGGACCGTTCACCGGTCTGGTTCCACGGCGATCTCCACACCGGCAACCTGCTGACGACCAGCGGCCGCCTCAGCGCCGTCATCGACTTCGGTGAGCTTGGTGTGGGCGATCCGGCGCGCGATCTGACCATTGCCTTCACCCTCATGTCGGCTGAGACGCGAGCCACCTTCCGCGCCGCGCTCGATGTGGACGACGCCACCTGGACTCGCGGTCGCGGCTGGGCCTTGGCCACCGGTTTGAACGCCTACGTCACCTATGCCGCTGTCAACCCCCGCGTCGCCGCACAGACCATCCGCCAGATCACCCAGGCCCTCGCCGGCTGAACAACGCTTGCGAGGCGAGGTGGTTCAGGCGAGGCGAACATCGAGAACACGGCCGAGTCCTCCCCTGCTCACGTCGCGTCTTCGGTGAGCAGGGGTACGGGCGCAGCCGGTGTCGTGGCCGGGTCGGTGGGGGAGCGGTCCGCGGTGGCGAGCTTGGGCGACAGTGCGGGAACGACGCGGTTGCGGCCGGTTTTCTTCGCGTGCAGCAACGCCCGGTCGGCCGCGAGAAGAAGCAACTCGCTCGAGACGACTTCCATCCAGGCTGGCGAGGCAACCCTCACCCGCCCGTCGGGTTCGTAGAACTTCGTTTGAGGGAGCGACCAAACAGAGACTCGCCTTCGATCGAGTTGCGCGCGAAGCGCGGTCGCAGGATGACGATACGCGTCTCGCGTAACTGGTCATCTACGCGAAACCGTCCGTCAAGGTGAACCTGACGCAGCAGCGCGGGAATGTCGGTGGTCGGGTTTGACCACGATCATCAGGTTTCGGCCGCTGCTTTGCGGCTGGCGTGCGAGCCTGGCCTGGATTCGTGGGGCCACGGATCCAGGCCAGGGGGACCTCAGCTGTTGGCCAGAGTGCGGTTCAGGAGAGCGCGCAGGCGGTCCCAGTGGCGCCTCAGCCCGGCGGAGCTGAAAGCGTCGGTGTCGGCCATGGTGAAACCGTGGACCGTGCCGGGGTAGATCTCGGAGGTGTAGTCGACACCCGCGGTGTCCAGGGTCTGGTTGAGCTCGCCGAGGGCCTCGGGCGTTAGGTCTGTTTCGGCGTGGCCGAGGTGGACCTGGGCGGTGATCTTGGAGAGGAGGCGGTGCAGGCCGTCGGGCCCGTCTGCAACGACGGGGCAGTGGAATCCGGCGACGGCGGCCACCTGGCTGGGGTGGGCCGAGGCGGTGCGGATCGCCAGGAGTCCGCCGATGCAGTAGCCGGTCACCGCGACCGGTCCGGCGCTGACCTCGGGCTGGGTGGTGAGGAACCTGAGGTAGGCGTCGGCGTCGCTCAGGACACGTTCGGTGGTGTGCGCCTCGATCATCGGCATCAGCCGGGCGAAGATCGCGGGCCGGGCTTCTTCTCCGATGTGCTCGGGGAGTTCGAGCACCGGCGCCGGGCCGTACCGGTAGAAGAGGTTGGGGACGAGCACGTAGTACCCGTACCCGGCCAGTTCGCGGGCCATCTCCCGCAGCACGGGCCGGATGCCGAAGCCGTCCGCGTACATCAGCACACCTGGGTGTCGCTCACCACCGTCAGGGAAAGTGGCGAAAGCGTCGGCGTGGCCGTCCGCAGTGGGAATGTGCAGTGTCTTGGTGGGCAAGAAATTCTCCTGTCGTGGTTGATGTGTCGAGCTTGTGATCAACACGACGGAGGCGGGGCCCGCGCAGCAGCGCAAGATCCTCGATCGAACAGCGGGCCCGCACCGGCCCGTACGGCACTCAGAAGAGCACCGGGTCACCAATCCCTGCGTGGCGCAATGCCGTCCCGGTAGTCATGCTGCAGAGCCTAGCCCACTGGCCAAAGCCGACGCCAGCAAGCTGACCAGGCGACTCCAATCCGGATCAGCCTCCTCGCGCTGGCACCGTCGAGTCGATCTCGACGATCTCCCCGGTCCGGGACGCAAGAGGTGGGGCTGGATGGTGGGCATGTCACGCGCTTCGACACGGACGTCGCCGGGGGCGCGCATGATGGTGGCTCGCGCGGACTGCGGTGGTTCGGGTGACTGTGGTGTCGCTACGCGGGTCAGCTGGCTCGCAAGAGATTTCCCAGGTTGCACGTAAAACGGGTCCAGGCGCTCATCGCACAGGCCGTTCAAGCTGGGGCTCTTGCCGTTTCCGGGGACTCGGTTAGGGCTGCGGCGGTCGATGAAACCCCGCGTCCGACCGCTTCGACTCGCGAAGACGCCGACGAGTTGGTGCGTGCGGTGGTCGTTGACCTGGAGTCTGTTGTTCGCATCACGGCGGCGGAGCCGTACCTCGAGAAGCGGATCTTCCAGATCGGTGCAGTTCGGATGGGCACGGACCCGGAGTGGGTGCAGGTGGCCCCTGAGTTCGACGTGCTGGTCGAGCTGCCGGCTGATGATGCTTGGCAGATCCGCAACGAACAGACCAGGCTGCTGCACCAGAGCGCAGCGGTTCCGGCGGCCGAGGCGCTGCTCGCTTTGCACTCGTACTGCTCGGGCGCTGACATGGTCGTCACCTACAACGGTACTGCCGCTGATTTTCCGCTGCTCGCCGAGGCGTATGCGCGAGAGGAACTGCCCGCGCTCGCGGTCACACCGGTCGACGCCCACTACTTGGCACTGGCGCTCTGGCCGACCTCAGAGACGCACCAGCTAGCTCCCCTAGCTGACTTCGTAGGAGTTGAACGAGACGACCTGAGCTGGCACCACGCGCTCGACGACTGCCGCGGCGCGGGAGACGTTCGAGCGCCTGAACGCCAAGCCGTGGCTGGAGCGGGCGGACGGCGAGCTCGTCGCCACCGGCGTCGCGGGCAGCGGGGGAGGGGTCGCGGCACCGGGACTGCCGGCCCGGCTCACACCGCAGAAGCTGCAGATCGTGCGGCCGGCCGCGCAGGGGACAGTCCAAGTAGGACATCGCGGCGCAGTTGTTCCTCACGACCTTCGCCGACACTTCGCGGCCATCACCGACGCCATGCCGGACACCGGCGCTCGGGCGATCGTCAGCCTGACGCTTCCGCGGCGCCGGCTCGTTCGCGCGCAGCGAGGATGTCCGGGACGTGTGTCTCCGCCCACTGTCGTACGGCACGCAGCGGAACCAGCAGGGAACGGCCGAGCTCGGTCAGGGCGTACTCGACGTGCGGCGGGTTGCCGCCCAGGTCGGTGCGGGCGAGCAAGCCGTCGGCCTCCATGGCGCGCAGCGTCTCGGTGAGGGCTTTGGGGGTGATCCCGCGGATATGCGCTTTGAGCTCGGTGAACCGCATCGGCCCGTCCTCCAGGGCGTTGACGGCGAACACCGTCCACCGCGCCCCGATGCGGTGCAGCACGGTGCGGCTCGGGCACGTCGCCGCCATGACGTTGTACGCCTTGCCCACGGGGGTCCTCCCGGTAGCGTTGAAGATACCGGTAGCAAATCTATACCGTCGCGATCATGAGCGAGAACTTGACAGGCAAGCGAATCCTGGTCGTTGGCGGGGCCCGCGGTATCGGCGCTGAGATCGTCCGGCGCACCGGGCAGGACGGCGCCGACGTCGTCGTCGCCACCCGGTCCGGCCCCGAAGTCCGGATCGACGTCACCGACGAGGCCACCATCGCGCGGGCCGCGGAGTCGCTCGGCGCCTTCGACCACGTGATCTCCACCGCGTCGGCGCACCACGACGTGCCGGTGCCCGACCTGGAACACGACAAGATCCGAACCGCGTTCTCCACCAAGGTCGTCGGCCCGCTGCTGCTGGCCAAGCATTTCGCCCCGCGGATGCCCGCCGGCGGATCCTTCCTGTTCTTCTCCGGCATCGTGGGCTGGAAGCCGAAGTCCGGCACCGTCGTCAAAGGTACGGCGAACGCGGCCCTGGCCGCCCTGGTCACCCACTTGGCCGTCGAGCTCGCGCCGCTGCGGGTCAACGCCATCGCGCCCGGTATCACCGACTCGGGCACCTGGGACCGGCTCGCCACGGTTCGAGGGAGTAGTCACCGAAGTGCCCGCAGAGCACCGCGATCAGTTCCCGGTTGTCGGTCAGTTCGGACAGCACCTCGGTGACCGTGCGGTCGGTGTGGTCCAGGAACGGTTCGCACATCTGCTCGTACAGGTCGCTGACGAGCGGCATGGGGAGCGCGCGGTGCGCTTGGAGGAGCATGGCCCGCCCCGTCACGGCGCCGGAACGAGAGTCCATTCCTGACGGGCAAACCGGGCGGGCCGAGGCCGGTGCACACCTCCGGCCCTGCGAGAAGGTTTTGTCCCTAAAGGACGGTGACGCCGGTCGGGCCGCGCGACATCCGGGGCGCGAAGTCGTTTCGGAAGCCGGGGGCGAGCGGTCAGCTTTGGAGCCGACTCGCCCTCGGCGCTTCGTCAGCGGTGGCTGCCGCTGCGCTGGCGCGCGCCTGCCTTGGCCAAACCGCGGCTGATCATGTAGCCGATCGCGAGGAAAGTGATGTATCGGAGGGCTTGTTCGGCGTTGAACGGGTCGCCGCCCGTACTGGCATCGCCGTCGACGGTCAGGGCGGTGATCACGATGGCGATGACACCGGCGAGGAAGACGAAGAACTCGGTGGTTTTGAAAGCCGGTTTCGTCTCCGTTGCGCCGGCGCGGTCCGCGTCGAGCGCTGCGGGCGGTCGGCCCGCGGCTGCGGCGGGTCCGGCGGGTGCGTGCTGGCCTCCGGGGACGGGGCCGGCGGGGCGTGCTGCGCTGGTCATGGCTTTTCCTTTCCGAAAGGAGCGATTCTTCGGCTCATTCCTACTGGACAGTAGGTACCCGGGCGGTTGGCCGGTAAACGCCGGTGGCCGGCCTGAGGCCGCGGTCGGGCTTCGACGCGGGGTCTCTGCGTGGTGGAGCCGACTCTCATTCTCCTCGGAATGGCTGTACCCGTGCGTTTTGTTGCGCCACGGAAGCCGTCGTGCTTGCCGGGAACCGGTGCGGATGTTTCACCCGGATGAGGGAGGAGTGGGCCTGTGTGCGTGCGGGTGCCTGGTCGGCGGGAAGTCCGCCGACGAGGCCGACGAGCGGAGGACCAACAGCACGTCTGGGTCGTCGGGCAGCACGAGATCCGGCGCTGCATCCGAGGCGGCTGTCCGACGAATCTTTCTGCGATGCCACAAAGGACGGCGATCGGGCCAGGTGGAACTCGGCCTCGATGACGTCCCGCACCCGTTGGGCGTCGCGCCCCTGCCCGTGTCGCACGCCTCCCGGATTGTCGTTTGCCCGGTCGGGGCCCCCGGGTACTCGGCGGTTCACCGAGAGCGGAGGGTGTCTGGCGATGACGGCTGAGCCGGTCAGTAGCGACGATGTGGGCACGTCTCCTCGATTTTCGCTGGAGCAGGGCGGGAGTTTCCCGTCGGCGGCTCAGAACGACCTGCCGGTGTCGTTCGCTGGGCGCTATGAGGTGCGGTGCCTGCTCGGCACTGGTGCCACCGCGCAGGTCTACTGGGCTCATGACCGGCGGCTGGGCCGGGACGTCGCGGTCAAGCTGTACGAGCGGGGCGCGGTGGCGGTGGAGCAGTTGCGCCGGGTGCGGGAGAGGACCATCCAGGCCAGCATCGACCATCCTCGTGTCGTGGCCCTGTTCGACAGCGGCACCGATGGCGACCGGCCCTTTCTGGTCATGCAGCTGGTCGAGGGGGAGAACCTCGCTCAGCGCCTGCTCACCGGCCCCCTGCCGGTCGAGACGGTCACCGAGCTGGGGTCTCTGCTGGCCGAGGCGCTGGCGCACGTCCACGGCCGCCGGATCGTGCACCGGGACCTGAAACCCGCCAACGTCCTGCTCGGTTCCGACGGCCCGATGATCACCGATTTCGGGATCGCGCACGAACTGGATACGACCCACATCACCGGTACGGGTCTGGTGACCGGCACGGCCGCGTATCTGGCGCCGGAGCAGATCGTCGGTGACGCGGCCGGCCCGGCTGCGGATGTCTACGCGCTGGGCTTGATCTTGCTGGAGTGCTTGACCGGGGAGCGGGAGTACCCGGGCACGCTGGCCGAATCGGCGTTGGCGCGGCTGCACCGGCCGCCCCGGATCCCGGCCGGCCTGCCCGCCCCGCTCGCGCGCACGATCGAGCGGATGACCGCCCGCGAACCGGAAGATCGTCCCACCGCCGGCGACATCGTGCGGAGGCTGCGCGAGCCGGTCGCCTCCGCGGCCTCCGCGCCGGCCTCGGCTGCCGTGCCGGTGCGGCGTCGCCGCACGCTGGCTGCGACCGGAGGGCTGGCGACCGCGGGTGCCGCGGTGGTGCTCGCGGTGCTCTTGACCAGGCCGGACGGTGCAGCTTCCAGTCCGGATCGGCTGCCGGCCGCTGGGCCTCCCGTCACGACAAGTTCGGCTCCGCCCCCGTCCGCGACGCCGCCCGCGGCGACCGCCATGGCCGCATCGTCACAGAGAGCGAACTCAGCGACGCCTCAGTTGGCGGCCGCGACACGCCCCAGCGCCGTCACCCCGGACACCGACCACTCCGCCGACGCGACGGGCGGAAACGCCAAGGCCAAAGGCAAAGCCAAGGGCAAAGCCAAGGGAAACAGCAAGAGCCACGGGGGATAGCAGGACACCGCCACCGGCACCGCCTCGGCCGGCCCTCGCCACCGGTAGTACGCGCAGCAGTGTCGATAGGTCACAAGCACAGATGCAGCGCGCGTCCGGGCTCGGCCGCGTCATTGATTGTAGACGAGTGAGGGTGGGAGCGAGGGCGAGCAGAGTGTCGGCGCCAGCCAGCCGCAGCGCACCACCGGCCGGCGCGGACGGCCGGAATGAGGCTGCGGCGAAATCGGACACGGTCGGCACATCCGCCTCTGCTTTATCCCGGTAAGGCCGCTCACCGTCCCGTCCTGCCCGGCACGCTCTACTACCGGCAGCGCGAGCATGGCATTCCTGTCCTCTCCGCGCGCAACACCGCGCGGCTCGCGCTCGCCGCGGAGCTGCCGGCTGCCGTGCGGGGACCTCGTCAGCGTCACGCGAGGAGGGCCCAACGCCGCGCCTGTCGCCAGCTGACCGGACTGCGGCGTTCAGCAAGAGCGGCGACCGCCGAGTTGCGACAACGTGCTGGCCCTGTTCGACGCAAACTCGACGACGCGGTGTGGTGCCAGACATCGTCGCGCTGGGCGGTGCGTTCGCGGAAGTAAACTGGCGTGCTTGCCAGGATTAGGGCACCAGGCTTGCCGCAGCGTCGTGGAAGGCGTCGATCAGTGGTGACCGGCGCGTCGCGAGCCAAGCCAGGCAGACGTGGTTCGGCCCGATGTCCTCGACCGGGATGCCGAGGACGTCCGGGCGGGTGTAGAACGTCGCCGTCGACAAGGGGATCACGCTGATACCCGCTCCGGCGGCGACTAGTTCCAGTTTTTCTTCGACGCTGTGGATGCGCGGGACTTCGGGGCGGTCCGGTTTGCGCAGTTCGATGGCGATGTCCCGCCACTCCGGGACGGCGTCGGGGTCCTGCAACAGGTGCTCGTCGGCGAGTTCGGTGACCGACACGGATTCCTTCCCGGCCAGCCGGTGCCCGGCGGGCACCATCACGACGCGGGGTTCGGTGAACAGCGGCCGCACGGTCAGGCCGCGCTGCTCGACCGGCAGCCGGACGATGCTGAGGTCCACGCGGCCGTCGTGGACGACCTCCACCTGATCGTGCCAGCTGGTGCGCAGCAGCCGGACGCTGACGTCCGGCCGCCGCCGGGCCAGCACTCGTACCGCCGGGGTGACCACGATGCCCGGCATGAACCCGACCGTGAGCACCGGTTTCGCCTCGGCCGCGGCCGTGACTCTCCGGTGGACGGCTTCGGCGGCCGCCAGCAGGTCCCGGGCGTCCGCCAGGAGTTGTTCGCCCGCCGCGGTGAGGACCGTGGTCCTGCGGTCGCGGACGAACAGGGTGGTCTTCAGCTCGTCCTCGAGGGCGCGGATCTGGCGTGACAGCGCGGGCTGGGCGATGTGCAGCCGCGCGGCGGCGCGCCCGAAGTGCAGCTCTTCGGCCACCGCGACGAAGTACCGCAGCTTCCGCAGGTCGAAGTCCACGTCGGCGCACCTCCCGCTCCCATCACCCCCATCATGGCAGGTCGGTGATGCCGTCGCGGCATCACAGCGCGCGGAACGGGTCTTGGACGCACCGCGGGGGCCCGGGTCACCCTGGAAGAGGAACAAATTCCGGTTGAAGGGACAGCGATGAAGATCTTCCTCACGGGCGGCTCGGGTTACATCGGCCGCGCGACGATCGGCGAGCTGGTACAGCGGGGGCACACCGTCGAGGCGCTCGCCCGCAGCGAACGGGCCGAGGCGGCCGTGGTCGCCGCCGGGGCGAGCGCGGTCCGTGGTGGCCTGACCGACCTCGACGTGCTCAACCAGGCGGCGGCGCGGGCGGAGGCCGTGATCCACCTCGCTCAGGCCACCAGCGGCGAGGAGGACCTGGCGGCCGCGACCGCGATGCAGGACGGCGTCGGCGGCGGCACCTACGTGCACACTGGCGGCAGCTGGGTCTACGGCGACACCGACGGCATCCAGGATGAGAGCGCGCCGTGGAACCCGCCGGCGATCGTGGCCTGGCGCCAGGCCGTCGAAGACGCGGTGCTGGCCCGGGCCGCGGACGGCGGACGGCCGGTCATCGTGCAGCCGGGTCTGCTCTACGGCGGTGACAACCGCCTGATCGACATCTTCTTCGTCCAGCCGGGCACGGAAAGCGGCGCGACCCCGTACATCGGCGACGGCGCCAACCACTGGGCGCTGATCCACCTCGACGACCTCGCCCCGCTGTACGCGGCGGCGCTGTCGGCTCCGGCGGGCTCGGTGTACCTCGGTGTGAGCGGGGTCAACCCGACCGCCAAGGAGGTCGCCGAGGCGTGCGCCCACGCCGCCGGGCTCGACGGGAAGACCGTCTCCCTCAGCCTCGAGCAGGCCCGCGAGCAGATGGGCCCGATCGCCGACGCGTTCGCTCTCGACCAGCAGCTCACCTCCGCCAAGGCGCAGCGTGAGCTGGGCTGGACCCCGGTGCACACCGACCCGCTGACCGAGCTCGCCGCAGAATGAGCCGGGAACCGGGAATGGACCGCGGGGCGGTGCTGTGGTCCGAAGAGGAGCGTGGACGCGGGTCTCGGCCGCTGCTGGTGATGCTGCACGGCTGGAGCTACGACGAGACGCACCTGCACCGGCTGATCACACCGCGGCTGCCGGACGAGGTCGTGGTCGCCTCGGTGCGGGCGCGAATTCCCGAAGCCGGTGGGTATGCGTGGTTCCCGAGTGCGGGCAACCCGATCGGTGATCCGCGGCCGGCGGTGGCGAACGCGGCGGCACTGGACGTGCTGTCGTGGCTGGAGACCGTCGAGGCGCCGTCGATCGGGCTGCTCGGTTTTTCGCAAGGCGGCGCCATGGCCCATCAGCTCATGCGGTTGGCGCCGCACCGGTTCGCCTACTGCGTGAACCTGGCTGGGTTCGTAGTGCGGGACGAGCAGCCCGGCGACGAGGCGCTGAGCGTCACGCGGCCGCCCGTCTACTGGGGACGCGGACGCGACGACCGGGTCATCCCGCCCGGCGCGCTCGTGCGGACCGAACGGTGGCTCGCTCGCCACGCCACCGCCGAGATCCACGTTTTTCCGGGGCTGGGCCACGACGTCCGCGGCCAGGAAGTCGACGATGTCGCCGCCTTTGTCAGCAAGCAGATCCGCTAATGGGTTTTGAGGGAGTGTTCATGCGTCACGACATCGAATTCGACGCCGAAGGAGCGTTGTTGCGAGGCTGGTTCTACGAGGCCGAAGGGGCCAAGGGGCCGGCGCCGTGTGTCGTGATGGCCCACGGCTGGAGCTCGACGCGGCGGATGTACCTCGACCGGTTCGCGGAGGTGTTCGCCGCGGCCGGGCTGGCCGTGCTGGTGTACGACAACCGCGGCTGGGGCGATTCCGAACCGGCGCCGGGACAGCCGCGGCACGAGATCGACCCGTGGGTCCAGGTCGGCGACTACCGGCACGCCATCACCTGCGCCCAGAACCGGTCCGAAGTGGACCCCGACCGCATCGGCGTGTGGGGAACCAGTTTCTCGGGTGCGCACGCCTACGTCGTCGCGGCGATGGACCGGCGGGTGAAGGCTGTGGTCACCCAGGCGCCGTTCATCAGTGGCCGCGCGACCTACGCCAACCTGGCGCGGGTGGACAACCAGGTCGTCGGCCCGGACGTCTTCACGGCCGACCGCCGGGCCCGCGCGCGAGGCGAGGCCGCCGCGACCATCCCGGTGATCGGCACCGACCCCGGCCGGCTGGTGGGGCTGCCGACGCGGGATTCCCACGAGTGGTTCACCCAGGCACGGGGTGAGCTCGATCCCAGCTGGCCCAACGAGGTCACGCTGCGCAGCTTGGACAACTACTACTGCTACGAGCCGGCGAAGTACCTGCCGGAGGTCACGCCGACACCGCTGTTGATGATCGTCGGCAGCGAAGACGGCCTGACCGGCGGCAACCTCGCAGCTGTTGCCTACTCCAGCGCGGCGGAACCGAAGGACATCGTCTTCCTGCCCGGTGGTCATTTCGACGCCTACACCGGCCAGGGCTTCGCCGTGGCCTCACAGGCGGCACGCGACTGGTTCGTGCGGCACCTGCCGGCTCCGCTACTCGCGGACGATCACCGCTGACTGGAGGCGGAGGGCGTCCCGTCCCGGTGGGGCGCCGAACATCCGCCGGTACTCGCGGCTGCGCTACCACCCGGCGGATCCGACACCGCCGATCGGCGGTCGTGTCATGGCTCCCGGCGGCGGAGCCCGGGACAACCGGAAACTGGAAGCGCGCTGACGTGCTCACGTTCACCGCCGCGCCCCTCACAGCCTCCATCGAAGTGCACGGACAGCCCGAGCCGGATGCGAGGCCCGGCGACGTCCGCAGGGTCGAGATCACGCTCGACCCCACGGCACATCGGTTCGACGCCGGGCACCGCATCCGGTTGCAGCTCTCGGGCGGCGCGTTCCCGAGGTTCGCCCGCAACCCCGGCACCGGAGAAGCCCCCGGGACAGCGACGAGACCCAACCGGGTCACGCACACGGTTCACCACAATGCGGTTCACTCGTCGAACATCGCGCTGCCCGTGGTGCGACAGCGGGGGCCGTCAGTCGCGGAGGAACTCCAGTGCCTGCCGGACGAACAGCTCGTGGTGCTGGAAGAGGCCGCCGTGGCCGGAGTCGGGGTAGATGCTCAGGCGGGCGTTCGGCAGTGCCTGGGCGAGGGTGAACGAGCTGATCGTCGGGATCATGACGTCGTTGTCGCCGTTGACCACCAGGGCGGGCTGGGAGACGTTCGCGAGGCCGGCCGGTGTGCTGCTGCGTTCCCATTTGGCCAGAGCGGTGACCTGGGCGCCGATGGTCTCGTCGGTGGCCGCGGGGTCGCGGTCGGCGGTGCGCTCCTCCAGGCGGGCGAGGAACGCGTCGGCGGCCGCCTGGCTCGTCTCCGTGGGGGAGAAGAACAGGAAGTGCTTGGGGTGCTTGCCCGCGGCGGCCGCCTTCTCGATCGCGTCCTGCAGCACGGGGAGGGCACTGGCGGGTCCGGCGTCGCCTGCGGGTGCGGTACCGGCCAGGATCAGGCGGCGGACGAGGTCCGGCTCCTGCTGGACGACCGCCTGCGCGACCATGCCGCCGAGGGAGAAGCCCAGCAGGTCGACCGTCTCCAGACCGAGGGCGCGGATGAAGGCGACGGCGTCCGCGGCCATCGCTTCGACGCTGTCGGGTGTGCTGCCGCCGGTGGCGCCCACGCCGCGCAGGTCGACCAGGACGACCCGGCGTTCCGTGGCCAGGCCGTCGACCACGGCGGGGTCCCAGTCGTCGAGAACGGCCGTGAAGTGGTGCAGCAGGACGACCGGAACGCCGGATCCGGGGCCGAGTTCCCGGTAGGCGAAAGCGGTCCCGCCGACGTCCACCGTGCGGGTGGGGGCTTCGTTGTGGCTCGTGGACATGGGTGTTTTCTCGTTTCTCGCATAGGATAACGATCGCTATATAACGATCGCTATCGTATGGTGGCGGCAGCGCGAAGGCAAGGGCGGAAGGTGAGGACCCGGCGTGCGGTACCCGAAGGACCACAAGGAGACGGCGCGCGCCGCGATCCTGGCCGCGGCGGCTCGCCCGCTGAAGGAGAAGGGTTTCGGCGGCGTCGGCGTCGACGGTCTCGCGGCGGCCGCCGACGTGACGTCCGGAGCCATCTACTCGAACTTCGGCAGCAAGGACGCGTTCCTCGAGCAGGTCGTGAACGAGCAGCTCGGGGCCGAGTTCGCCGTGATCGACCACCTGGACCCGGACGAGCGGCGTCGCCGACTCGCCGATTTCCTGCACGTCTACCTGAGCGACGAGCACTGCGCGTCCGTGGCGGACGGCTGCCTGATGCCGGCGCTCAGCGCGGACGTCTCGCGCGCGAGCGACGCGGTCCGAGAAGCCTACGAGCGTCGGATCGCGGCCCTGATCGAGCGGCTCATTCCGGCGTTGCCCGGCTCGCCGGCGGAGCAGGCGGAGCGCGCGTGGGCACTGGTGGCCTCGGTCGTGGGCGCCGTGACGATCGCCCGCGCGCTCCCCTCGGGCGATCGCAGCCGGGCGATCCGCGCGGCCACGCTTCGCTGCGTCACGGCCGCCCTCGACGGCAGTGGCCCCGCCGCCGGCTGACCGCCCGCGTCACCTCGCCGAGGGACGGATCCCGTCGAGCACGATCCCGATGGCGCGCTCGCGCTGCGCGTCGTCGACGTAGATCCCGGCGGTCACCGCGAACACCAAGCGCATGACGTCGTCGGCGGTGACGTCGGCACGCACCACCCCGGCTCGGTGGGCCAGCTCGATCAGCGGGCCGGCGACCCCGTAGATCGCTTCCCGGCCGGGCAGGTACGCCGCGGATTCCCGGGTGAGGACCGTCGTGAGCACGTGCTTGGTGGCCAGGTGCGTGACGAACCGGCTCAGCCAGCCCGACAACGCCGCCCACGGGTCCGCCCGGTCGAGTTGCCGCCCGTACCGGACGAGCTCGTCGACCGAGGTCAGGTAGACGTACTCCATCAGATCCGTCCGCGTCAGGAAGTTGCGGTACAGCGTGGCGATGCCGACCCCGGCGCGCCGGGCGATCTCCTCCATGGGCACGTCCGCGCCGAGCTCCGTGTACGCCTCGGTGGCGGCGGCGACCAGGGCATCGAAGTTGCGCCGGGCGTCGGCGCGGTGCGGGCGACGTTCGGCGAGCAGCTCGGCGAGTGTCAAGCGGGGTATCTCCACCTCTTGAAAGTGATAACTGGACTCCGTTAAAGTGAGAAGTCGACTATCACTCTAGCAGGAGGTCCGGATGACTTCGAATGTCCTCACCATCGGCGGTGACCTGCGGGTCGGCCGGATCGGGTTCGGTGCCATGCAGCTGACGGGGAAGCAGGTCTGGGGCGAGTACCCCGATCGCGACGGCGGCATCGCCGTCCTGCGCGCGGCCGTCGACGCCGGTGTCACGTTCCTCGACACCGCCGACGTCTACGGCCCGCACACCAACGAGGTTCTCATCCACGACGCACTGCACCCCTACCCCGACGACCTGGTCATCGCGACCAAAGGCGGATTCGTGCGCGGCGGCTTCGACTACGCCACGCTCGGCGCCGTCGGCAACCCCCATTATTTGCGACAAAGCGCCCACCTGAGCGCGCGCCGGCTGGGTGTCGACACGATCGACCTGTACTACCTGCACAGCGGCCGCGCCACCGATGCGCCGTTCGAGGACCAGGTCGCCACCTTGGCAGCACTGCGGGAGGAAGGACTGATCCGGCACATCGGACTGTCCAATGTGACGCTCGAACAGTTCCGGGCCGCGCAGGAGATCGTGGAGATCGCGGCGGTCACGGCTCACTTCAACGCCGGTGCGCGCACCGGCGCGGACCTGCTGCGGGCCGCCGAGGAAAGGGGCGTGGTCTTCTCGCCCTGGCACCCGGTCACGCTCACCGAAGGCCCGGCCCCGGACACGGTCATGGCGGAGATCGAGCCGATCGCCGCCCGGCACGGGGTGACGGCCCGGCAGATCGCGCTGGCGTGGTTGCTGCACCGCTCGCCGGTGATGCTGCCGATCCCGGGCACGACCAGCGTCGTGCACCTGAAGGACAACCTGGCGGCAGCGGAAATCGAGCTGTCCGGCGCGGACGTCGCGGCGATCACCGGCCTCGCCACGGAGGCGTGAGCCATGCGACCCGCACACCACAGAACCTGGTCCGCCGCGGCCGGACTGGCCAGCGTCGCGCTGCTGGCCGCTGCCGTGCCGGCGACCGCTTCAGCGGGTGACGGGCCCGGCGTCACCATCACCACCGTGTCCAACCCGCGACCGGGCCTCGTCGGCGGCCCGGAGGTCCTGGTCCGGCTGACCGCAGCCGGCTCGGTCGTCCTGCGGGCCGACGGCCGCCCGGTGGCGGGCCTGACGAGACAGGCGGACGGGAGCTTCCTCGGGCTCGTGCGCGGGCTACGCCCCGGAGTGCACCATCTCGTGGCGGAATCCGGTCGTCGTCAGGCCGCGCTGACGGTGGTCGACCACGCCGCCTCGGGCCCCGTGTTCTCCGGACCCCAGCAGCAGCCCTTCTACTGCGAGACCACCGCGTTCGGCCTCGCGCCGGCCACCGGCCCGTCGTGTTCCGCGCCACCCCTGGTCAGCTACCAGTACCGCACCGCCGGCGGCGCCTTCCGGGCCTTGGCCGACCCGGACGGCCGCCCCGCCGACCTGGCGACCGCCAAGGTCGACGGCCGCGCGATGCCCTACGTCATCCGGGTCGAAACCGGCACGATCGACCGCGCCGTCTACCGGATTGCCGCGCTCTACGACGGGCACGAGCCGTCGCCGCTGCGGCCGGACACGAGCTGGAACCGGAGGCTGGTCTACTCCTTCGGCGGCGGCTGCAACGGCGGGCACCACCAGGGCAGCAGCACCGGAGACGTGCTCGACGACCTGTTCCTGTCGCAGGGGTACGCGGTCGCTTCGTCCAGCCTCAACGTCCTGGAAAACAACTGCTCCACGATCATCTCGGCCGAGGCGGCGATGATGGTCAAGGAACACTTCATCACCACCTGCGGACCGGTGGCGCACACGATCGGCTGGGGCGGATCCGGCGGATCGATCCAGCAATACGACATCGCCGACGCCTACCCCGGCATCCTGGACGGCATCATCCCCGGCTTCTCCTTCCCCGATCCCTTCACGGTGCTCAACGTCGCCGGAGCCTGCCGGCTGCTCGACCGGTACTTCGCGAAGCCGGGCACCACCTTCAGCGCCGCCGACCGGCAGGCCGTGGCGGGATTCCTCGATTACGACAGCTGCACATCCTGGGACAACAGCTACGCGAGCCGCCTCACCGCGACCGGCAGCTGCAACCACGGGATCGCTACCGACGACAACACCGCGATCCCGGCCCCGGCGATCTACGACCCAGCCACCAACCCCACCGGTGTCAAGTGCAGTGTCGCCGAGCAGTACGCCAACCAGTTCGGCCGTGACCCGAAAGCCGGTTTCGTCCGCGGCCTCGTCGACAACACCGGTGACCAATACGGACTGACCGCACTGGAACACGGCCGGATCAGCCCGGCCCAGTTCACTGCGCTCAACGCGGGCATCGGCGGGTACGACGCGGCGGCAGCGCCGACAGCACCAGCCTCTACAACATCGCCGCGATCGTCAGTGGACAGCCCCAGTACGCAATCGCGGGCAACTGACCGCCATGGCCCGACGAAGCCGCACCGCCGCCGTCACCTTGGCGGCCCTGGCCCTCGTCACCGCCTGCGGCACCAGTCCGCCCGCCTCTGAAGCCGCTATGCCCAGCCGCCAGCAGCAATTTGCGACCCTCCTGCAGAGACCCACCATCGACGAGATCGTCAGCTCCTACACCGCCCTGCTACAGAAGCGCCGCGACGCCCTCGAGCACACCGGCTCGATCGGCCCCTGGACCCAGAAACCCAACGCCGTCACCCGCAGCTGCGC
Organism: Amycolatopsis sp. A133; assembly: GCF_031082405.1. GTDB lineage: Bacteria > Actinomycetota > Actinomycetes > Mycobacteriales > Pseudonocardiaceae > Amycolatopsis. The sequence goes on from NZ_JAVHJU010000059.1 coordinate 196,353, forward strand.
CCCCGAATTCGCCGACCTGGACGACTACGACGCAGCCCGAACCCACCTCGCTCTGTGGTACGCCCCCACGCCCGCCGACCCCGCATTCTGGACCGGAGCGAAGAAAACGGTCACCGACACCGCCGCACGCGCCGGCTTCACCACCGTCACGCTTTCTTCCGACGCGCCCAGCTACTACCAGCTCGCCCTTACCGACAGCTTCGGCGCCGCTCTGTCATTCGGAGCCGACAAGAACGTCGTTCTTGATCTCACCACCGGCTGCCACCTGACCGCGCAAGCCAAAACCCGCGGAACCCCATCGGCTGCGCCAAGCCGATGACCGGTTCCCTTGCTCGAAGAGAGGACCTGCTCAGGGGGGCGAACAGGCTCCGTGTGCAGCGTTCGGCTCTGATGGTCAGGTGAGATCGAAGGTGCGCATCTTCGGAGTACCGGGAGATTTTGTGAACAAACCCGTCGCTGTCACCGTCACCTTGGGTTTGCTGTCGTTCGTGAAGGTCACGATCTCCACCTCGCCGTCCTTCGCAGGGAAGTTCATCCACTTTGCAGTGCCTCTTGGACTGGTACCCGAACTGCCGGCCGCGTGGGGCATCAACGTCGCCATGAGGAGCTGAGGTGATTCAGGTAGGCGTCATCCCTCTTACCGTCGAGCTCGGTCTTTACGTACGCCAGTACGGCCTTCCAGGCCCAGTGTTCGAGAAGAACACTCTCGCCCGTGTCGCGGACGCATGCCAGCCGGTCGATCGCGGGGTTCCACTCCTTGGCCGGGCCGACCGAAACGAGGCTGGTTCCAGGAACTATGTGTCCGTATGCGGCCGCGCTGTGCCACTTCAGGTTTTGATCCTTCGCGGCCTTATGCGACGTTGCTTTGGTCGGCTCTTCCCACTTCTTCCATGCTTCGGTGAAGACCCATTCGGCGGCGTCGACCGTCTTGGTCGCCAGTTCCGCCGCGATGCCCGTGGTGAACTCCTTGAACCATGCGGAGGCCGTCACGCCTGCGACTATGGCACCTCCGCCTTCCACGGCAGCCGGAACCGCCGGTGCGGCACAGGCTGCGGTGACTCCGGCCAGGCCGGTGCCGGCCGTGGTCACGAGCAGTTGTCTCCGGCTCAACACCGAGGCACCGTCCTTTCTGAGACGTTCACTTGGCAAGCAGGCTCATGCCGGTGATGTCTGGTTGCTCATGGGAGGCGTGGGTCGCGCATCCACCCGCCGGAGCAGGGTTCGACGTGCCTCGAACAACGGTGTCGCTTCGACATGCGGTGGTGTTACAGTCCCCGGCTGATTACCTGGATGCCTGCATTGTCGGGTTGAAACGAACTGATCGGGTTCGACGAGAGCGTCTCAAACGAGTCCTTGCTCGCCTGAGACGTGAAGACACCTTCGTTGGGTGCTGTAGTCTTATGGCCGAAACAGCAGTACCTCGGGCTCGCTCGGCGGGAGGGTGAATTCGCGGCCGCCGCACCGCGATGTACCTCGCGCATGGAAATTGATGACCGAGCGACCTGTCTCTCTTCATGACGAGAGCAAGCAGGGGTCTGGACGGCCGAGAGTTTGAAGAGCCGGAGCAGAATGATCGTTGGGCCTGTCATTGGCGGCGCGCTCGCACCTGCGGGCCACAGGCGCCTTTCGGTTGATCAGCCCCTATCTTTCGACCTGGCTCCGAATGCCGGCATGTTCCCCGGTACATCCGCCTCGGCGACCTGAGCCTGCTCGTAGGCGGCGATCACCTCGGAGGACAGGCGTCCCCGCTCGGAGACCTCGTAGCCGTTCGCGTTGGCCCAGGCGCGGATCTGCTGGTTGCGCTCACGGTCGGACGCGTTGGTGGTTGTCGACTGGCCGGTGGCGACGCGAACCTTGCGGCCGCCGATGCGACGGCCGGCGCCGACGTAGCGGGCCAGTTCGTCGCGCAGGGCTGCGGCGTTCTCGTCCGACAGGTCGATTTCGTAGGTCACGCCGTCTGGCGCAGACCGGCCTCGGCCGGGCACGAGCGATGGGGACCGGTCCCCACGACGGTGGGCTAGAAACCAGACATGCCACGGTCCAGGAAAGGGAAATCCGGGAAGCCAGGACACCGCACCGGTCCGAACGATCCGACCCTCGTCGCCGAGAGGGGCCGGTCGCGAAGACCGTGGTGCGGCTTGCGCCTGGGTTCCGCGACGCTGCCGCGTTCGAGGAGCTGTGCCGGGGCCTGATCAGTGCGGCGTACCCGCTGCGAGACGGGCACGATCCCCGGTTGCTGCGAGCCTCCCTGGAGGGCCGCCGACTGGCCGCCGAGCCCATGAGGCCGGAGACCATCCGGCGCACGGTGCGGACCGAGACGCCCAGCCGCACCGCCGCCGACTCGTCGGTGTAGCCGGCCGTGAACAGCATGAGTAGCTGCCGTTTCCGATCGCTCAGGTCGTTGTCGATGCTCGTGACTCAGACGACTTTCCCGGGTTCGTGCTGCCGAACGGTCCACAGTGGATGAGCCGAGCGGGTGCCCGGCGCTGCCGCGGCTTCGCGCACCGCACCCGGAAGGCTGTGGCAGCGTCGCACGGGCTCGGCGACGGCCGGCTCGTCCGCGACCGCACCGCGTTCTACGGCCGAGGCCGCGCGGAACAGCGCGCGGCCTCGGCCGCAGACAACGGCCCGAGCCGCACGCGGACCGCGCCGTCGGCGTGCAGGCTGCCGGCCGGCCGGTGATCAGCGCCGCGCTCGAGCCGGTCGCGGGGCGGCAGCGGCTCGACCTGGGCGGGATCCGCGACGTCGTCGAACACCAGCAGCACCTGCCGGAACGCGAGTTCAGAGCGCCACAGTGCGGCTCATTCGTCCACCTCGGACGGGGCCGGGCGGCCGGGATGCCGGTGCTGTGCAGCAGCCTGGCCAGTACCGTCGCGGTCGGCACCGGCATGCCTGCCGCACACAGGTGGATGTGGAACTGGCCGTCGGGGAACCGCGGAGCCGGCCGGTGCGCCGTTTGCACCGCGAGGGTCGGCGGCCTTCGTGAACAGTTCGTAAACGTCGGGCTGGAGCCGCAACCGGCCGTACTCGGATCGGACGGCACTGGCCGGAGGTGCTGCGACGGCGCAGTCGGCACAACCGCCTGAACTGGGCGCGGACGGGGGCATCGCCAGACGATGGCTGCTGCCGCCCACCGAAAACGCCCATTCCGTTGCTGCGATCTCCGGACGATCCTCAATGGACAAATAAAGCTCACCGAAATCGACGTTGGCGCGCGGCTGAGTGGCATGCCGGAGCAGCGCTACGCTCATCGGGTGAATTGATGCAGAGTCGTGTCGCATGTGGGCAAAATCCGTACTCTGTAAATGGAGGGCAATCTGTCCGGGGGGAGGATTCCAATGGTTGGGTCGAGCAGCAACCGGCGCCGGCGAGGCGAGGGTTGCCGCCGGTCCGCATGGTTGGTGGGTGCGGTTGCGCAGCATGGCGAACCGGACGTCGCGACGGCGCCGGGTGGAGGAGTCCGGCACGGCGGCACGGGTCCCGCTCTCGACACGTGTGCAGTGGTAGCAGGCCCTGCTTACCGAGGCGCACAAAGCTGCGAACTCGGCGGGAAAGAAGGCTTGAGCGTCGGCGCCGGCGAGAGATTCGCTATTGACGCCGGCGTTGGACCTGCTGTTGGTCCTGGGCGGCCGGGCGAGTCGAACTGCGAATGCCGGGGTTCGTGTCGGGCAGCGGCTCGTCGTGCGGCTTCGCGGTGGCGACCACCTCGGTTACGGGCTGGGCAACCTCGTTCGTGCGCGGGAGTGCGCCGGGAGTTGCCGCTCATCCGTGATTGTGCTCGGTTTCAGCGCCGATCGATCGACCGATATTGCGCGACGCCACCTGTGTTCGCGAGGAAGCTGATTGAACGTGCGGTCGCGTCCTCGTCCGGGTCGATCGATGACGGTCCTGGTGTCACGTTCCCTTTCCGGATTAAAAGGGTCTGCTGCACCAGTAGGTGACATCTGAGTTGGCTTGCCGTGATGGTGAGCTGGGAGGATGTCGCGGTGCCCAAG
>NZ_JAVHJU010000062.1 GCF_031082405.1 Amycolatopsis sp. A133
GACCCACGCCGTGGTCATGAGGTGCGCAGCGGCGAGTGCAAGAACTGGTTAGAACCCGCCTTACCACTCACGACCGGTCAGCGCAGGCAGTCGGCGGGGTCGCCGCGGCGGAGGGCCGGGTCGGTTTGGGGGAACGTCCGGGCGGTGCCGGGGCCGGAGGAGCGGTGCTCGAAGCGGACCGTCACCCGGCCGTGGCCCGCGCCCTGGACCCAGCCCGTGCCGAACTCCTCGTGGACGACGTCGTCGCCTTGGCGCCACTCCGAAGGCGCCGCGGGCGCCGGCGCCGGTGCGGAAGACACCACCGTGGGCGCCGAAGGGGCGGCCAAGGTGAACAGCACGTCCTGGTGCGGCACCGAAAGGCCGCTGTAGGCGACCCCGGCCAGCCGGATGCCGCCGAACTCCGCCGGGTCGAGCAGCAGCCGCTCCGCCGTGGCCGACAGCTCGGCCAGGTCGTCCGTGGGCGCCGAGATCGTCTCGGAGCGGGTCACCGTGTGCATGTCCGTGTGCCGCAGCTTGATCACCACCGTCCGCGCCACGCGACCGGCCTTGACCAGCCGCTGGTGCGCGCCCACCGCGATCCGGCGGACCTCCGCCTTCAGCGCCGGCAGGTCCTTGATGTCGGTGTCGAACGTCGTCTCGGCGCTGACCTGCTTGGTTTCCGCGCGGCCCGCCACCGGGCGGTCGTCGGCGCCGGTCGCGAGCCGGCGCAGGTCGCGGCCGACCACGCCGCCCAGCGTGGCGACGGCGTCCGGTTCGGACAGGGCCGCCAGCTGACCGAGCGTCTGGACGCCGATGAACCGCAGCTTCCCCTCGGCGACCGGGCCGATCCCCCACAGCGCGCGCACCGGCAGCGGTGCGAGGAACTCCCGTTCGGTGCCCTGCGGCACCACCAGGAGCCCGTCCGGTTTGGCCTCCTCGGAGGCGATCTTCGCGATCTGCTTGCCGTTGCCCGCCCCGATCGACGCCACCAGCCCGGTTACGGACCGGATCCGCGCTCGCAGCGACGCGCAGAACTCCGTCACCTCTTCCAGCGAAGCACCGACCAGCGCAGGCGGCTCGGCGAAGGCTTCGTCGAGCGAGATCTTCTCCAGCACCGGCGCGACCTCGGTGACGACCGCGAACACCTCCTGGCTGAGCCGCTCGTACACGCGGAAGCGCGGGGGCACGATCACGCCGTTCGCCGGCAGCAGCCGCCGGGCCTGGGACATCGGCATCGCCGAGCGGATGCCGAACACGCGCGACTCGTAGCTCGCGCCGGCGACGACGCCGCGGGGCCCGGTGCCGCCGACGAGCACGGGCCGCCCGGCCAGCGTCGGACGGGTGAGCTGCTCGGCCGACGCGTAGAAGGCGTCCAGGTCGAGGTGGATCACCCAGCGGCCCACGTCAGTCCCCGCCGGTGACGTCCAGCAGCTGGTGGAGCGCCTTGGTGTAGCTCTCGAACGCCGCGCGGCCGCGGGCGGTCAGCCGGACCAGGGTGACCGGCGTGCGGTGCTCGTAGGCCTTGGTGATCTCGACGTACTCGGCGTCCTCGAGCTTGCGCAGGTGCGTCGAGAGGTTGCCGGCCGTCATGTCGAGCAGCTGCTGCAGCCGCGGGAAGGTGATCTGGTCACCGGCGCGCAGCCCGGCGAGCGCGACCGTCACCCGCAGCCGTGCCTGGGCGTGGATGACCGGGTCGAGCTGCGGCAGTTCGCTCATCGGCCGGTCTTCTCGCGGACGAAGTAGACGATCGAAGCGAGCAGGAACCCGCCACCGCCGCAGACGGCCAGCACCAGGAAGTTGGCCGGGAACCCGACCAGCACGCTGAGCCCGGCGGAAACGATCATCCACGCGCCGAGGCCGTACATCAGCTTGTCCTGCCACACCATGCCGCCCGCGAGGTAGAGCACGCCGGTGAGCAGCAGCCACGAGCTCGACCACAGCAGTGACACCTGGTCGGAGGTGAGCGAGCCGAACTGCGTGATCCGGATGTCGATCACGCTCAATCCGATGGACGCGAGAGCCCAGCTGTAGCCGTACATCGCGCCGACGGTCCGCGACGGACCGCGGATGCCCCGCCCGGCCCGGGCGCCGACGTAACCGGTGTAGGCGATGGCGGCGGCGAACAGCACGGCGACGAGCACCCCGCCGACCCAGCCGGGGATCGCGACCCCCGGCTGCACCGCCACGTAGGTGAACCCCCAGCCGACGATCCAGGCGACGGCCCACGCGCCGAGCATCCGCGCGGGGCCTCCGCCCAGTTCCCGGCGGGTCCGCCGGTTCTGCTGGGCGATCAGGTTCAACGACTCCTCGGCCGACATCGGCTCGTCTTCCACCTGATCCACCCCTCTCCCGTGCAACTCCCTCAACCGCACGGAAGCTAACACGCACTCACAGCCGCGCCGTGTCCAGCCGGAACCGGCGCACCACGATCAGGGCGGGGACGACCAGCCAGCCCAGCAGCACGAGCACCGCGAACCCCGTGCCCCCGGCGTGGGCCAGCGGCTCCAGGCCGACACGCCCGAGCCAGTAGGTCGGGAAGAAGTGCGCCAGCGCCGCCATCCACTCCGGGAGGACGTAGAGCGGGATCCACAGGCCGCCGAGCATGCCCAGCGGCATCATCAGCGCGCCGGTCACCGCGCCGACGGTGTCGCCCTTGCCGAACAGCCCGATGGCGAGGCCCAGGACGGCGAACGGGAGCACGCCGAGCCACAGTGACACCAGCACCAGGCCCCACTGCGCGGCGGTCATCTCGACCCCCATCACCAGCCCGGCGAGGAAGAGCACCACGAGGACCGGCAGCGCCACGGCCATCGCCGAGAGCACCTTAACGACCAGGTAGCCGGGGCCGCGCATCGGCGTGAGCCGCAGCTGCCGCTGCCAGCCGTCGGTGCGTTCCTGCGCCACCCGGGTGCCGGTGAACAGGGCGCCGCCGCTCGCGCCGTACGCGGCCAGGTTGATCATGGTCTGGACGTTCGAAGCCAGCCCGTTCGGCGCCACGAGCTTGCCGAAGATCGATCCGAACAGCAGGAACATGGCCAGCGGCATGCCGATGGTGAAGATCGTGAACTGCGGGCTCCGGACGATCCGCTTGATCTCCAGGCTCAGGTACGTCGTGTTCACGCGGCGGCCTCCTCGGCGGTCAGCGCCAGGAAGGCCTCTTCGAGGCCGAGCGCGGTGATTTCGATGTCGGAAGCATCGGTGTGCGCCGCGAGCAGGGCGCGGATGGCGGCGTCGGAGTCGGCGCAGGCCAGTTCGGCCCGGCCGCCGCGCAGCTGCGCGCTCGTGACGCCGGGGAGCGAGGCGAGCCCGGCTTCGGTCGCGCCGGGCACGACGGCCTTGAGCACCCGCCCGGACACCGCGGCCCGGACCTCGGCGACCGGGCCGTCGGCGACGACGGCGCCGTGGCGCATCAGCACCACGCGGTCGGCGTAGTCCTCGGCCTCGGCGAGGTAGTGCGTCGCGAACAGCACGGTCCGGCCGGTCGCGGCGAACTCGCGGATCGCCGCCCAGAACGCCCGCCTGCCGTCGACGTCCATCGCGGCCGTGGGCTCGTCGAGCACGAGCAGCTGCGGGTCGCCGGCCAGGGCGAGCGCGAACCGGACGCGCTGGCGCTCCCCGCCGGAAAGCTTGCCGCAGCGGCGGTTCACGAGGTGTTCCAGGCCCGCCCGGGCGATCACCTCTTCGGCGGGCAGCGGCTTCTGGTGCGTCGAGACGATCAGGCCGACGATCTCGCCGACCGTGACGTCCGGCAGCAGCGCGCCGTTCTGCATCATCGCGCCGACGAGTCCCCGGTCGACGGCTTCGCGCGGGCTGCCACCCGCGACGGTGACCGCCCCCTCGTCCGGCTTGGTCAGCCCCAGCAGCATGTCGACGGTGGTCGACTTGCCCGCGCCGTTCGGCCCGAGCAGCGCGACGACCTCGCCCCGGGCGACCTCGACGGACACGCCGCCGACCGCGGTGACCCGGCCGAACCGTTTGGTGAGGCCGTGGAGTGCGAACGCCGGTCCCCCAGTCATGGCGTCCTCCTTTCGCTCGTGGACTTTGCAGCGCAAAGTCGCTGCGCACTTTGTAACACAAAGTCCGCGTGCTTTCAAAGCTCACGGCGCCTAAAAGTCAGAAAAACGGGGTGCCGGGCAGTGTGCCCGGCACCCCGTTTCTCAGGGTTTCCGCAGGTCAGCCGGTGAACCGCCCGGCGAGCAGGCCCTGCGTCGCCGCGACGTCCGCCTTGGCGGCCGTCGGCACCGGCGGCGTCGGCTGCGGCAGCGGGGCGCACTCGACGTCGGCCGTGCGGCCCGGCTTGCGGGCCGGGAGCGCCCCCGTCGCCAGGTAGTCGGCGATCTTGGTGTCGACGCACGCGTTGCCGCGCGGGGTGATCGCGTGGCTGGTCCCGCCCGGCTCCGCGATCAGCGAAGCACCCGGGAACCGGCTGCGGACCTCGAGGCTGCCCTCGTACGGCGTCGCCGCGTCGAGGGTCTCGTCGATCATCAGCACGCTTTGGACACCGCGCCCGTCGATCTTGGTGGGCTTGCCGGCTTTGGCGGGCCAGAACAGGCAGGGCGCGTTGAACCAGGCGTTCTGCCAGGTGAAGTACGGCGCCTGGGCGAAGGTCCGCCAGTTGTCGCGCTTCCACTGGTTCCAGCTCTGCGGCCACTGGACGTCGGTGCACTGCACGGCGAGGTACACCGCGTAGCCGTTGTCGTCGCCGCGGCCGCCGAAGGCCTCGAAGAGCGTCTTCCAGTTCTGCCAGTCACCCTGGTTCACGAACCGGGACAGCGCGTCGCCCAGCAGCGTCCACCGCAGCTGGTAGTAGCTCGCCTGCTGGATCACGTCGAGGATCTCGTCCGGCCCGATCACCCCGCCGGCCGGGTTGAAGGACGTCTTCAGCAGCTGCTCGTTGACGACCCGCTGCACGGCGGACCGGGTCTTGCCGAGGTGGTAGACGTCGTCGTGCTGGGCGAGCCAGCCGAACCAGATGAGGATGTTCTTGTCGAAGGCGACGTCCTGGTTCAGGTTGTCGCCGTACCAGACCCCACGCGGGTCGACCGTCGAGTCGAGCACCATCCGCCGGACGTTCTGCGGGTACAGCGAGCCGTACACCTGGCCGAGGTAGGTGCCGTAGGAGTAGCCGTAGAAGTTCAGCTGCCGCTGCCCGAGCGCCTGCCGGATGGAGTCCATGTCCTGGACCGTGTCGGTCGTCTTCATGTTCTCCAGCAGCGCACGCGGGTTGTTCTTCGCGCAGGCTTCGGCGTACCCCTTGGACCGGTCGAGCCAGGTCCGCTCCAGCTGCGGGGTGAACGGCACGTACGCCGGCCGGTTGTAGTCCATGTAGTCCGGGTCGCACGACAGCGCCGGCTTGCTCGCGCCGACCCCGCGCGGGTCGAAGCCGATCCAGTCGTAGGCGTCGCCGGCGTGGTTGGGCACGCGCGGGCCGCGGGTGGCCAGCAGCAGGCCGGACCCGCCGGGGCCGCCCGGGTTCGTCAGCATGACGCCTTGGTACTGCGCGTCGGCGACCTTGTGCTTGACGCGGCTGACGGCGAGCTGGATCTGCTCCCCGGCCGGCCTGCGGTAGTCCAGCGGCACCCCGAGGTAGCCGCATTCGGCGCCGGCGGCGATCAGCGTGGGATCGGTGCACGGTCCCCAGGCGATCGACGCCGGTCCGGCGGGCGCGGCGGTCGCGACCGGCGCGACGACGAGCGCGGACGCCGTCGCGGCGGCGGCCACCGCGGCGATAACGGCACGTCTCACTGTTTTCTCCCTTTTCCCTGCGTCTTCGGGCGGGAAAACCCTAGACCCGGCGTGCGGCCGCCGGGACGGCAAACGGGTGGATGCGCGCGAATGCCCTACGAAAGGTGGAAATCGGGTGGCGCGGGCGTTCCGGGATCCCGTACGGTCGGGTTCATGATCTTCTACACCCGGCTCCGCCTCGTCTGAGACGGCGTGACCGCCGGACTCCCCGCCCACCGGGAGAGTCCCTTCATCTGCGCGCCGTCTGTTCTTTCTCCCCTTGAAGGAGCACCATGCTGCGCCAAAAACACATCGTCATGGTCGGCTGCACCGCGCCGAGCCACATCTACCCGTCCCTGGGCGTGCTCAGCGAGCTGGTCCGCCGCGGGCACCGGGTGTCCTACGTCGTCGGCGCACCGCTGGCCTCGCTGGTCGCGCCCACCGGCGCCACGGTCGTCGAGCACCCGACGACCTTCCCGCTCGGCGAGGCGGCGGTGTGGCCGGACGACCCGGCCGACGCCATGCGCGTCTTCCTCGACGAGGCGATCGCGATCCACCCGCTGCTGACGGCGCGGTTCGACGACGACCGGCCGGATCTCGTGCTGTACGACATCGGCGGGCTGGGTGCGCCGTTGCTCGCGAAGCGCTACGGCGTGCCCGCGGTGCAGCTGTCGCCGACGCTGGTGGCGTGGGAGGGCTACGACGAGGACATGGCCGAGGTGATGGCGCCGATCAAGGCGTCACCGTCCGGTGTGGACTACGCGGCCACGCTGTCGGGATGGCTGTCGTCCCACGGCGTTTCGGCCGACCCCTGGTACTGGCTCGGCCACCCGGAGCGGGTCCTGTCGCTGATCCCGCGCGCGATGCAGCCCCAGGCGGACCGGGTGGGTCCGCACGTGCGGTTCGTCGGGCCGTGCCTGGACCCGGCACGCCTGGGCGACCGGTCGTGGACGCCGCCCGCCTCGGGCCGCCGGGTGCTGCTGGTGTCGTTCGGCACGGCGTTCACCGACCAGCTCCCGGTCTACCGCGCTTGCGTCGAGGCGTTCGCCTCGGACTGGCACGTGGTGATTTCCCTGGGCAAACACGTCTCGCCGGAGGCCCTCGGAACGCTGCCGGACTCGGTGGAGGTCTTCGAGAGCGTGCCGCAGCTGGCCGTGCTGGAAGCGGCGTCGGCGTTCATCACGCACGCGGGGATGGGCGGGGCCACCGAAGCGTTGTGGTTCGGGGTCCCGACGGTCGCGATCCCGCAGGCGGCGGACCAGTTCGGCAACGCGGCCCAGCTGGAGGAGCTGGGCGTGGGACGGCATTTGCCTGCTTCGTCGGTGACGGTTTCCTCGCTGCGGGAGGCGGTCGAGCAGGTGTCCTCGTCGGCTTCGGTCGCGGCGCGGCTGGCCGAGCTGAAGACGGAGATCCACAGCCACGGCGGGGTTTCCTTCGCCGCGGATGCCGTGGAGTCCTCCTTGGAGTGATCAGCGCGGCGGCCGCCACCGGCTCGGTGGCGGCCGGCCGCGGCTAACCATGGCGCTGGACGAAGGCGTCGATCAGCTGCTGCCGCTCGGCCGACGTCGCCCGTTCCAGCTCGACGGTGTCGCCGTCGATCGTCACCTTGATCTTGTGCTTGCCCGCCTGGCGGCCCAGCCACTCGCGCAGCGTCTCGACGAGCCCGGGGAACACGCCGCCCGCCGCGCTGAAGGCCACCATCAGCGAGCCGACCGTCACCGGGTCGGCGGCCTTCGCGCCCGGGGGCAGGTCGCCGGCCGGGACGACGGCGAGCACGTCGACGTCCAGCTCGCCCAGCTCGGCGCGCAGCCGGCGGGCCAGGAGGTCGAGCTCTTCGGCGTCCGCCTCGTCGTCCGCTTCGAGCCGGACCAGGGCCCGCTGCGGGTCCGATTCGGTCATGCGCGCCATGGTCCGCCCGGAAGGCGCAGGTGACAAGGTCCGATCGGGCAGCGTCAGGCGCGGATCTCGTTGAGGTAGTTGTAGATCGTGTACCGGGTGACGTCGAGGCGCCCGGCCAGGTGGTCGACCGCGTCCTTGATGAGGAAATAACCGGCTTCGTCGAGTTCACGGACCACGGCGGCCTTGTGGCGCTTCTTCATCAGGTCCACCGGGATCCCCGCCTTCGCCACCGCCCGGTCGACCAGGAACCGTTGCAGGCTGTCGACGTCCGGTGGGAAAGTCTCCGGCTCGCCGTTGCCGCCCGGGGACGCGGCCTCCTCGACGCTGTTGACGCACAGGCAGCCCACCGCCACCCCGTCGGCGTCCCGCAGGAACAGCGTCGAGGAGCGGATCGGACGGCCGTCCGGGCCGTGCGTGCGGTAGTTCGTCAGGTCCTGGGTGGTGCCGCGGCGGACCAGGCCGAGCAGCAGGTCGGTCATCGGACCGCCGACGTTGCGGCCGGTGAGGTCACCGGCGATGGCGATGATCGAGTCCGGCAGCCGGCTCAGGTCGTGCAGCAGGACCTCGTTGCCCGGCCCGAGCATCGCCGCCAGTCCCGGGATGGCCGGCACCAGCGCGGTGAGCACGTCGTGCGTCGTCGCGCCCGCGGCCGGGACGACCAGGGGCTCCCGGGGTGCGGTCAACGTCTCCAGCGCGGAGCGCAGCAGGTCCGCGGCGGCCGCCGGCGTCGAGGCGTGCGGCGAGAGCCGGACGTGCTCGGGCCGCACGGTCGCGGCGATCCCGGCGTTGGCCAGCGCGGCGCCGACCTGCTCCGCGGGGTGGCCGGGCAGGGTGAACGCCAGGATCCCCGCCCGCCGCTCGGTCGCCGAGACGACTTCGGCGCCGCAGGAGGCCAGTACCTCTTCGAAGGAGGTCAGCCGCTCGGCGATCCGCGCCGCGATGGCGCCGACGCCGGCCTCCTCGACCAGCTCGAGGGCCTCGGCGAAGGCGCCGGAGGTGATCGGGCTGAGGTTCGAGATCGACCACGCCTGGGCGGTGTCGTCCGGCGGGTGGATCTCGTCGTCGAACAGGCCCGGGTCGCGGGCGCCGGTCCAGCCCGACAGCACGGGGTCCATCCGGTCGAGCGCGCGGTCCGACAGCACCGCGAAGCCGGTGCCCCAGCCCGCGCGCAGCCACTTCTGGCCGCCGACGACCAGGACGTCGGCGACCTCCCACGGCGCTTCGACCACGCCGAAGCCCTGGATGCCGTCGACGACCAGCAGCCGGTCGCCGACGACGTCGCGCAGCGCGGCCAGGTCGGCGCGGTAGCCGGTGCGGAAGTCGACGGCGCTGACGCTGACCGTCGTGATCTCCGGCGTCAACGCCTCCGCCACGCGCTCGGGGGTGACGTAACCGCCGGCCAGGCGACGCAGCTTGAGGCGCCCGGCCTGTTCGGCGCGCGCCCACGGGTAGGTGTTGGCGGGGAACTCCGCCGCCGACACGAGCACCTCGCCCGAGCTGTGGAACGCCGCTTGGAACAGGCCGAGGCTGGTGTGCGGCAGCAGCACGGTGTGGTCGGTGTCCGAGCCGGACAGCCGCGCCGCGGCGGCCTTGGCCCGGACCTCCTGCCGCATCAGCTCGTCCACTGTGGACGGACCGGCCGTGGTGGCCTGGTCGAGCAGGGCGGCCGTCGTGTCGAGCACCGCGTGCGACGGCGGGCCGAAGCGGGCGAAGTCGAGGTAACCGGCGGGCTCGTCGAACTGAAGCAGGTACCGGGGCGAAATCCGCGTCACGCGAGGATCCTCGCCAGGAACTGCCGGGTGCGTTCGTGCTTCGGCGCGCTCAGCACCTCCGACGGCGGCCCGGTCTCGACGACGGCGCCGTCGGCCAGGAACACCACCTCGTCGGCGGCCTCCGCGGCGAAGCTCATCTCGTGCGTCACGACGACCATCGTCATCCCCTCCCCCGCCAACGTACTCATGACTTCGAGCACCTCGCCGACCAGCTCCGGGTCCAGCGCCGACGTCGGCTCGTCGAACAGCATCAGCTTCGGTTTCATCGCCAGCGACCGGGCGATCGCGACGCGTTGCTGCTGCCCGCCGGACAGCTGCGCCGGGTAGGCGCCGGCCCGGTGCGCGAGCCCGACGCGGTCCAGCAGCTCCAACCCCTGCCTGCGCGCTTCGTCCGGCTTCACGCCCAGGACCCGGATCGGCCCCTCGACGACGTTCTCCAGCGCCGTCCGGTGTGCGAACAGGTTGAAGCGCTGGAAGACCATGCCGATGTCCCGGCGCTGGCGGGCGACGTCGCGTTCGCGCAGCTCGTACAGCTTCCCGCCGCGTTGCCGGAAGCCGATCGGCTCGCCGTCGACCCAAATCTGGCCGGCGTCGATGGTCTCCAGGTGGTTGATGCAGCGCAGGAACGTGCTTTTGCCGGCGCCGGACGGCCCGAGCAGGCAGACGACCTGTCCCTTGCGGACGTCCAGGTCGATGCCGCCGAGGACTTCGGTGTGGCCGTAGGACTTCCGGACGCCGACGGCACGCAGCAGCGGTTCAGACACGGGCACTCCTCACCAGCGGCACGCCGCGCAACGCCTTGCCGGCGCGGGAAAGCGGCCCGCGGTCGGCCTGCCCGAACGCGCGTTCCAGGTAGTGCTGGCCGACGCCGGCGACGGTCACCACGACCATGTACCAGACGGCCGCGGCCAACAGCGTCTCCATGACCAGCAGGTTGTTCGACGAGATGTTGTTGGCCGCGTGGATCAGCTCGGTCACGCCGATCACCGACGCCATCGACGTGCCCTTGAGCATGTTGATGAAGTCGTTGCCGGTCGGCGGGATGATCACACGCATGGCCTGCGGCAGCACGACCCGGCGCAGCGTCGCCGCCGGCGTCATGCCGATCGACTTGGCCGCCTCCGTCTGTCCGCTGTCGACGCTGTTCAGGCCGGCCCGGACGATCTCGGCCATGTACGCGCTTTCGTTGAGCGCCAGCCCGAGGAACGCGGCGGTGAACGCGCTGATCAGCACGTTCGTCTGCTCGTGGACGAGGAACGGGATGTCGATGACCGGGAAGACGAGCGCCAGGTTGTACCAGAGCAGGATCTGCAGCAGCACCGGCAGCCCGCGGAAGATCCAGATGTAGCCGGCGGCGAACCACCGGGCGACCGGGTTGGCGCTGCGCCGCAGCAGGGCGATGACGATGCCCAGCACGATCGCGACGGCCTGGGACAGCACGGCGAGCACCACCGTATTGAGCAGGCCGGTCGCCATCACCTTGTAGAAGACGAAGTCCGGGACCTGGTTCCACTCGATCTGCGCGTTGCCGAGGGCGATGCCGAGCAGCACGAGCAGCGCGACGATGATCGCGGCGGCGACCCAGCGGCCCCAGTGCCTCAGCCGGACGATCGGCAGCGGTTCAGGAGCCGCCATTGATCGCCGCCTCCTTGATCGCCCCCTGCTCGACACCCCAGGCCTGCAGGATCTTGCCGTAGGTGCCGTCGGTGATCAGGGCCTGCAGCGCCTTTCGCACGGAGTCCCGCAGCGGCGTGTTGGTCTTGTTGACGCCGATGCCGTACGGGCCGCCGTCGATCGGCTCCCCCGGGACGACCTCGAAGAACTTGCCCTCACCGGCGGTGCGGGAGATGTAGACGGCGCTGGGCAGGTCGTTGAGGATCGCCTGCACGCGGCCGGTGCGCAGCTGGTTCTGGTTCTGGTTGTCGCTGTCGGTCGCGGTGACGGTGACCGCGGGCTTGCCGGCCTGGGTGCACTTCGTGCTCTGCTCGGCGGCGAACTTCTGGTGGCTGGTGCCCTGCACGACGGCGACGTTCTTCCCGCACAGCGCGTCCGGGCCGGTGATGCCGTCGGGGTTGCCCTTTTTGATCATGATCGTGATGCCCGAGGTGAAGTAGTCGACGAAGTCGATCTGCGCCTGACGGGCCTTGGTGTCGTTCATGCCGGCCATGGTGAGGTCGATGCGGCCGGACTGGAGGCTGGTGATGAGCGAGCCGAACGCCATGTCCTGGTGGGTCACGGTGACGCCGAGCTTGGCGGCGATCGCCTTCGCGAGGTCGACCTCGTAGCCGATCGGGGTCTTGCCGTCGGCGGCGTAGAAGTTGTTGGGCGCGGACTGCAGGTTCGACGCCAGGTGCAGGCCCGCCTGCTTGACGTTCTCCGGCAGGGCCGCGTTGAGCTGGGCGTCCTTCTGCACGCCCTGGACGATCGCCGCGGTGTCCGGGATGCCGGACGCGGGCGCACCGGCGGCCTGCGACGTCCCGCCCGCGCCGTCCGGACCGCCTCCACAAGCCGTCACCAGCACGGCAACGCTCGCGAGCACCACCGCCTGCACGGTACGAGAACGGGACATAACGGACCTCCACTGTTCGGCTGGCCGGAACGCTACAACTCTGTGTTGAAGAGGTCAACTCGGTGTTGAAATCCTGTCCGGTGCTAGCTTCGCGGACATGAGCCTGCGGATCGGCATCCTGGGTGCGGCTCGCATCGCACCCGCGGCCCTGGTCAAGCCCGCTGCATCTGTTCCGTCGGTCTCGGTGGCCGCGGTCGCGGCACGGTCGGCCGAGCGCGCGCAAGCGTTTGCGACCAGGCACGGCGTGCCGCGGGTGCATTCGTCCTACGAGGCGCTCCTGGCGGATCCGGACATCGACGCCGTCTACAACCCGCTGCCGAACGGCCTGCACGGACGCTGGACGCGCGCGGCGCTGGCGGCGGGGAAGCACGTGTTGTGCGAGAAGCCGTTCACGGCGAACGCTGCCGAGGCGCGCGAGGTCGCCCGGGCGGCGGCGGCTTCGGATCGCGTGGTGATGGAGGCGTTCCACTACCGCTACCACCCGCTGGCGCTGCGGGTGGAGGAGATCGTGGCGTCGGGCGAGCTGGGCGCTTTGGAGCGCGTGGAGACGGCGTTGTGCTTCCCGCTGCCGAAGTTCTCGGACATCCGCTACGACTACGGCCTGGCGGGCGGGGCCACGATGGACGCGGGCTGCTACGCGGTCCACATGGCCCGGGTGTTCGGCGGCGAGACGCCTTCGGTCGTTTCGGCTTCCGCGAAGCTGCGTTCGCCCCGGGTCGACCGGGCGATGACGGCGGAGCTGCGGTTCCCGTCGGGCCACACCGGGCGGGTGGAGTGTTCGATGTGGTCGTCTTCGCTGCTGAAGATCAGCGCGAAGGTGGTGGGGTCCCGCGGGTCGCTGTCGGTGGTCAACCCGGTGGCCCCGCAGGCGTACCACCGGCTTTCGGTGCGGGTGGGCGACGCGCGCCGGACGGAGAAGTTCCCTCGCCGGGCCACGTACGCGTACCAGCTGGACGCCTTCGCGGCGGCAGTCCTGCGGGGTGAACCGGTGAAGACCTCGGCGGCCGACGCGGTCGAGACGATGACCGTGATCGACGAGATCTACCGGGCCGCGGGACTGCCGGTGCGCGAACCGAGCTGAGCCCGCACGTCCGCGAGGGCGAAGCCGAGCAAGTTGAGTCCCCGCCACGAGCGGGGCTTCCCGGCCCGCGGGTCGTCGGCCGCGAGGCCGATCCCCCAGACGCGGTCGACCGGGCTCGCCTCGACGAGCACGCGGCTTCCCGTCCCGGCCAGGTACCGCCCCAGTTCGGGATTCCTCCCGAACTTCGCGGCGTTCCCGTCGACCACGATGCCGTAGCGGTGCGCCACCCAGGTGGCCTCGTCGAAGCCCCGGACCCGGCGGCCGAAGTCCTTGGCCTGCTTCGGGTGCACCGCGGTGAGCACCTGCGCGGCCACTTCGTCGTCGCCGAAGAGCTTCGCCTTGCGCCACATCATGTAGTGCTCGGCCGTGGCGAAGCGGACGTCGTCGACCACGAACGGCGAGGGCCACCACTGGCTGAAGCAGCCCGCGCCCACTCCGCCGCCGCCGGGTGGCCGGTGTCCCCAGAAGTACACGTACTTGAACCGCCGTCCCGCGTCGAGGGCGCGGGTCAGCTCCTCGACACTGCGCGGGTGAGCGGTCATGCCGCCAGTCTCACCCACGAACCGGCCGTCCCACACCCGAAACAGCGTGCGAGGCGGCCGGCGTGCGAGCTAAGCGGCCACGTAATTGCCGCTCAGGATCAACAGCACCTGAACCGTGATGCCGGTTCCGTAGTAATCCGTCGCGTCCGGGGACCACGACGAGACCGCCGTCCACAGCTTGTCCAGCCACGCCTGGCTGCCCGGGTCCGCCATCGCCGCCACCGCGAACGGGGCCGTGAAGCACGGGTGCTGGCCGCTTTCGGTCTTCGAACCCGACAGCGAGTACCCGCTCTGGATCTTCGCCGGGTCGCCGCCCGTCGCGGACTTGATCCACGTGGTCATCTTGCGCACCTGCGAGACGGCCGCGCTGCCGGAGGAGGAGATCGCGTCCGCGCCGAGGCGCCACGGGTCGCGGCAGGCGTTCCAGCTGTACTTGCCGTCGTACGGGCCCTCGAGGAAGTCCGCCGGGGCCGGCTTGGGCGTCGAGTTCGTGTTGACCACGAAGTCCGGCAGCAGCCCGGTGTTCGGGGCGTACTGCGACTGCAGCTGGCTCACCGCCGTCTCCGAGCGGGTGCGGACCGAAGTCCAGAAGCTGTCACCGGTCGCCGCCGCGAACGCGCGCAGGTGGCCCGGCATCCAGTCCGACGAGCGCGAACTGTTGCGGTACTCCGCGTCGTTGCCCCAGTCGCCGAGCAGGGTGAACTTCGTGGTGCCGTTGACCTCGCTCTTCTTGATCGCGTTGATGATCCGGACGGCCTCGGCCTTGTAGTCGACCGAACCCGAGCTGCCCCACTTCTTGTCCGCGATCAGCAGGCCGTAGGCGATTTCGAGGTCGCCGTCGGTGGCGGAGTCGCTGCCGTTGACGCTCTTGCAGTTCGCGTCCTGCTCGGCCGCGTGCAGGTCCTTGTTGTTGACCGACGGGTGCGCCTTCACGAACTTCAGTATCCCGTCGACGATCGAGCGGGCCTGCGGGTCCTTGTCGGCCATCATCGCCGAGATCGTCATCCCGTACCCCTCGCCCTCGGCGACGAAGGAGTGGTCGGCGTCCTTGGACAGCACGGCGTAGGTGCCGGTGCCGCACTTGGTCGTCAGGAAGTTCTTCTTCCAGAAGTCGTAGTACTTCTGCAGCGCGGCATCCTGCGTGGCCTGCGAGACGGACGGCCGCAGCGTTCCCGGCACGTACGGTGTGCCGGCCGCGGACGCACCCGTGGGCACGCTCAGCAGCCCCGCGGCGAGCGCGGCCGAAACCACCACCGCCCGGACGACTCTCTTCATGGCTCCTCCGTAAAGACATCGTTGGCTGCGGCGAAGGTCATCCGAGCGTGGCAGAAGGTTCAAGACCGGGTCAAGAGTGTTAGGAAACTTTCCTTACTATTACCGTGAGTGGGTCCCGCACCGGCCCGCGCACCCGGACGGACTAGCGTGGACGGCATGACGATCGACCTCGACGGCCGCGGGCCGGACTTCCGCGCGTTCTGGACCGAGCGCCACCTGGCCACGCTGACCACGGTCCGCCCGGACGGCACCCCGCACGTCGTCGCGGTCGGCGTCACCGTCGACTTCGACGCCGGACTCGCCCGCGTGATCACCTTCGCCCCCTCGGTGAAGGCCCGGCTCGTGCGCGCGGCGGGCGCGGAGGGGATCCCCGTCGCGGTCTGTCAGCTGGACGGCCCGCGGTGGTCCACTTTGGAGGGACGTGCGGTGCTGCGCGACGACCCGGAATCGGTGCGGGACGCCGAAAACCGGTACGCCGCCCGCTACCGGCAGCCCAAGCCGAACCCGCAGCGGGTCGTCATCGAAATCACCGTGACCCGGGTGCTCGGCAACGCCTGACCCGCTCGTGAGTGGTAAGGCGGGTTCTAACCCGCCTTACCACTCACGAGCCGCGGGAGTGCACCAGGCGCGTGTACTCCGCCAGCAGTGCCGTCAGCTCGCCGTGCTCCCCCGCCGACGCCAGCTGCTGGTGCCCGACCAGCAGCGCCATCCCGAACGAGGTCAGCGTCCGGGCCAGCGCGCGGTCGCCGACGATGCCCGCGACCGCCTTGCCGACCGTCCGCAGCCGGGCGTCGTCGACGCGCTGCTGGGCCGCGCGCACGGTTTCGTCGTTCCTCGCCCACGCGCGGATGGCGGCCTCGGCCTCATGGGGCAGCCCGAGCGTCAGGTCCATCAGCGCGGCGAAGTCCGCCGCCGGCCCGCCGGTGCCGAAGCTGCGCTCGCGCAGGATCAGCACCTGGCGGTTCTCCCAGTGGTCCAGCAGCTGCGCGACGAACCCCGGCCAGCCGCCGAAGTGGTGGTAGAACGAACCGCTCGTGACGCCGAGCCCGCGGCACAGCGCGCCGACGTTCAGCTCGGTGAACCCGTGCTTCGCCAGCACGTCCAGCGCGGCCTCGAAGTACGCCCGCCGCGTCACCGCGGGCATCAGACGTTCCGGTCCCGGTCCCGCCAGTAGGGCTCGCGCAGCGAACGCTTGAGGATCTTGCCGGTCGCGTTGCGCGGCAGGGCGTCCACGACGTCGACGCTGCGCGGGCACTTGTAGTGGGCCAGCCGCTCGCGGCAGAACTCGACGATCTTTCCGGCGTCGAGCTGGTCGCCCGCGACGACGGCCTTGACCTGTTCGCCCCACTTGTCGTCCGGGATGCCGATCACGGCCACCTCGGCGACGCCGGGGAACTCCGCCACCACGCGCTCGACCTCCGGCGAGTAGACGTTCTCGCCGCCGGTGATGATCATGTCCTTGACGCGGTCCTCGAGGAACAGGAACCCGCCGTCGTCGAGGCGCCCGACGTCGCCGGTGCGGACCCAGCCGTCCACGATGGTCTCCGCGGTGGCTTCGGGCTTGCCGAGGTAGCCCGCCATCCGCTGCTCGGTGCGCACCCACACCTCGCCGACCTCGGCGTCGTCGCCCGTGACCGGGTCGACGATCCGGATGTCCACTCCGGACAGTGCGGTGCCCGCCGAGGCGAGCCGTTCCGGGCGGGTGGGGTCCCGGTGCGCGTCCGGGTCCAGCGCGGTGACCGCGCCGGACAGCTCGGTCATGCCGTAGACCTGCGCGAACTTGACGTCCGGCCAGGCGGCGAGCACCGTGCGCAGCAGCGGGAGCGGCATCGGCGAAGCGCCGTAGCAGAGGTACTTGAGCCGGGAGAACGCCTTGAGCGCGGCTTCGCCGCCCTGCGCGATCCCGGCCACCACGGCGGGCACCAGGAAGGCGTGCGTGATCCCGGCCTGCAGCGCCGCGAACAGCGAAGCCGCGTCCGGCTCGCGGGTCAGGTAGGACGGTTCGCCGTAGAGGAACCCGGAAACCGCGTAACAGCTGCCACCGACGTGGAACAGCGGCATCGCGACCAGGTTGACGTCGCCCGGGCCGATCGGGAACGCGGTCCCGGCGGCGAGGCCGTGCGCGAGGACGCTGCGGTGGGTCAGCACCGCGCCCTTGGGGAAGCCGGTCGTGCCGCTGGTGTACATGACCAGCACGCCGTCATCGGCGTCGACATCGGTGCCGGCGTGCGGCGCGGCCGAGGTCAGGAAGGACTCGTACTCGTCGACGACCACCACGCGCTCGACGGCCGGCAGCCGGTCGCGGATCGTGTCGAGCACGGGGAGCAGTTCGGCGCCGGCGAACACGACTTTCGCGCCCGAGTCGTTGAGGACGTACGCCAGTTCGTCACCGGACAGCCGCCAGTTGACCACGGCGTTGGCCGCGCCGATCCCCGCCGCCGCGAACGTCGTTTCCAGGCAGGCGGGGTGGTTTTTGTCGAGGAACGCGACGCGGTCGCCCTTGCCGACCCCGGCGGCGGACAGCGCGCCCGAAAGCCGCCGGACGCGCTCGTCGAACTCCGCCCAGGACCACTGCCGGTCGCCGAAGATCAGCGCGGTGTCGCCGGGCCGTTCCCGCGCCCAGTGCGCGAGGAGCTCACCGAACAACCGGACGCGAGGGCGGACGTCTTCGGGCATCGGAGTGCTCCTCGGGCCGGCGTTGGACCATAGACCGGCCTATGGTGCGTCGCAGTCGCCCGGGGAGTCAACACCGGACAACGATGACCACGATGCCCGGATTGTCCGTCGTTTCCCGGCTTCAGGTGAACAGCGAGAGCAATCCCTCGGTCGAGCGCACCACCACGTGCGCCGCCGTCCGCTCGGCGTGCGGGCGGTCCGGGCGCTCGGCCTCGTGCCGCCAGCGCCGCAGCGCATCCAGGCCGGCCTCGTAAATCTCGTTCGGGTCGGCGTCCGGCTCCAGACCAAGACGGTCGGCCGGGGCCGTGCCCTGAGCGCCCAGCAACCGGACCGCTTCCTCGGCGGGCTCGCCGGACAGCGCCGTGCGGCCGCCGCGGATGTCGGCGATCAGGCGCAGCTCGCGGAAGTCGTGCGCGGCCGCGGCGAAGCGCTCGACCCGGGACACCAACCGGTCCCCGCCCGGGCGGGGCTGGGCCGCCAGCAACGCCTCCAGCCGGATGATCGCCGTCCGCGCCCGCAGCGCCTCGGCGCGGGCCACAAAACACCCGGCGAGGGTGTCCCGCAGCTCGCCCAAACCGCTGCGGCGCACCAGTTCCGCCGAGAGCTTGACGCGGTCGTCGCAGCCGGTGCGGATCAGCGTGAGCGCCAGCCGGACGCCGAACATCCCGAACCGCACCACCAGCGACCGCCGCGTCTCGACCGGGATCGGGCCGGGGAACGCCGGGTCGGTGAACGAATCCACCGACAGCACGTGCCGTTCCAGTTCCTCGCGCGGCACCGCGGCGAACGCCGCCAGCAGGTCGAACTCGTCGTCGCGCAACGACCGGCCGCCGTAGGCGAGCTGCCCGGCGACGGCGATCACGCCCAGGAACCCGGTGCACAGCGGGTCTTCCCGCCACGCGCGCCGCGCCAGCTGCTTCGCGGTGAGCAGCGCGTCGATCCGGCCGGCGCCGACCTCGTCCGCCCGCGAGAGCACCAGCACCGAGTTGACCGCGCTCTGCCGTGCGAACGCCGAGCCGCCCGGCGGGTGCGCCGCGGCGAGTTCGTCCGGCTCGAGGTGGCGGACCAGCCGGACCGTCGCGTCCGGGACGTCGTCGGCCGGGCCCGGGTCGTCGAGCAGCACGAGGTCGCGCAGCGCGCGCGTCGGCCATTCGCCCAGCGCGGCGGCGAGCGTCGTCTTGCCCGACGAAGGCGCCCCCGTGAACGCGACGCGCAGCGGCTGCTCCAGCCGGTTCAGGCAGTCGTGCAGCAACGCCGACGCCCGGGGGTCGTCCCGGTAGAGCCCGGCCGCGGCGTGCAGCAGGTCGCGGACGTCCTGGGTCACGCCGAGAGCTCCCGCCGTTGCTGCCGTCCGGCGATCGTGCCGAGCTCGCCCGCGCGCTGGTGCAGCCCGGCGAGCCGGTCGATCTCGCGGCGGATGTGCCCGGTGCGCCGTTCCCGCTCGGCGGTGCCGGCCAGGATCGTCTCCCGCTCGTGGGTCAGCTCGTCGGCGAGTTCTTCGGCCAGCCCGGTGAAGTGGTCGCGCAGCCGCCGCTGCACGAGCCGGATCGAATCGCGGCATTCCTTGCTGAACCGCAGGAAGACGTCGTCGACGTGCCGTTGCGCCGCCTGCTTGGCGACGGCCTGGCGCCGCTGCAGCCGCATCCCGCCCTCGTCCTTGATGGTCTTCGCGGCGAAGGCCGCGCCGGCCCCGATGGAGACCGGGTTGATCAGCGGCAGCCCGGCGAGGCTGGTGACCAGCCCGAACATCAGCACACCGCCGTACGACCCGCGCAGGCCGGTGAAGGCCTGCTGGCCCACCTTGAACTTCTCGATCTTCGGCCGGCCGACGTCGTCCAGGGTGTCCACGCCCGAGCCGTCGAGCCGCAGGTCGGGCAGCGCGCGGTCGTACTGGGCGCCGAAGCAGGCCGCGACCGCCTGCGCGATCCACTCCGCCCGGTCGGCCAGCCACGCGTAGTTCGTGTCGACGGCCTCGGCCAGCGCGTTGTCCAGCCACGGCGCGAAGTCGTCCCACACCTTCGCCGGGTCGCCCTCGTCGAAGGTCCGGTCGATGGTGTTGACGATCTTGCGGGTCCGCTCGCGCAGGTCGTACTCGGCGTCGGACAGCAGGTCGGTGATTTCGTCGGACAGCAGGTTCTGCCACCGGGTGTTCTGCCGCCGCAGGTCGTCGGCGCGGCGCTGGGCCCGTTGCAGCAGCGCGGCCTGGCCGAGCCCGGCGTCCTGCCCGGCTGCGTCGATGCGGTCGCGCAGCGACTCGACGAGTTCGGCGGCGGCGGCGCGGACGCCCACGGCGGCGAGCAGCGCGCGGGACTGCTCGGGCGGGCGCGCGGCCTGCTCGGCGATCCAGCCGAGCAGCTCCGGGAAACCCGAGCGGGCGTTGAGTTCCGCGTCACCGGTTCTCGCGGCGGCTTGGCGCACGACGGCCGAAACCGGCAGAACGGGCGCGTCGATGCCCGCCTCGCCGAGCATGGCGCGGTCGCGTTCGGCGACCGCGCGCCAGCCGGGACAGACGTCGATCTTGGTGAGCGCCAGCACGACGTGCGGGCACCAGGTGCGCACGTGCCGGGCGAGCGCGAGTTCGGCGGCGCTCAGCGGAGCGGTTGCGTCCGAGACGAGGATCACCGCGTCCGCTTCGGCGAGCAGGTCGAGCGCGGCCGCGGTGCGCGGCGACCGCGGGTCGCCGACGGGCGGGGTGTCGACCAGGACGAGCCCGGCCGAAAGCAGTTCCCGCGGCACGCCGACCTCGACGCGGCTGAGCGTGCCGGCGGGCCGGGCGCCGAGCTCGCCGGTGAGCCGTTCGACCGCGACGGGGATCCGTTCGCGGGACCGGCCGACCAGCGTCGCGGCGGGTTCGGCGGAGTAGGCGATTTCCGTGGGGACGGCGGGGGTCGCGGCGTCGCCGACCGCGCACACCGGCGCGTTCAGCACGGCGTTGAGCAGGTATCCCTTGCCCTGTTTGGGGAAGCCGAGCACGCCGAGCCGGGTCTGCCCGGCGGGGGCGTCCCGGCGTCTGCGCAGGCGCTCGGCGAGATCGGCGCGGCCGTGCGTGCGGCACGCGTCCAGTGTCTCGTTGAGCACTTCGAGCCAAGCCGGTGCGGTCACGATGGACGAGTGTCCCCGGTTCACTCCCCGTACGCACACCGGGTGCCCGTCCCGCGGCTGCACCCAGACCGCGGGACGGGCACCGGTGACCGGTTCGGGGATCAGTGCCCGAGGTGGATGTCGTTGTGGCCGAGGTCGCCGATGTGGATGTTGCCCAGCGCGTTGTGGCTGAGGTTGTCGGTGACGCCCGACACCACGTCGTGCACCGCGTCGACACCGTTGCTGCTGCCGATCTCGCCGACCACGTTGTGGTCGATCCCGGCCGCCCCGGTCACCGTGGTGACGGTGTTGTGGGTGATGTCGCCGACGCTGTTCTGGACCGCGCTGGTCAGGTCGCCACCCACGTGCTTGACGTCGAGGTCGCCGACGTTCTTCAGCGTGCCGGTGAAGTCGCCGATGTGGTTGGTGACGTCGGTGGCGCCGGTCACGGCGCCGGTGACGGCCCCGGTCAGGTCGCCGGCGTGGACCGGCGCGGCGACGTGGCCCGTGACGCCGGTGACGACGTCGCCGACCTGGCCGGCGATGTCGCCGCCCTCGACCGCGCCGGTGACGGCGCTGCCCAGGTTGCCGATCGCACCCGCGTCGATGCTCTGGGCCAGGTCTCCGCCCAGGCCGAGGGAGCCGGTGGCGTCGCCGGCGAGCGCGGTCACGCTCGCGACGCTGTTGGTGACGTCGGTGATGCTGGTCACGGAGTGGCCGAGACCGCCGACACCCGTCAGGCCCAGGTCGCCGACGACCGGCAGCTCGCCGGTGCCCAGGTCGCCGACACCCGGCAGGGCCGGGACGGCCGGCAGGCCGAGGCCCGCGGTGAGGGCGGTGAGCTGGTCGATCGCGCCCTGGATGCCCGTGGTGTCGGTGCCGACCGAGGTCAGGTTGCCCACGACGGGGAGGCTGCCCACGACCGGGAGGCTGTCGACCGGCACGTAGTCCAGCACCAGCGGGATGACCTCGTGCACGTCGGCGGCGCTGACGTCGCCGAGACCGGCGGCGGCGAGGCAGCCCTGCGGGTCCGTCCCGAAGGCCGCCAGCGCGGTCGGGTCGTTGAGCAGGTTCAGGGCGAAATCGTGCAAGGTCTGCACGGAGTCCATGGGGTATCTCCAGATCCGGTGGTTCGGGGGACGGCAGCGGCCGCAGGGACCGGTGCTCCGACATCAAGGTAGGGAGACCGTCCCCCAGCGCACATCGGGGATTACTCCGAGTCGAACTCCGGTCAGCCGATAGGGGATCGATATGTCATCGTTAGGGAGTTAGGGGCTCATCCGAGACGCGCTCAGTTGGGTTAAATCCCTCCAGACCCTTGCCTGACTAACCCGTTTGGGTGAGGATGCCCCGAGCCCTAGGGGGAATTGTGTGCCCCCGATCGGCCGCCACGACGTGAGGAGGAAAGCGCCGTTGCCCTACGTCCTCGGGATCGATGTGGCCCAAGGCCGGACCCACGCCGCGACCTGCCGCCGCCAGGGCCCCGGCTGGGGCGAACCCGAACCCCTCTGGCTGGGCGAACGATCCCCCGCCGCGGCGTCCGCGCTCTTCCTCGACGACGAGGGGTACCTGCTCACCGGCGACGCCGCCGCGCAGGCCGGCGCCCAGGTGCCGTCCCGGCTGCTCACCGGCTTCCACCGGCGGATCGGCGACGACGTCCCGATGCTGGTCGAAGGCGAGCCGTTCCCGCCCGAAACGCTCACCACCCTGCTCGTCGAAGGGATCGCCGAGCACGCCGCGAACCAGTTCGGCGGCCCCCCGATCCACCTGGTG
This sequence comes from Amycolatopsis sp. A133, assembly GCF_031082405.1. GTDB lineage: Bacteria > Actinomycetota > Actinomycetes > Mycobacteriales > Pseudonocardiaceae > Amycolatopsis. The sequence goes on from NZ_JAVHJU010000062.1 coordinate 22,372, forward strand.
CTGACCCACCCCGGCGACTGGGGCGGCTACCGCCGTGACGTGCTGCGCCGGGCACTGGCCGACGCCGGGTTCACCGCGGTCACGCTGGTCCCCGGCTCGATCGCCGCGCTCGGCGCGCACCTGCCGCTCCCCGGCCCGGGCGCACAGGCCGCCGGGGTGTGCGAGTTCGGCTCCGACGGTGTGAACGTCACGCTGGCGACGGCGAGCGGCGCCAGCGGCTGGCAGCTCGGCCAGAGCGCCGAAGGCGTGGCCCCGGCGGCCGCGCTCAGCACGCTGTTCGCGCTCGCCGGAACGGCCTCGACGTCCCCCAGGGGGCTCGCCGGCGTGGTGTTCTGCGGGGACGTCCCCCCGCACGCGCTGCCGGCCCGGCCGCCGTGCCCGGTGTTCGCGGGACCGGTTCCGCCGGCGACCGCCGCCCTCGGTGCGGCCGCCCTCGCGGCGCTGCGCGCCGACCACCGGGTGACGCCGCACGAACCCCCCGCCGTCGAGACCACCCTGCTGCCCAAGGTGGACACGCTCGGTGAGCTCGGCGAGCGGCCGCCCCGGCCGCCGGTCGAGATCACGCCGTTCGAACTGCCCGAGCGGACCGGCCCGCTGAACCTGTTCCGGCGGCGGCGGCCCCTCGCCGCCGCGATCCTGGTGCTCGCCGCGGCCGTCTCCGCTGTGGTGATCACCGTCACCGCCCGCGAAGCCACCGCCGGCCCCGCTACCGCTCCTCCCTCCCCCGCCCCGAGCCACTGCGCCCCTTCCGGTGAAGGTCACTGTTGAACACACTGCTCACGCAGGTTCCCCCGCCGCACACCGTCCCCGTGCACCCGGCGGCGCGGCAGCTGCTCGACCGCGTCGCCGCCGACCCGGGCGCCCCGCTGCGGCTCGCCGTCGTCGCCCCCGGCGGGTACGGCAAGAGCGTGCTGCTCGCCGCGCTCGACCGCCGCTACCGGGAAGCCGGCGTCGACGCCGTGCTGGTCGACGACGCCGACCGGCTCGGCGCCGACCAGCTCGAGGACCTGCTCGCCGGCGCGGACGGCCCGATCGTCGTCGCGCACCGGCCGGCCGCGGTGGCGCCCGGCTGGACGCTGCTGCAGCTCGGCCCGCTCGGCGTCGAGGACGTCGCGCTGCTGATGGAATTCCGCACCGGGGAGCCCGCCGACCCGGCGGCCGCGGCGGAGCTGCACGCCCGCAGCGGCGGCGTGCCGCGGCTGGCCGAGCGCGCGCTGCTCGGGCGGCTGGAGGAGTTCCGGCCCGAGCTCGACGAGCTCGACGACGACGTGCTCCGCTACCTGATCGCGGCCGAGGCCGGGGCCGGGCGCAACCTCGACCTGCTGTGCGCGCTGCTCGACCGCGGCCCCGACCAGCTGCCCGCCATCGTCGAGGGCGCCCGCGCGACCGGGCTGCTCGCGCCCGACGACACGCTGCTGCCGCTGGCCGCGGCCGCCGTCCGCGACTTCGGGCCGCCCGCCCGGCGGCTGACGACGGTGCAGCGGCTGGTCGAGCTGCAGCTGGCGAACGGCCTCCCGGTGCTCGACCTGGCCCGGTCCCTGCTCGGCACGGGCAGTACCGGCGCGTCCGCGGCCGCCGCGTTCGCCGCGGCAGCGGGGGAAGCGCTTCCGTCGGACGCGCGGCTGGCGACGCGGCTGTTCGAAGCTGCCGCCGAAGCGGGCGACCGCTCGCCCGCCGTCACGGCGGGCTGGGCACGCGCGGCCGCCCTGTCCGGCGACCTCGACACCGCGCTGCGGCTCGCCGACGGGATGCTCGGCGCGGCCGATGCGGACACCCGCACCGCGGGCGCGGAGATCGCGGCGACCGTGCTGGCGCACCGCGGCGAACTGGCCCGCAGCGCCGAGCTCTACCACTGGGCCGGCCGCGCCGACGCCTTCTCGGCGACGGCCCTGGTCGGCACGGGTGACATCGATGGCGCCCGGCGCCTGCTCGACTCCCCCGCCCCCGGCGTCGCGCCGACGCTGTTCGCCGGCGCGGCCAGCCGGATGGCCCGCGGCATCGTGGATTCGGTGTCCGGCTGCGCGACCGAAACGTTGTCCACGCTGCTCGGCGCGGCCGCGATGCTGGAGCCCGCGCTGGGCGGCACGCTGCTGCCGGACAGCCCGGCCGCGCTGGCCGGGCTCGCCGCCCTGCACACCGGGGAGCTGGCGCTGGCCGAGTCCGTGCTGACCCGGGCGCTGAAGAGCGGGATCGGCGGGGACCTGCTGGCCGCGCGGCACCGGTTGCTGCTGGGCTGGGTCGCGATGACGGCGGGCGACCTGGCGACGGCCGCGGAACACCGCGACGCCGTCGCGGGCCGGCCGCTGGAAGCCCGGGACGAGCTGTTCTTCGCGACGCTGGAGCTCGGCCTGGCCCGGCGGGCCAGCGACCTCGTCGGGCTGCAGCGGTCGTGGAACCGCGCGTACCAGGCGTCCATGCGGCAGCAGACGGACCTGTTCACGTTGCTGCCGCTGGGCGAGCTGGCGATCGCCGCGGCCCGCACCGGCGCGTTCGCCAAGCTCTCCGGCCAGTTCGAACGCGCACACGGGCTGCTGGCCCGGCTGGGCGAGCCTCCACTGTGGACGGTCTCGCTGGTCTGGCACGAGCTGCACGCCGCGATCACGCTGGAGGACGCGGACGCGGCCGAGGCGCACCTGGCGACGTTGACCACGCACGCCCACTGCGGCCGCCACCCCCGCGCACTGGCCACGGCGGCGCAGGGCTGGCTGGCGGTGCTCGGCGGCACGTTCGACCCGGACACGATCTCCGCGGCGGCGGCCGAACTGCACGACCTGGGCCTGCGCTGGGACGCGGCCCGCCTGGCCGGCCAGGCGGCGATCCGCACGTCCGACCGCAAGGCGATGGTCCAGCTCCTCGAAGCGGCCCGGCAGTTCCAGGGCACGGCGGCCCGCCGCGACCCGGGGACGACCGAACCGGCCGGGGGCACCGGCCTGGCGGCGTTGAGCGAGCGCGAGCTGGAAGTGGCCCGGCTCGTCGTGGACGGGCTGACGTACAAGCAGGCGGGCAGCAAGCTGTTCATCTCGGGCAAGACGGTGGAGCACCACATGGCCCGGATCCGCGGGAAGCTGGGCGCGGCGGACCGGCGGGAGCTGCTGGCCACGCTGCGGGAACTGCTTTCGCGCCCCGACGCGCCTTAGTCGCGTTTGAGGGCGTTGGTCAGGCCGGCGACGACCGCGGTGGTGAGCACCCACCCGGCGCCGGTCAGCACCCACGACCAGACCTGCGCGGTGCCCTGGGGGAACCAGTTCTTCTTCTGGCCGAGGTCGACGATCGGCAGCATGACGTCCAAGGTGTAGGCCGCGGGCTGGAAGGCCGGCACGGTGGCGGACGCGGGACGCATCAGGTCCGGGTAGGCCCCGGCGAAGACGGCGGTGCCCACGGCCACGAGCGCGGCCAGCCACAGCCCGGCCAGCCAGGTGCGGTAGCCGTAGCCCACCGTCAGGTACAGCAGCCAGTTCCACGCCTTGCCGAGCACGTTGAGGGCCCGGCGGCGGCGCCACTGCTTGGCGATCCCCACCCGGCGCGCGGCCTGGGTGTGGCCGTCCCGGCGGTACGCCGCGGCCAGCTGGTCGTAGAGCCCGGGCGCGTAACCGTCTTCGTGGCGCGCCAGCCACCTCAGCCGCGCGCGGACGCTGATCGAGTCGTTCTCCAGCACGTCGTACCCGAAACCACGCAGCCGCATCGCGGCCGGCCAGCCCTCCCGGGCGTCGTGGAAGCTCCCCACCCGGGCGTTCGTCAGCACGACGACGCCTTCCGGAGGCTCTCGCGGGGTCAGGAAGAGCGCGCCCGCGTGAGCGCTCTCGAGGTCGAGGGCCCGGCCGCCGGGGTTGGCCAACGTGGCCCCGGTGAAGTCGAGGCTGCCGCCGACCCGGGCGCCGAACAGGTTCACCTCGCCTTCGGAGCGGAAGCCGTTGCGGCAGAACATCGCGCGGTCCACGGTGATGCTGTCGGCGTTGAGCGCGGGCCCGTCGTGGTTGGTCAGGCCGGCGCCGTCGAAGTCGAGGCTGCGGCCGACGTGGGCGCTGAGGAGGTTCACCTCGCCCTCGGTCGTGAACCCGTTCCGGCAGAACATCGCGTCCTCGACGGTGAGGCTGTCGGCGTTCAGCGCGAGCCCGCCGGGGTTGCTCAGGGTGGCGACCTCGAAGTCGAGGCTGCCGCCGACGTGCGAACCGCGCAGGTTCACCTCCCCGGTGGCCACGAACCCCTTGCGGCAGAACATCGCGCGGCTGACGGTGAGGCTCTCGGCGTAGAGCGCGATTCCGCCGGCGTTGGTCAGCGTGGCCGTCTCGAAGTCGACGCTGCCGCCGATGCGGGCCCCGAGCAGGTTGACCTCCCCTTCGGCGGAGAACCCGTCCCGGCAGTACAGGCTCTGCTCGACGGTGATGCTGTCGGCGTTGAGCGCGGGCCCGTCCGGGTTGACCAGGCCGGCACCGTCGAATTCCAGGTTGCCGCCGATGCGCGCGCTGAGCAGGCGCACCTCCCCCGTGGCGGTGAACCCGTTCCGGCAGAACATCGCGCGGTTCACGCTGATGCTGTCGGCGTTGAGCGCGGCCGCGCCCGGGTTGGCCAGAGTGGCGCCGTCGAATTCCAGGTTGCCGCCGACGTGGGCACCGAGCAGGTCCACTTCACCTTCGGCGGAGAACCCGTCCCGGCAGTACAGGCTCTGCTCGACCCGGAGGCTGTCGGCGTTGAGCGCGCGTCCGCCGGGGTTGGTCACGACGGCGCCGTCGAGTTCGAGGTTGCCGCCGACGCGGGCGCCCACCATGCGCACCTCCCCGGCGGACCGGAACCCGTTCCGGCAGTACACGCTCTGCTCGACCCGGAGGCCATCGGCGTAGAGCGCGGCCCCGTCCCGGCAGTACAGCTCGGCGCCGTCCAAGTCGAGGTGCCCGTCGACCCGGGCGCCGGAAACGCTCACACCGCCGCGCGTCACCACGACCCGCTCCAGCACGAAGGCCCCCCGGACGTGCACCTCGTCCGCGGCGATCCCGGGGGCGTGGCAGTCCGGCAGGCGGATCGTGACGGCCTGCGCCTGCCGCAGGGTGACGGTTTCCTCGAAGTGGCAGCCGACCAGGACGAGCGGGCAAAGAAGGACGGCGGACTCGAGGTCGAGCTCACCGGTGAGACGGGCCCCGAAGAGCCGCAGGGCCCGCGGCGGCCCGGTGGGTGACCCCGTGGGCGGCCCGGTCGTTGACCCGGCGGTCTGCCCGGTCGCTAGCCCCGTCGGTGGCCCGGTCGTTGCCCCGGTCGATGGCCCGGTGGTCGGCCCGGTCGGCGGCGTGCCGGTCACCAGCCGGGCGATCAGCTCGGCACGCACGGTCCGGCCGGCGGGCCAGCCGGCGCCGGAGGCGGCGGCGTCGGCCACCGGATCGCCGGTGCGCAGGTCCACGACGGCGCCGCTCACCACGGCGTCGACCAGACGCTGCTCCGGTCCGCGGAGCTTCTCGCCTGCCACCTCGCACCTCCGGCGTCACCCGAAGGTGAGTCGCCCGACGGGTACAGCGCGTTACGCTACGCGGTCGTGAACGGTGAAGGTGGCTGCCGGCCCGTGCTCTCCCGGATACCCGACGGGGGTGACTTGGCGGCTTGCCGCGGGTAGATCGGTGGCACGGCCACAGCGTCGCCGCCGGTACTCGTGCCGGCCGGCGGCACGCCGCACCGCCGCGGCGGTCGATGTCCCGGCGGCGGCTCGGCTGGTCAGTCGCGGCTGGGGCCGAAGCGTTCCGTGCGGATGCGGTGCGGGTCGTGGCCGAGGGCGACCAGGATGTCCGCCACCGTCTCCACGAAGCCCGTCGGGCCGCAGACGAAGCACGATGCGCCGAACTCCGCCGGCCAGCCCGCCGTGTTGAGCGTCGCCACGTCGATGCGCCGCGGGATGCCCAGGCGGCCTTCGGGCAGCTCGCGCGTGTACACGTACGTCACGTCCACGCCCGCCAGCGGCGTCCGCAGCTCGTCCGCGTAGTACAGCTCGGCCGGGGTTCGCAACGAGTAGATCAGCTTGAACGGCGTGCGGACGCCCGCCGCGCGGCGGGCGCGGATCATCGCCATCAGCGGCACGATTCCCGAGCCGCCCGCGACGAGGAGGACCGGTGCCGGGTCCGTCGGCCGCCAGGCGAACCAGCCGCCGATCGGGCCGCGGATCTCGACCGGGTCGCCGATCGCGTACGGGCCGGTGAGGTGCTCGGACACCTCGCCGTCGGCGACGCGCTGGACCGTCAGCTCCACCCGGTCGCCGTCCGCGGGCGCCGCCAGCGAATAGCTGCGCTGGGCGCGATAGCCGTCGGCCGCCGTGAGCCGGACGTCGACGTGCTGGCCCGCCAGGTGTCCCGGCCAGCCGGGCAGGTCGAAGACGAGCGTGCGCGCCGTCGGCGTCTCGTCGCGGAAGCCGGCCAAGCGGGCGACCCGCCAGGCTAGTCGCCCTGATACCGCTGTTCGCGCCATGGATCCCCGTAGTCGTGGTAGCCGGCGTTCTCCCAGAAGCCCGGCTCGTCCCGGGTCTTCAGCTCCAGCCCGCGCACCCATTTCGCGGACTTCCAGAAGTACAGGTGCGGCACGAGCAGCCGCGCCGGGCCGCCGTGCTCGGGGGTCAGCGGCTTGCCGCCGTATTCGTAGGCGATCCAGGCCTGGCCGTCGAGCAGGTCGGCCAGCGGCAGGTTCGTCGTGTACCCGCCGTAGGCGTGCACCATGACGTAGTCGGCCTGGGTGCCGAGCCCGCCCACCAGCGTGTCGACCGAGACGCCGCGCCACCGCGTGTCCAGTTTGGACCACTGGGTGACGCAGTGGATGTCCACTGTGGGCTTCTCGCTGGGCAGCGCCATCAGCTCGGCCCAGCTCCAGGCGTGCTTGTCCCCCGTCTCGGTCGTGACGGTGAACTCCCACGTCTCGGTGCGCACGCGCGGGGTGGGGCCCGCCGACAGCACCGGGAAGTCCTCGGCCAGGTACTGCCCCGGCGGCAGACGCGGGTTGCCGCTGCGCGCCCGGCCGTGGAAACCCGGTGTCACGACACCCATGCGGCTCTCCCTTCCCGATCGCGACGAGCCTACGCCCGGACGTGCAGCCCGAGCGACGTGACGAGCACCGCAGCCTGTTCGGGTGACACGATCGCGCCCGCCAGCTCGGCGTCCAGCGGGTCGAGCGCCGAGAGATCGCTGCCCCGCAGCTCGGCGCGCGGCAGCTTGACGGCGTGCAGCACCGCCCCGGACAGGTCGACGTCGGCGAACACCGCGCCGGCGCAGTTCGCCCCGGTGAGGTCGGCTTCCCGCATCCGCACCCCCCGGAAGCTGACCGAGCGCAGGTCGGCGCCCGCCAGCCCGGCGAACGACCAGTCCCCGCCCTCGACCCGCAGCGGCCGCAGCTCGCACTCGGTGAACGTGGCGCCGACGAGCTTGCACCCGGTGAATTCGGCGTCGAAGAAGTTGCACCGCTTGAAGGTGCAGCCGGTGAACGCCGAGTCCGTGTGCCGCGACGCGTTGAAGCGCACGTTGCCGAACACGCAGTCGGTGAAGACCGAGTTCCGGGTGACCGCCTCCGAGAAGTCGGCTTCGCGGAACTCGCACCGCACGTAGTGCCGTCCGGTGATCTCCTCCCCGTACCAGTCGTCGCGGAAGAACCGCTGCTCCTCTTGCGTGGCCTCGGACATGCCGCCAGGCTAGCGGCAGACCGACGCCGGAGGGGCGCACATGCTCGACGCCGAGGACGTCCGCAAGGCCGTACCGATGGCCGCCGCGGTCGACGCGGTGCGCGAGGCGTTCCTCGAACTCACCGCCGGCCGTTTTGTGGTGCCGCAACGGTTGTCCTTCGCCGGAGCGACGACGCTCGTGATGACCGCCTGCCACACACCGACGTCGACGACGGTCGTGAAGACGCTCAACCTGGTCCCGGGCCGCACGCCGATGATCCTGGGCACGCTGGTGTGGAACACCACCGAGGGCCAGGTGGTCGCCGACGCCGTCGAGGTCACGGCCCTCCGCACCGGCGCGGTCTCCGGCGTGGCCACGGACCTGCTCGCCCCGCCCGGAGCGAGCAGCCTCGCCCTCCTCGGCACCGGCGCCCAGGCCGCCGACCAGGTGCGCGCCGTGGCGGCGGTGCGCCCGGTGCGCCGCGTGGCGGTGTTCGGCCGCGACCCCGAGCGCGCGCAGGCGTTCGCGGGCCGGGTGGGCGCCGAGTTCCCGGAGACGGCGGTGCGGGTGGCCCCGAGCGCACCGGAAGCGGTGTCCGACGCGGAGATCGTCTGTTGCGCTACTTCATCCAGTACTCCTCTCTTCGCTGCCGATGACTTGCCCGAACGCGTGCACGTCAACGCGATCGGGTCGTACCTGCCGTCCATGCGCGAGCTGCCCGCCGAGCTGCTCGCCACCGCGGGGTGCGTGGTGGTGGACCAGATCGGTGCCGCTCTCGAGGAGGCGGGCGAGGTGATCCACGCGGTGGACACCGGGCTACTCGACCGCGGCGAGCTGATCGAGCTGGGCCCGGCGCTGCGCACGCCCCCGGCGGTCACCGGGCGGACCGTGTTCAAGTCCGTCGGTCTCGCCGTGCAGGACTGGGCCGTGGCTCGGTTGCTGGGTGCGGTGGGACGGGCCTAGCCGGACGACCCGCGTATCCGAGCAGACGACACGCGTGCCCAGCCCGTGTGCCGGGGCGAACGACACCGCGGGTCGTGGCGAACCGCCCTGGCCGCGTACGACCGGCCGTGGCTGCTGGGACCGCGGCCGGAGCATGGACCGAGCGGGACGATCCGAGCGCTGCTCCAGAGCTCACAGAGCGTCCTGGATAGCCGCCGGAGAGCAACAAAAGCGGCCGAACGGCGCAATCTTGGGCTTGGAGCGTTTGATCTGTCACCCGATCCGGGAATTTTCGCGGCATGTCTCCTTGGCGAACCACCACCAGACGGAACACGGCCGTGCGGGTCATCACGGCGATCGGCGCGCTCTTCGCGGGGATCGAAGTTCTCTACATGATCATGGTGCTCGCCGGTGCGAACGCCGGCAACGCCTTCTTCCAGTTCATCAAGTCACTCGCGGTTCCTCTCGCCTTGTTCTGGCCCGGTTTGTTCCCGGTGGACAGCCCGAGCCTGGCCGTGATCCTCGACTACGGCTTGGCTGCGGTGTTCTGGCTGGTCATCACCGGCCTCATCGCCCGCTTCGCGGGCCGGTGACCGAAGGCGGTCCACCGATCCGGCCGGGAACCACCCGCCGTCGGCGCCGCCGGTGTCCTTGGGCGACACTGGACGGATGAGCGACGGCAGGTGGTTCGACGGCTGGTCACCGTGGCCCGAGCTGGCCGGGCTGGCCGCGGCCGGGCGTTCCCTGCTCCCGAACGTCCCGGTCACGCCGGCCGCCTTGGCCCGCACCGTCACCGAGCAGCTCGTCGGCCGCAGGCTGACCACGAAGGTGGGTGACCGCGAAGTCGGCCTCACCCTCGCCGAACTCGACTACCCGGCCGACAGCCTCCGGCTGGCCACCGGGCGCCTCGGCGACGTCCGGATCGTCGCCGAGGACGTCGATTGGCCGGAGCCCGGCTCGGAGGGCGGCAGCATTCCGCTGCGCGAGGTCATCGTGATCGCCGAAGACGTCCGCCTCCGCTCGCTGCCCACACCGGCCGCCGTTCCCGCCCGCGTGCGGCTGCAGATCGCCGTGTCCGCGGACGTGCTGCGCGAACGGGTGGCGGCGGTCCGGCCCGGGATCGTCGCGGCCCCGGCCGGGAACGGGTTGCTCCGGATCCACTGGGCCAAGCACCCGCAGTGGGGCTACCTGACCCTTCGTCCCCAGGTGACGGCCGATGCCGTGGTGCTCCTGCCCCAGACCCTCCACATGGGACGGAAACAGCTGCGGGCGCCGAACCGGTTCCGGCCCATCGAGCTGCCGCTGCCGGAGCTCCCGCCGAACACGAGACTGACAAAAATCGCGCCGCGGCACGACGAACTCGTGCTGCACGCGGTGGCGGAGGAATGGCCGGAACGGCTTTCGCGGATCCCCCTCGCCGATCTGATGAGCTGGCTGACGACTGCCGCGATGACGTTGACCTTGCCGAACCTCGGTACGCGTCCATGACTTGCCTCCCTCGAACCGGATGACAACGACGCTACTCGAACGCGCGTTCGAACATCATCACTCACAAGCGTGGACTGTCCGGCGATCGCGTCAGGGCACCGGAAACCAGGTCCCCGAAGCCCACTCCGCGTCACCCCAGGCCGCCCGCTCGTCCGCCCGCGGATCCAGCACCAGGTCCGTGTCCTCCCGGAAAACCAGCACCGGCCGCAGTTCCGGCCCGTACACCGGCCATTCGGGACCGTCCGCGGAAGCGACGCCGTCGCGGACGAACCGCACCCAGCACCGGTGGATGAGCAACGCCGCCCGCTCGCGCTTCGGGTTCACGTCGGTCGCCTGGGCGTACAACGGCAGCGGGGTCTTCCAGGCCATGGTCGTCTCGGTGCCGTGCCCGCCGTCGAGCTGCTCGGGCACCCCGGGCGCGGCGATGTCGATCCGGTACCGGTAAACGGGAGCGTGCGCGGACTGGGCGTCGGCGAGCCGCTGCGTCGGGATGCCGTACCGCTCGTCGCCCATGGCGGCGATTCGAGCGGCCTTGAGGTCGGGAACGCGGCGGAGGTAGGTCTCGAGAAGCCGTGAAGCACCCGCGTCGCCGAGGATGTCCGTGAGCACACCGGACGCCGGGGCCGTCGCCACGTCGTCGCCGAGCATCATCGCGTACGTGCTGCCTTCGTTGCTGTTGCAGCCGATCAGCAGCGGGATCCCCGCCGCACTCCCCCGCCGGATCGGCTCGATCGGCACCTCGGGCAGCACCCGCGGGTGCAGCGTCGGGCGCCAGAGCCACAGCGCCTGGAACCCGGTCAGGATCCGTTCCTGCGCCTCGACGAACTCCTTGGCGGGCAACGACCGCAACGCGGCGAGGTCGTGGCAGCCGACCTCGGCCAGCAAGCGCCGCGCCAGCGCCGTTCCCGCTTCCGGCGTCGCGACGTGGTCCGCGCCGCCGGAGCTGCTGATGGCCTGCGCGAACAGGCCCGCACCCAGCGGGCTGCCCATCAGGTTCCCGACGCTCTTGGCGCCCGCCGAGACGCCGTAGACGGTGATCCGCGCCGGATCGCCGCCGAACGCGGAGATGTTGCGGCGCACCCACTTCAAGGCCTCGATCTGGTCGAGGAACCCGCAGACGCCGGCGTCCGCTTCGGACTCGCCGAAGATCCCGGCGAGGTGCAGGAAACCGAGCGAGCCGAGCCGGTAGTTGATGGTGACCACGACGATCCCGGCCCGCGCGAACTCCTCGCCGTCGCCCAGCTGCTCGCCGTGGCCGACGCGGTAACCGCCGCCGTGCAGCCAGAACAGCACCGGCCACCCGCCCGCCGGCGCGGGACCTTCGGGTGTGCAGACGTTGAGGTACAGGCAATCCTCGTCGCACACCGCGGACGGGTTCATCGGGTCCGGCGACTGCATCGCGTGCGGCCCGTACTCGGTGGCGACGTGCACGCCACCGGACAGCGACGGCGGCTGCGGCGCCTTCCACCGCAGCTCGCCGACCGGCGGGCGGGCGTACGGGATCCCGCGCCAGACGCGGACGCCGGCACCCGCCAGCCCGACCAGCGCCCCGAGTTCGGTCGTGACCGTCGGGACGGAAGCCATCAGAGCGAGGCCTGCTCGACCGTCGGCAGGCAGACCTCGAACCGGGTGTTCCCCGGCTCCGATTCGACGCGCAGGTCGCCCTGGTGCCGCTCGACCACGATCTTCCACGAGATGTCCAGGCCCAGCCCGGTGCCCTCGCCGACCGGCTTGGTCGTGAAGAACGGCTCGAAGATCCGCGGCTTGATGTCCGCGGGGATGCCGGGGCCGGTGTCGCCGACCTCGACGCGGATCTGGTCGTCGACGCGCCACGTCCGCAGCGTCAGCGTGCCCTCGCCGGCCATCGCGCCGAGGGCGTTGTCGATGATGTTCGTCCAGACCTGGTTCAGCTCGGCCGGGTACGCCGGGATCTTCGGCAGGCTGCGGTCGTACTCCTTGACGACGCGGACGCCGTCGCCGATCTTGCCGGACAGCATCACGAGCGTGGAGTCGAGGCCGTCGTGGACGTCGACCCACTGGTGCGGCGCCCGGTCCATCTGCGAGTACTGCTTGGCCTTGCCGACCAGCGCCGAGATGCGCGTGGTGGAGTCCTCGATCTCGCCCATCAGCATCTCGGTTTCGAGCGCGTAGGCGAGCCAGCGGACGGCGCCGTCGATGAAGGTGTCGCCGACCTGCTCGAGGACGTTGTCCAGGTCGGCCGTGGTCAGGCCGGCGCGGACGTAGATGTCGGCGAGGTCCCAGCCGCCGTCGATGCCGCGGTCGTCGAACCAGTCGCCGATCTCGTCCTCGCGGTCGGACTGCTGCATCGCGGTCAGCTTCTCCGCCTGCACGATCTGCTTGACGAGGCGTTCCTGGACGTCGATGAGCTGGTAGAGCAGCTCCGGATCGATGTCCTTCTTGGCCAGGAAGGCGAGCTTGTGCCGCATCCCGGCGACGCGTTCGCGCAGGGCGGACGTCGCCCGGACGGCGGCCGCGGCCGGGTTGTTCAGCTCGTGCGTCAGGCCGGCCGACAGCTCGCCGAGCGCCAGCAGCCGGCGGCGGGAACCGATCACCGTGTCGCTGTTGCGCCAGCCCAGGTACATGCCTTCCAGCAGGTGCGTCGCCATCGGGAACCACTTGCGGAACTCGGTGGAGAACTCCTTCGACGGCAGCGCCAGCAGCGTCAGGTCGCTCAGCGCCTGCACCGTGGCGCCGTAGCGGTGCTCGGCTTCCTGGTGCACGAAGAACTGCGTCGCGCCGAAGTAGGCGCCGCGCTGGTCCGAGCGGTTGGTCTCGATCTCGGTGCCGCTGACCAGCCGCGTCATCCGGACGGCGCCGTTCAGGATCACGTAGAAGCAGGTCGCCTCGTCACCCTCGCGGATGACGAACGTGTCGCCCTGGTGGCGCTCGATCACGCCGTTGGCGGCGACCCAGTCGAGCTGGCCTTCGGAAAGGTGTTCGAACAGGAAGAGGCCGCGAAGCTCTTCCCGCGGCAGTGCGCTCATTGTTCCTCCAGGTACCGGTGTACCAGCGTCACGGCCATCGCGCCCTCGCCGACCGCGGACGCCACCCGCTTGACCGACTGGGACCGCACGTCACCGGCCACGAACACGCCGGGGATCGACGATTCGAGGTAGTGCGGATCACGGTCGAGCGGCCAGCCCGCCGGCCGCTGCCCGGCGGACAGCAGGTCGGGGCCGGTGCACACAAAGCCGTGCTCGTCGCGGTGGATGGCGTCACCGAGCCAGTCGGTGCGCGGGGCGGCGCCGATGAAGATGAACAGGTGCCCGCTCTCGACCGTCTCGGTGACGCCGTTCTCGCACAGCGTGATCCGCTCGAGGTGGCCGTCGCCGTGGACCTGCTTGATCGTGGTGTGGGTGCGGACGTGGATGTTCCCGATGCCGGCGATCTGCTCGATCAGGTAGTGCGACATCGACGCCTCCAGCGACGCGCCGCGCACCAGGATCGTGACGTCGCTGGCGTGCTTGGAGAAGAACACCGCGGCCTGCCCGGCGGAGTTGGCGCCGCCGACGATGTAGACGTGCTCGCCCTTGCACTCGGGCGCCTCGGTCGCGGCCGAGCCGTAGTAGACGCCGCGGCCGGTCAGCTCCTCGACGCCGTCGGCTTCCAGGGCGCGGTAGTTGACGCCGCTGGCGAGGATCACCGAGTGCGCGGCGATCTCGCTGCCGTCACCGAAGGTGATCACCCGCGACGAACCGCGGGCCTCCAGGCCGACGACGTCGCGCGCGGTCAGCACCTCGGCGCCGAACTTCTGCGCCTGGCGCCGGGCCCGGTCGGTCAGCTGCGCGCCCGAAACGCCGTCGGGGAAGCCGAGGTAGTTCTCGATGCGCGAACTCGTGCCGGCCTGGCCGCCGGTGGCCTTCTTCTCGACGAGCACCGTGCGCAGGCCTTCGGAAGCGCCGTACACCGCGGCGCCTAGGCCGGCCGGGCCGCCGCCGATGACGACGAGGTCGTAGAACTCCTGCGCGGGCCGGGTCGACAAACCGACCGCGTCGGCGATCTCGCTGCCCGTCGGCTGCTTGAGGACGGTGCCGTCCGGCGTGACGACCACCGGGATGTCGGCTTCGGTGGCGTCCGCGGCCTGCAGCAGGCGCTTGCCTTCGTCGTCTTCGACGGAGTACCAGCGGTACGGCACGGCGTTGCGCGCGAGGAAGTCGCGCATGTGGAACGAGGGCGACGAGTACTTGTGGCCGACGAGCTTGACCTCCTCGACCGGCCGGTCGCCGACCGCCTTCCACGTCTCGACCAGCGCGTCGATCACCGGGTAGAGCTTCTCCTCCGGCGGGTCCCACGGCTTGAGCAGGTAGTGGTCGACGTCGACGACGTTGATCGCCTGGATCGCGGCGTCGGTGTCGGCGTAGGCGGTCAGCAGGGCGCGGCGGGCGTGCGGGAACAGGTCCATCGCCTTCTCCAGGAAGGCGATCCCGTCCATCTGCGGCATCCGGTAGTCGGCGAGGATGGCCGCGACGGCGTCGCCGCGCAGCTTGATCTCGCGCAGCGCCTCGAGGGCGTCCTGGCCGGAGTCGGCGCGGATGACGCGGTAGTCCTTCCCGTAGCGCCGGCGCAGGTCACGGGCGACCGAGCGGGACACGGCGGGATCGTCGTCGACGGTCATCAGGATCGGCTGGCTCACGAGGTGCAGCCTACGTCTCGCGGTGCTCCGCCGGGGAGGACCGCCGTTTCGGGACCTGGACCCGCTCCAGGTCCTCGGCGACCACGATCTCGCCGTCGAACTCGGCTTCGGCTTCTTCCGCGAAGCGTTCCGGCTCGGGGTAGCGCTGCGAAAAGTGGGTCAGCACGAGCTGCCGGACACCCGACTCGGCCGCCACGCGCGCGGCCTGCTGCGCGGTCAGGTGCCCGAAGTCACGAGCGAGCCGCGTGTCCTCGGCGAGGAACGTCGACTCGATGACGAGCGTGTCGGCGTCTTCGGCGAGCGCGTACACCGCGTCGCACAGCCGGGTGTCCATCACGAACGCGAACCGCTGGCCCCGCCGGGGGACGCTGACGTCGTCGAGCGTGGTGGTCCCGAGCCGGCCCTCGCGCTGCAGCCGGCCGACGTCCGGGCCCGCGATACCGCGTTCTGCGAGCCGCTCGGGCAGCATCGTGCGGCCGTCCGGCTCGACCAGGCGGTAGCCGAAGGCCTCGACGGGGTGGCTCAGGCGCCGGGCCTCGATGGCGACCTTCCCGGTGGCGATCGGCCCGTCTTCCGCGATCGGGTGTTCCCGCAGGTCGGCCTGCTCGTAGAACGCCGTCGCGTGCCGCATCCGCTCGAAGTAGTGCGCGCCCGACGCCGGGAAGTGGGCGTGCACCGGGTGCTTGACGGCGTCGAGCGAGAGCCGCTGGATCACCCCGGGCAGGCCGAGGCTGTGGTCGCCGTGGAAGTGGGTGATGCAGATCCGCGTGATGTCCGTGGCGGGCACGCCCGCCCGCAGCATCTGCCGCTGAGTGCCCTCGCCGGGGTCGAAGAGGATGCCCTCGCCGTCCCAGCGGAGGAGGTAGCCGTTCTGGTTGCGCAGGCGTGTGGGCACCTGGCTCGCGGTGCCCAGCACCACCAGTTCCCGGGTCGACACCCCCGAACGATACTCAGGCGGCGAGTTTCCCGTCCCCTAGTTTGCGCAGCCGGAACGCCAGCACCAGCAGCACGATGCCGTACAGCAGCGCGTAGATCCCGGCGAGCAGCGCGATGCCGTACGCGCCGGCGATCGGGTGGATCACGATGAGGACGCCGGCGAGCACGGAGATCGCGCCGGCCGCGACGAGGAACGCCTCGCCCTTGATCTGCTTGCGCAGCCGGATCGCCGCGGCGATCTCGGCGATCCCGGTGATGATCGCCCAGAAGCCGACCAGCAGGGCCAGCAGCAGTACCGTGATCCCCGGCCACACCAGCACGAGGATCCCGGCGACGACGCCGAGCGCGCCGAGGACGCCGTAGGCCACGCGGTGCGCGGTGTCACCCGGGCGGAACGCCTGCATCAGGCCGCCGATGCCGTCGACGATCGCGTACACGCCGTACAGGATCGCCAGGACGAGCACGGTGGCGCCGGGCCAGATCAGCGCGAAGAGCCCGAAGAGCACCGCGAACACGCCGCGGACGGCGGCGATCGGCCAGGCCCGGCGGGGTTCGACGACGGTGAACGCTGCGAAGGAGGTCATCTGCCGCTCCCGGATCGATGGGGACCTCAGCTTTTGGACACCTCAGTATCGCGACGATTACCCCGTCCGGCGCCCCGAACACCCCGTTCGGGTGTATCCACAAAGGACCGGCGTGCGCCGCGGCCGCCACCACGGCGCACGCCGGTGATTCAGGGGTAACTCACCAGGTTGACGGCCTTGGTGCCCGACGGCGTCGCCGGTCCGGTGTTGTTGATCACGTGCGTGATCGTGCCCTGGTAGTTGAGCGACACGGTCACCATGTCGTGGAACCGGACACCCGGCGTGTTCGGCGCCTCGTACGCGTGAGCGCTGGCCACCGACGGGTTGGTGCTGAAGTAGCAGTAGCTGCCCAGCCCCCACGCCTCGTGACTGGTGACGTTCGGGCCGACCTTGTAGGCGGAGAAGCCCGGTGTCGACCCGTTCATCCAGCTGGCCTGGTTCGGCACGTCGTAGGGCATTTCGTTCTGGAAGAAGTAGGTCCGGCCGCCGTTGCCGTTCCAGATGACCTGGGTCTTCTGGTAGTGCTCGACGAAGAGGCCGTACATCGTGACGTCGTTGCCGTTCACGACGAGCCCGGTGTCGGCGGTGTTGGTGGTCCAGCCGACGTATTCGTTGCGCTCGGCGTGATCGGCGCGCCAGATCCACATGTGGTCGCCGATCACGTTGCTGCTGTTGACCACCAGGCTGGTCGTCGCCTTGCCGACGGCGGCGCCGCCGATCCGGAAGAACACGTCGTGCAGCGACGTCGGGTTCGCCGCGTGGTTCGCGGCCGAGCCGGCCGGGCCGACCTGCATGAGCGTGTTCGAGTTCGTCGTGCCCGCGTCGACCAGCAGGCCGGCGAGCTTGACGCCGTCGACGTCGTCCACGGTCATCGCGGTGATGCCGTTGTCCGGGATCAGCGTGGCGATGCCGAGGCCGAGCACGACGGTGTCCGGACGGGTGACGCGCAGGGTCTGGTTCAGGTGGTAGACACCGGGCGTGACCAGCAGGTTCTTGCCCGCGGCGAGCGCGGCGTTCAAGTCCGCGGCGGTGGCGCCGGGCTTCGCGATGTAGAACTGGTCGATGGGCAGCGACGTGCCGGGGGCGGCGCCGTTGGCCCAGCTGGTGCCGGACGCGTTGGTCTTCACACCGGGCACGAAGACCTGGTACTTGCCGGCGCTGTCGATGTAGAGGAACGGCTTCTCGCGCACGACCGGCGTCTGGCCGACCGTGGTGTAAGGCGGGGCCGGGAAGGTGTTGGCGGGCGCGCCCTGGACGCCGGTGAAGACCATGTTCCAGTTGGCGCCGTTCCAGCTGCCGAACTGCGAGTTGCGGGAGATCCACTGCTGCTGCGAGCCGGAGCGGACCTGGCCGTCGATCTTCGTGTCGGAGATCCAGCCGCCGCTGGCCCAGCCGCCGTCGTCGAGCTGCAGGTCACCGCGGACGTGCATGCGGCGGTAGGGCGCGGCCTGGCTGACCGCCCAGCGGTCGGCGCCCCCGGCCGGGGTCACGGACAGGTTTTCGGCGCCCCGCCAGAAGTTCTGCGTGGCGTTCTGCGGCGGGAACCAGTCGGCCTCGACGTGCACGGCACCGTTGATCGTGACGGCGTCGGGGCTCAGCCCAAGGCCCAGCACCTGCGTGTAGAAGCCGACGTTGACGTCGTTGGCGTAGGTGCCGGGCTTGAACATCACGGCGTAGCGCTGGCTGCCGAACTGGTTGCGCTCCTGCTGGGCGAAGATGCTGTTCAGCCGGCTCTGGATGGCCGAGCTCGGCATGGACGGGTCGAAGACGACGACGTTCGGCCCGAAGTCCGGCTGGCCCGGCTGGCTCGTGTTCACGGGGGTCAGCATGAAGGACTGGGCCCCGGTGCCGTTGCAGGTGTACTGCTGCAGCTGAACCGAGTCGGCGGCGGAGGCCCCGGGGACGTCGAGGCACTTACCGCTGTTGCGGCTGACGAAGTGGTAGCGCCCGTTGCCTTCGTCGACGGCCTGCCACTGCTGGTTGGCGCCGCCGGAGTAGGTCCAAAGCTGGAGGAGCCCGCCATCGGCGGCGGAGACGCCGGTGACGTCCCAGGTCGCGGCGGGGTTGCTCCGGGCGTTGACGCGGAAGTAACCGTCGCCGGTGGACTGGAACTGCCACTGCTGGGAGCCGGTCTGGTTGCAGGTGTACTGCTGCACGACGGTCCCATCGGCGGTCCCGGCCGCCCGGGCATCAACGCACTTACCGCTGTTCGCGGCGGCCACGGTGTACCAGCCGTCGGGGGTGACCGCGGCGTCCGCGGTCGTGGTCAGGCTCGTTGTCAGGACTGACGCTGCTGCGAGCAGTGTCATCACCCGCCGTCTCGTCTTCATCGAGACCTCCTCTGCCGCACGTGGCGGCGTCCATAGAGCAGGAAACGGCAGAGGCGTGCCCGGTCTCGGAGACGCGGCGTAACGGGCGGGGACCTCGGCGTCACAACCGCGCAAAATGTAACGGCGGCCACAGTCGGGCGTCAATACAGGACTAAAAATAAGGTGTGAATGTGCTGGTCAGGGGGATGTGGGTAGCTCGGAGGTAGCGTGGGGACCCCCGTGCGGAGTGGGTCTTGGCGGGGTGTACTGTATGGGCATACGAGATGCGGAGTTCACCTTCGCTTCGGGGCTATGGCGCAGCTGGTAGCGCACCTCACTGGCAGTGAGGGGGTCAGGGGTTCGAGTCCCCTTAGCTCCACTTTCTCACAGAACCCCTTCGTTTCAGCCGTTGTGGCTGGTCGGAGGGGTTTTCTGCGTTCCCGGTTCGATCAGCAGTGATCGGCTTGCGGCGTGATCTTGTGCTCCTGGTGGGGCAAACTGGAGCACCGACCCAGGGGACAACCGGCGCCGTCCGCGCACCGTCGGCCACACTTGGTGACGGCGTCGGCGGCAGTGGTGCCGCCATGCGCCAGCGGCGCTCGAGATCGTCGAGCAGCCGCTGCTCGACCTCCGGGGCGACGTGGGAGTAGGTCTCGATGACCCGGTTGTCCAGATGATGGGCAGCCACCACCCGCTCGGACGGTTCAGGTGATCCCCCGCTTCGGCGACTTCCACTTTTCTGTTCCGGGTGGTGTTCCGACCGGACTGCCACCGCCGGTTGCCAGGTCGCGCGCCAGCCAGTCCACCAGATCGGCGAGCGCGGAGTCGATTCCGGCGATCTTCTCGGGACAACTGATCCGCTGCGACGGGCACTGGTTCGCGTTCCGCTTTTCCACGACGGCGGCCCGCCAACTTTCGTCTACTCTTTCCCTGAAGTCGCGACGGACAGTCGGATCGGGGTCTTTGGCAAGCGTTACTGCACCCTGCCAGCCGTGTTGTGTGGCGGTTGCCGACCATCGAGGTTGAGGTATTTGAGCGCCCGGGTGCCCGCGCATTGGAGCCACAACGCTCGTTCTGGCCGTCGCCGCCGTGCTCAACGCCAGCGTCGGTTTGCCCGCCACCCACCGCCACGCCCACACCCCAGTCGCCGTCGGCTTCGGGGGCCCTGTCGCCAGCATCCACGCCGACACCACCGCGATCGGCACCCGAGTCCTGCGCGACGGCACGTTCTTCAGCTACTCCAACCCGACCAGCCACCTCACCCACCGAGGGCTCACGTTGCAGGGCGGCACGAAGCGAGGAGGCGAGAACCGGGTCGTCCGGTCAGGCCCGGTTCAGTTGCCATTGCTGGTTGGCCCCGCCGTTGGCGGCCCACTGCACGACCTGCGCCCCGTCGCTCGTCGCCGCACCGTTGACGTCCGCCACCAGTCCGCTGTCGTGGCTGACGATGGTGTAGTAGCCGTTGCCGGTGGACCGCAGGTACCACATCTGGTTGGTGCCGCCGTTGGCCGTCCACTGCTGCAGTTGCAGCCCGGCCGTGCTGCTGTTGGCGTTGACGTCGAGCACCTTTCCGCTCGGGACGTACTGGAGGGTGTAGGAGCCGTCGGAGGTCGTGGCGATGGTCCAGGTGGCGGTGCCGCTCTGCTGGACCACCTTCGCACCGTCCGCAGTGGAGTTGCCCGCGACAGCGAGCGGCTTGCCGCTGTTGCGGTTGACGATGCGGTAGGTGCCCGGTGCGGGTCCGTCTCCGCCGCTTCCGGCGAGGTTGAAGTACTCCACCGCGTCGGTGAAGACGGGGCTACCGGACTTCGTGGTCGACAGCTGCAGGTACACGCGGTTGCCGGTGGCCGGGGTGGTGAAGGACACCGGCTGGGTGACCCGCGAGCCGAGCGGGACGGTCAGGGTCGTGCTTCCGGACGCGACGACCGCGCCGTCCGGCGCGTCGAGCCGCGCCGTCCAGGTGAAGCCCACCGAAGTGTCGGCGAAGTCGTCGTTGAAGACGGTGATGTTGCGGGTGACCGTGGCGTTCCGGGCGTAGTTGGGCACGGCCTGCGGCAGCGGGAAGGTGCCGTTCGCGTCCGAGACGCCGGAGGCCGACCAGAACGGCAGGTCGACCGCGGCCACCGGGTTGAACGCCGCCTGCACGCGCTGGATCTGCGGGTTGCTCCAGGGGGCCGAAAGGTTGTCCGCGCCGTAGACGGGGCGACCGCCCTCCTCCGGGGTGAAGTCGGTGGTCCGCACTCCGGGCACGACGCCGGCCCAGGCGGACAGCAGCGTGTACGGACGCAGGTCGGAGGCGTTCTTGCCGCGCTTGGCCAGGGTTGCCGTGGCGAACCACTCGAAGCCCTGCTTGGTGTTGCAGGCCGGCCAGATGTACTCGCCCTCGCCGTCGGGCCGCCCATTCACGGTCTTCAGGCCCTCCCCGTACCTGCCGAAGCCGTCGACGTAGTGCGGGAACACCGCGAAGTTGGCGTACGTCATCCCGGGATACCCGTTGAGATTCCCGTCGACGCCCACCTCGGCGATGACCGGCCGGGTGCCGTCGTTGCCGTTGATCGCCGCGTACAGGTCCTTCTCGAACTGTTCGGAATCCTGGCCGCTCTGGTTCGGCTCATTGACCTGGCTCCAGCGGATGACCGCGGGGTGGTTGCGGTCGCGCAGGACCAGCGCCCGGGCGTGGTTGACCATGTTGTCGTGCCCGGCGATCCAATCCTGCTTGCCGGAGGAGCCGCGAATCGCGGTCTCGCCGATGATCATCAGGCCCATCTCGTCGGCGACATCCACCATGTACGGGCTCGCGGGCTCCTGGTGGATGCGCACCACGTTGTAGTTCAGCCGCTGGTAGTTGTCCACCGCCTGCGGCCAGCCGCCGTTGCCGGGCGACGGGGGCAGGAAGCCGGGCAGGGTGTCGTAAGCGTCGCCCTTGCCGCCGTTGTTGATCCGGTCATAGTCGGCACCCTGGAGGTTGTCGCCGCGGAAGTTCACGCGCACGCCGTTGAGGTAGTAGTAGTCACCGTTCTGGGTGGTCTCCCGGAACCCGAACCGGTACGTGGCGTCGCTGGTGTGCCCGTCATCGGCGACGGCATGCACCTTCAGCCCGTGCAGCTGCGCCCGGTACCCCGGCCGGTACGGCACGTTGGGCCACCAGTACGAGGTGCTGTCGAGGTTCCACGCGACCGGCCCGACGGTCACGGTCACGGTCGACTGGGCCGCCACGGTGACCGTACGGCTGGGCAGTTCCGGGTAGCTGAAAGCCGTCCCGTTGCTGGACGACAGTGAACCGGTCAACGTCACCGACCGGGAACTGCCCGACGTGTTGCGCACCGACACGTCGTAGCTCAACGTCTTGTTCGCCACCGACGTACGCACGAATGTGTCGCTGACGTACACCGCCGGGTACGTCCGCAGGAACGCGGACCGGAAGATCCCCTGCGGTACCGCCTCGGACCAGTCGGCGGCGTCGGGCACCAGGTACCGGCCGTTGGACGCCTTCAACGCGCCGCGGCCCTTCACGGCGACGCTGATCGTGTGGGTGCTACCGGGGGCCGCGTAGGCGGTGATGTCGAAATTCGACGGCGTGAACGACGTGGTCTGCGTCGCCACCACCCGGCCGTCGACCGACAGCGTCGCCTGGTGGTTGACCGCACCGAATTCGATCCACGTCGACTGCGGCTGACCCGAGTCGGGCACGGTGATGGTGCGCGAGTACACCGCCTCGTTCACGTCGGTGAAGCCCTGCTTGTACCAGCCGCCGCCGGGCACGGTGATCGAGGTCGCCCCCCGACCCGCCGGCGTGAAACTCCACGTCCCGGCCAGGTCGACCGAGGCGATCGCGGCGGCGCCGGCAGCTGCGGCCGCGGGGGCCGGCTGTGTTGCGACGGCCGGCTGTCCTGCGGCGGCGGGTTGTACCGTGTCGATGATCGCGAGGAGTGTGGCGCCGGCCAGCGCTGCGCGGGCGAAGCGCCGGGATAGCGTGCGAGGGCGGTTCTGACGCATCAAGAAACCCCTTTCGGGGGTGTCGCGTCTACGGTGATACACCGATCATCGGACCCATCGTCACTACCTACCGGGGCGCCAAAATGGAGAGGTCCACTATGGACTCGTCTACCGGCTCCATGCCCGCGGAGCAGGGCATCGGTCGGTAAGCAATCGTGTTCGAACCGGTTCGACAGAACGATAAGCGGGGTCGACTCGTGGTGTCAAACATGTCTATGGCTTGCGACGAAAGAAGAGCGCGATCCCGCGAAACTTTCAAAGAGGGCAACCCCCGGGAAATTTTCAGGCTGCAACTGGGCGTCCCGCCGTCGGCGGTCCACTGGATGACCTGTGCCCCGTCGTTGGTTGCGACGCCGGAGACGTCGGTTAGCAGCGGCTAGTAGGTCACTGTCGTGGCTGACGAGGGCGTGGTAGCCGTCGCCGGTTGGCCGCAGCACTTCGGCGATGGTTCGCTGACCGTTGCGCACTCCCGGTCGGCCGGACCGACCACCCGATGGCATCGGGGTCCGCACCGCCGCCTGGTCCGCTCCGCACTCGAGATGCTGATCACCGACACCGACACCGCCGTCGTCGAGGTCGTGGGCGAAGCGGGCGGCGGCGGGAGGCCGAGCTGCGGTTCACCGACCTGCGCTGGTTCGACGAACTGCCGCGAGGGGGCCACTTCGCTGCCCTGGAGCAGCCGGACTCGCTGGTCGAGCAGGTGCGCGGGTTCTTCCGCCTCTTCCGCTGACCGTCGATTCCCAGCTCCGGGAAGCCCGTGCGCACCGGGAGATGGTACTGCCGGCGGCGAACGCGGTCTCACCGTCCCGAGTGGACGTTCGGCACGAGAAGGTGTTGCGGCGCCGATTTCGCGGACGAGGTGCGCGTGACCGAGTGAACCAACCCGGGCATTCTCGACCCGGCCGGCGGTGCTGGTGCATCGCCGTGCGACATTGACCGTGCGCCCGCTCCGGTACGATCGTGGGCTGACCGTCCGTCGCTGTCACGCAGGGCGTCGAGACGATCCGTTCGCCACGCACCTCCGGCAAGGCTCCTGGATGGTGGCCCGGGTGCTGCTTCCTGGTTCACGGTCGTCCGCAGAATTTTCGCTCAGCTTCGAAGGGATCCGGCGGAATGGTGACCTGGGTCCGGTGCCCCGCGCCGGTCAGGTTGTCCCAGAAGCGCTTGAACGTCAGCGGCTCCCGGGTCGAACGTTGGACTTCCGCGAGGTCGCCGCAGTTGAGTGCGTGCCGGGCGGCGGCCACCTGCGCGGGCGTGACCTCGTCGCGGAAAGCGAAGTTGCCCACGGGCGAAACCGGTTCCTCCGGGGCCGCGTAGTCGGCGACGAGCCAGGCGTTGCTCAGCGGTTTCGAATGACCGGGTTTGCCCTCCGGGAAAACGAACCGGGCGCCGATCGGGTTGCTCAGCCCCCAGAAGTCGACGATCCGGACGTCGACGGGTGCCAGCATGCCGACCGTGCCGAGGTACACACCGAGCACCGCCGCCTTCCCCGGCAGGTCCGCGCGCAACGGGGCGGTGATGATCTCGTCGTGCGGCCCCTGGTAGATCAGCACCCGTCGACCGGAGTTCACCGCGTCCGCCACCGCGTCTCGAAGGTTCCGCTGTCTCGGCGTGAAGTCCGTGGAATCCGTCGGGTGCTCGCGGCCGGTCCACGCGTGGTAGTAGGCGCGTTCGTCGTCGATCGAGCGCACCGCGGCGGGCTCCTCCCGGTACCGGGCCAGCACGGCGCACAGCGGCGCCCACACCACGACGACCAGCGTGAGCACCCCCGTGGTCCGCGAACGCGGGAGCACCAGGACCGGCAGCAGCACGAGGAACAGCGACGGCAGCAGCATGCGCGCGTGCATGTAGTCGCCGCCGACTTTCAGCACATACACCAGAAGCAGCAGGCCCGCCACCACCGGGGTCAGCGTGACCAGCAGGCCGCTCCGGTCCGCGCGCGGCCGCCGCAGGAGCCGCGCGAGTATGACCGTGACCGGTACCAGCGGGATCCACAGCAGGTACGGGTCCGCGAAGTCGGTGAGGTAGGTGAAGCCGCGGGCCCACCTCGACGCGTCGGCGTTCTTCGTGATCGCGGGCATCGGGACGAGGATGCCGTAGTAGCCCATGCGGAAGATCTCGTAACCCAGCGGCAGCGCGGCCGCCGCCCCGGCCGCCGCCAGCGTCACCCGTGGGCCCGGCCGCACCAGCAGCCACAGCGCGACCAGGAACACCGCGGCGACCAGCGCCTGTTCCGGCCGGACGAGCGGGCCGAGCCCGATGACCAGTGCCGCGCCGGTGATCGCCTTGCCCGACGTGTTTCCCCGCAGCCGCACCAGAAGCCACCAGCACGCCGCCATCCAGAACGTGTTGAGCCCGGTCTCCAGGCCCGAGGTCGCGTACTGCCAGACCGGGTGCAGCGCGAGCAGGACGAGGACGCCGACGGGCAGCAGCCAGGTTCCGGGCCTGTCGTGCAGGCGCCGGGTCGCGGCCACCGCGAGGGCGAATCCGCCCGCGGTCAGCGCCAGGCCGAGCATCCAGGAGATCGCCGAGGTGTCGGTGTGCCCGGAAACGAATCCGGCGAGGGCGAGCAGCCATTGCCAGAGCGCGCTCGTGGAAGTTTCCGCGCGTTCTCCCACGGAATAGACCGGGCCGTTCCCGGACAGGATCTGCTCGACGATCCGGGTGAAGATCAGCGCGTCATCGCAGATCCAGCGGGTCAGGTAGCCCAGGACCGCGATGAGTACCGCGGCGGCCGGCGCGAGCAGGCCGTTCCAGCGGATTCTCGCCCGCGACCGTGGTACGTCGAGCGACGACAAAAGGGCGCGCGAGGGCGCAACAGGAATGGTTTCCATTAGAAGAAATCCTTGTCTGGAAGGAGAAGAAAGCTCAGCGATTCGCGACGGCGCGACGGTAGTCGCGGATTCCACTGACGGTCAGGGCCGCCACGACCAGCCCGGCCAGGCTGATCTGGACGACCACCAGCACATCGAAAGTGGTGAATGAGCGCTTCAGCACCAGGGTCTGCGCCACCGCCAGCGCGATGCACAGGGCCAGCGCCAGTGTCCACGGCGCCGCGCGTTGTCCGATGCCGTGCCGCAGGAACAGGCATCCGGCACCAGCGATGATGCACAGCCAGACGAGCGGCGACAGCCCGGCGAACCCGTTGAGGTCGCCCGCGAAGAGGAATCCGGCTGTCACGGCGGAGACCAGGCTTCCGCCGATGGCCCACCACCACGGACGCGCCGGCGGCAGCGGGGCCTCGGCGTGGAAGGCCAGCAGCAACAACACCAGCGGAAGCCACTGCGGGGCGTAGTGCGCGACCAGATCCGGGCCGAGACCGAGCGAGTACCTGGTCAGCCCCCAGAGCGAGCCGGCGGCCAGTACCGCCCCGGCGGCGATCCGCGCCGCGCGGCGCCACCCGTCCACCAACAGTGCGAGCGGGAGCAGGGCGGCCGCCAGCAGGATGAGGTTCCTGATCAGTTCGGACCTCAGTGCGACGTGCAGGAGCGGGGGCAGGTCCGCGCCAGGACGCGCGATCATGAGCCAGAGTTCGTTGCCGGCGTGGGCCGCGGACTTGAGCACGTCCCAGAGCAGGCCGAGGAGTACACCCACCCGCGTCAGGTCGCCCAGTGCGACCGTGCGGGCAGGTGCCGCCCGGCCCGCGAGCCGGGTGCGCACACCGAGGGCCAGGAGGGCCCACAGTTCGGTCCACAGTGCCGCGCGGGCCCGCTCGCCGTGCAGTTCGAGGAGGGTGTCGACGATCTCGTCGCCGCGTTCGGCGTGGTACCACGCGGGGAGCACCCGCACCAGGGCGCGGTACTGGGTCTCGACGTCGATCATGCCCGCACCTCCGCTGCCCGGGGCCATTGGCCGCGGGCCCGCAGCACCCTGCTGGCGGTATCGACGTTCGCGGCCAGCCGCCGGGTCTGGTCGGCCAGTGCCGTGCTGCCCGCCCCGGTCAGCCGGTAGTAGCGCCGGAGCCTGCCCTGGTGGATCTCCTCCCGGTCGTGCTCGGCCCAGCCGTCGGCGACCAGCCGGTCCAGCACGCCGTAGAGGGTGCCGACCCGCAGTCGCACCCGTCCCTCGGACAGCTCCTGTACCCGCTGGACGACTCCGTAGCCGTGCCGCGGCTCGTCCGCCAGCGCGATCAGCACCAGGAACGTCTGCTCGGACATGCTTCGCTCCGCCATGGGTCCACATATATCAGAAGACGATATATAGCGGGCTGCGTTGCTTCGCCGTTCGCGAAATTTCGCAGCGGCCCGACCACCCACCGCAACCTCACACCTGCAGGAACAACCGGCCCCAGGTCTCCCGTTTGATCAGTTCAGCCGATCGATGGCGTCGCGCAGTCGTGCTCACGGGCGTATCGGGCCGCTTCGTGGCGGGTGCGGGTCTGGGTCTTCTGCATCGCGTTGGACAGGTAGTTGCGGACCGTGCCCTCCGCGAGGTGCAGCTGCCCGGCGATGTCGGCCACCGAGAAACCCTCGCGGGTCGCACGCAGGACGTCCAGCTCGCGGTCGGTCAGCGGGCAGTCGTCGACGACGGCGAGGGCCGAGACGTCCGGGTCGATCCAGCGCTTGCCCGCGTGCAGGGTCTTGATCACCGAGGTGATGTGGGCCGGTTCCGCTGCCTTGCTGACGAAGCCCTGGACGCCGAGCTTCAGCGCCTTCCGGAGCACGCCGGGACGAGCGTGGCGGGTCAGCATCAGGATCACCTGCTCCGGCCGGGCCCGGCGGATCTCCTCGACCGCGCCGAGCCCGTCCACGCGGGGCATCTCAAGGTCGATGACCAGCACGTCCGGCCGGTGTTCGAGGGTGGCCGCGACTGCCGTTTCGCCGTCTTCGGCCTCGGCCAGCACCGTGATCTCGCCTTCCAGCGGCAGCAGCGCGGCCAGTGCCTTGCGGAGCAGGGCTTCGTCGTCGGCGAGCACCACCGTCGTCATCGTCGGGCCTCCTTCGGCGCGGGGAAGGCCGCCGCAGTGCGGAAGCGGCCGCCGGAGTGCGAGACTTCCAGCTCGGCGCCGTGCTCCGCCAAGCGCTGCCGGAGCACCGCGAGCCCGCCGAGCTCGAGCGGGCCGGTGTCCGGGGCGCCGTCGTTGACGATCGCGATCCCCCTCCGGGTGAGCGTGATTCCCACCTGGTGGGCTTCGGCGTGCCGCAGGATGTTGGTCGTCGTCTCGCGCAGGACCTGGCCGAGCAGTTCGCCCGCGGCGGCGTCCACCTCGGACTCGCGCGTGACGCGGACGTGGATCCCCGCGGCCTCGAAGAGGTTCTTGGCGTTCTCCAGCTCGGCGGACAGGTTCAGCCGCCGTTGGGCGTAGGCGAGTTCCTTGGTCCGGTCGATGGTGTCACCGACCAGGTCGTGCACCTCACGCAGTTCCTCGCGCGCCCGATCCGGCTCGCGGTCCAGCAGCTTCTCGGCCAGCGCCACCTTCAGCTTCACCACGTGCAGGGTGTGCCCCTGGATGTCGTGCAGGTCGGACGCGAAGCGCACCCGCTCCCGGGTGACGGCGAGGTCCGCTTCTCGCTCGCGAGACTGCTCGAGCTCCGCGATCAGGTCGAAGAAGCGCTGGCTGACGAACATGAACCCGGTCGAGACCAGCATGGCGACCGCGGGCACGGCGGCGAACTGGAACAGCCGCCAGCCGATCCGGTCGTCGTGCACGAGGACGTTCGCCGCGCCCAGCCCCGCGATCAGGACCGTCAGCCCGGCCAGCGCGGCGAGCCGGCGGCGGGGCAGCGGCGGAATGAGGTACGACCCCACGACGGACAGCCCGAAGAACGCGGCCGTGTCGTCGGTCAGCGACCCGGCCAGCCACACCACCGCGGTGACGGCCAGGCTCGGCCGCGCGACGCGCAGGTAGTCACCCGCGGTCCAGCGTTCAGCCGTCGCCAGCGCCGCGAGCAGCCCTGCGACCTGGATGACGAGCTGCCACCAGGACCGGGCGGTCGCCAGCAGCAGGAACACGCCGACAAGCGCCAGCGGAGGGACGGTCGTGATCAGGTTCAGCCGGCGCAGCCGTTCCTGGACCTTCCCGCCGGTCCAGGACGTCCTGCGCGCGATCGTCGGCACCTCCACCAGCCGAGCGTATCCGGCTGAGCGGGCACCACCAGTGACACCACGTCATGTATCCGGGTGACGTCGCCGCACTGCCGGGCCTCGCCGATCCACGCTGGAATTCGAGGCATGTCCACGACACCGGTCATCGACGTCGATCGCCTCACCCTCACCTACGGCGGCTTCCCCGCCGTGAAAGACCTTTCGTTCCAGGTGGATCGCGGGGAGCTGTATGCCCTGCTCGGCACGAACGGCGCCGGAAAGACCTCGACCCTGGAGACGGTCGAAGGTCACCGCGCACCGACCTCGGGGGCCGTGCGGGTGTTCGGCAAGGACCCCCGCGACCGTGCCGCCGTCCGCCCGCGGATGGGGATCATGCTGCAGGAGAGCGGGTTTTCCGCCGACCTGACCGTGCGCGAGACCGTCGGCCTGATCGGGCGGCTCACCGAGCGGCACGACGACGTCGGACGCGTGCTCGGCGTCGTCGACCTGACCCGCAAGACGGGCACCAAGGTCGGGCAGCTCTCGGGCGGGGAAAAGCGACGGCTCGACTTCGCCACCGCCGTCTACGGCACGCCCGAGCTGGTCTTCCTCGACGAGCCCACCACCGGGCTCGACATCCAGTCGCGGGACGCGCTCTGGGACGCCGTCGACCGGCTGCGCGAGGACGGCTCGACCGTCGTGCTCACCACGCACTACCTCGAGGAAGCCCAGCAACGCGCCGACCGCATCGGGCTCATGCACCAAGGCGCCCTTCACCGCGAAGGCACCGTCGCCGAACTGACCAGGACGCTGCCCTCGACCATCCACTTCGGACTCCCGGCTCACGCGCCGTCACCGCCACTGCTAGCCACGCGGGGCGTGGACGGAAAGTTCCTCGTCGAAACCTTCGGCCTGCAGAAGGACCTGCACACGCTCCTCGCCTGGGCGCAGGACCAGGCCGTGGAGCTGCTCGACCTGCAGGCCGGGCCGACGCGGCTCGACGACGTCTTCCGCGCCATCGAAAACTCTTGAGAGGAGGAACCATGTTGACGATCGCTCGCGGCGAGCTGATCCAGCTCTTCCGGAACCGGCTCGTCCTGGTCACCGCCCTGGTGCTGCCGGCGGCGCTCAGCGCGTTCTTCATCGCCCGGCACGACATCTTCACCGAGGTGGGCAGCCTCGGCTACATCGCGACGCTGACGTTGTTCTTCGTGCTCGGCATCGGCCTCTACACCACCACGGTGACGACGCTGGCCGCCCGCCGCCAGAACCTGTTCCTCAAGCGCCTGCGCTCGACCGCGGCCGGTGACGCCGGGATCCTCGGCGGGCTGCTGCTGCCGGTCACCGCGATCGCGGTGGTCCAGATCGCCGTGCTGCTCGCGGTGCTGGCCGTGGTCACCGGGAAGCCGGCGAATCCGCCTCTGCTGGCCGCGGCCGTCGTGGCCACCGTGGTGATGATGCTTGCGCTGGGCCTGGCCACGGCCGGGCTGACGAATTCGCCGGAACACGCGCAGGTGACCACGCTGCCGATCAGCGTCGGCGTGATCGCCGTGGCCGGCTGGGTCGGCCTCACCGGCACCGGCGAGCTGACGCTGCTCAAGCGCCTGCTGCCCGGCGGTTCGGCGGCCGAGCTGGTGCTCGACGCGTGGAACGGCGGGAAACCGGCCGCCGGCTCCCTGCTTCTCTTCGCCCCGACCCTGGCCTGGGTCTTCGTCGCGGTCGTGCTGGCGACGCGGCTCTTCCGCTGGGAACCGCGCCGCTGAGCGCGGTGCGAACGAAAGGAATTCCGATGCGTAAAGCCTTGCTGGTGGCCGCGATCGCCGTGCTCGGCGCGACGACCGCCGTCCCCGCGGCATCCGCCGCACCGAACACCGTGGACTGGGGACCGTGTCCCGCCGGGGCGTTCCCGACGCCGGACCTGCAGTGCACGACCCTGAAAGTCCCGCTGGACGACCGGGATCCGGGCGGGCGGACGATCGACGTCGCCGTGTCGCGCCTGCCGAGCAAAAACCCGGAGAAGCGGCGGGGCGTGCTGCTGACCAACCCGGGCGGCCCCGGCGGCGGTGGCCTGGACTACCCGCAGCTGCTGAAGTACGTGAAGCTGCCCCAAGAAGTGCTCGACTCCTACGACATCATCGGGTTCGACCCGCGCGGGGTCGCGCACAGCACGCCGGTGACGTGCGACCTGAAGCCGGAGCAGATCGCGGTCGGCAACCTGCCGTACGCGAACGGCCCGGCCGACGTCGTGAAGCAAGCCGCGCTGGCGAAGCAGGAAGCCAAGCAGTGCGCCGAGGCGAAGACCGGGGCGATGCTGCCGTACGTCACCACGGCGAACACCGCGCGGGACATGGACCGCATCCGCGCGGCGCTCGGTGAAGCGAAGGTGTCCTACCTCGGCGCGTCCTACGGGACGTACCTCGGCGCGGTGTACACGACGCTGTTCCCCGAGCGCAGCGACCGGTTCGTGCTGGACAGCAGCCTCGGCCCGGGCGGCTACGACATCAACGCGATGCGCGGGTTCGCGCGGGGCATGCAGGACCGGTTCCCGGACTTCGCGAAGTTCGCCGCGGCACACCCGGAGTACGGGCTCGGCACCACGCCCGCCCAGGTGACGGCCAAGTTCCACGAGCTGGCGGCGCGACTGGACCACGAGCCGGTCGAGGGCGTCACCGGCTCGGTCTTCCGCGGCCTGACGTTCGAGGGCTTGTACGTGACGGACCTGACACAGCTGGCCGAGGACTGGCAAGGGCTCGACCAGGGCCGAGCCCCGAAGCCGCCGGAGGCACCGGTGACCGGGGTGGAAAACCTGCTGGCGTCCCGGTTCGCCGTGATCTGCGGCGACTCGGCGTGGCCGCGCTCGATCGCGAGCTACCAGCTGGACGTCGCCGTCGACCGGATCCGCTACCCGCTGCTCGGCGCGGCGAGCGCGAACATCGCGGCGTGCGCGTACTGGGCCCCGCCGGCCGAGCCGCCGGTGCGGATCACCGGCCACGGCCCGGCGAACGTGCTGATGGTGCAAAACCAGCGTGACCCCGGGACGCCGTTGTCCGGGGCCCGCAAGCTGCGCGCGGCGTTCGGCGAGCGCGCCCGGATGATCACGATCGACCAGGGTGGGCACGGGGCCTACCTGTTCACGCCCAGCAAGTGCGGGAACTCGCTCGTGACCGAGTACCTGGTGAGCGGGAAGCGGCCGGACGACACCTTCTGCGTCGCGGAAAGCTGACCGTAAGCGGCGGTGCCACCCCGTCCCCTGGGGTGGCACCGCCGCTTCGGATCAGCGAGCACGGCGCATCATCTGACTAGGCGATTCTCCATCACCGCAGGTCAGGGCGATGATCGACCCTCACTGGCAGTGAGGGGGTCAGGGGTTCGAGTCCCTTAGCTCCACTTTCTCGCAGAACCCCTTCGATCACGCCGTTGCGGCAGGCGGAGGGGTTTCTTCATGCCCGCGGTCGATTTTGGGTGAGGGCCACTGGCCACCCGGAGCGGCTAGAGGCTCATCCAGCAGAACAGGAGCTCATCGGCTTCCCGAGCCCGCCGCGCGAGCTCGACCATCGTCTCGATGAACGCCTGCGCCTCCGCCACGCCGACGCGGCCGCCCAGTTCTTCGATCCGGGCCCACTCCCGCGCCACACGGGGCAGATCGCCGGCCTCGGCCAGCGCATCGCGGGCCGACTCGTTCAGCTCGGTCACCCACGGGCCCTCGTGGCCGGGATCCGGTTCGCCGCCTGGTGGCCAGACCAGCTTTTCGCTCACGAGGTCCGGGCGCCACGGCACCTGCCGGACCGCCGCGATCAGCATGCCCAGAACGACCGCCGGATCGACTCCCTTCGCTTCGACCCCGTCGAACACCTCGCCCATCGGAGAGCACTCGTCGGTGACGTCCATCGCCCGTTGCACCGCGTCGGCGCCGGGTGCACGGAAGTAGTCGAACAACGGCATGGGGCGATTATGTCGAAGCGGCGCCTCCTCTGCGTCCCGAGTACACGACGCGCCTGCGCGTTCCAGCAGCTCGGCGGTCGCCTCCCGCAGGCGGTGCCGGGCAGCCAGCCCGGCTCGAACACCGATTCTTCGGTGATCGACTTCGAGCGGCGCCACGTCGCCGCCGGCGCTGTCCCTCCCGCCTGCGGTGAGAGGGACAACCGAACCTGACGATCCGGCCGGCCGATGGCCGCGAGGGACCCGGTCGATCATCCGAGGTCTGGTCCGTCACGGCGGGCGATTCCCACTTCGACCAGCTCGACTCCGACGCCGACGAGAAGGCCGGAGATTCGGGTCGCGTCGTCCGGGATACAGCCTCTACGGATTTCGTCGGACAGCTTTCCACGATGAATGGACCCGGCCACGGATGGCGGCGTTGCCGAATGGGAGTTCACCACCCGTCGAGGGTGAGCAGGGGTTCCGATAGCGCCGTACCGGTGTTTTGATGACTTGATGGACCTGGGACTGATCCTCGGTTTTGCCGGCGCATGCGTGGTGCTCAACCTGGTACCGGGGCCGGGAATGATGTTCATGATCGCCCACGGAATCGCCGGCGGGCGCCGCGGGGGGATCGCCGCCACGCTGGGGATGGCCAGCGGCACGGTCGTCCACACCGTGGCCGCCGCGCTGGGCTTGAGCGCCCTTTTGCGGGCGGCTCCCGCCGCGCTCGGGACGGTGAAGATCATCGGCGCGGTTTTCCTGCTGTACCTGGCGGTGACGACGTTGGTGTCGGCCAGGAAATCGGCCACGCCTTTCGCGCTGCGCGCGGGCGCGCGGGCCACGTTGCGCAGGACCTACGTGTCGGCGGTGTTCACGAACCTCGCGAACCCGAAGGTCGTTCTCTTCTACCTGGCCTTCGTGCCCCAATTCCTCACGCCGGGCGGCTGGGCGGTATCCGCTCAGATACTGACGCTGGGCACGGTGCTGATCGTCATCGGTATCGTCATGGACGGCACGGTCGGGATCGCTGCCGGAACATTCTCCGCATTGCTGCTCCGGAAACCGAAGTTCCAGCGTCGGCTCAAGGAGCTTTCCGCAGCGATTTTCGGCGGCTTGGCGATCCGGTTGTTCACCGAGAGTTTATGACACGTAGGCTCACCCGAAGTTATGTCGCCGATATGGGCGGCGAGTTCGGCGGCCTGCCTCGTAGAGTGGTCGGGCCGACGGAGCTCGCGAGACGACGATGAGGTGTGGAGTGGCGGATTCCGGGGTGGCCGGCGACGCGAGTGAGCTCGAGGCGGCCACGGCGGCCTTCACGCGGGTGCGGCCGCGCCTGTTCGGGATCGCGTACCGCATGCTCGGCAGCGCCACCGAGGCCGAGGACCTGGTGCAGGACGTCTGGCTGCGGTGGCAGACCTGCGATCGCTCCGCGGTGCTCAACCCGGAAGCGTTCCTGGCGACGACCGCCACCCGGCTGGCGATCAACGTCCTCCAGTCGGCGCGGAACCGGCGCGAGACCTACGTCGGGCCGTGGCTGCCCGAACCCGTCGACACCGGCGCGGACCCGTACCTGGGCGCCGAACGCGGGGCGGCCCTGGAATTCGCGGCCCTGCTGCTGATGGAGAAGCTCACCCCGAACGAACGCGCCGCCTACGTGCTGCGGGAAGCCTTCGACTACTCCTACGCGCAGATCGCCGACATCCTGTCCTCGACCGAACCCGCGGTGCGCCAGCTGGTCAGCCGGGCCCGCAAGCACCTCGCGAGCGAACGGCACGCGCCGGTGACCGCGGCCGAGCAGCGGGAGCTGCTGACCGCGTTCCTCGCCGCCGCCCGGTCGGGCGACCTGAGCGCGCTGGAACGGCTCTTCACACCGGACGTGACCAGCCTGTCCGACGGCAACGGCCGGAAGGGGGTCGCCCGCACGCCGGTCGTGGGCGCGGTGCGGGTGGCGAAGTTCCTGCAAGCCATCTCGACCTGGTTCTGGGACGAGATCGACGTGCGGTGGACCCAGGCCAACGGGCAGACCGCCGCCGTGCTCCTGCAGGACGGCGGCGTGTACGGCCTGCTCACGGTCAGCGCCACCGCCGAGGGCATCGATCAGCTGCTGTGGCTGGTCAACCCCGGAAAGAACAAGGCGGTGCGGGTCCCGGACTGACCCGCCGGCGGGAGGAATCCGTGTTCGACCCGCATGACGCGACCGTGCGCCGGTTCGCCGCGGCTTGCCGCCGACGGGACAGCGCCGCGCTCGAAGCCGTCCTCGGCGACGACGCGGTCGCGACGTGCGACGGCGGCGGCCTGGTGCTCGCGCCGGCGGGGCCGGTGCGCGGCGCGACGGAGGTTGCCCGGCTGGTCATCGAGGTACTGGGCGGGCGAGCGGGTGCCGAGCTGACCGTCGAGTCCGTCAACGGCCGCGCCGGGCTCGTCCTGCGCCACGCCTCGCGCGCCGTCGCGGTCGCCGGCATCGAGACGGCCGGGGCCGGGATCACCTCGCTCTGGATCGTCCTCAACCCGGCGAAGCTGGGCGGCTGGCACCGCCGTTGACCGGGCCCGCACCGCGGCTGCCGTGCGGGCCCGGTCACCTCACCGCGCCAGCCACTCCCGGTAGGTGGTGTTCGCGAGGACCGCCCCGTCCTTGGCGACGAGGGCGTCGCCGGAGGCCGCCGCGAACAGGCCGGCCTGGTCGTCGACGACGACGCGGCGCCGGTCACCCTGCGCGGCGAGGGTGATCCGGCCGAGCTCGTCGAGCGTGAACACCTCCGGTCCGGCGATGTTCCGGGTGCCCCGCAGGGGAGCGCCCATGCTGACGTCGGCCACCGCCTGGGCGACGTCGTCCGCCGCGATGGGCTGGACGCGCGTCGCGGGCAGGCGGACGGTGTTCTCGTCGGACGTCCAGGACATCGCCGCGCCCACGAACTCGAAGAACTGCGTGGCGCGGACGATCGAGTACGGCAGCGGCCCAGCCTTGAGGATCTCCTCCTGCAGCACCTTGGCGCGGTAGTAGACCAGGTCCGGCACCAGGTCCGCGCCCACGATCGACAGGACGACCACGTGCCCGGCGCCGGTCGCGTCCGCTGCCTGCAGCAGGTTGTCCATGGTCGTCCGGAAGAACGCGGGCGAGGCGTCGTCGAACGTCGGCGAGTTCGTCAGGTTGACGACGACCTCGGCGCCGGCCAGCGCCTCGGCCAGGCCCTGCCCGGTGAGCAGGTCCAGCCCGGTCGACGGCGAGTGCGGGACCGCTTCGTGCCCGCTCTTGGTCAGGATCGTGACCACTCGGGAGCCGATCAGCCCGGTCCCGCCGATGACGGCGATCTTCATTTCCTCGACCATCCCTTCGCCCGGAGTTCTTCTTCGTCCACGAGGTCGACCATCGGCCGGCCCGGTTCGCAGAGCATGGTGACGGTGAACCGCACCGGGATGTCGGCGCGGTTGTTGCCGTCCTGGTAGTGGATGACGTCGCCGCCCGGCTCCCAGAACGCCTCGCCGGCGCGGACGACGCGCGGCGGCTCGCCTTCGAGCTCGAACACCATCTCGCCGTCCAGGACGTAGCCGAAGGCCGGTCCGGGGTGGCGGTGCGGCGGGGTGCCGGGGTCGCCCGGCGGGTACTCGATGACGATGGTCATCGCCTGCGCCCCCTCCGGGATGAAGGGCGGTTTCGCCTCCTGCAGCACGGTCAATGACATGGAAGGACCTCCTCGATGAACGGGTGCACCCGCTAGGACCGGACAGCCGCGCGATTTGTGACACCGGTGGACGGGAGGGATGTGCACCTAAGGGCGGCCTCGAGGTCGTGTCCGGCGGCGAGCGCCGGTGTCATGCTGAGGTGATGTGGAGGCACGAGTCGCCGTGGCGTCGTGACGAGCAGGCCGACCGGCCCGGGGCGCCGGTGTCGCGCAGGCCCGGCCGGCCGGCGGACTTCGTGCTCCGGCTCCAGGCTTCGGCCGGCAACCTGGCGACCACCGCGCTGCTCCGGCAGGTCACGCCCGCTCCGGCACCCGCGGTGTCGCCGCCGGCTACCGCGCCGCCGCCTCGGCGGTTGACGAAGGACGAGTACCGGTTCACCGAGTCGCCGCGCCTGTTCGACATGACCTACCGGCCGGTCGGGCCGCTGCCGGCGACCGGCACGGCGACTGTGGTGCTCAACATCCACGTGAAGTTCAAGGACTTCGATCCGTCGATGATGCGCCGGCAGGAATTCCTCCGGCACCGGTGGACGAAGGCCCAGCTCGCCCAGTTCGCCTGGCCGGCGGACAAGAAGGCCGAGTGGGTGGGCAAGTTCTCCCAGGTGGTCACGGACGGCTGGAAGGAGAAGTTCGCGTTCAAGCTCGATCGGCCCGGCACGGAGAAGTACCGGGCGACCTGCGGGATCGAGGTCCGGCACGTGGCCGACCCGGCCGCGGCGAACACGGTGATCACGGCGCAGTGGATACCGCCCGGCGCGCCCCGGTTGAGACCGTCGGTCGCCGGTGATCGCAAGACCGCCGAACTGGACGCCCGTGATCCGGTGGAAGCCGTCCACACGGAGGTCCCCTCGTTTTCGGTGGTCCGGCAGATCGGGCCGTTCCGGTTCGACAGCGCCGACGTCGCCGATGTCGAAGGACCGGTCAAGGAGTTCGTGGCCCTGGTCAGGCGGCTGCGCCGACCGGGCGCACCGCTCGCCGGGCCGCCGGACACGGTGGCGCTGGGGGCCACCGGCCGGGCCAGCTCACCGGGCCCTACGGAGTACAACGTCAAGCTCGCCGGCCGGCGCGCCGAGAACGTGATGAACCGGGTCGCCACCGAAACCGGGCTCGACCCGGGCATCGCCATCTTCCGGGGAGAGCTGAACGCGACCGCGGACCCGAAGTTCCGGCGGGTCGACCTGTTCGCATCCAGGCAGCCCCAGGTGGGGGTGGATCAGCTGATGGCCGTGCACGAGGCCGGGCACATGTTCGGTCTGGGCGACGAGTACGAGGACGACAACCCGCAGGACAAGCGGTTCGCCCCGAACTTCTCGGGCGACAAACCGGCTCACTCCGACGACGTCCGGGCCGAAGTGGGCGACGAGGCCGCCGACGACCTGGTCAAGCGGAACACCGACAGCATCATGTCCAGGGGCAGCGCGGTGAAACCGGGCCACTACGTGTACTTCCTGCGGGCGATGGATTCGATGACCGGTGAACAGTGGACCCTGGGGTGAACCTCGTTCACGCGGCCCGGATGGTCAATCCTCCTCCAGCGCCGCGCGCATCCGGGTGAAGTAGATCTGCGCGAGCGGGATGGGCGCGAGCGAACCCACCACCGCGACGAAGAACAAGGGCCACCGCAGGTTCAGCGTGATCAGCACGACCGCGGCCGCGACCAGCACCGCGTACCAGCCCGCCATCGCGAGCACGAACCGGCGGAACCGGCGTTGCACGAACGCCGTCCGCTGCGGGTCCTCCGGGACGGGCGCCGCCGCGGTCTCCGCGCCGGTCCGCAGGTTCAGCGCGTAGGCCGGCACCGCGTAGGGCGGCCGGCGCCGGCGGCCGTGCGGGAAGAGGACCACCATGTCGCGGTCGGTGCCACCGATCCAGGCCCGCCGCTCCGGCTCGTTCTTCATCGGCACCGAGCCGTGTGACGACGTGGCCGCGCGCAGCGTGATCCGGGTGCCGTCGCGGTAGCCGACGTTGATGTCCGGCAGGTGCCGCCCCGAGCGGATCGGGTAGTCCGGCACGACGGTCACCGACGCGATCCGCCAGCCGGTGGCGAGGACCGCGCGGTGGCGCCGCCGCCAGTTCACCGCGGCGATGACCGAAAGCACGAGCCCGCTGCCCCCGGCGAGGATCCCGATCACCAGCACCCACGTCCAGGTCCGGTCGTCGTTGGTTTCGTCCGGCGTGCGCACCCGAGCGGGGTCGGCCCGGTCGTAGACGACCGTGATCGGCTGCCCCTCGGTGTACTGCCGGCCGGAGTCCCAGACGATTTCGGAGGACCGGTAGTCGCCGTAGCCCACCGGATAAACCACGTGGATCGTGTCGTCGCCCCGGCTGTGCCGGTAGACGCCCAGGACCTCGCCGGTCACGCGCGCCCCGGTCTTCAGCAGGTGATCGGCCGACGCGCCCAGCGCGGCGAACCCCGCGACCACGCCCGCGAGCACAGCCAGCCAAACGAGCACGAAGCCCGCGGAACGCAGCCCCAGCGAACGCAACCGGGCGGTCTCGACGTCGAAGTCGACCTCCACCTGGCCGTCGAGTTCGGTCGGCGCCGGCAGCCAGTGCCCGTGCTCGGCGACCAGCGCGGCGCGCCGCCGGTCGTGCCGCCACCCGAGAGCGACGCAGCCGAGCATCAAGGCCACGGCCAGGACGAAGACCAGGATCTCGGCCGCGAGCTCCCCGTCCTCGAAGACGTACCCGGGCGTGATCAGCGCGTAGACCGTCCCCGCCGCGTCACCGAGCGCGGCCAAGCGAAGACGATCGCTCCGGCCAGGAAAGTGCCCTGCCACCGGCGATGCTTCGTCGCATCCCGGTCCATCCCCAGTGCCATCGCCTCAACGTAGCCCCGGGAAACGGTCTTGACCTGCGATTAAGCAGACAGTGAATGGAGGCAACCGGGCGGGCTCGCCGAGCGTGCAAGCAAGCATGTGCCTGAGGCAGCTTGGTGGTGCTGCACCGAAACGCGTACCCGCTACGGGAGGTCGAGGGAGCGGCTGAGCTGCGTGGTCCACCAGCGGATTTGCGGGCCGGCGGATCTGGACGCCGGACCGGTGATGCCGGCGCTGCGGCGAAACACCTGACCGTAGCGGGGCTCGGTGGCGAGGGCCTGGTGAAGCGCGGCCACGGCGAGCCGGGTGTCCTCGATTGGGGTTTCGGCTGCGTTGGCGCGCAGTGCGTGCAGCGCATCGACCACTGGGGCGAGCATTCCCGATCCCGGATCCCGCCACCCGGCCGCGTGCAGCGCCACGGCCAGTTCGCCGTAGCCCCGGCGGTAGAAAGCAGCCAGGGCTTCGACCAGCTCGCCGATGTCGGCGCCACGGTCGAGCCAGGAGTTCAGCACCTCCTCCGCCCCGGCGCGGATCTTGCGGCCGCCGTGGCGCAGCAGCGCTTCCAGGAGGCCGTCGCGGGCGCCGAAGTGGTGGTTGACGCCCGCATCGGTCATGCCGACGCGGGTGGCGACCGCCCGGATCTGGACGGCGGCGACACCGCCCTCGGCCAGGAGCCGCTCGGCGGCGTCCAGGATCAGGCGGCGAGCCTCTTCGGGAGGACGGCGCACACGCGTTGAGGTCACGCCGGCACCCTACCTTGACTGGCCAAGGTAAAGTTGCCTTGGCCAGTCAAGGTAGAGGGGGCGCCACCGTGATTGAGCCCACCGGCACCCGGATGCGGCGCCTCGTGCGCCCCGGCGCAGTCCTTCGGGGGCAGGAGACCGGCACCGGACCGACCGTCCTGCTGCTCCACGCCGGCGGCGAGCGGCGCCGGGTCTGGACGCCGGTCACCGAGGTCCTCGTCGAGGCCGGCTTCCGGTGCGTGGCCTTCGATCAGCGCGGTC
The DNA here is from genome assembly GCF_031082405.1 of Amycolatopsis sp. A133. Taxonomy (GTDB): domain Bacteria; phylum Actinomycetota; class Actinomycetes; order Mycobacteriales; family Pseudonocardiaceae; genus Amycolatopsis. The sequence continues at coordinate 62,348 of NZ_JAVHJU010000062.1, forward strand.
ACGGTGACAGCGACGGCTCGGCGCGGGCACTCGCACCGTGCGCGGACGACGTCGCCGCCATGCTGCACGCCGAACCGACGGGTTGCGTGGTCGTCGGCGCCTCGCTGGGCGGGCTCGCCGCCATCGCCGCCCTCGGCGATCCGGCGGTCCGGGCCGGAGTGGCGGGCCTCGTGCTGGTGGACGTCGTACCCGACCCGGATCCTGGCCGGGTCCGCCGCTTCCTCGCCACGGGCGACCGGCTCGACGCCCACAGCGAGCTCGTCGAGGACATCCTCGCCCACGTCCCGGAGCTGCGCCAGGTCACCGCCCAGCTCGACCTTCCCGTCCTGCTGGTTCGCGGCGGCAGCGGGTCGCCCGTCACCGACGACGATGCCGACCGGCTGCTGCGCCTGGCTCCGCACGCCGCCGTGACCCGCATCCGCGGCGCCGGGCACCTCGTCGCCCGGGACCGGCCGGTGGCATTGGCCGAAACCGTCGCCGCCGTCGCGACCGAGTGGCCGGCGCTGGCGCTCCTGCGCGAACTCGGCGCGGAGCAGGTCGTCCATCCCGGCGGGAACCTCCTCGACCACCTCCGGCGCGTGCACGCGCAGGTGGCCGCCTGGGGCGGGAGCCGGCGCGCCCGCCTCGCCGCGCTCTGCCACGCCACCTACGGCACCGACGGCTTCCCGCACCCGCTGCTGCCGCCGGATCGGCGCACCCGCCTGCGAGCGACCGTCGGTGACGACGCCGAGGCCCTCGTCCACCGCTACGGCGCCTGCGACCGGAGCAAGACCTACGCCCACCTCGGCACGACACCGCTCCCGTTCACGGACCGCTTCACCGGCGAGGTCGTTTTCCTGGCCGGCGACGACCTCGCCGACTTCGCTCTCCTGACCATCGCCAACGAACTCGACCTGACCCGCACGGCGGCGCTTTCCCCCGAAACCCGCGGTGCCATCCGGGCCCTCATCGCCGCGCTCGGCGCCTACGTTCCCGACATCGCCGGCCGAGCTCTCGCCGACCCGTCGCTGCACTGAGACTGTTCACAGTTGAACTGTTGACGTGTAGACTATGGCCATGGGCCGGCAACCATCCCTGAATCGGGACCTCATGCGTTACCTGCACCGAGCCGCGCTGCTGAGCGAACGGGCCGGCGATCGCCGGTTCCAGGAGCGGATCGGCATCGGACGGAGCCTGTTCCTGGTGTTGCGGTCGATCGCCGATGCCGGCGACGTCCCCCCGTCGCAGCAGGAGATCGCCGATCTCCTGAGCCTGACGAAGGGCGCCGTCAGCCGCCATGTCGAGACTGCCCGGCAACGCGGGTGGCTGGCCGTCGCGGCCTCGTCGGCGTCTCGGCGTGAGCACGCGTTGACGCTGACCCCCGCGGGCCGGTCCTTGGTGGAAGAGGGGCTGGCCGTGCAACGCGAATACGAGCGGCTCGGCGGCGAGCACCTGACCGATGCCGCCATGTCGACCACGATCCAGACCCTGAAGACGATGTGCGAACTCCTGGCGACCGAGGAGCGGCGGTGAAGATCGCGGTCGTCCTCGGCAGCACCCGGCCCGGCCGCCTCGGCGACCGCGTCTGCCGATTCGTCATGAACCAGGCAGCCCTCGTCGACGGCGCCGAGTTCGCTCTGCTCGACTTGGCCGACCACCCGATGCCGTTCTTCGACGAGCCGGTCGCCCCGCTGGCCAACCACGACCGCCGGCCGTCTGCGGCCGTGCGGGCTTGGCTCGCGGCCATGGCGGCCGCCGACGCCTACGTCTTCGTGACACCCGAGTACAACCACGCGCCGCCTGCCGTGCTGAAGAACGCCTTGGACTTCCTCGCCACCGAGGCCGACGGCAAACCCGCGTCGATCGTGTCGTACTCCACCACCGCACACGGCGGGATCCTGGCCGGTCAGCAGCTGCGGCCGGCGCTGAGCAAAGCGGGCATGCTCCCCTTGCCCAAGAGCCTTCCCCTCGCCCACGCCGACCGGCTGCTCGGCCCCACCGGCGAATTGGTCGAGCGATCCGACCGGGCCCGCCGGGTCGCCGGGTTCGTCCCGGCCTCCCTGCGCGACCTCGTGGCCCACACCCGCGCGCTCAACGCGCTCAGCGAAGCCCGACCGTGAGGTAGCCGGGGGAACCCGTCAGCGGGCGCGGTCGTAGACCATGGCCATCTCCCCGAGCTTGCCGGTCTCCTGGCGGGTGAGCGTCCACTTCGAGGCCGGCAGGCCGTCGTCGAACAGGCGTTGGCCGCCGCCGGTGATTTCGGGGAGGATCATCAGGTACAGGCGGTCGAGCAGGTCCGCCGCGAGCAGCGGCTTGATGATGCTTGCGCTGCTGTTGACGAGGATTTCCCCTTTGCCGCCACCTTTGAGCTCGGTGACGACGTCCGCGGCGGGTGCGTTCACCACGCGGGTGCGTTCCCACGGCGCCTCGGACAACGTGGTCGACAAGACCACCTTGTCCGTGCCGGACAGCCACTTCGCGTAGCCGCGATCCCGCGGATCGGCGTTCTCGTCTTCGGCGACCGACGGCCAATACCCGAGGAAGCCCTCGGCGTTGAGCCGGCCGAGCAGCGCCGTCGTCGCGTTCTCCCAGATGCGGGTCAGGTGGTCTCGCGCGACGTCGGTGGTCACGTACGGGGCGAACGCGGCGAAGTCGCCGGGTCCGGCGGGCCCGTGGTAGCGCCCGTCGAGGCTGAGGGCGATGTTCGCCGTCACCTTGCGTCCACTCGGGTGCGTCATGCCTGCTGTTCCTTTCCCCGGTCCGAAACCCCCGCTCAGTGTGGCAGGCCGGCGGCGGCCGCCGATCGAGCGTCTCGATGGTGTCGCGCAAGGAGGTTCGCCCGGCTAGGCTCGGCTCGAACTCTGGCGATAATCCCGGTCAGCGCGTCCCCGAGGGAGCTACCGACGTGGTCGAGACGCACGACATCGTTCGCCCGCCCGCCGAACTCAGCGCGGCGCTCGCGGCCATCGGCAGCGCGACCGCCAGCGGCGAGCTCAGCCGGATGGGTATTCGCAGCGCCTTCATCCGGGGGCCGGTTTCCGTCACGCCGGGCGTGCGCGTGGCCGGGCCCGCGCTGACGCTGCAGTTCCTGCCGAAGCGGGAAGACCGCTACCCCGTCGACGAGTACGAAGAACCGGAAAAACAGCTGCACCGGCACGTCATGTACCACACCCGGCCCGGCGACATGATCGTCGTCGACGCACGCGGCGACATGAGCAGCGGTGTGTTCGGCGAAATGATGCTGACCTACTTCAAGGGCCGCGGCGGCGCCGGCGTGGTCGTCGACGGGTGCCTGCGCGACACCGGCGAGGCCAAGCAGCTCGGGCTCGGGCTGTGGATCCGCGGCGCCACGCCGAACTTCCACGCCCAGACCGGCATCGTCCCCGCCGCCGTCAACGTGCCGGTCGCCTGCGGGGGCACGCTCGTCGAGCCGGGTGACATCGTCGTTGCCGACGACGACGGGGCCGTCGTCGTGCCGGTCAAGCTCGCCCCGGCCCTGGTGGCCCACGCTCAGGAACACGCGGAGTGGGAAGAATTTTCCCGGATCCGGCTGGCCGAGGGCGGTGACATGCGGCTGTACTACCCGCTGTCGGACGAGGCCCGCCCCGAGTACGAGCGGTGGCGCGCCGAACAGGGCCGCGCCTAGGGCGGCTCTGGCAACGCCTTGGTCCAGGTGACGACGGCGTGCAGGACGACTGCTGCCCGGGAGACGATGGCGAGCTTTGAAGTGGCGTGATGCCGCGGGCGCGCAGATGCCCGCGGATTGCGCGTGAGGAGCAGGCCTTGCCGCCGCGGACGCGGTGGGGCTCGTACGGGCTCGACGGCGTCCGGCCCGAGCGACGCGGCCCGCTGATCATCGGAGAGCACTGGGAACCGCGACACGACCAGCAGCATCCCGGCCACCAGCCGGAATGTTTGCCAGACCAGCCCTAGCTCCACAGCCGGTCGTGGCTCGACTCGCGGTCCCAGTGCGTCGTCTCGGCGAAGAACACCGGGTCGCGCGGGTCGAGGTGACGGCGCAGCAGCTCCTCCTCGATGTCGCCGAACCCCAGTCCCGGTGTGTCCGGCACCGTGATGTGGCCGTCGCGGATCAGCGGGCGGGGCAGGTCGGTGACCAGGTCGCTCCAGAACTCCACCTCGGCCGCGTGGTGTTCGAGGGCGAGGAAGTTCTCCGTGGCGGCCGCCAGGTGCACACACGCCATCGTCGCGATCGGCGACGCCGCCAGGTGCAGCGCCATCGCGATCCCGCGTTCCTGCGCGTAGTCGCCGAGCCGCTTGGTCTCCGCGATCCCGCCCGCCGTCGCCGGGTCGGGGTGCACCACGCGGATCGCGCCGGCGTCCAGCAGCGGCCGGAAGCCGTCGAGCAGGTAGATGTCCTCCCCCGTGCACGTCGGGACGGCGACGGCGTCGGTGAGCTGGCGCCACTGGTCGGTCAGCTGCCACGGGATCAGGTCCTCGATCCACGCCAGGGTGAACGGTTCCAGCGCGCGGCCGATCCGGATGCCCGAGTCGAGGGCGATGTGGCCGAAGTGGTCGGCCGCCAGCGCGACGTCGTAGCCGACGACGGAGCGGACGATGTCCACATAGGACGTCAGGTGGTCGATGCCCTTCGCGGTGACCTGGATGCCGGTGAACGGGTGCATCGTCGTGGAGTTCGCGCGGGCGCCCGGCGGCGCGATCAGCGCCCCCGGCACGTCCCACAGCAGGTCGATGCCCACGTCCATCTTCAGCATCGTGAACCCCCGCTGCTTGCGCTCCAGCAGCCGGGCGCCCATCGCCTGCGGGTCCGGCAGCGACGGCGTGTCCGCGTAGCAGCGGATCTCGTCCCGGAACCGGCCCCCGATCAGCGCGTACGCGGGCACGCCGTACGCCTTGCCCGCCAGGTCCGTCAGCGCCATCTCGACGCCGGAAACCCCGCCGCCCTGGCGGCCGTGGAACCCGAACTGCTTGATCTTGCGGAAGATCTTGTCGAGGTTGCAGGGGTTTTCCCCGACGAGCCTGCTCTTGAGCACGAGCGCGTAGGTGGCGCTGGCCTGGTCGCGCACCTCCCCGTAGCCCACCAGCCCCTGGTTGGTGTCGATCCGGATGATCGACGAGCGGAACGGCACCCCGGCCACGTTGGCCACCCGCAGGTCGGTGATGCGCAGGTCGCTCGGCCGGGACGCCGTCGAGACGTGCTCCTCCGTGATGGCGCTCATCCCTTCACGGCCCCCGCGGTGAGGCCCTCGGTCAGGAACCGCTGCCCGAACCCGTACATGAGCACGACCGGGATGCTGACCAGCAGCGAGGCCGCGGCCAGCTGCCCCTGCGGCACGACGTCACCGAAGATCATCGACTGCATGCCGACCGGCAGGGTCTTGTTCTCGTCCTTGGTGATGAACACGAAGGCGAACAGGAACTCGTTCCACGCGTTGGTGAGGGTGAACAGCGCGACCGCGAGCAGGCCCGGTTTCGCCAGCGGCAGCACGATCCGGCGGAACGCCCCGAACCGCGTGCAGCCGTCGACCAGCGCGGCCTCCTCGAGGTCGGCCGGGATCGACTTGAAGTAGCCGACGAGCAGCCACGTCGCGAACGGCAGCGTGAACGTCGGGTAGGCGAGCACGAGCGACCACAACGAGTCGTTGAGCCCGATCCCGCTCATCAGCTGGTACAGCGGGATGAACAGCAGCGCGCCCGGCATCACGTAGGTGAGCAGGATCGTCACCGTGAAGCTCTCCGAACCGCGGAACTTCAGCCGCGCCAGCGCGTAACCGGCCAGCGCCGCGCAGACCAGGGCGATGACGGTGGACGCCACCGACACCAGGATCGTGTTGACGTACCAGGTGCCGAACGCCTTGCCCGTGAACAGGTTGGTGAACTGCTCGGTGGTCCACGGGGTCGGCCAGAGGTCGTCGGTGCGCGCGACGATCTGGTCGTCCGACTTGAACGCCGTGACCGTCATCCAGTAGATCGGGGCGAGCACAAAACCCAGCAGGCCCACCAGCGCGACCCCCGAGCCGGTGCCGCCGACCAAGCGGACGGCCGGCCGCTTGCTCCGCGCGGCGAGCGCGGAGACGACCCGGCCGACAGCGGCCGCGAGCACCACGAAGACGCCCAGCACCAGCGCGGCTTTCCAGACGATCTGCGGCGACGCCCAGACCAGCACGAGCACCGAGACCACGACGATCACCCACGGCATTGCCCGGCGCTGAGCGGGAGTCAGCCGCCTGCGCCCCAGGTCTGCCGCGCCGGGCAGGTCGCTGCGGCGCATCATCCGCACGAGGATCACCACGAGGACGGCGATGACCGGCAGCATCACCAGCGTGACCGCGGCGCCCGCGCCCAGCTGCAGCTGCTGGATGGCCTTCGAATACGCCACCATCACGTACGGGGCGGTGGCGTCCCCCGGCCCGCCCTGGGTCATCAGCCAGATCAGGTCGAAGTTGTTGAACGTCCAGATCGACGACAGCAGCACCGTCACGATCATGACGGGACGCAGCCCGGGCAGCGTGATGTGCACGAAGCGCTGCCACGGCGAAGCGCCGTCCACCATCGCCGCCTCGTGGAGGTTGCTGTCGATGGCCTTGAGCCCGGCGAGGAACGTCACCGTGAAGAACGGGATGCCCTTCCAGACGTTGACCAGGATGACCGCCGGCATCGCGAGCGCGGGATCGGACAGCCACTCCGCGGGCCACTTGTCGACGAGCCCGATCGCGGCGAGGCCGGGCCCGATCCCGGACTCGGTGAGCAGGACGTTGACGCTGCCGAAGATCGGGTCGAGCAAAGACCGCCAGGTGAAGGCCGTGACGACCGTCGGGATCACCCACGGCAGCAGGATCACCCCGGCGATGATCGCCCGGCCGCGGCGCATGTGGTGCAGCATCAACGCCGCGATGAGGCCGAAGGTCACCTTGAAGATCTCGGCGTACGCGGTGAAGACGAACGAGTTGAGCACGCCTTTGTGGAACAGGGCGTCGTCGACGAGAGCGGTGTAGTTGTCCAGCCCGGCGAAAACCGTCTCCGCGCCGTGGCGCTCGGTGACGCTGGTGACGACCGAGCCGACGATCGGGACCAGGATCAGGCCGGCGACCAGCACCAGCGTCGGCCCGATGAACACCGCGGCGAGGCGCCAGTCGCGCCCGAGCCGCCGCTGCGTCGGCGTGAGCGAAGACGACGCGCGCGGCGCCGGACGGACCGGCGCCGGGCGCGGACGCAGAACGGTCACTGCCGGTAGCCCTGCTGCTCGAAGATCTGGACGATCCGGCCGTGGGTCGCGGCAACGGCGTCGGCCGGCCGGGTGCCCTGGATGACCGACTGCATCATGTCGGTCAGCAGGTAGGCGGCGGTCGCGGCTTGCTCGCCGGGGCTAGGGGCCTGCGGGAACGCGTAGCCGGTCTTGGTGGTCACCGGGAGCTGCGCGCGGGTCTGCTCCCGCAACGCGGGGAAGGCCGGGTCACCGCTCGTGTAGTACGGGTCGGAGTCCCACACCTTGTCCCACGAGGGGTTGACCAGGCAAGGTGCTCCCTTCGCGACACCGAGCAACGCGGTCCCACCGACCATGAACTTCGCCACCAGCTTGGCGAGATCGGGGTTCTTCGCCCCCTTGAACACGACGAACGAGTTGGACTCGCCGAACGCGAGCGGCCGGTCGAGCGCCGGTCCGGTGGCGCCGTTGAAGACGTGGGTGTTGGCGTAGACCGGGTTCTTCTTGGTCTTCGAGTCGGCGTAGACGCTGAACTGGTTGAGCGTGAGCCCGAGGATCTGGGCCAGCCAGTTCTCGTTGTTGCTCGAGTCGGTCCAGCTCCCGATCCCGGGTGGCAGCATCGGCGCGTACTTCGGGTTCGTGTAGATGTCGCCGATGAACGTGACGGCGGCGACCGTCTCCGGCGAGTTGAACACCACCTTCGTGCCGGTGTTGTCCGCGATCGCCCCGCCGTAGGTGTTGATGACGTTCGCGATGAAGCCGTTTGCGTCGCCGGAACGGTTCACCGTGAGGCCCCAGCCGAAGCGGCGCTTCGCCGGGTCCGAGACCGCCAATGCGTTGTCGCGCAGCTCTTCCCACGTGTAGTGCGGCTTGAGCGGCAGGCCCTTCTCCTGGTACCAGTCCTTGCGCAGGTACATCCCGGACGCGATGAAGTGGTAGGGGATCGCGAACCAGCGGCCGTCGAAGACGCAGTACTTGCTCGCCTCCGTCGCGGGCTCCCCGTAAAGCGCTTTCATCTCCGTGACCACATCAGTGACGTCGGTCAGGGCGCCGAGGTTGTGGAGCTGGCCGACGAACCGCCGGTCGCTCACGAAAGCCAGATCGCGGTTGGTGCCCGCCTTCACGTCGGCGTCCATCTTCGCGACCATGTCGCCGGCGTCGCCGGAGACCAGGTCGTTGCGGATCGTGGTCCCGGTGGCCTGCGCAAACACCTGCAGCGACTTGTCCAGCGCCTTGTTGGCGGCCTCCGCGTACAGCTTCTGCGAGAGCATCCCCACCGACCCGCCGCGGAGCCTGGAGGCTTCATCGAGCAGCGCCTTGGGCACCTGGACGTCGACCTGCGGGGCGGGGGCGGGCCCGCTCCCGCAACCGGCGAGACCGAGCACGCCCAGCGCGCTCATCCCGAGGAACGTGCGTCTCGACAGGTCGTTCTTCTCTTCCATGACAACTCCTCGTACCGACGGGGCGACGTTGCAACCGGCGGGACAGCGGGGCGAGTGCCGCGCTGTGAGCCTTCACAAGCTGAGGTCGTTCATGCGGCGAAGGACGCCGTACTGCTGCTGCGTTGTCCTGGCAGCCCGTCGAAGAGCCCGGCCGAGCCACGGGGCCGCCACAGCGGTACCGGGCCCGCGCCGGGCACGGGGTCGAGTGCCAGAGCTGCCGCCCGTTCCGCGGAGTCGAACGCCCGCTGGACGACCATCGCGTTGGCCACACTCTGCGCAACGCTGCCGACCGGCCGCGCTCCGAACCGCACGGCATCGGCGAAGTCGACGAGCTGCGCGCGGTAACCGTTGTCGATCCCGCGGAAGACCGTCGTGTGGGTGGTGGCGTCGGGGCTGCAGCGCGTCACGCGGCGCTCCGACTCGGTTTCGACGAGCACGAGCACACCCTCGGTGCCGTACAGCCGCATCTCGTTGGGTTCGGGCGGCACGGGGATTTCGGGGTAGGACGCGGTGTAGTTGCCGATGGCGCCTCCGGAGAAGACGAGGTTGAGCACGAGGTCCGACGGTGCGTCGATCGTGCTGTTGGCCGCCTGCACCAGACCGTGCACCCGCGCGATTTCGCCGCAGAGCAGCCGGATCTGGGCGATGTGGTGCACGCCGGCGTCGAGGTGCACGCCGCCGCGGTACTGCGGCCGCTGCCGCCACGGCGTGCCGGAGAACCGGCCTTCGCGGGGCACCATCCGGCCGGCGTGCCGCCACGCCATCAGGTGCAGGCGGCCGATCGCGCCGCCGTCCAGCAAGGCGCGGGCGTAACGCAGGTCGTCGCGGAAGAAGATGTTCTCCCCCACCACGAAGGTGCGGTCCGGGTGCCCGGCCGCCAGGGCGAGGAAGCCCGCGGCCTGCTCCGCGTCGACGCCGGCCGGCTTCTCGCAGAGCACGTCCTTGCCCGCCGCGAGCGCGTCGCGCGCCACCTCGTACAAGTGCGGGATCGGCACGGAGATCAGCACGGCGTCCACGTCCTCGCGAGCCAGCAACGCGGCCCGGTCGGCGGTGGCCAGGGCCGGATCGATCCCGCTGTAGCCGGTGAAGCGCCTGCGCTGTTCGGCGGAGGGGTCGGTGAACGCGGTGACCTCGTACCGGTCGGTGAGCCCGCGCAACGCCGGCCAGTGCAGCTTCTCGACCGCGAGCCCGGTGCCGATCAGCCCCAACCGGATCGGTGGGATCGCCGATGCTGCCATGCCTCGTCCGTCCTCGTCATGGGTTCCGGAACTCGGTCGTGCAGTGCTTAACGCCGCTTGGCGGCCCGCTTGCTTCGCTGCTTCTTCTCCGCGAGCAGCGTGGAGAAGTTGTTGCTCAGGTGGTTGCGCATCGCCGCGCGGGCCGCTTCCGGATCGCGCGCCACGAGCGCCTCGTAGATCTCCGTGTGCTGGGCAGTGGCGCGGTGCAGCCCGGCCGGCGCCTCGTTGGTGACGCGCCGGCTGGCCGTGCCGAGCCAGCGGGCGGAGTACATGATCCGGTCCAGGATGCGGTTGTCGGCCGCCCGGCAGATCTCCATGTGGAATTCGTGGTCGACCTCGAGGTAGGCGTCGGGGTCCGCCTCGAGCGCCGCCATCCGGTCGATCTCGTGCCGGAGCCGCTCCAGCGTCTCGTCGGTGACGGCGGCCGCGGCCATCGCGGCCAGTTCGGGCTCGAGCAGTGCGCGCATCTGGTGCAGTTCCTGCAGCAGCTCGTCGACGGTCTCCGCGGGCAGCCACTCGATCAGCAACGGGCTCAGGTAGTCCCACTCCGCGCGGGGGCGCACAACGACGCGGCGGCCCTGCGCGACGTCGACGATGTCGAGCGAGGCGAGGATCTTGAGCGTCTCCCGCGCCACCACCCGGGACACCCCGAACTCGCTCGAGATCTCGAGCTCCGACGGCGCCCGGCCGTCCTCGATTTCGCCGCGGACGATGCGCCGGGTCAGGTGGGCCGCCACCTGCACCGGAAGGGTCCGGACCTTGACAGCGTCCGGAGACTCTTGTCTCCTTGGCATGTCATCAGCTTATAGGACAAGTTGGACTTCGCGACAGTCCGTTCTTCGGCACTACCCGGCGGCGGGAGAGCAATGCGGATCGTGAACGTGACGACGGCCGTGGTGGCCTACCACGGTCAGGCCACCCTGGTGCGGATCGACACCGACGAGGGCCTCAGCGGGTTCGGCGAGGCCAATCCCGACGCGGGCGCGGGCGCCGTCGTCGGGGTGATCAACTCCTTGACCCCCCTCCTGATCGGCGAAGATCCGCGCAACGTCGAGCGGTGCTGGGAGAAGCTGCGCCGCAGCAACGTTTTCGCGGGCTCCCAGGGCGGGGTGTTCGTGATTGCCCTGTCCGGGATCGAGATCGCGCTGTGGGACCTCGCGGGCAAGGCCGCGGGCCAGCCGGTCCACCGGCTGCTCGGCGGGAAGTTCCGCGACCGGATCCGCCTCTACGCCGACTGCGGCGACGGCGACGACCCCGCGGGCTCGATCGCCGGGTGCGTCGACCGGGCCCAGCGGATGGTCGCCGAGGGTTTCACCGCCATCAAGTTCGACATCGACAACCTGCACCACCCGGCCAAGTTCGACACCTTCAACCACACGATCAACGCCGCCGAGCTGAGCTCGATGGTCGAGCGCGTGGCCGCCGTCCGGGAAGCGATCGGGCCGGACATCGACCTGGCCATCGACCTGCACGCCCGCTACGACGTGCCGAGCGCGTGCCGGATCTCGTGGGAGCTCGAGCCGTTCCGCCTGATGTGGCTCGAGGAGCCGCTGCCGGCGGAAAACGTCGACGCGTTGGTGCGGGTGCGCGCGCAGACCCGCACGCCGATCTGCGCGGGCGAGAACCTCTACCTGCGCTGGGGATTCCGCGAGCTGCTCGAACGCGGCGCCGTGGACGTGATCGAGCCGGACGTGCCGAAGTGCGGCGGTCTCGCCGAGGCCAAGAAGATCGCCAACCTGGCGGAGCTGCACTACATCCCGTTCGCACCGCACCTGGTGTCGACGCCGCTGGGCACGATGGCCACGTCACACCAGTGCGGAGCGATCCCCAACTTCTTCGTCCAGGAATGGCACGCCCTCGAGGAGCGAGCCGTGTGGGACAGCTACGTCCACGCCCCCGACGGAAGCGGCTCGATCGTCAAGGACGGCTACATCACGCTTCCCGACACCCCGGGCATCGGCGTGGAGCTCGACATGGACGGCGTCCGGGCCCACGCCGTCGCGGGCTACGGGGTGTTCGAGTAGCGGAGCCGGCACCTTCCGGTTCCCCTTGACGGCGGGGGCGTCGTCGTTCACGGTCCACATTGAGCCTGCACCGCCGATCAGCTCCCCGCCGTCTTCCGCTCCCCCTGTTTTGTGCGCCCTGCGAGGCGGCGTCGCCGGTGGCGCCCGGGATCGGCCGCTGCAGCAGTCGTGGCGGTCGCGAGCGGGCTGCTCACCGTGGCTCCCACGGCGGCGTCGGTCGCCACGGTGGACACCAGCGAGGTGAGCGAGCGCGGTGTCGGGGCAGCGCTGGAGGTGCTCGTCAAGCGCAGTCCCCGGTCGAAGTTGAGCACGACCGTCACGAGACCGACCGGGCGTTCGAGCCGCCGCCGCACGTCACCGAGCGCGAAGCGGAAAGGGTGCCGGAAACCACCCCGAACGGAGGCCGGCGCTCAGAACAGAGTCGCGGGCTCCACCGGCTCCGGCTCCGGCAGGGGCTCGAGATCCGGCACCAGTGCACGCACGTCCTCGTGGAAGCGGCGAGCCAGTTCCGGGGCCTCGTCGTTGGCGGGCGTGTGCACGAACACCGTCGGCGATCGGCCCTCGGCCAGCCAGCCCGCCACCACCTCCGTCCACGGCTGCCAGCCCTCGATCGTCCGGTCGGCCGCGTCACGGCCCAGGTAGCGGATGATCGGGTGGGCGGTCAAGGCCCGGGTGCGGCGGGGCAGTCTCGGCTTCCTGGTCCACGTCTCCCGCTCCATCTCGGTGACCGGTGGGCTCCGGAAGAACACCGTCGTGTCGAACGGGACCCACTCGGTGCCCACGCCGGTGAGGGCGCCCTCCAGCAGCGATGCCGATTCGGCGTCGGTGAAGAACGCCGGGTGGCGGACCTCCACCGCTCGACGGCGGTCGGCGGGCAGCCGGCGCAGGAAGCGGGTGAGGGCGTCGACGTCCGAAGGGCCGAACGAACCCGGCAGCTGGGTCCACAGGACCGCCCGGTCACCGAGGGGTTCGATCGCGTCCAGGAAAGTCCGCATCTCGGTCTCGACCGCGACGAACCGGCGCTCGTGCGTGACGGTCTTGGGCACCTTGACCACGAACCGGAAGTCGGGGCCGGTCTGCTGCGCCCAGGTCGCGACGGTGGCGCGGGCGGGAGTCGCGTAGAACGTGGTGTTGCCTTCGACCGCGTTGCACCAGCCGGCGTAGGCGCGCAGGCGCTCCTTGGCCGGCAGCGACGGCGGCAGGAACCGCCCCGGCCACGCCTTGTGGGTCCACATCGCGCAACCGACATGAAGACGTGCCACCGTGTCCGCTCCCCTCGATCGTGCAGGAAACTACTACCCGGGTCCCACGGCTCTTACGCCTGTCCGCGCCCGGTTCAGGTGACCGGCGAGCGGGATGAGGACCGTGGACACCGCCGCCGCGGCGAGGACCGCCTCCGCGGGGAACGCCGCCTGGGGCAGCACCGCCACCAGCAGGCTTCCCAGCCAGGCCGCGACGACGACGCCGGCTCCGACGGCCGAAGCCGAGTGGCGGACGGCGGACCAGGCTGCTCCGCGGCGCAGGACGTCACGCGCGTTCTGCAGTGCGGTCGCCGCCAGCAGGTAGCCGAAGCCGGCCGCGGCGAGCAGCCACAGCCACCCGGCCTCCACCTCGGTACCGTGCCGGCCCAGCAACCAGGTCTCCCCCGGCGTGCCGGCCTCGGGGGTGAGCAGCGTCGCGTGCGCGGCCCGTTTGACGTCGTTCTTGTGGCCCGGCGGGGCGACGACGACGAGCGAGCGCGGGGTCTGGGTGACCGGCCCGACGGTGATCTTCGTGTCGGTGCCGTACCAGGCGAGCAGGCTTTCGCCCGCGGTGACGCCCATCGGCAGTTTTCCGCCGGCCGCGGCGCAGCTGCCCCCGACCGCGCGGACCGCCTCGCAGGAGCCGGTGAGGGTGACGTCCCCGCCTTCGTACCCGTCCTCGGTCCGCAGCGCCAGGACCGTGCTCCCGGCGGGCAGCCGCGCCACGAAGGCACCGATGCGCTCCGGGCTCGGCTGGGCGGAGTCGACGACCAGCACGCTGTCCCCGCTGCGGCGCTGGATGGCTTCCGCGGCCTCCGCCGGCCCGCCGGTCCGGCTGGTCCAGATCTGGAGCCCGGTGACCAGCGTGACGCCGACGAGGACGGCGGTGAGGGAACGCGTGAACACCGCGGGGTGGCGCGTCGGGTGGCGCTGGAGGAGCGAGGCCGCGGCCCGCGGGAGGCACACCCACAGCCCGGCGGCTCCCGCCAGGAAGACCAGCGGGCCGATTTCGCCGGGAAGGTAAGAACCCGCGGCGGCGACGATCGCCGCGCCCAGGGCGGCGGCGGGCCAGCGCCGGCTCCGCTGCCGGAGGCGCGGAGGGCGCACGATGCCCGTCAGCCCCACCGGGATCGCTGCCGCGAGCAGGATCGCGAGGGCGAAGAACGGCCACGCCGCCCGCAGGTCGGCCGGGTCGAGGACGTACCCCGTCACCGGCAGGCGCAGCTGCGTCGTCATCGCGACGGCCAGTACGGCGACGGCGAGCGCCACTCCCCCGAGCACCGGCGGCACCGCGTCCCGCCGCGACTGTCCAAACCGGACAGCGGTGGCGACCAGCCACAGCGCGGGCAGGACGAGCAGGATGATGAGGGCGAGCAGGAACGTCGTCGGCGCCGCATCCGTGCTGTCCCCGAAGACGGTCTCCGCGCCGAAACCCGTGATGGGAAGCCAGTTCGGACGTTCGGCTTCGGGGGGCGCGGTCGCGGGCCGCACGTAGGCCAGCCGCTCGGAGCCCGAGAGCAGCCCCGCGTCCCCGATGGCGCCGGCGTACCGGCCGTAGCGGGTCTCGACGTGTTCCGCGCTGCCGGCGCCGGCCAGCGCCGGGGACAGGAACACCTCACCCGGTGCGGGCCACCGGCTCAGGCCGGGTGGTGGCGGCGCCGACGGGGTCAGCGGCTCCAGGAGGACGACGTCGTGCGGCGTCCGCCCGATCGCGTCACGCACGCCTTGCCACAGCGCGACGACGCCGCCGCCGTCATCGGCGATCACCGGACCGCGCGCGTATTCCCGGCCGGCCCGCCCTTCTTGCACGGCGAGCACCGCCACGACGGACAGCATCGCCAAGGCGAGGCCGAACGAAGCGAGCACCAGCGCGAAGAACCGGAACCTCGGGGAGACCACATCGCCGGCCATCACGGGCCTGCCTTTCCTGTTCGCCGGAGGGAGCCGCCGGGTGGCCGTCTGTGACGGCCGCCCGGCGGACGGAACCGTCAGTCGACCCAGACGTAGCCGGAGCAGTGGTCGCCGCCCCAGTCGATGTCCTCGCACGCCTGGAACTTGAAGACCTTGCTGCCCGAGGTCGAGTAGACCGTCGCGTTCTTACCCGACTTGTTCCACAGGGTGCGCTTGGTGTCGCTGCCCGACCGGTAGTACTCGGCCTTCACCGAGTTGCCGGCCGCACTGTCCTTGATGGCGATCCGGCCCTTGTCGTTCATGGCGGGCGCCCACGCGTGGGCGACCAGTTTGTTCCCGTCGTAGGCCCACGCGGACTTCGCGACCGCCGTACCCGTGGGCAGCAGGACCATCCCCGCGAGCACCCCGCCGGCCAGGAACTTGATCGTCTTCGTCATCGCTTTCCCCTCACTCCGCGGCCGCTTTCCCGCGGCCGGTGCCCGAAGAACGCTACGGAGATCGCGGCCCCGGAGCGTCCGGCACCGGTAAGACATTTCCGCGATCACCGCAGGGGTAGGCCCGGCCTGTTCGTCAACCACGGGGGTACGCCCCAAGGGGGACGCGAGCGGCCGCGGTGGTGGTTACTGTCGGGCAGTGCACCGGATCGACTTCGCGCGACGCGATCCCCGCGTCGTGGACCTGGCGATGGCGCTGACCTTGCTGGCGCTGATGGGGCTCGTCGGCGGGTTGTTCCGGGCCGAGGGGCACCGGCCGTTCGACGGCTGGGCGTACGCGCTCACCGGGTTGATCTGCCTCCCGCTCGCCGCTCGCCGCGCCGCACCCATGACCGTCCTGCTCACGTCCGCGGCGGCGTACGTCGTTTACGCGGGGCAGGGTTACCTGCCGGGCCTGCACCTGTGGAGCCCGATCGTGGCGTTCTACAGCCTCGCCGCGCTGAAACCGCCCCGGGTGACGGCGATCGGCGCGGGGGTGGCGGCGGGGGTGATGGTGGCCAGCAGCCTGGCGCTGCACGCGCCGCTGTTCGCGACCCTCGCCCAGGCCGTCGCCGTGCCCGCGGTGGCCTGGGCGCTGGGCAACGTCTCCCGGCAGCTGGAGCAGCGGAACCGGCAACTCGCCGAAGCCACCGCGCAGCTGGAGTACGAACAGCGGCGGAACATCGAGCACGCCGTCGGCCAGGAGCGGCTCAGGATTGCGCGCGAACTGCACGACGTCGTCGCGCACCACATGTCGATGATCTCCATGCAGGCCGGTCTCGCGGGCTACGTGTTCGACTCCGATCCCGAGACGGCTCGGACGGCCGTCGGCACGATCGGCGCCACCAGCCGGGAAACGCTCGACGAAATGCGCCGCTTGCTCGTGCTGCTGCGCGAGTCCGACCTGGAAGACGCCGTCGAAGCGCCCCATCCCGCGCCGGGCCTGAACCTGCTGCCGGCATTGGCGGATCGGGCCGGGGCGGCGGGGGTCGACGTCGAGCTGACCACCGGCGGCGAGCTGGCCACCCTGCCGTCCGGGCTGCAGCTCGCCGTGTACCGGGTCGTCCAGGAGGCGCTGACCAACGTGCTCAAGCACGCCGGCCGGTGCCGGGCCGAGATCACCGTGCGCCGCGAACCGGGGGTGCTGCGCGCGACGGTCCGCAACGACGGTGCACCGGCGGGCCGGACCGGCACCGGCGGATTTGGTCTTACCGGGATGCGGGAGCGCGCGAAGTTGTACGGTGGAACTCTCACCGCGGGGCCGCGGCCCGATGGGGGGTTCGCCGTGGAGCTGACCATCCCGCTGCCCCGGCAGTGAGCGAAAGTCCATACCGCAGCGGAAGAGTCCCACCGGGGGAGGACGACTCCACATGGTCTCCGTACTCGTCGTCGACGATCAGCCGCTCGTGCGCGCCGGCCTCGCGGCACTGCTGCACGCGGCGCCGGATCTCGACGTGGTCGGCGAAGCGGCCGACGGCGAACAAGCCGTCACCGCGTGCGCGGCCACCGGTCCCGACGTCGTCCTGATGGACGTCCGGATGCCGGGGCTGAGCGGGATCGCCGCCACGCGCCGGATCCTCGCCGATGCCGCCGGGCCGCCGCCGCGGATCCTCATCCTCACCACCTTCGACCTCGACGAATACATCTACGACGCGCTGGCCGCCGGCGCCGCGGGCTTCCTGCTCAAGGAGGCCGAACCCGCGCGCCTGCTGTCGGCGATCCACACCGTCGCCGCCGGGGACCTGCTCTTCGCCCCGGTCGTCACCCGGCGGCTGATCGAGACGTTCGTCCGGCACCGGACGCCGCTGCGGGGTTCCGGCCCGCCCCGGGCCCGGCTCGGCCGGCTCACCGACCGCGAATGCGAGATCCTCCGCCTGGTCGGGACCGGCATCGCGAACGGGGAGATCGCCCGGCTGCTCACCATCACCGAGGGCACGGTGAAGACGCACCTGAACCGGGTGATGGCGAAACTCGGGCTGAGCAGCCGAGCCCAGGCCGTCGTGATGGCCTACGAAACGGGACTGGTTGTGCCGGGGGCCGTCGCGACGAGGTGATCGCCGCGGTGTGGCCGTGGGTGCGGCAGTTCCGCCGGAATTCCAGGACGGCGCCGGCCACCTCGGCGGGTACTTCCTCGGCGAGGTCGTGACCGGCGTCGAAGACGTGACCGGTGACGACGACGGTGTACCGGGCGCAAAAGATCAGCCGAGAACTCCCAGGGCGACCTCCACGAGGGGTTCGAGCGCTCGCACGTCCGGTGTGATCTTGGCGGAGACCAGCAAGCCGTTGAGGAAGGTGACGAGGAAGGCGGCCAGCGTGCCCGGGTCCTGCCGCGTCGCGATCTCGCCCCGCTCCACCGCGACCCGCAGCACTTCGGCGAGCGCCTCGCGGCCGGCGTCCTGCATGTCCCGCACGGTGCGCCGGGTCGCCGCGTCGGCGGGCAGCCGCTCGCAGGCGGCGTTGACGGCCAGGCAGCCCCGGCCGGCGTCCGCCGCGGCGATCCGGAGGCGCTCGACCAGCATCGCCCGGATCGCCGACCGTGCGTCGGTCCCGCCCTGCAGGCTTTCCGGCGCGGCCGCCGCGAGGGTGGTCCGGTAGTGCTCCAAGGCCGCCCGGTACAGCCCGTCCTTGTCGCCGAACGCGGCGTACAAGGACCCCTGCCCGATCCCCAGGTGCCGGGTCAGGTCCCGCACCGAGGTCGCCTCGTAGCCGCGCGACCAGAACAGCTCCATCGCCCGGCTCACCGCCGCGTCGGTGTCGAATTGGCGCGTCCTGACCACGAACCCCACCGTAGGCTATCTGGATCGCTCGTTCAAGATTCGACGCCGGCATGTAAATTTCACGACTCTACCGTCCTTTGTGGACTCACGATCGTGGCCTTGAAGTGGCAAGGTCGCCCAGGACGGCGCCGGTCTTCCCGGCGACCAGGCGTGCGCATTGACAACTGTTCTCCCGGGCGTACAGGCTGACGCGACGAATGTTAGCGATAACAGCCGGAGCCACCAGAAGCGGACCGGAAGCTGACTGGGAGAAGGTCGTCATGAACAGAGGAAGTACCAGCCGCAGGAGAATCGCCGTGCTCGCCGCGGCGGCGACAGTCGCGGCCACCGTGGGGGTGGCGGTGACGCTGGGGGCCGACACGGCACTGGCCGACGTCACCGGCGCACTGCACGGCACCGGTTCGGGCCGGTGCCTGGATGTCCAGAACGCCGGCCAGGCCGACGGCAGCTCCGTGCAGATCTCCGACTGCTCGGGCGGCGCGAGCCAGCAGTGGACGTCGACGACGGCCGGCCTGCTGACGGTGTACGGCAACAAGTGCTTGGACGTGCCCGGCAGCGCGACCGCCACCGGGACCCGGCTGCAGATCTGGACCTGCCACGGCGGCGCCAACCAGCAGTGGCGGCTGAACTCCGACGGCTCGGTGGTCGGCGTGCAGTCCGGGCTCTGCCTGGACGTCGCGGGCGCCGCGACCGCCAGCGGCACCGCGGTGCAGCTCTGGACGTGCCACGGCGGCACCAACCAGAAGTGGACGGGCCTGTCGACCACACCGACCACGCCGACGACGACCACGACCGGCGGAGGCGGCTGCTCCCTCCCCTCGACGTACCGCTGGTCGTCGTCGGGGGTGCTGGCCCAGCCGAAGAACGGGTGGGTTTCGCTCAAGGACTTCACCAACGTCGTCTACAACGGCAAGCACCTCGTCTACGCGTCGAACGTCTCCGGGTCGTCGTACGGCTCGATGGCCTTCACCCCCTTCACGAACTGGTCCGACATGGCCTCGGCCGGCCAGAACGGGATGAGCCAGGCCACGGTGGCGCCCACGCTGTTCTACTTCGCGCCGAAGAACATCTGGGTGCTCGCCTACCAGTGGGGTGCCTGGCCCTTCATCTACCGCACGTCGAGCGACCCGACCAACCCCAACGGCTGGTCGTCGCCGCAGCCGCTGTTCACGGGCAGCATCTCCGGCTCCGGCACCGGCCCGATCGACCAGACCCTGATCGCCGACGGCTCGAACATGTACCTGTTCTTCGCCGGTGACAACGGAAAGATCTACCGGGCGAGCATGCCGATCGGGAACTTCCCGGGCAGCTTCGGCTCGTCGTACACGACGATCATGAGCGACACGCAGGCCAACCTGTTCGAAGCGGTCGAGGTCTACAAGGTCCAGGGCCAGAACCAGTACCTGATGATCGTCGAGGCGATGGGCGCGAACGGGCGCTACTTCCGCTCGTTCACCTCCAGCAGCCTCGGCGGGTCGTGGACCCCGCAGGCCGCCAGCGAAAGCAACCCCTTCGCCGGCAAGGCCAACAGCGGTGCCACCTGGACCAACGACATCAGCCACGGCGACCTGGTCCGCACCAACCCGGACCAGACCAAGACCATCGACCCGTGCAACCTGCAGTTGCTCTACCAGGGCAAGTCCCCCTCCGCCAGTGGCCCGTACGACCAGCTCCCGTGGCGGCCGGGTGTCCTGACGCTGCAGCGTTAGCCACCCGACCGGAGCTCGGCTCGAGGAGGGGCCCCAGCCACCGGCTGGGGCCCCTTCCCGCGCGCCGGGGGTCAGAGCTCCCGGATGTGCAGCAACGACCGGACGTTCAGCTGCCGCCGGACCTGGTTGCTGTCCAAGGCGTCGACCACGGTCGCGGCACCGAGCCAGGTGGCTTCGGCATCCTGCGTGAGGAGGCGGGCACCGTGGGCCTGGCCGCCGGTTTCGATCCAGTCGTCGACGAACAGCACGCGATCGCCGCCGTCGACCAGCTGCTTGCGGAAACCGAGGCGGAGGTGGCGGTCCCGGTAGTCGGGCGGGGTGGTGCGCCGCAGCCAGGCATCGCTGTCGCCGGAGGCCGCCTCGTGCTTGCGCACTTCGACGAACCCGACGTCGAGAGACAGCGCGACCAGCGGCCCGAGGAGGCAACCGCGGGATTCCGGCCCGAGGACGACGGTGGGTTGCTTGCCGGCGAACAGCCGCGCCAGCGCGGGGCCCAGTTTCCCGAGCAGCTCGGGACGACGCCACCACCCCGTCACGTCGGCGTACCGATGCCGGTCCGTGCGGTCTCCGCGCCAGGTGAAGGCCTCGCAAAGCCCCGCTTTCACCTCTTCGAGCCACACGTCTCCGGACACCGCCCCATGATCGGACCGGCGGCGCCCTCGGGCAATCGGATTACCCGGTCCGTGCGGCAGACTGGCGGCCATGAACCAGACCGCCCGTGAGTTCACGCGGTTGCGAGCCGCCGTCGAGCGGCGGTTGCCCGGGACCGCGCCGTTCCGGCCCGGCGCGAGCGAGCAGGATCTCGAACGGCTCGCCGCCGCGACCGGGCTCACCCTGCCGGCCGAACTGGGTGCGCTGCTGCGTGCGTCGGACGGCCAGGACGATCCCGATCAGCTGCACGGCCCGCTCAACTACCACCACTTCCTGACCGTCGACGAAATCATCGGGATGCACCGGATGCTGACCGACGCCGTCGGCGACCTGGCCACGCCCGTCGAGCAACCCGCTTTCCACCGCTGGAGCGTGTGGTCGGAGTCCTGGCTGCCCTTCCTCGCGTTCCAGGGCGACTGCTACCTGCTGGACCTCGATCCCGGCGAGCGCGGCGTCGCCGGCCAGGTCGTGTTCCGCCCCAACGTGCCCGACCTGGGCGAGCCGAAAGCGCCGTCGCTCACCGCGTTCCTGGCCCGTGCCGCCGACCTCGTCGAGACCGGGCAGGCCGAACCGCGGGAGAGCACGCTCGTCCTCCCCGGCCTGTGGTGACCGCGCGGGACGGCGGGCGTCCCCGTGCGCTCGGCGAACTGGTCTTCCTGCTGCTGTGGTTCCTGCTCTTCGCGCGGCTCGACGCCGCTGTGGGCAAGGACTTCGCGGCCGCCACCGCCCATGCGCTGGCGCTGCAGTCCGCGGAACACGCGGTGCACCTCGACATCGAGCTGAGCGCGAACCGGTGGCTGGCCGGAAATCCGGTTCTCGGCCGGCCGGCGGTGTACTTGTACCGGCTGTACTACGTGGTGGTCGCCGGGACGCTGCTGTGGGTGTTCGTCCGGCACGGCGACGTCTACCGCCGGGTCCGCCGGACGATGGTCGCGATGATGGTTCTCGTCCTGCCCGTCTACTGGGCGGTGCCGATGTCGCCGCCGCGGTTCGCGCTGCCGGGTGCGGTCGACGTCGTGGCCGCCTACGACTTCCTGCACCTGCAGAGCTGGACGAACCCCACCCACTACACGGCCATGCCCAGCATGCACGTGGGCTGGTCGCTGTGGTGCGCCTACGCGGTGTGGTCGGCGCTGCGGGGCGCGCACCCCCGCCTGGCGTTGCTGGCGTGGGTGTTCCCGCTGCTCATGACGGCGGACGTGATCACCACCGGGAACCACTACGTGCTCGACGTCGTGGGCAGCGTCGCGCTGCTGGGTGTCTCCATCGTCGCCGCGTCGCTGTGCGGCCGCCTCGTCAGGCAGAGTTCTCACCGGTAGCGCCCCGGAGGACACCGGCGGCCGGTGACCCCGCAGCCGGCGAGCGAGGAAGCGAACCGACTGGGCACGGCCGCGAAGACCAAGGACCTCCGCACCCGCCTGCCGGATCTTCGAGCTGCTGACCCGGGCCCTCGATCGCTGCGCGGCCGCCGGCGCGCTCCGGATCCCTGCGGCCGAAGCGACCCAAGCGATCCCGTCGGCGTCGCGCTGAGCATGCTTTCCCAGCCCGCCCGCTACAGCGATCCGGGCCTCTCGCACCGGGTGCGCGACGCGGTTTTCGCCGCGTGCCTCACACCGGAGGTCGCTGGAGCGCGAGGAGACCGCCCTGCTGCTCAAGTGGCTGAAGCGGATCCGGACGCCGTCCCGACGACGGACCCGGCGGCCACGTCTCGAGGAGTCAGTCCAGCGCGGCCGCCTTGCGCAGCAGCACCGAACGTTCGCGCTCGTTGGTGCACAGCCGGGCCGCCAGCTCCAGTTCGGCGCGCGCCTCCCGGTGCCGGCCGAGCCGGGTCAGCAGCTCGCCGCGGACCGTCGGGACCAGGTGGGAACCCGGGAGCCGGTCGGCGGCGACCAGCTCGTCCACCATCGCCAGGCCGTGCTGCGGCCCCGAGGCCATGGCCACGGCGACGGCGCGGTTGAGCTCGACCACCGGGGAGGGCGCGACCCGGCCCAGTGCCTCGTACAGCAGCACGATCCGGTCCCAGTCGGTCTCCCCGACCGACGGGGCCGCCGCGTGGGCCGCGGCGATCGCGGCCTGCAGGCCGTACGGGCCGAGGCCGCGGGGTGCCGCCTTGGCCAGCGCGGCCAGCCCGCGGCTGATCGCCGAGACGTCCCAGCGGCGCCGGTCCTGGTCCTCGAGCAGGACCGGTGCCCCGTCCGGGCCGGTCCGGGCCGGGAAGCGCGCCGCCGTCAGCTCGCACAGCGCGAGCAGGCCGTGCACCTCCGGCTCGGCCGGCTGCAGCGCGGCCAGCGTGCGGGCCAGCCGGATCGCCTCGTACGCCACGTCGGGGCGCAGCAGCCGGTCGCCCGACGTGGCTGTCGACCCCTCGGTGAAGATCACGTAGAGGACGCTGAGCACGCCGCCGAGCCGCTCCCGGCGTTCGGCGGCCGGCGGCAGCTCGAACGGCACGCCGGCCGCGGCGATCGTTTTCTTGCCGCGGGTGATGCGGGCCTGCACCGTCGGCACGGGGACGAGGAACGCGCGGGCGATCTCTTCGCTGGACAGGCCGGCGACCACGCGCAGGGTCAGGGCCACCCGGGCCTCGGGTGAGAGCACGGGGTGGCAGCTGATGAACATCAGCGCCAGCACGTCGTCGTCGATCCGGTCGGGGTCGACCTCCCCGGAGCCGGCTTCTTCGCCCGCCGCCAGCAGGGGGTAGCGGTCCCGGAGGGCGGTCCGGCGGCGGATCGCGTCGATCGCCCGCCGCCGGGCCGTGGCCATCAGCCAGCCGGCCGGGCTGGCCGGGGCGGCGAGCGGCCACGACACGAGTGCCTCGGCCACCGCCTCCTGGGCCGCGTCCTCGGCCAGCCCGAAATCGCCGGTGAACCGGGTCAGCGCGGCGACGATCCGCGCCGACTCGATCCGCCAGACGGCTTCGACGTCGGCCGCGTCCATCAGACCCGGCCGCCGCTGTCGCCCGGGGTCTCTTCGCTGCCGGGCACCCGCCGGACCTCGACCTTGGCCCCGGGGGCCGCCGGGACCCGCTTGGCCCACTCGACCGCCTCCTGCTTCGAAGCGACGTCGATGAGGAAGAAACCCCCGAAGAGTTCCTTGGTTTCGCCGTACGGCCCGTCCGTGACCACCGGGGTCTCGCCGCCGAAGTCGACGACGACGCCCTGGGCGGGGTCGTCCAGCCCTTCGGCCGCGACGTAGACACCCGCCTTGAACAGGTCCTCGATGAACTGGCGGCTGGTGGCCATCATCGCGTCGATGTCCGCCAGCATGGCCGCGTTCGACTCGTCGGTGCCCCGCATGATCAGCATGTACTTCGGCAACACAATCTCCTCGTCCGGGGAGGCCGCCTCTCGGCTCTCGCACCGTCAGGTCGAACGAGCGGCCCGTGGATCGACACGGCCGCGGAGAAATCTTCCGCCGCCATCCGGCGATCCGGCCGGCGGGGCCGCCGCACCGGTACTTGAACGAGCAACTAGATGCGGGTAGTAGTGGCAGCAGGACCGAAATGGTCCGTTCACTCTGCAGGGGAGAAGTTATGCCACTGGGTTTCAGCCTTCCGGTGTTCGGCAAGGCGGCGGCCACGCCGGGCGGGATCGCGCGGTACGCGCGCGAGGCGGAACGGGCCGGCGCGGCCGGTCTCTGGGTCGGCGACCGCCTGCTGTCGCCGGTCGATCCGGTTGTGCCCTACCCGGGCTACGACACCATGCCCGAGGAGTTCCACACCGCGCAGGACCCGTTCGCCGCGTTGGCCGTCGCCGCGGCCGTGACCGAGACCGCCGTGCTCGGGTCGAGCACCATCAACGCCACCCAGTACCAGCCCGCGAACCTCGCCCGGCTGCTGACCAGCATCGACGTGGCGAGCAACGGACGGCTGCTGCCCGGGCTGGGCATCGGCTGGTCGCCCGACGAGTACGCGGCCGTCGGGGTGCCGATGGCCGAGCGCGGCAAGCGGCTGGACGACCTGCTCGACCTCCTCGAGACGTGGTGGACCAAGGACACCGTGTCGCACGAAGGCGTCGGCTACACCGTCGCGGAGACCCACGTCGCGCTGAAGCCGGTGCGCAAGCCGCCGGTCCACCTGGCCGGGTTCGGGGAGAAGGCGCTGCGCCGGGTCGCCGAGCGGGCGGACGGCTGGCTCCCCGTCTGGTCGGTGCCCGAGCAGTTCCCCGCCGACGTGATCACCTCCACCCTGGCCAAGCTCCGCGCCGACGCCGAGCGGGCCGGCCGTGACCCGCGGGCGCTCGGGGTGGCGCTGCGGGTGAACGCCGACCCCGGCACGGCGGCGGAGGCCATCGCCGAATCGGTCACCAAGATCGTCGAACTCGTCGCCCCGGACCACACGTTCGTCGACCTCACCTACCTGACCGGCAGCGTGGAAGAGCACCTCGACCTCACCGGCCGGTTGCTGGACCTGACCGCCAAGGGCTGAGGCCCCGCGCGGGAACCCCCGGGCCGGAGGGGTTCCCGCGTCCGGCGGGTAACGCCGCCCGCCCGGACGGCGACAGCAACCGCGAGAGCGGGGCCGGGACAGTTGTCCGTGACGGGCGGGCCCTCACGCAGGATGATCGGCTGGTCCGACGCTCACCAGGTCACCAGCGGGAGCCGCCTCGTGGAACCATCGCCGGAGGGCGTGCTCGACGCCGATCGGTGGCACGGGGAAGCGACCCGGACGACCACGCTCGCGATCGTGGCCAAGCTCCAGTCGGCCGGCGTCCTGTTCCAGTTCCTCGGGTCGTTCATCAGCGCGCTGGTCGACCCCTACGCCGATCCGGTGGCCAGGAACGTCGTCCTCGGCCTCTCGCTCGCGCACCTGCCGGTCGCCGTCCTGTTCCTCAAGCGCCGCAGCCCCTTCGCGATGGGGCGGCAGTGGCTGTGGCTGCCGTGCCTGCAGAGTCTTGCGTTCCCGGCCTTGGCGGCGTTGCTCACCGCGCCCGACCGGTACGGGGTGGGCGCCTGCACGCCCCTGTGCAACTACGCCGCGCCGACCATCACCTTCCTGACCATGTACGTGCAGGTGATCCCGCTCGCGCTGACGGCCCGCGTCGTCGTCGAGACGCTGATCGTGGCGGTGCCGGTCGCCGAGCCGATCGTCCTGCTGCTGCTCATGACCGAGCACCCGACGGCCGGGAACTTCACCGCGATCGTCGCCGGGCAGCTGCAGCTCGTGGTCGGCTACCTGATCGGCCGGGCCGCGGTGGCCGTCTGCCGGGTCGCGGTCGGCCGCCAGGCCGAAACCCTGCGGCAGAGCTACGACGAGTTCTTCAACTTCCTGCATTCGCACGTCAAGGCCGGCCTCGCGGCGGTCCGCGCGGAACAGCCCGCCATCCCGGCGATGCTCGAGAAGCTGGAGGAGCTCGAGCAGGCGGTCAGCGACCGGCGGATCGACATGCTGTTCATCCGGGACCAGATCCCCCTGGCCGTCGTGATCAGCGAGCGGACCCGCACCTTCACCGGGCGGTTGAAGATCGCCGAGAGCCCGCGGGTCGGCGCGCTCACGGTCGTCCGGCCGATCGGGGCGCTGATCAGCAGGGCACTGGGCGACCTGCTCAAGAACGTCGTCGTGCACGGCGGCGACACGGTCCGCATCCGCTGCGCGGTGCACGACTTCATGAGCGTGACCGTCGAGGTCGCCGACAACGGGCCGGGTTTCGACCCGGCCGTGCTCGACGACCCGGCCCGGAGCCTGCACCGCCTCCGCGCCGACGCGCGCCGGCTCGGCGGCGACCTCGAGCACTTCACCGACGACGGTGAGACCGGCATGCGCCTCAGCCTGCCCCTGCGATAGGCCGGACGACGGAGACGAAGATGCGAGTACTCCTCATCGAGGACACCACCCAGCTCGCCGGGCCGGTCGCCCAGCAGCTGCGCGACGAGCACGGCCACGACGTGCAGCGGGCACGGGACCCGCTCGAAGCGCGGAGCCTGACCGGCCCGTTCGACGTCGTCGTGGTGGACCTGCTGTTCGAGCACCTGAGCCTGGAGTTCGACCGGCGCCGGCTCGGCCGCCGGGTGCGGCCGACCCGCGACCGGCTGCTCGTCACCGGGCTGACCGCGGTGACCGACTTCCTCGCCCGCCCGGAGCCCAGCGGGATCGTGCTGTGGACCTCCGGTGAGGCGAACCGGAGGCTGCACCTGCTGTACGCCGAAGAAGAACTCGGGATCCGCGCGTTCTGCTCCAAGAGTTCCGGCACGGGGAAGGCCGACGTGCTCAACGCGGCGATCGCCGCCGCCGCGGCGGGCCGTCCCCACGTCGACCCGGTGCTCAGCGCGTACCTGCCGGGCAGCCACGGGCACCCGATTTCGCGCACGATTTTCCGCGAAGAAAAACACCGGGCGATCTGGCGGGCCGTCGCACTGGGCGCGCATTCCCGGGAAGAGATCGCCGAACTCACCGGCCACCCCCGCCGGACGATCGGCAACCTGATGCCCGAGCTGCTCGCCGAGCTCCTCACCCTCGATCCCGGCATCCAGGCGGGCAAGCCGCTCAACGAAGTCGTCCGGTACGCGAACCGGAATTGGGAGTTCTTCCTCGACGACGCCGTGCGCCGCCGGTTTCCCTGACCGGGGCGGGACAGTTGTCCTGGAGGCGGGGTCGGATATTCATTACTTTCGGTACACACCCGGTTCGGGTGCCCGGAATCGACCCACGCAAAGGACGAAGCAATGTTGGTGACCACCAAACGCGGCAGTGTGGAATTCGACGGCACCGCCGTCACGATCCGGCCTCCGCGCGGCCTGGGCAGCATTCTATCCGGCAAATCGGAGATGTCGGTGCCGCTGCGCGCCATCCGCTACATCGAGTTCAGCCCGGCGGTGGCGATGAAGAACGGCTACTTCCGCATCAACACCGGCCAGCCGCCCCTGGCGGGCACGCCGATGCGCCCGGCGTTCATGGAGGCGATCAAGGACGCGCACGCCATCATCTTCACCGGCCGCGAATCGGCGCAGTTCGTCCAGCTGAAGAACGCGATCGAAGAAGCGCTCGGCCATGTCCGCTGACGCGGCGAGCGCGTCGCCGGACCGGAACGCGCTGGTCGCTCTGGTCCTGGCGGTCCTCGGGGTGGTGGCCGGGGTGTTCGCCTTCAAGCTGCACCTGCGCGGCGGCGACGACAAGCTCTTCACCTACAGCCTGGGCCTCGCCTGCTCCGGCTTCTACATGAGCAGCCTCGGAAAGGCGGTGAAAGCACTGCGGGCCAGGACGGCACCGGCGCCGGGATCCTCGGGCACGCCAAGGATCCTCGCCACGGCCGCGGTGGTGACCCTCGCCGGCGCGATCGTCTTCACGTTCTCCTCGGTCTTCGCCCACTACCTGGCGCAGTTCGACGACCTCAGCGGACTGGAGGTGGTGGTCGGGCTGGTCGTGTCGGTGCTGCCGTTCCTCGGCCCGCTGCTGCTCGGCGGCTGCTACTTCTACGCCTTGCAGCAGTCGCTGTGCGAGGCCGGCTGGAACATGGCGGCGGCACTGCTGGGCGCCCTGGTTTGCGCGGGCGCGTCCGTGGCGATCTGGTACGGCTTGAACATCTCCCTCGGCCCGGTCGTCTACCGGCAGCTGGGGCTGTTCTGACGAGGCCGCGGCCACTGCCGTCCACTGTGGACAGCAGTGGCCGCGCCCCGCCGGACGTCGGCCCGCCGGCTAGGACAGCCGGACCAGGTCCAGCAGCGTCCGCGCGTAACCGGTGACGGCCGCCTCGGTTTCGCCGCGCCCCGGCGAAGTGCCGTTCACGACCAAGACCACATTGGACTTGCGGGCGACGAGCACGACCAGGCTCCCGTGCGCGCTGATCCTCGCCTCGTCGCCGATCCCGCCCACCGGGGTGTCCGCGCCGAGCGCAAAGCCCGCCTTCGGCCCGAGATACCGGGTGACCCGAGACGCGGCCTCGGCTTCGGCTTCCCCGGTGCCACTGCGGTTCCCCGCCCGCCGGAACAACGAGAACTGCGCCTCGACCGGCGAAGACCCGCCCCACACGCAGTCGGCGCCTTCGACGTCACCGGGGCCGGTGACGCGAGCCGGCGCTCCCGCCGCGGGCAGGCCGGGAAGCGGCGGACAGACCGCGGGCAGCGCCACCGCTTCGTGCCGGCCCGGCCACCACGGGCTGAGCCACGGCCGGTCGAGCACCGCGAACGCGGCGCCGAGCACCACCACGGCCAGCGCCGCGCCCCACACCGGCCACCGCCGTCGTCGCCCCGCCACGGCCTCTGTCATCGGCCCCTCCCGATGTCCTGGTCACCGGCAGCCTAACCGAGCGGGGCGTTCCGGCATCCGGGCCGGTGCGCTGGTCCATCCGGGTGGAAGCGCCGGAACCGTGTTGACCGGCGGCGTGCTCGCGCGTTGCCTGGTACTGCCGGACGAGGGGCCCGGCCGGGGGCGCATGGGGGAACAAGCACACATTCCACTGTCGTGCGCTAACTGAATATCGTCCACTAGGGGGTAGTGGCATTGTTTTATCGGAAACGCCTGTCGGCGGCCATTGTTTTGGCCGCCGTGGCGGCATTGATCGCCACCATGGTGCAGCCGGCCGCCGCGGCCGAATCGAGCGACAACGCGATCGGGGATTCCGTGGTCGCCACCATCGTGAATCGCGAAAACCACAACTGCCTCGACAGCGACTACAACGGGAACGTCTACCTCAACCCGTGCGGGGCCAGGAACTACTACCAGCACTGGCAAGCCGTCGGCCACACGCTGGTGAACGTCCGGACGGGCCGGTGCCTGGACAGCAACAACGCCGGTGACGTGTACACCTTGGAGTGCAGCAACAGCGAGTTCCAGCAGTGGGGTGGCGGCGGCGAACACGTCGTCGGGAACCGGAAGACGCTGCTGGCCGTGACCGCCGTCGGCGAACACGGGGTGCACGCCTACACGCCGATCGGCCTGGACGAGCAGCTCTGGGACACGCCGCTGACCGACGGTGTCTGCGATCCCGACCCGCTCGAGATGCGGGTCGACCAGGTCCTCGAAGACGACTGGACGAAGATCCAGGACACGCAGCAGAGCACCGAAGGCCTCGCCGGTCCGTGGGACTGGAAGGTGACGAAGGGCGTCGGCTCGCACATCACGGCGTCGACGACCGCCACCGTCGGCGCGGAATTCGCCGTCGGGCAGTTCAAGGCGTCCGCGTCGGGAACCATCACCGAAGGCGTGACGCACGACATGACCTACACCGTCGAACTGCCCTTCCACGCGATCATTCCCAAGGGCCAGGTCATGTACGCGAACTACGGCGCGCACCGGCACAACATCCTGTTCCACTGGCACCGCAGCGCGAAGGACTGCACGGATCTGGAAAGCGGCCAGTACAAGCTCACGGTTCCGTTCGCGCAGGGTTTCTACTGGCGTTGCGAAACGCGCCTGGACCCCGACTGCCGGCAGAAGATCGAGGCGGCGAACAGCGGGACCAGCCGGGCCCGGCTCGCGGCCTCGTTCTACCCGTACTACGAGCGGCTCGAACTGGGGGCACCGCCGGAGGAGCCGCCGCCGTCCCGGAAGGCGACCAGCGTCGGCTACACCGGCCCGGTGACGGCCGCCTACCACGATTCCGTCGTCGCGTCGGCCAAGGTGACCAGTGCAGGAAACCCGGTGGGCGCGGGCCTGGTGACCTTCACCCTGGGGCGCAGCAGCTGCGTCGCGGGTGTGAACCCTTCCGGTACCGCGTCCTGCCAGCTCGACATCGCGGACACACCCGGCGCGGCGACGATGCACGTCTCCTACGGGGGTACGGCCGGCTACTTCCCGAGTTCCACGAGCGTGCCCTTCACCATCACGAAGGCACCGACCAAGCTCGGCTACACCGGCACCAAGCACATCGCCAACGGCGAGCCCGCGCACCTGGCCGCCGTGCTGACCGAGAACGGGCGCCTCACCGGCCCCCTCGCGGGCCGCGCGGTGCACCTCACCCTGGGCCAGGGGGCGACGCAGCAGGCGTGTGACGCGACGACGGACACCGCCGGGACAGCGCAGTGCGACGTCCCGTCGGCGGACCAGCCGCTGAACGACACCGCGACCGTGCCGGTCGGGGCAAGCTTCGCCGGCGACGAGTTCTACCTGCCGTCCAGCGACTCGGCCCAGGCCCGGCTGCAGTACTACACCGGACGGGCCGTCGGGCTCGACGCCTCGGTGAACCTGCCCCTGCTGCCGCTGAAGCTGGGGCCGGCTCCGGACACCGGACCGGTCCGCACGGCCACCGCGTCCCGGACCACCACACCGTGCACCGCGTCGATCGGCGTACTGGTGGTCAACGCCCGCGCGCTGTGCCCGCAGGTCACCACGACCCTGAAGCCGGGCACGATCTCCGCCACCGTGCACGTCGACGACGTCCACGTGGGACTGCCGGGCCTGCCGGTGATCGACATCGCCGGCCTCACGGCGACCTCGACGAGCACCTGCACGGGCGCAACCGGTTCGGCGACGATGAGGCTGTCGATCGCCGGCGCGCAGGTGACGGTGCCGACCCAGCCGAACAGCACGATCCCGCTGGCCGGCGGCGGCCGGATCGTCGTCAACGAGCAGAAACCGGTGGCGGGCGCCGACTTCGGGCTGGCCGAAACCGCCGTGCACATCGTGCTGCCGGGCCTGACGGGCAACCTGGTCGACATCACCGTCGGCTCGCCGGTGAGCGCGTCGCACAACTGCACGTGACGAGCGGTGCCCCTCGGACCGGTCCGAGGGGCACTCCCGGCTCACCCGGGCCGGACCCGCGCATTCTCCACGATTACGCGACGGCGGACGCCTGCCGCTCCAACGCCCGTTCGCCGCCGAAGTACGCGACACTGCCCGCCGGTGAACGCGTCGCACCACCGCACGTGACCGGCGATGCCCCTTCGGACCGGTCCGAGGGGGCACTCCCGGCTCACCCGGGCCGGGCTCGTCGAACACCGCGAAACTTTCGCCGGAAATCCCGTTCCTTTCGAAACCCCGGCGACAGAGAATAACCACAATTCTCTTTCGACTCTTGGTTGAACTTTGTCCGGATCGAGGTTAAGCTGCTGCCATCCTGGGAGCGCTCCCACATGAACCACCACCGCTCGATCAATCCGAGAATGGAGGCTCATCCATGCGTTTGCGCAACTTCTCCGGGTCCGATACCAGACGACGGGGCCTCATCGCCCTGGTCGTCGCCGGGCTGGCCTGCCTGTTCGTCGGGGTGCCCACCGCCTCGGCGCACGGGACCATCGTCGGTCCCGCGACCCGCGCCTACCAATGCTGGAAGGACTGGGGCAGCCAGCACACGAACCCCGCCATGCAGCAGCAGGACCCCATGTGCTGGCAGGCCTTCCAGGCCAACGCCGACACCATGTGGAACTGGATGAGCGCCCTGCGGGACGGGCTGCACGGCAACTTCCAGGGCTCGACGCCCGACGGGCAGCTCTGCAGCAACGGCCTCTCGCGCAACAACTCCCTGAACACCCCCGGTCAGTGGCGGACCACCAGCGTCGGCAGCAGCTTCTCGATGCACCTGTACGACCAGGCCAGCCACGGTGCCGACTACATCCGGGTCTACGTCAGCAAGAACGGGTTCGACCCCACCACCCAGCGCCTCGGGTGGGGCAACCTCGATCAGATCACGCAGACCGGCCGCTACGCCCCGGCCAAGGACATCACCTTCAACGTCCAGACCTCCGGTGGCTACCGCGGGCACCACGTCGTGTTCACGATCTGGCAGGCTTCGCACCAGGACCAGACCTACATGTGGTGCAGTGACGTGAACTTCGGCTGACCGCTTTCCGGCCGTGCCGCATTGAACAGAAGGCCTCTGTTCAATGCGGCACCGCCGTGTTCTCTTCTGACCGATCCTGAGCGTTTCGCTTCGGAACTCTGGCCGCTTCCCGGCCGCGGGTGTTACCAGTGTCTCGAACATTCCGGCTGCGCCGTGATCCGGGAGGAACGAGCCGATGAGATCGCCGAACCACTCCGTGCTCCGCAGGACGCTGTCGAAAGCGTTGCGGCTCTTGGCGCTGTCCGCGCTCGCCGGCGGGCTGCTGACCGCGGTCCCGCAGCAGGCCCAGGCGGCCACCGCCGGCTTCAGGGGCGTCAACTGGGCCGACGCGCGGGACAACTTCGTCAACGGCGTGCTGTACGTGTCCGGGCTGAGCGCCTCCGACACCCACGCCTCGGCCGCCGCCACCGCCGATCAGGTGATCGGCCAGCTGTATTCGATCAGCGGGGCCAACACCGTCCGGATGCCGGTCAACGAGCCGACCGTCGCCGGCTACTGGGACACCTACACCGGGGCGATCGACACCGCGCTCGGCAAGGGCAAAGTGATCCTGGCGTACTGGGCGTACACCGGTGGCAAGCCGCCGGACACCGGCCGGTTCCAGCAGATGTGGGACAAGATCGTCGCCCAGTACGGCAGCAACCCGAACGCCTACTTCGAGGTCATCAACGAGCCGCACGGCTACAGCACCGGTGACCTGAACAACTTCTACACCGCCTGGCTGTCCCGGTACCCGGGTGTGCCGCGCGCCCGGGTGATCCTCGACGGGGCCGGTCTCGCCCAGAACGTGCCCGCGGTCGGCGGCGACCGCCGGCTCGACGGGACGCTGCTGGCGGCCCACGACTACTCGTTCTTCGCGGGCTACGAGAGCGAAACCGAGTGGGCCGACCACATCGGCGGTTACATCGGCGCGTACGCGGACCGGACCGTGGTCACCGAGTGGGGCGGCCCGATGTCCCCCGGCAGCAAGAACGGCGTCCACTACAACACCATCGACTACAGCATCCCGAGCGGGTCGTTCTTCGCCGACTACCTCCGGGGCGTCAGCGCCAAGCTGCGCAGCCTCGGCGTGGGCAGCGTGTACTGGCCGGGCCTGCGCGACGGCGACTGGTACAGCCTGACCACCCGCACCGGAACCGGCGCCGCCACCAAGCTGACCCTGTCGAACCCCAGCGGGCTGGCCCGGCTCCAGTACGCGTGGGGCTCCGGCAGCGGAGGCGGCACCTACGTCCGGATCGTCAACGCCGCCACCGGCCTGTCCGTCGACGGGCTGGGCCGGGCCTCCAGCGGCGCCACCGCCGGCCAGGCGAGCAGCGACCCCGGCCGCTACGACCAGCAGTGGGTCATCGAGAACTCCGGCAACCGCGTGCGCATCAAGAACCGCGCGACCGGGCTCTACCTGGACGGCGCGGGCCGCACCACCAACGGCGCCGCCGTGAGCCAGTACGCGGCGAGCGGCAGCGGCAACCAGCAGTGGTCGGTGGTGACCGACGCCGACAACGTCCGCATCCGCAACAGCAGCACCGGGGAGTACCTCGACGGCATGGGCCGCACCGGCAGCGGTGCCGATCTCGCCCAATACGGTGACAGCAGCAGCGTGAACCAACGGTGGCGCATCGTCGCCGCCGGCTGAGCCCGCCTGCCGGGCGGGGCCGCTGCGCTGCGGCTCCACCCGGCAGGCGAAGCACCTTTCTGCGCCGCATCGTCCGGTTTGCCCGCACCTTGCTTCCCGCACGCATGTTTTGCGGGCCGCCGGCGCGTCAAACCGCAACCGAGCGGCCGTCGCGGAAAGGGAGCGGAGAAATGCGAGCATTGACCGTCGTGCCGGAACATTCGGGGTCCTTGCGGGTGGACACGGTCCCCGATCCACGGCCGGCACAGGGCGAACTGCTCGTGCGCGGCCTCGCCCTCGGTGTGTGCGGCACGGACAAGGAGATCGCCCGCGGCGAGTACGGCTGGGCACCACCCGGCCGGGAGCGCCTGGTGCTGGGGCACGAATCACTCGGCCGGGTGATCGAAGCGGCCGCCGGGTTTTCCGAAGGCGACCTCGTCGTCGGCGTCGTCCGGCGGCCCGACCCGGTGCCGTGCGGCGCGTGCGCGGCCGGGGAGTTCGACATGTGCCGCAACGGCCGCTACACCGAGCGCGGCATCAAGGAGATCGACGGCTACGGCAGTGAACTGTGGACCGTCGAGGCGGATTACGCCGTGCGCCTCGATCCCCGCCTGCGGGACGTCGGCATGCTGATGGAACCCACGACGGTCGTCGCGAAGGCCTGGGAGCAGATCCAGCGCGTCGGGGAACGCGCCTGGTTCGAGCCGAAGCGGGTGCTGGTGACCGGCGCGGGCCCGATCGGGCTGCTCGGCGCGCTGCTGGGCGGGCAGCGCGGCCTCGACGTCCACGTCCTCGACCGCGTCACCGACGGTCCCAAGCCCCGGCTCGTCGAGGCGCTCGGCGCGACCTACCACCACGAGCCGATCGAGAAGGTGCTGCCGTCGCTCGAGCCCGACATCGTGCTGGAGGCCACCGGCGTCGGTTCCCTGGTCTTCGACGCGATGGCGGGGACCGGCGCGTACGGCATCGTCTGCCTGACCGGCGTCTCCCCCGCCGGCCGGAGCCTGACCGTGGACGCCGGGACCATCAACCGCGAGCTCGTCCTCGAGAACAACGCCGTCATCGGCTCGGTCAACGCCAACCTCCGCCACTACCGGGCCGCCGCCGACGCGCTCGGCCGCGCGGACCTGGACTGGCTGACCGGTCTGATCACCCGGCGGGTCCCGCTGGACCGGGCCGCCGACGCCTTCGAAGCCGCCGACGACGACGTCAAGGTCGTCATCGACCTGGACAACGAGCACTGACCGCCGTGGCACCCCCGATCGAGGACTACGCACTCCTGGGTGACCTGCACACGGCCGCGTTGCTCTCCCGCGACGGCGCGATCGACTGGCTGTGCCTGCCCCGCTTCGACTCCCCCGCCTGTTTCGCCGCGCTCCTGCACGACGAGCACGCCGGCACCTGGCGGCTCGCCCCCGCGAGCGGCGGGCCCGCCACCCGGCGCTCGTACCGCGGCGACTCGCTGATCGCGGTGTCCGAGTGGGACACCGCCGAGGGCACCGTCCGCGTCCTGGACTTCATGCCCCCGCGCGGGGAGGCCGCCGACGTCGTCCGGATCGTCGAGGGCGTGTCCGGCCGGGTGCCGATGCGTATGCTGCTGCGGCTGCGGTTCGACTACGGCGCGGTCGTCCCGTGGGTCCGGCACGAGGACGGCGAGTTCGTCGCCGTGGCCGGCCCGGACGCGGTCCGGGTCCGCACCCCGGTGCCGCTGCGCGGCGAAGATCCGGCCACCCACGCCGAATTCACCGTCTCCGCCGGGGAGCGCGTCCCCTTCGTCCTCACCCACCACGCCTCCTACCGGCCGCGTCCGCGCTCCGCCGACGCCGAAACCGCCCTCGCCGACACGGAACGCTTCTGGGCGGACTGGATCGGCCGCTGCCGGTACGACGGGCAGTGGCCGGACGCGGTCCGGCGCGCCCTGATCACCCTCAAGGCCCTCACCTACGCCCCGACCGGCGGCATCCTCGCCGCCGCGACGACGTCGCTGCCCGAACAGCCGGGCGGGTCGCGCAACTGGGACTACCGCTACTGCTGGCTGCGCGACTCGACGTTCACCCTGCAGGCCCTGATCGGCACCGGCTACCACGACGAAGCCCGCGCCTGGCGCGAATGGCTCGTCCGCGCCGTCGCCGGCGACCCCGCGGACCTGCAGATCATGTACGGCCTCGACGGCACCCGACGGCTACCGGAGTCCACTTTGGACTGGCTGTCGGGCTACGATGGCTCCACGCCGGTCCGGGTCGGCAACGCCGCGGCCGGCCAGTTCCAGCTGGACGTCTGGGGCGAAGTCCTCGACGGGCTCCACTTGGTCCGCGAAGCCGGGCTGCCCACGTCCCACCCGGCCTGGGACCTGCAGCGCGGCCTGCTCGATTTCCTCGAAGGCCACTGGGACCAGCCGGACAACGGCCTGTGGGAGGTCCGCGGGCCGCGGCGGCACTTCGTCCATTCCAAGGTGCTCGCCTGGGCCGGCGTCGACCGCGCGGTCCACACCGTGCAGGCCCACGGTCTCGACGGCCCGGTCGAGCGCTGGCGGGCCCTGCGCGACAAGATCCACCAGGAGGTCTGCGCCCACGGCTACGACGCCGGCCGCAACACCTTCACCCAGTTCTACGGCTCCCGCGGCCTGGACGCCGCCCTGCTGCTCATCCCCCGCGTCGGCTTCCTGCCCGCCGGTGACCCGCGGGTCCGCGGCACCGTGGACGCCGTCCGCGCCGAACTCGCCCACGACGGTTTCGTCCGGCGCTACGACCCCGACGCCGACGGCGGTGTCGACGGGTTGCCCGGCGGCGAAGGCAGCTTCCTGGCGTGCAGTTTCTGGCTCGCCGACGCTCTCCACGCGACCGGCCGCACGGGTGAAGCCCGCGAGCTGTTCGAGCGGTTGCTCGGGCTGCGCAACGACGTGGGGTTGCTGGCCGAGGAGTACGACACCGGCCTGGGCCGCCAGGTGGGGAACACGCCCCAGGCGTTCAGCATGGTCGGGCTGGTCAACACGGCCCGTCAGCTCT
This sequence comes from Amycolatopsis sp. A133, assembly GCF_031082405.1. Classification (GTDB taxonomy): domain Bacteria; phylum Actinomycetota; class Actinomycetes; order Mycobacteriales; family Pseudonocardiaceae; genus Amycolatopsis. The sequence goes on from NZ_JAVHJU010000062.1 coordinate 99,301, forward strand.
CGGGTTCCACCACCGGGACCAACGCCCCGGGCAAGGACCAGCGAGCGGACACCTGACCGGTTCGCGTACCTGAGTACGCGGCGGCTGGGCGCTCCTAGCCCGCGTCGCCCTTGCCGAAGGCGCGCAGGAACGTGTCGACGATGACGTCGGCGGCCTGCGCGTCGCTCAGGCCGGGCAGTTCGCGCGTGGACAGGTGCACCAGCCGGCCCAGCACGTTGCCCGGCCAGCGCTCGGGCAGGCCCGGCCGGAGGAAGCCTTCGTCGGTGGCCCGCTGGATGAACCGGTCCACCTCCTCGACCGCGCGCAGGCGCCGCGCCCAGATCTCCGGGTCCGAGCGCATCCGGCTCACCTCGGTCGGCCAGGTGCGGTTCACGCCGACGATCCCTTCGACGTACCGGTGCAGGGCCACCGGCACCGGCGCCTCCCTCAGCCGGGCCGCCTCGATCGCCGCCTCGATCGCGTCCAGGCGGGCCTGGTACACCGCCGCCAGCAGCTCCTCGCGGCCCGTGAAGCGGCGGTAGACGGTCCGGCGGTCGACGCCGGCCTCCGCCGCGATCGCCGCGATGCTCGTCGCGGGATCTTCGGCGAGCATGCGGGCGCCCGTCGTCAGCAGCAGTTCCAGGTTGCGCGCGGCGTCAGCTCTCACTCCCTCACCGTACAGGACTAACCGCCACAGCATTGAGACACTCCAGCGCGCTCTTGCCTCTGTGGAGTGACTCACATCTGCGCGCTCTAGTCGGCACAACTGCTACGTTGATGTGGCAGTTAAGACCCCAGGAGGCAGCCAGTGATCACCTACGAAGAACTCTTCATCGGCGGCGAGTGGACCACCCCGAGCAGCACCGAGCTGCTGGACATCCGTTCCCCGCACGACAACGCGGTCATCGGCCGCGCCGCGCAGGCGCTGCCCGCCGACGTCGACCGCGCCGTCGCGGCGGCCCGGAAGGCCTTCGACGAAGGCCCGTGGCCGCACACCTCGCCCGCGGAGCGCATCGCGGTGGTCCGCAAGCTGGCCGGTCTGCGCGAGAAGCGCGCGGAGGAGATCGCCGCGCTCATCTCCGCGGAGAACGGTTCGGCGCTGTGGTTCACGAAGGCGGGTCAGCCCGGGCTGACCCGGCAGGCCAACGCCTACCTGAAGGCGGCCGGGGAGTTCGGCTGGGAGGAGACCCTGGCCCCGTCGGACCCCGCCGCGCCGTTCCGGTCGGTCGTGCGCCGGGAGGCGATCGGCGTGGTCGCCGCGATCATCCCGTGGAACTCGCCGTTCTCCTCGGCGTCCGCCAAGATCATCCCCGCGCTGCTCGCCGGCAACACCGTCGTCCTCAAGGTCTCGCCCGAGAACACGCTGAGCATGAACCTCCTCGCGGAACTGCTCGCCGAGGCCGGCCTGCCCGAGGGCGTCATCAGCGTCCTGCCGGCCGACCGCGAGACCAGCGAGTACCTGGTCAAGCACAGTGGAGTGGACAAGATCGCCTTCACCGGCTCCACCCGCGCCGGGCGCCGCATCGCCTCGCTCGCCGGGGAGCAGCTCAAGCGGGTCAGCCTGGAACTCGGCGGCAAGTCGGCCATGATCATCCTGCCCGACGCCGACCTCGGCGCGGCGATCCAGGGCGTGAAGTTCGGTTCCCTGCTCAACAACGCCGAATCGTGCATCGCGCAGACGCGCATCCTCGCGCCGCGCAGCCGCTACGAAGAAGTCGTCGCGGGCCTCAAGGAGCTGGTCGAGTCCCTGGGTGTCGGCGACCCGGCCGACGACCGGACGTTCATCGGCCCGATGATCCGCCCCGGCCAGCAGCAGCGCGTCCTCGACTACATCCGCCTCGGCGTCGAAGAAGGCGCGCGGCTCGTCACCGGCGGCCCGGAAGTCCCGGCGGGGCTGGAGAAGGGCAACTACGTCACGCCGACGCTGTTCGCCGACGTCGACAACTCGATGCGCATCGCGCAGGAGGAGATCTTCGGCCCGGTCCTGGTCGTCATCGCCTACGACGACGAAGCCGACGCGGTCCGGATCGCCAACGACTCCGAGTACGGCCTGTCCGGCGGGGTGTGGTCGGCCGACCCCGCGCACGCGCTCGCCGTCGCCCGCCGCGTGCGCACCGGCACCATCACGGTCAACGGCGCGCCGATCGGCTTCGACGGCCCGTTCGGCGGCTTCAAGGCCAGCGGCCTCGGGCGCGAGTACGGCACCGTCGGGCTCGGCACCTACACCGAATACAAGACCATCACCGTTCCGGAAGCGAAATGAGCATCGAAGTCCCCCTCGGACCGGCGGTGCGGCCGGCGATGACGGCGCTGGTCCTCGCCGTCCTGCTGGCCGCGCTGGACCAGACCATCGTCGCCACCGCCCTGCCCCGCATCGCCGGTGACCTGGGCGGGTTCCGCGACATCGCCTGGATCACCGCGTCCTACCTGCTCGCCTCGACCGCCGCCACCCCGCTGTGGGGCAAGCTCGGCGACATGCTGGGGCGCAAGCGCCTCTACCTGGTGGCCACGACGGCGTTCCTGGTCGCGTCCGCGCTGTGCGGGCTGGCGCAGGACCTGCCCCAGCTGATCGCCGCCCGCGCCCTGCAGGGCCTGGCCGGCGGCGGGATGATCGTGCTGACCTTCGCGCTCGTCGGCGACATCGCCGAGCCCGCCGAGCGCGGGCGCTACCAGGGCCGGTTCGGCTCGGTGTACGGCGTCGCCGGCATCGCCGGGCCGCTGCTCGGCGGCCTGTTCACCGACCACCTCTCGTGGCGGTGGGCCTTCCTGATCAACGTGCCGGTCGGGCTGGTGGCCCTGGTCCTCGCGGCGCGGGCCCTGCCCGTCACCGTCCGGTCGCCGCAACGCGCGCGCATCGACTACGCCGGCGCGCTGCTGCTCGCCGGCGCGGCCACCGCACTGGTCCTGATCACCTCCTTCGGACCGCGCTGGGGCTGGACGTCACCGGGGACACTGGCGCTCGCGGCCACGGCGCTCGTCCTCATCGGGCTCGTGGTCCCGGTCGAGCGCCGCGCCGCGGCACCGGTGCTCCCGCCGGCGATGTTCGCCTCCCGCACGGTCGTCATCACCGCGCTCGTCGGGTTCATCGCCAACGTCGCGATGTTCAGCGCCCTGATCTACCTGCCCACGTACCTGCAGGTCGTCGACGGCGTCTCGGCGACGCTCTCCGGTGTGCACCTGCTGCCGCTGGTGCTCGGCCTGGTCGTCAGCCAGTCGCTCGCCGGGCGGTGGGTCGCGAACCCGGCCCGCCTGCGGGTCGTCCTCGTGACCGGCATGGCGGTGAACGTCGCCGGGCTGCTCCTGCTGAGCACCCTCGCCCCGGGAACGGCGCAGCTCGCGCTGATCGCCTGTTTCGCCGTCATGGGCATCGGGATCGGCATGGTCCCGATGGTGGCGCTGACGGCGGCGCAGAACGCGGTGGCGCAGTCCGACATCGGGGCCGCCAGCGCGGTGGTCACCTTCGCCCGGTCGATCGGCGCCGCGTTCGGGGTCGCCGTCTTCGGCAGCCTGCTGGGCGAGGACGTGGCCGGGCACATCGGGGGCGCCTTCCTCGCGATCACCCCGGCGGTCGTGCTCGGCACCGTCCTGGCCACCCTGCTCAAGCGTCCCGCTCAGCCGCGTTCGGCGAAGGCGGCGAACATCCCGGGCTCGTAGGAGCCGCCCTTCTGGTGCACGATCACGGCGAGCCGGTTGGCGGCGTTCATCAGCGCGACCAGCGCGACCAACGCGGCGACCTGCTCGTCGTCGTAGTGCTCGCGCACCCGGGCCCACGTCTCGTCGGACACGCCATCGGCGGCGTCGGCGAGGCGGGTGCCCTCCTCGGCCAAGGCGAGCGCGGCCCGCTCGGCCTCGGTGAACACCGTCGACTCCCGCCACGCGGCGACGAGAGCGAGCCGGACCGCCGACTCCCCGGCCGCCGCGGCCTCCTTGGCGTGCATGTCGAGGCACCAGCCGCACCCGTTGATCTGGCTGGCCCGCAGGCTGACCAGCTCCCGGGTGAGCTTCGGCAGCGACGAGGAGTCGATGACCTGCCCGAGGTTGGCGAACCGCTTGCCGAGCCGGGAGCCGGTCTCGGTGCTGAACAGGTCGATGCGGGATTCCATGGCTTCGTCCTCACTGTCTTCGTCGGGTGGAACGACCTCAAGACACCGGCGGGGCGGAGCTTGTGACACCTCAGGCGTCCGGCTCGGCCACCTGGAGCTCGACGCGGTGCAGTTCGGCGGGGTACGCGGCCGGATCGAGGGTGAGCGGCGGCAGGAGGCGCCGGCGGACGCCGGGGTCGTCGAACACCTCGAGCGTGGCCCAGTACCAGGCGCGGGCCGGTCGAGGCCGTTGCGCCTCGCCCCCGCCGGCCCCCTCGATACCGGATGTATCACCGCCGGTCCCTTCCCGCTCGGTGTGTGTAGGTGCTACGAATCGAGGAAGGGACCACCATGAACACCACGTTTTCCGGGGGAAGAAACCGGCTCTTGCGCCGGCTGGGCGGGGTCACCGCCGCCGCCGCGTTGTCCGCCGCGCTGCTGACCGTCACGTCCGGGGTGGCGCACGCCTCCCTGTCGCAGGTGCAGGACGGGTTCGAGGTCAACCCGCAGTCGTCGTGGCTGGTGGCGACCGGCGGTTCCGCTTCGGCCGGGTTCGACATCGGGGCCGGGACCGCCCGCTCCGGCCGGAACAACGGCTGGCTGTTCGCCTCCAACGGCTGGGCGTTCGAGGGCTTCTGGGTGCCCACGAACTCGGTGCCGCGCACCGCCCAGTGCGCTTCGCAGTTCTACATGCAGACGGCCGGCGGGGCGCAGGTCGGCATCGAAATCTGGGACGCCAACGGGCACCTGCTGTCCAGCACCTACCCGTGGCTCAACGGCAGCGGCGCGTACCAGGCGGTCAACACCGCGCGGTGGAACCTCAACGGCGTCAACCCGGTGTTCGTCAAGGCCATCGTGGGGGCGAACGGCTCGTCCCGGTTCGTCCGGCTCGACGACATGACCACCCAGTGCTATTGGTGATCCGGCTACTGGTGATCGGGCTGTACCATCATCGCCGATGAGCTGGGCGGGGTGGAAGGTGCGGTTGCGGGAGGTCCGCCCGGCGGACCACCGCGCCCTGATCGGGTTCGACCGCGACTCCGGCCCCCAGGTCGGCGGCTACCGCCACTGGGCGACCCACCGGGGCGCGGCCGACGGTTCCGGTGACGACTTCCACTTCGCGATCGAAACGCTGCACAACCGGACGCTGGTCGGGTCGATCTGGATCCAGGCCGACCCGGCCTCCGGCCGCTTCAGCTACGGCATCGGGATCGGGCCGCCGTACCGCCGCTGCGGGTACGCCGCCGACGCCGTCACCGTGCTGCTGGCGTTCATGTTCGAGGTGCGGCGCTACCACAAGTGCGAGGTCAGCATCAACGGCAGCAACTTCGCCTCACTGGCGCTGCACGGAGAGCTGGGCTTCCGCGAAGAGGGCCGCCCGCGGGACACGGAACTGCGCCGCGGCGAGATCCGCTACCCGGTGCTGATGGGCATCACGGCGGACCGCTTCGCCGAGCACCAGCCGGCGTTCCTCGCCGCCCGCGGCCCGGTCCGCCCGTGGCGAGGACGGCACTGGCGCACCCCGCGGCGGGGACGGCACTGGCGCCCCGAACACCTCCGGCCCGCCCGCTGAGTTCCCCGCGCGAACGGCACCGGTTCCCCGTCGCGAATGAGTCATCGGAGACCGCTGACGTCCCCAATGACTCATTCGCGACTTCGCCGTCAGGCGGTCAGCCGTCCGATTCCGGGGACGGCAGGGAGGCGCCCGGCACCTGCTCCGGGGTGTACACCTGGTTCTCCCCCGGGTAGGGCAGCCGCCACCCGTGCGTCTGGTACCACGTGAAGTGGTTCATCTGCGCGGGGTTGGCGTAGTCGGCGACGGCGTCGGGGCCGGTCAGGCGCTGGTGCGTCGTCCACTCCTGCCATTGCGCCGCCACCTGCTGCTGGTCCGACGGCACCGCCGACGACGGCACCGGCGCCGCCGGGTCCGGTGGCGCGGGGGTGTCCGCGCCGCAGGACGGCTGGGTCGCCAGGCCCGCCGTCAACGAGGTCCGGTTGGGGACCGCGGTGAACGGCGTGTAGTCCGGCTTCGGCGTGAAGGCCGCGCTCATCGGCGTCGCCGCGCTGTCCTTCTGGTTCATCGGGTGGATCCCGAGGATCTGCTCGATCGTGCGGATCATCGTGATCTGCGAGTAGTAGTGGCTGTCGACGACGCCGCGCTGGGCGTACGGGCTGATGATCTGCACCGGCGCCCGGTGGCCGTCGACGTGGTCCAGGCCGGCCTGCGAGTCGTCCTCGGCGACGAAGATCGCCGAGTCCTTCCAGTACGGGCTGTGCGAGATCTCCTCGACGATCTTGCCGACCGCGAGGTCGTTGTCGGCGACCTGGGCGGCCGCGTTCGGCGGGCCGCCGGTGTGGTCGCTGGACAGCCAGAACATGTTGAGGTTCGCCGGCCCGTGCTTCTCGAAGTCGTCCTTCCAGATCTGGTACCGGTAGACGTCCGGCACCGCGGTGTCGAACTTGGGGAAGCCCGGCACCGAAACGTCGTTCAGCGACGGGATCGGCGAGGACGACACCAGCGGGTAGGCGCTCGGCTCGCCGGTCGCCGCCATGTTCTTGGCGTCGCAGTAGAGGTTCTGCCAGCTCGCCCCGGCCGGTTTGGTCAGGAACTGCTGGAACTCGCCGAAGTCGCGCACCGACTTGCCCGCCGCCTGGGCGCCGGTCCAGAGGAACCCGGAGCTCTGGTGGCCGAGGGCGTCGTCTTCGGTGTCGTAGCTGCGCAGGTACTCCCCCGCCGACGACTCGGTGTACTCGGGGTTGTCGGCCTGCATGAGCCAGTTGTGGCCCTCGGCGGAGTTCGTGCCGATGTCGTAGGTGTTGTCGTACAACCCGAACTGCCGTTCCAGCGCGTGCTGGTTCGGCGTGACGTTCTCGCCGAACTGGGCGACCGACGGGTCGCCGTTGCCGCGGGGCTCGTCGCCGAAGAGCTGGTCGTAGGTCCGGTTCTCCTTGACCAGCAGGAAGACGTGCTTGATCGTCGACGGGTCGCCGAGCCGCTGCGGGACCGGCACCGGCTTGCGGTGACCGTTGCCGTGGGCCACCTGGACCGAGCCGGGCGTCCAGCCGTTCTGCCGGAAGACCTCGGCCGTGTACCCGCGGATCGCGGGATCGGCGGGCAGCCGGAACTTCTGCAGGCTCGACGTAGTGTCGTGGGTGCCGTGCCCGGCCGCCGTGGTCGGGCGGCGGGCGTCGATGCCGCGGGTGTTGGAGACCAGGACGTCCGGGCCGGCCGTGGTGATCGCCGTCGGGAAGTAGTCCGTCGGCAGCAGGCCGACGTAGCTCACCGGCTCCTGCGCCCGGCTGAAGCGGTAGACGGCGACGGCGTTGGCGCGCCCGAGCGTCACCAGCAGGTGCCCGTCGGCGGTGAGGGTGACGCCGTCGGGCTCGTACCCGACCGTCGCCTCCGGCCACGGCTGGGTCGTGATGGTCTGAACCACCTGGTCGCGGCCGGTGTCGATGACCGAGACGGTGTTGCTCGCGGTGTTGGTGACGAACAGCGCGCCGTTCTTGAAGTACACCGCCGTCGGGTGCAGGCCGACGTCGATACTCTTCGGCGCGGCGGCCGGGCTGGCCAGGTCGACGACGCTGACCGTGCCGCTGGTGGTGGCGCCGGTGAACGGGCTGGCCGGCACCTGGGTGTTGTAGGAGTTCAGCGTCGGCTCGCCGGGCCGCGCCGGATGTCCGCCTTCGTTGCTGACGTACAGCTTGTTCCCGACGCGGACCAGGTCACGCGGGGCGTTGCCGACGGCCCAGCTCTGCTTGATCGCGCCGGTCGCCGCGTCGAGGGCGACGACCCGGTTCTGGCCGTTCACCGCGGAGTACACAGTGGACCCGTCGGGCGAGAAGACCGCCTGTGCCACCAACGCGTGCTTCGGGCCGTCCGCCGGGATCTTGACCGGCACCGGGGCCGCGACCGTGCCGTCCGGGTTCACCGTGAACCGCGTGTAGCCGTCGGTCTGGGCCAGCCACAGCGTCTTGCCGTCCGGCGAGTACGACGGGCCTTCCTGGCCGACGTCGTTGCCGGCGATGCGCAGGTTCGCCGTCGCGGAGTTGCCGACGAGCTGCTGCACCCGCCAGCTCTTGAGGTCGACGACGGTGAGCGCGATCCCGCCGTCGGTGGTCAGCGCGGCGAGGTGGCTGCCGTCCGGGCTGACCGAAGACGCCATGATCTTGCCGCCGGGCACGACGAGCCGGTCACCGATCGGGTCGAGGTACTGGTCGGCGGCCACGACCTGGCCGTTTTTGGTGACCTGGCCGACCTGGTCCTCGCCGAACTGCCGCGTCGACGCGGCGCCGACGCCGGCGCCGGTGGCGACCAGCACGAGCGTGACGGACCCGGCCGTCGCGAAGCGGAACCGGTGCCTCGGCCGGCCCTTCCCGGTGCGCCGTCTGTGGCGGGTTACCTGCATCGGTCATCCCTTCGTGGTGGTGAGCAGCTCGACGCCTGCGTCGAACTGCCAGAGCGGGTTGGGCTGGTCCCCGTCGGGGGTCCGCACCTGGAAGTAGCCGTTCACTTCCTTCGGCCCGTCGCCGTCGGCGACGTACCGCCCGTCCGCGGTGAGGTCGAGCTGGTAGATGGCCGACCCGGTGGCGGCGACGCCGGGCAGGTGCCAGGAGACGACGCAGCGCCAGTCGTTGCCGGGCCCTTCGGCCTCGACCAGCCCGTCGCCCTTGGTGCACGCGGCCGTGGCCGCCAGCTGGGCTTCGGTGACGTCGGGGCGGTGCAGCTGCACGGTCTGCAGCCGGTAGAGGTGCGCGAACGCCGTGGCGACCGACTGCTGCACCTTGTCCTGCGTGATCCCGGACCCCGGTGCGGGCGTCACCGCGGCGACGATCCCGGCGGTGGCGGCGAAGAGCCCGGCCAGGGGCAGAACGGTGCGCGCCCGGTGTTCCGCGCCGTCGTGGGCGGCGTTGGTGAAGTCGCGGCGCACGAACAGCCGGTACGCGAGTGCCGTCGCGGCCACCGCCCACGCCAGGCTGACTCCGACGGCGATCAGCAGCGGTCCCAGCTGGGCCGGGTCGGTGAAGAGGCCGTTCCACGCGATGAAGGCGTAACTGGGGAGGGCGAGCCGGACGGCGACGGGCAGCGGCAGCAGCTGGGCCAGCGCCATCGCGAGGGCGACGACGGCGGGCAGCAGCAGCCCCATCGGCGACCGTCCCCAGAGGACGGACCCGAGCAGCCCGATCGCGGCGAGGGCGAGGGTCGGGGCGAGCACGCTCACCCAGGCGAGGAGGACGTTGGTGGCCGCATCGCCGGGAGCGAGGAGGTGGCCGTCGAAGCCGGCGAGGGCCCGGTTCCCCGCGACGAGGAGGCCACCGGCCGTGCTGGAGACGGCCATCCCGGCGACGAGCACGAGGAGAACGGTGAGGCTCGCAAGCGCTTTCGCGGCAAAGATCCGCCGGACGGACCGCACGGCGACCAGCAGGTGCCGCCAGGTCCCGAGCCGGTCTTCGGCCGCGAACACATCCCCGGCGACGACGGAGGTGAGCAGCGGAAGGGCGTAGGTGCCCGCAAAGCCGAGCATGACGAGGGGCCCGGCCCAGCCGGTGACGTTCATCCACCGGCCGAAGAGCGTGTCGACGGGCAGCGAGCTCTGCCCGCTCACGGCGGCCACGAAGACGGCGGGGGCCAGCCAGCAGGCCAGGACGAGGAGCCGGATGCGCCAGGTGGCGAAGAGCTTGACGAGCTCGAAGCGGTAGGCCCGCACGAGGGGAACGGGACGAGTGGGGGCGGTCGTGGTCATCGGGAGGTCTCCTGCTCGGTCAAGGCGAGGGCGCGCGCTTCGGAGCGGCAACCACCGGCCACCAACCCCACGCAAACGAACGCGATCACCGGCCGGCCTCCTGCCCGGTCAGCGTGAGGAACGCCGCCTCGAGCGGCGACACCACGGGCGCGAGTTCGCGCACCGCCACCCCCTCCGCCGCCAGCCGCAGCACCAGTTCGTCGAGGGCGGGCACCTGCGCGTGGACCTCCAGCACCTCGGCGTCCCGCGGGGACTCGGCGAGCCGGACTCCCCGCGTCTCCGCGACCACCCGCCGCGCGGTCGCCGGATCCGAGGTTCGCAGCCGGTAGCCCAGCTCCCCGTTCTCCGCCGACAGCTTCGCGAGCGGGCCCGTGAAGACGACCCGGCCGGTCGCGAGGATCGTCACCTCCGTGCACAGCGCCTCGAGGTCGTCCATCCGGTGGCTCGACAGCACCACCGTGGTACCGCCGGCCGCCAAGCGACTCAGGACGTCGTGGACGTGCTTGTTGCCGGCGGGGTCGAGGCCGTTGGCCGGCTCGTCGAGCACCAGGAGCCGGGGTTCGGTGAGCAGGGCCGCGGCGAGGCCGAGCCGCTGGCGCATGCCGAGGGAAAAGCCGCGCACCCGGTCGTCGGCGACGTCGGCCAGGCCGACCTGCTCGAGGACGTCGCCGGGGTCCGCGGGGTGGCCGCCGAGCGCGGCCAGCGCGGCGAGGTTCTGCCGGGCGGTGAGCGACGGGTAGAGGCCGGGCCCGTCCACGAACCCTGCGACGCCGGCGAGCCCGGCGGGACCACCGAAGATCGCCAGCTCGCCTTCGTCGGCGACGGCCAGGCTCAGCAGCAGGCCGAGCAGCGTCGTCTTGCCGGCGCCGTTCGGGCCGGCGAGGCCGTGGATCTGCCCGGGTGCCACGTCGAAGTCGACGCCGTCGAGCGCGACGACGTCGCCGAAGCACTTGGTGATCCCGCGGGCTCTCACTGCCAAAGGTGCGTCCACGCCGAGAAACTTAGGCACCGCAAGTAAAGGGGGCAGGCGCCCGAAGTGAACGCTCCGCGAACGGCAGCCGACCGGCCGTCGCCGGGCCGGTGAAATGTCCGAGTTAACCGGCAGCTTGCCTTGGGCGCGACGGCAACCCCTGTCCCACCACCCGGAAAACCCATGCCGGAATCACTGTCAACCCCTATTTCCCGGCATTTCGACATAGGAGCCGGAAATCTTGACACGGCAATGAAGCGCCGGGCATCGTCGAGAGACGAAGACCACACTCCCGATTTCCGCGAACCCACGGAGAACGAACATGACGAAGATCAAGGTCACGCTTTCCGGCGGTCCGGCCGAGCTCGTCGAACGGCACCGCGAATGGACGGTCGGCAGCATCGGCGAAGTCGCGAAGGTCAGCTTCGGCGCCGGCTACGAGCACTTTTCCCACGCGGGCGAGTTCACCACGACCGGCAGCGGCGACCAGGTGCCGGTGTTCGCCTGGTGCGGCCGCACGCGCGTCGCGGAGTGATCCACCCGGATCTCCACCGCGGGGTGGTCCCGCTCCACCCGTGCGCCGCACTAGCTTCCTTTCCGGGGGAATCACCAGGAAAGGAACGCCATGAACGAAGTGCTCGGTTTCATGTTACTCCGGTTCGCCGTGATCGGCGGCGGAATTCTGCTGCTGGCCTTGCTGCTCGGTGTGGTCGCGATCGTCGTCAAAAAACTGGGACGGTGACGTCACAGCGTCGAGCACGCGCCGGCCTGGAACTCCGCCATCGGGACGACCGCCGCGGATTCGCCACCGTTGAAGTGGAGGACCTTTCCCGGGGTGAGCCGGGCACGGTCGGCCAAGGTGAATTCGACGGCCTGCGCCGACGACGAACTGTCGTGGGTCCAGCCGAAGAAGGTGTAGGTGGTCTCGGCGCTGAGCGGGGCGAGCGGCGTATCCGTGCCCCAGCCCGCCGCGGGAGATTCCAGGGGCCAGGTGGCGAGACCGGACTCGAGGGGGCGGTCGGCCGTCCACGAACCGGACGGCACCGACCCGGGGGCGATCACTTCGTCGACGACTTCGCCGCGGCCTTCGGAGTGGTAAAGGGTCGCGCCGTCGATGTGGTGCCCGCAGACGAGGATGACCCCGAGCAGGTGCCCGTCGTCGGTCACGGAGATGCCGGCGACGGCATCGTGGGGCACCGTACACGCCGAGGTCCCGGTCAGGACCAAGCCGGCCACGGCCGTACCGGCAACGCCTCGGAACACCCTCCGCGCAAGGGTCGAACGCATGGATCCCCCCGGTTCGGGGCCGCATCCGGACCCCCTGGCCGGATGCTAGAGGCGCGCGACACCCGGCCGCCGCCGTCGTTGCACAGTCGTTGTCCAAACGGGAACTAAGCCGTGAAGCCGCCGCCCAAGCCGTGCTGCACGGCGTAACGCAGTGCCTCGATCCGGTTGCGCACGCCGATCTTGGCGAACGCGTTGTTGATGTGCGTCTTCACCGTCGCCTCGCCGATGACCAGCTCGGCCGCGATCTCGCCGTTGCTCAGCCCGGCGGCGATCAGGCCGAGCACCTCGGCCTCCCGCGCGGTCAGCCCGTCCGGCAGGCGCTCCTTCCGGTCGCCCCGGCCGGACAACGCGCTCGCCACCCGGCCCGAGACGTCGGCCCCGAACGTCAGCTGTCCCGAGACCACGGCCCGCAGCGCGGCACCGATCTCGCCGCGGCCCGCGTCCTTCGTCAGGTACCCGCGGGCCCCGGCGGCCAGTGCGCCGGCGATCGAATCGTCGTCGGCGTAGGTCGTCAGCACCAGGACGGCGACGTCCGGGTGGTCGCGGACGATCCGCCGGGTCGCTTCGACCCCGCTCATGACGGGCATGGTGAGGTCCATCAGCACGGCGTCGAGCCGGTCGAGCCGCCGGACGAGGTCGAGCGCCTGCGCGCCGTCGGCCGCCGAACCGGCCACTTCGACGTCGTCGAGCAGACTGAGCAGCGCGACCAGGCCTTCGCGCACGGCCTGCTGGTCGTCGGCCACGACGACCCGGATCACCCGCGGCTCCCCCATGATCCCCCTCCCGGTACCGGCACGCAGGCTACCACCGCGAGCCCACCGGAGGATCCACTGTGGAGGATGGGGAGGTGGCGCGGCGGGGTGCAACCGCCGCGCCACCACACCGTCAGCCCGGGGCGACCGCCCGCCCGGTCTGCGGCGATATCATCCCCGCGCAGAGCCCGCGCGAAGCGAGCGTCTGGGCGATCCTCGGAATGGCGGAAAGGGTGTTGTTCGGCCATTCGTGCATCAGGATGATCTGGCCGTTCGAGAGCCGGGCGTTGGCCTGGACGATCGCGTCGACGCTCGCGTTGTTCCAGTCTCCCGAGTCGACGTCCCAGATGATCTGCCGCAGGCCGTACTTGGCCTCGACCGACTGGACCGTCGCGTTCGTTTCCCCGTACGGCGGCCGGAACAGCCGGGGCGTGCCGCCGCCCGCGGCCGCGATCGCCTGCTGGGTCCGGGAAATCTCGGAATCCACCTGGGCCTGGCTCTGCTGGGTGAGGTGCGGGTGGGTGTAGCTGTGGTTGCCGACCCACATCCCCGCGCTCACCTGGGCACGGACCTGGGCCGGGTACGCGGCCGCGTACTGGCCCTCGTTGAACATCGTGGCCCGCAACCCGTTCTGCCGCAACGCGTTCAGCAGGGCCGGGGTGTGGGCGTTCGACGGCCCGTCGTCGAAGGTCAGGCCGACGTACCCGTTGCACGCCGCGGCTTGCGCCGGCGTGACGGCGATGGTGCTCGCCACGGCGAGGGCCGCCGTGGCCAGGAGAGTGCTCCACGCGCGCATGGTCAGCCCACCGTGATGTTGGAGTTGCCGCTGCTCTGGTAGCCCTCGGTCGCCAGGATCATGTAGTAGTTGAAGCTGCCGAGCCGCATGCCGTAGCGACTCCAGGCGTCGAAGTGGTTGCCGGTCGTGATGCTGCCGCCGGTCCTCCGCTGCTGCCGTACGCTCCAGTACTGGTCGAACGTCCTGGTCCCCTCGACGGACGGCGCGTTGTAGCGGGTCGTCAGGTAGACGTCGTAGGTGCCGCCGTCGCTGGTCACGGTGCCCTTGTACGTCCCGGTCGGGCGCCAGCTGCCCCAGTTGTCGACGATGTAGTACTCGACGAGCGGGTTGGACGTCCAGCCGTAGAGGGCCAGGTAGCTGTTGCCGGAGGGGTTGAAGCTGCCGGAGTAGTTCACCGTCCGCCGGCTTCCGTTGCTCCAGCCCTTTCCGGCGACGAAGTTGTTGACGTTGCTCCAGTTCGTCCGGTAGTTGCCGCCGGAACCGAGCGTCATGGAGACCGAGCCGCCGCCGGCGGTCCAGAACGAGTAGTAGTACCCGTTGTTGTTCCCGGTCTGGTTGGTCGTGATGACGGTGTCGGCCTTGGCGACCCCGGGGACGAGCGTGGCGGCGAGCGCGAGGGCCGCCCCGGTGACGAAGACCCTGAAACGACCACGGTTCTTGGTGTGCATGCTTCCTCCTCGTCGAGGCTGGCAGGCGAGCCAGGATGGCGAAAGCATGCGATCTACGGCCGTGGTGGGGCAATAACTTTCGGAAAGTTTCGATGTTCCCGCGGCGTGCACTCCCCGTCAACCCCTAGGAATAATAGGGGATTTCCGTTTCCGGGAAAGCGCTAGCGTGGGCGCCGCACTGTTCACCGGACAACGGGGGTTCACCATGAAACGCATTGCGGCGGCGGTCGCGCTCGGGATCGCCGTGACGGCCTTGCCCTTCGCGGCGGGCACGGCCGCGGCGGCGGAATCGGTCACCTGCGGCAACTACGCGACGCAGGGGGCAGCCGGGCCGAACGCGCGTGACTACTACTGGGGCAACTGCGGCGCCGCCGCCACGAAGATCAAGGTCTATTCCCTGACCTACGGCGGCGCTTTCAAGACCCTGGTCGGCGAAAAGTGCGTGCCCGCGGGCGCCGCGGCCCTGCTCGGCCAGACGACGCAGTACCTGGTGTCGTCCTACACGGGCGAGGACACCCACACGGCCTGCTGACCGGCGGGCGGGGGCGGGGTGAGCCGGGCAGGCCCACCCCGCACTTCCTACTCGCGCACGCCGATCGCGTCGATCGGCTTGGCCCGCAACGCCACCGACGTCGCCACCCCGATCGCCACCATGCCGAGCAGGGCGGCGCCGGCGATGATTCCGAAGTAGACGGACAGCGGCCCGGCGGGGACGGGGTTGCCGCGCAGCCCGGCGTTGAGCAGGGCCAGCGGCAGCAACGCCACCAGTGTCCCCGCGACCACCGCGATCCCGACCGTGGCCAGCGCTTCGAGCCGCATCATCCGGGTCACCTGACGGCGGGTCGTGCCCACCAGCCGCAGCAGCGCGAATTCGCGGCTCCGCTGCGCGGTCGTCAGCACCAGCGTGTTGGCCACCGAAATCGCGAGGTAACCGACGATGACGCCCGCCGCGACGAGGTTCAGGTAGAACTGCGCCTGCCGGTCGCCGGCTTCCGGGGCGACGGCGGCCGACGGGGCCACCGCCAGCCCCGGGTACGGCAACGTCCGCAACGCCGCCGACACCGCGTCGGCGTCCGCTCCCGGTTGCCGCCGGATCAGCACCGCGTCGTCCAGCCGGCCGCCGATGTGCTCGCGGGCCAGCGCGACCGGCAGCACGAAGTCACCGAAGGCCAGGTCGTGCGTGTAGGTGGCGACCAGCCGCAGCTTCGCCGGGACGCCGTCGCCGAAGTAGAACGAGACCTCGTCGCCGATCTTCTTGTCCAGCCAGTCCGCTTCCGCGCGGCTCAGCGCCACGGTGTCGCCGGTCAGGTCGGTGAGCCGCCCGGCGTCGATCCCCAGCTCGAGGGCGGCACCGGCCTGCTCGGCCGCCAGGCCCTGCGCGGGCGTCCGCTGGACGTCCAGGCTGTCACCCATCGGCGTCGTGGTGATCACGGACGTGCGGACCACCGGCGTCGCCGCCGCGACCCCCGGCAGCCGGCCGGCCGCCGCGGCCACCTCCGGGGAGACGCCGCCCGCGCCGGTGAGCACGTAGTCGGCGGTCGTCGACTTCGTCGTCTCCTGCTGGGCGGCCGCCGAGGTGGCCGTCGGCCCGTAGAACGTCACGAGCGCGAACGCGACCGCCAGCATCAGCGGGGTCACCGCCGCGGCGACCCGCCGGGCGTTGGCGTGGGCGTTGGCACCCGCCAGGTACCCGCTGATCCGCCAGAACCGCGCCAGCACGGGGGCCAGGTACCGCAGCACCAGCCCGGTCACCTGCGGCCCGACCACGGCCAGCCCGATGACGATCACCAGCGTCGACATCGACGAGGTCGCCGCGGCCAGGTCGCCGCGCAGGAACAGCGGGACGAGGGCGCCACCGAGGCCGGCCAGCACCAGGCCCCAGCCGGTGAGCACGCGGCCCCGGCCGAGCTCGCGCCGCTCCACCGCGGCCTCCCCGAGCGCCTCGACGGGCCGGATCGACGACGGCCGCCGCGACGCCGCCCAGGCGGCCAGCCGGGCCGCGCCCAGCCCGAGCAGGAGCGCGGCCAGCAGCGGGAGCGGGCTGATCGCCAGCCCGAAGTCGGCCGGGATCACGCCGATCGCGGCGAACGCGTCCCGCAGCCCGGACGCGACCGCCAGCCCCAGCACGCTCCCCAGCACCCCGGCGACGAGCGCGATCAGCGTCGTCTCGGTGCCGATGAGCTTGCGGATCTGCCGCGGGGTCGCCGCGACCGCGCGCAGCAGCGCGAACTCGCGGCGGCGCTGGTTGATGGTCAGGGCCAGCGTGCTCGCCACCACGAACACCGCGACGAGCAGCGCGAAGCCGCCGAACGACCCGGCGATCGCCAGCAGCAGCGTCCGCGTCTGGCTGACGTCGAGGAACTCGATGCTGCTGCGCTCGACACCCGTGACCACCTCGGCGCCGCCGGTGACGGCACGCACCCGGTCGGCGAGGGTCTCCGGCGCCACCCCGGGGTCGGCGAGGACGCCGATCGCGTGCGCCTGGCCGGGCCGTCCGGTCAGGTCCGCGGCCCGGCCCGGGGTGAAGAACATCGCCGACTGGCGTGACGGGCCGTCGACGACACCGCTCACCTTGAACGTCATCGGCACCGACCGGGTCGCGATCCGCACCTGGCCGCCGACGCCGACGTCGGCCCGGCGCGCCAGCTCGGCGTCGAGCACGACCTCGTCGGCGGCCGCGGGCGCGTCGCCGCCGCGGAGGGTGAACGGCGCCAGCACGGCCGCGTCCCAGTTGTGGCCGAGGGACTCCGGCCCGTCGACCACCTGCCCGTCGCGAGTGACGACCCGCGCCGGGAAGCTCTGCTCCGCCACGGCCGCGCGCACCCCGGGCACCGAAGCGATCCGCCCGGCCAGCGCCGCCGGGACCGTGGGCTGCTCGCCGACCTGCTCGGCGGACAGGGCGTCGGCACCGGGCGGCCGCACGGTCTGGGCGCCGCCGACGACGACGGCCGCGGCGGCGTACCGCTGGGTTGGGACGCCGGCGCGCAGGCCGGACTCCATGAGGATCCCGCAGGCGGCCACGAGGGCGGTACCGCACAGGATCGCGATGAAGGCGCCGGCGAACCCGCCGAGCCTGCTCCGGATCGTCTGCCAGGCGATGGCCAGCACGGTCACCACTCCCCGAGGTGCGTCATCCGCTCCGCCACCCGCTCGGGGGTGGGGTGCGGGAGGTGGCCGGCCAGCTTGCCGTCGGCCAGGAAGAGCACGCCGTGCGCGGCGGAGGCCGCGACCGGGTCGTGGGTGACCATCAGCACGGTCTGTCCCATCCCCTCGACGATCGCGCGGAGCAGGTCCAGCACCTGCCGCCCGGTGTGGGTGTCGAGGGCGCCGGTCGGCTCGTCGGCCAGCACCACCTCGGGCCGGGTGACGAGCGCCCGCGCGATCGCGACGCGCTGCTGCTGCCCGCCGGACAGCTCCGCCGGGCGGTGCTCCAGCCGGTTCGCGATCCCCACGCCGTCGACGACCTCCCGCAGCCACTGCGGGTCCGCCTTGCGCCCGGCCAGCCGCAGCGGCAGCGTGATGTTCTGCAGCACGTTCAGCGACGGCAGCAGGTTGTAGGCCTGGAAGACGAACCCGATCCGGGTGCGCCGCAGCTCGGTCAGCTCGCGTTCCTTCAGCTTGCCGATCTCGGTGCCGCCGAGCAGCACCTGCCCCGACGTCGGCCGGTCGAGACCGGCGGCGCAGTGCAGGAAGGTGCTCTTGCCGGAGCCGGACGGCCCCATCACGGCGGTGAACGTCCCCCGCGCCACCCCCGCCGACACCCCGTCCAGCGCGGTGACCGCGCCGTCGCCGGAGCCGTACACCTTCCGCACCCCGGTCAGCTCCAGCGCGTACGCGCTCGCTGTGGTCATCTCTGTCCCCTTAAGACTGGTCTTGCGTCTCAAGGAAAACTAGGTCGCGCGCCCGGCGACTTCGATCCCGTGGAGGGGTGGATCGGGGGTAGCGCCAGCACCACCACGGTGGTGGGGTGGGACACTGGCGGGGTGACCACCCGCCTGCGCGAGTGCTGGTCGGCGGTTCGCTACCTGGTGATCGGCGCCGGCACGTCGATGCTGTCGCTGTTCGCCCTCGCCGGGCTGTTCGCCGTCCTGCTGCTGTGCCCCTTCGGCGTCGGGATCCCGTCGCTGGCCCCGGCGATCCGGCTGTCGCGGTGGCCGGTGGGCGTCGACCGCCGCCGCGCCGCGCGCGCACTCGGCGAGCCGATCCCCGAGCCCTACCGCGACGGCTCCCCGCTGAAGGACCCGGCGACCCGCCGCGACCTCGCGTGGCTCGCGATCCACGCCGCGACCGGGACGATCATCGGCGCGCTGGCGTTCGGCCTGCCGCTCGGGGCGGTCCAGCAGGTCGTGACGACCTTCGCGTGGCCGTTGGTCCCCGGCGGGATCGAAGGCTCGTTCGGGATCGTGGTCGACTCCTGGCCGCAGGCCGCGCTGAACCTGCTCGTGGCCGCCGCCATGGTCGCGGCGACCCTGCAGCTGCCGCGCGTCGCCCGGTGGCAGGCCCGCACCGCGCAGCGGCTGCTCCGGCCCGCCGCCGGCGTCGTGCTGGCGGACCGGGTCGCCGAGCTGACCGCGACCCGGGCGGCGGCGCTGGAGGCCCACGGCGCCGAGCTGCGCCGCATCGAGCGTGACCTGCACGACGGCACGCAGGCGCGGATCGCGGCGGTCGTGCTGCAGCTGGGCGTCGCCGGCCAGCTGTACGACCGCGACCCGGCGGCCGCGCGCGACCTGCTGGTCAAGGCGCAGGACACCGCGACCGACGCGCTGGCCGAGCTGCGCACGGTCGTCCGCAGCATCTACCCGCCGCTGCTGAGCGAACGCGGGCTGGCCGGAGCCGTGCGCGCGCTCGCCGAGCGCTGCCCGGTGCCGGCCGCCGTCGACGTCCGGTACGAGACCGGCCGCCCGGCCGCGGTCGAGGCCGCCGCGTACTTCGTCGTCGCCGAGGTGCTGACCAACGTCACCAAGCACGCCGAGGCGTCCCGGGTGGACATCACGCTCGGCGGCACCGCGGGCCTGCTGTGCCTGGAGATCCGCGACGACGGCCGCGGCGGGGCCGACGAATCCCGCGGCAGCGGGCTGGCCGGCATCCGCCGCCGCGCCGAAGCCTTCGACGGAACCCTCACCCTGACCAGCCCACCCGGTGGGCCGACCGTGCTGCGAGTGGAGCTGCCATGCGGGTCGTGATCGCCGAGGACGACGCTTTGCTGCGCGAAGGCCTCTCCCTGCTGCTGAAAACGGCGGGCATCGAGGTGGCCGCCGCGGTCGACAACGCCGAGGACTTCCTCGCCTTCATCGAGGGCGAACGCCCCGACGCCGTCGTGATGGACGTGCGCATGCCGCCGACCCATCGCGACGAGGGCCTGCGCGCCGCCGTGCGCGCCCGCGAGATCCACCCGGCCCTGCCGGTGCTGGTGCTGTCCGCGCACGTGGAGACCAGCTACGCGGTCGAGCTGCTCGCCGACGGCGTCGGCGGGGTCGGCTACCTGCTCAAGGAGCGCGTCGGCAAGGTCGAACGCTTCCTCGACGCGCTCCAGCGGGTCGCGAAGGGCGGCACGGCGATGGATCCCGAGGTGATCGGCCAGCTGATGGCCCGCCGCCGCACGGCGGACCCGCTGGCCGCACTGACCGCCCGGGAGCGCGAAGTGCTGGGCCTGATGGCCGAGGGCTACAACAACAGCACGATCGCCGAGCTCCTGGTCGTCAGCGACGGCGCGGTGCTCAAGCACATCAGGAACATCTTCGCGAAGCTCAGTCTGCCGTCCGACGAAGGCGCCGGGCACCGGCGGGTGCTGGCGGTGCTGGCCTACCTCGGCCGGGACGCGGGGTAGCGCGGGCGCTACCCCGGATCCGGGTGCGGACGGCATTTCCGCCGGCTCGCTGGTTCTTTAACGTTTGCGGCATGAACAACAACAACGTTTCCACGCGTCCTTCGAGCCCGGTTCTCCTGTGGCTGGTGCTGGTGGTCAGCTCCGCGGTCAACGCGGCAGGTCCCTTGGTGGGCTTCGGTTTGCCGGTGCGGATGGTCGCCGGTGGCATCGCGATCGGGGCGATCGCGCTGCTGGTCGTCCACTACGTCCGGCGGCGCCGGGCCTAGCCCTCGGAAGCCAAGGCGCGCAACAGATCCCGCAACGCCTCCTGCTGATCGGCGCGCAGCGGGCCCAGCGGTGAGCTGTCGCCGAGAAGCTTCAGGGCTTCGCCTCGGCGGCGTTCGCCTTCGGTGGTGAGGACGATCTGCTTGGCGCGCCGGTCCGTGGGGTGCGGGTGGCGGTTGAGCAGCCCGCGTTCCTCGAGGCGGTCCAGGATGAACGTCGCGTTCGAGGCTTCGCACACCATGCGTGCCGCCAGTTCGCGGGCGGTGATCGGCTCCGACAGCTCGCGCAGCGCCACGACCTGGCTCGGGGTGAGTCCCATGGCGTCCGCGACCTTGCGGACGTGGCCGTCGAGGGTGCGCGCGAGTCCGTGGACCAGCTTGCACACGTCGCGGTCGATCTCCTCGCTCGGCATCCCCCGGACTCTAGACCCCATGGTTCGAACTGTGATAGTTCTAGCTCGAATCATTCTAACTCGAACCAACTGGGGAGTTCGTGTGGCCGTCGTTTCCCTCATGCTCGTCGTGTTCAGCCTCACGACCGGCGAATTCGTGGTGTCGGGCATCCTCCCGGACGTCGCCGGCGGGCTGGCGATCCCGCTTTCGGCAGCCGGGCTGCTGACGACCGCCTACGCGATCGGCATGATCGCCGGCGGCCCGGTCGTCACGCTCCTGACGGCGCGGGTCTCCCGGAAACCTCTGGTCATCGGGCTGGTCACCGCGGCGGTGCTGGCGAACGCGGCCTCCGCCATTGCCCCGAGTTATCCGCTGCTGCTGGTTTCGCGGGTGCTGGCCGGCCTGGTGGTGGCCACTTTCTTCGCCGTCGCGATCGCCACCGCGGCAGCGGAAGCCCGCCCGGGCAAGCAGGGTTCCGCCGTGGCGAAGGTGGCGCTGGGCCTGAACCTCGGCATCGTCCTCGGCGCACCACTGGGCACGTACGTCGGGCAGCACCTCGGCTGGCGGGCGACGTTCTGGTCGGTCTCGGCCGCGGCGGCGCTGGCGCTGCTGGCGGTGCTGCGGTTCGTGCCGGACCGCCCGTCGCCGACGACCGGCCGGGTGACCGGCGAGCTGCGCGTCTTCACCGACCGCCGGGTCCAGCTGGCGATCGCCCTGACCGCGGCGGGCAACGTGGGCGTCCTGACGGTCTTCACGTACCTGGCACCGCTCCTGACGGAGGTCGGCGGCTTCCCGGCGAGCGCCGTCCCGGTGCTGCTCCTCGGCTACGGCGCCGGCGCGGTCCTCGGCAACGCCGTCGGCGGCCGGCTGGCGGACCGGGCGCTGCTGCCGTCACTGGCCGGGCTGTTGGCCGGGCTGGCGGGCGTGCTCGCGCTGGCC
The DNA here is from genome assembly GCF_031082405.1 of Amycolatopsis sp. A133. Taxonomy (GTDB): domain Bacteria; phylum Actinomycetota; class Actinomycetes; order Mycobacteriales; family Pseudonocardiaceae; genus Amycolatopsis. The sequence goes on from NZ_JAVHJU010000062.1 coordinate 121,001, forward strand.
TGGCTGGGCGCGGGCAACCCGGTCGCCACGGCGGTGTCGACGGTGCTGCTGGGCGCGCTGGCCTTCGCGATCGTGCCGGGGATGCAGACCCGCGTGATCACGGCGGCGGGCGCGGCACCGACATTGGCGGTGGCGGTCAACGCATCGGGCTACCAGCTGGCCGCGGCATTGGCCGGTTGGCTGGGCGGCGGCGTCATCGAGACCACCGGAAGCCCGCGGCCGATCTATCCGGTGGCCGCCGCCCTGACGCTGGGCGGATTGGGGATCGCGCTGTACTCGTTGCGGCAGGATCGCCGGGCACGGGTTTGAACGCCGGGGGCGGCATCGCGCGAGGCCGCGGGCCTGGCTTCAGAGGAACCTTGCCGCGAGGCCCAGCCGCAGCGCGAGCTCACCACAGTCGCCCTCGGGCGCCGGAAGGGGGCGCCGACGAGCACCGGACCCGCCGTCGCCCCCCTCCTCACTCCGTCACACCCGCCGCGGCGACACCCCGGGCGCCCGCGTCAACTGCCTCCGCAGCACCAACGCCACCACCAGGGCGGCCGCGACCACCCCAGCAGCGACCCAAAACGGGCTCACCACCCCCAGCAACGCCCCGGCGACCACCGGACCGGCCGTGGCGCCACCGTTGAGGGCCGCCGTCGCGGACGCGCCCGCCATCGTCGGTGCGCCCGTTGCCAAGTGCAGGATTCGCGTGATCACCGTGCTGCCCACCGCGAACGACAAGGCGCCCTGGACGAACGCGAGGCCGAGGAGCGCCGCGGGGATGTGCGCCGCCAGCGCCGCCGCGATCCAGCCCGCGAGCAGCAGCGGGCCACCGATCGCGACGATCCGGCCGGGCCACCGGTCCGCAAACCGCCCCGCTGCCGTGACTCCCGCGAAGCAGCCCACACCGAAAGCCCCGAGCACCACCGGCACCGGGGCGACGCCGGCGGCCAGCGGGGCCAGGTACGTGAAGACCCCGAACGTGGCGGCGTTGACGAGCGCGGCGAGCACCAGCACGCCGGTCAGCGGACGCAGCTCGGCCAGCTCCGCACGCAGGCCCTCCACCTTCGCGCCCGCTGGGGTGTCGGGGATCCGCCACACGCCGGCGAAGGCGGGCAGGCACAGCAGGGCGACCACCCAGAACGCCGACCGCCAGCCGAACGCGGCGTCGAGGAGCGCCCCGCCCGGCACCCCGGCGATGCACGCCACGGTCGTGCCGCCCAGCAGGACGGCGAGCGCGCGGCCGGGTCGAGCCAGCCCGGTGGCGGCGGACAGGGCGACGGCGAGGAACCCCGCGTTCGCCACGGCCGCCAGCACCCGCGTCCCGAGCAGGACGGCGAACGACGTCGTCAGTCCGCCGATGACGTGCGTGGCGGCGAAGAGCGCCAGAAAGCACAACAGTGCGGTCCGGCGCCGCCACGACCGCGCGAGCGCGGCCATCAGCGGCGCACCGGCGACCATGCCGAGCGCGAAGGCCGACGTCAGGTAGCCCGCCTGCGCCAGGGAGACCCCGAGCGCGGCGGCGATGCCGGGCACCAGCCCGGCCAGCATGAATTCGGACGTACCCATGGCGAACACGGCCAGGGCGAGGAAGTGCAGGGGCACACGAAACTCCAGGGAGCACGAGATCGATGGACGATTTCGTGGTCACCCGGGAACCCGGACGCCGGGGAAGAGGGGGCTACCGGGCTGCCGGGAAGACCGGCAGCCCGGTCCTGGACGCTTCGGGGCTCGACATGAAACAGAGGTTAGCCGACACCCGGCGTGGTGTCCGGGGACTTCCCGTCGTCCTCGAGCACCCCGACCTGATCCGGGTCTTCCGGAGCGGGCATGTGCCGGATGCTGTCACTGCCCTTGTGGTCGTAGGCGCGGTTGTACCGGGAATCCAGAACTCGCACCAATTTGTGCTTCGCCCCGGCGAAGGCGTCGTCCACAGTGGTCGCGTGGTGGGTGACCGCCACCGGCTGCTTGCCACTCGGCCGCGCCTCGATCACACACTTCTTGTCCGTCGGCTTGCTGCCGCCGTCCTCGCTGAAGTGCACCTCGACCCCGGTCAACCACGCGCCGAACCGGAACAGGCCCTCCTCCAGGTCGGTGGTCACGTAGGTGGCCAGTCGTTCGCCACCGTGGATGTTGTGGTCGGTGTTGACCTGGATCTGCACGAGCACCCTCCAAAGCGGGACAGCGTTGATTTCGGTCAGTACCACGGAAGCGGCGAAGTCAAACGGGCTCAGGACGGAGGCTGCGCAGCATCAGGTCGGCGAAGTGCGTCCCCACCTGCTCCCCCGAGAGCTCGCCGTCGGCGTGATACCACATGCCGAGCCGGTGGATGGCGCCGAAGTGGTAGTTGATGACCAGGTCGGCCGGGACGTCGGCGCGGAAGAGCCCGCTCCGCTGGCCTTCGGCGACCAGGTCGCGCACCCGCTCGTGGTAGGTGCGCCGCTCGGCCCGCACCTGGACCTGCTTGGACTTTTCCAGCAGCGGGAACGACTGGAAGAACACGGTCGCCGCGTCGAGGTCGGCGATGCTGGTGACGACGACGTCGGCGACGATCGCGTGCAGCCGCTCCGGCAGCGGCAGGTCCGACTCGGCGATCGTCACCATCCGCCGCGTCTGCATCCGCAGCATCGCGGCGTAGATCTCGAAGAGCAGGTCGTCTTTGGACTCGAAGTAGTGGTAGAGGCCGCCCTTGGTGACCCCGGCCGCCTCGACGATCTCCCGGACCGTCGTCGCCTCGAACCCCTTCTCGGCGAACAGCCGCACCGCCGCCCGCACGACCTTTTCCCTGACCGTCATATCGCCACCCTATGTGAGCGGACGGGCCGGCCCGTGGCCCCCACGAGCCGGCCCGATCGTCACTTGCTCACCAGGTTGACCTGCTCCGGAGTGGCGCGTTCACCGGAGTACGGCGTGATCGCCCCGGTGCCGCGGTCGGTGACGGCCGGTGGCTGGATGACCGTCGTCGTGGTGTCCGGGTTGATCTTGAACACGTACGCGCCGGTGTAGCCGGCGTGCGAGTCCTTCGAGAAGCCGAACGGCGTCAGCCCGGGCCCCTTGAGAGCGCCGGAGCTCATCGCCTCGACGACCTTCTGCCGCGTCGGGTCCGGCCCGGCCGCCTTGAGCGCCTGCCCGAACGTGTAGGCCTGCACCATGCCGAACAGCACGGTGTTGGTGAACGGCTCCTTCGCGATGTACTTGTCGTGGATGCCCTTGAAGTAGGCGACCCACGGGTCCGACGTCTGGGCGACGTCCGGCAGGTACCCGGTGCCGATCAGGCCGGCCAGCAGCTGCCCGCTCGAGACGCTGGCGCCGCCGCGCTTGGCGAAGTCCTGCAGCAACCCGGACAGCGTCGCCGGGTCCGCGCCGATGCTGCTGACCACGAACTGCGGCTTGTACCCGATCTTCGCCGCGGCCAGGATCGACAGCGCGGTGAACGCCGGGATGCAGGCGCAGACGACGACCTCGGCGCCGGCCGCCTTGAGCGCGGACAGCTGCGGCGTCACGTCGGTGTTGGCGCTGTCGTAGCCCTGCCGGACCACGACCTGGTCCTTGACGAACTGGTCGAGCCCGGCCTGGGTGTCGCGGCCGACGTCGTCGTTCTGCGTGAAGTAGCCGATCTTCTTGCCGGCGAAGGTGTCCTTGATGTACTTCCCCTGGATCTTGCCTTCCCGGGTGTAGTCCACCTGGTACCCGAAGGTCATCGGCGCCTTCTGCGGGTTGTCCCAGGCGAGCGCGCCGGAGGACACCAGCAGGTCCGGCACGCCTTCGGTGTTCAGGTAGTCGACGACCTTGGAGTGCGTCGGCGTGCCGAGCCCGCCGACGATCGCGAACACCTTGTCCTGCAGGACGAGCTTCTTCACGACCTCGACGGTCTTCGTCGGGTTGTAACCGTCGTCCTCGACCTTGTAATCGATCTTGCGGCCGTTGATCCCGCCGCCGTCGTTGATCGCCTGGTACACCGCGCGGGCGCCGGCGGAGATCTTGCTGTACCCCGGCGCCGCGGGCCCGGTGAGCGGCTGGTGCGTGCCGATCACGACCGTGTCCTTGGTGACGCCGACGGCCGAATCGGCGGCCTGCTGCCCACCGCCGTCGCTCTCCCCCGCGCCGCTGCACGCGGTCAGCGCCAGGGCGAGGGCGACGATGCCCGCGCCGGCCTTAATGCTTCTCATGGTTCTCCTTCTCACTCGCGGATCGACGGAGGAGGCCGCCAAGTCGTTGGAAACCGCCCTGGATGCCACGCGGGAAAGCCAGCACGACGACGATGAGGATCACGCCGTACACCGCGAGCGGGAGGTTGTTGGCCACGTCGGTGTTCAGGTGCAGGACGTCGGCGAGGTCCTCGGACCAGGCCTGGAAGTACACGAGCGCGACCGCCCCCCACAGCGCGCCCCACAGGGTCCCGAGCCCGCCCAGCACCACGGCCGCCAGCAGGCTCAGCGACAGCGCGGGCGTGAACGAACCGGGTGCGGCGGTGCCGAGCAGGAACGCCTGCAGGCCACCGGCGAGCCCGCCGCACACCGCGCTGACCAGGAACGCGAGGATCTTCGTGCGCCCGACGGCGATTCCGCTCAGCGCGGCGGCGACCTCGTCGTCGCGGACCGCGCGGAAGTCCCGCCCGAGCCGGCCGCGGACGATGTTCACCACCAGGACCAGCGCCAGCAGCACGCTGAGCCAGACGATCCAGGTCTGCCAGCGCAGTTCCGGGACACCCACCCCGGCCGGTCTGCTGTGGACGGTGAAGCTCAACCCGTTGCTGCCGCCCAGGAAATCGGGGAACCGCCGGGTCAGCGCGGGCAGGCCGACGGCCAGCGCCAGGGTCGCCCCGGCGAGGTACGGGCCGCGCAGCCGGGCCGCCGCGGCGCCCGCCAGCAGCCCGGCCAGCCCGCCGGCGGCCGAAGCCAGCAGCAGGTCGGCCCACAGCGGGAACGACGGGACGCGCCGCACCAGCAGCGCCACCGTGTAGGCGCCGATGAACATGAAAGCGCCGTGCCCCAGGGAAACCTGCCCGGTGAGCCCGGTCAGCAGGGTCAGCCCGGCCACCGCGACCAGGTAGTAGCCGATCGTCGCGATGCGCAGGTTGGTGAACTCGTCGGTGACCAGGGTGAGCACCACGACCACGGCGAAGGCCCCCAGCGCGGCCAGCGCGTGGACGAGCAGCGGCGGGAGCGCGCGGCGCTTTTGCGCCGTCTCCACCCGAACTTGCGGGGATTCGGTGCGCACGGTCATACCCGCCTCACCTTGGCCCGGCCGAACAGCCCGCTGGGCCGCAGCGTCAGCACGACCACGAGGATGGCCAGCGCGGCGATCGTCACCATCTCCGGTCCCAGGTAGCCGGACACATAGGACAGTCCGACGCCGAGCACGAACCCGCCGGCGATGGTGCCCAAGGGGTTGTCGAGGCCGCCGAGCACCGCCGCGGTGAGCGCGTAGACGAAGACGCCGTCCAGCACGTTCGGGAAGAGGAACGGCGGGGTGGCGAGCAGCCCGGCCAGCGAGCCGACGGCCGCGGCCAGTCCCCAGCCGGCGGTGAGCATCAGCCCGACCCGCACCCCGAGTGTCCGCGCCACTTCCGGCGCGAACGCCGCCGCGCGCATCCGCAGGCCCAGCGGCGTGTACTTGAACACCACCAGCACCAGCGCGGCGATGGCGAGGACGATGAGCACGACGAACAGGTCGTTGGCGGAGAACCGGCCGCGGAAGTCGAAGGCGTACGGGAACGCCAGCGGCTCGTTGGACCAGATCATCCCGGCGACCGCCTGGAGGACCAGCAGCAGCCCGAGGGTGACGATGATCGAGCTGAGTTCGGAGCGGTGCCGCAGCGGCCGGATGAGCAGCCGTTCGGTGGCGACGCCCAGCAAGGTCCCGGCGACGATGGCGACGGCGAACCCGAGCCAGTAGCTGCCCGTCGCCTTCGTCACCGAGTACGCGAGGTAGGTCGAGATCAAGGCGAGGGCGGGTTGCGCGAAGTTCACCACCCGGGTGGCCCGGTAGATGATGACCAGGGCGAGCCCGAGCGCCGCGTACACCGCGCCGGCCGAGATCCCGCCGAGGGTCAGGTCGAAGAAGTCCTGCATACCGGACCGTTCACCTCCATGATGAGCTTCAGAAGCCGAGGTAGGCGTGGCGGAGGCCGTCGTCGGCCAGGAGTTCCGCGGCGGTGTCGACCGCCACGACGCGGCCGAGCGCGAGCACGTACCCGCGGTCGGCGATGGACAGCGCGCTGTGCGCGTTCTGCTCGACGAGCACCACGGTGAGCCCGGTGGAGGCCCGCAGGTCGCGCAGGATGCCCATGATCCGCGCGGTGATCAGCGGCGCGAGCCCCAGCGACGGTTCGTCGAGCAGCAGCAGCCCGGGCCGGCTCATCAGCGCCCGGCCGATGGCGAGCATCTGCCGTTCCCCGCCGGAGAGCGTGGAGGCGGGTTTCGCCGAACGTTCTTCGAGAGCGGGGAAGAGCTCGTACATCTCCTTGCGCGCGGCCGCGCGGTCGGCGCGGTCCTTCCGCCACAGCGCACCCAGCCGGAGGTTCTCGTCGACGGTCAGTTCGGTGATCACCCCGCCGCCCTCGGGCACGTGCGCGACCCCGCCCCGGGCGATGCGGTCCGGCGCCAGCCCGGTGAGTTCCGTGCCGTCCCAGGTGATCCGCCCGCCGCGGGCGGGGTGCAGACCGGAGATCGTGCGCAGCAGCGTGGTCTTGCCGGCACCGTTCGCCCCGAGCACGGCGGTGATCCCCCCGCGGTCGACGGTGATGCCGACGCCGTCCAGCGCGCGGACGGCACCGTAGGCCACGGACAGGTCTTCGATCTCAAGCACCGGACGCCTCCTCGGCGGGGTCGGCGGGGTCGGCCGGCTCGGTGACGGGAACCCGACCGGCAACCTCCGCGGCGGGGTCGGCCGGCTCGGCAACGGAAACCGGGTCGGCGGGGTCGGCCGGCCCCGCCACGAAAACCGGACCGGCAACCTCCACGGCGGGATCAGCCGGCTCCACAACGAAAACCGGACCGGCAGCCTCCGCGACGGAACGAGCCGGCTCCGCAACGAAAACCGGACCGGCAACGGAAAACTCCGGACCCACCGGCCACCCGACCGCCCGCGGCGCCGCGGCGGACCCCAGCGAGCCACCGCCACGCGGACCGGCCGGAGCCGCCATGAGCGCCCGGCGCCACCAAGCGGAATCGAGCGCGCGCACCACGGACCAGCCTTCGACCTCAAGCACCGGACGCCTCCTCGGCGGGGTCGCCGAGGTAGGCCTCGGCCACGCGGGGGTCGGCCTGGATCTCGGCCGGGGTGCCCGCCGCGATCACCTCGCCGAAGTTCAGCACCACCACGCGGTCGCAGACCTCCATGACCAGGTCCATGTGGTGTTCGACCAGCACGACCGCCATCTGCCGCCGCAGCGAGACGATCAACGTCGACAGCTCGGCGAGCTCGGCCGCCGACAGCCCGCTCGCGGGTTCGTCCAGCAGCAGCAGGTCGGGTTCGGCCACCAGCGCCCGGGCGAGCGCCACGCGTTTCCGGACCCCGTAGGGGAGAACGCCCGGGAGCCGGCCCGCGAGGTCGCCGATCCCCAGTTCCCCGAGGGTCGCCCGGGCCCGGTCGGCGAGGCCGGCTTCGTCGCGCGCCGACCGGCCGGCGCCGGCGAGCGCGGGCAGCAGGCCGGTGCGGGCGTGGCGGCCCGCGCCGGCCATCACGTTCTCCAGCACGGTCAGCCCGGGGAACAGGCCGAGACCCTGCAGCGTCCGGACGATCCCGAGCCGGGCGAGGTGTTCCGGGCGGTGGCGCACGAGCGGCTGCCCGCGCCACAGCACCCGGCCCGCCTGTGGCCGGACGAACCCGCAGACGACGTTGAACAGCGTCGTCTTGCCCGCGCCGTTGGGGCCGATGACCCCGACGACGGTGCCGGCGTCGACGCTCATGCGGACGTCGTGCAGGGCCGTGAGGCCGCCGAAGCGCACGGTGAGGCCGTCGACGGTGAGCAAGTCCTCGCCGGGAAGCGTCATCGATGACTCTCCACTCTCACTATGTGGACCAGGCCGTACCGCGCGGTCGGTATGAAGAGGGTGGGCTGCGGCGGCGGTCGTGTCAAGGTGCGAACCGCCGAAACGCCGACTCCGGCGCGGGTGGTCCGGAAATTTCGCGATAGCCGCCGACCACGAAAAAGTCTTGACGGCACAAGAAAAGGGCGGGTGCACGCACCCGCCCTTTTGCCGTCGGCCGCCGCTCAGCCGCTGCCGGTCTGCGGGGCGATCATCGAGGAGGCGTCGATCCTCGTCTGGACCACGCCGAGCTGCTGCAGCAGGTCCGGCACCCGCTGGATGCGGCGGGCGTCCAGGGTGGACCCGAAGGCGGGCATCACCATCAGGCTGGCGATGTCCTGGTCCACGCGGGCGTTGCGGACGACGAGCGGCTCGATCCGGGCCCGGTCCACCGCGGCGCGCGTGGCGTTGAGCATCGCCCGCTGGAACGCCGCGAGTGTCTTCGGGTGGTCCTGAACCCACTTCGCGGTGGCGGCGTAGCCGGTGAGGGGGAAGTTCTGCGTGCTGCCGCTGGCGGCGTCGATGACCGGGTACGCACCGGCGGTCCTGGCCGCCTGGGTGAGGAACGGCTCCGGCTGGTAGGCCGCGTCGACCCGGCCCTGCGCCAGCGCGGCGCTCATCTCCGGCAGCGGCATCGGGACCCACTGCACCTTGCCCGGGTCGACGCCGTGGTCCCGCATCACCGACCGGGTCAGCACGTCCGAAGCGGCGTTCTTCGAGCTGATGGCGATCCGCTTGCCCTCGAGGTCGTCGACGGTCTTCACCGGCGAGTTCGGCACGGTGACGACCTCGTTGCTGCGCGGGCTCGCCGAAGTCCCGTCGGTCACCAGCTTGATGTCCGCCGAGCCGCTGCTCTTCGCCAGGAAGAACAGCGTGTAGGTGGACAGCGCGAGGTCGTCCTGGCCGCTCGTCATCCGGCTCAGCGTCTCCTGCCCGCTGGCACCGACGTCGGTCTGCACCTCCAGCCCCTCGGCCTTGAAGTAGCCGCCCTCCTGCGCCAGCCACAGCGGGGCGAGGTCCACGGTGGTGAGGATCGCGACCTTGATCGACGGCTTTTCGACGGCACCGGCCCCGCTGGAGCCCTTCAGCCGGCTGCAGCCGCTCAGCAGCAGGACGGGGATCAGGGCGAGCACGGCGAGCCGGCGTGTCGAGGCGCGTTGAAGCATGCCACTCCTCGCGGAAGAATCTTCGGATCACGGAATCCGGCTCGTCGAGCCGTGATTCGCCGGACTGTAGATGACGATTTCCGCGTCCGCAAATCGTTGCCGGAAACTGCCGAGCCGATGATCACGGCAGGAAACAAACCCACGAGAAACCTGCACAGAGCGTGATCGATATCCGCCAACCGGACCAGCACATCACTGCAGATGGCTACCAACAGAGCGTGACTTCATCGTCACGCTCCATGTTCGACGACCTATTCGCAAACGAATCGCGCACCTGCCTCCCAATAGCGGTGAACGAATTGCGCACGCAGATTCGACGAATGAAGAAAGAATTCTGCTTCCGCGGTCAGGTGACCTTCGGCGTCGCCCGCATGCCGACGTACACGCAGCCGGTGCCGTCCGTCAGCTCCGAGAACACGACCGGCATCCAGGCGTCGCTGAAGGCACCGTCGGCCCGCCCGGCGAACACCGTCTCCGAGACGGCGACGAGGTCCGACTCGATCGCCGGCGCCAGGCCGGCCATGCCGTCGACGAACGCGTACCGCAGGTGCGGGACACCGTCGCGCTCCGACACGGTGATCTCGACGCCCTCCCGCCGGTAGGTGCCCACGCGGTCGCCGAGGCCGGCCGGCACCGGCTCCGCGGGCGGGCCGAACGGTGCCGGCATGCGGACCCCGGCCAGTTCGCCGAGCAGCTCCCGGAAGAGGTCCGAATACAGCCGCCGGGCGCCCCCGCCGTTGGTCAGCAGCACGGCCGCCACTCCGCTTTCCGGTGCCACGCGCAGGAAACCGTACTGGCCGATCGTCGCGCCGTCGTGGCCGAAGCCGGGGGTGCCGTCCCAGTCGTAGAGCGTCCAGCCGAGGCCCCAGCCGTCGGAGTCGACCGTCCACTTGTCGGGACAGTCGGTCTCGCGCCGCTGCATCGCGGCGACGGTTTCCGGGCGCAGCAACCGGGTTCCGTCCGGTGCGGCGCCGCCGTCGAGGTGCATCCGGGCGAGCCGCAGGACATCGGCCGCGGTGGCGCAGAGGACCCCGCCGTACGGCCCCGCCGAACGCGGCAGCGGGTTCCACACCGGCGCCGGGTCGGGGTCGGCGCCCGGGCCGCCGAGGTGCCCCATGGCGGCCCGGAAGCGCAGGACGTCTTCGGGGAGCGTCACCGTGTGCGTGAGGCCGAGCGGGGTGCAGAGCCGGTCCCGGAGGGCGGCGTCCCAGGTTTGCCCGGTGAGGACCTCGACGATCCGGCCGAGGACGTTGTAGCCGACGCTGCTGTAGGAGATGGCCGTCCCGGGTGGACAGTCGAGGGGGACGTCGCCTGCCGCCTCGACGTAGGCGGCGAGGCAGTCGTCGCCGCGTCCGGTGTCGTGGGTGAAGTCGCAGGTGAGCCCGCTCGTGTGGGACAGCAGCTGCCGGGCGGTGATCGTCGCCGAGGCGGCGGGATCGGCGACCGTGAAGCCCGGCAGCACGGCGCGGACCGGCGCGTCGAGGTCCAGCCTGCCCTCCTCGGCGAGCTGCATGACGAGCGTCGCGGTGTGGATCTTGGTGATCGAGCCGGCCTGGAACAGCGAATCGGTCGTCGCGGCCACGCCGGTGCCGCGGTGCAGCACGCCGGTGGCGAGTTCGTGGATCTCGCCGCCGGCGAGCACGGCGAGGGCGGCGCCCGGGACGTGGTGCACGGCACGCAGCTCGTCGAACCGGCGCTGCCAGCGGGCGGAGTCGAAAGTCATCGGTGTTCCCTCCATGCGTACAGTGTTCCATCTTTGCGCACACTGTACGCATACCCGAACGACGTACGCAATCGGCGTACGGCGTGCGCTAGAGTGGAACGGACGAGAGGAGGCCGGACGATGGCCGAGGAACAGCCCGTGGCGTCGGTGTGGACACGGCCGCAGCGGCGACGGGAGCAGCCGGCGCTGAGCCGGGCGCAGATCGTGGCCGGGGCGCTCGAGCTGCTGGACACCGAAGGCGTCGAAGCGCTGAGCATGCGCAAGCTGGGCGCGCGCCTGGACGCCGGCGCGACTTCGCTGTACCGGCACGTGGCGAACAAGGACGAGCTGCTGGAGCTGGTCGTCGACGAGGTCTACGGCCAGATCGAGGTCCCGGACATCTGGGGCCGGGACTGGCGGACGGCGGTGACCGTCTGCGCCGAAAGCGTCCGGGCGGTGCTGGTGCGGCACGCGTGGATCGCGTCGGTGCTCGGCCAGGTCGGGTTGGCGTACCTGGGCCCGAACGTGATGCGGCTGAACGAGCGGATGCTGGGCCTCTTCGAAGCCGCCGGGTTCGACCTGCCCGAGGCGGACCGTGCGCTGGGCACGGTGATGGCGTACGTGATCGGAACGGGCACAACGGAGGCGGCCTGGCTGACCACACTGGCCCGCAGCGGCCAATCGGAGCAGGAGTGGGTGGCCCGCCTCCGCCCGGCGGCGATCGAGGCCACCAGGCAGTACCCCCGCCTGCACGCCCTCGCCACGGCCGAAGAGGAGAACGACCCGGAATCAACCCGAGGCGACGGCTTCCGGTACGGCTTGGACCGCGTACTGGACGGGTTGGCTGCCCGCCTCACGTGAACGGCGCCGCCTGGGTGGCGTGGCGAGGGTCAGCGGCGGCCCGCCTTGGCGGGTGTCGCAGACCAGCGCAAGCTATGCCCTTCGCCTACCCCGCCACCGCCTTGGCGGGCGTCGCGAACCGACGCAAGCCCGGGGTAGCCGCCCCGATCAACACCACCGCCGCCACTCCCAGCACTCCCCCGCTCACCAACGCGACCGTCCCCGACGTCATCCCCGCCACGAGACCTCCCCGCAGGTTCCCGATGTCCGGGCCCGCCTGGCCGACGATCTGCTCGGCCGCCGCCACCCGGCCCAGCAATGCGTCCGGGGTGGCCAGCTGGACCAGCGCGCCGCGCGACACGACCGAAACCGTGTCGGCCGCCCCCGCCAGCACCAGGCACGCCAAGCCCAGCCACGGGTCCGGGACCAGCCCGAACCCCACCAGCGCGCCACCCCAGACCGCCGATCCCGCGAGCATCACCCGGCCCGGCCGGGACCTCCGCGTGAACGATCCCGAAAACACCGACGCCACGACGCCGCCGACCGCGACCGCCGACAGGAACAACCCCAGCGTGCGCGGGTTGCCCGCGAACCGCTCCGCGTTGACCAGCGGGAAGAGGCTGATCGGCATCGAGAACACCGTCACGGCCAGGTCGGTCAGCAGCGCGCCGCGCACCACCGGCGTCCGCACGAGGAACGCGAGCCCGTCGAGCACGCCGCGCAGCCCCGGCCGGGGCGGTTCGCCGCCGGGGCGCATCGCCGGGAGGCCGAACACGCCGTAGAAGGCCATGCCGAACGTGAGCGCGTCCACGAGGTAGCAGCCGCCGACGCCGAACCGGCCGAGGACGAGACCGCCGAGCGCCGGGCCCAGGAGCATCGCGCCCTGGAAGGCGATGCGGTCCAGCGCCAGGCCGGCGGACAGCTGCTCCGGCGGCAGCAGCCGCGGGACGAACGTGCGCGCCGCCGGTCCGCCGCCCGCGACGAAACACGACTGGACCGCCACCAGCCCCAGCACCGCGACCACCGGCACGTCCCCGAGGAACCCCTGCACGGCGAGGAACACCGAGCAGACCGCTTGCCCGGTCGTGGTGACGAGGGCGAACTTCCGCCGGTCGACGCGGTCCACCAGCGCGCCGGCGAACAGCCCGAACCCGACGACGGGCAGCGCCTGCGCGAGCCCGACGGCGCCGGTCCACACGGTGCTCCGCGTCTGCTCCCAGACCTGGAACATCACGGCGACGAGGGTCATCTGGGAACCGAGACCGGAGAGGACCCGGCCCAGCCAGAGCCGCCGGAACGGCGGTGACGTGCGAAGCGGGGTGACGTCGACGAGAGCGCGGGTCAGGGGCACGGCCGGATCACCCGCGAATTATAACAGCGCTTACGTAATTCTGGCCGAGGACCACCCCCGGGTTACGCCCCGGTCAGCCTCGACGGCGGTGCGGCCCCCTGCACGGCCAAGGCGGAAATCAGGTAGGCCGACCGCAGGACCGCGTCGCGCAGCAGGGCGGCGTTGTCCTGCGCCCGGGCCGGCGTGAGCACGAACCCGGCGCTCGTGTGCTCCCCCCAGCCGGTCATCAGCGGCGGCTCCCCGAACCCGCGGATGGGGCACGGCAGCGGCGGCGCCACCGGCAGGTGCGCGTCGCTGCCCAGCAGGCTGACGTCGGCGCGGTCCGCCTGCTCCGGCACGACCCGCGCGGCCCGGTCCGGCGGCGCCTGGTGCGCCACGACGAGTGCCCGCGAGACCCCCAGTCCCGCGGCCACCCGGCGCTGGGCCAGCCGGTAGGCGACCAGCGCGCCGAGCCCGGCCCCGAACAGCACGTGCGGGCTCTCGAGGACCCCGGCCAGTTCCCCGGCCAAGGCCTCGACCAGCAGCCACATGTCCCGGTACGGGTGCTCGTCCCGGCGCTCGCCCCGGCCGGGCAGCTCCACGACGTGCACGGCGATCCGCGGATCGCGCCACGCCCGGTAGCGACCGGCCGCTTCCCCGGCGTCCGGGAAGCAGACGAACAACAGGCGCTCCGCGTCGTCTCTGTCCACCCGTGGCCTCCCCTCCACCTCGCCCGGCGCTAGGGTCGATCACGGCACTTCCGTTCCGCTTCGGTCCGCCTTCCGGGGGGCAATACGTGCGCTACCGCCTGCTCGGACCGGTCACGGTCCTCGGCGAAACGGGCGTGGTCCGCCCCGGTGGCCGGAAACAGACGTCCGTGCTGGCCGCGCTGCTGCTGAACCCCGGCCGCGTCGTCACCGAAGACCGCCTCATCGACCTGACCTGGGGCGAGAACGCGCCGCCGAGCGTGCGCGGGCGGCTCCAGGTGCACATCTCGGAACTGCGGAAGCTGCTCGGCCGCGACGTCATCGTGCGGCGCGCGCCCGGCTACCTCATCGAGGTCGCACCCGGCGAGCGGGACCTCGACGTGTTCGAAGCCGAGGTCGCCAAGGCCAGGGCCACCGCCGGGGCCGAGGCCGTCGCGCACCTGCGGGCCGCGCTGGCGCTCTGGGAGGGCACCCCGCTCGGCGGGGCGAGCGAGGCGCTGACCGAGCGCGAGGGCCCGGCGCTGGCCGAACGCCGGCTCGTCGTGCTGGAGGAGCTGTACGAGCAGGAGCTCGCGGCGGGACGGCACGGCGAGGTGGTCGGGGAGCTGCGGCGGCTCGTCGACGAACACCCGTTCCGCGAACGGCTGCGGGCCGCGCTGATGCTCGCGCTGCACCGCTGCGGCCGCACCCCGGAAGCGCTCGAGACGTACACGCGGGCGCACGACCTGCTGGTCGACGAACTGGGCATCGAACCCGGCCAGGCCCTGCAGGACCTGCGGCTGCGGATCCTGCGCGGCGAAGGCGAACCGGCGCCGCCCGCCGCCCCGGTCACCCCGCGGCCCGCCGAGCTGCCGCTGGACGTCCGCGGGTTCGCCGGCCGGGCGGCGGAGCTGGCCACGCTCGGCGAACCCGGCGACGTCTGGGTGATCACCGGCACCGCCGGCGTCGGCAAGACCGCGCTGGCCGTGCACTGGGCCCACACCGCGCGGGCGCGCTACCCCGACGGCCAGCTGTACGTGAACCTGCGCGGCTTCGACGCCGAAGACGAGCCCCTCACCCCCGCCGCCGCGCTCGCGCAGCTGCTGCGGACCCTCGGTGTCGACCTGCGGGACGTGCCGCCGGGCGTCGACGACCAGAGCAAGCTCTACCGCTCGCTGCTGGCCGACCGGCAGGCCCTGGTGGTGCTGGACAACGCCCGCGACACCGCCCAGGTGCTGCCGCTGCTGCCGTCGTCGGGCCGGGTGCTGGTGACCAGCCGCCACCGGCTCGACGAGCTGGTCGCCCGCGTCGGCGCGCGGTCGCTGAGCCTCACGCAGCTGCGCGAGGACGACTCCCGGGCGCTGCTGACCGCGCTGCTCGGCGACCGGACCGCCGCGGAGCCGGAAGCGGCGGCCGAGCTGGCCCGCCTCTGCGGCCACCACCCACTGGCCCTGCGGATCGCCGCGGCGAACACCGGGGTCGCCAGCATCGGCGAGCTGGTCGACGAGCTGCGCGGCGATCCCCTCGCCCACCTCGGCTTCGACGGCGAAAGCGCCGTCGCGAAGGCGTTTTCGGTGTCCTACCAGGCACTGGCCCCCGGGCTGCGGCAGGCGTTCCGGCTGCTCGCGCTGGTGCCGGGAGCCGACTTCACGGCGATCGCCGCGGCGGCCCTGCTGGAGGTGCCCGTCGAGGACGCGACCCGGCGGCTGCGCGGGCTGACCGCGGCGAACCTGCTCGAAGCGCACGCGCCCCGCCGCTACCGGTTCCACGACCTCGCCCGGCGCTACGCCGAGCGGTGCGTCCGCGCCGAGGAAGACGAGCCGGCGCGAGAACGGGCGTGGGAGCGGCTGTTCACCGGCTACTGCGCGGCCGCGGACGCCGCCGTCGCGCTGCTCGGCGCGCGGATCGTGGCGCTGCCCCGCGAAGACGCGCCGTCGGCACCGAGCCCGGTCGCCTTCGCCGGCGCCGCCGAAGCCGTGGCCTGGCTGGACGTCGAGGTGCCGAACCTGGCGGCGGTGCTGCGGCAGGCCGCGACGCGCGGGCCGTACCCCGGCGCCTGGTACCTCGCCGACGCGTTGCGGCGGTTCTTCCACGACCACGGCCGCCGCGCGGAGTGGCTCGAGCTGGCCCCGATCGTGCTGCGCGCGGCGCAGGACCACGGCGCGCAGCCGGCCGAGGCGCTGGTGCACCTGTCCATCGGCGGCGCGTACTTCCGCGAAGGCCAGCACGAAGCGGGCATCCGGCACTCGGAGAAGGCGGTGCTGGCCAGCCGGGCGTGCGGCTGGCGGCAGTGCGAGGCCACGGCCGTCGCGAACCTCGGGGCGATGCTGGAGTGGACCGGCAGGCTGTCGGAGGCCGTCGAGCACAGCCGCCGTGCGATCCAGCTGTTCCGCGAGCTGGCCAACCGGTCGGGCGAAGCCCTCGCGCTGAACTCGCTGAGCTGCCACTACCGGCAGCTGGGCCGGCTGGAGCAGGCCGAGGACTGCCTGGTCGAGGCGATCGCGCTGGCCCGCAAGGAGGACCTCGCGTTCTGGGAGGCCGCCAACCTCGCCGACCTCGGCTGGGTGCTGCTGGCCACCGGGCGGCTGGCGGAGTCCGGGGAGATCCTCGACCAGGCGTTGCTGGCCTTCCGCGACCTCGGGTCCAGCTTCGGCGAGGCGACGGCGTTGAACGTCGTGAGCGCCCTGCAGATCGCCCGCGGCGAGCACGCGGCGGCGGTGGCGACGGCGGAGACGGCGCTGGAGCGCGTCCGCCGCGACGGCGACCGGCAGGTGGAGGCGGCGGCGCTGATCGCGCTCGGCCGGGCGGAGGAGAGCCGGGGCGATCTCGGCGCCGCGGAACGCGTCCTGCGCGAGGCCAGGCAGCTGACGGCGGAGTCCGGCCTGCGGGGCCAGCTCGCGGAAGCGGCGGCGACGCTGGCACGGGTCTTGGCCGCCGACGGGCGGGCGGCCGAGGCGGGCGAGCACGCGCGCACGGCACTCGACGCGGCCCGCGCGGGCGGGTTCCGCGTGGTGGAAGCGGAGGCGTTGCTGGGCTTGGCGGCCGTCGAAGCGGCGGCCGGGCGGTCGAGGCTGGCCGACGGAACGGCCCGGGAATCCCAGGCGCTCTACCGCGCCGTCGGGCACGTCACGGGGGAAGCTCTCGCCGCGGATTTCCTGGCCCGCCTCGGCGACCGGGCCACGGGATGACCGGTCTGCCGCGGCCGGTCGTGAGTGGTAAAGCGGGTTCTAACCCGCGTTACCACTCACGACCGGAGCGCCACCGGCTGAGCCGCGGTGGGTATTACCTCCGTGCCCGTGGCGCGACATACTGAAGCCATGCCCCGTCCGAAACACGTCCCCGCGGCCGATCTGCGCCTCCCGGACGCGCTGCAGCCGGGGCGGCCGAAGGGCGACCAGCTGCGCGAAATCCTCGAAAGCGTCGCGACGGAAGCCGGTCCGGGCAGGCTGATGCCGTCGGAGCGGTTCCTCGCCGAGCACTTCCAGGTGGCCCGCGGCACCGTGCGGCAGGAGATCAACCGCCTGGTCGCGGACGGCGTCCTGTACCGCCAGCACGGCACCGCGACGTTCACCGCGGAACGGCAGGCGGCGCACATCGACATGCTGACCTCGTTCACCGAGGACATGCAGGCCCGCGGGGTGGTGCCGAAGACGAAGGTGCTGCACGCGGAGGTGGAGAGCGCGGGCCCGCGCATCGCCGGACGGCTGAACGTGCCGCCGGGCGCCCGGGTGTTCCGGCTCGAACGGCTCCGCTACGTCGAAGACGAGCCGTTCGCGGTCGAGCGCACCAACCTGTCCGTCGACCGGTTCCCGGACATCGAGCTGTTCGACTGGGAAACCCAGTCCCTCCACCGCACGATCGAGGAACGCTGGGGCGTGCGCCCGGAGTGGAACGACACGGCGATCTCCGCGGTGCTGCCGAACAGCCACGACGCGGCCCTGCTCGGCATCGAAGCCACCCAGCCGTGCCTGATCATCGAGGGCACGCTGCACGACCAGAGCGGCGGCGTCATCGAAGCGGGCCGCTCGCTGTACCGCGCGGACCGCTACACGGTGTTCACCCAGGCGCGGCGCAGCCCATCCTCCTGAGCGGGCAACGGGCCTAGCGGCAGCGGCTGACCTCATGCGCCCGCAGCACCTTCAGGCAGTGCTCCACCAGCTCGTCCCCCGCCTCCGGGTCGAACAGCGTCACGTACGACTCGTAGATCCCGTCGCGGTGGCCGGCCGCGTCCGGCAGGTACCCCAGGTACCCGTCCGTGTAGCCGATCACGCGGGTGTGGCGGAACGGGCTGCCCCGCCGGATGCGCAGCCCCAGGGACGCGAACAGCTCGAACGGCGTGTGCAGCCAGGCGATGTCCCCGAGCGACACCACGCTGACCGGCACCTCGGCGCAGCCGGTCGGCCGGCCGCCCGCCGCCATCGTCGCCAGCATCGCGCAGCCCTCGTAGCGGGTCTGCGCGATCCGGACCGCCGGGTGGTCCTCGCCGTGGTGGGCCAGCTCGCGCTGCCACTCCGCCTCCGCCGTCTGCCGCAGGCTGAGGCTGTCCTCGAGCGAAGGCACGTCGCGGTAGGGCAGGTGCAGCGTCGAGCGCGTCAGGTGGACCGGGCCGGCCGCCGCGGGCGGCGAAGACACCGCCGCCAACGTGCGCGCGATCGACGTCGCCAGGTGGCCGCCGAGCGTGCGGACCTCGGCGTGGTCGCGGCCGCGGCGGACGAACCGGGAGCTCGCGTCGCCCGCCGCGCCCTGCAGGAACGCCGCGACCGGCCGGCCGGTCAGCGTGGCCAGCTCGCGGCGGGTCGCGCCCGGCCAGTCCGCCGACCAGGACAGGTTGTCCGGGCCGAGCACCGTGGGGTGGCTGGCGTAGTCGAACAGCAGCGCGGCCGGGGTGCCGTCGTCGCGGCGCAGCTCGAGGACGCCGAACGACGTGTCGTGCGGCCCGTCGGGCCGGTAGCGGTTGCCGCCGACGGCTTCCGTCGAACCCGCGTGCCAGCGGGCCCGGACCCGGCTGCGGCAGGCGCGCAGCCGCAGCGCCGCGCCGGTGACCTTCTCCGCCATGCCGCCGACCAGCCCGGCGTCGCGCCGCCCCGGCAGCCCGGGGTGCAGCGGGCCGGTCCAGCCCTCGGGCCCGGAATGCGTGTGCGACGCGCAGACGAGCACCCGGTCCGGGTCGATGCCCACCGCCGCGGCGACCGCGTCGGCCAGGGTGCGGGTCAGCCCGGCGTCGACCGCGAGCGCGTCCAGCGCCACCCACACCACGCCGGGGTCGTCCTCGGTGGACAGCCAGATCAGCGACGCCTCGAGGTCGTCGTGCGTGCCGGTCGCGACGCCGTGCCGGGCCAGGTAGCCGCCGAGCGGGTGCCCGGGCCCCGGCGTGATCCGGACGTCTTGCGCGGCGAGCAGGAGCGCGGCGGTCACCAGGTCGATTCCAGGACGTCGACGACACCGTCGCGGCCGGCGGCGCGGGCCACCCCGGCGAGCTCGGTGACGTCGTCGGTCGTGTGCAGCAGGACTTCCAGCAGCATCGGCAGGTTCAGGCCGGAGACCAGCTGGAGGTGCGGGTGCGCGGCCGCGAGCGTGCGGACGGCGTTGAACGGCGAGCCGCCGTGCAGATCGGCGAGCACGAGCACGCCGCCGGCGTCGCCGGTCAGCGCGAGCAGCCGGGCGCCGAACTCCTCCGGGCTGTCGCGCGGGCTCAGCTCGCAGACCTTCAGCCGCGACTGCGGGCCGAGGATCATCTCGGCGGCCTCGCCGACGCCGGAGGGCAGCCGGCCGTGGCCGGCGAGGATGATCGGGACGGGCATGGCGGACTCCTAACTCTTCACCGGGGCCGATGGCGCGAACCAGCCGAGCCACCCCAGGACGACCCCGGCGACGACGACGATGCCGATGACCCAGACCGGCCGCAGCCGGGCCTTGGCCGTCAGCAGGTAAACCCCGGCGGTGACCAGCACCGGCAGCAGGAACGGCAGGAGCTCGTCGAGCCGGTCCTGGATCGCCACGGACTGCGTCACCGGCTGCCCCTGGACCGTGGTGGTCTGCCGGTAGGTCAGCGTGGTGACGACCTTGACGATCGACGGGATGAACCCGCCGAGCACGACGAACCCGAGCACGGTCGCCCCCTGCGCCACGCGCGCGAGCGCCCCGGCGGCGAGGTGCCCGGCCAGCCGCTTCCCTTCGCGGTAGGCGAACCCGAACTGCCAGCGCCGCACCAGCGCGTACGGCACGAGCACCATCACCGCGGCGAACGCGGGGCCGAGCCAGTTGCCCTGCAGCGCCCACGACGCACCCATGGTGAAGACGATGCTGTTGTACAGCGCGAAGACGACGGTGTCGCCGATGCCGGCCAGCGGCCCCATCAGCGCGACCTTGGTGCTCGCCGCCGACTTCGGCGTCCCCGCCTCCTCCAGCGCGACGCTGGAGCCGAGGATCAGCGGGCCGCCGACGAGCACCGAGGTGTTGAAGAACTGCAGGTGCCGCTGCAGACCGGCGACGTAGTCGGCCTTCTCCGGGTACAGCCGGCGCAGCACGGGCTCCATCGAGTACGCGAACCCGAGCGCCTGCATCCGCTCGTAGTTCCAGGAGATCTGGCTCGACCAGAAGTACCGGCGGAACACCCGCCGGAGGTCCTGTTTCGTCAGCCTGGAATCCATTGTGGACTCCGCGGTGAACGACTCTGGGGCCGCTTCGGGGACGACGAGGGCGGGCTCGTCCCGCTTGAGCGTCACGAACAGCATCGCGACCGCGACGCCGATCAGCGCGATCCCCAGCACCGGCAGGTGCAGGTAGGCGAACCCGACGAACCCGATGAGCAGCAGGTACCAGTAGCGCGACAGCTCCATCATGCCGAGCAGCAGCGCGAAGCCGACCGCCGGCAGCAGCGACCCGGCCAGCGTCATGCCCTGCACGAACCCGGCCGGGATGCTCGCGGTGATGTCCTTGACCAGCCCGCCGGACGCGGCGAGCGCGGCGAGGAACGTCGGGATCGCGCGCACCGCGACCCACGGGACCAGGCTCACCCAGTGAATGACGGCCAGGCCGCGCGCGTTGCCGTCGGCGGCGTAGCCGTCGGCGCGGTGGACCAGCCCGGTGGTGACCATCTTGCCGACCGGGTCCAGGGCCGAGAGCAGGATCGCCGCCGGCAGCCCGACGCCGATGCCGATCGCGGCCTGCGCCGCCGGGGCGCCCGCCGCCCCCGCGGCCAGCGCGGTGCCGACGATCGCGCCGGTCTGGTAGTCCGGGATCGTCGCGCCGCCGTAGGTGTAGACACCCAGCGCCGCCAGCTCCAGCGTCGCGCCGATCAGCAGGCCGAGCAGGGGGTGGCCGGTGATCAGCCCGGCCACCGAGCCGGCGATGAGCGGGCGCTGGGCGTAGATGAGGAACGGGCCGAGCCCGTCGTAGGTGCAGTAGATCGCCCAGAGGGTCAGGGCCAGCGCGACGAGCATGCTCCGGTTACAGCCCTTTCCGGTCGAGCAGAGGGACAAAATCGGCGGCCTTGTCCTGCGGCAGCAGCTGGGTGACCAGCGCGACGCCCGCGGCGGCGACCTTGCGGTAGGCGTCGGCCTCGTCCGCGGTGACCGCGACCGAGCGGGTGACCATGGTGTAGGAATCACCCGGCCGGGGGGCGACGTTGCCGACGTTGACGACCTCGGGCCGCAGCCCGCCCTCGACGAGGCGGAAGACGTCTTCGGGGTGCTTGGCGATGATCATGGCGTCCGCGCCGGCCTCGGCGGCCAGCGTGGCCTCGACCGAGAGCACGTCGGTGGGCAGCCCGCGGGCGGCCTGCGGGAGCAGCATGAGCTGGAGGTCGTCGGCGGCGACTTCGTCGTTGCAGACGATCAGCCGGCGCACGCCGAGGCGGCGGGTCCACGCGACGGTGACCTGACCGTGGATCAGCCGGTTGTCGATCCGGACGTGTGCCCCCGTCATGTTTCTCCTCCCGGACGGCAGGAGACATACTGGTTCGTACCAGTATGTGTGTCAACACTGCCGGTGACCGGCCTTCGCGCGGCCGACGGAAGGACCCCTCAGACCTTCCGTCGGCCGACGAGCGCGAAGTCCCCCTGGTTTTCTACCCGGACCCTCCCATAAAGGTATATACCAGTATGGACGGTCGTGATCGACTGTCAAGACCCTGGGCCAGGAACAATCCGGGAAATTCTCGACCGGTCAGCCGACCGAAATTGGTGGGGAACATTCCGGAGAATCCGCGCAACCTGTCCCGGCCGCCGTCGTTAACCGCATCGTCCGTTCAGGGGAGGAAGAGCATGCCGGCCGTCAGAACGAACATCGTCCCGCTCCGGCACGCGCGGCCCGGAGTGGTGGCGTACGTGAAGAGCCCGGCCGAGTGGTTCGTCGCGAACAGCGGCTGGATCCAGGGCAGCGAGGGCGTCGCGCTCATCGACACCTGCGGCACCGAGCAGGCGACGCTGGAGCTGCTGCGCGACGTCCGCAAGTACGCGGGCGAGCAGGAACTCACGGTCGTCATCACGCACGCGCACGGCGAGCACCACAACGGGCTCGGCGTCGCCCTGCGCGACGGCGGGACGGCGCTGGCCGCGCCCGGCAGCCTCGATCTGGTCAAGGCCGGACCGCAGACGTACGGCAACGTCTTCACCTACACCCGCTGGGGCGTGCTGGAGCCGCCGGAGCCGCACGCGGTCCGCCCGGTGCCGGGCTGGTACGAGCTGGACCTCGGCGGCGCGGCCGTCGACGTCGTGGCCGTGCCCGGCGTCGCCCACACGGCGGGTGACCTGGTGGTGCACGAACCGCGTTCGGGCACGCTGTTCACCGGCGACCTGGTGGTCATCGGCGACACCCCGATGGCGGTGCACGGGTCGATCCTGGGCTGGCTCGACGCGCTCGACTGGCTGCAGGACACGTTCCGGCCGCGCACCCTGGTCCCCGGCCACGGCCCGGTGGCCACCCCCGCGCACACGGCGTTCCACGCGATGCGCGGCTACCTGGAGTGGCTGCTGGAGGCGACGACGCGCCAGTCCAGCTTCACGAAGCTGGCGAAGCAGGCGTCCCTGCGCTGGCCGACGTGGCGCAACCCGGAGCGCCACATCGGAAACCTGATGCGCGCGTACGCCGACCAGCACGGCCGCAAGCTCGACGTCGACCTGGCGATCGACGCGGTGCTGGCCGCCGCGGGCGGCCGCATCGACCTCGACTCCCTGCTGGGCAGCGAACCGGTCCGCCAGATCTCCTGAGCCCCGCCGCCGCCCAAGCGCCCCAATGTGGCGTTCGGTGCGTCCAGCGCACCCAATGTGGCGTTCGGTGCGTTGGACGCAACCAACGCCACATTGGGGCGTTTGGGTCAGGAGCCGGCGCCGCCGAGGCTTTCCAGGAGGGTCCGCAGCGTCGCGGCCAGTTCCGCACGCTCGTCGACGCCCAGCGCGGACAGGATCCGGTGCTCGGTCTCGACGTGCTCCGGCAGCACCCGGTCGATCAGCTCGCCCCCGGCCTCGGTCAGCTGCACGCGGACCCCGCGGCCGTCCGCCTCGTTCGGGGTGCGCTCGACCAGGCCGCGCGCCTCCATCTTGTCGAGGCGCTGGGTGATCGCCCCGGACGTGACCATCGCCGACCGCATCAGCTCCGTCGGGGTCAGCCGGTAGGGCGGCCCGCTGCGGCGCAGGGTCGCGAGGACGTCGAAGGTCGCGCGGTCCAGGCCGTGGCGGGCGAACGTGCGGCGCAGTTCCGCGTCGACCAGCGCACTGAGCCGGGACAGCCGGCCGATCACCGCCATCGGGGAAACGTCCAGGTCGGGCCGCTCGGCGTGCCACTGCGCCAGCACCCGGTCCACGTGGTCGCCCATCGGCACAGCGTAACGGATGCCTTAGCGGTGAGTGATCGGTAGCCATTTACCTTAGCAGTAAGGTAATCTGTCTTAGTGCTAAACAACCGGCTCGCCCTGATCCTCGTCACCGCGCTGGCCCCGGCCATCTGGGGCACCACCTACCTCGTCACCACCGAGTTCCTGCCGCCCGGCCGCCCGCTGCTGGCCGCCGTCATCCGCGCGCTGCCCGCCGGGCTGCTGCTGGTCGCGCTCACCCGCCGCCTGCCGAAGGGCGACTGGTGGTGGCGGTCGCTCGTGCTCGGCACGCTGAACATCGGCGCCTTCCTCGCCCTGCTGTTCGTCGCCGCCTACCGGCTGCCCGGCGGGGTCGCTGCCACCCTCGGCGCCGTGCAGCCGCTGCTGGTCGCCGGCCTGTCCACCGGCCTGCTCGGCGAACGCCTGACCCGGCGCACCCTGCTCGCCGGCGTCGCCGGGATCGCCGGCGTCAGCCTGCTGGTCCTGCAGTCCACCGCGCGCCTCGACGCGATCGGCGTCGCCGCCGCGGCCGGTGGCGCGGTCGTGATGGCCACCGGCGTCGTGCTGAGCAAACGCTGGACGTCCCCCGCGCCGCTGCTGGCCACGACCGGCTGGCAGCTCGTCGCGGGCGGGCTGGTGCTCGTGCCGGTCGCACTGGCCGTCGAAGGTCCGCCGCCCGCGTCGCTGTCCGGGGCGAACCTCGCGGGCTACGGCTACCTCGCGCTGGTCGGCGCCGCGTTCGCGTACGCCTTGTGGTTCCGCGGGATCCGCGCGCTGCCGGCCACGCACGTGACGTTCCTCGGGCTGCTGAGCCCGGTCGTCGCGACCCTGCTCGGCTGGCTCGCGCTCGGCCAGCGGCTGACGCCGTGGCAGCTGCTGGGCGCGGCGATCGTGCTGGCCGCCGTCGTGGCCGCGCAGTGGCGGCCGTTGGTCCGGACGGGGGCTGATAATTATCAGCCTTTGACAACCGCTCACCGGGACACCGACGCTGAAATGGTCTGAACAACTTGCGATCATCGGCCTCGACGAGGAGGCGCCCGTGCGCACGAGAACGTCCGTCCGACAACGGCTTGCGGTGCTGGGAGCGGCCATCGCGGTGGCCACCGGGCTCGCGACCGCCCCGGCCACCGCCGCGGTCCCGGCCACGATCCCCCTGAAGATCACCAACAATTCCGGCCGCAGCGATCCCGTCTACGTCTACGACCTCGGCACGAACCTGGCGACCGGGCAGCAGGGCTGGGCCGACGCGAACGGCGCGTTCCACGCCTGGCCCGGCGGCGCGGTACCGCCGATCCCCGCCCCCGACGCGTCCATCCCGGGACCCGCCAACGGCCAGTCGATCACCATCCGGATCCCGAAGTTCTCCGGCCGGATCTACTTCTCCTACGGGCAGAAGCTGGTGTTCAAGCTGGCCACCGGCGGGCTCGTGCAGCCGGCGGTCCAGAACCCGTCGGACCCGAACGCCGGCATCCTGTTCAACTGGTCGGAGTACACGCTCAACGACGGCGGCCTCTGGATCAACAGCACCCAGGTGGACATGTTCTCGGCGCCGTACGCGGTCGGCGTGCAGCCCGTGGGCGGCACCACGAGGAGCACCGGACACCTGAAACCGGGCGGCTACAACGGTTTCTACACGGCGCTGCGCGGCCAGCCGGGCGGCTGGGCCAACCTGATCCGGACCCGGTCCGACGGCACGGTCCTGCGCGCGCTGGCCCCGAGCCACGGCATCGAAGCGGGCGCGCTGCCCGCGACCGTGCTGCAGGACTACATCAACCGCGTCTGGACGAAGTACAGCTCCTCGACGCTGACCGTGACCCCGGTCGCCGACCAGCCGGGCGTGAAGTACTACGGCCGGGTTTCGGGCAACACCATGAACTTCACCAACACCGCGGGCGGGTTCGTGACGGCGTTCCAGAAACCGGATTCCGACAGCGTTTTCGGCTGCTACAAGAACCTCGACGCCCCCAACGACGTCCGCGGCCAGATCTCGCGCACGCTCTGCGCGGGCTTCAACCGCTCGACGCTGCTGACGAACGCGAACCAGCCCGACACGAATCCGGCCGGCTTCTACCAGGACGCGGTGACCAACCACTACGCGCGCAAGATCCACGCGCAGATGGCGGACGGCAAGGCGTACGCCTTCGCGTTCGACGACGTCGGCCACTACGAATCCCTGGTCAACGACGGCAACCCGGCGACGGCCTACCTGACGCTGGACCCGTTCAACTAGAGCTGCACAACCACCGGCGCCACCGGCGTATCCCCGAGCCACGCGCACGGGGGTGCGCCGGTGCTCGCCGGAACGGGCACCGCCCGGCCTCTCACCTCCGCCACCGGCGGCCCGCAGACCACCAGTTCCACCACGAGCACGGGTACGAGAACCCCGAACAACCGCATCCGCACGATCGGTTCACCCCGATCCGACTCCACCACCACTCCCACCGGGCACACGGCGGCCACCGCGGGGGTGGTTCAGGTATTTCCCGGCCTCTCACCGGATCGGATGAGCGGGGGAAGACCGCGAAGGAGTCCCCCGATGGCGTACAGGTCCGAAGGGTCGCTCTTGGCTAGGCTGAGTGGGTCAAGCGGAGGTGAAGTGGACACCACGACCCTGCTCGAGGCGGCCGCGCGCGGCGACCAGGCGGCCTGGGACGCCCTCGTCGACCGCTACGCCGCTCTGCTCTGGTCGATCGCCCGCGCCCACCGGCTCTCCGACGCCGATGCGGGCGACGTCGTCCAGACGACGTGGCTGAAGCTCGTCGAAAACCTCGGCCGGATCAAGGACCCGGAGCGGCTGCCCGGCTGGCTGGCCACCACCACCCGGCACGAATGCCTCCGCCAGCTCCGCCGCACCGACCGGGAACGCCCCACCGACGACCAGGTCTGGCAGAGCGAGCCGTCGCCCGGTGCGGCCGTCGACGCGGCCCTGCTGCTCGATGAACGCGACGCCACCCTTTGGCGGGCGCTGGGCACGCTGTCCGACCAGTGCCGCCGGCTGCTGCGGGTGCTCATGGCCACTCCCCCGCCGTCGTACGCGGAGGTGGCCGAGGCCCTCGGCATGCCGGTCGGCAGCATCGGCCCGACCCGGCAGCGCTGCCTGGGCCGGCTGCGCGAGCGGGCCGGCCAGGCCGGGCTCGGGACGGAGGACCGGACGTGACCGGCGACGACGAACTCATGGAGATCCTGCGCGCGGCGGCCGCCCAGGCGGACCCGGTGCCGGACCTGGTGCTGCGCCAGGCCCGGGCGGCCCTCGTCACCCGCGACCTCGACGCCGAGCTCGCCGAACTCGCCTTCGATTCGGACGCGGCCGCGGCCGGCACAGTCCGCGCGGGCGCCGACGACGTCCGGTTGCTGTCGTTCGAATCGGCCCGGGTGTCGGTGGAACTGCAGGTGGAGTACGCCGGCGGCCGGGTCGCGCTGCGCGGCCTGATCACCGGCGCGACCGGCGACGCGGTGATCGAGGTGGCGGGCGAACGGCACGTCCGCCCGATCGGCGCGGAAGGCTGGTTCACGGCGGCGGGGCTGCCGCGCGGCGCGACCCGGGTGAAGGTGACCGCCGCAGACGGCACGACGGTCACCACCGGCTGGGCCAGCCTCTAGCTCTCCTGGACGCGCGGCACTTCGCTGGGTCCGTTCACATCGGACACGGTGATCGAGTCGGCGCCGTCGAGCACCTCGCGTGCCGCCTCCCGGGCACTCTTCCCGGTCGCCATCACCGCCGCGATCCGGCCGGTGACGATCGCGGCCGAGAACGACGTCCCGCTCCAGACCGCGTAGCCGGTGAACTTCGGTTCCTCCTCCGGCGGCTGCACCGGGTAGCCCGGGTGGAAGTACGGGCCGACCACGTCGACCCCGTCGGCGTAGGCCGCGATCCACGGCCCGAAGTTGCTGAAGTCCGCGACGCGGGGGCTGCGCGTGGCGTCGGCCGAGCCGACCGGCAGCACCAGCGCGTGCTTGTCGTCCTCCTCGCCCGGGACCGTGGGCGCGAGCTTGATCCCGGCCGGGTAGACCCGCTGCCGCATCCCCCGGTTCCCGGCGGAGGCGACCACGACGGTGTCCGGCGACAGCCGGCGCAGCGCGTCCTCGATCGCCTTCGGCGGCCGGTCCTCGAAGGTCTGGCCCGAGAACGACAGGTTGATCAGGGTGACGCCGTCGCCGCGGAGGTCGTCGATCGCGTTCGCCACCGCCAGGTCCTCGGCGTCGCCGCTCTGCTCGTCGATCACGCCCTTCATCCGGACGCCCACGTCCGGCCCCACCTGCTTCAGCACCACCCCCGCGACGAAGGTCCCGTGCCCGGCGGCGCCGGCCGGGTTCCCGTCCTCGCCGCGGACCACCCGGACGGTGTCCTCCGGTTCGAAGTGGACGCGCTCGCCGAGGAACTCGTGCGGACGGCGGTCCCGCAGCACGATCCCGGTGTCGATCACCCCGGCCCAGTGCCGGATGTCGCCCGCGGGCACCGGGGTCAGGGTGTTGTCGGTGGGTTTGGGCCGCAGGTCGCCCCAGATGATGCGGTCGAGGCCGAAGAGGTGGTTCGGGCTCGCGCCGCGGCCGCGCAGCGCGGCGAGCACCTCCGGGACCGGGCGGGTGCCGGTGAAGCGGCGCAGCGGCCCGGCACCGCCGTCCGGGTGGTAGCCGAACGCTGCCAGTCCGGTGCGGATCGCGGCACAATCGTCGGCATGGACCAGCAGCTGGCCGGCTCGGTATCGGGTCATGCGTCCCCCTCCGGGGCCGATCATGGGTGAACGGGTCGGCAAGCCGATCCGCGAACCCCTCGATCTGATACTGCGCCTTTCGGTGCCGATCCGGCCACCGTCACGGCCGGACGGCTGCGTGGCGACGGTGGTGTGCCGCGTGGCCGGCCCGTTTTCGGCCCGCCCCGGCCGGAGCGGACACCAGCGGCGATGACCGGGGCACTGGCCAAGGCCGTCGCCGCGGCCGACCTGGCGTTCACCGCGCCGGCCAAGGCGCGGGCGCTCGCCTCGGCCGCGCTCGCGGACGCGAACGGCCACGCCGAGGCGGCCGCGGTCGCCGAGCACGCGCTCGGCCTCGCCGGGGTGGCCACGGGCCGCCTCGCCGACGCCGAAACCCGGCTGCGCACCGCGGTCCGGCTGGCCGACGGCGCCGGGCTCCGCGAGCGCGCGGCCCAGACGCGCGGGGTGCTCGGGTACGTGCTGACGCTGACCGGGCGCACGGCCGAGGCGCTGCGCGAGCTGGACCGCGCGATGCCGGAGCTGACCGGGACGGCGGCCGCGCGGCTGCGCATGCAGCGGGCCGTCGTGCTCACCGAAATCAGCCGGTTCGGTGCCGCCGCCGCGGAGTTCTCCGCCGCGCTCGCCACGCTGCGGGCGGCGGGCGGGGACGCCCTGATCGAGGCGACGATCCGCACCAACCGCAGCATCGTGCTCGCTCGGCTCGGCGACTGGCGGGGCGCCGAGGAGGACCTGCGCCGGGCCGAAAGCGGGTTCGCCGCGACCGGCCACATCGGACGGACGGCGATGGTGTGGCAGAACCGCGGGCTCGCCGCCACCGTCCACGGCGACGTCCCGGCCGCGCTCACCGCCTACGACGAAGCCGCCGTGCGTTACCGGGAAGCGGGCACCGACCCGGGCCTGCTGCCGATCGAACGCGCCGAAACGCTGCTCTCCGTCCGGCTCATCACCGAAGCACGGGAAGCCGCGACGGCCGCCGTCGCGGACTACGAACGCCGGCGCAACGCCGTCGACCTCGTCCAGGCGCGGCTGCTGCTGGCGAAGGTCGCGCTGCTCGACGGCGACCCGGAAACGGCACTGCGCGAAGCCTCGCTGGCCCGGCGGTCCGCGGCCCGGCAGCGCCGGCCGGGCTGGGCCGCGCTCGGCGGCTACCTGGCGCTGCGGGCCCGTCGCGACAGCGGCCTCCGGACGGCGGCGATGCTCCGGTCGGGACAGCGCACGGTGGTGGCGCTGACCGAAGCGGGCTGGGTGGTCCCGGCCCTGGACGCGCGGCTGATCGTCGCGTCGCTGGCGCTGGAGCTGGGCCGTCCGGCGGTCGCGGAGGCGGAACTGACGGCCGTCGGCCGGGCCGGGCGCGGCGGCCCGGCCGAACTGCGGGCCCGCGCCTGGCACGCGACGGCGTTGCTGCGGCTGGTCCACGGCGACCGCCGTGGCGCGGACGCCGCGGTGCGCGCCGGCGTCCGGGTGGTCGACCGGTTCCGGGCCGGGCTGGGGGCCAGCGAGCTGCGCGCGCACGCGTCGGGCCACGCGAGCGAACTGACCGGGCTCGGGCTGCGGCTCGCCGTCGAAGCGGGTCACCCCGAGGCGGTGCTGCGCTGGGCGGAACAGCGGCACGCCGGGGCGCTGCGGTTGCGGCCCGCCCGGCCGCCGGACGACGAGGGCCTGGCCGCCGACCTCGCCGCGTTGCGCCAGGTCGCCGTCGACCTCGCCGCGGGCACCGGGCAGGCGCCGGCTCTGCTGCGCCGGCAGGCACGGTTGGAGAAGGCGGTGCGCGACCGAGCCCGGCACGCCGGCGGCGTGTCTGCTTCGGACCGTCGCATCCCGTCACGCGCGGAGCTCGCCGCGGCGCTGGGTCCGGCCACGCTGGTGGAGTACCTGGAACTGGACGGGCGGCTGACCGCGCTGGTGCTCGGCGGCGGCCGGCTCCGGCGGTGCGAACTGGGCCCGGCGGCCGAGGCGGCCGAACGCCTGGACGAGCTGCGGTTCGCCCTGCGGCGATCGGCGTTCGGGCTCGGCTCGTTCGCGGAGCTCGCCGCCCGGACGGCCCGCCGCCTCGACGCCCTGCTGCTGGCCCCGCTCGCGCTGGGCGACGGCCCGCTGGTGATCGTGCCGACCGGGCGGCTGCACGAACTGCCGTGGCCGGCGCTGCCGGGCTGCCACGGCCGTCCGGTGTCCCTGGCGCCGTCGGCGGCGTTGTGGCACCGCGCGGCAACCGCACCCCGCGAGCCGGGCGGCGACCACGTCGTCGTCGCCGGTCCCGG
Organism: Amycolatopsis sp. A133; assembly: GCF_031082405.1. Lineage (GTDB taxonomy): Bacteria > Actinomycetota > Actinomycetes > Mycobacteriales > Pseudonocardiaceae > Amycolatopsis. Next base: position 151,521 of record NZ_JAVHJU010000062.1, read on the forward strand.
GCTGCGGCACGCCGCCGCGGAAGCCGCCGCGCTGGCCCGCCGCTACCCGGGTGCCCGGCGGTTCACCGGCCGCACCGCACGGGTCGAGCCGGTGCTGGCCGCCCTCGACGGCGCCGCGCTGGGCCACCTCGCGGCGCACGGGGTGTTCCGCACGGACAACCCGCTGTTCTCCTCGCTCCGGCTCGCCGACGGCCCGCTGACGGTGTACGACCTGGAACGGCTGGCCCGCCCGCCCCGTCAGGTGGTCCTGTCGGGCTGCGACTCCGGCCGCTCGGCCGTCCACGCGGGCGACGAGCTCCTGGGCCTGGCGTCGGCCCTGCTGGCCCTGGGCACCACGAGCCTGGTGGCCACGGTCCTCCCGATCCCCGACAACGCCGGCCGCGCCCTGATGGTCCGCCACCACCGCCACCTGGCCGCAGGCCTCCCCCCAGCCGCGGCTTTGGCCCAGGCCCAGGCGGACCTCCCGAACTCCCCCGCAACCTCCAGCTACGTCTGCTACGGCGCCGGCTAACCCTGCACTTTCCCTACGAAAGTGATCCGGAGACGACCCCTCCACCTCACTTTCACGTGAAAGCTATCCGGAGGAACCCTCCACCTCGCTTTCACGTGAAAGTGAGGTGGAGAGAGGCCCTCCGCATCACTTTCGTAGGGAAAGTGGCGCTGGGGGCGGGGGCATTATGGGACTGTGCGGATCACGGCTTGGTGGGGTGGACTCAGTCCTCGGCGACGGCTGATGCTGAGCGGTGTTGCCGTCGCCGTGGTGGCCGTCGTCGTGGCCACCCTTGTCGCCACCTCCGGTGCCAAAGCCGCGCCCGAAGCCGGGACGCCCGACCAGAACAAGCCCGGTCCCGTCCTCCTCGTGCCCGGCTACGGCGGGGGCCGCGGTGCCCTGGAAACCCTCGCCGAGCGGATCCGGCAGGCCACCGGCCGCCCCGCCGACGTGCTCACCCTCGCCGGCGACGGCACCGGCGACCTGGTCGAACAGGCCGCCGTCCTCGCCGAAGCCGTGGAGAAGGCCTACGAACAAGGCGCGCCTTCGGTCGACGTCGTCGGGTACTCCGCGGGCGGTGTCGTGGCGCGGCTGTGGGTCGACCGGGAAGGCGGGGAACACCAGGCCCGCCGGGTCGTGACGCTCGGCGCGCCGATGCACGGCACCGGCCTGGCGACGGCGGGCGGTGCGCTCGTCCCGGACGGGTGCCCCACCGCGTGCGTCCAGCTGGCGCCCGGCAGCAGCCTCCTGCAGGAGCTGGCGAAGGACCCGATCCCGCCCGCCCTGCCGTGGCTTTCGCTCTGGACGGAACGGGACGAGACGGTGACCCCGCCGGACTCCGCCCGGCTCGACGGCGCCGTCAACGTCTCCCTCCAGCAGGTCTGCCCCGGCAACCCGGCCGGCCACGGCGACCTGCCCACCGACCCCGCCGTCACCGAGATCGTCCTGCAGGCCCTCGGCACCACCCCGCTCGAAGCGCCCACGGAGTGCCTCAGCTCGTGACGTCCTTCGTCGCGAAGTTCGCCCACGCGGCCCCGAAGAACACCACGATGTAGCCGGCCTGCAGCAGCAGCCCGTGGTCGATGTTGCGCCACAGCACCGGATCGCGGAAGAAGTCGATCCAGGACAGCCAGTAGTGCGTCGGCAGGTAGGGCTTCACCGACGCGGCCGCGTCCAGGGTCTCCAGCACCGAGCTCGTGATGAGCACGGCCAGCCCGCCCAGCGCGGCCCCCAGCGCCGAGTCGGACACCGTCGAGAGGAACACCGTGATCGCCGCGAACCCGAGCATCGACACGACGATGTAGGTGACCGCGCCCAGCAGCCGCAGGCCGAGCGCGGACGAGCTGAGCGACTGCCCCGACAACGACGTCACCCCGGTCGGCTGCCCGCCCGGCCCCGCGACGCCGGGCGTGCCGCCGGTGCCGAAGAGGATCACCCCGAGCACCAGCGACGTCAGCACGACGATGACGATCGCCGCGGTGACGTACACGGCGAGCGCGACCATCTTGGCGCCCAGCAGCCGGGTCCGGCCGACCGGGCGCACCAGCAGGTAGCGCAGGGTGCCGGTGGCCGCCTCGCCCGCGATCGCGTCGCCCGCGGTGACGGCGACCGCGATCGGCAGGAACAGCGGCAGCACCAGCGCGAGCGCGGCGGCCGGGTACAGCGCGCCGTCGTTGACGACCGCCGAGAGGAACGCCCCGCCCTGCCCGGGCGGCGGCGCGAAGTCGGCCGTGGCCAGGAAGACGCCGACGATGGCCGGCAGCAGGCACAGCAGCAGCACGCTGAACCAGACCCGCGGCCGCAGCGCGAGCTTCCGCAGTTCGACACCGATCATCCCGCCGCCCCGAACCGGTCCGACCCCGGGCCCGTCACGTCGAGGACGACCTGTTCCAGCGTCCGCTGCTCGGCGTGGATGGACGTCACGCGCACCCCCGCCTCGACGAGCAGCGCGTTCAGCGCCGCCGGGTCGGGATGCCGGATGACCAGCCGGTCGCCGTCGCGGGCTTCGAGCTGCCCGTCGAGCACCGCGGCCGCCTCGGCCGGGTCCGGCGTGCCGACTAGGACCCGGCCGGTCGCCGCCCGCAGCGTGGCCAGGTCCTCCTCCAGCACGAGCCGGCCCCGGTCGACGACGCCGACGCGCGTGCACAGCTGCTCCACCTCGGCCAGCAGGTGACTGGAGAGGAACACCGTGGTGCCGCCCGCGTTCAGGGCGACCAGCAGTTCCCGGATCTCCTTGATGCCCTGCGGGTCGAGCCCGTTGGTCGGCTCGTCGAGGATCAGCAGCCGGGGCCGGCGCAGCAGCGCGCCGGCCAGCCCGAGCCGTTGCCGCATGCCGAGCGAGTACGCCTTCACCGGCCGCTGGTCGACCCCGCCGAGCCCGACCTGTTCGAGGGCTTCGCCGATGCGACGGCGTCGCGTGCGCCGTCCGCCGCCGCGTCCGGCGGCGTCGAGCAGCGCGAGGTTCCGGCGGCCGGACAGGTGCGGGTACGCGGCCGGGCCTTCGACGAGCGCGCCGACGTCCGGCAGCACCTCGGCGACCCGTTTCGGCACCGGCTTCCCGAGCACCTCGATCTCCCCGGCGGTCGCGTAGACCAGGCCGAGCAGCATCCGGACCAGGGTGGTCTTGCCCGAGCCGTTAGGGCCGAGGAAGCCGTAGCGGTCGCCTTCGCGGACTTTCAGGTCGACGCCGTCGACGGCCACCGTGCGGCCGTAGCGCTTGGTCAGCGCGTGCGTCACGATCACGAGCCGCTCCGGCGCAGCCGGGACAGCTCGTCGGCCACGGACTTCAGGACGCCGGGCGTCACCGTCCCGGCCAGCAGGTAGGAGCGGCGGGACACCGACGACCGCACGATGCCCAGCGACAGCGGGGTGATCGACAGCTGCACGACGCTCCCCGCGGCCAGCCGGGCCTGCACCGCACCGGCCTTCCCCGCGGCGTCGCCCGCCGCGTTGGCCACGGTCCGCGGCACGGCGATGACGGCGAAGGCGGCCAGCCCGCGGCCGTAGAGCGCGGCGCCCTGCACTCCCCCGAAGTCCGACGACACGACCGGGCGCCCGGCGAGCGACGAGGGCAGCGGGACCTGGCCGAACGCGCCGAGCGTGTCGGTGACGTCCGGGGCGCTCGCCACGGTGAACCCGGACCCGAGCACCGGCCGCGGCGCCTCGACGACCGGCGTCGTCTGGTCGAGCTGCCGGAACTCCGTCACGAGGATCGGCGCCTCCTGCCCGCGCGCGGTCACTTCGATCCGCACCGCCACCCCCGTCGCCGGGTCCGCCCAGACGTCCACCCGCCCGATGGTCGTGTCCGGATCGGCGGGCACGAGCCGCAGGCCGGCCGCGGCGACCCCGGCGACGTTCCGCCCCGGCAGCGCACTCACCGGGTCGCCCTGCGCCGCCCGCAGGATCCGCCGCGCGAGCTCGGGCGGCAGCAGGTCCCCGGCCCGCGGCAGCCGGACGCCGGGGTCGCCGATCAGCTCGGTGAGGGTGTTGTCGCCGTAGTCCCAGGTGTATTCGCCATCGGGCAGCCGGTAGACGTCGTGCTCGCCGGCGGTGCCGAGGATGTCCACGCGGTAGCGGTCGGGCCCGGCGTACCACACGCGCATCGGCGTCCGCATCGAGAAGAGCGCGGTGACGGCGGCGAGGTTCGGCAATTCCGGCAGCGCGAGCGAACCGGCGCTTTCGGCGTAACCCTGGTACGGCCGTCCGGCCGAGTCCAGCACCAGGGTGCGCAGCCGAGCCGGGTCCACCGCCGCCCCGGCCGGAGCGAGCGCGGCGAAGACCGACGGCGCGGAAACCAGCACCACGGCCACAGCGGCGACCACCGCCCACCGGCGCCGCTTCCCGTGCCGCACCACCGAGGGCGTCATCCGGCATCACCTCTTCGTCCTTTGTACGCCATGGCCCCGGGCGCGCAGCTAGGGTCGAAGGGGTGACGACTCCCGTTCATGCTGCTGTCCTGAGCTAGTTCCCGCTCCGGTCCTCCGCACACCCCGCACGTCTCGCGGGTGCTTCGCCGTGCCCGCAGCAAGAACGGAAACCCCCTCACCGTGGCTCGTCTCGTCCTGCCCGGCGAACCCGATCGCCGGCTCTTTTCACCCCCCACGCGGCACGCGGTCGCCGCCGGCGACCGGCTGTCCGCCGACGCCGCCTTCCGCACGATGTCCGACGGCGTCGCCCTGCTCTGGCACGGCGGCTACCCGGCCGCCCGGCAGCTGCTCGACGCCGTGAACCGGCGGATCCCGCCGCCCCCGCCGGACGACTACCCCCGCTACCGCGCGGACCGGGCCCGCCGGGCGCGGCTGCTCTCCCTGCTGTACGTGCCGCTGGATCCCGGGCACGTCATCCCGCTGCGCCGGGCACCGGACGTCCGGGCCGCGTGTTCTGCGGTTCACGGGCCGCTGGAAGAGCCCGCGGCCGTGCCACTGCGGGAGCTGCTCGGCGTCCTCGGCGCGGCGGAGTGGCGCCGCAAGGGCGTCGCCGTCCCGGCGCTCGGAGCGCGGATCCACCCGCACTACGGCGTGTTCGCCCCGGTGCGGCAGGAGTACGTCGACCTGGTGGCGGAAGCACCGCTGCCGGGCACGGAACTCGCGTTCGACATCGGCACCGGCACCGGCGTGCTCGCCGCCGTCCTCGCCCGCCGCGGGGTGCAGCAGGTGGTGGCGACGGACACCGACCCCCGGGCGGTCGCGTGCGCCACCGAGAACCTGGCCCGCCTGGGCTTCACGGGCCGCACCGAGGTGGTGCCGGCGGACCTGTTCCCACGCGGCCGCGCCCCGCTGGTGGTGGCCAACCCGCCGTGGCTCCCGGGCCGCCCGCGGGGACCGCTCGACCACGCGGTGCACGACAGCGGCAGCCGCATGCTGCGCGGCTTCCTCGACCGGGCCCGCAGGCACCTGACCCAGGACGGCGAAGCGTGGCTGGTGCTTTCGGACCTCGCCGAGCACCTGGGCCTGCGCACCCGCGAGGAGCTGCTCGGCTGGATCGCGGCGGCGGGCCTGGGGGTCGTGGACCGCACCGAAGCGGCACCCAGGCACCCACGCGCCCTCGATCCCACGGACCCCCTGCACCGGGCCAGGGCCGCCGAAGTCACCTCGCTCTGGAGATTAAGTCCATAATGGACGGACCGGTCGGGCCACCCAAGGTCGCGAATGACTCATTCGGGACCTCCGGCGTCTCGAATGAGTCATTCGCGACCTCAGGCGCGACCGGCAGGCGACCGCCTCCCGGACCTCGTCGACGCGGACCGCCGCCCGGCAACGCAAGCCGACCACGACGTCACCAGACCTCCCCCGCCCCTCATCCCAGCCGCTCTTCAGTCGACGCTCGGGTTTGTCAAGGCACGCTTTCCCGCCTTGACAAACCCGATCGGCGGCTGAAACTCCCACCGGAGGGGCGGGGGAGGTCGGACCCGCCTCCTTGCCGCGGCAGAACGTCTCTGCCGCGGCAGAACGCGACCCCCTACCGCGGCAGAACGTGTTGCTTCCGCAGCAAAAACAAAGGCCTGTCCTCGCCGGACGGGCAGGCTCCGGGATGACCACCAGAACCGCGTCCCTCTCACCTTCTCGTTGGGGCCGCTGGGTGGTCATCCCGTCGCCTGATCGAGGCCTATCACTTTGAGCCAGGCCCGCAAGCTTGCGTCCTCGTCTCGCCTTGGTCTCCAGGTTGCGGGCCTGGCTCAAAGTGATTTCACGGCCTCAGGCGACGGGATGACCACCCCGCTCCTTGGGTTGGTTCGGGGCGAAGCTTGCGACCGCTTCCACTGCTTCGCGGGTCTCGCGGACGTTGTGGGCTCTGAAGATCGCTGCGCCGGCGTGTGCTGCGATTGCCGTGGCCGCCAGTGTGCCCGCCAGGCGGTCGGGGGCTTCGACGTCCAACGTCTCGCCGATGAGATCCTTGTTCGACAGCGCTACGAGGACCGGCCAGCCCGTTGCCACCAGCCGGTCGAAGTGGCGGAGCAACTCCAGGCCGTGGCGGGTGCTCTTGCCGAAGTCGAACGTCGGGTCGATGAGGACGCCCGCTCGCGGTACGCCGGCCGCGACGGTTCGCTCGGCCGCCGTTGTCAGCTCGGCGACCACGTCCGCCACCACGTCGTCGTAGCGGGGCCAGAACGGCCGGTCCGGCGTCGGGGCGGGGTACGGGTCGGTGCGCAGTGGCATGCCGCCGACGTGGGAGCAGACGTACCCCGCGCCGAACTCCGCGGCGACCTCCACCAGCTTCGGGTCGGCGCCGGCCCACGTGTCGTTGAGCAGGTCGGCGCCCGCTTCGCAGACCCGGCGGCCGACCTCGTGCCGCCAGGTGTCGACGCTGATGACCAGCCCGGGGTGGCGGCGGCGCACCTCGGCGACGAACGGCACCACCCGGCTGCTCTCCTCGTCGACGCCGACCTCGGGGCCCTCGCCCGCCTTCACCCCGCCGATGTCCACGATGTCGGCGCCCGCGGCGACCGCGCGGTCCACCGCCTCGACGGCCGCGGTGTCAGCGAAGGTCGCGCCCCTGTCGTAGAACGAGTCGGGCGTGCGGTTGACGATGGCCATGACCAGGGCGCGGTCGCCGGGCATGCGACGGCCCCGGAAGACCACCTCCGGCCGGTGTGACGTCATGCCGTCAACCCTGCCAGGTCACGGCTGTGTCCGGAAAGCCGCGCCCGGGGCCCCTGCCGGTTATCCTCGGGCCCGCAACCGAGCAGGGGGACAAGATGAGCACGACCAGCGAGGGCCCGGCCCGCGGCGACGCCGAAATGATGATCGCCGAGGCCAAGAAGGCCCTGTGGGCCATGGTCGGCCTGCTGGCCGTGCTGTGGCTCGTGCAGATCGTCAACGCCGTCGACGGCTACGACCTGAGCCGCGAGTTCGGCATCGAGCCGCGGGACCCGGGGTCGCTGCCGGACATCCTGACCTCGCCGTTCATGCACGCCAGCTGGATGCACATCGAAGCCAACTCGGGGCCGCTGTTCGTGTTCGGGTTCCTCGCCGCCTACCGCGGGGTGAAGAAGTGGCTCGGCGTGAGCGTGCTGATCATCGTCGCGAGTGGCCTCGGCGTCTGGTTCATCACGCCGTCGAACACGGTCACGGTCGGCGCCAGCGGCCTGCTGTTCGGCTACTTCGGCTACGTCATCGTGCGCGGGCTGTTCGACCGGCACCCGATCGACATCGTGATCGGGCTCGTGATGGCGTTGTGCTTCGCCTACCAGTTCACCTCCCTCCTGCCGACCGAGGAGGGGGTCAGCTGGCAGGGCCACCTGTTCGGCTTCGCCGGCGGCATCATCGGCGGCTGGGTCTTCCGCGACCGGCGGCCCAAGGCGGTCGCCGCCCCGGACGCGGCGACCACCCTGCTCCCCAAGGACCTCGGCTAGGCGGTTCGAACCCGGCGCTGTGAAGTCGCTGTGCATCCGGCTCCGCACGCTGCGGATACGGCTGCGCTGTGGTGATCTGGAGTGGTGGCGATCAAGTTCCCCCGCTCCGCACTGGCAATCGCGGCGGCCCTGCTGGTCCTGGGGGCCGGCTTGGTCCTCGGCACCGGCACGACCTCCGACGACGCCTACGCCGCGGGTGCGCCGATCACCACTTCGGCTGCTGCTCCGGCGAAACCCGCCGTTTCGGCGGTCGGGGCGTTGTTCGCGGACGGGAATCACTTCTGCACGGCCAGTGTGGTGCACTCCGCCGTCGGCAACCTCGTCCTGACCGCCGCGCACTGCGTCAAGGACGGCATGGCCTTCGCCCCCGGCTACCACGACGGCGTGGCGCCGCTGGGAATGTGGACGGTGACCTCGGTGGCCGTCGCCGGTGGCTGGACGTCCTCGGCCGACCCGGATCTGGATTTTGCGTTCCTGACCGTGCGGCAGCCGGGAAACCCGGCCTCGCTGGAAAGCCTCACCGGCGCCAACGTGCTCGGCACGAATCGCGGGTTCGAGCACCGGATCACCCTCACGGGCTACCCCGACACCGCCGATTCGCCGGTGGTTTGCGACGGGAACACCACGCAGTCGGACTCCTATCAGCTGCGCGTCGCCTGCCCCGGTTTTCCCGACGGCACCAGCGGCGGCCCGTGGGTCACCGAGGGGGCGGTCATCGGCGTGATCGGCGGTTACCAGCTCGGTGGCGACACCCCGGACGTTTCCTACAGCCCCTATTTCGACGACGACATCGCGAAGCTGTACGCGTCGGTCTCCGGCTGACAACGCGAACCGGGCCCGCGTCCCTGGCGGAGGACACGAGCCCGGTTCACCTCTCGCGCACCCTCAGCAGGTCACGATGAGCCCGGTGAGCGCCGAGCACGTCTTCGACGCGCTGTCGTTGGCGGGGTTGGGATCCGACGGCGCACTCGCCGTCCGCTTGGCCGTCGCGGTGTACGAACCGAGCGCGAGCAGGCCGCCGTTAACCGAGAACTTCGGCGTCGCCGACGCGCCACTGGCCAGCGAAGCGACGTCACAGTTGACGGTCCGGGTGCCGCCGACGGGGGCGCAGCCGGTGCCACTGGCGAACGACAGGCCCGCGGGATACGTGGCCACGACCCGGATTCCGGTCGCCGCGGCCGGGCCGGTGTTCGTCACGGTCACCGTGTAGTCGATGCGCGCGTTCAGCCCGCCGTGCCCGGTGGCGCCCAGCGCGACCTTGACGTCGGCCTGCGTGGCCGGCGAGGCGATGGTGAGCACCGGCCCGTCGAGGGTTTCGAAGGCGTAGTTGTCACCGACGAACTGGTGCTGCAGCGTGAACGACCCGGGCGCCGCGGTGTCCTTGACGCGCAAGGTCCACACCGTGGTCTTCGTGCCGCCCGCCGCGAGGTCGCCGAACGCGGCGCGGTAACTGCTGCCGGCCTGGAAGCAGCCGACCGCCGTCGTGTTGGTGCAGGACACGACGTCGACGACGTCGGTGATCGCGGTCGGCGTGCCGTAAATGGCGCCCTTCGCGAAAGTCACCGTGAAATCGCGGTCGTTGTGAATGGTTTGCGTGACGGTGAATGTCTGTCCCGGCACCAAAGTGGTGGGACTGACTTCGACGGCGCTGGTGGGCGTGGCCGCCTGAGCGGCGGGCGCGATGGCGATGAACGCCGTGGCCAGTGCGGCCACCGAAGACAGGATCGTGATCCGTCGCCAGCTTTTTTGCATAGTCGTCATCTCGCTGTTCCGGTCCGGGGAATGCCGCTCTGACAGATGTGCGTGGTCTTTTTGGACAGCCGACGCTGATCAGTCGTCGCACTCCCGGAATTCGTTACCGCCATCCGGACGCGCCGCGGCACCACCGTCAGGCGGGACGCCAGCGGCCGTTCATCTCCCCGGGGCGGGGCGGCGGGCCCGGCAGGTCGGGGCCACCCGCCGACAGCCCTTCCAGCAGCAGCGCGAGGTACCGGCGGCGCAGTTGCGCCGTGCGCTCCGGGTCGTCGACGCGGATCGCCGCGCAGCACTCGAGGATCATGCCGAGGTCTTCGGTGACGGCGTCGTGGCGCAGGCGCCCGGTTTCGCGCGCCCGCTCGACCAGCTTCTTCGTCAGCTCGCCCGCGCGGCGCGCGTCCTGGCCCATTTCGGCCGTGGGGGTGAACGTGCCCGCGAGGTGGACGGTCAGGGAGTGCACGTCGGCGTCGACGACCCGGGCGAGGAACCCGGTCAGCGCCGCCCAGCCGTCCGGCTCCGCGACCGCGGCCTCGGCTTCCTCGAGGTAGGTGCGGAGCCCGTCGTGACAGAGGCGGCAGAGCAGGGCCTCCTTGCTCGGGTACCGGCGGTAGAGCGCGCTGATGCCGACGCCGGCGCGCTCGGCGACCTGCGCGATCGGTGCCTTCGGATCGTTCAGGAAGACGTGGCGCGCGGCGTCGAGGATGACGACGTTGTTGCGGGCGGCCTGGCCGCGGCGGCCGGGCAGGGCGGTCTCGGGCTCAGCTGTCTCTGGCATGCGGCGAGATTACCACTGGAACGGATCGTTCCGGTCTGCTACAGTTCGGAACGAACCATTCCGTTCCGCCTTGCGAACCACAGGAGCCAGTCATGACGGTCCCCGCCCTCCGCCCGTTCCGCGCCGAGATCCCGCAGCCCGCGCTCGACGACCTGCAGAACCGCCTGCGCGGCGCGCTGTGGCCGGACGACCTGCCCGCCGAGTACGGTGTCACGAACGAGCGGGTGCGCGAGCTGGCCGAGTACTGGCTGGAGAAGTTCGACTGGCGGGCGTTCGAGGCGCGGCTCAACGCGTACCCGCAGTTCCTGACCGAGATCGACGGCGAGACCATCCACTTCCTGCACGTCCGGTCGTCGCGGGCGGACGCCACCCCGCTGGTGCTGACGCACGGCTGGCCGGGCTCGATCGTGGAGTACCTGGACGTGATCGGCCCGCTCACCGAGCCGGAGTCGGCGGCCGAGCCGGCGTTCCACCTGGTCATCCCGTCGCTGCCGGGCTTCGGCTTCTCGGGCCCGACCAAGTCGGCGGGGTGGGGCACGCACCGCACGGCGGCGGCGTGGACCGAGCTGATGAGCCGCCTCGGGTACGAGTCCTACGGCGCGGCGGGCAACGACGCGGGGTCGATGATCTCGCCGGAGATCGGCAGGCTCGCGCCGGAGAAGGTCGTCGGCGTGCACGTCACACAGCTGTTCGCGTTCCCGTCCGGCGACCCGGCCGAGATGGCGGACCTGAGCGAAGCCGACCAGGCCGCGCTCGCGCACCTGCAGTGGTTCTACGAGAACATGTTCTCCTTCAACACGCTGCACAGCCAGCAGCCGCACACGCTGGCGTTCGCGCTCGCGGACTCGCCGCTGGGCCTGCTGGCGTGGAACGCCCAGCTGTTCGGCGAGCACCTCGACGCCGACTTCGTGCTCGCCAACGTGGCGCTGTACTGGCTGACCCGCACGGGCGGCTCCTCGATCCGCTTCTACTACGAGGACGCGCACACGACGGCGCACCCGGAGGGCCCGACGACGGTCCCGACGGGCCTGGCGATGTTCGCCGGCGACTTCCAGTCGATCCGCCGCTTCGCCGAGCGCGACCACGCGAACATCGTCAGCTGGAACAGCTACGACGCCGGTTCGGGCAGCGGCGGCGCCCGCGACGCGGCGGGCCACTACGCGGCGCACGAGGCCCCGGAGGTCCTGGTGGGCGACATCCGCCGCTTCTTCGCGAGCCTGGACCGCGGCACCTCGTGGCCGGTACTGGCGTCGGCCCACGAAGCCCTGCGGTCGGCGATCGCGGGGGTGCGGGACTGGTCGGCCCCGACGCCGTGCGCGGAGTGGAACGTCACCCAGGTCCTCCAGCACGCGGCGGGTGACCAGCTGGGCTACGCGGCGTTCATCACGGGTTCGGGCGGCCCCGGCTTCGACCCGTTCTCCCCGTCGGGCGAGCTGCCGGGTCCGGCGGCGGCGTTCCTGGAGCCGGCCCTGACGGCCGCGGCGGCGGCGTTCGCCACGGTGAGCCGCGACACGAGCGAGGTCCCGACCCCGCTGCCGCAGGGAGCCCTCCCGGCCCCGGTGGCGGTGGGCGCGGCGGCCCTGGACGCGGCGGTCCACGCCTGGGACATCGCGACGGCCACGGGCCAGGCGTCCCCGCTGACGCCGGAGCTGGCCGAGCAGCTGCTCCCGGTGGCGAAGCAGCTGGCCGAACCCCTGCGCGGCTTCGCGTACGCAGCGGCGTTGGCGGGCACGCCCGACGACGACGCGGTGGCGACGCTGCTCCGCTACCTGGGCCGCGATCCACTGTGGACCGCTTGAGGGGACGGCCGGAAGTGCCGGGGAGCCGCGGTCGCGGTTTCCCGGCACTTCCGCGTGCGGGCGCCGGCGACCAGGCCACTGCTGCAGCACCGCAGCCGGCCCCCCGATCCTGACCGTCCGCACAGGCCGGGGAACCCACATTCGGCGCCTCCCGCCACCCCACCCCCCTCGGTACGGTGAGCCGCATGACGCGGAAGGCGGTCGCGGTCCGGCGGGAGGAGATCGTGCTCGCCGCGCTCGGGCAGATCCGGGCCCGGGGGATCGCCGGGGTGCGGGCCGCCGATGTCGCCCGGTCGCTCGACGTCAGCACCGCGCTGATCTTCTACCACTTCGGAACCCTCGAAACGCTCGTCATCGAGGCCTTCCGGCAGGCCGCGGAAAAAGAGCTCGCGAAGCTGGACGACGAGCTCGCGCGCGGCGGCCCGCCCGACGCCCGCCTGCGTGCGGTGCTGGCCCGGTACGGGCCCGCGAAGCAGGACGGCTGGCAGCTGTGGATCGAGGCCGGGGTGGCGGCGATGCGCGACGCCGCCCTGCGGGCCGTGCTGCAGCGGCTGGACCTGCGGTGGCGGGATGCCGTGGTCGCGTTGATCGCGGAGGGTGTCGGGGCCGGGACGTTCCGGTGCCCCGATCCGCACGGCGCCGCCTGGCGGCTGACCGCGCTGCTCGACGGGCTCGCCGTGCAGGTCGTCGCCCGGCAGGGCACGGTCACCGCCGGCGACTGCGCCCGGTGGGTCGAGCAGGCGATCGCCTACGAGCTCGGCTGCTGACCGGCGGATCAGGAGGGGCGATGACGGAAGCGTCTTGCTAGAAGTGGTGTGGACCGTCCCGGTCACCGGGTGCCGCGGGTACCTGAGGATCGACCGGCTCGTCCGCGGCGGGGGCTTGCGGACGCGCCGCGGCTGCTCGCTCTTCGAGGTCCGCGGCCTGGCCTCCGCGCCGCCGCCCGGCAGCTGTCGGAGAAGAACCTCGAGGCCATCCAAGCCCGCTTCGGCTGAAGGCCGGCGGCTGGGGGAACGAATCCGCCCCCAAAGTAGTTGAGCGTTGTATGAAACTCGGCATCTACAGCTTCGGCGACCGCGCGCCGGACCCGCGCACCGGCGACCAGCCCACCGTCGCGCAGACGCTGGCCAACACCCTGGAGCGGATCAAGCTCGCCGACGAGCTGGGCCTCGGCTTCTACGGGCTGGGCGAGCACCACCTCGACCAGTACGCGATCTCCAACCCGGGCACCGTCCTGGCCGCAGCCGCGAGCATCACGAACCGGATCACCCTCAGCTCCGCCGTCACCGTGCTGAGCACCGAGGACCCGGTCCGCGTCTACCAGCAGTTCACCACGCTCGACCAGCTCAGCCACGGCCGCGCGGAACTGCTCGCCGGCCGCGGGTCGTTCACCGAGTCGTTCCCGCTCTTCGGCAACGACCTCGGCGACTACGACGAGCTCTTCGAGGAGAAGCTCGCGCTGCTCCTGCGCATCGACCGCGAGGACCCGCTGACCTGGTCCGGCCGGTTCCGCCCGCCGCTGGACGGGGCGCGGATCCTGCCCCGCCCGTACGGCGAGCGCCTGCGCATCTCGATCGGCACCGGCGGCAACCCGGAGTCGTCGATCCGCGCCGGGCTGCTCGGCCTGCCGGTGGTGTACGCCGTGATCGGCGGGCAGCCCGAACGCTTCGCGCCGCTGGTCGACCTCTACCGGCAGGCCGGCGAAGCGGGCGAGCACGACGCGGCGGACCTGCACGTCACCATGGGCGCCATCGGCTTCCTCGCCGAGAAGTCGCAGGACGCCAAGGAAACGTTCTACCCGTACTGGCTCGAGACGATGAAGTACGGCGCCCGCGCCCGCGGCTGGGCGGTGCCGACCCGCGCCGAGTACGACGAATACACCCGCGGCGCGCAGGCGTTGTTCGTCGGCAGCCCCCAGGAGATCGCCGAGCGGCTGATCGAGGTCGGCAAGCTCACCGGCGCGGACCGCTACGCGATGCAGATGGACTGGTCCGGCGTCCCGCACGCCGAGGTCATGCGGGCCATCGAACTGCTCGGCACCGAAGTGCTTCCCCTGGTGGAAAAGGCGTTCTAGACGTCGTTCGCGGCGATGTAGCCGAACGTCATCGCCGGGCCGATGGTCGAGCCCGCGCCGGCGTAGCTGTGGCCCATCACCGCCGCGCTCGCGTTGCCGGCCGCGTACAAGCCGCGGATCACGGATCCGTCCGGGCGGAGCACCCGCGCCCGGGCGTCCGTGCGCAGGCCGCCCTTCGTGCCGAGGTCGCCGGGGACGAGCCGCAAGGCGTAGAACGGCGGCGCCCACAGCGGGGCGAGGCAGGAATTGGGCAGCACCGACGGATCCGTGTAGTAGTGGTCGTACGCGCTCGCCCCGCGCCGGAATTCGGGGTCGGTGCCGGACCGGGCGAACCCGTTGAACCGGTCCACAGTGGACTTCAGCGCGGCGGGCGGCACGCCGATCCGCGCACCGAGGTCCTGGACGGTCGAGGCCTTGAAGACCGCGCCGGCGGCGTACCAGGCGTCCGGGAACGGCAGCAGCGGCGGGATGTCGCGGAAGAGGTACCGGTTGCGGTAGTTCTGGTCGACGATCAGCCACGCCGGGATGTCCGGCGCCGCCGGGTTCTTGTCGTACATGGTGTGCACGACGTCGCTGTAGGGCGCGGCTTCGTTGACGAACCGCTGCCCGGCCTGGTTCACGATCAGCCCGCCGGGCAGGGTCCGTTCGGCCAGGCAGAAGTACGGGTCGCCCGGGGTCGGGATGGCCGGGCCCCACCACGCGTCGTCCATCAGGTCGAGGGCGGCGCCGGCGCGCTGCCCGGCGCGGTGGCCGTCGCCGGTGTTCTCCTTCGCCCCGACCGTCCAGTCGGTGCCGATCGGCTGCCGCTGGTACTGCGCGCGCATCGCGGCGTTGTGCTCGAACCCGCCCGAGCCGACGATCACGCCGCGCCGGGCCCGCACCAGCCCCTGCGGCACAACGACGCCGGTGACCGCGCCGCCTTCGACGTTCAGGTCGACGAGCGGGGTGTTCAGCCACACCGGGACGTTCGCCCGGAGCAGCCCCACGCGCAGGCCGGCGGCGAGCGACTGGCCCATGGTGAGCGGCTTCTGCCCGGCCAGCGCGGCGGCGGTACCGCGGGCGAGGCACTCGGCGGCGACCGCGGCCCCCTTGGCGTTCACCGCGGCGAGGTTCAGCCACTTGTAGTCGGCGCTGAACACGACGAGCCCGGGCGGCGTCGCGAGGTAGGGCGGGTTCAGGTTGGCCAGTTCGGCGCCCAGCAGGTTCCCGTCGAACTGGTCCGGCTCGATCGACCGGCCGTTCGGCAGGCCGCCGGGGAGCTCCGGGTAGTAGTCGCTGTAGCCCGCCATCCAGCGGAACCGCAGCGGGCTGTTCGCCAGGACGAACGCGATCATCGCCGGGCCGTGGCGCAGGAACGCCTCCTGCCGCGCGGCCGGGACATCCGGCCCGACGACGGCGGCGAGGTACTGCGCGGCCTTCGCGGGCGTGTCGGGCACGCCGGCGGCGAGCAGCACCTGGTTGTTCGGGATCCAGATCCCGGCGCCGGACCGGGCGGCGGACCCGCCGAAGGTGGGCGCCTTCTCGAGCACGACGACGCTGAGCCCGCGTTTGGCCGCGGTCAGCGCGGCGGTCATGCCCGCAGCCCCGGAGCCGACCACGACAACGTCGTACTCCCCCAGCGGCGCGGCATCGGCGGCCGGGGCGGCGAGCCCGGCCGTCACGGCGAGGCCGGCCCCCACGGCGGTGCCGCGGAGGAGCTGGCGGCGGGTCAGGTCGGCATCCATGGCGACTCCTCGCTCGTGGGAACGGCGAGGGCCATGATTTCCGCAGCACGCCGAAACTGGAACAGGTTCTACCCGCTTGGAGCAGTGGTGTCCCGCCCCGCTCGCCCGGTGGCGCCAACCGGGAGCGGCATTCGGCGCAGGTGCGCGGGCGCGGCTGAATGCGGCCGCGCCGGCAGAATCCGCCAGTCCGGGCGCCCCTCCGGCAGCCCAGGCCGCGTGGCCGTGGTCAGCGGGCACGGCAGCGGTTTCGAGCGTCGCGAATGACTCATTCGGGACCCCGGACGTCCGAATGAGTCATTCGCGGCACCAGCCGCGGCCCGTCACCCTGCCCAGGACACCGGCACCGCTTCGGGTCCGCGCACCGACAGCGGCGGCCGCCAGGCGATCGTCTCCGGCGGCACGGCCAGCTCCAGCCCGGGCAGCCGGTCCACCAGCGCGCGCAGGGCGATCTCGCCCTCCAGCCGGGCCAGGGCCGCGCCGAGGCAGAAGTGGATGCCGTGGCCGAAGCCGAGCTGCGGGGCGTCCTTCCGGCGGATGTCGAACTCCGTCGCGGCCGGGAACACGTTCTCGTCGCGGTTCGCGGCCCCGACGTGGGCCAGCACCGCTTCGCCGCGCCGCACCAGGACCCCGCCCAGCGACACGTCCTCCAGCGCCACGCGCAGCAGCGACGAGTCCACCGGGCCGTCGTAGCGCATGATCTCCTCGACCGCGCCCGCCGTCAGCCCGGGGTCGGCGCGCAGCGCGGCCAGCTGCTCCGGGTGCCGGCACAGCAGGACGACCCCGCACCCGATCAGGCTGACCGTCGTCTCGTGCCCGGCGAGCAGCAGCTGCGTGGCGAGGTCGATCAGCTCCGGCTCGGTCAGCCGGTCGCCGTCCTCGTCGCGGGCGTGCACGAGGGCGCTCAGGAAGTCGTCCGCCGGCTCCGAGCGCTTCGCCGCCACCAGCGCGGCCATGTCCTCGGCGCCGTCGCGCCGCGCCTGCTCGACGTCGGCGGGCGCGTGCTGCATCGGCGTCACGATCACCCGGGACCACCGCCGGAACCGCTCGCGGCCGTCGAACGGGACGCCGAGCAGCTCGCACATGACGGCCGTCGGCAGCGGGAAGGCGAACTGTTCGACCAGGTCCGCCGGCGGGCCGGTGGCGATCATCGCCGCCAGGAGCTCGTCGGCGATCTGCTGGATCCGGGGCCGCAGCGCGGCGATCCGGCGGACGGTGAACGCCTGCGCCGACAGCCGCCGCAGGCGCGTGTGGTCGGGCGGGTCCATGTTCAGGATGCTGTGCTCGCCGGTCGAAAAGTCACCCGGCTCGATCAGGCACGGCGCGCCCGGGTACAGCAGGTTGCGGCTGAACCGCGGATCGGAGAAGACCGTGCGGACGTCGTCGTAGCGCGTCACCAGCCAGCCCTCGTGCCCGCTCGGGAACACGATCCGGGACGCCGGCGGGTGCCCGGCGTAGATCGCCCCCATCGGAACGGCGGGATGGTCCTTCTCGGCGGGATAGGCAGCGGTCATGCCGCCGATGATGAGCGCCGGTCCCGGCGTCGCGGAAGGCGAAGGCGCGCAGGAAACCCGTCCGGACGCCGGAAACCGCCCGGACGGCCGCACGACCGGTCACAGTCCTTTGTGGACACCCAGGAAAAGTTGACGCGACCCTCAAGTTGTGGCTAAGTTGAGGGCAATCTCAAGTTTCTTCGAGAAGGAGGTTCCCTTGCCGAAAGTGCTCGCCGTCCTGGGCGTCGGTCCCGGGCTCGGCCTGTCGGTCGCCCGCCGGTTCGGCCGCGAAGGCTTTACGACGGCGCTGGTTTCCCGCACCGACGCCCGGCACGCGTCCTACCGCGCGTCGCTGGCCGGGATCGAAGCCCCGACCTACACGGCCGACGTGACCGACGAAGCCGAGCTCCGCGACGTGCTCGTCCGCATCACGGCCGACGCCGGCCGGATCGACACCGTGTACTTCGGCCCCGCCGACGCCACGTCCGGCCCGGGCATCACCCCGCTGCCCGAAGCGGGTGCCGGCACCCTGCGCGCGACGTTCGATTCCGTCGTGTTCCCCGCGGTGAGGCTCGTCGAAGCCGTGCTGCCGGGCATGCTGGAGCGCGGCTCGGGTTCGCTGCTCTTCGCCGGCGGCTTGAGCGGCAAGTACCCGATGCCGATGCTCGGCAGCCTGGCCCCGGCGTCGGCGGCGCTGCGGATGTACGTGCTGACGCTGCACGCCGCCCTGCAGGAAACGGGCGTCCACGCGGGGCTCCTGACCATCGGCGGCCTCATCGAACGCGGCGACATCCACCGCGTGTTCACCTCGCAGGACCACGGCTTCACCGTGGGAACGCTCGATCCGGACGACATCGCCGAGAAGGCGTGGTCGCTGTACGTCGAGCGAGGGGCCGAGGCGGAGTTCAACACGATGGCCGCGGTCTAAGCGAGGTAGGACAGTTCCGGGTGCGCGGCGACGTAGGCGTCGAGCAGCCGCCGGGCGACCGACACCGAGTCGACCAGCGGGTGCAGGGCGAACGCCCGCAGCGCCGCCGCCCGCGAACCCGTCGTCGCCGCTTCGATCGCCGCCCGTTCGACGGCTTTGACCGACATCACCAGGCCCAGTGCGTGGTCGGCCGGCGGCGCGGCGGCGATCGGGCGGGCGCCGGTCGCGTCGACGGCGCACGGCACCTCGACGACCGCGTCGCCCGGCACGCCCGGGAGCGTGGAACCGTTGCGGACGTTGAGGATCAACGTCGTGCGTTCGTCGTGCGCGAGGGCGCGCATCAAGGCCAGCGCGACCTTCTCGTAGCCGCCGCCTTCGAGATCGTCTCGCTCCCCTTCGCGCAGATCGGCCATGTACGTCGCTTCGCGCTCGAGGCGCGTGCGTTCCCACGACGCCAGCGAAGGTTCCGCGTAGAAACCGCGTTGCTGCTCCAGCAGGAACGCACCGCGCGACGCCGAACCGGCGGCCTCGCGGGCGAAGTAGTAGTAGTGCAGGTATTCGTTGGGGATCGCGCCGAGCGCACGCAGCCAGTCCGCGCCGAAGAGCCGGCCCTCCTCGAAGGACTCGCACGCGGCGGTGTCGGCGAGCAGCCGCGGCAAGACGTCCTCGCCGCCGACGCGGACCGAGCGGAGCCAGCCGAGGTGGTTGAGCCCCGCGTAGCCGAACCGGGCCGTCGCCGGGTCGATCCCGAGGGCCCGGGCGACGCGGCGGCACAACCCGGCCGGGGAGTCGCAGATGCCGATCACCCGGCCGCCGAGGTGCGCGGCCATCGCTTCGGTGACCATCCCGGCCGGGTTGGTGAAGTTGATGACCCACGCGCGGGGCGCCAGCTCCCCGATCACGCGGGCCAGGCGGACCGCGACCGGCACCGTCCGCAGCCCGTAGGCGATCCCGCCCGCACCGACCGTTTCCTGGCCCAGCACGCCTTCCGCGTGCGCGATCCGCTCGTCGGCCCGGCGGCCGCGCAGGCCCCCGACCCGGATGGCCGAGAACACGAAGTCCACATCGGACACCGCGGCGGCGAGGTCGGTGGTGGTGCGCACCCGCGGCGCGTCGGCGGCTCCGGCGGCTTGCTCGGCCAGGACGCGTTCGATCGCGGCGAGGCGCCCGGCGTCGACGTCGTGCAGGACGAGTTCGGTGACCCCGCTGCCGTCCAGCAGCGCCCCGTGCACCAGCGGCACGCGGAACCCGCCGCCGCCGAGGATCGCCAGCCTCATCGCGGGGCCCTTCCCTCGCCCGGGTGACCGCCGTGCCGCATCCGGCGACCCTAGCAGCCGCCGGTCGCGCAATCCGTGGCCGAAGGGGCCCAGCTCTTGCGGATCGCGCGCGGCTGACGCAGGCTCGGGCCGACCGTCGCCTGACCGGAGTGGAGGTGCCCGTGCCGGCCGAGCCCGCACCCGACATCGATGTCTTCCTGTCCGGGCTGCTGTTCTTCGACCTGGTCTTCACCGGGCTCGAACACCCGCCGGCGCCGGGCACGGAGGTGTGGACGGGCGGCATGGGCTCGGGGCCGGGCGGGATCGCGAACTTCGCGGTCGCGCTGAGCCGCCTCGGCCTGCGGACGTCGCTGGCAGCGGCGTTCGGCACCGACGTCTACGGGCGTTACTGCTGGGACGTGCTGGCCCGGCAGGAGCGCATCGACCTGTCCCGCTCGCGGCGCTTTCCGGAGTGGCACTCGCCGGTGACCGTCTCGCTGGCCTACGCCGGCGACCGCGCGATGGTCACCCACGGCCACCCGCCGCCCGTGCCGGTCGCGGAGCTCGCCGGTTCGCCGCCGCCGAGCCGCGCGACGGTGGCCCACATCGGCCTCGACACGGCCGAGTGGGTTCACTCCGCACACCAGTCGGGCAGCCTCGTGTTCGCCGACGTCGGCTGGGACCCGTCGGAGGCCTGGTCGGCCGCGCTGCTGGAGCAGCTGGCGTGCTGCCACGCGTTCCTGCCGAACGAGGTCGAAGCGATGCGCTACACCCGCACGGACACACCCGAGGCCGCGCTGGCCAGGCTGGCGGACCTGGTCCCGCTGGCGGTGATCACCCGCGGCGGCGAAGGTGTCCTGGCGGTGGACGGGACAACCGGCGAGACGGCGGCGGTCCCGGCCCTCCCGGTGGACGTGCTGGACGCCACGGGAGCGGGCGACGTGTTCGGCGCGGGCTTCGTGGCCGCGACGCTCACCGGCTGGCCCCTGGTGGAGCGGCTGCGGTTCGCGTGCCTGACGGCCAGCCTGTCGGTCCAGCACTTCGGCGGCGCGCTGGCGGCACCGGGCTGGCACGAGATCGCCCAGTGGCACGCGCGGACCCGCAGCCCGGAGTACGCGTTCCTGGACGAGGTGCTGCCGTCGGAGACGGTGGCCGGCACCCGCCGCGGCCCGGTGACCCTCGGCTTCGGCGACGACAGCTGGCGCTGACGTCCCGCGGCGGTCAGCCCGGCAGCACCCGCCCGAGGAAGCCGCGCAGGTACCCGGCGATGGCGTCCAGGTGCGTCTCCAGCGCGAAGTGGCCGGAATCGAGCAGGTGGATTTCGGCCTCGGGCAGGTCGCGGGCGTAGGCGCGGGCGCCGTCGGCGACGAAGATCTCGTCGTTGCCGCCCCAGACGGCCAGCAGCGGGACCCCGCTGCTCCGGAAGTACTCGTGGAACTTCGGGTACAGCCCGATGTTGTGGTGGTAGTCCGCGAGGAGGGCCTGCTGGATCGCCGCGGCGCCGGGCCGGTCGAGCAGCGCCTGGTCGTGGATCCAGACGTCCGGGCTGACCAGTGACGGGTCGGGCACTCCGTCGAGGTACTGCGCCTTGGTGGCCTCGAGGGTGACCATGGCGTGCAGGTCGTCCTCGCTCAGCGTGCCGGCGGCCAGCTTCTGCGGCAGCCCGGCGCCCAGGCCCTCGACGTAGGCGTTGCCGTTCTGCGTGACGATCGCGGTCACCCGGTCCGGGTGCGCGGCCGCGATGCGCAGGCCCACCGGCGCGCCGAAGTCCTGGATGTAGAGCGCGAAGCGGCCGAGACCGAGCTGGTCGAGCAGGCCGAGCGTGAGGTCGGCAAGCCCGTCGAAGGTGTAGGTGAACTCGCCGACCGGCGGTGCGTCGGACCCGCCCGCGCCCAGGTGGTCCGGCGCGACGACGTGGTAGCGGTCGGCCAGCGCGGGGATGAGGTGCCGGAACATGTGCGAGCTCGTCGGGAACCCGTGGAGCAGCACGATCGTGGGCGCGCCGGCGGGGCCGGCCTCCCGGTAGAACAGCCGGTGCCCGGCGACGGTGGCGTAGCGGTGATGCACGGTGATCACGGTCGTCTCCTCGCGTCTCATGGATACTTTTTCATTTATCCATGAGACGCGGTAGGCTGTCAACGGTCGGGGACACTGGGGACGGACTTCGGGAGGCGAACGTGGTCACTGCGGCACCCGGCGAGGAGCGCTCGCTCGCGCTGGCACTGGTCAACACCTCGCGCTCGACGGCGGACGACCTGGCCGCACCCGGCGACGCAGCTTCGTGGCTAGGTGACCACGGGCTCCCGGCGGCGGTGACCGGCACGGACGGGCTGAGCCGCCTGACGGACCTGCGTGCGGCGGTCCGCGAGCTCCTGGCGGCGCTGGCGGAAGGCCGCGCGCCGGAGGCCACCGCCGTGGACGCGGTGAACGCGGCCGCCCGCGCGGACGCGGCCGCACCCCGGCTGACGTGGCACGCAGGACCGTCACGCGAGTGGCACAGCACTCGCCCGGAAAGCCTCGACGCGGCGGTGGCGGCCCTGGCCCGCGACGCGATCGAGGTGGTGAGCGGAGACCTCGGGCCGCTGGTGCGTCCGTGCGAGGCCCACGGCTGCATCAGGTACTACTTCAGGGAACACGCCCGCCGCCGCTGGTGCTCGACAACGTGCGGCGACCGCGTCCGCGCGGCCCGCCACCACCGGTTGCTGGTCGAGCAGCGCGAGGGATCCCGCTAAAGCGCCCCAATGTGGCGTTGGTTGCGTTGAATCGGCACTGCGGCGCGAAGCGCCTCCGTTGAGGGTGGTGGCGGGGGCATGGATGGAGCACCGAACGCCACATTGGGTGCGCTGGACGCACCGAACGCCACATTGGGGCGCTTGGGTCCGGTCGGGTCCCGGCCTGGCTCGGGACCTCGGTGATCGGCGCTAGTCGACCAAAGCGCCGCAGCTGACGTTGACCGTGGCCGCCGTCATCGAGGCCGCCCGGTCGGAGGCCACGAACGCCGCCACCGCGCCCACGTCGGCGAGCGTCGCCGCGCGGCCGAGCATCGTCTTGCCCGCGATGTTCTCCTCCAGCTCCGACCGGCCCGGGAACCCCGCCGGGAGGGTCTCCGGGATGCCGCCCGTCCGGAGCGTCACCGTGCGGATCCCGTGCGGGCCCAGCTCGGCGGCCAGCTGGCGGCGCATCGCCTCGAGCGCGTGGAACGCCACCTGCAGCCCGCCGACGGCGAACTCGCGCACCGGATCGCCCGCGCCGCCGAAGAACAGGATCGCCCCGGACCGCTGCCCGATCATGTGCCGGGCCGCCGCGCGGGCGGTCAGGAACTGGGTGCGCACGGCGGTCACGACCGGGCGCTCGTAGTCCGCGAGCGCCATCTCCACCAGCGGGGTGCCCTGGACGTCGCCGTGGCCGATGAGGTTGAACGAGACGCCGATCCCGCCGTCGGCGGCGACCGCGGCGGCGTGCTCGTCCACCGCGCGCTCGTCGAGGGCGTCGACCTCCGCCGCCTCGGCCCGCCCGCCGGAAGCGCGGATGCGGGCGGCGACCTCGTCCAGCCGGGCCCGGGTCCGGCCGGCGAGGAACACCCGCGCGCCTTCCCCGGCGAAGGCGGTGGCGACCGCGGTGCCGATCCGCCCCGCTGCGCCGTAGACGATGGCGTTCTTGCCGTCGAGCAACGTCATGGAATCCTCCCGAGGGTCCGATTGCCCCTGCGTCGAACGGGCCGGCCCGGAATCGACGCTCAGGGCCGCGGGACACCCATCGGGTTCGGCACCGGGACGACGCCGCGGTCGATCACCGCCCGGCTCACCGGCACCGCCAGCGCCAGCAGCCGCTCGAGGTCGTCGCCCAGCGCCTCGACCGGCGCGGCCGCCAAGCGGTCCGTGTCCTCCTCGACCCGGCGGCGCAGCGCACGCCCGGCTCCGGTCAGGCGGCCGTCCGCGCCGAGGAGCCCGCGGCCGCGCAACCGGCCCACCGCCGCGTCCCACTGCGCGTCGGACCAGCCGCGGTGGGGCTGGACGTCTCCGCGGCCGATCACGCCGTCACCGATGTGGGTGAGCGTCGTCTCCAAGCCGCTCAACCCGGCGTGGACCGCCGCCAGGACGTGGCCGTCGCCGCGGTGCTCACGCAGGATCGTCGCCGCCAGCCACAGCCGCGACAGCGGGTCCGCCGGCTCCGGCACCGCCGCCCACGCCGCCGCGAGCGGGCGCCCGTCGAACCCGCACGCGCCCACCGCCCGCCACAGCAGCGCGTTCAGTTCCGAGACCTCGCCCGCGACCCGGCTCAGCGCCGCCGAGACCGCCTCGAGCCGCGAGCCGACGACGGTCTCGGGTGACGCGAACGACCACGCGTCCGGCAACGCGCGCGCCACCATCGCCGGCGCGAAGCCGAACAGCACCGCCGTCGCCGGCCCGGGGCCGATCGGGCCCAGCGGCGCCAGCCGGCCCGCGAAGTACCCCATCCAGTAGCCGCGCAAGCCGGCCGCCTTCGCCGCTTCGGCCGTCTCGGGCGCGAAGTAGACGACGGCGTGCAACGGTTCCACGGCCGCCCAAAGCCGGCGAGCGGTCATTGCTGCTCCTCACGGGGTCAGCCGGTGCAGGTCGCGCGGGAACAGCGTGACCTCCCGGACGTTCGCGGCGCCGAGCAGCCGCGCCGTCCAGCGTTCCAGACCGATCGCGAAGCCGCCGTGGGGTGGCATGCCGTGCGCGAAGGCCTGCAGGTAGTCGGCGTACTCCGGCGCCGCTTCGCCCAGTACCGCGAGGTAGTCGGCGTGCCGGTGCAGGCGCTGGCCGCCGGTCACCAGCTCCACCCCGCGGAAGAGCAGGTCGAAGCTGTTCGAGTAGCCGGGCCGCGCCGGGTCCGGGTGGGTGTAGAACGGCCGTTTCGCCATCGGGTAGCCGGTCACGAACAGGAAGTCCGACCCGTGCTCGCGCCGCGCCCACTCCGACAGCGCCCGTTCGTGGGCCGGGGCGAGGTCGGGCTCGTCCGCCGGGGCGCCCACGAGCGCCAGCGCGGCCGGGAAGGGGATCCCGGGGATCTCGGCGGGCACGGTGACCAGCGCCGGGTCCGCCATCCCCGCGAGCACGTCCCGCAGCACGGCCATGACGTCGTGGTGGTCGCGGATGAACCCCAGTTCGACGTCCAGGCTGGTGTACTGGGCGAGGTGCCGGGCGGTGTCGTGCGGCTCGGCGCGGAAGACCGGGCCGACTTCGTAGACGCGTTCGAACACGCCGACCAGCGCCTGTTTGAAGAACTGCGGCGACTGGGCGAGGTAGGCGGGACGGCCGAAGTAGTCGATCCCGAAGACGTTCGCGCCCGACTCGGTCGCCGACGCCACGATCTTCGGCGTGTGCACCTCGGTGAAGCCCAATCCGTCCAAAGTGGACCGAAACCCGCGCACGGCGGCCGCGGACACGGCGAACCGCTCCTTCAGCGCGGGGTGGCGCAGGGCGACCGGGGCGTGGTCGAGGATCGTCGGCAGCGACGCGGTGACGGCCGGCCGGTGGAGGTCGAACGGCGGCTTCACGGCTTCCGCGAGCGTCTCCACGACGGGCTCGGTCAGCTCGACCCCGCCGGGCGCGCGCGGATTCGCCGTCACGGTGGCGTGCACCTCCACCACGGTTTCTTCCGGTGGCGCAGCTCCGCGCACGACGACCTGCGCGAGCCCGGAACGGTCCCGGACCACGACGAACGTGACGGACTTCAGGCGACGCCGGCGGTGCACCCAGCCGGCGACGCGGACGCGCGCGCCGACGTACCGGGACAGATCGGCGGCCAAGACACGAGAACTCATCACCCTCCCAACGCGGATCCCTCGGGAGTGCGGGCGATCAGGGGAATCGCGGTGCCACCGCACTTTCACCGCCGGTGAGGCGGCCTCTTCGCGGCCCGGTGACGGGGGCCGGCCGGCGGGGCATGGGGCGCGGACGCCGTTCCTCCCCGCACTCCGGAGGGTCTTCGCCACCGGGCACGGGACCGCCTTCCCAGCTACCGGCGGCTCTCTGGACCCGTGCGCTCCCGGGACTACTCGTCTCCATCAGCGCGTTGCCGACCACGGTAACCGCCCGGCCGCGAAGACGCCCCCGGTTTTCCGGCTGGCACAGTCAGCCCCAGGCCACCGGCAGCTCCCGGACCCCGTAAACGAGCGTGTTGTGCTTGTACGCCAACCCCTCCCGCGGCACCGCAAGCCGCAGATCCGGCACCCGGCGGAACAGCCGCGTCAACGCCTCCTGCAGTTCCACGCGCGCCAGCTGCTGGCCGATGCACTGGTGCGCCCCGAAGCCGAACGCCACGTGGGTGCGCGGGTGCTCGCGGTGGAAGTCGAGCTCGTCCGGTTCCGGGAACACCCCGCCGTCGCGGTTCGCCGAATTCAGCGCCGCCACCAGCCACTCCCCCGCGCGCACCGCCCGCGACCCGACCCGGACGTCCGCAGTCGCGTACCGCAGCACGCCGAACTGCACGACCGACAGGTACCGCAGCAGCTCCTCCACCGCCCGTTCCGGCTCGGCCAGCACGACGTCGCGCTCACCCGGGTGCTCCAGCAGCACCAGCGTGCTCAGCGCGATCATGTTCGCCGTCGTCTCGTGGCCCGCCACCAGCAGGCTGAGCCCGAGCACGACGAGCTCCTCCATGGTCAGCGGGTCGTCGGCACCACCGGAAATCAACCGGCTGAACAGGTCGTCCTCCGGATTCCGCTGCTTCTCGGTGAACAACGCGGCCAGATAGCCCGAAAGCTCGTCGTACGCGCGCTCGCCTTCTTCCCGCGTCGCGTCGGTGCTGACCAGGGTCGTGCTGTGCTGCTGGAAACGCGAGCGGTCCGCGTACGGGACGCCGAGCAGCTCGCAGATCACCAGCGACGGGATCGGCAATCCGAAGTCCTGCACCAGATCCGCCCGGCCGGGCTTCGCGAGCATCGCGTCGAGGTGGCTCTCCACCAGCTCCTGGACGTAGCCGCGCAGTGCTTCCACCCGCCGCACGGTGAACTCGGCGATCACCTTCTTGCGCAGCCGGGAATGCGCGGCGCCGTCGAGCTGGATGATCGAGCCCGGGCTGATCTCCTGGTCGAGGTCGGCGTTCGGGTTCACGTGCACCGAGGACGCACCGCGCGAGCTCATCGTGCGGTCGGCGAGCACCGCGCGGACGTCCGCGTAACGCGTCACCAGCCAGGCATCCATGCCCGCCGGGCACCGCACCTTCGACGTGGGCGCGGTGTCCCGGAGGGTGGCGTAGTTCCCGGGCGGGTCGAACGGGCAGCCGTCCGGCCGGGTCGTCGGCAGGGCCGGGGTTGCGGGTGCGACCGTCACGGCGGATCACCTCTCTCTTCCGGTGGGCTCAACACTTCCACCATGGAGAGGACCGCGGCCGCCGTGGGCCGGCCGCCCCACTTGCGACCCGGATGGCCTAGCGGGCGCCGTACGCGCCGCCGTTCACGTGCACGACCTGTCCGGTGAGGTGCGCGGCTTCCGGCGCGGCCAGGAACCGCACGGTGTCCGCGATCTCCTCCGGACGACCGGCGCGCCCGTTGAAGGCCACGGAGATCCGCGATTTCAGCCATTCTTCGGTGAGCGTGCCGTGGAAGAACTCCGTGTCGAGGACGACGCCCGGTGCCACGACGTTGGCCGTTCCGCCGGCGCCCAGCTGCCGCGCGAGGTCGGTGTTCCAGGCCTCGATGGCCGCCTTGGCCGCGCCGTACGAGCCCGAGCCCTGCTTCGCCGCGATGGAGCCGAGGGTCACGACGCGCACGTTGTCCGCGAAACGCGGCTTCAGCGCCGCGGTGACGAGCACGGCGGAGAGGACGTTGGCTTCGAAGTTCGCCCGCCACGCGTCGGCGAGGCCCGGCAGGTCGCCGGGCGCGGGCGCCTCGCGCACCCGGTCGGTGTTGCCGCCGGCGTTGTTGACCAGGACGTCCACCCGCCCGGGCAGCTCGGCCAGCGCCGTCTGCACGGCCGCCGGGTCGCTCGCGTCGAAGGCCACCGCCCGCGCGCCGATCTTCTCCGCCGCCGCTTCGAGGACGTCCTTGCGGCGCCCGGTGACGGTCACCCGCTCGCCCGCCGCCGCGAACCGGGCGGCGATCGCCAGCCCGATGCCGGTGCCGCCCCCGGTGACCACGATTTCCCGCTGTTCGCTCATGGCGCCATCTTCGCCGAAGAAAGCCCTTTCCCACCGGATTTTCCCACCGAGCGGGACACGGAACCCCCGTTCGTTAGGAAACTTTACGAATAGGCTTGACGCGCCGCCGGTCCCCCGGCGAACCTGGAGCCACGCCGCAGTTGCCGATCCGGCCGAAGGTAGGCCGCCCCCACGCGGCACGCAACCGTTGCCGCGAAGTCATTCGGCCGTGACTGCGGCCGGATTGGCAACGATCGACACAGCATCGTCCGCCCAGTCCTCCCGGAGGCAGCATGACCCGGCGCGTGCTCGTGCTCGTCGTGACCCAGTTCCTCGCCATGGCCACCGCGCTCGCCGTCGGCGCGAGCGCGAGCGCGGCCACCACCCAGCCGACCTTCCTCACCTTCTACGGCTGGTGGGACAACACCCCGCCCGGCGGGGACATCGCCTACCCGCAGATCCACGACACCGCGGGCGGCAAGGGCACCTACGCCGACCCGATCACCTTCGCCACCAGCAGCGACGAACTGAAACCGGGCACCAAGGTCTGGGTGCCGCGGGTGAAGAAGTACTTCATCATGGAGGACGGCTGCGACGAGTGTTCCGACGACTGGAACAGCCAGGGCCCGAACGGCGGACCCGGCCTGCGCCACATCGACCTCTGGCTCGGCGGCCGGGGCGGCAGCGCCTTCGACGCGATCGACTGCGAAGACGCGCTCACGCACTACAACCCCGACAACACGCCGGTCATGGAGCCGGTCGTCGTCGACCCGCCGTCGAACGAGCCCTACGACGCCACACCGATCTTCGACACCGGCACCGGTGAGTGCTACGGCGGCGCGCAGCCGAACACCACGGTCGGCCAGTACCGCAACAACTCCACCGGCACCTGCCTGGAAGCCCCGAGCAGCGGCAGCACGCTGAAGGTGGCCGCCTGCAGCGGGAGCGCGGCACAGCGGTTCACCTTCCACGGCGCCTTCCTGGTGATCGACGACCGCTGTGCGGGCATCTCCGGCAGCTCGATCGTGCTGCAGACCTGCACCGGCGGCCCGGCCCAGCAGTGGTCGATCAACCCGGACGGCACCATTTCCGACATCCAGTCCAGCACCAAGTGCTTCCGCGCCTCGGGCACCACGCTCACCGCGGGCAGCTGCTCCGGCACGGCCGCCCGCTGGACGTTCACCCCGGCGAGCACCTCGGGCCTCAGCGTGACGCCTTCGTCGGTGTCGGTCGCGCCGGGTGCTTCGGCGACGGCCACCGTGACCTCCACCGACGCCGTCACGCTCTCCGCGAGCGGGGCTCCCGCAGGTGTGACCGTGTCCTTCTCCCCCGCGTCGGTGCCGGCCGGCGGGTCCTCGACCGTCACGGTCGCCGCCGCGGCCACCGCGGCTCCCGGCTCGGCGACGATCACCCTGACCGGCGGGACGAAGACGGCTTCGCTGGGCGTCACCGTCACCGGCGGCTCGGAAGCACTGCTGTCACAAGGCAAAGCTGCGACGGCGTCGTCCACCGAGTCGTCGTCGTACCCGGCGAGCGCGGCCTTCGACGGCAACCTGACCAGCACGCGCTGGGCGACCGAGGAGGGGAGCAACGCGGAGTGGCTGCGCGTCGACCTCGGCGCGACGAAGTCCGTCAGGCACGTCAAGCTGAGCTGGGAAGCCGCGTACGGGAAGGCGTACAGCATCCAGACCTCCGCCGACGGCACGACCTGGACGACGATCTACAGCACCACGACCGGCAACGGCGGCACCGACGACCTCACCGGGCTGTCGGGCACCGGCCGGTACGTGCGGATGAACGGCGTCACGCGCGGCACGTCGTACGGCTACTCGCTGTACGAGCTGCAGGTGTTCGGCACCGCCTGAGTTGCCGAACCGGCAACGAAGTTTGCCTTATCGGGGACGTTGTCCGCATGCTCGGGGGACGTCCTTGAGGAGGAACCATGCCGCACGAGCACCCGATGAACGTCGACGCCATGCTCAAGCAGGACTTCTGGGAAGCGCTCTACCAGCGTGACGAGCACCGGATCTGGAGCGGGAACGTCAACGTCAACCTGCGCGCCGAGGTCGAGGGCCTGAACCCCGGGCACGCGCTCGACCTCGGCAGCGGCGAGGGCGGCGACGCGATCTGGCTGGCCAAGCAGGGCTGGACGGTCGACGGCGTCGACATCTCGACCACCGCGCTCGCCCGCGCGGAAGAAGCCGCCGCCGAGGCGGGCGTGACGGTGAACTGGCTGCACCGCAACATCCTCGAGTGGCAGCCGGAAGAGCAGTACGACCTGGTCTCGGCGCAGTACATGCACCTGCCGCCGGACCTGCGCCGCGACGTCTTCACGGCAGCCGCGGCGGCGATCCGGCCGGGCGGCTCGCTGCTGGTCGCCGGGCACTCGCCGAAGGCCATGCGGCAGTTCGACGGCCAGAAGCCCCCGGAGGAGCTGTACTTCGAGCCCGAGGAAATCACCACCTACCTCGGCGACCCCTGGAAGTGGGTGGTCGAGACGTGCGAGACGCGCGGCGAGGGCCACCACACCGACGCCGTCTACCGCGCCCGCCGCCTCGAAGCCTGAGTCGCACTTTCCCTACGAAAGTGCCGCCCCAGGGCACCCAAGGCCGAGCTTTCACGTGAAAGCTCGGGTTTGCGGCACAAAGTCGAGCTTTCACGTGAAAGCTCGGCGGGGGCCCGCTCACTCCCCAACGGCAGTGAGCGGGCCTTCGCTTCGGGTCAGGCGAGATCGAGGCCGTAGGCCTGGAGCTCCAGGGTGAGCGGGTAGAAGTAGCTGGTCACCGTGTCGCCGCCGGAGAGGGTGCCGAGGCCCTTGGCGCCGTCGTACGCCGGGCCGCCGGAGTCGCCGTGGTCGGTGTGCGCGGTCGTGCCGAACTCGTGGTTGAGCACGCCGACGTCGAAGTTGACCGACTCGTCGACCGAGGTCACTTCGCCGCTGCCACCGCCGGTGGTCGAGCCCTGCTTCTGCATCTGCTCGCCCACGGTCGGCGTCGCCGCACCGGTGATCCGCTGGCCGGTGTTGATCTCGCCGGGCCCGGTGCCGTTCGGGCGGGTGAGCAGGCCGGAGTCGGCGCCGGGGCAGTCGCTTTCGACGACCTGCGCGCCGGAGACGTCACCGCCGGACCAGGTGCCGCCGAGGTTGGTGCAGTGGCCCGCGGTGAGCAGGAACGGCGAGCCGCCGCGGGTCACGTTGAAACCGAGCGAGCAGCGGCCCTGGCTGTTCTGGATCGCGTCGCCGTCGGCGATGTACAGCTCGAGCTTGCCGGTGCGGTGCTCGACGCGGACGCTGTCGCCGTACTTCGCCGCGGCCGCGGCGACCTTGCCGGCGGTCTCCTTGCTCGCCGCGTCGTAGACCTTCACCACGACCTGGTTGGTCTTGGTGTCGATGCCCCACGCGGTCTGCGGCACGTTCTTCACCGCGTCCAGCTCGTTCTTGACGCCGGTGAGCGCCGCGAAGGTGTGCTTGACCTTCTTCGCGGTGAGGCCGGCGGCCTGCACCTGCCGCACCGCGGCGTCGTCGACGACGTTCACGACGGCCTGGCCGTTCTCGAGGTAGATGCCACCGGACGCGGCGCCGAGCGCGTCGGCCACCTGGGTGGCGTGGGTGATCGCGTGGGCCTGCAGCTCCGCGAAGGCCAGCGGGGACGCGGTGGCCGCCGAGGCGCAAACGCCGCTGGTCAGCGCGGCGGCCGACAAGACGGCGAAGGTCTTGCGGGCGGTCTTCCGGGGAGTCATCAACTTCCTCCAGGGTGGGCGTTCGAAGCCGGTGCCGACACTTTCGTTGCCGGGCAACCAACGCACTACCGACGAAGGTTGGTTAATAACCAAGCGAACCGGACATACCTCTCAGACCACCCCGAACGGCCTAGCGCGGCTGCCCGTCCGGCCTACTGGTGCGGCCAGCGGACGTGCTCGGCGTAGCCCGGGTGCTTCTTCAGGTACCCGGCGATGAACGGGCAGACCGGCACGATCGTCCGGCCCCGGGCGACGACGTCGTCGAGCGCGCCGGCCGCCAGGACCTTGCCCAGGCCCTGCCCGGAGAACGCGTCGTCGATCTCGGTGTGGGTGAACACCGTCAGCTCGCCCCGCCGGTCGTACGCGGCGAAGCCCGCCAGCTTGTCCCCCGCCCACAGCTCGTAGCGGCTCTCGTCCGGGTTGTCGGCCACGCGGTTTTTGTCAGTCATCGGTTTTCTCCTCGATCGGGTACCGCCACCATCGTGCGACGCCCGGCCGCGGCGTGCCGACCGGGCCGGACGCCCGCTGGGCCGGGCGGGGGACGCGTCCGGCCCGATCGTGTGCATCCGCGCTGCTCCCCTTGGCGGGCACCGGGTGCGTTTGGTTGCCTCACGGGGTGCCTCAGCAACCGTTCGTCCTCCCCGAGTTCTACATGCCCTACCCGGCGCGCCTGAACCCGCACCTGGAGGGCGCGCGCGAGCACAGCAAGGCGTGGGCCCGCGGGATGGACATGATCGACGTCCCGCAGCACGGCACGGTGATCTGGACCGAGCACGACCTCGACTCCCACGACTACGCGCTGCTCTGCGCGTACACCCACCCGGACGCCGGCGCCGAAGAGCTCGACCTGATCACCGACTGGTACGTCTGGGTCTTCTACTTCGACGACCACTTCCTCGAGCTGTTCAAGCGCACCGGCGACATCGACAGCGCCCGCGGCTACCTCGACCGGCTCGAGCTGTTCATGCCCGCCGAGGGCGAGATCACCGCGACGCCGGAAAACCCGGTCGAGCGCGGGCTCACCGACCTGTGGGACCGGACGGTCCCGCACCGGTCGGCCGGCTGGCGGCGCCGGTTCGTCGAGAGCACGAAGGCGCTGCTGGACGAGTCGCTGTGGGAGCTGGCCAACATCAACGAGGGCCGGCTCGCCAACCCGATCGAGTACGTCGAGATGCGGCGGAAGGTCGGCGGCGCGCCGTGGTCGGCGAACCTGGTCGAGCACTCGGTGCACGCCGAAGTCCCCGACGCGATCGCCGCGTCCCGGCCGATGGAGGTCCTGCGCGACTGCTTCGCCGACAGCGTCCACCTCCGCAACGACCTGTTCTCCTACCAGCGCGAAGTGCAGGACGAGGGCGAGCTGTCCAACGGCGTGCTGGTGCTCGAGCAGTTCCTCGGGCTGAGCACCCAGCAGGCGGCCGACGCGGTCAACGACCTGATCACCTCCCGGCTGCACCAGTTCGAGCACACCGCGCTCACCGAGGTGCCCGCGCTGTTCGACGAGCACTGCGTCGACGTCGCGGCGCGCGCGGCGACGTTCGCCTACGTCAAGGGCCTGCAGGACTGGCAGTCCGGCGGGCACGAATGGCACCTGCGGTCCAGCCGGTACATGAACGAAGGAGCCTTGGCCGGCCGCGGCGGCCCGGAGCTGGGCGGCGCGACCGGCCTGGGCACGTCCGCGGCGCGCATCTTCTCGTCGGTGCTCGCGACTGCGCCGCAGCGGCTGCGGGCGTACAGCTCGACGCCGTTCCGCGCGGTCGACGTTCCCCATCCGTCGATCGACATGCCGTTCCCGCTGCGGCTCAGCCCGCACCTGGGCACGTGCCGGGTCCGCAACGTCGACTGGGCCCGGCGCACGGGCTTCCTCGACGGCGTGGTGTGGGACGAGCGGAAGCTGCGGGCCACCGATCTGCCGCTGTGCGCGGCGGGCATCCACCCGGACGCGACGGCCGAGAGCCTCGACGTCACCAGCGACTGGCTGACCTGGGGCACCTACGCCGACGACTACTACCCGGTGGTGTTCGGCGCGAGCCGCGACCTCGCGGGCGCGAAGGCGTGCAATCTCCGCTTGTCGGCGTTCATGCCGGTGGACGGCTCGCCGACGCCCATCCCGTCGACCGCCCTGGAAACGGGCTTGGCCGACCTCTGGCCGCGGACCACGTCGGAGATGTCGCCGGAGAACCGGCGCACGGTGCGCCGGGCGGTCGAGTCGATGACGTCCAGCTGGCTCTGGGAGCTGGCGAACCAGGCGCAGAACCGGATCCCGGACCCGATCGACTACGTCGAGATGCGGCGGCGGACGTTCGGTTCGGACCTGACGATGAGTCTCTCGCGGTTCTCGCACGGCCGCGCGGTGCCGCCTTCGCTGTACCGCACGCGCCCGGTGCAGGCGATCGAACACTCGGCGACGGACGTGGCGTGCCTGATCAACGACCTGTACTCCTACCGCAAGGAGATCCAGTACGAAGGCGAGCTGCACAACGCGGTGCTGGTGGTGCGGAACTTCCTCGACTGCCCGGAGCAGCGCGCGTTCCAGGTGGTGACCGACCTGGTCCACGCCCGGCTGGCGGAGTTCGAGCACGCGTCGGCGATCGAGCTGCCTGCCCTGTTCCGCGACTACGCCATCGAGCCGGACGTCCAGGAGATGCTGCTGGAGTACGTCCAGGAGTTCCGCGACTGGATGGCCGGGATCCTGAACTGGCACGAAAACGTGGGCCGCTACACCGAGACGGAGCTGCGCTACCACCCGGTGGCCGGCTCGGCGCTCGGCAGCCCGAGCGGCATCGGGACGTCCTCGCTGCGGATCTCGTCCCTGCTCCCCGCGGGTCGCTGAGCCGCGTTGCACCGGCCACTCCGCCGGGCGTCCGGGGCCGGCGGAGGTGATACTCGGGGCGTGAGCGGCTTCAGCCTGCGATTCCTCGGCCATTCGACCGTCCGCCTGGAACTCGGCGGCCGGGTCGTGCTGACCGATCCCGTGCTCACCGCGCGGGTCGGTGGGCTGGTCCGGGTCGTTCCGGTGCCGCCGCCCGCGAGCTACGCCGGCGTCGATCTCGTCCTGCTCTCCCACCTGCACGGGGACCACCTGCACCTGCCGTCGCTGAAGCTGCTCGGCCGCCGGACCCGGATCGTCGTCCCCCGCGGCGCCGGGACGTGGCTGCGGAAGAAGGGCTTCGAGCGCGTCGAGGAAATCGCGCCCGGGGAGACGCTCACCGACGGCGGCCTGACCGTCACCGCCACCGAAGCCGTCCACTCCGGACACCGGTGGGGGCCGCGGCTGACCCACGGGCCGCAGAGTCCCGCGCTCGGGCACCTCGTCGAAAACGCCGGAACCACCGTCTACAACGCCGGCGACACCGACCTCTTCGACGGCATGCGCGACCTCGGCCCGGTCGACGTCGCCCTGCTGCCCGTCTGGGGCTGGGGCCCGAACCTCGGCCCCGGGCACCTCGACCCCGCCCGCGCCGCGCGGGCCGCCGCGCTCGTCGGGGCCCGTGCCGCCGTGCCCGTGCACTGGGGCACGCTCGCCCCGCCCGGCCTGCGGCGCACCGCCCGGATGCGGCGGCTGCTGGCCGATCCGCCGCGGGTCTTCGCGGCCGAAGCCGCCGGCGGCACCACCGAAGTGCTGTTCACCGAGCCCGGCGCCGACGTCGTCCTCCCCGCGCCGACGGACCGCGCGTGAACTGGACGGACCCGGCCGCCGTCGGGTACCCGGCGGTGTTCGGCGGTGTGCTGCTCGGCTCGATCGTGCCCGTCGTGCCGACCGGCGCGGTGGTGGGGGCCGCGGCCGCCGTCGCGACGACGACGGGCCACCTGTCCCTGCCGCTCGTGGTCGTCCTGGCCACGCTCGGCGCGTATGCCGGCGACGTCGTGACGTTCGGGATCCCGCGCCTGGGCAGCGAAGCGGCGTTCCGCTGGATCAGCCGCCGCCAGCCCGCCGAACGGCTCGAGCAGGCCCGCGAGCAGTTCGCCCGCCGCGGCTGGCAGCTCGTCGTGCTCGGCAGGCTCATCCCGGCCGGGCGCATCCCGGTGCTGCTCGCGGCGGCCGCGCTCGGCTACCCGTGGCGGCGCCTGCTGCCCGCCGCGTTCGGCGCGTGCCTGCTCTGGGCGATCGCGTACGCGGTGCTCGGCATCCTCAGCGGCGGCCTCTTCGACTCGCCCCTCGTCGCGACGCTGCTGGCGACGGTGCTGGTCCTGCTGGTGACGGTGCTGGCCAACCTGATCGCCCGGTGGCGGCGCAAGACCAAGGAGCGGGTGTGACGACGGCGGCGCCGAAGGGCAGGCTGCTGCGCGGCGGCCGGGCCGTCGCCCGCGCGGCCGGGGTGGGGATCGCGGTGACCGGCGCGCTGCGCCTGCTCGACGTGCTCCTGCCCGGCTTCCGGATGACGCACTGGTGGCAGCCCCCGGTCTGCGCGCTGCTGCTCGGCCTGCTCGCCGCCGTCGGCTGGCCGCTGGTCATGCGGATCGCCTACCCGCTGGCGTTCTTCACCTTCGGCCTCTCCGGGTTCCTGCTGCTCGGCGCCGGCACGCTGGCCGTGTTCCGCGGGGTGCCCGGCGTCGAGGTCGCGGACCTGCGGACGGCGGTGATCGTCACCTTCGGCATGGCCGCCGTCGGTGCGCTGATCTCCAGCGTGCTCGCCGTCGACGAAGACGAGATCTTCTTCCGCCGGGCCGCCCGCCGCCGTCGTCGGCACACCCCCGCCGCCGACGGCGCGGACCAGCCGCCCGGCGTGCTGTTCCTGCAGATCGACGGACTCGGGTTCGACACCGTCCGCCGCGCGATCCGCGACGGCGACATGCCGACGTTCGCCGCCTGGCTCGCCGGAGGCAGTCACGCGCTGACCCGCTGGCACACCGACTGGAGCTCGCAGACCGGGGCGAGCGTCTGCGGCATCCTGCACGGCTCCAACCACGACATCCTCGGCTTCCGCTGGTACGAAAAGGACCGCGACCACGTGATGGCGTGCGCGCACCCGGCCGACGCGGCCGAGATCGAGCGGCGGCACTCCGACGGGCGCGGCCTGCTGGCCGGCGACGGCGCGAGCCGCGGCAACCTCTTCTCCGGCGACGCCGCCCACGTCAGCCTCACCATGAGCTCGATCCCGGTGCTGGTGCCGAAGAAACTGCTGCGCCGCCACCGCGACCGGCTCGGCGCGGGCTACTACGCCTACTTCGCGAACCCGGTCAACGCGCTGCGCACGTTCGCCGTCGCGCTCGTCGACGTCTTCCGCGAGGTCAGCGCGTCGGTGCGCCAGCGCCGGGCCGGCGTGGTGCCGCGGATCCCGCGCGGCGGCTGGTACCCCTTCGCGCGGCCGGGCACAACGGTGATCGCGCGCGACGTCGTCGTCTCGGCGATCCTGGGCGACATGCTCGCCGGACGGTCCGTGGTGTACGCGGACTTCCTCGGCTACGACGAGGTCGCGCACCACTCCGGCATCGAGCGGTTCGACACGCTCTCGGTGCTGCGCTCGATCGACCAGCAGATCGCGCGGCTGCACCGGGCGAGCAGGCTGGCGCCGCGCCGCTACCACGTGGTGGCGCTGTCGGACCACGGCCAGACCCAGGGCCAGGCGTTCTCCCAGCGGTTCGGCGAGACGATCGAGGCCTGCGTCGGACGGCTGTGCGGTGGCTCGCCCCCGCCGGCGGCGGCGTCTTCGGGGAAGCGGCGGCAGGCCGAGAGCTGGCAGATCAACGCGGCCCTGGCGGAGGCGGCGAAGGGCGGCGGCCCGATCGCGCGCCGGCTGCGCGCCCGGGTGGAGGACGCGGAGTGCACCGAAGACTCCCCGCGCACGACGTCCGGCTCACCCGGCGCGGTCACCCGCGTGGCGCCGGGTGTGGTGGTGGTCGTGTCCGGGCACCTCGCGATGGTCTCGTTCACCGAGCACGAAGGCCGCGTCGAGCTGGAGACGATCGAGCGGGAGTTCCCCGACCTGCTGCCGTCGCTGGTCGACCACCCCGGCGTCGGGTTCCTGCTGGTGCGCAGCCGCGAGTACGGCCCGGTGGTGCTGGGCCGCGACGGCCTCCACCGGCTGACGACGGGCGTGGTCGTCGGCGAGGACCCGCTGCTGCCGTACGGTCCGCACGCCGCCGAGCTGATCCGGCGGGTGGACACGTTCCCGCACTGCGCGGATGTCATGATCAACAGCCGCTACGACCCCGCTGCGGACCAGGCGTCGCCGTTCGAGACGCACGTGGGCTCGCACGGCGGGCTGGGCGGGCCGCAGCAGCGCGGCTTCGTCGTGCACCCGCGCGAGCTGGCGTTCCCCGGCGAGGTCGTCGGGGCGGAGGCCCTGCACCGGGTGTTCCGCGGCTGGCTGACCGGCCTGGGCCACCACGTCCCGGCGGAAACCCCTGTTACGGAGGTAGTTTCGTGAAACTGACGGTCTACGGCGCGAGCTGGTGCGCGGACGCGGCGGCCGAGCGCCGGGTCCGCGAGCTGCAGGACGGCGCGCGCCGCATCCCCACGATCGTCTGGGAGGACGGTTCGTTCCTGGTCGAGCCGTCGGACGCGGAGCTGAGCGGCCGGCTGTGAAGCTGCTGCGGGAAGTACCCCTGGGAACGCGGGTCGTGGTGCGCCACCGCATCGAGGGCGGTTTCACCGACGCGCTCGGGAACTTGGTGGCCCGCGACGACGTCTCCTGCACGATCGAGACCCGGCGCGGCCCGGTCGTGGTGGCGTTCGACGCCGTCGCGCTGGCCAAGCCGGTGCCGCCGCCCCCGGTCCGGAAACCGGGTGGCGGCCCGCCGCCGGCTTTGTGACGATCGGAGCCGTGTTCGAGGACCTGGTGGCCGAAGCGGCGGCGGCGCCCGTCGACGGCTGGGACTTCTCCTGGCTCGACGGCCGCGCCACCGAGGCCCGCCCTTCGTGGGGCTACCAGCGGCTGCTGGGCTCGCGCCTCGCTTCGGCCCAGGCGGCGCTCGACCTGGAAACCGGCGGCGGCGAAGTCCTCGACGGCTGCCCGGCCCTGCCGCCGGTGTCGGTCGCCACCGAGTCGTGGCCGCCGAACATCGCGCGCGCCGCGGCCCGGTTGCGGCCGCGCGGGGTGCTGGTGGTGGCCACCACGGAGATCCCGTTCGCCGACGAGGTGTTCGACCTGGTCTCCAGCCGCCACCCGGTGACGACGCGGTGGACGGAGATCGCCCGCGTCCTGCGTCCGGGCGGGACGTACTTTTCGCAGCAGGTGGGCCCGGCGAGCGTGTTCGAGCTGGTCGAGTTCTTCCGCGGCCCGCAGCCACCTGCCGTCCGGGAGAGCCGCCACCCGGACCACGCCGTGACGGCTGCGTCCGCCGCGGGGCTGGAGGTGGCCGACCTGCGGTCGGAGTCGCTGCGCACGGAGTTCTCCGACATCGGCGCGGTGGTGTACTTCCTCCGCAAGGTGATCTGGCTGGTGCCGGGGTTCACGGTGGAGCGCTACCGCGGCAAGCTGCGGGAGCTGCACGAGCTGATCGAGCGCGATGGCCCGTTCGTCGCCCACTCGACGCGGTTCCTCATCGAGGCCCGGAAGCCTTGACGATCGCCGCCTCGACGCCGTCCAGGAGCAGCTCCAGCCCCGCCTCGAACGACAGCCGCGCCTCCCGCTCGAGATAGGGCTCCTCCGACGCCGAAGCCTCGTACTCGCCCTCCGCCCCCAGCTTCGCCACCGTCGGGAACCGCGCCGTCAGGTCCGGGGCCAGCTCCTCCAGCAGCGCCGACCGCGCGTACCACCAGTCCTCTTCGGACTGTCCCGTCTCCCGCGCCGCCTGCCGGGACTCCGCCGCCGCCTGGACCGAGCCGCGCACGATGTTGAACAGCGCCGACACCACCCAGCGGACCCGCGGCAGCGGCAACCCCGTCGAAGCCAGAACGGAAAGCAGCGTCTCCTGCACGTGGAACTCGCCCGGCCCGAGCACCGGGCGCGCCGGCGAGACCTGCAGCAGCCAGGGGTGGCGCAGGTGCAGGTCCCACAACGCACCGGCCAGGGCCAACGCGGCGGCCCGCCACCCCGAAGACTCCGGATACGACGAAGGCAGCTCGCTCAGCGTCCGGTCGTACATGAGGTCGACCAGCTCGGTCTTGCCCGGCACGTACGTGTAGAGCGCCATCGCCGTGCGGCCGAGCCGCTCGCCGACCGAGCGCATCGACAGCGCCGTCATGCCCTCGGCGTCGGCGATCTCGATCGCCGCCGCGACGATCGCCTCGACGGACAGGCCCGGCTTGGGTCCCGGACCCGTGCGCGGGGCCACCACGCGGGGCCCCCACAGCAGCTCCATGGACCGCCGGGCGTCGCCCTGACCCGCGAAGACGACCACCTTGCCGACTCCTTACAGCCTAAAGTAATGTACTCTGGAGAATCACTTTACAGCCTAAACTATCAAGAAGGACGGTATGACCTCACCCAGGCGGGCCGCCGACACCCACGACGTGATCCAGGTCCGGGGCGCCCGGGAGAACAACCTCACCGGCGTCGACCTCGACATCCCGAAGCGCCGGCTCACGGTGTTCACGGGCGTCTCCGGCTCCGGCAAGTCGTCCCTGGTCTTCGGCACCATCGCGGCCGAGTCCCAGCGGATGATCAACGAGACCTACAGCGCCTTCCTCCAGTCGTTCATGCCGAGCCTGTCGCGCCCGGACGTCGATCTGCTCGAGAACCTCAGTGCGGCCATCGTCGTCGACCAGGAGCGGATGGGCGCGAACTCGCGCTCCACGGTCGGCACCGCGACCGACGCCTACGCGATGCTGCGGATCGCGTTCTCCCGGCTCGGCGAACCGCACGTCGGCACGTCCGGCGCGTTCAGCTTCAACCTGCCCGAAGGCATGTGCCCCGCCTGCGAAGGGCTCGGCCGCGTGTCCGACCTGAACGTCGACGCCCTGCTCGACTTCGACCTTTCCCTCCACGAGGGCGCGATCCAGGTGCCGGGCTTCACACCGGACACCTGGTACGTGCAGACCTACCTCTCCTCCGGCTTCTACGACCCCGACGCCAAGATCCGCGACTTCACGCCGCAGCAGCTCGACGACCTGCTGCACAAGGACTCCTGCAAGGTGAAGGTCGGCAAGACCAACGTCACCTACGAGGGCCTCGCGGTGAAGGTCCGGCGGCTCTACCTGCACAAGGACGTCGAGTCGCTGCAGCCGAAGCTGCGCGCGTTCATCGAGCGGGCCGCCACCTTCAAGACCTGCGGCGAATGCGGCGGAGCGCGGCTCAACCAGGCCGCGCTCTCGGCGAAGATCGGCGGCAGGAACATCGCCGACTGCGCGGCCATGCAGATCAGCGACCTCGCCGGGTTCGTCCGGAGCCTCGACGCGCCGTCGATCCGGCCGCTGCTGGGCAACCTGCGCGACACCCTCGACTCGCTGGTCGAAATCGGCCTCGGCTACCTGTCGCTCGACCGCGAGTCCGCGACGCTGTCGGGCGGCGAGGCGCAACGCGTGAAGATGGTGCGCCACCTGGGATCCAGCCTCAC
The DNA here is from genome assembly GCF_031082405.1 of Amycolatopsis sp. A133. GTDB lineage: Bacteria > Actinomycetota > Actinomycetes > Mycobacteriales > Pseudonocardiaceae > Amycolatopsis. The sequence continues at coordinate 192,442 of NZ_JAVHJU010000062.1, forward strand.
CGACGTCACCTACGTCTTCGACGAGCCGACCGTCGGGCTGCACCCGCACGACATCGAGCGGATGAACAACCTGCTGCTCTGCCTGCGGGACAAGGGGAACACGATCCTGGTCGTCGAGCACAAACCGGAGACGATCCGGATCGCCGACCACGTCGTCGACCTCGGCCCCGGCGCGGGCACCGACGGCGGCCGGCTCTGCTACGCCGGGAGCGTCGACGGCCTGCGCGCGTCCGGCACGCTCACCGGCCGCCACCTCGACCACCGCGTCACCCTGCGTCCCGAGGTGCGGACGCCCAAGGGGCACGTGTCGATCACCGGCGCCCGCCTGCACAACCTGCGCGACGTCAGCGTCGACGTCCCGCTCGGCGTGCTGACCGTGGTCACCGGCGTCGCCGGGTCCGGGAAGTCGTCGCTGATCCACGGCTCCCTGGCCCACCGCGACGACGTCGTTGTGGTCGACCAGTCGGCGATCCGCGGGTCCCGGCGGTCCAACCCGGCGACCTACACCGGCGTGCTCGACCCGATCCGCACGGCGTTCGCCAAGGCCAACGGCGTCAAGGCGAGCCTGTTCAGCGCCAACTCCGAAGGTGCCTGCCCGCATTGCAAGGGCCTCGGCGTGATCTACACCGACCTGGCGATGATGGCCGGGGTCGCGTCGGTCTGCGAAGAGTGCGAGGGCAAGCGGTTCACCCCCAAGGTGCTGACCCACCTGTTGCGCGGCAAGAACATCAGCGAGGTGCTGGCGATGTCCGTCGCCGAAGCGCGCGAGTTCTTCCCCACCGGCAACGCGCGGCGGGTGCTCGACCGGCTCGCCGACGTCGGCCTCGGCTACATCACGCTCGGGCAGCCGCTGACGACGCTGTCGGGTGGTGAGCGGCAGCGGCTCAAGCTGGCGATCCGGATGGCCGAGCGGGGATCGACCTACATCCTCGACGAGCCGACGACCGGGCTGCACCTCGCCGACGTCGACCAGCTCCTGGCCCTGCTCGACCGGATCGTCGACGCGGGCAACACGGTGATCGTCATCGAGCACCACCAGGCCGTGATGGCCCACGCCGACTGGCTGATCGACCTCGGCCCCGGCGCCGGGCACGACGGCGGCCGCGTGGTCTTCGAAGGCACGCCGGCTTCGCTCGTGGCCGACGCCTCCACGCTCACCGCCCGCCACCTGCGCGAATACCTGGGGAAGCCGTGAAACCCACCGGTCTGCTCGAAGTGACGGCGGTGCGGCGCGTGACCCCGCGCACCGTGCGCGTCACCTTCACCGGCGACGGCCTCGGCGAGCTGGAGCCGTGGCCGGACCAGCAGCTCAAGCTCCTGTTCCCGCCACCGGGCCGCCCGGTGCGGCTGCCGCCGGCCGGCGACGACGTCATGCGCTGGTACCAGACGTACCTGGCGATCCCGGCCGAAGAACGCCCGGTGATGCGCAGCTACACCGTGCGCGGCCGCGATCCCGGGCGGGCGGCCATCGACGTCGACTTCGTGCTGCACGCCGGCCCGGCGGGACCGGCCACCGCCTGGGCTTCCCGGGCGGCGGTGGGTGAAGTCCTCGGCCGGTACGGCCCGGACCCGGCCTACCGCCGTTCCCTGTCCACAGCGGACACCCTGCTGTGCGCGGGCGACGAGACGGCCATCCCCGCCCTCGCTTCCATTCTGTCCGAAGTGGACAACACGGTGGCGTTCGTCGAGGTCGCGGACGCGGCGGAGGAGCAGCCGCTGCCCGGCGAGGTGCACTGGCTGCACCGGAACGGTGCCGAGCACGGCAGCCGTCTCCTGGAGGCGGTGCGCGGCGCGGCGTTGCCGGCGGGATCGGTGGCGGCTTGGCTGGCCGGGGAGGCTTCGACGGTCCGCGCGTTGCGCCGCCACCTCGTCGGCGACCGCGGCCTCGCCAAGAGCGCCGTCGAGTTCACCGGCTACTGGCGGCGCAGCCTCACCCAGGACGACGCCCCGACGCCGGAGGACCTGGCCGACGCGGCGGAAAAGCTGGGAGACTCGACCGGGTGGAAGGGCAGCTGACGGCATCGGGCATCGACCCGGCAGCGGTGGTGGCGGCCGAGGACATCGGCGGCGGGACGTACAACCGGGCGGTCCGGTTGCGGCTGGCGGACGGACGCCGGCTGGTGCTCAAGATCGCGCCGACGGCCGCCGGTCTGACGTACGAACACGACCTGCTGGCGACGGAGGCGGAGTACTACCGCCTGGTTTCCGGGCCGCTGCCGTCGGTGGTGGGCGCCGGGCCGGGGTTCCTGCTGATGACGGAGGTGCCGGGCGAGCCGTGGAACCGGACGCCCGGCACCGGCCCGCACCTGCGCGCCGAACTGGGCGCGATCGTGGCGGCCCTGCACGAGACGACCGGCGACGGGTTCGGTTACCTCCAGGACCCCCTGCACCCCACGTGGCCCTCGGCGTTCACGGCGATGGTGGGCGACGTGCTGGCGGACGCCGTCCGCTACCGCGTGCGCCTGCCGCGCCCGGCTGCGGAGATCGCCCACCTGGTGCGCCGCCACGAGCCGCTGCTGGAGCTGGTCACGACACCGGTCCTGGTCCACTTCGACCTGTGGGACGGCAACATCCTGGTGAAGGACGGCCGGGTATCGGGCATCATCGACGCCGAACGCGCGTTCTGGGGCGACCCGGTGGCGGAATTCGTTTCGCTCACGCTGTTCCACGACCTGGACCCGCCTTTGCTGGCGGGATATGGTCCGGCCCGGTTCGACGCCCCCGCCCGCCGGCGGCTGACGTTGTACCGGGTGTACCTGGGCTTGATCATGCTGGCGGAAATGGTGCCGCGGAAGGACACGAACGCGGACCGGGAGCGGTTCGTCTCCGAGTGGCTGGCCGGAAATCTGGACGCGGCCCAGCGGGCGCTCTGATCGGCACCGAGACGGAAAATCCGTCGGCCGCCGCAGCCCGCACCCGATACCGTGCGGCGTGCGCTCCGAAATCGTGGTCCCCCTGGCCATCCGCGACCTCACCGACGCCGATCTCCCCGAGTGCGGCTGGTCGGGCTCGCGCCTGCACCTCGAACACGTGGCGCGGGCGCTGGTCCGCGTCCGCGGCGGCGAGGCGGAATACCTGGTGGCGTGCGCGGCGCGGTCCGGGCAGCCCGTCGGCAAGGGACTGATCGACTACCGGGCGAACCCCGGCGCGGGCACCATCGGGCAGCTGGCCGTGCACCCGGTCCTGCAGTCCTGCGGGATCGGCACGGCGCTGGCGCTCGCCGCCGAAGAACGGATTCGCGCGCGCGGCTTGTCCCACGCCGAGCTGGGGGTCGAAGTGGACAACCCGCGGGCGCGGGAGCTGTACGAGCGGCTCGGTTACACCGCCTACGGCACCGCCCCCGACGGCTGGGACGAGGAAGCTCCGGACGGCTCGGTCCGCCGCTACGAAACCACCTGCGTGCTGATGCGCAAGCCGCTCACGCGAACACCAGCGACACCAGCTCGTCCACGAACGGCTCCACCAGCTCGGCCCCCGTCCGGTTGAGGACGCTGTGGAACAGCGCCACCCGCCCGTGCGCGCCCACGAAGACCACCGCCGCCGCCCGGCCCGGGGTGACCCTCAGCGGGTGGCCCGCCTCGACGCAGCGCTCGAAGCCCGCGGCCAGGTGGTCGATCACGTCCAGCAGCGGGCCTTCCGCGCGGGCGTCCGGAGCCGGCCGGGACGCGCCGTTCGCGAGCATCAGCCGGTAATGGCCCGGATTCTCCATGGCGAAGGCGCAGTACGCGTGAATCTGCGCCAGGACCCGGCCGACGACGTCGGTTTCGCTCCGGGACTCCTCCGCCGCGCGCATCGAATCCCGCAGCCGGGCGTATTCGTGCTCGAGCAAACCGCGGACCAATTCCGCACGATCGGAGAAATGCTGGTAGATGCTCGCCGGGGCGATGCCGACGGCGCGCGCGACCCCGCGGATCGTCAGCCCGTCCTCACCGCCCAGTTCGGCGAGCAACCGGCCGGCCGCGGCCAGGATCTCGCCGCGCAGCCGTTCTCCTTCGCCCCAGCGGTTTCTCGTTCGGCCCATTCCGGCTTCGACGTGTTCCGGCACCCGCCCATTCATACGCCCGCGGCCGTCACCGCCGTATTCCGGGGTCCGGAAAGCGCCATCCGGAACGGCGGTCAGGAAACCAGCTCGGGGTACAGCGCCGGGACATCACCGGACAACCCGGCCCGCACGTTGCGGCTGACGTCGTCGGCGAGCACCTCGAAGCGGCCTTGCTCGACGCCGTCCAACGCCAATCCCGCGACGACCGCCGGGTCGATTTTCGGCCCGTCGACGTGCTTGGCCATGTCGGTGTCCATGTAGCCCACGTGCAGCGCCGTCACCTGCGTCTTCTGCGGCGCGAGTTCGAGGCGCAGCGCGTTGGTCAGCGACCAGGCCGCCGACTTCGCCGCCGAGTAGGCCGCGACCCGCGGTGCGGTGAACCACGAAAGCACCGACAGCACGTTGAGCACCGCGCCGCCGCCGTTGCGCTCGAGCACCGGCGCGAATTCGCGCGTCACGGCCAGCGTGCCGAAATAGTGCGTGTCCATCTCCAGCCGGATGTCCTCGAGGGACCCGCCGAGCAGGGACGCGCCCGTCGACGAACCGGCGTTGTTCACCAGCAGCGTGACGTCGCCCGCCAGCGCGGCGGCTGCCCGGATCGACTCCGGGTCGGTCACGTCGAGCCGCAGCGGGACGACCCCCGGCAGGTCGATCGACTCCGGGTTCCTCGCGGCGGCGTAGACCTTTGCCGCGCCGCGCTCGAGGAGGGCGGCCGCGAACCGCCGTCCGAGCCCCCGGTTGGCCCCGGTGACCAGTGCCACCGCACCCGTGATGTCCATGACGAACTCCTCTCGCACCTGGCTTGCTCTTTGCAAGCTAGCTGCCACCGACCCTACGGCGTAAACTTGCTCGCAGCAAGTCAGGTCGAAGGGATCACCCATGAGCCGTCGCATCACCTGGGCGGACGCCGCCTGCCCGATCGCCCGCGCCGCCGACGTCCTCGGCGAGCCGTGGACGCTGCTGATCCTGCGCAACGCCACCGCGGGCACCACCCGGTTCGAGGACTTCCGTGCCCAGCTCGGCATCGCCGACAACGTGCTGACCACCCGGCTGGCCAAGCTCGTCGACCGCGGCCTGCTGACGAAGCTCCCCTACCGCGACGGCGGCCGCACCCGGCACGAATACCGCCTCACCCGGGCCGGCTCGGAGGCGCTGCCGGTGCTGCACGCCCTCGGCGCGTGGGGTGACGCGCACACGTCGTCGGAGAACGCGCCCGGCCCGATGACGCTGGTCCACACCCGCTGCGGCCAGGTCACCCGGCCGGGCCCCAAGTGCGACGCCTGCGGAAAACCGCTGGTCAGAGACGACCTGGCCTGGCGCGGCTCCTGGCTCGGCGAGGGCGAGATCCCCCTGGCCGACCCGGTCCGCTGAGCCCAAGCGCCCCAATGTGGCCTTGGTTGCGTTCAACGCACCCAAGGTGGCTTGGGTTCTTGGGGTGGTTGCAACATCGTGTGGTTGGAGGGTGTTGTGGCTGGTCGGGTGGGTCGGGTGTCGTT
>NZ_JAVHJU010000041.1:0-128302 GCF_031082405.1 Amycolatopsis sp. A133
GGCGACCCGGCTCGAATCAGCCTTCGAGTCTAACCCGCCTTACCACTCACGACGGGTCAGCGGTAGACCTCGAGCTCGTAGATCCGCGACGCACCGTTGCCGTCGTTGGCCGGGGTGGTCACGTTGAGCTTCACGTACCGGGCCGAGCGGGCCGCGATCGGGTGATACGTGCGGCTGGCCCGGGACCCGGTCACGGACGCGACCGTCGTCCACGCCGAGCCGTCGGTCGACGTCTGGATCGTGAAGGCGCCGGTGTTCCAGCCCGTGGTCTCGCCGCCGAGGCCGGCGTGCTTGACCACGAACGAGGACACGTTCTGCGCCGACCCGAGGTCGACCTGGAGGAACTTCGTCGCGGCGGTGGTGCAGAACTTGCTGTTGCCCGCCAGGCTGCCGTCGACGGCGTTGGCCGCGCCCTCGGCCGAGTTGCACGGCGCCGAGCCGGTGGCCGCCTTGCCCTGCGCCAGGTTCGGGCCGAGCTCCGGCGCGGCCGGCGGGGGTGTGAACCCGTCGTTGTACGACGGCGGGACGTCGGTGGTGCTCGTGCCCCAGGCGCTCGGCGACGAGCCCATCGTGTAGTTGAGCGTGGCCGCGCCCGCGATGTCGCCGTAGCGGATCCACGACTTGGTCGTCGCCGCACCGTTGACGCTCAGGCTCTGCACGTATTGGGCGCCCTGGCCGGCACCGGTGCCGGTGATCTGGATCGTCCCGCTCGGCCGGATGATCGACGCCGCCGGGAACAGCGGGCCGTGCAGGGCGAGGACGTCCGCACCCGGCGTCGCCGGGTACATCCCCAGCGCGGCGAAGACGTACCACGCCGAGGTGGCGCCGAGGTCGTCGTTGCCGGGCAGGCCGCCCGCCCCGGTGGTGAACGACTCGTTCATCACCCGCCGCACGGCCGAGCTCGCACCCTGCGGGTGGGCCGCGTAGTTGTAGGCCCACGGAACGCCGTGCTCGGGCTCGTTGCCGATGTAGAAGTACGGCTGGGTGAGGCCGCCGTTGAGCTGGGTGAAGTGGTGGTCCAGCCGCTGGACGGCGGTCTGGCGGCCGCCCATCAGGTTGATCAGGCCCTGGTAGTTGTAGGGCACCATCCACGTGTACTGGGACGGGTTGCCCTCGGTGTAGCCGCTGTCACTCGACGGCACGACCGGCCAGGCCCACGTGCCGGTGCTGCCGCGCGGCTGGATGTAGCCGGAGTCGGTGCCGAACACGTTCTGCCACCACTGGGCGCGCTGCATGTACGTGGTGTACTTCGTGGTGTCGCCGAGCGCCTTCGCGAACTGGGCCACGGCGAAATCCGACGCCGAGTACTCGAGGGAGTCCGACGGGTCTTCGGAGACGTAGTGCCGGCTGAGGTACCCGGACTGGCGGCCGCGGATCGCCTGCCCCTGCGTGGTGCCGCCGTTCGAGCTCTTGTCCATCAGCGCCAGCGCCGCCGCGGTGTCGAAGCCGCGGACGCCGAACGCGTACATGCTGCCCACGATGATCGGCCCGGGGTCCCCGGTCATCACGAAGTGCTCGTTGCTGTTGTGCGACCACTTGGGCAGCAGCCCGCCCTGCTGGCCGTCCAGCACCATGGACTTCGCGATGTCACTGGCTTCGTTCGGGGCGACCAGCCCGATCAGCGCGGCCCACGACCGGTAGATGTCCCAGCCGGAGTAGTTCTGGTACACGGTGTGGGAAGCGGTGTGGACGGCTTGGTCGAACCCGCGGTACTGGCCGTTGCGGTCGCTGGCGATGTTCGGGTTCTGGAACACGTGGTACAGCGCCGTGTAGAACTTCTGCAGGTCCGCGGCGGCCCCGCCGGTCACCTGGACGCGGTTCAGGACGGTGTTCCAGCTCGTGTCGGCCGCACCGCGGATCCCGGCGAAGTCGAACCCGGGGTTTTCGGCGGCGAGGTTCGCCTGCGCGTTGGCCAGGCTGACGAACGAGATGCCGACCTTCGCCTGCACCGCGGTGTTGCTCGAGGTGTCGAAGGTGACGTACCCGCCGGAGTTCGTGCCGCTGGTGCTCGCGGACCCGGCGTTCACGGTGCCGCCGAGCCAGGTGCCGAACCCGCTGGGCGCGCGGTCGAACTGGATCACGTAGAAGATCTGGTACGTCTTCGAGGAGCCGCAGAAGCCGCCGCCGGTGACCGAGCCGGTGACCTGGCTGCCGCTGATGCTGATCGAGCCGCTGCGTTTGCCGGTGGCGCTGCGGCCGGTGTTGACCAGCAGCCGCGCGGACGTCGTGTTCGGGTAGGTCAGCTTCATGAAGCCGGACCGCTGGGTGGCAGACAGCTCGACGGTCGTGTTGTAGGTGTCCAGCTTGTTCTTGTAGTAGCCGGGCGCGGCCGACTCGTTCGCCTTGGTGTAGCGGCCCGCGTACCCCGTCCAGCCGGTGCCCGGCGAAGTGCCGATCGCGCCGGTTATCGGCAGCAGGCCGAGGTCTTCGTTGTTGGCGCAGCCGGCGCCGTTGAAGTGGGTCAGGCTGAATTCTTCGATGCTGGTGTCGCCGTAGCGGTAACCGGACGGCGACGCGGTCGGGGTGTCCGGGCTGAACTGCACCATGCCGAACGGCACGACCGCACCCGGGTACGTGCTGCCGCCGGCGCCGCCGGGCACCGGGTTGGGCGAGTTGCTGTTGTCGGTGCCGATGAAGGGATTCACGTACTGCGTGAGGGCGAGCGTGGCGGCGCCGGCGGCCGGGGCGGCGAGTCCCGCTCCCAGCAGAACCGCGGCGAGGGCGGCCGCGAACACGCGGCCGGCCAGTGGTCTGGACATGACCCTTCCTCTCCTTGTCGCACCTTTTCCGCTGGGCGACATCGTTGTCGGGCAAGCAGAACGAGCGATGACAACGTTGTCAGCTTGGCTTGTGCCGCGCCGGCAACGTCCAGGGGGATCGAAGTGGTACCGGAACTCGGTGGCAGGACATGGTGGCACGGAAGGACCTGCTCGCGATAGCACCAAAAGTTCGTTGTGCGCCAACCGGTTCCACGACCGGACCACCCACCCCGGGTGGACCACCCGAGCCGGATCCCACGTGATCAGGCCCGGAACCCGCGTGATCGAAGCCGGAACTCGCGTGATCGAGGCCGGAACTCGCGAGTTACGGCTTCAATCACGCGAGTTACGGGTTCAGTCACGCGAGTTACGGCTCGGATCACGAGCCGGTCACCCAGGTCTCGCCGAGTTCGGTCGTCGTCGCTTCGCCGTTCGTCAGGTCGGCGAGCCAGCCGTGGAATGCGTCGGCCTCACCCGGAGCCAGGCCGATCTCGAAGCGGGCCCGCTCGTCGAAGCGGGTTGCGTGGAGCAAGTAGGGAGATGCGCGCAGGTCGTTCTCCAGCCGGCCCGCGCGGTCGTAGCTCACCGCCACCTCGATGAGATTGAGACGGCGGTGTTCTAGTACACCAACACGTTCCAGAGCGTCCGAAACGGACTGACCGTACGCGCGGATCAATCCGCCCGCGCCCAGCAGCACCCCGCCGAAGTACCGCGTCACCACCGCGACGGTGTCGGTCAGTTCGCGGCGGCGCAGCACTTCCAGCATCGGCGTGCCCGCCGTGCCCGCCGGTTCCCCGTCGTCACTGGACCGTTGCGTCCGCCCGTCCGGGCCGAGGACGAAGGCGTGACAGTGGTGCCGTGCACCCGGATCCGCGCGGCGGCGGGCCGCGATGAACTCGCGCGCGGCCGCTTCCGACGTGATCGGAGCCAGTGCGCACAGGAACCGGGAACGCTTGATCTCGATCTCGTGGACCCCGGCACGAGCCACGGAGAGATAACGATCAGTCATCGGCCAAGTCCGCCATGCACCCAGCTTCCCACCTCGCAGCGGGGGTACCACAGCCGCCCCGGACCACTTCGGACGGACGTTTCCGCAGGTCAACGACACAACAGCTCGCTGTGCGGGAGCTTCCGCCCGGCATATGGGACTGCCCCGGGGCACGTCAACGCCAGCGTGGCATTTCCCACCCGGAGGCAACGACGTATGTCGATAACAGCGAATTCACACTATCGTCATAAGACCCGGCGAACCCGGGAGTAACACCGCGCGCTCCGGACGGCCCCCACCACCCTGGCGGTCCTGTGCGCGCACGCAGCACCCGACACGTTCGGCTGCCCAGTGTTGTGCGGCCTCCCAGATGATCCGCGTCCGGTTTCCGGCGTCACCAAGCCAGCACAGTGACGCTCGGCCGGTACCTCGCGGCCATCTTGCACCTCGACAACAGCAACTGTTCTCGACTGACCATCGCGGTACCGGACCACTTCGTTAACCGGTTCAGCTCGAACCACTCGATGGAGTGAGTACCGGTCGCGCCAACGCCTTGGGAGGCGGCCAGCCGTGACCCACCGTGCCAGTTCCCTGCCCCCGTCCGGGGAGCAGCTCAGCAACGCCGAGGCCGCGGGCCTCTACCGGAGCGACTACGAACACGACGCCTGCGGTGTCGCCTTCGTCGCCGACCTGACCGGGCGCCGAGATCATGCGATCGTCGCCAAGGCCCTGGTCGCGTTGCGCAACCTGGAACACCGCGGGGCTCGTGGCGCCGAACCGGACACCGGCGACGGCGCCGGGCTCCTGATCCAGATCCCGGACGAGTTCTACCGCGAGGTCGTGGACTTCGCCCTGCCCGAGCCGGGCACCTACGCCGTCGGCACGGCTTTCCTGCCGCAGGACGAAAAGCGCCGTGGCCGGGCCATGACGACCATCGAGCGCATCGCCGCCGAGGAGGACATGCGCGTCCTCGGCTGGCGCGAGCTGCCGGTGCACACCGAGCACTGCGGGCCGACCGCGGCCGAGACCATGCCGCACTTCACGCAGCTGTTCCTCGCCGCGCGCCGCCCGAAGCCGGAGCACTCGGACCCGCTGCACATCGAGCGCAGCGCGTTCTGCGTCCGCAAGCGCGCCGAGCGCGAGCTCGTCGAGGACGACGTCTACTTCCCGTCGCTGTCCTCGCGAACGATCGTCTACAAAGGAATGCTCACCGAGCCCCAGGTCGAGCGGTTCTTCGCCGACCTGACCGACGAGCGCGTCACCAGCGCCATCGGCCTGGTGCACTCCCGCTTCTCCACCAACACCTTCCCGTCGTGGCCACTGGCGCACCCGTACCGGTACGTGGCGCACAACGGCGAGATCAACACCCTGCGCGGCAACCGCAACTGGATGGACGCCCGCGAGGCGCTGCTGGAGACCGACCTGGTCCCCGGCGACCTCAAGCGGATCTACCCGGTGATCACCCGCGGCGCCAGCGACTCGGCGAGCTTCGACGAGGTCCTGGAGCTGCTCCACCTCGGCGGCCGCTCGCTGCCGCACGCCGTCCTGATGATGATCCCGGAGGCCTGGGAGAACCACCAGGAGATGGACCCGGCGCGGCGCGCGTTCTACGAGTTCCACTCGACGCTGATGGAGCCGTGGGACGGCCCGGCGCTGGTCGCCTTCACCGACGGCTCGCAGATCGGCGCGGTTCTCGACCGCAACGGCCTGCGCCCCGGCCGGTACTGGGTGACCGACGACGGCCTCGTCGTGCTCGCCTCCGAGGTCGGCGTGCTCGACCTCGACCCGGCGACGATCGTCCGGAAGGGACGCCTCGAGCCCGGCCGGATGTTCCTCGTGGACACCGTCGAAGGCCGAATCATCGAGGACGAAGAGGTCAAAACCGAACTGGCCACCGCCCACCCGTACGACGAGTGGGTCGAGGCCGGCCTGGTGCACCTGGACGATCTGCCGGAGCGCGACCGCGAGGTCCCGCTGCACGCTGCGCTCGTCCGCCGCCAGCAGGCGTTCGGCTACACCGAGGAAGAGCTCGAAGCCATCCTCGAGCCGATGGCCCGCACCGGCGCGGAGCCGATCGGCTCGATGGGCAACGACTCGCCGATCGCGACGCTGTCCAGCCGGCCGCGGCTGATCTTCGACTACTTCATCCAGCTGTTCGCCCAGGTCACCAATCCGCCGCTGGACGCCATCCGCGAGGAGCTCGTCACCGCGCTCGGCACGCAGATCGGCGCCGAGCCGAACCTGCTCGTCGGCAACGCGGCCAGCTGCCGCCGCATCGTGCTGCCGTTCCCGGTGCTCGACAACGACCAGTTCGCCAAGCTGGTGCACGTCAACGACGACGGCGACCTGCCCGAGTTCCAGGCCGTCACCGTGCTCGGCCGGTACAACGTCCACGGCGGCGGTGACGCGCTCGTCAAGCGGCTCGACGAGATCCGCGCCGAAGTTTCCGAGGCGATCGAGGACGGCGCCCGGCTGATCGTGCTGTCCGACCGCGGCGTCGACGAAAACCACGCGCCGATCCCCTCGCTGCTGCTGACCGGCGCGGTGCACCACCACCTCGTCCGCGAGAAGACGCGCACGCAGGTCGGCCTCATCGTCGAGGCCGGCGACGCGCGCGAGGTGCACCACATCGCGTTGCTCATCGGCTACGGCGTCGCCGCGGTGAACCCGTACCTGGCGATGGCGACCGTCGAGGAGATGGCCCACCAGGGCCTGATCCCCGGCGTGACGCCGAAGCAGGCGACGCAGAACCTGATCAAGGCGCTCGGCAAGGGTGTCCGCAAGACGATGTCCAAGATGGGCGTTTCGACCGTCGCGTCCTACACCGGCGCGCAGATCTTCGAAGCGATCGGGCTCGGCGAAGAGGTCATCGAGAACTGCTTCACCGGCACGACGTCCCGCCTCGGCGGGGTCGGCTTCGAGACGCTCGCCGACGAGGTCGCGAAGCGGCACGAGTACGCCTTCCCGGCCGACGGCGTCCGGCCCGCCCACCGCGAGCTCGAAACCGGTGCGGACTACCAGTGGCGCCGCGAAGGCGAGCCGCACCTGTTCAACCCGCAGACGGTGTTCAAGCTCCAGCACTCCACGCGGGCCGGGAAGTACGAGGTCTTCAAGGAGTACACGAAGGCCGTCGACGACCAGGCCGAGAAGCTGCTGACGCTGCGCGGGCTGTTCGACTTCAAGTACGGCAAGCGCGCGCCGGTGCCGATCGAGGAGGTCGAACCGGTCTCGGAGATCGTCAAGCGGTTCGCCACCGGCGCCATCTCCTACGGCTCGATCTCCATGGAGATGCACCAGACCCTCGCCATCGCGATGAACCGCCTCGGCGGCAAGTCCAACACCGGCGAGGGCGGCGAAGACCCGGAGCGGCTGTACGACCCGGAGCGGCGCAGCGCCGTCAAGCAGGTCGCCTCCGGCCGGTTCGGCGTCACGAGCGAGTACCTCGTCAACGCCGACGACATCCAGATCAAGATGGCGCAGGGCGCGAAGCCCGGTGAAGGCGGGCAGCTGCCCGGCGCGAAGGTGTACCCGTGGATCGCGAAGACGCGGTTCTCGACGCCGGGTGTCGGCCTGATTTCGCCGCCGCCGCACCACGACATCTATTCGATCGAGGACCTGGCGCAGCTGATCCACGACCTCAAGAACGCCAACCCGAACGCGCGCATCCACGTGAAGCTCGTGTCCGAGGTCGGCGTCGGCACGGTTGCGGCCGGTGTGTCGAAGGCGCACGCCGACGTCGTGCTCATCTCGGGCCACGACGGCGGAACGGGCGCGTCACCGCTGTCGTCGATCAAGCACGCGGGTGGCCCGTGGGAGCTCGGCCTGGCCGAGACGCAGCAGACGCTGCTGGCCAACCGGCTGCGCGACCGGATCGTCGTGCAGACCGACGGCCAGCTCAAGACCGGCCGCGACGTCATCATCGCGGCGCTGCTCGGGGCCGAGGAGTTCGGCTTCGCGACCGCGCCGCTGGTGGTGTCGGGCTGCATCATGATGCGCGTCTGCCACCTCGACACCTGCCCGGTCGGCGTCGCGACGCAGAACCCGAAGCTGCGCGAGAAGTTCAGCGGCAAGGCCGAATACGTCGTCAACTTCTTCGAGTTCATCGCCCAGGAGGTCCGCGAGTACCTGGCGGAGCTGGGTTTCCGGTCGATCGCCGAGGCCGTCGGGCACGCCGAGTTCCTCGACAAGCGCAAGGCGATCGACCACTGGAAGGCGGCCGGGCTCGACCTGTCGCCCATCTTCCACGTGCCCGACATGGCGCCCGCCGGCCTGCGGTTGCAGCAGACGCTGCAGGACCACGGGCTGGAGAAGGCCCTGGACAACACGCTGATCCAGCTGGCCGAAGGTGCGTTGAACTCCGGTGACAAGGTGCGGCTGGAACTGCCCGTCCGCAACGTGAACCGGACCGTCGGCACCATGCTCGGCTCGGAGCTGACCAAGCGGTGGGGCGGCGAAGGCCTGCCGGACGACACCATCGACGTCACCTTCACCGGCACCGCGGGCCAGTCGTTCGGCGCGTTCCTGCCGAAGGGCATCACGCTGCGGCTCTACGGCGACGGCAACGACTACGTCGGCAAGGGCCTCTCCGGCGGACGGCTGATCGTGCGGCCGCCGCGGGAAGCGCAGTACACCGCCGAAGAGCAGATCATCGCCGGCAACGTCATCGCCTACGGCGCGACCAGCGGCGAGATCTTCATCCGCGGCAAGGTCGGCGAGCGGTTCTGCGTGCGCAACTCCGGCGCGCTGGCCGTCGTCGAAGGCGTCGGCGACCACGGCGGCGAGTACATGACCGGCGGCCGGATGGTCGTGCTCGGCCCGATCGGGCGCAACTTCGCGGCCGGCATGTCCGGCGGCATCGCGTACGTGCTGGACCTGCCCGCGCACCGCGTCAACCCGGAGATGGTCGACCTCGACCCGCTCGACTCCGAGGACGCGGACTTCCTGCGCGAAACGCTGGAAAAGCACTACAACGAAACGGAATCCGCGGTCGCGCGGGAACTGCTGGCCGACTGGGACGCGGGCGTCGACCGCTTCGGGAAGGTCATGCCGAAGGACTACAAGCGCGTGCTCGCCGCTCAGGTGCAGGCCGAGCGTGATGGGCGCGACGTGAACGAGGCGATCATGGAGGCCGCACATGGCTGACCCCAAGGGCTTTCTGACCACCACCCGCGAAGAGCCGAAGCGCCGTCCGGTCGACCTGCGGCTGATGGACTGGCGCGAGGTCTACGAAGACTTCGCCACCACCAAGCTGGAGAAGCAGGCCGGCCGCTGCATGGACTGCGGCATCCCGTTCTGCCACCAGGGCTGCCCGCTCGGGAACCTCATCCCGGAGTGGAACACGCTGGTCTGGCGGGACGACTGGCGCCAGGCCATCGAACGGCTGCACGCGACCAACAACTTCCCGGAGTTCACCGGCACCCTGTGCCCCGCTCCGTGCGAAACCGCGTGCGTGCTGGGGATCAACGACGACCCGGTGACGATCAAGCGCGTCGAGATCTCCATCATCGACCGCGCCTTCGAAGAGGGCTGGGTGACGCCGCAGCCGCCGACCGCCCGCACGGGCAAGAAGGTCGCGGTCGTCGGGTCCGGCCCGTCGGGACTTGCCGCGGCGCAGCAGCTCACGCGCGCGGGCCACAGCGTCGTGGTCCTCGAGCGGGCCGACAAGATCGGCGGGCTGCTGCGCTACGGCATCCCCGAGTTCAAGATGGAGAAGCACCGGCTCGACCGCCGTCTCGCGCAGATGGCGGCCGAGGGCACGGAGTTCCGGACGTCGGTGAACGTCGGCGTGGACCTGCCGGTTCCGGAGCTCCTGGCGCACGACGCCGTGGTGCTGGCCGGTGGCGCGACCGACTGGCGCGACCTGCCGATCCCCGGCCGTGAGCTCGACGGCATCCACCAGGCGATGGAGTTCCTGCCGCCGGCCAACCGGGTCGCCGCGGGCGAGCTGGAGAAGTCGCCGATCGACGCCTCCGGGCTGGACGTCGTCGTCATCGGTGGCGGCGACACGGGCGCGGACTGCGTCGGGACGTCGCACCGCCAGGGCGCGCGTTCGGTGACGCAGCTGGAGATCATGCCCAAGCCGCCGGAGTCCCGCTCGGACGTCCACCCGTGGCCGACGTACCCGATGATCTACCGGGTGTCCTCGGCGCACGAAGAGGGCGGCGAGCGGCTCTACGCGGTGAACACGCAGGAGTTCCTGGGCGACGCTTCCGGCCGGGTGCGCGCGCTGAAGCTGGTCGAGGTCCGCAACGAGGGCGGCAAGTTCGTCCCGGTGCCCGGCTCGGAACGCGAGCTGCCGGCGCAGCTCGTCCTGCTGGCGATGGGTTTCCTCGGGCCGCAGAAGAAGGGCCTCATCGAGGACCTCGGCGTCGAGCTGGACGCGCGCGGCAACGTGGCCCGCGACAAGGCGTTCAAGACGAGCCTGGACAACGTGTTCGTCGCCGGCGACATGGGCCGCGGCCAGTCGCTGATCGTCTGGGCGATCGCGGAGGGCCGCAGCGCCGCGGCCGGCGTCGACGCCTACCTGACCGGGCGCGAGGTGCTGCCCCGGCCGATCGCGCCGACGGACCGGCCGATCGGGTGAGACCCGGCGCCGGCGGAGGTGTCATCGTCGCCACCTCCGCCGGCGCTGTTCCACTGTTCAGCCGTAGTACCCCTTCTCGAGGTCGTCCAGCAGCCCCGGCTGCGTGGGCCGCCAGCCGAGCAGGTCCCGGGTCAGCGCACTGGACGCCGGCTGGTCGAGCGCCAGTATCCCGCCGAGGAAGCCCAGCTCCCCGGCGGTCACGGACGTGACCGGCAGCCCGAGGCGGCGGCCGGCCACCTCGGCGATGGCGCGGATCGGCACGCCTTCGTCGCCCACCGCGTGCAGCACCGCACCCGCCGGGGCCTGCTCCAGGGCCAGGCGGAACAGGTGGGCGGCGTCGAGGACGTGCACCGCGGGCCAGCGCTGGGTCCCGTCACCGACGTACGCCGCGATGCCCTTCTCGCGGCCCAGCTCCACCAGGCGGGCGATGAGCCCGTGGGCGTCGCCCTCGCCGTGCACCGAACGCGGCAGCCGCACGAGGGACGCGCGGACCCCGCGCTCGGCCGTCTTCAGCACGGCACGGGCGACGTCCCCCCGGCCGGCCACCGGGCCCGCGAAGACGGAGTCGTCCCGTTCGGTCGCCGGGCGTCCGGGCACCATCGGCGTTCCCGAGGCAGCGGCGAAGGGCTTGCCCGCCAGCTCGGCGCCCAGGGCACCGACCACGGCCGCGTCCGTCCGGATCGCGGCGTCCATCCGGCTGAAGTCGTGGCCGAAGGCGAGGTGGACGACGCCGTCGGCCTCCCGGGCGCCCGCTTTCAGCGTTTCGAGGTCGTCCAGCTCGCCGCGGAGCACGTCGGCACCCATGGCGGCGACGGCGGCCGCCGAGGCGTCCGACCGGGCGAGCCCGAGGACCCGGTGCCCCGCGGCGAGGAGCTCGGGGACGAGAGCCGAGCCGATCCAGCCCGACGCGCCGGTGACGAAGACACGCATGGAGGTTCTCCCTTTGTGATGACACTAGATGACATCACCGTAGCACGTGTGACGACACCAAGTGTCATCGCCTAGGGTGGGGGGATGAGCCGCTGGGAGCCGAACGCGCGCGAGCGTCTGCTGGACGCCGCGCTCGACCTGTTCGGCGAGCGGGGGTACGACAGCGTCACGGTCGCCGAGATCGCCGAGCGCGCCGGGCTGACCAAGCGGACCTTCTTCCGTCACTTCACGGACAAGCGCGAAGTGCTCTTCGCGGGTCAGGAACCCCTCAGCCGCATCTTCGCCGAGACGATCGCGGACGCCCCGGCCTCGGCCACCCCCATCGAGGCGGTCGCGGCCGCACTGGCGGCGGCCACGGCAGCCTTGGGACCGCAACGGCGGGAGCGGGCCCGCCAGGTCCGGACCGTGGTCGCCGGCCACACCGACCTGCGCGAGCGCGAACTCCTCAAGCTCGCGACGCTGAGGGCTGCCATGGCCGGCGCCCTGCGCGAACGCGGCGTCCCGGACCCGGCGGCCACGTTGGCCGCGGAGATCGGCGGCCTCGCGTTCTCGACGGCGTTCAGCCGCTGGGTGGCCCCGGCCAACGACCAGGACTTCCCCACGCTCACGGCCGAGTCCCTGGCGGAACTGATGGCGGCGACCGCCACGCTCGGCTGAGGCGTCCTAGTACGCGGCGCGGCCGGGAGGGACGGGCCGATCGCGGGAGTTCGCCGGGATAGGTAAGGGAACCGGGGGCCGGCGCCCGGACGCTCCCCGCACCGGCCACGCGGCGGTCGCCCGCCGGGTAACTACCGGTGGGCCTCCCGCCGCGCCGCCGGGGACCAGCGGGCCCGGTGACCGTCCTCAGTGGACAATCAGCCGGCCTGGAGGCTGTCCAGGAGTGCGCTGCCCAGCGGAGTCAGCGAGTGCAGCACGGTGTTGCGCTCCCGGTGCGTGATGATCAGCCCCGCCCGCCGCAGCACCGTGGTGTGCTTGCTGGCCGCCGAGGGCGTGACCCCCAGCCGTGCCGCCAGTTCCGACGTCGAGCAGCCGACCGCCAGGATCGTCAGCGCCGCCGCGCGGGTCGGGCCCAGCAGGTCCGCCAGCGCGTTGCCCGGCGCCTTGCGGGCGCCCCGGCCCGCGAACCCCGCGGGATGCACGGCGTGGCGGACGCACGGGTGGTGCAGCCGGGGAATGCCACCGGGGGCGGGCGGCACGAGGGCCGGGCCCACCGAGAAGTACGTCGGGACCACCAGCAGGCCGGTGCCTTCCGAGGGGAGCGTCCCGGCGATCCGGTCGTCGGTCTCCAGTACCGGCGCCGTCCAGCGCACCTTCGGCCGCAGGCCGGTCAGCAGCGCGTCGATCCCGCCGTGGAGCAGCACCTGCGTGCGCATCCCGAGGTCCGCGTCCACCTGCGCGCACACGACGTCCCAGCACGGGGCCAGCGCGATTTCGTGGTAGTCCTGCAACGCCTGGACGAGCCGCGGCAGGCCCGCGGTGTCGCCGTCGGCGAGCGCGGCCGCCCACGCGGGCAGGTCGCGCCCGGCCGGCGCGGTCCGCAGCGCGGTCTTGAGGTTCACCGCGTCGGTCTTCAGCACCGCGGCGAGCCCGGACTCCAGGTCGTACCGGCCCGCGGCGGGCAACAGGAACTCCGGGACCGGCGCGTCCGGGCGGCAGAGCCACAACAGCACCGACGCCGAGTCCGGCAGACCCTGGCGCACCCGGTGGCGCCACCGGGTGAACGCCGCCGACGCCGCGTGGCGGCCGCCGTCGCGCCGCTGCAGCACCTGCAGGCTCCCGGTCAGCTCGCCCATCGGATCGGCCGCGGCCGCCAGGCGGGTGCGGACGAGGTCCTGCAACGTCAGTCCGATGCGCACGGTCCCCCCGGAGTGTCTGCCGGTCCATCGGCTCCGGATCTCGTTCCGTTACACCGCTGACCTGCGTTTTGGCCCCTCCGGGAAATCACCTCGACGGCGGCCGGGCGGCACTGAATGATGTTGGGAAGAGACCGCTTTCGGGGGTTTGACGGTCTCGACGAGGGGGAATCGCCGGCACGGCCAAGCGCCGGGTCCACTGTGGCCCGGGGCCGGTTGACGCACGCTTTATCCCTTCGTCGTCATCGGTGAAGCGACGGATAGGGGAACCATGACGAAGATGAAGCGCCTGATGGTGACGGTTGCCGCGGCGGCCGGCCTGTTCGGCCTGGTGGCAGTGCCGCAGGCCGGTGCCGAGCAGGTGGACGGCCAGGGGGACGTGCAGGTCCACACGCTGGCCGGGGGGATCAAGCTGCGGCCCGCGAAGGTGGGTGCCGCCCACCGGTCCACCGCCGGGGTCGCCGGCGCCCAGGTCGCCGAGGCGGACGCCTACCTGATCGAGTCGGCCGCCTTCGGCCGCTGCTGGGACGCCGACCTCGGCACGATCAACGCCAACGGCACGATCATGGCGCTGTGGGACTGCAACGTCTACGCCGCCAACCAGGCGTTCTACATCACCCGGAACCCGGAGGGCTACCTCCGCTTCCAGAACGTGCAGAGCGGCCGGTACCTCGAGGCCGACGGCCTCAACCTCGGCCAGAACGGCACGAAGGTCCAGCTGTGGGACTTCCAGCCGGGCGGCAAGAACCAGTGGTGGCTCGACACCGTGAACCCGGAGGGCTACCTGCGGCTGCAGAACCCCGCGAACAACCGCTACCTGACCGGCGAAGGCTCGGTCGGCGGCAACGGCACGCGGATGCAGCTGTGGGACTTCATGGCGGGCGCCAAGTCCCAGTGGTGGTTCTGATCCGGCAGGCGAGGTGAAACGCGGGCCCCGGCCGGGGCCCGCGTTTTCTTTTCCGCAAAAAATGTCGCGCTCAACTTAATCTTTCGTGTGAAACCGCCGGACGGGTGGCACGCCGCGCTCCGGCACTGCACTCTGTAATCAGGGGACCCGGTCGGCCGAGGGGGGATTCCGGTCGGCCGGGTGCCCGCCGAGAGGCGGGCTTTTTTCACACGGGAGGGGACCCGAATGAGTGTCGATCTGTCCACCACGCTGTCCTGGACCACGGCGACCGGCGACGCCGCCACGATGCTCGGCGAACTGCAGCCGAACATCCTCAAGGCCCACGTCCGCGACCACCTGTCCGCGCTGTTCCTGTCCTTCGGGGACGCCGCGGAGGCGAGGGCCTTCCTCGTCTCGGTCACCGGGAAGATGAAGTCCGCCAAGGCCCACCTCGACGAGGTCGGCGCGTTCAAGGCCGGGGACGCCGCGGGAACGCCGTACGTCGGGGTCGGGCTCACCGCGGCCGGCTACCACGCTCTCGGCGTCGAGAACTTCCCGCAGGACGAGGCTTTCCTGCGCGGGATGACGGCACCGGACACGCGGCGGAAGCTGAACGACCCGCCGCGCTCGACGTTCGATCCGGGCTACCGCGGGGAAATCCACGCCGTTGTGCTCGTCGGCGACGCCACCGACAAAGCAATGGCCGCACGCCGCAACGAACTCCTCGGCCTGCTGCCGGACTCGGCCACCGTGCTCGCGGAGGAAACCGGCCTCGGCCGGGTCAACGCGCGCGGCGAAGGGATCGAGCACTTCGGGTACGTCGACGGCCGCAGCCAGCCGCTGTTCCTCACCGAAGACGTCGACGCGGAGAAGAACAACACCGACGGCATCAACGTGTGGAACCCGGCGGCGCCGCTCGAGCAGGTACTGGTGCCGGACACCGCGGCGCCGGATCCCGGAGTGCATTTCGGCAGCTATTTCGTTTTCCGCAAACTGGAACAGAACGTCCGGCGGTTCAAGCAGGCCGAAGCGGACTTGGCCGACACGCTCGGCCTGACCGGCGAAGACCGCGAGCGGGCCGGGGCGATGCTCATCGGCCGGTTCGAGGACGGCACGCCGCTGACCACCCAGCGGGAAGACGGCGCGGAAAGCCCGGTGTCGAACAACTTCACCTACGACAGCGACCGCGCCGCGCTGAAGTGCCCGTTCCAGGCGCACATCCGCAAGACCAACCCGCGCGGTTCCGGCGGCGCCGAAGACCCGGCCGGCGAGCGGCGGCACCTGATGGCCCGCCGCGGCGTCACGTACGGGGAGCGCCCGGAC
This sequence comes from Amycolatopsis sp. A133, assembly GCF_031082405.1. Taxonomy (GTDB): domain Bacteria; phylum Actinomycetota; class Actinomycetes; order Mycobacteriales; family Pseudonocardiaceae; genus Amycolatopsis. The sequence continues at coordinate 15,323 of NZ_JAVHJU010000041.1, forward strand.
GACCCGAACGCCGAAGTGCCGCCCGCGGCGCGGCCGAGCGGCGGCGTCGGGCTGCTGTTCATGGCCTTCAACTCACGACTGGGCAACCAGTTCGAGTTCACGCAGGCGGTCTGGGCGGACAACCCGGGCTTCCCGATCGTCGACGGCGTCACGCCGGGGCTGGACCCGGTGATCGGCCAGGGCGAGCGCGGCTCGTCGGACTACACGGTGGACTGGGGCGGCTCGGCGCAGCGGACGGCCGGTCCGGTCCCGCAGTCGGTGACGCTGCGGGGCGGCGAGTACTTCTTCATGCCGTCGCTGGCCTTCCTGCGCGCACTCTGATCGTCGAGGCCACCACCCGGCCCCGGGTGGTGGCCTCGACGGCGTCAGGCTTCGAGCAGGTCGAAGGCCAGCAGACCGGCGCCCAGCCGCCCGGCTTCGTCGCCCAGCTCGGCGATCCGCAGCTCCGGCATCTTCTGGAACGTCAGGTGCGCGGCCAGCCACTCCCGCACCGGCTCCAGCACGTAGTCGGCCGCGGTGAACAGGCCACCGCCCAGGACGATCACCTCCGGGCCCAGCAACGTCAGCAGCGTCCGGATCCCGTGGCCGAGCCCGTCGAGCGCGTCCTGCACGACCGCGACCGCGACCTCGTCACCCCGGCGGGCCAGCTCGACGACCTCACGAGCGCCGTCGGCCGCGCGGCCCGTGCGCTCGGTGTAGCGGCGGGCGATCGCGGCCGCCGACGAAATCGCCTCCAGGCAGCCGGTCGCACCGCAGCCGCACTTGCCGGAGTGGCCGACGTCGATGTGCCCGACCTCGCCGGCCTGCCCGTGCGCGCGGTGGATCCGGCCGTCGAGCAGCAACGCGGCCGCGATGCCGGTGCCGACCGGGATGAACGCCGCGTTCGTCGCGCCGCGGCCCGCGCCCACCCGGAACTCGGCGATACCGCCCGCGGTGACGTCGTGGCCGAACGCCACCGGCAGCCCGAGCCGGTCTTCCAGGAGCTCGCCGAAGCGGACTTCGCGCCAGTCGAGGTTGGCCGAGAAGTGGCAGACGCGCGTCTGCTCGTCGACGATCCCGGGCACGACCACGCCGACCGCCGCCGGCTGCCCGGTGCCCGCCTGCTCCGCCAGCGCGGCCACGATGTCCGCGGTCTGCGCGGCCAGTGCCGTGCCGTCCGCGCTGCGGGCCGTCTCCGCGCGCAGTGCTGCCTTGGGCTGGAGCTGCTCGTCGAGCAGAGCCGCCTTGATCGTCGTCCCGCCCACGTCGAGGGCCGCCACCATTCGAGTCACCGCGGCATTGTCACATTGACGCGGCCCGAACGGCGGACCTACGCTCAACCGGCCAGACGACGGATTCCGGAACGCGGTGAAAGTCCGCGCGGTCGCGCCACTGTGACCCCCGCCAGGGGGAAGCCAGACCCGGACCGTCGTGACCGACCCCGATGAGGCCGCGAAAGCCCGAGGAGGCCACGCTCATGACCCAGACGGCAGTTCCCGCCGTTCCGCTCCCGATCCGCATCCCGATCCGTGAGATCGTGCCGTGGGCGGTGTTCGTGGTGCTCCTCGCCTTGATCGCGCTCTACTTCGTGAGCGCCGAGCAGGGCGCCACCGCGGTGTTCGCGAACATGTACGTCCACGAGTTCGTGCACGACGGCCGGCACCTGCTGGCCTTCCCCTGCCACTGATCGGCGGGCACGTACTCCCATGATGAAGACCTTGCTGGTCCGCGGCATGCTCGCGGGCCTGATCGCCGGTGTGCTCGCGTTCGGGTTCGCCTACGCCTTCGGTGAGCCGTCGGTGAACGCGGCCATCGGGCTCGAGGATTCCGGCGGCCATGCGCACTCGCACGACGCTTCCGCCCCTGCGGACACTTCCCACGAAGAGGAGCTGGTCCCCCGGGACGTCCAGAGCACCCTCGGGCTGCTGACCGGCGTGCTCGTGTACGGCGTCGCGATCGGCGGCTTGCTCTCGCTGGCGTTCGCGTTCGCCCAGGGACGGCTCGGCTCGCTGCGCCCGCGGGTGACGGCGCTGCTGCTCACCGCGGGCGCGTTCACCGTGGTGTTCCTGGTGCCGTTCCTGAAGTACCCGGCCAACCCGCCGGCGGTGGGCCGGCCGGGCACGATCGGCTCCCGGACCGAGCTCTACTTCGGATTCGTCGCGGTTTCGCTGCTCGCAGGCATCCTCGCCACGGTGTTCGGCCGCAAGCTGGCGGACCGCCTCGGCGCGTGGAACGGCTTCCTCCTCGCGGCGGCGGGCTACCTCGTCGTGATCGGCGTCGTGGCCTGGCTGATGCCGGTGGTCGACGAGGTCCCGGACACGTTCCCGGCCTCGACGCTGTGGAGTTTCCGGACGGCGTCGGTCGGGACGCAGGTGACGCTGTGGCTGGCGCTGGGCTTGGCGTTCGGCGCGTTCGCGGAGAAGGCGCTGCACCGGCGGACCGCCGTCGCGGCTTGAGCCGAATGAGCGCATCGAACGCGCCGATCGCGGCCGTGGAGGTCGAGAACTGCTAGGGCGCGCCCGGCGGGACGAATGACAGGTCCGGCGGTGCTCCGCGCTCCAGCAGCGTGCGCAGCACCGCCGTCTCCAAGTGCTCGTCGATCGCGTCCGCCAGTTTGTCCAGCATCTCCTCGCGCAGCTCGCCGAATCCCGGGGCGTCCGGGGCCGGGGTCCAGGCGACCCCCGCCTGCGCCGCCGCTTCGGTGAGCCACGCCCGGCGGAAGGCGTCGTTCTCGAACGCGCCGTGCCACATCGTGCCCCAGACCGGTCCCGCGCGCAGGCCATCCAAAAAGGACTCCGCCGCACTCGTGGTGGTCACCGAGCCGTGGTGGATCTCGTAGGCGTCCACCCGGTTTCCCCGCCACTGCCCCGTGGGCCGCGCGAGCACCTTCTCCGCGGCGAACGTCACCCGCGCCGGCAGGAGGCCGAGGCCCGGCACCTCGCCCGCGGCGGATTCGACCTTGTCCACAATGGACTCCGTCAGCATCTGGTAGCCGCCGCAGATGCCGAGGACCGGGCGGCCCGCGGCGGCCCGGGCCGCCACCGCCGTGTCGAGGCCGCGGTCCCGTAGCCAGGCCAGGTCGCTCACGGTGGCGCGCGAGCCGGGCAGCACCGCGACGTCCGCCGTCGCGACCACGTCGGGGTCGGCGGTCAACGTCACCGTGACCCCGGGCTCGGCGGCCAACGCGTCGACGTCGGTGGCGTTGGACGCGCGCGGGAACCGGACGACCGCCACGGTGAGGCCACCGCCGTGCGCTTCGCGGCGCCAGCCCGCCGCGGCGAGGGCGTCCTCCGAGTCGAGCCACACCCGGTCCAGCCACGGCAGCACGCCCAGCACCGGCCGCCCGGTGACCTTCTCGAGGCTGTCCAGGCCGGGGCGCAGCAACCCGACGTCGCCGCGGAACTTGTTGACCACCCAGCCCGCGACCAGCGCCTGGTCCTCCGCCGAGAGCAGCGCGAGGGTGCCGAACATCGCCGCCAGCACGCCCCCGCGGTCGATGTCTCCGACAACCAGCACCGGCAGCCCGAACCGCCGCGCGAGCCCCATGTTGACGTAGTCGCCGCCGCGCAGGTTGATCTCCGCCGGACTGCCGGCGCCCTCGCAGACGACGACGTCGTAGCGCGCGCTGAGGTCCTCGAAGGCACCGAACGCGATCTCGGCCAGCCCGGCCCGGCCGGTGGCGTACTCCCCCGCTTCGAGGGTGCCGAAGGGCTTGCCGAGCGCGACGACGTGGCTGCGCCGGTCGCTGCCCGGTTTGAGCAGCACCGGGTTCATCGCAGCCTCGGGTTCGGCACCCGCGGCGCGCGCCTGCACCCACTGGGCGCGGCCGATCTCGGCACCGTCGCCGCAGACCATCGAGTTGTTGGACATGTTCTGCGCCTTGAACGGCGCCACCCGCACCCCCTGGCGCGCGAGCCAGCGGCAGATCCCGGCGGTGACCAGGCTCTTCCCGGCATCGGAGGTCGTCCCGGCGACGAGCAGCCCGCTCACCGGGCCACCACCGCGGCCAGCGCGACCGCGGCCGCACCCACCCGGCGCGACAACCGCACCGCGCGTCTCAAGTCGACCGGTTCCGGGTCCCGGCCCTCCCCCAGCCGGGCCCGGCTCTCCACCTCGCCGCCGTAGCTGTTCGTCCCGCCGAGCCGGATGTCCAGCGCGCCCGCGAACGCCGCCTCCACCTGGCCCGCGTTGGGGCTCGGGTGCCGGCCGCCGTCGCGGCGCCACACCCGCCAGGACTCCCGCGCCCGGCCGCCCGCGCACAACGCCGTGAGCACCGCCCCGATCCGCGACGGCACCAGGTTGGCGACGTCGTCGGCGCGCGCCGCGGCCCAGCCGAAGCGGCGGTAGCGCGGCGAGCGGTAGCCGACCATCGCGTCGAGCGTGTTGAGCGCGCGGTAGCCGAGGAGGCCCGGCATCCCGGCGACGGCGCCCCAGAACAGCGGCGCGACCACGGCGTCCGAGGTGTTTTCGGCGATCGACTCCGTGGCTGCACGGGTCAGCTCGGCGGAGTCGAGCGTCGTCGCGTCGCGCGCGCAGAGGTGCGAGAGCCTCTCGCGCGCTTCGGGCACTTCGCCCGCTTCGAGCAGCCTCGCCATTCCGGCGCCTTCGTCGGCGAGCCCGCGTCCGCCGAGTACGACCCACGTAGAGACAGCTGTCGCCGCGAAGCGCGCGAAGGGGTGTCGCCGCGTCGCCGTCTGAAGCGCGACGCCGAGGCCAACGGCGCCGAAGGTGCACAACGCCGCGTACGCGACTCCGCGCGGTTTCGAATCAGCCCACAGACGGTGTTCCAGGCGGGCCGCGGTGGTACCGAACAGAGCCACCGGATGCCCCTTTCGGGGGTCACCGAACAGAGCGTCGGTTACATATCCGGTCACGAGCCCGGTCGTGGTTGTCCCTAGACGGAGTGGCACGTGGCGCACGGTAGCGCGTGCACCAGAATGCCGGTATGACTGTGTCCGATGCCGCCTCCGCGCGAAAGCGTACGTCGGCGGGGCTGACCCACCGGCTCGCCGGGTATCTCGAAACCCTGGCCCGCGCCCTCCGCCGGTACGGGCGCGACGAAAGCAAGGTGCTGGTCCTCGGCGGCGTCCGCTCGGGGAAGTCACGGCACGCCGAGCGGCTCGTCGCCCACCACCCGCACCTCGTCTACGTCGCGCCCGGCCTGCCCGCGGGCGCAGACGACCCTGAATGGGCCGCGCGGGTCGCCGCGCACCAGGCGCGGCGCCCCGCGAACTGGAAGACCGTCGAGACCACCGACCTGGCCGGGATCCTGCGCACGGCGACCGAACCGCTGCTGATCGACTGCCTCGGCACGTGGCTGTCCCGCGTGCTGGACGACGTCGGCGCGTGGCGGCAGAAGCCGGGCTGGGAGCTCCGCCTCGACGACCGGCTCGAGGACTTCCTGGCCGCGTGGGCCGCGGCGCGGGTGCCGGTGGTGGCGGTCAGCAACGAGGTCGGCAGCGGTGTGGTGCCCGCAACGTCGTCCGGGCGGCTGTTCCGTGATGTGCTGGGCGCACTCAACAACCGGGTGTCCGCCGACGCCGACCGGGTCGTGCTGGTCGTCGCGGGCCGGGCGCTCGACCTGTAACCAGGAGGCGCCCGTGTTCGACGTACCCGTGCCCGACCCCGCCGCCCGCACCGCCGCGCAGGAGCGGCTCGACGGCCTGGTCAAGCCGCTCGGCGCGCTGGGCAGGCTGGAGGAGATCGCCGCCTGGCTGGCCGCGGCCCACGGCACGGTGCCACCGCGCCCGCTGGACGACGTCCGCGTGGTCGTCTTCGCGGGCGACCACGGTGTGTCGGCGCTCTCGGCGTACCCGCGTGAGGTGACCGCGGCCATGGTGCGGGTGTTCCTGGCCGGCAAGAGCGGCGTGAACGTGCTGGCCGCCCAGGTCGGGGCGCGTGTGCGGGTCGCGGACATCGCGGTCGACTGGGACGGCGCGGACGTACCGGCGTCGGTGACGGCGCACAAGATCCGCCGCGGTTCGGGCTCGATCGACGTCGAGGACGCGCTGCTGCCGGGCGAAGCACGGGCGGCGTTCGAAGCGGGCCGGGCGATCGCCCTGGAGGAGCGCGAGGCGGACGTGCTGATCCCGGGTGACATGGGGATCGGCAACACGGCGATGTGCGCGGCACTGGTGGCGGCCTCGCTGGGCCTGCCCGCGGCGGAGGTGGTCGGCACGGGCACCGGAGTCGACGCGGCGGGCCTGCAGCGCAAGACGGCGGCGGTCGAGGCGGCCCTGGCGCGGACGACGGGCCGCACGGAGGACCCGTTCGAGAGGCTGACGGCGGTGGGCAGCGCGTGCGCCGCGGCGACGGCGGGCTTCCTGGTCCAGGCGGCGGTGCTCGGGATCCCGGTGCTGCTGGACGGCGTCTTTTCCGGCGCGGCGGCCTTGGTGGCGCGGGACATCGCGCCGGGAGCGGAGCGGTGGTGGCTGGCCGGGCACCGGTCGACCGAGCCTTCGCAGGCGTTCGCGTTGAAGGCGCTGGGCCTGGAGCCGATCCTCGACTTCGGGATGCGGCTCGGCGAGGGCAGCGGAGCGGTGCAGGCGGTACCGACGCTGCGAGCGGCGCGCGCGATCCTGGCCGACATGGGCTTGCTGGCGGACCTGGCTTGAGCCGCTGGGCCGATGCCGCGCGGATGGCCGTCGGAACGCTGACCACCGTGCCCGTCCCGGCGCCGCGCGTCATCGATCGGCCGGTGGCCGGGCGGGCCATGGTGCTCGCTCCCCTCGCCGCCGTCCCGCTGGCCGCCGCGGCCGGGGGGATCGTCTGGGCGGGTTCCGCTGCCGGTCTGCCCGGGCTCGCCACCGCCGCGCTCGCCCTCGGGGCCGTCGCGCTCGGCAGCCGGGGCCTGCACCTCGACGGGCTCGCCGACACCGCCGACGGCCTCGGTGCCTCCTACGACCGCGCCAAAGCCCTCGACGTCATGCGGCGCGGCGATTCCGGCCCCACCGGCGTCGCGACCCTCGTGCTGGTTCTCCTCGTCCAGGTCGGCGCGCTGAGCACCGCCGGCCCGGTCACGGCGGCCGCCGCGGTTCTCCTGGGCCGGTGCACGCTGTCGATGGCGTGCGCGCGGGGGGTTCCGCCCGCCCGGCCGGAGGGACTCGGTGCCACCGTCGCGGGATCCGTGCCGCGCGCCGCCGCCATCGCCGTCGGGGTGGCCGCCGCCGGGCTCGCCGTGCTGCTCCCCGGCCTGCCGTGGTGGCGCGGGCCGCTCGCGGTCGCCCTCGCCTACGCCGTCGCCGGAGCGCTCCTGTGGCGATGCACCAAGCGGCTCGGCGGCGTCACCGGCGACGTCCTCGGGGCGGGCGTCGAAGCCGCCGTCGCGGCCGCTCTCCTCGCGTTGTCAACCTAGGCGCGGCGCCCGGCGTGTACCAGGTGAAGGAGGTCACCCTGGACACCGAGACGGCCGTGGACCCGGCAGAGCTGTTCCGCACGCACCGCCCCGGCCTGGTCCGGCTGGCCGTGCTGCTGCTCGGCGACCGCGGGCTCGCCGAAGACGTCGTGCAGGACGCCTTCCTCGCGCTCTTCCGCCGCCGTCCGCTCGACGACCCGGCCGGAGCGGGCGGCTACCTCCGCGTCTCGGTCGTCAACGGCGCCCGCTCCGCGCAGCGGCGCGCAGCACGGCGGCTGCGGCACCGCACCGGCGACCGCGACGAGGTGCCACCCGCGGACACCGGCGTCCTGCTCGACGAGGAACACCGCGAGGTGCTGGCCGCCGTGCGCCGGCTGCCGCGCCGGCAACGGGAGGTGCTCGTGCTCCGCTACTGGTCCGGGCTGTCGGAAGCCGAGATCGCCGAAACGCTCGGCGTCTCGCGCGGCACCGTCAAGACCTGTGCGTCGCGCGCGCTGGCCAAGCTGCAGGGAGAACTCCGATGACCGACGTCGAGGACCGCCTGCGACGCGCCTTCCACGCCCTCGCCGACACCGTGGACGTGGCACCGGCGCCGTTCCCGGCACCCCGGCGGCGCCTGGTGGCCCCGCTGGCAGCCGCGGCCGCGACGGTGCTCGTGGCGGGCGTGATCGTCCTCGTCGCCACCCGGCCCGGGCCGGCACCCGCGCCCCCGGCCACCCCGCCCCCTCCCCCTCCCCCCACCCTGGTGACGTTGCCGAACTTCGCGCTCCTGACGCACTGCGGGGTCGACGAGGCGAAGATCGGCGCCGGCTTCTACGAGGCCGAGACGCCGCTGATCGGCCCGGCCCGCAGCGCGCCTCCCGGCTGGGACAATCCGTACCAGGAAGGCACGATGACGCTCGGCCCACCGGGCTCCGCGGTGTTCCGCGACCGCCTCGGCCACGAAGTCCGGTTCCGCCTGCGGCCCGGCGCGACGGAGTTCAAGCAGCTCTGCGATTAGGAGCTGTCCTGTAAGTCATCGGAGCCAGAGGACGACGGCGACGATGATGAGTTCGGCCTGGTAGTAGGCGGCGCGGTTGGCGTAGCGGGTGACCAGGTCGCGGAACTGTTCGAGCCGGTCGAAGCAGCGTTCGACCACGTTGCGCTGCTTGTAGACCTCGGCGTCGAAGGCTGGTGGCCGCCCGCCGCGGGAACCTTTGCTCTTGTGGTGGGCGATCTGGTCCTCGCGTTCGGGGCTGACGAAGCTGATCGCGGCGCTCCCGCATAGCCTGGCGGGTCGAGGGATGCGAATACGCCTTGTCCGCGATCACCGCCTCCGGCCGGCACCGCGGACGCCCCGGCCCGAGATGGGCGACGCTGATGCCATACAGCAACGGCACCAGCTGCGGGTTGTCCCCGACCTGACCCGGGGTGAACAGAAACCGCATCGGCAGCCCACGCCCGTCCACGGCCAGGTGGATTTTGGTGCTCAACCCGCCGCGAGACCGGCCGAGTCCTTCCCCGTCGAGGACGAGGACTTCGGTCCCGTCGCTGCATCCCCTTCCCAGGCGCCCGCAGCATGCTGATGCGCCCGGACCACACTCGAGTCCACCGAGACGATCCACTCGAGGTCGCCGACGGCGTCGTCTTTGACGATCACCCGGTCGAGGATCCTGTCCCAGGTGCCGTCTTTGGTCCACAACCACAGCCGTTCATGCGCGGTCTTCCAGGGCCCGTAGCGGTCGGGCAGGTCACGCCACGGAGCGCCGGTGTGCAGCTTCCACAGGATCGCGTTGATCACCTGCCGGTGATCCCGCCACCGCCGCCCGCCGCCTTGCTGCGGCGGCAGCAGCAGCTCGATCACCGCCCACGCCTTGTCCGTCAACTCACCGCGACCAACACCGCGCATAGATACCAGAAGCCCAGCTCAACCACTTACAGGACACGCCCTAGCCCAAACTGTCGTACCTCCTTCCTACAGTGATCCGTGTGAACCGGACCGACCGTCTCTACGCCATCGTCGAAGAACTCCGCGCCATCTCGCCGCGGCCACGCAGCGCGCGCTGGCTCGCGGACCGATTCGAGGTCAGCGTCCGCACCGTCGAACGGGACATCAGCGCCCTGCAGCAGTCCGGCACGCCGATCTACGCCGAGCCGGGCCGCACCGGCGGCTACTGCCTCGACAAGGCGCACACGATGCCGCCGGTCAACCTGACCCCCGGCGAGGCCGTCGCCATGGCGGTCGCGCTGAAACACCTCGACGGCACCCCGTTCCGCGCGGAAGCGAGGTCGGCCCTGCGCAAGCTCGTCGCGGCGATGCACGAGGAAGACGCCGCCGAGGCCCGCGAGCTGGCCTCCCGCGTCCACCTGCTCGGCAGGCCGTCGCCGCCGCCGATGCCCCGGAAGATCGCCGACGCGCTCGAGGCCGGCCGTGTCCTGCGCATCGGGTACGCCGACCGCGAAGGCGCCGTGACGCAGCGCGAAATCGAACCGCTCGCCTACGTCGGCAAGCCCACCCACTGGTACCTCGTGTCCTGGTGCCGGCTTCGAAGGCAGATCCGGGTCTTCCGCACCGATCGGATCACCTCGGTGACCGTCACGGCCGAGGTGCCGACGTTCCGCCGGCTGCGCCGCGAGGACCTCGACATCCCGTACGGCGACGTCGAGCAGCTCACCTTGGCGGGGTGAACACCGAGAAGCGGTTGCCCGCCGGGTCGAGCAGGTGCGCGAACGTCACCCCGACGGGGTTGACCGCCGGTGGCCGCTGCACCCGGCCGCCGGCCGCCTCGGCGCGCTTGCAGGCGGCTTCGACGTCCTCGACCAGCACGGTGAAGATCGCGTAGTCCTCGGTTCCGGTGGCGAGCCCGCCGCGCGAGCCGCCGGTGTTGATCACCCGGTAGGCCGGATCGGTGCTCGCCGACTCGTCCTGGGCGGTCTTCCAGCCGAAAACGTCACCGTAGAACCGTTCGGCGGCCGCCGGGTCCGCGGCACCGATCTCGAACCAGGCAACGTCGTTGAATCCGGGCATGTTGTTCCTTCCGCTGCCACGCCGGGTGTTTCCCGGTCACCGCCCACTCTCGACGCCGGTGGCGACAACCCCCTGTCGGTGTTTACGAAACTTCGCGGAAAGTGGCCAGGAACGCGTCCGTCGTCGCGCGGTCGCGGACCGCCAGCCGCAGGTGGTCCGGGCCCAGACCCGGAAACGTGTCCCCTCGCCGCACCGCGTAGCCCGCTTCCCTCAGCCGCTCGCGAAGCGCTGCCCCACCCGGAATCCGGACCAGCACGAACGGGCCGCGCGGGTCGCCCAGCACGTCGACCCCTTCGGCGGCCAGGCCGGACACCAGGTACTCGCGGTCGGCTTCCGCGGCCACCGCCAGCTTTTCGGCCTCCTCCACCGCGGCCGGGCGGCAGCACGCCACCGTCGCCACCCCGGCCAAAGTGGACACCGACCACGGCACCTGGACCGCCCGCAGCCGCGCGACGACGGCCGGCTCGGCGAGCACGTACCCCGCCCGCAGCCCGGCCAGGCCCCACGTCTTGGTCAGGCTGCGCAGGACGACGACGCCCACGTGGCCGGAAGCCAGGCTCTCGGCTTCGCCGGGAACGGCGTCCAGGAACGCCTCGTCGACCACCAGCAGCCGCCCGGGCCGCGCCAGGGCACGCAGCGACGCCGCCGGGTGCAGCACCGACGTCGGGTTGGTCGGGTTGCCGACGAACACCAGGTCAGCGTCGCCCGGCACGAGCGCCGGGTCGAGCACGAAGCCGTCCTCTTCGGACAGGATCACCCGCTCGACCGCGTGCCCCGCGGCGCGCAGCGCGGCCTCCGGCTCGGTGAACTGAGGGTGCACGACCACCGCGCGGCGCGGCCGGAAGGCCGAGGCCAGCAGGGTGAAGGCCTCCGCCGCTCCCGCCGTGACCAGGACTTCCTCGTGCGGACGGCCGTGCCGTGCGGCAACCGCGTGCACAGCGTCCTCAGTGGACGGATAGGCGGCCAGCGAGTCCAAAGCGGACGCCAGCTCCTGCCGCAGCCACGATGGCGGTCGCGGCAGCCGGACGTTCACCGCGAGATCGACCAGGCCCGGCCCGACCTCGCGGTCGCCGTGGTGGTGCAAGTCGAAACCCGCCGACGTGCTCCCTCCCGCGGAGGCGGAATCAGACACAGCCATGCGCCCGGACCCGGGCCGCGAACCGCTGGGCCAGCTCGGGGTATCCGGCCCAGTGGACGTGCAGGTAAGACGCGTGCAACGTCGGCGACGCGAAGCCGTCGAGCTGCCGGTCCCAGCCCCAGGCCGCCGAAGCGCCGTGCGAAGGCGTCACCTCGGTGCGGTGGAACTCGTGCCCGGTGACGCGCTGGCCGGCCGTCGCGAGCAGGTTGTCCTCGACGGCGACCGCGCGCCGGTAGCCGAGCTTGCCGCGGGCGGTCATCTTGGCGTCCGCGGGCACCGCGCCGACCATGGGCACGCCGTCCAGCGACTGGCACAGGTACAGCAGTCCCGCGCACTCGGCGCTCACCGGCATCCCGCGGCCGATCGCGGACGCCACCTCGGCCCGCAACGCCGTGTTCGCCGACAGCTCGGCCGCGTGCACCTCCGGGAACCCGCCGCCGAAGTAGAGACCGGCGCACCCGTCGGGCAGGGCGCGGTCTCGCAGCGGGTCGATGTCCACGACTTCGACTCCGCACGCGGCCAGCAGCTCGATGTTCTCGGTGTAGCGGAAGGTGAACGCGGGGCCGCCCGCGGCCGCGACCGTCACTTGTGGACCATCCACACCGGAGGGTTCCCAGGCCGGCGCCGAAAGCCGCGAAGCGCCGGATGCGATCCGGACGATCGCGTCGAGGTCGACGCCGTCCCGCACCCACGCGGCGAGTGCGGGCAGCACGTGCTGCGCCTCCGCGGCCCGTTCCGCCGCCGGGACGAGCCCGAGGTGACGGCTCGGCGCGTGGATCTCCTCGTTGCGGTACAACGCTCCCAGCAGCGGGACGCCGGTGGCTTCCAGCGCGGAGGCGATCTCGTCGAGGTGCCGCTGCGAGCCGAGCTTGTTGAGGATGACCCCGGCGAGCCGCACGCGGTTGTCGTAGTGGGCGAAGCCCAGTACCGTCGCGGCGACGCTGCGCGAGGCCGCCGACGCGTCGACGACCAGCACCACCGGCGCGTCCAGGACCCGGGCCACGTGCGCGGTCGAGGCGTAGCCCTCGGTCCCCAGCGCCCCGTCGAACAGGCCCATCACGCCTTCGATCACGGCGATGTCGGCGCCGCGGGAACCGTGCCGCAGCAACGGAACCAGCTGCTCCTCGCCCTGGAGGAACGGGTCGAGGTTGCGCGCCGGCCGCCCGGTCGCGAGTGCGTGGTAGCCCGGGTCGATGAAGTCCGGGCCGACCTTGTGCCCGGACACCCGGTGCCCGGCCGCGCGCAGCGCCGCCATCAGCCCGGCGGCGATCGTGGTCTTGCCGTGCCCGGAGCCGGGCGCGGCGACGACCACGCGCGCTACCACTCGATCCCCCGCTGGCCCTTCTGGCCGGCGTCCATCGGGTGCTTGACCTTGGTCATCTCGGCGACCAAGTCGGCGGCCTCGACGAGTTCAGGCGGCGCGTACCGGCCGGTGATGACGACGTGCTGGTGCCCCGGCCGCGAGACCAAGGTGGACACGACGTCGTCCACGTCGAGCCAACCCCACTTCAGCAGGTACGAAAACTCGTCGAGGACGTAGAAGCCGTGCGTCTCGGCGGCGAGGCGGCGCTTGATCTCCGCCCAGCCTTCCCGCGCGTTCTCCGCGTGGTCGTCTTCGGTGCCGGACTTGCGCGCCCAGCTCCACCCTTCGCCCATCTTGTGCCACTCGACCGGGCCGCCCTGGCCGGTGTCGTCGTGCAGCTTCCCCAGCGCGCGGAACGCGGCTTCCTCGCCGACGCGCCACTTCGCCGACTTGACGAACTGGAACACGCCGATCGACCAGCCCTGGTTCCAGGCCCGCAGCGCCATTCCGAACGCGGCGGTCGACTTGCCCTTCATCTCGCCGGTGTGCACGGCGAGCAGCGGCCGGTTGCGGCGCTGACGCGTGGTCAGCCCGTCGTCGGGGACGGCTTCGGGTTTGCCCTGCGGCATCAGGCGGCCTTTCCGGTCCGGGCGCGCACGGCGCTCGTGAGGGACTCGGCGGCGACGTCACCCAGCGGCACGTGCTCGGCGCCGAGGTGCGTGGCCAGGTCGGCGGCCAGCCCGAGCCGCATCTTGCCGCTCTCGCAGTCCATGACGATCGCCGTGACGCCGGCCAGCAGCCCGGCCGCGGCCTGGGCGCGCGCGACGGCGTCCGGGCCGCTGGTGGCGCGGCCGTCGGTGACGACGACCAGCAGCGGGCGCCGCCGGGGGTCGCGGATCTCCTCGACGCGCAGCACCCGGGCCGCCTCCAGGAGCCCTTCGGCCAACGGCGTCCGGCCGCCGGTCGGCAGGCCTTCGAGGCGGGACGCGGCCGCGTCGACGCTGATCGTCGGCGGCAGCGCGAGTTCGGCGGCGTCGCCGCGGAAAGTCACCAGCCCGACCTTGTCGCGGCGCTGGTAGGCGTCCAGCAGCAGCGACAGGACCGCCGACTTGACCTCGCGCATCCGCGCCTTCGCGCCCATCGAGCCGGACGCGTCGACGCAGAACAGGACGAGGTTGCCTTCGCGGCCTTCGCGCAGCGCGAACCGCAGGTCCTCGGGACGCAGCTTGAGCCCGGCTCCGACGCGGCCGCGGGCTTTCTGGTGCGGCGCCGCGGCTTTCACGGTCGCGACCAGGTGCGGCCGGCCTTCGCGGACGCTGCCCGGCTGGACGCCGATGGTCCGGCCGCTGTCGGTGATGGCGCGCGAACGGCGTCCGCGCTCGCCTTCGCCCATGCCCTTGACGCGGAAGACGCGCGCCTTGAACGTGTCGCCGGCGCCTACGGTCTTCTGCTGTCCGCCCGCGTTCTGCTGCGGCTCGCCTTGGCTGCCCTGCGGGACGTCCTGGGGCGCTTCCTGAGGTGCTTCCTCGGGTTTCGAGCCCGAGCCGGGTCCGTCGTCCTCGGGGCCGGGCTCCGGCGGCTGGGCGTCCTGAAGGGCCTGTTCCAGTTGCTCTTCCGAGATCCCGGGCGCGTCGAAGGGGTTGCGGCGGCGCCGGTGCGGCAGCGCGAGCCGCGCGGCGACGCGGACGTCTTCGGTGGTCACCTCGTCGCGGCCGGCCCAGGCCGCGTGCGCGACGGCGGTGCGGGCGGTGACGATGTCCGCGCGCATGCCGTCGACCTCGAAGGACGCGCAGACCTCGGCGATCTGGCGCAGAGCGTCGTCGGGGAGCTTGACGGCGGGCAGAAGCCGTTGCGCCGCTTCGATGTCCGCGGCGAGCTTGGCGTCTTCGCCGGCGTACTGCGCGGCGAAGGCGTCGGGATCGGCTTCGTAGGCCAGGCGGCGCCGGACGACCTCGACGCGCTGCTCCGGGTCGCGGCTGGAGGCGACCTCGACGGTCAGCCCGAACCGGTCCAGCAGCTGCGGCCGCAGCTCGCCCTCTTCCGGGTTCATGGTGCCGATCAGCACGAACCGCGCCGCGTGCGACACGGAGACGCCCTCGCGTTCCACGGTCGCCCGGCCCATCGCAGCGGCGTCCAGGAGGGTGTCGACGAGGTGGTCGTGCAGCAGGTTGACCTCGTCGACGTACAGCAGCCCGCGGTGCGCGGCGGCCAGGAGGCCCGGCTGGAAGTCCGTGACGCCTTCGGCGAGCGCGCGTTCCAGGTGCAGCGAGCCGATCACGCGGTCTTCCGCGGCGCCGACCGGGAGTTCGACCAGCTTCGCCGGACGCCGGTGGCTGCCCGCGCCGTCGTGGGGGCCGTCGGGGCACCAGGGGTCGGGAGCCGCGGGGTCGCAGGAGAACCGGCAGCCGTCGACGACGTCGACCCCGGGCAGCAGACCCGCGAGCGCGCGGACCATCGTCGACTTCGCGGTGCCCTTCTCGCCGCGCACCAGCACCCCGCCGACGGCGGGCGAGATCGACGAGAGGACCAGCGCCAGGCGCAGGTCGGGCAACCCGACGACGGCGGTGAACGGGTACGGCTTCAACAGCGCTCCTCCGGCTCGGCGACCGGCCGATCATCGCACAGCGCCCGCCTCGCTTAGGGTGGGAAATCGTGCGCGAAACATCACGTCGATCCGCTGCGGAGGAGGGCTCCGCGACCCGCCTCACCGTGGTGGGGATCGGAGCCGACGGCTGGCCCGGCCTGTCGGAGCAGGCGAAGGCCGCGGTGCTCGCCGCCGACGTCGTGCTCGGTGCGCCCCGGCAGCTGGGCTACCTGCCCGAGGGTGTCCGCGGTGAGCCGTGGCCGACCCCGCTGCTGCCCGCGCTGGACGCGGTCATCGCCGAGCACGAAGGCGCCCGGATCTGCGTCCTGGCCAGCGGCGATCCGTTTTTGTCGGGGGTGGGTGCCACACTGGTGGCCCATGGATACGAGGTCGAAGCGCTGCCCGCGCTCTCCTCGGTGACACTGGCCCGGGCACGGCTGGGCTGGTCCGCCGAGGAGACCGAGGTGGTCACCATCGTCGGCCGGTCGTCCGCCCGCGTCGCCCGGGTGCTGGCGCCGCGCCGGCGAGTGCTCGTCCTGGGTGCCGACGCGCCCGCTCTGCGCTCCCTGCTCACCGTGCGGGGTTACGGCGAGAGCGAGCTGATCGCGTTGGCGGACCTGGGCGGGCCCGACGAGCGCATCACCGACGGCTGGACCGGCGATCCCGGGCCGCTGACGGTGTTCGCGCTGGAGTGCGCGGGTCCGGCGTTGCCGCTGATCGGCATCCCGGACGACGTGTACGCCCACGACGGGCAGCTGACGAAACGCGACCTGCGCGTGTCGGCGCTGGCCCGCCTCGCGCCGAGTCCCGGCGAGCTGTTGTGGGACGTCGGCGCGGGCGCGGGCAGCGTCGGCATCGAGTGGTCACGGCTGAACGGGCTGAACCGGGCGGTCGCGATCGAACGCTCTCCGGAGCGGGCCGAACGCATCGGCCGGAACGCATTGGATCTGGGAGTACCGGAATTGGAGGTGGTGACGGGGGAAGCACCGGAAGCGCTGAGCGCGCTGCCCGCACCGGACGCGGTCTTCATCGGAGGCGGCGTGACGGCGCCGGGCGTACTGGACGCGTGCGTGGCGACAGGCGCGCGAGTGGTGGCGCACGGAGTGACGCTGGAGGCCGAGCAGGTCCTGGCCCGTGCGTACGAGGAGCACGGTGGAGAGCTGCTGAGGATCGGCGTGGAGCGGGCGGCCCCCTTGGGCGGCTTCACGGGCTGGACTCCGGCGCGGGTGGTGACGCAGTGGAGCAACCGGTGACCGGGGCTGCGCCACGGCACGGCTCGACGGACGGACGGCCGCTGCACCGGCCCGGCCCTGTGGAGCAGCCGATGACCGCCGCTGCGGCAGGCATCCGACGGATTGCGGGCCGTCGCGTGCAGCGGGCGGCGACAACGGGCCTCGCCGGCCGTCGCGGACACGCAACCGGCGCCGCGACACCGGCCGGCCGGCCCCGACCGGCCGGCGCCGCACACCAGACCCTGCGGAGCGACCGATGACCGTGTACTTCATCGGCGCCGGGCCCGGTGCCGCCGACCTCATCACCGTGCGGGGGCGGGACCTCCTGGCCCGCTGCGACATCTGCCTCTACCCGGGCAGCATGACGCCCACCGATCTGCTCGCGTACTGCGCGCCGGGCACCGAGCTCGTCGACACGGCGAACCTCGCGCTGGAGGCGATTGTCGCGCGGATGGTGGCGGCCCACCGAGACGGGCACGAGGTCGCGCGGCTGTGCTCCGGCGATCCGTCGCTCTACAGCGCCGTCGCCGAGCAGATGCGGCGGCTGGACGCCGCCGGGGTGCCGTACCAGGTCGTTCCCGGCGTGCCCGCCTTCGCCGCTTCGGCCGCGGTGCTGCAGCGGGAACTCACCGTGCCCGAAATCGGGCAGAGCCTGGTGATCACCCGGGTTCAGGCGCGCTCCACCAAGATGCCCTCCGGTGAGACCCTCGCCGCCTTTGCCGCGACCGGGGCGACCCTCGCGCTGCACCTTGCGATCAACCACGTCGAGCGGGTGGCCGGTGAGCTCAAGCCGCACTACGGCGAAGACTGCCCGGTCGCCGTCGTCGCGCTGGCGAGCCAGCCCGGGGAGACCGTCGTGCGCGGGGTGCTCGGCGAACTGCCGGCGCTGGTCCGCGAGGCCGGGATGACGCGCGCCGCCACCATTTTTGTCGGGCGGGTGCTCGCCGCGACGAACTTTCCCGACAGCTTCCTCTACTCGAGTGCCCGTGACCGGGCGAACCAACCGGAGTCGTTGTGACGGAACTTCGCTGGGGCCTGCTGGCCGCCGGGACCATCGCCGCCCACTTCGCCGCGGGCGTCGACGAGAGCAAACACGGCGTGCTCGCCGCCGTCGCGGCGCGGGACGCCGGCCGGGCGCGGGAGTTCGCCACGCGCTTCGACATCCCGAAGGCTTACGGCAGTTACGAAGAGCTCCTCGCCGACCCGGACGTCGACGCCGTGTACGTCGCGACACCGCACGCGCTGCACAAGCAGTGGGCCATCGCCGCCGCCGAAGCGGGCAAGCACGTCCTGTGCGAGAAGCCGTTGACCATCACCGCGGCCGACGCCGAGGAGGTGATCGCCGCGGCGCGCGCGCACGACGTCTTCCTGATGGAGGCGTTCATGTACCGGCTGCACCCGCAGACGCGGCGGCTGGTCGAGCTGATCTCCTCCGGCGCGATCGGCGAGGTCCGCGCGGTGGACACGACCTTCTCGTTCGACAGCAACCCCGAGGAGACCGCCCGCCTGTCCGACCCGGCGCTCGGCGGCGGCGGGATCCTCGACGTCGGCTGCTACTGCACGTCGCTGGCCCGGCTGGTCGCGCAAGCCGCCACCGGGCAGGACGTCGTCGAGCCGGCCGAGGTCAGCGGGATGGCGCACCTGTCCGCCACCGGCGTCGACGAGTGGGCGACCGGCCTGCTGCGCCTGCCCGGCGACATCCTCGCGACGATCTCGTGCGGGATCCGGCTCACCCGCGAGGACGGCATCCGCGTCTTCGGCTCGGCCGGGCAGCTCCACATCCCGCAGCCCGCGTGGATCCACCCGCTGCGCGACCCCGGCGTCTCGCAGATCATCCTCACCCCGGCCGGCGGCGAGCCGCAGGTCATCGAGGTCGAAGCCACCCAGGGGGTCTTCGCGCGCGAAGCGGACCACGTCGCCGCACACGTCGAAGACCGCCAGTCGCCCGAGCTGAGCTGGGCGGAGACCCTCGCCAACCTGCGTACGCTGGACCGCTGGCGCGAAGCCGTCGGCTACGGGCGTTCCTCGTGATCCTCATCCTCGGCGGAACCGGCGAAGCCCGGCAGCTCGCCGAAGAGCTCACCACCCGCGATGTCCGCGTTGTCTCTTCGCTGGCGGGACGCGTCGAGCGGCCAAGGCTCCCGGTCGGCGAAGTACGCGTCGGCGGCTTCGGCGGCCCGGACGGTCTCGCGCTATACCTGCGTGAAAACCGGATCGACGCCGTCGTGGACGCCACGCACCCCTTCGCCGAGCGCATCGGCGCGAACGCGGCGAAGGCGGCCGAGCTGACCAAAACGCCCCTCCTCCGGCTCGCGAGGCCGGGCTGGCGGCCGGGCCCCGAAGACGTCTGGCACTGGGCCGACGACCTCGCCGACGCCGCCCGGCAGCTCCCCGGCCTCGGCGAACGCGTGTTCCTCACCAGCGGCCGCCAGGGCCTCCCGGCCTTCGCGCACCTCGACGACCTGTGGTTCCTCATCCGCTGCGTCGACCCGCCCGGGCCGCCGCTGCCGCGGCACCACGAGCTGATCCTCGCCCGCGGGCCCTACGAGGTGGCCGCCGAGCGCGAGCTGCTGCGCCGGGTCGACGTCCTGGTCACCAAGGACTCCGGCGGTGCGCAGACCAGCGCGAAGCTGACGGCGGCCCGGGAACTCGGGAAGCCCGTCCTGGTGATCCGGCGCCCGTCCAGGCCGGGCACGCAGATCGCCGAAACCGTCCCCGAAGCCGTCGAATGGGTCCTGCACCGATGATCGAAGAGTTCTACGAGGTCCTGCGCAAGCGGCGGGACGTCCGCGGCGAGTTCACCGGTGAGCCGGTCCCCGAAGCCACGCTGACGCGGATCCTCGAGGCCGCGCACGCCGCGCCGAGCGTCGGGCTCACCCAGCCGTGGGACTTCGTGCTGGTCGACGACGTCGCGACGCGCGAAAAGTTCGCCAAGCACGTCCACGAGGAGCGGGAGGTCTTCGCCGGGCAGCTCGGCGAAGACCGCGCGAGCACCTTCGCGAACATCAAGGTCGAGGGCATCCTCGAGGCGAGCCTCGGCATCGTCGTCACCTACGACCCGGCGCGCGGCGCGCCCGACGTGCTCGGCAGGCACGCCATCGCCGACGCCGGCCTGTACTCGGTGTGCCTGGCGATCCAAAACCTGTGGCTCGCCGCGACCGCCGAAGGCCTCGGCATCGGCTGGGTGAGCTTCTACCGCGAACCGTTCCTGAGCGAGCTGCTCGGCATCCCCGGCGGCATCCGGCCGGTCGCGTGGCTGTGCGCCGGCCCGGTGAGCCGGCTGGAAACCGTCCCGGACCTGGAACGCCACGGTTGGCGCAGCCGCCGTCCCCTGTCGGCGGCGGTACACCACGGACGGTTCACCCCGCGTGACCCGGGGGCTGCGTCAGCCGCCGGGGTCTGACCCGTTAGCGTTGCGCCGATGCGTCTGATTGCCGTAGCGCTGGGGCTGCTCTCGGCCTTGTGCGCGCTGGCTTTCCCGTTCCTGCCGGTGGTGCAGGACACAGCGGAGGTCGTCTGGCCCACCGGCAGCGACACCCGCTCCGTCAACGCGCCCTTGACCGGGTACTGGGCCCAGGACCTGCGCGTGGAGCTGCCGTGCGCGGCCATCCGCTCGGTGGACGCCCGCACGAACGGTCCCGGCCTGCTGTTCGCCACCGTGCCGGACGGCCGCACCGACCCGAAGTCCGGCAACGGCGTCGGCCTGCAGCTGCGCGTCGACAACGGCGTGCTGCTCGCCTCCAGCCAGGGCCAGCAGATCGCCCAGCAGCCGCTGCCCGCCGAAAAGTGCGACGTCGAGCTGGACGTCGACGCGACGCAGATGACCCTCGCCGTCACCGGGACGCCGGTGTTCCACGCCGAGGGCGACGTCCGGCCTCGCGTCGTCGGCATCTACTCCTCGATCAACTCGAGCAAGGACCCGATCGCCGGCCTGCACGTCTCGGTCGTGCCGGACACGCGGTACCAGACGTCGCCGACCGCGCTGAAGATCATCGTCGGCGTGCTCGCCGTGCTGTCGCTGATCGGCTGCATGATCGCGGTCTGGCGCCGCGACTCCGGGTTCGCCCGCCGCGCCCCGCGCTGGGCACCGGTCGGCTGGTGGCGGCTGACCCTGCGGGACACCACGGTGATCGCCGCGCTCGGCGCGTGGGTCTTCATCGGCCCGGTGACCTCGGACGACGGTTACATCCTCACGATGGCCCGGGTCACCGAGTCGACCGGCTACCTGACGAACTACCACCGCTGGTTCGGCGTCGCCGAGGCGCCGTTCGGCTGGTTCTACCACCTCTTCGAGCTGATGACGCACGTCAGCACGGTGCCGCCGTGGATCCGGCTGCCGTCGTTCCTGCTCGGCGTGCTCAGCTGGCTGCTGATCAGCCGCGAGGTGATGCCGCGCCTCGGCACCCAGATCCGCACCAGCCGCCCGGCCAGCTGGGCCGCCGCGACGGTGTTCCTGATCTGGTGGATGCCCTACAACAACGGAGTCCGCCCGGAACCGGTGGCCGCGCTCGGCTCGCTGCTGGCGATCTGCGCGGTGGAGCGCGCGCTGGTGACGCGGCGGCTGCTGCCCCTGTGCCTCGGCCTGACCGCGGCCGGGTTCACCCTGGCCGCGACGCCGACCGGGCTGATCGCGGTGGCGCCGTTCCTGGTCGCCGCGCGCCCGCTGTTCAAGCTGATCCGCCAGCGCGCGAACGAGAACGGCTGGATCCCGGTGCTCGCCCCGATCGCCGCGGCCGGGCTGCTGGTGCTGGTCGTGGTGTTCGCCGACCAGACGTTCGCGACCGTCCAGGAAGCGACCCGGATCCGGACGCAGGTGGGCCCGAACCTGTCGTGGTTCCAGGAGCTCGCGCGCTACCAGCTGCTGTTCGAGAGCCTGCCGGACGGCTCGGCGCCGCGCCGGTTCCCGGTGCTGCTGGTGCTGCTGTGCACCGGCACCTGCCTGGTGATGCTGCTGCGCCGCGGCCGCATCCCCGGCGCGTCGCTCGGCCCGGCGCGCCGTCTGATCGGCACGACGGCGGTGTTCTTCCTGCTGCTGGCCCTGACGCCGACGAAGTGGACGCACCACTTCGGCGCGTTCGCCGCGGTCGGGGCGTCGATGGCGGCGCTGACCGCGCTGGCGACCAGCTCGACGGTGCTGCGGTCCAAACGCAACCGCGCCGCGTTCCTCGCCGGGCTGCTGGTCGTCGCGGCTCTGGCCGCGACCGGCCCGAACACCTACTGGTTCGTCTCGCGCCTCGGCGTCCAGTGGACGAACGTGGCGCCGTCGATCGGCGGCATCGGCCTGTCCACCATCCTGCTGGTCGCGGCCGGGATCGCCGGGGTGTACGCGTTCGTCGAGAACGTCCGCGCGCACCGGCCGGGCCTGCCGGACCAGCCGCAGGAAGGCCGGCTGCGCGCGCTGCGGCTCGGGTCGCTGTCGCTGGTGGTGGTGTGCGGCCTGGTGGCGGCGGGCGAGTTCGTCACGATGGCGTGGGCGATCCACAACCAGTCGGGCAGCTACAGCCTGGGCGCAGCGAACATCGGGCACCTGTTCGGCAAGAGCTGCAACCTCTCCGACCACGTGATGGTGGAGCGCGACGCGGCGACGAGCATCCTGCACCCGCAGTCCGAGCAGCGGACCGTCGCGGAGAAGCCCAAGGCACCCGAGTCGCCGCTGCCGAACCCCGACCAGGACAACGGCCGCGTCCAGACCGGCTTCCACACCCGCCCGGTCGACGACAAGGACCCGCTGGCCGAGCCGCCGCACGGGTTCACCCCGGATAGGGTGCCGATGTGGTCGAGCTTCCTCGACCCCGAGACGCGCGCCGGCCGGTTGCGCAGCGACTGGTACGCGCTGACGGAGAAGCCCGCGGACGGCCAGATCGTGGTCGCCACGGCGGGCGCGGCCCGGAGGCCGACATCGGTCAGCCTCGACTACGGCGTCAACAGCCCCGACGGCGTGAAGGTCCTCCGCAGCCAGTTCATGCTCCCCCCGGGCGCGGGCACCAACGGCTGGAACGACACCCGCATCAACCTGCGCGACCTCCCGCCGGAGACGAACGCGGTCCGCATCAACATCGTCGACAACGACCTCACCGAGGACGGCTGGATCGCGGCATCGGCCCCCCGCGTCCCGACGTTCACGACGTTGACCGACCGCATCGGCTCAAAGCCGGTGTACCTCGACTGGCCGGCGTCGTTCGTGTACCCGTGCGTCCAGCCGGTGACGTCCCACGACGGGATCTCCCAGGTCCCGGACTACCGCATCACCGCGGGCGGCCTGGCCGACGAGGCCCAGTGGGCGTCCTCGACCAACGGCGGGCCGATCGGCTGGCTGGAGGAGCTGGCCGAGGAGCCGGAGGTGCCGAGTTACCTGATCGGCCAGCCGAGCCAGTCGTGGGGCCAGCTGCTGCAGATCGAGCCGTTCACCGAAGGCATCGCCCCGACGGTGATCCACGGGGAGAAGACGGTGCCGGGCTGGTGGTCCCCGGGACCGGGACCGCGGCAGCCGAACGGCAAGGACCCCACCCGCTAGCCCCAAGCGCCCCAATGTGGCGTTGGTTGCGTCTGACGCACCCAATGTGGCGTTCGGTGCGTCTGACGCACCGAACGCCACATTGGGGCGCTAGTAACTCCGGGGCGTCCAGACGAGGCCGTTGTCGACCCGGGTCTTCGACGAGCCGATGATCAGCAGGCACCGCATGTCCACAGTAGACGGGTTCAGCTCCCCCAGCGTCGTGACCCGGATGTCCTCCTCCGGCCCGCCGACGTCCCGGGCCACCACCACCGGGGTGTCCACAGAACGGTGGCGGAGCAAGACCGCGCGGGCGTCTGCCAGCTGAGTCGTCCGGGAGCGGGAAGCCGGGTTGTACAGCGCCAGCACCAGATCCGCCGCTCCCGCCGCCTCCAGGCGCTTCTCGATGATCTCCCACGGCTTCAGCCGATCGGACAGCGACAGCACGCAGTAATCGTGCCCCAGCGGCGCTCCCACCCGCGAAGCCGCCGCCTGGGCGGCGGTCACCCCGGGCACGATCCGGACCCGGACACCTGCGCCGTGACCGGCGGCGACCTGCTCCAGCACCGCCGACGCCATCGCGAACACCCCCGGGTCGCCCGAGGACACCACCGCGACCCGGGAGCCGGATGCAGCCAAGGACAACGCCTCGCGCGCCCGGTCCGCCTCGACGCGGTTGCCGGACGCGTGCCGCTGCTGGCCCGCCTTCTGGGGCACCCGCGCGACATACGGCCCGTACCCGACGATGTGCTCCGCCGCGTCAAGCTCCGAAGCGGCTTCGGGCGTCAGCCACTCGGGACCGGCCGGACCGAGACCCACGACGACGACCTCACCGGCCGAAGGCGCGGCAGCAGGAGGAGAAGCCGGCGAAACCCGAGACGCATAAGCCGGCGAAGGCAGCAAAGCCAGCGAGAAATACGGGACAGTGGAGGGATCGACCGAAGCCAGCGGCTCGACCCGCTGCTGTCCCCACGTCGCCCGCTCGACGTAGACAGCTTCGTCCAGCTTGCCCGCCTCCGCGAACGCCTCCCGCACCGACGAAAACGTCCGCCCCAGCTTCAGCACCGCCGCCGCGTCGGTGTCCGCGAGGCGCCGCGCCAGTTCCGGGGCCGGGAGCGTGCCCGGGAGCACCGTCAGCACCTCGTCGCGCTGGACCAGCGGGCGGCCGAAGACCGCTGCCGCCGCGCTCACCGAGGTCACCCCCGGCACGACCACGGCCGGGAACCGGCCCGAAAGGCGCTCGTGCATGTACATGTACGAGCCGTAGAAGAACGGGTCGCCCTCGCAGAGCAGGACGACGTCGCGGCCCGCGTCGAGGTGCTCGGCCAGCCGCTTCGCGCTCAGCTCGTAGAAGTCGGCGATCGCGCCCTCGTACCCGCCCGGGTGGTCGGTCGTCTCCGTGGTGACCGGGTAGACGAGCTTCTCCTCGATCTGCCCCTCGCGCAGGTACGGCTCGGCGACCGACCGCGCGATGCTCCGGCCGTGCCGCGCGCAGTGGTACGCGATCACCGACGCTTCCGAAATCAGCCGGGCCGCCTTGACCGTCATCAGTTCCGGGTCGCCCGGGCCGAGCCCGACGCCGTACAGCGTGCCGGTCATTCTTCCGCGCTCGCGAGTGCGTTGATCGCCGCGACGGCCATCGCGCTGCCGCCGCGACGGCCGTGCACCACCAGGTACGGTGCCGGGGCCCGCTTCACCAGCTCCACTTTGGACTCCACCGCGCCGACGAACCCGACCGGGACGCCGATGATCGCCGCGGGCGCGCCGACGCCTTCGTCGAGGATCTCCAGCAGGCGGAACAACGCGGTCGGTGCGTTCCCGATCGCCACGACCGAACCAGGCAGCTTGTCGCGCCAGAGTTCCAGGGCCGCCGCCGAGCGCGTGGTGCCCATCCGCTCGGCCAGACCGGGCACCGAAGGATCCGACAACGTGCAGAGAACTTCGTTGTCCGCGGGCAGGCGACGGCGGGTGACCCCGCTGGCGATCATCTGCGCGTCGCACAGGATCGGGGCGCCGGCTTCCAGCGCCGCGCGGCCGGACTCGACGACGTCGAGCGTGTAGCGCAGGTCGTCGACCAGATCGACCATGCCGCAGGCGTGGATCATCCGGACCGCCGGCCCGGCCACGTCGCCGGGCAGGATCGCCAGGTCCGCCTCCTCGCGGATCGTGGCGAACGAGTGCCGGTAGATCTCGGCACCGTCCCGCAGGTAGTCGATCACAGATTCCCTTCCATCTCGTCGAGCGGCACCCACCGGCCGTCGATGCGGTAGCCCCCCGCTTCGGCGACCACGTCCACATGGGACTGCGACGGCTTCCCGCACCGCCGTTCGCAGCCCGAGAAGTGCGCGCGCAGGCCGGGCCGGAACACCGCGTCGGCCCGGACGTCGGCGCGCGACTTCGCGCAGCCCGGACGGCCGATGCACGCGCTGGTCCCCAGGGCCGTCGCACCGAAACCCAGCCGGTCGAAGACGTCGGCGGGCACGTCCGGCAGCACCACGGACTTCCACGGCGTGACCAGGGCCGGGCCGAACTCCGCCAAGGCACGCGCCTGCGTCGCGGACAGCTGCCCGAAGCGCGGGACGACCCCGGCCGCGAAGCCGCCGTCCCGCTCGATCAGCCCCGCCGGGACCGCGAACGCGCCCCGCGGCACCGGCGTCCCGCGCCAGGCCGGGTCGTCGAGTTCGGCGACGCGCCAGGCGGCCCCGCGGACGCGGCCGAACTCCAGCGCGACCTCGACCAGCGCCGCGACGGCGTCGGCGCGCGCCACCCGGCGTCCGGTGTCGCCGCCCGCGAGCAGCAGCGTCCCGGTGCCGGCGTCCAGCGCCCGCCAGCAGACGTCGGGGCCCTCGCCGGCGACGTCCCCGCGGCCGTCGTCGAAGGCGAAGAGGAACCGCCCGGGCAGCGACGCCAGTTCCGGCGTCGCACACAGCGCCAGATCGAGCGAAGCCGCCAGGCCGCGGACGTCGGCGAGGCCGCCGCGCAGCCCGCTCAGCGGCGACGCGAGAACGTTGCGGACCCGCTCGTGCGACGGCGACGGCAGCAGGCCGGCGTCGGTCAGCCGGGCCGCCAGGCCGGGCCGGCTGACGCCGCGCAGCTGGACGTTGCCGCGCGAAGTGAGGTGGAGGTCGCCGTCGCCGCACGCTTCGGCGCAGTCGGCGAGCGCGCGCAGCTGCGCTGCGGAAATCGTGCCGCCGGGCAGCCGCACGCGGGCCAACGGTCCGTCGGCGGCGTCGTGGGGTGCGAAAACACCAGGGCATGCGTCGGCTCGCACACGTGCTGGGGTCGGCATGGGGTCACTGTAGCTGGCGGATCTGCGGCCCCGGGCGAGCCGAACGCGGGCGGTGTTCCAGCTCACGCCACCTCTCGGGGCAGCAGAAGTCTCATCGAATGTAGTAGGTGTGCTACATTCGATCGCATCAGTCAGATGGGGGTGACCGGGTGAGAAATCCAGCGGATCCCGTCGTCCGCGTGCGCGGGCTGCGGATGCGGTACGGCGCGAACGACGTGCTCCACGGCGTCGATTTCGAGGCGCACCGGGGCGAGGTCGTCTGCCTGCTGGGGCCGAACGGCGCGGGCAAGACGACGACGATCGAAATCCTCGAGGGCTTCCGCATGCGGTCGGCCGGCGAGGCGAGCGTGCTGGGCGTCGACCCGGCCCACGGCGGGGAAGACTGGCGCGCGCGGCTGGGAGTCGTGCTCCAGTCCTGGCGCGACCACGGGAAGTGGCGCGTCCGCGAGCTCCTCGCGCACCTCGGCCGGTACTACGCGCCGTACTCGACGGCGTCGCGCCCGCGGCCGTGGGACGCCGACGAGCTGATCGCGACGGTCGGGCTCAGCGAGCACGCGCACAAGAAGCTCAAGCAGCTCTCCGGCGGCCAGCGGCGGCGGCTCGACGTCGCCATCGGCATCGTCGGGCGTCCCGAGCTGCTGTTCCTCGACGAGCCGACCGCGGGCTTCGACCCGGAGGCGCGGCGGGAGTTCCACGACCTGGTGCACCGGCTGTCCGACGAGCTGGACACGACGATCCTGCTGACCACGCACGACCTCGACGAGGCCGAGAAGCTGGCCGACCGGATCCTGATCCTCAACGGCGGCCGGATCATCGCCGACGGCTCGGCCGACGCGCTGAGCAGGCAGATCTCCGGCGAGGCCGAGGTCCGCTGGAGCGTCGACGGCCAGCGCTTCGTGCACCTGACGACCGAAGCGACGAAATACGTCCACGACCTGTTCAAGCAGCACGGCGAGGCCGTCGAGGACCTCGAGGTCCGGCGGGCGTCGCTGGAGGACACCTACATGACGCTGGTCCACCGCGCCGAGGCCGGCGGCGAGACGGAGCTCGGGCTCCAGGAAGCGGGGGCACGATGAACAGCAGGACCGCCGCGCTGCGCTCCGGGCTGGCCCGCGGCTGGATCGAGTACAAGCAGACCTGGACGAACGCCGACGACGTGGTCGGCCAGCTCTTCTTCGTGCTGCTCTTCCTCGGCACGCTGTTCTTCATGCGCAACGCGACCCTGCCCGGCACGTCGTTCTCGCTCGGCGCGGCGACCGTGCCCGGCATCCTCGGCGCCGGCATCGTGTTCAACGGGCTGACCGGCGCGGCGGGCTACCTGGCCGTCGACCGCGAGGACGGCACGCTGCTGCGGGCGAAGGCGACCCCGAACGGCATGCTCGGGTACCTGGTCGGGAAGACGACGGCGCTGACGCTGGCCCAGGTCACCTCCGTGGCCGCGGTTCTGATCCCGTGCCTGTTCGCGTTCTCCGCGCTGGCACCCGACGGCGGCTGGTCGTACCTGCACCTCGCCTGGGTGCTGGTGCTCGGGCTGTGCGCAACGATGCCGATCGGCGCGGCGCTGGGGTCGCTGGCCAACAGCGCACGGTCCATCGGGCTGATCTCCCTGCCGGTCATGGGCCTGGGCGCGATCTCCGGGATCTTCTACCCGATCACGGCCCTGCCGGAGTGGGTGCAGGGTGTCGCGCAGGTGTTCCCGATGTACTGGCTGGGGCTCGGGATGCGCTCGGCGCTGCTGCCGGACAGCGCGGTCGTCGTCGAGATCGGGCAGTCGTGGCGGCCGCTGCCGACCCTGGCGGTGCTCGTCGCGTGGTCCGTGATCGGATTGGCGCTGGCCCCGGTCCTGCTCCGCCGCATGGCGCGGCGCGAGGCGGGATCGTCGGTGGCCGAACGGCGGGAGAAGGCCATGCAGCGTGTGGGGTAGCCAATGAGCGAGGTCGTCTACAACCGGATCGCGATGCTGCGCGCGGAGCGGTCGATCTCGCGGCGGCAGCTGGCGGAGGCCCTCGGGGTGCACTACCAGACGATCGGCTACCTCGAGCGCGGCGAGTACAGCCCTTCGCTGTACCTGGCCCTGCGGATCGCGGAGTTCTTCGAGGTCTCCGTCGAGGTGCTGTTCTCGACGAAGCCGTTCCCCCGCCTCGGGGAGCGGTCCGCCTAGGGTTTGCGCAGGTCGGCGTCGGCCAGCGCGCGGACGACGGCGCCGCGGCGGGTCTCGCGGGTCGTCCGGTTCAGCTCGACGTGCAGGAACGGTGTCCCGTCGGCGGCCCGGCCCTGGACGTTCGTCGTCCCGGCCAGGCCGCGGCAGGGCTCGGCCCAGGCCCGGCGGACGCGGAACCCGGCGGCTTCCAGGCGGTCCGCTGCCCGGCGGGCCGCGTCGCCGGCCGGGGCGGCGCCCGCCGAGACGACGACGTCGGCCGCGGGCAGGGTGCGGTCGTTGAAGCCGTGCAGCTGGACCTGGGGCAGGCCGCGGCGGGCGAGCAGCGTGGTGACGACGTGGAAAACGGTCCGCGTGTCGTGCGCGGGGTCCTCCCGGCGGCGGTGCGCGCCCGCGACGGCCAGCACCGCGCCGGGGACCTGCCGGAAGAGCGCCAGGCCGATCAGGTCGGTCCGCAGGTCGGACGAGGGGTGCGGCACCTCGACGACCAGCGACGGCGGCGCGGACCGGTCGATCGCGTAGAGGCCCCAGGCCCGCTCGGAGCCGGCCTCGTGGACGGCGAGCGCGTCATCGTGGACGGAAAAGCCCAGCTCGTCCAGGGCGTGCGGGGCGCCGTCGAGGAACGCGGCGAACCCGGCTCCGGCGGCCGTCAGCTCGACGGGGGACGGGCCGCGGTAGGGCTGCCGCTCGGACTGCGCGGCCGTGAAGCTCCGGAGCAGGGATTCCAAGCCGCCAGGTTACCCAGCCCCGGCCAACGTCACCTTGACGCGCTCCGACCGGCACCGGAGAGTGGGTGCGATACCCACGCGTCGGCAGGTGGAGGAACCCGGTGAAAGTCCGGGGCGGTCCCGCCACTGTCACCGGAGACCGGGGTCCGATGCCGCCTCCGCGGGAGGGAGTGCGTCGGCCGGTCTCCGGGAGCCAGGAACTCCCGCCGGCGCGCCCGTCTACCCGGGGCGCGGACCCCGAGGAGGAACCTCGTGATCCTGCTTCTGTCCACTTCGGACACCGACCTGCTCAGCGCCCGCTCGTCCGGCGGTGAGTACCGGCTCGGCAACCCCGCCCGGCTCGACGTCGCCGAGCTGCCCGGGCTGCTCGACGGCGTCCGGATCGTCGTCGCGCGGATCCTCGGCACCCCGCGGAGCTGGCAGGACGGCCTCGACACGCTGCGGGCGTCGGGCGCGCACGTCGTCGTCCTGGGCGGGGAGCAGACGCCGGACGCCGAGCTGATGAAGCTGTCGACCGTCCCGGCCGGCATCGCCGCCGAGGCCCACGCCTACCTCGCGCAGGGCGGCCCGGCGAACCTCACCCAGCTGCACCGGTTCCTCTCCGACACGCTCCTGCTCACCGGCGACGGCTTCGAGCCGCCCGCGGAGCAACCCGCGTGGGGGATTCTCGAGCGGCCCGCTCCGGCGCCGGACGGCCCGGTGATCGGGATCCTGTACTACCGCGCGCACCACCTGTCCGGGAACACGGCGTTCGTGCACACCCTCGCCGACGAGATCGAGGCCGCGGGCGGGCGCGCGCTGGCGATCCACTGCGCGTCGCTGCGGACGCGCGAGCCGGCGATGATGGCCGAGCTGGCTTCCGTGGACGCCCTGCTGGTCACGGTGCTCGCGGCGGGCGGCACGCGGCCGTCCGAGGTGGGCGCCGGCGGCGACGACGAGGCCTGGGACGTCGCCGAGATGGCCGCGCTCGACGTCCCGATCCTGCAGGCGCTGTGCCTGACCAGCGACCGCGAGACCTGGGCGGCCAGCGACGACGGCCTCTCGCCGCTCGACGCCGGCAACCAGATGGCCGTGCCGGAGTTCGACGGACGGCTGATCACGGTGCCGTTCTCGTTCAAGGAGCTGGACGCCGACGGGCTGCCGCGGTACGTGCCGGACGCCGAGCGCGCGTCCCGCGTCGCCCGCATCGCGCTGGCGCACGCCCGGCTGCGCCACACCCCGGCGCCGGAACGCCGGATCGCGCTGATGCTGTCCGCGTACCCGACGAAGCACTCTCGCGTCGGCAACGCGGTCGGGCTGGACACGCCCGCCTCGGTGATCGAACTGCTGCGGCGGATGCGGGACCTCGGCTACGACCTGGGGCCCGACGCGTTCCCGGGCGTCGACCCGACGGGCACCGACCAGCCCGACGGGGACGCGCTGATCCACGCGCTGATCGCCGCCGGCGGCCAGGACCCGGAGTGGCTCACCGAGGAGCAGCTCGCCGGCAACCCGATCCGGGTCCCCGCCGCGCGCTACCGGCAGTGGTTCGACGCGCTCCCGGCCGAGCTGCGGTCGGCGGTGGAAGAACACTGGGGCCCGGCGCCGGGCGAGCTGTACGTCGACAACGGCGACATCGTGCTGGCGTCACTGCAGAGCGGCAACGTGATCATCATGATCCAGCCACCCCGCGGGTTCGGCGAAAACCCCGTCGCGATCTACCACAACCCGGACCTGCCGCCGAGCCACCACTACCTGGCCGCGTACCGGTGGCTGGAAGAGGAGTTCGGCGCGCACGCCGTCGTCCACCTGGGCAAGCACGGGTCGCTCGAGTGGCTGCCCGGCAAGACCGCGGGGCTCTCGGCGTCGTGCGCCCCGGACGCCGTCCTCGGGAACCTGCCGCTGGTGTACCCGTTCCTGATCAACGACCCGGGCGAGGGCGCGCAGGCGAAGCGGCGGGCGCACGCGACGATCGTCGACCACCTGATCCCGCCGATGGCGCGCGCGGAGTCCTACGGCGACATGGCGCGGCTGGAGCAGCTGCTCGACGAACACGCGAACATCGCGGCGATGGACCCGGCGAAGCTGCCGGCCGTGCGCCAGCAGATCTGGACGCTGATCCAGGCCGCGAAGCTGGACCACGACCTCGGCATCGACGAACGGCCGCACGACGCGGAGTTCGACGACTTCCTGCTGCACATCGACGGCTGGCTGTGCGAGGTCAAGGACGCGCAGATCCGCGACGGGCTGCACGTCCTGGGCGCGGCGCCGGTCGGCGAAGCCCGCGTCAACCTGGTGCTGGCGATGCTGCGCGCGTCCCAGATGTGGGGCGGCAAGCAGGGCGCGGTGCCGGGCCTGCGGTCGGCGCTGGGCCTCAAGGAAAACGCGCCGATGTCCGAAGTGGACGCGGTCGAGAAGACCGCGCACGAACTCGTCCGGACAATGGAGATGCGCTCGTGGGACCCGACGGCGGTCGCGTCGGTCGCGCCGGACGCCCAGGTGGCGCGGGTGCTTTCGTTCGCGGCGGAGGAAATCGTCCCGCGGCTGGCGGGGACGTCCGGCGAACTCGACGCCGTGCTGCACGCCCTGGACGGCGGCTACATCCCGGCCGGGCCGAGCGGGTCGCCGCTGCGCGGGCTGATCAACGTGCTGCCGACCGGGCGGAACTTCTACACCGTCGACCCGAAGGCGATCCCGAGCCGGCTCGCCTGGGAAACCGGGCAGGCGCTGGCGGATTCACTGCTGCGCCGCTACCGCGAAGACACCGGTGACTGGCCGCGCTCGGTCGGGCTCTCGGTGTGGGGCACGTCGGCGATGCGGACGTCCGGCGACGACGCGGCGGAAGTACTGGCGCTGCTGGGCGTCCAGCCGGTGTGGGACGAAGCTTCCCGGCGCGTCACCGGCATCGAAGCGATCCCCTTGGCGGAGCTGGGCCGTCCCCGGATCGACGTGACGGTCCGGATCAGCGGGTTCTTCCGGGACGCGTTCCCGCACGTGATCGCCATGATGGACGACGCGGTCCGGCTGGTGGCCTCGCTGGACGAACCTGATTCGGAGAACTTCGTCCGGGCGCACGTTTCCGCCGACTTGGCCGCGCACGGCGACGACCGCCGGGCGACGACGCGGATCTTCGGCTCGAAGCCGGGCGCGTACGGCGCGGGCCTGCTGCCGCTGATGGACAGCGGCAACTGGCGCGACGACAAGGACCTCGCGGAGGTGTACGCGGTGTGGGGCGGCTTCGCGTACGGCCGCGACCTGGACGGCCGCCCGGCGCGCGAGGACATGGAGAATTCGTACAAGCGCATCGTGGTGGCGGCGAAGAACACCGACACGCGCGAGCACGACATCGCCGACTCGGACGACTACTTCCAGTACCACGGCGGGATGATCGCGACGGTCCGCGCGCTGACGGGCACGGCTCCGGCGTCGTACGTGGGCGACAGCACCTCGCCGGACGCGGTCCGCACGCGCACGCTCGGCGAGGAGACGGCCCGGGTGTTCCGCGCCCGGGTGGTCAACCCGCGCTGGCTGGCGGCAATGCGCCGCCACGGCTACAAGGGCGCGTTCGAGCTGGCGGCGACGGTGGACTACCTGTTCGGCTTCGACGCCACGGCCGGCGTGGTCGGCGACTGGATGTACGAGAAGCTGACCGAGTCGTACGTGCTGGACGAGGTGAACCAGGAGTTCCTGCGCCAGGCCAACCCGTGGGCGTTGCGCGGGATCGTGGAGCGCCTGAACGAGGCGGCGGACCGCGGCCTGTGGGCGGAACCGGACCCGGACCTGCTGGCGAAGATGCGCGAGGTGTACCTGTCGCTGGAGGGTGATCTCGAGGCGGAGTGACCGGAAACGCCCGGGAAACGCGGGCCGGAGTTGGGTGGCGGTCATGATCACCGCCGCTCTCCCGAAGACCCGCTCCTGGGCGCTTCCGCTCGTCTGCCTCGGCGCCGCCGTCCTCTACGCCTGGAAGATCGGCGACGGCCAGCTCGGCAACACCTACTACTCCGCCGCCGTCAAGTCGATGACGAGCAGCTTCACGAACTTCCTCTTCGGCTCCTTCGACCCGTACGGCGTCGTGACGGTCGACAAGCCGCCGCTCTCGTTGTGGCCGCAGGCGATCTCCGTGCTGGTCTTCGGCTACCACGGCTGGGCGCTGCTGCTGCCCCAGGTCGTCGAAGGCGTCGCGGCGGTTTTCCTCCTGCACCGCACGGTCCGGCGGTGGGCCGGCGAGAACGTCGCCCTGCTGGCCGCGGCGATCTTCGCGCTCACGCCGGTGACCGTGATCATCAACCGCGACAACAACCCCGACACCCTGCTCGTCCTCTTCCTGGTCGCCGCCGCGTATGCCGTCACCCGCGCGGTCGAGGGACGGCGGAACTGGCTGTGGTGGTGCGCTTTCTTCGTCGGCTGCGGGTTCCTGACCAAGATGCTGCAGGCGTGGATCATCGTGCCCGCCCTGGTCGCCGCGTACTTCGCCGGGACGAGCGGGCCGCTCGGCCGCCGTCTGCTCGACGTGCTCGGTGCCGGGCTCGTGCTCGTCGTTTCCTCGTTCTGGTGGATCGCCTTGCACGACTGGTGGCCCGGCGCGAAACCGTACATGGGCGGCAGCGCGGACGGCAGCGCCTGGGACCTCGTCTTCGGCTACAACGGCTTCGGCCGCCTCTCCGGCGACGGCGAGAGCGGCGGCATGATGATCATGCGCAACGGGCAGCAGACGATGTCGTCCTTCGGCGGCGACCCCGGGCCGGGCCGGATGTTCAACGACCTCGTGGGCGGGCAGATCTCCTGGCTGCTGCCGCTCTGCCTGCTCGTGCTAATCGTCCTCGGCCGCCGGTGGCGTCAGCCCGGCTGGCTGCTCTGGGGCGGCTGGCTGCTCGTGACCACCGTCGTCTTCAGCTTCGCCGGCGGCATCTGGCACCCGTACTACACGACGGCGATGGCTCCGGCCGTCGCCGCGATCGCCGCCGCGGGGCTGGCGCTGCTGTGGCGGCACCACCGGCGGACGGTGCTCCCCGCGGCGATCGCGCTGAGCGCGGCCTGGGCGTTCGTGCTGGTTTCGCGCGACACGGCGTTCCACGGCTGGACGCGGTGGGCGGTGCTCGGCACAGCCGTCGCCGCCATCGCGGGGCTGCTGGTCAGCCGGAGCCGGCTCGCCCTCGCGGCGGGGCTGGTGCCGCTGCTGCTCACGCCGGCGGTCTGGTCGTACGCCGCCGCGCAGAGCACCTCCGCGGGGACGCTGCCCGCCGCCGGGCCCGCGCCGGGTGGCCCCGGTCCGCTCAGCCCCGGTCCGGGCGGGCCCGCGCCGAGGGCGTCCGCCGGCGGACCGCAACCGCGGCTGATGATCGCCGGGGGCGGTGACGGCACCGCCCGGCTGTCCGGCGAACAGCGGCGCATCCTCGATTACGCCCGCGAGCACGGCACCGAAATCACGCTGGCCGTGAACGCCGAAGCGAGCTCCGTCGCGCCGTTCCTCATCGACTCGGACGCGACCGTGATCGGCATGGGCGGCTTCGGCGGCCGCGACGACGCGCCGTCGGTCGGCCGGCTCGACCGCTGGCTCGCCGAGGGCAAGCTGCGGTTCGTGCTCGGCAGCGCGGGCACCACCCCGGGCCTGCCCGCGCGCGGCGCCGTCCAAGACCAGCGGCGGCGCTGGATCGAACAGCACTGCACGACCGTCGACCCCAGCGCGTACGGCGGCCGGTCCGGCGCCGCGCGGGACGGCGGCCCGGTGCGGATCGGCGGCGCGGACACGCTCTACCGATGCCGCTAACGGGGAGGAAACACCGCCGCGGCGATCATGGCGGCATGCGGGTCCTGGTGGTGGAGGACGAGCCGATGCTCGCGGATGCGATCGCGGAGTGGCTGCGCGACGAGGCCCACGCCGTCGACCTGGCCCACGACGGCGGCGCGGCGCTGGAACGGATCGCCGTGCACGACTACGACGTCGTTGTGCTCGACCGGGACCTGCCGGTCGTGCCGGGCGACGACGTCTGCCGCGCGCTGGTGGCGTCCGGCGCGGCGACGCGGGTGCTGATGCTCACGGCGGCCGCGGAAATCACCGACCGCGTGGCCGGGCTGTCCCTCGGCGCCGACGACTACCTGACCAAGCCGTTCGCCTTCCCCGAGCTGGCCGCGCGCATCCAGTCGCTGGGGCGGCGCTGCCGTCCGGCCGCGCCGCCGGTGCTGCACCGCTCCGGCGTCACGCTGGATCCGGCGCGGCACGAGGTGTTCCGCGACGGGCGGTACCTGTCACTGTCCAAAAAGGAGTTCGCCGTGCTGGCCGAGCTGCTGCGGGCCGACGGCGCGGCCGTCTCCGCGGAACACCTGCTGGAGAAGGCGTGGGACGAGCACGCGGACCCGTTCACCGGCGCGGTCCGGCTGACCATCCTCAAGCTGCGCCGCAAGCTCGGCGACCCGCCGCTGGTGGAAACGGTCACCGGGGTCGGCTACCGGTTTGCCTGAGGCGGCTCCGGTGAGCCTCCGGCTGCGGCTGACCGTGCTGTACAGCGGGCTGTTCCTGCTGGCCGGCGGGGTGCTGCTGGGCGTGACGTACCTGCTCTTCACGCGGCAGGTCGGGCGGCGGGTGACGATGCTCGTCGGCATCGCGCCGCCCGGCCTGCCCGCGCTGCCGTCGCTCGAATCGCTCGACGGGCAGGCACGGCAGGTCCGCGAGGCGGCGGCGACGTCCTTGCTGACGCAGGGTGCGATCGCGCTCGGCGCCGTGGCGGTGCTGGCGGCCGGCCTCGGCTGGCTGGTGGCGGGCCGCGCGCTGGCGCCGTTGCGCCAGGTGACGGACACCGCGCGCCGGATCGCGGCGGCGGCCGAGCCGGGCGGGCAGGAACGCATCGCGCTGCGCGGGCCGGAAGACGAGGTGAAGAGCCTCGCGGACGCCTTCGACGTCATGGTCGAGCGGCTCGACCGGTCCTTCGACGCGCAGCGCCGCTTCGTCGCGAACGCGTCGCACGAACTGCGCACCCCGCTGACGCTGAACCGCTCGCTGGTCGAGGTGGCGATGCACCGCCGCACCGCCTCCGACGACGTCCGGCAGCTCGGTGCGAAGCTGCTGCAGATCAACTCCCGGCACGAGAAGCTGATCACCGGCTTGCTGCTGCTGGCGAAGTCGGAAAGCGCGTTGACCGAACGGCGCCCGGTGGACCTGGCGGCCGTCGCTGCGCACGTGCTCCCGCCGGGTGTGTCGGAGGACCTCGGCGAAGCGGTGGCGCTGGGTGACGCGCTGATGCTGGAGCGGCTGGCGCACAACCTGGTGGAGAACGCCATCCGCCACAACGTCGAGGACGGCTGGGTACGGGTGACGACCCGGACCGTGCCGGGCGGTGCCGAGCTTTCCGTCGCCAACAGCGGACCGGTGATCCCGCCGGCGGAGGTACCGGCGCTGTTCGACCCGTTCCACCGCCGCGCGCGGGTGGCCGCCGACGGGGCGGGGCTGGGGTTGTCGATCGTGCGCTCGGTGGCGCACGCCCACGGCGGCGAGGTCACGGCGATGGCGCGACCGGAGGGCGGCTTGGTCGTGGTGGTGACGCTGCCCGCGGCTTGACCTGCCCTCTTTCGTCGGGCAAATATCGGATATTTCGGTGTTATTCGCCCGCCCGGCCGCGCTGTGTATTGACTTTGCCAATGGTCTAGTCCAATGATCTGTCCACCTCGATCCCCACCGGGAGGACAGCTCATGCGCAGGAGCAGACTGGCCGCCGCCGGGCTCGCCGCCGCCACCTTTGCCGCCACCGCCGTCAGCCTCGTGCTCGGCGCGCCGTCGGCGACCGCGGCGTTGAGCAGCAACTGGTACGCCGCGGCGCCGTACCTGATGCCCCAGAGCAACAACCCGCCCGATCCCGTGACCGTGATGAACGCGACCGGGCTCAAGGCGTTCCAGCTGGCGTTCATCCTCGCGCCGAACGGCGGTGGCTGCACCCCGACCTGGGACGGCACGTCGGCGGTCTCCTCCGACACCGCGGTCGCGGGCGTGATCTCGCGGATCCGCGGCGCGGGCGGCGACGTCTCGGTGTCCGTCGGCGGCTACGGCGGCACGAAGCTCGGCCAGACCTGCGGCACCGTGGCCGCGACGGCCGCCGCGTACCAGCAGGTCATCACGAAGTACTCGCTCAAGGCGATCGACTTCGACCTCGAAGAGCCCGAGTACGAGAACACCGCCGCGATCGCGAACGAGCTCGGCGCCGCGAAGACGTTGCAGGCCAACAACCCGGGCCTGTTCGTCTCGGTGACCATGCCGGGCACCGCGGCCGGCACCGGCTGGTTCGGCACGCAGCTGATCGACCAGGCGAAGTCGATCGGCTTCACGCCGAACAACTTCTCGATCATGCCGTTCGACGGCGGCTTCAACGGCGGTTCGTCGCAGGTGTCGGCGCTGGAGGCGCTGCACGGCCTGCTGATGTCGCACCTGGGCTGGGACAGCGCGACGGCGTACGCGCACGAGGGTTTCTCCGGCATGAACGGCAAATCGGACGCGGCGGAGATGTTCTACACCTCGGACTTCCAGACGGTGTACGACTACGCGACCAGCCACGGCCTCGGCCGCTTCACGTTCTGGTCGGTCAACCGGGACCGCGCCTGCGTCGGCACGACGGACAACGGCGTGTGCAGCAACGTGCCGCAGAACGACTGGGACTTCACGAAGTTCAGCGTCCGCTTCGCCGGCGCGACACCGCCGCAGACGACCCCACCGGTGACGACGACGCCGACCACACCGGGCGGCGGCTCCTGCACCGCGGCGGAGTGGGACCGGACGAAGGTCTACGTCAAGGACAACGCCGTCTCGCACAACAGTCACCGGTGGACGGCCAAGTGGTGGACACAGGGCGAAGAGCCCGGCACCACCGGTGAATGGGGCGTCTGGCAGGACAACGGCGCCTGTTAGTGGCCTAGAAGTCGAGGTGGGTGTTCTCGCGCTGGACCTCCGGGGCCAGCGCGGGCACCTCGACGACGTGCCGCCCGGCCTGCCGCAGCAGCTCGGTGCCCCGCGCGTCGACGAAGACCGGCGGCTCGCGCCAGGCGAACACGACGCGCGGGATCCCGGCGTCGAGCACGAGCTGGGTGCAGCTACGCGGGTGGGAACTGCGGTGGCTGCACGGTTCCAGCGAGCTGTACATGGTCGCGCCGGCCAGGCGCGGGTCGCCGGCGCACTTGGCGAGCGCGGCTTCTTCGGCGTGGTTGGCAGGGTCCCCTTCGCCGGAATGCCCGGTGGCGACGACTTCGCCGTCGGCGTCGGTGATCACGGCCCCGACCCGGAAGGTGTGGCTGGGCGGGCACTCGGCGGCGAGCGCGATGGCTTCCTTGAGCCGCTGGACGTCCCGGCCGGTCGGTTCGGCGGCGGCGCGGTACTCGAGGATGGCCATCCCCTGCAGTTCGTTCGCCCCGGTGAGGACCAGCGGCCGCGGGTAGCGCCCGGGCCCGACGAACCGCGGCGCGGCCGGCTGCCCGACGAAGAACGGTGCGATCGCGAGCCGCAGCTCGTCGGCGAGGCCTTCGGTGAGGAACCGCGTGTGGATCCCCCCGCCGCCTTCGACCAGCAGGTTTTTGATGCCGCGCGCGCCGAGGTCGTCGAGGACGCGGCCGAAGTCCGGCGGGTCCCCGGCGTCGACGACGGTGGCGACGCGCTTCAGCGCGTCCGCGGCACCGGGCGGCGCGTAGACGATCTTTTCGGTGTCCCCGACGGTGAAGAACTGCGCGTCCGGGTCGAGGCCGCGGGTGGTCACGGTGACCTTGACGGGTTGTTCGGGCTTCCCCCGCTCCAGCCGTTGCCGCCGCAGCTGCGGGGAGCGGACGAGCAGCCGCGGGTTGTCGGCCCGCACGGTCCCGGCCCCGACGAAGATGGCGTCGGCCTCGGCCCGCAACCGGTCGACGACCGCGAAGTCGTCCTCTGTGGACAGCACGAGCCGCTCGGGCGAGGTGTCGTCGAGGTAGCCGTCGAGCGACTGCGCGGCGGACAGCAGGACGTGCGGCCGGGAGATCACCCGGACCAGTATGCCGTAACGCCCGGGGTGCTCCCCGCGTCCTACGACGTATCCCTGTCGCGCTCATCCCCGGAGCTTTTGCACATGACAACGCGAGGCTGGTACCAGGAGCGGACGCTGACCACGGTCGGCCGTGCGGTGTCGGTGACGACCGGGCTCACCCGCGACCCCGAAGGCCGCCTGGTCGCGGCGATCGCCATCAGCGACGGACCGACCGCGATCTACCGCCACTCCGGCGACCCCGGCGAGCGGACCGAACTGGTCACCAACGCCGCGGACACCGTCAAGGAGCTCCGCAAGCTCGCCGACGTCCCGCCCACGCGCTGAGCCGGCCCCGCGTCACGCCTCGGCGGGCGCGGTCCCGGGTCAGGCGGGCAGGACCGCGTACTGGCGGACGTAGAGGTCCGTGTAGGTCACCGGCCCGCGGGGGCCGGGGACCTTGTCGAGGTTGATGCCGGTTTCCGGGACCGCGAGCAGCTTGAAGCCGTCGAGGAGGCGGGTCGGGGCGTTCCAGAAGACGCCCGTGCCGGTGTAGCCGTCGAAGAAGGCGTCGGCGGCCGACTCGTCCTCGGTGGCGATGCCCGCGGCCAGGCCGGAGGTCCGCTCGTTGGCGATTTCGACGGCGTCGGTGAGCGAGCCGACCTTGGCGACCGTGACGGTCGCTTCGCGGTCGGAGTCGAGCGCCCACTCGTAGCCGATGGGGTGCTCGTGCGGGGCCAGCGAAGGCGTGACCCCGCGCTCGGCGAGCGCGTCGGAGATCGCGGGCCAGGCGTCGTCGTGGATGTCCTCGTGGATGAGGAGCAGGTTCAGCCGGTTGCAGACGCCCAGCCGGTCGAGGCTGGCGTGGACGAGGTCCCGCGTCTTGGTGACGTCCGCTCCGCGGTCGACGTACAGGACACCGCCGCCATCGGCGTGGGCGAGCGTGCGCACGCCGTGGACCGCGGCCTCGGTGGCGAGGGCGCGGGTGCTGTCCCCGCTGCCGCGCAGGATCACCAGCGGCACGAGGCCGGGCAGCCGCACCAGCGCGGACGCGGCCTCGCGCTCCACCCGCGGCACGAGCTGGACGCAGTCCGCGTCGATGCCGGCCTCGGCCAGCGCCGGAGCGATGACGACCTCGCGCAGCCGCTGCGCCGAGCCGAGCGCGGCCGACCCGGTGCGCAGCACCCCGGCGTTGCGCGACTTGACCAGCTGCGACGCCACGTCGACGGTCACGTTCGGCCGAGCCTCGTAGTTCGCACCGATGACACCCACCGGACGCCGCCGTTCGACGAGCCGCAGCCCGCCGTCCAGGGTGGACACCTCGACCGAGCGCTCCTGGTGCGGAGCGCCGGCGAGCAGCCGCAGCTGTTCGGCCATGCCGGTGAGCCGCTCGGGGGTGATGGTGAGCCGGTCGAGCAGGCCGGCGCTCATCCCGTCGGCCTTCGCGCGCTCGACGTCGGCCTGGTTCGCCTCGAGGATCTCGTCACGGTGAGCGAGCAGCCGCTCGGCCATCCCGGTCAGCGCGGCATCAACGGCCTCGGCGCGCGCGGCAGCCAGCGACGGCGCGGCCAGCTTCGCCGCCCGTGCGCACTCTTCGACGGCCTTGGCGACCTCGTCCATCGTTCGTCTCCCTCCGCGCGGACCAGCGAGGGACCAGTTTGCCGCATGCTTCGCCAAGGGCGGCGACGGGCTCCACCACGGCGGACCGAGGATGCCGCCGACCGCGAGCAGCGCGGGGCACCCGGCGACGGCCGCCGGCCACCGCAAGCAGCGAGTCGCGGTCGCGAACGGCCGCCGGCCACCGCGAGCACCGACAGTGCCCGTCTACCGATGCCATCCCCGCGACCGGCGACCGCGAGCGACGCGCGCCGGCGGCCCACCCCGCCGAACAACGCCGCACCCCGCAGCGGCGACCACGCCGCACCGCCGATCCGCGAGCAGCGAGGGCGCGTACGCCACCGGGCAGCAGCCCGAGCCCGCCAGCCCACGCCACCGGCGCCCACGCCACCGGCGCCCACGCCACCGCTGAGCAGCCACGCCACCGGCCAGCCCCAC
Source organism: Amycolatopsis sp. A133 (assembly GCF_031082405.1). GTDB lineage: Bacteria > Actinomycetota > Actinomycetes > Mycobacteriales > Pseudonocardiaceae > Amycolatopsis. The sequence goes on from NZ_JAVHJU010000041.1 coordinate 56,587, forward strand.
GCCACCGGCCACCGACCCACGCCACCGCTGAGCAGCCACGCCGCCGGCCAGCCGCCCGCGGCCGGCTACGCGGCGACGGGCTCCAGCAGCCACAGCGCGCCGGCGAAGAGGCAGCTGATCGTCGCCACCGCGAAGACCAGGACCCACAGCACCGGCGGGACCGCCGTGAGGCGGCCCAGCTGGTCCGCGTCGGAGTCGCGGGCCTGGCCGCGGCGTCGCTTGATCTGCAGCTCGGCCACCGGGCGGACGCCGCCGACCAGGAGGAACCACGTCACCAGGTAGCTGAACGGGGCCTGGACCTCCACCGGCGCGACGAACGCGACCAGCGCGAGGACCGCCGCGCTGGCGACCACCGTGAACACCCCGTAGGCGTTGCGGACCATCACCAGCACGCCGAGCAGCAGCAGCGCGATCAGGACGAGCACCGTGCCGACCAGGTCGGCGCCCAGCAAGCTCGCGAACAGCAGCCCCAGCACCGACGGCGCCAGGTACCCGGCCATCGCGGTGAACGCCATGCCCGGCCCCTCGGGCTTGCCGCGCGAAACGGTGACGCCCGAGGTGTCCGAGTGCAGCTTGATGCCCTGCAGGCGCCGTCCGACGAGCACCGCGGCCAGCGCGTGGCCGGCCTCGTGCACCATCGTGACGACGTTGCGCGCCCGCCGCCACGGCGTCCCGCCGGCCAGCACGACCAGCAGCGCCACGCCGCCGGCGACCAGGGTGATCACCGCCGGGGCCTGGGCCTGTTCCAGCAGCGAACCGGCCGGCGGGGTGTCGGTGGCGGCAGCCGTGCGGAAAGCCGACAGGGCGTCACCGGCCGGGCCGCCGAGCGCAAGATGAACGGGCGAGCTCACCCGGACACCTCACCACAGGCGACATCTGGCTACGGTGAGTCCCCACCGATCGCCACATCGCGGCTTCCGGTATTGGGTCGTTGCGGTCTCCTTTCGGTCGGGGTGATCAGCACGTCTGCCGGGGTTGACCGGACGCGGCGGCCGATGGGTCGCCGAACGTCCACCGCACAGCCCCACCAAGCCGGATCCGGGCTCGGTGAGCCGCGCACACCACCGCCGGCACCGGGGCGAGCCGGCCGCCGCGGGGTCAGGTCATCGCGACTCCCTCATCCGGGCCTCGCCCTCGACCCGGAACAGGAACGACACCCAGCTCCGGAACGGCGCCCAGGCCTCCGCGATCTCCGCCAGCTCCGCGACTCCCGCGTCCGGGACGTGGTACGCCTCGCGCATGATCTCGTGGAGACGGGTTTCGCTGCGGGGGAAGACGTCCGGGTGGCCGGCGCCGCGGATCAGGATCAGCTCCGCGCTGAACCGGCCGATGCCGGGCAGCAGCTGCAGCTGTTTCAGCGCCTCCTCCGCCGGCATCGCCCGCAAGGTGGCCGCGTCCAGCATTCCCTCGGACGCCGCTTCGGCGATGCCGCGCAACCGCTGCATCTTCGGTCCCGCCAGCCCCGGCAAGTACTCCAGTTCCGCCAGGACGGCGGGCGCCGGGAACGACCTCAGCATGCTCCCGCCGACGTCGACCTCGACGCCGTGGCGCTCGGTCAGGCGGCGGCGCAGCCGGACCGCCTGCGTCATCCAGATCCGGTGGCTGAGCACCGCCCAGCACGCCGCCTCGTACGGCGACGCGAACAGGACCGGGCGCAGCCCCGGATGCAGTCCCTGCAGCAGCGCGACCAGCGGATCCCGGACACCGGCCGCCGCGAACGCCGTGCCGTCGACGTCCAGCGAACACATCCTCCTCGCCTGCGCCACCACCGCTTCGGTGTGCTCGGCCGGGCCGTGGACCTCGACCGCGACCTCGCCGGGCGATCTCTGCCGCAGCACCGCACCCACCGGTGTCCATTCCCGCTCGAGCGCGAAGGCCACCCGGAGCGCACCGGGTTCCGCTTCCGGCTGTCCGGCAGGCGCGAAGCCGGTCAGGAAGCGGGCCGCCGCGGCCAGGTCGAACGCGCCGCGGACCGCGATCTCGCCACAGGGCCGGGAAATCGTCGTCATCGTTCCTCCTCGGATCGGGATCTCGCCTGCGACGTTAGGAAGGGGCACCGACAATTCCGGGCGTCGAACGCCTGAGCCCGGATTTGTTCACTCGATCGAGTGGCGGAAACCTGGGCATACTGCCGGTATCCGCAATCCGGGAGGACCCGTGCCGACCAGCGCTTTCGACCGCCTCAAGCCCCTGCTCGGGACGCCGGCCGAGATCGAAGACGGTTACCTCGACCTGCTCGGCGCCGCGGACCAGGCCGGCCCGCCGACCGGGCTCACGCAGCGCCTCATGCGCACGACCGTGCTCCCCCGGGTCTACGAGCGGTATTGGCGCCCAGCTCTCGGCCGCGCGCTCAAGGGCCCGCTCGGGCCGGGCATGGCGGGCGAGATCCGGCTCGCCACGCAGCTCCTCGACCTGCAACCGGGGCACACGGTGCTCGACGTGGCCTGCGGAACCGGCCGGTTCACCCGCGCGTTCGGCGCGGCCGTCGGCCCGGACGGGCTCGCCGTCGGGCTCGACGGCGCCCGCACCATGCTCGCGAAAGCCGTCGCCGAGGGCGGCCCGGACACCGTCGTCTACTTGCGCGCGGACGCGGTGCACCTCCCCTTCAACGAGTCCACAATGGACGGCGTCTGCTGCTTCGCCGCGCTTCACATGTTCGCCGAGCCGGAGACCGCGCTGGACTCCTTCGCGCGCGTACTGAAGCCGGGCGGCCGGATCGTGCTGTTGACGAGTGCCCGCCGGGCCTGGCAGCCCGCGCGCCTGATCGAGTCGGCCGGCGGCATCGTGAGTGGGCAGAAGATGTTCGACCGCGGCGAAATCGCGGCGAGCCTGCGTGCCCGCGGCTTCACCGGAATCACCGAGCGGTACGCCGGTGTCACGCAGATCGTGGCGGGCCGGCTCGGCCGAGCGCCGCGGATTGTCGGGGGTGGCGGTTAGCATCGCCCCATGACCCACGCCGAACCCGTCCCGCCCGACGACAGCTACCTGCGTTCCCTGGTCGAGGCCACCGCCGACGCCGTCGCGGCTGCGGAACCGCCGGCTTCGCCGCACACCGGCGCGGACGAGGCGACGCGGGCCGAAGTGACCGCCGTGGTCGAGCGCGCCTCACCCGATCTGGTGGCGTTGAGCCAAGATCTGCACGCGCACCCCGAAGAGGGGTTCGCCGAACATCGGTCGGTGCGCGCCCTCGCCGACCTCTTGGCACGCCACGGCCACGAAGCCACCGTCGGCGTCGGCGGGCTCGACACCGCGCTGCGCGTCAGCACCCCGCAGCAGGAGGGCCCGCACATCGCCGTCCTCGCCGAGTACGACGCGCTGCCCGGGCTCGGTCACGCGTGCGGCCACAACGTCATCTGCACCACCGCCGCGGGCGGCTTCCTCGGCGCCGCGGCCGTCGCCGAACGCCTGGGCGGTCGCGTCAGCCTCATCGGCACGCCCGCCGAGGAAGGCGGAGGCGGCAAGGAGATCCTCGCGCGCGCCGGTGTGTTCGACGACGTCGACGCGGTGATCATGCTGCACCCGTTCAGCCACGACGTCGCGCTGCACCCGTTCCTCGGGCGCCGCCAGCTGGAGATGGTCTTCCACGGCGTCGGTGCCCACGCGAGCGCCCAGCCGTTCATGGGCCGCAACGCGCTCGACGCCGCCGTTGCCGCGTACCAAGGCGTCTCGGCGCTGCGCCAGCAGCTCCCGCAGAGCGATCGTGTCCACGGCGTGTTCACCGACGGCGGGGCCCGGCCCAACGTCATCCCGGCCCGCGCCGCGCTGCTGTTCTACCTCCGGTCCCAGAGCCCCGACACCCTGCGCGACCTCGCCGCCCGCATGACGTCGATCGCCGAAGGCGCCGCGGCGATGACCGGCTGCGGCGTCGAGCTGATCTGGGACGCCCAGGCGGCCTACCTGCCGATCCGGTTCAACACCGCGCTCGCCGCACGCTGGTCGGTCAACCAGGTGCTCACCGGCCGCAAACCGCTCCCGCCGGGGATCGTGCCGGAGTCGCTCACCGGCTCCACCGACCTCGGCAACATCTCCTATCGCGTGCCCGCCCTGCACCCGATGCTGGCGATCTCAGGCCCGACGGTTGCGTTGCACACCAAGGAGTTCGCGGCCGCAGCGGGATCGGCGACGGGTGACGCGGGAGTCCGTGACGGCGCGCTCGGCCTGGCCCTGACCGCCGCCGACTACCTGGGCGACGCCGAACTGCGGAAGGCAGTGCACAACGAGTTCGAAGCGGCGGGAGGAGCGCTGGACGTCCCGTCGTTCTTCGCCTGACGCCTGAGGAGCGGCTGAGTTTTCTCAGCTGATTCTTCTCAGCAAAGCCTGAGGTATTTCCACAGGCTGCTCACAAGCACGGGCGCGAACCTTGTGCCATGACCGAGAACGAGAGTCGGCCCGGCCCCGCCTCACCCGGTGGGCACCAGCCGCACCAGCACACCCAGCAGTACGGGCCGTACGCGCAGTACGCCTACCAGCAGCAGGCCGCGCCGAATCCGCTCTTCACCCCGCAGCCGCCGGATCCGCAGGCCCCCACGGCGCTGAAGACCAAGCCGCGCAAGGGCGGCCGCGTCGCGATGATCGTCAGCGCGACCGCGCTCGGCGCCGCGTTGGTCGGCGGCGTCGGCGGCGCGGCGATCGTCGGGCTGACGACGAACTCGGCGGACGGCGCGACGACGTCGCTCAGCACGCCGGCCGCGAACGGGCAGACGGTCTCGAATTCGACGTCCGGCGACGTCAGCGCCGTAGCGGCGAAGGTGACGCCGAGCGTGGTCCAGATCAACGTCACGACCGATCAGGGCGAGGCCATCGGCTCCGGCGTCATCCTCACTTCGGACGGCCGGATCCTGACCAACGCCCACGTCGTCGACGGCGCCCAGAACGTCGTCATCACCACGTCCGACGGCAAGAAGTACCAGGCCAGCGTGGTCGGCGCGGACACCAAGGCGGACATCGCGGTGGTCCAGGCCCAGAACGCCGCCGGCTTGGCGGCTGCGTCGCTGGGCGACTCGAGCAAGCTCGTCGTCGGCCAGGAAGTGGTCGCCATCGGCTCGCCGGGTGGCCTGCAGAACACCGTCACGACCGGCATCGTCAGCGCGCTGAACCGGAACCTGTCCGACATCGGGCAGGGCGAGCAGCAACAGCGCTCGCCGTTCAGCCGCACGTCGAACCAGAGCAGCGACTCGCCCAGCTACACCGCGATCCAGACCGACGCCGCGATCAACCAGGGCAACTCCGGCGGCGCGCTGGTCGACGCCCAGGGCAACGTGATCGGCATCAACTCGGCGCTCTACAGCCCCTCGGCTTCGGCCAACGGTTCGGCAGGCAGCGTCGGGATCGGCTTCGCCATCCCGATCAACGACGCCAAGAAGATCGTCGACCAGATCGTGAACAACTAGGACGCGGACGGGCCGTGGTCGGGGCGGTCCGTCCCCCCGCTTCGGGGAGCGGGAGATCACGCGAAGGCCGTTTCGAGAGTCGATCGGGGGCTCTCGAAACGGCCTTCGTGCTGCTCAGAGGGCGTAGGTAAGGGTGAAGAGGTGGTTCTTCTCCTCGTCGATCTCGATGCTCGCCGTCCCGGAGATCCCGGCCAGCTCGCCGAAGCCGGAGCCGGTGAGGATCTTCAGCGTGAGGCCGGAGTCGTCGGCCGAGTGGTGCAGGACGAAGCCGCCCTTACGGCCGTCGACCGAAACCTCGAGACGTTCGAAGGCCACGTACGCGCGCGAAGTGGCGTTGGACGCCGTCAGCATCTCGACGGTGCTGGTCCCCTCGACCGCGCCGGTGAACGTCTTGGCGATCGCCACCCGGGCGAACTCGTTGCCGGCTGCCTCGTCGGTCGCCTGCGGTTCCCACTTGTCGAGGACGAACGACGCGGTGGCAGTGCTGGTCATGGCTGATTTCCTTTCGAAGGTGCGTCCAGCCTGCCAGCGATACCTGACAGCTTGCGTCAGGTTTTGTCAGCGCTTGCGGTTGCCGAACAGCCCGCGCGTGATCTCCCGGCCCAGCGCGCTCGCCGCCGACCGCATGAACGACTTCACGGCCGGGTTCTTCATGGCGGACTCGAGGAACCCCGGCTCGTCCTTCTTGGACGCCGGAGCCGGCGCCTCGGGCGCAGGACCGGCGGCGACCTTCGCGGCCAGCTTCTCGTAGGCCGACTCCCGGTCGATCGGCTCGCCGTACTTCGTGTGCAAGTCCGACGAAGCGACCGAAGCGGCAACCGCCTCGTCGCCGATCGAGCCCATCTTCGAGCGCGGCGCCCGCAGCCGCGTCCACGCCACCGGCGTCGGCGCACCCCGTTCCGACAGCACCGTGACGACGGCCTCGCCGATGCCCAGCGACGTCAACGCCGTGTCGAGCTCGTAGAACTTCGTCTTCGGGTAGGTCTTCACCGTCTTGGCCAGCGCCTCCTGGTCGTCCGGGGTGAAGGCCCGCAGCGCGTGCTGGATCCGCGCGCCGAGCTGCGAGAGCACGGCGTTCGGGACGTCCGTGGGCAGCTGCGTGCAGAAGAACACGCCGACGCCCTTCGACCGGATCAGCTTCACGGTCTGTTCGATGCGCTCGAGGAACGCCTTCGACGCGTCGGCGAACAACAGGTGCGCCTCGTCGAAGAAGAACACGAGCTTCGGCTGGTCGAGGTCACCTTCCTCGGGCAGTTCCTCGAACAGCTCGGCCAGCAGCCACATCAGGAACGTCGAGAACAACGCCGGCTTCGCCTGGAGGTTGTCCAGCTCGAGCAGGGTGACGACGCCCTGGCCGCCGGCCTGCCGCATGAGGTCGTGCACGTCCAGCTCGGGCTCGCCGAAGAAGGCTTCGCCGCCTTGGGCCTCCAGATTGGACAGCGCGCGCAGGATCACCCCGGCCGTCGCGGCCGAGACCCCGCCGATGCCCTTGAGATCTTCCTTGCCTTCGTCGCCGGTCAGGTGCGTGATCACCGACCGGAGGTCCTTCGTGTCCAGCAACGCCAGGCCGCGCTGGTCCGCCCAGTGGAAGATCAGCCCGAGCGTCGACTCCTGCGTCTCGTTCAGTCCCAGCACCTTCGCCAGCAGCACCGGGCCGAAGCTGGTGATCGTCGCCCGGATCGGCGCCCCCTTCCCGCCGGTGCCCAGCGACAGGAACTGCACCGGGAACGCCGTGCCCGCCCAGTCGTCACCGAGCTCCTGCGACCGCTTCGCGACCTTGTCGTTCGCTTCGCCGGCCGCGGCCAAACCGGACAGATCACCCTTCGCGTCCGCGAGCACCACCGGCACCCCGGCCGCCGACAACTGCTCCGAGATCAGCTGCAACGTCTTCGTCTTGCCCGTTCCGGTCGCGCCCGCGACCAGCCCGTGCCGGTTCAGCGTCGCCAACGGCAGGCGCACGGCCGCCGCCGCGTCCACCTGCCCGTCGACCACCACCGCACCCAGCTCCAGTGCGGCACCCTCACTCGCATAACCAGCGGCGATCTCCCTCGCCGGCGACTCCTGCTCGGCCACTGCGCTCCCCGATCTGTGTCCTGCACCACACCGAACCCGGCTTGGCGAGCGTAACGCGCCGTACGCGCAGGTAACGCCTCTCTCATCCCCTTGTCGGGTTAGGGTCACCAGGTGACCGACCGCCTAGTCTGGATCGACTGCGAAATGACGGGGCTCGACCTCGGCAAGGACGCGTTGATCGAAATCGCCGCCCTCGTGACCGACGCAGAACTGAACGTGCTCGGCGAAGGCATCGACATCGTCATCCACGCCGACGAGGAAAAACTCGGCGGGATGCCCGAAATCGTCCGCGAGATGCACGCCCACTCCGGCCTCACCGAAGAGGTCCGCGCCTCCGCGGTGACCCTCGAAGAAGCCGAACGCCGCGTTCTCGACTACATCCGCGAGCACGTCCCCGAACCGGGCACCGCCCCCCTCGCCGGCAACTCCATCGGCACCGACCGCGGCTTCATCTCCCGCGACATGCCCGCGCTCGACGCCCACCTGCACTACCGCATGGTCGACGTCTCCTCCGTCAAGGAACTCGTCCGCCGCTGGTACCCCCGCATCTACTACGCCAAGCCGGAGAAGGGCCTCGCCCACCGCGCCCTCGCCGACATCCGCGAATCCATCGGCGAACTCGACTACTACCGGCGCGTCGCCTTCGTCCCCCAGCCCGGCCCCACCAGCGAAGAAGCCAAGGCCGCGGCCGCTGAAGTGCAGGAACAGCACCTGAGGTGACCCGGTGAAAAGCGGTCGAGGGCACCCGCTACGATTACTGCCAGCGAGGTGATCGCAAGCGGATCCCCTCGACGATGGTGGGCGTAGCTCAGCTGGTAGAGCACCTGGTTGTGGTCCAGGAGGTCGCGGGTTCGAAACCCGTCGCTCACCCCAATGGCCCCAGGCTGGTCGGTTGCTTCGCAACCTTTCCTCAGCCTGGGGTTTCGCCTTTTTGTGGGGGTCGAACCCCCACACCCCCGCCGGGGGCTCGCCCCCGGACCCCCATCCGTACCGCCGCCTGGCGATGTGAGCTCACGGGCGAATCGGGCCATCCGTGGCAACCCTCACGACCGGATGGCTCAACGTGCGAGCGGCCGAGTGGCGGTGCACGGTGTTCTGGTGGCACGTTCAGCACCGAAGATCCGGGGTCGTAAGAAGAAGCTGCGATACGAGGACATCACCGTCGTCGACCGGTCGATGCTCAAGCGCGCGGTGGGTGCCGCCGCGCTGGGCAACGCCATGGAGTGGTTCGACTTCGGCGTCTACGCCTATATCGCCGACACCATTGCCGAGGTGTTCTTCCCGGCCAGTGTGTCTCCTGAGGTTCGGCTGATCGGAACCTTCGGGGCCTTCACCGCCGCCTTCCTCATGCGGCCGCTCGGAGGGCTGGTCTTCGGGCCGCTCGGGGATCGGATCGGGCGGCAGAAGGTGCTCGCCGTCACCATGATCATGATGGCCGTCGGGACGCTCTGCATCGGGTTGATTCCGTCCTACGCCACCATCGGGGTCTGGTCGCCCATCCTGCTCGTGCTCGCGCGGATGGTGCAGGGCTTCTCCACCGGCGGGGAGTACGGGGGCGCCACCACCTTCATCGCCGAGTACTCGCCGGACAAGCGGCGGGGGTTCATGGGTTCCTGGCTCGAATTCGGGACGCTGTCCGGGTACGTGCTCGGGGCGTCGGTGGTGACCGGGATGAAGGCCTGGGTGCCGCACGAGACGTTGCTCGACTGGGGCTGGCGCGTTCCGTTCCTCGTGGCCGGGCCGCTCGGCATCATCGGGCTCTACATGCGGCTGAAGCTGGAGGAGACTCCCGCCTTCCAGAAACACGCCGAGGAGGCCGAGAAGCGGGGGAAGTCCGGGGAGCCGTTCTGGAAGATGTTCACCGAGTACTGGCCCGCGCTGCTCGTGTGCATCGGCCTGGTGCTCGTGTTCAACGTCACCGACTACATGCTGCTTTCGTACATGCCGACCTACCTGTCCGAGCAGCTGCACCTCGACGCCACCCACGGGCTGCTGCTGATCATCGTCGTCATGGTCGTGATGATGCTGATCATCATGGCCGGCGGCCGGATCACCGACCACGTCGGCCGCAAACCCGTGATGATGGCGGGCTGCCTCGGGTTCCTCGTGCTGTCCTGGCCGCTGATGCTGCTCGTCCACGACGGCGGCCTCGTCCTGACGTTCCTCGGGCTGATGGGGCTCGGCCTGCTCCTGCTCTGCTTCGAGGTGTCGATGCCCGCGGCGCTGCCCGCGCTGTTCCCGACGGCGATCCGGTACGGCGCGCTGTCCATCGCGTTCAACATCTCGGTGTCGCTCTTCGGCGGCACGACCCCGCTGGTGATGCAGTCGCTGATCTCCGCGACCGGCCACGACTACTGGCCGGCCTGGTACCTGATGGCGGCGGGCGCGATCGGCGCCGTCGCGGTGTACTTCAGCCGCGAGACGGCGAACAAACCGCTGTGGGGCTCGGGTCCCGCGGTGTCGACCGAGGCCGAGGCGCGGGAGCTGGTCCGCGGCTCGGGCTAGTTCGCCGCCGTCCGCCACTCGTCCCAGGACAGCTGCCAGACGCTCCAGCCGTCGGTCGGCTCCAGCTTCGGGCCGCCGCTGTTCTGCACCGTCACGACGTCGCCCTTCTTGGACGTGTCCATCAGCCACTTCGTGTTCTCGGTGGACAGGTTCAGGCAGCCGTGGCTGACGTTGCTGTGCCCTTGCTGCCGCACCGACCACGGCGCGGAGTGGTAGAAGATGCCGCTGTAGGAGAGGCGGACGGCGAACTGGACGAAGGTGCTGTAGCCGCCGGGCGCGTCTTCGGGCACGCCGTAGGTGGCGGAGTTCATCGTGTAGCCGGTGTGCTCGCTCATCACGGTGTAGGTGCCCTGCGGCGTGTTGTGGCCGGGCTTGCCCATGGAGGTCGGCATGGTCTTGACCTCCTTGTCGTTGATGGTCACCGTCATCTGGTGGGTCCCCCCGTCGGCGACGGCGACGAGCTTGTCACCGACGGCGCCGCTGACGCGCTTGTCCTCGCGGCCGTAGCTGCCGTTGCCCAGCGGCTTGCCGTAGACGGCGGCGTCGACCTTGATCTTCGTGCCGCTCTTCCAGTACTCCTTCGGCCGCCAGGTCACCTGCTTGTCGCCGGACCAGCGGAAGGCCCCCTCGGTGGCCGGCTCCGCGGTGACCTTCAGCGCCTTCTCGGCCGCGGCCTTGTCGGCGACGTTGCCGGTGAAGGTGAAGATCAGCGGCAGCCCGACCCCGACGGTCTCACCCTCGACGAGGTTCACCGAGACACCGAGCTGCCGGGCGGGCCGGACGGTGCTGAAGGCCGACTCCGACGTGACGGGCTTGCCATCGGTGCCGGTGGCGGTCGCGGTCAGCCGGTAGGTCTTGTTGTAGCCGAGCGGCTCGGCGGAGTCCCACCCGGAGCCGTCGGCCCGCGGCTTCCCGGCCACGGCCTTGCCATCGGTCCCGGTCAGCTTCACGTCACCGACCTTCCCGTCGGCAACGGTCACGCTCACCGGCTCCCCGGGCGCAACGTCCTTGGCGTCCTTCGCGGGAGTCAGGGTGAGCACGGCAGGCTTCGGGGCGGGCTTGGGCGGAGCACTGCTCACGGGAGCCGTCTCCCGCGGAGATTCACCCGAAGGGTTACTACTGCACCCGGCCACCGTGAGCCCGATCACCCCGGCGGCCACCAGCAGCCGCATCGTCCTACCCCGCATGCCCACCCGCCCGTTTAGCCGTCGATGTCCGACTACAGTGTGCCCGACCAGCCGGGACGCGTGGGCGGCAATGCCCGAAGCCGCTTGGGGGACCCCCCTGAAACGGGCCTCGGGAGGGGTGCTAATCTTTTCCACGTCGCCGAGGGAAACCCCGGCAGACACCAGCGCCATTAGCTCAATTGGCAGAGCAGCTGGCTCTTAACCAGCGGGTTCGGGGTTCGAGTCCCTGATGGCGCACAGTCGGAAAGCAAAGCCCACCAACAGATTCCCTGAATTTCAGGGTCGCTGTCGGTGGGCTTTGTTGATCTGTGGGTCCGCGCTGGGGCCGCTGTGGGGCCGGCCCAGGGTTCCGCCAGTGTGAATGAAGCGCGGACCGCGTCCGACCGCTCGACGTCGCCCTTGCCGGGCAGACCTCGCACCTGACCTGCAGATCTTCCGCCCCCGGTCGTAGCCGGCGCGGCGAACCAAGCTCGCGGTTGCCTCTGCGCAGGCCTGGGCCAGCGAGGGGAGCACGCTGGTGTAGGTGTCTGCCGTCAGGACGATGCTGGCGTGACCGTGTGGGTGCCGAAAATTACGTCCATGCACGTCAAGCGACATGTCTGTACTCATGGAGGACTCCGCCGAGGCGGTCCTGCCGGCGGATCACGAGGCGTTCGATCCGCTCGGGTTCAAGGGCCTGAGGCCGGGCTCGCAGGGGCGCTCCGGCGGCCAGCGATCGATGGGTTCGATGCAGGTTGTAATGCCGCTCGTACTCGCGCAACGCGTGCCGGAGGTGGGCCTCGTTCCAGATCAACGTGCGGTCCAGCAGTTCGGCCCGCAGCGTCTTCACCCAACGTTCCATGATCGCATTCATCCGAGGCATCCGGACGCCAGTCAGCACAGTGGCGATCTTGGCGTCGCGGAGGATCTCATCGATCAACACGGGGTACTTGGCATCGCGATCGCGGATGAAGAACCTCATCCGCGCGACGTTTCCGGCATCCGCTAGGTCCATCAACAGGTTGCGGACAGCCTGCGTCACCCAGGCATGGGTGGGGTGCGCGGTGGTACCGAGAACGCGGACCCGCCGGCCCGCGTGGTGGATCGCAGCGAGGATGTACTGCCGCTGCCCGGTAAGGGTGACGGTCTCGATGAAATCCATCGCCAGAATCGCCTCCGCCTGGGAGCGCAGGAAGTCAGCCCACCTGACGGTCGCCCGTTGCGGCGCCGTGTCGACACCATCGGCCTTGAGAATCTCCCACACGGTCGAGGGAGCGATCCTGACACCAAGCAGGGCGAGTTCGCCGTGGATGCGTCGGTAGCCCCACGAGGGGTTCTCGGCCGCCAGACGGAGGACGAGGCGACGGATCGAGGTGAGAGTACGCGGACGCCCCGGCCCTCGGTTCACGCTCACGCGGGCGTGACGGTGTTTCACCAGGTCGCGATGCCACCGCAGCACCGTGTCCGGGGTGACCATGAGCCGGAGTCGGCGCAGCACCCCGCGGGACAGCGGCGCCAGCAACGCTGCAAGGAACATCCTGTCCTCGGCACGAAGTCGCGGGCGCTGGTCACCGAGCTGTCGTTGCAAGATGGTCAGTTGGTGGCGCAGGGCGAGGATCTCGACGTCCTTCTCGCGGTCGGTCATCGACAGTAGCCGCAACACAGCGAACACGTGGACAACGGCGAGATAGACGAAGCGAACCAACACGAGACGCGATCATGCCGGACCGCGAGCGGTCACCCGCCGATGCCCCTTGACCTGCACGGATGCATTTCTCGGCACGTACAGGGTTGCCTGACGGGGTCGATCGTGTTCCAGGTGATCGACAGATCGTCGAACTCGTAATGGTTGACCTCGGCCTGCTCACCGTCAAAGTCCAGCAGGACCGGGCCATCGGCGAACCATTCGTCGGCGTCGAGGTCCCACAGCAACCAAACATGGCGCAGGCGACGGCCAACCAACGCGCGCAGCCGCCGGCCATGGGCGACGGTGATGGCTTGGCACCCGCTCAGCCAACGAGGCTGATAGCCCCGGATGTCGAAATAGGACACCGACAGATTCCTCCTGCGCCGAAGGCAAGTTCCTACCAGCTTCGTAAGCAGCCAAGGCCACCTTGACGACCGCTCGGTTCCCGAGCCACCCGCGCGGTGACGAACTCTGTCGGGATTGTGAACTTCACCAAGTCATCGCTGCTCATGGCTTGATCAGAACTCCGTTGACCGTCCCGTCACGTACGAACATCTGATGCGTCAGTTTGTCCGCACCGTCGACCAACCACTCAGAACGACCGAGCACACCGTTCACCTATCCATGGGCTTGGATCAGCACGCGTTCGACACCGTCCCCGCCAACATGTCGGAACACCTTTCCAAAACGGTTCGTGATTTCGCGGATCATGTTGTCCGCACTGGCCTTGTCGATCGCCGCACCGCCGAGCAAGAGCAGGTCCTCGGTCGGTGCGCGCGCCGGCGTTCGCGGATCCGAGAATACCTCAACCATGCGTGGCAAGTCGCTCACGCACCGCCTCCCTAACACGGTCCCAGGAGTCGTTTCGTAGACTTTCCAGGGTCTCACGAGAAGTATTCTTATGCATGGCAACTCGCATCCTGATGGATTCGTCATCATCCACCGATAGCCGCGCAAGAAGTATCGGCGTCAACTTTCGCTTCATCACTACCGCATGCCTGACCCTGACATCGGAATCACTAACAAGAACTTCGAGAACCTCGATGGGTACAGTTTTATTTTGCACCACCCATACCCGCGCGTCTGGGTATATTTCAATGATTTCCATCCATACCGCAAGTGGAGCACTCTCACTCGCAGCCCTGCCATACTCTTCCGGATCCTCACTGTAGCGTAACCTAATGAACTCATCGGCCGAAGTGATGGCCACTACTTCAGACCTTTCAGATTTGACCAAGGGATGAAGAACCCCGTGGCACCCTTCCTTTTCCCTTCAACGTAGTTTCCATACTTATCGACATCCGCGATCCATTGCGATCCCTTGCTGTTCTCTTCATAAACCTTGAAAGCAACGGGAGTGCGACCATGCCCCGCCATGTCCGCAGTCCACCAGGTGCCCGTCTGACGCACTCTTGTAGAACGTTGTGTTGAATGGCCCCCCACGCTTCATCGCGGTCGCTCCGTCTTTCGTCAACCGCCACAGCGTCCTGCCATTTTCGGCGGCGTCGCCCACCTTCGCGGCCTGAGCGGGCGTGGTAGCAGCCTGGCGAGGGCAGAGAGGATCGCCCGGTCTGGCCAGTAGGACGGGGCTGCCGGCTTGGCAACGCAGCACGGCGACCTCGTGCCGTAGCGCCAGCACCTCGGCGATCAACACGGTCCTGTTGCCGGCGAGCATGCCGGGGTGCCGCTGGTGACGAACGTCAGGTCACGGCTGCAGCGTCGAGTTCTGGTACGGTACATGATCCGTCGCTTCGAATAATCCAGCCGCTGTTGACCTGTGCCGTCCTGTCCGACCCGCTGCTGCACCCTAACCTCGACGCTAAACCGAGATGGTGGTGCGCTGTCCGTCGCGGCGCCTGTCGTGCGAAGCGCCTGCCAACGCGTGACCATCCGCCACTCCGTGCCTACAGGAATCGACGCCGAGGGCATTCGGCGAATTCACCGGCGTCCTGGGTGATGACGGCGTCCCGTGCGGCAACCGTCGAGGAGCACGGCTGCGACGCCGACGATGAGAAGTATCAGGACGTGCGGGCGATCCAGGCCACCTCCCCGAGGTTCGGATCGCGCCCAAGAGCCCGCCAAGCCGACATGACCGCCTCGACTGCCCCCCGAGTCTCCCACGGATCAAAGGTACCCGTCGTCTCATCGAGGTCGCCGATGGCGGCGCCTGCAGCCACCAGCGCCTCCAACACAGCGGCGGCGATCTCACGTATTTGCGCATCGCCTGCTTCCGGGAGTGCGCGCCGGATATGCCATGGCAGCGTCCACAGGCCCACATAGTCGTCATCAAGTTCTCGATGGACCAGAATAGCCACTGAAGCGGCCACAGTCATGTCATTGGTCATGGGTTGAACTTCAGCTTCCTGATATCGAGGCCAGGGATGTTCACGTCGATCGTGGCAGCGGTGTCCGGGCTCCGGGACATGACCGTCCGAAGTTGCACGAACCCGCCGCCATTCGGCAACTCTACACGTGTCAGTTTGGAGTTCTGGGCGACGACCGTGCCGCCGTGGCTGAGTTGCTGGAACATTGCCTCGACATCGGACAGACCACCCGTGATTTCACGGATCGTGTCGTCCGTCCCAGCCTTGCCGATCGCCACCCCGCCGGGCCGGAGCAGGTCGTCGATCGATCGCGTCCCGGCTTTTGCGGCAGCCTCGCCCGCTTTCGCGGCTTTCGCGGCTTCTTCGGCGGCCTTACCCAACTTTCCCATGCCGCCACCCGGCACTACCGAAGCAGCCACGCCAACACATGCTTCAGCCTGTCCAGTCGCACATTCAGGAATGTCAGCCAGGAAGACATCGTAAATGAGACCCGCTAATCCACTGAGCTTACCCCCCAATACGCATTTATCAAGAGGTCCTCCCAGGATGTCACAGACCGTCGATTTCCCCACCGGACTTTTATTGGCGAAGTCTGTCGCTTCTTGCCACGTGAATGCACTGGACCCTTCATAGCCAAGAGAACGAAAGTCCTTGAATTGTTCCTTAGACAACCCATGCCCGAGTGCTGGTGTCGCAAGTAGTTCTTCGCGCTGGGAGCGCTGACGCTGTGCGGGGGCGCGTTTCCAGTTGGTCTTGACGCCTGCGTTGTAGTTCCGGGCCCGGGCCGCCTTGGCTGGGCTCATGCTGGCGATCGCGTCCTGGCCGATCCAGGCGGGGCGGCCGTCCATCTGGATGATCAGACCGCTCGGGTCGCTGAAGTTGATCGGCGAGTTGTTGGCGTAGCTGTAGCCGTTGATCTGCTGAGGATCGGCGGGGTTCAGGATCGGGTCGAGGGAGACGAACCGGCCCAGGTCGGCGTCGTAGTCGCGGGCGCCGAGGTGGGTCAGACCGGTGGCTTGGTCGATCGTGCCGCCGACAAACCCGCGTTCACCAGGCAGCTCGCCGTTCGTTCCGCGCGGGGTCCCGAACGGGGTCTGCCGTCGCTGCTGGACTTTCGGCTCGGCGGTGTCGTCGGTGGCGTTGATCGCGATCTGGGTGGTGCCCTGGTGGTCGCCGGCCAGCCAGCTCAGCTTCCCGCCGGTCCGCACCGCGACCGTCGCGCCGCCGTGGCTGTAGTAACGGGTTGTCTTCGCGATCCCAGACTGTTTTTCGACCCGGACCTCCTGCTCGCCCAAGTACAGGGTGGTGCCAGTGGGGTCCCGGCGGATCAGTCGGCCACCGTCGGCGTCGTAGAGGAAGCTGGTCTGCGAGCTGCCCTCGGTGACCGTGCTGAGCCGACTCTCCGTGTCCCAGTCCAGCGTCTGCTGCGCCGTGGCGCCAGGACGGGTCTTGGTGTTGCCGACCTGGTCGTAGGTGTACTGGGTGGTGCCGGCGGAGCCGGAGGAGGTGATGGAGCTCGGAACGTGCGGTTTCGGCGTTCCGGGCGCCGAATAGGTGTAGCGGCGGGTGACATCGCCGCTGGCGTTGTGCTGGGTGTCTGTGGTGCGGTTGCCGGACTTGTCGTAGGTGAAGGATTGCCAGTAGCGGGCCGGGCCGCCGAGCCCGGTCGTGGCCGGTTCGGTGCTGCACGGTTCGGTGGCCGGTGTCCAGGCTTCGGTGAGCCGTTGCAGGTAGTCGTAGCGGAAGCACTGGGTGTCGGCGGGTTGGTCGAGTGGGGTGTTGGCGATCGAGGTGATGGCGCCGGCCGGGTTGTAGGTGTAGTGGTTGTCGGCCTGCATGACGTGGGAAAGTTCGGCGTCGACGACGGTGCGGTCCAGCCGACGGGTGTTCTTGTCGTAGAAGGCCGACAGCCAGGCGCGGTGACCGGTGACGCCGAGCTGAATGCGCTGCAGCTCCCCGTACTTGGTGTAGTCGGATGCCGTGACGTATTCCTGGGTGCCGTTGTTGATTCCGCCGCTCGTGGTGAGCGCGTTGCCCAGGTCGTCGTGGACGTAGAGCATGCTTTCCACGGGGAGGTCCCCGGCTTTCGGGATGCTGGCGCCGCCCAGAGTGCCGTCTTCGGCGTAGGTGGTGTTCGTCAAGTAGGTGCCAGCCAGCTGGGTACCCTCGCTGTCAGGGATGACGGTGCCCAGGATGGCGGGCTGGCCCAGCGGGCTGTACGCGTACACCTTTTTGATGTAGGCGTTGCCGTTGACCCAGCGGGTCGACGACGCAGGCTGCCCGACACCCTTGTACGCGGTGTCGTAGCCCCATTCGGCGAGCTTGGGCCCAGTGGTGCTGCCCTGGTAGAGCCCGGTTCTGCGGCCGAGGTGGTCGTAGCTGTAGGCGAGCGTGACGTTGCGCGCGTCGGTGCTGGTGGCCAGCTGGTTGAGCTTGTCGTAGGTGTAGGTCGTGGTTCCGCGGTCGGGGTCCACGGTCCGGCTCAGCGAGCCGTGCAGGTCGTAGCCGTAGGACCAGTGGTTGCCGCTGGAGTCGGTGAGTCCGGCGAGCTGACCGGCCGGGGTGTAGGTGTAGGTCGTTTCGTCGTAGTCACCGGTCGGCTCGGCGCCGTGGTACTGGCGGAGGTTGCGGGCGTGGCCACGAGCGTCGGTGATCGTGGTGGTCGGGGTGCCGCCACCGGGCGGGGTGACACTGATCCGGTCGCCACCGTAGGTCGTGGTGGCGCGCCAGCGCTCGTTGGCATCGGTCTTGTAGATGGCCGCGATCGGCCGTTCCGCACCGTCGAACTCGGTGGCGGTGAAGCCGGGGATCTCGGTGTCGTCGGCGACCCACAGGTCGGTGTCGACCGGCTGGTCGTTGTAGAACGGCTGGGTCGTCTTGAACGTGCGGCCGTGTGAGTCGTACCGGGTGTCAACCAGCAGTCGCCCACCGCCGGGTGCCGGGGTTTGGACTTGCCGGGTGCGGTAGAGGCTGTCGAGGATCGTGGTCGAGGTGGTGAAGTTGCCGTTGGGGCCGACCCGGGTGGTGGAAACGGCACTGGGCTTGTCGTTGCGGATGTCGTAGGCGAACCGGGCGGAGCCTTGCGGGTGGGACGAGCGGGCCCGGTTCGGCGCCCAGACCTCGGTGGTGCGTCCCAGTGCGTCGTACGTGGTCTCGGTGACCCAGTTGTTGAGGTCGGTGACGGTTCGGGGCGTCCCCCACGCGGGCTCGTAGACCCTGGTGGTCTTCTGGTTGAGGGCGTTGGTGAGTACCAGCTGGGTCACCGGTCCGCCGGTCGTCGGCGTGTAGGTGGACTTCGTCGTGTTCCCGTCCGCGTCGGTGACCGCGGTCGCGCGCCCGTGCACGTCGTAGCTGGTGGTGGCGACGGTCCGGTACTGCGGGGTGGCGCCGTCGTAGTGGTCGATTTCTTCCGCGAGGGTGATGTCGCCCTTGGTCGGAGGTGTGCCGTTGGGCTGCGGTGTGCCGTCGCTGCGCGTGTCGTAGGAGGTGCGGGTGTCGGAGATCGTGTCGCGCGGATACTGCGGGGTCTGGCCGCAGTTGACGGCGGTGGTTTCGACGCGCGAGGCGAACTGCATCAGCCACAGGGCGGTGTTCTGCGCGTAGATCGTGGTCGTGCACTGGTCGTCATCGGCGACGTTGATGTCACCCAGGTCGTTGACCTTGGTTGGCAGCCCGTACTGGTTGTACTCGGTGGTGACCTTGGTCGTGCGCCATCCGCCGACGGCGAGCGCGGTGAAGGTGCGTTCAGTGCCGGTGTGGACGAGGTAGGCGTTGAACGGTCCTCGGGTGGCGGTGGGGCCGGTCCAGCTCGGGTCGGTGACGGACTTGCTGACGACTGGCCCGTTCTCGCCGTTCTTCGTGATGCTCTCGAACGAGAAGCCGCGCAGCCAGTCTTCGTCGGCGTGCGCGCCGCCTTCACTGTCGGACAGCGTGACCGAGCGGGTTCCGTTGTTGGGGAGTTTGTCCCCGTTCATGCCGCGGTAGTAGCGGCTCTCAGCGTAACTGGTGGGACCGGTGAGGTCGTCTGACTTGCCAGTGCGGACGATGACGCGGCCGAAGCCGCGGAAGTCGTCCCAGGTCTTCTTGTCCTCCGGTGTGAACTCGGAGGTGCTGAAGTGCCATGCTGCGCCGTCGGGGTAGTCGTAGTTGGTGACCTGCTCAGCGCTGGAGCCGATCCGATCGGATTGGACCACCGAGGCAACGACGTACTTGTTGAAGTAGTCCGTGCGCTCGGCATAGTTCCGCTTCGACCAGGTTGCCGGGTAGCAGCGCTTGGAGTTGGTCTCCGGCTTGTCCGGCAGGGCCCCGGGGCCGCAGTCGGGTGCCGCGTAGTTGATGGTGGTGACGCCGCCGGATTCGGACACGATGGCTGAGAGCCGGTAGCGGTTGAGCGGACCGATCCCGTCGGACACGTCACCCTTGTCGGCCCGGTTGGCCAGCTTCTTGCCCTCGAACGTGACGGCCGGCAGCGTGATCGGGGTACCGACCAGGCCGGTGTGGGTGATGCCCTTCAGCCACAGCGCGGCCTTCTCGCCGTCACCCGGGTCGGGGAAGGTTTGCTCGAGCGTCCAGCTGTCGACGTCGGCGTAGTCCGTACCCTTGCGGACCTTGGTCGTGATCTTGGCGAGCCGTTTGGTGGACCAGAACGTCGGGGAGTAGTGGTCCTTGCAGCCGGTCGCTCCGCAGCGGTCACTGAGCGGGACATCCGGCCAGTTCTCCGGATGGTCGAAGGTGCACAGGCTACTGCCGGGCACACAGCGATCCGCGGTGACGAACACGACCTTGCCCGACGCCGGCGCGGTGTCATTGTTTCGCAGCCCGTACTGGACCTCTTTGAGGGTTCCGCCGCGGACATACGACACCGGTGTGTCCTTGACGTTCTGGCCGTAGGTTCCGGTCTCGACGTCGTAGGTGTAGAGGATCATGTTGCCGTGCCGGTCGACGACCTTGTCGAGGTTCCACCGGTAGCCCTGAACACATGCGGAGTTCTCGAACTTGCCATCGGCTGCGTGGCACGGCTCACCCGCGTCATCGCCGTAAACCGGCACGGTCCAGGTCGAGTTCGCACCCGAGGTGACGCCGAAGAAGTACTGGGTGCCATCGAGCGTGGTGATCTTCCACGCTTCGCCGTCGTGGGCGCCGTTGCCCGCGCCGGTGAGGTGTTCGATGCGGGCGCCGTTGTCGGACTTCTGGCGCCAGACGTTCTTGGCCGTGTCGTGGATCAGGGGGCCACCGTTGCCGTTGTAGGAAGCCGTGGCGTTGTCGCTCTTCCAGCACAGGTCGCCCACCTGCGGTGGTGTGGTGCCGCCTTCCTTGTCGTCGACGCACGATCCATAGGTGCGTTCGATGAAGCCGGGGTTGAGCTCCCAGCCGTCGCCGATCCAGGAGGCCTGGTTGTTGGTCGCGCTGGTGCGCCCGTCGATTGCCGCCGAGTTGTAGCCGAGCGCCAAGTCTGGAGCCAGGCCGCCTGCTGCGGGCGGCACGCGCAGCGGATAGGACCAGGTGAAGTCACCGGTTTGCTCCGAGACGTCCCAGGTCGCCGAGGGTGACAGCGAGGTCGCCTTGCTCGTTCCGCCCCCGTCCGGAGCAGTCGATCCACTCGCCTGGTTACCGCTCAAGGCGTGCGCGCTCGCTTCGTCCGGCGCCCGGGGCGTCATGGTCTGCTTGGTGACGGTCGTGGACGCCGTGTCCGGCAGCGGGACGCTCGGGCCGATGGCGGCGTTCGCGATGCCGGTTGTGCTGACCATCGTCATCACCAAGGTGCAGGTCAGCACCATGGTGAGCGTTCTCGGACGGCTGAAGGCGGCCGGTCGCATCGTTCCTCCAGGGACGGTGAAAGGTGGGGTGAGCCCGGAGTGGACTCGGGGATGCGGTCGTGCGACCGATCAGCCCGGAGGTGCCGGGAACGCCGGCGAGACGGCGGGCAACGTGGTGAAGGTGTAGCCGAGGAGGGTGTCGACCGTGCCGCCGTAACAGCCGCTTGAGTTCGCGGTGATGGTGTCGACGCCGGGAAAGACGCAGCGGTTCCGGCATCGAAGTGCCAGTCACCCGCCGCTGCCTCGTCGACATCCGCCGCCACCTTGCGGACCTCACCGTCGCTCAGCGCTCGACCGAACACGCGGACGTCGTCGATGGGGCCGGGGAAGAACCCCGTGTCGGAGCCGTTCCACTTGCCGCTTCCGAGGGTGAACGGGCCGGCGGCACTGGTCAAGGTGACACCGACCTGGACTGTGGTGAGTGCTCCGTTGACGTAGAGCTTGACGACGTGTTGCGCCGCGTCGTAGCTCATCGCGAGGTGGGTCCACTCGTTCGTGACCACCGCGACGTTCGACACGACGGCCGTGACAGCCGGATTGTTCTGATCGGACTGCGGGACCACCACCGCCCATTTGTGCAGCGTGCCGTTGTACTGCACCTGGAACCCGCTGACCGCCGCGCCGCTCTGGCCGAAGACGGTGTAGTTGGCGCCGTCCGCTTTCGACAGCACCGTCCACGCGGAAATCGAGAAACTCTGGCCGGTGTTGACGACTTGCCCGGACGTGACGGCGTGTCCCGTGATGCCGTCCAGCCAGGCTCCGCCACCGCTGCGGCCTCCGGCCCACCGGTAGCCCCCGGACAAGACGGCGTCATGACCTTGGCCGCTCATGTCCTGGACCCGTGCCGCGCCGACATTCTCATCGAAGCCCCACTTGGCGACGTTCGCGGTCGGCAAGGTCGCCGGGCTCGTGTCCAGGGCTGGGTACGAGCCGTAGAGCGAGGAGATGTGGTCCCGGTCCAAGGCACCCGCGTAGAGGCGGACGTCGTCCACGGAGCCGGGCCAGAACTGCGCGGCCTGGCCCGCTTCCTTTCCACGTCCGAACGCGGCACCACCGGTGGCCTGCCAGGCCGCGTTCACAGTGCCGTCACCGACCCGCTCGCCGTCCACGTACAGCCACGTCTTGTGAGACTGCTTGTCGTAGACACCGGTCAGGTGCGTCCACGTGTTGATCTCGGCGGACAAGGTCGACACAGCCGCCCTCGTCACGACGGCGTTGTCGCTGTCGGACTCGGCCATCTCGAACACCCACTTACCGCAGGCATTCGAGTCGCCTGGCATGCCGTCGAAACAGAACGCGCTCATGTCATCCGCAACGTGCCCGAGGCGGAACTTGCTGGCCCGATTTCCATCGACGCTGACCGCGGTGAACTTCGATACCACGTCGCTCTTGCGGTCGAGATAGACCCACGCAGACACGGTGAAGCTGTCGTCGGTGCGCAGGTCGACGCCGGTGGTGGAGACGGCACCGGTACTGCCGTCGAGCTTCACGGCGTTGCCGACCCGGCCTGGCATCAGCTTTGCCCCGGTGCTGCCGAGCGTGCCGGGCCGCGCGCCGATGGAGTCGGCAGTGTTGGTCCCGCTCGATTCGTCGAACTGCCAGTCGTGTACCAGGGCGAGGTCGCGGCCGGCCATGGTGCGGATCTCGTCGGTGAACAGGGCGCGGCTGTAGACCTTGACGTCGTCGGCCGCACCGACCAGCTGGTTGGCCCAGTTTCCGGCCCACTTCGCGCGGCCGATGTCGAATTCGCCGGTGGCGTTCCACGGCGTGCTCATCGTCCCCGTTGCCGAGAGCGTGCCGTTGACGAACAGCTGCATCTCACCGGTGGAAGCGTTGTAGGTCGCGGCGAGGTGGGTCCAAACCCCGGTCTGGACCGGCTGCGCCGACCGCACCCTGGGCGTCGAGGACGGGGAGTCGGCGTCGCTGCCGTTCATGCCGAACGCCCACCGGTCGTCGGTGGATCCGCTGTAGCCGAGGGTGAACACGGAGGTCCGGGTGCCGTTCTGGCTGGCGACCGCACCCCAGTCCGCGGTCTTGCTGCCCAACTTGACCCAGGCGGTGACCGAGAAACTCTTCCCGGAGTCAACGGCCGGAGCCGAGCTGATGTAGCCAATGGAGCCGTTGAAGCTCGCTGCGAGATCGCCCGGGTCCGGGTTGTTGGTCTGGCCCGGCGCCCAGTCGACACGGCCGTTCACCGTGCCGTTCTTTCCGTTGCCGGAGGTGTCCTGGGCGTTGCTGTCGAGTTTCCAGGTCGCCGCGGTGACGTCGTTCTGGGCTACGATGCCCTGGATTTCGTTGGCGGCCAGCGGGCGGGTATAGGCGCGGACCTCGTCGATGTCGCCTGACCAGAAGCCGGTGGCTGCGCCGTATTGCCCACGACCGATCACGAACGGCCCGTTCGCCGTCCATGGTGTCGTGGGCGCGGCGGCGGTGGCGGCTTGGACACCGTTGACGTACAAGGTAACGGTCTTGGCTGTGCTGTTGTAGACGCCAGTCAAGTGCGTCCACACCCCGGCCTGGACGGAGCCTGCCGCCGACCGCGCGTCGAAAGGTGTGCTGCTGGTGGCGTCGACCGAGTTCATCCCGAAGATCCACGAGCCGTTGGCCTGCTTGAGGTGCAAGCCGCTGACGGTCGTTCCGTCCTGGGTGACGGCCGCCATGTCCGCAATCTTGCTCGGCTTGACCCACGCTCCGACGGTGAAACTCTGATCAGTCCGCAACGCCGGGCCGGAGGTGGCGGCATAGCCTCGGGTGCCATCGAAGCTGGCCGCTCCATTGACTGCACCGGCCTGCGTAAAAGTCGCGCCCGGCTGCAGGACTGCCATTTCGCCGCCCGCGGTGGCGTTGCGGGCGGTTGTGCCGCCGGTTTCGTCGAAGTTCCAGTACCCGCTGGTGACGTTGTCGCGGGTCACGATCGATTTGACCTCGGCGTCGTTCAGCGCGCGGTCGTAGGAGCGGACCTCGTCAACCGCGCCGGGCAGGTAGCCGCCGCCGACCGCACGGCCGACGGCGAACTCGCCGGCCGCCGCCCACGGCGTGGTCCAGGGCTGTGTTCCAGCGAGATCGCCGTTGACGTACAGCCGGATCTGCCCGGCCGCGGCGTCATACACACCAGCCAGGTGGGTCCATGTTCCGACCTGGGCCGGCTCAGTGGACAAGACAGTGGTCGTCGCCGCGGAAGGGCTGTCCGCAGTCCGCAGCGTGAAGGCCCATTTGTCGATGCCGCTGCCGGGGTAGCCGAGGGTGACCATCGAGGCGGTCGTGCCGTTCTGGCTCAACAGCACCGACCAATCGCTGGTCTTCCGGGCGAGATTGACCCACCCGGCGAAGGTGACACTCGTCCCGGTACTCGCCGAAACGGGGGCGGTGGCGTAGTCGTCGACGCCGTCGAGGCCGATCGCGGAACCGATCGCGCCCGGGGTGTAGGCCGGGTTGCCGTGCAGGGTCGCATCACGGAACCCGAGGGTTGCGGTGTCCTTGGTGTTCCCGTCGAACGACCATTGGGCCAGCGGCCCGTTCCCCGCCCGTACGTAGAAGTGGTACACCCTGTTCGAGCTGCGGTGACCTGCCCGATCGACGCTCTGCACGAACAGGTCCCGCGGTCCGTCACCGGGCGGGGTCAACTTTACCGATGCCTTGCCGCCCAGTGCGTCGGCGTCGACCGATGTTGTCGGCGGGTCGTTCCAGCCGTACAGGAAGTGATCGACGTCGGTTACACCGTTGGCGCCGAAGGTGAACGTGTCGGGTACGCCCACCCCGCCGTGCCACAGATTGTCTTCGCGGTACAGCGGTGCCGACACGACCGGTGGCTTGTCGACGCCCACTTGGTCGACGATGAACGGGCCTGGCCCGTTGCGCCAGTCGCCGCCGTCGCGGCCGTCGCTCCCCCACGCCGTCCAGGTGATCCGCTGGCCGTCGCGGCTGCGCAAATCCACATCGGTGCTGAAATACGCCCCCGAGGCCTGGTTCGGTCCGACGTCGCGGTGGTCGGTGCTCGGTCCTCCGTAGATGTCCCAGATGGGGTGGAGCTGGTCGTTGGCGTCCGGGTCCGACAGGCGGGTCAGCAGCCGGATCGAGTTGTCCGCCACGTACGGGACGCCACCACACCAGCGGCACGGCGTCGGCAGCGGCGGGTCCGTCTTCATGTCGTACGGCGGGTTCGGACGAGTGTTGTACCAGACCCGCAACAACGTGCTCGGCACATCGAACCGACGCCAGTCGGCGGACTCGGACTCGTTCGCCGCGCGCATGAAGTAGGTCGAGACGCCGCCGGGGTTGATGTTGCCCGCCTGCGGACTGAATCGGACGCTCTGGTTGCCCCCGCAGCTGTCACCGCCGCTGACCCCGGCGTCCGCCACCCAATGCCCGGAGGGCATGTTGTTCCAGCTGGTGTCCCAGCCGAGACCCCAGTCGGCGTAGTACAGCTGATGGGTTGCGGTGGCACACTTCGGCCCGTGCACCACCGTGGTGTCGAAGGCCGTGCTCGTGATCGCGCGGCCGGCCAGGAAACTGGTGTCGAACTGGAAGTACGTGCGGGCGATCTTGATGCTGTTGCAGCTCGAGCCGTAGCACTGTCCGGACTTGGCCCAGGCGTCGCCGTCGTTCGTACCGTTGACGTAGCTTTGCTTCGGGTATCCGGAGAACACCTTCGCCCACATCGACTGGTTCCACGACTTCATGTCCGGGTCGACCACGACGGGGAACCGGGTCGCCGGATCTTCCAGCATCGCCATGTCCGGCTTCAGCCGCAGCGTCGAGCCGTCCACCGTGACACCCACGCGGGCCGGAGCAACCTCGGGGCCGCGGGAATCCCACATCGACGCCGACGGCGACACGAACACTGATTTCCCGGCATCGTCGAGCGCCCGCAGCCGCCCTTCGGCATCGGTGTCGACCCGCAGGCCATCCGTTTTGAGGGTAAAAGCGACATTGCGCAGCGCAGGGTTTTTCGCCGCCGTCTTGTCTCGGACGACCAGGTGCTGTTGGTACCCGTCGACGTGTGCCCGCATCACCAGGTCCACGCCAGGCAGCACATCACGGTACGTGGCAGCACCGTCTTGAAGTGCCGGCTTCGGCAACCGTCCCGGCCACGACAAGCTCATCCGCTTGCCGTCCCGCGCGAACTCGACCAACGGCGCATCGCCACCGGCGGAAAAAGCGAGATCCCCGACTGTCGCTTGAGGACGGATCAACCCCCCTGCTGAGGGTGCGAGCGTCGTGTCGACCGGAACCCACTTGTCACCACGCCGTATCCGCGTCGGCACGGCAGACAGCTCAGCGGACAGCAGCCCGTTCGGCCCAGCGAGCACCCGCTTGGTTTCGGTGGTCAGATTCGCCACTTCCACCGGCGTCCCCTGCAGCCGCGCGGCCGCGAACGCCGCGGCTTCGTCCGGAGCGGAGGCGACTGGAACAGCAGTCGGACCAGCGGGCTCACTGCCCGTCACGACTATTAGCACACCGGTCAGGACAACCAAGACCAGGCAAAGCGCGCGCAGCTTGAAGCCACGCGCCAGCTCACGACGCACCACGGCAGAGGACCCCCTCGGTCCGGTCGACGCGCGTCCCCGACGCCACGCAACCACAAAGTAAGGAGAACAATTCACGATCATCAAGGCTCGGCAAAAGCCGCCAACCAGGTGATCGATCGCATGTTCGAGTTACCGCGACGATCACTGGATGGCGTTTGCCCGTTTTGCCAGGTTCCAACTGTTGAGTGGTCCCAGGCAGGAATGAGGGGCGACCACCATCTCCACGTCGTGACGAACTTCGTTCGTCGTGCTCGCACAGTAGAAGTCGCCGTCAGCCGCCTCGGCCAGGCGCTGATCGGGCCAGGGCCTCGGCAACAGACCAACGTACCCGCGACGAACTGGCCGCTGATGTTGTCACGCTACGGCGCCAGTGGCCTGCCGAAGCACTGACTGAGTCGGCGGTCTGGGTCTGGGCAACGCCAGCCGGACGCACGGTGACGGCTGCGACGGCCAGCGCCTGCAGCAGGACCCGTCCCCCCTCCGACCCGCCGACCACGGACCCACCGCATCGAACAACACCGGATCGCGCCCCTCGCTCGGGCTCAACACAGCAACCGACCTCCCGGCAACCCGCACCCACGCCCGCCGCCATCAACCTGCGCGGATACATCCGACAGAATCCGGCACGCACGTGCCCGAGAAGTGCCCGAGAGGTCCCGCACACGGCGACAGAACGCGGCACAGTCCGGCACAAGTGATGTCCAGTGACCAGCCGAAAAGGTCTTGTCCGACATCACTCGGCACCGCCCGACACCCCAAAACGCGTTCTCTTAACCAGCGGGTTCGGGGTTCGAGTCCCTGATGGCGCACCCTCCACCACCCCAGGTCGATCCTCATTGACCTGGGGTTTTGTGGTATCCGGAATCACTTCGTCCACTTCGGCTCTGTCCATTGTGGTGCGAATGCGCGGTATCACCGCTTCTTCACGTCCTCGGCCACGGCTGCGCGCCCGCTCATCCGGTACTTGGCCAGGATATTGCGCACGTGGGTCTTCGCGGTCTGGAGGCTGATGCCGAGCTCGCGGGCGATCTGGTCGTTCGACATGTTGCCGGCCAAGAGGACAGCGACACCCTGCTCCGCGGCGGTGAGGGACCGGAACCGTTCCTCCGGACCGTTGTCGATGTCGAGGGTGAGCTCCACGAGGTCCGACTGAAGCTGCCGGCAGCCGGCGACGATCCGCTGCAGGGCTTCACGCATCGAGCCGGCGTCCGGCGTGACCAAGGCGTCCTGCGCGAGCTGCCGCACGCTCGCGACGCGGGACGAGAGCAGCTCCACGATGGGGTCGGCGGTGATCAGCGACGGTGTGTCGTCGACGCCTGCCGGCAGCCGGCGGACGCTCGGCTCGTGTCACCCGAGGCGACGCCGGCGTGGAGCGCGGCACCGTGGGGCCTGCTGCGCGGCGGGGCCGGCGACGCTCGCCACCGACGCCGCGTTCGATTCGGAAGCCACGCACAGGACCGCCGTCGTCACCGCGAGCGGGCTATCGACCGGGAGACCCCGCTTCTCTTTTTGCGCGCGCGAAAAGAGACAGTTCTTGTCACCACGTACCCCCTGGCAGCAATAGCCGATCCGCGGTTACGCCATCCGTCGCAATCCGCCGATTGCCGCGCAGGCATTCGGCCCAGCGTTGCGGCTAAGCGGTCCGATCATCCTGTGCAGCAGGTACTGCTCCACCCTTTCGGGCAGGCGAACGTGCCCGAAAGGGACACTGACAGGTCTTCGCCCCCCGCGGTACCGTGATCACATGGGCACTGATCGTGACCGGCGCGGGGTTTCGGATCACCAGATCCACCGGAAACCCGAAGTGCGGCGAGCAGAATTGCCGGCGCCGGACGCGGCGAACCTGCTGCACCTCCAGCGGACGGCCGGCAATTCCGCGCTGGCGAACTCGATTTCCCGGTTGCGCGATTCCGCCGAGGTGGCCGGGCCCGCGGTGCAACGGTCGGTGGCCGGTCCCGGGGGAATTCTGCGGTCCCCCGTCGAAATCTTCGCGTTGCTGGGCGTCGCAGCCAAAGACGAATGGGAGACCGCCGCGGCCAAGTCGATGATCGACGACCACATCGTCCGCACCGCCACCACGGCGGCAGGGTTGGACGGGGTCCGGTCGAGCCTGGCCGAGCGGGTCAAACTGGCCCAGGCGATCATCTCCATCGCGAACAACGGAATCCTCACCAAAGAAGACCGCGAACGGAAGCAGATCCGCGCCCAGCAATCCATCGACATGGAAACCGCTCCGACGGCGAGCAAGATCAGCGTCAGCCAGTCCGAGACCGGCGCGACGCAGGACGCCACCCAGGTGGCGGGCCTGCTCGAACACCAGGCCATGAGCGTCCGGATGGAAAAGTACGTGGAAGAAGGCGGCCGGCAGGTTCCGGAGAAGTGGCAGCGCCCCGACTCGTTCCGGCCGGACGAGACCGGCCAGGCCAAGACGTCCATCGCGGCCGACCTGGAGATGCCCCTCGAAGCCTACGAGGAGGAGCGCAAGGGTTCGCGCCGGCACGCGACGCTGGAATACCTGGCCGTCATGAAATCGCGTGGCGAAAGCGCGGGGCTGAAGAAACTCCTGGCCGAGCGGGCCGCCAATTCGGCCATCTTCGGCGGGCCGACCGAGACGACCGACGCCGGCAACCGGTCGACGTTCGCGGCGATGGGACTCGATCGGCCCAAGGAGGGTTCGCACGAAGTGCGGGTGAGCCGCTCCATGCCGGCCGGCGCGCTGGAGTTCATCCTCTTGCCCCGCTGCCTGTACGCCTTCGACAGTTTGCTCCGTGCGCACATCAAAACCGACCTCACCCTGCACTACGTCGACGGCACGCACCAGGTGAGGGTCAGCTGGGTGCCCATGATCGGCATGCCGCAGCTGAGCTTCGAAATCGAATCTCCGGACTGGAAACAGGGGCTGAAAGAGATCCTGGAAAAGGAAAAGCGGATCTTCGCCCACGTGACCCGGCCCCTGCAGGAGCCCGCGCCACCACCGCCCCTGCCGCCCCGGTTCATGACGAGCAAAGCCATGAAGCCGCTCACTCCGGAAGAATTGCTGCTGGCCGCCAAGGTCATGGGCAAGAGGCGGGCGGAAAGGCTGCCGTCGCTGGGCATGCTCTAGCCACCACCGTTGGGGAATGACTTCCCGGAACCGGCGGCAACCAGCGAAGTCCTGTCATCGCCGGCTCGCGAAGATTGACTCTTACGGACGTGAAAGATCGGCGCTAGGGTCTTGCTCGCCATAGGCGAGGCCGGCCTCGATGCGCCGTCCCGGTACCCAGTGCACGGCCGGGGCGGCACCGCAGGGAATTGCGTGGTGCGATTCGGCTCCGCACGCCTGAAGTCCCTGTCTCCGACCGCCACGAGGACCCGATCGATGTCAGTGCAGTCACCCGCTCCCCACCACGCGAAGCGCCTGCCGGTGGGCCGAACCCTGCTCGTGCTGCCGGCCGCCGCCGTCGTCACCGGTGGGGTGTGGTGGTGGACGACGGCCACCGCGCCCGCGGCGGAACGGATGTTCGTGACCTGGTACGGCGGGGTGGCGGCCGCGGTGGTGTGCGCGACGGTCACCGTCGCCGCGTACTGCGTGCGGGCGGCGCGCCACTTCCGGAGCCGGATCGCGGTGCTGGACGGGGAAGTCGCCCGGCTCGCCGACGACACGCTGCCCGCCGTGGTCCGGCGGGTGCGCGACGGGGCGTCGGCGGACACCGCCCTCGCCGAGGTGCCCGGCTCGATCGACGGCGCCCACCGGCGGCTGCTGGAGACGGTCGCGCAGGAGATCGGCCGGGGCGAGCGCATGCGCGCGGCCACGATGGCGGCCTGCGCCAACGCCGCCGGCCGCGTGCAGGCACTGGCCACCAGCATGCTCGCCGACCTGCGGGAGATGGAAGGCCGGTACGACGAAAACGTCCTCGGCGACCTGCTCGACCTGGACCACAGCACCGCGCAGGCGGGCCGCTTGGCGGACAGCATCGCGGTGCTGACCGGAGCGCGTTCCGGCCGGCGCTGGACCAAGCCGATCGTGATGGAAAGCATCCTGCGCGGGGCGATGGGACGCATCAGCGCCTACCAGCGCGTGCGCACGCACTCGACCAGCACCGTCGCGATCGCCGGGTACGCCGCCGAAGGCGTCATGCACGCACTGGCCGAACTGATGGACAACGCCACCAGCTTCTCCCCGCCTTCGGAGGACGTGCACGTGTACGTCGAGGAGGTCCAGGCGGGTGTCGTGGTGACCATCGAGGACAGTGGCCTCGTCATGAGCCCCGCGGCGCTGGAGCGGGCCGTGCGGGCGGTTTCTTCCGAACCGCTGGACCTGACCACGCTGTCCGGAACCCGGCTGGGGCTGGCCGTGGTGGGCTGTCTGGCGCGCAAACACGGCTTGAGCGTGCACTTCCGGCCGTCCGCGCGGGGCGGCACCGGAGTGGTGGTCATGATCCCGCGGGAGCTGATCACCCAGCCCGGACCGGACGCCCCGAGCCCGGCGGAGGTGGGCACCCCGCCCGCCGGAGAGCCGCCCGCCGAACCCGCGGCCGCCGCGGCCACGGCCACATCCAAGGTGGAGACCACGTCGTCCGGGCTGCCGCAGCGGCGTCGCGGGCAGACGCTGGCGGCCGCGCCCAAGCCGGTGCCGCCGCCGGCGCCGGGTCCCGCACGGGCCCGGGCCGACGCGGGGGCGAAGTTCAGTGCGTTCCACGCGGCCGGCCGGGCAACCCGCCTTTCCGCTCCCTCGGAGGACAGCCGATGAACACCACAGAGCACGACCTGGACTGGTTGCTGGAAAACCTCCTGAGCAAGACGCCGGGCACCCGCCACGCCCTGGTGCTGTCCAAGGACGGCCTCAAGCTCTGCCACACCCGCGGGCTCACGATCGACCAGGCCGACCAGCTGGCCGCCATCGCTTCGGGCATCCAGAGCCTGGCGTACGGCACGTCCGTCGAGTTCGGCGACGGGACCGGCGGCGTCCGGCAGTCCATGACGGAGTTCCACGGGGGGATGCTGTTCATCGTGGAGGCCGGCGAAGGAGCCCACCTCGCCGTGATCGCCGCCGACGACGCGGACGTGGGCGTCATCGGCCACAACATGAACGAGCTCGTCGAGCAGCTCGGCGAGCACCTGACCGCCCCGCCGCGCCTGCAGCCGCAGCACCCGGCCGGATGACATGACCTCGGACGACCTCCACCGCGAGGACCCGGACCGGTTGTACACCGTCACCGGTGGGCGCAGCCGCGCGAACGAAAGCGCACTGGACCTGGTCACGCTGATCGTGAGCGAATCCGATCCGGTCCCCGGCATGCAGTCCGAGCACGGCAAGATCCTGCGGCTGTGCCGGCACCCGACGGCGATGGTGGAGGTCGCCTCGGAGCTGGGCCTCCCGGTCAGCGTCGTGAAGATCCTCTTGTGCGACTTGCTCGACACCGGGCGGATCACCGCCCGTCATCCGTCCGCGGCGCCCGTCGACACCGATCTGCCCGATCTCGACACCCTGAAGCAGGTACTCGTTGGACTGCAGAAGCTCTGAGCAAGAAGCCCGCACCCCGCTGCCGGGCACCGCCGCGGAAGGGCTGAAGATCGTGATCGTCGGCGGGTTCGGGGCCGGCAAGACGACCATGGTCGGTTCCGTGAGCGAAATCCGCCCGCTGAGCACGGAGGAAACCATGACGCAGGCGGGCGTCGGGATCGACGACGGCGCCTCGCCCGGCAAGACCACCACCACGGTCGCGTTCGACTTCGGGCGGATCAGCCTCAACGAGCGCATGGTGCTGTACCTGTTCGGCGCGCCGGGCCAGGAACGGTTCTGGTTCCTCTGGGACCGCCTGTTCACCGGCACCCTGGGCGCCGTCGTGCTGGTGGACACCCGCCGGCTGGCCGATTCCTGGTACTCCATCGACCGCCTCGAGCACCACGGGACGCCGTTCATCGTCGCCCGCAACAACTTCGGCGAGCCGGAGCACACGTTGGAGCAGGTGCGGCAGGCTCTCGACCTGTCCCCCGACGTCCCGCTGATCGACTGCGACGCCCGGCGGCGTGACTCGGGCAAGACCGTCCTGCTCACCCTCGTCCACCACCTCGTCGCCTTGTCCTCCGCCCGGGAGACCACGCCATGACCACCGCCCAGCCCGCAGCCGCCACGCCGCTGTACGGGCCGCAGTTCCAGCAGAAGTCCGCCGATCTCTACGCGCAGATGCGCAGCACGCACGGGCCGGTCGCCCCGGTCTTGCTCGACGGGGACGTGCCGGCGTGGCTGGTGCTGGGCTACCGCGAGGTGCAGTACGTCGTGAGCCATCCCGAGGTCTTCGGGCGCGACTCACGGCGCTGGAACGCCTGGGACCGCGTGCCGCCCGACTGGCCGTTGCTCCCGCTCATCGGGTACCAGCCCACGATGATGTTCGCCGAGGGTGCCGAACACCGGCGGCGGGCCGAGGCGCTCGACGACGCACTCGGCGCCGTCGACCAGTTCGACCTGAGCGCGCGGGCCCAGCAGGTCGCCGACGAGCTCATCGACGCCTTCGCCGGATCCGGCGAGGCGGACCTGATCACCCAGTACGCCGACGGGGTACCGCTGCCCGTCGTCGCGCGGATGATCGGCGTGCCGGAGGCGGAGACCGCCGACCTGGTCCGTGACGTCTACCGGACGCACGCCGCCGGGGCAGGCGCGAACGACGCCTACGCGCGCGTCCGGGAAAGGGTGCGGCGCATGGTCGGGGCCAAACGACGCGCTCCCGGGCCGGACGTCACGTCGCGGCTGCTGGCCCACCCGGCCGCGCTCGCCGACGACGAGATCACCGAGGACCTGCTCCACCTGATGAACGCGGGGCAGCTGCCCACCGCCTACTGGATCGGCAACACCCTGCGGCTGATGCTCACCGACGACCGGTTCGCGATGACGTTGTCCGGCGGCCGCCGGAGCGTCGGCCAGGCGCTGACCGAGGTGCTCTGGGAGGACACGCCCACCCAGAACTTCCCCGGCCGGTTCGCCGTCCACGACCTCCGGCTGGGCGGCAGGCAGATCCGCACGGGCGACCTGCTCATCCTGGGCCTCGCGGCGGCCAACCGGGACCCGCTGGTCCGGCCGGTCCCGCACGCGTCGACCGGCAACCAGGCGTACCTGTCGTTCAGCCACGGCGATCACCGGTGCCCGTACGCGGCCCAGGAAATCGCCAAGGTCATCGCCGAGGCCGCGATCGAGGTTCTCCTCGACCGCCTCCCGGACGTGGTCTTGGCGGTGCCGGCCGACGCGCTGGAGTGGCGGCCGTCGCCGCTGTTCCGCGGGCTGGCGGCGCTGCCGGTGCGGTTCACCCTGGCCCGGTGATGCCCGGGCGGCGGTAGCCCGCCCGGCGGTGGCCGTGGCATCCTGGCCTCCGATGCGAGCGACGGCGTCCACAGCCGGGGGACCGGGAATGGCCGAATTGCGGCGGTATCGCACGGTGGTGTCCGACAGCGCGTTGTGGGCCGGTTTCCGGTTCCGCGCCGGAGACGTGGTGATCAGCACGCCACCGAAGTGCGGCACGACGTGGATGCAGATGCTGTGCGCGTTGCTGGTCTTCGACACGGCCGGCCTTCCCCGGCCCCTCACCGAGATCTCGCCTTGGCTGGACGCGACGACCTATGACACCGCCGCGATCCTGGCCGGGCTCGAAGCCCAGCAGCACCGGCGTTTTGTCAAAACGCACACCCCGCTCGACGGCTTGCCGTTCGAGGCGGGGGTGACCTACCTCTGCGTCGGCCGCGACCCGCGCGACGCGATGCTGTCGTTCGAGCACGCGACGGCCAACCTCGACCCCGAAGCCATCGCGTTGGGCGGCCTCGGCCCGCAAGTCGGCGCACCGCCCGCCGAAGACCCGCACGAGCGGTTCCGGGAGTGGGCGGACGCGGAGTTCACCCCCGAGTCGGCGTCGTTCGGGGTGAGCCTGGCCAACCTCGTCCACCACGTCCGGACGTTCCGGGAACACCGCGAATCGCCGCAGACCGCCCTGTTCCACTACGTGGACCTGAAAGCCGACCTGCCCGGCCAGCTGCGGCAGCTGGCCGCGGCGCTTTCGATCGACACCACCCAGCAGCGGCTCGACGAGCTCGCGGCCGCGGCGACGTTCGACCGCATGCGGAACCGGGCCGACGAACTGGCCCCCGGGGTCGACGCGAAGCTGTGGCGCAGCAACAAGGACTTTTTCCGCTCCGGGACCAGCGGTCAGTGGCGCGAGTTGCTTGACCCGGCCGCCGTCGACCACTACCACCGGCGGGTGGCCGGGCTCGCGCCGTCCGATCTCGCCGAGTGGCTTCACAAGGGCTGGTCGGGGACGCGCTGACGCCGACGAGGCCGGACAGCGAGTCCGAGATCGCCGGCTTCCCCCGATCTGTCACGGCTGGGGAATCCGGCCGCTCACCGCGGGCCCGCGGTGTGCACCAGTACGTCGAGGGTCGGCTGGAAGTCCGTCCAGCGCGACTCGTCGACCGACGCGTAGACCGCGTAGTCGTGGCCGTTCGCGCGCCAGTACCAGCCGAGTGCGTGCCGCTGGACGCCCGTCTTCGCGGTGAACCGGAACTCCCACACCACGTCGCCGTCGTTGTCCGTGGTGAGCTGGTCCAGGCGCACGCGTTCATAACCCTTGCGGATGGCCGGTGTGTTCTTCTCCAGCTGCTCCACCGCGTTCAGCAACGACAGCACCGGCGTGGGGCTGCCGCTGTACCGGATGATCGAGCCGGAGCCGTCCGGGGCGTCGGCCTCGTCCGTCGTCGCGAACGCGCCCGGCTGCACCGACCAGCCGGCCGGGATGCTGACCGACACGCCCGCCGGGCCGGTCACCCGCCGGTAGCCGTCGGGTACCGCGCCCGATGAGGTAGCCGTGACCGATGAGGTGGCCGTGACCGACGGGGACGTCGCCGGCGTGGGCGTCTCCGTGAGGGCGTACGTGGGCGCGTAAGTCGGGACGTAGGTGGAGTAGGCGCCCGCGCCGCTCCCGGCACCCAGCGCCTGGCTGCCGGCGCCGGACGGCGGTGCCGGTTCGTAGGTCACCGCGGACACCACGATGACCGCGGTCACCACAGCGAACGCCGCCACCCCGGCGCCGATCACGACCTTCACCCGGCCGGGGTTCTTCGCCCCGCCGGCGGCGAGCGGCGGCTCCCCGGCCGCCTCGGGCGGGATCACCGCGATCGGTTCCGTCGGCGGGCCGTCGGCCGGGAAACCCGCGGATTCCGGTGCGTCGGCGGGAGCCCGCGCCGGACCCCACAGCGAACCGCGCGCGGCCGGCTCGTTCCCGGGGGCGTCGAAAACCGGAGATCCGTTCACTTCGGGCACCTTTCACGTCGGCGGGCTGCGCCGTGAGCGTTTCTCAATCGAGACTTCCGGGGCGCGCCATCACCCGACACAATCGCATCCGGTTCGTGTTCTGTTTCGGCCCGGCGCCTGCCGGTTCCGAAAACGCCGCGATGACGAGGAATGACGATCATGCCGGCTTCCTGCCTTTCCTGTGGAACACCGTTCAGTACGACGGACACCGATTGCCCGGCCTGCGGCGGCCGCCCGGTCGCCACCGGCCGGGTCGCGGCCGGGACGGAACCGCCGGCCCGCGTTCCCGGCCGCCTCGCGACCGGGACGGTGGTCCGGTCCGCCACCGTCCGTCAGGAACCCGTCATGGACCGGAGGTATCTGTGGGCGACGCGGATCGGGGCGGCGTTCACCACCGCGGCGCTCACCGTCGCCGTGCTCGCGCACGCGCCGATCGGGCCGTTGCTGGCCGTCTGCTGCGCCGCCGCCGTGGTGCTCCCGCTGCTCGGCGCCGGCCTGTGGGCGACGCTGCCCGCGGCCGCCCGCGAGCCGGGAAAACCCTGGTGGCCCTGGGTTTTGCCGCTGCAGGAGCGTGCGCGGTCGCGGACGGTGGACGTCGCCGACCTCGTGCTCAAGGACGTGACGGGCGCGGAACACACCTGCGTCGTGACCGGGCGGCTGGTCCCCGCCCCACCCGAGCCGGGCACCGTCGTCGAGGCCTACGGACGGCGTGACCGGGCCGGCCGGCCGGCCGTGCGGCAGCTGGTGCTCACCGGTACCGGCCGCGTCCTGCGGCCCCGGGTGCCCGCGCCGGCCCGGCTCACGCCGGTCGTCGCGGGCGCCACCGCCGCGGTCTGGTTCGCGGCCGCGGCCGCCTTGCTCGTCCTGGTGGCCGGCTGATCCCTTGGGCCATCCGGGTGACGCTGGAGCCGGCCGTAATAGACGTCGATCGCGCGACGACTAGGGACAGGAATACCTCACCCCAGGGAGCCGGCACGGTGCCGAAACCATTGATCACCCGGCAGAACGGGATGCTTTCCCGATCGCCGCGCACCACGAACAGCACAGCGACGTCCGGCGGCAGGCTGAAATCGGACCGTCGATCCGAGAACTACCTCCGCGCGGTTCGCGCGCTCGACGCATCGGGAAGTCTCAGCGCGGTGGAGATCGACGAGTTCGTCGACGGAGTGCGCCGGGAATTCGCCGACAAATACCACACGATTCCGTTCGGGATCGTGGCCCGGTGCTTTCTCGGCGAGCCGTTCGAGGTGCACACCCTGGCGCTGGACGGCTCGATCATCGAGCACTACCGCCGCGGGCAGGCGCTGCCCGCGGCCCTCGAACGCGCCCGCGCCCTCGCCGGGTCACCGGCCTACCTGGCCGTCGAGGTCTACCCGGACCGGCTCGTCTGCGTGCGCGCGGACGGCTCGGTCGTGCTCCTGGAAGGTGAATCGTGAACGAGGTTCTCATCTCCCGTCAGCTCAGCCAGGTCGACCGGGCGGTCAGCCGGCTCGCGGCCTCGCAGGACGCACTGCACGAAAAGCAGGCCGTGCTCCAGCAGTCGATCGTCCACGTCGCCGACGCCCAGGACCGGACCCGGGGCGAGCTGCTGGGCCTGCGCGCGGAGTTCACCGAGTTCCTGCGCCGCGACGAGCTCCGGCACAACGTGCAGGTCGCCCACACCGAGATCGTCCAGGTGCGGCAGGAGCTCGAGACGAACTTCGGGCACTTCGCCGAGGTGCGCCGGCTGGCGACCGGCACGCTGCAGGCCCTGGACGTCGGGATCGTCACGCACGGCACGATGCGGCAGCTGTCCGAAGAGCTGATGCTGGTGACCCCGCGGTACTGGCTCGCCCCCGCGCTGGTGGCCGTCGCCGCGTGGATCCGCGACGACCCGGACCTGGCGCAGAAGGCCCTGGTCGAGACGACCCGCCGGGACAACGACAAAGCCGCCCTCTTCTTCGCGCTCGTCCTGCGCCGGCACCGGCGCAACGAGGCCACCGCACGGTGGCTGCGCCAGTACACCGCGCGCCAGGACCCGACCGGGCTGTCCCGCGAGTTCACCGTGATCCTCGACGCGGTCAGCACCGGCGCGTTCGGGCACGAATCGAAGCACCTGGTGATGCGCCAGCTCGGCGAGTGGTACGAGCGGCTCGCCGACGACCGCGGGATCGTCGACCGGCAGGTGGACCGGTGGGCCCGCCTGCTCGACGCCGACCGGCGGCCGGTCGACCCGCGCTACACCGTGCTCCCGGCCATCAGTCCCACCTGGCCGGACCTCAAGGAGCTCTACGAAGGGGCGACCGTGCACCGCACGGCGGAGGAGCGCTTCCGGGCCCTGTTCACCGGCGAGCTGCCGCAGAGCGAAGACCTGCGCAACCGCGTCGACGAGATCCTCGACGGGCTCGTCACCGGCTACGACGTCGAAGAAGCGCCGCTGCGGCGCAAGGAACACGAGCTGCAGGAGATCGTCAAGGCCGACGGCGACAAGGCGAAAGCGGCGACGGCGGTCCGGACGGCCGCGCCGCTGCACGAGGAGAAGGTCGACTTCCTCACCCTGCTCAGCAACGCGGCGGTCGGCGACCCGCGCGCCGGCACTTCGCCGGGCACCCGGCGGTTCGCGGTGGCACTGGCGAAGGACTGGATCGTCGAGGGCGCCGGCCGGCTGGAAGCGGCCAACATCGCCGCGCAGCCCGCGTCCGTCGCGTTCGAGCTCGAGGGCTGGTCGGCGCGGATCGACCGGACCACCGGGGAAGCGGACCTCGTCGCGGGCCTGGCGGCGCACATCGACGCCGAAACCGAAGCCGCGGTCGCGAAGGTGCGGTTCACCGGCCCGCCGCTGGCCTCCGCGATCACCGCCGGGATGGTGCTGCTGCTGGCGCTGTGGGCGGGGCTGGCGCACAACCCCGGGCTCGCGGTGTTCTTCCTGCTCGCCACGGCCGGCCTCGCCGGCTGGTCCGCCTACCAGGCCCGCGCGCTCCCGGCCCGCCGTCAGGAACTGCGGCGCCAGGGCGAGCAACGCCGGGCCGTCGCGGTCGCGCAGCTGCGGGGCGGCATCGCCGAGCTGGTGGACCTGCGGGCCGAGTGGGAGCGCGAGCTCGCGCTCGCCGCGGACCTGCGGACGTACCTGAACCGGTTGAACAGCACGGCGTTCGCGGCCCCGGCGCCCGGCGCGAAGCGAGGAGCGTGAAATGCCGAGAGCGATGACCGGTGGCCCGGAAGTCCCCGGGCGTCCCGGAGAGCCGCAGCCCAAGCACGTCCTGAAGGACGACGAAGTCGCGTTGGAGCTGCCCGGCTGGGACCTGCTGCCGCCCGCCGAGTTCCTCCACCGCCGCCCCCGGAAGTGACGGCGTGCACCGGACACCCGGACCGTACGCCGCGTGGGTGAGCTGGCTTTCCGCCTTCGGCCGGGGCGAGGACCTGCCGTCGGGCCACCTGCCGCCGATCGACGCCGAGCTCGGGCCGCAGATGACCGAACGGCTGGCCCGCCACGTCGCGGACGCGTTCCACGACCGCCTGCGCCGGTGGCAGGAGGCTTTCTCGCGCGAGCAGCAGCTGCTGCTCGCCCGCCCGGAGCGCGCGGTGACGGTGCTCGCGGTGGTCCTCGCGGACGCGCGGAAACGGCTCGGCCCGCTGGTCGCGTTCACCGTCCACCCCGGACTTCCGGACGAGCTGCGCACCAGCGTCGCCGACGCGCTCCGGGAGACGATCTCGTCGGCGCAGCGGAGTCTCGAAGACTCCGTGCGGGACGCGCCGGCCCCGCTGCGCAACGCCGTCCGGCAGAACAGCCTCGAACCCGCACTGACCCGGACGGCGGCGCCGTCGCCCACCGGACCGGCGCGCGGTCGCCGGGTCATCCTCGACTAGGGAGAACGAGCTCATGCCCAACGGGGCGGAGACGAAAGCACGCATCGAGTCCTACCTGCTGGCCCGCATCCCGTTCGTGTCCGTCCGCACGGTCGAACGCGGCCGCGCGCTGGAGATGCTCGGCGAGCTGGCCCGGGAGAAGCAGCTCGACATCGTCGTGCACACGCTCAGCCAGGGGCTGCGGGACCTCAAGAACCGGCAGGTGCTCTCCGACGACAAGTCGCTGCTCGGCGCGCTCGACCTGGCGGGCGAATGGTTCCAGGCGCGGGCGAACCAGACCGTCGTGTTCACCGACGTGCAGCACCTCGGCGACGACAACGACATCTCACGGCGGTTCGTCGACCTCGCCCAGCTGGCCGAGGAACACGGCGGGTGCATCATGGTGATCACCGCCGACCCGACCTGGAACGCCCTGCAGCGGATGGGGATGGCGGTCACGCTCGACCTGCCCGACGTGGACGAGATGCGCGCGGAGATCGAGGACTTCCTGCACCAGTACGCGGGCGAAATCCGGATCGAGTGGGGTCCCGCCGAGTGCGAGGAGGCCGCGTCCATCCTCACCGGCGTCACGAAGATCGAAGCGCTGAACATCCTCGCCACGTTCGTGGTGCGGAAGTCCATCACCAAGGCGGAGCTGGTCGAGCTGGGCCGGGCCAAGGATTCGATCTTCAGCGAGCTGGCCGGCATCGAGCGGGTGCCGGTGCGCGCCGGGGACCACCTCGTCGGCGGGCTGGCCGGGCTGCGGCGGTGGCTGGACCGCAAGCGCCCGCTGCTCACCATGGACCTGCGCGACCGCGGGATGCGGCCGCCCCGCGGGGTGCTGCTGGTCGGCGTCCCGGGCTGCGGGAAGTCCCTGTCGGCCAAGGCCATCGCGAGTGACTGGCAGCTCCCGCTGTACCGGCTGGACATCGCTTCGGTGCTGGGCAACTACGTCGGTCAGTCGGAGAGCCGGTTCCGCGAGGCGCTCGCCACGGCCGACGCCGTCGCGCCGTGCGTGCTCTGGATCGACGAGATCGAGAAGGGGCTGGCCGGCTCGGGCACGGACAGCACCGGCGTAACGACCCGGCTGGTCGGCCAGTTCCTGTACTGGCTGCAGGAATCCCCGGCCCGGGTATTCGTGGTCGCGACCGCGAACGACGTCCGGGCGCTGCCGCAGGAGCTGCTGCGCAGCGGCCGGTTCGACGACATGTTCTTCGTCGACCTGCCCGACGCCGAAGAGCGGCGGGAGATCATCCAGATCTACCTGCGCAAGTACCTGCGCGTGCCGGTGCCGGACGACGTCGTCGAGGAGCTCGTGCGGCTCAGCGACGGGTTCGCCGGCTCCGACGTCGAGGCGGCCGTCAAGGAGATCGGCTACGAGGCGATCGCCGCCGCCGACGACCGGGACGTGCCGGTCGAGTTCTACCGCGACGCCTTCCGCAACATCGTGCCGCTGGTGCGCTCGGCGCCGGAGCGCATCGACGAGGTCCGGCAGCTTCGCGACCGGGCCATCCCGGCGTCGGGGAAGGTGCGGGACTCGGCCGAGAAGGCCGCTTCGCGCCGCGTGGTGCTCGGCTGACGCTCACGCCGTGTCCTCCCGGCCCGGCAACCGGGTCCGGATGGGCTACGCCGGAGCGCTGAACAGGACGCTCAGCAGATCCGCGGCGGCGGCCCTGGTGAACGCGGACAGCGGGTAGTAGTCGCCGATGGCCGGGAGGAACGCCAAGGGGATCTCGTCGGGCGAGCGGCCCGGGAGGACGACCGGGAGCAGCTTCTTCGTCCACCGGTCCGGGTAGCGGTGCAGGAGGTCGGCCAGCCGGCTGTATTCCGACCGGATGCCGCGGTGGCGCGTCTCGTCGGTGAGCTCGCCGTCGCCCACGGCGCGGTAGGCCGGCGACGCCACGACGATCACGTAGTCGGTGCGCAGGATCTGGGTCGTGGTCCACCGGTCCCAGTTGCGGCGGCGGTCCAAGCCGTCCTGGTCGACGCGCACGTCCACCCCTTCGGCGACCAGCAGCCGGCACAACCGCACGACGGCTTCCTTGTGCGCCGCGGACTCCTGTGCGTACGAGACGAACACGCGGGGCGCGCTGCCGTCCGCCGTCGTGGCCGGGACCTCCGGTTCCGGTGCTCCCGGGAGCCGGACGGTGAACGCGTCCGGACGGCCACTCGCGCGGAGGCCGGGCTCGGCGTCCGCCGCCCGCTGGTAGGCCCCTCCGGCCAGCACCGGCAGCTCGGTCCGGTCCGGCGGGGTCAGCAGGACGAGCCACGCGGTGTGGGTTCCCGCGGGCACGGCACCGGAATGCCGCCACCGCACCCGCGAACTCCCCAGCCCGAAGCAGTCCACGTGCGGCCGGACCGCGGGAAGCGCGACGTTGGCTTCGCTCGCGTCGGCCGCCCAGGGGGACCGCCCGGCCGTGGGGCGGACGAAGTTCAGCTGCCCGGTCAGCTCGTAGCTGCGCGCGGGCTCGGCCGCCGCGACCGCGCGGGGGATCGCGTCGACCACCATCACCTCGGCGGCGTCGAAGGCGAACTCCACCTCCGCCCAGGCCGGGGGCGCCACCTCCGCGGGCACGTCGAATTCGTAGTTCACGCGGACGAGGTAGGCGGCGTGCCCGGCGAAGCCGCCCGGCAGCGGGTCGATCCGGTGCAGCTGCCAGCCGGAGAACCGGATCAGGCCGATCGCGATGCCGTCCGGCGCCGAATCGATCGATTTCGCGACGCCGTCGGGGAACAGCGGGACACTGCCCGCCACTCGATCATCCGGTGACAAAACCACGGAGTCCTCCCTCGGGCCGGCGAGCGCCGGCTTCTTCGACGGCGCAGTCGTTCCGGAGCGCACCGGCACGGTGAGAGTCGCTCCGGACGCCGATTTGTTTCACCTGGATCAGGACGGACAGGTCGCGGCCGCCGGTCCGGGTGTCCGGGTCTCCACCGACGACCGGATGTGTCGATTCTTTCGATTATTCGATTTCTTCGATCGCCGATCTCACCTGCAAAAAGATCCTCTTCGCCGTGAGGATTGACGGCCGGTATCAACCATGTTGGAATATGTCCCCCAATGGGCATGAGAGGTATCATCATGACTTCGAGAGCAGTGAAACTCTTCCTTGCCGTTGCGCTGGGCGCCGCCGTGAGTTTGCCCGGGGTGGAGGCCGGCGCCACGAGCCGGCTCAATGCGTCGCAGGTCGTGGCCGACATGGGAGCCGGGTGGAATCTGGGGAACCAGCTCGAAGCCAACGCCAACGGGGTTCCCAGCGAAACCGCTTGGGGTCTGCCTGCCGTCACCCAGGGCCTGATCGACAGGGTCAAGGCCGCCGGGTTCAAAACCGTCCGGATTCCCGTCTCCTACCTGAACCACATCGGCGCCGGGCCGAACTACCCGGTCAACGCGGCCTGGCTGAACCGGATCCAGCAAGTCGTCGACTACGCCTACAAGCGCGGTCTGTACGTGCTGGTCAACATGCACGGTGACGGCTACAAGACCATCACCGGCTCCTGGCTGATCTGCGACGCGGCCGACCAGGCGACGATCAAGGCCAAGTACCAGAAGGTCTGGCAGCAGGTCGCGGCCCGGTTCGCCGGCTACGATCAGCACCTCGTGCTGGAGTCCATGAACGAGGAGTTCGACGGGCAGTACGGCAACCCGACGCAGCCGTGCTATTCGAACATCAACGCCTACAACCAGATCTTCGTCGACACCGTGCGCAAGACCGGCGGGAACAACAGTTCGCGCTGGCTGCTCGTCCCGGGCTGGAACACCAATATCGATTACACCGCGGGCAATTACGGCTTCACATTGCCGACCGACCAGTTCCGCTCCTCGTCCATTCCCGCGAGCGAAAAACGGATCATGATTTCCGTGCACTACTACAGCCCGTGGGACTTCGCCGGCGAGGAAAACGGGAACATCACGCAGTGGGGCCGGAGTGCCACCAATCCGGCGAAGAAGTCGACCTGGGGTCAGGAAGACTACCTGGACGCCCAGCTGAAACTGATGCGCGACACCTTCGTCACGAAGGGCTATCCGGTCGTCGTCGGCGAATACGGGTCCATCGACAAGTCCTCGTTCGATTCGTCGAACAACCGGTACCGCGCCGACTTCGCACGGGCCATCGTGGCCACCGCCAAGAAGTACGGTGCCGCCACCGTCTACTGGGACAACGGCGCCAACGGCCAATTCGGCTTCGGCCTGTTCGACCGGCGGACCTACGCGGTGACGCACCAGGGCATCATCGACGCCATCATGGGCGGCCTCGCCGGTCGATGACCGACGGCGGCCAGTCCCCCGGCCGGGGGACCCTCGCCCCGCGGGCCGGGAAGGCAGAAGTGTGGGCAGACGCGCCGAGGGGGGAGGAGGCGCGCCTGCCCACGGGTGTGACGCTAGCGGAGTGTCCGGTGGTTCGCCGATCGAACCACCGGACGGGCCGTCAGCTGCAGGTCTTCCCGTTCACCGCGAAGGCCGCCGGACGCGGGTTGCTGCCCGTGTAGCTGCCGTTGAAACCGATCGAAACCGACTTGCCCGGGGCGAGCGACGCGTTCCACGGCATCGCCGTGGCCGTGACGTCCGCGCCGGACTGCGCCCACGTCGCCGACCAGCCCTGGGTCACCTTCTGGGTGCCCGGGAAGGCGAACTTCAGCGCCCACGTCGACC
The DNA here is from genome assembly GCF_031082405.1 of Amycolatopsis sp. A133. GTDB lineage: Bacteria > Actinomycetota > Actinomycetes > Mycobacteriales > Pseudonocardiaceae > Amycolatopsis. Next base: position 100,826 of record NZ_JAVHJU010000041.1, read on the forward strand.
ACGCCGCGGTCCCGGTGTTGGTCAGCGTCACGTAGGCCGTGAAGCCACCGGTCCAGCTGGTCGCCGTGTAGGCCACCGAGCAGCCGCCCGCCGAGGTGTCCGGCAGCGTCGTGAACTGCGTGGACGCCGAGTCCGGACCCGTGAGGCCGGCGCCGTTGCGGGCCACCACGACCAGGGTGTACGCGGTCGACGGCGTGAGCCCCGTCAGGGTCGCGCTCGTTCCGGTGACGGTCGCGAGGACCTTCCGGGCCGAGCCGGTCACGCTGACGACGTCGTAGTCCTTGATGCCGCTCTCCGCGTCCGCGGACGCCGTCCAGGTCACCGTCGCCCCGGTGCCCGACACCGACGAGACGGCGGGCCGGCCCGCCGCGGCCGGCGCGGTCGTGTCCACGGCGGACGGCGACTTCTCCGCCGTCCAGTTCGCCAGCCAGGCCAGCGCCGAGTTCCAGTTGATGGCGACCTCGTTCACCGAGTACGCCTGGATGTCGTCGACGAAGCAGCGCTGGGGTGCGCAGCCGGTGAGCAGCCGGGCCGCGGTCGGGTCCTGGAGGCCGCTGTTGGGCCCGCCGGAGAGCGCCCCGGGCGGGGCGGTCGGCAGCGACGGGTCCAGCTGGTGCGCCCAGAACCGGTGGTGCACGTTCTGCACCGCCTGGTCGCCGTGGCCGGAGACGTAGGAGTAGTTCGCGGGGTTGCGGCCCAGCAGGTAGTCCATGGCCTGGAACGCGCCGTCGCGGTACTTGTCCAGCTTGGTGAAGTCGTACGCGAGGGCGAGCACGACGCCGTTGTTGGCCACCAGGCCGTTGGATCCCCACTCGTACGTGCCGTCGGCCGTGCGGTAGGGCGCGGGGTAGCCCATGGCCGCCATCTGGGCGAGGTGGCTGTCGGCGGTCGTGGTGATCGCGGTCTTGATCGCCGCGACGTCGGCCGCCGGCAGGTCGGTGGGCACCAGGGCGAGCGTGATGTCCCCGAGCGCGCCCGTGGAGCCCCAGTCGAAGCCGTGGGTGTTGAAGCTCGCGCCGCGGTAGAGCGAGGAGCCCGTGACGTCGGTACGGTACGCGCTCTTCGCGGTCGTCGCGAACAGCTCCGCGGCCGCCCAGTAGAACTCGTCGGTCACGGTGTTGTCGCTGTAGGTGCCGCCGCCGGTGCCGTCGTTCGGGTCGGCGAGCACGTTGGGGTTGGCCTTCGCTGCCGCGTACGCCTTCTCGGCCGCGGCAAGCAGCTTCGCCGAGTACGCCGGGTCGATGGTCCGCCACAGCCGCGACGCCTGGGCCGCGACCGCGGCCATGTTCAGCGTGGCCGCCGTGCTCGGCGGCGAGAGCCGGCGCGGCTGGCTGTCCTGCTCGGGCCGGGTGGGCAGGCTGGTCCACTGCGCGTCGTGGATCTTGTGGTGCACCATGCCCGCGTTCGGCTTGCCGTCCGGCACCTGCATGGAGAGCAGGAAGTCGACTTCCCAGCGGGCTTCGTCGAGGATGTCGGGCACGCCGTTGGCCCGCTCCGGGATGGCCAGCTTGCCGTCACCCAGCGCACTCGCATCGCCGAGCTTCAGCGCGCGCTCGTACTCGTCGAGCAGTTCCCAGGTCGCGATGCCGCCGTTGACGACGTACTTGCCGTGGTCGCCCGCGTCGTACCAGCCGCCGCGCACGTCGAGGGTGTACCCGCAGTTGAGGTCCGAGCGGCACGGCACGTTGTTGTCGCCCTGGTTCGGCGCGACGTTGACGTGGCCCGCCGGGCGCGCGTAGGTGGCCCCGACGTACTGGGCGTCGATCGCGATCCCGCTGCGCTGGTGGTAGAAGAAGGCCAGCGAGTCGTAACGCAGTTTCTTGAGCCCGTCCGCGGCGATGTCGAACGGGAAGCTGGTTTCGGAGCCGACGGCCAGCGTGTACCCGGTGCCCGCGGTGTCGTAGGCGGAGAAGTCGATGTCGTGGACGCTTTCGCCGGAGGGGGCGTCGGCGCCGCGCGGCCGGGTCTGGCCGGTGGTCACCGCGGTGCCGGCGGAGTTGCGCAACGTCCACGTCACCGGGGTCGCCGAGCTGCTGATCACCGTGGCGTGCTTGGGCAGGCCGGGCACGTAGCTTTCCTGGTTCACCCGGATGCCGCTCGTCGGCGGCAGGCCGCCGGGCGGGATCACGCCGCCGATCAGGGAGATGTTGTCCAGGCAGATCGTGTTGTCCGCGGCCTGGCCGCCGAACCAGAAGGCCAGCTGGCCGTTGCCCGCGTTCGGGAAGTCCAAAGTGGACGTAAAGGTGACGGTGAAGTGCTGGGTCGTCTGGGTGACCGTCAGGTCGTTGCGCGAAATCTGCCGGTAGGGCGACACGGCCTCGCCCGCGACAGCGGAGATCTGCTGCGGGGTCGTCGCGTGCGCGTCGAACGTCAACGTGTACTGCTGACCGGTCTCGAAGGGGACGCCGTTCTGGCCGGCGAGCGCGTCGTAGCCGTTGGCCGTGCCCCCGGTGACGTCGGTGCAGAACTCCCCGCCGGTGACGCGGCCGGTGGTACCGGACCCGGCCCACCAGGGGTCGAGCGTGCCGCCGGCGAACGTGCCGTTGAGCAGCCGTTCGTAGTCCGCGGCGGACGCGGGCACGGAACCCGCCGTCAGCCCGAGCGCCGTCACGGCCAGCAACACCACACCGGTCCGGAATCTCCTTGCCCGCATTCGCCACTCCTCGTCGTCGAGCCAGGCGTAAGTGGGAGCGCTCCCAGAGAGGGGACTGTAATCATTCCGGCGCACCTTTGGCAATGAGCCGGTCCCCCATGCCGCCGGACCGAAAGTTTCGGAAAGTTTCACGAAGACGAATCTGTGAGACAGTTGACTCACAGCGCCGCGCGTGCCACGATGCCGTTCTACGAGACATGTGTCTCACAGAGGCGCGGCCCGAGGAGATCTTCGTTGTCCACTGGAACCTGGTTGCTCGGCTACGGCATGCTGTCGGCTTACTGCCTGGCCGGCTGCCTGATGGAGCACTTCGCCGTCTTCTCCGGATGGGCGGCGGTCGGCACCGGCGAGTTCCGGGCCGTCCAGACGAGCCAGGGCCACGGCAGCGGAATCGTCTACGTGGTCCCGAAGGTCCTGCTGACCGGCTTGGTGATCGTCATGCTCGCCACCGCTCCGGCCGCGATTCCCGCCTGGCCACTGTGGGGTGGCTTGGCGGCCTTGAGCGCGTCCTGGCTGTCGTTCGCCGTGATCCAGCTGCCGATCCAGCTGAACATCCGGGAAACCGCCGACCGCGCGGCCATCGCGCGGTTGCTGCGCACGGACTGGATCCGGGTCGCCGCGATGGCCGCGCACTTCGCTTTTGGTGTCACCGCCATCGCCGGGGCGGCCTAGCTCCGCCAGGTTCCCACGCTGTCCACGAGCCGCTCGATGAACGCGTCGGACGACGGGCGCCGCTGGGCCGTGGCGCGGTAGACGATCGGGCCCACCAGCATGGCCGTCAAATCGGCCGGTTCGGCGTCCGTGGTCAGCTCGCCGGCCGCGACCGCCGATTCCACAGCGGCCCGGAGGCGATCCGTGATCGTCCGGACCGACTCGTCCTGCCGGTGTGCCGCCTCGGGGTCCGACAGCGCCGACTGGGCCAGCGTCAGCGAAACCGCGGCGACGGAGGGGATCGCGAGCTCGTCGGCCATCCGCCGCAGCTGGCGGCACAGCCACGGGTGCAGCGGTGCTTCCGGGTCCTTGAACAGCGGCAGGTCCGCGCCGCCCATGGCGTCGAGCAGCAGCTGGTCGGCTCGTGGCCAGTGCCGGTACACCGTCGCCCGGCCGACTCCGGCCTCCTCCGCGACCCGCCGGTGGGTGACGGCGTCGAGCCCTTCCTCCGCCAGCAACCGCCGCGCCGCGGCGATCATCGCCTCCCGGCTCCGCGCCGCCCGCGGGTCGGTCGAATAGCTCACCGTCGCATCGTACGAGGCGCATCCCCTTCGGCGGGCACGCCGGCGCAACTCACCTGACCGAGGGACACGGCGGCGGTAACGCGAGCGCAGTAACGGAGCGATAACGAGGGCACGGACCGCACGCCCGACAGCAGGAGAACTCACGCGTGGAAACACAGTGCCGAGGCCCCATCGACGTGACCCGGGTCGCCGGGTTCGACACCGGCACCGCCGACCCCGACGACCTTCGCCGCGCCGTTGCGGCGTCGCCCGGCTACGCCCGCGCCGCCGCCGAACAGCGGGCGGCCGTGCTGGACATCGTGCTGCGGGTGGGTACCACGCCCGTCCCGGAGCCGCGACGCCGGCGCGGGGTCGTCGGCAGGCTGCTCGGCCGCCGGTAGCCGCGGACTTCCCCGGCACAGCACAAAGCCGCGACCGACGGGTCGGTCGCGGCTTTCGTTTGCGCCGGGTGGGACCGGCATTCCCAGGTCCGGTGGCCGGTCCCACCCGTGCCGGCGTCACACTGGGTCGCTGCGTGCCCGGGACGGGGAACCGGAGTGTGCAGCTCGCTCCCTGTTCCGGGCACGCCGGACGACGTCACGTGCAGCGCCGGAGTCCGCGCCCCGGCCGGCTTCCGCACACACAACGGGCGGCCGTGGCGCGGGGACTCAGTGGCCCTGGCTCGTGCCGCCGTCGGCGACGCCACCCGACGCGCAGTTCTCCGGGGACTCGCCGCTGGCCTCGTGCTCGCCCGGCGACAGGATCGGCACGCCGATGCCGTTGAGCGAGTCGTGGATCGGGACCTGCACGCCGAGGACGTTGATGTCGTTCTCGCACACGCCGACCACGGCGTTGACGTTGTGCAGCAGGTCGGTGTTGTTCAGGTTGAGCAGGCCGAGCTGACCGGTGTGGCCATCGTGGTGGTCGTGGTCGCCCGGCGTACCGGCGACCGCGACGCCACCGGCCAGGAAAGCGCCGGCCGCCATGGCAGCCGTGACGAATCCAACCTTCTTCAGCATTTGTTCTCCTCGATTAGGCGGTGCATCGGCCGGGACGGTGGCGAGGTGTGTGTTCTCCCGTCCCGCGTGAGGGAAACGTACTGGTCCACCGGGGTGAATTCCACCTCACACCACCATCGGGTGCGCACTCCAGGCCCTTGACCGCGCATGGATTGGCCCGATCGGGTCGGACAGGTTTACCGCGGGAAAATCTTTTCGACGCCGGGCGAGCGGATTCGCACACCCGTTCAGGCCACAACCACCCGGAGAACAGCGACGCGAACGAGGCGGAGACCGTAGGCTGACGGCACGGAAACTCGTTCCTCTGACCCCAGGAGCGGGTATCCGACCGGGGAACCGGCGAGGTGTGGACCCTCAGCCGAGCCCGCAGCCGGGCGACGCACAACCTCGCCGGTTCCCCGCCGCTATTCCTCCACGCGACGCCACTCCCCCACGAGACCGCACAACACCGCGCGGACGGCGCGCTCGGCGTCCTCATCGGACAGTCCCGGTTCGGCCTCGCTGCCCGCGGCCACGACGACCGTGGCGACGTCGCGGAGCTTGACGTTGCTCTGCTGCGACACGGCGACCAGCACGCCGAACGCCTCCGCGGCCGTGCAGCCGCGAAGGAGCATCACCATGCCCTTGGCCTGGTCGATCACCGGCCGGGACGACAGCGCCTCGCGCAACTGCGCGTTCTCGGCCGCCGGGTCGGCCTCACCGGCGGCGCAGCGGCCACGGTCGTGCTCCACTCGTCCTGGCTTTCTCCCGGCAGCGAAAAGCCGCCGCACGGAAAAAGCATCCGCGCGACGGCTTCCCACCGGGTCGATCAGTGGCCCTGCGCGGTCCCGCCGTCCGCGATGCTGCCGCTGGCGCAGTTGGACGGCGTCGAGCCCTCGGCCTCGTGCGCCCCCGGCGACAGGATCGGGACGTCGATGCCCTCGGCGACGTCGTGCAGCGGGACCTGCACCCCGAGCACGTTGATGTTGTTGTCGCAGACGGCGCCGACCACGTTCACGTTGTGCAGGGCGTCGAGGCTCTGCACGTTGGCCAGGCCGAACTGCTCGCTGTGGTCGGCGGGGACGGAGAAGTCGGCCGCGGAGGCCGCGCCGCCGAACGCCGCCAGGCCGGCCGCCAGTGCGGTCGTGACGAATCCGAGCTGCTTGATCACGAGAAAAAACTCCTCAAATGCCCACCCCTGAACAGGGCGGTACTCACGGCGCAGCCAGATGGTGCGCCATTGCGGTTGCGGGAAATCTTTTGCTTTTCCGCCGGGGCGGAAAACTCAGTGGCCCTGGTCGGTGCCGCCGTCGGCGAGACCGCTGGAGGCGCAGTTGTACGGCGACTCACCCTCGGCCTCGCTCGCGCCCGGCGACAGGATCGGCACGCCGATGCCGTTGAGCGAGTCGTGGATCGGCACCTGCACGCCGAGCACGTTGATGTCGTTGCCACACAGCCCGACGGCGGCGTTGACGTTGTGCAGCACGTCGGTGTTGTTCAGGTTCACCAGGCCGACCTGGCCGGTGTGGTCGTAGCTGTAGTGGCCGTGGTGGTGACCGTCTTCATCGTCGTGCGTGCCGGCAGCGGCGATTCCGCCGGTGACGAACGCCCCGGCCGCCATGGTGGCGGCGACGAAGCCGATTTTCTTCAGCATGGGTTCTCCCTCGATACGACAATTGCCACGGCGGCATTCAAGGCGTCGTTCCGCCTTGGTGGGAAAAACGTACTGATGGCCCGTTGGTCGTTCCACTCGATTCACCGATCGTGTGGGGCCCGCGACCCGCTGACCGGGCTTCCTGTAGCCCGAACGGGTGGATCATCAGACTCCGGGCGCATCGCTCCGGAAGGCACCCGGGGGCATCACCGAACGATTATCACCCATCGTGGTGCCCAGGTCCAGACACTTCGGCGCGTCACGCTTTGGGGTTGCTTCGTCCCGGCAATTCCACTTCGGAGCGTGATGATTTCCCGAACGGCATCCTTCGAAAGTGAAGCCGCTTCGGCGTTCCTACGCTTTGCCGCGGACACCCGGTAGGCGGTGCGGGACGTGAGGAGTCGTTCGTGGTGGATTACGCGGTGCTCGTGGCGTCCGCGGTGCTGTACGCGGTGGGGATCGTCGCGCAGAGCGTCGCCGCCCGGCGGGCCGGGAACCGGCCGGGGGCGGGACTGGGCCTGCTGGCCCGGCTGGCCGCCGATCGCCTGTACCTGCTGGGTTTCGCCGGCCAGGTGGGCGGCTTCGCGCTCGCGTTCTTCGCGCGTGCGTCCCTGCCGCTGTACCTGGTCCAGACCGCGTCTTCGTCGGCCATCGGGCTGGCGACCGCGTTCGGGGTGCTCGTACTGGGGTGGCGGATCCGCACCGCGGAGGCGATGACGCTGGTGCTGCTGGCTTCCGGGCTCGTCGTGCTGGCCGGGTCCTCGTCGGCCTCGGTCGCGTCGGACCTCCCGCCGGCCGGGGTCGCCGCCTTGGCGCTGGTGGTGCTGGCGATCGGGCTGGCCATGATCCCCGCCGGCCGGCGGGGGACGTTCCTGCCCGCCGCGGTCCTGTCCGGGGTCGCGTTCGCCGTCGTGGCGGTCGCGAGCCGCACGCTCGCCCACCTCGATCTCGCGGCCCTGCCGGGAAATCCGCTGACCTGGCTGATGCTGGTGGCCGCCGTGCTCGGTCAGGCGTCGATGGCGGCCGCGCTGCAGCGCGGGCCGGCGGCCGCGGTCGTGGCCACCGCCGACGCGACCACGATCGTGCTCGCGTCGGTGACCGGCATCGCCGTCCTCGGCGACCACGTCGTCGGCGGCCACGGGCCGTGGGTCGCGCTCGGGCTCACCGTGGTCGTGTGCGGTGTCCTGCTGCTCGGCGTGCAGTCGCGCGCGGGCACGGCCGCCCTCGCGGGAGAAGCCGCGTGAGCCCGCGGCCGCTCGCGAGCGTCTCGGTCGACCTCGACAACCTCTGGGCCTACCTCAAGACCCACGGCGATCCCGCGTGGCGGGACCGGCCCAGTTTCCTGCCGTCCGCGGTGCCGCGGCTGCTGGAGATCCTCGGCGAACACGGCCTCACGACGACGGTCTTCGTCGTGGGCGCCGACGTCGTCCGCGAAGACGGCGCCAAGGCGGTCGCCGAGATCGCCGCGGCGGGCCACGAGGTGGGCAACCACTCCTTCGGCCACGAACCCTGGCTGCACCGCTACTCCCGCGACCGGCTCGAGGACGAGCTGAGCCGCACCGAAGACGCGATCGCCGCCGCGGGTGCCCCGCGGCCGGGCGGGTTCCGCGGTCCCGGCTACAGCGTCACGCGCGATCTGGTCGAACTGCTCGCCGAACGCGGTTACGCCTACGACGCCAGCACCCTGCCGACGTGGATCGGTCCGCTGGCCCGCGCCTACCACAACCGCACCGCGAGGACCTCGGAAGAGGGCGTCGGCGAGCTGTTCGGCGGCTTTTCCCGGGTGCTGGCGCCGGTGCACGCCTACCGCTGGCGAACGGGCGCAGGCAGCGCGCTGGTCGAGCTCCCGGTGACGACGATGCCGCTGCTGCGCACGCCGATCCACGGCTCGTACCTCCTGCAGCTGCACGAGATCTCGCCGCGGCTGGCCCGGGCGTACTTCCGGACGGCGCTGCGGCTCTGCCTCGTCCGTGGGGTCTCCCCTTCGCTGCTGCTGCACCCCACCGACGTCCTCGGCGCCGCCGACGCCCCCGGGATGGAGTTCTTCCCCGGCATGGCCGCACCGGGCGGGCGGAAGGCGGCCTGGCTCGGCTGGGTGCTTTCCGCGCTGCGCGAGCACTTCGACGTCGTCGGCACCGGGGAGTACGTCCGCCGGACGGCCGTGCGCCGCACCCGGCCGGTGACCAGGTTGGACGCCGGGCGGTGACTATGCTCGCGGTCGTCCGGCCCTCGGCGCGTGAAACCCGTGAAGCGGCCCTGCTGCGGGTCCTCGCGTGCGCGACCGTCGCCCTGGCGCCGGTCGAGGGCTACCTGACGGCCGTGCAGAGCCAGCTCGGCAAGGTCGCGCCCGCGCTGCTGACGGTGGCCTGGCTCGCGATCCGGGTCCGCCACCGGCAGCCGCCTCGCCCGACGCCGCTGCACGCGGTCCTCGCGCTCCTCGCCGTCGTCCTCGCGGTGACGGCGGCGCGGCACGCGGCCGGTCCGTTCACCGCCGAGTACACCCTGCGCTGGCTGCCGTTCCTGGTCGTCACCGCGGCGCTGGCGGACGTCGCGAGCCGCGAGGTCCCGATCCGGTGGCTGCTGCTGGCCGCGGCCGCCGGCGCCACCGTCGCCGGGGCGGGTGCCCTCTTCAGCCTGATCGCCGAGGGCGAAGCCCGCGCGAGCGGCCCGCAGCCGGACCCGAACGACCTGGCCTACTTCCTCGTCGCGGCGGTCCCCCTGCTCGCGGCGCTGCACCGCCGGGGGCGCGGGTTCGTCTTGACGGCCGCGGGCATCGTGCTGGTGGCCGGCGCGACGGCGACGTTCTCCCGCGGCGGTGCGCTGGGCCTGACCGCCGCGGTCGGCTGGCTGCTGGTGCGGCGGGTGCTGCCGTGGCGGGTGCTCGCCGCCGCGGCCGTGGCGGTCGCCGCGCTGGGGCTGGGCGCGTGGGCGTTCGCCGGGCCGCAGCTGGACCGGGCCCTGCAGGAGAAGAGCTTCATCGCCGCGTCCAATGTGGACACGAGGGAGCTGCGCTGGCAGGCGGCGGCCCGGATGCTGACCGCGCACCCGGTGCTCGGCGTCGGGCCCGGCGGGTTCCGCGAGCACTACGCCGCGGAGTCGCACAACGCCGAGGTCGACGAGCAGACCCCGGTGGCGCACAACATGTACCTCGAAGTCGCCGCGGAGCTGGGCCTGCCCGGGTTCGCGCTGTTCGCCGGGGTGGCCGCCACCGCCGCGGTGGCGAGCGAGCGGACGGTCCGGCGGGCCGGGCCCGGCCCGCGGCGGACGGAGGCGGTCGCCGTCCAGGCGTCGCTGCTCGCCGTCGCGGTCACCTCGACGTTCCTGTCCGAGCAGTACTACCTGCCGTTCTGGTCGCTGGCCGCGCTCGCCGTCGCGGCCGAAACCCGGATTCGCCGAGAAGGAGAGGGGAGCGCCGATGCGGGTGCTGCACGTGATCAGTGAAATGGGGGCGGGCGGGGCGGAAACGCTCGTCGCCGGCATGGTGGCCCGTGGCGAGGAGTACGGCTGGGTGTCCGCGGTCGCCAGCGGCGGCGGCTTCCGCGCCGACGCGCTGGCCGCGGACGGCATCCCGGCGTTCCCCGTGCCGCTCGCCCGCCGCAGCAAGGCGGGGGTGCTGCGGGCGGCGTGGGCCACCCGCCGGGCGATCGCGCGGTTCCGGCCCGACGTCGTGCTGGCCCACAACGTCGGCGCGAGCCTGGTGGCCCGCCTCGCGCTGGTCCCCGGACGGCGGCGGCCGCTGCTCACCGTCTTCCACGGCGTCGCCGACGAGGACTACCCCGCCGCGGCCCGGATCCTGCGCCGCACCTCCTCCCAGGTCGTCGCCGTCTCCGCCGCCACCGCGGACCGGCTGACGGCGTCGGGGCTGGACCGGCCGGTGGTGATCCGCAACGCCGTGTTCCCCCGGTCCCCGGTGTTCGGCCGCGCGGAGGTCCGCGCGTCCCTCGGGGTTCCGGAGCGGACGCCGGTCGCGCTCTGCCTGGCCCGGCTCGAACCGCAGAAGCGCCACGACGTGCTGCTGGACGCCTGGGCCGCGGTCGACGGCGACGCCGTGCTGTGGCTGGCCGGCGACGGCAGCCTGCGTGCGGACCTCGAGCGCCGTGCGCAGGCGCTGGGCCGCCGCATCGAGTTCCTCGGCACCCGCACGGACGTGCCGGACCTGCTCGCCGCGGCCGACGTCACCGTCCTCACCAGCGACTGGGAGGGCCTGCCGCTGGCGGTGCTGGAGTCGATGGCGGCCGGACGGCCGGCGGTCGCGACGGACGTCGGCGGGATCGGCGGGGTGCTGGCCGGCGGCGGCGGGATCGTGGTGCCGCCCGCGGATCCGGCGGCGACGGCCGCGGCGCTGAACCACCTGCTGTTCGACCCGGCGAGGCGGGAAACCGTGGCGGCCGAAGGGATCCGCGCCGTCGAACGCGACTACGACCCGCACACGCTCATGAAGTCCTACGACGAGTTGCTCCGAGGTGCCCGATGAAGTCCGTTGTCTCGAGCGTCGCCGCGGCGCTGCTGGTGGGTGCGCTCGTGCTGATCGTCGGCCTGACGCGCGACGCGGAGTACCAGGGCCGGGTGAGCCTGCTCGCCGGTCCCGCCGCGGCGGACGGCGCGCCATACGGCGAAGTCGTGTCGCTGGCGCTGCCCGCGCTGGTCGAGCTCGCGCGCAGCCCGTCGGTGCTGCAGGCGGCGGCCCCGGCGTCCGGGTATTCGCCCGACGAGCTCGCCGGGCACGTGTCGGTCGAGCTGGTCCCGGCGTCCGGCCTGGCGCGGCTCTCGGTGCGCGCGGCGACGGCGGAGCAGGCGGGCGCGACGGCGACGGCGCTGGGCAAGGCGATGATCGACGCGGACCTGCTCGCCCCGGCCGGCAAGCTCCGGACGCTCGACCCGCGGCCCGAGGTCGTCGCGGTGGCCCCGGACAAGCCGCTGGTGACCGGGCTGGCCCTGGTCGCCGCGATCGCGGCCGCGCTGGCGACGGCGGCGGTGCGCCGGCTGACGCCGGGAGCTGCGGGGCCGGGCCCGGTGCGCCGCGCACTGGTTGCGGCGGGGGTGCACCGCCCGGTGGCGGTGCTGCACGAGGACGACCCGGCGACCGGCGACCGGCTGGCGGTGCTGTGCCGCGCGGCCGGGCGGCCGGTTCGGGTGCTGCCGGTGGCGCCGGAGCTCTCCGAGACGGCGGCGAAGCTGGCGGCGGGGCTGCCGGAGGAGCAGGGAGACGGCGCTTCGGTGGTGGCGGTGGCCACGGCGGGACGGCACCAGGGTGAGCTGACCGCGGCGGTCGCTGTGCTGCCGGCGGACGCGGTGCTGGTGGCGGTGGTGCTGGCGTGACTACCTTGCAGCGCGCTGCGCTCGGCGGCCCAGCCCCGGAACAGCGCCCCACCCGCTCTGTGGCGGTGGTGCCGGCATGACCTCGCAACAGCGCGCTGCGCTCGGCGGCCCAGCCCCGGAACAGCGCCCCACCCGCTCCGCGGCGGTGGTGCCGGCATGACCTCGACGCAGAGCCCCGCTCTCACCCATCGCGGACTGTCCCCGAAGCAGCGTCTCGTCCTCCTCTTCGCGACCGTCGCCGGAGCCGTGAGCGCCTGGCACGCCCTGGCCCCTTCGTGGCAGGTCCCGCTGCCAACTCCCGCCGTCCTCGGGGAAGAACGGCTGCAGGACTTCCGGGACGCCCTCTACTTCCCGATCCGCGAATTCCTCGCCGGCGGCAACCCCTACGACCCCGCGGCGATGTTCGCGCACTGGCCGGTGCGGCAGGACTTCAACCTCTACCAGCCCTACCACCTCCTGCTGCACGCGCCGTTCGCGCTGCCGGGTTACCGGGCCGGTGCCGTCGCCTTCTCCGTCTTTTCGCTCCTGCTGCTGGTCGCGCTGGCCGCGTTGACCGCCCGTGCCGTCCGGCGGTACCTGCCGGTGCCGTTCGTGGTCACCACGGCGGTGGTCGCGGCGCTGCTGGTGACCAGCCAGGTCGGGAAGGCGCAGCTCTACGTCGGCCAGATCAACCCGCTGATCGCCCTCGGCGCGGCCGGGGCCCTGCTCGCCGCGCGGGACCGGCCGGGGTGGGCTTCGGTGGCGCTCGCGCTCGCGTGGCTGAAACCCCAGTACGGCTTTCCGCTGGCGGTCCTGTTGTTCGCCCGCGGCTCACGCCGGGTGGCGCTCGCGGGCACCGCGCTCGCCGCCGCCGCCAGCCTGCCGGTCGTCGTGCTCCTCGTTGTGCGCGGCGGCGGGGTCGGGCCGTTCCTCGACGTCGTCGTCGCGAACCTCACCCACGCGCGGGGCACCGACTACGGTGCGGTGGATTCCGTTACGGCCCAACGCATCGACGTCGCCGCCGTGCTGTTCCGCCTCACCGGCTGGGCGCCCTCCGGCGTCGAACTCGTGGTGCTCGCCGGGGTGCTCGTGACGAGCGCGCTGCTCATCCGCGCCGCCGCGGAGCCGGTCGCCGAGCTGCTGACCGTCCTCGCCGTGGTGGTCTGCGTGGTGCACCAGCCCGGCGACGTGCTGATCGCCGTGCCCGCGATGGCCACCGTCGCCGCGCTGTGGTGGCGCCACCGGGGCGAACCGGGCTGGAGCGCGGCCGGGCTCGCCGTCCTCGCGCTCGCCGTCCCCTTCGCCCATCTGTACACAGTGGACTCCGCCGTCGTCTCGCTGTTCGGGGCGCGGGCCGCGGTCACCGTGGACGGGGCCGCGGTGGTCGTCGCGTGGGGCCTGGCGGTGGTCGCCGCGAGGCGGGTGCGGGCCGCGTGACGACCACTCTCGGGACCCGCGCGGTCCGCGGCTCGCTGTGGCTGGGCGTGGTCAACCTCGTCAGCAAGAGCAGCCAGATGCTGGTCACGCTGGTGCTGGCGGCCCTGCTGACCGAGGGGCAGCTCGGGGCCGTGGCCCTGGCCGTCGCGCTGGTGAACCTCGGCCAGGTCGTCCAGTCGATCGGGGTCTACGACGTCATCGGCCGGACCGAAGGCGACCCGCGCCGGACGGCGGGCACGGTGCTCACGCTGAGCGTGGGCGCCGGGGTCGTGCTGGCCGTCGCGCTGGTGGCCACCGCCGGTCCGCTCACGGCGTTGCTCGGCACCCCGGACGCCGCCGGGCTGGTCCGGCTGGCCGCGCTCGGCCTGCCGTTCTCGGCCGCCGGCGGGGTGCAGATGGGCCTGATGCACCGGGAGCTGGACTTCCGGCGGCGGCTGCTGCCCGACGGCGGGAGCGCCGTGCTGGGTGCCGGGCTGACGGTCGTGCTCGCCGCGTGCGGCGCCGGGCCGGTGTCGCTGGTGCTCGGCCTGCTGGCCACGGCGGTGGCGCAGCCGCTGCTCGGCGCGCTGGCCCGCGGCGGGGTGCGGCCGTGCTGGGACGCCGCTGCCGCGCGGGAAGTGCTGCGCTGGGTGGCCGTCGTGGGGCCGGCCGCGGTGGTGGGCGCGCTGCTGGTCAACCTCGACTACTTCGCGGTGGGGCACGTGCTCGGGCCGGCCGCGGTCGGCGTCTACTCGCTGGCGTACCGGCTCGCCTGGGTGCCTTACATCATGGTGGCGGTGGTGCTGGGCGCGGTCGCCTTCCCGGTGTTCACGCGCTTGCGGCGCGAGGGAGCCCGGCTGGACGGGGCGGTCACCCGGTTCACCCGCGCGGTGCTCGTGGTGACCGGCGGGCTGTACCTGGTGCTGGCCGTCCTCGCCGACCGGGTCGTGCTGCTGGGCGAGCGGTGGGCGGGCGCGGCCGGCCCGCTCGTGCTGCTGTCCGGCTACGGCGTGGGGATCTGCGTGCTGCAGATCTGGTACCAGGCGGTGAAGGCGACCGGCCACGTCCGCCGGTACCTGGCGCTCGAGACGACGCACCTGGTCCTGCTCGCGGCCGGGCTGGCGCTGCTGACCCACGCCGGGATCGGTTCCGTCGCCGCGGTGCAGTGCGGCGCGGCGTGGCTGGTGGTGCCGCTCGCCTGGCGGGTGCTGTCCGGTCTTGGTGTGGCGCCGTCGGCGGCGGAGCTGGCCGGGATGGTCGTTCGCGTCGCGCTCGCTTGCTTCGCCGGAGCGGTGCCTGCGCTGGCTGTGGCGCGGTGGTTCGGGGACTCGCTGCCGGGGGCGGTCGCCGAAGCCGCGGTCTTGGTCGCCGGGTACGCCGGGGCGACGGCGCTGTTGCAGCGGACCGCGCTCGCGGAGCTGCGTCGAGGTGGTCTCCGATGAGGACGGTTTCGCCGGCGTCAGCCGCCGCTCGCCGAGGTGGTCTCCGATGAAGGTCGTGCACGTCTCCCAGCCCGTGACCGCGGGCGTCGCCGTCGTCGTCCTCGAACTCGCCGTGGCGCAGCGGGACCGCGGCTGGTCCGTCGCGATCGCCTGCCCGCCGGGCTGGCTCGGCGACCGCGCCCGCGAACTCGGGATCGAAGTCCGCGGCTGGGCCGCTCGCCGCGGGCCCGCTCCCCACACCGCCGCCGAAACCCTGCGGCTGCGGCGGCTGCTCACCGAACTCGATCCGGACGTCGTCCACCTGCACAGCTCCAAAGCCGGCCTCGCCGGGCGGCTGGCCGTGCGCGGCGGGCGGCCGACCGTGTTCCAGCCGCACCTGTGGTCCTTCGAGACGGCGAGCGGGCCGCTGCGCCGCGCGTCCGCCGCGTGGGAGCGCTTCGCGTCGCGGTGGACCGATCTTGTCGTCTGCGTGAGCGACGACGAACTCGCCGCCGGGCGGGCGGCGGGGGTGACGGCCGAAGCCGAAGTGGTCTGCAACGGCATCGACACCACCCGCTTCGTCCCCGGCGACCGGGCCGCCGCACGACGGCGGCTCGGGCTGCCCGAGCACGCGCCGATCGCCGTCTGCCTCGGCCGGCTGGCCGAACTCAAGGGCCAGGACCAGCTGCTGTCCGCGTGGCCGGACGTCCTGCGGCGGCTGCCGGACGCGCAGCTCGTCTTCGCCGGCGACGGGCCGCTGGGTCCCGTCTGGCGCGAACGGCACCCGGTGGCCGGGCACACGTCCGTGCGCTGGCCGGGCCACACCGACGATCCCGCGGCCTGGTACACCGCCGCGGACGTCGTCGTCCTGCCCTCCCGCGCCGAGGGCATGGCCCTGGTGCCGCTGGAGGCGATGGCGTGCGCACGGCCGGTCGTCGCGTTCGACGTCGGCGGGATGCGCCAGAGCGTCGCCGATGCGGGCGCGGTGCTGCCGCCCGGCGACCTCGGCCTGCTCGCCGAGGCCGTGGCCGCGCGCCTCGCCGATCCCGGACTGGCCCGGCGGGAAGGCGAGCGCGGCCGCCGCCGCGTGGAACTGTCCTTCGACCGGGGCCGGATGACCGATCAGATCGCCGCCCTCGTCGACAAACTCACCCCTTCGGAGCGCCTGTCGTGACTCGCATCGCCTATCTGCTCACCCAGGACCGGGGCGGCCCGGTGGACGTCACCGTGCGGCTGGCCGCGACGCTGGCCGCGGACGGCGTCGACGTCCGGGTCTTCGGTCCCGTGCCCGCGCGGGGAGCCGCGCTGCTCGACGGCCGGCACGAGGAACTGGCGGTGGCCGGCAAGGAAGACCTCGCCGCGGCGGGGCGGGCGCGGGCGGCGATCCGGGCGTGGCGGCCCGACGTGGTGCACGCGCAGGACCGGCGGGCGGGCCTGGTGATCGCGGGCCTGCGGTTCGCCCGCGGCCCGCGGCCCGCGCTGGTCCAGACCTACCACGGCGTGCCCGACGACGTCGCGGAGCCGTGGTTCCGCGGGGAGCGCGGGGCGGCCGGCCCGTCGGGCTACACGCGGACGGTGCTGACGGGGGACGCCGTCGTCGCCCGCGTCCTGGACCGCACGATCGTGCCGGCCGAGTCGATGGGAGCCTTCCTGTGCCGCCGCCTGCGGGTGCCCGCCGGACGGCTGGAGCACATCGACAACTGCGTCGAGCCGGCCGCGCCGGAGCCGCCGCGCGGGCCGGTGCGGCACCTCGTCTTCGCCGGGCTGCTGGTGGAGCGCAAGGGAATCCTCGACCTGCTGGCCGCGCTGGCCGTGCCGGGGGTGTTGCCGCCGGACGCCCGGCTGACGGTGGTCGGCGACGGCCCGCAGCGCGCGGCGGCGGAACGGGCCGCGCAGCGGTCACCGCTGGCCGGGCGCGTGACGTTCCTCGGCTTCCGGCCCGACGTCCCCGCCCTGCTCGCCGGCGCGGACGCGCTCGTCCTGCCGTCCACGATGGAGCAGCAGCCGCTGGTGGTGGCCGAAGCGATGGCCGCGGGCAAGCCCGTCCTGGCGACGGCGACCGGCGGCGTGCCCGCGATGCTCGATGTGCCGGGCGCGCCCTCGTTCCTGGCCCCGCCCGGCGACGTCCCGGCGCTCGCCGACCGGCTGCGGGCCCTGTTCGCGGAACCCGACCCCGCCCGCCTCGGCCGTCTCCTCGCCGAGCGCGCCCACGCCCGCTACCGCCCGGAGGCCTGCGCCCGCCGTCACCGGGATCTCTACGACCAGCTGACCGGCTCGCGGCGACCCGCCCAGCACGCGTGATGCCCCTTCAATCACGCGAGATGCCCTTCCGATCACGAGTGATGCCCGTTCGATCACCGGGCTCCGCGTGATCCGAGCCGGAATTCGCGTGATTGAAGGCGGAATTCGCGTGATTGGAGCCGGAACTCGCGTGATCGAAGGCGGAACTCGCGTGATGGGGAGGCATCACGATCACCGGGCCCAGAGTGAGCCGACCCGGAACTCGTCGCGGGTGACCCGCCAGGCACCCCGCTTCACGAGCTGCTGCGGATCGATCAGGATGGCCGCGTCCGCGGCTGCGAGCGTGAGCGGGGGCGGGGCCGGGGTGGACGTGGCGGTGCTCGACGTCGAGGTCGGCTTCGAGGTGGAAGTCGGCGTGGGAGTCGGGGTCGGGAGGGAAATCGATGCGCCGGCGGCGATCAGGTCTTCCGGCGGGACGACCGTCTGGGTGGACGCCGTGGTGTTGACCGCGACCCAGCCGTGGGTGAACGTCCGGGTCCAGACGCCGTTCGACAGCCTGCTGGCCGCGTCGATCGCCTCCCCGAGCCCGCTGTCCTGCAGCGTCGACCACTCCGGGTCGCGGTAGTCGTCGGTGGTCGCGCGGGTCCAGCACGTGCGGGGGCCGGCGAGCAGCGCCGCGCTCGCGTAGCCGGAGCGCTCCTCCCGCGCGTTGTGCGTGCGCGTCACCAGCAGCAGCATGGACTCGCCGAGCGCGGCCTGCGCGCGCAGTTCCTGGAACTCGTTGCCGCGGAAGGTCAGCAGCCCGCCGGTGCCGCCGTTCTCGCGGAACCCGAAGTTCTCCTCCATCGCGCCGCCGAAGCGGGAGTGCGCGGTCCAACGGCCCGGCAGCAAGTGCGTCTCGGACACATTGGGCACCAGCAGCTTGTCCGCGTTCGTGAGGGCGTCGCCTACCTTGGACAGGAACGCGTCCAGCCCGTCGCGGAGCTTGCGGTCGGTCTCCGCGACGTTCGCGGTGCCCGCGAGCACCGCCGACGAGTAGTGGCTCAGGGAGTTGAAGTCGTTGTCCGCCAGCACCCCGTCCCAGCCCTCGCGGGTCACCTCCCGGACGACGGCCTCGGTCCACGCCTGCTGGTAGGCCGGGTTCCACACCGTCATCTGCCAGTGCTTCGGGTAGCCCTGCCACTCGATCCGCCGCCCGTTGACGTCCTGGGCGAACCACTCGGGGTGGTGCTCCTGGGCGGCGACGTAGCCGATCCCGCTCGGCAGGAAGACCGCGTCCTGGCCGCCGTCGACCGCGCCCGCGTAGTTGCGCGTGCTGGACAAGTCCTTGTACACCAGGACCTTCACGCGCGGGTTGAGCTGGCGCAGGCGGCGCATGGCCGCGCCCTGGTCGGCGTTGAGCACGACGACCTGGTACCGCTTGGCGGCCAGCTCGATCTCCTGCGACGTCGGCGGCTGGCCGATCCCGTACCACCACGCGCACGGCGCCAGCGGCTTCGGCGGCGGCGCCGAGATCTCCTGCGCCGAGCTGGTGGCGCACCCGGTCAGGCAGGCGGCCACCAGCACGAGCCCGGCTGTCCAGCGCGCCGCCGGGTGATCACGCATCAGCGTTGCCTTCGGCACAGCAGTTCTCCCACCGTGAGAATGATGATCTTGACGTCCAGCCAGAGGGACCAGTTCGCGATGTAGTAGTTGTCGTAGCGGGCGCGGTCGGCGATCGAGGTGTCGCCGCGCAGGCCGTGCACCTGCGCCAGGCCGGTGAGCCCGGTCGGCACGCGGTGCCGGGCCCAGTAGAGGTCGTGGACGGCGGAAAACTCGTGCACGAACACCGGCCGCTCCGGCCGCGGGCCGACCAGCGACATCTCCCCGCGCACGACGTTCCACAGCTGCGGCAGCTCGTCCAAAGAGGACCGCCGCAGGAAGCGGCCGACCGGGCCGACCCGCCGGTCCCCCGCGACCGACCAGCGGGTCTGCGAATCGTCGACGGCGGCCTGCCGCACGCTGCGCAGCTTGTAGAGCACGAACGTGCCGCCGTCCATCCCGACCCGCACCTGCCGGAAGAACACCGGGAACCCGCTCTCCACCGCAACCGCGAGCGCGCAGACCGCGATGACCGGCGCGAGCAGGACGAGCGCGGCCGCGGCCAGCGTGGTCTCGACCGCACGCTTGACCCACCAGCTCGGACGGCGGGTCGGCGCGCCGCCCAGCCACACCAGCGGGTAACTGCGGAGGCGGTCGACCCCCGGCCCGTCCGGGCAGAGCTCGAACAGGTGCGGCAGCACCAGGGTGACGCAGCCGAGGCGGTGGGCGGTGATAGCGGCGTCGACGATGGCGCCGTCGCTCTCGTCGGCGGGGGCGAGGATCACCGTGCCCGCGCGCAGCCGGGCGATGGCGCCGGTGAGGTCGCCGTCGATCCGCTCGACCGGCAGGCCGGGGGGCACCGGGTCCGGGCCGGACGCCGCGACGCCGACCGGGAGCAGCCCGAACTCCGGGTGCTCCAGCATGGTGCGGACCAGTTCGCCGCCGATCCGGCCGGACCCCACCACCACGGCCCGGTCGCAGCGCCGCAGCCGGCGGCGGCCCCACCGGCCGAACGCGAAGACCGCCGGGCGGACGGCTTCGCTGAGCACGGCGAAGCACAGGACCAGCTCCTGCATGCGCGCCGTGTCGGCACCGTCCATCCCGGCCACCAGCCCGAAGCCGGTGACGAGCGCGAACGCCAGCGCGGTGGCGGTGACCGAGCGCGGCAGGTCCTGCAGCCAGGAGAGCCAGAGGCGGCGGCGGTGGACCCGGCCGGCCACCCTGGCCCCCGCGAGCGCCGCGGCGGTCACCACCGCGCACGCCGGCCCCGCGCCGGTCCGCAGCACCGCGGTCAGCCAGGCGGCGCCGTCGACGGCGACGAGCAGCACGGCCACGGCGTTGACCCGGGCGAGGAGCGGACGGGAGCGGACGGCGTCCCGCGGCCGGTCGCCCGGCCGGACGCGCCGCTGGGCCGGCACCGGTTCGGCGACGACCGTGTCCTTGAGTTCAGTCACCGGTCTCGACCTCTTCTTGACATGAGGGTTCCATTCTCGCTTTCTTCACGACTCAGCCATTCGAGGCAACACCGACCCTATTGGGTGAAATTTTGCCGCATCCCGCAAAAAGCCACCCAATCGAGCAGTTTTTGCCACTCGATCCGGTGATTCCGGGAAACCCCAAGTAGTTCTGATGACGCCCATCCTTCCGGGGGACTTCCGCGGCCACTAAAGAAACCACACAACATAGCCGAATAGGACAGGACGGCCGCACCAAACCCGATTCCGGCCGGGTGACGAGCACAACCAGACGAGGGGAACCGTGGCGCGCGAAGAGACCACCCTGGCCACACTGTCCGAACCGGACCGCACCGGCGGCCGGACCGGCGGACGGGCGCACGTCGTGCTGCCCGCGTTCAACGAAGAAGCGTCCCTGCCGCCGCTGCTGCGCCGGCTGGCCGACGTGGCCCGCACCGAGCAGGTCACCGTCTGGGTCGTCGACGACGGCTCCGCCGACGCCACGGTCGCCGTGGCCGGCTCGGGCTACGGCGACCTCGACGTCCGCGTCGTGCGGCACCTGGTGAACCTCGGGCTCGGCCGCGCCGTGCAGTCCGGGCTCCGGGCGGCGCTGGAGGAAGCCGGGCCCGACGACATCGTCGTCGTGATGGACGCCGACGACACGCACGACCCGGCGCTGATCCGCGCGCTGCAAGCGGAGATCACCGCCGGCGCGGACGTCGCCATCTGCTCCCGGTTCGTCCCGGGCGGCGACGACCGGACCGCCCCGTTCGGGCGGCGGCTGCTCTCCCGCGGTGCGGCGCAGCTGTTCCACCGCGCCCTCGACGTCGACGGCGTCCGCGACTTCACCAGCGGCTACCGCGCCTACCGGGCTTCGCTGCTGTCGCGCGCCTGCGCGCACTGGGGCGAACGGCTCATCGAGGAACAGGGCTTCGCCTGCATGGTGGAGCTGCTGCTCAAGCTCCGCCACTGCCGTCCGGTGATCACCGAGGTCCCGCTGGCCCTGCGGTACGACCGCAAGCAGGGGCCCAGCAAGCTGAAGCTGCGGCGGACCGTCGTGCAGTACGTGAAGTTGCTCGCCCGCGACCGGCTCAGCCCGGCGCCCTACCGGAAGCTGTGACCCCGGTGACCGACCCGACCACCCCCACGCACGTCGCCGTCATCGGCGGCGGCATCTGCGGCCTCGCCGCCGCCCACCGCCTCGCCCGCCGCGGCACCCGCGTGACCCTGCTGGAAAGCAGCGACCAGCTCGGCGGCCTCGGCACGTTCTTCGCCCACGGCGACCGGTGGGTCGAGCGCTTCTACCACTGCATCATGCCCACCGACGCGAGCCTGCTGGCGCTGCTGGGCGAACTGGGCCTGCGGGACGCGGTGCAGTGGCGCGACACGACGATGGGCATGATCGTCGACGGACGGCGCCACCCGTTCAACTCCGCGCTCGACCTGCTCCGGTTTTCCGCGCTGCGGCTGCCCGACCGCGTCCGCTTCGGTGTGGTTTCGCTGCTGCTGCGGCGCTTGGGGCAGGGCCGCGACCTCGACACGCTCCGCACCGAGGACTGGCTGCGCGGGCTCTACGGCGACGTCGTCTGGGAGCGGCTCTTCGCGCCGATGTTCGGCTCGAAGTTCGGGCCGTCCTTCGGGGACGTCCCCGCCCTGTACCTGTGGCAGCGGCTGGGCCGCGAACGCAACGTCGCCACCCGCGGGTACCCGGACGGCGGTTACAAGACGATCATCGACGCGCTGCGGACGTCGATCGAGCGGGCCGGCGGGGTGGTGCGAACGTCCACGCCGGTCCGGCGGCTGCACAGCACCGGCGGCCGCTCGGTCCTCACCTTGACGGGCGGCGAGGTCTTCGACGCCGACCACGTCGTCTCCACCGTGCCGCTGCCCCTGCTGCGCCGCATCGCCGACGACGCGCTCGCCGCCCGGCTGCCCACGACCGACCTGCCCTACCAGGGCGTGGTCACCGGCGTGTTCTTCCTCCGGCGGCCGGTCACCGAGCACTACTGGACACCGGTGCTGCACTCGGGCACCGAGTTCGACGGCGTCGTCGCGATGTCCGCGCTGGCCGGCGACCACGACGGCCGCCACCTCGTGTACGTCATGCACTACACCGACCGCGACTCGCAGCTGTACCTCGACGACGACGCGGCGATCGCGGCGCGCTGGTCGGCGCAGCTGCGGGGGCTGTACCCGGAGCTCGGCGCCGACGGCATCGAGGAGGTGCGGGTGTTCAAGGCGCCGTTCGTGGAACCGGTGTACCCGCTGGGGTACCTGGCCGCCCGCCCGCCGGTGACGGTGGAGGGGACGAACCTCCTGCTCGCCACGACCGCCCACGTCTACCCGGACGTGACGAGCTGGAACTCGAGCGTCGCCCTCGCGGAGGAGGTCACGGGCCGGATCGTCCCGACGGATCAGCCGGCGGTCGGCACGCCGGTCCGGTGATCGAGCAGGACGTCGAGGGCGGCCACGATCCGGGCGGTCGCGGACCCGTCGCCGTACGGTGACGGGAGGTTGCGCAGGCGCTCCCGGTGGCCGACCACGTCGTCGAGCCACCGGGCGACCTCCGTGCCGATCGCCGGCCCCGGCAGCACGCGCGTGCCGAACGTGCCGTCGATCTCGGGCCGCTCGGTGCTGCGGCGCACCACGACCACCGGTCGCTTCAGGACACTCGCTTCTTCTTGGATGCCACCGGAATCCGAGACGATCACCGCGGCTTCCGCGGCCAGCGCGAGGAACGCCGGGTAGGCCTGGGGCTCCAGCTCGACCAGCGGGTCCAGCAGGGGCCGCAGCCCGGCCGCCTCGATGCTCTTGGCCGTGCGGGGGTGCAGGGGGAACACCACCGGCAGCGGCAGGCGGCCCAGCTCGCGCAGGATCACCGCCAGCCGCGCGGGGTCGTCGACGTTCTCCGGGCGGTGGATCGTGGCCAGCACGAACCGGTCCCGCTCCAGTCCCCGTGCCGCCAGCACGGCCCACCGGTCTTCGGCGGACGGGAGCGCGGTCTGCAGCGCTTCGACGACGGTGTTGCCGGTGACGGCGATCCGGTCCGCGGGCACGTTTTCCGCCAGCAGGTTCGCGCGGTTGAGCTCGGTCGGCGCGCAGCACAGGTCGGCGAGGTGGTCGATCAGCACGCGGTTGTGCTCTTCGGGCATCGCGCGGTCGTGGCTGCGCAGCCCGGCTTCGACGTGCACCAGCGGCAGGTCGTGCGCGTTGGCCGCCAGCGCGCCGGCGAGCGCGGACGTCGTGTCGCCCTGCACGACCACCACCCGGCCGGGCCGGTCCGCCAGCACCTCGTCGACCGCGCTGACCGTCCGGCCGAGCTGGCCGCCGCGGCGGCCGGCGCCGACCCCCAGTTCGTGGAACCGGTCGGACGGCGGCAGGTCCGCGCGGATGCGCGAGTACAGCGACCGGTCGTAGTGCTGTCCGGTGTAGACGACGGCGCACCCGTCGCCGAACGCCCGCATCAGCGGGGCCAGCTTGATCAGCTCCGGCCGCGTGCCGCAGACGAGGGTGACGCCCCCGGTTCCGGCCGGCCGCACGGCCGGGGAATTCCCGGCGGCTTCACGGAAATCTGCGGTGGTCGTCGGCATGCGGTGGGTCCTTTCGGGCGATGAGTTCGCCGAAGGCTACTCACCGGAACCGCGGAACCCGTGGCGACTCAGTCGATCGAGTGACGACACGGTGTCGCTCCCGGGAAATGCGGACGCTCTAGAATGGGCCTCTCGGAATACCGGACAGGACGGTCCCGCTCTTGCTCAAGAAATTCGCGGTACTGGCGCTGGTCGCGCTTTCGGTCACCGCCTCCGCCACCGCACCCGGTGCCGCGCCGGGTCCGGACTACCTGCTCCCCGATCTGCGCCAGGCCCCGCCGGGCTGCGCCGGCGGCAGTACCGGCGAACTCCTGCAGTGCACCGCCTGGGACGTGTGCCCGGTGATCGATCCCGCCGCGCCGAACGGCCGCTGCGTCGCGCCGTCCGTGGCGAAGGCCGTCCGGCTGCGGTTCACCAGCTCGGAAGAGAACATCGGCGACGGACCGCTGCTGCTCTACGGCCGCCGCGACAGCACGAAGCAGGAAACGATGACCGTCCGGCAGGCGCTGCGCACCGGCACGGACGGCTCGATCCCGGGCAGCTACCCGGCAGCGCAACGCGCGACCGGGGCCTTCACGTACTACGAGCCGGCCCTCGCCCACCAGCACTGGCACCTGATGAACTTCGAGCACTTCGCGCTGGTTTCCCAGCAGGGCAAAACCGTCGTCACCGACCGCAAGAACGGCTTCTGCCTCGGCGACCGGTTCCGCGTGCACGACATCGGCAGGCTGTCCCACGTCCCGGGCGCCACCGGCCCCGACGCGCAGCTCGCCGAAACCCTGCGCGACAACATGTGCCGCCACCACGAACCGACCGCCCTCGACGTGCTCGAGGGGATCTCGGTCGGCGCCGGCGACGACTACAAGTACACCGTGGACTTCCAGTGGCTGGACATCACCAATGTGCCGGCGGGGACGTACGACCTGGTGAACACGGTGAACGCCGACCGGACGCTGCTGGAGACGAACTACCGCAACAACTCCTCGGCCATCGCTTTGTCGATCGCGTGGCCGCTGGGGATGCCGGGCCGGGACAGCATCGCGGCGGCTCCGGTTGTCACGTTCCTGCGCAGCTGCCCCGGTCAGCCCCGCTGCACCTGAGGCGGCGCGAGGCTCGGTTCGGGAGTGGCGGACCGCCGAGGTGGAGCAGGCGGCCGGCCACCGACGCCGAGGTCATCGGGTGGCGGCGCCGTGATTCCGCGGCGCCTGAGCCGCTACCAGGGGCGGCCCGCCACGAGGCGGGCCGTGAAGCCGGTGTCGTCGCGGTGCAGGGTGACCTGGCTGCAGATCTGGTGGGCGATCCACAGCCCGCGGCCACCGGTGGTGCGGTCCGCCGGCAGGAGACCCGCGAACGGGTCGGTGGGGCCTTCTCCCGCGTCGTGCACCGAGACGACCATCTTCGCCTCCCCCGCCCAGATGCGGACCCGGACCGGGGGGGGTGGCCGTGGCGCAGCGCGTTGTCCACGAGCTCGCTCACCGCGAGGACGAGGTCGTCCACCTCGGCCGCGGGCAGGTCGGCCGGGGCGGTGGCCACGACGGCCCGGCGCGCGTCCGCGGGCCGGGGGTCGGCGAGCTCGGCCAGCGGTGCGGTCAGCTCGATCGGGAGCGGCGTCATCGGCCGGGGGCCGGCCAGGAAGGACCGCGGGTCGACGTAGCCGGTGTTGGTGTGGTGCCCGCCGCCGGGGGTGGCGACGAAGGGGTGGGTGCGGGCGACGTCGTCGAGCACGTGCCGCGGCGTCGTGCGGGTGTCGTACGCGCACATGCTGCGCAGGGGGAACTCACCGTAGGCGTGGTTGACCGCCGACTCGTAGCGGGCCCAGCCGTCCCAGGCGGCGCCGATCGCGGCCGGCGGGATCTCGCCGAAGATGCGGATCCCGGCCGCGCCGCCGTCGACGAAGCCGGCCATCATCGCGCGGTAGGACTTGATCGCGGCGGCGGGCCGCACGTAGAGGTCGCCGGTGGCGAGGTACTCCACCGGCGCGGACGGCGGGAGGGCGCCGCGCACCAGTTCGGCGCGTTCCGGCTCCAGCGACACGAGGGTCGGCTCCCCCGCGGCGAGCCCGCCCTCCAGGAACGGCACGGCGACGCCGAGCAGCTCCTCGTCGCGGGTGTAGTGGACGGCGGCGTGGTCGTAGCCCCGGTCGACGCTCACGCGGCGCGCTCCACGCGCACGCCGGTCAGGTCGAGCAGCTCGACGAGCCGGCCGGCCGTGGACAACCGCGTCCGCAGGACCACCGTGGCGTCGTGCCGCCCGGCGTAGTCGGCCAGCGCGACCAGGCTGCGGTGGTCGACGAAGCCGAGGCCGGTGGCGTCGATCTCGATCGTGCCCGCCGTGGCCCGCAGGCCGGCGCGCTCCAGGGCCGGCGGCCAGAGCCGGCGGGCCTCCAGGTCCAGCTCCCCGTCCAGCGCGGCGGCGCTGCCGTCCCGCGGGTGACCGTGCAGGTGGAACGGCGCCCCGCCCTCGTGGGCGCGGGGGTGCATGCAGGCGAGCTGCGCGACGACTTCGCGGCCGAGCTCGATCAGGTCGTAGCCGCACATCGCCGACATCGGGTGACCGGCCATGTACCGGTCCACCAGGTGCTCATAGCGGGCGAAGGCGTCCAGCTGGGCCGGGGTGCGCACCAGCGACGTCGCATCGGCCGCGACCCGCAGCCCGGTGAACCCGGCCGCCAGCGCTTCGGAGGTCGCCGCGGCGTAGAGCTCGACCTGGCCGGCAGGATCGACGACGGCGCCCGTGGGGTAGGTCGCGTCCACCGAGGCGACCTGGACCGCACCGCGTTCCAGGCCCTCGCGGCACCCTTCGTGCCCCCGGAGTTCCCTGGTCAGCGCGGCCTCGTCACCCGCGGCGACGTAGAGCACGCGCTCGCCGGCCGCCAGGCCCTCGGCCAGGAACTCCTGGGCGTGGGCGACGAACTCAGCGCGTTGCCGGTAGCCGCGGCACACGTGGTCGCGGACCGATCCGCGGTCCCGCTGGGTCGGCATCAGCACGGACCGAGACTACGCCGCCGGACCGGCACCCGTCGTTCCCGCCCGGACGCCGGGGTCGCGGACCTCGGCCGCCGGTTTCGCGCAGACGCAGAACAGGTTGCCCTCGGGGTCGGTCAGGACGACCCAGTCGTCGGCCGGGTCGTCGTCGACGTGGCGCACGAACCGCGCGCCCAGGCCAACCAGCCTGGCGACCTCGTGCTGCTGGTCGTCGGCGTAGAGGTCCAGGTGCATCTGGTCGCGCGCCGACACCGGCGTCGAGGAGCGCTGCAGCGAGAGGTTGACGTACGGGCCGCGCAGGAGGCGGAAGTCACTGTCCTCGGACACCGGCCGCAGGCCCAGCGCCGCGCACCAGAACCGGCTCATGGTGTCCAGATCGGTGCAGTTGATCACCGTGCTGCCCAGCCTGATGGCCATGGCCGTCCCTCCGTCCCGCGAAGACGCCGAGCCGCAGCGTAGTGCGGCCCGCCACCGGCTGCCTGCTCAACGGGCCTGCAGCACCTCACCGGCTCCGCTGGTGCAGGTAAGCCGCGATCCGCACCCGCAACGCGCGGACGTCGGCCAGCGCCAAGGTGAACGAACCGGCCGGCCGGTAGCCCGGCTCGGGACGGGCCGGGTCGCACACGCAGCGCGGCTCGCGACCTGCCGCTCAACCGGCCGCGGCCCGGGCGGGAGCCGCACGACCTCACCCGCTCCGCTGGTGCAGGTAGGCCGCGATCCGCACCCGCAACGCGCGGACGTCGGCCAGCGCCAACGTGAACGAACCGGCCGGCCGGTAGCCCGGCTCGGGACGGGCCGGGTCGCACACGCAGCGCGGCTCGCGACCTGCCGCTCAACCGGCCGCGGCCCGGGCGGGAGCCGCACGACCTCACCCGCTCCGCTGGTGCAGGTAGGCCGCGATCCGCACCCGCAACGCGCGGACGTCGGCCAGCGCCAACGTGAACGAACCGGCCGGCCGGTAGCCCGGCTCGGC
>NZ_JAVHJU010000041.1:128309-171378 GCF_031082405.1 Amycolatopsis sp. A133
GCCGCGATCCGCACCCGCAACGCGCGGACGTCGGCCAGCGCCAACGTGAACGAACCGGCCGGCCGGTAGCCCGGCTCGGCGCGGGGCGGGTCGCACGGCCCGCACACGTAGACGAACCCGTCCTCCGGGTCGTGGCGGGGTGCCGACCACGCCGGGTCGCCGTCGAGGGTCAGGCGGCCGGCCCTGGCCCGTGCGGTCCAGTAGATCGGCAGCTTCATCACCTCGCCGAGCGCCTTGGCGAACGCGGGGAGGTCCTCCTCGCGCAGGGCCAGCCCGCGCCCGCCCCACACCCGGGGAGGCTCCCGGTCCGCCGGCACGTGCGTGAAGGTGGCCTGGTCACCGGACGTGCGGATCGTCCACTGAGGCAGCTCGGTCAACGTGGGCACGGTTCGCTCCTCGCTCTCGCCGTTCCCCAGGCGGGACCCACCCTAGTTGATCTCCAGCGGGCAGCGGCAGAAAGTGATTTCTACAGGGGAATCATCTCCCGTCCGGTTGTCGATCAGCGAACTCACCGCCGCCTCACGCCTGGCGGGTCCAGGCCTGGTTCGAGCCGCCGGTGCAGGTCCACACGATGACCGGCGTGTTGTCGGCCGTGCCGGCGCCGGATGCGTCGAGGCACGCACCGGCCTGGGCGTTGGTGATCGTGCCGCCTGCGCCGACCGTCCACTTCTGACCGGCGCCGCCGGTGCAGGAGCCGATCGTCACGGCCGCCCCGGGTTGCCCGGTGCCGGCGTCCATGCACTTCGTGTCGCCGTACACCCGCAGCTCACCGGCCGAGGTCGCGGTCCAGCGCTGGTTGGTCCCGCCGTTGCAGGCCCAGATGACCAGCGCGGTGCCGTCCGCCTGGGACAGGTTCGGGACGTCGACGCACTTGCCGGAGCCGGTCCCGACCAGGCTGAACGTCTGGTCACCGGGACCGGGGTCGCCGCCGGGGACGTCGAGCGGGCACGTGCTGCGGTAGCCCGAGACGCCGGTGGTGTCCGCCAGCGTCGGGCAGAGGAACTTGCTGTACCGGGTGTCGTGGTCGACGAAGATCTTGAGCCACGGGACGACCCGCCGCATCATCACCGAGTTCGACGACGTCGGGAACCCGTGCCCGGCCCCGGCCAGCTCGAGGTAGCCCTTCTCCACCCCGGCGGGGATGCCGTCGTAAAGAGTCTGGACGCTCGACGGGCTGACCGTCCCGTCGTTCTGCCCGGCCAGCAGCAGGGTCGGGACCCGGTCGGTGGTCAGGTTCTGCGACGGGCTGAACGGCGCCAGCCCGACCGCGGCCCACAGCGCAGGCCGGTGCAAGGCCGCGTACATCGCCCCGCCGCCGCCCATCGAGTGGCCCATCACCGCGAGGCGCCCGGCGTCCACCCTGCTGCTCACCGGGCTGCGCTGGGTCAGGTAGTCCAGCGCCGCCAGCAGCTGGGTGCCGCGGGCGGTGTCCCAGTCGTTGCGGCTGAGGGTGTCGATCCCGATGACGACGAACCCGAACGAGGCCAGCCACGGCCCCATCCAGGCCCCTTCGGCCGCCCAGGTGGCCGTGTAGCCCGGCACGATCGCGATCGCGCCGAACGTGCCCTGGCTCGTGTCCGTCGGGTAGTAGATCTTCCCGCCGCCGAACCCGTTGCCGGCCGGAACGCTCACCTCCGCGGTCGCGAAGGTGCCGCGCGTGGCCGCGACGCTCGACGTCGTCGGCTCCGGCCCGCGCTGGTACGGGTTGTCGGCGGCGGAGGTCCCCGCCGCGGGCACCACCAGCCCGAGCCCGACGACGACGGCGACCAGTGCCCTTCTCAGCTTCCGGACCACAGGACCTCCCTTTCTCGATGCGGCTCAGCGGGCCAGCGCGAAACTGGGGTGCGGCGGCTGGTTGTAGGCGGTGTTCTGCCACGCCACGGCCTCCCGGTACTGCCGGTCCTGCATCAGCGAGACGTGCGAGATGCTCGTCGAGTCCGTCGTCGAGTAGATTCGCAGCGCCCGGTTGTCCGACGTCGGCCAGATGACCTCTTCGCGCCAGTCGCCGAACAGGTCGGCCTGCAGGGCCGGGTTGTTCTTGGTGCCGTTGTTCGCGTGCACGCCGGACGCGGTCAGCAGCCGGGTGTCGCCGCCGGTGCCGTACTTGTCGATGTGCGTGCCGTCGAGCAGCTCGCGCTGGGCGTCACCGTCCCAGTAGACGACGAAGTTCGCCGACGACGGCTTGCGCCCGATGTTCTGCCCGCTGGTGTTCAGCAACCCGGACACCGCGGACGACCACGACTCGGCACCGGGGCTGCCGGCGTAGATGTCGTCCGAGACACCACGTCCGTTGTCGCAGTTGCAGGAGGCGTTCTGCCAGATGATCTGGCCGGTCCTCGCGTCGGCCATCCAGGCGGCGGGCTTGGACTTGTCTTCGTCCACCTTGAACTCTTCCAGCCCGGCCCGGCTCGGGATCAGGTCGCCGACGTGCATGGCGTCGCCGTGGCCGTTGCGGGTGTTCCACAGCGGCTGGCCGTTGTCGTCGATCGCCATGGCCCCGAAGACGATCTCGTCCCGGCCGTCGCCGTCGGCGTCGGCGATGGTCAGCTGGTGGTTGCCCTGGCCGGCGTACTGCGAGCCGGCGGAGTTCGAGTCGAACTTCCACCGCTCGGTCAGCGCCCCGTTGCGGAAGTCCCAGGCCGCGATCACCGTGCGGGTGTAGTAGCCGCGGCTCATGATCAGGCTCGGCCGGGACCCGTCCAGGTAGGCCGTGCCGGCCAGGAACCGGTCCACCCGGTTGCCGTAGCTGTCCCCCCACGAGGACACCGTGCCGCGCGGCGGGTCGTAGTTCACCGTGGACAGCGCGGCGCCGGTCGGCCCGCCGAACACGGTCAGGAACTCCGGGCCGGACAGGACGTACCCGCTGGAGTTGCGGTAGTCGGCGCTCGCGCTGCCGATGACCTGGCCGGTGCCCGACCGGGTGCCGTCCGCGGTCTTCATCGCGACCTCGGCCTTGCCGTCGCCGTCGTAGTCGAAGACCTGGAACTGCGTGTAGTGCGCACCGGCCCGGATGTTGCGCCCGAGGTCGATCCGCCACAGGCGCGTGCCGTCGAGCCGGTAGGCGTCGAGGTAGACGTTGCCGGTGTAGCCGGACTGGGAGTTGTCCTTGGCGTTGGTCGGATCCCACTTCAGCACGATCTCGTACTGGCCGTCGCCGTCCAGGTCACCGGCGCTCGCGTCGTTCGCGGTGTAGGTGTAGCTCTCCCCGGACGGGGTCGTGCCCCCGGCGGGCGGCTGGATCGGGATGTCCCGGGTGCTCGCGGCGACGCCTTGGACGCTGTCGAGCGTGAGCGAGTCCTCCGCGGCGAAGGCGGACATCACCTCGGCTCCCCCGACCACCGCGCGCACGGTGTACCGGGCCCCCGCGGGGGCACCCGCGTCCAGGAAGCTCGTCGGCCCGCTCAGCGGCTCCGGCGTCACCTTGGTGCCGTCGCGGTAGACGGTGAACGCCACCCCGGCCGGGTCGCCGGCGAGCAGCCGCCAGCCGACCCGGTTGCCCTGTGCGGTGTGGACGCTGACCACCCCGCGGTTGAGCTTGTCGATCTGCGGTGCGCCTGCCTGCGGCGCGGGCGCGACGACCGCGCCGGTGGCCGGGGCCGGTACGAGACCGGCCACCGCCACGGCCGCGGCGGCCACGACGAGCCGCCTGCTGAGGGCGAACTTGGGCATGGCTACTCCATTCTGGGTTGATCGGTCAGCCGAGGACCGCGGCCAGCCGGGCCGCGATCTTCCGGTGGCCGGTGTCGTTGGGGTGGGTACCGTCCGCGGTGTCGGTCGCCTTGTCGATCCAGCCCTCGGTGTTGATGAACTCCACCTTGCTGTCCCCGGCGCTGTTCCGGGCGCTCACCGCGGCCTTCGTCTCGGCTGCGTACCGCTTGTAGAAGTTCTCCATCGCGTGGATGGTCGCGTTCGGGTACTTCGCGCGGACCCGTTGCAGCAGCGTGAGGTACGCGCTCTGGAACCGGTCACCGGAGACGCCGTGGGAGAGGTCGTTGGTGCCGAGGTTGATCACCACGTCACTCGCCTGGTAGCGGGAGAAGTCCCAGTCCGGCGAGCCGGTGGCCAAGCCGGTCGCGAGGAACCGGTCCCGCATGCCGAGGCACCCGTCCGGGGCCGGGTACAGGCAGGCACCACCGACGGCGATCTGGGTGTGACCGGCGCCCAGTTTCTCGCCGGTCAGCCAGCCGTACGCGGTCAGCGCCTGCTGGGACGACCGCTGCCCCACCGTGATCGAATCCCCGACGAACTCGAGGATCCGGGACGGCACGCCCGGCACCACCGTCCGGGCCCCGGCGTCCAGGACAACGCCCTGGAACACCGCGTCCCCGTGGTACGAACCGGCGACGGGCCGGTAGGACACCCGCAGCGTGTGCGTGCCCGGTGGCAGCTTGCCCGGGGTCAGGTCCACCGTGCCGCGGACGTCGGTCCGCGGCACCCAGGCGCCGCCGTCGATGCTGGTGAACAGGTCGATGCTGTTCCGCTGGCGCAGCTTCACCGTGGTCCCGGTGAAGCCGACGACCACGTACGCGCCGGCCCATTCGGACACGTACGCCCCCGCCGAACGGGTGTCCCACCGCCCGAAGTACCGGATGTTCGAGTCCGACGGCGAGCCGTCCCCGGTGGCGGCCGCAGCCGGGTGCACCGCCGTGCTCACCGCGGCCACCGCCGCCACCGCGAGCGCGACGGCCCGCGACCTCGTGCCGATCGGCATCGTCTGCCCCTTTCGTATCCGATGTGGACGGAGTCAGCGCAGGTAACCCGCCAGCGCCAGGTTCAGTTCGCGGACGCCCTGGACGACCAGGTTCGCCATCTGCGTCGCGCCGTACACCGAGAAGTGCGTGTTGTCGGTGACGCCGTCGGTGGCCTGGGTGAGGTACAGCTTCGGCGACGCGGCCGGGCCGAGGGACTCCACCAGGGCCTTGCTCTTGGCCGTCAGGTCGAGCACCGGCACGTTCGCGCTCTTGCCCAGCGCCCGGATCAACGCGGGCAGGTCCACGCCGACGCCGTTGACGTGCAGCGCGGTCGGCGTCAGCTCGGTGCCGTTGAACAGCCGCCGCACCGGCGGCGTCACCAGCACCGGGACGCCGCCGCGCTCGCGCACCCCGGTGACCATCTTGGTGAGGTTGTCGCGGAACGCCGTCGCCGACGTCTGCTTGTCGTTGTGCCCGAACTGGATGAGCACCAGGTCCTCGCTCTTGATCAGCGGCTTCATCCGGGGGAACAGCGCGCTACCGGCCAGGAAGCTGCCCGAGCTTTCGCCGGAGTCCCCGTAGTTCGCGATCACCGCGCCGCCCCGCACGCTCGCCGGCAGCAGCTGGCCCCAGCCGGTGTAAGGCGCCACCGGCTGGTCGCAGACGGTCGAGTCCCCGGCCAGGTACGTCACCAGCGGGGCCGGGGCCGCCGTCACGGTCAGCGAGCCGATGGCCGGTGCGCTGCCGCCGAACGTGATGTCGAGGCCCGCGGTGCCGGTGCCGCCCTGGCCGGTGGGCTGTCCCTCGGGGGTGCGCACGTCGACCGTGACGGTGGTGGGCACGACCTGGCCCGCGGTCGTCGCGACGGCGTTCAGGACCTGCCTGCGCGCCTCCACCGAAATCGACGTGTTCGCCGCCTTCGTGGTGCTGCCGAGCCCCACGGTGACGTCGTAGCTGCCCGGCGAGACGGCGAAGTGGCACTTGATCGGGCCGGTTCCGGAACACTGCGCTGGAAGCGCTTTCTGGACGGCCGCGGCCACCGCCGGCGCGGGAACCAGGGTGGCCGCGGCCAGGCCGGCGAGGATGACCGCTCGCTGCCTGAGGGACATATGCACACTCCTTGTGGTCTGCCGCGGCCGGTCGTGAGTGGTAAGGCGGGTTAGAACCCGCCTTACCACTCACGACCGCGTTACCTGATGTCCGCGTCCGCGACCACGAACAGCTCGGAGTGCGGCTTGGCGTTGCCGAAGGCTCCGTGGGGCCACGACTTGCGGTTGAAGTTGATGCCGACCTGCCCGGTGAACTCGTCCCGGAAGTTCTGGTCGACCGAGACCTTCCCGTCCGGCCCGAGGTTCAGCAGGTTGACCTTGTGGTCACCGTCCAAACCGGACCGAGCGACGAAGTAGTTCGACACCGCGAGGTGCTGCGGCGACGTGGTTTCGTGGTAGAAGCCGTCGCCGCCGAGCGCCCAGTTGTCGTAGGCGCCCCAGTGCGGGCCCGCGCCCGGCGTGCCGGGGTTGATCGGCGCCGCGCCGACGACGGTCGGCAGGTCGCCGCCCCCGCCCTGCTGCGCCTTCGCCTTGGTGTCGACCCGGCCCTGGATGTCCTCGATCCGGTCGCCGGCGTTGACCAGCTTCTGGATGTCGAGGACGTAGACGCCGCCGGTGGTGCCGGGGTCGTCGGCCGAGAGGGTGCCCTTCTGCCGCCCGACGATCGCGCGGTAGAGGTACTTGTCGTCCGGGCTCGTCTGGATCCACCCGCCGTTGGAGCTGGCGCCGTTCGAGTCGTTGCTGGCGTAGATGGACTTGTTCGCGGCGCCGTCGTCGAACACCTCGATCCAGTGCGGCTCGGCCGCGGTGATGTCCGGCGTGTAGAACACCGCGCCGCCCTGCATGGTCTGGGCGAACGCGCCCTTGTGCCCCGGCAGGTTCGTCACCGTGGTCTCCATGACCGCCCGGCTTTCGGCGTGCAGCGGGTCGGCCGGATCGGCACGCGGGCCGTCCTGCAGGTACGACACCGACTTCAGCTTCGGGTGGTTGCGGTCGGAGATGTCCCAGGTCCGCACGGTCGGCCGGCGCAAGTACGGCGACGGCTGCTTCACCGGGTCGAGGATGATGTTGCGCGGCTCGGCGTAGTCGCTGGTGACGAGCGTGTTCAGGTCCTCACGGGCCTGGACCCCGTGCGGGTTGGCGCACGTCGGCTTACCCAGCTGCGGCAGGTTGTCGCACAGCTTGGCGTTGTCGCCCTGCGGGGTCGCCGCCGGGGACTCGGAGAGCACCTGTGCGTTCTGCCCGAAGTGGACGACCTCGCCGGGGCTGCCCGCGAAGCCGTTGCCGACCTGGGTGGAGCCGTCGGCGTAGGCGTGCGGGCCGGGCACGACCGGGCCGCCCATGTACGTGCCGTACGCGGTGCCGTCCTTGAGCACCCAGTAGGCGTCCGGGACCGAGCCTCCGAGCGTGTTGGTCGGCAGGCTGACGCCCTTGAGCTTCAGCTGTGGCAGCGCGCTGACGTCGAAGGCGTACGTCGCCGCGGCGAACAACGCTCCGGCGTAAATCGTGTCGCCCCTGTGCCACACGTACTGCATGTGGTGCGGCTCGTTCTCGACCAGCGGGCCGACGGTGGCGGTGTTGACGACCTTGCCGTAGGTCGGCGAACCCTGCGTCGCGTCGATCACGGCGAGGAAGTCCGGCCCCGGCAGGGCATTCTTCAGCTTGTTGAGGCCACCGCCGAGCGTGCCCGGCAGATTCTTCACGTCCTTCACGAGCGTGTCGGCGATGTTCTCGTCGCCGGCCCAGACGAGCAGCCACTTCTTGGGTGTGCCGCTCTCCGAGCGCGCGAGGTCCTTCGTTACCAGGTGGTTCTGCACCCAGTACTGCTTGCCGTCGGACGCGGTCTTCGCGTCGGTGACGGTCTGGACGTCGGCGTAGGCGCTGGTGGACGAGCCGGTGTAGGTCACCGCGGTGACGGCGAGCGTTGCCGCCGCGGCCCCCAGCGCCGCTTTTCGCCATCGAAGCGATTTCAACAGCATTGATTCTCCCATTTTTTGAGAACAGACTTCTTCCCGCTGTTTCCGAGCACGCGAAAACAGCGGGAAGACCGGATTCGCCGCGCAGGCCCGGAAGCCGCCGGCGCGCAGCCGAATGCCGCCCGAAGGCGGGAAGCGTCAGAAAGTCCTACAGAGCGCACTGGCCTGCTGGCGCAGATCAACGTGACGGCGCTGCACCAGACGGACGAGATCGGGCATGGGCCAAATGGTCCTGTGCGTTGACCCGGCCGTCAATCCGTGATCAAAGAATGAGACATGACCCGAGTGGGTGAATCTCTCCCTTACGGCTTGCGTCGGCCCGGTCCTCGTGACGCGGCAAGCGAAAAAGGCGCACCGACGCCACCGCCGGCTTGTCGGTGGTGTCCCCCGCTCTCGGGCCGTGCCCGGCCACGTCGCGCGTCTGTCGTTCGTTGACGGCGGCTCAGCATGCGCCCAATGTGGCGTTGGGTGCGCTGGACGAACCGAACGCCGAGTCAGCGAACTGGCCGAGATCGTCACCGAAGACGCTCACTGCCGCCGGCGCGACGTCATCTCCCCGGTGACGAGCGCGGCGGGGACGGATCGGCGTCCGACAACCGGGCGTCCACCGGCACGACAGCCCGCCCGGCCGGCTCCGCCTGCTGAGCGGCGTAGCACAGCAACGCAGACTTGCCGATGCCACCGTGACCGTGCAGGTAAGCCACGAGCGGAGCGTCCACCGCACCCGACAGCATCCGATCGAGCACGCCCGCTCCGGCTCCCGTCCCACCAGCGCATCGGCGCGTGCCGCCGCCAGCCGGCCCGCCAGTCCTGCCGCACCCGAGCCGGGCTCCTCTCATCGGGCCCGG
Organism: Amycolatopsis sp. A133; assembly: GCF_031082405.1. GTDB lineage: Bacteria > Actinomycetota > Actinomycetes > Mycobacteriales > Pseudonocardiaceae > Amycolatopsis. Next base: position 136,874 of record NZ_JAVHJU010000041.1, read on the forward strand.
TGATCCGGCAGGTACGTGAACCGCGGGTGGTCCGGGGTCAGCTCGCCTTCGCCGATGCGGGCCGGCTCGGGGTCGAAGAAGGCCACCATGTGCCGTCCCGGTTCGGCGGCGGGAACATCGGTGTCCTCCAGGACGAGGAGCAGGCAGGCGGCACCGGCCGGCGGGTCGCTCCAGGCCCGGGCGGGTGAGATGTTCGGCCCCAGGTCCATGGTGGCGTGGCGCAGGGGGGATCGTGTCGCCGGGCTCGAAGGCCGGGACGTGATTTCCAGCCGGACCGGGGTCGTCGGCCGGAGGAGGTTGCGGAGCCCAGCCGTGGTGGCACCTCGGACACGACGTGTAGCCGCCGCTCAAGACGATCGAGGAATGCGACCGCGTTCTGGAACACCCCCGCTCGGCTCTGGAAGCCGGAGCCGACCCGGCTCCCGCGAATGGCCCCACCTCGACATCACCGCCCAGCACCCACCCGATGCCGGCACCCGAGCAAGGCCTCATCCTCGCTGCGCACCCACCCGCAGCGGGCACGCTCACCGGTCGTATCGAACTCCGCCTCGACAACAATGCGGTCGGGAGCGTCACCGATACCTGCTGCCCGGCCTGCCGGACCGCGGTCCTCGACTACGTGCACGTCGCCGCCGAGCACCGCCGGCTCGGCTACGGCCGCGCCCTCATCGCCGCCGCCCGCGCCCGCATGCCCGGCTACACCTGGACCGCGCCGCTACCCGACGGCGGCACCGCGCAAGCCTTCCGCACCCGCATCCCGTATCCCCGCGCGGCGCCGCCGTGCGTGCATCGAGCCGCACGAACTGATCACTGAGACGAGGCACAACCGGGCGTAGCACGTCAGGGCCGGCCGGTACGAATCGTTGCCACTGCAGCGAAAAAGTCACCAGCAGTGCTCTGCACGATCGACGTCGGACCCGTCATCGTTGTACTGATCACCACGAGACATCGTCCGCCGCATGCGTGTCGGCGAAGTCGACGGGTCCGTCGTCGTGACCCACCCACCCTGCACCCGCGGGCGAGGCCACCGGCCGAGGTCGACGGTGACCCGGCCGATGTGGTCGCAGTACAGCGCATCGGCGAGCACCTGGTCGAGCGGCTTCGCACCCACCACCTGGTCCTCGGCCCCTCCCGGTCGTGCGGGGCTACGCCGGGTTCTCCGCGACGGCGAGGTAGTCCGTGTAGATCTGCGGCGAGCCCGAGAACGAAGCCAGCTGCTTCCACTCCTCGTACATCTGCTTGGTGTCGCGGTGGGCGGCCGCGAACTGTGCGGCCTCGCCGGTGGCGATGTCGGGCTCGGGGTAGAAGACGTCCAGCGCGTCCAGGCTCGCGATCTCCATCATCATCACGTACTGGTCGAGGCGGTTGCCCCGCTCGCCCTTGAGCACGTGGAACCGCCAGCCCGGGTAGTCCTCGATCCGAGGGTGATTCTCGGCGATGAAGCGGTCGAACATCTCCTCGGTCACACCGGCGCGCAACGCCAGGTTGTGGATCCCGACGACCCGGGCGACGGGCTCCTCCCCCGGGCGGTCGCGGTAGCGGGGGCCGGGCGTGACCGTGCTCCGCGGATTGTCGGCCAGCAACCGGTAGTCGGTGAACAACGTCGGCAGCTCACCGAACGTGCCCAGCCGCCGCCACCGCGCCAGCACCGCCTCCGCCTCCGGGTGCCGCGCCCAGAACAGCCGGGCCGGCTCGGTCTGCTCACCCCGGGCCGTGACGTAGCGGTCGCGTTGCTCGGCGCTCTCGATCTCGTACAACATCAGGTACTGCCCGGTCCGCTCCCCACGCAACCCGCGCAGCAGAGTCCACCGCCACCCCGGGTACAAGGGCAGGTGAACGCCTTCACCACGCACGAAAGTCTCGAACTCCTCCGGCGTGACACCAGCCTCCGTGTCGATGGCGATGTACTGGAAAGTGAACACCGACGAGCGTCCCATTGCGTCCAATCCTCAGGCCGGGAAGGGAACGCGCATCCGACAAACACGATTCCCCTGCACCACATCCTGCCAGCTCCAGAGCAACGGGGCCCGCGAGCCCTCCCCGCTGGACGCGATCCGACGGGCCCCACCGTCTGTGAAGATCAACCAGCGTCAGCGCTACCGGGAACAACGTGGTGCGGTTCACCGTCACGCGCCGCTGCGTTCAGGCCGATGAGGAGCGTCCTTTGGCGGCGCGGCTCCAGAGTCGCGCTGGTGAGGTTGAGGTCGATGCCCGGCCAGAAGGTCGGCGCTGGATGCTCGGAATCGTTGCCTGGCTGCAGGTGTTGGTGCAGGAGACGCCGGCCGAACAACGGCTGCTCGTACCATTCGTCGGGCACGGACCCGGCGAGCGCGGCCAGGTACCGCTCGTAGGTGAGGAAGTCACGCACGCTGGGCGGTTCCAGCAGCGGAGCGAACAAGGCCGCGTCCGGCCATTCGTTGGGCCGGACCTCCATCCCCCACGTCTCGGTGGCGACCGCGGCGATCTCCGTGCGGTGGAGCCAGGCCAGGGTATCGAACGACAAGCCTGGTGCCGGGCCGCCCGCGTAGGAGCCCCAGCCCCGGCCGACCGCCGAGGTACCGCCCTGGCGCCGGATCGGCTCGTCCAGGTCGGCGCCGGTGATGGGACACCGGTCGGCCAGCTCGCCGTCCTCGCCCAGCGCCCGGCCCACGTCGAGCAGCACTCCCCGGCCGATCACCGGCGCGGCGAGCCGCTCGATCCCGGTGGCGAAGTCACCTTCGCTGGTGACCACCTCGCGTCCGGGCCTGCCGTTCCAGCCGACACCGTGGTCGAACACGTGCCCGAGGCCATCCCACTGGGTGCTGCACTGCAGCGGCATGAAGACCGCGTCGTCGGCGACGGACAGGCCGTGCGGCAGGCCCATCTGCTCCGCGGTGTCCATGCCGGTCGACATCATCGTGTGCACCGGGTTGACCCGGCGTTTCCAGCCGAACTGCGGACCGTCCTCGTCGAACGGCAGCGACAGGCTGAACGAGCGCCCCCGGCGGACCAGCGCCGCCGCGCCCGCGCGCCGGCTCCTCGAGGAAGTCGACCGTGCCCACGCCGTCGTCGGTTACCCACCGGTTCCAGGTGCTGCCGCGTTTCGCGGGCGTGGCGATCGCGGCCTCCGGATCGGATCCGAACTCCCGATGATGTCGTAGCCGTGCATCAGGCGACCCCTGAGCCGGGCATCGAGCCGAGCAGTCGCTCGGCGTTGCCGCCGCGGATCGCGGCGACGACAGCGTCGTCGAAACCTGCCGCCAGGAGCCGGTCGACGGGGTCTTCGACGCCCATGTCGAACGGGTAGTCGCTGCCCAGCGTCACCTGGGAGGCGCCCAGGTTCTCCACCAGGTGCCGCAGGCCCTGCGTGCTGTAGACGAGCGAGTCGACGAAAACGCGCCGCAGCTGGGTGCCGGGCGGCTCGGCGGTGGTGCGGGCGTCGCCGCGGACCGACCACGCGTGGTCGGCGCGGCCCAGGTAGGTCGGCAGGTAGCCACCGCCGTGCGCGGCCCAGATCCGCAACCGGGGGTGGCGTTCCAGCCGACCGGAGCACGCGATCCGGGACAGCGCCAGCGCCGTCTCCACCGGGTTGCCGACGGTGTTGAACAGGTAGTAGGCGTTCAGCCGCTCCCCCAGCGTGCAGCCCCACGGGTGGATGAGCACCGCCGCGCCGAGTTCCTCGGCCGCCGCCCAAAACTCCGCCAGCGACGGGTCGTCGAGTTCGACGCCGGGCGCGGCCGCCGTCGAGATCTGCACGCCTCGCAGGTGCAGGTCCGCCACCGCGCTCCGCAGCTGCCGCACCGCGAGATCGGGATGCTGCAGCGACACGGTGCCGACACCGACGAACCGGTCCGGCCGCTTCGCGCAGAACCCGGCGATCGTCTCGTTGGTGAGCGCCGCGATGCGCTCGGCGAGGTCACGGCCCGCCCAGGCGTGCGGCAACGGCACCGCGCACACCGCCTGGACGTCCACACCGGCCTTGTCCATCGCGGCGACCCGGGTGTCCACATCGATCAGGCGAACCGCCAGTGACCGGATCTGCTCCACGTTGTAGGCCGCCGATTCCGGTCCGAGACTGGCCGCGTCGAGCGCGCGTTGCCGGGCCAGCCCCGGCTCGACGGCGATCAGCTCGTCGACCGCCGGGATGCCCAGATGGGCGTGCACGTCGACAGTCTTCATCCTTGCCCTCCCACAGCCGCGGCGAACCGTTGCTCGGCCTTGTCGATCTCGGCGATCTGCTTCACGATCTCCCCCGGCGAGGACTCGCCGACCACTTTCTGCAGCAGCGGGGTGTGGTCCAGCACCAGGTCGCGCACGTACCGCAGCGGCCGGGGCGCGTGGTGGAACACCTGCCCGAGGAGGTAGGCCTGCTGGACCTGCCGTGCGGTGTGCGGTTTGCGTGGCTCTTCGAACTCCTCGAGCGCGCGCCGCACCGCCTGGTGGTCGGACAGGTCGACGCCGGCGAGCCGACGGCCGAGGAAGTAGCCGTCCTCGATCGCCATGCCCGCCCCGTAGGCGGCGTAGGGCGAGGTGGGGTGGGCGGCGTCGCCGACGAGGGTGACCCGGCCCTTCGACCACTGCCCGACCGGTTTGCGGTCGCGCAGTTCCCAGCGCTGCATGTTCTCCGGCGGGGTCGCCGCGACCAGCTGCGGCAGCGGTGCCGCGAAGCCGCGGTCACTGTGGGTGCGACCGACCGCCGCACCGGCGAGCTGGCGGTGATTACCCTGACCGCCTCGATCGGCGCCGCGATGTTCCCCGACCACGGCCGCGACCTCAGCACCCTGCTACTGGCCATCGACGACGCCGTCTACCGCGCCAAGGACAGCGGCCGCGACCGGACCGTCGCCGCCAAAGGCCCCGTGAAGAAGCAAATCGCCGTGGAGTAGAGCACGCCAGTACGTCTGCGGCAGTGCGGTCGACCTCTTGCGACACGCCGAGGGCGGCGCGAAAAGAACGGCGGAAGCCCTCGGACGGGCAACCCGAGAGGAACAGACTCGGCTGTCAACCGGGTAGGTGAGCCTGGAGCAGTCGCGGTGGGTGGCGGACTGCGCCGCCCGGACCGGCGAACAGCGTGGGACCGTCGTCGACTACCGGACGACCAAGATACGGACACACGGCTGGTGGTCCTGCCAGGGTTGCAGCCGGACATAACCGGTGACGGGCCGCTGGTCCGTCACACCGGCTACGTCGACTTCTATCACGGGGTCGCGGAAGCGCACCTCTCCCTGAGTCGGAATCGCAAGCTGCGTGGGCCGCTCCACGGCGAGTAGTGTGCCGCCGAGCAGAGACTCCGAACCGGGGCATGCCATGGCTTTCGCACCGGCCGAGCCGTCGATCGCGTTGGCATTGAGACGGCGCAGGAACTCCTCGGCTACCTGCCGAGCGGCCTGCAGCTGCGCGGGGCTGCTCCGGGAGAACGGTGTCCTCGACGTCGTCGTCCCGCCGGTGGACGGTGCCTGCGAGCTCGCCGCCGCATTGTCGGGTGATCGATCGTGACGCAGGAAGAAGCCCGGCGCCACGAAACCGGTCACCAGCACCACGGCCACGAACACCGCGGCCGCGACCAGCGACACCCAGAGCGCGGTGCGCCGTATCCGGAGCCGACAGCGCCCGGCCAACGGCCGGGCCCACCGGCCGCAGGTGCACGGTTTCGCCAGGCCTGGCGAACCGCCTGAAGTCACCGCTATTGCGGTGGATGCACGACGATCCGGCTCGACGCAAGGCGATGCGTGCCCGGAACGACTGAGCCACCGGCCCGTCCGGCAGCGGAGCCGTCCACCGGTAAGCGGGCGCGCGGGCTATCGCAGCCGCGACCAGCGTGCGGCCATAGCCCAGGCGTCGATAGCCCGCGATGACGTAGACGTAGTCGAGGGTGGCGGCCCGGCACGGGACGCAGATGCTGAGCGTCGCGGTGGCGACCGGGCTGCCGTCGAGATGAAGCTCCAGCTGTCCGACCAGCGTCCCGCCTGCCGGCGGACGGACGACGAGAACCAGTCTTTCCCTGAACGCTGGGTCGAACGCTCGCCAGCTCGTAACGTCGAGGTGGGCCCATTCGGCGAGGCGTCGCTCGGACGGGTCGCAGGCCTCTACCGCCCGGCATACCTCGCATAGCGTGGCGTGCAGCCGGTAGCGATGGCCGTAGGGCGCGAGCTTGTCGTAAAGATCGAGGTCGAGCCGGTGGCCGCGCAAGCAGACGGCCGGTTTGCCGGCCGCCGGCCGGACCGGAATCAGCTCGCCGAACTCGCCACGCGCGCCCGATCGGACGGCGCTGCCGGACTGGTCGTCGATCATCGGGTCAGGTGCAGCGGAACGGCGGCGCTGGACCGCACCGCTTATCCCGCGGCCTCGGTCAGCCGCGGCGGCGCAGCACGGCGCCCCGCAGCGGCGGTACCGCCTGCGCCCGGCAGCTCGAGCGCCACTGTCTGCGGACGTGCTGCGGCGCCCCGGCCTCGGCTCGATACGACGACGTCCCGGAACTCGAGGTGCCCGAACCCATCTCCGGTGAGGCCACGCCACTTGCGTCGCGAGAGGCGATGCTCCAGATCGGCGGCGGGCCACGCGCCGACGGCGATCAGCACCGCACCCCGGTGACGGACCCGCCCGGCCGGCCGGCGGGGTCGATCAACGCCGACACCACCGCGACCAGCTCGGCCCCGGGGGCTGCTACCAGCGCGAACCGGTCCAGATCGACACCCAGCTCGGCAGCCGCGGCAACGCCGAGGTCCGGCATGCCGACAATCGCCGCCCACGAACCCTGCCGCGTCGCCTCGGCTAACAAGGCCAGGACCAGCGCGGCCGACCTCAAGACCGACACGGTGGTGCCGCGCCACAGCCCGCCACCCGGCAGCAGCTCGGCGAGGGCGGGCGTCACGGGCAACGATCCGGCGGTAGCCGGCGCCTCGGAGTTCGGCTGCTGCAGCTGGGCGGCCGTGCGGACACCGGGGATCGCCGCGAGCCCCGCCACCGCCTCCGGCACCGCCACCACGCACCTCCAGCATCACGAACACGCACCGGAGACACCCGTGTGGGAAGCCACGAGCGCACCCAGAACTATCATCGAACACTTGTTCGAATAGTGCGAGACGACGAGCGCGCTGTCAAGCCGAGCACTGCAACGTCACTACGCACGACGTTGTCCGCCGCGTTATGCGTTTGCCGCGGCACGTGCTGTCACCGGTTAGGGCGTTGACCAGTGCGAACGCAGGCGAAGCTAGATCACATCGACCGAGGTCGAGAATTGCTCGCACGTCACCCAGTTCACCTTCATCGCCGACGACGTGCTCTACCGCGTGCGCGAGCACGGCGATCTCCTCGCTCGGCTCGACGATGGCAGGGCACCGCTGCTGGCGCGGCACGGGCCGAGCCGGACTACCCGGAAGTCGGCGGTGCGGGCGGGTTGTCGATAGCACTCCAGCGCAGCGCCGGGACGTCCTCACACGGTGTTCGCTGCCGGTGGTGCGGACCATGCTGCTACCCCTTTGGAGCCCGCCAGGTAGGCCCGGACGGCGGTCGCCGAGTCATCCGAACCTACCTGCGGACTCGGTGCCCCTTCGTGATCACGTGCAGAGTGTCGGCTTCAGCGTTGCCCACTGTTCGCCGGCAGCCCTTCACTCTCTCGGTCCGCGGGGCGCCCCGACGATCGATCTACAACAGGCCGTCAATGCAGTTGGTGGAGCCGCGGAAGCAGGTCTGTGTTGCGACGCGGGTGTCGTTTTCGTCCGTCATGTAGACCCAGGTAACGTCGGATCCGCCAACACGGTTCGCATCGAGGGGAAGGTGCGCCTCCCCGGCCCTGTTGGTCCAGAGGCTGGTGCTCTTGAAGTCCAGTGAGGTGCCACCCGCCCACGCTCGTGCGTAGACCCGCCGGGAGTTGCTGGCTTTGAACGCTCCGATGACGTCGACCGACCGGTTGGTGAAGGTAGCCGTACCGTTGTAGTAGCTCTCCCCGTACTTCAACCTGAAGTAACTGACGGGGTAGTCGGTCGTGGCCGCCGTGGCGGGCGCAGCCACGAAGACCATCCCGGCGACCGACGCCACCGCGGCCACGACCGCGCCGACCTTCCTCGTGCCGCTCTTCACCATCGCCTTGTCCTTGCGCATCATTTCTCCCCTGCAATCGTCGCGGCCCGAACCGGGGCCGCGACGGGAACACGCACGGGATGCACGGCCGGTTTAGTCGACGCGAGCGATCAACCACAAGCTGCTACCGTTCCAGCCGGCTCGTAGTCGGCCAGGCCATCGGCGGCCGAGGTGGTGGCGTTGCCACCAGTGCAACGGGAATCGCGCACCGACGTGCTTCGAGCAGCACTGACTGAGGGCCGGATGAGAGGACTCGTTGCTCGCCGCCCCTCCGTCATCAGCCCGCGAGGCATCGAGGCCAAATCTGCTGACCGCAGATCCCCTTAGGCCAACTCGACTGACCACGGGCCGGGGATCACGGGTGCCACGATCACGCCGACCACCGCCCCGACCGATGGAGCAGTCCTTCACAGATCACGTCCGTGGCTCAGCGCGTGCTTGCCGGTGCCACGGTGGCGACGAATCGGCCCAGCCCGAAGCGCACGCCAATCACTGTCGACGACAAGGTCATCACTGAATATCAGTGCAGTACCAGGCCGTGTCAATCGGATGGCACGTCGGTGTCCACAACGATGCGGCAGCGTCCGGTCGTGAAGTTGGGGTTCAGGCTGGATCGCAGGCGAGGTAGTCGTGCAGGTACGTTTCCGTCGGCTGCTTGCACACGACAACGCAGGCGTCACGACCGCCGCCGGCGAGAAACGCGCAGTGGGGGATGTCGATGACCGCGTCGCCACCCGAGCGCATCGGTCCTACGATGCCGCGGAACGCGGTGCGCATCAGGCGAGTGACGATTCGCGCGACCACGCGCGGCCATCGATGCGCGAGAGGCCGGAGGAACCTGTCGGCATGCCACAGGAAGTCGGAAAGCACAGCTGTCTCGATGCGGAGGATCGCGTCCGGTGACCGGGAGGTGAGCTCCTCACCCACTTGAAGCATGAGCCCGCGGTGGCCGCCCACCGGGCTCCGTCGGCCGGTACGGCCGGCGTGAATCCGCCGGAACCTGGCGAGCAGGACACGATCCAGAGACGACGACATCATTTCTGCCCCTTTGTCATCGGCCCCGGCGCCGTGCAGCAGATACCTGTCAAGTCAAGTTCGCCGGGCGCCAAGGAGGTGTCACCCTTCGGGGTCGCGATTGACCCACTCAGAAGCTTTCAGCAGATACGATGTCCTTTCGCGTGGATGGCATAAATTTCCCAACCCGATGTCGCGCCGCCGGAACCCACGGAACGATATCCTTCACCGCACGGGGAAGCCATACCTGACGGCCTGACCACTGGACTCAACGTGGGTCACGTCACGCAGGGGAACTAACAATTTCAGCAAGGTACACGGTAACTCCACGGTCACGTAGACATCCCGGTCATCCCGTTCCCGGATACTCCAGGTGATCTCCAGCAGACGACCACGATACTGCGATCCGTGGCGGTTGAATCCCACCATTTCTCCCATGCGGCCGAGCAATTCGTCTTCGTTCACCGGTTCACCTGCTCCGATCGCCGCCGCGAAGGGCGGCCTCCTCTCCTTGCCACCGCAGTCAGATTCGCCAGGTCCTGCGGCGAAGTCAAGGCTTTCCTCCCCGGTCGGGGCAGAGCATTTTTCCCCGGGCCCAAGTGCTCCTGTCGGCTGGGAATGAGCCATGTTTGAGTGAGTCGACAACCCCTGACACGCCGTCGAGTACGCGAAGCGAACAGGCATGGTGATGATGATCTCGCTCTCCCAGAACGGCGCCGGCCGCACCTCGCACGAGAGCACGGCGAGCTTTGCGCCGGACGAGATCACCGCGTTGGTCGCCGAAATCCGGCGGCCGCTCGGACTGCTGGTGGATCCGGCGACCGGCCGGCGCGGCGCCCAGCTGCTTCCCGACCCTCTTCGGGACCGGGGGACGCACGGGGCCGGATCCGGTCCGGCCGGGCTGCTGGGGGTGCTTCCGGCCATTTATCCCGAATGGCTGGGAAGCCGGGAGTTCTGCGCGGCGCACCGCACCCGTTTCCCCTACCTGGCCGGGGAAATGTCGACGGGAATCGCCACGACGGAAATGGTCGAAAAGCTCGCCGGCGCGGACCTCATGGGTTTCTTCGGCGCCGGGGGCTTGCGCGAGCGGGTGGTGCGGGACTCCGTCGAACGGCTGAGCCGGTCGCTGCGCGGCCGGGACAACTGGGGGGTCAACCTCCTGCACTCCCCGAACGAACCCGCCGTGGAGGCGCGGACCGCGCGGCTGCTCGTCGAACTGGGTGTCCCGGCCGTCTCGGCGTCGGCATACATGGACCTCACGCCGCCCCTCGTGCTGTGCATGGCCCGCGGCCTGCGGGCCGGCCGATCGGGCGGGGTGGAACGACCGCGCCGGCTGCTGGCCAAGGTGTCGCGGCCGGAGACCGCCGAGCGGTTCATGTCCCCGCCCCCCGAGCCGCTGCTTCGCCGGCTGGTGGCGGACGGCGACTTGTCGGAGGGAGAAGCCGCGCTGGCGGCTCGCATCCCGGTCGCCGAGGACATCACGGTCGAGGCCGACAGCGGCGGCCACACCGACAACCGCCCGCTGGGGATCATGCTGCCGGCGATCCGTGCGCTGCGCGACCGGCTGGCCGGATCCTACGGCCACCCCCGCGCCGTCCGGGTCGGCGCCGCCGGGGGCCTCGGCACCCCCGCCGCGGTCGCCACCGCGTTCGCCCTCGGCGCCGATTACGTCCTCACCGGTTCCGTGAACCAGGCCGCGGTCGAGTCGGGGATGTCCGCCGACGGCCGCCGGATGCTCGCCGGAGCCGATCTCACCGACACCGCGATGGCTCCGGCCGCCGACATGTTCGAGATGGGCGTCCGCCTCCAGGTGCTGCGCCGCGGGACCATGTTCGCAAGCCGGGCCGGGCTGCTCCACGAGCTGTACCAGGCCCACGGATCGCTGGAGGAGATTCCCGCCCGGCGGCGTGCGCAGCTGGAGGAGCAGGTCTTCCGCCGGCCGCTGGAGGCGGTCTGGGCGGAGACCGCGCGGTTCTGGGCCGAACGCGATCCCGCCCAGCTGACCCGGGCGGAGGCGGACGCGAAGCACCGGATGGCCCTGGTGTTCCGCTGGTACCTGGGCCGGTCCAGCCGGTGGGCCATCACCGGCGATCCCGGCCGCAAGGCGGACTACCAGATCTGGTGCGGCCCGGCCATGGGCGCGTTCAACCGGTGGGTGGCGGGGTCCTTCCTCGCCGCGCTCGAACACCGGACGGTCGTCCAGATCGCCCTCAACCTGCTGGAAGGAGCAGCCGTGATCACCCGCGCGCACCAGGCCCGCACCTGCGGGCTGCCCGTGACACCGGCCGGCTTCGGGTTCACTCCCCGGCGGCTCGCCGAGAGCGGCGGGGTCCGGTGACCCCGCCGGAAAACGCCGGACCGCCCGTGCAGGAGCCGATCGCGGTCGTCGGCATCAGCGCGCTGATGCCCGGCTCCGCCGACACCGACGGCTTCTGGCGCACGGTGGTCCAGGGCCGCGACCTCGTCACCGACGTTCCCCGGACGCACTGGCTCGTCTCCGACTACTACGACCCCGACCCCGCCGCCCCGGACAAGACCTACGGGTACCGCGGGGCCTTCCTCGACCCCGTTGACTTCGACCCGCTGGCCCACGGCCTACCGCCCAGCGCGCTGCCCGCCACCGACACCTCCCAGACGCTGACCCTGCTCGCCGCGCAGCGGCTCCTGGACGACCTCGCACGCCACGGGCCACCCACCTACGACCGGGAACGGGTGAGCGTCATCCTCGGCACCGGACCGCTGGAGCTGCTGACCACGATGGGCAACCGCCTGCAGCGTCCGGTGTGGGCCAAGGCCCTGCGTGAGGGCGGCCTGCCGGCGCAGCAGGTGGACGCCCTCTGCGACCGCATCGCCGAGCACTACGTCCCCTGGCAGGAAGCCAGCCTGCCGGGCCTGCTCAGCAACGTCGTGGCCGGCCGCGTGGCCAACCGGTTCGACTTCCACGGCACCAACTTCATCACCGACGCGGCCTGCGCCGGGTCGCTGGCCGCGGTGTCCTCGGCCGTCAACGAGCTGCGGCTGCGGCAGGCCGACATGGTCATCACCGGCGGCGTCGACACCCTCAACGACATCGTCTGGTACACCTGCTTCAGCAAGACCCCTGCCTTGTCCCCCACCGGCGACTGCCGTCCCTTCTCGGCCGACTCCGACGGCATGGTGCTCGGCGAGGGCGTCGTGTTGTTCGCCCTCAAGCGGCTCACGGACGCCGAGCGCGACGGTGACGCCGTCTACGCCGTCCTCCGCGGGGTGGGCACGTCTTCCGACGGGCGGGGCACGGCCGTCTACACCCCGCTGCCCGAGGGGCAGGTCCGGGCGCTTCGGCGGGCGTACCAGGCGGCCGGGTACCCGCCCGGCACCGTCGAGCTGGTGGAAGCGCACGGCACCGGAACCCGGGCCGGTGACTCCGCCGAGACGGCGGCGCTGCGCCGGGTGTTCGGCGAAGAATCGCCGGTTCCCTGGTGTGCGCTGGGATCCCTCAAGTCCCAGTTCGGCCACACCAAGGCCACCGCCGGGGCCGCCGGGCTGCTCAAGGCGGTGCTCGCCCTGCACCACCAGGTGCTCCCGCCGACCATCAAGGTCACCCGCCCGAACCCCGCCCTGGGGCTCACCGGCAGCCCCTTCCGGGTCAACACCGAGACCCGGCCCTGGATCCGCGGCTCGTCGCACCCGCGGCGGGCGTCGGTGTCGAGCTTCGGCTTCGGCGGCACCAACTTCCACGTCACCGCCGAGGAGTACGTCCCGGCTCACGGTGGACGCCGGGCGTACCGGACGCGCACGGCTCCGACGGAGCTGGTGGTCTTGACGGCCGGTTCGCCGGAGGAGCTGCTCGGCGCCTGCCGCGACCTGGCCGAAGACCGGCGTTCGCTGGCGGCGATCGCGCGTCAGTCCCAGGAGGAGGTCCCCGCGCGCAGCGTTCCCGGCCGCCGGCTCGCGATCGTCGCGGCCGATGTCGACGAGCTGGGGCGCAAGGCGGAGGAGGCCGCCGGTCGCGTGCGGAGCGCCCCGGAGACGTCCTTCGGCACCCCGGACGGGACGCACTACGGCACCGGCCCGGCGGACACTGGGCGCCTGGCCTTCCTGTTCCCCGGCCAGGGAAGCCAGTACGTGGGGATGGGCGCGGACCTCGCCCTGCACGTCCCCCAGGCGCGCCTGCTCTGGGACCGGCTCGCGGACATCGAGATGGGTGACCGGCCGCTGCACCGGATCGTGTTCCCCGCTCCGGCTTTCGACGACGAGGAACGGGACGCGCAGGCCGGGCAGCTGACGGCCACCGAATGGGCGCAGCCCGCGGTGGCCACGCACAGCACGGCGCTGTTGGCCGTGCTGGACGCCGTGGGGATTCGCCCGGGCTGCGTGGCGGGGCACAGCCTCGGGGAGCTGACCGCGCTGCACGCCGCCGGCGTCATGGACGACGAATCCCTGGTGCGCCTGGCGCGGCGGCGCGGGGAGCTGATGCGGGACGCCGCCCGCGAACCCGGCGGCATGCTCGCCGCGGCGGCCCCGGCCGAGGTCGTCGAGCGCGTGATCCGCGCCCTGGGCGTCCGCGATCTCTGGCTGGCGAACCACAACGCACCCGAGCAGGTGGTGGTGTCCGGGGGCCGGCGGTCCCTCGCCGCACTGGAACGCCGGCTGGCCGAACGCGACGTCCGCGCGCACCCGCTGAGCGTGTCGGCAGCCTTCCACAGCCCGCTCGTCCGGGACGCGACCCGTCCGTGGGGCGCGCACGTCCGCCACCTGAGCTTCACCGCGCCGCAGGTTCCGGTCTACGCGAACTCCGACGCCGCCGCGTACCCGTCCGCGTCCGGGGAGATCGCCGACCGGATCGTCCGTCAGCCGGTGTCGGCGGTGCGGTTCGCCGACCAGGTGTCCGCGATGTACGACGACGGCGTCCGGACCTTCGTGGAGGTCGGTCCCGGGTCGGTCCTGACCGGGCTCGTGCGGGCGAACCTCGGGCACCGTCCCCACGCGGCGATCGCCCTGGACCAGCGGGGCAAGAACGGCCTCACCTCCCTGCAGGAAGGTCTCGCGAAGCTGGTCGCCCGGGGCGTGCCGGTGAACTTCGCGCCGCTGTGGCAGGGCTACGCACCGGAAAGGCCGCCCGCGCCGCCGAAGTCCCCCGCCACCGTGCGGATTTCCGGCACCAACTACGGCAAGCGCTACCCCGCTGCCGACGCGGAGCCGGACCAGATGACCACCCACCCACCGGAGGGATCCCCTGTCATGCCACAGCCAGCGAACGGACCGACCGGACAGCCCGCAGACCGCTCCGCCGACGACCGGACCGCGTGGTGGGACACCGTGCGTGAACTCCACCGACTGGCCGCCGCGACCCAGGCCTCCTACCAGCGCACGACGGCCGACAGCCACCTGGCCTACCTCTCGGCGGTGGGCCGGTCGCTGAACCACGAGGACGGCTCGCTACCGGCGGATCCGCCGGCGGACTTCCCGGCGAACGGGGTGACCCCGAACGGCGTCCCGGCCGCGGCGAAGCCGGTCGCACTGCCCATGGAACCGCCACCCGGGCTCACCGGCGACTTCCCGGCCGTCGAGGACTTCGGCTTCGGCGAAGCCGGCCCGGCCGTGGACGAACCGAGGATGCCCGTGGCGTCAACGGAACGGACGAAGCCGCCTTCGCAGCCCGACGTGCCCGCCGACGACGCCGGAGCGCACGGCCACGGATCGGCGAGCGAGCGGCTCATCGGGCTGACCCTCCAGGTCGTCGCGGACAAGACGGGATATCCGGTCGACATCCTCAATCCGGAGATGCACCTCCAGGCCGACCTGGGCGTCGACTCGATCAAGCGGGTCGAGGTGCTCTCAGCCCTGCGCGACCGCGTCGAGGGCCTGCCGACGCTCGACCCCGCCGAGCTCGGCCGGCTGCAGACGATCGGGGAGATCGCCGAGCGGCTGACGGCGGAGGTGGGCGGGTGAGCACGGCCGCCGCGGAGACCGTGGCCTCGGAGTCAGGGCAGTCCGGCCGGCTGCTGCGCTACACCGTCCGTGAGGTGGCCGCCGAGCTGTCGGGCCTGGCGCCGTCGGGCCTCGGCGACGGACGGCTGTTCGTGACCGAGGACGGGGGCGGCGTGGCGGCCGCGCTCGTCGAACGGCTCGTCTCCCGCGGCGTCGACGCGGCCGTCACCCGCGAGGTGCCCTCCGACGCCGGCGGGGTGGTGTTCCTCGGCGGGCTGCGCGAAGTGGCCGGCCCGGAAGAGGCGATCGCGGTCAACCACGAGGCTTTCGCCGCCGCCCGGGCGGCGGCCGCCCGGTTCACGCGGAACGGGGGGCTGTTCGCCTTCGTCCAGGACACCGGCGGGGACTTCGGCCTCGGGGGACGGCAGGGCGACCGCGCCTGGCTCGGCGGCCCGGCGGCGCTGGCCCGCACGGTCGCCAAGGAGTGGCCGGAAGCCACGGTCAAGGCGATCGACTGCGAGCGCGGCGGCCGCGACCCCGGCCGGATCGCCGACGCGCTCGCCGACGAGCTGTGCCACGGCGGCGCCCTGCTGGACGTGGGTCTGCACGCCGACGGGCGGCGCACGACACTGGTGGTCGAAGCCGAGCCGGCGCCGTCACCGGTGACGCGGTGGCGCACCCCGTCCGGCCGGGTCCCGGTCATCGGCCGCGAGTCGGTCATCGTCGCGGCGGGCGGCGCGCGGGGCATCACGGCCGAGGCCGTGCGCGCGATCGCCCGGGCGCACCGGCCCCGCATCGTCCTCATCGGACGGACACCGCTGACCGACGAGCCGCCGCCGGTGCGGGCGGCCGGCGACGAGACGGCCGTGAAGCACGCGATCGTGGCCGACCGGCGGCGGGCCGGCGGACCGGTGCCCGCACCGTCCGAGGTCGGGGCGCTGGCGCGACGCATCCTCGCCGCGCGCGAGGTGCGCCGCACGATGGCCGCCCTGACCGAAGCGGGCAGCGACGTCCGGTACCTGCCGGTGGACGTCGGCGACCCGGCCGCCCTCGGCGCGGCACTGGCCCGCGTCCGCCGGGAGTGGGGACCGGTGACCGGCCTCGTGCACGGGGCCGGCGTCCTCGCCGACAAACCCGTGGCGGAGAAGACGGACGACATGTTCGACCGGGTCTTCGACGTGAAGGTGCGGGGCTTGCGCGCGCTGCTGGCCGCCACCGCCGAGGATCCGCTGTCGTTCGTCTACTTGTTCTCGTCGGTGGCCGCCCAGTTCGGCAACCCGGGCCAGAGCGACTACGCCATGGCCAACGAAGTGCTCTTCCAGGTGGCGGCGGCCGAGTCCGCGCGCCGCCCGGAGCGTCCGGTGACGGCGATCGGCTGGGGCCCGTGGCAGGCCGGGATGGTCACGCCGGAGCTGGCCGGGCACTTCCGGGACAGCGGCGTCGGCCTGGTGCCGGTCGAGGCGGGCGGCCACGCCGTCGTCGCGACGCTGGGAGCGGGTGCACCCCGCCTGCGCCTGCTCGTCGCGGCCAATGGCGCCCGAATCCTTCCCGGCCCGGGGCGGCGCCGGAGGACTTCCCTCCGGTTCGGTTGGGACGATCACCCGCAACTGCGCGACCACACCATCGGCGGCGCCTCCGTGGTGCCGGTGGCCCTGACGCTGGACCGGTTCCTCGCCGCCGCCCGGGAGCTCGAGCCGGCCCGCGGGGAACTCGCCCTCGCCGACGTGCGGGTGTTCCGGCCGCTGACCGTGGAACCCGGCCAGGTACGCCGGCTCACCCTCGGCGTGGTGGAGGACCGGCCGGGCGGGGCGGAGCTGAGGATCTCCGACGAGGAGGGCCGGCCTTGCCAGGCCGCGCGCACGACGACCGCGGTGGCCGGAGAGCAGTACACCGACTGGTCACCGCTCGCTGCGCCACCGCCCGGCAACGCCGACCCGTACGACAGCGACGCCCTCTTCCACGGCCCGCTGTTCCGCACGCTCAGCTCGGTCGAGAGCTTGTCGGCCGAGGGGGCGGACGGGACCGTCACGGGCGTGCGGGAGCGCGGCTGGACGGGCCGGTATCCCGGCACCGACCCTGCTGCCGTGGACGGTGGCTTCCAGCTCGGTGTGCTGTGGGCCGAGCGGGTGCTGGGGGTGCCGACCCTGCCCATGGCAGTGCGGTTCGTCCGGTTGCGGGTGAGCGGAGCGCTCTCCGCACCCCTCCGCTGCGCCGTGCGGGGCCGCCGCACCGGACCCGACCACGCCGTCTGCGACATCGCGCTCCTCGATCCCGCCGGCCGGGCACACCTGGAGCTGCTCGGCGTCAGCCTGATTCGCCGGCCCTGAGCCTTTTCGCGTCCGCTCGTGTCCCTGCCCTCCGACGCTTTGGAGCATCCATGTTCGAACCCATCGCCGTCGTGGGACGCGGATGTGTCCTCCCCGGCGCGCTGACGCCGGAAGCTTTGTGGCGCACCGTCATGGGCAAACGGGTCAGCCTGGGGCCCTCGCCGGAAGGCTACTGGCGCCTTGACCATGCCCTTCCCGGAGAACCCTTCCCCGAGCCCGCTGGCGCCGGTGCCCCCATCCGGCTCGGCGGATACGTCCGCGGATTCGACACGGCGTGGGACCCGGGCGGTTTCTCCGTCACCCCGGAAGACATCGGCTCCCTCGACCCGCTGGTCCACTGGATCCTGCACTGCGGCCGCGAGGCGCTGCGGGAAGCCGGCCTGGCCGGGCCGCTGCCCCGGGCCGGCCTCGTCCTCGGCGTCCTCGGCTACCCGACGGCCGGGATGAGCCGGTTCGCCGAACGGACCTGGGCCCGCGCCCTGCCCGAACCCCTACGGCGAGCGGTGACGGACCACGCTGTTGCCGACCCGCGCAACCGGTTCTCCTGCGGGCTCACCGCACACCTGACGGCCCGCGCACTCGGCCTCGGCGCCGGCTCGATGGGTCTGGACGCCGCCTGCGCCTCTTCGCTGTACGCCCTCAAGATCGCCGTGGACCGGCTGCACGACGGCGCCGCCGACGTCATGCTGGCGGCCGCCGTCAACCGCGCCGACGACCTGTTCGTGCACGCCGGATTCGGCGTCCTCGGCGCGATCAGCCGCAGCGGGCGCAGCCGCCCGTTCGCCCGCGACGCGGACGGGCTGGTGCCGGCGGAGGGCGCCGCGTGCGTGGCCTTGATGCGGCTGGCCGACGCCGTTCGCGCCGACGCACCGATCTTCGCGGTGATCCGGGGCATCGGGCTGTCCAACGGAGGACGCGGGGAAGGTCTGCTCGCGCCGTGCCCGGAAGGCCAGGAACGCGCGATCCTCGGCGCCTACCGGGCCGCCGGGCTCGATCCGGCCTCGGTGACCCTGCTGGAGTGCCACGCCACCGGAACCGCTCTCGGCGACGCCGTCGAGGCCCGCACCGCGGCGAAGGTCTTCGCCGGGGTCCGCGACCTGCCGGTCGGTTCGGTCAAGTCGAACCTCGGTCACCCGGTGACGGTCGCGGGGCTGGCGGGCCTGCTGAAGCTGATCGGCGCGATGCACGCCGGCGTCCGGCCGGCCACCCTGGGAGCCGGCGACCCGGCCGAAGCGCTGACCGGGACCGCGCTGCGGCCGCTCGCCGAACACGAGCCGTGGGACGGCCGGCGGCGCGCGGGCTTGAGCACCTTCGGGTTCGGCGGCGCCAACGCCCACCTCGTGCTCGACGCCCTGCCCCCGGCCGCGCCGACGTATCCGGGGCCGTACCCGGGAGATTCCGAGTCCACGACGGACTCCCAAGACGACGAGGTGGCCATCGTGGCCATCGGTGCCCGGGTCGGCACCGGGTCGGGCGTGCGGGACTTCGCCGAGGGGTTGTTCGGCGAGCGGACGCCGTCGACGCGGCGGGAAACGGTCGAGACACCGCTGCGAGGCCTCCGGTTCCCACCGTCCGACCTGGAACACACGCTCGCGCAGCAGCTGCTGGTGCTGGACGCGGCCCGGGAGGCACTGGACGGGCGGGACCTGCCCCGCGACCGCACGATGGTCCTGGTCGGAATGGGGTGCGACCCCGAGGTGGTGCGCCACGCGGCACGCTGGCGGGTGCCGTCCTGGCTGGCCGCGGGCGGCGCCACCGACGAGGTCGCCGAGGATCCGGCCGCGCGGGACGGGTTCGGGCCGCCGCTCACCGCCGCCGGCGTGGTCGGCGCGATGCCCAACATCGTCACCAACCGCCTGAACTCCCAGTTCGACCTGGCCGGGCCCAGCTTTTCGGTGTTCGCGGAGGAAGCGTCCGGAACGGTCGCCCTGGCGCTCGGCTGCCGCGCGCTGCGCGCAGGCGAAGCGGACGCCGTGGTGGTCGGCGCGGTGGACCTGTCGTGCGAACCGGTGCACGAGTCCGCCCTGCGCGCTCTCGGCCGCGGCCGAGAGCCGGGCGACGCCGCGGTGGTCCTGGTGCTGCGCCGCCGTGCGGACGCCGAACGGGACGGTGCCGACGTGATCGCACTGGTCGACGAGGCCGAGCCCCTCGACACCGGCCCGGGCCTCGGCGTCGGACCGGGCGCGGCCGTCGGTCCGCTTCCCGGCTTCGACCCGGTGGACCGGTTCGGCAGCGCGCACGCCGCCGAGGGGCTCGTCGCGGTCGCCGCCGCGGCGCTGGCGGTCCGGCACCGGGCGGTGCCCCAGCCCGCCGGGCCGGTAGCTCCCTTGCTGCGCGCGCCGGTCGCCGACGTCACCGTGGCCCCGCTGGGCGCCGCGGCCACGACAGTCCGGGTCCGGGCAGTGACTCCGGTGGCCTGGTCGGCCGGCGGCTACGCGGTCCACCTGTTCACCGGCCGGAACCGGCAGGAGCTCGCCGAGGCGGTACGCGCCGGCGACCGGGCCGGGACCGGGCCCTGCCGGCTCGCGCTCGTCGAACGGCCCGGGGACGCCCTGCACACCCGCCGGGAGGCGGCCCACCGGTGGCTCGCCGGCCAGGGCGAACGGCCGCCCGCACTGGCTTTCCGGGACCGGCCCGCCGACGGCGGGGTCGCGTTCGTCTACACCAACGGATCGGCCTGCTACCCGGGAATGGGCCGTTCGCTCATGCTCGCGTTCCCCGAGCTCCTCGACGAGATCGGGCAGCGGTGCGGCGACCTCGCGCGGCTGGCCGAACCCGTGTTCGCCGGCCGCCCGGCCGATCCCGTGCGGAAGAACCTGGCGGCGACCCTGCTCGCGGACCTGCACACCCGCCTGACCCACGACCGGCTCTCGATCCGGCCGGACGCGGTGCTCGGTTACTCCTCCGGAGAGGCCGGCGCAATGGTGGCGCTGCGGGTGTGGCGCAACATCACCGCGCTCGCCACCGAGCTGGTCGAGGCCGAGTGCTACACCGACGGGCTCGTCGGCGCGCAGCGGACCGCCCGCCGGGCCTGGCGTCGCCTGGGGCTGGCGGACGAGCGCTGGGTCAACCTGGTGGTCGCCGCCCCGGCCGAACGGGTCGAGGCCGCGCTCGAGGCCGAACGAGCCGCTTTCCTGCTGGTCGTCAACACACCCGCCCAGTGCGTCATCGGCGGCGCGGCGGACGCCTGTGCCCGGGTGGTCCGGCGCCTCGGCGGCGAGGTGACCGCCATCCCCCTCGATTACGACATCGCCGCGCACGCCCGCGTCCTGGACGAGGCGCGAACCGAGCTGCGGCGGCTCTACCACCGTCCGGTCCAGGCGGATCCGGCCACGCGCTTTTACACGAGCACAACGGGCGACGCCTACGTTCCCACGTCCGAGTCGGTGGCGGACGTTCTCACCACGTTGACCCTCGACCGGATCGACTTCGCCGCCACGGTCCGCAAATCCTGGGACGACGGCGTCCGCGTGTTCGTCGAACACGGCCCGCGCAACCTGTGCTCCGGCTGGATCTCGGCCACCCTTCGCGGCCGGGATCACGTGGCCGTCGCCCTGGACGGGGCCGGAGGAGGCGAGGACTCCCTCGCGGCGCTCGCCCAGGCGGTCGCCGAGCTCGCCGCCGCCGGAGTCTGCACGGACCCGGGGGCGGTGCTGGACCGGCCGGCGCCCGCGCGTCCGGCCGCGGAGCAGCCCCGGTCGCTGGTCACTCCGGCCCACCCGCCCCTCGTCACGTCGGCACTGGCACGGCCGCCGTTCACCGGACCCCTACCGGGTCGGGCGGCGAAGCCGGCAGCATCTGCCCCTGAGCGGCCGGTGCACCGGAAAACCGGGGAAACGGCCCCTGCGCTGCTGCGGGCGTTGCCGGCCCGCGACAGCACGCCTCGGCTCCCGGCGCGCGAGTCCACCGGGACACCGGACGAACACCAGCCGGTTCCGGATCGTCCGGCATCCGCTTTCGCCCTCGGCCGGGCACAGCTGGAAAGCCTGGGTGCCGGCCGGGTCGCGGCCGTGCTGGGCGAGCGGTTCGCCGCCGTCGAGAAGCGGGCACGGCACACGCGCTTGCCCGAACCCCCGATGCTGCTCGCCGACCGCGTCCTGGAGATCGGCGGCGAACCCTGCTCCCTGGGCCAGGGCACCATCCGGACCGAGACCGACATCCGCCACGACGCCTGGTACGTGGACGGCTGCGGCCGGATGCCCGCCGGCCTGCTGGTCGAAGCCGGGCAGGCGGACCGGCTGCTGCTCAGCTGGCTCGGCGCCGATCTCCACGTCGGCGAAGACCGCGGGTACCGCTTGCTCGGCATGGACCTCACCTTCCACGGCAGCCCGCCCGCCGCCGGGGCGACCGCCCGGTACGACATCTCCGTCGACGGTCACGGCGAGCACGGCGGGGTGCCCTTGTTCTTCTTCCACAGCCGGTGCGAGACCGGCGGGCAAACCCTGCTCACGGCGGAGAACGGGCAGGCCGGCTACTTCACCGACGAGGAGCTGGCCGCCTCCGGCGGAGTGATCTGGCACCCCGCCGGGGCGAAGCCGCCGGACGGACGGTGGTCTCCCCCCGCGGTCACGACCAAGACGTCCTTCGGGTTCGCCGACGTCCGGGCCTTCGCCGAGGGCAGGCCCGACGTCTGCTTCGGCGAGGGGTGGGAGCGCACCCGGGCCCACCTCCGCACGCCTCGCACCGGTGACGGCCGCATGCAGCTGCTGCACCGGATCCCCGTCTTCGACCCCACCGGCGGCCCGTGGAAGCGTGGCTACCTGCGGGCCGAGTTCACCGTCAGCCCGCAAGAGTGGTTCTTCCCCGGTCACTTCACCGGCGACCCGTACATGCCGGGGACGCTGATGTTCGAGGCCTGCCTGCAGGCGATGGCGTTCCACCTCGCGGCTTGCGGCCACACCCTCGACCGCGACGGCTGGCGGTTCGAACCGGTGCCCGGTGAGACCTTCCGGGTGCGGTGCCGGGGCCAGGTCACCCCGCGCAGCCGGCTGCTGAGCTACGAGCTGTTCGTGTCCGAGATCGTGGCCGGCCCGCACCCGGCCGTTTTCGCCGACGTCCTCTGCACGGTCGACGGCGTCAAGGCGTTCCACGCCCGGCGTCTCGGCCTGCGGCTCACCCCCGACTGGCCGCTCGACCACTGGCGCGTGCTCGCCGCGCCGGCGAACCAGCCGACCGGCGAACCCGTCCCGCCCGAACGCCTCGGCGGTCTGGTGGGTGAGCCGGACGCGCGCGACCGGAACGGGCACCGGCTCGGCTACGCGGGTCTGCTGGCCGCAGCGTGGGGACCGCCCGCGCGGCGGGACGGCTCCCCGGCGGTTCGCCTGCCCGGGCCGCCCTACTTGTTCGTCTCCGGTATCCGGGACGTTTCCGCCCAGTCCGGCAGCGACGGCGGCAGCGTCGTCGCCGAGTACGCGCTGCCCGAGCGCGCGTGGTTCTGGGACGGGGGCGGCGCCGGGGCTGCCCCGGTGGCCGTCTTGACCGAGATCGGGGTGCAGCCGTGTTCGTGGCTCATCGGGCACTTGGGCCTCGCGCGGAAAGCCGGCCCCGGAGCGCGGCTGCGGAACCTCGGCGGCTCCCTCACCGTGCACCGCGAGCTGCGCCCGTCCGACGGCGTGGTCCGGACGGCCGCGCACCTCACCGGAGTCACCGAGCAAGCGGGCGCCACCGTCTGCGCCTTCGCGGTCACCTGCCACGTCGGCGACGAACCGTTGCTGACGCTCGAAACCACGATCGGGCTGCTGCCGGCCGGAAGCACGACGTGGCCGTCGACGGCCCCGGCGCAGGTGCCGCCGGATCCCGGCGACAGCACGGTGCTCGACCTGCGGACCAGCCCGCCCCGCCTGTTCGGCGGCCGGCCGCGGTTGCCCGGGCCCATGCTGCTGATGATCGACCGGGTCACCGGCGTTTCGCCGGCCGGCGGTGCCGCCGGGCTCGGCCGGCTCCGGGCCGAGAAGGACGTCGACCCCGGCGACTGGTGGTGCAAGGCGCACGTCTTCCAGGACCCGGTCCTGCCCCCCGGTCTCGCGCTCGAGGCGGTGGCTCAGCTCCTGCAAGTCTTCCTGCTCGACGGCAAAGCCGGTGCAGTCCCCGGCAAGCGCTTCGAGACGCCGGTTCGCGGACGCACGCTGACCTGGACCCACCACGGCGAGGTGCTCCCGACCGGCGGCCGGGTCGTCCTCGATCTGGAGATCACCGGGCAGGATCCCCCGGCCGCCGATGCCCGGCTGTACGTCGGCCGGCGATGCGTGGGTGAAGTACGCGGAATGACGGTGCGGCCGGTGCCGCCGAGGAAAACCGGGCGCACCCGGAATCGCCGCAAGGCCGAGGAGGCACTGTGAAGACCGATCCGTTGAGCGAGCACCACGTGCTGGTGCAGGGCTTGTCGACCTCCTACTTCGACGAGGGGACCGGACCGGTGCTCCTCCTGGTGCACGGCAACGTGACCACCTACCGGAGCTGGCAGCGGATCGTCGAGGAATTCCGCACCACCCACCGGGTCCTGGCCCTTTCGCTGCCCGGCTACGGCGGCACCAGCCCGCAGGAGAAGGCCGGTCTCGACAACCAGGTCGCCTTCCTCGGCGCGTTCCTCGACGCGCTGTCCGTCGACGAGGCGATCGTCCTCGGCCACTCCGCCGGCGGGCTCATCGCGGCGACGTTCGCGCTGGAGCACCCCGGGCGCGTGACCCGGCTGGTGCTCTCGGACTCCGCCGGCCTGGGCCGCGCCGTGAGCCCGCTGCTCATCTTCGGCTCCCTGCCCCCCGACTGGGTCATCGACCTGGTGACCGCCGCGCTCGTCCTCCCCGGTGGCGGTGTCCCGCGAGCCTTGGTGAGCGGCCTTCAGCTGCGGCGGCCCTGGCTGGTGAGCTTCCGGGAATGGCGCGACCAGATCCGCCTGACGCAGGCGCGGACGCTGCTCTCGACGTCCTTCCGGTTGGCCCGGCTGGGCGTGGGCCCAGCCGGGCAGCGCCGTCGCTACCGGATCGACGACCGGCTGGGCGAACTGTCGATGCCCACCTTGGTGATCTGGGGATTGACCGACGAAGTGTTTCCGATCTGGCAAGGAGTGCGCGCGGCCGGAAAGATCCCGCGTGGGCGGTTGGCCGTCCTCATGAGTGCCGGGCACGTCGGCTACCTCGACAGCCACGTCGAGTTCGTCGACGTGCTCAGCCCCTTCGTCCGTGACGAGCCCACCGCACCGTCTGTTGTGGACGGTGGTGGGCAGTCGTGACGGCCGATACCGCTGCCCTGCTGCGCGCCGCGGCCCGGGACCCGCGGTTCCTCGACCCGGCGTGGACGTCGGTCCCCGCTCTGCGCGCCCTGCGTGACACCTACCTAGCCGGCGTGCGGATCGCCGACCGGACGGCGAACGCGCTCCCCTTACCCGCCGCCGACCGGAAAGCCGCCCGGTTCCTGGCCCGCATGTTCGCCGACGCCCTGGCACCGCCCAACCTGTTGCCGGGCAACCCGGCCGCCCTGCGGAAGGCGGTGCGGACACGGGGGCGCAGCCTCCGGCAAGGGGCCGCGCACCTGCTGTCCGACGTGCGGCACAACCGAGGCCTCCCGGCGATGGTGGACCGGCGGGCGTTCGAAGCCGGCCGCAACCTGGCGACCACCCCCGGCCGGGTCGTCTTCCGCAACCACCTCATGGAACTGATCCAGTACGAGCCTCGCACCACCACCGTGCACGCCGTCCCGCTCCTGTGCTGCCCGCCCTGGGTCAACAAGTTCTACATCGCCGACCTGAGCCCCGGGCGCAGCATCGTGCAGTGGGCCGTCGAGCACGGGCACACCGTGTTCACGATCAGCTACCGCAACCCGGACGCGTCCCTGCGGCACATCGGCTACGACGACTACCTCCGGGACTCCCTGCTCCCCGCGATGGCCGTCGTCCGGGACATCACCGGCGCCGAGGAGGTCAACCTCTTCGGCGGCTGCCTCGGCGGCCTGATCGGGTTGATGCTCGCCGCCTGGCTGGACGACGCCCACCGCCCGAGGCTGCGGAGCATCACCGCCCTGAACACCCTGGCCGACTTCACCGACATCACCGCCCTCACCCGGGCGGGTGGTGTCGGCTGGTTCCTGCGAGGGCCCGGTTTCCGGCTGGTGGAAGCCCTCACCGCCACCCAGGGGGTCATGAGCGGCCGGAACCTCGAAATGTTCTTCCGCCTGCTTCGCTCGGACGACCTGATCTGGTCGCGGATGAAGGCCGGATGGCTGATGGGCGAACGACCGCCGGCCTACGACCTCCTGTACTGGAACTGCGACACCCTGAACGTCCCGCACCGCGCGCAGCAGTACCTGCTGCGAAACCTGTGCCTGGACAACGCCTTCGCCAAGGGGACCGCCGAACTCGCCGGGCGGCGGCTCCGGCTCGACCGGGTGACCCAGGACGTCTTCCTGGTCGCCGCGCGGGACGACCACCTGGTGCCGTGGACGTCCGCCTACCGGACCGTGCGGCTGCTGCCCGGCGACGTCCGCTTCCACCTCGCCTCGGGCGGTCACAACGCCGCCGTCGTGGCTCCTCCGGACTCCGGGGCGAGCTACTGGACCGGCGGGCCGGACGGCGTGCAGGCGCCCGACTGGCTGGCCGGCGCCACCGAATACCACGACACCTGGTGGCGGGCCTGGGCGCGCTGGCTGGCCGAGCGGGCCGGGCCACAGCGCCCGCCCCCGCCGCTCGGCAACGACCGCCACCCGGCCACGGAGCCGGCCCCCGGCCGCTACGTCCTGACCTGAGCCGGCCACCCGCAGAACCGGCGGCAGACAGCCACCGGACCGACCACCCCAGGAGGTATCCCATGCCCGCGCGCCGTCCAGTCCGCATCGCCAGTTTTTCCGGCGGGATGGGGGACAAGTTCGCCGCCTTCCGGCAGGCCGTGCACGGCGAGCCCGTCGACGTACTGGTCGGCGACTCGATGACCGAGTTCGTCGAGTCGATGGTGGTGGCCCGCTTCCTCGACGAGCCGGAGAAGCACCGCCGGTTCTTCTCGCCGCTGTTCCTGCAGCAGCTGCTGCCCGAGCTGGAAGCGCTGGCCGAGAAGAAGCTGAAGGTCGTCACCAACGCCGGCGCGCACGCGCCCTGCGCGATGGCCGGGAAGATCCGCCAGGCGGTGGCCGAGCGCGGCCTCCGCCTGAACGTCGCCTGCGTGACGGGGGACGACCTGCTCGAGGAGGCGCGCCGGCTGATCGCCGACGGGCAGCTGGGTCACGTCGAAACGGGCGATCCGATCGGCAAGAGCCCGAAGCAGCTGCTCGCCGCGGACGCCTACCTGGGTGGCTGGGGCATCAAGACCGCGCTGGACCACGGCGCCGACATCGTCGTCACCGGGCGCGTCGCCGACGCCTCGCTCGTCAGCGGCGCGGCCGCCTGGTGGCACGAATGGGCGCGGGACCAGCTGGACGAGATCGCCGGCGCGGTCGCCGCCGGGCACATCATCGAGTGTGGGGCCCAGGCCACCGGCGGTAACTTCTCCGGCTTCACCACGGTGCCGGACAACGTCCTGCCGGGGTTCCCGATCGCCGAGATCGCCGGCAACGGCGACTCGGTCATCACCAAACGGGCGGACGAGGGGGGCGCCGTCACCGTCGACACCGTCACCGCGCAGCTGGTCTACGAGATCCAGGGGCCCCGGTACCTCAATCCGGACGTCACCTGGCACACCGACTCGGTGACGGTCAGCCCGGACGGACCGGACCGGGTGCGGGTGACCGGCGCGAAGGGCAGCGCGCCGTCCGAGACCACCCGGGTGGGCGTCAACTTCCAGCGCGGTTACCGCGGCTCGATGTGGTACTTCCTGACCGGGCTCCAGATCGACGAGAAGGTCCGGGTGCTCACGCGGCAGGCGGAGATCGCCGCCCGGGACAACCACGTCGACCTGCGGCTGTTCCCCTGCGGACGGCCGGCCGACGACCCCGCGGACCAGTGGCAGGCCACCGTTCCGGTGAAGGTCCACGTGGCCGGGCCCGCCGCGAAGAACATCGAAGACTTCCTGGCCCAGCTCAACTCCTACTGGCTGAACAGCCTGCCGGGCCTGTACATCGACATCACCCAGATGCTCGTCAACCCACCACAACCCCGCATCGACTACTGGCCCGGCGCCGTCCGCCAGGACAGCCTGCGGCACCAGGTCAGGCTGGCCGACGGCCGCGTCCTGGACATCGCTCCCCCGCCGGGCGTGCAGCCCTTCGGCGGGCAGCCGTGCGGCACCGCCACGTCACCACCGGCCGGCCCGTCGTCCTGGGGCCCGACCGCCCGGCGCCCGCTCGGCGAGGTCGTGCACGCGCGCGTCGGTGACAAGGCGGGCAACGCCGACCTCGGCCTCTGGGTGAGCGAGGACGTCGCCTACCCGTGGCTGGTGTCCTTCCTCACCGCGGACCGGCTCACCGAGCTGCTCCCCGTCCCGGCGGAAGTGGCGGTCGAACGCCACGAACTGCCGAACCTCCGCGCTCTCTGCTTCGTCCTGCGGGGTTACCTCGCCCCCAGCAGTTCTTCAGGACTGTCACTGGACCAGCTGGGCAAGGGGCTGGGCGAATTCCTGCGAGCGCGCCACGCCGACATTCCGCTTTCGCTCCTGCCGTCGCGGCTGCGCATCACCCCGGAACGGACCGCGGTCAGCGGTCCGGCTTAGCGCCGGTTTCGCCGGGCCGCGGTTCGACGATGTTCGAATCGCCTTCGAACCACTGATTCCGCACGGCAACAAGGACGGCCTCCGTCCTGCTGTGCACGCGGAGTTTTCGAAAGACGGCCTGCACGTAGTTCTTCGCCGTCTTCTCGGTTATCCCGAGCATTTTGGCGATCTGCCGGTTGCTCCGGCCGAGAAAGATCAGCTGGAGCACCTTCGACTCCTGACTCGTCAGCACTTCGACCAATTTCGCGGCGGTGGCCGAACTTTGGCCGCGCGCGGTGTCCCAGGACGCTTCCAGCAGCCTGAGCATGATCGCTTCGACTTCACGAGCCGTCTCGATCTGCCAGTCGAGCAGGTCGCGGACCAGCCGCAATGCGGCATCGAGTTCACCGGGCGACGGCTCGGTCCCATCGTCGGCACCCGGCCGCCCGGAAGAGGGTTCCAGCTCTTTTCGGACCATCAGGTCACCCTCTTCCCAGCTCGCCCTGCCTCACCACCACACGGACTGCGTCAATTGTTCGGTTCTGTCGCGGCGATCCAAGGTAACGGACAAGTGGCGGACAGCGCCAAGGGCCGATCGGGCGAACGCACCTCGTCGCACGCCGTAATCACGCTGCGGCGATCTTCCCCCGATTCAGGCGCTGATTGCGGAGATGGAGTGGTCCTCAGCCAGGTCACGTCGGCGGGGTTCAATGCACGGCTCGATGTGCGTAGCATTGCCTTTCACGGCTCATGCGGCCAAGCCGCCGGTAAACATGACAAAAGCAAACACGGACCCGCTGGTCCGATCCCGGATGACCATATCGAAAAAGGCGGAAAAATGGCCGATGTGAAGGTTTCGCCGGCGACCTCCGCTGTTCCCCGCGCTTGCCCGCGTCCGCACTTCGACCGGTCCCAGCTGGAGTACCTGGCCACCGGCCGGATCTCCGCGCTGTTCGGACCGCGGTTCGCGGCCCAGGACGGCCGGCGGCGGCAGACGAGGCTGCCCGCTCCGCCCATGCTGCTGGTGGACCGGGTCACCGGGATCGACGCCGCACCGGCGGTCCTGGGTGCCGGCGTCATCCACACCGAGACCGATGTGACCGCCGGCAGCTGGTACCTCGACCCGGCCGGGCGGATGCCCACCGGGATCCTCGTCGAAGCGGGCCAGGCGGACCTGCTGCTGATCAGCTGGATGGGGATCGACCTGGCGATCGAAGACGGCCGGGTGTACCGGTTGCTGGGTTGCGAGCTGACCCACCACGGCGAGCTGCCACGTCCGGGCGAGACGGCCCGCTACGAAATCCACATCGACGACCACGCCGAACTCGACGGCGTCCGGCTGATGTTCTTCCACTACGACTGCTACGTCGGCCAAGAGCTCCGGCTGAGTGTCCGCTCCGGCCAGGCGGGCTTTTTCACCGATCGCGAACTCGCGGCGAGTGCCGGGGTGCAGTGGGATCCGGCCGCCAGTCCGCCCCCTGCGGCACCGGTCGATCCCCCGGCCGTCACCGGCGCACCGGCCAGCTTCGGCCCGGACGCCGTGCGGGCGTTCGCCGCCGGTGATCCGGCGACGTGCTTCGGCCCCGGCTGGCGGGCCACCCGCAGCCACGTGCGGACTCCGCGCATCGCCGCCGGCGAACTGCTGTTCCTGCACGACATCCCCGAGTTCGACCCCCGGGGAGGCCCCTGGGGAAGGGGCTACCTGCGGGCGCGGGCGCCGATCACCGGGAAGGACTGGTTCTTCGCCGGGCACTTCCACAACGACCCCTGTATGCCCGGCACTCTCATGCTCGAAGGCGGCATCCAGGCGATGGCGTTCTTCCTCGCCGGCCTCGGGCACACCGCGGAGCGGGACGGCTGGCGGTTCGAGCCCGTGCCGCACCGGCCGACCCCGCTGCGCTGCCGGGCGCAGGCGACACCGGACTCGCGCCTGCTCACCTACGAGGTCTTCGTCGTCTCGGTGGTGGCCGATCCCGTGCCCACTCTGATCGCCGATGTGCTGTGCAGCGTCGACGGCGTCGCGGCGTTCCACGCGAGCGGCGTCGGGCTCCGGCTGGTTCCCGACTGGCCACTGGAGCACTGGCGCCTCACCGGGCCACCCCGCGAGCAGACCACCGGAACCCTCGTTCCCCCGGCCGCCCTCGGCGGTTTGGCCGGCCACCGCGATCCCGGTCCGGTTGCCGAGGTCGACGGCGTGCGCACGGATCTCGCCTCGGTGCGGGCCTTGGCCTGGGGCCGTCCCTCGACGGCGCTCGGACCGCAGTTCGCCGAATTCGACAGCGCGCTCCGAGCACCCCGGCTGCCCGGACCGCCGTACCAGTTCCTCAGCCGGGTGGTCTCGGTCGACGGTGCCTTCGGTTCGGCACGTCCGGGTTCGCGGATCACCGCGGAGTACGACGTGCCCGCCGAGGCGTGGTACTTCGAGCAGAACGGCACGCCGGTCATGCCGTTCTCCGTCCTGATGGAGGTCGTGCTCCAGCCCTGCGGCTGGCTGGCCATCCACGCCGGGGGGACCGGTCACAGCACCGACGACCTGAGGTTCCGCAACCTCGGCGGCGAGGGCACGGTCTTCGCCGAGGCCGGGCCGGACACCCGGATTCTGCGCACCGAGGTCGAACTCCTTTCGGTGGCCGTACAAGGCAAGATGATCGTCGAATCGTTCGCGGTCGAGTGCACGGCCGACGGCGCGCCCCTGTTCACCCTCGAGACGACGTTCGGGTTCTTCCCTCCGGCTGCCTTCGCCGACCAGGTCGGCCTGCCCCCTTCGCCCGCCGACCGCGCACGGCTGGCCGCATCGGGTGGTCCGGTGCTGGACCTGCGGGCGCGGGAGAAGGCGAACCGCACCGCGCTCGACCCCCCGGGCCGGATGCTGCGGATGCTGGACCGGATCACCGGGTACTGGCCCGATGGCGGTCCGGCCGGGCTGGGACGGCTGCGGGCGGAGAAGGACGTCGACCCCGGCGAATGGTACTTCCGGGCGCACTTCTTCCAGGATCCGGTGCAACCCGGATCACTGGGCGTCGAGGCGATCTGCCTGCTGCTGCAGCACTACCTGGTGGTGTCCGGGCGGACGGCGGGCGTGCCCGGCGCCCGGTTCGAACCGGTCATGACCGGCAGTCCGGTCAGCTGGAAGTACCGCGGCCAGGTGGTGCCCGCCGACGACCTGATCACCGTCGAACTGGACGTCGTCGAGGCCGGGACCGACGACCACGGCTGCTATGCGATCGGGCAAGCGTGGCTGTGGGTGGACGGCCGACGCATCTATCACCTGCCCCGCATCGGGATGCGGGCGGTCGCCGCCGGGACGAAGCCGCCGGCCGACCGGACCACCGAGGAAAGGACGAGGAAATGAAACGTTCGGAATCGCGAGGACGGATCCGGTGGGGCCGGTTCGCCGGAGTGCTCGGGCTGGCGCTGGCCGGCGCGGTCGCGCTCGTCACGGGACTTTCGCAAGGAGCGCTCGCGGCGTCGTTCGCGGTGTCGGGGAGTTCGTTCCAGGTGAGCGCGGACAAGCTGGTGGGCGAGGGCTTCGTCCTGTACGGCGACGTCGACCGGGGTTCCGGCGCCGCCCACGTCGTCGCCGTCGGGGCCTTCCGCAAAGCGACGCTGGACAACTTCTGCCAGTCGATCTTCCTGCCCAAGGTGCCGCTCGTCGGCGACACGACCCTCGTGCTCACCTCGGGTGGCCCGGGCGGCATGGCCGCCACGGACATCGTTCTCGGCATCGCCTCGCTGACCGGGGACCTCACCCTCACCGACACCCAGATCGGCATCGACGCCGGTCAGCTTTCCCAGGGTCCGGCCGACGCCAAGGGCAAACCGGGAGCGTTCGGGATGCAGGCCGGCACCGCCACGATCGGCCAACTGCGGCAGGTCGCCTGGAGCACCAACGCGCAGACCCTGCGGCTGAAGAACCTTTCCCTGTCGTTGAGGAGTGGCAAGAATGAGTGCTTCTGAGTCCCCGGTCCCGCCGCGGTCACCCGGCCGGGTCGTCCTCCGATGAGCAGCGGACGGCGTGCCCGGGCGGCCTGGCGGAGGTTCCGCGACTGGCGTCGCCACCGGCCCTTCGGCGCCGGGATGTTCCTGCTGCCCGCCTGTGGCGCGATCGGGCTTCCGCCGTACGCCTCCTTCCGGCTGGGTGACGTGGTGCTTTCGATCCGGACGATCGGCGGCCTGTCGGCCCTGCTCATCGCCGCCCTGCTCCTGATCTGCGCGGTCTCGCTGTGGACGCGGCCCCAGTACCGGGTGGCGGCGGGGGTGACGGCGATCGTGGTGTCCCTGGCCGCCCTGGTCAGTACCAACCTCGGCGGGTTCGTGGTGGGCACGGTGCTGGGACTCGTGGGCGGGGCACTGGCGCTGGCGTGGGCGCCGCCCGCCGATCCGTCCGCCGGTTCGTCCGCCGACCGGCCCGACGACGGTGAACCGGGCTCTTCGCCGCCGGCGTTCCGGTCCGCGGGCGCCACGCTCCTCGTCTTCGGCGCACTGGCCGCCGTCCCGGTCGTTTCCCGCTCGGTCCCGAACGAAGATGTCCGGCCCGCCGCGGTCGCCGCCGTGGTTCCGCACGGGCCGCCGTCCGGCCGGGCGTGGGTGCTCACGGCCTCGGTCCTGAGCCTGGCCGGACTGCAGTACCTGGGCATCGGCACCACCAGGATGGGGGACGCCACGGTGGAGGTGCTCAGGTTCACCGCCCACCGCGTCGACATGACGAGCCTGCGGCAGACCAGCGAACTGGTCGACGGCCACACCAGCACCATCGCCGCGCCACCCGGAAGCGTCTCGACTGCCACCGGTGACCCGGTCGAGCTGCTCACCCTGCGGCTCACCGGCACCCTGAGCCTGCTCGGCCTCATCGGCATCCCGGTCGACTTCACCCCCGCCCACCCGCCACCGCTGGTGCTGCCCTACCTCACGTTCACCGACGTGACCGTCGTCAACACCGACCTCAAGCGTGCCCGGCTGGTCATCCCCCACGCGAAGCTGACGGTCACGTGAGCCGCGGGGAGGCCGAGCCGGTCCGGGAGGAACGGCAACGGGCGGTGATCATCGGCTCGGGTGTGGGCGGCAGCATCGCCGCGTTCCGGCCGGGCGCGGACAACGTGGTTCTGGAACGGGGGCGCCGCTGGCCGATCGGGCGGCTTCCCTGTGGGGGAAGGAACTGCTGAGGGGCCGTGCCGCGCGCGGCCGTCGCTGCGCCCGCGTGCGGGTGTGACGGCACAGCCGCGCCTGGCCGTGGCGGGAGCCGTCGCGAGTGCGAGAGGCCGCACCCGGAGCTCATCGTGGCCTGCGGAGCCGCCGTCGGGGGTGGCACGCTGGGGTACGGCGGGTGCTGGAGCAGCCGCATCCCGGCCCGTTCACGCGGGTGTTCCCGGCCGAACTGGACTACGCCGAGCTCGACGCCGTCTACTACCCCCGGGCCCGTCGGCGGCTGGTCGACGCCACCGCACGCCGCCAGTTCACCGCCACGGTGGCGAAGATCGCCGCCCTCTCCCCGACGCCAAGGTGCTCGACCCGATCGGCCCGCACGCGGCCCACCCCTGGGCGGGGTGCCAATGGGCAATTCGATCCGAGGTAGCCCCCGGACCACTGGCAGCGTGCAGACAGGTCTCATGATGGCCGGCCAGACATTGAAGCCACTCGCCGGCCTGCAGCGACGGTCCCGACGCTCACCGCTGCCAAACCCGGCTGCCTCGGGATACTCACTCACACCGGTCGCCGAAGAAACGGAACAACACGACGGACCTCGCGCCCGCGGCGTCGGTGCTGGAGTCACCGAAGATCACCCGTCCGACGGGTGAGTCGACGTGCCATATACCTTCGAGCGGCTGGGGAGCTCCTTCACCAGGATCCGGTCGGTCGCGGGCCACCCCAGGATCCCGTCGACTCAAGAACCGCGATCTCGTCCGTGGCGGACACTCATCCGCACGGTCCAGGCCGATCGCGCCCGAAGACACCGGCTCTGCGGAGTCGGCGGGGACAGCCGGCCCGATCATCGTCGTGGCCTCGGCGGATTTTCGGCACGCTCGTCCGCCTCGGGTAGAGTTGCTTCGACGTCCCCAGCGGACTCCTGAGCCGAGCGGGACAGCATCTCCGCTATCGCATCCACGTCAGCCACCGCGCACCCAGTGCGGATGTAGAACTCCGCCCGGGACAAGCCCGCGGTGGCCTCGGCGAGAACTGCTGCGAAGCGGAGAGCCTCGTCGGCTGCCATGTCGATCGCGACGCGACCGTCTCGCCATACTATTTTCACCACTAGCCACCTAACCACGTCGTTTCATGAAATCTGCCATAGATTCCTTGAAGGCAGACATCGAGAACTCTCCTCGCTGAATGACCGTAACACCGCGTTCGCCGTCGTACCAGCCGACTCCGCCGTTGCGGAGTGGCGCACCGTCCGACCTTCCGGCGAATCCGTCGAGGTAGTCAGCCAGAGCGTCATCGGACATCTCGAACCGATGGTTCAGCGGCTTGCCGTTCTTGACTTCTTTCTCCGCTTCTTCGCGGATATGCAAGACGGGTCTGCTGCACCGATAGGTGACAGTTCAGTCACGCGGCCTGACTGGCCGGTGAGGTCATGATGGTCTCGTACTCA
>NZ_JAVHJU010000023.1 GCF_031082405.1 Amycolatopsis sp. A133
GCCGGCCCGGGTGCGATCGAGAAAACCGCGTCACCGGCCGATACGAGCGTTCGTCGTGCCGGTCCGGCACAGCTGTGCCGGACCGGCACGCTTCCCTCAACACGTCACCGGACGGCTACCCTGGGTGAGTCGGCCTCTCGAAGGTGGAGGACACGCCGATGTCCCCAATCATGCCGTCGCCGTTGCGGGACGCGATCGCGCGCCAGGATTACCCGGCCGTGCTGCGGCACGCCCGTGAGCTGGCCGGATGGACCCAGACCGAGCTGGCCCACCGGCTGGGTTTTCACCCAAGCGTGATCTCGCGGTTCGAGTCCCGACGGCGGCCGCTACGCGATGTCAAGACCCTGCAGCGCCTGGCCGAGGTCCTGCCAGTGCCCATGGAAGCCTTCGGACTGTACGACCACGAGGGCGTGGCAACCCGGCGCAGCACGCCTGGTCCTTCTAGGGTGGTCGGCAGTCCCGAACGGGAGGAGGACGACGTGCGTCGGCGCAGCTTCCTGAAGGCCGGCAGCCTGGCTGTCGGTGCCACCGTCGCCGGCGTCGCGACGCCCGCGGCAGCCGACGCGGCCCTGGCGCCCGATCCGGCCACCGTGCTCACCGCGCGCCTCTCCGACGTCCTGGTCGGCGCCCCTGCTCACGGGCCGACGATGCCCGCCGAACAGCTGACCCGCGGTCTGGCAGCTGCGCGCACCGCGTTCGGCAAATCCGACTTCCTCACCCTGGCCGACGTGCTGCCGTCGGTGGTGCGCGCAGCCGAGGTCATTCAAGACCCGGGATCGCTGGCCCAGGCGTACACGCTGGTCACCCGTGCTCTCGCGAAGCTGGTGCCCAACGGGCTGGAGTGGATCAGCGCTGACCGGGCCGTCCGTGCCGCCGGCGCGGCCGGGGAGCCCTTGGTGCTCGCCGAGGCGGAACGGATGCTGTCGGGTGTTTGCCGCCGCGCAGGTCATCACGCACAAGCGCAGGCTCTCGTCCTCGGCGCCGCCGACCGGCTCACGCTCGACGGGCGGGACCCGCGGCACCTGGTGCTGCATTCCAGCCTGCTGTGCACCGGCGGCTACGCCGCAGCCCGAGCAGGCGACGGCGCCCGCGCTCGGGACTTGCTCGACGCGGCCGCCACAACGGCGGCGCGTCTCTCCGGCGATGCTGGCGCCCGGGCGGGAGCGAACCTGCTGAGCCATCGTGTCTCCGTCGAGCACCTGCTGGGCGACCCGGCCGCCGCCATTCAGCATGCCCGCGCTGCCGGCCCGGTGAGGTTCCCCGACGTCGAGCGCGAAGGACGGTTCCTGGTCGACCTTGCCGCCGTACACCTGGACCTCGGTAGCCCCGGTTCGGCGTACAACACTCTGCTGGCCGCCGAACGTCGCGCACCCGGGGAGGTCTACACCCGATCTGCCGTCCGGGACATCGTCGGAGTGCTGCTCAACCAGGGCCGCGTTCCTGTTCCGGGTATCCGCGACCTCGCCGCCCGCGTCCACGTCGTCAACTGAAGTGCCCGGCTCGAAGCTTCGGGTTACTCCTGAGCTGGCCGACGGCCGCTGAGGCGGTCTCGTCGTGACGGGATGCCTTGGCGCCGCCGGTAAATCGTGTCGCATGCGTCGCACTGCCGCGGAATGCCGTGGTTTCGCCGTTCGATCAACGGCATGAACACCGGAGTGTCGGTGATACCGCACAGCGTGGTGATAACTTCTGCCGCCTCGAGCGCTCCCGCGAGGCGGTGCCACTCGCCGTTGATGATTGGGTGAACGGTCTGTGCGTCGAGGTAGATCAGTGCGGTCATCGCGATGCTCCGATCAGGGAGACCGGAAGTCAGCGCAGGTGACTGACCCGCGTTCGAGAGCCTTGAAGGTCGACCGGTAGCTCCGGACTGCGTCGGGTTCGTTGATGAAGATGACGTTGTCTTGGTGTCGCAGTGCGACCGTGAAGGCGCCGCTCTGGCCTTCATAGATTGTGAAGGGATCGATCCCCTTCGCGACGCTCGGAGGAACGATCTTGACTACCAGGCC
Source organism: Amycolatopsis sp. A133 (assembly GCF_031082405.1). Taxonomy (GTDB): domain Bacteria; phylum Actinomycetota; class Actinomycetes; order Mycobacteriales; family Pseudonocardiaceae; genus Amycolatopsis. The sequence goes on from NZ_JAVHJU010000023.1 coordinate 2,007, forward strand.
GGGAAGGTTGGCTGCCGCCCGAAGAGCTTGGAGTTGCGGATCGATCGCCGGGGCCAAGGCTGCAGTGCCCACCAGAACGGTGTGGTGGCCGGTCCAGTCCTGGTCGAGCTGCCGGACTTGATGTTCGAAGACCGCCTGATCGAGGTCGTCCGGCCCCGCTGCGTGCTCCTGCGCAATCGCCCGGATGTACTCCGGCGTCTGCAGCGGCTCCGGGACGACGTGTGGCGCCCAATCGAAGGTGCGAACCGCGAGCGCCTCCAAGGCTCGCCGCTGACTGGTCGAGCCCGCATCCAGGGTTTCGATGGAAATCGGGTCCTCAAGCTGCTGTCGGAGCCGCATGACGCGGCCGTACTCGACCGGGCTCACTCGGAGAAATCCGAGGACGTGGGCCACGTCCTCGATCGCCGGTGCGCGTTTTCCCGTCTCCCAAAGAGACAAGACTTGGGCTGAGATTCCCAGCTTGTGTGCCAGTTGGCGCAACCCCAGTCCTTCTGCGGTTCGGGCAGTACGCAGAGAGGCGCTCAAGGCGAGCAGGGCCGGAAGGCAGGGGCTTGCTTTGGTCATGCGCATTCTCGTTCCATGTCGCGGGCTGCCGGAATGATCCCGGCGGCGACGTCATCGCCGTGGGAGCGGAGCAGGTCGGGTAGTTCGCCGACCGCGTCGGCGAGGTTGTGGTGCTCGTCCGGGGTCGCAGTGCCGTCTCGAAGCTGTATGACCAGCAAGGAAATTAGAAGTTGAGTCGCTTCGAGAGCGTCGACGAGTTTCTGGGTGTCGCGGGTCATGCGGGCTCCGGGCGTGACAGTCGGTCTATCCTTGTCGGAGAGTCGGCGCAGCCCGGCGAGAACCCTGCAGAGGTGGGCGTAGTCCGGATGCTCCGCGACGGACAGGTCGGTTTCGGACGGCCAGGCGATCGTGGTTGACGGCACGGTGCTCCACCACCTCGGGAAAGTTCAGTGCGGCGCATCGTCGGGCCAGCCCATCACCTGACGCAGGACATCTTCTGGTGGGCCGTCGACAGGTCCTCGCAGGGGGAGTGCTTCTCGTTTTCCCCAGTCGCCAAACGCAAAACGGGCGCCGATCGCGTGCGGTGGCGTCTGCAGCATTTCGATGCGCACGACGTCGTGGTGAGCATCGGTTGTCCGATGGCCGATGAGCAGCTCGGGTGCGTTCGAACCGGCCGGAGTGGCGCGCCATTCCCAGCCGCGGTTACGCGACTCATTGATGGCCGCGCTGCCGCTCTCCCATGCGAGGGCAGTTTCGTCCCAGCGATCAGAGCCGGTCATTGTGCCTCCGGGGTTTGGGGCGTCGCAGGCGTCGCCACAACGAGGTGCCACGCGGTTTGCTGCGGCAGGACGTTCGATCGGCGACAAGGCGCCCGCGGCACGCCGAGCACGCGCAGCGCGGAGCAGCGATCATCGGCGCAGCGGAGAACTCGGCGCCGCAGATCCCGCGGTACGAGCCGGAGGCTCGTATTCCGTCGACGAAAGCAGCTTCCGTGACTAGGTGGTTGGTGCCGGTCGACGCTTCAGTGACCCACAGCAGGCGTGGGGGAGCCGGGCGTCTTGTAGGTGCGGTAGCCATCGTGAAATCTCCGCGGTGAAGCTGGATCGAAAGGAACGGTGAACACCCGGCCGGTGCGCTGGTCGGGGCAAGCGCACCGACCGGGCTGATCAGGGGCGGGCTGTCATCCCGCCGCTGCGGCGGACCCGTGAGCGGTCATCTGCGGTCTCCCGGCAGATCGAGGGTCAGCATCGTTTGGGCGTGGCTGACCAGCTCGGCCATCGCTTGCCGGGGCAGGAAGGCGGGCGGTCCGTCGGCGCCGACCCGGACGGCGCGGACAGGCCCGTCGGTCGTGTCGATCAGGCCCAATGTGACCTGCGTCGCCGAGCCGGCGGGAGTTCGTGCGGGGACGATCAGCGGTGTTCCGCTCCAGTGGTGTCCTCGCATGTGCGCCTCCCCGTTAGGCTGTCAGGGCCATGAGCTGGGCGCTGACGATGCTACCGAATGTTGGTAGCAAGTGTCAGCGCTGGTAGCGGCGGTGCGCAATGACCTGATCGGGTGACCTCTGCGGTCGGCTCCACCTGCACTAGCATGTGCTGCATGGCTGGTAGCACCGCGAGGCGCCGATGAACCTCGGCGACGCGCTGAAGGAAGCGCGGGAGTCGCGTGGAGTTTCGCTGCGGAAGCTGGCCGTGCTCATCGGTCGCAAGGAGTCGGATTCCGGACTGATCTCGCGCTGGGAAACCGGCGAGCGCAACCCCAAGCCCGACGACGTGGCCTCGATCGTCGAAGCGCTCGGTATCGGCGACGATGCCGGCGCCGAGTTGATGGCGCTGGCCACCAATGCCGGGCAAAGCGGGCGTTGGCATGCCGTGACGGTGGCCGAGCGGCGACAGCAGATGAACGCGCTGCTGGCCGCGGAGCGGACGGCGACGACTGTCACCCATCTGGCTCCGCTGCTGATCCCTGGCGTTCTCCAGACGAGTGCGGTCATCCGCGCCATGATGGAAGAGGGCGACGTACCGGCCGACGAGATCGACGAGCGAGTCGCGATCCGGATCGGACGACGCGACCTCATTACTCGAAGTGCTCCGGCAACCCTTGATGTGCTGCTCGGCGAGGCGGCGATCCGGCACGTGATCGGAGGTCGGGATGTCTGGGCGGAACAGCTGACGTACCTGTCGGAGATGATCGATCTGCCCAACGTCAAGGTGCAGATCATCCCGTTCGAAGCCGGATGGACGCCGCTCCTGGCTGGTTCGTTCATCCTGTTCGACTCGGCTCAGGCGCCGTCGATCATCAGTCTCGAGCTGCATCGCGGCGGCCTGATGCTTTACGCCGAGGAAGACATCGCGGTGCATCGGCAGAAGGCCGAGGCGGCGCGCAGCAAGGCGATGAGCGTTGAGAAGAGTCTCGAGCTTATTGCGAAGGTGAAGAGCGAGCTGTTGGAGACGAAGCGATGACGAACTCGACCGGTTGGTTCAAGTCGAGCTGGAGCACCGAAACGCAGGACTGCGTTGAGGTTCGTCTCGGTGACGACGTCGGGGTGCGTGACTCGAAGGCCCCGTCCGACGGGCAGCTTTCAGTCGATCAGGCCGCTTGGGGCGCCTTCCTGGAGCGCCTCACGAAAGCCTGACCCGCACCGCTTCATCGAACGCGTGTTCTAGTCACGTGGTAGGTTCACGTCGTTCGAGGTCGCGGTCCCGGGAGGTCGAAGTGGCGTGGTTGCTGAGGGAGCGAGTCACCGGCTGCGAGTGGCGCATCGGCGACAGCGACCTCGCCTGGGAGGCCGGCGGCTACGACACCGCCAGATTCGAGCTCCACGTCCTCGATGAGGACGTCACCGGGGCGCCGGACGGCCTCCCCAGCTTCCGCCGGACGTCGGCGGCCTGCTCGTCGTAAAGCCTGCTCGGCGGCCCTGATGATCACCGGTGGCGAGGGAGCTGCCCCGTTCCTACGATGATCACCTCGGGTGCGGCGATCGCGGGGTGGGTGCCGGATGACGGGGATGCTTCGTCTGGTCGTCGGGCTGGCCGCGGGCCTGGCGCTCACGCCGGTGACCGTGTGCCTGCTGCGCCGGACAATGAACTCCAAGCTGTCGGGCGCGTGGGTCGCTGAGGTGATCGTTGTGGTCGCGGCCGCGGGAGCGGTCGTGGCGCTCTGGACGCCGTTCGCCATGGCTTTCGGCGCTGCATTCGCCTTATTGGGTGTCCCGGCTGCGGCCGTCGATGCCGCCGAGCACCGCATCCCGGACTTGCTCAGCCTCCCGCTGTGCGGCGTTAGCGGCGTCGCCGCAACCGTTGCCGCGATCGCGAGCGATGATGTCGGATGCGGCCTGCGCGCTCTCGCTGGCGGTGCGGCGTGGGGCGCAGCGTTGCTGCTGTCCTACCTGATCACCGGTCAACCGGGACCTGGAGACGTCAAGCTCGCTCCGAGTGTCGGTATTTTGTTGGGCTGGTTCGGCTGGTCCTGGGTCCTGGGCGGGTTCCTCGCGACGTATGTCCTCACCGCGGTAGCGGGATTGATCGGCGTGCTGCTTCGGACATACTCGTTTCGGAAGGGGCAGGTGCCGATGGGGCCCTCGATGATCGTGGTCGCCTTCGTGTGCGGCACGCTCGCCCAGCTCTGATCAGGCTGAGCGCCGGGCCTCTTCCGAGTCCTGGCTCCGGCGATGCCGTGCCTGCTCGACGATGTCCGCGTGCTGGCTCACCCAGTCGGCGAGCGGCTGCATGGCCTCGAGCGCTTCCCACGTCGCCGGCGCCAGCGAGTAGACGACCGACGGCGGGAACACACCCGCCTCCTGGTCGCGGACGATCAAGCGGTCGGCGGTCATCGTCTTCAATGTCCGTGTCAGGACGCTGGCATGAAGTACTCGCGGCCGTCCGGACCAGCTGTTCGCCGCCGCGGCGGCGTTGAGCGAACCGACCATGTCGAGCAGTTCGGTGTAGTGCTTCGGGCCGCTCTTCAGTGCCAGCAGGATCGCCGTCATCCAGTCACCGCCGAAGAGCTGCTTCGCGTCATGCAGCTTGCGCAGGCGCTCGGCGTCCTCGGCGGTGATCGCCTGTGTGCTCGGTCGAGTCATCGTTCCCTCCCCGGTTCGATCACCCCAGACTATTGATCTTAAGTTTCCGCAGGTCACGTCTCAACTATCGCGTCGGCATTCACCTGATCAGGTCTTAATTTCAGTTAAGTCGCCTGGTGAGCGGTACCGTCGAGGGGAGCTGAGGAGGGGTGATGGCCGAACGCGGGCGTGACTTCGCGGACAAGCTGAACCACCTGTTCGCCGTCACGAAATCGCCGGGCGGTGACGAGTACAGCAACGACTTCGCGGCGGACTCGATCACGGTCGCCGGCACGAAGATCTCCGGCACGTACATCTGGCAGCTGCGCAAGCGGAAGCGGGACAATCCGACGATCAAGCACGTCGAGGGACTGGCCAAGTTCTTCGGAGTGCCGGTCAACTACTTCTTCGACGACGACGTGACCGATCGCGTCGACCAGCAACTCCGCGACCTGGCGGCGGAGCAGGAACGCCTCAAGGCAAACGCCGGTGACGAGGAAGCGCAGCGGATCGCGATGCGCGCAGGTGAACTGACGCCGGATCGCCGTCAGCTCGTCATGGATCTGCTCGACATCGTCTACCGCGACCAGCAGGCTGCGCGGGAGCGAGGGGAGAGGTGAACGAGCGACTGCTGCGTCGCCAGTGCCGGCGGCTGCTGAAGGATCTGGACATCCGGCCTCCGCTGGACGTCTTCGAGCTGTGCCGACGCGTGGGTGACCGCCGTGGCAAGCCGATCCGCTTGCTCGCCCACTCGATCCCGGTGCCCGGCCCGTTCGGCGTGTGGATCAGCACGCGCCCAGCGGACTACATCCTGTATCAGCAGGAAACCAGCAAGCCACACCAGAACCACATCGTCCTGCACGAACTCGGCCACCTGCTGGCCGGCCACGAGAGCGATCCGTGCGATGACGAGCTCTTGGCCGGGCTGTACCCGGACATGTCGACGGACAGCCTGCGCCAGCGCTATCCGGATCTCGAGCCGGACGCCGTTCGCCGAGCGCTGCGTCGCACCTCGTACGACACCGACCAGGAGCGCGAGGCCGAGACGACGGCGACGATCATCCTGGAATGGGCGTCGGTCCTGGATCAGGTCGGCGTCAGCGGAAGATCGAGCGACACCGCCCAGGAAATGGGAGCTGCGCTCGAAGGCCGGCTGGGGTGGCTGTGACGCCTCTCGTCCTCGCGTACGGGATCGTGTCGGCCGCCCTACTGCTGTGGCTAGCCGCCAGGCTGGCGCGGAACCCGAGGAACTTCGCCCTGCGTAGCGTGACGGCGCTCGTGGCGTGCCTGGCCTTGGCGTTCCCGTTCGGCGCTGCGGCCGACAAAGGCGCCCATGTGGCAGGCCTGGCGCCGATGATCGCGCGGCTGATCCAGCACGGTCTTCTGCTGGTCGGCGTGTACAGCCTCGTGTGCTTCTTCCTGTTCTCGACCCGGGACCGAACTGCCGCCCGGCGACGCGCCGGTTGGTACGCAGCTCTGCTCGTGGTGGCGGAGGGCGTGCTCCTCGTCGCCGCGCTGGCGACACCGGCGTCCGCCCGGACCAACGACCAGTCGGTGCCCAGCGTGGCGGTCTTCTTCATCGCCGCCGACGTCTTCATGGCATTCGGCTTCGCGACGGCTGCAGTTTGGGCCTGGCGGTACGCGCGTGAAGCGGGCGGGCGGCTGGCCCGAGGACTGCGCATCGCGGCCGTCGGCCTGGTCGCGATCGTCTTGGCGAACTGCGTGTTCGTGCCCGCGATCGTGCTGGGGTTGATCTTCCACATCGGCGTCGCCGATCGCGGCGGGTCAACCGGGACGGTCGTGGGTGCGCTCGCCGTCACCGTCCTGCTGATGCCGGGTGTCCTACTGTTCCTGGCCGGAGTCAGCTACCCGGCCGTGATGACGAGGCTGGGTGCGGTGCGGATCTGGTGGCGCCATCGCCGCGGGTACCGGCAACTTGCGCCATTGTGGACGGTGCTGCACTCGGAGTTTCCCGATGACGCGCTGGATCGTGTGCCGGCAGCGCCGTGGCGAGACGCGCTGCGGCTGCGTGGGACGCACCGGCGGTACGACCGCCGGGTCGTCGAATGCCGCGACGGCTTGGTCCGGATCAGCCCGTACCTCGCGCGGACCGACGCTTCCGCCGATTTGCCGAGCCGTCTGCAGGAGGCACTCGCAGCGCACGCGGCCGGCGAGCCTGTTCCGACGAAGGCGGTTCCGGTCGCGCTACCGGAGGGGGACGGGCTGGAGTCGGACGTTTGCGAGCTGGTGCAGCTGGCGCGAGGCCTGGAGTCGAGGGGAGCGGGATGACCAAGGCGTTGATCATCGGTGGGGGCATCGCGGGGCCGGTTGCGGCCATGGCCCTGCAGAAGGCGGGCATCGACTCCGTTGTGTACGAGGCATACCGGACAGGCGCGGACGACGTCGGCGCGTTCATGACGATCATGAACAACGGCTTCGACGCCTTGAATGCGGTCGACGCCGACAAGCCGGTGCTGCAGGCCTCCTTCCCGGCCGACCGCGCGTTGTTCTGGAGCGGCTCGGGTAAGCGACTCGGCGAAGCGCCCATCGGCGGCGGCTCGGCCGGCTCGTACGGGCCGCACACCATCAAGCGGGCTGAGCTGTACCGCGTGCTGCACGACGAGGCCGCCCGGCGCGGGATCAAGATCGAGCACGGCATGCGGCTCGACGACGTCGACAGTGGCCTCGAGAATGGGGTGGCGGCGATCTTCGAGGACGGCTCCCGCCAGGTAGGTGACCTGCTGATCGGCGCCGACGGGATCCACTCGGCCACCCGGGTGCTCATCGACCCGGAGGCGCCCGAGCCGCGGTACACCGGGACGGTCGTGTTGTGCGGCTACGCCCGGCAGGCGCCGGTCGACCCGGTGCCGGGCGTGTACCGGATGATCTACGGCAAGCGTGTCTTCTTCGCCTACACGACCGCGCCGGACGGCGAGACGTGGTGGTTCGTGAACCTGCCGCGTCCGGAGCTGTCGAAGGCGGAGCTCGCGTCGACGTCGCTCGAGGAGTGGAAGCGGCAGGCGACGGCGTTGCTTCGCCGTGACCGCTCGCCGGCGGCGGCGATCGTGGAGGCGTCGGGGCAGATCCGCGCGAGCAACGGCTACGACATCGCTTTGACGCCGAGGTGGCACGCGGGCCGGATGATCGTGATCGGCGACGCCGCCCACGCCGCGGCCCCGAACGCCGGCCACGGCGCGTCGATGGCGATGGAGGACGCTGTTGTCCTGGCCAAGTGCCTGCGGGACCTGCGAGAACCGGCGGCAGCGTTCCGGGCCTACGAACAGCAGCGCCGGGAGCGGGTCGAGCGCCTGGTGGCGACCAGCGCGAAGATGGGTGGTACGGCCACGCCGGGGCCGATCAAGCGGCTCATCCGTGACATGGCTATCTCCAAGCGGCTCAAGAGCGGCCCGCGCAACACGGCGGCGTGGCTCACCCAGCACCACATCGACTGGCATACGCCGGTGCCGGACGGGGTCTCCCAGGCGCACGACTGAAAGGTAACCGAGTCCGGCTATGACGACCCGTCGCAGCTGCGCAGTCCGCCCAGCGGCCGGACCGTTCCAGCAGCACGACGTCTTCGCTGCCGATAGTCCAGCCTGCCGGCCATGTGCCGGACGGCGTACCGGTTCGTCCGTGCCCAGACACGTGTCAGCTCGGGCGGAACGATGAAGGACGCACCGGTGAAGTCAGCATGAGCGGGGAAACTGGCCTCGCCGAATCGAGACTTGTTCACGAACTGCGCGGCACGGAATGAAGTCCGGCCGGCGGATCCGGCGGCCTCGGCGTCGAACGACCCGGCGAACCGCGCGCCGGTGAAATCGGTGAGCCGGAAAACCTCGCCTGACGGAGGTCGGCTGGCCCGGCCACGGTGACTCCCAGGAAGGTGGGACGAAGTGTGCCCACAGGAATGAGTTCGGGACAACGAAATACTCGGTGCTCGGGTCCCCGTGCCTGTTTAGCCCCTGCGCTCGCCGCCGAACTGCGCGCTCCTGAACGGGTGGATTCCGGGGAACTCGTCATGCGTACCTGAAAGTCCGTGTCATGCGCCGTTTGCAGTGCGTGGTGCTGCGGCCTGTAGACCGGATTCATAGCAAGAACATGGATCGGTCGGAGGCCGGAATGAAAAATTCGAAATCTCTTCGCCTGACGGGTCGAATCGCTGCCACGGGGACGATCGTCATCGCCATGCTCGGTGCAGGGTTGACGTCGGCCGCGGACGCAGCTGTTCCCTCTAGCTTGGAGGGAACGTGCGGTTACCAAGGCTGGGGTGAGTACCGGCATTGCGACGGTGGAACCGGTGCCACCGTCATGCTTGACGTCCAGGACATCTGGGGCAACATCTACCACTACTGCGTCGGTCCTGGCGTGACGGACCTGCAGCCAGTGATCAGATGGCGTGTTACTGGCGCCTGGTGGAACGGTGGCGTCGGGTGTGCTCCCGGCTACTACGGGCCGGAGTGAAGCACACATTCGAGTGAATAGAACTGTGTTGGCTCATGTCGTCTCGCTTGCCCGGTTTGATGAACCTGATCAACGGTTCGTCAGAGAGGTTGAACAATGATGCAAAGCTGGTTCTCGGTGGCGGGACTCATTCTCGTGTCGGCGGGATTGGTGAGTTGTACGGGAGAAACCCAGAAGGAGGCACCGAGCACTCTGCCGTCCGGGGTGTCACTGCCGTCGGGTTCGAAGCCCGTCCGGCCCGAGAATGAAGCCTCCCGAGCTGCGTTGGCTGCCTACGAGCTCTACTGGCAGATCAGCGAACAGGCAGGTCGCACACCTCGCGAGAAAGACTGGCGGCCGGAGCTGGCGAAGGCGATGGCCGACCCGGCGCTGACGGACTACGTGAACGAGGTCGCCAACCTCGCCTCCGTGCCGGCACACACTGTCGGCCGGTACCGGCGGGCACCGAAGGTGACCTCGGTGTCCCTGGGCGAGCCGCCCCGGGTCGTCGTCACCGACTGCCTCGACGCCACCGACGAGCACCTCGTGAGCGACAAGGCCGGCGAGCCCGGCCGCAACCTCGACAACCCCGACCAGCCGCGGCGGTACGAGTTCGAAGCGCAGCTCGTCCGCTACCCGAACCCCGATCGCTGGCTGGTCCAGCAAGTCCAACCACGCTTGGAGAAGCCATGCTGAAAGGAACCTGCGTCCTGGCCGTTGGTCTGGTCGCCGCCTTGCCCGCGGTGGCGTACGGCCAGGCGGGCCCGGGCGGATGCCAGTCGGCGGGCACCCGCGGGATGTGCTGGGTAGAGGCCACCGACCCGGGGCGTTCGGGATCGGCCAGCTCCCCGCAGCAGGGATCGGGACCGGCCCAGCAAGCTGGTGGCCACGCATCCGGGCGGCCGCAGTCCGCGTGCGTCGACCAGCCGTGGACACCGCCGCCCGCGGGCGATCCTCTGTGGGGTGGCCATTCGCCGTCCGAGGGCTCGTTGAGGCTGCTGATCTGCCAGGGCGGCGGAGCACTGCAGGGCTGGCCGCGGGTGGTATTCGCCCCGAATGGGCAGCCGGTCGTGGTGCCGCAGGTGTCACCGGCCGAGCTGGCCGAACAGGCCATCTCGGCGATGGGGTTGTCGGCGCCGGACATCCGGCTCGCGCCGCCGGCGGATTCCGCGCACGGTGCCACGATCGGCTTTCCGGTGTGGATGTGGACTGCCCGTCGGGAGGCCACCGTCGGGCCGATCACGCGGACCGCGAGCGCGGGTTCGATCACCGTGACTGCCACGGCGACCTTGGCCAAGATCGACTGGTCGATGGGCGACGGGGCAACCACCAGTTGCGCCGGACCCGGTACCGAGTTCACCGACGAACTGGCCGGGCAGCAGTCGCCGACCTGCGGTTACGTCTATCGCGGCCTGGTCGCTGGGGGAGTGGCTGCCATCAATGCGACCAGCCGTTGGGAGATCCGCTGGTCCGGCGGCGGGCAGAGCGCGTTCCGGACGATGGGGCTGACCTCGTCGGCGCGCCTTCCCGTCCGCGAGATTCGCACACTGAACACCCGGGGTCCGCGATGAGCACGCGGGTACAGCAGCTGCGCGGAATGCCCGACACATCGCCTGCGCCAGTTCCACTCCGGCCGCCGCGTCGTCGCCGGTCCAAGCTGCTCGTCCTGATGGGTGTAGTGCTGTCGGCGGTCTCGGCCGCGGGCATCGTCTGGATTTTCCGGGCGACGGACGACGCAGTGGCCGCGGTCGGTGTCGCTCGGCCGGTTCGCTACGGCGAGGTCATCACCGCCGAGGCGCTGCGCGAGGTCCAGGTCCGGCCGGACCCAGGCCTCCGGCCGATGCCGTGGGATCAGCGGTTCCAGATCGTCGGGCGGACGGCCCCGACGGACCTCGAGCCGGGCGAGATCGTGACGCCCGACGCGGTCGCAGGCTCGGCCACGGTGCCGGGCGCCGGGCAGCAGCTGATCGGCGTGCCAGTGAAGCCCGGCCAGCTACCCGCCGCGCCGTTGCAGCCGCGTCAGCCGATCCTTCTGGTCCCTGCCGGTGCCGACGCATGGCCGCCGGTCCGAGGCGCGGTGATCAGCGTGAGCGATCGCGATGCGACCTCGACGCAGGTGGTGGACGTCGTCGTGCCGGAAGCGAATGGCGTGCAGCTCGCCTCGCGGGCATCGGCTGGCGGCGTCGCAATCGTCGTGCTGCCGAAGGATCGGTGATCGACGTGTTGATCTCCTTCATCTCGGTGAACGGCAGCCCGGGCGTCTCGACGGCTGCGATGGCGCTGACCTGGGTCTGGCCACGCCACGCGGTGGTCGCCGAGTGCGACCCGACCGGTGGACGCGCGCTCGGCGTGTTCGACCCGGACGGCAGCCACAGCCGGACCGGAGTCTTCGAGCTGATGCTGCAGGCGCGGACCATGCCGCTGCACCGGGCGATGTCGAGCCAGCTGCTCGTCCTGCCGGACGGTACCGGCCGGCACCACCTGCTGGCCGGAGCGAGTTCTCCGCGAGAGGCCGACAGCCTGGATTGGCGCCGCTTGACCTCGCTGTTCCTGGACCTGGAGACGGTCGACGTCCTTGCCGACTGCGGCCGGTTCCGCAGCCGGGCGACGCCGACTGCGGTGCTGTCCGAAGCCGACCTCGTCGTCGTGGTCGTGCGCAACTGTCGCGGTTCGCTGCAGACCCTCGTGAAAGCCGCGGGCGTACTCCGAGAGGAGCACGGCATCTTCGACAACGAAGGGCTCGTGGTCCTGATCACCGACCCGGATTCCCGAACCCATCAGCGCTTTCCGCACAGCGAGATCGGCAAGGAACTCGGCCTGCACGTCGTCGGCGCGCTGCCTTGGGACCCGACCTGCGCGGCGCAGTTCACCGACCTGCACCGGCCCGGCCGGAAGTTCGAGACATCGCCCCTCCTGACCCACGCTCGCCAAGCCGCCGACGAGATCGGCCGCCGCGCGATGGAGCGCATGAGCTGGCTGCGGAAGCCACCACCGGTGGTGAACGGCCATGTCCGTTGACGTCGCCGCGTTCGCGGACCTCGACGAGATCGTCGACCGGGTGCAGCAGCGCTTGGCGCCGCTGGTGCAGCAGAAGATCGCGTCGGGAGAACGGGATGAGCGGGCGGCCGCGGAGATCCTGCTCGACGACGTCCTCGCGACGGTGATCAAGGAGTGGGCCAGCTCCGGGCGGCCGTTCCTCGACTTCGAGCAAGAGCTGGCGATCCGGTCGGCTGTGCTGGCCGAGATGTTCGGCCTCGGCCGGCTCGAGGCCCTTCTGGTCGACGACGAGGTCGAGAACATCGACATCATCGGCAGCGACCCGGTGTGGCTGTCCTACCACGACGGCCGTGTCGGCCGGGCCCCGCGGATCGCCGCCACCGACGAAGCTGTTGTGCAGTGGCTGCAGCGGGTCGCCGCCCGGATGGGCCGCACCGAGCACACGATCAACGACGCCCGCCCGCTTCTCAACATGGAACTCCCCGGCGGGGAACGCCTGGCCGCGGCTATCGGCGTCACCGACCGCCCGCACATCTCGATCCGACGGCACCGGCTGCCGACCGCGGGCCTGGAGGCGCTGCGGCAGCGCGGCATGCTCTCGACCGCTCAGCTGGCGCTCCTGCGCGCGGCGGTCCGGGCGGAGAAGAACATCGTCATCTGCGGTCGGCAGAAGGCCGGGAAGACGACGTTGCTGCGGGCGTTGTGCTGGGAGGTTCCGCCCACCGAGCGCTTCGCAACGTTGGAGACCGAGTTCGAGCTCGGCCTGCACCGCCATCGTGACCGGTTCCCCGCGGTGGTCGCCTTCGAGGAGCGGGAGGGCAACACCGAGCGCTGGGAGAACGGTAGGCCGGTCGGTGGCGTCGACCTTCCACGGCTGGTGTGGCAGTCGCTGCGGATGCACACCGCGCGGACGGTCGTCGGGGAGGTCCGCGGGAGCGAGATTGTCCCGATGCTCAACGCGCTCGCCGCCGGCGGTGCCGGTTCGTTGTCCACTCTGCACGCGCGCAGCGCCGCGCAGGCCATCCACCGCATGGTCCTGCTCTGCCTGGAGGCGAACGCGGCGTGGACGCCCGAGTTCGCCTACGAGGTCGTCGCCAACACCATCGACCTGATCGTCCACGTCGACCTGGTGCACGTTCCTGGCCGTCTCGATCGCCACATCGCCGAGATCGTCGCTGTCGAGCCAGGGGAGTACGGGCGACCGGCCCGCACGTTCCTCTTCGCCCCCGCGGAGGGTCGGCGTTCCGTGCCGACCGGGAACCTGCCGACCGACATCGAGGACTACGAACGTGGTGGCTTCGACCGCAGCTGGCTGACGAGCAGCGGCGACGGCGGCTGGCTGACCGATCGGAGCCGGCGATGACCGAGTTCGTCCTGACCCTGGCCGGCGCGGGTGCAGGCCTGGGCCTCACTTTGGCCGTCCTCGGCATCCACGGTCTTGAGCCGAACAACGTGCCGGCGTTCCGGCGCGGCCGACGATTCCTCGCCTGGTGGTCGGCCCGGCGACGCAGCTCAGCACGATGGACAGTGGCCTGCGGCGCGGGCGCGCTCGTCTGGCTGGTCAGCGGCTGGCCGGTCGCCGGACTCGCCATCGCCACAGCCGGTGTCTTCCTGCCGTGGCTGTTCGGCGCCGGCAAGCTCGCCGCCGAGCGGATCGAGCGGCTGGAGGCGCTCGAGGACTGGCTGCGACGCCTCGCGGACGTCCTGCGCGCGGGCAACGCCGGCCTTGTCGGCGCGCTGCAGGGGTCGGCTCACGACGCGCCGCTCGCGATCAGTCCCGAAGTCACGACGCTGGGGCAGCGTCTGCGCAGCTGGGACGTCGCGGACGCCCTCCTCCAATTCGCCGACGACCTCGACGACCAGATTGGTGACGCCGCCGCGGCCGGCCTCTGCGTCGCCCATCGGCAGGGGACCGGCACCGCCGAGCTCTTGACCACCTTGGCCCGGCAGATCGCCGCCGACGTCGCGGCCCGCCGGGACGTCGAGGCCGAGCGGGCCCGGAGGCGGTCCGCCGCCCGGATCCTGCTCGGGCTCTGGGCCGTGATGTTCGTCGGCTTCGCCGCCTTCGGCAGCGACAGCTATACCTCGGTCTACAGCTCGGTCGGCGGACAGCTGGTGCTCGCTGGGGTGCTCGGCGTCGTCGGCGTTGCGGTGGTGTGGCTGCGTCGGCTCGGTGTCGAACCTCCGGCAGCGCGATTCCTCCGCCGGGAGCGACCATGAGCACCGAAGCAGCGCTGATCACCCTGGCGATCGTGGCGGCGGTTGGCGTGACGCTGGTTGTGGCGGCCTTCGCGCCGACGCGGCCACGGCTCGCCGACGTGCTCCACGAGACGCCGCAGGGACTACGCCATGGTCTCGTCGCACGGGCGGACCGGCTGAAGCTCATCGCGAAACCCGTTGACCTCGCGCTAGTCGGCCAGTCACGGGAGTCCTTTGTGGTCCAGCGGGTCGGCTTGCTGCTCGTCGGTGCCTTGTGGATCCCGGTTCTGACCGTCGTCCTGGCGCTGGTCGGTGCTGCGCCGCCTATCGTGCTGACCGGTGCGGCGTCCGTGGGATGCGCGCTCCTGGGCTGGCAGCTGCCGGTGATCATGCTGAACGGCAAGGTCAAGCACGCCCGGGCAGCGTTCGCCGGCGCACTCGCGGCCTACTGCCGGCTCGTCGCGCTGGGACGGCTCGGCGACCGCGGACCGGTCGAGGCCCTGCGCGCCCCAGCCACCCTCGGCTCGGGCTGGGCATTCCAGCGGATCAAGCTGGCCATCGACGAAGCCACCCTGCGCGGCCGGATGCCCTGGGACGGCTTCACCGAGCTGGCTGAGGAAACCGGCGTCCGCGAGCTAAAGGACATCGGGCACATCATCGCCGCCGCCGGCCAGGACGGCGCTGGCATCGTCGACACCCTCCGCGCCAAGGCCGCCGCCCTGGACGAGAAGCAGCTCGCCGACCGCAAGACCGGCTCATCGGTCCGCTCGGACCGCATGGACATGCCCGTCGCCCTGCTCGGGCTGGCGTTCATCGCTTTCCTCGCGTTCCCCGGCCTCTACCTGATGCTCCACACCTGAAAGGGAGAAGATCATGCTCGGCAAGATCACGTTCTGGTGGCTTCACATCCAGGCCAGGCTGAGCCAGTTCGCCGACGAGGGCGAGCGCGGCGACGAGAACATCACCAAGGCGTTCTACGCCGCACTCGGCATCACCGTCGCCACGCTGATCGGCGCCGGCATCACCGCCTTCGTCAACGGCAAACTCCCGCTGATCGGCGGCCACTGATGCTGGCGGGTGAGCGCGGCGACGACAACGTCGCGGCCATCATCTTCAGTGCCATCCTGCTGGTCGCTTGGGCGATCCTGCAGGTCGCGGTCGTACTGCTCGGCCGCAGCGTCGCGCTCGAAGCCGCCCGCGACGGCGTCCACGCGGCGCGGCTCCCACCGGTGGACACCGCGGCCGCTGCCTCGGCAGCGGCCGGCTATGTCACCCGAGCCACGGGCTCATGGCTGAACGAGGTCGCCGCGCACGCCGAGACCGACGGACGCAACGTGTCGGTGACGGTCACCGGGGAAGCTGTGTCGCTGGTGCCGTTCGCGCAGTTTCCGATCAGCCAGACCTCGTCCGGCCCGATCGAGGAGCTGCGGCCGTGAAGCCGTCTGAGCGGGGCGACATCACCATCGAGGCGGTGGTCGGAATTGTCGCACTCTTCCTGATCTTCCAACTCGGCCTGGTCGGTCTTCGCGTGCTTGTCGCCGACGCGGCCATCGACGATGCAGCCCGCGCAGCAAGTCGGGCAGCATCGATCGCTCACGACGGCCGGGCCGCAGCGATCACGGCGGACCGGCGCGCCCGCGCGGTGTTAGCCGAGCAGAAGTTGACGTGCAGGAGCCTGAACGTGAACGTGGACGCCCGCGACTTCGCCAAGTCACTCGGCGAGACCGGATACGTCATCGCCACCGTGACCTGCGTCGTGCCTCTCGTCGACCTCGTTCCGGGGATCGGCTCGAAGACACTCCGCTCGGAGTTCCGCTCTCCGATCGATCGGTACGGGGCCCGATCATGAGGTCGCTGCGCGGAGAACGCGGCTCGGCGTCCGTCTTGATCCTCGGCTTGAGCATCGCGGTGCTGGTCGGTGTCGGGTTCGCCGTCGACGGCACGCGCAAAGGCCAGGCATACTCCCAAGCCACCTCGATTGCCGAGGAAGCAGCGCGCGCCGGCGGCCAGGCACTGCGCGCCCACGCGTTGGCCGAGGGGACCGATACCGACGTCGATCCCCAGCTGGCCGTGGTCGAAGCTCAGCGCTACCTCACCGCGTTCGGTGCCGGCGGAACCGCGCGGTGGGACGGCCGACGCCTGATCGTCGAGACGACGATCACCAGGTCCACCGTCTTCCTTGGCTCGATCCGTATCCCCTCCTTCACCGTCCATGGCGTCGGAGCGGCCGTCGTGGTCTCGGCGGGGTAGGAGGAGTGCGATGCGAACGACTGCGAGGCTGTTCGCCGGCGTCGCCGCGCTGGTTGCGATCGTCGCGGTGCCGCCGATGGCGTTGTGGCACTTCCGGTCCGCTTACCTGCCTGACCGCATGCCGTCGGCGTCCGAGGTCGCCACATGGCTGACGAGCGAAGACACCGGCCAGCTCTTCCTGCTGCTGTTGGTCGGCGCGGGCTTCGTCGCCTGGCTCCAGCTGGTGGTCGCGATCGCGCTGGAAGTGGTTGCTCGGCTCCGCGGCGCCACCGTGCCCCAGTTGCCTGGCTTCGCATGGGCACAGCGCACGGCTGCGGCTCTGTTGCTCGTCGTACTGACGGGCACAGCGGCCGAAGCTACGGAGTTAGCTGGCGACGAAGCTTCGCCCACGCACGTGGTCGTCCCCGGCGACAGCCTGACGAAGATCGCCGCCGGCGAACTCGGCAGCGCCGCCCGCTACCAGGAGATCTACGACCTCAACCGCGGCGTCCGCCAGCCTGACGGCCACTCCCTCCAGAACCCCGGCCTGCTTCGGCCCGGTTGGGTCCTGCGCTTGCCGCATGACTCCGACTGCGAAGAAGTCGTCGTGCGGCCTGGTCAGACGCTGACCCAGATTGCCCGCGAACAACTCGGCGACGCTGGACGGTACCGCGAGATCTTCGACCTCAACCGCGGACGACTCGAGCCCGCTGGGCACCTGCTCGACGACCCCGACACGATCCATCCCGGCGATGTCCTGCGCATACCCCGCTCACCGAAGCCAGCCGCCGGAGGTGGCGGGGCTCCAGCAGCCGCAGTGTTCGTCCGCGTCTCCGACTCCTGCCAGCCGGCTGAACCGTCTCCGCCTCCGCCTCCGCCTCAACCCGTCCAACCGCCGGAGCCGGCTGGCAGCGAAACCCCTGCCCCGATCAGCCAGCCCTCGAAGGCGCCGACGTCGGCCGCCGAGGCGGACGACGGATCGTCGGTCGTGCTGACGAGCGTCGGTGGTGTCCTCGCCGCCGGTCTGCTCACCCTGCTGGTGATCCGGCGACGCCGCGCACAGCGGCGCCGTCGTCCCGGACACCGCATCCACATCAAAGAGTCTCGCCCGTTTGAACACGCTCTCCGTGCGGCCGAGCATCCGGCCACTGTGGATGACCTGGCTCGGGCGCTGCAAACGCTTGCGGGACACGTCGGAGACGACTTGCCGAAGCTCCGAGCCGTGGAGATCGGGGCGGAGGGGATCAAGCTTCGGCTCGCCGGGAAGAGCAAGCCGATCGAGCCGTTCGTCAAGTCAGGGCAGACAGAATGGCGCCTGGACTCGATTGCGAATCTCGACGGCGTCGACGTCCCGCCGCCGTATCCGGCATTGGTGTCCCTCGGGCACACCCAGAAGCGCGACCTCGTCCTGATTGACCTGCGAGAAGTGGGCGTCCTTACCCTCGGTGGCGACTGTGAGGCGATCGAGCCTGTCCTGCTCGCCATGGCTTGGGACCTCGCCGCGGCTCCATGGGCCGCTCGGACGCAGATCACGCTGGTCGGTGTGGGGAGAACCTCGGCCAAGGCCCACCCGGATCGACTCCGGTTCACGTCGGGCTGGGAAGACGCCATCGAGTCGCTCGAGCCCGAACCAGACCGGCCTCAGGTGCTGCTGTCGGCCATCCCGCTGACCGGCGACGTCGTGCAACGCCTTCAGCCCCTTCGCCTGGACGCCGTCGTGGCAGCTCACGACGAAGAAGTCGTGCTGCCGGGTGCGTGGCACCTCGACGTGACGAACAGGTTCACGCCGGTAGAGGTCTTGGGCGAGGACATCGAGCTGCAGAGGCTTTCACCGGCGCAGGTCGCCGAACTCGTATCAGCTCTCGCCGAGGCGGATGAGCCCAATCAGGTACTGCACTACGAATACCGGGGCGTCCCGCCGGAGGAAGAGGGTGCGCCAGAGCCGCGCCAGGCACGCGAGCCGCCAGCGCTGGTTGCGCCACACCCCACCGTGGCGGCATCGCCGTCTCTCCAGCTGCTGGGTCCGGTCCGGCTGAGCGGGGCCGACCCGCGAGCCGTGGAGGGCAAGAAGCTCAACCGCCTGACCGAGCTGGCCGCGTTCCTTGCCCTGCACCCCGGCGTGACAGCCGACGAAATCTCCCACCAGCTCGGCATGGACACCCAACCGTGGTCCGCGGCGACCCGGCAGGGCTACATCTCGCGCCTCCGCACGTGGCTCGGCCGAGACGAGAAGGGCGAGCCGTACGTGCCGAACGTCGACGCCCGTCACGGCGGCTACCGGATGTCGGACTCGTTCACCTCCGACTGGCGCATCTTCCGAGACTTGGCTCGCTGTGGTCTCGCCGACCGAGACAGCGGGGTCTCGGACCTGCAGCAGGCTCTCGACCTGGTTCGGGGGACCCCGTTCGGCAACGTCCCGGCCGGCAGGTACGCGTGGAGCTCGTGGCACCAGCGGGAGATGATCGATGCGATCGTGGACGTCGCCCACACGCTGGCTGACGCCTACCAGAAGGCCGGTGACCTCCCCGCGGCACGCCGGGCAGCCATGCGCGGCCTGCTCGCCGAGCCGGTGAGCGAGATCCTGTACCGAGACTTGCTCCGCATCGAGTACCGCGCGGGCAACCTCGCAGCCGTTCGTCAGACGGCCGACAAGCTTGCCGCCCTCGCGGCCTCACTTGACCTGGAGCTCGATGAGGAAACGAGCGCTCTGGTGAGCACGCTACTGGCCAATCGGTCGTAGCGATCAAGCTGGCCTGCCGCAATATTGAATTGTCGATCACGTCTTTCCGCATGTCTCGTTCGAGAGTTATCCCTGACGTGGGTTGCGAGACCTGTGAATCGGAGTCATGCCGGTCTCGACCCTGGTCTCGCGAACGGTCTCGGTGGTCGAAGTGGCAGTCTCGGCAGAGGAATCGGGGCGCAGTCGCGTCCCGATGGGGGAGTTGGCATCGCGCCAGAGCGGTCCCCCATGGTGTTACGATCAGGAGCATTCCCGCGGTGAGAAATGTTATTTCTCTGGCCGCATCGAGCTTGTCGGTGGAGCAAGCGCAGAAGGATTGCGCGCCCGGCTTGCTCGCGCATCGGCAGATCTTCTTCGTTGGGCTGCCGACGCGTCGTCCGCTGAACCCGCCAAGGATGCCTGATCGCCATGAATTCACCCGAGCGTGTGATCGTCAACCCTCCCGCCCCCGGACTGCCCGGTTTCGGCCAGCGTGGCCTTCACGCCGGTGTCTCGGGGCCATCGGGACTGTCCGACCACGCCGTCTCGCCCTTGGGCATGCCACTGGCCCTGCTGCGCGACGAGGTCCGCGTCGCCTTCCTGGGGCGAACCTCCACAGAGGACCAGCAGGACCCCCGCCAGTCAATCCTGCGCCAGCTGGGGAACAGCAAGACAGCCTTGCCCGAATCCTGGGTCATCGTCGCGCACTTCTACGACGTCGAATCCGGACGGATGGAACTGGACCGGCGTGGCCGTGGGGACCACTACGACCGCTTCGACATCCCCATCGCCCGCGACGGAGGCATCGCAGACCTCCTGCGGGAAGCTGCGAGACCGAACCGCAGGTTCGACGTCGTCATTTGCGAGAACATCGCGCGTGTCGCCCGCCGCGCCTTCGAGGGACTCTCGGTTGAACGAGACCTCGAGCGGTGCGAGGTCTCGCTGTTCGCCGCGAACGAGACCATCAGCGTCTCGGGCAGCCGAGCCCAGCGGATCCTGCAGCGCCGGATCAACCAGTCCGTCGCCGAGTACGAGGTCCTGAACACCCTCGAACAGTCCTGGGGAGGTACCTGCACTCACGTCCGCGAGGGCTGGAACATCGGCAAGCCCTGTTACGGCTACAAGGCCAAGGTCTTCCGGCATCCCAATCCGGCGAAAGCGGCAAAGGGATTCACCAAATCCCGCCTCGAGCCGGATGGCCCTTGCGGTGAGACGGTCACGCAGATCGCTGCCTGGGCCTACTACGACCACCTGGGCACCGACGCCATCGCGGACCTGCTAAACCAAGACCTCGTCAAGCATCCGCCACCATGCCCGCCGGACAGCCGCCGAGCCCGGGGCTGCTGGAGCAGGTCGAGCGTCAACGACATCCTCCGGAACCCCAAGTACACCGGCTACCAGGTCTACAACCGCCGGGCCACCCGGTCCCGCAAGGGCAAGCACAACGACCCGGTCAAGTGGGTCTGGTCGCCCGAGCCCGCCCACGAACCGCTGATCCCGAAGTGGATGTACGACGAGCTCATCGCACGCCGCAGGAGCAAGGAGCGCTCCAGAGCGAGCAACGAGCCGAACTCACATCCGCAGACGAAGCGGACCTACCTGTTCCGCGGCGTGATCTACTGCCCGTGCGGCCGCCGCATGGTGGGGGAGATCCGCCACGGCCGGCCCTACTACCTGTGCCGACCGAGCAACAACAACCGCGGACGGCCCGATAACTACCGGGGCCATCCGAAGACCCTCTACCTGCGCGAAGATGCACTCCTCGAAGCCGTCACCGCGTTCTTCGCCGACCGCGTCTTCGGCCAGGAACGCCGAGCGATCCTCGACGCTCAGCTGGCCGGCATGGACACCGGCGAAGCCGACGAACGCGAGGCGCAACGCGCGCAGCTGCAGAACGCACTGGACGGCCTCGCCAAGAAGCAGGAGTCGGTCCTCGAGCAAGCGATGAACGGAGACCCCGATGACGCCTTCACCAAGGCGCTCAGAGGGCGGTACAACGACCTCGAGACCCAACGCGCCGCTCTAGCCGCCAAGCTTGACGCCGTCGACGAGTCGGTCGGAGCCGAGCCGGACAAGCCGAGTGCCGAGGCTCTGTCGATCCTCGACGCGCTGCCATACCTGGCGGTGAACCTGGCAAAGGCACCCGAGGACCTCTTAAGGACCCTCTTCGAGGTGGTTCAGCTCAGCGTCCAGGTCCACGACAAGGGCGAGCATGCGACAATGACGATCACCCTGCCCGCCGACCAGGTCAGCGAGGTCGCGGGCACAGCAGAGAGGATAGGCGACCAGATGAACCCGCAAGGGACGCCCAAGGGGCGTGCCGGTGGGGTTCTGGATCGTGCCCCCGGTGAGATTCGAACTCACACTGGACGGGTTTTGAATCCGTTGCCTCTGCCAGTTGGGCTACGGGGGCGTGACGTCGTGACTCTACGGGATCACCGCCCCCGGGGCGTGGGCGGGTCGGCTGGTGTTGTGCGGGCCACTACGTGGTGAACGCCATCTCGGCAACTGGATCGTTCCCGGTAGGCTTCAGGTTCGCGGGAAGCCGCGAACCGACCACGCCCCGCCGAGTCTTCAGGAGGACCCCGGTGACCGATCAGGCTACCGAGGCCAACGGTGCCGCCACCGTGCCGCAGCGACGGGTGCTCGTCGCGGAGGATGAGGCGCTCATCCGGCTGGACCTCGTCGAAATGCTGCGTGAAGAGGGCTATGAAGTCGTCGGGGAGGCCGGGGATGGCGAGCAGGCCATCGCGCTGGCCACCGATCTCAAGCCCGATCTCGTGATCCTCGACGTCAAGATGCCCAAACTGGACGGCATCGAGGCCGCTTCCAAGATCACCGGTGACCGGATTGCGCCCGTTGTCATCCTCACCGCCTTCAGCCAGCGGGATCTCGTCGAACGCGCGCGGGATGCCGGGACCATGGCCTACCTCGTCAAGCCCTTCGCCAAGCGGGACCTCGTGCCCGCCATCGAGCTCGCCGTCAGCCGGTTCTCCGAGCTGCAGGCCCTCGAGGCCGAGGTGGCCGGGCTGACCGACCGGCTTGAGACGCGGAAGGTCATCGACCGCGCCAAGGGTCTGCTCATGAGCCGTCAGGGGCTCACCGAGCCCGATGCCTTCCGGTGGATCCAGCGGACCGCCATGGACCGGCGGACCACCATGAAGGCCGTCGCCGAAGCCGTCGTCGAAAGCATCGGGAGCTAGCCGGGAACGACGGCCGGCAGGCAGAATCACCCGGGTGAAACTCCTGCCGGCCGTCGTCGTCTTGGTGCTGGCCGCCGGCTGCCAAGCCGGACCGCCCAGCCCGCCCGCGCCCACCACCTACGAGCTGCCGCCGCGGCCGGTGCGGCCCGATGAGACCGCCCTCAAGCTGCCGCCTGTGAAGAACGGTGACACCGAGTTCACCCTGATCGGGCTGGCCGCCGGGCTGTCCAGCATCACCGGGAGCCACACCGAGTTCCCCGCCAAGGGCCAGTTCGTGCGGCTGCGGCTCGTCGTGACCAACACCGGCACCTCGAGCGTCCTGTTCGACACCAAACGGCAGCTGCTCGTCGACGACCAGGGCGTCGCGCGCCCGCCGGAAGAGCAGGCCATGCTGATCAAGCGCCAGCCCGGCCAGTTCGACCTCGGGCACGGCGTGCGCGTCGAGTTCGACCTCTACTGGGACATCCCCAAGGACCGGACGCCGGCCGCGATCAGGGCCTTCGGCGGTCCCACCATCACCGACATGAAGAACCTCACCGGCACCGACGTCAAGCTGTGAAAAAGGGGCCCGGCCGAAAGGCCGGGCCCCTTCCTTCACCAGAACTCAGACGCCGAGGTCGCCACCGAGGTAGGCGGCGCGGACCTTCGGGTCGTTGAGCAGGTCGATCCCGCGGGCGCTCTGGACCACACGGCCCGTCTCGAGCACGTACGCGCGGTCCGACAGCTTCAGCGCCTGCTGGGCGTTCTGCTCCACCAGCAGCACCGTCGTGCCGCGCTTGTTGATCTCGCGGATGATGTCGAAGATCTGCGCGATCAGCATCGGCGCCAGGCCCATCGACGGCTCGTCGAGGAGCAGGACCTTCGGCTTCGTCATCAGCGCCCGGCCGATGGCGATCATCTGCTGCTCGCCGCCCGACATGGTGCCGCCGAACTGCGTCTTGCGCTCGGCGAGCCGCGGGAACAGCTCGTAGACCTCCTCGAGGTCGGCCTGGAGGTCGTCCTTGCGGGTGTAGGCACCCATCAGGAGGTTCTCCTGCACCGTCATGCCGGGGAACACGCCCCGGCCTTCCGGTGACTGGCCGATCCCGAGCAGCACGCGCTTGTGCCCCGGGGTCTTCGAGATGTCCTGGCCGTCGAACAGGATCCGGCCGCTGGTGAGCGGCCGCAGCCCGGAGATCGTCTTCAGCGTCGTGGTCTTGCCGGCGCCGTTGGCCCCGATGAGCGAGACGATCTCACCCTCGCCGACCTGGATGCTCATGCCCTTGAGGGCCGCGATCTTGCCGTAGTGGACGTTGATGTCCTCGACCTCAAGAAGCATCTTCGGACACCCCCAGGTACGCCTCGATCACCTTCTGGTTGTTCTGCACCTCGTGCGGCAGCCCTTCTGCGATCTTCTGCCCGAAGTCGAGCACCGCCAGCCGGTCGCTGATGTGCATGACCAGGCCCATGTCGTGCTCGATCAGCAGCACCGTGCGGCCGTCGTCCCGGATCTTGCGGATCAGCGCCTGCAGGTCGTTCTTCTCCGCCGGGTTCATGCCGGCGGCCGGCTCGTCGAGCAGCAGCAGCTTCGGATCGGTCGCGAGCGCCCGCGCGATCTCCAGCCGGCGCTGGTCGCCGTAGGAGAGGTTCTTCGCGACGTTGTGCTCGACCCGGCCGATGCCGACGAAGTCGAGCAGCTCACGGGCCCGCTCACGGCCGTGCTTCTCTTCCTTGCGGTGCCACGGCAGGCCGAGCGTCGCGCCGATCGCGCCCGTCTTGTGGTGGGCGTCGACGCCCACCATGACGTTCTCCAGCGCGGTCATGTTGTGGAACAGCCGGATGTTCTGGAACGTCCGGGCGATCCCGCGCTTGGTGACCTTGAACCGCTTCATGCCGTCGATGCGGTCGCCGTCGAAGCGGACCTGGCCCTCGGTCGGCTGGTAGACGCCGGTGATCACGTTGAACACCGTCGTCTTGCCCGCGCCGTTCGGCCCGATGAGGGCGAAGATCTCGCCTTCGTTGATGCTGATGTTGACCTCGCGCAAGGCGGTCACACCGCCGAAGCGCATGGTCACGTTGTCGATTTCGAGCATGGTGTTCACTTGACGACCTCCGCCGAAGCGTCGGAGTCGGGCCCGGCCACTTCGGCACCCATGGCGCCCATGCCGCCGGTTCCTTCCCGTAGTTCGGCCTTGCGCTGCCGCGACGGCAGCAGGCCCTCCGGCCGCAGCGCCATCATCAGGACCAGCACGAAACCGAAGATGAGGATGCGGTACTCCGACAGGAACCGGAACCGCTCGGGCAGCCACGCGATGACGAACGCGCCGAGGATGACGCCCGGCAGGTTGCCGGAGCCGCCCAGCACGACCGCGGCCAGGATGGTCGCGGACAGGATGAACGGGAAGTTGTTCGGCTCGATGAACACGGCCTTGCTGGCGTAGATCGTGCCGGCGAAGCCACCGATCATCGCGCCGATCGCGAAGGCGAGCAGCTTGAACTTGAACGTCGGCACGCCCATCAGCTCGGCCGCGTCCTCGTCCTCGCGGATCGCCGCCCACGCCCGCCCGACCCGGCTCTTGTGCAGCCGCACCGAGAAGACGACGACGAGCACGATCGCGAACAGCATCAGGTAGTAGTACGGAGCCGGGTCGAGGAAGAACTCGACCCCGAAGATCGGCTCCGGGTGCGGAACGTTCGTGATGCCGCGAGCCCCGCCGATGGCGTCGGTGTTGTTCGCCGTGATCCGGACGATCTCGCCGAAGCCCAGGGTCACGATCGCCAGGTAGTCACCCCGTAGCCGGAGTGTCGGCGCGCCGAGGATGACACCGGAGATCGACGCCAGGAAGATGCCGAGCACCACCGTCGGCCAGTACGACCAGCCGTAGCTCGTCCCGATCGACGCCCAGGTGTAGGCGCCGATCGCGAAGAACGCGACAAAACCGAGGTCGAGCAGGCCGGCGTGGCCGACGACGATGTTCAGGCCGACCGCGAGCAGGATGTAGGTCCCGATCGGGAAGATCAGCACCGTCGTCCAGTCCGAGTCCGGCGACATGAACGCGCCGACCCAGGGGGCGGGCAGGATCAGCGCGAACACGATCAGGGCGATGTAGACGGCGTAACGCTGCCATTGCGGAGCGTCCGCCCACCAGTCCCGCATCCCGTCGACGGGGTGAAACCCGCTGCGCGCGGGCTTTTCGTTGCCGGTAGCCACTTCTTCGCCCTTCATGCGCGTGCCCTCTGCAGCGATTCACCGAGGATGCCGGTGGGCCGGAACATCAGGACCAGCACCAGGACGACGAACGCGGTGACGTCCTTCCAGGCCGAGCCGAGGAAGATGGAGCTCCAGTTCTCGACCAGGCCGAGCACGATCCCGCCGAGCAGGGCGCCGCGCAGGTTGCCGATGCCGCCGAGCACCGCGGCGGTGAACGCCTTGATGCCGAGCAGGAAGCCGATGCGGTAGTCGGTGTTCTCGTACTCCATGACGAACAGGGCGGCCGCGACACCGGCCATGGCCCCGCCGAGCAGGAACGTGATGCGGACGATCCGGTCGATGCTGACACCCATCAGCACGGCGGCTTCGGGGTCCTGCGCCGTGGCGCGGATACCGCGGCCGATGCGGGTGCGGCTGACCAGCTGGTCCAGCACGACCATCACGATGACCGCGCCGACGATCACGAAGACGTGGTCGGTGCGCACGACACCGTTGCCGATCCGGAACAGCTCCTCGTGCGGGACGAACCGCGGCGCGGACTGCTGGACGCGGCCGGGCTTGTCGAACAGCCACGGGATGATCTTGAGGCCGAAGGCCTCCTGCAGGAACAGCGAGGCGCCGATCGCCGAGATCAGGGCGGCGAGCCGGGTCGCGCCCTTCTTGCGCAGCGGCCGGTAGGCGAGCTGTTCGAGCACGATCGCCGAGCCGCCGGAGACCAGCGCGGAGGCGACGATCAGCAGGAGCAGGATGCCGATCATCGAGAAGATCGTGAACGGCGCCGTCGGCGCGATCGTGACGAGGATGAACAGGGACGTCATCGTCCCGATCATGAAGATTTCGGAGTGTGCGAAGTTGATCAGCCTCAGCACGCCGTAGACCATCGTGTAGCCGAGGGCGATGAGGGCGTAGATGGAGCCGGCTACCAGGCCGCCGATGGTGCTGCCCAGAAACTGGCTCTGCAGATCTTGGAACATGACGTAGTTGCCTTACCTGACGGGGCGAGGATGGTCGCCACATTGGCGGGGAGCGGAGGTGCTGTGGTCGTCCACAGCGCCCCCGCTCCCGTGAGGTGTTCCGCTATCCGTCAGCCGTTGATCTTGGCTTCGGTCGAGGCGCCGAGGTTCTTGATGACCCCGCCGACGACCTGGTACACGTAGATCGCGTTCGTCTGCGGCTCGCCGTTGTCCTTGAACTTGATCTGCTTCGACGCGCCCTTGAAGTCTTCCGTCTTCAGGAAGTCGTTGATCTTCTCACCGGTGGTGTTGCCGGCCTTGATCGCGTTGATGAGCGCGGTCGCGGCGTCGTAGCCCTCGGTGGCGTAGATCGCCGGGTCGACGTTGAACTTCGCCTTGTACTTGGTGGCGAACTCGTTGGCGGCGCCGGCGTCCGGGATGTTGCACGGGCAGCCGATGACGGCGCCTTCACCGGCCGCGGCACCCGCGCCGGAGACCAGCTGCGGGTCGAGCGAACCGTCACCGGTGGCGAAGATGGCCTTCACGCCGCCGTCGCGGAGCTGCTTGAGCAGGCGGCCGCCCTGGGCGTAGTAACCACCGAAGGTGATGACGTCCGGGTTGGCGGCCTTGACCTTCTGGACGGTCGAGGAGTAGTCCGACGCGTCCTTGGCGAACTTGTCGCGCTCGGTCGTGATGCCCTTGTCCTTGAACGTCTTCTCGAACGCGTCCGCGAGGCCGACGCTGTACTCCTGGTCGTCCGAGATGACGAAGGCGTTCTTCGGCGACTTCGCCGTGATGAGGAAGTTCGCGATGGCCGGGCCCTGGTCGTTGTCGTTCGCGACGACGCGGTGCCAGTACTTCCAGCCGTTCGCGGCGAGGCCCGGGTTGGTCGCCGACGGCGACACGCTCGGGATCTTGCCCTGCTCGAGGACGCCGCCGACGGCCTTCGACTCACCGGAGAACGCCGGGCCGATGAGGGCGGTGATCTTGTCCGTCCCGATCGCGGTCTGCACCAGAGAGGTGGCCTGCTCCGGCTTGCCCTGGCTGTCGTAGTTCTTCAGCTCGAGCTTCACCTTGGGGTTCGTGGCGTTGTACTCGTCGATGGCGAGCTTGGCGCCGTTGTTGGGCGGGATCACGATCCCGGAGTTCTCCCCGGTCAGGTCGCCCATGAACCCGATCTTCAGCGTGCTGCCGTCACCACTGTTGCTGGACGAGCCGCCGCCACCGGCGCAGCCCGCCAGCGCGAGCGACGTCGCCGCTGCGAGGGCGAGAACCCGTCCAAAACGCACTCCTGACACCGACTACCTCCCATGACCAACCATCGCCGGTAGGCGTTGCCCCCGACACAGGGGCTAGGTTAGGGCAGGAAGATATCCCTCTCGCCCGTCTTGTGCACAGGCGGCCTCACTACTCTGTGTCCACATCGTGACGATCGCAACCGACACGAATTGCACGAAAAGGCGAACGATGTTTCGCCACAGGCCGCTGCTGGTCACGCAGCGATGCTAAGCATCTCCACTCGTTCTGCGAATGGGTGACAGCCGTGTTTCGGCGGTATGTCATCGCCTATTTCGGGGACCGGTGGGTGGGCCGGTTTCCGGTGACCCGCTGTTCACCCTGACGGGGCGGCGGGGGCCCCGGCACCGCCGTAGGGATGCACCTTACGTCCGGTTCGGGCCGCCGAACGGACCACCCCCTCGCCGCCAGGTCTGCCCGAAAAGCCTCTTTCGGGCACCCGATCGTCACAACCAACGGTTGTCGTGGCCGCCGGAACGGCTGTTGGACCCACCCCGGCTCCCCGCGGTTGGCTGAGGGCAGCCGAGAGAGAAGGAGAGCGAGATGGCGGGGATGGTCGAGGGGGTCGCGGCGGGGGTGCCGTTCGTGGCGGTGCCGCCGGTGGACCCGGACGCGCCGGCGGCGCTGGTGGCGGGCTGGCACCTGATGGATGCGCCGGCCGGTGAACGAGCCATGGCCGAGGCCGTCCCGATGGCGGGCCTGCAGGCGTGGCGCGTCTACTTCGGGCTTCCGCTCTCCGGGGCGCGGCTGCCCGGAGGCGGTCCCGAGGAGGTCTTCCGGCGCGCGAGCGAGGACGCCGTGCTGAACGTGTTCGAGCCGGTGACCGAGCAGGCGGCGGCCGAGTTCCCCGCGGCGCTGGCCGAGCTGCGGGACCGGCTGCCGGGCGCGTCCGGCCCGCTCGGGGTGTTCGGCGGCTCGGCCGGGTCGATCGTGGCGCTCGAGGTGCTGGCCCGCGGCGACACCGGCATCGCGGCCGCGGCGGTGGCCAGCCCGGTCGTCCAGCTGGCGCCGGTGATCGCCGCCAACGAGCGGCGCTTCGGGGTGACCTACACGTGGACGGAGCGGTCCCGCGCGGTCGCGGCGCGTTACGACTACGTGGACCGCGCCGCCGAGCTGACGGTGCCGCTGCTGCTGGTCGCGGGGGCGGACGACGACATCGCCGTGCGCGAGCCGGCGGAGGCGCTGCACGGGAAGCTGGGGGCCGAGCTGGTGACGGTGGACGGGATGGCGCACGAGTTCCCGCCGGGGACGCCGGCCGCGGCCGGCGTCGACGCCGCCTTCACCGAGTGGTTCGCGCGGCGGTTGCGAGGCTGACGTCGTCGGCCGGCAGCCAGGCGTGTTCCGGGTCGTAGGCGCACCAGTCCTCTTCGCGGCTGGTGCGCCCGGCCACGGCCAAGAGCCGCCGCAGGGCCGGGTGTGCCTTGCCGCGGCGCCAGACCAGCGACCACGGGAACAACGGTGACGGCTCGAACGGCAGCACCTTGAGGTTGAGGTCCGGCGCCAGTTCCATGTCGGCGCCGGCGAGGGTGACGCGCCGCTTGCCGTACCGCGTCTGCTCGAGCGTGTGCCGCAGGTCGTAGCTGACGCCGGAGTCGTCGATCGGCACGCCGAACCCCTCGCACAGCTCCCGCAGGTAGGACAGCCATTCGGCGGGCCCGCCGAGCCCCGGCAGCCAGATCCCGTCGGCGCGCAGCTCCTCGAGCCGCAGCACGTCCTGCACGGCCAGGGGGTGCTCCGGGGCGAGCAGGGCGACCAGCGGCTCGAGCCGGACCGGCCGGTGCTCCAGCTCGTCCGGCAGCGGCCGCCCGCAGCCGGACACCCGGCCGAAGGCGGCGTCGAGTTCTCCGCACAGCAGCGGGTCGATCGCGTTCGCGAACCCGCGGCCGGCGACCCGGTCGATGCGCAGCCCCGGCTCGTGCGCCGCGAGCCGGCGGAGCAGGAACATGGGGGAGAGCCGGTGGTCGACGAGGTCGAGGCGCAGCGGCCGGTCGTCGGCGCCCATGGCGGCCACCGCGGCGTCGGCCACCCGCACCAGCTCGCGCGCGTGCGGGAGGAAGCGCTCGCCGTCGGCGGTCAGCTCGACCGAGCGGGGCGTGCGCAGGAACAACGGCGTCGCGAGCGCGTCTTCGAGCTTCCGGATCCGCTTCGACAGCGCCTGCTGCGTGAGGAACAGCGCCTGGGCGGCCCGCCCGAAGTGCCGCTGTTCCGCGGTTGTCACGAACGCCCGGACCTGGGCGACGTCGAGGTCCACCGGCTCAGGCGCCCGGCGGCCGGTCCCGGACCACGCAGGTGAGCCGGGCGGTGCAGGTGCGGCGGCCCTCGTCGTCGGTCAGCACGATCTCCGCGGTGATCGTGCCGCGGCCGACGTGCAGCGGGGTCGCCACGCCGGTGACGGTGCCGGAGCGGACGGCCCGGTGGTGCGTGCAGGACAGCTCCAGCCCCATCGCCGCGCGGCCGGGGCCGGCGTTGAGCGCGGCGACCGTCGAGCCCAGCGCTTCGGCGAGGACGGCGTTGGCGCCGCCGTGCAGCAGGCCGTACGGCTGGAGGTTGCCCTCGACGGGGATCGTGCCGACCACCCGCTCGGCCGTCGCCTCCAGCAGCTTCATCCCGATCTTGTCGTTCAGCTGCTGGTCCGCCGCCGCCGGGTCGATCCCCGACAGCCGCTCCACGTCGATGGGGGCGGCACTGTCCGTCACACAAAGCTCCTGTTCCTATGCGACACGTAAGAGTGTCGGACCCTCAGCCTAGACTCGGGCTCGTGAGCCCGAGTGAGAAGACGACCGTTGCCAACGCCACAGGAAACACCGGTGTCGCCGAGCGGCCCAAGCTGCTGCTGATCGACGGCCATTCGATGGCCTACCGCGCGTTCTTCGCCTTGCCCGCGGAGAACTTCAAGACGAAGACCGGTCAGGTCACGAACGCGGTCTTCGGCTTCACCTCGATGCTCATCAACCTGCTGCGCGACGAAGCGCCGACCCACCTGGCGGTGGCGTTCGACCTCTCGCGCAAGACGTTCCGCTCGGAGACCTACGCCGACTACAAGGCGAACCGCAGCTCGACGCCGGACGAGTTCCGCGGCCAGGTGGACCTGGTCAAGGAGGTCCTCGACGTGCTCGGCATCCCGTCGCTGGTGAAGGAGAACTTCGAAGCCGACGACATCATCGCCACGCTCACCACGCAGGCGACGGCGGACGGCTTCGACGTCCTCATCTGCACCGGCGACCGCGACGCGCTGCAGCTGGTCAACGAGCAGGTCACCGTGCTGTACCCGAAGCGCGGCGTCTCGGAGATGACCCGGTTCACCCCGGACGCCGTCGAAGAGAAGTACGGGCTCACCCCGCGCCAGTACCCGGATTTCGCCGCGCTGCGCGGCGACCCGTCGGACAACCTGCCGAGCATCCCGGGCGTCGGCGAGAAGACCGCGGCCAAGTGGATCCGGCAGTTCGGCTCGCTCGACGACCTGATCGACCGCGTGGACGAGGTGAAGGGCAAGGTCGGGGACGCGCTGCGGGCGCACCTCAGCGCCGTCCAGCTCAACCGCCAGCTCACCGAGCTGATCCGCGACGTCGAGCTGGAGATCGCGCCGTCGGGGCTGGAACTGCGCCCGTGGGACCGCGAAGCGGTGCACGCGCTGTTCGACGAGCTGGAGTTCCGCGTCCTGCGCGACCGGCTGTTCGCGACGCTGCAGAGCGCCGAGCCGGAAGCCGACGAAGGCTTCGAGGTCTCGGGTTCGGCGCTCGCGCCCGGCGCGCTGGGCGCGTGGCTGTCGGCGCACGCGGGCGCGGGCGAGCCGGTGGCGCTGGCCTTCCGTACCGTGGGCACGTCGGTCCGCTCCGACCTGCGCGCGATCGCCTTCGCGACGGCCGACGGCGAAGGCGCGTACGTGGACGTCACGGCCATGGACCAGGCCGACGACGCGGCGCTGGCCGCCTGGCTCGCCGAACCAGGGATCCGCAAGACCGGCCACGACCTCAAGGGCCCGCTGCACGCGATCCACGCCCGCGGCTGGGGCCTCGCCGGGCTCGCCATGGACACCGCGCTGGCCGCCTACCTGGTCCGGCCCGGGCAGCGGACGTTCGAGCTGGACGACCTCGCGCTGCGCTACCTGCACCGTGAGCTGCGCTCGGAGACCGACGGCGGCGACGGGCAGCTGTCGCTGCTCGACGGCGGCGCGGAAGGCCTGGAGCAGAAGGAGATCCAGGACGAGCTGGTCAAGGCCCGCGCGATCTTCGAGCTGGCCGGCGCGCTCGACAAGGAGCTCGAGCAGATCGGCGGCGCGAAGCTGCTCGCCGAGCTGGAGCTGCCGCTGCTGGAAGTGATCACCGAGGTGGAGATCGCCGGCGTCGCCGTCGACCTCGAGCAGCTGACTTCGCTGGAGGCGCACTACCTTTCGCGGGTCACGCAGGCCGCCGAAGAGGCGTACGCGGTGATCGGCAAGCAGATCAACCTCGGCTCGCCGAAGCAGCTGCAGGTCGTGCTGTTCGACGAGCTCGGCATGCCGAAGACCAAGCGCACGAAGACCGGCTACACCACCGACGCCGAGGCGCTGCAGGGTCTGTTCGAGAAGACCGAGCACCCGTTCCTGCAGCACATGCTGGAGCACCGCGACGCGACCAAGCTGCGCACCACGGTCGAGGGGCTGATCAAGTCCGTCGCCGACGACGGCCGCATCCACACCACGCTGCTGCAGACGATCGCGGCCACCGGGCGGCTTTCCTCGACCGAGCCGAACCTGCAGAACATCCCGGTGCGCACCGAAGAAGGCCGCCGCATCCGCGACGCCTTCGTCGTCGGCCAGGGCTACACCGAGCTGATGACCGCGGACTACAGCCAGATCGAAATGCGGATCATGGCGCACCTCTCGAAGGACGAGGGGCTCATCGAGGCGTTCAACAGCGGCGAGGACCTGCACACGTTCGTGGCGTCGCGGGCGTTCTCGCTGCCGCCGGAGGAGATCACGCCGGAGCTGCGCTACCGCGTCAAGGCGATGTCGTACGGTCTCGCCTACGGCCTGTCGGCGTACGGGCTTTCGCAGCAGCTGCGGATCTCCACCGAAGAGGCCAAGTCCCAGATGGAGGCCTACTTCGCCCGCTTCGGCGGCATCAGCGACTACCTCCACTCGGTCGTCGGCGAAGCGGCCAAGTGCGGCTACACGGAGACGATCTTCGGCCGCCGCCGCTACCTGCCGGACCTCAACAGCGACAACCGCCAGCGCCGCGAGATGGCCGAGCGCATGGCCCTCAACGCCCCGATCCAGGGCAGTGCGGCCGACATCATCAAGGTCGCGATGCTGAACGTCCACCGCGCGCTGGTCGAGGCGAAGCTGAAGAGCCGGATCCTGCTGCAGGTCCACGACGAACTGGTGCTGGAAGTCGCGGACGGGGAGAAGGAGCAGCTGGAGAAGCTGGTCCGCGACGGCATGGGCTCGGCCTACGACCTGGCCGTGCCGCTCGAGGTGTCGGTCGGCTACGGCCGGTCGTGGAACGAAGCCGCGCACTGACTGTGACATCCGGGGCTCCGCCCCGGGCCGGGGGCTTCGCCACCCGGACCCCCGCAAGCAGGTCGCTCAGCGTCACGACCCGGATCACCGGGTCGTGGCGCGGGAGCACTCGGGCGGACGTCGTCCAGCGCCGTGCGTCACGGCAATGCTGGGCGCCATGGCCAGTGACTTCCAGCGGCACAAGATCTCCGGCGTCTTCGGCGCCATGGACGCCGACCGCGACGGGTACTTGACGGAGTCCGACTTCCGGGCCCTCACCACGAGATGGCTGGCCGTCCGCGGCACCGACGCCGGCACACCGGACGGGCAGCGGCTCGCCGCCGTCATGATGGGCTGGTGGGGCACCCTGGACGACGCCGCCGGCCGCGGCGGCAAGGTCACCCTCGACCAGGTGCTGCAGGTCGTCGACGAACTCCCGAAGATGCCGGGTGCGGTCACCGGCACGGCCGCGGCGATGTTCGACGCTGTCGACGAAAACGGCGACGGCGCCATCTCCGCGGCCGAGTACCACCGCCTCATCGTGGCCTGGAACGGCGTCGACACGCCGACCGACGACGTCTTCGCCCTCCTCGACTCCGACGGCGACGGCCGCCTGTCCCGCGAGGAGTTCACCGGGCACTGGTTCGAGTTCTGGGCCGGCGACGACCCGGCCGCACCCGGCAGCCGCGTGTTCGGCCGCTACTGATTGCGCGTTGTGCCGAACGGAGGACTCCGTTCGGGTGAGCGATTACCACTGGGTAGGGAGGTCGGCGGCGGCGCGCGGCGATCACGGCGTAGGGTCCGCCGAATGGGGTTCGAGCGTGAGCGACGACGCTGGCGGGTCCGGTTGCACGACGAACTCGGCCGGGTGTGCGGTGCGGGCACGGTACTGGACGAGTACCACGTGCTCACGAGCGCGCACGTCGTCGAGACCGCCGGTGGCCCGCGCTCGGCGTTGAGCGTCGACTTCGTCGGGCTGGCCGAGGCGATGCCCGGCACCGCGACCGTCGTCGAAGGCTGCTGGGTGCCCTCCGACGGCGGCGGCCACGGCGATCTCGCCCTGCTGCGCCTGGAACGCCCCGAGTCCCGCGTGTTCCGCGCCCCGCTGCACCGCATGCCCCTCGGTGACCACCAGCTCGTCCGCGCCTTCGGTTTTCCGCCGGGTTCGGTCGGCCGCTGGACGCACGCCCGGCTCGGCGGCCCGGAACAGACCGGCGGCGAGTGGGTCCGCCTCTTCCGCACCGCCGAAGCCGAACCGCTCGGCCCCGGCTTCGGCGGCACGGCGGTGCTCGACGAGGCGACCGGCCACGTCGTCGGCATGGTCGTCGGCAAGGACACCGGCACGTGGATGGTGCCGGTGGAGACCATGCTCGGCCACCTGCCCCAGCTGAGCATCTGGACCTCCGGCAGCCCGGCCGTCGACGCGAGCTTCTCGCGTCCGGTGGGCGAGGCCGTCGACGTCTCCTTCGTGCAGCGCGTCGCCGACTGGTTCGGCAAAGCGGAGCCGGGCACCGTCTGGGTCGTCGACACCGGCGAGGCGGGCTCGCCCGTCGCGGCGGCGTTGCGGTTCGGGATCGTCCTCGCCGACCGGGAACGTTCCCTCGGCGTGCCCGGCCTGCCGCCCGCCCTCGGCGAGATGCCGCCGGCGGGCAGCGTCGACCTCGCGGTCGACGCGACCGGCCGCACCGCGGACGCCGTCCGGCACCGCATCGCCGACCGCCTCACCACCGGCGTCGCCGGCCGCACCCTGGTCGTGGACGCGATCGACGACTCGGCCGAACCCGACCGGCTCGTGGGCGAGGTGCTCGCCCCGCTCGCCGGCCGCGCGGCCGAGCTCGGTCTTCGCCTGCTGCTGGGTTTCCGGGAGGAGTCTTCGCCCGGGGTCGCGGCGGTGCGGGCGAGCACGGGCCAGGCCCGGCCGGCCGCGGACGACCTCGCCGGCCGGCTGGAGGTGCTCACCCAGGCGGTGGCGGAGCTGGCGGAGATCGAGGCGTACCAGCTGCGCGTGGCGACGCGCTTCACGGGCGTCGCGATGCTCCCGGCCCGGGCACAGCGGCTGCGCGGCGCGCTCAAGCAGCTCCGCTCGGCCGAGGTGGACGGCGACGCGGAGTGGGTCGAGCGCCACATCGACAGCCACGAGCACGCGGTCGCCCCGGCGGTCGAGGACGGCCGCCGCCAGCGCGCGGTCCTCGACGGCCTGGTGGCCCGCCGCGAGGAGCTGAGGGCCCGCTTGGCCGGCGACCACGAGCTGGCCCGCGAGTACGGCTTGGTCGGCGACCCGGAGATCGAGCAGGCGTACACCCCGGCGAAGCGGCTGCTGATCGACGGCCCCTGCGAGCTGACGGCAGCGGCGACGGCGGTCGACACCTACGCGGCGGCGGTCCGGGCCCGCATCGAGGACCGCGGCTAGCGGCTTCGGGCACCGGAATCGCCGGTGCCGCCCGGCAGCGTGGAAAACGGGGGGCGCCCCCACGGCCCGCGAAGGTTCCATGCGCCCCAATGTGGCGTTCGGTGCGTTGGACGCAACCAACGCCACATTGGGGCGCTTCGGCGGCCTGCGGCTAGCGGCGCCCCAGGCCGCGGATCAGCACCATCACCGCGTTCCGCACCTCGGCCCGCGTCCGCTGGGGCCCGAACACCTGCCAGTCGAGCGCCACCACCAGCATCGTCCCGAACAACCCCGCCGCCGCCGTGGGGATTTCCACGCCCTCCGGTAGCCGCCCGTCCGCCTCCAAGCGGGACAGCTGCTGCTTGACGATCGAGATGATCTCCTCGCGCAGCAGCGACAACGTCCCGTGCCACTGGCCCGGCGTCCGCCACAGCTCGCTCACCAGGATCTGGGAGAACCCCGGGTACTGCGCGATGAACTCCAGCGTCGTGTCGACCTGCGCCTCGATCACGTCCAGCGGGTCACCGGAAGACACCGCCGCGCGCAGCCGGCCCGCGAGCATGTCCACGCCGTACCTGAGCAACGCGTCGACCAGGCCGTCCTTCGAGCCGAAGTTGTAGTACACCGTGCCCTTCGCGACGCCCGCCGCCGCCGCGATGTCGTCGACCGTCAGGCCCACCAGGCCCCGGCTCTTCGAGAGCTCCAACGTCGCCTCGAAGAGCTTCTGCTTCGTCCCGCCGCTCACAGGCTCAGCTCGGGCTTGAGCGCGGACACCGTCCAAACGCGACGTTTGCGCGCCGCCAGCGTCGACACCAGTATCCCGCCCAGCAAGTACGCGAGCAGCACTCCGATGTCACCCAGGATCTGCACGGAAGCCCCGCTGTAGAACAGGTGGCGGAAGCCGTCGATCGCGTAGCCCATCGGCAGCACCACGTGCAGCGGGTACAACGCGTCCGGGATCGTCTGCCACGGGAACGTGCCGCCCGCGCTCACCAGCTGCAGCACCAGCAGCACCAGGCCGAGGAACTTGCCGACCGCACCGAAGAACGCATTGAGCGCGTGCACCACCGAGGCGAACGTCAGCGACACCAGCACGGCGAACCCGATCGCGGCGAGCGGGTGGGCGATGTGGATGCCGACCAGCCACGTCACCGCGCCGAACAGGACGACCACCTGCGCGATGCCCAGCAGCGCCGAGGACAGCCAGCCGCCGACCGCGACCCGGAACGGCGCCGCGCCCGCGGTCAGCGCGCGCGTCGAGAGCGGGCGCAGGATCAGGAACAGCACGAACGCGCCGATCCAGGTGGCCAGCGAGATGAAGAACGGGGCCAGCCCCGCCCCGTACGTTCCCGCCGACGCCTCGCCGTTGGCGTTCACCGCCACCGGGTCCGCGATCGTGGTGGCCGTCGCGTTGCGGGTCGGGTCGTCGGGGTTCGGGATCTGCTTGAGCCCGGCCGCGAGGCCGTCGCGCAGCTTCACCGCGCCGTCCGCGAGCTGGTTCGTGCCGGTGACCGCGGTCTTTTCGCCGTCGCTGAGCTGGGACGCGCCGTCGCGCAGCTGGTTCGCGCCGTCGGACGCCTGGGCGATGCCGCTCGCCAGCTGCGGGGACGCCGCCGCGAGCTTGGCCG
Organism: Amycolatopsis sp. A133; assembly: GCF_031082405.1. Classification (GTDB taxonomy): domain Bacteria; phylum Actinomycetota; class Actinomycetes; order Mycobacteriales; family Pseudonocardiaceae; genus Amycolatopsis. Next base: position 39,290 of record NZ_JAVHJU010000023.1, read on the forward strand.
CGCCGTCGGACACCTGGCGGGCGCCGTCGGCCAGCTTCGCGAGGTCGCCGTTGGCCTGCTGGATCTTGCTGTTCGCCTGGTCGACGGGGGAGCGCAGCTGGTCGGCCTTGGCCAGGATCGCCTGCACCTGCGCGTCGGGCACGCCCGCGTCGCGCAGGTCGGTCTGCAGCTGGCTGCGGTAGGAGTCGAGCTTGCCCTGGATGTCGGACGACGCCGTCGCGGCGATCGAGGCCGCGTCGGCGACCTTCTGGTTCCCGGCGGCCACCTGCGAAGCGCCGTTGGCGAGCTGCTGCGTCTGCGAGGGCAGCGACGCCGTCGCGCTCTTGAGCGTCCCCAGGCCGGTCGCCAGCGTCGAAGAACCGTCCGCGAGCTTCGCCGCGCCGTCGGCCAGCTGCTGCTGGCCCTTCTTGAGCTGCGTGGCGCCGTCGGCGAGCTGCGAGGCGCCGGTCGAGGCCTCCTGGGTCTTGGCGTAGATCGTGGAGAAACCGACCAGGAACCGGTCCGCGGCCTCGCTGCCGACCTTCTCGGCGATCGTCTTGCGGACCTGCTCGGCGACCTGCTTGGCGATCGTGCCGGACAGGTAGTTGTTGGCGTCGTTGGTGGTCAGCGTGATCGTCGCCTGCTGGGGCTGGAAGTTGCCGACCGACAGCAGCGCGGCGGAAAACCCGCTGGGGATGCCGATGGCGAACGAGTACTTGTCGTCGCGGACGCCGTCGCGGGCTTCCTGCTCGGACACCTCGTGCCACTGGAAGGTGCCGGACTTGACCAGCTCGTCGGTCACTTCGCGGCCGACGTTGCGCTCCTGGCCGCCGGCGTCCTTCGCGCCGGTGTCGCTGGTGAAGACCGCGGCGGGCAGCTTGTCGAGCCGGCCGTACGGGTCGTAGTTCGCGTAGAGGTAGAAGGACGCGTAGAGCAGCGGCACCAGCACGAGCGCGACCAGCGCGAGCTTCGGCAGGGTGCCGGTGGAGAGGCGGCGCAGCTCGTTGCGCGCGATCCGGAAGGCGTTCATTCGGGGACTCCGTCAGTGCTCTCGGGGAGCTCTTCGGTCGGTTCGGGGGGAGCTTCGGGGAGAGCACAGTGCTGCGGCGCGGGCTGCTCGGCCGCGCCGACCTGTGCCGGGGTGAAGGGCAGCGCGGACCGCGGGGTCGTCGCGGTCAGCACGACGACGGCGAGGCCGCGCCCGGCCAGTTCGCGTGCCAGCCCGGCCCAGCTTTCGACGTCGCTGGTGTGCCGGTCGGGGGTGTCGAGCACGAGCAGGCGCACACCCTTGCGTTCCGCGGCCAGCTCGGTGAGCAGCCGGGTGCGCAGCGCCGGGGCGAGGTTCTCGAAGCGCGTGCCGGCGAACGGCGCGGCGTCGTGGCCGGCGAGCCAGCGGGCCACGTCCTCCTTGCCCGCCGGGCGGTGGGCCAGCGCGAGTTCCTCGCCGGCGACCACGCGCAGGGGCAGCGCGTCGTCGGGCTCGCTGACGCCGGGAGCGTCGACGACGGCGACGAGCTCGGTCAGCGGGGCGTCGACGCCCTCGGCGTGCACCGTGCCGGTGGTCGGCTTGAGCCGCCCGGCCAGCGCCAGCCCGAACGCGGTGACGCCGACGCCGGGTTCGCCGTGCACGATCGCCAGGTCGCCCGCGCCGACGGTCAGCGAGGTGGGCGGTAACAAGGTGCCGTGGTGCCCTTCGAGGGACACCCGATCGGCTCGGACCTGCACGGTTTCTCCCGCCTCGCGAACTTTTGAACTGACCGGTCAGTTCAAAAACTAGTCCCCGCCGGGAGTGGCGGCAAGATCACCGGACGCACGTCACACTTGTGGGTGGTTCGCCGGATCTTGGATCAGCGCAGTCCCGACGCCGGTCGCACCTCCCACGTCGTCCACAGTGGACGATAACCCTGCCGGTGCCAGAACACCGAGGACAGCGGGTTGGTCGGGTTGTAGTAGAGGTACGTCCGGGTGGCACCGCCCCGGTGCAGCTCCCGGTGCACGTGGGCCATCAGCGCCCGGCCGAACCCGCTGCCCCGCTCGCCGGGGGCGGTCACGACGTTGTTCACGTACCCCCAGCGTCCCGGCTGCAGCAGCTCGCCGGCTTCGTTCCCCGGCGTCGCCTCCTCCCACGCGCAGTGCGCGACCGCGCGGGTTTCGCCGTCCTCTTCGGCCAGCCAGACGGCCGGTTCGTCCTCGGCGAGCGCCCGCTTCAGGCCGGGGCCCAGCAGCTCGGCGGTGTTGTCCCGCCGCGGCGAGGCGACCAGGCCGGTGTAGTCGAACGTCGCTTCGGCCAGCTTCAGCGCGGTGGCGTAGTCCGCCGGGCCGGCCCGGCGGACGGTGACACCCGGGACCGCCTCGGGCGGGGGAGCGGTCCGGACGCCGAGCGCCGACAGCGGGACGAGGCCGTGGTCGAGGAAGGCGCGGATCGCCTCGGCGTCCCGGCTCGGCCAGAGCACGACGCACGCCGAGTCGTCGCCGGTCTCCTCGGTCTCGAGCCGGCCCTTCAGCGCGCGCAGCAGGAGGTCCGCACCTTCGGTGCCGGTCGCGCCGAAGTACGGGAACAGCTGCCAGGTGTCGGCGGCCGACCACAGCATCGGGACGTCGCCGGGGGCGAACCGCTGCCGCTGCAGCACCCCGGTGACCCGCGTGCCGTCCGCGGTCGCCGCGTCCAGGCGCTCGCCGTCGGCCGGCGGTGCGGCGGGCGGCAGCAGCGCGTCGACGGCGGCGAAGCGCGCCCGGTGCGCCGCGAGCAACGGCTCGGCGATCTCCATGGTGGCCCCTCGGATCGTGGGATCAGGACCAGGCGGGACGCCGGATCCACATGGTCCACAGTGGACGATAGCCCTGCCGGTGCCAGAACACCGGCGAGAGCGGGTTCGCCGGGTGGTAGAAGAGGAACGTCCCGGCGGTCCCCGGCCGGAGCAGCTCCCGGTGCGCCACCGCCATCAGCGCCCGGCCCACCCCGCCGCCGCGGGCCGCGGGCGCGACCGACAGCGTGTCGACGTACCCCCAGCGGCCCGGGCGCAGCCGTCCGTGGACGGCGTCGCCCGGCGTGGGCGTGGCCGGCGCGCAGGCGGCCATGCCCGCCGGCACGCCGTCGTCCTCCGCCAGCCAGGTCTGCCCGCCGAAGCGCACCGCGCGGACGACCTCCGCGCGCAGCAGCGCCCGGGCACCCGGCCGCGGCACCGCGGTGCCGACCAGTGACGTGTAGCGCCACTCGGCCAGCCGCAGGTCGGTCAGCGCCTCGGCGTCGCCCTCGTCGGCGCGCCGGACGGTCACCCGGGCCGTCCCGGGCCCCTCGGGCGGGTCCGGGGCGCGCACGGCCAGGCACGTCATCGGCGCGAACCCGTGCGCCAGGAGCACCGCGGACGCCTCGGCGTCGCGGCTGGGCCAGGTCAGCGTGCAGGCCGAGTCCGGGGCCGCCGGTGTCCCGCGCAGCCGGTCGCGCCACGCGCCGAGCAGGGCGGCCAGGCCCGCCGCGCCGCTGTCGCCCGGCACCGCGGTCAGGTCCCGGATGTCCGACGGCCCCCAGAGTGTCGGCCACGACCCCGGCGGGTGTACCACGTGCGTCAGCAGGCCGCCTGCCTTGAGCCCGCCCGCCGTCACCACCAGCGGCTCGCTCGACGGCGACGGCGGGGCCGCGATCGGCGGGAGCAGCGGGTCGAGCGCGGCGAACCGGGCGTTCTGCTGCGCTTCGAGGGGGTTCACGAGCGGTGCGTGCGGAAGATCGCGGTGCCCGGGAAGAGCTTGCCGCGCAGCGGGCTCCACTGGCCCCACACCCGCGTGTGCCCGTCCGGCCACTCGGGCTCGACCAGGTCGGTGAGGGTGAACCCGGCCCCCGCCAGCGCGCGCACGTAGTCGCCGAGCGTGTGGTGGTACTCGACGTAGGTGGCGGTGCCCTCGTCGTCGACCTCGACGTACGGCGTGCGGTCGAAGTAGGGCTGGGTGACGGTGAGCCCCTGCGGGCCCGGGTCGTCGGGGAAGATCCACCGCATCGGGTGGGTCACCGAGAACACCCACGGCGCTCCCGGCCGCAGCACCCGGTGCACCTCGGCGAAGACCGCGTCCACCGAGGCCACGAACGGGATCGCGCCGAAGGCCGAGCAGGCCGCGTCGAAGCTGCCGGACCCCAGCGGCAGCCGCTCGGCGTTCGCCTGCACCAGCGGGACGTCGAGGCCGGTGCGCGTGTTGCCGTCGCGGGCGTGGCGCAGCATGCCGGCGGAAAGGTCGGTCGCGACGGCGTGGGCGCCTTCGGCCGTCAGCCAGCGCGCGCAGGCGGCCTGCCCGCAGCCGATCTCCAGCACGCGCTTGCCCCGGACGTCGCCGAGCAGCCGCGCCTCGGCTTCCCGGACGCCCTCCGGGCACCAGACGAAGTCGGCGTCGCCGAGGAACCCGCCGTGCTCGGCTTGGTAGTCGTCCGCGTCGGCGTCCCACCAGGCGAGGTTGGCCGCGGCAGCTTCGGCCCCGCCGACCTCGCGGTAGGCGACCGCGGTGGTGCCCAGCCGGTGCTCGGCGGCGTCGTGGCGCCCGGGCGCGGGCGCCTGCTCCGGTGGCATGATGGGTCTCCGGTCCCGGTGGGCGCTACCTGCTCCACCTGCGTCCTCGTGCGTGCGGTTTGCTTCCGCGAGGACCTTAGCGAGCCAGGGGGACCCTGATTGTGCCGCCTAGCGGCTGCCGCGTAGGATAAGTGTTAGCGCAGTGGGTTCGCGCTGCCTTCCGCTCAGCTTCTGGTTGGGACTCGGGTCGCGCACCGTATGCGGGGTCATGCCGCGGTCGTTCACTGGTGGACGTTTGCTTGCAGGGTCGCCGCATGCCGCCCCATCGCGCCGACAACTGCCAACCCTCGATTCCCATCCACCGGAGCAACCCGCCTAATGACCATCGACACCGCCACCGCCCCGACCGCCCCGAACGCGGCCCCGCAGGTCGCCATCAACGACATCGGGTCGGAGGAAGATTTCCTCGCGGCTATCGACAAGACGATCAAGTACTTCAACGATGGCGACATCGTCGAAGGCACGATCGTCAAGGTCGACCGCGACGAGGTCCTGCTCGACATCGGCTACAAGACCGAGGGTGTCATCCCCTCGCGTGAGCTGTCCATCAAGCACGATGTCGACCCGGCTGAGGTTGTCACCGTCGGCGATGAGGTCGAAGCCCTCGTTCTCCAGAAGGAGGACAAGGAAGGCCGTCTGATCCTGTCCAAGAAGCGCGCGCAGTACGAGCGCGCCTGGGGCACGATCGAGGAGCTCAAGGAGAAGGACGAGCCCGTCAAGGGCACCGTCATCGAGGTCGTCAAGGGCGGCCTCATCCTGGACATCGGCCTGCGCGGCTTCCTCCCCGCGTCCCTGGTCGAGATGCGCCGCGTGCGCGACCTGCAGCCGTACGTCGGCCGCGAGCTCGAGGCGAAGATCATCGAGCTGGACAAGAACCGCAACAACGTGGTCCTGTCCCGCCGCGCCTACCTCGAGCAGACCCAGTCCGAGGTGCGCAGCGAGTTCCTCAACGCGCTCGCCAAGGGCCAGGTCCGCAAGGGCGTCGTGTCGTCCATCGTCAACTTCGGTGCCTTCGTGGACCTGGGTGGCGTCGACGGCCTGGTGCACGTCTCCGAGCTGTCCTGGAAGCACATCGACCACCCGTCCGAGGTCGTCGAGGTCGGCCAGGAGGTCACGGTCGAGGTCCTGGACGTCGACATGGACCGCGAGCGCGTCTCGCTGTCGCTGAAGGCGACCCAGGAAGACCCGTGGCGCCAGTTCGCCCGCACCCACGCGATCGGCCAGATCGTGCCGGGCAAGGTCACCAAGCTGGTTCCGTTCGGTGCGTTCGTCCGCGTCGAAGAGGGCATCGAGGGTCTGGTCCACATCTCCGAGCTGGCCGAGCGCCACGTGGAGATCCCGGAGCAGGTCGTCCAGGTCAACGGCGACGTCATGGTCAAGGTCATCGACATCGACCTCGAGCGCCGTCGCATCTCGCTGTCGCTGAAGCAGGCGAACGAGGGTGTCACGCCGGACACCGAGTTCGACCCGACCCAGTACGGCATGGCCGCCGAGTACGACGCCGAGGGCAACTACATCTACCCCGAAGGCTTCGACCCGGACACCCAGGAGTGGCAGGAAGGCTTCGACAAGCAGCGTGAGGAGTGGGAGCGCCAGTACGCCGAGGCGCACACTCGTTACGAGGCCCACATGAAGCAGGTCGTGAAGGCCGTCGAGCAGGACGCAGAAGCGGCGGCCGACGCGGCGACCGGCATCGAGGGTGGCGCGGAAAGCTACACCTCGGGCTCGACCGCGACCGACACGAAGAGCAGCGGTGGCACCCTCGCCTCCGACGAGCAGCTCGCGGCGCTCCGCGAGAAGCTCTCCGGCGGTGCGTGAGCACTAGCTCTCCGAGCTGAACGCCAGCACCCCCGGTCCAGCGGACCGGGGGTGCTGGCGTTTTCCGTCGTTTCCGCGTCAGCGGTTGCGCAGGCCGAGGCCGGTGATCATGGCGGTGACGCCTTGGCGGTACATCTCCTCGTTGGCTTCGTCGGTGGGCGGGATGAACCAGTCCGGCAACGGCCGCCGCGAAGCCATCATCAGCTCCGCGCCGACGAGGCCGTGCATGGCCGTCCACAGCCGGTAGGCCGCCGACCGGGCGTCCGCGCCGGGCGGGCAGACCCGCTGGACGCGGGCGATGAACAAGGTGAACGTCGTCCGCAGCACCGCCGAGCGCAGCGCCGGATCGGGGTCGAAATCGGGGACCGGGCGCTCGAACATCAACGCGTAGCGGGTCGGGCTGTCGCGGGCGAAGCGCCGGTACTCCAGCCCGAGGTGCAGCAGATCGGCGACGCCGTCCTCGCTCGACGGCGGCAGGCCTTCCAGCAGCTCCCGCAGCGAGTCGAAAGTGCGTTCGTACAGGGCGTCGAGCAGGCCCGCGCGGCCGCCGAAGCGGGCGTACACCGAGAGCGTCGACGCGCCGGCCGCCTCGGCCACCCCGCGCACGGTCAGCCCCGGGACACCTCGGTCCACGAGCACCGACAGCGCCGCGTCGAGGTAGCGCTCGCGGCCACCCTGGTCGGCCGGGCGCATCGGCAAGTGCCTGGTAGCCACGGCGCACCCCCTTTGCGGCAGCCGGGCGCAGGCGGCGTCCGGGTGACCCACCCGCAGCAGAAGATACGATATCCGCCGCGTCTTGGGAATGCGCCGGATGTCCGGATCGCCGGTATCCCGTTCCGCGGGCGTGATCGAGAGGACTGCGAGCGGATGGACCACCCCGAACCCGGCACCGTCGTCGTCACCGCGAGTGGCGACGGCACCTACACGCAGCGGGTCACCACGGCGACCCACACGCTGCTCGTCGACGAGCCGGTCGCGGTCGGCGGCGCCGACGCCGGCCCGAACCCGTACGAGCTGCTGCTCGCCTCGCTGGGTTCGTGCACAGCGATCACGTTGCGGATGTACGCCGACCGCAAGGGCATCCCGCTGACCCGGGCGACCGTCCGGCTGCGGCACGACCGCATCCACGCCGAAGACTGCGAACGGTGCGAAACCGAGCGCGGCATGCTCAGCCGGATCACGCGCGAGATCGAACTCGAGGGCGACCTCGACGACGACCAGCGCGCCAAGCTCATGCTGATCGCCGACAAGTGCCCGGTGCACCGCACGCTGTCGTCGGAGATCGCGATCGAGACGCGCGAAACCGGCCGCTGACCGGCGTCGCTCAGGCGGCGCGCACGGTCACGGCGACCGGTCCGCGCGGGGTGACGGCCGGGACCCAGATGCGTTCGAGCGCGGCGGCGCGGGCCTTGCGGCGGAGGCCGGCGAAGCTGTGCTTGGCCGGCACCAGCAGCGTGCTGAGCCAGGTCCGCCGGTAATCGGCCAAGGCGTCGGCCACCGGGTGATGGAGAACGCAGTGCACCAGCCCCGGCGTACCGAGCCGGTGCCTCCCGACGTGCTTGCTTCCCGCCATCGTTCCTCCGCGTGGGGCGACTCCGACGCGGGCACCGTACGCATCCGCGCGGGTCGGCGTGGGTAAGCAACACGGCGTGTCCGGATATCGGTTGAGTCACGCGTCACGATCGCCTTGTGAATCCTCCGTTCTTGAGGCATGGGGCGGAGCCCGAAGTGGTGAACGGGATCCACGCGTTCTGCACCGCGTACAGCCGCTGCGACGGCGTGGCCCGGCTCGTGGTCTGCACCCGGCGGACGCCGGCCAGGCAGCGCACCGGCGGTTCCGCTGCGCCCGCCGCCGGTGCGGGCCGGGCGGCGGCTTCGGGCCCGGCCAAAGCGAGCCCGGCGGCGCACAGCAGGACGGCGGCCGTTCTGCCGGTTCTGGTCCTCCTCGCGAACCCCCCTCGATCGCGCGCCAGGCGGCGCACTTGCCGGTGAAGTCGACCGGATCAGCGCAGTGTTACGACATTTTCCCACCTGTCACACAAATGGCGCAGGGTTCACCGGACGTGTCCACCGAGGGTGCGACCACCGCTTGACTAGGGTGATCGGCATGTTGCGTGTGGGGTTGACGGGTGGGATCGGGGCCGGGAAGTCGACCGTGGCGAACCGGCTCGCCGAGCACGGCGCGGTGCTGGTGGACTCCGACCGGATCGCCCGCGAGGTGGTCGAACCCGGGACCGAGGGGCTCGCCCGGCTGGTGGCGGAGTTCGGCGCCGGGATCCTGGCCGCCGACGGTTCGCTCGACCGGCCGGTGCTCGCCGCGAAGGCGTTCGCCGACGACGACTCGCGGCGCCGGCTCAACGCGATCGTGCACCCGCTGGTCGGCGCCCGCACGGGCGAGCTGATGGCGGCCGCGAACCCGGACGCGATCATCGTCCACGACATCCCCCTGCTGGTCGAGAACGGGCTCGCGACGGCCTACCACCTGGTGGTCGTCGTGGACGCGCCGGTCGAGGTGCGGGTGCGGCGGCTGGTGTCGGCGCGCGGGATGGCCGAAGAGGACGCGCGGGCGCGGATGCGGGCGCAGGCGAGCACCGAGCAGCGCCGCGCCGTCGCGGACGTCTGGCTGGACAACGGCGGCGCCGAAGACGCCGTGCTGGCCGAGGTGGACGCGCTGTGGGCGGACCGGCTGGTGCCGTTCGAGGCGAACGTCCGGCTGCGCCGTCCGCGGCCGCCGGTGTCGCCGAAGATCGCGGAGTACGACCTCACCTGGCCGGCGCAGGCCGAGCGGGTGCTGGCCCGGGTCCGCGCGGCGGCGGGGGAGCTGGGCGTCCGCGCCGACCACATCGGGTCGACGGCCGTGCCCGGCCTGCCCGCCAAGGACGTCCTCGACCTGCAGCTGACGGTGCCCACCTCGGCCGACGCGGACACGCTGGGGGAACTGCTGGCCGACGCCGGATTCCCCCGGCTGGCCGGCGACTGGTACGACGACGCCCAGGACGGCGCCGGGACGTGGCCCAAACGCCTGCACGTCGGCGCCGACCCGAAGCGCGCGGTGAACCTGCACGTCCGATCGGCGGAGACGCCGGCGTGGCGGCTCGCGCTGCTCTTCCGCGACTTCCTGCGCGCGAACCCCGGCGAGCGCGACGACTACCGCGACGTGAAGCTGCGGCTGGCCGGGGCGCACGCCGCCGACGGCACGGTCGAGGCCTACGCCGACGAGAAGCAGGAGTGGGTCAACGGCGTCTTCGCCCGCGCGGAGAAGTGGGCCGCGACCGGCGGCTGGACGCCCTAGGAACCCAGCAGCCCCCGTTCGAAGGCCACGGCCACCGCGGCCGCGCGGTCGTTGACGCCGAGTTTCGCGTAGACGTGGACGAGGTGGGTCTTGACCGTCGCCTCGCTGATGAACAGCTTCTTCGCCGCTTCCTTGTTCGTCGACCCGCGCGCGACCAGGGTGAGCACCTCAAGTTCGCGCTGGGACAGCGGTTCCCGGACGGGCTCGCGCATCCGGCCCAGCAGCCGGCTCGCGACGGCGGGGGAGAGCACCGCCTCGCCGCGGGCGGCGGCCTCGACCGCGCGGAACAGGTCCTCGCGCGGAGCGTCCTTGAGCAGGTAACCCGTCGCGCCCGCCTCGACCGCGGGCAGGACGTCGGAGTCCGTGTCGTACGTAGTGAGCACCAGCACGCGCGCGGGGTTGCCCAGCCGGGCCAGCTCGGTGATCGCCGCGACGCCGTCGGTGCCCGGCATCCGCAGGTCCATCAGCACGACGTCGGGGCGCAGCCGCTCGGTCAGCGAGACGGCTTCGGCGCCGTTCGCGGCTTCGCCGACGACCTCGAAGCCGCGACCGGTGAAGATGCCGCGCAGGCCGTCGCGCACCACCGGGTGGTCGTCGGCGATGAGCACGGTGATCGTCATGCGGAGGCCTCCGGCGGGGACGGGACGGCGGGCAGGGCGGCCGAGATCGCGGTGCCGCCACCGGGTTCGGACTCGACGTGCAGCGTGCCGGCGAGCCGCTGGACGCGGCGCCGCATCCCGGGCAGCCCGAACCCCGGGCCGGGTGCGGGGACGAACCCCACGCCGTCGTCGCGGACGTCGAGGGTCACCTCGTCGTCCATGTAGGACAGGGTGAGGCCGACCCGGCCGGCCGCGGCGTGCTTGTCCACATTGGACAATGCTTCCTGGGTGACGCGCAGGATGGTCGACTCGATCTCGGGGTGCAGCGGCCGCGGGACGCCGGTGGCGGTCACCGCGGCGGGCACCCCGGTCCGCGCGCTCCACCGCGCCGCGACGCCGGCGAGCGCCTCCGGCAGCGTCGCGGAGTCCAGGTGCTCGGGGTGCAGTGCCCGCACCGAACGGCGGGCGGCGGTGAGGTTTTCCCGCGCCAGCGCGGTCGCGGAGTCCAGGTGCCGCTGCCACTGCGCCGGCTCGTCCTTGGCCAGCGCGGCGGCTTCGAGCTGCGTGATGATGCCGGTGAAGCCCTGCGCCAGGGTGTCGTGGATCTCCTGCGCCAGCCGCTGCCGCTCGTCGAGCACCCCGGCCTCGCGGGCCTGGCTGAGCAGTTGCCGCTGCAGGCCTTCGTTCTCCGCCTGGGCCGCGGCCAGCTCGTCGAGCATGCGCCGGCGCTCTTCGTTCTGCCGGGCGACCGCCGCCGACAGCAGCCCGCCGCCCCCGATGGCCGCGGTCTGCACGACGATGATCGTGATCCAGACGCCCGGCCGCTCCCGCAGGGCGTGCACCGGACCGCCGTTGCCGAGGGTGTTGATCAGCAGCGACGTCACGCCCAGCGCGGTGAAGGCCAGCCACGTGGGCCGCAGCCGCATGGCGGACAGGAACGCGTAGATCATGAAGATGACGTAGGTGACGTCGCGGACTTGGAGGGCGCTGCCCAGCGCGAGGATGCCGAGGAACGTGAGCAGGGCGAAGAGGGGCCGATCGCGTAGCCGCGCCGGCGCGAAGACCACCGTGCCGAGCACCCAGAGCACGGTCCCGGCGACCAGGGCGCCGGTGACGGCCCACCAGTGGCCGTCGTGGCCGCCGACGCCGAGGTTGATGGCGAACGCGACGGCCAGGAGCACGCCGGGCAGGAAGCGTTCGACGCGGTACAGCCACGGCTGCCAGCCGGCCGCGGTCCGCGCCGACTCCGGCGGCCACATCGGCCGGTCCCAGGCGACCCCGAGGTTCACGCGCTCACGTCCTCGAGCTCCCGCCGGACGGGCCCGAAGTCGCTCGCGCTCCCGAAGCAGCGGCCCGCGGTGCGCGGCAGCGCGGTGGCCGTGCCTACGGCGTCCATCCTGCCCCTGTCCGTGGTCGGCGCCGGTCTTTCCCGCACCCTACGTGGGGCACCGGACGGATGGTCACGCACGCGTGTTCACCAGCTTGGGCCACAACGCGGACCACGGTTCGGCGCGGCCGGTCGCCAGCCACAGCGGCACGCCGTCGAAATAGCTCGGCTTCGCGGCACCGGTGTCCACCGCGCCGATCGGCCGGACGGCGGCGAAGTGCCCGAGCAGCGGCCGCGGATCTGCGCCGGCGAACAGGACGTCCGTGGCACTCTCGGGCGGGACGACCAGCGTCGCGTAGCCGCGGTTCCCGCTGGCCGGCTCGGGCAGGCCGAGGTCGCGGCCGTACCGGTCGAGCGCGCTCGCTTCCCAGTAGGTCTCGGTGACCACCGCGGTCCGGTCCCGCTCGGGCAGCCGGGCGAACGCGCCGGCCACCGAGCGGGCGGCCTCCGGCGAACCGATCTCGCTGTAGGCCAGCAGCGGGGACGGCAGCGACGGGTGCTCGGCCAGCCACGCCCGCGGCCAGATCGGCAGCGCGACGGGCAGGACGAGCAACGCGGACAGCGCGTACCACGGCCAGGTCGCGATCCACCGCCACCAGCGCGCCGGCTCCCCGCGTTCGAGCGCGACGGCGGCCGCCGCCCAGCACACCGGGTACATCCCGGCGAGGTAGTAGAACCGGCCGTTCACCGCGATGAACACGACGGTGAGCAGCACGGTCGTCCAGCCGAGGAAGCGCAGTTCGCGGCTGCGCAGGAGCCGCCACAGGCCGTAGCAGAGCAAGACGACGCCGACCGGCAGCCCGGCGACGAACAACGCCCCCGGCACGAACGTCGCCCGGCCACCCCAGGCGCCGCCGACCTCCGCCGAGATCGCCGCGCCCATGCCCAGCTGCGGCCAGCCGTGCGTGGCCTGCCAGATCAGCGTCGGCACCAGCGCCACCGCGGCGATCGCCGCGCCGAGCCACAACCCGGGCCGGCGCAGCAGTTCCCGTGGTCCGCACGCGAGGACCGCGACTCCGGCGGCGAGCCAGAAGCCGCCGATGAGGAACTTCGTGTAGAGCGCGATCGCCGTCACCACGCCGGCCCAGACGAGCAGGCTGCCGGCCCGGGTGCGCAGCCAGCGGACCAGCAGCCACAGCACCAGGGTCCACAGGAAAGGGTCCACTGTGGACGTCGCGAGGTAGTGCCCGCCCGCCAGGAGCTCGGCCGACACGCCGAAGGTGGCGGCGGCGAGCGTCTGGGCCTTCACACCGCCGCCCAGCTCGCGGGCGATCAGCGCGGTGAGCGCGATTCCGGCGAGCACGGCCAGCATCGCCGGGATCCGCAGCACGAACGGCGAGTGCCCGAGGGAGTCCATCGCCTTCGCCAGCAGCGGCAGCAGCGGCGGTTGATCGACGTATCCCCAGGCGAGGTGCCGGCCGGCGGCCAGGAAGTACAGCTCGTCGCCGGCGTAGCCGTAGCGGTTCGCCGTCAGCAGCAACGGGATCGCCATCAGCGCCGTCACGATCGCCACCGGCCGCACGGCGACCGGGGCGAGCCGGACCGGGGCGGGCGCGGTCGTCACTCCCACCGGAACACCCGCGCCGCGATGGTCGTGCAGACGACGGCGAACACGGCCATCGCGCCGAGCTGCAGCAGCTCCGGGGCGTCGCCGGCCCAGGTGGCGCGCAGCGCGTTGAGCGTGGCTCCCAGCGGCAGGGCGTCGGCGACGTGCTGCAGGAAGACCGGCAGGTTCTCCTTCGGCACCCAGACCCCGCCGAGCGCCAGCATCGGGAAGAACAGCGCGCTCCCGATGCCGCTGGCCGCGCGGCCGGTCGGCGCCAGGGCCGCCACCAGCAGGCCGACGGAGAACAGCGCCACCGCCCCGAGCACGATCGACAGCAGGAAGCCGCCCGGGTTGCCCGGCAACGGAATGCCGAGCAGGAGCCCGCCGACCCCGGCGATCAGCACGACCACGACGACGGCGGCGGCCAGGTTCACCAGCAGCTGCGCGGCGAGCAGCAGGCCCGGCGACACCGGACTCGCGGAAAGCCGCTTCAGCAGGCCTTTTTCGCGGTAGGTGCCCATCGCGGTCGGGAACAGCGTCAGCGCCAGCATGGCCAGCAGGATCGTGATGGCCATCGGCGCGATGACGGTGGCCAGCACGCTGTGCCCGCCGTACTCGGGGTTCGGCTCGTTCACCCCGGGCAGCAGCCCGAACACGAGCAGCAGCGCGAGCGGGATGCCGACGACGATGGCCGGCGCGCCCGGGTCCCGCAGGAACACCTTGGCTTCGGCGGCGGTCAGCTTGGTCAGGACGGACATGGTTTCCCCCTTCATTCCGGCCGGTGGCCGGTGAGTGCGACGAAGGCGTCGTCGAGGCTGGCCTGCTCCACGCGCAGGTCCTCGGCGATCACGCCGAGGCGGGCGAGCAGCGACGTCACCGCGTGGAGCACGTTCCCGCGGCCGCTGACCACGAGGCGGTCGGCGTGCCACTCGGCCTTCCGGACCTCCGGCAGCGCCTGGAGCCGGCCGGGGTCCAGGGGTGCCGACGGCCGGAACCGCACGACCTGCTCGTCGGTGACCCGGGCGACGAGGCCGGCGGGGGTGTCGACGGCGACGACGCGGCCGGCGTCGATCACCGCGATCCGGTCGCAGAGCCGTTCGGCCTCGGCCATGAAGTGCGTGACGAGCAGGATCGTCACGCCCTGCGCGCGCACCGTCTCGATGAGGTCCCACGTGTCGCGGCGGGCCTGCGGGTCGAGGCCGGTGGTGAGCTCGTCGAGCACCGCCACCTCCGGGCTCCCGACCAGCGCGAGCGCGATGGACAGCCGCTGCTGCTGCCCGCCGGAGAGCTTCTTGTAGGCGGTGTTCCGGTGCTCGCTCAGGCCCAGCGTGGCGAGCAGCCGGTCCGGGTCGGCCGGCGTCCGGTAGAACGCGGCGTAGAGGCCGAGCAGCTCGCCGACCCGCAGCTTGTCCTGCAGCCGGCTCTCCTGGAGCTGGACGCCGACGCGCTGGCGCAGTTCGGCTCGGTCGTGGCGCGGGTCGAGCCCCAGCACCGAAAGCTCACCGCCGTCGGGCGTGCGGAGGCCCTCCAGGCACTCGACGGTCGTGGTCTTGCCCGCGCCGTTCGGGCCCAGGATCCCGAAGATCTCACCGCGTTCGACGCTGAACGACACGTCGTCGACCGCGACCTTGTCCCCGTACCGCTTGTGGAGGTGCTCGACTTCGATGACCGGCATGGCGCCGTCCCCTTTTCCCGGATCCGTTGTGGACGGATCAAGAATCGCGCGGGGAGGCCCCTCGGCGGATCGTCAGGACGGCTCGGACCTGCATCAACCGATCGGCGGATGGGCGACCCCTAGGGGCGGCGGCGCCAGGTCAGCGTGATGTCCAGGGTGGCCAGCCAGGCGGTGAGGTCGTAGCCGTGCGCGGCCAGTCCTTCCACCGCGGCGTAGGTGGTCTCGAGCGCGTACTGCGCGTCTTCGGCGGTGACGAGACCGGCGGCGTGGGCTTCGAGGAGCTCGTCGGTGTCGATCACGCGGAGGGAGAGCTTGTCCTTGAGCACGATGTCGACGTAGAGGTCGGTGGCGATCCAGCGCGGGCCGTCGCGGCGGACGCGGACGACGTCGAGGTAGAAGTCCTGGTCGCGTTCGTGGCCGGGGGAGAACCAGAAGTCGGTGAAGCGGAGGCCGAGCCGGGGCACCAGCCACGACTCGAGGTAGTGGAACTGCGCGCGGCCCGGCGTCGGGCGGGCGAGGTACAGGCCGAACGGCTCCTCGCGGAACTCCTCGACCTCCCGGTGGATGCCCTTCGGGTCGATGTTCACGCGCGCGGCGGGGTCGAAGACTTCGATCTTCGGGGGGTGCAGTGGGGCCATGCCGGTCATCCTGCCGGGCCGGTGACGATTCGCGCACTTCCGTCACGGCCGTCACGCGTTCGGGCTAAGGTGCGCCGACCGTGAGTGGGGGAGCAGGAAATGTTCGGGATCATCCGGCCGTGCCGGCACCGGCTGTCCGAGGGGCTGCACGCGGACTGGCTCGCGCACCTGTGCGGGCTGTGCCTCACGCTGCGCGACGAGCACGGGCAGTTCGCCCGCGTCGTCACGAACTACGACGGGCTGATCATCTCGGTGCTCGTCGAGGCGCAGGCACCGCGCGGCGACTTGCGCCGCGACGCGGGCCCGTGTCCGCTGCGGGGCATGCGGACGGCGTCGGTGGCGCGCGGCGAAGGCGCCCGGCTGGCCGCTGCGGTGTCCTTGGTGCTGGCCGCGGCGAAGGTCGGCGACCACGTCGAGGACCGCGACGGCGCCTTCGGGAGGCGCCCGGTGGCGGCGGCCGCGCGCCGGGTCGCGGCCCGGTGGGCGACGCAGGGCAGCCGCACCGGCGGCCGCGTCGGGTTCGACACGGCGGTGCTCACCGAGGCGGTCGAGCGGCAGGGTGCGCTGGAGCGTTCGGTGCGTCCCGGCGATTCGGTGCTCCTCGCGACGGAGCCGGCCGAGCTGGCCACGGCGGCGGCCTTCGCCCGGACGGCGGAGCTGGCCGGACGGCCGGGCAACGCGGCTCCTCTGGCCGAGGCGGGCCGCCTGTTCGGCCGGGTGGCGCACCTGCTGGACGCGGTCGAGGACCACGCGGCCGACGCGGCGGCGGGGGCCTGGAACCCGCTGGCGGCCACGGGAACGGGTCTGCCGGCGGCCCGCCGCCTGTGCGACGACGCGGTGCTGGGGGTGGAGCTGGCGTTGCGCGAAGCGGAGTTCGCCGAGCCGGCGTTGGTGCACGCGTTGCTGGTCCACGAGCTGCGCCAAGCGGTGCGGCGGGCCTTCGGGCACGGTTGCCCGGCGGGGTACGGGTCGGGGCCGGGAGCCGGCGGGCCGGCCTCGCCGGCGGGCTCCGGCGCGGTGCTGGGGCACGGCTCGCCGGCCGGGCACGGTGACCGGTCGCCGGGCGGTCTGGCCGGGCACCAGCCGCCGCCGGGGTGGATCGGGCCGGGGCCCGCGCCGCAGCAGCACCCGCACCAGGTGCCGCCGGGGTGGATCGGGCCGGGACCGGCGCCGCAGCAGCACCCGCACCAGGTGCCGCCGGGCGCTCCCGGTCCGGGTGGGCCCGGCGGCCGCGGTCCCGGCGGGCCGGGTGGCCCGGGTGGTCCGGGAGGTCCCGGTGGGCCGGGTGGCCGTGGACCCGGCGGCCCAAGAGGTCCCGGAGGCGGTGGTCCGGGAAGCCCGGGCGGTCCCGGTGGCCCTGGCGGTCCAGGAGGACCCGGCGGCCCCGGTGGTCCCCAAGACCCAGGCGATCCCCAAGGCCCAGGCGGCTCCGGCCCCCTCGACGGCAAGGGCGGCGGCCTCTGGTACCCCAAGTTCGCCGTCCCGCCGAAGAAGCGCAACCTCTTCCTCGGCTGCGCCCTCACGCCCTACATGTGCTGCACCTGCCAGTTCTGCTGCCGCGATCCCTACCCCGGGCCGTGGAGCGGGAAACCGGTGAGCACGTGCGACGGCTGCGACTGTCCCTGTGACGGCTGCTGTGACTGCTGTTCCTGTTGTGACTGCAGTTGCTGATCCGGCAGAGCCGGACGGTGCCGATGTCACCTCGGTCACGGTGCTCCGCCCACGCTGACCAGGGCCGACGGAAATTGTCGGTGGGTCGGCCTACTCTGGTCCACGTGGCTTTCGCAACCGAACACCCCGTGCTCGCCCAGTCCGACTTCCGGCCCGTCTCGGAGATCCCGCGGACCGGCGGCCGCTTCGAGGTGATCAGTGACTACCAGCCCGCCGGTGACCAGCCGGCGGCCATCGACGAGCTCGAACGCCGGGTCAACGCCGGCGAAAAGGACATCGTGCTCCTCGGCGCCACCGGCACCGGCAAGTCGGCGACCACGGCTTGGCTGATCGAGCGCGTCCAGCGGCCGACGCTGGTCATGGCGCCCAACAAGACCCTGGCGGCGCAGCTGGCCAACGAGCTGCGCGAGCTGTTCCCGAACAACGCCGTCGAGTACTTCGTCAGCTACTACGACTACTACCAGCCCGAGGCGTACATCGCGCAGACGGACACCTACATCGAGAAGGACTCGTCGATCAACGACGACGTCGAGCGGCTGCGGCACTCGGCGACGATGAACCTGCTGTCGCGGCGGGACGTCATCGTGGTCGCCAGTGTCTCCTGCATCTACGGCCTGGGCACGCCGCAGTCGTACCTCGACCGGTCGTCGAAGCTCGCGGTCGGCATGCAGCTGGACCGTGACGTGTTCCTGCGCGCGCTGGTCGACGTCCAGTACACGCGCAACGACATCGCCTTCGCGCGCGGCACCTTCCGGGCCCGCGGCGACACGGTCGAGATCATCCCGGCGTACGAGGAGCTCGCGATCCGGGTCGAGTTCTTCGGCGACGAGGTCGAAAAGCTGTACTACCTGCACCCGCTGACCGGGGACATCGTCAAGGAGGTCGACGAGGTCCGGATCTTCCCGGCGACGCACTACGTCGCCGGTCCGGAGCGGATGGAAAAGGCGATCCAGGGCATCGAGAAGGAGCTCGAGGACAGGCTCGCCGAACTGGAGCGGCAGGGCAAGCTGCTGGAGGCGCAGCGCCTGCGGATGCGCACGGCCTACGACATCGAAATGATGCGCCAGGTCGGGTTCTGCTCCGGCATCGAGAACTACTCGCGCCACATCGACGGCCGCGGCCCGGGCACGGCGCCGGCGACGTTGATCGACTACTTCCCGGAGGACTTCCTGCTGGTGATCGACGAGTCGCACCAGACGGTCCCGCAGATCGGCGGCATGTACGAAGGCGACATGTCCCGGAAGCGGAACCTCGTCGAGTACGGCTTCCGGCTGCCGAGCGCGGTGGACAACCGGCCGCTGACCTGGGAGGAGTTCTCCGACCGGATCGGCCAGACCGTCTACCTGTCCGCAACGCCGGGACCGTACGAGATGGGCCAGGCGGGCGGCGAGTTCGTCGAGCAGGTGATCCGGCCGACCGGCCTGGTCGACCCGAAGGTGGTCGTGAAGCCGACCGAGGGCCAGATCGACGACCTCGTCCACGAGATCCGCGAGCGCGCGGACAAGGACGAGCGGGTCCTGGTCACCACGTTGACGAAGAAGATGTCCGAGGACCTGACGGACTACCTGCTGGAGCTCGGCATCCGGGTGCGCTACCTGCACTCGGAGGTCGACACGCTGCGGCGGGTCGAGCTGCTGCGGCAGCTGCGGGCGGGCGACTTCGACGTGCTGGTCGGCATCAACCTGCTGCGTGAGGGCCTCGACTTGCCGGAGGTGTCGCTGGTGGCGATCCTCGACGCGGACAAGGAGGGCTTCCTCCGGAGCGGGACGTCGCTGATCCAGACGATCGGCCGCGCGGCGCGGAACGTGTCGGGCGAGGTCCACATGTACGCGGACAAGATCACCGATTCGATGCAGCACGCGATCGACGAGACGGACCGCCGCCGCGAGAAGCAGGTCGCCTACAACAAGGAGCGGGGCGTCGACCCGCAGCCGCTGCGGAAGAAGATCGCGGACATCCTCGACCGGGTGTACAGCGAGGCCGAGGACACCGAGCAGGTCTCGGTGGGCGGTTCGGGCCGCAACTCCTCGCGCGGCAAGAAGCCCGAGCAGGGCGACCGGGTGCGCAGCTCCGGAATGCTGGTCGACAAGAACGTCTCGGCCATGCCGCGAGCCCAGCTGGCCGACCTGATCCAGCAGATGACCGACCAGATGATGCAGGCGGCGCGCGACCTCCAGTTCGAGCTCGCAGCGCGGCTGCGGGACGAGATCTCGGACCTGAAGAAGGAGCTGAGGGGCATGGACGCGGCCGGAATCAAGTAGCGGCCGGGTCGCCGGGCCGGGCGGGGCGCGGCCGGGGCCGGGAACGGTCTGCCGCCGGGCCGGGCCCGGGAAGAGGGGGCGGCCGGGTCCGGGGCAGGCAGGGGAAGCGAGGCACCGCCGAGAAGGTCAGCGTCGAGCCGGCTCGGCGCCGCGCGGGTCAGGACCGCCAGCCACACCCCACCCTGCATCCCGATCCGAAGCCCCGACACGGCCGGTGGAACCGGGTCAAGGCACGCTTTCCCGCCTTGACGCGGTACCACCGGCCGTAGTCACAATCGGGCATCGGGATGAAGGACCTCCCACAGCCGGTCCCCGACTAACCCGGACCCCCACAGCCCGATCGAGCTCCAGGAGACGACTCACTCCGGAGCAGGAGCGTTCTCATCCGGCTGCAGCATCCCGAAAACATTCCCCTCGGTGTCCTTGCAATAAGCCAGCCACCCCACACCCGGCACCGGGTTCTTCGGCAGCGCCAGCGTCCCGCCGGCGCGGTTCACCTCACCCAGCGCCTCGTCCAAGTTCGCCACATCGATCGTGTTGACAAAACCGTGAACCGGAGCTGATGCCTCGGGCGCCGGACCCTGGCGGGGGAGCAGGCCGCCGTCGATTCCGTCGCCTTCGCCGGTTGTGATCATCCAGTAGGGGACGTCGCCCCAGCGTTCGAACTTCCAGCCGAACACCGCCGTGTAGAACGCCACCGCGCGTTCGGGGTCACCCGCGTGGATCTCGAAGTGGACGGGACGAGGCATGCGCGCCTCCTCAGGCCGGGCCGTCAGGTGCCGTGAGAGTACGCCCGGCCCGGCCAAAGTCACAGCCTTGCAAAGTCACAGCCGCGGCCGCTCCCGGAGGGTCAGGTCCGCGTCGAAGTCCGGGAAGCCCGCCGGAGCCGAGCGAAGAGCCGACGACGAAACCGGTGGCAAGCCGGCCCAGCGCCGGATCGTGGCCGTCGCCGCGGCGGCGTCGGCCGGGGCCAGCTGGGCGATCTTCGACCCGTGGTTGCCGCCCTGGACGTAGTAGCGGTACGAATCGCGGCTGCCGAAGCCCAGCTCGAACGGCTCCGCGCCCCACGGGTCGTTCGAGCCGTACACGAACAGCAGCCGGCTCCCGCGGGACTTCACCCAGAAGTCGATGTCGGGCATCGCCAGGTAGTCGAAGCGCGGCAGGCGGATCGAGCTCGGCACGAACGTCTTCGGCTGGTCGGCGCCGGGGTAGCGCAGCAGGTCGCGGAGGTACCCGTCGTACGCCTCGGGCGAGCCCAGCTGCACCGCCGCCTGGTAGTAGTACGGGATGTAGGGCGCCAGGTCCTGGTCGGAGTAGGTGTTGAGGCTTTCCACCTTCTCGTACCAGGCGTAGACCTCCGCCGCGGGGGCCCCCGGTGCCGGCACCGTCGCGCAGTCCGCCTGCGTCTGGTACTGCCAGAAGGCGAAGTAGGAGTCGATCACCGAGATCTCGAGGGATTTGTCGGCCGACCCGACGATCGAGAACGTCAGCCCGCGCTGCGCCGCGTCCGCCGCGGCGATCGCCCCGAGTTCGTCACGCCGCTTCAGCGCGTCGCGCTGGATCGCCTTGAGCGCGTCGCGGCACGCCGGGTCGTTGCCCACGCGCGAGAGGAACCGGTTGTAGACGTCGAGCGGGTCGATGACGTCGTTGGGCGCGACGTAGGGGATCGTCGCGTCGACGTCTTCGGGGAAGAAGCGCCGGAAGTAGGTCGCGGTCATGCCGCCCTTGCTGCCGCCCGTGGCCAGCCACTTGCCCGGGTAGATCGCCTTGAACGCCTGCACCGCGCGGTGCTCGTCGGCCGCGGCCTGCCAGATCGTCAGCTGCTTCGCCCAGTTCTCCGGCTCCGGGCGGGACGGCGTGAAGTAGCGGTACTCCATCGACAGCTGGTTGCCGTCGACGATCTGCGTCGGCTCCGAGCGGTTCGGCGAGCCGCTGACGTTGTAGCCGCTCGTGAAGGCGACCGTCGGGGCGGCGAAGTCGCGGTGCAGCAGGGTGAACCGCTGCTGGAACGTGCCGGCGCCGGGGTGCCGGTGGTCGGCGGGCTGGGTGTAGGTCAGCTTGAAGAACCGGAACCCGGCCGGCGCCGCGTCCTCCGAAACGACCGTCAGCCCCGGGATCCGCTGCAGCTGCGCCTTGATGTCCGGCGCCGCCGCGGCCGCCGGAGCCAGGCCAGCCATGGCCAGCAGGACCGCACCAGCGGTGAAAAGTCTGCGCATCGAGCACCCTCCCGGCTCACCGAACCCTCCGTGGGACCCTCACAGAACCGGCCCGGGTCGGCAATCGGCTGTCCGGGCGCAGAATCGGTCAGGATCCGACTTTCGGCGGGTGGCGCGACGCCCGGGTGGCGTCCTCAGGGGTGCGCAGCCGCGGGCATTGTGCGAGTTGTCCGGGTGATCGGCGCCACGTTACGGTCCGAATCCGTAGGCACCGGCATCGAGCGAGGGGTCCGCCATGAAGGTTTCCGACTGCC
Organism: Amycolatopsis sp. A133; assembly: GCF_031082405.1. Lineage (GTDB taxonomy): Bacteria > Actinomycetota > Actinomycetes > Mycobacteriales > Pseudonocardiaceae > Amycolatopsis. The sequence goes on from NZ_JAVHJU010000023.1 coordinate 61,179, forward strand.
CGACGACCCAGGTCGAGGTCCGCATCGGCGCGCGGCCGGCCGAGGTCTGGTCCTGGCTGCTGGACGTCGACCTGCCGGCCCGGTTCTCCACCGAGTTCCAGGGCGGTGGCTGGGTCGAGGGCTCCGAGCCCGGCCTCGGCGCGCAGTTCCGCGGCCGCAACTCCCACCCGGTCGCCGGGGAGTGGGAGACGGTCTCGACCGTGACCGGCTACGAGCCCGAGCGGCTGTTCGCCTGGGCCGTGATGGACGTGACGAACCCGGCCGCGTCGTGGCGCTTCGAGCTCGTCCCCGACGGCGACGGCACGATCCTGCGCCAGTGGGCCCAGATCGGCCCCGGCCCGTCCAACCTCACCACGATCATCGGTTCGATGCCCGAGCACGAAGAGGAAATCGTCGCGATGCGGCTCGGGGAGCTGCAGACCAACATGCAGAAGACGGTCGAGGGCATCAAGGCGCTCGCCGAGAGCGGCGTGCGCGCCTCCTAGCCGAGCACCCGGTCCACATAGGACTTGACGGCGGCGAGCGCCTCCGCCGACTGCCACATCCGCTCCACCTGGGGGTCGTCGGAGTGGCGGTATTCGGCGATCCGCTCGTGGAAGGGCTGCCGGATCTGGGCCTTGGTGTGGGCGAACGGCCCGGCGGGCAGCGCGCCGAGCCGGGCCGCGACGGCGACGGCCCGCTCGAGCACCTCCTCCGGCGGGGCCAGCTCGTCGGCCAGCCCGCGGGCGAGGGCCTCGTCGCCGCCCCGGGTTTCACCCGAGTAGGTGAGCGAAGGCAGCGGCGTCGTCCCGTATGCGCAGCGGAGGATCTCCATCGCCGCGAGCGGGAACGGCAGCCCGACGAGCAGCTCCGTCACCCCGATCCGGCCGGGCCCGGTGGTCAGCACGCGGTGGTCGCAGGCCGCGGCGAGCACCGCACCGCCGGCGACGGCGTGCCCGTTCAGCGCGGCGACCACGGGACGCGGGCAGCCGAACACCGCCAGCAGCGCGTCGGACAGCAGCGGCAGGAACTCCGCGACGTAGGACGCGCCGCCCGCGTCGACCCGCTTGAGGTCGACGCCGGCGCAGAAGATGCCGCCGGTCCCGGTGAGCACCACGGCACGGGCCTGCTCGGCCTCCTCGAGCCGGAGCACCAGCTCGCGGCACGAGTCCGTGTCGAGGGTGTTGCCGCCGCCGTGGTCGATCCGGAGCACGGCGACGTCGTGGCGGCTGTCCAGGGTGATCGGCACGGCCCGACCGTACCGCGGCGCGGCCGCGGGGGTCAGCTGGTGATGTCCTTCTTGCCGAACCGGCGCCCGGCGTAGAGGAAGAACACCGTCCCGTAGATCGCCGCCGACAGCATGCCGCTCGCGAGGTTGGTCCAGTCGACGTCGGTCGAGATCAGGTCCATCCACGAGAACGCGTAGTGCGTCGGCAGGTAGTTCCGGAGCCCCTCCAGCGCCGTGATCTGGTCGAGGATCTGGGACAGGATCGCCACCAGCACCGCCCCGCCGACCGCGCCGAGCGGGGCGTCGGTCGACACGCTCAGCGCCAGCGCGAGCCCGGCCACCCAGGCCAGCTGCAGGATGATGTACACAGTGGACAGCGCGATGGCCAGCAGGCTGTCGCCGAAGGACACCGCGTCACCCGTCGGGCTGATCGCGTCGCCCGCGCCGTACCAGAGGATGCCGACGCCGAGTGACACCAAGGGCAGCAGGACGAGCGCAAAAGCCGACAGCAGCCCGGACACGATCGCCTTCTGCCGCAGCACCCGCTGCCGCGGCACCGGCACGGCCAGCAGGTACTTCAGGCTCGACCACGACGCTTCGCTCGCGATGGTGTCGCCGAAGAACAGCGCTACGATCATCGGCAGCAGGAACGTCCCGGACACGAACAGCGCCAGCACCACGAAGTTCGGCGCGGACGCCGTCGCCAGGTCGACGAACCCGCCGCTGCGCCGGTTCGGGCTCGACTGCCCGAGCTGGAACGCGATCACCAGGATGAACGGCAGCAGCGCGACGAACCCGAGCAGGGACTGCGTGCGCCGCCGCTTGAGCTGGCGGCGCAGCTCGACGCCGAGCCGCAGCGTGCGCCGCGCCGAATAGCCCTCGACGGCGCCGTCCGGCCCGACACCTGCGTGCTCGGCCGAAGCGACGTCGCTCAGTTCGTCCAGCGCGTGCGGATCGGTGTGGACACCCTGACTCACGACTCTTCTCCGACCAGTTGCAGGAACGCGTCTTCCAGCCGGCGCCTCGGCCCGGCCTGCTCTACCGCGACACCGGCGCGGACCAGCGCGGCCACGCCTTCGGCCCGCGGCAGGTCGCCGAGGTTCGCGTGGACCAGCTCGCCCTCGACGTCGACGTCGGTGACCCCGCTCAGCGCCTTGAGCGCCGCCGCGGCCGCGGCCGGGTCGTCGACCCGGAACGTCGCCTCGCCGCCGGCGGCGGCCAGCTCGCCGACCTCGCCCGCGGCGACCAGCGAGCCGCGGTGCATGACCACGACGTGCGTGCAGGTCTGCTCGACCTCGGCCAGCAGGTGGCTGGACACCACCACGGTGCGGCCGGTCGCGGCGTACCGCTTCAGCACCTCGCGCATCTGGTGGATCTGGGGCGGGTCGAGCCCGTTGGTCGGTTCGTCGAGCACCATGAGCTCCGGCAGGCCGAGCATCGCCTGGGCGATCGCCAGCCGCTGCCGCATGCCCTGGCTGTAGGTCCGCACGCGGCGCTCGACCGCGTTGCCGAGCCCGGCGATCTCCAGTGCCTCCGCGAAGTGCGCCTTTTCGGCCGGACGCCCGGTCGAGGCCCAGTACAGCTCGAGGTTCGCCCGGCCGGACAGGTGCGGGAGGAACCCCGAGCCCTCGACGAACGAGCCGATGCGCGAGAGCACCGGCGCGCCGGGGGTGATCTTGTGCCCGAACACGCGGATGCTGCCCTCGGTCGGCGTGATCAGGCCCATCAGCATCCGCAGGGTGGTCGTCTTGCCGGCGCCGTTCGGCCCGAGCAGGCCGAGGACCTGGCCCGGTTCGACGCGGAAGGACAGGTCCTTCACCGCGAGGAACCCGCCCGCGTACTGCTTGCGCAGCCCCTCGATGACCAGCGGCGTCGTCGACAGCTCCGGATCGATGTCGGTGGCCCGGCGTCGGCGCAGGGCCGCGAAGAGCACGGCGGCGAGGCCGATCGCGAGCGTCACGCCGATGCCCGCCAGCTGCCCGACCGGGGCCGGCGAACCGACCGACGTCCCGGGCACGAGCGGCACGGACAGCGCGGTGCCGCCGGCGAGCCCGATGCGGAACACCGCGGGCGCGGCCGGGGCGGCGAACGCCTGGTCGGTGGTGCCGACGACCAGCCGCAGCGCGTGCCCGCCCTCGATCGGCCGGACGATGCCGGGCAGCGTCACGGTGACCTCGACCGGGGTGCCGTCGGCGGGCAGCCCGCTCACCCGGAACGGCGCGATGGCGTTGGCCGGCAGCACCCGGGAGCCGTCCTGCCCGACGTCGTAGAGCTTCGCGAACAGCACCGCGTCCGGCTGCGGGTGCGCCGGGTCCGCGGCGACCTGCAGCCGCACGGTCGAGGCGCCGCTGACGACGATCTGCCCGTCCACCGGCGCCGTGGTGAACTGCGCGGCCTGGCCGGGCGGGTCGTTGCTGAACAGCGCGCCGAGCCGCGACGTGCTGCTCGCGATGCCGTTGAGCCCGGGGATCCCGCTCACCGCGGCCGGGTTGGCGCCGGCGGGGCGCACCACCGGCTGCGCGGGGCCGGTCAGCGCCAGCTGCCGCCGTTCGGTGGCCGGTCCGGCCAGCCCGGGGTAGGCGGCCGCGCTGACCGTGCGGACCGACGGCGTTCCGTTGGCGCGCAACGTGCCCTGGACGTCGTAGCTGAAGCCGGTGCCCGGGTCGCCGCCGTCCAGCGCCGTCTTCAGGAAGTCGCCGATCTTGGCGCGCAGCTGGGGTCCGGGCTTGCCGCCGTCGTGGCCGCCGGTGTACCAGATGGTCTTGACCTTGCCGCCCGCCGCGGTGATCTGCCGGGCGTTGGCGTCGGACTGGTCGAGGCCGAACAGCGTGTCGCTCTCGCCCTGCACCAGCAGCGTCGGCACGGTGATCTTGCTCGTCACCGAAGCGGGGGAGACGCGCCGCAGGAGGTCGACGCTCGCCTGGCTCGCCCGCCCGGTGGTACCGAGTTCGGTGTAGGCGCGGCAGACCGCGGCGGTGAACCGGCCGCACGGGTCGGCCGGCGCACTCCGCGGCCCGCCCGCGCCCGGCGCCCCGGCGGGCAGCGCGGCCCCCGCGGCGGCGGCGGTCCCGGCGGCGCCGGTGTCGGTCTCCTGCCCGGCTTCCGGCGCTTCGGCGGATGGCGAGCCGCTCGCCGCGGCGCCGGAACCGGCCGAGAAGAAGATGCCGGCCCAGCTCTTCTTGAAGACACCGTCGGTTGCGAAGGCGCCGGCGGCCGGGGTGCCCGTGCCCGCGGACGCGGGCGTCGCCGCGTTCGGGACCAAGCCCTGGGCCAGGTCGTTGTAGGTGATCACGGGCGCGATCGCGTCGACGCGCTTGTCCGTGCCGGCCAGCAGCAGCGAAAGCGCACCGCCGTAGGAGGCCCCGGTGACGGCGACCTTCGGATCGCCCTTCGCGTCGAGGGTCACCTGGTGCTGCGCGACGAGCCGGTCGATCAGGCGGCTCGCGTCGGCGACCTCGCCGTCCGGGTCGTTGAGCCCGATCTTGCCGGTGCTCCGGCCGAAGCCGCGGGCGGACCAGGTCATCACGACGAAGCCGTTGCGCGCGAGCTCGCGCGCGTCGTCGGCGACGCTGTTCTTGTCCCCGCCGAAGCCGTGCGCGAGCAGGACCGCGGGCGCGGGCACGGTCGTGGGGAGGTAGGTGGTCGTGTCGATCTTGACCTGCTCGGCCGAGCCGGGGGCGGCGGGCATGTCGAGCAGGGCGTCCTGGGCGGGCACGGCGGGCGGGGCCGTGTCGCACGTCACCCAGAGGACGGCCGCGGCGGCGAGTACCACCACGACGGCGCCGATCGCCGTGAGACGGGCACGGCGGGTGCGCGGGAGCGGGAGTCGGGGCACGACGTGACCGTAGGTGAAGTTTGCTGAGAGTGTCCTCACGGGCTCACGTCGATCACACGCCGCCGGACCACCTGGTGGACTGAAGTGACCGAAATTACACGCCCAACCCGGTGACGTGCGCGATTCCGGCTGGCGCTCGGCCGGGGGGAACCGGCAAACTGGACTCGCTGTGAGGGGAGTATTCCTTCGCGGCGGTGTCGTCAGCACGGTGGCCCTGCGCCCCCGGCACCGTCGGCCGGTGTTTTAACCGGCGGAAGAGACCTCCGGTTAGTTGCTGCTGCGCACTATCCGGAGGTTTTGGTTTCATGACTGTCCCCCTGTGGCTGTGGATCGCGACGATCGGTGGTCTGCTCGCGCTGATCGCGCTGGACCTGGTCATCGTCGATCGCAAGCCGCACGAAGTGACCACGGGGGAAGCCGCTCGCTGGGTGATCTTCTACGTCTCGTGCGCGATCGTCTTCGGCATCGGCGTGTGGATCTTCGCCGGGCACGACCCCGGCGTCGAGTTCTTCACCGGCTACATCACCGAGTACTCGCTGAGCGTGGACAACCTGTTCATCTTCATGATCATCATGGGGTCGTTCAAGGTGCCCGCCATCCACCAGCACCGCGTGCTGCTGGTCGGCATCCTGCTCGCGCTCGCCATGCGGAGCGTCTTCATCGCCATCGGTGCCGCGCTGATCGCGCAGTTCGTCTGGGTGTTCTTCCTCTTCGGCGCGGTGCTGATCTGGACCGCGGTCAGCATGGTGCGGGGCAAGGGCGGGGACGAGGAGTACCACGAGAACGCCGTCACCCGGCAGGTCCGCCGGTTCGCCCCGGTGACCGACGACTACCACGGCCACAAGTACACGGTGAAGATCGACGGCAAGCGGATGATCACGCCGATGCTGCTGGTGATCGTGGCCATCGGCTCGGCGGACCTGCTGTTCGCCGTCGACTCGATCCCGGCGATCTTCGGCATCACGCAGGAGGCGTTCCTCGTCTTCACCGCCAACGCGTTCGCGCTGATGGGCCTGCGCCAGCTGTACTTCCTGCTCGGCGGCCTGGTGACGAAGCTCGTCTACCTCAGCTACGGGCTCGCGGTGATCCTCGCCTTCATCGGCGCGAAGCTGTTCCTGCACGCGCTGCACGAGTACCACGTCGTGCCGGACTGGCTGGACATCAACAACTGGGTCTCCCTCGGCGTGATCGTCGTCGTGCTGACGGTGACCACGGTGACCAGCCTGGCCAAGGCCCGCCGCGAGGAGCGCAACGAGGTCTCCGCGTGAGTCCTGGCGAAAGTCGTTCGCACCGCTAAGGAAGTCGGGTACGGTCGGGACGTGCGTCCTGCCGACATCGAACACCTCGTCGCCCCCGGCCGTCCCGCGCTGCGCGGGAACCTGCTGCTCACGGCGTTGAAGAGACCGGATCTCCGTGCGAACGCCGCGCACAGCGCCGTGCGGCGCGTGTCGTTCGACGGCGCCGAGGCCGCGTGGACCCACGGTCCGCGCGACTCGGCCCCGGCGATCTCCCCGGACGGACGCTGGGTGGCGTTCCTCCGCGCGGGGGAGGGCACGGGCGCGGACGGCAACCCGCAGCTGCACGTGATGCCGTCGGCCGGCGGTGAGGCCCGCCGGCTGACGTCGCTGCACCTCGGGGCCGGGGAGCCGGTGTGGGCGCCGGATTCGCGGCGCATCGCGTTCACCGCCCGGGTGCCCGAGGCCGGCCGCTACGGCACGCCGGATGCCGACGGCGAGACGCCCGAGCCGGCCGCCGAGGCGCCGCGCCGGATCACGCGCATGGACTACCGCATCGACGACGTCGGGTTCCTGCGGGACCGCCTGCAGCGGCTGTTCGTCGTCGACGCCGTCGCGGCGCTGGACCGCGACGAGCCCGGGGACCTCGAGCCGCTGACCGGGGACGCGTTCGACGCGGCCCACCCGGTGTGGACGCCGGACGGCACCCGCGTGGTCTTCACCGCGCCGCCGGACTGGGGCGCGGCCGAAAGCGATGCGCGCGACATCTGCGCGATCTCCGCCGACGGCGGCGAGCCCGAGGTCCTCGTGCGCTGCGAGGGGTACTCCGAGCGGCCCGCGTTCGCCGCCGACGGCACGTTGTTCTACTTCGGACAGTCTTTCGAAGAGCACCACGAAGCCGCGCCGACCGGGCTCTACGCGGCGACGCCCGAGTTCGGCGCCGGCCCGGTGAAGCCGCGCCGGCTCACCGACGCCGAGACGGTGGACTGCGAGGCCGGGGCGGGCCCGCCTGCCCCGCGCGGGGACGACGTCCTCGTGGCCGTCCGCAACCGCGGTGCGGTGGAGCTGCGCGCGGTCGCCGTCGACGCCGTCGACGCCCCGCTCGCGGACCTTCCGGTGGTCTACGCGGACCGCACCGCCCTCCGGTCGTTCACGCTGGACGGCTCGGTGCTGGCGGCGGTGATCGCGACGCCGTCGACCGCGGGTGAGGTCGTGCTGCTCGGCGACGGCGAGCCGCGCGTGCTCACCGACTACGCGAAGCCGTTGCGGGACAACGGGATCCGGCCGATGATCGAGCTGGAGACCACCGCGCCGGACGGCTACCCGGTGCACGGCTGGCTGGTGCTGCCCGACGGCGAGGGCCCGCACCCGGTGCTGCGGGTGGTGCACGGCGGCCCGTTCACCCAGCAGGAGTGGGCGTTGTTCGACGAAGCGCAGGTCTACGCGTCCGCGGGGTACGCGGTGGTGGTCGGCAACCCGCGCGGGTCGGCGGGGTACGGGCAGACGCACGGCCACGCGATCACGCACGGCTTCGGCACGGTTGACGTCGACGACGTCCTGGCCCTGCTCGACAAGGCACTCGAACGCCCGGACCTCGACGCCTCCCGCGTCGGCATCATGGGCGGCTCGTACGGCGGGTTCATGACGAGCTGGCTGGCCGCCCACCACGGCGAGCGCTTCAAGGCGGCGTGGAGCGAGCGCGCGGTCAACGCGTGGGACTCGATGGTCGGCAGCTCCGACATCGGCTACTTCTTCGTCGACGCCTACATCGGCACCGACCCGGACGTGCAGCGCGACCGTTCGCCGCTGTCGTACGCGGCGCAGATCGAGATCCCGTTCGCGGTGGTGCATTCGGAGCAGGACTGGCGCTGCCCGCTGGAGCAGGCGGAGCGGATGTTCGTGGCCCTGCGCCGCGCGGGAGCGCCGGCGGAGATGCTCCTGTTCCCCGGTGAAGGCCACGAACTGAGCCGCTCGGGCCGTCCGCGGCACCGCGTCCAGCGTTTCGAAGCGATCCTGGAGTGGTGGGGGCGGCACCTGTAGTGCACGGGCTGGTCTGCTTCGACGTCGACGGCACCCTCGTGCCCGGCACGAGTTCGTGCGCGTGGGTGGCCGCCGCGTTGGGGCACGAGGCCGAACTCGTCGCGGCCGAAGCGGCGTACGTGGCCGGGCAGATGACCAACCAGGAGGCGTCGGTGATCGACGCCCGCGGGTGGGCCGGGCACACCGAAGCCGGGATTTCGGCGCGGTTCGAGACGCTGCCGCTGGTCGACGGGATCGCCGAGACGGTGCGGTGGTGCCACGACCACGGCCTGCGCCCGATCCTGACCACGCTCGCGTGGACGCCGGTGGGCCGCATGCTCGCCCGGCGGTTCGGGTTCGCCGCCTACTGCGGCCCGGTGCCCGAAGCCGTCGGCGGCCGCTACACCGGCGAAGTCGCCGAGCACCTGGACGAGTACGGCAAACGCGACTTCGCGCTGGCACAGGGCTTCGCGCCGGAACGCTGCGCCGCCGTCGGGGACAGCCGGTCCGATCTGCCGCTGTTCGCCGCCGTCGGGACGAGCATCGGCTTCAACGCGGCGCCGGTCGCCCGCGCCGTCGCCACGCACCTCGTCGACGGTCCGGACCTGCGGGCCGTCATCCCGGTGCTGGCGGCTCAGTTGAGCAGCGTGTAGTTCAGCTCTTCGCAGACCCGGCCCAGCGGGACGTCCAGGCCCGGGTGGTCCAGCGGCAGCAGCACGTCCGGCGCGATGGGCAGCGCGGCGCCCGCCGGCGGGTCCCACAGGCAGATCGCGGGGTCGCCGGAGTCCATCGACGAGCGGTACCAGAGGCCGTCGAGGTCGCTGAACGCGCCGCGGATCGCGCGGGCCCACGCCTGCGTCAGCTTCTTCGGCCCGCTGGAAATCTCCTGCGACGCGCCGACCCGCGTCGGCCACAGGCCGGTCAGGTCGAGCAGGCGCAGGGTGCGCGTCGGGCGGACGACGACCAGCCGGGGACCGCGGGTGCGGCGGTCGACCGTCGAGCTGGTCTGGAAGACCTCGGCGACCGAGGTGCGCACGGTGAGGCCGAAGTAGAGGACGCCGTTCGCGGGATCGGTGACCGGCGCGCCGCCGCGGCCGGGCGACTGCTGGTCGAACCGGCCGTGCGGGAGCGGGCCGGTGTAGCGGAACGAGTTCCACTGCTGGGGGTGGTTGCCGTGCGCGGTGAAGATCCGTACGAGCCTGGTCGTGGGCTGGACCGTCACCACGTCACTGGCGCGGTTCAGCTGCCGGACCAGGACGGATCGGGCGGGCGGCAGCGGGAGCCGGGCCATGGGTCGGGGGTGGTCCGTCCTTGTCGGTGATCTTGCTCGGGAGAGTCCAGCCTAGAGCGGCGTGCCGAGCGTGGCGATGAGGCGGGCTACGTGGTCCGGATCACCACCGGAGAGGAGCCATTGGCGCGGGGTGGCCGGGTGGTCGTTGATCACCAGATCGGCCTGCGGAGTGCTCATGAAGGCGGCGACGACGAGCGCGGGCTGGTCGTCGGGCAGCGCCTTCAGGACGGTTTCGAGGCCGGGCAGCACGCCCGAGCCGGCGAACTGCCACGCGGGCAGCCGCCAGCCGCCGTCCTTCCAGCCGGTCAGCCTGCCTTCCTTGAGGCGGTGCCGGATGCGGCTGTCGTCGACGCCGAGGGCCCTGGCCGCCTCGTTGACGCTGAGTGCGCCTTCGGCGAGCACGGCGTGGGCGGCCACGGTGCGCGCCCGGAAGTCGGGTTCGTCCTCGCGCCGGGGGGAGAGGTCCAGGCCCACTTCGGTGAGCGCGGCGCGCTGATCGGCCGAGAAGTAGTGCGATGGATCCGGATTCGGTGGGGACAGCCTGCGCGCTGCGTCTTCGACGAGCGTGAGGAACTCGTTCGCGTCGACCTTCAGGCCCGCCTTGGCGAGGATGTTCTCCAGCGCTACAGACATGTGGCTCAGGTTAACCCGAAACAGCGCGCGTGTGCGGGTTCGTGCGGTTTCTTGCCCTGTCTGTGGGTGAATTCACCAGAGATCGACACTCAGGGCACATTGTCCAACACGTTGAGTAGGCAACTTCCGGTCAGTTTCCCTGGATCGGGTGAGCTTGTCCAGACCTGCTCCCGCTTGACACTGCGCGGTCGGAGACTTACGTTCCGGATGAGAAAACGATTTCCACTCCGTGCTCGCAGGATCCGGCGTTCGGGCGCCGGTCATGGGGGACACAGGGGGTGGGGCGTGCCCGGGGGCCCGGCACGAGCCGGCCCCCGGGCACGTCGCTCACCGTCTTGTCGTGAGCCGACCCTCTGGGTGCGCGAGCCGACCCCTGGGTGCGCGAGCCGACCGTCTGCGGCCGCGGGCGTCAGCGGCGGGAGCTCTTCCGCACGATCAGCCGGGCCTCGAGCGTCGTCGTCGTGGCGTCGCGGCTGCTGTCGGTGATCCTGGCCAGCAGGAGCTGCGCCGCCACCCGGCCGACTTCGTACGCCGGCTGGGCGACCACCGTCAGGGGCGGGTCGATCAGCGTGGTCCACGGTGCGTCGTCGAACGAAACGATGCCCACGTCGCGCCCCGGGCGCAGGCCGCGGGCCGACAGGGCCTCCAGCACCCCGATCGCCATCGTGCTGTTCGCGACCAGGAGCGCGTCCGGCGGCGACGGCTCGTCCAGCAGTTCCAGCGCGGCCAGCCGGGCGCCCTCGGCGCGGTACTCCCCCCGCCGGAACAGGACGTTCTCTGCGCCCACGACGTCGGTGTACCCGGTGAGGCGGTCCTCGGCCGTGCGAACGCCCGGCGGTCCGGTCAGGCAGCCGACGCGCCGGTAGCCGCCGGCGAGCAGGTGACGCGTTGCTTCGGCGGCCGCGTGCCGCGTGTCGACCAGCACCTGGTCGCCCTCCGCCGCCTGCAGTGGGCGGTCCACCGCCACCAGCGGGGTGCCCTGGCGGCGCAGACCCTCGACGTTCGTCGACCGGCCGGTGGGGGACAGCACCACCCCGGCGACCCGTTCCTGCAGCGCGACCTCGATGTAGCGCCGCTCCTTGTCCTCGTTTTCGTCGGAATTGCAGAGCACCACCGAATACCCGGACCGCTGCGCGAGGTCCTCGACGCCCCGCGCGATGGCGGTGAAGAACGGGTTCTCGACGTCGGAGATGATCAGCGCGAGGACGGCCGTCTCCTGGCGGCGGAGGTTCCGGGCCAGCCCGTTCGGGTGATACCCGAGCTCGGCGGCGGCCTCCTGGACCCGCGCGGCCAGTGTGGGGTCCACAGTGGACTTGCCGTTGAGCGCGCGCGACACGGTCGCCGTGGAGACGCCGGCTCGCGCCGCGACGTCGCTGATGGTGGCCACACGCCCTCCCTGATCACTCGTCGAAGGGAGGATAGCGCTCTTGGTAGTCGTTTACCGTCCGCTTACCTTTTTGGGCGAGCAGCCACTTCCGGTTGACCGCGGGAGTTACGCCGAACGGAGCCGATCACGCACCGCCACGTCCACAGTGGACGTTCCGCGGAAGTAGCCGCGCGGCGTGAGACCGGTCAGCGCCCGGCAGTCGCGGCTGAGGTGCGCCTGATCGGCATACCCCGCGGCGGCGGCCAGCGCGGCCAGACCCGCGACGCGCGGAGCCAGCGCCACGGCCCGCTGGAACCGGCTGACCCGGAGGTAGGTGGCCGGCCCGTACCCGACGGCTTGGACGAACCGCCGCCGCAACCGCCGCTCGCCCACACCGACCGACGCGGCATCCAAGCCGGTTCGGGTGAGCGCAGTTCCGGCGATGTTCGTTGATCCGGAGTCCGGCTGCGTGAGCATGGCGGCTGCTTCGGCGACCCGCGCCACCCCCGCGTCCAACCGGGCGATCAGCTCCGCCACCGCCGAATCCGCCACCGCCGAATCCGCCACCGGCACCTCCCCGACCCGGGACGCAACCGCTTGCGCCGGCGACAACTCGCCCTCCAGCAACCGCTCCGCCACCACTTCCCCCGCGCGCCCCCACAGCTCGCCCAGCGGCACCCGGCGGTCGCGCAGCTCGTCGGCCGCCACGCCCAGGACCGCCGCTGCCCGGCCCGGGATGAACCGGACTCCGCTCAGCGTCGCTCCGGGGCGGGTGACCGAGGACCACGCCGAAGTGTCCGGGCCCGCCACGAACACCTCACCGTCGCCGGCGACCAGGTCCACGCAGCCGTCGGGGACGATGCGCTTCGGGCCCTCCGAAGCCGATCGCCACACGCAGCGCGCCACGCTCCGCAGCTGCGCGGGGGGCGCCGCCTCTTCGTACACACCCCGATCATGCCCGAGGCGGGAGACCCCCGTCCGGGTGAAAGTCGAACTTCCCGCGAAGAGCGGCTAACGCGCAGTTAGGTCACGGCGAGATATAGGTCGACGCACTCGACGGAAGTGCGCGCGACGAGAGAAGACCTCTCCATGGGCGTTTCCACCGCGACCCGGCCCCAGCACGACTGCGCCGGACGGGCTCGCTCGGCCGGAAGCTTCGTCGTCGTCCTCGGCGTGCTCGCCGCGGCCTTCGCGGTGACCGCCTACATCGTGCCCCGGTCCGCACGCGGCCCCGCCCAGGAAGAGCCCGCCGGCGCGCCGGTCGCCCCGGCCGCCGTCCGCACGGTGAGCCACGACGTCGTCTACGAACTGCTCGGCGCGCACGGTGCCCGCAACGTCACCTACGCCGCCGCCGGCTCCGCGCTGACCCAGCACACCGAGGTCGTGACGCCGTGGTCCGCGCAGTTCACCCGGGTCGGCCCGGCCGGCCGCACCGAGTTCTACAGCATCGCCGCCCGCAACCCCGGTCCCGGCGCGCTGCGGTGCCGGATCGTCGTCGACGGGGTCGTCGTCGCAGACAAGACCGAGACCGAGCCGGACCGCCTCTTCAGCTGCGCCGTCTGAGTTCTGCGGCAGGATCGGCGGCGTGAACGCCGCGATCACCTTCGGACCCGCCTTGGTGGCGGTCCTGGTCCTGCTCGCCGTCGCCGCCGCGGCCGTCGTCCAGGCCGGCGGGCTCGGCCCGGGACGCGCCGTCCTGATCGCCGCCGCCCGCGCGGTCGCGCAGCTCGCCCTCGTCTCACTGGTGATCACCGCCGTCCTGCGCTCGGTCCCGCTCACCGGCCTGTTCGTGCTGCTGATGTTCGGCATCGCCTCGGTGACGTCGGCGCGGCGCGCCGGTACCTGGGCGAACCTGCCGTGGACGGCACTGGCCATCGCCGCCGGGGTCGCGCCCGTGCTGGCGCTGGTCCTCGGCTCCCGCGTGGTCCCGCTGCAGCCGATCGCCGTGGTGCCGATCGCGGGCATCGTGATCGGCGGCGCGATGACCGCGACGTCGCAGGCCGCCCGCCGGGCCCTCGACGAGCTCAAGTCCCGCCACGGCGAGTACGAAGCCGCGCTGGCGCTGGGCTTCCTGCCGCGCCCCGCCGCGCTGGAGATCTGCCGCCCGTCGGCCGGGCACGCGCTGATCCCGGCACTGGACCAGACCCGCACGGTCGGTCTCGTGACGCTCCCGGGCGCCTACGTCGGCGTGCTGCTCGGCGGCGCGGGACCGGTCGAGGCGGGGGTGACGCAGGTGCTCGTGCTGATCGGGCTGCTGGCCGCGGAAGCCGTCTCGATCCTGGTGACCGTGCAGCTCGTCGCGGCCGGGAAGCTCAGCCGAGCGGCGTAGCCAGGTGGGCGGTGTCGTTGAAGCGCCGCACGATCCAGGTGTCGCCGTGCAGCACGAGGTGCGAGATCGACCCGTTGTCCGCGCCGAGGAACGCGAACCGCTCGACCGAGCGGCTGGCCTGGGCGAACACCTCGCCGATCACGCCGCCGTGGGTGAACACCGCGACCCGCCGGCCGGGGTGGGCGGCCGCGATGCGGGTGAGCGCGCCGCGCAGCCGGGCCCCGAACCGCTCGTCGGACTCCGCGCCGGGGATCACGTCCCAGCGCTGCTCGCTCCACAGCCGTTCGACGATCGGGTGGCCTTCGGTGGTGTACTTCCGGAACAGGCCGTTTTCCCAGTCGCCGAGGTGGATCTCGCGCAGGTCCGGCTCGACGACCGGGGTCAGCCCCAGCTTCTCCGCCAGGGGAGCGGCGGTCTGCACCGTGCGGCGCAGCGTCGTCACGTAGATCGCGTCGATCCGCTCCCCGGCGAGCCGGTCGCCGACGCGCTGGGCGTGGTCGCGGCCCTCCGGGGCGAGGTCCGGGTCGGCCTGGCCGTCGACGAGCTCGAAGGGGTCGTTGCCGCGGGCCGGAGCGGACTCGCCGTGCCGGACCAGGAAGATCTCCGTCGAACCCAGGGGCGGGCTGAATCGGTGCTGGCGGTATTCGATCTCCTGCTCGGGCGTGCTCATGCTGAAGACGGTACAGCGGCGCGAAGCGCCTCCGTTGAGGGTGGCGGTGGGGAGGAAGGCGGAGTCAACCGAGTTGCTTGTCCACGAAACACCACCGCCACGTCTCGCCCGGCTCGAAGCTGCGCATGACCGGATGGCGGGATTCGTGGAAGTGCCGGGTCGCGTGGCGGCGCGGCGAGGAGTCGCAGCAGGCGACGTTGCCGCACTTCAGGCACATCCGCAGGTGCACCCAGGTCGTCCCCTCCTCGAGGCAGGCGGCGCAGCTGTCGGCCGAGCTGGGGTCCTTGTCGACCCACTCGTGGGCCAGGTGCTTGCACGAACCCGCCGTCGCGGCCGGGGTGCGCAGCTCGCGGCCTTCCACTTCGGGTTCTTCCTCGGCGCGGTCGAGCATCGATTCCTCGATGTCGAGCCGCTCCAGGACCCGGCGCAGGACGTCGTCGTCGGCGCTGCCGCTGGCGCGGGCCTTCAGGAACTGGTCGCGTTCCACTTCGAGCAGCTCCAGGCGCAGCCGCCGGTAGGCGTCGCTCGGCGTTTCGGCCAGCGCGCTCTGCCGGCCGAGCTGCTCCCACGCCGAGTCGGCGCGGTGCTGCAGGCGGTCGCGCAGGCGCTGGATGATCTCCGGCGGGTCGTCGGGCTGCCGGATCTCCTCCAGCTTGGTCAGCGCCGCCCGGGTCATGTCGTGGAGCACGGCCGCCTCCTGCAGCGCGTCCTCCGCCGGGTCCGGCCGCGGCAGGCGCAGCCGCCGGATCAGCGGCGGCAGCGTCATGCCCTGCAGGGCCAGGGTGCCGGCCACGACGACGAACGCCGCGAGCACCAGCACGGCCCGCTGCGGGGTGTCCGCGGGCAGCACGAACGCGGCCGCGAGCGTCACCACCCCGCGCATGCCCGCCCACGCGATGACGGCCGAGTAGCGCCACGGCCAGATCTTCGTCTTGGTCTTCCCGGGCAGCAGGCGCCGCTCCAGCCGCTTCACCGTGCCGATGCCGATCAGGTAGAGCACCCGGGTCAGGATCGTCGCGCCGAGCACGGCGACGCAGATCCAGGTCAGCATGGCCAGCGAGAGCCCGCTCTCGCCGACCTCGGAGAGGATCCGCCGCAGCTGCAGGCCGATGAGCAGGAAAACCAGGTTTTCCAGCAGGAAGGCGATGGTCTGCCAGTTCAGCCGGGACGCCAGCCGGGTCGAGCCGGAGAGGATCTGCGGGGCCTTGTGCCCCAGGATGAGCCCGGCGATCACCACGGCGAGCACCCCGGAGCCGTGGATCGCCTCGGCCGGGATGTAGGCGATGAACGGCACGGCGAACGACAGCGCGGTGTCGAGCACCGGCTCGTTCAGGCGGGCCCGGATGAACGCGGCCACGAAGCCGACGACGAGCCCGACCACGGCGCCGCCGATGGCCGCGCGGAAGAAGTCCGCGCCGACCTGCCAGAGGCTGACCGAGCCGGCCAGCGCGGCGATGGCCGTGCGGAGGGCGACCAGCGCGGCCGCGTCGTTGAAGAGGCTCTCGCCTTCCAGCAGCCGGATCAGCTTCCGCGGCATGCCGACCCGGCGGGCGACGACGCTGGCGGCGACCGCGTCCGGCGGCGCCACGATCGCGCCGAGCGCGATGCCGCCGGCCAGCGGGAGCCCGGGGATCACCGCCCAGGCGACCAGGCCGACGCCGATGGCGGTGAACACCACGAGCCCGACCGACATCAGCCCGATCGCCCCGCGGTTCTTCCGGAAGTCGACCAGCGACGTCTGGATGGCCGCCGAGTACAGCAGCGGGGGCAGCAGGCCGAGCAGCACGACCTCGGGGTCGAGGTGGACCTCGGGTACGCCGGGGACGTACGAGCCGGCGACGCCGACGACGATCAGGCACAGGGGGGCGGACCAGTCCAGCCGCCGCGCCACCGCGCTGACGACCAGGACGGTCACGACCAGCGCCACTATCTCTGCCGCTATGTGCACGGGCCCATCATCACCCGGGCGCCGGGGCGGACGTCACCGGGCCAGCTCGGGGAGCGCCTCCACGACCAGCTGGGTGTCCATGTACTCGGTGATCTCGCGGATCCGGCCGTCCTCGACGCGGAAGACGAAGCAGTACTGGTTGTCGTAACGCCCGCCGGCTTTGGTGGCGACGCTGCCCTGCGTCTCGACCACCACGACGTCGTCTTCGGCGACGAACCGGCTCGCCGTGCTGGTGTAGGCGCCGTCGAACTGCTCGCCGAGCGGCCCGAGCAGGTCGCGGCGGACGGCGTCCTTGCCGTGGAAGCGGCCCGACCAGCTGTTGTGGCCGCTGACCGTCCACGTGACGTCGTCGGCCAGCGCGGCGAGCAGCGGCCGGATGTCGCCGGTCGCCCACGCGTCGAAGGCCGTCTTCAGGAGCTGCTTGTTCTCCGCTGCGGTCAAGATCCCTCCCAGGGTGAGGCCCCCAGTCAACACGCTGGAGCGCACTCCAGGGCAAGCCTGCGTCACTCCCGGCGGATGAGCACGATGATGCCGACCAGCCCGGCACCCCACAGCGGGCCGAGCGAAACGCCTTCGTCGTGGTGCGGTCGAACCTCGTCGGGCACGGTCGCCGCGATCTCGTCGACGCGCTGCTGGATCCAGGCCCGGTCCGCTTCCGAAAGCGTGTCCGCGCCCAGCGTCTTCGCAAGTGTTTCGACCTCGTTGTCCTGCTCCGCGGTGAACCCCGGGAAGCTCACCGTGCGAGCACCGCGGCACCGCCCATCGCGATCAGCACGGTGGCCAGAGTGCGGAGCACCATGGAGCCCATTGTTGCGGTCCGCTGTCATCCGGCCCTTAGGCTGGCCGCGTGACGACGGTGGAGATCGCGGCGGGCGCCCTGCGCGGGTCCGGACGGGACGGGGTCAGGACCTTCCTCGGCGTGCCCTACGCCGAACCGCCGGTGGGGGAGCTGCGCTTCCGGGCTCCGCGGCCCGTGACGCCGTGGGACGGCGTCCGCGACGCCACCGAGTGGGCCCCGCGCGCGCCGCAGCCCACCCTGACCGGACGCGGCTTCACCGGCGACGAAGATTGCCTCTACCTGAACGTCTACGCCCCCGCGTCGCCCGGCTCGTACCCGGTGCTGGTGTGGATCCACGGCGGGGGCGGCGTGCTGGGCGCGCCGCACCAGTTCGACGCGTCCGCGTACGCCCGGCGGGGCGTGGTCGTCGTGACCGTCGCCTACCGGCTCGGCGTGCTCGGGATGCTGCACCTGCCCGGCGTCGCCGACTCGAACCTTTCGCTGCGCGACCAGGTCGCCGCGCTGGAGTGGGTGCGGGACAACGTCGGCGCGTTCGGGGGCGATCCGGGCCGCGTGACGCTGGCCGGGCAGTCCAACGGCGGCCGCACGGTCGGGACGCTGCTGGCCGTGCCCGCCACCCGCGGGCTGGTCCACCGGGCGATCGTGCAGAGCGGCACCGGCGTCGGCTCGGTCGTGCACACCCCGGCCGAAGGGACGGCCGTGGCCGAAGCGGTCCTCGGGGAGCTCGATGCCTCGCCGGACGACCTGGCGACGCTAACGGTGACGCGGATCCTCGAGGCGCAGCAACGGGTTTCGGCGACGTCCGGCACCAAGGTGACCTACCGCGTGGTCGTCGGCGACGAACTGCTTCCGCAGCGGCCGCTCGACGGCGTCCGTGCGGTCCCGCTGCTCATCGGGACGACGGCCGACGAGGAGGACCTGTTCAGCTGGCTGCAATCGGGCGGCGCGAAGCTGCTGGGCGTCGGCTCGACCGTGCTGGACGCCGCTCAAGTCGAAAAGGCCGTCGCGGCGTATAACGACTTACTCGATTGGCCGGCGGACCGGATCCGCAACCGCGCCCTGACCGCGGGGGACTGGTGGATCCCGGCGATCCGCTTCGCCGAAGCGCAGCCGGACGCCTGGATGTACCGGCTCGACTGGCGGATCGCCCCGCGCGGCAAGGGGCTCGGCGCCGCGCACGGGCTCGACCTGCCGCTGGTGTTCGACGACATCCGCAACCGCAACTGGCGGTTCCTGTTCGCCGGGCGCACGTTCCCGGCCGAGCGCATGCAGGCGATGGCCACGGAGATGTTCGGCGCCTGGGTCCGCTTCGTGACGACCGGCGACCCGGGCTGGCCCCGCTACACGACGGCGGACCGCGTCACCCGCCTCTTCGACGACGTCTCGACGACGGTGTCCGACCCGGACCGCGAGCAGCGCCTCCTCTGGGACACACTCGGACAGTGAGACGATCGACGCGGGAACGGATCAAGAGCACCAACGCGCTGACCGAGGCTCAGCTCGTCGAGCTGACGGCGGTGCTGACCCGGCTGGTCGACGGAGCCACGGCTGCGCTCGGAAGCGAGTTCGCCGGCGCCTACCTGATGGGGTCTTTCGCGCGAGGCGCCGGGGACCAGGACAGCGACGTGGACTTCCTGGTGGTCACCGAGAACCGGCTCGGAGCCGAGGACGAGCAGTCGGTGCGCCGGCTCCACGCCGCCTTGCCGGAGCAAGGGTCCGGCTGGGCCCAGCACCTGGAAGGCAGTTACGTATCGCGTGCGGAGCTCCGGCGCGAAGAGTCCGACGGCGGGGTCTGGCTCTACGTCGACAACGGGAGCCGCGTCATGGAGTGGTCCCGGCACGACAACAGCGCGGTCACGCGGTGGATGCTCCGGGAACACGGGATCACCCTGGCCGGGCCCGCCCCGGAGACCCTGCTCGACGCCGTGGGACCCGACCGGCTGAGGACCGAGGCCGTCGCTGCCGTCTCTGCCGTCGCCGACGTGGCCGAGGACCCGGCCCTGCTCGCCAACGCGTGGGGGCAACCGCACTGCGTCCTGGCCCTGTGCCGGTTCCTCTACACCGTTGCCACCGGTTCGGTGGCGACGAAGACCGCGGCCGGGGAGTGGGCGATCCGCCACCTCGACGCCCGCTGGAGCGGGCTGATCCGCGCCGCGATCGACGACCGGCCGGACCCGTGGCGGAGAGTCCACCGCCGGAGCGATCCGGCGACCGTGGGCCCCACGAAGGAATTCCTGACCGGAGGACCGGAGCTCGCCGCGGAGCTGACGCGCCGCTTTTCTGCGCCGTGAAGGCCACCTCGGGGGACTCGACGTCCCTCGAGGTGGCCTGTCCGGACTCAGACGGTGATCTTGTCGACGTTCGGGCCGCCGTTGGCGGTGGTCGCGGTCGCCTTGATCTTGTTCGTCCCCGCGAGCAGGGAGACGGGCACGGTGACCGTCTGCCACGTGTCCCAGTTCCCCGTGCCGCCGAAGGCCACTCCGGACGCCACCTTCGTGCCGTTCACCGTGATGTCCATCGGCCGGTTCGCCGTGGTGCCGTTGGCGAACCGCAGGACGACGTTCGCCGGTCCCGCCGCGCCCGCGGTCACGGACCACTCCACCGCGCTGCCGGTCGCGTTGTCGTAGTTGACGAACCCGGTGCCGGTGTACCCGAGGTGGTTCGACTCCGCGACGCCACCGGTGATCGTGGCGTTCTCGGCCTGGTAGTCGGCCGGGGTGCCCGGGCCGGTCGTGCCGTCCGCGGGGATCGTCTTCGTCTCGGTGTTCCAGCCCGCGATCCGCACGGACGGCTTTGCGCCCTTGAGGTCCGCGGTCCGGTACGTCGCCGTCAGCGTGGTGGACTCCCCCGGCCAGAGGCTGACCTGGTTGTCGGTCCACCGCACCGGCAGCACCGGCGCGCCCGCCGCGCCGACCACGTGCGCGTCGACGAAGAACGCCGGCACCTTGCCGCCCGCGTCGTTCTTCAGCGTCACCTTGGTGGTCGTGGTGCCGTCGGCGTTGGCCGTCGAGGTGGCCGTCGACCCGAGAGAGACCTGGGCGAGGCCGTTCAGTCCCGAGAGGTCCGCGTACGACGTGGTCGGCGTGTAGTACCAGTCGCTGTTGGCCCAATCCAGGGTGTCGGCCTTGGTGGACAGCCAGTACACGTTCCGGCTGACCTCCTTGCCCGAGGAGTCGCTGAGCACCAGCTTCGCCAGGTACGTCGTCGACAGCCCGCTCACCGAACCGATGGTCAGCGCCGTGGTCTTGGCGCCGTCACCGCCCACCGAAACGGCCTTGGACTGGCTGAACTTCTCCGTCCCGTCGAGGTTGTAGAGCTTGACGGACGCGGTGAGGTTCGACGCCGCGTCGTGGTTGTGGTTGACCACCACGACGGACTTCGTGTCGTACGAGTACTGGATGTGCAGCGGCTCGTTCGCCTTCTTGGCCCCGAAGTACGAGCCGTTCTGGTCGAGGTAGGCGTCGAACAGCTGCCAGTGCAGCGACGTCCAGCCGCTGTTGAGCATCCAGTAGATGATCCCGGTGGCCGGGTTCGAGCTGTCGCTGAAGTTGCGCGAGTGCGACTCGAACTCGGCGCGGACGTTCTCGTACTGCGCCAGCTGCGCCTTCCGGACGAAGTCGTCCAGGCTCGCCGGCTTGCCGTAGCGGCCGGTGAGCGCGTCGCCGAAGAGCTTCAGGTTGGCGAACGTCGACGACGAAGACCGGTGGTACTGCGGGGTCGACGGGCTCTTCCACATCGTGTCGAGCTCGCTCGCGGACATCATCCGCTTGAGCGTGTCCATCGTCGGGATGTCCGGCCCGGCGCTGGTCTCGGAGTTGAAGTTCCAGGCGCCGCCGAGGTCGCTGTGCGCCTTGTCGTACCAGTAGTTCGGCGGGACGTAGTCGTACGGCCCGTTCATCTTCATCCCGGACGACCCCAGCTGCGGCGACGACTTCGCCGACGCGGCCGGCACCACCGGCGTCTGCCAGTCCGCGGCGCTCAGCGCGTCGAGGTAGTTCTTCTCGATCGTCGCGTCGGGGGCGAAGTCGCTGCCGATGAGGAACGAGATGACGCTCGGGTGGTCGCGCAGCCGCTCGGCTTCCGCGGTCATCGACGCCTTCGCGACCGGGTAGTCCGCGGCGGTCCAGGGGTCACCCTTCTCCTCGCCGTTGACCTGGCCTTCCCACTTGTCGCAGCACTCCCAGCCGGGCAGGGTCAGCACGCCCATCCGGTCGGCGAGGTCGAAGAACTCGTCCGGCTCGATGTGGCCCTCCAGGCGCACGGTGTTGAGCCCGAGGTCCTTGACGTAGGCGAGCTTGTCCGCCGCGGCCTGTTCGTTCCAGCGCAGGAACAGGTCCGGCGAATAACCGCCGCCCTTGATCAGCAGCGGGCGCCCGTTGATCGTGTAGGCCCGGCCGCCGCTCGAGTTCTTGTTCGCCGTCACCTGGCGGATGCCGAAGCTCGAGTGCGCGGAGTCCGACGCCGTGCCGCCGACGCTCGCGGTCAGGTCGAGGTCGTGCAGCGGCTGGCCGCCCATCCCGGCCGGCCACCAGATCTGCGGGTTGTCGATCCCGAGCACCGGGAACGTCACGGTCTTCTTCTCCTTGGCCGCCAGCGACACCGTCTGGCTGATGGCGCGCCCGGCGACCGTGCCGGACACCGTCGCCGACACCGCGGCGGCGGAGTCGTTGCGGACGTCGGCCTTCACCGTCAGGTCGGCGTGGGTCAGCCCGGTCAGCTTCGTGACGACGTGACCGCCGCGCAGCGCCACCGGCCCGCTGCGGCGCACGAGGACGTCCCGCACGATGCCCATGTTCTGGTCCGGCGGGGTCTGCGCCCAGTCGATCCAGCCCATCGACAGGTCCTTGTTGGGGTCGTTCGGGTAGACCTTGAACGCGATGCTGTTGGTCCCGGCCTTCACCTGCGCGGTGATGTCGAGGTCGTGGCGGGTGTAGGCGCCGTTGACCTGGGTCTTGTCGGCGATCCGCGTCCCGTTGACCCAGACGTCGGCCTTCGACAGCACGCCGCTGAAGTCGAGGTAGGTCCGCTGGGACGTGTCGGTGACGGTCAGGTCGGTCCGGTACCACCACGGGACCTGGAAGTCCGCGACCGGCACGTTCTTCATGTTCGTCGAGTAGAACGGGTCGGCGTACTTGCCGTTGGCCAGCAGCCCGGCGTAAACGGTCGACCGCGGGCCGACGGGGTACCAGCCCGCGGTGTCGAAGCCGGGTTTGGAGACCGCGGAGTCGTCGCCGACCTTGGCGGATGTCTGGATGAGGAAGCCGGGGACCGCGGTGGCCGGCGCCGCGGCGGTGACCACCGCTCTCGCCGGCTCCTGCCCGGTTGCGGCGGGGACGCTCGCCCCGGTCACCGCGACGGCCAGCGCGGCCGCCGCGAGGACGATCCGGGTTCTTCTCTGCCGATAGCTCACTAGCGCGCCTCCTAGGCACCACGGCGGCGGGGGACCATCGTTAGGGAACTTTCCTAACAATTGCGGACGATGGTAGCGGCCCGATCACGTCGAGAACAGGGCCGTTCCGTCAGAACCGGGTGGCCTGCCACGCCGCGGCGGCGCGCAGGGCCAGCAAGAGCGGCAGGGAGCCGTCTTCCCAGAGCCGTTGCGGAAGTGCCTCGCTGAGCGGGACACCGCCGCCCAGCGCGGCGCCGATCGCCGGGAGGTCGACGTCGAAGAGCGTCAGCCCGGCGCTGTAGAGCCGTTCGCCACTGACCGGGCGGCGCCGCGCGACCTCGGTGCTGTCGACCGTCAGCTCGGTGAGCCCGAAGAATTCGGGCTTGGCGCCGCGCTCCATCCAGCGCGCGAACCCGGTCACCTTCGTTTCCCGCACGTATCCGGGGGTCAGCCCGGTCTCCTCGCACAGTTCGCGTTCCATCCCGGCGCGGACCACGTCATGCAGCAGCCGCCGGGGCCGGCCGTCGGGCGTGCGCAGGTCGCGGGGTTCGAGCGAGCCGCTGCCCGACGGCGCGAGCAGCAGCCCGCTGACGGAGTTGAGCGCCGACTGCCGGACGGTGACCAGCTTGCCGTCGGTGGTGAACGCCACCGTGGAGACGCCGACGAGGTCGGCGAGGGTGCTGCTGCTCAGCTCGCGCAGGGCGCCGGAGGTGTCGGTGAGCTCGGCCTTGCGCAGGTCGAACTCCTCGCCGGTGCCGGTGCGCGTGATGCGGAGCGTGCCGAGTTCGTTCGAGCAGACGGCGTCGAAGAACCGGGCCCGGTGCAGCCGGATCGGCGCGGGCCGGGCGCCGGCGACGGGTAGCGGATCGCCGCGCATGCCGACGATCGGGCCGTTGAACAGCAGCCGGCCGCGGGCCCGCATCGGCAGCACGTGCGGCGCGGTGGCCTTGAGGGCCGGGGGCAGCCGGTACGGCTCCTCGGCGACGTCGATCGTGTGCCGCTCTTCCCAGAGGTCCCGGTCGATCGCGGCGCTGACCAGCGCGGTCCCGCGGGCGGGCACGGCGAGGTACTCCGACGCGGGGTAGGCGGGCGGCGGCGGCAGTTCCGCGGTGGGGAAGGGAGCGGCGATGGTGGTGAACTCGAACCCGGCCCAGCGGCGCCGCAGCAGCCGGACGTCCCGGGTGAAGGTGGTGACGCCCAGCGCGAGCGCGAGGACGGAGAGCACCACGCCGACGGCACTCGGCAGGATGGTGACGGCCCCGAGCACCACGCCCAGCCCGGACGCGGCGAGCGGCCATTCCCGGGCGCCGATGAAGCCGAAGTAGTCCGCCTTCGCCCGGGCGCGGCGCGTCAGTTTTCCCATCGCCGCACTGTTTAGCACGACGGAGCCGGTCCGCGGGGCGGGTTTACGCTTCCGCGTCGAGGTAGACCCAGTGGCCGTCCTCACGCCGGAAGCGGCTGTGCTCCTCGAGGAAGCCGTCCCGGCCGTGGTGGCGGTAGTGTGCCCGGAATTCGACCGTGCCTTCGGCGTGCAGCAGCCCACCCCCGGTGCGGCCGAGGATCTCCAGCCGCGTCCACTCCTGGTCCGGATCGAGGTCGAGCCGCCGCGGCCGGGTGCCCGGGTGCCAGGTGCGCAGCAGGTAGGCGGTGTCCCCGACGGCGAAGGCGCTGAACCGCGACCGCATCAGCAGCTCGGCGGTCGGAGCGGCGAGGCGGCCGTCGTGAAACCGGCCACAACAGGCGGCGTAGGACGCGGTGAGGCCGCACGGGCACGAAGTCATGCCGAAATCGTCCCACGGCGACTGGCGTAGTCCCGGCGAAGATCACGGAGTACGGGTCGCACGTGTTGGCCATTCAAGTGCTCTCGAACTCGAGGATCCTTCGCGATTCGACCGCGTGCTCTCCCGCGCGGGTGATCAGCACTTTGTTGCCCTCGAGGTGCACGAGGGCTTTGTCGTCCAGCGCCCGTATGGTCCGGCGCAGATTCTTTTGCATCGAGTCCGCTACCCACGTCACGAGTTCGCTCAACGTCGTCGGTGTCGCGCCTCGGTGATAAAGGAGAACGAGCACCGTGTCGCTCGCGCGAAGGTCGGTTCGCAGCACTTTGGGGCGGTCGCCGAACATCTGCACAACCGGGTACTTGCGCGTGACCAGTTCTGTGACGAGCCGTTGGGCGGTGTCGGCATCGACGCGTTTGCTCAACCGGACGAACTCGGCGATCACCCAGTCGAGGACGGCCGTCACCAGGGTGGCGTCCTGAAGGTTCGGATCGATCCCGTCGGCGAGATGTGCGATGTCTCGGCTGTTGCGGATGTCGTAGACGACACGTAGAGCACGAGGCAAGTAGATACGGACGGCCTTGGGGAAGTCGGTGGCGCTCAGGGATTCCAGCGCTTTCGCAACTTTCTCGGTGTTCAGTTGCTCGCCGATGGGCGTATGGCGGCCTTTCGTCATTTGTTCGAGAATCCGGTATGCGGCCTCGCAGAACCTGCCGCCTTCCACGGCGCTGAGGCGATGCCCGCCCAGGAGGTAATTGTGCTTGGCTTCTGCGTAGGCGTCGAGCAACTCTTTGGCGAGGGTGTGATCGTATGACGATTCGAGTACGTCTCGAGCGGTGATCACTTGTCACTCTTTTCGTCCGGCAAACTCTTCTTGCCACCGCTGGACCGCTTCTGCCGGTGCGGGTGCTCATGCAAGGCTGCCTTGACCGCCTCCCGATCCGGTAGTGCCTCGACGACCGCGTCGCCGCGGGTGGTCATCTGCTTCGCACCTTGTCCTGCCGAGACCACATAGCCGCTCTGCCGGTCCGCATTGTCCAAGTCCCTCGGCAGGTTGCCGAACTTCTGCCCGGCTGCCTCGAGGTTGAGAGCGGAGATGTCCGAGGCCTTGAAGTGTGGGGTGTCCCGGTGATGGGCAAGGTAGTAGGCGAGGCAGGCGATCCGCTCCACCTGGGAGCCGGGCTTCTTCTGACTCATGAAGTCGCGAGCGCTGACCGTCTTCTTGCCGACGCTCGCAGGTGCGTAGGACGACGGGTTCTCGTGCGGCTGACTCGAGTTCGAACCGGTCAGTGCGAGGTCGGTCAGCCCCAGCGCCTCGATCAGCCAGAAGACCGCGCGCCGGCGGGCTTCCTCCGCGAGCGGACTGAGCGCTTCGAAAGAGATCTGCATGGCTTTGAGCTCGGTGAGCGCGTCCTCAGCGGAATCAGCTGTTTTCGTTGCCCTCGGCTCGAAATCCGTGTGCACGACGTTGCTCGGAGCTCCGTCGGCGAGGTCGTGCTCGGAGTCTTCTGGAGTCGTCGGTGTCTCGTCGTCCATGGTGATCCTTTCCGGATGATTCGGTGGCGTGCTCCAAAGCTAGCGCCGAGTTGGCGCTTCTCTGTCGCAGTTGTGTCGCATGGCGTTCGGCGTGACCGTGTGGGAGCGACATAGTTGCAGGTCGCGATTCCTCCGTGTCACCCGGAAGCGCAGTTTTCCTGCGCTCCGATGTCACTACAATCGTCGCCGTGCAGCTTGGAGGTACCGGTTGTGGCTCAGTCTGACCCCAACGTTCGTGCAGCAGGCGCTCTTCTAGCCCGGCTCCTTGCCGAATCTCCGCCCTATCGGGCGAAGTGGCGGGCCTTGACCTCGCGAGTCGCGGGGAAGCTGAATCAGTCCGCGATCGCGAAAGTGATCGAACACCATTTGTGGGAACAAGACCCGACAGGCACTGAGCGTACGGCGCGCATGCTCAAGGACCGGGTGGGCCGAGCCTTGACCGGACAGAGTCTCTCGTACGAGACGCTGACCTGGTTCCTGGAAGCGTTCGAAATGACGGACACGGACCGAAGGCACCTTCGCGAGGTCTACGAAGGCCGGCACACGCCGACCAGTGAGATCGCCCATACGCTACGAAGCAGGCGAGAGATGATCCGCGGGCAGCGGCATCGCACGATCAACCTGGTCGAACGGTATGACGTCACCGACGGGCGCCTGAGCGTGCGCCGCACGGTGCACACGATCCGGGCGATCGAGGACGGCGTCGACATCTACCTCTTCAACCACGAGCCGGAAGCCTCTCGTATCGAGGTCGCCTACGGTGGGCAGCTCGGGCAGAGTCATGAGTACGGTCGCGGACTGCGCAGCGTCGAAATCGAGCTTGACCGGCCGTTGCAGAAAGACGAGACAGCGGCGCTCGAGTACTGTGCTGTCTTCGACCGGCGTTCCGCGGGTCTGACGGAAGTGCGAAGGGCGGCGTTCGCCAGAGCCGAGAACGTCGACATGGCCGTCGCGTTCACCGGCAGGGTCCCACGCCGAGTTTGGTGGTGTGTGTGGGCGGACCACCTAGACGGCTCACCGGTCGACGAGAAACCGATCGAGCTTGTCAACTCCGCAACGAGGAGGTTCGTCCGGTCGATGGAGAACACGGTCGTGGGATTCCGGTGGGTATGGTGATGACGACCCGGTCGGCAGTGGCGGTCACCCGGTCCACCGAGGACTAACCCACGTTGACCGGTTCCCCGCTCTCCCGCGCCTCCTGCGCACCCCGCACCGCGAGCCGGTCCGCTCGTTCGTTCTCCGGGTGCCCAGCGTGGCCCTTGACCCACAGCCACTCGACCTCGTGCTCGCCCACCGCCGCGTCGAGGCGCTGCCAGAGGTCCGCGTTCTTCACCGGTTCGCGGGCCGTCGTCTGCCAGCCGTTCTTCTTCCAGCGGGGCAGCCACTGCGTGATTCCGTTGCGCACGTACGTGCTGTCCGTGTACACGCGCACCTGGGACGGGCGGGTCAGGCTCTCCAGTGCGCGGATCGGCGCCGTCAGCTCCATGCGGTTGTTCGTCGTCGGGGTGGCCTCGCCGCCGTACAGCTCGCGCTCGTGCCTGCCGTAGCGCAGCACCGCGCCCCAGCCGCCCGGTCCGGGGTTCCCGCTGCACGCGCCGTCGGTGTAGATCTCCACGTCCACGCGGCGACCCTACCGGTCTCGGCTCTCGCCCAACTCCGCCACGCCGGGTTACGGTGGTGATCCGGAGGGGAGCCATGAGCGGGCACGACGACACGGCGGAGGGGGCGCTCCTGACTTACCTCGCCGACGCCGATCGCGAGTACCTGCTCGCCCGCGGCACCCGCCGCCGGTTCCGCGCGAACGACGTCGTGCTCATGGAGGGCGACCCGTCGGACCACGTCCACGTGCTGGTCGCCGGCTGGGTGCGCGTCTCCACGATCGTCGAGGACGGCCGCGAGGTGCTCTTCGGGCTGCGCGGCCCCGGCGAAGTGCTGGGCGATCTCGCGGCGGTCACCGGACGGCCGCGGTCGGCGTCGGTGCGCGCGATCGAACCCTGCACCGTCTTCCAGCTGACCGGCGCGGAGTTCGTCGACGTCCTGCACGCCCGGCCCGCGATCGCCATCGCGACGATCAAGACGGTCGCGGCCCGGCTCCGCAACGCCGAGTCCGCCCGGGTCGACTCGGCCGCCTTCGACGTCAGCCGCCGGGTCGCCGTGGTCCTGGTGCGGTTGGCCGAGGAACACGGCCGGACCGTGGCCGAGGGGGTGGTCGTCGACGCGCTGTCGCAGGAGGACATCGCCGCGCAGATCGGCGCCGCCCGGCGTACCGTCGCACGGGCGTTGCGCGTGCTGCGCGAGCGCGGGATCGTCGAGACCGGCCGTCGCCGGTTCCTCATCCGCGAGCCGCGGGTCCTGCGCGCCTTCGCCCGTTCTGAGCCAAACGGCACACACCACCCGTGACAGCGGACATCTGACGGACGCCGCCGCCCGGCGATCCTGGAACCCGGCCGGAAAGAAAAACAATGCCACCGGCCGGATTTCCATTTCGAGCGAGGTCGGGGAGTCCTTGTCGTGAACGTCTACTGCAGAATTTTGACCCTGGTGAAATCGGTCTTCGCCGCGTTCGTGGCCGGTGCCGTCGCGGGTTTCGTCGCGGCCGCCGGAAGCGCGGCGGAACCGGCCGCGCCGACGTTCCACGGCTCCGCGCCGCTCTCCGCCTCGGCCTGGGTACAGCGATGAGGAGGTGTGTGTGATGGAGAGCCACTCGATCTGGGCCCTGATCTTCGGGGCCGGCTGACCCGCGGTGAGACCCGGCCGGCCGGCTCGTGGGGGGCCGGCCGGCCGGGCATTCGCGCGAATACCGGTGTCCGGCATTTGTCCTGCTTTCGCGGAACTGCTCCTGGTAACGTGAGCATTTCTTCCGCGGGGAAATCGAGGGGGTGGGACGACGGAAGAGCACACCCTCCCGTTCGTGCGCGAGCTGAACGAACTGCGCCGCGGCCGCGGGCTGGACGCGGCCGACCTGCACCAGCGGATCGGCCCGTACCTGCGAGCGGCGTGCGCCATCACCGAAGCCGACCAGCCCGCGGCCGCGCGCCAGAAGCTCGTGCTGCGCCTGACCGAACTCTGCGGGCGGCTGCCGCCGGACCTGAAGCTGGCCGCGCTGGCCGCGCTCGGCCTGCACGAGGAGGCCGCGGGGGAGTTCCTCGACCGGCGGATCTCCTGGCTGGCCAGCGTGCTCGACCGTGACCCCCGCACCGCCCGCCGCCGGATCGACCTCGCGTTCCGCCGGCTCGACGAGCTGCTCGGCGCGCCCGCGCCCCGCGGTGACCTGCACCCGCTGGCCGGCTGGTACGTCGAGTCGATGAAGGCGATGCTGCGGCTCGACCGCGACCCGCCGGAGCTGCAGGAGGAACGCCGGATCGTCGCGGAGGTCGACGAGCTCGACGAGCTGGTCCTGCCGTTCAGCGTGCCGGCCGAAGCGGGCAGCGACCCGCTGCCGGACATCACCGCCGACGCGCTGTTCGGCGGCGAAATCGTCGAAGCGCGCCAGGTTTCGGCGAGCCACGCGCAGTTCGTCATGCGGCTGCCGAGCCCGCTGCGGCTCGGCCAGCGGCACGAGTACGGCATCCGGTTCACGCCGCAGCGCACCGAACTGCGGCCCTACTACGCCATGACCCCGCTTCGCCGGTGCGAAGAGTTCTCGGTGCGGGTCCGCTTCGACCGCGCCGCGCCGCCCTCGCGGGTGTGGCGGCTCAACGGCGTGCCAGGCCGGGTGGTCGACGACGGCGTCGATTCGGGCGACGCGCTGACCGTCAACCGGGTCGGCGAGGTCGGGCTCGAGTTCCACGACCTGCACCAGGGCCTCAGCTACGGGCTGCAGTGGTCGTTCGGCCCGCGGGAGCACTGAGGCGGCGATGCGCACCGGCCCGGCCGGCGGCCGGTCGCGTGGCTGCAGGCGGGTCCGGATGCTGGGACGCGGAATAGCGCCGCGGGCGACGGGTTGGCACCGTCGTAGCCGACGGGAAGGGGCCCGCGATGAGCACGTTCACGCAGGAGTGGCAGGACTGGAAGGCCCGGCGCGAGGCCGACCTCGCGGAGCCGCACGGCTGGCTGGCGCTGGTTTCGCTGGACTGGCTGACCGGCAGGCCGCGGGAGTACCCGGGCATCCCCGGCCGCTGGTGGCAGGACGCGGACGCGGCGTACGTCGACCCGGCGGGCGCCTCGCTGTCCCACGAAGGCGAACCGGTCACCGGCGTCCGACGGTTCGAGCTGGTCAACAGCGGCGCGGGCACGCGGGTGCTGGCCGGCGACATCGAGATCGAGGTGGCCCGCCGCTCGGGGTACCTGATCCGCGTCCACGACCCCAAGGCCGAAGTGCTGCGCGAGTTCCGCGGGGTCCCGGCGTACGAGCCGTCGCCGTCCTGGGTGCTGGCCGGGCGGTTCGAGCCGTTCGCCTCGCCGAGGCCCACGACGGTCGGTGCCGTGGTGGAGGGACTGAGCCACGTCTACACGGCGCCGGGCGTGGTCCGCTTCTCCCGCGATGGCGAATCGCACACCCTGACCGCGTTCAACGGCAAGGACGGGGGCTTGAGCATCCTGTTCACCGACGCGACGAGCGGGGTCACGACCTACGCGGCCAACCGGTCGCTGCCGGTCGGCGCGCCGGCCGCGGACGGCTCGGTGACGCTCGACTTCAACCGCGCGGTGAACCTGCCGTGCGCGTTCACCGACTTCGCGACCTGCCCGCTGCCGCCGGCGGGCAACCACCTGCCGTTCGCCGTCGAGGCGGGGGAGAAGATCCCGCACGAGCGCGGGTGACTCCCCCGCCCGCCTTCAGTGGGCGACGTCGATCACGATGCGGTTGGGCGAGGTGAGCGTGAAGACGTTCACCGTCGTCCGCGACCGCACACCGAGCCCGATCGAGAGGTGCGCCTCGAAGTCCCCGGTGACGGCGACGGCCATCACGTTCTGCAGGTTCCGCGTCCGGAACTTCTGCGGCCCGGGGTAGGTGGGGTTCCCGTTGACGTCGTGCGCGGCCGCGGGGGTGGCGGTGACGTTGACGAAGTACTCCCCGGTGAGCCACACGACTTCCCCGCTGGGGTCGGCGGTGAGCTCGTCGGCGAGCTGGTGGGAGACGGCGGGTGCGGGCCCGGAGCTCAGGTCGAGCACGACCCGGTCGAAGCCGGTGTTGAGCCCGGTCCGGATGTTCGTCATGGCCGGGATGACGGGAGCGGCGCCTTGGGCGGGCGACGCCGCGGCGACGATCCCGCCCCCGGCGAGCAGCAGGGTGACGGCGGCGAGCGCGCGCCGGTGGGGTCTGGACATGGTGGGCCTCCTGGCGGAGAGAACCGATGGAAGTCCCAGCGCTGGGTTTGCGGGAGACGCCCGGTTCGTCCGGTCCGTTGCCCGGAGGCGGCGTTTGACGCCCCAAGCGTTACCCGGCTGCGCCGACCGTGTCAGCGGCGTCGTTCGAGGGTCAGCGAGAGAATCGATCCGTCGGCCGTCGCCGAGTAGACGGTGTCCGATCCTGCTTGATCCGGGGCCGGTGACTCGCGCAAGCGCTCGGCGAAAACGCGTTGCGCCTCCATGATCGCCCCGGCGGACCCTTCCGACAGCGAATCGTCGATCGACCGAGCGATGCCGTACTCGACGGTGAGCTGTTCCTGGTCGAAGCCGAAGGTGAAACTGGTACCCCGCGCCTCTTCGACCGGCGTGGAGAACGTCCGCCGTTCCCGCACCCGCCGCTCGATGCGACGTTCCATCACTTCCGGTGCCCAGCGCCGGAGCGCACCGAGGTTGCTGCCGAAGTCGGCGAGCACCGCCCAGGACGCCCGCACGGAGGCGCCGGCGATCTCGGCCGCCGAGGCGTCGGATCGGTCGGCCTCGAAGCGGAAGTTCCGGACACGATCGATCGTCTCCGCCGTGACTTCGTAGGCTGGTTCGTCATCGTCACCCGGGTCGACGGCCAGATAAGACGTTTTGTTCTCGGCGGTGATGACCGTGGTGGCCAGGCCGTGGGGCACCCGCCCGCCGATCGTGACACCGTCGAGCTGGCCCACGGCCCTGGCGAGCTGGGGCACGGCGTGGCCGGCGTTCTTCGTTCCCTTGCATTCGAGCACCCGCACCAGGTATCGAGTGCTGTCCCGGGGATCGGCGCCGACGAGGAGGTAGTCGGGACGCTGGGTGCCGATGTGCTGCACCGCCGAACTCGGTCCGAACACGTAACGAGCGTCCAGCGCCACATCGATGTCGACTACCGCCCGCAGATCGGCCACGCCGGTCGTTTCGAACCAGCGTTTGGCCAGCGCCGTCCCGAAGGCGATGCCCATCTCTTCCGAGGTCACGCGCCGCTGGTTGCCGGATATGCGGCGGCCGGCTTCGCTCAGCGTGAGCCGGGGAAGCCGGGAATGGGTGTAGTCGTGGGCGAAGAAGCCCAGGTAGCGCAGAAGGCCCCATCGCAGGTACACGTCGAGCACGTCGTCCTGATAGCGCGGCCGCGTCACGTAGGACAGCCAGTGCAACGCTTCGAGTGGCCGGAGGGCGATGCCGTCCGCCAAACCTTCCGCGGGGCACAAGGGTTTGCCGGGTGCGGTGAACCCCTTTTGCTTCTGAATCTGCCGCACCAGGGCATCGTCACTGCGCCCGGGCAGCCGCACCGGGGTGCCGATGACCTTGAAAGCTCCCGCGAGATCCACTTCGGCCCCGGATGTTCTGTCGTCGGACGGGGGGCTGCGTGAGGCAGCCCCCCGGTTGCTCACCAGCCGCGCTCGCGCCACTCCTGCAGCTTCGGCCGTTCCGCGCCCAGCGTCGAGTCGTCCCCGTGCCCCGGGTAGAACCACGTCTCGTCCGGCAACTCCCCGAAGATCCGCGTCTCGACGTCGTCCAGCAACGACGTGAAGTTCTCCGGTGACGCCGTCTTGCCCACCCCGCCCGGGAACAGCGAGTCCCCGGTGAACAGGTGCGGGATGCCGGCCGGGTCGCGGTACAGCAGGGCGATCGAGCCCGGCGTGTGCCCCCGCAGGTGGATGACCGAAAGCGTGACCTGGCCCACCGACAGCGTGTCCCCGTGCTCCACGAGGAAGTCCGGCGGCACCGGCAACGGCGCGGCGTCCAGCGGGTGGGCCGCGGTGTTGGCGCCGTTCGCGCCGGCCACCGCGCCCAGTGCCTGCCAGTGGTCCTGGTGCTGGTGGGTGGTGACGACCGTCCGCAACGCAGGCCGGTCCGGGCCGTGGCCGATGAGGTCGGAGATGCGCTCGGGGTCGTTCGCCGCGTCGATCAGCAGCGCCTCGTTCGACTCCCGGCACACCAGCAGGTACGCGTTGTTGTCCATCGGGCCGACGGACAGCTTGGTGATGGTCAGCGCGTCGAGGGTCCGCCTGGTGGCGTCGCCGCCCGGGTCGACGTGCCCGGTGTAGGTCTCCACGATGTTCACCGTGCACACGGTAGTCGTTTCACTCCAAGCGGTTCCACCCGCACAAGCGTCCGCACCCCCCGCCACGTAGGCTCACGGCGACCCCCGCCAGCCCCGACCTCAGGACGACCGTGCCCACCTCCCCGACGCCGCGCCGGATCAGCTGGGACCTCCTCCGCGTCGTCGCCGTTCTTGCGGTCATCCTCGGGCACGTCACCCACCAGGGTGCGCTCCTGCACCCCGAACTCACGGGGTACCCCGTGCGGGTGACAGCGCAGTTCGGGGCCGCCGTCCTGCTGGTGATCTCCGCCTTCTTCGTTTGCGCCGGCCTCCGCAAGGGCAGTCCCCGCCGGTGGCTGTGGAACCGCGTCGCGCGCCTGGTGCCCGCGTACTTCGTCGCCGTCCTGGTGACCTACGTCGTGACGCGGTGGGCGGCCATCTCCTTCAGCGGCCTGCCCTACCCGCCCGGCGTCACCGGGTTCCTGTTCGGCGTGCCGCAGGGGCCGCCGTCGAACCCTTCGCCGTGGTACATCCCGACCGGGCTGGACCTGGTCGCCAACCTCGGCATGGTGCAGGAGTGGGGCATCCGCTGGGACGCGTTCTACTACCTCGACGGCTCCTACTGGACGCTGCCGGTGCAGCTGCTGGCCTTCACCGGCGCGGCCCTGCTGTGGCCGCGGTCGTGGCGCACCCACCGGCTGACCGTCGCCCTGCTGTGGGCGCTGGTCCTCGTCCCGCTCGCACTGCGGTTCCTGGTGTTCCCACCCGGCACGGCCGGCCCGGTCGTCGAGACGTTCTACTACGGACTGGGCCTGCACCGGCTGCACGTCTTCGCCATCGGCGTCGCCGTCTGGCTGTGGTCGCAGCGGCGGCTGGCGCACTGGCACGCCGCGCTGTTCGTGTTCGCCGCGGTCGCCGCGCAGGACCTGCAGGTGTTCCCGCTGCACCGGGCGCTGCCGCAGGACGCCGAGCGCTGGCCGTCCACGATCGGGTTCGCCGTCCTGCTCCTGCTGGTCTGCCTGGCCGCCTGGGGCCCGGACTGGCGGTTCCCCGGGCTGGCCCGGATCGCCCCGGCCGTCACCTGGCTCGCGGGCATCTCGTATGGTCTTTATCTGGTGCACCAGGAACTGGGTTACATCCTGGCCCGCGCTCTGGTCGACCTCGGCCTCCCCGGCTGGCTGCGGCTCCCCGCCGTCGTCGGCGCCGCCGTGCTGGCCGGCTGGGCGGTCACCGTGGGGGTCGAACGTCCGGCCCACCGGTGGCTCACCACCCGCCGAAAGCCCGCAAAACCGCAGGTCGAAGACGCGGAACCAGTTTCTGTCGGTGGTGGCTCGTAGCATGGGCCGCGGCCGCCCGTGCAGCTTGAGACCGGTCGGCGAACCGCAGCTGAGTATGACTGAGAATGACCTGAGAGGACCCTGGCGTGGCTGATCGCCTCGTTGTTCGCGGTGCCCGCGAGCACAACCTCCGCGGCGTGGATCTCGACCTGCCCCGCGACAGCCTGATCGTGTTCACGGGCCTGTCCGGGTCCGGGAAGTCGAGCCTCGCCTTCGACACCATCTTCGCCGAAGGGCAGCGCCGCTACGTCGAGTCGCTCTCGGCGTACGCCCGGCAGTTCCTCGGGCAGATGGACAAGCCGGACGTCGACTTCATCGAGGGCCTTTCGCCCGCGGTGTCGATCGACCAGAAGTCGACCTCGCGCAACCCGCGCTCGACCGTGGGCACGATCACCGAGGTCTACGACTACCTGCGCCTGCTCTACGCCCGCGCCGGCAAGGCGCACTGCCCCAAGTGCGGCGAGCCGATCAGCAAGCAGACCCCGCAGCAGATCGTCGACCAGGTGCTGGAGATGGACGAGGGCGTCCGCTTCCAGGTGCTCGCGCCGGTGGTGCGCGGGCGCAAGGGCGAGTACGTCGACCTGTTCGAGAACCTGCAGCAGCAGGGCTACGCGCGCGTGGTCGTGGACGGCACGATGCACGCGCTCACCGACCCGCCGAAGCTGAAGAAGCAGGAAAAGCACCAGATCGGCGTGGTGATCGACCGGCTGAGCGTCAAGTCGAGCTCGCGCCAGCGGCTCACCGACTCGGTCGAGACGGCGCTGCGGCTGGCCGACGGGCTGATCGAGCTGGAGTTCGTCGACCTGCCGGAGAACGACCCGCACCGCATCCGCGGCTTCTCCGAGAACCTCGCCTGCCCCAACGGCCACCCGCTGGCCATCGAGGACCTCGAGCCCCGCTCGTTCTCCTTCAACTCGCCCTACGGCGCCTGCCCCGAGTGCACCGGCATCGGCATCCGCAAGGAGGTCGACCCGGAACTGGTGGTGCCGGACGACGAGCTGTCGCTGGCCGAGGGCGCCATCGCGCCGTGGTCGGGCGGCCAGAGCGCGGACTACTTCATCCGGCTGCTCGAGTCGCTGTCGGAGACCATCGGCTTCCGGATGGACACGCCGTGGCGGCGGCTGCCGGCGCGCGCCCAGAAGGCGGTGCTGCACGGCGTCGACGAGCAGGTGCACGTCCGCTACAAGAACCGCTACGGCCGCCAGCGCTCGTACTACGCGGCCTTCGAGGGCGTCATCCCGTTCCTCGAGCGGCGGCAGGAGCAGACCGAGTCCGAGTACATGCGCGAGCGGTACGAGGGCTACATGCGCGAGGTGCCGTGCCCGGCCTGCCAGGGCACCCGGCTCAAGCCGGAGATCCTCGCCGTCACGCTGGCCCACAAGACCCGCGGTGACATGTCGATCGCCGAGGTCTGCGCGCTGTCCATCGCGGAGGCGTCGCAGTTCCTCGACGAGCTGGAGCTGGGCCAGCGCGAGGCGATGATCGCCGGTGCGGTGCTCAAGGAGATCCAGGCGCGGCTGCGCTTCCTGCTCGACGTCGGCCTGACGTACCTCTCGCTCGACCGCGCGTCCGCCACTCTTTCGGGTGGTGAAGCACAGCGGATCCGGCTCGCGACGCAGATCGGCTCGGGTCTGGTCGGCGTGCTGTACGTGCTGGACGAGCCGTCGATCGGCCTGCACCAGCGCGACAACCACCGGCTGATCGAGACGCTGACCCGGCTGCGGAACCTGGGCAACACGCTGATCGTCGTCGAGCACGACGAGGACACCATCCGGTCCAGCGACTGGGTGGTCGACATCGGCCCCGGCGCGGGCGAGCACGGCGGCCACATCGTCCACAGCGGACCGTACAAGAAGCTGCTGAAGAGCAAGGAGTCGCTGACCGGGCAGTACCTGTCGGGGCGCCGGAAGATCGACATCCCGGCGATCCGGCGGCCGATCGACAAGAAGCGGCAGCTGACCGTCGTGGGCGCGCGCGAGCACAACCTGCGCGGGCTGGACGTCTCGTTCCCGCTCGGCTGCCTGGTCTCGGTGACCGGCGTCTCCGGCTCGGGCAAGTCGACGCTGGTGAACGACATCCTCGCGACGGTGCTGGCGAACAAGCTCAACGGCGCCCGCCAGGTGCCGGGCCGGCACACCCGGGTCAACGGCCTGAACAACGTCGACAAGCTGGTGCGCGTCGACCAGTCGCCGATCGGCCGGACCCCGCGGTCCAACCCGGCCACCTACACGGGTGTCTGGGATCACGTGCGCAAGCTGTTCGCGGCGACGACCGAGGCGAAGGTCCGCGGCTACCAGCAGGGCCGGTTCTCGTTCAACGTCAAGGGTGGCCGCTGCGAGGCGTGCGCGGGCGACGGCACGATCAAGATCGAGATGAACTTCCTGCCGGACGTCTACGTCCCGTGCGAGGTCTGCAAGGGCGCGCGGTACAACCGGGAAACCCTCGAGGTGCACTACAAGGGCAAGACCGTCTCGGACGTGCTCGACATGCCCATCGAGGAGGCCGCGCAGTTCTTCGAGCCGATCAAGGCCATCCACCGCCACCTGCAGACGCTGGTGGACGTCGGCCTCGGCTACGTCCGGCTCGGCCAGCCGGCGCCGACGCTGTCCGGCGGTGAGGCGCAGCGCGTCAAGCTGGCCAGCGAGCTGCAGAAGCGCTCGACCGGCAAGACGGTGTACATCCTCGACGAGCCGACCACCGGCCTGCACTTCGAGGACATCAACAAGCTGATCGGCGTGATCAACGGCCTGGTCGACAAGGGCAACTCGGTGATCGTGATCGAGCACAACCTCGACGTGATCAAGACCTCCGACTGGATCATCGACATGGGTCCCGAGGGCGGCAACGGCGGTGGCA
Source organism: Amycolatopsis sp. A133 (assembly GCF_031082405.1). Lineage (GTDB taxonomy): Bacteria > Actinomycetota > Actinomycetes > Mycobacteriales > Pseudonocardiaceae > Amycolatopsis. Next base: position 98,761 of record NZ_JAVHJU010000023.1, read on the forward strand.
CGGTGGTCGCCGAGGGCACGCCGGAGTACGTCGCCGGAGTCGAGGGCAGCTACACGGGCGAGTTCCTGCGGACGGTGCTCACGGCGCAGTAAACGGCCTACCGCTCCTTCCCGGTGGTCTGGTGGACCACCGGGGAGAGCGGGCCGTAATACAGCGTCCGCAGCCGGAAGGCCGATTTCTCCTCGCCGGGGAGCAGCGAAAGCGCACAGGTCGTCACGCCGGGCCCGGTCACCTCGACCGGGTCGAAGTCCGGCGCGCCCGGGCGGCGGATCTCCAGGAGGAACCCGGCTTCGTCCGGCGAACGGTCGGCCCAGGTGAACGTCACCGTGTCGCCGGACGTCACGGCGTGCAGCTCCGTCGAGACCGGACCGGTGAACGGCTGCTCCCGGTAGTAGAACGGCGTCTCCGGGATCAGGTCCGGGTGGTGGTAGCTCGTCGTGTGCGGCGGCAGGAACCGCAGCGTCGTCCACGGCCCGGCCGGGTCGTTCGTGTACTCGACGCGGTGCCCGGCGTCGTCGTCCGGCCAGCTCAGCACGACGTCGGTCGGCGAGGTCAGGGTCGCGGTGAAGGGCGGCGGTGGCGGCGGTGGCGCTGTGGAACAGCCCGCGGCCAGCAGCGCCACGACGACGAGGGGTTTCACGGACACGGCGGCCTCCCGGAACGGCGGGGGGCGGCGGTGCGGACGTGATCAGCTTAGGAACCCGTCCGCACGGCGACAAGATCGTGCCGATCACCGGGACACACCAATCCGGCGGCGAACCGGCACCGAATGGCGCGAAACCGGGCTGAACCGTTTTGTGACGGCGCCCGTGTTTCCCGGTGTCGAGGTCCGCCGGACGGCGGTGCCGCCCTCACCGAGGAGAGAACGTCATGAACCGTATCCGGCCGGCTGTCGTCAGCGCTCTGGCGCTCGTCGCCGTCGCCACCTTGTCCGCCTGCGGTGACATGGCCGGCGGCGCCCAAGGGCCGCAACACGGGGAAGCGGGGCACAAGATGCTCTCGGTCGCCACGATCAACGGTGTCGGCGCGGTGGTCACCGACGCCGACGGCAAGACGCTCTACCGGTTCGACAAGGACCTCTCCCAGCCGCCGACGTCCAACTGCGACGGCGAGTGCGCGACCCAGTGGCCGCCGATGCTCGCCGGGGTGGCCACGCCGATGCTCAAGGGCATCCAGGACACCCAGGTCGGCACCGCGACCCGCAAGGACGGCAGCAAGCAGATCACGCTGAACGGCTGGCCGCTGTACGAGTTCGCGGGCGACAAGGCGCCGGGCGAGATGAACGGCCAGGGTGCCAACGGCACCTGGTTCGCCATGGCCCCGGACGGCAGCAAGATCACCGCGGGCGGCAAGGCCGGCGGCGCCGGCAACTGACAGACGACGGTTTCGGGGCAGAACGAGGAAGGACGGGCAGCCGATGAACACCATGGTCGCGCTGCGCTCGGCGCACGCACCGCCGGTGGAGCTGAGGGTTGCACTACTGTCCTCGACGACTCAGAACACCGTCGGGAGGACGAGGGTGGCCATAGGAGGCAGGCGGCCTAAGAAGGCCAAAGGCGAAGACCTGATTCGGCAGCTGTACGCCGAACACGGGCGAAGCCTGCTGGCTTACGCGACGAGGTTGACCGGTGATCGGGCGGCAGCCGAGGACGTGGTCCAGGAGACGCTGGTCCGAGCGTGGAAACACGCGGACGATCTGCAGAACGACGGGAAGGGCTCGGTGCGCGGCTGGTTGCTGACCGTCGCGCGCAACCTGGTCACCGACCGGGCACGTGCCCGGGCGGCCCGGCCACAGGAGGTGGCCGAACCGGCCGAAGGCGTGCCGACCCCGGCCGTCGAACGGGACCACGCCCAGGGCGTGGTCGACTCGATGACCGTGCTCGGCGCGATGGACGGGTTGTCGAACGAGCATCGAGAGGTCCTGGTGGAAATCTACTACCGGGGACGGACGGTGGCCGAAGCGGCGAGAACACTGGGCGTCGCACCGGGTACCGTGAAATCAAGGTCTTACTACGCACTACGAGCACTCAGAGCAGCGATGATTTCGAGCGGAACGGAGGTGGCGCGATGAACTCGGTCGACGAGAGTCACACGCAGCTCGGCGCGTACGCCCTCGGCGCGCTCGACCCCGGGGAGGCGGCCGACTTCGAGCGGCGGCACCTGCAGACCTGCGCGCAGTGCCGGTTCGACCTGAACGAGCTGGTGGCCCTGCGCGACTCGCTCGACGAGGTGCCGCCCGAGGCGTTCCTCGACGGGCCGCCCGAGGCCGGGGACCTGCTGCTGCAGAAGACCCTGCGCCGGGTGCGCGAGGAGGAAGAACGAGTGGCTCCGGCCCGTCGTGCGCCACGCCGGGGCCTGGCCCTGGTCGCGGCGGCGGTGCTGGTCGTGGCCGCCCTCGGCGGCGGCGTGCTGGTGGGACGGCAGACGGCCTCGGACAACGGCGGGGTCGTGGCCGCGCCGCCGTCGGACGTGCCCGGCACGAAGACCGTCGAAGGCCGGGATCCGACGACCGGCGTGCAGCTGGCTGCGTCGGTGAGCCCGTTCCAGGGCTGGGTCCGGGCGAACGTCAGCGTGAAGGGCGTCCGAGCCGGGGAGAAGTGCCTGCTCCAGGTGGTCACCAAGGAAGGCCAGGCGGTGACCGCCGGCAGCTGGCAGGTGTCGGAGAAGTGGGAGAGCCAGGGCTTCTCGCTCGACGGGTCCGCGCTGGTCGCGCCCGACGATGTGAAGTCGATCGACATCGTCACGGTCGACGGCCGGAAGCTGGTCTCGGCCCCGGTGTGACGAGCATGACGGGCACGCAATACCGGTTCCGCAGCACGTGGCTGCTGCCCGGAACCGCGCCTGAGCGGGTGTTCGACGTGGTCACCGACCTCGCCGGCTACCCGCGGTGGTGGTCGGACGTCCGCGCGGTGCGCCGCGTGGACGACGACACCGCCGAACTGGTCTGCCGGTCCCGGCTGCCGTTCCGGCTCGTCGTCCGGATGCACCGGGACCACCAGGACGAGCGCACGGGCCTGATGCGGGTCAGGCTCAGCGGCGACCTCGACGGGACCCTGGCCGGGGCGGTCCGCGCGGCGGGCGCGGGCACGCTGCTGGAAATCACCCAGGAAGTCCAGGCCCGCAAGAAGTTGCTGCAGCGCTTCGACACGGTGGCCCGGCCGCTCTTTCGCGCGAACCACGCGCTGATGATGCGGCGGGGCCACCGTGGGCTTTCGGCCTACCTCACGTGATCGAGGCCGTAACCCGCGTGATCAAGGCCGGAACTCGCGTGATTAAGGCCGGAACTCGCGAGTTACGGCTCCAATCACACGAGTTACGGCTCCAATCACACGAGTTACGGCTCCAATCACGCTAGTTACGGCTCTGATCACGTGAGTTACGGGCCTGATCACGGGAGTTGCGGGCCGGGTCACGCGAGATCGGCGGTGCACAGCTCCGGCGCGGGAGCCGTGGGCCGGTGGCGGCCCAGCACCAGGCCGCCCAGTGCGACCGCCGCGATCAGGAATCCCGCGCTGATTCCGTAGGCCAGCCGGAAGCCGGCGGCCAGTGCCTCGCGGTGGTCCAGCGCACCGAGGCTTTCCGTCCGGGCCGCGGCCGCCGCGGCCAGCACCGCCGTGCCCACCGCCGCGCCGACCTGCTGGGTCGTGTTGATCAGGCCGGACGCGACCCCCGCGTCCGCCGCCGCGACGTCCGCCATCGCCAGTCCCATCAACGCCGGGATGGCCACGCCGGCGCCGAGGCCCATCAACACCAGCGGCGGCAGGACGTCGGCGAAGTAGGAGCCCGACACCCGGGTGAGCAGCAGCAGGCCCACGATCACCAGGCCCAGCCCCGACAGCAGCACCGCCCGCGGCCCGAACCGCGCGGCGAGCTTCTCCGCGAAGCCGAGCGACGCCACCGCGATCACCACCGGCACCGGCAGGAACGCGACGCCGGTGCCGAGCGCGTCGAGGCCCAGCACCTGCTGCAGGTACAACGCGGTCACGAACTGGAACCCGAGCATCCCGGCGACCATCAGCACCATCACGACGTTGGCGCCGGCCACCGCGCGGAGCCGGAACAGCCGCAGCGGCAACAACGGCGTACGCGCTTTCGCTTGCCGCACCGCAAAAGCCGCGAGCAGGACGACGGCCGCGGCCAGCGCACCCCAGGCCGACGACGAAATGCCGTACACGCCGAGCATCACGGCGGCGGTCGCCAAGACCGCGCCGAGCACGTCCAGGCCCGCCCGCAGGCCCGTCCCGCGGTCCGGCGAGACCACCCGGACGGCCAGCAGCAGCGCCGCCACGCCGATCGGCAGGTTGACGTAGAACGTCCAGTGCCAGTTCAGCGCCTGCGTCAGCGCGCCACCGGCGATGAGCCCGATCGACGCGCCGGCCGCCTGCGTGAAGCTGTAGACACCGATCGCTTTCGCCCGGGCCCGGGGCTCGGGGTACATCGTGACGATCATGCCGAGCACCACGGCCGACGCGAGCGCGCCGCCGACACCCTGGGCGAACCGCGCCACGACCAGGACACCCGCGTCCGCGGCCAGGCCGGCGATCAGGGACGCCAGGGTGAACAGGCCGAGCCCGCCGAGGAAGACGCGGCGGCGGCCGAGCAGGTCGCCGAGCCGGCCGGAGATCAGGAGCAGGCCGCCGAACGCGACCAGGTAGGCGGTGACGACCCAGGACAGCCCGGCGGGCGTGAAGCCGAGGTCGGCCTGGATCGCGGGCAGCGCCACCGCGACGATGCTGCTGTCGAGCACGACCATCAGCGAAGCGGCGCACAGCACCGCCAACGCGAGACCGCGCGAGCGGGTGGGGTGGTTCTCGGCCATATCAGGCCCCTCCAGACGAGAGTTCCCCTGGTCGTTGCCAGGGCACTTCTTGTAACAGTGCCCATCATGTGTGACCATGGATCTCGCCGTAAGGAGGCACTTCCATGTCCCAGGGGAACATCGGTGTACCTGTCCAGGTCACCGAGATCGACCCGGAGAAACTCGACGTCTGCACGGTGCTGGAGGTCATCAACCGGATCAGCGGCAAGTGGGCGATCGGCATCCTCCTGGAGGCCATCCGGGGCCCGGTGCGGTTCACCGAGCTGGAGCGCGCGGTCGAGGGCATCAGCCGCCGGATGCTGACGCTGACCCTGCGCAACCTCGAGCGCGACGGCCTGCTGGTCCGCACGATCTACCCGACGGTCCCGCCGCGCGTGGAGTACGAGGCCACGGCCATGGCCAAGGAGCTGTACCAGTCGCTGAACGGCCTGCTCGGCTGGGCAGAGCGCCACCGCGACGACATAGCAGCCGCCCGCACCGCCTACGACACCCCCTGAACCCCCAAAGCCGAGCTTTCACGTGAAAGCTGCACTTTGCGCGGCAAAGCCGAGCTTTCACGTGAAAGCTCGGCTTTGTGGCGCAAAGCTGCACTTTCGTAGGGAAAGTGACGTGGAACGGGCCGCGGGGCGAGGTTGGGGGACTCGCGCCGCGGCCCGTGTGGTTCGTGCTCAGCGGGGGCAGTGAGCACGAACGTCTGGGGGAGTTACTTCGCCGTGGCTTCCTCGGGCTCGGGCTGACGCTCCTCGTCGATCAACGTGGCCTCGTCGAAGGGAGCGTTTCCGGCGAACACCCGTTCCGCCTGTTCGCGGTCGAACTCCTTCGTCCAGTTTCCGATGAGGACGGTCGCGACGGCGTTGCCCGCGAAGTTGGTCAGCGCGCGGGCCTCCGACATGAACCGGTCGATGCCGAGGATGAAGCCGACGCCGTTCACCAGTTCCGGCCGGTGCGACTGCAGGCCGCTGGCGAGGGTCGCGATGCCCGAACCGCTGACCCCGGCCGCGCCCTTCGACGCGATGATCATGAACACGAGCAGGCCGATCTGCGCGCCGAGCGACAACGGCTCGTCCTGCGCCGCGGCGATGAACAGCGTCGCCATGGTCAGGTAGATCGCCGTGCCGTCCAGGTTGAACGAGTACCCGGTGGGCACGGTGATGCCGACGACCGACTTGCCGACGCCGAGGTGCTCCATCTTCGCGATCAGCCGCGGCAGCGCCGATTCCGACGACGACGTCGAGAGGATCAGCAGGAACTCTCGGCCGAGGTAGCGCAACAGGTGCCAGATGTTGATCCGGGCGCCCAGCCACAGCACCAGGCCGAGGACGACGAACACGAACACCAGGCAGGTCACGTAGAAGCCGATCATGATGACGGCGAGGCTCTTCAGCGCGGCCCAGCCGGTCGCCCCGACGACGGCGGCGATGGCACCGAACGCGCCGATCGGGGCGGCCCACATGATCATCGCCAGCACCCGGAAGACCAGCCGCTGGATGTGCTCGATCCCGCGCAGGATCGGCGCGCCCTTCGGCCCCAGCTTCTGCAGCGCGAAGCCGACGAGCAGCGCGACGAGCAGCGTCTGCAGGACCTGGCCTTCGGTGAAGGCGGACACGAACGTCTTCGGGATGATGTGGAGCAGGAAGTCGACCGGGCCTTCGGCGCCGGTGGCGGACTTCTGGACGCTCTTCACGTCGGCGGGGTTGAGGTGCAAGCCCTCGCCCGGGTGCAGGATGTTGCCGACGACCAGGCCGATGGCGAGCGCGAACGTCGACATCACGATGAAGTAGACCAGCGCCATGATGCCGACCTTGCCGACCTTCGCCGCCTTGGCGACGGAGCCGACACCGATCACGATGGTGCAGAAGATGATCGGGGAGATCATCATCTTGATCAGGTTGACAAAACCGTCGCCCAGCGGCTTCAGGCCCTTGGCGAAGCCGGGGAAGAGGAAGCCCACCAAGATCCCGAGCAGGACCGCGACGATCACGGCCAGGTACAGGTAGTGGGTCTTGTCGCGACGGCGCGGCGCCGCGTCGGGGGTCGGTGTAGGCACCGTTGCCTCCAGCTAGGGGTGTCCAGGTTGCGGCACACTGTAGGCCGAGTTCGGTGATCCGGCTCACTTGTGTTCATTGAGTTCGTGTGATGATCGCACCGTCCCGTTCGGACACCGGGTGCGCGTGTGCTGGTATGAGGAGGTGCCCCCGACGTTGCGGTCCCATTGGAGCCTGGCGCGCCAGCTGCTCGTGCTGCAGCTCGTGGTGCTCTGCGTGCTGGCCGGCGCCGGGATCACGTTCGCCTGGCTCGACGCGCGGCGCGCGGTGAAGCAGAACGCCGAGGACCAGGTCCGCGCGGTCGCCGTGACGGTCGCCGAGGAGCCCGGTGTCGTGGCGGCGGTGGGGACGCCGGACCCGAGCGCCACGCTCCAGCCGTTCGCGCTGCGCCTGAAGGACCACACCCACGTCGACTTCATCACGATCATGAGCCCGGCCGGGATCCGGTACACGCACCCGACTCCGGCGCTGATCGGGCAGCACTACATCGGGAACATCGGCCAGGCGCAGCGCGGCGAAGAGCTCACCGAGACCTACACCGGCTCGCTCGGCCCGTCCGTGCGCACGGTTGTGCCCGTGTTCGACGCCGGCCACCGGGTGATCGCGCTGGTCGCGGTCGGGATCACCGTCGCGGCGATCTCCGCCGAGCTGCGCGAACGCCTGTGGCCCCTGTTCGGCGTGGCCGGCGCGGTCCTGGTGGTCGGCGCGCTCGGCGGCTGGCTGATCAGCGCCCGGCTGCGGCGCCAGACCCGGGGCGTCGCGCCGGACGAGCTGAGCAACCTCTTCGAGTACCACGAGGCCGTGCTGCACTCGGTCCGCGAAGGCGTCCTGCTCGTCGGCCGGGACGGGCGGATCGGGCTCTGCAACGACGGCGCCCGCACCCTCCTCGGCCTCGACGCCGACCCGGTCGGCCGCGACCTGGCGACGCTGGGCCTGCCGGACGGGCTCGCCGAGGCGTTCACGTCGGCGGAGAACCGCGCCGAGGAGCTGCACCTGACGGACGCGCGCGTGCTGCTGGTCAGCACGACCGCCGTCCGCTCGGGTGGCCGCGCGCAGGGCACCGTCGTCGTCCTGCGCGACCACACCGAACTGCAGTCGCTGACCGGCGAGCTGACCACCGCCCGCGGCCTCGCCGAAGCGCTGCGGTCGCAGGCGCACGAGGCGGCGAACCGGCTGCACACGGTCGTTTCCCTCGTCGAGATCGGCAAACCCGAGCAGGCGGTCGAGTTCGCCACCGCCGAGCTCGCGCTCGCCCAGGAGCTGACCGACCGGGTCGTCGGCGCCGTCGCCGAGCCGGTGCTCGCCGCGCTGCTGCTGGGCAAAGCCGCCGAAGCGAGCGAGCGCGGGGTCGAGCTGACGGTCACCCCGGACACGGTGATCGACGACGTCTCGCTCGGCATCGAGGCCCGCGACCTGGTGACCATCCTCGGCAACCTGATCGACAACGGCCTCGACGCGGCCGTGCGCGGCACCGGTCACCCGAAGGTCGTCGTCACCGCCCGCTCCGACGAGGGCGGGCTGCTGCTGCGCGTCGCCGACACCGGGCCCGGCGTGCCCGAAGGCGCCGACGTGTTCCGCCGCGGCTGGTCGACGAAGGCGGAGGACGGCCACGGCCTCGGGCTCGCGCTCGTCGGGCAGGCGGTGCGCCGCTACGGCGGCACGGTCGAGGTCGGCCGGGACGGCGGCGCGGTGTTCACCGTGCGCCTGCCGCGGCAGGGGGCGGGCCGGTGATCCGGGTGCTGGTGGTGGAGGACGAGCCGGTGGCCGCGGAGGCGCACCGCGTCTACGTCGAGCGGCTGCCCGGGTTCGCGGTGGCCGGCGTCGTCCACTCCGGCGGCGAGGCGCTGCGGTTCTGCGAACGCGAGCCGGTCGACCTGGTGCTGCTGGACTTCTACCTGCCGGACACGCACGGCCTGGCGGTGTGCCGCTCGCTGCGCGCGGCCGGGCTGCCGATCGACGTCATCGCCGTGACGTCGGCCCGCGACCTCGGCCTGGTCAAGGCGGCGGTGTCGGTCGGCGTGGTGCAGTACCTGCTCAAGCCGTTCACGTTCGCCACCCTGCGCGAGAAGCTCGAACGCTACGCCGAATTCCGCGACGCGTCCGGCGAGGTCACCGGCCAGGCGGAGATCGACCGGGCCCTCGGCGCGCTGCGCACGACCGAGCAGCCCCCGCTGCCGAAGGGAATGAGCGTCCAGACCCTCGAAGCGATTACGGACGCGCTTTCCGGTGCCGCGGAAGGACTTTCGGCAGGCGCGGCGGCGAGCGCGATCGGCGCGTCGCGGGTGACGGCCCGCCGGTACCTGGAGTACTTGGCGGACAACGGGATGGCTCAACGCGAGCCGCGCTACGGCCAGGTCGGGCGACCGGAGGTCTGGTACCGGTTGACCCGCGTATAACGGTCTATACGTTCGCGCCTCCGACTTCCGGCGGTTCCGGCGCCGCGTCCCGTGCGGTACACCGGGAAGATCACCGACCAGGGGAGTGCCGCCATGCGGAAGTGGGCCGGGTTCGTCGCAGCGCTCGTGGTTTCGCTCGGGATCGCCACACCCGCCTACGCCGCCGAGCCGGCCGCGAGCGTCACCGAGGTCCAGGTGACCGGGTCCGTCGCGCAGCGGTTCAACCTCGTCGTCCTCGGCGACGGCTACACCGCCGCCGAGCAGCCGAAGTTCTTCGCCGACGTCGAGCGGCACGTCAGCACCCTGTGGTCGCTGGAGCCGTTCAAGTCCTACCGCAGCTACTTCAACGTCTACGCCGTTTCGATCGCCTCGCCGGAGTCCGGTGTGGATTGTGACCCCGGCCTGGCCGGCCCGCGCCGGGACACCCCGCTCGACATGGGGTTCTGGGGCGGCTGCAACCCGCAGAGCGTGCAGCGGCTGCTGACCGTCGACGACGCGGCCGCGCAGCGCTACGCCGACCTCGTGCCGGGCACGACCCGCGCGAACCGCCAGATCCTGGCGCTGGGCAACAGCACCACCTACGGCGGCGCGGGCGGCACCTACGCGACGGCGTCCGGCGGGAACGCCCTGTCCGCGCTGATCTCGCCGCACGAACTCGGTCACTCGCTCGGCGGCCTCGACGACGAGTACGACTACTACGCCCGCAACGTCCCGGGCGGCGCCTACGAGGGCGGCGAGCCGGACTCGATCCACCACACGCTGCTGACCGAGCCGCAACTGCGTGCCCAGCACGCGAAGTGGTGGCGCTGGCTCGGCGAGCCGAGCGAGTCGGGCGGCAGGATCGGCCGGTTCGAAGGCGGGCTGTACACCCAGACCGGCGTTTGGCGGCCGAGTGCGCACTCGATGATGAAGACGCTCGGCTACGCCTTCGACCAGGTCGGCCGCGAACGGATGACGCAGCGGATCGCGGCGAAGGTCCCGCTCGTCGCCGGCGGCACCCCGGCCGGGACGATCGGCGCCGACCGCGTCGTCCGGGTCCGCCCGATGCACCCGGTGAGCCACCGCCTCGACATCCGCTGGACCCTCGACGGTGTCGCGCTGCCCGGCCGCGAGGCGGTCGACCTGCGCCGGGCGCACGTGAAGCCGGGCAAGCACACGCTGACGGCGACGGTGACCGACCCGACGCCGTTCGTCCGCGACCCGGCCGCCCGTCCGGCGGCGACCCGCACGTGGACGGTCGACGCCGCGGTGGTCACCCCGCCGGCCGGGGCACCGGCGGTCGTGGCGTCGACGCCGGTTTCGCGCCCGGTCGGCGGCCACGACGTCGTCTACGTCGAGACGGGGGAGCCGACCGGCTCGATCCCGCAGGTCCGGTGGACGCTGGACGGCCGCATGGCGGGCACCGGCCCCGACTTCGCGCTCGACGCGGCCCGCGGAACGCACACGCTCACGGCGACGACCGGCGGCACCACGCTGACCTGGACAGTGGACGCGACGGGCCCGACGACGACCGCGGAGCTGCCGGGCGGGCCGGTGCACCACGGTTCGTTCACCATGCGGCTCGAGTCGTCCGACGGCATGCCGGAGTTCCGCGTGGACGGCGACGGCTGGCACAAGTTCTACGGCTGGCCGACGGATCCGGACGCGCCGTACCTGTTCACCCCGCGCGGTACGGAGATCGACGGGCTGGCCTACGGGAACCTGGGCGAGGGCGGGCTGACGGTGTCGCCGTTTTCGGAGCGGAAGCCGGGTTACGGCAAGCACCGCATCGAGTACCGGTCCATCGACGCGGCGGGGAACGTGGGTCCGACGCGGGCGGTCACGGTGACGCTGCTGCCGTAAACCGGTCGCCGGGTGCGGCCGCGGGCTTGTAGGGTCCGCGGCCATGGGAAGTTTGTGGATGCCCGCCTGCGGGCGAAAGACTCAGCGTGACCGCCGCGCCTGACGGCGCGCCTCGCTGAACATCGCGCCGTACCCCCGGATGCCCCGGCACCCGGAGGCGGTCCCCCGACCCTTCCCGGGTGCTCCATTCCGCACGGCTGGAGTACCTCCCTTGTCCCGCTCGATCCACGGCGGCCGCCACGAGCTCGGCCAGAACTTCCTGTACCACCCCCCGACCATCGATCGGATCGTCCGGCTCGTCCGCGCGACGGACGGCCCGATCCTCGAGATCGGCGCCGGCGACGGGGCGATCACCCGGCAGCTGGCGGCGCTCGGGCGTGACGTCCGGGCCGTCGACCTCGACGAGCACCGCGTTCGCCGGCTCCGCCGTCGCCTTCCGTCGGTGTCCGTGGTCCACGGCGACGCCCTCCGGGTCCCGCTGGACCGGCCGGTCGTCGTCGGCAACCTGCCGTTCCACCTCACCACGCCGATCCTGCGCAGGCTCCTCACCGACGGCGGCTGGACCGAGGCCGTCCTCCTCACCCAGTGGGAGGTGGCCCGCAAGCGCGCCGGCGTCGGCGGGCGCACCATGCTGACCGCCCAGAGCGCGCCGTGGTTCGACTTCGCCCTGCACGGGCGCGTCCCGGCCGACGGGTTCCGGCCGAAACCGGCCGTCGACGGCGGGCTCCTCACGATCTCGCGGCGGCGTTCGCCGCTCGTCGACCCGGCCGAGCGCGGCGGCTACGAACAGTTCGTACGCACGGTCTTCACCGGACGCGGCCGCGGGATCGGGGAGATCCTCCCGAAACCGCGGCGCGCGACCTTGGAGGCAGCCGGGATCCCGCCATCCGCCCTGCCGCGCGACCTCACGCCACGGCAGTGGGCGGCGTTGTGGAACCGCTAGCGCGGCCGGCCCGGCACTCCCGGTCGTGTCTGCCAGGGGTGCGGCCCGTCCAGCGGCCGGTACTCCACGCCGAGGGCGTCCAGCCGCGGCAGGTGGTGGTCCCGCAGGCGCGGCAGGAACTCCGCGTAGTCCCGCGGTCCGCTGCTCCAAGCCACCTCCGCGAACGCCGAGAGCCGCGGGAACGCCATGTAGTCCACCCGCCGGACGCTGTCCAGGTGCTCGCTCCACACCTGGGCCTGCACCCCGCGCAGCCGGGGCCCGGTCAGCGCCGGCTCGTACGCGTAGACGTCTTCCAGCGTGTGGACCCAGCCGACCGGGATCGGCTCGTCGGGGTGCGAAGACTGCCGGTGGTCCAGGTACACGTGCTGCTCCGGGCACATCACCACGTCGTGCCCGGCCTCGGCCGCGCGCAGGCCCGCCGCCTCGTTCTGCCACGAGCCGATCACCAGCGGGGGCAGGCCGGGGATGTCGAGGACCTCGTCCCAGCCCATCGGGGTACGGCCGCGGGCCACCAGGTGCTCGGCCAGCCGGCGGACGAACTCGCGGTGCTCGTCGGTCGCGCCCGGGGTCTCGTCGCCGCCCAGGGCGATCACCGGGGACGGGAAGATCTCCAGCAGGTGGTCGAACACCTGCCGGAAGAAGTCCAAAGTGGACTCCGTTGGCGAGAGCAGCGAAGTGCTGATGCCCCAGTCGGTCCAGACCTCGTAGGACGAAGAATCCCCCAATGAGGGGTAAGCCGCCAGTGCCGCCCGCGCGTGGCCGGGGATGTCGATCTCCGGCACCACCGTGATGGCCCGCGCAGCGGCGTACGCGACGATCTCCCGCAGGTCGTCGCCGGTGTAGAAACCGCCGTGCGGCCGACCGTCCTGGGCACCGCCGCTGCCCGCCATCGACGACGGCCGCCAGCCGCCCACCGACGTCAACCGGGGGAACGCGGGGACCTCGAAGCGCCAGCCCTGGTCGTCGGTCAGGTGCAGGTTGAGCACGTTCAGCTTGTGCGCGGCCAGGAGATCGACGAACCGCAGCACCTCGGCCTTGGTCCGGTAGTGCCGGGCGACGTCGAGCAGGCACCCGCGCCAGCCGAACCGCGGGTGGTCCTCGACCACGCCGCAGGGCAGTGAAAGCCCCTCTTCGAGGGAAGCGGCGCGGAATGCGTCCGGCCCCGCGAGCTGGCGCAGGGTCTGCCGCCCGTAGAACTCCCCGGCCGCGTCACCGCAGAAGAGCACCACACCGGAAGGGGAAAGGGAAAGCCGGTACCCCTCCGGCGGCAGGTCGGCCTTCCGGACGTCCACAGTGGACGGCCACGGGCACGAACCCGCCGCCGGGGTCACCGAAACCGGACGGGGGAGCAGAGTGGCGAAAGACATGTCAGCCCTTCACGGCGCCGGCCATGCCGGACACCAGCCGTCGTTGGACGAGGACGAAGAACACGAGGACGGGGATCGTCATCAGCGTCGAGGACGCCATCACCGCACCCCAGTCGGTGTCCTCCGGCTTGAAGAACACCAGGATCGCCTGCGGCAGCGTCTGGTTCTCGGTCTTGGAGATGATGAACGTCTTCGCGAACAGGAAGTCGTTCCAGGCGTGGATGAACGCGAGCACGCTGACCGCGACCAGTCCCGGCGCCACCAGCGGGAACAGGATCTGCCAGGTGAACCGCGCCCGCGAGGCGCCGTCCAGCTTCGCGGCTTCCTCGAGTTCGACCGGCACCGCCGCGACGAACCCGCGCAGCATCCAGATCGCGAACGGCAGGCTGAACGCCAGGTGCACCAGCACCAGCGAACCCAGCTCGTTCAGCCCGAACGCGGGCGCGACGCCGCCGATCTGGCGCATCAGGAAGAACAGCGGGATGGTCAGCGCCTCCACCGGCACCATCTGCGCGACCAGCGTCATCACCAGCAGCACGGTCCGGCCCTTGAACGAAAACCGCGTCAGAGCCACGGCCGAAAGGAACGACAGCAGCAGCGACAGCGCCACGACGACCAGGGCGACGAGCAGGCTGTTGACGAAGAACCGCCCGAAGCCCGACACGGTGAGGACCCGCGAGAAGCTGTCGAACGACGGGCTGAACGTCCACGGCTTCGGGTTCGCCGACTGGATTTCACCCGGCGGCTTCACCGCCGACAGCAGCATCCAGTACAGCGGGAACGCGACGATCCCGGCGATGACGACGGTGACGACTTCGGCGACCAGCCGCCCCGGGCGTTTCACAGCCATGCCGCGCTCCGGCGCTGAGCCCGGACGTACAGCCCGGTCACCGACAGCAGCAACAGCGTCATCACGACTCCGATCGCCGAGCCGAGGCCGTACTCCTGCCCGGCGAAGGCCTGCTGGTAGGCGTAGACGTTGAGCACGAGGTTGCGCCCGGCCACGCCGCCGCCGTTGGTCATCACGTAGATCTGGGTGAACACCTTGAAGTCCCAGATGATCGACTGGACGGTCGCGATCATCAGCAGCGGCCGCACCATCGGCAGGACGATCGTCCACGTCGTGCGCCACGTCGACGCGCCGTCGAGCGACGCGGCTTCGAGGACTTCGTCCGGCACCCCCTTGATCCCGGCGTACATCGTGACCAGCACGAACGGGAACGAGCACCAGATCACCTCGGCGGCGACCAGCCCGAACGCGCCGAGCGTGCCGAAGGTCCACGAGTGGTGTTCGAACGGCAGGCCCAGCCCGGAGAGCACCTCGTTGACCAGGCCGAAGTCGGTGTCGAAGAGGAACAGCCAGACGTAGGACCCCGCGATCGCCGGGGTCGACCACGCGCCCAGCGCGGCGAGAAACAAGAGCATGCGGGGGAGTGAACGCACTCGCGAAGCCAGCACCGCGAGCCCGGTGCCGGCCACGAGCGAACCGAGGACGCAGGCCGCGGCGAACCCGACCGTCTTGCCGAGCACGGTCCAGAATTGCGCCTGGGAGAGCAGATCGGCGTAGTTCGCGACGCCGAGGAACACCAGCGGCGCGTTGCCCGCGGCCTGCGGCTGGCCGTAGTCGTAGAGGGAGATCAGGACCAGCTGGTAGATCGGGTAGGCCAGCAGCGCGGCGAGCAGGATCCCCGCCGGGGCGAGGTAGAGCGCGGCCGCCCGGCCGTCCCCCCTCCGCCTCGGCCTCCGCGCGGGGGCCGTGACGGAAGGAGCTTCCTGGACCGCCACCACTAGCCGAAGGCCTTGTTCATCGCGGCGGCCGCGTCGGCCAGCGCCGCCGACGGGTCCTTCCCGCCGGTCGCGATCTGCTGCACGGCCGTCGGCAGCACGTTCTGGCTGTCGATCTTCGACCACGCCGGCGTCGCCGGGACGAACTTCGTGCCCGCCTTGAGGGTGTCGACGAACGGCTTGAGGAACGGGTCGTTCGCCGCCAGCTTCTGCTGCACGGTGCTCAGCGTGGGCAGGTTGCCCATCGCCGAGTACATCTTCTCCTGGTACTTCGCGCCGCCGAGCAGCTCGACGAACTCCAGCGCCAGGCCGCGGTGCTTGCTCGCGTTGAACACCCCGAGCAGGTTGCCGCCCGCGAACGCCGGTGCGGTGCTGCCCGCGGTCGTGCCCGGGAGCGGGACCACGGCGTACTTGCCCTTCACCGCGCCCTGCTCGACGGCCTTGCGGTTGAAGTCGCCGCCGATCGTCATCCCGGCCTTGCCGCCGGCGAACGCCGTCACGCTCTGCGTGCCGGTCAGGTTCGCGCACTGGGCGGGCGGGCAGATGTCGTCCTTGAGCAGGTTCGCGTACTGCGTCACGCCCGCCTTGGCCTGCTCGCCGGTGACCGTCGAGGTCCACTTGCCGCCGTTGTCCTGCGCCAGCTCCCCGCCGTTGGCCCAGAGGAAGGGCAGCATCGCGTAGGTGTACTTGCCGCCGACGGCGATGCCGTAGAGGTCCGGTTTGGCGGCGCGGATCCGCCGGGCGGTCTCGGTCAGCTCGGACAGCGTCGCGGGCGGCTTGAGGCCGAGCTCGGTGAAGACGTCCGTGCGGTAGTACAACGCGCGGATGCCGGTGTACCAGGGCAGGCCGTAGGTCTTGCCGCCGGACTTCGCGGTGTCCAGCACCGTCGGGATGAGGTCCTTGCCCTCGCTCCACGCCGCGAGGTCGCCGGTCAGGTCGGCCAGCGCCCCGGTGGCCGCGTAGTTCGAGACGTCGGTGTTGCCGAACTCGGCGACGTCCGGGGCGTTGGCCGGGTCGTTGAAGGCACCCGAGAACTTGTCGGCGCGGCCCTCGACCGGCACCCACTGGACGTCGACCTCGACGCCGGCGTGGGCCGCCTTGAACTCGGTGATGGCGTCCTTGACCGCGGCCTCCTTCGGGGCGCGGTTGGCCTCGTCGAACAGCCAGACGCGGACGGTGCCGGTCTTGTCGTCCCCGCCGGCGCCCGCGGGCGCGGACTGGGTGGGTGCGCAGCCGGCCAGCAGGGCCAGCCCGGCGACGAAGGGCAGGGTGCGGCGCAGTCTCATGAGGTACCTCCAGCGGGTGCCCTCGTGAGTGGTAAGGCGGGTTCTAACCCGCTTTACCACTCACGACGGGGTCAGGCGAAGTAGACGGAGTTGACGCTGCCGACGGCCAGGCGGCCGGCGACGGCGCCGGGCAGGCCGGTGGCGGGGTCACGCGGCAGCCACGTGACGGTGCCGGAGCGCTGGTTCGAGACGTAGAACCAGCTTTCGGCCGGGTCGAGGGCCACGTGCCGCGGCCAGTTGCCACCGGTGGGCACACTCGACACCAGCTTCAACGTGCCACCGGAGGCCGCGAACGTGGCCAGGGTGTTCGGACCGCGAACGGTCGCGTAGACGAACTTCCCGTCGTGCGAAACGAGGATCTCGCCCGGGTACTGCTCACCGGTGCTCCCGGCGGGCACGGCCGGGACGACGGAGAGCGCAGTCAGCTTCCCGGCCACCGCGTCCCAGCTCGCCACCGTCACCTCGGCCCGCAGCTCGCCCAGGATGTAGGCGAACTTCCCGGTGCGGTCGAACGCCAGGTGCCGCGGCCCGGCGCCCGAGGGCAGCTTCAGCTGCTGGTGCAGCGAGAGCTTCCCGGCGTCGAAGCCGTAGACGTACACCGAGTCGGCGCCGAGGTCGACCGCCAGCACCCAGCGGCCGGTGGGGTCGTTGACGACCTGGTGCGCGTGCGCGTCCCGCTCGGCACCGCGGTGGGTGACGAGGTCGGTGGCCGCACCGAGCTTGCCGCCGGCCAGGATCGGCAGCACGACGACGCTGCCGGAGCTGTAGTTCGCGGCCAGCACGTGCTTCCCGCCGGAGTGCACGCTCAGGTGCGTCGGCGCGCCGCCCTTCGAGGAGACCCTGTTGAGCAGCTTCGGTTTCACCGGGTCGGCGAGGCTCAACGCCGAGACGTACCCGGCCGGGTCGCCTTCGTTGGTGACGTACAGCGTCTTGCCGTCGGCGCTGTGGTCGAACCACGACGTGTCGGTGATGCCCGGGATGGTCCGGACCGGGGACAGTGCCGCGCCCGAACGGATGGCGACGTCGAGGCCGTGCCCGGTCGCCCCGGTGGTGTAGCTGCCGATGTACGCGGTCGTTCCGGCGAAGCAGCCCTTCTCCGTGGTGGCCGCGCCGGCGGCCTGCGCGCCGAGCACGGTGGCCGCGCCCGCGCCGGCCGCGGCGCCGAGGAACGTACGACGGGAAAGTCCGGTCATCGTCTTTGTCTCCCAACGGGTTTCGGCGGTGACAGGCTCCAGTATGGTCTAGACCACGGCCATGAGCAATGCCGAAACCCCGAATCCCGAAAGGGAAAGCACGGTTTCCAGCGCGGTCCAGGACCGAAGAGTCTGCGGCACGGTGAGGTTGAAGTAGCGCGAAACGATCCAGAACCCGCCGTCGTTGACGTGCGAGGCGATGATCGAACCGGCGGAGATCGCCATCACGAGCAGCGCCAGCTGGATCTGCGAATATCCGAGCTGGGCCACGCTCGGCGCGATGATCCCGCTGGTGGTCACGATGGCCACGGTCGCCGAACCCTGCGCGATCCGCATGCCGCAGCTGATCACGTACGCCGCGAGCAGCACCGGGAGCCCGGCGTCGTGCAACGAGTCGGCCACGGCCTTGCCGATCCCGGTCGCCGAGAGCACCGCGCCGAAGAACGCGCCCGCGCCGACGACCAGCAGGATCATCGCCACCGGCCGCAGCGACTTCGCGGCCAGCTCGTTGAGGTCCTTGCCGGTGAACCCGCGCCGCAGGCCCAGCAGCCAGGACGCGAGCAGGACGGCGACGGTCAGCGCGACCGCGGGGGTGCCGATGAACGCCGCGACCCCGGCGAGCGCGGAGCCCTTCGGCAGCCAGATGCTGCCGAACGTGCCGGCCAGGATCAGCACCAGCGGCACCGCGATGATCGCGGCGACCAGGGCCAGCGACGGCGGGTTCTCTTCGCGCTCGCCCTCTTCTTCGGCGAAGACCATGTCCTCGGGGACGTCGACGGTGATGCGCTTGCCGATCCACGTCGAGTAGAGCACACCGCCGACCAGGAACGCCGGGATGCCGCAGGCCAGGCCCATCAGGATGATCCAGCCGAGTTCGACGTGCAGCAGGCCGGCCGCGGCCACCGGGCCGGGGTGCGGCGGCAGGAAGGCGTGGGTGATCGACAGACCCGCCAGCAGCGGCATCGCGTACAGCACCAGCGAGCGGCCGCCCTGCTTCGCGGCGACGTAGACCAGCGGGGCCAGCACGAAGATGCCGATGTCGAAGAACACCGGGATGCCGAAGACGAAGCCGGCGACGCCCATGGCCAGCGGCGCCCGCTTCTCGCCGAACGACCGCAGCAGCGCCCCGGTGAGCACCTTCGCGCCGCCCGAGCGTTCCAGGATCGAGCCGAGGATCGTGCCCAGGCCGATGATCGCCGTGATGTGCCCGAGGATGCCGCCGAAGCCCTTCTCCAGCAGGGAGTCCGACGCCTTCTGGGCCGAGCCGACGATGGTGCCGACCGGCAGGCCCGCGGCCAGCGCCGTCAGCAGGCCGACCACGATCAGCGCGATGAACGGTTCCAGCTTCAGCTTGATGATCAGCACCAGCAGGACGGCGATCGAGACGGCGGCGAGCGTGAGCAGGCCACCCGTGGTGTGTTGCAGCCAGTGGATCATCGGGTTCTCCGGGGGTTGCGCAGGGAATGTCCGGCGAGGGCGCCGGTGGGACGGCCGTCGTCGAGGGCGGCGACGCCGTTGACGAACACGTGGGTGATGCCCGTGGCGGGCTGCCGCGGGTCTTCGAAGGTGGCGGTGTCGGCGACCGCGCCGGGGTCGAACAGCACCAGGTCGGCGGCGTACCCGGCGCGGACGAGCCCGCGGTCGGCCAGCCGCAGCCGCCGCGCGGCCCGCCCGGTCAGGTGGGCGACGCACTCGGCGAGGTCCAGTACACCCAGTTCGCGGACGTACCGGGCGAGGTAGCGCGGGAAGGTGCCCCACGCGCGCGGGTGCGGCCGGGCGCCGACGAGCAGCCCGTCGCTGCCGCCGGTGTGCGTCCGGTGCCGCATGATGGCCTGGACGTTCTCCTCGTGCCCGACGTGCATCAGGCACGACGTCCCGAGCCGCTCGTCGAGCAGGGTGTCGAAGTACAGCTTCGCCGGCTCGGTGCCGTTCCTGCGGGCGGACTCGGCGACGCTGTGCCCGACGAGGGGGGCGTTGTGGTCGTTGCGGACGCCGTTGATTTCGATGGCGGCCCAGTCGATCGGGACGCCGTGGGCACCGTCCGAACCGGACTCTTCGATCTCGGCGCGGATGCGTTCGCGTTCGGTCGCGTCGGACAGCCGGGCGAGGGTCGCGTCCAGCCCGCCTTCGGTGGCCCAGCTCGGCAGCAGCGCCGAGAGGTAGGTCGCGCCCGGCAGGTACGGGTAGGTGTCGAGGGAGATGTCGCAGCCGTCGTCCAGCGCGTCGTCGAGAAGCTTCAGCAGGTCGGGGGCTTTCCCCTTGTTGACCGAGAAGTTCATCGTCGCGTGGGCCAGGTGCAGGGGACAGCCGGAGCGGCGCGAGACGTCGATCATCTCGGCGAACGCCTCCAGCGCACCCTTTCCGTAACTGCGGTGGTGCGGGCTGTAGAAGCCGCCCAGCTCGCCGACGACCCGGCACAGCTCGACCAGCTCGCTCGTCTCCGCGTACATCCCGGGCGTGTAGGTGAGACCGGACGACATCCCCATCGCGCCCTCGTGCAGACCCGTGGCGACGAGCTCCTTCATCCGGTTCAGCTCGGCGTCCGTGGCGGGCCGGTCGTCCCAGCCGACGGCGAGCATCCGGACCGTGCCCTGCGGCACCAGGTAGGCGGCGTTGACGGCGATGCCCCGGTCGAGGCGGTCGAGGTACTCGCCGACCGAGCGCCAGTTCCAGTCGAACCCCGGCGGGTCGTCGTTCCAGCCCGCGAGCTGCTGCCGCAGTGCTTCGAGCACGACGTCGTCGACGGGCGCGTAGGACAGCCCGTCCTGGCCGAGGACCTCGGTCGTGACGCCCTGGGTGATCTTGGCCGGGTGGTCCGGGGTGGCCAGCAGCTGCAGGTCCGAGTGCGAATGCATGTCGATGAACCCGGGCGCGAGCACCAGGCCGTCGGCGTCGATGTGCCGCCGCCCGGCCAGGGACCCCGCTTCGGCGACACTGGCGATCTTCCCGCCGGTGAGCCCGACGTCGTGCCGCGTGATCGCGTCGCCGGTGCCGTCGGCGACCAGCGCGCCGCGGAAGACGACGTCCATCAGAACCACGTCCGCACGTAGTCGACGACGGTTTCGCCGTCGGCCGCGGTCACCGGCAGCAGCGGCCACTTGTCGAACACCGTGCACGGGTGGGAGAGGCCGAGCCCGATCCAGTCGCCGACCTCGACCGGGGACCCCGGCGGCAGCGCGAGGAAGGCGTGCTGGTCGTTCAGTTTCGTGACGACGTGGCCTTCGAGGGGTTCGGCGGGCCCGTCCGGGGTCCGGCGCAGCTGCGGTTCGGGCAGGCCCTCGTCGAAGGACGCGTCGCGCTTGCCGATGGTGAGCAGCGCGAGTTCGTCCGACGGCTTCGACGTCACCTGCGCCCACGCCCGCAGCGCGGGCCGGAAGGAGTCGACACCGTCGATGCGCGGGTGGTCGCCCAGCGGGGAGATCTCGCGGTAGAAGCCGTCGTCGTGGGTGAGGTAGGCGCCGCTGCGCAGTACCGGCAGCACGTCGAGGCCCTCCGGCCACGGTTTGGCCAGCTCGTTCGCGACCTGGTCGAAGTAGGCGCTGCCGCCGGCGGTGACGATGATCTGCCCGTCGAGGAGTCCCTTGTCCGCGAACGAGACCGCCAGGTCGCGCAGACCATCCACATAGGAGCTGATCTTGGCCAGGGCGGCTTCGTCGGTGCCGTGGGACAGCGCGCCCTCGTACCCGCCGGTGCCGCGCAGCCGCAGCGCCGGGCTCGCCTGGACCGCCTCGGCGACCGCCAGTGCGGTCGCGGTGTCGCGAACGCCGGTGCGGCCGCCGTCGGCGCCCAGCTCGACCAGCACGTCCACCGGGCGCCCGGCGCCGTCGAGGGCCGCGGTCATCAGCTCGACCCCGCGGACCGAGTCGACCCAGCAGAGGAACTCGAAGCCCGGGTCGGCCGCCAGCTCGGCGGCCAGCCAGCGCAGGCCGGCCGGGTCGAGGAACTGGTTGGCCAGCAGGATCCGGGACACCCCGAAGGCACGGTAGATCCGGAGGTGACCGGCGTTCGCGCAGGTCACGCCCCAGGCGCCGTGCTCGATCTGGCGCGCGAACAGCTGCGGTGCCATGGTCGTCTTGCCGTGCGGGGCGAGCACCACGCCCCGGGCGGCGCACCACGCGGCCATCGTCCGCAGGTTGTGTTCGAGCGCTTCTTCGTCGAGGACGACGAAGGGGGCGAAGAACCCGTCGGTGAACAGGTTGAGCCGGCGGTCCGCGGCCTCGGCGAGGGTGAGCCCGGCCAGGGCGGGAGCGGCCGAGCGGAAGCGCCAGTCGATGCGCTCCCGGCGGAGGGCATCGAGCGCGGCGGGGTCCATCAGGCAGGGTTTCATCGGCGGCGACCTCTGTTGCGTATGTTGCAACGACTGTTGCGCATTCTGCGCGCCATAGGTGTAGCATCCGGGTCGCCACAGGTCAACGGGGTGAAGGGCAGGGAGACGGAAAGTGACGAGCGGGCCCGAGGTGTTGTGCGTGGGCGAGTCGATGGCGCTGTTCGTGCCCGCCGAACCCGGCCCGCCGGACGAGGTGAAGCGGTGGGTGCGCACCATCGGCGGCGCCGAATCGAACGTGGCCTGCAACCTGTCCACGCTGGGGCTGCGCAGCGGCTGGGTGAGCGCGGTCGGTGACGATCCGTTCGGCCGGGCGATGCTGCGCGAGATCGCCGCGGCCGGTGTCGACGTCAGCGCGTGCTCCGTCGACCCGGAGCGCCCGACCGGGCTCTACATCAAGGAAAGCGGGGCCGGCGGCAGTCCGGTGCGCTATTACCGGACGGGCTCGGCCGCGTCCGGCATGGGCCCGTCGCTGCTCGACCGGCTCGACCTCGACGGCGTCCGCGTGCTGCACCTGTCGGGGATCACGCCCGCGCTGTCGGACAGCTGCCTCGCGCTGGTCCGCGTGCTCTTGGACCTGCCACGCGGCGACCGGCTGATCTCCTTCGACGTCAACCTGCGGCCCGCGCTCTGGGCCGGTCGCGATCCCCGCCTGCTCGCCGAACTGGCCGGGCAGGCCGACATCGTGCTGACCGGCGACGACGAAGCCCAGCAGGTGTGGGGGACCGGCGACCCGGCGGAACTGCGGGCACTGCTGCCGGGGCCGCGCACGCTCGTCGTCAAGCACGGCGAACGCGGCGCGACCCTGGTCGAAGGCGAGCCGCTGTTCGCGCCCGCGCTGAAGGTCGACGTCGTCGAGCCGGTCGGCGCCGGCGACGCGTTCGCCGCCGGGTTCCTCGCCGCCACCCTGCGCGGTGCCCCGCCCCTGGAACGGCTGCGGCAGGGGCACCTGCAGGCCGCGGTCACCCTGCGCACCTCCGACGACGTCGGGGTGCCGCTGCCCCGACCGGTCGTCGATACCCTGCTCCACGCGGACCCGGACGAGTGGCGTTCGGCGCGGCTGACCGGAGAGGGTGTGGTGATGACGTGAGCCAGAGCCTGGACCGCGCGCTGACCCTGCTGAACTCGATCGCGAAGGACGCGCGCACCCTCGACGACCTCGCCGACGAGATCGGCGTGCACAAGTCGACGGTGCTGCGGCTGCTGCGCACCCTCGAGCAGCACCACTTCGTGCGCCGGGAAGGCCCCCGCCACTACCGGCTGGGCAGCGCCATGTTCGACCTCGCCAACCAGGCCCTGGATTCCTTCGACGTCCGGCGCAGCGCCCAGCCCGCGCTCGCCGCCCTCAACGCGCGCACCGGGCACACCGTGCACCTGGCCAGCTACGAGGACGGCGAGGTCGTCTACATCGACAAGTTCGAAGGCCGGCATTCGGTGCGGATGTACTCGCGCATCGGCAAGCGCGCGCCGCTGCACTGCACCGCGGTCGGGAAGGTGCTCGTCGCGGCGATGCCCACGGCCCGCCGCGAGGAGATCGCGCACTCGATCGACTACCCGGTGCGGACGCCGAACACGATCACCACCCCGGAGGCCTACCTGGCCGAGCTGGACCGCGTGGACCGGCTCGGGTACGCCGTCGACAACGCCGAGCACGAGGACTTCATCCACTGCATCGCGGCGCCGGTGCGGGGGACCGGCGGCGAAGTGCTCGCCGCCGCGTCGATGTCCGTGCCGAAGGTGCTGCTCGACTACGAAGGCCTGCTGGCGCTGGTGCCCGAGCTGCGGGCCGCCACGAAGGAAGCTTCCGTCCACAGTGGATGGACGGAGAACGGAAAGGGGCACTGATGAGCAAGACGGCAGTTTCCACCGAGAACGCGCCGAAGCCGCCGGCGAAGTTCTCGCAGGCCGTCCGCAAGGGGAACCTGCTGCAGGTCGCCGGCCAGGTCGCGTTCGACCCGGCGACCGGCGCGATCGTCGGCGACGACGTCGCGGGCCAGACCCGGCAGACGTTCAAGAACATCGAGGCCGTGCTGGCGGAGGCGGGCGCGAGCCTCGCCGACGCGATCATGGTCCGGGTGTACCTGACCGACACCGCGCACTTCGCGCCGTTCAACGAGGTCTACAACGAGCTCATCGGCGACGCCCCGCACGCGGCGCGCACGACGGTGTACGTCGGCCTCCCGGGCGAGCTGCTCGTCGAGATCGACGTGCTCTGCGTGCTGGACTGAGCCTTCGGCGGGCCGGGTTTCCCCGGCCCGCCGGTTCACCCGAGGACGCTCGTGTAGCCGTTGAGCGCGAGCTGGCCGCCGAGGTGGGCGTAGAGGACGTTCGACTCGCGCGGGATCTCGCCGTTCCCGACGAGGTCGATGAGTCCGGCCATCGACTTGCCCTCGTACACCGGGTCGGTGATCATCCCCTCCAGCCGGGCACAGGTCTCGATGGCGTCCACAGTGGATTTGTCGGGGATGCCGTAGATCCCGGCGTGGTAGCGGTCGTCCAGTTCGACCTCGGGGATTTCACCGGCGCCGATCAGCTCCGCGGTGTTCCGCGCGATGCGCGTGATCTGAGCGCGGGTCTCGGCCGGCTTGGCGGAGGCGTCGATGCCGAGGATCCGGCGCTCCCGGCCGAGCGCGGTCCCGGCGACCATCCCGGCCTGCGTGCTGCCGGTGACCGAGCAGACGACGACGGTGTCGAAGAAGACGCCGAGTTCTGCTTCCTGCCGTTCCAGCTCGACGATCCAGTTCGCGAAGCCCAGCCCGCCGAGCCGGTGGTCGGAGCCGCCGGCGGGGATGGCGTACGGCTTGCCGCCCTGCTCTTCGATCTCGGCGACCGCGTCTTCCCACGCCTCCTTGAACCCGATGCCGAAGCCGGCTTCGACGAGCCGGACGTCCGCGCCGAGGATCCGCGAGAGCTGGATGTTGCCGACCTTGTCGTAGAGCGGGTCGTGCCAGTCGACCCAGCTCTCCTGCACCAGCACGGCCTTCAGCCCGGCGCGCGCCGCGGCCGCGGCGACCTGGCGGGTGTGGTTGGACTGGACGCCGCCGATGGAGACGAGCGTGTCGGCACCCCGGGCGAGCGCGTCCGCGACGAGGTACTCCAGCTTCCGGGTCTTGTTCCCACCGAACGCCAGACCGGAGTTCACGTCCTCGCGCTTGGCCCAGATCTTCGCGCCGCCGAGGTGGTCGGTCAGGCGTTCCAGCGGGTGCACCGGCGACGGACCGAACAGCAGCGGGAAGCGCGGGAAGGCGTCGAGGGTCACAGTTCCTCCAGCAGGTCGGTCCAGATGGTCGAAATCACGGCGACGGCGGTCCCGGTGTCCCGCTTCTCGAGCGCGTCGATGAGCTTCGTGTGGCGCTCGACGGAGTTCCAGGCCAGCGCCGAGCTGAACCGGGCGTGCTCCAGGCGGCGCAGCAGCGGCGTGTAGCGGTCGAGGGTCGCGGCGACGGCGGCGTTGCCCGCCAGGCGGACCGGGACGTCGTGCAGCTCGTCGTCCGCTTTCACCGCGGCCGCGACGTCACGGGCCTCGATGGCGGCGGCGAACCGGTCGTTGGCCGCGCGCATCTCGGCGATGTCTTCCCGGCGGCACTTCGGCACGGCCTGCCGCACGGCGAATTCGTGCAGCAGCCGGACGATCTCGCGGGCGTCGAGTACGTCGGGTGACATCACTTCGGAGACCCGGGTGTAGCTCTGGGGCTTGGAGTCGACGAGGCCGTCGTCGGCCAGGCGCAGCAGGGCCTGGCGCACCGGGGCCTTGGACAGGCCGAGCTGGTCGGCCAGGTCGGCGTCGCGCAGCGGCGTTCCCGGCGGCAGCGTGCCGTCGACGATCGCGTGGCGGATGCGGTCGTAGGCCTCGTCACGGAGCAACGGGCGGGTGATCTTCGAGAGACTCACATCTAACATGTTAGATGCCAGATCTGAGTCCCGCCAGTACCCGACCTGCGCCGGGCAAGCGCCCCAATGTGGCGTTCGGTGCGTTCAACGCACCCAATGTGGCGTTCGGTGCGTTGAACGCACCCAATGCCACATTGGGGCGCTCTGGAGTCGTCAGTAAACGGGGCCGGTGTACTTTTCCCCGGGTCCCTTGCCGGGCTCGTCCGGCACGGCCGAAGCTTCCCGGAACGCCTTCTGGAGGGACTGCAGACCGTCGCGCAGCGGCCCGGCGTGCAGGCCCAGGTACTCCGCGGAGGCCGTCACGAGCCCGGCCAGCGCGGTGATCAGCCGGCGGGCTTCGTCGAGGTCGCGGTGCGGGGAGGTATCGGGGTCGGCGTCGGCGAGGCCGAGCCGTTCGGCGGCGGCCGACAGCAGCATGACGGCGGCGCGGCTGATCACCTCCACGCTGGGGATGTCCTCCAGGTGGCGCGCTTCCGGGGAATACGGGGGCTGTTGCGAAGGTTGTTCCGACACGTCTGGTACCCTTCCACGAGCGACCAGCCCCTGAGCGATCGGGGGCCGCAAGTGGAGCCCCGCTCCCACCCGCGTCACCGTACAGGTGGCCGGGTCCGGTCTCGCCCGGGCGTGACGTCCAGGGTGAAGAAGTGCCCTTCGGGGCACGATCGGAAACAGAGTGGGCCCCGCGCACCGAACGGTGTCGGGGCCTTCGCTATGTGGGCACCAGGTCGAACGAGAACAGGAAACATTCCTCGGACCAAGGAGGCCCCATCAGCTCCGAGACACGCATCAACGACCGTATCCGGGTGCCGGAAGTCCGACTCGTCGGACCCGCCGGCGAACAGGTCGGCATCGTCCGGATCGAGGATGCGCTGCGCCTGGCGCAGGAGAACGACCTCGACCTCGTCGAGGTCGCGCCCCAGGCCCGCCCGCCGGTGTGCAAGCTCATGGACTTCGGCAAGTTCAAGTACGAGAGCGCGCAGAAGGCCCGCGAGTCGCGGCGCAACCAGCAGCTGACCGTCATCAAGGAACAGAAGCTGCGCCCCAAGATCGACCAGCACGACTACGAGACCAAGAAGGGTCACGTGTCGCGCTTCCTGGCCGCGGGCAACAAGGTCAAGGTCACGATCATGTTCCGCGGCCGCGAGCAGTCCCGGCCGGAGCTCGGCTACCGGCTGCTGCAGAAGCTCGCCGAAGACGTCACCGAGCTCGGTTTCGTCGAGTCGTCGGCCAAGCAGGACGGCCGCAACATGATCATGGTGCTGGCCCCGCACAAGAACGTGAAGCCGAAGGCCAAGGCGGAGCCCGAGCAGGTTCCCGAGGCGTAGGCGCCGACCAGCACATGCCAGCGGCTCACCGGTTCTCCGGTGAGCCGCCGCACGAAAGAGGACAAAATGCCGAAGATGAAGACCCACAGCGGGACGTCCAAGCGCATCCGCAAGACGGGTACGGGCAAGCTGCGCCGCCAGATGACCGGCCGGCGCCACCGCATGGAGAAGAAGTCCAGCCGCGTGACCCGCCGCCTCGAGGGCACCACCGAGGTGTCGAAGACCGAGGTCAGCCGCGTGAAGCGCCTGCTCGGCATCTGATCCCCTCGAACTTGCTGTAACCACCCGGGGCGTTTCCCCTCGCCCCCTGAGATCGACAGGATGGACCCGTGGCACGCGTCAAGCGGGCGGTCAACGCCCAGAAGAAGCGTCGCGCAACTCTCGAACTGGCCAGCGGCTACCGCGGCCAGCGTTCGCGGCTGTACCGCAAGGCCAAGGAGCAGACGCTTCACTCGCTGAACTACGCCTACCGGGACCGTCGTGCCCGCAAGGGTGACTTCCGTCGCCTGTGGGTCACCCGCATCAACGCGGCCGCCCGTGCCAACGGTGTGACCTACAACCGGTTCATCCAGGGCATCAAGGCCGCGGGTGTCGAGGTCGACCGCAAGATCCTCGCGGACCTCGCCGTCAACGACGCCGTCGCCTTCACCGCGCTGGCCGAGCTCGCCAAGGCCAACGTGAACACCGGCGAAGCGAAGTCGGCCTGACCGGCAGCTTTCCGCGACCCGGGGTGGAACCGTTCACCGAACGGACCCCCCGGGTCGTTGCTGCGCGCAAGCTGACGCGGCGCGCGGAACGTGACAAGACCGGCCGGTTCCTGGCCGAAGGCGCCAACGCCGTCGAGGCCGCACTGGCGGACGGCACGGTGCACGGGCTGTTCGTCACCACGCGCGCGGCGGAGCAGCACGCGGACCTCCTCGACGCGGCCCGTGCGGCCGGTGTCCCGGTTTCGCCGATCACCGACCGCGCCGCCGACGGGCTGTCGGAAACCGTGACGCCGCAAGGCATCGTGGCCGTCTGCGCGCTGCTGGACCGGCCCCTCGACGAGGCCGTCACGCCGGCCGCCCGGCTCGTGGTGGTGCTGGTGGACGTCGCCGACCCCGGCAACGCGGGCACGGTGATCCGCGTCGCCGACGCCGCCGGTGCCGACGCGGTCGTCTTGGCGGGCGACACCGTCGACCCCCACAACGGCAAGTGCGTCCGCGCGGCCGCCGGCAGCCTGTTCCACCTGCCGATCGCGCGCGTCCGCGACGTCCCGGCCGCCTTGTCCGCCTGCTCGACGGCGGGCCTGCGGACGCTCGCCGCCCACGGCTACGCCGACACCGAACTCGATCGGGTGGACCTCGCCGCCCCGACGGCCTGGGTGTTCGGCAACGAGGCCCACGGGCTGCCCGCCGACGTCCTCGACCGGACGGATCTCGCGGTCCGGATCCCGTTGTACGGCCGCGCCGAGAGCCTCAACCTCGCCACCGCGGCGGCCGTCTGCGTCTACACGAGCGCGATGGCGGCGCGGCGCTGACCAGCCCCGCGCCGCTTGGGCCGGGACTTCGTGCCGCCCAGGCGCTCCAAGAGGTCGCGTCTTCCGGCGGGTTCGCGTCGGCCGGCTTCGCCGGGGCTTTCCGCGTGCGCCGACCGTGCGTCCGCACGCCCCCGGGGCGACCGGGGGCACGCGGAGCCGATCCCATAGACTTTTCCCGCCTTTGACCTCTCGCGCGCCGTGTGCGGCGGAGCGCGAACGACCAGTCCCAACGGACGCCGAGGAGTTATGTCCGGAGCCACGGAGAAGGAAGCACAGGGCGCGGTACTCGCCCCCGAGACGCTGCAGGAGGCCGTCAAGGCCGCCGAAGCGGCGTTCGCCGCCGCGACCGGGCTCGAAGGGCTGGCCGAG
This sequence comes from Amycolatopsis sp. A133, assembly GCF_031082405.1. Classification (GTDB taxonomy): domain Bacteria; phylum Actinomycetota; class Actinomycetes; order Mycobacteriales; family Pseudonocardiaceae; genus Amycolatopsis. The sequence continues at coordinate 127,865 of NZ_JAVHJU010000023.1, forward strand.
GTCAAACCGGCCCACCTCGGCGACCACGCGCCGCTGATGCTGGCCCGCCGCGAGATCGGCGCCCTGCCCAAGCAGGAGAAGGCCGAGGCGGGCAAGCGCGTCAACGAGGCCCGGCAGGCCGTCCAGGCGGCCTTCGACGCCCGCCGCGCCGAGCTGCAGGTGGAGCGCGACGAGCGCGTGCTGCGCGAAGAAGCCGTCGACGTCACGCTGCCGTGGGATCGCATCCCGCGCGGGGCCCGGCACCCGATCAGCACCATCTCCGAGCGCGTCGCGGACGCGTTCGTCGCGATGGGCTACGAGGTCGCCGAGGGCCCGGAGCTCGAAGCCGAGTGGTTCAACTTCGACGCGCTGAACTTCGGCAAGGACCACCCGGCCCGGCAGCTGCAGGACACGTTCTACGTCGGCGAGGAGGACTCCGGCCTGGTGCTGCGCACGCACACCTCGCCCGTGCAGGCCCGCACACTGCTGCACCGCGACCTGCCGGTGTACGTCGTCTGCCCCGGCCGGACGTACCGCACCGACGAGCTCGACTCGACGCACACGCCGGTGTTCACCCAGGTCGAGGGCCTGGCCGTGGACAAGGGCATCACCATGGCCCACCTCAAGGGCACGCTGGACGCCTTCGCCCGCGCGATGTTCGGCGAGAACTCGAAGACGCGGCTGCGCCCGCACTTCTTCCCCTTCACCGAGCCGTCCGCCGAGGTGGACGTCTGGTTCGAGGAGAAGAAGGGCGGCCCCGGCTGGGTCGAGTGGGGCGGCTGCGGCATGGTCAACCCGAACGTGCTGCGCGCCTGCGGCGTCGACCCCGAGGTGTACTCGGGCTTCGCCTTCGGCATGGGCATCGAGCGCACCCTGCAGTTCCGCAACGGGATCCCGGACATGCGCGACATGGTGGAGGGCGACGTCCGCTTCACCCTTCCCTTCGGAACGGAGGCGTAGTGCGAGTCCCAGTCAGCTGGCTGACCGAACACCTCGAGCTCGCTCAGGAGGTCACGCCGCAGGACCTGGCCGACGCGTTCGTCCGGATCGGCATCGAGGTCGACGACCTGCGCGAGCTCGGGCCGGTGACCGGTCCGCTGGTCGTCGGCCGGGTGGCCGAGGTCGAGGAGCTCACCGAGTTCAAGAAGCCGGTGCGCTTCTGCCGCGTCGACGTCGGCGAGCCCGCCGACGAAGCCGGGGACCTCGACGACGACGAACTCGACGACGAAGACGAGGACGACGAAGCCGGCGAGCTCGACGAGGGCCCGCACGGCATCAAGACCCGCGGCATCATCTGCGGCGCGCGCAACTTCGCCGAGGGCGACCTGGTCGTCGTCGCGCTGCCCGGCGCCGTGCTGCCCGGCGACTTCGCCATCGCCGCCCGCAAGACCTACGGCCGGATCAGCGACGGCATGATCTGCTCGGCGCGCGAACTCGGCCTCGGCGACGACCACACCGGCATCCTCGTGCTGCCGCCGGGCACCGCGAGCCCGGGCGACGACGCCCAGGAACTGCTCGGCCTGAACGACTCGGTGATCGAGCTCGCCCCGACCCCGGACCGCGGCTACGCGCTGTCGATCCGCGGGCTCGCGCGCGAGCTGTCGAACGCGCTCGACGTGCCCTTCGGCGACCCGGCGCTGCTGGAGGTCCCGGCGGCCGAGGGCGACGCCTGGCCGGTCCGCGTCGAGGACCCGGAAGGCTGCCCGCGGTTCGTGCTGCGCCGGGTCACCGGCCTGGACTCGACCGCGCCGACCCCGTGGCGGATGCGGCGGCGGCTGATGCTGGCGGGCATCCGGTCGATTTCGCTGGCCGTCGACGTCACGAACTACGTGATGCTCGAGCTCGGGCACCCGCTGCACGCGTTCGCCACCAAGGCCATCCAGGGCGACCTGGTGGTGCGGCGGGCGAAGCCGGGCGAGAAACTGACCACTTTGGACGACGTGGAGCGCACGCTCGACCCGGACGACGTGGTCATCGCCGACGACAGCGGCGTCATCTCGCTCGCCGGCACGATGGGCGGCGCGAGCACCGAGATCACGCCGGAGAGCACCGACGTGCTGCTCGAGGCGGCGCACTGGAACCCGGCCGCGATCAGCCGCACCGCGCGGCGGCACAAGCTGTTCTCCGAGGCCGCCAAGCGGTTCGAGCGGTTCACCGACCCGCAGCTGTGCGGCGCGGCCGTCGAGCTGGCCGCCCGGCTGCTGCGCCAGTACGGCGACGCGGCCATCCAGCCCGGCCGCACCGACGAGGGCACGGTCGAGCCGAACCCGGCGGTCGTCATGCCGATCAACCTGCCCGACAAGGTCGGGGGCGTGGACTACAAGCGCGGGGTGACCGTCCGACGGCTCACCCAGATCGGCTGCAAGGTCACGGTCAGCACGGGTGACGACGGCACGGGCCTGGTCACGGCGATCCCGCCGAGCTGGCGCGGCGACCTGCGCCAGCCGGCCGACCTCGTCGAAGAGGTGCTGCGGCTGGAGGGCTACGACAGCATCCCGTCGATCCTGCCCGCCGCCCCGGCCGGCCGCGGCCTGTCCGACGCCCAGCGGCGTGTGCGGGGAGTGGCCCGTGCGCTCGCCGAGGCGGGCTACGTCGAGGTGCGGCCGTTCCCGTTCGTCGGCGACTCGGTGTGGGACGCGTTCGGCCTGCCGGCCGACGACGTCCGCCGCAACACGGTTGTGGTCCGCAACCCGCTGGAAGCCGACCGCAACCGCCTGGCGACGACGTTGCTGCCAGGCTTGCTGGACACGATGCAGCGCAACGTGTCCCGCGGGATGAAGGACGTCTCGCTGTACCACATCGGCCAGGTGGTGCTCCCGGCGCCGAACCCGCTGAAGGTTCCGGACCTCGGCGTCGACCGGCGCCCGTCGGACGAGGAACTGGCGCTGCTGGAGGCGGCGGTGCCGCAGCAGCCGCTGCACGTGGCCGTGGTCCTCGCCGGCAACCGGCGTCGCGCCGGCTGGTGGGGAGCAGGCGAGCAGGCGAACTGGGCCGACGCGGTCCAGGCCGCCCGCACGGTCGCGGAGGCGGCGGGCGTCGAGCTGACGGTGCAGGCGGCCGACCTCCCGCCGTGGCACCCGGGCCGCTGCGCCCAGCTCCGGGTCGGCGGCTGGCCGGTCGGCCACGCCGGTGAGCTGCACCCCAAGGTGGTCGAGGCCCTCGGCCTGCCGCCGCGGACGGTGGCGATGGAGCTGGACCTGGACGCCATCCCGCTCCCGGATTCCCGTCCGGCGCCGAGCGTCTCGGGCTACCCGCCGGTGCTCCTGGACGTGGCCCTGGTGGCGGCGGCGGACGTGCCGTCGGCCGACCTGGCCGAGGTCCTGCGCACGGGCGCCGGCGAGCTGCTGGAGGAAATCACGCTGTTCGACGTGTACGCGGGCGAGCAGGTGGGCGAGGGCAAGCGGTCGCTGGCGTACAAGCTGCGCTTCCGCGCCCCGGACCGCACCTTGACGGTCGACGAGGCCACCAAGGCCCGCGACGCAGCAGTGGCGGCCGCGGGCGAGCGCTTCAACGCAACACTGCGCGCCTGACAGGCATCGGGCGTTGGGGAGGGGCCGGCCACCGGCCCCTCCCCGCTTTGTGCGGTGCCCGCACCCAACCGACCGTCCAGGTACGCGAGCCGACTCTCCAGGCACGCGAGCCGACCCGACCCGACCCGCCAGGTACGCGGCCCGACTCTCCAGGCACACCCTGCCCGCAGCCGCACCTCAGCCGATGTGCTTGAGCGCCTCCCGCCTGGACAACCCGGACAACCCCGGGTGCTCGTCCACGAACCACCGCACCCAATCCGGGGCCGTCTTCGCGTAGTCCCGCAGGGCCCAGCCGATCCCCTTGCGCAGGAAGAACTCCGGCTCGCCGATCGCCGGCTCGATCGCGTCGGTGAGCAGGTCGGTGTCGGTGTCCTCCTTGGCACCCACCTGGCAGATGATCGCCGTGCGGCGGCGCCACAGGTCGGCGTTGTTCGCCCAGGCCCGCATGATCGGCGTGAGCTCGGCGCGGCCGGCCTGCAGGATCGGCCCGATCCGGCGGATGGCGAGCTCGTCCACGTGGTCCCACCACGCCCCCGTGACGATCATTTCCTCGTACATCGGGACCAGCTCCGGGTCCTGCCACCCCCGGTAGGCCCGGTGCCCGGAAAGATCGATCGCCGCGTAGCGCTCCTCGCGGAATTCGGCAGTGCGCCACAACTTCAGGACGGTCTCCGAAAATGTCACCCGATCGGGCAATATGTGCTCGGCCAGCAGCTGCTTCAGGAGGGCGCTGCGCTGGGGTTTTGCCACTCCGCGGAAGGGCATGGCCGACTTCATGTACGCCTGCATCGCCGGCGCCTTCACCGGGTCGGCCAGCTCCGCCAGCCCGGCGCGGATCGCCTTGACCAGCCGATCGTCCACGCTCATCGGTCCTCCTGTCGGCCTCCGGCGATCCGCAGGGTACTGCCGGCCACCGACGGTTCCGGTGCTCCGCGGGCGGCGCAGGTACCGACGAAAGGCGGATGGCGGAAGCCGCGTCGGTCAGCGAGATTGTCCAGGGTTGCCGGTAGTTTCGTCGAAATCTGGCGAACGCTGTCGAATGCGGACGAAAAGGATGACTGTGAAAAGAATCGTTGCCGCCATTGCCGCCGCGGGGCTCGCGGCCGGGCTGATGGCCGCTGCGCCCGCCGCCTCGGCGGAACCCGGGGTGCAGTTCACCCCCGCGCCGATCGCCTGGGGGCCCTGCGTGTCGGCCGGCCTCAAGGCCAACGGCGCCGAGTGTGGCTTCCTCGAGGTGCCCATGGACTACGCGAAGCCGGGCGGGGCGAAGGTCTCCGTCGCGGTCTCGCGGATCAAGCACAAGACCGCGCAGTCCCAGGGCATCATGCTGGTGAACCCGGGCGGCCCCGGCGGTTCCGGCCTCGGCCTCTCGGTGCTCGGCAAGTACGTGCCGAACCACGCCGGGGACAACTACGACTGGATCGGCTTCGACCCGCGGGGCGTCGGGTCCAGCAAGCCCGCGATCAGCTGCGACGGGAACTACTTCGGCTACAACCGGCCGGCCTACGTGCCGACCACGCCGCAGCTGGAGAAGACCTGGCTCGCCCGCTCGAAGGGGTACGCCGACGCGTGCCGCAAGAACGGTGAGATCCTCAACCACCTGAAGACGACCGACGTCGCGCAGGACATGGACAGCCTGCGCAAGGCGCTGGGCGAGAAGCAGATCAACTTCTACGGCTTCTCCTACGGCACCTACCTCGGCCAGGTGTACAGCACGCTGTACCCGAAGAAGGTCCGCCGGATGGTGCTGGACGGCAACGTCGACCCGCGGAAGGTCTGGTACCAGGCCAACCTCGACCAGGACGTCGCGTTCGACAAGAACATCAAGATCTACTTCGACTGGCTCGCGAAGTACGACGACGTCTACCACCTCGGCAAGACCGGCGACGCCGTCGAGAAGCTGTGGTACGACACGCAGCGCAAGCTCGCCAAGAACCCGGCGGGCGGCGTCATCGGCGGCGACGAGTGGACCGACATCTTCCTGCAGGCCGGCTACTACGTCTTCGGCTGGGTCGACATGGCCAACGCCTTCGACGGTTACGTGCACAAGGGTGACTGGCAGACGCTGAAGGACCTCTACGACAACTCGAACCCGCCGGGTGACGACAACGGGTACGCCGTGTACCTGGGCGTCCAGTGCACCGACGTGCAGTGGCCGACCGACTGGAACCGGTGGCGGGCCGACAACTGGCTGACCTTCTTCAAGGCCCCGTTCGAGACCTGGGGCAACGCCTGGTTCAACGCGCCGTGCGTGTTCTGGCCGGCGAAGGCGGGCAAGCCGGTGGACATCGACGGCAGCAAGGTGGCCGGGGCGCTGCTGATCAGCGAAGAGCTCGACGCCGCCACGCCGTACGCCGGCAGCCTCGAGGTGCGCAAGCGGTTCCCGAAGTCGAGCCTGATCAGCGCGCCGGGCGGTACGACGCACGCCGGCTCGCTGTCCGGGGTGTCCTGTGTGGACGACAAGATCGCCGACTACCTGGCCAACGGCACCCTGCCGAAGCGCCTGCCCGGCAACCACTCGGACGTCCAGTGCAGCCCGGTGCCGCCGCCGGTGCCCGACGGCGCCGCGGCGCAGAAGTCGGACAACACCGCGAAGGCCGCCCAGGAGAAGCAGAGCACGCTGGCCCAGCTGCTGCACTTCTGAGCGGAACCGCCGCATCCCGCTGCCCCGGTCCGGTTCGCCCGGACCGGGGCAGCGTCTTGTCCACCGGTGTCCCATCGTCGCCTCCTCGTGACGGTTCGTGGTCACCGGGGACGTTAGGCGAGGGGTCCGACAATTTCGGAGCGGAGTGGGCCGTGAGCAGCGCGTGGCCGAAAATTGTCGGGGGTGCGCGCTAGCTTCGTGGCATGTCGATCATCGAAGAGCGCCGGACCGAGATCCGGGCCGAAGACAACACCTACCAGATCGTGGTCGCGACCAGGACGGACGTCGACCGCGCCGAACCCACGCCCCGGGTGATGATCACCCTGGAAGCCGGCGGACCCGGCGGCGAACCGGTGGCCGAGGGCAGCCTCGACCTGGACGTCGCGGTGGCGGCCAAGGTGGCCGAACTCGTCTCGGACGGATTGCTGTCCGCGACCGGCGCCGACCGCACACCGCGCCGAAGATCCGCGGGCCGTCCTGCCCAGCAGGGCCGCCCGTGGAACGAGGAGATGGACGCGGAGCTGGAGAACCGGTGGATCTCGGGGGAGAGCGTCGCGCAAATCGCGGCGTACTTCGAGCGCACCCCCGGCGGCATCCGCGCCCGCCTGCCGCGTGTGGGCTGCGACCCGGAGAACCCGGGCTGCTACCTCCCGGTCCCGCCGAGCAGGCGCACGGACCCGGACGAAAGCGAGCCGGCCTGAGCGAGGGCGGCGGGCCGGTCCACTGTGGACCGGTCTGCCGCCGGACAGGGAGTGCGAGTCGATCGACCAGGGGATGGAACGTGGACAAGCCAGTGCGGACGTGTCGCAGGGCGCCGGTACGGGACAGAGAAGGAAGAGTCCGTGCCGCTGCGACCAGAGGTAGCCGGTCAGTCCGGCAGTGCCCCTGCGGCCGCCGCGTTGGCGCGGGCCGCGAGCACCTTCAGCCGCGCCACCAGTTCCGGTGGCTCCTCGACCGTGAACGCGCACCCGAGCCCGAGCAGCCGGAACGCGAGCCAGTCCAGGGTGTCGGCGTGGCTCCGCCACCGGCACCGGCCCTCCTCCAGGTCCGTCAGCTCGCCGGCTCCGGCGAGGCGGGGTGCGACCTCCGAGGCCGGTTCGGCCAGGACGGCCACCGCCCGGTACGTCGGCGCCAGGTCGTAGAGCCGGTCGAGGACGTAGGCCGCCAGGTCCGGCGCCGGCGGCTTGCGCGGCGCCACCCGGCCGCCGGTTGCCTGGGCCTCGCGCACGCGGTCGACGCGGAAGACCCGCCAGTCCGCCCGGTCGAGGTCGTAGGCGACCAGGTACCAGCGGCGGCCCGCGGCGACCAGCCGGAGCGGCTCGGCCCGGCGCCGGGTCTCGGCTCCGTCGTTCGCGCGGTAGCGGAACCGGACCGTCTCGTGGTTGGTGATCGCCCCGGCGAACACCGTCAGCTGCGCTGGGTCGACGACGGGCCCGGTAGCGGGCACGGTGACGGTCGCCGTGCCGATCGTGCCCACCCGGCGGCGCAGCCGCGCCGGCAGGACCTGCTCCAGCTTGGCCAGCGCCCGCACGGATGCTTCCTCGATGCCGTCGACCGGCTGGCCCGCCGCGGTCCGCAAGCCCACCGCGATCGCGACCGCTTCCTCGTCGTCGAGCACGAGCGGCGGCATGGCCGTGCCCGCGACCAGCCGGTACCCGCCCGCGACGCCGCGGCTGGCCTCGACCGGGTAACCCAGTTCGCGCAGCCGCTCGATGTCGCGGCGGATGGTGCGCGGGCTGACGGCCAGCCGGTCGGCCAGCTCGCTACCCGGCCACTCGCGCGGGGTCTGGAGCAGCGAAAGCAGGCCGAGCAGCCGCGCCGGGGTGTCCGTCATCGGGTCAGCATCCCAAGCCGGCCGGTGGGGTGGCGGGCACCACTCCGGGTTTGTTTAGACTTGCAAGGGCGTGCATAATCATGCGTATGACGGTGAACATCGCGGTGGCCGGAGCCAGCGGGTACGCGGGCGGTGAGCTGCTGCGCCTGCTCCTGACCCATCCCGGGGTCGAGATCGGCGCGCTCACGGCCGCCAGCAGCGCGGGCACGAAGCTCGGCGTCCACCAGCCCCACCTCGTCCCCCTCGCAGACCGCGTCCTGACCGAGACGACGCCGGCGACCCTCGCCGGCCACGACGTCGTCTTCCTCGCGCTGCCCCACGGGCACTCCGCGGAGATCGCGGCGCAGCTCGGCCCGGACGTCCTGGTGGTCGACCTCGGCGCCGACCACCGCCTGGCCGACGCGGGCGACTGGCAGCGCTGGTACGGCGGCGACCACGCCGGCCAGTGGCCGTACGGCCTGCCCGAACTGCCCGGCGCCCGCGAACGGCTCGCCGGCACCAAGCGCATCGCCGTGCCCGGCTGCTTCCCGACCGGCGGCACGCTGGCCCTGGCGCCCGCGTTCGCCGCCGGGCTGATCGAGCCCGACGTCACGATCGTCGCGGTCACCGGCACCTCCGGCGCCGGCAAGAGCCTCAAGCCGAACCTGCTCGGCTCCGAGGTGATGGGCTCGGCGAGCGCGTACGGCGTCGGCGGCGCCCACCGCCACACCCCCGAGTTCGCGCAGAACCTCTCGGCCGTCGCGGGGGAGAAGGTCACCGTGTCCTTCACCCCGGTGCTCGCGCCGATGCCCCGCGGCATCCTCACCACGGCGAGCGCCCCGCTGAAGGACGGTGTCGACGAGGCCGCCGCCCGCGCGGCGTACGAGAAGGCCTACGACGCAGAGCCGTTCGTGCAGCTGCTGCCCGCCGGTGCCTGGCCGGCGACCGCGTCGACGCTCGGCTCGAACAACACCCAGCTGCAGGTCACGGTCGACACCGACGCCAAGAGGCTGGTCGTCGTCGCCGCGCTCGACAACCTCACCAAGGGCACCGCCGGCGGTGCCGTCCAGTCGATGAACCTGGCCCTCGGCCTCCCGGAAACCACCGGGCTTCCCACCGTAGGAGTGGCACCGTGACCGTCACCGGCCCCCAGGGCTTCCGCGCCGCCGGCGTCGCCGCCGGGATCAAGGCCTCCGGCGCGCTCGACCTCACCCTGGTCGTCAACGACGGCCCCTTGGACGTCGCGGCGGGCGTGTTCACGCGCAACGTCATCAAGGCCGCCCCGGTGCTGTGGTCGCAGGAAGTGCTCAAGCAGCAGCGGCTGAAGGCCGTCGTCCTCAACTCGGGCGGCGCCAACGCGGCCACCGGGCCCGGCGGCTTCCAGGACACCCACGCCACGGCCGAGAAGGTCGCCGAAGTCCTGCAGGCCGGCGCCATCGAGGTGGCCGTCTGCTCCACCGGCCTGATCGGCGAGCGGCTGCCGATGGACGCCGTCCTGTCCGGAGTGGACACCGCCGTCAAGGCCCTCGACGCGAGCCCCGAAGCGAGCCTCAACGCCGCCAAGGGCGTGATGACCACCGACACGAAACCGAAGCAGGCCTTCGCGAAGCACGAGAGCGGCTGGAGCGTCGGCGGCTTCGCCAAGGGCGCGGGCATGCTCGCGCCCAACCTCGCCACCATGCTCTCCGTCTTGACCACCGACGCCGTGGTGGACAAGGAAACCCTCGACCGGGCGCTGCGCGCGGCGACCCACGTCACCTTCGACCGGCTCGACGTCGACGGCGGCACGTCCACCAACGACACCGTGCTGGTCCTCGCGTCCGGCGCGAGCGGGGTCGAGCCCACCGAGGCCGAGCTCACCGAGGTGCTCACCGCGGTCAGCCACGACCTGGTGCTCCAGCTGCGCGCGGACTCCGAAGGCGCCACCAAGGACGTCGACATCACCGTGCGGGGCGCGCAGATCGAAGCCGACGCGATCGCCGTCGCCCGCACGATCGCCGAGGACAACCTGGTCAAGACGGCGCTGTTCGGGTCCGACCCGAACTGGGGCCGGATCGCGATGGCGCTCGGCCGGGTCCCGGCCCGCATCGACCCGGACCTCGTGTCGATCGCGATCAACGGCGTGACCCTGTTCGCCCAGGGCGTGCCAGCCGCCGACCGGTCCGAGGCGGACCTGACCGGCCGCGCCGTCGAGATCGTGGTCGACCTCGGCGTCGGCACGAGCACGGCGACCATCTACACCACTGACCTTTCGCACGGTTACGTCGAAGAGAACAGCGCGTACTCCTCATGAACCGGGAGGCTCTGATTTCCGCGGACGAACGACTCGCGACGGCGGCCGAAAAGGCCGGGGTGCTCATCGAGGCGCTGCCCTGGCTGCAGCGGTTCCACGGGGCCACCGTGGTGGTGAAGTACGGCGGCAACGCGATGATCGACGACGAGCTGAAGGCGGCCTTCGCCGAGGACATGGTGTTCCTCCGGCTGGCCGGCCTGCGCCCGGTCGTCGTCCACGGCGGCGGGCCGCAGATCACCGCGATGCTCAAGCGCCTCGGCGTCGAAGGCGAGTTCAAGGGCGGCCTCCGCGTGACCACGCCGGAGACCATGGACATCGTCCGGATGGTGCTCACCGGGCAGGTCAGCCGCGAGCTCGTCGGGCTGATGAACGCCCACGGGCCGTACGCGGTCGGCATCTCCGGCGAGGACGCCCGGCTGTTCACCGCCGAACGCAAACAGGCCACTGTGGACGGTCAGCAGGTCGACATCGGGCTCGTCGGCGAGGTCGCCGAGGTCAACCCGGACGCGGTGCTCGACATCGTCAACGCCGGGCGCATCCCGGTGGTCTCCACGGTCGCCCCGGACGTCGACGGCGTCGTGCACAACGTCAACGCCGACACGGCCGCGGGCGCGCTCGCGGCCGCGCTGGGTGCCGAAAAGCTCGTCGTGCTCACCGACGTCGAAGGCCTGTACGCGAACTGGCCCGACCGGTCGTCGCTGATCGACCGCATCCGCGTCGACCACCTCGAGCCGATGCTGCCCACGCTGGCCAGCGGCATGATCCCGAAGATGGAGGCGTGCGTGCGCGCCATCCGCGGCGGCGTGCGCCGGGCGCACGTGATCGACGGCCGCCTCGCCCACTCGGTGCTGCTGGAGGTCTTCACCTCCCGCGGCATCGGCACCATGGTCTTCCCCGAAACGGAGCTCCCGTGACCGACCTCGAGTCCAATGTGGATGGCCAGGCGCACTGGCAGTCCGCCCTCATGGACAACTACGGCACACCCAAGCTGACGCTCGTGCGCGGCGAAGGCGCGAAGGTGTGGGACGCCGACGGCAAGGAGTACGTCGACCTGGTCGGTGGCATCGCCGTCAACGCGCTCGGCCACGCCCACCCGGCGGTCGTCGAAGCCGTCACCGAGCAGATCAAGCAGCTCGGCCACACGTCGAACCTCTACGTCAACCCGGTCGCCGTCGAGCTCGCCGAGGCGCTGCTCGACGTCGCCGGCCTCACCGGCCACGGCAAGGTGCTGTTCGTCAACTCCGGCGCCGAGGCCAACGAAGCCGCGTTGAAGATCAGCCGGCTGACCGGGCGCACCAAGGTGGTCGCCGCCGAAGGCGCGTTCCACGGCCGGACCATGGGCGCGCTGACGCTCACCGGCCAGCCCGCCAAGCGTGACGCCTTCAAGCCGCTGGTGCCGGGCGTGGAGCACGTGCCGTTCGGCGACGTCGAGGCGCTCAAGGCCGCCGTCGACGCCGACACCGCGGCCGTCTTCCTGGAGCCGGTGCTCGGGGAGGCGGGTGTCATCCCGGCGCCGGACGGCTATCTGCAGGCCGCCCGCGAAATCACCAAGGCCACCGGCACGCTGCTGGTGCTCGACGAGGTGCAGACCGGCCTCGGCCGGCTCGGCACGTGGTTCGGCTACCAGCAAGCCGGCATCGTGCCGGACGTCATCACCCTGGCGAAGGGCCTCGGCGGCGGCCTGCCGCTGGGCGCGGTGATCGGCGTCGGCGCGGCGGGAGAGCTGCTCAAGCCCGGCCAGCACGGCACCACCTTCGGCGGCAACCCGGTCTGCTGCGCGGCCGGCCTGGCCGTGCTGAAGACCATCGCCGCCAACGGCCTCCTCGACCACGTCGCCTCGCTCGGCAAGGACATCGCCGCGGGCGTCGAGGCGCTGGGGCACCCGCTCGTCGCCGGGGTGCGCGGCGCCGGGCTGCTGCTCGGCATCGCCCTTAAGCAGCCCGTGTCGGCGGCAGTCGCGCAGGCCGTCCAGGACGCGGGTTACCTCGTCAACCCGGTCGCGCCGGACACCATCCGGCTCGCGCCCCCGCTCGTGCTCGACGGTGAACAGGCTGAAGGCTTCCTCGCCGCACTCCCGAACGCGCTCGATTCCACCACGAAGGACTCCGACTGATGCTGCGCCACTTCCTCCGCGACGACGACGTCAGTCCCGCCGAGCAGAAGGCCATCCTCGACCTCGCCGACGCGCTCAAGGCCGACCCGCTCGGCAACAAGACCCTCGCCGGCAAGTCGATCACGGCCATCTTCGAGAAGAACTCGACGCGGACCCGGTTCTCGTTCGAGGTCGGGATCAGCCAGCTCGGCGGCCACCCGGTGATCGTCGACGGCCGTTCGATGCAGCTCGGCCGCGAAGAGACGATCGAGGACACCTCGCGGGTTCTCTCGCGTTACGTCGACGGGATCGTGTGGCGCACCTTCGCGCAGAAGCGCATCGAGGCGATGGCTTCGGCCGCGTCGATCCCGGTGGTCAACGCGCTCACCGACGAGTTCCACCCGTGCCAGGTGCTCACCGACCTGATGACGATCCGCGAGCGCAAGGGCAAGCTCGAGGGCCTCACGCTCGTCTACCTCGGCGACGGCGCCAACAACATGGCGCACTCGCTGCTGCTCGGCGGGGTCACCGCCGGGATGCACGTCCGCGTCGTCTCGCCGGTCGGTTTCCAGCCGGACCAGGGCGTCATGCTGGACACGAAGAAGCGCGCGAACGAGACCGGCGGCACCGCCACCGCCTTCACCGACCCGTACGCGGCGGTCGACGGCGCGGACGTGCTCGTCACCGACACGTGGACGTCGATGGGGCAGGAGAACGACGGTCTCGACCGGGTCGGCCCGTTCCGCGCCCTGCAGGTCAACACCGAACTGCTGAAGAAGGCTGCGGACGACGCGATCGTCCTGCACTGCCTGCCCGCGCACCGCGGCTGGGAAATCACCGACGAGGTGATCGACGGCCCGGCCAGCGCGGTGTGGGACGAAGCGGAGAACCGGCTGCACGCCCAGAAGGCCCTGCTGGTCTGGCTCTTCGAGGAGAGCAGGCGATGACCGGCAGCCGGGTGGGCAGGCAGGCCCGGATCACCGAACTCGTGTCGACCACGACCATCCGCAGCCAGACGGAGCTGGCCAAGCTGCTGGCCGCCGAGGGCATCGAGGTCACGCAGGCGACGCTGTCGCGCGACCTCGACGAACTGGGCGCGGTCAAGCTGCGTGGACCGGACTCGGGGGCGCCGGTTTACGTCATCCCCGAGGACGGCAGCCCGGTGCGCGGGGTGCAGGGTGGGACGTCACGGCTCTCCCGGCTGCTGGCCGAATTGATGGTCTCGGCGGACTCGTCGGGCAACCTGATGGTGCTGCGGACGCCGCCGGGCGCGGCGCAGTTCCTCGCCAGCGCGATCGACCGGGCGGCCCTGGAAGAGGTCGTCGGCTCGATCGCGGGCGACGACACCGTCGCCGTGATCGCCCGGGAACCCCTGACGGGCAAGGAACTGGCCGAGCGCTTCGCCGCCCTCGCGCAGCGCTCGGCGCACGAAGCAGGAGACGAAGGACCGCCATGACCGTGCTCGCCGACATCTTTCCGGCCGAGGGCGAGTTCCTCGCGCCGGACGAGGTCGTGATCACCTTCGACGGCGGGGTCCCGGTGGCGATCGACGGCGAGACCGTCTCCGTCGCCGAAGCGCGCCGGATGCTGAGCGCGCGCGGTGAGGCGCAGAGGATCGGCCGCGGCGAAGCGTGCGCCGCGCTCGAACGGCGGGCCGGCCGCGGATGCGCCAGTCTGGCCAACGCCGTGTCGGGCGAACTCCACCTGGTCCTCCACGACGGCCGGGTGACGGCCCAAGACTTGAATCCGACGAACACCGAGGAGAAGCGAGAACAGTGAGCGGGAACGAGCAGCCGGTGCAGCTGTGGGGCGGCCGGTTCGCCGGCGGTCCGGCCGAGGCGATGGCCGCGCTGAGCGCGTCGACCCATTTCGACTGGCGTCTGGCGCCCTACGACATCGCCGGGTCCCGCGCGCACGCTCGTGTGCTGCGCAAGGCGGGCCTGCTCACCGACGACGAGCTGACCGGCATGCTGGCCGCGCTGGACACGCTCGCCCAGGACGTCGCGTCGGGGGCGTTCACGCCGACGGTCGCCGACGAAGACGTGCACACGGCCCTCGAACGCGGCCTGCTCGAGCGCGCGGGCACCGAGCTCGGCGGCAAGCTGCGTGCCGGCCGTTCGCGCAACGACCAGGTGGCCACGCTGTTCCGGATGTGGCTGCGCGACGCCGCCCGCCGGGTCGTCGCCGGCACCCTCGAAGTCGTCGACGCGCTGGTGTCCCAGGCGAAGCGGCACCCGGACGCGATCCTGCCCGGCCGCACGCACCTGCAGCACGCCCAGCCGGTGCTGCTCGCCCACCACCTGCTGGCCCACGGCCAGGCGCTGCTGCGCGACGTCTCGCGGCTGCAGGACTGGGACGTCCGCACGGCCGAATCGCCGTACGGCTCGGGTGCTCTGGCCGGCTCGTCGCTGGGCCTCGACCCCGAGGCCGTCGCCGAGGAACTGGGTTTCGCCACCAGTGTCGAGAACTCCATCGACGGCACCGCTTCGCGCGACTTCGTCGCCGAGTTCGCCTTCGCCGTCGCGATGCTCGCGGTGAACCTGTCCCGGATCGCCGAAGAGGTGATCATCTGGAACACCGCCGAGTTCGGCTACGTGACCCTCGACGACGCCTGGGCCACCGGCAGCTCGATCATGCCGCAGAAGAAGAACCCGGACGTCGCGGAGCTGACCCGGGGCAAGGCGGGCCGGCTGATCGGCAACCTCACCGGGCTGCTGGCCACCCTCAAGGCGCAACCGCTGGCCTACAACCGCGACCTGCAGGAGGACAAGGAGCCGGTGTTCGACTCGGTCGAACAGCTCGAACTCCTCTTCCCGGCGATCGCGGGCATGCTCGAGACGCTCACCTTCCACACCGGCCGGCTCGCCGAGCTGGCCCCGGCCGGCTTCACCCTGGCCACCGACATCGCCGAATGGCTGGTGCGCCAGGGCGTCCCGTTCCGCGTTGCACACGAAGCGGCGGGCGAGAGCGTCCGCGTCGCCGAGGCTCGCGGCGTCGGGCTGGACGAGCTGACCGACGAAGAGTTCGAGAAGATCAACCCGGCGCTGACGCCCGAGGTGCGCGCGGTCCTCACCGTCGAGGGCTCGGTGACGTCCCGCGACGCCCGGGGCGGCACGGCACCCGCCCGGGTGGCCGAACAGCGGGCGCGCCTCGAAGAGCGGGTCACCGCGGCCCGCCAGTGGCTCAACTGAGGGTCTTGCGGAGCTTGGCCCGGACGGCCCGCGTGGCCACCGGGCCGAGCCCGTCCAGGACGTCGACGAGCACGGCCAGCCGCTCCAGCGCGGCGACGGCCTGCTCGGCGCCGTCGGGGTCGACCGTGTCGAACAGCGTCAGCCCGAGGAACCCGCTGGACACGGCGTGGGCCAGCCCGCCGGGGTCCGCGAGCTCGGCCAGCGGCGATCCCTCGAGCACGCGCTCGAGGGCCGCGCGTACCTCGGTGATCCACTTGTTCAGGCCTTCGCGGGTCGCTTCGGCGAGCCGCTCGCTGCCTTGCGCCCCGGCCAGCGTCTGGGCCAGGAGCGCCAGGTTGCCTTCCGCGCGTTCCGCGATGCGGATCTCGCGGCCGAGCGCCAGCAGCTCGCCGACCGTGGTCACGGCGGCGAAGCGGTCACGGTAGAGGGCGACGCGGGCTTCGGTCGCGGAGACGCAGGCCTGCGCGACGAGCTCCTCGACGCTGCCGAAGTGGTAGAAGACCAGCGCCTGGTTCGCGCCCGCGGCGGTGGCGACCGACCGGGCGGAGACGGCGGTGATGCCCTGCTGCCGGACGACTTCCAGCACGCCGTCCACGAGCCGCTGCTTCGTGTCCTGCGAACTGGAGTTCCGGCCGGTGCCCATCAGTCCATGACCTTCTCACGAAGCGGCTTGACCGCCCCGCTCACCCCGCCGCCGACGTCGACGTACCGGGCACTGAAACCGCCTTCGTATCCGAACACCGGCCCGAACCGCGGATGAACCACCGCGACCGCGATCCGGAACTGCCCGCTGCCGTCGTCGAACCACTCGTCGACCGTGGCGGTGCCGGTGATGCCCCGCGGCAGGCGCGTCCGGACCGGCCCTTCCCGGAGCCGGAACTCGCCGGAGCGGATCCGGAACCCGCCGTCCGGCCGGACCGACACCGCGAGGTCCACCGCCAGGTGCTGGTGCGTGCCCAGGTAGTCGACGAGCCCGCGCCCGGCGCTGTACACCATCTGGGCGTCGAAGCGCCTGCGCCGCTGCGGGAATTCGAAGGTCCGCACGAAGGACACCGTTTCGCGGCCGTGCCCGTCAACGTACGGGTAGTTCTCGATGGTGAACGGCACGTTCCGGCCGCGGTCGGGGAACAGGATGTGCCGCCTCGCCCCGAGCGACAGGAACGGGCGGGTGAAGTCGCGGCCGTGCCAGATGCGGTCCATCACGCCGTGGCCGATCATCCCGCGCCCGCCCGAGAGGGCGAGCCGTTCGCGCACCCGCGGGTGCAGGTGCGCGAAGTCCGCGCCGAGCGCGCGTTCGAAGACCCCGGTCACGCCGACACCCCGGCGGCCACCTCGTGGCGGGGACGCGTCCGGCCGCAGCGGCCAGCCGAGGGCGCGGTCAGCGGCTGGTCCTCAGGCGGGATCCCCGTCTCCAGCCAGAGCCGGAGCCGGTCGAACGACCAGGCCGTCATCCAGCCGAACACCGGCCGGAACACCCGGTCGGCCAGCTGCCCGAAGCGCCCCCAGCGGGTGCCGTAGTCGAACCCGGTGACGAAGCGGACGCCGCCGGTTACGGGGGTGTAGCGCCAGAAGCCCGCACCCGTGCTGATCAGCGACAACGGGTCGGCCGATGCGAACCGCAGCACCGACGTGCGGGAGCCGTCCGGCCGGTCCCGGGACGCCACGCTCACCCCGACGCCGTCGACCGTGACCCCCAGGAACCGCGAGGCGTAGCGGAAGTGACCGTCGTGGCCGTCGATCGGGCTGATCTCGGTGAACCGCAGGTCCCAGCGCCGGTGCAGGTCGGGGTCCTGGGTGTGGTGCCAGAGCGTGTCCAGGTCCGTGCGGATCACGGTCTCCACGTAGAGCGGCTTCGGTCGCATCTCGGCTCCCCTCAAAGTTTGAGCGAGTGCTCAAACAGACTGTAGGGAAGTTTGAGCGATCGCTCAAGGGGTTAGGGTGGCACGCCAGGCAGCCGAAGAGAGGAACCCCGTTTGAGCGGCGACGCAGGCCGGTTGTTCACCCGCGACGAGCTGGCGCTGGACCCGGTCGACCTGGCCCACCTGCTGCTCGGCTCGGTCCTGGAGGCCGACGGTCCCGACGGCACCGTCGGCGTCCGGCTGGTCGAGGTCGAGGCCTACCGCGGCGAGGACGATCCGGCGTCGCACTGCTACCGCGGCCGGACCCCGCGCAACGCCGTGATGTGGGGGCCCGCGGGTCACCTGTACGTCTACTTCGTCTACGGGATGCACTTCTGCGCGAACATCGTCGGCTCGAGCGACGGCGTCGCCGGCGCGGTGCTGCTGCGGGCGGGCGAAGTCGTGACGGGCGTCGACGTCGTCCGCAAGCGGCGGCCCAACGCGCGGGGGACCGGCGAACTCGCCAAAGGCCCGGCGATCCTGACGTCGGTCCTGCGCATCGACCGGCAGGAGAACGGCGTCGACCTGACCGATCCGGCGTCGCCGGTCCGGCTGCACGTCGGCGAACGCGTGCCGGCCGAGCGGATCCGCAGCGGCCCGCGCGTCGGCGTCGCGATGGCGATGGACACGCCGTGGCGGTTCTGGGTCGACGGCTCGCCCGCCGTGTCCACCTACCGCCGCGGCGGGAAGCGGCGCGTCCGACCCGCCAGTTAGTCGGTTGACCTGGTGCGGGAGGATCTACAGGCGTGAGCGAACACATCCTCGACGAGCTGTCCTGGCGCGGCCTGATCGCGCAGTCCACCGACATCGACGCCCTCCGGCGCGAGCTCGACCAGGGTCCCGTGACGCTCTATTGCGGCTTCGACCCGACCGCGCCCAGCCTGCACGCCGGCAACCTGGTCCCGCTGCTCATGCTCAGGCGGTTCCAGCGCGCCGGGCACCGGCCGATCGTGCTGGCCGGCGGCGCCACCGGGATGATCGGCGACCCGCGCGACACCGGCGAGCGCACGCTGAACACCCTCGACGTCGTCGCCGAGTGGGCCGGGCGCATCCGCGGCCAGCTCGAACGGTTCGTCGACTTCGACGACTCGCCGACCGGCGCGATCGTCGAAAACAACCTGAACTGGACCGGGCAGCAGACCGCCCTGGAATTCCTGCGCGACGTCGGGAAGCACTTCTCGATCAACGTCATGCTCAACCGGGAAACGGTGAAGCGCCGGCTCGAGGGCGACGGCATGTCCTACACCGAGTTCAGCTACCTGCTCCTGCAGTCGCAGGACTACCTGCAGCTGCACCGCCAGTACGGCTGCAAGCTGCAGGTCGGCGGGTCCGACCAGTGGGGCAACCTCGTCGGCGGGGTCGACCTGATCCGGCGGACCGACGGGGCGGGCGTGCACGCGCTGACGGCGCCGCTGGTCACCGACGCCGAGGGGCGCAAGTTCGGCAAGTCCACGGGGGGCGGGAACCTCTGGCTCGACCCCGAGATGACCTCGCCGTACGCCTGGTACCAGTACTTCGTGAACGTCGGCGACGCCGACGTCGTCCGCTACCTGCGGATGTTCACCTTCCTCGGTCAGGAGGAGATCGCCGCGCTGGCCGAGGACACCGAACAGCGTCCCCACCTGCGGGCCGCGCAGAAGCGGCTGGCCGAGGAGTTCACCGTCCTGGTGCACGGGGAGGAGCAGACCCGGCAGGTCATCAACGCCAGCCAGGCACTGTTCGGCCGCGGGGAGCTCGGTGAGCTGGACGAACGCACCCTCGACGCGGCGATGGCCGAAGTGCCGAACGGCAAGGTCGACCCGGCGGGCGAGCCGACGATCGTCGACCTGCTGCTCGCGGGGGGACTGGTGGACAGCAAGGGTGCGGCCCGCCGCACGGTCAAGGAGGGCGGCGCCTACGTGAACAACGTGAAGGTCGCCGACGAGGAGTGGAAGCCGACGGCGAGCGACACCCTCCACGGCAAGTGGCTCGTGGTCCGGCGCGGGCGGCGCAACGTCGCCGGCGTCGCGCTCGGCGGCTGACCGGGCCGGGTGGCCCGGAACAGGGGCTTGACCTGCGGGAACGCGGTTAAGGTACCCCCCTGTTTCGGGCCCTCTGGAGGGGTGTAAAGTTCTCCAAGTCGCCAGGGAAACCGGGTGGCCACCGGGACACGAACCAAGCTCTCGCGGATCGCGATTGAGTGGGTGTCCCACCAAAAACTGCTAGGAATGAATCGCTTCGAGCGAGCCGCTTGATCGCGGTGATCTCGGGGTGTGTTGCTTGAGAACTCAACAGTGTGCTAGTGAACTAAGCCAGTAGAGCTTATGTATTGAAACCTCGTATGAGGT
>NZ_JAVHJU010000066.1:0-113324 GCF_031082405.1 Amycolatopsis sp. A133
CTGGACCTGGGGCGGCTCCTGGGACACCCCGATCGACTACCAGCACTTCGAGAAGCCCTGACCCCGGCCGGAAAGCCGTTCGCGGACGCTTGATCACAGCGGACGACGTCAATCAACAACAGCTCGCCCGGATTTCGTGCGCGAGTAAGAAATAGGAGCAAAAAGATGCGTAACAAGATCGCGGCCTTGGTCGCGACGACTGCGTTCGTCGCAGCCGGCACACTCATGACCGCGACGTCGGCGTCGGCAACCGTGGACCCGCCCGGCGGCAGCTGGGACCACACGTGGACCACCACGGACGCCGACAAGGGCGGCACTGTCTACATCGAAGAGAACGGCGACGTCGTCTCCCTCTGCGACACGGCGGCCGACGGACTCACTCCCCGGGCCACGATCGCCGTCGAGGAGAGCACCGTTCCGGGCGCCTACGACACCCGTTACACACTCACCGCCTCCGGCGGGCTGGGATCTTGCGCCACGGCCAGGGCTTCCGATGGCGGCACGCACAACCTCCCGGAAAACTGGAGCATCGGCGTCGGGATCTACCTGGGTCCGAACTACCAGCACTCGAGCCAGCACTACTACCTCAACGATCACTAGGTTTCTCGCGCCCTGGCTTCGCTTCGGTAGCCCCGTTCGGACGGCCCGGTCGATGGATCCCGACCGGGCCGTCCGCGCTGATCACGGAGTGTTACGAGAACTCGTCGAGGCGGCCCGAGCTAGACACCCACCAGCTCCGGCGCGGTCCGCGTCTTCGGGACCAGCGCCGCCAGCAGCGCCCCGGCCAGTGCGGCGCCCGCCGCCACCGCGAACGTCGCGCGGAAGCCGGCCAGCGACGGCACCGGCAGCCCGCCGACGCTGATCGTCAGCTGGGCCAGCATCGCCGCCATCACGGCGCTGGAGATCGCCGTGCCGACCGAGCGCATCAGGGAGTTCAGGCCGTTCGCCGACGCCGTTTCGGTGACCGGCACCGATCCCATGATCAGCGCGGGCATCGCCGCGTACGCGATGCCGACGCCGGCCCCGATGATCACCGACGCCGTGATCAGCTGGAGCGCGTTGTCCATCAGCACGATCGCGAACGCGTACCCGGCGGCGATCACCAGCGCGCCGCTCATCAGCGTCGGGCGCGGGCCGAACCGGGCGATGAGCCGGGCCGAAACCGGCGAAAGCAGCATCATCACCAGGCCGTTCGGGGCCAGCGTGAGACCGGACTCGACCATCGTCTGGCCCAGCCCGTAACCGGTCGACGCCGGCGCCTGCAGGAGCTGCGGGAACGACAACGCCATGGCGTACAGGGCGAAGCCGACCATGATCGACGCGAGGTTCGTGAACAGCACCGGACGGCGGGCGGACACCCGCAGGTCGACCAGCGGGTCGCGACGGCGCAGCTGGTAGGCGCCCCAGGCGAGCAGGACGACGACCGCGCCCGCGGCCAGCCCGAGCGTCGGCACGCTGGTCCAGCCCCACGTGCCGCCCTTGACCACCGGCAGCAGCAGGCAGAGCAACCCGGCGGCCAGCCCGAACGCGCCGAAGTAGTCGAACGGCGCGGGCGTCCGCAGCGGCGATTCGGGCACCACGGTGAGGATCAGCAGCGCGCAGGCCAGCCCGAGCCCGGCGGCGGTCCAGAAGAGTGCGTGCCAGTCGGCGTTCTCGGCCACCACGGCCGCGACCGGCAGCCCGATGGCGCCGCCGACCCCCAGCGTGGCGCTCATCAGCGAGATCGCGCCGCCGACGCGTTCGGGCGGCAGTTCGTCGCGCATGATGCTGATGCCGAGCGGGATCACGCCCATCGCGCAGCCCTGCAGCCCGCGGCCGAGGATCTGGAACCCGAGCGCGCTGGTCGTCGCGGACACGACCGAGCCGGCGATGAGCAGCGCGAGGCTGACCAGGATCATCCGCCGTTTGCCGTAGAGGTCGCCGAGCCGCCCGCTGACCGGGGTGATGACGGACGCGGCCAGCAGGGTCACGGTGACCACCCAGGACGCGTCGGCCGCCGAAGCGTGCAGCAGCCGCGGGAAGACCGGGATCAGCGGCACGACCAGCGTCTGCATGAACGACGCGACGAGCCCGCACGAGGCGAGCACCACGACGATCGCCCGGCCGGACGGCGCGGAACGGGACACCACACACCCCCAGTGTGTACTTAGTACGCATCATGCAACTTCATGCACTGTACCCACGGGGTGCCGGGTTTCCGTGCGAGTGGCGGTTTCGTCACAGCCAGGTGCGGACACCTCCGTGTCCGGAACAGGTACCCGAGCGGTGCTGGCTGTAACTGTAGGTGCCGTCCTTGCAGAGTGCTGTCGCGCCGGAGGGGTTGTCACTGGGCCGGTGGACGCAGTTGCCGTCGGAGTTCCGGTAGTAGTCGGCGCCGCACTCGGCCGGCTTCGGCGCGGCCTGCGTGGTGGTCCTCGGCGCCACGGGTTTCGGCGCGGTTGCCTTCGGCACGACGGCTCGCGGCGTGGTCGGCGCGGGGGTGACGACGGGTGCTTCGGAAGTCGTGGTCGGCGCTTCGGTCGTGGCCGGAACGGAGTACGTCGGCGCCGAATACGTCGTAGCCGGCGCGTCGAGAACGCCGACGTTCCCGGTGTTCTTCGGCGGCACCGCGCCGGCGCCACAGCCCGCAACCAGCAGGCACGCGGCGAGGATCCACCCGAATTTCTTGTTCATCGAGACTCCTTGGCGCCACGAAGCAATGCCGCGTAGTCGGCGCATCGGAAGCTCTTGTTACAAACGCCGCCGCCTAGACTCGGCGTATGTCCTGGTTGCGCCGGTTCGCCGTGGAGCTCGCGGTCACCGTGGCGGTGCTCGCCGGTTCGCTGTTCGCCGTGCTGGGCGATCGTCCCGAGGCCGCCCGCCACGCCGCGATCGGCTGGGCGCTGACCGTCCTCGGCTGCGCCGCCCTCTTCTTCCGGCGCCGGTACCCGCTGAGCGTCGCCGGGTTCGCGCTCGTCTGCTGTGCGCTCTACTACCCCCTGACCGATCCGGACGGCCTTGTCCTGCTCGCCTTCGCCTACGCGCTCTACAACGCCGCCGCGGCCGGGCGGATCCGCGGGGCCGCTCTGCTCGTCGTCGCGGCGATGGCCGGCGTCACGGCCGGCGAGATCGGGTCGCGGAGCGGGCGGCACGTCGACAACTTCGCGTTCTTCCTGATGACCGGCTGGTTCGTGGCGCTGGTCGCCGGTGGCGCCGTCGCGCACTACCGCGCCGAGGCCGAGCGCACCAAGGAGGCCGCGGCCCGGGCGCGCGCCACCGACGAACGCCTGCGCATCGCCCGCGAACTGCACGACGCCCTCGGCCACCACCTCGCGCTGATCAACGTCCAGGCCGGCGCCGCGCTGCACCGCCGTGACCCGGGGCAGGCCGAGGAAGCGCTCGGGGCGATCAAGGACGCCAGCAAGACCGCACTCCAGGAGTTGCGCGCGACACTCGGCGTGCTCCGCCAGACCGGTGGGCCGAGCCTGCAGCGGGTCGCGGAGCTGGCCGAATCGGTCGGCGCCTCCGGTCTGACCGTGCGCACCGAGATCGACGGCGTCGCCCGGGACCTGCCGCCGGACGTCGAGCACGCGGCGTTCCGGGTCGTGCAGGAGGCGCTGACCAACGTCGCCAAGCACGCCGGCGCGAAGACCGTTGTCGTCCGGCTCGGCTACGGCGCCGGCGAGCTGACCGTGGCTGTCGACGACGACGGCCGCGGCGGGACGGCGTCGGCGGGCAACGGGATCCGCGGCATGGCCGAACGCGCGCGGGCCCTCGGCGGCGAACTGACCGCGGCGCCGGGGGAGAACGGCGGTTTCCGGGTGCGCGCCCGGCTGCCGGTGCGATGATGGGCCGATGATCCGGGTCCTGCTCGTCGACGACCAGCGGCTCGTCCGCGCCGGCTTCCGGTCCATTTTGGACGGCGAGCACGACATTTCCGTGGTTGCGGAGGCCGCGGACGGGCGCGAGGCTCTGCAGGCCGCGCACGACCACCACCCGGACGTCGTGCTGATGGACATCCGGATGCCCGTGCTCGACGGCCTCGCCGCCACCCGGCACCTGCTGGACGACCCGGGCGTGCAGAGCAAGGTCGTCATCCTCACCACGTTCGACCTCGACGAAGACGTCTACGGTGCGCTGCGGGCGGGCGCGAGCGGGTTCCTGGTCAAGGACACCGAGCCGGAGGAGCTGATCCACGCCGTGCGCGTGGTCGCCCGCGGCGACGCGCTGCTGGCGCCGTCGATCACCCGGCGGCTGATCGCGGAGTTCGCCGCGCGCGGCACCCGCCCGGCGCCGTCCCCCGCGCTCGACCGGCTCACCGGCCGCGAACGCGAGGTGCTGACCCTGGTCGCGGCCGGGCTGTCGAACGACGAGATCGCCCGTGAGCTCACCCTCAGCCCGGCGACGGCGAAGACGCACGTCAGCCGCATCATGACCAAGACCGGCACGCGCGACCGGGCGCAGCTCGTTGTCCTCGCCTACGAGTCCGGTGCGGTGACGCCGCGGTGGCTGGCCCCCTGACCCGTACTCCCCCGGGAGTACGGGAACGGCCTTAGGGGACACCTCCGGGAGCACCCGAAGTGTCCTCCGCGGCGCGACGCGCGGTAGGGCCGGTCTCGCGAATCCTTGTCCACCATGGACACCATCACACGCCCCACCGGGGGAAGCCTGGCGCGGCTGGCCGGCTGGGCGCAACGCCACCGCTGGCTCGCCGTCGCGCTCTGGGCGCTGGTCCTCATCGGCGTCACGGTCACCGCCCGGCTCGCCGGCAGCGCGTTCCACGACGACAACTCGTTGCCCGGCACCGAATCGCAGCAGGTCGTCGACCTGCTCAAGACGACGGCACAGTCCGGCGCGAGCGCGCAGATCGTGCTCAAGGCCGACAGCGGGCTCGCCGCGAACCGCGCGCCGATCGACACGATGCTCGGCCAGGTCCGGTCCCTGCCGCACGTGCGGTCGGTATCCGAGACGACGCTCTCGGCCGACGGGCGGATCGGCTACGCCACCGTCACCTTCGACGCCGCCTCCACCGACCTCCCCTACGACGACATCGTGAAGTTCGCCGACACCGCGAAGCAAGCCGGACCGGTCGAGGTCGCGCTCGCCGGCGACCCGATCGAGCGGATCGCCGGGGGCGGCGGACCCGCCGAAGGCGTCGGGCTGCTCGCCGCGCTGGTCATCCTCGTGTTCCTGTTCCGCTCGCTGCTCGCGGCCGGGCTGCCGGTCATCACCGCGGTGTTCGCCGTCGGCGCCACGCTGGGCGTGATCACGGTCGTGTCGCACTACGTCGACATCGCGAGTTACACCTCGCCGCTGATGATGCTGGTCGGGTTCGGCGTCGGCGTCGACTACGCGCTGCTGATCTTTTCCCGCTACCGCGCCGAACTCCTCGCCGGCCACGACCGCGACGCGGCGGCGCGGCGCGCCCTCGACACCGCCGGCCGCTCGGTGCTGTTCGCCGGCACGACGGTGATCATCGCGCTGCTCGGCCTCCTCGCGCTCGGGCTCGGCGGCCTGCGCGGGGTGGCGCTGTCCGTCGCGCTCACCGTCCTGATGACGATGCTCGCGTCCGTCACGCTCCTGCCCGCGCTGCTGTCGCTGTTCGGCAAGCGGCTCGAACGCGGGATCCGCCGTCACGCCGCCCGCCGGGACCACGGCAAGGCGTGGCGACGGCTCGCCGACGCCGTCCAGAAGCGCCCGCTGGCCCCGCTCGCGCTCGGGTTGATCGTCCTCATCGGACTGTCCATCCCGGCCGCCGGGATGCGGCTCGGGTTCGCCGACGCGAGCACCGACCCCGCCGGCTCCACCACGCGGCAGGCCTACGACCTGCTGGCCGAGGGCTTCGGCCCGGGCTTCACCGGGCCGCTCGCGGTGGTCACCGAGGACGGCGACGCCGTCGCGCTGCAGCGGAAACTCGCGTCGACGCCGGGCATCGCCCGGGTTCTGCCGCCGATGGGCGAGACCGTGCTGGTCTTCCCGACGACGTCACCGCAGGACGAGGCGACGGCCGAGCTGGTGACGCGGCTGCGCACCGACGTCCTGCCGGCCCTGCCGGGCCACTACCTCGTCGGCGGCTCGGTGGCGGCCGCGACGGACTTCGCCGGTGCCGTCGCCGATCGGCTGCCGCTGTTCGTGCTGGTCGTGGTCGGGCTGTCCGCGCTGCTGCTGATGGTGGTGTTCCGGTCGGTGCTGATCCCGCTCAAGGCGGCGCTGCTGAACCTGCTGAGCATCGGCGCCTCGCTCGGCGTGATGACACTGGTGTTCGGCGACGGCTGGTTCGGCGCGCAGCCCGGCCCGATCGAGGCGTTCGTGCCGGTGATGATCTTCGCGATCGTCTTCGGGTTGTCGATGGACTACGAAGTGTTCCTGGTGTCACGGATGCACGAGGAGTGGCGCCGCACCGGCGACGCGCGGCTGGCGGTGCGCGAGGGCCTCGCCGCGACCGGCGGCGTGATCACCGCGGCCGGCGCGATCATGGTGCTGGTGTTCGGCGCGTTCCTGCTCGACCCGTCCCGGATGCTGGCGCAGTTCGGCCTCGGCCTGGCGGTCGCGGTGCTGCTGGACGCGCTGGTGATCCGCTGCCTGGTCGTCCCGGCGATCATGCGGCTGCTCGGCGCCCGGGCCTGGTGGCTGCCGCGGTGGCTGGACCGCCGGCTGCCGCACTTCGCGCTCGAGCCCTAACTCCCCCACGTAGTCGGCTTCTCCGACAACCGGAAGTCGAGGCTGCCGCCGGTGCGCAGGAAGTTCGCGTCGAGCTTCCAGTCCCGCTGGGGACGGCTGTCGCGGCGAACGTCCTGGACGTACTTCCCGCTCCCCGACGTCGTGATCCGGATCGGCGCGCCACCCGCCGGCCGGAGCACGGCGCTCGGGAACAGCGGGCTCGAGAGCAGCAGTTCCGCCGAGCCGGGCGTCCGCGGGTAGAGGCCGAGCGCGGCGAAGACGTACCAGGCGGACATCGTCCCGAGGTCGTCGTTGCCGGGCAGCCCCGACGGCCCGGTCGTGTAGACGGAGTTCACCAGCTGCCGCACGGTTTCCTGCGTCTTCCACGGCCGGCCCAGCTCGTTGTACAGCCACGGCGCGTGGATGCCGGGCTCGTTCGTCGGGTCGTACTTGAGCGGGCCGCCGCCTTTGAGCAGCCAGTTCCCCGCTCCGTCGTGGAAGAAGCCGTCGAGGCGGGTGACCGCGGCGGCCTTCCCGCCCATGGCGCCGGCGAGGCCGGAGACGTCCTGCGGGACCATCCAGGTGTAGGTGGCCGCACTGCCCTGCGCGAAGCCGCGGTCGCTCGCCGGGTCGAACGGCGTCACCCAGCCGCCGTCGAGGTTGCGCGCCTGCGTGTACCCGGTGGCGGGGTTGAAGACGTTGCGCCAGTAGCCACCGCGCGCGTCGAGTTCCGCGGCTTCCTCCGTACGGCCGAGCTGGTGCGCCCACTGGCCGAGCGCGAAGTCCGCGACGGAGTCTTCGAGCGTCTCGGCGGCGCCACCCCAGCAGTGGCAGACGTCCTGCGGCGCGTAGCGGGAGGTGAGGTACTGCGCGAGGTTCGGCCGCTGGCCGACGCACTGGCCGGGGCAGCCGCCGTCCTGCAGGCCCTCCGGCCGCGGGACGGTCGCCTGCCGGTACAGCGAGCCGAAGGCACCGCGGTGGTCGAAGTTGCGGACGCCCATGGCGTAGAAGGTCGCGAGCGTCGCCGCCGACGGGTCGCCGGTCATCACGTGCGTGGCGCCGTTGACGTGCACCCAGCGGTCCCAGACGCCGTCGTTCTGCCGCGCGTAGTTGTAGAGCGACTGGGCGAAGTTCCCCGCCACCCGCGGTTCGAGCAGGGCCAGCAGCTGCACGTGGGCGCGGTACTGGTCCCAGCCGGAGAAGTTCGAGTACTGGGCGTCCTGCCCGCGTTCGACGCGGTGGGGTTGCCCGTCCATCCCCAGGTACCGGCCGTCGACGTCGCTGACCAGGTTGGGCTGCTGGAAGCTGTGGTAGAGCGCGGTGGTGAAGACGATCCGCTGGTTGGCCGAGCCGCCGCCGACGTCCACGCGGCTCAGCTCGGTGTTCCAGGCCCGTTTCGCCTTCTCGGCAATGCTGTCCACAGTGGACTTCGAAGGCTGCTCGGCCCGCAGGTTGCGTTCGGCGCCTTCGAGGGAGACGTAGGAGATCGCGATCCGCATCGTGACCTTGCTGCCGGGCGCGAAGGTGACGTAGCCGCCGGAGCCGCGCCCGGCGCGGTCCTGGCCGGTCGCGTAGCCTTCGCCGCCGGTCTGGTCGAGGCCGCCGGGCTGGAGGGTGGCGTCCTTCCACGTCCCGGTGCCGGTGAAGGGCTGGTCGAACCGGGCGGTGAAGTGCAGGCGGTAGTAGGACTTGCGGTTGTTGACCCCGCCGTTCGCGCGGCGGCCGCAGAAGGCGCCGGTGAGCACGGACCCGGTGACCGCGCGGTTGGCCGGGTCGAGGTGGGTCTCGGCGTCTTCGCTGCCGTTGAGCGAGTTCGACGTGCGGAAGAGCAAGCTCGCGGGTTTGTCCGCCGGGTACTGCAGCGAGGCGATCGCGGTGCGTTCGGTCGCGGCCGCGTCCGTGGTGACGCCGTTGGCGAGGCCGAGCCGGTAGCGCCCGGGCGTCGCGGCTTCGTCGGCGTGGCTGAAGTTGCTCGCGTAGACGGCGTCGGTGGTGTCCGCCGTCGGCGACGAGGTGACATCGCCGGCGAAGGGCAGGATCGGCACGTCACCGGCGGCGCCGGGGTTGCAGCCGGCGCCGTTGACGTGGGTGAGGCTGAAGCCGCGGATCCGGGTGGTGTCGTACTGGTAGCCGTTGGCGGCGCCGGTCGAGGTCTGGTCGCCGCGGGTGCTGGTCGGGCTCCAGGCGAGCATGCCGAAGGGCGTGGTGGCCCCGGGGTAGGTGTTGCCGTCCCCGGCCGAGCCGATGAGCGGATCGACGAAGTCGGCGCGGCTCAGCGCGGCCGCGTCCGACATCGTTGTCAACGTCGAGGCGAGCAGGGCGGCGGCGAGGGCCACCGTGAGGGAACGGCGCATGGGCGGAGATTAACCCGCTCCGGTGGCGTTCCGGCGAACTTCCGGTGGACAGCTTCCCGGACACCCGCCGGTACCGTCGAGCCCCTCGACGGATTGGGGAACCGAGGATGATCGCACGTACCTGGCGCGGCTGGGCGCCCGCCGCGACGGCCGACGACTACCAACGGCACTACAAAACCGACGTGGCGCAGCACCTGCGTGACGTGCCCGGCTTCCAGGGCGCCCGGTTGCTGCGCCGCCCGGCCGGCGACGAGGTCGAGTTCACCTCGATCACCTTCTTCACCGACCTCGACGCCGTACGCGGCTTCGCGGGCGAGAGCTACGAAGAGGCCGTTCTCGAGGAGGACGCGCGGCGGGCACTGAGCCACTGGGACGGTCACGTCAGCCACGCCGAGGTGGCGGTCTCGTTCTGAACGCCGTGAAGGCCGCCACCGGAGTCCGGTGGCGGCCTTCGACGTCAGCCGTTATTCGTAGATCTCGCCCTTGGCGGCCTTCTCCACCAGCGAAGCGGGCGGCTCGAAGTGGTCGCCGTACCGGGCGGCCAGCTCACGCGCCCGGTCGACGAAGCCCTGCAGGCCACCCTCGTACTGGTTGATGTACTGGATGACGCCACCGGTCCACGCCGGGAAGCCGATGCCGAAGATCGAGCCGATGTTGGCGTCGGCCACCGACGTCAGCACGCCCTCGTCGAAGCACTTGACCGTTTCCAGGGCCTCGGCGAACAGCATCCGCTCCTTGAGGTCCTCGAACGGCACCTGCGCCGAGCCGGACTTGAACGCGTCGCGCAGACCCGGCCACAACCCGGTGCGCTTGCCGTCCTCGCCGTACTCGTAGAAGCCCGCGCCGGTCGAGCGGCCCTTGCGGTCGAACTCCTCGACCATCCGGTCGATCACGGCCTCCGACGCGTGCGACTTCCACGTCCCGCCGGCCGCCTCGACGGCTTCCTTCGTCTCCTTGCGGATCTTGCGCGGCAGGGTCAGCGTCAGCTCGTCCATCAGCTGCAGCGGCGGCGCCGGGTAACCGGCCTGCGCGCCCGCCTGCTCGATCGACGCCGGCTCGACCCCCTCGCCCAGCGCGGCGACGGCCTCGTTGATGAACGTGCCGATCACCCGCGAGGTGAAGAAGCCGCGGCTGTCGTTGACGACGATCGGGGTCTTCTTGATCTGCAGCGTGTAGTCGAAGACCTTGGCCAGCGTGGCCGGCGACGTCTTCTCGCCGCAGATGATCTCGACCAGCGGCATCTTGTCCACCGGCGAGAAGAAGTGGATCCCGATGAAGTCCTCGGTCCGCTGCACGCCCTCGGCGAGGGTGGTGATCGGCAGGGTCGAGGTGTTGGAACCCAGGACCGCGTCGGCGTTGACGATGCCTTCGATCTCGCCGAACACCTTGTGCTTCAGCTCGACGCTCTCGAAGACGGCCTCGATGACGAAGTCGACGCCTGCGAAGTCGGCCGGGTCGGCGGTCGGCTTGATCTTCGCCAGCAGCGCGTCCGACTTTTCCTGCGTGGTCTTGCCGCGCGAGAGGGCCTTCTCCTCGATCTTGACCGCGTAGCCCTTGCCCTTCTCGGCCGCCTCCTGCGAGACGTCCTTGAGGACGACGTCGATGCCGGCCTTCGCCGACACGTACGCGATCGCGGCGCCCATCATCCCGGCACCGAGCACGCCGACCTTCTTGGCCGTGTACTTCTCGAAGCCGTCCGGCCGCGAGCCGCCGGAGTTGATGGTCTGCAGGTCGAAGAAGAACGCCTTGGTCATGTTCTTCGCGACCTGGCCGGTGGCGAGGTGGATGAAGTAGCGCGTCTCGATCTGGATCGCGGTGTCGAAGTCGACCTGCGCACCCTCGATCGCGGCGGCCAGGATCGCCCGCGGCGCCGGCATGTTCGCGCCCTTGATCTGCTTGCGCAGGTTCGCCGGGAACGCCGGGAGGTTGGCCGCGAAGCTCGGGTTCGACGGGGTGCCGCCGGGGATCTTGTAGCCCTTGACGTCCCACGGCTGGACGCCGCCCTCGGGGTTCGCCTTGATCCACGCCTTCGCGGCGGGGACGAGCTCCTCGACCGTGCCGACGAGCTCGTGCACCAGGCCGAGCTCGAGCGCCTTGGCCGGACGGTGCCGCTGGCCCTGCAGCAGGACGTTCAGCAGCGCGCTCTGGATGCCGAGCAGGCGCACGGTGCGAACCACGCCACCGCCGCCGGGCAGCAGGCCCAGCGTCACCTCGGGCAGGCCGATCTGGCTGCCCTTGACGTCGGCGGCGATGCGGTGGTGCGTCGCCAGCGCGATCTCCAGGCCACCGCCGAGCGCGGCGCCGTTGATCGCCGCGACGACCGGCTTGCCGAGCTGCTCGATGCGGCGCATCTGCCCCTTCATCAGGGTGCTGCCCTCGGTCAGCTCGACCGCGTGCTCGGGCTTGGCCTGGATGAGGTCGTTCAGGTCGCCACCGGCGAAGAACGTCTTCTTGGCGGACGTGAGCACCACGCCGGTGATGCTGTCCTTCTCCGCCTCGAGGCGGTCGACGGTTACGCCGAGCGACTCGCGGAAGTCGGCGTTCATCGTGTTCGCCGACTGCTTCGGGTCGTCGAGGGTCAGCGTGACGATGCCGTCCTCGTCCTGCTCCCAGCGGATGGTCTTGCTCTCGGCCATTGTGGTCCTCACACCCGCTCGATGATGGTCGCGACGCCCATGCCGCCGCCGATGCACAGGGTCACCAGGGCGCGGCGCGCCTGGCGGCGTTCCAGCTCGTCGACCACGGTGCCGACCAGCATCGCGCCGGTGGCGCCGAGCGGGTGGCCCATGGCGATCGCGCCGCCGTTGACGTTGACCTTCTCCTCGTCGAGGTGCAGGTCCTTGATCCACTTGAGCACGACGGAGGCGAACGCCTCGTTGAGCTCCCACAGGTCGATGTCCTCGGGCTTGAGGCCCGCGGTCTTCAGCACCTTTTCCGTGGCCGGGGTGGGCCCGGTGAGCATGATGGTCGGCTCGGAGCCGACGGTCGCGGTCGCCACGATCCGGGCGCGCGGGGTCAGCCCGAAGGTCTGGCCGATCTGCTCGGAGCCGACCAGCACCAGCGCGGCGCCGTCGACGATGCCGGAGGAGTTGCCGCCGGTGTGGACGTGGTTGATCTTTTCGACCGAGTGGTACTTCTGCAGCGCCACGGCGTCGAAGCCGCCCAGCTCGCCGATGCCGGCGAAGGCGGGCTTGAGCTTGCCGAGGCCCTCGACGGTGGAGCCCGGACGGCGGTGCTCGTCGTGGTCGAGGACCGTGACGCCGTTGATGTCCTTGACCGGGACGACGGACTTGGCGAAGTAACCGCCGGACCAGGCGGCCTCGGCGCGCTCCTGCGAGCGGACGGCCCAGCGGTCGACGTCCTCGCGGGAGAAGCCCTCGATGGTCGCGATCAGGTCGGCGCCGGTGCCCTGCGGGACGATGTAGTTGTCGTACGCGGTGGCCGGGTCCATGAACAGCGCGCCGCCGTCGGAGCCCATCGGCACCCGCGACATCGACTCGACGCCGCCGGCGATGATCAGGTTGTCCCAGCCGGAGCGGACCTTCTGCGCGGCGGTGTTGGTGGCCTCGAGGCCGGAGGCGCAGAAGCGGTTCAGCTGCACGCCCGCGACGGTCTCCGGCAGGCCCGCGTTCAGCGCGGCGGTGCGCGCGATGACCGCGCCCTGCTCGCCGACCGGGGAGACGACGCCGAGCACGATGTCGTCGATCACGGCGGGGTCGAGGTTCGGGTGACGGACCTTCAGCTCTTCGATCAGGCCGACCACCAGGTCGACCGGCTTGGTGCCGTGCAGGGCACCGCCCTTGTTCTTGCCGCGAGGCGTGCGGATCGCCTCGTAGATGTAGGCCTCGCTACTCACTGAACTACTCCTCGCGAGCGATTCGGACGTCGTCGTGCCTAGCCGTGTCGCAGCCGACTATACCGGCCAGTAGAGCTAATGGCCATTAACATATCCCCGGATAACCCCATGGTGTCAATGGGTTGCAGGTGTGCCGTTAGCCGCTATCGTTCACTCACCATGACCGACTCTGTGCGTAGTGCGCGCCCGCGCGACCGCAAGGCCCAGCTGGCCGCGGTCGCGGCGGAGCTGTTCCGCGCGCGCGGCTTCCCCGGGGTCGGCATCAAGGACATCGCGGACGCGGCCGGCGTCACCGGACCGGCGTTGTACCGCCACTTCGCGGACAAGCAGGCGATCCTGGCGTACGTCGTCCTGAGCGGTTTCGAGGACCTGGAGGCGGCGACGGCGGAGGCGCTGTCGGACGCCGTTCCGCCCGCCGGCCGGCTGGAAGCCCTGCTCACGCGGCTGGCGACGCAGGCCGTCGAACGGCGGGAGATCGCGGCGCTGTGGCGCTGGGAGGGGCGGCACCTGCCCAAGGAGGACCAGCGGGAGATCGCCCGCCGCTCGGCGCTGGCGCTGGCGGCGTGGGCCAAGGCCCTGCTCGCCCGCCGGCCGGACCTGCCGGGCGACGACGCGGAGCTGCTCTGCTGGGCGGCCTTGTCGGTGTTCGGCAGCGTGTCGGTCCACCACACGTCGGTGGCGCGCCGCCGCTTCGCCCAGCTGCTCGTCGAGCTGGCCCTCGGTGTGCTCGACGCCACACTCCCGGAGCCGTCCGAGCACCCGGAGCCGCCGTCCTTGCGGCTGGGCACCCCGTCCCGCCGCGAGCAGGTCCTGGCGGAGGCGACGGCGCTGTTCGCCCAGCGCGGCTTCCACGACGTGAGCATGGAGGACATCGGCGCGGCGGCGGGCATCGCGGGCCCGAGCGTGTACCGCCACTTCCCGAGCAAGGCGGCCCTGATGGTGGCGATCGGCCACCGCGCAGCGGACCGCCTGGCCCTGGCGGCCGAGCAAGCCCTCCAGACGTCCGACGAACGCTCGGCCCTGCGCCGCCTGGCGGCGTCGTACGTGCACACGATCCTGCACACGCCGGAACTGCTGGTGTCGTTCTCGGCGGACCGCGTCACGATGCCGGACCGCGACAAGGCGGATCTGCTGCGCGTGCAACGGGATTACGTGGCCCAGTGGGTGACGCTGCTGTCGACGGTGCGCCCGGAGCTACCGCCGCGGGAAGCGAAAATAACCGTCCACGCGGCGCTGACCATCGCCAACGACCTGGCCCGCACGCGCCGGCTGGCCTCCCGCCCGCACTTCGAAGCCGAGCTGACCACCCTGCTGCACACCGCCCTCGGCGTCGCCTGAACCGGATCGGCAGCCAGATCACCACCTTCCGCCCTTCCTGCCGGGCCTGCCGGTCAGGCATCATGGACGTGGCGACTCGGCCGGCTTCCGTTCGTGAGTGGGGATGGGACATGAACACGGTTCTCGAACACCCGAACCCGGGCGCACCACTGGTCGACCTCAGTGCCGTGCCCCTCAGTGCACTGCGCACCATGGACACCCCGGAGCTGCAACGCGCCCTGCACCAAGTGGTCGAACAGTCGGCGGTGCCACAGTTCTGCGATCAGAAGCGCGACAACAGCTGGCACCACTAGCCGTGGTGCCATGCCAGCGGGCCAGGAGCACGTGACACCGGGCGAACTGCCGGTGCACCGGATCGGGACGGCGGATTTCGACGCGATCGCCACCGGAACCGGCGATATCGGTGCTCTGCGGCTGCTGCGCGAAGCCGAACGCAGCCGGCGGTTGCTCCTGCTGCGCGCGATCACGGACCTCGTGGCGAAGGACCCGGCGCTGTGCGGTCCGCTCGCGCCCCCGGACGAAGCCTGGGACCTGCTGGCCCGGGCGCAGAACTCGGACCCGGGATCCGTCGACCTCCTGCTCGGGCACCCGTACACCGGCACGTGGGCCGGGTACACGATCCGGTTGCTGCGCAGGCAGATCACCGGCGTCTGCCCGCTGTGGGTGCACACCGGCCACCTGCACGCGCTGGCGGCCGCGGCGGCGATCCGCGCCGGCCTCGACTTCACGGCGACCATCCCCGTCTGGGCGGGCACCGCGATGCTCCCCGGCCTCGGCGTGGCCCGCTTCCAGGCCAACACCGAATGGATGGTGGCCGAGGTCCGCCGGACCGGAACCGCGCTGGAACTGGACAACGGCCGCGAGATCGTCCGGGTGCCCGCCGATCCGGCGACGGACGGGCCGGGCTGGTGGGGTCTGCGCGAGGTGACGGCGATCGCGGGCGACCGCGTGCTGTCCCTGCGCCTCGACGACCTCGACCCGTACCGCGGTTCCTTCGAACCCGTGCTGCCCCAACGCCTTCCGGCGGAGGAACTGGCGAACTGGACGCGCTTGCTCGACGACGCCTGGCGGCTGATCGTCCGCTGCCTGCCCGACACGGCGGACGCGTTCCCGGTCGGGTTCAGCTCGCTCGTGCCGCGGCCGATGCAGCCGTTCCGCACCACGAGCGCGTCGAGCGGGGAGGCGTTCGGCAGCGCCGTCATTTCGCGGCCCGCCGACGCCGCGTCGCTCGCCGCGTCCCTGGTCCACGAGTTCCAGCACAACCGGCTCAGCGGGTTGATGCACCTGCGGCAACTGCACGGAGACGACCCGGCCGAGCGGTTTTACACCGCGTGGCGCGACGATCCGCGGCCGATCGGCGGCGTTTTCCAAGGGGTGTACGCCTTTTTCGGGGTGACGGCGTTCTGGCGGGCGCTGTCGCGGCTCGAAGGCGAACCGTTCCGGCGGATCGCCGAGTTCGAATTCGCCCACTGGCGGCAAGCGGTCCGGCAGGTCCTGGCGGTGCTCCGGGCCGATCCCCTGCTGACCATCGACGGACGGCGGTTCCTCCGCCGGATCGCCGAACAGCTCGGGCCGTGGCTGCGTGAACCGGTGCCGACGCCGGGCGCGACCGCGGCGAGGGCGGCGCTGCTCGACCACTACGCCGGCTGGCGGCTGCGCCACCTGCGGCCCGACCCGCTGGTCGTCCGGACCTTGGCCGACGCCTGGTCGGCCGGGCGGCCGCGGCCCGCGCTCGGCTTCCTGCCCGACGCCGACCCGACCCCGGTCCCCGACGGCCGGTGGCACCACGCCCGTCTCGATCTGACCCGGCTGTTCCTCACCGACCCGGCCGGCTTCCGCCGGCACGGCCACGACGTGCCGGGAGCGACCACGGCCGACTTCGCCTACGTTTCCGGCCACTTCGCCCAGGCGGCCGAGGGGTACCGGGCGGAGCTGGCCGCCGACCCGGACAGCCCGACGGCCTGGACGGGACTCGGGCTCGCCCTTTCCCGCTCCGGCACCGACCCGGCCGGGTCCGTGCTGCTGCACCAGCCGGAGCTCGTCCGCGCGGTGCACCGCCGGCTGCTCGCCGCCGGCACCGCTCCCGGAACACCGGACGCACTCGCGGGCTGGCTCGGCTGGCTGCGGACCGGCACCCGGCCGGCCCGCAGCTGACCGGCGTTACAGCGGCAGCGGGTCGATGTCGCAGTCCGCGCGAACACCCTTCGACGCCGCGATGGTGCCGGGGTGCGACTCGCGCAGCACCATCCGGTAGCGCGACAGGACGTCGGCGTAGAGCGTCTCCGCTTCCTGGCTCTGCCCGGACGTGCGCAGGTCGAGCGCCCGGTTCAGCCCGGCGGCGAGCGTCGTCGGGTGGTCCTTCCCGAGCGCCCGCTCGGCTCGCGCCAGCATGTCCGTTTCCAGTTGCAGCGCGGCCGCGGTCTCGCCGAGCGCGGAGAGATCGCTCGCCAGGTTGATCCCGCACAGCACCGCACTCGGGTGGTCCGGCCCGAGCGCCTCGCGCAGCTGCGCCAGCGAACGCTCGTCCAGTGCCCGTGCCGCGGCGGCGTTGCCGAAGAGGCGCAGCGTCACGGCCAGGTCGACGGCCGCGGCCATCGTGTGCGGGTGGTGCTCGCCCAGGTTGCGCCGGTACCGCTCGAAGATCTGCTCGCCCAGCTCGCGCGCGGACCGCAGTTCCTGCGCGTGGCGGAGGTCGATCGAGTACCCGAGCGCGCAGGCCATCACGTTGAAGTTGTCTTCGCCGTAGCGCACGCGGAACCGCTCCAGCACCGCGGCCGCCAGTTCCCTCGCCGCTTCGTGGTCGCCGGCCTTGCGCCGGGAGACCGCCAAGTAAGCCATCCGGCGCAGGGTCTCCGCGTTGTCCTCACCGAACAGTTCGCGCACGCGTTCGGCGAGTTTTTCGTTCTCTTCACGCGCCCAGACGTAGTCGCCCGCTTCCCGGCGGTCGATGATGAGACCCATCCGGGAGCTCAGGGTCTCCGCGTGGTCGTAGCCGAGGATTTCGGTCTGGCGCTGGTAATTCGCTTCGTCCAGCTCGGCGGCTTCGCGGTACTGGCCCGTGAGCCGCAGGTTGGTGCAGTGGATCCGGGCCGCGCGCAGGGTGACCGGGTCGTCCTCGCCGAAGAGCGCCTTGGCCTTTTGGTAGACGTCTTCGGTCAGGTCGCGCGATGCGACAAAATCGCCGCTGGCGGAAAGGTCGCCGGAGACCGCGATCTGGGCGGCGAGCGTCTCCTCGCTGTTGTCACCGGACAGCTGCCGCCGGGTGTCGAGGATCGTCCGGTTGATCTGCGCCGCCTCGGCGTACCGGCCGGTGACCCAGTAGTAGTACCCCAGCCGCTCGGCAGCCTGCATGGTCTGCTCGTCGTCGGAGCCGAGCCGCTCGGTCCAGTTCCGGTGCGACGTTTCCGCGAGCCGGAGCGCCTCGTCGTGGTCGCCCCACTGGTAGAGGTACCGCATCAGGTTGATCACGAGCTGGCGGACCCAGCGGTCGTCGCATTCGACGATCTCGGAGGGGTAGACGTGCGGCAGGATTTCCTGGTAGCGCGGCCACTGCTTCGACGAAGTGGGGTCGTTGGGGTCGCGTTTCGCGAGCAGCAGGTGGGCGCCGTGCCGCATTTCCGCCCGGTGCTGCGGCGTCATCCGGTTGCGGAGGACGATCTGCACCAACCGGTGCAGGACGATCGAATTGGTGCGGTGGTCGATCTTTGCCAAGCTGTACCGGTTGATGTCCCGGATGGCCCGCGCCAGTTTCATCGGGTCGCGCAGGGCCGTGTCGATTTCGGGCAGGATCGAAATACTGCCGACACCCGAGAAGAAGGCACGAGAAATGGGCTCCGGAGCGAAGAAAGCGCAAATTTGAAGGAGCTGGTGCGCCACCGGATTGCGCGTCCGCAATTCGTCGAATGCAACGTTCCAAGCCGCGGCGACCGACACCTCGTAATCCGCCGGACTCGAGGTGTCGAGGATTTCCGCGACCTTTTCGTCGAACAACCGCAGGTATTCCTGCACCGGCATGCCGGTTTCGGCGCGCCAGGCGGCGGCCTGCTCGATCGCCAGCGGAAGGTCGCCCAGCCGGTCCGCCAGCTGCTCGGCCTCGGCTATGTCGATCTCCGGACCCCGGCGGCGCAGCAGTTCGACGCTCTCCGCGCGTTCGAACACGGCGACTTCCAGCGGCCGGGCGACGCTGGCCCATTCCGCGTTGCGGGAGGTGATCAGGATTTCGCCGGGGCCGTTGGTCGGGAAGAACTGGCGGACCATCGCGACGTCTTCGGCCGAGTCGAAAACCAGCAGCCAGCGCCGGTACGGCCGGCCGGTCCGCAGCGCCTCGCGCACGGCCGGGATGGCGGTGTTCGCCTCGCCGGAGCCCGGGAGGTTCAACGCCTGGGCGAGTTCGGTCAGCGCCACCCGGATCTGGGCCGCGTGGGTGGCGGGGATCCACCACACGACGTCGTATTCCCGGAGGTGGCTGTAGATGTACTCGACGGCCATCTGCGTCTTGCCGATGCCGCCCATGCCGTGCAGGGCCGACGGCAGGACCGCCGTGGTGCCGGACAGGACCCGCTCGCCCAGTTCCCGGAGCAGTTCCCGGCGGCCGGTGAAGTTGGGGTTCCGCGGCGGCACACTGCCCCAGACGGGCGGGACGTCCTCGACCGGGCTGTCCCCGTGCTCCGGCGTGAAGATGGGACGGCGGCCCAGCAGGGCGCCGGCGTCTTCGGCAGGCAACGGCTCGCGCAACTCCGGGGTCCGGCGGACCTGGTCGTCCACCGCCTCGCCGGCGGTGGCGACTGTAGACGAGGAAGTCTCGGACGGAACGGAAGCGTTGGCCATAGCGTGGATCACCGGTTCACCATAGTCGTAGGGCGAGTTCTTCTTCTGAGGAATGGCATGTCCGGCCTTCGGGACAGTCGAGGTCCCAGCGGAATCGGCCGAAACATCAAGTTCGCCGTCGAATCCCTCTTTTGAGCGAATAATACGGCTGGCTCGTGAGGCATAAGGGCCACTGAGCGCCTGCATGACAACCCTTTCAAGTGAAATGTCATGCGGCGAGTCCTCCCCCGAAAGGGGATCCCGCGTGGCGTCCGGTGCGTCGATCGCATCCCGCAAGCGGGTGATGGTGCCGAACCGGGCCTCCGTGGCGCGGACCACCTCCGCGGTGTCGGTGCGCCGGGCCCCGCTCAGCAGCACCTGCCGGACCGAGGCCGGGAAGTCGAACACCGTCGTCTCGTCGCCGACCGCCGCGGCCGGCCGCAGCAGCCCGCTCGTCAGCACTTCTGTGAGGTGCTCCGGCCGGGCCTCGGGCAGGAGTTCGTCCTGGACGAACCGCGCGACCGAAAGGTTGGCGGGTACCGCGGCGAGCATCGTGGCCAGCCGGTAGGCCGGCGGAGAGGCGACGCTCAAGAACCGGCGCACCCGCTCGCGGGCGCTGTCCGGGTCGACGATGGCGCCGTCACCTTCGACGGGCGCGGTCTTCAGCCCGCTCAGCAGCACGCGCGCGGGGACAAAACCCTTGTGCTCACCGGCAACCAGCCGGGCCCACCAGCGCAGCCAGCGCGGACCGAGCTCCATCACCGGCACCGGGATCGCGCCGGCGTCCTTGGCCGCCGCCAGCTCCGGGTCCGCCCACGCTTCCGGCAGCTCCCAGCCCCACTGGCTGTTCGGCGCGACCGGCACGTGGACGTTGAGCCGGGCGCGGTGCAGGTCCATCCCCCGCGCCCACAGCCGCTGCGGCAGCACGTGCAGGACGGTCGTGGGCATCACCGACGCCCACTCGGCGAGCACGGCGGACACCCCGCCCGACCGCCAGAGGTCGCCGACCCCATCGGTGATCAGCAGAACCAGGCGCCGGCCGGTCGGGTCGATCAGCTCCGACGGATCCCTCGGCGTCGACGATGACGTTTCGCCGTACAACCGGGGCCGGCTGCGCGGGTGACCGCTGCTCTGGGTGTCGAGCCGGCGGTACTGGATCGTCCGGAAGGCGCCGAGCTGTTCCAGGCCGGCTCGAAACGATTTCACGGTGCTGCGCCACAGTGTCATCGAGCGAGCGGTATCCACCACGACGGTGAGATCAAGCCACCGTTCCATTTCCGGTTCGGTCACCGGCCACCAGAATCCGCTCTCGGCGACCCGCTCCGCCGTCGCGGCTTCGTCGACGATGACCACGTGCTCATGCCAGGCCGGCACCCTTCGCTTCAGCGTGCGGAGGGCCCGAACGATAACGGACGGCCGGATCGATCCGGAGACCGGCGGTGATTGCGGTCCGGAATCCGCGGTGGACGGAACTTCGATCACCCCGGCCGCAATCACCTGACGTGGGCTTTCGAGCGGAGGAGCCGGCTCTGCCCGCGTGGCCGGGGGCGGTAGTTCGACCGTATCCGGCAAAGTGTCCCGGACCGGGGGGATGTCCGGTCGCCGATAGGGGGTCGAAGGCCGCGCCCGTGCTTCGTCCGTCCGCGTCGCCGCGATCAGCCACAGTGCGTCGGCGACGTCGCGCACGTCCGGGGGCCGGGATGCGGCGGCCCGGCGCCGTTCCCCAGCACCGGCCGACCGCGATCCCGCGCCGTCGGGACCGGGAACCGGCGAAATGGGCGACCTGCCCACGTCATTGCACCGCCGACAGACGCTGCCACAGAGCGTCCACCAGCCGCTCCCACGTCACGTCGCCGCGGTAGGCGCCGGACGTGGCGAGGTACATGGCATCCAGGAGTTTTCCCGAGGGCAGCCGGTCGTCACCGGAGGCGCTGCGCCGCACGAACTGCTCGATCAGCTCGGACTGCAGACCCGCACCGAGCTTGCGCCGGTTGTCCTCCGAATCGTGCAGGTGGGCGACGACCATCGCGGCCAATTGCTCCGGGTCGGGATCCGGCATTTCCAGTTGAAGGCAACGTCGCAGGAAAGCGGGGGGAAATTCCCTTTCCCCATTGCTGGTGATGATGACGATCGGAAACGCGTGACACCGGATCCGCCCGCCGACGACGGAAGCCGTCTCGCCGGGGTCGTCGGTGAACACCGTCGCTTCGGGGGTGTGGTTGCGGATCCGCTCGAGTTCGGGAACGCGGAACTCGCCGTCTTCGAAAATGCTGAGCAGGTCGTTCGGGAGGTCGGCTTC
The DNA here is from genome assembly GCF_031082405.1 of Amycolatopsis sp. A133. Classification (GTDB taxonomy): domain Bacteria; phylum Actinomycetota; class Actinomycetes; order Mycobacteriales; family Pseudonocardiaceae; genus Amycolatopsis. The sequence continues at coordinate 21,293 of NZ_JAVHJU010000066.1, forward strand.
GCTCTTGTCGAGCTCGTCGATCAGCAGGACGCGCGGCACCCGGCGCGGCAGGAAGGCGGTGCCCAGCACGCCGAGCCGGAGGAATTCGCCGATCGGCGGTTCGGGTTCGGGCGCGGGACTGGCCCGTTCGCCCCGCGAGGCGAACCGGGCGCTCGCCGCCTGGATCCGGCCGATGGCGTCGTAGTGGTAGAGCCCGGAATTCAGCGTGGTCCGGCTGGTGATCGGCCAGCGCAGGACCCGGCCCAGCTGCAGCTCGGCCGCCAGCCGGTACGCGAGGGTGGACTTCCCGGTTCCGGGCCGGCCGGTGACCAGCAACGGCCGTCGGAGGTAGAGCGCCGCGTTGATCATGTCGAGTTCGGCCGGACCAGTGCGCTGAGCCGATTGCGAATGCTCGCTCCCGAGCCGCCGTGCGACGTCGTGGTCGTCCCGCGGCGGGTCGTCCGACTCCGGCAGCGGACCCCCGTCGAAATCCCGCCACGGCGGTGGCGGTGGCAGGATGTCGGTCAGCTCGAGGTCGTGGATCGGCCGGCCGGTGCCGCGGTAGACCCACCAGTCCGACGACGCGAGACGCGACGCGTCGCGGACCTGCGTCGTCTCTCCCCCGTCAAGACGCTCGCTCTCGGTCATCCCGGATATCCCCTCGCTGCCACGGGAAAGCCGGCGGCTGGTCAAGAACGAGACGGCTCGGATCGTCCCACAGCACCACCAGATCCCGCACTGGATTATCCCGATCGAAGGCCGTTTCGGGAAGACTGGCGCGTGCTCGGGATTTCTTGGCCTGCATGGGCAAATCGCCTAGACCGGATTGGCCCTTCGCGAACTCGGTGATCAACTCCCGGAGTACGTCGAGTGGCGCGTCAGGGTGCCATAGTACCGCCGGGATACCCGACCGCAAAGCGGCCGTCAGGCTGTCCCCGTCCCCACCGGCTTCCAGCGGCGGAGCCGAACCGAGGACCACCAGCCCCCAGCGCAGGTCGGAAAGCACCACGTCGAGCCCCGAAGCCTGGGTGCCGTTTTCGTAGTAGACGCACTCGGCGGACGGGTTCGCCATGAACGCCTCCCAGTGCTGGTTCCAGACGCGGTGCCAGTGCTTCGAACGCATGCGCTCCAGCGAACGGACGGATATGAGGTAGTCGATCGAAAGCGGCCGCGGCATGCCGGATTCGTGCTCGCGGTGCCAGAGCTGCACGGGCAGGTTCAGCAACGCCCGCGGGAGCACGAACTCGAGCGCGACCGAACCGCGGTGGTCGGCCCAGACCCGTTCCGCGGCGACCACCAGTCCGTCGACGTATCGTTCGAGGTCGGCGGCCCGCACCTCCGCCGTGCCGCCGTGCGGTGGCGGCCATTCCCCGGAAAGCCGTTGACACCAATGGGAAACCTGGTACAAGTCCGGGTCTATCCCATCATGGTCGACCAGGATCATCAAGTGCAGCCGCCCTTCCCGCGACGGCGTGGCGATCGTGGCTCGACGCGCTCTCAGCTGGGCCTCGAGCCGGAGCCTCCTGGCCTGGTAGTCGTTCCACTCGATCAGCCGCAGCGCGAGTTCGCCGCCGCACTGGTGGGCGATGAGCTCGAGGAGCGTCAACGCCGGGGGGATGCCGTCGACGTCGGCGTTGAAATCGGCCAGGTGGGTGAAGGCTTCCCACGCGGTGCGCACCTTGGGCGGCAACGGCGAACCGAGCCCGCTCGCGCGACGGACCAGCTCGCCGAGCCGGGGCACCTCGAGGCCGGCCAGCCAGTGGTGCAGCCGGTCGCGGTCGGCGCGCGGCAGCAGGTCCAGCACCCGCGGCCGCTCCACCAGGTCCCGGACCCGCTCGGACTCCGGTGATCCGGGCCGCATGAAAGCGACGGCACCGACCAGTGCCTGCATGCCGTTCTGATAGCGCTCACAGGCGGAAACGACTTCGATCAGGGAACTGCGCGGGGTGGGGTGCCGGGGAACGGCCAGATCGACGCCCAGCGTCTTCCCGACGAGGCTGACCACGACGGCCAGTTCCTCGGCCAAGCCGGCTTCGGCGAGGACGTCGACGACGGCCTCTCCGATCAAGTGTCCCGCCACCTGGCGCAGCACCCCCCTACCACCTCACGGGACGGAACCGGCGTCATCGCCCCTGCGGATCGAACGCAGTTGCGGAGATCTTACCCGCGAAAAGGGCTTCCGCCGGGTGCCAAAAAGATGTCACGACGAGCTCTCTTCCGGCCAGCCGGCAACGCGCTCGAGCAGCCGCTGCACCGGCGCCGATCCGGGTTCCAGCATTTCCACCGCGGCGACGAGTTCGGCGAGCCCGCCGCGATAACGCAGGCAGGTACCGGCGATCTCCAGGACGTGCAGCCGGGTTTGCGGGTGATATGCCACGACGGTCGAGATCTCCGGCCGCAGCCGCTTCAACAGCATTCTCCGGCTGCTTTCCTCGGCGACGGCCGGAATGTCCAGGAGCAGTTCCGTCAGTTCCCGGGCGCGGTCGGGGGCGGGCGGCGCCACGGGCTGCCGCACGACCCGGAGGTCCGGCCGCCGCTCGCCGGCCCGGCCGCCGCCGTTGCTGCCGCTGCCGCCGAGCAGCCGCAACCACGCGACCGTGGAGGTTTCCTTGGTTTCGACCGGGATCCGCCGGTAGTCCGCGGGTGCCGCCGCCGGGTCCTGCAGCACGACGTCCTGGTAGAAGACGTCCGAGGCCAGCAGCGCCAGTTCGGCACCCGTGTCCCGCTGCGCGGTCTTCGCCTCCGCGGCTTCGAGCACCCGGAAGGTGAAGCTCACGGCTTTGCTGACCGAACCGTGGCCGGCGCTCAGCACTTCACCGGCGTGCAGCGCGAGGCGCAGCTGGATCTGCGCGCCTTCCGAGTGCACGGCGTTGTGGCGGCGCAGTTCGGCGTGCATGCGTTCGGGCAGCTGGGCCACCAGGTCGACCTTCGCGATGTCCGGCGGCAGGAGGATCATCGCGCCGTCGCCGGTGTTCTCCACGAAACAGACGTCCCACGGGATGCCGGTCTCGGCGAAGCCGCCCTTGAGCACCCGCCACAAGCCGTCGTGCACCTCGCGCAGGTGCGCCATGGTCCGGGCCGGGTTGTTGTACCCGGCGACGTCCACGGTCATGATCGTCCGGTGCAGCGCGGCCGGATAGGAAACCACGACACCCTCCCCACGTCCCGCGGTCATTGTCCCAGACCCATACCCGCTCGGCCATGTTCGCGCAGGGCGTTACCGGGAAACCGGCCCTTCTTGACCTTGTTTCGTCCATAATTCGGCGTGCCCACGAGACGCCTGCACCTGGTGAGCGCGGATGAGGACCACCGCGTCTCGACCATCGAGCTGTTCTTCGACCTGGTCTTCGTCTACGCCATCACCCAGACCACCCAGCTGATGGCCGACCACCTCAGCCCCGCCGGTGTCGGGCAGGGGCTGGCGATGCTCGCCGTCCTGTGGTGGTGCTGGTGCAGTTATGCCTGGCTCGGGACCACCATCCACGTCGACCACGGGATCGCGCGGCTCGCCATGTTCGGGGCGATGGCCGTGATGTTCCTGGTGTCGCTGACCATTCCCGAAGCCTTCGCCGATCATCCCGGCGGCCTGTTCGCGCCCGTGCTGTTCGTCGGCTGCTACGCGCTCGTGCGGCTGCTGCACCTCGTCGCGTACCTGGGGGCGGCGAAACACGACCCGGGGCTCCGGCGGGTGCTGCTCAAGATGCTCGTGGGGCTGCTGCCGAGTGTGGGACTGCTCGCCGTGGCCGCGTTCCTGGACGGGCCGTGGCAGCTGGGGTTGTGGGTGGTGGCCTTGGGAATCGATTACCTGAACGTCTACTTCGCCGGGCCGGAGGGCTGGCGGATCGAGGCGCCCGCGCACTTCGCCGAGCGGTTCGGGCTCATCGTGATCATCGCGCTCGGCGAGTCGATCGTGGCGATCGGCATCGGGATCGGGGCGCTGCCGATGTCGTGGCTGGTCACGGGCGCGGCGGTGTGCGGGCTGGCGCTGGCCGCGGGGATGTGGTGGACCTACTTCGACGTCGTCGCGCGCGTGTCCGAGCACCGGCTGACCAGCGCGACCGGGGTCGAACGCGCGAAGCTCGCCACCGACTCCTACACGTTCCTGCACCTGCCGCTGATCGCCGGGATCGTGCTGGTCGCCCTCGGGCTGAAGAAGGCGTTCCTCTACATCGCCGACACCGAGCACCACACCCCCGGCGAAGCACTGCACGGCGTGCCGATCTGGACGCTGACCGGCGGCCTCGCGCTCTACCTGGTCGCGCTGAGCGCCCTGCGCAAGCGCAACCTCGGCAGCTGGAACGTCCAGCGGCTGGTCGTCGGCGTGCTGCTGGTCGCGTCGACGCCGTTGCTGGAGCACGTGCCGGCCGCGGTGGTGCTGCTGATCACGGCCGCCGTGGTGCTCGGGCTCATCACCTTCGAACGGCTGCGCTTCGCCGAGTGGCGCAAGCAGGTGCACACCGCGCACTCATAGGAGCTCCGGGCCGACGACGGACAGCAGCTGCAGCTTCTCGGCGTCTTCGGTGCCGGGCGTGGCCGTGAACACCAGCAGCAACTGCCCGAGGTCGTCGGTGAAGAGCAGCTGGCAGTCGAGCGCGATCTCCCCGACCCCCGGGTGCACGAGCGTCTTGCGGCGCTCGAACGGCACCGCGACTTCGTGCGCTTCCCACAGCCGCGCGAACTCCGCGCTCTTCGCCGCGAGCAGCCGCGCGAGGCCCGCGGCCCGGGTGTCGCTCGCGCCGGCCGCCCGCAGGCTTGCGACCAGGAAGCGGCCGTGGCGCCCGCGGTCCGCCGGCGGGTAGCGCAGCTGCTCCGCCGGATCGGTGAACCACCGGTAGGCGGCGCTGCGCGCGGGTCCGGTGTGGCCGGTCTCGTCGCCGAGCAGCGCCCGGGCCGGCGGGTTCTGCACGAGCGTCTCGCCGAGGTTCGACATCACCTGCGCGGGCGTGTCGTGCAGCCGGTCCAGCACGCGCATCAGCGCCGGGCTGACGTGGTCCGCACGCGACACGCGGCTCGGTGCGGTGTGCCCGGCCAGCCGGAACAGGTGGTCGCGCTCGTCGAGCGTCAGGCGCAGGCCGCGGGCGATCGCGGCGAGCATCTGCTCCGACGGTCGCGGGCCGCGCTGCTGCTCCAGCCGCGTGTAGTAGTCGGTGGACATGCCCGAGAGCGTCGCGACCTCCTCCCGGCGCAGCCCGGACGTGCGGCGGCGCTGCCCGGGTGGCAGCCCGACGTCGTCCGGGCGCAGGGCCTCGCGGCGGCGGCGCAGGAAGTCGGCGAGCTCGGGGCGGTTCACGCTCCCGATTATCGGCGCCGGAGACCGGCGTACCCAGGGATCGCCGATCCCCCGATCGGCGCGCTTTGCCGCGGCCCGCCCGGCGCGGCAACGCTGAACCCATGACCACTTACCTCGTCACCGGGGCCGGCAGCGGCCTCGGCGCCGTCACCGCCCGCGAACTGGCCGCCACCGGAGCCAGCGTCGTGCTCGCCGTCCGCGACCCCGCCCGCGTCACGGCGCCGCCGGGCGACACCGAAGTCCGGCGCCTCGACCTCGCCGACCTGGGCTCGGTGCGGGAGTTCGCGGCCGGCTGGGCGGGCGACCTCGACGTGCTGATCAACAACGCCGGCGTGATGGCCGTGCCGTACGCGAAGACCGCCGACGGCTTCGAGACGCACATGGCCATCAACCACTTCGGCCCGTTCCTGCTGACGAACCTGCTGCTGCCGCACCTGACCGGCCGCGTCGTCACGGTCTCGTCCGGGCTGGCGCGCCTGGGGAAGGTGCCGCTCGGCGACCTGAACTGGGAGCGCCGCCGCTACTCCGCGCTGGGTGCCTACAACCAGTCGAAACTGGCGAACCTGCTGTTCACACAGGAACTCCAGCGGCGGCTGACCGATTCCGGCCGCGCGGTCCGGGCCGTCGCCGCGCACCCCGGCGTCGCACGGACCGGGCTCGACCGGCACTTCGGCGGCGGCCTCTCCCTGCTGATGAAGGTCGTCTACCCGCTGATCGCGCAGAAAAAGGCCGAGTACGGCGCGCTGCCGATCCTGTTCGCAGCGACCGGTGACGTCCCCGGCAACGCCTACGTCGGCCCGGGCGGCCGGAACGGCGGGCGGCCCCGGCTCGAGCGGCGCCGAGACCACCGCGACGCCCGGGAGCTGTGGGAGGTCTCGGCCCGGCTGACGCGTGCGTGAACCCGCACTGGCGTGATCCCGGCTCGCAGGTTAACCTACTCGCGAGTAGGTAACGGGATGGAGGGCCACATGGCTGCGCCAAGGAAACGGGACGCGATGGGCTGGGGCCTGTCCGCGCTGACCCGGCTGGCCGGGAGCAAGGTCGTCGATCGGGCCGGGCTGCGCAAACCGCTCGAGGACCTGGTCACGGCGGGGACGCGCAACGGCTTCCGCGTCGCCGGCGCGGCGACCCGGTCGTTCAAGTCGGTGCAGAAGCTGGGCAAGCCCGCCCGGCTCACACCGGCCGCCGACACGGGGCTGTTCGACCTCACGCCGAGTGAGGACCAGCAGCTCATCGTCGAAACGGTCACGGAGTTCGCCGCCGAGCAGCTGCGCCCGGCCGCCGCGGACGCCGACGCCAAGCTCGAAGCACCCGAGGGCCTGCTGAGCCGGGCCGCCGAGCTGGGCATCAGCCTGGTCGGCATCCCGGAGGAGCTCGGCGGCGTCGGCACGGAACGCTCGGTGGTGACCAACGCGCTCGTCGCGGAAGCGCTTGCGCACGGCGACCTGGGCCTGGCCGTGGCCGTGCTCGCGCCGTCCGCGGTGAGCACCGCGCTGGTCAGCTGGGGCGACGAGCAGCAGCAAGCCGACTATCTCCCCGCGTTCGTCGGCGAGCACGTGCCGGCCGCCGCGCTGGCGCTGCAAGAACAGAAAGCGCTGTACGACCCGTTCAAGCCGGCGACGAAGGCGCGCCGCACCCCGAAGGGCTACCAGCTCGACGGCGTGAAGGCGCTGGTCCCGCGGGCGGCGCAGGCGGAGCTGTTCATCGTGTCGGCCGACCTCGAAGGCCGCGGCCCGGCGCTGTTCCTCGTCGAGTCGTCGAACGCCGGAGTGTCCATCGAGGCCGAGCCGGCGATGGGCCTGCGCGGCGCCGCGACCGGCAAGCTGCACCTTTCGAGCGTCGCGCTCCCGGCGGGCGCGCTGCTGGGCGGCGGCCAGGCGGACGTCTTCGCCGAGGTCGTCCGGCTTTCGCGGCTGGGCTGGGCGGCGCTGGCCGCCGGGACCGCGAAGGCCGTCCTCGACTACGTCGTCCCCTACGTCAACGAGCGGACCGCATTCGGCGAGCCGATCAGCCACCGGCAGGCGGTGGCGTTCTCCGTCGCCGACATCGCGATCGAGCTGGAGGGCCTGCGGCTGGTCACGCTGCGCGCCGCGGCGCGGGCCGAGCAGGGCAAGTCCTACGCCCGCGAGGTCGCGCTGGCCCGGAAGCTGGCCGTGGACAAGGGCATGCAGATCGGCAGCGCGGGCGTGCAGCTGCTCGGCGGGCACGGCTTCGTCAAGGAGCACCCGGTCGAGCGCTGGTACCGGGACCTGCGCGCCATCGGCGTCATGGAAGGCGCCGTCCTTCTTTAGGCTTCGGAAAGGCTTTGGACCATGATCAACCTGGAAGTTCCCAAGAAGGCCGGCGCGCTGATCAACCAGGCGTACCAGGCCGCGGCCGAGGTGTTCCGGCCGATCTCGCGCAAGTACGACCGCGCGGAGCACACGTACCCGGCCGAGCTGGACATGTTCGCGGCGCTGCTGGACGGCCTCAATTCGTCGGGTGAGGGCGGCGCGGGCGCGGCGGGCGTGCGCCGCTCCGGTTCCGACGATTCGGCCAAGGGAAATCGCAACGGCGCCAACCTGAACGTCGTCCTCGGCACGATCGAGATGTGCTGGGGTGACGTCGGCCTGCTGCTGTCGATGCCGCGGCAGGGCCTGGGCAACGCGGCGATCAGCTCGGTGGCCACGGACGAGCAGCTGGAGCGCTTTTCCGGCATGTGGGCGGCAATGGCGATCACCGAGCCGGGCTTCGGCTCGGACTCGGCGGCGGTCAGCACGACGGCTCGTCTCGACGGCGACCACTACGTGTTGAACGGCGAGAAGATCTTCGTCACGTCGGGCGAGCGCGCGGACGCGGTGGTCGTCTGGGCCACGCTGGACAAGAGCAAGGGCCGCGCGGCGATCAAGTCGTTCGTGGTCGAGAAGGGCACACCGGGCTTCGAGGTGGTGCGCACCGAGCACAAGCTCGGCATCCGCGCCTCCGACACGGCGGTGCTGCGCTTCGAAAACTGCCGCGTGCCCCGCGAAAACCTGTTGGGCACACCGGAGATCGACACAAAAAAGGGTTTCGCGGGCGTCATGCAGACGTTCGACAACACCCGGCCGCTGGTGGCGGCGATGGCGATCGGCGTGGCCCGCGCGGCCCTCGACGAGACCCGCAAAATCCTCACCACCGCCGGGGTGACCATCGATTACGACCGCCCAGCCAATTCCCAGCACGCCGCGGCGGCGGAGTTTCTGAGGTTGGAGGCGGACTACGAGTCGGCGTATTTGCTGACGCTCGAGTCGGCTTGGATGGCGGACAACCGCAAGCCGAACTCGCTCCAGGCGTCGATGGCGAAGGCCAAGGCGGGGCGTTCGGTGGTGGAGATCGCGTTGAAGTGCGTTGAGCTCACCGGGGCTTACAGCGAGGAGTCGCTGCTGGAGAAGTGGGCTCGGGATGCGAAGATCCTCGACATCTTCGAGGGGACTCAGCAGATCCAGCAGCTGATCGTCGCGCGGCGGATCCTCGGGAAGTCGTCGGCTGAGCTGAAGTAGTTGTGACGTAACGGAAAGCCGCCCGGTCGCTTGCCCTTCTCGGGGCTCTGCGACCGGGCGGCTTTCGCGTCGGCGGGGGCGGGGTTTCATGATCAGGCCGCCTCCAGGCCGTCATCGAACAGAGGCCCGTCCGGCCGGCACATCACAGTGAAGTCAGATCGCGCTATCGACCTGCACACGGGAGTCATGCGCGAGCCCCAAGTCGTCGTTCGAGTTGAGCGTGAACGTCTTGAGTTCATCCTCTTGTATCTGCGAGACCGCGCCGTTGGCACTCCCGATGATCTTGCCTCGCTCGTCGCTGTAAGTAGCTGTAATGAACGCCATCTGCTTCCTGGGCCCGAGGTTCTTCGCCTCTCCCAAGACCGTGTACAGCCCAAAACCAACGGTCTTTGGCTCCTGTAGGCGCAGTAGGAAATCTCCCGAGCGAGTCCAGCCGTCCTCCTCTCTGGGGGTCGCCGACAACGCCCCCGCGCCCGACGGCTCGGCCCCAACGCCGGACGTGAAGTCGGGTTCAGGGGGCACCGTGAATTGTCCAGCCTGGTACCAGTCCGACTTCCCCGAGATGTCGACTTCGCATCCTGCGGACTGGAGCCGCTCAACCAGCTCCTGTCGCTGATTCGGCGCGTTTCCCATGCGCAAGACGTGACGACCGGCCACATCGCTGAACGGACGCATGCGACCAATCTCGACCAGCACCGTCCGGTCGGAGTGCCGACCCATCGCCATGCCCGCCTCGAAAAGAACATTGGGCCGCGCCTGAGTCGATGGGCTCAGGTCCGGATCGCTCATTCCATCGGCATATTCAGGGCGAAGGCTGACCACTTCATCTGGGGTGAGCAGCACGATGACCGCCTGTGCCGCATCGAACGCCATGTCCAAAATGTCACCAATATACGGATTCGGCTCTTTGGTCAGCGCCCGAGCCCTGCCCCACTCGATCGGGTTCAGGTCGATGGCGCGCAGGAACTCGAACATAGCTTGCTTAGCTTCGATGTTCCGGCCGTGCACCACGAAGACGTTGCGCCGCCTCTTCGCTTCTTGCTCGTCCATCCGACAACCTCATTCGCCCAAACCTACGAAGATCCACTAGTCAGTGTAGACCAACGATGTGATCAATTTCACACGACATGCCGATTGCGCTCATCGCCAGGTGAGACTGCTAGGCGGCTTTCAAGGCAGGCCGCCCGAACACCGCGTCGACGGCCTCACGTGCCCGCTGGTGGCTCGACGGGACGAGGTGCGTGTACGTCCGGAGCGTGAAGCCCGGGTCCGCGTGCCCAAGGTAGTCGGCCAGCTCGGTAATCGACACCGCACGGGCCAGGAGCGTCGACGCGTAGAAGTGACGGAGCGCATGCATCCCGTCCGCGCGACCTCGGTACTTGATCCCGGCCGCCCGGAACGCTCCGTGCCAGACGACCTTCGTGAACAGGTCGCCGGAGTACAGCCGGCCAGCTTCGCCGGTCATCAGCAGCCGCGCCGTAACCGGATCACCGTCCGCGCTCTGCCAGGGCAGCGTGACTGCCACGGACGGGGAACCGGTCCTCGTGGTCGTCGATCTCGGCCAGCATGGCGGCCGACAGCGGGATGGTTCGCTCCTTTCCCCGCTTGGGGAAAGGAGCGAACATCATCACGCCTCTGACCGTCTTGATCTGTCGACGAATCCGCACGGTCATCGCCGTCCGGTCGATGTCGTCGGGTGAGAAGCCCAGAATCTCACCCTGCCGTAAACCGAAGCCAGCACCGAGCGGAACCGCGATCTTGAACCGCTCCGCCAGCCCCGACCGCACAGCCTGAACACGTTCCTCCGGCCATACGACGATCGGCGGGCTACTCGCGACCGGTCGCCGCACGGTCTTCGCGTGGCACGGGTTCTCACGAATCCGGCGGTCGTCCACGGCCGAATCCATCACGCCGGAGACGGTGTTGAACAAGACCGCCTGGTAGTTGTCCGAGAGCTTCCGCTCTTCCATCGAGCCGACCCAGTCACGAATGGTCGCCGGTTTGATCTGCCCGACCTTCTTGGTCTCGAAGACTGGGTAGATCTGGCTTTCGAGCCGACTGAGGATGGTCGACCGCGTGCCCGGGTCCGGGGACTGGCCCTTCAACCAGCTCTCCGCCTGCTGGCGGAACGTCGTCATCGAGGCCCGCGGATCGATGTACTTGTCTTCGCGTTTGTCGGACTCGACACCAATGAGGAAGTCCTCAGCGCGCTTCTTCTGCTTGTCCGCGAACGACTTCGAGCGTTCGTTGTTGTCCGGGTCGAGGTACCGGACCTTGTACCGCAGCCCGATGCCGTACAGCTCGGACCGTTCCATGACGGGCTTGCCCCGCGCGTTGAGGATGACCTTCCCGGTCACCGCATCCCGCGCGGGGCGAAACCACCGATCTTGGATGTGCCCCATCAGGCCGCCTCCGCGTCGACCCAGGCGCGCAGCTTGGCCGGGTCATAGCGCAGGTGCCGGCCGATCTTCTTGACCGGCGGGCCCTCGCCGCGCCATTTCCACTGGTAGAGCGTCTTCACCGGAACGCCGAGGTAGTCCGAGACGTCTTCGACGGTCCAGAGCCGGTTCATGCTGCTGACGTTGTTCATGTGCTCCCCCTTTGATCAGGCCGCGAGTCCAGTTACCGAAGTTTCTGGCGGTCTCTCCGCTGCCAGTAGCGCCCGGTCTTACTCGGCCTTCCATGTGATCCGCTCGGCGATAGCGCGCATCACAAGGTGCGGCCGGGGCGGGACCTGCGGGTCTCCGGGCTCGACCTTCCGCCAGACCTGCTGTGACCGGTCGACCTCCGGCTTCACGATCCCGACCGCCGCGAGCGCCTGGAGCACAAACGCCCGGCGGTCGGCCTTGTGGTCCACGAGCGTCTTGCCCGACCACTTCCGCGAAACCAGGACGCGGCGGCCGGGCAGCCCGAGCGTGGTCCGGCGGTGAGCCCGGCCCTTGCAGTGGCCTGGAGTGGTCTTGCCCGTGACGCCCTTGGGTTGGATGCCGTAGAGCAGCCAGACCGCGCAGCGCGGCGAACACGGCGTGACCGACAGCTCGGCGTGAAGCCGGTCGTGGTGATCAGCCTGGGCTGCGCTATCGGCCTCCACCACTTCACCGGTGGACTTGGTGAGGTACTTGGTCAGATAACCGATGTGACGGCCGGCCTCCTCTGTGCCGCCGAGGATGCCCTTCGAGTGGACTTGCCGCCCGAACGTGACGACGTGCGCCGGACTCTCGACCGCCTCCACCGCGTCGTCCCACCGGGTCAGCGGCCGACGTGTCTCCGGGTCGACGAAGCCGGTGTCCGGGCCGTCCCAGATCGGGAGGCGATTGGTGTAGACGATCTCGTCGTGGGACGGCCACCAGACCTGGCGATAGGTGGCTTCGGTGACCTGGCGGATCACGTCGTGCGGCACCGCGCCCCGGATAGCGGTATGCAGGTGCGGAGCGGCCCGACGCTGGGGCTCGACGGTGGCGAAGTACTGGGCGTCCCAGCCGACGACCCGCCGCAGGTTCGGCCACCACCGGTCCACCAGCGCGGAGAAGTGCACCGCATCCCGAGCGGCCCGCCGGTAGTCATACCGCGATGGGTCGACCGGCGAGCCGTCACCACGGACCGGGCCGTAGGTGTCGCAGGTCAGCGTCACGAACATCGACGGCCGGAACTTGCCCGCGTACTCCCGCCCGACCGTCGTCTTCGCGACCTTCCGCCGAGGCAGGTTCGGAGCATCCTGCCGACGACGGGTCGAGCGCTTCACCGGGCGCTTGGCCGGGACGTCGAGGGCAGGCAGCCGGCCCCGCATCCCGAGTTGCCGAAGTTCCGCATCCACCCCGGCGACCTCCTCCCGCAACTCCTCCGCCTCCGTCTGGTCGTGCTCGACCACCTCCTGATACGCCGCGACGAGATCGGCGCGGTAGGTCAGCAGCTCGTTGTGATCCTCCGACGGCAGCTCGGCGGCGAAGACGGGTTCCTCGGTCATGTGCCAGCCCTCGCGGCACTGGGCCTGCCGGAGTGCCTTCGCCTTCCGCGCACACGGCAGGCACACCGACTCCACCGTGGAGCCGCAAGGGACGGGGACGTAGCGGAGTTCGCCGCTCGTGGTGTCGCCGACCTCCATCGTGAAGGGCCGGACGCAGACGCCGTGCTTCTCCGCCGTCGCCCGGATCACATCGGCAGCCAGCGGTGTCCGCATCCGTTCAGCCCGGGTCTCGCTCATCAGGCCGCCACCTCCCCGGCCATCGACCAGCCGCGCAGTAGGTAGACCGGCATGTCCTGCTTCGCCCCGGCCGGGAGGTCCGGGAACGTGCTCGGCTCGAACCGCACCACGCCGAAGACGAGGACCGGGATGCCGCAGGGTGTCCGACCGGTGATCGAGATGTGCACCCACTTGCCGTCACACAGCCGCCACAGCCGCGCCGAGACCTCATCGAGGGTCTGTGTCCACACCACCAGTGCCCGCGCCACCTCCGGCAGGCCGTCCACGTCGAGCTGAACCGTGATCGGGCCGGACCAGGCGTTGACATCGACCGACGCGGCCGGCGGCAGCTGATAGGAGTCGAGGTGGTCGCGGATGGCATCAAGGAAGATCATCAGCCGGTTCACGCGGCCACCCCCTCGCCGCCGTGTCGCAAATCCGCGACGCCCCCGTTTGTGATATACGCCTCCAGCGCCTTCACGGTGCTGTCGGAGACCCACCCGGCACGGATGCGCAGGGGCTCGCGGATGCCTTCGCCCCACACGTAACCGACACCGGCCTCCGAGTCGCCGATCCGGTTCGCCCACGCCCCACGCTCGTACGCGCCGTCACCGAGGACCATCCCGACGTGCGTCTTGGAGGTCACGCGCAGGCACACCCGCCGGGTGAACAGCTCGCGGACCGGAACGGTGTCTTTGGTGGGCTCCTGGACGTAGCCACGGACCGAGATCCCGAGCGCCCGACCTTGAGTGGTCAGCAAGGCGACGCGCTCCACAATGGCCTCACGGGTCTTGCGGTCGGTGTACTTCGTCAGCGCCCCGATCTCGTCGAACTCCAGCAGCTCCAACGGATACTCCGTCGACACCGGGATCGTCCGCAGCCGACCGGCGAAGGCCCGCTTGCGAGATTCCATCTCCTCCACCAGGCCGTCAAGCAGCTCCACGGCGTCCTTGCCACCCACCGCGTACCGGGAGAAGATCCCGCGCCCGTACGCCAGTTCCATTCCCTTCGGGTCGATCCCGGACATCCGCACCACCCCGGCCCGGATCGCCGAGGCAGCCGCGACCAGCGGACACCACATCACCGAGTTCTTGCCCGCCCCGGAGGCACCGGCGGTCAGGCAGTGAGCACCGGAGCCCAGCAGAGGGACGCGCCAGTCACGCCCGTACTCGGTCCGACCCGCCCAGACGTTGCGCAGGTCCACGCCGGTCGAGTCGACGCCGTCGGGGACCTGGGGGCCGGCCACCCCGCCGCCCAGGAGGTCACGCCGTTGGAAGTCGATCGACACCACGTTGGGTGTCAGTTCGCGACCTGGCAGCGAGCGACCTTCCGCGCGACGGCCAAGGCACGGGCGGCGTCGTCGAAGTCCTCCGGCTTCTGACCGGCCACCAGTTCCACCCGCACCTCGTCCCACGACGCTCCGGAGCGCACGCCGAGCACCTTGGGCATCCGCGTGCCGGAGCGGGTCGAGGTCGAGCGGGAGAGGGCACGTCGGCGGCCGACCAGGTTCACGTTCACCACCACCGGCAAGGCCTCGTCCCGCACCGACAGCCCGCAGGCGTGCAGCCACTCCGGCAGCTTCCGGCCATAGACCGCCCAGCGGGCCCACCAGGAGCGCAGGAACCGCCAGCACCACTGATCGAACGAGACGGCATCGATCGCCCACCACGTCGCCAGAACGACCGCGATACCGCCGAGGATGATCGCCAGGGAGAGCCAGCCGAACAGCTCGCACCAGGCGTAGACCGCGATCACGGCCAGGCTGGTCCGCCACCGCGTCACCACCTGCGCGAGCATCCACGCCACGGCCTTGCACAGCCACCACAGGGCCACGAACACCACGGCCGCCGCAGCCAGAGCTTCCAGGATCGAGGCCAGGGCACGGCCGACTCTGTGCAGCACCCACACACCGAGCCCCAGCCCGGCCAGGGCCACTACCGCGAAGCCGGGAGACATCACCGACCACCCCGCTTCACCCGCAGATCCAGCGGCAGCATCTCCAAGCAGGGAGCGCACTTGGTCTCACCGGGCAGGAGTTTGGCGAATCGTTTGCAGGCGGCGCAGCGCGTTCGGGTGACCCCCGTTGACGCTCGCCGGTTGTCGTCGTTTAGCGTTGTCATTGTTCACTTCCGCTGGGTTGTGGACAGCGCAGGAGCGGCAAGGTTGGTAGCCAGGCACCGCTTCTGCGCCTTAACGGATCACACGCACCCGCAACAGGGCGTGCTTCATCGCCGCACGTCATCGCGTGCGTTTTCGCTACTACTGTTGACTTTTAAGTCGTCTACATGCGACTAATCAGCAGGCTTGCTCTCCGCCTGGAGTTCCACCGAGATCTCACCCGCTTTCCGTTCCTCGTAGCTGGCCCAATACAGCGCCTCGTGGTGATGGCCCCGGTCAATGTCGGCGACGGCCTTGTACAACCGTGCGTTGCCGAGTCGGAACGCCAGCCACACCGAGGGGTTCGCGTCGTTCGGTGGCCGGCGGTCCATCACGACCTCATGGGCGTCCCGCAGCGTCTTCGGCTCACCCTTGCGCACGGTCACCCCTCTCCGCGCGGGCTTCCAGCAGCGCCGCCAGTTCCTCGGCGTGGTCGCGGAGACGGCGCAGGAACACCGCGCATCCCGTCCACGCTTCCTGATCCTCCGGCGGCACCAGCGTCACCACGCACAGCCCACCAGCCAGCACCAGCACCGGCGGGTGCGATGCGCCCGTCCCGGTCTCCTCCACCGTCACCTCGGTACCCGCGCTCACCGTCCAGCGCAGCCCCAGCCCGTCCCACGTAGCCGTCATGCGCTTCCCACTCCCGGGCCAGGTCGGCGAACCCCTCGGCCGCCGACTCCAGCGCCGCCACACACCACCACGGCAACCCGCGCGCCTGCGCCAGCTCGTGCCACGCCCGCGACACCCGCCGAGCAGCATTCGCCGTATTCGTCGCACTCACCGGCGACAGGACCGCACGGCCGTGCTCCCACGCGGCCATGTAGTCCCGATACGCCTGCTCCCACGCCTCGACCCGCTCGCGGAAGCCCACCATCGTCACGCTGCCTTCGCCGTCTCACCGGACCCACCGGACCGAGATGCCTTGCTCGCGGCCTGCTTGAAGCCGGTCGCGCGGAACACATAGGACTGGTATTTGAATTCGCCCTGCCCAGCCACGCGCGGTTCGGCCGTCAGACCGTCCAGCTCGATCGGCCGCATCCCCGGGAGCGCTTCCGACGTGGTCGGCACCGGCTGGACGTCGGCAAGAAGGGTGATCTCGAAGGAGGCCCGCTTCGCCCGCGTCTCGGACGGGTCAGTGACCATGACCTTCCACTGCCGCTTACCCGTGATCTCGTCAACCCGCTGCCGCACCGGACGGTTGGCGGCCCGGTCCTCACGCGACTGGTACTCGTTGTCCGGCGACACCTCGCCCACCATCACCAAGCCCTGCGGAAACGCGTCGTCGAAGTCGATGCCGAACCGGTGTCCCTTATCGATAGCCATGCTGAATCCCTTATGTCGTCTGTTGGTCAGTTTCTTCGGGCGGTTCTCCGCCTCGTGCCGCTGCGGCGTCCAGTGCCGCGCTCACCTCGTCCAGTTCCCTCCGCAGTACGGCGATGGCGTCGGAGTCCACGAGCAGGACCACCGGGAACGCCTTGCCGAACCGGACTTCCGCGCGGTTTGCGTACGTCAGCGCCCGGACACGAATCGGCAGATCAGCCGTGACGTGGATCTGAACCGTGTCGCGCATGCCACGCCGCGCCTACGCCGCACGTCGGCGAGGGATCGGCCGCTTGTCCAAGCCAGCCGGCCGGACGGCGGTTTCAATGGTCACGCCTACCTCCTCGGTGTCCTGGCACCGGGCCTGCCCCGGCAACCTGACACCCAGACTCCGCCAAAACGCGGGACGTGATCACCACGTGGCAGGACATCTTGGGACGTCCCTGGTACCGTCGAAGACGTCCCTACACGTCCCAAGGGGTGCCGATGCCGAACGAACGCCTGCGTGACGCGCTGCTGCGCAACGGCCTGACGCTGGAGCAGGTCGCCAAGGCCGTCGGGGTCGATCAGAAGACCGTCGAGCGCTGGATCACCAAGAACCGGACGCCCTACCCCAAGCACCGGCACAAGATCGCCGCCATGGCGCGCGAGTCAGAGACCTACCTGTGGCCGGACTCGGTGGCCCCGGAGCGCAAGGCCGAGACGGCCGCCGCCGAGCTTGTGCAGGTCTTCCCGCACCGCAACGCCGTACCCGTCGAACTGTGGGACCGGCTAATCAAGGAAGCATCGGAGACCGTCGAGATCCTGGTCCACGCAGCGTTGTTCCTGGTCGAACGCCCGCGGTTCATCAAGGACCTGGCAGCCAAGGCAGCGGCCGGCGCTCGAATCCGACTCGCGTTCGGCGACCCCGAGGGGGACAGCGTGGCCCTGCGCGGCGAGGAAGAGCAGCTCGGCGACGGGACGCTTGCGGCACGCATCCGCAACGCGCTGGCGTCCTACCGGCCACTGGTCGGCGTCGACGGGGTAGAGATGCGGTTCCACAACACGACGCTCTACAACTCGATCTTCCGGTTCGACGACGAGATGATCATCAACACGCACGTGTACGGGTTCCAGGGAGCCCACGCCCCGTCCCTCCACCTGCGGAGACTCTCCGCCGGGGACCTCTTCGAGACCTACTCGGAGAGCTTCGAGTCAGTCTGGAACCTCGCCAAGCCGGCCACCTTCTAGGAGGCAGCATGACCCGAGTCGACTATTACAACGATCCGAACGCACCCAAGGCCAACAGCATCGCGGTAGCGGTGTCTGCGTTCATCCAGGACGACGAAGGCCGGATCCTGATGATCAGGCGCACGGACAACGACCTGTACTCCATCCCTGGAGGCCAGCTGGAGCTCGGCGAGACGCTCGCCGAGGCGGCGGTCCGGGAGGTCCGCGAGGAGACCGGCATCGAGTGCGAGGTTAAGGAGGTAATTGGTCTCTATTCAAATCCTAAGCACGTCATCGCCTACGACGACGGCGAAGTTCGGCAAGAGTTCTCCATTTGCTTTCGTGCCGCGCCGACCAGCGGAACACTCAGGACGAGCAATGAAAGCAAAGAAGTGACTTGGATACCGAAAGATTCCCTAGAGAAACTTCCAATTCATCCCTCAACTAAGCTTCGCTTATCACATGCCTTGAACCGAAATAGCGACGTCTTCTTTTCTTAGATAGTCGACGTTGCGCCTGCCAAGAGTTGGACTTAGTACCACACTTTACCTATGGAATAGGTAGCCTTAATGTGACCACTCAAATTCCTGTCGGTAACGCCAGCCAAGTGAGAGAAGATTCCTCGAACCAGATTGAGGCAATCGTCGGTCAGTCGTGCCTGCCCAGTCTTATTGGTGTTCCATGAGTACGCCCTCATTGGGGCTCCATGCGCAAAGTGGTGGCGTACGGTAACAATTTCATCCACAAGGTTTTTTACCGCAGGACCACCCATACCCCGACTAGGCCAATTCCAATCGTTGATCGGATCGTAGCCAGTTGACGTATAGATTAGATCGCGTGCGTTACCATATTTCGGAGTATTAAACCTCTTGAGCTCGCTATCAATTTTTGGCGCCAACAAATCAATCACGGCAGAGTAACGCACGTCGAGCGGGTCGGCAACTAACGTCAAAAAGTCTTTTACAACGTTCTCGAGGTAAGTTTCCCAGGCTGCAACGTGCGCCGCCAGGCAGGCTGCATACTGCACTTTTTTCTCATACTGAGTGAAGGTTCCTCTTCGCTTGCGAACATTCGTCCGCAACGTCTCAGCGTTGCGAACAGCATTTCTATATCCCACCTTGGCTGGCGACGGCATCATCACTCACAACGCATCGACAAAGTCTTCAAGTGCGGCCAGATAGGTCTTGAGAGGCACGGGGTTAACCTGCACTCGTTCACCAGCCACTTGCTTAGGGCCGGCCGTCATCTTGTGCAGCGGAATGCCGAGCATTGCAGATACAATGCATGCACCATGATAGTCAGGGACAGTTATGAACGCATTCTCCGGCTTGCTCCTTGGGTTTGCAAAGATCGATCGATGCTGTCGATAGATCCTACTAACGGTTGCCTCAATTGTATTCGCCACCGCAAGAAATGCCTTACTGGGCTTACCTTCATATTTAGTCACTCGATTGCTGACAAAAGTATGAAGAAGAGGAAGGTCAACCCCCTCCTCCTTAGCTCTACGCGAGAAGCTGATTCGCGAATAGGCCGAAACCTTGTCATCGCCGATTCCATATGTCAGAGCGACAACATTCTCAATTGCGCGCCGCGAACTGTCATCAGCGGTGAACGGCACTACAATATTCCGGGCAGCAGCCAGTCCTAGTTGAGTGTAGATGGCGAAGCTGGGGTTACAGTCAAACATGAAGACAGCAGGACGATTACCGCTACGCGCCGCGAGTGCCACCGTAAGATCCTTGATCCACTCGGTAACCTTCTTCCACGAATCCGTCGGTATGGCCAACTGGGAAGTTTGACGAATGGCTTCGGCAAGAATTTCGAGAAGATTGTCCCCGCAAACAAGATATAGGTTGTCTGGAACATTCTTGTTAACGGTCACAGGGTGACTCACGTACGGCTCAACGCTATCAATCTGGCGAAACGGCGAGCTTAGTCGCGCTTCAATATATCCCGCCACAGTGGCCCGACTTGCCCTCCCAATAAGCTCATGCATAGCGTTTGGACTGGTTTGATAACCGCCCAACAAGATCTCGCTAACATTCGCCTGCGGGCATAGGTCGATGACGTAAACGTCAACATCCTTATTTCTGTGGGCGTACTCCGATGACGCGATGAAGCATAGGTAGCTCTTTCCTACGCCCCCCTTGTTGTTCCAGAATGCATACGATGTCACCCGAGGGCCCCACTTCTGTTCAGATCCTTCAGGCCCCAAATCCTACACCGCCTGTGGTCGTATTCTGCCGAACTTGGCTCTATGGGATCAAGGGCGCGCCGCCGCAGGCGGCGCGCCTGTCGCCTACGGAGCCCCTCGCCTTGGCGACCGCATCCGCTTCCGACACGGCGGGCTGCCGCTCCGCTCCGCTCCGCCCGCCGGCCGGGCGGTGCGGCCGCCAGCGGGTCACCTCGCGCAGCGCCGCACGGCGGCGGCACACGGGTCCCCAGAGCCAACGTCGGCCTCCTCTGCGAGCGGCTGTGACAGACGGGTCGTTCGTGACTCGATCTCTGTTACGCACCGTCGTGAGAGACCTCCATCCCGACGCCGGATCGTGACAACGGCCGGTAGCACCGCGTCAAGACGGTGAAGCGTGTCTTGACCCGGCACCACCGGCCGCGTGCTGGCTTCGTATCGGGATGCAGGGGTAGGTGTGGCTGGTCCGCCAGGCCGTCTCCAGGCCGTCAGAGGCCGGGGAGAGGCGACAGACGACGAGAACTAACGAGACACATCAGCGCAGCTCAGAGGCCGTTTACGACGAAACGAGCGAGGCCCGCGAAATCCAGCTGAGAAATTCTGGACATCTTCGAGGGGACGCAGCAGATTCAGCAGCTGATCGTGGCTCGGCGAGTGCTCGGGAAGACTTCCGCCGAGCTGAAGTAGTTGTGATGTAACGGAAAGCCGCCCGGTCGCTTGCCCCTCCTTGAGGCTCTGCGACCGGGCGGGCGTTACGAACTTCCCGGCGCCGCGTGGGCGGACGTCCGCTACAGCGCGGCCGAGCCGTTCGAGATCGACCTAGTCGGCTGAAGCCCGGTCGTCGAGGAACTCGTCCAGGTACCGCCAAGTGGTGCCCCGCGCCTTGCGGCCCGTCAGGACACCCAAGTGCCCGCCGGGAGCCGTCTTGAAGCGGACCTCCGGGGCCTTGTCCAGCAGCTCCACCACGCGCTCCACCGACGGACGAGGGGCGATCGTGTCGTTTTCGCCCGCCACCACCAACGTCGGAACGCGGACCGATGACAGCGAAATGATGCGGCCGTTCAGGTCCACCTTGCCCTCCGCCAGGTCGTTCGTGCGGAACAGGCGGTGGTACAGCTGGCCGAACGTGCGGCCCGGGTACGCGTACATGTTGCTCATGAAGTGGTCGACCGCCTCGATCTGGGCGAGGTAGTCGCGGTCGTCGAGGTGGGACAGGATCGCCAGCGGCTTCGTGATTTCCCTGCTGATGCCCGTGGCGCGGAAGACCCGGCTGACCAAATAGGACGGTGCGCCGCCGAACACGCGGTAGATCGGGGTCAGCAGGTGGCCGTTCGTCAGGTCGACCAGCGGGCGGAACGGGGCCACGATCGGGATGGCCGTGAAGTCCACCGGCGAGCCGATCGCGGTGATCGACGCGATCGGCAGGTCGGGCCGGTCGGCGTTCACCAGCAGCGAGAAGATCCCGCCCAGCGACCACGACACCAAGTGCACGTCTTGGCCGCCGGCGTCCGCGCTCACGCGCCGGATCGCGCGCGGCAGCACCTCGTCGATCCAGTGCTCGATGCCCAGGCGGCGGTCGGAGAACGCGACCACGCCGTAGTCGACGAGGTAGGTGTTGCGGCGGCCCTCGACCAGGTGCTCGACGAGGCTGCAGCCGCGGCGCAGGTCGAAGCAGATCGCCGGCGCGGCCAGCGGCGGCACCAGCAGGACCGGCGGCCCGGACACCGGCCCGCCGCGGTGGGTCATCCGGTACAGCGAGCGGTTGGGTCCCTGGTCGATCAGCACCCGCGGCATCGGGCGCAGGTCGGCGAGGCCGCCGTGCAGCACCTTGCCGACCACGTTCGACGCCGCCGCGGCCAGCCGTGCGGGTGGTGAAACCATCGTCCTCGTGCCTCCCGGAAGCGGATCCGGAAGCGGATCCGGGAGCAATCTTGCCGGGCCGGGCGGGCGGACTCAACACCCACGACCGCAAGCACCCGGCAAGCACGTCCATTTCGGACGGTCACTGGTCCGTCCGGGTTACCCCGGGCCCGCTCTCCGCGGCCCGCGCTTCGTACGCCGCGCGGGCCGGGGAATGGGCCGCAGAAGCCAAAAGCCGGTCCGCCTTCAGCACTCGCGCGAGCGTTTCCCCCGCACGCCGCGGCAGCAACCGGGTGAGCTTGCCCATAGCGCCCAGCGAGCGGGGCACAAAAACGTCGAAACGAGGCTTGCGCGGCGTGGATACGATGGCGTCGGCCACATCTTCCGGCCGCACGGCCTTGAACATCTTCGCCTCACCGAGGCCGCTCGCGAGTTCCGTCCGCACGACGCCCGGCATCACGCACGAGACGTGGACGCCGCTGCCGTGCAGCTCCAGGTGCACCGCCTCGGACAGCCCGACGACCGCGTGCTTGGTGGCGCAGTAGGTCGCCGCGCCGGGGAAGCCCGCCTTGCCCGCGAAGGAGGCGACGTTGACGATGTGCCCGGACCGCCGCGGCCGCATCCGTTTCACCGCCTCGCGCGTGCCGTGGATGACGGCGTGCAGGTTGATCTCCAGCTGACGCCGGGTCGTCGCGTCGCTTTCGGTTTCGAGGTCGCCGAGCGGCATG
The DNA here is from genome assembly GCF_031082405.1 of Amycolatopsis sp. A133. Classification (GTDB taxonomy): domain Bacteria; phylum Actinomycetota; class Actinomycetes; order Mycobacteriales; family Pseudonocardiaceae; genus Amycolatopsis. The sequence continues at coordinate 43,728 of NZ_JAVHJU010000066.1, forward strand.
ATGCCGGCGTTGTTGATCAGCACGTCGATCCGGCCGTGGCGGCGTTCGACCTCGTCGAGGAATTCGGTGAACCCACGGATGTCGGTGACGTCCAGCGGCAGCGCATCGGCGCCCAGCTCCCCCGCCGTCTTCTCGGCCCGGACCTGGTCGAGGTCGCCGATCACCACCTTCGCGCCCAGGCGGGACAGGGCCGACGCGGTCGCCGCGCCGATCCCCTGCCCGCCGCCGGTGATGACGACGACCTTGCCCGCGAGTTCCTCGGCCATGGCGACTCCTCCGTCTGTTGGCACCGCGTCAACAGTGTCGCCCGTGCCGCCGGATCGCGCTACCCCACGCGCTGCTCCAGCACCTGCCCGACCCACTCGTCGACGGTGAACTGCACCGTCGGCCGGAACCCCTGGCTCTCGTAATACCGCTGCAGTTCGCCGTCACCACCGGCCCAGCAGTCGACGCGCACGAGGTGGATGCCGCGCCGCCGCGCCTCGTCGAGCGCGTACTCGACGAGGCGCCCGCCGACGCGCCGCCCGGCGAACCGCCGCGACGTGATGAGCAGCCGCACGTACAGCTCGCGCTCGTCGACGGCCGGCACGTGCGGGTCGTGGTCCTCCGAGACGATCAGCGCGCCGGCGGGCTCGCCGTCGACCACCGCGATGCGCAGCCCCGGGTCCGCCGCCATGCCCTTGACCCGTTCGACGCGCTTCGGGACCCGGCTCCACGGCTCGGTCCCCCACTGCTTCGAGCTGCCGCGGGCGACCAGCCATTCGACGGCTTCGTCGAAGAAGCGCAGCAACGTGTCGACATCCCCAGAGTCACCCGAACGGATGACGATGTTGTCCATCCCCCTGTCTACCGCACGGTGAGCACGCGCGGGCCGTCTTCGGTGATGGCGATGGTGTGCTCGACGTGCGCGGCCCGGCTGCCGTCGGCGGTGCGGATCGACCAGCCGTCGTCGGCGTAGCGGTAGGCGTCGCCGCCCCGGGTGAGCATCGGCTCGATCGCCAGCGCGAGGCCCGGCTTGAGCCGCATCCCGCGGCCCGCGCGGCCCTCGTTCGCCAGGTGCGGGTCCTCGTGCATCGCGCGGCCGATCCCGTGGCCGCCGTGGTCCTCGAGCATGCCGAAGCCCGACGCGCGGCCGGAGGTACCGATCGCGTAGGAGATGTCGCCGAGCTTCGCCCCCGGCTGGGCGGCGGCGATCCCGGCGGCCAGTGCACGCTCGGTCGCCTCGATCAGCGCGAGGTCGCGCGGGTCGGCGTGGCCGACGACGAAGCTGATCGCCGCGTCCCCGTTCCAGCCGTCGAGGATGGCGCCGCAGTCGATGCTGACCAGGTCGCCGTCCTGGATGCGGTACGCCGTCGGGATTCCGTGCACGACGACGTCGTTGACGCTGGCGCAGAGGACGTTGGGGTAGGGCGTCGGCGCGGACCGGGGCTGGTAGTGCAGGAACGACGGTTTTGCGCCGGCTTCGCTGATGACGTGGGCGGCGACTTCGTCCAGCTCGCGCAGGGAGACGCCGATCGCGGCCGCCTCCTTGACCGCGTGCAGGGTGTTCGCCACCACCCGGCCGGCTTCGCGCATCATCGCCAGCTCGGACTCCGTTTTGATCTCGACCATGGCGATAACTATACCGGTATAGTTATCGCTGTCCAGCGAGGGGCGCGTTCAGCTGGCGGCTCCGTCGGGGTCATCCGGAGTTCAACGAGCGCTGATTGACTTCGTTCGTCCACAACCTCTCTGGCGACGAGGACAAATTGACCCAGTCAGTGCCCGACGGCGACCCGCTCGCCGCGTTCGGCGCCGAACTCGCGGAAATCCGGGCGAAAGCCGCGGCCACCCAGGAAAAACTCCGGTCGGCGGTCGCCAGCGTGCGGTCGCCGGACGGGGCGGTCTCGGTGACCGTCGGCCCGAGCGGCGTCCTGCAGGACCTCCGGTTCGGCCCCCGCGCGTACGAACGACCCCCGCAAGCCCTGTCCGGCCTGGTGATGCAGCTGATCGGCCGCGCGCAGCAGCAGGTCTCGGCCCAGGTGGCCGACGCGTTCGGCGGCATGGTCGGCGAAAACTCGGCCGCCCGCGAACTCCTCGACGAGTTCCTGCCGGAGCCGGAAGCGGGCCCGCCGCAGCCGGCGGCCGAAGAGCGCCCCCCGCACCAGCCGCCACCGAGTCCGCAGCAGCCGCAGCACGGTCAGCCGCGTCGTCGTCCCCGGCCCACCCCGGAAGAGGACGACGGCGAAAGCAACCCCTGGTAGTACGGAGGAGAACCGGTGGTTTCCGGAGCAGGTTTCTCGGTCGACCCGGCCGAGCTGCAGAAGTTCAGCCAGTTCCTGTCGGGCACCACGCAACCGGCGGTGCAGGACGCCGCGAACCGGATGCAGGCCGCCAACGGGTTCGACAACGCCGCGTTCGGCATCCTGCTCGCGCAGGTGCTGGCCGTGCCCTCGCGGATCACGATGGGCGTGATCACCGGCGAGATCGGCAAGCTCGCCGGTGACATCGGCAAGTCCGCAGCGGACGTGAAGAAGGCCGCCGAAACGTACGCGACCCACGACGCGAACACGGCACAGGGTTTGAGCACCTTCGAGACGGAGCTGGGCAAGTGACCGTTCCCATCACGGCATCGAACTCCACCACCGGCGCCGGCGTCTTCGACAGCTGGAAGCAGGTCGGCGACTCGATCGGCAAGGTCCAGACCGAGCACGGCGGCGACCTCGCGGCCGTCAGCGTCGAGCTCGGCATCAACATCATCAGCGCCGCGCTCGACACCGTCGCGTTCGTCATGGACCCCCTTTCGAAGCTGATCGCCGCGGGCCTGGGCTGGCTGATCGAGCACGTCTCGTTCCTGAAGTGGCCGCTGGACCAGGTCGCGGGCAACCCGTCCGAGGTCACGAAGCTCGCCAACGAGCTGCACAAGATCGGCGAGTCGCTGCGCCACACCGGCACCGAGCTCGACGACACGCTCAAGTCGACGATCACCCAGTGGCAGGGCAAGGGCTACGACAGCTTCAAGAAGTCGATCGACGACCGGAAGGGCTGGATCGACGCGAACGCGAAGGCCTCGGACGTCGCCGGCTACATGGTCGAGACCACCGGGGCGCTGATCGCCGCGGTCCGTTCGCTGCTGCGCGACATCATCACGACGATCCTCGGCGACATCATCTCCACGATGCTGATCGCCCTCGCGATGGCCGCGTTCACCTTCGGCGCGTCGATCGCCGTCGGGGTCAGCAAGATCATCGTGCAGGTCTCGATCCAGGTCGCGGCGATGGCGGCCAAGCTCGCCAAGGTCGTCGCCTACGCCGGACGCACCATGGCCCGGCTCACCCACCTGTCGAAGCTGGTCAAGCCGAAGCCGGGCGCGTCGAACGCGGGCCACGAGCTGACCCCGGTGCCGCGCCCGGGCGGCGGGAACACCGTGCCCAACTTCTCGCGGCCGCTGCCGCCGAAACCGGCACCGCCGGGCACCGCGATCACCCACGACAACCCCGGCCCCGCGGGCGCCACGCCGAGCACGCGGCCCCCGGGTGACGGCACCACGCCGAACTTCTCGCGGCCGCTGCCGAAGCCGGCGGACCCGCCGCCTCCGGCCAAGCCGCCGTCCCCGCAGTCGCACCTGAGCGAGCACGACTTCCCGATGATCAAGAAGCACGAGGACTGGCTGAAGACCAAGTTCGGGGACAGCTACCAGAAGATGAAGTTCGCCGACGACTGGATCAAGAAGAACCACCCGGACTACTACCCGATGCTGAAGGCTCTCTCCGACGCCAAGAGCTCGAAGAACTTCGCCGGCTGGGCGGGCAAGAGCATCGTGCAGGTCGACCGCGGTCTGACCGACATCCAGATGCAGGCGGAAGCCGCGTGGGCCGAAGAGGACAAGAAGCAGCAACAGCAGCAGCAGCACTAGCCCCGAGGGGCACCTCCGCGGGAGGTGCCCCTTCGGGGAACGTCAGGCGACCCCGAGGTGCCGCGAGATCAGCATCTTCTGGACCTCGCTGGTCCCCTCGCCGATCTCCAGGATCTTCGCGTCGCGGTAGAAGCGGCTCACCGGGTACTCGTTCATGAACCCGTAACCGCCGAAGATCTGGGTTGCGTCGCGCGCGTTGTCCATGGCCGCGTTCGACGCCACTAGCTTCGCGATCGACGCCTCCTTCTTGAACGGCTCGTCGCGCAGCATCTTCGACGCCGCCTGGTAGTACGCCAGGCGGGCGGTGTGCGTGCGGACCTCCATGTCGGCGATCTTGAACTGGATCGCCTGGTACTCGCCGATCCGCTTGCCGAACGCGACGCGGTCCTTCACGTACTGGAGGCACTCGTCGACGCAGCCCTGCGCCAGGCCCACCGACAGCGCGGCGATCGCGACCCGGCCCTCGTCCAAGATGGACAGGAACTGCGCGTAACCCCGGCCACGGACGCCGATCAGGTTGTCCACCGGCACCCGGACGTCCGAAAAGGACAGCTCGTGGGTGTCCGAGCAGTTCCAGCCGACCTTGGAGTACTTCGGCGCGACCTCGAAGCCCGGCGTGCCGGACGGGACCAGGATCGCCGAGATCTCCTTGCGGCCGTTCTCCATCACGTCGGTGACCGCGGTGGCCGTGACGAACCTGGTGATGTCCGTGCCCGAGTTCGTGATGAACGCCTTGCTGCCGTTGATGACCCAGTCGTCGCCGTCCTGACGCGCCCGCGTGCGCGTCGCCCCCGCGTCGGAGCCGCCGCCGGGCTCGGTGAGGCCGAAGCCACCCAAAGCGGTCCCCTCGCACAGCGACGGCAGCCACTCTTCCTTCTGCGCCTGCGTCCCGAAGCGGTGGATCGGCATCGCGCCGAGCGAAACGCCGGCCTCCAGGGTGATCGCGACCGACGAGTCGACGCGCGCCAGCTCCTCGAGCGCCAGGCACAGCGCGAAGTAGTCGCCGCCCATGCCGCCGAACTCCTCCGGGAACGGCAGGCCGAACAGGCCCATCTCGCCCATCTTCGCGACGATGGCGTACGGGAACTCTTCCTTCTCGTACAGGTCGCCGATCACCGGCGCGACCTCGGCGTGCGCGAAGTCCTCGACGGTCTTGCGGAGGGACTCGTACTCCTCGTCCAGGCGGAAGTCGATCACTGCTGCTCCTCGTGGGGCATAACGATGGCAAGGGTTTCGTCCAGCGCGACCTGTTGACCGGCCCGGACGGGGAGTTCGCTGACCACGCCGTCGATCGGCGCGGTGACCGTGTGCTCCATCTTCATCGCTTCGACTACCAGCAACGGCGTCCCGGCCTTCACCACGTCACCGGCCGCAACCTTCACGACCAGCACCGTGCCCGGCATCGGGCTGGTGACCGGACCCGCCCCGGCCGCCTCGCCGCGCGACGCCAGCTCGAATTCCTGCTCGCCGAACGGGAAGCCGAGCCCGTCACGCGCCAGCCAGACCGTCCTGTCCGGACCGCAAGCCTGGCGGTAGCGGTGGAAGCCGCCCGCGTGCCGGATCTCCAGAACGTCGCCATCGCGGCGAGCCGACACGTGAACCGGCGAAGCGTCATCGACGAACACCGTTGCCGAAGCCGGCGTCCCCTGCACCCGGACCACCGCGCGGGCGGCGCCGGACTTCAGCCGGAACGTCACCCCGCCGGACCCGCCCATCCGCCAGCCGTCCGGCACGTCCCACGGGTCCACCACGGGCCCGGACGGCTGCAGCTCCAGGAACCGGTCCAGCGCGGCCGCGACGAAGAACTCCGCGGGCACGTCGGAGGAGACCAGCTCGGACAGCCGCCGGTCGACGAGCTCGGTGTCGAGCCGGCCGGCCCGGACGTCGGCGTCCGCCAGCAGCGCGCGCAGGAACGCGGTGTTCGTGCCGATGCCCAGCAACGCCGTGTCGGCGAGCGCCAGGTCGAGCCGGTGCAGCGCCGCCGCGCGGTCCGGGCCCCAGGCGATGACCTTGGCCAGCATCGGGTCGTAGTTCGAGCCGACCACCGCGCCGGGCGTCATCCACGAGTCGACGCGGACACCGTCACCGGACGGCTCGTGCACCGCCAGCACCGTGCCGCCGGTCGGGATGAACCCGCGCGCCGGGTCCTCGGCGTACACCCGGGCTTCGACGGCGTGGCCGTTCAGCACCACGTCGTCCTGGGCCAGGGAAAGGCGTTCACCGGCCGCGACCCGGACCTGCCACTCGACCAGGTCGAGGCCGGTGACCAGTTCGGTGACCGGGTGCTCGACCTGCAGCCGGGTGTTCATCTCCATGAAGAAGAACTCGTCCGGGTCGTGGGCCGACATGATGAACTCGACGGTCCCCGCGCCGACGTACCCCACCGAGCGGGCGGCCTCGACCGCCGCCGAGCCCATCTTTTTGCGGGTCGCGGGATCGAGCAGCACCGACGGCGCTTCTTCGATGATCTTCTGGTGACGGCGCTGCAGGCTGCACTCGCGCTCGCCGAGGTGGATGACGTGGCCGTGCTTGTCGGCCAGGACCTGGATCTCGATGTGCCGCGGCGTCGTGACGAACCGCTCCATCAGCAGCGTGTCGTCGCCGAACGACCCCTTGGCCTCGCGCCGCGCGGACTCGATCGCGGAGTCCAGCTCTTCGGGACCGTGCACCAGCCGCATCCCCTTGCCGCCACCACCGGCGGACGGCTTCAGCAACAGCGGGTACCCCACGCGAGCGGCGGCTTCCGCGAAGCCGCCTTCCGGAATGTCCACATCGGACGCACCGGGCACGACCGGCACCCCGGCCTTCGACACCGTCGCCTTGGCGCGGATCTTGTCGCCCATGGCGTCGATCGCCGCGACCGGCGGGCCGATGAACACCAGCCCGGCGGCCTCGCAGGCCCGCGCGAACTCGGCGTTCTCCGCCAGGAAGCCGTACCCCGGGTGCACGGCCTGCGCGCCGGAGGACACGGCAGCGTCCACAATGGCCTCGATCGACAGGTAGCTCTTCGCCGCCTCCGCGGGTCCGATGCGCACCGCCGTGTGCGCCTCGCGGACGTGCCGTGCGTCGGCGTCCGCGTCGCTGTACACGGCGACCGCGCGGATGCCGAGAGCCCGCAGCGTGCGGATGACCCGGACCGCGATCTCGCCCCGGTTCGCGACCAAAACCGAATCGAACATGTCCCTCACATCCGGAAGACGCCGTAGTTGACCTCGGACAGCGGCGCGTTGGCCGCGGCCGAGAGGGCCAGTCCGAGCACCGTGCGGGTGTCCGCCGGGTCGATCACGCCGTCGTCCCACAGCCGCGCGGTGGAGTAGTACGGGCTGCCCTGCGCCTCGTACTGCTCGCGGATCGGATCCTTGAAGGCCTCTTCGTCCTCTGTGGACCACTCGCCGCCGCGGGCCTCGATCGAGTCGCGGCGGACCGTCGACAGCACCGACGCCGCCTGCTCGCCGCCCATCACCGAGATCCGCGCGTTCGGCCACATCCACAGGAAGCGCGGCGAGTAGGCCCGGCCGCACATCGAGTAGTTGCCGGCCCCGAACGAGCCGCCGATGACGACGGTCAGCTTCGGCACCCGCGCGCACGCGACGGCGGTGACCATCTTCGCGCCGTGCTTGGCGATGCCGCCCGCCTCGTACGCGCGTCCGACCATGAAGCCGGTGATGTTCTGCAGGAACAGCAGCGGGATCGAGCGCTTGTCGCACAGTTCGATGAAGTGCGCGCCCTTCATCGCCGACTCGGCGAAGAGCACGCCGTTGTTCGCGATGATGCCGACCGGGTGGCCGTGGATCCGGGCGAACCCGGTGACCAGGGTGGCGCCGTACTCCTTCTTGAACTCGGCGAACCGGCTGCCGTCGACGATCCGGGCGATCACCTCACGCACGTCGTAGGGCGTGCGCGGGTCGGTCGGCACGACGCCGTACAGCTCGGCCGGGTCGACGGCGGGCGCTTCGGTCGCCACGACGTCCCACGGCCGCGGGGCGCGCGGCCCCAGCGTCGACACGATCGAGCGAACGATCCGCAGCGCGTGGGCGTCGTCGTCGGCCAGGTGGTCGGTGACGCCGGACTGGCGCGCGTGGACGTCGCCGCCGCCGAGTTCCTCCGCCGTCACGACCTCGCCGGTCGCCGCCTTCACCAGCGGCGGGCCGCCGAGGAAGATCGTGCCCTGGTTCCGGACGATCACGGCCTCGTCGCTCATCGCCGGGACGTACGCGCCGCCCGCGGTGCACGAGCCGAGCACGGCGGCGATCTGCGGGATGCCGCGCGCGGACATGGTCGCCTGGTTGTAGAAGATCCGGCCGAAGTGTTCACGATCCGGGAAGACCTCGTCCTGCCTGGGCAGGAACGCGCCGCCGGAGTCCACCAGGTAGACGCACGGCAGGTTGTTGTGCAGCGCGACCTCCTGGGCGCGCAGGTGCTTCTTCACCGTCATCGGGTAGTACGTGCCGCCCTTGACGGTGGCGTCGTTGGCGACGACCACGCATTCCCGGCCCGACACCCGCCCGACGCCGGTGATGATGCCCGCGGACGGCGCTTCGTCGTCGTAGAGCCCGTTCGCCGCCAGCGGCGACAGTTCGAGGAACGGCGAACCCGGGTCCAGCAGCGTGTCGACGCGGTCGCGGGGCAGCAGCTTGCCGCGCTCGACGTGCCGGGTGCGCGCTTTCTCCGGTCCGCCGAGGCGGGCGCTCGCCAGCCGTTTGCGGAGGTCTTCCACCAGCTCCGCGTGGGAGGTGGCGTTGCGGGCGTGGGCCTCGCTGTCCGGGGCAGCCGAAGTCCCCAGTGCCGGCGTGTCCATGGGCTCCCTCGAAGTTAGCGGTCGTTAACCTCCGTCCCGATGTTAGCGACCGCTAACGTGGGTGTCCAGTCGCCGGAATGCGGAACGGCCACCCCGGCGGACCGGGGTGGCCGTCACGGGCGCGGTCAGCCGATCGCCGCCCGCAGCGGGGCGTAGTAGCCGCCCGACTGCCCGGCCGCGGTCGGGTGGTAGGACTCGATCACCGGCCAGGTCAGGCTGTGCAGGTAGTCGTCGGCCGACGAGCAGATGTTGTGCCCGACGAACGACGGCCGGACGTCGACGAACGTCGCCCCGGCCGAGGCCGCCCGCGACTGGATGACCGACGCGAGCGTGTCGGCACCCGAGTTGATCGCCGTGCGCTTGGTGTCGCTCAGCCCCACCCAGCAGGAGCCGGGCACGGTGTAGAAGCGCGGGTAGGACAGGACGACGAGCTTGGCGCCCGGCGCCTTGGCCTTGATCGCGTTGTAGGTGTTGGTCAGCAGCGGCGGCAGCGTGTTGTTGACGTACGTCTTGGCCGTGTTGACCCGGTTCACGCAGTCGGAGTCGCTGCCCAGGGTGCAGGTCTGGATCACGTCGCTGAACCCGGCGTCGTTCCCGCCGACGGTCACCGTGACGAGCGTGGCCGACGAGGGGATCGAGTTCGCCTGGTTGATCACGTCCCCGGTGCGGGCCCCGGAGCAGGCCAGGAACGTGAACGAGGTACCGCTGTGGGCGTTGGTCCACAGCTGGGGATAGGCCTTGGAGCTGCGGTAACAGCTCCCGGAACTGCCGTAGCTGCCGGCTCCGACCCCCGAGGAGTAGGAGTCGCCGAGCGCGGCGTAGACGGTCCCGGCGGCGTGGGCGAGGCCCGTGACACCGAGAGTGGCAACAACAACGGCCCCCAGGGCCGTGCTCAACCGTAGGAGGGATCGCCGGAAATCACGGGTGGGAACAGCCATGGGTCACTCCTTTGTGACAGGGCCGACCCAAATAGGACAGCAGGTGGGAGGCTCACAAGGAACCCCTAGATACCGGCGGATACCCACTCGGCCCACACCGGAAGTGTGAAACGTCAGCGGCCGGTCAGCCGTCGTTTCCCGCGGCGCAGGATTCGCACTGGGCCCTTGACAGGGAGTCCGCGATCGCTAACCTCGTCTGGGAGCGCTCCCAGAACGACGTTTCGCTCAAAGGAGAGCAGATGACGCAGCTGAGAAAGGCGTTCGGCCTGCTGGCCGCGGCCGTGGTGGCCGCGAGCGGGCTGGTCACCTTCGGCGCGACCGGCCAGGTCGCGGCGGCCGCCGGCGGTACGGGCACCGGGTACCTGCACACCAGCGGCAACAAGATCCTGGACAGCACCGGCGCGACGGTCCGGCTGACCGGCATCAACTGGTTCGGGATGGAGACCGACAACAAGACCTTCCACGGCCTGTGGTCCAGCCGCACCTGGCGCCAGCAGCTCGACCAGATGGCGCAGCTGGGCTACAACACCCTGCGCGTGCCGTTCTCCGACGACGCGCTGAAACCCGGCGCCACGGCGACCGGTATCAACGACTACACCAACCCCGACCTGGTCGGGCTTTCCCCGCTGCAGATCCTCGACAAGGTGATCGGCTACGCGGGGCAGAAGGGGATGCGCGTCATCCTCGACCGGCACCGGCCGACCAGCTCGGGTCAGACCGCGCTCTGGTACACCGCCGGCGTCCCGGAAAGCACTTGGATCAACGACTGGAAGACGCTTGCCCAGCACTACGCGGGCAACACCACGGTCATCGGCGCCGACCTGCACAACGAGCCGCACGCCGAGGGCACCAACCCGGCCGCGACCGGCGCGTGCTGGGGCTGCGGCGACACCGCCCGCGACTGGCGGCTGGCCGCCGAACGCGCCGGCAACGCGATCCTGGGCGTGCAGCCGAACTGGCTGATCTTCGTCGAGGGTGTGAGCTGCCCGAGCGGCGGGCTGTCGAACGTGTGGGACGGCGACCCGTCCAACGACGAGGACTGCGGCTGGTGGGGTGGGAACCTGTCGAAGGCGGGCGAGTTCCCGGTACGCCTGTCCGTGCCCGGCCGGCTGGTGTACTCCCCGCACGAGTACGCCACCTCGGTCTACGACCAGCCGTGGTTCAGCGCTCCCGACTACCCGGCGAACCTGCCCGCGATCTGGGACCACTACTGGGGTTACCTGTACAAGCAGAACATCGCGCCGCTGATGATGGGCGAGTTCGGCTCCACGCTGGCGAACCCGGTCGACAAGGTGTGGCTGGAAAAGCTGATGGCCTACACCGGGACGGGCGTCAACGGCATCTCGTTCACCTACTGGTCGTGGAACCCCAACTCCGGTGACACCGGCGGCATCGTCGGCGACGACTGGACCACGGTCAACCAGGCGAAGCAGAGCATCCTCCAGCCCTACCTCATCCCACCGACCGGCGGCGGCGGCCCCGACCCGACGACGACCACCCCGACCACCCCGACGACCGGCGGCGGCACCGGCGGGTGCACGACGGCGTGGAAACTGGACAATTCCTGGCAGGGCGGCTTCCAGGGCACGTTGACCGTCACCAACACCGCGACGAACGCCGCCAATCCGTGGACCGTCCTGTTCGCCCTGCCCGCCGGAGCCACCATCGCCAGCGGCTGGAACGGCACCTTCACCCAGACCGGAACCACGGTCACCGTGAGCGCGCCCTCCTACAGCCCGTCCCTGGGCGCCGGAGCGGCGGTGTCGCTCGGTTTCACCGCCAACGGCCCGTCGGGCGCACCTTCGGCCGTCAAGCTCGGCGCGGCGGCCTGCACCGCGTGACCTGCTCCTGGCTGCGGTGCCGTCAGGGCACCGCAGCCGGGGCCGGGACGCAGTGACGTTAGCGCTCGCTAACCTGCCGCTCTAATATGGCGAGATGCCGGCGACCCCCACCCCGCTCGTGAACGGCGAAAAGGCGAACAGGCGCGAACAGATCCTGGCCGCGGCGGCGGAGCTGTTCGCCCACCACGGCTTCCACGGCGTCGGCATCGACGACATCGGTGCCGCGGTCGGCATCTCCGGCCCGGCGCTCTACCGGCACTTCCGCAGCAAGGACGCGATCCTCGGCGAGATGCTGAACTCGATCAGCCGCTACCTGCTCGACGGCGGCACGGCGCGGGCGAGCCGGCCGGGCGAGCCCGACGACACGCTGACCGGGCTCGTGCGCTTCCACGTGGACTTCGCCCTCGCGCACCCCGCGTTGATCACCGTTCAAGAGCGCAACCTCGCCAACCTCACCGACGCCGACCGCAAGCAGGTGCGCGCGCTCCAGCGCCAGTACGTCGAGGTGTGGGTGCGCGTGATCCGCGAAGCGGTCCCGGAGCTGGGAGAACGGCAGGCCCGGTCGGCGGCACACGCCGTGTTCGGACTGATCAATTCGACGCCGTACAACCGCCATCTCGGTGACGACGAGCTCGCCGAACTGCTCTGCCGCCTCGCGCTGGGTGCCCTTCGCGCGGCCGGATGACCCTCGGCGGATCAAGGTATCCCCACGAGCGCCGTCGTGGTGTTTGATGGGGCACGTGGACCCGGATTGGAGCGAGCAGGAGCGCCGGCTCGTCGAGAAGGCTCAGCGCGCGTTGACCGCGCTGAGCCTCGGCGACGACGCCGAAGCGCTGGGCGAGGTCGCCCCGTCGGCCGCCGAGCCCCAGGCCCGCGCGGACGAGACGAAGGCCCTGATGCTGCTGCTCTTCGGCGAGTGCAGCGCGATGGTCTCCACCCTCGGCGACGGGGGCAGCGCCCCGGTGAAGGTCCAGGTGTTCGACGAGGACGGCGAAGAGGTCTCGATCGACCAGGCCGACCCGCCGGTGCGGACCGCGGTCCGGACGCTGCTCGCGGAGGTGCACGGCAACACCGAAGCCGCGCAGGAGCAGGTCGAGATCGCCCTGGCCAACGCGGCCCCGGACGAGGTCGACAGCCTCGTCCTGCAGGCCCTGCGCTGGACGATCCGGCTGTCGGCGGAGTGCCTGGACCGCGACCTGCCGGTGGCCCCCTGGATCTCCGAGGCCGTCTCGGACTAGCCCCGAGCGTCAGCCGAGCAGGTGCTTGACCAGGGCCGCGATCTGGCCGGTCTCGATGAGGAAAGAATCGTGGCCGTACGGCGACGACACCACCGACGGCTCCGGCGCACCCGGGATCCCGGCCGCGATCTCCGCCGACTGGTACAGCGGGTAGAGCCGGTCGCTGTCGACGCCGCCGATCACCGCCCGTGCCGTCACCCGGCCCAGTGCCGCCGCCACGCCGCCGCGGCCGCGGCCGACGTCGTGGGTGTTCATCGACTCCGTCAGCACCAGGTAGCTGTTGGCGTCGAAGCGGCGCGCCAGCTTGGCCGCGTGGTGGTCCAAATAGGACTCGACGGCGAACCGGCCGCCGCGCAGGGGATCTTCGCCGTCCTGCGCGGAACGACCGAACCGCTGGGCCAGCTCGGGCTCGCTGCGGTAGGTGACGTGCGCGATCCGGCGGGCGATGCCGAGTCCGGCCACGGGCCCCGAAGGCGCCGAGTAGTAGTCGCCGCCGTGGAAGAACGGGTCGCTGCGGATCGCGTGCAGCTGCGGGGAGGCCCAGGCGATCTGCTCGGCGGACGCCCGCGCGGTCGACGCCAGCACCAGCACCGACGCCACCCGCGAGGGCAGCGACACCGCCCACTCCAGCGCGCGCATCCCGCCCATCGACCCGCCGACCACGGCCGCCCACCGCGCGACGCCGAGCGCGTCCGCCAGTACCGCCTCGGCCGCGACCTGGTCCCGCACCGTCACCACCGGGAACCGGCTGCCCCACGGCCGCCCGTCGGGCGAAGGCGACGACGGCCCGGTCGAGCCCTGGCAGCCGCCCAGCACGTTCGGGGCCACAACGAAGAACTCGTTCGTGTCCACCGCCTTGCCCGGCCCGATCAGCCCGTCCCACCAGCCCGTGCTCGGGTGCCCCGGCCCGGCGGGCCCGGCCGCGTGGCTGTCCCCGGTCAGCGCGTGCTCGACGAGGATCGCGTTGGACGCGTCGGAATCCAGCGTCCCCCACGTCTCGTACGCGAGCGAAAAGGCGGGTAGCACGCCACCGGCCTCCAGCGCGAGCGCGCCGGGGCCGGTGACGAACTTCCGGCGGCCCGGCGGATCACCGATCCGCCAGGCGCCGGTGACGGGCCCAGCCGTCACAGTTCCGCCTTGGCCGCCCGGAATCCGGCCTCCAGGTCGGCCTTGAGGTCCTCGATGCCTTCCAGCCCGACGGCGAGCCGGACCAGCCCCGGCGTGACGCCGCTGGAGAGCTGCTCCGCCGGCGTCAGCTGGCTGTGCGTGGTCGACGCCGGGTGCACGATCAGGCTGCGGACGTCGCCGATGTTCACCAGCTGGCTGTGCAGCTCGGTGCCGTCGACGAACTTGCGGCCCGCCTCGACGCCGCCGCGCAGGTCGAAGGACAGGACCGCGCCCGCGCCGCGCGGGAGGTACTTCTGCGCGTTGGCGTAGTGCGGGCTCGACGGGAGGCCGGCGTAGTAGACCTTCTCGACCTCGTCGCGCTGTTCGAGCCACGTGGCCAGCGCCTGCGCGTTCGCCACGTGCCGCTCGAGACGCAGTGACAGCGTCTCGATGCCCTGCAGGATCAGGAAGCTGTTCAACGGCGCGATCGCCGCGCCGGTGTCGCGGAGGATCTGGACGCGCGCCTTCGCCGCGTAGGCACCCGGCCCGAGCGCTTCCCAGTACTTCAGGCCGTGGTAGCTCGGGTCCGGCTCGTTGAAGCCGGGGAACTTCGCCGGGTCCTGGCCGAAGTCGAACGTGCCGCCGTCGACCAGCACGCCGGCCACCGTCGTCCCGTGGCCGCCGAGGTACTTCGTCGCCGAGTGCACGACGACGTCGGCGCCGTGCTCGATCGGGCGCAGCAGGTACGGCGTCGGCACGGTGTTGTCGACGACGAGCGGGACGCCGGCCTCGTGCGCGACGTCGGCGACGCCCCGGATGTCGAGGACGTTGCTGCCCGGGTTGGCCAGCGTCTCGGCGAAGAACAGCTTGGTGTTCGGCCGGACCGCGGCGCGCCACTGCTCCAGGTCGTCCTGGTCCTCGATGAAGGTGACCTCGACGCCGAGCTTCGGCAGCGTGTAGTGGAAGAGGTTGTAGGTGCCGCCGTAGAGCGAGGGGCTCGAGACGAAGTGGTCGCCCGCGCCGGCGAGGTTCAGGATCGCCGCCGTGGTCGCGGCCGAGCCGGACGCGAACGCGAGCGCCGCGACACCGCCTTCGAGCGCGGCGAGCCGCTGCTCCAGCACGTCCTGGGTGGGGTTCATGATCCGCGTGTAGATGTTGCCGGGCTCGGCCAGGCTGAACAGGTCGGCGCCGTGCTGGCTGTCGCGGAAGACGTACGACGTCGTCTGGTAGATCGGCGTCGCCCGCGCTCCCGTGGCCGGGTCCGGCGCGGCACCCGCGTGGATCTGCTTGGTCTCGAAGGACCACGCCGAATTCTCGGCCATCGGTTTTCTCCTTGCGGCTCAAGGGCTTCGTGAGGGCTGCCGGGACGAAGCTACTTGCGCCGAACGGCCTACCCAACCCGTCCCACCTCCTGGGAGCGGAGTCGCCTTGTCAAGTAAATCTCTCTGTGTCTAAGATATTCGCACACGGAGATTCACAGATATGGAGGTAGTCGTGGTGGAGCGGGTGCAGGTGCTGGTCGTCGGCGCTGGGCTGGGTGGACTGTCGGCGGCGTTGTTCCTGGCGCAGGCGGGGGTGGACGTGCTGGCCGTCGAGCGGCACGCGGGGACGTCGGTCCACCCGCGCGCCGCCGGGCAGAACTGGCGCACGATGGAGTTGTTCCACTGGGCGGGAATCGACCGCGAGGTGCGGGCGGCGAGCCCGCGGGCGTCGCAGGGGCTGCGGATCACCGTCGCGACCAGCCTGGCCGGCCGGGTGCTGCACCGGCTCGTCGAGGACGGCAGCGAGTTCGACGTCTCGGCCTCGACGACGCTGCCCGCCGCCATGGCCGGCCAGGACGTCGTGGAGCCGATCCTGCTGGCGCACGCGGAAAAGGCCGGCGCGCGGGTGGCGTTCCGGACCGAACTGACCGGCCTCACCCAGGACGACGACGGCGTCACCGCGACGCTGCGCCACCGCGAGTCCGGCGAGGAAACCGTGGTGCACGCGGACTACGTCGTCGCCGCCGACGGCGGGCGCAGCGGGATCCGGGAGCGGCTCGGCATCGGGACCACCGGGGTGGACGCGCTGAGCCACTGCCTCGGCGTGGTGTTCGACGCCGACCTCGGCGACCGCGTCCAGGCGGGGGTGGCCGACCTGTTCTACCTGCAGCACCCGGACTTCACCGCCGGGTTCGTCACCACCGACGTGCCGAACCGGTACGTCTTCGCCCCGGACTACTTCCCCGACCGCGGCGAACGCCCGGCCGACTTCACACACGACCGGCTCGTGGCGATGATCCGCGCCGCCACCGACCTGCCGGAACTGGACCCGGAGATCGTCTGGACCGGCTCGTGGGAAGTTGCCGCGCGGCTCTCCGACCGGTTCCGCTCCGGGCGGGTCTTCCTGGTCGGCGACGCGGCGAAGGTGACCCCGCCGACCGGCGGGATGGGCGGCAACACGGCGGTCGGCGACGCCGCGGACATCGCGTGGAAGCTCGCCGCGGTGCTGCGCGGCGAAGCGGGGCCGGCGCTGCTCGACACCTACGAAGCCGAGCGGAAGCCGATCGCGCGGATGGTCGTCGACACGTCGCTGCACAACATGAAGCAGCGCATGCACCCCGATCTCGACGTCTCCGGGCTGACGAAGGCCGAAGACCAGCTCGCGATCCTCCTCGGGTTCCGCTACCGCTCGACGGCGGTGCTCCCGGAGGAGCCGGACGACGGCGAGCGCGTCGAGGACGTGGCGTCCCCGACCGGGCGGCCCGGCTTCCGGGCGCCGAGCCTGGAGTCCACTGTGGACCTCTTCGGGCACTCGTGGGTGCTGCTGTGCGCCACCGACGGCACGCGGTGGCAGCCGGCCGCGGCGGACATCGCGGCGGAGCTGGGCGTCCGCCTCGACAGCCACGTGCTCGACGACGACGTCTTCGCCGCTCGTTACGGCCTGTCGGCGGGCGGCGCTTCGCTGGTGCGGCCCGACGGCATCGTCGCGTGGCGGTCCCCGGAACCGGCCGGGGACCCCGCCGGCGAGCTGTGGCGGGTCCTGACGGCGGTGTTGTCCCGTTAGCCGCCCTGACGACCCTACCGAGCCATTCCCCGGTTCCTCGGCGAGAATGCTCCCGTGGTTTCGGTGCGCAACGTGGTCGACCGGGTGGGGCCGACGCTGCTCCACGCGCTCCAGGTGCCCGAAGACTCGCCCGCGGTCGCCGACGTCGTCATCGCCGAACCCGGCGGTGCCCTCACCCTGGCCGCCGGCGACCTCGTCCTCGGCGTTGCCACGACCGGGCCCGAAGACGCCGCCGAACTGGTGAAGCAGAGCGCCGCACAGGGCGCCGCCGCCGTCCTGCTCAAGCCGCCGCTGGCCGCAAAACCGGCGGTGAAGCGGGCCGCGAAGGCCAGCGGGATCGCGCTGATCCAGGTGCACGCCGCGACGTCGTGGGCACAGCTGGTCTGGCTGCTGCGGACCGTCCTCGACGCCCTCGCCGACGAGTCGGAGGACCTCGACCCCGGGTCCGGCGACCTGTTCCGGCTCGCCGACGCCGTCGCAAGCGTCGTCGACGCGCCGGTGACCATCGAGGACACCAACTCGCGCGTGCTCGCCTACTCCGCGCGCCAGGACCTGACCGACCCCGCCCGCGTCGCCACGATCATGGGCCGCCGCATCCCCGACGACGTGCTCGCGCGGTTCCGGTCGCGCGGGGTGTTCCGGGAGCTCTCCCGCGGCCGGCAGACGATCTTCGTCCCGGCGCAGCGCGACGGCACGCTGCCGCGGCTGATCGTGCCGATCCGGATGGGCGGCGAGCTGCTCGGGTCGATGTGGGCGGTGGTCGCCGGGCCCGTGTCCGACGAGCGCGCGGCCGCGTTCGCCGACGCCGCCCCCGTCGTCGCGCTGCACCTGCTGCGGCGCCGCGCGCACACCGACGCGCAGCGCCGCGCGTCGGCCGAGCTGCTGCGCACGGTGCTCGAAGGCCGCGCGAACCCGCGCAAGGCGATGGCGGAGCTGGACCTGTCCGACGAGCCGCACCGCGTGGTCGTCATCGAGGTCACCGGCGGCGACGGGCGCGACGCCGAAGGGCTGCGGCTCGCCCTGCTCGAACGGATCTCCCAGGGCATCGGCAGCCGTCCGGTGGCGACCGAGCTCGCCGGGCTGCTCTACGCCGTGGTGCCCGACCGGCCGGGGCCGGGCGGCTGGGCCGAGCTGCGGCAGGCCCTGGAAGCGCAGCCGGCGTCCCGGCGCGGTGGCGCCCCGCGCGCGGCGGCGGGCGCACCCGCCGAGATCGGCGACCTCTCGGTGTCCCGCGCCCAGGCCGACGAAGCCCTCGGCCTGCTGCGCGCCGAAATCCTCGGCGAGCGCGTGATCGCCTTCGACGAGGCCTGGACGGCGTTGACGCTGCACCGCGGCGCGACGGCGGCGGCCGCGGCCAAGGTCGCCGACCTCGGTCCGCTGAGCACGCTGCGCGCGCACGACGAAGCGGGCAAAGCGGGCTACGTCGAGACGCTCTACGAGTGGCTGCGGCACCCCGGCGACCCGCGGGCGGCGGCGCGGGAGCTGCGGATCCACCCGAACACCCTGCGGTACCGGATGCGGAAGCTGCTCGAGCTGGTGCCGCTGGACCTCGACGACCCCGACGTCCGGCTGGCGCTGCTCACCCAGCTGGTCGCCATCCGCTGGAGCTGATGGGCCGTTCGGCCCAGCGTCCGGCTTATGCGTTACTCCGCATGGATCGCGCCGATCGTTCGGATTGTCTTTTCCAGCCGAAAGATGGTGGATTCGGGGGGTCGTGTGCCGCATTTTCTCTTCACCACCCCGGGTAGCCGGGTCGTTGCAAGAGGAGTTCCGCCATGAGCAGTGCGAAGCGGTTCGGCAAGGCCGTCAAGCTGGGTGCGGTGTCCGCGCTCTCCCTGGTCGCCTTGACCGTCCCGGCCGCAGGAGCCGGGAGCGCCGTCGCGGCGCCCAGCGGCGACTGCTTCACCCCCGCCCACGCCGCGGACCGCAGCAAGGACGGCCACGCCGGCACGGTGTCCCCGGCGGAGGCGGCCCGCATCGAGGCGGACATGCAGAGCAAGCTCGCCGGCAAGCGCACGGCGCGGTCGGCCGAGGTCGCCGCCGCGGTCTCGATCCCGGTGTACTTCCACGTGATCACCAGCGGCTCGGCCGGCAACCTGCCGGCGTCGGCGATCACCAAGCAGATCTCGGTCCTGAACAGCGCGTACGCGTCGAGCGGCTTCAGCTTCTCGCTCGTGAGCACGGACTACACGAACAACTCCACCTGGTACAACGGCATCACCGACGGCACCTCGGCCGAGCGCAACATGAAGAACGCGCTGCGCAAGGGCGGCAAGAACGCGCTGAACGTCTACACCGCCAGCCTCGGCGACGACCTGCTCGGCTGGGCGACGTTCCCGTCCAGCTACAACTCCCAGCCGAAGCTGGACGGCGTGGTCCTCCTCGACGAGTCCCTCCCGGGCCGGTCGGCCGCGAACTACAACGAGGGCGACACGGCCACGCACGAGGTCGGCCACTGGATGGGCCTGTACCACACGTTCCAGGGCGGCTGCTCCGGTTCGGGCGACTACGTGTCGGACACGCCGGCCGAAGCGACGGCGACGTCCGGCTGCCCGACGGGCAAGGACACCTGCACGTCGACGGGCAAGGACCCGGTGCACAACTTCATGGACTACAGCTACGACAGCTGCATGTACGAGTTCACCGCGGGCCAGACGACGCGGATGAAGAACGCTTGGTCGGCGTACCGCGCCTGACGCTCCGCTTCCCGCGGCGGAATCCGTGAAGGCCTCCTCGAGCTCTTCGAGGAGGCCTTCACGGCACCCGGTAGCTCAGGTCGTGCGCGACCAGCCGTGACGGCCGCAGGTACACCCAAACCGCGCCGACGTCCCCGTGCAGGTACTCGCGGAACCGCGGATCCCACCGCTGCTCATCGGCCCCCAGGTACCGCACCAGCTTCCGGCGACCACGCGCCACGTCGAACGGGACCAGCTCCGCGTCACCACTCGCCAAAACCTGCACCACCACGCCGGTGTCAAGCTCACAGACATCGACCGTCAGCGCAATCCGCGGCCGCTCGCGAAGAAGCGCCGGCAGGCGGGACCACGGGCCGCTGAGGATCCAGAACGCGCCGTCCTCCCAGAGGTACCACGTGGGCCGGACCGTGGGTCCGTCCGTCGCCACCCGGGCCGTGAGCGGCCGGGCCAGGAAGTCGTCGATCACGGCACCAGCAGCGTCTTTCCCACCGCCGCGCGCGACTCGATCGCCGCGTGCGCGTCCGCCGCCTTCTCCAGCGGGAACCGCTGCCCGATCACCGGCACCAACCGCCCCTCCGCCGCCGCGGCCAGTGCCGACTCCGTGAACGCACGCAGTTCCGCCGGTCCCCCGATCGACCGCACCAGCGAAACTCCGCGCGCCGCAGCGTCCTCTTCGGACACTTCGGCCCACGATCCGCCCGCCAGCCCGTACACCGCCATCCGGCCGCCCGGGCGCAGCAGCCCGAACGCCGCCGTGCCGATCTCGCCACCCACGCCGTCGAACACGATGTCCACGGAACCCACCGAGGACGTCCAGTCCGGCCGCAAGTAGTCGACCACCAGGTCGGCCCCGGGAACCCGGGCCACCTTCGCCGGCCCGCCCGCCGCGCCGATCACGAACGCGCCCGCCGCCTTCGCCAGCTGCACCAGCAGGCCGCCGACGCCGCCCGCCGCCGCCTCGACCAGGACTCGATCGCCCGGGCGCACCCTGGTCGCATGCACCAAGCCGGTCGCGGTCCGGCCGTCCGCGAGCACCGCCACCGCCGCGTCGAGCGACAGCGCGGGTGGCACCTCGAACACCGCCGCCGCGTCGACCGCGACGCGCTCGGCGTACCCACCCGACCCGCCGGTCGACGTGACCACCCGCTGCCCCGCCAGCCCGGGGTCCACCCCCGCGCCGACCGCGCTGATCACGCCGCCGACGCCGTTGCCGGGGATCAGCGGCAACGCCGCCCGGAACGGCCCCGGAGCACCCGCCCGGAACTGCGTCTCCACGAACGTGGTGTTGACGAACACCACCTCCACGAGCACCTGGCCCGGCCCCGCGACCGGGTCCGGCGCCTCCCCCGGTACCAGGACTTCCGGACCGCCGAACTCCCGCAACCACACCGCACGCATACCGACACGCTGCAACCTCAAGTGAAGTCGAAGTCAAGCGTCTTGTCCCAACAGCACTACGAATGCGGCGGAGAACTGTCCGGTCAGCACGATGACACCGCCGTCCGGGTGGTTCACCGTGAGTGGTAACACCGCACCGATTCCGGACGCAGACCGACCCAGGAGGCCGACCGTGCGTATCGCCGTTCCCCGTGAAATCAAGAAGCACGAATACCGGGTCGCGCTGACTCCGGCGGGGGTGCACGAGCTGGTCGGCCGCGGGCACGACGTCTTCGTCGAGACCGGTGCCGGGGTGGGTTCGTCGATCACCGACGAGGAGTACGTCGCCGCCGGTGCGAAGGTCCTCGCCACCGCCGACGAGACCTGGGCCGAGGGTGAGCTCGTCCTCAAGGTCAAGGAACCGATCGCCGAGGAGTACCCCCGGCTGCGGGCGGACCAGGTCCTCTTCACCTACCTGCACATCGCCGCCGACCGCCCGCTGACCGACGCGCTCCTGGCCGCCGGCACCACCGCGATCGCCTACGAGACGGTGCAGACCGCGAGCGGCGCCCTGCCGCTGCTCGCCCCGATGTCCGAGGTCGCGGGCCGGCTGGCCCCGCAGGTCGGTGCGTTCTCGCTGATGAAGCCGAGCGGTGGCCGCGGCGTGCTGCCCGGCGGCATCCCCGGCGTGCACCCGGCGCGCGTCGTTGTCATCGGCGGCGGGGTCGCGGGCCTGAACGCCGCCCGCGTCGCGCTGGGCCTCGGTTCGGACGTCGAAATCCTCGACACCAACGTCGACCGCCTCCGCCAGATCGACCACGACTTCGGCCCCGGCATCCGCACGGTGACGTCGACCCGGTTCTCGGTCGAGGAGGCCGTGCTGCAGGCCGACCTGGTGATCGGTGCGGTCCTCGTCCCGGGCGCGAAGGCGCCGAAGCTGGTCTCGAACGAGCTCGTCGCCCGCATGAAGCCGGGCAGCGTGCTCGTCGACATCGCGATCGACCAGGGCGGCTGCTTCGCCGACTCGCGTCCGACCACGCACGACGACCCGACCTACACCGTGCACGAGTCCGTCTTCTACTGCGTCGCGAACATGCCGGGCGCGGTGCCCCGGACGTCGACCTACGGCCTCACGAACGTCACGCTGCCCTACGCGGTCCAGCTGGCCGAGCACGGCTGGAAGGCCGCGCTGCAGGCGGACGCCGCGCTGGCGAAGGGTCTCAACACCCACGCCGGCGCCCTGACGAACGGCCCGGTCGCGGTGGCCCACGACCTGCCGCACACGCCGCTGGACACCGTCCTCGCCTGACCTACCTCACCCGAGCGGGTTCCTGTCGCACCGCGGCAGGAGCCCGCTCCCCTTTCTTCCGGCGAACCCCGCCCAGCAGCCGCCGCCCGAAGGCGATCGCGGGCAGCTCGACCCACCGCCGCAGCCCGCACGCGAAGAGCAGCGCGACGGCCGACGTCGCCACGGCCTTGCCCAGCCCGGTCGGGAACAGCAGGCCGGTCACGCCCGCGGCCCCGGTCTGGGTGAGGTACAGCGCGTACGACCGGTCGCCGAGGTAGGTCAGCGGACGGCTCGACAGCACCCGCCGGACCGGCCCCTGCGCGATCACCGCCACCAGCAGCAGCGCCGACCCGGCCGCGTAGATCGGCACGACGAACTGCCAGTGGCCGCCGAGCTGCTGCCCGAGCGGCTTGACCGACAGCTGCAGCACGCCGAACCCGAGCGCGACCAGCACCGCCGCGGCCGGGCTGGTCAGCGGCCGGAACACGGCGAACCCGCGCGGGTGGTGCAGCGCCAGCGCGAGCAGGCAGCCGACGACCAGCGAGCAGTAGTGCACGCTGAGCTCGGCCCACCGCTGCGACGGCGCGAGCGGCAACGCTCCGAAGAGGACACCGGTCACCACGCCCGCGGCGATCAGCAGGCGCAGCGCGGTCTTGCCGGTGCGAGCGAACGACGTCAGCACGAGCAGCGCGGGCCAGACGAGGTAGAACTTCTCCTCCACCCCCAGCGACCACGAGGTCGGGTACGGCGTGTTGTAGCCGACGAGCTCGTTGCCGAAGACCAGGTAGAACGGCATCGCGTCGGCCAGCCGGCTGCTCTGGTACGACCCGGCGAGCGTGACGGCCAGCGCCGTCAGGCCGAGCAGCAGGAAGTACACCGGCATGATCCGGAAGACGCGGCGGACGTAGAAGCCGCGCAGCGAAACGACGCCGGTGCGGTCCTCTTCGCGCAGCGCCAGCGTGGTGATCAGGAAGCCGGACAGCACGAAGAACAGCTGGACGGCGATCCAGCCCTGCAGCCGGTCGGCGACCGGGCCGCCGTAGTGGAAGAACACGACGGCCAGCGCGGCGAGCGCGCGCAGGCCGGTCAGGCCGGGGAACCACGACGAAGCCCGGTATTCGGCGTGGTCGAGGGGCCGCCAGGAGAGGGTCATGCCCGCAGCGTCGATCTTGGCCGCTGAACGGAGCCTGAAGCGCGCTTAAGACGTCTTCAGCTCCGGGAACCGGACGACGAACCGGCTCCGGTCCTCGACCGCGGCCGTGCCGCCGTGGGCCCGGGCGATGTCGGCGACGATGGCCAGGCCCAGGCCCGAACCGCCGTCGTCGCGGTCGCGGGCGTCGTCCAGCCGGACGAAGCGGTCGAAGACGCGCTCGCGGTCCGCTTCGGGGACACCCGGTCCGTCGTCCTCGACCGCCAGGACCACCTGTCCGTCCACTGCGGACACCGTGACGGCGACGCGGGAGACGGCGTGCCGCTGCGCGTTGTCGACGAGGTTGCGGACGAGCCGCTCCAGCCGCGACCGGTGGCCGCGCACCGACGGCGTCCCGGTGATCTCGACGTCGATCCCGTTCCGGCCGTCCACCACGGCACCGACCACTTCGGACAGTGCGACGGGCCGCTGCCGGTCCGGGCCTGCGTGGTCGAGCTTGCCGAGCAGGACGAGGTCGGCGACGAGGTCCTGCAGCCGGATGACGTCGAGCAGCGCGTTCCCGCAGGCCTGCTGCCAATCGATCCGGCCGGGGTGGGCCAAGAGCACTTCGAGCTGGGTCCGCAGCGAAGCGAGCGGGGTGCGCAGTTCGTGCGACGCGTCCGAGGTGAACCGGCTCTGCCGCGTGACGGCCTCGTCGAGCCGGGCGAGCATGGTGTTCATCGTCCCGGCCAGCCGCGCGATCTCGTCGCCGGTGCGCGGGTCCGGGACCCGGCGGCCCAAGTCCTGCGCGCCGATCCCGGCGACCTCGCCGCGGATGGCCTCGACCGGGCGCAGCGACCGGCGCACGGCGAGCCACGCGATGACGCCGATGAGCAGCGCGACCGCGGGCACCCCGGCCGCGAGCACGGTTTGGACGGAATCGGCCGCTGCCTGCCCCTCGGGGTCGATCTCCGCGCCGGCGAACACGTCGTACTCGCTGTCGCCGCTGTCGGCGTGCACGACGTGCAGGGTGAGGTCGTCGTCGAGCCCGCGCAGCTCGGGCGCGCAGCCGACGGACCCCTGCGCGGACCGGTCGTACTGGTAGGGCCGCAGGATGACTTCGGTGTCGTAGGCGGCCAGCGTCGCTTCCCGCAGGACCGGGCAGGACGCGACCGACACGCCCCGCTGGTCCTTGACCTCGTAGATCGAGTCGCGGACGAGCAGCGCGAGGTCGGCGGGCCGGGCGCCGGTGTTCAGCAGCTGGACGACGGCGTCGGCGTGGGCGTCGGCGAGCTGGGTGGCAGCGGTCTCGAGGCGGCTGCGCGTCTGCAGGACGAACCACACCGACACGGCGCCGAGCGCCACGGCGGAGGCGGCGAAAGCCGTGACGGCGACGCGGAACCGGGTGGAGCGCCAGAAATCAGGCACCCGCGGTCACCACGCGGTAACCGGCACCGCGGACCGTCCGGATGGTCTCGGCGCCGAACGGAACGTCGATCTTCCGCCGCAGCGCGCTCACGTGCACCTCCACCAGGTTGGCGGTCGCGGAAGCGGCGAAGTCCCACAGGTTGTCGAGCAGTTCGGCCTTGGTGACGACCTGCCCCGGCCGCTGCATGAGGTAAGCGAGCAAGGCGAATTCCTTGCCGGTGAGCGTGATGTCGGTGCTGCCGCGCCGGCAGGTCCGGCCGGCCTGGTCGAGTTCGAGGTCCCCCAGTTTGAGGACGCCCGCCCGGGTGGCTCCTCCGCGCCGGATGAGGGCACGCAGCCGCGAGAGCAGTACGCCGTAGGAGAAGGGCTTGGGCAGGAAGTCGTCGGCCCCGGTGTCGAGGGCCTCGATCTCGTCGTCTTCGCCGTCCTTGGCGGTGAGCATGAGGATGGGGGTGCTGTTGCCCTGGTCCCGCAGCCGGCGGCAGACGCGGTAGCCGTTCAGCCCGGGCAGCATGATGTCGAGGATGATGGCGGAGTAGGGATGTTCGGTGGCGTGCCACAGCGCATCCCGCCCGTTGTGGGCAACATCGACGGCGTACCCCTCGGCCGTGAGCCCGGCCCGCAGCGCCTCGGCCAGCCGCCGTTCATCCTCGACGAGCAAGATCCGCACCCACGCAACGATGCCACAGCACGCGGACACCCACAGCACGCCCGGCAGACCCCAAAGCCGCGACGAAGGCACCGTGGGGGGGTCCGGGGGGCTCGGCCCCCCGGGTAACACGACGGAGTCGAAGCGAAGCGAAGACGAAGGGGCGACCCGCTCAACCAGCCTGGGGGTCACTGGGAGCGGGCCGCCGAGTCCTAGCTTAGAGGGCTTCCGGCGAGTTGGCTGCACCGGGTCGGAAAGTCGCACGAATTCTTTACCAAGTTGATCTGACCGGAGATCAAGAATCCTCTGGTCAGCGGCCTCGGAGGCGGCACCGGCCGGTAGCGGAAAGTGACGAAAGTCGCTCTGGCGCGTTCCGTGCGCGCGAGCGACGCCGGTAGGGCAGGATGACGCCGCATCAGCGGGGAACGTTAGGGGACGGTATGCACGACGGCAGTGGCCGGATTGTGGTGCAGAACCTGAGCAAGCGGTTCGGCGCGGTGAACGCCGTGCAGAACCTCAGCTTCACGGTCGAACCCGGTTCGGTGACGGGCTTCCTCGGCCCGAACGGCGCCGGCAAGACGACGACGTTGCGCATGTTGCTCGGGTTGGTGACACCCACTTCGGGGACGGCGACGATCAACGGGCGGCCGCACTCGCAGCTGGGGAACCCGGCGCGGGTGGTCGGCTCGGTGCTCGAGAACGAGGGCTTCCACCCGGGCCGGACGGCGCGCAACCACCTCCGGGTGTACGCCGCCGCGATCGGGGTGCCGGACCAGCGGGCGGACGAGGTGCTCGGCCTGGTGGGCCTGGGCAGTGCCGCCGACCGGAAGGCGGGCGGGTTCTCCCTCGGCATGCGGCAGCGGCTGGCGCTGGCGACGGCGCTGCTGGGCGACCCGCAGGTGCTGGTGCTGGACGAGCCGACGAACGGCCTCGACCCCGAGGGCATCCTGTGGCTGCGCAACTTCCTGCGGTCGTACGCGCGCGAGCAGCGGCGGACCGTGCTGGTTTCGAGCCACCTGCTCAACGAGGTCGAGCAGCTGATCGACCAGGTCGTGATCATCAGCCAGGGCGTGACGCGGTACTACGGCCCGCTCGAGCAGCTGCGCAAGGGCCAGCAGTCGCGGGTGCTGGTGCAGCCGGCGGACCCGTCGGCGCTCGTGAAGGCGTTGCAGGAGAACGGTATCCAGCAGGTGTCGCCGACGCCGGACGGCCGGGTCGCGGTCGCCGGGTCCAGCGTCCAGCAGATCGGCGACCTGGCTGCGAAGGCCGGGATCGCGGTCTACGGGATGCAGGAGGAGCACGCCGACCTGGAGCGGATGTTCTTCCAGCTGACGCAGGGTCAGTACACCGGCGCGCCGGGCTACCCGCCGCCGCAGCCGCCGTACCAGCAGGGCCCGCCGCCCGGTTCCCCGCCGCCGCAGCACTACCAGCAGGGCCCGCCGTCGGGCCCGCAGCAGCAACAGCAGCAGCAGTACTGGGGAGGGCC
This sequence comes from Amycolatopsis sp. A133, assembly GCF_031082405.1. GTDB lineage: Bacteria > Actinomycetota > Actinomycetes > Mycobacteriales > Pseudonocardiaceae > Amycolatopsis. The sequence goes on from NZ_JAVHJU010000066.1 coordinate 70,643, forward strand.
GCAGCAGTGATGGGCAACCTGATCAAGGCGGAGTTCCGCAAGACGCTCTCGCTGAACACGTGGTGGGTGCTGCTGATCCCGCTGGCTCTGGTGGCGTTCTGGCTGACGTTCGTGTGGGGCAAGATCACGAACGACTTCGCGGACTTCATCGGCTCCAGCGACGCTCGCGAGGTCGCGGGCGCGGTCGGCTTGGACGCGAGCAAGCTGCCGGTCGGGCTGCTGGCGTTCGCGCACGGCGTGAACATCGCGCAGCTGATCCCCGGCCTGTTCGGCGTTTTCGCGCTGGCCGGCGAGTACCGCAGCAAGACGATCACGACGACGTTCCTGACGGCGCCGAACCGGGTCACGGCGCTGACCGCGAAGATGCTGACGTACGTGGCGTGGGGCGCGATCTACGGCCTGGTGAGCTTCGGCGTCTCGGCGGTCGCGGTGATGGCGTCGGTCGATTCCGGGCGGTGGCCCAGTGCCGGCCAGTGGCTGGCCGCGCTCGGCGGGACGATCCTGGCCTCGGTGCTGGTGACGCTGTTCGGCATCGGGTTCGGCGCGGTGCTGCGCAACGTGCCGCTGGCCGTGGTGCTGTTCCTGGTGTGGTTCCTGATCGTGGAGAACGTGCTCGTCATCGCGCTCTGGGGACCGGCCGACATCCTGGGCGGCCTGCTGCCGAACGGCACCGCCAACGGGATCGTGGGCGGGATCGCCGCGGACGCGTTCGGCATCAACTCGCTCAACCTGCCGGGCGGTGTCGACCACTGGTCGGCGCTCGGCCTGCAGCTCGCGGCGGGCGCGCCGGGCGTGATCTCGTGGTGGGCTTCGGCGCTGATCTTCTTCGCGTGGACGATGCTCTTCTTCGGCCTCGGCTGGGCGGGCAACCAGAAGCGCGACATCACGTAGTCCCTTCGCTGCCCGTGAAGGCCACCTCGAGCAGCTCGAGGTGGCCTTCTCGGCATTCAGGGAAATATTTTGTCGGTGGTGGCGCTTAGTGTGACAACGTGACCGTCGCTCCGCCCCGCTCCCGTCAAGAGCTCCCACCCACCGAGACCGCCGGCTGGATCCGCCGGCTGTCCGCCGCGGCGTGGGAGCACCGCGCACTCGTCGTGCTGTCGCTGCTCGCCGCCGCGTTCGGCGTCGGCGTGCAGGCCGCCACCCCGCTGCTGGTGCGCACCGCGGTGGACGACGCGGTGGCCGGGCAGACCGGCGGGCTGCCCGGGATCGCCGTTTTCCTGATCGCGCTGCAGCTGGTCGCCTTCGGCACCGCGTTCGCGCGCCGCTACCTCGGCGGGAAGCTCGCCCTCGACGTCCAGCACGACCTGCGCCAGCGCGTCTTCAACGCCGTTTCGCGGCTGGACGGCGGCAAGCAGGACGCCCTGCGCACCGGCCAGGTTGCCTCGCGCGCGATCTCCGACCTGCAGCTGGTGACCGGGATCCTGATGCAGGTCCCGCTGTCGTTCGGCTCGGTGGTCTTCGCGCTGCTGTCGTTCGTCGCGATGCTGTGGCTGTCCCCGGTGCTGACGCTGATCGCGCTGGTCGTCACGCCCGCGGTCGGCATCATCGTCACGCGCAGCCGCAAGCGCCTGTTCCCGGCCACCTGGTCGGCGCAGCAGCGCGCGGCGGACGTCGCGCAGCAGGTCGAGGAGACCGTCACCGGCGTCCGGGTGGTCAAGGGCTTCGGCCAGGAGACGCGGGAAGTCTCGAAGCTGGAAGGCACCGCGCGCAAGTTGTTCGGGGAGCGGCTGCGCGCGGCGAAGCTGTCGGCGATCCCGACGGCGACCACCGCCGCCCTGCCCGCCGCCGGCCAGGTCGCCGTGCTCGGCATCGGCGGTGTCCTGGCGCTGAACGGTTCCATCACCCTCGGCACGTTCCTGGCCTTCGCGACCTACCTCGCGACGCTGATCGGTCCCGCCCGGATGCTGTCCGGGCTGGTCGTGCAGGCCCAGCTGACCCGCGCCGGCGCCGAGCGGGTGTACGAGCTGATCGACGCGCAGCCGGAGGTCGCCGACGCGCCGGACGCGCGGCCGCTGCCGGACGGCCCGCTGGGCGTGGAGCTCGACGGCGTCCGGTTCGGCTACACCCGCAGCGATCCGGTGCTGGACGGCCTTTCGGTCACCGCGAACCCGGGCGAAACCCTCGCGCTGGTCGGCACCGCGGGCTCCGGGAAGTCGACGATCTCGCTGCTGCTGCCCCGCTTCTACGACGTGCACGAGGGCGCGGTGCGGGTCGGCGGCCTCGACATCCGCGGCGTGCCGCTGCGGCAGCTGCGGCAGGCGATCGGCGTGGTGTTCGAAGAGGCGTTCCTGTTCTCCTCGTCGATCCGGGACAACATCGCCTACGGCCGCCCGGACGCGAGCGAGGAGGAGATCGTCGCGGCGGCCAAGGCCGCGGAGGCGGACGGCTTCATCCGCGCTCTCCCGGACGGCTACGACACGCTGGTCGGCGAGCGCGGGCTCACGCTCTCGGGCGGGCAGCGGCAGCGGCTCGGGCTGGCCCGGGCCCTGATCACCGACCCGCGGATCCTCGTCCTCGACGACGCGACCTCGGCCATCGACACCGTCACCGAAGCGGCGATCCACGACACCCTGCGGTCGGTCACCGCGAGCCGGACCACCCTGCTGATCGCGCACCGGCGGTCCACCCTGGCGCTGGCCGACCGGATCGCGGTGCTGGACGAAGGCCGTGTCGTCGACGTCGGCACCGAGGCCGAGCTGATGGCGCGCTGCCCGCTGTTCCGCGAACTGGTGGCGGGCCCGGGCGACGACGTCGAAGAGAAGCACCGCTGCGAAGGCCTCGACTGCGGGCCGGGCGGGGTCACGCCGTCGCTGTGGCCGCGCGACGAGAGCCGCGACGAGGTCGACGCGCTGGCCGAAGCCGCGCGGATGCGCAGCGGCGATCCGAACAGCAGCGGGTTCGTCGGCGGGGGCGGCGGCCTCGACGTGCCGCCGACGCCGGAGCTGATCGAGGGCGTGCGCAAGCTCCCGGCCGCGGTCGACGAGCCGCAGCTGCCGGGCGTGGACGTCACCGCGCCCGACCCGAAGTTCCGGCTGGCGGGGCTGCTGCGGCCGGTCCGCGGGCCGCTGGCCCTGGTGATCGGGCTGGTGGCGGCGGACGCGCTGGCGTCGATCGCGCTGCCGGGGCTGTACCAGTTCGGCGTCGACCACGGCGTCCGCACCGGCGTCGAGTGGGTGATCTGGCTGGCCGCCGGCATCGGCGCGGTCGTGATCGCGGCCGACTGGCTGGTGGTGTTCGCGCAGACGCGGCTGACGTCGCGGGTGGGCGAAACGGTGCTGTACGCGCTGCGCGTCCGCAGCTACGCACACCTGCAGCGGCTCGGGCTCGACTACTACGAGCGGGAGCTGTCGGGGAAGATCATGACCCGGATGACGACGGACGTCGACGCGCTGTCGACGTTCCTGCAGACCGGGCTCGCCACCGCGGTGGTGAGCGCGCTGACGCTGGCCGGGATCACGGCCGCGCTGCTGGTCACCGACGCCGGGCTGGCACTGTACGCGCTGGCGATGGTGCCGGTGCTGGCGGTGGCCACGGTGATCTTCCGGCGGTCGGCGTCGAAGGCCTACAACGAGGCCCGCGAGCGGGTCAGCGTCGTGAACGCGGACATGCAGGAGAACGTCAGCGGGTTGCGCGTCGCGCAGGCGTACACGCGCGAAGACCGCTCCGCGGAGGCGTTCGCTTCGCGCAGCGACGACTACCGGCGCTCGCGGCTGCGGGCCCAGCGGTATGTGGCGACGTACTTCCCGCTGGTGGCGCTGCTGTCGGACCTGGCGACGACGACGGTGCTGGTGGCGGGCGCGGACCGCGTCGCGGCGGGCACGCTGTCGGCCGGTGTGCTGCTCGCGTTCCTGCTGTACCTGCAGCAGTTCTTCTCGCCGATCCAGCAGCTGTCGGCGGTGTTCGACGGCTACCAGCAGGCGAGCGTCGGCTTGAACCGGATCGGCGACCTGCTGCGGACGCCGACGTCGGTGCCGGCGGCCGAGCACCCGGTGGCGGTGCCGCCCCGGCTGCGCGGCGAGGTGTCGTTCAAGGAAGTCGACTTCGCCTACACCGGCACCGAGGGCAAAGCGCTGGAGCAGTTTTCGCTGGACGTCGCGGCGGGCGAGACGGTCGCGCTGGTCGGCGCGACCGGCGCCGGGAAGTCGACGGCGGTGAAGCTGGTGGCGCGCTACTACGACGTCACGGGCGGCGAGGTCCGGATCGACGGCACGGACGTCCGCGAGTACGAGCTGGCCGGCCTGCGGCGCCGGATGGGCGTGGTGCCGCAGGAGGCCCACCTGTTCTCGGGCACGGTGGCCGACAACGTCCGCTACGGCCGCCCGTCGGCCTCCGACGCGGAGGTCGAGGCGGCGATCCGCGCGGTGGGCGCGCTCGACGGCGTCGCGGCCCTGCCGGCGGGCTTCCTGCAGCCGGTGGGCGAACGCGGCCGGTCGCTGTCGGCGGGCCAGCGCCAGCTGGTGGCCCTGGCCCGGGCGGAACTGGTGGACCCGGACGTCCTGCTGCTCGACGAGGCGACGGCGGCCCTGGATCCGTCGACGGAGGCCGCGGTCCTGCGCGCAACGGAGACGGTCGCCCGCCGCCGCACGACGTTCGTGGTCGCCCACCGCCTGGCCACAGCGGCCCGCGCGGACCGCATCGTGGTCCTGGACCACGCCCGCATCGTCGAAACGGGAACCCACGACGAGCTCCTGGCCGCCAAAGGCCACTACGCCCGCCTCTGGGCCCTCGGCTGACGTGCGCAAAGAGGCATCACCCGTGATCAGGAAGGCATCACGCGTGATTGAGGAGGCATCACGCGAGATGCCCCTCCAATCACGGGTGATGCCCCTCCAGACACGCGTGATGCCCTCTTGCGCACGAAGTTCGTGGCCCGGCGTGGCGGGCGCTGGGAGCATGGTGGGCATGTTCGAAGAGAAGCGGGTTCCCGACCGGCAGGTCCGCGCGGCGCAGACGGAGACGACCGTCCGGGTCTACCAGGCCTGTTCGCCCGCCGTCGCCGACGTGGCGCTCGAGAAGCAGGCCTTCGAGCGGGGCGGGACGGTGCCGGTCGTACCGTCGTTCCGCTTGGCCGCCTACGGCAGCGACAACGGGCGCAAGCTCGGCCACGAGCGCGTCCTGGCGGTCGACCTCACCCGCGAAGGCTTCGAGTGGGCGCTGGCCCACCCCGGCCCGGTGCTCATCCAGTGGGACGCCGAGCGAGACCTCGACCACACCGCGCTGAACTTCCAGGCGATCCGGCTCACCCTCAGTGGCGAGGCCGTCGACCATTACGTCGGCGAGTGGATCACCGCCATCACCGATGTGACGCCGATCGTGCGCGACATCGCCGGGCTCCTGGCCACCGATCAGCTCCACCTGGCGGTCAAGCTCGTGCCGTACGAGCCGCCGTACCCGCTCGGCGAAGACCTGGCCCAGGCGATCGGGGCCACGGGTTAGGGACCCTGTACCGGGTCCGGCGCTTAAGGTTCCCTTAGCACATCTTGATCGAGTCAGTGACCGATACCCTAGTGCGCCTCGCCTCACACAGGCCGGTTCCATCACATCGCGGTCACCGAGGGGGTTAGCCTGGTAGGCGCATCATCGGATTCAAGATCGAGATCGAGACGGATAGAGGCGAGCCCCAGCCGTGTCCAGCAGCAGCCCTGCGTCACAGTTCGGCCCCAATGAGTGGCTGGTCGAAGAGATGTACGACCAGTTCCTCGCCGACCCTTCCTCAGTCGATGCCGCATGGCACGACTTCTTCGCGGACTTCAAGCCGACGCAGAGCGCGCAGGCCAAGGCGGACACCGCCCGGCAGAAGCAGGCCGAAGCCAAGCCGGCGGCGAACGGCCAGGCGGCGCAGCCCTCGGCCAAGGCCGTGCAGAACGCGGAGTCGGCGGCCAAGCAGTCGGCGACGGCGTCGGCCGCCAAGCCGGCCCCCGAGAAGGCGGCCCCGGCCAAGGCGGCCCCGGCGAAGGCCGCGCCGAAGCCGGCCGCGAAGGCCGAGCCCAAGGCCGACGCCAAGCCGCAGGCCAAGGACGAGCCGGAGTCGAAGCAGCTGCGCGGTGCCGCGGCGGCCATCGCCAAGAACATGGACGCCTCGCTGAGCGTCCCCACCGCAACCAGCGTGCGCGCGGTCCCGGCGAAGCTGATGGCGGACAACCGCATCGTCATCAACAACCACCTCAAGCGCACCCGCGGTGGCAAGATCTCCTTCACGCACCTCATCGGCTACGCCATGGTGCGGGCGCTGAAGAACTACCCGAACATGAACCGGCACTACCAGCAGATCGACGGGAAGCCGTTCGCGATCACGCCGGACCACGTGAACTTCGGGCTCGCGATCGACATGAAGGGCAAGGACGGGTCCCGCAACCTCGTCGTGGCCTCGGTCAAGTCGGTCGAGGACATGTCGTTCCTGCAGTTCTGGCAGGCCTACGAGGACATCGTCAAGAAGGCCCGCAACAACAAGCTCACCGCGGACGACTTCGCCGGCACCACGATCTCGCTGACCAACCCGGGCGGCATCGGCACCAACCACTCGGTGCCGCGCCTGCAGGCCGGCCAGGGCGCCATCATCGGCGTCGGCGCCATGCAGTACCCGGCCGCCTTCGAGGGCACCAGCGAGAAGACGCTGGTCGACCTCGGCATCAGCAAGATCATGACGCTGACCTCGACGTACGACCACCGCATCATCCAGGGTGCGGAGTCGGGCGAGTTCCTCAAGCGCATCCACCAGCTGCTGCTCGGCGAGGACGGCTTCTACGACGACGTCTTCACCAGCCTGCGCCTGCCGTACGAGCCGATCCGCTGGGTCGCCGACATCCCGGACGGCCCGGTCGACAAGACCGCCCGCGTCATCGAGCTGATCGACGCGTTCCGGATGCGCGGCCACCTGATGGCCGACACCGACCCGCTGAACTACCGCCAGCGCAGCCACGCGGACCTGGACGTCCTGTCCCACGGTCTCACCCTCTGGGACCTCGACCGCGAGTTCCCGGTCGGCGGCTTCGCCGGCCAGGAGCGGATGAAGCTGCGCGACATCCTGGGCGTGCTGCGCAACTCGTACTGCCGCACGGTCGGCATCGAGTACACCCACATCCTCGACCCCGAGGAGCGCCGCTGGATCCAGGAACGCGTCGAGATCCCGCACGAGAAGCCGGACCCCGCGGTCCAGAAGTACGTGCTCTCGAAGCTGAACGCCGCCGAGGCGTTCGAGACGTTCCTGCAGACCAAGTACGTCGGCCAGAAGCGGTTCTCCCTCGAAGGCGGCGAGACGGCGATCCCGCTGCTCGACACCATCCTCGACAAGGCCGCCGAGCACGAGCTCGACGAGGTCGTCATCGGCATGCCGCACCGCGGCCGCCTGAACGTGCTGGCCAACATCGTCGGCAAGCCGATCAGCCAGATCTTCCAGGAGTTCGAGGGCAACCTCGACCCGGGCCAGGCGCACGGCTCCGGCGACGTGAAGTACCACCTCGGCGCCGAGGGCAAGTACTTCCGGATGTTCGGCGACGGCGAGACGAAGGTGTCGCTGACCGCGAACCCGTCCCACCTGGAGACGGTCGACCCGGTGCTCGAGGGCATCGTCCGCGCGAAGCAGGACATCCTCGACAAGGGCGGCGAGGGCTACACCGTGCTGCCGGTCCTGATGCACGGCGACGCGGCCTTCGCGGGCCAGGGCGTCGTCGCCGAGACGCTGAACCTGTCGCTGCTGCGCGGGTACCGCACCGGCGGCACCGTGCACGTGATCGTCAACAACCAGGTCGGCTTCACGACCGCGCCGGAGCACTCGCGTTCGTCGCAGTACGCCACCGACGTCGCGAAGATGATCGGCTCGCCGATCTTCCACGTGAACGGCGACGACCCGGAGGCCGCGCACTGGGTGGCCAAGCTGGCCGTCGAGTACCGGCAGGCGTTCCACAAGGACGTCGTCATCGACCTGATCTGCTACCGCCGCCGCGGCCACAACGAGGGCGACGACCCGTCGATGACGCAGCCGGCGATGTACGACATCATCGACACCAAGCGTTCGGTGCGGAAGACCTACACCGAGTCGCTGATCGGCCGGGGTGACATCTCCGTCGAAGAGGCCGAGGCCGCGTTGCGCGACTTCTCGAGCCAGCTGGAGCACGTCTTCAACGAGGTCCGGGAGCTGGAGAAGCACCCGGCGAAGGCGAGCCCCTCGGTCGAGGAGGAGCAGCAGGTCCCGGCCAAGGTCGCGACGGCGATCACCAGCGAGACGCTGGAGCACATCGGCGACGCGTTCGTGAACGTGCCGGACGGCTTCACCCCGCACCCGCGCGTCAAGCCGGTCATGGAGCGCCGCCACAAGATGTCCCGCGAAGGCGACATCGACTGGGCGTTCGGCGAGCTGCTGGCGTTCGGGTCGCTGGCGATGGAGGGCCGGCTGGTCCGGCTGTCCGGCCAGGACTCGCGGCGCGGCACCTTCACCCAGCGGCACTCGGTGTTCATCGACCGCAAGACGGGCCAGGAGTACTCGCCGCTGCAGAACCTGGCCGACGGCCAGGGCCGCGTGATGATCTACGACTCGGCCCTGTCGGAGTACGCGGCCGTCGGCTTCGAGTACGGCTACTCGGTGGCCAACCCCGAGTCGCTGGTGATGTGGGAAGCGCAGTTCGGCGACTTCGTCAACGGCGCGCAGACCGTCATCGACGAGTACATCTCCTCGGGCGAGGCCAAGTGGGGCCAGCGCTCGGACGTCGTGCTGCTGCTGCCGCACGGCCACGAGGGCCAGGGCCCGGACCACACGTCCGGCCGCATCGAGCGCTTCCTCTCGCTGTGCGCGGAGGGCTCGATGACGGTGGCGGTGCCGTCCACCCCGGCGAACTACTTCCACCTGCTGCGCCGCCACGCCCTCGACGGCATCCAGCGCCCGCTGGTCGTCTTCACGCCGAAGTCGATGCTGCGCAACAAGGCTGCGACGTCGGCGACCGAGGACTTCACCGGCGAGAGCCGGTTCATGTCCGTCATCGACGACGTCACGCCGGACCCGGCGAAGATCCGCAAGGTGCTGCTGACCTCCGGGAAGCTGTACTGGGAGCTCGTGGCGGAGCGGACGAAGCGCGAGGCCGACGACGTCGCGATCGTGCGGATCGAGCAGTACTACCCGCTGCCGAAGAAGAAGCTGCTGGCGGCGCTGGAGCGGTACACGAACGCGACGCAGGTCGCGTGGGTCCAGGAGGAGCCGGAGAACCAGGGTGCGTGGCCGTTCTTCGGCCTGAACCTGCCCCGGAAGTTCCCGGAGGTGCTCTCGGGCCTGCAGGTGGTGTCGCGCCGCCCGATGGCGGCTCCGTCGGCCGGTTCGTCGAAGGTGCACGAGGTCGAGCAGAAGGCGCTGATCTCGAAGGCGTTCGACTGATCGCTTGAAGCATGACGAAGGCCTCCTCCCGGTTCGCCGGTGAGGAGGCCTTCGTCGTGTTTCAGCTGAGGGATTCCGAGGCCGCTTTGGCCAGGCTGTGCGCGTTGCGCCGGCACCGTTCGATGTTCCGGTCCGTCTTCTCGGCCGCCGTGACGATCACGGTCACGTCGACGTTGCCCTGGTAGAACCGCACGCCGCACTGCATCGTGCCGCTCTGGTCGTAGTCGACGTCCGCCGCCTTCGCCGCCCGGCCGATCTTCTCGGTGATCGGCTTGGCGCCGCGGTCGACTTCGATGTCGTAGCCCGCCTTCGCGTACCCCGGCCCCGCTCCCGAGCCGGGCTGCAGCGACTTCGCCAGCATCATCGACACCGTGCCGGACGACGAACCGGACTGCGTCCACGAGCAGCTCAGCTGGGACAGCTGGATCTTGTCGTCCGAGGTGCTCGCCGGCTCCGCCGGGGCGTCGCTCGACAGGGGCGGCAGGTTGTTCATCCGGCTGCCGACTTCGCTGCACCGCGGCAGCGAGGTGTACTTGTCCGGCTCACCCGCCACCAACGTCGAAGGCGGCGCGGCCGTGGACCGCTGGTGGTCCGCCGTCAGCAGGAAGAAGGCGCCGACGCCCGCCCCGGCCAGCACGAGCACCCCGGCCACGACGAGCACGACGATCAACGCCGTCTTCCCGCCGGGCTTCGGCGGCGGGTAGCCCGGGTACTGCTGCTGGTACGGCGGATACGGGTACTGGGGTCCTTGCTGCACGAACCGGACACTAGGCCATTCGCGCGGCGAGGGCGGGCGGTTCACCCGAAATCGATTGCCGACCGCCACCGGTTCACGGCAAGGTGACGATCATGCTGATCCGCCGCGAGACGGCCGCCGACCGGACCGCGATCCACGCCGTCCACAGCGCGGCGTTCCGGCGCGAAGAGGGCGTGACCCCGATCGAGGCGCCGCTCGTGGACGAACTGCGGGCCGAAGGCGACCTGATCAACGCGCTGTCACTCGTGGCGGTCCGCGACGGGAACGTCGTGGGGCACGTGTGCTGCAGCCGGGCCCGCCTCGGCGACGACACGACGGCCGCGGTCGGCCTCGGCCCGCTCGGCGTGCGGCCCGAGCACCAGGCCGCCGGCGCCGGCTCGGCGCTGATGCACGCCGTGGTCGCCGCGGCGGACGCCCTGGGCTACGGCCTGGTCGTCCTGCTCGGCGAGCCCGCCTACTACTCGCGGTTCGGGTTCGTCACGGCGTCGGACCTGTCGATCACCGCCCCGGACCCGCAGTGGGGCCGGTACTTCCAGGCGCGGACGCTGGCCGCGTACGAACCCACCCAGGCCGGCGCGTTCGAATACGCGCCGGCGTTCTCACGGATCTGAACAGGGAGACTGCGCATGTACGAGCCCCAGGCGTCCGTGGGTGTCCGGATCAACCGCGAGCAGCCGCCGGCCAAGCTGCGCGACCTCGCGCGCCAGGCCGAAGACGCGGGCCTCGACGAGGTTTGGCTGGTCGAGGACTGTTTCTGGGCGGCCGGCATCACCACGACCGCGACGGCGCTGGCGGTGACGTCGACGATCAAGGTGGGCATCGGCGTGCTGCCGGCGGTGGCGCGCAACCCGGCGGTCGCGGCGATGGAGATCGCGGCGCTGGCCGAGCTGCACCCGGACCGGCTGATCGCCGGGTTCGGGCACGGCGTGGCGTCCTGGATGCGCCAGATCGGCGCGTACCCGGAGTCGCCGCTGGCGGCGCTGGAGGAGACGCTGCTGGCGGTCCGCCGGCTGCTGGCCGGCGAGCGGGTCTCGATGAACGGCAGGCACGTCCACCTGGACGAGGTCGAGCTGGTGTTCCCGCCGGCATCGCCGCCCCCGCTGGTGGCGGGCGTCCGCCGCCCGAAGTCCCTGGCGGTGGCGGGCGCGGCGGCGGACGGGACGATCCTGGCCGAGCCGGCCCCGCCGGAGTTCGTCCGCACGGCGCTGGCAGGCATCGCCCCGGGCCGGGCGGCCGAGGGAGCGCCGCCGCACCACGCGGTGGTGACGTACAACTGGCTGGCCCTCGGCGACCGCGAGCGAGCGCGCCGGACGGTCGCGGAATCCCTGAACCCCGGGTCGCGGGTGCAGGTGGAGGGCCTGCCGTTCGCGTCCGAGCTCCTGGCGCTGATGGATTCGACGTCCACGGTGGACGAGCTGGCGGCGGGTCTGCGCCCGGAGTGGATCGACCGCCTGGCCATCTGCGGCGACGTCGACGAATGCGCGGCGGCGGTCCGGGCGCTGCACGAGGCGGGCAGCGGCTCGGTGGTGCTGCTGCCGTTACCGGAGGAGTCCCCGGAGCAGGCGATCGAGGACGCGGCTCGGGTGGCGGCGGCCGTGCGCGGCTGAGACCCCGGGAGCCGAAAAGGAGTTCGCGCACCGCGACCGGCGTGCCAGGATCGAGGCCATGCCGGTCGACCAGCACCTCCTTCTGGCCTTCCTCGTCACCACCGCCATCGCGATGGTGACGCCGGGCCCGGACATGCTCTTCATCCTCGGCTGCGGCATGCGCGGCGGCCCGAAGGCCGGGCTGCTCGCCACCGCCGGGGTCGCCACCAGCGAGGCCATCCACGTCGCCGTCGCCGCGGCCGGGCTGGCCGCGCTCTTCGCCGCCGTGCCCGTTGCCTTCACCGTCGTCCGCGTCGCCGGTGCCGCCTACCTCGTCTACCTCGGCGTTCAAGCCATCCGGAACCGCAAGCCGCTCGTCGAACGGAAAAGCGACCGGGCCTACCTGAGCGGCCTGCTGACCAACCTGCTCAACCCGAAGATGGTCACCTTCACCATCGCCTTCCTGCCGCAGTTCATCGACCCGGCCAAAGGCCACGTCTGGCTGCAGTTCGCCGTGCTCGGCGCGATCATGATCGTGTTCGAGTTCCTCGTCGACGGCACCGTCGGCGTCCTCGCCGGCCGCATCGGCGGGTGGGTCCGCCGCAAGAAGAACCAGCGCCGGATCGAGGTGGCCACCGGCGGCATCTTCATCGGCCTCGGCGTGAAACTGGCCCTCGACTAGGACCGGGCCAGGAAGTCCTCGGCGATGTCCAGCGGGTTGCGCTTTTCCTCGGTGAACTCGACGTTGAGGCGCGTGAGTTCCGAAGTCGTCAGCGCCGCCGACACGCGGTTCAACGCCGCCACCTCGGCCGGGGACAGCGTTCCCCGCGCCACCAGCGGCACGATGTTCTGCGCCGGGAACATGTTCTTGTCGTCGACCAGCGGCACGAACCCGTTCGCCGCGATCGTCGACGACGTGCTGAACAGGTCCGCCACCTGCACGTCACCGGACTTCAACGCGGCCACCGTCACCGGGCCGCCCGTGTCGGTCGTGCGGATCTCCTTGAACTCGCAGCCGTACAGCGACTTGATCTTGCCCTTCCAGCGGCTGCTCCACTGGCCGGGGCCGCCGAACACCAGGTCGCGGCAGCGCCGCCCCAGGTCCGAGAACGTCTTCACCCCCGAGGCGGCCAGCTGCGGGCCGACGACGAGCAGGTCCTTGTCCTCGGCCGGCGCCTGGTCCAGCACCTCGAACCCGGGCGGGACCTGCTGCCGCAGCTGCGCGTAGACGTCTTGCGACGTCGTCGCGGTGGTGTCCTTGTCGAAGTACCGCAACAGGTTCCCGCTGTAGTCCGGCACCACCGACAGCGACTTGTCCTGCAGCGCCTTGACGACAACCTCGCGGCTGCCGACCGGCGGCCGCACGGTCACGTTCGTGGCACCGGCGTTGCGCAGCGCCCCGGCGTAGATCTGCGCCAGGAGCAGGCTTTCGCCGACGTCGGACGCGCCGATGATGATGTCCCCCGACGTGCCGCCTTCGCCGCCGCCCGCGAGCGGGTTGCCGCAGCCGGCCGCCACCACCAGAACCACCAGCAAGACCAGGCGTTTCACGCCGCCACCTTCTTCACGGCCGCCGCGAGCCGGACGCCCCGGGGCACCAGTGCCCGGTTCAGCACCGCGAACAGCAGGTCGAGGACGATGGCCAGCAACGTCGTCAGCAGCGCGCCGGCGATGACCTCGGTGTAGTCCAAAATGGCCAGTCCGTCGAGCAGGAACCGGCCCAGGCCCCCGAGTCCGACGTACGCGGCCACCGCGGCGGTCGCCACGAGCTGCAGCACGGCGTTGCGGATGCCGCCGAGCACGAGCGGCAACGAGATCGGCACCTCCACCTGCCACAGCCGCTGCCAGCCGGTCATCCCGACGCCTTCCGCGGCGTCGACCACGCCGTGGTCGGTGGCCTGCAGCCCGGCGTACGTGCCGGCCAGGACCGGTGGCACGGCCAGCACGACGAGCCCGATGATCGTCGAGGTGACGCTCTCGGTGAAGAGCAGGAACAGGAACGTGACGAGCCCCAGCGTCGGCAGCGCGCGGATGGCGTTGCCCGCGCTCACCAGCGCGACGCCGCCGCGGCCGGTGTGGCCGACGAACAGGCCAAGCGGCACCGCGATGATCAGGGCGATGACCAGCGACAACGCCGTGTAGCCGAGGTGTTCCAGCAGCCGTTGCGGGACGCCGTCGGGCCCGGACCAGTGCGCCGGGTCGCCGAACCAGCGGACGAGATCGGTGATCATGCGGCTCCCGCCCGGGTCCACGGCGTCAGCAGGTTTCGCGAGCCCACCAGCACCAGGTCGACGACCAGCGCCAGCAGCAGCGTCAGCACGATGCCGACCACGATCGGGGAGAAGTACTCGCGCTGGAAGCCGTCGGTGAACAGCACGCCGAGCCCGCCGGTGCCGATCAGCGCGCCGACGCTGACCAGGCTGATGTTGCTGACCGCCGCGACCCGCACGCCGGCCGCCAGCACCGGCACCGACAGCGGCAGCTCGACGGCGAAGAACCGGCGCACCGGCTTGTACCCGACGGCGGTGGCGGCCGCGATCACCGGCGGCGGCACCGCGTCGAGTGCGTCGAGCACGGGCCGGACCAGCAGCGCCGTCGTGTAGACGGTCAGCGCGACGACGACGTTGACGCTGTCGAGGATCTTCGACCCGATCAGGCCGGGGATGACCACGAACAGGGCGAGCGACGGGATCGTGTAGAGCAGGTTGGCCAGCACCGTCAGCACCTGCCGGGCGGGCCGCCACCGGTGGCCGAGCCAGCCCGCCGCGATCGCCAGCACGATGCCCAGCACCAGCGGGAGCAGCGCCAGGTAGACGTGGTCGCCCAGATCACCGAGGATCTGACCGCGGTTGTTCCCGCTGCCCAGGTAGCGCCCGAGCTCGTCGAAGAAGCTCATGACGCCTGCGGGGACGCCTCGATCACGTCCAGCACCTGCCGCGCGACCACGGCGCCGAGCACCCGGTGGTCTTCGTCGACGACAACGCCGAGGCTGGCGGGCGAGGACAGCGCCGCGTCCAGCGCACCGCGGATCGGCGTTCCCCGCACCCACAGCGAACCGCCGGCCACGAGGTCGTCTTCGCCGAGCGGACCGTCCACAGTGGAGTTCGGCGGCAGCCAGCCGCGCGGTTGCTTCTCGGTGTTGACCGCCAGCCGCCAGCCGTCGCTCGCGGGGACGGTGGAGCCGACCTCGACCAGCTCCAGCTCCTTGACCTCGACCCCGTCGGCGGAGAGGAACGACAGGCCGCGGTAGCCGCGGTCCCGGCCGACGAACGACGCGACGAAGTCGTCCACCGGGTGCCGCAGGACGTCGGCGGGCGTGCCGTACTGGGCGAGCTTGCCGCCGACCCGCATCACCGCCACCTTGTCGCCGAGCCGGACGGCTTCGTCGATGTCGTGGGTGACGAACACGATCGTCTTGCCCAGCTGCGACTGCAGCCGCAGCAGCTCGTTCTGCAGGTCTTCGCGGACGATCGGGTCCACGGCGGAGAACGGCTCGTCCATCAGCAGCACCGGGGAATCCGCGGCGAGCGCGCGGGCGACGCCGACGCGCTGCTGCTGGCCGCCGGAGAGCTGGGCCGGGTACCGCTTGCCGAGCTCGACCGGCAGGCCGATGATCTCCAGCAGCTCGGCGGCCCGCTTGCGCGCCTTTCCCTTGTCCCAGCCGGACAGCAGCGGCACGGTGGCGATGTTGTCCAGCACCGTCCGATGTGGAAAGAGCCCGGCGTGCTGGATGACGTAGCCGATGCCCCGGCGCAGCAGGGCCGGGTCGCCCTCGGCGACGTCCTTGCCGTCGAGCAGCACCTGCCCGGCGGTCGGCTCGACCATCCGGTTGATCATCCGCAGCGACGTCGTCTTGCCGCAGCCGGACGGGCCGACGAACACGGTGATCGTGCCGTCTTCGACCGTGAGGTTCAGCTTGTCGACGGCGACCGTCCCATCCGGATACTGCTTGGTCACGTCGCGGAATTCGATGGTCACTGCCACTCCCCATGTCCCGGTGCAACCGACCGTAGCCGAGTCCGTGGTGGTTGGCACGCTGTTCCGGCAGGTGGCCACTAGGCTCAGGGCCTGTGAAGGCACTCGACGACGTCCTCGCCGCGCACGGCGTCGGCGTCCGCCCGCTGTACCGCGTCCTCGACCTGCTGCGCACCGGCGACCACGACCTCGGCGAGCTGGTGCGGCTCTCGACCGCCCCGCGGCGCAGCGTGGAGGCCGTCCTCGCCGCCCTCGGCGACGACCTGGACCGCAGCGGCGACCGCCTGCGGATCGCCCCCGGCGTCGCGGCGTCGTACCTGCAGTACCACGCGCCGCGCTACGCCGACCCGCTCGACGAAGCCGTGGCCACGCACGACTCGCTGCCGAAGGTCGCCGAGTGGGTCGCCGAGGTGCCCTCGCCGCTGGCCGCGCTCGACCACGTGCAGGCGACGCCGGAGACCGTGCTGCGCCGCGCGCTCTGGCTCGACGCGCAGTACGACCTCACCTCGGCGCGGCTGCTGTTCCTCGGGGACCACGACCTGACGTCGCTGGCGGTGCGGGCGGTCTGCCCGTCGGCGTCGCTCACGGTCGTCGACCTGGACGAGCGGGTGCTCGCCTACCTCGACGAGCGCGGCGGCCGCGAGATCCGGACCGTGCACGCGGACCTGCGCGTCGGCCTGCCGCCGTCACTCGGGGGTGGCTTCGACCTGGTGTTCAGCGACCCGCCGTACACGCCCGAAGGCATGGGGCTGTTCGCCGCGCGCGGGGTGCAGGCGCTGCGGGAGCCGAGCGAGGGACGGCTGCTGCTGGCCTACGGCTACAGCCCGCGCCACCCGGCGCTGGGTGCGCAGGTGCAGCGGTCGCTGGCGACGCTCGGGCTGACGTTCGAGGCGATCCTGCCGGGCTTCAACCGCTACTTCGGGGCGCAGGCGATCGGCAGCGCGGCGGACCTGTACGTCTGCCAGCCGACGGCGAAGGCCAAGAAGATGCGCAGCGGCAAGGCGATCTACACGCACGGGCCGCAGTCGGTGGAGGCCGCCGGGACGAAGCCGGCGCTGCTGGAGAAGCTGCGGGAGATCGCCGCGGCGGGCGGGCTTTCGCCGGAGTCGCGGCCGGTGGACTGGTCGATCTCCGGGCCGGAGGGCGACGCGGTCGCGATGGACCTTTCGGCCGACCCGGGCCCGTGGCTGCTGCGGACGCTGCTGGGCACGAACGCCCGCCGCCTGGCCCTGCTGGTGCCCAACGCCCACCCGGACCTGGCGGATCAGGTCTCCCAGGAGGCGCTCGCGTCACTCGTCCGGGGCAAGTACACCCTGCGGTACCTGCGGAGCACCCCGGACAACCGGCACGCGGTGGTGGTCGCGGAGGCGATCGAGCACCAGGACGAGGTCCTGACCCGAGCCCACGCCCGCCTGGCGAACGTCTCCCTCGACGTCCCCGAAGACCTCACGAACCTCCGCCTGGTGGACGTCCCCCGCCACCGCCTCCCCGACCTCCTGCCCTGAACCCGAGCTTTCACGTGAAAGCTCGGGTTTGCAGCACAAAGCGGAGCTTTCACGTGAAAGCTCCGCTTCGGCGGTGAGGATGGGTCAGTCGGTGACGCCGTCGGCTTCTGCGGCCTTGGCGACCGCGGCCGCGACTTCGGGGGCCACGCGCGGGTCGAGCGGGGACGGGACGATGCGGTCCGGGCCCAGGTCGTCCATCGCCACCGAGACGATCGCCTCGGCCGCCGCCAGCTTCATGTTCTCTGTGATCGCCCGCGCGCCGGAGTCCAGCGCACCGCGGAAGACGCCGGGGAACGCCAGCACGTTGTTGATCTGGTTCGGGAAGTCGCTGCGGCCGGTGGCCACGATCGACGCGTAACGCGACGCCACAGCCGGGTGAACTTCCGGGTCCGGGTTGGACAGTGCGAACACGATGCCGCCGCCCGCCATCCGGGCCAGCAGCGACTCGTCGATCGTCGCGCCCGACAGGCCGAGGAACACGTCCGCGCCTTCCAGCGCCTCCGCCAGGCCGCCCCGCAGGCCCGCCTTGTTCGTCGACGCGGCCAGCCGCTCCTTGACCGGGTTCAAGCCGCCGCGGCCGGAGTGGATGATGCCGCGCGAGTCGAGCACGGTGACGTCGCCGATGCCGGCTTCCTGGAGGATCTTCGCGCAGGCCACGCCCGCCGCGCCGGCCCCGGAGACGACCACGCGCTGGTCGGCGATCGCCCGGTCGAGCACCAGGTTGGCCCCGCGCAGCGCGGCCAGCGTGACGATCGCCGTGCCGTGCTGGTCGTCGTGCATGACCGGGCAGTCCAGCGCTTCCTTGAGCTTGTCCTCCAGCTCGAAGCACCGCGGCGCGGAGACGTCCTCCAGGTTGACGGCCCCGAACGACGGCCGCAGCCGCACCAGCGTCTCGACGATCTCGTCCACGTCGGTCGTGTCGAGCACCAGCGGGATCGAGTCGAGCCCACCGAAGGTTTTGAAGAGCACCGACTTGCCCTCCATGACCGGCAGCGACGCGCTGGCGCCGATGTCGCCGAGGCCGAGCACCGCCGTCCCGTCGCTGACCACGACGACCAGCCGGTCCGCCCACGTGTAGCGCTTGGCCTTGGCCGCGTCCTCGGCGATCGCGCGGCTCACCTTCGCCACACCCGGGGTGTACGCGATCGAAAGGTCACGCGGGCTGGAAATCGGGCGGGTGGCCGCCACCGAGAGCTTGCCGCCCTCGTGCCCGGTGAAGATCTCTTCGTCGGTGACCGGCGCGACGGCGCCGGTGGGGTCGCTCATGGGGTTTCCTGTCGTCGTTTCCGTCATTCCCCCAGTGGGAATGACGGAACTCGCGGTTCGAACGTGTGTCACTGGAATTTCTCCTGGGCCTGCGGGCTGGGACCACGGACTGCAGGGGGAATCCGTGGTGGTTCCCGGCACGGCAGCCCAGCGCGGTAGCGCCGGCCTGTCGGCGAGGCGTCACGTCGGCCATCGGTGCCGTGGGTCTGGCGATGGCCGCGGACGCGGCGGTTCGGTCATTGTGACAGGTCCCCGGCGGCCGCGGACCCCTCGGTGCGGTTGATGTCACACCAATGCCGATTTTCCGGCAATTCCCAAGACGTCCGTCCGGTTTTGTTGGCGCCCGATAAGGTGACGCCATGCAATTCCGCCGGCTGAGCGTCCCGGACGCCTACGAGTTCTCCCCCCGGGCGTTCCCCGACGACCGGGGCCTGTTCGTCGCCCCGTTCCAGGAGGACGTCTTCCGCGAAGCGGCCGGCCACCCGCTGCGGCTCGGCCAGTCGAACCACAGCGTGTCCCGCCGCGGCACGATCCGCGGCATCCACTTCGCCGACACGCCGCCCGGCCAGGCCAAGTACATCTACTGCCCGCGCGGTTCGCTGCTCGACGTCGTCATCGACGTCCGCGCCGGGTCGCCGACCTTCGGCCAGTGGGACGCGGTCAAGCTCGACTCGCGGGAGTTCCGCGCGATGTACCTCGCCGAAGGCCTCGGCCACGGCTTCGTCGCCCTCGAAGACGACACCGTGATGACGTACTTCTGCTCGGAGCCGTACAACCCGTCGGGCGAGCACGGCATCACCCCGCTGGACCCCGCGCTGGGCCTGCCCTGGCCCGCGGAGATCGAGCCGGTCCTCTCCGAGAAGGACCGCGAAGCGCCGACCCTGGCCGAGGCCCTCGAGCAGGGCCTTCTCCCGGTGTACGCCGACTGCGTCGCCTATTACGACAAGCTGCGCTCGGCCGGCTGACCCCCGTCACGACGAATTCCGGGGTTCCCCTTGGGGCGATCCCGGATGTCCCGGCCGCGTGATCCGAGCAGGCTCACCGCCATGAAACTTCTTGCACTGGGGGCGGCCGCGGTCGCCGCGGCCGCACTGGCGCTGACGCCCGGGACCGCGTCCGCCGACGAACTGCCGACGTTCGACTTCTCCGCTTGCCCGGCACCGCCCGCGAACGCCGACCCGGGCACCTGGCGCTGCGAAGCCTTTGTCTCACAAGGAAAGCTGACGATCGGAGACCAGGAGATCCCGCTCGGGGAGATGCGGCTGACGTTCAGCGAAGGCCGGGTGAACGGGCAGTACGCGCAGGTCTTCGGCGCGCTGCGGCACGAGCCGGTGCGGGTGCCCGGCCTGGCCGGCACGACGCTCCAGCTGCGTTACGGGGGCTATTCGGACTTCCAGAGCAACGACGCTCGCCGCGGCGAGCTCGACGTCTACGCCGTGCTGCGGCATCCGTTGCTGCGCCGGGAATGCAGCATCGGCACGGCGTCCGCGCCGCTGCACACCGTCGTCCACGACGACCCGGCGTGGCCGCCGACGGTGCTCTCCAAGAACCCGCCGACCTTCCACTTCGGCGTCGTCGACCCGGACCTCGCGCTGCCCGCGACGCAGGGTTGCGGCCCGCTCGGCAAGCTCGTCGACCGGAAGCTGGGGCTGCCGTCGCCGACTGGGCAGAACACGTTCCACCAGACGACGTACGTGCAGTACAAGCAGCTCTAACGCTTCTTCGGCGTTACCCAGATGGTGATGGTCCCGGTGACCACGGGCCGGCCGTTCGCGTCCGAAATGGTCACCGGGACGTCGAGGTCGAAGCCGTCGGCGCCGAACTCCGGCAGCTCGGGCAGCGCCGCCACCGCGCGCAGGCCCGTCTCGGCCTTCGCGACGTACCGGACGTTCATGCCCTTCGGCAGCCAGCGGTGCGTCGTCGGGACGGTCGCCTCGGCGAGCATGCCCATCGCGATCTCGGCGAGGTTGCAGGCCGCGATCGCATGGAACGTGCGGATGTGGTTGTAAACACCCCACCACTTCGGCGCGGTCACTTCGCAGTGGCCCGGACGCAGCTCGCGCACCGAGGGCAGCACCGTGCGGAAGTAGGGCACCCGGAGGCACATCGCGGCGCTGAACAGCTGTTTCCCCCCGGGTTTGCCGGCCAGCTTGTGCCACATCGCGAACGTCGGCGTCTGGGACATGGAGATCTCCTCGAGCTAAGCTACCGTTCAGTAGCTAAGCAGACGGCCAGCCACCGCGCAAACCGCCCGATATATTCGGGCGGGTGACCAACCGTCTCTTCCTCCTCCGGCACGGACAGACCGAATGGTCGCTGAACGGGCGGCACACCGGTCGCACGGACATCCCGCTGACACCGGCGGGCGAGGGCCAGGCGCGCGCCGCGGGCGGCACCCTCCGCAGCCTGGTGGGCGGCCCGTCGCTGGTGCTCTCGAGCCCGCGCGCCCGTGCGCTGCGCACGGCCGCGCTGGCCGGGCTGCGCGTGGACGAAGTCACCGAAGACCTCGTCGAGTGGGACTACGGCGACTACGAAGGCATCACCACGCCGCAGATCCGCGAAACCGTGCCGGGCTGGACGGTGTGGAGCCACCCGATCCCCGGCGGCGAAAGCGCTTCGGACGTATCCGCCCGCGCGGACCGCGTGCTGGAGCGCGCCCGGCGTGCCTGCGAAGCCGGCGACGTCATCCTCGTGGGACACGGGCACTTCAGCCGCGTGCTGGTGGCCCGCTGGCTCGACCTCCCCGCCACCGCCGGCGTCCACTTCGGATTGGACGCGGCCGGCATCGCGGTGCTCGGCGACGAGCGCGGTAAACCCCAGATCGAACACCTCAACCTGCTGCCCGCGGAGGACTGACGTGCCCGACGACCGCATCCGCCGGATCCGCCCCGACGACGTCGAGGCCGCCGTCCGCCTGGCGTACGACCTCGCGGAGTACGAGCGCGCGCCCGACGAGTGCCACCTGACGCCCGAGCAGCTGCACACCGCGCTGTTCGGCGCAGAGCCGAAGCTGTTCGGGCACGTGGCCGAAGTGGACGGCGAAGTGGTCGGCTTCGCGGTCTGGTTCCTCAACTTCTCGACCTGGCGCGGCGTGCACGGGATCTACCTGGAGGACCTGTACGTCCGCTCGTCCCACCGCGGTTCCGGCCTGGGCAAGGCCCTGCTGGCGGCCCTGGCGGCCGAGTGCGTCGCGAACGGCTACGCGCGGCTCGAGTGGTCGGTGCTGGACTGGAACCCGGCAACGGAGTTCTACAAGGCCCTCGGCGCGGTCCCGATGGACGAGTGGACGGTCAACCGCCTCACCGACGCTCCCCTGCAGGCGTTGGCCGCCCAGGCGTAACTCGCGTGATCCAGCCCGGATCTCGCGTGATCAAAGCCGGATCTCGCGTGATTGAAGCCGGATCTCGCGAGTTACGGCTTCAATCACGCGAGTTACGGCCTCAATCACGCCGGTTACGGGCCTGATCACGCCGGATCCGGGTTCAGTCCTCTTCGTGGCCTTCGCGCTCGGCGCGGCGGCCGGCCATCCCGCCGCGCTCGGCGGCCTCCGTCTCGGTCTCGCCTTCGCGCAGGTCCAGCGCCCAGGCCCGGGACGGGCGCCGGAACAGCAGGACCAGGGCCGCGATGCCCAGCAGCGCGATCGGCACGCCCCACAGCGGCTCGCCGGACGGGCCCAGCAGGTACCAGCCGAGCCCGATCACGATCAGCGCGATCACCACACCCGGCGAGCGCGCCCACGTCTGGCCGATGACCAGCCCGGCCGATGCGGCCAGGAACGCCAGCGCCACCACGATGAACGTGCCCGACTCGACGAAGACGTTGTTGCCCGGCTGGGCCGGCGACCGCAGGCCGTTCACCAGCACGATCACCCCGAACACCAGCAGGGCGAGCGACGGCACCGCGGTGACGGCACCGGCCAGGCGGACCTCTCGGGGAGCGGGCGAGAGCTTCACTGCGGCGGCCTTCCGGGGGTCCTTTGCGGGAGCACAGTGGACTCCACCAGGGCGAGTCACCGTGCGTGAGCTCTTTTGATCGTATGCCACCCGGTCGGCCGTTTTCGCGGGACCGCCCGGGCGTCGAAAATCGAAGTGTCGTCGATGAGCGGGCGGTCGGCCCGGGTGCACTTGTCACGACGAGCGGACACTCGCGTGCGAAGGAGGACCGCCCGGCACAGGGTCTCGAAGGTGCTGTTCCCCGGGGTTGCGCCCGTCACCATGCGGCGCCGGAAGGTTCTCGGGCCGCCGGAAGTCACTTACTCTGCGGTAATGCGCGCAATCCTCGTGGTGAACCCCCAGGCCACCTCGACCACCGCGGGTGGCCGGGACGTGCTGGCGCACGCGCTCGCCAGCCAGGTCAAGCTCGACGTGGTCGAGACGGACTACCGCGGCCACGCCATGGCCGTCGCGCGCTCGGCCGCGCGGGACGGCATCGACCTGGTCGTGGCGCACGGCGGCGACGGCACGGTGAACGAGGTCGTCAACGGCCTGCTGGCCGACGCCGTGACACCCGGGGCTCCGCCCCAGGCCGGGGGCTCCGCCGCGCGGACCCCCGGAAGAGGCGGCCCTACCCAAATCGGACACGTCCCCGCGCTGGGTGTGGTGCCCGGCGGTTCGGCCAACGTGTTCGCGCGCGCCCTGGGTATCTCCGCGGACTCCTTCGAGGCCACCCACCAGCTGCTCAACGCGCTCGAGAACGACCGCTCGCGCCGGGTCGGGCTCGGGCTGGCCGACGGGCACTGGTTCACCTTCAACGCCGGCCTCGGCTGGGACGCCGACGTCGTCGGCCGGGTCGCCAAGCGCCGCGGCAAGCAGACGACGGCGGGTCTCTACCTGCGGGCCGCCGTCCGCTCCTACTTCCGGCCGCCGCTGGGCCGGCCGGACCTCACGATCCGCATCCCGGGCGAGGAACCCGCCGAGGCGTTGACCGCTTTCGTGTCGAACACCGATCCGTGGAGCTACCTGGGCCGGCGCGCCGTTCACCTCAATCCGGGTTGCTCGTTCGAGACGGGATTGGGTTTGTTCGCGTTGAACGGTCTGGGGTTGCCCACCGTGTTCAAGCATGTACGCCAAGCTTTGGTCACCAAGAGCAACCAGCGCGGCCGGCGTCTCGTGCGTCACGATGACCTGCCGATGATCCGCATCGACGCAGCTGAACCGGTAAACTTCCAGGTGGACGGCGACCTCGTCGGCCAGCGGACCGAAGTGGAATTCTTCAGCGTCCCGAACGCACTCACCGTAATCGCGTGACAACGATGCCGCTGATCGCCTGCGGCAAAGTGCCAGGTGCCGTTCGTCGACGGAGAAGCTCCACTCAGCGCATCAGCCTTCCCTTCGGGCGGCTGCTTCGGAGAGAAACCGCAGGTCAGAGGGGTCGCTCGGCCGGGTGACCTGACTCACCGATCTTCCGGAAACCCTTGTCGAATGCGGTGCTTCGTGAAAGCATTCACAAGCACCCAAGAACACGACCGCCATTGACGACTGTGGCGCGGCCCTCCCGCGCCATATGAAGGAGCTCACGAACATGGACTGGCGCCACGACGCGGCCTGCCGAGACGAGGACCCCGAGCTGTTCTTCCCGGTGGGAACCAGCGGTCCTGCTCTGTCGCAGGTAGCTCAGGCGAAGGCCGTGTGCCACCGCTGCACCGTCGCTTCCGACTGCTTGGCCTGGGCTTTGGCCAGCGGACAGGACGCGGGCGTGTGGGGCGGAATGAGCGAGGACGAGCGACGCGCGCTCAAGCGCCGCCGTACGCACATCGGCACGCGTACCAACGCCTGAAGTTCAACAGCTTAACCAACCGAATCGCTGAGGAAATCTCCCGGTAGGCACTGCTGTGCCACGCCGTCTGGGGTGATACCTCCTCGGTTCGAGCTTAACAAGTGAGGCGAAACCACCTGGCGACGGGTGCGGTGAAACCTCACCGGGACTCCAAGTCCTCCCACGAAACGCTGAACGGCCCGGCACCACGCACCTGGTGCCGGGCCTTCAACGTCTCGTCCCCCGATCACCCGTGATGCCCCGCCGATCACGAGTGATGCCCTCCCCATCACGCGAGATGCCTCCCCAGACACGCGTGATGCCCGTTGGCGCACGCGAGCGACAGCCTGGGCACGCGAGCCGGCCCTTCAGGAATGCGAGCCGACGCCAGAACCTCGTCAGAGGCGGCGCGAAAGCGGGATCCGCAGGGCGGCTTCCGTCCCCGTGGCCCGGGGCGACGACGCCTCCGTCCGCACCTTCCGCAGCGAAAGCGAGCCCCGCAGCTCGGACTCCACCAGCGTCCGCACGATCTGCAGCCCCAGCCCGTCCGAACGCTCCAGCGAGAACCCCGACGGCAGGCCACGCCCGTTGTCGCGGATCACGACGTCCAGCCAGCGGGCCGACCGCTCCACGACCAGCTCGACCTTGCCCGACCGGCCCGCCGGGAACGCGTGCTCGATCGCGTTCTGCACCAGCTCGGCCAGCACCATCACCAGCGGCGTCGCGATCTCCGCGACCACCACCCCGAACGAGCCCTTCCGCGACAGCCCGACCTGCGACTCCGCCGTGGCGACCTCGCCGACCATCGGCAGCACGTTGTCGAGCAGCTTGTCGAGGTCGACGCGCTCGTCCACCGAGATCGACAGCGCCTCGTGCACCAGCGCGATCGACGTCACCCGGCGCACGGACTCCGCCAGGGCGAGCCGCGCCTCCTCCGACGTCGTCCGCCGCGACTGCAGCCGCAGCAACGCGGCCACCGTCTGCAGGTTGTTCTTCACCCGATGGTGGATCTCCCGGATCGTCGCGTCCTTCGACAGCAACGCCCGGTCCCGGCGCTTCACCTCGGTGACGTCCCGGACGAGCACCAGCGCGCCCGCCGCCTGGCCGGCCGGCCGCAGCGGCAGCGCGCGGAACAGCACCACGGCGCCGCGCCGCGAGTCGGCCTCCGTGCGGCTCGACGGCTTCCCGTCGAGGGCCTCGATGATCCGGTGGGACACCTCGGTCGCGTCGAACGGGTCGCGGATCAGCGACCGCGTCAGCGGCGCCAAGCGCGTCCCCACCAGGTCGGACTCGTGCCCCATCCGGTGGTAGGCGGACAGCCCGTTCGGGCTGGCGAACACCACCGTGCCGCTCGAATCGAGCCGGATCAGCCCGTCGCCGACCCGGGGCGAGGTGTGGGTGTCGGTCGCGTTGGTGCCGTTCGGCGGGAACGTGCCGTCGACGATCATCTGGCACAGGTCGCCCGCGCTGCCCAGGTACGCGATCTCCAACGGCGACGGCACGCGCGGCGCCGCCAGGTTCGTCTCGCGGCTCATCACGGCAATGACGTCGTCGTGGAACCGCACCGGGATCGCTTCGCGCCGCATCGGCAGGTCCCGGTACCAGTGCGGGTCCTCCTCACGGCAGATCCGCACCTCGCGCATGGCCTTCGCCAGCTGCGGGTGCTCCTCCACCGTGAACCGCGTGCCGACGACGTCCTCGGGGTGCGCGGTCGGCGCCGTCGTCGGCCGCGCGTGCGCGACGCAGACGAAGTCGCCGCCGTCCGGCTGCAGCTCCTCGGTCACCGGGACCCAGAGCAGGAAGTCCGCGAAGGACAGGTCGGCCAGCAGCTGCCACTCGGCGACGACGGTCTGCAGGTGGTCTGCCGCCTCCCCGGGGAGGCCGGTGTTGTCGGCGAGCAGTTCGGCGAGCGTGGACACGGCGTTACTCGACCACCCCGAGCAGGTCGCCCTGCTGGACCCGGTCGCCCTTCGCCACGGCGAGGCTGGTCAGCCTGCCCGCCCGCTCGCTCACGGCGGGTAGCTCCATCTTCATCGACTCCAGGATCAGCACGGTGTCACCGGCGTTCAGCGCGGCGCCGGGCTCGGCGACGACCTCGAGCACGGTACCGACCATTTCGGCCCTGATCTCGGCCATCGTGACCCTCCTCGCGCTCGCCCGACCACCCCATCCAACCAGAACGGGACGTCATGACACACTTGAGAGGTTGACCAGCTTTGACGACGAGGAGTGAACATGTCGAAGCGCGCCCGCAAGCGTCGCGACCGCAAGAAGAACGGCGCGAACCACGGCAAGAAGCCCAACGCCTGATTCCCGGCGTCGGCATGACGAAGGCCCCCACACGTGTGCGGGGGCCTTCGTCGTGCTCGGGCGCTACTCGGAGCGCTGCTCGAGGGTGATCTCGGTGCGTTCCACGGTGACCCCGCCGCGCGTGGCGACGGTCTGGCGGATCGACGCGCGCAGCCGGCTCTTCAGCTCGGCCGGGGCGTGGTCGCCGCCGCACTTGCGGGCCAGCAGCTGCTTGATGTGCTCGTCGATGCCGTACTCCTCGAGGCACGGCGGGCAGTCCTCGATGTGGGCGCGCAACGCGGCGTCACGTTCGGGGCTGCACTCGCGGTCGAGCAGCAGGTAGATGTCGGAGAGCGCCTCTTCGCAGCGGACCTTGTCGGACGCGCCCTCGCACATGTCGCTCATCGCCCGGCCACCTCTTCGGTGGCGGCCCGGATGAAGCCACGCTCCCGCGCGACGTCGGCCAGCAGGTCACGCAGCTGGGCGCGGCCACGGTGCAGACGGGACATCACGGTGCCGATGGGGGTGTCCATGATCTCGGCGATCTCCTTGTACGCGAAGCCCTCGACGTCGGCCAGGTAGACGGCCAGCCGGAACTCCTCGGGCAGCTTCTGCAGGGCGGCCTTGACGTCGGTGTCGGGCAGGTTGTCCATCGCCTCGACCTCGGCCGACCGCAGCCCGCTCGAGGTGTGGTTCTCCGCCTTGGCGATCTGCCAGTCGGTGATCTCCTCGGTGGGCGCCTGCACCGGCTGCCGCTGGCGCTTGCGGTAGCCGTTGATGTAGGTGTTGGTCAGGATGCGGTACATCCAGGCCTTGAGGTTCGTGCCGGCCTTGAAGGACGCGAAGGCGGCGTACGCCTTCAGGTAGGTCTCCTGGACCAGGTCCTCGGCATCGGCGGGGTTGCGGGTCATCCGCATCGCGGCCGAGTACAGCTGGTCGAGCAGCGGCATCGCGTCCCGCTCGAAACGCTCGGCGCGCTCGGCCTCGGTCGCTTCTTCCGGCGCTGAGTTCTGCGTGCTCGGCAAACCGTTCCCTTCCCGCTCGGCGTCGATGCGCGTGCGCGCATACGGCGGACCCGAGTTTACGCGGGGACCGGGCACGCCGCGGTTCGCCGGTGCCTGGGAACTGCGGCGGCTGCGTGAGCGTGTGGTGGCGAGCGTTGTGGTCACGCCCCGTACAACCGATCAGGGGGATCACGCATTCCCTAGACTTCCGCCATGGCTGGCAAGGGCACCCCGGCGACCGCGGCTCTGACGAAGCAGAAGGTGGCGCACACGCTGCACGCGTACGACCACGACCCGCGGGCCGAGTCGTACGGGCTGGAGGCGGTGGAGGCACTGGGCCTGGACCGGGCGCGGGTGTTCAAGACGCTGGTGGCGGAGGTGGACGGCAGGTTGGTGGTGGGAGTGGTCCCGGTCACCGGCCAGCTGGACCTGAAGGCGCTGGCGGCCGCGTCGGGCGGGAAGAAGGCGAAGATGGCGGACCCGGCGGCGGCTCAGCGGGCGACGGGGTACGTGCTGGGCGGGATTTCGCCGCTGGGCCACCGGAGCCGGCTGCCGGTGGTGATCGATGCGTCGGCTGAGGGGTTCGAGACGGTTTTCTGCTCGGCCGGGCGGCGGGGGTTGGAGGTCGAGGTGGCTCCGGGGGATTTGATCCGGCTCACCGGGGCTGTGGTGGCTTCGATCGCGGCCTGAGCTGGGGGAATGTGCCCCAGGGGCGGCCGGGCAGCCCCCACCCGTCCCGGGGGGCGTCCCCTGTCCAGTCTATTGGCTGTGGGGTGCAAAAACGGGTCCGCCGCAAATCTGTGGACAGCCGAACCCGTTGTGGACAACTCAGGCCAGCGGCCGCAGCACCCGGGACAACCACTCGGTCGCCGCCCGTGAAACCGACTCCAGATCCGCCGACAAACTGTGGTCGCCGTCCACCACCACGATCTCGTGGTGCGGTCCCGCGGCCGGCCGGCCGAACGGGTCCCGCTCCCCCTGCACCACCAGCACCGGTACCTCGACCGCGTCCAGCTCCGGCTGGCGCGTCTTCTCCGGCTTGCCCGGCGGGTGCTCCGGGAACGCCAGGCACAGCACCGCCACCGCCTGGCCGGCCGCCGCCGTGCGGCAGGCCACGCGGGCGCCCGATGAGCGCCCGCCGAACACGAACGGCAGGCCGTCGAAGCGGGCGGACAGGTCGTCCGCCACCGTCAGCCACGCCGTGTCCAGCTGGTTCGCCGGGGCCGGCGCCCGGCGGCCCGCCACCCGGTACGGCTGCTCGACCAGTGCCACGTGCACGCCCGCGCCCTGTGCCGCCCGCGTCACCTCCACCAGGTCCTTCGCTCCGAGGCCGCCGCCCGCGCCGTGGCCCAGCATCAGCACCGCCACGCCCTCCTCGGCGCAGTGCAGGTACACCCGCGCCGGGCCGTAGGCCGTGTCGATCGGGATGGCCGTCATGACTTCGGCACGTCGAACAGGGCGCCCTCTTGGGCCGGGTCGACCCGCTCCAGCAGCTCGGGGCCGTTGTTGCGGACGTTGTTCACCCGGCTCGAGATCGGCCGCAGCTCCAGCGACGCCACGACGTCCTCGGGCGTCGGCACCAGCAGATCCGTGACGTCTTCGCGGTCCGGGTCCAGCCAGCCGTCCCAGTGGGAGCGGGGCACGATCAGCGGCATCCGGTGGTGGATGTCGGTGAGCTGCCCGGACGCGTCGGTCGTGATGATCGAGAACGTGATCAGCGGCGACGCGTTGTCGTCGTCCTTCGGCCGCCAGGTCTCCCAGATGCCGCCGAACGCGATCGACGAATCGTCCGGGGCCGTCATGTAGAACGGCTCCTTCTCCTTGCCGGTGCGGCGCCACTCGAACCAGCCGTCGGCCGGTACCAGGCAGCGGCGGGACACCAGCGCGCGGCGGAACGCCGGTTTCTCGGCCGCCGTCTCGGCGCGCGTGTTGATCATCCGCGAGCCGACCGACGGGTCCTTCGCCCAGAACGGCACCAGGCCCCACTTCATCATTCGCAGCGAACGCTCGGCGGGCTCGTCCTCGAGGACCTGGCCGTCTTCGTCGCGCGGGTGCCGCTGCACGACCGTGACCACGTTCTTCGTCGGCGCCACGTTGTGGTCCGCCCGTGCGTGCCCCTCGGTGAGGTCGATCGCCTCGAACTCCTCGATCAGCTTCGCCGGGTCCTTCGTGGCGGCGTAGCGGCCGCACATGAGCGCCTCCTCGCATGCCGGATACGTCCGGGACGCCATCGTTACACGCAGGCCAGGGCCGTGGCGAGCGACGTGGGATCATTCGGGTGGGCACCGGTACACGAGAGGACGACGGGGTTGGCGCGCAACGACTGGAGCAAGCTGGACGAGTCCGACGTCCGCGTGCGCCCGGGCAAGGGCACCCGGCCCCGCAGCAAGCGCCGTCCCGAGCACGCCGACGCCGTCACGGCCATGGTCGTCGGCAAGGACCGCGGCCGCTGGACCTGCGCGATCGACGCCGATCCGGGCCGGCTGATCACCGCGATGCGGGCCCGCGAGATGGGCCGGACGCCGGTGGTCGTCGGCGATCGGGTCGGCATCGTCGGGGACGTCTCCGGCAAGCCGGACACCCTCGCGCGGATCATCCGGGTCGACGAGCGCACCAGCTCCCTGCTGCGCACGGCCGACGACACCGACCCGTTCGAGCGGCTCGTCGTCGCCAACGCCGAGCGCCTGCTGATCGTCACCGCATTGGCCGATCCGCCGCCGCGCACCGGCTTCATCGACCGCTGCGTCGTCGCCTGCTACGCGGGCGGCGTCGAGCCGGTGCTGTGCCTGACGAAGGCCGACCTGGCCAGCCCGGACGAGCTCTTGGCGGGCTACGCGGGCCTCGACATCCCGGTGATCGTCAGCCGGTACGACGAAGAGCCCGAAGGCCTCGACGAGCTGCTGAAAGACCGGGTGACGGCGCTGGTCGGCCACTCCGGTGTCGGCAAATCGACATTGGTCAACCGCCTGGTCCCGGACGCCGACCTGGCCGTCGGCGTGGTGAGCGGGGTCGGCAAGGGGCGCCACACGTCCGTCGCGGCCGTGGCACTGCCGCTGCCGGACGGCGGCTGGGTGATCGACACGCCGGGCGTGCGGTCGTTCGGGCTGGCCCACGTCACCGCCGACGACATCGTGGACGCCTTCGAGGAGTTCGCCGCGGCCGCCGAGGAATGCCCGTCGGGCTGCGGGCACCTGGGCCCGCCCGAGGACCCGGGCTGCGCGCTCGACGACGTCGTCACCGAAGGCAAGGCGAGCCCGGAGCGGCTCGGTTCCTTGCGGCGCCTGCTGGCCTCCCGCGGCGGCCACGATGTGACCCGCCCCACTGAGGACTGAGGCAACGGGGAACCGATCGCCGATCGTCACCGTCACATCGGTAACCAATCACCCGATCAGGCGATATGCCGAGCGGAAGATCCGACTCTGAGGGGATTTTAATGCGCAAGACCACCCTGGTCGCCGCGGGCGCCGCGCTGGTGCTCACGCTGACGGCGTGCAGCGGCAACTCCGCCACCGGCACCGCCGAACCGGCCGCCGCGAGCGGGCCGGCCCAGTCCGAGAGCCTCGCTTCGCCGTTCACCGACGCGGTCCAGCTGGCGTCGGCGTCCAAGCAGAACACCGTGAAGTCGAAGTCGGCGAAGTTCACCATGGAAGGCTCGGCCGCCGGCCAGGCCATGAACGCCACCGGCGCGATGGCCATGGACGAGACGGACACCCGGTTCTCGATGACGAGCACCTCGGCGGGTCAGACCACCGAGATGCGCCTGGTCGACAAGGTCATGTACATCAAGCTGCCCGCCGAAGAGCAGAAG
Source organism: Amycolatopsis sp. A133 (assembly GCF_031082405.1). GTDB lineage: Bacteria > Actinomycetota > Actinomycetes > Mycobacteriales > Pseudonocardiaceae > Amycolatopsis. Next base: position 101,951 of record NZ_JAVHJU010000066.1, read on the forward strand.
CAGATGGGCACGGACAAGGCGTGGGCCAAGATTTCGGCCGACGGCAACGACCCCTTCTCGCAGGCGCTGGGCGGCGCGCTGTCGCAGTCGGCGGAGCAGAGCGACCCGAGCAAGATGCTCGACCAGATCGCCAAGACGGGCCGGATCATCTCGTCCGACCAGACCGAGCTGAACGGCCAGAAGGTCAACCACTACAAGGTGGAACTCGACGTCGCCAAGGCCGTTGACCAGTTCACCGGCCAGGTCCCGGCCGCGGCGCGCGAAAAGCTCACCGACATGCTCAAGGGCAAGGACATCAAGATCCCGGCCGAGCTGTGGCTGAACAAGGACAACCTGCCCGTGCAGGTGACCATGGACCAGGGCCCGATGATGCAGGCGCTGGGCGCGCCGGCCGGCGACGCGAAGTTCACGATGAAGTACAGCGACTGGGGCACCCAGGTCGACGTGACGGCCCCGCCGGCCGACCAGGTCGTCGACCTCGGCGAGCTGATGAAGAAGGCCGGTCGCTGACGCCGGCGACGCTGAGTGGCAGCGGCTCCCCCGAACGGGTTCGGGGGAGCCGCTGTGTTTTTGTTGGCGCCATGCGCAAAGCCGCCGTGGTGCTGCTGCTCGTCCTGTTCGCCGGCGCGTGCTCCGACCCGCCGCCACCGCCGTCGTTCGAAGACGCGCGGACGCTGGCCGACGCCGCCGCGGCCGCCACCACGAGCGGCGGCTCGGCGAAGTTCGGCACGGACGTCGCCGTCGGCTCGGTCCGTTCCCAGAGCCAGGGCCACGCCCGGTTCGGCGCCGGCGGGACGGCCCAGGTGATGACGACGGACTTCATCGGCGAGCCGATGGAGCTGCGGATGGTGGCCGGGAAGCTGTACGCGAAGGTGCCGGAAGGCTCGCGCGACGAGGTCGGCGCGGGAAAGCCGTGGGTCGTGGTCGCGGCGGACGGCACGGACCCGTTTTCCCAGGTCCTCGGGGGCAACCTGGCGCAGCTGGCCGCGCAGAACGACCCGGCGCACACGCTGGGCGAGATCCGGACCGCGGGCACGATCGTCGCGGCCGAGCGCACGGACGTGGCCGGGGTGGCGGCGGAGCACTACCGCGTCGACCTGGACCTGGCCCGCTTGGGCACCGATCTGCCCGCGGGCCTGCCGCCGGAATCGGCGGGCCGGCTCGGCAAGTTCCCGGTGGAGCTCTGGCTCGACGACGGGCACCGGCCGTTGCAGATCGTGCTGGACCTTTCCCCGATCCTGCAGGGCGAAGCGCGCATCACGACCCGGTACACGGAGTGGGGCGCGCCGGTGGACGTCCAGCCGCCGCCGCCGGGTGAGGTGGGGTAGCCCGGTGGACGATCAGAGCAGTTCCAGCAGGAACGGCAGTTCCTGCGGTGCATACCAAGCCAGCTCGTGGTCCTCGGCGTCCCCCAAAGTGAACTCCGCGTCCGGATCCCCCAGGTCCGCCGCGTCGATCACCGCCGCCGCGGCCGCTACCGCCTCGGCCGCCTCCGGGGCGTCCACGTGGATCGCCGCCACCGCCGACAGCGGGATCGGCCCGCCGATGCGGACCACCGGGGCGTCCAGGTCCGGCCGCAACGTCACGCCCGCAACGTCCGCCGACACCACCACCCGGCGGGGCTCGCCCTTCTCCTCCGCCGCGATCAGGCGCAACGATGCGCGGGCCGCGTCCAGGAGCGCCGCGTACTCCAGCTCCTCGTCCGAACCGCTCACGTACGCCTCGCGCAAGGCCGGCGTCAGCGCGAACGCCGTGCCGCTGCGGGCGCGGAACTCGCCCGAGGACTCGAGGTCGCGAAGCATCGCGATGGTCGCAGGCAGATAGACCCTCACCAGTGCGCACCCTTCAGCTCTTCCAGGGACTCTTCGATCATCCCGGCGACCAGATCGACGTCGAAGGCGGCCTTGCGGTCGCCGTTCAGTCCGAAGTAGACGCCACCGTGGTAGGACGTCACCCCGATCGCCAGCGCCTGGGTGCGCATCAGCGGCATCACCGGGAACATCTCGACCAGTCTGGCCTCTCCCGCGTACATCGGCACCTGCGGGCCCGGTGAATTGGTCACCATGACGTTGAAGATGCGCCCGGACAGCGACCCCGCCGCCCGTGCGCCGAGGGAGTGCAGGGTAGCCGGGGCGAAGCCACCGACCTTGAGCAGCCCGCGCGCGGCGACCGAACGGCCCGAATCGAGGTGCTCGGCCATCGCGTGGCCGATGTGCTGCAGCCGCAGCACCGGGTTCGGCTCGCCGACCGGCAGGTCGATCAGGTACGCCGCCACCTGGTTGCCGACCAGCGCCGGGGTCGAGTACTCGGCCGTCTCGGCGTCGCGCACCGCCAGCGGCACCAGCGCGCGGATCGTCGTGTCCGGCGTCAGCTGCTCCTGGCGCGAGAGCAGCCATTCGCGCAGCGCGCCCGTGATGGCGGCGAGGACGGCGTCGTTGACCGTGCCGCCGTGCGCCGCGCGGATCTTCCGGAAGTCCTCGAGCCGGGTGCGCACCACCGAGAACACGCGGCCGCCGGACACCCGGACGTTCAGCGGCCCGGGCGGCGCCGGGCTCACCAGCGTGCGCAGCGTCGAGGCCACCCCGCCGACGGTCTCGGCGAACTTGCCCGCCGCCGCGAACGCGTCGTTGGCCGCCGACCGGACGTTCTCCACCACCTCGCCCGGCCGCTGGACGCCCTCGCTGATCGCGTCCAGCACCAGCTGGGTGCGGCTCGGCTCGCGGCGCGGCGTCCAGATGTCCTCGAACGGCTCCGGCTCGGCCGGCGCCGGGTCGAGCACGATCTGGCCGAGGTCGATCGTACCGATACCGTCCACAACGGACTGGTGGGTCTTCGTGACCAGCGCCACCCGGTCGCCGGCCAGCCCCTCGATGAAGTACGCCTCCCAGAGCGGCCGCTCCGGCGCGAGCCGCCGCGACATCAGCCGCGCGACCAGGTCGAACAGCTGCTCGTCGCTGCCCGGCTGGGGCAGCGCCGAGCGGCGGACGTGGTAGTTGAGGTCGAAGTCGACGTCGTCCACCCACACCGGCCGCGCCAGGTGGCCCGGCACCTCCAGCACGCGCTGCCGGTACCGCGGCAGGTACGCCAGCCGCCCGCCGATGAGGTCGACCAGCTGCGCGTAGCCGAACCCGGAGCGCGGCCGCTCGAAGATCGCCACGCCGCCGACGTGCATCGGGGTCGCGTGGTCCTCGACGTAGAGGAACGAGGCGTCCAGCGCGGACAGGCGGTCGGGCATGGGCCGATCCTTACACAGTGCAAGACTGCCCGGTGTGGGTGATGACTCGACGATTTCGCCGAAGGACCGCTTCCTGACCGTGTACGGCCGGAAGCCGGTGCTCGAAGCACTGGCGGACGACGGCCTGCGGGTGGACAAGGTGATCCTCGCCGACACGGCGCGCGGCCCCGGCGCGGCGGAGATCCAGCGCGCGGCGAAGGAGGCAGGCGTGCCGGTGCAGCGCGCCAGCGCCCACCGGGTCAAGGTCCTCGCCGGCAACGGCAAGCAGGACCAGGGCGTGCTCGCCGACGTCGTCGCGCCGCGGATGCGAGCGCTTTCCGCGGCTCTGGCCGACCGGCAGCCGCCGTCGCGGGTGCTGCTGCTGGACGGCATCACCACCCCCGCGAACGTCGGCATGATCCTGCGCACGGCGACCGCGGCCGGGCTGGACGGCGTGATCGTGCCCCGCCGCGGGGTCGCGGCGCTCGATCCGCTGGTGGTCAAGGCGTCGGCCGGGGTGGCGTTCCGCGCGCCGGTGCTGCGCTGCGGGTCGGCGGGCGAGGCCGCGGAGATGCTCGCGGAAGCCGGCTACGGGCTGTACGCGCTGGGCGCGTCGGCGAAGACGACGGTGTTCGACGTCGACCTGCCGCAGCGCGCGGCGTTCGTCCTCGGCGGCGAGACGGCCGGCGTCGGGCCGGAGGTCGGCGAGCTCGTCACGGAGTGGCTGTCGATCCCGATGCCGGGTGAGGTCGAGTCGCTGAACGTCTCGGCCGCCGCCGCGGTGCTGTCGTTCGAGCTGGTCCGCCGCACGCGCTGACCTCAGCCGACCGGGAACAGCACGGCGAGCTCGTCCAGCGTCTCGCTGACCGACCGGTGCTGCACCCCGACCATGCCCGCCTGGACGGCGCCGCGGATGTTCGTCGCGGAGTCGTCGACGAACGCGCAGCGCGTGGCGGGCAGCCCGAGCCGTTCGGCCGCGATCAGGTAGACCGCCGGGTCCGGTTTGGCCACGCCGACCTCGCCGGAAAACACCAGTGCGTCGAAATAGGCGGACATCGTGTTCTTGACCTCGTCCGACGCCCCGGGGGCGTTGGACAGCAGCGCGGTGCGGACGCCGCGCTCGCGTGCGGCCGCCAGGTAGTCGTAGAACCGGCCGGCGTCGGGATCGGTGAGAACTCCGGCGAAATCGACCAATAGCCCTTTCAGCACCCGGCACACCATAGCCGGGGCGGCGACGCGGTGTCTCGCAGTGCGCAACAACGCCATCGACGTACCGCATCGGGTGACGGGAATCCACGGCTTCGGCGCTTCTCGCCCGGATCGGGCGATTCCCGTCTCCTTTTCGGCCGGTTCCGCCCTCTAAGCGGTGCAGACGGCGAAATGCCGAGTCAGGGAGGGGAGAAAATGATCGAGGAACACCGGTTGCGGACGCTGATCCACTACGAGGCGCCTCGCCGGTTGGACGGTCCGGAGGAGGTGGCACCCCGGGATCACCGGCGTTCGCGGTGCCCGGCGCCGAGGCAGCTCGAAGCGGACGAGGTGGGCCACCTGCTGAACATGCTGCTGGAGGCGTACGACGGCCGCCGCCCGGCGGCGCAGGTCCGCGCGCTGGTGGCACCGGAGGTGTACGCCGGGCTGACCGGGCCACGCCTGCCGCGGCCACGGCACCGGACGCAGACGATCCACACGTGCACCCCGGTGCCGGACGTGGTGGAGGCGTGCGCCCGCGTGGAGGCGGACGGCCGGTCGTTCGCACTGGCGGCCCGCTTCACCCGCACCCCGACGGGCTGGCGGTGCGAGCGGTTCGCGCTGTTGAAACCGCAGCAGCCGGGCAAGCCGGACCGGCGGGCGGCGTGAGACGGGGAGGTGGGGCCCGCTCACCGCCGAGGGCCGAGTGGGCGAGCTTCGTCGCCGCAGCCGGGCGTAACCGCGCCGCGCTGATCGCGTGGCGGTTTCCCTCCGCGGCCGAGCGAGCGACGCCACGAGCGGGCTCGCACCACATCGGTCACCGCGGCCCCGGGGATCCGCCGCACCAACCGGCGGGTTTCCGCGGGCGGCCGAGCGGGCCACGCCACAGTGGACTCGCCCGCCGGGTGCGCAGCCGGGACGGTGACAGCGATCGCCGTCCCGGTTGCGGCTCGGTCCGGGAAGCCCCTCAGCCGCCCGCCGGCAAGGTCGACAGCCCGCGCAGGGTGGTGGTCGGGTTCCACTCCGGGGTTCCCGCCGAGGCCAGCTCCGGGCGGCGGCGGGCCAGCTCGCGGAAGGCGATCCGGGCCTCCAGCCTCGCCAGGGGCGCGCCCAAGCAGAAGTGGATGCCCTGGCCGAACGCCAGGTGGCGGGCCGGCTCCCGGGCCGGGTCGAACGACTCCGCGTCCGGGCCCGTGGCCGGGTCGCGGTTGGCCGCTCCGATCAGGATGATCGCCTGGCTGCCCGCCGGCACCGGCAGCTCGCCCAGGACCGTGTCGCGCAGGGCTGTGCGGGCCGTCAGCTGGACCGGTGAGTCGTAGCGCAGCACCTCTTCCACCACCCGCGCCGCGTTTTCGCCGTCCGCGCCCAGCGGTTTCAGTCCGCCCGGGTGGCGCAGCAGGGCCAAGACGCCGTTGCCGATCAGGTTCGTCGTCGTCTCGTGGCCGGCGATGAGCAGGAGCGTGAGCGTCACCAGCAGCTCGCCCTCGCTGAGGACGTCACCCGCGTCGGACACCGCGACCAGCGCCGACAGCAGGTCGTCCCCCGGCTCGCGCCGCCGCCGGGCCGCCAGCTCGCGGAAGTAGCCGACGAACGACTGCCGGGCCTTGACCGCCGGTTCGACCGTCTCCGGGCGCTGCAGGAACGGGGGGTCCAGCGCCCGCGCCATCGCGTGCGACCACTCCGCGAACCGTTCGCGGTCGTCCAGCGGCACGCCGAGGAGCTCGGCGATCACCTCGACCGGCAACGGCTTCGCGAGCGCCGTCAGCACGTCGAATTCGGCCGGCGCGCGGTCGATGAGCGAGGCCGCGATCGCCTCGATCCGCGGCGCGAGCTGCTCGACCATCCTCGGCGTGAACGCCTTCGCCACCAGCCGCCGCAGCCGCGTGTGGTCGGGCGGGTTCAGCGACAGGAACGCCCGGACCACGCGTCCCGATTCGTCGACCGGCTGGTCCGGGAGCCGGTCCGCCGGATCCAGGTACTCGGGTTCGGGGTGCCCGAACGCCGGGTCGCGCAGCACCTGCGTGGCCTCGGCCAAGCCGCTGACCACGAACATCCGCTCCGCGAGCGCCGCCACCGGACGGCTCTCGCGCCACCGCCGGTAGTGCGGGTACGGGTCCGGCCGCCGCTCGGCGCCGAACAACGCGAAGAACTCCTGCGGATCCGCCGACGACGACACGCTCATCCCCCGTTCACGACACCGGGGCGCGCGGACCAGCCGCGCGCCCCGGTCACACCCGTGTCAGCGACGCGGGCCCTTCTTGCCCTTCTTGGCGGCGTCGCGCTGGGCGGCCCGGCGGTCCCGGCGGGTACCCCCGGCGCCACCGCCCGCGGCCTGCGCGCCACCTTCGGCGTGGGACTCGACCTCACCGTCCTCGCCCGGCCCGGACAGCGTCACGCCCGACGGCTGCCCACCGCCGCCGAGGCCCTTGCCGCGCAGCGCGGCCGGGACGGACTCGGTGTCGGTCGCCGGCGGCTGCGGCGGCGCCGGACGCGCGTGCCGGCCTTCCGCCTGGCCGTTGCCGGTCGCGACGCCCGTGGGCAGCGCGGCGGCGGCCTCGGCGGGCGGCGCTTCGGCGCGCTCGACCTGCAGGTTGAACAGGAAGCCGACGGCCTCCTCCTTCAGCGAGTCGAGCATCGCGCGGAACATGTCGAAGCCCTCGCGCTGGTACTCGATCAGCGGGTCGCGCTGCGCCAGCGCCCGCATGCCGATGCCCTGCTTGAGGTAGTCCATCTCGTACAGGTGCTCGCGCCACTTGCGGTCGAGGACCGTCAGCATCACCTGGTGCTCCAGGGTCCGCATGCCCTCCGGGCCGACGAGCGCGTTGATCTCCTCTTCGCGCTTGTCGTAGGCGTGGCGGGCGTCCTCGAGCAGCGCCTCGCGCAGGTGCTGCGCGTCGAGATCGCCGTCCTCGATCAGGTCGTCCCACTCGATGCTGACCGGGTAGAGCTGCCTCAGCGCCGACCACAGCTTCTCGTGGTCCCAGTCCTCGGCGTAGCCGTTGGCCGTCGCACCGTCCACGTAGGCGTTGACGACGTCCTCGAGCATGCCCTCGATCTGGTCGCGCAGGTTTTCGCCGGCGAGGACGCGGTGGCGCTCGGCGTAGATCACCTTGCGCTGCTCGTTCATGACCTCGTCGTACTTGAGGACGTCCTTGCGCTGCTCCATGTTGATCTGCTCGACCTGGGTCTGCGCGCTCTTGATGGCCTTGGAGACCATCTTGTGCTCGATCGGCACGTCGTCGGGCAGCCGCATGGTCGTCATGACGCGCTCGACCATCGTCGCGTTGAAGCGGCGCATGAGCTCGTCACCGAGCGACAGGTAGAAGCGGGACTCGCCCGGGTCGCCCTGACGGCCCGACCGGCCGCGCAGCTGGTTGTCGATGCGGCGCGACTCGTGCCGCTCGGTGCCCAGCACGTACAGCCCGCCCGCCTCGCGGACCTCCTCGGCCTCGGCCTTGGACTCCGCCTTGACCTGCTCCAGGACCGTGGGCCACGCGGCCTCGTACTCCTCGGAGTGCTCGACCGGGTCCAGGCCGCGCTCGCGCAGCACCTGGTCGGCGATGAGGTCGGGGTTGCCGCCCAGCACGATGTCGGTACCGCGGCCCGCCATGTTCGTGGCGACCGTGACAGCGCCCTTCTGGCCGGCGCGCGCGACGATCAGCGCCTCGCGGTCGTGGTGCTTCGCGTTCAGCACCTCGTGCGGGACGCTCAGCTTCACCAGCAGCTTCGACAGGTGCTCGGACTTCTCGACGCTCGTCGTGCCCACCAGGACCGGCTGGCCCTTCTCGTGCCGCTCGGCGATGTCCTCGGCGACGGCCTCGAACTTGGCCTGCTCGGTCTTGTAGATCAGGTCCGCCTGGTCGACGCGGACCATCGGCCGGTTCGTCGGGATCGGCACCACACCCAGCTTGTAGGTCTGGTGGAACTCCGCGGCCTCGGTCTCGGCCGTACCGGTCATCCCGGACAGCTTGTCGTAGAGCCGGAAGTAGTTCTGCAGCGTGATCGTCGCGAGGGTCTGGTTCTCGGCCTTGATCTCGACCTTTTCCTTGGCCTCGATCGCCTGGTGCATGCCCTCGTTGTAGCGGCGGCCGTGCAGGATGCGCCCGGTGAACTCGTCGACGATCATGACTTCGCCGTTGCGGACGATGTAGTCCTTGTCGCGGTGGAAGAGCTCCTGCACCTTGAGGGCGTTGTTCAGGTACCCGACCAGCGGCGTGTTGGCGGCCTCGTACAGGTTCTCGATGCCGAGCTGGTCCTCGACGAACCGGACGCCCTTCTCGGTGACCGCGACGGTCCGCTTCCGCTGGTCGACCTCGTAGTGGTACTTCGAGTTGATCAGGTTCGTCTTCTCGACGCGCTCGCGCGACCCCATCGTGGTCGTGTCGATGCCCTGCATCAGCGGGGCGAGCCGCGCGAACTCGACGTACCAGCGCGACGACTGGTCCGCCGGGCCGGAGATGATCAGCGGCGTGCGGGCCTCGTCGATGAGGATCGAGTCCACCTCGTCGACGATGGCGTAGTAGTGGCCGCGCTGGACGCAGTCGTCCAGGCTCCACGCCATGTTGTCGCGCAGGTAGTCGAAGCCGAACTCGTTGTTCGTGCCGTAGGTGATGTCGGCGTTGTACTGCGTGCGCCGGACCTCCGGCTGCTGCTCCGACAGGATGACGCCGACCTCGAGACCGAGGAAGCGGTGGATGCGGCCCATCCACTCGGAGTCGCGCTTGGCCAGGTAGTCGTTCGTCGTGACGACGTGGACACCCTTGCCGGGGATGGCGTTGAGGTAGGCGGGGAGGACGCACGTCAGCGTCTTGCCCTCACCGGTCTTCATTTCGGCGACCTGGCCGAGGTGCAGCGCCGCGCCGCCCATCAGCTGGACGTCGAAGTGGCGTTGGCCGAGCACCCGCTTGGCCGCTTCCCGGGCGACCGCGAAGGCCTCCGGCAGCAGCTCGTCGAGGGTTTCGCCGTCGCCGTTCCGCTTGCGGAACTCCTCGGTCTTGGCCCGCAGCTCGGCGTCGGTCAGGTCCTTGACGTCGTCTTCGAGGGTGTTGATGTGATCGGCGATGTTGCGCAGCCGCTTCACCATCTTGCCCTCACCCGCGCGGAGCAGGCGGTTCAGCACCATCCGGTCGACCTCACTAGCTGATCTTGAGCGCGCCCAGGCCGGTCCCGGGCAGGTTCTCCCGCGGTGGCGGCCGTGTTCGGCGCCACCTTCCCACCCCCATCGTAGGGAACGGTGGCCCTCGTGTGCACACGCCGTACGTCCTGACATGCGGAGGGCCCGCACGCGAGCGCGTGCGGACCCTCCGATCGGCCTCCTCGGAGCCCGGCTCAGCCGAGCCGGATCACGCCGTAGTCGAAGCCTTTCCGCCGGTAGACCACGCTGGGCCGGCCCGCGTCGGAGTCGTTGAAGAGGTAGAAGTCGTGGCCGACCAGCTCCATCTCGTAGAGAGCCTGGTCCACCGTCATGGGCTCCGCGGTGTGCTGCTTCTCGCGAACGACGCGGCCGGGCTGGTGACCCAGGTCGTCGTCGGCCCAGCTCTGCTGCTGGGGCAGGTGGAATTCTTCGGCACTCGCGAAGCCGTTCGTCTGCGGCTCGGCTTCGGGTGCGTCCAACACCGCGGTACGCGCGGCGGGACTGGCTGCGGCCGGGGATCCACCACCCGGCAGTGCCGAGGTCGCCTCGGCGACCGATTCCGGGCGGCTGCGGCCGTAGTGCACGCGCCTCCGGTCGTGTGTCCTCCGCAGCCGGTTTTCCAGCTTGGTGACTGCGGAATCGAGCGCCGCGTAGAAGTCGGCGGCACACGCTTCAGCGCGTACGGCCGGGCCTCGTCCCTTTCCGGTGATTTCGACGCGCTGGCAGCTCTTGGCCTGGCGCCGGTTGGGTTCGTGGAACAGCTCCACGTCGTACCGGATGACTTTCCTGTCGTAGCGCTCGAGGCGGGCCAGCTTTTCGCTGACAAGTGCCCGATAGTGGTCGGGCACCTCCACGTTGCGGCCCTTAACGACGATGTCCATACACGACCTCCCTCGCTGAGATGACTGCGAGCTGATGTGTTCACACACGGCGCCGGTATTGCGGGGACGGAAGCCCGGATCGCGGGCCGAGAAGGAACTCGGAAACGGTGGACGACGTCTCGTTCCGGTGACCGAGCGCGGACTCAGCGCACCTCCGGCGCCAGGGACATGGGCTCGTCACCTCCCTGCCTGCGGGGATTGCTGATTGCGGAGCACGTTAGCTTCCTCACGCCCATAGCAACAGCCCCCGAGCCGGGGGATGTCAGGGGGTGGGAACCGGTCACCCCGCGCAGTGATCGCGGAGCAGGCACCACAAAACACCCGCTGGTCGGGCGCGACGCGGTGACCGTGCTTTCACACGGACGGCGCATCGCTGCCGGACGGTGGACCCCGAGGGTGACAGCCCGGTCTCCCGCAGCCGCCACTCCGGTGGAGTGGTGTGGCGGCCGAGTGATCGTGATCGGCACCCTCATGCCCGGACAACGGGCACCGGTCCGTCCGCGTTCCCGAGTTGATGTCACTCGTGTAGGTGACGGTGGGTTCACCCGGGCGCTGGGGGTGGTCGGAGTGGGGCTTTCGTGGAATCTTTTTTGGGGCTTGAGCTGGGAAGGCTTTGGGGGTTGAGGGGGTGGTGGGCCGGGTTTAGGCGGAACCGGTACCAGGATTGTTCGGTGGGGTTGGGGGTTGATGTTGGGGCCGGCTGGGCGGGCGTTGTGGCTGGGCTGGGGTGAGCCGGCGCAGGGGTAGGTTGCCGTGGCCCGAGCGGACCCGGGCGCTGACCGAAGATGGCGCGCCAAGGTGGACCGGCCGGGCCGGCGAGCAGGGCCGAGCAAGGTGGACAAGCCGAGGTGGGGCAGGCAGGCGGTTGTGGCTTGAGCGGACCCGGGCGCTGACCGAAGATGGCGCGCCAAGGTGGACCGGCCGGGCCGGCGAGCAGGGCCGAGCAAGGTGGACACG
>NZ_JAVHJU010000066.1:113332-137703 GCF_031082405.1 Amycolatopsis sp. A133
GGACCCGGGCGCTGACCGAAGATGGCGCGCCAAGGTGGACCGGCCGGGCCGGCGAGCAGGGCCGAGCAAGGTGGACAGGCCGAGGTGGGCGGGCAGGGCCCACCGAGCCAACTCTGGCCGCGGTCGAAGGTGGCGCGCCAAAGTCGGCCGAGGCGATCGGGCGAACCGCGCGCCGGGGTGAGCTTCGCAAGCTCGGCCAGGCTGCGCGCTCACCACGGAAGGGCCACAGTGGAGGCCGTTCACGTCTTGCGGAGAGCCGGGCCGGTTCAGCCGGCGGCCAGCAGGGTCAGGACGGCGGAGACCGTAAACCCCTCCGCCACCAGGGCTCTGGTGCAGGCCGCGGCCGTGGCTCCGGTCGTCACCACGTCGTCCAGGACCACTATGCGGAAGCCCGGCGGCGGACGCCCGGCCTCGCGGAACCGCAGGCGGCCCGCCAGGTTGGTCATGCGCTGCTCGCGGCTCAGGCCGACCGCGTCGCGGGCGGATCCCGCCAGCTCCAGTGCCGGGGCGACCACCACCTCGATCCCCCGCGCCGCCAGGACCCTCGCCGCCGCGTTTGCCAAACGCTCGACGTGCGGGCCGCCGCGTACCCGGGCTGCCGAAGGGCGGCTGGGGGCCGGGACCAGGCAGATCGCCCGGGCCGACGGGACTGTGGGCGCAGCTCGCGCCGGAGCCGCACGACCGGCGTCACCCCGCCGAGCCGAGGCCGCGCCCAGCACGGCAGCAACACCACCCGGCAAAGCCGGAACCCCGCCCGAGCCGGCAGCAACCCCAGCCGAACCCCCGCCCGGCCCCACCCAACCAGCCCCCTTCAGCGGCAGCACCACCAACGCCTCCGCCAGCGCCCGCCCCAGCGACGCCGCCAGATCCCGACGCCCGCGCTCCTTGTAAGCGATCAGCAACCGCCGCCCCACTCCGCGGTACCGGGCCAGGGCGAACACCCGCACCAATCCCGCCGTCGGCGCGCGCTCCACTTCCCTCGCCGCGCTCCACACGCCCTCGCACCGGGCGCAGCACGGCTCACCCCGGGCACCGCACGCAGCACAGCGGCCGGGGATCAACAGATCGAGCAGTCTCTTTAGCACACGGTCAGTGTCACGACCGGCACCGACAGTTTCCGGCCACCGGACGTCACTCACCCGAGTGAAAAAGATCAGCCCGGATAAAAGGGATCCGCGTCCTTCATCGTGTGGCTCTGCGGACGCCACACCTCGCCCAGCACCGAGGCCGTCCACAGCCCGCTCGCGTCCGCGACCACGATCGGGCGGCTGGGGGCCGCCGTCACGCCGTGGACCGTCGGGGTGAGGTTGCTGCTGTTGAACGCGTCCATGCGCTGGCCGTCCACCGTCACCCGCACCACCGGCTGGGACGGCGACTTCGTCACCGCCACCAGGCCGTCCTGGGCGACCCAGTCCACGTCGACGACGTCCTCGAGGTCGTGGGGCTGGAGGTGGCGGGGCTCGCGCAGGGACACCGAGTCGCCGTTGACGACCACCGAGGCCACCCACAGCTGGCCCTTGATCACCGCCGCCACGCGGGCGCCGTCGCGGGAAAACCGCAGCTCCGTGATGCCGCCCTGCTGGGTCAGGTCCGTGGCGTTGACCTGCAGGGCCGTCCAGTGGCCGTTCGGGTCGAGGACCATCCGGCACACCGACAGCTCGTCGACCACCGTCCACACCTCGCCGGTGGCGGGGCGCCACGTCGGGCGGGTCAGGGTGCTGCCGCCGAGCGTGGTCAGCGCCAGGTCGTGGCCCAGGTCGCCGATCCGCAGGCGGACCGCGCCGCCGCTGCGCTCCACCACCGCCAGGCGTTTGCCGTCGATCGACTGGGCCGCGCTCACCACCTCGTACTCGCCGTTGCCCGCCGGGCCGGGGACCGGGGCGCCGTCGCCGAGGGACCGGACCCGGCCGCCCACCGTCATCAGGCCCAGGAGCTCCCGGCTGATCGACAGCGCCGCGTCGTACGCGGGCAGTTCGTTCAGCCGCCAGTCCGAATGGTTCGGCACGAGCGGGGCGCCGTCGGCGAGGATGCGGATCCGGGCCGACGTGACGTACTGCAGGGACAGGACGATCTGCGCGGCGATCAGGTGCCGGATGTCGTCGGGCACCCCCGAGAGCCCGGTCAGCGGCACGACCAGCGTGCCGTCGTCGAGGCTCTTGACGTTCGTGTCGATCTCGATGGGCTCGCCGAGCAGGTTCTTCACCGCACCGGCCAGGCTCGCCGACGGCCCGCTGACCAGCAGGTCCATCACCCGGCCCGGCAGTCCCGACTGCGGCTTCGCGACGACGTAGCGCCGATCGGGGACGAAGGTGGCCGACTGCTCCGAGTAGAAGCTCACCGGCACCGGCGTGTAGTTCTCGCTGAAGTCGGATTCGGTCGCGTACAGGTCGGCGGGCGGGTCGACGATCCGCCACTGGCCGCTCGCCTGCTTGCGCACCTTCACCTGGAGCAGCGCCGAGCTGTAGTCCGGCACGAACGCGCTGTTCTGGTCCAGCGTGCCGATGTCGATCCCGCGCACGTTGACGACCTGCGTGTTCGGGTCCGGCGGCAGGCCGGTGTCGTACACCGTGCCGAAGGTGTCCTGGATGACCGTGAGGCTGCGGCTCGGCCGCCAGCTCGCCCGGCCCTGCTCGTCCAGGTACGCGCGGGCGGCGGCGTTGTTCTGCCCCGGCTTGAGCGTCGCCCCGACGAACGCGCGGACCAGCGACAGCGGGTCGATGCCCGGCGGCGGATCCGGCACCACGTCACCGGAGCTCTGCCCCTGGCGTTCGCCGGGGACCACCACGGGCTGCGATTCCAGCGGCACGTTCGCGCAGCCGGCGAGCAGCACCAGGCACAGGACCGGAAGCAGGACCTTCGCCCCGGCCCCCCTCAACACCCGTGGTTTCACTGACCGATTCCCTCACGTTCGGCGAAGATCGCCTCCGGCGCCGGCGTGACGTCGATGATCCCGAGCGGCACCTCGCCCGCGAAGCGGTCGGGCGGCGGCAGGACCAGCGGCGGATCGCCGACGGGCACGTCCTGGTGGCGCGGCAGCACGAGCCGGAAGCAGGCGCCGTGGCCGGGCTCGCCCCACGCGTCGAGCTCGCCGCCGTGCAGGCGCGCGTCCTCTTGGCTGATCGCCAGGCCGAGCCCGGTGCCGCCGGTGCGGCGGTTGCGCGACGGGTCGGCGCGCCAGAACCGGTTGAACACCAGATCGGCCTCGCCGGGCCGCAGGCCGACGCCGTGGTCCCGGACCGTGATGGCGACGGCGGTTTCGCTGGCCCCGACGGTCAGCACCACCGGCTTGCCCTCGCTGTGGTCGACGGCGTTCGCGAGCAGGTTGCGCAGGATCCGCTCGACGCGCCGGGCGTCGACCTCGGCGATCACCTCTTCGCCGGGCAGCACGAGTTCGACCGAGCTGCCCGCGTTGCCGGCAATCACCCGTACCTGCTCGACCGCGCGGGTGGCGATCGGGCGGACGTCGATGTACTCCGCGGCCAGCTCTTCCACGCCGGCGTCGAGCCTGCTGATCTCCAGCAGGTCGCCGAGCAGCGCTTCGAACCGGTCGAGCTCGTCGACCAGCAGCTCGGTCGACCGCGCGAGCCCGGCCGGGAACTGCTCGCGGGAGGCGTGCAGCACGTCCGCGGCCATCCGGACGGTGGTCAGCGGCGTGCGCAGCTCGTGCGAGACGTCGGAGGTGAACCGGCGCTGCAGCCCGCCGAACTCCTCGAGCTGGCGGATCTGGCGCTGGATGCTGGCGGCCATCTCGTTGTAGGACACCGCGAGCTTCGCCAGGTCGTCCTCGCCGAGCACGGCGAGCCGCTGGTCGAGGTCGCCGCCGGCGAACTGCTCGGCCGCCGCGGCGGCCTGGCGGACCGGCCGCACCACCTGGCGCGTCACCAGGTTCGTGATGCCCGCCAGCAGGAGCAGCAGCACGAGCCCGCCGACGAGCAGCGTGTTCTGCACCGTCGAGACGGTGTTCTGCTCGGTCGTCAGCGGGAACAGCAGGTACAGCTGCAGCGGGCTGGACACGGTGCTCAGCGGCGTGCCGACGATCAGGTACGTCGTGCGCCCGCCCGCGTTGTCGGGGACGGTGTGCTCGAGCCAGCTCGTCTGGTCGGCTTCGACGAACTGGCGCAGCCGCGGCGGCACGTTCTCGAACGGGCCCGCGGACGCCGGCTCGGCCTCGGATTGGTCGTGGCCGCCGCTGGCGAGCACCGGGACGAACGTGCCCGCCGCCGACCCGGCCGCCTCCTGGCTGGTCGGCGTGATCGCGATCTTCTTCAGCGCGTTCTCGAGCCGGTTCGTCAGCGCCTCGGAGTTCTCGGCGCCGAGCCCGACGAGCTCACCGGCGGCCGTCTCCGCCGCCGCGCGGGTCTGCGCGATCGCCGCGCTGCGCTTGGTGTCCAGCAGCCGGTCGGTGATCTGGTTCTGCAGCACCATGCCGAGCACGAAGACCACGGCCGAGGACAACGCGAGCGTCGAGACGGTGACGCGGAACTGCAGCGAGTGCTTCCACAGCTCGTTGAACGCGCCCGCGCGACGGCGCGCGAAAGCGACGACACGCCGCGCCAGGCGTGCCGTCGATCGCGCGGATGCGGGGAGCCGTCTGCCGGTCTCCGCGGTCATGGGGTGATCACGGCGGGCCGGCCTTGTACCCGACGCCGCGAACGGTCAACACCACCTCGGGGTGTTCCGGGTCCTTCTCCACCTTCGACCGCAACCGCTGGACGTGCACGTTCACCAGCCGGGTGTCGGCCGCGTGCCGGTAACCCCACACCTGCTCCAGCAGCACCTCGCGGGTGAACACCTGGCGCGGCTTGCGGGCCAGTGCCACCAGGAGGTCGAACTCCAGCGGGGTGAGCGGGATGGCCTTGCCTTCGCGGGTGACCTCGTGGCCCGGCACGTCGATCGCCAGGTCGCCGATGGTGAGCGATTCCGCCGGCTCGGCCTCGGTGCGGCGCATGCGGGCCCGGACCCGCGCGACCAGCTCCTTCGGCTTGAACGGCTTGACGACGTAGTCGTCGGCGCCGGACTCCAGGCCGAGGACGATGTCGACGGTGTCGCTCTTGGCGGTGAGCATGACGATCGGCACCCCGGACTCGGCGCGGATCGCCTTGCAGACGTCGATCCCGTTCATCCCGGGCAGCATCAGGTCGAGCAGGACGAGGTCGGGCTTCAGCTCACGCAGCGCGGGCAGCGCGCGTGAGCCGTCGGCGACCACCGCCGTGTCGAACCCCTCCCCACGGAGCACGATGGTGAGCATCTCCGCGAGGGCGGGGTCGTCGTCGACCACGAGAACACGTGCCTTCATGACCACATATTCGCACTAGTTCGGACGCCGGTACGCACGACCCGCGTGTTTGACCACCAGAAAGATCAAGATCGCCGGCGGGGCCTGCTCCATCCGGGTGCCGGTACCGGCCGTTATGGGCGGTCCGTGAAGGCCGCACCGGAGCTCGGCGCGGCCTTCACGGACCTGTGAAGAGGGCTCAGGGAACAACGCGGGCACGGGTCATCGGGGCCTCCGGGTAACGACTGGCGGAATGCCGGGGCGGTACGTAAAAGTTGCGCAGTGCGAGACACCGTGCCTCTTGCGCAACAATCCGATGCCGAAGGCGTCCTCGTCAAGGGATTCGCCCACTCAGCCGATAGGAACCCCGCAAAACGGATACTGTTGCGCTATGCGGAACCAGGACTCGGGCAACGCAACTCAAAGCCAGGTGCAATCGGTCGACCGGGCCATCAGCGTGCTGGAACTGCTCGCGCGCAACGGCGAAACCGGCATCACCGAGATCGCGGGCGAGCTGGGCGTCCACAAGTCGACGGCGTCGCGCCTGCTCAGCGTCCTGGAGACGAGAGGACTGGTCGAGCAGCTCGGCGAACGCGGGAAGTACGCCATCGGGTTCGGCATCGTCCGGCTGGCCGGCGCCGCGACCGGCCGCATGGACCTCGCGAAACTGGGCCGGGCCAGCTGCCTGTCGCTGGCCGGGGAACTGGGCGAGACGGTGAACATCGCCATCGCCGACGACGGCGTCGCCATCAACATCAGCCAGGCCCGCGGCTCGGCCGCGATCACCACGCAGAACTGGACGGGCCAGCGGACCCCGCTGCACGCGACCTCCAGCGGGAAGATCCTCTTGGCGTACATGGGCGAGACCGAGCGCAAGCGGGTGCTGAAGCGGAAGCTGGAGCAGTACACCCCGCGCACGACGGTCGAGCCGGAAGAGCTGATGACCGAGCTGGAACGAGTGCTCGAAGACGGTTATGCGGCCTGTTACGAAGAACTCGAGCTGGGGATGCACGCCGTCGCCGTGCCGATCCACGGCCCGGGCGGGGACGTCGTCGCCGCGATGAGCGCTTCCGGGCCGTCGTACCGGCTTTCGAAGCAGCGCGTGAAGCAGATCGTGAAGCCGATGACCGAAGCGGCGGAAGAGCTTTCCGCGCAGCTGGGGTATTTCCGGGACTAGGCACCGGTTCGGGCGCTTGACACTGCGTCTCGCATGACGCACGTTGTTGCCGAAGACGCAACGTCGCCCGGAGGGATCCCGCGAAATGGCAGCACGGCTCCGGGTGGTCGTCCTCGGCGCCGGCCTCGTCGGCTGCGCGCTGGCCGACGAGCTGACCGAACGCGGCTGGACCGACGTCACCGTCCTGGGCGGCGACGCGGGCAATCACCCGGGCCCGGTGTTCCGGACCGACGCCGACCGGACGCTGACCGAGTTCGCGAAGTACACCGTCGAGAAGTACAGCGGCCTCGACGGCCCGTGGTGCTTCAACCCCGTCGGCAGCCTCGAAGTCGCGACGACGCCGGAGCGGCTCGAGGACCTGAAACAGCGCCACGGCTGGGCGACGTCGTGGGGCGTACGCGGCTTCCTGCGCACGCCCCGCGAGTGCGCCGACCTGCACCCGCTCCTCGACGAAGCCCGGGTCCTCGGCGGGTTGCACGTCCCCGGCGACGGCCTGCTGCACGCCCGCCGCGCGGCCGAAGCCCAGGCACGGCGGGCGAAAGCCCGGGGCGCGCGGTTCGCCGACGAGGAGGTCACGGCGATCGAACGCAGTGGTGGCCGGGTCACCGGCGTCGTCACCGCGGCCGGGCGGTTCCGCGCCGACGTCGTCGTGGCGTGTTCCGCCGAGCTCGCCGGCCTGGACGTGCCGCTGGCGCCGCTGACCCACCAGTACCTGCTGACGGCGCCGTTGCCGGAACTGGCCGGGCACAACGACGAACACGCGCAGGCGGGCAAGCCCGTGCTGCGGCACCTCGACACCGGGATGTACGTCCGCGAGCACGTCGACCGGCTCGGCATCGGGGTGACCGTGGCCGACGGCCTGCTGCCCGCGCTCCGCGGCGCCGAAGTCGAGACCACCACGACGGTGGTGCTGCCCGGCACGCCGGACGGGCACCCGCTGCTGGGCGAACACCCCGACATCGACGGCTTCTGGGTGGCGGAGGCCGTCCGCGCCGAGCACTCCGCGGGGGCGGCGCGCGAACTGGCGCGCTGGCTCGTCGACGGACAGCCGTCGCTCGCCCTGCACGGCTGCGACCTCGCGCGGTTCGCGCCGGGGGCCCGGTTCACCGCGGAGCCGGTGCGAACCGGTCCCTTCCACGAACGCCAGATCGCGCTGGGCGCGCAGTTCGGCTCCGCGGACGGCTGGGCCCGGCCGGAGCGGTACGCGGCCGACGCGGGCACCGAAGCGGTCATGACCCGCGAGCGCGTCGCGATGTTCGACCTGACGTCCGCGCCGCGGCTGGCCGTCACCGGTCCCGGCGCACTGCCGTTCCTGCAAGCCATGACGACGGGTGACCTCGCGAAGGCGCCGGGCACCGTGACGGGAACACTGCTGCTCGGCGAGGACGGCGGCGTACGCGGGTGCCTGACGGTGGCCCGGCTCGGCGACGGGCGGTTCCACGTCGGCGCGGGCAGCCGCCTGGACTTCGACTGGCTGCGGCGGCACCTGCCCGGCGACGGCACCGTGCAGATCCACGAGACCACACCGGGCACTTGCTGCGTCGGCGTGTGGGGACCGTCGAGCCACGACGTCTTGCCCGAACTGTCCACAACGGACCTTTCGGCCGAGGAGACGTTCGCCGGGGACGTCCCGGTCGTCGCCCTGCGACTGTCCACTGTGGGCGAACCGGGCTGGGAACTGCACACGACGGCGGACTTCGGGCGCCGCCTGTGGGACACGCTGCGGGAGCGCGGCGTCGCCGTCGCGGGCGACCAGGCGTTGCGCAGCCTGCGGCTGGAGGCCGGCGTTCCCGCACCCGGCGTCGACTTCACCACCGAGCACGACCCCTACGAGGCCGGCCTCGGTTCCGCCGTCCGGCCGGACAAGGGCTACTTCGTCGGCCGCGACGGGCTGGCGGGCCGCTCGGAGGCGACCGTGAGCCGCCGGCTGACCCGCCTGACGACCGGAAGCGTCGTCGACGGCAAGGACCCCGTGTACGTCGACGGCCGCCCGGCCGGGTACGTCACCAGCGCCGGATACGGCCACACCGTGGGCAGAGCCCTCGCGTACGCCTGGCTTCCCGTGGAGTACAGCGGGTCCGGGACGCCGGTGGAGATCGGGCACTTCGGCACGCGCGTCCCCGGGAGGGTGGCATGACGCACTACGACGTGATCGTCGTCGGCCTCGGCGGGATGGGCAGCGCCGCGGCGTACCGGCTGGCGCAGCGCGGGCAGCGGGTGCTCGGCGTCGACCAGTTCGCGCCGGTGCACAACCGCGGGTCGAGCCACGGCGGTTCGCGGATCACGCGCCAGGCCTACCTCGAAGGCCCCGGGTACGTGCCGCTGCTGCTGCGAGCCCACGAACTGTGGGACGGCCTCGAGCGCGACAGCGGGCGGCGGCTGTTCACCCGCTGCGGCGGGGTCATGGTCGGCGCGGCGGAGTCGCGGACGATCACCGGCAGCCTGGCGTCGGCCCGCGCCTTCGACGTCCCGCACGAACTCCTGGACGCCTCCGCGATCCGGAGCCGGTTCCCGACCATGACGCCGTCCCCGCACGAAGTCGCGTTGTACGAGCCGGGCGCCGGGCTCGTCTCCCCCGAAGGCAGCGTCGCCGCGCACCTGCAGCTCGCCGCGCGGTGCGGCGCCGAACTGCACCACGAGGAGAAGGTGTTCACCTGGAGCACGATGGCCGGCGGGGTGCGCGTCGGCACGTCGCACAACTACTACACGGCCGACCGGCTGGTGCTGTGCCCCGGCGCGTGGGCCGCCGAGCTGCTGCACGGCTTCGGCGTCGCCTTCACGGTCCGGCGGCAGGTGCAGTACTGGTTCGCGCCGTCGGGCGGCATCGCGCCGTTCCGGCAGCACCCCGTCTACACCTGGGAAGGCGACGGCTACACGTTCTACGGCTTCCCGGCCCACAACGCACCCGCGGACGGCGTCAAGGTCGCGTTCCACGGCGGCGGCCGGACGTGCAGCGCCGACGGCATCGACCGGGCGGTGTCCGGCGACGAGGTCCACGAGATCGCGTCCGTGGTGAAGCGGCACCTCCCGGCGCTGCCCGGCGCGTTCCTCCGGGCCGCGACCTGCATGTACACCGACACGGCCGACGAAAGCTTCGTGCTGGCCCCGCACCCGGCCGAGGAGCGGGTGGTGCTCGCGTGCGGGTTCTCCGGCCACGGCTTCAAATTTGTCCCCGTGGTCGGCGAAATCCTCGCCGACCTGGTGGTGGACGGCACCACGGCCCACCCGATCGCGCAGTTCGACCCGGCCCGGCTGCTGCCCTAGCCGGGTCAGCTCAGCAGCGCCGTCGCGAGCGCTTCGTGGTCCACGCCCGCGACGCCGTCCAGGACGTGCCACGGCGCGAGCCAGCCCGACGCGGCCAGCTCGTCGTAGACGGCCGCGCACCGCCGCTGCAAGCCGTCGTCGGTTTCGAAGGCGTCGCGCTCGCGGCCGGTCTCGGTCTCCGCACGGCGTTCGGCGCGCTCGGCCGCCACCGACGGCGCGACGCGCAGCAGCAGGTGCGCGTCCGGACGGGGCAGCCCGAAGCGGTCGACCTCCAGCTCCCACACCCACTTCACGACTTCGCCGGCCGCGTCCTGCCGCAGGCGCGCGGCCGCGTACGCGGCGTTGGAAGCGACGTACCGGTCGAGCAGGACGACGTCGTGCGCGTCCCGCAGGGCGCGGATCTCGTCCGCGGCGCCGCTGCGGTCCAGCGCGTAGAGCATGGCCATGCCGTACACCGAGTCGGCGAGGTCGCCGTGCCCGCGGTGCAGCGCCTCGCGGACGAGGTCCGCGTGCACGCTCTTGCCGTAGCGCGGGAAAGCCAGCGACGCCACCCTCGCGCCCTTGGCGCCCAGCGCCGCCGTCAGCCCGTCGGCCAGCGTGCGCTTGCCCGCGCCGTCGAGCCCTTCGATGACCACCAGTCGACCCACGGAAGTCACAGTAGGTGGTGGACCGGCGGGCTCGGTGGAAGGGTTCGACGCCGAGCCCGCCGGTTCGTCTAGGCGGGGTGCCGCCGCAGGTGGAACACGTAGCCGGCGCCGCTGACCGCGAGCACACCGACGAGGATCAGCAGCGGCACCCAGCCGGTGTCGTGGCCGGACGGCACCGGGCCGCCGTCGCCGCGGGGCATCACCTGCGACGTGGCGTCGTAACCGCCGGCCTCGCCGTCGCGGGCGTAGGCCGAGCCGGGGAGCTTGTCGGCGTAGCGCGCTTCGACGGTTCGCTGGTAGCCGTCGAGGGTGACCGCCCGCTGGTCGGTGAGCGACGTCACGTGGCCGTGGCTGACCGCGTACCAGGCGTCGACCTGCGGTTCGTGCAGCAGCTGGGCCCCCGCAGGCAGCTTCCGGGCGTACTCGCCCTCGACGTCGCCCGAGGCGATGTTGCCGACCTGCCACAGGCCGTCCGCACCGCGGACCGACCAGAGCGTCGCGGTCCGGCCGTCGGAAGCTCGCGCGGGAATCGCGAAGTAGGCGAAGTCACCGGGCGCCGCGCCGGGCTTGCCCGCGACGAAGTCCGGCGAGAGCTCGTACACGGGGTAGGCGTCCGGGGCGATCTGCACGGTGACCGGCTTCCCGGCCCCCGGCGCCTGCGCGAAGAACCGGGCCAGGACGTCCTGGAAGCCCGCGGCCGCGCTGTGCGCCGCGGAGGCGTCGGCGCTGCTGATGCCGGCGGCCTGGGCCGCGCCTGACACCGGAGCCGTCATCAGCAGCGCCGCGCCGGTCAGCACGGCGAGCGCCAGCACCCGCCTGCTCATCGGGCGATCCCGGTGAGCGTGTGCGTCCAGGTGAACGCCGAGTTGTGCGTGTAGTACCCGTAGGTCGACCAGTTGTAGCGCTTGGCCGGGCCGGGGTCGCCCCAGAACACCCAGTCGCCGCGGGTGTCGTAGCCGTAGAGGACGTGCGTGTGGCCCCCGCCCGAGCGGTAGCCGACGCGGGTCTCGACCGGCCGGTTCGCCGCCGTCTGCGTCCGGACGTCGGCGTAGGGGATGCGCCGGTCGAGGTAGCGGCCGGGCGAGGTGAAGCCGAGGCGGGCGAAGGCGCGCTGCGGGTCGGCGAGGGTGCCGGGGAGGTTCGCGCAGTCCCCGCCGGTTTCACCGTGGGCGAGCTGGCAGAAGCGCGTCTGGCTGACGGCGAGGCCGTGGTAGGCGGCGATGGTGTTGCCCGCGCCGGCCCAGCACCACTGGTTCTTCTGCTGGAGCTGCAGGACGATCTGGTTCCGGTAGGTCGACGGCACTCCGGGCGCGGCTCCGGCAGTGGCCGGCGCGACCAGGCACAACAGCAGGCTCACGGCCAGTACGGCGTGGACCTGGCTCGACTTCACCAGCACAGATGGCCTCCTGTGGAGGAGTGGGCGAACCAGCGGTGGTCACAACGGTGAACAACGCGGTCACAAGGAGCAAGAACGCCATCCGGTGGAACGGACCGTTCCGGGGCACAGCCGGAACGCGGAACAGTCACCACAACGAGGCCAACCACCCTGAACGGGGGTCGGCACGGCCACTCTACGCTGCTACCGTGAACGTTCCGCGGTGTTCACGCCCAGCGCACACACTGGTCGGGTGAAGGGACGAGCGGTGGCACAAGACGGGAACCTCCCACTGATCATCGATGGCGCCCGCACGACCCGGGCATCGGTCGCCGAACTGCCGAAAGAGCTGACCGAGGCGCTCCGCACCGGCGAGTTCCACCACGCTCTGCGGCTGGCGATCGCCTACCGCGGGCTGTCGCTGGCGCGGCTGCGCGCCCACCTCGCCCTCCGCGGCGTCCAAATCGGACAGTCCACGCTGAGTTACTGGCAACGCGGGCTGCGTCAGCCCGAGGTGCCGAAGGCGCTGCCGGCGGTCCGGGCCCTGGAATCGGTCCTCCAGCTGCCCGCGGACGCCCTGGTGGTGCTGATCGGCCCCCGGCTGGTCCGCCGCGGCCACCAGCCGGCGGCGTCGTTCCACGACCTGCGTTCCGGCGACATGGGGTCGATCGTGGAGGACCTGCTGGCCGAGCTGGGCGCGTACCCGTCGTCGAACCACTACAACGCCGACCTCGAGCTGCTGTCGGTCCACGACACGATCACGTTCGACGCGGAGCACCGCCAGGTCAGCCTGCGCACGCGGCTGGTGACGCGGGCGCGTCGCCACGGCCCGGACCGGTACCTGACGGTGTACAACGGCGACCCGGGCTGCCGCATCGACGACGTCGAGCTGATCACCGACGAGGGCTGCCGGGTCGGGCGGATGCGCCGCAACCCGGACGCGGACACGATGGCCACGGAGCTGTTGTTCGACCGCAAGCTCGCCGAGGGCGACATCCACGTGTTCTGCTTCGAGGTCCGCGACGACTCCGGCTCGGCGTCGCCGGGGTACTACCGGATGCTGCGCGATCGCTGCGCGAGTTACCTGGTCCAGCTGCGGTTCGACCGCAACGCGCTGCCGGCCCGCTGCACCCGCCAGGTCCGCGCCCGCGACGACGCCCTGCCGGTGGTGGCCGAGGAACTGGCGTGCGACATGGGCGGGGTGAGCAGCGCGTTCTTCAGCGACGCCGGCCCGGGGCTGGCCGGGGTCGCGGTGGAGTGGAACTGAGGCGTGATGCCCCTCCAATCACGCGTGATGCCCGGCCAGTCACGCGTGATGCCCCTCCAGTCACGCGTGAGGCCCGTTTGCGCTCGGTCGGCTCGCGTACCTGGAGGGCCGGTTCGCGTGATTGGGCGCGGAACTCGCGTGATTGAGCGCGGAACTCGCGTGATTGGGCGCGCATCTCGCGTGATTGGCGGGGCATCTCGCGTGATTGGCGGGGCATCTCGTGTCAGCGGCCGCGGTGTTCGGCGTGGGACTTGGCCTCTGGGCCGTGCCGATGCCCTCCGAAACGGAGGGGCCGCCCCGAACAATTCGGGGCGGCCCTGACCAGCGAAAACGCCGAAAACCTCAGTACCGGTAGTGCTCCGGCTTGAACGGCCCTTCGACATCCACGTCGATGTACTCGGCCTGCTCCTTGGTCAGCTTCGTCAGCTCGCCACCCAACGCGTCGAGGTGGATCTTCGCCACCTTCTCGTCCAGCTTCTTGGGCAGCCGGAACACCTCGTTGTCGTACTCCTCGTGCTTGGTGAACAGCTCGATCTGCGCGATCACCTGGTTCGAGAAGCTGTTCGACATCACGAACGACGGGTGCCCGGTCGCGTTGCCCAGGTTGAGCAGGCGGCCCTCCGACAGCACGATGATCGTGTTGCCGTTCGGGAAGATCCACTCGTCGACCTGCGGCTTGATGTTGATGCGCCGGATGCCCGGGTAACGCGCCAGGCCGGCCATGTCGAGCTCGTTGTCGAAGTGGCCGATGTTGCCCAGGATGGCCTGGTGCTTCATCTTCGCCATGTGCTCGACCAGCACGACGTCCTTGTTGCCGGTGGTGGTGATGATGATGTCGGCCTCGGGCAGCACGCTCTCGAGCTTGCGGACCGCGTAGCCGTCCATCGCCGCCTGCAGCGCGCAGATCGGGTCGATCTCGGTGACGATCACGCGCGCGCCCTGGCCGCGCAGGGACTCCGCCGCGCCCTTGCCGACGTCGCCGTAGCCGCAGACCACCGCGACCTTGCCGCCGATCAGGACGTCGGTGCCGCGGTTGATGCCGTCGATCAGGGAGTGGCGGATGCCGTAGCGGTTGTCGAACTTCGACTTCGTCACGGCGTCGTTGACGTTGATCGCCGGGAACAGCAGCTCGCCCGCCGCCGCGAGCTGGTAGAGCCGCAGCACGCCGGTGGTGGTCTCCTCGGTGACGCCGCGGATGCCTTCGCCGATCTTCGTCCACTTGCCGGTGTCGGCCGCCACCGACGTGCGCAGCAGCTCGAGGAAGACGCGGAACTCGTCGGAGGTGTTCTCGTCCGGGGTCGGCACGACGCCGGACTTCTCGAACTCGGTGCCCTTGTGCACCAGCATGGTGGCGTCACCGCCGTCGTCGAGGATCATGTTCGGACCCTCTCCGTCCCAGGTGAGCATCCGCTCGGTGCACCACCAGTACTCCTCGAGCGACTCGCCCTTCCACGCGAACACCGGGACGCCCTTGGGCTCCTCGGGCGTGCCGTGCGGGCCGACGACGACCGCCGCGGCGGCGTGGTCCTGGGTCGAGAAGATGTTGCAGGACGCCCAGCGCACCTCGGCACCCAGCGCCACCAGCGTCTCGATCAGCACCGCGGTCTGCACCGTCATGTGCAGGGAGCCCGAGACGCGCGCCCCGCGCAGCGGGTAGACCTCCGCGTATTCGCGGCGCAGCGCCATCAGTCCGGGCATCTCGTGCTCGGCGAGGCGGATCTCCTTGCGGCCGAATTCGGCGGCATCGAGGTCGGCGACGGCGAACTCGATGCCGTTGCGGGTCTCGTGCCGCTTGGCAACGCTTTCGGGGGTCATAGTGGCGATTCCTCCAAGACTCGATGACACCCGAACACTACCGTTGTCCGCTCGACTGTCCCTAGAAGTGTTAGGAGGGCCTTACCGTGCCCATGCCCGGCCCGGACACCCGCGTCGTGGAAATCCGCGTCGCCGGGCTCGTGGGCACCAGCGGGGAAACGCTGCTCGACGCCGTTTCGACCGTCGACGTCGCCGGCGACGGGCTGGGCCGCGTGATCCGCCCGGCGGACCGGCTGCGCCGTCCGGCACCCGGACCGGTGCTGCCCGCGCTGGGCCGGTCGATCCCGCGGACCCTCGAGGGCTACCTCTGGCACGGCATGACCTCGGGCGGCGCCGCGAAGGCCACCTGGGCGCTGCTGTTCCCGTTCTCCCTGGCCAACGTGTGTTTCTGGATGCTGCCGCCGATCCCGCCGGACCGCCGGCTCGCGCGCGTCCTCGGCGCCGTGTGCCGCGGGCTGCTGCGCGTCGGCGCCCTGCTGCTGACGATGCTGCTGATGGGCCAGCTCGCGGCGATCGCGCTCGACCTCTTCGCCGCGCAGTGCCTCGCGCCCGGTTCGGGCTGCCTGCCGGTCATCCCCGACGTGCTCCGCTCGGTCCCCGCGCGGATCGCCGTCGGCGTGCTGCCGCTGCTGGCCGTGATCTTCGTCCTGCACCGGATCTCCTCGGCGACCTGGGCGGTGCACGCCGACGGCGACCTGACCGGCGGCCCGCTGCGGATGCGCGCCGATCCGGAGACGCCGGCGCTGCGCTGCCTGCACACCGTCGCGGCGCTGGCCTCGGTCGCGTTGCTGCTGCTCGGCGGGCCGTTCCGGATGCCGGCCGACAGCTTCGGCGCGGTCGTCTGGATCACCACGCTGGCCGTGGTGCTCGCCACCGTCGTCGCCGCCGCGATCGGCGTCGACACCGGCCGGTTCGCCCGGCCCGGGGTGCTCGCCTTCGCGACCCTGCTGGTCGTCGTCGCGGCCGTGCGGCTCAGGCTGGACGCGGGCCCGCTGCCCGGCACGAACGGCGTCGTCGAAGGCCTCGGCGCGGCCCTGGTCGCCGTCACCGTGCTGTTCGCGCTGTTCCTCGCCCCGGCCGCGCTGCTGGCCCGGCCCGGCTGGCAGCACAAGCCGCAGCGGCTGCGGCCGTGGATGGGCGGCTGGGCGGCCGCGCCGGTGCTCGCGCTGGCCGGCCTGCTCGGCGGCGGGTTCGGCGCCGGTCTCGCCGAAGCGCTCCGACGGCTTTCCGGCGCGGAACACCTGCGGGTGCCCGACACGTACCTGCTGGTCACGGTGCTGTGGGGCGCCGGGCTGGCGCTGGCCGCGGTGCTCGGCGTGCTGGGTTTCGCGGTCGCCGTCCCGCTGCGACGGCTGCGGCGCGGCATCCCGGAGATCGTCGAGCTGATGGAGCACGACGAGCAGCAGGAGGCCCAGGCCGCGGCGGCCTGGGCGCGGTCGGCGTGGGAACGGCGGCACCTGCACCACCTGGCGCTGGCGGTCGCGAGCGCGATGTCCGCGGGCGGCGCGGCCCTGCTGGTGCTGCGCTTCGGGTTCGGGCTGGTCCCGGGCTGGTTCGGCCCGCTGTCCGCGATCGGCGTGGTCGCGCTCGGCGCGCTGGCCGCGGGCCTGCTGCGCGTGGTCTACACGGCCGCGCGCACCCCGCAGCGCAGCCGCCACCTCGGGGCGCTGGCCGACCTGGTCTGCTTCTGGCCGCGGGCGGCGCACCCGACGGTGCCGCCGTGCTACGCGCTCAAAGTCGTCCCGGAGCTGGCCGCGCGGGCGCGCGAGCACCTCGCCGAACCCGGCACGCGCGTGGTGCTCTCCGGTTACAACCTCGGCAGCCTGCTCACGATCATGGCCGCCGCCCGGCTGGCCGCGGAGCTGCCGGAGGCGGACCTCGACCGCGTCGGCGTGCTCACCGCCGGTTCCCCGCTGCAGTGGGGCTACCAGCGCGCTTTCCCGGCGTTGCTGCCGCAGGAGGCGCTGGAACGGCTCTTCGCCGACCTCGACGGCCGCTGGCGGGCCCTGTGCCGCGGCACCGACATCTTCGGCGGTGGCGTGACGACCTGGCGGCACTCGGTCGCCGACCGGCGGCTGCACGGCGTCGGGTTCCTCGCCGACGGCGGCTGCGGCCCGGTGTCGGCGACGGCCGACGCGAACGGCGTCCTGATCCTCGGCGGCGACCACTGGCTGCCGGACCCGCTGCGCGGCCCGACCGGGCGGCACCGCTGGGCGCCGGGGGTGCTCAAGCACCAGGACTACGTCGTCGACGCCGAATGGGACCACGCCGTCGCGATGGCCGCCGGCCTCGGCAAGCCGTCCTGGGGCGAGCAGGGCTCGCTCTTCGGGGACTTCCCCCCGAAACGGTGAAGGCCCCTCGCGCGCGGAGCGAGGGGCCTTCGACCGTGGACTAGCTCAGCTTCACTCGGAAGCCTTGCGGCGGAACTTCAGCAGCGCGAGCAGGCCGCCACCGGCGACCAGCAGCAGGGCGCCGACCCAGATCAGCCAGCTGTTGTCGAAACCGGTGTTGGCCAGGCCGCCACCGGTGCCCGACTCGTTGCCCGCCGGGACGACGGCCGGAGCGGTGGTGCTGCTCGGCGAGACGGAGGTCTCCGAGGTCGCCGGGGCGCTCGGCTTCGTGGTCGTCGTGGCCGGCGCGGACGTCTTGGTCGGCGCCGTGACGGTCTGAGTCGGCTTCTCGGTCTTCTTGCCGCACAGGAACCACTTGTCGATGTTCGGCTGGCGGCCCTTGAAGGTCTTGGTCGCCTTCAGGTCGTTCCACGGCGCGGTCGGGGCCAGCTTCTCGCCGCCCTTGCCCGCCTTGCCCGGGATGTACTCGTTGAAGCCGTCGTCGCCACCGATGACCACGATGCGGGTGACGGTCACGCCGTCGTGCACCTTGGTGATGTTCAGGGTGCTCTTGCCCTCGCCGCCGGTGAAGTCGACGTCGCTGTGGTCGAGCTTCTGGCCGTCGGCGCACGGGGCGTGGCTGCGGTCGGGGATCGGGTTCGACCGGCCGTCGTCGCTGTAGCAGGCCAGGGCCGAGCCGGCGGTGCCGATGAGGGCAGCGGTGGTCAGCGCCATGATCGCGACGGCGCCGCGGATGGTACGTCTGCGCATTGAGAACTCCAGTACCGAACGGGGGAAGAACGGCAAAATCGGGGGACTCGGCACCACTGAACGTCGGAATCACGCGGCTGTAATTCACCCGTCAGTGGCACACGAAGGATCGAAAGGTATCGCACGTCACCCCACCGCCTACACGGGGTCCCCCTTTGCGCACAAATCGCAAGATCGTCTTGATCGAGTCGTAACCTCGCATTAAGCAACCAAACGCAAAAAGCCCCGCCGACCTGGGCAGCCAGGCGGGCGGGGCTTTTATCGCGCAAGTCAGGCTTCGGGCGCCTTCACGGGTTCGCCGACCCCTTCGGCCTGCCGCTTGCCGAGCAGCGAATGCCGCCGGCTGTAGGCGAAGTAGAGCACCACGCCCACCAGCATCCAGGCGACGAACCGCAGCCAGGTCAGCACGGTCAGGTTCAGCATCAGCCACAGGCACGCGAGGATCGCCAGGATCGGGATCAGCGGCACCAGCGGCACCTTGAACGCCCGGGGCAGGTCCGGCCGCGTCCGGCGCAGGATCAGCACGCCCGCCGAAACCAGCACGAACGCGAAGAGCGTGCCGACGTTGACCATCTCTTCGAGCTTGTCCGCCGGGAAGAAGCCGGCCGCGAGCGCGACCAGGCCGCCGACGATCAGCGTCGCGCGCTTCGGCGTGCCGTTCTCGCCGGTCTTCGCCAGCCCGCGCGGCATCAGGCCGTCGCGGGACATCGCGTAGATGATCCGGACCTGGCCCAGCATGAGCACCATGACGACGGTGGTCAGGCCGGCCAGCGCGCCGAAGGAGATGATGTTGGCCGCCCAGTCGACGCCGTTCGCGGTGAACGCCGTCGCGAGGGTTTTGTGGCTGCCGTCGCCCGCCTTGGTCGCGAGGTCCTTGTACGAGGTCATGCCGACGACCACGAGCGACACCGCAACGTACAGCACCGTGACGATCGCCAGCGAGCCCATGATCCCGCGCGGCACGGCCTTCTGCGGGTTCTTCGTCTCTTCCGCGGTGGTCGCGACGATGTCGAAGCCGATGAACGCGAAGAACACCAGCGAGGCACCGGCCAGCAGGCCGAAGACGCCGAACGAGCTGCTTGCACCGCCCGCGAGCAGGGAGAACAGCGACTGGTCGACTCCGGTCTGGCCGGCCCCGCCCGTCTCGCCCGGCGGGATGTACGGCGTGTAGTTGGCGCCCTTGATGTAGAAGAAGCCGAGGATGATCACGAACAGCACCACGGCGACCTTGATCCCGGTGATCACCATGGACACCCGCGACGACAGCTTCGTGCCGACGGCCAGCAGCGTCGTCAGGAGCGCCACGACGAACAGCGCGCCCCAGTCGACGGTCACGCTGCCGATGTCGAACGTCGTCTTCGTACCCTTGCCGAAGAGGTAGCTGAGCACCGTCTCGAGGTACACCGACCAGCCCTTGGACACCGCCGCCGCGCCGACGGCGAGCTCGAGGATCAGGTCCCAGCCGATGATCCACGCCATGAACTCGCCGAAGGTGGCGTAGGAGAACGTGTACGCGCTGCCGGCGACCGGCACCGTCGAGGCGAACTCCGCGTAGCACAGCGCCGCCAGCGCGCAGGCGATCGCGGCGAACACGAAGGCCAGCGAAACCGACGGCCCGGCGTAGTCGCCCGCGGTGCGCGCGGTCAGCGTGAAGATGCCGGCGCCGATGACCACAGCGACGCCGAAGACCGTGAGGTCCCACGCGCTGAGGTTGCGCCGGAGCTTGGTATCCGGCTCATCCGTGTCCGCAATGGACTGTTCGATCGATTTAGTGCGCCACAATCCCGTTCCGGGCACCGTTGACCTCCTGCGGCTGGCCTGCGTGTATCGCGGTAGGTCACCCTATCGGGTCACGTGCGTGACGGCTCGCCGAACGGACCGGCGTGGATCTTCGGCTAACGCGCCAGGCTGCGGTCGAGGTCCGGTTCGAGGTAGATGAGCTTCGCCACCGGCACCTTCGCGCGGACGCGGGCCTCGGCGTCGTCGATGGCCATGGCCAGCGCGGCGGTGTCGAGCCCCGGCACCATCGCCAGCTTCGCCGCGACGAGCAGCTCGTCCGGGCCCATGTACTGGGTGCGGATGTGGATGACGCGCTCGACCTTGCCCGCGGCGAGCTCGTCGACGATCGTCGCGAGGACGCCCTCGTTGGCGCCTTCGCCGATGAGCAGGCTCTTCATCTCGATGATGAGGATGATCGCGATGACGCCCAGCAGCGCGCCGATCGCAAGGGTGCCGATGCCGTCCCAAACGGGGTTGCCGGTGAGGACCGCCAGCCCGACGCCCAGCAGGGCGAAGACGAGACCGAGCAGCGCACCGGCGTCTTCCAGCAGCACGACGGGCAGCTCGGGCTCCTTGGCCTGGCGGATGAAGCCCCACCAGCTCGCGTTGCCCTTGATCTTCTTCGACTCGGTGATCGCGGTGTAGAAGCTGTAGCCCTCCAGGCCGACCGCGACGAGCAGGATGATCACGGCGACGATCGGCGATTCGAGCGGCTCCGGGTGGCCGATCTTGTGGATGCCTTCGTAGAACGCGAACACGGAGCCGAGGGTGAAGAGCATCAGCGCGACGATGAAGGAGTAGAAGTACCGGTCCCGGCCGTAGCCGAAGGGGTGCTCCTCGTCCGCCTCGCGCTTCGACGTCTTCTGGCCGAGCAGCAGCAGGCCCTGGTTCGTGGTGTCGGCCAGCGAGTGCACGGACTCGGCCAGCATCGACGACGACCCGGTGACGAGGAATCCGACGAACTTCGCCGCCGCGATCCCGGCGTTCGCCCCGAGTGCCGCGATGATCGCCTTGGTTCCGCCTCCAGCTGACACGACCGCTCCCCTGGTAGGTCCTGAATGTCCGGGTGGAGCCTAATGGGAACGCGTGCACGGGACCGTCCCGACCGGCTCAACCGCGGCCGCCGGTTCTGTCGTACCCCTTCGCTACCGTGGTTTTTCCTGCCGACCACTCCGGGAAGGTGACATGGCGCACTTCGCCGTGCTCGGTCCGCTCGCCGTCGAAAGCCCGCCGGGCCGGTGGGCTCTCCTGCGCGGTGACCGGCAGCGGACGCTGCTGGCCGTCCTGCTGCTGAACGCCAACCAGCACGTCCCGGTCGACGTGCTGGTCGAGGCGCTGTGGCCGGACGGGCCGCCCAAGTCCCACACCTCCAACCTGCACACCTACCTCTCGCGGCTGCGCGAGCGCATCGACGGCCTGCGGGTCGAGCACGGCCCGCCCGGCTACCGGCTGCGGGTCCAGCCGGCCGAGCTGGACCTGCTCGTGTTCCGGTCCGCCGCCGACGAAGGGCGGCGGACCGGGGATCCCGTGGCGGCCGCGGCGCACTACCGGCGGGCCCTCGCGCAGTGGCGGGGGCCGGTGCTGGCCGGGCTGCACGTGCCGCGGCTCGACGCCGACGTCGCCCGGCTGGAGGCCGAGCGGCTCGCGGTGTTCGAGGACTGCGTCGACGCCGAGCTCGCCGCCGGGCGGCACGGGGAGCTGACCGGCGAGCTGCAGGCCATGCTCACCGAGCACCCGCTGCGCGAACGGCCGGCCGCGCAGCTGATGACCGCGCTGCACCGGGCCGGGCAGCAGGGCAGCGCGCTCGAGGTCTACCGGCGGCTGCGGACCACGCTGATCGAAGAGCTCGGCGTCGAGCCCGGCGCGGAGGCCCGGCGGGTGCACGCGGCCGTCCTGCGCGGCGAAGATCCCGTGCCGCGGCTGCCGCCTGCGGTGTGGCCGGTGTGCCAGCTCCCGCCGGACATCGGGGACTTCACCGGCCGCGACGCCGAACTGGCCGAGCTGACCGGTGTGCTCGGGGCCGGCACCGGCGTCCCGGTCGCGGTGCTCAGCGGCGAGCCGGGTGCGGGCAAGAGCACCCTCGCCGTGCGCGCCGCGCACCGGCTGCGCGCGCGGTTCCCGGACGGCCAGCTGTACGTGCCGCTGGCCGGCCGCGCCATCGGGGAGGTGCTGGCCGACCTGCTGCGCGCGCTGGGCGTCCCCGGCCCCGCGGTGCCGGACGACGTGCGGGCCCGCGCGGCGGTGTTCCGCGGCAGGCTCACCGACCGGCGGGTGCTGGTGGTGCTCGACGACGCCGTCGACCCCGAGCACGTCCGCACCCTGCTGCCGGGCACGCCGGGCTGCGCGGTGCTCGTGACGAGCCGACGGCGGCTGAGCGGGCTGGCCGGCGCGCACCGGCTCGCCGTCGGTCCCCTGTCCGGCACCGACGCCGCCGAGCTGCTGAACCGGCTCGCCGGGGCGCGGGTGGCCCGGGAACACGCCGACGCCGAGCGGATCATCGCGGCGTGCGCGCGGCTGCCGCTGGCCCTGCGGATCGCGGGCAGCAGGCTGGCCATCCGCCCTCACCTGCGGCTCGGCGAGCTGGCCGACCGCCTGGAGGACGAGGTCCGCCGCCTCGACGAGCTGACGGTCAGCGACTTGGCCGTCCGGAGCAGCATCGCGCTGAGCTACGAGGGCCTGCGGCCGCCCGCGCGGCGGGCGTTCCGGCTGCTCGGCCGGTGCCGCCTCGCCGACCTGCCCGCCTGGGCGGTGACGACCCTCGTCGACGACCCGGACGCCGACGAGGCGGTCGAAGAGCTCGTCGAAGCGAGCCTGCTGGAAGCCCGCGGAGCGGACGCGACCGGCGAAGGCCGGTACCGGATGCACGACCTCGTCCGGTTGTACGCCGCGGAGCTCGGCGATCCGGCACCCACCGAGGGCCTCCGGACGGTGCTGGCGGCGACGCTCGCGCTCGCCGACGAGGCGGCGGCCCGGCTGCCGCGCACGGTGCCGATGCCGTCGCCGGCCCACGAGCCGCCCGCGCAGCCGTTGCCGCGCGAGCTGGTGGACCGGCTGCTCGCGCGTCCGGACGACTGGTTTTCCGCCGAGCGCGCGAACCTCGTGCTGCTCATCGGCACCCTCGGCCCGCGGGACGCGCTGCTGCTGCTCGACCGGCTCGGCGGCTACCTGTACCTGCACGGGCAGTACGCCGACATGCGCGCGGCGTACGAGACGGTGCTCGCGGCCGCGGCCGAAGACCCGCCGCTGGCGGCCGTCGCCGAGGCCACCCTGACGCTGCTGCGCCACGCCCGCGGGCAGTACGAGGAGGCCGCGACCCGCTACCGGACGTGCGCCAAGGAGCTCGAAGCCCACGGCGACCGGCGCACCCACGCGTGGGTTTCGGCGAACCTGGCGCACTGCCTGATCGGCCTCGGCCGTGCCGAGGAGGCACTGGAGACGGCGGCCCACGCGCGTGAACTGTTCACTGTGGACGGTTCGGCGGCGGAGCTCGGCTGGGTGCGGGCGGCGGAGTCGGCCGCCCTGCTGCGGCTCGGCCGGATCGCCGCCGCACGGGAGGTGGACCGGACCGCGCTGGCGGCGGCCCGGTCGAGCGGCGACGCCCGGATGATCGGCGAGGCACTGCACGGGTTCGCGTGGTCCTCGCTGCTGACGGGCGACGACCCCGGCGCGGTGGCGGCCATCGCGGAGTCGGTGGACCTGCTGCGCGGCACGATGGTGCGGTCGGCGCTGGCGAAGTCGTTGCGCACGCTGGGCGCGATCTCGGCGGCGACGGGCGCCCGCGACGACGCGAAGGCGGCGTTCGGCGAAGCCCGCGAGCTGGCGCGGGAGCTGGACGAGCGGCCGCGCGAGCTGTCGTGCACCCGGGCGCTGGCGGCGAGCTGGATCGGCGAAGGCCGGGCGGCCCAGGCGATCCCCGTGCTCCGCGCGTGCCTCGACGAGTTCCGCGAGATGGGCGGCCGGGCGGCGACCGGGCTGACGTGGCTGGTGCTCCGCCGGGCGTACGAGGCAACGGGAGATCCGGAGTCGGCGGCGGAAGCGGCGGCCGAAGCCGCGGAGCTGGTCGACCCGCGTGACGCCAGCGCGGCCGCACTCCGCCGGGCGCTGCTCGCCCTCACCGAACCGGCCTGACGAGCCTGCTCTCCCGGCGAGACGAAGTGGTGCCGCCCCTCACGAACCGGCCTGACGAGCCTGCTCCCCCGGCGAGACGAAGTGGTGCCGCCCCTCACCGCACCGGCCTGACGAGCCTGCTCCCCCCGGCGAGACGAAGTGGTGCTGCCCCTCACCGCACCACCCGCCTCGCCCGGTCCCGGGGTGGCCGACGAGGTGGTGCCGCCCCCTCGCGGCACCACCCCCAGCCCACGACGCCGGGCGATCGGACCGGCGCCACCCCCAGCGGACCGGCGGCGCGCACCAGCGCACCAGGGTCCCCCGTTGGGGTAGATGGTGGCGGACCCCGCCACACGGAACGCACACAGAAACCCGAACCCGTGCCCAGACGGTCGGCTCGCGTACCTGAAGGGTCGGTTCCCCAGCCGACCCTCCGGGGGCGCCCTGCCGCAGCCGGTCGTGAGTGGTAAGGCGGGTTAGAACCCGCCTTACCACCAGGTGGGAATCACGCTCACCCGGAGGGGGATCGCGATCGTCAACGACGGCGCCCCGGACACCGGCCCG
>NZ_JAVHJU010000038.1 GCF_031082405.1 Amycolatopsis sp. A133
GGCCGGCGGGGGAGGCGTGCCCGCGACCCGGCCGGGGGCGGCACTCTCCCGGGAGAGTGCCGCCACCGGTTGCTCTGAGACTCCTGCTGGTGCGGCTCGTTACTGAGCGGAGTACGGCGACCGGTTCTCCAGCGACGGGCCGGCGGTCGGGTACCGGCCGTCCTGACCCGGCACCGGGGCGACCGTCGTGCCCTGCTGCTCCGGCTCCACCCGCGGCCGCGGGCCGCGCTGGACGACCGCCTCCACCTCCTGCTCACCGCGGATGCGGGACAGGACGCCGAGGGTGATCGCGTGGGCCAGCGCGAGGATCAGCAGCAGCACACCGATCCGCCCGACCACGGCGGGCAGGTCGCTGCCGCCCATGTTGATGGTCGAGATCAGCGCCAGCACCCCCAACGTGGCGAGGTGGAACAACACCGTGACCAGGCGGGTCATCGAAGCGCCCGCCGCCGGGTCGCCGTAGGAGTTCTCCAGGTACCGGCGGCCGCTGCGGTAGATGATCTGCCCGTCTATCAGGACCAGCGCAACGCCGATCGCGAGGAACGACAGGTACGCGTTCGTGGTCATGCCGGACGCTCCTTCCTGGGGGACCTTGCCGGGGGGATACCCGGCAGGTCGCGCAGGGAAACGCCGCGGTCACGCGTTGAAGGTGTCCGGGTCCGGTCCGGTCCGGCGGCCCTCGTCGAGCCGGCCGATCTCCGCCATGTCCTCGTCGTCGAGTTCGAAGCCGAACACGTCGATGTTCTGGCGCATCCGGTCGGGTGAAGCGGACTTCGGGAACACGATGTTCCCGAGCTGGATGTGCCAGCGCAGCACCACCTGCGCGGCCGTCCGCCCGTGCTTCTCCGCCAGGCCGGTGAGCACCGGGTCGCCGAGGACGTCGGCCCGCGCGAGCGGGCTCCACGCCTGGGTGGCGATGCCGTGCGCCTGGTGGTATTCGCGCAGCTCGGGCTGCTGCAACGCCGGGTGGAGCTCGATCTGGTTGACGGCGGGCCGGGTGCCGGACTCCTCGGCGAGCCGGTCGAGGTGGGCGGGCTGGAAGTTCGAGACGCCGATGGCGCGGGCCTTGCCCGCTCGCAGGATGTCTTCGAAGCCCCGCCACGTCCGGACGTAGTTGTCCCGGGCCGGCAACGGCCAGTGGATGAGGTAGAGGTCGACGTAGTCGAAGCCGAGCCGGCGCAGGCTGCCTTCCAGCGCGGTGATCGCGTTGTCGTGCCCGTGCGCGTCGTTCGCCAGTTTTGTGGTGACGAACACGTCTTCCCGGGCCAGGCCGGAATCCGCGATCCCGGCGCCGACCCCGGCCTCGTTGCCGTACAGCTGAGCGGTGTCGATGTGGCGGTACCCCGTCTCCAGGGCGGTCCGCACGGCCTGGGCCGTCTCCTCCGGCGGGATGTCGAACACGCCGAAACCGAATTGGGGGATCCGCACGCCGTTGTTCAGTTCCGGGGTGGGAACGCCGGCTGTGGTGGTCGTCATTGTTCCGTCCTACCCGACCTTCCCCGGACGCGAAACGCGGCGGGGCGGGATCACCCGCCCCGCCGCGGCAACTCACCCCGAACGGGTGATCGCGGGGTTACTTCCCGGGGCGGTCCACGTCACCGCGCCAGCTGCCGGTCTCCCGGCCGCGCTGCTCGATGAACTCCTTGAACCGCTTGAGATCGCCCTTCACGCGGCGGTCGAGCAAGCCGAGCTTGTCGGCGACGTTCTCGGCGAAGCCCTCCGGGTCGATGTCCATCTGCGCGGTCACCCGGGTGTGCGAGTCGTCCAGCCGGTGGAAGGTGATGACGCCGGCGTGGTCCGGACCGGAGTCCGACGTCCAGGCGACCCGCTCGTCGGGGTGCTGCTCGGTGATCGTCGCGTCGAATTCGCGCGTCACGCCACCGAACTTCGTCACCCAGTGGGTGTGGGTGGCGTCCACCTGGCGGATCTGTTCGACGCCCTCCATGAACTTCGGGAATTCCTCGAACTGCGTCCACTGGTTGTAAGCGGTCGAAACGGGGACTTCCACGTCCACGATTTCGGTGATCGTGCTCACTGCACTCCTCCTCGTCGATGGTCGTCGATGATCGGCATGAATCGGCTACCCGGTGCCACGGCGGTCAAACCCGGCGCGGTTGACCCCCGCCGGAGCCGGGTACACGGCGGCCAGGCAAGGAGGTGTTCCGTGATCGAAGAGGTGAACAAGAAACCGGCGGCCGAGCGCTCGGTCGGCGAACTGGTGACCGACCTGACCGACGAGGTCAAGCGGCTGGTCCGGGACGAGATGCGGCTCGCGGTCTTCGAACTGCAGCGCAAGGGCAAGAAGATGGGCCTCGGCGCCGGGTTGTTCGGCGCGGCGGGCCTGTTCGCGTTCCTCGGGGCCGGCACGCTCGTCGCGGCCGCCGTGCTGGCGCTCGCGCAGGCCGTGCCGGGCTGGCTGGCGGCGGTGATCGTCGCGGTCGCGCTGTTCGTCGTGGCCGGGATCGCGGCGCTCGTCGGCAAGAAGGAAGTGACGCAGGGGGTGCCGCCGGTGCCCGAAGAGGCCATCAGCGGCGTCCGTGCCGACGTGGACGTCGTGAAGCAGGGAGTGCGGACATGAGCGGGGACTTCCCGAAGAACGCCGAGGAGGCGCGCCTCGACCGGGACACCACCCGGGAGGAGCTCGCCGAAACCCTCGAGGCGCTCGGGCACAAGCTCGACGTCAAGACCAGGGTTTCCGAAAGCGTCGACGAGAAACTCGACCAGGCGACCGCGAAGGTCGCCGACGTGACGAACGAGCCCACCGCGGTCAAGTTCCGCCAGGGCGCCGACGCCGTCCGCGCCAACCCGGTGCCGGTCTTCGCCGGGGTGCTGGGCCTGCTGATCCTGATCCGTCTGATCCTGCGCCGGAGGAATTCGTGAACAAAACGCTCTACAAGCCGCTGAGCTGGGTGGTCGGTGCGCTGGGCGGCATCCTGGCCGGCCAGGTGTTCAAGCAGGTGTGGACGCGCGTGGCCGGCGAAGAGGACGCCCCGGACGCCACCGACCGCGACTACACCTGGCGGCAGGTGGTCCTCGCGGCGGCGGTCCAGGGCGCGATCTTCGGTGCCGTCAAGGCGGCCACCGAGCGGGCCGGTGCGGTCGGTTACCGCAAGGCGACCGGCGACTGGCCGGGTGACGACTGACCCCCGGTTCCGACCGGCCACATGGGACGGACGGGGCGGAGGCGTGCTCGCCGGGCGGTCACGCCTGCCCGCCCCGATCGTGGGCCAGGCCGGCGAGCGCGGCCGGCACCCGGGGGTGGATCTTCAGCACCACGTCGGCGCCGGTGGCTTCCAACGACCGGGCGACCGCGTGGCTCCCGAGCACGACGGCGAGTTCGGTGCGGGCGTTCGCCTGCAGCAGCGACCGGACACCGGCGCAGCTCAGGAAGGCGACCCGGCTCAGGTCGGCGACCAGCCGGTCGCCGGTGGCGAGGGCTTCGTCGAGGATGCCGACGGTGGCGGCGTCGATGTCGCCGACCAGGGTCAGGACGCGGATCCCGCCCGGTCGCTCGGTTGTGGTGACGGTCAGGCCGGACGGTTCGTAGATCGTGCGGAAACAGTCGTTCACGGCGCTCCCTAGAAATTCAGCGTTGCAGGGGCGCTGACCGGAGCACGTGTCTGAACAACAGCCAACCCCCTGACCGTACGCCCCTGGGGGGTGAGGTCAACCCCGCGGGTTTCCCGGCTCCGACCTCGGGTAATCCGTTCGGGACGGATATCCGGCCCCGGAAGGAGATCCATGCGTGTCGTGATCGTCGGCGGCGGTTTCGCCGGGTACCACGCGGCGAAGAACCTGCGGAAGGTGGCCGGCGAAGAGGTCGAGGTCGTCGTGCTGAACCCGACGGATTACTTCCTCTACCTGCCGTTGCTGCCCGAAGTGGCGGCCGGGATCCTCGACCCGCGGCGGGTCACGGTTTCCCTCCCGGAGACGCTGCCGGGCATCCGGCTGGCGCTCGGGGTGGCCACCGGGGTGGACTTCGATTCCCGCCACGTCACCTACACCGATCCCGAGGACCGCGAACACCGGATCGGGTACGACCGGCTGGTGCTCGCCGCGGGCAGTGTCAACAAGCTGCTGCCGATCCCGGGTGTCCCGGAGTACGCGCACGGGTTCCGCGGCGTGCCGGAAGCGCTGTACCTGCGCGACCACATCACGCGGCAGATCGAACTGGCCGCCGCGGCCGAAGACCCGGCCGAGCGCACCGCCCGCTGCACGTTCGTGGTGGTCGGCGCCGGCTACACCGGCACCGAGGTCGCCGCGCAGGGCCCCGCGTTCACCGCGGCGCTCGCCGCGCGCCACCCCGAGCTGGCCGGCCGGCAGATCCGCTGGCTGCTGCTCGACGTCGCCGAGCGCGTGCTCCCCGAGCTCGCCGGACGGCTCGGCCGGACCGCCGACGAGGTGCTGCGCTCGCGCGGGGTCGAAGTGCTGATGAAGACTTCGGTGGACCACGCCGACGACAAGGGCGTCACGCTGACGAACGGCGACACCGTGCCGGCCCGCACCCTCGTGTGGTGCGTCGGCGTGCGGCCGGACCCGCTGGTGGCCGAGCTCGGGCTCGAGACCGCCAAGGGCAGGCTCGTGGTCACCGAGCAGCTGAACGTGCCGGGCCGCGACGACGTGTTCGCCTGCGGCGACGCCGCCGCGGTGCCCGACCTCACCCGCCCCGGCCAGTACACCGCGATGACCGCGCAGCACGCGCAGCGCCAGGGAAAACTGGCCGGGCGCAACGTGGCGGCGTCGCTCGGGTACGGCCGTCCCGGCACCTACCGGCACCACGACCTCGGCTTTGTCGTCGACCTCGGGGCCGGCGCCGCCGCGGCGAACCCGTTGCACGTGCCGCTGTCCGGACGGCCGGCAAAGGCCGTGACGCGCGGCTACCACCTCATGGCGATGCCGGGCAACCGCGTGCGCACGGCCGCCGACTGGGTCCTGGAGGCGCTGATCGGCCGCCAGACCGTCCAATTGGGACTCGTCCGCTCCGGTGCCGTGCCGCTCGACACGGACACCCCGGAACTCCCCCGTCGCTGAAAGGAACGCGCATGCCCGCCGAACCCGAACCCGTCCGCTCCGAGGGCCCGTCCGTCGTGACCGCCGGCGACCCGTCGGGCCCCAAGGTGATCGTGCTCGACCCCGCAGGCGCGGGCAAGCACGACGAACTGCCCGCCACCTGGCGGCCGCTGGCGGAGAAACGGGCCGTCTTCTGGTGCCGGGTGCCCGCCGGCGGCGCCCTCTCCGAAGCCGACGACCTGCTCGGCGACGCCGGCCCGGGCGACCCCGAAATCGCCGTCGTGGCGAGCGGCCCCTTCGCGGCGGAAGCCCTCCAGCTCGTCGAGCGGCACGCGGGCGCGGCCACGCACCTGCTGCTGGTCGATCCGGCTTCGGACGCGTTCCTCGCGTCCGGCGACGCCGCGCAGGCCAACGAGGCCTGGCTGGCCGAACGCGACGACGTCGTCGCCAAGCTGCGCGAGGCGGGCACCGACGTCCGGGTGGTCGCGTCAAGCAGCGAGAGCCCGGAGGACCGCGTGCCGCCGCCGCTGCCGCTCGGCCACCCCGCCGTCGTCGCGGCGGTCCGGTCGGTGCTCGGCGAGAACTAGCTGACGGCCGCGAGGTCCACGAAGGCCCGTACCACCGGGGACGCCGAGCCGGCCCGCCAGGCCAGGCCCAGGTCGATCCTCGGGGTCGGGTCTTCGAGCCTTCGCAGCACCACACCGCGGCGCCGCAGCGCGCGTGCCCGGTGTTCCGGGATCGCGGCGAGCCCCGCGCCTTCGGCGACCGCGCGCATGAGCTGTTCGTCCTCGGGCTCCTCGCGGACGATCGGCGGCACTCCGCCCGGCCAGACCTGGCCGCTGATGGCGTCGTACTGGCCGGGACCGTTCTCCCGCGGCCAGAACACCACCGGCTCGGCGGCGATCGCGGCCCGCCGCACCCGGCCGCGCCGGCGGGCGAGCGGGTGACCCGCGGGCAGCGCCAGCAGGACCTCCTCCGAGCCGACCACCGCCACCTCGATCCCCGGCGCGGTGACCGGCGGGCGCACGAAGCCGACGTCGATCTCCCCCGCCGCGAGCCGGGCCACGTTCAGGCTCGTCCAGCCCGTCTCCAGGGCGAGTTCGACACCCGGGTGCCGTTCGCGGTACGCCGCGACCAGGTCACCGGCCAGCGGGCCCGGCGCCGAACGCGTGTAGGCGATCCGCAGCCGCCCGGCGTCGCCCCGGCCGGCGGCGGTGACGGCGCCCCGGGCCCGCTCCAGCCGGTCGAGCAGTTCACGCGCCTCGGCGGCGGCGACGCGGCCGGCCTCCGTCAAGGCGAAGCGCGGACCCGTGCGGTCGAGCAGCGTGACACCGAGGTCGGCCTCGAAGGCGCGGATCTGCTGGCTCAGCGACGGCTGGGAGACGAACAGGCGAGCGGCCGCCTTCGTGAAGTGCATTTCTTCGGCGAGCACGGCGAAGTAGTGCCATCGGCGCAGGTCCACCCAGCTATTATAGGGCGAGCCTATGATTTGATCGGGACGAAGTCTTGGACCGGCGGGCCGGTCCGCTGCTGTCCTGGGACGGTGACCACGACCAGCGCACCCCAGACCCGCACCGGCCGCAGGCTGCTCGCCCTCGCCGCCGCGGCGGAGCGGCGGCTCGCCGACCCGATGGCCGGATTCGTCGACCTGGCCGGCGTCCGCGAAGCCGTCGAAGACCTGACGAAGGCCTTCGCACCGCTCGGGCGCGTCCAGCACACGGTCGCCGCCAAGGCGTGCGGTCTCGCTCCGCTCCTGCGGTTCCTCGGCGACCTCGGGGTCGACGCCGAGGTGGCGAGCCCGGGCGAGACGGCGGTCGCCGAAGCCGCGGGCCTGCGCGGGCCGCGGCTGGTGCTCGACTCCCCCGCCAAGACGATCGCCGAGCTGGCGCACGCACTGGCCGAGGGCACGGCGGTCAACGCCGACAACTTCCAGGAGCTCGCCCGGCTCGACCGGCTGGTCGGCGCGGCGCCGCCGCGGTCGGTGCTGGGCCTGCGGGTCAACCCGCAGGTCGGCGCGGGCCGGATCGGCGACACCAGCACCGCCACCGCGGCGTCCAAGTTCGGCATCCCGTTGCGGGACCACGGAAACCGGGGACTGCTGCTCGAGTCCTTCGCGCACCGGCCGTGGCTGACCCGGCTGCACGTCCACGTCGGCTCGCAGGGCTGTCCGCCGGAGCTGATGGCCGAGGGGGTCGCCGCGGTGCACGAACTCGCCGAGGAGATCAACGCCGAAGCCGGCTACCGGCAGGTCACCAGCCTCGACCTCGGCGGCGGGCTGCCGGTGGACTTCACCTCCGACGCCCCGGGCCCGACCTACGCCGGCTACGTCGCGACGCTGCTGGCCCGGGTGCCGGCGCTGGCCGACGGGCGCTACGCGTTCGTCACCGAGTTCGGCCGCTCCTTGCTGGCGAAGAGCGGCTTCCTGGTCAGCACGGTGGAGTACACGAAGGTCGCCGGCGGACGGCACATCGCCGTGACGCACGCGGGTGCGCAGGTGGCGGCCCGCACGGTGCTCCAGCCGGAGCACTGGCCGCTGCGGATCGGCGCGTTCGACGCGGCGGGCACGCCGAAGACCGGGCCCGAGGTGCCGCAGGACATCGCCGGGCCCCTGTGTTTCGCCGGTGACCTCCTCGCCCGGGAACGGCCGCTGCCGCTGCTGGAACCGGGCGACCTCGTCGTCGCCCACGACACCGGGGCGTACTACTTCGGCGCGCACTACGCGTACAACACGCTGCCGCGCCCGGCCGTGTACGGCTTCACCGTGTCCTCGCGCGGTGACGTGGAGTTCACCCCGCTCCGCCGCGCGCAGACACTGGCCGAGCTGGTCGCCGACGCCGGCGGCGAATTCCTCGGAGCGCGCCCGGCGGCGTGATCACCGGGTGGCGGAGCCCCCGGCCCGGCTGATCACCGGGTGCCGTCCGGTCGCCAAGCACCACACCGCCGAAGGCGTCGACAACAACGAGGACGGCGTCGTGCTTTCGCCGGCGTGGCCCCGGCTGCGGCATCATCACTGAGCGGTTCGCCCGGTTCGCGCTACCCTCGGGCGCATGGTGGCGAGGCGCACGG
Organism: Amycolatopsis sp. A133; assembly: GCF_031082405.1. GTDB lineage: Bacteria > Actinomycetota > Actinomycetes > Mycobacteriales > Pseudonocardiaceae > Amycolatopsis. Next base: position 8,077 of record NZ_JAVHJU010000038.1, read on the forward strand.
CGGTGGCCGTGGTGGGGGCGGGCCCGGCCGGGTTGACGGTGGCGAACCTCCTGCAGCGCGCGGGGATCGGCTGCGTGCTGCTGGAAGCGCAGAGCCGGGCGTTCATCGAACAGCGGCCGCGGGCCGGGTTCATCGAGGAGTGGGCGGTCCGCGGGTTCGAACGGCGGGGCCTCGGCGAGCAGCTCGTCGCGAAAGCGCCGCAGCACGAGAAGTTCGAGTTCCGGTTCGGCGGGCAACGGCACGTCTTCCGCTACGGCGACGTCACCGGGCAGCGGCATTTTGTGTACCCGCAACAGCTCCTGGTGACCGACCTGGTCGCGCAGTACACCGACGCGGGCGGCGAAGCGGTCTTCGAGGTCTCGGACGTCGAGCTGCACGACCTGACGTCGGGCTCCCCCGCCGTCACGTTCCGGGCCGACGGCGGGGAGCACCGGATCGACTGCGACTTCATCGCGGGCTGCGACGGCGCCCGCGGGGTCTCCCAGGGCTACTTGCCGCCGGAATCGACGGTGAAAGCCCACCACGACTACGGAATCGGCTGGCTGGCCCTGCTCGCGGAAGCACCGCCGTCCGCCGACGGTGTGCTGTTCGGCATCCACCCTCGCGGGTTCGCCGCACACATGGCCCGCACGCCTGCGGTGACGCGGTTCTACCTGCAGACCGCGCCGGGCGAGTCCGAGGCGGACTGGCCGGACGAGCGCGTGTGGCGGGAGCTGCACGCGCGGCTCACCGTGCCCGGCGGCGAGATCGTCGAGGGCAGGCTGTTCGAGAAGCGGATCCTCGACATGCACAACTACGTCGTGGAGCCGATGTCGCACGGCCGGCTGCACCTCGCGGGCGAGTCGGCGCACCTGGTCGCGCCGATCGCGGCCAAGGGCATGAACCTCGCCCTGCACGACGCTTTCCTGCTCACCGACGCGCTGGCGGCGTACTACGCGGGCGACCCCGCGCCGCTGGCCGGCTACTCCGCCGCGTGCCTGCCGCTCGTGTGGCAGTACCAGGAGTTTTCGCTGTGGTTGTCCGACATCTTCCACCACACCGCGGCCGCGGGCGAGAACCCGTTCGCGGCGCGCATCGCGGAGGCCCGGATGCGCCGCCTGCTCGGTTCGCCCGCGGCCGCGGCGGCGTTCGCGGAGCTGTACATCGGCAAGAACGCCGACCTCTAGCTCCAGGCGATCTTGAACACCCAGGTGTAGCGGCCCGCCTGCCGGGCGGCGGCCGGGACGTCGATCACCAGCGCGCCGTTCTCCACGGTCCAGTGCAGGTTGCCCCGGTAGCCGAGCATGGTCACGCGGTCACCGCCGCGGATCGGCACCGGGGCGTCCACCACCACGCGGCTGCCCGGCGCCGTCAGCGAGTGCACGTAGAACGCCTCGTTCTGCTTGACCGTGAACCGCAGGTCGCCGAGCTGGGCCATCCGCGACCAGTACGTCGTGTCGTAGATGGCTTCGCCGTTGACCGTCAGCCACGCGCCCGCGTCGCGCAGGTGCCGCTGCATGACGTCCGGGATCGAGCCGTCGAAGTCCGGGCCGATGTCGAGCAGGAAGTTGCCGTTCTTGGACACGATGTCCACGAGCGTCCGGACGACCTCTTCCGCCGTCATGTAGCGGTCGTCGGGGGTCGCGCGGTTGTAGCCGTAGGAGAACGGGTCGAGGCCGCGGCTCGCCTCCCACTTCGCCACCACGGTGTTCGGGTACGTCGTGTACTCGGGTGTGGTGAAGTCGTGGTCCGGGATGCCGCCGCGGTCGTTGTAGGTGACGTCCTTGGGGCGCTTGCGGTTCTTCGCGCGGTTGAAGTACTCGGTGAGCACGGCCCGGCTGTCGTTGACACCGCCGATGTCGAACCACAGGACGTCGGGGTCGAACCCCGAGACCAGCTCGAGGACCTGCGGCGCCTGGTAGTCGCGGACGAAGTCCTTCCCCGCGGTGTAGCCGGTGTAGGGCAGCGGCGCGCCGGTGTAGGGGTTGCGCGGCGCGTGGCCCATCCACGGGTTGTCCGGGTTGAACCACTCCGGCAGCGAGAAGTACAGGCCGTTGCGCAGCTGCGGGGTGTACTTCCGCGACGCCGCGAAGAGCTCCTTGACGATGTTGCGCTTCGGGCCGAGCTTGACGGAGTTGCGGTCGCTGACCTTCGTGTCCCACAACGCGAAGCCGTCGTGGTGCTTGGACGTCAGGACGTAGTACTCCGCGCCCGCGTCCGCGATCAGCTTCAGCCAGCTGCGCGGGTCGAACTTCGCCGCGGTGAAGAGCGGGATGAAGTCGTCGTAGGCGAAGTTCTCGCCGTACTTCTGCTTGTGGTAGGCGTAGGTCGCCCCGTTCGGGTCCTGCTGGTTCTGCCAGTACCACTCGGCGTACTGCTGCCCCACCGGCGCCCACGCGGGCACGGCGTAGACGCCCCAGTGGATGAAGATGCCGAACTTGGCGTCGGTGAACCAATAGGGCGCGCGGTGCGTCGAGAGCGACCCGTCGGTGGGCCGGAAATCGGGGATCCCGAGGGTGACCGGCACCTGCTGGGTGGCGAGGGTGCCGCGGCCGGCGGTGACGCGGAACTGGCCGTTCGTGGTGGTGCCGGGCGGCACGGACGCGTTCGGCGCCAGCCCGAGCCGCACGGTCGCCTGCTCACCGGGGGCCAGCGCGCGGATGGCCGCGGGCACGGTCGTCCGGCCGCCGGGGACGTCGACGGTGACGGTCACCCGGTCGCGCGCGCCGAGCCACACGGTCCCGGCGTTGACCACGGTCGCTTCCGCGGCCTGCGGGCCGCCGTCGGTCAGCAGGTTGGCCGTCGAGCGGCCGTCGAGGATCAGGGCCGAGCGGCCCACCGCCACCGGCTGGAGGGTGAGCGCGAAGACGTGCAGGCTCGAGACGTTCGGCGCCGGGTTCGCCGTCGTGGGCAGGGTCAGCGCGACGGCCTCGCGAGCCGGGTCGACCCACACCTGGCCGACGGCCAGGGAAACCGGGTTGTCGTCGACGGCACCGCCGGGTGCGTAGCGGAACGGCGAGACGAGGGCGCCGCTGCCGGTGTACCAGTCGGGACCGGAGAGGGACCCGGTGCTGGTGCTGCCGTCGGCGTAGTGCACGGTCGCCGGCCCGCCGGTCGCGCCGTAGCTGGCGGCGACCAGGAAGTAGGCGACGAAGTAGCGGCCCTCCGGCAGGTCGAGCCGCTGGCCGGTGGCGGCGATGTTGTTCTTCGCGCCCGCGGCCGCGGACCCCAGGGTGAACGGGACGCCGCCGGCGGTGACGGTCCGCCCGGCGGGCAGGTGCTCGGCCGGGAAGGTGTAGCCGGACCCGTCGAAGTCGCCGCCGGTGGCCGACGCGCTGTCGATGCCGTCGTTCGTGAACCAGGGGCCGAGCGCGACGGGGACGGGCGGCGGGGGCGGGACGATCGGGGTGTCCGGGGTGTCGGCGGCGTCGAGGGGCACGGCGGCGCCGGCGGGGATGCGGCCGGCCGCGCCGAGCGCGACGGCACCTCCCAGGGCGATGCCGAGAGCTTGACGGCGGGGGAAGGTCGGCACGGAACCTCCAGGGATCGGATGACTACGGCAGAAAGACAACAGATGTTGCCCAGGGAAGGCGCATTTGTTGCTGGCAGAGCTGATTCATCCGATGACTGACCCTGCTCGTTGACCTTCGCCGTGTCAAGGGGCCAACCGGACCGATCGAAGTGAACCGGCCTCGTGTTCGCCGCGTATCACTGGGTAACGAGCTGCAGCTCTCGCCGCCGGAACCCCGCCGCACCGAAAGGCCAGACCGATGTCCACCACCCCGAACGCGCTGAGCCGCCGCGCGATCGCCATGCTCAGGGCGATCGCCGACGGACGCGCCGAGCTCCGCTGCAGCTGTGAACCCGACCTCCGCGTGGACGGGCTGTCGTGCTGCGACCAGAGCACCGCCCACGACCTCGCCCACGCCGGGCTGGTCCGAGCCACCCGGCTCGTCGCCCCCGGCCAGTGGGCGCCCGCCGAACTGACCGACGCCGGGCACCGCGCCCTGACCGGAATTCCCGCCGCCGCAGCCTGAGCCTCCCGCACCGGGGGCGAGAAACCCGGGCGCCGGGCTGAACCGCCCGGCTCCGGCGGCCGTGCTTGGGGGTGAGGGCGTCTCGCACACGCCCTCCGGGGTCGCCACGAAGCAACGATCCGGGCCAGCCTCCGCCCGATCGGGACCGGGTACCCCGGCGAGCGGCCGTCGCGGCAACGGCCACCTCGCGCGGGCCCGTCCGGCATCCCCAGAATCCCGGACGGGCCCGCCCCTTTCTTCCGGAAACACTGCCGGGGGGACACTGTCGCGGATCTTGTCCGCTGCCTCACCTGATCAGCGGTCGCCGCCGCGCGGACTCACGCGCGACGGTGGGAGCATGCGACGTTTCGTGGCCGTGAGCGCGGCCGTCCTGGCGGGCATCGGTCTCCTCACCACGCCGGGCAGCGCGAACCCGGACAGCGCGAATTCAGGAAGTGCTGTCCCGGTCCTCGCCCAGCACGCCGTCGGCGGCTGGGTCGGCACGTGGGCCGCGGCACCCGCGGCCGCCGTGCCGAACACCCCGGACGGCTATCCGGGCTACTCGATCCGCAACGTCGTGCACACCAGCGCCGGCGGCGGCCGCGCCCGCGTCCACCTGTCGAACGCCTTCGGCGCCGCTCCCCTGACCTTCGGGCACGTCACCGTCGCCGTCCAGGGCACCGGCCCGGACGCCGCGGCGGGCACCCTGCGGTCGCTGACCTTCGGCGGTGCGCCGGGTGTCGTCGTGCCCGCCGGAGCCGAAGCGCTGAGCGATCCGGTCAACCTGCGGATCCCCGCCGACACGAACCTGCTCGTGACGACCTACGTGCCGGCGAAGTCCGGGCCGGTGACCTACCACCCGGCCGCGGCGCAGACGTCGTACTTCACGCGGGACGGCGACTTCGCCGCCAGCGAATCCGGTGCCCCGTACACCGAGCAGACGTCCGTGTGGCACTACGTCTCCGGCGTCGACGTCCAGGGCGGCGCCGACGCTTCGATCGTCACCCTCGGCGACTCGATCACCGACGGCGTCGGCTCGGCCGCCGGCGCCAACCACCGCTGGCCGGACTACCTCGCAGACCGGCTGCACGGCCGCTACGGCGTGCTCAACGCCGGCATCAGCGCCAACCGGCTGCTGCTCGACGTGCCCGGGTCCGGCGCCGGCCAGAACGCGCTTTCCCGCTTCGACCGCGACGTGCTGAGCGTCGGCGGCGTGCGGACGCTGATCGTGCTGGAGGGCATCAACGACATCCAGCAGGACCCGCACCAGACCGACCCGGCCGCGATCACCTCGGCGTACCGCCAGCTCGTGGCGCAGGCGCACGCGCGCGGCATCCGGGTCCTCGGCGGCACGCTCACCCCGTTCAAGGGCTGGCGGGTCTACGACGACACCCTCGAAGCGACCCGCCAGGCGGTGAACAGCTTCATCCGCACCAGCGGAGTCTTCGACGGCGTCGTCGACTTCGACGCGGCGGTGCGCGACCCGGCCGACCCGCTCCGGATGCTCCTGGCCTACGACTCCGGCGACCACCTCCACCCGGGCGACGCGGGCTACGAGCGGATGGCCGCTGCCGTCCGGCTCGACCGGCTCTGATCGCGCGGGATGAACAGCACCGCGACCAGGCTCAGCAGCGCCACCGCCACCAGGTAGAGCGACACCGAAAGCGAAGTGCCCGTGGCGGTCTGCAACGCGGTCGCGATCAACGGCGCGAAGCCGCCGCCCAGCACCGCGCCCACGGCGTAGGAGAACGAAGCGCCGCTGTAGCGGTAACGCGGCTCGAACAGCTCCGCGAACAACGCCGACTGCGGCCCGTAGGTGGCGCCGAGACCGATGTTCAGCACGATCACCGCCACGAGCAGCCACGCCGTCGCCCGCGTGTCCACGAGCAGGAAGAACGGGATCGGCCAGAGCACCAGGAGCACCGATCCGGCCAGGTACACCGGTTTGCGGCCCACGCGGTCGGACCACGCGGCCGCGACGAGGATGCTCACCAGCCACGTCACGCTGCCGACGATCACGACGACCAGCAGCGTGGTGCGGTTGATCTTGAGCACCGAAGTGCCGTAGGACAGCAGGTAGGCCAGGAAGATGTACCCGATGGCGGTGTTGGCGATGAAGCTGCCGGCCGCCACCAGCAGCGCACGGGGCCGCTCGCGCAGCACGTCGACCATCGGACGGCTGCTGCGCTCCTCCGCCTCCCGCAACCGCGTGAACACCGGGCTTTCCTCGATCCGCAGCCGGATCACCAGGCCGACGCCGACGAGCACGATGCTCGCCAGGAACGGCACCCGCCAGCCCCAGGCGGCGAACTGCGCGTCGGTCAGCGTGCGGCCGAGGACGAAGAACATCAGCTGCGCCAGGATCAGCCCGGCGGGCACGCCGATCTGCGAGAACGCGCCGTACCGGCCGCGGCGGTCCTCGGGCGCGTGCTCGACCGCCATCAGCGCCGCCCCGCCCCATTCGCCGCCCGCGCTCAGCCCCTGCAGCAACCGCAGGACCAGCAGCAGGATCGGCGCCCAGACGCCGATCGCGGAGTACGTCGGCAGCAGCCCGACGCCCACGGTGGCGAAGCCCATCAGCAACAGGGACAGCACCAGCATCGCCTTGCGGCCGACGCGGTCGCCGAAGTGGCCCCAGAGGATCCCGCCGACCGGCCGGGCCAGGAACCCGACCCCGAGCGTCGCGAACGCGGCGAGGGTCCCGGAAGCGGGCGACAGCGGCGTGAAGAACACCTTGTTGAACACCAGCGCCGTCGCCGTGCTGTAGATGAAGTAGTCGTACCACTCGATGGTGGTCCCCACCGCGCTCGCCACGGCGACCCGCCGCAACGGCCGGGCCGCGACCGCGGGGGTGCTCACGAGCCGGCTAGTGCGGCTGCCGGGACCAGGTCGTCCACGAGCAGGTCCATCAGCAGCCCGTCGTGCCAGCTGCCGTCCGGGCCCCGCTCGTAGGAGCGCATCGTGCCGACCGGCCGGAAGCCGAGCGACCGGTAGAGCCGGATCGCCGCCTCGTTGCCCGCCGCGGGGTCGATCACCAGCCGGTGGTGCCCGCGCTCGGTGAACAGGTGCCCGGCCAGCGCGCGGATGGCGTCCGAGCCGAGGCCGTGGCCCTGGTGGTCGGGGTGCACCGCGATGTCGATCCCGGCGTGGCGGTACTGCGGATCCGCCTCCTCGAAGGCGAGTTCGATGCCGATGACGGTGTTCGTGCCGTCGTCGAGCTCGATGGCGTAGGTCGTGGTGCCTTCGTCGGGGTCCAGCAGGTAGGACACCTGGGCGGCCACCGGCTCCTCGGCGTCGGCCCACCAGCGGGCGACTTCGGGGTGCGACAGGATCTCCTCGAACCGGGCGGCGTCCGGGGCGGCGGCAGGCCGCAGCCGGACACGGCTTCCGGTGATCAGGCCGGTCATCGGCTCAGTGTCGCCCGCCCGGGCGCCCGCTGTCGAGACCCCGAACGGACTGCTCGGGGGTCGCGACGCGGGCAATCCGAGGTGGTCAGTCGAGGTTCATCGGGCTGCCCGGCTTGATCGGGGGCAGCTGCGGCGGATCGAAGTCGCCTCGTTCCAGCCGCGCCCAGTCTTCCGGCGTGGGGTCCGGGTAGTACCGCTGCCAGGCGTCGTCGCCGGGCCAGTTGCCGGTGCGCGCCGCGTTGCGGGCTTCGTGCAGTTCGAAGGCGTCGGCGTCGGACAGCGGGCGGGTCGTCACGTGCCCGGTTCCCGGTACCGCCGCGCCCCCGTCCGGCACGGCCGCGCCCGGCGGCGGGTTGTACCGCATCCCTTCGCCGCCGGCGTGGACGTCGTTCACCATCCGGTGGTACGAGTCGTCGGCCATGTCCATCCGGTTCCGGATCACCGGATCGGCGTGGTTGCCCTGGAAGCCCGGCTGGTGCGCGTACCCGAGCTGGTTGAGCTGCACCGCGGTGTTGGGGTCGTTGTTCTCGATCGCGGCCCGCTGGTCACGCCGGTAGGTCGGCGCGTTCCAGCCCGAATCGTGGGTGGCGTGGCTGGTGCCGGTGCCCGGGTGGTTGCGGTGGGCACCGTGTTCCTCGTAGTACGCCCACGCGTTGTTCTCGAGGTCCCGGCCCTCCTTGCGGGGCACCTTGCCGGGGGCGCCGTTGTCGTTCAGCACGTCGAAGCCCGCGGTGTGCTCGGACTGGTGGGTCTTGTTGCCGTCGATCTTGGAACCGAACTTGTCCTCGAGCCGCTTGCGCTCGAAGTCCTTGTCGCCGTAGGTGCCTTCCGGGTACTTGTGCGCCCGGCGCTTGCCCTTGTTCGGGGCCGAGTTCGGCTTGCTGTACGGGTGGAAGCGGTCCGGCTTCTTGCCGCCGCCGCCACCGCCGCCCGAGCCCGACGCGGCGCACGGGGTCACCTTCCCCAGGCCGAGCGGGTCGATCGACGCCGTCGGGTTGCCGACGTAGGCCAGCGAGTCCGGGTCCGGGGCCAGCCCGAGCGGGTCGTGCGAGACGAACCGCCCGGTCTCGGGGTCGTAGTAGCGGTGCAGGTTGTAGTGCAGCCCGGTCTCCGCGTCGTGGTACTGGCCGGGGAACCGCAGCGGCGTGCCCGCGTGGCCGCCTGCGGAGACCAGCGCGCCCCACAGGGCCGTGTGCTGGTGCCCGGCCAGGGCGCCGGTTTCGTCCAGCAGTTCCGCCGGCGAGCCGACGAGGTCGGTCAGCACGGCGTGGAACCGGTCGGTGCCGTCGCCGAGCACGCGTTCGGTCTGCGCGAGCGGGCGCTCGGCGTCCGGCGCCCAGTCCCAGACGGTGGCCACGAGCGGCCCGCCGGGAACGCCGTGGACCTGTTCGGCGAGCAGGGTGCCGTCCCAGGAGAACTCGACCTGCTCGGCGACGACGCCGGCCGCGTCCAGCCGCTGCTTGGCGATCCGGCGGCCCACGGCGTCGTACCGGTACTGCCAGATCACCCCCTCGGGCGTGCGGACGGCGGTGAGCCGGTTTTCCGCGCTCCAGCGGTACTCCCAGCGCCGGCCGCCCCGCTCCCGCGACACGACGCGGCCTTCGGCGTCGTGGGTGTAGCGGGTCGCGCCGGCCGCGGTGAGCAGCGTGCCCCGGTAGCTGCGCGGGCCGCTCGCCTCCGGCGCGCCCGGCCAGTCGGCCGTGGTGATCGCGCCCGCCGGGTCGTAGCCGTAGCTCTCCTGCCAGCGGGCGCCGCGGACGGCCAGCACCCGGCCGGCCGGACCGACCTCGAGGCTGCGGGGCCCGGAGATCAGGTCGGTGACCGTGGCCAGGTACCCGTCGGGCAGGTAGCCGTATTCGCGGCGCTGCACGGTGGCCTCGCCCCGCCGCACGGTCTGGACCGCGAGCTGGCCGGCCGGTGTCCACGCCTGGTGGAGCTCGGCGGCCACGCCGTACCGGGTGACCAGCCGGCGCGCGGTCTCGTGGCCGGCGGCGTCGTAGCCGAACTGCAGCGTGCGCCCGCCGGTGGCCAGGGACGTGGCGCGGCCGCGGGCGTCGTAGGCGAACACCGCTTCCGCGCCGGTCGGGGTGCGCCGGTGGGTCCGGCGGCCGAGCGCGTCGTAGGCCGACAGCACGGCCCGGCCGTTCACCGACTCGCTGACCACCCGGCCCAGCGCGTCGTAGGCGAACCGGAGCTCGCTGTGCGCGTTGCGGGCCAGGACGACGCGGTCGGCCGCGTCGTAGGCGAATTCGGCGACCTCGTCGCCGCTGCGGCGCCGGACCACCCGCCCGAGGGCGTCCCGCTCGAGCGCGATCGACTGCCCCGCGCCGTTGCCGCGCAGGACCAGCCGGCCCGCGGCGTCGTAGGCGTAGTCCAGGGACCGGCCGTTGTAGTCGACCTCGCGGACGAGCCGGCCCGCCGGGTCGTACTCGTAGCGCCAGACCAGCCCGGCCTCGTTGGTGACCGACGTCAGCCGCAGCTCGGTGTCGTAGCCGTAGCGCAGGACGCCGCCGTCCGGGCGCTGCTCGCTGACCGGCAGGTCGAACTGGGCGTAGGCGATCCGGCTGACGCCGCCGCGCGGGTCGGTCCGCTCGTCGGTGTGGCCCACCGCCGTCGAACCGAAGCGGTGCACGGCGCCGTCCGGGTCCACCTGCTCGACCAGGTCACCGGCCGCGTTGTGGACGGTGCGCGTCGTCGCGCCGGTGGGATCGGTGACGCTCGCGAGCCGGCCGAGGGAGTCGTAGGTGTAGCGGGTCACCGCACCGTCCGGCGCGGTGATCGCGACCGGCAGCCCGGCCGCGTTCGCCTCGAACCGGGTGACGCCGCCGAGGGCGTCGGTCACCGTGGCCATCGCGCCGGTGGCCTCGTCGTAGGTGTAGCTCGTCGCGGCGCCGGTCGGGTCGATGTCGCGGACCAGGCGGCCGCGCTCGTCGTGCTCGTAGCGCCAGACGGCGCCGTCGGGCCCGGTGACCGAGGCGGGGCGGCCACCCTCGTCGTACTCGGTGACCATCCGGGTGCCGTCGGCGCGGACCACCGTGGTCACGTTGCCCGCCCCGTCGCGCTCCCAGCGGGTGACGTTCCCGAGCTCGTCGGTGCGCGCGATCTCCCGGCCGAAGCGGTCCAGTTCGGTGCTGGTGGTGCCGCCGAGCGCGTCGGTCCGGCCGATCACCCGCAGCCGCTCGTCGAGGCGGTAGCGGGTGACGGCGCCCAGCGAGTCGGTGACCGTGGTCAGCCCGGGCTCGTAGGACAGGGTGGCGTCGAGGTAGCCCTCGGCGCCACGGGCCTGCACGCACCGGCCTTCGGAGTCGTAGGAGTAGCCGTACCAGCGGCCGTTGACGTCCTCCCAGCGGACGATCCGGCCGTCGGCGTCGTACCGGAACCGTTGCGGGGTCCCGGCCGCGTCGGTGACCTCGACCAGCCGCCGGCGCTCGTCGTAGCGGTATTCGGCCAGCGGCACGGGCTCCCCCGCCACGCGCACGGCGGTGATCAGCCCGCCGGCCGAGTCGAGCTCGAGGTGGTACCCGCCGGAGTGCTCGATCGCCACGGGCACGCCGTCGCGGTGCCGGACGACGATCCGGTTGCCCGCGCCGTCGACGAGCGCCCGCAGCGGCAGGGTGGTCTCCCCCGGCTTGGCGGCGAAGTAGCGCATCCGGTCGTGCTGCGGGGCACCGACGACGAAGCCGTGGCGCACCCGGCGCAGCGCCAGGTACGGGCCGTGCTCGGGCAGCACCGGCTCGATGCCGCGGGGCACCGGGTAGCGCAGGATCGTCCCGTCGGCCAGGGCGAGGTGCAGGCCGTCCGGCTCCACCTCGATCCGTTCGTCCACTGTGGACGTCCAAGTGGGACCGAAGCTGCGGCCCGCGCGGTAGCTCGACAGGTGCGTCCGGCCGAACTCCAGCGGCAGCGCACCGGGCAGCTCGATGTCCGTCTGCTCGAGCAGCACGGCGCCGGTGGCGACGTCGATCGGGTCGCCGCACAGCGACCGGTCGGCGGCGGGGGTCGTGTGCTCGTCCGGTTTGGGGTTGCTGTCCTTGAGCTTCGGCGGGGTGTCCGGCCCCTTGCCCGCCCCGGACGGCTTGGTGCCGCCGTCCGGGCCCCTCGACGCCGGAGGCGGCGTCGGGTCCGGGGACTTCGGGGTCTCGTCCGGCCCCTTCGAGGCGGGTGGCGGGTCCGCCTTCGGCGGCGTGTCCGGGCCGCCCTTGGCCCCGGAGGGCGTGGTGTTGCCGTCGCCGTGCGCGCCCGACGGGGTCGTGTTGCCGTCGCCGCCCTTCGGCGGCGGGTCGGTCTTCGGCGGGGGTGCGTCCGGACCGCCCTTGCCCTTCGGGCCGCCGATGTCCTTGGGGTTGCCCTTGATGTCGGTGTGCTTCGGCGGCGGCGCGGCCTTGCCCGGCTTGATGTTCTTCAACGCCTTCGCCGCGTCCGCGAACAGATCACCCGCCCGCTTCAGCAACGGCACCAGCGCCTTGAGCGCGGTGACGAGCCGCTTGACCAGATCCGCGATCTTCGACGCCGTCTTCGCCACCGCGGCGATCACCTGCGGCACCACCCACGTCAACCCGATCCCGAGGGTGAACACCACCTGCAACGCCCAGCTGATCAAATGCCCGACCAGCTCCGCGATGATGTCCCGCACCAACGCCCGCACCGCCGCGACAACCTCACCCGCGGTTTTCACCCCGCTCGAGGCGCCTTCACAGCCCTTCTGCGCGGTTTCCAGCAGTGTGACGGTGTCCTGCGCCCGCTGACGGTAAGTGTCCGCGGCGACGCCGGTCCAGGACGCGGTGTCGGCTTTGACCATTCCGGTCAGGTCTTGGCCGATGCTGCCCAGTTCCGTCGCGACGTTCTTCCACGTCTCCGACTGCGCCGCGATCTCATCCGCGTTGCCGGTCAACCCGTTGAGCGCCTCTTTCAGCGGGCCGACGTGCTCGATCAGCCAGCCGACCCCGGCCGCCAGGATCGCCCCGAAGGGGTCCATCGCCATCGAAAGAGCGTCCAACGCGGTCCCGACCGCGCCGAGCGCGACCGAAGCCCAATCCCCGCTCTCGATCGCCGACTTCAGATCGTTCGCCGACTCCAGCAGCGAAATCCCCGAATACGCCTTTGTGGAATCCTTCGTCTCCGCGACCAGCGGATTCACCACGGGTTGTTGTCCTCATCGTCGGGGGTGGCGGGCCGCCGCGGGGGCGGCGAGGCCTGGGGGGCCGAGGGGGCGGGCGGGACCGCCGCGCCCCCGGCCGGGGACGGCGGCACCGGACCCGGCGGGGCGGGCGGCTGCTCGTCCGGTTCGTCCGGGTCGGGGAACCGGCCGCGCAGGGAGTCGAGCAGCGCGCCGCGGGTCTCGCGGTCCTCGTCGCCCAGCTGCTCGGCCATCACCCCGGCGACCCGGTCGGCGATGCCGGACTGCGCCCGGCGCATCGTCGTCAGGATCTGCCGCGACAGCTCGTCGAGGGGGAACGACTTGACCTTGTTCGAAAACGTCAGGTCGGTGACGGTGCCGTCGGCGCCGACGGTCACGCTGACCGCGCCGTCGGAGCTGGTCGCGGTCAGCCGCAGCCGTTCGGTCTGCTCCTGCGCGGCCTGGTACCGCTGCGCCTTCGCCGCGAACCCGGCCGCCCAGTCGTCCATCCGGCGGATCGTCTCGTCGGGGTCCCGCATCAGGTCCCCCAGCCCGTTCGGACCCGTCATGCCGTCGTCCTCGCTTCCACCGAGCGCGGCGAAGCCGTGAGCTGACGCTCGAACGGCTGCGCGTTGCCCTCTTCACCGTCGCGGTAGGACTGCGCGGCCGTCCGGACGTTGTCGGCCAGCCCGCGCACGCCTTCGGCCGACGCCGTCAGCGCTTCCTTCGCCTTTTCGCCGGTCGGGCGGATGATCGGGGGGAGGAACGCGCACAGCAGCCCGTAGGCGTGGTCCGACATCGCCGAATCGGCCGCCGAGCTCGCCGTGGAGAGCCGGTCCACCAGGCTTTCGACGTGGCTCGCGTGCGCGACCAGGTCGTCCGGTTCGACCTCGAAGCCGGCGGCCGTCATGCCTTCACTTCCAATCCTGGTTCTTCCAGTCGCCGATCACCGGGGGCGCGACCGCCTGTTCACCCGCGAAGAAGTTCGGGTCGTCGCTCTCGAGGTAGTCGGCCGCCTTGTGTTCCTTGTCGTCTTCCTTCTTGCCGCCGCGGGCACCGGCGCCCATGCCGCCCATGCCCGGTGTCCCCGCGGCACCGGCCGTGCCCCGGCCCGACATCGCGTTGCGCGCGGCCGCCGCTTCGGCTTCCGCGGCCGCGCCGGAGGCGGCCCCGCCGCTCAGGTTGCCCGCGCCGCGCAGGCCCGCGCCGCCCGCGCCGGCACCACCGGCACCGGCACCACCGGCACCGGAGCCGCCGACACCGGAGCCGCCGATCCCGCCCAGGGAACCGCCGCCACCGCCACCGCCGCCGGGGATGCCGCCGAGCCGGCTGGCGATGCTCTCGCCGTTGATCCCGCCGCCGCGGCCGATGGTCGGCAGCTTCGCGCCGCCGGGGGTGTTGAGCCCGCCGGTGCCGGTGGGCAGCCCGGTGATCGGGTCGATACCGGGCGGGGTGAACCCGGGGATCGGGCTGCCGCCGCGGCCGCCGCCCCCGCTGTTCGGGATGTCCGGGATGGGGATGTTCGGCGGCGTGTAGCCGCTGCCGCCGGGGGCCCCGCCGCCCGGGATGCCGGACGGTGAGAAGCCGGAGGACGTCGTCGAGTCGTCGAAGTGCGGCATCGACGAGCCGGGGATGCCGGCCCCGCTGAAGTTGCCGCCGGCCGGCGTGTCGGGGACGTCGAAGCTCGGCGGGGTGAAGCCCGCGCCGCCCGCGCCCGCACCGCCGCTGCCGGGGATGCCGCTACCGGAGAAGCCACTGCCCGGGATACCACTGCCCGGGATACCACTGCCCGGGCCACCACTGCCGGGGATGCCACTGCCGCTGCCGGGGCTGCCGCTGCCGGAAAAGCCGGAGCCGCCGGCGCCCGAGCCGTCGCCGGAGATGCCGGGACCGCCCGCACCACCGGCGCCGGCGCCGCCCAGGGCCGCGGCGTTGGCGTCGACCGGGGTCTGCGGGGTCACGCCGTCCATCGCGGTCCGCGCCATCAGCGGCTGCGCGTCTCCACCCGCCCCGGCGCCGCCTCGCGCGACCACGTTCTGCCTGGTCGCCGTGGCGGTCGGCAGCTTCGGCGGGGCCGGGAACCGCGGGGTGGCGACCGCGCCGCCGATGGTCTCGTCGTACTGGGTCATGATCTGCGCGGCGTGCTCCCGCGCGGCCTGCTGGGCCCGGTAGGTCTGCATGGCTTCGCCCGCGGCCGCCGCGTACTGCACCGGGTCGGTCATCGACATCAGGCGCTGGTTGGTCGACTGCAGGTCGAACTGCACCGGCGGGTTCGCGGCCATCTGCCGCTGGGTCTCGTTGAGCGCCTGGGAGTGGATCTCCTGCTGCCGCCCGGCGAGCGTCGCGCCCTGCGCGGTCGCGCCGAGCCACTTGCCGACGCCGGCGAGGTGCTCGCGGACGGCGTCACCGGCGTCGCCCTCCCAGTTGGCGGTGCTCGCGCTGATCGCGCCGGCGACGGCCTTCTGGTGTGTGCCCAGCTCGTTGCCGACGCGCACCCACTCTTCCGAAGTTTCCGCGACGGTCGCCGAGTTGGCGTCCTGCGTGATGGCTTCGTTCATCTGCTCGTGGCTGGCGTTGGCCCACAACGTGCGCGGCGCCCCGCCGGTCTCGCGCATGGCGAGGCCCTCGTCGAGGCCGTGCTTGGCGTCGGCGAGGTGCTGCTCGTAGAGGTCCTGGATCTTCCGGTCGCGCAGTACCGGGTCGACGACCGGGCCGAGCCAGCCGCGCCGGATCTCGTCGTCGACCTGCCGGGCGGCCATCTCCCGGATCTGGTCGCCCGAGGGCGACTTGTCCGTGGTCAGCGGCCCGACGTAGTACTTGGACGACGAATCGGCGGTCACGTCGTAGAGCGGACTGCGCGGGTCGTAGTCCGGGGACGACGGGTCCGAGACGGACTCGGCGGTGGGTGCCACGGTCTCCCTCAGCTCTGGTCGGCGGCCGGGAGCGAGGTCAGCGTCGCGCGCGTGTCCTCTTCCCGGGACTTGTAGTTCTTCTTCGCCAGCTTGATGGCCTCGATGTAGGTCGGGAACTCCTGCCGCGCGGCCTGCAGCTGCGTGAGCAGGCCCTGGTCGTCGGCGGCGGTGCTGACCATGTGCGCGGAGACCCACTGGCCGGTGGCGGTCCGGCTCATCGCCGGCGCGTCGTGCAGCCGCTGCAGGGTGGCCCACCGCGCTTCGAGGGACTCGAGGACGCCTTCGAGCGCCTCGATCAGCTGGTTGCCCGTGGTGTCGTCCACCGCGAAGCCGCCGCTCTGGGCGAGCCGCTTCAGCTGGGCGCCCGCGAGGCCGACCCGGACCGCGGCCAGCGCCTTCTGCGCGGGCTCGGTCGCGGTCTGCGCCTGCGACGCCGCCTGGAGGGCCTCGGCGGCCACCGCCGCGTCGTCGGTCATCAGGAGTGTTTCCTTCCCGGTCAGTAGACGGCGGCGATCGCGTCGCGGATCGCGCGGGCGAGGTCGGCGCGGCCGGCCGGCACGTATTCCGCCGTCAGCTCGCCGGACTCCCCGGTCCTGGTGTGCACCAGGTAGCGCCCGTCGGCGGTGTCGAGCCAGCTCAGCGGTTCCCCGGCGAGCCGTTCCCCCCGCCGCCCCTGTGCGCTGACGGCGATGTGCCCGCCCCCGAGCCGCGGTTCGGCCAGCACCCGTTCGAGCACGGCGACATCCGAGGGTTTGGGCGCGGGCGGCCGCCGCCCGGGCCGCACGACGGCTTTGACCTCGATCATCCCGAAGGCGTCGGTCTCTTCTTCGTCGAATTCGGCATCGGCGATCCGTTTCGCGGTCATGGCGGAGACTTCCCGCCCGGCGGCGCGGTGCACGACGTGCCTGCCGGTGGTGGCGGCGGGAGCCGGCGGCAGGACACCGGTGACGACCTCGACGAGCTCCTCGTCCGCGAACAGCGAGAACAGCAGTTCATCGCTGTCCGGCGCCTGGGTGACGCCGAGAGCTTGAGCCCCGTCGCTGACGACGAGAACGGCAACATCGGCCCCGAGCCCATCGATCCCGCTGACGGCAACGGAGACCCGAGGTTCGGCCAGCAGCTCGAAGGCGGCCCGCACCCCGGGGTGCAGCTCACCGGCGACCGAGAGCCGCCGTTCCTCAAGCGCGTCGTAGACCTGCCGCGCAACCCGCACGAACCGGACGGGATCGGCAGGCAGGTTCCCGGCCCGCAAGGGGTACCGCCGGACATCGCCCCCGGTAGCCCGCCCGACGACGAGCGCTTCGAAGACCTCGAGGACGAACTCGAACCGCTCCGCCATTTCCCCTCGCCGGATCCTTTTCGTCAAACCTTCAAGCAAGTTCCCTGATGAACATTAGCAGTGCCGCGGGGAGGGGCGTCGGCACCGCCTCCCGGATGCCCGAAAGACCACGACCCCCTGCACCGCAGGGGCAAACTCCCTCGTTGGGGCGCCTTCTCACCTGGTCGAGTGATCGACGCCCGTGTGGTTGGCCACACTGGGCGATGGGGGGTGGGTTCGGGTGCGGGCGGTTTGTCGGAGCTTGAGGTTGGCCGCCACTCGCTCGGTTGGGGTGGCGGAGGGGTTGCGCCGGATTCCGCGGCCGAGGTTGCGACCGCGCGATCCCGGCGACTGCGACGGCTGCGGCGTGGCGGCGCAGTGCGCTGGCGTGGGTAGGACGGCGCAATTGCGGCAGCGGGATGGCGAGGACAACGCGCGCCGGCGGTCGCTGCGGCTGCGGGTAGCAGCAGCACCCTGGCACAGCGATGGTGGCGCGGCAGAAGCCGCAGAGGTAGCGGCTGTTGTGAACCGTGGCGCCGATGGCGATCGCGATGACAGTAGCGGTGGCGTGTCCGCGACGGTGGCTTGGAAGCAGCCCGCCAAGCCGGCGGGCCCTGCGCCTGGTGGCGTGGGTGTAGGCCCGTAGCCGTGTGGCTGCGGGCCGTTCCCGTGTTCAGGCTGCGAATGGGAGTGGTTCGTGGAGGTTGTTGCGTCGGGGTTTTCGTCGTTTGTCGATGAAGGTTGGTGGGAGGAACTCGGGGAGGCCGTCGGGGGCGATGCGGACTTCCCAGCCGGAGCGGTGCATCAGCCGGTGGTGGTGGGCGCAGAGCAGGACCAGGTTGTTCAGGTCGGTGGGGCCGCCGTCGGCCCAGTGCCGGATGTGGTGCCCCTGGCAGTGCCGGGGTGGGCGGTGGCAGCCGGGGAAGGTGCAGCCACGGTCACGGAGGAAGAGAGCCCGGCGCAGACCGGCGGAAATCAGGCGGCGCAGGCGGCCGAGGTTGAGGGGCTCGCTCTTCTCCCCCAACACAGCCGGGATGATCATGCTGTCGCAGGCATGCACCCGAGCCTCAGCGGCCGTCATCTCCCCGGTATCGCCCAGGGTCGCGCGGCCAACACCCGACCGCAGGTCCTCCAACGACACCGCGACCATCACGTGAGCGCGTTCACCGGCCTGAATCGGCAGGTCCGAAGAGTTCAGCGCCAGGTCGAGAGCATCGGAGAAGGCATCCCCATAACGCTGGGGCAACGTACGGAAGTCGGGGCCCTCGTCGGCGGTGCGGCACTCGGCGAGGGCGTCGAGCAGGGCGCTGGCGCGGGTGCCGGTTTCGTCGTCGAACGTCCCGTTCAACTCCCACATACCGGTTCTCTTACGGCGCAGAAACAGCTCACGAGCCGGAACGACCGGTTCGACGGCGTCGGGTTCCCGACCATCAGGATCCAAGTGAGCCAGGATCCGGGCACCAAGGGCCGCGACCTGCTTATGCCCAGCCTCCTCGGCAAAGGCCAGCAAGTTCTCCTCGGCACTGTCCCGGTGCTCGACGGGAACGCGGGTCAGGACATCAACGATCGTGTCGATCATCGGATTGCTCAACCGGCCCGCACGGGCGGCAGCACCGGTCGCGGGAGCCACGGCAGGAATGGAACTGCCATCAAGGGTCCGACCAGCATTAAGGGCACGGGCCCGTTTCACCGTGCGTTCCGCAGCCTGCTTCGGCACATCCCCAAGATGCTCCAGCAAACGAGCAGCCGACCGGTAACCGAAGAGTTCCATGACACCCCGCTGCTCGATCTCCACCAGCAGAGCACCGAGCGAAGCCTCAGCCGACCGCATACACGCAAGCAACTCACCGACACGGTCGGCCAAAGCCACCGCATCGGGGTGCTGGATCGCGTCACTCGACATAAACCAAGAATATCAACAAACAAGAAGAACCGAATCACACGATCAGGCAGTAAGTGTCCGCACCCCAGAACAGCAGAGACACGAAGCAACAACAGTCAAACCCGCCGAGCCCGGTCAATATCCGCCCCCCGGTAAAGCCGCTCAGGAATTCTAGACAAAGTAGAAGAACAAACCTGCGAACCCAATCCATAAAACTTCTGAAAACTCATGATAAGCGGCCGCCAGGCATCGGGATCGATCCGATCGTCACTCCCCGCCAACCGGATGGATTCATGCACAAAAACCCGCTGCACCCGCACCTCGAAGGCGACAACACCTCCATCATCCCCCACCGGATGCACGGCCTCGACGACAACCTCCATCGCCACCGGGCACTCCCCCACCCGCGGCGGCCCCACCGTCTCCGACGCCACCGCCGTGAACCCGGCCCGCGCGAACTTGTCCGCAACATGGAAATACCCACGCTCCTGCTTCCCCACCGGCACCGGGTCGGAGCCCGTCGTCAGCGCCAGCCGGTCGACGGCCGGAGCCAACGCATCCGAGGGCAGGTTCAAGACACCTTCGCGCGTGCGCATCAAGTTCTGCGCGGTCTTCGACCGCACCCCGAGCCCGAGCACAGCGCGCCACCCGAGCCAGAATGCGGAGGACATCGGGGCCAGGTTGGCCGAATCGTCTTCGTTGGTCGTGGAAATCAGGACCACCGGGGTACCGAAATACAGGATACCCGGCTCGATGGCCGTGTGCGCAGCGGTTTTCACGCCACCGATCCTGCCGTCCACACGGGACTGCCCGCTGGCGGGAATCGGTCATGGTGATCACGGGGCGGCACCGGGCGGGTGCCGCCCCGTCCGGTCAGGTCCGCGCCGCCTGCGTCAACGCCCGCCGGGTCAGCACCCGGGCCAGGTGGCGGCGGTACTCCGCCGTTGCGTGGGGCTCGTCCGGGGGGTTCGTGCCCTCCGCCGCCAGGGCCGCCGCGTCCTCGATCGACGCTCCCGCGGCCAGGGCCTGCTCCGTGGCCGTGGCCCGGAGGGGGACGCCGCCCATGTTCACCAGGCCGACGCGGCCGCCGGCGACCGTCACCCCGACCATCGCCCAGTCGATCGCGCGGCGGGTGAACTTCTCGAAGCCCCAGCCGGCGCCGCTCTGGCGGGGGAGGCGGACCTCGATCAGCAGCTCGTCCGGCTCCAGCGGGGTGGTGAACGGCCCGAGGAAGAACTCCGCCGCCGGGATCCGGCGCTCCCCCGCCGGGCCGCGGGCCACCAGGACCGCGTCCGACGCGAGGATCGCCGCGGGCAGGTCCGCCGCGGAATCCGCGTGCGCCAGTGATCCGCCGATCGTGCCGCGGTGGCGGACCTGGCGGTCGCCCACCTCGCCGGACACGTGCGCCAGCAGCGGCGCGTGCTCCAGCAGCACCGGGTCCCGCACCAGCGCGCTGTACCGGGACAGCGCGCCGATGACGACCTCGTCACCGTCCAGGCGGACGTACCGCAGCTCGTCGACCGGCCCGATGTCGATCAGGTACTCCGGCGCGGCGAGCCGCAGCTTCATCAGCGGCAGCAGCGAATGCCCGCCCGCGAGCACCTTCGCGTCGTCACCGTGCGAGGCGAGCAAGGCCAGCGCCTCGTCCACTGTGGACGCACGCTCGTACCGGAAGGAAGCGGGGATCACCGGTCCACCTCCTGTCCCGACGCGTCGATCACGGCGCTGACGATGTTGTGGTAGCCCGTGCAGCGGCACAGGTTGCCTTCGAGCCCGGCGCGGACCTCGTCGCGGGTCGGCTTCGGGTTGTCGGCCAGCAGCGACACCGACGCCATGATCATCCCCGGGGTGCAGAACCCGCACTGCAGGCCGTGCTGCTCCCGGAACGCCCGCTGCACCGGGTGCAGCGAACCGTCCGGAGAGGACAGTCCTTCGACGGTGGTGACGGCGTGGCCGTCGGCCTGGGCGGCCAGCACCGTGCACGACTTCACGGACTCGCCGTCGAGCAGCACCGTGCAGGCGCCGCAGGACGTCGTGTCGCAGCCGATGTTCGTGGCGGTGAGCCCGGCGGTGTCGCGCAGGAAGTGCACCAGCAGCGTCCGGTCCGGCACCTCCTCGGTCACCGGCCGTCCGTTGACCTCGATCGAGACCTTCACTGCGCGCTTCCCTTCCGAGCTTCTTCCAGTGCGGCCCAGACCCGGATCGGGGTCGTGGGCATGTCCAGGTGCTTGACGCCGCGCTCGGCCAGCGCGTCGACCACGGCGTTGTGGACCGCCGGGGTCGAGCCGATCGTCGCCGCCTCGCCGATCCCCTTGACCCCCAGCAGGTTCCGGTCGGTCGGGGTGGTCATGTCGACCAGCTCGAAGTCCGGCAGCTCGACGGCGGTGACGAAGGAGTAGTCCGCCAGCGTCGCGGTCGTCGGGTTGCCGTCGTCGTCGTAGGTCACGACCTCCATCAGGGCCTGGGCGGCGCCCTGGCCGAGCCCGCCGTGGCGCTGCCCGCGGAAGGTCAGCGGGTTGACGATCGGGCCGGCGTCGTCCACGGCGACGATCCGGCGCAGCTCGACCTTGCCGGTCTCGGTGTCGACCTCGACCACCGCGAGGTGCGCGCCGAACGGGAACGTCGGCTTGCCGCCGCCGAACCAGACGTCGGCGGAGATCTTGCCGCCGCCGGCCCGCTCGGCGACCTGCGCCCAGCTGAGCACGGTGCTCGACGGCGCGCCGCGGACCTGCCAGACCCCGCGTCCGGCGTCGAGTTCGAGGTCGTCCGGCGCCGCTTCCAGCAGCTCCGCCGCCAGCTCACGGGCCTGCGCGACCACTTCGTCGGCCGCCTGCCGGATCGCCGAGCCGCCCAGCTGCAGCGACCGGGAGCCGAACGTGCCGACCGCCTGCGGCACCTCGTCGGTGTCGCCGTGGCGGACGGTGATCTTCTCCAGCGGCACGCCGAGCCGGTCGGACAGGAGCATGGCCAGCGTCGTGCCGAGCCCCTGCCCGTGCGGCGAGCTGCCGGTCCAGGCGACGACCGAGCCGTCGGGGTGGACGTCGACGCGGCCGCTTTCACCGCTGCCGTCGCCGCCGGTGATCTCGACGTAGGCGGCGATCCCGAGGCCGAGTTCGACCGGGTCGCCTGCCTCGCGCCGCCGCCGCTGTTCGGCCCGCAGTTCCGCGTACCCGGCGGTGTCCAGGGCCTTGTCCAGCGCCGCCGCGTACTCCCCCGTGTCGTAGGACGCGCCGGTCGGTGTCTGGTACGGGAATTCGTCGGGCCGGATGAAGTTGGCCCGGCGGACCTCGGCCGGGTCCATCCCGATCTCCGCGGCGAAGCGGTCCATCGCCCGTTCGACGGCGGCCGTCGCCTCCGGGCGGCCGGCCCCGCGGTAGGCGCCGACCGGCGTGGTGGTGGTGACGACGGCGCGGCTGCGCGTCTCGACCCGGGGGAACCGGTAGACGCCGACGGCCATCAGCTCGGTCAGCGTCGGCAGCAGCAGCATCCGCGGGTACGCGCCGGAATCCTGCACGACGTCGAGGCGGTACGCGAGAACGGTCCCGTCGCGCTTCCCGCCGATGGTCACGGTGTTCTGCTGCGCGCGGCCGTGCGTCATCGCCGTGAGGTTCTCGCTGCGCGACTCGACCCAGCGCACGCCCCGCCCGAGCCGCCGGGCGGCCCAGCCGAGCACGATCGCCTCGGGGTCCCCGCCGATCTTCGCGCCGAACCCGCCGCCGACGTCGGGCGCGATCACCCGCACCGATTCCTCGCCGACCCCGAGGCTCGCGGCCAGCTGCCCGCGGGCCATCTGGGCGTTCTGCGTCGACAGCCAGGCCGTCAGCCGCCCGTCCTCGCCCCAGACGCAGGCGGCGCCGCGCACTTCGAGGGGCGCGGGCGCGACGCGCTGGTTGAGGATGGCCTGGGTGACGACGACGTCGCAGTCTTCGAAGATGGCGTCGTCGAACTCCGCCGCGCCGTTGACCTGCACGACGTTGCTGCCGTGCTCCGGGAACAGCAGCGTCTCGCCCGCCAGGGCCGCGTCGACCGTCGCGACGGCCGCCAGCGGCTCGTAGTCGACGTCGACCAGCTCGGCCGCGTCGGCCAGCTGGTAGCGCTCCTCGGTGACGACGAGCGCGACGGGCTCGCCGACGTAGCGCACCACCTCGCCGGCCAGCCACGGTTCCGGCACCGGCCCCGACGGGTGCGGTGGCAGCCCGAGGTCCGCGGCGGTGAACACGCCGAGCACCCCCGGCGCCTCCTTCGCCGCGCTCACGTCGATGCCGCTGATCCGCGCGTGCGCGATCGGACTGCGCACGAACACCGCGTGCGCGGCCCCGGAAAGCGCTTCCGCCCGCAGGTCGTCCACGTAGGTGCCGCCCGCGGTGATCAGGTTGCGATCCTCTTGGCGGACCACCCTGGTCCCGACAATGCTCATCTGGTCTCCTGCTCGCCGATACCCCGCCGATCATGCCCTCAGGCCGAGGACGACCGCCAGGGCCAGTCCGCCGATGCCGATCCCGATCCGCAACGGCGTCGCCGGCAACCGGCGCACGAGGACGGATCCGAGCCACGAGCCGCCGAGCGAGCCGAGGCAGACGGCGGCCGCGGCCGGCCACACCACCTTGCCGGTGACCGAAAAGACGATCGCGGCGAGCAGGTTCGCCGAGCCGGTGACCAGGTTCTTCGCCGCGTTCGTCCGCGCCAGCGGCTGGCTCCACACCGTGACCAGCAGCGCGAGCATCAGCACGCCCGCGGCGGCGCCGAAGTAGCCGCCGTAGACGCCGATCAGGAACGCGACCGCCCCGGTCGCCGGGCGGAGACCTTGGTGCTCCGCGCCTTCGCCCAGCCGGCGCAGGCGGGGACCGGCCAGCAGCACCAGCGACGCCCCGCCGATCAGCCACGGCACGATGACGGTGAAGGCGCCGGACGGCGTCACCAGCAGCACGAAGCCGCCGCACGCGCCGCCGACGGTGGTGACGAGGCAGAGCGGGACGAGCCGGCGCCACTGCCCCGCCAGTTCGGGCCGGGCACCGGCGGCGGCACCCGCGGTGGTGCCCAGCATGGCGACGGTGTTGGTGACGTTGGCGGTCACCGGCGGCAGGCCCGCGGCGAGCAGCGCGGGGTAGGACACCAGCGACGCGAGCCCGGCGGTCGCCCCGGTCAGGCCGGCACCGACCCCGGCCAGCACGAGCAGGAGCAGCACCCACGGGTCGGTGATCACCGGGTCATCCCACCACGGCACCGCGGGTGCCGATCCGGGGCGGCGCGGTTCGGATGAGGAGGTGACACCCACCCGGAACGGAAGGGCACCGGCGGCGACTGGGGGCATCCGCTACCAGGACGACGTCATGGCCCCGCCGGTCATCGGCAGTGCGTCGCCGGTGCGGGGACCCGCACGCCGCCGGATTGGTCGATCGTGACCGCCGGGTATAGGGTGTTATACGAATCACTTCCGGGGTTGTCCAAAACCGGACGGGATCCGGCGCCGGGCTTGCCCGGAGGGAGGACGGCGTCCCAGAATCCGCGCTGACAAGGTTGTCAGCGAACGGAGGCCGGGCATGGGCGAGCTGGACCGGCGGCGAGCGCTCCGCCTGCTGGGCGCGGGCGGGGCGGCGGCCGCACTGGCCTCCGGCCTGCTGCCGGGCCCGGCCCGAGCGGCGGCAGGCGGCGCCCCGCCCGATCCGGTCGCCGCGACGTACCTGCGTGTCCTGCTGCGGCACACGCGCTGGGCCGAGCAGCAGTTCGACCCGGCCGCCGGGACCTACCCGGCCCGGGACTTCACCTTCGCCGTTGTGCTCGGCAACGCCGTCCTGCTCACCCGCGACGGTTACGACGCCACGATCGCCGGCGTCGGCCGCGAGACCCTCCGCGCGCACACCTTAGCCACGATCCGGCGCTTCGCCGCGTCGAACCGGCTGGCCGGCGGGACCGAGTGGGGCCGGAAGCTGTTCTTCGACACCACCTTCCAGTCCTACTTCGTGCTCGCCGCGCGTCTCTTGTGGACGGACCTCGACGAGCCGACCCGGCAGAACGTCGAGCGCATCACCGCCGGGCAGGCCGCCCACACCACGTCGCTCGGCACCGGCGACGACCCGGACTCGGGCAGCTGGACCCCGCACGGCCTGCTCGGCGGCCACGTCGGCGACACCAAGCTCGAGGAGATGGGCGTCTACGCCCAATCTCTCGCGCCCGCGCTCGCGTGGGCCCCCGCCGACCCGCGGGCGGGCGAGTGGCGGGCGGCCTTCGGCGCGTGGAGCCGCAACGAGGCCGGACTGCCCGCCGCCGACCTGGCCAACCCGCGGCTCGTCGACGGCCGTCCGATCAGCGCGAACACCGCCACGAACCTCTACGACACCTTCCTCGTCGAGAACCACGGCTCGTTCGGCCCGCACTACCAGGAAGAGCTCTGGCGCACCTCCGGCCGCAACGCGATGCACTTCCTCGCCGCCGGCACGCCGCTGCCGGAGGTGCTCACCGCGCAGCCGAACGGCGAACTGCTCTGGCGCACCATGGTGCTGATGACCAGCGACGCCGGCGAGCCGCTGATGCCGATGGTCGCCGACCGCGAGCACCTCTACGGCCGCGACGTCATCCCGCTGGCCTTCCGCGCCCAGGTGCTCGGCGACCGCCACGCCGCCCGCGCCGAGGCCGACCTCGCCGCCCGCCTCGAGCCCTACCAGGCCTACGCGCCGGCCGACCGGATCACGAAGTTCTCCGGCGAACCGAAGTACGAGCCGGAGGCCCGCGCCGAACTCGCCATCAGCTACCTGCTGCACGAGTGGCGCGCCGCGCACGGCGGCCCGGTCGTCCCGGTGACCGGGCGCGAGTTCGACGCCCACGCCGCCGGGGTCGCCGACTTCGGCCCCGGCCCGGGCCTGCTCGCCCACCGCTCCCCCGCCGCCTGGGCCGGCACGGTCAGCAAGCCCGGCTTCGTCAAGTTCGCCTGGCAGCCGCAGCACGACGACTGGCTCTTCGTGCTCGGCGGCGCCAACCCGATGCTGCTCCCCACCACGAACTTCGCGGTGCTGGAACGGCACGCCAGTACCTGCACGAAGGTCCGCGACGGCTTCGACGGCACGGTCGGCGTCCTGCGCTTCGACACCGGCTACGCCGCGCTCGCCACCCTGCCCACCGGTGCCGCTGTCTACGCGAGCAGCGGCGTCGCCGCGGGCGAAGGCGTGCTGAACGTCCACAACCTCACGATGCCCGGCGTGCCCGGCCTCGACGGCGACCGCACCTACACCGCCGCCGAAGGGACCGTGACGGTGAAAGCGGGCACCGCACCGACCGGCGCCCGGACCGACGAGCTGACCTTCGCCCCGGTCACCGCGCGGCACGTCCGCATGCTCGGCGTCGAGCCGGACCCGCAGTACGGCTACTCGCTCTGGGCGTTCGAGGTCCGCGACGGCGACGGACCGGACCTCGCGCGGGCCGGGACCGCGTCGGCTTCTTCGGCGTCGCCGGGCAGGGAGGCGAAGTACGCCATCGACGGCGACGCGACGACCAGGTGGGCAGTGTCCACATCGGACCGGACCCGGGCGGACAGCCGGCTGGCGGCCGACCTCGGCGCGCCCAGGACGTTCGACCGCGTGCGGCTGAGCTGGGAGGCGGCCGCCGGCCGGAAGTACCGGATCGAAACCTCGCCCGACGGCCTGACCTGGACACCGGTGGCGACCTACCCGGTGCCCGCCCTGCGGACCACCGGCGGCCGGCTGGACGTCGACGGGCGCGCCGGGATCGTCGTCTCCGGGCCGAATCCGATCACGGTCGCCGGCGACCGCGTCACACTCTCGGACGGCCCGGCCGCACCGCTGCTCGCCGAGCTGTACCCCAGGCCGGCCGGCGCGCGGCCGTCCGGGCGCCTCACCACCACCGCGCCCGCGGTGCAGGCGAGCGTCACCGACGGCTTCCTGGTGCTGGTCAACCTCAGCGACGCCACGGTGCACGGCACCGTGACCCTGCCGGGAGAAACCCGGCTGTACCGCGGTGAGCAGATCGTCACCCGGACCGGCACGGAACTCTCCTACGCGCTGGCTCCGGCGGAAGGCCGCATCGAACCGCCGCGGTTCACCGTGCGGGGGCCGGCCGGGATGAAAGCCGTCGTCCGCGACGCGAGCCGGGTGGAGCTCACCGCCCCGGCCGGGTGGCTGCCGGTGCTCGCCACCGTGACGCCGACCGGTGGCCGCGCGCGGCCTGTGCTGCTGCCGCCGCGGCGGACCGTACCGGTCGTCTTCGGCGAACTCCGCCCGTACCCGCTGACCGACCGCGCCCTCGGCGGAACCACTTTCCCCACCGAGCCCCGGCCACCGGGCATGTCCAGCCCGGCCGCGGCCGTCGACGACGACCCGGCGACGGCGTGGCGGCCGGGCCCGGACGGCCGGATGGTCGTCGATCTCGGCGCGGTGACCGAGGTTTCCGCGGTCGAACTGGCCTGGACCCGCGGACGCGTCCCCGTCGCCACCGTCGAAACCAGCCTCGACGGCGTCACCTACACGACGGCGGACACCGGGCCGGCCCGGTACGTCGCCGTCCGCACGGACTGGCGGCCCGGTGACGCGAGCCTCACGCGACTGTCCGTCCGCACTTGATCGATCTCGCACCGGCCACGACGGGCCCGCGGGCGAGTACCTTGGCACCACAGGGCTTGCCACCCCCCGATCGGGAGGACGGATGCGCGTCACGATCGCCGAGGTCGCCCGCCGGGCGCGGGTGAGCAAGACGACCGTGTCGAGGGTGCTCAACAACAAGGCCGACGTTGATGCGGCGACCGCGATCCGGGTGCGCGAGGTGATCGCCGCGACCGGGTACATCCCCAGCGCCGGCGCGGTCGGGCTGGCCCGCGGCGTGACGCGGACGGTCGGGATGCTGGTGCCCGGGCTGACCTGGCCGTGGATGGGCGAGGTGCTGCAGGGCGTCGCCGACGTCGTGGAGTCGAAGGGGTACGGCCTGCTGCTGTCCACCGCCAACCGCGGCGCCGATTCGCTCGGCGAGTTCTCCCGGCAGGTGTCGGCGAAGGCGTTCGACGGCCTGCTGCTGGTGGAACCGCCGGACGCGGTGCGGCACCTGCGCGTGCTGCACGACTCGGGCCTGCCGGTGGTGGTGATCGACGACCGCGGCCGCCGTCCGGCGTTCCCGTCGGTCGGCACGGACAACCGGCAGGGTGGCGCGGCCGCGGCCCGCCACCTCCTGGACACCGGCCGCACGCGGCTCGCCACCGTCACCGGGCCCCGCGACTTCGGCTGCACCGCCGACCGCCTCAACGGCTTCAACGAGGTCGTCCTCGACGCGGGCCGGACCCTCGACCCGCGACTGATCATCGAAGGCGACTTCACGAGCGAAAGCGGCGAAGCGGCGATCCTGCAGCTGCTCGAAACCGGTCCGGAGTTCGACGCGGTCTTCGCGCACAACGACCTGACGGCGGCGGGTGTGCTGGCCGGGCTGCGCAAGTCCGGCCGGGCGGTGCCGGGGGACGTCGCCGTGGTCGGCTTCGACGACATCCCCCTGGCCGCGCACACCCAGCCGCCGCTCACCACGATCCGCCAGCCGCTGCGGCAGATGGGCGAGACGGCGGCCGGGCTGCTGCTCGACCGGCTGGCCGGCGCGCCGTCCCCGGAGGGCCCGCTGATCGTCCCGACGGCGCTGGTGGTCCGGGAATCGACTCAGGCCACCGTCAGCACCCCCGAGAGCGGGACGGTGCGCGAGCCGTCAACGGCGCCGCCTCACTGGTAGACCCGCACGTAGTCGATCACCATGTCCTGCGGCAGGACGGTCCCCGCGCCCGGCGGACCGGGGAAGTCGCCGCCGATGGCGTTGTTGAGGATCAGGAAGAACGGGTGGTCGTAGACCCACGGCCCGCGCGTGCTCTCGACGGTGTCGCGGTTGATCGTCTGGAACGCGGTGCCGTCCACGGAGAACGTCATGTGGTTCGCGTCCCAGTCGAGGCCGAAGCGGTGGAAGCCCGCGGAGACGTCCTGGCCGAGGTCGTAGGGGCCGCCGACGCCGCCCGCACCGTTGTAGGCCGGGGCGTGGAGCGTCGAGTAGGCGAGGTTCGGCGCCTTGCCGACGTGCTCCATGATGTCGATCTCGCCGCAGTTCGGCCACGGCGTGCCGCTGAAGAAGTTGGCGCCCAGCAGCCAGAACGCGGGCCACAGCCCCTGTGTGCCGGACACCTTGATGTTCGCCTCGACGTGGCCGTAGGTGAAGCTGAACTTGCCCGCGGTGTTGATCCGGCCGGAGGTGTACTGGCAGGTGCCGCTGCCGCTGATCGGGTCGACCGGGCACGCGCTGCCCGGGGTCGCTTCGCGGCGGACCTGGATGACGAGGTTGCCGCGGCCGTCCTGCTTGGCGTTGTTGTTGTTCGTGTAGTACTCGAGCTCGTTGTTGACGCCGGGACCGGTCTCGGCGGTCCACTTGCTCGCGTCCGGGTTGGCGCCCGCGGCGCCGTTGAACTCGTCGCTCCAGACCAGCGTGCCCGGGAAGTGCGGGGCCGGCGGTGCGGGCGGCGGCGGCGTCGGGTTGCCGCCGGTGCCGTAGACGTCGAAGCCCCACAGCGAGTAGCCGTAGCCGTTGGAGCGGGCGGTGCCGTACATCCGGACGTACCGGCCCGAGCCGTTGACGGTCAGCGTCTCCTTGAAGCCCTTGCCCGTGGTGGTCGAGTAGAGCGTCGTCCAGTTCGTGTTGTCGTTCGACACCTGGAGCTGGTAGGCGACGGCGTAGGCCGGGTCCCACTGCAGGATGACCCGGTGGACCGCGGCGGGCGCGCCGAGGTCGACGGTGAGCCAGCCCGGGTCGACCCAGCCGGTGGTCGCGCTGGTCGCCCAGCGCGTGGCCGGGTCATGGTCGAACGCCTTGGCCGGGAGGCAGCCGGGGCAGGCGCCGTCGTCCTGGGAGGAGGACGCCGTGCCGGGCTTGCCGTACGAAAGCAGGACGTCGCCGGGCTGGGTCGTGCCGCCCCCGCCGTAGACCTGGAACTCCCAGAGCGAGTAGCCGTACTGCGTGGCGCGCTGGGTGCCGGTCAGCCGGACGTACCGGCCGCTGCCGGTGACGTTCAGCGTCTGGGTGCCGCCGGTCGCGGTGGTGGTCGAGTACAGCGTGCTCCACGTGGCGCCGTCCGCGGACGCCTGGATCGTGAAGGCCTTGGCGTAGGCGGCTTCCCAGGTCAGGACGACTTGCGAGAGCTGCTGGGCCGAGCCCAGGTCCACCTGCAGGGTCTGGGGGTCGCCGAAGGCGCTGGACCAGCGTGTGCCGGCGTCGCCGTCGACGGCCGCCGACGCCGGGAAGGCGGCGGATTCGGCCGAGGACGCCGTCACCGGGCGGCCTTGGGAGAGCAGGACGGGTGCGGCTTGGGCGACCGGTGCGGGGAGCAGGGCGGCCAGGGTCAGGGCGAGGACGGCGAGAACCCGGGTTCTCGGCATGCGGCGTTGCATGGGCACCTCCACGGCGAACCGGCACCGGGGCGGCCTTGCCCCGGCGCTGATCGGCTCACGTGGTCGTCGGCGCGGGTGTGGGTCCCGGCCGGCGGCACGCTCTTACTTCAGGATATAAATAAAGAGCCGTAAAATGTCAACGGCCCTGCGCCGGACGGTCGCGGACTGGTCCGGGCGAGGAGAATCCGCGCCGGATCCTTGACTCCGCCGAACCCGGCACTGTTAACTGCGATCTCACCGACGGAACCGGTTCCGTGACCGCCACCGGGACAGTTCCGCCGCGACACACACCCTTCGGGCTGACTGGTTCGCGCTCCTCGCACCACCCGGTACCGCTCCTCCGGCTCACGGCGCCGGGCGGGTGCCCGGACGCGAACCCGCCGCACCACCCGACGCCGGCGCGAGCTGTGGGGCTCGCCCGGTCCGTTTTGCACGTCCTCCCCCTCGAGCAGCAGGCAGGCCGATGAGATCAACGACGTTCTCCCCCGTACACCGCCTCCTCGTCATCGCCACCACCTTCGTCACCGCGGTCACCACCGCGGCGGTGGTCGGCTCCGCACCGGCCCAAGCCGCCGCGTGCGGCAGCACCAACCTCGCGCAGGGCCGTCCCGCGACCGCGTCGTCGACCGAAAACGGCGGGACACCCGCCTCCGCCGCGGTCGACGGCAACACCGGGACGCGCTGGTCCAGCGCGTTCGGCGACCCGCAGTGGCTGCAGGTGGACCTCGGTTCCGCGCAGCAGCTCTGCGACGTGGTGCTCAGCTGGGAAGCCGCGTACGCCACGGCGTTCAGCGTGCAGCTGTCCGCCGACGCGAACAGCTGGAGCACGGCGTACTCGACCACCACCGGCACCGGCGGCACACAGTCGCTGGCCCTCACCGGCACCGCGCGCTACCTGCGGGTCCACGGCACCCAGCGGGCGACCGGCTACGGCTACTCGCTCTGGGAAGTGGCCGTGCACGGCACCGGCGGCGGGACGACCATCCCGCCGACCGACCCGCGCAACCCGGACCTCGGGCCGAACGTGTCGGTGTTCGACCCCTCGACCCCGGCCGCGACGATCCAGAACCGGCTGACGCAGCTCGCCGGCCAGCAGCACACCAACCAGTTCGGCAATGAGCGCTACGCCGTGCTGTTCAAGCCGGGCACCTACAACGCCGACGTCAACCTCGGCTTCTACGAGCAGGTCGCCGGGCTCGGCCTCTCCCCCGACGACGTCAACCTCAACGGCCACGTCCGCGTCGAAGCGGACTGGCTGCAGCAGGGCGACAACCCGAACAACAAGGGCAACGCGACGCAGAACTTCTGGCGGTCGGCCGAGAACCTCTCGGTGACCCTGCCGGCCGGGCAGGTCGAGCGGTGGGCCGTCGCGCAGGCCGCGCCCTACCGCCGGATGCACCTGCGCGGCAGCCAGATCCAGCTGTGGAACGGCGGCGACGGCTGGGCCAGCGGCGGCCTGATCGCCGACAGCAAGATCGACGGCGTCGCCGTGTCCGGTTCGCAGCAGCAGTTCCTCACCCGCAACAGCGAGCTCGGCGGCTGGCAGGGCGGCGTGTGGAACATGGTGTTCGTCGGCTCGACCGGCACCCCGCCGGCGTCGTTCCCGAACCCGCCGGAGACCGTGGTCGGCCAGACCCCGGTGATCCGCGAGAAGCCGTTCCTCTACGTCGACGGCTCCGGCAGCTACAACGTGTTCGTCCCGGCCTTGCGGCAGAATTCCACGGGCACCAGCTGGGGCCACGGAGCGCCGGCCGGGCAGTCGATCTCGCTCAGCGAGTTCTACGTCGCCAAGCCGTCCGACTCGGCCGCGACGCTCAACGCCGCACTGGCCGCGGGCAAGAACCTCCTGGTCACGCCGGGCGTGTACCACCTCGACCAGTCACTGAACATCACGCGCCCGGACACCGTGGTGCTCGGGCTCGGCCTGGCGACGCTGATGCCCACCAACGGGACCGCGGCGATCACGACGTCCGATGTGGACGGTGTGAAGATCGCCGGGCTGCTGATCGACGCGGGCGCGGTGAACTCGCCGGTGCTGCTGCAGGTCGGCCAGCCGGGGTCGAACGCGAACCACGCCGGTAACCCGACGTCGCTGCACGACGTGTTCTTCCGGATCGGCGGCGCGGCGGTCGGGCGGGCGACCCAGACGCTGGTGGTCAACTCGAACAACGTCATCGGCGACCACATGTGGCTGTGGCGCGGCGACCACTCCTACGGGGTCGGCTGGAACGTCAACACCGCGGCGAACGGACTCGTCGTCAACGGCGCGAACGTGACGATGTACGGCCTGTTCGTCGAGCACTACCAGCAGTACGAAGTGCTGTGGAACGGCAACGGCGGGCGGACGTACTTCTTCCAGAACGAAATGCCGTACGACCCGCCGGACCAGGCGTCCTGGTCCAGCGGCGGCGGACGGCAGGGCTGGGCGGCGTACAAGGTGGCCGACTCGGTGACCAGCCACGAAGGCTGGGGGCTGGGCAGCTACTGCTTCTTCAACACGAATCCGTCCATTGTGGCCAGTCACTCGTTCGAGGTCCCGAACAACGGCGGCGTCCGGCTCCACAACCTGGTCTCGGTGTCGCTCGGCGGAGTCGGCACGATCGCCCACGTGGTCAACGACACAGGCGACCCGGCCAACACAACCCACCAGGTAAGCCCCCTCCTCAACTACCCGTAACCGCAGCTTTCACGTGAAAGCTATCCGGAGTCACCATCTCCGGATCACTTTCGTAGGGAAAGTGACGCGCTCCAGGCCCGAGCTTTCACGTGAAAGCTCGGGCCTCGGGACGTCACTTTCGTAGGGAAAGTGCGCGCTGGAGGGCTGGGGCGAGCTCCGGCGGGTTGCGGAGCACGGCGGCGACGTACGCGTCCGGGCGGACCAGCCAGGCTTCGCCCGGGCGCGCACCCAGTGCCCCGCCCACCGGGATCTCCGCCGATCGCACGCCGGCGGGCGCCACCACTCCCGGCGTCGTCAGCAGCAGGAACCCCTGACGGGCCTGCTCGCGCAGCCGCCGGCCCGCGACGGTGACGTCCGGCAGCAGGATCCCGGGGCCGGGTGGCGGCAACGTCCCGCGCGGCGGCCGCCCGGCGAACGGGCGGTCCGGGTCCGGGGTGGTCAGCGGGGACCCGGTGTACCAGAACGGCTCGGCCAGCCGGCCCGAGTCGACCTCCGGGTGGGCGGCCGGGTCGTGGGCGGCCCGGGCCAGCACCTCGGCCCGGTGCCGCCGCTGCTTGTCGTCCTGCGGGACCAGGAAGTCCATCGTCGCCGTGGTCACCTCGGCGTTCTCGACGGCCGCCGCGTGCCGCTCGGCGTGGTAGCTGTCCAGCAGGCCGTCGCCGGCTTCGCCGCGCAGCACGCACGCGAGCTTCCACGCGGCGTTCTCCGCGTCCGCGACGCCGGAGTTCAGCCCGCGCGCCCCGAACGGCGCGACCAGGTGCGCGCAGTCGCCGGCCAGCAGCACGCGGCCGGCGCGCATCCGGCGGACGAGCCGGGTGTGGAAGCGGTAGACCGACCGCCACGCGACCTCGTACGGCCGGTCGCCGATGATCGCGCGGATCCGGCGGTCCAGGGCGCCGCCGGTCTCCTCGGCGGCGAGGTCGTAGTCCTCGGGCACCTGCCAGTCGATCCGGAACCGCGAGCCGGGGCACGGGTGGATCAGCACCTGACGGCCGGGGTTCCACGGCGGGTCGAAGTAGAACCGCCGCTCGGCCGCCCAGCCGGCGAGGTCGGCGCGGATGTCGCAGATGAGGAAGAGGTCGTCGAACGAGACGCCGGCCAGCTGCTCCCCCACCCCGCGCCGCACCGCGTCGCCGCGCGCGCCGGTGCAGGCGATCGCGTAGTCCGCTTCGATCCGGCGCGGCCCGTCCCGGGTTTCGCAGCGGACCTCGACGCAGCCCGGCTGGGTCAGGCCGGTGACGCGGTGGCCGCGGCGGACGTCGATCAGCGGTTGCCGCGCGATCAGCTCGTCCAAGACCTCCTCGACGCGGGCCTGCGAGAGGTTGACGAACGGCGGCAGCGCGGACCCCGCGCCGGGCAGCCGGTAGGAGAACAGTTCCCGGTCCCGGTGGAACGTCCGGGCGGTCGTCCAGGTCAGGCCCTCCTCGGCGAGGCACCCGGCGCCGAGCGACGCCCAGACGTCCAAGGTGTCCCGCTGGTGGCAGATGGCCTTGGACCCCACGGGATCGCGCCGCTCGTGCTCGTCGACGAGCACCACCGGCACGCCCCGGCGCGCGAGCAGCAGCGCGGCCGTCTGGCCGACCGGGCCGCTGCCGAGGACCGCGACCGTCATCCTTGGAGCTGGTCCCAGACTTCGCGGTCGCGCTCGGCGGTCCAGACCACCGGCCGCTCGATGCCGGACAGCTCGTCCCACAGCCGCGAGACGTCGAAGGGCAGGCAGTGCTCGAAGATCGGCCAGTGCCCGTACTGGTCGTCCAGCGCGGCGTGCGTGCGCTCGAAGGCCTCCTTGAGCGTGCCGCCGGCGTCGCGGACCGCGCCGACCTCGCGGATCATCGTGTCCAGGAAGTGCCGGGTCTGCGCGACGGCGGCGTCGACCGCTTTCCTCCCGCGGCTCACCCCGCCACGGCCGCCGATCAGGGTTTCGGCCCCGAAGGCGGCGACGCGGTCCAAAGTGGACGACGCCCAGTCGCGGTGGAACGCGTCACCGGTGTACAGCGCGGCTTCGGCTTCCACGAGGTCGCCGGCGTAGAGGATCTTCTCGCGGGGCAGCCAGGCGACGATGTCGCCCTCGGTGTGGCCGCGCCCGCAGTACTGCAGGACGAGGTCGCCGCGGTCACCGCCGAGGTCGATCGTGAGCCGGTCGGAGAAGGTCAGCGTCGGCCAGGTCAGCCCGGGCACCGAGTCCGCGCCCTTGGCCAGCCGCGGCATCCGGCCGAACTCGCTCGCCCAGTCCTCCTTGCCGCGCTCGGCGACCAGGGCGCGGGTGTTTTCGTGCGCGACGATCACGTCGGCGCCGAACGCGGACGCGCCGAGCACGCGCACGGCGTGGTAGTGGCTCAGCACCAGGTACCGCACCGGTTTGTCGGTGTGCTCCCGCAGTTTCGCGAGCCATTCGCCGGCCGCGACGGGCGTTGCCAGCGCTTCGAAGCAGACGAGGAAGTCCTCGCCTTCGATCGCGCCGATGTTCGGGTCGCCCTCGGCGGTCAGCGCGTAGACGCCCTCCGCGAGCACTTCGAGGGTCTGCGCTTTCTCCGCCAGGTCGGCCGAAGAGGCGAAGGCTTTCTTCGTCACCGCGAGCGCTCCTTGATCGTCAAAGGATTGACCATCTGCCGGGTCAGGCTAGCCCGCCGGACGACCGCGGGGAACCCTCGCCTCGCCTAGCCTGAGCCGCATGACCGACCGACCGGCCGACCTCGACTACCTCTCGTTCGTCGACTACGCGATCGGGAAGACGCAGGCCGAGCTGCCCGCGACCGACCCGGTGGCGATGCGCCTCGGCCTGACACTGCACCGCCTGGCCGGCGCGCTGGTCTACGACTGGGAGTCGACGGTCCACCGCCCGCGCGGCTGGAGCTGGGGCGGCTTCCGGGTGCTGTTCGTCCTGTGGCTGACGGGCCCGCTGGAGTCCCGCCACACGGCCCGGCTGGCCGGGATGAGCCGCGCGGCGGTGTCGGCGCTGGTCAAGACCCTGGAGCGGGACGGGCTGGTGACGCGCACCCCGGTC
The DNA here is from genome assembly GCF_031082405.1 of Amycolatopsis sp. A133. GTDB lineage: Bacteria > Actinomycetota > Actinomycetes > Mycobacteriales > Pseudonocardiaceae > Amycolatopsis. The sequence continues at coordinate 43,796 of NZ_JAVHJU010000038.1, forward strand.
CCCCGCGACCGCCGCGCGGTGCAGCTGGCCCTCACCGAAGCGGGCCACACGGCGGTGACCGACGCCTACCAGGAGCACAACACGCGCGAGCAGGCCTGGGCGGCGTCGCTCACGCCGTCGGAACGGACGGTCCTGATCGGCCTGCTGGAGAAACTGACCACGGGCCCCGCGGCCGCGGCGGCCCAGCGCCTGGCCTAGCTGGCGATCCCGGGCAGGCTGAGCGTGTGCCCGGTCTGCTCGGCCTTCGCCCGCAGGTACCGCACGTTGTTCTCGGTGGCGAACACCCCGGTCGGCACCTGGTCGCGCACGGCGATCCCGGCCGCCCGCAGCTGCGCCGCCTTGTCCGGGTTGTTCGACAGCAGGTCGACCCGCGCCACGCCGAGCGCACCCAGCATCTGCGCGGCGACGGTGTAGTCGCGGGCGTCTTCGGGCAGCCCGAGCGCGGCGTTCGCGGCGTAGGTGTCGAGGCCGCCGTCCTGCAGGGCGTAGGCGTCGAGCTTGTTGTACAGCCCGATCCCCCGGCCTTCCTGCCGCAGGTAGAGCAGGTACCCACCGGCCTCGGAGATCCGCGTGACGGCCTCGGCCAGCTGCGGGCCGCAATCGCAGCGCGCCGACCCGAAGACGTCCCCGGTGAGGCACTCCGAGTGCGGCCGCACCAGCGGCACCTCGCCGGGAGTGCCGAGGACGAACGCCAGGTGCTCACCCCCGTCGCCCAGCCCCCGGAAGGTGACGGCTTCGGCGTCGACCGCAATTCCGCCGTCGAGCCGCAGCGGGATCCGCACCCGTGTCCGCACCTCAGCCGTCATGCCGTTGCCCCTGGAGTCGCCCACAAGATCGACCCTACACGAGGTTCAAATTCGAACATCGCTGGTCTTCGCAGGTCCCTCACCCACGAAGACCGGCACTGCTCAGGCCTCGGCTCGAGGGGGTTGCCCGCCCGATTCGAGGGTCCGCGCCAGCCCGAGGACCGTCGAGAGGAGCTGGCTCACGTTCTTCGTCAGCTTCTTGAGCCCGAGCTGCGCGAGAACGGCCCGGAACAGCGCTTCTTCGTCGTCCCAGCCGTGCCGATCGGCCAGTTCCCGCATGACTGTGGCCAGCTCCCGCGGAGGAACGTCACCCAGGTCACGAGGCCCCAGCTCACGCACCCGGACCAGCGGCTGGTCCGGCAGCCGGTAGGTGCGGGGCCGGACGCCCGACCGCCCGAGCGGATCGTCGGCGAGAAGCACGCCTCGGCGGACCGCGAGACTCACCGCGGAGTTCAACAGCCGTGCCAGCTGGGAGCCGACCCTGAGCCCACCGGAGGACTGCACATAGAGGCGGTGGATCCGGTCACCCGACACGGGCCCCTCGGCGGCCACGATGGCCTGGATACCCTCGATCAGCTCGTCGCGCGTGGCGTCGGACGCCGGCGTCAGCCGGCCGGAGAAGACCCCGTAGGCCTCCAGCGCCGGCTGCGCACGGTCAACTGCCGGCTGTTCGACGCCGGCGACCTGCGTTCGGACAGCCGAGCGCTCCCCGGACGAGGCGGCCGGCTCCACCGGCACCGCACCCTCGTCGACGGCGTCTTCCGCCGGCCACTCCCAGTCTTGTTCGGCCGGCGGGGCCGGCGCAGGCGAGGCGATCGCCGGCTCCGGCTCGACCTCCTCGATCACCGCCGGCAGCAGCTCGACGGCTTCGGGCGATTCCGCCGCCTCGGCGGCAGGTGACCAGCCCGAGGGATGGATGTCTTCCTCCTGGAGCAGCTCCCACAGCCCGGCGAGCGCTTCCGTCCGGTCCACGTCGAACGCCGACCCGGCGATCCGGAAGAAACGCCAGCCACACCGTTCGAGGTCACGTTGCCGTGCGAGATCCCGTTCGTACGCCTCGGGGCCGTGCCACTGGTCGCCGTCGCACTCGACCGCCAGACGTCCGTGGGCACCCACCACCACGAGGTCGATCCGATAGCCCAGCGACGGGTACTGCGCAAGCACGGTGTACCCGCGGTCGACGATGCGGTTGTACACGCGCTGCTCGAAGAGTGAGTCGAACGGCTCGACCCGGCGGTCCTCCGGCACCGCTTCGCTGGATGCCCCGGCTTCGGCGTTCCGGCCTCGCGCGATCACCCCGTAGCTGTAATCGAGCAGCTGGAACCGCATGCACTCCCGGTTCGGCAACTCGTCCGGGCGCACCGAGTGGAAGATCCAGACCTGGTCCTTCGCGCGCGAAACCGCGACGTTGTAGCGCTGGACGTACTGCTCCTGCGTCAGCGCCACCATCCGCTTGTCGGGTGCCGGAGCCGCCACCATGGAAAGGAACACCACGTCCCGCTCCGAGCCCTGGAAGTCCGCGGCATCCCCGCACCGGAAGTCGCGGCTCGTCCAGTCCTCCTTCGAGATGCGCCCCAAGAGCTTGTTCTGGATCTCCTTCGCCTGGGTCGGACCGAGGAGCGAGACGACACCGAAGGTCTTGCCGTCGTAGGCCGGGTCGGCGAGGCACTTCTCGATCTGCTCGACGATCGCTTCGGCTTCGACGGGGTTGCTCTTGTTCGTGACGCCCCGCTCGTAACCGTCCTCCAGGTAGACCGCCTTGATCGGCTCGAGGCGGTCGGCGCCGTACTGGCGGACCGGGACGAGCCGGATACCGTCCGGCTCGTAGGCGATCCGGTTGGAGAACCCGATGATTTCCGGGACGCACCGACGGTGCTCGATCAACGTGATCAGCTTCCCGTACCGCATCTTGGCTTCGTCGAAGAGACTGCGACGCGGATCGTGCCAGGTGTCGCGGTACCGGTCTCCCGCCAGGTACTGCCGCGCGAGGTCCCGCAGCTGCTGCTGGTCGACGCCGACCGCCGAGGGCGAAACCTGCCGGTCGTCCCCGATGACCACGATCTTCTTGGCCAGGTACTGCAGGAAGACCGCTTCCGTCCCGGCCTGCGAGGCCTCGTCCACCACGACGACGTCGAACATGTCCGGCCGCACGCGGAGCTGCTCGGCAATCCGGTAAATCGGCATGATCCACACGGGCACCGACGGACGGCAGCGGTCCATCGCCTTGCGGATCTCGGCGCGGCGCTGGTTGCGGTAGATCCCGGTGTTCTTTCCCGCCCGCTGGACGAGCTGGGCGTACTGGGTCAGGTCGGCGCGCGCGGCGCCACTGAGGCGCTCCGGCGACGCAGCATGATCCCAAGCACGCCCCGCGGCGATCGTTTCGGCTTCGTGCCGGATGGCTTGTTCGATCCTCGTGATGTCCGACTGGAGGTCGTTCACGTCGATCGACTCCTGCTGCGTGATCCACGCCCGAGCCGCGCTCCAGTTCCACGCTTCCGAGAAGGTCGCGAGGCGTTCGGCCCAGTCCGGGTGGCCCGGGTCGGAAACGACTCCCTCGTACAGGCGTGGCGCGGCGGCCCGGAGGACGCCGCCGAGCTGATCACGGCGACCGGCCTGACCGCGTACCTCCCAAAGACGCGTGAGCGTCCGGCGAGCGACGGCGAAGCGCTCGCTGTCCCGGTTCTTGACGGCATCCAGCAGGTCGGCGACGCACTGGGCGGAGTCGGACCACTGGGCGGTTTCCCCGACGAACCGCTCGAGCGCGACCAGCGGCGCGGCCGCCGCCGCCTTCGCCTCTTCCGCCGCCGCGGCGTCCGTCAAGCTCGCGTACCGCCGGACGCCCCCGAGGTCGTTCCAGTCCGGGGAGGGCAGCTCGAGCCGGCGCAAGCGCTGCTCTTCCGCTGCCAGCTCATCGGCGAGGGCGAGGACCCGGTGCAGTTGCCTGAGTTCCGTGCTGTGCCACTGAAGCCGTTCCTGAAGGGTGTCCTCGGGCGGGATCACCATGCTTTCCGGCCAAGCCCGGTCGAGCGCGGTCAGTACCTTGCTCCCCTCGGCCCAGGCGATGAACGCCTGCAACCGGGGCGCGGATGTCGGCGCCAGGCCGTCGACCAGGACGTTCTCGAACAGCGGCTGGGCCTGTTTGAGGATCTTGGGAGCGAAGGCGCCGATCTTGGGACTGCCGTCGGCCATCGTCTTGACGACGCCACCTCCCGCGAGGAACCGCACGAGCTCGCCGGCGAGCGCAACCAGCGCACCGAGATCGCCGCCACGCACCACGACGTCGGTGAGCGGGCCGAGTTGCCCCACCCAGCCCGTACCCGTGGTGATCAGGCCGTGGATGGTTGCACCCCGGGCCCGCCACTGGCCGGCTCGTCCGGTCCGGACATCCCGCAACGCGTCGTCGAGCCACTGCTCCCGGCGGCCGAGCAGGTGGTCCGCCTCACCGGCGAGCCGGTGCAACCGGCTCTGGAGCTCGCTCCGCTGTTCGGGCGCGAGCCGCCGGACCGCGGAGAAGGCCGGGTGCTCTTTGAGCACCGCGTTCTCCTGGTCCGCCGCGGTGGCCCCGTTTTCGGCGGCGACCAACCGGGCGAACCGATCGGCGTCCACCAGCTGGGAGAGCACCGGCAGGCGCAGCCGGGATTGGGGTTCATCGGCACGCAGGTTTTCGTCGAGCAGGTAGCCGTGCCATTCCCGGGCCTCACGACTGCTCAGGGGCGCTTCCTGGTCCGGGCCGACCGCGTCCGAGCCGAGCAGCCACCCCAGCCGGCCCTGCTCGGCGGTCAGCTGACGGGCGATCCCCGAGAGGGTGCCTCGATAGCCCCGGTGTTCCCACTCCAGGACCTCACGTTCACGCGCCTGCAGGAGCTTGCTGTGTGCGGCTGAGCGTTCGCGCCGGAGCCAGTCGACGGTCTCGAAGTGCTCCCGGATCGCCCGGGCGTTCTCTTCGCCGTCGTGTTCACTCGCCGCAGCCGCGATCTCCTGGACCGCCAGTTTCAGGTCGGCCATGTCCTCCCGGGAAGACCCGACGACCGCCACCGCCAGAGGTTTGATCTCCTCCGGGAGCTTGTCCCGCACCTCTCGCAACGCCCGGTCGGTGTGGGCGGTGACGAGAACCCGCTTGCCCTGCGCGAGCAAGTGCGAGATCAACGCCGCGGCCGTGTGGGTCTTGCCGGTGCCCGGCGGGCCCTGCACCAGGGTCTGGGACGCCGAGTCGACCCGCCTGATCACGTCGAGCTGGCGGTCGTTGACCGGAAGGGGCAGGAACGGCTCGTCGTCGACCAGCAAGATCGCACCGTCACCCGCTGCTGCCGGCGCTGCCGGCACGTGGTCGGGATCGATCAACGGGATCAGCCCGTCCGGCACTTCCCCGGTTTCGTCCAGCTGGTGCAGGATCGTGTCGAAGATTTCGATCAGCCCCTGCTGGCTGCGCCTCCGCAGGATCAGGGCCGGCGCGAAGGCCACTACTGCGTGTTTGCCGGGCACCGCGGGCTCGTCCTGGTCGCGGTACTCGCCATCGGAGTCGAGGCTGTGCACGAGCCGGCGTGCGAAGTCACCGGTGACGACCGGAGCCAGAGCCGGCCCCTCGTACGCCTTGACGTCCGCTCGGATCTCGTCGAGCTTGTCCGGGGCGGTGACCAGCCCGGGCTCGACCATGTCGAGTTCCAGCTGCACCGGCTCGGCCGACTCGACGGCGCGCACCACCAGGCGGCCGGTCCGATCGTCGAAGTCCACCGATGCGGCGCTGGTCAGCAGGTGCCGCTTGATCCGATACCCGTTGACGGGTTGCCAGCCGAGGCAGCCGGTTCCGGCGACCAGCTCCAGCTCCTCGGGGCTTTCCGTGGCCGAGACGTAGATCGTGTAGAGCCGCGCGTACAGGTCTCGCGCAGGACGATCGATCCGTTCCTGTTCCGCCCATTCGAGCCAACGCGGCAGCCACGTGTCGTACTGCCGCTGAACCGCGGGGAAGCAATCCAAGGTGAGGGACACGGGCGTCCGGTCGGCAGTCGCCTCCGGCTCCGCCTCGGGTGCCGCTTCGGTGATCCGCTGCCGGAGCGCGGGCGTCCGCTCGGGATCGTCGACCGGTTCCGTCAGCCATCGCCCGAGTTCCGCGGCGGCTTCGGGCGGCGCGACCACCGGAACCCGAGCGATCGACAGCAGCGGCGCGTCCCCGGCCGGGACGTCTCTCGGCAGCCGGGCGATGGCGGGGTGGACCGGAAGGTCCGCCAGCCAGATCACGTCGCCTTCGCGCTGGTAGACCTCGACCGACCGGACCGGGTTGGCCTTCAGCTGCTGCGCCCCGCGGAGAAATTCGAACAACCGACGCGCGCGGTCCACCAACGACGTACTCATTCCACCTACCCAGTCCACCAAGCCGTGTACGTGGATTCGAAAGCACCACGCTTGAGCACAGTCGCGGCCACGGTCGGAATGTCACCGACAGTTACCAAATCGTGAACCGCGGATTCGTCGCCGGCGATGGCGATGGCGTGCATCGCCGGGAAAACCGGTGGCGCCCAGGTCGTATCCTCTGGCCATGATCCCCGGTGCCACCGCCGCCTCGTTCCTGCTGGTCGTCGTGCTCGGGGCGATGTCGCCCGGGCCCGACTTCGTTGTTGTGACGCGGTCGGCGCTCAGCGGGGGGCGGCGGGCCGGGATGGCCGCCGGGGCCGGGATTGCGCTCGGGGTGTTCGCCTGGGTGGTCGCGATCGCGCTCGGTGTTGCCGCCGTGCTCACCGCGTCCGCCGTTGCGTTCACCGTGGTGAAGCTGGCCGGGGCGGCCTACCTCGTGGTCCTCGGCGTCAAGGCGTGGCTCGCCGTGCGCCGTGGGGAGTACCGGGATCTCGCGGCCGCTGCCGGGCCCCGGCAGCTCGCGGCCGGGGCCGCCTTTCGCCAGGGGCTGGTGACCAACCTGCTCAACCCCAAGGTGGCCGTCTACTTCCTGGCGCTGCTCCCCCAGTTCCTCCCCGCGGACGGCTCCACCCTGCAGACGCTCGAACTGGCCGCCATCGCCACCGCCGGCACCGTCTTGTGGTTCGTCACCCTCGCCGTCGTGGTCGGGGCGCTGAAGAAGTTCTTCAGCGCCGGCCGCGTGCGCCGGGGCCTCGACGCCGTACTGGGTACCGTGCTCGTCGCGCTGGGGCTGAAGGTCGCCGCCGAAGCGGCGTGAGCCCGCCGGGCGGGCTCACGCCGTCCGCTCAGCCGAGCTGCTCCGACGCCAGCCGCGTGCCCTCGACGCGGGCCTTGATCTTCGCGAACGCGAGGTCGCGCGAAGTCGACGTGTCGTCGGCGAACGGGGAGAACCCGCAGTCGTCGCAGGTCCCGAGCCGCTCGGCCGGTACGTACTTCGCCGCGGTGAGCACCCGGTCCCGCACCTCTTCCGGGGTCTCCACCCGCGGGTCGATCGGATCGATGACGCCGACGAAGATCCGCTGGTCGGCCCGGAGGTTGTCGGCGATCACCCGCAGCGCGCGCTCGGGGTCGGCTTCGCTGGCCAGCTGGACGAAGAAGCGGCCGGCCTTCAGCTCGAACAACGCCGGCAGCAGGCCCGCGTAGTCGACGTCGAGGCTGTGCACGGAGTCCTGGTCGCCGCCCGGGCACGTGTGGACGCCGATCTTCGCCCGCTCCTCGGCGGTGAACCGGTCGAGCACGGCGTTGTTCAGCTCGACGAACTGGCGCAGCAGCCCGCCGGTGGGGTCGAGCTTCAGCGACAGGCGGCCCTCGGTGAAGTCGATTTGCACGCTGTCCGCGCCCGCCTCGAGACTGCCCCGGATGTCCGCCTCGGCCTCGTTCACCAAGTCGGCGACGAACTGCTCCTGCGAGTAGCCCTCGATGCCGTCGCCCGGGTAGATCAGCGAGAGCGCGGACGCGGCGATCACCGCCTGCTTGACCGGCCGGTCGGTAAGCGTTTTCGCACGGGTCAGGTACGAGTCCGCGTGGGTCGCGTAGCGGAACGGGCCCGCGGTGAGCCGCGGCAGCTGCCGGGTGTGCCCGTCGGCGAACGGGATGACGACGCCGTCGGGTGCCAGTGCGTCCAGCCCGGCCAGCGGGTACGTCGCGAAGCTCGGCTTGCCCTGTTCCCCGTCGGTCAGCACCGGGGAGCCGGTCTCCTCGAACCGGCGGATCGTGTCGGCCAGCGCCCGGCTTTCCAGCTCGGCGAGCGCGGCGGCGTCGATCCGGCCGGCCGCGAACCCGCCGAGGCCTTCGACGAGGTAGGCGGGACGCGGGATGCTGCCGATCGGTTCGGTGGGCAGGGTCATCAAGTCCTCCGGCTGCTGGAAGGCGACTGACCGGCCACCGGCACGAAGGCAGGACGTGGCCGCACCGACCGCCCCCACCCGCCGTCCGGCCGTGACCGGCCACGTTCAAGGGGCAACTTAACGTGGCCGTCCCCGGTCACGGAGCGCGGATCACCCGGTCGGAGCAGAGAAAAGCACAAAATCGGAAGGCGTTCGGCGGTTAGCGAAGAGGACGATTGGGTATTCGCTACGGCGATACGGCGGGTTCGGCGCCGAAGGAGGCCCGATGCTCAGTCACCACGATCGCACCGAGCTCGAGAAGATCGAGCGCAGTCTCGAGCTCAGCGACCCGGATCTGGCGGCGGCGCTTCGCGACGGCAAGCGCCCGAAGTCGCGCGCGCTCCGCGGCGCCCTCCTGATCGTCTTCGACATCACCGCCGTGACGCTGCTGGTCCTGGGCCTGGTGCTGCCCGACCCCGGGGTGACGCTCTGCGGGATCCTCGCGCTCACCGCCACCGTCTGGACCCACGTGGCGCGGCACCGGATCTGAGGCAGACTGGGCGGGGTGAAGTGGGTCCTGCACGTCGACCTCGACCAGTTCATCGCCGCGGTCGAGATCGCCCGCCACCCGGAGCTGCGCGGGAAGCCCGTCGTGGTCGGCGGCCACGGCGACCCGGCCGAACGCGCCGTCGTCGCGACGGCGTCGTACGAAGCCCGCGAGTTCGGCGTCCACTCCGGCATGCCGCTGCGGATCGCCGCCAAGCGCTGCCCGGACGCCGTCTTCCTGCCCAGTGACCCCGACGCTTACCTCGAGGTGTCGGCGCGTGTGATGGCCGCGGTGCGGGAGCTGCCGGTGGTGGTCGAGGTGCTGGGCTGGGACGAGGCCTTCATCGGCGCGGAGACCGCCGATCCGGAGGCCTTGGCCGTCTCGATCAAGGAGGCGGTCGCGCGCGAAACGGGGTTGTCGTGCGCGGTCGGGATCGGGGACAACAAGCTGCGGGCCAAGCTGGCCACCGGGTTCGGCAAGCCGGGCGGGATCTACCGGCTGACGCAGGAGAACTGGTGGGACGTGATGGCGGCCCGCCCGACCGACGCGCTGTGGGGCATCGGCGGCAAGACGACGAAGAAGCTCGCCGAGCTGGGCATCCACACGGTCCTCGACCTGGCCGGCGCCGACCCGGCGGAGCTGGCGGCCCGGTTCGGCCCGAAGACCGGGCCGTGGCTGCGGCTGCTCGGCGGCGGCATCAGCGACGCCGAGGTGAGCGCGACGCCGTGGGTGGCCCGCTCGCGCAGCCGCGAGACGACGTTCCAGCGCGATCTGACGGACCCGGCGGAGATGGCGGCGGAGGTCTCGGCGCTGGCGAAGCGCGTCGCCCAAGACGTCCTCGAGGAAGGCCGCCCGGCGGCGCGGGTGGCGGTCAAGGTGCGGTTCGTCCCGTTCCTGACCCACACGCACAGCATCACGCTGCCGGAGCCGACGTCGGACGCCGCCGAACTCGACCGCGCCGCCCAGGAGGTGCTCGGGATGTTCGAGCTGACCCGGGCGGTGCGCTTGCTGGGCGTGCGGGCCGAATTCCCGCGCGAAGACTAGAGCCCCTCCGGGAGCGGTAGCGGGCGGTCCGGGTCGAGTTCGACGCCGCCGGCGCGCAGCGTGTGGTCCAGCATCGCCCAGATCGTGCCGGTGAGCTGGCCGGTCAGCTGGGGCAGGGTGAGCGTGCCCGGGTGGTCGAGCCAGCGGGTCGTCGCCGATTCGACGTAGCCCACCAGGCCGAACGCGATCGTGTCCGCCGGCGCGGGATCCAGCCCGAACGCCGTCAGGTAGCCCGTGAACAGGCCGCTGAGGTGGCGGGCGATCGCCCCGCGGACGTCGGGGCCGTCGGGGACGCCGCGGGCGAGGTAGCGGTGCAGGTGGGCGTGCTCGGTCAGCCAGCGCAGGTGCGTCGAGATCACCGTGGAGATCATCTCGTTCGGCGAGCCCTCGGGGTGCCAGAGCGGGGCCAGATCGGCGGTCACCAGCTCGGCCGCCCGCTGCGCGATCGCCCGGCGGAGATCGGCCGCGCCGTCGAAGTGCCGGTACAGGCGGGTGCGGGCGACCCCGGCGCGTTCGGCGATCTGCTCGGTCGAGACGTCCGGGCCGTACTCGGCGATGGCGGCCAACGCGGCGTCGACGAACTCGGCGCGCCGCCGCTCCTGCTGGCCCGCCCAGCGCGTTGCCCGTCCGTCGACCTTGGTCACGGCAAAAGCCTACTCACGGACCGCCGGGCGGTGTACGCTCCCCGAAGTAACTAGTACACCGTGTACCCCCTACTTTCCGGAGGTCGCCATGGGCGTCGAGGCCCAGGACCGGGACGTCACCGCGGCTCGCCTGCTCAAGAGCTCCGCGAAGAACTCCTACGACCCGCATGTCGACATCGACTGGGGCGCGCCGCTCGCCGAGGGCAAGGCGTACATGCCGCTCGAACGCGTCTCCCTCTACGGCACGGACCTCTGGGCGAAGCTGACGCCCGAGCAGCGGATCGAGCTGTCCAAGCACGAGATCGCCAGCATCATGAGCGTCGGCCTGTGGTTCGAGATCGTCCTGATGCAGCTGCTCGCCCGGTACGTCTTCGACCTGGACGCGCGCACCGAGCACGCGCAGTACGCCATGACCGAGATCGGCGACGAGACCCGGCACTCGGTGATGTTCGCCCGCACCGCCGAGCGGCTCGGCGTCCCGCGCTACGGCGTCCCCAAGGTCGTGCACCGCGCCGCCAAGGTGTTCGGCGCGACCGCCGCCGGGCCGTCGATGTTCGCCAGCGTGCTGGTCGCCGAGGAGACCACCGACCGGCTGCAGCGGTCGATGATGGACGACGACGGCATCCAGCCGCTGATCCGCTCGGTCAACCGCATCCACGTGGTCGAGGAGGCCCGGCACGTCCGGTTCGCCAAGGAAGAGGTGCTGCGGGAGACGCCGAAGCTGTCGAAGGCGGCCCTGCAGCGCCACCGGCTGCGGACCGCACTGGTCGCGTTCGGCGTGATCGACAGCATGGTCGACCCGCGGATCTACCGCAGCGTCGGGATCGCCCCGCGGGAAGGCCGCGCCGCGGCGCTGGCGAACCTGCACTTCCAGGAGACACGCCGCTGGATGGCGGAGAAGATCGTGCCGTTCCTGCGCGAGGCCGGGCTGATCGGCGGCCGCTCGGAAGGCATCTGGCGGCGGGCGCACCTGCTCTAAACCCTTCGCGCCGGGTGCCGGATTCCGCCAGGATTGCCCCGGTGATCACGATCAGGACGGCCCGCGCCGCCGACGAAGCCGCGCTCGCCGAAATCGACCGGCGGACCTGGACCTCCACCGTGTCCCCCGCTCCCCCGCCGCCGCCCGGCACGCCCTTCTTCGGCGACGGCGCGCGGCCCGGGAACTTCCTCGTCGCGGAGCACGAAGGCGTGGTCGCCGGGTATGTCCACCTCACCGCGGGGTTCGACATCGACGCCCACCGGCACGTGCTCGTGATCGGCGGGCTCGCGGTCGACCCGGACCGGCAGCGGCTCGGCATCGGGCGGCAGCTCGTGGCCGCCGCGGTGGCCGTGGCGCGCAAGCGCGGCGCCCGCAAGCTGACGCTGCGCGTGCTGGGTCACAACACCGCCGCGCGCCGGATCTACGAGCAGTGCGGGTTCGTCGTGGAAGGCGTGCTGCGGGGCGAATTCCGCATCGACGGCGTCGACGTCGACGACGTGCTCATGGCCCGTTCGCTCGCTTGACAGCCTCGCGGCGGCTTTGCCATCCTGGTCGCGGGCCGAGAGGCGCTGCGACGGAGATCCCTTCCGCCACGCTCGGCCCGTTACCACGACTCCAAGGGCGCCTCCCGCGAGGGAGGTGCCTTCTTCTTTGTCCGCAAGGACTTCCGCGCTGCCTCCCGAGCGTCCCGACGAACTCCGGAGTGCACCGAAGCATGAGTGACAAACTGCAGACCCGCAATGGCCTCGACTTCGCCGTGGCCGACCTCGCGCTGGCCGACGCCGGCCGCACCCAGCTGCGGCTGGCCGAGCACGAGATGCCCGGCCTGATGGCGATCCGCCGCGAGTACGCCGCCACGCAGCCGCTGAAGGGCGCGCGCATCGCCGGGTCGCTGCACATGACGGTGCAGACCGCCGTGCTCATCGAAACCCTGGTGGCACTCGGCGCGCAGGTGCGCTGGGTGTCCTGCAACATCTTCTCCACCCAGGACGAAGCCGCCGCCGCGGTCGTCGTCGGCGCGCAAGGCACCGTCGAGGCCCCGGCGGGCACCTCGGTCTTCGCGTGGAAGGGCGAGACGCTCGACGAATACTGGTGGTGCACCGACCGGCTCTTCGCCTTCCCCGGCGGGCAGGCGCCGAACATGATCCTCGACGACGGCGGCGACGCCACCCTGCTCGTCCACAAGGGAGTCGAGTTCGAGGCGGCGGGTGCGGTGCCGCAGCCGTCCGAAGAGGACCCGGAGGAATACCGGATCGTCCTCGAGACCCTCCGCGCGAGCCTGGCGGCCGACTGTGACCGGTTCACCCGCATGGCCAAGGAGATCCGCGGCGTCACCGAGGAGACCACCAACGGTGTCAAGCGGCTCTACAAGCTGGCCAAGGACGGCGAGCTGCTGTTCCCCGCGATGAACGTCAACGACTCGGTCACCAAGTCCAAGTTCGACAACAAGTACGGCATCCGGCACTCCCTTGTGGACGGCCTGAACCGCGCCACCGACGTCATGATCGGCGGCAAGCGCGTGGTCGTCTGCGGCTACGGCGACGTCGGCAAGGGCGCGGTGGAAGCGCTGCGCGGCCAGGGCGCCCGCGTCGCGGTCACCGAAATCGACCCGATCTGCGCGCTGCAGGCGGCGATGGACGGGCTCGACGTGGTGGAACTGGACGACGTCGTCGAGCAGGCCGACATCTTCATCACCACCACCGGGAACTTCGGCATCGTCTCCGCCGCCCAGATGAGCCGCATGAAGCACAACGCGATCGTCGCCAACGTCGGCCACTTCGACAACGAGATCGACATGGCCGGGCTGGCGAAGCTCCCCGGTGTCGTGAAGAACGAGATCAAGCCGCAGGTGCACGAGTGGACGTTCCCGGACGGCCACGCGGTCATCGTGCTGTCCGAGGGCCGGCTGATGAACCTGGGCAACGCGACCGGGCACCCGTCCTTCGTGATGTCGAACTCGTTCACCAACCAGGCGATCGCGCAGATCGAGCTGTTCACCAAGCCCGGCGAGTACACCACCGACGTCCACCGGCTCCCGAAGCACCTCGACGAAAAGGTGGCCCGCCTGCACCTCGACGCCCTCGGGGTGAAACTCACCAAGCTGACGAAGCAGCAGGCCGAGTACATCGGGGTGGACGTCGAAGGGCCGTACAAGCTCGATCACTACCGGTACTGATCCAAGATTGCTCCATTCGCCGTAGTTTGGTTTATCGCGAAACTGGCCATCCTCCCCTCGAGAGAAGCGCATCCGCCCGGACGGCACGGAGCCGGGCCGGGTCTCGTGCGAAGGAGTGTGTGAAGTGATCGTTCTCGGTGTGATTCTCCTGGTCATCGGGTTCATCGTCGGTATCCCGGTGCTGTACACCATCGGCATCATTCTCGCGGTGGCCGGTGTGGCACTGGCCATCCTGGGCGGCACCGGCCGCCGGATCGGTGGCCGGGCGCACTGGTACTGATCCCGGAACTCCCGCCAACGGCCTGGCACGCGTCAGCAGCAATGCTGGCCGCGCCAGGCCGTTCGGCCTTCCTGCACCGCCACCCCGGCGATCGCGAGCGCGACGACCGGGTCGGCCCACCACCAGCCGAACAGGGCGTTGAGCAGCAATCCGGCCAGCAGCACCGCGGAAAGGTAAGCGCAGAGCAAAGTCTGCCGCGAATCCGCGACGGCGCTGGCGGAGGCCAGTTCCCGCCCGGCCCGGCGCTGCGCCGCGGAAAGCGCGGGCATCACGGCCAGGGAAATGGCCGCGAGCACAATTCCGGTCCGGGAGGTTTCCGGCGGCTCGCCGGTGAAAAACGTACTGACAGCTTCCCCTGTGACGTAAATCGCGAGCGCGAAGAAGGAAATCGCGATCGCCTGCAACGCCCGCCGTTCCCGGGCTTCCGGATCGTGGCCGGAGAACTGCCACGCGACCGCGGCGGCCGAGGCGACCTCGATCACCGAGTCCAGCCCGAAGCCGATCAGCGCCCCGGACGAAGCCGCCGCACCGGCGGTCAGGGCGACGACGGCCTCGACGACGTTGTAGGTGATGGTCGCCGCCACGAGCAGCCGGATCCGGCGCACCAGCAGCGCCCGGCGATCCGGCTCCACCGCGGGTGCCGCGCAGCAGCCGTCGGCGCAGGTTTCCGTGGCCGGTTCCGGTTTCACCGCAGCGCCGCCCGCTCGTCCTCACAGGCTTCGCGCGGTTCCACCGCCAAAACGACCTGGACGAGCTCCCGCAGCGCGCGGGCCAAGTGGGCGTCGGCGATCTCGTACCGCACCTGACGGCCCTCGTAGCCGGCCACGACGAGCCCGCAGCCGCGCAGGCACGACAGGTGGTTCGACACGTTCGACCGGCTCAGCCCCAGCTCGGTCGCCAGCCGCCCGGGATAGGCGGGACCGTCGAGCAGTGCGGTCAGGATCCGGCAGCGGGTCGGGTCGGACAGGGCCCGGCCGATGCGGGCCAGCGCCGACTCGCGCGTCTCACAGGTCACCATGCAGTGAACTGTACATCAGGCGCTGACCTATCCACACCGGACACGTCCGGAAAAGAAAAGGGTCCTCCGGCTCCGAGGGGGAGGGAGAGCCGAAGGACCTCGTTAGTGTTAGCACATCGCCAAGCCCGTGTACACAGCTGCATACACGATCGGGTTACGGCCTTGACGCCGTGCGGGCCTTCCCGGCGGGTGCGGACCACCCGGCGGAAAGGCCCGCAGGGTCCCGGCGGGAGGCTCAGGAAGCCTGGTGCAGCAGGGATTTCCGCAGCGCGGCGGCACAGCCGCACCCGCTGCCGATGCCCTGGCAGTCGACGATCAGCGCGTGCCGCACGCGGTCACCGTCCTGACAGGCCGGATCGGTGCACTCGGCGAACCCGCCTTCCGGGTGCACCACCAGCGTGCCGTGGCAGTGATCGATCCTCGCGTGACAAGAGGCGCATTCCATGACCGGCCGCCTTTCCGTGCTCGTGGCCGACGTCCACCCAAGGTAGGACCGGAAAGCGTCCGCACCCGGTACGCCGGCGGCGTGTCGGCCCGATCACCCGTCCGGGTGGGTTCAAGCGGACTTCGGCGCCCGCTTGCGCGCGGCCGGCTTCTTCTTCACCGGCTCTTCGTCCTCATCGGACGCCTCCGAAGAGGACTGGCGCGACTTCTTCGCGGCGTCCACACTGGCCTGCAGCGCGGCCATCAGGTCGACGACGCCCTCCTTGGCGGTGACCGCCGCGGGCTTGGTCGTCTCGTCCCCCGCGACCTTGGCCTCGATCATCTCTTCCAGGGCCTCGCGGTAGTGGTCGCGGTACTTGTCCGGCTCGAACACCGGCTCGGCCAGCGAGTCGATCAGCGACCCGGCCATGGACAGCTCCTGCGGCCGGATCTGCGGCGGGTCGTCGCGCAGGAAGGGGAAGTCGGGTTCGCGGACCTCGTCCGGCCACAGCATCGTCGTCATCACCAGCACGTCGGCGTGCACGCGCAGCACCGCCATGCTCTCCCGCTGCCGGACGGCGACCTTCGCCACGGCCACCTGGCTCGACTTGTGCAGCGCGTCCCGCAGCACGATGTACGGCTTCACCGCGTTCTTCTGCGGCTCCAGGTAGTACGTCCGGTCGTATTGGATCGGGTCGATCGACTCGAGCGGCACGAACTCCAGGACGTCGATCGTGCGCTGGGTGGTCAGCGGCAGCTCGGCCATCTCCGCGTCGGTGATCACCACCATCTCGCCGTCGGGCAGCTCGTAGCCCTTGGCGATCTCGGCGTACGGCACTTCCTGGCCGTCGATCGTGCAGAACCGCTTGTACTGGATGCGGCCGCCGTCGGCCTCGTGCACCTGCCGGAGGGAGACGTTCTTGTTCTCGGTGGCCGCGTACATCTGGATCGGGATGCTGACCAGCCCGAACGACACCGAGCCCTTCCACATCGCCCGCATGCCACGCACCTCCGATGTGCCACCCTGTCGCCTTCACGCTACGTGACAACCGTAGCCCGAATCGTCCCTCCGCGACAGTCCAGCACCTCCGGCGATCTAGACCTCTGCCAGGTACTTCTCCCAGAGTGCGGGGTCCATGAACCAGTGCTGGAAGTCGGAGGGGTCCATGAAACCGTTCACGAACCGCCTCGCGACGGCGGGGTTCTGCCCCGCCACCCCCAGGATCTGGAGCACGTGCGGGGGCGGCGGCAGGAGCAGCGCGTTCGTCCATTCGGTCACGTGCCGGGCGTACTCCCAGTAGCGCTCGAACGTCGCTTCCATCCACTCCGCGTCGAACGGCCGGTCCCCGCGTTCGAGGATCGCGGCCAGGTAGGTCGCCGCGCAGTGGCTCGCGTTGTTCGAGCCCTGGCCGGTGATCGGGTCGTTCGCGACGACGACGTCGGCCATGCCCAGCACGATCGCCCCGCCGCCCACGGTGCCGACCGGGTGGCGGACCACCGGCGTGTACCCGCCGGCCAGCGTCGCCTTCGCGTCGGTCAGCTCCGCGTCGCGGCAGCGGTCGTACTCCCACGGCACGAACCGCCGCATCAGGTCGAGCACGCGCCGGAAGTGCTCGTCCGGGCCCGGGCGGTCGTCGAAGCAGTCCAGCGGCCCGCCGGGCACCCCTTCGAAGAAGAGGATGTCGCAGTTGCCGCTCAGCGTGTACGCCGGGATCATGAACAGCTCGCCGACCCCGGGGACGATGTTGAACCGCACCCCCACCTTCCCGGGGTGCTCCGGCCGGCGGCCCACCCCGTGGGCGTAGACCAGCGAAAGCGCGCGCATCGGCTGCGTGAACGGCGACCGCTCGGGCACGCGGTCGAACAGCTGGACCAGCTCGCCCTTGCCGGCCGAGATGATCACCAGGTCGTAGAGCCGGGCCAGCGCGTCCAGTTCGGACGTCATCACGCCGTGGATGACGAGCTTGCCGCCGCGGTCTTCGAACAGCTCGAGCCAGCCGGCCATCTTGACCCGCTGGTCGACCGACTGCGCGGGGTGGTCGAGCTCGGCGAACCAGTCGAGCGCGCGGCCGCCGTCCGGCGCGGCCACCGAGACGCCGAGGCCTTCGACGTCGACGGTCTCGGCCTCCCACAGGTTCAGCCCGAGGTCCCGCTCGTGCTGCAGGGCGTCGTGGAACATGCACTGCGTCGACATCACCCGCCCGGACCGGATCTCCTCCGGTGTCCGTGCGGACATCACCGTGACGTCGTAGTCCTTCGCCTGCAGCCCGAGGGCCAGCTGCAGGCCGGACTGCCCGGCGCCCACGACCAGGACCTTGCGCATGGGGACCCTTCACCTTCCGGGGTGAGACGTGCGGGGATTCAGGCGTGCGGGGCGCTGCCGGCGAGCTCGCGGCCCGCCGGGCCGGAGAGCACCGCCAGCGACAGCGTGTGGCCGACCAGTTCGGTCAGGGTGGCGATCGTCGACGCGCGGTCCCGGGCGTCGCAGGTCACCAGCGGAACGGCCGGGTCGAGCGCCAGTGCGTCGCGCACCTCTTCGAGGTCGTGCACCGGCATGCCCTCGAACTGGTTGACCGCCACGACGAACGGCAGCTCCGAGTCGTTCTCGAAGTAGTTGATCGCCGCGAACGACTCGTCGATCCGGCTGGTGTCGACCAGCACGACGGCGCCGAGGGCACCGCGGCTGAGGTCGTCCCACAGGAACCAGAACCGCGCCTGCCCCGGCGTGCCGAACAGGTACAGCAGCAGGTCCGGGCGCAGCGTGATGCGCCCGAAGTCCATCGCCACGGTCGTGGTCGACTTGCCGCCGGGCGGGATCTCGTCGATGCCTTCCCCGGCCTCGGTCATCCACGCCTCGTTGCTCATCGGCGGTACCTCGGAGACCGCGCCGACGAAGGTCGTCTTGCCGACACCGAAGCCCCCGGCGACGACGATCTTCGCCGAGATCGTCAGCAGATCGCCCTCAGGCGGGGAGCCGCTTGAGCCCATCAAGGATCCTCTCGAGCACGTTGGTGTCGTGGTGGTAGGCGTGCGCGGTGGGGTGGACGAACACCGCGCCCTGGGAGGCGAGGTCGCCGAGCAGCACCCGCACCACACCCAGCGGCAGGTCCAGCCCGACCGACAGCTCGGCGACCGAGCACCGCGCCCGGGCGCGTTCGTAGAGCGAGCGCGACTCGGGCATGAGCGTGTCGCTCAGCGCCGGGTCGTACTGCGGCACCGAGATCAGCGTCTCCACCAGCAGCTGGTACCGGGTACCGGTGCGGCCGCCGGTGAGCGCGTACGCGCGGATCCGGCGGCTCCGGCGCGGCAACGGGGTGGCCGAGCCGGACACTTCGGACACTGTGGACACTGGCATCACCTCCTCGTCGGGCGATCCGGAGCTTCGCCCCGGACCCCCGGAAGCCTGGTCGGGCACGGGCCTCACGTCCGGGGCCGGCGCGCGGTCAGCACCTGCCGCAGCTCCGCGCGCACCTCGGGGGTGAGCGCGTGCCCGGCGTTGGTGATGAACTGGGTCATCTCGTAGGCGACCACCTTCATGTCCGCCTCGCCCGAGGTCAGCACCGCGAGCCCGGCACCGGAGCCGATGCCCATGAACAGGAAGTAGCCGTGGGTGAGCCGGATGATGATCTGCTCGCAGGCGCCCTTCCCGAACAGGGCCGCGCTGTTGCCGGCCAGCGAGAGCAGGCCGCTGGCGATCGCCGCGAGCTGTTCGGCCTCGGCCTCGCCGACCGAATCCGACGCGGTGAGCGGGAAGCCGTCCACGCTCATGATCAGCGCGTGGCTGACCCCGTGCACCTTGCGCACGAAGTCGTCGAGCAGCCAGGCGAAGTTCGCCGTGGCCGGGTGGGGAGCGCTCACGAGCCGGTTCCTCCGGGCGTCTCGTCCTGCCGGGTGCGGTTCTCCGCCAGCGCCGCCTGCTCGCCGTCGGCGAACGCGCCGAGGTCGGCGAGCAGCCGCTCGTGCCCGGACCCGGCGGTCTCCTCGCCCGGCGGGGGCGACGGCGGTGGCGGCGGCGGTTCCGGCGCGGCGGCGCGGATGCTGCCGGGCACGCGGCGCGGCAAGCCGCTCGGCGTGGTCCCGCCGACCGCCCGCTCGACCGGGCGGGGCCGCGGGCTGGGCTTGCGCGGCGCCGGCTCCGGCGCCTCCCGGGAGTGCGTGCCGGAGCGGCGGCGCGGCAGCCCGGCGGCGGTGGCCGGTGCCGCGCCGGCCCCGGCCTTGACCGGCTCCATGGTGACGGTCCGGGTGCCCGACCACGCGTGCTCGGCGAGCTCGGTGACGACACCGGTGGGCAGCAGCACCGTGGCCACCGTGCCGTGCGGGCTGCGGCGGTCGAGCCGCACGGTGACGCCGTGGCGGGCCGCCAGGCGGGCGACCACGGCGAGGCCCATGTGCCGCGCCGCGGCGTCGTCGAGGTCGCCGCCCGCGGCCAGGCGGGCGTTGAGGTCGCCGACGCGGTCGGCGGGGATGCCGATGCCCTCGTCCTCGATCCGGACGAGCACGCTGCCCTGCTCGGTCAGGTGCGCGCTGACGTGCACCGGCGAGCTGGGCGACGACTGGTTGGCGGCGTTGTCGAACAGCTCCGCCAGCACCCGGCCCAGGTCCTCCGCGGCGAAGCCGACGACGCCGAGGTTGACCACGCGGCCGATGGTGATCCGGGCGTAGTGGTTGATCGAGGACATCGCCTCGCGCATGAGGTCGAGCACCGAGGTCGCGCGGGCGGCGTCGTCGGTGGTGTCCTGCCCGGCCAGCACGCGCAGGTTCTCGGCGTTGCGCCGCAGCCGGGTGGCGAGGTGGTCGAGCTGGTAGAGCTCGGCGAGGCGGTGGTGGTCCTCCTCCCCCGCCTCCAGCTCCTCCAGCCGCGCGAGGAGCTGGTCGAGGAGGTTGAGGTCACGCAGGGCGACGCTGGCGCAGATCTCGGCCAGCACGCCGTCTTCGGACGGCGGCGCCACCGGCTCCGGCCGGGACAGCTCCGCGATCGCCGGTCCCGCTGCGGGCGTGTACCCCGGGTGCTTCGGGGGCGCGGTGAGGAACTGCGCGGCGGCGACGCGCGAGCGGTCCAGCAGGACGCGTGATCGATCCAGGAGTTCCCGGGCCCGGCTCGCCATGTGGTCCCACTTCTTCCTTGCTCAGGTGCGGCTGTGTGTACTGGACGAACGGTTTGTCGAACGAACTTCGGTGGTGCTGGAACGGCTCGGTACGCCGGCCCCCGGCGGCGATGCGGGACATGCAAGCAGAAAGGTTCGTGGGATGTCCACAGCCGGTCCCCGCGCGATCGCCGTGTGTGATCATGATTTCGGAGCGTCGCCGCTGGTGAGCGCAGTGGATTAGGCCATTCGGTTCAATTTTGCAAATTGCGGCTCGCAACAGAGCGCACACGGACGCCGAACGCGCAGCTGAGGCAGGCCCCGACCGCGAAATCCCAGGTCGTGCCCGATTCGTCCCAAACTTGCGGGGCCCGCACTTTTTTGCGTGGCCCGCAAGTTTTTCGCTACACTCCGCTCATGCCGCCGGAAGAACCACCGAAGCTCACCCTCCGGGAGCGGAAGAAGCGCGAGGCCCGCCGGGCCCTCGCGCAGGCCGCGCTGCGGCTCACGCTGGACCGCGGGCTGGAGAACGTCCGGGTGGAGGACATCGCCGTCGAAGTGGGCGTCTCCCCGCGGACGTTCAACAACTACTTCTCCAGCAAGGAGCAGGCGGTCTGCTCGATCGTGGTCGACCGCCACGAGGGGATGCGCGAAGCCCTGCTCGCCCGGCCGGCGGGCGAGCCGCTCTGGGAGGCCGTCAAACAGGCGGTCCTCGAGCAATATTCGCGTGATGGCGAGCCGGATCGCGCGTATGTTGCGCGTATCCGGGAGCTGATGGGCCAGCTCATGCTGCGTGGCGAATTCCTGAACGCCCACGCGGCGGTCGAGCAGGTCCTCGCCGAAACGATCGCGAAACGGGTGGGCGGTGTGGACCACCTGCTGTGCCGGCTGATGGCCTCCTCGGTGGAAAGCGCCGTCCGCGTCGCCTTCGTGAACTGGTTCACCGAAGGCGAACCGCTCCTGCCGACCCTGGAGCGGCTGCTGGACGAGCTGGCCGCCGGGATGCCGACCCTGACCGGCGGCGCCGGAGGAAATCCCGAACCGAACACCACCACTCCACTGGGGGAACCGTTGTGCTAGTCAAGCTCCTGCGCAGCCACCTGCGCCCGTACCGGGGCACGCTGTGGGTGATCGTCGGGCTGCAGCTCGTGCAGACGATCGCCATGCTCTACCTGCCGACGCTGAACGCCGACATCGTCGACAACGGCCTGATCAAGGGCGACATGCCCTACATCCTGCGGATCGGCGCGGTGATGCTCGCCATCACGCTGGCCCAGATCGCCGGCTCGATCGGCGCGGTGTACTTCGGCGCGCGCACGGCGATGGCGATCGGCCGGGACATCCGGGCCGGCGTCTTCCACCGGGTGCAGGACTTCTCGGCCCGCGAGGTCGGCCAGTTCGGCACGCCGTCGCTGATCACCCGCACCACCAACGACGTCCAGCAGATCCAGATGCTGGTGCTGATGACGCTGACGCTGATGGTGTCCGCGCCGATCATGTGCGTCGGCGGCATCATCCTGGCGCTGAACCTCGACGTGCCGCTGTCGTCGCTGCTGCTGGTGATCGTGCCCGTGCTGGCGGTTTCGGTCGGGCTGGTCATCGCGAAGATGCGTCCCGCGTTCCGGCTGATGCAGGTGCGGATCGACCGGATCAACCAGATCCTGCGCGAGCAGATCATGGGCATCCGCGTGATCCGGGCGTTCGTGCGCGACTCCCACGAACGGCAGCGCTTCGACGTCGCCAACGACGAGCTGCTCACCGTGTCGCTGCGGGTCGGGCGGCTGATGGCGCTGATGTTCCCGATCGTGATGCTGGTGATGAACGCCTCCAGCGTCGCGGTGCTATGGTTCGGCGGGCAGCGCATCGACTCCGGCAGCATGCAGATCGGCGCCATGACGGCGTTCCTGTCCTACCTGCTGCAGATCCTGATGGCCGTCATGATGGCCACGTTCATGTTCATGATGGTGCCGCGCGCGGAGGTCAGCGCCGAGCGGATCAGCGAGGTGCTGGACACCGAGTCGAGCGTCCGCCCGCCGGTGTCGCCGATCCGCCCGGGCGCGGTGCGCGGGCACCTGGAGCTGGCGAACGTCGAATTCCGCTACCCCGGCGCGGAAAAGCCGGTGCTGCAGGACATTTCGCTGATCGGGCGGCCCGGTGAGACCACCGCCGTGATCGGGTCGACCGGTACCGGCAAGACCACGCTGCTCAACCTGATCCCCCGCCTGATGGACGCCACCCGCGGCACGGTGAAGGTCGACGGCGTCGACGTGCGCGACCTCGACCCGGCGGTGCTCGCCCGTGCGGTCGGGCTCGTCCCGCAGAAGCCGTACCTGTTCGCCGGCACGGTGGCGAGCAACCTGCGTTACGGCAACCCGGACGCGACCGACGAAGAACTGTGGCACGCGCTGGAGGTGGCGCAGGGCAAGGAATTCGTCGAAGCGATGGCCGAGGGCCTCGAGGCGCCGATCGCCCAGGGCGGCACGAACGTCTCGGGCGGCCAGCGGCAGCGGCTCGCGATCGCCCGGATGCTGGTGCACAAACCGGAGATCTACCTGTTCGACGACTCGTTCTCGGCACTGGACTACGCGACCGACGCGGCCCTGCGCCGCGCGCTGGTGTCGGAGACGAAGGACGCGACGGTGGTCATCGTGGCGCAGCGGGTCAGCACGATCCGGGGCGCCGACCGGATCATCGTCCTCGACGAAGGCCGCGTCGTCGGCACCGGCACCCACCACGAACTCATGGACGGCAACAACACCTACCGGGAGATCGTGCTGTCCCAGCTCACCGAACAGGAGGCGGCGTGAGCACCACCGAAACGCCCAAGGCCGCCGTCACCGAAGCCGGGGAACGGCCCACCGCGCAACGGCACCGCAACACCGGGGCCGCGGCCGCCGGACCCGGTGCCCGCTTCATGGGCGGCGGCGCGCCGCCCGAGAAGCCACTGGACTTCAAGGGGTCCCTGAAACGGCTGCTGCAGCTGCTGAGACCGCAGCGGGTGGCCCTGATCGGCGTCCTCGTGCTCGGTGCGGCCAGCGTCACGCTGACCGTGATCGGACCGAAGATCCTCGGCCAGGCCACCGACGCGATCCTCGCCGGCGTGCTCGGCAAGCAGGTGCCGCCGGGGGTCACCAAGGAGCAGGTCGTCGCCGGTCTGCGGGCCCGCGGCGACAGCACGCTCGCCGACATCTACAGCCGCGTCGACCTCGTGCCCGGCGTCGGCATCGACTTCGACAAGGTCGGGCAGATCCTGCTGACCGTGCTGGCCCTGTTCGTCATCTCGTCGTTCTTCGGGCTCATCCAGGCCCGGCTGACGACGACCCTGGTGCAGCAGGCGGTGTACCGGCTGCGCCAGGAGGTCGAGGACAAGTTCGCGCGGCTGCCGCTGAAGTACTTCGACCGCCAGCCGCGCGGCGAGGTGCTTTCCCGCGTCACCAACGACATCGACAACCTCGCGCAGTCGCTGCAGCAGACGCTGTCGCAGATCGTCTCGTCGCTGCTGACGGTGATCGGCGTGCTGATCATGATGTTCCTGATCTCGCCGCTGCTGGCGCTGATCGCGCTGCTGACCGTGCCGCTGTCGGCGGTCGTGGCCGCCAAGGTCGGGAAGCGGGCGCAGCCGAACTTCATCAAGCAGTGGTCGACGACGGGGAAGCTCAACGCCCACGTCGAGGAGATGTACACCGGGCACTCGCTGGTCAAGGTGTTCGGCCGCCGCGACGAGTCCGCGGCGATCTTCGACAAGCAGAACGAAACGCTCTACCAGGCGAGCTTCAAGGCGCAGTTCATCTCCGGGATGATCCAGCCGGCCATGATGTTCATCGGCAACCTCAGTTACGTGCTGGTGGCGGTGATCGGCGCGCTGCGCGTCGCGTCGGGCAGCCTCACGCTCGGCGAGGTGCAGGCGTTCATCCAGTACTCGCGCCAGTTCAGCCAGCCGGTGACGCAGATCGCCAGCATGGCGAACCTGCTGCAGTCCGGCGTCGCCTCGGCCGAGCGGGTGTTCGCGCTGCTCGACGCCGAGGAGCAGGCCCCGGAGCCGGCGGAGCCGCAGCGGCCGTCCGTGATCCGCGGGCGCGTCGAGTTCCAGGACGTCTCCTTCCGCTACCTGCCGGACAAGCCGCTGATCGACAACCTTTCGCTGACCGTCGAACCCGGTCAGACGGTGGCGATCGTCGGCCCGACCGGTGCCGGGAAGACGACGCTGGTCAACCTGCTCATGCGGTTCTACGAGCTCGACAGCGGGCGGATCACGCTCGACGGCGTCGACATCGCGAAGATGAACCGCGAAGAGCTGCGCGACCAGACCGGCATGGTGCTGCAGGACGCGTGGCTGTTCGGCGGCACGATCGCGGAGAACATCGCCTACGGCGCGGACGACCCGAGCCGCGAAGAGATCGTCGACGCGGCGAAGGCGACGCACGTGGACCGCTTCGTGCGGACCTTGCCGGACGGGTACGAGACGGTGCTCGACGACGAGGGCGGCACGGTCAGCGCGGGCGAAAAGCAGCTGATCACGGTCGCGCGGGCGTTCCTGGCCAAGCCGGTGATCCTCATCCTGGACGAGGCGACCAGCTCGGTCGACACCCGCACCGAGGTGCTCATCCAGCGGGCGATGAACTCGCTGCGCAGCGGCCGCACGAGCTTCGTCATCGCCCACCGCCTCTCCACGATCCGCGACGCGGACGTGATCCTGGTGATGGAGCACGGGCAGATCGTCGAGCAGGGCGACCACGAAACGCTGCTGCACAGCGGCGGTGCCTACTCGCGGCTCTACGCCGCGCAGTTCGCGGAAGCCGTGGCGGAAACCGACTGACGTCGTCGCCCCGGTACCCTGGAAGCTCTTCGAGCGGAAGGGGTACCGGGGGCCCATGGCCGACAAACTCGAGGAGTACCGCGGCAAGCGTGCCCGCGACCGCACCTCCGAGCCCTGGCCGGACGGCCCGCCCGTCCCCGGGGACAACAACCTCTTCGTCATCCAGGAGCACCACGCCACCCGGCTGCACTGGGACTTCCGGCTGGAACGCGACGGCGTGCTCGTCTCGTGGGCGGTGCCGAAGGGCCTGCCGCTCTCCCCCGGCGTGCCCCGGCTCGCGGTGCACACCGAGGACCACCCCATGGAGTACCTCACCTTCTCCGGCGAGATCCCCGCGGGCGAGTACGGCGGCGGCCGGATGACCGTGTGGGACACCGGGAAGTACGAAACCCTGCACTGGAACGACCACAAGGTCGAAGTCGTCTTCCACGGCGGACGCGCGCGCGGCAAGTACCTGTTCGTCAACCGGCACGACGAGGACGGCCGCGACTGGACGCTGCGGCGCCTCGACCCCGCCGAACCCGGGCACGAGGACGCGCCGGAGTTCCTGGAGCCGATGACGGCGGTCCCCGGCGGGCTGCCGCCGGACGACGACGAGTGGGCCTACGAATTCGCCTGGGGCGGCCTGCGCACGATGCTGCTCGTCTGCGGCGGCCGCGTCACCGCGCACGACGAAACCGGCGCCGACGTCACCGGCCGCTACCCCGAGCTGCACAAGCTGGGCGAACAGCTCGGATCGACGGAAGTGCTGCTGGACGGCGAAGTCGTCGTGGTCAAGGACGGCAAGCCCCACCCCGGCGGCCTCGACGAGCGCCGCCGGGCCGACGGCGCGGCCGCCAAACGGCTCAAGACCAGCTGCCCGGTCTTCTACTTCGCCTCCGACGTCCTGCACCTCGACGGCCACCCGACGCTCGACCTGCCCTACACCAAACGCCGGGAACTGCTCGAGGGCCTGGGGATCGAGGACCGGCACTGGCAGGTCCCGCGGTACTACTCCGGCGGCGGCGAGGCCGTTGCCGGAGCCGCCCGCCAGCACGGCCTGCCCGGCGTCGTCGCGAAGCGGGCCGACAGCCCGTACCGGCAGGGCGGCGGTACGGGCGATTGGCTGTTCATCGCGGACTGAGCTTGGTCAGTGCGGGCGCGGCACCGCGGTCAAGTTCCCGCGACGGGCCTTCCTCAGCAGCGCGAAGGCGACCACCACGCCGGCGACCCCGAACCCGGCGCAGGCGGCCATGCCCGCGTGGAACCCGGCGAGCGCGCCGGACGGCCCCGGCGTCGCGGCGATGTTGGCGGCGATGATCGTCGAGACCACCGCCACCCCGAGCGCTCCGCCGACCTGGAAGGCCGCCACGTTGATCCCGGAGGCGATGCCGGCGTCGGCCGGCGTCACGCCGGTGAGGGCGGCGGCCACCAGCGCGACCGGGCCGACGCCGAGCCCGAGCCCGAACAGGACCAGCCCGGGGAACACCGTCGTCAGGTAGCCGGCGTCGGGCGAGATGCCGATCAGCAGGGCGCTGCCGATCGCGAGCAGCACGAAGGCGGTGACGGCGACGGGCCGGACGGCCAGCCGGGCCAGTGCCTTCTGCGCGGCGTAGGCGCCGAGGACGGAGGCGATCGGCATCACCGACTGGCTCAGGCCGAACCGGATCGGCGTGTAGCCCAGCACGCCCAGGGAGTACTGGGAAAGCACGACGGACATGCCGAAGGCGAGCATCGCGATCAGGACGGTCAAGACGTTGCCGCCGAGGACGGTGGGCGACCGGAACAGCCGCGCGGGCAGCATCGGCGCGGCCGAGCGCCGGTCGACGGCGATGGTGACCGCGGTCAGGACCACGAAGACCACGGCGAGGCCGAGGATGGGGAAGCTGGTCCAGCCCTGTTCGGGCGCTTCGACGAGCAGGTACACGAGCAGGCCGAGCGCGGCGGTGCTGAGGACCGCGCCCGCGACGCCGAGCGTGCGGTGCGCCGAGGCGTCCCGGCTTTCGCGCAGCAGCACCGGGCTCAGCACCAGCATGAGCAGCGCCACCGGCACGTTGACGAAGAACAGCGACGGCCAGCCGAACCACCCGAGCAGCGCCCCGCCGAGCAGCAGGCCGATGGTGGCCCCCATGGCGGCGATCGCGGACCACGCGGCCAGCGCCCGGTTCCGTTCGCGGCCCTCGGGGAACATGTCGGTGAGGATCGCCAGCGCGGTCGGGGCCATCAGCGCGGCCGAAACACCGTGCAGCGCCCGCGCGACGAGCAGCAGCGGCCCGGCCGTGGCGAGCGCGGAGAGCACCGACACGAGCAGGAAGAGCGCGGTCCCGAGCATGAAGACCTTGCGGCGTCCGAGCAGGTCGGCGGCCCGCCCGCCCAGCAGGAGCAGCCCGCCGAAGGTGAGCAGGTTCCCGGAGAGGACCCACTGCGCCTCGACCGGCGACAGCCCCAGATCCGCGGCGATGAGCGGGACGCCCATGATCACGCTCTGGGCGTCGAGGATCACCATGAAGTTGGCGGTGCAGAGCAGGACGAGCGCGGCCCACCGCCGGGAATCCGCGGGCCGAGCGGCCGAGTCCGGCCGCGCCGATTCTGCGAGGGTCATCCGCGCTCCTTGTGCCGATCCGACTCGGGTGCGCCCCGACCGTACGAACCGGGAGCCGGTGGGCTCTTCTCCCCCGCTGCGCAAGGAGGGCCGATCGGGGGTTGCCGGGTGGCTCGGCGGTGAGCGCAACCGCCGAGGGCGGGAACCTTCCGTTGTGGGGAGCGGTTCGCTCAGGTGGTTCTGGATCGGCGGGGCGGGGCGACGGTGCCCGGGACCTGCCCGCCCGGGGCAGGTCCCGGCCGGGGCTCAGCAGCCGCAGGTGTAGTACGTGATGTCCCAGTGGTTGCCCTCGTCGCAGTACAGGTTGCCGGATCCCGCCTTCCACTGCGGGTAGCCGTCGCCGCGCAGGCCGATGTAGCCGAAGCTGTTCTTGATGTAGGAGTCGATGCAGCTGTTGTGCGAAATGTCCACCTTGTAGCCGTTCCAGTGGCTGTAGGTGCCGGACGCGTGCCCGGTCTCGGTGCCGCCGGTGATGTTGACGGCGCAGCCGCTGGCCCGCTTCAGCGTGATGACGCCGCTGACCGTGCTCTGGTTGATCTGCTCGTACGACGTGCAGGTCGAGTTGTTCCGGTTGGTGCAGCCGCCGCTCGACGAGTGCGTCACCCCGGCCGCCGACAGCTGCGACGCCGCCTGCGCCTGGGTGAGCTTGGTGACCTCGACGCTCGCCGACGCGGTGCCGATGGTGGCGAAGACCGCCGTCGCCGCGGTGGCGGTGAGCCCCAGTGCCGCCCGCGCCAGCATCCGTTGTCCCGGCATGAGTTGCCTTCCTCTCCTGCGACGATCCGAACGCCGGTGAGCCAAATCGGGACGGCCATAACTTCGCCAAACCCCGGCCGCCGCGCACCGGGCGGGCCGCCGTCAGGTCTTGATCTTCGCCAAGACTTCACGAGTCCGGTCGTGGTCCGGGGACGCGCTGGTGACGGCGTTGAGGTCCCGCAGCGCCCGCAGCTCCCACAGCGGGAACCCGAGGTCGCGGAACAAGCCGGCCGAAGTGCGCAGCAGCCGCGCCGCCTCGGCGGCGTTGCCGTCCCCGGCCTGCGTGCGGCCCAGGCCGAGCAGGGCGTACCCGGCGCCGCGGCGGTCGCGCAGCTCCCGGAACACGCCCAGCGCGAGCAGCAGGTGCCGCCGCGCGCCCGCCGGGTCGCCCGCTCGGCGGCGCGCCTCGGCCAGGCTGCGGTGGGTGTAGGCGGCGGCGTGCCGGTGCCCGATCTGCTCGAACAGCGCCAGCGACCGCGTCAGGCAGCGCTGCCCGTCGGCGAGTTCCCCGGCGTCGGTGTGCAGGTCGCCGAGGCTGCGCAGGACGTGTGCCTCCCAGTGCCGCTCGCGCGTGCGGACGGCACCGCCGAGCGCGCCGGCGAGCAGGTCCGCCGCCTGGTCCTGGCCGCCGTGCCGGCGCAGGACGTCGGCGTAGCGCTTGGCGGCCTGGTCGTGCCAGCGGCCGTCGTCGCATTCGCGGGCGAGCAGCATGCTCACCTCGAAGCTCTCGACCGCGCGCCGGACGTCGCCGACGTCCTCGGCCAGCGAGCCCAGCTGCGCCGCCGCGGCCGCCTGCCCGCGGCGGTCCCCGCAGTCGCGCAACAGGCCGAGCGCTTCCCGCAGCTCGGCCTCGGCGGCCCGCGGGTCACCGCCGTCGAGGTGGACGTCGGCGAGCGCGGCCAGCACCGCGCCGGTGCCCTGCGGGTCGTCCAGCGCGCGGTAGCGGTGTTCGGCCATGACGAAGTAGTTCCGCGCCCGGCGCCAATGGCCGTGCTGCAGATGCACCGCGCCGAGGTTGTGGAGCTTCTCGGCCTCCGCGCGCGGGTCACGGCGGCGCCGCGCCGCCGCCAGCCCGAGCACCGAGACGGCGCGGGCGGCGTGGCCGAGCCACGGGGTGCCCGCCAGCGCCGTGCAGGCGTCCGCGAGCCGTTCGGTCAGCTCGTGCCAGCCGTGCGCGCCCGCCACGCGGACGGCGGCCGCGAGGTGACCGGTCTCCTCGGCTGCCCAGGCCGCCGGATCGGCCGCGATCCGCCGCGCGAGGACCGGATCCGGCTTCGAGCCGGGTACCCGGCGGCCCCGGGCGTGTTCGGCGTGCACCAGCGCGGCTTCGCACGCCCGGCGCAGCGCGGGCTCGTCGGTGCCGGCCGGGTGCTCGGCCAGCACCAGCCGCACGAACGGCGGCACCGCCCACCGCGTCCCGGCCGGGTCCAGCAGGTGGGCCGCGGCCAGCTCGTCGAGCCGGTCGCGGGCTTCGCCGAGGGGCCGGTCGAGCAGGGCCGCGGCGCTCCAGTCGGGGAGGGGGACACCGAAGGCGCCGAGCAGCCGCAACAGGGTCACGTCGGCGGCGGAACGGTCCCGCAGCGCCGACGTCACCGCGGCGCGGACGCCGAGGTCGCCGGCGGTGAGCTCGTCGAGCCGGCGGCGGCCGTCGGCGAGCCGCGCGGCGAGGTCGGCGACGCGCTGGTTCGGCCGCGTCGCGAGCTTCACCCCGGCGATCCGGACGGCGAGCGCAAGGCCGCCGCAGTGCTCGATGAGCCGTTGCGCCGCTTCGGGTTCCTCCCGCAGCCTCGGTTCGCCCGCGATCGCCGCCAGCAACGCCCAGGCGTCCTCTGTGGACAGTGATGGCACCGGGATCGCCCGCGCGCCGCACAGTCCCGGCAGCTCCCGGCGCGTGGTGACCAGCGTGGCGCAGCCGGGCCCGCTCGGCAGCAGGGCGCGCACCTGGGCCTCGGACGCGGCGTCCTCGAGCAGCACGAGCAGCCGCCGGTCGGCGGTGTACCCGCGCCAGAGCCCGGTCAGGCCCGCCCGGTCGGCCAGCTCGGCCGGTGTTGCGCCGAGCCGGCGCAGGAGCCCCGTCAGCACGGTCGCCGGCTCGGCCGGTGTCCCGTCCGCGGTGCGCAGCGAAGCGGTCAGCTGGCCGTCGGGGAACCGGCGGCGGGCCCGCCACGCGGCCTGGACCGCCAGCGCGGACTTCCCGGCCCCGGCGGCCCCGTGCAGCACGACCGGGGCCGGGCCCCGCAGCGCGCGGGCGACGCCGGCGAGCTCGGCGCCGCGCCCGGTGAAGTCGGGCACCGCGGGCGGGAGCTGGGCGGGCGGCCCCGGCGTCGTCCACTCCGTGCCGGCGATCCGGCGGTACACCGCGACGAGGTCGGCGCCCGGCCACACACCCGCCTCGTCCCACAGCGCCCGCCGGGTCCGGCGGAGCACCTCCAGTGCCGACTCGCGGCGGCCGACGGCGCCGAGCGCGGCGGCGAGCCGGGCGGCGAACCGTTCGTCGGCCGGCCGCGCCGCGACCACTGGGTCGAGCCGTTCGACGACGGACCGGCCGTCGCCGTCGGCGAGCTCCAGCTCGACCAGCTGCAGCAGCGCGGCCGACCGTCGGTCCTCCAGCCACAGCTTGTGCGCCTCCAGCAGCGGCCCGCCCGCGACGTCGGCGAACGCGTCGCCCCGCCAGCACGCCAGGGCCCGTTCGAGCGTGCGGCGGCGCTGCGCCCGGTCGTCGGCGCCCGAAGCCAGCAGCGCGAGGAAGTCGTCCGCGTCCAGCTCCCCCGGCTCGACCGACAGGGCGTAGCCCCGCGGCCCGGACCGCAGCCGCTGCCCGGCCTCGGCGGCCCCGAGACCGGGCGAGAGCGTCTTGCGCAGCTTCGACACGGTGACCTGGACGACCGCCGCGGCGCTCGACGGCGCCCCGTCCGGCCACAGCTCGTCGACCAGCGTGTCGCGGCCGACGAACCGGCCGGGGCGGGCGAGGAGGACGGCGAGCAGCCGCCGCGGCTGGGCCGCCGACGGCAGTGCGACGGTGGCCGTCAACGGGCCGAGGACCTGGAACCGCACGGCTACAACACCCCACCCGCGAGATCACCTGATCGAGCGAGCTGAATCTAACCTTCCGGCGCGCCGGGGGAACCCCGCTCACCCGGATGGCCGACGACGTTCGCCTCAGGCGTGGGCGAGCAGCTTGTCCCGCAGCGCCGGGTTCGCCGCCAGCCCCTCGCGCAGCGTGTGCTCGCGCAGCGGCTTAAGGTCGCCGTAGGGCTGGTTCGCCCAGTCGAGAGCGCCCTGCGGCGGCTCGGGGTCGTACTCGATGGCGAACTGGACGGTCGTCGCGAGCTGCCGTCCGGCCAGCCGTTCCACCAGGTGCAGCGCCAGGTCGATGCCGGCCGAGACACCCGCCGCGGTGATCACCGGGCCGTCCTCGACCCACCGCCGTGCCACCGGGGTCGCGCCGAGCGCGGTCAGCAGGTCGCGGAACATCCAGTGCGTCGTCGCCCGCCTGCCTTCCAGGAGCCCCGCCGCGCCGAGGACGAGCGAGCCGGTGCAGACCGACGTCACCAGTTCGGCGCCTTCGGCCGCCGTGCGCAGCCAGGTGAGGAGGTGTTCGTCCGACATCGCCTGCAACGTCGGCACGGTGCCGCCGGGCACCAGCACCGCGAAGGGGGACGGCACCTCGTCGAACGTGTGGCCGGGAGCGATCCGCAGCGGCGTGTCGGTGCCGACGGTGTCCTTCGTGGCACCGACGACGACGGTCCGGTAGGCGGGATTCAGCTGCGCCAGCGCGCTCAGCACCTGAAGCGGCCCCACGAGGTCCAGCGGCGTGAGGCCGGGGTACACGACGAAGGCGATGGTCTTCTGCTCATCGGTCATGCTGCCGAGCTTGGGGAGACTCCGGGTGGCGGGCGGCCCGGATGTCCGAATTCCTGCGAACCACGTCCGAGCGCCGGTCGGGCTGCTAGCGTTCGATCATGCCAGGCTCACCCAGACGGGTCGCGATCGTCGGTTACGCCGACGCCGAGCTGCTGGACATCGCCTGCCCCGCCGACGTGTTCGACGCCGCGAACCGGCTCGGCGCGCGGCCGCCGTACGAGCTGCAGCTGGCTTCGGTCGACGGGCACGGCATCCGCACCTGCTCCGGGCTGACGCTGCAGCCGCACCTGCGGCTCGACCAGGTCGCCGGCGATCTCGACACGCTGGTCGTCGCCGGCGGCTGGGGCAGCACGGCCGCGGCGGCCGACGAGCGCATCCTGGCCCACGTCCGGCGGCTCGCCCGGACCAGCCGCCGGGTCGCGTCGGTGTGCACGGGCGCGGAGGTGCTGGCGGCGGCCGGGCTGCTCAACGGCCGCCGCGCGACGACGCACTGGCGGTACGCGGCGCGGCTGGCCCGCGACTACCCGTCGGTGACGGTGGACCCGGTGCCGCTGTACGTCCGCCACGGCAACGTCTACACGGCCGCGGGCGTGACGAGCGGGCTCGACCTGACGCTGTCGCTGGTGGAGGCCGACCACGGCCCGTCGCTGGCCCGCGAGGCGGCCCGCGCCCTGGTCACGTACCTGCAGCGGCCGGGGAACCAGGCCCAGGTCAGCCTCTTCCTGACCGGGCCGCCGCCGGAGCACCGCGAAGTCCGCGACCTCACCGCGTACATCGCCGAGCACCTCGACGCCGACCTCGGCACCCCGGCCCTCGCGGCCCGCGCCGGGATCGGCACCCGCCAGCTGACCCGCCTGTTCGACGCCCACCTCGGCACCACCCCGGGCCGCTACGTCCGCACGATCCGCACGGAACACGCGGCGCGCCTGCTGTCGGGCACCGACCTCCCGCTGGCCACGATCGCCCGCCGCTGCGGCTTCGGCTCGACGGAAACCCTCCGCCAGGCGTTCCTCGACCACTTCGACACGCCGCCTTCGGCTTACCGCCGCGTCCACATCCGCCAAGCCTACGGCTGAGCCCCGAGATGCCCCACCAATCACGCGAGATGCCCTTCTGATCACGTGAGATGCCCGCCCAATCACGTGTGATGCCCTTCTGATCACGTGAGATACGCGCTCGATCACGCGAGTCACGTCCCTGATCACGCGAGTTGCGGTTCCAATCACGCGACTTACGGTTCCAATCACGCGAGTTGCGGTTCCGAGCACGGCGCATCGGGACGAACCGGGCCGTCGGCGGCCCCTCGCGCGGGATGCCGGATCCCGCTGTCAGGATGTGCGGGTGGACCGCCCCGACCTCGACGACGACGAAACCGGCCCGATCCGCCGGATCACGGACGAGGTGTCCCTTTCGCCGGGCCACGGCACGTCCGGAACGCCGGTTACGCCCCGGAAACCTGCCCGCCGGGCCCCGTCCGAGGACGCCCGCCGCGCGGCCGACCCCGCCCGCCGCCGTACCGAGACGGGGTCCCAGCGCCTTCCGTCGGGGACGACGGGCGCCCAGCGGATCCCCGCCGAGGACAAGCGAACCGACACCGGGCCCCAGCGCGCCGCCCGCCACACCGGGCCGCAGCGGATTCCGGGTGAAACCGGACGCGGGGACGCAGCGGCACCACGCACCCGCCGCGGAGACACCGGACCGCAGCGGGTTCCCGACCCCGGCGCCCGCCCTCGGCGCAAAACCGCGGCAGAAACCGGACCCGCGCCCACCGGACACGGCCATGGCCACGGCCACAACCACGGCCCCGCCGCCCCGGCGTCGCGCCGCGTCCGGCTGCTGCTGATCTGGCTGCTGGCTCCGCTCGCCCTCGCCACCGTCGTCGGGATGATCGTCCTCTACCCCTGGGGCAAGGCCTCCCCCACCAGCGTCGTCCCCCAGGGCACCCCCGTGCACGCCGACGTCGGGGCCACCGCCACCGGCCCCTGCCTCGCCCAGGGCCAGGTGCAGGTCGGCGACCAGACGGACCCGAACGCGAAACCCTGCCTGACCGTCGAGCTCACCATGACCGACGGCCCGGCCAGCGGGAAGCCGCTGCGGCTGACCGTGCCGATCGAGCCCAGCACACCGCGCTTCGCCGCCGGGGACGCCGTGGTGCTCGCCTACAACGGCGGGAACGCCGGGGATCCGGCGAGCTTCCAGCTGGTCGACTTCCAGCGCGGCACCCCGCTGCTCGTGCTGGCCGCGCTCTTCGCCGTCGCCGTGCTGGTGCTGGGCCGCTGGCAGGGCGTTGCCGCGCTCGTCGCGCTCGGGCTGTCCTTCGTCGTCATCGCGCTGTTCATCCTCCCCGCCATCCTCGCCGGGGAAAACCCGCTGGTCGTGGCCATCGCCGGCGCGGGCGCGATCATGTTCATCGCGCTGTACCTGACCCACGGCCTGTCCGCGCGGACGTCCGCGGCCGTGCTCGGCACGCTCGTCAGCCTCGCCCTCATCGGCGTCCTGTCCGCGATCTTCTCCGCCGCGGCCTCGCTGACCGGGCTCGACGACAGCACGTCGACGCTGATCGGGTCGCTCGGTCACGGCATCGACGCGCGGGGGCTGCTGCTCGCCGGCGTCGTGATCGGCGCGCTCGGCGTGCTCGACGACGTGACCGTCACCCAGACCAGCGCGGTCTGGGAGCTCCGCCGCGCCAACCCGGACCTGACCTGGCGGGAGCTGTACCGCTCGGGCCTGCGGATCGGCCGCGACCACGTCGGTTCGGCGGTCAACACGCTCGTGATGGCCTACGCCGGGGCCGCGCTGCCGGTGCTGCTGTACTCGTCGATCTCCGGGGTCGGGCTCGGTGCCCTGCTCGGCAGTGAGGACATCGCGCAGGAGATCATCCGCACGCTCGCCGGCAGCGTCGGCATCGTCGCGGCCGTGCCGGTGACCACCGTCCTGGCCGCCCTGATCGCCTCCCGCGAGCCGGCCGGGCACCTCGGCGGCACGCCGGCGTGACTCAGTCCAGCGTCACTCAGTCCAGCGTCGCCACGAAGCGGCTGACCGCCTCCATCGTGAAGCGCTGCACGTACTTGCCCGACGGCGCCACCGACGCCAGCCGGTAGAGCGGGCGCTCGGCCACGCCGGATCCGCGCGCCTCCGCCTTCAGCTCGGCGACCAGCAGCTCGCCGAACACCAGGCCGTTCGCCTCGGTGTTGTTCATCAGTGCGTTCGCGAGCTTCCGCAGCTGCAGGATGCCCAGCTCGCGTCCGCCGGTCCCGGAGAACACGGCGAGGTCGACCTTCGCCACCTTGCCCCGCTGCCCGGCGTTGACCAGCAGGCTCACCGTGCGGTTGCCGCGGACGTCGCCGATGACGAGGTCGAGGCGGGTCGCGGTCACCAGGTCGACGCGGCGCAGCCCCCACGTGCGCACGAGCAGCGTCGAGCCCTCCAGCCAGACGCGGCGGCGGATGCTCACCGCCATCACGTACAGCAGCGGCAGGGCGATCACCAGCGCGACGACCAGGCCGGTCACCGTGCCGCCGATCAGGCCGGCGATCCCGCCGAACGCCGCGGCGACGATCACCACGCCGATCAGGCCCGAGATCCCGCGGCGGCGACGGCCGCGCGGGTCCTCCTCGAACAGCGCCACCCGCTCGGACGGCTCCTGCGCCATGCTCACGCCCCCGTCCCGGCGAGGAACGGGTTGCCCGCGCGTTCCCGGCCGATCGTCGTCGCCGGGCCGTGGCCCGGCAGCACCACCGTGTCGTCCGGGAACGCCGCCAGCAGGTCCCGCACCGCCTCCGCCACGTCCCCGCGGCCGATCGACCCGGCGAACAACGTGTCGCCGGTCAGCGCGAGCCGGCCGCCCTCGGCCGTCCG
This sequence comes from Amycolatopsis sp. A133, assembly GCF_031082405.1. Lineage (GTDB taxonomy): Bacteria > Actinomycetota > Actinomycetes > Mycobacteriales > Pseudonocardiaceae > Amycolatopsis. Next base: position 79,907 of record NZ_JAVHJU010000038.1, read on the forward strand.
CAAGCCGAGGACCACCGATCCCGGGGTGTGGCCGGGCACGTGCCGGACGTCGATGTCCAACCCGGCGAACGCGCCCGGCTCCAGCGGCACGCTGGCGCCGTCGTACAGCGGAGCGTCGGCGGGGTGCAGGTGCACCGGGACGCCGTGCTCGGCCGACAGCTCCGCGGCCGAAGCGACGTGGTCCGGGTGCCCGTGGGTGGCCAGCAGCGCCGACGGCACCAGCCGGTGCTCCTCGAGCGCGGTGGCCAGCGGCGCGGCCACCTCCTGCCCCGGATCGACGACCACGCACGGCCCGCCGGCGGCTTCCGCCAGCAGGTAGCAGTTGGCCTGCAGCGGGCCGCTGCCGAACCCGACGACGAGCACCGAACGCCTCCCCGGACATCCGCGCCGGATGGCGCCGATCACGATCGGGTTGAGACTAGCGGGCCCTGTACATGGTCCTCACAGGCTGTGCCCATACACTGCCGCTACCTCAGACGTGTGACACGAGCGGAAACCTGGGAGGGTACGGGGTGGCGACCAACCAGCAGCGCCGCGAAGCTGCGAAGCGCAAGCTCGAGAGGCAACTCGAGCGCCGATTGGAGCAGCAGAAGCGACGCCGGATGATCGGGGCTGGTGTGGTCGGTGTGGCCGTCCTCGTCGTCGCCGGTGTCGTCGTGTGGATCGTGAGCGCGAACAGCGGCGACAGCACCAACGCCGCGGCGTCGTCGTCCTCGGCCGCCCCGCCGCCGACCGATCTCCAGATCCCGACGCAGCGCACCGCGCTGCCGAAGCGGGCGACCCCGCTGCCGAACCCGACGACGTGCGACTTCAAGGCCGACGCGACGGGCAAGGCGCCGAAGAAGGTGAACGCGCCCGACGGCAAGAACGTCCCGTCGACCGGCACGGTGAACGTGACGCTCAAGAGCACCGCGGGCGACATCCCGCTGACGCTCGACCGCGCGCTCGCCCCCTGCGCGGTGCAGAGCTTCATCAGCCTCGCCAAGCAGAACTTCTACAACGACACCATGTGCCACCGGCTCGGCACCGAGGGCTTGCAGATGCTGCAGTGCGGCGACCCCGCGGCCACCGGCGACCCGACCACCGACGGCCAGGGCGGCCCCGGCTACACGATGCCGGACGAGGCGTTCCCGGAGATCAAGTACGGGCGCGGCATCCTCGCCATGGCGAAGACGCAGGCCCCGAACTCCGGCGGCAGCCAGTTCTTCATGGTCTACGGCAACGCCGACGGCCTCCCGGCGGACTACTCGGTGTTCGGCAGCATCAGCGACGAGGGCCTGAAGGTGCTCGACGCGGTGGCGAAGGCCGGCATCGCGAACCCGAACCCGCAGGACGGCACCGGAGCGCCGACCAAGCAGGTCAAGTTCACCGGGGTCACCGTCCAGTAGTGGCGCTGTCCCGCATCGAGCTGAACGGGGATCCGCTCGGCCCGGACGCCGCGCTCGCGGGAATGGTCTCCTACGGCCACTTCACCGCGATGCAGGTCCGGGACGGGCGGGTCCGCGGGCTCGCCTTCCACCTCGAGCGGCTGGCGGCGAGCACGCGGCTGCTGTTCGGCACCGACCTCGACGTCGAGCTCGTCCGCTCCTACGTCCGGCGGGCGGTCGCGGGCGAACCCGCGCTCTCGGTCCGGGTCGTCGTGTTCCCGCGGGCGTTCGACGAGCCGATGACCCCGGAGATCCTGGTCCGGACGGGGCCGCCGCGCCCGCCCGACCCGGCGCCGCTGCGCCTGCGGACCGTGCGCTACGAGCGCGATCTGCCGCAGGTGAAGCACCTCGGCACCTTCGGCCTGATCCACGAATCCCGGCAGGCCCGCCTGGCCGGCTTCGACGACGCGTTGTTCGTCGACCGCCAGGGCCGGATCAGCGAGGCGTCGATCTGGAACGCCGGTTTCCTCGCCGGGGACACGATCGTGTGGCCGGAAGCCCCGATGCTGCCCGGGATCACGATGCTGGTGCAGCAGGAAGCGCTGCGACGGCTCGGCGTGCCGCAGGAGCGGCGCGAAGTCCGGCCCGCCGACCTGCGTGACTTCGACGCCGTCTTCCTGACGAATTCCGAGACGCCGGGCCGTGCGGTCGCCGCGGTCGACGATCTCGTGCTGCCGCCCGCGGACCGCGCGGTGGAGCTGCTCGCCGAGGCGTACGAAACCGTGCCGCCGGACAAGATCTGAACCGCGTCCGCACCGGCCCCGTGTAGAGGGGCAACACCGCCTGACCCGCCGGGGTCGCCGGGGAGAGGTGCCGACGATGGTCGAAAACCGGGTTCCCGCGGTCCGCCGCGTCCTCGGGCGGGCCGGTCAGGCCGGCTGCGCCGGCGTCCTCTTCGCCGTGCTCGCCGGCGGCCCCGCGTTCGCGCAGAGCGATCCCCCGCCACCGGCGCCGGTCAAGTACTTCATCGTGCCGCACGCCGACAACCCGGAGGACATCACGCTGTTCAAGATCGCCGAGCGCGCGCTCGGCGACGGGCGGCGCTTCCCGGAGATCTTCCGGCTCAACCAGGGCAGGCTGCGGCCGGACGGCACGCCGTTCACCGATCCGGCGGCGATCGAGCCCGGTCAGGTGCTCCAGCTGCCCGACGACGCCGCCCCGGAGCCGGGCGTGCAGTTCGGCCCGCTGCCGTCGGCCCCGCCCGTCACCCCGGCCGCGACGCCCGCTCCTGCCGAAGAGACGTCCGGTCTCGGCGTCGGGCTGGCTTCGGCCGTCAGCGGCTCCGGTGGCCTGCTCACCGGCCTGCTCGCCGGGCTCTGGTGGCGGCGGCGCCCGCAGCTGCTCCCGCCGTCGCCGTTCGAACCGCCCGCGCGCGAGGAGGAGGACTTCGCCTCCGGTTCGGTCAGCGGCACCCTGCCGCTGCCGATCGTGGTCCCCGAACCGCGTCCGGACGTCGTGCTGCGCCCGGAGCCGATCACCTCCGAGCTCGCGATCATCGTGCTCGACACGGCCGAAAACCAGGTGATCGCCGCGGTCCGGCCGGGCTCGCGGTTCCACTTCCGGATCGGCCCGGAACCCGACTTCGCGGACAGCTCGACGGTGCTCGTGGTCGACGGCGACGGGAACGCCTCGTGACCTCGGGATGTGCGTGCCGGGTCACTCTGCGCTGAACGGATCAACCGGCGCCGGAACACTGGCCATCGGGCGGCCGGGCCCGCGATAGTCGTCTCATGACCTGGGATCCGTTCGGCACCGTCGGGAAAGCGCTGTGGATCGGCGGCGCTCCGTGGACCGGGAAGTCCACCGTGGCGCGGCTGCTGGCCGAGCGGCACGGCCTGACGACCTACCACCACGACGACCGGGCCCGGCCCGGCACCCCGCTGCCGGACGACCTCCCGGCCGGCGACCAGCTGACCGCGATGATGGCCGAGTTCGGGCACCGCTTCCGCTGCGCCGTCGACGACCTGCGCGCGCTGACCTCGCCGCGCCCGATCGTCGCCGAAGGCCGGGGCCTGCGGCCGGAACTGGTCGCCCCGCTCGTGGACTCCCCCGGCCGCATGGTGGTGCTCGTGCCGACCGAGCTGTTCCGCCAGCACCAGCTCCGGCACCGGCCGGACGGACCCGCGATCCCGGTGCAGCGCACCCGGCTGACGCGCGACCGGATGCTCGCCGCCCACGCCGTGCGGGCGGCGCGGGACCTGGGCATCCGCGTCATCGAGATCGACGGCAAGCTCGACCCGGCCGGCGTCACCGACGTCGTCGCCGAGCACTTCCGCGCCTACCTCGACGCCTGAAGGCCGGTCAGCGGAAGGTGAACCGCGGCGGCCGCCGCTCGAGGAACGCGGCGACGCCTTCCGCGTAGTCCTCGCCGTGCAGGGCATCGGCGCGGATTTCCTCGACCTCGGCGTCCGGGGTTTCCTGCCCGGCGACGATCTTTTCGATGATCCGGTTCATGCCGCGGACGGACGCCTGGGAGCGCGAGCACAACGTCTCGACGAAGGCCAGCGTCGAGGTCTCGAGGTCACCGGCCGGGAAGACGTCGTTGAGCAGGCCGATTTCGCGGGCGCGGGAGGCCGTGATCAGCTCGCCGGACAGGAGGAAGTACTTGGCGTGGGCCGGGCCGACGAGCGAGACGAGCTGGCGCGTCGAGTCGAAGTGGTAGACGATCCCGAGCTTCGCCGGGGTGATGCCGAACCGCGCGCCGCCGGCGCCGAACCGGAAGTCGCAGGCGACCGAGATCTGGCAGCCGCCGCCGATGCAGTTGCCCTGGATCATCGCGACCGACGGCTTCCGCATCGCGGTGAGGGCGGCGACCGCGCCCTCGACGGCCTTGTCGTAGCTCGCCGCACCTTCCGCCGTGGTGCGCAGCTCCCCGAACTCGCTGATGTCGGCGCCCGCGGAGAAGTGCTCGCCGGCCCCGGCGATCACCAGCACCTTCAGCGCCGGGTCGGCCTCCACCCCGGCCACGACGTCCGGGATCGCCGACCACATGCCGTAGGTGATGGCGTTCATCTTTTCCGGCCGCGTCAGCGTGAGGCGGGCGACTGCACCGTCGCGCGTCAGGTCGAATCCGTCGGTCATGAACCGCACCCTAGCTTCTCGCCCTCAGCGAAACCGGCGGTGTGTGACGCGGTCGGGTGGTTAGTTTGGGGCCATGGCGACGATCGAAGTGGACGGGACCGCGTTCGGCTACGACGAGGCGGGAGAGGGGCCCGCGGTCGTGCTGCTGCACGCCGCACTCGGCGACCGCCGGATGTGGGACGCACAGTTCACCGAGCTCGCCGCCACCCACCGGGTGATCCGCTACGACCGCCGCGGTTTCGGGGAGACCCGCGGTGAGAACGGCGAACACGCCCACTACGAGGACCTGCTGGCCTTGCTCGACGCCCGGGGGATCGAGCAGGCCGCGCTGGTCGGGGCGTCGATGGGCGGGGCGTGCGCACTGGACGCCACGCTCGCCGCGCCGGAGCGGATCACCCGGCTCGCCCTGCTCGGCTCCGGCCTGACCGGCCACGTCTGGCCGGACCACATGCTGGCGGACTTCGCGCGGCTGGGGGCCGAGGCTGTCCCCGCCGACCGGTTCGCCCGCTACCAGGCCCGGGAAGGCGACGTCGACCCGGCGGACGTCCGGGCCATGGCCGAAGCCAACATCCGGTACCTGGTCGCGGGGCCGGACCGGGACGTCTCGGTCCTGCCCCCCGCCATGGTCGCGCGGGTACGGGAAATGTGCGAGCAGGTGTACCGGCACGACTGGACCACTCCACAGTGGACGGAACGGATCCCGGACACCCGGCACCGGCTCGCCGAGATCACCACGCCCGCCCTGGTGGTGATCGGGACGTCGGACGCGCGGGGGCTGGTCGAGCTGTCCGCGCACCTGGCGGAATCGTTGCCCCGCGCGGAACTCGTCGAGCTGGCCGACACCGGGCACCTGCCGTCGATGGAACGGCCGGACGAGGTGAACGCCCTGCTGCGGAAGTTCCTCTAGCCGAAGATCTTCTGCACCTGCTCGGAGATCTTGGCGACCAGTTCGGAGAACTGCGCCAGCCCGCCCAGCAAGCCCTTGACCTTCTCCCAGCGGCTGCGCACCACGGCCGGCTCCGCGGCCTCGCCCTCGCGCAAGTCGGCCGCCAGGTCGGTCAGCGTGTCCTCCAGGACCTCCTGCTTGGCGAGGTCCCCGCCGCGCACCTCGGTCGTCAGCCGCTCGACCAGTCCGAGCAACGACGAGACCGCGGTTTCCGCGCCGCCGGCTTCGACGCCGGTCTGGGTGATGCGGCCGGAGTTGTCGCCGCCGATGCTGACCTTGTTCGTGATGCGGTGGCCCATCAGGTGTCCGTCCTGGTCAAGCGGCCGGGGGCCGCGGGCGGGCGGGGCGCGGGGTGCGCAGCCCGGTCTGGGTGATCGGCCCGCGGTTGTCGCCGCGGATGGTGACGTCGTTGTTGATCACGACCGCCGCCTGCTCTTCGAACTTCGCCGTCGAGAAGCCGGCGTCGCCGAGGAGCTTGCCGATGGCCGGCAGGAGCCGGCTTTCGATGATCTTCTCGTAGCGTTGGATGTCGACGAGCTGGAAGTAGTCGGTGAACAGGTTCACCGAAGCGAGTTCGCGCAGCGTGCTCGCGGCGCCGTAGCGGTCCGGGTCCAGGACGCCGGGTTCGCGCTTCGGCTGCCGGATCCACGACGCGAGGTTCGAGATCCGCCTCGGCAGGCTCGCCGGCATTTCCAGCCAGGCCAGCAGGCCCTGGCCGAGCGGGCGCAGCGAGTCCGGCCGCATCTTGTCCACCACGCGGTACTCGGCCCGGATCGGCGGCAGCATGAACGGCGTCCACTCGACGTACAGCGTCGTGTCGTCCACCGCGACGTGCAGGAACGTCGTGAGCACCAGGTCCCGGTCCCAGGTCTCCACCTGGAAGGTCAGGTAGTAGCGCGCCCACTCCTTCGGTTCCGTGCGGAGCCGGGCGACGTCGGCCGCGGTGAGCCGGGTGTGCGGCGGGCGCTCGATGTCCGGCAGGTAGGCGGCGGCTTCCGGCTCGCCGAGGTGGTCGACGAGCTCCGTGGCCGGGGTGAACACCGCCTCGGTCACGGTCAGCCCGCCGAGCCGGTGGTCCGGCGAAAGCGCGTTCGCGTGGCGGAGGTCCGCGATCGCCGCGCGGATCCCGTCGTACAACGCCTCGGTCGTCAGCTTCGGCCGGCCTTCGCCGTCCTCGAGCCGCTCCAGCGGGATCGCCATCGACCAGGCGTCACGGCGGAAACCGGCGCCGACGAACGGGTTGTACCCGCGGTACACCACCAACGGCGCCCCCGGCGCCTCGGTGGGCGCCGCACCACCCTGGTAGCGGGCGAGCTGGCCGCGGAAGTCTTCGGTGAACAGCCCGGTGAGGCTGCCGCCGCCGTCCGCGGCCCCGCCGAACCGCTTGAAGCGCGTCGTCAGCAGGTTCCACAGGGACCAGCGCTCGATCGTCACGGCCACGCACACGACCACCGCGAGCACGAGACCGATGACGGTCCGGGCGGTGTCGCCACCCGGAGAATCGTCGTAGTCGTAATCGACGTCGTAGCGGTAGGGGGAGGAGTACCGGCTCCCGGAGCCGAAGATCTCGTCCGAATAGGACAGCAGCAGCCAGGCGACGACGATCGCCACGCCGAGCACGACCACCGTCTTGGGGTTGATCCCCTTCTCCAGCACGGACGCGCTCTTCCCCGCTCGCGCGGCGACGAGCACCAGCGACAGCACGATCCAGCCGTAGAGCAGGGGGTTGTCCCACAACAGCCCGATGACGACGGCCATGAGCAGCACCAGCAGCCCGTCGAAGTTCTTCCGGCGCGCCCGCGCCCGGACCGCCTCGGTGAGCACGCGACCCGCGTCGAGCCCCGGTGACGGCGGGACCGGACGGGTGGGCTCGACGAGGAACTCGGTGATGGCCCGCTTGCTGTAAGCGGGATCGAGGTAGGACGCCGCGCACAGGTAGCGCGTGGTGTCGTCGGCCATGCCGCCCCCTTGTCAGGCGGGGCCCCGCGCGCCGGACAGCCCGCTCCCCGCAATTTGCGGAAGGTATCATGCAGGCGGCGGAAAGCGGCACCGCATTTCCGGCCGGAATGCGACCGATATCCCTTCGTGCCCGGCCGGAATCGTCAGGACATCAGCTTCGCGGTCAGTTCCCCGCGGCTGCGGACGCCCACCTTGCCGAACACCGACTTGAGGTGGTCCTGCACCGTGTGCGCCGAGATCGCCAGCCGGGCGGCGATGTCCACTGTGGACTTTCCGGCCAGCACCTCGCGGCAGACGTCGCGCTCGCGGGCGGTCAGGCCGTAGGCCGCGAGCAGCACGCCCAGCAGCTCGGCGCCGGAGGCGCGGTCGATCGTCACCACCGTCTCGCCGTCGTCCTCGCCGGCCACCAGCCGGCCGGCGTGCAGCACGATCCACCCGCCGTGGGCGTCGCGGACCCGGGCGCGGAACGTGCCCGTCGCCGCCGCGCGGGCGCCGGTGACCACCGCGCGCAGCAGGACCGCGAAGCGGCCCGGGGCGATCTCGTCCAATTCGGACCGCCACCCCGCGGCCGCCGCGGTGGCCGCCCGGTGCCTGCCGTCCGGGCCGACGACCACGATCGCCGGTTCCGCCCGCTCCCCCGCGGCCCGCGAGCGCGCGGCCACCCGCGTCGCCGCCGCCAGTGCCGGGGCGACCGACAGCAGGAACTCGACCTCACGATCGCTGAACTCCCCGCGCCGCACCAGGCCGGCCGCAGCCCACGACGTGCCGTCCACCCGGAACACCGCCCGCAGCTCGTGGCCGAGCCCCAGCGGGCGCCAGACCTCGGTCCACCGGCCGCTGCGCTCGACGGCCCGGCGGGGCAGGTCGGACAGGCGCGCCACCGGCACCGGCCGCCGCGCCAGCTCGGCGAAGGTGTGCGGCTGCGCGCCGTCGTACTCGTACGTCGCCAGCAGCGGCTCGTACTCGCCGGGGATGCGGGCCCGGCCGCTGGTCATCGAGCTGATCACCGCGGTGTCCGGATCCAGCGAAGCCCAGCACGTCAGCTCCGCCGGCACCACGCGGTCGACCAGCTCGATGGCGGCGGCGTGCAGCTCGGCGACGCCGAGGCCCGCCGTCGCGAGGGCGGCGACCTCGCGCCGCACTCCCTGCGCCCGGCCTTCCCACATGGACGCAGTATGCGCCGCCCGGGGCGGGCCGGATATCCCACTTTCCCGGGATGGTCCCCCGCCGCCGGAATTCCTAGCGTCCTCGGCATGACCCACTTCACCGCCCCGGGCGAAGGCCCGGAACTCGACAGCAAGGACGCGCGGATCACCGTCAAGGTCGGCGCGGAGCACACCGGCGGCGCCTACGAGGTGTTCGAGGTCGACGCCCCGCGCGGCCCGGCCGTCCCGCCGCACACCGAGCCCTGGGCGAAGAGCTTCTACGTGCTGCACGGGCGCATCACGGTCTACGTCGACGGCGAACTCCACGACCTCGGCCCCGGCGCGTCGATCAGCATCCCGGCGGGCGCGGTCAACACCTTCACGGTGCACACGCCGTCGGCGCAGTTCCTCGTGCTGTGCCTGACCGGCGGGATGGGCCGGTTCTTCCGCGCCGTCGACCGGGCCACAGTGGACCGGATCCCGGAGATCGCCGGGCGCCACGGCATCGAGCTCGTGCCGTGAACGCCGTCGCGCAGGTCTTCGCCGTCCTGGCGGTGCTGGTGCACCTGCTGGCGTTCACGTGGGAGGTGGTGCTGTTCGAACGGCCCGGCGTGCACGAGGGCATCTTCAAGATCCCCACCGCGAACCTGCCCGCGACCCGGCTGTGGTCGTTCAACGTCGGCTGGTACAACCTGTTCCTCGCCGCCGGCCCGGTGCTGGGGCTGGTCCTGCTGCACACGGGCCAGGACGGCGCCGGGCGCTGGCTGGTGCTCTACTGCTGCGGGTTCATGCTGCTGGCCGGGATCGCCCTCGGTGTCTCGGACCTGCTCGCCCTCAGCCGTCCCCGCGGCGCGGGCCTGGGTGGGGCGCTCGCCCAGGCGCTGCCGCCGCTGGGCGCGCTGGTCTCCGCCGCCTTCTGACTCAGGAAGCCGACGTCACGCGGTAGACGTCGTAGACGCCCTCCACGCCGCGCACCACCTTGAGGACGTGGCCCAGGTGCTTCGGGTCGCCCATCTCGAACGAGAACCGGCTGACCGCGACCCGGTCGCGGGACGTCGTCACCGAGGCCGACAGGATGTTGACCCTTTCGTCGGCCAGCACCTTGGTGACGTCCGACAGCAGGCGGTGCCGGTCGAGCGCCTCGACCTGGATGGCCACCAGGAACACCGAGGACGCCGAAGGCGCCCACTCGACTTCGACCAGCCGCTCGGGCTGGGACTGCAGGTCGCCGGCGTTCGTGCAGTCGGTGCGGTGCACCGAAACCCCGCCGCCGCGGGTCACGAAGCCGAGGATCTCGTCGCCCGGCACCGGGGTGCAGCAGCGGGCGAGCTTCGCCCAGACGTCGCTGGCGCCCTTGACCACCACACCGACGTCGTTGGAACCGCGGCGCCGGGTCACCGTGGACGGCGTCGCGCGCTCGGCGAGCTCCTCCTCGGCCGCGTCGACGCCGCCGATCAGCGCCACCAGGCGCGACACGACGTGCTTCGCGCTCGTGTGGCCCTCGCCGACCGCCGCGTACAGCGAAGAGATGTCGGCGTGGCGCAGCTCGGTGGCCACCGCGCCCATGGACTCCGCGGAGACCAGCCGCTGGATCGGCAGGCCGACCTTGCGGATCTCCTTGGTGATGGCTTCCTTGCCGCCTTCGATCGCCTCGTCGCGGCGTTCCTTGGCGAACCACTGCCGGATCTTCGCGCGGGCCTTCGGCGAGCCGGCGAACTGCAGCCAGTCGCGCGACGGGCCGGCGTTCTCCGCCTTCGACGTGAAGATCTCGACGACTTCGCCGTTTTCCAGCTTGCGTTCGAGGGCGACCAGCCGGCCGTTGACGCGGGCGCCGATGCAGCGGTGCCCGACCTCGGTGTGCACGGCGTAGGCGAAGTCGACCGGCGTCGATTCGACCGGGAGCGTGATCACGTCGCCCTTGGGCGTGAACACGAAGATCTCGCGCGAGGCCAGCTCGTAACGCAGCGACTCGAGGAAGTCGCCCGGATCCGCCGCCTCCCGCTGCCAGTCGAGGAGCTGGCGCATCCACGCCATCTCGTCGACGTCCACGGCGTTGCCGTTGTGGGTGCCCTTGGTCTCCTTGTACCGCCAGTGCGCGGCGATGCCGTATTCGGCGGTGCGGTGCATCTCGTAGGTGCGGATCTGCACCTCGAGGGGCTTGCCGTCGGGACCGATTACCGTCGTGTGCAGCGACTGGTAGACGCCGAACCGCGGCTGCGCGATGTAGTCCTTGAACCGGCCGGGCACCGGCTGCCACAGCGCGTGCACGACACCCATCGCGGCGTAGCAGTCGCGGACGTCCTCGACGAGGATCCGCACGCCGACCAGGTCGTGGATGTCGTCCAGGTCGCGGCCGCGGACGATCATCTTCTGGTGGATCGAGTAGTAGTGCTTCGGCCGGCCCTCGACCTTCGCGGTGATCCGCGACGACACGAGGTTGCTGGTCAGGTCGGTGATGACCGACCGCAGGTAGATGTCGCGCGAGGGCGCGCGGTCGGCGACCAGGCGCACTATTTCGTCGTACTTCTTGGGCTGCAGGATCGCGAACGCGAGGTCTTCCAGCTCCCACTTGACCGTGGCCATGCCGAGCCGGTGGGCCAGCGGCGCGAGCACCTCGAGGGTCTCGCGGGCCTTGCGGGCCTGCTTCTCCGGCGGCAGGAAGCGCATGGTGCGCATGTTGTGCAGCCGGTCGGCGAGCTTGATGACCAGCACCCGGGGGTCCTTGGCCATCGCGATGACCATCTTGCGGATGGTCTCGGCCTCGGCGGACGAGCCGAGCTGCACCTTGTCCAGCTTCGTGACGCCGTCGACGAGCTCGGCGACCTTGTCGCCGAAGTCGGCCTTCAGGCTCTCGACGGCGTAGCCGGTGTCCTCGACCGTGTCGTGCAGCAGCGCCGCGACGAGCGTGGTGGTGTCCATGCCGAGCTCGGCGAGGATGGTGGCGACGGCGAGCGGGTGGGTGATGTACGGGTCGCCGGACTTGCGCCGCTGGTTGCGGTGCAGTTCCTCGGCGACGTCGTAGGCGCGCTGCAGCAGCCCGAGGTCGCCGTTCGGGTGGAGCTCGCGGTGGATGACGGCCAGCGGCTCGAGGACCTGCTTGACCGGGGCGGCGCGCTGCGCGGTGATCCGCCGGGCGAGACGCGCCCGGACCCGCCGGGTCGCGGACGGGTTCGGCGCCGCGCCGTTCGGCTTCGGCGGCGCGGGCTGTGCCGCCGCCGGCTGCCCGTTCTGCTGGGCGCCCTGCTTCGCGGGCACCGCGGCGTCGAGCTCCTGGCTCACCCGCACCTCCTGCTGCTCGTGCGGCCTTCGGACCACCAGGGTAGCCGTTGCGCCTCGTAGCCCTCTCGGGTGCGCCCGTTCAGGGGGATGTGGGGCCCGTCACCAGCCGGTTCCCCGCATCCCGGCGTGCCGGAACCCGTCACCCGCGTGATCCGGCCCGGAACTCGCGTGATCGGGGCCGTAACCGGCGTGATTGGAGCCGGAACTCGCGAGTTCCGGCTCCAATCACGCGAGTTCCGGGCCCAATCACGCGAGTTCCGGGTTCGGTCACGCGGGTCGGGGGGTCAGCAGACCTGGAGGGCGTGGACCTTCCGGTCTCCGAGGACCTGGCGGCCGCCGAGGGCGGCCAGTTCCAGAACCACCGACACGCTGTCGACCACCGCGCCCGCGTCCTCCAGGAGCTTGCCGGTGGCCGCCACCGTGCCGCCCGTGGCGAGGACGTCGTCGAGGACCGCGATCCGCTGGCCCGGCCGCACCACACCGGCCGGCAGCTCCACCGTCGCCGTGCCGTACTCCAGTGCGTAGTCGACGCGGCCCGCCACCTGCGGCAGCTTGCCGGGCTTGCGGATCAGCACCACGCCGAGGCCGCGGGCGTACCCGACGGCCGCGGCGAGGAGGAACCCGCGGGCCTCCACGCCGGCGAGCGCCTCGACCCGATCGTCGAGGGTGCCCGCCAGCGCGTCGGTCACCGCTTTGAACGCACCCGCGTCCGCGAAGAGCGGGCTCAGGTCGCGGAACAGCACGCCGGGCTCGGGGAAGTCCGGCACCTCGGCGATCAGGCCGAGGGCGTCGTCGAGCTGCACGTCAGCGCTTCCGCTTCCCGGCCGGGCGCTGCTTCTGGATCCGGGCGGGGACGCTGGCCGCGGCCGCGTACGCCTTCTCCTTGCGCAGTTCCTTCGCCAATGCGTCGTCGTCCGAGGCGTCGAAGTCCTCGCCCGCCGCCGCCTTGCGCTCCTGGCTGGCCCGGCGCTGGTGGACCCGCTCGGCCTGCTGCCGGTACTTCGGGTCGCGCATCTTGAAGTCGACCAGCAGCGGGGTGGCCAGCGCGACCGACGAGAGGACGCCGACCAGGGTGCCGGTCAGCTGCACCAGCGCCAGGTCCTGCAGCGTGCCCGAGCCGAGCAGCACGTAGCCGACGACCAGCAGGCCCAGGATCGGCAGCAGCGCGATGAACGCCGTGTTGAACGACCGCATCAGGGTCTGGTTCAGCGCGAGGTTCGCGGCTTCGCCGTACGTGCGGCGGGTCAGCCCGAGCAGGCCGCGCGTGTTCTCGCGGACCTTGTCGAACACCACCACCGTGTCGTACAGCGAGAACCCGAGGATGGTCAGCAGGCCGATCACGGTCGCCGGGGTCACCTCGAAGCCGATCAGCGAGTACACCCCCGCGGTGACCAGGATGTCGTGCAGCAGCGAGACCAGCGCGGCCGCGGCCATCCGCAGGTCAAAGTAGATCGCCAGGAAGATGACCACCGCGACGAGGAACACCGCGAGCGCGAGCAGCGCCTTCTGCGAGATCTCCCCGCCCCAGGACGCGCTCACCGCGCTGTCGCTGATCGCCTGGACGCTGGGCTGGCCGTTGCCGCCCTTCGGGCCCAGGTCCTGGAACAGGCCCTGCTTGAGCTTGGCGACGTCGGCCGCGTTCAGCGTCTCGGTGCGGATCTGGATGGTCGACGCGGCGCCCGTGCCGACCTTCTGCGCCTCCGCGGCCGGGTGGCCGAGCGCCTTCTGGAACGACGCCTTGGCCTGGTCCTCGGTGATCACGCCGTGGATGCCGTCGGCGGGCATCTGGATCTGCGTGCCGCCCTCGAACTCGATGCCGAGGTTGAAGCCGCGGACGATCATCGACAGCAGGCACACCAGCACCAGCGCGCCGAAGAAGGCGTACCAGCGCTTGCGCTTGCCGACGACGTCGAACGCGCCCGTGCCGACGTACAGCCGGTGGAAGACGCTTTCCCTCTTGCCGGGCTTGGCCGCCACCTTGGCGTTGCCTTCGGCGTCGGTGCCCAGTTCTTCGACCCCCACGTCAGGCCTCCTTCACGTTCGCGCGGCCGACCGAGGTGGCCTTCTTCCGCTGCGAACCCAGTTGCTGCACGGCGCCGAGGCCCAGGTGCCTCGGATTGGACAGGAACGCGTTCTTGGACGTGGACACCATGGCCACCAGCGGGTGCGTCACCAGGTACACGACGACCAGGTCGAGCACCGTGGACATGCCGAGGGTGAACGCGAAGCCCTGGACGTCGCCGACCGCGATGACGTACAGGATGGCCGCGGCCAGGAAGCTCACCGCGTCCGAAGCCAGGATGGTGCGCCGGGCGCGGACCCAGCCGCGTGGCACCGCGGACCGGAACGTCCGGCCCTCCCGTATTTCGTCCTTGAGCCGTTCGAAGTAGATGACGAACGAGTCCGCCGTGATACCGATGGCGATGATCAGGCCGGCGATGCCCGCGAGGTCCAGCGTGTAGCCGATCCAGCGGCCGAGCAGCACCAGCACCGCGAACACCAGTGCGCCGGACAGGGCCAGCGACAGGATGGTGAGCACGCCGAGCAGCCGGTAGTAGAACAGGCAGTAGACGAACACGACCAGCAGGCCGATGCCGCCGGCGATCAGACCGGCCTCCAGCGAGGCCAGGCCGAGGGTCGCCGACACCGTGGTCGCGTCCGAGGACGCGAACGACAGCGGCAGCGAGCCGTACTTGAGGATGTCCGAGAGGTTCTTCGCCTCGGACTGGGTGAACTTGCCGGTGATCTGGGTGTTGCCGTCGAGGATGGCCACCTGGATGTTCGGCGCGGAGACGACCTGCGTGTCGAGCACGAACGCGGCCTGCTGGCCGGTGTTCTTCGAGGTGAAGTCGGCCCAGGTCTTGGTGCCCTCGCCCTTGAAGCTGAGGTTCACCACCCACTGGCCGCGCTGCTGGTCGTAGCCCGAGGTCGAGTCGGCGATCTCGGTGCCCGGCAGGAACTCCGGCTCCAGCAGGTACTTGTACGTGTCGTGGTCACCGCAGGCGACCAGCGGCAGCTTCGGGTCGTCGTTGCCCTCGAGGGGGTCCTTGGCGTTCGGCGCGCAGGTGAGCGCCGCCATCGCCTTCGAGACGAGCTCCTGGTTCGGCTGGCCGTCGGCGCCGATCAGCTGCGGGTTCTGCCGGACCGCCTTGGCGGCCTGGATCTCCTGCGCGGTCTGCGCGTCGACCGAGCCGTCCGCGGGTGCCGGCGCCGGGGTGGACGCGGGCGGCGGCGGGGTGCTGCTGCTCGGGGCGGCCGGCGTGGTGCTGGGCTGCTGCGCGGGCGCGGCGCCCGGCGCGCCGCCACCGGCGGCCTTGCTCGTCGTCGGGGCGCCCGAGGACGAAGGCGCCGTCGACGAGCTCGGGGCCCCCGAGGTCGGCGGGGTCGCGGCCGGCGGCGGGGTGGTCGTCTGCGGGGGCACCACCGGCTGGGTGGCGGCCGAGACGACCTTCCGGAAGCCCAGCTTCGCGGTCTTGCCCAGGTTCTTCGCCTGGTCGCCCTGCTCGCCGGGGACCGTGATGACGACGTTGTTGCCGTCGAGGAGGACCTCGGTGCCGCTGACGCCGATCCCGTTGACGCGCCGTTCGATGATCTGGCGCGCCTGGTTCAGGGACTCACGGGTCGGCTGGCCGCCGTCGGGGGTGCGGGCGGTGAGCGTGACCCGGGTGCCGCCCTGCAGGTCGATGCCCAGTTTCGGGGTCGGCTTGTGGTTGCCGGTGAGGAACACCAGCGCGTACAAGACGATCACGATCAAGGCGAACAGGGCGAGATAGCGTCCCGGGCGGAGATGCCCGGCTGAAGCTGCCACGGTGCTTCGGTCTCCTCGGACGGGGTGGACCCCAACGTTGCGGTGCCCGCCCGGAGGGTTACCGGGAGGGACTGTGTGCGATTCACTCCCGGGCGCGGGTATGACGGCGGACACGCACGCAGCACCGAGACAGTACTCGGTGCTGCGTGAGCCCGGCGTGCGAGGCCGTACCGACTTTCGTCGGGATTCCCGTCCCCGCCCAGGAGTGCCCCGGAGTGCTTACTTCTTGCCGTGCTCCAGCGGCGGCGCGACCTGCGCGGTGGTCTGCGGCTCGTCGTCCTTGATGCCGGAGGTCGACTCGATGATCGCCGGCTCCGCGGCCGGGATCTCCGCGTCCTCGACGGAGTCCTCCTCGGTCTCGACGACCGGCTCGACCTTCTCGCGGACCGCGAGCCGCAGCCAGGTGGTGACGACACCGGGCGCGATCTCGATGTCGATGGTGTTGTCGCCGGAGGCGTCGGCGACGGTGCCGTAGAGACCGGACGTGGTCATCACACGGTCACCGGGCGCCAGGCTGCTCTGCAGTTCCTGCTGCGCGGCCTGCTGCTTCTTCTGCTTTCGCGTGCTCATCACCAGCGGCACCGCGAGGACGAGCACGAGCAGCAGGGGCAGCAATAGCTGTTGCATATTTCTCCGTTCGACGGACACCCGGGCCCAGCCGAAATGTCCGGTTTTTGGGTATGTGCTCCGGTCAAGTGTGCCAGGTACCAGCGCGGACGCCAGCACCCACCCGCCGGTACGGGCCGCTTGGCCTGTTCGAACTCAGTCCTGCTCGAACAGCGACGGCCCGCCCTGGTCCGGGCGCCCCGGGAGGTCCGCGGGAGGCACCATGCCGAGGTGTTCCCACGCGGTCGCCGTCGCGACGCGGCCACGCGGGGTGCGGGCGAGCATACCGGCGCGCACGAGGTAGGGCTCGCACACCTCTTCCACGGTGGTCGCCTCCTCCCCCACGGCCACCGCCAGCGTCGAGATCCCCACCGGCCCGCCGCCGAACGACCTGGTCAGCGCGGTGAGCACGGCCCGGTCGAGGCGGTCGAGGCCCAGGTCGTCGACGTCGTAGACGGCCAGCGCGGCGCGGGCGACCTCGCGGGTCACCTTGCCGTCGGCGCGGACCTCGGCGTAGTCGCGGACGCGCCGCAGCAGCCGGTTCGCGATCCGGGGCGTGCCCCGCGAGCGGCGGGCGATCTCCGCGCAGCCGTCGCGGTCGATCGGGATGTCGAGGATCGTCGCGGCCCGGCGGACGACCAGCTCCAGCTCGGCGTCGGTGTAGAACTCCATCTGGCCGGTAAAGCCGAACCGGTCGCGCAGCGGGCCGGTCAGCGAGCCGGACCGGGTGGTCGCGCCGACCAGCGTGAACGGCGCGATCTCCAGCGGGATGCTGGTGGCGCCCGGGCCCTTGCCGACCACGACGTCGACGCGGAAGTCCTCCATCGCCAGGTAGAGCATCTCCTCGGCGGGCCGGGCGATCCGGTGGATCTCGTCGATGAACAGGACGTCGCCGGGCGCGAGGTTGGACAGCATCGCGGCCAGGTCGCCGGCGCGTTCCAGCGCCGGGCCGGAGGTGATCCGGATGGCCGCGTTCAGCTCGGCGGCGACGATCATCGCCATCGACGTCTTGCCCAGCCCGGGCGGGCCGGACAGCAGGACGTGGTCGGGCGGCACGCCGCGGCGGCGCGCACTCTCCAGCACCAGCTCCAGCTGTTCGCGCACGCGCGGCTGACCGACGAACTCGTCGAGCTTGCGGGGCCGCAGGGTGCCTTCGACGTTCTCCTCGCCGGTCTGGGCCCACGCCGAGAGCGCCTCGTCCTCTTCCACCGCTTCATACTCCACGGCCGTGTCCTACCGCTTCCGGCCGAGGGTGGCCAGCGCCGCGCGCAGCACGCTCGCCGTCGTGTGGCCGTCGCCGTCGGCGATGACCTTGTCCACGGCCTGTTCGGCCTGTTTGGCCGGGAAGCCGAGCCCGGCCAGCGCCTCGACGACCTCCGCGCGCAGGGCGCCGGGGGCGGTGACGGCCGGGGTGTCGCCGGCGCCGGCGAGCGCGGTGACCTTGTCGCGCAGCTCCAGGGTGAGCCGTTCGGCGCCCTTGCGGCCGATGCCGGGCACCGAGGTCAGCACGGTGATGTTGCCTTCCACCAGCGCGGCCCGCAGCTTGTCCGGATCCAGCACGGCGAGGGTGGCCAGCGCCAGGCGCGGCCCGATCCCGGACACCGTCTGCAGCAGCCCGAACAGCTCCCGCGCGTCGGCGTCGGCGAAGCCGAACAGCGTCAGCGAGTCCTCGCGCACGACCAGCGCGGTGTGCAGCTGGGCCTCTTCGCCGCGGCGCAGGGTCGCCAGCGTCGCGGGGGTGGCCTGCACGGCGAAGCCGACCCCGCCGACCTCGACCACGACGTGGTCCAGGCTGACCGACAGGACTTCTCCGCGTACCGACGAGATCATCGTGCTGCTCCAGGGTTCTTCGCTTGCTTCGCCGCCGCGGCGAGCCGGGCTTTGTGGGTGCGCGCCATCTCGGCGGCGCGGGCTTCGGCCTCGGCGAGCCGGGCCCGCATCGGCTCCCGCCAGAGGTGGCAGATGGCCAGGGCGAGCGCGTCGGCGGCGTCGGCGGGGTGGGGCGCGACTTCGAGGTTCAGCAGGCGCATCACCATGGCGGTGACCTGCGCCTTGTCCGCCCGGCCCGACCCGCTGACGGCGGCCTTGACCTCGCTCGGGGTGTGGAACACGACGGGCAGCCCCCGGCGCGCGGCGGCGAGTGCGACCACCCCGCCGGCCTGCGCGGTCCCCATCGCGGTCCGGACGTTGTGCTGGGCGAAGACGCGCTCGACCGCCACCGCGGCCGGTTTGTACCGGTCCATCCACCGCTCGACCTCGTCGGAGATGCCGAGCAGGCGGTGCGCCAGATCGGCGTCCGGCGGCGTCCGCACGACGTCGACGGCGACGCAGCGGACGGCCCGGCCCTTGCCGCCGTCGACCACCCCCAGGCCGCACCTGGTCAGACCGGGGTCGACCCCGAGCACCCGCACCCGTTTTCCTCCCGCCGCGAACACCAGTTCGAGCTTGCAGGCTACTGGGCGCGTCTGCGGCAGGATGGGTGACATGCCGGAGCCGTCGGATTTCGTCACCCACCTGGGCCTCGAGCCGCTGCCCGTCGAAGGGGGGCGGTGGGCGCAGAGCTGGCGGGCCGAGGCCGGTTCGGCGATCTACTACCTGCTCGTCGCGCCGGAGCGCTCCGCGCCGCACCGGCTGGACCGCACCGAGGTCTGGGTGCACCACGCGGGGGCGCCGGTCGCGATGCTGCTGCTGCACCCGGACGGTTCGGTCGAGCGGCCGGTGCTGGGCACCGACGTCGCCGCCGGCGAGCGGCCGCAGGTCGTCGTGCCCGCCGGGACGTGGCAGGCGGCGGTCACGCGCGGTTCGTGGAGCCTGCTGGGCACGGTCGTGGTGCCGCCCTACACCGACGACTGCGTGGAGTTCGCCGCCGCGGCGGAGCTGGCCCTGGAGTATCCGGAAGCGGCCGCCGACCTGCGGAAGTTCTAGGGGCCGTCGACCCCGGGGGTCCAGCTCTCGGGGTCGCCGCTCCCGGTCAGCACCGGCTGCCACCGCGCGAACCCCTCGGGCGCGTCCGGGTGCCACGGGAACTTGCCCTCCGGCGTCGCGACGATCAGCTGCAGGGCCGGGAAGTCACCGTCCGGGTAGATGAGGAACGCCGTGCCGAAGTACTCGGGGTAGTGCCCCTTGTGGACGCGCTCGAGGACCACCGGGACGCCTTCGAAGAAGTCGTCGTAGCGCTTGCCGACCTCGAAGATCTCGCCGTTGGCCGCGCGGTCGACGTAGGCGTCGAGCAGGACCTGGCCCATGTGGTCGGGCAGCCCGACCACGACGGCTTCCGGCACGTGGTGCAGCGCCCACGCACAGGCGGTGAAGCAGTAGCCGGCACCTTCGTCGTCGGCGGCGACGGTGATGACCGCGTTGCCGCGTTCCTTCGCCTGCTCCTCGATCCATTCGATGAGGCGCAGTTCGTCCGCGGACAGCTCGGCCGTGATGTCGGCGGCAGCGGCGGGGGTCGTCGAGGTCACGGCGCACATTGTGCCCGACTCGCCCGCCCGAGCCCAGGGCCCGGGCCGGAAAGTTTCCGGCCCGGGCCCAAAAGCGGTGTGACGCAAGGGAAAAGTCAGCCGACTTCGGCGAGCACCTCGTCGGAGACATCGAAGTTCGCGTAGACGTTCTGGACGTCGTCGCAGTCTTCGAGGGCGTCGATCAGCTTGAAGACCTTCTTCGCGCCGTCCGCGTCGAGCGGGACGCTCACCGTCGGGAGGAACGTGAGCTCCGCCGACTCGTACTCGAACCCGGCCTCCTGGAGCGCCTTGCGCACCGGCACCAGGTCGCCGCCCTCGCAGACGATTTCGAAGCTCTCGTCGAGGTCGTTGACCTCTTCGGCGCCGGCATCGAGCACCGCCATGAGGACGTCGTCCTCGGTGGCGCCGCCCTTCGGCATGATCACCACGCCCTTGCGGTTGAACATGTAGGCGACCGACCCCGGGTCGGCGAGGGAGCCGTTGTTGCGCGTGAGCGCGGTGCGGACCTCCATCGCGGCGCGGTTCTTGTTGTCGGTGAGGCACTCGATCAGCACCGCCACGCCGTTGGGGCCGTAACCCTCGTACGTGATGTTCTGCCAGTCGGCGCCGCCGGCCTCTTCACCGGCGCCGCGCTTGCGGGCGCGCTCGATGTTGTCCTGCGGGACCGAGTTCTTCTTGGCCTTCTGGATGGCGTCGTAGAGCGTGGGGTTGCCATCCGGGTCGCCACCACCGGTGCCCGTGCGGGCGGCCACCTCGATGTTCTTGATCAACCGCGCGAAGAGCTTGCCGCGCTTCGCGTCGAGGTTGGCCTTCTTGTGCTTCGTGGTGGCCCACTTGGAGTGGCCGCTCATCTCTCCTCCATCTGTTCCGTACCCCGGCCGGGCACCGCGTCTCAGGCAGCCTGTCGCACGAGGTCGACGAACAGCCGGTGCACCCGCACGTCGGGCGTCAGTTCCGGGTGGAACGCGGTCGCCAGCACCGCCCCTTGCCGGACCGCGACGATCCTAGCGGTGTCGTCGTCCACGCCGGGCACGCCGCTGACCGTGGCCAGCACCTCGACGCCGTCGCCGGCCTTCTCGACCCACGGAGCCCGGATGAACACGGCGTGCACCGGCGCCGTTTTTATGCCCGCGAAGTCCAGGTCGGCCTCGAAGGAGTCGACCTGCCTGCCGAAGGCGTTGCGCCGGACGACGACGTCGAGCCCGCCGAGCTGCTGCTGGTCCGGCCGCCCGTCGAGGGTCTGCCGCGCGAGCAGGATCATCCCGGCGCACGAGCCGAACGCGGGCAGGCCGTCGGCGATCCGCGCCCGCAGGGGTTCCAGCAGTTCGAAGCTCTCCAGCAGCCGCGACATGGTGGTCGACTCGCCACCGGGCAGCACCAGACCGTCCACTTCGGACAGCTCACCGGCCCGCCGCACCGGCGTGGCACGCGCACCGGCTTCTTCCAGCATGGCGACGTGCTCCCGCACGGCGCCCTGCATGGCGAGCACACCGATGACCGGTTCCGACGACACCCGACCTCCCGAAAGACCTTCCCACCAGCCTAGACGCACCGGCCCCACGGCGGACCGGCAGGTCAGAACCGCTCCCCGGCCACGCGGCCGCCGGCGCCCGGCTTCCCGCGTGGCCCACGCCCCGAGCGCCCCAATGTGGCATTGGGTGCATCTGACGCACCGAACGCCACATTGGGTGCGTTGAACGCACCCAACGCCACATTGGGGCGCTGGCAACCGGACAACAACGGCAGACCGGCGCTCAGGGGACCCCGGCCAGCCGCAGCAGTGCTGCCGTGGCCGCGGCCGCCACCACCACCAGCGCGAACGGCGCCTTCCGCCACGCCAGGACCCCGGCGACCAGCACCCCCGCCGGCCGGGCGATGCCCGCGAAGCCGTGTCCCTCGGTCAGCGCGCTGACCGCGACCAGCGCCGCCAGCAGCACCACCGCCGCCAGCGCCATCAGCCGTTCCGCCTTCGGGGACAGCTTCACCCGGCTGCGCAGCACCGGGCCGGCGAACCGGAAGGCGAACGTGCCCACGGCCAGCACCGCCGTGGCGATCAGCAGTTCCGTCCCGTCCATCAGCTCGCCTCCTGCAGCTTCGGGTCCTTCGCGGCGACGCCCACCAGCACCCCGGCCAGCGCGAGCAGCACCGGCAGCCCGGCGGGCAGGAACGGCGTCGCGGCCAGCGCGACCAGCACCCCCACCAGCACCGGCAGCCGGGCCGCCTTGTCGCGCAGCGACGGCAGCACCAGCGCCAGCAGCACCGCCGGGAAGGCGGCGTCGAGGCCGAACACGTCGGTGTCGGTGATCGCCGTCCCGGCGAACGCCCCGATCAGCACCCCGGTGTTCCAGAAGACGAAGATGCCCAGCCCGCAGGCCCAGTAGGCCGCGCGGCGGCGCGGGGCTTCGTCCTGGGCCATCGCGAACGCCACCGTCTCGTCGCTCATCAGGTGGCTGCCCAGCAGCCGGGCGGGCCACCGCGTCCCCAGCACGTCCCCGATCGCGAACCCGAACGGCAGGTGCCGCGTGTTGGCCAGCAGCCCGGCCAGCACGGCGGCGAACGGGTTGCCGCCCGCGGCCACGATCCCGATGAACATGAACTGCGACGCCCCGGCGAAGACCAGCAGCGACATCAGCATCGGCAGCCACAGGGGGAAGCCGGAGCTCACCGCGATGGCGCCGTAGGACACCCCCACGAGACAATCGGCCAGACAGACCAGGCCGATGTCACGGGCGAGGCCCCGATCGAGTGTTCGCCATATCGAACGCATGTGTTCTATGGTGAACGCCAGGCCACGTGTTCGTCAAGGCGAACGAACAGACCGATGGAGCGAACAGGATGTCTCAGGAAGCCACCGGGGCGCCGCTGGAAATCATCGCGGCGTCACTGCGCCGCGAACGAACCCGGGCCGGGCTGTCCCTGACCGAGGTGGCGCGCCGCGCCGGCCTGGCCAAGTCGACGCTCTCGCAGCTCGAGTCGGGTACCGGCAACCCGAGCGTCGAGACGTTGTGGGCCCTCGGCGTCGCTCTCGACGTACCCTTTTCCCGGCTGGTCGAACCGGACCGGCCGAAGGTCCGGGTGGTCCGCGCGGGCAAGGGGCCGACGGTGTTCGCCGAACACGCCGACTACGCGTGCACGCTCCTGTCGGCCTGCCCCACCGGCGCCCGCCGCGACATCTACGTCGTCCGCGGCGAGCCGGGCACGCCCCGGCGCTCCGACCCGCACATGACCGGGGTGGTCGAGCACATCGTGCTCTGTGCGGGCCGGGCGCGCATCGGTGTCCTGGACGCCCCGGAGGAACTCCTGCCCGGGGACTACATCTGCTACCCCGGGGACGTGCCGCACATCTTCGAAGCCCTCGAGCCGGGTACGTACGGCGTCGAGATCTCCGAATACCTCTAGGAGGTCACCAGCCGCGCTCGGCGAGGCGGTGCGGCTCCGGGAGCTCCTCGACGTTGATGCCGACCATGGCCTCGCCCAGGCCGCGCGAAACCTTCGCGAGCACGTCCGGGTCGTCGTAGAACGTCGTCGCCTTGACGATCGCCTCGGCGCGCTGGGCCGGGTTGCCGGACTTGAAGATGCCCGAGCCGACGAACACGCCCTCGGCGCCCAGCTGCATCATCATCGCCGCGTCGGCCGGGGTGGCGATGCCGCCCGCGGTGAACAGCACCACCGGCAGCTTGCCCGCCTGCGCCACCTCGCGGACCAGCTCGTACGGCGCCTGCAGCTCCTTGGCGGCGACGAACAGCTCGTCCTCGGGCAGGTTCTGCAGCCGGCGGATCTCCTGGCGGATCTTGCGCATGTGCGTGGTGGCGTTGGAGACGTCGCCGGTGCCCGCCTCGCCCTTGGAGCGGATCATCGCCGCGCCTTCGGTGATGCGCCGCAGCGCCTCGCCCAGGTTGGTCGCGCCGCAGACGAAGGGCACGGTGAACGCCCACTTGTCGATGTGGTTGGCGTAGTCGGCCGGGGTGAGGACCTCGGACTCGTCGACGTAGTCCACGCCGAGGGACTGCAGGACCTGCGCCTCGACGAAGTGGCCGATGCGGGCCTTCGCCATCACCGGGATCGAGACGGTCTCGATGATGCCGTCGATCAGGTCGGGGTCGCTCATCCGGGCGACGCCGCCCTGGGCGCGGATGTCGGCGGGCACGCGCTCCAGCGCCATCACCGCGACCGCGCCGGCGTCTTCGGCGATCTTGGCCTGCTCGGCGGTGACCACGTCCATGATCACGCCGCCCTTGAGCATCTCGGCCATGCCGCGCTTCACCTTGGCGGTGCCGGTGACGGACTGGACGGTGCCGCTGGAAGGGGTGGGCTGCTGCTCGGACACGACGAGGCCTTTCGACACGGTTCGGGGGTGGACGAGTCCGAGGGTAGGTCCGGGGTGGCCTCTTCAGGCAGGCCAGTACGCGGGTATCTCAGCAGTCCACTTCGCCGGTGCCCGCGACCAGGGCTTCCGCGAGCGAAGTGCGCACGTAGAGCACGTGACGTCCGGCACGGTGCCCGCTGACCAGGCCCGCAGCTTTGAGGACGCCGAGGTGCTGCGACACCGCCCCGGCGCTCAGCCCGGTCCGGCGGGCCAGTTCGGCGGTGGACGCCGGCGCGGCGAGCTCCGTCAGGAGCATCGCGCGGCCGCGGCCCACGACGGCGGCCAGCGCGCCGGGTGCGGTGGCCGTGCCGGTCTCCCACAGCGTGGCGATCCCGCGCGGCGGGTAGCGCAGCACCGGCTGCCAGCGCGCGTCGGTCTTGGAGAACACCCGGGGCCAGACGAACGCCGAAGGCACCAGCACGAGGCCGCGCCCGTCGAGCGGCACGGCGGCGTGCAGGTGCCGGTGCGCCACCGTGAGCGTGCCGGCCTGCCAGTGGATCAGCGGGGTGAGGTCGTTGAACAGCTCCGCGGCCCCGCCCTGGGCCAGCAGCCGGGACCGGTACAGCACGTCGCCCTCGAGCAGCGCGCGGATCCGGGGCCAGTCCGGGGCCAGCACGAGGTGCCAGTACCGCTCCATCAGCGTCGCGAGCCGCTCGAGGCCGGCCTCCGGCTCGCGGTGGAAGCGGGCCAGGGCGGGCGAGCGCGGCCCGGCCATCGCGTCCAGCTCGCGCCGGACGAGGCGGCCGGGCACGTCCCGCAGGTCGGCGAGCTCGTCGGCCAGCTCGGGCAGCGGCGTCGACGGCGTCCCGGCGAGGAAACCGGGCAGGTGCCGCAGCGGGACGAGGTCGCGCAGCAGCCCGATGTCCAGGCCGGCCTCGTCGAGCGCCGCGGTGGCGCGCTTGATCCACGGCAGGTGCAGGGCGTGCTGCCCCGGGGAGTTGAGGACGCGGACGCTCGCGACGACCTCCCAGGCCGGGGAGAACGCGAACCGGGTGTGCGCCAGGTCCTCTGTGGAGAATGCCAGGTCGAGCACTGCTGCCTCCTGCCGGGGAGAATCCGGCGCAGTCTAGAACTCTCCCTTGTGGACAGTCGAGCGGGGCGACGAGAGCCCTTGCGGGAACGCGAAGATTCTTCGCGGGTCATACTTCCGGGCGACCGCGCGCAGCCGCGGCAGGTTCACCCCGTAGTACGCCTGCGCCCAGTCCGGCATCTCCGGGTCGAGGTAGTTGACGTACCCGGTGGTGCCGAACTCCGGTCCCAGCCCGTCGCGCACGGCGGCCAGCGCGCGCCGCGCCTCGGCTTCGCCGCCGTCCTCGGGTGCGGCGCCGTGCAGGAACTGGAAGCTCGCCAGGGCGGACCGGTGCGGAAAGGCCGTTTCGCGGGCGCCGACGCGGGCGATCGCGCCGCCGCCGGCGTCGATGAGCGTGCCGACGCGCGGCGCCCGGGTCAGCAGCTCGACGACCGCGGCCGGGTCGGTGACGGGCCGCAGCAGCATGCGCGAGGTCCCGACGTACGCCGCCCGCGCCACGGCGGCCCCGGGCCGGGACTCCGGGTCGTCGAACGACCGCATCGCGCGGACGTGGTCCAGCACCCGCCCGTCCCGCTCGGCCGGCGGGGTGCCGACGCGGCGGACCAGGTCGTCGACCAGCTCGTTCATCCGGGCTTGCGCGCCGAGGAACGTGCCGGCGACGGCGGCGGTGGCCGCGTCGAGGTTGGCGCCGGACCACAGCTCGTCCGGCATCGACGGCTGCCACTCCTGCCAGGCGGCGAGCAGCGCCGCCTGGGTGCCCGCCGGGAAGACCAGCCGGAAGGTGGCGACGTCGGCGATCGGCACGGTCCGGAACGTGAACCCGGTGACGATCCCGAAGTTGCCGCCACCCCCGCCGCGCAGCGCCCAGAACAGGTCGGGTTCCGCCGAGCCCGACACCGTGCGCACCCGGCCGTCGGCCGTGACGATCCGCGCCGCCTCCAGGTGGTCGCAGGTCAGGCCGTACCGGCGGTCGAGCACGCCGACCCCGCCGCCGAGGGTGAGCCCGGCGATGCCGACCGTGTCGCAGCTGCCCGCCGGGAGCACCCGGCCGGCCGCCGCGAGCGTCGTGGCGATCGGCCCCAGCCGGGCGCCGGCACCGATCACCGCGCGGCCGTCCGGACGCACCTCGATGCCCGAGAAGCGGCTGAGGTCCACGACGATGCCGCCGTCCACTGTGGAGTAGCCGGGGTAGCTGTGCCCGCCGCTGCGCGCCGCGACCGGCAACCGGTGCCGGGCGGCGAAAGCGACGGCGGCCTGGACGTCCTCGACGCGCGCGGCACCGACCACGGCCGACGGCATCCGGGCGTCGTACATCGTGAAGAAGCCCTGCTTGGCCTCCGGGTAGCCGGGGTCGCCGGGCCGGTGCAGCGGCCCCGTGAGCCGCCCGCGGAGCCGCTCCCAATCGCCGGACGGCGGGCGGCCGGCCAGGCCCGCCACCGGTACTGCTCCGGAAATCCGCAAGAACGCCCGCCTGTCCACGCCACTCCCCCGGGCATTCGGCTGGTACCGGGAGCCCTGTCTTGCCGTGACCAGGGTAGCGGGTGTGTGATCGAGGACACATCCCGTACACCAGCCGTTCGCCGAGGAGTCGTCATGGCAGACAGACAAGCCAAGAACGCCGACACCGGGGCCGCCGTCGCTGTGGACGACCCCGCCAAGGTCCGCAACGTCGTGCTCGTCGGTCCGGCCGGTTCCGGGAAGACCACCCTCGCCGAAGCCCTGCTCGCCGCTTCCGGCACGGTGCCGCGGGCGGGCTCGGTGGTCGACGGCACGACGGTGTGCGACCACGACCCGGCGGCGGTCCGCCAGCAGCGCTCGGTCGGCCTTTCGGTCGCGCCCGTGCTGCACCAGGGCCACAAGATCAACCTGATCGACACACCCGGGTACGCGGACTTCGTCGGGGAGCTGCGGGCCGGGCTGCGCGCCGCCGACGCGGCGCTGTTCGTCGTCTCCGCGGCCGAGGGCGTCGACGCGGCGACGGTCGCGGTGTGGGAGGAGTGCGCCGCGGTCGGGATGCCGCGCGCGGTCGTCGTCTCCCGGCTCGACCACCACCGGGCCGACGCGATGGCCGAGATCGCCGCCTGCCAGACCGCGTTCGGCGCCGGGGTGCTGCCGCTGTACCTGCCCGCGGGCGACGGCCTGGTCGGGCTGATCACCCAGCGGTACTTCGACTACTCCGGCGGGCACCCGCCGAAGCTCGGCGAGCCCGCCGCGACCGACCTGGAGCGGATGGCCGAGGCCCGCAACGAGCTGATCGAAGGGATCATCGCCGAGAGCGAGGACGAGTCCCTGATGGACCGCTACCTCGCCGGCGAAGAGATCGCCGAGGCCACCCTGATCGCCGACCTGGAGACCGCGGTCGCGCGCGGGTCCTTCCACCCCGTCATCCCGGTGTGCTCGACCAGCGGCCTCGGCCTGGCCGAGGTGCTCGACGGCATCGTCCGCGCGTTCCCCTCCCCGCTGGAGCACCGGCCCCCCGACGTCACCACCCCGGACGGCGGCGAGCACGCCGCGATCACCGCCGACCCCGCGGGCCCCCTCGCCGCTGAGGTCGTCCGGACGGCGGTGGACTCCTACGTCGGCCGGGTGTCCCTCGTCCGGGTGTTCTCCGGGACGCTGCGCCCCGAGCGGCCGGTGCACGTGTCCGGGCACGGCCTCGCCGAGCGCGGCCACGAGGACCACGACGCCGACGAGCGCGTCGCCCACCTGTATTCCCCGCTCGGCTCGGCCCTGCGGGAAGTGCCCTATTGCGTCGCGGGCGACCTCTGCGCGCTGACGAAGGTCGGCTCGGCCGAGACCGGCGACACCGTCTCCTCGCCCGACGACCCGCTGCTCATGGAGCCGTGGGCGATGCCGGAACCGCTGCTGCCGGTGGCCGTGGTCGCCAAGACCCGCAGCGACGAGGACACCCTGGCCCGCAACCTCTCCCGCCTCGTCGCGGGCGACCCGACCCTGCGGCTGGACCGCAACGCCGAGACCGGCCAGCTGGTGCTGTGGTGCATGGGCGAAGCCCACGCCGACGTGGTGCTGTCGAGGCTGCGCGCAGGCGGCGCGGACGTCGACACCGAACCGGTGAAGATCAGCCTGCGCTCGACGTTCGCCAAGCCGGCCAAGGGACACGGGCGGCACGTGAAGCAGTCAGGCGGGCACGGCCAGTTCGCCGTCTGCGACATCGAGGTCGAGCCGCTGCCGCGCGGCAGCGGGTTCCAGTTCGTCGACAAGGTCGTCGGCGGTTCGGTGCCGCACCAGTTCATCCCGAGCGTGGAGAAGGGCGTGCGCGCCCAGCTGCAGCGCGGGCTGGCCGACGGGCACCCGGTCGTCGACGTCAAGGTCACGCTGGTCGACGGCAAGGCCCACAGCGTGGACTCCTCGGACGCGGCGTTCCAGACGGCGGGCGCGCTGGCCCTGCGCGAGGCCGCGGCGAGCGGGCACATCACGATGCTGGAGCCCCTGGAGGAGGTGGCGATCCGGCTGCCGGACGAGCACCTGGGCACGGTCCTCGGCGACCTGTCGTCCCGGCGCGGCCGGGTGCTGGGCACGGAGGCGGGCGAAGGCGGCCGGACGGTGATCCGCGCGGAGGTCCCGGCGACGGAGCTGGTGCGGTACCTGATCGACCTGCGCTCGATGACCTCGGGCACGGCCACGTTCACCCGGCAGCACGCGAGGTTCGAGCCGATGCCGGAGGGCATGGCCGTCCACTAGCCGGATCTCGCGTGAGCAGAGCCGGATCTCGCGTGATCGAGCCCGTAACTCGCGTGATTCGAGGCGGTACGGCTTCAATCACGCGAGTTACGGCTCCGATCACGCGAGTTACGGCTTCAATCACGCGAGTTACGGGAACCGGCCGGGGTGTGTCGACAATGCCCTGGTCCAGGTGATCACGGTAGGGAGGGCAACCGCGCCCCGGTAGACGGTGGCAGGCCGCGAACGTGGCCGGCCGGAGGTACGCTCGGCCGCGGGAGGGGGCGCGTTGGCATGACTGGTGTGCGATTCGGTGTGCTCGGACCGGTCACGGCCTGGCGCGGCACGGCTCCGGTCGAAGTGGGCCCCGGTAAGTGCCTGCGGGTGCTCGGGGTGCTGCTGCTGCACGCGAACCAGCCGGTGGACCGCGAGCAGATCATCGAGGGCGCCTGGGGCGGGAAACCGCCGAGGAGCGCGGTCAACCTCGTCCAGAAGTACGTCGGCACCGTGCGCCGGTCGCTCGGCCTCGATGGCGCGTCGCTGCAGACGGTGGGCACCGGGTACCTGCTCCGCGTCGCCCCTGACCGGCTCGACAGCTCCCAGTTCGCCGACGGCCTCGTTCAGGCGAGCGAGACGAAGCGCAGCGGAGATCTGGCCGTCGCCCGACAGCACCTCGCCGAGGCGATGAGGCTGTGGCGCGGACCCGCCTTCGACGGCATCGACACCCCCGCGGCCGCCACCGAACGCGCCCGGCTGGAGGAATACCGCCTCGGCGCCCTGGAAGACCTCGCCGAACTCGATCTGCTGCGCGGGGAACACGCGCCGGCCATCCCCGAGCTGACCCGGCTCACCGACGAGCACCCGTACCGCGAACGCGCGCGGGAGCTGCTGATGACCGCGCTCTACCGCAGCGGCCGCCAAGGCGACGCACTCGCCGTGTTCCGCGACATCCAGCGCCTGCTGGCCGAGGAACTCGGCGTCGATCCCGGGCCCGGCCTCCAGCGCGTGCACGCGCAGATCCTGCGCGCGGACCCGGCGCTCGGCCTGGCCACCGCGGCCGGGAAACAGCGGCCGATCGCCCACCTATCCGCCGATGTCCCCGGCTTCGCCGGCCGCGCCGCGCCGCCGGGCGAGCTGCTCGAGCCGGCCGAGCGCCGGGTGGTGGGTGCTTCGCACCGGCCTCCCTCGTCGGCGCAGCTGCCACCGGATGATCCGACAGCGGCTGCTCCGGGTCCCGCTCTCCGGTCATTGCCGTACGACTTGCCGGATTTCACCGGACGGGCCGACGAGGTGGCCGGATGCCTGGAGTTCGTCGCTCAGCGCAGGAGCGCGACCGCGATCGTGGTGGTGACCGGGATGGCCGGGGCCGGGAAGTCCGCGCTCGCCGTCCACCTGGCGCACCGGTGCACCGAGTGGTTCCCCGACGGCCAGTTGTTCCTGGACCTGCACGGCCACACCCCGGACCGGGAACCGACCACGCCGCACGTCGCCCTGCACGACCTGCTTCGCAGGACGGGAGTGCCCGACGAGGCTCTTCCCCGCGACACCGGTCAGTCGTCGGCGCTGTGGCGGTCGTGGCTGGCCGGCCGGCGGGTACTGATCGTCCTCGACAACGTGCTGGACGCCCGTCAGCTCGTGCCGCTGCTGCCCGGCTCGCCGGGCCATCTGGTCCTGGTCACCGGCCGATGGCGGTTGCCCGAGCTTGATGGGGCCGACCACCTGTCGCTGGAGCCGCTGTCCGAGGCCGAAGCACGGGAGCTGCTGGTCCGGGTGTCTCGTCGTCCGGTGACGCACGACCGCGCTGCGGCCGAGGTGGTGGAGCTGTGCGGCCGACTGCCCTTGGCGATCAGGCTCGCGGGAACTCGGTTGCGACACCACGACTCCTGGTCGGCCACCGATCTCGCGGACCTGCTCCGCGACCATCAAAGGCGACCGGCCGAGCTGTCGGTGGGCAGCCGCAGTGTCGCGGACGCGTTCGAGGTTTCTTACCGCAGGCTCACCGCCGGTCAGCAGCGAGCTTTCCGGTTGCTCGGCCTGCACCACGGTCCCGACGTGGGCGTGCACGCGGCGGCGGCGCTGTTCGGGTGCGCCGTGCCGGAGGCGTGGCGGGTGCTGGAGGAGCTGGCGGAGGCTCATCTGCGGCGCGAGCACACTCCTGGCCGGTACACGTGTCACGACCTGCTGCGCGGGCACGCGAACACGATTCTGGCCCGCGACGAGCCGGAGCCGGAGCGAAAGGCAGCCCTGCGCAGGTTGGTGACGCACTACGTGCGGGCACTGGACGCGGCGGGCAAGGTCGTCGACCCGCCGCGGTTCCCCGGCCCGCGCTCCGGTGCGGACGGCTTGCCGCCACTCGCCGACCGCACGCAGGCGCTGGCGTGGTGGGAAGCGGAGCGGCCAAGCCTCGTGGCCGCCGTCGAGGCGGCGACAGTGGCCGGACTGGACGGCGAGGCGATGCGGTTGGCGCGGGCGCTGGCGCCCTTTCACTCCCAGGCGCACCACGCCGCGGAGCGGCGAACAGCCCAGCACGCGGCGCTGCAGGCCGCGCGCCGCGCCGACGACCAGACCGCCCAAGCGCACATCCTGGTCGAGCTGGGCGCTGCGGAGCACCACCTGGGCAGGGTTGCCGAAGCACGCAAGCACTACACGGAAGCCATAACGGTCGCCGGCGCTGCCGCGGTCACCCTCGCCGAGGGCCGGGCGCTCGCCAGGATGGGCGCGCTGCACCAGTCGATGGGTGGGTACCGGCAGGCTGAGCAGGACATGCAGGCCGCGCTGGAAACCTTCCGCGCTCTGGAAGACGACCAGCGCACGGCGACCACGCTCCTCGGGCTCGCCAATCTGTACGCGCAGGCGGGCAGGTACGCCGAGGCACAGCGCACTCTCGACGAGGCACTGCCGGCGGTGGAACGCACCGGGCCGCTACTGCGCGTCGGCAACGCCCACTACATCCAGGGCATGCTGCACCTGCGCCTCGAGCGCTACCAGGATGGTGAGCAACAACTCCGGCTGGCCCTGGATCGGGCCAGAACGCTGCGCGACCGCGATGGTGAACTGCGCGCGCTCCTGGCCCTCGGTCAGGTCCACCTCGGCCGAGGCCGGCTTCCGGAGGCCGAGCGCCTGTTCTGCGAGCTCGTCACGGACTGCGCAGCCTCCGCCGGGTTCGTCGAAACGATGGCGCATACGCGCTTGGGCACGGTTCAGGCGGCTCTCGGCAAGCCCCACGAGGCAGTGCGGTTGCACACGGCAGCGCTGGCCTTGGCCGCCACAAACGGTGCCCGCGACCTGCGCACCATCGTGCTCAACGACCTGGCTGACACGCATTGGTCGGCCGGCAGCCACGACGCCGCCGCCGGCTGCTACCGCGCGGCGCTGGTCCTGGCCGGCGAAGTCGGCTTGGCGGCCGAGGAGGACCGGGCTCGCGGTGGCCTCGGCCGGATCCAGGCGGTCCTCGGCCGGCGGCAGTCTGCTAGGTGAAGTCGAAGCCGCCGGGGCGGTTGTTGCGGTCGGCGAGGAGGCCGGCCAGCGTGGCCAGGGCGATCTCCGGCGGGGTGCGCGAGCCGATGTTCAGCCCCACCGGGCGGTGCACCCGGGCGATGTCCGCCTCGGCGACGCCCAGTCCCCGCAGCGCCGCGAGGTGCGGGCCCGGGTGACGCGGGTTGCCGAGCACCCCCACCCACCGCGGCTCGCCTTCGAGCGCGGCCTTCAGCACCTGCCCCAGCTCGGGCCGGTGGTGGTCGGTCACGACGACGTCGGCGGTTGCGTCGAGCGGCGGCAGGACGGTGTCCGCGTCGAAGCCCTCGGGGACGTCGGTGACGCGCGCGGGATCGGGCTCGAACAGCGCCACGCGGTACCCGAGGTCCTTCGCGAACTTCAGCAGGAACCGGGAAACCGGCGACGCGAACACCGCCACCAGGGTCCGCACTCCCGGGTCGGCCGGGGCCGCCCCGTGGGCGACGTCGCAGGTCTCGCTCATGCCGCCCAGTGTGTCAGCCTCAGGCCTGCTCGCCCACCGTCACGCGGAACTGCCACAGGTCCGTCTTGCCCTTCACGAGCACCAGGTAGCCGTCGCTCACGCGCAGCACCAGCCGGTGCTGCGGCGACGACGGCCGCGGCGGCCGGTGCTGCTTGGCGAGCAGGTACGCGTCGCCCTCCGCGCTCTCGCGGTCCGGGTACGGCGTCGCCTCCGCGACTCCCCAGCCGCGGCCGTCGCCCATGCCGCCCTGCTCTTCGATGACCACCCACCACGTTGCACCCATGCCGGTTCCGACGCGGCCGGGCCACGGACGGTTTCAGAGCTCTTCGAGCACGCTCAACCGGAAGTGGAACGTCGACGTCCGGCCCTCGACGATCACCAGGTACCCGCCCGGGCCGCGCAGGACCTTCCGCGACTTCGGCGACCACGGGTAGACGGGCTGGTACTCGCGCGCCAGCCGCAGCGCCTCGGCCTCGGCCGTCGCCTGGTCGGGCTGTGAAAACGTCTCCGACAGCGACCAGCTGCGGCCGTCGCCCGTGCCGCGCTGCTCCTCCACGACCACCCACCACATCTCAGACCTCCGGCTCGGCGAACTCGAAGTACTCCGGCAACGGCGCGGTCCCCGCGAGGCGGAAGTAGCGCACCTTCCGCCGCCGCCGCAGCCGCAGTGTGTCGCGGACGGCGTCGTTGTGGACGCGGCGGGCGATCACCACCCGGTGCTCGGCGTCGGTCAGCTCCTCGGCCAGCTCGGCCGGCAGGCCCGCCCGGTCGACGCGGCCCAGCTGCAGCGTCAGCTCGTTCTCCGCGGCTTCGCGCTCGGCACGGGGCGCTGTTTCGGCGCGCTCCGCGGCCGTCCGCAGGCCCGGGGAGCCCAGCACCACCGCGACCGCGCGCGCCACCACCGCCCGGCGTGCCAACGCCGCGTCGAGGGCGGCCCAGCCGGCGTCCGTGCGGATGTGCAGCCGGTCGAGCCGGTTCGCCGTCGCCACCAGGAAGAGCCCGCCCAGCACCACGACCACCGCCAGTACCGGGAGCAGCCAGCCGAGCACGCTCACCGGGCGAACTCCCGCTCCGGCGCCGCGACCCGCCGCGGGTCGGCGGCGACGGCCGTCTCGTAGACGCGCAGCACCTGCGTGGCCACCACCGACCAGTCGTACATCGTGACGCGCTCCCCCGCCGCCGCGGCCAGCGACGCCCGGCGCGCCGGGTCGCCGAGCAGCTCGCGCAGCCCGTCGGCGAGCGCGGCCGGGTCACCGGTCTCGACGAGCAGGCCGGCGCGGCCGTCGTCGAGCACCCGCCGGAACGAGTCGAGCCCGCTGGCCAGCACCGGGGTCCCGGCCGCCATCGCCTCGGTGAGGATCATCCCGAAGCTCTCGCCGCCGGTGTTCGGCGCGCAGTAGACGTCGACGCTGCGCAGCGCCTGGGCCTTCGTGGCGTCGTCGACCTGGCCGAGCAGCTCCAGGTGGGGGGCCAGGTCCGGGCCGGCGTCGCGACGCAGCTGGTCGGCGTCGCCGCGGCCGACCACGACCAGCCGCAGGTCCTCGAACTCCGGGAGGATCAGCCGCAGCGCCTCCAGCAGCACGCCCATGCCCTTGCGCGGCTCCCCGAACCGGCCGACGAACCCGACGGTGCCGCCGGCCCGCGGGTACCCGGGCAACGGCGTGGCCGCGGAGTAGAACCCGACGTCGACGCCGTTGGGGATCTCCACCGCGTCGCCGCCCGCGTGCTCCACCTGGACGCGGCGGGCCAGCGCCGACACCGCGATCCGCGCCGTGATCTTCTCCAGCAGCGGCCGCAGCACCGGCTGGAACGCCGACAGCGTGCGCGAGCGCGTCGTCGCGGTGTGGAACGTCGCCACGATCGGGCCGTCGGCGATGAGCAGCGCCAGCAGCGACAGGCTGGGCGCCGCCGGTTCGTGCAGGTGCAGGACGTCGAACTCGCCTTCGCGGATCCAGCGCCGCACCCGCGCGTAGGAGACCGGGCCGAATTGCAGCCGGGCGACCGAGCCGTTGTACCGGATCCCGAGCGCCTTGCCCGCCGGGTGCACGAAGTCCGGCAGCTGCGCGTCCTCGTCCGCGGGCGCCAGCACCGACACCCGGTGCCCGCGCGCGAGCAGCGCCTTCGTCAGGTCGATCACGTGGCCCTGGACCCCGCCGGGCACGTCGAAGGAGTAGGGGCACACGATCCCGACCCGCATCGGCCGCGTGGCCACCGCTCAGCTCGCTTCTTCGAGGCTGACCCGCTCGGCGGCCTCGAGGTCGGCGGGCCAGAACTTCTGCACCATGTGCCAGTCGGCCGGGTGCGCGGCGATGTCGCCGGCGAAGATGTCCGCCAGTGCCTGGGTCGCGGCGGGGACCTCGGCCCGCGCGGTGACCCGGATGCGCGGGTGCAGCCGGATCTGCCAGCCGTCCTCGGTGAACCAGCAGCCGGCCGGGATGAGCGCCGCGCCGGTCGTCGCCGCCAGCCGCGCCGGGCCGCCGGGCAGCCGGGCGGGCTCGCCGAAGAACTTCACCGGGATGCCGCTGGTGGTCAGGTCGCGGTCGCCGACCAGGCAGACGGCCTTGTTCTCGCGCAGCCGCTTCAGCAGCACGCGCATCGCCGAGCTGTCCCCGGTGAGCGGCACGATCTCGAAGCCGAGCGACTCCCGGTACTCGACGAACCGGCGGTAGAGCGACTCGGGCTTCAGCCGTTCCGCCACGGTCGTGAACCCGCCGAGGTAGTCGGCCAGCCACACGCCGGCGACGTCCCAGTTGCCGCTGTGCGGCAGCGCCATCACCGCGCCGTTGCCCTCCGCCAGCGCCGCGTCGAGGTTCTCCACGCCGGTGATCGACGCCGCGACCTTGGCGCTGACCTCCTTGTGGTCCATCGACGGCAGCCGGAACGTCTCGTGCCAGTAGCGGGCGTACGAGCGCATCGCGCGCCGCGTCAGCTCGTCCAGCTCGACCGGATCGGCCTGCGGCACCACGCGGGCGAGGTTCGCGCGCAGCTGCCGCACGCCCCCGCCGTCACGGCGGACGGCGAGGTCCGCGCCGAGCGAGAAGACCGTGCCGCCGAACCCGGCGGGCAGCCAGCCGGCGAGCTTCCAGCCCGCCGCGTAGCCGAACGCGCTCAGCCGCTCGCCCAGCCGGGTCATGCCCGCTGCTCCCCGGCGGCGGCCTCGCGGGCCGCCTTCGCCACGGCGGCGAACCGCTGCAGCAGCGTGACGACCGAGCCGGCGGCGAGCAGCCAGAGCGTCACGTCCACGGTGTACGGGATGCCGAAGCCGTGCAGGCCGGTGCCGACCAGCGCGATGATCAGCCGCTCGGCGCGCTCGACGAGCCCGCCGTCGACCGGCAGGCCCGAGGCGTCGGCCCGGGCCTTGACGTAGGAGATGACCTGGGCGAGGACCAGGCACAGCAGGGCCGCGGCGGCGGCCGGGTGGTTGTCGTCGACGACGAAGCACCACCAGGCGATGGCGGCGAACAGCGCCCCGTCGACCAGGCGGTCGCAGGTCGCGTCGAGCACCGCGCCGAACGGGGTGCCGTAACCGCGGGCCCGGGCCATGGCGCCGTCGAGGATGTCGAGCATGGCGAAGCCCCACACCGTGAAGGTGCCCCACAGGAGGTGATCGTTGGGGAAGAAGACCAGGGCGCAGACCACCGCGCCGGCGGTGCCGAACACGGTCATCGCGTTCGGGGTCAGCCCGGCGCGGACCAGCGCCTGGCCGATCGGATCGGTGACGCGGGAGACGGAGGCACGCGCGAAGATATTGAGCATCGGTTCGTCGAGGCACCTGGCTACGAGGGTCGGGTGGGCGATGGCAGCCTATCGACCCGCGTGCGCGGCCCCGACGCGCCGCCCCGGGTCAGCCCGATTTCGTGAGCTGGCCCTCGTGCTCCCGCGCCTCTTCGGCGGCCACGGCGGCGGCGCACTTCGGCGACAGTTGACGGCGGATCGCCGCGCTGATCTCGCCGAGCGCCGTCACCTGCTCCGGCGTCAGGGGGTCGAACAGGCTTTCCCGGACGGCCTCGACGTGCCCCGGCGCGGCCGCTTCGAGCGCGGCGAAGCCGTCGTCGGTCAGCACCGCCCAGGCGCCGCGCTTGTCGGTCGGGCACGCCTCGCGCCGCACCCACCCGTTGGCCTCCAGCCGCGCGACGGCGTGCGAAAGGCGGCTGCGGGACGCCTGCCGTGCGTCGGCGAGCTCGCTCATCCGCAGCCGGCGGCCGGGTGCTTCCGAGAGGGCGACGAGCACCTCGTAGTAGGTGTGCGGCATGCCCGAGTCGTGCTGCAGCTGGCCTTCGAGGTGCGCACTGAGCATGCGGGTGGCCATGTTGAACTCGCGCCAGACGCGCTGTTCGTCGTCGCTGAGCCATCGGGTTCCGGACATAACCCCATCATACTCTCGGTTGAACACTCAATCAGGAGTTTTTGCCGGTCAGAGCCGGATCAGACCAGCGTGGTCACCAGGCGTCGGCCAGCATGTCCCGCGTCTCCCCCAGCAGCTGCGGCAGCACCTTCGTCTGGCCGATGACCGGCATGAAGTTCGCGTCCCCGCCCCACCGCGGCACCAGGTGCTGGTGCAGGTGCGCGGCGATGCCCGCGCCCGCGATGTGGCCCTGGTTCAGCCCGATGTTGAACCCGTGCGCGCCCGACACCGCGCGGATCACCCGCATCGCGTGCTGCGTGAACTCGGCGACCTCGCGCGTCTCCTCCACCGTCAGGTCGGTGTAGTCCGCGACGTGCCGGTACGGCACCACCATCAGGTGCCCCGGGTTGTACGGGTACAGGTTCAGCACGGCGAACACGACGTCGCCGCGGGCGACGATCAGGCCGGTTTTGTCGTCGAGGGAAGGGATCCGGCAGAACGGGCAGCCGGGCTCGTCGTCGCCGTCCGGCTTGTCCTGGCCCTTGATGTAGGCCATCCGGTGCGGGGTCCAGAGGCGCTGGAACGCGTCCTGGACCCCGGCGCCCTGCTGTTCCACGAGCTCGGGACCCTCGCTCACCGAACGATCGTCTCCAGCGCCTCGGCCGACGGCGACGCGTTCTCGCGCCGCTCGACCCACTCCGCGATCGCGTTGACCGCCGCGTCGACCGGCACGCCGTTGATCTGGCCGCCGTCGCGGAAGCGGAACGACACCGCGCCCGCCTCGACGTCCTTGGCGCCCGCCAGCAGCATGAACGGCACCTTCTGCGTGGTGTGCGTGCGGATCTTCTTCTGCATCCGGTCGTCGCTCGCGTCGACCTCGGCGCGGATGCCCTTGGCGCGCAACGCCTTCTCGACGCCCTGCAGGTGCTCCACCTGGTCGGCGGTGATCGGGATGCCGACCACCTGCACCGGCGAGAGCCACGCCGGGAACGCGCCCGCGTAGTGCTCGGTCAGCACGCCGAAGAACCGTTCGATCGAGCCGAACAGCGCGCGGTGGATCATCACCGGCCGCTGGCGCGAGCCGTCCGGGGCGGTGTACTCGAGCTCGAACCGCTTGTTCTGGTTGAAGTCCAGCTGGATGGTCGACATCTGCCAGGTGCGGCCGATGGCGTCCTTGGCCTGCACCGAGATCTTCGGGCCGTAGAAGGCCGCGCCGCCCGGGTCCGGGACCAGCTCGAGGCCGGAGTCGATCGCCGCCTGCCGCAGCGTCTCGGTGGCCTCCTCCCACTCCCAGTCCTCGCCGATGAACTTGTCGGAGTCCCCGCGGGTGGACAGCTCGAGGTAGAAGTCGGCGAGGCCGTAGTCGGCGAGCAGGTCGAGGACGAACTTGAGCAGCGACCGCAGCTCGCCCGGCATCTGCTCCTTGGTGCAGTAGATGTGCGAGTCGTCCATCGTCAGCCCGCGCACGCGGGTGAGGCCGTGCACCACGCCCGACTTCTCGTAGCGGTACACCGTGCCGAACTCGAACAGCCGCAGCGGCAGCTCGCGGTAGGACCGCCCGCGCGAGCGGAAGATCAGGTTGTGCATCGGGCAGTTCATGGCCTTGAGGTAGTAGTTCTCCTCGTCGAACTGCACCGGCGGGAACATCGTGTCCGCGTAGTAGGGCAGGTGGCCGGAGGTGTGGAACAGCTCGCCCTTGCTGATGTGCGGGGTGTTCACGAACTCGTAGCCGGCCTCCTCGTGGCGGCGGCGCGAGTAGTTCTCCAGCTCGCGGCGGATGATGCCGCCCTTCGGGTGGAACACCGGCAGGCCGGAGCCGATCTCCTCGGGGAAGGAGAACAGGTCGAGCTCGGCACCGAGCTTGCGGTGGTCGCGGCGCTCGGCCTCGGCGATGCGCTCGAGGTGGGCGTCCTGCGCCTCGGCCGACTCCCACGCCGTGCCGTAGATCCGCTGCAGCTGCGGGTTCTTCTCGCTCCCCCGCCAGTACGCCGCGGCGACGCGGGTCAGCTTGAACGCCGGGATGAACTTGGTGGTCGGCACGTGCGGACCACGGCAGAGGTCACTCCAGACACGTTCCTTGGTGCGCGGGTCGAGATTGTCGTAGATGGTGAGTTCGCCCTCGCCGACCTCCATCACCTCGGAGGTGTCCACTTCGGACTTGAGGTCGACGAGTTCGAGCTTGAACGGCTCGTCGGCCAGTTCCTTTTTCGCTTCGTCGACGGAGTCGAAAACGCGCCGCGAGAACTGCTGGGCGCCCTTGACGATCTGCTTCATGCGCTTTTCGAGCGTCTGCAGGTCCTCCGGGGTGAACGGAGTGTCCACGGCGAAGTCGTAGTAGAAGCCGTCCTTGACCGGCGGGCCGATGCCCAGCTTGGCGTCCGGGAACTGCTGCTGCACGGCCTGGGCGAGCACGTGCGCCGCCGAATGGCGGATGACGCTGCGCCCGTCCTCGGTGTTCGCGGCGACCGGTTCGACCTCGGCGTCGGCTTCCGGAGCCCAGGCGAGGTCGCGCAGCTTCCCGTCGGCGTCGCGGACGACGACGATCGTGTCCTCGCCCTTGGTCGGCAGCCCGGCCTCGCGGACCGCCGCGCCCGCCGTAGTGCCCGCCGGTACCACCACACGGGAGGCGGCCACGGGGGAAACGGGGGGCGACTGGGACACGATCGGCTCCTCGAGCTGGAGTGACAGAGATGACGTCGTCGATGCTAGTCGGCTGCGCTCGGGCGCCTCACGCGCGTGGCGCGAACGCCGGACCGGCCGCCTCCCCGGGGGGAAGCGGCCGGTTCAGCCGTGCTCAGAGGGTTTCGACGACCTGGTCGAAGTCGAGCCGCGGCAGGCGGTCGAACCACGGGTTCTCACCCGGCTTGCCGACGTTGACCACGACCAGCGAGCGCCACTTCTTGTCCGCGAAGAACTCGGCGTCGACACCCTGGGCGTCGAAGCCGGTCATCGGGCCGGCGGCCAGCCCGGCGGCGCGGACGCCGATGATGAAGTAGCCGACCTGCAGCAGCGAGTTCAGCTTCGAGAACTCGACGCGGCCCTGCTCGTCGGCGAAGTTGTCCTTCACCTGCGGGGCGTGCGGGAACACCTGGGGGATGTTTTCGTGGAAGTCGACGTCCGCGGCGAGCACGACGGTCAGCGGGGCGGCTTCGGTCTTGTCCCGGTTGCCCGGGGCCATGTGCGGCAGCAGGCGGGCCTTCGCCTCGGCGGTCCGGAGCACCAGCGCGCGCAGCGGCTGGGTGTTCATCGACGTCGGGGCCCACTTGACGAGGTCGTAGATCGCGCGGATCTGCTCCTCGGTCACCGGCTCGGAGCTGAAACTGTTGGCCGTGCGGGCCTCGCGGAACAGCAGGTTCTGCACGTCCGCGGGGAGCTGGAGGGCCTCGGTCTGCTCGGCAAAGGTGGTCATGGGGCTGGCATTCCTTCCGTTGGGTCGGTACCCCGTGCAACCAGGTTGAGCGTTGAACTATTTCGCGCTCAACCACTTCTCGCCGGTGAAGCGGATCACAAACGGACACGGCCGCCGGCTCCCCGTGGCGGGAGCCGGCGGCCGTGGCGCGGCGGTGGCGGGTCAGTAGGCGCCGTGCCCGCCCATCACCGCGCGGAAGGTCTTCCAGAGGATCACCAGATCCAGGGCGAGCGACCAGTCCTCGACGTAGCGCAGGTCGAGCCGGATGCTCTCCGCCCACGTCAGGTCGCTGCGCCCGCTGACCTGCCAGAGGCCGGTCAGGCCCGGCTTGACGAGCAGCCGGCGGCGGGCGTCCGGCGCGTACTGGGCGGTCTCCTCCGGCAGCGGCGGCCGCGGCCCGACGAGCGACATCCGCCCGGACACGACGTTGAACAGCTGCGGCAGCTCGTCGAGCGAATACCGGCGCAGCAAACCACCCACGCGGGTGATACGCGGGTCGCGCTTCATCTTGAAGAGCGGGCCCGCGCCCTCGTTGTCCGCCGCCAGGGTCTGCTTGATCGCGTCGGCGTCGGTGACCATCGTCCGGAACTTGAGCATGGTGAACGTGGCGCCGTCGCGCCCGACGCGGCGCTGGCGGTAGATCACCGGCCCGCGGTCGTTCAGCTTGATCGCGACGGCGATCACCAGCAGCAGCGGGGACAGCAGGGTGAGCAGCAGCGCCGAGCCGCAGCGGTCGACGATCTCCTTCACGACGCGGCGGCCGCCGGTGAACATCGGCGCGGTGACCCGCAGCAGCGGCATGCCGAGCACACCGGTGACGTTCAGCCGGGGCCCGGCGACCTCCATCAGCACGGGCGCGACCACCATCTCCGCGCCGGTGCCCTCCATGTCCCAGGCCAGCCGCTGCAGCCGCTTCGGCGTCCAGTACTGGTCCGCGGTGATCGCCACGACGCGGTAGCCGCCGCGGCGGACGTGGCGGGAGAGCTCCTCGAGCCGCCCGACGACCGGGACGCCGTCGATCTCGCCGCTGTCGCGCTCGGCGCCGTGGCCGGAGAACGTGCAAGCGGCCTCCACGCGCCAGCCGACGTGGACTTCCGAGCGGGTGCGGGCGATCAGGTCGGCGACGGTTTCCGGGCTGCCCGCGGCCATCACCGGCAGCAGGCAGAGTCCCTTGGCGCGCTTGCGGTGCAGCACCTGGCGCAGCAGGTACCGCTGCGGGAACGCGACCAGCGCGACGGCCGGGACGACGACGAACACCCAGACCTGGACCTCGAGCGCGCCGAACAGCAGGCCGCCGAGTGCGACCAGGACGGCTGCGGTGATGAAGCCGCGGCCGAGGGTGCGGTACTCCTCCGCGCCTTCGCCGAGCACGCGCGGGCTCCAGGCCCGGCTGGCGGGCAGGGAGACGAAGATCGCGAGCATCGTGCCGAAGGCGTGCATGTCGTGCGGGGCAACACGATCGATGACGAACGCGCTGATCGCGATCACCAAGAGCGTGACGAAGACGTCGCTGCCGACGACCCAGGCCCGGTACCGCGCCTCCCAGGCCGCCGGCCAGGCTCTGGCGGACGGGCCCCCGGCGTCGTCGTCGGGGTGCTCGCCCCGCTTGACGGGACGCGGGATGGCCTGGAGGTCGATGTGCGGCGGTGGCTGGCTCACGGTGTACGAAGGCCGCACCGACTCTTCCATCTGACCTCCCGGGAACTGGATCGAGTTGATCCGCAGGCACGCAGCGTCACCGAAAATGACTTCGGAGAGTTACCACATTTCAGTGGTCGCGCAGAGCCCGCGGAGGCTTCACACGGCAGGTATCGGCGACCCTCTCGGCAGTGTTACAAGGATTTCCAGCCACATGCTGCGTCACTTCCCCGCCAGAAAATGGCCGCAACATAACAAGATGATGACGATGCGTAATAGGGCGTATCCCCGTGAAAACTACGTTCCGTAGCGAAATCGGCGTTGCCCGCACTCGGGTGGACCAAGCTCCGCCGAACGGCCCAAGAAGCCGTGGGAAATCTACTGTGGACACTGCCTTCGGCAGGTGGTCCACAGTGGACCACCGGGCCCGCGGCGCGCCGGCTCGCGGCCTCCGCGGCGACCGACGGTGACATTCGTCGTCTCACCGTCACGCG
The DNA here is from genome assembly GCF_031082405.1 of Amycolatopsis sp. A133. Taxonomy (GTDB): domain Bacteria; phylum Actinomycetota; class Actinomycetes; order Mycobacteriales; family Pseudonocardiaceae; genus Amycolatopsis. Next base: position 122,561 of record NZ_JAVHJU010000038.1, read on the forward strand.
CGCCGGTTTTGTCACACGTCCCCCGCGCCCGCGCGGCGACGTGACGTGCCGAGGATCACATGAGACCTCCCGCAGGCTGACGTTCGACAGAAAACCGCCGCAGCGGCAGCCTTCGAAGGCAGTTCTGGCGGGCCCCGCAGTGGAGGCGCGAACTGCTCTTGTCAGCTCATACGGAGGAGCCGAACGGATCGTTCACTCCGCTTCTGCAGCCGGCGCCCGGCCGACTCGCGCCGGCGCGGAAATGCGGCCCGGCCTGGGGGCGCCGCGCGGGACACAGCAAGAGAGCCCCGCTCGCGTGTTCGGCGAACGGGGCTCTCTCGGCTTTCGCGTGGGCGATACTGGGATCGAACCAGTGACCTCTTCGGTGTGAACGAAGCGCTCTCCCGCTGAGCTAATCGCCCGCCTGCGGTGTTGGGCTCAACTTTAGCGTACGACTTTCAGGCGCCTGCAAACGGGTGGTCCTCGCCGACCACACTCCGCTTACCGGCGAGTACGGTCCGCACAACCCCGAGCTAGCCGGGGTTGTGCGGACCGGGGGCCGCCTGACGCCACGTTCGACATCCGTGCGACGGTGCTATCGCCCGGCGACTAAACCGCGCAGTATGGAGGTCGTGGGCCCCACGGGGCGCGCCGGTCAGCTGCGCGCCGTGGGTGATCACGGGTGGAGACGGGGGCCGATGAGCCCGGACGGGTGATCTGCGGCGCACCCGCGACGGAATCGGCCTCCTGATGCGTCCCAGTGGTGACGCCCTCGGCCGGGCCGGGCCGGGAAGGGAGACGAAGGGTAGGACGATGCGCAACGATCACGTGACGCTCCGCTCGACGGCGGTCTTCGACCTGCTGGCGCCGCGGACTCCCGCGGTTCCGGTGAAGGTGGAGCTGCGCTACGACACACGCGACCCGTATGCGGTCGTCGCCGCCTTCCGCACCGGCCGCGCCGGCTGGGTCGAGTGGGTGTACGCACGCGACCTCCTCGCGGACGGCCTCCTGGCCGACGCGGGTGACGGGGACGTCCGCATCCGCCCCTCCGTCGAGGACCCCGAAGCGGTCTTGATCGAGCTGAACTCGCCGTCCGGGCACGCCATGTTCGAGGCGTCCGCCCAAGAGCTGGCCGACTTCCTCGACCGGACGTACGACGTGGTGCTGCCGGGCAACGAGCACCTGTGGGTCGACGTCGACGACGCGCTCACCCACCTCATCCCGCACGATCTGGCCTGATGACGGGCTTGCAACGGCGGAGTGACACCCCGGTGTCGGCCCGGTTTTCGGGGTCCGATATGGTTTTCTCACACCACGGCGACGGGGTGAGGGACAGGGCCACGGCCCCGGACCTCCCGAACCGCAGCCGGGAAGTGCGGATGTAGCGCAGCTGGTAGCGCATCACCTTGCCAAGGTGAGGGTCGCGGGTTCGAATCCCGTCATCCGCTCGGTAGGCTCTCGAGCCTGGCACGGTGGAGTGGCCGAGAGGCGAGGCAACGGCCTGCAAAGCCGTGTACACGGGTTCGAATCCCGTCTCCACCTCGCGCGATTAGCTCAGCGGGAGAGCGCTTCCCTGACACGGAAGAGGTCACTGGTTCAATCCCAGTATCGCGCACCACATGTTTTCGCAGGTCAGAAGCCCTGTCCCTCCCCGGAGGGGCAGGGCTTCTGGCTGTCAGTCGGCGACGATCCGGCGATGGCATCCGGACCCGGCCCGATCGCCCGGCGGGACCGCAGGTGCGGGAACCACGACACCAGCTTCGCCCGCTCACCCGGATACAGCGACGCCAGCGACCGCAGCCAGCGCTCCTCCAGGACGCCCAGGATCTGGTTCACCATCGCCGGGGTCACGTGGTCGTAGACCCGGGCGATGCCCTTCATCTTCTGCCCCAGCCGCGCCCGTCGGGCCACCTCCGGGATCCCGTCCTCGGTCAGCCACGTGCTGTGCGTGTGCCGCCCTTCGGGGAAGGTGAACGTCGGCAGGATCGGCGGGCGCCGCTCCCCCGCCCCCGCGTCGTCCAACTCGACGCCGTCCCACGCCGGCCGCCAGAACCGGATCCGGAAGTTCGACCGCCGCCACCGATGCCCCTCCGGCGTGCACATCACGAACGGCTCCCGATGGCTGTCCATCAACTCCTCGTAGAGCACCGCGATCCCCGGCGGCAGCGCCACGAACCTCGTGCCCGCAGGCGTCTTCGTCCGGCCCTTCTCGGGCCGGGAGTTCCCGCGCCGTGTCGGCGGCCGCTGGCGGCCGTCCGCGTGATGATCATCACTCTTCCGGCCTCCTTTGTAGACCTCCCGGCCACCTCCTTAAGCGGAGTACGGATCTCGATGCCACGGCGCTCGGAGTCGTACTCGTGCCGCTGCTGCCCGACAAGTTCACCCCAACGGGCGCCGGTGTAGACATCCATCAGGCACAACACGAACTCCGACATCCCCAGACCCAGCTCGTAGAGCCGCATCGCGGCCAGCAACGCCTGAGCCGGCGTGGCCACCAACCGCTCGGCATCGAACTCACCCTTGGACACCCGGACACCACTGCACGGATTGGCCGGGAGCATCCGGGCCCGCACCGCGGCGTTGAGGATGGTCGAGAACAACGCGAAGTACGACGACATCGACGACTCGGCATAGTCCTCGTGCAACTCCGAGAGCCAACGCTCGATCTCGACGTACCCGTTGAAGATCGCGATCAACGGCCACGCCTTCCACTGCGGGAGCAGCTGCGTGTCGAGGAACGAGCGGTACTTCGCGACCGTGTTCAGCTCTAGCCGCGGAGACGCCGCCGCCAGCCAGTCCTCAGCGAAGTCGTCGAACCGTGTTTCACCGTCGCGCGGGTCCAGCCACAGGTTCCGCCGAATCAAGGCCTCCTGCTCCAAGCCCCATTCCCTGGCGGCCTTCTCTGTCGGAAACCCCGACTTGCTCCCCCACGTCCCATCAGGACGCTTGTACCGGGCCCGCCACTCACCGGTCCCGAGATTTTCCTGGCCGTAGGCATCCTTCACTCCTCTTCCTTTATCACTCCGCCCGCATCACGCGGCACGGAAATCCTGAGCAACATCCGCAACGGACACCCGCCGCCGCGGCCGCAACAGCACAATCACGGGCCTGAACCTGCCCCTGTTCGGTTTCCATCACCCACTCCTTTGCGTTTCTCGTTTCTCACACAAGACGGGGACAGGGAAGTGTTCGCCGCAACACATGACCATCCATGCGGACGAACCAACGAGCAGTCAATGGATTCTCGAAAAAACCTCAAAGAGCCTCGCCAGAACACATACCGCCGACCGGCTGTGAATTTCGGACGTTACGATTGAAATTTCCGACGACATCGACGGCAGCCAGGCCGACCAGACTGTCCCGTTCGGACTCGACGGCGCGGCCTACGAGATCGACCTGTCCAACTCGAACGCCAACGCGTTGCGTGCAACACGGGAGCCGTTCGTGGCGGCTGCCCGTCGCACCGGCGGACGCCGGATCAAGGTCGCAGTCGGCCAGGTGACCGACGCCACGGAGAAAGAACCTCGGGCGACGGACGACTACACCGCAACTCACGACATCCGCTCTTGGGCCCGGAACAAAGGGTACGAAGTAGCCGACCGGGGCCGAATCCCGGCTTCGGTCGTCGACGCATACCACGCATTTCGCACGACCGGCAGCCCGAAGATTTCCCGGAAACCGGCATCTCGATCCAAGCCACAGAAACGAACCATGCGTCAGAAAAACACTCAAAGTGACTCAGCGCAGAAGAACCATCAAGGCCTCACAAGTAGCCGTCAGCACCGGACATAGCGTCATTCACGCCTCTAACTCCGGCAATCCGCGCGTCGGGAGACAAGCTGCGACCGACTTTCCGATTCCACCGGGCGCCGCCGGGACGACGCAGCCACTGCGAGGCGCGACTCGTCGAAGTATCCGGCCGAAGCACGGAACTCCTGACCAAGCGCACGGCGACGCGCGGTGCACGACGCTCATGTCAGAAGGGTCTGTCTCGTGATCGGCTCTGGCGCGCTTTCGGTGGTGGGGCGGTGGGTCCCCGGCCGGGACGGGTTTTGCGGGGTTGCCATGA
>NZ_JAVHJU010000046.1 GCF_031082405.1 Amycolatopsis sp. A133
CGGCCCGACCCCGCCTGAGCGATACCACCCTCCATCACCACAGCCTGACCAGCACAAACCACGATGAAACAACCCCATTGGGGCGTTTGGGTCGGCCGGGCTACCCGCTGACCTGGGCCGCCGGGGTCTGGTGCAACGACAGGTCCTGGCCGGCGGCGGGATCCCCGGCCCACGCGCCCGACTCCGCCGTCCACGTCTGTCCGGCGAAACTCACCTTGTCCACCCCCAGCGCCTCCGCGCGGCCGACGAGCCACGCCGCGTACGTCCAGCCCCGGGCCGCCGGGTGGGGGCCGCTCACGCCCGCCGTGCCCAGCTCCTCCGTGGCCGCTCCGGCGACGTCCGCGGGGGCCGCCAGGGTCAGGTTGCGGCACGTCAGCGCCGCCGGGAACTGGCCGTTGAACGCCGCCGCCATGGCTCGGGACTGGGGCTCCCACTGCGCGTACGCGTCCGGGACGCCGGAGCGCTGGACCGCCTGGGCCGCCTCGGTGATCGGCAGCGTCTCCCAGTTCGGCAGCTTCTCGAGTTTCTCGTAGAACTCCGTTGCCGCGTAAACCGGGTCGCGCAGCTGCGCGATCGTGCCCCAGCCCTGGCTGGGCCGCTGCTGGAACAGCCCGACCGAGTCGCGGTCACCGCCCTCGAGGTTGCGCAGCTTCGACTCCTGCAACGCCGTCGCCAGCGCCACCGTCGCCGCGTGGGCGGGCAGGCCCAGCTTCGTGCCCACCGCGGCGATCGTAGCGGCGTTGTTCATCTGCTCCGGGGTGAACGTGTACGCCGACGCGTCGTCACCCGGCAACGCCACCGTGCACCCCGGCGTCCGCACCGAGCCGCGCGTCAGCGCCACCACCACGACGATCCCCGCGACCAGCACGACGACCGCCCCCAGGACCATGGCCAGCTTGAGGCCACAACCGCGCACCCTGCCTCCCCGTCACCCGTTCGCACCAGTCTCCCAAAAGGAGGACGCGGTGCACCGGGCGAGGTTCAGTGGCCGGTGCCGAGGAAGATCGGGTTGGACATCGCCACCATCGCGTTCGGGACCGTCGTGTTCGGGCCGCCGGACGGGCGGCGGACCTCGACGCGGACCCAGCGGCTGTAGCGGGGGTAGGTCGTCCAGGTGACCGTGGCCGCGCCGGAGTCCCCGATGCTTTCGGTGTGCTCCGGGCCGAGCTGGTCGAGGAACGTCACCGTCGTCCCCGGCACCCCGGCGACGACCGCCTTGACGGTCACGGGTGTTCCGGTGCCCGCGGCGAGCCGGTCGCCGATGCCCGCGCTCGTGCCGCCGCCCGAGACCGTGAAGTCGAGCTGGACCGCCGCCGACTCCGCCAGCCACGACCGGCCCGCCTTCAGCCCGGCCAGGAGCTCTTGGCGGCGCAGCCGGTCGGCGAGCACGACGGTGTGCGGCAGCGCCACGCGCTGGTCCGGGTTGTGCGCGTCGGAGTCGCCGATCGCCGGGATGAAACGGCCGCCGCGCAGCAGGCCGTCCCAGTGGGTGACGCTCGCCTCGTCGTCCTGGGTCCACGGGCCGTTCCACACCTCGACCAGGTCGGCGAGCTCGTAGGCGAATTCGTAGGTGCAGCCGAAGCAGTTGGCGAACGGGTGCGCCGCGGTGACGAGGCCGCCGACGCGGTGCACCTGGTCGGTGAAGCGCCGGAAGTCCCGCGGGTCGGCCGCGCGGTAGCGCCAGTCGATCCACGTGCCGGCGGGCAGGCCGATCGCGGGCCAGTGCCCGGACCGGGTCGTCACCTCTTCGCCGTTGAGGATCAGCAGGTCGTCGGTCGCGTGGTTCCCCCAGATCAGCTGGGAGCTGGCGGTGTTGTGGTCGGTGGAGACGATGAAGTCGAGGCCGGCGGCGCGGGCGTCGGCGACCAGCTGCTCCGGCGTGCGGCGGCCGTCGGAGTGGACGGTGTGCAGGTGGCTGTCGCCCCGGTACCAGGCGCGGCCGCGCTCACGGGCGGGCGCGGCCGGCGGCGCCGGGTTCGGCACGAAGGGTGCGCCGTCCGGGCCGAAGCTGAGCGTGATGTCCACCCGGTAGTTCAAGCCCTGCGGCGCAACGGTGTACGGCCCCAGGACGACGTGCCACCGGCCGGGCCGGATCGGGCCGGCGAGGTAGCCGGGCGTGGCCTCGGACGCGCTGATCGAGAACCGGTCGCGGAAGCCGCCCGACCAGCCGCGGAAGCCGCGCGCGTTGCCCAGGTCGTGGCCTTCGGGGCCGAAGATGCCGATGTCGCACGCGTTCCCGCGGGTGCCGGCGGGCACGGGAGGCCGGTCGTAGGAGTAAACGACGTCGATCTGCCGGACGCCCCGCGGGACGTCGACGGGCAGGTAGTACCAGTCCGGCACGTCCGGCTTCAGGGTGCCGGTGACGGTCCGGGTCTGGCTGCCGGCGCCGCCCGGCTGGTCGGCGAACGCGACGCCGGGCAGCATCCCCGCCGCCGCGGCCACCCCACCGGCGCGCAGCAGCGTCCGGCGGCTGAAGTCCCCAGCATTCATGCGTACCTCCGCATCGAAAGACACTCCGACGCTAGGCGGGCCACGCGGGGCCGGACAAGAAACCGGCGGTGAACTTTCGGCGGTTCCCGCTCAGGCCTTGGTGCGTTTCGCCAGGATCTTCGCGAGCGCGACAACGGTCAAGGCGGCGGCCAGCCCGAGCCGCGTGACGTCGACCGCGGGCACCCAGGTCACCGAGCCGGCCCGCACGACGAAGGCGCCCGCCGGCCGGGCGAGCACCCCGAACCCGGCACCCTCCCGCACCGGCAGCGCACCGGTGTCGTCCGCGCCGCCGCCCCCACCGCCGAAGACGGCCGCGGCCGGGATCACGACGACGCCGTCGCGCTCGACCGGTTCGCCGTAGACCAGCCGGGCGGAAAAGATGTCCCGCGCGGCCGACGCCACCTGCCCCAGTTTCATCCCGCCGTCCTGGCCCGGGCCGGCCCGCGTGCGCACCTCCCGCCGAGCTGTCCACTGTGGCCGGTGCCGCCCGGCCGGTTCGCCGTCCCGCGCAAGAACGTTCACGGAATCGGTGCAGCGATGTATCCGGTTTTTTCACCGCTTTGACGGCCACCGTCCGATCGCTGCATTCTGGCGCCGACGGGGAGGGACTCGACGGCGGCCGGCTACGCGCTGCGCGGCGACGACGGCACCCGGTCGTCCGCCGGACGGTCGAGGTCGACTGCGGCGCGGGGCTCGCGAAGCGGTACGTCCTGGAGGCGCCCCTGCGCTGACCCACCCGGAGCAGCGGGCCGGCACTTCGTCGGGGGGTGCCGGCCCGTCGTTTCGCACGATCGGGTGTAAATACGGGGTATCCGGGGCACCCGTCGGCAACACCTGTGCTCCACGAGGAGCGCGCCGTATGAGGGGAGACCGCGATGACCTTCGACTTTGTCAGCCGCTGGCTGGGCAGGCATCGCGACCGTCCCGGCGTCACCGTGGACCTGGCGTGCGGTGGCCGCGTCACGCTGCGTGAGATCGACGGCCGGCCGGTGCTGGCGGTCACCACCGCGCCCGGGCCGGACGGCCGCTGCGACGTCGCCGCCGTCCCGTTGTCGGAAGCCGAACGCCGCGAGCTGGGCCAGGTCCTCGAGTCGGACGTCCTGCTCGCCTCCTGATCGCCCGCGCGTCACCCGCCGTTCGCGCGTGCTTGGGGTGCTTTGTCGCAGACCTCGCGTGAAAACGGGTCAGCGCGCTGTGGCGCGGGTCGCTTTTTGTCGGGTTCCCACAACTCAGCCGCCCCGGCATGCGCCATCGCGGACATTGGTCCTCCCGCCGTCATCCACCAGGGTGTAAACAGGTGCAGGCGACGTTCCAGGACAGGTACGTCGCCTTCTGCGCGTGGTACTTGGGAGGCTCAGCCGGTGTTCAGTCGTGTCGCCATCGTCAACCGCGGAGAGGCCGCGATGCGGCTCATCCACGCCGTCCGGGATCTGTCGGCGGAAACCGGGACGCGGATCGAGACGGTCGCCCTCTACACCGACGCCGATCGCACCGCCACGTTCGTCCGCGAGGCCGACCTCGCCTACGACCTGGGCCCGGCGTCGGCGCGGCCCTACCTCGACCTGGCCAAGCTGGAGCGGGCACTGGTCGAGACGAAGGCCGACGCCGCGTGGGTCGGCTGGGGCTTCGTCGCCGAGGACCCGGCCTTCGCGGAGCTGTGCGAGAAGGTCGGCGTCACCTTCGTCGGGCCGAGCGCCGACGCGATGCGCAAGCTCGGCGACAAGATCGGCGCGAAGCTGATCGCCGAAGAGGTCGGCGTGCCGGTGGCGCCGTGGAGCCGCGGCGAGGTCGCCACCCTCGAAGACGCGCTGGCGGCCGGCGAGCGGATCGGCTACCCGCTGATGCTCAAGGCCACCGCGGGCGGCGGCGGGCGCGGTATCCGCATGGTCGCCTCCGGCGAGGACCTCGCCGACGCCTACGAACGCACGAGCCAGGAGGCCTTGCGCGCGTTCGGCTCCGGTGTCGTGTTCCTGGAGCGCCTGGTCACCGGCGCCCGGCACGTCGAGGTCCAGGTGATCTCCGACGGCGCGACGGCGTGGGCGCTCGGCGTCCGCGACTGCTCGGTGCAGCGGCGCAACCAGAAGATCATCGAAGAATCGGCGTCGCCGGTCCTCGCGCCGCCGCAGACGGCCGAGCTGAAGGCGTCGGCCGAGCGGCTCGCGGTGGCCGTGGGCTACCGCGGCGCGTGCACCGTCGAGTTCCTGTACCACCCGGGCGAGCGGCTGTTCGCCTTCCTCGAGGTCAACACCCGGCTGCAGGTCGAGCACCCGATCACCGAGATCACCACCGGCACCGACCTGGTCAAGCTGCAGCTGCACGTGGCCGGCGGCGGCAAGCTCGAAGGCGACCAGCCCGCCGAAAGCGGCCACGCCATCGAGGCGCGCCTCAACGCCGAAGACCCCGACCGCGACTTCGCTCCCTCCCCCGGCCGCATCGCGCGCCTGGCCCTGCCCGCCGGCCCCGGCATCCGCGTCGACACCGGCGTCAGCGAGGGCGACACCATCCCGGCCGACTTCGACTCGATGATCGCCAAGATCATCGCCTACGGCCGCGACCGCGACGAGGCGCTCGGCCGCCTGCGCCGCGCGATGGCCGAGACCACCGTGATCATCGAGGGCGGCGCGACCAACAAGAGCTTCGTGCTCGACCTGCTCGCCCAGCCCGAGGTGATCGACGCGAGCGCCGACACCGGCTGGATCGACCGCGTCCGCGCCGAAGGCCGCCTGGTCACCCACCGGCACTCCGCGATCGCGCTCGCCGCGGCCGCCATCGAGGCCTACCAGGACGAAGAAGAAGTTTCGGTCCAGCGGCTGCTGTCCACCGCGCACGGCGGGCGCCCGCAGGTGCAGCACGAGAGCCGCCCGCTCGACCTCAAGCTCCGCGGCGTCGGCTACCGCGTCAGCGTGGCCCGCGCCGGCCGGAGCCGCTTCCGCGTCGGCATCTCGGCGGGCGCGTCGGACGTGCACCACGCCGACATCGAGATCGACCGGTTCGATGCGCACAGCGGTCAGATCGTGGTCAACGGACGGCGGTTCCGCCTGATCTCGGCCACGCACGGCCCGATCCACCTCGTCGAGGTCGACGGCGTCACCCACCGCATCAGCCGCGACGAGGGCGGCGTCGTCCGCTCCCCCGCGCCCGCGCTGGTCGTCGCGACGCCGCTGGCCGTCGGCGACGAGGTCGAGGCGAACGCGCCGATCCTCGTGCTGGAGAGCATGAAGATGGAGACGGTGCTGCGCGCGCCGTTCCGCGCCCGGGTCCGCGAATGCCCGGTGTCGGTCGGCAGCCAGGTCGAGACCGGCGCGCCGCTGATGCGCCTGGAGCCGCTCGCCGACGACGCCGCCGAGGAAGCCGCCGACACGGGCGAGACCGTCGAAATCGAGCTGCCCACGGTGCCGGACGGCGTGTCCGCGGCCGAGCGCGTCGAACGGGGCCTGCAGGACCTGCGGAGCCTGCTGCTCGGCTTCGACGTCGACCCGGCCGAGCGCAAGCGGCTCGTCGCGACCTACCTCGAGGCGCGGGCCGAACTCGGCAACCGGCCGGTCGAGGGCGAACTGGAGCTGCTCACCGTCTTCGCCGACCTGTCCGAGCTCAGCCGCAACACCCCGGGCGGCGAGGACACCGTGCCGAACGGCGCGGTGCACAGCCCGCGCGAGTTCTTCCACAGCTACCTGCAGAGCCTCGACGTCGAACGCGCCGGCGTCACCGAGGGCTTCCAGGCGAAGCTGAAGCGCGTCCTCGCGCACTACGGCGTCGCCGACCTGGAGCGCACGGCGGAGCTCGAGGCCGCGGTCTTCCGGATCTTCCTGGCCCAGCAGCGGATGACGGCCGACGTCGCCGTCGTGTCGGACCTGCTGCGGCAGTGGCTGACCGGCGCCCCGCCCGCCGAGTCGCTGAGCGAGCGCGCCGGGCTCACCCTGGAGCACCTCGTCGCGGCCACGCAGGTGCGCTTCCCCGCGGTGTCCGACCTGGCCCGCGGCGTGGTCTTCCGCTGGTTCGCCCAGCCGCTGCTGCGCCGCAACCGCGCCCGCGTCTACGCCGCCGTCCGCACCGAGCTGAGCTACCTCGACCAGCACCCGGACGCGCCGGACCGCGCCGAGCGGATCCAGGCCATGATCACCGGCTCGCAGCCGCTCGTCCGGCTGATCGGGCAGCGGATCGGGCGGCCGGGCCGCGACCACGCGCCGCTGCTCGAAGTGCTGACCCGCCGCTACTACGGCAACCGCAGGCTCTCCGGGGTCGCCGTGCGCGACGCCGGCGGCCACCGCTGGCTGACCGCCGAGCTGAACGCCCCCGACGGTGTGCTGCCGCTGGTCACCACGGCCGCCGACATCACCGCCCTGCCCGACGCCCTCCGCGCGCTCGGCGAGGTGGCCACCGACGGGGTGGTCGCCGACCTGTACCTGCGCTGGGAGGACCAGCCCGACGTCGACGCGGCCGCCGAGCGGCTCGGCGCGCTGCTGACCGGAAACCCGCTGCCCGCGGGCGTGCGCCGGATCGTGGTCACCGTGGCCGGCACCGGCGGCGCGGTGATGCACCACCACTTCACCTTCGAACGCAGCGGTGCCGGCTTCACCGAGGACAGGCTGATCCGCGGCCTGCACCCGCAGATCGCGCAGCGCCTGCAGCTGCAGCGGCTGCACGAGTTCGACCTCACCCGGCTGCCGTCGGCGGACGAAGAGATCTACCTCTTCAAGGCCGTGGCGAAGACCAACCCGGCCGACGAGCGGCTGATCGCGATGGGCCAGGTCCGCGACCTGACCCCGCTGCGCGAAGCCGACGGGCGCCTGGTCGCGCTGCCGGCGCTCGAGGACGCGGTCACCGCCTGCCTCGACTCGATCCGCAACATCCAGGCGCAGCGGCCGCAGAACAAGCGGTTCGACACGAACCGGATCATGATGTACGTCTGGCCGACGACCGACCTGACCACCGACGAGCTCAACACGCTGGTCCAGCGGATCCTGCCGACCTCGGTGGGGGCCGGGCTGGAGGAGGTCCAGTTCCTGGCGCGGCGGCGCACGGACGCGGGCAAGCTGACCGAGCTCGCCGTCCGGATCGCCTTCGACCCCGGCCACGGCGCGCGGCTGCACGTCGAGCCGCCGTCGACCGAGCCGGTGAAGCCCCTCGACGACTACCGCCTGAAGGTGCTCCGCGCGGCGCGACGCGGGACGGTCTACCCGTACGAGCTGACCGACCTGCTCGCGGGCCCGGGCGGCCGCTTCGCCGAGCACGACCTGGACGACACCGGCGTACTGGTGCCGGTGGACCGGCCGAAGGGCAAGAACAAAGCGGCCATCGTCGCCGGCGTCGTCACGACGCCGACCGAGCGGCACCCCGAAGGCGTCACGCGCGTGGTGCTGCTGGGTGACCCGACGAAGTCGCTGGGTGCGCTGTCGGAGCCGGAGTGCTCGCGGGTCATCGCGGCGCTCGACCTGGCCGAGCGGATGCGCGTGCCGCTGGAATGGTTCGCACTGTCGTCGGGGGCCCGGATCTCGATGACCTCGGGCACCGAGAACATGGACTGGGTCGCCGCGGCGCTCAAGCGGATCGTCACGTTCACCCAGGACGGCGGCGAAATCAACATCGTGGTCAACGGCATCAACGTCGGCGCCCAGCCGTACTGGAACGCCGAAGCCACGATGCTCATGCACACCAAGGGCATCCTGGTGATGACGCCGGACTCGGCGATGGTGCTCACCGGCAAGCAGGCCCTCGATTTCTCCGGCGGCGTGTCGGCCGAGGACAACTACGGCATCGGCGGCTACGACCGCGTGATGGGCCCGAACGGCCAGGCGCAGTACTGGGCGCCGAACCTGCCGGCCGCGCGGGCCGTGCTGATGTCGTACTACGACCACACCTACGTCGTGCCGGGCGAGCCCGGGCCGCGGAAGGTGGGGACGAGCGACCCGATCGACCGCGACGTCTCGGCGTACCCGCACGCGATCGTCGGCAGCGACTTCCGGACCGTCGGGGAGATCTTCTCGGCCGAGCACAACCCGGACCGCAAGAAGCCGTTCGACATCCGCACGGTGATGCGCGCGCTGTCCGACCAGGACCACCCGGTGCTGGAACGCTGGGCGGGCATGGCCGACGCGGACACCTCGGCGGTGCAGGACGTGCACATCGGCGGCCGCCCGGTCTGCCTGGTCGGCATCGAGTCGCGTTCGGTGCCGCGCCGCGGCTTCCCGCCCACCGACGGGCCGGACACCTACACCGCGGGCACGCTGTTCCCGCGGTCGTCGAAGAAGACCGCGCGGGCGATCAACGCGGCGTCGGGCAACCGGCCGCTGGTCGTGCTGGCCAACCTGTCCGGCTTCGACGGCTCGCCGGAGTCGCTGCGGAAGCTGCAGCTGGAGTACGGCGCGGAGATCGGCCGGGCGATCGTCAACTTCAAGGGCCCGATCGTGTTCTGCGTGATCTCGCGCTACCACGGCGGCGCGTTCGTGGTGTTCTCCAAGGCGCTGAACCCGAACATGACGGTGCTGGCCCTGGAGGGCTCGTTCGCCTCGGTGCTGGGCGGTGCCCCGGCGGCGGCAGTGGTGTTCGCCGGCGAAGTGAACAACCGCACGGCGAACGACCCCCGCGTGACCGAGCTGCAGGCCCAGGTCGCGGCGGCGGCCGGCGGCGCTTCCCGTGCGGCGTTGAGCGCCCAGCTGGCGGAGGTCCAGTCGGCCGTCCGCGCGGAGAAGGTCGGCGAGGTGGCCGCGGAGTTCGACCGGGTGCACAGCATTCAGCGCGCGGTCGAGGTCGGCTCGGTGGACGCGATCATCAGCGCGGCCGAGCTGCGCCCCCGCATCATCGAAGCCATCGAACACGGCCTGAAGCGCTGACCTGAGCCGAGCTTTCACGTGAAAGCTCGGCTCACCACGCCCCCGAGGGCGGAGCTTTCACGTGAAAGCTCCGCCCTCGACGTTTCCCGGGGTTCGCGACTTTCGGGGGTATGGCCCCATCGCGGCGGGCGGACACACTGTGCGTGCCGGTACGGTGACCACGGGTTCCGACCGGACCTCCATCCGTGCGGCGTGAGGAGATCCCCCGATGGCGTCAAGGTCCCTGTCCCGGCTCGCCCTCGCGGCGACCGGGGTGCTGCTCACCACCCTGCTCGGCGGCACCGCCACCGCGCAGGCGGCGGACACGCCGGTGTTCTGGCGCGTCCCGGCCACCCCCGCCCAGGCGCAGGCGCTGGCCGCGGCCGGATTCGACGTCGAAGAAGGGGACGCCGGCAGCGTCAACGTCGTCGGCGGCCAGGCCGTCGCCGGGAAGCTGCGGGCGCTCGGCTTCCGGCCCTCGTTCTTCGACACCGTCTACAAGGAACTGCCGGCCCGGACCAACAGCCTGGCCGCGGACACCTACTACGGCGGGTACCGGACCGTCACCGCGCACGAGAACCACCTCGCGCAGGTCGCCTCGGCGCACCCCGACCTGGCCACGAAGTACACGATCGGCCAGTCGTGGAAGAAGACGAAGGGCCAGGGCGGCCACGACATCCAGGCCATCTGCCTGACGAAGAAGCAGGCCGGCGACTGCACGCTGTCGACGACGTCGGCCAAGCCGAAGTTCTTCCTGATGGGCCAGATCCACGCCCGCGAGCTGTCCACCGGCGAGCTCGCCTGGCGCTGGATCGACTACCTCGCCGACGGCTACGCCACCGACGCCACCGCGAAGTCCATTCTGGACACCACCGAGGTGTGGGTGGTGCCGATCGCCAACCCCGACGGCGTCGACATCGTCGCCTCCGGCGGGAACTCGCCGAAGCTGCAGCGCAAGAACGCCAACAACTCCCGGGGCTGCAGTGGCACGAGCATCGGCGTCGACCTCAACCGCAACTCCACGTTCAAGTGGGGCGGCGACTCCAACTCGGCCTGTTCCGAGACCTACCAGGGCGTGAGCGCGGGTTCCGAGCCCGAGGTGCAGGCACTGGAGAAGCTGGCCCGCGCGATCTTCCCGGACCAGCGCGGCACCGGCAACAACGACCCGGCGCCGTCGACGGCCAAGGGCACGATGATCACGCTGCACAGCTACGGCAACGACATCATCATCCCGTGGGGCTTCACCCAGGCCACCTCGCCGAACGACGCGCAGTACCGCCGGCTCGGCGCGAAGTACTCCGCGTCCAACGGCTACCTCGTCGGCACCAACGAGGAGACCGTCGGCTACGACACGACCGGCACCACCGACGACTTCACGTACGGCGAACTCGGCGTCGCCAGCGTGACGTTCGAGGTCGGCAGTTCGAGCGGCACGTGCGGCGGTTTCCTGCCGCGCTACACCTGCGTGGACAGCACCTTCTGGCCGAAGAACAAGGGCGCGTTCATCACCGCCGCCAAGGCCGCGGCGGCGCCGTACCAGCAGTGATTCACGGCCGGCAGGCGTAGATGCAGTTCTGCGGGCGCGGGGAGCCGAGCACTTCGACGTGCCGGAACCCCGCGTCCGCGAGCATTTCCGACGCCGTTTCCGTACCCCACATGGCCCCCAGCGCGGCACCGCCCTCGGCCAGCGACGTCGTCGTGCAGTACATCAGGCTGATCGAGTAGCACAGCGCGGCCAGCGGGTTGCCGACGTTCTTCGCCACGTCGCTGGAGAAGTTGGTGTCGACCATGAAGAACAGGCCGTCCGGCGCCAGCGCACCGCGGATCCGGCGCAGCACGACGTCCGGGCGGTCCTGGTCGTGGATCGCGTCGAACGCGGTGATGACGTCGTAGGGCGGATCGGCGGTGAGCTCGGCGGCGTCTCCGACGGCGAAGCCGGTGTTCGGCAGTCCCGCCGTGGTTTCGCGGGCTTGGTCGACCACGCCCGCGTTGATGTCCAGGCCGGTGAAGCGGGAAGCGGGAAACGCGCGGGCGGCGACGGCGATCGCGTGGCCGGTGCCGCAGCCGAGGTCCAAGACGCGGGCCCCCGCGGTGAGCCGCTCCTTGAGGTCGGGGACCGCGCCGAAGAAGCCGTCCACCAGGTGCTCGCGGTAGACGTGCTTCCAGCTGTCGCCGGTTTTCGCGCCGAGGGTCTCGAGGTAGGGCCCGTAGGCCGACCTCGGGACGCCGCCGCCTTCGGCGAACGCGCGTTCCAGGCCGGGCAGGATGCCGGTGAACGCCGACAGCGTCAGCAGCGACGGCATCAGGTTCGACGCCGTCTCGCCGAGCAGGAACTTCGCGTGCTCCGGCGGGAAGGTGTAGTCCCGGCCGTCGTAGGTGAAGATGCCACCGGTGACCATGGCGCCGAGCCACTCGCGGACGTAGCGCTCCTGGAGCCCGGCGCGTTCGGCGAGGCCCGCGCTGGTGGCGGGCCCGCGGGCGGCCGCGGCGAAGAGGCCGGTGCGGTGCCCGAGGCCGATCAGCATGGTGAGCGCGCTGCCCGTCATGGTCGCGGTCAGGTGCTCGGCGAAGTCCTTCTCCTCCATGTGGGCAGAGCGTACTCCACCGAGGATGAGTGTCCGATGTGGACGGACCGTCGGGCGGGAAGCTGCACGAACGGGCGCAAAACCAGCGCGACCGGGCGTAACCGGCACGGCCCGACGCCAGGCACGGCCAGGCAGCACGGCCCGGCCCCGCCCCGCCCCGGCGCCAGCCGGTACCACCGGCACGACCCACTGCGGCCGCAGCCCTGCCCACCCGGGCAACCACGGCGGCCGCCCAGCAGCCACAGCCCCGGGCGGCCGCGGGCCGGCGAGGTCACCCCGCCCCTGCGGCCGCCCGGGAGTGCCGTCAGGCTTCGTCGTCCTCCAAGCCGGCGTCGGCGAGGACCGCGTAAACGCGGCGGCGTGCGTCGGCGAGGATCTTCTTCACCTCGGCTACCTGCGCGTCCGTTCCGCTGTGGCCGACCTGGGCGGCCGCGCCGGAGAGCTCGCCCAGTGCGTGCCAGAGCGCGGCGAAGCGGTCGGCGCCCGGTTCCTCTTCGGGCTCCTCCCACAGCGCGGCGAACTCCGCCTCGCGCCCGGCGATGTGCTCGCGGCCCGCGTCGGTCAGCTCGGCGACGCGGCGGCCGGCCGTCTCGACCGTGTGGACCAGGCCCTCGTCCTCCAGCTGCTGCAGGATCGGGTACACCGAGCCCGGGCTGGGCCGCCACCGGTCGTGGGTGCGGCGCCGGATCTCCTGCATCAGCTGATAACCGTGCCGGGGTTCCTCGGCCAGCAGCGCCAGCACGGCCGGGCGCACCGGACGCGCCGCCGGGCGGCCGCCGCGGAACTCGCGCACCCGCTGGAAGGGGCCGCCGCCGCCGAACCAGCCGCCCGGCCCGCCGAACGACCCCGGTCCGCCCGGGAATCCGGGAAAACCGGGCGGTTGCGGCGGCTGCGGTGGGTGGGGCGGGAAGCCGCCGGGCGGCCCACCGCGGGCCAGCTCGGGGCCACCGTGCCAGTCCTCGTGCCCCGGCACCCCGTGCGGCGGCACACCGTGCCCTGGCAGACCGTGCGGCGGCCCGCCGTGGCTCGGCATGCCCTGCTCCGGGTGTCCGTGGGGGTGCCCGAAGTGCCCGCCGAACCCGGCGAAGATCCGGCCCGCTCCCGCACTCATCTCCATGATGCCCTCCAAGTCGTATCGGCGACATTCACACGATATATCGCCGCTCGATCGACGCGCAAGGCAAGCCCGGTGATCAGGTGAAGTAGTGCCCGGCTTCCAGGTCTGGCCGCTCGGGCACATTTGACGGCCCGGAGGCAGCGGGGCTCGGGCTGCCCGCGACCTGAGGCGGGGTCGCGGCTCCGGATTCCGGCTCGCCCGCGGCAAGGCCGAAGCACTCCGCCGGGCTCGATTCCGGCTCGCCCGCGGCAAGGCCGAAGCACTCCGCCGAGCTCAGCAGGCTGCGCGCCGGAAACTCGATGCCCAGCCGCACCAAGCCGCCCACCAGCGACCACCTCCAGGCCCGAAACCCGCCGGGCCACCCGGCTCAAGCCGTTCCGGACTTCACCGCCAACGTCAGCAACTCCGCCGCCGGACCCGTCAGCCGCCTCCCGGCCGGCCACACCGCGCGCAGCACCCGGCCCAGCTCCACCCCCTCCACCGGGACCGGCACCAACCGGCGCCCCGCCACTTCGCGCACCACGTCCAGGTCGCTGATCACCGCCGGGCCCGCTCCCGCGATCACCGCGTTGCGGACCGACGAGGCCGAGCCCAGCTCCAGCAACGGCTGCACCGGGCCCGCGCCGGCGCGGCGGAGCGCCGCCTCGACCGTCTCGCGGGTTCCGGAGCCCGGCTCCCGCACCACCAGCGGCGTCGCGGCCAGCTCCGCAGCCGTGAGCGGGCGGCGGCGCCTGGCCCACGGGTGCCCGGCCGGGACCACCACCACGAGCCGGTCCACCGCGACCCGGCGCGTCGCCAGGCCCGGCCACGGGCCCGGGGACTCGACGAACCCCAGGTCCACCCGGCCCCGCGCCACCAGGTCGGCGACCTGCTCGGAGTTCACCACCTCGAGCCCGACGTAGGTGTCCGGCCCGGTCCGCTTGACCTCGCCGATCCACGCGGGCACGAAGTGCTCGGCGAGCGTCATGCTCGCCGCCACCCGCAGCTGCGCGCCGCGCTGGGTGCGCAGTGCCTCCGCGCCCGTGCGCAGTCCGTCCACTTCGGCCAGCACCCGGTGGGCCCAGCCCGCGATCACCCGGCCGTCCGGGGTCAGCGCCGAGCCGCGGCGGGTGCGGTCCACCAGGGACAGTCCCAGCCGGCGTTCCAATGTGGACAGACGTTTGCTCGCCGACGGCTGGGCGATGCCGAGCGCCGCGGCCGCCTGGCCGATGCTGCCGAGGTCGTCGACGAGCACCAGCAGGCGCAGCGAGTCCAGGTCGGGTCCGGTCATAGCTTCAGTCTATGACCTCACCCCGGACTGCCGGCTACCGCGCACGCCCGGCACCGGCGACGCTGGAGGCATGGCACTGACATCGGCGAAAACCTCCGGCCTCGCGATCACCGGGCTCGGGGTCGCCGCGGCGTACGCGCTCAGCTCGGCGTGGCCGGTGGCCGGCGCGCTCACCGTCGCGGTCGTGCTGGGTGTCGTCGCCGGGAGCACGCCCTTCTTGACCGGCGAGCACCGCCGGGCCGTCGCCGCGGTCACCAAGCGCCTGCTGCGCGCGGGCGTCGTCCTGCTCGGCCTCCAGCTCGCCGTCCCGACCGTGCTCGCGCTCGGCCCGGGCACGCTCGCCGCCGTCGTGCTGACGGTCGCGGTCACCTTCCTCGGCACGCTCGGCCTCGCCCGGCTGGTCCGGGTGCCGCGCGGGCTCGCCCTGCTGGTCGCCACCGGGTTTTCGATCTGCGGTGCTTCGGCGATTGCCGCGATGGAAGGCGTGATCGAGCGCGACGACGAAGACGTCGCGACCGCCGTCGCGCTCGTCACCTGCTACGGCAGCTTCACCCTGGCCGCCCTGCCCCTGCTCGCCCGTGCCCTGGGCCTCGACGCCACCCGCACCGGCAGCTGGGCGGGGATTTCGGTGCACGAGGTCGCCCAGGTCGTCGCGGCGGCCGGACCCGCGGGCGCCGCCGCGGTCGGGATCGCCGTTGTGGTGAAGCTGAGCCGCGTCTTCCTGCTCGCCCCGGTGGTCGCACTGGTCGGCGCCGCCGAACGCGGCCGTCGCGACGGGCACGCCCCGCTCGTGCCGCTGTTCGTCCTCGGCTTCCTCGCGATGGTCGCCGTCCGGAGCACCGGGCTCGTTCCCGCGTTCGTGCTCGACGTCGCGAAGACCGCTTCGACGCTCTTGCTCGCGGGCGCGCTGTTCGGCCTCGGCTGCGCCGTCCGGCTCGGTACGTTGCTGCGCGGCGGCGGCCGGGCCCTGCTCCTGGGTCTCCTGTCCACGCTTCTGGTGCTGGGGACCGGGTTCGGCACCCTGGCCGCGTTCACCTGAACTTCCCCTGCCGGTTACGTGTAGTTCGTTATACGCGAAGTTGTACGGGTCTTGTACGGGCCGCGTCGACGCTGGTTGCCGAGACGTAGGACGTAGAACGACCGTAGGGAGTTTCACCGTGAAGATCACCCGACTCGCCCAAGGCCTGCTGGCCGGGCTGCTGGGGTGCGCGGCCGTCGCCGTGCCGGCGGCCGTCGGTTCCGCGACGGCACAGGCCGACGTGGCCAGCACCCTGGTCTTCAACAAGAACACCGACAACCACGACTGCTACCGCATCCCCACCATCGTCAAGGCGAACAACGGTGACCTGCTCGCCTTCGCCGAGGGCCGCAACGAGGGCGCCAGCTTCTGCAACGACCTCGGCAAGATCGACCTCGTGATGAAGCGCTCCACCGACGGCGGCAAGACGTGGGGCGCGCTGAACACCGTCATCACCGCGTTCGGTGACGTGAAGGGAAACCCCGCGCCGATCGTCATCCCGGGCAGCAACCGGATCGTGCTGCTGTCGACCATGCAGTGCTTCACCAGTCCCGACTGCGGCCGGGTCCCGCGCGTGTCCATCAGCGAGGACAACGGGAAGACGTGGGGCGCGCCGAAGACGCTGACCGCGGAACTCGGCTTCTCGGCCGCGCCGGGCTGGCTGGCCACCGGGCCGTCCCACGGGATCGTGCTGACGCGCGGCGCCCACGCGGGCCGGCTCGTCGCCGGGATGAGCTACTCGAACGTCGGCGCGCTGGTCTACAGCGACGACAAGGGCAGCACGTGGCACCTCGGCGCCACCGACAAGCCGGCAACGAGTGCGCTGAACCCGCAGGAGATCAGCGTCACCGAGCTCAACGACGGCCGGGTCTACGCCGCCGCCCGCAACCAGGCGAACGACGGCAACCGGTGCCTGGCCGACGGCACGAACAACCGGGCGTTCGCGATCAGCTCGGACGGCGGCGCGACCTTCAGCTCGAAGTTCGCCTTCGCCACGGACCTCGTCACCCCGGTCGTCGAGGGTTCGACGGCGCGCATGAGCGCCACCGACACCGGCGGCAAGTACAACCGCATCGTCTTCGCCGCACCGTCCACTTGCGACCGCCGCAAGGAACTGCGGGTCCACTCGTCGTTCGACGAGGGCGCCAACTGGACCGGCACCGCAGGCAGCGTGCTCGTGTGGGGGCAGGACGCGTCGTACTCGGACATGGTGCAGCTGTCCCAGTCGTCGGTCGGAGTGGTGTTCGAAGCAGGCCCCGAGGGCCACGCCAACGATTCGATCCGCTACGCCACGGTCACCGAAGCCGCTCTCGGCGCGCCGGCCTGCGGTGGTGGCTACAGCGTGATCGATTCGCGGCCGCTCGGCACGGCGGGCTCGGTCTACCTGTCGTACAACGCTTCCAACGGCAAGAACTGCGTCAGCACGATGAAGAGCGCGTCCACCGGGACGGGCACGGCGACCTCGGCCTACCTGGAGGTCAAGGGCTCGGCACGGGTCACCGACTCCGGCTCGTTCTCCTACTTCGCCGGCCCGGTCTCGGCGGCCGCGGCGGACAAGTGCGTGAAGTGGGGCGGCTCGGCCGGGGGCCAGTCCTTCACCAGCGAGTTCGAGCACTGCAGCTGAGCCGCGAAGGGTGGGACCCGCGCACCGGCCGGGTCCCACCCCTCCCCCGTGCCACCCGGCCCCCTCGCCCGGGTGGCACGGGCAGTTCAGAACCCGGTGCAGCTGGCGACGGCGCCGGGCCCGGCCGCGGTCGCGGTCTTGGCTTCCTTGCCGTCGACGACGACCTTGCAGCCGACCGAGCCGCCGTCCGGCCCGGCGGTCACGGTGAACTGGGCCCCGGCGAGGAAGCCGGTGGCTTCGACGGTCTTGGTCCACGGCACCGATGCCGCCGTCTCGCTGTTGATCAGGATCGTGTCGCGGTCGAAGGTGCTGTAGTCGATGTCGACGGCCTTCGCGTCCCCGCTCACCTCGTAGGTGATGGTGTGGTGCTGGGTGGCCTGCTCGTTCACGTCGCTGATCGCCTTGCCGATCAGCACGACCCACAGGATGCTCACGACCAGGCCGAGCAGGGACACGACGACGCCGGCGATCGAGAGGCCCTTGTTGGTCGCCTTCCCGGCGCGCACTCTGGCGGCACCGACCGCCGACAGGATCAGGCCGAGCACGGACAGGGGCCAGGCGATCACCCCGGCGACCGGGATCGGCGCGACCACCAGCCCGATCAGGCCGAGGACGAACCCGGCCGTGCCCAGGCCGTTGCGGGGCGGCGCCGCCGGCGGGGCCGGGTGCTGCCGGAGCGGGGTGTAGTCGGTCATCGGGGTTCCTTTCGCCTCTGCTTGACGGCGAGAAGGAGACCAGCGGCGCGGTCCCGCCCGCGTCGTCCGCAGGCCTCGACCGGGTACGACAAAAGTCGTCACCGGCCGCCGGACGGACGAGCGGAACGGCTGATGGGGATGCGCTGGCCACCTCGTACGCTGACCCCATGGGACGGTCCGTGCTGGGCGTGGTGTGCACCGTGCTGGCGGTCGCCGCGAGTGTGGTGACGGGCATCGTGAACGTGTCGCTGGAGATCAGCCTGCCCGGTACCGACGAACTGCACGTGACGGCCGCGGCGGTGCTCGGCTGGCTGCTGGGGATCGGCGCGTCGGTCCTGCTGGTCTGGCGGTGGCGCCGGCCCCTGGTCGTGACGGGCGTCGCGGTGGTGCCGCCGCTGCTGCTGGTGGCCGACTCGCTGGCCGCGTTGATCGCCCTCGCCGCGCTCGCGTCCCGTTTCACCGGCTGGTGGCGCTGGAGCGCGGCGGCGCTCGTGTTCGCCGCGACCGGGCTCGCGGTGTGGCGCGACGCGAGCCGGCCCGTGGACATGTCGCTGGCCGAGGCCTGGATCTCGACCGAGACGACCGGGGCCAAGCTGATCGGCGTCGTCGTCACCGCGGCGATCTACACGGCGGTCCCGCTCACCTTGGGGATCGTCCGGTACAGCCTCACCGAGAAGGGGCGCCGGATCGCCGAAGAGGCGGCCCTGCGCGACCAGGTCGCGCGGCGGGAGGAGCAGGCGCGGATCGCCCGCGAGATGCACGACGTCCTCGGGCACCGGCTGTCCCTGCTTTCGCTGCAGGCGGGTGCTTTGGAGGTCACCGCCGCCACGGCGCCGGACGCCGCGGAGGCGGCCAAGACGGTGCGGACCACCGCCCGGCAGTCGCTCGACGACCTGCGTCAGGTGATCGGGGTGCTGCGCGGCGCGGGCTTCGCCGACCGGGCACCCGGCGGCCCCGCGGAGCCGCCCCAGCCGACGCTGGCCGAGATCCCCGACCTGATCACCGGCGCCCGCCAGGCCGGTCTGGCGGTCAACGTGACGATCCTGCTCGACCAGGCGTCGACGGCCCCGGCGCCGCTCGGCACGGCGGCGTACCGGATCCTCCAGGAAGCACTGACCAACGTGCTCCGGCACGCGCCGGGAGCGCCGGCGGAGCTGCTGGTGCGCGGCGGCCCGGGTGCGGGGTTGTCGCTCGAGGTGTTCAACCCGCTGCCGCCGCACCCGGTGCCGTCCCCGGGGTCGGGCACCGGGCTCACCGGTGTCAACGAGCGGATCGCCCTGCTCGGCGGCTCGTTGTCGGCCGGCCCGGTCGACGAGCGGACGTTCGCGCTGCGGGCCTGGCTGCCGTGGGTGGCCCCGGCGCCCTAGCATGGGCGGGTGAGCGTGCGCGTACTGCTCGTCGACGACGACCCGCTGGTCCGCACCGGACTGTCCATGCTCCTGGGCAGCGCGCCGGATTTGCAGGTGGTCGCGGAGGCGGGCGACGGCGACGAAGCGGTCCGGCAGGTCGCCCGGCACGCACCGGACGTGGTGATCATGGACATCCGGATGCGCCGCATGAACGGCCTCGTAGCGACGGCTGCGGTGCTGGCCCAGCCCCGGCCGCCGAAGGTGCTCATCCTGACGACGTTCGACTTGGACGAGTACGTGTTCGAGGCGCTGGCGGCGGGAGCAAGCGGCTTCCTGCTGAAGGAGGGCTCGCCGCAGGAGATCATCGAGGGCGTCCGGGTGGTGGCGAAGGGCGACGCGATGCTGTCACCGCGGACGACAAAACAGCTGATCGGCCAGTTCGTGGCGACGCGGGCGAATCCGCGGAGGAGTTTGGCCCAGGCGAAGCTGGAGCGGCTCAGCGATCGGGAACGGCAGATAGTGACGGCGGTGGCGCAGGGGAAGCCCAACGCGGTGATCGCGGCGGAGCTGTTCCTCAGCGAGGCGACGGTGAAGACGCACATCACGCGGACGTTCGCGAAGCTGGACGTGTCGAACCGGGTGCAGTTGACGATCTTCGCTTATGAAGCGGCGCTTGTGACGCCGTGAGCTACTTCGAACCCGCCGGTGCCGTAGCCACCGCCGACTCGCCGAACTTGATCCCCTTCGCCTCCTTCCCGATCGCCGTCAGCACCGCCACCGCGATCAGTCCCGGCACCACCGTCCACACCAGCGCCGAGGTGTACCCGTGGGACTCCGCGATCGCCTGCTGGATCGGCAGGTTCAACGCCGCCAGCAGATTTCCCAGCTGGTACGTCACTCCCGGGTAGAACCCGCGGATCGCGTCCGGGGACATCTCCGTCAGGTGCGCCGGGATCACGCCCCACGCTCCCTGGACCATGATCTGCATCAGGAACGATCCCAGCGCCAGCATGCCCGCCCCGTGGTCGACCGCGAAGATCGGGACCACCGGGAGCCCCAGCACCGCCGCCGTCACGATGGTGCGGCGGCGGCCCAGCCGCTCCGACAGCGTGCCGAACACACACCCGCCGATGATCGCTCCGATGTTGTACAGCACCGCGATCCACGTGCTCGTCGAGGCACTCAGCCCCGCGCCGCCGTTTTCGTGGGCCTTCAGGAAGCTCGGGTAGACGTCCTGGGTTCCGTGGCTCATCCAGTTGAACGCCGTCATCAGCAGGATGAGGTACCCGAAGCGGCGGATCACCTTCGGGTTCAGCAGGATGTCCTTGACCGACGTCCGCGTCACCTTCAGCTTCTCGCGCGCGGTCTCCCACACCTCCGATTCGCGGACGCGCGCGCGGATCAGCAGGCTGATCAACGCCGGGAAGATGCTCAGCACGAAGATCCAGCGCCACTGCAGGCCGAGCGCCGAATGGAACAGCAGGTACGCCAGCGCCGCCAGCAGGTAGCCGATCGAATAGCCGACCTGCAGCAAGCCCGAGAAGAACCCGCGGCGCTCGACCGGGATCTTCTCCATCGCCAGCGCCGCGCCCAGGCCCCACTCGCCGCCCATGCCGATGCCGTAGACGAACCGGAGCACGAGCAGCACCGGGTAGTTCGGGGCGAACGCGCACAGCAGGCCGGCCACCGAATACAGCAGGACGTCGGCCATCAGCGGGATCCGGCGGCCGACCCGGTCGGCCCACAGGCCGAACAGGAGCGCGCCGACCGGGCGCATCACCAGCGTTGCCGTCGTGATGAACGCCAGCTGCGTCGCCGTCGCGCCGAACGAGGCGTCCTTGGCGATGTCGGCCAGGACGAACACGACGAGGAAGTAGTCGAACGAGTCCATGCTCCAGCCCAGCAGCGCCGCGAGGAACGCGTTGCGCTGGTCCGAGGTAAGCGCTTTCCGATCCGGCACGTTCGCCCCGTTCCGTCGGTTTCCCACCGGAAGACCCCAGGCACGGTCTAGCACCCACCACCCGGGGCGGGCAAGGGGTTCAGAGCGCGACGCGGATGCGGACCCGGCGGCCGACGTCGCGGGCCCACGCCTTGATCCGGTCCCAGTCGCGGAAATCGCCGGCCCGCCGGCCCGACGCCAGCAGCTTCGGGATCAGGCCGTGCACGGTCGCCGGGTCCAGCCGGCCGCCGAAGGTGGCCGTGCGCTCCGCGTCGATGCGCGCGGCCAGCAGGGCGACGTTCGCCGGCAGGCTCACCTGGTGCGTGGCCGCGCCGGGGCCGCACGGTCCGCTGTGGAACAACCACACCGGACGCTCGGCGAGCGCCCGGGCGTTGCGTTCCAGGAACCGGACGGCCTCCGGGCGCCACCGGTGGTAGTACAGGGCACTGCCGACGACGACCGCGCCGTAGTGCTCGACGCCGGCCACGTCGGCGGCGTCGCGCACGTCGACGGTCAGGCCCGCTTCGCCGAGTTCGGCGGCGATGACCTCCGCGATCTGCCGGGTTCCGCCGTGCCGCCCGGCGTAGGCGACGAGGACTGCGGTCATGCGTCCCATTGTCGGCCCTCGCGGACCGGACTGCCCCACGGGTTGCGCACGATCCGCCGAACGGGCGCTTCCACGCTACTCTCCGCGGTTCTCACGGCGGCGGCAGGAACGCGGGTCGCTCCGACGGGTCCGGTTCGTCGTAGTAGCGGTGGAAGACCGCGGTCTGCCCGCCGGACAACGGCGGCACGATCCAGCTCCAGTCCGCGGGACACCGGCGCCCGGCGCGCTCTTCGCGCTCCAGGTGGGACAGGAACCGGTGCGATTCGGTGTGGTGGTCGGCCATCGTGACGCCGGCCGCGTCGAACGAGTGCTGCACCGCCAGCGTCAGCTCCACCAGCGCCCGGTCGCGCCACAGCGTGCGCTCGGACGTGGTGTCCAGGCCCATCAGCTCGGCCACGACCGGCAGCAGGTCGTAGCGCTGGGCGTCGGCCAGGTTCCGGGCGCCGATCTCGGTGCCGAGGTACCAGCCGTTGAACGGCGCGGCCGGGTAGGTGACGCCGCCGATTTCCAGCGGCATGTCGCTGATCGCCGGCACGGCGTGCCAGCGCAGGCCCAGCCCGGCGAACCAGCGGTGGTCGGGGTGGGTCAGCGGGACCTCCACGACGGCATCCGGCGGCAGCGTGAACAGCCGCGGCTCGCCGGGTCCGGCCTCGATCACCAGCGGCAGGACGTCGAAGGATCCCTTTCGCTCCGGCGGCCGCCAGCCGAGTCTTCGCACCTGCTCGGTGAATCCGGTGTACCGCGGGTCGCCGAGCACCGACCCGTCTTCGAAGCGGTACCCCGCGTAGCGGATGAGCTGCTCGTTGCGGATGCGCGGGCCCGGCGCGCCCGGGGTGTCCGGCGCGAAGACGGTGACCGTCGGCCGGATCCGGCCGCCCCGGATGGCCTGGCGGAGGTGGTCGGCGCACTCGCCGGCGATCGCGGCGGGATCGGTGACCCGGCGCCGGTCCCGGATCCGGAGGCTGCGCCAGTACAGCCGGCCGATGCAGCGCGCCGAGTTGCGCCACGCGACGCGCGCGCCGTACGCCAGTTCGGCCGGGGTGTGCCGGTAGGTGCCGGTTTCCCGGATTTCCGCGCGCACCTGCGCCAGCCGGGTCTCGAACCGCTCGCCCTCTTCCGCGGCGCCTTCGGCGAACATCCGGTCGAGGAATTCCTCCGCTTCCGCGAAATCGACGCTCCGCTCTTCCGAGACGCGCTGGGAGTAGCACGGCAGCGCGGCCGTCACCCGCTCGGGGGTAACCGTCACCGCGGTTCCCCACTCTCCGAAATCGCGATCTGCAGCCCGGCAAAAAGGTTCACGGTTCCTCCGAAGGTCGCCGACAACAGGGCCGGCCGGAAGTCCCGCTGCCCTGGGAACTCCGGCCAGGCGGGGGAGGATACCCCACGTTTCGCGGCGCGGGCTCCGCAGTCGCGATTGAAAGAACAACTGCTACCAAGCGTTATTCGAACATGGCACAGCGCATTTTCCGTCAATCGATCACCCGGAACGAAGAAATGCGCGTGATTGTTTCCCGGGCAACCCGCGGCATCTTTTCGTGGGCGTTTACCGAACGGCCTTCACCAGGGGCGGCCACCGGTGTACGCGCGCCCGCGTTAGAGTCGCGGTGATCGGCAGAAGGAGGACGTTTCGTGCACACCAGGCGCATCCCCGTGGTCCTCGTCGCCGGGTTCCTCGGCGCGGGCAAGACGACGCTGCTCAACCACCTGCTCGCCAACCGCGAGGGCGCCCGGATCGGCGTTGTGGTCAACGACTTCGGCCAGGTGAACGTCGACGCGCTCGCCGTCGCCGGCCAGGTCGACACGATGGTCTCCCTCGGCAACGGCTGCCTGTGCTGCGCGGTCGACGCCAGCGGGCTGGACGCGATGCTCACGAAGCTGTCGAGTGCGGAGGCGGGCATCGACGTCATCGTCGTCGAAGCCAGCGGCATCGCCGAGCCCCGCGATCTCATCCGGCTGATGATCGCCAGCGAGAACCCGGACATCCGCTACGGCGGGCTGGCCGAGGTCGTCGACGCTGCCGAGTTCGAGGCCGCCCGCGAGCGCCACCCCGAGCTGGCCGACCACCTGCGGCTGGCCGATCTCGTGGTGCTGAACAAGGCCGACCGGGTGCCCGCCGAAGCGCTCGCGAAGCTCGCCGCGACCGTCGAAGAGCTCGCCCCGGGCCGCCCGCTGCTGGTCACCGAGCACGGGCGGGTCGACCCGCGGCTGTTCTTCGACCCCGAACCCCGCGGCGAGCGGGCCGGTCAGCTGTCGTTCGACGACCTGCGCGAGGACGACCACGACCACGACCACTCGCGGCACCTGCACGCCGAGTACCAGACGGTCACCTTCACCGCCGGGACCCCGCTCGCGCCGCGCGCCTTCGTCGAGTTCCTCGAGCGCCGGCCGGCCGGGCTCTACCGGATGAAGGGCCAGGCCGACTTCGGCCCCACCGGCCCGGAAGCGCGCTTCCACCTGCACACCGTCGGCGGGTTCGTGCAGCTGGACCGGTCGGCCTGGCCGCCGGGCGAGCCGCGGCGGACCGACCTGGTACTGATCGGCGCAGGGATCGACACCGACGCCGTGCTCGCCGACCTGGGCCGCTGCCTCGCCGAGGACCCGGACACCGTGGACGAGCGCGGCCTGCTGCACGTTTTGCGCTACCTGCCCGACGAGGCCTGACCGCCCCGCCACGCCGAAGATCGGCAAATGCGCTCCCGTCGCGGCCACCCCGACGGAGACTGACGGCCATGACGACCACCGCGGTGAGCGCACCACGCTGGTACCTGGTCGGCGTGCTGCCCGAAGACGTCCCCCGGGCCCACCTGATGACCCGCTCCGGCGACCTCCGCTACCGGCGTTCGGCTTGCGGCGAGCGGGAATCCCGCAGCTGGAAGCCGGTCGACCTGGCCACCTCCGAGCTCGCGCCGTGCCCGGTGTGCGTCGCGACGTTGTCCGGCGTCGGCGAAGACCGGGGCCAGCTCGCCCTCGACCTGCAGGTCTAGCCGGTCTAGCCGGTCAAGGTCCGCGCGAGCCGCTTCGCCGTGCCGAACGGCTGCGGGCTCTGCGCGACCACCGACGTGACCGCGGCGCCCTCCAGCAGGAGCATCAGCTCGTCGGCGAGGGCGTCGGCGCGCTCCGGCTCGACCCGCCGGAGCTGCGCCAGGAGGTAGCCGTGCAGCGCGGTCTTGTGGTGGCGGACCACCTCGCGGACCGGGTCGGCCGGGTCGGGGAACTCCGAGGTCGCGTTCAGGAAGGCACACCCGCGGTAGCCGTCGCGCGAGAGCCAGGCTTCGTAGGCGTCGAACACCGCCAGGACGCGCTCGCGCGGATCGGGGTGCTCGGCGGTGATGCGGTCGATCTCCTCCTGCCACCGCCGGTCGCGCTCCCGCAGGTACGCGACGACGAGCCGGCTCTTGGAGCCGAAGTTGCCGTAGAGGGCCGCCTTGGTCACCCCCGCTTCGGCCGCCACCGTGTCGACGCCCACGGCGTGGATGCCGTCGCGGTAGAACAGCGTCGACGCGGCCTTGAGCACCTTGGCGCCCGCATCGCCGGGACGGGTCCGGCCCACAGCACTCCTTCGGACAGCTCGGTATGGTGATCTACCTGCGGAGATCATAGCATCACTTGACACCAGACAGACCTGTCTGTTTGGTGGAGGTCGTGGTGACGCAGGCGAAGACGACGAAGACAGCGGAGACCTGGTGGGCCACGGCGGCGGTCGGCGCGGTCGTGATCGCCCTCTGCTACGGGTTCGCCCGCTACGCGTACGGGCCGTTCGTGCCGCGGTTCAGCGAGACGTTCGGGCTCACGGCGGTCGGCGTCGGCGTCCTCGGGGGCCTGTCCACCGCGGGGTACGGCCTCGGGTTGCTGCTCGCGCCGAGAACGTCCGCGCGGTCGGCGCGCGGCACGGTGCTGCTGGCGGCGGCGGCCGCGACGGCCGGGCTCGCGCTCATGGCACTGGCTCCGCACGTCGTGGTGTTCGGCGCCGGGATCGTCGTCGCGGGCGCCGGCGCGGGCCTCGTCTCCCCGGGCGTCGCCCAGCTGATCGGCGAGACGGTCGGGACGCGCACCCGCGCCCGGGCCCAGACCTGGGCCAACACCGGGACCGGCCTCGGGCTGGCCGCGTCGGCGTTCACTCCCCTGCTGGCCTTCGGCTGGCCGGTGATCTGGTCGGCGTTCGCGGCCCTCGGCGTTGCGGTGACGGCGATCGCCTGGCGGACGTTGCCGCGGCCGCCCGGATCCGGCGGTGTCCCGGCGGCCACCGGTCCGGTCCGCGGGATGGCCCCGCTCGTGGTCAACTCGGTTCTCGTCGGCGCCACGAGCGCGCCGTATTGGACGTTCTCCGCTTCCCGGCTGACCGAGGCGGGGCTGAGCCCGGTGGCCGCGACCTGGTGCTGGTGCACGATCGGCGTGGCCGGGCTGCTCGGCGGCCTGGCCGGGCGCGCGGCCGAGCACGCGGGCCTGCGGACGGTCAACCTGGTGACGTGGACGCTGTCGGCGGCCGGCATCGCCCTGCTGGCCCTGCCGGACCCGGGGGTGCCCCTCGCGCTGCTCTCCAGCGCGTTGTTCGGCAGCACCTACATGGCGCTGACCGGGCTGTGCATCCTCTGGGCGGCCCACCTGTGCCCGGAGCAGCCCGCCCGCGGCATCACGTGGTCGTTCGCGGGGCTCGGTGCCGGCCAGACCGTGGCCTCACCCCTGGCCGGCGCGGCGGCCGCGGGCCTCGGGTCCGCGGCGGTGTTCGGGCTGACCGCGCTGGTGGCGCTCACGGCGTGGAGCCAGCTCCACCGCCGTCTCGCGCCGCCCTGATCACGCCTTCTTCGCGCGGCTGGGCGCGACCCGCGGCGGCTCGTTGGGCATCTTCGGGTACACCGGCGGCCAGGGCGCGTCCATCAGCCCGGCGGCGAGGTCGCGTTCGGACATCTCCAGCAGCGGCTCGATCGACTGCGGCCGCTCCCCCGCGCCCGCCCACGGGTCACCCCGCTCGGCGACCCGGGCGGGCACGGTGCTCAGCGTCAGCGTGCCGGGCTCGACGGTGTCCAGCTCGTCCCAGCCGATCGGGGTGGACACCTGGCCGCCGACGCGCGGGCGCACGCACCAGGTGCCGAACACCGTCTTGTGCGGGGCGTTCTGGTTGAAGTCGACGAACACGCGCGAACCGCGTTCCTCCTTCCACCACTGCGCGGTGATCTTCTCCGGGTGCCGGCGTTCGAGGGCCCGCGCCAGCGCGACCGCCGCGGCCCGCACCTGGAAGCCGTCCCAGCGCGGCTCGAGCATCACGTACAGGTGCAGCCCGCGCGAACCCGACGTCTTCAGGTGGCCCTCGATGCCGTGCTCGGCCAGGAACTCCCGGGTCAGCACGGCGGCCTCGCGCAGCTCGTCGAAGCCGATGCCGGGCGACGGGTCGAGGTCGACGCGCAGCTCGTCGGTGACTTCGGGGCGGTCGGCGAGGTAAGGCCAGACGTGGAAGCCCAGGCAGCCGAGGTTCACCGCCCAGAGGATGTGGGCGAGGTCCTTGGCCACCAGCGCGTCGCTCGTCGTGCCGTTCGGCGTCGAGACGACGGTGGTGGTCAGCCACGGCGGTGTGCCCTTGGGCACGCGTTTCTGGAACCAGTTCTTGCCGCCGGCGCCGTCCGGGTAGCGCTCCAGCAGCAGCGGGCGGCCGCCGAGCCGGGCCAGCAACGGCCCGGAGATCGCCCGGTAGTACTCGACGAGGTCCAGCTTCGTCTCGCCGCGTTCCGGGAAGTAGACCTTGTCCGGGCTGCTGATCTTGACCTCGACACCGTCGACGCCGAGCAGGACCGCCCCGCTCATCGCGCCTCCCCGAACAGCTTCGCGAGCTCGGCGGGCGGTGCCTCGTCGAGCTGGGCGTACGTGCAGGACTCCGGTGTGCGGTCCGGCCGGAACCGGACCAGCCGCCCGCCGTGGCGGAACCGGCCGCCCTGCAGGTGCTCGTAGCGGACCTCGGCCACCCACTCCGGCCGCAGCGGCTCCCAGGAGAGGTCCTTCTGCGGCGCCCACCGGCTGTTCGCACCCGGTTGCCGTCCCGGCTCGGGCTCGTGTCCCGCCGACGTGCTCTCCCCCGCGGAGGCGGCATGAGACTCGGCCCAGGACCGCCACGGGTGGTTCTCGAGGGCGTTCTCGCGCAGCGGCGCCAGCTCCTCGACCAGCTCGGCCCGCCGCGCCTTGGTGAAGCTGCTGGCCACCCCGACGTGGTGCAGGACGCCCCCGTCGTCGAACAGCCCGAGCAGCAGCGAGCCGACGCCGGCGCCGTCCTTGTGCCAGCGGAACCCGGTGACGACGCAGTCGGCGGTGCGCTCGTGCTTGACCTTCAGCATGACGCGCTTGTCCTGCTCGTACGGCAGGTCGGCCGGCTTGGCCATGACGCCGTCGAAGCCCGCGCCCTCGAACCGGGTGAACCAGTCCTCGGCCTGCGCCGGGTCCTCGCTCAGCGGGGTCAGGTGGACGCGCTGCAGCCCTTCGGCGTTCGTGGAGAGCACGCTTTCGAGCTGCTTGCGCCGCTCGCGGAAGGGCTCCCCGGTGAGGTCGGTGTCGCCGAGGGCGAGCAGGTCGAAGGCGATGAAGCTGGCCGGCGTCTCTTCGGCGAGCTTGCGCACGCGCGAAGCCGCCGGGTGCAGCCGCAGCTGCAGCACCTCGAAGTCGAGCCCCTGCGGCGTGACCAGCACGATCTCGCCGTCCACGACGCAGCGGGGCGGCAGCGCGGCGGCCAGCAGCTCCACCAGCTCCGGGAAGTAGCGGGTCAGCGGGCGGTCGTTGCGGGAGCCGAGCTCGATCTCGTCGCCGTCGCGGAACACGACGCAGCGGAAGCCGTCCCACTTGGGCTCGTACAGCAGCCCCGGGTCACGAGGCAGCTCGTGCACGGCTTTCGCGAGCATCGGCCGCACGGGCGGCATCACGGGCAAGTCCACCGCGCGAGCTTAAAACACGGGTACGACATTCTTTGGCGAGAGACACAGCTCGGCGTGATAACACTGTCGGTGTGACCACCGAACGCCCCGCACCGCCCTTGACCGGGGGCGAGCGCGAGATGCTGCGCACGTTCCTCGACTTCCACCGCGCCACCCTCGCGATGAAGTGCGACGGACTGTCCGACGAGGACCTCCGCCGGGCTTCGAGCCCGCCGTCGACGCTTTCCCTGCTGGGCCTGGTCCGGCACATGGCCGAGGTCGAGCGCACCTGGTTCCGGCGGGTGATCAACGCCGAGGACATCCCGCTGCGGTGGTCGCCCGACGGCGACTTCCAGGCCGCCTACGACGCGAGCTCCTCGACGCGCGCGGAAGCCTTCGAAGCGTGGCAGGCCGAGGTCGAACAATCGCGCAAGATCGAAGAAGCGGCCGAGTCCCTGGACGTCACCGGCCACCAGGCCCGCTGGGGCGAGGACGTCTCGCTGCGGCTGGTGATGCTGCACATGATCCACGAGTACGCCCGGCACAACGGCCACGCCGATTTCCTGCGGGAGGCCATCGACGGCGTCACGGGCGCCTAGTGGACGTGCTCGCCTGGTTGCGCGACTCGGATCCGGCCCTGCGCTGGCAGGTGGAGCGCGACCTGGCGGGCGAGCCGCCGCAGGTCTGGGAGGCGACGCGGGCACGGGTCGCGTCGGAGGGGTTCGGTGCCCGGCTGCTGGCCGCACAGGACCCCGACGGCCGGTGGGCGGGCGGGGCCTTCTTCCCGGCGGGGTTCCGCGGTGAGGAAGAGCAGCCGTGGACGGCGACGACGTGGTCGTTGAACGCCCTCCGCGAATGGGGTTGCGACGCCGCGGTGCTGCGCGGCACGGCCGAGCGGCTGGCCCGGCACTGCCGCTGGGAGTACGACGACCTGCCGTACTGGGGCGGCGAAGCCGACTGCTGCATCAACGGCTGGACCTTGGCCAACGGGGTGTGGCTCGGCGCGGACGTCGCCGGGATCGCCGGGTGGTTCGTCGAGCACCGCCTCCCCGACGGCGGCTGGAACTGCGAGTGGGTCGCCGGTGCCACGCGTTCGTCCGTCCATTCGACACTCAACGCGCTCAAGGGGCTGCTCGCGTTCGAAACCGCAACGGGCGGCACACCGGCATCCCGGGCGGCACGCCGCGCGGGCGAGGAGTACCTGCTGGAGCGCGGGCTGTTCCGCCGCCGTTCGTCGGGCGAGCCGATCGGACCGTGGGTGCGCGAGTTCGGCTACCCGTTCCGCTGGCGCTACGACGTGCTCAACGCGGCTTCGTACTTCCGCGACGCGGACCGGCCCGACGACCGGGTGGCCGACGCGATCGCGCTGATCCGCGCGGCCCGGCAGCCGGACGGGACGTGGCTGCAGCAGCGGACGGACTCCGGCCGGGTGTGGTTCGCGGTGGACGTCCCGGCCGGGCAGCCGTCGAAGTGGCTGACGCTGTTCGCCACCCGGGTCCTGCGCTGGTGGGACGGGCGTTAGAGTTCGGCCGGCCGCCGGCCGCCGAAACAGCGGCCGACGTCCCCGGCCTCACGGGTCAGTACGCCTGGAGCTCGGCCAGCACGAGACCGCTGCGCGGCTTGGGCGTGAAGTACGTGGCCTTGCGCGGCATCCGGCGGCCGGCCGCGTGCACCGCCAGGACGTCGGCGTAGCTGACCGGGGCCAGCAGCACCACCGCGTCCGCGTCCGGCGGCAGCGGGCGCCCCGCGGGGAGCGGGCGGACGCACGGGCCGTCGGGGTCGATGCCGAGCGCGCCGGCGAACAGGACCTGCTCGACGATCTCGTGGTCGATCACCGGCCGGGGGCCGTCCGGTTCCGGCAGCGGTACCCGCAGCACCGCCGGACCGGCGCGCACGACCACCTCGCCGGTGACCGGCACGGCGTGCTCGTCGTAGCGGACGTCCAGGCCCGCCGCGCACCAGCGTGACACCAGGTCCTCCGGGCCGAGGCCGGTGCCGGTGAGGACGCGGTGGATCGCGCCGATCTTCAGGGCCGGTCCGGCGGTGACCAGTGCGAGCAGCGCGCCGTGCCCGGCCGCCGCCGCGGCGGCCACGCGGTGGTTGCCGTCGGCGACCAGCAGGTCCGTGCCCGCGACCGCGGCCAGGAGCCGGCTCTGCAGGGGCCCGGCGGGCACCACCCACAGGTCGTGCCGTCGGCCGGCCGCGTCCGAAGTGGACAGATCGGGCAGGCCGAGACCGGCGCAGGCCTGCTCCACCTGCTCGGTCAGCTCCCGGCCGCCGGTGGCCGGGACGAGCAGCGCCGCGCTGGTCGCGCAGCCGAGCCCGGCGAGCACGGCGGCGCGTTCGGCCACGACGTCGGGGTAGACGTCCTCGGTGTGGCGGACGCGCGCGGCGCCGTCGTCGGTCACCGCCGCCGGGTCGACCAGGCAGAGCAGGCCGAGCGCCACCCCGTCCGGCCCTTCCACCCGGTAGGGCGCGACGATGTCGCGCACCGGCCGGTAGAACCGCTTGCGGAGCCGGTCGAGCACGGCGCGGGCGACCGGGACGGCCGCCGCCAGGTCGAGGCCGCGCGCCAAGGCCGCGGGCGTGCGGGCGGGGTGCTGGACGGCCAGGAGGCTGTCCGCGGCGCCGGGCACGGCCAGCGCGGCGATCACGCGGTCGGGTTCGGCGAACTCGTCGACGTCGGGGCCGGGGACCGCGTCGCGGATCACCCAGCCCTGCTCGATCGGCCGGATCCAGTCGCTCATCCTGCCCATCTTGCGCCACCGGGGCCGGGAAATTCGCTGGGGCCGGTACCGCGGGAATGGAATGCTTAGGACTGCAAAGCAGTTGACTTCGGTCATGACCGTCCCGAGGAGCACCCCGCCGATGACGACACCCGCCGCCACCAGCGTGAAGGGGGTCGGCTTCCGGTCGGAACGCGGCCCGGTCCTGATCGCGGTCATGCTCAGCACCGCGCTGGTCGCGCTGGACAGCACCATCATCGCGACCGCCGTGCCGTCGGTGGTGCGCGACCTCGGCGGGTTCGCGCAGTTCCCGTGGCTGTTCTCGATCTACCTGCTCACCCAGGCGGTCACCGTCCCGCTCTACGGCAAGTTCGCCGACGTGCTCGGCCGCCGCCCGGTGATGTTCTTCGGCATCGCGGCGTTCCTGGTCGGCTCGGTGCTGTGCGGCGCCGCGTGGAGCATGCCGGTGCTGATCGCCGCCCGCGCGGTGCAGGGCATCGGGGCGGGCGCGATCCAGCCGATGTCGATGACGATCATCGGCGACCTCTACACCGTGGAGGAACGCGCCAGGGTGCAGGGTTACGTGGCGAGCGTCTGGGGCGCGGCCTCGGTGATCGGCCCGACGCTCGGCGGCCTGTTCGCCGAGTACCTCGACTGGCGGTGGATCTTCTTCATCAACCTGCCGCTGGGCGCGATCGCCGCGCTGATGCTGTTCCGCGGTTTCCGCGAGCGCGTCGAGCGCAAGCCGCACAAGGTCGACTACCTGGGCGCGGCGCTGCTCACCATCGGCTGCTCGCTGGTCATCCTCGGGCTGCTCGAGGGCGGCGTCGCGTGGGGCTGGGGCTCGCTGCCGAGCGTGGCGATCTTCGTGGCGGGGGCGCTGCTGCTGGCGGTGTTCGTCCTGGTGGAGAAGCGCGCGGCCGAGCCGGTGCTGCCGCTGTGGGTGTTCACCCGCCGGGTGCTGGTGGGCGGCAACCTGGTGGCGGTCGTGGTCGGCGCGGTCCTGATGGGGTTGACGTCGTACCTGCCGACGTACGCGCAGGGCGTGCTCGGCGCGGGCGCGCTGGTGGCCGGCTTCGCGGTGGCGGCACTGACGGTCGGCTGGCCGCTTTCGGCGTCCCTGGCGGGCAAGATCTACCTGCGCATCGGTTTCCGCGACACGGCGTTGATCGGCAGCGTGTTCATCATCGCGGGCGGCGTCCTGGTGGCCATGCTGGGCGCGGGTTCGTCGATCTGGGCGGCGGCGTTCGCGGCGTTCGTCCTCGGGGTGGGCCTGGGCCTGGCGGCGAGCCCGACGCTGGTGGCGATCCAGTCGGTGGTCGGTTGGGACCGCCGCGGCGTGGTGACGGCGACGAACCTGTTCAGCCGGTCCCTGGGCAGCGCGGTGGGGGCGGCGGCGTTCGGGGCCATCGCGAACGCAACGCTGGCTTCGCGGTTCGCATCCCCACCGGCGGGGGTGGGGCAGTTGCCGCCATCGGTGGACGCGACGAGCCTGGTGCTGGACGGCCACGCGGACGACTCCCCGGCGGCGGTGTTCGTGCGCGGGGCTTTGGCGGAGGCGACGCACTACGTGTTCCTGGGGCTGGCGGCCGTGGCCGTGCTGTCCGTCGGGGCGCTGCTGCTGATGCCGCGGAAGACGGAACAACTGGAGTTCTAGGTGGCGGCCGCCGGTGGCGACGACCGGCACTGGGCGACCTTGACCGGAAAGTCCGTGCTGGTCCTGGCGCCCCACATCGTCGCACTCGCCCGGCTCGACGACCTCGTCCCGCTCATCGGGACCGATCACCGGACACAGCGGGTGTACGCCGTGCCGGACAACGGCGAGGACCGGCCCGACGTCGCCGAGCACATCCGCGGCCGGGGCGAAGTCCTGCTCTCCATGGAACAAGCCCGCCGGGACGCGCACGGGCTCGTCCTCGCCGGCAGCGACCGCGGCATCGACGACGTGCGGGGGCCGGTCCTCCTCGTTCCCCACGGCGGCGGGCTCGGGCAGTACCGGCCGCAGCGCGCCGCCACCGGCACGGACGGGAAGCCCGTCACCGGGCTCGACCCCACCCGGCTGCTGCGGCACGGCCGCGTCCGCCCCACCCGGATCGTGCTCACCCACGACCGCGAGCTGGACCTTCTCACCCGGATCTGCCCGCAGGCCGTTCCGCACGCCCTCGTCGCCGGGGACATCGCCTTCGACCGCCTCGTGGCCGGCTCCGCCCACCGCGACCGCTACCGGCGCGCCCTCGGCGTCCGGCCCGGCCGGCAGCTCGTCGTCGTCACCTCGACCTGGTCGCCCCGGTCGGGCTTCGGCCACAACCCCCACCTCTTCCGGGACGTCGCCCGCGCGCTCCCGGCGGAGGATTTCCGGGTGGTCGCCTCCCTCCACCCGCAGATCTGGTCGCAGCACGGCACGGCCCAGGTGCTCGGCTGGCTCTCCGAGGGCCTCGAGGCCGGCCTCGAGGTGCTGGCGCCCCGCACCGACTGGCGTGGCGCCGTCACGGCCGCCGACTACCTGATGGGCGACTACACGTCACTCACGACGTTCGCCGCCGGAGCGGGGACGCCGGTCCTGCGCGTCCCCCACGGCCCCCAGCCGCTGCTTCCGGGCACTCCGGCCGCCGTCCTCGCCGCGCACAGCCCCCTCTGGGACACCACCCGGCCGCTCCTCCCCCAGCTCCACGCCGCAGCGGACGCCCAGGGCCGCGGGCTCGGCGCCCGCATCGCCGGCCTGCTGACCTCTCGCCCCGGACAGGCCGCGAAGACCCTCCGGACGCAGATGTACGACCTGCTCGGCCTGAGCGAACCGGCCCGCCCGGCGCTGCTCTCCCCGGCTCCGCCGCCTCGCCTGCTCTCCCGGACCGCAGAGTCGCTGCCGCACTGGTGACGGCGTCCCGACCGGTCCGTCAGAATCGGAGGCCACCCGCAATCAGGAAGGCTCGACCTTGTCCGTCGACGACGTGCTCGCCGAACTCCCGCCCTACCGGGCTCTGCTGGTGGTCGACACCAAGGGCTTCGGCAGCAATCCCGATGCCACCCAGGCGATGGTGTCCGCCGCCATCCCGGACGTGCTCTCCCAGGCCTTCGAGCGGGCCGGGCTGCGGGAGGTCTGGGAAACCGCCCTCTTCCCGCACGGCACCGGTGACGGCTACGGCCTGGGCTTCGACCCGCGGTTCCTGCCCGCGGTCGTGACCCGGTTCTTCGACGAGCTGCAGGCCGTGCTCGCCGAGCGGGATGCGCGGCTGCGGTCGGTGGCGCGGTCGGTGCGGCTGCGGATGCGGGCCAGCCTGAACGTCGGCCCGATCCTCGAGCCCGCTGCGGGCACGACGTCGGCGGCCGCCATCGGCAGTGCCGTGATCACCACCCACCGGCTGCTCGATGCCGCGCCGGTGCGGGCGGTGCTGGAACGCTCGGATCCCGAGCAGACGTTCCTCGCCGTCGCCCTGTCCCAGCGGGTCTTCGAAGACGTGCTGGCCAGCGAATACGCAAAACTGCCCGCGACGAAGGTCGTCCCGGCGGACGTCGGGATCAAGGAGTACCGCGGCACCGTCTACCTCTACATCCCGAATCCGAGCGGGGACCTGCTGCGCCACGGTGCCGGCGACGGCTACACCGACGAGCTGGCCGTGGCCAAGGCCAAGATCGAGCCACCACCGCCGGGCCGCACGACGAACCTCATCAGCGGGCCGGTGAGTGGGACCGCGTTCCAGATCGGCCAGGTGCACGGCGACCTGCACCACCGGTGACGCCTAGTTCTGCAGCGGCACCAGTTCCGTCTGGAACTCCCCCAGGAAACCCGCAAAATCCCCGTGCCCGGGCCGGATCACGAACTTCGACAGCCCCGCCTCGATGTGCTGCTCCACCAGCCGGCGGGCCTCCGGCCAGCTCGTCGCCACCAGGTCCGGCAGCGGGACGCCGGGGCTCCGGCGGGCCGCCACGGCCGCGAGCTCGTCCGGGATGCCCCGGTCCGCCACCACCAGGCTGAGCCCGAAGTGGTCTTCCTCGATCTCGCGCCCCGCCTCCGCCGCGGCCGCCTGGATGGCGAGGCGGGCGTCCCGCGCCTGGGCCGGCGTGTGGAAACTGCCGAGCCAGCCGTCCGCCAGCCGCCCCGCGCGGCGCAGGGCCGCCGGGGCCGCTCCGCCCAGCCAGACGTCCAGGCGCTTCGCCGGGCGCGCGCCGAGCCGGACGCCGTCGACGGCGAAGAACTCGCCGTGGAAGGACACTTCGTCCTCCTCCAGCAGCCGGCGCAGCAGCACGAGCGACTCGTCGAACACCGCGGCGCGGCGCCCCTCCGGCACCGGGAACAGCCCGGCCTCGGCCGCGCGGGCCGGGCGCAGGCCGAACACCGGCAGAACGCGCTTGGGTGCCAGCCCGGCCAGGGTGAGCAGCTGCTTGGCCACCAGGACGGGGTGGCGCCCGGGCAGGATCGCGACCCCGGTGCCGACCTTGAGCTTCGACGTCCGGGCCAGCGCGTGCGCCATGCCGATCATCGGGTCGACTTCGGGCGAATACACCAGCTCGGACAGCCACAGCGAGTCGACGCCGGCTTCTTCGAGCCGCTGCGCCAGCCCGGCGAACTCCGCCGGCCCGGTGCCGGCCGCGGGCGCGACGCCCAGCCTGATCTTCAGCAAGGTTCCTCCCGGAGGCTCTCCCGGGAGCAACGCGCCGGGCCGCCGGGAATTCCTCAGGCCGTCGCGTCGATGACCCGCGTCAGCACGCCGTGCAGTGCCTCCAGCTCGGAAACGTCCATGCCGAGGGTCTCGACCACCCGGTACGGGATCTTCTCCGCCTCCGCCCGCAGCGCCCGGCCCGTTGCGGTCAGCTCGACCGTCAGCCGGCGCTCGTCCGAGCGGCTGCGGTTGCGCGTGACGTAGCCGAGCGCCTCCAGCCGCTTGAGCAGCGGCGAGAGCGTCGCCGGTTCGTGGCGCAAGGCCGCGCCGAGGTCCTTCACCGAGCGCGGCGACCGCTCCCACAGCGCGAGCATCACCAGGTACTGCGGATGGGTCAGGCCGTACGGCTCGAGCAGCGGCCGGTAGATCGCGATCACGCTGCGCGAAGCCACCGACAGCGCGAAGCACACCTGCCGGTCCAGCTTCAGGGGATCCTCACCCAGGTCGATCATGTCCCGATCCTACTGTGTCGTCGATCGCGCTAATGATTAGTGCACTAAATATTAGTGTACTCTCGCCGGTATGGAACGACCGAGTGTGCTCCGCTGGTTCGGCTACGCGGTGGGCGTGCGGCTCCCCCAGCGCTACAACGACTGGGCGTTGCACGACGCGACGTCGAAGCACTGGCGAGCGCGGTACGTGCTCCAGCGGTCGGTCGGCATCGTGCCGCTGTGCGCCGTCTGGCTCCTGCTGCCCGGTTCGATCTGGCTGCGGCTCTCGCTGGTCCTCATGGCCGCGCTAGTGGCGTACTTCTACTCGTGCGCGTACATGGACGAGAGCGTCGAGCACCGGCTCGGCCGGCAGGGCTTTCCCCACCACACCGGACGCCGTCTCCGCGCCGAAGCCGACGAAGCGAAGAACGCCGAAGCGACCGCCCGCTACCTCGCGCGCTACCGGACGCCGTCGAAGGGTTAGCTCCGTCGCGGGTTGTTACAGTCCGGGGACGATGAGACGCAAGCTCCGCCCGCCGATCCCGCCCCGCCACGGGCTGGAGCCCGCCCGGCTCAAACTGCCCGCCGACGGCGAGTGGCCGACGCTGCTGGCGCACCTCGTCGACCGGCTGCCGCGCGTCGCGCCGGACCGCATCGAGCAGATGCTGCGCGAAGAGCGCATCCACGGCGCCGACGGCCCGCTCGGCGTCGACACGCCGTATGCACCCGGCTCGTTCATCTGGTTCCACCGCGACCTGCCGGACGAGGTACCGGTGCCGTTCGCGATCGACGTGGTGCACCGCGACGAGCACCTGCTGGTCGTCGACAAGCCGCACTTCCTGGCGACCATCCCGCGCGGGCAGCACATCCTGGAGACGGCGCTCGTGCGGCTGCGCCGGGAGCTCGACCTGCCGCAGCTGTCCCCCGCGCACCGGCTGGACCGCGTCACCGCGGGGCTGGTGATGTTCGTGATCACGCCGGAGCTGCGCGGCAAGTACCAGACGCTGTTCCGCGACCGCCGGGTGCACAAGGAGTACGAGGCGATCGCGCCGTACGACCCCGGGCTGGAGCTGCCGAGGACCGTCCGCAGCCGGATCGTCAAAGAGCGCGGGGTGCTGGCCGCCCGCGAGGAGCCGGGCGAACCGAACGCCGAGACCTACGTCGACCTGCTCGAACACCGCGACGGGCTGGGCCGGTACCGGCTGGTCCCGTCGACCGGCCGCACCCACCAGCTGCGGGTGCACCTGAGCGGCCTCGGCATCCCGATCCTCGGCGACGACTTCTACCCGGTCCTGCGCGAGAAACCCTTGGGCGACTTCACAAAACCGCTGCAGCTGCTGGCCCGGGTCCTCGACTTCGACGACCCGCTGACCGGCGCGCACCGCCGGTTCACCAGCGGACGGCAGCTCACCGCCTGGAACGACCCCGGCGCCTGGGCGGCGCCCCCGGCGTGACCCGGGAACGCCGCCGCGGTGTCACTTGCGCCAGAACTTGATGCCGCTCCACTGCACCGTGACCGGTCCCGCACCGCTGGCCGTGCGGTAGCTGCCGAACTTGTCGTAGTAGCTGCCGCCCGGGCTCGAGATCGTCTGCTTCAGGGAGCCGTTGAGGTAGACCTTGTGCGAGCTGCCGACCTGGTTGATCGTGTTGACCCGCACCGACGTGCCGACGGTCGCGCCGCTGCCCAGCGTCGCCCCGCCTTCCACCGCGTACATCCGGCCGCCCTTCTCGACGGCCAGCATGAAGTACGGGCCGGCGCCTCCGCCGTCGCGGAACGTCTGCTTGAGGCTGATCCGGGAGCCGGTCATGCTGGTGATCTTGAAGGAGCCCTCGAACTGGTGGGTGCCGCCGGTGTAGGTGGTGTAGCGGCGTTCCGCGCGCTGGTCGCCGCTGCCGGTCGAGCAGGTGAGCTGGAACGTCAGCCCGGAGATCCGGCCGCAGCCCCGCTCCTGCTCGGAGTAGCCCGGCGAGTCCGCGGTCCACGGACCCGTACCGACCTGGGCGTCCGCCACCGGGGTGAGCACCGTGAGCCCCAGCGCCGCCGCCGCGAGCACGCCCGCACCGTGAAGTCTGCGCACCGTCAACCTCCTGTGTCACTCGAGGC
Source organism: Amycolatopsis sp. A133 (assembly GCF_031082405.1). Taxonomy (GTDB): domain Bacteria; phylum Actinomycetota; class Actinomycetes; order Mycobacteriales; family Pseudonocardiaceae; genus Amycolatopsis. Next base: position 38,313 of record NZ_JAVHJU010000046.1, read on the forward strand.
GGCGGTGACCGGGCAAAGGTCCAGACCTTTTATCCGACGTGGGAGTGACTGTACGAGCCCGGACCGTCACGGACAAGACCCCGCCCGGATTTTTCGCGCGTCGTGTCGAAACGGGCCGCGCTCGTTCGACAGACTCACGTAGGCCGGCCCAATCACCGAGGAGCACCAAATGCGCACCCTGATCTCCACCTCGTTCGTCTCGCTCGACGGCGTCGTCGAAGCCCCCGGCGGGGAGCCGGGCTACCGCAACGCGGGCTGGACGTTCAAGGACATCGAGTTCGACCCGGCCGCCTACGCGATCAAGGGCACCGAGCAGGAGGAAGCCACCGCGCTGCTGCTCGGCCGGGTCAGCTACGAGGCGTTCGCGCCGGTCTGGCCGGGCATGACCGTGGAGTTCGCCGGGTACAACGCGATGCCGAAGTACGTCGTGTCGACCACCCTCAAGGACTCCGACGTCGTGGACACCTGGGGCGAGATCACCATCCTCCGCTCGCTCGACGAGGTCGCGGCCCTGAAGGCGGCCGAGGGCGGGCCGATCATCGTCAACGGCAGCGCCACCCTGAACCGCGCCCTGGCCGACGCGGGCCTGATCGACCGCTACCACCTGCTGGTCTTCCCCGTCCTGCTCGGGGCGGGCAAGCGGCTGTTCAGCGAGACGGACAAGGACAAGCAGAGCCTGAAGCTCGTCGAGAGCGAGGCGTACGGGAACGGCGTCCAGAAGCTGGTCTACGACGTCGTGCGCTGACGGGTCGCCGGGGTCCGGCCGGTTTCGTTCGCCGATGTTTCGAGTAGAACATCTGTTCGAACATCGTGTACGGTCGGACCCATGACGACCCCGGCACTGCAGGCCTCCCTCTTCGGCGAGGCCGGTCCCGTCACGCTGCACGCCCTGGCGCCGCAACGGACCGAGCTCGACTCCGGCGCGTGGGTCGACGTGCAGCCGGGCTGGCTCGACGGCGCCGACGAGGTGTTCACCGACCTCGTCACCGGCGTCCCGTGGCAGGCGGAGCGGCGCCGGATGTACGACCGGCTCGTCGACGTCCCGCGCCTGCTGTGCTTCTACCGCGAAGCGGCGCCGCTCCCCCACCCCGTGCTGGCGGAAGCCCGCGCCGCGCTGAGCGAGCACTACGCCGGCGAGCTCGGCGAGCCGTTCCGCACCGCGGGCCTGTGCTACTACCGCGACGGCCGGGACAGCGTGGCCTGGCACGGCGACACGATCGGCCGGGGCAGCAGCGAGGACACGATGGTGGCGATCCTCTCGGTCGGCGCGGCCCGCCAGCTGGCCCTGCGCCCCCGCGGCGGCGGCGAGTCCCACCGCTACGCCCTCGGCCACGGCGACCTCATCGTGATGGGCGGCTCGTGCCAGCGCACGTGGGAACACGCCATCCCCAAGACGAACCGTGCGGTGGGGCCGCGGATCAGCATCCAGTTCCGGCCCCGCGGGGTCCGCTGAGACCACGGGACGGACGTGCCCGCTCGGGACGGATGACGCGGGTCTCCACCCGGCTGCGGCCGGCCCGCCGGTCCTGACCGGCGGCTCGCCCGAGCCCTGCGCGCCGAGGGCAAGGAAGTCCCCTCCGCGAACACGGCACTCAGCGACCCTGCACCCCAGCAGCCGACCACGCGCGAACCGGGCGGTGGGGCCGCGGATCAGCATCCAGTTCCGGCCCCGCGGGGTCCGCTGACCTCAGTCGACCAGGACCGGCAGCTCGTCCAAGCCGTACACAATGGACACCTGGCGGAACGACAGCTCCTCGGCCGGCACCGCCAGCCGCAGGTTCGGGAAGCGGCGGATGAGCGCCGGGTACGCCGTGCGCAGCTCCATGCGGGCCAGCTCCGCTCCGATGCAGCGGTGGATGCCGTAGCTGAACGCCAGGTGCGACGCCGGGTCGCGGGTGGCGTCGAACTTCTCCATGTCCGGGCCCAGCTTCGGGTCGCGGTCGGCGGCCGACAGCGAGACCAGGACGATGTCGCCCTCGGCGATGTGCACGCCGCCGATCTCCATGTCCTCCTTGGCGAACCGGGGGAACGCCATCTGCACCACCGTCAGGTAGCGCAGCAGCTCCTCGACGAACCGGTGCACGGCATCGTCGTCGCCGCGGACGGCTTCCCTCGCCTTGTCGTCGCGCAGCAGCACCAGCGCGCCGAGGGCCAGCATGCTCGCCGTCGTCTCCAGGCCGCCGGTGAGCACGCCGTCGGCGAGGCCGGCCAGCTCGCGGTCGTCGATCTCGTCGCCGTGTTCCTTGATCAGCATGCCGAGCAGGCCGTCGCCGGGCTGTTCGCGCTGCTTCTTGACGATGTCGAGCAGGTAGGTCAGCGACTCCGACATCGCGCCGAGCGAGGCACCCGCGCCGCCGAAGAGGTCGAACCGGGCGGTGCTCAGCCGCTGGAAGTCCTCGCGGTCCTCATAGGACACGCCGAGCAGCTCGCAGATGGTCAGCGACGGGATCGGCAGCGCGAACGCCTGCCACAGGTCGACCGGGCCGTCGGCCGCGGCCATCGCGTCGAGCTGCCCGGCGACGATCTCGTCGATGCGCGGGGCCAGCCGGCTCAGCCGCCGCATGGTGAACTCCGGCGTGAGCAGCTTCCGCAGCCGCGTGTGCACCGGCGGGTCCGCGAAGCCGAGGCCGCCCGGGTTCTGGTCGGCGGTCACCCCGGCGTTGCCGACGAGGTTGCCGAAGTCGCTGGAAAACCCGGTCGCCTTGCCGAGCACCGCCTTCGCCTCGTCGTACCCGGTGACCAGCCAGGCGTTCATCCCGAACGGCAGGTCGAGCTTGCCGATCGGCGCCTCGGCGCGGCGCGCGGCCATCTGCGGAACGGGGTCGAGACCGTCCCGTTTCAGCGGCAGCAGCGCCGACTCCGGCAGGAGGGACGACATCTTCTCGAGGTCGAAGCCCTTTTTCGACTGACGGGCGAGGTAGCGCCGGCCGACCCAGCCCAGGACCCGTGAGCGGAGACTCCCCATGGGACCGACAGTACCGTACTAGCCCGATCGGGTGACGGGGAGCGAGACGGGGTTCACCCCGGCTTGCGGGCCAGCAGGCAAGCCTGCGGCGTCTTCTCGAACGGCCCCTGCGGCTCACGGACCAGCCGCGCTTCGACGACCAGCCCGGCGGCGGCGCACAGCTCGGCGACGAAGTCCGGCTGCAACCGGTAGGCGGTCAGGGAAACGTCGTGGCCGTAGCCGTGGGTGACGTGGCGGCGCTCGTCGCCGACCTGGAACCCCGTCAGCAGCCGCCCGCCCGGCGCCAGCACCCGCGCCAGCTCCGCCACCACCGACGCCAGTTCCGCCGGAGGCGTGTGGATCAGCGAGTACCACGCGAGCGCACCCGCCAGGCTGCCGTCTTCGAGGTCCAGCGCGGCCAGCGAACCGACCTCGAAGCGCAGCCCGGGATGCGCCCGGCGGGCCGCCTCGACCATGCCGGGCGAGAGGTCCACGCCGAACACGTCCAGCCCGAGCGAGGCCAGGTACCCCGTCAACCGGCCCGGGCCGCAGCCGAGATCACCGACCGGGCCGGTTCCCCCGGCCAGTTCGGCGAACGTGCTCAGCACCGCCCGGTCCCACGGGCTGGCGTCCAGCAGCTCCCGCAGCTCCTCGGCGTACGAGTCGGCGACGGTGTCGTAGGCGAGCCGGGTCTCGGTCACGAAGTCGGGTTCGGTCACGCACGGCACCCTATCGGGGCGCGGGCAGTTCCCGGTTCTCGGTGATCAGCCCGTGTTCGGTCGCGACGTAGTGGAAGTACGGCCGCCCGGAGTCGTCGGAACCGGTGAACAGCGTCTTCGACCGGCCGTCGGCTTCGGTGTTCACGCCGTTCGTGCGGGCCAGCACGCCGGAGGAGGCCAGCCACTCCCGTGACGCGCGCACCGGCCGCCAGGTCCGGCCGTCGCCGGTCAGGTCGCCGAGGACCTTCGTCATCTCGACCGAGCCCGAGATCCGCAGGTTCTGGTCGTCGGTGATGTTCGCGGTGGCGTCGGTGGTCAGCGGGTAGGACCAGGTGTGCCGGTCCGCCGAGCGCACCCGTCCGTCCACTGTGGACACCGACGTCTGCTGCCCGGAATCGCCCTGCACGACGTGCTGGGTGAAGCCGCCGCCGGTGACGTCGTCGCTGTTGCGGTAGTCGCGCGTGCGCTCGACGCGGGTGAAGACTCGGCCGGCCGAGGTGTCGACGTAGCCCGCCGTCACGTCGTCGCGCTTCGCGGTGACCGTGACGTTCACGCCGCCGGAGATGTCCTTGACCGTCGTCTGCCGGGCCGGCGCGGCCGCGACGTCGCTGCGGGTGAGCGCACCGGACGTCCGGGCCGCCCGGTGGTCGGTGTAGAGCAGCAGCGTCGGGACGACGGTGAATTCGCCGCCGATGTCCGGGAAGGTGAAGGAGAGGTCGTGGGTGCCGCCGTCGACGAGCCGGCCCACGAAGGGTGTGACGTCGTAGGTTTCGGCGTGCAGGCTGAAGGTGTCGATCGCCACGACCGGCCGCCACAGCTGCGGCACGATCCCGCCGGAGTAGATGTGCGGGAAGGTGAACGCGCTCCCGGCGACGGTCCCGTCGATCGCGAAGTTCGCCTCGCGGTAGGGGCCCTTCCCGCAGAGGCCGGCCGCCGGGTACTTCGCCGCGACGGCGTCGGGGACGTCGTCGAACCACTGCTCGTCGCAGGCGTGGCCTTCGAGCGTCACCTCGAGGTAGGCGCGGGTGGTGTTGCGCGGCAGGCCCTGGGCGGTGAAGTGCACGGTGGGCGCGGCGGGGGTCGCGTCGGCGTGCCCGAACCCGGCGACGTGGTCGGGTGTCGCGGGCGCGGGGTGCTTGCGGTCCGCCTGGTAGTAGGTGAGCGTCACGGTCTGCGCGTAGACGCCGGTGTAGATCGCCGAGTTGTAGTTCTCGATGCCGCCGTGGAAGGGCTGCGGGGTCCGCAGCAGCGCGCTGTAGGGCGTGAGGTCCTTGTCGAAGTGGTAGGTGATCGCGCGCCGGCCCTCGCCGCTGGGCTCTTCGGTGGTCCCCCACCAGACCTCGGTGCCGCCGATCCGCAGGTCGCCGATCCGGTCGTACTGCCGCCCGCTCACGGTGACGGTCTGGTCCATGACGACCTTCGCCCACGGCCCGGGACAGGCCTTCGGCGGCGTCAGCGTGCCTTCGTAGAACTGCGGGCTGCCGTCGGCGGCGTTGGAGCGGAAGCCGTCGGCGAGCGTGACGCTGCAGTGCGGCGAGTCCGGCCGCGTGACGCCGGGCGCGGCGGTGACCGGGTTGTCGGTATCGCCTTCCACCACCGGCGAAGCGGAAGCGACCGCCCCGGAGAACACCCACGCCAGCACCAGCGACAGGACGATCGTGAAGATCCGCACCCGGACTCCTCCCAGTGGCAGGCATACCCGGCTCGGAGCCTAGCGGCGCGATCATCCGACCAACGTCGGTAATCGCCGGGCTGAAACGTTTCAGATCGTGCTAGGCTCACCCCTTCTCAGCGAGGGGGTCCGGTGGTCGGCATCAAGGACGTCGCGAAGCGGGCGGGCGTCTCGATCGGCACGGTGTCCAATGTGGTCAACCGGCCGCACGTGGTCGCGGCCGCCACGCGGAGCCGGGTGCTTTCGGTGATCGAGGAGCTCGGCTACGTCCGAGACGAGTCCGCGCGGCAGCTGCGGGCCGGGCGCAGCCGGGTCATGGGGTTGCTCGTGCTCGACCTCGGCAACCCGTTCTTCGTCGACGTCGTCCGCGGCGCCGAGCAGGCCGCGCACGCCGAAGGCCTCAACATCATCACCTGCAACAGCGGGCAGCGGTCCGAGCTGGAAGCGTCGTACCTGGCGATGTTCGCCGAGCAGCGGGTCCGCGGGGTGCTGCTGAGCCCGGTCGCGACGTCCGGCGAAGCGCTGCGGGCGTTCCGGCGCACCGGCACGCCGTACGTTTTCGTCGACCGCAAAGCCCCCGCTTCCGAGGCGAGTTCGGTGTCGGTCGACGACGTCGCCGGCGGTGCGCTCGGCGGACGGCACCTGCTGGAGACCGGGCACCGGCGGATCGCGTTTGTCAACGGCCCCGCCATCCTCGCCCAGTGCCGCGACCGCGAGCAGGGCCTCCGCGACGCGCTGGCCGGCTCCGGCGCGGAACTGACGGTGCTGGAGGCGATCGGCCTCGACGTCTCCTCCGGCCGCGACGCCGGCGCGCGCCTGCTCGGCACGAGCCCACGGCCGACGGCGGTGTTCTGCGCGAACGACCTGCTGGCGCTCGGCGTGCTGCAGGCGATGGTCGGCGCGGGCGTCCGCGTCCCGGAGGAGATGGCGATCGTCGGCTACGACGACATCGAGTTCGCGGGCGCGGCGGCGGTGCCGCTGACGTCGGTCCGCCAGCCCGCCCGCCGCCTCGGCCGCACGGCCGCGGAACTGCTGCTGGCCGAGACGTCGGACACGAAACCGGAACGGCAGGCCGTGGTGTTCACCCCGGAGCTGGTCGTCCGCGAATCGACCCGGGTGCGCCGCTAGGCCGGCGGCTCACGTCGTGGCGAACAGCCGGTAGTTCAGGACGATGTACCCGGTGTGGTCGCCGGCCACCTTCACGTCGTTGCAGCTGACCCAGCCGACCTTGCCTTCGGAGGTCCGCATGCAGAACTGGCTCCCGGCGAACAACACGACCGGTCCGCCCGGGGCCGGCTTGTCGTTGGCCACGGCTTTGGGGCAAGCGGCACTCGCCGCGTTCTCGCCGCCGTTGTAGTAGTACATCGCCGACCGGCCGACCATCAGCCCCGAATCGGCGAAGGACAGGTCGACGTCCCCGTTCGGGCCGCTGGTTTCGACGGCGCGCGGGTCGGCCGCGTCGATGTCGACGCCGGTGCCGGAATCGAGCCGCACCTGGGTGGACACGTCGCTCGCCTGCGCCGCGCCGGTCGACGCGGGCGGGGCGCCGGGCCCGGGCACCGTGGTGGTGACCGTCACCGTCCGGGGCGGGACCGCGGCCGCGCCCTGGTCGCTGCCGACCTTGTAGGCCGCGAACAGACCGCCGATCAACGCGGCGATGACCGTGGCCATGGCGGTGATCAGCGTGCCACGGCGGTTGATGCGCGCTGCCTGGACCGCCGGGTCGACCGGCTCACGTTCGCTTCGCCTGCGCAACTTGTTCCCTTCGGGTAAGGCCGCCTCACCGGTGCCGCCACGGTGGTGAATCTCGGATTCGCGCCACGCCGTTACGACGACGCGATCCGGGACATCCGGCCGCGGCCGCTCGCCAAACCGTTTGGAATTCACGGATCGGTTCGGCAAGCTCGGGATCATGGCAACGAGGTGGGTGCGGCTGCAGGCCGTGGCGGTGTCCGGTTCGTCCGCCGAAGGCTTGATGCTGGCGGCCCTCCCGCTGCTGGCGGTGTCCGTCACCACCGATCCGCGCGAGGTGTCGCTGATCGGCATCGCCGGGCAGGCGCCGTGGCTGCTGCTCTCCCTCTTCGCCGGGGTGCTCATCGACCGGGTGCGCCGGACGACCGTGCTGGCGTGGGCCTACGCCGTGCAGATCGGGGCGGCGCTCGTGCTCGCCGCCGTCGCGTCCGCCGGGCTGCTGAGCCTGCCCGTGCTGCTCGTGGTCGCCTTCGTCGTCACCTCGGCGCAGGTGCTCGGGGACGGCGCCAGCGGCGCGCTGGTCCCGGAACTCGTCGGCCCCGACCGGCTCGCCCACGCCAACGCCCGGCTCACGGTGATCGACCGGGGGGTCGTCCAGTTCGTCGTCCCGCCGCTGACCGGCTTCCTGATCGCGGCCGGGGCCGGCGCACCCGCCTGGCTGGCCGCGGTCTGCGCGCTGGTCGCGCTCGTGCTGGCCCGCCGGATCCCGTCGCAATCGGTCGTGGCGGCGACGACGCACCCGCTGCGGGACCTCTCGGGCGGGCTGCGGCACCTGGTGCGGACGCCGCTGCTGCTGTCGATCACGATCAACGTCGCGCTCGGTTCGTTCGCCGCGAGCGCCGGCAACTCGATGCTCGTGCTCTACGCGACGCAGATCCTGCACGTCGGCCCGGTCGGCTACGGCCTGCTCCTCGCTTGCCTTGCCGTCGGCTGGGTGGCGTCGTCGTTCGTGGTGCAGAAGGTGGTGGACCGGCTCGGCTACTCGTGGTCGATGCGGTTCGCGCAGAGCTTCGGCGCCGTGGCGACGCTGCTGATCGCCCTCGTCCCGCCGTGGCCGCCGCTCGTCGGCGTCGTGCTCGTGTCCCTGACGGCGGCGGTGCTGATCTGGAACGTCTGCTCGCAGTCCAGCCGCCAGCGCTTCACGCCGGCGCCGCTGCTGGGCCGGGTGCTCACCAGCCACCGGGCGCTGGCCTGGGGCCTGACCCCGCTCGGCGCGCTGACCGGCGGCCTGGTCGCCGCGCACTGGAGCCTGCGCGGCGTCTGGGTGGTCGCCGCGGGCATCCAGGCCGTCAGCGCGGTGCTGGTCTGGTTCACCCTGTCCCCCGCCGCGTTCCGCAGGACCGAAGAGCTCGCCGCCGCCCAGGCCTGAACCCGCTGAAGCCGGGTGGTGTGCCGGGTCGGGGCACCGGCACACCACCCGGACGCACTGTGCCGATCGTGACCAATCCGACCACAGCCACGGCCGAATGACTTGGCCGCAATGGTTACGTGCCGTTGTGGGGGCCGGCCTGCTTTTGGCCGGATTGGTCACCGCCGCCCAGGGCCAGCGCCACCGCGCCCAGCAGCGCCGCGTCCTGGTCGAACCGGGCCGCCACCAGCTGCGGCGGGAACGGCACCGCGTGCGCGAGCCGGTCCGCCAGCGCCGGCAGCAGCACGTCCGCCGACCGCACGAGCCCGCCGCCGACCGCGATGCGCTCCGGGTCCAGGGCGATCGCCAGGTTGGCCACGTGCATGGACAGTTCGTCGAGCGCGGCCGTCACCAGCTCCTTGGCCTCGACGTTCTCCTTGGCCAGCGCGAACAGCTCCCCGGCGGTGACCGGGCGGCCGAGCAGTTCGCTCGCCCGGCCGCCCAGCCCACGCCCACCGACGGCTTCCTCGAGCGGCGCCGCTCCGCTCGCGAAACCCTCGGTGTCCTGCGGCGAGAGCAGGTTGTACCCGATCTCGCCGGCAGCTCCGTTGGCGCCGGTCAGCACCCGGCCGCCGATCAGCACCGCCGCCGCGATGCCGGTGCCCAGGGAGAGGAACACCGCGGGGTCGGCCCCGTCCAGGGCGCCCCACCGCCACTCCGCCAGCGCCGCCGCCTTCGCGTCCGTGCCCACCGAAATCGGCACGGCCGGGAACTCCGCGGCCACCAGCTCGCGCAGGTGCAGCTGTTCCCAGCCCGGCACGTTCGGCGCGAGCAGGATGCGGTCCGGCAGCACGATCCCCGGGCTCACGACGCCGATGCACGCGGCCACCGCGCCCTCGTCGGCCAGGAGGGCCCTGGCCGCGGCGAGCGCGCGCACCACCACCTGCTCGGCCCCCGCCTGCGCGTCGGTGTCCAGCCGGCGCGTGGCCAGCAGGGTGCCGTCGCGGTCGGCGAGCCCCAGCGCCACCTTCGTGCCGCCGAAGTCGATCCCGAGAATCCGTTCCTCGCTCACGCGTGCGCCCCTCCTGTCCCCCGCACCACGATCCGGCCGGTGTTGAGCCCGTCGACGCTGATCACCGGCACCGCGCCGCGCAGGTCCGCCGCCCGGTAGGTGACGGTCAGCGTCTGCGACTGGCCCGGCCACAGCGTGATGTCGTTGTCGTCCCAGGTCGCGTTCGCGAGCTGGTTGTCCCCCGGTGCCTCGCGCCCGTCCGGCGTCCCGCGGCGGACGTCGGCCCGCAGGAAGAACGCCGCGCCCGGCGTCTTCGAGGTGTTGGTGACGGTCACCGTGGTGACGAGGCCGCCGCCGTCCGCGCAGGTCGAGGCCACCGCGCTGATCTGCGACTGCGGCAGGTTCTGCAGGGCCTGCAGGTTGCTGTACTGCGACAGCGTCGCCTGCGGGTTGCCGAGCGTCTTGTCCCAGTCGACGACGTCCTTCTGCGTCGACAGCCAGTAGACGTTCCGGTCGACGACCTTCCCGCCGTGGGACACCTGCAGCTCGACGAAGTAGACCTGCGCCGGCGCCGGTGCCTTCGTCTCGGCGGGCACCTTGGGCTTGAGGACGCCGGTCTTGACGCCCTGGCTGCCGAGCGAAAGGCCGCCCACCGTCTGGTCGTCGAGGACCTTGCCCGCGGTGTCGAGCACGCGGGCCCGCACCGAAAGCCCGGACTGCGTCGTGGCACCGAGGTTGTCCAGCGTCACGGATCCGTTGTCGTAGCCGTAGATCGCGTGCAGCGGCTTGTTGGCCTTCTGGGCCCCGAAGTACGCACCCGCCTGGTCGCCGTCGTCGTTGTAGAGCGACCACAGCAGCGTCGGCCAGCCCTTGTTCAGCTGCCAGTAGACGACGCCGGTCGCCGGGTTGGCTTTGTCCGTCGAGTGGTGCAGGAAGGCTTCGAACTGCGAGCGGGTGTTCTCGTAGTTCGCGATGTTCGCCAGGTCCACATAGGACTCCAGCGAGGACCACTTCCCGTACCGCTGCACGATCGACTGGTCGAGGGTGTACAGCGTGCCGAACGCGTAACCGCCGTGACCCGGCTCGAAGTTGGCGTGGTACTGGTTGTACGCCGGGTCCTGCCACAGCTTGGCCTGCTCGGCCGGGGAGAGGAACCGCTTGATCGAGTCGAGCGTCGGCACGGTGTGCCCGGCGCTCTGCTCGCTCGCGAAGCCCCAGGCGCCGCCGGCGTTCGTGCGGGAGGAGTCCTCGGGGTCGAAGTGCGAGCTGTCGTACCAGTACGACGGCGGTACCCAGTCGTACGGGCCTTCCTTCTCCCCGGACTGGCCCAGCGTCGGCGTGCTCTTGTACTCCGCCGAGGCGATCACCGGCACCTGGAAATCGGCTTCCCGGAACGCCTTCAGCGTCTCGGACTCCTGGCGCGGCACCGGCTCGTTGTCGCTCCAGCCGTAGTTGAAGACGCTCGGGTGGTTCCGCTCCATCTGCGCGATCGTGTACGCCGAGTCGTGCATGATCCGGTAGTCGCGCTCGGTCAGCGTCGAGGCGTCCTCCGGCTGCCAGGCGTCACAGCACAGGAACCCGCCGATGACCAGCAGGCCGGCGCGGTCGGCCTGGTCGTAGAAGTCCTGCGGCATGTCGTGGCCTTCGAGCCGGACACCGGAGAGCCCGAGGTTCTTGATCAGGGAAAGCTGGTGCGCGGTGTCGGCGGAGTCGTAGCGCAGGAACAGGTCCGGGGCGAAGCCGCCGCCGCGGAACACGAAGTCCCGCCCGTTGACGGTGAACTGCCGTGCCCCCTCCGGCAGCGGCGCGGACTTCCCGACCAGGCGCGAGGTGACCGTGCGGATGCCGAAGGTGCTCTTCGACGACGTCGACAGCACGCCACCCTGGGCGACCGCGGTGGTCAGCGTGTACAGCGGCTGGTCGCCCATCGAGTACGGCCACCACACCCGCGGGTGCGCGATTTTCACCGGCGCGAAGGTCACGGTCCGCTTGGTGTTCGCGGGAATCGTGACGCGCTGCTTGACGACGATCGGCGCGCCCGACGGCGGGGTGATCGTCGCGGCGACGTCGCCGGTCTGCGGCGTGGCCGCGTTGTTGGTGACGTCCACCTTCACCGTCAGCTTCGAGCTGGACAGGTCGGGCGCGTTGTCCTGTACCACGTGGGCGTTGTCGCCGGTCAGGGCGTCGGACACCTGCAGGGTCGGCGGGAACTGGATGCCGGTGTTGTTGTCCGGCGGGATCTGGCCCCAGTCGACCTGGTCGAGGGTGTACATCTTCGTCGGGTCGTTCGGGTAGACCTTGATCGCCAGGGTGTTGCGGCCCGGCTTCACCAGCGTCGAGACGTCGAAGGTGTGCCCGGCGAACGCGCCGCTCACGACGTCCTTCGTGGCGACGAGCTGCCCGTTCACCCAGACGTCGCCCTCGCCGACGATGCCCGGGATGGTCAGCTTCGCGTGCTGTCCCGGCCGGATGGCCGGGGCGAAGTCGGTGCGGTACCACCACGGGTCGGAGAACGGCTGGGTCACGACGGGCCCGAGCTTGTCGACGTACCCGAAGCACTTGCGCATGTTGTCGGAGTAGAAGACGCCGGGGCACCGGCCGTTCTGGACCAGGGCGGTGATCTCGGTGCCGGGCGCGCCGGCGTCGTCCGGCTTCACCGGCAGCCAGCCGCGGGTGGAGTAGCCGGGCGTGGAGACCCGCTCACCGCCGTCCTTCACCTTCGCGGTCGTGAGGACCTGCCAGCCCTGCAGGCCGATCGTGGTGAGCCCGTGCGGTTTCGCGACGGCCTGGACGTCCTGCGCGGCGGCCGGCCCGGCCACGCCGAGCACGCCGGGCACGAGGATCAGCGCGGCGAGGACCGCGAGCTTCCGGTTCATGCCTGAGCCCCTTCCGTCTCGGTGGCGAAGGCTTCCTTGATCTCCTTGGGGCCGAACGGCCACGTGCGCTCGGCCTTGGCGTAGACGAGGTAGGCGAGCGCGCCGACGGCGATCCAGCCCAGCGACAGCCCGATCGAGAGCCAGGTCGCGGAGACGTAGATGTAGACCCAGCCGACCAGCGCGACGAGCGTCGGCACCGGGTAGAGCCACTGCCGGTACGGCCGCTTGAGGTCCGGCTGGCGGCGGCGCAGTGTCACGATCGCGGCGACCTGGGCCAGCGACTGGATGATGACGAGCGTCGCGACGGCCGCGTTGATGACGTCGGTCAGCGTGAACAGCGAGCCGATGATCGTGATCGCGCCCATGGTGAGCACGCCCGCGGTGGGCAGGTGCAGCTTCGGGTGCAGCTTGCCGAACATCGGCAGGAACACCTTGTCCCGCGCGGCTTCGAACGGCACGCGGGAGCCGCCGAGCAGGCCGGCGAAAACCGAGCCGACGGCCGCGACGACGATGAAGACGGTGACGACCTTCGCCGTCACCGTGCCCCACGCCTGTTCGAGCACGGTGGAGGCGACCGAGGTGGCGGTCTTGAGCTCTTCGAGGGGCACCGAGCCGAGCACGCCGACCTGGAGCAGGAAGTACAGGCTCATGATGCCCACGATCGAGAAGAGGATCGACCGCGGGAGCGTTCGGCCCGGGTTGCGCACCTCGCCGCCGAGGTAGGCCGTCGTGTTGTAGCCGAGGTAGTCGTAGATGGCGATGATCAGGCCGGCGCCGAGGCCGCCCCAGAACGTGCCCTCGCCGGCCGAGCTGAACGCACCGGGGGTGAACGCGAACGCCTGGGCGCCGCTGAAGTGGGTGAACGCCGCGACGACGGTGGTGAGCACCGCGATCAGCATGACCACGAACAGCACGGTGGTGAGCTTGCCGATCTGGCCGATCTTGCGGAACAGCGCGGCGATGATGACGAGCGTGATGGCGACGCCGATGAGCTTGCCCAGCGGCGTGGTGCCGTCTTCGCCGGTGACGCCGGGGATCAGGTAGCCCAGGTACTGCACGAGGCCGATGATGCCGGTCGACATGATCAGCGGGATGAACAGCACCGCGCTCCAGACGAACAGGAACGGCATCAGGCGGCCGGTGCGGTACTGGAACGCTTCGCGCAGGTAGAGGTAGGTGCCGCCGGCACCCGGCATGGCGGCACCGAGTTCGGCCCAGATCAGCCCGTCGGCCAGCGCGACGATCGCCCCGATGATCCAGCCGAACATCGCCTGCGGGCCGCCCATGGTGGCGACCATGGCGGGGATCGTGACGAACGGGCCGATACCGCACATCTGGGTCATGTTGATCGCGGTGGCCTGCAGCGGGCCGATCTTGCGCTCAAGGGCGGGCGGTTCCCCTGAACGAGTGGGTGAACTCACGACGTGCCTCCGACTCGTAGTTAGTAAAGTTTCTTAACATAGAACGCCGGGGGCCGGAAGGGTTCCGCGGATAAACTTGCGGCAACTCAGGAGGACGCGTGGGACGAAACGGGCCGCAGGTGGGAACCCCGGCGAGCATGCGGGCCCTCAACCAGCGCCTGGTGCTGGACCGGCTGCGCGCCCACGGCGAAGCGACGCGGCCCCGCATCGCGGCCGACACGGGACTGTCGAAACCCACGGTGGGCCAGGCACTGCTCGACCTGGAGCAGCACGGACTGGTCCGGACCACCGGGCGCAGCCTGGCCGGGCCGGGCCGCGCGGCGGTCGTCTACCGGGCCGCGCCGGACGCCGGGCACGTCGTGGGCGTCGACATCGGCCGGCGCGTGCTCCGGATCGCCGTCGCCGACCTCGAAGGCAGCATCGTCGCGCGGCTGGACGAGCCCAACCGGTGCCGGTCGGCGAGCGCTTTGGTGCGCACGGTGAGCGAATCCGCCGAGCGCGCGGTTTCTTCGGCCGGGCTGAGCCCGCACGAAGTCGTGTCGACGGTGGTCGGCACCCCCGGCGTCCCCGACCCGGCGACCGGCACGGTGCACCGCGCGCCCAACCTGCCGGGCTGGGAACGGCGGGGACTGCTGCACGAGCTCGTCGCCGCGCTGGCCGTCGCGGGCTCGGACGTGGTGGTGGAGAACGACGCGAACCTGTGCGCGGTCGGCGAGCACGCACTCGGCGCGGCGCTCGGGGTCGACGTGCTGGTGTGCCTCACCGTCGGCACCGGAATCGGCATGGGCCTGCTGGTGGACGGAAAGCTCTTCCGCGGCGCGCACGGCGCGGCGGGCGAGATCGCGGACCTCCCGTTTGGTCCCCGGCTCAACCGGGGCCCGGGCGCGCGGCGGCCGGGCCCGGTGGAGACGGCGGCGGCGGGCCAGGCGGTGGTGGCCGCGGCCCGGTCGGCCGGGCTGACGAAGGCGCGTTCGGCGAAGGACGTGTTCCGCCTGGCCCGCGCGGGCGACGAGCGCGCGCTGCGGGTGGTCGAGGAGGAAGCGGAGAAGCTGGCGTACGTGGTTTCGGCGGTGACGGCGGTCCTGGACCCGCGGTTGATCGTGCTGGGCGGCGGCATCGGCGGCAACACGGACCTGCTGGCGGAGCCGATGCGGCGGGCCCTGGCCGCGACGACCCCGGCGGTCCCGGAGATCGTGGCCGGTCAGCTGGGCGAGGACGCGGTGCTGGCGGGAGCGATCGCAACCGCGCTGGGCACGGCCCGCGAGCTGGTGTTCGACCGCCGGGGGTTGAGCCGCGCGGCGGGGGACGCGTGACGGCGGCCGGGGCGGGGCCGCCCGGTGTCACCGCCGGCGTACGGGGGACGCCTGACGGCGGTCGGACGGGGCCGCCCGGTGCCATCGCTATCGCGCGCGGGACGCCTGACGGCGGCCGGGGCAGGGCCGCACAGTGCCATCGCTATCGCCGGCGCTCGGGGGACGCCTGACGGCAGTCGGAGCGGGGCCGCCCGGTGTCACCACCATCGCCGGCGCGCGCGGGACGCCTGACCGGCCGGGCCGGCACCTTCGGCGTCCGCCGGGTCGATCCCGCCCCGCGGTCGTCCACAGTGGACTAGTCCGACGGCCCGCGCAGGGTGAGCACCACCCGCAGCACGTACTCCACCGCCGTCGGGAAGGCGGCGCCGCGCAACTCGCCTCGATCGGCGAGGTTGCGGGCGGCGAACTCCAGGGCCCGCTCCGGGCCGCCCCGCCGGACGACGAGCGCGGCGATCTCCTCGAAGTCGAGGTCCGGGTGGTCCAGGCGCGTCAGGGCGAATTCGATCATCAGGTCCTCGGCTGTCACGACCGCCCCCTTCCGTTGCCTCCAGCCTACGCGTGAGCGGTCTCACCAGAGTTACTGTACCGTCCAGACGGTATAGTAACCCTCATGACCTCCCTCCGGCCGTTGAGCACGCGGCGCCGCTGGGCCGCGCTGGGCGTGCTCGTCGGCGCCGTGCTCCTGCTCGCCGTCGACGGCACCGTCCTGTACCTGGCCGTGCCGTCGCTCACCCGCGAACTCGCGCCCAGCGCGACCGAAATCCTGTGGATCGGGGACGTCTACTCGCTCGCCCTCGCCGGTCTGCTCGTCACGGCCGGGAACCTCGCCGATCGCTTCGGGCGCAAGAAGGTGCTGCTCATCGGGACCGCGGCGTTCGGGCTCGCCTCCGCGCTGGCCGCCTTCTCCCCCACCGCCGGCGTGCTGGTCGTCGCGCGGCTGCTGCTCGGCGTCGCCGGTGCGACGATCATGCCGTCGACGCTGTCGCTCATCCGGACCCTGTTCACCGACCCGCGCGAGCGCACCCGCGCCATCGCGATCTGGTCGGCGGGCTCGGGCGGCGGCATCGCGCTGGGCCCGCTGGTCGGCGGGACGCTGCTCGAACACTACTGGTGGGGCTCGGTGTTCCTGATCAACGTGCCGATCGTCGTCGTCTTCCTGGCCGCGGGCGCGTGGCTGCTGCCGGAGTCGCGCGATCCCGATCCCGGCCGGTTCGACCTGCTCTCGGCCGGGCTGTCGCTGGCCGCGATCGTCCCGCTGGTCTACGCGGTCAAGCACGTCGTCAGCGCGGGTTTCGACGGGCAGGTGGCCGTCGCCGCCGGGCTCGGGGTGGTCTCCGGTGTCCTGTTCGTCCGGCGCCAGCGGCGGGCGGCCGCGCCCTTGATCGACGTGACGCTGTTCCGCAACGGCGCCTTCAGCGGCGCCGTCCTCGCGAACTTCATCGCGGTCTTCGCGCTGATGGGCCTGCTGTTCTTCTTCTCGCAGTACCTGCAGCTCGTCCGCGGGTTTTCACCGCTGCAGGCGGGGTTCGCCGAGATGCCGGCGACGCTCGCCTCGATCGTCGTCGTGGCCGCCGTCGGCGTGGTCGCCGGGCGGCTCGGCCGGGGCCGGGCCGTCGCGGCCGGGCTCGCCGTCGCCGCGCTGGGCCTCGCCTTGGTCGCGGTCGCCGAGCGGGCGCCGCAGTACTGGTGGCTGGGCCTGACGCTGGTGCCGGTCGGGCTCGGCGTCGGGCTGGCGCTGACGCTGACCGTCGACTCGGTGCTGTCCGCCGTCCCGCGGGACAAGGCCGGCTCGGCGTCGGCGATTTCCGAGACCGCCTACGAACTCGGGGCGGCGCTGGGCATCGCGATCCTCGGTTCGGTGGTCAACGTGGTCTACCGCGCGTTCCTGCCGGTGGGCCCGGTGCCCGGCGAGGTCCGCGATTCGCTCGCCGGAGCCGCGAGCGTGCTGGACCCGGCGTCGGAACTGGCCCAGGCGGCGCGGGCCGCCTTCACCGGCGCCATGCAGGTGACGTCGGTCGCGGCGGCCGCCGTCACCGCCGTCGCCGCGCTGATCGCCTGGCGTACCATTCCGTCCGGAAGGGACTGAGCATGCCTCGCAAAGCCGGGCGCAGCCCGGAGGAAACGCGCCGGGCCCTGCTCGACGCCGCCGCCTCGGTCATCCGCACCCGCGGCGTGTCGGCTTCCCTCGACGACATCGCCCGGGCGGCGGGCGTGTCGAAGGGCGGGCTGCTGTACCACTTCCCCGCCAAGGACGCGCTGGTGCGCACGCTCGCCCAGGACCTGCTGGACGGCTTCCGCGCCGAGGTCCAGGCGGCACTGGACCCCGCCGACACGGCCCCGGGCCGGCTGACGCGCGCCTACGTCCGGGCGTCACTGGACACCTCCCACGACGAGGTCGCCGTCCGCGAGACCATCGCCCTGATCGCCCAGCTGATCTCGATCCCCGAAATCGCCGAGCTCGCCCGCGCGGACGCCCAGAGGTGGGAGCGCGAACTCCACGCCGACGGCCTCCCGGACCACGTGGTGACCCTGGTGGTCGCGGCGGCCGACGGAGCGAGCACGGCGCCGCTGTGGGGCGTGGGCATCAACGTGGCGGCGGCCCGGAAGCTGGAACAGCAGCTCCTCGACCTGACCCGGGGCGCCTGACCGCGGGCGGGCCCCGCCGGGCGGTTTGTCAACCCGACTTTGGTGTTGGTAAATCACCACTTCCCCGCCCTACGTTAGTCGGCTCCCGGGACGGCGTCTTGCGGGTAAATTCTCGACAGCGCGCGCAATTCCGGCAAATCCCCGTCCCCTTTACGAGGAGTCTTCCGATGTCGAGGAAGTTCGCCCTGGCCGGCGCCGTCGCGCTCGCCTTGACCGTGACCCCGCTCGCCGCGGGCACCGCGTCGGCCGCCACCGAGCAGGAAGCCGCCGTCACCACGGTCTACTACAGCACCGCGAGCGCGCCGACGTTCCGCTCGGTCATCAACGCCGGTGCCGCCAACTGGAACCGCAGCGTCACCAACGTCCGGCTGGTCGAGCGCAACTCCGGTGCGAGCCTGCGCTACACCGAAGGCAACGACCCCCGCGGCTCCTACGCCTCGACCAACGGGCACGGCAGCGGCACCATCTTCATCGACTACACCCAGGCCCGCCAGTACAACCCGACCCGCATCGCCGCGCACGAGACCGGGCACGCCCTCGGGCTGCCCGACCACTACTCGGGCCCGTGCTCGGAGCTGATGTCGGGCGGCGGCCCCGGCCCGTCCTGCACCAACGCGGTGCCCAACTCCGCCGAGCGCAGCCGGGTGAACCAGCTGTGGGCGAACGGGCTCGTCGCGGCCAACGCCGAGCAGCGGGTGTACGAAACCGTGTACGGCTTCTGAGCCCAGCGGGGTGGTGGCCCGGGCCCGGTGCCCGGGCCACCACCCTGACCGGGTCGGTCTCGGTGATCGTCCCGATGTGCCGCGACCGGACCGTCAATACGGTCAAAGCATGCGAAAACCCTTTGTCGCCGGCCTGGCCGGCGTCCTGTTCCTGACCGCGCTCCCCGCCTCCGCGGCCGCGGCCACCCGGCTCGCTTTGCCCGCCCCCACCGGGCCGTACGCCGTCGGCAGCGTCGATCTGCACCTCGTCGACCACGCCCGGCCGGACCCCTGGGTCGCCGGGACGACCCGGGAACTCATGGTGACCGTGCGGTATCCCGCGCGTTCCGGCGGTGGCCCGAAGACGCCTTATCTGGCCCCGGGAGCCGCCGAGGTCATCGCCGGGGAAGATGCGCGGCAGCTCGGCATCACCGCCGACCGGCTCGGCTACACCTTCCCCACGCACGCCCGGGCCGGCGCTCCCGCGGCCGGTGGGCGACGGCCGGTCGTGCTCTATTCGCCCAGTGCCAAGTACCCGCGCTCGGTCGGGACCACGCAGCTGGAGCAGCTCGCGAGCGAGGGTTACGTGACGGTGGCGATCGACCACACGCACGAGCCGGCGGCGGTGGAGTTCCCCGGCGGCCGCGTCGAACGGCGGGTGCTGCCCTCGGGACCCGACGCCGGCCGCCGGCTGATCGCCACGCGCGTCGCGGACACCCGGTTCGTCCTCGACGCCCTGGAAACCCTGGCCTGCGGCGGCAATCCGGACGCCGAGCACCGCCCGCTCCCGGCCGGGCTGGTCCCGGACCTGTCCCGGATCGGCATGTTCGGCCACTCCGCGGGCGGGTTCACCACCGGCGAAACGATGGTGGTAGACGCCCGGCTCGCCGCGGGCGCCGACCTCGACGGCAGCATGGCGTACTCCCAGTCGGCCCGCGAGTTCGGCCGCGTCGCCGACGAAGGCCTCGACCAGCCCTTCCTGCTCCTGAGCGCCGGCGACCACAGCGCGGCCGCCGATCCGTCGTGGCAGGAGTTCCTCGCCCACCAGCGCGGCCCGGTCCAGGCGCAGCACCTGCCGGACGGCGAGCACTTCAGCTACACCGACTACCAGGCGCTCCTGCCCCGGCTCGACCTCGACCCGGCGTCGATCGCCCCGTTCGTCGGAACCGTGGACCCGGCCCGGAGCATCACCACGCAACGGGCGGCTCTCAGCGCGTTCTTCGACCGGTACCTGCAGCACCGGTAATCGTTTCCGGCCACCACGAACAGCCGTTTCCCGAAACCGGGAATCGGCTGTTCGTTTTGTTCTTTCACTGTCCGGACGGCCGTTTCCGGCGTAGCGTCGCAAGCTCCGGGTTTCTCTCCTTCTGGTCGATGTGAGGGTTCGATGCGGCGATTACCATGGCTGGCGGCGGCAATTCTGCTGACCGCGCTCTTCGTGGCGGCACCGGCGCGGGCGGCCGCGGCGTTCGGCAGCACGATGGTCAACCAGGGCAGCGGAAACTGCGCCGAGGTGCCCGACGCGTCGAGCGCGGTGCAGCTCGTGCAGCGCGGTTGTTCTTCGGCGGCGAACCAGACGTTCACCTTCACGCCGTTGCCGGGCAGCACCGACGTCTACACCATCGCGACGATGACCGCGGGCAGCTGCGTCGACATCTACGGCGCGTCCACCGCCGACAATGCCACCGTCATCCAGTACGCGTGCCATTCCGGCACGAACCAGCAATTCCGCCTGCAGGCCTTGGGCACGAACACGGTCACCCTGGTTTCGGCCGGGTCCGGGAAGTGCGTCGCCCCGGCGGCGGCCGGGACCGGGCTCGTGCAGCTGCCGTGCACGACGGCGGCGAGCGGGGTCTGGCGGATCGCCGCCGGGACGAGCGCGGCCACCTTCACCAACCCGCTGAGCCAGCACGGTCCCGACCCGTGGCTGCAGTACTACAACGGCTTCTACCACCTCGCCACGACGACGTGGAACTCGACGATCACCATGCGCAAGTCCCGCACGCTCGGCGGCCTGGCCTCGGCGCCGGACACGGTCCTGTTCACCCTCACCCGGCCCAACGGCGCCGGGACGATGTGGGCGCCCGAATTCCACCTGCTCACCGGGCCGAACGGGCCGCGCTGGTACCTGTACTACGTCGCCGGCCGCGAACCCTACGACCTCGGCACGCAACGCATCCACGTGCTCGAGAGCGCCGGGACCGACCCGATGGGGCCGTACGGCTTCAAGGCCGACCTGCTCGATCCCACGCAGGACAACACGTGGGAGCTGGACCCGAGCATCCTGCAGCTCGACGGCAAGCTCTACCTGCTCGGCACGTTCTACAACGGCTCCCAGCCCAACTTCATCCGCCCGCTGTCCAACCCGTGGACGGCGAGCGGCACGCGGCACGTCCTGTCCAGCCCGAGCTACAGCTGGGAGACCGTCGGCGGCGCGGTCAACGAAGGCGCGGAAGTGCTGCAACGCAACGGGAAGACGTTCATCGTGTTCTCGGCCGGCCACTGTTCGACTCCCGACTACAAGCTCGGCATCCTGACCTACAACGGCGGCGATCCGCTGCAGCAGTCGTCGTGGGTCAAGTCCCCGCAGCCGGTCTTCCAGCGTTACGACGCCGGCTCGGTGTTCGGCCCCGGCCACAACGGGTTCTTCAAGTCCCCCGACGGCACCGAGGACTGGATCGTCTACCACGCCAACAGTTCCGCGAACGGCGGTTGCGACATGAACCGGACGACCCGCGCCCAGAAGTTCACCTGGAACGCCGACGGGACGCCGAACTTCGGCACCCCGGTGGCGCTGGGCACCCGGCTCGCCGTCCCCTCCGGCGAACCCGCGCAGTGAGCCGGTGAAGGCCACCTCGGCGAACCCGAGGTGGCCTTCACGGCTTCAGCCGACGACGATCCGGTCGATGTCCGGCCCCCAGCCCGACGGGTTGCCGAGCCGGATGGTGTTCGCGCCCGCCGCCAGGTTCAGCGTCACCTGCACCGAACCGACCGTGTCCCAGCCGCCGGTGCCGGGCGTGCTGACGCTCGTCGAAGCACCGCCGTTCACACTCACCGTCAACGACCGGGACTCACCCGAGGCGTAGAAGATCGTCACCGGATGCGCGCCCGCCGAGGCAGTCACCCCGGAGAACTGCAGGTAGTTCGCCGAACCACCACCCACGTAACCCACCAGCGCGCCACCCGACGCACCGGACGAAGTCCGCACCGCGGCCTGCCCGCCCAGGGTGGCCGCTTCCGCCTCGTACGACGTCCCGGTGGGTGGTGTGCCGTTCAGGCGCCAGTACACCGTGTACCGCTGGTGGTGCGTGGCGTAAAACGGCAGCAGGGTGACCGCACCCGTGCTCGCCGTCCCGGTGAACCGCAGCGGGTTCGCCGGGTCCTGCTTCAGGGTGGCTGTCTGCAACGTCGGGAGCGCGCTCAGGTTCGTCGAGCCGTACTGGCCCGCGAGCACGATTGCGCCGTACTTCACCGCGCCGGCACCCGCGTCGTCGTTGGTGCGCGGGAAGGTCAGGGACGCCGGGAGCGTCACGTCGACCACGTCCCCCGGCGCCCACGTCCGGTCGATCGTGAAGTAGGAACCCGGCGCCGGGCTGCCCTGGGCGACGCCGTTGACCTTCACCACCGCCCCCGACGTCCAGCGGGGGATGCGGATCTTGAGCGCGATGTGCCCGGAGCCGCCGATCGTCAGCTTCGTCCCGGACGAGGCCGGGAACGTCGTGTCCTGGCGGACCGTGATCCCGCGGCCCGGCCAGGTCAGCACCGACGCCAGGAACAGGTTTACGTACAACGTTTCGCCGCTGAAGGCGTACACGCTGTCGGCGAACTTCGTCTGCGACTCCATGCCGGTGCCGTGGTCGCAGGTGAAGTCGTCGTAGTCGTTGGCGTAGGTCTTGATCCCGCCGGCGCGCAGCGGCGTGTAATACGTGACGAACCCGTGGCCGGAGGCCGGGTCCTGCTCGCCGAGGATCTGGTTGAACAGCGCCAGCTCGTAGTAGTCCATGTACTCCGGCACCGGGCTGGTGAAGAACAGCTGCCGGGTCAGCTTGAGCATGTTGTAGGTGTTGCAGACTTCGCACGTGGTGTCCGACAGCCGGCTCGCGATCGCGTCCGGCGTCTGGAAGTACTCGCCGTCGGAGTTGCCGCCGATCACGTACGAGTGGTGGTCCAGGACGATCCGCCAGAAGTTCACCGCGATGTCCCGGTAGCGGGTGGTCCCGGTGGCGTGGTACTCGCGGATCGCGCCGATGATCTTCGGGATCTGCGTGTTGGCGTGGAACCCGGCGAGCCGGTCCTGGCCGGCGGCCAGCGGGTCGAGGATTTGGGCGTGGTCGAACCGCTGCGCCGTGGCGAGGTGGTTCGGGTCGCCCGTCACCTGGTACAGGTTGGCCAGCACCTCCGGCATCCCGCCGAACTCCGTGCGCAGCACCTGCTGCATCTGCGTGGCCGGCAGCGGGTCGGTGCGGGCCTTCGTCCACACCGCCTTGCGCAGCAGGACGTCGAGGGCCTGCTGGTTGCCGGCCAGCAGGTACTGGTCGAGCAACCCCGCCATGATCTTGTGCAGCGTGTAGTACGGCGCCCACACCGACTGGCCGGCCTCCAGGCGGTCGAAGAAGTTCTCCGGGAACGCCGAGAGGTACCCGGCGTGGAAGCCGCGGCCCGGCGATGCGGCCTGGCACGCGGCGAGGGCGGTGACCAGGTAGTCGCCCTTGGTCTTGTACGTCGTGTCACCGGTGTTGGCGTACGCCTGGGCCAGCCCGGACAGCAGGTGACCGGTCGAGTGACCGCGCAGTTCCGTGCTGGGGCTTTCCCAGCCGCCGCACGGCTGGGCCGCACTGGCCAGCCCGGCGTTGGTCCGGAAGGTGTGCAGCAGGCGGTCGGCGTCGACGAACCGGAAGTACGCCAGTTGCCGGTTCATGTTGTCGAGGAACGGGCCGGCCTGCAGCCGCACCGCGCCCAGCGGGAACGGGAACACCGAGACGCCGATGTCCGGCCGGGCCGCCGCCGCGGCGGGCCCGGCCAGTGCGGGGGCCAGGGCCGCGCTCGCGGAGAGCGCGCCCACGGCTTTGAGGAGCAGGCGGCGGTCGAAGGTGGGTTCGCGCATCATCGCGCCTTCCTTGAGTGACGAGGTGCGCGGCCGGTCGTGAGTGGTAAGGCGGGTTCTAACCCGCCTTACCACTCACGACCGCGAAGCCTTGGACCTCGACCAGGGCCTCCTCGTCCCACAGCCGGGACACGCCGATCCCCGCCATCGCCGGGTATTCCGTGCCCGCGAGCCGCCGCCAGACCGCGCCGATCTCGCGCGCGTGAGCGCGGTAGTCCGCCATGTCGACGATGTAGATCGTCACGCTGCAGAGGTCTTCCGGGGACCCGCCGGCCGCCCGCAGCGACGCCAGCAGGTTGCCGAGCGCGCGTTCGAACTGCTCGACGACGCCCTCGCCGACGATCCGGTTCGACGCGTCCAGCGCGGTTTGCCCGGCGAGGAAGACGACCCGGCCTTCCGCCACCACCGCGTGCGAGAACCCGGAGGGCTTGCCCAGCTCCGGCGGGTTGATGCGTTCCATGCGGAACACCGTACGGCACCTTTCGCGTTATTGACGGTCGTAGTGGTGACGACATACCCTGGACGGCGTGCGAATCGCGGTCATCGGTGGCGGCCCGGCGGGTCTGTACTTCGCCGCGCTCGCGAAGCAGCTCGGTCCCGGCCACGAAATCACCGTCTGGGAGCGCAACGCGCCGGACGACACCTTCGGCTTCGGCGTCGTGTTCTCCGACGAGACCCTCGGCGGCATCGAGCACGCCGACGCGGCGGTGCACGAGGCGATGAAGGCCGAATTCGCCCGCTGGGACGACATCGACGTCCACTACCGCGGCACGGTCACCACCTCGGGCGGCCACGGCTTCGCCGCGATGAGCCGCAAGCGCCTGCTCGGCATCCTGCAGAGCCGCTGCGCCGAACTCGGTGTCGGGCTGCGCTTCCGAGAGGAGGCGCCCACCGACCTTTCGGGGTACGACCTGGTCGTCGCGGCCGACGGCGTCAACTCGGCGGTGCGCGCGCGGTACGCCGGCACCTTCCGGCCCAGCGTCGAGACCCGCCGGTGCCGGTACATCTGGCTGGGCACGGACCTGGTGTTCGACGCCTTCAAGTTCTACGTCCTCGAGACGCCGGCCGGGATCATGCAGATCCACGGCTACCCGTACGGGCGCGACGGCAGCACGTTCATCCTCGAGGTCCAGGAAGACGTCTGGCAGCGGACGTTCGGCCCGATCGCCGCAACGTCGTTGAAGCCCGGCGAGAGCGACGAGAAGTCGATCGCGCTGATCCGCGAACTGTGCGCCGACGTCCTCGACGGCCACCAGGTCATGGCGAACAACTCGAAGTGGGTCTCGTTCGGCACGGTCCGCTGCGAGACCTGGGTGCACGACAACGTCGTTCTCCTGGGCGACGCCGCGCACACCGCGCACTTCTCGATCGGCTCCGGCACGAAGCTGGCGATGGAAGACGCGCTCGCGCTGGTGGCCTGCCTGCACGAAAACGACGGCGTCGCGGCGGCGTTGAAGGCCTACGAGCTGGAACGGCGGCCGGTCGTCACCTCGACGCAGCGCGCCGCGCAGGCCAGCCTGGAGTGGTTCGAGAACATCGCGCAGTACGCCCACCAGGAGCCGCCGCAGTTCGCGTTCAACATCCTCACGCGCAGCCGCCGCGTCACCTACGACAACCTCCGCCTGCGCGATCCCGAGTTCACGGCCGAGCTCGACCACTGGTTCGCGCGGTCGCTCGGGACGACGTCGCGGCCGCCGATGTTCCAGCCGTTCCGGCTCGGCGAGCTGGAGCTGCCGAACCGGATCATCGTGTCCCCGATGGACATGTACTCCGCGGCCGACGGCGTGCCGGGCGACTTCCACCTGGTGCACCTGGGCAGCAAGGCGCTGGGCGGGGCCGGGCTGGTGATGACCGAAATGGTCTGCGTCTCCCCCGAAGGCCGGATCACCCCGGGTTGCGGCGGGCTGTACACACCGGAGCAGGAAGCGGCGTGGAAGCGCATCACCGACTTCGTGCACGCGCAGACCCCGGCCCGGATCGGCGTCCAATTGGGACACTCCGGTCGCAAGGGTTCGACGAAGCTGATGTGGGACGGCATCGACGAGCCGCTCCCGGCCGGCAACTGGGAAGTCTGCGCGCCGTCGGCACTGCCGTACTCCGAGCGGAACCAGGTCCCGCGGGAGCTGTCCACATCGGAGCTTTCGGAGATCCGCGAGCAGTTCGTCGCGTGCGCTCACGCGGCGGCCCGCGCCGGCTTCGACGTCCTCGAACTGCACTGCGCGCACGGCTACCTGCTGTCGTCGTTCCTCTCGCCGCTGACCAACCGGCGCACGGATGCCTACGGCGGCTCGCTGGAGAACCGGCTGCGCTTCCCCTTGGAGGTCTTCGACGCGGTCCGCGCCGCGTGGCCCGCTTCCCGGCCGATGACAGTGCGGATTTCGGCAACCGACTGGTGCGACGGCGGCATCGACGCCGACGACGCCGTCGAGATCGCGCGCGCGTTCGCCGCCCACGGTGCCGCGGGCATCGACGTGTCGACCGGCCAGGTCGTCAGCGAGGAACGCCCGCAGTACGGCCGCAGCTACCAGACGCCGTACGCCGACCGGATCCGCAACGAGATCGGCGAGGAGTACGGGATCGCGGTGATCGCGGTCGGCGCGATTTCGTCCTACGACGACGTGAACTCGCTGATCCTCGCCGGCCGGGCGGACCTCTGCGCCCTCGGCCGCACGCACCTCTACGATCCACAGTGGACACTGCACGCGGCTGCCGAACAGGGTTATCCGATGGCGTGGCCGAAGCCGTTCGCTCCGGGCAGCCGCAAGCCGCAGACGGGCCGCTCCGACGGGCCGGAGCCGCGCCTCGAGCTCGTCCGCTCCGGTCCGGCCGGGACCGCCCATGCCCGCTGGCGACCGGGAGCCCCCTCATGACCTTCGCCCTCGACCCCTCGCAGCAGGCCTTCGCGGCGGAGGTCCGGCAGCTGGCCGAAGACCAGCTGCGCCCGCTCGCCGAGTCCGGTGTGGAGGGTGCGGTGAACCGTCCCCTGCTCAAGGCGATGGGCGCGCTCGGCTTGCTCGCGCGGCTCTTCCCCGGCGTCGCGTCCGGCCGTCCGTCCCGCCAGGCGGCCGCGACGGACCTGTGCATCCTGCGCGAGAACCTCGCCGCGGTGAGCACCGAAGCCGAGACGGCGCTGGCGTTGCAGGGCTTGGGAAGTTATCCGATCCTCCAGTCCGGAAAGGACGAACAGGTCGCCAAGTGGCTGCCCGCGGTGGCGGCCGGCGACGCGGTGGCGGCGTTCGCGCTGACCGAGCCGGACGCCGGTTCGGACGCGGCCGCGCTCTCGCTGTCGGCCGAGCCCGACGGCGACGGCTGGCGCCTGACGGGCGAGAAGATGTGGATCTCGAACGCCCCGGAAGCCGACTTCTACACGGTGTTCGCCCGCACGACCCCGGGCGCGGGCTCCCGCGGCGTCAGCGCGTTCGTGGTCCCGGCCGACCGGCCCGGCCTGGGCGGCGAGCACCTCGACCTGGTCAGCCCGCACCCGATCGGCACGGTGACGTTCGACGGCGTCGAGGTCCGGCGCGAGGAGCTGCTCGGCGAGGAGAACCGCGGTTTCGCCGTGGCGATGCGGACGTTGGACCTGTTCCGCCCGAGCGTCGGCGCGTTCGCGGTCGGCATGGCCCAGGCCGCACTGGACGCGACGGTGTCTCACACGGGTTCGCGCGAGGCGTTCGGCGGGCCGTTGATCAAACAGCAGGCGGTGGCGCACACGCTCGCGGAGATGGCAACGCGCACGGAAGCCGCCCGGCTGCTGGTGTACGCGGCCGCGGGCGCGTACGACGCGGGCGAGGAGAACCTCGGCGGCCGGGCGGCGATGGCAAAGCTGTTCGCAACGGAGGCGGCCCAGTTCGTCGTCGACTCGGCGGTCCAGCTGCACGGCGCCCGCGCCCTGCGCCGCGGGCACCTGCTGGAGCACCTGTACCGCGAGGTGAGGGCACCCCGTATTTACGAAGGCGCGTCGGAGATCCAGCGCACGATCATCGCGCGCTGGCTCGCTTCGGCTTCCGGTCGAGCCACCACTGGCTGAGCAGCAGCAGGGCCAGGAGGCTCAGCACGCCGGAAACCGTGGCCGCGCTGAGGATCAGCTCCGTTTTGGCTTCGACCCGGGGCATGACGACCAGGAAACCGAGCGGCGAGAGGGCCCGCGTCATCAGGGTGTGCATGGTCATCGCGAAGCTGCGGATCATCCACTTCCGGTGGTCGGCGTACCGCCGTTGCCGGATGGCCCGCCACCCGGCGACCGTGAAGCCCAGCCACAGCAACGCGGCGACGACGTCGATCGCCGCGACGACCGGGCCGAACGGGCTCACCGCACCGATGGTCGCCGCCATCACGGCGGCGGGCAGCGCACCACCGAAGACGTAGACGCGCCCGATCCGCCGGTGGGCGACCGGGTGCTTCTGGCGCAGCCACGGCCAGATCTGCAGGACGACACCGACGATGGCGATCGTGCCGAAGGTAATGTGCGCGACGAGGAACCAGTAGTGCGCGGTAAACCCGGGCGGCGCGGAAACGCGCGACTGCGCGGGGTCGAGCGTGAGGTAGGGCGGAACGGAGAAGGCGAGGAAGACGGCGACGACCAAGGCGAGCGGAACCACCCACGGCCGTCGCCACCACTTCGGCTTCGTTGCGTCAGGTCCGGGTCTGATCTCGGTGCGGACGGTCATGACTACCCCCCGGGTCGGCTTTCCGTCCGACGCTAGGGATGGACCCGGGGATGAGCCATGGGGTAAGCCACCGGCGGCCGGGTGGGGCTCACCCCACCGCCGTTCAGCTGCCCCGCACCCGCCGGACGGTGTCGCGGTAGAAGTACCCGCTCTGCTTGATCGTCCGTTCCTGCGTCTCGTAGTCCACCCGGATCAGCCCGAACCGCTTCGCGTACCCGTAAGCCCACTCGAAGTTGTCCAACAGGGACCAGGCGAAGTAACCCCGGACATCCGCCCCTGCCTGACGGGCCGCCGCCACCGCCGCGATGTGCGAGGCGAAGTACGCCGTGCGTCCGTCGTCGCGGACGTAGCCCGATGAGTCCGGGTCGTCGTCGAAGGCCGAGCCGTTCTCCGTGATGTACATCGGCAAGCCCGGGTAGTCGCGGCCGAGCCGGGTCAGCAGCTCGGTGAACTTGCCCGGGAGGATCTCCCAGCCCATCGCCGTCGTCGGCTCGCCGAACGGGACCACCCGGGATGCCGGGACGCCGTCGTCGTCGACCGGGGCGCCGTTCTCGTTCACGCCCGAGAACTGCTGGCCGAAGTAGTAGTTGACGCCGAGGAAGTCCAGCGGGGTCGAAATGACCGACAGGTCGCCGTCCTGGATCGGGAGGCGGACTCCGCGGTCGGCCAGGTCGTCCACCACGTCCGCCGGGTAGCGGCCGTGGACCAGCGGGTCCAGGTAGATGCGGACGCCGAGGCCGTCCGCCTGCCTCGCGGCCCGGACGTCCTCCGGGGAGTCCGTCGCCGGGTCGGCCGTGCACATGTTGAGCGTGATGCCGAACTGCGTGTCCGCCGGCGCTGCCTCGCGCATCCGCTGCACCGCGAGTCCGTGGCCGAGCAGCAGGTGGTGCACCGCGTGCAACCCCGCCGCGTAGTCACGACGGCCCGGGGCCATCACGCCGTGCACGTACCCGTGCATCGCCGAGCACCACGGCTCGTTCAGCGTCGTCCAGTGGCGGACCCGGTCTTTCAGAGCGTCGAACACCAGCATCGCGTAGTCCGCGAACCGGTACGCCGTGTCGCGGGACGGCCAGCCGCCCGCGTCCTCCAGCTCCTGCGGGAGGTCCCAGTGGTACAGCGTCAGCCACGGCGTGATGCCCCGGCTCAGCGTCTCGTCGACGAGCCGGTCGTAGAACCCGATGCCCGCCGGGTTGACGCCGCCGCGGCCGCGCGGCTGGACCCGGGGCCACGCCACGGAAAACCGGTACGTGTCCGCGCCCAGCTCCCGGACCAGCTCGATGTCGGACGGCATCCGGTGGTAGTGGTCGCACGCCACGTCACCGGTGTCGTTGTTGTCGATCGCCCACGGCACCTGGCAGAAGGTGTCCCAAATGGACGGTGTGCGCCCGTCTTCGGCGACCGCACCTTCGATCTGGTACGCGGCGGTGGCCACGCCCCAGCGGAAGTCCGGCGGCAGGGTGTCGATCAGCGCCTGCTGTTCGGCGGTCGCGGCGGTGGTCTCGGTCAAGGCAGCACTCCTCCAGGGATACCGGACAGGACGGGCGTTCAGGGCGCGACCGGGTGCAGCCAGCACGCCACCTCGCGCGCCGGGTCGCCGGGCTTTCCCAGCAGCGGCACGCGGTCGGGGCACGGTTCGAAAGCCTTGGGGCACCGCGGGTGGAACGCGCAGCCGGACGGCATCCCGCGCGTGTCCGGTGGCGACCCGGGGATCCCGGACAGCTCGCGCCGCGGCCCCCGCAGCGCGGGGAACGAGTTCAGCAGGCCGTGGCTGTACGGGTGCAGCGCGTCCCGGTAGAGGTCCGCCGCCGGCGCCTGCTCGACGATCCGGCCGCCGTACATGATCGCGATCCGGTCCGAGAACTCCACCAGCAGCGAAAGGTCGTGCGTGATGAACAGGACCGAGAAGCCGAGCCGCTCCCGCAGTTCGACGAGCTGGCCGAGGATCTGCCGCTGCATCACGACGTCGAGCGCGGTCGTCGGCTCGTCCATGATGACGACCCGCGGCTCCAGGGCCAGCGCCATCGCGATCATCACGCGCTGGCGCATCCCGCCGGAGAGCTGGTGCGGGTACGCCTCCAGCCGGTCGGCCGAGATGCCGACCAGCTTGAGCAGGTCGCGGGCCCGCGCCACCCGGCCCGCGCGGGACGTGCCCGGCTCGTGCGCCTTGATGACGTCGACCAGCTGCGTGACGACCTTGTGCACCGGGTTCAGCGAGTTCATCGCCCCCTGGAACACGATCGACGTCTCCGCCCAGCGGAAGTCCCGCAGCTGCTTGTCCGTCAGTTTCAGGACGTCGTACGGCTCGCCGTCCGCGGGGTGGTAGATCACCTCACCACCGCGGATGACGCCCGGGGGCGCGAGCAGCCGCGTCAAGCCGTAGGCCAAAGTGGACTTGCCGCTGCCGCTTTCCCCGGCCAGGCCGAGGACTTCGCCGCGGTGCAGCGTCAGGTGCACGTCCCGGACCGCGCGCACGGCCTCGTCGCCGACGCCGTAGTCGACGTCCAGCCCCTTGATCTCCAGCACCGGGTCCATCATGGCCGTTCCTCCCGCCCGAGCACGGGCGTGAAGCCCACCCGCATGCGATGCATCCGCCCGTCCGCGCCGCGCACGCGGGCCTTGCCGCTGCCGCGCAGCCGCGGGCTGACGAACTCGTCGATGCCGAAGTTGAGCAGGGACAACGCCGTGCCGAGGATGGCGATCGCCAGCCCGGCCGGCACGAACCACCACCAGGCGCCCTGCGCGAGCGCCTGCTGGCTCTGCGCCCAGAACAGGATCGTGCCCCAGTTCCAGTTGGACAGCCCGGAGACGCCGACGAACGCGAGCGTGATCTCCGACATCACCGCGAAGATCACCGTGCCGACGAAGCTGGACGCGATCACCGCGGTCAGGTTCGGCAGGATCTCGAAGAAGATGATCCGCCACGTCGACTCGCCGGTCGCCCGGGCCGCTTCGACGTATTCCCGGCCGCGCAGCGAAAGCGTCTGCGCTCTGAGGACTCGCGCCCCCCAGGCCCACGAGGTGAACCCGATGATCACCGCCACCAGGATGTCGCCGCCGGTGGGCACCGCGCTGCCGATGATGATGATCAGCGGCAGCGCCGGGATCACCAGGAAGACATTGGACAGTGCGGAGAGGCCTTCACCGGTGTTGCCGCCGAGGTACCCGGACGCCACGCCGACGATGACGGCGAGGATCGTTGCCACCACACCGGCGGCCAGCCCGACGAGCATCACGCTGCGCGTGCCGACCACCACCTGGCTGAAGATGTCCTGGCCGAGGTGGGTGGTGCCGAACCAGTGGCGCGCCGACGGTCCTTCCAGCAGGTCGCTGCTGCGCGCCGACGGGTCGTACGGCGCGATCCAATCGCCGATGACCGCGATGACCAGGAAGAAGACGATGACGACCAGGCCGGTGACGGTCTTGCCGCCGGTGAGGAACCGGAAACGGCGCCGGCGCGCGACCGCTTCGAGCGGAAGGGCCTGGGCGGCCTTGACGTCCGCCGCGGGTACGGCCATGTCAGCCCTCCTTCCGGGTGCGCGGGTCGAGCGCGAGGTAAGCGACGTCGGCGAACAGGTTGGCCACCAGCACCGACAGCGTGATGATCAGGAAGATGCCCTGCATCAGCGGGTAGTCCTGCGAGCCGACGGCCTGGAACAGCTGGTAGCCGACGCCGGGGTAGGAGAAGACGATTTCCACCAGCAGCGTGCCGCCGACGATGAACCCCAGCGCCAGCGCGAAGCCGGACACGCTCGGCAGCAGCGCGTTGCGGGCGGCGTACCCGACCATCACCCGGCGTTCCGGCAGGCCCTTGGCGTGCGCGACGGTCACGTAGTCCTCCGACGCGACGGTGACCATCATGTTGCGCATGCCCAGGATCCAGCTGCCCATCGAGCTGATCAGGATGGTGAGCGCGGGCAGCAGGCTGTGCTGGATCGCGCTGCCGATGAAACCGGGGTCCCAGCCCGGGATGGTGCCCGGGTCGTAGCCGCCGGACGACGGGAAGAAGCTGCCCGGGCCGGCCAGCAGCGTCAGCGCGATCAGGCCGAGCCAGAAGTACGGGATCGACGAGAGGAACGTCGTCACCGGCAGCAGGCTGTCGACCCACGAGCCGCGCTTCCAGCCGGCGACCACGCCGAGCCCGGTGCCGATCGCGAAGCCGACGATCGTGGTGATGCCGACCAGGATGATCGTCCACGGCAGGCTGTCGGTGAGCAGGTCGGACACCGGCGTCGGGAAGAACGTGAACGAGATCCCGAGGTCGCCGCGGAAGAGCTGGCCCCAGTAGTCGAAGTACTGGGAGAGCAGGCTTTCGTTCTTGTCGAGTCCGAACAGGACGTACAGCGATTGCATCGCTTCCGCGCTGATCATGCCCTGGTTCTTGGCGATCAGCGACTGCACCGGGTCGCCCGGGATCAAGCGCGGGATGAAGAAGTTGATGGTGACGGCGGCCCACGCCGTGAAGACGTAGAAGACCAGCCGTTGCAGCAGGTACCTCATCGGGCGGCCCCGTCGTAGAGCCAGCACGCGGCCCAGTGCCCCGGTGCGTCGCCGACGTCGAGCCGCGGGGGCAGCTCCGTTTCGCAGCGCGCCATCGCCACCGGGCAGCGCGGGTGGAACCGGCAGCCCGACGGCGGGTCGATCAGGCTCGGCGGCTCCCCAACGTCAGCTTTCACGTGAAAGCTGGAGTTGTCCACACCCGGGCCCGGAGCTTTCACGTGAAAGCTGGGGTTGTCCACACCCGGGTCGGGTGCGAGGAGCCGGTCCGGGTCCGGTGCGGATTCGATCAGCAGCCGGGTGTACGGGTGCGCCGGCCGCTGCGTGATCGTTTCGCTGTCGCCGCCCTCGACCATCCGGCCCGCGTACATCACCATCGTCTCGTCGGCGAAGTAGCGCGCGGACGCGATGTCGTGCGTGATGTACAGGATGGCCAGGTGCAGGCGTTCCTTGAGGTCGCGCAGCAGGTTCAGCACGCCGAGCCGGATGGAGACGTCCAGCATGGACACCGGTTCGTCGGCCAGCAGCGCCTCGGGGTCGGCACCGAGCGCCCGCGCGATCGCCACGCGCTGGCGCTGGCCGCCGGACAGCTCGTGCGGGAACTTGTCGATGTAGCGCCCGGGCGGGGTCAGCTGAACGCGGGCCAGCAGCTCGTGCAGCGACTTCTCGAGGTCCTCGCCCACGCGGCCGTGGATCTTCAGCGCCCGCGTCAGGTGGTAGCGCACGGTGTGCACCGGGTTCAGCGACGCGAACGGGTCCTGGAAGATCATCTGCACCCGGCGGGCGTAGGCGCGGAACGCCCGGCCGTGCTTGACGTCCACCGTCTCGCCGTGCAGCCGGATGTCGCCGCCGGTGCGCGGGTAGAGGCCCGCGAGCAGCCGCGCGACCGTCGACTTGCCCGAGCCGGACTCGCCGACCAGCGCGGTGACGCGGCCCCGCCGGAGCGTCAGGCTCACGTCGTCGACGGCCTGGATGCTGCGGCGCGGGCCGGTCAGCGCGGCCCGGCCCTTGCGGCGGAGGGGGAAGTGTTTCGTGAGCCCCGCGGCCTCGAGGACCACGGGGAGGTCCCCCTCCGACCCGACGGCGACGGGGTCGGAGGGGGCCGGGGAGGCCGCGTCGCCGCGGCCGTCCCCGTGTTCGGTCATCAGTGAGTCGGCCATCGTCAGGCCGCGGGCTT
The DNA here is from genome assembly GCF_031082405.1 of Amycolatopsis sp. A133. Taxonomy (GTDB): domain Bacteria; phylum Actinomycetota; class Actinomycetes; order Mycobacteriales; family Pseudonocardiaceae; genus Amycolatopsis. The sequence goes on from NZ_JAVHJU010000046.1 coordinate 72,159, forward strand.
CAGGTGCAGGACGATGTCGAGCGCGTTGCGCAGCGTCGGCTGGGCCGGCGCGTACGGGTTGGCGTCGTCCGGCCAGCCCACCCAGTTCTTCGTGCTGTACTCGCCGCCGGAGTTCGCCGCCGACGTCGGGATCATCGGCTGCTGCTCGATCATGATCTTCTGCAGCGTCGCCATCGCGGCGGTGCGGGCGGCGTCGTCCTCGGCGTTCGCGTAGGTCTCGAGCGCCTTGGTCGCCTCGTCGTTCTTGTAGCGGCCGTAGTTGCCGTTGATGCCGCCCTGGCCGGTCGGCTTGTAGCGGTTGCCGTCCATGACGTCGCGGTACATGTCGTACGGCGTCTGCCCGTCGTTGGTCCAGTGCATCAGGCCTTCGAAGTCACCGGTGTCGACCGACTTCATCCACGCGTCCTGGTTCATCTTCTCGACCGTGGCGGTGATGCCGATCTGCGCCAGGTTGTCCTTGATGATCTCCAGGTCGGTGATGTAGTCCGACCAGCCGGAGGGGACGGTGAGCTTGATCGTGACCGGCTTGCCGCTCGGGTCGGCCAGCTTGTCGCCGTTGAACTTGTAACCCGCGCCGGTCAGCAGCGACTTGGCGCCCGGGACGTCGACCTGGACCGTCTGGCCCTTGTACTGCGGGGCGATGAACGGGTCGCCCGCCGGGGTCGGGATGCCGGTGACCTGGTCGTTCTTCGGGTAGAAGTAGCCGGCCTCACCCTGGTTGAAGACGTCGTCCCGGTTGATCACCTTGTTGATGGCCTGGCGCAGCTTCGGGTCGTTCCACGGTGCCTTCTCGGTGTTGAACCACAGGCCGTGGACGGCCAGCTGCGCGGGGAACCACAGCTTGTAGTGCTGCGGGTCCTTGTTGGTGTAGACGGCCTTGTAGTTCGGGATGAACACGAAGCTCCACTCCGACGCCCCGTTCACCAGCGCGCTGACCTGCGCGTTGTTGTCGGTGTAGGAGGTGTAGCGGATCTCCTTGACCTTCGGCGCTTCCTGCCAGTAGCCGCTGTCACGCCGCGTGACGATCATCGTCTGCGGGGTGGCCGACTTCAGCGTGTACGGGCCGGTGCCGATCGGGTTCTTCACCAGGTCGAGCGCCGGGTCCTTGACACCCTGCCAGACGTGCTTCGGCACAACGAGGGTCTGCAGGATCTTGACCTGGTTGACGAACTGCGAGTTGTCGAAACCCAGGGTGACCTGGTTGCCGGCCGCGGTGATGTCCTTGTACGGGACGGCGTCGACGTTCAGCGCCTTGTTGTCGCGCAGCAGCTGGAAGGTGTAGGCGACGTCCTCGCCGGTCATCGGCTGGCCGTCGGAGAACTTGACGCCGTCACGGACGGTCAGGACCAGCTTCTTGTAGTTGTCCGACCAGTCCCACTTCGTGGCCAGCCACGGCTTGCCCGGCTCCTGCGGCTTGACGCGGTTGAGCATGACCAGGGGCTCGTAGATCATCCACCGGTAGCCCATGTTCGACAGGGCGGACGTTTCCAGGAACGGGTTGTTGTTCTCCGCCTGCGGGCCGTCCGGCTTGCCGACGCTCAGCACGGCGTCCGGATTGCTCTGGGCGGCGTTCGAGCTGCCGCCGCTGCACGCGGTCAGGCCACCGAGGGCCATCACCGCTACTAGCGCTGCGACGATGGAGCGCTTGACTCGCATCGGATCCTCCTGGTCATCGACGACTACTTGCTGTCGACTGGTAGCGAGCCCCGACCGCCGGCGACCGAACGACGTCCCGAAGTCAACCCGGGTGACTCGGGTCACGTCAATAACACGGCGGTAACGTTTTGTACCTAAGTTTAAGTACTGAAAGAACTGGCGGTCTGGACCTGTTGATCGAACTACTCCTTGCGACGCAAGGGTTTCAGCCGGTACGCCCACCGCTCGCCAGCAGCTGAGCGATCGGCAGGGTGGCCGCGCCGAGCGCGACCGCCTCCGGCCCGAGCCTGCCGAGGACGACCTCGGTGCGCTCGGCCAGGTAGTCGAGCGCGTGCCGGCCCACCGCGTCGCGCACCGCGGGCAGGATCGCCGGTCCCATGATCGCCCCGGCCGAGCCGGAAAGCACCACCCGATCGGGGCTGAGCAGGTTGATCAGGTTCGCGATGCCGATGCCGAGGTACTCGCCGGTTTCGGCCAGCACCTCCGCGGCCGGCCCGCCGTCGGCGGCTTCGGCGACGATCCGGGCCAGCTCGGCGTCGCTTTCGTCACCGATGACCGGTTCCCGGCCGACGCGGCCGGCGTAGTGGCGGACGACCGCCTCGGTGCCGACGTAGGCCTCCAGGCAGCCGTGGGACCCGCACCGGCAGGCCGCCCCGGCCGCCTTGACGACGGTGTGGCCCCACTCGCTGGTCGTGATGCCGGGGTGCGACCTCCCGGCCGTCGCGACGGCGGCCCCGACCCCGACGCCGAGCAGCGCGACGATGGCGCGTTCGGCACCCCGGCCGGCGCCCCGCCACGTTTCGGCCTGCCCGAGGGTCCGGGCGCGGTTGTCCAGGTGGAGGGGCGCCTCGATGTGGGGGTGGATCAGCTCGGCGAAGTTCACGCCGCGCCAGCCGAGGGTGGGGGCGTGCACGATCCCGCCGTCGCGGACCGCACCGGGCACGCCGATGCCGACGCCGAACACCGCGCCCGGATCGCCGTCTTCCAGCACTTCGGCGATGCCGGTGCGCACCAGCCCGGCCACTTCGTCCGGGTCGAGCCGGGTGCCGACAAGCGGGTGGCGGACGGTCCCGAGGGTGCCGAGCGCGCAGTCGAAGAGGCCGACCTCGACGTGCGTCTCGCTGACGTCGACGCCCACGACGTGCCCGAACCCGGGCCGCACGGCCAGCAGCGTCCGGGGGCGGCCGCCGTCCGATTCGACCGATCCGGCCTCGGCGACGACGCCGTCCGCGATGAGCTCGGAAACGACGTTGGTAACGGTGGCGGCCGATAGTCCCGATTCAGCTACCAGTTCCAGTCTGCTGACGGGACCGCGGAGGTAGAGCGAGGAGAGCAGTGCCGCGCGGTTGTGCCGCCTGAGGTCACGGGTCGTCTGGCGCACCACCTGGGTCACCGGGAGGATTCTGCCAGACCGCGGCCCCGCCACCATGGGTTCGGGACTTAGTTCACCACTTAATACATAGCCACAACTTACGGTGATCGGGCATCCTGTCAGTGAGCCGGTATGAGTTAGATGGGTTGCCCATGGCGAGCAAGCGCACCACCGTCCGTGATCTGCGGCGGCACAACCGATCCCTGCTGCTGTCGAAACTGTACTTCGACGGCCCGCTGTCGAGGCACGAACTCAGCCAGCTCACCGGATTGAGTGCCGCCACGGTGAGCAACGTGACCGCCGAACTGGGCGAAGAACGCCTGATCACCGAAGCCGGCCAGGTCGAGTCCGACGGCGGCCGCCCGCGCGTGCTGCTGCGCGTCGACCCGGCGTACGGGCACGTCGTGGGCGTCGACATCGGCGAAACCGGCGTCAAGGTCGAGCTGTTCGACCTGGCGATGACCCGGCTGGCGACGGTCGAGCACCCGCTGCCGAAGGCGCCCGACCCGGCGACCGCGGTCGAGCAGGTGACCTCCGGGCTGCGGGAGGTGTTCGCGAGCGCCGGCATCGACGAATCGGGGGTGCTCGGCGTCGGCATCGGCGTGCCGGGCACGGTCGAGCAGGGGGTCGAAGTGCTGGTGCACGCCCCGACGGTCGGCTGGGACGCGGTGCCGCTCGTGGCGCTGCTGCAGGACGCGGGGGTCGGCCTGCCGCTGTTCGTGGACAACGGCGCGAAGACGCAGGGCCAGGCGGAGATGTGGTTCGGCGCGGGCCGCGGGGCGCGCCACGCGGTGATAGCGCTGCTCGGCTCGGGCGTGGGCGCGGCGGTGGTGACGGACGGAACGACGTACCGCGGTTCGACGAGCAGTGCGGGCGAGTGGGGCCACACGACGATCGCGTACGGCGGCCAGGAGTGCCGCTGCGGTTCCCGCGGGTGCCTGGAGGCGTACGTCGGCGCGGGAGCGGTCCTCGCCCGGTACCGCCGGGCGCGCGGCAAGGACATCACGGGCGAGGACGAGCAGGCCCAGTTCCAGGCCCTACTGGCGGCGGCCCCGAAGTCCAAGACGGCGGCCCGGGTCCTCGAGGAAACGGCGGGCTACCTGGGCGCGGGCATCGCGAACCTGATCAACTTGTTCAACCCGGAGCGGATCGTGATCGGGGGCTGGGCGGGGCTGGCGCTGGGCGAGCAGCTGCTGCCGCGCATCCGCTCGGTGGCCGGTGAGCACGCCCTGCGGCACCCGTTCAGCCAGACCTCGATCCGGCTGGGGTCGCTGGGCTTGGACGCGGTGGCCACCGGCGCGGCGACGCTCCCGGTGGCGGACCTGCTGGAGCAGGGCGCGACGTCGCGGATCGCGAAGCCGGGAGCGCCGGACTCCGACGCGGCGTGAGCACCGCTTGACCGAGGGCCGCGGCAGGTAGCTCCGGAGCACCCTCCCCCGCGCGGGTCAGTGACCCTTCACCCCTTAATTCGGGTTGAAAAAAAATGACCGTCCGACGGTTGCCCCACTTGTCTGGACCATGCATACTTTGTTGCCAAGCACAACAAAGGCACCTGGAGCACGCTGCCGTCCGCGTACCGCCACGCGGGCCTCGGCGAGCACCCGCACGGCCACGCCTGCCGCCGCCCCGGCATGCACGGCCGAACCTCCCCTCCCGCGTTCCGTGCTGCGCGCGGAACGCCGGTCCCCACGGTGAGAGAGGCGACAACGATGTCCACCTCCAAGAAGAACCGCTGGGCGGCACTCTTCGCCGCCTGCGCACTGCTCGTCCTCGGGCAGCAGGCCCTCGCTCCGTCCCCGGCGGAAGCAGCGGCCACGTTCACCGACGACTTCAACGGCGCCGCGGGCGCCGGGGTCGACGGGTCGAAGTGGCAGCTCGAAACCGGCGACAACGTCAACAACCACGAGCGGCAGTACTACACCTCCGGCACCAACAACGCCCAGCTCGACGGTCAGGGCCACCTCGTCATCACCGCCAAGAAGGAAAACCCCGGCAACTACAACTGCTGGTACGGCCGCTGCGAGTACACCTCCGCCCGGCTCAACACCGCCGGCAAGTTCAGCCAGGCCTACGGTCACTTCGAGACGCGCATGAAACTCCCGCGCGGACAGGGGATGTGGCCCGCCTTCTGGATGCTCGGCGGCGGGAACTGGCCCACCGACGGCGAAATCGACATCATGGAGAACGTCGGGTTCGAGCCGAACACCGTGCACGGCACCATCCACGGCCCCGGCTACTCCGGCGCCGGCGGCATCGGCGCGGCCTACAACGGCCCGAACTTCTCCGACGACTTCCACACCTACGCCATCGACTGGGCCCCCAACCAGATCAAGTGGTACGTCGACGGAAACCTGTACCAGACGCGCACTCCGTCGGACCTCAACGGCAACCGCTGGGTGTACGACCACAGCTTCTTCCTCATCCTCAACCTCGCCGTCGGCGGGTACTGGCCCGGCGATCCCAACAGCAGCACGCAGTTCCCGCAGCAGCTGGTCGTCGACTACGTGCACGTCACGAACACCGCGAGCAGCGGCGGCGGCCGGACCGGCACGATCACCGGCATCGGCGGCAAGTGCGTCGACGTCGCCGGCGCCAACAGCGCCAACGGCACGCCCATCCAGATCACCGACTGCAACGGCAACGCCGCGCAGAGCTGGACCGTCGGTACCGACGGCACCCTCCGCGCCCTCGGCAAGTGCATGGACGTCTCCGGCGCGGGCACCGCGGACGGGACAGCGGTGCAGCTCTACGACTGCAACGGAACCGGCGCCCAGCAATGGGTTGTGACCGGAGCGAAGGACATCGTCAACCCGAACGCGAACAAGTGCCTCGACGCCACCGGCAACTCGAGCGCGAACGGCACCCGCCTGCAAATCTGGACCTGCGGCGGCGGCGCGAACCAGAAGTGGACCACTCCCTGACCCACCCCCCGTCGTGAGTGGTAAGGCGGGTTAGAACCCGCCTTACCACTCACGACCGGGGCCGGCGGGGGCGTTCCCGACGAAAGTCGCGCGGCGGGTGCGGCAGGATCGCGGCATGCGTGTCGTGCTGCTCGTGCTCGCCCTGCTCGGCTCCGTCGCCGTCCCCGCGTCGGCGGGGGAGCGCCTGCCGCGGTGGGAGCCGAAACCCACCGGTGTCACGGCCCAGTTCCGCGGCCTGTCCGCGGTCAGCGGGCGGGTCGCCTGGGTGAGCGGCACCCAGGGCACCGTCCTGCGCACCACCGACGGCGGTGCCACCTGGAAGCCCGTCGGACCGCCGGGGACCGAGACGCTGCAGTTCCGCGACATCGAGGCCTTCGACGCCGACCACGCCGTGGTCCTCTCCATCGGCCCCGGCACCGACTCCCGCGTCTACCGGACCGACGACGGCGGCGCGCACTGGCGCCAGACGTTCCAGAACACCGACGCCGCGGCGTTCTACGACTGCCTCGCTTTCTTCGACCCCTGGCGCGGCCTGGCGATGAGCGACCCCGTCGACGGCCGGTTCCGGGTGCAGGCCACCTTCGACGGCGGCCGCAGCTGGCGGCCGGTGCCCGACAGCGGCTTCCCACCGGCGCTGCCCGGCGAGGCCGGGTTCGCCGCCAGCGGCCAGTGCGTCACGACGGCCGGGCCGTTCGACGCCTGGCTGGCCACCGGCGGCGGCACCACCGCCCGCGTCCTGCACTCCGGCGACGGCGGCCGCCACTGGACGGCGTCGGCCACGCCACTGGCCAGCAGCCCCTCGGCGGGGGTCTTCGCCCTGGCCTTCCGCTCGCCGTCCCAGGGCATCGCGATCGGCGGCGACTTCGCCAACCCGGACGCACCCGGCCCGGCCGTCGCGCTGACCCGGGACCGCGGGCGCACCTGGACCATGCCGGGCCAGTACCCCGCCGGGTACCGCTCGGGGCTGGCCTGGCGTGGCGGGACGGTGCTCGCCGTCGGCCCCGGCGGCAGCGACGTCAGCCCCGACGGCGGACGGCACTGGCGGTCGTTCGACACCGGCAGCTTCGACAGCGTGGATTGCGCCGGGGCGGCCTGCTGGGCCAGTGGCGCCGGGGGCCGGGTCGCGCGCCTTCGCTAGAGGACCTGGCCGGTGGGCCGGACCATGATCTCGTTGACGTCGACCGTGGGCGGCTGCTGGACGGCATAGAGCACGGCGCGGGCGATGTCGTCCGGAGCCAGCTTCGGCTTCTTGCGCTGCTCGTCGTCAAGGATGTCGGTGTCGGTGATGCCGGGGTTGATCAGCGTGACCCGCACGCCGGTGCCGACGGCCTCCTCGCGGATCGCGCCGGCCATGCCGGTGACGGCCCACTTCGTCGCGGAGTAGAGGCTCGCGTTGCGGATGTACCGGCCGGCGACCGAGCCGGTGATCAGCAGGTGCCCGGCGGTTTCCCGGAGCGCCGGAAGGGCGGCGCGGGCGGTGTAGGCCGCGCCGAGGACGTTGGTGCGGACCATCTCTTCCCAGGCCCGCGGATCGGGATCGTCGGTGCCGAAGAAGGAGGTGCCGACGCCGATGCCGGCGTTGGCGAAGGCGGCGTCGAGCCGTCCGAACCGTTCGACGGTCCCGGCGACGGCTCCGGAGATGCTCGGCCAATCGGCGACGTCGGCGGCGAGCGCGACGGCGTTGTCGTCGCCGAGCTCGGCCGCGAGGCCCGCAACGGACTCGGCTTTGCGGGCGACGAGGGCGACTTTGAACCCGGAGGCGGCGGCCAGGCGCGCGGTCGCGGCGCCGAGGCCGCGGGAGGCACCGGTGATGAGGAGAACGCGATCATCCATGCCTCCAGGCTAGGCGGATTCCCCGGTCCTCAGGGCACCAGCACGAGGCGGCCGCGCAGGCCGCCCGCGGCGAGCCGTTCGTGCGCGGCCGCCGCCTCCTTCAGCGGCAGAATCCCGGCGACGCGCAGGGGGAGCGTGCCGTCCTCCGCCGCCCGGGCCAGCTCGGCCAGGCGCTCGCCGTCGGCGCGGATCCACACCGCGCGCACCCGGATCCCGCGCAACGGGAGCGGGGCGGCACCGGCGGCGAAGGCCACGAACTCGCCGCCGCCGCGGACCGCGTCGAGGGCGTCCAAGCCCAGCAACGCGGTGTCGAGGGCGGCGTCCACTCCGCCCGGGACCAGCGCGCGCACCCGGTCGCCCAGCGCCGGTCCGCGCGGTACGAACTCGTCCGCGCCGAACGCCCGGACCTCCGCTTCGTCCGCCTCGGACGCCACCGCGACCACGCGCAGCTTCCGGGCGTGCGCCAGCGCGACGGCATACCCGCCGACCGCGCCCGCCGCCCCGGTGATCAGAACCGTCCCGGTGGTTTCGACGAGGTCCAGGGCCTGCGCGGCCGTCAGGGCGTTGAGCGGGAGAGCCGCCGCTTCGACCGGGGAGACACCCGCCGGTGCGGGTGCGACCGCGGAGGCGTCCAGGACGATGTGGCCGGCGTAGGCGCCCAGTGGCGTGGCGATCCGATCGCGCAGGCCGATCACCGCGTCGCCCGCGCGGAAGCCGGTGTCCCCGGCGTCGTCGATCTCGCCGGCGACGTCCCAGCCCACCCCGAGCACCTCCCGCGGCGGGATCACCCCGGCCGCGGTGAGCGCCCCGGACCGGGTCGCGAGGTCCACGGGGTTCACCGCGGCCGCCAGCACGCGGATCCGGACCTGCCCCGGGCCGGGTCCGGGCACCGGCACCTCGACGTGCTCCAGGACCTCCGGGCCCCCGAACCGCCGCACCACCACCGCACGCATCGTCGTCTCCTCCGCGGGTCGAACCTTCCCCGCGAACGTATGGGGAGCTACTCTCCGATGGGAAGTACGCACCCGCAGGTGCCCACCGAACGAGGAGGTTCGCCCCGGTGCCCACGCGCACGGCGGAACAGCGGCGGCAAGCCGAAAAAGCCGCCTACGACGCCTATCTGGCGGCCTGCCCGACCCGGAAGCTGCTGGACGAGATCGCCGGCAAGTGGGTCAGCCTCGTTCTCGTCGCCCTCGGTGACGGCCCGCAGCGCTACAGCGACCTTTCGCGGCGCATCGCCGGGGTCAGCCAGAAGATGCTCACCCAGACCCTGCGCGTCCTCGAACGCGACGGGCTGGTGCGCCGCGAGGTCACCCCGGCGGTGCCCGTCCGCGTCGACTATTCCCTTACGCCACTGGGGGAATCGCTGCGCGCGCTGATGGCCGGGTTCAAGGACTGGGCCGAGGCCAACTTCGACGCCGTCGACGCCGCCCGCACCGATTACGACGCGCGTACCCCGGACCTCACGATCGGGCCGGGCGGCTCCGGCTAGGCTCTACCGGGTGTCCACCGCACGCGCCGAACGGCTGGTCAATCTGGTGCTGGCCCTGTTGTCCACCCGGCAGTACCTCACTGCCGAGCGGATCCGCGGCATCGTGCCCGGATACGGCGACGCGGCCAGCGACGAGGCCTACTTCCGGATGTTCGAACGGGACAAGACCGAGCTGCGCGAACTCGGCATCCCGCTGGAAACCGGCCGCAACTCCGCCTTCGACGCCATCGAGGGTTACCGCATCGCCCGCCGCGACTACGAACTCGGCGAAATCGACCTCGCCCCCGACGAGGCCGCCGCCGTCGCGCTGGCGTCCCGGCTGTGGGACTCGCCGGAGCTGACCGGGCAGGCCCAGGGCGCGCTCGTGAAGCTGCGCGCCGCCGGACTGGAGGTCGACGACCAGGCCCCCACCGTGGTCGAGCCGCGGGTGCGCGCCGAACCGGCGTTCGGGCCGCTGCTGGCCGCGGTCCAGAACGGGCAGGCCGTCCGCTTCGAATACCGCCGCAGCGGTTCCCCGGAGCGGATCATGCGGACCCTCGAACCGTGGGGCGTGGTGTCGTGGCGCGCCCGCTGGTACGTCGTCGGGCACGACCGCGACCGCGGCGCCACCCGCTGCTTCCGGCTCTCCCGCGTCACCGGGCAGGTCCGCGCCGTCGGCAAACCGGGCGAGGTCCGCCGCCCCGAAGGCGTCAACCTGCTCAAGCTCGTCACGGCCACCGGCGACAGCGAACCCGCCCCGGTCACCAAAGCCCGGGTCTGGGTCGCCGACGGCCGCGCGGCCGGGGTCCGCCGCCGCGGCACGGTGGTCGGCCGATCCGTGATCGACGGCGAAGAGGGCGACCTCGTGGAAATCGGCCTGCTCTACCCGGAATCGGCCGCCGACTGGATCGCCGCCCAGGGGCCCGACGTCGTGGTGCTCGAACCCGACGTGCTGGCCAAGAGCGTCCAGGACCGGCTGGAAGCCGTCGTCGCGCGGCAGGGGAGTGTTGTGCTGTGAGCGGGTCCACCGACCGGATGCCGCGGCTGCTGGCGCTCGTGCCCTACCTGCTCGCCCGCCCGGGCATCCGCGTCGACGAAGCCGCGCAGGACTTCGACGTCACGCCGAAGCAGCTGCGCAAGGACCTCGAGCTGCTGTGGATGTGCGGGCTGCCCGGCTACGGCCCCGGCGACCTGATCGACCTGTCCTTCGAGGGCGACACGATCGTCGTCACCCACGACGCCGGGATGAGCCGCCCGCTGCGGCTCACCGGGGGTGAGGCGACCGCGCTGCTGGTGGCGCTGCGGGCGCTCGCCGAGACGCCGGGCGTGGTCGACGGCGACGCCGTCCGCCGCTCCATCGCCAAGATCGAATCCGCCGCCGGGCAGGCCCAGCCGGCGGGCGTGGTCGTCGGCGGGGGCGTGCGCGAGGGCAAGAAGACCGCGCGGACCCGCGAGGAGGTCGCCCGCGCCCTGCAGGGCGGGCGCGCGCTGCGGATCCGCTACTACACCGCCTCGAAGGACCAGATCACCGAGCGCACGGTCGACCCGATGCGGCTGCTGATCGTCCAGGCGGTCGGCTACCTCGAAGCCTGGTGCCGCCGCGCCGAGGGCGTCCGGCTGTTCCGGCTCGACCGGATCGACGAGCTGGCGGTCCTCGACGAGCCGTCGCGCCCGCCCGCGCACGCCCACCCCACCGACATCTCCGAGGGAGTCTTCCGCGAGCGTCCCGATCAGCGGGAGGCGGTCCTGGTCCTCGACCCGGACGCACGCTGGGTAGCCGAGTACTACCCGTGCGAGGAGCTCGACGAGCTCGACGGCGGCCGCCTGCGGATCCGGATGCGCTACGCCGACCAGTCCTGGATGGTGCGCCTCGTCCTCGGTCTCGGCGGGGAAGCGCTGGTGGAGAGCCCGGCCGACCTCGCGTCCGACGTCGGTCGCCGCGCCGCCGGCGCCGTGGCCCGAGCCCGTCACCTTCCGTCAACCTGCGACCACTAGGCTGGCGGCGTGCCGTACCTGCCCACCGCTGTGCTCATCGTGCTCGGCGTTGCCGTCCTCGTGGTCCTGCTGGTGCGGACCGTCAAGGTCTTGCGTGCCTTCCGGCAGACCGCAAGCATGGTGGCTACGAACACCCAGGACCGGGCGGGACTCGTGCGCGCCCGGTCGGCGGCGTTGCGCGTCGCGTTCGCGCAGCGCCACCGCAAGCCGGAAAACCAGTAACATTCCTACCAGACGCAGATAGGAGGCCACCATGCTGAACGGATTGCAGCCGTGGCATTTGATCATCTTGGTGCTCGTCGTCGTGCTGCTGTTCGGGGCCAAGAGGCTTCCCGACGCGGCCCGGTCCATCGGCAAGTCCATGAAGATCTTCAAGGCCGAGACCAAGGACCTCACCGGCGACAAGACCGCGGCGCACGAAGACGCCGAGCCCGTCGAGACGAAGCAGATCCCGGCCACGCCCGTCGTCACGCCCGTCGCCACGTCGGCGACCGACCAGCAGGTCGCCGACCTGCAGCGCCAGCTCGACGAGCTGAAGAAGCAGCAGGCCGCCGACCAGCCGCAGAAGAACGTCAGCTGAGCGGCTCGAGCCACACCCGGTCCCCTGTCTCCGGAGCGCGCCGGCCCCCGGTGCGCTCCGGCTGACTCCGACGAGAACGGAACAACCCGTGGCGGAACCCGCCTCCGGAAACGGCGACAGCCGCCGGTCGAAGCGGCGCAAGCGCAGCCGTCGCACCAACCCCGACGGCACGATGACGCTCATCGAGCACATCTACGAGTTCCGCCGCCGGCTCGGCTTCGCGATGCTCGCGATCGTGGTCGGCGGGATCCTCGGGTTCATCTGGTTCGGCACCAAGATCGGCCCGATCCCGTCGCTGGGCGACCTCGTCAAGGACCCGTACTGCGCGATCCCGCCGGACCGGCGGCTCGACAGCGCCGAGGGCTGCCGGTTGCTGCAGACCGTGCCGTTCGAGGCCTTCATGACCCAGCTGAAGGTCGGCATCGCGGCCGGTGCCGTGCTCCTCTCGCCGGCCTGGCTGTACCAGCTGTGGGCGTTCATCGCGCCCGGCCTGTACAGCAAGGAGCGCAAGTACGCGCTGACGTTCGTCGGGTTCGCGTCGGTGCTGTTCGCCGCGGGCGCCGTGCTCGCCTACATCCTCTTCCCGCACGCCCTGCAGCTGCTCATGGGCTTCGGGCAGGACGCGTTCGTCACCGCGCTGACCGCGGACAAGTACATCTCGTTCCTGCTGTCGCTGCTGATCATCTTCGGGATCAGCTTCGAGCTCCCGCTGCTCGTGGTGATGCTCAACCGCGTCGGCATCGTGAAGTACGTGCAGCTGAAGAAGTGGCGCCGCGGCATCGTGTTCGCGCTGTTCGTCTTCGCCGCCTTCGCCACGCCGGGCTCGGACCCGTTCTCGATGCTCGGCCTCGCCGGCGCGCTCACCGTGCTCTTCGAGATCGCCGTGCAGATGGCCCGCTTCCACGACCGCAAGCTGGAGAAGGCCCGCGGGGACGAGGGCTGGGACCAGCTCGCCGACGACGAAGCCGCACCGTTCGACTACACGCCGAGCACCGTCGACGACGAGCCGTCGACCCCGACCGCGTCCGGTGGCCGGTCGAGCACCGACGACGTCACCTAGTGGGGATCCACGCCGCGCTCGCCGTGCACCCGGCTTCGGGACACGGCGCCGCCGCCCGGATCGCCGACACCGTCGCCGAGCGGCTGCGCACCGCCGTGGACCGGCTCGACGTGCTGGTCGCGCACTCCGTCGAGGAGTCCCGCGCCCTGATGCGGTCGTCCCACTCCGCCGGGCTGGACGTCCTGATCGTCCTCGGCGGCGACGGGGCCGCTCACCAGGGCGTCCAGTTCTGCGCGAACCACGACGTCGCGCTCGGCCTCGTCCCGGCGGGCACCGGCAACGACTTCGCCCGCGCCCTGGGCGTCCCCGGCGAACCGCTCCCCGCCGTCGACGCACTGGTCGCGGCCCTGAAATCCGGCGCCCGGCGGCGGATCGACCTCGGCCGCGTGGGCGACACCTGGTTCGCGACGGTGCTGTGCGCGGGCTTCGACGCGAGCGTCAACGAACGCGCCAACCGGATGCGCTGGCCGTCCGGGCCCCGCCGCTACGACGCCGCGATCCTCGCCGAGCTGGCCGCGTTCCGCTCCCGCCCGGTGGTCGTCGACACCGCCGCCGGGCGCCTCGAGCTCGACGCGACCCTCGTGGCGATCGGCAACACCCGCTTCTACGGCGGCGGCGTCCCGATCTGCCCGACGGCCGACCCCGAAGACGGCGTCTTCGACATCACGGTCATCGGCCACGCCACCCGCCGCGGCCTGATCCGCATGCTCCCGGGCCTGCGCACCGGCAAACACCTCACCCACCCCGCCGTCCGCACCCTGCGCGCCCGCTCGGTCACCCTGACCGGCAACACCTGGCCCGCCTACGCCGACGGCGAGCCGCAGGGCACGGTGCCCGTGACCGTCCACTGCGTCCCGGGCGCGCTCACCGTGCTGGCCTAACGGTCGTAGCCACCCGCCCGCGCCACCAGCTGCCGGAAGTGCGCCGGGGTCAGCAGCCGTCCCGTGCCGGCGAAGTAGACACCGCCGCAGCGGTGGCAGAACCAGCCCAGCTCCCACACCTGCTGCGCCGCCGGCACCCCGCGCCGCTGCCGCCGGTGCTCCCGCAGCCGCCGCGCGGACAACCACACCAGCACACCCGCCGCGCCGTACACGCACACCGCCGGCAGCGAAATCAGCGCAACACCCAGCACCTCCGACGCCACCCCGCCGGGCGGCGGATCGTCAGGCGCCGAAAACGGCAACAGCAGGAAACAACTCCCCACCAAGGCCAGCAGGATCGCCGCCGCCGGCAGGCCGCCACCGCGGCGCGGGGGAGGGAAGGGGTCCAGCGCACGGGCCACCGCCGTCACCGAAACGCCGCTGACCTGGCCGTTCGTCACGATCACGCCGTCACCGGCCGGCACCACGGCCGCCGGGCCCCGGCCGCGGTAGAACGAATGGCCACCGTGGTAGGCCGCAGGCACGTGCTGCACCCGGTCCAGCAAGCCGCAGCTCGGGCACGGTTCGGTCATGCCCGCTCCGACGTCGCCGCACCGCACCCGGTTCCAGCGCCCAGGTTCCAGCGCCCACTGAAGTGTATAACGACCTATACTTCGGGTCAGTGCACGCAACGTGCGAACTGCCGGAGGGGTGTGAAACCCTGACGAGGTGGCCAGTAGCCCTTCTCCGTCCCCGGCCGAGGCCTATGCGGCCTCCACGCGTCGCGGGAAATACCCCCAGCTGACGCGCTTCGCCGCGGAGGCGTCCTTCGAGTTCGACGAGTTCCAGATCCGCGGGTGCGAGGCCCTCGAGGGCGGCCACGGTGTGCTGGTCTGCGCACCGACCGGGGCGGGCAAGACGGTGGTCGGCGAGTTCGCCGTGCACCTGGCGCTGGCCGAGGGACGCAAGTGCTTCTACACGACGCCCATCAAGGCGTTGTCGAACCAGAAGTACGCCGACCTCGTCGCCCGCTACGGGGCCGGCGCCGTCGGCCTGCTGACCGGGGACACCTCGATCAACGGCAACGCCCAGGTGGTCGTGATGACCACCGAGGTGCTGCGCAACATGCTCTACGCGGGCTCGTCGACGATCACCGACCTCGGTTACGTCGTGATGGACGAGGTGCACTACCTGGCCGACCGGTTCCGCGGCGCGGTCTGGGAAGAGGTCATCCTGCACCTGCCGGAGCACGTCCGCGTGGTCGGGCTGTCGGCGACGGTCAGCAACGCCGAGGAGTTCGGCGAGTGGCTGGTGGAGGTCCGGGGCGACACGACGGTGGTCGTCGACGAGCACCGGCCCGTGCCGCTGTGGCAGCACATGCTGGTCGGGAACCGGCTGCTCGACCTGTTCGCCGGGGAGGACGTGCACGCCCCGGGGGCCGAGCTGCGGATCAACCCGACCCTGCTGCGGCGGACCGAGGAGATCGGCCGTCAGTACGCGCCCGCCGGGTTCCGGGGGCCGCGGGGCCGCCGGGGTGCGCCGCCGCGGATGCCGCGGTTCCGGCCGCCGTCGCGGGTCGACGTCGTGGAGCAGCTGGACCGGGCGGGGTTGCTGCCGGCGATCGTGTTCATCTTCTCCCGCGCCGGGTGCGACGCCGCCGTGGCGCAGTGCGTGCGGTCCGGGTTGCGGCTGAACGGGCCGGGTGAGGTCGAGCAGATCCGGCGGGTCATCGAGGAGCGCACGGCGGACCTGCCCGAGGGTGATCTCGGCGTGCTCGGTTACTGGGAGTGGCGGGAGGCGCTGGAGCGGGGGATCGCGGGGCACCACGCGGGGTTGCTGCCGGCGTTCAAGGAGACCGTCGAGGAGCTGTTCGTCCGGGGGCTGGTGAAGGTCGTGTTCGCCACGGAGACCCTGGCGCTGGGGATCAACATGCCGGCGCGGACGGTCGTGCTCGAACGGCTGGTGAAGTACAACGGCGAAGCGCACGTCGAGCTGACGCCGGGGGAGTACACGCAGCTCACGGGCCGCGCCGGGCGGCGCGGGATCGACGTCGAGGGCCACGCGGTCGTCGCGTGGCAGCCCGGGGTGGATCCGAAGCAGGTGGCGGGGCTGGCTTCGACGCGGACCTATCCGCTGCGGTCGTCATTCCGGCCGGGCTACAACATGGCGGTCAACCTGGTGGCGCAGGTCGGGGCCGCGGAGGCGCGTGAGCTGCTGGAGCAGTCGTTCGCGCAGTTCCAGGCCGACCGGTCGGTGGTGGGGACCGCGCGCCGGATCGAGCGGAACAAGGAAGCCCTGAAGGGCTACACGGCCGCGGTGACCGGCGATTTCGACGAGATGCTGGAGTACGTCGAGCTGCGTTCGAAGATTTCGGCGCGGGAGAAGGCGTTGTCGCGGCAGAACACCGCCGTGCGCCGGGCCGGGACGGCGGAGTCGCTGGAGAAGCTGCGCAAGGGTGACGTCATCGCGGTGCCGGCGGGACGGCGGGCGGGGCTGGCCGTGGTCGTCGATCCGGGGCTGGACCCGATCCGGGAGCCGCGGCCGGTGGTGGTGACCGAGGACCGGTGGTCGGGGCCGTTGTCGGTGGCGGACTTCCCGGCGCCGGTCGAGGCGCTGGGGCGGATCAAGCTGCCCAAGCACGTCGAGCTGCGGTCGCCGCGGGCGCGCCGGGACATCGCCGCGACGTTGCGGAACGCCGGGATTTCGCTGCCGGGCCGGCAGAAGCGGCGTTCGGGGGCGAACGAGGACGGTGAGCTGGCCGTGTTGCAGCGGGCGCTCCGGGCGCACCCGTGCCACGGGCTGGCCGAGCGCGAGGCGAATCTGCGCTGGGTCGAGCGTTATCAGCGGCTGGCGGCGGAGACGCAGCAGCTGGAGCGGAAGGTCGCGGCGACCACGCACTCGCTGGCGCGGGCGTTCGACCGGATCTTGGCTTTGTTGGGGGAGCGCGGCTATCTGGGGCCGGAGTCGGCGGGAGACGGCGAGGATCGCGTCACCGAGCACGGGCGGCGGCTGACGCGGCTCTACAGCGAGTCGGATCTGCTGGCGGCCGAGTGCATCCGGCACGGGGTGTGGCGCAAGCTCAACCCGGCCGAGCTGGCCGCGGTCGTGTCGACGCTGGTGTTCGAGGCCCGGCGGGACACCGCCGGTGAGCCCCGGTTGCCGGGTGGTGCGGTGCCCGAGGCGTGGCAGGAGACGGCGCGGCTGTGGGTGGAGCTGACCGAGGACGAGCGGCGGCACCGGCTCGACCGGACCCGGGAGCCGGATGCCGGGTTCGCGTGGCCGGTTTATCGCTGGGCTCGTGGTGAATCCTTGGAGAAGGTGCTGACCGCGGCCGAGGCCAACGGCCAGGAGCTGTCGGCGGGTGATTTTGTGCGCTGGTCGCGTCAGGTGATCGACCTGCTCGACCAGATCCGGGACGTGCTGGGCAAGGCCGACCCGGTCGGTGCGGCGGCGGCCGATGCGGTGAAGGCGCTGCGCCGCGGGGTCGTGGCCGCGGGGGCGGCGTGAACTCGGTGTTAGCCCAGCTCCCGGGTGGCGGGGGCGGTGAGCGTGGACACGTGTGCTCGGCTCCGACCTGTGGTTGGATCGCCTGCGACACCGTGCGTGCGCGGCTTGCCGGTGTTTCGGGGTGGACAGCGTGATGAGCGAAGCAGGCGGAGGCAGACGATGAGCACGCCGTATGGCGGCAACGACCCACAGCAGCCCCAGTACGGGCAGCAGCCGGGCGGCGCGTACCCGCCGAGCGGCCCGCAGGAGCAGCCGCAGTGGGGGCAGCAGCCTTCTTACGACCCGAACCAGCAGCAGTGGGGCCAGCCGCAGCAGCCCCAGTACGGGCAGCAGCCGGGCGGGTACCCCCCGCCGCAGCAGCCCCAGCAACCGCAGCAGTGGGGGCAGCAGCCGCCGCCCTACGGGCAGCAGCCCGGCGGGGGGTATCCGCAGAGCGGGCCGCAGGCGCAGCCCCAGTACGGGCAGCAGCCGGGTGGGGCGTACCCGCAGAGCGGGCCGCAGGCGCAGCCCCAGTACGGGCAGCAGCAGCCGCCGGGCCAGTACGACTACGGCCAGCAGTTCCCGGGCGCGGGTGCCCCGGAGGGCGAGACGCCGGCGAAGTCGAAGAAGGGCCTGCTGATCGGCGTGATCGCGGCGATCGCGGCGGTCGCGGTGTTCCTGATCCTCGGGTTCGTGGCGCCGGGGTTCCTGAAGACGCAGGTCTTCAACAACACGCAGATGCAGACCGACGTGCAGAAGCTGCTGACCGAGACCTACAAGATCGAGGGCGTCACCGGCGTCACCTGTCCTGCCGAGCAGAAGGTGGAGGACGGGGCGAAGTTCGAGTGCACCGCCACGATCGCCGGCAAGCCGCAGCAGGTGCCGATCACGGTGAAGGGCGACGGCGGCAACTACGAGGTTTCCCCGCCCGCCTCGAAGTGACGTGATCGAAGCCCGGCCGCCGGTGGTTCCGGTGGCCGGGCTTCGTCGTTTCCGGCGATGATCCGGGCATGAGCGACTTCGAGATCCGGACGCTGGGCACCGAGGAACACCGGGCGGCGAGCAACCTGTTCCGGGAGAGCGTGCACTTCCCGCCGCCCGACGACGCCGAATGGGTGTACGCGGCGCGGTACTACCAGCCCGGGGGCGCGCTCGGGGCCTTCGATCCGGAGCTCATCGGGACCGCGCGGTCCTTCGACGCCGAGCTGGCCGTGCCCGGTGGCGCCCGGCTGCCGATGGTGGGTGTCACCTCCGTGGGGGTCCGGGCCGACCGCACCCGTCGTGGTGTGCTGCGGGCGTTGATGACGGCGCAGCTGGAGGATTTCGCCGCGCGCGGGGTGGTGTTCGCGAACCTGCTGGCGTCCGAAGCCGGGATCTACGGCCGGTTCGGCTACGGCCTGGCCACCCGTTGCCGCGCTTACAGTGTCGACCGGTCCCGGGCGCGGTTGCGGCCGGACGCCCCGGTGGGCGGCGAGCTGGAGCTGCTGGACCTGGACCGGGCGCTCGAAGTGTGCCCGGGCGTGTACGCCGGTCTCGAGCACCGGCCGGGGATGATGACCCGGCCCGAGGTGCTGTGGCGGCTCTACGAGATGCAGCTGCGGCGGCACGCCTCGCCGGTGAAGGCGGTGGTGCACCACGGTCCCGGCGGGCCGGACGGGTTCGCCACCTACTCCGTCGACGGGGTGCCGGCCCATCCGTGGACCAAGACCCTGGAGGTGGCGGACCTGTTCGCGGGTTCCGCGACCGCGTACGCCGGGTTGTGGCGGTTCCTGCTCGGCATCGACCTGGTGGACCGGATCGTCGCGGAATCGCGTCCGCTCGACGATCCGATCGACCTGCTGCTGGCCGACCACCGCCGCGGCACCGTCGACCGGATCGGGGACGAGCACTGGATCCGGCTCGTCGACGTCCCGCGGGCGCTGGCCGCCCGGGCGTACGGGCACGCCGCGTCGGTGGTGCTGGAGGTGGCCGATCCGCTGCTGCCGGGCAACAGCGGTACCTACCGCGTGACCCCGGACGGCGCGGAGCGCACGGACCGGCCGGCCGGGCTTCGCCTGGACGTCACCACGTTGGCCATGGTCTACCTCGGCACGTGGCGGCCCTCGGCGCTGGCCGGAGCGGGCCGGATCGAGGTCCGCGACCCGGCGGCTCCCGCGGCGGCCGACCTGCTCTTCGGCACCGGCGTGGCGGCCTGGAGCGGCAGCCACTTCTGAGGGCGGCCGGGAAATCGGCGTGCCGGGCCCGGCGGTGGGCGGCAAGATCGGGAGGATGACCGCCTTCGACGTCCGCCCGATCACCGAAGAAGAGCGGCGCAGCACGTTCGACCTGCTGCGCCGCGCCTTGCACAGCCGGCGCGTCACCGACGACGTCTGGGCCCGGATCGGGGAGTCGTGGCCCGCCGTGCACAAGTTCGGCGCGTTCGACGGGGAGACGCCGGTCGGGATCGTCAGCTCCTACGACACCGAGATCGCCGTCCCGGGCGGGCGGGCCGTGCCGGTCGCCGCGGTGGAGGGCGTCGGCGTCCGCGCGGACCGGACCCGCCGCGGGGTGCTCAGCGCGATGATGGCCGTGCAGCTGGCCGACTTCGCGGCGCGGGGGTTGCCGCTGGCGGTCCTGCACGCGAGCGAACCGACCATCTACGGCCGGTTCGGCTACGGCTCGGCCGCGCTCGGCAAGACCCTGCGGGTGGCGCGGCCGGCGGCCCGGCTCCACGAGCGCGTCCCGGCCGGCGGTGACGTCCGGCTGCTCACGCCCGCGGAGGCGGTGAAGGACCTGCCGGCGCTGTACCGGCGGATCGGGCTGCACCGGCCGGGCATGATCGGGCGTCCGGACTCGTGGTGGCCGATCTCGCACGACCGGCACGTGGGCCCGGACGGCGACCACCTCGTGGCCGTCCACAGTGGACCGGACGGGGACGACGGGTTCGTCGTGTACGCCACGATCACCCGGCGGTCCCTCGGCTCACCCGACGAGGGTGCGGTGCTGGAGGTCCACGACCTGCACGCCGCCGGCCCGGTCGCGCGGGCCGCGCTCTGGCGGTACCTGCTGTCGGTCGACCTGGTCTCCGGGGTGCACGCCCGGCACCGTCCGGTCGACGAGCCCCTCGCGCTGCTGCTGACCGACCACCGGCACGCGGCCACCCTCGCCGTCGAGGACGACCTGTGGCTGCGGCCGGTCGACGTCGCGGCCGCGCTCGCCGCGCGCAGCTACCGCGCGGCCGGGCCGGTGGTGCTCGCGGTGACCGACCGGCTGCTGCCGGCCAACACCGGGCACTACGAGGTCGGCCCGGACGGCGCCCGGCGCACCGACGCGCCCGCCGACCTGGCGCTCGACGTCGGCACCCTCGGCATGCTCTACCTCGGCCAGTGGGCCGCGACGACGCTGGCCGCCGCGGGCCGGATCGAGGTCCGCGACCCGGCCGCGGCGGTCCGGGCCGACGAGCTGTTCACCACGGTCACCGCGCCGTGGTGCGGCACGCACTTCTAGGCGCCGGGCAGGGCCTTGAGCAGCCGCTCGACCGAGTTGCCGAGGTTCCACCGCTCGGCCAGCTCGGCGACCCGCGCCGGATCGGCCGGTGCCGCCGGGACGGTGTCGGGCCGGGACTGTTCGACCGGCGCGTCGACCGCGACCCGGACCACGGTCGGGGCGACGGCGAGGTAGTCCGCTGCGTCCTTGAGCCGCAGCCGCGTCTTGAGGGGCACGCGGCTGTCGCCGGCGGCGGAGGCCTCCAGGAGCGCGTCGAGCGAGCCGAACTGCGTGATCAGCTTCGCGGCGGTCTTCTCGCCGATCCCGGCGACACCGGGAAGCCCGTCGGAGGGGTCGCCGCGCATCACCGACATGTCCGCGTACGCGGGCCCGGCGGTCTCGCGGGGCAGGCTGTAGCGCTCGGCGATCTCGGCCGGGCCGAGCACCTCGGCCTTGGCCCAGCCCTTCCCGACGTAGATGACGGCGGTGGGGGTCGGCTCGGTGCGGACCAGCTGGAACAGGTCCCGGTCCCCGGTGATCACCTCGACCGGATCGGTCTTTTCGCGCGTGGCGAGCGCGCCGATGACGTCGTCGGCCTCGTAGCCGCCGGCTTCGGCGGTGGCGAACCCGAAGGCTTCGAGCAGCTCGAGGATGATCGGGACCTGCGGGGTGAGCGTGTCGGGCACGACTTCGACGTCGGGGCCGCTGCCGGTCTCTTCGGCCACGCGGTGCGCCTTGTAGCTGGGGAGCAGGTCGGTCCGGAACTTCGGCCGCCAGTCGGCGTCGAGGCAGCACACCAGCCGCGTGGGGCGCCGGTCGGTGAGGATCCGCGCGATCGTGTCGGCGAACCCCCGCACGGCGTTCACCTGCGTCCCGTCCGCGGCGCGCATCGAGTCGGGCAGGGCGAAGAAGGAGCGGAAGTACAGGCTCGCGGAGTCGAGCAGGGCAAGGGATCCGGTCACCCGCACAGCCTGCCACGGCCGGGGAGGGTGGGGGGAGCGCCACGCGTCTTGCGGTGCGGAAGAGGGGAGTGGGTGAGCGCTCTCGCTTTGGGCGGGGCTGCGGGCTGCGGGCTGTGGGCGCCGAGGCGGAACCGGGCGGGGCGGCAGCGGCACCTGCCGCCGCCGCGGCCGCCGCGGGAGCAAGCCCGCCGCTCCGGCTGCCACCGGTTTCGGCGGCACCGGATGAGCGCCCGGGAGCGGCAGGTCGGCCCGGACGGCGGCCATCGCCGGGCAAGCCCGCCGCTCCGGCCGCCACCGGTTTCGGCGAAGCCGGGCGAGTGCCCGGCGGCGGCACGCGCCACCAGCCCGCCGCTCTGACCGCCACCGGTGCCGGCGAACCGGGCGGGGTCCGGCCGCGGCAGCCGCAGCCGCACCCGCCGCGGCAGCCGCAGCCGCACCCGCCGCGGCAGCCGCAGCCGCTGCACGCGTCGCCACCGCGGAAGCAAGCCCGCCGCTCCGACCGCCACCGGCGTCAGCGAAACCCGGGCGAGTGCCCGGCGCGCGCCGCCGCCAGTCCCGCTGCTCCTCACCTCACCGGGCGTCACCGGGGGAGGCGCGTCACCCGGCCCGGCATGTCGCGGACCCACACGGTCCGGGCGGCTCGCCCGTCCCACTAGGCTCGGCCTCATGTCGCGCCGATCCCTCCACACGCCCGCCCCCGATTCCGCTGCCCTCCGGGCGCGGCTGGACCGTGCCCGCGCTGCCGCGGCGGCCGCGAGCACCGATGCCCTGCTGATCGCGCCCGGCTCCGATCTGCGGTACCTGCTCGGCCAGGCCGGGGGCTCGTTCGAGCGGCTCACCACCCTCGTCGTCCCGGCCGACGGCACTCCCGCGCTGGTCGTGCCGAAGCTGGAGGCGCCCGGCTACGCCGACGTCCCGGCCGACGAACTCGGTGTCGAACTGCTCACCTGGGTCGACGGCGACGACCCCTACAAGCTGGTCGCGGACCGGCTCGGCAAGCCCGGGCGGGTCGCGGTCAGCGACTTCACCCCGGCGCTGCACGTCCTGGCGCTGCGGGCCGCGCTCGGGGAGGCCGAGCAGACCTTGGCCGGGCCGGTCGTGCGGGAACTGCGGATGCGCAAGGACGCCGCGGAAATCGCGTCGCTGCGCGAGGCCGGTGCGGCGATCGACCGGGTGCACGCCCGCGTCCACGAGTGGCTGCGGCCGGGCCGCACCGAGGCCGAGGTCGGCGCCGACATCGCCGCGGCCATCGTCGAGGAGGGCCACGTCCGGGCCGACTTCGTGATCGTCGGCTCCGGCCCGAACGGAGCCAGCCCGCACCACGACGTCTCCGAGCGCGTCATCAACAAGGGTGACGTCGTGGTCGTCGACATCGGCGGCCCGCTGCCGGCCGGCTACAACTCCGACTCCACCCGCACCTACGCCGTCGGCGAGCCGCGGGACGCCGATGTGGCCGAGACCTACGCGGTGCTGCAGCGCGCGCAGGCCGCCGCGGTGGCCGCGGTGAAGCCGGGCGTCACCGCCGAGGCCGTCGACGCCGCCGCGCGGGACGTCATCGCCGAGGCGGGCTTCGGGGAGTACTTCATCCACCGCACCGGGCACGGCATCGGCCTGGACGTGCACGAGGAGCCGTACATCATCGCCGGCAACGGGCTGCCGCTGGAGCCGGGCATGGCCTTCAGCGTCGAGCCGGGCATCTACCAGCCGGGCCGGTGGGGCGCCCGCATCGAGGACATCGTGATCGTGACCGAGGACGGCGTCGAGTCCGTCAACAACCAGCCGCACGAGCTCGTCGTGCTGGACGCATGACGACCGGCGGCCTGGAGCCGCTGGACCAGTCGATCGTCCAGGAGCTCGCGGCGGACGGGCGGCGCAGCTTCACCGACCTCGCCGAGCGCGTCGGGCTGTCGGTGTCGGCGGTGCACCAGCGGGTGCGCCGCCTCGAGCAGCGCGGGGTCATCCTCGGCTACACCGCCCGGCTCGACGGCGAGCAGATCGGCCTGCCGCTGACGGCGCTGATCTCGCTGACGCCCAACGACCCGGCGGCCCCGGACGACTACCCGCAGCGGATCCAGCACATCAAGGAGATCGAGTCGTGCTACTCGGTGGCCGGCGACGAGTCCTACATCCTGCTGGTGCGCGTCCAGTCGCCGCTGGCCCTGGAGGACCTGCTGCGCCGGATCCGGGAGGCGGCGAAGGTGTCGACCCGGACGACGGTGGTGCTCTCTACGCCGTTCGAGGGACGTTCGCCGACGTTCTGATGCCGGCGCTCCGTCCGGCGACCGGGGCACTGGTACGGTAAAAGGTATGGCAACACGTAAGGTGACTCTTTCGCTGGACAGCGGCGCCCTGGAATTCGCCGAACGAGCCGCGAAAGCCCACGGAATCTCGGTCTCGTCCTGGTTGTCCAAGGCGGCCAGGCGCGAGGCGGTGCGCACGGGTTACACCCCGCAGAGGCCGGAACCGGTCGTCGCGGAAGCGGACGAGGCCGAGCGCACCGCGGCGGAAAAGGATCTGCGTGCGCAGGGGTGAAGTCTGGACGTACCACCCCCCGACCGAACCGGCCCGGCAGCGCACGGTGGTGCTGCTGTCCTCGGACGGGGTGAACGAGTCCGAGCGGCCCTGGCTGCTCGGCACCGAGCTGCTCGACCGCGACCCGATGGACATCCTCGGCGTGGCGATCGACGCCCGCTACTGGGTGTCGACGCTCAACCTGACCCGGCTCTACCGCCCGTGGTTCGACGAGCGGATCGCCGAGATCGACCAGGACGTCCAGGAACGCATCGACATCGCCCTGCGCGCCGCTCTCGACCTCTGAAGCCGGCCCAGACCGCGAACCCGCCCACGGCGAACGCTGCGCCGAGGACGCTGGAACCCGTCCACCCGGCGGCGGCGAACGCGGTCGTCGTCGCGGTGGCGCCGAGGGCCGAGCCGAGCGAGTAGAAGAGCATGTAGCCGCCGATGGCACTGCTGGTGTGGTCCGGGTGCGCGGTGGTCAGCAGGTGCTGGTTGCTCACGTGCACGGCCTGCACGGCGAAGTCGAGCACGACCACGCCGGCGACGACGAGCCCCAATGACCACGAAGCCTGCCCGATCGCCGCCCACGACACGGCGAGCAGGACGAGGGCGCCGCTGGTGACGGCACGCGCGTGCCCCGCGTCGGCCCAGCGGCCCGCCCGGGCGGCGCCCAGTGCGCCGACCAGGCCGGCCAGCCCGAAGAGGCCGATCTGGGCCGCGCTCAGCCGCCACGGCGCGGCCGCGAGCGGCAACGCCAGGCCGCTCCACAGCGCGCCGAATGAGGCGAACAGGAAGAACGCGATCAGCCCGCGCGAGACGAACAGCCGTTCGCGGAACAGCCCGCCCAGCAGGGCGAGCGCTTCCCGGTACGAGGAACGACCGGTGCGCGGGTCGGGCGGCAGCGTCTTCAGCACCAGCCCTGCCAGCGCCAGCAGAAGCGCGGCAAGCACGACGTACACGCTGCGCCAGCCCCACGCCGTGGCCAGGCCTCCGGCCGCGACGCGGGCACCGAGGATGCCCAGGACGACCCCGGAGGTCACCGCGCCGAGGGTGCGGCCGCGTTCCCCGGGCTTCGCCAGGGCCGCGGCGTAGGAGACCGTCGTCTGGACGACGACCGCGAACAGCCCGGTGAGGGCCAGCCCGGCCAGGAGCACCCAGAGCCGGGTCGCGGCCGCGGCGACCAGCGCGCCCGCCGCCGTCAGTGCCAGGTGGCCCGCGATGAGCCGGCGCCGGTCCCGCAGGTCGCCCAGCGGAACGAGCAGCGCCAGGCCCGCCAGGTAGCCGAGCTGGCCGGCCGCGACGATCCACCCCAGCCCCGCCGCCGGCACGGCCAGGTCCACGCCGATCCCGGCGAGCGCGGGCTGAGCGGCGTAGATGCTCGCGACCGCCACCGCGCACACCACCGCCAGCAACGTGTTCCGGCCCATCCCACCCCATCGGTAGCAGATTGCAACTGATTCGACCTTACGGCAGAATGGTTTCGAACAGCAACTCTTCCGGAGGTGTGGTGGCCGAGAGCTGGACCGACCCGAACTGCCCGGTGGCCCGCACGCTCGACCTCGTCGGCGACCGCTGGAGCCTGCTCGTGGTGCGCGACGCCATGGACGGCGCCCGGTCGTTCACCGACTTCCAGCAGCGCACCGGGATCGCCCGCAACATCCTCACCGACCGGCTCCGCCGCCTGGTCGACCGCGGCGTCCTCGATCGGCGGACCGCGCCGTCGGGCCGGCGGCAGGTTTACGTCCTGACCCCGGCCGGGCGCGACCTGTTCACCGTGATCGTCGCCCTCCGGCAGTGGGGCGAACGGCACGCCTTCGCCCCCGGCGAAACCCATTCGCTCCTCGTCGACGGCCACGGCGTCCCGCTGCCGCCACTGCAGGCAACCGGATCGGACGGCACCCTCGCCGACGTGGAGACGACTTCGGTGCGCAAAGTGCGGTGACGTCTCGCGTATCCGGAGGGTTGGTTCGCGAGCCGACCCTCCGGGGTCAGCGGGCCACGACCTCCGGAGCCGGGTGGAGCGTGCCGTCCGCGCCGGCGAGGCAGGAGGCGTTGCCCTCCTTGGTCGCGATGAACTCCGTGAGGCAGTTGGCGATCGCCGCGTGGCCGGCGGCGTTGGGGTGGAACGATTCCTGCAGCGCGTGCCCCGCTCGCTCGGCCTGGGCGAGGTCGGCCAGCTGCAGCGTCAGCCGGGTGAACCACTCCGTCGCGGGATTCGCGCCGCCGCTGCACGCCTCGTGCTTGACCCCCGCCTTCGCCAGGTCCAGGAACCGCGCCCCGGTTTGCTGGGCGGCCGCCTTGAGGCCCGAGGACAGGACGCCGATGCCGGTCTGGGCGATCCAGCGCAGGTCCTCGGTGCGGAACGGGCAGCCGTTGAGGCTGCGCAGGTCTTCCGGCAGGTCCGGGCCGATCGGCGCCGCGTAGGACTGCAGGATCAGCTGGTAGTCCGCGGGCACGTACCCGGCGGCGGCCAGCACCCGCTTGACGTCCGAGACCGCGGCCGCCACCTTCGGCACCATCGCGTCCACTTTGGACTGCCAGGTCCGCTTCAGTGCCGTGCTGCACGGCGGGCCGCCCGGGTCGAACCACGCTTTGAAGCATTCGTTGACCTGGTTGGAGAACTTCGGCTCGTCGTTCGCGCCGACCGCGATCACCACCGCGGCCACCCGGTGGTCCTTCACCAGCGCGGCGAGCTGCTGCGCCTGCGAGCCCTCGGTCCACTGCTTGACGTCCCCGAGCGCGACCTGCTCGGCCGGGGCGCCGGAGCAGCCGAGGTTGACGTGCGCGGTGACGCCCGGGACGGCGACCTTCGCCACGAACGCGTGGGGGGAGCGGTGGCACCAGTTGCCGCCCTGGCCGTTGGTGGCGGCGGTGTACTGCCCGGCGCCCTCCCCGGACACGGTGCTGTCACCCATCGCGACGACGGTGAGCGGCCCGGTGCCCGGCGGTCCCTGCCGTGGCTGCGGCTGCCCCGGCTTGCTTTCGGAGCCGAAGAAGGCGAAGAACCCGACCAGCAGGGCCACGCACGCGAGGACGAGGGCTCCCCAATACCACCGAAGACGTCGCATCGCCGCCGATTCTACGGACCGGGTGAGCCGCCCCCGCTCCGGACACCGTGCGTCACGGCAGCCAGCTCCGCACCAGCCGGACGAGTGACTCCGCCAGCGTCGCCGAACCGATCTCCCGGTCCCGCCGCCAGTGCCGGACCTGCTCGGCCGCCAGCGCCGCGAGCAGGACGTCCGCGGCGATCTCGGCGCCGGCCGCGCCGCCGGCTTCGAGCAGGTGCCGGCAGTGCTGCCGCCACAGGGTGTGGGCGCCGGTCCGGAACCGCGCGCCGGTCGTGGCGGTCTCCGAGAGCAGGACGAGGTCCAGCTGCCGGTCGAGGAACTCCAGGTAGGCCTCGACGAACGCGCCGAGCCGGTCCGCGGGCCCGGCACCGGGGCCCAGGGGTGGCGGGCCGGTGAGGATCCGCTCCTGCAGTTCGCGTTCCCGCTGGTCGAGCAGGGCCATGGCGAGGCCGCCCTTGTCGCCGAACCGGCGGTAGAGCGTGCCCTTGCCGACGCCGGCGGCACCCGCGACGTCGTCCATGGTCACCGCGTCGACCCCGCGCTCGGCGAAGAGCTTCTCGGCGGCTTCGAGGACCCGGATCCGGTTGCGGGCCGCGTCCGCCCGTTCGCGGACGGGGGCGCCGAGCACCGGCAGCTCGGCGGGCGTTGACGAAGCGGACTGCGGTCCGCTACGGTTCGAGGACATAAGCGGACTCTAGTCCGATTCTTGGCCCGGCGGAAGCCGACCCCCTTCGAGGAGCACCAAAATGCCCGACCTGCTGCACATTTCCGCATCTCCCCGCGGCGAAGAGTCCCAGTCGCTGCGTCTGGCAGCTGCTTTCCTGGACACCTACCGCACCCTGCACCCGGCCGCCGAGATCGACGAATGGGACCTCTGGGACGGCTCGCTGCCCGCGTTCGGGCCCGCCGCGGCCCGCGCCAAGATGACCGTCTTCGGCGGCGGCACACCCCAGGGCGAGGAAGCCGAAGCCTGGGCGGCGGCGAAGGCGGCGTTCGCCCGCTTCGACGCCGCCGACCGGATCCTGTTCAGCGTGCCGATGTGGAACTCCGGCGTGCCGTACGTGCTCAAGCAGTTCGTCGACGTCGTCTCCCAGCCCGGCTGGATCTTCGGCGTCGACCCCGTCACGGGTTACCGGCACCTCCTCGAAGGCCGCGGCAAGCGCGCCGCGGTCATCTACACCAGCGCGGTGTGGGCACCCGGCCTCGGTCGCGAGTTCGGCGCGGACTTCCAGTCGCCGTTCTTCACCGGCTGGCTGAACTGGACCGGCATCAACGACGTCACCGAGATCCGCTTCCACCCCACCCTCACCGGCGACGCCGTCGAACTCGGCCGCATCGCCCACGAAGCCGCGCGCGACACCGCCAAGACGTTCTGAAGGAGAAGACCGTGACCGACACCATCGACCGCGAAACGCTCGAGGCCGGGCTCGCCGCCGGAAACCTCGTCCTCGTCGACGCGCTGCCCGAATCCTACTACGCGACCCGCCACCTGCCCGGAGCGATCAACCTCGTCGCCGGCGACGTCGCGGCCAAGGCGCCGACGCTGCTGCCCGACAAGGCCGCCGCGATCGTCACCTACTGCTCCAACCCCGCTTGCGCCAACAGCGGCCAGGTCGCCGCGCAGCTGGAACGGCTGGGCTACACCGACGTCCGCAAGTACGCCGCGGGCATCGAGGACTGGGTGTCCGCCGGGCTGCCGACCGAAAGCGGTCAGCCCGCCTGAGTCAGGTCCGTGGATGCCGCCAGCTCGACAGCGACCTCGGCGATCGCCCGCACCGCCGGGTTGTTGTTGCCCGGCACCCACACCAGCTCCGTGCGGGCGACATCGCCCGCCAGCGGCACGAACACCACGCCGCTGCGGCGCAGGCTGTGCGACGAACGGGCCAGCCGGGTGACGCCGACGCCGGCCGCGACCAGCCCGAGCAGGCCCTGCACCGTCGCGGCCCGCTGCACCACCCGCGGGGTGAACCCGGCGGCGGCGAAGTCGTCGTCGTAGCTGCGGTGCCACGGTTCCCAGCTGCCGCGCGGGGTCAGCACCCACGGTTCGCCCGCCAGGTCGGCCAGCTCCAGCGAAGCCCGCCCGGCCAGCGGGTGCTCCGCCGGCAGCACCGCGCACACCTCTTCGGTCAGCAGCGTCCGGGAGGCCAGGTCCCCGGCCAGCGGTGGCCGGGTGAAGGCGAGGTCGAACCGGCCCTCGCGCAGGCCGTCGACGAGCTCGGCGATCGACGCCTCGGCCGTGGTCACCGCCAGCTCGGGGAACCGCTCGCGCACCGCGCGGACCACCGGCGGCAGCAGGTAGTTCGCCGTCGTGGCGAGGAAGACGAGCCGGACGTCGCCGATCTCCCCGCGCACCGCCCGCCCGAGCGTCGCGACGGCTTCTCCGGCGCGGGCCAGCACCGCGCGGGCCTCGGGCAGGAACAGCCGGCCCACGGCGGTGAGCCGCGCCCCGCGCGCGTCGCGGTCGAACAGCCGCACGCCGAGGCCACGTTCCAGCACGGTGATCTGCTGGGACAGCGACTGCTGCGCGATGTGCAGGCCGGCGGCGGCGCGGGTGAGGCTGGTCGCGTCGGCGACGGCGACGAAGTAGCGCAGCTGCCGCAGCTCGGGGGTCACAGGCTCAGACTGTAGCCGCGGCAGGACATCGGTGTTGGCGCCCCGGCCTTGATCGTCTCCAGGATGGAAGGAGGAAAAGCACTGGGAGGAAACGGAAGATGACGAACACCGACGGCCGCGTCTGGCTGATCACCGGCTGCTCCGCCGGCTTCGGCCGGGAGATCGCGCTGGCCGCGCTGGCCGCGGGCGACCGCGTGCTGGCCACCGCCCGCCGGCCGGAAACCCTGACGGACCTGCGGGACCGCGGCGGCGACCGGATCCGGACCGCGGCACTGGACGTCACCGACGCCGGGCAGATCGACGCGGCGGTGAAAACCGCGCTCGACGAGTTCGGGCGGATCGACGTCGTGGTCAACAACGCCGGCAACGGCTCGGTCGGCGCGGTCGAAGAACTCACCATGGCCGAACTGCGCGCCCTGATGGACGTCATGTTCTTCGGCGCGGTCGCGGTCACCAAGGCCGTGCTGCCGCACCTGCGCGCGCAGGGCAGCGGCACGATCGTGCAGCTCAGCTCGATGGGCGGGCAGCTGTCGATGCCCGGCTTCGGCGCGTACTGCGCGGCGAAGTTCGCCCTGGAAGGCATCTCGGAGGCACTGGCCGCCGAGGTGGCGCCGTTCGGGGTGCGGGTGCTGATCGTCGAGCCCGGCGCGTTCCGCACCGAGTTCGGCGGCGGCCGCATGCACCGCTCCCGCACGATCGACGCCTACGCGGTGTCGACGGCGGGAACGCGCGACGCGGTCGAGAACATGGACGGCACCCAGCCCGGCGACCCGGCCAAGGCCGCGGCGGCGATCGTCCGAGCGGCCGGCCGCGACGACGCTCCGCTGCGGCTCGCACTGGGCGCGGACGCCGTCGAAGCGATCCGCGCCCACCACGAAGCCCTCGCGGCCGACCTGGCCGCCTGGGAAGAGGTCAGCCGGGCGACTGCGCTGGATTAGGCCTGCGGGTCCTGCAACAGGCCGAGGACGTTGCTGTCGGCGTCGGTGAAGGTCGCCACCAGGCGCCCGTTGCCGACGTCCTTCGGCTCGTCCTTCACCGTCGCGCCCGCCGCGGTCACTTCGGCGAGCTTCGCCTGGAGGTCCCCGACGTGCCAGTAGGTCACCGGCCCGGTCATGCCCTGCTGCGCGCCGTTGGGCACCAGGCCGATGTGCTGGCCCCCGGTGTCGTAGCCGACGTAGTAGGGCGCGTCGGCCTGCGGCTCGAGGCCCAGCAGCGCGGTGTAGACGGCCTTGGCGGCGGCCAGGTCGGTGACGGTATTCCCGGCCCGCGCTTCTCGATTCCTGATCGGTCGGCCGAGCACCGTCGGCCGAGCAGCGTCAGCCGAGCAGCGCCGTGAGCACCCCGTCGAGCAGGCGGACGCGGCGGTCGGCGATGCGGTGGACCTCCTCGTCGTGGGTCGCGACGAGCACGGCCGCTCCCTCGTCGGCGCACCGGCGCAGCAGCCGCAGCACCCGGGGCGTGCTGCCCGCGTCCAGGTGCGCCGTCGGCTCGTCGGTGAGCAGGACGCGGGGACGGCCGGCCACCGCGCGGGCCAGCGCCACCCGCTGCTGCTGCCCGAACGACACCTCCAGGGGGTAGCGGTCGCCGAGGTCGCCGATGCCCAGCTCGTCCAGGAGCTCGGCGACCCGGGCGGCGATCGACGGCGCCGAGGGGCGCGGGACGTCCGAACGCAGCCGCAGCGGCAAGGCGACGTTCTCCGCGATCGTCAGCTCGTTGGCCAGCCCGAGCGCCTGCGGCAGCACCGCGCAGGTGTGCCACGACGGTGCGCCGCTGATCGGGACGCCGTCGAGCAGCACGGAGCCGGCGTCGGGGGAGTCGAACCCGCACAGCAGCGCCAGCAGCGCGCTCTTGCCGGACCCGGACCGGCCCGACACCGTCACGAGCTCGCCGGCGCCGACGCTCAGCTCCAGCCCGCGCAGCACCTCGATGTCCCCGCTGGGGTGGGCGAAACTGCGGCGCAGGCCGACGGCCTCCACGAGTGTCATGCCAGTGGCTCCCGTTCTTCGACACCTTCGAGCGACCCCTTGTGCAGCCGCGCCACCCGCCGGCCGAGGCCGATGAGGCGTTCGTCGTGCGAGGCGACCAGTACCGCGAAGTCCTGGTCCACCAGGTACCGCAGGGTGTCCAGGACCAGGTCGGCCGACGCCTCGTCCAGCTGCGACGTCGGCTCGTCGGCGAGGATCACCGTCGACCGCGCGGCCAGCACGCACCCGAACGCCAGCCGCTGCTGCTGCCCGCCCGAGAGCGCCGAGATCTTCCAGCCGCCGGTGCCGTGCAGGCCCAGCTGCCCGAGGATGTCCTCCGGAGTGCACTCCGTGCCGGCGGCCTCGGCCGCGGCACGGAGGTTCTCGGCCACGCTCAGGTAGCCCAGCAGGTTGTCGGCCGGGTTCTGGAACACCAGCCCCAGGTGGTGGCGCCGCAGCGCCCGCCGCTCCCGGTGCTTGAGCTTGCGGACGTCGGCGCCCTGGAAGGTCAGCGTGCCGCGCGCGGGCTGCTCGAACAGCCCCAGCACCCGCAGCAGCGTCGACTTCCCCGAGCCCGACGGCCCGGCGAGCACGGTCATGCCGCGCGCCGGCACGTCGATGCTGACGTCGTCGACTCCGGTGACGACCCCGGCCGGCGTCTGGTAGTCGACGCCGATGCCGCGCAGGGAGAAGATCGGTTTCTCAGGCACGGATCAGCTCCGCGGTCCGGGCGGTGCGCACCGAGCGCACCGCGATCCAGCCGGCCAGCGCGACGACGGCCACGCCGATCAGGACGACGGTCAGCACGAACGGCAGTGGATCCGGCAGCTCCGAGCGCGGCGCGAGGAACGTCGCCGGGTCGAACCGGGGCACCGACAGGCCCGCCACCGCGACCCCGCACACGACCCCGACGACGATCGCCAGCCCGCTCAGCGCGCCCAGCTCCATCAGGTGACTCGCCAGCAGCGTTCGCGGCCGCATGCCCATCCGCAGCACCAGCGCCCCGGCCAGCGCGTTCTGCCGCCGCCGGACCTCCACCGCCACGAGCAGCGCCAGGATCGCCACCACCCCGAGCACCGCGCCCAGCAGCGCCACGAACGAGAACGTCCACGACACCACGAAGAACGGCAGACCGTCCAAAGCGGACTCCCGGCTGACGCGGTTCGGGATGAACACCCCCGCGGCGCGCAGCGCGGTGGTCGCCTCGGCCATCGGCGACGTGGTCAGCACGCTCCACTTCGGAATGCCGTTCAGCTGCGCGTGGCCGAGCACCGTGCGCGAGACGACGTAGCCGGGGGAGGTGCCGATCATCGGGAACACCGGCAGGTCGCCGGCGACGACGGCGTCGGGCAGCCCGTCCGGCAGCCGGGCCTCCTGCTTGGCCGTGTGCCCGACGCGGATCACCGGCGTGCCGCGCGGGTCGGGCCGGGAAATCTTGCGCAGCAACCCGTCCAGGTCGCCGGTGGGGATCCGGTCCACCGCGGCGCCGCGGGCGAACGTCGCCGGGTCGACCACCAGCACCACGCTGCCGGTCCCGGTCAGCTCGCCGACCACCGTGCTGGTCCCGGCCAGCGACGGGGGCATCGCGACGGCACCCATGCCGATCGGGCTGTCGGTGTCGAGGCGGGCGTTGCTGCCGACGAAGATCGCCGACTTGGTTTCCAGGGCCTCCTCCTGGCCGTTGGCGATGCCGAGGCCGGTGGCCAGCGTGCCGATGGCGAGGGTGCCGATGACCAGCACCCCGGTCACCGGGGCGCGGGCGCCGGCCAGCCGCCGGATCGCCAGCTGCAGCGCCGGGCGCGACCAGAACCGGGCCCGGTGCGAGGCGTGCAGCGCCAGCCACGCCAGCCGCGCGGTCAGCAGGCCCACCGTCAGCACCACGAACACCGGGTAGGTCAGGGCCAGCGGGTCGACCTGCGGCAGCGGATTGCCCAGCCGGGACGTCGTGCCGTAGCGGACCAGCCGGGTCCAGCCCAGCCACGCCATGCCAGCCGTCGCCAGCTCCCACGGGAAGTACGCCAGCCACCGCACCCGGTGGCCGCCGCGGCGCACCCGGCCCAGCTCGAACTCCCGGTGCACCCGCACGGCGACGACCAGGGCCAGCAGCACCAGCGACACCGCCAGCGTCACGGCCGCGACCCCGGCGGCGCGCAGCTCGGCCGCCGGATCCGGCACGCCGGGCGGGCCGTACACGCCCAGCAGCACCCGCGCCGCGACCGCGCCGGCGGCGCCGCCGAGCAGGACCGGCAGGCCCAGTTCGGCGACGGCGAGCCCGCCGAGCGCCGCGGGGCCGCTGCCGCGCGCGGAGAGCAGCCGCAGCTGCGCGTGCCGCCGCTGGTACCACTGCAGGGCGACCGTGCCGAGGCCGGCGCAGCCGACCAGGACGCTGATCAGCGCGAGCGGCAGGATCGACACGAACACGTTGTCCTGCGCCTGGCGGGCGATCTGCACCGAGCGCTGGAACGTCGGGACGTCGGCGGCGATCAGCGAGCCGAGGCCCTGCGCGGTCAGATCGGCGCGGACGTCGGCGATCAGGTCCTGCGAGCGCTGCAGCAGGTCCTCCGCCGCGCTCAGCGTCTTCGGCGCCGGCTCGTAGAAGGAGACGTGGAAGTACTGCATCGTCGGCAGGCCGATCGCCTTGACCGCGTCGTCGAAGGTCTTGCGGTCGGTGGCGAAGACGATGGAATCGATCGGGTCGTCGACCAGCCGGTCGATGACCGCCCCGGACTGCTGCGAGCACCACCACCGCGGCGGCGGATCGAGCAGGTCGCGGTAGATGCCGGTGACCGGCGGCAGCGCGACGCCCTGCAGGCTCGGCCTCGTGCCGAGGCCGATGTGCTCGGCGTCGGCCACCACGTTGCCCAGCCACAGCCCCGGCGCGCGCGAGCCCTGCTGCAGCGTCAGGTTGTCCAGGCCGGCCTGGTCGCGGTAGCCGAGGCGGACCTTGTAGTGGGGGTCGCCGTTGAACTCGGTGCCGGGGAGCACGTTGGTGAACTGGCCGACGACGGGCGCGCCGAACCCGTGGGCGGCGGCGTGCCGCTGGATCGCCCCGGTCACCGCGGGGATGTCCTGCACCGGCATGTTGCCCTTGCCGAACATCGGGCCGTAGCTGTCCGGGCAGGTGATGCCCGTCTGGTACTCGACGGCGGCGCCGCCGGCCGCGGAAGCCTGCAGCACCGCGGCCGTGCCGAGGAAACACGCCAGCAGCGAGGTCACGGCCGCGACGAGCAGCGTCAGCGGGCTGGAGAGAGCGGCCTTCGGGGCCGCCCGCCACGGTTTGGTCACTCTGCGTCGTCCATTCTTCCCCCGCATCACCCGCATGGACGCGCACGCTACCGGCCACCCCGCCGTGTCGGCACGTTTTTGGCGTGATCGTTGCTCACCCCGTGTGTTTGCGCCGGAACCGGCCGCCGCGACCAACCGGGACCGCCATCCGGCCGGTTTAGTGGTCTAGACCTTGACGTTGCGATTGGTCTGATCCAATCCTGGGAACGTCCCGCCGTGCCGCGCCGCCGCATGGCTTCCCGCCCGCACTGGAGCGCAGATGCGTCGACGCAGGCTTTTCTCCCGATTGTCCGTTTCCCTGGCCCTGGCGGCCTTCTCGGCCGGCTCCCTGGTCGCCGTGGCCGGTCCCGCCCAAGCCGCGACGCCGCTGCCCACGCACGTCTTCGCGCCGTACTTCGAAGCCTGGACCGGGGAGAGCCCCGCCGCGCTGGCGCAGCAGTCCGGCGCCAAGCACCTGACCATGGCGTTCCTGCAGGCCGCCACCAAGGGCTCCTGCACCGTGTACTGGAACGGCGACACCGGCATGCCGGTCTCCGGCGGCACCTTCGGCGCCGACATCACCACCATCCGCTCCCGCGGCGGTGACGTCATCCCGTCCTTCGGCGGCTACACGGCCGACAACACCGGCACCGAGATCGCCGACAGCTGCGCGAGCGTCGACTCCATCGCCGCGGCCTACGAGTCGGTGATCACCACCTACGACGTCCCGCGGCTCGACATGGACATCGAGGACAACTCGCTGACCAACTCCGCCGGGATCGACCGCCGCAACAAGGCCATCAAGAAGGTCCAGGACCGGGCCGCGGCCTCGGGGCGGTCCCTGCAGATCTCCTACACCCTGCCCACCACCACCCGCGGCCTCGCCGACAGCGGCCTGGCCGTGCTGCGCAACGCCGTCGCCAACGGCACCCGCGTCGACGTCGTCAACCTGATGACCTTCGACTACTACGACAACGCCGCGCACCAGATGGCCACCGACACCCAGACCGCGGCGACCGGCCTGGTCTCGCAGCTGGGCGCCCTCTACCCGGGCAAGACCCAGGCGCAGCTGTGGGCGATGGTCGGGATCACCGAGATGATCGGCGTCGACGACTTCGGCCCGGCCGAAACGTTCACCACCGCGGACGCCGCCACCGTCTACAACTGGGCCGTCGCCAAGGGCATCAACACGCTGTCCTTCTGGGCGCTGCAGCGCGACAACGGCAGCTGCCCCGGCGGCGCGGCGGCGGACAACTGCTCCGGCATCGCCCAGGACACGTGGTTCTTCAGCCACGCCTTCGAGCCCTTCACCGGCGGCACCTCCGTGCCCGGCAACGACTTCTCCCTGGCCGCGAACCCCGCCTCGGCCACGGTGGACCCGGGCGGCTCGGCCTCGGCGACCGTGACGACCGCCGTGACCTCCGGCGCCGCCCAGCAGGTCACGCTGTCGGTCACCGGCGCACCCGCCGGCGTCACCGCGTCCGTCAGCCCCGGCTCGGTGACCGCGGGCGGCAGCGCGACGCTGTCGGTGAGCACCACCGCGGCCGCCGTCCCCGGTGTCTACCCGCTGACCGTGACCGGCGCCGCGGCCTCCGGCAGCCACAGCACCTCCTTCACCCTCACCGTCAAGGGCCCGCCGCCCGCGGGCGGCGTCGTCAACGGCGGCTTCGAGACCGGCGCACTGAGCCCGTGGAGCGCCCCCGGCGACACGATCGTCGCCTCGCCGGCGCATTCGGGCACCCACGCGCTGCAGGTGGTGCCCACGGCGTCGGCCACCGGCGAAGCGGCACAGAACGTCACCCTCGCCCCGAACCACGCCTACACGCTCACGGCGTGGGTGCAGGGCAGTTACGCCTACGTCGGCGTCCGGGGCGGCGCGACGGCGAGCGCGTGGACCTCCGGCGGCGGCTGGACGCGGCTGTCGGTGCCGTTCACGACCGGCGCGTCGGGTGCGGTGACGGTGTACGTCCACGGCTGGTACGGCCAAAGTGCCGTCTACGCCGACGACTTCGCGATCGGCTGAGCCCTTCGGCGGCGGCCCGGTTGGGCAACACGGAGGTTGGCCGGGCCGCCGCCGGCCGAGAGACTTCGCGGGGAAGATCTTCCGCCCCCGCGAGGAGGAACCGATGCCGCACATCCCGCTCGACCCGGAACTGCCGGGGATCACCGCGCTCTTCGCCTACCGGCCGGAGACCGCGGCCCCGCTCGGGCAGCTGGCCGAAGTGCTGCTGCGCGGCCCCAGCACCCTCACGGTGGGGGAGCGCGAGCTGATCGCCGCCGTCGTGTCCAACGGCAACGAGTGCCGCTTCTGCACCGGCAGCCACGCCGCCGCGGCGGCGGAAACCCTCGACGGCGGCCGCGCGGTGGTGGACGCCGCCTGCGGCGGGATCGACGACGCCCCCGTCTCGGCGAAGGTGAAAGCCCTCCTGCGGATCGCCCTCGCGGTCCGCGAGACCGGCCGCGCGGTCACCGCCGAGCTGATCGCCGCGGCCCGCACCGAGGGCGCCACCGACGTCGAACTCCACGACACCGTGCTGATCGCGGCGTCGTTCTGCCTGTTCAACCGCTACGTCGACGGCCTGGCCACGGTGGCCCCGGACGACCAGGCGGTCTACGACCAGATCGGCAAGCGGCTGGCCACGGGCGGCTACGCCCGCTAGCGCCTGTCAGAGTCTTCACGGCGGGCCGGTGCGGCAGGGCCCGGCTCCAAGTCCTGCCGCAGTTGTCGTGAGTGTTTAGGAGGGTTAGAACCCTCCCAAACACTCACGACAACCCGGCCGCCCACTCAGCCCGGGGTCTTCCGCACCTGGCGGCTGCCCCTCGCGACTCCGATACAGGCGCCAGGGCCGCGTGCTTACTGGAGGACCGCGATCGGGAGGATGACCAGCTCGCCGCTGTCCGGCCGCCACGCCTGGCTCTTGCCGAGGCACCGCGCGTTGAACTGCCCCTGCGGCACTTCCTTGCGGCGCAGGTGGTCGTCGTGGCAGGCGACCCGGACCCGCGCGTCGCAGTCACCGATGCGCGCGTGCAGCACGACCTCTTCGGCGGTCTCCTCGGCGACGGTGAACCGGCCCTGCACCACCACGTAGCCGTCGTGGACCTCGGACAGCAGCGGCGAACGCGTCCGGCGCCACGCCCGGTCGCCCTGCACCACCCTGGTCGTCAGGTTCGCGTGCACGACGCCGTGCTGGGCTTCCAGGGACTTCAGCGCCATCCCCAGCAGGGAGTTCGCCGTGACGTGGACGTTGTAGCTCGTCTCCGTCTCGTGCCCGCGGTTGCCGCCGCGGCCGAACTTGAACCACTGGCTGGTGAACCCGAACGAGCCGTCGGTGCTGCGCCGGACGAACTCCCGGATGGCCCGCTGCGCGATGTCGCCGTAGCCGCCCTGCTGGCAGAGCTCGATCACGCGGGTCTCGTCCAGGTAGAACGGCAGGCCGGGCAGGAGCACCGGGCGGCTGCGCCGCACTACCCCGAGCACCAGCACGACCAACGTCACCACCGCGGCCAGCGCGGTCACGACCCAGACCCACCAATCCAGCACCGACCACAGCAGCCCTCTATCGACAGCCACGAAGCTCCCTCACCGCCTCTGTCAACGATTCCGCGTTGCCGTCGACAACGCGCCCGCCGGTCGCGGCGGTGACCCGCCCCAGCTCGGCCGGGTCGGCTTCGCCGAACCGGATGGCGTACGTCGGCCCGGCGTCGTGCCGGCCGGCGAGGAACGCGTCCAGGCCCAGGCCCGCGTTGTTTTCGCCGTCGGTCATCAGCACGATCGACGCCCCCGGCTTCGCGATCCGGTAAGCGCGTTCGAGGGCGGACCAGATCGCCGTGTACGGCCGCAGGTCCGCCGACGCCACGACGGCCCGCAGCGCGTCGGCGTCCGGCCGGCCCGCCACCGTGATCGCGCGCTCCTCCAGCACCTCACCGGCGAACCGGATGATCGTCACCTGCTCGCCGGCGTAGAACCGGTCGAACCCGCTCAGCGCGGCGAACGCCCGGCGCAGCGCCGCCACCCGCGGCCCGGCCATGGACAGCGAGTAGTCCAGCACGAAGACCACCTGACGGCCGGTGCCCGCCCGGTCGTAGGCCTGCAGCAGCCGGTCGAGGACCTCCTGCCGGTCCGGGAAGTACAGCGGGTCCCCGATCGGCGTCGCGAGTTTCCCGGTGCGCGGCACCGCCGGATCGGCCGGGCGCCGGAACGTCCGGTCCATGATGGCCCGCTGGGCCGCCGGGGTGCGCAGCCACTGGACGACCTTGTCGTAGGCGGCCCGCTTGCCCGGGTTCAGCAGCATCAGCGGGTAGTCCGCGAGCACGATCCCGTCGCGCGGGTAGACGACTTCGAGCGGCTCGCGCAGCCGTCCCGACGCGTTGAGCGCCAGGATCGCCGACTCCGGCGCGACGATCCCGCCGACCTCGTCCTGGCGGCGCACGTACTCCCCGGTGACGTCGGGCGCGCCGAACGCCCGGCCCGAGAGGAAGCCCTGGATCCGGTCGCAGCGGACGTCCTCCGGGCGCAGCGCCGCACCGGTGCCGGCCGCCGCGGTGGCCACGCCGATCAGGGCGGCCATCCCGGTGCCGGAGACGTGCGGATCGGCCATGCCGTACTTCAGCTCGCCGCCGGCGGCGCGATCGGCGATGTCCGCCCACGTCGGCTGCGCGCCCAGCTTCGCCGCCTGGCTCGCTTTCACGCCGAAGACCAGCGGCGACAACATGATCGACGTCGACAGACCCGGTTCGGCGTCCCGCAGCCGCAGGAACCGCCCGGTGGACAGCCAGGCGAGGTCGAACCCGCAGTCCAGCTCCGCGGCCGCCTCCATCGTGCCGCGGTAGGCCATGGCCAGTTCGACCCCGGTGTCGCGGCGCAGATCCGCCAGCACCGGGCCGAGATCGGCGAGCTCGCTGGTGGCCAGCACGGTGAGCTTCGTGTCGGCCGGCCCGCGGGGACTGCAGGCGGTCAGCAGGAGGACCAGGACGAGGACGACCCTCACCACCGGCAGTCCCCGATCTCGTCGACCATCTTCCGGAACTGCGCGTTCCCGGGCAGCCAGGTCTCGGTGTCGGCGATCGAGGTCGACGGCTCCGGGATGCCGCGCTCCCGCAGGTACCCCGCGAAGTCGAACTGCGCGCTGGGTGCCGAGTACACGTGGAACCCGAGTTCGACGGCCCGCCGGCGCAGTGCGGCATCGGACATCAGCAGGGCGCCGATCGCGTCGCCCTCGGGGCTGAACGAGATCAGGTCGGGCGCGGTCTCGTGCTGGGCACTGGGGTACAGCAGCACCCGTTCGGTGTCGAGCCCGAGGCCGTTGTCGAGCCGCCGGTTCTGGTAGGCGAGGTACTGGTGCTCGTAAATGACCGCGACGGTCGCGAAGCTGCGTGCTTCCGGCACGAAGTAACTCGGCGCCATGTCGTCGCTGTGCTGGCCTTCGGCGTCCAGCATCGGCTTGATCGCGCGGGCCTGCTCCACGGCTTCGGCTTCCGTCGCCGCCGGATGCGAGTAACGCGCGAAGGCGACCAGCCCGACGTACGCGGCGCCCGAGTAGCTCCGGCACGGGTCGGGCGACTGGGCGAGCATCCGGTTCGCGCTGAGGCCGGGGTCGTAGTCGTTCCAACGGGCCTCGCCGGCGACGAGCGCCATCAGCTTGGCCATCGCGACGCTGTAGTACAGCGGCGGATTGCCCTCGGACTCCTGCGGCTCGGCCACCTCGGCCGTCGTCAGCGCCCGCGCGTAGTTGCGGAAGGTGGCCAGCACGAGCGGGGTGAAGAACGGCCGGGGGACGGCCCGGTGCCCCCCGTCACCGGGCCGCACCGCGGTCAGGGCACGACGTCGGTGACCGTGTCCTTGACGACCTGCCACCGGCCGTGCTCGCGCACCAGCGTCAGGCTGATCGTGTAGTGGCGGTCGATGCCGTGCGACGGCTCGAGGTAGTGCGCGTCCAGGATGGCGAAGCCCATCTTGCAGCCCTCGACGACGGTGTGCGTCACCGTCCACGGCATCGAGTACTCGTAGGGCACCTTGAACTGCTGCTCCAGCACCGGGGTCACGTTCGCGTCGTAGCCGATGTAGAGGTTGCCCTTGCGGCCCACGGTGACCATGTCGCGGTGGATGATCGCGCTGTAGCGGGCGGCGTCGCGCTTGTTGTAGCTGTCCATGTCCTCCCACACGGCGTGGTCGAACGCCCGCCGGCACTCCTGCGGCCGGCCGCCGTCCCGGTCGCCGGCCGCGGTGGCGGCCGGTGCGCCCAGCACCGCCGCCGCCAGCGTGGTCCCCAAGGCCGCGTAACCCCACTTGCGCATCTGCTTTCCCTCCGCCGAGCTGCGTTCCGGCCCCCGACGCTGCCGCGGCGGCGCATCACAGCTGCATCACTTCCGCACCGGCGCCGCCCCGCGGGTGGTTAACCTCGCCCGCGGGGTGAGTGATGGAGTTCCGCGTCCTGGGTCCGGTGCGAGTGCTCGGCGGCGGGCGGCCGATCGGGCCGTCCGGGCCGCGCCAAGAGCGCATCCTGGCGGCGCTGCTGCTCGGCGCCGGCCGGGTCGTGCCGGTGTCCCGGCTGGTCGACGTCGTGTGGGACGGCGAACCCCCGGCGACGGCGGTGCGGCAGGTCCGCAACCTCACCACGGCGCTGCGGCGCGCGCTCGTCGCGGCCGGCGCCGGCGAAGACGTCCTCACCGCCGAGGGCCCCGGCTTCGCGCTGCGGCCGGGCGTGTTCGACCTCCACGCGTTCGAGGAGCTCGCCAACCGGGGCGAGTACCGGGCGGCCCTGGACTGCTGGCGGGGGCCCGCGCTCGCCGGGGTGGACAGCGCCGCGCTGCGCCCGGACGCCGAACGCCTGGAGGAGCGCCGGCTGGCCGTGCTGGAGCAGTGCCTCGCCGCCGAGGTCGACGCCGGAGACGGTCACGCCGTCGCCGAGCTGACCGCGCTGGTCGCCGAACACCCGCTGCGCGAAGGGTTCGTCGGGCTGCTCATGCGGGCGCTGCACCATGCGGGCCGCCAGGCCGACGCGATCGACGTCTTCCAGCGCGCGAAGCGGCGGCTGGCCGACGAGCTCGGGATCGCGCCGGGCGCGATGCTGCGGGCCCGCTACGAGCGGCTGCTGCACGACGAGCCCGCGCCCGGCCGCTGCTTCCTGCCCTACGACGTCCCGGACTTCACCGGCCGCGCGGCCGAGGTCACCCGCGCCGCCGAGGCGTTGCGCGCCGGGCGGCCGGTGGTGGTCGACGGCATGGCCGGGGTCGGGAAGACGGCGTTCGCGGTCCGCGTCGCGCACCGGGCCACCGCGGACTTCCCCGGCGGGCAGCTGTTCGTGGACCTGCACGGCCACACGCCCGGCCGCGACCCGCTCCCGGCCGAAGCGGCCCTGGCCGCCCTGCTGCTGCAGACCGGTGTGCCGGCGAGCCACCAGCCGGACGGGCTCGACGAGCGGGCCGCGCTGTGGCGGTCCCGCGTGGCCGGCCACCGCCTGCTCGTCGTGCTCGACAACGCCCGCTCGGCGAGCCAGGTCGTGCCGCTGCTGCCGGGTGGCCCGGGCACCGGGGTCCTGGTGACCGGCCGTCGCCGGCTCGCCGCGGTGGACGGCGCCCTGGCGCTCGGCCTCGACGTGCTGCCGCCGCCGGAAGCCGAAGCCCTGTTCACGGCCGCGGCCGGCGGACGGCCCGGCGCCGGCGTCGCCCGGCTGTGCGGGTACCTGCCGCTGGCGCTGCGGATCGCCGCCGCCCGGCTGCAAGCGCGTCCACTGTGGACGGCCGACGACCTGGAGGCGCGGCTCGGGTCCGAACGGCGCCGGCTGGGGGAGCTGCGCGCGGGCGGCCGGGACGTCGCGGCGGCGTTCGCGCTGTCCTACCGCGACCTCGCAGCCGGGCCGCGGCGGATGTTCCGGGTGCTGGGGTCCCACCCGGGCGGTGACTTCGCGGCCGCCGCGGCGGCCGCCCTCCACGGCACCGACGTCACGGAGGCCGAGCGGCTCCTCGAGGACCTGCTCGACGCGCACCTGCTCCGCCAGCCCGCCCCCGGCCGCTACGGCTTCCACGACCTGATCGCCGAGCACGCGCGGGCGGTGGCGGACCCGGACGAGGCCGCGGCGGCGCTCAACCGGCTCCTGGACCACTACCGCGACGGCGAGTTCTCGTTCGCCGCCGAGCGCGCCAACCTGGTCGCCGTCACCGCGCTCGAAGGCCACGACGAGCACGTCTGGCGCATCGCCGACCGCGCGGTGGCCGCCCTGCGCGAGCAGGGGCACCGCGACGAGCTGACCGCGCTGGCCCGCGCAGGGGCCCGGGCCGCCGACCGGCTGGGCGACCCGCACGCCCGGCAGCTCGGCCTGGCGAACCTCACCACGGCGCACTGGGAGACCGGACGGCTCGCCGAGGCCGTCGAAGCGACGGCTGACCGGCTGCGGCTGGTCCGCGCGTCCGGCGACCGCGCGGCCGAAGCGGCGGCGATCGCCCGGATGGGCACGCTGCACGGCATGCTCGGCCGGTACGCCGACGCGGTCCGGCTCTACCGGCAGGCGCTGGTGCTGGCCGGCGAGACGGGCAGCCACGCCGTCGCGTGCGTGGCCTGGAGCAACCTCAGCAACGCCCAGGAGGTGCTCGGGCAGTACGAGGACGCGCTGACGTCGGCGGCGCGCGCCCGCGCGATCCGCGAGGAACTCGGCGACGATCGCGGCGCGATCCTGGCGACGGCGCAGCTGGGCCTGGTGCTGGCCCGCCTCGGCCGGCTGCCGGAGGCCCGGGAGGCCGCGGACAAGGCGGTGCGCGCGGCGATCGAGGCGGGCTACGCGTTCGGGGAGGCGTGGAGCCGCATCGACGCCGCGGAGGTCCTGCTGGCGGACGGCCACCCGCGCCAAGCGCACGCCCACGCCGACCGGGCGTGCACGATCCTCGGGCGGCTCAACCACCCGCTGCTGCTGACCATGGCGGCCAACAGCCTCGGCGCGGCGGCCCAGGCTCTCGACGACCCGCTCGCGGCGGCGAGGGCGTACGGGGTGGCCCTGACGACGGCCCGGCGGATCGGCTACCGCGCCCAGGAAGCGCGGGCCCTGCTCGGCTTGGGGACCGCCAACGCCGCGTTGGGCCGGGATGCGGAGGCGGAGC
The DNA here is from genome assembly GCF_031082405.1 of Amycolatopsis sp. A133. Lineage (GTDB taxonomy): Bacteria > Actinomycetota > Actinomycetes > Mycobacteriales > Pseudonocardiaceae > Amycolatopsis. Next base: position 116,336 of record NZ_JAVHJU010000046.1, read on the forward strand.
GCCAGTTGAGGGCGGGCCGCGCGATGCAGGAGGAACTCGGGTTGGCCCCGGTCACGATGTCCTGACCGCCCGGCCACCGGCGCAAGTCCGCTTGCGCCCCAATGTGGCGTTGGTTGCGTCTGACGCACCCAATGTGGCGTTCGGTGCGTTGGGCGCAACCAATGTGGCTTGGGTTCTTGGGGTGGTTGCAACATCGTGTGGTTGGAGGGTGTTGTGGCTGGTCGGGTGGGTCGGGTGTCG
>NZ_JAVHJU010000033.1 GCF_031082405.1 Amycolatopsis sp. A133
TCCCCCACAACCACAACAACCCACACACACCACCCTCACCAGCCACAACCACGATGAAACAACCCCATTGGGGCGCTCTGGGCTAGGAGCCGGCGACCGGGGTTCCGCCGCCGCGGATGTGCGTCGGCGGGCCTTCGACGCCGCAGTGGTAGCACTCGCCCAGGTGGGGGCACTCGTCGTCGGGCCCGGCCGCGGCCGGTGGCTCGAGGACGCCGTTGTGGATGCCCAGCGCGATCAGCCCGCCGGCGATCGCCAGCGCCGCGCAGATGATGAGCGCCGTGCGCCAGCCCGCGGTGAGCGCGACCGGGTCGGCGTACGCCTCGCCGGTCAGCCCGGCCGCGGCGGGCAGCACCGCCACCGCGAGCAGGCCGCCCGAGCGGGCGATCGCGTTGTTGACGCCGGACGCGACGCCGGCGTAGCGGTCCGGGGCCGCGGCGAGCACCGTCGCCGTCACCGGGGCCACCACCGTCGCCAGCCCGAGCCCGAACACCACGACCGCCGGCAACACCGTGCCGAGGTAGGACGCGCCGGGTGCGATGCGCAGCATCAGCAGCATCCCGATGCCGACGACGATCGGGCCGACGACCAGCTGCGTGCGCGGGCCGATGCGCTGCGCGAGCGCGCCGGAGCGGCCCGAAAGCAGCAGCATGATCACCGTCAGCGGCAGGCCGGCCAGCCCGGCCGCGGTCGGCGAGTAGCCGAGCGACACCTGCAGCTGCATGACCAGCAGCATCATCACGCCGCCGAGCGCCGCGTAGACGACGAACGTCAGGGCGTTGGACAACGTGAAGGTCCGGTCGCGGAACAGCGCGGGCGGCACGAGCGGTTCGGCCGAGCGGTGCTGGACGGCGACGAACGAGGCCAGCCCGGCGATCCCCAGCAGGCCCGCGACCAGCACGAGCGGGTCGCCGACGCCGCGGGCGGGCGCCTCCACCAGCGCGCCGGTGACGCCGGCGAGGCCGACGGCGCCGAGCGCGGCGGCGCCGAAGTCCGGGTGCCCGGTGGCCTCCGCATCGCGGGATTCGGGGACGAACCGGCGCGCCATGAGCACCACGGCGACCGCGATCGGCACGTTGATGAGGAACGCCAGCCGCCACGACCAGACCTGCACCAGGAAGCCGCCGAGCAGCGGCCCGGCGGCGGCCGCGATGCCGCCGAGGCCGGACCAGGCGCCGATCGCGCGGGCACGGGCGTCGTGCGCGAAGGACGCCTGGAGGATCGCGAGCGACCCCGGGGTCAGGAGGGCGCCGCCGACGCCCTGCAGGATCCGCATCGCGACCAGCATCTCGGTCGACGTCGCCGCGGCGCACAGCCCGGACGCGATGCCGAACCAGACGACGCCGATCAGGTACATGCGGCGACGGCCGTACCGGTCGCCGAGCGAACCGGCGACGAGGATCAGCGCGGCGAGCGCCAGCATGTAGCCGTCGAGGATCCACTGGAGCCCCGCCACGGAAGCGTTCAGTTCGGCGCCGATGCGGGGCAGCGCGACGTTGACGATCGTCCCGTCGAGCATCGCCATGCCGGACCCGAGGATGGTGGTCGCGAGCACGCCGCGGGCAGCGTGGGTGCCCCACCGGATCCCGGTGTCTTCAGTGGAATTCACCGCCCAACTCCACCGTGCCCGGAGACCCCCGTCAACCGCGGGGGTGCTCCGGTCCGCCGATCACGGCAGCAGCGTCGTCACGAACTTGTAGCGGTCACCCCGGTAGACCGAGCGGGCGAACTCGACCGGCTTGCCGTCCGTGGCGAACGAGTGGCGGGTCAGCATCAGCACCGGCATGCCGACGTCCGCGCCGAGCATCTCCGCTTCCTGCGGCCCCGCCAGCGACGTCTCGATCGTTTCTTCCGCGCGTTCCAGTTCGACGCCGTAGTGCTCGCGTAGAACGGCGTACAACGATCCGCCGGCCGAGACGTGTTTGCGCAGCCCGCGGAACCGGCCGAGCGGGAGGTGGGTGGTCTCCAGCGCCATCGGCTGCGAGTCCGCCAGTCGAAGCCGTCGAAGACGAAGGATTTTCGCGCCGGTCCGGATTCCGAGCAGCTTCGCCAGATCGCCCTCGACCGGCATTTCCTCGACTTCGAGCAGCTTCGACGACGGCTTCAGGCCCTGCTTGCGCATGTCCTCGGTGTAGGAGGACAGCTGCAGCCGCTGCGCGAGCTTCGGCTCGGCCGCGAAGGTGCCTTTTCCCTGTACACGGTGCAGCCGGCCCTCGGCGGTCAGGTCGGCCAGCGCCTGGCGCACGGTGGTGCGGGAGACCGTGAACTCCCCGGCGAGCGCGCGTTCGGTGGGGATCGGCGACCCCGGCGGCAGCACGTCCAGGAGGTCGAGGAGGTGCTGCTTCAGCGCCCAGTACTTGGGCTCGCGCTGCCCGCGCATCCCGGCGACGGCGCCCGCCTCGCCCGTGGTGGTGGTCTCCAACATGCCCGGCTCCCTATGTCTTCCCTCATCGCACGCCACGTCCCCGTAAGAAACGTACCCTTTTCCCCAAACGCGCCGCCCCTATAACATTGGTCTAGACCTGACCGACGCCGCCTGAGTCCGGTACATAATGCCGGAGGTGGAGAGGAAAATGATGACCGAACAACGGCCCGGCGAGCACATGGCCGCGGAGATCGCCCAGCAGCCGGACGTCTTGGCGGGACTGGTGCAGCGTCAGGCGGAAATCGCCGAAGTGGCGGAAAAGATCTCACACCGGCCTCCGCGGTTCGCATTGCTCGCCGCGCGTGGATCGAGCGACCACGCAGCGTTGTACGCGAAGTACCTGATCGAGGTACTGCTGGGCCTTCCGGCCGGTCTGGTTTCCCCGTCCACGGCCACGCTGTACGGCGCGCGGCCCGATCTGCGGGACGTGCTGTTCGTCACGGTCAGCCAGAGCGGTGGCTCGCCTGACCTGATCGAGGTCACCGAAACAGCGCGGCGCCAGGGCGCGCTGACCGTCTCGGTCACCAACACGCCGGACTCGCCGCTGCGCGCGGCGTCCGAACTCGGCGTCGACATCGGCGCGGGCGTGGAGAAGGCCGTCGCGGCCACCAAGACGTACTCCGCGACGCTGATGGCGCTGTACCTGCTCATCGACGCGGTGCGCGGCGGCAAAGCGGCCGACGCCGAGAAGATCGGCGAGCTGGCGCAGCAGACCCTCGACGGCGCGGCCGAGGGCGTGCAGCGCGCGGTCGACCGGTACCGCTTCGTGGACCGGATCCTCACCACCGGCCGCGGCTACTCCTACGCCAGCGCGCTCGAGGGTTCGCTCAAGCTCGCCGAGACCAGCTACCTCGCCGCCCGCGCGTACAGCGGCGCGGACCTGCTGCACGGCCCGGTGGCGGCGGTGGACGGCGAGACCGCCGTGCTCGCGGTGACCAGCGCCGGGCACGGCGGCCGGGCGATGCACGAGGTCCTCGAGGCCGTCGGCAAGCGCGGCGCGGACGTCCTCGCGGTCGGCTCGGCCGCCGCCGAGGTGCCCGCGGCGCTGCGCATCGACGTCGCGCCGACGGTCGAGGAGCTCGCGCCGATCCTGGAGATCCTGCCGATCCAGCGGATCGCGCTCGGCCTCTCGCTGGCCCGTGGCGGCGACCCGGACAGCCCGCGCGGCCTGCTGAAGGTGACCAAGACCCGGTGAGCTTCGCGGTGGGCGTCGACGCCGGTGGCACGTCGACCAGGGCCGCCCTGGTCGACGCCGCCGGCGCGGTGCTGGGCACCGGGCGCGGCGAAGGGGCCAACCCCAACGCGCACGCGCCCGAGGTCGCCGCGGGCCGGATCGCGGACGCGATCACCGCGGCGCTCGGCGCCCGTGACCCCGGCGCCGTGCGGGCGTGCGTCGTCGGCATGGCCGGGGTCAGCAAGCTGAGCGACCGGGGCGTGGCGGCGGTCTTCGACGCGGCGTGGACGCGAATCGGTCTCACGTGTGCGGTGCGGACCGTCGCCGACGCCGAAGTGGCGTACGCGTCGGCCACCCCGGCGCCGGACGGGACGGTCGTCGTCGCCGGCACCGGCTCGATCGTGGGCCGGATCCGCAAGCGGCGGCTCGCGGGCACGACCGGCGGCTACGGCTGGTTGCTCGGCGACGAGGGCTCCGCGTTCTGGCTCGGCCGCGAAGCCGTCCGTTCCACTTTGGAGGCGCTCGGGCGCGGGCTGCCGCTCGACGGGCTGCCGTCGGCGGTGCTCGCCGCCGCGCTCGGACTGTCCGGTTTGGACGTCCGCAGCGATGCCGAGCGGCTGGCCGCGTCCCGGGCGCTGATCACGGCGGCCAACGCCGAGGCACCCGTCCGGCTCGCCCGCTTCGCCCCGTTGGTGAGCGCGGCGCACGACGCGGGCGAGCCCGCGGCCCGCGAGATCGTCGCCCGCGCCGCCGGCCTGTTGGTCGAAAACGCCCTCGCCGCGCGGGAGCCCGGCGAGTCGACGCCGGTGGTGCTCGTCGGCTCGGTGCTCACCGGGGCGAGCCCGGTCGGCGAGCTCGTGCGACGGCGGCTGGCCGGTCTTGAGGTGCTGACCAGCTCCGATGGGGTGCTCGGCGCGGCCTGGCTGGCCGCCGTGGACGCCTTCGGCGAGGGCGCGCCGCGGCCCCGGCCGTCAGGATATTGAGCAAAACGCGGCGCAAAGACGCGAAACCGTCGACTGAACCCGGGTAGGCCGGGTACCGTAGGCAGTGGCCCCCGGACCCTCCCCCCTCGCCGGGGGCCGCCTTATGCCCCGGGTACGTCGTCCGAGCGGGTTTCCGGAGCCAGGCGCAGGCCGGGATGCTCCGGCGGCAACGCCCGGTAGAGCACCCAGCCACTGACCGCGACGGTCAGCGCGACGAGCGGCCACGACAGCACTGTGCGGGCCACGCCGAGCGCGAGCACCTGGCCGGCCGACCACAGCAGGCCGTAGACGACCACGCGCAGCGTGTACTGGAGCACCCACACCCAGCTGGCGAGCGAGTAGGCCCTCAGCAGCACGGGGTCGCGGCGCCAGCGCGTCTTCTGGCCCAGCAGCAGGCCGACGACGACGCCGAGCAGCGGCCAGCGCACGACGATGCTGGCCGCCCACAGCAGCGCGCTGGCCACATTGGACATCAGCTGCAGCAGGAAGAAGTCCTGCGCGCGGCCGGTGTGCAGGGCGATCAGCGCGGCCGCGACGACGGCGGCGAGGCTGACGACCAGCGCGCGGACCTTGCCACCGCGGGCGACCCGGTAGATCCCGACCGCGACGGCGACCACAACGGCGGCGCCGGCACCCCAGGCGACGGACTGCCCGGCGGCGAGCCAGCCGACGACGAAGCCGACGGGCGGGATGCTGGCGTCGAGCGCGCCCCGGCGGCCACCGAGGATCTGCGCGAGCGATTCACGGGGTTCTCCGGACACGTGTCCAGCCTGCCGGATCGGGCCCGGAACGCCCCGGGCAGGGAGATTTTCGCCACATCGGGTGTCCGCTTTGCCTTCGAGTGTGCGGTTTCGCGGCATGCGGCAGGTGAAGACTACGTAATGAAGAGGCGCAGAAGGCCGACAAGATAAGACACTGTTACTGCAGGCTGAACGCGCAGGGTGGCAACGGGGGTTGCAGCCCGATGGTTAGTTGAGGTGTACAACTACATGTCGGGGTGTGTCGGTCGCAGGATGGGAAGGGGACCCACGTGTATGGATTCGACAGTTACGTAGCCCTCGGTGACAGCTTCACCGAGGGCCTGAACGACGACCTGCCGGACGGCTCCTTCCGCGGCTGGGCGGACCGGCTCGCGGAGGTGCTGGCGGGGGGCCGGAACGACTTCCGCTACGCCAACCTGGCGCTGCGGGGCAAGCTGCTCGACGAGATCCTGGACGAGCAGCTGCCGATCGCCCTGGAACTGAAGCCCGACCTGGTCACGCTGTGCGCGGGCGGCAACGACATCATCGTCCCGGGCGCGGACGTCGACGCGGTCACCGAGCGCCTGGAGGAGGGCGTGGCGAAGCTGCGCGAGGCGGGCATCCCGGTGCTGATGTTCAACGGCCCCGACACGAAGGTGCTGTCGGTGATGTCGGTGCTGCGCGGCAAGGTGGCGATCTACAACACGAACCTGTGGGCGATCGCCGAGCGCCACGGAGCCCGCATGGTCGACCTGTGGACAATGGGTCCCTTGCACGACCGCCGAGCCTGGAGCGACGACCGGCTGCACTTTTCCCCGGAAGGCCACCGCCGGATCGCCTTCAGGGCGGCGGAGGTGCTGGGCATCCCCCTGGAGGCGGACTGGCGCGAGCCGTGGCCGCTGGAGGTGGCCCCGAGCCGCTGGATCGACTCGCGGCGCTCGGATCTGACGTGGACGAAGGTGCACCTGCTGCCGTGGATCCGGCGGCAGCTTCGGGGCCAGTCGATGGGGGATGGGTTGTCGCCCAAGCGGCCGAAGCTGGTGCCGCTGGTGCCGTTGGAAGTGCTTGAGGTGACGGAGAGCGCTCAGAAGCAGGCGAGCTGAGGCCTCAGGTTCCCTGAAGGTCCCCTTCAGGTCCGGGCCGCAGGTGGGGTTTGCGCCGGCCTTCAGCGTCGGGAATGAGTCATTCGGGGCGTCGGAGGTCCCCGATGACTCGTTCGGGACAGATGCGACCCTGGTCGGATTTGGGCCACCTCCGCACTGTTGACTGCGCTGCGCATGCCCTCGGCGCGTCCCGCTCTGCCGCCCCTGCGCTCCGCCGTCCGCCGCCGCGAGGCCCTACCGCCCTCTGTCACCGACTACCCCGCCCCACCGCGCGCCAATCCCCCGCCCCACCAGCCCCGGACGCAAGCCCGCCCTCCCAGGGGGAGCCACCCGCTTCCAGCGTATCCGCCACCACCGACACTAAGTACCCAACCGATCACAAACCCCAGACTTATCCACATGTCGACTTACCTGGGGACAACTTGTGGATCACCACCCGGATTCAGGTCGCCAACCCGCCCCACCAGGCTTACAGTCCCCTTATGTCCGGTGGTCGGCGCTGGATCCTCGTGGTCCCGATCGCGGTGCTGGTCACCGCACTGCTCGCGGGCGTCGCCACCTGGGCTCAGTCCGGGAACATCGAACGCGACCTCGTCGGCCGGGCGCAGACCGCGCTCTTCGAAGCCGGGCTGCCGACCGGGGATGTCCGCTTCGATGGCCGTGATGCCACCCTCAGCAGCATCCCGCCCGACAAAGCGCTGAGAGCACTCGAAGTCGTCCAGCGGGTCGAGGGGGTCCGGTCCGCCAAGTTCAACGGCGACGTCATCCCCGTGGCTCCGAGCACCACCGCGAGCCCGCCGCCGCCCACGACCAGCACCACTGCGAGCCCGCCGCCCACCACCAGCACCACCGCGCCGCCGCCCACCGACAAGGCCGGGGTGCAAGCCGAGATCGATCGGCTGCTCGCCGAGGCGCCCGTCTCCTTCGAACCGGACTCCGCGCGGCTCACCCCTGAGGGGGAACAGGCCGCCCGGAGCATTGCGATCGCCCTCGCCAAGGCGCCCGCGGGCTTCCGCTACCGCGTCACCGGGCACGTGGCCCGGGGCCCCGGCGGCGAGGGCGCCGCTCTGAAGCTCTCCCGGGACCGCGCCCGGGCCGTCGCGCGGATCCTCACCTCCAACGGGCTGGCGGCCAAACGCGTGACCTACCGGGGGCTGGGCGACACCCGGCCGTCCACCGGCGGCGAAGAAGACAGGCGCGTCGAAATCACGGTCGTATAGGGGTGATGAGCACATGATGTGGCTGTTCGGGCAGATCTGGCTGTGGCTGATCGTCGCCTTCGCCCTCGGTGCGCTGACCTCGTGGCTCGTCCTGCGCGCCAGACCCAGACCGAGCCCCGAGCCCAGCCCCGAACCGAGCGCCGAAGCGGAACCGCTGTACGAGCCCGTACCGCCGCCGCTGTCGGTCGAGCAAACCCAGTTCATCCCCGCCGCCTGGGCTCAGCACGGGCCCGACCCGCGCGCGAGCGTCCACGACGACGAAGCGCCCGAACCCGTCGGGCACCGCGAAGGGCACCTGCCGCTGCCGCCGCAGCGCGGGGCGCAGGCCGAGGACTGGCCCACCGAAGACGAGCCCGCCTGGCCGGAGTCCGAAGAGGCCCCGCAGTGGCCGCACCAGCCTGGGCGCGGTAGCTGACACCCATCCTGGTAAGTTCGGCTACGCACTGTGAGCGAGGCCTGAGGAGGGGGTGGAGTGGCGCTCCCCCATTGGACGTCGCAGCAGGTCCTGCCGCCGGGCCGGCACGCGGGTGACCTCGCCGACGTCTACGAACGCCTGGTGTTCGACGCCCCGCACCAGAACGATCGCGAGATCCTGTTCAGCGCGCTCAACAGCTACCTCGGCGTCGCCCGGCGGATCATCCCGTCCGGCCGCGCCTGGATCGGCGGCGAGCTCATCACCCGCACCGCCCACCCACCGCAAAGCCTCGACGTCGTCCTCATCCCGGACGAGTGGGGCGCGCTCAAGCGGCTCGACGACGCCGGCCGGTCCGCGCTCTACGGCCTGCTCACGCTGCGCGGCGTGATCATCGGGCAGCCGGCGATGTACCTCGACCAGGTGCAGCCCGTCGGCGGCATGCTGGACGGCTTCCTGTGCCGCCCCGGCGACGAGGACGTGTGGGCCGAGGTCTGGGCCCAAGGCGGCAGGGGCTACCCGGAGATGATCTGGTGAGGAACGAGTTCCGGCGCATCGCCGACGAAATCCCCGGCGGCACGTGGCTCGACGACCTGGCCCGCGCGTCGGCGATGGCGGCCAACGCCAAGTTCGAGCGGACGTCCCGCTCACCGCTGCTGCACGTCTCGGTGATCGGCGAACAGACCATCGACGCCTACACCTTCTCCGACATCAGCCGCGCCCTGCAGGACGCGACCGCGAAGATCGGGCACATCATCCGGAACCCGGCCGGCGAGGTCACCCAGGTCCAGCAGGCCGACCGGGACAAGGCGCCGCTGATCCAGCGCGGCCAGGCGGGCAACGCGATCTTCTTCGGCTTCCCGGAGCTCGACGTCTCCGACGACGCCCTGATCATCGACGGCATCGAGACGCTGTCCGAGCGAGCCGTCAAGGAACTCTGCGACTTCCTGCCGGCGAACGGCTCGGACGACGGCGCGCTCGACGCCGTGCTGCTCCAGCGCGACACCGTCCGCAACGCGGTGAGCGACATCGTCAACGCCGTGGCGAAGAACGCCGGCATCGGGATGGCGCTGACCCCGACCGCGGGCGAGCAGGTCACCCGCAGCATGACCACCGAGCAGGCGCGGATCCTGCAGGGCAGCCTGCGCGAGTCCCGTGAAGAAGTCGGCTACGAGACGGTGCGCGGGCGGCTCGACGGCGTCCGCACCCGGCGGCGCATCTTCTACCTCGACCGTGAGTCCGGCGGGACCATCCAGGGCGCGGTGGCCCCGGACCTGCTCGACGAAATCAAGGAGAACCTCGACCGCCCGGTGACCGCCCGGTTGCGCGTCGTGCGCACGACGACGATCGACGGCCGCCGCGGCCGGCCCGTCTTCGAACTTCTCGAAATCACCCCGGAAGTAAGTCTTTTCGACTGAGAAGTCCGTTATGCGACTTTCGTCTTGAACGCCGGTACCTACCGTCGTCGTAAGCCTCACGGTGGTGCCGGGTTGTCCGTACGGTATTTACGATACCGGCTGCGAGGTCGCGAAAGACCACGTCGAACAGTGGGAACTCCGATATTCTTCCCATTGATCACCGGGCCACACCCTGCCCGCGATGTCAGGAAATATCGGTACCCGACGCCAAATGGTGGGACAATGACTTTTTCCAGAATGTAACAATTTCGTCCGGGGCCACACTTATGGGTTAACGTCGTCGCACTCCCACCCGAAGGGGTTCGCATGATGACCGACCCGCAGTACCCCCCGGCCACCGCGCGCCACGGCAGACCCGCGCCGCCGGTGACGGCCACGGAGCGTCGTCAAGCCAACGCGAAGAACGGGCGGAACCTCCCGGCGATCGCCGGGCTGGTGCTCGGCGTGGCGGCACTGGCCGTCACGTTCGTCCCGGACGTCGGGTTCGTCGCGTGGCCGCTGGGCGGGCTGGCCCTCGTGCTGGGAATCGCCGGGTTGGTCCAGGTCAAGAAGGGCACCGCGGGCGACCGCGGGCTGGCGATCACCGCCACCGCCGTCGCGGCCGCCGCGTTGCTCACGACGGCCGGGACGCTGCTGTACTCGACCTTCCTCGATGGCGGCGAGTCCGGGCTGCACCTGCCCGCGGTGGCCGGCGACAAGCACGCCGTGACGTTCCAGGTCACCTCCGCCGGCGGCGCGACCGTCCGCTACGGCAGCCTCAACGACCAGCGCACCGAAAACGCGCCCGCCAGCACCGACGCCTGGCAGGGCCAGGCGTCCTACAACAATGGCTCCTACCTGTTGACGCTCACCGCGGACACCCGCAATGCGACGGTCAGCAACGAAATCAGCTGCGCCATTCTGGTCGACGGCAAGAAGGTCGCGGAAAACAGCGGGACGACGATCGCGCTCTGCACCGCGAACGTCGGCTGAAGCCAGGCGGCACCCGCCTGGCGACCGGCCGGCCTACCCCCACGTCGGCCGGCCGGGCCGCCACGAGCCGCTCCTGGCGGCTCCGGGCCCCGCAGCGGTTTCCCGCGCGGGGCCTGGCACCGGCGTCTCAGCCTGCCCCTCCCCTAGGGCTCTGCCGGCACCGCCGAACCTACGCGGACACCGCCCGCGCCCACTAAGAATCCACTAAGGATTTTGCGCACAGCGGGGGTCGTGACCCATTCGCAACCGAATTCCCGCCACCGACGTCGGGTTGCCGCAGTTCGAAAGATGTCGGAAAGCCTTCACTGCAGATCGGCGAGTTCGGTACGCACCTCACCGACGAGCTTCGGGTGCACGCGCTCGTAAATGCGCACCGACAACGCCAGTTGTTCGCGCGCGCCGTCGATGTCGCCCCGGGCCCGCAGCACCCGGCCCAGCGTCAGCCGCAGCGCCCCTTCCCGCGCGACGAACTCGCGGCTGATCGCGAGGTCGATCGCCTCCCAGGCGTACTGCTCGGCCGCCTCGTGGTCGCCGGCCCGCAGGCTCAGCTCGGCCAGCTTGTCCAGCGAGACGACGACCTGGTCGTCGTCGCCCAGTTCGCGGTCGATCCGCAGGCCGGCGCGCTGGTGGGCGATCGCGTCGGCGAGCCGGCCCGCCCGTTTCTCCGCCTGCGCGCAGCTGCTGAGCGCCTGCCCGCGCAGGGTGACGTCGGGGGCGTTCGCGACGGCCTCGGTCAGCCGTTCGATGGCCTTTTTGTGTTCGCCGAGCCGGCTCAGCGCACGCCCGAGGTGCAGGTCCACCGACGTGCGCAGCCGCTCGTCGGTGAGCGCGGCGGACAGCTCCGCCGCCCGTTCGGCGTCGGCGAGGCCGGACTCCGGCAGCTCGAACGTCAGCGCGATCTCGCAGCGCGCGAGCCGCAGCCAGCACTGCCCGGCGACGTCGCCCGCGGCCTCGGCGGCGGTGATCCCGAGATCGGCCATCCGCGACCACTCGTCCAGCAGCGGGCAGGCGACGCGGTAGGTGTGCGCCAGCCGGGCCAGCCGCCAGACGTCGTCGTGGCGGCCCGCGGCGTACGCGGCGTCGAGCACCGCCAAGAGGTTCGGCCACTCGGCCGCGAACCAGACCTGCGCCTCGGCGAAGCCGGTCAGCGGCGGCATCGCCTCGTCGGCGAGCACGCCGGAGAAGTCGAGCGGGTCGGCGACCCGGCGCAGCCGTCGCCGCGCCCGGTCGGCCACCGCCTGGTAGTAGCGGACCGTCCAGCCGAGCGCCTCGTCGCGCTCCTTCTCGCCGAGTTCCTGTTCCGCGAGCTCCCGCAGGTAGAGCCAGACGAGGTCGTGCGGCACGAAGACGTCACGCTCGGTCTCGGCGATGAGGTTGTGCGCGGCCAGCGCGCGCAGCCGCCGCCGGGCTTCGACCACCGGGATCTGCGCGACCGCCGCCATCAGGTGCGGCCCCACCATCACGCCGGGCACCGCGCCCAGCTGCAGGAACGTCTCGGCGACTTCGCCGGGCAGGCCGCGGAAGGAGACGTCGAACGCGGCGCGGACGCTGTCGTCGGCGCCGTCGACCTGCAGCCCGGCCAGCCGGGTGCGTTCGTTGCCGAGCTCGTCGACCAGTTCCTCCGCGGTCCGTTGCGCGCTCGCCGAGAGCCGCGCACCCGCGATCCGCAGCGCCAGCGGGAGGTAGCCGCAGAGCCGCGCGAGGGCGTGGTTGAGGCTCGCCGGGCCGGCGAGCTCTTCGATGAGCCGCACGGCGTCGTCGGGCGCGAGCGTGCCGAGCACGCGCTGCTTGGCCGCGTTCGACACGGCGAGCCCGTCGAGGCGCGAACGGCTGGTCACCACCGTCATCGTCCGCGCGCTCGGCGGGAGCAGCGGACGCACCTGCTCGGCGGTGCGGGCGTCGTCGAGCAGCACCAGCATCCGCCGCCCGGCGATCAGCGACCGGTAGAGCGCGACGCGCTCGTGCAGCAGCTCCGGGATCTTCGCGGTGTCGACGCCGAGGCCGAGCAGGAACTGGGTGAGCAGCTCGGCCGGCTCCAGCGGCGGGTGGTGCGGGTCGAAGCCGCGCAGCGACGCGAACAGGACGCCGTCCGGGAACCGCGGCGCCACCCGGTGCGCCCACCACACGACCAGGGTGCTCTTGCCGACCCCGGCGGTGCCGGTGACCACGGCGATCGTCGTTTCCCCCGCCTCGACGCGGGTGACCAGCCCGTCGAGCCACGCCAGTTCGTCGTCGCGCCCGGCCAGGCTGGGCACGGCCGCAGGCAGCTGCGAAATCGCCCGGCCCGAGCTTTCACGTGAAAGCTCGGGCCCCAGGTGGGAGCTTTCACGTGAAAGCTCGGCCAGGTCGTCGTTGAGGACTCGCTCGTGGAGCCAGCGCAGCTCGGCGCCGGGCTCGACGCCGAGGGTGCGCAGGGTCGCGCGGGAGACGGTCCGGTACAGCTCGAGCGCGTCCCCGCGGCGCCCCGCGTGGTACAGCGCCCGCATCAGCTGACCGGCCGTGCGCTCGGCCAGCGGGTCGGCCCGGACGATCGGGCTGAGCTCGACGATCAGCTCCGCGTGCCGGCCGAGTTCGAGGTCGGCGTCGACGCGCGCGCCGTGCACGGCCTTGCGGAGGTCCTCCAGTTCGGGGGCCCGCAGCGAGTCGGGCACCCCGCCCAGCGCGGGGCCCTGCCAGAGCGCGAGCGCTTCGGCCAGCAGCGCGGCCGCGACCTCCGGCGTGGCCACGGACGCGCGGTCCAGCAACGTGCGCACCCGGTGGACGTCGATCCGGTCGGGCTCGACGTCCAGCCGGTAGCCCGGCGGGGTGGTGAGGATGCTCAGCCCATCGAGGTCGCGCAGGATCCGCCGCAGGTGGGAGACGTTGCCGTGGACGATGGTGCGCGCGGTCGCCGGCGGGTCGTGGCCCCACAGCGCGTCGATGATCTCGTCGACCCCGACGACCTTGCCGGGTTTGAGGGCCAGCAGCGCGAGCAGGCCGCGGACACCGGGTCCGCCGATCGGGATCGCGTCGTCGCCGTGGAACAGCTGCACGGGCCCGAGCAGCTGGAGGCGGGTTTGGGCCATGCTCGCGCCCACCTCCCCGGGTCCACGGTGTCCCGGCGTCGCCCTCGCCGGAAAAGTCAACCTACCGTGATCGCCGCCCGGCGAATACCGCCCCTCCGGGCCGGGACCAGGTGGTTTCCCGGCGCTGCGGATTCCGCAGCCGGGGTGTGGCGCGCCTGCGGTTGACGCTGACGTGACAGGACCCCGCACCACCGGTCCCGATCCGGTGGTGCGGGGTCGCTGTTGAAACTTCGGCCGGGCCGCCAGGGGGCCGGTCCGCCCGTCCGCCACCGAGGGCAACCGGGCGGGTGAGCTCACCCCGAGCGAAGTACCCGCCGCCGGTCGTCCACGAAGACGTGTTGCGCGGACCACACGCCCACGCGGTGGCGAAACGGTAACAAAGCGCACCGGGACGGTCACCGGCGGGGGTGGGATCCACGCCCGCGCCTGCTTCGGCTCAGCGCGTGATCGGCGTCGAGTCGCGGCCGGCGATGAACGCGGGCCGCGGCGCGCCGGCCGCGAACGGCTCCCGCAGGGCGTTCTCCACGCTGTTGAACACCAGGAAGATGTTCGAGCGCGGGTACGGGGTGATGTTGTTCCCCGAGCCGTGCATGGTGTTCGAGTCGAACCACAGCGCCGAGCCGGCCTGGCCGGTGAACTGGTCGATGCCGTGCTCGGCCGCCAGCCTCGTGATGTCGTCCTCGCCCGGCACGCCCACCGGCTGGTCCTTGAGCGAGCTCTTGTAGTTCTCGTCCGGCGTCTCGCCGGCGCACTGGACGAACGTCCGGTGCGAGCCCGGCATGATCATCAGACCGCCGTTGAACGGGTGGTTCTCGGTCAGCGCGATGGAGCAGCTGACCGCGCGCGGCGACGGCATGCCGTCCTCCGCGTGCCAGGTTTCGAAGTCCGAATGCCAGTAGAACCCGGTGCCCTTGAAGCCGGGCATGTAGTTGACCCGGCTCTGGTGGAGGTACACCTCGGAGCCGAGCAGCTGCCGGGCCCGGTCCAGCACGCGCGGGTCGCGCACCAGCTCGGCGATCAGGTCCGAAATCTCGTGCACGCCGAAGATCGACCGGACCTCACCGGTCTTCGCCTCGGTGATCACGCGCTCGTCACGGGCGAGCTCCCGGTCGGAGGACAACCGCACCAGCTCCTGCCAGTACGTCTGCACCTCCCCGACGGAGAGCGTGTCCTCGACCACGGTGTAGCCCTTGGTCTCGTGGTTCGCCAGCGTGGCGGCGTCGATCGGCCCGTCGGCTCCGGTACCCCACACCGTGGGGTGCACGCGCGGCAGGTGGGCCGGCGTACCGGTGATCCGGGTCGGGTACCGGTCCTCGACCCGGGTGTCCGTCAGCGTCACGGGATTCGCCTCCTGGTTGCTTACGCGTCCTCGGTGAGCAGCGGGTACACGCCGTTTTTGTCGTGCACCTCGCGGCCGGTCACCGGGGGGTTGAACACGCACACGCACTTGATCTCGGTCCTCGGCCGGACCTGGTGCTTGTCGTGGTCGTTGAGCAGGTAGAGCGTGCCGGGCTTGAGCTCGTACACCTTGCCGGTGGCCAGGTCCTCGATCTCGCCCTCACCGGAGGTGATGAACACCGCCTCGATGTGGTTGGCGTACCAGAAGTCGTTGACCGTCCCCGCGTAGAGCGTGGTCTCGTGCACCGAGAAGCCGACGCCCTCCTTGGCGAGGATGATCCGCTTGCTGCGCCAGTTCTCGGTCTTGATGTCGGCGTCGGTGTCGGTGATCTCGTCGAGCGTGCGGACGAGCACGGGTACTCCCTTACTTGGTCAGGACGGCCTTGACGGACTCGTCGATGATCGACAGGCCCTGCGTCAGCTCGTCGTCGGTCAGCGTCAGCGGCGGCAGCAGTTTCATGACTTCGCCGTCGGGGCCGGAGGTTTCCATCAGCAGGCCGCGGGCGAACGCCTCGGCGCAGACGCGCCCGGCCAGGTCACCGTTCGGGAACTCGAGGCCGCGCGCCAGGCCACGGCCCTTGGCGAGCAGCTTCGCTTCCGGGTAAGCCTCGACGATCCCGCTGAACGCGGTCGCGATGCGCTCGCCCTTCGCCTTGGTCGACTTCTCGAGCGCGTCGTCGCTCCAGTAGGTGTCGATCGCTTCCTTGGCGGTGACGAACGCGGGGCTGATCCCGCGGAAGGTGCCGTTGTGCTCGCCCGGCTCCCAGACGTCGAGCTCCGGCTTGATGAGCGTCAGCGCCATCGGGATGCCGTAGCCGCTGATGGACTTGGACAGGCAGACGATGTCCGGCGTGATCCCGGCTTCCTCGAAGCTGAAGAACGGGCCGGTGCGGCCGCAGCCCATCTGGACGTCGTCCAGGATCAGCAGGATGTGGTGGCGCTTGCAGAGGTCGTCGAGCCCCTTCAGCCACTCCAGGCGCGCGGCGTTGATGCCGCCTTCGCCCTGCACGCCTTCGACGATCACCGCGGCCGGCTCGTTGAGCCCGCTGCCGGAGTCCTGCAGGAGCTTCTCGAAGTAGAGGAAGTCCGGCATCGCGCCGTCGAAGTACTGGTCGTACGGCATCGGGGTGGCGTGCACCAGCGGGACGCCGGCAGCGCCGCGCTTCATCGAGTTGCCGGTGACCGACAACGCGCCCAGCGTCATGCCGTGGAAGGCGTTGGTGAAGTTGATGACCGACTCGCGGCCGGTCACCTTGCGCGCCAGCTTCAGCGCGGCCTCGACGGCGTTCGCGCCGCCCGGCCCCGGGAACACGACCTTGTAGCCGAACCCGCGCGGGTCGAGGACCTTGTCGCGGAAGGTCTGCAGGAAGTCCCGCTTGGCCACGGTGAACATGTCCAGGGCGTGGGTGACGCCGTCGCGCTGGATGTAGTCGATCAGGGCCTGCTTCAGCTGCGGGTTGTTGTGCCCGTAGTTCAGCGCGCCCGCCCCGGCGAAGAAGTCCAGATAGGGCTTTCCGCTCTCGTCGTGGAGCCAGCTGCCCTGCGCGCGGTCGAACACGACCGGCCAGCCGCGGCTGTAGCTGCGTACTTCCGATTCGAGCTCTTCGAAGATGCTCATGTGTTTCTTTCTCTCCTAATCGCCCGGATTCGTCGGCGCCGTCAGCGGACCGATGCGGTAAAGCTCTTCCGGCAGGTGCCCGGCCTCGGGGAAATCCTCCCCGCCGAACAGCACACTGGTTTCCGTGGCGGCGTTCCACCGCTTCGCGAACGACGTGAACAGCCGGATGGACGCCTCGTTGTCCGGGGTGATCGTGGTCTCGAGGTAACGCACCCCCGCGCCGGTCAGCCGCGTGTACAGCGCGTCGAGCAGGGCCCCGGCCAGGCCCTTCCCGCGCTGGGACGCGTCGACGGCGATCTGCCAGACGAGCGCCGCCCCGGGGTCGTCCGGCCTGCGGTAGGCGATGACAAAACCGACCGCCTTGCCGTCCTCGCGCGCGACCACCGAAGACTCGGCGAAATCGCGGCACCACAGCATGTATGCGTACGGCGAGTTGAGATCGAGCTTGGCGGAATCACGCGCGATTCGCCACAGCTGCGCGCCGTCCGCCTTGGTCGGGGATTCGATCAAGTGCGTTACGGACATACTCAGGAAACGTAACAGAGAATTTTCCGCGTGCCAGCGATGCAGGTCACGACCCCGCTATGACCTGCGG
Source organism: Amycolatopsis sp. A133 (assembly GCF_031082405.1). GTDB lineage: Bacteria > Actinomycetota > Actinomycetes > Mycobacteriales > Pseudonocardiaceae > Amycolatopsis. Next base: position 17,121 of record NZ_JAVHJU010000033.1, read on the forward strand.
CGACGAAGAGTACCCGGTGAGCAGTCCCACAAACGTGTTTGAGGTGGGATCTTGAGGGGCATGCGTCTGGGGCCGCTTGAGCTTGCGCTGGTTCAGTGCTTTGCGCGTTCGAGGGTGGCCTGTTCCCTTGGCCTTGTTTTGGTTGCCTGGCTGCGGGGTGAACGTCCGGTGGCGGTTCCGCCTACGTTGAGCACCAAGCTCTTCTGCTTGCGGGACTGCTCTTTGCGGGCCGTCAGTCTGCGGGTCACTGCGCTGGCCGGCATCACCAGTGCCGGGAGGATCAGGACGCCCGAGACCGCCAGCCACCACACCGCTCCACGGCCTTCGCGCCAGCCCGCCACCACCTCGCCCAGCCAGCCGAAGAACGGGTGGGCCAACGGCGGCAGGAATGCGGCCAGCAGCAAGGCCGCCACGATCAGTGCTCCCAGTGCCGCGAACAGCTTTCTTGCGGTGTGGCCCGTCGTGAGCAGTGCGGTGGCCAGGTAGATCGCCGCTCCCGCCAATATCGGGAGGCCTATCCACTGCAGGACCGCGCCGCCGTTGTTGCCGAGCACCAAGCCGGCCAGCAAAGCCAGTACGCCCGCGGCCAGCGAGCCCGCCGGGCCCAGCCTGGAGGCGCCCTGGGAAACCCTTGCCGTGCTTCTGGCCACGGTTCGGAGGATGGTCGCCGCGGTCCGGGGCCAGCCGCCCGGTAGGTGGAACGCCACCGTTCCCGCGTTGACCGTCGCCGCGCCCAGGGCCACCAGGGTTCTGGTCAGGCGGGCGGTGCCCTGCTCTCCCGCTATCTTCTCCGCCGATACGCGGCACGCCTGGAACTGGGCCTGAGCTTTGGCGACGTCGGGCGGGGGCCGGTCCTCCGCCAGTGCCTTCTCGACGTCCCGGCGGTCGTCGGCGTCGTACCGCGCTGTGCGCGTGACCACCGGGAGTTCTTCCGCCGCTATCTCCGCCTGGCGGGTGCGGGCCAGCACCATCGCCGTCACCGGAAGGCTGACCGGGCGATGGTGTGCGAACTCGACCGGGTTCAGGTCGGCGTCGAGGCCGAGGAACGCCAGCTCGGCCGCCAGCTCGTCGCGCAGCTGGGCCGCCTCGGCCGGGGTGCAGCGGTCGGACTCGTCCGGTTTGCGCCAGCCCGGCTTGAGGGCGGCGGTGAGCTCGTTGCGGAACTGCTCCGGTCCGACGATGTCGCGGAGCGTCTCCAGGCGGACCGGGTCGAGCAGGCACTGGACCAGCCAGCCCGCGCCGTCGATGCGACCCCACATCCAGTCGCTGGCTCGCCACGACGCCTTGTAGAACGCGCCGAAGTAGCTCGCCTGCATCCCGGTCAGCTTGTCCCACGACCGGCGCCGCGTCATGTCCAGCAGCGTCCGGGAATCGGCGCTGACCTGCACGAGGTCGACCCGCTGGTCAACCGACGGGGCCTGGGCGAGCAGCCCGCGCGTCGCCACGTGCAGGGCCAGCAGCCGGGCCTGCACCACGTCGTCCTCTTCGGTTCCCGGGGTCAGGGCCAGCCAGTTCAGCAGCGTGGTCACCGTGCCGGCGTCGTCTTCCGCGGCCAGCGCCCGCAGTGTCGGCGCCGCCGCCCGCAGGCCCGCGACCACCTTCGGCCACGCCTCGGCGACGGCGGCCGAGCGGCCCAGCCCGGCCCACTCCTCGGCGAGCTCGCGGATCCAGACCTCCAGGGTGCTGCTCGCGCCGGGCCCGGTGTGCGCGGCCACCCACTGCGCGAGCCGGACCCCGCGGCCGGCGGTCCGGCGTGCTTCGTGCAGCTGGGCGCGTGCGTCGTTGAGCGATTCCGCGCGCGTGGCGTCCGGCCGGAGCCGGAACCGGCGTTGATCAGCTGCAGGCCCGTCGCGACGGCGTCGTCGAGCGCGGACGTCCGGTAGCGGACCAGGTCGTCCACCGGCACGCTCGCGGCGGGCGGCGCGGCGGGGACGCCGGTGCTGAGCCCGGCCACGGCGATCGCGCGCAGCTGGCGCGACATCCCGGACGCCCAGTCGCGGTCCGGGGTGTCCGCGGCGGACAGCGCGTACCGGCGGGCGGCGGCCCGCACCAGCTCGGCGGCGTCCTCGGCGGTCCGGCGCTCGAGGTACGCGGCGGCGATCCGCGCGTCGACCAGGCATTCCGGCCCGCCGCGCAGGCCCAGCGCGGCCAGCGAGACGCGGGTGTCCCTGGCGCGGAGCACGGCGTCGTTGTGCCGGGTCAGGTCGTCCAGCTCGGCGCTGATCGACTGGCTCATCACGGTGTTGACGACCTTGGCCATCGCGTTCGACAGCAGCGGCGGGTCCGCCGCGTCGCAGCCGGCGGCGTCGGTTTCGCGTTCGCCGGTCGGCACGACGTAGAGCAGCAGCCGGCGAACGTCCACGTGGGAGGTGCGCTCGAAGATCTCCCGCAACGCGGGCCGCAACGGCTTGTTGAGCAGCACCCCGCCGTCGGTCAGCCAGTGCGAGCGGATCAGCTCGGTGTACGGCGTCATGTCGGGGTGCAGCCGGTCGGTGCCTTCGGTGCCGATCGGCATCCGGGACAGCTCGAACGCGCCGGGGAAGGACGCGGTGGAGCGCGCCGCCAGCGCGAGCGGCCCCTCCACCCCGATGGTCCACAGTGGACCACAGAACCGGAAGAGCATCCGGTGTTCGGTGTCGCGCACCAGGTTCCCGAGCGCATCGTCGAAGCGGGTGGTCTCGCCGTCGATCATCGTGCCGGTGAGCAGCACGGTGATGTCGGGTTCGTCGGCGGGCGGAGCCCCCTCGGCGGTGATCTTCCGCAGCGCCCGTTCGACGTCTTCGAGCAGCACGCGGTCCCCGTCGAGCACCGACCGCGGCTGCGGCTCCCGCGCGTCCCGGACCAGGTTCTCCAGCGAGCCGGTGGTGATCCAGGTGTCCCGCAGGACCTGCGGCGTGGAGCCGAAGGCCTCGGCCAGGCCGAGGCAGGCGGCGTTGATGCCGCCGGCACTGGTCCCGGTCAGGACGTCGATCGAGACGCTCGCGCGCAGGACGTCGAGCAGAGTGCGGTAGAGGCCGGGCGGGGTGTCCCCGCGCGACTCCCGCAGCAGCTGCGACGTCTCGGTGGCGACCCCGCCCATCCAGATGGCCAGGCTGGCGCCCCCGACCATGGTCATCGCGAGGCGGATTTCCTGCTGCCACGGTTCCGCGGTCTCGGCCATGGGGTGCTCCCGGCGATCGGACTTCCTGACGCAAAATAGAGGCGAAAGGCGAGCACGGGGATACGTCCGGGGGCACGGCCGTTCGGGTGGACTTGTTCGCCCGCATGGCCGCCGGCGGAGATGGAGGGCTCCGGCCGGGGTCAGGTCGTGATCGCGGCGAGCGCGGCCTCTATCGCAGCCACCAATCGGTGGTCGCGTCCGAGCACGGACATACCCAGGACGAGGCTGGTGCGGAGCTCCGTCTCCGCGCCGGCCGGATCCCCCCGCTCCCAGAGCGCGCGGCCGAGCTCGTAGCGCGCGGCCAGAGTCCGGACGTGCTTGCTGCCCAACACGCGCTCGCGGACCGCGATCACGGCGCGGAGCTCGGCTTCCGCGTGCGCCGGCTTCCCCCGCTCCCGCAGCACGCGGCCGAGCTCGTGACGCGCGGCCAACGTAAGACCATGCTCGGGACCGAGCGCGTGCGTTTCCACGGCAACGAGTTCCCGGAATTCCGCCTCCGCGCCGGCCAGGTCTCCTTGATCGCAGCGCACACAGGCAAGCTCATGCCGGGCGGCCAGGGTGCCGGGGTGTTCACTGCCCCGTATCCGCTGTTGGGTGGCGATCAACCCCCGAAGTTCCGTCTCGGCTCCGGCGAGGTCGCCTCGTTCCCGCAATATGCAGGCAAGCTGGTGGCGGACTTTCAACGTATTGAGGTGCTCGGTACCCAGCAGCCGCCCGCGAGCGGCGAGCACCTCGCGGAACTCCGCTTCCGCGCCGGCCAGCTCCCCCCGCTCCCGTAGCGTTCGGGCCACGTTCCGCCGGGTGACGAACGTATCCGGGTGTTCGGTGCCCAGTATCCGCTCACGAGCGGCGAGCACCTCGCGGAACTCCGCTTCCGCAGCGGCCGTTTCTCCCCGTATTCGCAGCACACAGGCGAGGTTGTTGCGGGTTGCCAAGGTGTCGAGGTGTTCAGGTCCCAGCAAACGCATCCGGATGCCCAACGCGCGCCGGTACAGCCGATCGGCCTCGGCGCTCAAACCGACCTCGTCGACATAATCGGCCGTCCGATGGGCCACGCCGGCCACCCGAAGATCCCGAAGGTCATCCGCACCGGTGTCGGGCTCCCCTTCATCGATGGCGTTCTGACAGTGCGGTAGCAACATCCGCCACACCGGCCACGTCCCCGGATCCACGAAGCCCAATCCCCGCGTAGCCCGCTCCAGCAACGCCAGGCACGTCATCCGGTATTGCCCGGCGTCCGTCACCGCATCCGCCTGCCACCGGCAACTGTCACGCACCACCGGGTGCACGACGACCGCGTCGCGTTCCCCCGTCTCCGCGTCACCCGCACGGTGCTCGAGCAGTCCCAGGCCGATCAACCCGCCTATGACCTCGACCAAGCTGGCCGGTGTCACCCCGGCGAAGATCGCCGTGTCCGTCAGTACCGACGCGTCCAGCACCTCATACGGGATCGGCGCGGCAGCCAGGAAAGAGGCCAGCCGCAGCACCGGCCGAGCCAGCGGAAATCCTCGCGTCACCAGCAAATCCAGCGACAACTCCCAGGTTTTGCCCAGCAGCTCGCGTTCAGCCAGGATGGTGCCGTCGGTAGGGACGGTGATGTCGGCCAGGCGTGTCTCCCACGCTGTGCCGTACTCGGCGAAGGAACGTGGTACCACCAAACCCGGCAAGGCCGGAGTTGTCGCGGTTGCCGCCAGATAACGCCCTGCCAGGCGCAGCGCCAGAGGCAGCCCGCCCAGACGCCGGGCCAAGTCCACTGCCGCGGCCAGGTCACCGGCTCGCGGCGCCAAGTCCAGCAGGACCGCGGCGCCGTCCGCGTCACTCAACGCCGCCACCGCCCGCCGCCGGAGCTGCCCCGGCCAGGCCCCTGCGCGGCCGTCCCGGCTGGTGATCACCACGGTGCCGGTCGAGGCCGGCGTGCGGATCCACCCCCGGCCGTCGACCACGCCATCCGGACCGGCCAGGACCGCCGGATCATCGGCGTTGTCGACCAGCAGCAGCCAGCACCCCGTGCGCGCGTCGAGTGTGCGCCACAGCAGCTCTGCTGCCGAGCTACGCCCGGACCACGCGTCCTTGACCTGGTGCCAGTCCGCACCGGCGTCGATCGCGACCTCACGCAGCCCCTGCGCGAGGCTGGTGGAGTTGGTCGCGTCGACCCACCACACCGTGGCTTCGTCGCGAAGCACGCGCGCCGCCGACAGCGCGACCGTGGTCTTGCCGTACCCGCCACCGCCGTGCAAGACCAGGACGGAGCCGGTGCCCGACCGCACCTGCTCGGTCAAGAGGCCCACCAGCGCAGCCCGGCCACGCACCTCGTGCGCCAACCGGCTCCAGGGCACGGTGGCCGAACCGGCTCCCGGCTCCAGGGGTGCTTCACCCGGGCCGATGTTGACCTGCGCGGCGTTGATCGAGCCGGCCTGGACCACCAGCCCGGCAACGTCCCCGCGGATCTTGTTTTCGCTTTGATCGCTGCGCTGCTCATCCATCGTGCCAACACCCTGCCGGTCGACCATCCAGTGGCCGATGCGCAACAAGCGCTTCCGCGTAGCCCATCAACCCGCCTCATGCACTGTCACCAAGACCGCACGCCGGCACAACCCGCGCCCGTGTCCGCTCGGCCGCGAGAAAGCCTGTGATCGCTGAGCCGCCAGGTGCTCCAGCACCAGGACCTGTGCCTCACCGACCGCGAAGCCGAGCACCGCGCCCGTCGCGATCAGGATCCACTCGTCCTGCTCGAACGCCGGCCGCAGCAGGCGCTCGAATTCGCGCGGGCGCTGCCCAGCTCCCGGTCGAGCTGCCGCTGGATCAGGGCGAACCGTACGCCTCCGCGACCTCCGCGCGCCGCTTCAGGAACAGGCCCTGCCAGGTGACTTGATCGGCGGGAACTTGAACAGCACCCACGCCACCATCCGGACGACGCCGATCGCGCCGCCGAACACCAGACCGGACCGGGCGATGAACTTGAACTCCTTCGCGCCCGCCTCCTGGAAGATGCGGTTCAGCAGGCCCTTGTCCTTGACCAGGCTGGTTACCACCATGCCCTTGAGGTCGAACACGCTGTCCACATCGGACTCCCACAGCCCCGGCCGGTAGTGCCCCGCCACCTCGCGGACGATGTCTTCGATGCCCGCCAGCAGCGGCTTCTCGATTTCCTGGGCGATGCGAGCCGCGTCCAGGCCCGCGACGACCTCGGCCGGCTTGATCAGCTGCTCGGTCATCGTGTCGCAAGCGATGCTCGCCATGCGCGGCGACCACCGGGATCGACACGTAGAGGGGCCAGTGCTGCGCGAAGTCGGCGACGATGCCGCCGAAGAAGGCCCCCACCCCGCTAACCCGAGCTCGGGTCGCAGGCCTGCCAGAACTGCGCGCCGAGGCGCGAGACGTGGATCGTCCGCCGGACGAACTTCGCGCGCCGGACGTGCTTTTCCGCGTCGCGCACGGTTTCGTCGGTCATCAGGATCTCGTACTGCGTCTCCAGCGACGGTACCTCTTCGTCGAGGTCGACGAGGCCGAGCCCGATCAGCCGGGTGACGTAGCCGGGCACCTGGTCGGGCAGCGACACCCCGGCCGCCCTGCCGACCGTCGAGGCGTTGCGCAGCACGACCCGGCCGTTGCCGCCGAGCCCGGTCCGCTCGACGACGTCGAGCGCGGGGAACGGCGAGCCGTCGGACAGCGCGGACAGGATGCGGGCTTCGTCCGGCGTCAGCTGGCGCAGAATGATGGCGTAGAAGTACTCGCGGGCGCGCTCGCGGCCGAAGCCGACGGAGTGGTTGAGCAGCTCGGCCATCGCGGCGCGCAGCGGCTCGGCGTGGTTGTCGCGCACCGGCACGAGCGTTACGGCGGCCTCGACCTTCCCGGGCACCGCCGGGCGGTTCATCGCCGACGCCGCGGTGAGCGCCGCGTGGTACGGGTCGTCGACCTCGTCGAGCCGGCTGCGCAGCTCGGTCAGCAGCCGGCGCTCGACCTCCCGCACGGTGCGTTCGGCGGTTTCGACGCCGGGGAGCTTGCGCCCGAGCGCGAAGCCGGTGCGCGCGGCCCAGCCCGCCAGCCGACCGGCGCGGCGGGCCAGGTCTTCGGGGCCGACCCGGCCGTTCGGTCGCTCTGCGTTCACCCGCGGACTCCCCTCTGCTTACGCGCCGATGCTACCTGCGGGTAGGCCGAATGGAGGTGTTTGGATGCCCACATGAGTCCGACCCGCTGGGGCCCGCCGATCGACGTCCTCCCGTACTTCTCGAAGGAAGAGCAGGCGCTGATGACGCTGCTCGGCGCGCTGACCGACGAGGACTGGACGCGGCCGACCATGTGCGCCGGCTGGACGGTCAAGGACGTCGCCGCCCACCTGCTGGGCGACAAGGTCGGCCGGCTGTCCCACGGCCGCGACGGGCACGCGCCCGAAGGCCCCCGTCCGGGTGAAGCCTTCCCGCGGTTCATCGACCGGATCAACGAGGAGTGGGTCGTCGCGTGCCGCCGCCTCTCGACGGACGTGCTGATGACGATGCTGTACGAGTTCATGGGCCAGACGACCGAGTTCTGGGCGAAGCTGGACCTTGACGTCCTCGGCATGCCGGTGAGCTGGGCGGGCGACGAGCCCGCACCGCGCTGGCTGGACGCGGCCCGCGACTATTCGGAGTTCTGGGTCCACCACGTGCAGATCCGCGAGGCCCTGGAGCACACGCCGCTGGAGGCGGAGTACGCCGAGCCGATCGCCGACACGTTCGTCCGGGCTCTGCCGCACACCCTGCGGGACGTCGACGCCCGCGTCGGCAAGCAGGTCGGTTACACGGTGACAGGCCACGGGAAGTGGTACGCGCGCCGCGAGCGCGACGGCTGGGTCCTGGACCGCGGCGCACCGCCGTCACGCACCCCGCTGGCCACCGTGACGACCGACCTGGACACGTTCTGGCGGCTCTGCACCCGCAACGCGGCGGACCGCGGCCGCGTCCGGACGACCGGCGACAAAAACGTTTGCGCGGCGCTGCTCGAGATGACCTCGATCATCGTCTAGCGTCACTTTCCCTACGAAAGTGTCAGCGGCGGCGGGCCTGCTTCCGCAATTGGAGGATCCGGGCGCCGCCGATCAACGCGACCAGCACCGCGCCGCCGATGGCCGAGAACAGCATCGCGATGGCCAGGGGCAGGTTGCCTTCGGCGCCGAAGAAGTGCACGGTGGCCGGGTCGAGGTTCTGCAGGATGAAGATCAGCAGCACGACCAGCACGAGCAGGCCGGCGATCACCGCGACCCAGGTGCCGCTGATCCGCGTCGGCCGGGCCTTGCCCGCCGGTTTGGCGGGCGCCGGGCGCACCGGCGTCGCCTCCTCCGCGCCCGGGCGGACGTCGCCGGCGCGCAGCTCGGCGGGTTCCAGGGCGCCTTCCGGCACCTCGGTGCCGGGCAGGTCGTGGTGGGTGGGACCGGTGGGGCGGTCGGCCGCGCCCCCGCGCGCGTGCGTCATGTGCCCAGTGTCCGTCCCGCGCGCCGGGAGCGCCGCCTCAAACCCCCTAACGGGCGAAACCGTCAACCTCCCGCAGGACGCGCAGCGTGTTCTTCCCGGCCAGCTTCGTGCAGTCGTCCTCACTCCACCCGCGCTCGAGCAGGGCGGCGAACAGCACCGGGTACTTGGACGTGTCCTCCAGTCCCTCCGGCAGCGAGCCGACGCCGTCGTAGTCGCCGCCGAGGCCGATGTGGTCGATGCCGGCCACCTCGCGGGCGTGCTCGACGTGCGCGACGACGTCCTCGACCGTGGCCGGCGGCTTCGGCGGGCCGTCCCACTCCTTGACGAACTCCCCGCGCAAGGTCAGGTTCCGGTACTCCAGCCCGGCGTCGGCCATCGCCGCCTCGAGCTGTTCGTTCCAGGCGGCGACCTTCGGCGAGACGAACGCCGGCACGAAGGTGATCATCGCGACGCCGCCGTTGCCGGGCAGCTTGGCCAGGACGTCGTCGGGGATGTTGCGGGGGTGGTCGTTCACCGCGATGCAGGAGGAGTGGCTGAAGATCACCGGCACCGAGCTGACCTCGATCGCTGCCCGCATCGTCGACGGTGCGACGTGCGACAGGTCGACCATCATCCCGATCTTGTTCATCTCGCGCACGACTTCGCGGCCGAACTCGGTGAGACCGCCGTGGGCGGGCTCGTCGGTGCCGGCGTCGGCCCACGTGGTGTTGAAGTTGTGCGTCAGCGTCATGTAGCGGACGCCGAGGCGGCGCAGGATCCGCAGCACGCCGATCGACTCGGCGATGCTGTGCCCGCCCTCGGCGCCGAGCAGCGACGCGATCCGCCCGTCGGCGAACGCGGCCTCGGCCTCGTCCGCCGTGGTGACCAGCCGGAGCCGGTCGGGGTAGCGCTCGACCAGCTGGTGGACGACTTCGATCTGCTCCAGGACGGCGGTCACGGCACTGTGGCCCTCGAATTCACAGGGCACGTACACCGACCAGAACTGCATGCCGAGCTTCCCGTCGGCGAGCTTCGGGAAGTCGGTGTGCAGGGCGGGCTGCCGGACGGTCAGGTCCAGCGACGCGGCCGCCTCGACCGGGTTCGGGCCACCGTGTTGCCGCAGCTCCCACGGCAGGTCGTTGTGCCCGTCGGCGAGGATGACGGCGTCCAGCAACTTGGTAGCACGCTGTAGTGCCTCGTTAGTCATCGCCCGATCGTAGGGACGTCCGGTATACGGTTCGTACAAACGGGCTGACATCTTTCCGGTAAGAAATAATCTGGCGAGGTGTTGCGGTAAAGTAGACCCCGTGGACACCGACGACGACGAGATCGTCACTTGGTGGGGCCTGGTCATCGAGGGTTACCTGGCCACCCAGGACAAGCTGATGGGCGAGATCGCCGACCGGTTCGGCCTCGCGCCGGCGTCGTTCGACATCCTGCTGCGGCTGGTCCGCTCGCCCGAGCACCGGATGCCGATGACCCGCCTGGCCACGGAGGCGGCCCTGTCCAGCGGCGGCTTCACGAAGGTGGCGGACCGGCTGGTGGCGGCGGACCTGATCTGCCGGATCCCCAGCCCCGACGACCGCCGCGTCACGTTCGCGTCCCTGACCGACCACGGCCTCGAGGTGGCGAACAAGGCCCGCGCGGCGGCGGCGGACATCCTGCGCCGCATCGTGCTGACCCCGCTCGGTGATGATGCGCCGGCACTCGCGGAAGCCATGCGGACACTGCGCGCGTTCAACACCGAACGTTGAAAAAGCCGAGGTCACGGCAGCGCGCGCAGCGGCGCACCATAGGAGCCATGCTGACCGAATCGACCATCACGACGATGCTTCCGGTGACCGACAGTGAACGCGCCGGCCACTTCTACGCACACTCCCTCGGCCTGAAGCAGACGGGGCCTGCACGAGGTCATGCGCTGACCCCGTCGTGAGTGGTAAGGCTGGTTCTAACCCGCCTTACCACTCACGACCGTCGGGCGAGCGAGGGCATCAGCTTGATCGCGTTCCCCGACAGGACCCCGCTCAGCACGTCCGCCGGCAGCCCGAGTTCGGCGAGCGCCCGGACGTTCGCGGCCACCGAAGGCACGCCCGGCCAGTCCGTCCCGAACACGAACTTCCCCGCCAGCCGCGTCAGGTCGAAGCGCCGGTAGTACTCCGGCAGCTTCTTCGGCGGCAACCCGGCGAGGTCGAGCCAGACGTTCTCGCGCGCCAGCGCCAGGAACGCCGCCACGTCGTACCACCACCCGCGACCGCCGTGGGCGAAGACGAACTGCAATGCCGGGAAGTCTTCGACCACATCGGACAGCAGCTCCGGGTTGCCGAAACTGGTGCGGGACCCCGGAAAGCTCGACGTTCCCGAGTGGAGGATCACCGGCACCCCGCGCTCGAGGCACAGCTGGTAGACCGGGTACAGCTCCTTGTCCGCCGGCGAGAAGGCGCCGTGCACCGGGTGGATCTTCAGCGCCACCGCGCCCAGGTCCAGCTGCCGGGCCACCTCCGACGCCGCCGGGTGGTGCAGGTACGGGTTGACGTTCGCCACCAGCCGGAACCGCGTCGGGTTGTGCGAAACCAGCGGCAGGTTGTCCTCGATCGGCTGGATCCCGGTCGCCCGTGGGCTGTACTCGCAGAACAACAACACGCGGTCGACGCCCTCGGCCTCCATCAGTTCGTCCATTGCGGACGGCACCACTTCCCCCGACGCGGAGTACACCGAGCGCCACGGGTACGACCCAGCGAAGTCGTGGGCCCACTGCAGCCACGCGGGCTTGAGCGTCGGCAGCCGCGGTGTGTGGACGTGCGCGTCGACCACGAAGTGCCCGTCGATCACGAGCTGGGCACCACCCGCAGCACGTCGCGGACCTGCTCGCGGATCACGTTCCGGCGGATCTTGCCGGTCGCCGTCTTCGGCAGTTCCGCCAGCTCGACCACACCTCTCGGCCGCTTGAACGCCGCGAGCCCCTCGCGGCAGAACTCGATCAGCTCGTCGGGATCGAGCGCGAAGCCGGGCGCGGCGACCACGCACGCGACGGGCTTGTCGAGGCCGTCGGCGTCCGGCGCGGCGACGACCGCGACCTCCGCCACCGCCGGGTGCTGCCGCAGCCGTTCCTCCACTTCGGACGGTGACACCCAGATCCCGCCCGCCTTCAGCATGTCCCCGAACCGGCCGAGGCAGCTGTACGTCCCGTCCTCGTTCCGCACGTAGCTGTCGCCGGTCCGCAGCCACTCACCCTGGAACACCAGCTTCGTCGCGTCGTAGCGGGCCCAGTACCCGGTCGCCGTCGACGGCCCGGCCACGAACAGCTCGCCCGGTCGGCCGGCGGCGTCGATCACGGCACCCGCCTCGTCACGCAGCTGCACGGAGTACCCGGGCACCGGGACGCCGGTGCTGCCCGGCCGCACCAGGCCGGGCTGGTTCGACAGGAAGATGTGCAGGGCCTCGGTCGACCCGATGCCGTCGAGGATCTCCAGGCCGAAGCGCGCGCGGAACCGTTCGAACAGCGACGCCGGCAGCGGCTCGCCGGCCGAAACCGCGTACCGCACCGAAGAAAACGAGTCGTCCGGGACGTCGCTGGCGAGCAAAGCCGCGTAGAACGTCGGGACGGCGAAGAACAGTGACGGCTGCTCCTCGCGGGCGCGTCGAGCGAACAGCGCTGGTGTCGGGCGCGAAGGTTCGAGCAGCGTCGTGCCACCCGCGCCGAGCGGGAAGAAGCACGAATTCCCCAGCCCGTAGGCGAAGAACAGCTTCGGCACGGACAGGAACCGGTCCTCGCTCGTCGTCGCCAGCACACCGCGGGCGTAGGTCTCGCAGACCGCGCGGATGCTCGCGTGCCGGTGCATCGCGCCCTTCGGCTGCCCCGTCGTGCCCGAGGTGTACAGCCACAGCGCGGGTGAGTCCGCCCACGTCCCGCCACCGCGGAACGACCCCGCCAGCGACGGCCAATCGTGCGTCCGGACTCCGCCGGGCAGGCCGTCCGCGTCGCAGCGGTCGAGCACGACGTCGGTGACCTCGGGGGCGAGCCCGAGCGCGGTGACCGCCTGCCCGGCGAACTCCCCGGACACGCACAGCACGCGCGCCCGCGAGTCGGCCAGCACCTGGCCCAGCTCGGGTCCGGTGACCATGGTCGACACCGGGACGGCGACCGCGCCGGCCAGCATCGCGCCGAGGATGCCGGTGAGCAGCTCGACGTCGTCGACCATGCAGAACATGACCCGTTCCTCGGGCCGCACGCCGAGTTCGGCGAGCCCGCCGGCGACCCGCCGGGACTCGGCCGCGAGTTCGGCGTAGGTGAGGCTGCGGCGGGGCGACACGACCGCGGTCGCGTCCGGGTGCCCGGCCGAGAGCAGGTACTCCGCGGCATTGAACCCTGTCGCCACCAGGCCTCCTACGTGAGGTACACGTACTCGTAGTCGATGGGCTTCCCGTTGATGCCCTGCCGCGGCGGCGCGACCCAGCTCGCGATCTTCCCCCGCTCGTACACCGGCCGCATCAGCGAACGGACGAACGTGAGGTCTTCGGTCGTGGGCAGCCACTTGCGCTTGCCTGCCTCCCAGGTCGCCTCGTCGACAATGGTGCCGTCGGGAGTGACGCGGTGGCCGGAGTTTATGCCGACTTCGCGGTTGAAGCCAGGGTGCGGCAAGCGGAACGTGAAGTCGATGCCGGCCTCGGTGAGGATCTTGTTCCACCGGTTGACGCCGGTCTGGCAGTCGGCCACGTACTCGCTGCGCAGGTCGAGGTTCAGCAGCAGGATCGCCTGCAGCTCCTCGGTCGTCCACGTGCCGTCGGCGGTGGGCCGCTCCAGCGTGCGGGCGTCCTCGGTGAGCTTGTGGTCGTCCTTGCGGCGGGTCTCCTGCCAGCGGCCCTTGAGCCCGGCGGTGTAGTAGTTCGCCGCGTTCGTCGACGTCTCGCTGCCGAACAGGTCCAGGGACACGGTGTAGTGGAAGTTGATGTACCGCTGGATGACGTCGAGGGGGATGCCGCCGTGCGGGGCGATGTCGAACGTGTCGTGCTCGCGGATCAGCTCCGCGCTGCGGGTCACCACGCGGTCGACGCCGGTGGTGCCGACCATCATGTGGTGCGCTTCTTCTTTGAGCATGAACTCGCAGGTGCGCGAGAGCGGGTCGAAGGAGGACTCCTTGAGCGTGCCGAGCTGGTACTTCCCGTCGCGGTCGGTGAAGTAGGTGAACATGTAGAAGGCCAGCCAGTCGGCGGTTTCCTCGTTGAACGCGCCGAGGATGCGCGGCGCGTCCGGGCTGCCGGAGTTGCGCAGCAGCAGCCCTTCGGCCTCGTCCCGGCCTTCGCGGCCGAAGTAGGCGTGCAGCAGGTACACCATCGCCCACAGGTGACGGCCTTCTTCGACGTTGACCTGGAACAGGTTCCGCAGGTCGTACAGGCTCGGCGCGGTCAGCCCGAGCAGCTTCTGCTGCTCGACCGACGCCGGCTCGGTGTCGCCCTGGATCACGATGAGCCGCTGCAGGTCGGCGCGGTATTCGCCGGGCACCTGCTGCCACACCGGCTCGCCCTGGTGCTCCCCGAAGGCGATCCGCCGGTCCGGGTCGCGCTCGGCGAGGAAGATGCCCCAGCGGTAGTCGGGGACGTTGACGTGGTCGAAGTGCGCCCAGCCCTCGCGTCCGACGCTGACCGCGGTGCGCAGGTAGACCCCCTGCGTCTCCAGCGTCGGACCCATCTCGCCCCACCAGTGCAGGAACTTCGGCTGCCAGCCCTCCAGCGCGCGCTGCAGCTTGCGGTCCTCGGAGAGGTTGACGTTGTTCGGGATCTTGGCGTCGTAGTCGATCTTCTCGGGCATCTGGGCTAGACCCGCTTCCTGTCGAAGACGGCCTTCTGTCCCGTACCGTAGCGGCGCAGCGCGCCTTCCGGCCCGGATGCGTTCGGCCGGGTGAAAATCCAGTTCTGCCAAGCCGCCAGCCGGCCGAAGATCTTGGTCTCGATGGTCTCGGGACCGACGAACCGGTGGTTGGCCTCCATGCCGGTGAGCGCGTCCGGCGACAGCGACGCGCGGCCTTCGAGGGCGATCCGGATCTCGTCCTCCCAGTCGAGGTCGTCCGGGGCGTCGGTGACCAGGCCGAGTTCCAGTGCCTCGGCGGCGCTCAGCTCGCGGTTCTTCTCGCGCGCGAGCCAGGCGAGGTGGTCGTCGTCGCCGTAGAACCGCGTCTGCAGGCGGGTCAGGCCGTTGCCCATCGGGAACGCGCCGAAGTTGGCGTCCGTGAGCTGGAGGGACGCGCGGGCGTCGCTGTCTTCGTCGTCGATCGGCGGGCCGTCCAGGATGTACTGGCGGTCCGCCGCCAGCGCGATCTCCAGCAGCGCCCCGGTGAAGCAGCTGCCCGGCTCGATCAGCGCGATCAAGCTGCGGCTGGTGACGTCGAGGCGCTTGAGCGTGCGCTTGAAGTAGTGCGTGATCTCGTTGGCGAGCCAGTCCTTCTGGCCGAGGACGGCCTGCTCGTGCGCCTGGACCTTCGCGGGGTCGCCCTGGGTGCGCAGGATCCACGTCCCGGCTTCGACCTCGTTCGTGCGCAGCCGGAGGATCGTGTCGTCCAGTTCGCGGGTCATGGCGAGGAACCAGCCGTCGGCACCCTCTTCGTGCAGGTCACCGGGGTCCTTTTCGGGCCCCTTGACGGTGATCGTGACCTGCCCCTTGGCCACCTCGACGTCGACATGTCGATGTTCGAGCGGGGTCAGCTCGATGCCGTCCTCTGCCGGTTTTTCCGACCGGCGGGCGAGTTCCCGCGCCTTCTCGAGGACCTTCTCGCGGAAGTCCTGGCGCGGCACCAGCTCGTCGACCAGGCGCCAGTCGACCGCCGTCTTGCCCTTGACGCCGTCCGGGCGCGTCGCGAAGACGTCGGCGAGGTCCCGGCGCACCCGCCGTTTGTCGACGACCCGGGTGAGGCCGCCGGTGCCGGGCAGCACGCCCAGCAACGGCACCTCCGGCAGCGCGACCGTCGAGGAGTTGTCGTCGATCAGGAAGATCTTTTCGCAGGCCAGCGCGATTTCGTAACCACCACCGGCGCAGGTGCCGTTCACCGCGGCCACGTAGATCTGGCCGGAGTGCTCGGTGGCGTCCTCCATGCCGTTGCGCGTCTCGTTGGTGAACTTGCAGAAGTTCACCTTCCAGTGGTGCTCCGACGCGGCGAGCATGCGGATGTTCGCCCCGGCGCAAAAAACCTTGTCCTTCGCGCTGGTCACGATGACCACGCGGACTTCGGGGTGTTCGAACCGCAGCCGTTGCGTGGCGTCGTACAGCTCGATGTCGACGCCGAGGTCGTAGGAGTTGAGCTTGAGCTCGTACCCCGGGACCAGCCCACCCTGTTCGTCGACGTCCAGCTCCAGCCAGGCCACCTCCCCGTCGAGCCGGAGGCGCCAGTGGCGGTACTCGTCCGGACGGCGGTCGAAGGTAACCGGTGTGGTGGTGGTCACTCCCCGATTGTCTACACGAGTCAGACGAAGGTCAATGTTGTGTAGAAACTTGATCTCGGGCGGTCACCCGGTTGAGCGTGGCCCAGGCCCAGACCAGGAAGACCCACAGTGCCAGACCCGCCGCGGCGTCGGTGAAGATCGTCACGAACCAGAAGGCCGGAATCTGCGGCACACCCGTCAGGAAGTGACCGAGCGTGATCATCCCGGCCAGCGAGTAGACCAACAGGAAAGCCAGCGCCCGGTGGTACCGGCCTCCGGTGTACGCGCGGTAGCCGAGCCAGCCGAACGCCGTGAGCAGCACCCAGGCGAACGCGACGACGATGCCGCCGGCCAGCGTCGAGACCCCTTGCAGCTGCGGGTAGTCCGCATACCGGATCGCGTTGTGCGCGTAGTGCAGCGTCGTGCTGAGCAGTGAGAAGCCAAGGATCACGCGAAGCGGTACCAGTCCCTTGTCCATCCACCACACCCCCATTTGATAGATCGCTCTAGCGACGGTACCGCCCGGAGCTTTCACGTGAAAGCTCCGGGCGGTGCTTTCACGTGAAAGCTCCGGTCAGACCAGGTCGATTCGGTGCTGGACCACCGGGTAACCCGCCTTGGCGAACGCCTTCGCCATCGGGACGTTGCCGACGTCGGTGCCCGCGACGATCCGGTCCGCGCCCTGCGCGACGAGCTGGTGGGTGGCCTCGACCAAGAGGTCGTAGGCGTAGCCGTGGCCCCGGTGCTCCGGCACCACGGCGATGTACCCGACCACCGGGTCGTAGACGTTCCGGCTCGGCAGGGTCAGGCCGACCAGCTCACCTTCGGGCGTGTACGCCAGCCGCCACCAGTCACGCGGCGCCGGCATCCACTTCATGATGTCGAGGTCCTCCCGCGCGGCCGCGTCGAGGCCGTGCTCCTCGACGGTCTTCCGCACGTGCGCGTCGAGGCTGCCGACGTGCACCCGCTTGAAGACGTCGAGGATGACGTCGTCGTCCGGCTCCGGCCGGAACTCGAGCCTGCCGGGCTTCTCCGGCAGGCCGTTTTCCGGGGTCCAGCGGAAGCGGTAGCGCTCGACGAGCTTGCGGTAACCCGCCTGCTCGGCCGCCTCGACCCGGCTGTTCACTTCGCGCGCGACGTCCGCGTCGTCCTGCCACGCCGGTGGGGTGTGCAGGGCGTACTCCGCGCGCAGCGGCGCCGTCTTCAGCAGCCGGACGGCCGCGTCGAAGTCGGTGAAGTCGAACCAGTCCAGGGCGATCGGGGTTTCGTCGCCGTCCGTCGCCCACCAGGCGGCGCGGGCCACGACGACGTCGTCGCGCAGCGCGACCCAGGTCCACTCGGGCCGGTATTCGCCCTTCTCCGCCATCACGGCGAAGTCGTCGCCGAGCAGCTTGCGGCCGACAAGACCGCGGTCGGGCAGGGAGGTGAACAGTGCTTCTTCGCCCGCTTCGAGCGGGCGGATGACCAGATCGGTCATGGAGGTCCTTCCAGGAGTACGCGCTCCCGGTCAGACAGCCGGCACCCTCGCTGCGAGGTGGGAACGCGTGATCGGTTGCGTGATCATCGGTCCCACCTCCTTTCGCTGGTCAAGGTGCCTTCGGGAACCTTAGGGGTTCCGGCCGCGGTGATCAACGGATTTTCTGCAGCTCACGCCGCGGCGGTAACCGGGCCGACCGGGAACCGCACGCCGGTGAGGTCTTCGGAGACGGCCCAAAGGCGATGCTGCACGGTCAAGTCGTAGGAGTCCGGGCTGGAAGCGACCGGCCTCGGGTAGCCGCGCCGCTCGGCCAAGCCATCGGGCCCGTAGTACTGCCCGCCGAGGACGGACGGGTCGGTGGCGGCCCGCAGGGTGGGAAGCGCGCCCGCCGCCGCGGGCTGCGTGAGCACCGGAGTGAGCCAGGTGATCAGCCTGCGGGCGACCGCCGGGGTGTTGCGGACCAGGTCGGTGTCGGAGATACCGGGGTGCGCGGCCACCGCGGTGGTGGTGCCGTGCGCGGCGAGCCGGCGTTGCAGCTCGTAGGTGAACATCAGGTTGGCCAGCTTCGACTGGCCGTAGGCGGCGATCCGGCTGTAGGACCGCTCCCACTGGAGGTCGTCGAAGTGGATGGCGGCGTTGATGCGGTGACCGGTGCTGCTGACCGTGACCACCCGGGATCCGGGCACGGGCAGCAGCAGGTCGAGCAGCAACCCGGTGAGCGCGAAGTGGCCCAGGTGGTTGGTGCCGAACTGCATCTCGAAGCCGTCGCGGGTGACCTGCTTCGGGGTGTACATCACGCCGGCGTTGTTGATCAGCAGGTCGATCCGCGGGTAGGTGGCACGCAGGCCGGCCGCGGCGGCGCGCACTGATTCCAGCGAGGTCAGGTCCAGTTCCTGCACGGAGACGTCACCATTGATCCGGGCCGCGGCCCGCTTGCCCTTTTCGGTGTCGCGCACGGCCAGCACGACCGCCGCCCCGCGCTCGGCGAGCCCCCGGGCGGTTTCGAAGCCCAGTCCGGTGTTGGCGCCGGTGACCACGGCCACGCGGCCGTCTTGGCGCGGCATCTGCTGTTCGGTCCACTTCATCACGGTCTCCTTATGTACCGGCGGTAACTTACGTTCGGAACGATAATGTACCGCCGGTACACTGTCAAGGTACCGGCGGTACACAAGCTAGGGTTGGCGTCATGACGTTCCAGCGGGCGCGCACCGAAGAGCAGCGTGAGGTCCGGCGCCGGGCGATCCTGGACACGACCTCGGCGATGCTCGACGAGATGCCGGTGGCCGAGGTGACCCTCAACGAGCTGAGCCGGCGGGTCGGCTTGGCCAAAACGGCGGTGCTGCGCTATTTCGAGTCCCGCGAGGCGGTGCTGCTCGACCTGATGGACGACCGGACGGCGACCTGGCTGGCCGAACTGGAGCAGGAGCTGGCCGGCGGCGTCGACCTGGACCGGCCCGCGGTGGAACGGGCCGAGCAGGCGGCCGACGTGCTCAGCCGGTCGCTTGCCGCCCGGACGGCGCTCTGCGACCTCTACGGCGCGCAGGGCGGAGTGCTCGAGCACAACGTCTCGGTCGAAGCGGTCCGCCGGCACAAGCGGGCCTCGCTGAGCAACCTCGCGGTCATGGCCGGCCTCGTCCGGCGGTACCTGCCCGAGGTCGGCGACCACGCCGAGCAGTTCTGCCTGACCGTCCTGCTGATGGCCGGCGCCCTGTCCGCTTACACTTCGCCGCCGCCGAGCCTGCTGGCCGTCTACGAGTCCGAGCCGGCACTGGCGGTCCACCGCTTCGAGCTGCGGACCGCCCTGCGGCTCGCGATCATCACGTCGCTCGTGGGCTTCCTGCCACGCTCCCGGGAACCTGAAGGTTTCCCGGCGCGGTGATCAACGGATTTTCTGCAGCACCACTCGCGTGCTCAGCCGGGGCTCGGCGTAGGAGTGCGACGCCTCCAGGACGTACTCGCCGGCGATGTGCCGCCAGCCGTCGCGCCAGGCTTCGGCCGACCTCGGGTTGATCACGACCTCGGCCTCGACGCTCTCGCCGGGCCCGGCTTCGACGCTCGCGAACCCGGCCAGCCAGCGGTGCGGCCGGTCGCCGCGTTCGGTCGGGACCAGGTAGAGCTGGACGACTTCGCGGCCCTTGCGCGTCCCCGTGTTGCGCACCCGGACCCGGACGCGGGCGCCGCCTTCGTCGTCCGGGTAGACGTCGAGTTCGTCGTACACCCAGGTCGTGTAGCCCTGGCCGTGGCCGAACCAGTACGCGGGCTGCCGATCGGTGCGGGCCCAGGCGCCGTAGCCGATGTAGACGCCTTCGGTGTACTCGAGCACGCCTTCTTGCGGCGTCACGTCGGTGACCGGCGCGTCCGCCAGCTTCGCCGGCCAGGTGGTCGGCAGCCGGCCGCCGGGCTCTTCGCGGCCGAAGAGGACGTCGGCGAGCGCGGCGCCGCCGGCCTGGCCGGGGAACCAGGTGAGCAGCACCGCGGCGACGTCGTCGCGCCACGGCATTTCCACCGGGGAGCCGGCGTTGACGACCACGACGGTGTTCGGGTTCGCTTCGGCGACCCGCGCGACGAGTTCGTCCTGGCGTCCCGGCAGGGCGAGCGAAGTCCGGTCGAACCCTTCGCTCTCGACCTCGGCGGTCGTGCCGACCACGACGACCGCGACCGCCGACTTCCCCGCCAGGGCCACGGCTTCTTCGAGGCTCGCGTCCGGGTCGAGGACGGGGCCGCGGTGGCCGAGCGCGAACGTGACCCAGGCGAAGGTGCCCCTGGCGAACTCGGCCATCTCCGACGGGATCCAGTAGGTCAGGCTGACGTCGACCGGTTCGCCCGCGGTCAGCTCGACCTCCCGCCGCTGTTCGTGCACCTGCATGATGGAGGTGAAGATGTCCCCGCCCTCCGGCAGGTTCACGCCGTCGAAGACGGTCTGGCCGGCGACGGTGAGGCGGAGGTCCCCGGGACCGGTGACGCCGAAGGTGTGCGTGCCGCTTTGCTCCGGGAGGAACGTGCCGGCGATCTCGACCGAGGCGAGCGTGCCGATGTCGAGGCCGGCCGGCAGTTCACCGATCCAGTCGATCCTGGCTTTGCGCAAGGAGAATTCCGCGAGTTCGGTGCCGTCGGCGGCGCGGGCCGTCGCGCGGAGCCGGAAATTGTCGGTGACATCCGGGGCTTCGCCCCAGGTCGGGGGCTTCGCCACCCGAGGCCCCCAAAAAATGTCGGTGGCGGTCGGTAACGTCGTCCGCGGATCGGCACCAGGTGCGTAGGCGAGCTCGGTACCAGGGGGAACGGCCGCCTTGAGGCCGTCGAGAGGGGAGACGACGTGATCGGGGAACACGGTGGCGCTGCCACCGCCGAGGATCTTCGGGTCCGCGGCCAGCGCGCCGATGAGCGCGATGCTCTGCGGGTCCCGCAGGGGCAGCACGCCGGTTTCGTTGCGGAGCAGCACGAACGACCGGTGCGCGACCTCGCGCGCGACCGCGTCACCGTCCACAGGGGACGGTTGCGGCGCCGGGCTGCCGCCGAGCGCGCCGGTCCGGTGGGCGAGCAGGAGCACGCGGCGCACCATGTCGTCGACGACTTCGGGGCTCACTTCGCCGCCGCGCACGGCTTCGGCCAGCCGGGCGCCGAACACGGTGCGCGGGCCCGGCATGGCCACGTCGAGGCCGCCGTTGGCGGAAGCGACGGTGTCGCGCGCGGCCAGCCAGTCGGAGACGACGAAGCCGTCGAAGCCCCATTCGTCGCGCAGCACGCCGTTGAGCAGTTCGGCGTGCTGGGTCATCGTGACGCCGTTGACGCTGTTGTAGGCGGCCATGATCCCCCACGGCTTCGCGCGCCGGACGATGCACTCGAACGGCGCGAGGTAGAGCTCGCGCAGCGCGCGCTCGCCGACGTGCACGTCGGCGGTGAAGCGTTCGGTCTCGAAGTCGTTGGCCACGAAGTGCTTGACCGTGACGGCGACCCCGCCGTCCTGCACGCCGGTGACGTAGCCGGCGCCGATCATCCCGGTGAGGAGCGGATCTTCGGAGTAGCACTCGAAGTGCCGTCCGCCCAGCGGCGAACGGTGGAGGTTGACCGTGGGGGCGAGCAGCACGTGCACGCCCTTGCGCCGGGCTTCCTGCGCGAGCAGGCGGCCGACGCGCACGGCCAGCCGCGGGTCCCAGCTCGCGGCGAGGGCCGTCGGGCTGGGCAGGGTCACCGAGGGGTCGTCCGGGCTCCACCGCGTCCCGCGGACGCCGACCGGGCCGTCGGAGAGGACCAGCGAGGCCAGCCCGATCCGCGGCAGCGCGGGGAGGGACCAAACGTCCTGGCCGGCGAGCAGGCTCGCTTTGGCGTCCAGGTCGAGCTCGGCCAGCAGCGCGTCGACGTCGAAGCTCATGCGGGTCCTCCGGGGTCGGTCCTGCCGTCACTCTACCTGGCGTCAAGTAGTGAACGTTATGTTTCCGTGACAATCTCTCCCGTAGGCTCGGGCTCATGACCCGGGCCAGGGGCGCCGACCGCCGAGCGAGCATCGTCCGAGCGGCGTTCGAGGTGATCGCCGAACGCGGCTACCGCGGCACTTCGCTGGCCGCGGTCGCCGAGCGCGTCGGCCTGACGCAGCAGGGGCTGATGCACTACTTCCCCACCAAGGAAGACCTCCTGACGGCAGTGCTGGAAACCCGGGACGAATGGGACCTGCTGCACTTCGGCCACGCCCCGCCGGGCGACCCCTCGGCGATGACGGTCAACCAGCTGGCGGACCTGGTCGACTACAACGCCACCCGGCCGGGCATCGTCCAGACGTACACGGTGCTGTCGGCGGACAGCGTCACCGAGGATCACCCGGCGCGCAAGTACTTCCACGACCGCTACGCCCGGGTCCGGGCGGGCATGACCGAGATGCTCGACCGCCACCGCGACGAGCTGCCCCCGGGAACCACCCCGGAACAGCTGGCCCCGCTGGCCATCGCCGTCCTCGACGGCCTCCAGCTGCAGTGGCTCCTCGACCCGGAGGAGGTCGACATGCCGGCCGGGTTCCGCACGTTCCTGACACTGCTCGGGATCAAGCCGGACTGACGATCACCGCATCCCGGCGCTTTGCCGCTCCACCTCGATGAGCCCGACGACCCGCGGCTGCTCACGCGAGTACGGGCCGCCGATGTACTTGGTCGCGATCCGGTCGACGATCTCCCAGGCCGCGTCGCCCTCGAGCCACTTCGCCACCCGGCCGCGGATGATCACCGGCTCGAACGGGTTGTCCGGCGGGGTCAGGGACAGCGCCACTCGCGGGTCGCGGCGCAGGTTGCGGGCCTTGCGGGAGTCCGGGCCGGTGAGGATGGCGATGCGGTCGCCCTCCGGGTCGACCCAGACCGGGACCGAGTGGGGCGCACCGTCGGGCAGGACGGTCGCGAGGTGACCGATCGCGGTGGTGGCGAGGATGCGGCGGACGTCGGCTTCGAGCATGGTGATCGTCTCCTTGCTGGAGTGGGATTTCAGGCGACTGCGTAGTGGAGGTGGGTGACGCCGGGCGCGGCCACGGCCTCGACGAGGCGGAGCCGCACGTGCGACGGCAGCGCCTGGAAGAAGGGCCGGCCGCCCCCGAGCAGGACGGGTACCTGGTGGAGCACCACTTCGTCGACGAGGCCGGCCTGCAACGCCGAGGTCAGGACGCCGCCTCCCATGAGGCCGACGTCCTTGCCACCGGCGGCCTCGCGGGCCGCCGCGATCGCGTCCTCGATGGTGCCGACGAGGGTCTGGCGCTCGGTCAGCTCCGGCGCGGGCCGGTGGCTGACGAGGAACAGCGGCGCGTCCGGGTGCGGGCTGCCGCCGCCGAAGTGCTCCGAGTCCTCGTACGTGTTGCGGCCCGCCACGATCGCACCCACCCGGCCGGCGAGGGAGTCGAAGACGCGGGCGCTCGGCTCGCTGAGCTTGAAGAAGTCGAAGACCTCACTCTGGGTGTCTCCGTCGGAGTACCAGTCGAAGAGCGTTCCGCCGTCGCCGAGCCCCTGTCCGGGCCGGGCGTCGCGGCCGGTGATGTAGCCGTCGACCGACACGGCGTGGGCGCTGAAGACCTTGCTCATCTGGGCTTCCCTTCTGGGTTCCTTCAGGAGACTCCAAACCGTAGCAGCTCAAGTTCCTTAAGGGAACCCCAAGTGCTAACCTGGCCTCATGCAGCGCACGAACTTCAGCGAACTGGCCGCGTGCTCGATCGCGCGCACGCTCGACGTCATCGGCGAACCCTGGTCACCGCTGATCCTGCGGGACGTGTGGGCCGGGGTCAGCCGGTTCGAGCAGCTCCAAGCCGACCTCGGCATCTCGCGCAAGGTGCTCACCGAGCGGCTCAACCACCTGGTCGACGAAGACGTCCTCGAGCGCCGCCCGTACGACCGGCGGCCGCGCTACGAGTACGTCCTGACCGAAAAGGGCACCGAGCTGGTCGACATGCTGATGGTGATGACCCGCTGGGGTGACAAGTGGCTGGCGGGCAAGGCGGGGCCCCCGGTCCTGTACCGCCACCACGCGTGCGGCGAGATCAGCGTGGTCGACCTGCGCTGCGCCCACTGCGGCGAGCCGATGCACGCGAACGACGTCGACGTGCTGGCCGGCCCCGGTTCGACGCGCTGAGGACCACCGCTCACGACAACCGCGGCTGAGCGACCACCCCACGCAACCGCTGCAGCGTCCGCAACGTCGTCTCCAGATCCTCCTGCGGCACCTCGGCCGCCACGTCCTCCGCCCACTCGGCTTGCGCCTCCCCCAGGACGCGCAACGCCTCCTTCGCCCGCCGCGTCAACAACAACAGCGGCGCCCGTGCGTCGGCCGGGTTCGGCAGGCGGTCCAGCATTCCGTTGCGCAGCAAGCGGTTCACCGTCTCCTGCACGCTCTGCCGGCGCAGCCCGCGGCGGCGGGCCACCTCCGCGGCGGTCGCCGGACCGTCTTCGAGGAAGCCGAGGACCTGCCACTGCGCCGCCGTCAGCCCGACCGGCCCGGTCAGCGCGTCGCCCGCGGCGAGGAAACCGCCGTTGCACGCGAAAACCGCTCCGATCACGCGGGTGAAAGTCTCGGCTCGATGGGACCGCATGCGTGCTAGTCTCGCATTTCGACAGGCACCTGTCGAAATGGAGACGACCATGGACATGCCCCGCCTCGGTCCCGCGCACGACGCGCTGAAGGCGCTCGTCGGCGACTGGACCGGCACCGAGGAGCTCACCGCCTCGCCGTGGGCGCCGGCTTCGACCGCACACGGCGACTGCGAATACCGCTTGGCCCTCAACGGTTTCGCCGTGATCCAGCACTACCGGCAGCGCCGCGAAGACGGGACGGAATTCCTCGGCCACAACGTCTTCACCGCGGACCCGGACACCGGCGAGACGCTCTGGTACGGCTTCGACAGCTACGGTTTCCCGCCCGATTCACCCGCCCGCGGCAACTGGACCGGCGTGACGCTGACCCTGGAGAAGAAGACTGCGCGCGGAGTGGCCCGGCACCGGCTCACGCCGGAAAGCAGGACGCTGACGCACGAGATCGACGTCCGGATGGGTGAAAACGCCGCGTTCAGCCCGTTCCTGCGAGCGCGGTACACCCGGAAGGACCAGTAGCGACCCCAAAACTGTCGGACCCCCGGCGTACAGATGAAAGCGTGACCAGAACCGCCGACCCGCCCCCGCTGATCGGGGTCGACAACCTGAAGATGCCCGAGTGGGCCCGCGTCGACGAACGCGTGGCCTCCGCGGGCTTCGGCCAAGCCGTGCGTGCGCTGCCCACCGCGGTTTCGGTCGTGCTGCGGCTGGCGTGGCGGACGTCGCCGCGGCTGACGCTGCTGGCCGCCGTCGTGCACGTCGTCTCGGGCTGCGTCACGGCGTTCGGGCTGCTCGCCACCGCGAACGTCTTCACCGCGCTGCTCGAACAAGGCCCGACCCCGGACCGCGTCCTGCAGTCGCTGCCGGCGCTCGCGGTCGTCACCGGGTCGTACGCGGCGCGCGCAATACTGGACTCCGCGGTCGCCGCGGTCGAGGGCGCGCTGCGACCGCGGGTCACCGCGGCGGCGGACGACGCGGTGACGGCCGCGGTCGTGCGCGTCGGGCTGATCGCGTTCGAGGACGCCGACTTCCGGGAGCTGGCCCGGCAGGGCGCACGCTTCGGGGTGCGGGCCATCGAGACGAGCCTGCGCCGGCTGGCCGACCTGACGTCGTCGGTGATCTCGCTGGCGGCGGCGATGATCACGGCCGGGCTGCTCAACCCGTGGCTGGCCCCGGTGCTGCTGCTCGCCGCGGCGGCCGACGGCTGGGCCGCCGCGCGCGTCGCGAAGCTCAACTACCGGCACTTCCTGGACACCGTCGGGCGCAACATCCGCAAGTCGGTCGTCGAAGAGGTCGCCACCTGGCGCTCGATGGCCCTCGAACGGCACGCACTGACGCTGCAGGAACCGTTGCTCGGCGAGTACCGGCGCATCTCGCGCAGCCTCACGCGCGAAGAGATCCGGCTGGCGCACCGGAGCAACCTGGTGCGCACCACCGGGCGGGCGGCGGCCGGCTTCGGCACGGCCGTGGCGTACCTGGTGCTCGGCTGGCTGCTCTACACCGGCTCGATGGAGCTGGCGCTGGCCGGCACGGCGGTGCTGGCGATGCGGACGGCGTCGACGTCGCTGTCCAACACCATGCGTGCGGTCAACTCGCTGTACGAGGACTCCTTCTACATCGGGTTCTACAACCAGCTGCTCGCGGAATCCCGGAAGCGGCAACCCCCGCCGACGGCGGTGACCGCGCCCGCCGACCCCGCCGAGATCCGGCTGGACGGCGTCACGTTCACCTACCCGGGCGGGAAAACGCCGGCCCTGCGGGACGTCTCGCTGACG
Organism: Amycolatopsis sp. A133; assembly: GCF_031082405.1. Classification (GTDB taxonomy): domain Bacteria; phylum Actinomycetota; class Actinomycetes; order Mycobacteriales; family Pseudonocardiaceae; genus Amycolatopsis. The sequence continues at coordinate 43,418 of NZ_JAVHJU010000033.1, forward strand.
ATCCGGCGCGGCGAGGTGGTCGCGCTCGTCGGCGAGAACGGCTCGGGCAAGACCACCCTCGGCAAGCTGCTCACCGGGCTGTACCCACCGGACGAGGGCACGGTCCGCTGGGACGACGTCGACCTCGCGCGGGCCGATCCAGTGTCGGTGCATTCGAACATCGCGGTGATCGCGCAGGAACCGGCGGAATGGCCGATGACCGCGGCGAACAACATCACGGTCGGGCGCCTCGGCCGCGCCGACCCGGACGGGCAGGCGTGGCGCGAAGCGGTCGGCTACTCGGGCGCGGACGAGGTGATCGGTTCCCTGCCCGCCAAGGAGCACACGGTCCTGTCGAAGAAGTTCGACGAGGGCCACGACCTCTCCGGCGGCCAGTGGCAGCGCATGGGCATCGCCCGCGGCATCTACCGCGACGCGTCGGTCCTGGTCGCCGACGAACCGACGGCGGCGCTCGACGCCCGCGCCGAAGCCCGGGTGTTCGCCGGGCTCCAGCACGCGAGCCGGTCGGACCGCGGCCGCCGCACCACGGTGCTGGTGACCCACCGGCTGGCCAACATCCGCTCGGCGGACCGCATCCTGGTGCTGGAGAAGGGAAGGCTGATCGAACAGGGCACCCACGACGAGCTGATCCGCGCGGGCGGCGTCTACCACGAGTTGTACGGGATCCAGGCCCGCGCCTACCGGAACGGATCAGGGCCGAGCCCCCGACCGGCCGACCCTCCAGGGTCAGGTGGCGAGGGTGAGTGAGCCCAGGTGGGAGAAGTGGGCCGCGACGCGGCAGCCGGGGCGGACCGGGACCGCGTCCGTCATGCCGCCGGTCAGGACCAGCCAGCCCGGCTCCAGGGCCAGTCCCCGTGCGGCCAGGGCGTTCGCCGCCAGGGCCAGGGCTTCCGCCGGGTGGCCTTGGACGGCCGCGCCGGTGGCCGTGTCGACGATCTGGCCGTCGACCTCCAGCAGGGCCGCCTCGAGCGAGAGGTCCAGAGCAGCCGGGGGCAAGCCGACCGGGCCGAGGCTGAAGTACGCCGACGAGCCGTTGTCCGCGACGGCGTCCGGGAGCGTGAAGCGGTAGTCCGCGTACCGGCTGTCGATGACCTCGATGCCGCCGTACACGCGGTCGACCGCGGCCAGCGCCGTCGCCGCCGTCACGCCGGGGCCCGCCAACCGGCGGCCCAGCACGAAGACCAGTTCCGGCTCGGCGCGCGGGTGGATCAGCGCGTCGTGCGGCACCGGCGCGCCCGCGGGGAGCACCATCGCGTCGGTCAGCCAGGCCAGCAACGGCGCGTTGATGCCCATCCGCTGCTGCTTGGCCCGCGACGTCAGGCCCAGCTTCACCCCGATCAGCGTCTCGCCGCGCGCCCGGCGCTGCCGCAGGGCCTCGTCCTGGATCGCGTACGCCGTGTCGACGTCCAGGTCCGGCCAGTCGGCCGAGAGCGGCGCGCGCTCCGAGACCGTCCCCAGCAGCGCAGCGGCTGCCTCGCGCACGTTCACGATTCCTCCGAGGCAGGAGCGAAGACCGCGGTGACACTGCCGACGCCGGCGATCGTGGTGACGATCGTGTCGCCCGGCGACACCGGGATCGCCCGGGTCATCGATCCCGGCAGCACGACGTGCCCGGGTTCCAGGGTGACGCCCAGCGGCCCCACCGTGTTCGCCAGCCACACCAGCGAGTTCACCGGCGACCCGAGCACCGCGCCGCCCGCGCCCGTCGCGGCCACCGAACCGTTCTGGTAGAGCACGCAGCCGGCCAGCCGCAGGTCCACCGAACCCAGCGCGGCCGGGCTGCTCCCCAGCACCACCCCGCCGGACGACGCGTTGTCGGCGATCGTGTCGAACAGGGAGATCTTCCAGTCCTGGATGCGGGAATCGACGATCTCCAGCGACGGCAGCACAAAATCGACCGCCCGGACCGCGTCCGCGACCGTCACACCCGGGCCGCGCAGGGCGGAGCCGAGCACGAACGCGATCTCCGGCTCGATCCGCGGCTGCAGGAACGCCGACGTCGGGATCGGCTGGTGTTCGAGGTGGAACATGCTGCCGGTGAGGTGCCCGTAGTCGGGCTGGTCGACGCCCATCTGCCGCTGCATCGCCGCCGACGCGAGACCGACCTTGTGCCCGCGGACGGCGTCGCCGCCTTCGACCCACTGCCGCACCTGCTCCTGCTGGATCCGGTACGCGTCCTCGACCCCCGCGTCGGGGTAGGTCTTGACCAGCGGCTCGATCGGCTCGCGCGTGGCATAAGCCCGCGCCAGCGCGGCGGCGGCCTCCTGCACCCTGCTGACGTCCACCCCCGGGACTCTGCCGTGCACGTCCCCGGCGCACAAGCTCCGACGTTCCGTCCAGCGGAACTCTCGCCACGCAACCTCTTGCGCGCGAGACAAATGCGGCGTACCGTCCGAGGTACCACCAGGAAGGGACGTGAGGGACATGGCACCGACCCAGGCCGAGGTCACCAAGCTCGCCGAAGTCCGCGACGAGCTGCGCGAGCGCCACCTGCGCCCGGCCGCCGACCGCCCGGCGACGAACGGCCGCGGCATCCACCACACCGCGCTGATCTCCAGCGACGTCGAGCGGACCATCGAGTTCTACCAGGACATCCTCGGCTTCCCCCTCACCGAGCTGATCGAGAACCGCGACTACCCCGGGTCGAGCCACTTCTTCTTCGACGTCGGCAACGGCAACGCCGTCGCCTTCTTCGACCTGCCCGGTCTGGACCTCGGCCCGTACGCGGAAGTCCTCGGTGGACTGCACCACCTGGCCCTCTCCGTCGCGCCCGAACGGTGGAGTGTGATCAAGGACAAGCTCGACGAAGCCGGCGTGCAGTACCTGCTGGAGAGCCAGACCTCCATCTACCTGTCCGATCCGGACGGTGCCCGCGTCGAGCTGATCTCCGACCCGCTCGGGGAGATGTACGGCGAGAAGATCGGCTGAAAGCGTGGTTTGGGCGTCGCGCGCCAACTAGCCTGTGCGCGACGCCTGGAGGTCCGATGTCCGACTGGTCCCTCTCCCGCGCGAAGGCGCGGCTCGATCACCGCGAGCGGCTCGACGAACTCACCGCGCGTACCCGGTTCGAGGTGCGGCTGCACCTCAACGAGCCGGTCACGAACGGCGCCTACGACGAGCTGACGAGCATCTTCGCGATCGGGCACGGCGAGTGCGCCGCCCTCCTCGCGCACCACCGGCTGCTGCCGTGGTGGGAGCGCGCGCTGCTGTTCCGGTACGCGCGGCGCGTGCACGGCAAGGCGATCACCCGCAGTGTCGGCGCGGTCCCCGCCGAAGTGGCGCCGCAGGCGGCCCGCGCGTTCGGCGCCGAGATCGCGGAACTGGCGCCCGGCTCCGGGGACACCGGCGCGAAGTACGACCTGCAGGGCCGCGGCCTGCTGACGGTGTTCCGCATCGCCGTCGGCGCCAAGGGCGAGACCTGGCCCGACCGGCACGAAGTCGCGACGACGGCCGCCCGCAACATCCTGACCTGCGCCGCGACCTTCGCCCGCCGGAAGCCGTGGCACGTGGTGTGGCCCGTCTACCGCGTGCGCGGCCTGCGGCTCTGGAAGCTTTGACGTCCTCCGCGCGTTCCACCGGTATGAACGCAGAGGAAATCCTCGCCGGCGCGAACACCATCGCCGTTGTCGGCCTGAGCCGGGACCCGGCCAAGGCCGCGCACGGTGTCCCCGCGGTCCTGCAGGCGCACGGGTTCCGGATCATCCCGGTGCACCCGACCGCGACCGAGCTGCTCGGCGAAAAGGTCTACCGGTCGCTGACGGACATCCCCGAGCCGGTGGACCTGGTCGACGTCTTCCGGCCCTCGCCCGAGGCGCCCGGCATCGCGCGGGAGGCCGTCGAGATCGGCGCCAAGGCGCTGTGGCTGCAGCAGGGCATCGTCTCCGCCGAAGCGCGCCGCATCGCCGAAGAAGGCGGGCTCGCCTACGTCGAGAACCGTTGCACCGCCGTCGTCCGCGCGACCGCCGCGATCTCGAAGAACTAGGCGGACGCTCCGAAGTGGACGATGCGGTGGTTGCCCGTCTCGGCGACCCAGACACCGCCCGCGCCGTCGTCGGCCATGTCCCTGGGTGAGCCGATCGGCTCGGCCGTGTCGGACAACGCGGTGCCCGTGCGGGTGTCGAACCGGGCCACACGCCCGGTGTCGTCGACCAGCAGCCGCCCGGCGTGGTCCAGCGCGACTCCGCGGGGCCGGGCCAGGCCGCCGAACTCGCGGACGAACCCGCCCCACCACGAGAACTGCACCACGCGGCGGTTGCCGGTGTCGGCGACGTAGACGTGGCCCGCCGCGTCGACCGCCACCCCTTCGGGCGCCTTGAGCCGCCCGGCCAGGACGCGCACGAGCGCGCCGTCGCGGGTGAACGCCTGGACCCGGTCGTTGCCGGTGTCCGCCACCCACACGCGGCCGCGGGCGTCGACGGCGATCCCGGACGGCGCGCGGAACTGCCCCGGCCCGGTGCCGGGTCCGCCGAACGCGCGCGGGAGCGCCGCGACTTCGCTGGTGGTCACGGCATCAGGATCACCGACCGCGAGCCACGGCGGCCAGCGCCGGGACGAGTGTTCAGCGACTGTTCCGCCCCCGCTCACCAGCTCCACCGGGAGCACGTCCGCCGGTCGAGGAAGCTGTAGGCGGGCAGCGGCCCGAGCCAGTCGGCCTGGACGCCGCCCCCGCCGGCCAGCCCGGCGACGGCGTCGCGCACAACGAGCAGGTCGCCCAGCCCGACCAGGAACGCCCACCGCTCGTCGGCGCTCTCGCCCGCCGGCAGCGCCACGGAGTCGCGGGCCCGTTCGGCGACCTCCGCGAGCAGGACGTCCGAGCGGGCCGCCCGCCACGCCGACCCGGGTTCGGTGAACCGCAGGCAGACGTGCACCTCGGCCAGGCCGTCGAGCCGGTCGAGGTCGGCGCGGTAGGTGCCGGCGGCCGGGGCGAGCACGTCGGTGCGGACGGCGTCCTCGTCCTCGGCCACGGTGCCGAACCGGACCGGCAGCACCGGGCCGCCCTCGACGAGCGCGGACACCACCGCCAGGTGCGCGGCCGGGTCGGGCTCGGGTTCGCCGACCACCATCGCGAGGTCTTCCCAGACGACCGTGCGCGGCGCCCGCGGGTGCCCGGCCCGGACGACGCCGTAGAGCTGCAGCGTCACGGCTGTTCGACGGGGATGGCCGGTTCCACCGGCACCGCGACCGCGGGCGTCGGCGGCGGGGGCGGGATCAGCCCCGTCGTCCGGCCGAGGCCCTTGTCGAGCAGGATGTCGAGCGTGTCGGCGAGGCCGCCACCGGTCTGTCCCGGTCTGGTCACTTCGCTCCTTCGGTCGCAGGGATGTCGTCGAGGGCGGCGCGGACCTCGGCGAACCGGAGTTCCAGCGCGATTTGGTGCCGGTGGGTGTGAAGACTTCGGCGAGCAGGTCACCGCGCGGCCCGGCCCGGCACGGCACACCGGCCGCCGCGATCAGGTCGCCGGTCGCACCACGGCCCGGCGCACCACCATCCGCGAGCAGGTCACCGCCCGCAGCGCTGCCCGCGGCACCCGCGCCCGCGTGGGCTTCGGCGTCAGCCATTCGCCGTCGCTCCGAGCTCGAGGTCCGTGAACGAGTACGGCGGCCACGGGCCTGAGCTCTCCACCGTGGCCCCCGCCGCGGTCAGCTCGCGGGCGAACCACGCCACCTCCGCGTGGAACTCCGCTTCCCGGCTCGTCTCCACCAGGTACGCCGTGTGCACCAGCACGCCGTGCGGCCGGGCTCGCTCCACCCGGTCCGCCGCGTGCCGGCGCAACGTCTCCTCGAGCCGTCCCGCCGCACCGGCCACGTCCTCCCGCGCGCGCTGGATCGCCTTCAGCCGCTTGCGCCGTCTGACCAGGTATTGCGTTCCGGTCAGGGCCGCCGGATCCGGCCGGCTGGTCGCCGCGGGCTCGGTGTGGCGGACCCGGACGCCCCACTCGCGGTGCCCGGCCACCTCGTCGAGGCAGTCGCGCGCCTGGTCGTAGCCCGCCGCCAGGAGCCGGCGGGCCGCGTCCTCGCCGTCGAGGACCGTGCCGAACCGCAGCGGGGAGCACGGGTTCGCTGCAGAACACCGCGCGCACCACGGCGTCGTGCTCGCGGGCCAGCTCGGCGAGCGTGCCGTCGACCGGGTCGAGCGGGTCGATGCGGGCCGGCGCCACCTCGGAGACCACCACGCCGAGGTCGCGGTAGCCGATCAACCGCGGAGCCAGGCCGATGTCCAAACCGGACGGACGGTTGCGGGTGATCGCGTACGCGCTCAGCCAGTTTCCGGTGCTCACCGCGGTTCGTCCCTCCCGCCCGGCGCGGGCAGCCGGGCTTCCAATTCGGCGACGCGCGCCGCCAGGCCGGGCGTCTCCAGTTCGGTCCGCGCGGCATTCGGGGCGAAGAACGGATCGTTCGTCCACCAGTCCATGCCCATTTCCCGCGCGGTCTGCGCGGAGGCGATGAACAGCCGGATCCGCAGGGTCAGCAATTCGACGTCGACGACGCTGACGCCGATGTCACCGGCGATGACGACGCCCTTGTCGAGCACGCGTTCCAGGATGTCCGCCAACGAATCGGACGAAGCGGCCAATCGTGTCGACCTTCCTTTCAGGAATCGGTGGAGCCCCGGGTGAACCGCCGCAGCCGTTCGCACGCGCGAAATCCGGGATCCGGGCCAGTTCGACGACGTCGACGAGCACGGACCAGGCCGTCGCCGCTTGAATGGCGTCGGCGGCACGGAGCCGGGAAACGGATTTCTCGGCGGTTTCGGGGGCTTTTTTGTTTTGGGCAGGGAACGGCAGTGGCGATTCCGTCATCGCTTTCCTCGTCACGGGTGGATGCCCACCGTAGCAACACACAGGATCGCGTGCAGCAGCCTCAAGGCAGGGCAATTTTCACCGGTTCGCGGGAACGATTGGGCGATCTGCGGCAACCGGCGGAGGCAAACGGCGCAACAGCGGGACACCCAGCGGAACCAATTTCCGGAAAACGCCCGTTTGGTTACGATCGAGTAACGTCCACGAGGCGGTAACCCACGCCCCGGACCGTCTCGATGGTGTGGGTGCCGAAGGGTGCGTCGATCTTGCGCCGCAAGTAGCCGATGTAGACCTCGACGACGTTCTCGTCGCCGTCGTAATGCGCGTCCCAGACGTGACCGAGGATCTCGTTCTTCGACAGCGCCGTTCCCGTCCGCCGCAGCAGGAACTCCAGCAACCCGAACTCCCGCGCGGTGAGCTCGATCCGCTTTTGTCCTCTGTGGACGGTACGGGCGGCCGGGTCCAGCCGCAGGTCGCCCGCCTCCAGCACCGCCGGGCGGGCCGGGGCACCGCGGCGCAGCAGCGCCCGCAGCCGGGCAATGAGCACAACGAAGGAGAACGGCTTGGACAGGTAGTCGTCGGCGCCGAGGTCGAACGCGTCGGCTTCGTCGTACTCGCCGTCCTTCGCCGTCAGCATCAGCACCGGCGTCCAGTTCTCCGCCGCCCGCAGGCGTTTGAGCACCTCGTAGCCGGACAGCTCGGGCAGCATGATGTCCAGCACGATGACGTCGTACTCGTGCTCGGTCGCCCGCCACAGGCCCTCGCGACCGGTGGGCGCGATGTCGGCGGTGAAGCCCTCGGCGATCAGGCCCCGACGCAGCGTCTCCGCGAACTCGCGCTCGTCCTCCACGATCAGCAGGCGCACTACTCCTCCTTCGGCAGTTCGATCACCGGCAGCTCGATCACGAACCGCGCGCCCGGCTCGTCCGACGCGGCGTAGCGCGCCCGGCCGCCGTGGCGCGCCGCGATACCGGCCACGATCGGCAGGCCCAACCCGGTCCCGCCGTGCCCGCGCTGCCGCGACGCGTCGAGCCGGACGAACCGTTCGAAGATCCGCTCCCGGTCGGCTTCCCCGACGCCGGGGCCGTCGTCGCTCACCTCGACGACGGCGAGGTCGCCGCGCACCGCGCTGCTGACCCGGATGCGTGAGCGCGCGTGCCCCCGCGCGTTGTCGACCAGGTTGCGCACCGCTCGCCGCAGCTGGGCTTCGCTGCCGTGCACCTTCGCCGGCCCGGCCCGGACCTCGACGTCCACCGCGCTCTCGCCGCGGACCCGCTCGGCCTCGGCGCGGACGATGTCGTCGAGGTCGACCTCGGTGCGCTGCGGCCGGTCGGTCGTGTCGTCGGTGCGGGCCAGCACGAGCAGGTCGTCGACGAGCTCGCGCAGCCGCGCGGTTTCCCGGCCGATCACCGGCACCAGGTCGCCGGTGCTCTCCGGGTGCCGTCCGGAGACGTCGAGGGCGGTGCTGATCGTCGACAGTGGTGAGCGCAGTTCGTGACTGGCGTCCGCGACGAACCGGCGTTGCGCGGCCTGCGCGGATGCGAGCCGGGACAGCATTTCGTTGAGCGTCACGGCCAGGCGGTGCACCTCGTCGCCGCCCGGTGGCAGCGGCACGCGCGCGGCGAGGTCGCGCGTCGAGATTTCCGCGACGGTCCGGCGCATCCGCTCGACCGGCCGCAGCGCCGAGCCGACCGCGCGGTACACCGCGAGCCCGGCGATCGCCAGCAGCGGCACGGCGATCAGGCCGAGCAGCAGCGTCAGCCGCGTCGACGCCTCCGTCACCGGTTCCAGCGAGCGCGCGGAAATCACGGTGAACGGCCCGCCCGGCCCGGTCACCTCCTGCGACACGACGCGGTAGTCGTCGTTGTCACCGTTCAGCCCGAGCGGCAGGGTCTCGACGATCTCGTGCCCGACGACCGGGCGGGCCGTGGTCAGCGGCGGGTGCCCGACGATCGCCGGGTCGCTCGCGATCGGGGTGCCCCGCGCGTCCAGCACCTGCGTGACGGCTTCGGTGTCGCCGGTGCTGGCGACGTCGCTCGCACTCAGGTCGCGCGCGCCCTCCCGGACGAGCTGGATGGCGACCTGCCGCCCGGTGCTGCGGGCACTCTCGGTGACACTGCGATCGAGCGACTCCTCCAGCAGCAGCACGACGACCACACCGGCGGCGGCGATGGCCAGCGCGAGCGCGAACACCGCCACGGCGGTGGTGCGCATCCGGACGCCGGTCGCGGCGATCACCTTGCCCAGTTTCACCAACGCAGCGTAACGACCACCGCGGGTCCCGAACGCCCCAATGTGGCGTTGGTTGCGTCCAACGCACCGAACGCCACATTGGGGCGCTGGCCGGTGGTCAACAGCGGCGGCCGGGGAACGGGTGCGGCCCACGGGCTCACCGGCGGCGGCGCGGGACGGCGAGCCGCTCCCCGCGCAGGCGCTCGACCTCGGTGAGGGGCAGTGGCGACAGCGGGTGACCGATCGTCCAGGCCAGCAGCAGGTCGGCCAGCGCGGGGTTGCGGGCGAGCGCCGGGCCGTGCAGGTAGGTGCCCACGACCCGGTCGGTGACCGCGCCCTCGGTGCCGTCGCCGTTGCCGGTGCCGCGCACGACCCGTCCGAGCGGCTCGCTGCCGGCGCCGAGCTTGCTGACGCCCAGGTGGTTCTCGAACCCCGTCAGCGCTTCACCGTCCAGGAGCCGGGGCGGCGTCGCGACCAGCTCGGCGACCGCGCGCTGTTCGCCGGGTTCGGTGGTGACGTCGAGCAGGCCGAGCCCGTCGTGGTCGACGCCGTCGAGGCCGCGGAAGCGGGTGCCGAGCACCTGCAGGCCGGCGCACACGCCGAACACCACCGCGCCGGCCGCGGCCGCCCGCCGCAGACCCGGGTACCTGCGCAGGTGCGCGGCGGCCAGCACCTGTGCACCGTCCTCGCCGCCGCCGAGCAGGTACAGGTCCAAAGTAGACGGTACCGGGTCGCCGAGCCCGACCGGGACCACCTCGGCGTCGAACCCGCGCCACTGCAGCCGCTTGGCGAGCACCTGCGCGTTGCCGGTGTCGCCGTAGGTGCCCAGCACCTCCGGCAGCAGAAGTCCGATGTGGACGAGGGAGTCACCCACCGGGCAGCCTGCCCACCAGCTCGCGGAACGCGGTGTAGTTGGCGACCAGCTCGACGGCGCCGGGCGGCAGCGCGTCGATCGCGGTGACCGGGTCCGGCTCGGCCCAATGCGCGACTTCGGCGTAGCGGAGCCGCACGGAGAGGTCGGCGCCGCGCTGGCCGGTGACGACCACCTGGCGCCCGCGGAGCCGTTCGAAGTGGACGTCCCACAGCCAGGACAGGTCCCGGCCGTCGGCCTCCTGGGCGTTGACCGCGACGACGACCGGGGTGTCCTCGTCCAGCACACGCAGCGTTTCCACCCAGCCGGCCGGGTTCTTCGCCAGCATCAGCCGGACGGAGTGCCGCGACCGGCGGATCGTCCGGTAGCGGCCGCCGATGTCGGTGATGGTCCGCAGCCGCGCCGCGGCGGTGTGCGGCGGCACACCCAGCCGGTGCGCCGCCGCGAGCGCCAGCGCGGCGTTCGCGCGGTTCACCTCGCCTGGCAGCCGCAGGTCGAGATCCACCTGGCGGCCGCCCGGTGTGCGTACGAGGTCGCCGTCGAGTGTCCAGCCGGGTTCCGGCCGGGTCAGCCCGCACCCGCACTCCCAGTGCCGCTCCCGCGTTTCGACGCGGCCTTCGCAGCGCGGGCACGCCGTCGAGTCACCGGTCCAGCGGGGGCCGGCGCTCACCCACACCGCCTTCGCGGCCGCGCTCGCCGCGGACGTCACCAGCACGTCGTCGCAGTTCGCGACGACGACCGTGCCGGTCAGCCCGGCGATCGCCGCACGCAGTTCCCGTTCCACGGCACGGACTTCGCCGACCCGGTCCAGCTGGTCGCGGCTCAGGTTGAGCAGCACCAGCACCGCGGGCCGGACCTGGTCCGCCACCCACGGCACGTAGGTCTCGTCCACCTCGAGGACCGCGTAGGGCGCGCCGGGGCGGGCGGTCAGCGCGGCGAGGACGCCGTCGGGCATGTTCGCGCCGTCGCTGTTGGCGGCGACCTCGGCCAGCGTTTCCAGCGCGCGGGTGAGCATCAGCGACGTCGTGGTCTTGCCGTTGGTGCCGGTGACGAGCACGACCGTGCGTTCCCGGCCGAGGCGGCGCAGGGCGAGCGGATCGAGGGCCAGCGTGACCCGGCCGCCGATCATGCCGCCGCGGCCGAGCCCCGAGCTGCGGGACAGCCAGGCGGTCAGCCGCCCGGCGGCCACGGACGCGCGGGTGCGGAGGGGGCTTCGGACGGACACCGGCTGGATGCTGCCCGCCGGGCGCTGTGATTTTCCTGAGTCCGTGGCGCGGGTCTCTACAGCGTGACGACGACCTTGCCGTGGACGTGCCGCGCGGCCTGCAGGGCGACGGCGTCACGGATCCGTTCGACCGGGAAGACGGCGGCGACCGGCACGGTGAGCCGGCCGTCGACGATCGCGTCGGCGATCCGCGTCAAGGCGCCGGGTTCGGCGTCGGCGCCCCCGGTGGCGCGCACGCCGCCCGGCGGGTTGGGGCCCGCGGCGATCGTGGCGATCCGTCCGGGCGGGACGCCGAGATCCAGCGCGGCCTCGGCCGTCTCCGTCCCGAAGAGGTCGACGGCCGCGGTGACGCCCAGGTCCCGGACGCGGTCCGCCAGACCGGGCCCGTAGGCGACGGGCTCGGCGCCGAGCTTGCGCAGGAACGGGAAGGTGCCTTCCGAGGCGGTGCCGATCACGGTCGCGCCGGCGAGCCTCGCGAGCTGGACGGCGAAGATGCCGACGCCGCCGGCGGCCCCGCCGACCAGGACGGTGTCCCCGGCCCGCAGGCCGACGGCGGCCAGCGCGGCGGCCGCGGAGGAGCCGGCGACCGGGAGCGTGCTCGCCACTTCGTCGCTGATGCCGTCCGGCGTGGGGAAGAGCGCGTCGGACGCCTTGACGATGACGAAGTCGGCGACGGCCCGACCGAGCGCGCCGCCGTGGACGCGGTCGCCCACGGCGGCCCGCGGCCCGCTTCGTCGACGACACCGGCGAAGTCGTACCCGAAGCCGGACGGCAGGGTGATGCCGAACCGCGCGGCGGCCTCGGGCCGCGAGGCGAGGCCCCAGTCCATCGGGTTCAGCCCGGCGGCGGTGACGCGGACCCGCACCTCCCCGGGGCCGGCGTGCGGCTCCGGGACTTCGCGCAGCTCCAGCACCTCGGGACCGCCGAACCGCTCGTAGACGACGGCTCTGCTCATGGAAACCTCCAGTGATGAGACTTGGTCCCGTCACCGTACACCGGTTGACGGGACCAAGTGCCGTAAAGTTGCGGTCATGGCTCGCTGGGAACCGAACGCACCGGAGCGGCTGAGCAAGGCCGCCCTCGAACTGTTCGCCGAGCGGGGGTACGAGAACACGACGGTGATCGACATCGCGGCGCGCGCGGGGCTGACGAAGAGCACGTTCTTCCGCCACTTCCAGGACAAGCGCGAAGTGCTCTTCGGCGGCAGCACGTTGGCCGGACTGCTCGCCGAGGCGATCGCTTCCGCACCGGCCGCGGCCGGCCCGGTCGAAGCGGTGATCTGCGCGATGGACGCGGCCGGGCGGGAAGCCTTTACGCCTGAGCGGCGGGAGTTCAGCGCGCAGCGGCGGTCGGTGATCGCCGCGCATCCGGAGCTGCAGGAACGTGAGGCCTTGAAGGGGCTGACGATCACGGCGGCGATGACTGAGGCACTGCGGCGGCGGGGGGTTCCCGATCTGACCGCTTGCGTTGTCGCCGAGCTGGGCGGGCTTGCGATGAAGATCGGTTATGAGCGGTGGGTTGAAGCGGAGGCCGGGGACTTCGGCGAGGCCGCGCGGCGGGCTCTCGATGAGGTTCAGGCGGCCATCGCACGCTGAGTGATCCGCGCGGGTGGATCCGCTTGCCGCACGCCTGCGCGGCGGGCGCAGGGAGTCGCCGGGTTCGAGCGGCAATCACCTTTCCCGCCGCACTTGGGCGGCGCGCGCGTAAGTCGCCGAACCCCGAGCGGCAACCACCCCTCCCGCAGCACTTGGGCGGCGCGCGTAAGTCGCCGGACCCCGTGCGGCAACCACCCATCCCGCGGGGGCGCCCCCCGGGTCCAGCGTATCGGCGCGGCCCGACAACAACGACGGAAAGAACGCCGTCCGAAGCCCGATTGTCCACATTGCGCCCCACCTGTTGACAACCGCTCATCCATTCACGGACATGAACAACTCCCCCCGTCGAACCCGTCGAACGGGCCCGCTCAGCCCTCCGCAACCGCCATAGGTAGGAAACTTAACCATCGGATGTTGAACCAATTAGCTTTCACAACTACTCGCATTGTTCCGAGTCTTTCCAAGATCTACCGCAGATTCATCGGAGGTGTTACCGTCCAACCCCGGCCAGCGGAAAGGCGTTCCGCTGAGCGGGAAAACGTCCAACGGAGGGCAACGTGGGACCGGAGCGCGGGCTGGAACAGAGCGGAACTCTCGAGCGCGGGCTCGCCGTGCTGGAGCACGTGGGGCGGCACCAGGAGATTTCCACCAATGCGATCGCGCGGCAACTGGGGCTTTCCCGCAGTGCCGCCTACCGCATCGTCGGCACCCTGAAGAACCTCGAGTACCTCGAAGCCGACCAGGTCACCGGGCGGGTGCGGCTCGGCACGCGGCTCGTCGAACTGGGGGCCCGGGCGATGGCCGCGACCGATCTGCACCGGTGTGCTCCGCGGTACCTCGCGTCGCTCGCGGAACGGTCCGGGGAGACCACCTACCTCGCCGTTCCCGACAACGACACCATGGTCTACGTCGCCACCGAACGCAGTGCCAGCGCCGTCACCCTCGCGTGCCGGCTCGGGACCCGGCGGCCGCAGCACGCGACGTCGCTCGGGAAGGCCTGGCTCGCCGCGCTGCCGGAGGCCGACCGGTTCGAACGCGTCCGGCGGATGAAGCTGGATCCCCTGACCCTCAAGACCATCAGCGATCCGCACCGGCTGCTCGACGAGCTCGCGAAGACCAGCCGCCGGGGCTGGGCGATCGACGAGGTCGAAAACGAGCCGGACGTCGGCTGCGTCGCCGCCGCCGTGCGGGACCACTCGGGACGGCCGATCGCCGCCATCAGCATTGCCGGGCCCGCGCCGCGCGTGCTGCGCCGGCTCGACGAACTCGGGGCCTCCGTGGCCGGGACCGCCGCCGCCCTGTCACTGCGGCTCGGCTACGTCCGGGGCCGGCCGGCCTGATCACCCGAACCCGGCGAAGGAGCCGACCGTGACCTGGATCCAGGACTACCAGCCGGCGGGCGCGCTGTGGGTTTCCGCGCTGCTCGCCGCGCTCCCGATCATCGTGCTGCTGGTTTCGCTCGGGGTGATCCGCTTCTCCGCGCACCTTTCCGCGGCGCTGGCGCTGGTCACCGCGCTCGGCGTCGCCCTGCTGCTGTACCGGATGCCGGTCGCGCTCGCGTTCGACTCCGCGGCCATGGGTGTCGTGTTCGGCGGGTGGTCGGTCGCCTGGATCGCCTTCCACGCCGTGTACTTCCACAACGTCACGGTCGCCACCGGGCGGTTCGACGCGATCAAGCGGGTCCTCGCCGGGTTCAGCGAGGACCGGCGGCTGCAGGCGCTGCTCATCGCGTTCAGCTTCGGCGCCCTGCTCGAAGGCGTCGCCGGCGGCGGGTCGCCGATCGCGATCACCGCGGCGATGATGGCCGCGCTCGGGTTCCCGCCGGTGAAGGCCGTCGTGCTGGCGCTGCTGGCGAACACCGCGCCGGTGGCGTTCGGCGGGCTCGGCAACCCGCTGATCGTGCTCGGCAGGCTGACCGCGCCGATCATGCACCTCAAGCAGGACCAGGCCACCGAGCTGTTTTCGGCGGCGGTCGGCCGTCAGGTGCCGGTGCTGGCGCTGATCATCCCGGCGTTCCTGGTCGTGGTCCTGGCCGGCTGGAAGCGCATGCTCGAGGTGTGGCCGGCGGTGCTGACCGCCGGACTCGCGTTCGCGGCCATGCAGTTCGTCGCGTCCAACTACATCAGCGCCAGCCTCGTCGACGTCCTCGCGGCGCTCACCGCCATGGCCGCGCTGTGGATCCTGACCCGGTTCTGGCAACCCGCGACGGTGTGGCGCTTCGAAGGCGAGGAAGCCGTTCCGGCCAGGAGCCTCGGCGCCGCCCAGGCCGAGCGCGGCGCGCTGTACGCGTGGATGCCCTACATCGTCCTGATCCTGGCGATCTTCCTGTCGCGGATCGGCACGATCTTCAAGAACCTGCCGGTGTGGCTGGACCTGACCAAGCTGCTGCACAAGGCCGACTGGATCTTCGCGTGGCCGGGGCTGCACAACCACGTCGTGCAGCACCCGCCGATCACGGCGAAGAACGCACCGTACGCGGCGACGCTGACCGTCGACTTCCTGTTCTCACCGGGCACGGTCGCGCTGATCGCCGCGGTGATCGCCGGGTTCGCGATGGGCGCGCGGCCGAAGCTGCTGCTGACGACGTACCGGAAGACGCTGCACCAGATGCGGTGGGCGCTCGCGACGATCTTCACGATCCTGGCGATCGCGTTCGTCATGAACTACTCGGGCGCGACGCAGACGCTGGGCCTGGCCCTGGCGACGACCGGCGTGGCCTTCCCGCTGTTCTCGGCGTACATCGGCTGGCTGGGCGTGTTCCTGACCGGATCGGACGCGTCGACGAACAGCCTGTTCGGCCCGATGCAGGTGATCTCGGCCCAGCAGCTGAACCTGAACCCGATCCTGGCGGGCGCGACGAACACGTCCGGCGGCGTGATGGGCAAGATGATCTCGCCGCAGAACCTGTCGATCGGCGCGACGGCGATCGGCCAGAGCGGCAAGGAGGGCTCGCTGCTGCGCCAGACGTTCCTGTGGTCGCTGCTGCTGACCGCGGTGGTCGGCGTGATTTCGCTCCTCCAGGCGACGATCCTGACGGCGATGATCCCGTCGCCCTAGGCTGGCCGGCATGAGTGAGTCACTGGCGTCCTTCGGCTACGAGCTGGGCCTGCTCAAACGCGTCCGGCGGTCGGGGTGGTGGCACGCGGGGGTCCGCGACCCGGAATCGGTCGGCGAGCACAGCCTGCGCGCGGCCCAGCTGGCGGCGCTGATCGCGGCGGAGGAGGGCGCGGCACCGGAGCGGGCGGCGTTCCTCGCGCTGTGGCACGACACGCAGGAGACGCGCACGGGCGACCTGCCGCTGACGGCCGGGGACTACCTGCGCAAGCCGGAGCCACGGGAGATCACCGCCGACCAGACGGCGGCCCTTCCGGAGCGCTCCCGCGACCTGGTCCGGACGGCGGTGGACGAGTACGAGACGCGGGAATCGGCGGAAGCGTTGTGCGCGAAGGACGCGGACAAGCTGGAGATGCTGCTGCAGGCGCTGGAATACCGGGACGTCGGCGTGCGGCCGGTCGACGAGTGGATCGAATCGGCTCGGAAGGGGCTCAAGACGGAGACGGCGCGGAAGATCGCCGAAGCGGCGTTGACGCTGTCGCCGCTCTCCTGGCGGGGCCGCTAGCCGGCGACGGCCGTCGCGCGGTGCAGCAGCAGGGCGCGCTCGCGGGCGTTCTCCGTCATCTCCGCCGCCCGCCGGAACTCCTGCTCGGCCTCCTCGAAGCGGCCCAGTTTCTCCAGCAGGTCACCCCGGACGCTCGGCAGCAAGTGGTAGTCCTTCAACGCCGGATCGTCGGCGACCGCGTCGACCACTTCCAGGCCCGCTGACGGCCCGTACGCCATCGCCACCGCGACCCCGCGGTTCAGCTCGATCACCGGGGACGGCTGGAGCTTGCCGAGGCCTTCGTACAGCGCCGCGATCCGCGTCCAGTCCGTCTCCTCCGGCGTCCGCGCCCGGGCGTGGCAGGCCGCGATCGCCGCCTGGGCGGAGTACGGGCCGTACGCGCCTTCCGCGATCTGCTCGGACAGGGACAGCGCCGCGAGGCCGTGCTGGATCAGCAGCCGGTCCCAGCGGGAGCGGTCCTGGTCCAGCAGCAGCACCGGCTCGCCGTTCGGGCCGGTGCGGGCCTTCGCGCGGGACGCCTGGAGCTCCATCAGCGCGACCAAGCCGTGGACCTCCGACTCGCCCGGCATCAGCCCGGCGAGCACGCGGCCGAGCCGCATCGCCTCCTCGCAGAGCGCCGGCCGCATCCAGTCGTCGCCGCGGGTGGCCGAGTAGCCCTCGTTGAAGACCAGGTAGACGACCTCGAGCACGGACGACAGCCGGGCGACGCGCTCGTCGCCCTCCGGCACCTCGAAGGGCACCTTCGCCGCGGCGAGGGCCTTCTTCGCCCGCACGATGCGCTGGGCGATCGTCGATTCGCGGACCAGGAAGGCGCGCGCGATCTCGTCGGTGGTCAGACCGCCGAGCATCCGCAACGTCAGCGCGACCCGCGCCTGCGTGTTCAGCACCGGGTGGCAGGCGACGAAGAGCAGGCGGAGGACGTCGTCCTCGATGTGGTCGTCGAGCGCGGCGTCGAAGTCCGGCAGCACGCCTTCGCCGAGCTGCTGGTCGCGCCCCACTTCCTCGAGCTTTTCCGCGTACCGCTCGTTGCGGCGGAACAGGTCGATCGCCCGGCGCTTGGCGGTGGTCATCAGCCACGCGCCGGGGTTGCGGGGCACGCCGGACTCCGGCCACTGCTCCAGCGCGTTGACCAAGGCGTCCTGCGCCAGCTCTTCGGCGAGACCGACGTCGCCGCGGGCCATCCGGGCCAGGCCCGCGATGAGCCGCGGCGATTCGATCCGCCAGACCGCCTCTACCGTGCTCCGGGTGTCCGCAACCGTCACCCGGCCATCAGACAGGGTGATCAGCCGCGGTGCAACCCACTACTCGCTGATCGGGCGGATCTCCAGCACACCGCCCTTCGCCTCCGGGTTGGGCGCCTGCTTCATCAGCGCGACGACCTCCTCGAGCGATTCGCCGTTGAGCACCCAGAACCCGGCGATCAGTTCCTTCGTCTCCGCGAAGGGTCCGTCGATGACCTTCGGCTCGGCGTCGCCCTCGAAGACGACACGCACGCCCTCCGCGCTCGACGTCAGGCCCTCGGCGAGCACGATCCGGCCCTCGCCGAACAGCCGGTCGTTGAACTGCGCCATCTCGGCCAGCTCGCCGGCGCTGGGCTGGAACCCGGCCGCCTCGGACTCGGCGCTGGCCTTGACCATCACCATGAACCGCATCACGCCTCCCCGGCGCCCTGCGTGCGAAGCCGTCCCTCCAGTGCTTCCACCTCGGGCGTCATGTTCTCGAAGTCGGACGCCTCGGCGACGCGGCGGATCTCGACCTCGCCGGCTTGGCCGTCGGGGTTGGGCATCCGCTTGATCCACTCGATGCACTCTTCGCGGTCGCGGCACTGCAGGATCCAGAAACCGCCGACGAGCTCCTTGGTCTCGGCGAACGGGCCGTCGACGACCTTGGGCTCCTCGGTGCCGGAGAAGACGACCCGCGCGCCCTGCGAACTCGGCGTGAGGCCCTCGCCGGCGAGCAGGATGCCGGCCTTGACCATTTCCTCGTTGAACTTGCCCATCTCGGCCAGCAGCTCGGCGCTCGGGCCCTCGCCCGCCTCGGACTCTTCGTTCGTCTTGACGATCACCATGAACCGCACAGCGGTCTCCTCTCGGTCGGTCCTGCCTACGCGTCGAACGGCCGGGCGCCGGATCGACAGGCGCCGCCGAAAATCTTCAGCGCCGGAAAACTAGCAGCTCAGGGCCGATCGGGGGCGACAATTCGGACAGGGGAGAATCGTCAGCCGTGGCGGTACTCCCCGACGATCTCTCCTCCGCGCTCGACGACGAGCTGGCCCGGCACCCGGTGGGCCGGCTGACCCAGTCCGTCGACCGGCTCAGCACGCGCTACCGCCAAGGTGACGTGGCGACTTCGCCGATCCTCGGCTCCGAAGCCGACGTAGCTGCGTACGCGGGCTACCGGATGCCGGCGACCTACGCCGCCGTACACGCTGCGCTCGCCGAAGCCGCTTCACGCGCTCCCGGCTTCGAGCCGCGTACGCAGATCGACGTCGGCGGAGGCACCGGTGCCGCGGTGTGGGCCGCGGCGGGCGTGTGGCCGTCCCTGGTGAAGTGCACGGTGCTGGAGCAGGTCGCCGGCGCGATCGGTCTCGGCAAGCGGCTCGCCGCGGGTGCCGCGCTCCCGGCGGTCCGGGGCGCGGAGTGGCGGCGCGGGTTCGTCGACCCCGCCGCGCCGCCCCCGGAAGCGGACCTCGTCACGCTGTCGTACGTGCTCGGCGAGCTGCCGGACACCACGCGCACCGACGTCGTGCGCTGGCTGGCGGCGAAGGCCGGGGCGGTCGCGCTGATCGAGCCGGGCACGCCGGCGGGGTACGAGCGGATCCGCGCCGCACGGGCCCAGCTGATCGAGCTCGGCCTGCACGTCGTCGCGCCCTGCCCGCACGACGCGGCGTGCCCCATCGCGCCCGGCGAGGACTGGTGCCACTTCGCCACCCGGCTCCCGCGCTCGGGCCTGCACCGGAAGCTGAAGGCGGGCACGCTCGGGTTCGAGGACGAGAAGTTCGCGTACGTCGTCGCGACGCGGAGCACGCCGGAGCGCCCGGACGCGCGGATCATCCGGCACCCGAAGAAGCACAAGGGCTGGGTGGCGCTCGACCTGTGCACGGCTTCCGAGGGGCTGAAGCCCGGAGTCGCCGTCTCGAAGAAGCAGGGCCAGCGGTACCGCGCGGCCCGGGACGCCGAATGGGGCGACGGCTGGTCTTCCGCCTGACCCGGTGGCAGGGTGGCTGCCCATGGGGAGAGTCATCGCGGAAATCAGCATGTCGGCGGACGGCGTCGTCGCCGGTCCGGACACCAGCACCGAACACCGCCTCGGCAAGGACGGCGGCCTGCTGCACGAGTGGATGTTCGAGGGCACCGGCACCGACGGCGAGATCGCGGCGAAGCTGTTCGACGGCACGGGCGCGTTCGTGGTCGGCCGCACGCTGTTCGACGTCGGCGTGGAGCCGTGGGGCGATGACGGCACGTTCGAGAAGCCGGTGTTCGTCGTGACGAACCGGCCGCACGAACCGGTCGTCAAGGGCCCGACGAGGTTCACGTTCGTCACCGACGGCCCGCAAAGTGCCCTGAAGCAGGCGAAAGCCGCGGCGGGCGACGAGAACGTCGTCCTGCTGCGCAGCGGCACGACCCCGCGCCAGCCCCTCCCGGCCGCGCTGGTCGACGAGCCCCCGCCGGTACGTCGTCCCGCTGCTGTTCAACGCCGACGCCGGCCGGCACGTGATGCCGCACTGAACTAAGGCATCCGGACCGTCCGCAGGAACGCCGGCAGCAGCCACGGCCGCGGGCCGCCGATCCGCACGCCGCCGATCAGCACCGCGTGGACGCGGGAGATCCGGCCGAACATCATCGGTACCAGCACCGATGGGTCGAAGCGCAGCCGGACGTCCGCCGTGCCGTCCGGCTGCTCGTACCGCAGCCTTCCGTGCTGCAACGCCAGCACCGCCGGTTTTGTGTGCGCCGACCGGAACTCGACCGCGATGCGGCGGGGTGACGGCGTTGCGTCGTCGAGGAGGTGGCCCATGTCGTTGCGCACCATGCCGAACAGGAACAGCTCCAGGAACAGCGCCTCGAGCCGGGCCGGGATGCGCCACGGCTGCCCGAGCGCGCGGGCGATGTCGAGGCCGTGGATCAGCATCTCGTTGACCAGGTGCGCGAGGACGCCCGCGACCGGCACGCGGGAGCCGCCCAGCCACCACACCGGCTTCTCCGGGTCGAGGTCCGCGCTGACCAGGAGCACCTCGGCGATGTCCGCGCGCAGCCGCGCGGCGAGCCGGACGGGGTCGCGCTCCGGGTAGAGCTCCAGCGCCAGCGCGTTCATGCCGGCGATCGTGTCGACGCTCGCCGCGTCGATCGGGTCTTCGAGGCCCGGCAGCGGGAGCGGGCCGCCGTCGCCGCGGATCATCGCCGTGTACATCAGCGCGATCATCCCCACGTGCGACGCCGCTTCGGCGATCGACCACTCGCCCAGCGCCTTCGCGTGCGGGTCCGGCACCCCGGTCAGCAGGTCCGCGAACCGGCCGCCGACCTCCGGCAGGGCTGCGCGCACCGACTCCCACTGTTCGACCGTCACGGCTTCCGACGCTAACCCGCCGGTACGCCGCCCCGGACCTTCGAAGGTGCGGTTATCTTCGGCGCATGGCCCGGATCCTGCCCCGGTCGACCCGGTGGCGGGTCGCCCTCTTCGCCGCCCTCGCGTCGGCGCTCGTGCTCGGCCTCGGGTCGTACTGGTTCGTGCAGTCACTGCGAAGCGGGCTGGAACTCGCCGCGGTGCGGGTCGCCAACGAAAAGGTCGCCGCCGTTGCGGGCCTGCTCGAGGCCGGCGTGTCGCCGGCCGACGTGGCCCGCCAGCTCGACTACGGCGGCTACGAGATCACCCTCGGCAAGGGGAAGGACAGCGGCTGCCCGGAGAACCTGGACCAGGGCGGGACCCTCATCGAGGACAAGGCGATGGTCTACGGCCCCGGCTGCGTGGTGGGGTTGCCGTTCCCGATCGAAGGCGGCACCGAATCGGTCACCGGGACCAAGGGCGGGAAGTACTTCGTCAGGGCGCAGACCGCGCTCGACCCGGTCGGCCTCGAAACCGTGGCCAACGCCGAGCACGTCCTGTGGGGCGCGGTGCCCACGGCGGCGCTGCTCATCGGCGCCGTCGCCTGGTTCGCCGTGCGGCGGTCGCTGCGCGCGGTCGGCGCCATCCGCGCCGAGGTCGACGGGATCCGCGCGCGGGACCTCGGCCGCCGCGTGCCGGTGCCCGACTCCGGTGACGAGATCACCCAGCTCGCCGTGACGATGAACGAGATGCTGGCGCGGCTCGACCGGTCGGCGCAGCGGCAGAGCCAGTTCACCGCGGACGCGTCGCACGAACTGCGCACCCCGCTGGCGTCGATGCGCACCCAGCTCGAGGTCCAGCTCGCCCACCCCGACCGGCTCGACTGGCGCCACAGCTTCGAAAACGCCGTGCTGGACGTGTCGCGGATGGAGGCCCTCACCGGGGACCTGCTGCTGCTCAGCAAGCTGGACGCCGACCAGCCGGCCGGGACCGCGCGGATCGCGCTGGCGGACCTCGTCCGCGAACACGTCGCCGCGCGGCTCCCCCGTGACGGCATCGAAGTGCGCACGGAAATCCACGCAGGTCCGGTGGTCCAGGGGCACGCGGGACGGCTGGAGCGCGTGCTGCGCAACCTCGTCGACAACGCCGAGCGGCACGCCAGCAGCCGGGTGACGATCACGCTCACCGCGGACGACGGCCACGGCGTGCTGACCGTCCGGGACGACGGCCCCGGCATCCCGGCCGAACACCGCGAGCGCGTCTTCGACCGGTTCGTCCGGCTCGACGACGACCGCGCGCGCGAAGACGACGGCGGTTCCGGGCTGGGCCTGGCGATCGCCGCGGAGATCGCGCGGACGTACGGCGGCACGCTGCGCGTCGCCGAGAGCAGGTCCGGCGCCCGCCTGGAGCTGCGCTTACCGCTTGCCTGAAGACTTCTTCAGGCTGCTTAAGCTTCGGTTCAGCGTGGCCACAAGAGCATCCCGCCATGCTGATCGACTTCGCGCCGGCTCGGGCGCGCACGCGCGAAAGCCGCGCGGTTCCCTACGTCGTCGCCGCGGTCGCCTTCGCCGGGTACGCCGCCTGGTCGCTGCAGCGGCTGCGGACGTTCGACGCGAGCGGGTTCGACCTGGGGATCTTCGAACAGGCGGTGCGGTCCTACGCGCACGGGCACTGGCCGGTGTCGGACCTGCTCGGCCCCGGCACGCCGACGCTCGGGGACCACTTCCACCCGATCCTCGCGCTGCTGGCGCCGTGTTACCTGCTGTGGCCGTCGCCGGGGTGCCTGCTGGTGGCCCAGGCCCTGCTGTTCGCGCTGTCCGCGGTGCCGGTGACGCGGTGCGCGATCCTGGTGCTCGGCTCCCGCCGGGGCGCGCTCGTGGGTGCCGGGTACGTGCTGTCGTGGGGGCTGCTGTCCGCGGTGAACTTCGACTTCCACGAGGTCTGCTTCGCCGTGCCGATGCTGGCGTTCACCGCCGAGCACCTGCTGCACGGGCGGTGGCGGCCCGCGGTCTGGTGCGCGCTGCCGCTGGTGCTGGTCAAGGAGGACCTGCCGCTGACGCTCGCCGCGGTCGGCGTGGTGCTGGTGCTCAACCGGCAGCGGCGGCTCGGCTGGACGGTGCTCGTCTTCGGCGTCGCCGCTTCGGCGCTGCTGTTCCTGGTCGTGTTGCCGGCCCTGAACCCGGCGGGGGCGTACGCGCACGGCGGCGGCTTCAACCCGTTCAGCGGGGCGATCGTCAAGGTTTCGATGCTGCTGGCCCTGCTCGTGCCGACGGCGTTCGCGGCGCTGCGGTCGCCGCTGCTCCTCCTGGCGGTGCCGACGCTGCTGTGGCGGCTGGTCTCGGCGAACGACCGCTACTGGGGCATGGGTTACCACTACAGCGCGGTGCTGATGCCGGTCGTGTTCCTCGCCGGCGTGCACGGCGCCCGGCGGTTCGGCGGGTTCAAGCGGTACCTGCCGGTGTGCGCGGTGGTCGTCGGCCTGGGTTCGCTGGGCCTGCAGGCGGCGCACCTGACCAGCGGCGTCTGGACGCCGTCGCAGCGGGCCGGGATCGACGCGGTACTGGCCCGGATCCCGGACGGCGCGACGGTGCTGGCGTCCAACCGGCTGGCCCCGCGGCTGACGTCCCGCTGCACGGTGCTGTTCTTCGACGGCGGGACGGACCAGCGGCCGGAGTGGGTGGTCGTCGCGACGCCGGAACAGTCCTGGCCGACCACGCTGCAGACGAAGGCCGCGGCGCTGGCGGACCTGGAACACACGGGGTACCTGCGCGTCGACGGGACGGACTCCGTCGTGCTGCTCCACCGTGAGTAGGAAACTCGCAGCGGTAACCGGCCAGTCGGGGGGCGTGCCGGCCGGTTACCGCCGCACCGAGGAAGAGGGAACCCTCCGCCAGGAATGACGCGCGGCCCCACGCTTCACTCGATCGAGTGACGCCGGGGGTCCAGACCCAAGCGCCCCAATGTGGCGTTGGTTGCGTCCAGCGCACCCAATGTGGCGTTCGGTGCGTCTGACGCACCGAACGCCACATTGGGTGCGTTGAATCGGCACTGCGCCGCGGAGCGCCTCCGTTGAGGGTGGTGGCGGGGGCATGGATGGAGCAACCAACGCCACATTGGGGCGCTCGGGGCCGGCGTGACGTGCGGCCGGTCACGTAGTGGGGATATTCGGGAGCCCGGGCCGTCACGCACGGCTATCCTTGGACCGAGAATGTCCGAGCCATCCCTCTTCCCAGCGCTGCGTGCGCGCCTGCCCGAGCTCATGCCGCGTGACGAGCAGCGGCTGCGCCGGCGGCTCGAGGGCGCCCGCAAAGCCCGTGACCGTGACGCCGCCCTCGCGCAGATCTCCGCCGACATCGACAAGGCCGAGCTGCGCGTGCAGTCGCGGCGCGAGAGCGTGCCCAAGATCGAGTACCCCGAAGAGCTGCCGGTCAGCAGGCTCAAGGACGAGATCGCCGCCGCCATCGGCAAGCACCAGGTCGTGATCGTCGCGGGGGAGACCGGCTCGGGCAAGACCACCCAGCTGCCGAAGATCTGCCTCGAGCTCGGCCGCGGCATCCGCGGCCAGATCGGCCACACCCAGCCGCGGCGGCTGGCCGCCCGCACGGTCGCCGACCGGATCGCGAGCGAACTGAAGACCGAGCTCGGCGAGACCGTCGGCTACAAGGTGCGGTTCACCGACCAGTCCGGGCAGGACACGCTGGTCAAGCTGATGACCGACGGCATCCTGCTCGCCGAGATCCAGACCGACCGGTCGCTGCGCCAGTACGACACGCTGATCATCGACGAGGCCCACGAGCGCAGCCTCAACATCGACTTCATCCTCGGCTACCTCAAGCAGCTGCTGCCGCGCCGCCCGGACCTCAAGGTCATCATCACCTCGGCGACGATCGATCCGGAGCGCTTCTCGAAGCACTTCGACGACGCGCCGATCGTCGAGGTCTCCGGCCGGACCTACCCGGTCGAGACGCGCTACCGGCCGCTCGTCGACCCCGACGATCCTGAAGGGGACGACGAGCGCGACCAGACCCAGGGCATCCTCGACGCCGTCGAGGAGCTGTGCGCCGAAGGGCCCGGCGACATCCTGGTGTTCCTCTCCGGCGAGCGCGAGATCCGCGACACCGCCGACGTCCTCAACCGGGCGAACCTGCGCAACACCGAGGTCCTGCCGCTGTACGCGCGGCTGTCGGCGGCCGAACAGCACCGCATCTTCCAGTCCCACACCGGACGCCGGGTCGTGCTCGCGACCAACGTCGCCGAGACGTCGCTGACCGTGCCGGGCATCAAGTACGTCGTCGACCCGGGCACCGCGCGGATCTCGCGCTACAGCCACCGCACGAAGGTGCAGCGGCTGCCGATCGAACCGGTGTCGCAGGCGTCGGCGAACCAGCGCAAGGGCCGCTGCGGCCGGACGTCGGACGGCATCTGCATCCGGCTGTACTCCGAAGAGGACTTCGAGGCGCGGCCCGAGTTCACCGATCCCGAGATCCTGCGGACCAACCTCGCCTCGGTCATCCTGCAGATGACGTCGCTGGGCCTCGGCGACATCGCCGCGTTCCCGTTCGTCGAACCGCCGGACCGCCGCCAGGTCGCCGACGGTGTCGGGCTGCTGCAGGAACTGGGGGCCTTCGACAGCGTCAGCTCCTCGGACCGGCGCCTCACCGACATCGGCCGCAAGCTTGCGCAGCTGCCGGTCGACCCGCGGATGGGCCGGATGGTGCTGGAGGCGGCCCGCAACGGCTGCGTCCGCGAAGTCATGATCATCGCCGCCGCACTGTCCATCCAGGACCCGCGCGAGCGGCCGGCCGAGAAGCAGCAGGCGGCCGACGCCCAGCACGCGCGGTTCGCCGACCCGACGTCGGACTTCCTCGCCTACCTGAACCTCTGGGAATACGTCGCCGAGCAGCAGAAGGCGTTGTCCGGCAACCAGTTCCGCCGGATGTGCCGCACCGAGTACCTGAACTACCTGCGCCTGCGCGAGTGGCAGGACATCTTCAGCCAGCTGCGCCAGCTGGCCAAGCCGCTCGGGATCTCGCTGAACACGAACACGGCCCCGGCCGACCCGCAGCGCGTGCACACGTCGCTGATCGCCGGGCTGCTCTCGCACATCGGGCTCAAGGACCCGGCCAAGGGCGACTACCTGGGCGCTCGCGGCGCCCGGTTCGGCGTGTTCCCGGGCTCGGCGCTGTTCAAGAAGCAGCCGCGCTGGGTGATGTCGGCGGAGCTGGTCGAGACGTCGCGGCTCTGGGCGCGGGTCAACGCGCGCATCGAGCCCGAATGGGTCGAGCCGCTGGCCCAGCACGTCGTGAAGCGGTCGTACTCCGAGCCGCACTGGGAGCGCAAGCAGGGCGCGGTGATGGCGACGGAGAAGGTGACGCTGTACGGCGTCCCGCTGATCGCCGACCGCCGCGTCAACTACGGCCGGATCGACCCGGAGCTGTCGCGGGCGCTGTTCATCCGGCACGCGCTGGTCGAGGGGGACTGGCAGACCCGCCACCACTTCTTCGCCGAGAACCGGGCGCTGCTGGAAGAGGTCGAGGACCTCGAAAACCGGGCGCGGCGCCGCGACATCCTGGTCGACGACCAGACGCTGTACGAGTTCTACGACGCGCGGGTCCCGGCGGACGTCGTCTCGGTGCGCCACTTCGACAGCTGGTGGAAGAAGGCGCGCCACACGGACCCCGATCTGCTGTCGTTCGAGAAGTCCATGCTGATCAACGAGTCCGCGGGCGCCGTCCGCGAGGGCGACTACCCGGACTCGTGGACGCAGGGCACGCAGGTCTTCAAGCTGACCTACCAGTTCGAGCCGGGCGCGGACGCCGACGGCGTCACCGTGCACGTGCCGCTGCCGGTGCTCAACCAGGTGACGCCGGACGGGTTCGACTGGCAGGTGCCGGGGCTGCGGGCGGAACTGGTCACGCAGCTGATCAAGTCGCTGCCGAAGGCGTTGCGCCGCAACTTCGTCCCGGCGCCGGACACGGCCCGTGACGTCCTTTCCCGGGTGTCCCCTTCGGACGGTCCGCTGCTCGAGGTGCTCGGCCGCGAGCTGCGTGCGCTGCGCGGGATCACGGTGCCCTACGCGGACTGGGACCTGGCTTCGGTGCCGGACCACCTGAAGATGACGTTCCGGGTGGTCGACGAGCGCGGCAAGCGCGTCGCCGAAGGCAAGGACGTCTCGGAGTTGCAGCGGCGGCTGGCCCCGAAGGTCCGCGAGACGATCTCGAAGGCGGCCAACACGCTGGAGAAGGCGGGCCTGACGAAGCCGTCGTTCGGGAGGCTGCCGCAGGTGTTCTCTTCGCACCAGCGCGGTCACGACGTCAAGGCGTACCCGGCGCTGGTGGACGAGGGCGAGTCGGTGGCCGTGCGGCTGCTGGACACGCCGGCCCAGCAGGAACACGCGATGTGGGCGGGCACGCGGCGGATGCTGCGGCTGAACCTGAACTCGCCGATGAAGTTCATCACCCGGTCGCTGTCCAACTCGTCGAAGCTGGTGCTGAACCGCAACCCCCACGGCAGCGTCGCGGCGCTGCTGGAGGACTGCGTCGACTGCGCGGTGGACGCCCTGATGACGTCGGCGGGCGGCCCGAAGTGGGACGAGACCGGCTTCAAGGTGCTGCTGGAGCAGATCCGGGCCGGCCTGCACCCGGCGGTGCTGGACGTGCTGACCGAGGTGGAGAAGATCCTCCGCGCGGCCAACGACGTCGAGGTGCAGCTGTCTTCGTCGCGGGGCCCGGCGGAGTCGCTGGCGGACATCCGGGGCCAGCTCGCCGGGTTGGTGTACCCGGGGTTCGTCACGGGAACGGGTGCTTCGCGGCTGCGTCACGTGGTCCGCTACCTGCAGGGAATCTCCCGGCGGCTGGAGAAGCTGCCGTTGGAGCCGACGAGGGATCTTCAGCGCACGGCGGACATCGCGTGGATAACCCGCGAGTACGCCGACGCGCTGGCTTCGCTGCCGCCGGGAACGTCGTCCCCGGCGCTGCGGGAGGTGCGGTGGATGATCGAGGAGCTGCGGGTTTCGTTCTTCGCGCAGACCTTGGGGACCGCGCATCCGGTGTCGCTGAAGCGGATCACGAAAGCCCTGGACGACGCTCTGGCGTGACGCCGGTAATGTCCGGCTCCCCACTTCCGGCGGTTGACCGCGTCCCTTCGCGGGTCAAGCCTGGGGCGGCTGGACAGTCTCTGGGAAAGGACTTTCCGATGTCCTTGGGTGTTTCGTCCGCCAAACGAAGAATTCTCGCCGCCTGCGCCGCGCTCCTCCTGCCGCTCCTGCTCGCGCCCGCCGCGCATGCCGCCGCGGAGCCGCGGCACCACGTGCCGAATCCGCTGCTCAAGGAGCGGTTCGCCGACGAAGAAGAGGAAGACGGCGACGATCCCGCGCTGTCCGCGCTCTGCCAGAGCTACCTCGGCAAGCCGAACCCCTACCGGCCGCTCGCGCCGAACACCGACGTCATCAACGGCGACACCATCGTGCCGACCGGCAGCCAGACCGGCTGCAGCACCGCCCAGAACGAGACCACCATCGCCGTCAACCCGGAGAACCCGCGCAACATCGTCGCCGGGGCGAACGACTACCGGCTCTACAACACCCGCGAGGCCCGCAACGACTCCGGCGGCTTCGCCTACACCTCGTTCGACGGCGGCCGGACCTGGGCGAACGTCCAGCTGCCGCACCTCGACTACCCGACCGGGGCGGCCGCGCCACTGTCCTACATGGACGCCGCCGGTGATCCCGCCATCGCCTTCGGGCCGCACAACACCGTCTACTACGCGACTCTCGTGTTCAGCCGCGCGGAGGTGCCGGACGACCAGCAGCTCGCCAGCGGCATCGCCGTGTCCGTGTCCCACGACGGCGGACGCAGCTTCGGCGACCCGGCGATCCTGCACCTCGACGGCGTCACGCCGGCGGGCACGCCGACGCCCACGAACATCTTCAACGACAAGGAGTGGATCGCCGCCGACCCCGTCTCCGGCGACGTCTACGTGACCTGGACGCAGTTCACCTACGACACGAGCGGCGCGTTCACCGAGTCGCCGATCGTCGTGTCGAAGTCCCGCGACTTCGGCCGGACGTGGTCGCCGATGCGCCGGGTTTCGCCGTCGCTGACCGGTTTCCCCGGCGGGATCACGCCGTTCGGCAGCGGCTCGAACCCGGTGGTCACCCGCGACGGGACGCTCCAGGTCGCGTACGAGACGTCGGTGTGCGCGACGGCCGCGTGCGACCAGCCGGCCGACCACGACGCCGTCGTCGTGGCGACCTCGCGTGACGGCGGCCGGACCTTCCGGCACACCGAGGTCGCGCTCGACTTCGACTTCCCGGTCGACGAAGACGTCGCCAACAACGCGCTGACCGGCGAAAACTTCCGCGTCAACAGCTTCCCGCAGCTGACCTACGACCGGCTGACCGACCACCTCTGGGTGACCTGGGCCGACGACCGCAACGGCACCTACCGCGACGGCGAGTCGGTGCGGACGAACGGCGACGCGTTCTTGAGCGGCTCCGACGGCCGGCACGGCTGGTCGAAGCCGGTGAAGATCGGCACGGGCGCCGACGAGGTGTTCCCCGCGGTCGCGGCACTGGCCGGGCGGGTCGCGGTCACCTTCTACACGCGCGCCTACGACCCGCGTGGCATCGGGCTCGACTACGCCTACGCCACCGGCTGGGGCGACCGCTTGTCCCCGCTGCGCAGGATCACCACGCAGACAGCGAACCCGCAGGTCCAGTTCGTCTCGACCGGCGCGGTGACCGGCAAGGAACTCCAGGGCGTGTTCATCGGCGACTACACCGCGGCGGCGGTCGGCGCGGACTTCCGGCTGCACCCGTGCTGGACCGACTTCCGCGGCAACCCGGGCCGGACGTTGCCGAACCAGGACGTCGTGACGCAGACCCTGCCGATGTTCCCGTAGTGCCGCGAGCCGCGGCGGCCGCTCCGGGGGCATGGGGCGGCCGCCACGGCATGCCTGGGGGGTCGGCTCGCGTGATTGGGGCCGGGACTCGTGTGATTGGGGCCGGATCTCGCGTGATTGGGGCCGGGTCTTGCGTGATTGGGGCCGGATCTCGCGTGATTGGAGGGGCATCTCGCGTGATTGGGGAGGCATCTCGCGTGATTGGCGGGGTATCTCGGGTTACTTGGCGTCGGCGTAGGTGTCTACTGCTGCGGTTTGCATCGGGAAGCGGACCGGGCAGGCCGGGCCGAACAACATCCGGGCCGCTTCCGTCACCGAGTCCGTGATGGCGGCGGACACCTGGGACGCCAGGGCGGCCGGGGTGTGGACGATGACCTCGTCGTGCTGGAAGAAGACCAGGTGGGCCGGTGCGGGGAGGCGGGAGCGCAGCGTCGCGAGCATCACCGCCGTCATGTCCGCCGCGCTCGCCTGGACCACGAAGTTGCGGGTGAACCGGCCCCAGCCGCGCGAGGCCCGGCGGGCCTTCAGCTCCGCCGCTTCGTCCGACGCCAGCCCGCCGGTCAACGCGCGCCAGGCCGCCGAGGGCGCCGGGGACGTCCGGCCCAGCCGGGAGCGGACGCGCTCGCCGCGCTCACCCGCCTGCGCCGCGTGCTCCACATAGGACACCGCGTCCGGGAAACGCTGCCGCAGCAGGCCGAGCAGCGGGCCCGCTTCGCCGGACGTGCCCCCGTACATCGCCGAAAGCATCGCGATCTTCGCCCGGGCGCGGTCGTCGCGGTCGTCGTCGGCGGCCGGCACCCATCGGCCGCCGGAGAACAGCGCCTCGCCCAGCCGCGCGTACAGGTCCGTGGCCGCCGCGACGTCGGCCAGCCGCCGGTCACCCGACAACGCCGTGAGCACCCGCGGCTCCAGCTGGGCCGCGTCGGCCACCACCAGCTTCCAGCCCGGGTCCGCGCGGACGCACGTCCGCAGCACCTTCGGGATCTGCAGCGCCCCGCCTCCGCGGCTGGCCCACCGCCCCGACACGACCCCGCCGACGACGTAGTGCGGGCGGAACCGGCCGTCGGCGACCCACTCGTCGAGCCACGCCCAGCCGTTCGCGGTGTACAGCCGGGACAGCTCCTTGTACTCCAGCAGCGGCCCGACCGCGGGGTGGTCGATCCCCTTCAGCAGGTACTTCCGCGCCGCCGGCACCTCGATGCCCTCGCGGGCCAGCGCCCGGACCACGCTCGGCGGCGAGTCCGGGTTCACCGGCCGCCCGCCGAACGCCGCGCTGATCTTCGCCGCCAGCTCGACCAGTGCTTTCGGCCGCTGCCCGGCGGGCACGCGCGGACCCAGCCGCGCCGCCAGCAGCTCCTCGTGCACGTCGGCGCGCCAGGGCAGGCCGTCGGCCGACATCTCCGCCGCGGCCAGCGCGCTCGCCGACTCCGCGGCCAGCAGCAGCCGCATCCGGTCCGGGTGCTCGGTCGCCGCCACCCGCCGCTCCTGCTCCGCGAGCACGCGCCGGACCGCCGTGACGACCGTCACGCCCTCGGGCAGCGTCGGCACGCGGGTCTCGAACAGCGTCGGCTGCGCCAGCTCGACGACCGCCGAGTCCGGGGGCGGCTCCTCGCCGTTCGCCCTGGCCCAGGCCGCGCGCAGGCTCCGCGACTGCGTTTCCGCGCCCTCGTACGCCAGCAGCAGCCCCTCGGCCAGCTCGAGGTCGTAGCAGCGGCGCACCCGCAGCCCGGCCGCCAGCAGCACCGGGTAGGTCGCCTCCACCGACGGGAACACCCACCGCGGCGCGTGTGACGCCTCCAGCTCACGGGCCAGCGCCACGAATCCCGCCTCGTCCAGGCCGGACACTGTGTCCGAGGGCGTGTGCACGGTGAAGCTCGCGTCCTCCTCCCGCCCGGCGATCACCTGCACCCCGACATCATGCCGACCACCACCGACAATTTCGGGGCGCGGGTGTCACTGCCGGTTTCCGCCCGCTCGCGGGCTGGTGCGTTCGGCCTACGGTTGGTTTACTCTCCAGTAGCTCCCATACCGCCGGTACGCCCGCCGTCGGCGTGGGCTCTCTTCCCGCAGCAACGGAGGTGCCTGGATGAGCCTGGTCGAGCTGGCCACGACGGTGGCGGACAAGGTGACCGAGACGGTGCGCAGCGTCGACGTGATGCGGCGAGCGGGCCTGGTTCCGTTCCCCCGGCTCGACGAGGGCGTCCGCTCGCTGGTCGCGCTGCGGAAGTTCGGCCCGTTCGCCGGCGCCAACCACATCTCCGCCCGCCGCGACCCGGCCGCCGTCGGCATCGTCGACGAGCTCGGCCCGCTCACCTACAAGCAGCTCGACGACCAGTCGAACGCGCTGGCCAGGGCCTGGTCCGAGCGCGGCATCCAGCCCGGCCAGGTCGTCGCGGCGCTCTGCCGCGACCACCGCGGCCTGGTCCTCACGATGGCCGCGTCGGGCAAGCTCGGCGTCCGCCTGCTGCTGATGAACACCGGCTTCGCGAAGCCGCAGCTGGCCGACGTCGCCAAGCGCGAAGGCGTCACCGCGCTCGTTTACGACCAGGAGTTCACCGGCCTGCTCGACGCGATCCCGGACGGCGTCGAGCGCTACCTCGCCTGGGTCGACCCGGGCGCCGACCTGACCGACCGGACCGTCCCGGTGCTCGACGAGATCATCGCCGGCACCGACGACCGGCCGTGGCCCGCGCCGGCCAAGCCGGGCGGTTTTGTGCTGCTGACCAGCGGCACCACCGGCACGCCGAAGGGCGCGCCGCGGCCGCACACCTCGGCGCTGGCGTCGGCGCAGTTCCTCGACCGGATCCCGCTGCGCTCGAACGAAGCCACCTACATGGGCGCCCCGCTGTTCCACGGCACCGGCCTCTCGCAGTTCATCCTGTCCTTCGCGCTCGGCTCGAAGGTCGTCATGCGGCGCAAGTTCAGCCCCGAAGAGGCGCTGCGCGGCGTCGCCGAGCACAAGTGCACCGCGCTCGTGCTGGTGCCGACCATGCTGCAGCGCATCGTCGACCTGCCGAAGGAGGTCCGGCAGCAGTACGACACGTCCGCGCTGCGGATCATCTTCGTCGCCGGCTCGGCGCTGTCGCCGGACCTGGGCAACCGGGCCAACGAGGCGTTCGGCCCGGTCGTGCACAACCTCTACGGCTCGACCGAGGTCGCGGTGGCGACGGTCGCGACGCCGGAGGACTGGACGAAGG
Source organism: Amycolatopsis sp. A133 (assembly GCF_031082405.1). Lineage (GTDB taxonomy): Bacteria > Actinomycetota > Actinomycetes > Mycobacteriales > Pseudonocardiaceae > Amycolatopsis. The sequence continues at coordinate 76,396 of NZ_JAVHJU010000033.1, forward strand.
CCCCGGGCACGGTCGGCCGCGCCCCGGTCGGCTGCAAGGTGGCGCTGTACGACAAAAAGGGCCGCAAGATCACCGAACCCCACGTGACCGGCCGCGTGTTCGTCGGCAGCGGGCTCAGCTTCGGCGGCTACACCGACGGCCGCCACAAGGAGATCATCGACGGCCTGCTCTCCAGCGGCGACGTCGGCCACTTCGACGAAGACGGCCTGCTGTTCATCGACGGCCGCGACGACGAGATGATCGTCTCCGGCGGCGAGAACGTGTTCCCGATCGAGGTGGAGAACCTGCTGGTCGAGCGCGAAGACGTGCTCGAGGCGGCGGTGATCGGGGTGCAGGACCCGGAGTTCGGGCAGCGGCTGAAGGCCTTCGTGGTCCGGGCCGACGGGGCGGACCTCGACGCCGACGAGGTCCGCGACTACGTCAAGGCGAACCTGGCCCGCTACAAGGTGCCGCGGGACGTCGAGTTCCTGGACGAGCTGCCCCGCAACGCAACCGGGAAGGTGCTGCGCACCAAGTTGCGGTGACGACCGAGGCTTCGCCTCGGGCCGGGGGCTTCGCCACCCGGACCCCCGAAAGCGTCATGACCCCCGCTGGACGTTGACGATCCGCCAGCGCCCCTCCCGGCACTCGGCCACCACCGTGCAGGTGACGCCGTCGCGGTGCCCGGTCGCGACGCCGACCGACGGCGTCACCTGCAGGCGCGTCCACCGGAACGCGCCCGCCGGGACGCGGCCGGGCCAGCCGGCCTTGCCGAGCACGCGCCCGGCCGGGCCGTCGCCGCGGAAGCCGTCGGCCAGCAGCGGCGCCAGCGCCTCGGTGTCGCCGTCCGCGTCGGCGTCCCGCCAGCGGGCGAGCAGTTCCTCGAACGTCTCCACGGCTTCGAAGGTCGCAGGCACCGGGTAGCCGAACATCGGCCACCTGGCCGAGATCCGCTGGCAGACTGGCCGGGCCATGACTGAGACGAAACTCCTGCCCGCCGGCACGGTCACGATCCTTTGCGCCGGTGACGCCGCCCCGGCCGTCTTCACGACCCCGGCCGAGGCGCTCGCCGCGCTGAGCGGCGGCCCGGCGGCCGTGCACACCGGGGACGTGCTGATCCGCGGCGACGGCACGCCCACCGGCCCCGCGGTCCGCCGCTGCGCCCAGCTGCGCGCGCTGGCCGAAGACGGCCGGGTCCTCGTCTCGGCGCGCACCGCGGCGGCCCTCGGGGACGCCGTCGCGCTGCACGACCTCGGCGTCCACCGCCTGCCGGACCTCACCGCGCCCGAGCGGGTCTTCGAACTCGGCGAGCCGCCCGATCCGCGGCCGCTGCGCTCGCTCGACGCCGTCCCGAACAACCTCCCCGTGCAGCTCACCGGGTTCGTCGGCCGTGACGCCGAGGTCCTCGACGTCCGGCGGCGGCTCGCCGGGACGCGGTTCGTGACGCTGGCCGGCCCCGGCGGCAGCGGCAAGACGCGGCTGGCCGCGCAGGTCGCCGCCACCACCGAGTGGCCCGGCGGGGTCTGGTGGGTCGAGCTCGACGCCGTGACCGGGCCCGCCGAGGTCGCCGACCGCCTCGCCGCGACACTCGGTGTGCCGGTGGAGCCCCACGTCGGCGCGGCGCGCTCGGTCGCGACCGAACTGCGTGACCGGCGCGTCCTGCTCTGCCTGGACAACTGCGAGCAGGTCCTCGACGGCGTCGCCGACGTCGCCGTCGAACTGCTGCGCTCGTGTCCCGAAGTCGCGGTGCTGGCGACCAGCCGGGAGCCGCTGGGCGTGCCGGGGGAGACGGTGTGGCGGGTGCCGCCGCTGGCCGTCGACGAGGCCGTCGCGCTGTTCGTCGAGCGCGCGGGCGCGGTCCGGCCGCTGTTCACCTTGGACACCTCCAGCGCGGCCGCCGTCCGGTCGATCTGCACGCGGCTCGACGGCATCCCGCTGGCCGTCGAGCTGGCCGCCGCGTGGCTGGGAACCCTGGCCCCGCACCAGATCGACGCCGGCCTCGACGACCGGTTCGCCCTGCTGACCCGCGGCCCGCGCGGGGTGCCGGCGCGGCAGCGGACCCTCGAAGGCTCGATCGCGTGGAGCCACGACCAGCTCGACGCCGAAGACCGCGCGGTGTTCCGGCGGCTCGCGGTGTTCGCCGGCGGGTTCACCCTGGACGCGGCGGGCGGCCCCGCCGTGCTGCCCGCGCTCGGCCGGCTCGTCGACAAGTCCTTGGTGCTGGCCGAAGACGGCCGGTACCGGCTGCTGGAGACGCTGCGCGAGTACGCGGCGGCCCGGCTGGCCGAGGCGGGGGAGACCGAGACCGTCCGCGACCGCCACCTCGACCACTACCTGGCGCTGGCCGAGGCCGCCGAGCCCGAGCTCGACCGCGACAAGGACGCCTGGCGGGCGCGGGTGGAACCCGAGCGCGACAACCTGCGCGCGGCCCTGGAATGGGGGCTGGCGCAGGACGATCCCACCCGCGGCCGCCGGCTCGCCGCCGCCGTCGCGTGGCTGTGGAACCTGCACGGCCGCGGCCACGAGGGCCTGGCCCACCTGAAACGCGCGGTCGCCCGATGCCCTGGCGAGCGGTCGGCGCTGCAGGCCCGGCTGCTGACCGGGATGGGCCTGGTCGCGGACACGACGGCGCCGTTCGACCTCGAAGCCGCGCGGCTGGGCTTGGAGATCGCCACCGAACTCGGCGACACGAGGCTGCGCGCGCGGTGCCTGTCGCTGACCGCCCTCGGGCACCTGTACACGGACCTGGACACCGCTTGGGACCTCGCCGTCGAAGCCGGTAAGGAGGCCGATGGCTTCGCGCGTGACAGTGCGTTGATGCTGCGCGGAATCATCCGGACCGTCCGCGATCGCCACGACGAGGCGGCACCGCTGCTCGCCGAAGCGGCCGAGGGTCTGCTCCGGCGCGGTGACCGCGGACTCGCCTCGACCGTCCTCAGTGTGCAGTCGGCCAGTGCGCTGGCGGCGGCGGACCTGCCCCGTGCGAGGGAATTCGCCGAGCGCGCCGTCGAGGTCGCCGGGCCGCTGGGGGACTTCCACCGGGTCAACACGACGCTGTGCCGTCTGGCGCTGTTGCACTGTGCGGCGGGGGACGTCGAGGCCGGGTTCCGGGTGATGGAACCGTTCCTGCGGCTGGTCGAGATGGCGGGTGACGTCTTCGTGCCCGGCATGGCCGGGGTACTGGGCGAACTCCACCGGCGGCGCGGCGAGTTCGAAGCCGCGTTGCGCTGGTTCGAGCGCGAAGCCGTGCCTGGCACGTACATGGCGGCGCAGGGACTCCCCGAGCGCGGCGCCGTGCTGCGCGCACTCGGCCGCACCGAAGAGGCCTCGGAGGTGCTCGCGACCGCCGTCGACCTCACCCGCCGCTGGTCCCTGCCGTCGCCGCTGGCCGACGCCCTGGACCAGCAGGGCTACCTGGCGGAGCCGGAGCAGGCCGCCGAGCTGCACCACGAAGCGCTGAGCCTGCGCCTCGACCACGGTCTCCGGCTGGGGGTCCTGGCCAGTCTCGACGCCCTGACGACACTGCTCGCACGCACCGGCCGCGAGGGCGACGCCGCGCGCGTGCTCGTCTCGGCTTCACAGGCCCGCGCCGAGCTGGGCTTCCCCCGCCGTCCTTCCGAACAGGCGGAGCTGGACCCCTTCGGGCTCGCGACGGCCGAGCCGCCGATGAACCTCGACGACGTCGTCGCGTTCGTGCGCCGGGCCCGTGGCAGCCGCGGCCGGCCGTCGAGCGGCTGGGGGAGCCTGACGCCGACGGAGCTCGAGGTGGTGAAGCTGGCGGCCGAGGGCTGCACCAACCCGGAGATCGGGACCCGGCTGTTCATGAGCCGCGGCACGGTGAAGACGCACCTGGCGCACGTGTACGCGAAGCTGGGCATCGCGAACCGCACGGAGCTGGCCACCCTCGCGGCGGCCCGGCTGAGCTGACGGTCAGTCCCAATCGATGCCGAAGACGCCGGGGCCGAAGTCGAACGCCACCGCGTGGACGCCGTCGGCGCCGTCGAGTTTCAGGGGACGCCGGGCCAGGGTGCCGTTCGCGCCGTTGCGGGAGTACTGCCAGCAGCGGCCGGGTGCGGTGCCCGGGGCGAACCGGACCTCCAGGAGGTACTCCCGCACCGGGCGGCGGAACTCGCGGTAGTGGGTGTTGCGGCACTCCGGGTACGGCGGGCCGCCGTTGGTCAGCGTGTACTCGATCAGGTGTGTCTCGCCCCGGTTGATCGGCTGGTCGAAGAGCAGTTCGGCGACGATCAGGCCGTGCGCCTCGTCGATCTCGGCGCGGCCGACCCGGCAGTTGCGCACGGCGTGCAGCTCGGGCGCGCCCGCCGCCGGGTCGTCCTGGGTGTACACCAGCAGCCAGCGGTCCTGGCCGTCCGCGACGGCCTGGAACACCGCCCGCGCGGTCACCGCGCGCTGCCCGCCGTCTTCGGCGATCTCGCACAGGTCGTGCAGGCCGACCATCTTGAGCGGCTGCCGGCGGTCGAGCGCGTGCGGCGCCCCCACCTTGTCCAGCAGCGGCTGCAGCACCTCACGCGGGAACGACATCGGCTCGCCGCCGGCGTGGCGCTTCCCGGCGCCGCCGCGGGGCCGGGGCGGTGGCAGCAGCCCGAGCAGGGAACCGGCGGGGACGTCGAGGATCTCTTCGAGTGTGCGAACGGCCGACAGGGAGCTCTGGCGCTCCGGCTGCCGCTTGCCCGACTGCCAATAACTCAGTGCGGTGACGCTGACGACGACGCCGCGCGCCCGCAGCCGCGCCTGGATCCGGTCGAGCGACAGCCCGCTGGTGGCGATGGCCGCGCGCAGCCGGATCGCGAATTCGGTGCGCCCGTTCTCCTGGCCGTCACCCGCCGCGCTGCCCGCCATTGCTGAAATCACGACCCGCCCCGTGCCGTCCCCCGACGATCCCCGTCACGAGCACGTTAGCAGGATTCCCCGCGCTTCCCGCGCCCCTCTTCGACGGCGTCGCCGGGAACCGCCACTCGGGCGAACGGGCTAGTACTGGCAACTGTGAACCATTGCCCCGGCCTGGGCGGACGCGCTTTCATGACTTGCCTGCGCCGGTGGCACCGCCTCCCCCTCACGGCCCACCCGGGCGCAGGTGCGACCGGCCGCGAGAGCGGTTCCGGCTCCGGTTCACCCGGCCGCGTTGTGCGACCGGCCGGTGTGGCCGCGCGATGACCGGTGGCCCGGCGACGCCCCCAGCGCCGGGCCACCGGTCTTGTTACCACCGGGTAGCTCCGCCTTCCTCCCCGCCACCACCCTCAACGGAGGCGCTTCGCGCCGCTGTAAATTCTTGGCATGACGCTCCGGAAGAACATCCTGATCACCGGCGCCAGCAGCGGGTTGGGCGAAGGCATGGCCCGCCGGTTCGCGGCGAAGGGGCGAAACCTCGCGTTGTGCGCGCGGCGCACCGAGCGGCTCGAAAAGCTGGCCGCCGAGCTGACCGCGGCGCACCCGGGGATCAAGGTCGTCACGCGCACCCTCGACGTCACCGACCACGACCGCGTGTTCACCGTCTTCGAGGAGTTCCGCGCCGAGCTGGGGTCCCTCGACCGGGTGATTGTGAACGCCGGGCTCGGGAAGGGCCAGCGGGTCGGCACGGGCCGCTTCGACGCCAACCGCCAGACCCTCGAGGTCAACTTCGTCGCGGCCGCGGCGCAGATCGAGGCCGCCGCCGGGATCTTCCGGGAGCAGGGCGCCGGCCACCTCGCCGTCATCTCGTCGTTCAGCGCGCTTCGCCCGTTCCCGGGCAACCTCACCGCGTACGCCGCGTCGAAGGCCGGGATCTCGGCGTTCGTCGACGGCACCCGCATCGAGCTGAAGCGCAAGGGCATCGCCGTCACCGACGTCCGGCCCGGCTACATCGAGTCGGAGATGAACGACCGGATCGGCCGGAACCCCTTGCTGGCCAAGGCCGAGACCGGGGCCAAGGCGCTGGTCAAGGCGATCGAGGCCGAGCCGGCCCGGGCCTACGTCCCGGCGTGGCCGTGGGTGCCGCTGAGCGTCGTCATGCGCGTGGTGCCGGCCGCGCTGCTGCGGAAGTTCGCGTGAACGCCCCGGTCGAGGTCCGCGCGGAGGACGCCTTCGACACGGGCGCGGTGCACGCCTGGCTGAGCGCGAAGGTCGAGGGCCTCGGCGACGAGCCGCCGCACGTCCGGCAGTTCCCCGGCGGCGCGTCCAACCTGACGTACCTGCTGACCTACCCGGACCGCGAGCTGATCCTGCGCCGCCCGCCGGCCGGGCACAAAGCGGCGTCGGCGCACGACATGCGGCGCGAGTACCGCGTCCAGCACGCGCTGAAGCCGGTGTTCCCGTACGTGCCGCGGATGGTGGCGTTCGGCGACGACCCGGCCGTGCTCGGCGGCGACTTCTACGTCATGGAGAAGCTGGACGGCCTGATCCTGCGCGGCGACCTGCCGCCGGGGATGACGCTGACCCCCGAGCAGGCGCGGGAGCTGTCCGGCAAGGTCGTCGACCGGCTGGTCGACCTGCACGCCGTCGACGTCGGAAAGGCGGGGCTGGCCGACCTCGGCAAGGGCGCGGGGTACGTCGATCGGCAGATCCGCGGCTGGTCGGAGCGGTACGTCGCGGCGCGCACGGACAACGTCGGCGACTTCGCCGAGGTGCGTGCGTGGCTGGCCGCGAACCGGCCCGCCGAAGTGAAGATCTGCCTCATCCACAACGACTACCGGCTCGACAACCTGGTGCTCGACGGCCCGTCGACGCTGAACATCACCGGCGTCCTCGACTGGGAGATGGCCACGCTCGGCGACCCGCTGATGGAGCTGGGCAGCATGCTCGCCTACTGGGTGCAGGCCGGCGACGACGACGCCATGCACGCGAGCCGCCGCCAGCCGACGCACCTGCCCGGCATGTTCACCCGCGAGGAGTTCGTCGCGCGTTACGCCGAGAAGGCCGGGCTTTCCGTCGGGAACTGGCAGTTCTACGAGGTCTACGGCCTGTTCCGGCTCGCCGCCGTCCTGCAGCAGCTGTACCGGCGCTACCGCGACGGCGCGACCCGCAACCCGGCGTTCAAGGACTTCTGGCAGTTCGTCGGCTACCTGGACTGGCGCTGCCGCGAGATCATCGCGAAGGGACGTGTCTAGTGGGCGCGATCTACCTCGTCCGCCACGGGCAAGCGTCCTTCGGTGCGGCCGACTACGACGCGCTGTCCCCGCGCGGCTTCGAACAGTCCACTGTGGTCGGTGCGGAACTACTGCGGCGCAACGTTTTCTTCGACCAGGTCCGGTCCGGTTCGCTGGCCCGGCAGCGTGACACGGCGGCCACGGCGCTGAAGGTGCTCGGCAGCGACGTCCCGGTGGTCGAGGACCCGCGCTGGAACGAGTACGACCACGTCGACATCGCGCTGCACCACGCCGGGGGTGCCCCGCAGGAGGACTCCCGGGCCTACCAGGGGCTCCTGGACGCGGCGCTGACCGCGTGGGTCGAGGCCGGCGCCGCCGGGCCGTGCGCCGAGACGTGGCCCGCGTTCCTCGCGCGGTGCCGGGCCGCGCTGGCCGACCTGGTGGCGTCGCTGGGCAAGGGCGAGCACGCGGCCGTGTTCACCTCCGGCGGCGTGATCGCCACGATCTGCGGTGCGCTGCTGGGCACCCCCGAAGCCGGGCTGCTCAAGCTCAACCGCGTCACGGTCAACGGCGGGATCACCAAGCTGGTGTCCGGCCGCGGCGGCGTCACGATGCTGTCGTTCAACGAGCACCCGCACTTCGAGGCCGACGCGGCCTCGTTGCTCACCTACCGGTAGGAGGCGCCCCATGCGGTTCGGCGAGGTCACGCTGTACCCGGTGAACGGCAACGGCCCGGAGGACGTCGTCGTCGACGGCGAGGGCCGGATCTACACCGGCGTCGACGACGGGCGGATCCTGCGGCTGGCGCCCGACGGACGCACGATCGACGTCATCGCCGACACCGGCGGCCGCCCGCTCGGGCTCGAGCTCTACGGCGAGGACGAGCTGCTGATCTGCGACGCGCGCGCCGGGCTGCTGGTGGTGCCGCTCGCGGGCGGGACGCCGTCGGCCCTGGCGACGTCGGCACTGGGCCTGGACTTCGTGTTCTGCAACAACGCGGCGGTGGCGGCGGACGGGACGATCTACTTCACGGACTCCTCGCGCCGCTTCGGCATCGACCACTGGCGCGACGACCTGATCGAGCAGACGGCGGGCGGCCGCCTGCTGCGCCGCGCCCCGGACGGCTCGATCGACCTGCTCCTCGACGGCCTCCAGTTCGCCAACGGCGTCGCGCTCGCCCCGGACGAGTCGTTCGTGGCGGTGGCGGAGACGGGCGCGTGCCGGGTTTCGCGGGTGTGGCTGGGCGACGGCCGGTCCGACGTCCTCGTCGACGGCCTGTGGGGGTTCCCGGACAACATCTCGACCGGCACGGACGGGCTGATCTGGATCACCCAGGCGTCACCGCGGGTGGCGGCCCTCGACGTGGCCCGGCGGTTGCCGGCCGTCCTGCGGGCGGGCATCCGGCGGCTGCCGGCGTCGTTGCAGCCCCGCCCGGGCCGCGAGGTCGGTGTCCTGGGCGTCGCGGCGGACGGCACGGTGGCCCGGGAGCTGCGTGGCGAGATCCCCGGGTTCCACATGCTGGTGGGCGTCCGCGAGTGGCGCGGCCGGCTGTACTTCGGCTCTTTGGAGGAGTCGGCGATCGCGGTGACACCTACCATCGGGTGATGCTGAGCAACGTCCGGATCGAAGCGCGCATCCCCACCCAGGACCTGGCCCGCGCCCGGCGCTGGTACGCCGAGAAGCTCGGGCTCGAGGCGGTCGAGGAACGCGAAGGCGGCTTGCGGTACGAAGGCGCGTCGGGCGTCTTCTGCCTGTACGCCTCGGCGGGGGTGTCCGACGCGTCGTTCACCCAGGTGGCGTTCTACGTCGACGACCTCGAATCGACGGTCGCCGTGCTGCGCGAGCGCGGGGTGGAGTTCGAGGAGTACGAAGGCATGCGCGGCAGCGTCATGGAGATCCGGGGCAACTACCCGAGCAAGGGCAGCGGCGAGCGGGCCGCGTGGTTCCGCGACAGCGAAGGCAACCTGATCGGGCTGGGCGAAGTGGTGCCCTGACGGGCTATCGCCGTCTAGACGAGACGTCTCGTCCAAACAATTGCGCGGTATGGTTTCCGCATGCCCGCCGCGAATCCCCCCAGGGCCCGCTCCGGCAACCGGCGCGATGAGGCCGCCCGCCTGGCGGTGCTCCACGCGGCGGAGGACCTGCTGGCCGAGCACGGGTTCGCGGCGCTGACCGTCGAGGCGATCGCGCGCCGGGCCGGCGTCGCCAAGCAGACGATCTACCGGTGGTGGCCGTCGAAGGTCGAGATCCTGCTCGACTCGCTGATCGAGGACAGCGCCGGCTGCCTGCCGGTCCCGGATGCACCGACGGCGGACGCCATCCACGGCTACCTGCGCGCGTTCGCCCGCTTCCTGAACGGCAACCCGGCGGGCCAGGTCCTGCTCGCGCTCCTGGCCCAGGCCCAGCACGACGCGGCCACGGCCACGAGTTTCCACGAGCGCTACCTCGGTCCGCGCCGGGCGCAGGAACGCGAACTGGTGGCGCGAGCCATCGAGGCGGGCGAGATCGCGCCCCGGCTGAGGATCGACGCGGCGCTGGACGCCGTGCTCGGCCCGCTGGTCTACGGCGCGCTCACCGGGGCGGTGGTGTCCCGGGATGCGGTGGACACGCTGTTCGAGGAGCTGCTGAGGCCGCGGGTTTGAGTTCTCCCGCCCGGGATCGCTCCCCGGCCGGGGTCAGCGGCCCGTCCAGTGCGGCTCCCGGCCCGCGGACCAGGCCGCGTAGAACTCCTTGTGGTCCTTTGCCGTCATCAGCAGCGCCTGCGTGATCGCCTCCAGCTCGATCGCGCTGCCCAGGTCCATGTCCAGCTCGCGGGTCAGCAGCACCTTCGTCGTCGCGTACGCCAGCGCCGGGCCGTCCGCCAGCCGGCGCGCCAACGCCGAAGCCGCATCCGGGAGCTCCGAGTCGGGAACGACCTGCGAAGCCAGACCGATCTCCAATGCGCGCGAAGCCGGCAGCTTGTCGCCCAGGATGAGCAGCTCCGTGGCCCGGCCGAGGCCCACGAGCCGCGGCAGCAGGTACGCCGATCCCATGTCCGCCCCGGCCAAGCCGACCTTCGTGAACAGGAACGCGAACTTCGCCGACTCCGCCAGCAGCCGGAAGTCGCTGGCCAGGGCGATCACCGAGCCCGCGCCCGCCGCGACGCCGTTGACCGCCGCGATCACCGGGAGGGGGCACTCGCGCAGGGCCTTCACCACCGCGCCCGTCATGCGGGTGAACTCCAGCAGCTCCGCCGTCTCGAACTTCTGCAGCTCACCGATGATCTCTTCGACGTCGCCGCCCGAGCAGAACCCGCGGCCCTCGCCGGTGATCACCAGCACCCGGACGTCCTCGTGCTGCGGGAGCTCGATGATCAGGTCCCGCAGGTCCGCGTAGACGTCGAACGTCAGCGCGTTCAGCTTCGCCGGCCGGGTGAACGTCACGGTCGCCACCCCGTCGGCCACCGTGAACGCGAAGTGCTCCCACTCCTTCGTCAGCGGGGCTGTGGCACGGAACGGGCTCATGACTGGATTCCTCCGCCGTCGAGTACGAGGGTCTGGCCGTTGATCGCGGCGGCTTCGGGTGCCGCCAGGAAGGAGACGGCGAACGCCACCTCCGCAGGTTCCAGGAGCCGGCCGAGCGGGGACGCCGCAGCCAGTGCCGCTTCCGCCTCCGAGGCGGAACGCCCGGACCGCGAGACGATCCGCTCCACCGAGGTCGCCGTCATGTCGGTGCGGACGAACGCCGGGCACACCGCGTTCGCCGTGACGCCGGTGCCGGCCAGCTCCGCCGCCACCGCGCGCATGAACCCGACCGCCGCGTGCTTCGACGCCGTGTAGCCGGCCGTGTAGCGGTAGCCGACGTGCGAAGCCGTCGACGCCACCGTGACGATGCGGCCGCTGTCGCGCGAGCGCATTCCGTCCAGTACCGCGCGCGTGCAGAGGAACGCGCCGGTCGCGTTCACCTCGAACTGCTCGCGCCAGTCGGCCAGCGACGTCCGCGAAACCGGGGCGCTCGACGAAATCCCGGCGTTGTTCACCAGTACGTCCACCGGTCCCGCCGAAGCGAAGTAGGCAGCCACCGCTTCCTCGTCGGTCACGTCGCAGTCCGCGCGGCCCGGCGCCAGCACCGTGTCGCCGGCCGAACGGAACCGGGCCGCGATCGCCGCGCCGATGCCGCGGGTGCCGCCGGTGACCACCACCAGGCGGCTCACGGGCGGGCCGCCAGAGCGCGCCGGTCGAGCTTTCCGTTGGCGGTGCGGGGGAGTTCCGGCATGAAGACCACCTCGCGGGGGTACTTGTGCTTGGCCAGGTGGGCTTTCGCGTGGTCCTTCAGCTCATCGGCCGACACCGGAGAGCGCACCACGACGTACGCCCGCGGCACGACCAGGCCGTCGACCTCGTGGCCGACCACCGCGCAGTCGGTGACGTCCGGGTGGCCGAGCAGGCAGTCCTCGATCTCGCCGGGCGCGACGAACACACCGCCGACCTTCAGCAGCGCGTCGGCGCGGCCGTGGTGGCGGAAGTACCCGTCGGCGGAGCGGCTGAACAGATCACCCGAGGTCAGCGTGTCGCCGTCGAACGTCCGCGCGGACTTCTCCGGGTCGCCGAAGTACTCCAGCGCGATCGTCGGCCCGGTCACCCGCAGCGGCCCGATTTCCCCGTCCGGCAGCGAATTTCCGAGCTCGTCGACGACCTGCGCGGTGTAGCCGGGCACCTCGGTGCCGAGCGTGCCGGCTCGCGCGGCGCCCGGGCGGTTCGACAGGTAGATGTGGTACGCCTCGGACGAGCCGATGCCGTCCACCACCGGCACCCCGAAGGCCGCGTCCCACTTCCGGTGCAGTTCCGGCGGCAGCGCCTCGCCCGCCGACGTCGCCATCCGCAGGCAGCTCAGGTCCTGCTCCGCCGCGGCCGGGTGGGCGACCATCGCGCTCATCATGGTCGGCACGTTCACCAGGACGGTCGGCCGGTACTTCGTGATCAGCTCGAACATCAGGTCCGCCGTGCTGCGCTGGGGGAACGCGATCCCGGCCGCGCCGACGCCGAACGGGAACAGCGCCACCAGATCGCGTGCGTAGCCGAAGAACAGCTTCGGCACGGCGAGGACGCGATCGTCTTCGCGCAGACCGAGGACTCCGACGGCGTACCGCTCGAAGCTCTCCTTCGGGCTGCGCAGGGGGTGCACGCACGCCTTGGGGGCGCCGGTGCTGCCGGTGGTGAACTTCCAGATCCCGACGTCGTCCACAGTGGTCGGTGCTGCGTCCAGGGTGTCCGGCGCCGCGTCGGCCAGTGTCCGGAACGGACGCTCGCCGGGGAGCAGCTCCGCTTCGGGGACGCCCGTGACGAGCAACCCGGTGGCGCCCGCCGCGCGCAACGCGGGCAGCGTGACGGCGTCCGCGAGCACCACCACGGCCTCGGTGTAACCGAGGTAGTAGGCGTAGTCCTTGGGCTGCAGGAACGGGTAGACCTCGGCGGTGACCGCGCCGATCTTCTGCGCGCCGTACCAGGCCGCGACGAACTCGTCGCCGTCGCTCAGCGCCAGCAGCACCCGCTGTCCTGTTCGGACACCCGAGTCCAGCAGCACGTTGCCGACGCGGTTCGCCGAGGCCGCGAGCGACGCATAGCTGACCTGACGGTCTCCGACGTACAGGGCGGTCCGGTCACCCCGGCCTTCGGTCACGTGCCGGTCGAGGAAGTGCGTGGCGAGGTTGAACGGCTCACTCACGGGTCAGCTCCCGGATCGCTTCCACCAGCAGGTCGGTCAACGTCGAGAACGTCTCGGTGCCTTCTTCGGCGGTCGCTTCGGCGGGCGCGCCGCAGTACGCGCCGGTCATCCCCATCGCGAGGAAACCGGCGTCCCGGGGAGCGGCGGCGAGGCTGACCGGCACGTGCGGCAGCTCCCGCATGACGGCCTGGTCGACCAGCTCGGGCCGGTCGGCCAGCACCAGGGACGTCTCGTAGCGCCCGGCGTGGCACTCGCCGGACCGGAACTCGTCGGTCAGCCGCTGCGCGTGCCGCCGCCGGACCAGGTCGAGCAGGGCGACGCGCCCGTCGTAGGCGAAGTTCAGCGTCTCCACGGCTCGCCGGAGCGTGACCAGGTGCGCGGGCTCGAAGTGGTTGTTGACCAGCAGGATCCGCCGGAGCCGCTGGCCGATCAGCGCCGCGCCGATGTCGACGAGCAGCGAGTGCAGCGTCTCCTCGCCGATGTGGACCCCGCCGGCGAACCCGGCCGCGAACCGCGTCACGCCGTAGGGCACCTCGGGCAGGACCAGCACGTGGACGTCTTCGTCGGCGGCCAGCCGCTCGGCCGCGCGCTCGCACATCCCGCGCGAGATCAGCGGGTCGGTCCCCAGCGGCGCGTGCGGGCCGTGCGGCTCGATCGCGCCCACCGGGAGCAGCAGCACCGGGACGCGAGGGCCGTCCACCAGCGCGGCCACCTGCGGCGAGCTGAGGTCCGCGAAGTACGTCACGCAACTCAAGCTACACCGCAGCGGCCTGGGGTGTATAGAGTTGCGCCCATGCCCGGAGACGCCTTCGAAGCCAGCCCTCAGGAGCTGGTCGTGACGTTGCTGGGCAGCTACGTGCACCCGCGCGAGACCCGCCGGGTGTGGTCGGGCGGCCTGGTCGCGGTGCTCGCCGAGCTGGGCTTCTCCGACGGCGCCGCCCGGATCGCGCTCACCCGCCTGGTGCGCCGCGGCCTGCTGCAGCGCCACCGCGAAGGCCGCACCGTGCACTACTCGCTGACCCGGCGCACCATCACGCTGCTCGCCGACGGCGACCACCGGATCTTCTCCCTCGGCCGCCGCGAGCGCGCCGCCGGCGAGTGGACCGTGCTGTGGCAGAGCATCCCCGAGAGCCGCCGCCAGGCCCGGGAACGCCTGGTCCGGCGGCTGCGGTTCCTCGGGTTCGGGCCCTATCAGGACGGCACCTGGATCGCCCCGCACGACCGCGAGGCCGAGGTCGTCGCCCTGCTCGGCGAACTGGACGTCACCGAGCACGCCGGGCTGCTGCTCGGCCGCCCGTCGGCCGCGCTGGACGTCCGCCGGTTCGCCGGCCGGGCCTGGGACCTCGACGACCTGGCCGCGCGGTACGCCGCGTTCGTCGGCCAGTTCGGCGGGTACGCGGGACGGGAGCCGCCGGACGCCGAGGCGTTCGAGGTGCGCACCCGGCTGGTGCACACGTTCCGCATGTTCCCGTCGCTCGACCCGGAACTGCCCGCCGGCCTGGTGCCCGCCCCGGACTGCCGGGCAGCGGCGGTCGAGCTGTTCCACGACCTGTACACCGCGCTCGCGAGACCCGCGCAGCGCCATTTCGACGAGGTGACCCGAGGATGAGCGAACCCAGCCGAGCAACCCAGGAAGCTTTGAGCTACACGTCGTACCTCGGGCTGGACGATGTGCTGAACGCGCAGCGCATGCGGTCCGACGAACACGACGAGCTGCTGTTCATCGTGATCCACCAGGTGTACGAACTGTGGTTCAAGCAGATGCTGCACGAAGCCGCGTTCCTCCAGGCGAATCTCGAACAGGGCAACACCGCGCACTCGATCCGCACGCTGCGCCGGATCCTCACGATCCTCAAGGTCGCGGTCGCGCAGATCGACGTGCTGGAAACCATGACGCCCAGCCAGTTCACCAGTTTCCGCACCCGGTTGGACGCTTCGAGCGGCTTCCAGTCGGCCCAGTTCCGCGAACTCGAAGCGGTGCTCGGACGCCGTGACGAGCGCGTGTTCGCGCACTACCCCGAAGGCGGCGAACAGCGGAAACGCATCTCCGAAGCGATGGCGCGCCCGTCGTTGTTCGACTCTTTTCTCACGTACCTCAAGGTTTCTGGCTACGCGGTCGAGTGTGACCGAGACGTCACTCGCTCGGTGGAGCCGTCCCCGGCCCTGCAGGCGATATTGCTGGACGTGTACAACGACGACGGGGGACCCTCGGTCGTCGCGGAGTGTCTGGTCGATCTCGACGAAGGGATGCAGGAGTGGCGCTACCGGCACGTGAAGATGGTCGAACGCACCATCGGCGACAAGACCGGGACGGGAGGATCATCCGGCGCGACTTACCTGCGTACCACGCTTTTCCAGCCGATGTTCCCGGATCTCTGGGCCGTACGGAGCCGACTGTGACCACTTTGGACGACCTGCGCGCGGACGGCAACGCCCTCGCCCCGCACTACTCCCGGTTCGCGGTGGCCGACCGCCTGCTGCTGTCCGGGCATTCGCACCAGGCCTGGCCGGACGTGGCGGCGGAGGGCCTGCTGGAATCCTTCGCCGACGCCGCCCGCGACGTCGACGGCAAGTGGGAACGCGCGTTCGCCAAGGCGGACGAGCTGCGCGCGGGTTTCCGCATGCTGCTCGGCGACCCGCACGGCGAGTACGCGCTCGGCGCGAGCACGCACGACCTGGTGCTGCGCTTCCTGTCGGCGATGGAGCTGCCGCGCCGGCCGCGCCTGGTCACCACCGACGGCGAGTTCCACACCCTGCGACGTCAGCTGGCCCGCCTCGAGGAAGAGGGCGTCGAGATCGTGCGGGTGCCGCTCGACCCGGTCACGACGCTCGCCGAGCGGGTCGCCGGCGAGGTCGACGGCAACACCGCGGCGGTGCTCGTGTCGGCGGTGCTGTTCGAGACGTCGAGGCTCGTGCCCGGCCTCGCGCACCTCGCCGACGTCTGCCGCGACCGCTCGATCGAGCTCGTCGTGGACGCCTACCACGCGCTCGGCGTCGTGCCGTTCCCGCTGCACGACCTCGGGCTCACCAACGCCTGGGTGCTCGGCGGCGGCTACAAGTACCTGCAGCTCGGCGAGGGCAACTGCTTCCTGCGGCTGCCCGCGCACGCCCAGGAACTGCGGCCGGTGATCACCGGCTGGTACGCCGAGTTCGGTGCGCTCGCCGACGAGCGCCACCCCGGCCAGGTGCCGTACGCGATCGGCGGCGACCGGTTCGCCGGCGCCACCTACGACCCGGCGAGTCACTACCGCGGCGTCCGGGTCCAGCGGTTCTTCGCCGAGCACGGGCTCACCCCGGAATTCCTGCGCGAGGTGTCCCAGCACCAGGTGGGCCTGCTCGCTTCGGTGTTCGACAAGCTCGGGCTGCCCGACGACGTCGTCACCCGCGACCGCGAGACGCCGCTCGGGCTGCTCGGCGGGTTCCTCTCGCTGCGCTGCGCCGACGCGGCCGGGCTGCAGGCGGCGCTGGCCGCCCACGGCGTCCGCACCGACAGCCGGGGTGCCCACCTGCGCTTCGGCCCGGCGCCGTACCTCTCCGACACCCAGCTCGAGACGGCGATGGGCACGCTCGCCGCGGTGGTGCGCGGCTGATCGGGGTCCCCTATGGACCCCTGAATTCCCTGGCTACCGGTCCGTATCGCGGGACCTCCACTGGTCCGGCGGACGGCGGGGATCTAGGTTGGTGCCGGGACCCGGCACAGCGGCGGACGACCTCCGCCCGATGCCGGTTCCCGGCCACCCGAAGCGCGTCCCGGCCACGAAACCGGGCGCGGATGACAAAGGAGTCACCACCGTGACCGAAGGAGTGTTCACCCGGGGCACCGGGCACGAACAGGTCGTGTACTGCCACGACCAGGCCAGTGGCCTCAAGGCCATCATCGGCATCTACTCCACCGCGCTCGGCCCCGCACTGGGCGGGACGCGCTTCCACCCCTACGCCACCGAATCCGACGCGCTCGACGACGTGCTCGCGCTGTCCAAGGGCATGGCGTACAAGAACGCGCTGGCCGGGCTCGACCTCGGCGGCGGCAAGGCCGTCATCATCGGCGACCCGAAGACGCTCAAGTCCGAAGCGCTGTTGCGCGCGTACGGGCGCTTCGTGCAGTCCCTGGGCGGCCGCTACATCACGGCGTGCGACGTGGGCACGTACGTGCAGGACATGGACGTCGTGGCCCGCGAATGCCAGTACGTCACCGGCCGTTCGCCCGAGGACGGTGGGGCCGGCGACTCGTCCGTGCTCACCGCGTTCGGCGTCTTCCAGGGCATGCGGGCCTCGGCCGAGCACGTCTGGGGCAGCCCGGATCTGGCCGGCAAGCGCGTCGGCGTCGCGGGCGTCGGCAAGGTCGGCCACATCCTCGTCGGGCACCTCGTGGCGGCGGGGGCGCAGGTCACCATCACCGACGTCTACGCGCCCGCGATCTCGCGCACGCTCGAGAGCCACCCGTCCGTGCAGGTCGCGTCCGATGTGGACACCCTGCTGCGCGCCGAGCTCGACGTCTTCGCGCCGTGCGCGCTGGGCGGTGTCCTGAACGACGAGACCGTGCCGGTGCTCGGCGCCCGGATCGTCTGCGGCGCGGCGAACAACCAGCTCGCGCACGCGGGCATCGACAAGCAGCTCGCCGACCGCGGTGTCCTGTACGCGCCGGACTACCTGGTGAACGCCGGTGGCGTGATCCAGGTCGACGACGAGCGCCACGGCTTCAACTTCGACCGCGCGAAGCGCAAGACGACGGCCATCTACGACACGACGAAGGCCGTGTTCGCGCTGGCGGAGACCGACGGCGTGCCCCCGGCGACGGCGGCCGACCGGCTCGCCGAGCGGCGGATGGCGGAGGTCGGGCGGCTGCGGTCCATCATGACCGTGTGAGTCTTTCCGCGCTCTTCGAAGCGGCGGGCGTGCGGGGGTTCCTGCACGCCCGCCGGCTCGGTTCGTCCGACGCCGTCGGGGTGGACGCCGATGCGCCGGTCGTCCTGGCGTCGGTGGTCAAGGTGCCACTGGTGTACGAGTTCGCCCGCCAGGTGGCCGCCGGGCTGCTCGACCCGGCGGACCGGGTCCGGGCCTCGGCGGCGGACCGCCTGGGCGGCACCGGTTCGGCGGGTTTCGCCGACGACGTTTCCTACAGCCTGCGGGACGCGGCGCTGCTGGCCCTTTCGGTGTCGGACAACACGGCCGCGGACCTGCTGTTCGACCGGGTGGGCGTGGACAACGTCCGGTCGCTGCTGGCCGAACTGGGGTGCACGCGGACTTCGGTCGTCGGCGCGCCGCGGGACGTCCTGCGCACGATCCTCGAAGACACCGCGGCGGGCCGGCCGCCGCGGGCACTGGATCCACTGCGGACTTCCGCGACCACACCACGCGAGATGACGACGTTGCTGTCGGCGATCTGGGCCGACGACGTGGGGGCGCCGGTCCGCGGGTGGATGTCCGCGCAGGTCAGCTGGCACCGGCTGGCCGCGGGCTTCCCGCCGGAGGTGGCGGTGGCGGGCAAGACGGGCACGCTGCCGGGGATCCGCAACGAAATCGGCGTCGCGACCTACCCGGACGGTACTTCCTACGCGGTCGCGGTGTTCACGGCCGGCGGCGCGGAGACGCTGCGGCGCCCGGACATCGACCGCGCGATCGGCGCGGCCGCGCGGGCGGCCGTCGATCAGCTGCGCTCGTAGAAGACGTCCCACGGCCGGGCGGCCCGCGGCTCCGGCGGCACGATCCGCGAAACCCCGTCGTGCTCCAGGACCTCGGCCGTGACTTCGGCGAATTTCCTGGCCTGCGGGTGCGGGCTCGCCGGCGGCCAGGCGAAGGCCAGCCGCGACCGCAGCACCTCGCCGGCCAGCGGCCGCCACACCACGCGCGGCTCCTTGCGGGGGCCCGGTTCGAACGCCACGCCGTGCCCGGCCAGTACCAGGCCCAGCACGAACTCCGGGTTGCGGGCGTGCCGGATCGCGGCCGGGCGGAAGCCGTGGTCCCAGCAGGTGCGCAGCAGGGCGTCGTAACTGCCGGGCGCGGCGGCGCGCGGGGAGTGGACCAGACCTTCCCCGGCCAGGTCGGCGAGGGTCAGCTGGGCGCGGCGGGCCAGCGGCGAGTCGCGCGGGAGCACGACGCCCAGCGGGGTGTCGACGACCGGGCCGAGCTCGAGCCCGACGAGATCGACGGGCAGCTGCAGCAGCCCGGCGTCGAGTTCCCGGTCGGCGAGCAGCCGGGCCTGCTCGGCGGTGGTGAGCTCCTGCAGGTCCAGCCGGACGGCCGGGCACTCGTCGGCGAACCGCGTCAAGATCGCGGCCAGCACCCGGCCGGGCAGGTCCGGGGGCACGCCGGCGCGCAGGCCGTCCAGCTCACCGCGTTCGGCTTTCGCGACGAGCGCCGTCATGCGGTCCCAGCGGGAGAGCAGATCGCGGGCTTCGGCGCGCAGCACTTCGCCGGCTTCGGTGAGCGTGACGCGCCGGCCGCGCTCGAACAGCTTCGCGCCGAGTTCGGCTTCGAGCCGTTTGACGCGCTGGCTCAACGGCGGCTGCGCGATCCCGAGCCGCTCGGCGGCCCGGCCGAAGTGCAGTTCGTCGGCGACAACGAGGAAGTACCGCAGCGAACGGAGGTGGTCCACGCTGTGACGATAGCCGTTTTGATATCGGAAGGCCGGCTCGTCGATCTTGGACAGCCGCCCCCGGCTCGTGGTCAGGTGTCCGGTATGGACAAAGGATTCAGCAGGCGCGGGCTGTTCGGCGCGAGCGCGGCGGCGGCGGCCATCCTGGCGGGCGCCCCGGCCGCGGCTTCGGCTTCGGCTCGTTCCGGGATGACGTTGCGCTGGTGGGGAAACAACGGCTGGGAGATCCGGGTCGGGACGAAGACGATCCTGATCGACCCGTGGCTGACCCGGTTCAAGACGGGAACGTACACGCCGGCGGGTGCGAACCCCCGCACCCCGCTTTCGGTGAACCGCGCGCTGATCGACGGCTACCTCGACCGCGGTTTCCTGCGGGCGGACCACATCCTGGTGACGCACGGCCACTACGACCACTTGACGGACGTCCCGTACCTGGCCGAACGCACGGGAGCGACGGTGCTCGGCACCGAGACGCACTTGAGTCTCATGGCGGCGTTGGGTGCCCCGGAGGACCAGCTGGCGATCGCGACGGGCGGGGAGGACCTGACGTTCGACGGCTACTCGATCCGGGTGCTGCGCTCCCTGCACTCGGCGACGGGCACGCGGGCCCAGGTGGCGTTCCCGGGCACCCGGCCACTGTCGCGACGGGACCGGCCGCGGGTGATCTCGGATCTGCTGGAGGGCGGCACGCTGGCGTACGTGGTGTCCGGGGGCGGGGCGAGCGTGCTGGATTTCGGGGGTTCGAATTACGTCGAGTCCGAGCTGGCGGGGCTTCGGCCGGACGTGGTGTTGCTGCCGCCGGGCGGGGTGAAGGTGACGGACTACGTGCCGCGCTTGCTGCGCACGGTGGGGAACCCCCGGTTTGTGGCGGCGACGCACTGGGACGACTTCGACCTGCCGCTGGGGCAGGCGCACGATCCCAACGGCGGGTTGGAGATGCTGCGCGCGGCGGTCGCTGCGGCGAGTCCGGGGAGCGAGTTCGTGGTGCTGGATCACCTGGGTTCGTTCACGCCGTAGCCGGTTGTCCACCGTCCCGCCGTGATGGGGAAAGCTCAGTCGCGAGAGAGGCGAAACCGCCGGCGCGTGATGTCGCGAATGACTCATTCGGGACCTCCGAGGTCCCCAATGAGTCATTCGCGACGCCCGGTTGAGCTGCCCGCCCCCGCCCCGCCGTCAGCGCGGAGCCGGCTCGGTCCGCGGACTTCGCCGGAACCCGGCCCGGGAAGGGCGGGGCCCGGCCCGGATCGCCGCCACGACGAGCACCACCCCCGCCAGGACGGCGACCAGCAGGTAGGCGTTGCCGATGATCGCCTGCCCGGCGGTCCAGTCCCGCTCCCGGCCCTGACCTCCCGGCACCACCGCCACCGTCCAGCCGGTGAACAACACCGCCAAGGCCAGGGCGAACCACCGGCGGCCGCCGGCGAGGAGGTACCCGAGGGCGGGCACGATCCACACCCAGTGGTGCGTCCACGAAATCGGGCTCACCAGCAGCGCGCACCCGGCGGTGACCAGCAGCGCGCCGCGGTCGTCGCCCTCCCGGTGCCGCCACCGGACCACGATCGCGGCGCCCGCCACCGCCGGCGCCGCGAACGCGAGCGGCCAGACCGCGCCGGGCGCCGTGCGGGCGGCGAACCCCGCCCACGACTGGTTGCCCACCCAGCCCTTCATCTGCGCGAAGTGGTCGTTGAACAGCGCCGACGTCCAGTACCGGGCCGAATCGGACGGCAGCAGCACGGCGCCCAGTGCGGTGGCCGCGGCGAAGGTGCCGAGCGCCCGGAACGCGTCCGCGCGGCGGCCGGTGAGCAGCAGGTGCGCGACGAAGATCAACGGCACCAGCTTGACCGCCGCCGCGAGTCCGATGAGGACACCGCCGCCGGCACCGCGCCGGCGCAGCACGTCGACGACCACCAGCGCCATCAGGACCAGGTTGAGCTGGCCCAGCCCGACGGTCTGCCACACCGGCTGCAGGCCGAACGCGGCGAGCAGCGGCGCGGCACCCGGCGCGTACGGACGCAGGACCAGCGCCAGCGCGGGTGCCGCGGTCAGCGCGATCAGCCCCCAGCACCACTGCACGGGCACCGCGGCGAACGGGGTGAACAGCAGCGCCGCGAACGGCGGGTAGGTGAACGGCAGCTCCGGCGCCCAGCCGGGCAACCCCGAGAGGTGCCCGTAGAGCGGTTCCCCGCGGAGCACGGCCATGCCACCCGCGCGGTACACCGCGGAGTCGACGCCGAGCGGGCGGCCGAGCGACCACCACACCACCGCCACGAGCCCCAAGACCGCGGTCACGGTCAACGTCGCGGTCCTGGTGCGCCCGATCCCCATGGCCGCCACGATGGCCGACGGCGGCCGCCCGGTCGTCGTGCCCGGGTGCCGTCTTCCGGTGCTACCCGGGTAGGGCCGCGGGTCCCGCGTGCTACCCGGGTATCACCGGCCGGGCACCACGATGCCCGCTTCGTAGGCGGCCACGACCGCCTGCGCCCGGTCACGCGCGCCGAGCTTGGCGAACACCCGGCTGACGTGGGTTTTTGCGGTCTGTTCGGCGATCACCAGCGTCTCGGCGATCTCCGTGTTGGACAGGCCCCTCGCGACCAGGCGGAGCACCTCGGTCTCGCGCTCGGTCAGGTCCGCGATCCCGGCCCGCCCCCGGGACCCGGGCTCGGCGGCCCGGCCGCGGACGGCGAACTCGCCGATGAGCCTGCGGGTGACCGACGGGGCGAACAGCGCGTTGCCCGCGGCGACCACGCGCACCGCGACGACCAGGTCGTCCAGCGGCGCGTCCTTGAGGAGGAACCCGCTGGCCCCCGCCCGCAGCGCACCGTAGACGTACTCGTCGATGTCGAACGTCGTCAGCATCAGCACGCGGACACCGCCACCCGCGCCGAGGATGCGGCGCGTGGCTTCCAAGCCGTCCACGCCCGGCATCCGGACGTCCATCAGCACGACGTCGGGGGCAAGTTCCGCGCAGCGCGTCACCGCTTCGGCGCCGTTCGCGGCCTCGCCGGCGACCCGGATGTCGTCCTGCGCGTCGAGAACGGCGCGGAAGCTCTGCCGGACCATCGTCTGGTCGTCGGCGACGAGCACGGAAATCACGCGTTCTCCTCGTGGTCCAGCGGCAGGTCCGCGGTCACTTCGAACCCGCCGTCGGCCGTCGGGCCGGCCACCAGCCTGCCACCGAGCATCGCGGCCCGCTCGCGCATGCCGAGCAGTCCGTGCCCCGGTGGTCCCGGCCGCCCGGGCCCACCGGGGGCGTTGCGCACCGCCGCGTGCACGGAACCGGCGCCGACCCGCAGGTCCACGTCGATCGCCGCCCCGGGCGCGTGCCGGACCGCGTTGCTCAGCGCCTCCTGCACGATCCGGTAGGCCGACAGCGCGACGCCGGCGGGCAGCGCGTCGAAGTCACCGTCCACCCGCACCGTGCAGGCGGCGCCGAGGGCACGCACCCGCTCCGCCAGCTCGGCCACCCGGGTGATGTCCGGCTGCGGCGCGAGCGGTCCGGCGGTGCTGTCGGTCCGCAGCACGCCGAGCAGCCGGCGCATCTCGACCATGCCTTCCCGGGCCGTCCCGGTCAGCTCGGCGAACTCGTCGCGCAGGTCGTCCGGCAGGCCGGGGAAGCGGTAAGGCGCGGAGCCGGTGCGCAGCGCGAGCACGGACATGTGGTGGGCGACCACGTCGTGCAGCTCGCGGGCGATGCGCGCGCGTTCCTCGAGGACCGCGGCCCTGGTCTCCTCCGCCGCCCGCCTCCGCTGCTGTTCGGCGATTTCCCGTTCGGCGACGCGCCGCTGGCGCACCGCGTTGCCGGCGAGCAGCAGCGCGCTCATCAGCGCCACCAGCAGGGCCAGGTCGCGCCAGTCCTCGACCCGGACGCCCATCGCGGCGGCGGAAACCACGCCGGCCACGACCAGGACGGCCTGCCCGTGGCCCGCCGCGAGCAGGAACCAGACCAGCGCGCCGGTCAGCGCCAGCCCCGGTGACCACGGCCAGCCCCACAACCGCGTCAGGCCCGGGTACGCGGGCGGCGTGGCGACGATCAGCACGACGAGCAGCCGCCACGCCCACAACGGCGACCGGACGGCGACGATCGCGGGCACCACGCTCGCCGCGGCGATCCCGAGGGCGAGCGGGCTGCCTGCCGGTTGCCCCGGTGCGGTCTGCGCCGCCAGGAATCCGCTCCAGAGCCCGATCACCACCGCGGCGGCGGCCCGCAGCCGGGACAGACCGGCCGACCGCGCCCGGACCTCGGGCCGGCTCCCGGCGTAGAGGACGTACCGCGTGACCCGCCACAGCCCGCCCCACCGCACCCGACCGGCCATCGGCCCACCCTAGGACGCCGGGGGACGTGGCCCGCACGCGTGGCCGCCGGTCCGGTGCCGCGAATGACTCATCCGGGACCTCCGGCGTCGCGAATGAGTCATTCGCGGCACGTGCGCCTCCACCCGGGCCGGGTACGGCGAAGGCCACCACGAACGTTCGTCCGTGGTGGCCTTCGGAAGCTCCCGGCAGCCGCCGGAGCGTCAGCCGCTCTTGCGGCGGAACGTGCGCTTGTTCGCCGCCGGACCGTGGGCGTGCTGGTTCTTGCCGCCCGCGTTCTCGTGCGCGGCGCCCGACCGGGCGTGAGCCTGCTTGCGTTCCAGTGCTTCGCGGAACTTGCGCTTGACGTCGTCCTCCTCGCCGCTGGGCGACGGGTCCGGTTCACTCATGCTTACCTCCGAAAATGACGACGTGTGACCGCTCCAGCCTGGCATCACTCAAACCGCTTGGCGAGTCGATTTGGTCACGTCGTCAGCGTTGGGGGGACGGCACGCCGCCGAACTGCACCGACTTGCGGGTCAGGGGGCGGCCGCAGTGGTCGCACAGCAGCATCGGGCGCAGCCGCTCGCCGCATTCGACGTGGTGCAGCGTGATGTCCGGCTCCTGGTCCGCCACCTCGAAGCCGCGCGACCACTCGGCGATGAACGCCAGCGCCGGGAAGAACGCCAGGCCCTTCGCCGTCAGGCGGTAGTCGCGGGCGTCGGTGCGGGTCTTCGCCGTGCCGGTGCGCAGGACGCCGACCTCGACGAGCTTGCTCAGCCGGGCCGACAGCACGCTCGGCCCGATCCCCAGCTCGCGCTCGAACTCCGAAAAGTGCCGGCAGCCGAGCAGCGCCGAAACCAGCAGGCCGGTCGACCAGCGGTCGCCGAGCAGCTCCATCGTGTCGGGGAAGAACATCAGCGGGTCGCCGGCGAGGGAATCCGCGTCCTTGCGGCGGAAGCGCTTGGACGCCGTCGCCGCCGCGACGCCGGTGCTGTCCAGCCGTTCCGCGCGAACGTCGCGCGCGTCGACCCGGCGGCCGCAGGCGGCGCAGCCGAGAGGCGCTGATGTAGCCAGCTCGCAGTCGAGGTGGATCAGCGTCGGCAGCACGGCGCGGCGGCCCTCCACCCACTCGCGTTCCCACGCCCAGATCGAAATGAGCAGCGGCCACAGCTCCAGGCCGCGCTCGGTCAGCCGGTACTCGTGCCGCGTCCGGCGCGCGTCCCGGTACGGCACCCGGGTGAGCATGCCCGCGTCCACCATGTCCCGCAGCCGTCCCGACAACGCCGTCGGCGAAATGCCCAGCCGCAGGCGCAGCTCCTCGTACCGCCGGAAGCGCAGGAAGAGGCTCTGCAGGATGAGCAGCGTCCACTGGTCGCCGACGAGCTCGAGCGCTCGCCGGAGCGGATCGCCCGCCGGCCGGACGCGGTGCGCAGGCGCTTCGGTCACTACTTCCCCCTCGTTTCACAGCGGCCTCAGCGTACCTGACTACATCAAAAGAAGCCTATTGACACCTGGGTACAGAAATCATAGTCTCGTCTTCATCAGCCCGCGCAGCCAGGGAGCAGCCCGATGACCAGCACCTCCGGACAGCCGCTGATGGTGGCCACGACGGCGGACGCGGCCGAGGCCAACCCCTACCTGCTCGGCGTCTACGCGCCCGTCGGCACCGAGATCGACGCCGGGGACCTGCAGGTCATCGGCGAGATCCCGAAGGACCTCAACGGCGTCTACCTGCGCAACGGCCCGAACCCGCGGTTCGCCCCGGAAGGCCGCTACCACTGGTTCGACGGCGACGGCATGATCCACGCGGTCCACCTGGAGAACGGCAAGGCCCGCTACCGCAACCGCTGGATCCGCACCCAGGCCTTCGAAGCCGAGTCCGCGGCCGGCAAGGCGCTCTGGACCGGCGTCATGGAGAACCCGAAGGGCAACCCCTTCGGCAACACGCACGGCCTGGGGCTCAAGGACAACGCCAACACCAACGTCGTCTTCCACCGCGGCCGCATCCTCGCCACCTGGTACCTGTGCGGCTCGCCGTACGCGGTCGACCCGCTTTCGCTGGAGACCCTGGGTGCCGAGGACTTCCTCGGCACGCTGGCCGGCGACATGATGGCCCACCCCAAGGTCGACGAGACCACCGGCGAGCTGTTCTGGTTCGACTACGGGCCACGCCCGCCGTACCTGCGCTACGGCGTGATCAGCGCGGACGGCACCGTCGTGACCAGCACCGATATCGAGCTCCCCGGCCCGCGCCTGCCGCACGACATGGCCATCACCGAGCACTACGCGGTGCTGATGGACCTGCCGCTGGTCCAAGACCTGGCGGCGGCGAAGCAGGGCCGGCACAAGCTGCACTTCGACCGCTCGACGCCGAGCCGCTTCGGCGTGCTGCCACGCTACGGAGACGGTAGCCAGATCCGGTGGTTCGAAGCGAGCCCGTGCTACATCTACCACGTCGTCAACGCCTGGGAGCAAGGCGACGAAGTCGTCCTCGACGTCTGCCGCGTGCAGCGCCCGCAGCCGCGCGCCGACGCGCACACGCCGCTCGCGAAGATGCTGTCCTACCTGCGCCTCGACGCCCAGCTGCACCGCTACCGCTTCGACCTGCGGACCGGTACCTGCTACGAGGCCGCGCTCGACGACGACAACACCGAGTTCCCCACGGTCGACGCCCGCGGCGTCGGCAGGCGGAACCGGTACTCCTACGCGGTGCACATCTCGCCCGAGTCGACGCTGAAGTTCGACGGGCTGGTGCGCCACGACAGTCTTGCCGGCACCAAGACCGAATACCGGTTCGGTCCCGGCCGGTGGGGCAGCGAGGCTCCGTTCGCACCCCGCGACGGAGCACCCGTCGATTCGGCGGACGGGTACCTGGTGACGTTCGTCCAGGACGAGCGCGAGGGGCGCTCGGAACTGGACGTCTTCGACGCCGCCGACCTCGCTGCCGGACCCGTGGCCAGGGTCCTGCTGCCCCAGCGTGTCCCGCTCGGTTTTCACGCGACCTGGGTCCGGGCGGACCAGCTGGGCAACCTCCGCACCTGACGCACCGTCGAGAGGGTCGCGCCCGGGCTTCCCGGGCGTGGGGATGGTGCGCCGCGGAGACGATCGACCGGCTCGGGGAGAGCGGGCAGGCGCCGGCCCGGAGGGTCTCGCGCCGGTCGATCGAGCGAACAACACGCACCGGCCGGAACGGCCCGGTGCACCCGGAGACGGTTCCCGGGCGCGTTTCCTGCTCGCCGGAGGGGTGCGAGCAGGCGAGGCGGCCGGTCGTCACCCCGTAGGGTCGGGGTGCTGCCGCGTCCGGATACGGCGAGCACCCGCTCGCCGGGGCGGCCTTGGGCTGGGTGCCGGTTCGTCGTCTCCCGGGGGACGGCGAACCGGCGCGCCCCGCAACCACGGGAGGGTGGGCGTTGAAGCTTTCGGTGTCGCTGGGGCTCTGGCAGGACCGGCCGCCGGCGGAGGCACTGGACACCGCCCGCGCCGCCGAGGCCGCGGGCTACCCGGAGCTGTGGATCGGCGAAATGGCGACGTGGGACGCGTTCGCGCTCGGCACGGCGATCGGCGCGGCCACTTCGCGGATCTCCCTGACGTTCGGGCCGCTGGCGGTCACCGTGCGGGACCCGGCGACGATCGCCATGGGCGTCGCGTCGGTGGCGGCGCTGACCGGTCGCGAAACCGGCGTCGCGCTCGGGACGTCCAGCGACGTCGTCGTGCGCGGCTGGCACGGCCGGTCCCGCGACCGGGCGGCCACGGCGCTGGCGGAATCCGCACGCGCGGTCCGGCAGCTGCTGGCCGGCGAGAAGTCCACTGTGGACGGCCAGGTCGTCGCCTCGACGGGCTACCGGTTGCGGCTGGCCGCCCCGAAGTCTCCGCTGACTATCGCCGCGTTCGGGCCGCGGGCGCTCGACGTCGCCGCGCGGCACGCCGACCGGATGGTCGTCAACCTCGTCAGCCCGGCGGCCGCGGCGACGCTGGTGCGCGGGCTCCGCGCCGCCGCCGAGCGCGCCGGAACCACCCCGCCGCCGGTGGCCGCGTGGGTGGTCGCCGCGGCCGGCCCGGCGCCGTCGGCGCTCGACCAGCTCCGCCGGGGCGTGGTCGGGTACCTCGCCGCGCCCGGATACGCGGACATGTTCCGCGCGGAAGGCTTCGGCGACCTGGTCGACTTCGCGCGCACCCGGCCGCACCCGCGCGAACTCCTGGCCGCGGTCCCGGCCGAAGCCATCGCCGCGGTCGGGCTGGTCGGCTCCCGCGGCGAGATCGCCGCGAAGATCGGCGACTACGCCGCCGCCGGGGTCGACGAACTGGCGATCGTGCCCGCGACCAGCGACGACGACCCCGGCGGCGGGAAAACCCTCGCCGCGTGTCGATCCGCGGCCGTCCCGTTCGACGCGGGGGTATGACGGAACCGAAGGCAACCCACAACCTCGACCGATCCGGGTCCGCGGCGCTGCCGTGGAGCAGGGCGCGCGAGCTCCTCGCCACCCAGACCCCCAAGGAAGACCTGACCTTCTTCGTCGGGACCGTCCGCCCCGACGGACGGCCGCACGCCGCCGGTGTCGGGGCCATCTGGGTGGACGGCGCCCTGTACTTCGTGAGCGGGCCGGGCACGCGCCGGGCCCGCAACCTGGCGGCGAACCCGGCGTGCAGCGTGTCGGTGCGGCTGCGCGGCCTCGACGTCACGATGGAAGGGGAGGCCCACCGGGTCACCGATCCGGAAACCCTCGAGCGGGTGGCGGCCGTCTACCGCGAGGGCGGCTGGCCCGCGACGGTGGCGGACGGCGGGTTCACGGCCCCGTTCATGGCGGCGAGCGCCGGGCCGGCGCCGTGGCACCTGTACCGGCTCACGCTGCACCGGGCCGTCGGCGTCGCCACCGCCGAGCCCCACGGCGCCGCCCGCTGGGACTTCAGCCGCTGATCGACCCGGCGACGAGCCTCCCGATGGCGGCCATGCCGTCGGCGTTCGGGTGCATCGGCGCGGCGACCGACGTCGGGAGCACGCCCTCGAACCACTTCACGCCGGGCAGCTTGCAGACGTCGTGCCCGGCCGAGGCCGTCCGGACGTCGACGTAGTGCGCGTTGTGCGCCGCGGCCTGCCGGGCGAGGGCGGCGTTCGTCTTGTCGATGCTGCCCTGGATGTAGTTCGCGTCGCGCGGGGTCAGTGGCGCGATCGGCCAGCACCCGTTGCGCGGCAAATAGGTGCCGTACCCGGCCACGAAGACGTCGGCGTTCGGGGCCTTCGCGTGGATCGCGTCCAGCAGCGCGCCCCACACGGGCTCGAACGCGGCGATCTTCTCGGCCAGCTGGTCGTGTCCGCCCGCGGTGAACCGGTCGACGCAGTCCGGGGTGAGGCCCGGCAGGAGGTTGATGCAGCTCGTCGCGGCACCGACCAGGCCGATGTCGTTGCCGCCGATCGTCACGGTCACCGTGCGGGTCTGCTCGCTCAACGCGTCCAGCTGCGGCGGCACCGCGCCGGACGACGTCTGCTGCGGAGCGGTCATGTCCGCGGTCGTCGCGCCGGAGCACGTGACGTCCTTCAGCGGCACGCCGAGTTCCTTCGCGGCGACGTGCGGGTAGTCGGCCAGCGACCGGAGGCAGCCGGGGGAGGAGGGGTCGGGCGGCAGGATCAGCGGCCCGGCCGCCGCCGAATCCCCGAGAGCCACGTACTCCCCGGCGGTGGCCGCCGCCGCCGGGCTCGCCGTCGCGCTCGCCAGCGCGGCGACCATGATCGTGATGAACGCCGTCGTTCTCACTCTCACGCCGTCCTCCTTGACGTTGTACCGACTGTTGGTCTCCGTGACACCATCGGCACCGGACGAGCCCGGATTGACTGGGAATCCGCGCAGAGAAGGAGGGGATCGGTTGTGACGGAGCACAAGCGCGGCGGGGAACTCACCCTCGGCGGGCAGCGCGTGCACGAGCGGCTCACCCGCGAGGAGCCCGAGCTGATCGCCCGGGTCCTCGCCCGCATCCAGGCCGAGGTCGCGGACTACCGGCGGCTGCCGGTGGAGGAACTGGCCGGCGACATCGCCGGGATCACCCGGCAGGCGGTGCGGGCGTTCGCGCGCAGCCTGCGCGAGGACCGCGCGCTCAACGCGGCCGAGCTGCGGCAGGTCGGCGCGTCCGCGGTCCGCCGGGCGGAAGAGGGCTTCCCCCTGGAGGCCGTGCTGACCGCCTACCACGTCGGCGCGCGGGAGATCTTCGCCGTCGGCTCCGCTTCGTCGGGCAGTGCGGACGTCGCCGACCTGCTCGAAGTGGCGGACCGGGTGCTGGCGTTCGTCGGCACCGTCACCGGCGCGGTCACCCGCGGGTACCTGGAGGAACTGCGCACGAAGGTCGGGCAGGAGCACACCGCCCGCCGGACGCTGCTGTCGGTGCTCGTCGACGGCGGCCAGGTCGACGTCGTCGCCCGCAGCGCCGGGATCACCCTGCCCGCGGGGTACCTCGTGCTGAGCGTCGAACTCGGGCCGCACGCCGACGAGGAGTCGCCGGACGTGGACGCCGAAATCGCCGTCCGCCGCAAGCTCCGCCGGTTCCTCGCGGCGTTCGAGCACGCCTGCGGCGACGGCGTGCTCGCGTCCCTGGACGGGCCGGGCGGGCTCGTCCTGCTCCCGCTGGCCGGCCGGCTGTCTTCGGTGCCGGAATGGCAGGCGCTGGTCGACGCGGCCGGGC
The DNA here is from genome assembly GCF_031082405.1 of Amycolatopsis sp. A133. GTDB lineage: Bacteria > Actinomycetota > Actinomycetes > Mycobacteriales > Pseudonocardiaceae > Amycolatopsis. Next base: position 106,717 of record NZ_JAVHJU010000033.1, read on the forward strand.
GCGCGGCGGGCGTGACCGTGCTCGCGGCGGCGGAGACGGCGGCGCCGTCCGAGGTCCGCGTGGTGGCGGACCGGACCGGCGAGGTGCTGGACGTGCTGCGGTGGTTCGGCCGGCCGCCGGGGCTGTACCGCCTCGACGACGTCCTGGTCGAGTACCAGCTGACCCGCCCGGGCGCGGCCCGCGACCGCCTGGCGGCGGCGCTCGACCCGCTGCAGGCGCACCCGGAGCTCGTCGAGACGCTGGACGCGTACCTGGCCCTGGACACGAACCGCCGCCGCACGGCGGCCCAGCTGCACGTCCACCCCAACACGGTCGACTACCGCCTGCGCCGGGTCCGCGACCTGACCGGCATCGACCCCCTCCACCCGGCGGGCCTGCCCCGCATCATCGCGGCTTCCGCCGCCCGCCGCGCTTCCCCCACCCACCGCTGACACGTCATCCCAACCCCGCGAGATGCCCCTCCAGTCACGCGAGATGCCTCTCCAGTCACGCGAGATGCCCCTCCAGTCACGCGAGATGCCCCTCCAATCACGCGAGTTACGTGTTCAATCACGCGAGTTACGCGCTCAGTCACGCGAGCCGACCCCCTCGGGTACGCAAGCCGACCCCGTAGACACGCGGGCCGGCCTCCGATCACGGGACCCGGAGCACCCGGCCGGCGAACTCGCGTGCCCGGACGGCCGGTTCGCGTACCCGCAGGGCCGGTTGGCGTGCCTGGAGGGTCGACACGGCGGCGCGGGCGACGGCGCCGGTGACCAGGGCCGAGGCGAGGACGAACGCGGCGAGGCGCGCCGGCTCGTCGAACGTCAGCTCGCCGAAGCGGCCGAGGACAAAACCCGTGTGCAGGGCCCAGGCGACCACGCCGACGCCGGCCGCGGCGGCCGGGGAACCCCGGTAGGCGGCCACCAGGACGACCGTGCCCAGGGTGACCAGCGCGTACCAGGGATGGCCCGTCGCTCCGGCCAGGTCCGCCACGATGACCGCGGCGACAGCGGCCACGCACCCGAACGGGAACCCGAAGTCCTCTGTCATCCGCCCAGTCCAGTCCCGCCGCCCGGCGGGGGCGTGATCCCGGACAAATTTCCCTGCACCCGGCGCCGCGATCTTTACGCTTTATTTACTCCGCGCGGCCAGGCCCTCGATCGCGTCCGCGAGCTCCGGCCACACCGCGCGCGGCAGGTTGTGGCCCATGCCCGGGAGCACGACCAGCTCGGCGTCCGGGATCGCCTCCGCCGTCGCCTTGCCGCCGCTGACGTTGATCAGCGGGTCGGCGTCGCCGTGGACGACCAGGGCGGGCAGCCGCACGTCGCGCAGCCGGGCCGTGCGGTCGCCGGACGCCATCACCGCCGCGGCGTGGCGCAGCGTGCCCACCGGGTGGCGCGCGCGGTCGTAGTGCAGGGCGGCCTTGGCCAGCAGGAACGCCTCGTCGTCCGGGTAGCCGGGGGAGCCGAGCCGCCGGTAGCCCTCGACGCTGTCGGCGATGGCCTGCTCGCGGGTGTTGGCCGGCGGCCGGGTCAGCATCGCCAGCGCCCACGGCTCGGCCCGGCCCACCGCCGGGTCGCCGGTCGTCGACATGATCGACGTGACCGACAGCAGCCGGTCCGGGTGGTCGATGGCCAGCTGCTGCACGATCATCCCGCCCATCGACGCCCCCACGACGTGGGCGCGGGTGATGCCGAGCGCGTCGAACAGCCCGACGGCGTCGTCGGCCATGTCCGCCAGCGTGTAGGACGCGGTCGACAGGTCGCCGGCGGCCAGCGCGGCCAGGTCCGGCGGGGGCAGGTGGTCGAGCCAGGTGGAGAGCCCGACGTCCCGGTTGTCGTAGCGGACGACGAAGAACCCGCGGCCGGCGAGCAGCTCGCAGAAGCCGTCCTCCCAGGTGATCATCTGGGCGCCGAGCCCCATCACCAGTACCAGCGGCGGGGCCGCCGGATCACCGAAAGTGTCGTACTCGAGCTCGAGACCGTTGGCCTGTGCGCGTGCCATACCCCGATCCTGCCGTACTCGCGCGAGGCTGGCACCGGGCCGGGCGGTGCGGTTACCGTTACGCCCCATGCCGACCTCATCCTCGGGCACGGGACAGCGGCCACGGTCGCGGGCCGCGGCCGGACTGCCGGCGCTGACGGCCGATTGCATCGTCAGCGCGGCCACGGCCCTCACCGCCCAGCGCGGCCTGGACAACTGGACGCTGCGGGAGCTCGCCCGCGCGGTCGAGGCCTACCCGGCGGTGGTCTACCACCACGTCGGCGACCGGGACGCGGTGGTGAACGCCGTCGTCGACCGGGTGGTCGGGCTGATCGAGCTGCCGCGGGAGCAGCTGCCGTGGCAGGAGTGGTTCACCGAGCTGCTGGCCGGTCTGCGCGCGGTGCTGCGGACCTACCCGGGCTGCGCGCGGCGGCTGGCGCTGTTCGGCCCGTCCGTGGAAGCGGCCACCCGGACCATCGACGCGGGTGTCGGCGTGCTGCTGGCCGCCGGGTTCGGCCGCGAGAGCGTGCTGGCCTACAACCTGCTGCTGATGACCGCGTGCCAGTTCGTCGCGATGGAGGACGACCGCGACGGCGCCCTGGCGCTGCGGATCGACAACACCGAGGAGTACGCGACCTACCGCGAGCGCGCCGACCTGCCGGGAATGGCCGAGCTGGGCGCGGCGATGCACGACCTGATGGGCGACCCGGACCTCGCCTCGGGCTACTACGCCCAGCTCTACGACTACGCGGTCCGGCGCTGTCTCGACGGGCTCTCGCACCGATTGGGCGAAATTCGCGAATCGGACACGCAAGGTTGACAGCGACTTGACAGTGCCCCGGCGTACCGTGACCGTGCGTCGGTGGTTCGCCCATCGACCCGGAGCCCCTGGCGCCCTCCTCCCCCTCGTGGCGCCGGGGGCTTCGGTCTATTCGCGACCGCTCTGCGACCGCGGCGCGGCCTGGATCGCCGGGAAGATTTCGCCCACCAGGGTGACGAGCGACTTCGACAGCAGCAGGTGCACCTGATCGCGCGTCAGCGACCGGCGCACGAGCCACTCCCGGCCCGCCGACTTCACCATCCCGCCGAACGCGCGCACGAGCGCGTTGAGCTCGGCACCGTATTCGCTCTGCCGGGACAGCCCGACGGCCTCCAGCACGCGGTCGGCGGACTCGCGGTCGGCTTCTTCGAGGATGCGCTCCACCTCGAGGTCGCGGCCGATGCCTTCGGGCGCGATCGCGGCCAGCCACATCCGCTCCTGGCTGGTCACCATGTCGAGGAACCACTCGATGGCGACGTCGGCGCGCAGTTCGAGCGGCCCGTCGGGGAGGATCTCGACGGCCAGCCGCGGCACGGTCAGCGCGCGGCGGATGATTTCCAGGTACAGCTCGCGTTTTGTGCCGAAGTAGTGGTTGATCAGGCCCCGTGCGACACCGGCCGCCGCGGCGATGTCCGAAGTGGACACTGCGGAATACGGGCGCTCACCGAACAGCCGTGCCGCACAAGCGTAGATCTGTTCCTTCCGTTCGTCCGGTTCCAGTCTTCGCCATCTCGGCGCCGGCTCGGTGTTCATCCGCCCATCGTCGCACGGGCCGTTGCGCCGGGCCGGGTACTCAGCACGATGTCGGATGTGCCGCAGCCCCAATCCCACTATCGGGGCACGGTCAGTCCGGGAGAGTGATCGGCGCGATGTCCGGAAAGCCGTCACCGGGGCCCGGATTCGCCGGATCGGTCTCCCCGCCGAAGTGGCGCAGCACGCCCCACACCGCGTTCAGCGCCGTCTGCACCGCGCCCTCGGCCCAGCCCGCCGTCCACGAGACGTCGTCGCCGGCCAGGAACAGGCCCCGGTACCGCGCCGGCAGCTCGTCCTGCACGAAGTGGGTGAACAGCCGCTGCTGGTAGCGGTAGTGGCCGGGCAGGTTCGCCTTGAACGCGCCCATGAAGTGCGGCTCGGCCTCCCACGACACGGTCACCGGGTCGCCGATGATGTGCCGCCGGACGTCGACGCCGGGGTAGATCTCGCGCAGCGACTGCAGCATCACCTCGACGCGCTCGCCCACCGGCAGCGGCAGCCACTTCAGCGAGTCGTCGGCCCACGTGTAGGACAGGCAGATCACCGCGGGGGCGTCCGGGTCGTCGCCGAGCAGGTACGTGCCGCGGGGCATCCGGTCGGTGAGCGTCATGCTCATCGCGTCGCGGCCGGTGCCTGCGTCGCGGTCCAGCCAGAACGGCCGGTCGACCGGCACGAACACCTTCGACGACGCCATGTAGTGCGTGCGCTCGATCGCCGTCCAGTGGTCGATCGGGAACAGCGCTTCGTCGCACTCGATGTTCGACAGCAGCATCCAGCTCTGCGCGGTGAACACCGCCGCCGGGAACGTCCGGATGTGTCCCTCCGTGTCCGTCACGGTGATGTTGCCGGGTGCCGTGCGGTGCAGCCGCGCGACGCCGGGCTGCGGCCGTCCGCCGTGCAGCGTGCTCAGGCTGGTGCCCGCCGGCCAGAAAGCGGAGTCTTGCGGGGCGTGCTCCCACAACCGCAGCGGCAGCTGCCTGCTGCCGCCGACGATGCTGCGGTGCTCGTCGTCGGCTCCGGTGTAGACGACGCGCAGGATCTCCAGGATGGAGTTCGGGAAGTCGGTGTCCCAGCCGCCGGTGCCGAAGCCGACCTGGCCGAAGATCTCGCGGTGGCGGAAGGAGGCGAACGCGGGGGAGTCGCAGAGGAACCCGTAGAACGTCTGGTTGTCCAGCCGCGGGACCAGGTCGTTCCACAGCCGCTTGATCGTCTTCGCGTCGCGGTCGCGGATCGCGGTCTGCATCTCGGCGAAGGAGGCGTGCTCGGCCAGGGTCCGGTCCCAGGCCTCGGCGACCTCGCGGAAGACGGCGGGCAGGTCCTCGGGCGTGCGTGCGTAGTGGCTCTGTCCCTTCAGGTCCACGACGGTGCTCGGCGTGCCGGGCGCCAGTGGGTTCGGGAACGGCGTCGTCTCCAGCCCCACCTTGCCGATGTAGTGGAAGAGCGCGGTCGACGCGGGCGGGAAGCGCATGGCGCCCATCTCGGCGACGACGTCGTCCGGGCAGCCGGGGAACCGCACGGTGCGCAGCCGGCCGCCGATCTCGGCGATCTCGTACACCACCGGCCGCAGGCCCAGCTTCATCAGCTCGTACGCGGTGACGATGCCGGAGAGGCCGCCGCCGATCACGGCCACCTCGGTGCCGTGCCGCTCGGTGGGCACCGAGCCCAGCCCGGCGGGGTGGGCGAGGTAGTCGTCGTAGGCGAACGGGAAGTCGGGGCCGAACATCGTGATCGGGCGGCCGGCCGGCTCGTCGTGGTGGATCGCGGTGGGCACAGCGGAGGTCATGCGGTCGTTCCCCGGTACAGTTCGGGCCGTCGGTCGGCCAGGTGGGTGTTCTCCAGGCGGGAGGCGGCGACGGCGTCCCGCGTGACGTCGGCGGCGATCACCGCGGGCCCGGCGCCGGCGCGGGCGAGCACCTCGCCGGTCGGAGCCACGACGCAGGACCGCCCGCAGTAGGTCAGCTCCTGCTCGGTGTCGCAGCGGTTCGCGTAGGCGACGTACAGCTGGCTCTCGTAGGCCCGCGCGGGCACGAGCGTGTCGGCGACGACCTCGTAGGGGCTCATCAGCGCGGTCGGCACGACCAGGAGCTCGGTGCCGGCGAGCGCGTGTGCGCGGACCAGCTCCGGGAATTCGACGTCGTAGCAGATGAGCAGGCCGACCCGGATGCCGCCGAGGTCGGCCTGCACCACCGGCTCGTCGCCGGCGGTGAACCACGCTTTGTCGAGGTCGCCGAAGAGGTGCGTCTTGCGGTAGTTCGCCAGCCGGCGGCCGGTCGCGTCGACGAGCTGGACGCTGTTGCAGACGTGCTCGCCGTCGCGTTCCGGGTAGCCGTACACCAGTGCGGTGCCGGTTTCCCGCGCCAGCGCGGAAATCCGGGCCGCCGTGGGCCCGTCGGCCGGCTCGGCGAGCTCGTGTGTGCGCGCGCCGATGTGGTAACCGGTGGTGCTCATCTCCGCCGTGACGACGAGGTCGGCATCGGTGCCGGCCGCGACCTCCGCGAGGTCGTCGAAGGAGCCCTGGTGGATCGCGACCTTCATGCCAGCCTCGACCGCCGGATGCCGTAACCGAAGTAGATCACCAGGCCGAGCGCCATCCAGCCGCCGAAGACCAGCCAGGTGGCGCCGTCGAGGCTGAGCATCATGTACGCGCAGCAGAGCACGCCCAGGATCGGCGTGACCGGCGAGAACGGCACGCGGAACGAGCGAGTGGCGGCCGGCTGGCGCCGTCGCAGCAGCAGCACCGCGACGTTGACCAGCCCGAACGCGAACAGCGTGCCGATGCTGGTGGCGTCGGCGAGCTTCCCCAGCGGGATGAAGGCGGCGAGGACGGCCACGAAGGCCGAGACCACCAGGGTGTTGATCCGCGGGGAGCCGGTCTTCGCGTCTACTTTGGACAGCGCGGGCGGGACGAGACCGTCGCGGGACATCGAGAACAGGATGCGCGTCTGCCCGTACAGGACGGTCAGCACGACGCTGGAGATCGCCACGAGCGCGCCGACGGCCAGTAGCCCGGCCCAGAACGGGTTGTCCGACACGACGTCGAGGACGTGGGAGAGCGCGGCCTCCTGGCCGTCGAACCGCTGCCACGGCAGGGCGCCGACGGCGGCCACCGCGACCAGGCAGTACAGCACGGTGACGATGCCGAGCGAGAGCAGGATCGCCCGCGGCAGGTCGCGCTGCGGGTTCGTGGCCTCCTCGCCGGCGGTCGAGGCCGCGTCGAAGCCGATGTAGGAGAAGAACAGCTTGGCGCCCCCGGCGCTCAGCCCGGCCAGGCCGAGCGGCAGGAACGGGGTGAAGTTCTTCGCCTGCACCGCGCTGAAGGCGATCACGCAGAACAGCACAAGCGTGGCGATCTTGACCACCACCATGACCGCGTTGGCCCGCGCGCTCTCCTTCGCCCCGGACAGCAGCAGGACCATCGCGAGGACGACGACGAGGATGGCGGGCACGTTGACCACGCCGCCGGAGCCGGGCGGCCGGCTCAGCGCGTCCGGGATCGCGAAGCCGAAGGCCAGCCGCAGCAGTTCGTTGAGGTACTGGCCCCAGCCGACGGCCACCGACGCGACCGAAACGCCGTATTCGAGCACCAGGCACCACCCGCAGACCCAGGCGACGAGCTCGCCGAGCGTGGCGTAGGTGTAGGAGTAGGAGGAACCGGACAGCGGGATCATGCCGGCGAGTTCGGCGTAGGACAGCGCAGAGAACAACGCGGTGATGCCGGCGAGCACGAAGGAGAGCACCACCGCCGGCCCGGCCACCGGGACGGCCTCGCCGAGCACGACGAAGATGCCGCTGCCCAGCGTCGCCCCGATGCTGAGCATGGTGAGCTGGCCGAGGCCGAGCGACCGCTTCAACGTGCCATGATCACCTTCGGCGACCAGGTCGGCGACCGGTTTCCGCCGCACCGTCGCGGCTCGCAGAGTCATGCCGACGACGTTAACGGTCGTTTCCGGGACACAAAACACGAAGACGTTGCGCGTACAGATGAATCACAGGTGATTCATTGCACAGCGGCGTCGGATCGTGGCGATTCGTTCCACGCGCCAAATTTGCTGTAACTCCGGTGTCGGATCCGGGACGAGCCGTTCGTGGAGGGGGTGAGCGGCCGCCACGAGGGCGCCGCCGAAGACCCACAGGGGATGAAGATGCCGCACCCGGAGCCCGTCGCCCGCCGCATGTACGACCTGGTCGAGCCGATCGGCCTGGTGCCCTACCTGGCCGACGAGTCGGACGAGGCCCTGATGGCGCTGGGCCTGCGCAACATGTGGGACGCCTACTTCGCCGGCCGGGCCGCGCCCTTCGGCCGGGGGATGCCGGCCGAGGCGGTCCACGCGGTCTTCTACAGCTTCGCTCCGGGCGAGGTCGCCCGTCACATCCCGCGGGTGTGGGACCTGACCACCCCCGAGGCGGCGCTGGCCGCCCGCGAGCGTGGCTGCGTCGCGGGGATGTGGCGGGTCCTGGGCGACCGGGCCGACGATCCGGGCGTCGCCCGCGCCGGCGAGCTCCTGCTCAAGGCGGCGATCAGCGCGCCGGTGGAGGGACGGGCGCTCTACGCCGCCCTGCGTGCGGTCCCGGTCCCGCAGGAGCCCGTGGCCCGGCTGTGGCACGCGGCCACGCTGCTGCGCGAGCACCGCGGCGACGGCCACACCGCCGCCCTGCTGGCCGAGGGCGTCGGCGGCACCGAGGCCCACGTGCTCCACGCCTTGTCCGCCGGCATGCCCGCCCAGGACTTCGGCCGGGTCAGCCACCTCCCGGCCGCCCAGCTGACGGCGGTCGTCGACGGCATGCGCGCCCGTGGTCTCGTCGGGCCCGACGGCTGGCTCACCGACGCCGGCCGCGCCACGAAGGAACGGGTCGAGGCCCTGACCGACCGCCTCGCGGAACCGCCCTACAACGCCCTGACCCCCGGCGAGCTCGACCGCCTCATCGTCGACCTCGAACCGATCTCGGCCGACTTCCGGCAGGCCTTCCCGATGTAACCGGGCATCACCCGTGTCCGGAGGGGCATCACGCGTGTCTCCAGGGGCATCACTTGGAGTTGCCCCGTGGGGCCGGACACCTTGATTCCAGACGGTGGTCTGGAGGGAGGATGTCCTGGTGTCTCGCAGGT
>NZ_JAVHJU010000040.1 GCF_031082405.1 Amycolatopsis sp. A133
TGAGTGGTAAGGCGGGTTCTAACCCGCCTTACCACTCACGACAGCCGCGGCAGACTGCTCAGCCCGCGCAGCACACGTGTTCCGACCACTCCGGAACGTGCCACCAGTGCTGTTTCTCCGCCGATCGGGCCGCGGGCACCACTTCGGTGGCCGCCCGTGCGCCCGGTTTGTCCCGGTAGGGCGCCAGCAGCTCGCCGACCGTCCGCAGCACCCCGCCGACCAGCACGCTGCGGACGTTCGCGGCCGCCTTGATGTCCTGCAACGGGTTGCCGCCGACGAGCGAGAAATCGGCGTACGCGCCTGGCTTGAGCACCCCGATCCGGTCCTCGAGCCCGAGCCACCGGGCCGGGTTGCGGGTGGCGGTGGTGAGCGCCTCGTACGGCGTGAACCCGAACTCGACCATGGCCCGCAGGTTCTGGTGGGTGGAGACGGCCACGTTGTCCAGCGGGGAATCCGTGCCGGTGACCACGAACCCGCCCGCCCGGTGGATCCGCAGCACCATGTCGACGTTCCCGGCGAGGACCTGGCGGAGGTAGGCGTTCTCCGGGTTGCCCGCGGTGTCCGCTGTGGTCTTGAGCTGCTGGTATTCCCACGGCGGGAAGAGGACCTCGGTGCGCTCGTCGGTCACGAGTGACTTGTCGTCCGCGTACAGCGCCCTGGAGGTGAACAACGTCGGCGTGATCGACATCCCCGAGCGGACGAACAAGGAGACCGCGTCCTGGTACGACCGGCCGATCCGGCTGACGGTGTGCGAGTACCCGAGCCGGTTGGTGGCCCCGGTGTGCTCCATGGCGTCCATGCCGATGTTCGCCGCCGGGTACAGGTAGTGCGACGACAGCGGGATGCCCGCCCGGTGCGCGGCCCGGACCACGGCCTGCTGGTAAGCCACGGGGAGCCGGACGTACGTCTTGATCATGTCGTACTCCAGCTCGACCGCGCGGGACAGCTCCAGGTCCAGCTGCTCGGGCGAAAGCGTCGGCCGCATGAAGTTGTAGTAGATCCGGGAGCCGTCGATGGCTTCCCCGGTACCGAAGTACCTCGGCCCGACCCGGTTTCCGGATTCCAGCGCCTCGCGCGTCTCCAGCATCTGGTACACCGGGTCGCCGGGCGAGCGGGTCGTGGTGATGCCGTAGGACAGCCACAGCCTGCCCTGCCGGTCACCCCACTGCCGGCCGCGCAGGTGCCAGTGGTTGTGGATGTCGATGAGCCCGGGCATGGCGGTCAGGTCGTGCGCATCGACGGTCCCGGGTGCGTTCCGGTGCGGCCGGATGCCGGCGATCCGGCCGCCGTCGACGACGATGTCGACGTCCCGCCGCAGCGTCCGGGCGACGCCGTCCCAAGCCGCGCCGACGTGGATGACGGTCCGGTGCGGGGGCCGCGGCCGGGCCCACGTGAAGTCGAGCCGGATCGTGCGGGGCTCGCCGCCGGTGATCTTCTGCGCCTTGAGCCGTCCCTTGGACAGGTACACGAGCGTGTCGTTCCCTTGCCAGGCCAGTGAATCGGTGACGTCGTGGGTGACCTGCCTCGGCGCACCGACGAGCTGCCCGGAGCCGTCGACCGGGGCGATCCAGGCGACGCTCTCGACCGTGAACGCGAGGTACCGGCCGTCGGGTGACCACAGTGGACCGTCGTCGCCGCGGGTGGCGAGCGAACGGAACGGCATGGGCTCGGCGTAGCGGAGTTCGTGGGTCTTCAGGTCGACCGTGAGGATCTGGCTCGTGCCTTCGCGGTACCGCCGCGAGTACGGCTTGACCGCGGCCAGCGCGAGGACCGATCCGTCGGGTGACCAGGTCGGCCGGCCCGGCATGAACAGCGGCGGCGTCACCTGCTGGGCCGTGGCCGTGGCGACGTCGTGGATCCACGTGGCGCCGTCCTGGTCGGAGTAGGCCACCCGGCCGCCGTCCGGCGACCACCGCGGCGCGACCTGGGCGCCCGCCAGCTGGGTCAGGACGGTGTCCTCGCCGGTGCCGAGGTCACGCAGCCACAGGTCGGCGGTGCCGAGCCGGTCGCTCGTGTAGAGCAGCTTCGTCCCGTCCGGGTGGAAGTCCGGGTCGGAGTTGAAGTAGCCGTCGTCGATCAGCCGCTGCGGCCGGCCCCCGCCCGCCGCGACGACGTAGATCGCGTTGAGGGCCCGGAACGCGATCCGCTTGCCGTCGGAGGACACCACCGGACCGGCGATGCCCCGGACGGGCTTCGGCGCGGCCGAGTCCAGGTCGCGGACCCGCCTCCGGTAGCCGCGCGCGGCCGTGGCCACGCCGCCTTCGAACGGGATGTCCTTGACGGCGCCGGACCGCGCACGCCGCCGGATGTGCCCGTCGGCGGTGTAGAGCACGTCGGACCCGGACCAGTTCGCGGCGAAGCCGAAGACGTCCTCGCCCCGGGTCAGCTGCTCCTCGCCGAGCATGAGGTCCGCTTCGGCGCCGCGCAGCCGCAGGTAGCTGGGCTGCCCGCCGGGACCGAACGCGGGGCCGTAGACCTTGTCGGTGCCGGTCGCGGTGACCAGGCGCGTGCGGGCGCCGGTGGCCACGGTGACGACGTCGATGGCGGTGTCGTTCACGGTGAAGACGATCTTCGTGCCGTCGGCCGACCACCGCGGAGACGCCTCTTCGTCCGCGGTGGACACCACCGTGCCGATCGCTCCGGAGGCGACGTCCAGCAGGTGGATGCCGTAGCTGCCGTCCCGGTCGCTGCTGAAGGCGATCTTGGTGCCGTCCGGCGAAAACACGGGTTCCCGGTGGTCGAACTGCCCGCTGGTCAGCTTGCGGGGCGCACCGCCGGCGACATCGATGACGTACAGGTGGAAGTGGCCGTCGCGGTACGACTGGAACACGATCCGCCGTCCGTCCGGCGACCAGCTGGGGAGCGTGGCGTCCTGCAGGTCGTCGGTGAGCCGCCGGGCGCGGCCGCCACCGGCGGGCAGCACCCAGATCGCGGTGACCAGGTCGAGCGCGATCCACCGGCCGTCCGGGGACAGCGCGGCGGACATGTTCGTGCCCTCCCGCAGCACGACGTCGCCTTGTCCGGCGTCCGGTTCGGCCTCGGCTACCCCCGCCCCGGCCACGGCCAGCACGGCGGCGGCTGCACCACCTCGCACGAGAACTTCACGACGGGAGAGGCCTTCTGGCGCCATACGGCCAACTATGCCCACCCGCCGGATCGGCCGTCCAGCGGCCGAGCGGGTTTTTCACCGGATATCCGGTGAAGGCGGGAAGAGCTGCCGGGGGCGGCGCGCTCGCGCCGCCCCCGGAGTCCGTCAGCCGTGGTCTTCCAGCATCTCGGTGACCAGGGCGGCGATCGGCGACCGCTCCGAGCGCGTCAGCGTGACGTGCGCGAACAGCGGGTGGCCCTTGAGCTTCTCGATCACCGCCGAGACGCCGTCGTGCCGCCCGACGCGCAGGTTGTCCCGCTGGGCGACGTCGTGCGTGAGCACCACCCGGGACGCCGTGCCGAGCCGCGAAAGCACCGTGAGCAGGACGTTCCGCTCCAGTGACTGGGCCTCGTCGACGATCACGAACGTGTCGTGCAGCGACCGGCCGCGGATGTGCGTCAGCGGGAGCACCTCGAGCATGCCGCGGTCGAAGACCTCGTCGAGGACGTCCTGGCTGACCAGCGCGCCGAGCGTGTCGAACACCGCCTGCGCCCACGGCTGCATCTTCTCGCTCTCGGACCCGGGCAGGTAGCCGAGGTCCTGGCCGCCGACGGCGTAGACCGGCCGGAACACCACGACCTTGCGGTGCTGGCGGCGTTCCATCACGGCCTCGAGCCCCGCGCACAGCGCGAGCGCCGACTTGCCGGTGCCGGCCCGGCCGCCCAGCGACACGATGCCGACGTCGGAGTCGAGCAGCAGGTCGAGGGCGACGCGCTGCTCGGCGCTGCGGCCGTGCAGGCCGAACGCCTCGCGGTCGCCGCGGACCAGCCGGATCCGCTTGTCCGCCGTGATCCGCCCCAGCGCGCTGGAGCTGCCCGCGAGCAGCCGCAGCCCGGTGTGGCAGGGCAGCTCGGCGAGCTCGTCCATGCCGTACTCGACGGGGTCGACGGTGCCGCCGCCGAACAGCGTGTCGAGCACGTCCTGTTCGACGTCGACGTCCGCCATGCCCGTCCAGCCGGACGGCGTCACTTCCTGCGCGCGGTACTCGTCCGCCTCGAGACCGACGGCCCCGGCCTTGACCCGCAGCGGGATGTCCTTCGTCACCAGCGTGACCGCCGCGTTCTCCGCCGCCAGGTTGAGCGCGCAGGCGAGGATGCGGTGGTCGTTGGAGTCGGTCCGGAACCCGGACGGGAGCACCGACGGGTCCGAGTGGTTCAGCTCCACCTGCAGCGTGCCGCCGTGGTCCCCGATGGGGAGCGGCGCGTCGAGCCTGCCGTACTGCCGGCGCAGGTCGTCGAGCATGCGCAGGGATTCCCGGGCGAACCAGCCGAGCTCCGGGTGGTGGCGCTTCGCCTCCAGTTCACTGATGACGACCAGCGGAAGCACAACCGCGTGCTCGGCGAACCGAGTGACCGCCCACGGGTCCGAAAGGAGGACCGACGTGTCGAGCACGTACATGTGCTGCTGGGATTCAGGCGCTTTCTCCGGGCCAGGAACGGCACCGGTCGAAGAGTGGCCAGAGGCCTTGCGGGGCAAACGCTGCGCAGTCACGACGGCATCTCCCTCGAGGGCGTGTGCACCGCACGCCCGCACTCGCTGGGCCGGGCACCTCCCTGGCTGGACCACTCCTCCTGACCTCAGGTCAGGTGGCGCGGCCACGAGGGCCGGGTGCCGGCCCCCTCGAGCGTCTCGTGGGCGGCTGAGCCGCCCCCTCGATCACCGCCACGACCAGGGCCTCCCGTGAGGACCCGCACGGAACGCGCGCCCTCACCTCGGAAGGTACCCACGAATGCGGGATCGCGCAGGGAGCCAACACGGTGATTCGCCAGATCGTCATCTCACCGTCGGTCGCCCGAAATCAACTCTGAGTGCGCTTCAGGGCTCGTGACCAGCGGTTTTCCGGGGCGCTAGGAGCCGAACCGGCGGTGCCGCCAGGCGTAGTCGCGGATGGCACGCAGGAAGTCCACGCGGCGGAAGGCGGGCCAGTACGCCTCGGTGAACCAGAACTCCGAGTGCGCGGACTGCCACAGCAGGAACCCGGAAAGCCGTTGCTCGCCCGAGGTGCGGATGATGAGGTCCGGGTCCGGCTGGCCCGAGGTGTAGAGGTGCTCGGAGATGTGGTCGACGTCGAGGATCTTCGCCAGCTCGTGAATGGACGTTCCCTCGTCGGCGTGCTGGCGCAGCAGCTTCCGCACGGCGTCGGCGATTTCCTGCCGCCCGCCGTAGCCGACCGCGATGTTGACCTCCATCCCGGTCCGCCCCTCGGTCCGGATCGCGGCTTCGCTGAGTCGCTTTGCGACATCGGCGGGGAGCAGGTCGAGCGCGCCGACGATCCGCAGCCGCCACGGCGTCCCGGGGCCGGCGAGCTCGTCGGTGACGTCGGTGATGATCTTCAGCAGCGGCGTGAGCTCGTCCGGGTCCCGGTTGAGGTTGTCGGTGGACAGCAGCCACATGGTGACGACCTCGACATCGGCCTCCTGGCACCAGCTCAGGAAGTCCGCGATCTTCTTCGCCCCGGCCCGGTGACCGTCCGAAACGTCCGTGAAGCCCGCTTCACGAGCCCAGCGGCGGTTGCCGTCGAGCATGATGGCGATGTGCCGGGGATGCCGGCCCGCGGCCTGCTGGATGAGGCGCCTGCCGTAGGCGCTGTACACGACGTCGGACAAGAAGGAGCGAACACTCACGTCGAGTCAGCGTACGCACCCGTTGTGAGGCGTGTGACTTGAGCACTGCTGGAGAACCTACGCTGTCGTAGCCTGGATAGGTGAGCCTTACGACGGATCCCCCGCCCGCGGTGGACGCGCGCCCGCGCTTGCGCGGCCACATCCACTTCTGGACGTTCTTCGGCGCCGTCGCCGCAGTGGCGACGCTGATCAGCTTCGCCGCGTCCACAGTGTCCCCGTTAGCAGCTTTGGCGACGTCGGTGTACGGCCTGACGGTGCTGGGGCTGTTCGGCGTGAGTGCGTTGTACCACCGCCGGTTCTGGAGCCGGCGGGCGTACAAGTGGATGAAGCGCGCGGACCACTCGATGATCTTTTTGTTCATCGCGGGGACTTACACGCCGTTCACGCTCCTGGCGATGTCGAAGCCGACCGGCTACGTGATCTTGTCGATCGTGTGGGGCGGGGCGGTTGCCGGTGTGGCGCTGAAGATGCTTTGGCCGAATGCTCCGCGGTGGCTCGGGGTGCCGATCTACCTCGCTTTGGGCTGGGTCGCGGTGTTCGTGTTCCCCGAACTGGCGACGCACGCCGGTGTCGGGGCCCTCGTGCTGCTGTGCGTCGGTGGGTTGTTTTATACACTCGGGGCGGTTTTTTACGCCGTGAAGTGGCCCAATCACTGGCCTGAGACTTTTGGGTACCACGAGTTCTTTCACGCTTGTACTGTGCTGGCCGCTGTTTCGCATTATATTGCGATTTGGCTGGCCATGTACGCCTAGCTGCGTTTTGGGGGACCTGCAGCCCGAAGCCTGATTGTGACTACGGTCGGAGCCGGTCCCCCGCCTCACGGCAGGACAGCCGTCAGCCGAACATCCCCGGCTGGTACTCCCCCGCCGGGTTCCGGACGATCACGTTCAGGCGGTTCCACGCGTTGATCGTCGCCACCAGGGCGATCAGCGCCCCGATCTGCTCGTCGTCGTAGTGCTTGCGCACCGCGGCCCACGTCTCGTCGCTGACGCCGGTGTGCGTGTCCGCCAGCCGGGTGCCCTCCTCCGCCAGCGCCAGTGCCGCGCGCTCCGCTTCGGTGAACACCACCGCTTCGCGCCACGCCGCCACCATCGCCAGGCGGACCGCCGTCTCGCCGGCCGCCGCCGCGTCCTTCGTGTGCATGTCCAGGCACATCCCGCAGCCGTTGATCTGGCTGGCGCGGATCTTCACCAGCTCCTGCGCCGCCTTCGGGAGCGACGACTCCTCGACCGGGCGGGACGCCGCGATCAGGCGCTTGACGAACTTGCCGGTGATCTCGTTCTCGAACATGTTGAGCCGGGCTTCCATGGTGGTTCCCTTCCATCGTCTGCTTCACCCCCTTGACGAGGTGGGCGACGGCGTTGTGACAGCGCCGTGCGTGACGCCGGTCACGCCGATTTCAGTTCCACACCTTCGCGCCATCCCGGCGGGGCCGGTCACGCCCGGAACACGCGCTCCACCAGCGGCCGCCACCTGCGCTTGGCCAGCCGGAAGACGCTTCAAACCGCCACGTTCAGGGGTCACCCACGGGAACACCACGACGGTTGCCGTGCCCTCCGAGGAGGCCGACCGTGGGTTCACCAAGAGATCAACGCAGAGAGGAGCACGACCGCGATGGCCAAGACCATGCAGCCCGAGGAACTCATCGACAGCGCCGTGGTCGACTCGGACGGCAACAAGCTGGGGAAGGTCGGCAACGTCTACCTCGCCGACGCGACGCACCAGCCCGAGTGGATCACCGTCAAGACCGGCCTGTTCGGCACCAAGGAGAGCTTCGTCCCGCTCTCCGGCGCGCACACGGACAAGGACGGTGTCCACGTGCAGGTCGACAAGGACAGCGTCTCCGACGCGCCGCGCATCGACGCCGACGGGCACCTTTCGCCCGAAGAGAGCACGCAGCTCTACCAGCACTACGGCATGCCGGTGCCGCGCACCTCGCCCGACGGGCGGATGGACCGGGGCAAGGCCGCCATGAGCGGGCGCGGGAAGCGGGACGACCGCGCCATGACGCGCTCCGAGGAGCGGCTGAACGTCGGGACCGAGCAGGTCGAGACCGGGCACGTGCGGCTGCGCAAGTACGTCGTCACCGAAGAGCAGCAGGTCACCGTGCCCGTGCGGCACGAGGAGGTGCGCATCGAGCGGGAGCCGATCACCCGCGGCGACGGCACGGCGGAGATCGGCGAGGCCGAACAGGACGTCATCCTGCACGCCGAGAAACCCGTGGTGCGCAAGGAAACCGTGCCGGTCGAACGGGCGCGGCTGCGGACCGAGACGGTCAGCGACGAGCAGACCGTGTCCGGCAAGGTCCGCAAGGAGCAGTTCGAGGTCACCGACGACGACCGCAAGCACCGCCGGCCCTGACGGTCCTCACGGCCCCAAGGCTCCCGGACGGGTGGCCGGTCCCCGATACCGGCCACCCGTCTGGGCACCACCGCGGCCGGGTGGTCAGGACGTGAGCATCGGCGCCGCGAGGAACTGCTCCGGGATCGCGAACGCGTCGACCAGCGTGCGGGCGTGCGGACGCAGCTCCGAGCACAGCCGGTTCACCGCCGCCGTGACGGCCTTCCCGCGCGATGCCGTCAGGCGGCCGTGACCCAGGAACCACGCCAGGTCGTCTTCGATCGCCGACAGCGCGTACAGGTCGCAGACACGCTCGAGCAGCGTGCGGGCGTCCGGGTCTTCGCAGCGCTCGACGGCTGCCGAGAACGCCTCCAGCACCAGCCGTTCGACGTGGACGCGACCGGCGCGCAGCACGTGGTCCTGTGCGGAGTTGAAGACGCCGAACGGGTCGGCAGCCGCCTTGCGCAGGCGCCTCGCCACCCCTTCGACGACGTGGTCCTCGCGGTCCTCGAACAGCCGCAGCTGCCACTCGCGGCGGAAGAAGACCTCCGAGTCCGACCCCACGGTGAGCGACTCGACCGCTTTCCGCGCCGACGTCCGCTCCAGCACCGCGCT
The DNA here is from genome assembly GCF_031082405.1 of Amycolatopsis sp. A133. Lineage (GTDB taxonomy): Bacteria > Actinomycetota > Actinomycetes > Mycobacteriales > Pseudonocardiaceae > Amycolatopsis. The sequence goes on from NZ_JAVHJU010000040.1 coordinate 8,728, forward strand.
GACCACCTGCTCGGCGAAGAAGCGGGCCGTCGCCAGCGGCGAAAGGTCCTCGAAGTCCTGCTTGTAGCTGGTCAGCAGGCCCTTCGCGACCAGCTGCAGCAGGACCGTGTTGTCCCCCTCGAACGTCGTGAAGACGTCGGTGTCGGCCTTCAGGCCCGGCAGCACGTTCTCCGCCAGGTAGCCCGCCCCGCCGCACGCCTCGCGCGCCGTCTGGATCGCCGAGGTCGCGTGCCACGTCGCGAGCGCCTTCAGCCCGGCGGCGCGCGCCTCCAGCTCGCGCTGTTCCTCCTCGGGCGCCGACGAATCGATGTCGTTCAGCTTCGAGACCAGTTCTTCCTGCGCGAAGTGCAGCGCGTACGTCTTCGCCAGTGCCGGCAGCAGCTTCCGCTGGTGGGCCAGGTAGTCGAGGACGACGACCTCGTCGCCGTCCGGCTTCGCGAACTGGCGGCGGACCTCGCCGTAGCGGATCGCCAGCGCCAGCGCGCGTTTCGTGGCGCTGCCCGCGCTGCCCGCGACGCTCACCCGGCCGCGGATCAGCGTGCCCAGCATCGTGAAGAACCGGCGGCTGTCGCTTTCGATCGGGCTCGAGTACGTCCCGTCTTCGGCGACGTCACCGAAGCGGTTCAGCAACGCCTCGCGCGGGATCCGGACGTTGTCGAAACCCAGCCGTCCGTTGTCGACACCGTTGAGGCCCGCCTTCGGGCCGCAGTCCTCGATGGACACTCCCGGCATCGGCTTGCCGTCTTCGTCCCGGATCGGCACGAGGAACGCGTGCACCCCCCGCGACTCCGAACCCGTGATCAGCTGCGCGAAGACCACCGCCAGCCGGCCGTCGCGGGCCGCGTTGCCGATGTATTCCTTGCGCGCCATCGTGTCCGGCGTGTGCACCACGAACCCACCGTCCACGAAGGTCGCCGTGGTGCGCAGGTGCTGGACGTCGGAGCCGTGGCCGTGCTCGGTCATCGCGAAGCAGCCCAGCAGCTCGAGGTCCATGATCGCGCGCAGGTACCGCTCGTGGTGGCGCGCCGTGCCGAGCAGCTGGACGGCACCGCCGAACAGGCCCCACTGGACACCGGCCTTCACCATCAGCGACAGGTCGCCGTAGCCGAGCATCTCGAACGACGTCACCGAGCCGCCGACGTCACCACCGCCGCCGTACGCCGGGTCGAAGCCCAGGCCGGGCCGGTCGGTTTCGGCGAGCGCGCGCAGCTGGTCGAGCACCTGGGCGCGATGCGCCTCGATGCCGAGGTCCACCGGGTCCCGGAACTCCGCTTCGGCCATCTGCGCCCGCACCCCGCGGCGCAGCTCGGCCCAGCGACCGTCGAGGACGGCGGTCAGCGCGTCCGGATCCACCTTCGAGGGCACTTCGGGGACGTCCACGGCTACCTCCGGCAGGCTTCCTACTCGTTGGTAGTAAGCCTGCCGCAGCGCCACCGATCCCGCAGGGTCAGATCGGCTTGCCGTTGATCGTCACATTCGAAAACCGGGCGTTGTCCACGTACTTCAGCGTGTTCGAGGTGTCGGACACTCCCTCAAACGTGGAGTTCGCCACGCCGAACCCGTGCACGTGGGCGTCGGAAAGCCCGCTGACGTCGAACGCCTTGCCCGCGATCTTCGTGCTCGAACAGTGGCCGATCGCGAACGGTCCTAACGACGGGAGGTCACTGCCGGTCTGGCTGTTGTAGGTCGACGTCACGTACACGAAGTTGCGCGCGAACGTGCCGGAAACGCTGTCGAGGTTGATGTTCTCGGTGAATCCGCCACGCAGCGTGTTGGACTTCACGTAGAGCGCGAACTTCGTGTCACCCTGCACGGTGAGCCGGTGGGCGTAGACGTTGCGGATCCCGCCGGTCTGCTCGCTGCCGCAAGTGATCGCGCCCCAGTTGCCGTTCATCACGCAGTTCACCACGACGAGGTTCTGGCACGGCACGTTCACCCGGCGCCCGTCGGCGTCGCGACCGGACTTGATCGCGATGTTGTCGTCGTGCGCACCGAGGGTGCAGCTGGCGATGACGACGTGGTCGCACGACTCGGGGTCGCAGCCGTCGGTGTTGCTGTGGGCGGTGCTGGGGTCGGTGCTGACGCCGTCGACCGTGACGTTGCGGCACAGCGTCGGGTGCAGCTGCCAGAACATGGAGTTCTTCAAGGTGACGCCCTGGATCAGCACGTTCTCGCAGGCGTACGGCTCGACGAACGCCGACCGCGTGGTGTGCCCGGAGCCCGGCACCACCCGTTTCTCCGGCGCGATTCCGTCGGCCACCAGCGATTCCAGGTACGCGCGGTCGCTGCCCTTGTTCCACGACGACGTCGCCGCCGCGTCGAGCGTGCCGCGGCCGGTGAGGCCGATGTTCTTTTCCCCGTAGGCGTAGATCATCGGCGAGCGGTTGACGCACTCGATGCCTTCGTAGCGCGTCAAGACGTTCGGGAACTTCGAGGCGTCGCCGCTGAACTTGAGCACCGAGCCGGGTTCGAGGTGCAGGTCGACGTTGCTCCTGAGCCGGATGGCCCCGGTCAGGAAACTGCCGCCGCCCGGCACGACCACGTGGCCGCCACCGGCCGCGGCGCAGGCTTCGATCGCCTTCTTGATCGCCGCGGTGTTGTCGGTCTTGCCGTCGTTCTTCGCGCCGTAACCGGTGATCGGGAACCGGCGGTCCGGGAACACCGGGACCGTCGTGTTCGCGACGATGTCGTTCGCCGCCGGCCACGGGAGCGGGGGAACGTCGATGCGGGGTGCCGCCGAGGCAACCGCGGGCAGCAGCGGCACCGCCGCCACCGCGAGCCCGCCTTTGATCAGCTGCCGCCGGGTGAACCTGCCGTCCATGGACACTTCCTTCACGGGAAGACCTGGTGCGACGGCGGAACCGCGGCACGGACCGCGGGCACGACGAACTGTAGGCCGCCGATCGGGTCCGGGTCCAGGCTTGCGCGACCGGTGAAGATCGCAGCATGTCGATTCGAAAGGGCGTGCGCGCCCTCGCGCGTTGAGCGCCCCGCGGCGGCCAGGCCACGAAGCGGGCAACAACCCGCACACGCTGGTGGCGGACCGCGGAACGTGCCGCATGACCACGTGGCTCGACGACCCCGAACGGCTGGCGATCGCGGCCTTCGAGAACACGGCGCCGGTCTATTTTGATCCACCCGGAGCACGGGGGGACCGGGATCGCGCCGGGGGCTTGGTTCGGGCGGCGGCAGCGGGAGCCGGGAGCCGGGTTCCGGAAGCCGGCGCTGATCGCGGACTAAGGCGGTCGTGAGTGGTAAAGAGGGTTCTAACCCTCTTTACCACTCACGACCAGCCGCGGCAGAGCGTTCAGGCCAGGTCGGGGCCCTTGGAGCGCAGGTCGTCGACCTTGCTCATCGCTTCCCGCAGCTCGCCCAGCCAGCTGTCCGCGTGCTGGCCGACCAAGCGCACCGCCCAGGCCAGCGCGTCCGAGCGCGAACGCGCCACGCCCGCGTCGACCAGGGTGTCCAGCACCAGGCGTTCCGGCTGGCGCAGGCGCGTCATCACCGGGGCCGAGTGCGTCGTGAACAACGCCGTCGTGCCGCCCAGGCGTGCACCCCAGGCCACCTTGCGCTGGTAGCGGTGTTCGGCCTGGCGGGCGATCTCGATGCGCTCGTCGCGCGTCTCCTCGCGGTACCGGCTGATCCGGCCCTCTTCAGCCGCCGCGCGGGCCGCGTCGTCGGCGTACTCCTCCGTCAACGCCGGGAGCTCGCCGACCACGATGATCTCTTCGCGGTCGACCGTGACCTCCGGTGCGCCCGTGAACCAGCCGTCGGGCAGGCGGCCGCCGAACCAGGCCGCCGCGTCGTCCGCCGGCGGGACCTCGGCCTGCTGCCAGCCCCGGCCTCCGCGCCATCCCCGTCCCATGTCGCACTCCGATTACATGATTACATCGCTACCCAAGCTACGCCGAATACCGGGCAATCAACACGGCGTTCACCCAGGGCGATCAGAGCTGGGCGGTCAGCTCCTCGGCGGACGTGACCGGACGGTCGCAGACGTAGCCCCGGCACACGTACGCCGCCGGAGCGCCGCCGACCAGGGGACGGTCGGCCAGCAACGGCACACCCGGGGCGTCCGGCTCGCCCGCGAGCACGATGCCGCCCCCGTGCACCCCCCGCGCCGCGGCCAGGCGCAGCGATGCGTCCGCGCCCACCACCGCGACCTGCACCGGGCCGGCCTGCAGCGCCTCGGCGACCGACAGCCAGTGCCCGGCGAACCGCGGCACCCGTCCGGCGAGCACCCCCGCCCGGCGCAGCGCCTGCTCGGCCGCGTCCCGGTAGCGGGCCGAATCGGCGTGGCCCGCCAGCGCGGACGCCGTCAGCAACGCCCCGGCCAGCGCGGACGCCCCGGCCGGGCTCGCGTTGTCACCGGGGTCGGCCGGGCGCTGGACCAGCGTCTCGGCGTCGTCGGCCGTGTCGAAGTACGCGCCGGGGACGTCCGAGGACGCGAAGTGCGCCAGCGCCAGGTCGAGCAGCCGGGTCGCTTCGGTGAGCCACTTCGCCTCGCCCGTGGCCTGGTGCAGGGCCAGGAACCCGTCGGCGACACAGGCGTAGTCCTCCAGCACGCCGGCGGATTCGCCGACGACGCCGTCGCGCGAGCTGCGCCGCAGCCGTCCGTCCACCACGTGCACCCGCAACAGCAAACCGGCCGCGGCCGTGGCCCATTCGATCCACTGTGGACGATCCAGGGCGACGCCCGCCTCGGCCAGCGCCGTGATCGCCAAGCCGTTCCAGGACGCGATCACCTTGTCGTCCCGGCCCGGCTGGGGCCGCTTCGCGCGCGCGTCCAGGAGCTTGACGCGCATCGGCTCCGGCAGGTCGCCGAACAGGCGCAACGTCGAGGCGCCGTCCTCGAAGGTGCCTTCCTCGGTGACGCCGAACAGCTCGGCCGCGGCCGGAGCGTCGTCACCGAGCACTTCGCGCAGCTGCGCAGGCGTCCAGACGTACGTCAGGCCTTCGACGCCTTCGGTGTCCGCGTCCAGCGAAGACGCGAAGCCGCCTTCAGGCGTGCGCAGGCTCTCGAAGAGGAATTCCGCCGTTCCGGTGGCGACCCGCAACGCCGTGGCCGAGCCGGTGCGCCGCCAGAGGTGCGCGTAGAAGCGCAGGAGCAACGCGTTGTCGTACAGCATTTTCTCGAAGTGCGGCACGACCCACTCGGCGTCGACGGAGTAGCGTGCGAAGCCGCCGGCCAGCTGGTCGTAGAGGCCGCCACGGGCCATCGCCTCGGCCGTGGAGTCCACCAGGGACAGCGCCACCGCGGAACCCGTGCGCTCGTGGTGGCGCAGCAGGAACTCCAGGACCATCGACGGCGGGAACTTCGGCGCGCGGCCGAAGCCGCCGTTGACGCTGTCCGCTTCCTGCTCGAGCTTCCCGACCGCGCCGGCGAGCACGGCTTCGTCCACAACGGACTCCTCGAGCGGTCCGGTCTGCTCGGCCAGGTGCGCGACGATCTGCTTGGCGCCGTCGAGCAGCTCGTCCGGCCGTTCCTGCCACGCCTGGGTGACGGCGGCGAGCAGCTGCCGGAACGAGGGCATGCCCGGCCGCGGCGACGGCGGGTAGTACGTGCCGCAGTGGAACGGCTCGCCGTCCGGGGTGAGGAAGCAGGTCATCGGCCAGCCGCCCTGGCCGGTCATCGCCTGGGTGGCGGCCATGTAGACGGCGTCGATGTCGGGCCGCTCCTCGCGGTCGACCTTGATGTTGACGAAGTTGCCGTTCATCAGGGCGGCGGTCCCGGCGTCCTCGAACGACTCGTGCGCCATGACGTGGCACCAGTGGCAGGCGGCGTAACCCACGGACAGCAGGATGGGCACGTTCCGCCGCCGCGCCTCGGCGAGCGCATCCGGTCCCCACGGCCACCAGTCGACGGGGTTGTCGGCGTGCTGGAGCAGGTACGGGCTGGTCGCGCTGGCGAGGCGGTTCATGGTTCCAGGGTCGCACCCGGGAAAACCGGGCGCGCGGTCACCGGCTCCTCGGCCACACTGTGCCGGTGTTGCTGACCATCACCACGACCCGAAATCCGGCCACCGACCTGGGCTTTCTCCTGCACAAGCACCCGGAGAAGGCGCAGTCGGTCGCGCTGTCCGCCGGTACCGCGCACGTCTTCTACCCGGAAGCCGCGCCGGACCGGTGCACCGCCGCGCTGTTCGTCGAGATCGATCCCGTCGAGCTCGTCCGCGGGGGCGGGACGTCGCTGACCCAGTACGTCAACGACCGGCCGTACGCCGGGGGCTCGTACCTCGCGGTCGCGCTGCGGGCGGCGTTCACCACCGCGCTCGCCGGGCGCTGCGCCGCGCGTCCCGAACTGGTCGACGAGGCCTTTGACCTGGAGGTCCACGTGCCGTCGCTGTCCGCCCGCGGTGGCCCCGAGGTTGTGCACAAGCTGTTCGAGCCGCTCGGCTGGCGCGTTTCGGCGACGCCGATCGCGCTCGACCCGCAGTTCCCGCAGTGGGGCGACAGCCGCTATGTCGACTTGCGGCTCACCGGCACGCACCGCGTCGCCGACGCGCTGCGCCACCTGTACGTGCTGCTGCCGGCGCTCGACGGCGACAAGCACTACTGGGTCGGCCAGGACGAGGCCGACAAGCTGCTGCGCGCCGGCGACGGCTGGCTCGCCGCGCACCCCGAGCGGACGCTCATCACGAACCGCTACCTGGAGCGGCGCCGCCCGGTCGTCGCGTACGCGCTTTCGCGGCTGGCCGAGGCGGACGACGTCCCGGCGGAGGCCGAAGCGCTGGTCACGGAGGTGCCGGACAAGCCGGAGAGCCTCGCGTCGCAGCGCCACGGCAGTGTGCTCGCCGCGTTGCGGGCCGCGGGCGCCCGGCGCGTGCTGGACCTCGGCTGCGGCTCCGGCGCGCTGCTGCGCGTCCTCGAGAAGGAACGGTCGTTCACCGAGATCGTCGGCGTCGACGTGTCGAGCAGTGCCTTGACCATCGCGGAGAAGCGGCTGAAGGACAATTCCCGCGTCACGCTGCGCCAATCCGCGCTCACCTACGCCGACCCGGCGCTGGCCGGGTTCGACGCCGCCGTGCTGATGGAGGTCGTCGAGCACGTCGACGAGGAGCGGCTCCCGGCCCTGGAACACGCCGTGTTCGGGGTCGCGGCGCCGCGCACCGTGCTCGTCACGACGCCCAACGCGGAGTACAACCGGCTGTTCGAGTTCCTGCCGATGGGGCATTTCCGGCACGCCGACCACCGGTTCGAATGGACGCGAGCCGAGTTCCGCGCCTGGGCGGACGGCGTCGCGACCCGGCGTGGCTACGACGTCCGATACGTGCCGATCGGACCGGAAGACCAGGAATCGGGACCGCCGACCCAACTGGCGGTCTTCACCACCCAAAAGGAGGTGGCCGCGTGAAGCTGACCGTTCCCGACATGTCGCTCGTCGTGCTCGTCGGCGCTTCCGGCTCCGGCAAGTCGACGTTCGCACGCACGCACTTCGCGCCGACGCAGGTGCTCTCCAGTGACTTCTTCCGCGGGCTCGTCGCCGACGACGAGAACGACCAGTCGGCGTCGGCCGACGCCTTCGAGGCGCTGCACTACATCGCGGGCAAGCGGCTCGCGGCCGGGCGGACGACCGTCATCGACGCGACGAACGTCCAACGCGCTTCGCGGGCGAGCCTGGTGAAGCTCGCGAAGGAGCACGACGTCCTGCCGACGGCGATCGTGCTCGACCTGCCGTTGCCGGTCTGCGTCGCGCGCAACGCCGGGCGGCCGGACCGCGACTTCGGCGACCACGTCGTCCGACGGCAGCGCGGTGAGCTGCAGCGGTCGCTGAAGTCGTTGGAGCGCGAAGGTTTCCGGCGCGTGCACGTGCTGCGCAGCGAGGCCGAAGTGGCCGAAGCGGAGATCGTCGTCGAGCCGCTGCGCAACGACAAGCGCGAGCTGACCGGGCCGTTCGACGTGATCGGCGACGTCCACGGCTGCGCGGCCGAGCTCGAGGAGCTGCTGGCCGAGCTGGGGTACGTCGACGGCGTGCACCCGGCCGGGCGGACGGCGGTGTTCGTCGGCGACCTCGTCGACCGCGGCCCGGACACCCCGGGTGTGCTGCGGCGCGTCATGGCGATGGCTTCGGCCGGCAACGCACTGGTCGTGTGCGGGAACCACGAGCAGAAGCTGGTGCGCGCGCTGCACGGCCGGAAGGTCAACGCCGCCCACGGGCTCGCCGAGTCGCTGGAGCAGCTCGCCGCGGAAACCGAAGACTTCCGGCGGAAGGCGCACGAATTCTGCGACGGGCTGATCGCGCACTACGTCCTCGACGGCGGGAAGCTCGTCGTCGCGCACGCCGGGCTGCCCGAGCGCTACCACGGGCGCGCGTCCGGGCGGGTGCGCAGCATGGCGCTCTACGGCGACACGACCGGCGAGACCGACGAGTACGGCCTGCCGGTGCGGCTGCCGTGGGCGCGCGACTACCGCGGGTCGGCGATGGTGCTCTACGGGCACACGCCGACGCTCGAGCCGGAGTGGGTCAACAACACGATGTGCCTCGACACCGGCGCCGTGTTCGGCGGGAAGCTGACGGCGTTGCGCTACCCGGAGCGCGAAGTCGTCTCGGTGAAGGCGCACCGGGTCTGGTACGAGCCGGTACGCCCGCTGGATTCCGCTCGGCCGCTGGGCGGGCGCGAGCCGGCGGTGCTGGAACTGACCGACGTCACCGGGAAGCGGATCGTGCAGACCGCGTACCACGGCCGGGTCGGCGTCTCGGCGGAGCAGTCGGCGGCGGCGTTGGAGGTGATGAGCCGGTTCGCGGTCGACCCGCGGTGGCTCGCCTACCTGCCGCCGACGATGGCGCCGTGCTCGACGTCGTCGCGTCCCGACTACCTGGAGCACCCCGAAGAGGCGTTCGCCGAGTACCGGGCCGCGGGCGTGCAGTCGGTGCTGTGCGAGGAGAAGCACATGGGCTCGCGGGCCGTCGTGCTCGTCTGCCGGGACGACGAGGTGGCGTACCACCGCTTCGGGATCCGCGGCGGCGGCGCGGTGTACACGCGGACCGGGCGGCCGTTCTTCCCGGCGGCGCAGAACGACGAGCTGCTGGCGGACGTGCGGGCGGCGGCCGCCGGGCTGTTCGACGAGCTGGGTTCGGGTTGGTTGCTGCTCGACGCCGAGCTGCTGCCGTGGAGCGCGAAGGCCGGCTCGCTCATCGCGGATCAGTACGCTTCGGTGGGCGCGGCGGCCCAGGCGGTGCTGCCGGCGGCGGTTTCGGCGTTGACGACGGCGGCGGCCCGCGGCATCGACGTCTCGGACCTGTTGTCGCGGACGGCTTCGCGTTCGTCCACAGTGGATTCCTACCGGACGGCGTACCGGCGCTACTGCTGGCCGACGTCCGGGCTGGACGGCGTGCGGCTGGCGCCGTTCCAGCTGCTGGCGTCGGAGGGGAAGGCCTACCACGACCGGCCGCATTCGTGGCACCTGTCGCTGCTCGACGGCCTCGCCGGGCCCCGGTTCCAGCGCACCCGGACGCTCGAGGTGGACCTGCTGGACGAGGCGTCGGTCGCGCGGGGCGTCTCGTGGTGGGCGGAGCTGACGGCCGCCGGCGGCGAGGGCATGGTCGTCAAGCCGGCGGCGAACCTGACCCACGGGACGCGCGGGCTGGTCCAACCGGGGGTGAAGGTGCGCGGGCGCGAGTACCTGCGGATCATCTACGGGCCGGACTACACGCTGCCGGAGAACCTGGAGCGGCTGCGCAAGCGCGGGCTCAACCGCAAGCGCACGCTGGCGCTGCGCGAGTACGCCCTGGGCCTCGAGGCCCTGGAGCGCGTCGCGCGGAGCGAGCCGCTGTGGCGCGTGCACGAGTGCGTGTTCGCCGTGCTCGCGCTGGAGTCGGACCCGGTGGACCCGCGGCTCTAGCTAACCGTCGGCCTTGGTGGTCGAGGAGTCCTTCACGGGCTCCTCGGCCACCACCGGCTCCCCGGCTTTGGCCTCGGGCTGTTCCGGTGCGGCGGGCTCCGGCGCGGGCGGGTCGTCGAAGCTGGCCGGGACGCGCTTGAGGTGCTTGGTCATCGAGCGGACCAGGAAGGCCACCGCGACGAGGAACAGGATCAGCACCAGGAAGCCGACCGGGGACGACTTGCCGAAGTCCTCCCCCTGCCCGCCGTTGTCGCCGTTGCCCGGCTGCTGCGTCAAGACCAGGGCCGACGCGGTCACCGGAAGGGCCACGCCGGCCGGCAGCGTCAGACTCATGTGTTCACCTTCTCCTCGGCGCCGGCGATGCCGGCGAACAGGTCGTCCTCCGGCAACGTGCTGTCGACCAGCGACTTCACCAGCTCGTACTCCTCGGTCGGCCAGACCTCGCGCTGCATCTCCCGGGGCACGGCGAACCAGCGGCTGGTCGGGTCGATCTGCGTGGCGTGCGCCTTCAGCGCCTCGTCCCGCACCTCGAAGTATTCACTGCACTCGACGCGGGTCGTCACCCGCTCCATCACATCGCCCCGGTTCGGGTCCCAGTTCGCCAGCCACTCGGTGTACGGCGACTCCAGGCCGGCCTCCTTGAGCGCCTCGTCGAACAGCACCATGCGGGCGCGCGAGAAGCCGTGCATGTAGTACAGCTTCAGCGGCTGCCACGGCTCGCCGGCGTCGGGGAAGCGATCCGGGTCCGGCGCCGCGTCCCACGCCGCCATCGACACCTCGTGGGTGCGGATGTGGTCGGGGTGCGGGTAGCCGCCGTTTTCGTCGTAGGTGGTGATCACGTGCGGGCGGAATTCCCGGATCACGCGCACCAGCGCCTCGGTGGACTCCTCCAGCGGCACGACCGCGAACGACCCCTCGGGCACCGGCGGCAGCGGGTCGCCCTCCGGCAGGCCGGAGTCGACGAAGCCCAGCCAGTGCTGGCTCACGCCGAGGATCTTGGCCGCCCGGGCCATCTCCTCCCGGCGGATTTCGCTCATGTTGGCCAGCACCTCGGGCCGGTCCATGGCCGGGTTCAGGATGCTGCCTGCTTCGCCCCCGGTGCACGTGACGACCAGCACCTCGTGCCCTTCGGCGGCGTAGCGCGCCATCGTGGCGGCACCCTTGCTGGACTCGTCGTCCGGGTGCGCGTGCACGGCCATCAGGCGCAGGCGCGGGTTGGCGGTCTTGATCAGCTCGTCGGCGTCCACCATGCTCCGAACGACTCCCCTTCTGCCCTTATTCCGCGACCCACCTGCGGGCCGCCCACCCAGCGGGCGGATACTCGAGACGTACCCGCGTCACCATTGTCCCCACGGGTACGACAAGAACGAGCAGGAGGCCCGGGTTGGCAGGCGGACCGGCGGAAACGGCCGTCGGCGGCAGTGCGCCCGCGCTGCCCGAGGGCCGGTACGGCACCGGGCGCGCGAAGACGTCCCGGCGCTGGCGGCGCTGGCTCTTCCTGGCCATCGCCCTGCTGGTCAGCGGCGTGATCGCCTGGGTCGCGTACCTCAACCTCGGCTCCGCGCCCATCGACGCCGAACGCATCGCGTTCAGCGAACAACCGGGCAACGCGATGGAGATCACTGTCAACGTCACCCGCGACGACGACAACCGGCCGGGCGTGTGCGTCGTCCGCGTCCGCGACAAGACCGGCGCCGAGAGCGGCCGCAAAGAGCTCCTGATCCCCGCCGGCGCGAAGTACAGCAGGATGACCACGACGATCAAGAGCATCGGGGAACCGGTGACCGCCGATGTGTTCGGCTGCTCGTACGACATACCACGCTATCTGTCAACCCCATAGCGGCCAACGGGGTGAACCGCGCGCTCAACGCCCGGAGCGCGGGGAAATAACGGGCGTCGGCCTCTCGCGCCGTGATAGTCTGACCCATCAGCACGGCCCGCGACGGGCCGTGTTTTTCCTTTATTCCAGCCACGCGGGCACCTAGGCCCGCGTGGGCCGGCTTGAACACGCAAGCCTGGCAGGCCCGACGAGGAGATGGTGACCGTGAGCGACACCAAGGTGACCTGGCTCACCCAGGATGCCTACGACCGGCTCAAGCACGAGCTCGACGAAATGATCGAGAATCGGCCGGTCATCGCCGCGCGCATCAACGACAGCCGCGAAGAGGGTGACCTCAAGGAGAACGGCGGTTACCACGCCGCTCGCGAGGAACAGGGCCAGGCCGAGGCACGCATCCGGCACCTGCAGGAGCTGCTGCGCTCGGCGAAGGTCGGCGAGGCACCCGCGAACGACGGCACCGCCGGCCCCGGCAAGGTGCTCACCGTCCGGTACGAGGGTGACGACGAGGACGAGAAGTTCCTGCTCGCCACCCGCGAGGAGGGCGCCGAGGGCGAACTGGACGTGTACTCCCCGGAGTCGCCGCTGGGCAAGGCCCTGCTCGGCGCCAAGGAGGGCGAGTCCCGCGAGTACGAGCTGCCCAACGGCAAGGTCCAGAAGGTGACGCTCGTGAAAGCGGTTCCGTACACCGAAGCCAAATAGCCGCGGCTAGCGTGTCCTCCCAGGATCCACGTTCTGGGAGGACACCGCTGTGAGCACCGAACCGATGTGCCAGGCCTGCGGCATGCAGTACGCCGTGGCCCGTGACGACTGCCCGGTCTGCGAGGACGAGCGCCAATACGTCCCGCAGTCCGGGCAGCAGTGGACGAACCTTTCTTCGCTCCGCGAGAGCGGCACCTACACGCCGCGGATCGAGGAGCAGGGTCTCGGCATCGTCGGTGTCGGTTCGAACCCGGGGTTCGCGATCGGCCAGCGCGCGCTGCTGGTCCGGGCCCGCTCGGGAAACTTCCTCTGGGACTGCGCCGCCTACCTCGACGACGCGCTGGTGGCCCAGGTGCGCGACCTGGGCGGGATCACCGGCATCGCGATCAGCCACCCGCACTACTACACGACGATGGTGGAGTGGGCGCGCGCCTTCGACGTGCCGGTCTACCTGCACGAAGCCGACCAGCGGTGGATCGGCAGGCCCGACCCGGCGGTGAAGCTGTGGTCCGGCACCACCCTGGACGTCGCTGCGGACCTGCGGCTGATCAACCTCGGCGTGCACTTCGACGGCGGCACGGTGCTGCACTGGCCGGACGGCGAGGAGGGCCGCGGCGCGCTGCTGTCCGGTGACATCGTGCAGGTCATCCCCGACCGCACCCACGTCGGTTTCATGTACAGCTACCCGAACCTGATCCCCGAACGCCCGAGCGTCGTCCGCCGGGCGGCCGAGCTTCTCGCGGGTTACCGCTTCGAGGCGATCTACGGCGCCTGGTGGGACGCGATCGTGCGGTCCGACGGCTTCGACGTCGTCCAGCGCTCCGCCGAGCGGTACCTGGCCCACGTCGCCGACGGCCGAGCTTTCACGTGAAAGCTCGGCCCCCAGGTCGGAGCTTTCACGTGAAAGCTCCGCTTGGTCAGCCCCGCGCGGTCCGCTCCAGCAACGGGCGGACCCGCGGCGGCACCGGCGTCGACAACGCGATCGACGTCGACGTCCGCAGCACGTCCGGGACGCCGACGACCTCGTCGATCACCCGCTGCAGGTCGTCGTTGCCGCGCGCCACCATGCGGACGAACAGGTCGCCCTGGCCGGTCGTCGCGTGGACCTCGCAGACCTCGTCGATCGCCGCCAGGGCCTCCGCGACCTCCGCGCGACGGCCCTGCGCGATCTCGAGCACCGCGAACGCCGTCAGGCCGTAACCCATCGCCGCCAGGTCCAGCTCCGGCGGGAAGCCGCCGAGGATGCCGCGCTCGGTCAGGCGGTCGAGCCGGGCCTGGACGGTGCCGCGGGCGACGCCCAGCCGGCGCGCGCACTCCAGGACCCCCAGCCGCGGCGAGTCGGTGAGCAACAGCAGCAGCCGCGCATCCAGCGCATCCAGGTTCTCCGGCATGCACAGATTGTCCACGATGACAGTGGATGTCCGGCAGCCACTCGACAGATTGTCCAGAAAAAACCAAGACCATTGCACATCTTGCCGCACAGGGCTGATCCTTCGGGGTATGACCCAGACTGCCGAACCCCAGGGTGCCCTCGACGACGTCAGCTACGACCAGCTGCGTCAGCTGGTCGGGCTCGTCGACCACGACGCCTCGACCGACCCGTTCCCGGTCAAGGCCATGGACGCGGTGGTGTTCATCGCCGGCAACGCCACCCAGACCGCCTGGTACTACCAGATCGCGTTCGGGATGCAGCTCATCGCCTACTCCGGTCCCGAGACCGGCGACTACGAGCGCAAGTCCTACGTGCTGAAGTCCGGCTCGGCCCGGTTCGTCATCACCGGCGGCGTGAAGCCGGATTCGCCGCTGCTGGACCACCACCGCAAGCACGGCGACGGCGTCATCGACCTGGCGCTGGAGACCACCGACGTCGACAAGTGCATCGAGCACGCCCGCGCGCAGGGCGCGACCGTCCTCGAGGAGCCGCACGACGTCTCCGACGAGCACGGCACGGTCCGCGTCGCGGCGATCGCGACCTACGGCGAAACCCGCCACTCGCTGGTCGACCGGTCGCGCTACAACGGCGTCTACCTGCCCGGCTACGAGCCGCGCGAGAGCACGATCAAGCGGCCCGAGGGCGCGCCGAAGCGGCTGTTCCAAGCCGTCGACCACTGCGTCGGCAACGTCGAGCTCGGCAAGATGGACTACTGGGTCGACTGGTACCACCGCGTCATGGGCTTCGTGAACATGGCGGAGTTCGTCGGCGACGACATCGCGACCGAGTACTCGGCGCTGATGAGCAAGGTCGTCTCGAACGGCAACCACCGGGTCAAGTTCCCCCTGAACGAGCCGGCCGTGGCGAAGAAGAAGTCGCAGATCGACGAGTACCTCGAGTTCTACGGCGGCGCCGGCTGCCAGCACATCGCGCTGGCCACCAACGACATCATCGCCACGGTGACGGCGATGCGCGCCGCCGGCGTCGAGTTCCTCGACACGCCGGACTCCTACTACGACGACCCGGAGCTGCGGGCCCGGATCGGCAACGTCCGCGTGTCGATCGAGACGCTCAAGGAGCACAGCATCCTGGTCGACCGCGACGAGGACGGCTACCTGCTGCAGATCTTCACGAAGCCGATCGGCGACCGCCCGACCGTGTTCTACGAGCTGATCGAGCGCCACGGCTCGCTGGGCTTCGGCAAGGGCAACTTCAAGGCGCTGTTCGAGGCCATCGAGCGGGAGCAGGAGCGCCGAGGCAATCTTTAACGCCGAGGCGCCATCGGCGCAGCGCCGAGGCAACCTCTGACACATCTCGGCGAAGGCCACCGTAGGAGACCTCCGGGTCGCCTATGGTGGCCTTTGGCGTTTCCGGGAACCGGCAGGACCCGGAATCCGTCAGTGTGGAGAAGCTCAAGAGAAGGGGCCGTGATGCCGGACAGCATCGACGCCAGCGACGCGATGATCGACAACTGGACCCAGCGGCTCGAGGAGAACGCCGCCCGGTACCAGGCGCTGGCCGATCGCATGCAGGGCCAGACGGTCACCGAGCGGTCGAAGGACGGCACCGTCCAGGTGACCGTCGATTCGCGCGGGCTGCTGAAGAACCTCGTCATCGCGGAAACCGCGGCGAGCAAGCGGATGGCCGAGGTGTCGGCACAGGTGATGCAGCTGGTGCAGCTGGCGCAGGCACGGATCCCGGAGCTGCTGCAGCAGGCCATGACCGAGACGACCGGCACCGGCGACCAGGCCGCGGCCGAGATCGTCCGCGAGGCGCAGAGCACGTTCCCGGAGCCGCCGGCCGAGGCCGAGCCGGCGTTCCCGGAACCCGACCGCGTCCGCCGGTTCCTGCCGGAGGACACCGAGGAGCCGCCGCGCACGCCGCCTGCACCACCGCAGCAGCCGCGTCGACGCCGTCCGGCCGACGACGATGACGACGATTTCGGCGGATCGATCCTGTCCTGAGGGGGAAACCGTGGC
Source organism: Amycolatopsis sp. A133 (assembly GCF_031082405.1). Taxonomy (GTDB): domain Bacteria; phylum Actinomycetota; class Actinomycetes; order Mycobacteriales; family Pseudonocardiaceae; genus Amycolatopsis. Next base: position 24,521 of record NZ_JAVHJU010000040.1, read on the forward strand.
AGACGTGGAACTCAGCACCGACCTGACGGCGCACGCGAAGCAGCTCGACGCCATCGGTGACGGGCTGCAGCAGGCCGTCGACGCGGCGAACCAGGTGAGCATGCCGACCGACGCGTACGGCATCCTCTGCCAGCCGTTCCGGATGATGCTCGACCCGGTGGAGCAGTACGGGATCGACGCGCTCAAGGACGCCGTGCAGGCGATGACCGCCGTCTCCGGCAAGGTGCGCGAGGCCGCGGCGGCCTACCGCAGGTACGAATCCGGTGTCGCCGACGACCTGGACAAGTCCGCGGGCGGTGCGTGATGCCGGAGGGGAACCCGCTCGTCGTCGACGCCGAGAAGGACCCGGACGGACCGGGCGCGTTCACGGCGGGCAACGGCGACTACGGCTGGGCGGGCGGCATCGGCATCGCCGAGTCGTCGATGGACGCGTTCAACGGCATCAAGGACGGCGACTGGGTTTCCGGCGGGCTCGGCATGTTGTCGCTGGCCGGCGAAATCGCCGGGGCGGCGATCGACCCGTTCGGATACCTGATGTCGTCGGTGGCGTCGTTCCTGATGGAGCACGTGCAGCCGTTGAAGGACATGCTGGACTCCGTCGCGGGCAACCCGCCGGTGATCCAGTCCTATGCGGACACCTGGGGCAACGTCTCGAAGGCGCTCGGCGAGCGCAAAACCGACTTCGACAACGCGGTCAAGAACGGAACGACGGGCTGGACCGGCGCGGGCGCGGACGCGTACCGCAAGTTCGCGGCCGAGCACAGCGACGCCCTGTCGGGCGCGGCGACGGTGGCCGGCGCGATCAGCACGGTCACGATGATCATGGGCCAGGTCGTGTCGTTCGTCCGCGAAACGGTGCGGCAGCTGATCGCGGATCTCGTCGGCAAGCTTGTCGCGTGGGTGATGGAGGAGGTCTTTTCCCTCGGCTTCGGCACCCCGGTGGTGGTGGCCCAGGCATCGGCGGCGATCGCCAAGTGGGGCAAGAAGATCGGCGAGCTGCTCAAGAAGCTGACCGACACGATCCGCCGGGTTTCGCCGCTGCTGTCGAAGCTGGTGGACCTGTTCGAGAAGATCGCGAAGGTCTTCGGGAAGGTGCTGGGCAAGGTCAGCGGGCTGGACGGGCTGAAGGTCAAGGAGGGTGGCTTCGTCCGGAAGATTCCCCGGGACGGGGGTGGGGTGCACGCCCGCGCCCATGGGGACGGTCCGGACGGCTCAGATGGTCCAGACGGCTCAGACGGTCCGGACGGCTCGCGCGGCGATGGCCCGGAGGGTGACTCTCCCGACGGCTCTCGCCGGAGTCCGGGGCGGGACGAGTCCGGTTCGACGTCCCGCACGGGCGAGGAGGGCGCGCCGTCGCACGCGGGCGACGGGTCACCGGACGGCTCGGCCGACGGCAGCCCGTCGGCGGTTCGTTCGGGGGAGAGTGCGCCGGGCAGTCGTGCTGGGGACGGCACACCGTCCCGCGCTGGGGACGGCACACCGTCGCATGCCGGCGACAGCAATCCGTCGCCGCCCCGGGGCGGGGACAACGGGCCGTCGCACGGCGGCGACAGCAGTCCCTCGCCGACTCGCTCGCCTTCGCACGCCGGGGAGAGCGCGCCGTCGCACGGCGGCGACAGCAGTCCCTCGCCGACTCGTTCTCCGTCGCATGCCGGCGACAGCAGCCCCTCACCCACCCGCGCGGGCGACAACGGGCCGTCGCACGCAGGCGACACCAGCCCCTCGCCCACCCGCGCCGGGGACAACGGGCCGTCGCACGGGGGCGACGGCAGCCCCTCGCCGACCCGCTCGCCTTCGGCTGGGGGTGACTCGAGCCCGTCGCCGGTCAGGGGCGGTGACTCCAGTCCCGCCCCTGCGCACTCCGGCTCGTCGCCTGCTGGGCGGGCCGATGGTCCGCACGCCGGGAGCGATACCCCGAGCAGTGCCCCGCCGCCGCGGGTCGAGGGGACCACCTCGGCCAGCGGGACCGCGCCGGTTGCTCCGCGGACCGGTGAGGCCGGCTCCGCGGTGCCGTCGCCGCGCGGTGGCGGGGACGGGATCCCGCCCCAGGGCGGTCAGCCCGCGATGGGTGGCATGCCGCCCGGCGGTGGGACTCCCGGCGGTGGCAGTCCCAGCGGCAGCGGTTCCCCGCGGACCGGCGGCGGTGGCGGCTGGACCGGCACCCCGGGCAGCCCCGGCGCCCACGTCGACGCGCCCGGACGGCCCCGCCCCGGCGGCGACCTGCCCGGGGGACGCCCCCGGACACCCGACGCTCCCGCCCCCGCCGCCCGCGGCTTCGGCCCCGGCAGCACGCACGGCCCCGACACCCGGCCGAGCGGCTCCACGCCCACCCGCCCCGGCACGCACGGCTCGGACACCCGGCCCGCCGGTCCCCACAGCCCGGACGGCACCCCCGGCCACGGTCCCGACACCCGGCCGAACGGCCCCAGCCCCGACACCCGGCCGAGCAGCTCCGGCCGCCCGCACACCCCCGACAGCGGCACCCCCGGCACCCGGCCCGCCGCTCCCCACACCCCCGACGGCACCCCCGCCCACACCCCGGACACCCCCCACACCCCGGACACCCCCCACAGCCCGGACAGCAATTCCCCCGGCCACGGCCCGCACGACAACCCACCCCCGGACCCCGACCTCCCCCACCACGCCGACCCCGACCGGCTCACCCCCGACGAGGTCAACGCGCGGCACTCCGAAAGCACGCCCTCGGGCAGCTCCTACCACGCCGGTGATCCCGACATGGGCGACCTGCCCCACCGCGTGCAGCCCGATCCCGATGGCCGCTACACCGTCGACGTGCACGTCACCCCCGATGGGCACGCCCGGATCGGCGATCGGCTCTACACCCCCGAAGAATTCGCCGACATCCTGCGCCGCAACGGGGACTACGACGGGCGGCCCGTGCGGCTGATCGGGTGTGATGCCGGCTCGAACGACTTCGCCCACCGGCTGTCGCGGGAGCTCGACACCGAGGTGCTCGCGCCCAGCAAGCCCGCCTGGACCGACTCGCACGGGCGCGTCTTCTCCTCCGACTACGAGATCGGGCCGGACGGGAGGATGCGCCCGCGCATCCCGCCGGACGGCGAATGGAGCGTGCACCGCCCCGACGGCAGCACGCACGCCGCCGGCGACTCCGGCTTCGCTCCGGACACCCGGCACCACGACCCGCACGACGCCGACGCCGACAGCTCGCGCCACCGCGGTGACGACGACACCCGGCAGCGTCAGGCTCCCGGTGCGGACCGGGAAGCGCCGCAGGTCCCGGAGGACCGGAATCCGCGGTCGCAGCGGCAGGAACACGATCTCACCGACCCGCAGCGGCAGGCCGAGGTGCGGCGGAACCCGCAGCACGGCACGGACTGGGACCCGCCCGGCGGGGACTCCGTGCCGGTCGGGCCGGGCAGCACGCACCCGGACGCGCCCCGGCCGCCGCACGCCGGTGAGCGCTTCCCCGGCGACCAGCCGCTGCAGCCCGACCGGTCGTACCGGGTGGTCGACGCCGACGGGAACCCGCGCGGCACCTACCACACCGATGGCACGGGCCGCGTCACGCACATCGACACGGCGCACCCGAACGTGCCGCCGCGGCTGGCCGACGGCAGCCCGAACCCGGCGTACCACCCGAACCCGGACGTCGCCCACCCGCACCCGGACACCACCTACCGGGTGGACATCGACGGGCACCACCAGACGTTCCACACCGACGCGGACGGCGTGCCGCACCCGTCGGTGCAGTACCACCAGCCCGACTTCGAGGGTCCGCCGGTCGAGATCGACCGGAACCACGCCAACGCACCGGGGCCGAGGCAGTCCTTCGCCGAGGGCGGCCCGTACGAGCCGCACCGCCGGTACGACGTCACCGACTCCAGCGGCGTCCACCGCGGCACGTTCCACACCGACGCGCAGGGCCACGTCCGCTGGGCCGAGGTCGACTCGGGCCGGATCGCCCGGACCAACCCGGACTGGCGGGGCATCGACAACCTCCCGAACAACCCCGAGGTCCACCTGCGGCAGCGGTTCGAGCCGGACGCCGAGGTGCCGCAGGGCGTCCGGGACCCCGAGCGGTTCCGCGGCGCGCAGCAGCACGACGTCCGGCTGCCCAGCAACAGGTCCTTTTTGGACAGCAACCCGGACCTGCAGCCGAACTCCCGGTACGTCGTGCACAGCAGCTACCGGGAGGGCGACAGCCGGATCGACCAGATCCGGTCGGTGTACTGGACCGACGGGCAGGGCAACGTCGCGGTGGTCGAGACCTTCCGGCCGCACCACCCGGACCTCAACAACCCGGCGCCGAACATGGTCTACCACGTCGACGAAGGCCGGTTCACCTACCAGACCGGTCCCGATGTCGACGGCGGCCCGGCCCAGACCGTGCACGGCCACTCGCACCGGCCGGAGCGCGCGGACGAGCTGGAGCTCTCCCGGCGGGACGGCACCGCGCAGGGCGAGTCGGGTCGCTTGGGCGCGGGCATGGGGCTGTACGACGGCGGGCACATCGCCGGCAACCAGTTCCGCGGCCCCGGCGAGCTGATCAACATGATGTCCCAGTGGCGGCCGCAGAACCAGGGCTGGCCCAAGCAGGCCGGGCCCGACCACTGGTACGCGTTCGAGACCGACCTGGCCAACCACCTCAAGGCGGGTGGCAAGATCGACGGCATCGACGTGTTCCCGCTGCGGCACGACGGCGATCTGGTGCCGCACACGGTCCAGGTGCGGTGGGTCGAGGTGGACGCGGCGGGCCACCGGACCGTCCACATGCGCAGCTTCCCCAACACGCCGGCCGGAGCGTCCTGATGCGACCGGCCGCGGCCCCAGAAAGGACCGGCACTCATGCCTCGTGACGCCTCGCAGTGGCGGGAGCAGTCGCACGAAGTGGGCAACGCCCTCGTCGACGCCGCGCCGGCGGGATGGCGGCGGATCGACCTGGTGAGCCGGGTCAACGTCGACGTCCAGGACTTCGTGCTGACCGTCCTGATGGACGACGGCAGGCAGGCGACCGTCCCGGTGCCGGACCGGGTCGTGCCCGCCGTGCGCAGCATGCGCGACGCGTACTACGTGCCCGGCGAGGGCACGTGGTTTTCGATGCGGTACCTGATCGACCCGCCGGGGAGCGTCAAGACGCTGTTCAACCTGGACTGGGACCCGCACTGGTCGCCGTCGATCGACCCGGCGGGCTGGGTGCGCGACCTCGAGGCCTACCCGCGCGACCCGGCCAACATCCAGCCGTGGCTGCGCGCGCGGCTCGCCGAGGCGGGCCGCCCGGTGCCCGGGGAGGTCCCGGTCGCGCGACCGCAGCCGCCGCTGGACCCGGTGGGGCAGAACTGGTACTGGGACGAGATCGCGAACATCGTCGCGCTGTCCGCGCCGCCGGACCGGGCCCAGGTGATGCTCACCTACCGGGCGATCGGCAGGTACACCGAGCTGCCGGTGATGGTGCGCCGGGCCACCGACGGCGGCCTGACCCTGTGGGAGCCGCCGCGGGAGGTCGCCGAATTGCTGGCCGAGCTGCGGGCCGCCATGTACACCGAAGGCCGGGGGACCTGGTTCCAGGCCGTCGCGCACGTCGCGCTCAACTCCAGCATCGAGTACACGTACACGTGGGACGACGAGCCGGCCTGGGACGGGCCGCGGCCGGTGGCCGAGTTCCCCCGTGAACTCGCGCAGTTCCCGCGGACCGGGGCGGCGCTGCCCGGCTGGCTCGCCGAAGCGGCCGGCGACGCGGCGACGCCGCCGGGTCCGGCGGACCCCGAAGCCGCGGACGAGGAAGCCTTGCGCGCGGCCGAAGACGCCGCGGCCGAGCTCGAAATCCCCGCCGCCCGCTACCGGATCGGCGAGGCCGCCGACGGTGCCTGGTGCCTGGTGCGCGAGGACGACGGCTGGGCGGTCTTCCGCGCCCAAGGCGGCGAACGGCTGGAGGCGGCGACCTTCCCGACGGCGGCAGCCGCCGCCCGCTACTTCGTCGGCCACCTCTACCTCGACCGCGTCGCGCTGCGCGGCGAACTCCCGCCGGACGCCAAGCGCCAGACCGACGAGTGGCCGATCCAGCCCGTCGGCGGCGACGCCCCGCTGTCGATGTACATCGGCAAGCGCCTGGTCACCCTGCCACCGGGCACCGAGATGGACCGCTACGGCGAGCCCACCGGCAACACGCTCTACGCCGCGCGGACCGAGTGGCCGCACCGTTCGGAACCGGCCGAGGTCCGGGACTGGGCTTACCACGTCTACCGCCTGCGCCGTCCGGTGCGGGCCCTCACCGGCACCGCCATCGACTGGTACGACCAGCCCGGCGGCGGGACGGCCTACGTGCTGGAGCGGTCCGTCGCCGACCTCCTCGCCGACGGGGCCGCCGAGGAGATCCCGCAGGCGACCACGCAGCCTCCGGCGCCGGACCAGGGCTGACAGGGGGACCGATGAGCACACCGCCGGTGCCGCTGGGCCCGGAGCAGCAACAGCAGCTCGTCAACCGGATCGGGCACGGGCTGGCGTTGATGGCGCCGCCCGGCACCTGGCGCCAGGTCCGGGCCGAGTACCGGGCGGCAGGCCGGCACATCGAGGCCGACGTCGTCGTCACGGGCCAGGACGGCGTCCCGCGCCCGGTGCCGCCGCCCGCCGACCTGCTCCAGCTCCTGGGCACGCTGCGCGCGGGCATGTACCGGCCGGGGATCGGCACCTGGCTGGGCGCGGTGCTGACCGTGGACGCCGTCCAAGGCGTCGGCGCCGACTTCGGGTTCGACCGGGAACCGCAGTGGCGGCGCACGCCGCCGCCGATCGGCTTCCAGGACGAGCTGCGGGCCTTCCCGCGCGCCGACCAGCACGTCCCGGAGTGGTTGCGCCGCCGCGCCGCCGGCACGCAGCCCGCACCGGCCGACGACGACGGCGTCCGGACCCCGAGGATCTACGACGGGCTGGACGCGGCCGGCCGCCCGCTCGTCCGGCGGCCGCCGCTGGCGCCGGCCGAGGCCGGGCCGGTGCTCGCGTACCTGGACGCGGCGCCGGTCATCCTGGCGTCCCGCAGCAACGGGCCGGACGCGTTCGCCCCGGAGCGCACGGACGCCGTCCCGCTGAACTTCCGCACCGACGGGGTGTGGGCCTGGCCCGGCGCGGTCGCGTACTACCTGCGCGAGCACGGCGTGCCGCCGGACCCGGAACTGGTGGCCCACATCCGGGCCCGGCGCTTCACCGCACCGGCCGAGGTCTCCGAGGCCGCGACGGACCTGGCCCTCGCGGCCATCACCGGCGAAGCGGGTCAAACCACCGTGTAGCCCGCGTTCGTCAGCGCGACCTCGACCTCCTTGCAGTGCTCGGGGCCGCGGGTCTCCAGCGAGAGCGCGACGTCGGCCTCGCCGAGGTCGAGGCTGCCGGAGATGCGCGAGTGCTCGACGTCGAGCACGTTCGCACCCAGTCCGCTGACGCACGAAAGCACGCCGACCAGCGAGCCGGGGCGGTCCGGGACCCGCAGCCTCAGGTGCAGGTAACGGCCGCCGGCGGTCATGCCGTGCTGGATGATCTGCAGCAGCAGCACCGGGTCGACGTTGCCGCCGGAGAGGATGGCCACCACCGGCGGCTCGAAGACGCCGGGGTGCTGCAGCAGCGCGGCGACCGTGGCCGCGCCGGCCGGCTCGACCACCAGCTTCCGCCGCTCCAGGCAGAGCAGCACGGCGCGGGACAGGAACTGCTCGGACACCGTCACGACGTCGTCGACCAGCGACCGGACGTGGGCGAAGCTGACCGCACCCGGCTCGCCGACCGCGATCCCGTCCGCCATGGTCGAGGTCTGGCTCAGCCGCACCGGCGCACCCGCGGCCAGCGACGGCGGGTACGCCGCGGCTTCTTCGGCCTGGACGCCGACGACGCGGACGTCCGGGCGCAGCGCCTTCACCGCCGCCGCGACCCCGCCGGCCAGCCCGCCGCCGCCGGTGGCGACCAGGACCGTCTTCACGCCCGGCACCTGCTCGAGGATTTCGAGGCCGACCGTGCCCTGGCCGGCGATGACGTCCGGGTGGTCGAAGGGGTGGATGAACACCGCCCCGGTCCGCTCGCCGAACTCGATCGCGGCGCGGAGCGTCTCTTCCAGGAGTGCGCCGTGGAGGTGCACCTCGGCGCCGTAACCGCGAGTGGCGGCGAGCTTCGGCAGCGGCGCCCGCAGCGGCATGAAGACGGTGGACTTGGCGCCGAGCAGCGACGACGCCAGCGCGACGCCCTGCGCGTGGTTGCCGGCGCTGGCCGCGACGACGCCCCGCTCGCGTTCGGCCTGGGTGAGGCCGTGGATGCGGGTGTAGGCGCCGCGGATCTTGAACGACCCCGTCCGCTGCAGGTTTTCGCACTTCAGGTGCACCGGACCGCCGTGGAGCCGGCGCAGGTCGCGCGCGTGCTCCATCGGCGTCACCCGGGTCACTCCTTTGAGGAGTTCCCGGGCGGCCTGGATCCGCTCGAGGGTGACGAGTTCCATGGGCCGGATGATGCCACTCAGGAACTCCACAGGTTGACCGGACCACGAGCCGGGTACCCTGGGTCGCGTCAACACGCGGTAAACAAGGAGCAACCATGGCAGCCGGGAACGACGCGAACACGGCCCGACGGGCTCGCGCCACCCGCTCCGCCGGCTTGCTCCCGCTCGTGATCGGGCTGGCGTCGGCCGCCGCGCTCACCGGCGCCGCCTACCTGACCGTGGACAACGCGAGCTGCGGCTCCCCGGCCCAGTACATCCGCCACGACAGCCACGTCGAGCTGGTCGGCGGCTGCGTGGACGGCTCGAAGCTGCCGGCAAGCGGCACCCCGGCGACCGGCGGTGTCGTGCACGGCAACTACAACCCCTGACCTGGTGGGTTATCCCGGTGTGCCCGGGGAACACAAAAGTGCCTTCTTCCGCGGGGTACGGCCGTCCCCGATGATCATCGGGTGACCACCGTTTACGAGCCGGGCCGCGGTCCCGGACCCGCCAAGCCCACCGAAGAAGCGTCGAGCCGGCTGCTGGGGGCCCACAGCCTGGGCGCGCTGGCCACGGTCAACCGCGGCGGCTTCCCGCACCTGTCCACGGTCGCCTACGCCTGGGACCCGGACGCGCGCGTGGTGCGGATCGGGTCCACGGCGGGGCGCGCGAAGGTCCGCCAGCTCGCCCGCGACCCGCACGCGTCGCTGTACGTCAGCAGCGACGACCACCTGGCCTTCGCCGTCGCGGAGGGCGTGGCCGAGGTGTCGCCGGTGAGCGCGGTGCCCGGGGACGAGACCGGCCGGGAGCTGCTCACGATGCAGGCGCCGTTCAGCGACCCCGAGGACGAGGCCGCGTTCCTGCGGAACATGGTCGAGGACCGCCGCGTGGTCATCCGGCTGCGGGTGGACCGGCTGTACGGCGGCGGCCTCGACGTGGGGTGACCCAAACGCCCCAATGTGGCGCGCTTGAGACTCAGCCCAGTGCGGCCAGCAGGTCGGCCACCAGGTCGCGGCCGTCCTCGATGCCGACCGAGAGGCGCAGCAGGTCGGACGGGACCTGGAGGGTGGAGCCCGCCGTGCTGGCGTGGGTCATCTTGCCCGGGTGCTCGATCAGCGACTCGATGCCGCCGAGCGACTCGGCGAGGATGAACAGCTTCGTGCGCGAAGCGACCTGCAGCGCGGCCTGCTCGCCGTCCGCGTGGCTGAACGACACCATTCCGCCGAAGCGGCGCATCTGCTTCGCCGCGGTCTCGTGGCCCGGGTGCTCCGGCAGGCCCGGGTAATAGACCTTCGCCACCTTCGGGTGCTTGACCAGCGCCTGCACGATGAGCTCGGCGTTGTCGCTGTGGCGCTCCATGCGCAGGGCGAGCGTCTTGATGCCGCGCAGCGTCAGCCACGCGTCGAACGGCCCCGGCACCGCGCCCGCGGAGTTGCGCAGGAAGAAGAACTGCTCGCGCAGCTCGTCCTCGTTCGTGACGACCGCGCCGCCGACGACGTCGGAGTGGCCGCCGAGGTACTTCGTCGTCGAGTGCAGGACGATGTCCGCGCCGAGCGCGAGCGGGTTCTGCAGGTACGGCGTGGCGAAGGTGTTGTCGACCACCAGCCGGGCGCCGGCGTCGTGGGCGACCCCGGCCAGCGCCGCGATGTCGGCGATGCCGAGCAGCGGGTTGGTCGGCGTCTCGCACCAGATCAGCTTCGTCTCGGGGCGGATGGCGGCCCGCACGTCGTCGAGGTCGGCGAGGTTCGCGACGGTGTGCTCGACGCCCCACAGGCTGAGCACCTTGTCGATCAGGCGGAACGTGCCGCCGTACGCGTCGTTGCCGAGCACGAGGTGGTCACCGGGGCGGAGGGTACTGCGCAGCACCACGTCGGAGGCGGCCATGCCGGACGCGAAGGCCAGCGCGTGCCGGCCGCCTTCCAGCGAGGCCAGCGCCTCCTCCAGCGCCGAACGGGTCGGGTTCGCGGTGCGCGAGTACTCGTAGTCGCCCTCGCGGGTCCCGCCCACGCCGTCCTGCGCGTAGGTCGAGGTCTGGTAGATCGGCACGATCACCGCGCCGGTGCGGGGGTCGGGCTTCTGACCGGCGTGGATCGCTCGGGTCTCGAAACCTAGTACGGAGTAGTCGTCCACCATCGGTTCAGCGTACGGGCCGGCCCTGACATTCCCGTCAGGTGGGACAGATCTCAATGGCGGGTGACCACTCACCAGCTCCGCGACGAATACGCGCCCTGGCCGGACAGGGCCGGCATCACCGATGCGCGGTAGCGCAGGTAGCGGAACGTCGGCGGCAGGAACGCCAGCACCAGCACGAGCACCGCCAGCGCGGCGAGGGCGACGCGGTCGATCATGGCCAGCCCGCCGTGGGTGAACATCGCGTCGGCGAAGCGGGCCGGGGGAACGCCCACCGACAGCGGCTCGGTGAGCAGGGCGCCGATCGCCAGCAGCGCGCCGAGGCCGAGCAGGATCGCACCCGCCGTCGCGCGGAACAGCGTCGCCAGCGATCCCAGCAGCAGCACGAGTCCCGCCACGAGGTAGCCGGCCAGGTCCACCAGCACCCAGCCCGGCAGCGCACCGAGGCTGAATTCGGCGGGCATGTCGAGGAAGATCTTGACCGGCACATATCCCGCGGCGACCGCGGCCGGAAATCCGAGCAGGCCGGCGAGGACTGCCGTTACGCCGGATGGCCGAGTCGATGAATACGAATGCGAATGCGACACCGGGTCTCCGGTCACAACTCCCCCATCAGCCGAGCACGGGACGACGGCGCTCACCTTAGTCCGAAATGGGGGAAGCAGTCCGGAAAAAGAACGGAATTCGGCCGGACGGCGGAACCCAAGATCATTTTTGTGCGGTAGCGGCAGAAATCCTGTCACGCGTTCACGGCGGAAGCGCTACTCACCATTTGTCCTCTTCGGACAATTGAGTATTCGGCCGCGAAATGCAGCGTGCCCCGGAGCCGAAACGGCTCCGGGGCACGAATGGCGACGGTCAGGTCACCACTGCTGCTGCTGCGGGGGCTGGCCCGGCTGGCCGAACCCGCCGTTCGGCGGGCCCTGCTGCCCGGGCGGCTGCCCCCAGCCCTGCGGCGGCTGGCCCGGCTGCTGCGGGTAGCCGTGCGGCGGCTGACCCGGCTGGCCGTACCCGCCCTGCTGCGGCGGCTGGCCCGGCTGCGGGAAACCGCCGCTCGACGGCTGCGGGAACCCGCCGCTGGCCGGGTTGGGCCCGCCCGGCTGGCCGTAGCCCGGCGGCGGGCCGTAACCCTGCGGCGGCTGGCCCGGCTGGCCATAACCGCCCGGCTGCTGCTGCTGCCCGAACCCTCCGGGCTGACCCGGCTGGCCGAACCCGCTCTGCTGCTGCGGGCCGCCGAAGCCCTGCGGCGGACCGCCGAAGCCCTGCGGCCCACCCGGTGCGGCACCGTCGCCACCGAGGCCGACGAACTGCTTGGTGGCCGGGACGAGCGCGAGGACACCGGCGATGAGGATGAGGATCCCGAGGATCAACGGCGGGAGCCCGAGGCCGAAAGTGTCCTTTTCGGACGCGGACGCCTGTGCGAGCGTCTCGGAGTTCGGCGTCATGCCGATCTTGAGCAGCAGGGCGAAGAGCGTGAGCAGCGCACCGCCCACGACGATCGCGATCGGGACGAACTTCCGGAGCCCGCCCAGCTTGCCCACCAGCGCCAGGCCGATACCGCCGGCCAGCGAGATCAGGGCGCCCAGCAGGATCATGATCACGTAGAACCAGACCGTGCCCGGTCCGACGATCCCGGCCTGGTCGAGCACCCGGTCGATCGCCGCCTGGTCCGGAGCGCGGTCGAAGATCGCCGAATAGTCGCTCGCGTCGCCGATGTAGACGAAGGCGTAGATCAGCGCGATCAGGCCCAGCAGGGCGACCACGCCACCGGCGATGTAGCCGAAGAGCTGCTTGCTGCCCCCGGACGGCGCGGCACCGAACGGCTGCTGCGGCTGACCGCCGAAGCCCGGCTGCTGCTGGCCGCCGAAACCGGGGCCGCCGAAGCCCTGCGGGGGCTGGCCCGGCTGGCCGAAGCCCGGCTGCTGGCCGAACCCGCCCTGCTGCTGACCGAACCCGCCCTGCTGCTGGCCGTAACCACCGGGCTGCTGGCCGAAGGCCGCGGCCGGGTTGTCGGCCGCGCTCGGCGGCGGGGTGTACGGGATCGCCGGCGGCTGGGAGCCCGGGGGCACCAGCTGCGTCGAGTCCGCGACCGGCGCGTCACCGGCCGGGTTCACCATCTGGGTCGCGTTCGCGTCGAACGGCGGCATCGCCTGGGTCGCGCCCGCGCCGCCGTCACCCGGCTGGACGACCTGGGTCGGCTCCGGCGTCTCCCCGAAGGGGGAACCGCCGTGGGGCTGAGCGGGCTGCACGACCTGGGTCGGCTCCGGACTGCCGAACGGGTTGTCCTGCTGCGGCTGGGGGCCACTCGGCGGACCCTGAGGTGGCTGGCCGCCACCCCACGGCTGGTTCGGTGGCTGCGGTGCACTCATGTGGGTCTTGAACCCCCTTGACGATGACGCGAAAGTGTTCTACTCGCGCTCACGCTATCGGATCGCCCGGCGGGGCGCTCGTAACGCCCCTGCCGGGTCCGCCGATCAAGACTCTCTCGGGGCCCGGTCAGCGACCGGCCAGGAAGCCCAGGAGGTCGTGCCGCGTGAGGACGCCGGCCGGCTTGCCGTCGACCAGCACGAGCGCGCCGTCGGCCCCTTCGAGCGCGGTCATCGCGGCCCCCACCTGCTCGCCGCCGCCGATCGTCGGCAGCGGCGGGGACATGTGCTGCTCGAGCCGGTCGGCCAGCTGCGCCTTGCCCGTGAACAGGGCGTCGAGCAGGTCACGCTCGTTGACGGCGCCGACGACCTCGGCCGCCATCACCGGCGGCTCCGCGCTCACCACGGGCATCTGGCTCACGCCGAATTCGGAGAGGATCGCGATGGCTTCCGCGACGGTCTCCTTCGGGTGAGAGTGCACCAGATCGGGCAGTGAACCGCTCTTCTTCGTGAGCACGTCGGCGACCGTCGCCCCGGAGGAGTCGGGCGGCAGGAAGCCGTAGGAAGACATCCACGTGTCGTTGAACACCTTCGTCAGGTAGCCGCGGCCGCCGTCGGGCAGCAGCACGACCACGACGTCGTCCTCGGTGAGCCGCTCGGCGAGCTTCAACGCGGCGGCGACGGCCATCCCGCAGGAGCCGCCGACGAGCAGGCCCTCTTCCAGCGCGAGGCGCCGGGTCACCTGGAACGAGTCGGCGTCGGAGACCGGGATGATCTCGTCGGCGACGGTGCGGTCGTAGGTGTCCGGCCAGAAGTCCTCGCCGACGCCTTCGACCAGGTACGGGCGCCCGCTGCCGCCGGAGTAGACCGAGCCCTCCGGGTCGGCGCCGACCACCTGCACGGCGCCGTCGCTGACCTCCTTGAGGTAGCGGCCGGTGCCGGAGATGGTGCCGCCGGTGCCGACGCCCGCGACGAAGTGGGTGATCTTGCCGTCGGTCTGCGTCCACAGCTCCGGGCCGGTCGAGCGGTAGTGGCTCTCCGGGTTCTGCGGGTTGGCGTACTGGTTGGGCTTCCAGGCGCCGTCGATCTCGCGGACCAGCCGGTCGGAGACGTTGTAGTAGGAGTCCGGGTGCTCGGGCGGCACCGCCGTCGGGCACACCACGACGCGGGCGCCGTACGCCTTGAGCACGTTGCGCTTGTCCTCGCTGACCTTGTCCGGGCAGACGAAGACGCACTGGTAGCCCTTGCGCTGGGCGACCATGGCCAGCCCGACGCCGGTGTTGCCGGACGTCGGCTCCACGATCGTGCCGCCGGGGCGCAGCTCGCCGGATGCTTCGGCGGCTTCGACCATGCGCAGCGCGATGCGGTCCTTGACCGAGCCACCCGGGTTCAGGTACTCGACCTTGGCCAGCACGAGCGGCTTGAGCCCCTTGGTCAACGAGTTCAGCTTGACCAGCGGGGTGTTGCCCACGAGGTCTGCGATGTGTTCTGCGTACTCCACGACCGCCAGCCTAAACGGCCGCCCCATGGCGTTGTCCACTCCGCGGGGGCGTAGCGCGGGCGGACTCCGGGTGCGCGTCGGTGGTGCCGGGCAGCGAGCGCGAGGCCGGGCCGCCCGGCGGGGACCTCAGGCGGCCACCAAGCCGCTCGTCCGCACCGGTACCGGCCCGGGGGCCGCTGCACGCTGAGCCGTCACCCCGTCCCGGAGGTCCCGCCCGGCGCAGCCGTGGCTGTCGGTGCGGCACCCCATCCGAAAGTCCGGAGACGCCCAGTAGGCGGCCCGTCCGATTGTCATCGCCAGTTCACCTCCTGCGGAATGGCGACCCGTTACGAGTGGGACGATCCTATCGGGCCGCCGGTTGCCCCGGTTCACCCTTTCGTGCCAATTCCACCCGGTCGGGCTGGTCGGCGATCGGCCGTTCTTCCCAGTCCCCCGGCCAGGTCCGGCGAAACCCCGGCTTCGCTTCCGCGCCCGCGAGCCGGGCGGCCGACTTCGTCCCGAAATCCACCGGACCTGCGAAAACGGCGCCGTTGAAACTTTCGCGTTCGCCGCCGAAAACGGTTCCGCGGAAATCCACGCGGTCCTTGAACACCGCCTGGTTGAAGTCCGCCTTGGTGCGGAATTCGGTGCCGCGGAACGACGCCAGTTCGAGAAACTCCGCGCCGTAGCAGGTGATCGACCGGATCGAGCAGTGCGTGAGGGTCAGCCCGACGAGTCTCGCGCCGGAGAAGTCGAGGTCGATGTCCGGCCAGAAGGCTTCGTTCGGCTTTTCCGCGGAGCCGGGGCGCAGGTGCAGCAGCAGGATGCGCTGGGCGGTCTTGCGCACCTGCAGTTCCTCGGCGCTCTTCGCACCGGGCTTGTACGGCATCCGCAGGTAGGCGCAGAGGACGTTGACGATGGTCTGCCGGTTCTCCGCATACCCGGCGGCCAGCCGTTCGAGGGCGTACAGGCCGGCGAGCCGGACCGGGGCCTTGTCGCTGCCGAGCTGGTCGGCGGCCTTGCCGTAGATCTCGGTGATCCGGCGCTCGGTGGCGTCGTGGTCCTTCTGCACGAGGTCCAGCTCGGCCGACCGCTGCCGCCGCGCGGCGAGCAGCAGGGCGGCGGCGCCGCCGGTGCCGATCACGATGTTGGCGGCGGTCTTCAGCGCGTCGAGCCGGGCGGTGTCCTCCGGACGGCCGCGGCCGAGGAGCGTCAGCAGCAGGGTGGCCGCCACCGCGGCGACCACCAGCAGCCCGGCTCCCCACAGGAGGATCGTCCTCGTCCGCAGCACCCGTTCGAGTTCGTTCCGCACGAGGGGCGATAGTGCCAGGAGTGGCGCAGGTCGCGTTCGGCTTTGACGAGGACGCCGCACGCGGCAGTATGGTGAGCGCACGCTTAGCTCGCGATACGAGGATGTGTCACGTCATGCCCGAAGCCGTCATCGTCTCCACCGCGCGTTCGCCGATCGGGCGCGCCAACAAGGGTTCGCTGGTCAGCATGCGGCCCGACGACCTGACCGTGCAGATGGTCCAGGCGGCGCTGGCCAAGGTGCCCCAGCTCGACCCCGCCGACATCGACGACCTGCTGCTGGGCTGCGGCCTGCCGGGCGGCGAGTCCGGGTTCAACATGGGCCGCGCGGTCGCCGTCGAACTGGGCTACGACCACCTGCCCGGCTGCACCATCACCCGGTACTGCTCCTCCAGCCTGCAGACCACCCGGATGGCGTTCCACGCGATCAAGGCCGGCGAGGGCGACGTCTTCATCTCGGCCGGCGTCGAGACCGTCTCGCGGTTCTCGAAGGGCAGCTCGGACTCCTGGCCCGACACGCACAACCCGCTGTTCGCCGACGCCGAGCAGCGCACCGCCGCGACCGCCGAGTCCGGCACCGACAGCTGGACGGACCCGCGCCAGGACGGGCTGCTGCCCGACGTCTACATCGCGATGGGCCAGACCGCGGAGAACCTGGCGCGGCTCAAGGGCGTCACGCGCGAGGAGATGGACGAGTTCGGCGTCCGCTCGCAGAACCTGGCCGAGAAGGCCATCGCGGACGGCTTCTGGGCCAAGGACATCACCCCGGTGACGTTGCCGGACGGCACGGTCGTCTCGAAGGACGACGGCCCGCGCGCCGGCGTCACCGTCGAGGGCGTTTCCGGGCTCAAGCCGGTGTTCCGCCCGGACGGCCGGGTCACGGCGGGCAACTGCTGCGCGCTCAACGACGGCGCGGCGGCCCTGGTCGTCATGTCCGACACGAAGGCGCGTGAGCTGGGCCTGACGCCGCTGGCGCGGATCGTCTCCACCGGCGTCACCGGGCTTTCGCCGGAGATCATGGGCTACGGCCCCGTCGAGGCGTCCAAGCAGGCGCTCTCCCGCGCCGGGCTGTCGATCGGCGACATCGACCTGGTCGAGATCAACGAGGCGTTCGCGGCGCAGGTCATCCCGTCGTACCGGGACCTGGGCATCGACCTGGACCGGCTGAACGTCAACGGCGGCGCGATCGCGGTCGGCCACCCGTTCGGCATGACCGGCGCCCGGATCACCTCGACGCTGATCAACTCGCTGCAGCACCACGACAAGCAGTTCGGCCTCGAGACGATGTGCGTCGGCGGCGGCATGGGCATGGCGATGATCATCGAGCGCCTTTCCTGACCCCACCGCCCCGATGGGGTTGGTTCCTCGTCCGGATGCGCCGAAGGCCCCCTCACCGATGGTGAGGGGGCCTTCGTGCAGCTACGGGGCTATTCGTTCGTCTTGACGCACATCGTCGTCGCCGGCTCCGGGTACACCGCGACGCGCGTGGCGTCGGTGCCCTCGCAGACGTTCTTGTCGGCCTGGCCCGTCACGACCTTGACGAGCTCGCCGTCCTTGCTCGGGTCGGTGCACGGGACCTTCAGGTAGCCCTTGGTCTGCGACGTGAAGTTCGTCAGGCAGTCGCCCTGCTTCGCGTTGATCATCAGGCACAGCTTGTACGAGCTGCGGCCGCTGACCGAGTAGGTGTCGTAGCCCGCGCTCGACCCGCCGGGGCAGTTCTCGGAGGCGGTCTCCAGCTTCTTGGCGATCTTGACGTTCGCCTTCGGGTCGGTGCAGTCGGCCTTCACCGGGTCGTCGCCGCCCTGGGTGAACTCGGTGATCGTGAGGCAGTCACCGGCGTTCGAGGTGGCCGGCGACTTCATGAACGTGGTGATCAGGAAGGCGGCCACCGCGATCACCACGACGAGGCCGATGCCGCCCAGGATCAGCTTCTTGGCCGTCGAGCGCTTCGGCGGAGCCGGCGGCGCGGGCGGGAACCCCTGCTGGCCGGGCGGGAACTGGCCGGGCGGCGGGCCGTACTGACCCGGCTGGCCCTGCGGCGGCGTGCCGAACTGGCCGGGCTGGCCGTGCGGCTGCTGCGGCTGGCCGCCCGGCGGCGGACCGTAGGGATCGGGCTGACCCACCGGCTGCTGGCCCCCGGGGGCCGGAGGGGGAACGCTCACTGTGAACCTCACACATGTGAAATTGAGAACCGACCCGGCCATCCAACACGCAGGGTGAGCGTGGCCCGCACCGGGGTCCCCAATGCACGAATTACCCACAGAAAAGGCGCCCCGTCGATTACGGAGCGCCTTCACTGCGGAACTGTGAGCCAGGTTACTCGCGGAAGTAAGAGAGCAACCGCAGGATCTCGAGGTACAGCCAGACCAGCGTCGTCATCAGGCCGAACGCGGTGTACCAGGCCCACTTCGACGGCATGCCCTCGCGGATCATCCGGTCGGCCTGGTCGAAGTCGAGCAGGAAGCTGAACGCCGCGATGCCGATGCAGACGAGGCTGAAGACGATGGCGAGCGGGCCGCCGTCGCGCAGCGGGTTGAAGCCGAAGACCAGCGAGCTGATCAGGTTGAACAGCATCAGGATCGCGACACCGACGACGGCGCCGACGATCCACTTGGTCAGCTTCGGCGTGACCTTCACCGCGCCGGTCTTGTAGACCACCAGCATGCCGATGAACACACCCGCGGTACCGATGATCGCCTGCAGCGCGATGCCGGGGTAGATCGCCTCGAACACGCCGCTCAGCGCACCGAGGAACAGGCCTTCGGCCGCCGAGTAGGTCAGCGTCAGCGCGCCGCTGGGCTTCTGGCGGAAGATGATCACCAGCGAGATGACCAGCCCGACGATCAGGCCGCCGATCATCGCGCCGACGAGCGCGCCGGACAGCCGGCCGGTCTCGGCCAGCTGGACCTGCGCCCAGATCGCCGTGACGACCCCGACGAGCAGCGCGACGCCGAGGGACATGCCCGTCTTGACGACGACGTCGTCGACGGTCATCGGACGATCGCCCTCGCCGGAGGCGGTCTGGCCGGGGCCGTACCCGGGCACGCCGCCCTGGGGTTGGTTGAAGCCCACCGGGGGCCCGTACTGCCCGTAAGTCTGGGTTCCGCCTTGGGGCAGGTTGCGGAACGCCGGGTTGCTACTGGAACGCACCTGATCCTCCTGGATCTGCTGCTTCGTTTTCGTCGCTGCATCCGGTTCAACGACCGCCGGGGACGTGCGGTTCCCGCCGAGTAAAGACGACTTTACTCGACGGCGGTCCGCCGTCCACGGAGGACACGGTAAGCGACAGGCGCCACGACCGTTCGGCGACAGCCACCCGAAGAGCGGTACACAGTTTTCGCCCTGAACGCAACGCTCACTTCGCGTGCTCGGACGTTCACCGAATGCGCGTCGGGGACCTGATCAGTCGTGTGACCTGCAGAGACGCCGGGCACTGCCGGGCGTCGAACTAAGGAGCATTGACACCATGGGGTGGTCCACACGCCCGCGCGCGGGAGCTCGCGCGCTCACCGGTCTTGTCGCCGCGGCCCTGCTCGGCACGCTTTCCGCGACCGTCGGCGCCTCTCCCGCCTCGGCCGCCAGCCAGGAAGGCATCGGGCACGACGTCGGGGGCCAGAAGGGCTTCGGCACGGTTTGGCTGGGGTCGTACGTCGTCGGCGGGCAGCAGGTGTTCTGCGTGAGCTTCCTGCTCAAGGCGCCGGACACCGACGAGCAGTACAAGCCCGGCGACGAGCTGCTCACGAAGTGGGGCACGAAGCTGCCCGCCGACGAGGCCGCGAACATCTCGTACCTGCTGCTGCGCTACGGCGACACCAAGAACGCGGACGAGGCGAGCGCGCTCGCGCACCTGCTGCACTCGTGGACGGCGGCGCCGCGCACCCCGGACGACCTCAAGACGGACCTGCCCAAGGACAAGATCGCCTACGACGCGCAGGCGCACCTCGACTTCATGCAGGAGAAGTTCCCCGCCGCGGCCGACGCCGTCGAGCGGCTCAAGACGGACGCGGAAACCAACCGCGGGCCGTGGACCGCGTCGATGACCACGCCGAAGGGCGAACAGCACCTCGGCGAAGCGGCCGAGTGGACCGCGACCGTGAAGAACGCCCAGGGCAACGGCGTGCCGGGCGTCGCGGTGAAGCTGACGGCGACCGCCGCCACCCTCGACGGCGAGAAGGCGGACAGCGCCGCGGGCAACGCGAGCCCGCAGGCCGCCGCGAAGGAGGTCACGCTGAAGACCGGCGCCGACGGCACCGTGAGCGTGAAGCTGACCCCGACCGGCGATAAGCCGAAGCTGGTGGCCTCGCTGACCGCGCCCGCGGACCGGCCCTACGTCCGGCTGCCGATCGACACCAGCGTGCAGCGCGTCGTCTCCACCGGCGGCGAGAAGGAACTGACCGCCCAGGGCGTCGTCAACGTCGCCAAGCCCGGCACGGTCCAGGTGACCAAGACGGACGCGAACACCGGCAAGGGCGTCGGCGGCGCCGTCCTGCGGATCACCGGCAAGGACAAGACGTCGGCCGCGCTCGGGCCGGACGGCAAGCCGCTCACCGGGGCCGACGGCAAGCCCGCCGTCGTCACCACCGACGGCAAGTCCGGGGGCGTGACGGTCGAGAACCTCCGCGCCCCGCAGGAGATCTGCGTCGTCGAGGCGAGCCCGCCGCCGGGCTACACGAACGCCTACGACCCGCAAAACCCGCCATCGGCCTGCGGCACCGTGAAACCCGGCGAGACGCTCGCCCTGACCGTGACGAACAAGCCCAACGAAGTCCCGCGCGCGATCCCGGCCGGCGACCAGCCGGTCGCGCGGGCACAGGGGGTCGTCGAAACGAGCTATTCCGTGCCGGGCCTGGCCGGGCTCGGCCTGCTCGTGCTGCTGGCGGCCGGGCTGGCCGGCGTCGCCGCGCGGCGGGCGTCCCGGAGGTAACGGCGTGGCGGACCACGGCGGCGACTGGCAGGGCGAGGACTGGTTCGTCGACGAATGGCACCGGCACACCGGCTGGGCAGCCGTCGACGACGAGCCGTCCGGCCACCGGGATCCACGCCCGCCGAAGCCCGGCCGGGGCCGGCTGCTCGCCGGCTTCGCACTCGGCGCGGCGACGGTGCTGGCGGTGCAGTTCGGCTCCGGCGTGGTCACCGCGCCGCCCGTGGCCGTCGTGGCCGGCACGGCGCTGCCCGCCGCGGGGGCGGCCGCCGCCGCGGCGCCGTCTTCGTCACCGGCCACCACGACCTCCGCGGCTCCCGCGGCCCCGGCTGCGCAGACGCCGTCGTCCCCGGCGCCACCACCGTCCCCGCCGCCGCAGCAGCCGGGCACCGTCCGGCTGCCCGACGGCGGGACGGCGACCCTGGTGCGCAAGGACCTCGGCCCGGGTGGCGAGCTGCCGGTGCCCACCGACCTCGGGCAGGCTACGTGGTGGGGCGCGGCACTCGACGCGGCCGGCGGGGCGAGCGTGTTCGCCGGCCACGTGAACTGGCGGGGCGCGACCGGGCCGTTCGCCGAGCTGTGGCACGCCAGGATCGGTGCCGAGCTGACCATTGTGGACAGTGCGGGCCGGACGTGGCGGTACCGGATCTCGCAGCTGGTCACCGTGCACAAGAGCGATCTGCCGGCCCGCGCGGACTACCTGTTCGGCCCGTCCGGCCCGCACCGCGTGGTGCTGGTGACCTGCGGCGGCCGCTGGGTCGGCGGTTCGGACGGCTACGAGGAGAACCGCGTCGTCACCGCGGACCCCGCCTAAGTTACTCGTGGGTAACATCACGTTTCGACACGGTGGTCACCGATCTCGGCATGCAGCAGAATGCCCAGGGTCAGGGCGGTGCGGCGAGAGGTGAGAAGACGATGGCGACGTTCTTGGTGACCGGGGCAACCGGACTGATCGGGCGTCACTTCACCCGGCTGCTCCTCTCCCGCCCCGACGACGACCGCATCGCACTCGTCGTGCGCGCGTCCTCGCGGGCCAAGCTGGCCGCGCTGGTCGACCAGTGGCCGCACTCCGACCGCGTCACGCTCGTCACCGGCGACCTCGGCGAGCCGCTGCTCGGCGTGTCCGAAGCCGACCGCGAGCAGCTGCGCGGGAGCGTCGACCACATCGTCCACCTCGCCGCGCTCTACGACCTCACCGCCGACGACGAAGCCAGCATCAAGGCCAACGTGGACGGCACCAGGGCCGTCGTCGACCTCGCCGCCGACCTGCGCGCGGGCTGCCTGCACCACGTGTCGTCGGTGGCCGTCGCGGGCGACCACGAAGGCGTGTTCACCGAGGAGATGTTCGACGCCGGGCAGCGGCTGGTCACGCCGTACCACCGGACCAAGTTCGAAGCCGAGAAGATCGTCCGCGAGCAGGACGAGGTGCCGTGGCGGGTGTACCGGCCCGCCGTCGTCGTCGGGCACTCCGAGACCGGCGAGATGGACAAGATCGACGGCCCGTACTACCTCTTCCCCGCGATCAACCGGCTCGCCGGGCTGCCCGACGTGCTGCCGGTCGTCGGCCCCGACCTCGGCGACACCAACATCGTGCCGGTCGACTACGTCGCCAAGGCGCTGCTGGAGCTCGTCGTCAAGCCGGGGCTCGACGGCCACGCCTTCCACCTGGTCAACCCCGAGCCGCAGCCGGTCGTCTCCGTGTACAACGCCTTCGCGCGGGCCGCGGGCGCGCCGACGATCACCGTGCAGCTGGGCGAAGGCATCTCCAAGCGGATCGTCGGGCTGGTCAAGCTGACCGAGCACATCCCCGGCGTTACCATCGCCCGCGACGCCGTCCTGGAGCGGTTCGGCATCCCGCCGGTGCTGCTGGACACGATGGCGTTCCCGTCGGTGTTCTCCTCGGCCGAGACGCGCAAGGCGCTGGCCGGCACCGTCGAGGTCCCGCGGCTGGAGGAGTACGCGCCGACGCTGTGGCGCTACTGGCGCGAGCACCTCGACCCGTTCCGCGCGCGCAAGCACGGCCCGCGCGGGGAGCTGGACGGCCGCCGCGTGGTCATCACCGGCGCGTCCTCGGGCATCGGCCGCGCGACCGCGCTGAAGGTCGCCGCCGCGGGCGGTGTCCCGCTGCTCGTCGCGCGCCGCCGGCACGAGCTGGAAGAGGTCCGCGACGAGATCGTCGCCGCCGGCGGCACGGCCTCGGTGTACCCGGCCGACCTGACCGACGAGGACTCGGTACGCAAGGCCGTCGACGCGATGCTGGCCGAGCACGGCCGGATCGACATGCTGGTCAACAACGCCGGCCGGTCGATCCGGCGGTCGATCAAGCTGTCGTACGACCGGATGCACGACTACGAGCGCGCGATGGCGATCAACTACTTCGGTGCGGTCCGGCTGATCCTCGCGGTGCTGCCGCACATGTCGGAGCGGAAGTTCGGGCACATCGTGAACGTGTCGTCGATCGGCGTCCAGGGCATCGCGCCGCGCTTCTCGGCGTACGCGGCGTCGAAGGCGGCGCTGGACTACTTCTCGCGCATCGCGGCGACCGAGACGCACGGCGACGGGATCACCTTCACCACCATCCACATGCCGCTGGTGCGCACCCCGATGATCCGCCCGACGAAGATCTACGACGCGTTCCCGACGAAGTCGCCGGAGCAGGCCGCGGACATGGTGCTGAAGGCGCTCGTCGAGCGGCCGAAGCACATCGGCACCCCGGCGGGGCAGGCGATCGGGCTGGCCTACACGCTCACGCCGGGCCTCACCGACGCGATCGCCTACCAGGGTTTCCGGATTTTCCCGGATTCCGCCGCGGCGGGCGGTTCGGGCGAACTCAAGATCGGACGTGGCGAGAAACACCTGTCGCGCGCGGCGATGGCGCTGGCCCGGCTTTCTCGTGGCTTCCACTGGTAACGCTGCGTTTTATGGGTGAGGCCATTCCGGCGACACGGCGACACGTGTTGGTGATTCGTTAAGCCGGACGGCGGAGGCGGCAGGTGCCCGGGTACGGTCGGGCCCATGGTTCCTGAGCGCGACCCCGCCGCAACCGCCCTCAACGGCCTTCTTCCCCTCCGTCGTGAGTACACCCAGGCCTGGCACGGTTTCGACCGCAACGAAGTCCGGCAGTACCTCGACCACGTCGAAGCGCAGCTGCGCCGGGTGCTCAGCGAACGCGACGCCGCCGCGGCGCAGGCCGCCGCCGCGGTCCGCGAGGTCGAGTCCGTCCGGCAGCAGGTCGCGGCGCTCGAAGCGCGCGTCGAGGAGCTGAAGAAGCCGCCGGAGCGGCTCGAGGACCTCGACGAGCGGATGCAGCGCACGGTGACGCTCGCGCAGGCGCGCGCGGACGAAATCATCAAGCGCGCCGAGGTGGCCGCGGAGAAGACGTGGGCGTCCTCGACGGAGGCATCGACGAAGCTGCGTGAGCGGTACACGAAGCTGGTCGCGGAGCTGGACAAGCAGGCCGACCTGCTGCACACCGAGCACGAGGCCGCGCTGGCGGAGACGCGCGCCGAGGTGCAGCGGCTGACGGTCGAGGCGGCCCAGCGGCGGGAGCTGCTGGACAACGAGGCGGAGCGGAAGCGGCGGAAGCTCGAGCGCGAGTTCGATTCGTCCCAGGCGGCCCAGAAGGCGGCGCTGGAGAAGCACGTCGCGGACCAGCGCACGGCGAGCAAGAACCAGGCCGAGCGCCGTCTCGCGGAGGCGACGGCCGAGGCGAAGCGCCGTCTCGACGAGGCCACGGCGGAGGCCAAGCGGCGCCTGGACGAGGCCACAACCCAGGCGGCCCAGCGCACGACGGCGGCCAACCGCAAGGTCGAGCGCCTGGCGGAGATCCGCGAGCAGGCGCGCAAGAGCCTGGCGATGGCGGAGGACATCCTCAACCGCAGCGAGACGCAGCTGGCGCCGCTGCCGGAGGAAGCGGTGATCCCGCAGGCGTCGAAGCTGGTCGGCGGCGACGCGGGCATGGACTCGGCCACGACGCCGGCCGCGCCGGTGGTCCCGGTGGTGCAGCCGTCGATCCCGAAGCCGGCGTCGAAGCCCGCTCCGAAGCCGGCGGTGGCCTCGAAGCCCGCGCCGCAGGCGGCGAAGCCGGGCAACACCCCGGCGAACTCGAACGGCCCGGCGACGAAGCCGGCGAACGGCAACGGGGCGAAGCCCCTGTCGCCGACGGGGAGCAAGCCGGGCAACTGAGCCCCGCGGCTCGGCGCACCCGACAGTTCCGGACCCGTCGGCCGCGACACTCAAGCGCCCCAATGTGGCGTTGGGTGCGCTCAACGCACCGAACGCCACATTGGGTGCGTTGGACGCACCGAACGCCACATTGGGGCGCTTCAGTTGCGAACGGTCCTCGGCCAGGGGTTCGCCGACTCCAGCTGGGCCGCCAAGCCCAGCAGCAGGGACTCCCCGCCCGGGCGGGCCACCAGCTGCACCGACGTCGGCAGGCCGGACACCTTCGACCGCCCCACCGGCACCGTGATCGCCGGGTAGCCCGCGAAGTTCCACTGGCCCGTGAAGCCCGCCAAGCGCGTCGACGGCAGGACGTTCGGCAGCCACCGGCGCTCGTGCCAGCGGCCCGCCTTCACCGGCCAGTGCGACAACGTCGGGGTCATCAGCACCTCGTGCGCGGCGAAGAACTCCTCCGCCCGGGACACCCACCGGTCACGCGTGCTGTCGCGGATCAGGCCCGTTCGCTGGACCAGCCGGCCCGCTCGGACGTGGGCGCGCGTCCGGCGTTGCAGCCGTGCGAAGTCGAAGCCGCGGGCCTGCTCCGCCGGGCCCGCCAGCCAGCGGGCCGTCATGCCCAGGACCATCGTCGCCGGGTACTTCGGTGCGCCCGGCGTGATCGTGTGGCCGGCCGCCGCCAAGAACCCCGCCGCCGTCGAGACCGCCGCCACCAGCTCCTTCGGGACCGGGGTGTGCAGCAGCGGCACCGTCGTCGACAAGCCGATGCGGACCGGCGACGGCGGAACCACCGTCGCCAGCGAGGGCGAGTCGGCCAGCACCGACAGCAGCACCGCCGTGTCGGCGACCGTCGTGGCGATCGGGCCGTGCACCGACATGCCGAACCAGCCGCCTTCGGTCAGCAGGTTCGCGCCCGGCTTCAGGCCCACCAGGCCGCACATCGCCGCCGGCAGGCGGACCGAGCCCATGCCGTCGGTGCCGTGCGCCAGCGGGACCAGCCCGGCCGCCACCGCCGCCGCGCTGCCGCCGGACGAGCCGCCCGAGGCGTACGCCGGGTCCCAGGGGTTGCGGGCGATGCCGTCCGGGGTGTCGCTCATCGGCCAGATGCACAGCTCCGGCACCCGCGTCAGCCCGACGAGGACCGCGCCCGCGGCCCGCAGCCGCGCCGCGATCACGCCGTCCTCGCCCGCCTGGGCGGCCGGACCCGCCAGCGAACCGTGGGAAGCGGACTCGCCCGCGATCTCCGTGACGTCCTTGACCGCCACGGGCACCCCGGCCAGCGGCAGCGACGCGAGATCGGACCGCGCGGCGACCTGCGCGGCTTCCTGCAACGCCTGCTCGGCGCGCACCCGGCGGAAGGCGCCGACCACGCCGTCCGCCGCGGTGATCCGGTCCAGCGCCTCCTTGGTGACCTGCACCGGGTCGAGCTCCCCGGCCCGGACGGACGCCGCGATCTCCACTGCCGTGAGCACCATGAGCGGACCCTAACCCACAAAAAGGTGACAGCGGCAGCGAAAACGTCTCAGATGGCGCCCGCCCGCAGCGCGTAAGCCACCGCGTGGGCGCGGTTGTTCAGGCCGCAGCGGGTCATCAGGCCGTACAGGACGTTCTTCACGGTCCGCTCGGAGTAGCACAGCTTCGCCGCGATCTCCTCGGTCCCGAACCCCTCGGCGACCAGCCGCAGCACGTCGCACTCGCGCGCCGCGAGTCCCGACAGCGTGAGCCCGTTCGGCTCCAGGACGTCCTTGCGCATCCGCTGCACCTGCGCGAGCAGCGCGCCCTGCAGCCGCGGCGGCAGGTTGGCCGTGCCGTCACCCGCGGCGAGCACCGCCGTCACCAGCTCGGCGCCGCCCGTTTCGCGGCGCGGCAGGATCGCCACGACGCCGCTCTCCAGCACCGACATCAGGTCGCTTTCGCGGAAGTGCTCGACGACCAGCACGACATGGGACGCCTTGGCCGCGCGGATCTCGCCCAGCACGGTCTCGTTGACGTGGTCCTCCATCACCAGCAGCACGTCCGGCACGAGGTCGGTCAGCCGGACGTCCGGGTGCCCGTCCAGGAGGCTCACCGCGCCGGCGTGCGTGATCGGGTCCGAGGCGAGGACGCTCACTTCGACGGGCTTCATGGACGCAGTCTGGACGGCGGGTCTTCACGCCGTCCCTATTCCGTCTTCACGCCCGTGAAGACAGCTCGCCGAACGCCGCCCGCGCCCGCTCGAGGCACCCGGGCATCCGCTCGGCCGCGCGGGCCCACTCGCGCTTGGCGCGCAGGTACTCCTCGCGTGCCTCGGGCGTCCAGCCGGCCAGTTCCGGCTCCACCCGGGACTCCAGGTCGGCCAGCAGCTCGCCGAGCTCCCCGGTGATGGCACCCATCCGGTCCAGCACCAGGTCGGCGAAGCTGAAGTCGAGCCGCGTCACGGCAGCCGCGGCCGCGGCATCGGGCCGCCGGTCGCCTCCAGCAGCTCCGCCAGCCGCGACAGGATCACGTCGAACTCCTGCTCCCAGTCGCTCATCGCCTGGCCGAACCGCACCGACGCCTCGCCGCGCCACGACGCCTGCACCATCGCCATCTCGCTGTTGACGTCGCGAAGGCGGGAACGGGCACCTTCGAGGGCGTACGCGAAGCAGGCGGCGGCTCGCTGCATGTCTTCGGTCGGCATCCGCGGCTCCTCTCGGGCTCCCCGAGCGTGGCGCACGCCGTGGCGGCGCGAAACCCCGGCCGGGTGCCGTTGCCCGAATGTCCGCCATCCTTGCCTGCCGGTTCACGGCGCCCGCGTATGCTCACGGCAGGCATCCGGCGCGTGACGATTCGTCGCGCACGAAGGGAGACCGATGTCGGCCGCGGACGGCTCCGCACCGAGACTCCGGCTGCTGGGCCCCGTGAAGGCCTGGCAGGGCGAGACGGAGCTCGACCTCGGCTCCGCGCACCGGAGGACGGTCCTCGCCGCGCTGGCGATGCACCCGAACCGCACGGTTTCGCGCGAGGAGCTGATCGACGCCGTCTGGGGTGAGGCGCCGCCGCAGAGCGCGCAGGGTTCCATCTACACCTACGTCTCCGGGTTGCGGCGCGCGCTCGAGCCGGGCCGCGCCAAGGGCGAAGGGCCGCAGCTGCTCGCGTCGATCGGGTCCGGCTATTCGCTCCGCCTGGACGCCGAAGCGATCGACGTCCACCGGTTCGAAGCCCTGCGCGAGCAGGCGCAACGCCGGCAGGCGGCGGGCGATCTCCGCGGTGCGCGCGAAGCCTTCGACGCAGCGCTGGGACTCTGGCACGGCGTTCCGCTGTCCGGCTTGCCCGGGCCGTTCGCCGCCGCCCAGCGCGCCCGGCTCACCGAGGTGCGGCTGACGACCGTCGAGCGGCGCGCCGAGGTCCTGCTGGACTCGGGCGGGCACGCCGAACTCGTCGCCGAGCTGACCGCGCTGACCCGCGAGCACCCGTTCCGCGAGACGTTGCGCGGGCTGCTCATGCGGGCCCTGGTCCGGGCGGGACGGCGGACCGAGGCGATCGCGGTGTACGCCGACGTCCGCGACCGGCTCGTCGAGGCCTCGGGCACCGAGCCCGGGCCGGCCCTGCGACGGCTGCACGACGAGCTGCTGGAGAAACCCGCACCGGCACCGAAACCGCCGCCACCCCCGCGCCCGGCGCGGTTCCCGGCCGCGGCCCTGCCGGAGCGGGCGGAGATCTTCGTCGGCCGCGAAGCCGAACTGGACCGGCTGCGCGACGCCGTCGCCGGCCTTCGGGCCGGAGCGGGCCGCTCGGTGTGGCTCGAAGGCGAGCCGGGCAGCGGGCGGACGGCGCTGCTCGCCGAAGTCCTCACCCTGGCGCGGGACCTCGATCCCGCCTTCGCCGCCGCGGACGCGCTCGACCAGCGGTTTTCCCTGCGCCCGCTGCTCGACGCGCTGGGCGTGCACTCGCGCGCGACCGACGAACGCCGGGCCGCGCTGGCCGTGCGGCTCGCCGGGCCGTCCGGTGAAGACCCCGTCGACGGCGTGCTGGGCCTGGTCCGCGAGCTGTGCGCGGAGGCCCCGCTGGTGCTCGTGGTCGACGACCTGCAGTGGGCCGACGACACCACGCTGCGGGTCTGGCGCTACCTGAGCCGGGAGACGCGGGAGCTGCCGTTGCTGCTGGTCGGCGCCTGCCGTCCGGTGCCGCGACCGGCCGCGCTCGACGACCTGCGGGCCGAACTTGACAACGATGACATCGCGGTGCTCCAGCTGACCCCGTTGACCGAAGACGCGACGCGGGAGCTGGCCACCGAGCTGGTCGGCGCGCCACCCGGGCCGGGGCTGCAGCTGCTGGTGTCCTACGCGGCCGGAAATCCGCGCTACACCAGGGAAATCGTCGAGACGCTGCTGACGCAGTCGATGATCGTGCTCGACGGCGTCCACGCGCACCTGGACGGCAACGCGTGCCAGACGATCCCGCCGCCGCTGGGCTCGCGGATCACGCTGTACCTGAGCTTCCTGTCCAGCGGGGCCCGCGACACCCTGCGCTGGGCCGCGATGCTGGGCCGGGAGTTCTCGCTCGCGGACATCGCCGTCGCCACCGAACGGCCGCCGACGGCGCTGGTCGGCGCGGTCGACGAAGCGATCACGTCCGGGGTGCTCGTCGAATCGGGCGATCGGCTGGCGTTCCGGCACCCGCTGGTGCGCCGCGTGCTCTACGAAAAGACGCCCGCCGCGATGCGGGTCGCGCTGCACCGGCAGCTGGCCGAAGCGTTCGCCGCCGCGGGCGCGCCCGCCGAACGCGTCGCCGAGCAGCTCGCCGCCGCCCCTGCGCAGGTGGACCCGTGGGTCACCGCGTGGCTGCTGGAGCACATCGGCGCCGTGGCCACCGAGACCCCGCGGATCGCGGTCGACCTGCTGCGCCACGCCGTCACCCAAGGCGCGTTGCCGCCGGACGCGCGGGAGACGCTGACCGCGACCCTGGCCCGGCTGCTGTTCTGGCTCGGCCGGGAGCCCGAAGCCGAGGCGCGCTCGGTCGTCGCGCGGACGTCCGACAGCAGGCGCGCGGCCGAGATGCGCTGGATCCTCGCCTACGTCTACTACCGCCGCGGCGACTTCTCCGAGGCGACCGCCGAGCTGAAGCGGACCCTCGACGACGCCGACGTCCCGGAGATGTGGCGCGGGCGGCACGAGGCCCTGCTGGCCACGCTGGAGAAGCTCGGCGAAGAGACCGCGCTGGCCCCGGCGGGGCTGCACCCGCTGGACGACGCGGCGCTGGCCGTGCCGAACCTCGACAGCCTCGACGACGCCGCCGAGCCGCTCGACGCCGCCCGGCGGATCGCCGCAACCCGCGCGGTGCCGGGCGAGATGCACCTGGCCGGCGCGGTGCACTACTACTGGCTGGGCCGCTGGCCCGAGGCGCTGGCCGAGCTCGACGCGGTGATCCGCGACGGCGCCGAAACCGCGTCATACGTTCTGCGCAGTCCCGGCTCGGCGTTGCTGGTCCACGGCGTCGGCGCGTTGATCGCCGGCCACCGCGGCGAACCGGCCCAGGCCAGGACGCACCTGGACGCGGCCGACCGGCAGCAGTGGCCCCCGGGCCTCGAGCCCGACGGCGGGGACTTCCTCCTCGCGGCGCGGGCGCTGCTGGCCGAGCAGGAGGGCAGGCCGGAGGCGGCCCTGGCGGCCCTGTCCCCGCTGCTGGAGGACAACCACCCCCCGGCGGCCCGCCACCAGTGGCTGCCCGACCTGGTGCGGCTGGCTTTGGCGCTCGACGATCGCCAGCGGGTCCAGGAGGCGCTGCGCCTGCTGGAATCCGACGCCGGCATCCCCCCGGCCCACGCCGCGGCGGCCGCCCACTGCCGCGGCTTGGTGGTAGGCGACCCCGAGCCGGTGCTGACGGCGGCCGGGCACTACCGGGCAGCCGGGCGGTTGCTGAAGCAGGCCAAGGCCACGGAGGACGCGGCGATCCTGCTGGCGGAGTCGGGCGAGCTGGCCGGGGCGCGGACGGCGTTCCGGACCGCGCTGACGGCGTACACCGGAATGGGCGCGGTGTGGGACGTCCGCCGCGCGGAGGCCCGGATGGGGCCCTTCGGCATCCGGCGGGCGCCGGCGGTGCGGCCGCGGGCGGTTGCCGGGGAGTGAGGGGCCGGGTCGGGTCGCGGGATTGTCGGCGGGTTCGGAGGCTTAGGCACGGCTCGTGAGCAGGCCGCGGGTTGCCGGCGCCGGAAGGCCGGGCATGCGCTCGCTAGCAACTCGCGGGGCTGCAGGCGGGGGCTGGAGGCCTAGGCACGGGTTTGTGAGCAGGCCGCGGGCTGCCGGTGGCGCCGGAGGGCCGGCCACGCGCTCGCAAGCAAGCCGCGGGCGTTTACTCCGGAACGCGCGAGCCCACCACTCCCCTCCACCGGCCTGAGCCGCAGCTCAGCCGCGCTGCGGGGCAGGCGCGACCAACCCGCACCCCAGCACCAGGGCCCGAACCCGGCCGAGGACATCTCCGGCGAGTGACATCCGGCGCCGCGATGTCTTGTCTGAGTTGAACGCGCAACCTTGTGCGGGGCCGCCGCGTCGGTAAGGTCACCGGAGTAGTCGGTACCGATGTCCCTGGGGGATGGGGTCTGGGGCTGGAGCCCCAGAGGGGACGGCAGTGACATGCCAGCGGATGCGGACACCGGCCTGCGGGTGGGCGTGCTCGGCCCGCTGCGGGCCTGGCGCGGGGCGGCCGAAATCGGGCTCGGCCCCGCTCGTCAGCGTGCCGTCTTCGCGGTGCTCGCGGTCAACGCCGGCCGGTCCGTTCCCCGGGCCGAACTGATCGCCGGCGTGTGGGGTGACTCCGCGCCGGCGAGTGTCGAAGGCAGCGTGCACACCTACGTCTCCGGGCTGCGCCGGGCCCTCGAACCGGACCGGTCGCGGTGGTCGGCGGCCAGCGTCCTCGTCTCCGATCCGGCCGGGTACTCGCTGCTGCTCGGTGAAGACGCGCTCGACGCGGCCCTGTTCGAACGGCACCGCGAATGCGCGCAACGGCACCTCGACCTGGGCGATCCGCGGGCGGCGGTCACCGAACTGGACGCCGCTCTTGCGCTCTGGCAGGGGGAAGCGCTCTCCGGCGTGCCCGGCGGGTTTGCCGAGCGGCACCGCGAATACCTCGCCGAACTGCGGCTGAACACCCTCGAACGGCGGGCCGAAGCCGTGCTGGCGCTCGGTGGCCACCTCGATCTCGCGCCGGAGCTGACGGTGCTGGCCGGCGAACACCCGCTGCGGGAGTCGCTGCGGGAGTCGCTCATGCTCGCCCTCTACCGCAGCGGACGGCCCGCCGACGCCCTCGACGTCTTCCGCGACGCCCGCGCCACCCTCGTCGCCGAACTCGGCGTCGAACCCGGTCCGGCGCTGCAGCGGCTCCAGCGGCAGATCCTGGCCCAGGACCCGGCCCTCGACGCCCCCTCGGCGCCGGTCGTGGTCACCGGGCACCGGCTGTTCGGCCGGGAAGCCGAAATGACGAAACTCGCCGAGCTCGTCGCCGGTGTCCGCGCCGGGCGGGGCCGGGCCGTCTGGATCGAAGGCGACGCCGGGATCGGCAAGTCCGAGCTGCTCGCCAGCTCACTGCCGGACGGCCCCGGCTTCCAGCGGCTCTGGGCGGCCGCGGACGAGCTGAGCACCCGGTTCCCGCTGCAGGTGGTGCTGGAATGCCTGGCGATCGACGCGCATTCGCCCGACCCGCGGCGTGCGCGGGTGGCGAAGGAACTCGCGGGCGAGGGCCCGGCGCGGCGCAGCTGGGGCCCGGCCGACCCGGTGCTCGGCGCCGTCGACCGGCTGCTCGCCCTGGTCGACGAGCTGTGCGCCGAGTCGCCGCAGGTGCTGGTGCTGGACGACCTGCAGTGGGCCGACGAGGCGTCCGTGCTGGTCTGGCACCGGCTCTGCGCGGCGACCCGGCAGCTGCCGCTGCTGCTGGTGGCCGCGACCCGCCCGGCGCCGGACCGCGCCGAACTCGCCCAGCTGCGCCGCGGCGTCCAGGCGCGCGACGGCGTCGTCCTCGACCTCGCGCCGCTGACCGAAGAGAACGTCGGCAGGCTGATCGAAGACCAGCTCGGGGCGCCGCCCGGGCCCGGATTGCGCGAACTGGCCGCCCGTGGCGCCGGAAACCCCTTGTACGTCAAGGAAATGGTCGACGTCCTGCGCCGCGCCGGCGCGGTGGAGGTGAGCGG
Source organism: Amycolatopsis sp. A133 (assembly GCF_031082405.1). GTDB lineage: Bacteria > Actinomycetota > Actinomycetes > Mycobacteriales > Pseudonocardiaceae > Amycolatopsis. The sequence goes on from NZ_JAVHJU010000040.1 coordinate 57,467, forward strand.
CGGCCAAGCCGACGTCGACGACCCGGCGGAGTTCGAGGCGCCGCGATCGCTGGTCGCCGCCGTCGACCGGCGGCTGGACTTCCTGACCGCGCGGACGCAGGAAGTGCTGCGCTGGGGCGCGCTGCTGGGCATGGAGTTCGCCGTCGGCGACGTCGCCGCGGTGGTCGGCACCCGGCCGTCGGACCTGCTGGCGCCGCTGGAAGAAGCCGTCGCGGCGAACGTGCTCATCGACACCGGGACCCAGCTGGCGTTCCGCCACCCCCTGCTGCGACAGGCCCTTTACGACCGCCTGCTGGCCGGGACGCGGGCGGCGCTGCACCGCCAGGCCGCCGAGGCGCTCGCCGGGATCGGCGCCCCGGTGAAGCGCGTCGCCGAGCAGCTGGTGGCGGCGCCCGCGACGGTGGACGAATGGGTGCTGGACTGGCTCGCCGCCCACCACGCGGTCGTCTCGACCCGGGCGCCGCTGATCGCCGTCGAGCTGCTGGAACGCGCGCTGGCCGCGTGCTCCAGCACCGACCGACGCCGGGAAACACTGCTCGTGGCGCTGGTCAAGGTGCTGTTCCGGCTGGAACGCAGCCCGGAAACCCTGGCGCGGCAAGCCCTCGACGTCGCCACCGAGCCGGACGCCGTCGAGGAGATGCGGCACGTGCTCGCGGCGCTGCGGCACCGCCGTGGGGACACCGAAGGTGCCGTCGCCACCCTCGCCGCGTCGGTCGACGACCCGGCCGTGCCGGAGCTCTGGCGGGGCAAGCACCGGCAGCTGCTGGCGAACTTCCGCCGCGGCGATCTGTCCGATTTGGACAATGCGGAGCGGACGGCGCACGAGACGAAAGCGCTCGCCGGCGGCGACCGCTACCTGACCGCGCACTCGCTGCAGTCGTTGTGGCTGGTCGATTCGGTGCGCCGCGAGCACGACCGCGCGCTCGCCCACGTCGACGCGGCGATCGAGGCCGTCGGCGACGACCACGAACTCGCCGACCTGCACCTCGACCTGCTCGACAACCGCGTGTTCACGCTCCAGAACCTCGACCGGCTGGCCGAAGCGGACGACGCGCTGCGCGCGGCGGGCGAAGTCGCCGCCCGGCACGCCCTGCCGGTCGGGCTGCAGGTGTCCGCCGCGGTGCACCGGTACTGGGAAGGCCGCTGGGACGAGGCGCTGGTCGAGCTGGACACGGTCATCGAGGACGGCCCGGCGATCACGTTCTACGGCCTGCGCGAGCCCGGCCCGGCGGCGCTGCTGCTGCACGGCGTCGCGGCGCTGATCGCGGGCCGCCGGGACGACCGGGCCCAGGCCGCGGCCCACCTCGACGCGGCGGAGGAGTACGCCCCGGCGACCGGCGCCGAGCGCGAAAGCTTCGACTTCCTGCTGGTCGCCGACGCCCTCGCGGCCGAGCAGCGCGGCGACCGGGTCCGCGCGCTCGCCGTCCTCGAACCGATCCTCAACCCGACGTACGCGCAGATGATGCTGCGGCACCAGTGGCTGCCGGCGTTCGTGCGGCTGGCGATGGAGCAGGACGACGTCGGCCGCGCCCGGCGCGCGTTGGCGGTGTGCGAGGAAGAAGCGGCGAAGGAACGACGTCCGGCGCGGGCGCACGCGGCGGCGTCGTGGTGCCGCGGGCTGATCGAGGAGGACCCGGCCCCGGTGCTGGCGACGGCCGAGCACTTCCGGGCGGTCGGCCGCCGCCCCGAACTGGCGTCGGCGCTCGAGGACGCGGCGGTGCTGCTGGCGCGCGCGGGCCGGCTGGACGCGGCGCACGCGGCGTTCGAGGAGGCCGCCGAGCTGTACACGGCGCTGGCCGCGCGCTGGGACCTGCGGCGCGCGGAAACCCGGCTGCGCCGCCTCGGCGTCCGCCGCGGCGCCCTGTTCTCGCCGATCCGGCCGGGTCACGGCTGGGAGTCGCTGACGCCGATCGAGGTCCGCATCGCCGGCCTGGTCGCCGAAGGCCGGTCCAACCCGGAGATCGCGGCGGAGCTGTCGTTGCCGCGGCGGACGGTCCAGGCCCACGTGGCCCGGCTGCTGGGCAAGCTGGATGCGCCGTCACGCGCGGGTGTCGCCGACGCCTTCCGGCAGCGCACCGGAGCGGGTGCCGATCCAGCACCACCCGCGGCCGGGCGACCGGGAAGCGGCAGGCGTTGAGGCCGAGCCCACGGGAAACCCGTCGGGAAGGTCATACCGGTGCCCCCTTCAGGATGCCCCGCACGATGTGGCGGCCCAGCAGCAGGAACAACGCGATGACGGGCAGGACGGCGACGGTCGCGCCGGTGAGCATGAGCGCGTAGTCGGTGTAGTAGCCGCTGGCCAGCTGCGACAGGGCGACCTGGACGGTCGGCGTCTCGTTGGGGTCGAGGACCACCAGCGGCCAGAAGTAGTCGTTCCACGTGGCCATGAAGGTGAGCATCGCGAGCACCGCGGCCGGCGCGCGCAGGGCGGGCACGGCCACGTGCCAGTAGGTGCGCAGGATCGAGCAGCCGTCGACGGTGGCGGCGTCGACGAGCTCCGCGGTGATCGCGTTTTCGCACGCCTGGCGCATCCAGAACACGCTGAAGGCGCTGACCAGCGCCGGCACGATCACCGCTTCGAGCCGGCCGTACCAGCCGAGGTCGCCGACAACGAGGTACAGCGGGATGACACCGAGCTGCGCCGGCACCATGGCCGAGCCGACGACCAGCAGGAACAGCGTGTTGCGGCCGCGGAACTCCAGCCGCGCGAAGGCGAACCCGGCGAGGCTCGCCAGCACGACGTTGGCCACCATGACGGTGCCCGCGACGATCAGCGAGTTCCCGATGGCCAGCCAGAAGTCGACGGTGTCGAAGACGCGCCGCACGTTCCCGGCCAGGTGCCCGCCCGGCAGCAGCAGCGGCGACGTCTCACCGATCGCCGAATTGTCGCGCGTGGCCACGACGAACGACCAGTACAGCGGGAACGCGGACGCGCCGAGCACCCCGGTCAGCACGGCGTACACCCAGCCGCCCGGCCGGCGCCGCGCCGTCACGCCGACCTCACGAACCGGCGCACCAACCGGTAGTTGACCAGCGCGAACAGCGCGCAGATCACGAACATCACCCAGGTCAGCGCGGCCGCGTAACCGGCGTCGAGGTGCGTGAAGCCCTTCTCGTAGAGGTACATGACCAGCGTCTGGAACTGGCGGTCGTTGCCGCCCGTTCCGGCGGAGCCACCGGCGTCGAACAGCTGCGGCTCGGCGAACAGCTGCAAGCCGTTGACGGTGCCGGCGATGGCGGTGAAGGCCAGCGCGGGCCGGATGCCCGGCACGGTGATCGACCAGAACGTCCGCCACCGCGAGGCGCCGTCGAGCTCCGCGGCCTCGTACAGGTCACCCGGGACGGCCTGCATCGCGGCCAGGTAGATCAGGGCGTTGTAGCCGGTCCAGCGCCAGAGCACCATGCTCGCGACGGCGAAGTGCGACGTCCAGGTCGTCGCCTGCCAGTTGACCGGCGCCACGCCGAACCAGCCGAGGACCTCGTTGACGACGCCGTAGTCGCGGCTGAACAGCTGCCCGAACACCAGCCCGACGGCGACGACGGACACGACGTTCGGCAGCAGGATGCCGGTGCGCCACCAGGTCGCGGCGCGCAGCGGCCGGTCCAGCAGCGCCGCGATGCCCAGCGCCAGCAGGAACTCCGGGACCGCGGCGAGCAGGAAGATGCTCACGGTGTTGGCGAGCGCGTTGTAGAAGTGCGGGTCGCCGAGCAGATCGCCGTAGTTGGCGAGTCCGGAGCCGCCCTGGTCGCCCTCGAGGAGGTTCCAGTCGTGCAGCGAAACCCACGCCGTGTAGAGCAGCGGGAACGCGCCGAAGACGACGAACAGGGCGAAGAAGGGCGCGACGAGCAGCAGCGGCGTGACCTTGCGGTCGAAACGGGCGAGCCGGTGCTGCACGCGCGGCTACTTCAGGGCGGCCAGGGCCAGCTGGACGGCTTTTGTCCAGGCCTGGTCGACCGTCTCGGTCCGGTCCTCGATCCGCCCGAGGGCCCGGCCGAACTCCGGCCGGACGTCGGCGTCGCGCAAGCCGCGGTAGTTCGGGCGCAGCCGCTCGGCCGAGGAGGCGAAGATCCGCCCGATCGGCGCGTCACCGAAGTACGCATCGGTGTGCGCGACGACCTGGGGATCCTCGTACACCGCGGGCTCGCTGGGCAGGATGCCGTCGGACAGGAAGAGCTTCTTCTGCTGCTCCGGAGCGGTCAGCCAGCGGGCGAGCTCGTACGCCTCCTTCTGGTGTTCGCCCTGCTTCGGCACGGTGAGGAACGAACCGCCCTGGTTGCCGCTGCTGCCGGGCACGGTGGTGACGTCCCACTTGCCGCGGTTGGCGTCCCCGCCGGCTTCCTTGATCTGGCTGAGCATCCACGCGGGACAGGCGACGGTGGCGAAGGAACCCTGTTTGATCGCCACGTTCCACGCCTGGGTGAAGGTGGTCGCCGCCGCCGTCTGCCCCTTCGCGGCCAGGCCGCCGGAAAGGAAGAAGGCGCTGCGCACGCTCGGGTTGCGATCGGCGATGAAGGAGTCGTCGCGCTGGGAGAAGTAGTTCTCCGGCGACTGGTTGAGCATCGCCGTGTAGACGGTCCCGGCGGAGTCGGCGAACTTCACGCCCGGCGTCTTGGCGGTGAACCGTTCCGCGGTGGCGGCGTAGGCGTTCCAGTCGGGGATCAGCTTCGCGACTTCGTCGCGGTCCACCGGCAGGCCCGCGGCCTGGAACAGGTCACGCCGGTAGCAGAGGGCGAGGCTGCCCATGTCCGTGCCGAGGCCCAGCACGAAGGCGCCGTCGGTGCCCTGCGCCCACTTCCACGGCACCCACTGGCGTTCGAGCTCGCGGGCGCCGTAACCGGCCAGGTCGGCGAACTTGTCTCTCACCTTCCGATACTGCGGCATGTACTGCTCTTCGATCGCGACGACGTCGGCGGCACCGCGCCCGGCGGCGAGCTGCGTCGCGAGACCCTTGTGGTGGGTGTCGAAGTCGGTGACGCGGTTCTGCACCGCGATGTCCGGGTGCAGCTTCTCGTACTCGGCGATCAGGGGCGCGTAGCCGAACTCGCCGAAGGTCGCGATGGTGAGTTTCGTCTTCTCCCCGGCGTCACCCGGACTGCAGGCGGCGAGCGGGATCAACGCGGCGACCGCGAGGGCGATCCGGCGGACGATCGTTCGCAACAGGCTTCCTCAGATCACACCGGCCCGCACGGCGTACGCGACCGCGTGCGGCCGGTTGCGCAGGTTGAGCCGGTTGGTCATGGCGTAGATGACGTTCTTCACGGTCCGCTCCGAGTAGCAGAGCTTGCCCGCGATCTCGGCAGTGTCCCAGCCCTCGGCCATCAGGCGAAGCACATCCACCTCGCGCGGCGTCAGCGCCGCCCCGCTGCCCTCGTGGGCGAGGGCTTCGACCTGCTCGCGCAGCGACGACGAGCGGCCCCGCGCCGCGGCGAGCACACTCCCGGTGAGCCGGTCGAGCGCGGTCCGCGGCAGCACAGCGGAGACGTGGCAGTCGGCGAGCAGGCTCACGTGCGCCGGGTCGACGCGCCCCGCGACCAGCACGATCGCGGCGGGCGACTCGGCGGCCGCGGCCCGCAGCGCGGCGACCGCCTCCCGGTCGACCTCGCCGACGGCGAACACCAGCACGGCCGCTTCGCCCCGGCGGGCACGCGGCAGGACCAGCAGCTCCGGACGGGACTTCAGGTGGTTGATCAGCCCGGTCAGGGCAATCGGGTCGGACGCCCACGCCGCCACTCGCACCTGGTCCATCGAACCCTCCTCCGCCCACGCCGGAACCTGACTCGCACCAGTCTGCTGAGGCCGCCTTCATGATTTCTCTAACGTCGGCGGAGGCCATTCTTCACGCCGTGAAGTTTGGCCGTCGACTACGGTCGGGGGACACACTGACGAGTGAAGGGACCGATGAACCACCGACGTCTTGCCGCCTCCGGGGTGGCGTTCTGCATCGTGGCCGGATGTCTGCTGGTCGTGGGCCTGCAACCGCGGACCGTGTCCGGGTTGGCGTTGCCCCGGGCATCCGATCGGCCCGTCCCTTCCGCGGCGGCTCCTCCTTCTGCTGCCGCGCCCACATCGCGTCTCGCGCGGCCGGGCGACTGCGCATCGCTGGTGACCGGGCTCGACGTCCGCAGCCAGGTCGCGCAGCTGGTCGTCGTGGGGGTCTCCGGCGACAACCCGGCGGCCACGGTGTCCCTGGTGCGCGACCACCAGGTCGGCGGAATCTTCATCGGCGGTAACGCAACAGCGTTGTTGAAAGATCGTTCCCTGGCCGCGGTCCAGGCCGCGGCCAAGGTGCCGGTGGCCGTGTCGGTCGACGAGGAAGGCGGCCGCGTCCAGCGCATCGACGACCTCGACGGCGATCTGCCGTCGGCCCGGACGATGGCCGCGACGAAGTCCCCGGACGAGGTGCGCGCGCTGGCCGCCGAGCGGGGCCGCCAGCTGCGCGCCCGCGGGGTGACGGTGGACTTCGCCCCGGACACCGACGTCACGGACGCCCCGGACGACGACGTGATCGGCGACCGGTCGTTCAGCCCGGACCCGGTCCGGGTGAAGACGTACGCGAAAGCGTTCGCAGCGGGCCTCCGCGACGCGGGCATCCAGCCGGTGCTGAAGCACTTCCCCGGCCACGGCCACGGCTCGGGCGACTCCCACAAGGGCACCGTGGTCACGCCTTCGCTGGACCGGCTGCGGGCGGTCGACCTGGTGCCGTACCGCGGTTTGGCCGACTACGGCCCGGTCACGGTGATGGTCGGCCACCTCGACGTGCCCGGCCTGACCGACGGGGTCCCGGCTTCCCTGTCGCCGGCCGCGTACCGGCTGCTGCGCGGCGAGTTCGCCTTCACCGGGCCGGTGGTGACGGACGACCTCGGCGCGATGAAGGCGATCACCGCGCAGTATTCGCTGCCGGAGGCGGTGTTGAAGGCCCTGCAGGCCGGAGCGGACGAGGCGCTGTGGTCTTCCGGGGGCCGGGTGGACCAGGTGCTGGACCGCCTGGAGCAGGCCGTGGAGAGCGGGGAGCTGCCGAAGGCGCAGGTGCAGGAGTCGGTGACGCGGGTGCTGCGGAGCAAGGGCCTCTGCTGAATTCCCGGTACGGCCGGCTTGCCCCAGCCCCGGGGGCGGGGTTCGACGATGGTTCGCATGACCGGGAACGCGCTGCCCATCTTCGAACCCCGGCTCCGCGAGCGAGTCGCCGCCCACTGCGAGGCCGACCTCGTGCCCGGATTCGTCGACGGCGTCCAGCACGCCGGCGAACAGATGATCTTCGCCCACGGCACCGCGAACGTCGCCACCGGTGCCCCGATGCGCGAAGACACCGGGTTCCTCTTCGGCTCGGTGAGCAAGGTCCTGACCACCACGCCGGTCCTCCGGGAGGTCGAGCGGGGGCACCTGGACGCACCGGTCGCGAAATACCTGCCTGGGTTCGCGCTGCGCACGCCCGGCGCGGCGGACCGGATCCTCGTCCGGCACCCGATCTCGCACCCCGACGGCATCGACGCGGACCTCTGCCTCCCCGACGCCCGGGGCCGCGACGCCCTGAAGGCCTACGTCGAAGACCTGGCGAGCAGCTGCGGGACGTTGTTCGAGCCCGGTGAGCACCTCAGCTACTCCCACGGCGGCATGATCGTCGCGGGACGGCTGCTGGAAGTGGTGACCGGCCGGTCTTTCCCGGAGCCGGCCCGGTGGTCTTCGCCGGCCTGGGCTCGTCTTGCCCTCCTGATGAAAGGACCATGAACCGGCCTCGTTGTCCGGCTGCGTTTTCGGTGGCGTGGAAGGAATCGTCGTAGTCACACCAACGACGCTACCGAACACAGGTTCGAAGGTCACCACTGAATCGGGTGAACCGCGCAGAGAAATTTCGACCGCTGTTTCCGTTGCGGCACAACGGAAACGCCAGTGCAGCAGGGGTGAGAAGCCCCCGATTTACACGCTACCGGTGACCACCGACAAAACGGGGGCGCGGACCGCGCCTAAACTTCGGCAGCATGGCGAACCTCGGCGGCACCTTCACCCTCGGCGGCGAACTTCCCGTGACGCGCATGGGTTACGGCACCATGCAACTGGCCGGTCCCGGCGTGTGGGGGCCGCCGCGGGACCACGACACCGCCGTCGCCGTGCTGCGGGAAGCCGTCGAGCGGGGGGTCACCCACCTCGACACCAGTGACTACTACGGCCCCCACACCGTGAACGCCCTGATCAAGGAAGCCCTGCACCCCTACCCCGAATCGCTCGTCATCGTGACGAAAGTCGGGGCGCGGCGCAGCGAGGACCGGGGCTGGCCGCCCGCGCTGTCGGCCGAGGACCTCACTCAAGCCGTGCACGACAACCTGCGCAACCTCGGCGTCGACGCGCTCGACGTCGTCAACCTCCGGCTCAGCAACGCCGCCGGGGACTACCCGGTGCCGATGCCGGTCGCCGAACCCTTCGGGGTACTCGCCGAACTGCGGGAGCAGGGGCTGATCCGGCACCTCGGCCTCAGCCACGTCAGCGCCGGGCAGCTCGACGAAGCGCGGGCGATCGCGCCCGTCGTCTGCGTCCAGAACCACTACAACCTCGCGCACCGCGAGAACGACGACCTCGTCGCCAAGTGCGCCGCCGAGGGGATCGCCTTCGTGCCGTACTTCCCGCTCGGCGGGTTCAGCCCGCTGCAGTCGGGGCTGCTCGACGACTGCGCCGCCCGGGTCGGCGCCACGCCGATGCAGGTCGCGCTCGCCTGGCTGCTGCAGCGGTCGCCGTCGATGCTGCTGATCCCCGGTACGTCGTCGCCGGCGCACCTGCGGGAGAACCTCGCGGCCGCCGAACTCGAACTGCCCGCCGACGTTCTGGCGGATCTCGACCGGATCGGCGCCGCCTGATCGCTACGCTGAGCGCGCAACCCAGCACGAGAACGGAGAAACCGTGGCGGAGTGGGGCGATCTGGTCGCTTACATCAGGGAGTCGTACCGGGTGGTGCGCGACGAGCCCGACGAGATCCGCATCCGCCTCGTGTTCGGCGACGATCCCGACACCGAGCAGCGGGCCCAGATCGTCGTGATCGCCCACGAGATCCTCGACCAGCGCGAGGACTGGGTCCAGATCGCCACGCCGTTCGCCCGGCACGAGGAGGTCGACCTCCTCGAGGTGCTGACCGAGATCGGCGAGGCGATCGTGGTGGGCGGGCTCGCGGTGATGGGCGAGCACGTCGTGCTGCGCCACTCGCTGCCGCTGATCAACCTCGACATCAACGAGTTCACCGACCCCCTCGAGCTGGTCGCCGGCGCGGCGGAACTGCTGGAGCAGCAGTTCACCGGCCGCGACGACTACTGAGGCCGTCGAACGCCAGGGGAAGCACGGCAACGGCGGCGGCCACGGCGAGCCCGGCTCCCAGGCCGAGCGCCGCGGTCGCCGAGCCGGTGCCGAGGCAAAGCCCGCCGAGGAGGGCGACGCCGAGGGTGCCGCCGAGCTGCTGCACCGCGTTGAGCAGCCCGGCCGCCGAGCCCGTCTCGTGCGGCCGGACCCGGTGCAGGGCCGCGGTGAAGAACGGCACCGTGAACGTGCCCATCCCGAGCCCGCACAGCGCCAGCGCGCCCAGCGTCGGCCACGCGTACGCGTGGATCCCGCCGGCGTACAGGGCGGCGATCCCCGCGACCAGCAGGGCCAACCCGGCGAACAGCACGCGCGAGCCGAACTTCGGCACCAGCCGGGCGCCGGCGAAGTACGACGACACCGCGAGCCCCGCCGAGAGCGGCACCAGCGTCAGGCCCGCGGTGCGGACGTCGGCGCCGAGCCCGAGCTGCAGCTGCATCGGCACCACCTGCATCAACCCCGTCATCACCGCGAAGAACAGCAGCGACCCGGCGAGCGCCGCCGGGAACCCGCGGTGGGCGAACAGGCTCGGCTCGACCAGCGGCGCGGCCGCGCGGCGCTGCTGGCAGCCGAACACCACCAGCAGCGCGGCCCCGGCCGCGAGCAGCACCCAGTTCGTCCCCGCGGGGTCGATCAGCGGGTACACGAGCAGCCCGGCACCCGCGACGACGAGCAGCGTGCCGGAGAGGTCGAGCCGGGGACGGGTGGCGGCCCGGTCCTCCCGCAGCAGCCGAGCGGCGAAGAGCACCGCGAGCCCCAGCGGGACGTTCACCAGGAACACCGCCCGCCACGACACCGCCTGCGTCAGCAGCCCGCCGAGCAGCGGCCCGGTGACCGCGGACAGGCCCATCACCGGCCCGATGCTGCCCAGCGCCTTCGCGAGTTCGTCGCCGTCGAAGAGGGCGCGGATGAGGCCGATGGTCTGCGGGATGATCAGCGCCGCCGCCGCGCCCTGGACCGCGCGGGCCCCGATCAGCAGCCCGGCGTCCTGAGCGGCCGCGCAGACCAGCGACGCGAGCACGAAGCCCGCCACGCCGATCCGGAAGACCTTGGCCCGGCCGAACATGTCGCCGAGCCGGCCGCCGGTGATGAGGAAGACCGCGAACGGCAGGGTGTAGGCCGCGCTGAACCACGGGATGTCGGCGGCCGGGCCGGGCAGGTCGGCGTGCACGGCCGGACCGGCCACCTGGACGATCGTGGCGTCGAGCAGGTTCATCGCCTCGGCGACGAGCAGCACGGCCAGTGCGGCCCAGCGCCGCCGGTAACGCGTCGTGGTCGGCAAGGGGTGTCTCCTTTCGTTCGGCGCCCACGTTGCCGAGCCGTCTACCAGTGGTTCCAGCTACGTGAATCAACAAGCGGATTTCTTCCATTGGATGCGCTTCAATGAGGGATATGACCACCCTGGACGCGGTCGACCGCGCGCTGATCCACGCGCTGCACATCGACGGCCGGGCGCCGTTCACCAAGATCGGCGACGTCCTCGGCGTCTCGACGCAGACGGTGGCGCGGCGCTACCGCCGCCTTCGCGCCGAGGCGTCGCTGCGCGTCGTCGGCCTCCCCGATCCGCAACGCGCCGGGCAGGCCGAGTGGATGGTCCGCCTGACCGCGACGCCGCACACGGCGCACGACCTCGCCCGGTCGCTCGCCCGCCGCGCCGACACCGCGTGGATCAAGCTCGTGTCGGGTGGCACCGAGATCTGCGTCAACGTGCACACGCCGGCCGCGAGCGACCACGCGCTGCTGCTGCGGGACATCCCGCGCACGGCGAGCATCACGGCGGTGTCGGCGCACCAGCTGCTGCACCGCTACTTCGGCGGCCCGACCGCGTGGCTCGGCCGGGCCAACGCCCTCGACGCGGCCCAGATCGCGGCGCTCACGCCGGTGCATCCGGGCCCGGGCAAGCCGCTGACCAGCGACGACGATGCGCTGATGGCCGCGCTGCAGCGGGACGGCCGCGCGGGCCTCGCCGAGCTGGCGACGGCGACCGGCTGGTCCGCGGCGACCGTCGCGCGCCGGTTGGCCGATCTCCAGGCGGGCGGCACGGTGTTCTTCGACCTGGAGATCGACCCGGCCCCGCTGGGCGCCACGACGCAGGCGCTGCTCTGGATGGCGGTCGCCCCGGCCCACCTCGACCGGGTGGCGAAGACGCTGGCGACGCACCCGGAGCTCGCGCTCGTCGCGGCAACGACCGGCCCGGCGAACCTGGTCGCCCAGGCGCTCTGCCCGGACGCGGCCGCGCTGCACCGCTATCTGACGCAGCGGCTGGGCGCGCTCGACGCCATCCGGACGCTGGAGACCGCGCCGGTCCTGCGCACCGTCAAGGCCGCCGCGTCTCGCTGAGGAGGGACCCCGATCGGCCTGATGGAGAGCTGGGCGCACGGCAGGCCGGCTTCGTCGAGGTCAGACGCCGGAGGCCGCCGGGACCACGATGACGACGGCCGGGTCGGGGAAGTGGTCGCCGGTCACGGTGCGGGCCGTACCGGCGGTTGTCCTAAGTGGACTTCACGTCGGCCAGGTGGTCGAGCATGCCGCGGACGGCCTCGAACTCCCGGACCTCCTGGCGGCAGTCCGGGCACGCCGAAAGGTGCCGTTCCACCCGTGCCGTGTCGGCGGCGTCGAGCAACCCCAGGCTGTACGCCCCGAGGTCGGTCCGGTCGTACCGGCCCATGGATCGCGTCTCCGTTCCGCGTCCCGCGAGGAACGCCCGCACTATCGGACGTCTCCAGGGTCCTGAGCCGGACGCCTCCCGGGCGGAGTTCCGCGGTTTTCTACCCGAACGGCCGACAACTTCGGGCGGCGAACAGCCCATGTGAGTGACAGCGGTGGTCACGCATTTCACCCATCCGAACACGGAAAGCTTTTGTGCGACCAACTTCACCCATTCCGCGTCATGGGTCCCCCGCTCGCTCGTCGGACCTGCGTCGGGCTGGAATTTTCCGGCTTCGACCTGGGCATGAAGGCGATCCGAAACGAGGAGAGCGATGACCGTACGGAGCCACCGGGCGGACGACGTCGTGGACGAGGTCGGGGTGTGGCTGGCCGGGGAGTTCGCGGGGCGGCTCCCCGCCTCGGAGATCGACCGCGTCGTCCGGACGACGCGGATCGACCTCGAAGGGAGCATCGCGCCGGAGGAGCTCGGGGAGATGCTCCACCGGCTGGGCCGGTTCCGGCTGCAGCGCATCCTGAACCTCGCGCCGGCCGCGCAGATCAGGATCCCGCAAGCGCGGTGACGTGCCGGGCGGGCCACGCGGACCGCAGTGCCGCGTCGCCCGCCCACCGGCGCGCCCGTTTTCCACGCGCCGCCCAAAAGCGGCTTCGCCGGGCTTCCACCCCGGAAAGCGAACCGGGCGATCCCGACGCCGCGATCGTGCGGTGCCGGCGGGCGCGGTGCCCGCGGCGATCTTCGGCGGGCTGACCGGCGCGGCCGCAACCGCTTCGACACTGCTGATGCTGGTCGCCCGGGTGAAGAACCGGCTCGGCGAAAGGATTCCCCCGGTTCAACTGAGGGGACGTTCGCGCACAACCCTTGCCCGCGACCCCCGGAAATCTTGACTGGACTAGACCAATCTGCTCTAGTGACGGTTGTCACGTTCGTCTCGGCCGGATGAGCACCCCCCACACCTCCGACGCCGGGCGCGCCCGCCGCGCCCGGGTTCTGTCGTGGCCGAAGGAGTGAGCGAGTCTTGAGAAGACGTCTTGTCGCGGTCCTGTCCGCTGTCGCCGCCGTAGCCGGGCTCGTGTTCGGTGTGCCCGCCGTCACCGGGCAGGCCCCGCAGGCGGCCGCCGCCGCGTGCAGTGCGCCGAACTGGGTGGCCGGCCAGTGGTACGACGTGGGTGCGGTCGTGCGCTACACCAACGGTGGTTACTACCGCGCCAAGAACGCCAATCCGGGTTACGACCCGGTCATCAGCACCTGGTACTGGGAGCCCTACAGCTGTGACGGCGGGGGCGGCACCACCTGCAGTTATCCGAACTGGGTCGCGGGCCAGTGGTACGACGTCGGCGCGATCGTGCGCTACACCAACGGTGGTTACTACCGCGCCAAGAACGCCAACCCGGGCTACGACCCGGTCATCAGCACCTGGTACTGGGAGCCCTACAGCTGCGGTGGCGGCACCGATCCCGGCAACCCGGGCGCGTTCGTCGTCAGCGAAGCCCAGTTCAACCAGATCTTCCCGGGCCGCAATTCCTTCTACACCTACAGCGGCCTGACCGCGGCCCTGTCCGCCTACCCCGGCTTCGCCAACAGCGGCAGCGACACCGTGAAGAAGCAGGAAGCCGCCGCGTTCCTCGCCAACGTCAACCACGAAACCGGCGGGCTCGTCTACATCGTCGAACAGAACACCGCCAACTACCCGCACTACTGCGACTACGGCCAGCCCTACGGCTGCCCCGCCGGCCAGGCCGCCTACTACGGCCGCGGCCCCATCCAGCTGAGCTGGAACTTCAACTACAAAGCCGCCGGCGACGCACTCGGCATCGACCTGCTCGGCAACCCCTGGCAGGTCGAGCAGAACGCGGCCGTCGCGTGGAAGACCGGGCTCTGGTACTGGAACACCCAGAGCGGCCCCGGCACCATGACCCCGCACAACGCCATGGTCAACGGCCGCGGCTTCGGCGAAACCATCCGCAGCATCAACGGCTCCATCGAATGCAACGGCGGCAACCCCGCCCAGGTCGAGAGCCGCGTCGCGAAGTACCGCCAGATCACGTCGATCCTCGGCGTCGACCCCGGCGCGAACCTCTACTGCTGAACTGACGCGGGCGGGGTGCGCCGGATCGCGGCGCACCCCGCCCGCTTGCTCAGCGGGCGAGCCGGTCGCCGATCAGCCGGATGACCGCCGCGGCGTGGTCGTTGAGGTAGAAGTGACCACCCGGGTACGTCTTCAGCTCGAAGCCCGCGGACGTGCGCTCGGCCCAGTCACGCGCCTCGGCCTCGGTGACCTTCGGGTCGCGGTCGCCGACCAGCGCCACGATCGGGCAGCTCACGTCCGGGCCGGGGCGGTAGCGGTAGAGCTCCGCGGCCTTGTAGTCGCTGCGCAGCGCGGGCAGCACCATGTTCCGGATGTCCTGGTCGTCCAGCACCGCCGTGTCGGTGCCGCCGAGCCGCTTGACCTCGGCCAGCAGCTCGTCGTCGCCCTTTTCGTGGACCCGCTCGTCGCGGACCGCCGAAGGCGCGCGACGGCCGGAGACGAACAACGACAGCAGCCGCGTACCCCGCGCTTCGAGCCGCCGCGCGACCTCGAAGGCCAGGCTGGCGCCCATGCTGTGGCCGAAGAACGCCACCGGCCCGGTGGTCTCCGGGGCGAGCACGTCCGCCAGCCGGTCGGCGAGCACGAACAGGTCGTCCACCGGGGTCTCGGCGTGCCGGTCCTGCCGGCCCGGGTACTGCACGGCCAGCACCTCCACCGCGGGCGCCAGCGCCGCCGAAACGGGGTGGAAGTAGCTCGCCGCTCCCCCGGCGTGCGGGAAGCACACGAGCCGCGCCGCGGCGGACGGCGCCGGGTGGAAGCGCCGGACCCACTCCGCGGCGTCGAGGGAAATAGTCATGGCCCCCAATCTGGCAGGCCGCCGGGCGGGCGTCGACCCCTAAGGTGCGCAGCGCCGGGCCGGCAGGCCCCGGGATGCGGCCGGGGCCTGCCGGTTCTCCTCCCTCCTCCTCAGTCGGAACCCGGCCCGCGGGTCATTCCGCCCGCCACAGCGCCGGGACGGCGGGCGGCTCCCAGCCCGGCTGGGCGGTGTGCGCCTGCAGGCACGCGTAACCCCGGCCGCCGTAGGTGACCCGGGCGCCGGCCGCGTACGCGGTGCCCACCGCCCAAGAGGTGCCCCCGGGCGGTGTCGAGGTCGGCGGCGTGGAGGTCGGCGGGGTCGACGTCGGCGGCGTCGACGTGGGGGTCTGCGGCACGTTGAGCACGAAGTCGAAGGCGGCCTCCTTCGCGGAGCCGTTGTCGCGCACGGTCATCAGCAGCCGCGCGTCGAAGATCGTGTCGGTGTTGTTGCGCGGCTCGCCGGGGAAGTAGAGCTGCGTGGTCAGGACCGGCCGGCCGGGGGCCTGGACCTTCACGTGGATGTGCCGGGTCCGGCCCGGGTAGAGCCCCGGCACGATCGTGGACAGCGTGAACGCGCCCTGGGCGTTGGTGTACTGGTGCCCGCGGAAGGTGTAGCCGGTGTTGTCGTAGGCGCCGTTGACGTCCGCCTGCCAGAAGTCCAGCAGCGCGCGGTTCACCGGCAGGCAGGCGCGGCCGAAGACGTACCCGGTCACCGTCAGCCGGGTCCCCGGCGTACCGGGCGTGACGAGGTTGGTCCGTTCCGGCGAGTTCGGCTTGAAGTAGGGGCCCTCGGTCTGCGCGATCGTCGGATCGTCGTCGTCGTGGCACGCCGGGGTCAGCTCCGGGGCGGCGCCGCCGGCGACGTTCGCGCGGGCGAGCGCCGGACCGCCGATCAACGCGACCGGCGCGGCGACACCCGCGGCGAGCGCGGCCTTCAGCACCGTTTTGCGGCTGAGCTTGTTCTCTTCGTCCATGCCTGCTCCTCGTGGGGAGGTCGGGGATCCCCTCGAACGTAGGCAGCGCACCGGGCGGGCGGCGATGGACTGGATCGGTCAGTCGTGGTGCTTCTCCCCGCCGCGCCGGAAGCCGCCGGGGCTCAGCCCGGTTTCCCGGCGGAAGAACCGGCAGAAGTAGGCCGGGTCGGCGAACCCGACGCGGCTCGCGACCTGCCGGACCGTCAGGTCCGTCCGGAGCAGGAACCGCTGGGCCTCGCGGATGCGGGCCTCGCGCAGCAGCTGCGCGGCGGTGCGGCCGGTTGCGGCCTTCACCGCCTCGGTGAGGTGCCCCGGGGTGACGCCGAGGCGTTCGGCGTGCGCGCGCACCGACCACAGCCCCGGCCCGGGACGGCCGGCGAGCCGGACGAACTCCGAGGCCACCGCGCCGGCGGGCGCGGGCGACGGCGTACCCAGCAGCCGTCCCGCCCGCACGAGCAGGACGTGCACCAGCGCCCGCAGCACCGACTCGGTGCCGTCGCCGCCGCGGCGGTACTCGTCCTCCAGATCGGCGATCAGCCGCGTGACCCGCGCGTCGGCGTGATCGTCCAGGGGCAGCCACGGCCGTTCGCTCAGCCGCCGCAGCAGCTCGCGGTCGGCCGGGTGGTCGAGGAGGAAGTCGTCGGTGAACACCACGACGTGCCCGGTGAGGCCCCGCACGTCCGCCCACTGGTGCACCTGCCCCGGCGCGATGACGCCGAGGTGCGGCGGCCGCAGGGGCCAGCGCGCGGCGTCGACGACGTGCGTGCCGGTGCCGCCGGTGACGTGGACGAGCTCGTGGAAGGTGTGCCGGTGCGGGAAATCCGCCCGCGACAGCGGCCCGATCGTGTCGAACGTGCCGACGGCGAACGGCGGCGCGTGCGGGGCGGGCACCTCCAGCCGGTGCATCGGCAGCTCGCCCGGCCGCGGCGGCGAGCAGGGGGTCCCGGGCGGAACGGTCGTACCGCGCATGGCCGAAAAGTCTAGACCAATCCGGGCAGCCCGCACCGGTTGTGCCCCGAAGATCGCAATCCGATCGTCGGGTGCCGGGCACAAAAAACGGGGCCGGTCCACTGTGGACCGGCCCCGTTTTCGAGGAACTGCTTACGCGCGGCTGCGGCGCCGGTTCACCAGCAGCATCAGCGCGCCGCCACCGAGCAGCAGGCCGCCGAGGGCGAACGGAACCGCGGCGTCGACACCGGTGTTGGCGAGCTCGCCGCCACCGGACGGGGCACCGCCGGGCGTGGTGCTCGGCGCGGTGCTCGGCGCGGCACCCGCCTCGGTCCAGCTGGCGGCCGCCTTCGCGGTCACCTGGGTCTTCTCCGAGTCGGCCACGATCAGCGACTGCGCCGGCTTCTTCGCGTAGTTCTCGGCGACGAACAGGCGGCCGGTGTCGAGCTCACCGGTGACCTTCAGCGAGAACGAGCCGTTGCCCGGCTTGGTGCCGGCCGGGACGTCGACGAACAGCTTGCTGCCGTCCTTGACGTCCGCGGTCTTCAGCTCCTTGCCGTCGGTGTCGGTGACCTTGACACCCTCGGGCAGCTCGGTGGTGAGCGAGGTGATGTCACCGGAGGTGGCGACCTCGAACGGGCCGATCTTGGTGCCCGCCTGGCCCTCGGTCTTCGGCGACGCGATGTTCAGCGTCGGCTTCGGCTGCGCGCCGATGCCCTTGTTCAGGTCACCGATCAGGTAGCTGTAGAGCGCGGCGACGTCGGCGTTGGCCTCGGCCGGGTTGTCCTCGGCCAGCGGCTTCTGCAGGTTGAGGTTCACCCCGTCGCTGAAGTGCCACACCGCGGCCTGCGTCGCGGCGATCGCCTCGCGCTCGGAGACGCCGTCGTGGACCTTGACGCCCTCCTTGCCGAGGGCGGCCTCGAGCGCGTCCAGCTTGATGCCCGGGTAGCCGTGGTGCAGCACCCAGTTGATCTTGTCGCTGTTCTTCTGGAAGGGCGAGTCAGCGGCGGGGTACTTGTTCCACGGCCGCTCGACCATGTCCACGTCGGTGCGCATGCCGACGGTGATCTGCACGCAGTAGAGCTTGAGCGACTTGCCGTCCGACAGCTTGAACCCGAACAGCTTGGCGATGGGGTCACCGCCGCCGTCGAGGTTGATCCGGTAGCCGACCGTGCCCGCCTCTTCGATGACCCGGCCGCGCGCGGCGCCGTCGTCCGCGAGGGCCGAGGGGGCGCCGACCATGACCGCGGCAGCCGCGGCGAGCACCGCGATCCCGCCACGCACGAGAGCTGACCTGACCTGCATAAATCTCCTATCCGAGCCCGAACCACGCATTTGGGCCGCGTGAGATCACATCTCCGACACGGCGGCCACTGATTCGGGTGAGTGATCACCCGGTCAAGCGACACCGGAGCATACACAGACCTCACGACCGCTACGGACGGTGCCCCCTCAAACACGGATTCACCGGGAAAGCGCCCGAACGGGCTGCGATTTTCAGGCGGGGAAATACCCCGCGAACAGGATTTCGCCGATCCTCGTGGTGGTTTCCCGGCCGACCGCGTCACCGTCGGCAACGACCTGGGTGTTGTTCATCAGGGCCAGGGTGTACCGCTCGTCCGGGCCCGCGAACCCGACCGAGTTCATGATCCACGAGCCGTCGTCGTTGTCGTCGGACCAGCCGTTCTTGTTGCCCGGCCGGGCGGCGGCCCCGGCACCCCAGACGCCCCACTGCTGGTTGCCGTCCACGGTGCGCAGCTCGCCGACGAGGTAGTCGCGGTGCCGCGCGGGCAAGCGGGTCAGCACGTACCCGATCAGCCGGTCCAGGTCGTCCGCCGTGGTCAGGATCCAGCCCCAGTGGTGCGGGTGCCGGTCACTGAACCGCATGTCGGTCAGCCCGTACTCCGGGAACCGCCGGGCGAACTCGGCCTCGCCGCCGTAGCGGGTCCACAGCGCGTGGGCGGCGGCGTCATCGCTGGAGTGCAGCATCCGGTGCAGCAGGTCGCGGTCCTCGGCCGTCAGCACGACCGCGCCGGAGTCCTCCCGCAGCAGCAGGTCGACGGCCATGGCCAGCTTCGGCGTCGAGCAGGCCCAGATCAGCGTGCCGGCGGCGGGGCTGCGGTAGACGTCCCCGGTCCACCGGTCCCGCAGCACGATCCCGGTCACGCCGGGCCGGCCGTCGGCGTAGGCCTGGGCCCGCGCGATCCGCGCCCGCAGGTCGCGGTCGAAGGGTCCGTGCGCACCGGAGTCCGGCACCGGCGCCAGCGCGAGGGCCGCCAGCAGCGCGGTGAGCAGGAGCTTGCCCATGAAAGTCCCCCGGGTGCGAACGAGCGGGTGTGCCACCCCGAAGACTCGCACGGACGGCCGGGCCGCGGCGAGCGCCGGGCGGACGCTCGCCGCACCCCGGTCAGCCGACCGTGCAGCCGACGGGCGGGGCGGTGCCCTCGCCGCTCCCGCTCGCCAGGAAGCCGAACGTGGCCGACGCGCCCGCGTCCAGCGTCCCGTTCCAGCTCGTGTTGCGCGCGGTCACCGAAGTCCCGTCCTGGCCGACCGTGGCGTTCCACGCCTGGCCGATCCGCTGGCCGCCGGTGAAGGCGAACGTCGCCGTCCACGCCGACGTCGGCGCCGAGGTGCCGTTGCGGACGCTCACCTCGCCCTGGAAGCCGCCGGTCCACCGGTTGGTGACCCGGTAGGTCGCGGTGCATGAGCCACCCGGCGACGGCGTGGTGGTCACCGGGGTGGTCGACGAAGGCGGGACGGGCGTGCCGAGGGCGGCCGCGACCGCCGGGTACCACCGGTCGGCCATCTTCCGGAAGCCGGAGTCGATCGGGTGCACCCCGTCGGAGGTGTCCGCCGCCGCGGAGAACCCCGTCCACTGGTCCACCACGGTGATCGGCGACCGCGCGGACGTCTTCGCGGCCGCCCAGCCCGGGATGGCGTTGTTCAGCGCGACCACCCGCTGCGGGCAGCCGGCGCAGCCGCTGGGTTCCATCGGGATGATCTGCGCGACGAGGATCTTCATGTCCGGGTTGCTCGCCCGCATCTGGTCGACCAGCTTGGAATACGCGGCGAGGATCGCGTCGGTGCCGATCGTGCCGCCCCACAGGTCGTTGGTGCCCAGGTGCATCAGCACGACGTCGGGCCGGGCCGCGGCCAGCCACGGCGGCAGCTGGTTCTGGTCCGCGATCCCGGTCGCCGCGTAGCCGCCGTGCCCCTCGTGGTCGCCGTCGAAGGGCACCGAGCACCCGCCGCCGGGCTGCGAGCCCACGAAGTCGATGTTCGTGTACCCCGAGCGCTGCAGGCGGTCCCACAGCAGCGCCCGCCAACAGCCGGGACCGGCCGTGATCGAGTCGCCCAGCGGCATGATCCGCACCGGCGCGGCCGCCGAGACCGCCGGCTGGGCCAGCGTGAGCCCGAGCACGGCGACGACGACCGCGATCAGCGCGTACACCCGCTTCGGCATCACGGGTCGACCGTCAAGAGGTGGGCCCGGAAGCCCTCGCCGTAGGTCTTGGTCGGCGTGCCGGTGTAGTCCTCGATCAGCACGTTGCCGCCGCTGCAGCCCCACGGGTTCCACGTCCAGGCGGTGTACCCGAGGTGGTGCGCGTCCAGCCAGGCCAGCACCTGGTCGATGTAGTCGTGCGCACAGCTGTTCTGGCCGATTTCCCCGGCCTGCACCGGAACCTGCGCCGCGACCGGCCCGATCTGGCTGTCCCAGCAGGCCACCGTGATGCAGGCGTTGAAGTTGTAGGAGTGCCAGGAAGCCATCAGGTTGCCCGCCGGGTCTGCAGGGCGGTAGGCCAGCCACTGCGTGAGATCGTTGGTCCAGGTCAGGCCGCCGGTCATCAGCACATTCTGCGCACCGGTCGCGCGGACGGCGTCGACGAGTTCCTGCATCCCCGCGACCACGTAGCCGATCCCGGTGCAGGTGCCGCCGTCACGCAGGCACCGCCACGCCGCGGCCGCGTCGGACCAGTTGGCGGCCGCGTCCGGGTAGGGCTCGTTGAACAAGTCGAACACCACGGCGTTGTCACCCTTGAACGCGGTGGCCACCTGGGTCCAGAACGCCGGCGTGTACTGCCGGTCCGGCATCGGCTTCTGGCAGGTCGCGTTGACGTCGGTGCAGGCCGAACTGGTGCCGGTGTACTGGCCGTGCGTCCAGTGCAGGTCCAGGATCGGGTTGATCCCGTTGGCCTCCAGCAGCTTCGCGTAGTCCTTGACGGCCTGCTGGTAGGGGGCGCCGCTGGGCGAGCCGGACAGGCCGAGCCAGCAGTCCTCGTTCAGCGGGATCCGCACCGCGTGGATGTTCCAGGCCTTCATCGCGTCGACCGAAGCCTGGTCGACCGGGCCGCTGTCCCACATGCCCTTGCCCTGCACGCAGGCGAACTCCCCGCTGGACCGGTTGACGCCGAGCAGCCGGTAGGTCTTCCCGTCGGCGGTGAGCAGCTGGTTGCCCGAGACGTGCAGCGCGGGCGCCGGGCCGGGCGGCGGCGGTGCCGACGTGGTCGTGGTCGGCGTCGTCGGTTTTGTGATCGGCGTCGTCGCCGTGGTCGGCGGGGTTCCGGTGCAGGTGGCGCCGTTGACCGCGAAGGCGGCCGGCGTGGTGTTGGTGCCGCTGTAGGAGAAGTTCGCGCCGGTGCTGACGGAGCCGCCGGCCGGGATGGTGCCGTTCCAGCTCGCGTTGGTCACGGTGACCTGCTTGCCGGCCTGCGTCCAGGTCCCCATCCAGCCCTGCTGGAGGGTCTGGTTCCCGGCGTAGGAGTAGGTCAGCGTCCAGCCGTCGGCCGCCGACGAGCCGACGTTGGTGATCCCCAGCGCGACGCTGAAACCGCTTCCCCAGTCGTTGGCCGAGTAGGTGACCTTGCAGGCGAACGCGGCGCTCGTCTCACGCGCGGACGACACCGCCGTCGTCGACGTGACGACCCCGGCGGCGACCGCGAGCCCCGCCACCGCAAGCACGGCAGGACGTTTTCGCGCACTTCCCCACATCGGCACTCCCTTGTGCACACTGACGGCGGAAGCGTCTGGGAGCGTTCCCAGACACCCGTGCACACCGTCGCTTCCCGGCTCCGCGTTGTCAATCTCCGCCGTCGACAAAGCGGCCGATTCAGGCGAACAGCGTCCGGCGCGTTCCACCAACGACCGCAGGGGGTTGCCCCGGCCGGAGTCACCGGCCGCCGCGGGCCGGCCGCCACGGACGGTAGCCGCCGGGCTCGACCGCGAAGACGGCCTCGCCTTGGCCCAGCGACGGCAGCCGGCGCCGGAAATCCGCGGTCGCGGCGGCCGGGAGCGTGCCGCCCAGCCGGGCGAAGCCGGCTGCGGCCACGGGCGGCTCGCACACCGCTTCGAGCTTGGCCAGCGCGATGAGCGCCGCTCCGGCAGCGAATTCGGGCACCTCGAGGTCGAACCGGTCCACCGGCTCGTACACGCGGGTCCCGGCCCGCGCCAACGCCAGCAAAAACAGCCTCGCGGTGACTTCCCGAAAACCGCCTGCCGTGCTGTGCGGCGGCTGGAACCCCGAATGGGTCAGTGTGACGACGCAGTCGGTGACCTCCCGGCCCCGCGGACCGCACGCCGCAGTGCGGTACACCGTCTGTTCGATGGCGGTGTGGAAGGCCCTCGGCAGCGAGCCGCGTTCGACGGCCGGCTCGTACCGGACACCGCTGCCGGTCCGGCCCGGGGCCACCCGCAGACCGACCGTCGCGACCGGGTCGCCGGGGCCCAGCCGGTCCAGGAACTGGACGGCTTCCCCGACGCCGACGGGCTTTTCGACGTGGACCGGCTCGGGCGGCGCGAACCGCGCGTCGAGACCGAAGTCCTCGCGCAGCCGCTCGAGGAGCACCTCGATCTGGACTTCGCCGTAAGCCCGGACCGACAAGGCACCGCGTTCGACCCGCAGGCCGAGCAGCGGGTCCTGGTCGCACAGCTCCCGCAGGGCTTGGTGCAGCCGGGTTTCCGCACCCGGCCGCGTGGTGACGACCGAAAGGAGCCCGGGCGGCGGGAACAACCCGGCGTCCGCCAAGCCGTCCGGGGTACCGAGCCGATCGTCGACCCGGACGTCACCCAGGCCCCGCAGCCGGACCAGGTCGCCCGCGTCCGCGCGCGTGACTTCGCGGCCCGCGAGCGTCATCCCGGTGACCCGCCGCCGGCTCCGGCCGGCCGTGCCGTCGCCGGTGCGCCGGAACAGGTTCACGCGATCGCGCAAGCGCAACGTCCCGCCCCGCAGGCGGGCGTACGCGATCCGTTCCCCGCCGCTGCCGCGTTCGACCTTGAACACGGTCGCGCGGAGTTCGTCGCCCGGCACCGCCGCGGGCAGGAAGTCCACGATGCCGTCGACGAGCTCGGGAACGCCGGCGCCGGTCATGGCCGAGCCGAGGAACACCGGGAACGCCTCACCGGCCGCCACCTGACGGCGGAAAGTGCGCCACACCAAGGCGTGGTCGAGCTTTCCGGCGACGTAGCCCGCCAGCAGCTCCTCGCTGCGCTCGGCGGCCACTTCGGCGATTTCCTCGACCATGCCGGCGGCCTCGCGTGGCCTGCGGCGAACGGAGCCGGCCGCGCCGGCGGTCACCATCGGCACCACCGCGGGCGACAGTTTCCTCCGCAGGCCCTCGAGCACCCCGGCCGGATCGACCCCGGCCTGGTCGAGCTTGTTGACGAACACCAGCGTCGGCACCCGCAGCCGGCGCAGGATGCGCCAGAGGATCCGGGTGCTCGCCTGGACCCCGCTGGGCCCGGAGACCACCAGGACGACGCCGTCGAGAACCCCGAGCGCCCGTTCGACCTCGGCGACGAAGTCGGCGTGGCCCGGTGTGTCGATGACGTTGACCGTCCGGTCACCCGCCCGGAAGGAGACCACGCCGGTGCTGATCGTGATCCCGCGGCGCCGTTCGATGCCGAGGGTGTCGGTCTGGGTGGTGCCGTCGTCGACGCGGCCCAGCGCACCGACCGCGCCGGTGTGGAACAGCAGTCGTTCGGTCAGGCTGGTCTTACCGGCGTCGACGTGGGCGAGAATTCCGATGTTCAGTGAGGTTTCGGGCAAAGAGCACTCCAGCGGCCGCAACGCGTTCTCGGGAATCGACGGTGTTGCGGATCCGGCGCATGGGTGCCCCCTTTCTTGCCTCGTACAGACCTGGGCGGAGGCTAGCCGAGGGATCGGCTGCAGGACAACGGATTATCGGCCGGCCGGGTATTCGGCGAAGATCTCGCCGAGGACGCGCCGGGCGTCCACGGCCTCCTCGCCGGTCCGGGCCGCGGACACGAGCGTCTTCCACAGCGCCCAGCCGCGTCCGCGCGCCCAGGTCTCGTCGTCGACGGACAGGCGCTCGCGAAAGGCCTGCCTTCCTTCGGCGGTGAGGAGCGTCCAGGCGATGGCCGTGTCGCAGGAGGGGTCGCCGACACCGCACGTCCCGAAGTCGATGACGGCCGCCAGTTCTCCGCCGTCGAGCAGGAGGTTCCCGGCTGCGACGTCACCGTGGAACCAGACGTCCCGGCCGTCCCACCGCGTGTCCAGTGCGGTGTTCCAGATTTTGCGGGCCAAGCCGACGTCGATCCGGCCGTCCAGGGCCGTGAGCGCGCGCCGGGCCGTCGCATCGTAGGTGCGCAGGGTGGCGCCCCGGAACCAGTTGTGCTTCCCCGGCTGCGGACCGCCCGCGGTCTCGACCTTCTGCAGGGCGGCCAGGAAACCGGCCAGGTCGAGGGCGAAGCGGACGGGATCGGCGATGCGGTCCGTGCTCGCGGTTTCGCCGTCGAGCCAGGGGAGGATCGACCACGGAAAGGGGTAGCCCGCCCCGGGTTTCCCCTTCGCCAGCGGGACCGGGACGGGCAGCGGCAAGCGGGCCGCGAGCACCGGGAGCCACCGGTGTTCCTTGTCGACCGCCAAGGCGTATTCGGCCGCGCTGGGCAGCCGCGCCACCATGGCGTCGCCGACGTGGAAGGTGAAGTTGTCCCACCCGCCGTGGGACACCGGCCGGACCGGGAGCCCCGCCCACTGCGGGAACTGCTCGTCGATCAGCCGGCGCACCAATTCCGCGTCGGCGGTGATGCGCCGAGGCACCGGACCCAGCTCGGGGATAGTGCTCCTGGCCTGATCAGGGGAATCGCCCACGCCGGGAGCATATGCCCGCGATATCCCACCCTGCCTACGCTCCGGCTGGTGAACAGGCGCCCCGGGCTCAGCGCGCGGCTGAAACTGACCATCAGCTACGCCGGGTTCCTCCTGCTCGCCGGCGCCGTCCTGCTGGCCGTGGTGTGGGGGTCGTTGCTGCGCTACGTGCCCGACAACGAGCAGGGGCTGCTCGGCATCTCCCCCAACCGCTACCTCCTCGTGCGCATGTTCACCCCCGCCGCCGTCACCGCGGTGACGTTCCTGCTGCTGTTCGGCGTGCTGGGCGGCTGGATCCTGGCCGGCCGGATGCTCGCCCCGCTGACCCGGATCGCGGACGCGGCCCGGCTGGCCGCGAGCGGGTCGCTGTCCCACCGGATCCGCCTGGCCGGTCCCGGCGACGAATTCCGCGAGCTCGCCGACGTGGTCGACACGATGCTCGAAAAGCTCGAATCCCACCTCGGCGAACAGCAGCGGTTCGCCGCCAACGCTTCGCACGAGCTCCGGACCCCGCTGGCCATTTCGCAGGCCATCCTCGACGTCGCCCGCAACGACCCGACGTACGACCGGGACGAGCTCATCGACCGCCTCCGGACGGTCAACACGCGGTCGATCGACCTGACCGAGGCCCTCCTGCTGCTCAGCCGCAGCGACCGCCGGAACTTCACCCGCGAGCCCGTCGACCTCTCCCTCATCGCCGAAGAAGCCGCCGAAACGTTGCTGCCACTGGCCGAAGAGCGCCGGCTCACGCTCGACGTCACCGGCGAGCCCGTCCACGCGGCCGGCTCCGCGGCGCTGCTGCTGCGGATGGTGACGAACCTCGTCCAGAACGCGATCGTGCACAACCTCCCGGACGGCGGCACGGTGACGGTCCACACCGAGCGGCGGCGCTACGCGAGCGCGCTGCGGGTCGAGAACACGGGCCGGGTGCTGCGCCCGGAACTGATCCCCACCCTGACCGAGCCGTTCCAGCGCGGCACGGAACGCGCGCGCACGGACGAGCACGCGGGTGTCGGCCTCGGGCTGGCGATCGTGCACAGCATCGTCCGGGCCCACGACGGGACGCTGGACCTGGCGCCCCGCCCGGGCGGCGGCCTCGTCGCCACCGTCCGCCTCCCGGCGAGCCGGTAGGGCGGTCTGACAAGGTCTCGGCTATCGGCGCGGCATCGCGCGGCGTGCTGTGCCGGAGGTGTTCGGCCCGTGGCAGGCGATCTGGACCCAGCGCCTGCTCGCCAAAGCTGACGTCGCGGGCCTGGCGGATGGGCCGGTGTCGGGGGTTCCACGATCGCGCGAGCGCACCAGCACGCCACCGGCCGCTCTCACGGCGACTGGAGCACAAGTGCACCACCTCGTCGTCGCCACCGTCCGCCTCCCGTCGAGCCGTAGCCGAGCCGGGAGTCGAAGAAAGTTCGGGATCGATTCAGTAAATTCTGCTAGCCTCGCGTCGTCTCGCGGCTCACCGTGGCGCCGCCCCCGCGAACTCACCGAGGAGCGCAATGACTGCCATCGTCCGGGTCAAGGGCCGCGAAGTACTGGACAGCCGGGGAAACCCGACCGTCGAGGTCGACGTCGAACTGGCGGACGGTTCGCTCGGCCGGGCCGCGGTGCCCTCGGGTGCCTCCACCGGCACCAAGGAAGCGGTCGAACTGCGTGACGGGGACAAGACGCGGTTCCACGGCAAGGGCGTGCGCAAGGCCGTCGACGCGGTCAACACCGAGATCGCCGAGGCGATCGTGGGCCTGGACGCCGAGGCGCAGGCGACGGTCGACCGCACGCTGATCGCGCTGGACGGCACCGCGAACAAGGCCCGGCTCGGCGCGAACGCCACCCTTGGTGTGTCGCTCGCCGTGGTCAAGGCGGCCGCGGCGGCGAATGCGCTGCCGCTGTACCGGTACGCCGGCGGCGTGTTCGCGCACCTGCTGCCGATGCCGATGATGAACATCATCAACGGCGGTGCGCACGCGGACAACCCGATCGACTTCCAGGAGTTCATGATCGGCCCGGTCGGCGCGACGACGTTCGCCGAAGCGGTGCGGATGGGCTCCGAGGTGTTCCACACGCTGCGCAAGTCGCTCCACGACGCCGGGCACAGCACCAACGTCGGCGACGAAGGCGGGTTCGCCCCCAACCTCAGCTCGGCCGACGAAGCACTGGAGTTCGTGCTGCGGGCGATCGAGCAGTCCGGCTACACCCCCGGCGAGGACATCGCCCTGCTGCTCGACCCGGCCGCGTCGGAGTTCTACACCGGCGAGGTCTACGACTACACCGGCGAAGGCCGCAAGCGCAGCGTCGAGGAGCACGTCGCCTACCTCGCCGACCTCACCGCGCGCTACCCCATCGTGTCCATCGAGGACGGTGTGGCCCAGGACGACTTCGCCGGGTGGAAGCAGCTCACCGACACCATCGGCGAGCGCGTCCAGCTCGTCGGCGACGACGTCTTCTGCACCAACGTGAACCTGCTGACCGACGGCATCGAGCGCGGCATCGCGAACTCGATCCTGGTCAAGGTCAACCAGATCGGCACCCTCACCGAAACGCTGACCACGGTGGAAACGGCGCACAAGGCGGGCTACTCCGTGGTCATGTCCCACCGCTCCGGCGAAACCGAGGACACCACGATCGCCGACCTCGCGGTCGCCACCAACTGCGGCCAGATCAAGACGGGTTCGCTGTCGCGCGCCGACCGCACCGCCAAGTACAACCAGCTCATCCGCATCGAAGAAGAGCTCGGCGCCGAGGCGCGCTACGCGGGCGCGAGCACGATCAGCGGCCGTCGCTGAGGTCGCTCCCCACGTGCCGCACCACCACGCCGACCAACCGGTCCCGCGGCACGAACCCGTAGTGGCGGGAGTCCCAGCTGGCCGGCCGGTTGTCGCCCAGGACGAGGGCGCAGCCGGCCGGCACCCGCTCGCCGCCGATGCCGTGGACGTCCGGTTCGGCCCAGCCGATCGGGATGCGGTCGCCCGCCACCGCCACCACGCGTTTGAGCAGCAGCTGGTGCCCCGACGGCGCTCCGCTCGGCAACGGCGGGAAGCGCAGCAGCGCCACCTGGCCGCGTCGCGGGCGGCGGGTCCGGCGCACCAGCACGCGGTCGCCGGAGCGCAGGGCCGGGGCCATGCTCGGACCGTCCACTGTGGTCAGGATCAGCGTCCGGCGGGCGACGACGGCGCAGCCGGCGGCCAGCAATCCCACGAGAACCGGGACCTTCACGGCACGGCCTGGTAGCCGTCGGCCTGCAGGCGGAACAGGCGCGCGTAGCCGCCGTCGTCGGCGAGCAGGCTGTCGTGCGTGCCCAGCTCGCTGACCCGGCCGTCCTCGAGCACGGCGATGCGGTCGGCGTCGCGCACCGCGCTCAACCGGTGGGAGATGAGCAGGCTCGTGCGGCCTTGCCGGTGCTCGCGGATGCGTGTGTGCACCTCGTGTTCGGCCTCCGGGTCGAGACCGGAGCTCGGCTCGTCGAGGATCATCAGGTCGCGTCCCTCCCGCACGAGCGAGCGGGCCAGCGCCAGCCGCTGCCACTGCCCGCCGGAGAGCACCACCCCGGTCGGGCTGTCGTTGTTGTCGGTGCCGATCTCGAAGATCCGGGTGAGCGGCGTGTCGTACCCGCGCGGCAGCGCGGCGAGCCGGTCGTGCGCGCCCGCCCGGGTCGCGGCGTCCACCAGCCGGGCCCGGTCGTCCATCGCGGCCGGCTCGCCGAGCCCGATGTTCTCGGCCGCGGTCATGTCGTAGTTCATGTGGTCCTGGAACACGGCGCTGATCCGGTTGCGCAGCAACGCGGGCGGGATGTCACGCAGGTCGACGCCGTCCCAGAGGATCTGCCCGCGCGTCGGGTCGTACATGCGGCACAACAGCTTCACGAGGGTGCTCTTCCCCGCGCCGTTGAGGCCGACGAGGGCGACCGCCGTGCCGTGCGGGATGGTGAGGTCCACCCCGCGCAGCACCCAGGGGTGTTCGTCGCTGTACCGGAACCAGACGTCGCGCAGCTCGAGACCCTGCCGCAACGCGGGAACCACACCACCGGAGCTGCTCGGCAGGTCGGGTTCCGCGCGGACCACGGCGACGTAGTGCGCGAACGACAGCAGCCGGGCCTGGCCGTTGGCGATCGACGACGCCAGCGTGCCCAGCGCGGCCTGCACCCCGGCGACGGCGGCCACGAACATCGACACGTCGCCGGCGCTGAGCGACCCGTCGCGCGCCGACGTGATCGCCCACCAGAGCCCGGCACCGGCGACCGCCGCGCTCAGCGCCGTCAGCCCGCCCATGGTCCGCAGCTCGCGTTCGTCCATGCGGCGCTGGGCTTCGTTCGCGCTGCGGCGTTCGTCCATCATCCGGGCGCGCAGGAACGCCCCGATGCCGAACAGCCGGATCTCGGTCGCGGCGGGGATGCCGGTGAGCAGCTGGCTGTAGAAGAATTCGCGCCGCGCGAACCGCTCGATGCGCCACTCCACGGCCGCGCGGCGCTTCGCGAGCAGCAGTTCGGCCAGCAGCGCGGGAATCGCGGCGGCCAGCACGACGCCGGTCATCGCCGGGCTCAGCAGGAGCAGGGAGCCGAGGAAGCCGGCCAGCGAGAGCGTTCCGCTGAGCGTGCCGCCGACGCCGTCGACGATCTCCGGCATCCGGCCGCAGCTCTCCTGGGCCAGCCGCAACCGGTCCTGGTAGGCGGGGTTCTCGAAGGTGCGCAAGCCGACCTGGCGGCCCAGCGCGTCGAACAGCCCGTCCGTGGCGACCGTGCTCGCCGCGCGGCCGATCTGCGCGCGGACGTAGTGGACCACCACGGGCAGCGCGGCGACGGCGAGGCCGGCGAGCACCAGCGCCCCGGCGAGCCCGCCGACCTCGCCGGTGCGCGAGACGAGCCGGTCGAGGACGAGCTTGGTCAGCCAGGCGGTGGCGATCGGCGCGGTGGCCGCGGCCGCCGTCATGACCAGCAGGGCCACCAGCCGCGCCGGGCCGGACCGCCACAGCAGCCCGGCGGCGGCAACGGCGGCGGCGCGCACCTGGTCCGCGCCGATCCGCCGGTCGGGTTCGCCCACCGTCAGCGCCCGGCGGGCACGGGCAGTTCGTGCACCCGGCCGGCGGTCGCGACCACCCGCCCATCGGCGACCACGTACAGCGCGGGCGTCCAGGTGTTCCGGAACGCGGCGGCGACCGGGCCGCCGTCGAGCTCCGCCGTCACCACGTGGGCGACCTCGGCGAGCGCGCGCACGGTGTCCGGTTCGTCGCCACCGAAGACGGCGAAGACGTTGTCCCGGCCCTGCTCGCGGGCGTAGGCGAGGAAGTCCGGCAGGGTGTCGTGGCAGGCGGCGCAGTCGGCGGAGAAGAAGGCGACCGTGCCGGTCAGCGTGGCGGTGGTGAGCGGCTCGCCGTCGGTCGTGGTGGCGGCGAACTCGCCGACGGCCGAGCCGGGACGCAGCGCGAAAGGCGGCGGTGTGACGGTCTGCGCCCGCATCCGGCGGAGGATCCCGATGGTCAGGAGCAGGTTCAGCAGGCAGAACAGGCCGAGCAGCACCAGGGTGGCGACGACGAGGGGCATCAGGAACTCCTTGCGAACACGACGGCGATGTCGTCCATCGCGATGACGAACACGGCCACCACCCCACCGGCCGCGAACGCGACGGCGGTCCCGGCAACGGGCGGCAGGTGCTCCGGCGCGAGCGCGCCGAGGACGGCGAAGCAGGTCAGCACGGTGTTGCGGGCGAGGTGGCGCGGGCCGATCGGGGTTTCGGCCGAGCCGAAGCAGCGGCAGGGAGGACGCCGTCCGCGGCGCAGCGAAGCGGCCATGGCGACGGTGAAGGCGAGCAGCAACGCCGACGCGAGGAGGAAACCGGCCACCGCGGTGACGGGTACGAGGACCGCCGCGCTCGCTTCGCCGGCCACGACGGCCACCGACACCGGCGTGATCCACCGCGCGGGCATCGGCACCAGCACGGGCACCGACCGCGCGAACCCGCGGAAGTCCCGCAGCTTCGCCACCGCCGAGGCGGCGAACACCACGGCGATCAGCGCCGCACAGGCGGCCCGGAGGTACTCCATGTCACTCCATCCACGCCGGGTGGTGTCCGCGGGGAAAGCGGCGGACACCACCCGGCACGCTCGGGACCCGGATCAGCAGGAGCTGCGGACCTTGGACCACTCGCAGCCGGTCTGCGGGCAGCAGAACCGGTACCAGTAGCCGGGGTGGCCCGCGGCGTTGCAGAAGTAGGTGCCACTGCAGGCGGAGGCCTTCGCGGTGGGCACGATCCGGTTGAGCACGCGGTCGATCAGGCGCCCCATGGTGTCTCCCTTCGACGGTGGATGTCCAAGGTGCGGGAAGCGGTACCGCAAGCCCGCGCCGGCTGCGAGCATCGCGGCGCCCCGCGGCCCCGAGCAGCAATCCCGGACGAACCCGGACGCCGATACCGACGCCTGGCCGAGCCTGGGTTGAGCCGGATGCCGGGGGTGGTTGAGCGCCGCACCGATCTTGGGGGGCTTCGACGCCGACGCCGACGCCGCGGGGAGCGCTCGCCCGCTGCGGTGACCAACCAACGCACGCCCGCGGGGAGCGCACGCCCTCGCCCGCTGCGGTGACCGACCCACGCCCGCGGTGACCTCGGCTGGCTTGGGCAGACCTCACCTCACCGCGGCGAAACAGGGCCGCCCGCACCCGCTGACGGCGGCCGACCATCCACGCCCGCGGTGGCCCCGGCAGCCTGGGGCCGGCCCACACGCCATCACCCGCCGGCCGCCACCGACCACCCCCGCGCCCTGCCGTGACCTCGGCCGCCTTGAGCAGGCCCAGCCCGCACGCCATCACCCACCGACGGCGGCCGACCATCCACGCCCGCGGTGGCCCCGGCAGCCTGGGGCCGGCCCACACGCCATCACCCGCCGGCCGCCACCGACCACCCCCGCGCCCTGCCGTGACCTCGGCTGGCTTGGGCAAGCCCAGCCCACACGCCATCACCCGCCGGCCGCCACCGACCAGCCCACCCCCGCCGTGATCTCCGCCGACTCCGGCAATCCCAGCTCACGATGTTGCTCCCGAGCCGCCAGCCAGTGGTGCCGGGCCCGGGCCGTGTCCCCCATCGCCGTCAGCGTGCGGGCCAGGCCGATGTGCGCGCGGGCCTCCTGGTGCATGCTGCCCAGCTCCGCCGCCATCGTGAGGGCGCACTCGTGCGTCGTACGGGCGTGGCCGGTGCGGCCGAGTTCCAGCGAGGCGTCCGCGAGGCACAGCAGCGCCTCCAGGTGCAGGTCGCGGTCGCCGCCCTGCTCGGCGATCGCCGTCGCGCGGTGGAAGTAGCCGCAGGCCTCGGCGTGCCTGCCGGACCGCAAGTGCGTGTCGCCGATGTTGAGCAGCGTGCGGCCGGTGTCGCACAGGTCGCCCGTCTGCTGGTCGATCGCCAGCGCTTTCAGGTGGATCTCCAGCGCCTCGGCGTACCGGCCCAGCCGTCCGTAGACGTAGCCGAGGTTGGTGAGCGCGGTGCGTTCGCCCGACCGGTCGCGGTTCTCGCGGGCCAGGGTCAGTGCCTCCCGCAGGAACCCCGCCGAGCGGGCGAAGTCGGCGCTCCACGAGGCGATCGCGCCCAGCGTGCCGAGCGCCCGGCACTCACCCCAGCGGTCTTCCGCACCGCGGAAGCAGTCCAGCGCCTGCTCGGCCAGCCGCGTCGCCACCTCGTAGCGGCCGACCTGGCTGTGGGTGGCCGCGAGGCTCACCAGTGCGTGCCCGCGGGCGACCGGGTCCGCCGACTCCGTCGCGCTCGTGTGCAGGACCAGCGCCTCCCGGATGTAGCCGCCGGTCTGCAGGTACCGGAACAGGATCCGCGACAGCAGTCCCGCGTGGCCCGACGGCACCCCGTGGACACCGGCGCTGACCAGGTTGGCCCGTTCGGCGTCCAGCCACGCGGCCGCCGGCCCGCGGTCGGTCAGCGGCGGGATCGGCAAGCCGGGATCGGGGACGTGCGGCCGGTGGTCACGCACGCGCGGCGCGTAGGAGTCCATCGCGGTGGCGGCGGCGAACGTGTAGTAGCCGAGCAACCCCGACAGCGCGGCCCGCCGGCCGGCGGAGACGTCCTCGTCCTCGGCGCGCGCCATCCCGAACGCGCGGATGAGGTCGTGCAGCTCGAACCGGTTCGCCTCGCTGCGCCGCACCAGGCTGGCGGCGACGAGCCGGTCCGCGGTCCGGGTCGCCTGGGCCAGGCCGGTCCCGGTGAGCGCGGCGATGCCGTAGGCGTCCAGGTCCGCGCCCGGGTGCAGGGCGAGCAGCCGCAGGGCCCGCCGTTCCGGCTCGGCGAGCTGGTCGTAGGACAGGCTGATCGACGCGTCCACGGCGTTGTCCAGCCGCAGGTGCGCGCGCCGCTGCTCGAGCCGCTCCAGGTGGTCGGCCAGCAGCCACGACCGGTGCGCGGGCGCGGTCATCCACAACGCGGCGAGGCTCAGCGCGAGCGGCAGCCGGCCGAGTTCGGCGGTGATGCGCCGGGCCACGCCGGGCGCCTGGTCGACCCGCTTCGCGCCGACCGTGCGCCGCAGGTAGGCCAGCGCCTCGTCCGGGCTCAGGACGTCCAGCCGCACGTGCGCGGCACCGCTCAGCCCGGTGAGCGACAGCCGGCTGGTGACGAGCACCGGCCCGCCCCGCTCGTCGGGCAGCAGCGGCCGGACCTGGTCTTCGCCGGCCGCGTTGTCGAGGACGACGAGCAGGCGCCGCCCGGCCGATCGTTCCCGGTACACCCGGGTCTTGCCCGGCAGGTCGGCGGGCACGGCGTGGCCGGGAACCCCGAGCAACCGCAGGAAGGAGTCGAGCACCGCGGCCGGATCCACCGCCGGCCGGCCGGGATCGGGGTGGAACCCGCGCAGGTTCACGAAGAGCGCGTTTTCGAACCGGCCCGTGCGCAGCAGTTCGTGGCCGGCGTGCACGGCCAGCCCGGTCTTGCCGACCCCGGCCATCCCGGCGATCGCCGCCACCTGCCCGCCGTCGGCGGCGCCGAGCAGGGCCGACAGCCGCGCGAGTTCCGTCCGCCGCCCGGTGAAGTGCGGGATCGCCTCGGGCAGGCCGAGCCGAGTCTGCACGAAGGTCGCCGCCTCCGCGCGCCCGCGGACCACCCGCAGCACGTCCCGCCACTCGGCGACGTAACCCGGGTCCGGGTGCAGCACCTCGACCACGGCCAGCACCAGATCGGGGTTGGGCCGGGCCCGGCCGGTCTTGAAGCAGTCGGCGACGGTCGTGCGCGCGGTGCGCTCGCCGGGCGGCCGCCCGGCCGCCGTCCAGAGCCGGTTGACCCGCTCGGCGAGCTGCGAGTACGACGGGCCGCCCGCCCACGCCTTGAGCAGCCGCAGCCGGGCGATGAGCTCGGCCGGCGTCCGCGCCTGGCCGGGATCGGGTGGTTCGGTGAACGCCATCCCGCCATTGTTGGCCGCGCACCCGGCGATTCGTGGCGATTCGCCGCAACGGCCACGGATTCCGGAGCCGCGGCCGGCTCGACGCCGCCGACACCACGGCCCGCTCAAGGGCCGTGGTGTCGCTCGGCCGCTGGTCCTCTGTGGACTGGCGGCCGCGCTGCTGCTCGCCCGCCGGAGATCAAGCCGCCGATCGTGAGGTGAACCCGCGCAGCCGCAGGCTGTTCGCGACGACGAACACCGAGCTGAACGCCATCGCCGCGCCCGCGATCATCGGGTTCAGCAACCCCGCCGCGGCCAGCGGCAGCGCCGCCAGGTTGTACGCGAAGGCCCAGAACAGGTTGCCCTTGATCGTCCGCAGCGTCCGGCGGGACAGCCGGATCGCGTCGGCCACCGCGCGCAGGTCACCGCGCACGAGGGTGATGTCGCTCGCCTCGATCGCAACGTCCGTGCCGGTGCCCATGGCCAGCCCGAGGTCGGCCTGGGCCAGCGCCGGCGCGTCGTTCACGCCGTCCCCGACCATGGCGACGACCTTGCCCTCGTCCTGCAGCCGCTTGACGACGTCCAGTTTCCCGGACGGCAGCACCTCGGCGATCACCTCGTCGATGCCGACCTCGGCCGCGACAGCGTTCGCGACCGCCGTGTTGTCCCCGGTGAGCAGCACCGGGGTCAGCCCGAGTTCGCGCAGCTGGGCGATCGCCTCGGCCGACGTCGGCTTGACGGTGTCCGCGACCACCAGGACACCGCGGGCCGCGCCGTCCCAGGCCACCGCCACCGCGGTGTGCCCCCGCTCTTCCGCCGCGGCCTTCGCGGCCGCGAGGTCGCCCGTCAGCGGCTGGCCCCAGTCCTCCAGCAGCGCCGTGCGGCCGACCAGGACCGCGTGACCGTCGACGATCCCCTGCACACCAAGGCCTTCCACGTTCGTGAAGTCCTCGACCGCGGGCAGGTCCCCCGCCCGTTCCCGGGCACCGCGGGCGATCGCCGTGGCGATCGGGTGCTCCGACGCGTCCTCGAGCGCGCCGGCCAGCCGCAGCAGTTCGGTTTCGGCAACGCCCTCGGCCGGGTGGACGCCGGTGAGGGTCATCCGGCCGGCGGTGACCGTGCCGGTCTTGTCGAGCACGACGGTGTCGACGCGGCGGGTGGACTCCAGCACCTCCGGGCCCTTGATCAGCACCCCCAGCTGCGCGCCGCGGCCGGTGCCGACGAGCAGCGCCGTCGGCGTGGCCAGGCCGAGCGCGCACGGGCAGGCGATGATCAGCACCGCGACCGCCGCGGTGAACGCGGCCGCCGTGCCGACGCCGCTGCCGAGCCAGAACCCGAGCGTGGCGACCGCGAGGCCGATCACGATCGGCACGAACACCCCCGACACGCGGTCGGCCAGGCGCTGCACGTCCGCCTTGCCGCTCTGGGCGGCTTCGACCAGCTCGGCCATCTGCGCCAGCTGCGTGTCCGCTCCGACGCGGGTGGCCCGCACGACCAGCCGGCCGCCGGCGTTGACCGTCGCCCCGGTCACGGGGTCCCCCTCGCCGACCTCGACCGGCACCGGCTCACCGGTCAGCATCGACGCGTCGACCGCGGACTTGCCGTCCTCGACCACGCCGTCGGTGGCGATCTTCTCGCCGGGACGCACGACGAACCGGTCCCCCACCGCCAGCCCGGCCGCCGGGATGCGCACCTCCGCGCCACCCCGCAGGACGGCGACCTCCTTCGCCCCCAGGTCCAGCAGCGCCCGCAACGCAGCACCCGCGCGGCGCTTGGACCGCGCCTCGAAGTAGCGGCCGGCGAGGATGAACGTCGTGACGCCGGCGGCGACCTCGAGGTAGATGTTGCCCGCGCCGTCCGACGGCGCGATCGTCAGCTCGAACGGGTGCACCATCCCCGGTGTCCCGGCCGTGCCGAACAGCAGCGCCCACAGCGACCACACGAACGCCGCGAGCACGCCCATCGACACCAGGGTGTCCATGGTCGCGGCGCCGTGGCGCAGGTTCACCCACGCCGCCCGGTGGAACGGCCACGCGCCCCAGGTGACGACCGGCGCGGCCAGCGTCAGCGAAATCCACTGCCAGTACGTGAACTGCAGCGCCGGGATCATCGCCAGCAGGACCACCGGGACCGCGAGCACCGCGCTGGTGATCAGCCGCTGCCGCAGCGGGTCGGCCTCTTCGGTGCCGCTCTGCTCGGGCTTCTCCTGCTGCGGCAAAGCCGCGCGGTAGCCGGCGGCCTCGACCGTGGCCACCAGCGCGGCCGGGTCGACACCCTCCGGGGCGTGCACGCGCGCTTTCTCGGTCGCGTAGTTGACCGACGCGGTGACGCCGTCGAGCTTGTTCAGCTTGCGCTCGATGCGGTTGGCGCAGGACGCGCAGGTCATGCCACCGATCGCGAGTTCGATCTCGGTCACCGGGCCGGCCGCGGCCGTGGTGCTGGTCATGATCGTCTCCCTTCGCGGTTTCAGTGGCCGTGGCCGTCGGCCGGGGCCTGGGCGGATACCCCGCCGGTGGTGAGGGTGAACTCGGCGGTCCGCACGACATCGCCGTGCTTGAAGTCGAGGAACAGCCGGTAGGTCCCCGCGCTGGGCACCTCGGCGGCGAATTCGACGTCGGGACCCGCGGGTGTCTTCCCGTCACCGGGTTCCCCTTCGGGGTGGACGTGCAGGTAGGCGAGGTCGCCTTCGCGCAGGGCGACCAGGTGCCCGTAGGCGCCGAGGTAGGGCTGCAGGTCGGTGACCGGGACGCCGTTGCGGCTGACGGCCAGTGCCAGCGGCGAGGTTTTCCCCGCCGCCAGGTCGCCGGTGAGCTGCACGGTGTAGCCGTCGACCTCGGCCGTCCGGCTGGTCTCGTGGCTCGCGGGCCGGTAGTCCCCGGCGACCGAGAGGTCGACGCCGAGGGTCATCGGCCGGCCGCCGGCCGGGGCGAAGTCGGCGAACGCCCGGTACGAGCCCGCGGCGGGCAGGGTCAGCGGGACGCTCCACGTGCCGTCCGGCGCCATCTCGGGGTGGACGTGCTGGAAGCCCGCCGTGTCCCGGCGGACCACGATCAGGTGCAGCCGCTTCTCGTGCTCGACGTCGAACGCGGTCACCGGCTTGCCCGCCGGCCCGGTGATCGTGAACGAGAACCGCCCGGGCGCCGGCGTCGGGTCGGCGACGGTGAAGGTGTAGCCGTCCTTGCTGGCAGCGAGCCCGCCGGGCAGGTCGTCCGCGGCGGCGTCGCCGGCCGTGGTGCCCTCGTGCGGGGTGCCGTGTTCCGCGTTTCCCCCGGTCGCCGCGGATACCGGACCGGCCGCGTTGCCGACGGCGAACCCGCCGGCCGCGAGCAGGGCCAGCGCCCCGCCGAACGCGGCCAGCCGCGCTGTGGTGTTCATCTCCGCTCCCTCGTGTGAAGGCCGGGTCTACCCGGCGAGCGTGTAGCCGGCCTCTTCGACCGCCGCGCGGACCCGCGCGTCGTCGATCGGCTCGGCACTGGTGACGGTGACGGCCCCGGTGGGCAGGTCGACCGCGACGTCGGTGACGCCGTCGATCGCGCCGACCTCCTCGCTGACCGAGGCGACGCAGTGCGCGCAGGTCATCCCGGTGACGGTGTAGGTGAGCTGACTCATGGGGGCTCCTTCGGCGGTTCGGCGATGCCCTCAAGGTACCCCTAGGGGGTACCGGTATCAAGTGACCTGTGTCTCGTTGTCACCCCGGGCCTCCGAACGGCGATTTCCGGAAGCGGCCGAATTGTCCAATCAGGACATTCAGCGGCACTGCTGTCGCAAATAGCGGACAGTGCTAAGCGAAATTGCGGAGCGTGACGGATTTCTTACACCGGAAGGTGGACACGACCGTGGTCTTTTCGTAGCCTGGCCGAGATCTCGTGGTAGCTGCCGTCGACCGGACGGCGACGCGGGATCACGCCGGCCCGGCCGGCCTCTTCGCCCGGTTCCAGCCGGCGGACAACGAGCAAAGGAGACCCGCGCGACCGTGCAGTCGCAGTCCATCAGGCGCGTGGTTTCAGGCATCCTCGCAGCGACCTCGGTGATCCTCGTGATCACCGTCGCCCAGCCCTCGGCCACCGCCGCCCCGATCCCCGCTCCCCAGGCCCCACCCGGTTCTTCGGACGCCTTGGCCAAGTACCGCGAACTCGCGGCGCAGGCCGAGAAGCTCAACGAAGACCTGCTCAAGGCGCAGAACGACCTCACCACCAAGCAAGGCGAACTCGACAAGGCCACCACCGACGTCGACGCGGCGAAAGCCCAAGGCGTCAAGGCCACCGAGAACCAGAAGAAGTACCAGGCCGAAGTCGACGAGTTCGCCGGCGCCTCCTTCACCAGCGGCGTCCAGCTGAACAAGCTGTCGGCACTGCTGTCCGGTACGTCCACTCAGGACTTCCTGGACCGGTCGTCGGCGCTCGAAGTGCTGGCCACGGACAAGAACGCCGCGTTGACCAACCTCACCGCGGCCGTCCAGCAGGCCACCGACGCCACCAGCAAGGCGTCGGACGCCGCAAAACGGGCCCAGGACGCCCGCGACGCCGCGGCCAAGCTGACCGAGGACATCAAGGCCAAGCAGAAGACGCTCAACGACCAGATCGAGCAGATCAAGGCCGCCGACAAGACCCTGAGCGCCGCCGACAAAGCAGCCCAGCGCGACACGGGCGGCGCGGCCCCGAACGTCAAAGCCCCGACGGCCGCGGCGCAGACGGCGGTGAACGCGGCGCTGAGCAAGCTCGGCAGCCCGTACGTCTGGGGCGCCACCGGGCCGGGCTCGTTCGACTGCTCGGGGTTGATGCAGTGGGCGTATGCGAAGGCCGGCATCACGTTGCCCCGCAACTCCGCGGCCCAAGCGCAGTACGGCACACCGGTGCCACGCGACCAGCTGCAGCCGGGCGACCTGGTGGCGTACTACTCGCCGGTCTCCCACATCGGGATGTACATCGGCAACGGCAAGATGGTCCACGCACCGACCAGCGGCGACGTCGTGAAGATTTCGCCGTTGCAGAGCCAGTACGCCGGAGCAACCCGCCCCACGGCCTGAGTTCGCGCACCAACACCGGGGCGGGCATTCGCAGCCCGCCCCGGTTCCGCGTTTTCCCGGGTCCCGCCCGGGCGGCCGCCACGATGAGCGCGTGGGGCCGCAGCGGCTCCAGCCCGCCTCACCCTCGTTCGGCTGCGCCCCGGCCGGTTCCACGCGAACGGCTTTGAGAACCCCTGGTTCCCGACATCGACGCGTTGCCGAACACCTTCTCGCCCTCGGCGGCGAAGCGCGGCAGCAGCCGCGCGAACACCGCCCGCTCTTCGCGCGTCCAGCCGGCGCAGATGCGCCGGATCAGCGCCCTGTTGCGCACCCTCATGTCGTCGAGGAAGTCCTGGGACGCCGGGGTCAGGCTCGCCATCATCGCGCGCCGATCCCGCTCGTCGGGGTGCCGGGTCACCAGGCCGCGGGACTCCAGGTCGTCGAGGTGGCGTGTCACCGTCGTGCGGTCGAGGCCGAGCTCCTCGGCCAGCTGCGAGACCCGCAGCGGTCCGGTGCGGTGCAGTACGAACAGCGGCGAGGCGGTCCCGCGGCGCAGCCCGGCCGAGATGTCGCCGGCGATCCGCTCGAAGAAGTCCTCGGTCGTCCGCGTGAGCAACGCCATCGCGTCGATGACCCGGTTCTCGAGCGTCTGGCGCACTATCGGCGCGCCTCCTTCCCGGCTCGTCGAGGGAGGGGTCGAAGCACCTGCGTCCGCATCACCGTGGGTCCTCGTCATGCCGGCGTCACCGCTTCCAATCGTCGAGCTGGCGGGAGAGGTCACGCCGTCCACGCGGATTCACGTGTACACCGCTTCCTAAAGCAATGTACGCCAGTACCTGTTCTGGCACTGGGCCGACTTGAGCGGCAGCACCGGAAGCACCGCCGAATTACGTGTAGACGACCGCATAATATGCGTGTACTGTGCCTCGTATCTGGAGGACGGCCGGAGCTTCTGACGACCAGGCCCGAGCGCGTCGCCACCCACACCACCCGTGAAGGGGACCCCGCATGGAACCGAGCTACCCGCTGCACCTGCCGGACTTCTACATCGGTGATCCGGCACCGGCCTACCGGGACCTGCGCCACCACTCCCCGGTGCACTGGACCAGCGCCAACGGCGGGTTCTGGGGGATCACCCGCTACGAGGACATCAAGTTCATCGGCTCGCGGCCGCACCTGTTCTCGTCGGCGAAGGGAGTGCTGATGCCCGACGGCAAGCCCCCGGCGGCTGCCCCGCGACCGATGCTGATCACGACCGATCCACCGCGGCACAACGCGTTGCGCAAGCTGATCTCGAAGGGCTTCACCCCGAGGCACATCAACGCGATGGAGCCCGACGTCCGCGCGATCGTGCGCGGTGTGCTCGACTCCGCGGAGGCGGGCGTCGAACTGGAGTACGCCGAGGGGCTCGTCGCGAAGGTCCCCGTCCGCATCATCGCCGACCTGCTCGGGGCACCGGCCGAGGACTGGGAGCAGTTCCGCGCCTGGTCCGACGCCTCCGTCGGCTCTGCCGACCCCGGCATCACCTTGACCTCGCAGGAGGCGTTCGGGGCACTGACCACGTACTTCCGCCGGTTGATCGAACTGCGGGAGCAGCGCGGCACCAACGACCTCATCTCGATCCTCATG
Organism: Amycolatopsis sp. A133; assembly: GCF_031082405.1. Classification (GTDB taxonomy): domain Bacteria; phylum Actinomycetota; class Actinomycetes; order Mycobacteriales; family Pseudonocardiaceae; genus Amycolatopsis. The sequence continues at coordinate 98,361 of NZ_JAVHJU010000040.1, forward strand.
GACGCCGAAGTCGACGGCGAGAGCCTGTCCCACGACGAGCTCATCTCGTTCCTGCACCTGCTGCTCGTCGCCGGCAACGAGACCACGCGCAACCTGATCGCGTTGGGCACCATCGCGCTGATCAACCACCCCGGGCAGCTGCGGATGCTCGTCGCCGACCCGAGCCTGATCCCCTCCGCGGTCGAGGAGATGCTGCGCTACGTCTCCCCGGTCACGCACATGACCCGCTGGGCCACCGAAGACGTCGAGCTGCGCGGCAAGACCATCAAGAAGGGGCAAGCGGTCGTGCTGCTCTACGGCGCCGCCAACCGTGACGAGGACGTCTTCGGCGACACCGCCGAGCAGTTCGACATCACCCGCCGGCCCAACCCGCACCTGGCCTTCGGCACCGGCGAGCACGCCTGCCTGGGCCTGTCGCTGGCCCGGCTCGAGGCCCGGGTGTTCTTCGAGGAGTTCCTCGCCCGCTTCGACCGCGTCGAGCTCACCGGTGAGGTGCTGCGGATGCGCTCGACCATGGTGCCCGGCGTCCGGACCATGCACGTCCGCCTGGGTGCCGCGAACGAGCAGGCCGGTGTCCGGTGAGGATCGTCCTGGACCGGGCCAAGTGCACCGGCATCGGAATCTGCGAGTCCTTCGCGCCCACCGTGTTCGAGGTGGACGACAACGGGGAACTGGTCGTGTTGTCCGCCGAGGTGCCCGAAGGCGCCCTGGACGAGGTGACCGAGGCCGTCGAGGGCTGCCCGGCCATGGCGCTGAGGCTGGCACCGTGAACGCCTCGACGGGCCACACCGGACCCCGCTCGCTCGTGGTCGTCGGCGCCTCGCTCGCGGGCCTGCGTGCGGTCGAGGCCGCGCGCAAAGCCGGATTCGCCGGCCGCATCACCCTGCTCGGCGACGAATCCCACCTCCCTTACGACCGGCCGCCGCTGTCGAAGCAGTTGCTGGCCCCGGGAGTCCCGGCCGATCCGGTGACCTTCCGCAGCCGTGCGGAGCTCGTCGACGAGCTGGGTGTGGAACTCCTGCTCGCCACCCCGGCCACCGGACTCGATCCGGACACCCGGGTCGTGCACGCCGGCGGTGCAGAAGTGGCCTACGACGCGCTGGTCATCGCCACCGGCGCCGCGGCCCGCAGCCTGCCCGGCACCGAAGGTTTGGCAGGTGTGCACGTCCTGCGGACGCTCGACGATGCACGCGCGGTCGCCGTGCTCTGGACGAGGGGGCTCGCACCGTCGTCGTGGGGGCCGGGTTCATCGGGGCCGAGGTCGCCTCGGCCGCCCGCCGGCGTGGTTTGCCGACGACGGTGCTGGAGGCGCTGCCGACCCCGCTGGTCCGCTCCGTCGGCCCCGACCTCGGTGCCGCGCTGTCGTCGCTGCACACCCGCAACGGCACCGTGCTGCGCTGCGGAGAGGCCGTGGCCGCGGTGGAGGGCACCGACCGGGTCGAGGGCGTCCGCCTCACCGACGGCAGCGTGATCGGCGCCGATCTGGTCGTCGTCGGGATCGGGGCGGTGCCCCGCACGGATTGGCTCGCCGGCAGCGGACTGCTCGTCGACGACGGCCTGGTCTGCGACGAGTTCCTTCGCGCCGGCGCCCCCGGTGTCCACGCCGCGGGCGACGTCGCCCGCTGGCACAACCTCCTGTTCGACCGCTCGATGCGGGTGGAGCACTGGTCCGCCGCCGCCGAGCAGGGGGCGCGTGCCGCGCGCAACGCGGTGTCACCCGAAGACCTCCGGCCCTACTCGACGGTCCCGTACTTCTGGTCGGACTGGTACGGCTCTCGCATCCAGTTCGCCGGTGTCGCCACCGTCGACGGCGTCGAGATCGTCTCGGGTGACCCGGCCGGTGACCACTTCGTCGCGCTGTACCGCGAGGGCGACCGCCTGAGCGGGGTGCTGACCCTGAACGGGCAGCGCCACGTCATGAAGTACCGCCGGCTCATCGCCGAACGCACCCGCTTCGACGAAGCCGTCGCGTTCGCGAGGACATCGGCGCCCGAGCGCTCCGCGACCGCCACCTCCTGAATTCCCGCCACGCCGGCCTACCGCCGAAAGGACGAGACAACCATGACCAAGCCGCAGCAGCACGACACCATGGACGACGACACCACGAGCTCACCCTCCGACACCGGTCCCCCCCGAGAAGAGGCGATGCTCGCTCGCATGGGTACGCGGATGGGCTTCATCTACTCCGCTGTCCCGGTGGTCGTGTTCGTGACGGCGAACCTCTTCCTCCCGTTGGCGGTGACGCTCACCGTCGCCCTGCTGACGGGAGCGGGATTGATGGTGTTCCGGCTCGTGCGTGGTGAGCGCTGGATCGCAGCGGCCGGCAGCCTGGCCGGCGTCGCGCTCGCCGCCGGGATCGTGGCCCTGACCGGGTCGGCGAAGAACTACTTCGCGGTGGGGATCTGGGCCTACCTGGCGGGCTTCGTGCTCACCCTCGGCTCGGTGCTGCTCCGCCGTCCGGTCACCGGCGTCATCTGGAACTTCGTGCACGGCCGCCAACACCGGTGGCGGACCGACCGGACGGTCCTGCGCGCCCACACCATCGCCACTCTCGCCGCCGCAGCCGTGCTGGGTGCCCGGTTCGCCCTCCAGCAGTGGCTCTACCTCGCCGACAACACCAGCGCGCTCGGTGTCGCCCGCATCGCGATGGGCACGCCGCTGTCGGCACTCGTCGTGCTCGCCATCGTGTGGGCCTTCCGCCGCAGCACCAAGCGGTTCCTCCCGAAGAACGTGGACGCCGGCGAAGGCGTGGGGGACACCCGCCACCAGCCGGCGGAGTGACCCCGTGAACCAGCCGGAACCCGTGACACCGCCACCGGCAACGCTCATCGCCGTGCTCGCTCTCGCGGGGATCACGGTGTCGTTGCAGCAGACCTTCGTCATCCCCTTGCTCCCCCATCTGCCGGCGCTGCTGCACACCACCCCCGGCAACGCCTCGTGGGCCGTGACGGCCACGTTGATCGCGGGAGCGGTGTCCATCCCGATCGCCGGCCGGCTCGCCGACATGTGGGGCAAGCAGCACGTTCTGCTGTGCTGCCTCTCGACGCTGGTCACGGGTTCCGCGGTGACGGCGCTCAGCACCTCACTGGGCTGGTTCGTCGCCGGTCGCGCCTTGCAGGGCACCGCGGCGGGTGTGGTGTCCCTGGGCATCAGCCTGCTCTGCGACCACCTGCCGCCGCACCGCCTGGCCGCCGCGACATCGGTGATGAGCACGTCACTCGGCGTCGGGGCCTCGCTGGGAATCCCGCTGTCGGCGTTGCTCGCGCAGTACACCGACTGGCGAGTCCTGTTCTGAACCGCAGGCGGGCTGGCCACCGTGGCGGGGGTTCTCGTCCTGCTCGTCGTGCCCCGTGCGGCGCCGCCGCGGGGTGGCCGGTTCGACCCGCTGGGGGCGCTGCTGCTCTCGGGCGCGCTGGTCGGCCTCTTCCTCGCTGTCTCCCAGGGCGGTACCTGGGGGTGGACCGGCGGCCTCACCCTCGGGTCGTTCGCGGGCGCGGCCACGCTGCTGGTGCTGTTCGGCGCGTGGGAGCTGCGCACCCCGCAGCCGCTCATCGACCTGCGGGTGAGCCGCCGGCCGCAGGTCCTGCTCACCAACACCGCTTCGCTGGTCTTCGGCTTCGCCATGCTGACCAACTCGCTGGTGTTCACCCAGCTCCTGCAGACGCCCACGACGACGGGGTACGGGTTCGGCGCGTCGATGCTCGTCGCCGGCCTCCTGCAGGCGCCAGGCGGAGTGTGCATGATCTCCATGTCGCCGGTGTCGGCCAGGATAACCGTCCACCTCGGACCGAAGATGACGCTCATGGCCGGTGCCCTGGTCCTCGTGTGCAGCTACGGCTTCGCGGCGATGTGGCACGCACAGCTCTGGCAGTTGCTCGTCTGCACCGCCCTCGTCGGATCCGGCATCGGGCTCGCCTACGGGGCGATGCCCTCGCTTGTCATGGACGCGGTCCCCGCCGGCCAGACCGCGGCGGCCAACAGCCTGAACAACCTCTGCCGGTCGCTGGGCACTTCCACCGCCGGCGCGGTGACCGGGCTGATCCTGGCCATGAGGACCACAACGGTGAGCGGGCGCGCCGTCCCGGACCCGGCCGCGTTCACCACCGTCCTGCTGGCCGGCGCGTCGGCGGCGCTGCTCGCCCTGGTCGTCGCCGCTTTCATCCCCGGTCGCCGTGCCCGCGGGGATTCCGGCCCGGATCATCCACAGAGGACGCTTGCATGGGGGCGGCGATGACGTTGTCGAGCCGGTCCTCTTGCTGCGGGTTCGAAGCCCAGCTGGCCGACGCCGAGGCAGCCGTTCGATCGTTCCCGTGCTTGTGGTGCCCCCGACCAGGCTCGGACAACATCCGCACGCCGGGTTGTACCTGCTGACCTGCGGATATCTACCACAGTGGCGCTGCTCGACGGCTGCGCGGACGGCGAACATGACCCCTCAGAGACTGGAGTGGCTTGACCTCGATTAACGCCGCCACCTCGCGGCGCCGTGCCAGTTCACCGCTCCGCTCCGGCTGGCCCCTGCGGCCAGGCGGGACCTGACCCGTCATGCGATAGCGCATATGGGACAAGCGTTCGGCTTTCTGGACGCGACTGTTGATCGTCTCTAGCATCTTCATCGGCCAACGTTGTCGAACATACGCACGAACTCACCTGGAGGAATCACTGGGGAGGGATACCCCTACAGACCCCTGGCCCGCATCGGCCCTGGCAGGAGCGTCACTCTCGCCTGAATAACGAAGTCCGCCTGGAGGGCGTTTCGATCTTCGAATGTCACTCAGTGTCGCTTAGGCTGACTGATCGTGGACGGCGACAGTGGTGACGACGTAAACGATGAGGTCAGCACGGCTGCGACCAGCCGCGAGCAAGATGCGGTCCGGATCTTGTTGTTGATCGACGGCGCTGCCGAACCCCTGGCTGCCCCGATCCGTAACGACGCAGCCCTGACGGATGCCGTCGGAGTCGTGGAGGGGCAGCTTCGGCTGCAGAAGCTAGACTTCTGGCTACGGAGTCCCGATTTCCTTGCCGACGAGTTGCTCAACGACTACGAGCGCAGCGGCGAGCCGAGACTACTGGACTTGGCGGCACAGATCCTCGACTCCGAGGAGCCCGAGGTACGCCGATATCCGATGCTGCGTCACCATTTCGGCGCCTACGAGCCTCTCGATGACGCCCTGGCGGTCCTACGCAGCGCGGGGCTGGTCGTGCGTCGCCGCCACGGCCGAGTCGGCCGAACCTCGCGACACGACTACTACCTGCTGGCTCGGGGCCGCGACGTCGCCCGAACGGTCGTTGCTCAGGCGCCAGCCTTCCGCTATTACGTCGATCGTGTGCAGTTGGTGCTCGATCTGGCCGACGGACGAGGGGGGAACCAGTTGAAGGAGCGCCAGTACCTGCAGGACGAGTACGCGACGGCGGCCCGTGGAACACGAATCGGCAGCATCAGCGCTCGGGCACGGAGCCGTCTCGCCCAGCTGCGGGCGGGGACCTCGGTCACCGACGGAGTGGACGCATGACCGTGGAGGCATCCAGTGTCGAACATTCCGGCTCGCTCGTCGGCCGAATCGCTGCTGCGGCCAAGACCACCGAGGACGATGTTGTCGTAGTCTTCACGACCCACGGCATCCCCCTGGTCTACCCGCCGGCACGGCCTCGATCTGTTCGTGTCCACCGCCTTCGTGTCCTTGGGGTTCGCTCCGGAACGACGCACGACGGCCCGTTTGACCGCATCTTCACCTTCGACACCGACTTCACCGCCCTGGTCGCGTCGAACTTCCGGGGCAAGACCAGCGTCTTGGAGATCATCACGTGGTGCTTGCGGGGTTCACCCCGCGACCGCCTTCAGGCGGATGTCCGCCGATGGCTGTCAGGAGTCGAGCTCGACGTCACCATCGCGGGCCAAGCGGTTGGGTTTCGTCTCTCCCTGGACAAAGGCACCCTCGTCAGGGGCGAGGTGCTCGCAGCTTCGCAGTGAGAGCGCCTCACAGCGGAGAACAGTGATGCGGGACACCAGGGCGTCTCGATCCTCGTTGACACTGCAGACGAAGACGACTTCGCTGCGCAGGTGGCCACCTTGATGCTCGATCGGCTCGACCTGCAGCCATTGGTCAACTCGGTGAGCAAGGACAAGCAGGTTGGCACCCAGACTCATGGCTGGCCCGCCTACTACTCCGCGATCAATCTTCCGGCAGGCCCTGACAAACCCCTGCTCGGGGATCAGCCGATGGCTGGGCTGCCCGGACGGCTGTTGCAAGTGTTCCTCGACCTGCCGGCTGCCGCGGTACTCACGCGAGTAAAGGCGACGCGCGAAGTGCTGCAGTCGAAGGTCGCCCAGGAACGTGATCGGGTACGGCAAGCAGCCGAGCAGCGGGCGGCTGACCGCGCCCGAGCTCAGGAGGCACTCGCGGCCGCCCAGACCGAACTCGACCGACTCGTCCAGCAAGCGCCCGGCCCGTCGCTCACCAACCTGGCGTACGCCTCAGGCCGACTCGCTCGCCGGGTGGCCGATGCCGAAGAGGACTGGGATCAGCTGAACCGTGCCTATCGCGCCGCGCGGCGGCAACGACAGGCGGACGAAAAAACGTTGAACGACGTCAAGGAAAGCGAGATCGCCCGACTGTTGTTCCACGGCTTGGATCCCAGCGCGTGCCCGCGCTGCGAGACACCGATCACCAAGGAACGCCGTAAGGAAGAGCGTGATGTCCACCGTTGCGCGGTCTGCACCGCAGAGGTCGTCGGTGAGACCGCCAGCGATGAAGAAGTCGAGGCCGAAGCACAGGCACGTGTAGACGCCAGCAAGTCGGCCGAAGATGCGGCGCGACAGGCGCTGGAATCCGCCGAATCCACTCTTTCTCAGCTCACGGCACAGCTGGACGAGGCGCAACAGAGGTTGCGGACCGCCGGCAGCGACGACACGGTGCGTCAGCGCATGACTGCGGAGCTTGAAGTGGCACGGTGGAAGGGCGCGCTGGAGATGGTGCCCGAACCGGCCGAGCACGACGGAGACGAGGAGTCCACCGTCCTCAAGGTGCTCGCTGCCGCGGACAAAGTGCTCGATCAGGACAGCAAAGCAGCTGCAGCCGCACTGTTCACCGAGCTGAACGCCGAGATCGCTGACCTTGCCCGTCGGTTCGGGATGAGCGCGCTGGAACGGGTGGAGGTCAACCGGGCCGCTCAGCTCAAGGTGATCAAAGGCGGCGGCGCGCAGTCGTACTTCGGCAAGCAGAGTCCCGGCGAACAGGTACGGCTGCGTATCGCCGTTGTGATCGCCTTGCTGCGGGTAGGTGCGCGTCTCGGGATCTCGACCCATCCCGGTCTTGTCCTGATCGACAGCCCCAAAGCCGAGGAGGTTCAAGACTTCGACGCTGCCGTTGTATTCAAGGAGCTCGCGGAGCTGGCCGCAAGCAACCACATCCAGGTGCTGATCACAACTGCGGACCGCGACCTGAGCAGGGCCGTTCTGCCCGCAGACTGCCTTGTCACGGCTGAGGAAGGTGCGCCACTGTGGTGACCTTGATATCTCCGCAGCAGCTTCCAACGGGCGCAGACTCTGCGGTGCTCGACATGATCGAAAGAAACGACCGCGCAGCCTGGCGGTTGTGGTCATGAACCGGCTCGCTGAACACCTGGTCGACACCGCAGTCGACGAGACTCCGGCCGCGATCGCCCAACTCGGCGCGGAGGCGGTGGCCGAAGAGGCAGCCGCAATCGCCGCCAGCCCGCTGGCGCCGGTGCTGGCGCGCGCGCTCGCCCACATCGTCGGCGCCGAGGCCAGCGGATGGCAGACAGCCACTGCCAGCTTCATCGAGGGCCTGACTGACCAGCGGGTCTGCTGCACCAGTAGGTGACATCTGAGTTGGCTTGCCGTGATGGTGAGCTGGGAGGATGTTGCGGTGCCCAA